>NZ_JOEA01000012.1 GCF_000719115.1 Lentzea albidocapillata | reverse complement strand
ATTACTGGCTGTGTTTCGGCACGCTGTTGAGTTCTCAAAGAACACGCGCACACCGCAGTCACATCAGCTTTACGCTGACTTACTTCCGGGGCTTGTGTTACTGAAGCTTATTTTCGCCAGGCCCGTTCCGGTTTGTTTCCCGGCCCGTGTCGCTCTGACTTGGAGAACATTACACGGGGCACTTTCGATCTCCAAATCGGGGGGTCACCTAAGCCTCAGAACCGCCGCTGACCTGCGCGTTCGTCACTGAGAAGACCGGATGGCGGTCAGCCTCGGCCTCGAACGCCGAGACGGGGTCGCCGACCCGAGCGTCGAAGAAAGGCCTAGTCACCGGCTCCTTCCGCACGTAAGCGGCCAGTACGGGCGCCGCAACGGCCGCGGAAACCTCGGTCAAAACGACTTGACGTGACCTGCGTCCCCTTCGCAGGACCGCCGAACCGGCTGCCCGTGCGTTGTGCACCCAGTCCCGAACGCCGTACGGCGCGACGAGCCACTCCTGGTCGTCATGCGACATCAGTCGAATGGGAATCGTCCGCTCTGCACCACTGCGTCGGCCGCGGATGGTCAGCAGCACGTAGTAGGAGGGCGCGATGCCGAGCGAAACAGCGCGACTGATGACGATGTTGCCGACACGGCGGACGAAGTGCTGACGGAAGGTCTTGGCCACAGGGTCAATCATGGACCGTATGACGTTCGACGTGGTGGTGATTGGCGGAGGTCCGGCTGGCCGTGCGCTCGCACGGGCGTGTGCGCACGAAGGTCTCCACACAGCGATAGTCGACCGTCGTCCGGACCGTCCGTGGACGGCGACGTACGGCGCGTGGGCTGACGAGCTCCCGCCCAACACGTCGACCAGGTCTGTGAGCACCACGGTTCGCGCGTACGCGCGCGAGGAGCATCAGATCCAGCGCACCTACGTTGTCCTGGACAACGCCAAGCTCCACGAACTGCCCGACACGGTCGAGGTACTCCAACGGCCAGAGGCAGCGCGCTACACGTTCAACGCCACAGGTGCGCGCAAGGGCCGTGCCGAGCAAACAGCTGTAGGCACGGTCATCGAGTCGGACAGCACCGAAACCACGTTGATGGACTGGCGCGGCAACGGCGACACGTTCCTCTACACGGTCCCGCTGGGTGGCAACCGGCTGCTGGTGGAAGAGACCTGCCTGGCGCGCAGGCCCGGCATGCCGTTGCAGGAACTCCGCGAACGCCTGCACGCTCGCCTCGCCCCAGGTGAAGAAGAGGAACGCGTGCGCTTCCCTCTCGACGCGCCGAGGGCAACGGACGACGCGTTCGGCGCCGCGGCCGGCTTCATCCACCCCGCCACCGGCTACAGCGTCGCCACCTCACTGCAGCTCGCGCCGCGGGTCGCCGGCGCGATCCAGGCGAACGAGGACCCAAGGCACGTCATCTGGCCGAAGAAGGCACGCATCGTGCACGCCATGCGTATGAGGGGCCTCGAAGCGCTTCTCCGCTTCAGCCCGGACGAGACGCTGGACTTCTTCGAGGTGTTCTTCCGGCTCGAGCCGGAAGAACAGCGCGCCTATCTGTCCGGCCGTGAGGACGTCAAAGGAACAGCAGCCGCCATGCTCGCGTTGTTCCGGACGACGCCAGGCCATCTCAGGTGGAAACTCCTCCGCTGAACCCCCAGCGTGAGGGCCACGTAACCGAGCGCACCGCTGGTGTAGCAATTGGCCGCCAAGCTCATGAACAGCTGGTGAACCCACTTGGAGCCGCTCGTTCGCACCGGCACGATCGGGATGTGCCCGCATTGCTGGATGACGTCAGGTTCGCCTTCCAGCCCCTGTTCAACCTCAACACCGGGGGCGTCGTCGCGATCGAGGCTCTGGCCCGGCCGCACGACGGCAGCGTGCAGGATCTGCTCCAGGCCGCCTTCCGGGCGGGCCTGCTGGCCAACGCCGACGTCGGACTGGCCTGCCGCGCCATCCGGTCCGCGGCCGACTTCGACCTGATGCTGCCCCTGCACGTGAACCTGCTCGCGATCACGATCGCGGACAAGCCCGAGGTCATGAGCCCTCTCTACGGCGCTCTCCGGGACACGGGCCGGTCGCCGGACGGCGTCGTCATCGAGATCGGAGAACCGTACTCACGCGCCAACCGCGGCCGTCTGGCCCATGGCATGCAGACGCTGCGGAACAACGGTTTCCGCATCGCGCTCGACTGCGTGGGCGAGGGCGACGTACCGCTCGGTCTGCTGACCAGCGCCTCGCCGGACTACCTCAAGCTCGACCGCGAGATCGTCCGCTCGCTGCCCGACGACGCCGCGCGGGGCGCGCTGGTGAAGTCGCTGGTGCACCTCGGCGAGTACACGGGCGGCCAGGTCGTGGCCGAGGGCGTGGAGACCGAGGCGGAACTGACCTACCTGCGCAAACTGGGGGTGGGGTACGCGCAGGGCAGGCTCCTGGCGCCACCGCAGCGAAGGCCGGCGGTGAACGCCCGCATCGCGCCCGAGGCGGTCACGGAGACCGGGGAGATCCGGCGCGGCAACACGGGTCCCCGGATCACGGCCTTCCTGCACCCCGCCACGGTGCTGCCCGAGAACGCCACGAGCGAGGAGGTGCGTGAGGTTTTGGCCTCGCAGCCTTCGGTCACGGGTGTCGTTCTCGTGGACGAAGAGGGCCGCCCGAAGTGGTCGGTGGACCGCAACCGGTTCCTTCTCGCGGTGACCGGTCCGTACGGGCATGCCCTGCACGCCAAGCGAGAAGCCGCACGGCTCGCGGACAAACCACACGTCATCGGCACCGATGCGTCAGCGCTCGACCTTCTGGACGTGGTGACGGGTGCGAACCGTGAACGCACGAACGACGACCTCATCATCGTGGACCACAACGAGCGGTGCATGGGTGTTGTGCGCGTGGCCGACGTTGTGCGTGGTGTCGCCGAGCTCAAGGTGGAGCAGGCGGCCGCACTGAGCCCGTTGACGCGCCTGCCCGGTAGTGACGCGGTCGCGAAGGAAGTGGACAGGCGCATCGAGCTCGGTGAGATCTTCGCGATCTCCTGGCTCGACGTCGACAGCTTCAAGCTGGTCAACGACACGGTCGGGTTCGCGGCGGGCGACGACCTGATCCGCGAGATCGGGTACGACCTGGCGGACCTCGCGCACGCGTTCCCCGGCACGCAGGTCGGGCACGTCGGCGGTGACGACTTCCTCCTCCTAGCCGGGCTCGACGAGACAGTGCCGCTGAGTGCTCGTTTGCTGGACAAGCCGTACACGGCAGAGGGACGACACGTCACCCTCTCTCTTGCGACTCTTATCTGTGCCCCGGGATCAGTCGGGTCGTATCGCGAGGTGTCGCGGTTGCTGGCACCAGTGAAGGAGCACGCGAAGTCGCTCGCCGGGTCCAGCTGGGTCATGGGTAGGCCGGGCACCGAACGACGCGACGTGCTGCGTGGTGTCGCGCAACGCGCGGTGAGTTAACAAGTACAACCAAACGCCTCCTGCGCGGCGCGCTGATCACTCATAGCATCGAGCGTGCTACTCAGTGCACAGGAGGTTCGGCGTGCAGGTCGGCAGCAGAACTCAAGCGGTACCCGCGCAACGCAGAAGCTTTGACGGCCTGCTCACCGTTGGCGTGGAAGAAGAATTCGTTCTGGTTGAAGCTTCCACCGGCCATTTGGCCAACCGCGCCAAGGAAGTGCTCGCCGGAGCCGACCGGTTCGAGGTGGACCTGCAGCCGGAAATCGCGCAATACCAGGTGGAATCGGCCAGCGGCATCTGCACGGACATGGCCGTGCTGCACGAGCAACTGACCGTGGCGCGCCGGGCGTTGATCGAACGGGCCGCGCGTCACGACGCGAGGCTCGCCGCGACCGGGACGCCGGTACTGGGTCTCACGATGCCGACGCCGCTGACGAACTCTCCGCGCTACCACCGGATGGCACAGGAGATGGGCGCGCTCACCAACGACCTGGCGATCTGCGGCTGTCACGTGCATGTCGGCCTGCCCGACGACGAGTCGAAGATCTTCGTGAGCAACCACCTGCGGCCGTGGCTGCCCACCCTGCTGGCGCTGGGCGCGAACTCGCCGTACTGGCTCGACGGCGACACGGGGTACGCGAGCTGGCGGTACGTGGTCTGGAACCGTTGGCCCACTTCGGGTGCGCCGCCGCACTTCGACTCCGCGGCCGAGTACTACGCGGCACGGGAGGAGATCGTCGCGAGCGGCGCGGCGATGGACGCCGGGATGCTCTACTGGGACGTCCGGCTCTCCGCCCGCCACCCCACGCTGGAGTTGCGGGTCTCCGACGTCGCGCCGACGGTCGAGGAGGCGGTGCTGATGGCCGCTCTGGTGCGCGGAATCGCCGCCACCGCACTGAGTTCCGGTGCCGCGCCGGTGAAGCTGCCGCCGCACCTGCTGAAGGTCGCGATGTGGCGAGCCGCGCGCGACGGTCTGGAGGGCTTCGGCATCGACCCGGTGACGGGCGCGCCCACGCCCGCATCGTCGATCGTCGCGTCACTGCTGCGGTGGATCAGGCCGGCGCTGGAGTTCGCCGGTGACCACGAGATGGTGACCACCGCGATCGACCGGTTGCTGCTCGACGGCACGGGAGCGGTGCGGCAGCGCCGGGCGTTCGCGCGGCGCGGCAGGCTGGACGACGTGGTGGGATTCCTGGTGGCGCAGACCTCACCGGTCTGAGCCGTTCACTCGATCGGGTACATGTCGAGTCGGCTTGGTGTGCCTCCAAGCCGCGATCCGGTAATCAGTCCCCGTGGCCACCCCCATCTGGGCACCGGGACTGAACGGTGCGGAGCTTCCCAACACCGCACGGGTCAGGGATTACTGGCTCGGCGGCACGCACAACACCGAGGCCGACCAGGAACTGGCGGCCCACCTCGTGTCCGCGGCACCGCACCTGCCGTACCTGTGCCGCACGCACCGCGCGTACCTGGGCAGGGTGGTCAGGAGGCTGACCGCCCTCGGCGTGCGGCAGTTCATCGACCTCGGCTCCGGCCTGCCGACCGCGGCCAACGTGCACCTCGTCGCGCCGGACGCGAGCGTGGTCTACGTGGAGATCGACCCGGCGGTGGCGGCCGAGGGCCGGGCGATCGTCGCGGACGAGCCGCGGGTGGAGTACCTGTGCGCGGATCTGTGCGATCCGGAGAAGGTGCTGGAGTCGCAGGAGATCCGCTCGACGCTGGACCTCTCGCAGCCGGTCGCGGTGCTCGTGCTGGACGTGCTGCACTTCGTCCCGGACGAGGCCGAGCCGCACAAGGTTCTCGCCCGGTACCTGGACGCGCTGGCACCGGGCAGCTACCTCGGGCTCTCGCACACGTGCCGCGACCCGTTCATGCTGGCCGCCGTCGGGCTTTTCGGTGCCATGTACGGGGATCAGCCGTTGCCGGCGTTCACGTTCCGGTACCCGGAGCAGGTCGTGCGGTTCTTCGACGGCATGGAGGTCCTCGCGCCGGGCGTGGTGCCGATTCCGTTGTGGGAACCGGATCCCGGCGAGGTCCAGGACCGCAATCCGGAGAACTTCCAGGGATGCGGCGGTCTCGCGCGCAAGCTCTAGGCCAGCAAAGGAATCGCGGCCAGCACGATCGTCGACACGACGGCCATGGACATGCCGTAGCGCAGCTGCTGCCTGGCCGTCGGCAGGTCCCGCGCGAGCAGGAACGCCGAGCACGCCACGACCCCGACGGCCGCCCAGAACAGCCCGAACCGGAACCACAGTCCGCCGCCGACCAGCAACAGCCCTCCGACGGTCAGCTGGATGGTCGCGTTGACGGCGTGACGCGTGCCGTACAGGACGGCCGGGGTGCGTGACCCGACGCGGGCGTCGCCGGCCCGGTCGGGGACGGCCCACCAGAGCGCCCGGCCCGTGGCGAGGGCGGCGACCCCGGAGAACACCAGCCACACCGCCGGTTCGGCCTCTCCCCCGGCCGCCGCGTAGGCCGTCACGCTCGGCAGCAGCCCGGCGGCGATCGCCAGCACCACCGGACCGGCGTACCCGCGCCGCTTCAGCCTGATCGGTTCGAGGTTGTAGGCCAGGTACAGCACCAGGACCAGCCCGACACCGATCGCGACCTTCCAGGACACGGCGACGGCCAGCGCGAGCGCGAAGATCATCTCGAAGATCGCCAGCGCGAGGACCTTCCGCGCGCCGATCTCCTGGACCGCCCGCGCCAGATGGCGTTTGTCCGTGGTGTGGATGTCGTTGCGGACGTCGGTGTAGGCGTTGAGGGGGTTGCCGGAGATGATCGCGACGAAGTTCGCGAGCACCGCGATCACCACGGCGAGGTCGAATCTCGTCGCGTAGCAGGCACCCCAGGAGGCGGCGCACGCGTAGTGCACGCCGAAGGGGTGTTCCAGGCGATGGAGGTAGGTCAACGCCGGCAAGTGGCCACCATCGCGAGGCTCGGCGGCGGCGCCATCGCGGCGCCGCGCAACTGGGGTGTGCAGGTCGGGGAACTGAGCTTGATGTGCTTGTGCCGCAGCAACGCCGTGACGATCAGGCGGATCTCCAGCAGCGCCAGATCCCTGCCGGGGCAGTGCCGCACTCCCCCGCCGAACGGGAAGAACGCGCCGGGCGGCGGTGGCCGGCGAGCGGGGTCGAAGACGTGCGGGTTCTCGTAGGTCGCGGCACGGCGGTGCGCCAGGTAGATGCTCGGGGTGATCACCATGCCGTCGGCGCTCATCCGGTTCCCTGCCAGCGTCGCGGGCGGCGACAGCCTGAGCGACTCCCTGATCGTGGCTTCGAGCAGGTCGTCGTCGAGCCTCTCGGCCAGACCCGGCGTCCTGCTGATCCAGTACAACGTCCACGCGGTGGCGCTCGCCGTGGTCTCGTGGCCCGCGAACAGCAGTGACACGACCTGGTCGCGCAGGTCCCCGGGTGGCAGGAAGGCCGCGAGGGCGGGAGGTTCGGCGGTGCGTGCGCGGTGCAGCAGCATCGCGTCGAGGTGGGGGTCGGACCTGGTGCTGCCCGGGGTCAGGCAGCGGTGCGCGAGAGTGCGGACGCGACTGCCGAGGCGGCGGTCCAGCCAGCGGGTGAACGCGGCCAGCAGCTCGTCGTCGTCCACGCCGAAGACGATGCGGCCGATGATCCGCAGGGCGAGCTTCCTGGTCCACTCCGGGAGGCTGGTCGGGCCGCTCGGCAGTGCGGCGATCGAGCGTTCGACCATCTCCTCGATCAACGCCTGGTAGCGGTTCCCGCGCAACGCGGGTGTGAGCGTGCGCCGGTACGCGGTGTGCTCGGCGCCGTCGAGCCACAGCACGGATCGGTTGCCCAGCAACGGGCTCAGCGTGCGGCTCGGCGGGTGCCGCAGGTCACGGTCGTTGCGGAACAGGGCGGACATGACGTCCGGGTGCCAGACGAGCCAGCGCCGGTCCCGGAGCCTGACCATGCCGTCCTCGAGGCTCTCCACCGAGTCGAGGAACGGGATCAGGCGCAGCCGGAAGCCGAGCTCGGTCCGGTTCACCGGCTCACCGCGCAGGCGAGGTTCAGCGCGGCCATGCCTTCCGCCCGCACGATTCTCGTTGGCGTGTAAAGGTCCTTGTCGTGCCACAGCGGCGGATGCTCGCGGTCTCCCCACTCGTGCATGAACTTCGCGCCACGGCTCATGGCTCTCGTGACGTCACGTGCCGAGTGCGCCAGGATGCGGATGGCGTAGGCGGTCTCCTCGTAGGTGCCTTCCCACCGGCCCCACGAACCGTCGGCGTGCTGCGAGCCGAGCACCCAGTCGACGGCCTTTTCGTTGCCTTGCAGGGCGTTGGTGACGCACGCGGTGGCGTAGTAGGGCGAGGCGTGCCACTTGTCGAGCCAGTTGCCCGCCGGTTCCTGCATGTCCCGCAACCACTCCTCCAGTTCGCGGTCGTGGCCGATGGCCTGCAGCGCGTGGGCGTTCGTGCTGGTCGACGGCGTGCGCTCGTCCGGGAAGCAGGCGAAGTGGCGGGCTTCCCGGTAGCGGTCGAGGGTGTCCACGGGCCCAGGGCTGTCACATAACGCGAGGGCGTGCAGTGCGGTGGCCGTGTCGTCGGCGTCGGCCGGGAGCCCTGGTCCGCCTGCCGCCCCTTGCGCACCGAGCGCGGCTTTGATCTGGCCGGCCACGGCTTCGGGAACGTCCAGGCCTGCGGATCTGAGTGCGACGACGATCCAGGAGCGTTCGAACAGCGGGACCGGGACCCCGGCGGGGACAGGACCACCGTGCCGGTCTTGGACGGCTTCCAAGTAGTCGAGGCTCGCGCCCGGTAAAGGGCCTTGGAGCTGCGCTGCGGTGGCGGCCGGGCTGGCGGCGACGATGCCGTCGACCGCGGTGACCTCGGGACGGGGACCGAAGATCTCCAGGGTGTGCCAGAGCTTCTCCGGCAGCGGGCGTCGCCGCAGCGCGTGCAACGGACGGGGGTCGAGCGGTGTGCGCAGGCCGAGCCTCTCCGCGAGCGCGGGCACGATGAGCTCGACGGCGACCGTGTCCGGCAGCTTCACCGGCAGACTGAGCAGCTTGCGCAGCGCTTCGAGACCTCTGCGCGCCGCCGGGTGCAGGCCGAGTGCGTCGACCGCGCTCAGCGTCGGGACCAGCGCGTACTCACCCGGACCGCCCCACGTGCCGTCGGCGTGCTGGGTGTCGAGGAGGTACCGGACCCTGGCGGCGTGACCAGCGAGCCATGGAGCGAGCGCGACGAGCCGGCCCGTCTCGTACACGGACGGTGAAATGCCGCCCCAGGGATCGTCGGTCAGTCGCGCCAACAGCCTCATCGCGGCCCCCGGAGATGGCAACTGCGTAACCCTAGGAACACAGAGAGTAGCACTCTGCGCCATTCGCACCGCAAGGGTCTAGTCCGTTCAGCGGACCACGCTGCGGGGCGGACAGGGCGGGCGGATCCTGGGTGAAAGGCCGGAAGGAGGAGGTTGTGACGACAGCGCGCGACATCATGCACCCCGGAGTGCGGTGCGTGGACGAGGACGCGAGCCTCGTCGAGGCCGCCCGCATGATGCGGGACCTCGACGTCGGTTCCCTGCCGATCTGCGGCAAGGACGACCGGCTGCACGGAATCATCACCGACCGCGACATCGTGATCAGGGCGGTGGCGGAGGGGATGGACCTCGCGACGACCCGCGCCGGCGAGTTCGGCGGCCACGTCCACTGGGTCGACGCGGAGGACCCGCTGGAACACGTGCTCGAGACCATGGGTGAGCACCAGATCCGACGGCTGCCGGTCATCGAGGACCACCGGCTGGTCGGCATGGTGTCCGAGGCGGACCTCGCGAGGCACCTGCCGGAGGACCAGCTGGCGGCGTTCGTCGAACGCGTCTACGCGTGAAGTGCACGCGGGGAGCTTTCGTGCGCTTGGAGCGCACGTAGCGTCCCCGCGTGCGCCGGGGTGGTCGTCCCGCCAGGATTTGAACCTGGGACCTACCGCGTATCAGACGGACGCTCTCACCGGACTGAGCTACGGGACGGAGTGGAAGACGAGGGTGTCGAACCCTCCAGGGCGATCTTGCAAGGATCACCTGCGCGCCGGCGCGTCCCCCTGGTTCAGTTGTGTCGTGCCCCAAGCAGGATTCGAACCTGCACTGAACGCGTTCTGAACGCGTTGCCTCTTCCGTTGGGCTACCGGGGCGTGCGGATCCGGCGAGCCTCGCCACGACCGCATTGTTTTCGAGCAGCACCGATGGAAGGAGTCGAACCCTCGGGAAACGGGTTTGGAATCCGTTCCGCTTCCAAAGCTCATCGGCATTGGCGGGACAAAAAGAAAACCGCCCATGGTTTCCCGTGGGCGGCTCCGAGGTCATGACCTGGGGATCAGGTCATGGCGTGGAGCCCCACGCCATCGCCAGCAGACCGCCGGCGATGAGGGCGAGAATTCGCCATCCCGCGAGCTGAGTCTTGGCAAGCATGTCTTCCTCCGGTTGATCTCTGTTGTTCGTGATGGGATCAAGCTATGCGACCTTCTCGCACGCTCGCAACGCATTTAATTCTACGCAAGCAAACGGCGCGCACCCAGTGGATGCGCGCCGTTCCAATACTTGGGAAACGTCAGACGGTGAAGCCCAGCGCGCGCAGCTGGTCGCGGCCGTCGTCGGTGATCTTCTCCGGGCCCCATGGCGGCATCCACACCCAGTTGATGCGGAAGTCCGCCACGAGACCGCCGCCGGTGAGGGCCGCGCGGGTCTGGTCCTCGATGACGTCGGTCAGCGGGCAGGCCGCGGACGTGAGCGTCATGTCGATGGTGGCGACGTTCTTCTCGTCGACGTGGATGTCGTAGACGAGCCCGAGGTCGACGACGTTGATGCCGAGCTCCGGGTCCACGACGTCGCGCATCGCCTCTTCGAGGTCGTCCAGCGCGGCGACGTCAGCTTTGGGCTCGAAGACCGGCATGCCTTCGGCTCCCCGGACGACTTCTTCGGTGCTCATGCTGCTCCCTGGCTTCGTGCTACTGCGTCTTTGAATGCCATCCAGCCCAGCAGCGCGCACTTCACGCGTGCCGGGTACTTCGCGACACCGGCGAAGGCGATGCCGTCCTCGAGGATGTCCTCGTCCGGCTCCACCTTGCCGCGACCCTGCATCAGCTCGACGAACGCGTCCAGCTTCTTGAACGCCTCACCCAGGGGCTTACCCACGACGAGGTCGGTCAACACCGACGTCGAGGCCTGGCTGATCGAGCAGCCCTGGCCGGCGTAGGAGACGTCCTTCACCATGTCGTCGACCAGGTGGACGCGGAGCGTCACCTCGTCACCGCAGGTCGGGTTGACCTGGAACGACTCCGCGTCGAACGGGTCGCGCAGGCCTCGGCCGTGCGGGTTCTTGTAGTGGTCCAGGATGATCTCCTGGTACATCTGCTGGAGCTGCATCAGGCCACCCCGAAGAACTTCTGCGCCTCGCGGACGCCGTCGACCAGTGCGTCGACCTCGTCCAGCGTGTTGTACAGGTAGAACGACGCGCGCACCGACGACTGGGCGTTCAGGCAGCGGTGCAGCGGCCACGCGCAGTGGTGGCCGACGCGCACGGCGATGCCCAGGCTGTCGAGCACCTGGCCGGCGTCGTGCGGGTGGACGCCCTCGATCTCGAACGGCACGGCGCCGCCCCTGGCGACCGCGTCCTGCGGGCCGATCAGGCGAACACCCTTGATGCCGGAAAGACCTTCGAGCGCGGCAACGGTCAGCGCGTGCTCGTGGGCGTTGATCCGCTCCATGCCGACGACGCTGAGGTAGTCCACCGCCGCGCCCAGGCCGACGGCCTGGGACGTCATCGGCGAACCGGCCTCGAAGCGCTGCGGCGGCGGGGCGAACGTCGAGCCCTCCATCAAGACCTGCTCGATCATCGAGCCACCGGTGATGAAGGGAGGCAACGCCTCCAGCAGCTCACGACGTCCATAAAGGACACCGATGCCGGACGGGCCGAGCATCTTGTGGCCGGAGAACGACGCGAAGTCGACGCCGAGCCTGCGGAAGTCGACCGGGCGGTGCGGAACGGACTGGCACGCGTCCAGCACCGTCAGCGCGCCGACCTTCCGCGCGGCCGCGACCAGCACGTCGACCGGGTTGATCACGCCGGTCACGTTCGACTGATGCGTGAACGCGACGACCTTGGTGCGCGGCGTGATCACGCTGTCCACATCGGACAGGTCGAGACGACCGTCCTGGGTCATCGTGAACCACTTCAGCGTCGCTCCGGTGCGGGAAGCGAGCTGCTGCCACGGAACGAGGTTCGCGTGGTGCTCCATCTCGGTCACGACGATCTCGTCGCCGGGACCCACGACGAAGCGCGCGGCCTCGGGACCCGAGGTCGCGGCGTTGCCCATCGCGTACGCCACGAGGTTGAACCCCTCGGTGGCGTTCTTGGTGAACACCAGCTCGCCGAAGTCGGCGCCGACGAAGTCCGCGATGCGCTGACGCGCACCTTCGTACGCGTCGGTCGCTTCCTCCGCGAGCTGGTGGGCACCCCTGTGCACAGCGGCGTTGTGCTGCTGCAGGAAAGCTTTTTCCGCATCCAGAACCTGCGTCGGGCGTTGCGAGGTGGCGCCGGAGTCCAGGTAGACCAGGCGCTTCCCGTCACGAACGGTGCGAGACAGGATCGGGAAGTCCGCCCTGAGGGCGGCTACGTCCAATGGTGCTGCGGTGGTGGTCACAGCGCCTCCTCTCAACTACCGCAAAAATTGAACACAGGTCCGTCAGGACAGTGCTGCGGCTTCCTTGGATCCGGTGTACTTCACGTAACCCTCGGACTCGAGCACGTCGGCCAGCTCACGGCCACCGGACTCGACGATCCGGCCGTTCGCGAAGACGTGCACGAAGTCCGGCTCGATGTACTTGAGGATCCGGGTGTAGTGCGTGATCAGCATGACGCCGACCTCACCGGAGGCCTTGTAGCGGTTGACGCCCTCGGACACGACGCGCAGGGCGTCGACGTCGAGGCCGGAGTCGGTCTCGTCGAGGATCGCGATCTTCGGCTGGAGCAGGCCCAGCTGCAGGATCTCGTGGCGCTTCTTCTCGCCGCCGGAGAAGCCCTCGTTCACCGAACGCTCGGCGAACGCCGGGTCGATGTCGAGGTCGGTCATCGCACCCTTGACCTCCTTCACCCAGTGGCGAAGGGCCGGGGCCTCGCCGCGGACGGCGGTGACGGCGGTGCGCAGGAAGTTCGACATCGAGACGCCGGGGACCTCGACCGGGTACTGCATGGCGAGGAAGAGGCCGGCGCGGGCGCGCTCGTCGACGGACATCTCCAGGACGTCCTCACCGTCGAGCGTGACGGTGCCCGAGGTGATCGTGTACTTCGGGTGACCGGCGATCGCGTAGGACAGCGTGGACTTGCCGGAGCCGTTGGGGCCCATGATGGCGTGCGTCTCGCCGGCCTTGATCGTCAGGTCGACGCCCTTGAGGATCTCCTTGGGAGTGTCCTCGCTGACGACCGAGACGTGCAGGTCCTTGATCTCAAGGGTGGCCATGACTTGCCGTTCTCCTGGTGGTGTAGCTAGAAGTCAGTTCTTGGTGACGGTGACGTCGACGAAGACGTCGCCGTCACGGATGTCGACGGCGTAGACGTCGACCGGTTCGCTGGCGGGCGGCGACGAGGGCGCGCCGGTCTCCAGGTCGAAGCACGACCCGTGCAACCAGCACTCGATCCCCTTGCGGGAGATCTCGCCCTCGCTCAGCGACACCGCGGCGTGCGAGCACAGATCCGCGAGTGCGTGCACCCGCTCGCCGTCGCGCACCAACACGACATCAGTTCCGTCGACGTCGGCGGCGAACGGCTTGCGGTCGTCCAACGAGGACAGTGCACACACCTTGATCACGTGCCGACCGCCTCGAGCTCTGCCTCGATGGCGGCCTCGAGGCGCTCGCGCACCTCGGGGACGGCGATCTTCGCGATCAGCTCCTGGAAGAAGCCGCGCACGACGAGACGCCGTGCCTGGTCCTCCGGGATTCCGCGCGCCTGCAGGTAGAACAGCTGCTCGTCGTCGAACCGGCCGGTGGCGCTGGCGTGGCCGGCACCCTCGATCTCGCCGGTCTCGATCTCCAGGTTCGGCACCGAGTCGGCACGCGCGCCGTCGGTCAGGATCAGGTTCCGGTTCAGCTCGAACGTCTCGGTGCCCTCGGCAGCGACACGGATGAGCACGTCACCGATCCACACCGCGTGCGCGCCCACGCCCTGCAGCGCGCCCTTGTAGACGACGTTGCTGCGGCACTTCGCCTGTGCGTGGTCGATGAACGGCCGGTGCTCCTGGTGCTGGCCCGCGTCCGCGAAGTACAGACCGAACAGCTCGGCGTCTCCGCCGCGGCCCGCGTACTGCACGACCGGCGTCACACGCACGACGTTGCCGCCGAGCGTGACCACGGTGTGCTTGATGGTCGCGTCGCGACCGAGCTTCACGTGGTGCTGCGAGACGTGCACGGCGTCATCGGCCCAGTCGTGGATGGTGATCACCGTGAGGTGAGCGCCGTCCGCGACGAGGAACTCGATGTTGTCCGCGTACGCGCCGGAACCGCGGAAGTCCAGGATCATGGTGCCCTCGGCGAACTGCGAGGCCTTGACCTGGATGTGGCCGTAGGCCACGGCATCCACGCCGGCGCCGGTCACCGTGACGGTGGTCGGCTCGGACTTCACGTCACCGGGCAGCGTCACGATCGTGGCGTTCTCGAAGGACGAGTACGCCTGCGCCGCGACGCGGTCACCGGGGACGCCGGCGGTGCCGAGCCGCGAGTCGTCACGACCCACGGTCTCGACGGTGACGCCGGAAGCGGCGTTCACCTCGACGGCAGCGGAACCCGTTGCCGCAGCGCCGGAGTGCAGACCGGCAAGACGCTTGAGAGGCGTGAAGCGCCAGATCTCCTCACGGCCGCCCGGCACCTCGAACGCGTTCACGTCGTAGGACGTGAAGTGCGCCGCGCGCGAGGAGACGGGTACGACAGCTCCGTGGGAGTGAGGTTTCGTAGACAGGGCGGCCATGTCAGCCGACGGCCCCTTCCATCTGCAGTTCGATCAGGCGGTTCAGTTCGAGGGCGTACTCCATGGGGAGCTCACGCGCGATGGGCTCGACGAACCCGCGCACGATCATCGCCATGGCCTCGTCCTCGTTCAGGCCGCGCGACATCAGGTAGAACAGCTGGTCCTCGGAGACCTTCGAGACCGTGGCCTCGTGACCCATCTGCACGTCGTCCTCGCGGACGTCGACGTACGGGTAGGTGTCCGAGCGGCTGATCGTGTCGACCAGCAGCGCGTCGCACTTCACCGTGGACTTCGAGTGGTGCGCCCGCTTGTTGACCTGGACCAGGCCGCGGTACGACGTGCGGCCACCGCCCCGCGCCACCGACTTCGAGATGATCGTCGAAGAGGTGTGCGGTGCCATGTGGACCATCTTGGCTCCGGCGTCCTGGTGCTGGCCCTCGCCCGCGAACGCGATCGAGAGGACCTCGCCCTTGGCGTGCTCGCCCATCAGCCAGACGGCCGGGTACTTCATGGTCACCTTGGAGCCGATGTTGCCGTCGACCCACTCCATGGTCGCGCCCTCTTCGGCCTTGGCGCGCTTGGTGACCAGGTTGTAGACGTTGTTCGACCAGTTCTGGATCGTCGTGTAGCGGCAGCGGCCGCCCTTCTTCACGATGATCTCGACCACGGCCGAGTGCAGCGAGTCCGAGGAGTAGATCGGCGCCGTGCAGCCCTCGACGTAGTGCACGTAGGCACCCTCGTCGACGATGATCAGCGTGCGCTCGAACTGACCCATGTTCTCGGTGTTGATCCGGAAGTAGGCCTGCAGCGGGATGTCCACGTGGACACCCTTCGGCACGTAGATGAACGAGCCACCGGACCAAGTCGCGGCGTTCAGCGCCGAGAACTTGTTGTCACCCGCGGGGATGACGGAGCCGAAGTACTCCCGGAAGAGCTCCGGCTGTTCCTTCAGGGCCGTGTCGGTGTCGAGGAAGAGGACACCCTGCTCCTCCAGGTCCTCGCGGATCTGGTGGTAGACGACCTCGGACTCGTACTGGGCGGCGACACCGGCGACGAGGCGCTGCTTCTCGGCCTCCGGGATGCCCAGGCGGTCGTAGGTGTTCTTGATGTCCTCGGGCAGGTCCTCCCAGGAGGTGGCCTGCTTCTCGGTCGAACGCACGAAGTACTTGATCGAGTCGAAGTCGATCCCAGAGAGGTCAGCGCCCCAGCTCGGCATCGGCTTGAGGTCGAAGAGCTTCAGCGCCTTCAACCGGTACTCGAGCATCCACTCGGGCTCGCTCTTCTTCGCCGAGATGTCGCGGACGACATCCTCGCTGAGGCCTCGGCGTGCGCTCGCGCCGGCAGTGTCCGAGTCGGCCCAGCCGAACTCGTAGTTGCCGAGAGACGCAATCGTCTCTTCCTGCGTGAGCGGAGACTGCACCGTGGTGGGCGTGCGCTGCTCGGCAGCGGTAGTCATGCGGGCTCCCCTCCATCATCTGGGATCCGTGGAACGTTCGGGATGTGCGTCGTGCACACGGCGTGACCGCGTGCGATCGTCGCGAGGCGCTGTACGTGGGTACCCAGAAGAGCCGCGAACGTCTCCGTCTCGGTCTCGCACAGCTGGGGGAACTCGGCGGCGACGTGGGCGACCGGGCAGTGGTGCTGGCACAACTGCTCGCCCGTACCCACATTTCGCGCCGCCGCAGCGTAGCCCTCCCTGGTCAACGCGGTCGCAAGGGCCTTGGCCCGTTCGGCGGGCGTGACCTGAGCCACGATCGTCGAACGATGGCCGTCCACGAGAGCGTCGACACGACTTTGCGCGAAAGCGCGCACTGCCTCTTCCCCACCCGTCTGGGCGAGGAACCTGAGGGCGGCGACCGCGAGGTCGTCGTAGGCGTGGCCGAACCGGGCTCGTCCGGCGTCAGTCAGCAGGAAGAACTTCGCGGGACGGCCACGGCCACGTTGGGTCTGCCGGGGTGCGTCCCTCGTCGTCGCCTCACCGTCCGCGAGCAGCCCGTCGATATGACGACGCACGGCCGTGGGACTGATGCCCAGCTCCTCGGCGATACCCGCCGCGGTGACCGGGCCCTGCTCCAGGAGGAGCCTGGCGACAGCACGCCGAGTCCTGCCGTCGTGCTGCGGCACGGCGTCAAGGTGGGTCTCGGCGTTTTTCACAACACCAGTGTTGCGTATTTCGCCGGAGGTCGCAAAGATCGCGGTCACAGGGTGACCTGACTCACGGCTGAACGTGGCTCGATACGCTCCTGACATGTCCACGAACGGCGGAGCTGTAACTCCGGAGAGCGACCTCTTGAACGGTCGGGAGCGTCGCCAGCTGGACATCGTCCGTCGCTGGGGCACCATCGGCGCGCTGCTGCTGACCGTCGGGTCCCTGGGTGGCGGCGCCGCACCGATCTACTCGCCCCTCTACGGCGTGCCCGTGCTCGGGCTCTTCTCGAGGATGCCCAGTGTCGCGATGGGGGTCGTCTGGACCGGCATCTTCATGATCGTGTCGGCCTGGCTGGCGCTGGGCCGGTTCGTGAAGCCCGGCCGGCCGAGGCTGATCTCGCGCGGCCAGATGGACCGCACGCTGCTGATGTGGACCGTTCCGCTGGTCTTCTGCGTGCCGATGTTCTCCCGCGACGTGTACTCGTACCTGGCGCAGAGCGAGATCGCGGCGCGCGGGCTCGACCCGTACGAGCTGGGGCCCGCGAACGCGCTGGGCGTCGACCACGTGCTGACGCGCGGTGTGCCGAACATCTGGCGGGAGACGCCGGCGCCGTACGGGCCGTTGTTCCTCGCGTTCGGCCGGTTGACCGCGATGCTGACCGGCGACCACGTGGTGTCCGGTGTGTTCGTGCACCGGCTGCTCGTGCTGGTCGGCCTGGGGATGATCGTGTGGGCGCTGCCCCGGCTCGCGGCCCGGTTCGGGGTGCCGCCGGTCGGCGCGCTGTGGCTGGGCGCGCTGAACCCGCTGGTGCTGTTCCACATCGTCATCGGCGTGCACAACGACGGCCTCGCGCTCGGCCTCATGCTGGTCGGCCTGGAGCTCGCGATGCGCGGGCTGGAACCGTTGAAGTGGACCTGGATCACGCTGGGCGCCGGGGTCATCGTGTGCGGCGCGATGGTGAAGATCCCCGCGATGGCCGCGCTCGGGTTCCTCGGCGTGATGGTGGCGCGCAAGCTCGGCGGGCAGCTCAAGCACCTGGCGATCGTGGCCGGGATCATGGCCGCCATAGCGGCGGTCGGGGTGGTGGTGATCTGCCTCGGCACCGGGTTCGGCTTCGGCTGGGTCGAGACGCTGAACGTCGCGTCGACCGTGAAGTCGTGGATGTCGCCGCCGACCGCGCTCGGGTTCCTCGGCGCCGGCACCGGCATCCTGCTGGGCCTCGGCAACCACACCGAGGCGATGATCTCGCTGACCCGCCTGCTCGGGCAGGCCGTGTCCGTGGTGATCACGGTCGGACTGCTGTGGCGCAGCTTCAAGGGCCGGATCAAGGCGATGAACGGCCTGGGCGCGGCTCTCGGCGCGATCCTGGTGCTCGGGCCGGTGCTGCAGCCCTGGTACGTGCTGTGGGCGGCGATCCCGCTGGCCACCGCCGTGGTCGGGCCGAAGTTCCGGCTGTTCGCCATGGTGACGTCGGCGATCATCGCGATCATCCTGCCGCCGACCGGGTCCGCGTTCGACGGGCGTGCCTACACCGTGCCGCAGGCGGTCGCCGGTGCGGTGATCACGTTCGCGGTCTGCGTGCTGGTCGCGCGCAAGCGGGTCGGGCCGTTCCTGAAGTCCGACCCCGCCGGCGGAGGACACGTCTGAGGGGCCGGTAACCCCGAACCTCCGGCGAACGAGAAACCAGCAGGGGAGGATCGTCGCCGGAGGGGGTGACGTGGCATGTCCGAACAACCCATGTCGCGGGAAGAGGTCCGGTTCGCCGTCGTGCTCAACGGTGGTGTGAGCCTCGCCGTCTGGATGGGCGGCGTCGTGCTGGAGCTCGACCGTCTGACCAGGCCGGGATCGGTGTACCAGCCACTGCTGGACCTGGTCGGCTGCACAGCGAGAGCCGACGTCATCGCGGGCACGTCCGCGGGCGGCATCAACGGCGCCGCGCTGGCGTTGTCGCAGGTCAACAAGCAGGCCGACCTGACGAGGCTGCGTGACCTCTGGGCCGAGCAGGGCCGGATGGAACAGCTGCTGCGGACGCCGTTCCGCGGCCAGCCGGGCTCGCTGCTCAAGGGCGACGAGTTCTTCCTGCCCCGGTTGCAGGAGGCGCTGGCCCGGCTCACCGCGGACTTCCGGCCGACCGAGCCGGACGAACGCCCGATCGACCTGCGCATCACCACCACACTGCTCGGCGGCGTTCCGGCGGTGACCTACGACGACCTGGGCCAGCCGCTGACGCAGTCGGTGCACCAGGGCTCGTTCTCGTTCCGCCGCGACCCCTACAACTGGGTCAGCGAGGAGACCAGGGACGACTTCGCGGCCGCGACGCTCGACGACCGCGTGCTGCAGCTCGCGCTGGCCGCGCGGTCGAGCGCCAGCTTCCCGTTCGCGTTCGAGCCGAGCTTCATCCCGGTCGGCGGTCAGTCCACGCCCGATCGCCCGGACATGGCGGACGTCGCCAGCTGGGCCAACGGCGGCGACCGCAGCAGGTTCGCGGTCGACGGTGGCGTTCTCGTGAACACGCCGACGAAGGAGGCCCTCGAAGCCATCGACCGGATGCCGGCGGACGGGCCGGTGCGGCGGGTGATGCTGCTGGTCTTCCCGCACGCCGAGCCGCTGGGCTCCGAGCCGGTGGCCGACACCTTCGACAGGGGACCGACGACGGTCGGGTCCGGCGGCAGGCTGCTGGGCGCGATGTCCAGCCAGGCCGGCCGGACCTACGTCGAGAAGATCGAGGAGCACAACCGGCGCGCCGCCGGCAGCAGGGGCGGCCGGATGGCGTTGCTGGAACGGCTGCACACGGGCGGCGAGGACGTCGTCGGCGAGGTGTACTCCCTGGCGGACAAGCTCTTCGGCCACTACGAGGACGTCGAGATCCGGCTCGCGGCACGGCAGGTGACGGCGCAGCAGTTCGCACTGTCCGGCGGAAATCCGGCGAACTGGTCGTTCGAACGGGCGCGCCGGGCCGCGGAGACCGCGCAGCGCAAGTGGAAGAAGTTGCACGGCGTCCTGCCGTACGTGCCGGGCGTGCGGCTGCCGGGCGTCGTGTGCCGCGAGGACGTGGGCTGGGAGTGGGGCATCACGATGGCCGAACGCCTCGGGGCGTCGGCGCTCGACCTGCTCAAACGGCTCGTGTGGGTGGTGCCCGAGGCGCAGGCCGACGAGGTCACCACGGCCCGCCGCGAACTCCACCGGGTCCGCGCCGAACTGCGCGGGCTGCGGGAGGAACTGTTCGACTGGAAGCCGTCGGACTCGCTCGGCGAGACCTACTGGACCGGCAGGCTCGCGAGCTACCACGAGCACATGATCGACGGGCAGATCGGCCTGCGGGTCAGGGAACAGGTGGCCGAGATCGGCCGGGTCGTCGGCGCGGCGCAGCAGGTGATCACCGCGCTCGACGAGCACCGGCTGAAGCTAGGCGGGCTGGTCTGCTGGCACGCGCTGCTCGACGCCCCGGCGGTGGCGTCCGAGGCAGGGCTCGGCGACGGCGAACGGTGGCTGAGTCGCCTGCTGGCACTGGAGATCGCCGGCACGTGCCTGTCCGACGACGCCTCGACGGGGATGGACTCCCCGGTCGAGCTGGTGCAGGTGTCGCTGCAGACGCGCAACGCGTTCGCGAAGCAGTCGCTCACGGCCGACGACAAGGCCGGCGGCGCTTCGCTGTCGCGGTTCTCCGGGTTCCTGAAGCGGTCGTGGCGGGTCAACGACTGGATCTGGGGGCGGCTGGACGGCGCCACGATGCTGTGCCGGGTGCTGTTCGACCCGCGGCGGTTGCGGCGCATGGACCTGCTGGGCCGGCCGGCCGATGACCGGCGCACCGCGGAGGAACGCGCGCAGGCCGTCGTCGACCAGGTCGTCACGGCGATGTTCGGCCTGGAAATGCCGCTTCAGGTCGCCGCGTGCGCCGAGGAGGCCAAGAAGGAACTCACGGGCATCTACGAGACCGAGAACGAGCTGTCGCCGTCGTCGATGAAGCTCGCCGAACTCGCCGCGTGGGGCCTGCACTGGCGGATCATCTGCGAGGAGCTCCCCCGGCTGCGGGCCGCGATCATCGCCGACCGCGGTGACGGCGCGGACAGGCGTTCGCGGGGTGAGCTGTTCCTGGAGGAGCACGCGGACCTGTTGCGGCGCCTGGAGTATCCGCAGGAGCACACGGTCACGCTGGGCATGTCGGCGCTGAACGCGTTCGACCGCGCGGGCATCGGCCGTGAGCCGCTGACCCAGGAGGCGGCGTCGGACCAGATGATCCGCACGGCCGCGACCGCCGCTGCCGTGGCGGTCACGGTCGCCGACTCCGAACGGTCCGGGCTCGCCGCGGTCAGGCCCGTGACGCGGGTACTGAGGGGGTGCCGCCCTGCTCCCCTACTGGACGATCACCGGCCTGACCCGTGGCGGCAAGCTCGCGCAGTTCCTGGGCCTGCTGGGCCTCGCGGTCGGTGGAGCGCTGGTCGTGATGGCGTTGTTCGGCATGCTGCCGGCGTGGGCCGCCGGTCCGGGCGCCGCGCTCGGCACAGCCGGCCTGCTCGGCGCCTTCGGTTACGCGGCACTGCGCAGCGGCACGATGCTGCATGGCCTGGTGCTGCTGTCACCGGTGATTCCGTTGGTGGCCATAGCCGTCGACAGACTGCCCGACGACAGGGCGCAGATCACGACCGGCACGATCACCGTGGCCGGAGTCGCGTTCGTCGTCACGGCGCTGCTCGTCCTCGGCTCGCTGCCCTCCCCGATCCGCACACCGCTCGCCGTGCTGGCCGACTTCCGGCCGTTGCGGATCATCAAGCGCCGCTGGAAGAAGGCGGCGGTGGTGCTGGTGGCTGCGGGGCTGGCGTGGTCGGTCTGGTGGTTCGAGCTGCACACCAGGCCGTGGCTGGTGATCCCCGCCTCGGTCCTCTGTGGAGCGTTCGGGATCTACATGGCGCTGTCCGGCGGCAGGTCGCTGCAGCGCTGGCGCCGGGTCGAGGGCGTGTGGGGCACGGAACGCGCCGAGCCTCCCGCCGCCGCGACCGCGGGCTGGGCAGTGGTCTACGGCGTCGCCTACCTCGCGATCGCCGACGTGCTGCTGGTCATCGGACCGCGCGGGTGGGGCTGGCACGCGGTGATCGGCACGGCGCTGGCGTTCGGCGTGACGTTGCTGCTGATCACGTCCTGGTACGTGCCGCGCAACGAACGCCGCCGGATCCGCGAGCAACTCGTCGACGAGGCGATTCCGGCCATCTACCCGGACGGCTCCGACGTCGCGGCGACCCTGCGCGAACGGCTGGAGGGGCACGCCTCGCTGTACCGGTTCCTGATCAGGGGTGAGGGTGAGCACCCCCCGGAGCTCACCCTCACCCAGACCGGACTGCTTGTCGCGCAACGGATCGAGGCCAAACTCAGGCAGCCAGCGCGATGACCGGCACCGTCTGACCCATGGCTCGCGCGTACAGCGCCTCGAAGCGCTCCAGCGTCGTGCCCAGCGCGTGGTGCGAGATGATCTCGCTGCTGGCCGCGCCCATCCGCGCCCGCATCGGCGCGTCGTGCACCAGCGTGTGCAGGCGCTGGGCCAGCTGGTTGACGTCGCCCGGCTCGAACAGCCAGCCGTTGCGGCCGGAGTGCACCAGGTGCGGCAGTGCCATGGCGTTCGCGGCGATCACCGGCTTGCCCGCCGCCATCGCCTCCATCGTCGCGAGGCTCTGCAGCTCCGCGACGCCGGGCATGACGAACAGGTCGCAACGGGCGTAGGCGTCGAGCAGGTCGTCCTCGGAGACGAAGCCGTGGAACCGCACGCGGTCCGTGATCTCCAGGTCACGGGCCAGGAGTTCCCACTCCGCCTTGCACGTGCCGTCGCCGACGATCTCGCCGAACGCGCCGGGCACGCGGGCCAGGGCGCGCAGGAACTCGTCGACGCGCTTCTCCTCGTCCAGCCGGCCGACGAACAACGCGGTCGGACGGTCGTTGTGCGTCACGGAACGCTGGTAGCGGGCGATGTCGATGCCGCACGACACGGGCACCGCGGCCGTGGGGAAACCGCTGTCGTGCAACAGCTGCACGGCGCGCGGGGTCGGCGCGGTCACGACGTCGGCGCGGCCGAAGACGCGGGCCAGGTCGCGGTAGGCGAACTTGCGGGCCATACCCTGCAGGAACGCCGGCACGTGGGCGTGGCTGAACAGGTTCTCCGGCATGAAGTGGTTCGTGGCGAGCGTCGGGATGCCCTGGGCGACAGCGGAGTTCAGGACGAACCGGCCCACCACGAAGTGCGCCTGCACGTGCACGACGTCGGGCTTGAGCGACTTGATCAGCGCGTCGGCTTCCTTGGAGGCCTGCCATGGCAGGCAGAAGCGGAAGTCCGGGTAGAACGGCAGCCGGTGCGACCGGAGCCGGTGGACTGTCACACCGGGGATCTCCGTGGCCTTGGGCGAGTCCGGGGCGATGACATGGACGTCGTGACCCTTCTCGGCGAGGCCGACCGCCAGGCGCTGCGCGAAGCGCGCGGCACCGTTGACGTCCGGCGGGAACGTGTCGGCGGCGATGACGACGCGAAGCGCGCTGGAGGTGTTCACGAGAAGCTCCGTTCGGATGTTTTCACGAGGTTGACGAGCAAGTGCGAACACGCCGCAAACGGCGGCGAGAGCGCAGGCGAACAGCGCGACACCGGTCAAAGGAGACAGATGCGCGGCTTCGCCGAGCAGGAAGGCACCGAGGCCCACGGCGACCAGTGGGTCCACCACGGTCAGGCAGGCGACGGCGAGATGAGGGGGTCCGCCGGCGTAGGCGTGCTGGACCAGCCAGCCGCCGACGGCGAGTGAGAGGGCGATGCCGAGCACGGACGCGAGGTGCGAGAGCCCGAAACCGCCTTGCTGCACGGACTGGGAGACGGCGCGCATCAAGACCGACACGTAGCCGTATGCGACGCCACCGGCTGAGGCGAACGCAACGGCGCGAACGCGTGCGTTCGACGTAAGGGCTGCGATCACGCCCGGCACCGCGATCAGGCCGAGAGTCACGAGTCCGGCGGTGAGTTCGATGTCCGGCGCGACCTTCGTCGCGGTCGCACTGCCCGAGGCAAGCAACACGAACGCGCCCACACCCACGGTCGTGAGCAGGATCGCCGGCAACTCACGGAAACGGCGGTCCATCAACGCGGTCATGCCGATCGCGAGCACACCGATCGGCTGCACGACCGTCAACGGCGCCATGCCCAGCGCGGCAGCGTGCACCCCGGCACCGGCGACGAGCAACGCGAGCCCACCGAGCCACCGGGGCTGCCTCAGGACACTGGCACGGGCTCCGGTCGAGGCGATCGCGTCGTGCTGCAGGCGGGCCGCGAGGGCGAAGCACACGGCACCGAACACGGCGAGCGTGATGGCGATCATGGTCATGAGGTGCGCCTCACCTGTAGTGCCGCGATGGCGAAAAGGAGCCCGTAAAGTGAAGCGAACAAAACGCGTTCCGTAAGTCCGCGTGCCTCGAAACCGGCGAAGGAAACGTGGCTGACCAGAAAAGCCGCGCTGGAGACACTCGCCGTTATTGCGACACCGAACAGAGCCGGAAACTTGCGGGCGATGAGCACACCGGCCGCGGGCAACGCCATGAACATGACCGCGCCGGCGTACCGGTGGATGTAGCCCGACATGGACGTCGGCGCCCCCGTCGGATCGGTCGGGAAGATCGTCGACACGGTCAGCCCTGCCGACCAGATGCCGATCAGCCACTGCGCTGACCTGCCTACACCGTGCAGGTTGACGGCCAGCAAAGCCGAGACGGCCGCGAGACTAAGAGACGTCGCCGCGAGCCAGCCCGTGCCGTTGTCCACGAACACGTAGTCGCTGATCACGTCCGTGACCGGGTTGAGCTGACCTGCCGACATGACATGCAGGTAGAAAATCGGGACCAGTGAGAACACCAGGCCCCCGACCACCAGTCCCCGTCTTTTCTCCCCCGCTTCGATCACGGGAAAAGTCTCTTCCGAATGCCGTGATCAACCAATGGGGAACTCCCCCGAGCGAACCCTGAGGTGTCCCTGAGTCGCCGGGGTAGGGCTAGCCCCACCTTTTTCAGCTCTGCTTCTCCGAATGGGCCGAATGACCCAGCTGCGTGCGGGTCGCCCGGACCGCCTAGGCTGCGTGCTCGTGAGCCCGAATCCCCAGCCTGCGGTGGAAGTGTCGGGGCTGGTCAAGAGATACGGCTCGAAGACCGCCGTCGACGGCCTCGATCTCGTTCAGCAGCCCGGCACCGTTCTCGCCCTGCTCGGTCCCAACGGCGCGGGCAAGACGACGACCGTCGAGATCTGCGAGGGCTTCCGCACGGCCGACGACGGTTCCGTGCGCGTGCTCGGGCTCCCGGCCGGCACCGAGGCGCTGCGGCCCCGCATCGGCGTGATGCCGCAGGGCGGTGGCGGGTATCCCGGCATCCGCGCCGAGGAGATGCTGAACCTCGTGGCCGCGTGCGCGAAGAACCCGCTCGACCCGAAGTGGCTGATCGACGTCCTCGGGCTCGGTGGCGCGGTGCGCACCCCGTACAAGAGGCTCTCCGGCGGCCAGCAGCAGCGCCTGTCGCTCGCGTGCGCGCTGATCGGCCGCCCCGAGCTCGTGTTCCTGGACGAGCCGACCGCGGGCATGGACCCGCAGGCACGCCGTCTGGTGTGGGACCTCGTGGGCGCTCTCAAGGACGACGGCGTGTCCGTGCTCCTGACGACGCACCTCATGGACGAGGCCGAGTCGCTTGCCGACGACGTCGTGATCATCGACGAGGGCCGCGTGGTCGCGCAGGGCTCGCCCGCCGAACTGACCGCGAACCGGCCGGACGACCAGCAGCTGCGGTTCCGTGCCCGGCCCGGTCTCGACACCACGTTGCTGTCCGCCGCACTGCCTGAGGGGTTGAAGGTGCGCGAGGCGACGCGGGGCGCGTACGTCGTGGAGGGTCTGATCGACCCGCAGGTCGTCTCGACCGTCACGTCGTGGTGCGCGCAGCAGGGCGTGCTGGCCGAGGAACTGACGGTGGCCAAGCGCAGCCTCGAAGACGTTTTCCTGGAGCTGACCGGCAGGGAGCTGCGCTCGTGACCACCTTCGCTCCCGGCACGTTCAAGCCCTCCCCCGGCCGCGGATCACTGCCGCGCATGCTGTTCGTGCACGCGCGCACCGAGGCGACGCTGACGTTGCGCAACGGCGAGCAGATCCTTCTGACGGTGATCATCCCGCTGGCGTTGCTGGTGGCGTTGTCGCTGATGTCGGTGATCCCGATGCCGGAGCCGCGCGTCGGGTCCGCCACCGCGCGGATCTTCGCCCTGGCGATCATCTCGTCGGCGTTCACCGGGCAGGCCATCGCGCTGGGCTTCGACCGGCGTTACGGCGTGCTGAAGCGACTGTCGGCCTCGGCGCTGCCCCGCTGGCTGCTCGTCGCCGGACGGGTCTGCGGCGCGCTGGTCGTGGTCGCGCTCCAGATCGCGTTGCTGGCCGTCACGGCGCTGTTCCTGGGCTGGCGCTTCCCGTTGAGTGGCCTGCCGTGGGTGGTGCTGCTGATCGTCCTGGGCACGCTGACGTTCGGCGCGCTGGGCGTGCTGCTGGGCGGTTCGCTGCGGGCGGACATCGTGCTGGCCCTGGCGAACATCATCTGGTTCGTGCTGCTGATGGTCGGCGGTGTGGCGTTGTCGGTGCCGGTCGGGTTCGTGCACCTGCTGCCGTCCGCCGCATTGGCCCAGGCGCTGGAAACCTCTGTGGTGCACGGCACGGCACCGGGTGTGGGCCCGGTCGCAGTGCTCGTGGCCTGGGGTGTTGTCGCGGGTGCTCTGGCTACCCGGACGACAAAGCTCACCTGATGTCGTGAGTGTTTTCCGTCGCCCCAGCGACGGAAAACACTCACGACATCAGTCCCCGCTTCTAGGGGTCGGCACAGCGAGACCTACCATCAAGGCGTGTCGAAGCTGACCGCCTTCCTCGTGTCCTGGCAGCGCGCTTTCGCGATTGCCGTCGTCATCGCGCAGGCCGGAATCGCGGTCACCGGGTCGATCGTCCGCGTGACCGGCTCCGGGCTCGGCTGCCCGACGTGGCCCGAGTGCGTCGACGGCAGCGTCGTCCCGGTGGAGCACCCCGAGGTCGCGGCCCTGCACCAGTGGGTCGAGTTCGGCAACCGGACGCTGACGGGTGTCGTCGGCATCATCGCGGGCCTGTGCGTGCTGGCGGCGTGGTTCCACCTGCCGCGACGCAGGCGGGTGCTCGTGCTCTCGCTCGTCCAGCTCGTCGGCGTGGCCGTGCAGGCGGTCGTCGGCGGCATCACGGTGCTGACGGGCCTGGCCTGGTACACCGTCTCGATCCACTTCATGATCTCGATGGGCCTGGTGTGGATGGCCGTGCTGCTCGTGAGCTCGCTGTCCGAGGGCGACGGCCCGGTCAGGCTGAAGGTGCCGGCACCGTTGGTGAAGCTCCAGGTCGTCATGGCCGTCGTGCTGGGCGCGTTGCTGCTCGCGGGCACCTGGGTGACGGCCGCAGGGCCGCACGCCGGCGACGCGTCGACGCCCCGCCTGGGCGTCGACGTCGAGACGCTCGCGCAGATCCACGCGGACCTGCTGTTCCTGTTCCTGGGCCTGCTGATCGCGGTCGGGTTCTTCACCCGCACCCGCACCTACTGGACTTTGGTCGGCGTCGTGCTCGCTCAGGGCACTCTGGGCATGGTCCAGTACTGGACGGGTGTGCCGGAGGTGCTCGTGTCGATCCACGTGCTCGGTGCCGGTGCGGTTGTCGTTGCCACGGCGGCACTCTGGACGTCGTCGCGGGAACGCACGCACGAGGTCGAACTGCCTGCTTCTGACGATCAGGCGCTCAGCAAGGCCTGAGCCTCACCCTGGTCGTTGTGCCCGGCCCAGTTCGCGGGCGTGGCCTCGAAGTTCACGTCGGTGATGGTCCGGTCGGCGCCCGCGTCGAGCAGAATCCGGATGATCGGCAGGTGGCCGCGTTCGGCCGCGAGGTGCAGCGCCGTCACGCCCTCGCCGTGCATCGGACCGCCGAACGTCGTGCGCTGGTTGGGATTGGCGCCCAGGTCGAGCAACGTGCGGGTGGCGTTCTCCAGCCCGCACCAGGCCGCCCACGCGAGCGCCGTGCCGCGGTAGACGTCCGCGTCGATCCTGGCACCGCGTTTGAGCAGGTCGCCCAGGATCTCGGTGCGGTCGTTGCGGGCGGCCCACGACAGCGCCTCGTCGAGCACTTCCTGCGGGTCGTTCGTCGGCCACCAGCGCGGAAACCCGCTGTGCGGGCGGTAGTAGCCGCGCCGGGCCTCCGGTTCGGCCGCCAGGTCCAGGTCACCCAGACCGGCGGCCGTGCGCAGGTTCGGCGGGTGAACTCCGTGCTGCGCCAGCAGTTCGGCTGTTTTGACGTTGCCCCAGAACAACGCGACCGTGAGCGGTGTGCCGCCTTCGCCCCGTGCGTCCAGATCGGTGCGGGCACCCTTGGCGAGCAGCAGCCCGGCCAGGCCCGGCAGGTTCGCGTAAGCCGCCTGGTGCAGCGCCGTCCAGCCGTGGACGTTCTGGTGGTCGATGTCCGCGCCGTCGTTGAGCAACACCTCGACGAGGCGTTCGTCGCACTTGGCCGTCGCGAGGCCGAGCAGGTCGTTCCCGTTGGTGCCACTGGCCTTCACGAGCCACGGGTCGCGCGTGATGATCGCCTTCAGCTCACCGGGGTTCTGCATCTCGATGGCCTGGTAGGCGCGGGCGAACGGGCGCGGCTTGCGAATGTTCGCCCTGAGCGCCTTCCAGTCCTCGCAGCCGTGGGCCCTGGCGAGCACCATGTGCGCGCCCTCGTCCGTCAACGGCACGTCGTCGAAGACCTCAAGCGCACCCGGCACGCCGTCCCACGCGGAAGCGAGCAGACCACGGGCCCGCTCCTCGTAGTACTCGATGTCATCGCGAAACGGGTGCCACATGGCACCACGCTACTTCGGTGCGGCAGGCCTGCGCTCCCACAAAGCGGGGAGTTCCTCCGAGAGCCAACCGTAGAGTTTGTCGACGGTCCTCAGCCGCATCGACCGCTCCGGATCGCCACTGAGCAACCGCATGCCGTCGTCGGTGAGCGTCTGGACGCTGGCGATCGCGTCGAACTTGCGCTGGATGAAGTCCGTCCAGGCCTTCTCGTTGATCCGGTACTCGGCCGCCTGCCGCCCACGCCGGGTCCGCTTGGTCACCAGCCCGACGTTGACCAGGTACTTCAGGTTCGTGCTGATCGACCCGCTACTGGCCTCCAGCTCCTGCGAGAGCTCGGCGGCGGTGCGCTCGACCGGCTGGCACACCAGCAGGTAACCGAGGATGCGGCCTCCGATCAGCGGGATGCCCTCCTCGGCGAAGTGGGCCGCGAACCGCTCGATCCAGGCCGACAGGCGGGTCTCGCGTCCGACGCTCATCTCAGTGATCCCTTTCGGTCGACACTGAAACTATCGTAGCGATCTTGTCAACAGCTAAGTGCAACCAGGCGGTTGCAATAGGAGGCAGGACGTGCAACCATCGGTTGCACTTCACCTCCGACATCGACAGGGACGTACCGATGGACACGACCGCACTTCGCAGCGCCTACAAGAAGTTCCTCGACGTGGCGACGGAGCCCGGCCTCGGCGATGCCGGGGACGGAGGCTGGAACGCCGACCAGGTGCTGGCCCACGTTCTCAGCGTCGACGCGGCGGCCGCCGCTGTCGCACTCGGCGTCGTGTCCGGTGCACGCCCCACCTTCGACAACCGGATCTGCCTCGACCACTGGAACCTCGACCGGATCATCGCCGAGCATTCCGGCAGAGCCGGCCTGATCACCCACGTCCGCCACCAGGCGGCAGTCCTCTGCGACATCGCCGATCAGCTCAGCGAGCAGGCCGCCGCGGTTCTGGTGCCGTCATTCCTCATGTCCGGCGACATGCTCGTGCTGGACCAGCCGCTCGCACTCGCCGATCTCGTCAACGGTCTTGCCGAGAAACACGTACCCGGGCACACCCGGCAGTTGGCCGACCTGCGGCCTTAGACCGCAGCCGGCCGCAGCAAGACCCGGCATCGGTCACATCAGCGTCCACCATCACGAAACGGAGGCTAGAAGACCAAAGCCTCCCGGCCTCCGCTACGTCAGCAGATCAACCAGAACATGTAAGCGCTTGGACAAAGCCCAAGTCAGCAGACAGGCGCGAGCGGAGTCGTCTCGTCGCTGGCCACTAGAAGACGTCGAACTCCTGCCACTGGACGCAGGTGGGGCGCTCGGCGGTGCGCATGAACTCGTGCAGCGCCTCCCGCAGTTGAGCCAGCGAAACCACGGAGTCGGACGGGAACGCGACGTCGGCGTCGCGGTCCAGCCACAGCGTGGCCGTCGCCGGCTCGGACTTCGTGGTCCAAGCGCGGCGAGCCTGGGCGTCCATCAGGTAGAGGGCGGCGGTGCCCGATTCTCTGTCCGTGGCGAACTTCAGCTGGTGGTCCGGGAGGCCCAGCGCACCCACGGTGGGTCGCCCGTCGGCGACGACCACCGTCGGATGCGGCTGGTGGTTGGCAAGCACGTCGTCGAGGAGCGCGTCGAGCGCGGCGGCCGTGTACACGGCAACCGGCTCGTCGTCATCGTCGACGTCGCGGAAGTACCAGACGCTGAGCGAATTAGTCACCTGGCTTCCTTTCCTCGGTGAACCCGTGTTGCCCGTGGGTCGTGAATCACGAGTGTTTGGCCTGGTAGCAGTATCTCTTGCAGCAGCTTGGCGCAGGAATACGGCCCCCTGCACATCGGGTTGTTGATGACCAGTTCCACCGATCGACACCGCCGGCGCGCATTCGCCACGCCACCTTGGCCTCGACGTGGACCCCCAACGTCACCCGTGCTCCAGCCGGTCCAGGCGGATAGCCACGTGCGAACAGGAATTCGGCGATCTCGTCGTGTTCGCCGTCAGGCTCATATCCGCTACGAACCGACTCGGTGTAGCCATCCGGATCGACGTACTTTCCGGTGGTCTTGCCGTCATAGGCGGGGAGCGTCGCCCGCTGTTGCGCCGACCAGGAAAGATCGGGTGGAACAGGCTCTGCGCCTGCGCCTGCGCCGAGAAGCGACCTCAGATGTCGGCAATCCGTTCCGACACCTGTTGCGCTTGGGTGACCAGATCACCTACACCGACGTGCGCGTCGTTCCAGTGCCGCAGGACAGCGGAGTAGTCGTCCTCGTGCCTGCTTCCGCGGCCGGCAGGACCGAGCAGCTCACAGGCGTCCTTGGCCAGACTCTCGGCCTGCCGCAGCGCGTTGATGAGCTGCTCTGCCTTGAGCAACACCTCACGCAGGCGCTGCCCGACCTCCCCCAGGGACACCACGGGCCAACGGACTCCTAACGGGCAGAATCGCCCTTCACGTCGGTGAGGAACGCGGTCCACGACTCCGCCGACACCGGCAGATGCGTGGCCGGAGCCTTGCTGTCCCGAACGCCGACACCACGCCCCACCTCGACACAGTTGTCAGCGGTGCTGCTGTAGCTGCTCTTGCGCCAGTCGGTCATTGGAGGCCCTCCAAAATGTCGTCGATCACCGCCCTGGATTGTTCACGATCGAGGGCGACGGCGGCGAGGCGCTTCACCCTGTCCTCGTAGAGCGCGACGGTTTCCTTGTCGTCGAAGAACAACCCGCAGTTCAGAGTGTCCAGAAAGACGAGTGGCGGGTACTTCGGGAACTTCATCACCCGGAAGTCACCCGACACCCCGGGGTGCGCGCCGATCGACCTGGGGATGACGTGGAAGTTGATGTACTGCCGCACCGACATCCGCAGGAGGTGCGCCAACTGCTCGCGCCACACCTCTTCGCCGCCTACAGGCAGCAAGAGCGCCTGCTGATGCACGTAGAAGGTGAACGTCCGGCCTGGCCGCAGAATCTCCGCTCGCGCCATCCTCGCCGCCACGACCTTCGGGACGTCCTCCTTCTCGTGAGGTCCGGCCTGGGCGACGGCGTACGCATAGTCATGGGTTTGCAGCAGGCCGGAGACGAGGTTCATCGACCACGCGACGATCGCGCTGGACTCCTTCTCGTGGTTGATGAGCGTGCGCAGCTGGTCCGGGACGCCGTCCTCGGGAAAGAGGATGAACCCCTTCTCCCCCGCCTCCAGGAACAACGCCATCAGATGCCGTCGTTCGGCCAGCGACAGGCGGCAGTAGGCGAGCAGCACCTCGACCTCGTGCGCGGTGACGCCACCCTTGCCGTTGACGAGGTCGGACAGCTTCGACTCGTCCCAGTCGAGCTCTTCGGCCAGCTGGCGTTGTGTCAGGCCGGTTTTGGCGATGGCGGCGCGGAGGCCGTTGCCGAACTCGCGGCCCACGACGTTCGACTCTCTTTTGGGCATGCGAAAACGCTAGGAGGCGAATGCCTCACAGCTCCATCGTTTCAGCTCAAAAAGCCCTGAAAGAGATCTGCTTGGAAAATCTCCAAGCCAGGAACGAAAGCCCTGATCAGCGGCATCTTCGCGAGAGATCCGCTGGATCGAACGTGACCCAGGCCGTGCTGGTGATCGCCACTGTCCCAACGGTACCGGACGTCAGCGTCGCGACATGGGAATAGACACCGTTGGACAGCCGGTAGCAATAGATGGCCAGACCGTCTTGGCCGATCATCTCGACGCGCCAGTAACCTTCCACGCCGGCAGCCGCGAACGCCGCCGGCTTCTCCAGCCCGTCGGTCTTCTTCGTCGGCGGGCTCACGACCTCGACGATCAGCGTCACGTCGCGGACGTCGACCGAGTCTGCATCGATGAACTCGGACGTCACGACGACATCGGAGATGAAGCCGAGCATGCTGTCGACGCGGACGCCGATCGCAGTCAGCGCTTCCATGCCCTCGCGCGCGACAGCCGCGTCGAGGAGGGTTCGGAGACGGTCTCCCACTCGCTGATGCTGCAGGGCAGGAGCGGCATGGACGACGAACCGCCCGCCCACCAGATCGATGCGGCGGCCTTCCTGGGGATCGAGGCTCTCCCAGTCGTCCAGGGTGTAGCCCTCCAGCCGCCCGGCATCGGTCACATCAGCGTCCACCATCATGAAGCGGAGGCTAGAAGGCCAAGGCCTCCCGGCCTCCGCTTCGTCAGCAGATCAACCAGAACGTGTGAGCGCTTGGAGAAACTCCAAGTCAGCAGACAGGCGCGAGCGGAGTCGTCTCGTCCGGCCCAGCCCGCCGGCGCCACCGGTCCAGCTTCGCGTGCTCGGTCAGCGAGATCAGCGTCTCCCGCACGGAAAGCCGCACGCGCGGATCGCAGTTCACGACCGGCACATCGGGCGAGATGCCCATGCCGCGGATGATGGCCTTCACGTCCGACCGGACCGAGGAGTGCACGTTGTTCAAAGCGAGCACATAAGGAATTCGGTGGTCCTCGAAGTACCGCATCGCGTCCACGGAGTCCGCGGGGCGCATCACGTCGAACAGCACCACGGCACCCACGGCGCCGCGCACCACGTCGCCCCAGCCCGCGCGCGCGTCCTGCCACTGCGGCGCCACGAAGAGGTGCAGGGCGAGGCCCGGGTCGAGCCACACGCGGCCGAACTGGATGCGCACCAGTTCCGTCACGGCACCAGCGCGTTCCGGCGGGAGTGCGTTCATCGTCAGGAGATCGTTCTCCACGATGGACCTGATGAAAGTGCTCTTGCCCACGCCGAAGCCACCGGCGACGACGATCTTGGCCGAGGTCAGCTCCCGACCGGGTGGCCCAGGAGGGCCGAATTCGGGAAATCTAGAGCCGACGTAGTCCACTAAGCACTCTCTCCATCAACCCGAGGTCCGGCGTACCACCGCCTGCGGAAGCGGTCTGGTGCACGTCCACCAGGCCTCGTTCCGCCATGTCACCGAGCAACACCTTCACGACTCCCAGCGGGAGACGCATCAGTGCGGCCACTTCCGCGACGGATCGCGGGGAGTGGCACAGCTCGACGACGCGTTGGTGCTCAGCCTGCAAGATACCTGCAGACTGCCGACTCTGATCATTGGCGGAGACAAGTGTCTCGATCTCCAGGTCGATGTTGGACCGAGTGCGCCCACCCGTCCAGGCATATGCACGAACGATCGAGGCGTCGTAAGTCTCCTGAACGGAGGACTCGACGGTCCGGACATCTTCTTGCGGTACAACGGGAGTCGCTTCCCGCGCGGGCACCTGCTCCGGCGTGGGCGGCCGCTTTCGGCCCGAGTCCAGGGAAAACCCGTTCATCAGGTCGGCGAACGTCTGCTCCGCGGGCGTTTCGTCCCGCTTGCGCCGTCGGTGTGCGTCAGGGAAGGAACTCATGGATCACCTCACGCTGTGCAGCTGCGCTCGCAGTTCGGGAGTGAGGATCTGGCCTACCTGCTCGACGACCACGGTCATCTCGTAGGCGACTTGGCCGACGTCGCTGTCGGGAGCGGCGAGTACCGCCAGACAGGACCCGTCTCGAATGGACATGAGGAGCATGATCCCGTAATCCATCTCGATCACGGTGCGCAACACTCCGCCACCTTCGAAACATCGTGAGGCGGCCATGGTGAGGGCCGCGACTCCCGACGCGATGGCGGACAGCTGGTCCGCGCGGTCCGGCGGCAGACCTGTCGACTTGGTGAGCAGCAAGCCGTCCACCGAGATCACGATCGCGTGGGCGACACCGGCCACGCGATCGGTGAAGTTCGTGATCAACCAGCCGAACTGGTCGACCTGGCGCGACTGAGGCGTGCTCATGCCTTCTCCCCGTTGTACTGGCCGTTCCCCTGGCCGCTTCCATTCCCGTTGCCGCCGAGCGGCGCCTGGCGCAGGCCCGTCTGGTAGCTGGCGAGAAAGCCTCGCGCCCGTTCCGGATCGCGCTTCTGGCTCACAGCGGGACGTGCGCTGTTCTCGGAGTGTTCCGCGAGGTCGGGTAGCAGGTTCTTACGTGGCGCCCGTTTCGGCAACCCGGCATCGGTCTCCCCTGCGTCGGTGACGGGGTCTCCGGCCTGCTCCCAGACCGTCCCTCCGGGCTTCTTGCCGAACCAGGATGCCACTACCGACGGTGACGACGCAGGTGAGGGTCCGGGGTGGGGTCGTGCCGACGAATGATCACCGTTGACCGATTCGCCCGAGACTCCGCCCCTGAACCAGGCGGACGTCGTCTCACTTGGTGACTCGGGCGGCACACCGTTGTGCTGTGCCGACGCGGGCCGGGGTGTGCGCTGGGGCAGCGACTCGTCGATCGCGGCGCCGCGGAACGACATCCACTCGGCGGACTCGCGCGGGCTGTCGATCGCCGGCGCGGGTGCGGGTGGCGGCGCCAGGTTCGGCGTCTTCACGACGACGTGCGGCTGCCTGGGAAGGGCTGACTTCGGCTGGGGCAGCGCGGCGTGCCGCGGCTGGGACGGCGCCGGGGCCTCCTCGTGCGAGCGCACGAGCTCCGCGGGCACGAGCACGAACGCGCGCAGGCCCTCACGGCCCTCTCCCGCGCCGCGCAGCCGGACGGTGATGCCGTGGCGGCCCGCGAGCCTGCCGACGACGAACAGGCCCATCTGACGCGAGACGGGCACGTCCTCCTCGGTGCCGGTCGAGAGCCGCTCGTTGGCCTCGGTGAGTTCGGCCGGGCCCATGCCGATGCCCTGGTCGGCGACCTCGACGAGGACGGCGCCCTGCTGGTCGACCCGCGAGCCGATCATGACCTGGGTGGTGGGCGCGGAGAACGCGGTGGCGTTGTCCAGCAGCTCCGCGACGAGGCGCACGAGGTCGCTGGCCGCGTAGCCGACGATCTCGACCGACGGCGTCGACTTCACGACGACCCGCTGGTAGTGCTCGATCTCCGACGCGGCGGCGCGCAGGACGTCCGCGAGCGGGACGGGCTGGTGGAACCGGCGGGCCACGTCGGTGCCGGACAGCACCATCAGGTTCTCGTTGTTGCGGCGCATGCGCGTCGCGAGGTGGTCGAGCTTGAACAGGTTCGCGAGCTGCTCGGGGTTCTCCTCGTGGCGCTCGAGCTCCTCCATGAGCTTGAGCTGGCGCTCGACGAGGCCCTGCGAGCGGCGCGACAGGTTGACGAAGATGTTCTTCATGCCCGACCGCAGCGACGACTGCTCGACCGCGCCGCGGATGGCCTGCTCGTGCACGGCGTCGAAGGCGCGGGCCAGCTGGCCGAACTCCTCGCTGGTGTGCACGGGCACCGGTTCGATCTCGGTGTCGGGTCTGCGGTCGGCGCGGATCGCGGCGACGACCTCGGGGAGGTGATGGTGCGCCACGTCGAGGGCGGAGCGGCGCAGCTGGGACAGCGAGCGCAGCAGGTAGCGGCCGATGACGAAGCCGAGTGTGCCGGCGATGAGCAGCATCGCGAGCAGGATGACCGCGGCGGCACCCGCCTTGTTGGACGTGTCGTCCTGCAGGGCGCCGGCGGTGCCGGCGAGCTCGTCCTGCAGTTCGCGGACGACCTGTTCCATCAGGCGCGCGGTCGTGCCGGACGACCTGTTCCAGTCGTCGACGGCGATGCCGAACTCCTGCGGCGGCTTGGGCTGGCCGGGACGCGGCGCGGGCGGCGGGGTGCCGTCGGGCTGGGTGAGCGCGCGTTCCACGAGCGCGGTGCGGTTCGCGACGGAGGCACCGGTCACGGTCTGGTCGTAGGTACGGCGCTGTTCGGTGGTGCCGGTGGCCTGGAAGTCGTTCAGGCGGTCCTGCAGGCGGATGTCGGACTGCTCCAGCGCGCGGACCTCGGGGCCGAGGAGCTTGCCGCGGCCGATCCCGGCTAACACGAACGCGTGCTGCAGCGAGACCTGCTCCTGCGCGATGACCATGTTGTGCAGCGCCGCCGCGGTGCCCGAGATGGCGCTGTCGTTGAACTGGCCGACGAGCGCCTGTTCGAAGTCCAGCAGCGACTTGATGATGGCGGTGTAGCCGTAGGTGCCGCCGGACGGGTCGCCGCCGTCGCCGCCCTGGGCGACCTTCTCCCGCAGGTTCTTGAGCGTCTCCAGCTGACCGCCGGCCTCGGCGAAGCGCTGGCGGGACACGTCGCTGACGCCGTCGGTGCGGTCGATCCGGCGGCGCACGGTCGAGGCGGCGTTGTCGGTGGCGCTGATCTGGTTCTGGTAGGCGCCGACGCCGGACCCGCTGGTGGCGCTCTGCGCGGCGAGCGTGCGTTCCTGCTGGACGCTGGAGATCAAAGGCGCGAGATCCGCCCTCAGCCGAACCAGGCCCTGCATCTGCACGTAGTTGTTCGACCGGTCGACGTAACCGGAGATCTGCAGTGCGCCCGCGCCGACGGCCACCGTCACCGGGACGAGCAGCACGACGCCGAGCTTGACGGGCAGGCGCCAGTTGCGCCAGTCGCTGATCTTTCTCCACTCGACATTCACGAAATGATCCCCAAGGCGCGTTCGAAGTGCCCCACTATCGGCTACCTCCTGGCCTGGTGAATCCCCGCGAGTCGATGTCCCCGCAGCTCGATATCTCCATCAGCCGTATCGGGTGTGAGCGGATAGTAGGCCAGAGATCGTGACGCGACAACGACCTGGGGCGTGCTCGATCGATCACCCAGGGTGACAGCGGACCTTTTGGGGTGGTCCTGCGGGTTCCAGGGATTGACTCACCGCCACGCGTGGTTACGCTTGCGCCTCCCAACCCCGGATCGGACGCGCTGTGTGCGCGGAGCCTCGCCGGGCACTCCCCGTAACGAATGCGAGCGGTTGATGACGAAGGCGCTGCCCTCCGTGTCACGCCCGGCCACCCCTGGTTTCGCCACCTTTGACGAGCCACATCACTCATTGCTTGTCGATGGTGACGGTGAGCCTGATTTCGATGCCATCCAAACGAGTGAGGCTTTCCTCGACCTGAAGCGCCGGGTGAAGCGTTTTATTCTCCCGGCGACGCTGCTGTTCCTCGCTTGGTACGTCACGTTCGTATTGCTTTCGGCTTACGCCGCCGACTTCATGAGCACTCCGCTGTTCGGAACCGTGAACGTCGGCTTGACGATGGGATTCCTCCAGATCGTCACCACCATCATCATCACAATGGCGTACGCGCGTTACTCCAAACGGAAGCTCGACCCGCAGGTCGACAAGGTGCGCGCGCTCGTGGAAACCGACGAGGAGCTCGCGTGACCGGGGCGAACACCGCGATCAACCTGTCCGTCTTCGGCATCTTCGTGCTACTGACGCTTTACATCGTGTACCGGGCCTCGACCCGGAACGTGAGCGCGTCGGACTACTACGCGGCGGGCAGCAGTTTCACGGGCACGCAGAACGGCATCGCGCTCTCGGGCGACTTCTTGTCCGCGGCGTCGTTCCTGGGCATCTCCGGCGCGATCGCCGTGAACGGCTACGACGGCTTCATGTACTCGATCGGATGGGTCGTCGCCTGGCTGATCGGTCTGATGCTGATCTCGGAACGGCTGCGCAACACCGGCCGTTTCACCATGGGCGACGTCATGGCGTTCCGCATGCGACAGCGCCCCGTGCGCGCGGCCGCGGCGAACTCGACCCTGGTCATCTCGATCTTCTACATGATCGCGCAGATGGCCGGCGCCGGCGGTCTGATGGCGCTGCTGCTGGACGTGCACAGCAAGATCGGCCAGGCCATCATCATCGCGGTCGTCGGCATCGTCATGGTGCTGTACGTGCTGGTCGGCGGCATGAAGGGCACCACGTGGGTGCAGATCATCAAGGCCGTGCTGCTGATCCTGACCGTGTCGCTGCTGACGATCTTCCTGATCGGCAAGTTCGGCTTCGACTTCTCCTCGATGCTCGACCGCGCGGCGCAACGGTCGCCACTGGGCGAGGCCGTCCTCTCGCCGGGCGTGAAGTACGGCGCGTCGGACCTGTCGAAAATCGACTTCATCTCGCTGGCCCTGGCGCTTGTTCTCGGCACGGCATCTCTCCCCCACGTGCTGATGCGCTTCTACACGGTGCCGAACGCCCGTGAAGCGCGTAAGTCCGTCGTGTGGGCCACGTGGATGATGGCGATCTTCTACTCGTGCACGCTGGTCATCGGCTTCGGCGCCATGGCGCTGGTAGGCAGCGACAAGATCAACAACGCTCCCGGCGGCGAGAACTCGGCCGCGCCGCTGCTGGCGTTCCAGGTAGGCGGCACGGTCCTGCTGGGCATCGTCTGCGCGGTGGCGTTCGCGACGATCCTCGCCGTGGTCGCGGGTCTGACGCTGACGGCGTCGGCCTCGTTCGCGCACGACGTCTACGCCAACGTGATCAAGCACGGCGAGGCCGACCCGCGCGACGAGGTCCGCGTCGCCCGCATCACCGCCGTGTGCGTGGGCGTGCTGGCGATCGTCGGCGGCATCGCGGCGAACGGCCAGAACGTCGCCTTCCTGGTCGCTCTGGCGTTCGCCCTGGCCGCGTCCGCGAACCTGCCGACGCTGCTGTACTCGTTGTTCTGGAAGCGTTTCAACACGCGCGGCACGCTGTGGAGCATCTACGGCGGCCTCACGTCGTGCGTGCTGCTCATCATCTTCTCGCCCGCGATCTCCGGCTCGAAGTCGTCGGTGTTCCCGGACGCCGACTTCGCGTTCTTCCCGCTGTCGAACCCCGGCATCGTGTCGATCCCGCTGTCGTTCCTGGCCGGGTTCCTGGGCACGATCATCGGCGGCGAGAAGGCGGACGCGGCCAAGCAGGCCGAGATGGAGGTGCGCGGCCTGACCGGCATCGGCTCAGGTCTGCGCTAGCAACCCTTCGACCGCCTTGTTGAAGAGTGCGGGGCGTTCCAGGTTCGGCATGTGGGCGGCGCCGTCGACCACGACCAGCGTCGAACCCGGAACGCGCTCGCTCATGTACTCGGCCGCGCTGACCGGCGTGTACTCGTCGTCGCTGCCGACGATCACCAGCGTCGGCACGGTGATCCCGGTGAGGGTCTCGGTGTAGTCGGGCCGTTCCGCGCGGCCCCGCAACGCCGCCGCCGCACCCTCCGGTGGTGCGTTGTGCATCAGCCCCGCGACGAACTCGCCGGCCTCCGGGTTGTCCGGCGCCACCATCTTCCACTTCACCTCGGTGGCGTAGCCGGACATGCCCTCGCGCAGCAGCCGGTCGGCCATGTCGTTGCGGTTGCGGCGGCCGTCCTCGGTCTCGGCCTGCGCGAACGTGTCGGCGAGGATCAGGCCGCGCAGGCGTTCGGGGAACGTTCGCGCGAACTCCATGACGATCTGCCCGCCCATCGAGAGGCCGCCGAGCACCACCTTCTCGATGCCGAGGTGGTCGAGCAGCCCCGCGATGTCGGCGGCGAAGACGTCCAGCGGCGTGATGCCGGGGACGACGGTGGTCTCGCCATAGCCGCGCAGGTCCGCGGCGATCACGCGCCAGCCGTTCGTGCTGAAGTGCTCTGCCTGCGGGCGCCACATCGTGCGGTCGAAGGGATGGCCGTGCACGAGCACCAGCACGTCGTCACTGGTGCCTTCGTCGTCGTAGCCGATGGTGATGCCGTTGACGCTCGCGGTGGTCATACCCCGACCCTAGCCTCGGGAAGCGGCCTCCTGGATGACCTTGCTGAACCGGGAGACAGCCTCGCCGGTCGTAAGCTTGAAGCCCAGCGACGGCTCGGTCAGCTCCAGTTCGAGCAGCAGCGGTTCACCGTCGGGCCCCTCGACGACGTCCACGCGGGCGTAGAGGAAGTCGCTGCGCCGCAACGAGAGCAGCTCCGCGGCGACGTCGAGCACCTGCTCGGCGAGCGCGACCTGACGCGTAGTGGGCTCGATGCCGGCCAGCCGCTCCTCGACATAGAGCCCCGACTCGGCCTCGGCGAGGCCCTGGGCCAGCATCGGTCCTTTGTGGAACGAGTGGGAGTAGTCGCCGGCGAAGAACACCAGCGCCGTCTCACCGTGGGCGTCCACACTGGACTGGTACGGCTGCACCAGCGCGGTCACGCCGAGGGCTTCCAGGTGCGCGCGGGCCTCGGCGTGACCGGTGAACCGGCCGGCACCGCGCGAACCCGCGCCGACCGCCGGCTTCACCACGAACTCGCCGTCCGGGAAGACCGGCTCCTCCCCCGGCCGCACGACCGCGGTGGGCACGACCGGGACTCCGCGCGCGGCGAGCTCGGCCATGTACGACTTGTCGATGTTCCAGCGGACCACCGGCAGCGGGTTCGCGAGCATGGGCACGCCGGCGCACCACGCCAGGAACTCGTCCAGGTGGTCGGGGTAGTCCCAGGTCGTGCGCAGGACCACGAGGTCCGCCTCGACCTCGCCGCCCCACGGCTGCCACTCGACGTCGACGCCGTCGCGCTGGAGGGCGGCGACGAGCGACTCCTCGTCACCGTCTCCCAGGGGCAACCGGCCGCAGGAGGCGAACACGACCTTCATGACTGCATCTTGGCCATCTTGCGGCGGTGCGCGGGGCCGATGGTGGTGGCGGCGGTGGTCTCGCGGTCCCATTCGGCCTGCTCGACGCCGTCCGCGGCTTCGACGGCCTTGGTGGCGGACTCGACGTCCTTCACCATCACGTCGCCCATGGCGCCGTCCGCGCCGACCAGCACGATCCGCGCGCCTGCCCGGCCGATCGGTTCGACGACGGCCCTGACCGGCGTGCCCTCCTTGCCGTGGGCCTTCACGAACTCGGCGATGCGCTTCTGGGTGGTGTGATCAGACATCCCCACACTGTAAAACCAGCGGGTAGCTTCGGTCGGGTGACCACCGACACGCTCACGTCGTTCCTCTCGTGGTACTTCGACCACCATCCCGCCCACGCCGCCCGAGTCGGCTCGCTTCCGCACTACTCGACCTTCGGGGACTTCTCCGCGGCGGCGTTCGAGCAGCGGGCCAGGGAGAGGGAGACCTGGCTGGCACGGCTGGAGGCGTCGCCCGAGTCGGTGGACCGCGATCTCGCCGTGTCGGTGCTGCGTGGGGCGACGGCGATGGAGGCGTGGCCGGGCTGGCGGCGGGACCCGCACGAGTACACCGGGATGATCTTCTTCGGGCTGCTGGGGCCGTTCCTGCACGGGTTGCTGCCCGAGGCCGAGCTCGTCACGTCGACCGTCGCCAAGCTGCGCGAGGTGCCGTCGGTGCTCGCCGCCGCCGAAGCGAACCTCGACGCGTCGCTGGCGTCGTCACTGGTCGTGCTGCGCACGCTCGGTCAGGTGCGGACGGGGCGCGCGTTCCTGCTGGACCAGCTGCCGCAGCAGGTGTCGTCACCCGAACTGCGCGCGACGCTGGTCGCGGCCGCCGTCCCCGCGGCCGACGCGTTCGACCGGCACGCGGTGTTCCTGGAGGACCTCGCCGTGCGGGCCGGGGGCGACTGGCGGATGGGCGAGAAGCTCTACTCGGCCTTGTTGCAGGACAAGGAGTTGCTGGGCTACGGAGCGCCGGAGCTGCACCAGCGCGGGCAGGACGCCTACGCGGCGCTGGAGGCCGAACTGGTCGAGCTGGCGGGGTCGCCGGACTGGCGTGCGGTGATGAGTTCGTTGCAGGACGACCACCCGCCGACCCTGGAGGCGATGCGCTCCGAGTACGAGGCGGAGACCTCGCGGGCGCGCGCCGCGTTGATCGAGCACTCGCTGGTGACGATGCCCGAGGGCGAGGACTGCCAGGTGGTCGGGTCGCCACCGTTCCAGCGGGCGCTCATGTCGGTCGCGAGCTACCTCGGGCCGCCGGCACTGACCTCGAAGCGGACCGGTTTCTTCTTCGTGCCGTTCACGCCGGACGGAGCGTCGGACGAGCAGATCACGCAACGCCTGCGCACCAACTCGCGGTCGCAGCTGCCGACGATCTCGGTGCACGAGGCCTATCCCGGCCACCACTGGCACTCGGCGTGGCTGGCGGCGCAGGGCCCGGCGCACCCGCTGCGGAAGGTGTTCCGGACGTCGTACTTCTCCGAGGGCTGGGCGCTGTACTCGGAGAAGCTGCTGCGCTCGGTCGGGTACTACACGTCCCAGGGCGCTCTGATGAGCCACGTCGAGGCGCGGCTGTTCCGGGCGGCGCGGATGATCGTCGACACGGCGTTGCACTGCGGCGACATGACTCCCGCCGAGGCCGAGTCGTTCATGGTGGCGCGCACGGCCTTGACGCCGGGCACCGCCACTGGCGAGGTTAAGCGGTACTGCGCGTGGCCGACGCAGGCGCCGTCGTACCTGACCGGGGCGTTGGAGATCGACCTGATCCGCGACGAGTACCTGGCCGCGGGGCTGGGGTCGTTGCGCGAGTTCCACGATCGGATCGCGGGATCCGGCGCGCTGCCGCTGGGGCTCGCGCGCCGGGTCGCCCTGGGCGAGGACTAGGCAGGCGCGTAGGCGCGGCCTGCCGCCGTCAGCGAGGTGCCGGTGGACAGGCCGGTCGGGCTGGTCCTGCTGGACAGCGTGAACCACGCGTAGCGCTCCACGAAGGACAGCCCGTTGAGCATCCTGGTCGACGCGGTGATGAACGCGGTCTGCTGCTGCTGGCTCGGGTAGACCGCGCGGCCGGAGCGCCAGTCGATCAGCGCGTACTCGGTGAGCCAGATCGGCTTCTTGTAACGGTTGTAGACGTTGCGCAGGTACGACTCCAGGTGCCCGGTGGCCTTGTCGGAGAAGTCCTGGCCGTACCAGTGGATCGGGATGAAGTCGACGCGGAGGTTGCGCGCCTTCGCCCCCGCCATGAACCGGTCGAGCCAGCCGCCCGCGACGTCACCGCCGAACGCGACCCCCGGCGCGCCGAGCCTCAGGCCGGTGCTCTGCAGGCGTGGCCACAGGTCGAGCGCGCGTTCGACGGTCATGTTCGCCTGGCCGGCCATGTCGGGTTCGTTGAACCCCAGCAACTGCCGGCCGTTGGCCTTCGCCCTGTTCAGCTCGGCGTCGGTGACACTGGCCGCGCCCCAGATCATGGGGACGAACTCGGCGTTGCTCTGGATCCCGCGCCGGTCCGAGGCCCAGGTGTAGTACCAGCGGGCGTCGAGCGCGGTCATGGCGGCGCCGGCCGGGCCTGGGTCGTCGGCGGCGTTCACGCCCTTCTTGGCGGAGGCGGCGTGGGATGGAAGCGCTCCCACCAGTAGCAGCAATGCGATCAGCAGCAGGGATGTTTTTCGCATGGACCGGTCATACCAGCGCTGAGTGCTGTCCGTCGCTGTGGGAACACCGCACGCGGGCGGAACGGGCCGGCTGCCCTCATGCTGGAGGGCGGCGGTGGGTTCCCAATCGGCGGGAGCGGGAACATCGGGGCCGAGGCCTGGGTTGACCGGGTTGAGTCGATCAAGGAGGACAGATGCCCAAGGCAGTGGTGGTGCGTTCGGCCGGTGGCCCCGAGGTGCTGGAGCACACGGACGTCCCGTCGCCCGTGCCCGGTGACGGCGACCTGCTGGTGAAGGTGAGCGCCGCGGGCGTCAACTACATCGACACCTACCAGCGCAGCGGCCAGTACCCGCTGACGTTGCCCACCGCCCTGGGACTCGAAGGCGCCGGCGAGGTCGTGGCGAGCAACTCCCCGGACTTCGCCGCCGGCGACAAGGTCGCGTGGATGGGCGTGCTGGGCAGCTACGCGTCCGAGGTCGTGGTGCCGGCCGCCTCGGCGGTGCGGGTGCCGGACGGGCTGGACGTGGAACTGGCCGCGGCCTCGCTGCTGCAGGGCATCACGGCGCACTACCTGATCCACTCGACGTACGTGGTCAAGGAAGGCGACCGGGTGCTGGTGCACGCGGCGGCCGGTGGCGTCGGCCTACTGCTGACGCAGTGGGCGAAGTCGAAGGGCGCCACCGTCGTCGCGACGGTGTCGACCGACGAGAAGGAGGCGCTGGCCCGCGAGGCCGGGGCCGACCAGGTGCTGCGGTACGGGGACTTCGCCTCGCAGATCGAGAAGGTCGACGTCGTCTACGACGGCGTCGGCGCCGACACGTTCGACCAGTCGCTGGCGTCACTGAAGCCGCGCGGCATGCTGGCGCTGTTCGGGGCCTCGTCCGGGCCGGTGCCGCCGGTGGACCCGCAGCGGCTCAACGCGGCCGGGTCCGTGTACCTGACGCGGCCGTCGACCGGGGCGTACCTGCTCGACCGCGCGGAACTGGACTGGCGGGCGTCCGACCTCTTCGGAGCGATCGCGTCGGGAACGCTGAACATCCGGATCGGCGGCCGGTACAAGCTGGAGGAGGCGGCGCAGGCGCACACCGACCTGCAGTCGCGCAGGACGACCGGCAAGCTGCTGCTCCTGCCCTGAGCCCAGAACGAAACGGGCCCCCGGTGCTCCGGGGGCCCGTTTCGCTTTTCGGATCAGGCGGCGGGGGTGACCTTCACGCCGTCGATGACGAAGACGAGCGTCTCGTTCGCCTTGATGCCCTGGCCGCCGGGGCCGTAGCCCTTCTCCGGCGGCACGATCAGCAGGCGGCGGCCCTTCTCCTTGAGCCCGACGATGCCCTCGTTCCAGCCGTCGATGACCTGCGCCTGGCCGACGTTCTCGACGTCGAACGGCTTCTTGCCGAACGAGGTGTCGAGGATCTTCTTGTCGGAGAAGGTCGTGAGCTGGTAGTCGACCGTGGCCGTCGTGCCCGCCTTCACCTCGGCGCCGGTGCCCACCACCAGGTCCTTGATGATGAGCTCGCTGGTGGGCTTGCAGTTCGGGATCTCGACCTTGGGCGCCGAACCGAAGTCGCCGGTGACCTTGAAGTCGTCGGCCTTGCAGGGGTTCGTGGGGGCGGCGGCGGTCGACGACGATCCGCCGGCCGAGGGCTGGGCCGACCCGGCGCACCCGGCGAGGCCGGTGGCCGCAAGCGCCACAGAAGCGATGAGCAGGACGTTACGCATGGTGGGTGAGGGTATTCGGCCGGGTGTGAGCGGCGTGTAGCAACCCTCGCGGCCGTCCGGACCATGACACCCGGCATGGGTGCATGTGGGTGGGGTGGTCCCGCTCATCGGACCCGTTCGGGGGCGGCGGCGACGGCGCGTCACCGAAGTGCACGAGTACGGGCCGACGACCGGGCTCAAGGGCACTTATTCCGGTCCTGAATGTCGCACGAATAGCAGCTTCCTTATCTTTTGACCGACGCGTACAGTAACTCCTCGCACTTGATCGCACACTCAGCGCATTCGTCCGTTCGGGTAGCGGCCAATCTGGTGACTCAGGAGGTGGCACACGTGTCCGCGGAGGCCGGAGGCATCCGCAGCAACCTGATCCAGGAGTTGTTCTGGACTCGGACCGGGTTGCTCCTCCTCATACTCGTCGTGACGTCGGGTGCGTCGCTGGCCATTTCCAGTCAAATGGATTCCGGTGCAGCGAGAAACCTGCTGACGGCAGTGGGTACGGGCACGCTGATTTCCGCGGTGGTGAGCTTCACGCAGACGTTGATCACGTCGAAAGCGGCGCAGAAGGCACTGCTGGCTCCGGTCATCGAGGAGAGCCGCAAGGCACTCAAAGAGCTCACCCAGGAGTATCGGGCACTCGATCGGGAGTTCTTCCCCAGTCACGTGTTCGAGCCGACCGCCAAGCCGGACCCGGTGTTCAACCAGCTCATGATGCAGGACCTGGAACGCACCCGGCTGTACTGCTTCCGTGGGTTCGCCGGCCGGTACGCGGCGGGCAGGGTGCTGCTCAGCCAGACGGAATGCGAGCTCAGGGCCGTGCTGGCCGACCCGCGCGACGACAACGCGATCAGCGGGCGCGCGCGGTACCTGCTGCGCAACGAGGGCGCGGACGGCGACTACGACGAGATCCAGGAACGGCTCAAGGAACAGATCGGGATAGGACTCGTCGGTCTCTACGCGGCCCGCAGCCGCTGCACGAGAATCGACGTCACGATCGTTTCGGATCCGCCGCTCGACCGGCTCGAGCTGTTCGACGACTCCGCGTGGCTCACGCTCTACAGCAACACCGCGGGAGTGCTCAGGCCCTATCCGCGCACGCTCAGGTTCACCGAGAGTTCGTTCCTTTACGCGATGGAACGCGCGGAGTTCCTGCGCATCAGCAATTCCAAGGCCGGCTACCACTTCACCATCACGCCGGCGACGACGCGGAACGACTTCATCGCGCTGTTCGACAAGATCACCGGCGAGGCACTCACCCAGGACGGCTTCAAGGAACTCGAAGGCAAGTTCCACGCATTCCGTCGCGAATTCTCCGCATCTGCTCAGTTGAGGAGCTGATCGATCTTGCTAGCCGAGTTCACCGGGTTGTCCGCGCTCGAGGAGCTCGCCGCCCGGGTGAAGCGCGCCGAATTCCCCGTCGTGGACCATTGGGCCGATGTCGGCACGTGGTTCACCGAATGGGCGGCCCGGCCCGAGCTGCGCAGAGAGCTTCGCGCGTACATCGACGCGCTCACCCCGCAGCAGGCGACCTGGGTGATCGCGCACTCACGCGAGACGACGACGCACTACGCGTGGTGCCTGAGGGACGAGGCGGACGAACCGTTCACGTTCTGGCTGCACGAGTACAAACCGCTGGCGGACTGGCGGGCCGGCTACGCCGACTCCGTGCACAACCACCGCTACCACTTCTGCACCACGATCCTGAGCGGCGCCTACCTGCACGAACGTTTCAACGCCCGGCTCGGCATCGGCGACCGAACCATCGTCGGCACGGAGCTCACGAACCGCACCCAGTGCACCGAGGGCGCCACCGGAACGATGCTCGCGCACGAGTTCCACCGCATCCCGCGAGCAGCAGACGGAACCATGACGTTCCTGGTCAAGTCACGTGCCGTGAACCCGTGGAGCCTCAGCTACGACCCGGACACCGGAATCAGCCACCGCCACGTGCCGGTGGAGGACCGACTGGAGGATCTGACGAACCACCTGTAAAGCCCCGTCGAGGCCGCCGCGACACGCCTACCATCAGCCCACCTTGTCAGGAGGGCTGATGATGCGTACGCGCACGATGATGCCGAGGTCCGTCATAGCGGACGTGGAGCAGCGCGTGAGGCGGCTGTGCGAGGACCTGGCCGCGAAGCTGCAGTTCCACGGCTGGCACCACGTGAGCTTCGTCCGCGACAAGTCCGTGCACTTCGCCGAACGCAACGGCGCCGCACGGGACGTCGTGGAGGTCGCCGCACTGGTGCACGACCTGAACTACATGGTCCGCCGCAACTCGCTGCCCACGGACGGCGCGGCGCTGCGCCGGAAGGTCCTCTTCGTCGCCGGCGTCTCGCAGGGCGACATCGAGTGGATCGAGCGGATCGTCGTCGAGGCGGAGATGCGCACCCGCTCCCGCGACATCTCGCTGGAGGCGCAGGCGCTGTCCGACGCGGACACGCTGTTCAAGGCACTGCCGGTCACGCCGGTCGTCCTGGCGCACAAGTACCTCCAGGAGAACGGCATCACCCTGCGCGAGCTCGCGTACAAGATCGTGGGCGAGCAGGTGGGCAAAGCCGACGAGGGCTACTACTTCTACGACTCGGAGGCCGCCGCGACCTACACGAAGTGGGCCGAGACGAACCTCCTGTTGTGGAAATGCATTGTCGAGTCCCTAGACGACCCGTGCGTCGAGGACCTGCTGACCAAGGTGGCGTCCTGAGCACGTTCTTCAGCGTCTGAAGATCAGCGAGCAGGCGTGAGGCCCACGGTCTGCTGCAGAGGCATCGTCACGCCGACGGCGGTGAACGCGAGTTCGCGAGCCGCCCGCCGGACGGTGAGCACGCCGAGATAGGAGTGCACGGTCGAAGCGCGCCGCAGGTCGACGTACGCCTCGACAGCGGCGTCGACGATCAGGTCACCCGCCACGCGATCACCGAAGCGGCGGACCAGTTCGTCGACCGCTTGCCGCAGCTGGGCTTCCGAGTTCAGCATGCCCAGGTAAACGACCAGCCGACGCCCGCGGTTCAGCGCGCCCGGAGATCGGCACTTCCGTGCAGCGCGTACGCGAGCCCCATGACGTTGCCGCGGCTGAGCATCTCCCACCGCACCTGCCGCAACGCCTCGCCGGCGCTGATCCCGGCGGCCAGCCGGGAGAGCAGCAGGCCCGTCACCCAGCCGGCCATGTCCTGCGGTACGGCGACCTCGGGACTGATCACGCCCGACGCGCCGTGCTCGACGAACGAGCGCACCAGGCCGTTCATCGGTGTCGTCCCCACGATTAACGGCTTGCGCACGGGCCAGTGCGGTTGTGGCCACACACCCTCGCTGTGCCACCGTGCGATCTCCTCGGCGTCGAGGAACCCCTCGCGGAAGTGCAGGTGCACGACGTCCATGACCTCGTCCGCCAGCGCCCGCCCCAGCTCGGACGGGCTGACGTACGCCGATGTCACGGATTCCGGCGGGACCTGCGACATCAGCTCCGTGACGTGCCGCTCGGTGAGCGAACGGTCCATCCCGGGATCGACCGCCATCGCCACCTCGAACGGCCACGGGCGCGGAAGGATCCGCTGCACCAGCGGCCCGACGGGGTGCTCGAGCACGCTCGACAGACCCCAGAACCCGAAGGGGCACAACACGTTCCCGCTGTGATCGGGCACCGGGCAGTGCGCGGGCACCTCTCCCCCGGCGCCGAACGGCCCGAACTGCCCGACCGACGGGCACAGCCGGTGCGGCCCGTCCGCGAACGGCAGGTCGTAGATCATCGGCCACCGCACCGGACCGGAGGCGGCGGACGCCACCATCACCCCGGCCGGACGTCCCGTCACCCGCGCCGCTTGCCGGACGGCGTCGGCCGGCCCGGGCTGACCGAACAGCCGCGCGTACGCCGCCGCACCCTGCCGGGCCAGGAAGGCGAGATCGGCGCAGTAGGCCGGGAAGTCCTTGCCGTACCAGGGATCCAGCCCCGACGACGAGGGCAGCGACAGCGCGGGCCCGGCCAGGCTGGTCCACGACGTCACGCCTCCTGCCGCGACGAGCGCCCGGTCGCCGAGGTCCAGGACCGACACCGCGCGCGCCGCCGGGAGATCCGCGAACGTCCGGGAGAGCTTCCACCGCGGCAGTGAACGCGGCTCACCCGCGCCGACCGGCAGCACGACCTGCTGGACGTGCACCGGCACCACACCGTGGTAGACGACCAGCTCACCGGTCCAGGGCACGGCGGCGTACGGCGTCGTGACGTCGAAGCTCACCCACGAGCTGGGCCCCTCGGCCGGCAGCACGAACGACTCGGACTGCCCTGGCCGGCCCGACATGCTGAGCACGGCGCGCAGCTCCAGGTCGGCCGGCAGGACGACGGGATAAGCACCGACGCGCGCCCACACCTCGTACTCCGCGCCCGGCCGCAACGCCCCGGCGATGCCCTCGGTGGCTCCCGGCAGCGCGACCATGACCGTCACCGCGCGATCCGCGACCACAGGCGGTGCGGGCAGGGACGTGTACGTCATCCTCCCCAGCCGCTCCAGCTCCCGGAACTGCCAGAGGACGTCCTCGACCCGTGTCTCACCCGAACCGCGTGGCGCGGCGAGGACGACGTGCGGCGCGCTCCACCCCATCACCACCGACGCGGTGTCCACACCGGACACCCAGGTGTGCACGGCGGTGAAGAGGACGACCGGCCGGCCGAGCGCGCGCAACGACGCGACCACCGGAGCCGAGTCCCACGAGCGCGTGTCGTGCAGCGCCACCACGTCGCCGGGCACGTCCGAGAGCGGCGGCAGCGACGAGGCCGACGAGAAGTGCCGGAGGTCGAGCACCGCGAACCTCAGCACCCGCACCTGCGTCGTGACCGCGGTGGACGCGGCCGATCCGACGGCCAGCCCCCGGCTGACCTGCTCCCACCCGGCCGGATCGGTGATCACGACGAGCGAGGAGGCGGGCGTCAGTGCCGCGACGAAGTCCAGTGGTGAACCTTCACCACCGGTGACGGTGAACTCAACGGGCGCCACAGCCGTACGACTGGAGGTGCAGCTAGAACGGCCAGCCAAGCACCGGCAACCCGACCACGGCGTCCACGGCGAGACCGCAGAACACGAACATCAGGTAGAGGTTCGACATGTGGAAGAACTTCATGGTGTTCGTGGATCCGCCGCGCCGGACAACGTTGTGCAGCTTGTGCGCGAAGACCGCGAACCACAGGCCCGAGAGGGCCGCCACCGCCACGTAGATCCAGGAGGTGACGGGGGCGAGGGCGAGCGTGCAGACGACGGTGATCCAGCTGTAGATCACGATCTGCCGCGTCACCTGCGCAGCTGTGGCCACCACGGGCAGCATCGGCACGCCTGCTCGGGCGTAGTCCTCCTTGAACTTCATCGCCAGCGCCCAGGTGTGCGGCGGGGTCCAGAAGAAGATCACGCCGAACATGACCAGGGCGGGCCACTCGACGGTGCCCGTCACCGCGCTCCAGCCGATGATCACCGGCATGCAGCCCGCCATGCCGCCCCAGATGATGTTCTGGGAGGTGCGGCGCTTGAGCACGAGCGTGTAGACGAAGATGTAGAAGAGGATGGTCGCCACGGCGAAAGCCGCCGACATCAGGTTGACGAAGATCCACAGGAACGCGAACGAGACGATGCCGAGCACGATGCCGAAGATCAGGGCGTTGCGCGGCGGAATGGCGTTGTGCGCGAGCGGGCGGGCCGCCGTCCGCTTCATGATCGAGTCGATGTCGGCGTCGACGAAGCAGTTGAGGGCATTTGCCGACCCCGCGGCGAGGGTGCCGCCGGCGAGGGTGCAGGCGATGAGCCACAGGGGCGGCAGGCCGCGCTGGGCCAGGAGCATCGCGGGGATCGTCGTGATCAGCAGGAGCTCGATGACCCGCGGCTTGGTGAGCGCCACGTACGCGCCGACAACCTGGCGAGGCGACCTGGCGGGGGCCTCGGCGACGAGACTGTCGGCACTCATCGGGTGAACGCTCCTCGTGTCGAAACAGGTGTGAAAACCAGCGACTGATGGTAACCGCGCAAAGAATTCACAGCCCGTTCGGGTGCTGGTGTGCCCCGGCACACACGTGCCTGGGACCTTTCAGAGCAACTTCTGAATCTCTCCGGACTAGGCTGGCCGGAGGACGTGGGAGAGACGCGGGTGAGGCTCTTCGGGATCGATTCCGAACGAGCTGGGCACCCGCCCTAGCGACAAGTTTGGAGCTGTAAGTCCGTGACCGTCACCGACGACATCACCCGGCTCACCAAGGCCGATCTGCCTGACGACTGGACCGACCTCGACAAGCGCGCCGTGGACACCGCGCGCGTGCTCGCGGCGGACGCCGTGCAGAACGTCGGCAACGGCCATCCCGGTACCGCGATGAGCCTTGCCCCACTCGCGTACACGCTGTTCCAGCGGATCATGCGGCACGACCCCGCGGACGCGGACTGGGTCGGCCGCGACCGGTTCGTGCTCTCCGCCGGGCACTCCAGCCTGACGCTGTACGTCCAGCTGTTCCTGTCGGGTTACGGCCTGGAGCTCGACGACCTCAAGCACCTGCGCAAGTGGGGCTCGAAGACGCCGGGTCACCCGGAGCACGGCCACACCAGGGGCGTCGAGATCACCACCGGCCCGCTGGGCTCGGGCCTGGCCGCCGCCGTGGGCATGGCCATGGCCGCCCGCCGCGAGCGCGGCCTGTTCGACCCGGAGGCCGCGCAGGGCGAGAGCCCGTTCGACCACCACATCTACGTGATCGCCTCCGACGGTGACATCGAGGAGGGCGTCACCTCCGAGGCCTCGTCGCTCGCGGGCACGCAGCAGCTGGGCAACCTCGTCGTCTTCTACGACGACAACAAGATCTCCATCGAGGACGACACGACGATCGCGCTGTCCGAGGACACCGCGGCGCGCTACGAGGCCTACGGCTGGCACGTCCAGGTCGTGGAGTCCGGCGAGAACGTCACGGGCATCCTCGAGGCGGTCGAGAAGGCCAAGGCCGTCACCGACAGGCCTTCCTTCATCCTGCTGCGCACGATCATCGGCTTCCCGGCGCCGAACAAGCAGAACACCGGTGCCGCGCACGGTGCCGCGCTGGGCGTCGACGAGGTCAAGGCCACCAAGCAGATCCTCGGCTTCGACCCCGAGCAGACCTTCGAGGTCGCCGACGAGGTCCTGGCGCACACCCGCGAGGTCGTGAAGCGCGGCGAGCACGCCAAGGCCGAGTGGCAGAAGTCGTTCGACGCGTGGGCGTCGGCCAACGCCGAGGCCAAGACGCTGCTGGATCGCCTGGTCGCGCGCGAGCTGCCCGCGGGCTGGGACGCTGACCTGCCGGTCTACCCCGTGGACGCCAAGGGCGTGCCGACCCGCAAGGCCTCCGGTGAGGTCATCAACGCGCTGGCGAAGCACCTGCCGGAGCTGTGGGGCGGTTCGGCCGACCTGGCCGAGTCGAACCTGACGACCATCAAGGGCGCGAAGTCCTTCGGTCCCACGGAGATCTCCACGGGCATGTGGAGTGCCGACCCGTACGGCCGCGTGCTGCACTTCGGTGTCCGCGAGAACGCCATGGGCATGATCCTCAACGGCATCGCGCTGCACGGCCCGACCCGTCCGTTCGGTGGCACGTTCCTCGTGTTCTCCGACTACATGCGTCCCGCGGTGCGTCTCGCGGCGATCATGCAGGCCGCCGTCACGTACGTGTGGACGCACGACTCCATCGGCCTGGGCGAGGACGGCCCGACGCACCAGCCGATCGAGCACCTCGCCGCCCTGCGCGCGATCCCGGACTTCGCCGTGGTCCGCCCCGGTGACGCCAACGAGACCGCGTTCGCGTGGAAGGCCGTCATCGAGCAGCTCGGCCCGGTGGGCCTGGCGCTCAGCCGGCAGAACGTCCCGACGCTCGAGGGCACCTCGGCCGAGGGCGTGAAGCGCGGCGGTTACGTGCTCTTCGGTGACGAGAACCCGGAGATCGTGATCATCGGCACAGGCTCTGAGCTGCAGGTCGCCGCCGAGGCAGGGAAGGTCCTGCAGGGCGAGGGCGTTGCAGTGCGAGTGGTCTCCATGCCGTCCATCGACTGGTTCGAGAAGCAGGACGCCGAGTACCGCGAGTCGGTGCTGCCGCCCTCGGTCAAGGCGCGCGTCGCGGTGGAAGCCGGCATCGCGCAGCCTTGGTACCGCTACGTCGGCGACAACGGCGAGATCGTCTCGATCGAGCACTTCGGTGCCTCGGCCGACTACCAGGTCCTGTTCAAGGAGTTCGGCTTCACGACGGAGAACGTCGTCGCCGCCGCCCGCCGTTCCCTTGACCGAGTGAGGGGTTAATTCAGTGAGCAAGCCGAATCTTGCCAAAGAGAATTTGGCTCGACTGTCCGGTGCCGGCGTGTCGATCTGGCTCGACGACCTGTCCCGTGAACGGCTCACCAGCGGCAACCTGGACGAGCTGATCCGCGACTGGAACGTCGTCGGCGTGACGACGAACCCGACGATCTTCGCGGGCGCGCTGTCGAAGGGCGAGTCCTACGACGAGCAGGTCCGCGAGCTCGCGAACCGGGGCGCCGACACCGAGGCGGCCATCCGCGAGGTCACGACGACCGACGTGCGCAACGCGTGCGACAAGTTCCGCGACGTCCACAGCTCGACCGGTGGTGTGGACGGCCGCGTCTCCATCGAGGTCGACCCGCGCCTGGCGTTCGACACGGACAAGACCGTGGCCGAGGCGCAGGACCTGTGGAAGACCGTGGACCGGCCGAACCTGCTGGTGAAGATCCCGGCCACCGAGGCGGGCCTGCCGGCGATCACGAAGACGATCGCCGAGGGCATCTCCGTCAACGTGACGCTGATCTTCTCCGTCGAGCGGTACCAGAAGGTCATGGAGGCCTACGTCGCGGGCCTCGAGCAGGCCAAGGCGAACGGCCACGACCTGCGTTCGATCCACTCGGTCGCGTCGTTCTTCGTGTCCCGGGTGGACACCGAGATCGACAAGCGCCTGGGCGCGATCGGCACGGACGAGGCGACCGCGCTGAAGGGCAAGGCCGCTCTCGCCAACGCGTGGATCGCCTACGGAGCGTTCGAGAAGACGTTCCAGGGCGAGCGCTGGGAGGCTCTCAAGGCGGACGGCGCGCACGCGCAGCGTCCACTGTGGGCGTCGACCGGCGTGAAGGACCCGAGCTACTCCCCCACCCTCTACGTCGACCAGCTCGTCGTCGCCGACGTCGTGAACACGATGCCGGAGAAGACGCTGCACGCCGTCGCCGACGCGGGCAAGATCACCGGTGACACGGTCACCGGCCGCGCCGCTGAGGGCCAGGAGGTGTTCGACCAGCTCGCCGCCGTGGGAGTCGACCTCCCGGACGTCTTCAGGACCCTGGAGACCGAAGGCGTCGAGAAGTTCGAGAAGTCCTGGGAAGAGTTGCTCGAGACGGTGACGAACCAACTGGCTCAACTGAAGGGCTGATACCCAAGTGACCTCCGTCGAAATCGTGAGGTCACCGAACGCCGACCAGGTCAGCACCATCGCTGCTGACCTGGTCGCGGATTCGGTGCCGAGCAAGCTGACCGCGCAGGACCCGACCCTGTGGGGGCCGGAAGCCGAGTCCGAGGCGAGCATCCGCCTCTCCTGGACGACGTTGCACGAGTCGTCCCGTGCACTGCTCCCCGAACTCGTGGCACTGCGCGCCGAACTGCACGCCGAGGGTGTCGACCGCGTCGTCCTCGCCGGAATGGGTGGCTCGTCGCTGGCCCCCGAGGTGATCACGCGGACCGCGGGCGTTCCGCTGGTCGTGCTGGACACCACCGATCCCGCCCAGGTCGTCGACGCTCTCGCCGGTGATCTCGAGCGCACGGTGATCGTGGTGTCGTCCAAGTCCGGTGGCACTGTCGAGACCGACAGCCACCGCCGGATCTTCGAGAAGGCCTTCACCGACGCGGGCATCAACGCCGCGTCGCGCATCGTGGTCGTCACCGACCCCGGCTCGCCGCTGCAGAAGGCGTCCGAGGAAGCGGGCTACCGCAAGGTGTTCCTGGCCGACCCGAACGTCGGTGGCCGTTACTCGGCGCTGACGGCGTTCGGCCTGGTGCCGTCCTACCTGGCCGGCGCCGACGTCGAGGCGCTGCTGGACGACGCGGCCGAGGTCGCGAAGGTCGTGTCGCAGGACTCCGTGGACAACCCGGCGGTGATCCTGGCCGGGGTCTTCGGCGCCGCGCACGCGCACGGCGCCGAGAAGATCATCTTTGCCGACACCGGGTCCGGCATCGTGGGCTTCGGCGACTGGGCCGAGCAGCTCATCGCCGAGTCGACCGGCAAGAACGGCACCGGCCTGCTGCCGGTCGTCGTCGAGGGCCCCGGCGCTCCCGGTTTCGTGGACGCGCGAACGGATGCCACGACCGTCGCGATCGGACCGGCCACCGGGTCGGCGAACATCGCGGTCGAGGGCAGGCTGGGCGCGCAGTTCCTGCTGTGGGAGTACGCGACCGCGCTCGTCGGCCGGGTGCTCGGCATCAACCCGTTCGACCAGCCCGACGTCGAGGCCGCGAAGAAGGCCTCCCGCGCGCTGCTCGACGCACCGGCCGTCGCCGCCACGATCCCGTCCTTTGTGGATGGTCCGGTCGAGGGTCACGGCACCGGCTGGACGCAGCGCAAGGTCCACACGGTCGCGGAAGCGCTTGCGGCGATCGTTGAAGTGACGCCCGAGCACGGCTACATCTCGGTTCAGGCGTACTTGGACAGGATCGACGACGCGTCGTTCGAGCTGCTCCGTGCGGAGATCGCGAAGAGGACGCACCTGCAGACCACGTTCGGCTGGGGTCCGCGCTTCCTGCACTCGACCGGCCAGTACCACAAGGGCGGTCATCAGAACGGCGTGTTCATCCAGATCACCGGCGAGTCCGGTGACGACCTGGAGGTGCCCGGCCGTCCCTACACGCTGGCGCAGCTGCAGCTCGCGCAGGCGCTCGGCGACGGTCAGGTCCTGGCCGAACACGGTCGCCCGGTGCTGCGTCTTCACCTCGAGGACCGCATCGCCGGCTTGGCCCAGCTCGTCGAGGCAGTCCAGGAGGACGGCTCGTGACCACATCCGCCAAGTGGCACAACCCGCTGCGGGACGCGCGCGACAAGCGCATGCCCCGCATCGCGGGCCCGAGCGCGCTGGTCATCTTCGGTGTCACCGGTGACCTGTCGCGCAAGAAGCTGATGCCCGCGATCTACGACCTCGCGAACCGCGGTCTGCTGCCGCCGGGCTTCGGTCTCGTCGGCTTCGCCCGCCGCGACTGGGCCGACCAGGACTTCATGAAGGTCGTGCACGACGCGGTGAAGGAGCACGCGCGCACGCCGTTCAACGAGGCCGTGTGGCAGCAGCTCGCCGAAGGCATCCGGTTCGTGCAGGGCACGTTCGACGACGACGCGTCGTTCGACAACCTCGCGTCGTGCCTCGCGGCTCTGGACGCCGAGCGCGGCACGGGCGGCAACCACGCGTTCTACCTGTCGATCCCGCCGGGCGCGTTTCCGACGGTGGTCAACCAGCTCAAGCGCGCGGGCCTGGCGCAGTCGCAGGCCGACCAGTGGCGCCGCGTCGTCATCGAGAAGCCGTTCGGCCACGACCTGAAGTCCGCCAAGGAACTGAACCGCACGGTCAACGAGGTCTTCCCCGAGGAGTCGGTGTTCCGCATCGACCACTACCTCGGCAAGGAGACCGTGCAGAACATCCTGGCGCTGCGGTTCGCGAACCAGCTGTACGAACCCATCTGGAACTCGAACTACGTCGACCACGTGCAGATCACCATGGCCGAGGACATCGGTCTCGGTGGCCGCGCCGGCTACTACGACGGCATCGGCGCGACGCGCGACGTCATCCAGAACCACCTGCTGCAGCTGCTCGCGCTGATCGCGATGGAGGAGCCCGTCTCCTTCAAGCCGTCGGACCTGCGGGCGGAGAAGGTGAAGATCCTCTCGGCGACGCGTCCCGCGGAGCCGTTCGAGGAGACCACCGCGCGCGGCCAGTACACCGGTGGCTGGCAGGGCGGCCAGAAGGTCCTGGGCCTGCTGGAGGAGGGCGGTTTCTCGCCCGAGTCGAAGACCGAGACGTTCGGCGCGATCACCTGCGAGGTCAACACCCGCCGCTGGGCCGGGGTGCCGTTCTACCTGCGCACCGGCAAGCGGCTGGGCCGTCGCGTCACCGAGGTGGCCGTCGTGTTCAAGCGGGCGCCGCACCTGCCGTTCGACGACACCGCGACCGAGGAACTGGGCCAGAACGCCCTGGTCGTCCGCGTGCAGCCGGACGAGGGCGTGACGATCCGGTTCGGGTCGAAGGTGCCGGGCAACACGATGGAAGTCCGCGACGTCACCATGGACTTCGGTTACGGCCACTCGTTCACCGAGTCGTCGCCGGAGGCCTACGAGCGGCTGCTGCTCGACGTCCTGCTCGGCGAGCCGTCGCTGTTCCCGAAGAACGACGAGGTCGAGCTCTCCTGGGAGATCCTCGACCCGATCCTCGACTTCTGGGCGCGCAAGGACGAGCCGGCTCTGGAGAAGTACAAGGCTGGGACCTGGGGTCCGCCCTCGGCGGACGCGATGACCGCCAGGACCGGAAGGCACTGGAGGCGTCCGTGATCATCGACCTGCCCTCGACCACCACCTCCCAGATCAACTCGCGGCTGGTCCGGCTGCGGGACGAAGGCGGTGCGACGACCCTCGGTCGCGTGCTGACCCTCGTCATCGTGACCGAGGACGGCCAGCGCACCGACGCCGCGATCGACGCGGCGAACGACGCTTCGCGCGAACACCCGTGTCGCGTGATCGTCGTGGCCCGCGGCGCTCGTCAGGCCGCACCTCGCCTGGACGCGCAGATCCGCGTCGGTGGTGACGCCGGAGCGTCCGAGGTCGTTGTCCTTCGTCTGTACGGAGAACTCGCCAAGGAAGGCGCCTCGTGCGTCATGCCGCTGCTGCTGCCGGACACCCCGGTCGTGGCGTGGTGGCCGTTCGACGCGCCGGTCTCGCCGTCGAAGGACCCGATCGGCCAGCTCGCGCAGCGTCGCATCACCGACGCCGCGGCCGAGAAGAACCCGATCAAGGCCCTGGAGTCCCGGCGGGCGCACTACGCGCCGGGCGACACGGACCTGGCGTGGACGCGGCTGACGTTGTGGCGCGCCATGCTCGCCTCGTCGCTGGACCTGCCGCCGTACGAGAAGGTCCTGGAAGCGGACGTGACCGGTGAGGCCGACTCGCCGTCCACGGACCTGCTCGCCGCGTGGCTGACCGACCGGCTGAAGGTCCCGGCCAAGCGTTACAAGGCGACGTCGGGTGAAGGCATCGTGGAGGTGCGGCTCGGCCGTCCCTCCGGCTCCGTCGACCTGCTGCGCCCGGACGGCAAGGTCGGCACGCTGACCCAGCCCGGCCAGCCTTCCCGCCGGGTGGCGCTGCAGCGTCGTTCGGTGCGCGACTGCCTCGCCGAGGAACTGCGCCGGCTCGACCCCGATGAGGTCTACGCGGCGGCACTGAGGTCGCTCGCGAAGGTCGTGAAGGGCCGCACGCCGTCGCCGAAGGATGAGGCTCCCGCCGCCGTCGCGGAAGCCACCAACGGTTCCGTTCCCAAGAAGTCGAAGGCGAAGGCTGGTTCGTGAGCAACCCGCAAGTCGTGGTGCACCGCGACGGCGACCTACTGGCCGCCGCCGCGGCAGGCCGCCTGGTGACCCGCATGGTCGACGCCCAGGCCGCACGCGGCTACGCGTCCGTTGTGCTGACCGGCGGCCGCACCGGCACCGCGGTCCTGGAACACCTGAACCGCAACGCCGCGCGGGACGCGGTGGACTGGTCCCGGGTCGACCTGTATTGGGGCGACGAGCGGTTCCTGCCTTCGGGGCACCCGGACCGCAACGAGACCCAGGCGCGTGCCGCGCTGCTGGACCACGTTCCGGTGGATCCGTCGCGCGTGCACGTGATGGAGCCGTCGGACGGCAAGTTCGGTGACGACCCCGAGGCCGCCGCCGAGGCCTACGCCGCTCTGCTGGCGTCGGTCGCGCGGCCGGAGGACCACGGCGACGTGCCTGCGTTCGACGTCTGCATGCTGGGCGTCGGCGAGGAGGGGCACGTGGCGTCGGTGTTCCCGGATTCGCCTGCTGTGCACGAGAAGGAGCGGACGGTCGTGGCAGTGCGCAACTGCCCGAAGCCGCCGCCCACGCGCGTGTCGCTGACTCTCGCGTCGGTGCGGTCCGCGCAGGAGGTCTGGCTGATGACCACCGGTGAGGCCAAGGCCGCCTCGGTGGCCATGGCGTTGAGCGGTGCCGGCGAGGTGCAACTGCCCGCCGCCGGTGCCACCGGTCGCCGCCGGACGTTGTGGCTGCTGGACACGGCGGCCGCCTCGGCGGTGCCGGCCTTGTTCAAACCACCGCTGGCTTAGTGGTTCCGGCCCCCAGGCTTCGGCCTGGGGCCAGTTCCTCCATCACGCGCACCGGCACCGGCAGGTGCGGATGAGCGGCCGCGGAGTGCCGAGCCTGAGCATCCTCCAAACACAGCACCAAGGTCTCCCCCGAAGCGTGCGGATGCCGGGCAACGGCCCGATACGTCTTGTCGACCGACTCGGCCCGCAAAGCCATGTGGTGCAACAACTCCGCAGAACACATAGGATTGCGCGCGATCCGCGTAGCGAAGAGATCCGGCGTCAGATCGGCACGCGCCGCCACCATCATCCGCACCTGTATGACGGGCGACGCGGCCAACGCCGGAGTTCGGCGGGAGAAGCGGAAGCGCAGGTCGGGGCGCCCGGCCAGGCAGTGCGGGGTTCGACGCCAGACCGTCCAGTACAGCGTTCACCAATCTCCCAGGTAACACGGCAGGCATTCCCCCCGACAACGCGTATCATCCCCAATCGCGTTGAGTAGCGGGGGTTTTGTGGCAATCGGCAGTGCGAAGCGACGTCCCACCATCGGGATGATCACCGCTGGCCCGCTCATCGAGCTCGCGGGCGAGCAGTGGCGTGGTGTCAGCGACGGGGCTCAGCGCCTCGGGTGCGACCTCGTGTGCTTCGTGGGCAGTGAACTGGATCATCCGGATCCGCTCAAGCGTCGTGCCAACACGGTTTACGACCTCATTTCGCCGAACCGCATCGATGCGCTCGTGGTGTGGACTACGCGCGTGGGCCAGCTCATCGGCTCCGATGGCATGCAGGAGTACGTGAAGCGGTACGCGCCCATGCCCATCGTGAGCGTGGAAACAGGCCTTGCCCAGTGGCCAACGATCTCGATGGACAACCGGGACGGCATGAAGCAGGCCGTCGACCACCTCATCGAGGTGCACGGCAAGCGCCGGATCGCGTTCGTCCGAGGGCCGCAAACGCATGCGGGCGCCCGAGAGCGGTTCCTGGGTTACGCGGATTCGTTGCGCAACCACGGAATCCCGTTCGATCCCGCGCTCGTCACGATGCCGGGTTCGTTCATCTGGGAACCCAGCCGCGCGACCGAGGCCGTGCGCAAAATGCTCGCGCGGATCGAGGAACCACCGGACGCCATCGCCGCCGCGAGCGACGACTACGCGATCGGGGTCGTGTCCGCGCTGGAGGAACTGGGTTTCCGTACACCGGAGGACGTCGCCGTCGTCGGGTACGGCAACCACACGAACGTCCGCACGCACGACCTCGGTTACAACGCGGGAAGTCAGACGTCGAGGGCGCGGCGCGAGGTGCACGCCGACGCGGCGACGCCCGCGTTCACCACCGTCAGGGCGCCGTTCCACGAGATGGGGTTCCGGGCGGCCGAACTCGCGGTGGCGCTGGTCAGGGGCGAGCCCACGCGCCGGCGGCAGACCATGCCGACCGAACTGATCGTGCGCCGGTCGTGCGGCTGCCTGCCGTCCGGGCTCGGCGACCACGCGCCCGCGCACGACCGGCTGAGCATCAACGAGTCCGCGACCGCGTCCACCGTGGCCGACCACCTGCGCGACTCGCTCGGGCAACCCGCCGTGAAGCTGCCGGAGGGATGGGCCGAGCAACTGGTCGTCGAGCTCATGGCGGCTGGCCGCGGCGAGGTCGAGGGCGCGGAGTTCCTGAAGCTGCTGGCCGAGTACATCCGCGGAAGTGCGCGCGCCGGGTGCGAACCGGCGCAATGGTGGCCACCGCTGTTCGACCTGCATCGGTTCGTGACGGCCCGCATCAGTGACGCGACAATCATCAACGACCTGTGGCTGCGCGTGCAGTTGCTTCTGGGCGATGCGTTCGCTGCGGACGCACGGTTCAAGTACCTGTCGCACGAGCGTCACGACCAGACGGTGCGTGAAGCAGGGCAACGGCTCATCGCGTCACGGGACGTGGACGAGCTGACGAGCGCACTGGCCGAGGAACTCCCCCGCCTCGCCATCCCCGGCTGTCACGTCATGGCGTACGACACTCCGGGTACGGCGCGCGCGCTCGTCCGGTACGAGCACGGCGAACTCAAGACCCCACCGGACGCCCCGTTCCCCACCATCAACCTGACGCCGTACCAGTTCCGGCGGAACACCCCGTTCAACGCGCTGATCGCCCCGCTCTACACCGACGAGGACCACCTCGGGTACGTGATCTTCGAGGAGGGCCCGGAGCCCGGCTGGATCTACGAGGCCGTGCAGCAGCAGCTCAGCAGCGCGTTGCGCAGCATCAGGCTGATGCAGGAACTGAAGGACGCGCGCGCACGGCTCGAAGAACGCGTCGGCGAGACCGAAGCGCAGTTGCGGCACGCACAGAAGATGGAGGCCATCGGCCGGTTGACCGGTGGCATCGCACACGACTTCAACAACATCCTCACGGTCGTGAACGGCAACAGCGAGATGCTGCTGCGCCGCACCCTTCAGGACGATCCGAGGCGCACGGCGATCGAGGACATCAGGCACGCCGGCGAACGGGCCGCGAACCTGACGAGGCAGCTGCTCGCGTTCACCCGCCAGCAGGTCCTGCATCCGGAGTCGCTGGACCTCAAGCACAACCTCACCCAGGTCCACTCGATGCTGCGCACGCTCGTCGGCGACCACATCGAACTGGAGATGCACCTGCCCGACGGCGTCGCCCGGGTGTGGGCGGACGCGGGCCAGGTCGAGCAGATCCTGTTCAACCTCGCGGTCAACTCCCGCGACGCCATGCCCGGCGGCGGCACGCTGAAGGTCTCGATCGCGGACAGGAAGCTCGGCGGCGGCGACACCGGCCGGATCGTCGGCGTGCGGCCCGGCGAGTACGTCGTCCTGCGCGTCCAGGACACCGGTGCCGGCATGGCGCCGGACGTGCAGGCGCAGGTGTTCGAGCCGTACTTCACCACCAAGCCGGTCGGCAAGGGCACGGGTCTCGGCCTGTCCACGGTGTTCGGCATCGTGCAGCAGTCCGGCGGGCAGATCGAACTGAAAAGCGCGCTGGGCGAGGGCACGACCGTGGAGGTCTATCTGCCCGTGCCGCACGAACGCGACGGCACGCCCGAAGCGCCGTGCGCGCGCCGCCCCACCACGCACCAGGGCGCCGGCACCGTGCTGCTCGTGGAGGACGACGCGCAGGTGCGGGTCATGACCCGGCGCTCGCTGGAGATCGCGGGCTACGCGGTGATCGAGGCGGGCGACGGCCAGGAGGCGCTGCAACTCGCCACCGCGCACCGCAGCACCATCGACCTCGTGCTCACCGACGTCGTGATGCCGAAGATGGGCGGCCCGGAACTCGTCCGGCTGCTGCGCTCGACCGGTGCCGCGCCCGCCGTGATGTACATGTCCGGCTACACGACCGACGAGGTCCTCGACGACGAGGTGCTGATCACCAAGCCGTACGTGGAGTCGGTGCTGCTCGAACGCGTCCGCGAGGTACTCGCTCAGGACGCCTGAGCGCGCTTGGCGAGCACGGCGCGGATCGTCTCGTCCAGCGTCTCCAGCCGGAACGGCTTCTGCAGGTAGGCGGCGATCTCGTGCCCCGCGAACCGCCGCTCCAGCGACGGGCGGTCGTAGCCGCTGGTCAGCACCACCGGCACGGTCAGGCCCTCGCGTTCGAGCTCCGCGAGCACCTCCTCGCCGGACAGGCCCGGCATGCTGTGGTCGAGCAGCATCGCGTCGATCTCGGTGGACCGCCGGCGGAGGGTCGCGATCGCCTCGATGCCGTCGATGGCCTGCAGAACGGTGAAGCCCAGCTCCTCGAGCAGGCTCACGGTGTACCTACGCACGGGGTCCTCGTCCTCGACGACGAGCACCAGCCCAGCCAGCGACATACGGGCAAGTATGCCGGAAACTATTCGTGTCCTCAGCACCAGGTCACCGTCTATTCTTGGTAATTCTTCACGAACTGCTCCATCAGTGTGACCTGGGCCATTTGGATCACACCATTGGTGGAGGCTCTGCGCTAACCTTCGCGACACCGCTGCCGCGCCACGCTGAGAAAGAGGGACCAGGAAAGGCCAACTCCATGCGTAAAGCGACGGCAGCAGCCGCTCTGGCCGTGCTGTTCACATTGTCGTCAGCACCCGCACACGCCGCGACGATTCCTTCGGAGCGCGTGACGATCGACGTGGTGACGGTGAACGGTTCCGGGTGCAAGCAGGGCACCGCCGAAGTGATCGTCTCACCGGACAACACCTCGTTCTGGGTGATCTACAGCGACTACCTGGCCCAGGCGGGCAAGGGTGCCGGTGCGACCGAGTTCCGGAAGAACTGCCAGCTGACCCTGCAGGTCAACGTCCCGCAGGGCTTCTCGTACGGCATCGCCGAAGCGACCTACGGGGGCTACGGGTACGTCCGGCCCGGCGCCGTCGGGCACCAGTCGGTGAATTACTACTTCCAGGGTCAGTCGGCCACCACGACGTGGAGGCACACGTTCAACGGTCCGTTCGACGACAACTGGTCGATCACCCACCGGACCGAGTTCTCCGAGATCGTCTGGGCACCGTGCGGCGAGAAGAAGAATCTCAACGTCAACAGCGCCCTGCGGGTCGACAAGGGTACCTCGGACGCCGATACGAACAGTTTCATGACGATGGACTACCAGCGCGGAGAAGTGCGCACCCTGCACCACTTCTCGTGGAAGCGCTGCTGATTTCCTGAAAGGCCGCCGCCACCCAAGTCCAACCGCCGCCACCCTCCTGCGAGACGCGTTTGGAAAGGTGCCTCATGCTCAACGCGGTTGCCGCTGCCCTGCTGGCCTCGGCCATCATCATCCCGCCCGGCGCGCCCGGCGACACGCCGCCGCCCGACCACATCACCATCGACGTCGTCACGGTCAACGGCTCGGGTTGCCCGGCGGGCACGGCGGCCGTCGCGGTGTCCGAGGACAACAAGGCCTTCACCGTCACCTACAGCGACTACCTGGCCCAGATCGGGGTCGGCGCACGACCGACCGACTTCCGCAAGAACTGCCAGCTCAACCTGCGGGTCAACGTCCCGCAGGGCTTCACCTACGGCATCGCCCAGGCCGACTACAGAGGGTTCGCCCACCTGGAACGCGGGGCGTACGCCATCCAGAAGGCCAACTACTACTTCCAGGGCATGTCGCAGAACGACTCGGCCTCACACCGGTACAACGGTCCGCACAGCGACGACTGGCAGGCCACCGACCAGACCGAGCTCGCCGCGATCGTCTACTCACCGTGCGGCGAGAAGCGGAACTTCAACATCAACACCGAGCTCCGCGTCTACCCCGGCTCGTCCAACACGGCCACGACGACCAGCTTCGTGTCGATGGACTCCACGGACGGTGCCATCGACACGACCTACCAATTTAGTTGGAAGACGTGCCCGTAGTAGTGCTGTGACTACCGCACGCGCTCGCACGAGCGTGTGCGGTAGCACATATGTGAGCCGACAGCCGTACAGATTCGCGTGTGACGACGTCTTACTCCCATGACGGGGCAGGTCGGGGTAAAGGGGCAGCCAATGCCATCCGCCGCATACGCGCAGTACGGTGAGGATCGCAAGGCTCACAGGGGAGGTCGGATACTGACCACGACGCTGCTCCCGGCCAGACGGTCGGCGACGACTGCGGCCGGCTCACGCTGGCCGCTCAGTGGTGACTACCGCCAGGTCCTCGCCGACCTCGCGTTGATCTTCTTCGCCGCACTCGACGTCTGGCTTTTCGGGTTGTGGCTCGAAGCCGACCCGATCACGGACCTCCCGCCGATCGAGAACTACCAGCTCTGGCTCAACTGGCTCGCGGTCGGCGCGCTGGTCCTGCGCCGCCGGTTCCCGTTCCTCACGCTGGTCCTCACCATCCCCGGCTTCTTCGTAGGCTGGTCGCAGCTCGCCGCGATGATCGCCCTCTACACGGTCGCCCGCCGCTACATCGGCGGCTGGCAGACGGGTCTCGCGGCCGCGCTGGTGTGGCTCTGCCGGTTCGTCGCCTGGCCGTTCCAGGAGCTGATCGAACGGCCCGCGTCGGGTCACTTCCACTCGGCGATCTACGGCTTCCTGGTGGCGGGCCTGCCGATCGCGATCGGCCTGCTGGTGCACGCGCGTCAGGAACTCTCCGACCGCATCTCCGAACTGGCCGAGTCACGCGAGAGAGAGCGTGTGCTCCACGCGCACGCCATCCGTGCCGACGAACGGGCAAAGCTCGCCCGCGAGATGCACGACGTCGTGTCGCACCAGGTCAGTCTCATCGCGATGCAGGCGGGCGCGCTCCGCATGGCCGTGGCCGACGCCGAGCACAAGCAGGTCGCTGGCACCATCCGCATGTTGTCGACGCGCACGCTCGACGAACTCCGTCAGCTCGTGTCCGTCCTACGCACCACAGACGACACCCAGCCGAGCCTCGACGAGCTGCCGGAGCTGGCCGCCGACGCGGGCTTCGAGGTCACCATCCAGCTCAAGGGCCCCGTCGAGGACCTCTCCGCACCGGTGTCCGGCGCCGTCTACCGGACGGTGCAGGAGGCCCTGACGAACATCCGCAAGCACGCCGTGGGCGCGAGCGCGACGGTGTTCATCGACGCCCAGTACGACGACAACGTGCTGGTCGAGGTGCGCAACACCGCCTCGTCCAGCCCGTCGTCGACGTTGCCCAGCGGAGGTCACGGCCTGGTCGGCCTGCGTGAGCGCGCCACGTTGCTCGGTGGCGAGTTCTCGGCGGGGCCGACCGAGGACGGCGGCTTCCTGGTGTCGGCGACGTTCCCGAGGGAACGCGTCATCACCGATTGAAGCGCTTGAAGGCGTGGTACGACTTCTTGGGCTCCAGGCGGTAGGGCGAGTTCTCGTCGTCGAACCGCTCACGGATCGTGCGCAACAGGCTGTACGAGGCCATGTCGTAGTCACGATCGCGGCTCGTCGGGTTGTGCGGCGAGTCCGGTGAGATGACCGAGTACAGGTGCGATCCCTCGACATCGGGCTGTGCGCCGAACACGCGCAGCATGCGGGCGATGTGGTCGGCCTGTTCGCGTTCGTTCCGCTCGAAGCCGGGCTTGATCACGGGCGGGTCGGCCTCGTAGTCGACGATGTCCCAGCCCATCCCGCCGGCCTTCGCCGCGCCCGTGAAGGTGCAGCAGCCGTACTCCAGGATCATCAGCGGCTTGCCCCAGCGACGGTATTTGTCCAGGTCAGTCGCGTACTCGGCGTCGGTCTCGAAGTGCGTGTAGTAGTCGAGGCCGACGAGGTCGAACAACGACCAGTCGGTCCACTCCGCGTCCGCGCCCGCCGCCGCGCCGTAGGTGATGCGGCCGTGGAACTCCCTGCGCGCCACCTCGACGGCCTTCGCCATGAACTCACGGAAGCGCCGGACGACCGCCGGCCAGTCCGTGATCGACGGGATGTGCGCGATCCGGTCGAGGAACGTGTCGCCGGGGATGATGCCCGGCGTGAACAGGAAGTGCTCGCAGCCGGTGACGAACGTGATGTCGTCGCCGTGCCGCTTCCGCTCGGCCGTGCGCGCGGCCTCCGCCATGTGCTGCAGGATCTGCTCCTGCGGGTGGTCGTAGAGCCTGGGCTGCACGAAGACCCGCATGCCCTGGCGCACCGCCGCGTCCGTCGTCTCGGCGAGGCGGCCGAGATCGCTGCCGAACGCCGTGATCGACGGGCAGCGCAGGTCGTCCGCGATCAGCCGGATCTCCCGTTCCAGCTGCGGACGGCTCCAGCGCACGCGGCTCAGCGGTTCCCCTGCCGCGTGCAGCACACCGGTGTCGTAGCAGACGCCGCCACGCTTCCGCGGCGCCGCTGCCGCCGTGCCTCCCCCGATGCTCGCCAGCACCGCGGCACCGGCGACGGACTTCAGAAACACCTTTCGACTGATCATCGTTCCCCCTGACTGGTTGCTCTCCCAGAAGCACTGCTTCTTCGAGAACGCCCGTCAGGGGTCGAATTGTCGCGTTCGAAAAGCGGTCAGGCGCGCCTGGAGGCCAGCGACGCACTCAGTGCCGCGGCCGCGCCGAGAACACCGCAGGTGAGCGCGACGGACATCGTCGGTTCGTGCTTGAGCAACACCGACACCAGCAGCCACACGGCCAGCCCGAGGCCGAGACCGAGCGGCACCGACGCGATGACCGCCGCCATGCCGGTCTGCCGCCGCCGCAACGCCCGCAGGTTCGACTCCAGGTACGCGAACGTGAACAGCAGCAGCAACGCCGAACCGGTGCCCATGAGGCTCAGCCACGGCGTCTGGCTGGACTCCAGCAGGAACGGCGGCTGCTCGTCGACCTGGGCCGTCACGACGCCGCCGATGATCCACCTCGCCGCGCCCGGCAGCACGAAGCCCTCGGTCCCGCGCTGCGGCACGTCCGCGAGCGGAATCCCGGCCGCCGTCACGACGAGATGCGTGCCGTCGACCTTCACGGGGCCCGCGAGGTCCATCTCGATGGTCGTCGCGGGCGGGTTGCCGGTCGCCACGAACGGCACCACGGCCATCGCGATCAACGCGAGCGCCGCCACCAGCCACAACGCCCACGGCGTCGACGGCGGCTTGATCACCTGCGAGGCGGGCACCAGCGTGCTGCTGCCGCTCAGGCGCGCAGCGGGGATCGGGTCGACCAGCGTGGCCCGGATCCGCTGTCCCGTGAGCGTGACCGTCTCGCGTTCCGGCACAGGCCGCAGCGACGGACGTGTGGACGACGACGACACCTGCGGTGCTAGGTGCACGGGGATGCCCAGGCGCACGAGCCAGTCCGGACCGAACAGGTGGCCCGCCGCGCCCGCCAGGTCGATCGCGAACGTCTCGGCGTTGCGGTAGCGCGCGTCGGGCTCCCGCGCGATGCTGCGCATCACCACACCGGCCAGAGGTTCCGGCACCTTCGGCAACGGCCGCGGCTCCTGGAACACCCTCTTCTGGATCATCGCGATCGGACCGCCGCCGCGTTCGAACGGCAGGTCGCCGCACAGCAGTTCGTAGAGCATCGTGCCGGTCGCGTAGACGTCGGCCGCGGGCGACAGGGCGTTGCCCATCGCCTGTTCCGGCGCGATGTAGGCGGGCGTGCCGAGCACCGCGCCGCCGTGCGTCACCAGCGTCGCGCCCTCCGACACCACCTGGGAGATGCCGAAGTCCGCCACCTTCACCACGCCGTTCGAGGTGAAGAGCAGGTTCTTCGGCTTCACGTCGAGGTGCAGCACGCCGGCCTCGTGCGCCGCGTGCAGCCCAGCCAGCGCCGCCAGCACGATCCCGCACGACTGCTGCGCGGTCAGGCCGTCACCGGAGAACCGCGACCAGACCGTGCCGCCGTCGAGGCGTTCCATCACCAGCAGGTGCTCGCCCTGCTGCCGGACGTAGTCGTAGACCGGCACGATGTGCGGGTGGTCGAGGCGTGCCAGCAACCGCGCCTCGTGCTCGAAGCGCTCACTCATCCGCGGATCTTCGGCCACGGCGTGCGGCAGCCGTTTGATCGCCACGGGACGCCCGAGCTGACGGTGCACACCGCCGTAGACGACACCCATGCCGCCCTCGCCGATCTGGTCGCCGACGGCGTACTGCGGCAGGGCGGCGACCACACTGGACAGAGTCACCGTTGAATCCTCACGGTATCCATTTCGGACGGTGGCCGTTGCTCACCGGGGTGCGGCGTCACGTAACCGAGCACGAACGCCGCCGCGGCCGCGCCGATGATGAACGGGATCTCGGCCGTGGGCGACGGCGCCACCAGCCGCAGCACCGACAGCGAGATGACCGCGATCAGCCCGGTCCCGATGCCGGCGGGCAGGAACCGCATGGCCCGCTGCCACCGGTTCGCGGGCAGCCTCCTGCGCGCCAGCGCGATCAGCGCGCCCGCCCACGACAACGCCGTCAGTACGAGCACGCCCAGCCCGAACGCCCCGTAGACCGACCAGAGCGAGCCCCTGACGTCACCGGTCGTCTCGACGGACGCGATGCTCTCGCGTTGCACGTCGATGACCTCGACCGTGACCGGAAGGAGACCGATCGCCTGCGAGCCGAGGTCGGTCGGCTCCAGCGGGAACGAACGGGTCTCCGAGGACTTCGCCGGCACGTCGAACGGAACCGTTGTGTCGTAAGCGAAGAAGGTCAACGCCAGCGCGGTGCCGCTGATCCGCACGGTCTTCACGCGCTGCGGGGTGTTCGTATTGTTGCGGACCGTGACCGAAATCTTGGCGGTCTGCGACGGGTCCAGCACCAGGTTCCCTACTCCAACCGGCCTACCGTCCACATCGGCCTCGAGGATCACAGACCCGTCCTGTGCGGAGGCCGCGGAGGGAAGCAGCATAATTCCGCACCACAGCAGTAAACCTGCACCGGCCATGCGACGTCTCACTAGCGCACCTTAGGTTCTGATCCGGGGAGAGGGAATGCGGTCTTTAGGCTTACTCGTGGCCATGATGGCCGGTGTTACGGTGCTGGTCGCCACACCGGCCACGGCCCAGCAGCCGCCGGTGCTCTCGGCGAACCCGAGCGTCGGCGCCCCAGGAACGGCTTTCAAGGTCGCGTGGACCGGGATCTACTTCGATCCGGACTGCACGAACTTCGCCATGCGCGTCCTCTGGGACGGCAAGACCGTAGTGGGCAGCGGTACCGGTGGCGGTCGCGGGACGGGTTCCGGTTCGGCAACGGTTCCGGCGAACGCCACAGCCGGTGGTCACCGGGTGACGGTCCAGGCGACCTCGTGCCAGGCCGGCGCGGCGACCACGACGTTCACCGTCCGCGTCCCGCCGACCACCACGACGACTCAGCCGCCCGTCACCACACAGCCGCCCGTTGTCACCAACCCACCGGTGACCAAGCCTCCCGTGACGACCCGTCCCCCGGTCATCACGACCACCACGACTCCCCCGGTGACGACCACGACCACCACCACGGATTCGTCGACCCCGCCGTCCTCCTCCACGACCGACGCGCTGACCGACCCCGATGACGGCGTCCTGATCCTGGACAAGGACAACATCCAGCCCGGCGACGACCTGACCGCGACCGGCACCGGCTGCCCCAAGGGCGCGAAGGTGACGCTGAAGTCGCTGGGCCAGGACGTCGGCAGGACCACGGCCGACGAGAACGGCGAGTTCCGCTCACCCGTGCGGTTCGAGAACATCGAGCCCGGCCGTCACAAGGTCCGCGCGGAGTGCGGCATCGTGCTCGTGGGCAACGTGGACGTGACGCTGTCGAGCTCGTCCGGTGGCACGACCAGCACGCTCGTGGTGCTGTTGTTCTTCCTGCTCGTGGGTGCCGCGATGCTGCGCCGTCAGTTCTCCGGCCTGAGGCGATAACGAGAAACGCGAAAGGCACCCTCTCCGCAGTAGAGGGTGCCTTTCGCGTGACTACCGAAGATCTGAGCCTTACGGCTCTTCGCGCTGGCGGCGCAGCTTGGCGAGAGCCTCTTCGAGGATCGCCTCGCCGTCCGCGTCGGAGCGCCGCTCCTTCACGTACGCAAGGTGCGTCTTGTACGGCTCGTTGCGCGGAGGCGCGGGTGGCGTCTGCTCGTCACGACCTGCCGGCAGGCCGCAGCGCGGGCAGTCCCAACTCTCCGGAACCTCCGCCTCGACCGCGAAGGAAGGCCGGGACTCGTGACCGTTCGCGCACCAGTACGACACCCGACGACGGGGCGCGGACTCGCCGCGCTCCGACTCACCCATCGGGCCTGCGCCGACGCGGGTACCGCGAATCGCGTTACCACCGGACATCGACCGTTACACCCCCACCAAGTGGTTACCCCAAGCCCCTGAGGGCTTCTGCCGCTGAACGGAAGATCAGGCTCCGGGGAGCTTGATCAGCAGCCCGATACCCACGATGGCGATGACCCAGATCGCGCCGACGAACAGCGTCAGGCGGTCGAGGTTCTTCTCGACAACGGAGGAACCGGACAGACTCGACTGCATGCCGCCGCCGAACAGCGAAGAAAGGCCGCCACCACGGCCGCGGTGCAACAGCACCAGCAGCACCAGCAGCACGCTGGAGACGATCAACAGGATCTGCAGGAACAGGATCATTTCTTCCTCGCTGTCAGGCAGCCGACGCCATAGAGTACCTGTTCGACTGCCGAACGTGTGCATCCGGTGGGATTAGGGATTAAGCCAGATCAACTTAGGGTAGAGGCCCGCCGGCAGCCAATGCGCACAGCTTGGTGAATTCGTCCGCCTGAAGGCTGGCGCCGCCCACGAGAGCGCCGTCGATGTCCTTCTGCGCGATCAGTTCACCGATGTTCGACGACTTCACCGAACCGCCGTAGAGCACCCGGACGACCGCCGCGGTCTCCTCGCCGTACTTCTCCGCGACGAACGAGCGGACCAGCGAGCACACCTCCTGCGCGTCCGCGGACGACGCGGTGCGGCCGGTGCCGATGGCCCACACGGGCTCGTAGGCGAACACGATCTTGGCGACCTGCTCGGCCGTGAAGCCCTTGAGGCCGTCCTCCAGCTGCCGGCGCACCAGCTCCAGGTGACCCTTGGCCTCGCGGACGTCGAGCTTCTCGCCGAAGCAGAAGATCGGGGTGACCTCGACCTTCAGTGCCGCCTTGACCTTGGCGTTGACGATGGCGTCCGTCTCGCCGTGGTACTCGCGCCGCTCGGAGTGCCCGACGACCACGTAGTGGCAGCCGAGCTTCTTGATCATCAGGCCGGAGACCTCACCGGTGTAGGCACCGGAGTCGTGCTGCGAGATGTCCTGCGCGCCGTACTTGATCAGCAGCTTGTCGCCGTCGACCAGCGTCTGGATGCTGCGGATGTCGACGAACGGGGGAAGAACGGCGACCTCGACCTTGGCGAAGTACTTCTCCGGGAGGGAGAAGGCGATCTTCTGCACGAGGCCGATCGCCTCGAGGTGGTTGAGGTTCATCTTCCAGTTGCCCGCGATGAGCGGGAGCCGGGCTGCCATCAGGACTCCAAAACGCTGATGCCGGGGAGTTCCTTGCCCTCAAGGAACTCCAGGGACGCGCCACCGCCGGTGGAGATGTGCGAGAAGCCGTCCTCGGGCAGGCCCAGCGCACGCACCGCGGCAGCCGAGTCGCCACCGCCGACGACGGTGAACGCGTCGGACTTCACGAGCGCCTCGGCGACGGCACGGGTGCCGCCGGCGTAGGTCTCGATCTCGAACACGCCCATCGGGCCGTTCCAGAACACGGTCTTGGCGTCGGCGAGCTTCGACGCGAACAGCTCGCGCGACTTCGGGCCGATGTCGAGGCCCATCTTGTCGGCGGGGATCGAGTCGGTGCCGACGACGTCGTGCTCGACGTTGCCGAACTCGGCCGTGACCAGCACGTCGACCGGCAGCACGAGCTCGACGCCGCGCTTCTCGGCCTCGGCGAGGAAGCCCTTCACCTGGTCGAGCTGGTCGGACTGCAGCAGCGACGTGCCGACCTCGTGGCCCTGGGCCTTGAGGAACGTGTACGCCATGCCGCCGCCGATGAGCAGCCGGTCGACCTTGGCCAGCAGGTTCGCGATGACGCCGAGCTTGTCGGACACCTTCGCGCCGCCGAGCACCACGACGTACGGGCGCTCCAGGTCGTCGGTGAGCTTCTTGAGAACCTTGAGCTCGGCCTCGACGAGACCGCCGACGTACGCGGGCAGCTTCTGCGCCACGTCGTAGACCGAGGCCTGCTTGCGGTGCACGACACCGAAACCGTCGGACACGAACGCGTCCGCGAAGGACGCGAGCTCGTCGGCCAGTGCCGAACGCTCCGCGTCGTCCTTCGAGGTCTCGCGGGCGTCGAAGCGGACGTTCTCGAGCATCACGACGCCACCGTCGGTGAGCGCGCCGACCACGGACGTGGCGGACGGGCCGACCAGGTCGCTCGCGAGCGCGACCTCGGTGCCGAGCAGCTCACCGAGGCGAGCGGCGGCCGGGGCCAGGGAGAACTTGGGGTCCGGCTCGCCCTTGGGGCGGCCGAGGTGGGCGGTGACGATCACGCGGGCACCCGCGTCGGCCAGGGCCTTGATCGTCGGCACCGACGCGCGCACGCGGCCGTCGTCGGTGATCTTGTCGCCGTCGAGGGGGACGTTCAGGTCGGCGCGCACGAGGACGCGCCGACCCGAGACACCCTCGGCGAGCAGGTCGCTGAGAGTCTTCACTGACTGTTCGCCCCTGCTCAGATCTTGGAGGCGACGAGCTTGACCAGGTCCGCGAGGCGGTTGGAGTAGCCCCACTCGTTGTCGTACCAGCCGACGACCTTGACCTGGTTGCCGATCACCTTGGTCAGCGGCGCGTCGTAGATGCACGAGTGCGGGTCGGTGACGATGTCGGCCGACACGATCGGGTCCGTCGAGTACTTGAGGATGCCGGCCAGGGGGCCCTCGGCGGCGGCCTTGTACGCGGCGTTGACCTCTTCGACGGTGACCTCACGCTTGAGCGTGACGGTCAGGTCGGTGGCCGAGCCGGTGGGGATCGGCACGCGCAGCGCGTAGCCGTCGAGCTTGCCCTTGAGCTCCGGCAGCACCAGGCCGATGGCCTTCGCGGCGCCCGTGGAGGTCGGGACGATGTTCAGCGCGGCGGCGCGGGCACGGCGGAGGTCGCTGTGCGGCGCGTCCTGCAGGTTCTGGTCCTGCGTGTACGCGTGGATCGTGGTCATGAGGCCCTGCTCGATGCCGAAGCTGTCGTTCAGCACCTTGGCCAGCGGCGCGAGGCAGTTCGTGGTGCAGGACGCGTTCGAGATGATCGTCTGCGAACCGTCGAGCTTCTCCTCGTTCGCGCCGATGACGACGGTGAGGTCCTCGTTCTTGGCCGGCGCGGAGATGATGACCCTCTTGGCGCCGCCCTCGTCCACGTGCGAGCGGGCCTTGGTGGCGTCGGTGAAGAAACCGGTCGACTCGACCACGACGTCGACGCCGAGGTCCTTCCAGGGCAGCTTGCCCGGGTCGCGCTCGGCGAGGGCCTTGATGACCTTGCCGTCGACGGAGATGCCTTCGTCGGTGACCTGCACGTCGGCGTCCAGACGACCGAGGATGCTGTCGTACTTCAGCAGGTGGGCCATGGTGGCGACGTCACCGAGGTCGTTGAACGCGACGATCTCGATGTCGTGGCCGCCGGCCCTCACGGCGCGGAAGAAATTGCGCCCGATCCGACCGAAACCGTTGACACCTACACGAACCGTCACGACTGACTCCTTGCGTTCAGCTTGGTAGGAACAAGCCCACCCTATCTGCCGAACTGCGTCCCTGGTCACAGGGATAGTGAGTATCTCTTGATCGAGCCAGAAAATCGGCCCCTGACTAGGCCGTTCGGCGGCGCAGCGCGCGGAGCATCCAGAGGTACGCGCTCAGCTCCTCCGCGGCCTCCGCAGCAGTGCGGCAGGACTCCGGACCGGTCTCCTGCGCGTCCCCGCCGACGACGGCCGTGATCCGGGCGAGCCACTCGTCGACGACGGCCCGGTCCTGGGGCGGCACAAGCGACGCCGCCGGGTCCACCGGTCTGTTCTGCGCTGTCATGGACCGATCCTGGCTACACCTGGGAGAACCGTTCAATACCCGAAACAGCGGGTGTTACGGACCGTTACGCGCCGGGTACGGTCAATGGTCATGACGGCCACCGCCGCCTGCGTGACATGTGGAAACCCGCTTCCCGAAGCGGTCGCGGGCCGACGCTACTGCTCCAACGCCTGCCGTCAACGCGCGTACCGCGAACGCAGCTCGGCACGCGAGGACTCCCCGCACGACTCGGCTCTCCCGGCTCCGCTGGACACGTTCGTGGGCCGCCGCGAGGAGCTGGCCTCGCTGGCGCGCACCGAGACGGCACGTCTCGTCTCGCTGGTCGGTCCAGCGGGCGCCGGCAAGACCAGGCTGGCCGTCCAGCATGTGGCCAGACGCGCCGACCAGACGTGGTGGGCGGCGTTGGCGCCGGTGTCCGACGCCGTCCAGGCCGTCTACACGGCGGTCGGCGCCCACCCGCTGCCGAACCGCTCGGTGCGCGACGCGGTGGTCGCCGAGATCGAGCAGCACCGGCGGCCGTTGCTCGTGCTCGACAACTGCGAGCACCTGCTGGCCGACGTCGCCGACGTGGTGTCGGAGCTGCTGGCGTCCTGCCCGCGGCTGCGCGTCCTGGTGACGTCGCGGGAGCCTCTTCGCCTTGCCGGGGAACAGGTCTTCGCGGTCGGCGAGCTGGAACTGCCGCCCGCCGAGGCCGACGTCACCGAGGCCCTGCGTTACGACTCGGTGGTCCTCTTCCGCGATCGCGCGGTGTCGGTGGACCGCTCGTTCGAGGTGGACGCCACGAACGTCGCCGACGTCGTCGCCGTGTGCCGTTCCCTGGACGGCATGCCGCTGGCGATCGAACTGGCCGCGCGGCGCATCACCGTGCTCTCCCCCGCCGACATCCTCGCCCGCCTGGGCGACCGCCTCGCGTTGCTGACCGGCGGGCCGCGCGCCGCCGAGGACCGGCACCGCACGCTGCGGACCGCGATCGGCTGGAGCTACGACCTGCTGTCCGAGGAGGAGCAGGCGGCGTCGCGCCGGCTCGCCGTGCTGGGCGTGCCGTTCGACCTCGGGGTGGCGAGCGCGGTCTGCGGTGTTGCCGACGCCCTGGAGCTGCTGACCGGTCTCGAGCAGAAGTCGCTGCTGGTGGTCGACCGGGTCGGCGGCCACACGACGTTCCGCCAGCTCGAATCGGTCCGCCTCTACTGCCACGAGCGCGCTATCGCGCACGCCGACATCTCTCTCGTGGCCGACCGTGTCGTCGAGTGGGTGTGTTCGGTCGTGGAGCCGGAGATCTCGTCGTTCTTCCCGTCGCCGCCCGTCGTGCTGCGCCTGGACCGCAACGTCGGCCTGCTCGCACTGGCCGTGAAACGCACCGCGGAGACCGGCGACTGGTCGCGGCACGCGCTCGCGATCGTCGCGATGGCCTGGACCTCGACCCCGCACGGCCCTCGCGGCGCCACCACCGAACTACTGCATCAGGCACTGTCCCGGCCGATGCCCCAGGCGTACCGCAGCGTTCTGGCGGTGCTGGCGGCGATGCACCACCGGGTGCGCGGCGGCTGGCACGTGACCCGCCGGTTCGCCGAGGAGTCGCTGGCGATCGAACGCGCCGACGCCCGCCGCCCCGGCACGACGGCCCGTGCGCTGGAGGTACTCGCGTCCGCCGAGGCCCACACCGGCGGTCCGGAACTGGCCTGGCGGTTGTTCGACGAGGCCGCCGCACTCCTGCGCGAATCGGACGACAAGCTCGCACGCGCCATCCTGCTGAACTCCTACGGCTGGACGTTGGTGCAGCACGGTTTCCCGGACCGGGCCGCTCCGCTGGTCCACGAGGCGCTGACGTTGACCCGCCTGATCGGCCTGCCGCACATGCTGAACCCGGTCCTGCACACCGCGGGCGCGATCACGTTGGCGCGCAACAGTTTCGCCGAGGCGGTCGACCTGTTCCGCGAGAGCCTCGAAGTGGGTTCCGAACACCCGGTGGACCAGTACTACGACCTGGAAGGGCTCGCACTGGGCTTGGTCGGCGTGGGTTCCGACGACGAACGCGCCCTCTCACTGCTCGTGTCGGCCGCCGCCGTCCGCACCCGCTACGACTTCCGCGCCGAGCCGTACTGGCAAGCGCTGCTGGACGAGGCGCGAGCCGTGTGCCGTGAGCGGATCGCGGCCGGGCGCCTGCGCGCCGCCGAGTCGACGGGCGAGCGAATGTCGTTGGCACAGGCCATTTCCTACGCCCTGACCGCGCGCCCGAACGCCGAGGCCGATGGGCTGGTCTCCGCACGCGAGTTGCACGTGGCGACGCTGGTGGCGGAGGGGCTGACGAACCGGCAGATCGGGCAGCGGCTCGGCATCTCACCGCACACGGTCGCCCGGCACGTCACGCACGCGCGGTCCAAGCTGGGGCTGCGGTCGCGGGCCCAGCTCGCCGTGTGGGCGGGCCGCCAGACGCCCTGAAGGCCCGCACCTGATCGCCAGGTGCGGGCCTGCGGAGTGGTTCAGGTCAGCCGAGGTCGGGGAACTCGACCCGCTCGGGGTCGACGGTGCCGACGCCACCGATGTTCACCGGCGCGTGCCACGAACCTGCCAGCGCGTTGTTGTTCTGCCACGCCGTCAGCGAGCCGTCACCGGACACCTTGATCACTTCCGCCCTGCCGTCCGCGTTGAGGTCGGCGAACTTGACGCCGGCGATCGGACCGGCGCCGACCCCGCCGATGGCCGACGGCGCGTGCCACGACCCGGCGAAGGCGTCGTTGTTCTGCCACGCGACGAGCGTGCCGTCGGCGTTGACCTTGACCAGGTCTGCCTTGCGGTCCGCGTTGAGGTCGGCGAGGCGCAGCTGGGCCGGGTCGACCGGACCGGTACCGCCGATGTTCACCGGCGCGTGCCAGGATCCCGCCAGCGCGTTGTTGTTCAGCCACGCGGTCAGCGAGCCGTCCGGGCCGATCTTGACCAGGTCCGCGCGCTTGTCACCGTTGAGATCGGCCAGCCGCAGCTGTGCCGGGTCGACGTCGCCGACGCCACCGATGGTCGACGGCGCGTGCCACGAGCCGGTGAGGGCGTTGCCGTTCTTCCAGCCGGTCAGCGTGCCGTCGGCGTTGACGCGGACGATGTCCTCCTTGCCGTCACCGTCGAGGTCGCCGTACTTCACCCGCGACGCCTCCACCGGGCCGACACCGCCGATGCCCTCCGGCGCGAACCACGAACCGGCCAGGGCGTCGAAGTTCTGCCAGCCGGTCAGCGTGCCTCCGTCGTTGAGCCGCACGACGTCCGCCTTGCCGAACTGCGGGGGCGGCGGCGCGTCGCTGACCCCGACCGGGCGGACGTACTTCACGAGGTAGTAGCCCTCGCTCGCCGAGTAGGTGCCGGTCGTGCCATTGATCGTCTCCGGCACCACGCGGGACCTGCCGGAGGTGGTCGGCTGGTCGCCGGAACCGCCGTCCCAGTTGCCGTTCTGGACGCGGACCGTGCCGTTGGAGTTGACCCCGACGACGATAGCGACGTGGTTGATGTTGCTGGCCGAGTTGGTCGAGCTGAAGACCGCGGCATCACCGACGTGAGGCGTGTCGCTGAGTGAGCCGTTGCTGACGCCGTACCGGTAGAAGCTGCGGGCGCCGGGGTCGAGGCCGGTGACGCTGATGCCTCCGACGTTCGCCCAGACCCACTTGGCGAAGTCGGCACACCAGTACTCGGGACGGCCGCTGTAGCCGGTGCAGCTGGTGTAGTAGTACCTGCCTCCTAAACTGTTGGTGCTGCAGGCCATTTTCCCCTCGTTGGCGTTGGCCAGGTTGGCGATGTCGGTACCCGTGGCAGCCTGGGCCTGGCCGACGAGCAGCAACGAGCCGAGGACGGCGGTGGAGAGCAGGGTCGTGGCGACCCGGCTGAGGGCGCGAGTGAGCGTCATGGTGGTTCTCCTTGTCAGAGTTGGGTTTCGGGATTGCTCAGCCGAGCTCTGCGAACTCGACGCGGTCGGTCTCGTTGATGCCGACGCCGCCGATCGCCGACGGCGCGAACCACGAACCCGCGAGCGCGTTGTTGTTGCGCCACGCGGTCAACGTGCCGTCGCCGTGGACCTTGATCACGTCGGCCTTGCCGTCCGCGTTGAGGTCCGCGAACCGGACGCCCGCGACACCGTCGGCCCCTACGCCACCGATGGTCGACGGCGCGAACCACGAACCGGCCAGCGCGTTGCTGTTCTGCCAGGCGGTGAGCGTGCCGTCGGCGTTGACCCTGATCAGGTCGGCTTTGCCGTCGGCGTTGAGGTCGGCGAAGCGCAGCTGGGCCGGGTCGACCGGACCGGTGCCGCCGATGGTCTGCGGCGCGTGCCAGGAACCGCCGAGGGCGTCGTTGTTCTGCCAGGCGCTGAGCGTGCCGTCAGCGTCGATCTTGATCAGATCGGCCTTGTGGTCGCCGTTGAGGTCGGCCAGCCGCAGCTGCTTCGGGGCGACGGAGCCGACGCCACCGATGGTCGACGGGGCGAACCACGAACCGGCCAGCGCGTTGTTGTTCTGCCAGCCCGTCAGCGTGCCGTCGGCGTTGACGCGGATCAGGTCCTCGCGGCCGTCCCCGTTGAGGTCGCCGAACTTCAGCCGCGCCGGCTCCACCGGCCCCGTGCCGCCGATGCCCTGTGGTGCGTACCAGGAACCGTTGAGAGCGTCGTTGTTCTGCCAGCCGGTGAGCGTGCCGTCGGCGTTGAACCGCACCACGTCCGCCTTGCCGAACGGGGTCCCGCCACCGCCACCGCCCCAGAGGTGGTTCGCGATCTTGACCGCGTCGGGTGCCTCGACGCCGTACTTGTAGCGGAGGTCCTCGCGTGGCCGCTGCACGTCCGCGGCCACGGCGCCGATGTCCGCGTTGTTCCAGGAGCCGTTGGGGTAGAAGCGGACCATCGTGTCGAGGAACTTGTCCGTCGCGATCGCGGGGTTCGTCCGCTCAGCGAAGCTGCCCCAGCTCGCCCGCTGCTGGAACAGGCCGACCGAGTCGAGGTCGCCGCCGTCCAGGTTGGCGTTGCTGCTCTCGATGATCGTCGTCGAGATCGCGATGGCCGCGGCTCTTTCGTTGAAGCCACGTGCTTTCACCCGTTGCACCACCGCACGGGCGCAGGAGGTGTTGTAGGCGGTCATGTGGCCGCGCATCTTCTTTGCCAGCAGCGGGTTGAGTGCCGCGGCGTCGGCGGCGTCCGCCGACGAAGGTCCGGCCGACGTGCACGGCAACGCGTTGGCCGCGTGCGCCGCACCGGTCCCGAGCAGGCCGAAGGACAGCGACGAGACAGTGATGGCGGCCAGAATTCCGCTCAAGCGATTCATCAGTTTCCCCAAGTCGGTGGTTCCTGCGTTCTTGGGGAAACGATCAGCTGCCGGCCTGCAAACCGGCTGTAAACCTCCTGCAAGCCGCCTTCAAGCGATCCTGCAGGCCGTTACACGGCGAATGGCCCGCAACCGATCGGCTGCGGGCCATTCGCTTCGTCTTCTCTAGTGGTGTGGCCCGGAACGTTGCCGGGGGAATTCGCGGTCAGACGGGTGCATCGTGGTGTCGCCCCCACGTTCTCGTACTGGTTGTACGGGGACGTGGGGGCGGCGCCGCGAGGTGCCCTGCTGAGCGTGGATTACCTCGCCGACGTTCCGGGTCGCGCCACTAGACCTCTGCTTCGAGCATTTCCGCCGTGACCGCGGACTCGGTGTCCGGCAGGCCCAGATCCTTGGCCCGCTTGTCCGCCATGGCCAGCAGACGCCTTATACGGCCTGCCACCGCGTCCTTGGTCATCTGCGGGTCCGACAGCTGGCCCAGCTCCTCCAGCGACGCCTGGCGGTGCGCGAGGCGCAGCTGCCCGGCGGCGGCCAGGTGGTCCGGTGCCTCCGGGCCGAGGATCTCCAGCGCACGGGCGACCCGTGCGGCGGCCGCGACGGCCGCGCGGGCCGAGCGGCGCAGGTTCGCGTCGTCGAAGTTCGCCAGCCTGTTCGCGGTCGCGCGGACCTCACGCCGCATCCGGCGCTCTTCCCACGCCATCACGCTGTCGTGCGCGCCGAGCTTGGTCAGCATCGCCCCGATGGCGTCGCCGTCCCTTATCACCACGCGTTCGGCCCCGCGGACCTCGCGCGACTTGGACGAGATGCCCATCCTGCGTGCCGCACCGACCAGCGCGAGCGCCGCCTCGGGGCCGGGGCAGGTGATCTCCAGCGACGAGCTGCGACCGGGTTCGGTCAGCGAGCCGTGCGCCAGGAAGGCACCACGCCACGCGGCTTCGGCGTCGCACACGCCACCGGACACGACCGGCGCGGGCAGGCCGCGCACCGGACGGCCACGCGGGTCGAGCAGACCGGTCTGCCGGGCGAGACCCTCGCCGTCCTTGACCACGCGGACGACGTACCGGGTGCCCTTGCGCAGGCCGTTCGACTGGATCGTGAAGACCTCGGCGTGGTGGCCGTAGAGCGCCTGGATCTCCTTGAGCAGCCTGCGGGCCGCGGAACCCAGGTCGAGCTCGGCCTCGACGACGACCCGGCCGGACACGATGTGCAGGCCGCCGGCGAACCTGAGCAGGGAGGACACCTCCGCGCGGCGGCAACAGGTCTTGGATACCGCGAGCCTGCTCAGCTCGTCCTTGACCGCCGACGTCATCGCCACTGGCCAGTCCCTCCCACTCCGGTCTCCACGACCACTTGCCTCAGGCAACCGGCAAGTGCCTCCGGATCATGCCGTTCTGCGGCGTCCGGTGCGGCGATCTTGGCCAGATGCGTACGCGCACCCAGTGCCGAGGCGGCTCGCGTCAACCGGTCCGGGGTGGGGACCGAGTCGACGTCGGCGATCACCGCGTCCACCTTCAGCTTGGGTGCGTGTTCGCAGACTACGTCCAAATGCCGCTCCGGAGAGAAACCAGCGGTTTCACCCGGTTGGGGGACGAGATTGAGCACGAGCACCTTTTTGGCCCGCGTGTGCACGAGCGCGTCGTGCAGTTCGGGCACCAGCAGATGCGGCAAGACGCTGGTGAACCATGATCCGGGCCCGAGTACCACGACATCGGCGTCAAGTACAGCCTGTACTGCTTCCGGGCAGCCGGCAGGTCGCCCGTTCGGGGCTGTCAACCGGATGCGCTGCACCAGTCCCGGCGTGGTCGCGATGGCGACCTGGCCCCGGATCCGCCGCACGTCCGTCTCGTCCTCGTCCAGCCCGACGACGTCCGCCTCGATGTCGAGCGGATCGTTCGACATCGGCAGCACCCGGCCTGTGACGCCGAGCAGCCTGCTGGTGAGGTCGAGCACCGCGACGGGGTCGCCGAGCTGCTCGAGCAGCCCGGCGATCACCAGGTTGCCGACCGCGTGCCCCGCGAGCGCCCCGGTGCCACCGAAGCGGTGCTTGAACAGCGACGTCCACCGCCGGCTGGCCTCGTCGTCCCCCGCCAGCGCCGCCATGGCCTTGCGCAGGTCACCGGGCGGCAGCAGGTCGGCGAGCTCGCGCCGCAGCCGCCCCGACGACCCCCCGTCGTCCGCGACGGTCACCACGGCCGTCACGTCGTCGGTGACCTGCTTCAACGCACTCAGCGTCGCGTGCAGGCCGTGGCCGCCACCCAAAGCAACAGCTTTCAACTTCGTCATTCACGTCCCAGATCCCTGTGCACGACCTTCACGGCCGTGCCGTCCTCGCTTGCCAGCCGCCCGGCCAGCTCTTCGCTCAGGGCGACACTGCGGTGCTTGCCGCCGGTGCACCCGATCGCGAGCGTCAGGTAGCGCTTGCCCTCACGCCGATAGCCGGCACCGATGAGCCTGAGCAGCTCGTGGTACCGATCAAGGAACTCGTCCGCGCCCTCCTGGGACAGCACGTAGTTACGCACCTCACCATCGAGCCCCGTCTGTTCCCTGAGCTCCGGGATCCAGAACGGGTTCGGCAGGAACCGCACGTCCATGACGAGGTCGGCGTCCATCGGCAGCCCGTACTTGTACCCGAAGCTCAGCACCGTGACCCTGGTCCGGCTGGCCATTTCGCTGCCGAACGTGTCCTCGATCTTGGCCCGCAGCTGGTGGATGCTCAGCGCGGACGTGTCGACCACCAGGTCAGCCTCCTGCTTGAGCGGCGTCAGCAGGATCCGCTCGGCCTCGATGCCGTCCTGCAGCCGCCCGTCCCCCTGCATGGGGTGACCGCGCCGCACCGCCTCGAAGCGCCGGATCAGCACGGCGTCGGTGGCTTCGAGGAACAACACGCGCGGCTTGTACCCACGCGCGTCGAGGTCCTTGATGATGGAGGCCAGGTCCTCGGTGAACGCGCGGCTGCGCACGTCCATGACGACCGCGACCCTGGTGATCGCCCCGCGCGCCTGAGCGCCGAGCTCGACCATGGTGGCGATGAGTTCCGGGGGCAGGTTGTCGACGACGAACCAGCCGAGGTCCTCCAGGCACTTGGCCGCGGTGCTGCGGCCCGCACCGGACAGCCCGGTCACCACGGCGACTTCGATGCCGGACTTCTCCGCGTTCACGACTACGACTCCTGTTACCTGTTCATGAGCGCGACTGTGCCGCTCTCGTTTGGGCAAGCTCGATGTTGGGTCACGCCACGACCGGACGCCCCCTTGGAGAGTCTCCACCGGAACGGCCCCCACGTGCGGCAGGTTCCACGGTTGACGGGGCGCGTCGTGGTCGTGGTCACGATCCTCACCCGGTCCGCGGAACGTTCGCAGTGCGAGCGTGACCGGTGCGGCGGGTGGGGCGAGTGAGAGGCACCGCGCTCACCCCGCGACCGGGTAGCTCGACTGGAACGCCGAACACGACCTGTGTCCGCGCGAACCGAGCCAGCCGCTCCTCGACCCCGCTCGCTCGCAGCAGCTCGTGGCCCGCCGACTCGTGCACCGAGCCCGGACCGGACAACTCGCTTAGGGTGCAACATCTTCCCGGTGTCGTGGGTGGCCACGCCGTACACGGCCCGCAGGTGCGCGACCAGGCGCGGCGAAGCCTGCAACTCGGTCAGCAACTCCTCGACGGACGTGGGCAACGGCCGCAGCGTCACGGCTTCGGCCAGGCCCTCGAACTCGGCTCCCACCGGCGCCGGACCTCCCGTCTGCTCCGCGAGGCGAGCCGGCTCCTGTCCCATCAGGAGTTCCCGCCCGACGAGGCCAACGTCGCCACCACGGCCTCCGCGGTGCGGCGACCCACCCCCGGCACGTCGCTGATCTCGTCCACTGTGGCCTGTCGCAGCTTCCGCACCGAGCCGAAGTGCTTGAGCAGCGCGGCTTTGCGGGTCTCGCCGAGGCCCGGCACCTCGTCGAGGGCCGAGGTGGTCATGCGCTTCGAGCGCTTCTGGCGGTGGTAGGCGATGGCGAAGCGGTGGGCCTCGTCGCGGACTCGCTGGAGCAGGTACAGTGCGTCGCTGGTGCGCGGGAGGATCACCGGGTCCTGCTCGCCCGGGACCCAGACCTCTTCGAGGCGTTTGGCCAGGCCCACGACTGCCACGTCGGTGATGCCCAGTTCGGCCAGGACATCGGAGGCCGCGGCGGCCTGGGGGCCCGCGCCGTCCACCACCAGGAGGTTGGGCGGGTAGGCGAACTTGCGGAGTTTGCCGGTGTCCGGGTCTATGCCCGGGTTGGGGCCGCCGGACGCGGTTTCGCGCAGCATGGCCTGGAAGCGGCGGCGGACCACCTCGGCTATCGAGGCCACGTCGCCTTCGGAGGCTGCCTCGCGGACGGCGAAGCGGCGGTATTCGGACTTGCGGGCCAGGCCGTCCTCGAACACCACCAGGGACGCCACGACGTCGGTGCCCTGGACGTGGCTGATGTCGATGCACTCGATGCGCAACGGCGCGGTGTCCAGGGACAGGGCGTCCTGGATTTCCTGCAGGGCGGCGGAGCGGGCAGTGAGGTCGCCCGCCCGGCGGAGCTTGTGCTGGGCGAAGGCCTCGGAGGCGTTGCGCGCCACCGTTTCCATCAGGGCCCGCTTGTCGCCGCGTTGCGGGACGCGCAGGACCACCCGCGAACCTCGTTGCTCGGACAGCAGGTCTTCCAGGGCCGAGGCGTCGTCCGGCAGCACCGGGACCAGCACCTCGCGCGGGGTGTTCTCGGTGTTGTCGCCGTAGAACTGCATGATGAACTGGTCGACGAGCCCGCCGTCGTCGAGGGCCTCCACCTTGTCGAGCACCCAGCCCCGCTGACCGCGGACACGGCCGCCGCGCACGTGGAAGACCTGGACCGAGACCTCCAGCTCGTCCTGCGCGAACGCCATCACGTCGGCGTCCGTGCCGTCGCCCAGCACGACGGCCTGCTTCTCCATCGCGCGGCGCAACGCGCCCAGGTCGTCGCGCAGACGCGCGGCGCGTTCGAACTCCAGCTCATCCGAGGCCTGCAGCATCTCGCGCTCCAGGCGGCGGACCATGTGGTCGGTCTTGCCCGCCAGGAAGTCGCAGAAGTCGAGCACGATGTCGCGGTGCTCGTCGGCCGACACCTTGCCCACGCACGGCGCCGAGCACTTGTCGATGTACCCGAGCAGGCACGGGCGGCCGATCTGGTTGTGCCGCTTGAAAACACCCGCCGAGCACGTGCGCGCGGGGAACACGCGCAGCAGCAGGTCGAGCGTCTCGCGGATGGCCCAGGCATGGGCGAACGGCCCGAAGTAGCGCACGCCCTTCTTGCGCGGGCCGCGGTACACGTGCAGGCGCGGGTAGTCCTCGTGCAGCGTGACGGCCAGCACCGGGTACGACTTGTCGTCGCGGTACCGGACGTTGAAGCGCGGGTCGAACTCCTTGATCCAGTTGTATTCGAGCTGCAGCGCCTCGACCTCGGTGGTGACCACCGTCCACTCGACGGAGGCCGCCGTCGTCACCATCTGGCGCGTACGCGGGTGCAGCCCGGCCAGATCCGCGAAGTACGAGTTCAGCCTGCCGCGCAAGCTCTTCGCCTTGCCGACGTACACGACCCGGCCACCGGCGTCGCGGAACTTGTAGACGCCGGGAGCCTCCGGAATCGTGCCCACAGCAGGGCGATACGTCGAGGGATCTGCCACGCCGTCCAGACTATCGACGCGGTCCGACAAAAACAGAAAGGGTCAGGTCAGGACGACCTGGTCACCATCGACCTTCACCGAGACCGCACGCAGCCCGGTCGTCGCCGGCCCCTTCTTCACCGCGCCGTCGGAAGCACCGAACTGGCTGCCGTGCGAAGGACACGTGATGGTGCCGCCGGAAGGCTCCGCGACCATCGAACCCTGATGCGGGCACGTCGCGTCGTAGGCCTTCACCTCGGTGGCGGAAATCCGCGCGACGACGATCTTCTTGCCGCCGGGGGCGTCGACGACGGCCCCGCCGCCCTCGGGCACGTCGGCCAGGGCGACGAGCGCGGTGCCGCTGGTCCCGGCGGATCCCGTCGGGGTCGAACCGCCCTGGGTGGGTGTGGTTCCGGACTCGGTCGAGGTCGGGGTGGAACTGCACGCCGTCACGAGTCCGCTGGGAACGGCGAGGGCAACCGCGATTCCGCACAGCGCCGCGCGCCTGCTGACCAGGCTTTCGGTGTTCACGACCGATCCTCCGTGGTGGTGGGTGTTCGGGGTCACACCACAGCATTACGCGAACAGGTCCGCGAGAGTTCAGCGAGAAGCCAGATGCACAGCGAATGCACAGGTCTCAGCCGAGCACCAGATCGTCTCCGGAACGGACGAGGGCGATTTCGACGAGACCCGATTCAGCAGGTCCTTTGCGGACGGCCCCGGTCGAGGCGTCGAAGGCGCTTCCGTGCAACGGGCAGGTGATCACGCCGCGGGCAGGCGGGTTGACCATCGAACCCACGTGCGGGCAGGCCGGGTTGAAGGCACGGAATTCACCCGATCGAGATTGCACGACCAACAGCTGGGCGTTGCCGGGCATGTCCACCAGCACGCCGGAGCCGTCGGGCACCGAGGAGACGGCGACGACACGGTCTCCGGGCCGGGCGGTGCCGGCACCGCCCGTCTTACGAGGAGCGGGCTCGCCACAGGCGCTCAAAGCGGCAGCGAGCCCACACAACAACACTGAACGACGATCCACGAGCACCGATTATCGGCGCTGGTCCTCCGCGGCGGCCTGCCGGGCCAGCGCAAGCACGGCGGTGAACGGCGGGAACCAGTGCCGCGAGTGCGACGGCGGGTTCGCCCAGCGCAGCGATCCGTACCTGGTCATCGTCGGCGGGAGCGCGATCCGGTGCGGCGATCGCACGAACTGGACCTCCGGCGGAGCCTTCAGGTGCGTGGGCAGCAACGCCACCAGTTCGGCGAGGAAGATCCAGTGTTCACGGGGGCCGGGGATCACCGTGACCGGTCCGGCGAGCATCCGCGACTTCAGGTCGGCCAGGACTCGCGACCCGATCCGCGCCGGCATCGCCAAGGCTGTCGTGGCGGGACCCAGGGGCAGGAACACACCCTGCTCGGTGACGGTCACCCGCCAGCCGAGCAACCGGTAGCCCGCGACGGCCTCCCCGATCGCCCGTGCGTGTCCCCTGTTCTGTGGGATCCCGGCCGTGCCGGTCTCCGCGGTCGTGAGGCTCATCGGCGGTTGTCCTCCCCGTTGGTGGGTCAGGCACTGGTCAAGCCGCGGGGATCCACCCGCAGCCTGACGTTGTGCAGGGTCCTTCTCACTTCCCCCCAACACCACTCGCCTGCTGCATGGGCCCCATGCAGCGGACGTATGAAGCTCATCCACCGGGTGGAGGTACCCGGACTGCGACACGCGAACCCATTACGTCTTATGCATGAGATGGATGGACTGACGATCACACGTCCGTACACTGGGGAAACGCTCAGTGACGGGGGCGAGGCCGATGGATGCAGCGAGACCCAAATCCAGACGCGCTTGCCCGTGTGGGGCGTTCATCGCCGCCGACAACTCCGATCGGCTGTGTCACCGGTGCCGCCGCAACGCTCGTGCGGACGTGCACGGACCACCTGAGGTCCCGAACGACTTCTGGGACCACCCCGCGATCGCCGCCGCATGCACGGACCGCGACATGGGTGCGCTGATCTCCGCGTACCGGCACCACCCCCGGCACCTCAGCCGGGTCACGCAGGACCGCATGGCGGCGTGGCTCGGCATCAGCCAGGCGCAGCTCTCGCGTTACGAGTCGGGCGAGAACCAGATCGACCGGCTCGACCGGCTGCGGCACTTCGCGCTGGTGCTCGGTGTACCGGGCGAACGACTGTGGTTCGACCGCGTCGTCATCCCAGCTCAGGTGGGCTCACCCGACACGGGCCCGCCAGACGTGCTCGCCGCCCCCTGGGAGGCGACGAGCATTGCCCGTTCGGTCGAGGAGACGGCGAGGAGCGACTTGGCGATCAGCAGACGAGCGGCGCTCACCGGAGCCGCCGCGGTGACGGTGGGTTCCGCACTGGTCGAGCCGCTGCAGCGGTGGTTGCACCCCCTGCAGAACCTGTCGAAATGGTCGTCGCACTCGGCGATCAGTGAGGAGGAGCTCTTCGCGTTGCAACGCGTGGCGGACGGGCTGCGCGGCTGGGGTGGCCGGGGCGGCTACGGACTGGCCCGCAAAGCCGTCCTGGGTCAGCTGGACGAGCTGGCCGAACGCCTGGGCCGGGCACCGTCCGGCCCGACGACGGAACGCGCGTTCTTCATAGGCGCGGAACTGTCGAAGGTGGCGGCGAGCATGTCGTTCGACGCCGGCCTGCACAACGCGGCCCAGCGCTACTACGTGCTGGCCGTCCGCATGGCCAAGGCCGGCCACAACGACGGCTTCGCGGCACTGTGCCTGGCCGCCATGGCACGGCAGATGTTCGACCTGGGCCGCCCCGAGGACGGCCTGGAGCTGGTCCAGCTGGGCCAGTACGGCACCCGCCGCACCGGCACACCGACGCTCAAGGCGCTCCTGCTCACCCGCGAGGCCTGGGCCTACGCGAGCATGGGCAAGACCCGCGAGTTCCATCAGGCCGTGGGCATGGCGCAGGAGAGCTTCGCCCAGCGGGACGCGGACCACGAACCGCGCTACCTGCACAGCTTCGACGAGGCCGAGCTCGAGGGCGTCATCGGCGCCCGCTGCCGCGACCTCGCCCTGCACGACCCGTCCCAGGCCGTGTTCGCCGAACAACACATCCGGCGGGCCCTGGCACTTCGGGACCCGTCCAAGGTGCGCAACCGCGCCTTCGACGTGATCGGACTGGCGCGCACCAAAATGGTCGCGGGAGACCCGGAGGCAGCGTGCGGGTTGATCAACGAGGTCCTGCCGACGGCGGCGAAGCTCTCCTCGGGCCGAGTCCTGCGCAAGCTCGAGGACTTCGCCAAGGAAGCGGCACGGCACCGCCACATCCCCGCCGTGCAGGACACCAGGGACGCGATCAGAGCGATCCGGACCGCTTGATGCGCGTAGGCATCACGGGCCACAGCAACCTGGTCCCGGAGTGCGTCCCAGCCGTCCAGGCCGCCATCACGGAGGCGCTGGAACGGCTGGGCACCACCCTGGTGGGCGTGACCTGCCTGGCCCCGGGAGCCGACCAGGTCTTCGCCAGGGCCGTGCTGGCACTGGGCGGGGAGGTGGAGGTGGTCCTGCCCGCTCTGGACTACCGCGACCGCCTGAAACCGCACCAGGTGGCCGACTACGACGAGCTCCGCGCCGCCGCCACGGTCGTCAGCGTCCTCCCGCACATGTCGAGCGGACGGCTGGCCTACGTGGCGGCCAACGAACGCATGCTCGCCTCCGTCGAGCTCCTGGTGGCGGTGTGGGACGGCGTCCCGGCCCAGGGCAAGGGCGGCACGGCGGACGTGGTGGAGCAGGCCCGCGCGTCCGGCGTGCCGATCGAGGTCGTCTGGCCGGACGGGGCGCGCAGGAAACCTTGAGGGTCGCTAGGCCGAGTGAGGGAAGTTGATCGGCAACCGGACCAACTCCCCTCACAGGCCTAGCCCCGCCCACCGAGCTTGATCACGATTTCGGGGCATGGCAGCCGATCAGTTCGCTCGCCTGGCCGACCGCCAGCAGTCCCTGCGAACAACCCTGCGAGTCCTTCAGTCCGCAGGCCCTGGCAGCCCGGACTTCCAGTCCCTCCTCACCACCGCGAACGCCGAGGTGGAAGCGGTCATGCAGGCCCGCCGGGACGTCGAGGCGGCCAGGCTGACCACCCCGAACCGCGCGATAGCCGTCGCCACCACCGCCACGGCGCTGATCGTCGCCGTGGGCTGGTTCGACGCCTGGTCGCTGCTCTCGCTCCTGGTGGCGGTGGCCACGGCCGCGTCGGTCCTGGTGGACCCGGCGGGCCGCCGGATCTTCGAACCGCGGGCCAGGACCACCGCGATCACCGCGGCGCTGGTCGCCACCCTCCTGACCCCGCTGGCCAGCGGCTGGGCGACACTCATCACCGCGGCGGGCATCGCCTGGTGGGCCTGGAGGACGCTCAAATGAACATCGACCCGGTCAAGGCACTGGACGGCAAGGTCGAGCGGCTCAAGAAGGAACTGAAGTCGCTGGAGACCCGCATCGACCACGCCCAGACCGACGCGGCGCACGACCAGCTCAGCCAGGCGAACCAGCTCAAGGACACCACGCGCAAGCTCACCAGGACCAACGACCGCGTCACCGAGCTCGCGGAGAGCGTCCACCGCCTGGAGCGTCTTCTGGTGGCACTGAACCGGAAGGTCCGGGCGGGCGAGACCCGGAAGGCGAACTTCGACGACTGGCCCGAGATCGACGAGGCACAGCTCGCCAAGATCCTCAAAGGCCAGGAGGCCTACGCCCGCAGGGCTTTCACCCCGCAGGAAGCCAAGGACACGCGCAAGGCCATCGCCGAGTACGACCGGAGGGCCCTCGAGGCGATCGACGCGGCCGAGGCCCTGACGCACCTCCCGCCCACGGCGGAAGCCTTGTGGCGCAAGAACTACAAGCAGTGGCGGTCCATCTCGGACCAGAAACGCCCGGAAGCCCCGGACGACGACACGCATGCCAAGGACACCGTTGCCAAGTCGGCCGGCAACGAGGCCATCGCGCACACGCGACAGCTGATCCGCGCGCGCATCGAGGACGCGGTGGCACGTGATCTGCTGTTCCCGGCGTGGTTCGAGAACATGCTCGGACCCGCCGCACCGCCCGGCAAGGCGGACGATTGGCTTTACACCGCAACGGATGTCGTGTTGTACCGGCTGTTGCACGACGTCACCAGCCCAGCGGACGCGCTCGGTCCGGCACCCCTCGAAGAGGGGCACCGCAAGACCCTGCACGACCGCCTGACCGGCGAGTGCGCGGACCACCGGAAACCGTGAGAAAGCCCGGGCAGGGCGCCTCTGCCCGAGCACTCAACTCACGCCAGCTCCAGGCTGAACCGCTGCTGCTCGGCGTCCACCGCGAGCACCTTCACCTGCACCGAAGCACCGACCTCGGCCTGGCGGCCGTGCAGGAGCCCGTGTGCACCGGCGGGGTGCTCGATGAACGAACCGAAGGGAACGGTCGAGACGACCTTCCCCGAAAAGACATCACCAACGTTGGGAAGCATTGCGCATCACCTCCTCTCCCTGAGCGCGTATCCCACAAAGCGGATAGGCGCGGGGCTGGAGGGGCCCTGATCAAGTCAGGGCCGGGCAACCGTTCCGCTCACGGCACAAGGCCGACCCGGCAGTCATGACGAGAACCTTAACCACCGCAGGCCGTTGTCCGCAACGGAATCTAGACTTCCCCACATGCTGGAGACGTCCGCACGACTGCTGAAGCTCCTGTCCCTGTTGCAGGTGCGGCGTGACTGGACGGGCCCGGAACTCGCCGGCCGGCTCAGCGTCGACGTGCGCACGATCCGCCGTGACGTGGACAAGTTGCGCAGCCTCGGTTATCCCGTCACGTCACTGCCCGGCGCGGCCGGCGGCTACCAGCTCGGGGCGGGTGCGGAACTCCCGCCGCTCCTGCTCGACGACGACGAGGCGGTCGCCGTCGCGGTCGGACTGAGGACGGCGGCGAACGGCTCCATCGCGGGCATCGAGGAGACGTCGGTCCGTGCTCTCACCAAGCTCGAACAGGTGCTGCCGACGAGGTTGCGCCGGCGCGTGCAGGCACTTCAGGCGCACACCACTCCCCTGCCGGCCGCGGGCCCTACGGTCGACCCGGAGACGCTCACGATCATCGCCGCCGCCTGCCGCGATCACCAGCAGCTGCGCTTCACCTACGCCCCGACGCAGGGCGAGCCCGCGAAACGGCTGGCGGAACCGCAGGGCCTCGTGCACACCGGCCGCCGGTGGTACCTGGTCGCGTGGGATGTGCCCAAAGAGGACTGGCGAACGTTCCGGGTGGACCGCATCACCGAGGAACCCGCGCTCGCGGCGAGGTTCACGCCCCGCGAACCGCCGGCGAAGTCCCTCGGCGAGTTCGTGTCGCGACAGGTCGCCTCCAGCGTCTACACCTACCAGGCGGTGCTCACGATCCACGCACCCATGCAGGCGGTCGCGGAACGCACCACGCCGATGTCCGCGGCGCTGGAACCGATCGACGACCAGTCCTGCCTGATGCGCACGGGCGCCGACGGGCTCGAACGGATCGTGTTCCACCTGCTGTTCCTGGGCTTCGAGTTCGAGGTGCACGAACCGGTCGAACTCAGGGACTACATCGAGATTCTCATCGGCAGACTCCGCAACGCCATTACAGTGCAGGAGTGACAGTGGACTTCGCGACCGCGGCGGACCCGTTCAGACGGGAGCTTCTCGCGCACTGCTACCGGATGCTCGGCTCGCTGCACGACGCCGAGGACCTGGTGCAGGAGACGTACCTGCGCGCGTGGAAGGCGTACGGCCAGTTCGAGGGCCGTTCGTCCGTCCGCACCTGGCTGTACCGGATCGCGACGAACGTCTGCCTCACCGCCCTGGACGGCCGCACCAGACGCCCGCTGCCGTTCGGGCTCGGCACCCAGGCGGCCACCGAGGCCGACCCGCTCACCCAGGACCACGAGGTCCCGTGGCTGGAGCCGTTCCCGACCGATCCGGCCGCGATCGTCACCGAACGCGAGTCCACCCGGCTGGCGTTCGTCGCGGCGTTGCAGTACCTCCCGCCGAGGCAACGGGCGGTGCTGATCCTGCGCGACGTGCTCAAGCTCAGCGCCGCCGAGACCGGAGACGAGTTGGACATGACGGTGGCGGCCGTCAACAGCGCCCTGCAGCGGGCGCACGCTCAGCTCAAGGACCTCACCGAGGACGAGGTCGTCGAACCGGCGGAGGCCAAGCCGCTGCTCGACCGGTGGGTGAAAGCCTTCGAGGCCAAGGACATCCCGGCGATCATCGGCATGTTCGCGCAGGACGTCGTCTGGGAGATGCCGCCGTACCCGCAGTTCTACCGGGGCCCGGACATGGTCGCGTGGCACCTCGCGAACCAGTGCCCGTCAGTCCCGCACGGCGCCAGGATGATCGCCACCGAAGCGAACGGCCAGCCCGCGTTCGGGCTCTACCTGCGCGGCGAGGACGGTGTGTTCCGGCCGTTCAACCTCCAGACACTGGAGGTTCGCAAGGGCCGGATCACGCGCGTCTCGTCGTTCTTCGACCTCAGTCTGTTCCCGCGATTCGGGCTGCCTTCGACCGCATGAACTCGGCACGGTCCAGCGGCCGGTTCACGATCCGCATGTCACCGATCCAGCCGTGCAACGACTTCTCGACGACCTTGTCGTAGGCGTAGGCGCCGACGAGCCACGGGTCACCGGCGGTCGAGATGCCGCGCGCGGGCGTGGACGGGTTGCGCAGCAACGGAGATCCGTCGACGTACAGCGTGGTGTGCACGCCGTCGTTGACCACGGCGATGTGCCACCACGTCTCGTAGTCCATCTCGTGGCCCCAGTTCGTGGAGATGCCCGGCAGGCTACGCGGGAACACCGCCCACTGCAGCTGACCGCCACCGGCGACGTTCAGGGTCGCGATCGGCTCGCTCGGGTCGTCCCCGGTCTTGCCGGCCGCCGAACCGGGCGCGAGCTTGGTGAACAGACCGCACCAGGGATGGTTGAAGCCGTTGGGAAGCTTGAGGAACAGCTCGATGGTGTAGCCGCGCTCGAACGTCTCCCTGTTCACCGGCGCCGAGTCCACGGTGGACAGATGGCCGTCCTTGCCGAAGTACAGCGAACGGTGTGACGGCGCGAGCCGGCTGTGGTCGTCCGAGGCGGTCAACGAGCCGGTCTGCCGCAGGTCGTTCCCGTTGCCCGACAGGTCCTTCAGGCCCTCACCGAGGCGCCAGTAGGCGACTGTGCCATGTACCAGCACGTCACGGACGGGCTGCGGCGCGGGCAGCACCGGCGGGTCGAAGCGGGCGAACCGCTGCTCGAAGTCGATCGGCACGCTGAACCGGTCGGCCGGTCCGGTCAGCTCGATCTCCTTGCGCTCCAGCGGGTTGAGCGACTTCTTGCCGAGCAGCCACGGCGACAGGGTGCGGACGTCGATCACACCGCGGTCCAGGTCGAAGTGGTAGAACCGGATCATCGCGCCGCCGCCGTAGTAGCGGTCCTGGTAGTTCGCGATGTGCACGTGTACGTCGTTGCCGGCGGTGTTGCGCATGGTCGTACGGGCGGGCGGCCAGAAGTGCCCGTTCAGCGTCAGGAAGATCTGGTCGTTGTCCTTGATCAGCTCGTTCCACAGCCTGCGGCCGTAGTCGGACATCGCGGCGGTGCCGTCACCGCCGTCGTAGACCAGTTCGTGCGTGGTGAGGATGACCGGCAGCTTGGCGTGCTGCTGCAAGACCGAACGCGCCCACTCGAAGCCCTTGGCGGACATCCGCCAGTCCAGCGCGAGCACCAGCCATTCCTGGCCGGCCGCGCGGAACACGTGGAACGTGTTGTAGCCGTCGGCACTCGCCCCGCGGAACGTCGGCGAGTTGCGAAACCGCCGCGGCCCGAACCGGTCGAGGTACGGAGTGCGGCCGCGCTGGTCGTCCAGCCGCGAGTCCGGCACGTCGTGGTTGCCCGCGAGCACGCTGTACCCGATCCGGCGGCGGTCGAGCACCTCGAACCGCTCGCTGATGTCGTCGATCTCGCTCTGGCGCGCGTTCTCGACCAGGTCGCCGAGGTGGCTGATGAAGACGATGCTCTCGGATCTCTGCCGGTCGATCAGGTACTGCAGCGTGGCCTTCAACGGCGCGGAGTCACCGCGATCGAGGTCGAACATGTACTGCGTGTCCGGGATCACGGCGAGCGTGAACCGCCGCGCCTCGGGGTCGGGACGGCCGCCGACAACGTTGTCAGCGGTGGCGGAACCAGGGGTGACCAGGGCGGCAGCGGCGGCGGTCGCACCGGTGCCGAGCAGGAAGGAACGGCGGGACGCGGTCATGGCGCGGAGCGTAGGTGTGCTGGGCCAACGGCAGGCGAACAATGGTCGATAGCATTGCGAACTATGTCTTGGGGGTTGCTGGCGGTCGCCGGCGTGGTCGTCGCTTTCGGAGGGTTGCTGCAGGGCCTGATCGGCTTTGGACTGGCCCTGGTCGCCGTGCCGCTGCTCGCGTTGCTGGACCCGGCGCTCGTCCCGGTGCCGGTCCTGGTCATCGCCTGCGCGCACGCGGTCATGTCGCTGGCCAGGGAGTTCGGCCACGTGGACTGGCGTGGCGTCGGCTGGGCGATGCTCGGCCGCCTGCCGGGCACGGTCGTCGGCATCTGGATCGTCGACTCGCTGGACCCGAAGAGCTTCGGCGTGGTCGTCGGCGCCGCGGTGCTGGCGTGCGTGCTGCTGTCGATCACGTCCTGGCGCCCCCACCCCACCCCGCCGTCACTGGTCACCGCCGGCGTGGCGAGCGGCTCGTTCGGCACGGCCACGTCGATCGGCGGCCCGATGGTCGCGTTGCTCTACCAGAACCAGGCCGGGCCGGAGGTGCGGGCGACGCTGGCGGCGTTCTTCACGCTGGGCTCGGCCGTCTCGATCCTCGGCCTGACCGCCACCGGCAACGTCACCGCGCACCAGCTGTGGAGCGGCGTGCTGCTGATCCCGTTCCTGGTCGCCGGATTCCTGCTTTCGGGGCCGTTGCGCGCCAAGTTCGACGCGAAGGGTGTCCGGACCCCCACGCTGATCGTGGCGGGCGCGAGTGCCGTCGTGCTGATCGTGCGGAGCGCACTGCTGTGAAGATTCCGCCCGCGGTGGCGGCGCTGCACGAGCACCGCCACCGCTTCAGGCGAACCGATCAGGCGAACGGCTGAACGTTCGGCTGGAACACCTGGCCGTCGGCCGGAGCGACAAGATCCACCAGGTACTTCGCGACCGCCGCGTCCGTGCCCGCCGAGCGGCCCAGGATGCAGTGGCCGAACGCGTCGACGCTGATCAGGCGCGCGTTGCCGAGCTGCTTGGCCATGCGCTGCGAGAACAGGTACTGCGTCGCCGGGTCGTAGTAGTTGCCCACGACGACGATCGGGTTCTTGGTGTGGCGGTTCCACGGGCCGATCCAGCGGTCCGGGTTGCGCGTCGGCCACGTGGCGCAGGTCAGCAGGTCCGCGGCGGCCTGGTAGCGGCCGAACGTGGGCGACTCCTGCTCCCACTTCGCCGCGGTCCTCTCCCAGTTGCGGGTGGTGCGGGAGAACGGCTTGTCGGTGCAGTTGACGCCGAAGTACGAGTCGTCCGCGGTGTACGGGGTGTCGGGCAGCGGGTCGACGTCCATGCGGCCGCCGGCGTTGTTCAGCGGCGGGGCCAGCTCCACAGTGGACTGGACGCCGAGGGTCGCGGCGGACGGGTTCAGCGCCAGGTGGACGTTCTGCAGCCAGGCGGCCAGAGGCGCGATCCGGGCGATCGAGTACAGGTCGCCGGCGACGCGGCCCACCAGGCCGGACAGGGTGACCTGCGTGCCGTCCGGCAACGTCGCGGGGGCCTTGCCCAGCGCGGTCTTCATCGCCTCGAACTTGCCGCGGGCGTCACCGGCGAACGCGCACTTGGTGGCACCGACGGAGTCGCAACGCTTCAGCATGGCGTCGAGAGCGATCTCGAAGCCGTCGGCGCGCTGGCGATCGTACTCCGCGCCGTTGGTCAGGCGGAGCCGCGGGTCGACGTTGCCGTCGATCACCATCGCCCGCGTGCGCTGCGGGAAGATGTTCGCGTACGTCGAGCCGATCAGCGTGCCGTACGAGAAGCCGACGAAGTTGAGCTGCTTGTCCCCCACGGCCTCGCGCATGACGTCGAGGTCGCGTACGACCGCTTCCGTCGACATGTGGTTCAGCAGCGGACCGGCGTTGATCTTGCAGTAGTCCGTGTAGGCCTTGGACTGCTTGATGGTGCTCGTGATCTCGGCCTTGGTGATGGGCAGGGAGTGCCAGCCCTCGTTGACCGAGTCGGCCTCCTCCTGGGTGCGGAAGCAACGCATCGGCGCGCTGCGGGCGACGCCGCGCGGGTCGAAGCCGACGACGTCGAACCGGTCGAGCACCGACGGCTGGAAGTAGTTCTTCGCGACGGCGCCGCGCAGCAGGCCGGAACCGCCGGGGCCGCCGGGGTTGAGGAAGATCGAGCCGATCTTGCGCGACGGGTCGTTCGCGGGGCGCTTCATCATGGCGATGCCGGTCTTCTCACCGCGCGGGCGCGAGTGGTCGACGGGCACTTCCTGAACGGCGCAGGTGAGCTTCGCGCGCTCCTCGGGCGTCACGGAGGCGGGAAGGGCGGCGAGGATGTCGGCCGCGCACTGCCCCCAGGCAGCGGGTCTGACGTTCGACGAGACCTCGGTCTGGGCGCTCGCCACGCCCAGGCCGGAAACGATGGTGCCGAGCACGAGCGCGCTCGCGAGTACGGCACGCGCTGAAGATGATGACGTCACGCTTGCACCCCATCACCGACCGTGCACCGTTTGTACCCGCCTATCGTCGGGTTGTCCGACGACAGGCGGGCATCAACGAACTAGTGGCGCGACCTGAGTTACACCGCTTGGGCTAGCGAGACCGCGAACCGTCCCTCGGCGTCGGTCCACCAGCGGTGCAGCGAAAATCCGCCGTCCTCCAGCTCCTGCCGCACGCCCTCCTCGCGGAACTTGGCCGACACCTCGGTGCGCAGTTCCTCGCCCTCGCGGAACTGCACGACCAGGCCGAGTTCTGCGAGATTCACGCTCATCGCCCGCTTGGCACGCAGGCGCATCTCGATCCACTCCTGCTCGGCGTTCCACAACGCCACGTGCTCGAACGCCTCGACGTCGAAGTCTCCGCCGACCTCGCGGTTCAGCACGTTCAGCACGTTGCGGTTGAACTCCGCCGTCACGCCCTGCGCGTCGTCGTATGCGCGCACCAGCGTGCCCAGGTCCTTGACGAGGTCCGTGCCGAGCAGCAGCCACTCCCCCGGCTCCAGCACGTCGCGGACCGTGCGGAGGAACTTCTCCCGTTCCTCCGGGATGAGGTTGCCGATCGTGCCGCCCAGGAACGCGACCACGCGCGGCGACTCGCCGGGCAGCAACGACAGGTGCTGCGTGAAGTCGCCGACCACGCCGTGCACCCGCAGGCCCGGGTAGTCCGCCATGATCGCGTGCGCGGCCTCGGTGAGCGCCGACACCGACACGTCCTGCGGCACGAACTCCTTCAGCGTCCCGTGCTCGCGCAACGCGCTGAGCAGCAGCCTCGTCTTCTCCGACGAGCCGGAACCCAGCTCCACCAGCGAATGCGCGCCCGTCGTCGCCGCGATCTCGCCCGCGCGCTCCGCGAGCACCTCCCGTTCGGCACGGGTCGGGTAGTACTCCGGCAACCTCGTGATGTCCTCGAACAGCGCACTGCCCACGGCGTCGTAGAACCACTTCGGCGAGACCCACTTGGGGTCCGCGGTCAGTCCGGCCCGAACGTCGGCACGTAGCGCGTGTGCGGCGTCCTCCGGCTTGAGATGAACGTCCAGCACCGGCTCGGTCATATCGGTCGAACCTCCACAGTGGATGGTACGGCGGTGACCACGTGCCGGTCGGGGATCTCCCGCCAGTCCGGGTCGTCGTCGAGCGGCTCGGACGCGAGTGTCACGCCCTCGCCTTTCTGCAGCACCCACAGGGCGTGTGTCCACGTCGTCCCCACGAGCACTTTTCCGTTGGTCAGCAGGAAGTTCAGGCGCGACTTCGGCGCCGCGTCCGCAACCTCCCGCACGAGTTCAACAAGCGTTTGTGCCGGGTTCTTCCCGGTTTCCAGACGACGTCTGAGGACCGTCCACAACAGCGCGGAGTCGGTCGGCGCGTCCATCGTGAGCAGGTCGGTCACGTCGAGCGTCTTCGCCAGGCGCGCCACGGTGTGCGGCCAGCCGTCGACGCGTCCGTTGTGGCTGAACAACCACGTGCCGTCGGTGAACGGCGCGCACGCCGCGTCCGCCACGGGCATCCCCGTGGTCGCGGACCGGACCGCCGCCAGGAAGGCCGTCGATTCGGTGCCCGCCAGCTGACGCAGGTTCGGGTCGCTCCACAACGTGCCGGCCCGGCGGTAGCGCACCGGGCCGGGGAACCAGCCGACGCCGTACCCGTCGACGTTGACGGTTCCCCCCGCCCGCATGTCGCCGGGCGCGTAGGACTGGCGCTCCAGCGAGTGCGGTGCCTCGTAGAGCGGACCGCCGATGGGCACGGCGGTGCCCAGGTAAGCCAGGTGGCGGCACATCCGGCTAGGCGTCCCTGGCGCAGCGGAAGCCGGCGAAGATCTGCCGTCTGATCGGGTAGTCCCAGTTGCGGAACGTCGCGCGGATCGCCGACTTGTCGGTGCCGAACGAACCTCCGCGCAGCACCTTGTAGTCCGGGCCGAAGAAGACCTCGGAGTACTCGCGGTACGGGAACACCTCGAAGCCCGGATACGGCCCGAAGTCGCTCGACGTCCACTCCCACACGTCGCCGATCAGCTGGTGCACACCGGCAGGGGACGCCCCCGCCGGATACGCGCCGACCGGGGCCGGTCGCAGGTGGCGCTGGTTGAGGTTCGCGTGCTGCTCGGCCGGTTCCTCGTCGCCCCACGGGTAACGGCGGGTCCTGCCGGCGGCGGTGTCGAAGCGGGCCGCCTTCTCCCACTCCGCCTCCGTGGGCAGGCGCTTCTTCGCCCACGTCGCATACGCCTGGGCCTCGTGGAAGCACACGTGCACCACGGGTTCGTCCGGCACGATCGGCTCCGTCACGCCGAACGCCGTGCGCACGAACGAGTGCTCCTCGCGCTGCCAGAACCTCGGCGCCACGAGCTTGGCGTTCGTGCGGTGCTCCCAGCCGTCGTCCGTCCACAGACGACGGTCGTCGTAACCGCCTGCCAGGATGAACTCGGCGTACTCGCCGTTCGTCACCGGCGTCGTGTCGATGAAGAACGAGTCGACGTGCACGGCGTGCGCCGGACGTTCGTTGTCCAGCGCCCACGGTTCGTCCGACGTGCCCATTTCGAACGGTCCGCCCGGAATGAACGTTTCCGTTGCGGGAACCAGGTTTCCACCGGGCGGCAACGGTGCGTGCAGCACCGGTTCACCCGTACGTAACTGGTGCGTCGCAAGCATCGTCTCGTCGTGCTGCTGCTCGTGCTGCACGATCATCCCGAACGCGAAGCCGTTCTCGACGAGCCGGCGCCCCTGCAGCGGCACCTTCTCCAGCACGTCGAACACCTTGCCGCGCACGTCCCCGACGTACTGCCGGGCCTCTTTCGGGTTGAGCAGCGGCAACTCCGGCCGCACGCTGCGCGAGAACTTGAACGCGTCGTAGTACTCGTCGATGTCGCTGCGCACCGGTTCGCGTCCGCCGACATCGCGAACGAGCCACAGCTCTTCCTGGTTGCCGATGTGCGCCAGGTCCCAGACCAGGGGCGACATCAGCTTCGAATGCTGCCGCACGAGGTCGTGCTCGTCGACGGCGTCGGTCAGGGCGGTGGAACGCGCGCGTGAGCGCAACAGTTCCCCCGCCACCTGCTCGCGGAGGTCGTCTCCATTGATTTGGCGGGTCACAGCTTCCCCTCAAGCTCCCGGCCGATGGCGCCGATCTGGTCGTGGGAGAGTCCGGTGCGGGGCAATGCCTCGATGCCCAGCGCCACAACGTCTTTCGCGGCACGCGCGATGCGTTCGTCCGCCAGTCCGTACCGCGCGGCGACGAGCCACCGCCCGGCCGCCCGCTCGGTCGCCGCCAGCACACCGTCCACAATGGACGGATCACTGAACAGCGCGACGAGCAGCGCACTCGGCGCGATCCACCCGCCCGGAGCGGGTGTGTCCAGGTATCTGATCTCCATGTACCCGCGCGGCCGCACCGGCGGGAACATCAACGACAGGTGGTAGTCGAGGTCGTCGCTCGTGGGGACGCGATCGTGCGCCCCGTCCAGCCACTCCGCGAACGTGAACCTGCGCGCCGGAATCCAGTTGGGACCCGGCCCGCGCACGACGATGACGGGTGTGTCGACGACTCTTCGCGCGTAAGCCTGAGCCGGATCGGCGCACACAGCACTGGGTCTGGTGCGCACGGGATCACAGCCATAAAGCGTGCGCATGCGCGCGGACGCCCAGTCCCGGTGCATGCCACCGACGCTCGGCGAGTTCGCGAACAGCGCGATCATCACCGGCCCGAGCTGGTGCACGGCGGCCCATCTGTCCTGCAGGTACTTCTGCTCGCCGAAGTCGAGGCACACCTGCAGGCCCGCGGTGTTGCACATCATCGAGATGCCGTCGGCGCCGAGCCCGCCGAACGCGTGCTCCATCGCGGCGTACCGGGGCACCTGCAGCAGGCGTGCGGGACGTCGATGCAGGTCAGCACCCTTGTCGCCGAGCACGAGACCGTGGTCGGCCAGCATGGCGGTGAGGTAGGAGATGTCCTGGGCGACGGTGGAGAAGAGGTCCGGGAGGCTGGCGCAGGGAGGAGTGGAGATCTCGACCTGCCCTCCCGGTTCGACGGTCAGCGGGGTGCCGCTGGGAAGCGGCCTCTGCGGGCTGTCCGGAACGAGAGTGGGTGGTGCGTGTTCGCCGAGAGCTACGGCGAGGCGGTGTTTGTCGAGGACCTGAACAGGGTCTTCGGCGTGGTGGACGGTCCATTCCAGCTCCACGCCGAAAAGCCTCGGAGGCCCGTGTTTGAAACAGACCGAGGCCACATAAGCCTCGGCCTCGGCGCGATCGGCGAACCTCGCCGGCGCCGGTTGATTACGCAACGCAGTCACGCTGCCACACTCCCCGTGATCGTCTGGCCGATTCGACGCTACACGCGGGGTCTGACACTCGCAGCCCTCAAATCCTTACGAAACAAGTGAAGTGCCCGTGTGCACGCGTGCATGCAGGGGTTTTTGACACAGTTCCTTGGAGGACCTCCAACTCGTAAGGTAATCAAGCAAACACAGAGGATCACCACGGGGGCCCTGATGACAGACCCGCTCGCACCGGTCAGCGGGCAGTTCGCGCTGGCAGGCTCCACCGGCGCGATCGACGCAGGCGCCATGCCCTCACCGGACGGCGTCAGGCCCTGGGGACTGCGCCGCGCGCACCCGGCTCGCCCGGTACCGGTCTCCGGCGAGCCGACAGCGCTGACGACGTCGAGCGTCGACGGTGAGGACCCGCCCAGCGCCGAAGACTGGATCAACGACTGATGACGGTTCTCGTGCTCGCCGCGGACCGGGATCCCACAGCCGATCGAGTCATCCGCACCCTGTACGAGCGCGATGTGCCGCATGTCCGGTTCGACACTGCGCGATTCCCACTGGAAGCAGCCATCGACGCGGAGTTGCGGCAAGGCCGGTGGACCGGACGGTTGCGGACGAACGGGAAGATCGTCGCGTTGGAAGAGCTGCGATCGATCTGGTACCGCAGCCCCGGCGCGTTCGAGTTCCCCGGCACGCTGTCCGCGACCGAACGCCAGTGGGCGACGACCGAGTCCAAGCTGGGCCTTGGAGGAGTCCTGGCAGCTCTGCCCGTGTGTTGGGTGAACCATCCGGCACGCAACGCGGACGCGGCGTACAAGCCTGTACAGCTGGTCACCGCCGCTCGATGTGGCCTCCAGGTGGCGGACACGCTCGTCACGAACGAACCCGAGGCCGTTCGCCGGTTCGCCTGCGGCGGCGAGGTGGTGACCAAAGCGTTCGGCTCACCTTCCATCCGGGAGGAGGGAGTCCGGAAGGTCACCTTCACCGCGCTCGTGACCGAGAGCGATCTCGCTGACCTGCGTGGAATCGAGGTCAGCGCTCACCAATTCCAGCGCTGGGTCCCCAAGCTGTGCGAGGCGCGGGTGATCGTGGTCGGCGATCGGCTGTTCGCCGCCGCCATCCACGCTCGGACCGAGGAGACCCGCGTCGACTGGCGCAACGACTACAGCGCCCTGCGCTACGAACGGATCGAGCCGCCGGCCCAGGTCACGAACGGTGTGCGCGGATACTGCGCCGCACTCGGCCTCGTCTACGGAGCGTTCGACTTCGTCATCAGACCGGACGGCGCGTGGGTGTTTCTCGAGTGCAACGCGGGCGGCCAGTACGGATGGATCGAGGACGAGATCGAGGCACCGATCAGCGAGGCGATCGCCGACGTTCTGGAGGCCGGATGACGGCCTGGCAGCAGCTGGCCCGCGGGCTCGCGGACGAGGTCGAGGCGGACGGCGCCACCGCCTGGCGGGATGCGCTGGAATCGGTGCCACGGCACGTCTTCGTGCCCAGGTTCTACGTCCAGCACGCCGATGGGGGGTGGACTGAGACGACGTCGCGGGATGACGGCTGGATGACCGCCGTCTACCGGGACCGGCCGCTGGTCACCGAACTCGCCACGACGCCGGAAGGCCACCGCGTCACCGTCTCGTCGTCGACCAAACCGGGACTCATGGTCCGCATGCTCGAAGCCCTCGACCTGCACGCAGGTCATCGAGTGCTGGAAATCGGCACCGGTACGGGCTACAACGCCGCGCTGCTCGCGCACCGGCTCGGGTCCGAGCAGGTGTTCTCAGTCGACATAGGTGCCTCGCTCGTCAACGCCGCCCGTGCACGGCTGACCGGACTGGGACTTGCCCCTACTCTCGCGGCCACGCACGGCGCTGATGGCTGGCCGCAGCACGCTCCGTTCGACCGAATCATCGCGACGTGCTCGCTACCTCAGGTGCCGTGGGCATGGGCAGAACAAGTCAGCGAAGGAGGCCGTGTCCTCGTGGACCTCAAACCGAGCGTCCACGCCGGCAACCTCGTGTCGCTCACACGTCACGCCGATCGCCTCGAAGGAAGGTTCCTGCCACGATGGGCGGGATTCATGGCGATCCGCGATGAGGACAGCGCACCGGAAACCCTCGTTCCAGCAGTCGACCTCGATGAGGGAACGCGTTCGGCCACACGGCTGGATCCTCTTCCATGGTCGTCCCTCGTGCCGTGGTTCCTCGCTCAGGCAGCTTTGCCGGGCGAGGTGGCGTTCGGCTACCGCGGAGACAAGGCGGTCTTCAGCACCAACGACGGCTCGTGGGCCTCGATCGGATTGAAGCCCGATGACACCGGGGAACGTGAGGTGCGCCAAGGCGGTCCAGTCCGGATCTGGGACGCGTTCGAAGCCGCGCAACGAACGTGGGACGAACTCGGCCGGCCGAACTGGGACCGCCTTGGACTGACGGTCACACCCGATGGCCGCCATCGCGTCTGGCTCGACGCTCCGGCGAGCGGCATCGGGTGGGACCTCAGGTGAAGCTACGTCCTGGCATTCGAACGGCCGCGCAGCACCGTGCCGGCGACCGACGCGTTCTTGATCGCCGTCTCGATCTGCGCCATCGACGAACCGGAGGTGATCCCGGGAACCGTCGCGGTGTTCAACGCGTACAACGTGAACGTGTACGGGTTGGTCGAGCCGCCAGGGCAGGGCCCGAAGTACTTCAGGGAGTTGGCACCGGATCCCATCGCCTTCTGCTTCGCCGCGCCCTGGCCCGGCACGGCGAACCCGGACCCCAGGTTCTCCGGCAGCGAACGGGAACCACCCGGAATGTCCCAGATCGCCCAATGGAGCTTGTTGCCGTTGTTCACGCGGTCCGCGAACACGATGGCGTAGGCCTGCGCCCCGGCGGACTCACCCCACGCGAACGACGGCGACGGGTCCTGGCCCGCGACACCGTCACCGGCGCACGTGTGCTTGGCCGGGATCATCGCGTCGTCCGCGAACGCCGGTGACGACAGTTTGAAAGCACTGCCGCCGCCTTCGTAGACGATGTCGATGTGCATGATCCGGTCGTTGCCGGCCGACCCGTCCTTGTCGGTCGTCGTGGTCAGCCAGATGTCGCCCTCCCGGTCCACCTCGACCGTGCGCAGGCGGTTGTAGGTGCCCTGGAAGTAGATCTGCTGGTCCACGAGGTTGCCGCCGGCGTCGATGCGCATCCGGTAGATGCGCTGGCCGACGGTGGTGGCGACGAAGACGTAGTCGTTGATGATCGTCAGGCCGGAGGGTGAGGCCTGCGAGGTCGACCAGGTCTTCTTCGGCGGGACGGTGCCGGCGCAGCTGCCGATCGTGCCCTCGCAGGGCTCCCAGCCGTAGTTGCCGCCCTTGGTGATCAGGTTGACCTCGTCCTGCCGCGAGTTGCCGAACTCCGAGGCCCAGAGGCGGCCCTGCGAGTCGAAGTCGAGGCCCTGCACGTTGCGGTGGCCGTAACTCCAGATCGCCTTGCCGGGGAACGGGTTGTCGGACGGGATGGAGCCGTCCGCGTTGAGGCGCAGGATCTTGCCGGCGTTGGTGTTCAGGTTCTGGGCGTTGTTGCCGTTCTGCGCGTCACCGGTCGAGATGAACAGGTACCGGCCGTCCGGGCTGAACCGCAGGCGCCCGCCGTTGTGGTAGCGGTTCTTCGGCACGCCGTCGAGCAACGTCGTCCAGCCGGTCAGCTGCGTGCCGTCGAACTGCGCCCTGACCAGGCGGTTTCCGCCACTGTAGGTGTGGTAGACGTACACGAACCGGTCGGAGGCGAACTTCGGCGACACCTCGATGCCGAGTGCGCCGCCCTCACCGTTCGTGCCCATGGCGCCGGGCACCTTGCCGACGACGGTCTTGGCGCCGGCCTCGGTCACGCGCAGGACGTTGAACGTCTCGCGCTCGGTCACCAGCGCCGAGCCGTCGGGCAGGAACGCGAGGCCCCACGCCACGTCGACGCCGGACGCGATCTGCTTGACCGTGCCGGGGTTCGGCACACCGGTGCCGCCGCCGGCCGTCGGCTTGACGGAAATCTCGTTCGAGAACGGCGATAAGTTGCCCGCCGCGTCCTTGGCACGCACCTTCACCGCGTACGTCTGGCCGGTCACCAGGCCGGCGACGGTCGCCGACGTGGCCGAACCGTCCGCGGTCTGCTTCAGGACGCCGTCGAAGTGGATCTCGTAGCCGGTGACGGCCACGTTGTCGCTCGAAGCGCCCCAGGCGATGGCGACGCTGGTGGAGGTGGCGCCGGTGGAACGCAGGGTGCCCGGAGTGGTGGGCGCCTGGTTGTCCACGGGCGCGGGCTTGGTGCGGCCCGGCACGTTGTTCGAGGCCTGCGAGACGTTGCCCGCGCGGTCCTTCGCGAACACGGTCCAGTCGTACTCGACATCGGGACGCAGGCCGGTCGCGGTCGCCTCCAGCACGTTGCCGACGCTCGTGACGAGCTGGCCGTGCTGGTAGATGTCATAGCCGGTGACGCCCACGTTGTCGGTGGCCGCCTCCCACTTCAGCGACACGGAGTTGTGGGTCGACGACACGAACTGCAGGTTGCGCGGCGGCGTCGGCGCCTCGTTGTCCGGCGGGCCGACCAGCACCGCGGTCAGCTTGTCCGCGTTCGGGCCGCCGTTCGCGGTCGTCGCGGTCGCCTTGATCCTGTTCGCGCCGGCGTGCAGCGTGACCTTCGCGGTCCGCGTCTGCCACGTCGTCCATGCGCCCGTGCCGGGGAACGAGACGGTCTGCGCGTTGGCGCCGTCCACGGTCACCGAGACCGGACGGTCGGCCGTCGTCCCGTTGGCGTAGCGAAACGTCAGGTCGTGCTCGCCGCCGGACTCGGCGTTGATCGTGTACTCGACCGACGAACCGATGACGTTGTTGTAGTTGACGAACCCGCGGCCGGAGAAGCCCGCCCAGTTGGACTCGACGACGCCCTGGCTGATCGTCGCGTCCTCCGCCTCCTGCTCCAGCGCGGGAACGGGCGCGAGCTCCTCGACCTCCAGGTAGTCGAGGTTGGGGCCACCGGTGGCACCGGTGGACGTGAGCTTGATCTTGTTCGAGCCCGCGTTCAGGTTCACGGTGTTCTCGGCCGACATCCAGGTCGTCCACGCGCCGGTACCGGCGAACGCGCGCTCGTCGGCGGCGAGGGCGCCGTTGACGCTCACGTCGACCGGCCGGTTGGCCGTGGTTCCGTTGGCGTAGCGGAAGACCAGCTTCGCCTGGCCCGCCTTCGACGCGGTGACGGTGAACTCGACCGAGCTCCCCGCGACGTTGTCGACGTTCACGAACCCGGCCCCGGAGAACCCGGCGTGGTTCGACTCCACCACGCCCTGCGAGATCGTCGCGTTCTCCGCTTCGTATCGCACCGGCGCCGCGAGGGCCTCCGGTACCGACATCACTGCGACGGCTGTTGTGCAGGCAACACCCATCGCGCCGAACGCGCGAAACGTCCGGCTTCTATTCGGTGCCACTGTTGTGCCTCCCACAAGACGGGTAGGGGGTTCACGAGGGAGCGGCGGCGGATTCAGTTTTAGACAGGAAAGTTTCTTGACTGTCGCGCAGATCACACCACCGCGCGACAGTTGAGTCAACCCCGTCCCGGACGCACTGGAAAGCGCTTACCAGAACCAGTTACCTGTCCCGGTTCTCCGCGAGAGCGGCGATCAGGTCCGAGACGGACCGGCTGAGCAGCAGGTCGATCATGTGGACACCTGTGGACTCACGCCGCTGCCACCCCAGGCGCTCGGCGAGCGTCGACAGCTTGATGATCTCCTGGGTGTCCATGGCGGCAGAGGATATGGGCAGCACCTCGCCCATTCGCGCAGGCCCGGCCGATGATCCACACGAAAGGGATCACGGGGGAAGATCACACTGATGGACCTGTCCAATCCGTACGTACGGATTGGATTTCCCGCCCTCTCCCTGCGACCATCTACCGGTGCCCAGGGTGAGCCAGGACCACCTCGACGCCCGCCGCCGTCAGATCCTCGACGGTGCGCGTGCCTGTTTCGCGCGACACGGCTACGAGGGTGCCACGGTACGCCGTCTGGAAGAAGCCACGAGCCTCTCTCGCGGCGCGATCTTCCACCACTTCCGTGACAAGGAGTCGCTCTTCCTCGCATTGGCCGAGGACGACGCGCTCCGAATGGCGGACGTCGTCGCCGAGCAGGGCCTCGTCCAGGTCATGCGCGACCTCCTCGACGAGCCGGAGAAGCGGACCGGGGAGCACGCCGCCGACTGGCTCGGCACGCGCCTCGAGGTCTCCCGCCGGCTCCGCACCGACCCGGATTTCCGGGCGCGGTGGGCCGAACGCAGCGAGCAGCTCACCGCCGCCACCCGTCAGCGCCTCATCCGGCAGCGCGAAGCCGGCAACCTGCGTGACGACGTCGACGTCACGGTGCTGACCAGCTTCCTGGAGCTCGTGCTGGAAGGCCTCGTCTCGCACCTCGCGATGGGGCTCCCGGCCGACGACATGGAACCCGTGCTCGATCTCGTGGAAGAAACCGTGCGGCGACACCGCCGCAACTCTTGAGAGTTCTTCACGTAGACCGCACTGTGGACACATGTCCCAGCTGAAGACCACCGCCCAGTTCTTCGCGCTGCGCACGCTCGTCCGCGGCTACGCGCTGATCGGTGACCCGTACGCGGGAGTCATGGCCTCGCCGCCGGACCGCGACCCGTACGCGATGTACGAGAAGGTGCGCGCCAAGGGCGACATGGTGCGCAGCCGCATGGGCGCCTACGTCACGCCGAGCCGCGAGATCTGCGACTCGGTGCTGCGGGACAACAGGTTCGTCACCGCGACCTTCGACGAGGCGTCGATGGTGCCGATCACGTTGGTCAAGAACGGCGAGAAGATCGTCAACCCGGTGCAGGACTCGTTCCTGATGAAGAACCCGCCGGACCACACCCGCCTGCGCAGGCTCGTGCAGCCGTTCTTCACGCCACGGGCCCTCAAGGACCGCACGGCGTCCATCCAGAAGATCGTGACCGATCACCTCGACCGGCTGGGCGACCGCTTCGACGTGGTCACCGAGTTCGCCTCGCAGGTGCCGATCCAGGTCATCGCCGACCTGCTGGGCGTGCCCGACGACCACAAGGACGTCTTCGCCCGCTGGGGCAGCGCCCTGGCGGAGACGCTCGACGGCGTGTGGTCGCACCGGCAACTGAAGGACCTGCACGCCACGATCATCGAGTACAACGACTTCATCGACGTCCTGATCGACGAACGCCGCCGCAACCCCCAGGACGACATCGTCAGCCACCTCGTGACGCAGCACGAGGACCTCAGCCGCGAGGACCTCGTCGCCACCACCGGGTTGCTGCTCTTCGCGGGCTTCGAGACGACGGTCAACCTGATCAGCAACGGCGTGCTGAAGGCGTTCGAGAACCCGCACACCGTGGCGCCGCTGGCCCAGAGCGCCGAGTACGCCGAGGGGTTCGTCGAGGAGGTGCTGCGGCTCGACCCGCCCGTGCAGTACACGATCCGCTGGCCAGGGGAACGCCTCGAGCTGGCCGGGGTGTCGCTGCCGAAGGGCATGCCGGTGATGCTGATGCTGGCGGCGGCGAACCGCGATCCGAGGGTGTTCGAGGACCCGCTGAAGTTCGACCCGACGCGGTCCAACGCGCGCGAGCACCTCGCGTTCAGCGCGGGCATCCACTACTGCATCGGCGCGGGCCTGAGCCGCATCGAGGGCACGCTGGCGTTGCACGAACTCTTCAAGCGCTTCCCGAAGCTCGCGGCGGACGGCCCGATGACGCGCAGGCGCTCGAAACTCATCCGCGGCGCGTTGCGACTTCCGGTACGGGCCAACGAAACGAGCCGATCACTGACGGTGAAGTAATGCTGACCTGGGGCTAATTTCGTTGCGGCGAGTGCTCGACTTCACCCGGCTGGAGCAATGTTCGTGCCCCAATGACACATCTGTGTAGTGCATTCTTAGAAGTGAGAGGGAGACCCGCCGCACCGCCGCCGCGACGGGCCTCCCTCTCACCTTGTCGAAAGCCTTATTCGACGCCCGACATCAGCTTCTTGATAGCCGGTGCCGCCACGGCCAGGCCGCCACCGAGAACGACGGCTGCGCCGCCCAGCGTGAGGAAGTACGCCGACGGGCTCGTCGTGTAGAACTTCACGAGCTGCGCGGCCACACCGGTACCGGCCGAGCTCGCCAGGAACCACAGCCCCATCGTCTGCGACGCGAACGCCTTGGGCGCCAGCTTCGTCGTGACCGAGAGGCCGACCGGCGAGAGCATGAGCTCACCGGCGGTCATGAACAGGAACATCACCACGAGCCAAAGCGGCGTCACCTTGCCGTCGGCGGCCGAGTTGCTCGCGAAGTACATGAGCACGAACGACAGGCCGACCAGCACCAGCGCACCCGCGAACTTGCGCGGCGTGGACGGCGCGCGGTTCGCGAGCTTCACCCACAGCAGCGCGAACACCGGCGCCAGCACGATGATCATGATCGGGTTGATCGACTGGAACCAGGCGACCGGGAACTCCCAGCCGAACACGTGGTTGTCGACGTTCGAGTCGGCGAACTCCGCGATGACCGACGCGCTCTGCTCGAAGATCAGCCAGAACATCGCCGCCGCGATGAACAGCGGGATGTAGGCGACGACCCGCGGACGCTCGTGCGGCAGCGTCTTCTTGCTGCGCAGCATGACGGTGAAGTAGCCGATCGGCAGCACGATGGACATGATGCTGATCATCAGGATGACGCCCTCGACACCGCCGAGGAAGAACGCCAGCACGCCCAGCCCGACGATCGCCGCGGCGATGAGGCCGATCAGGCCGTAGATGCGGCCCTTCTCCTGCGCAGGCAACGGGTTCGGCGCCACGGCGGCCGAGCCGCGCAGGTTCTTGCGGCCGTAGTGGTACTGGACCAGGCCGAGCGCCATGCCGACCGCGGCCACGCTGAAGCCCCAGTGGAAGCCGAGGCCGTCCGCGAGTGCGCCGGTGATCAGCGGCGAGATGAAGCCACCGATGTTGATGGCCATGTAGAAGATCGTGAAGCCCGCGTCACGGCGGTTGTCGTGCTGCTCGTAGAGCCCGCCGACGACGGTCGAGATGTTCGGCTTGAGCAGGCCCGTGCCGAGCACGATGAAGACCAGGCCCGTGTAGACGCCCGCGAGGCCGATCGGCAGGGCCAGCGCGATGTGGCCGAACATGATCAGCACGCCGCCGTAGAACACCGACCGCTGCCCGCCCCAGACGCGGTCGGCCAGCCAGCCACCCGCGACACCGGACATGTAGACCGCTGTGCCGTAGATGGCCACGACGGACAGGGCGAGCGCCTTGTCGACGCCAAGACCTCCCTCGGACACGGCTGTCCACAGGTAGAGGCCGAGGATGGCCTTCATCCCGTAGAACGAGAACCGTTCCCAGAGTTCGGTGAAGAACAGCGTGGACAGGCCTCGGGGGTGCCCGAAGAATCCCTTGTCCTGCGCGGAGATGCTGGCGCTAGGAGCGCTCACGTCATCGTCCCTTCGTGTCAACGATGTCACGGCGGATCTGGTCGAGATTACGCCGAACGCGCGTACGGTTTGAAATCAGGGTTGCGCCCAAGTGGCTTAACTCTCACGCCGGGGTGCGCACTTGGGCGAGATTTGATGCACTGCTGGGATGGACTTGATCCAGGCGCACGGTGTGGCGATGACGGAGTTCGACCGGCGGGTCCGGCAGGTCGCCCCGGACCAGTGGTCGCTCGGCACCCCCTGCCGGGAGTGGTCGGTCAGAGACCTCGTCGGCCACCTCGTGTACGAGCAGCTCTGGGCGCCGGAACTGCTGGCCGGCTGCACGGCGGAGCAGGTCGGCGACCGGTTCGACCACGACAACCTGGGCGACGACCCGCTCGTGTCCTGGGTCGTGGCGGCCGCGGCGGCGCGCGAGGCGTGGCTCGGGCCGTTCGCGCTGGCGAAACCCGTGACCGTGTCGTCGGGGAAGCTGGACGCCGAGGAGTACTGCTGGCAGATGACCACGGATCTCGCGGTCCACGCCTGGGACCTGGCGCGCTCGATCGGCGCCGACGAACGCATCGATCCCGATCTCGCCTCGACCGTCCTGAACTACGTCGAGCGGAGCATCGGCGAATGGAGTGGTTCGCCGATGTTCGACTCGCCCGTTCCGGTGCCGCCGGACGCGGACGACCAGACGCGACTGATCGGACTTCTGGGACGTAAGCCCTAGGTTCTTTCCGAAGCGTCCCGCGCCGCATCCCCCTGTGCCTCCTGCGGTGCGGGACGCTCCTCCCCCGGCAGCGATCACGGATCCCCCCGGACCGACGATCGCACCGCATTTCTACAGGTAGATCGTTGTCCGGTGTCGGCGCCGGAAAACCGGACAACGACCTCCGGACAACGGTTTGGTCTCCCTCAGAACATCAGACGACCTTCAGCTCCAGAGTGACGCACCTGATGCCGACGGCGTCGAGGTGCTCGCTGACCCGCACGAACCCGGCGCTCTCGTAGAACCCGATGTTCCCGTCGCTCTCGGCGCCGGTGAACAACCAGACGACCCGCACCTCCGCGGGCGCCCGCTCGCTGATCGCCTCGAGGAGCTTCCGCCCGACCCCACCGCCCTGCACGTCCGGTGCGACGGCCAGCCGGGCGACCTCCATCCGCTCACCGTCGACGCGGCTGCGCACCGACCCGACGAGCCGCGCCCCGTCGAACGCGCCGAACGCCGGCATGCCGTCGCCCAGGTGGCGCCGGATCTCATCCAGCGTCTCGACGAGCGGCGGCAGGTCCCACGCCCCGTACCGCCTGGCTTCCGCGAGGTACGCGGCGCGCTGGACCGTCATGACCTCACCGGCGTGCCCGCCCGTCAACGGTCCGATGTGGACGTTCACGGCCCGGTGACCCCCGGCGTCCAGCTCTCCGGCAGGCCGCTCTCGGTGAGGATGATCTGGTGGTCGTGGAACCCCTCCGGCGCGTCCGGCTGCCACGGCCACTGCCCCTGCGGCGTCGGCACGATGATCTGCAGCGCCGCGAAGTCCGACCCGTCGTAGAGCAGGTACGCGCTCCCGAAGAACTCCGGGTAGAACCCCTTGTAGACCCGCTCGAACGCGACGGGCACCCCGTCGAAGAAGTCGTCGTAGAGCTTGCCGGGCTGGAACCGCTCGCCACCACTGGCCCGCTGGACGTACATGTTGATCAGGTTCTCGCCCATGCCCTGCGGCAGCCCGATCACCACCGCCTCGGCCACGCCGAACCGGCGCCAGGCCCCCACCGAGAACACGTATCCCGCGCCCTCGGCGTCCGGGTTCACAACGATGTTGGTGTGGCCGAACCGGTCGGCCGCGGAGAGCAGGCGGGCGCGCAGCTCGATGTCTTCGTCGGAAAGCACGGCACCCAGCCTACGGCACCTCCCGGCGCCTTATGCCTGCTTGGAGCTGTTCCAAGGCTCCCACCTTCAGGCATATTTGGCCGGAAACGATAGAGCTTTCGCGGCGCTGCCCCTACCGTCCGTCCATGCCCAAGAGATCGTCCAGCGTGGTGGGCCGCGAGTTCGGCAACGGCGTCCGAGCCGCCATCGAGAGCACCGGCCTGACCCAGCGCCAGCTCGCCGAGGCACTCGGCTGGCAGGAGGCCAAGTTGTCCGACATGCTCGCCGGCAAAGGCGGAGTGAACGAGTCGGAGGTCCGCGAACTTCTCGCCTACTGCCGCACACCACTCAAAGAGCGCGAACGCCTGCTCGACCTGTTCCGCGAGTCGGGGAACGTCTGGCTGCAGATGCCCGAAGACGGCGTACCGGACCAGGTCCGCACACTGATCGAGCAGGAGCAGAACGCCAACCAGATCGACTGTTGGTCGATGATCCTCGTGCCAGGTCTTCTGCAGATTCCCGAGTACATCACCGTCGTCACCGAGGCCGCTCCTGTCGAAGCAGAGAACGTGCCGCCTCTCGTCGCCGCACGTGTCGCGAGGGCGGAGATCCTCGATCCGGACCGGAAGTTCAACTTCTACGTGCACGAACAGGCTCTGTGGCTACCGGTCGGCGGCGAGGAGGTGTGGCGCGAACAGCTCGCTCACCTCCTGCGGATGTCGGTGCGGAAGTACATCAGCCTGCGGATCATCCCTCGATCGGCCGGCATGCACGCGGGCACATCCGGCGACTTCCGGGTGATGAAGTTCCCGAAGTACCCACCGGTCGTCTACATCGAGAGTGTCAGGTGCTGCTTGTTCTTCGATGACAAGGAGACCGTTGACACCTACGAGACCATCCTGACGGACCTCGCAGCCGTCGCGTTGGATGAGGAACAATCGAGGGCGGTGATCAACAGCATCTTGGAGGGCCTCCAATGACCAACTGGCGCAAGAGCAGCTACAGCGGCACCGGCGACAACTGCGTCGAGGTAGGCCACGGCGTCGGCATCCGCGACAGCAAGGCGCCGACCACGCACCTCCCCTTCTCGGCGGCCGCGTGGTCGGCGTTCCTGAACGACGTGAAGGTCAGCTCACCGCAGTCTTGACTCTCGCGCGGTGCAGGCGTTCGATCGCGATGATCGTGATCGTGACGAGAACCGCCTGGGCGATCATCACCCAGTGGAACGCGTTCGCGTAGACCGCCGCCTGGCCGGGGTGTCCGGCGGCGGTGTCGTGGGCGAGGTCGCGGTCGGGAATGGATCGTCCGATCAACCAGGTGAGCGTGACGGCGTAAAGACCTACAGCGATGGCCTCACTGCCCATGCGAACGAGGTTGAGGACGCCTGAGGCCGTTCCGATGCTGTGCGCGGGGACGGCGGCGAGCGCCTCGGCGTCGATCAGGCCCATCGGCAGGCCGAACCCGAAACCGAGCAGCACCATCGGCAGGACGAGCCAGCCGAGCCAGGTTCCCGGCGCCAGCAGGAGCATGCCCAGCGTGCCGAGGACGAGTGCTGCCAACGAAACTCGGATGATCGTCATGGGCGAGCCCCGCGCACCGATCATCGGTCCGATGAGCACCGGGATCGCCATCGGCAGCATCAACAGCCCGGTCTCTCCCGCGGACAGTGCCGCGACCCCGCTGAACGCCACCGGCAGGTACGTGAGCAGGGTGACGAAGCCGAACGCGCCGGCGACGGGCACGAGCGTCAGCGCGAGGAAGTACTGGTTGCGCAGCAACGAAAAATCAGCCAGCTTGCGGCGTTCTGCGCTTCGGAGATTCGGGAGCAACGCGCTCAACGCGAGCGCGGGCACCGCCAGCACCGCGTGCGCCGCGAAGACACCGCGCCAGTCGAACAACGCGATGAGCCCGCCTGAGATCGTTGGGCTCAGGGCAAGTCCGAGACCGATCACGGTGCCGAACACGGCGAAGGCGCGTCCGCGTTCGGCACCGCTGAAGGCGTTGGACAGCAACGAGGTTCCACCGGTGGCGACCGCCGCGCAACCGACGCCCGCGACGAGCCTGGCGGCGTCGAGCACCAGCAGGTTCGGCGCGAGCGCGCTCATCGCGGAGGCGGCCAGCACCAGCGCGACGCCGAGCCGGAACGTGGCGCGGTAGCCGATTCGGTCGGACGCGATGCCCCAGACCAGGCTGAAGACGGCGAACGTGACGTTGAATCCGTTGACCACCCACTGCAGCATCGCCGGTGAGCTGCCGAGTTCGCCGGCGATGTGCGGGAGGGCGATGGCCGTTCCCGAGATGCCCATCGGAATGACGAACACCGCGATCATGATGATCGGGATCATCACCCGGCTCTCATGCCGCATAGCCGCCGTCGACGTTGATCGTGGCGCCGGTGATGTAGGCGGCGTCCGGCCCCGCGAGGTACGTGACCAGGCTGCCGACCTCGTCGGCCGTCCCGTAGCGGGCGGCGGCGATGTGGGTGCGCACGCTGTCGGCGAACGGGCCGTCGGCCGGGTTCATGTCGGTGTCGACCGGGCCGGGCTGCACCGTGTTGACGGTGATGCCCCTGCCGCTGACCTCGCGGGCGAGTGCCCTGGTCAGCCCCGCGACCGCCGCCTTGGTGAGCGCGTAGACGGTGCCGCCGGCGAACGGGATGCGGTCGGCGTTGACGCTGCCGATCGTGATGATCCGGCCGCCTTCCCCGAGGTGCCGCAACGCTTCCTGGCTGGCCACGAAGACACCGGTCTGGTTGACCGCGAGCGCCCGGTCGTAGTCGGCGTCGGTGACCGTGCCGACGGGACTGATGTCGATCACCCCCGCGTTGTTGACGAGGACGTCGAGGCGCCCGAACCGTTCGGCGATCTCGGTGATCCCCGCTCGCACCGCGTCGCGATCCCCCGCGTCGACCCGAATCGCGACCGCCGTGCCACCCGCTTCCCCGATGGACTTCACCACCAGTTCGGCCTGCTCAGGCGACGCGTAGTAGGTGATCGCCACCGTCGCTCCGGCCGCCGCGAGCCGTTCGGCGATGCCCGCCCCGATGCCGCGCGACCCACCCGTGACGATCGCGACCTTGCCGGCCAATGACTTGCTCATCGCACTTCCCCTGTCCTTGTTGAATGCTTGCTCAAGATGTCACCGCAGCCAGTCGACCGGCAAGTGATATCTTGAACGAGCACTCAAAAGGTGAGGAGGGCCACGATGGCAGTCGGCAGGCCGCGGGAGTTCGACACGGAGCACGTCCTGGCCGCCGCCATGCGGGTGTTCTGGGCCAAGGGCTACGAGGGCGCCACCATGGCCGACCTCTCGGCCGCCACGAACCTCAAGCCGGGCAGCGTCTACGCCGCGTTCGGCTCGAAAGCGGGCCTGTTCAAGCAGGTGACCGACCACTACGCCGCCACCGTCTCCACCTACGGTCCGGTCGCCCTGCTGGCCCCGACAGTCCGCGACGTGGCCCGCCTCTGGCTGCAGGGCGCCGTGGACACCACGACGGGCGACGACACCCCACCGGGTTGCCTGCTCGTCCAAAGCGCCCTGGCCACCGGCGACACCGCCGTCGAGGCCAAGGCCGAACTCTCCGCCCGCCGCCACGCCGCAGAAGAAATTCTCACCGAACGCTTCACGCGCGCCCTTGCCGATGGCGACCTACCTGCTGACGCCGACCCACGTGACGCGGCGGTCTACGTGCTGTCGATGTCGCACGGCATCGCGGTCCAGGCGTCCACCGGCGCCACCCGCGAGCAGTTGCGGCGGCTCGTCGAACTGACGCTGCGCAAGCTCCCCTGGGAGTGAACGCGAAACGCCGGCCACGCTGCTGCGTGACCGGCGTTCGTGCTGCTGCTGGTGGTCAGCCGACCTCGGCCATGACCTCGTCCGACACGTCGAAGTTCGCGAAGACGTTCTGCACGTCGTCGCAGTCCTCCAGCGCGTCGATCAGCTTGAAGATCTTCCTGGCGCCCTCGGCCTCCAGTTCCACCGACACCGACGGCATGAAGCTCGACTCGGCCGACTCGTAGTCGATGCCCGCCTCCTGCAGTGCCTTGCGGACCGGGATCAGGTCGCCGGCCTCGGACACGACCTCGAAGGCCTCGCCCAGGTCGTTGACCTCCTCGGCGCCTGCCTCCAGGACCGCCAGCATGACGTCGTCCTCGTTCGTGCCCGCCTTCGGCACGATCACGACGCCCTTGCGGCTGAACATGTACGACACCGAGCCGGGGTCGGCCATCGAACCGCCGTTGCGGCTCATGGCCGTGCGGACCTCGGTGGCGGCGCGGTTGCGGTTGTCCGTGAGGCACTCGATGAGCACCGCGACACCGTTCGGGCCGTAGCCCTCGTACATGATCGTCTGCCAGTCGGCGCCGCCGGCTTCCTCGCCGCCGCCGCGCTTGCGGGCGCGCTCGATGTTGTCCAGCGGCACCGAGTTCTTGCGGGCCTTCTGGATCGCGTCGAACAGCGTCGGGTTGCCGTCGGGGTCGCCGCCGCCCGTGCGGGCCGCCACCTCGATGTTCTTGATCAGCCGCGCGAAGAGCTTGCCGCGCTTGGCGTCAATAGCGGCCTTCTTGTGCTTGGTGGTCGCCCACTTGGAGTGGCCGCTCATTTCTCCTCCGTCGAACCGCGAACCATGTCAACGAACAGTCGGTGAACACGCTCGTCACCCGTGAGCTCCGGGTGGAACGCCGTCGCCAGCACGTTGCCCTGCCTGACCGCGACGATCCTACCGGCGGCGTCTCCCGCCTCAGCCGTAACAGGAACCGTAGCGAGAACCTCGACCTCCCCGCTCACCGCCTCCACCCAAGGTGCCCGGATGAACACGGCGTGCACAGTCTCCCCTGCCAGGTCGAGGTCGGTCTCGAACGAGTCGACCTGCCTGCCGAACGCGTTGCGCCGGACCGTGACGGCCAGGCCGCCGAGCTGCTCCTGGTCCTCCCGGCCGTCCAGCACGGTCTCGGCCAGCAGGATCATGCCCGCGCACGACCCGTAGGCGGGAAACCCGGCCTTGATCTTGGCACGCAGCGGCTCCAGCAGCTCGAAGTTCACCAGGAGCTTGCTCATGGTCGTCGACTCGCCGCCGGGGATGACGATGCCGTCGAGCTCGTCCAACTCCTCGGCGCGGCGGACGGGGCGCGCGGTGACATCGCACTTCGCGAGCGACACGAGGTGTTCCTGGACGTCGCCCTGGAGGGCTAGCACGCCGATGACGGGTGGGGCAGCAACCATGCTCACCAGCATATTCGAGGTCCACGACCCCGCTGCGCAGCCCTCCGGGCGACGCCGGGTCAGTCGACGGAGATCAGCCGCTCCTGCGCCGGACCGACCGGCTGACGCGACTTCACGAAGCGCCACCCGAGGAACAACACCAGTGCCAGCACCGGAATCGACCAGAACGCGATCTTCTCGGCCGTCCCCGCGAACGCCATCTGCCCGATCACCAACGCGAGGAACGCCAGCGTTCCGTACGAGGTGTAAGGCGCTCCGGGCATCCGATAGGAGGGCCGCTGGATCTCTCCCGCCAAGGCCTTCCTGCGCAACCGCAGCTGACAGATGATCAACGTGGCCCAGGTCGACACGACACCCAGCGACGCGACGGCGATCGCGATGTCGAACGCCTCCTTCGGCACGATGTAGTTGAGCACCACGCCGAAGAGGTAGGCGACACCGGTGAAGAGGATGCCGCCGTAAGGCACGTGCCGGGAGTTCATGCGACCGGTGACCGCGGGCGCCTCGCCCTTCTGCGCCAGCGACCTCAGGATGCGGCCGGTCGAGTAGAGACCCGAGTTGCAGGAGGACAGTGCGGCCGTCAGCACGACGGCGTTCATGATGTCGCCGACCACCGGGATGCCCAGCGCCGAGAACACGGTCACGAACGGCGACTCGGTGCCGGTGAAGTGGTCCCACGGCAACAACATCGTCAGCAGCAGCACCGAACCGACGTAGAAGATCGCGATGCGGTAGACCACGCCGTTGATGGCGCGCGGCATGACCTTTTCGGGGTCCTTGGTCTCACCGGCGGCGATACCCACGAGTTCGATGGCCGCGTAGGCGAAGACGACGGCCTGCAACGTCATGAGGGCGATGCCGACGCCTGCCGGGAACAGGCCGCCGTGGCCGAGGGTGTTCGAGACCGAGGCCGTCGTACCGCCGATGTCGGCGTTGCCGATGACCAGACCGGCACCTACCACCAGGAAGACCACGATCGCGGTCACCTTGATGACCGAGAACCAGAACTCCAGCTCACCGAAGAGCTTGACCGACAGCATGTTGATGGCGACGAGCACGACCAGTGCGACCAGCGCGGTGATCCACTGCGGCAGGTCGGGGAACCACTTGTGCATGTAGATCGCGATGGCGGTGATCTCGGCGATGCCTGTCATCGCCCAGTTCAGCCAGTAGAGCCAGCCCGAGGTGAAACCGGCCCACGGGCCGATGAACTCGCGGGCGTACTCGACGAAGCTGCCGGACACGGGCCTGTGAAGCACAAGTTCGCCCAGCGCGCGCATGACGAAGAACGCCGCGAGGCCGCACACCGCATAAGACAGGATCAGCGACGGCCCCGCTGTGGCGAGGCGTCCACCCGCACCCAGGAAAAGGCCGACGCCGATCGCGCCACCGATTGCGATCATCTGCACCTGGCGCTTGCTCAGCGCCTTGGTGTAGCCGTCCGCATCAGTTTCCACAGAACTCACGAGGAGGTTCCTTCCGAAACGGAAAAATGCTCGCGTCGGAACCTCCCGCGCCCCGACGCGCTGATTCGGGGAACCCTAGCGAGTGGCGGTCATCACCAAGAAATCACCTGGGGAAGACTTAACGTAAGCGACGTCACAGAGCGCTGCGTTTAGGTCGTCCCAAATGTCCTCTACGTGCTCGAGACCCACCGAAATGCGCAGCAAATTGTCCGGAACGCCAGAAGCACGCAGTTCTTCTCCGGGAACCAGGCGGTGCGTCAAAGCCGAGGGGTGCTCGATAAGTGTGTCGACCGAACCCAATGAGACGGCCGGCGTGATGAGCTTCAGCTTCCGCACCACCTCGACGGGATCGCCGTGCACACCGAACGCGATCATCGCGCCTGTTCCGCGCATCTGCCGTGACCTGGACGGGTAGCGCACGAACTCCACGGCGTCGTGCTCGGCCAGCCGCGAAGCCAGCACCGCCGCCGAACGGGACGCCGCCTCGACGCGCAACGGCAGGGTCGCCAGCCCGCGGTGCAGCAGGTAGCCGCCCAGGGGGTGCAGGACGGCGCCCGTGATGATCCTGACCTGCCGCAACGCCGCCGCGAGCGACTCGGAGCAGGCCACGACGCCGCCGAGCACGTCACCGTGCCCGCCGAGGTACTTGGTCCCGGAGTGCAGCACGTAGGAGGCGCCGTGCAGCACCGGGTTCTGCAGGATCGGCGTCGCGAAGGTGTTGTCGACCATCACCGGCACGGAGCCGGCCTGGCGCACGACGTGCTCGATGTCGACGAGGTCCAGGTTGGGGTTGGCCGGGGTCTCGACGACCACGAGCCCGGTGTCCGGCCGGATCGCGGAGGACACCAGGCCCGCTTCGACGTACGTCGTCGTGACGCCCAGGAGACCGGACGACAGCAGGTGGTCGGTGCCGCCGTACAACGGCCGCACGGCTACGACGTGCGGTTTTCCCGCCATCACGCAGGCGGCCTGGATCACGGCGGTCACCGCTGCCATGCCGCTGCCGAACGCCACGGACGTCTCGGTGTGCTCGAGAGCCGCGAGCGCCTGCTCGAACCGGGCCACCGTCGGGTTGTGCAGCCGCGCGTAGACGGGCGAGCCGGCCCGCGCGGCGCCGGTGGCCCACTCACCCAGCGCTTCCCCGCCGAGCGCCTGGTCAGGCACGGGGTAGGTGGTGGACAGGTCGATGGGGGGAGCGTGCACGCCGAGCTCCGCGAGGTCGTCGCGGCCGCCGTGCACTGCGATGGTCTCGATGCGCGTCATGGCCCGAATGGTGAAGACTGCCTCGGCATAGTGGGCGCAAGACCGCAGCTGATTCGGTGGAACGGAGAAGAGCCGTGCTGGATTCGATCGACGAGGCCATCGTGCGGGAGCTGCGGAAGGACGCGCGGCTGCAGAACAAGGACCTGGCCGAACGCGTCAACGTCGCGCAGTCCACGGCGGTGGTCCGGCACCGGGCGCTGCGGGAGCGCGGCGTGATCACCGGCTACCACGCCGAGATCGATCCCGGCGCGGTCGGGCAGCACGTCCAGGCGATGCTCGCGGTGAAGATCCGCCCGCACACCAAGGAAATCGTCGACCCGTTCATGGCATACGTGCTGTCGCTCCCCGAAACGCTCGCGCTCTCACACGTGACGGGTCCAGAAGATTTCCTGGTGCACGTCGCGGTATCGGACGTCGGCCATCTCCAACGACTCGTGCTCGACAAGTTCACGAGCCGCCGAGAGGTGACGGAGGTTCATACAAACCTGCTTTTCTCGCACGTCAGGAAGCATTGATCGGCTGCTCAAGCCACGCCGATGAACCTCAGTCCCGCCGTAGTCACCGCGGCCAGCACGATGACAGCGACGAAAGGCAGTTTCCGCCACGCCGCAATGCCGCCGACCGCAACTCCGATGGCGAGTGCCCAGCCGCCGAACTGCTTGCCGTTCGTCAACGCCGAGACCGCCACCAGTGCCAGCAGCAACACCGTCGCGGACGCCGACATCAGTTCGCGCACCCGATCCGGCAGGGTCACGCGGTCGCGCAACAACGGTCCGGCGAACCGGATGGCGAAGGTGCCGGCGGCCAGGATCAAAACTGCGGTGACGGGCACGGCTCCTCCTTCTTCTTAGTGGTGCGAAACGCGAACAGTCCGGCGAGCGCAAGCAGCACCGGCACACCCGCAGGCAGGAACGGCGTCGTAGCGAGCGCTATAGCCGCACCCACGAGTGCTGCGTTGCGCGTAGCCGCGTCCTTGAGCGCCGGCAGCGTGAGCGCCAGCAGGGCCGCCGGGAACGCCGCGTCCAGCCCGAACGTCATCGGGTCGCCGATCGCCTGCCCCACGAGCGCACCGATGAGCACGCCCGTGTTCCAGCTGAAGAACAGCGACACGCCGCACGCCCAGTAGGCCGCACGCGCTCTCGCGGGGTCCTTCTGCGACATCGCGAACGCCGTGGACTCGTCGATCAGCAGGTGGCTGCCGACGATCCGGGCGAGCGGGCTCCTGCCCAGCACGTCCCCGATCGCCAGCCCGAACGGCAGGTGCCGCGCGTTGAGCACGAGCCCGGCCAGCACCGCCGCGGCAGGGCTGCCACCAGCGGCGACAATGCCCACAGCCATGAACTGCGACCCGCCCGCGAAGATCACCAGCGACATCAGCACCGGCATCCACCACGGCAGGCCGGAGCCGACCGAGATCGCACCGAACGAGGCACCGGTCACCGCGGCACCGAGTGCGACTGCGGCCACGTCACGCAGGAGCACAGCATCAAGAGTTCGCCAGATCGAACGCACCACCCATTAAGATGAACACCTGGGACTGGTGTTCGTCAAGACGAACGGATGGACTTCTGTGTCGAACGCACCACTCGACCTCATCGCGGCCAACCTCCGCCGGGAGCGCGATCGCACCGGCATGTCGCTCTCCGAGGTCGCCAAGAAGGCCGGCGTGGCGAAGTCGACGCTCTCGCAACTGGAGTCCGGCGCCGGAAACCCCAGCGTGGAGACCCTGTGGGCACTGGGCGTGGCGCTGGGGGTCCCGTTCAGCCAGCTCGTCGAACCCGCCGTGCCGCGCGTGCAGGTGATCCGCGCGGGCGAGGGCCCGGTCATCCACTCCGAACGCGCGCACTACTCGGCGACACTGCTGGCCGCGTGCCGTCCGGGCACCAAGCACGACATCTACTGGCTGGCCCTCGAACCGGGCGGCGCCCGCGAGTCACTGCCCCACGTGCCGGGCAGCATCGAGCACATGATCGTGGCGACCGGCCGCTGCCTGGCGGGCCTCGCCGAAGACCCGGTCGAGCTCGGGCCCGGTGACTACATCGTCTATCCCGGCGACGTGCCGCACATCTGCAAGGCGCTGGAGCCGGGTACGACCGCGATGATGGTCATGGAGCACACCGTCTAGCCAAGGCGGCTTCACCGGCTCGCGGTGCGATTCTTCCCACTTAACCGTATAGCAGACAGGGGGCCTTGCCACAAGGCCCCGTGCATCGTTCACACTCATCGCCTCAGCCAGAACACAGGCGCACTGGGGAGCACGTGGGTTACGAAGAAGAACTGCAGTCCGAGCGTGAGTACGTAGCCGAGCTCTACGCACGGCTCGATGGGGAACGCGCGCGCGTGAAGGCCGCGTACCTGTCGGCGCTGGGTGGCACCGGCGAGACCGCGATGGACCGTGACAACGAGGTGCGCGCCCGGCACCGCGAGATGAAGCGCCTGAACGTGGCCGACTACGGCCTGTGCTTCGGCCGGTTGGACAGCGTCGACGGCGACCGTTCCTACATCGGCCGCATCGGGCTGTTCGACGAGGAGAACGAGTTCGAACCGGCGCTGCTCGACTGGCGGGCACCGGCGGCGCGGCCGTTCTACACCGCCACCGGGGCCACGCCTGAGGGCATGCTCCGGCGCCGTCAGTTCCTCACCCGCCGCCGCACCGTGACCGGTTTCACCGACGAGGTGTTCGGCAAGCTCGGCGAGGAGCAGGGCGACGTGGCCCTGCTGGAGGCGTTGAACGCGCCGCGTGGCGAGGGCATGCGCGACATCGTCGCGACCATCCAGTCCGAGCAGGACGCGATCATCCGGCTGGACCACCCCGGCGTGCTGGTGATCGAGGGTGGCCCCGGCACCGGCAAGACGGTCGTGGCGCTGCACCGCGTCGCGTACCTGATGTACACCCAACGAGAGCGCATGGAACGGCACGGCGTGCTCGTCGTCGGCCCGAACCCCGCGTTCCTCAACCACATCGGCCGCGTGCTGCCGTCGCTGGGCGAGTCGGACGTCGTGTTCTCGACCGCGGGCAGCCTGCTGCCGGGTCTGGTCGCGACCGCCGAGGACGCTCCGGACGTCGCGCGGCTCAAGGGTTCGCGCGCGATGGTCGACGTGCTGAAGGCGGCCGTCGGGGCCCGGCAGCGCGTTCCCGCCGAGCCGATTCCCATCGGCATGAAGGACGTCGTCGTGCAGATCGGCGCGGACGTCGCCGAGTGGGCCCGTCAGGAGGCGCGCGACAGCGGCCTGCCGCACAACGAGGCCCGCGCGGTGTTCCGCGAGATCGTCACGTACGTCCTCACCGAGCGGGCGATCGGCCGGATCGGCAAGGGCTGGATGTCCCGGTCGGACAAGCAGGCCTGGGAGGACATGCGGTCCGGCCTGGTCAAGGACCTCGACGACGACGAGAGCTTCGTCGCGGCGCTGGACTTCCTGTGGCCGATCATGACGCCGTTCGAACTGCTGGGCGAGCTGTACTCGTCGGCCGAGGCACTCGCGGCTGCGGGTGCGGACCCGTCGCTGCTGCGCGCCGAGGGCGAGCCCTGGACGATCTCGGACGTGCCGTTGCTCGACGAGCTGCACGACCTGCTGGGCAAGGACGGCACCGAGCAGGCCGACGACCAGGCCGCGGCGGCGGAACGCCGGGCCGAGGCCCGGTACGCGGCCGAGGTGCTCGACAGCATGGTCGGCCGCTTCGACCACATGGACGACGAGGACCACCTCTTCGCCTCGGACATGTTGTTCGCCGAGGACCTGGCCGAGCGCTTCGAGGACCACGACCAGCGCACGCTCGCGGAACGAGCGCTGGCGGACCGCGCCTGGACCTACCGGCACGTGGTGGTGGACGAGGCGCAGGAACTGTCCGAAATGGACTGGCGCGTGCTGATGCGCCGCTGCCCGGGCCGTTCCTTCACGGTGGTGGGCGACCTGGCGCAGCGTCGCGCGGCGGCGGGTGCCACGTCGTGGGGCCAGATGCTCGACCCGTACGTGCCGGGACGCTGGGAGTACCGGTCGCTGACGGTCAACTACCGCACGCCCGCGGAGATCATGGCCGTCGCGGCACGGGTGCTGGCCGAGTTCGCGCCGGACGTGAAGGCTCCCGATTCGGTGCGCGCCAACGGCGTTCAGCCCTGGGCACGACTGGTGACCGAGGAGGAGCTGGCCGGCGCCATCGAGGAGTTCACCAAGCAGGAGGCGGAGTTCGAGGGAACGAGCGTGGTGATCGGGCTGCCCGGCGTGCCCGGCACGGTGCCCGCCGCCGAGACCAAGGGCCTGGAGTACGACTCGGTGCTCGTCGTCGCGCCGGAACGGATCCTGGCCGGAGGGCCGCGCGGTGCGGCGGAGCTGTACGTGGCGCTGACCCGTGCCACGCAACGGCTCGGCGTGCTGCACCACGAGGCGTTGCCCGCCGCTCTGTCCGGTCTCGTGGAAAGCGTGGGCACGACGAGCTGAAACGACGAAGGCGCACCGCTTCGTGCGGTGCGCCTTCGGTTCGGGGCTCTGTCTACCAGCCGCGCTCGGAGAGGCGGTGCGGCTCCGGGATCTCGTCGACATTGATGCCGACCATGGCCTCACCCAGGCCGCGCGAGACCTTGGCGATGACGTCGGGGTCGTCGTGGAAGGTGGTGGCCTTCACGATGGCCTCGGCGCGCTGGACCGGGTTGCCAGACTTGAAGATGCCGGAACCGACGAACACGCCCTCGGCGCCGAGCTGCATCATCATCGCGGCGTCGGCCGGGGTGGCGATGCCGCCCGCGGTGAACAGCACGACGGGGAGCTTGCCGTTCTGCGCGATCTCCTTGACCAGCTCGTACGGCGCCTGGAGCTCCTTGGCGGCGACGTAGAGCTCGTCCTCGGGGAGGTTCTGCAGGCGGCGGATCTCCTGGCGGATCTTGCGCATGTGCGTGGTGGCGTTCGAGACGTCACCGGTGCCGGCCTCGCCCTTGGAGCGGATCATGGCCGCGCCCTCGGTGATGCGGCGCAGCGCCTCACCCAGGTTCGTCGCGCCACAGACGAAGGGAACGGTGAACGCCCACTTGTCGATGTGGTTGGCGTAGTCGGCCGGGGTCAGCACCTCGGACTCGTCGATATAGTCGACACCGAGCGACGCGAGGACCTGGGCCTCGACGAAGTGGCCGATGCGGGCCTTCGCCATGACCGGGATCGAGACGGCGTTGATGATCCCGTCGATCAGGTCGGGGTCGCTCATGCGCGCGACGCCGCCCTGGGAGCGGATGTCGGCGGGCACGCGCTCGAGGGCCATGACGGCGACGGCGCCCGCGTCCTCCGCGATCTTCGCCTGGGTGGCGTCGACCACGTCCATGATGACGCCGCCCTTGAGCATCTCGGCCATGCCGCGCTTGACGCGGGCGGTGCCCGTGACCTGATCAGTGCTCACCGGGGTGACCTTTCACGAGGGGAAGTCTTGGTGAACTCACCGTACGTCCGCTGTGGCCCTCTCGCCCAAGCCACTGGAGCCGCGATCCAGAAGGCCACTTTCCGATCAGCCGCAGGTCGTGAGCCTCATCACTGGGCAAGTCCGTGAAACATGTTCGCGAGGCGGCGGGCATCCGATCGGGCCAGCGGGGTTGTCCCGGGAGGTGAACGGGTGTGAGATCGAACACTACGACTTGACGGAGGTCGCCATGGGAAGCAAGCACTCCGACAACGGCACATCGGCAGGCGCGGTCGCTGTGGACGACCCGGCCAAGGTCCGCAACGTCGTGCTCGTGGGGCCCTCCGGGGCGGGCAAGACGACGCTCACTGAGGCCCTGCTCGCCGCCACCGGTGTCCTGACCCGCGCGGGATCGGTCACCGAGGGCACCACGGTCTGCGACCACGACCCGGCGGCCGTGCGACAACAACGATCGGTAGGCCTCGCCGTGGCTCCGATCCAGCACGGGGACATCAAGATCAACCTGATCGACACCCCCGGATACGTCGACTTCGTGGGTGAGCTCAGGGCAGGACTTCGGGCCGCGGACGCGGCCCTTTTTGTTGTCAACGCTTTCGAAGGCGTCGACGCGGCCACCATCTCGTTGTGGGAGGAGTGCGCTCTCGTCGGCATGCCTCGCGCCGTCGTCATCACACGCACCGACCACCACCGTGCGAACTTCGGCAACGAGGTCATCGAGTGCCAGGCGGCGTTCGGCCCGGGCGTCGTGCCGTTGTACATGCAGGAGGGCGACTCACTCGTCGGGCTGCTGACGTCCGGTGAGAACTACCCGGACGAGCGCGCGGCGTTGATCGAGGGAATCATCGCCGAGAGCGAGGACGAGACCCTCATGGACCGCTACCTGGCGGGCGAGGAGATCGACCAGGACACGCTGATCGCCGATCTGGAGACCGCCGTCACGCGCGGCTCGTTCCACCCCGTGATGCCCGTGTGCGCCGCAACCGGCATGGGCCTGGTGGAGCTGATGGACGGCATCGCGCGCGCCTTCCCGTCACCGCTGGAGCACGAGCTTCCGTCCGTGACGTCGGTGGACGGCATCCCGCAGCCCCGCCTGGCCGCCGACCCGGACGGGCCACTCGTCGCCGAGGTGGTCCGCACCGCAGTGGACTCCTACGTCGGCCGCGTGTCGCTGGTCCGCGTCTTCTCCGGCACCCTGCGCCCCGAACGGCCCGTGCACGTCTCCGGCCACGGCATGGCCGACCGCGGCCACGAGGACCACGACGCCGACGAACGCGTGGCCCACATCTACTCGCCGCTGGGCTCGTCGCTGCGCGAGGTCCCCTACTGCGTCGCCGGCGACCTGTGCGCGTTGACGAAACTGACCACCGCCGAGACCGGCGACACCGTGTCCGCGCCCGAACAGCCGCTGCTCATGGCGCCGTGGAACATGCCGGAACCGTTGCTGCCCATCGCTGTCGTGCCGCGCACCCGCAGCGACGAGGACAACCTGGCCCGCAACCTGAACCGCCTCGTCGCGAGCGACCCGACACTGCGCCTGGACCGCAACGCCGAGACGCACCAGATGGTCCTGTGGTGCATGGGCGAGGCGCACGCCGACGTCGTGCTGGCCCGGCTGCGGGCCGGCGGCGCGGAGATCGACACCGAACCGGTGCGCGTCGCGTTCCGTGAAACCTTTGCCGGGCCCGCGAAAGGCCACGGCCGGCACGTCAAGCAATCTGGAGGTCATGGCCAGTACGCGGTGTGCGACATCGTGGTCGAACCGCTCCCCCGCGGCACCGGCTTCGAGTTCGTGGACAAGATCGTCGGTGGCTCGGTCCCCCACCAGTTCATCCCCTCCGTCGAGAAGGGTGTGCGCGCACAGCTGGAGCGAGGCCTGCACGACGGCACCCCTGTCGTCGACGTCCGGGTGACGCTCGTGGACGGCAAGGCGCACTCTGTCGACTCGTCGGACGCGGCCTTCCAGACTGCCGGTGCGCTGGCGCTGAAGGAGGCCGCGTCCGCTGCCCGGACCCAGTTGCTGGAGCCCATGGACGAGGTCATGATCCGGCTGCCCGACGAACACCTGGGCACCGTGCTGGGCGATCTGTCCGGACGGCGCGGGCGGGTGCTCGGGACCGAGGCGGACGAGGGCGGGCGCACGGTGATCCGTGCCGAGGTGCCGTCGTCCGAGTTGCTGCGGTACGCGGTCGAACTGCGGTCGCTGACGTCCGGGACCGGCACGTTCACCCGTCACTTCTCCCGGTACGACCCGCTGCCGGAGGCGCTGGCGGCTCGCGCGGCAAGGTAGTCAGGGCGTCTGCAAGTACCACCGGCTCGAAGTCGGCGGTACTTGCAAACCCCGGTACAGCTACGTGTTCTGCGGGAACCCGAGGTTCACGCCGCCGTGCGACGGATCGAGCCAGCGCGACGTGACGACCTTCGAGCGGGTGAAGAAGTGCACGCCGTGCGGCCCGTACGCGTGTGCGTCGCCGAACAGCGATTCCTTCCAGCCACCGAACGAGTAGTAGGCCACCGGCACGGGGATCGGCACGTTCACGCCGACCATGCCGACCTCGATCTCGTTCTGGAACCGGCGGGCCGCGCCACCGTCGTTGGTGAAGATCGCGGTGCCGTTGCCGTACCGGTTGCGGTTCACCATCTCGACGGCGTCCTCGTAGGTGTCGCAGCGGACGACCGAGAGGACCGGGCCGAAGATCTCGTCGGTGTAGATCGTCATGTCCGTGCCGACGTGGTCGAAGAGCGTCGGGCCGAGCCAGAACCCGCCCTCGTCGCCGTCGATCGGGTGGTCGCGGCCGTCGACCGCGAGGACGGCGCCCTGGGAGACGCCGGCGTCCAGATAGGACGTGACCTTGTCCCGATGCACGCCGGTGACCAGCGGTCCCATCTCGCACGACGCACCGGAACCGACCTGCACGTCGGCGATCCGGGACTTGATCTTCGACACCAGTGAGTCGCCGACTTCACCGACGGCCACGACGACCGAGATCGCCATGCATCGTTCACCGGCCGAGCCGAAACCGGCGGAGACCGCGGCGTCCGCGGCCAGGTCGAGGTCGGCGTCGGGCAGGACGACCATGTGGTTCTTGGCACCACCGAGTGCCTGCACGCGCTTGCCGTGCGCGGTGCCGGTCTCGTAGACGTAGCGGGCGATCGGCGTGGAGCCGACGAACGAGATCGCCTTCACCGTCGGGTGTTCCAGGAGCCGGTCGACGGCCACCTTGTCGCCGTGCACGACGTTCAGGACGCCGTCCGGGAGCCCGGCCTCGGCGAACATCTCGGCGATGAAGATCGCCGCCGACGGGTCCTTTTCGGACGGTTTCAGCACCACCGTGTTGCCGCAAGCGATTGCGGTCGGCACGAACCACAGCGGAACCATCGCCGGGAAGTTGAACGGCGAGATCACGCCGACCACACCGACGGGTTGCTGGATCGAGTAGACGTCGACGCGGGTCGACGCGTTCTCGCTGAACCCGCCCTTCAGCAGGGTCGGGATGCCGCACGCGTACTCGACCGACTCCAGCGCCCGCTGGATCTCGCCGCCCGCGTCGGACACGACCTTGCCGTGCTCCGCCGAGACGATCTTCGCGAGGTCGCCCTTGCGGTCGTTCAGCAGCTCGCGGAACTTGAACATCACCGTCGAGCGCTGCGCCAGGGACACGTTGCGCCACGACGCAAACGCTTCCGCGGCGGCGTTGACGGCAGCGTCCACTTCGGACACTGACGCGTAGGCGACCTGCTGGGCGACCTTGCCGGTCGTCGGGTCGTAGACGTCGCCGAGCCGTTCCGGAGCGCCGTCCCAGGGCTTGCCGTTGATGCGGTGTTTGATCCACTTCTGGGTATTGATCACGCCCGCTCCACCGCCAGAGTAAGAATCCCGAGAGCCTCTTCCAACTCGTCCTCGGTCAGGGTCATCGGCGGGGCCAGGCGGATCACGTTGCCGTACAGGCCGCCCTTGCCGACGAGCAACCCGCGCGCCTTCGCCTCGCTCAGCACGGTCGCGGCGGCACCGGCGTTCGGTTCGCCCTCGGGTCCGACGAACTCGACGCCGACCATCAGGCCCTTGCCGCGCACGTCACCGATCACCGGGTGCTTCTCGGCCAGTTCGCGCAGGCCACCGAGCAGCCGTGAGCCGAGCTTGGCCGCGCTGGCCTGCAGGTCGTGGCTCAGCAGGTAGTCGACGGTGGCGAGCGCACCGGCCGTGGAGATCGGGTTGCCGCCGAACGTCGAGATCGAGTTGGCGTTGATCGTGTCCATCAGGTCGCCGCGCGCGACGACACCACCGATCGCGAGACCGTTGCCGAGGCCCTTGGCGAACGTCATCGCGTCCGGCACGACGTCGTGCGCCTGGATGCCCCAGAAGTGCTCGCCGGTGCGGCCCCAGCCGGTCTGCACCTCGTCGGAGATGAACAGGATCCCGTACTCGTCCAGCACGTCCTTGAACGCGCGGAACAGGCCGTCGGGCGGGGACGTGAAGCCGCCGACGCCCTGGATCGGCTCGGCGATCATGCACGCGACGTCGCCGGACGTGGTGGTCTCGATGATCTCGCGCAGGTCCTCGACGCAGGCCCTGATGTAGTCCTTGTCGTCCATCGCCCTGAACGGCGAGCGGTAGCGGTAACCGCCGTGCACCCAGCTGACCTTGATCGGCGACAGCGCGGACGCCGACCAGCCGCGGTTGCCCGTGATGGCGATCGTGGCGAACGCACGGCCGTGGTAGCTGTTGCGCAGTGCCAGGACCTGCTCGCTGCGGCGCGCCTGGGTGGCGAGCATCAGCGCGGTCTCGTTCGCCTCGGTGCCGGAGTTGGTGAAGAACACCTTGGCGTCCGGGATGCCGCTCAGGTCCGCGATCTTCTCGGCCAGCTCGACCTGCGACCTGATCAGGTAGAGCGTGGAGCTGTGCAGGACGCCGGTGTCGAGCTGCGACCGGATCGCGTCGCTGATCTCCGCGACGTCGTAGCCGATGGCGTTGGTCAGGATGCCGGCGAAGAAGTCCAGGTAGGTCGTGCCCTCGCGGTCGGTCACGCGGCGCCCGGAGGCGCTCGCGATCTCGATGGGCTCGTCGTAGTAGAGGGCCAGCCACTTCGGCATGACCGCGCGGTGTCGTGCCAGCAGCTCCTTGTGGGCCATCTCGTCCTCCAGGGGTCTGACGCCTGCCTCGGAGTCTGCTGGCGCGCCGGGTGCGCCGCCATGCACAACCTGTACCCGGATCGGCTGGTTGGCATTACGTTGTGTCCATGTACCCGACGGTCGCCGAAGTCGTCGCTCTGCCGGTGATCCGGCAGGGAAAGCCGCGTCTGGTGGCCGGAGCGGCGGGCCTCGGCCGTCGCGTGCGATGGGTGCATGTGGCGGAGATCGCAGACATCGCGCCGCTGCTGCGCGGCGGTGAGCTGGTGCTCACGACCGGCGTGATGCTGCCCGAGTCCGGCCTCGCCCGGTACGTCGAGGAACTGGCCGCCGTCGGCTGCGCGGGCCTCGTCGTCGAGCTGGGGCGGCGGTGGCGTGACGACGTGCCGGGCGCGCTCGTCACCGAGGCCGAACGGCACGGGTTGCCGCTGGTCACGCTCACCGAGGAGACCAAGTACGTGGCCGTGACCGAGGCCGTCGTGGGGCTGATCGTGGACGCCCAGCTGGCCGAGCTGCGGGCCGCGGAGCAGGTGCACGAGACGTTCACGGCGCTGACGGTCGCGGGCGCCGAACCCTCCGAGGTGCTGCGCGAGGTGGCGCGAACGTCCGGGCTGGCGGTCGTGCTGGAGACGCTCGGCCACGACGTGCTCGCCTACGACGCCGCCGGGCACGACCCCGTGACGCTGCTGGACGACTGGGCGGCGCGCTCGCGGGCCGTCACGGTGACCGAGCGGACCGCCTACGACACCGAGTCGGGCTGGCTGATCACGATCGTCGGGGCGCGCGGCGCGGACTGGGGCCGGCTCGTGATGGTCTCGCCCGAGCCGCCACCGCATCGGCACGTCGTGGTCGCCGAGCGCGCCGCGTCCGCGTTGGCGGTGCATCGGCTCGTGGCGCGCGACCGGGAGTCGCTGGAACGGCAGACGCACCGCACGTTGCTGGCCCAGCTGCTCGGCCAGGCACCGCAGTCACCGGACCTGGGCGCGCGGACGGCCGCGCTGGGGGTGCCGCTGGAACGGCGGCAGCTGATCGGCGTCGCGGTCCGGCCGGTGTCCGTGCTGCAGGGGCAGACGCTGGCCACCCAGGAGGTCCTGCGTGATCTCGCGGAGGCGACGGCGCTGGCGGCCCGGCGGGTCACGGTCGCGGCGCTGGTCGGCGTCGTCGACGACACCTCGGTGCGCGCACTGCTGTCGGTGCCGATGACCATTGGCGTGGAAGGGGTTCTGCGCAAGGTCGCGCGCGAGATCCACCGGACGGCGGCGTCCTCCGTGGTCATCGCCGTCGGCACGACCGTGACGTCCACAACGGACGTTCGCCGCTCGCTCGGCGAGGCCGCGCACGTGGCCGGAGCGGCGTTGCGAGCACCGGGATCCCAGCTCTACCACCGGCTCGACGACGTGCGGCTGCGCGGGCTCCTGCACCTGCTGCGCGAGGACGAACGCGTGCGGGCGTTCGCGGACCGCGAGCTCGGGCCGTTGCTGGCACGCGACTCGGCCCAGGGCTCCCGGCTCGTGGAGCTGCTGCGGTGCCTGTGCGAGAACGGCGGCAACAAGTCGGCGGCCGCGGCGGCGGCCCACCTGTCCCGGACGGCGTACTACCAGCAGCTGGGGCGGATCGAGCAGGTTCTCGGCGTCTCGCTGGAGGACCCGGAGTCCGTGCTGTCGTTGTACGTCGCCCTGCTGGTACACGAAATGGGCCCGTGAGCGCGCACGGGCCCATTCTCGACGTGTGAACTCAGCCGTTGATCGTCGGGAAGGTGCCCGAGAGAACGGTCGGGTTCGGCACGACGTTGTTGGTCGGCAGGTCGGACAGCGACGGCGACGGCAGGTTGCCGAGGCTCGCGGTGCCCGGCAGGTCCTGCGGGTCCGGCAGCCCGGCGATCTCGCCGACCTGGGCCGCGACGGGGTTGGGAACCGAGCGCTCCTGCGCGACGGCGGGCAGAGCGGGAACCGGCAGGTCGGAGGCCACGGGCGCGCCGACGTGCGGCAGCTGGACCGCGTTGGCGGCGTCGAGCGGGTTGGCGAGCTGGGTGGCGCCGGTGACCAGCTTGTCCGCGCCGACCTCGGGAACGCCGGTGTTCAGCTGCGGCAACTCGGTGGCGCTGGCCGAACCCGCGAGCAGCGGAGCGGCGCTGGCGGCGAGCAGAGCGGCGGCACGGAACAGTCCGGAACGAGACACAGTTTTCCTCAATCTGGTTTGGGGACCGATCTTCGTATTCATCGGCGCGTTTGGTTCGCGAATTGACCCGCTCGATCGGGTGTTCAGGGCTTGAACCTCACGCCCCGGGAGGTCCGACGGTCCCGGCGTGATCCGTTGGAGCAGCGGTGACCTGGCCAAAAGCGACCGTCCGCGCGCTGCACCACCACGACGAGATCGAACTGGTCGCCGCCTCCGGGCACACGCCCTCCGGTCACCGTCGGTACACATCGGACGACGTCCGCCACTTCTATCAGGTGAGATCGCTGCGTCAGCGGGCGCAGGAAGTCCGAACGGGACAGTTCTGATCGGACTTCGTCCGGGGAAAGTCCTCGCTGGGGTAGAAGTTGGTCATGCTTCCCGATGACCGACGTCTGCAAGCCGCCAACCCGACCGGCTGGTTCGAGGACCTCTACGCGGAGGCCGAAACCGGCAGGGCCTCCGTCCCGTGGGACATCCCGAACCCGCAACCGCACCTCGTCGAGTGGGCCGACGGCCTGGACGGCACCGGTCAGCGTGCATTGGTCGTGGGCTGTGGTTACGGCCGCGACTCGGAGTTCCTGGCCTCGCTGGGCTTCGAGGTGACCGCGTTCGACATCTCCCCCACCGCCGTGGCCGCAGTCCAGAAGCGCTACCCGTCGAGCCCTGTCTCCTATGTGGTCGCCGACCTGCTGGACCCGCCCGCCGAGTGGCACCGCGCGTTCGACCTCGTCGTGGAGAACATGACGGTCCAGGCACTACCCGTCGCCCTGCACGCCGAGGCGACCGGGCGGGTCTCGTCGCTGACCGGCTCGACGCTGCTGGCCCTGGCGGTGGCGCGCGACGAGGGTCCCGAACCGGACGGTCCGCCGTGGCCGCTCACGCCCGCGGAGATCGAGGCGTTCGCGGGCGACGGTCTGACGCCGCGTTCCATCAGGCGCGACAACGGCAGGTGGGTCGCGGAGTTCGTGCGGCAACTGGCCATGAACTGACCACTTATGACGGACGTCGGCCCCTTAGCGTGAATCATGCTCGTTCGTCGGCTGATCGCCCGTCTGCTCGACTGGCTCCTGGTGCTGGTCGTGGCCTGGCCGTTGGTCCACGAACCCGTGCTGGTGGTGCTCTGCGCGGCGGTGTACGACGCTCTGCTGCTCCGGCTGAACACCCTCGGCAAAGCCCTGACGGGGCTGCGGGTCGTGGGCCCCGCGTCCGGCCTGGGCCTCAGACGGGTGCTGGCACGCACGCTCGTGACGACCGCGCTGCCGGGCGTGGGCGCGGTGCTCGTGCTGACCGGTCTGGGCTGGCGGGAGCCGGCACTGATGGCGGGCCTCGGCTGGCAACAGCCGTGGGTCGTCGTCGGCGAGCACGTCGGCCCGGGGTCGGCGGGCTGGCTCTCGTCGTTGCTGCTGGTGGGCGGGTTCGTGCTGCTGGTGCTGTCCGTCGTGGAGGCGCTCGACCTCCGCGGCACGCGGACCTGGCACGACCGCAAGGCGGGCACGGCCGTGGTTCGGCTCAAAGTCGCTGCCCGATGAACCTCAACGCGTCCGGCAGCACGCGGCGCCAATAACCGACATCGTGCTCGCCGTGCTCGAACGGCACGGGCGGGTCGAGCCGCCGCACCCCAAGGCATGGGCTGAACGGGGACAGGTTCGACGGACGGCACCACGCCGTCGGGGCCCGTCCAGCCGAGCAGGCGACGGCCGCGCGGGGTCAGCGCTCCGTACGTCCCCGCTGCTCCCGCCAGGCCCGCGCCACCGAGCAGGACGGCTCGCCGAGAGATCCCCATGGCCGCCATGGAACACAATGTGCGCCGATCATGACAAGCGTGGACACTCTGACACTGCCAGACCTGCGGCGGCGGACCCAGGATTCCGGGATGGAATCCGGCCGGGTTGACGTTGTTTCAGCAGCGTAACAGGGGGTTGTCCGATGGCATTCGAGTCCTCACCGCCCCAGGTCACACGTGATGGCCGCGTCGAACTGAGCGACGTAGGTCCCATCAAGGACAGCAGGTTCTACAACCCCGAGCTCGCGCCCGTGCCCGTCGAGCAGCGGACATGGACGACGTACAACTTCTTCGCGCTGTGGATGGGCATGGCGACGAACATCCCCAGCTACCTGCTCGCCGCCGGACTCGTCGCGATCGGCATGAACTGGCTGCAGGCCTTCCTCACGATCACCCTCGGCAACATCATCGTGCTGGTCCCCATGCTGCTGAACAGTCACGCGGGCACGAAGTACGGCATTCCGTTCCCGGTGTTCGCACGAGCGTTCTACGGTATCCGCGGCGCCAACCTCGCAGCGTTGCTGCGGGCGTTCATCGCCTGCGGCTGGTTCGGCATCCAGACGTGGGTGGGTGGTCAGGCGATCCACATCATCGTCGGGAAGCTCGCGGGCACCGGATGGACCGCCGCACCGCAGGTCTTCGGCCAGCCGTGGACGCTCTGGCTGAGCTTCTTCGCGTTCTGGGCCCTGCAGATGGCGATCATCTGGCGCGGCATGGAAGCGGTGCGCGTACTCGAGAACTGGGCGGCGCCGCTCGTGGCGGCCGGCCTGGTCGCACTGACCGCCTGGGTGCTGACGCGGGCCGGCGGCCTGGGACCGATCCTCTCCGAACCGTCGAAGCTGGGGTGGGGTCTCGACTTCTGGAAGGTGTTCGCGCCCTCGTTGATGGGCATGATCGCGTTCTGGGCGACGCTGTCGCTCAACATGCCGGACTTCACCCGGTTCGGCGGCGGCCAGCGCAAGCAGGCATGGGGGCAGATCCTCGGACTGCCGACCACGATGTCGTTCATCGCACTGCTGTCGGTGCTCACGACGTCGGGCACCGTCGTGGTGTTCGGTGAGGCGATCTGGGACCCGGTCGCGCTGACCGCCAGGCTCGACAACGCCGTCGCGGTGGTCATCGGACTCGTGATGGTCATCCTCGCCACGATCTCGACCAACCTCGCGGCGAACGTCGTGAGCCCGTCCTACGACTTCTCCAACGCCGTGCCGAAACTCATCAGCTTCCGGGTCGGCGGACTGATCACCGGCGTGCTGGGCGTCGTGATCATGCCGTGGCGGCTGATCTCCGACCCGCGTGTCTACATCTTCGCGTGGCTGGGCTTCTACGGCGGTGTGCTCGCCGCGGTGGCAGGCGTTCTCGTCGCCGGGTACTGGGTCCGTTCGCGCACCCACCTCGACCTGGCCGACCTGTACGTGGAACACGGACGGTACTGGTTCAACGGCGGCTGGAACTGGCGTGCTGTCGTGGCGACTCTCGTGGGCTCGGTGCTCGCGGTGGGTGGCGCCCACAGCGGGCCGTTCCCGGCGGACGGGCTCATCCCGTTCCTCAAGCCGCTCTACGACTACAACTGGGTCGTCGGCTTCGCGGCCGGCTTCCTGGTCTTCCTCGCTCTGAAGGACAACACGGCAAAGGAGACGACCAGGTGAGCAACATCATCCGGGCGGCGCTCGTGCAGCAGAAGTGGACGGGCGACAAGGAGTCGATGATCGCGAACGCGGTCGAGCACATCCGTGCTGCCGCTTCTCAAGGCGCGCAGGTGCTGTGCCTCCAGGAGCTCTTCTACGGCCCGTACTTCTGCCAGATCCAGGACGCGGACTACTACTCCTACACCGAGTCGATCCCGGACGGCCCGACGACGGCGCTGATGCAGGAGGTGGCCGCCCAGAACAACATCGTGCTGATCGTGCCGATGTACGAGGTGGAACAGCCGGGCGTCTACTACAACACCGCGGCCGTGATCGACGCGGACGGCACGTACCTCGGCAAGTACCGCAAGAACCACATCCCGCAGGTGAAGGGGTTCTGGGAGAAGTTCTACTTCAAGCCCGGCAACCTCGGTTACCCCGTGTTCGACACGGCGGTCGGGCGGATCGGCGTCTACATCTGCTACGAACGCCACTTCCCCGAGGGCTGGCGTGCTCTCGGCCTCGCGGGCGCGAAGATCGTGTTCAACCCGTCCGCGACGTCGCGCTCGTTGAGCGAGTACCTGTGGAAGCTGGAGCAGCCCGCCGCGGCCGTCGCGAACGAGTACTTCGTCGGCGCGATCAACCGCGTGGGCGTGGAACCGTTGGGTGACAACGAGTTCTACGGCCAAACGTACTTCGTCTCGCCGCGCGGGCAGCTCGTCGGCGACGCGGCGTCCGACACCGAGGAAGAGCTCGTGGTGCGCGACCTCGACCTGGACCTGCTGACCGAGGTCCGTGACACGTGGGCGTTCTACCGCGACCGCCGTCCCGACACCTACGAGGGCCTGGTGACCCCGTGAGCACTCTGATCCGTAACGGCCTGGTCATCAACGCGACCGGCTCGCACGCCGCCGACGTGCTGATCGACGGCGAGCACATCGCCGCGCTCGTCACGACCGGATTCGAGGTGCAGGCCGACGAAGTCATCGACGCGGCGGGGAAGTACGTCATCCCCGGCGGCATCGACGCGCACACGCACATGGAGATGCCGTTCGGCGGCACCCAGTCCGCGGACACCTTCGAGACCGGCACGACCGCGGCGGCGTGGGGCGGCACCACCACGATCGTCGACTTCGCCGTGCAGCCCAAGGGAAGCAGCCTCCTGTCCACTCTGGACAGGTGGCACAGCAAGGCGGACGGCAACTGCGCGGTCGACTACGGCTTCCACATGATCATCTCCGACGTGACCGACGAGTCGCTCAAGGAGATGGACTCGTGCATCGCGGCGGGCGTGAACAGCTTCAAGATGTTCATGGCCTACCCCGGCGTCTTCTACGCGACGGACGGCGAGATCCTGCGCGCCATGCAGAAGGCGCGCGAGACCGGCGCCACGATCATGATGCACGCGGAGAACGGCATCGCGATCGACCAGCTCGTCGCGCAGGCGCTGGCCTCGGGACTGGGTGACCCGGTGCAGCACGGCCTGACCCGGCCGCCGGAGCTGGAGGGCGAGGCCACCTCACGCGCGATCCAGCTCGCGAAGGTGACCGGTTCCCCGCTGTACATCGTGCACCTGTCGGCCTCGCAGGCACTCGACGCCGTGACGGCGGCGCGGGACACGGGCCAGAACGTGTTCGCCGAGACGTGCCCGCAGTACCTGTACCTCTCGCTGGAGGACCTGGCACGGCCGGGCTTCGAAGGCGCGAAGTACGTGGCGTCGCCTCCGTTGCGGCCCAAGGAGCACCAGTCGTCGCTGTGGCGCGGGCTGCGCACCAACGACCTCTCGGTGGTGAGCACCGACCACTGCCCGTTCTGCTTCAAGGACCAGAAACAGCTGGGCGTCGGCGACTTCTCCAAGATCCCCAACGGCATGCCCGGCGTCGAACACCGCGTCGACCTGCTGCACCAGGGCGTCGTGAAGGGCGAGATCACCCGCGAACGCTGGGTCGAGATCGTCTCCACGACTCCCGCGCGCATGTTCGGCATGTACCCGCGTAAGGGCGTGATCGCACCGGGAGCCGACGCGGACGTGGTGATCTACGACCCCAAGGCCTCCCAGACGATCTCCGCCGAGACCCACCACATGGCCGTGGACTACTCGGCCTACGAGGGCTTCGAGGTCACCGGCAAGGTCGACACCGTGTTCTCCCGCGGCCGCAAGGTCATCGCGGACGGCGCGTACCACGGCTCGACGGGCCACGGCCGGTTCGTCTCCCGCGACCTCAACCAGTACCTCGTCTGAGAAAGGCGGTCACCCGTGGACTTCGGTGTAGTGCTGCAGACCGACCCGCCGGCGCGGGACGTGGTGGAAGGCCTCCGCGCGGCCGAGGACTGCGGCTTCCGCTACGGCTGGACGTTCGACTCCTGCGTGCTGTGGCAGGAACCGTTCGTCATCTACTCGCAGGTGCTGTCGGCCACCCGCGATCTCGTCATCGGCCCGATGGTCACCAACCCGTCGACCCGCGACTGGTCGGTGACCGCCTCGCTGTTCGCGACGCTGAACGACATGTTCGGCAACCGCACGGTCTGTGGCATCGGCCGCGGCGACTCGGCCCGCCGCGTGATCGGCCAGAAGCCCGCGACACTGGCGACACTGGGCGACGCGATGCACGTGATCAAGGAACTGGCGGAGGGCCGGGAAGTCGAGCACCACGGCACACCGGTGCAGATCCCGTGGGTGCGCAACGGAAAGCTCGAGATGTGGATGGCCGCGTACGGTCCGCGCGCGTTGAAGATGGTCGGCGAGCAGGCCGACGGCTTCATCCTGCAGACCGCCGACCCGGACATCGCCCGCTGGACGATCGGCTCGGTCCGCGAGGCCGCGGCGGCCGCCGGGCGTGACCCGGCGGCGATCACGATGTGCGTGGCGGCACCGGCCTACGTGGGCACGGACCTACCCCACCAGCGCGACCAGCTGCGGTGGTTCGGCGGCATGGTGGGCAACCACGTCGCGGACCTCGTCGCGCGGTACGGGGACTCGGGCGCCGTGCCCAAGGCCCTGACCGACTACATCAAGGACCGCGAGGGCTACGACTACGCCCACCACGGCAAGGCGGGCAACCGTTCCACCGACTTCGTGCCGGACGCGATCGTGGACCGCTTCTGCCTCGTCGGGCCGGAGTCGGCGCACATCGAGCGGTTGCAGGAACTCAAGGAGATCGGCGTCGACAACTTCGCGCTGTACCTGATGCACGACGAGAAGGACAAGACGCGCGACGCGTACGGATCGGCGGTCATCCCGGCGGTGTAGCGGGAATAATGGTCTTGATGCCTGACGACGCCGACCTGCCCACCCAGTCCGTGGAGAACACCGTGCACGGAGACGTGCACGGGGTGGTCCTGCAGGTCGGCGCCGTCACCGGCGACTTCCACCACCACCAGCACCCCGGTCCGGCTCGGGCCACCCTGCCGCTGCGGTGCGGCCTGGTGCCTCCGCGCGCGGCCGCGTTCCAGGAACGGTCCGTCGACCTCGACGCTCCGGTGACGGTGCTGTCCGGACTGCCGGGGGTGGGCAAGAGCCAGCTGGCCGCGGGCCACGCCGAACGGCAGTGGGCCGCCGGTGAGGTCGACCTGCTGGTGTGGATTACGGCGACCTCGCGCGAGGCGATCGTCTCCGGCTACGCCGATGTGGCCACGAAACTCCTCGGCGTCGAGGATCCGGAACGGGGCGCACGCACGTTCCTGGAGTGGCTGGCGGGCACGCACGAACCGTGGCTCGTGGTGCTGGACGACCTGCGGACGCCCGCCGATCTCGACGGGCTGTGGCCGCCGGACGGTGGCCAGGTGGTCGTGACGACGCTGCGCCGGGACGCCGTCCTGCGCGGGCACCAGCGGCGGCTGGTCTCCGTCGAGGCGTTCACCGAGGCCGAGGGGATCGCCTACTTGCGAACGGCGCTGGCCGACCAGCCCGCGTTGCTCGACGACGACGGGCTGGTGCGCGAGCTCGGCGGGCTGCCGGTGGCGCTGGCCCAGGCCGCGGCGAACATGCTGGACAACCACCTGTCGTGCGCGCAGTACCGCGCTCTGCTGCCGGAGCGGCTCGACCCCACCGCGGCGACCTGGTCGCTGGCGGTCGAGCAGGCCGACCGGCTCGCGCGGACCGGGGTGGTGCGGCCGCTGCTCGACGTCGCGAGCGTGCTGGAGCCCAACGGGATTCCGGTGGCGGTCTTCACGACGCGGACGATGCTCGACTTCCTCGGCGTGGACGAGGCCGATGCACGGGACGGGCTCGGGTGCCTGCACCGGTTGAGTCTGGTCGCCTTCAGCGAGGGGTCACGCGAGGTGCGGGTGCATTCGCTCGTGCAGCGCGCCACCCGCGCGGCGTGGTCCGACGAACGGGCCGGAGTCGTGGTCAAAGCCGCCGCGGACGCGCTGGAGGAGGTGTGGCCGGACGTCGTGACGGATCCGTTGCTGGGACAGGTGTTGCGGGCAAACGCCCAGGCGCTCGCCGACGCCGGTGGCGTTCACCTGTGGTGTCCCGGAGGTCATTTCCTGCTGTTCCGCGCGGGCAGGAGCCTCGGCGAGGCCGGCTACCACGCGGACGCCGTCCGCCACTTCGACGATCTGCAGGCCACCGCGACCAGGCAGCTGGGTCCCGATCACCTCGACACCCTGCTCTGCCGATTCAACGCCGCCGGCTGGCGTGGCAGCGGAGGCGACGCGGCCGCAGCGGTCGAGGGGTTCCGGGCCCTGCTCGTCGACGTGACGCGGCTCTTCGGGCCGGACCACGTCGAGACGCTGAGAGTCCGCAACAACCACGCATACTGGCTCGGTATCTCGGGCGACAGGGCCGGAGCGGCCACAGCGTTCAGGGACCTTTTCTTCGACCAGATGCGGGTGCTCGGCCCGGATCATCCCAGCACGTTGACCACCCGCCACAACCTCGCGTTCGCGCAGGCGAAAACAGGGAGCCACGACCGCGCGGTGGAGTCGTTCGAGGCATTGGTGCGGGACCTGGAGCGCATCGTGGGCCCGGATGATCCCAGTGCTCTGGAGGCACGCTCCGGTCTCGCCGCCGTCCTGGCCGAGGCCGGCGAAGCAGACGACGCGGCCGACGAGCTGGAAGACCTGCTGGAGGACCAGATCCGGGTGCTGGGCGCGGACCACCCGCGCACGCTGTGGACCCGGTGGAGCCTCGCCCAGTGGCGGGCGCTGACCGGTGATCCGGCCGGCGCGGTGGAGGAGTTCGAGGTGCTGGTCGAGGATCAGATCAGGGTGCTCGGCGAGCTCCACCCCGACGTCCGCGCGACCCGCGAGAAGCTGGAGCACTGGCGCGGCGTCAGCGAACCGGACGAGCCCGGCCGTCCCAGTCCTTCGTGAGCTCGGGCAGCAGTTCGGCCAGCTGCACCGGATACACGGTGTCCTCTGTGGACTCCAGCTCCTCGGCACTCCACCAGCGGTAGCCGGAGATGCTGGTCTCCTCGACGTCGTTGAAGCCCGAGGTGTCGATCGTCAGGTCGCCGTCGACGGAGGCGTGGAAGAACCACTCCTCGGCGTCGAACGTCTCGCCGTCGAAGCTGAACACCGCACGACGGCGCCAGATCGGGCCGGTCAGCTGCTCCGGCGCGAGCTTGAGACCCGTCTCCTCGAACGCCTCGCGCACGGCCGTGTCCCGCAGTTCCTCGCCCTCCTCGACGCCACCTCCGACGGTGAACCAGAAGAGTTCCTGAGGGCGGGCGGGATCGAAGCCCTGGAAGAGCAGCACGCGGCCCTGGACGTCCGTGAGAAGCACGCGCGCGGACGGCCGGGGCGTGAGCAGCACGGCGTCCGACGGGGAGGCCGGCTCGGCGATCTCGAAGTACGACGGGTGCGGCGCCGTGCCGGCCAGGCGCAGCCAGCGGACGACGCGGCGGCGGCGTAGCAACAACGCGTCGCGCACGGCGTCGTTGTGCACGCGGCGGGCAAGCATGACGCGTTCCTCGGCGTCGGACAGTTCGGCGGCCAGCGCGGTGGGCAGAGCGGACCGGTCCAGGGCGCCCAGCAGCGCGGAGAGTTCGTTCTCGAAGAGTTCGCGGTCGGCGCGCGAGGCGGCCTCGGCCTTGGACGCGGCGGCGGAGAGTTCGGGGTCCAGCAGCGCGCGGACCACGACGGCCCGGCGGGCCAGGGCGGCGTCGACGGCGGCCCAGGCGGCGTCGGTGCGGACGTGCAGGCGGTCCAGGCGGTTCGCGATCGAGAGAACCCAGGCGGCGAGCAGCAAAGCCAGGACGACGACGACCAGTGCGGTGGTCATGCCTCGCTCACCCGGCGCGGATCGGCGGCGATGGCCGTCTCGTACACGCGCAGCACCTGCGAGGCCACGACGGACCAGTCGAAGGCCTGCACCCGTTGGGAGGCAACGGCGACGTACTCGGCGCGCAGTGCCGAGTCCCGCAGCACCGGGCGCAGCGCGTCGGCCAGTGCCCGCGCGTCGCCCACCGGGAACAGCACGCCCGCCTTGCCGTCCTCCAGCACGCGCCGGAACGCGTCGAGGTCCGAGGCCACGACCGCGGTACCGGCCGACATGGCCTCGGTCAGGATGATGCCGAACGACTCGCCGCCCGTGTTCGGCGCGACGTAGACGTCCACCGAACGCAGCATCCGGGCCTTGTCCTCGTCGCTGACCTGGCCCAGCAGGTCGACGCGGTCGGAGAAGGGGCCGTCGAACGGGTTGTCGCCGCGGCCCACGACGAGCAGGCGCAGGTCCGGGAACTCGTCGGCGATCAGGCCGAACGCCTCCCACAGCACCGGCATGCCCTTGCGCGGTTCGTCGTAGCGGCCCACGAAGCCGAGCGTGCCACCGGCGCGCGGATAGCCGTCCAAAGTGGACGCGGAAGCGAAGAAGTCGACGTCGACGCCGTTCGGGATCTCCACCGCGTCACCGCCGAGGTGCTCGACCTGGACGCGGCGGGCCAGCGACGAGACGGCGATGCGGGCGGTGACCTTCTCCAGGAACGGCTGCAGCACGCCCTGGAACGCCGACAGCATCTTGGAGCGCGGCGTCGAGGTGTGGAAGGTGGCGACGATCGGGCCGTCCGCGACCACCAGCGCCAGGAACGACAACGATGGCGCAGTGGGCTCGTGCAGGTGCAGGACGTCGAACTGGTGCTCGTCGATCCAGCGGCGGACCCGCGTATACGAGACGGGACCGAAGCTGAGACGTGCCACGGAACCGTTGTACGGGATGGCGACCGCGCGGCCCGCGGACGTGACGAACGACGGCAGCGCCTGGTCGTCGTCGGCGGGCGCGAGGACGTTCACCTCGTGGCCAAGTCCGATCAGGGCGCGCGCGAGGTCGACGACGTGGGCCTGTACTCCCCCGGGCACGTCCAAGGAGTACGGGCAGACGATGCCGACCTTCACCGCGAAAGCCTCCGGGAAAGGGCGGCGCGACGCTTCTCGGGCAGGTCGGCGAGCCAGAGCTGCTGCAGCATGTGCCAGTCGGCCGGGTGCGCGGCGATGTCGGCGGCGAACACGTCCGCGACGGCCTGCGTGGCGGTCTGGACGTTGCTCACCTTGATCGGCGGGTGGATGCGGAAGTGCCAGCCGTCCTCGGTGAACCAGCAGCCGACCGGCAGCAGCGCGGCGCCCGTCGTCGACGCCAGGTGTGCCGGGCCCGCGGGCATCAGGGTCTGCTCGCCGAAGAACGTCACGGGCACGCCGGACGACGTCAGGTCGCGGTCCGCCAGCAGGCACACGACCTTGTTGGCGCGCAGGCGTTCGGCCAGCACCGTCGCAGGTGGACGGTCGCCGCCGTTGAGCGGCAGCACCTCGAAGCCCAGCGTCTCGCGGAACTCCACGAACTTGCGGTACAGCGACTCGGGCTTGAGCCGCTCGGCCACCGTCGTGAACGTGCCGGAGTGGCCGACGAGCCAGACGCCCGCCATGTCCCAGTTGCCGCTGTGCGGCAGGGCGGCGATCGCACCGGTGCCGTTCGCCAGCGCCGCGTCGAGGTTCTCCTGGCCGGACACCTGGAACCTGTGCTTCTCGTGGGCGGCGCGCAGGTCCATCGACGGCAGCCGGAACGCCTCGCACCAGTAGCGTGCGTACGACCGCAGCGAGTCGCGCACCAGGTCGTCGAGTTCGTCCTCGCCCGCCTGCGGCACGACCCGGCTCAGGTTCCGGCGCAACTGGTCGATGCTCGGGCCGCCGCGCTTCACCGCGTAGTCGGCACCCGCGCGGAACAACCCGCGCGCCCACGACTCCGGCAGCAGGCGGATCAGCCGCCACCCGGCGCTGTATCCAAGGGTCGCGAGGTTCACGCGGCCTCCCGCGCCGACTTCGCGACCGCGAAGATCCGCTGCAGCACCGTCGCGACCGTCATCGCCGCGAGCAGCCACAGCGAGATGGCCATCAGGTGTGGCACTCCCAGCCCCTGCACCCCGGCACCGATCAACGCGATGATGAACCGCTCGGCCCGCTCGGCCAGCCCGCCGTCGGCGGAAAGCCCGGTCGCGTCGGCACGTGCCTTGACGTAGGAGATGACCTGCGAGGCCACCAGGCAGATGAACCCGGCCGCGGCCGTCCACCGGTCGCCGGTGTCGAACGCGTACCAGGTGAGCGCCGCGAACAACGCCCCGTCCGCGATGCGGTCACAGGTGGCGTCGAGCACGGCACCGAACTTGGTCGGCCCCTGGGCGCGGGCCATGGCGCCGTCGATCAGGTCGAGCAGCACGAAGAACGTCACCAGCGCGCAGCCCAGGAACAGCTGCCCGCGGGGAATGAACCACAGTGCACTCGCGACGGCACCGATCGTGCCGGCCACGGTCACGGCGTTGGGCGTGAGGCCACGCGCCAGCAGCCACGCCCCGACCGGATCGGTGACGCGCGAGACGGACGCGCGAGCGAAGATGTTCAGCATGGCAGGTCGCAGCCTAGCTGGACTGGTGAAACACACCCATCGCGCCCCTTGCCTGATCGCACGCGGGGAGCTTTCGTGCGGTCGGGGGTTTACCTCGTTAGTTGACCTCTCAGTCGCGCAGTGGGACAGCACAGACGACCTCATCAAGCGGCGAGCGATGCTGATTGACGCGATCGGCCGTTGGAAGGATGGCCCCACCTCATAAGACGGAGCCGAGGAAGCCCCTCGCCGCGTGAAGCACGAACAACGCCCGTCCCTGACACTGTTCCGTGGGCCGATGGCCGCAGCAGCAACGCTCTTGCATGCGAACGAGCGCCCGCACCGGACTTCCGGGGCGGGCGCCATTTCATGAGACGTACCTTCTATGTGAGCCTGTAGTTGTTGTACGACCCGTGCAACTGAGGCGACGTGACGCCCGCCATATCTCAACCCTCTGAACTTCCTGCACTCCGCACTGGTTTTGCATCGATGCGAAGTTTCCGTTAGCGCAATTGAGTGAACCGCATCTGGTTGTTAACCTTTCACAGTTCATGATCTCCCCCAGAGACTCAAGAACACCGCCGCCTATTAATGATCTTCTGTTACGTTCATTGCTGTCGCCTCGCGAGGGGGTGAGGCGACGCAGGGGGATCGAGGGGGAGAGGCGCGTTTGTGCTTCTCATTTTTCGCCTGCCCTTGCTTTGATGCTGAAGTAGAGGTGGTTGAAGTGAATTTGGCAATGAAACGCGCAGTTGGCTGCGCGCTGGTGGCTGCGTTTGCCGCAACGGCTCCGGCTGTGGCGACTGCCGCGCCTGCAGGGGATCAGGCACAGGTCTGGGAGCAACAGAACGCCGAAATCGATCGTTACGGCCGCGAGCACCCGCAAGACATGGCGGGTCTTGAGCGGCTTGTCGAGAAGTACACCGGGCAGAAGACGCAGGTTTCCGTCAACGGGGTCGAGGGCATGCTCACGGGCGAGCAGGCTCAGAGGGTGCTCGATGGACGACGCGCCGCATGGAAGCTGGCCGATAAGCAGGGCGTCGACAAGCAGCGCCCTGACGCGCAGGTCATGGGCGCTGTGCCAGTCGATGCCTTCAACGTGAGCGTTCAGTTCATTCCCGTTGTCGGACCGCCGCGACGCATCAAGGCTCGCGGAAACTGGGACTTCCGCGACAACTACGTCAACGGCAGCAACCCTGACGACATGTCCAGCGTGTCGGTCAAACTCCAGGGCTGCATGCGCATCCTCGGCACCACGACTCTGACCTACGACTATCGGGGCAACCAGACGGCCAACGCCGCCTACCTCAAGGACTCGGGCCTATCCACAGGTGCGCCGATCAGCGGCATCCGGGATCGAGTTTCAGGCTTCGTCACCAACTTTGATCACGGCTTCACCGAGGTCTTGGTCCAGAACGACTGCGCCGCAGCCCAGATCGGCGCCGCCTACGCCTTCGAGCACAACCAGGACAGTAACGCAGGTTTGAGCGCCTCTGCGGGGTGGGGTTTCCTGAGCATCGCGTACACGAACATCACGCCCGCGTTGCAGAAGGGGTCGGGTCCCATCTACGCCAACTTCTGAGAAGGGCGAGTCGTGCTCGGCGCTGGCGGTACGATGGCCCTCGACTAGGCCGGAATCGTCGAACCGAACGGGTGCCGGGTGAACAAGTTTCCGTGGGTGTTGTTCCTCGCAGCGGTGATCGCCTCTGCCCTCTCGTGGGGAGATATGTCGGGTGTGCAAAGAGCTGATCGGATCACAGCACTACTTTGCGTTGCTGCGGTCCTTGTTTCTCTGACCAGCACCATTGCCCGGCGTCGCGAGTAGTCAAATGAACGGCAGTTAAAGGGCTCGCCATAAGTTCCTGGCAGGAACCGGAGAAGGCCTGACGGTGTGCCTCCGCTCGTTATCGAGCAGAGGCACACCGTTCTTCGATGTGGACCTGCTTCGACATAAAGCGGATTGAGTGTCAGGGCTTGGCGTTGCGACATGCGTCGATCTGGCGGAAGGTTTCAGCCACCCGCTCGATTTCGTTCGCCTGCGGCGGGTCCGCTGTTCTGGGTGATCAGCCGCTCGCGCTTGCGCGGCGTGCCGGTCAGGGCTGGTCACCTCCTGCTGTGTCGCGTGTCGGCCGGGTCAGCCGAGGTCGCCGGTGTCTGAGGTGAGCGGGCAGCCGTCTGCGTCGCGGGGGTCGCTGATCGGGGTGACGCGCCGTTCGGTGGCGGCCACGACGCCGAACGCGGCCAGCGCGGTAAGCGCCGCCTGGATCACGCCGGTGATCGCGTCGCCCTGGCCGGCGGTGAACACGTCGGCGCCGACGAGACCGAAGACGAGGGCGAGCAGGCCGCCGATCCAGGACGCGGCACTCCGAGCCGTAGCGGTTCCGGGCGTAGCGGATACCGGCGATGCTCAGCCGGACGGCGGCCCGGTCGGTGATCGGCGGTTCGCCGTGCCAGGCCAGTGCGGCTGACGCCTGGTTGATCCAGCGGTCGAGCAGTGCGGGATCTGCAAGGCCGCCGGGTTCTCGTCTCGTGGCGGCGGTTGCGGCGCCGGGTCGGGTGGTGTGGTTGCCGCCGGAGGCGCGGTGAGGACGGCTGTGGCCGGACGGGTTCCGCGTCCCAGCCGCGACTGCGTTTCTGTCCACATGGAGCGATGGTGCCGCCGAGCAGGACGGCGACGAGGAGCAGCGCCGGGGCGCGGCGGGTAACCGGAACAGCACGCTTCAGTCGTCCCACCAGACCTCGTCGTGCCTTGCGTGGACGGGCGGCAGGCGGCCTGGAGGCTGCGGCCGCGCTACCGGACACGTAGTGGGCAGGTATCGGGGCTTCCCTGTCGACGCTCGTTCAGCACGAAACCGAACGTGTTGAGATGCCTGCTGATCGACTGGTCGGACTGGGACCTGGCATCTCGCAGTTGCTTCACTGCGCGAACGCCATCCGGATCGCGAGGCGACGCGGCACCGAGACGCCGTTCTCCGAGCCGGCGCGTGCTGCTGCGAAGGTGCTGCCGGCCGACCTTCAGTCCTAGCAGAACAGACACACCACCACGGAGAGACGTCGTTCCCGCTGATACGCTGACCAGCGGAAACGGCGTCTCCCTGAACGTGCTCAGGGTCTCTAGGTGACGAGTAGGTCACCAAATGAGGGAAACCCGGGGAGTGCGATAGGGCCCCCGCGTGCGATCAGCAGGGCCTACCCGAGCCGGCGGTGGTCCTCGGCGATGCGCTTCAGCAGTGCCTGCAACTCCTCCCCTCGCACCGCCAGCCGCTCCAGCCGCCCGAACAACGCGAGGTACTCGCGCACGTCCAGCGGGTCGGTGATGGTGGCGTTGCCGGTCAGCACGCTGACCGTCACGACACGCTCGTCGTAGATGTGGAAACCGTGCAAAGCGACCACGTTCGCGTCCGCCGACCACGGCACGACGGCGAGCCGGACGTTCGGGCGGCGCTGGATCGCGGCCAGGTGTTCCACCTGTTCCGCCATCAGCTCCGCCGAGCCCATCCGCCAGCGCAGCGCGCTTTCGGAGAGCACGAACACGAACTGCTTCGCCAGGTCGTCCATCCGGGATCGGCGGGTGCGCAGGGCGGCCACCGCGGCCTCCTGCTCCGAATGCGGCATCGTCCCCAGCACGATTCGCAGGTAGGGCTCGGACTGCAACAGCGCGGGTACCAGGTTGACCTGGAAGAACCTCGATGTCGCGGCCCGCGCCTCCACGCGGCTGATCGTCTGCTGGTGGCGGTGCGCTCCTCGGTGCAGCACGACGCGACGGGTTTCCGCCTCCGCGTGCAGCGACCTGGCGAGTTCGACCAGTTCGATGCGCGTCTCTCTCGCGGCGGCCAGTTCCGCCACGAGACGCTCCACATCCGTCACGGACGGGAGCAGCATGCCGTTCTCGATCTTCGACAGCTTGGACTGGCTCATCCCGGTGGCACGGGCGGTGGCCGTGCCGGTCATCTTCGCCTCGGTGCGCAACCGGCGTAGCTCACGCGAAAGCCGCTCTCTCGCTAATCGCGAACGCTCAGGTGCGGTCATGTTCGCACCGTAACCATTCGCACACGGTGAGACGATCGGCCATCGGCGGGGACTTGACTCGCAGTTGACACCTCCAGGTGGGTGATCTCACCTACCTGGAATCGCTTTGTGCTGCTGTTACGTCTCGATCGACTGGAGAAAAACACCCAAAAGGTGCAACCGAAAGCTGTTCCGTCCCACGCGGGAACACCGTTGATTATCCAGCGCAGACAAGTTGAGTGGTTTTTGTCACTCTTTTGTCCAACAATTAGTACGGCTTTCAATCACGGACACACTGACTAAACGCCTCGTTTAGCCCGCAATACCGCGCGAACACCAAGGCCGATGGCACCGAGAATCAGCACGAACCCGATGAGCCCGAGGTCCAGAGCGTCGTCGTGCAGTCGAGGTATAGATCGACTGCCGCTCGCGATCTATCGAAAGTCAACAGATAGACACTGCGAAACGATCAGTCGACTGCCTTCCAGCCGTCGGCCAGCAGCTGACGGGTCTCCCCCAGCAGTTGCGGCAGCACCTTGGTGTGCCCGATGACCGGCATGAAGTTCGCGTCCCCACCCCACCGCGGCACCACGTGCTGGTGCAGGTGGGCGGCGATCCCCGCCCCGGCGACGACGCCCTGGTTCATGCCGATGTTGAACCCGTGCGGCGCCGCCACGTGCCGCGCGACCTTCATGGCCCTCTGCGTGAACGCGGCGAGCTCCGCGGTCTCCGTGACCGTCAGCTCCGAGTAGTCCGCCACGTGCCGGTACGGCAGCACCATCAGGTGACCGGGGTTGTACGGGTACAGGTTCAGCAACGCGAAGACCTCGGCCCCGCGCGCGATGATCAGACCGTCGGAGTCGGACAGTTCGACCACGCGGCAGAACGGGCAGCCGGCGGGCTCGTCGCCGTCGGCCTTGCCCGCGCCCTGCACGTACGACAGGCGGTGCGGGGTCCACAGGCGCTGCAACGCGTCGTGGACCCCCACACCGGCCTGCTCGGAGAACTCAGGCGTCACGAGAGCAGTTCCGCCGTGGGCGAGGCGTTCTCGCGTCGGCCGACCCACTCGACGATCTGCTCGACCGCCCGCTCCACCGGCACGCCGTTGATCTGCGTGCCGTCGCGGAACCGGAACGACACCGCGTTCGCCTCCACGTCCTTGGCGCCGGCCAGGAGCATGAACGGCACCTTCTGCATGGTGTGGTTGCGGATCTTCTTCTGCATGCGGTCGTCGGACGCGTCCACGTCGACCCGGATGCCGGCCTTCTTCAGCACGTCGCGCACCGCGAACAGGTGGTCGGCGTTCTCGGACGTCACCGGGATGCCCATGACCTGCACCGGCGCGAGCCACGCCGGGAACGCGCCCGCGTAGTGCTCGGTCAGCACGCCGAAGAAGCGCTCGACCGAGCCGAACAGCGCGCGGTGGATCATGACCGGGCGCTGGCGCGAGCCGTCCGGGCCGGTGTACTCCAGTTCGAACTTCTCGGGCAGCATGAAGTCGAGCTGGATGGTCGACATCTGCCAGGTGCGGCCGAGCGCGTCCCGCGCCTGCACGGAGATCTTGGGGCCGTAGAACGCAGCGCCACCGGGGTCGGGCACGAGCTCGAGACCGGACTCCTGGGCGACCGAGGCGAGCGTCTCCGTCGCCTCCTCCCAGACGTCGTCCGGGCCGACGAACTTCTCCGGGTTCTTGGTGGAGAGCTCCAGGTAGAAGTCGTTCAGGCCGTAGTCGCGCAGCAGGTCCAGCACGAACGTCAGCAGCGACTTCAGCTCGTCGCGGACCTGGTCGCGCGAGCAGAAGATGTGCGCGTCGTCCTGCGTCATGCCGCGCACCCTGGTCAGGCCGTGCACCACGCCGGACTTCTCGTACCGGTAGACGCCGCCGAACTCGAACATGCGCAGCGGCAGCTCGCGGTAGGACCGGCCGCGCGCCTTGAAGATCAGGTCGTGGAACGGGCAGTTCATCGGCTTGAGGTAGTAGTCCTGGCCGGGCTTGCGGACCGTGCCGTCCTCGTTGAACTCGGCGTCGAGGTGCATCGCCGGGTACATGCCGTCCTTGTACCAGTCCAGGTGACCGGAGACCTCGAACAGCTTGCCCTTGGTGATGTGCGGCGAGTAGACGAACTCGTAGCCCTCTTCGGTGTGCCGCTGCCGGGAGTAGTCCTCCATGGCCTTGCGGATGATGCCGCCCTTGGGGTGGAACACCACGAGACCGGAGCCGATCTCGTCCGGGAACGAGAACAGGTCGAGCTCGACACCGAGCTTGCGGTGGTCGCGGCGCTCGGCCTCGGCCAGGCGCTCCAGGTAGAGGTCCTGGGCCTCCTGCGACTCCCACGCGGTGCCGTAGATGCGCTGCAGCTGCGGGTTGTTCTCGTTGCCGCGCCAGTACGCGGCGGCCACGCGGGTCAGCTTGAACGCCGGGATGTGCTTGGTGGTCGGCACGTGCGGGCCGCGGCACAGGTCGCCCCAGACCTGCTCACCGGAGCGCGGGTCGAGGTTGTCGTAGATCGTCAGCTCGCCGCCGCCGACCTCCATGATCTCGCTGGTGTCGACGTCGCTCTTGATGTCGACGAGCTCCAGCTTGAACGGCTCCTTGGCCAGCTCGGCCTTCGCGGAGTCGATCGACTCGACGACGCGGCGGGAGAACCGCTGCGAGGACTTGATGATCTGCTTCATGCGCTTCTCGAGCGCCTGCAGGTCCTCGGGCGTGAAGGGCTTCTCGACCTGGAAGTCGTAGTAGAAGCCGTCCTTCACGGGCGGGCCGATGCCGAGCTTGGCCTCGGGGAACTGCTGCTGCACGGCCTGTGCCAGCACGTGCGCGGCGGAGTGGCGGACGACGCTGCGGCCGTCCTCGGTGTCCGCGGCGACGGCCTCGACCTCGACGTCGACCTGCGGGGTCCACGACAGGTCGCGCAGGTGGCCCTCGGCGTCGCGCACGACGACGATCGCGTCGGAGCCCTTGCCGGGGAGACCGGCTTCGCGCACGGCCGTGCCCGCCGTCGTCCCAGCCGGAACCACCACGCGCGGCGGGTTCTGGGCGACTGCTGGGCGCGACTCGGACACGGTGACTCCTACGTTCGACGTGGTGGGGTGTTCGGATCAGATGTTATCGGTGCTCAATACGGACATGACGATCGCGTCGTGGAAGACGCCGTCCCAGAGCAGGGCGTCCCTCAACCGGCCCTCCTCGCGGAAGCCGAGCTTCCGGTAGACGTGGATGGCCCGGTCGTTGAAGTCGTACACCTCCAGATCGACCCGGTGGAGCCCTCGGTCGTGAAACGCGTGGTCGAGAACGTGCTTCAAGGCGCGAGAGCCGTAGCCCTTGCCGAAGCCGTCCCACAACGCGATCCGCACACCCGCCGACCGGTTGTGCGGATTGATCGTGAGAACGACCTCGCCGAGGAACTTGCCGTCCTCGGTAATCGCACGGGTGTAGCGGTTCGGATCGTTCAGCGTCCGCTCGATGTAGGCCTCGTAATCCTCCAGCGTGAACGTCGCGTGAGTACCGGTCAGGCGGTTGACCTCGTCGTCGTTCGGCCGGGACGCGGCCATCTCGGCGGCGAACTCCTTGCGCAGAGGTACGAGTTCCATGCACCGATTGAAGCCGGTGGACGCAAGCGGATTCCGGCCGCCATACCTACGTACACGCTTCTGAGTGGTTTTTCGGATGCGGTCAAGCGCCCAAGGCGAGCACTCTGTTGTCTCCCGGCCCGCCGAATGGAGCATCGATCATGTCCGACCTGGTCGTCGAATGCCCGGTACGCCTCACCGAGTCCAACCGGGACGAACTGCGCCTGCTCTACGCCGATCTCCGCGACCACTACGCACGCCGCGACGCCCGCAACGGCACGCGCACGACGTTGCACTTCCTGTGGACCGGTGTCCTCGACGACGAGCTCATCGGCGCGACCTATGCCGACCAGCGGCACGTTTTCGCTGGTTCCAGGCCCGTCATGAACTCAAGGCGCGACTCCGAAGGACTTCAGGAAACGAACAGGTGGCTGTCAGCCCCAGCTCAGCCGAACGGCGCATCGTTGAGGACATGAGCGAGCAGGGACAGACGCCTCCACCGCGGGAGCCGTCCGAGAACGAGCCGCAGGCCGCCCAGCCTGCACCGGACCAGGCAACGACCCCGCTGTCGGCCGACGCACCGGCGGCGGCCACAGCAGCGGAAGCACCGACCCCACCTCCAGCGGCGCCCGCTGCGGCCGCAGTGCCCGTGGGCCCTGGCCGGGGAAGGCGTTTCGTGCGGCACCGCGCCACGCAGCTGGTCGCCGTGGGCCTGCTGGGGCTCGTCCTCGGCGGCGGCATCGTGGGAGCGGTCGCCGCGAACCGCTTCGACGACCGCGACGGCCCCGGCCACATGCGGATGTACGAGCGCGGCGAGCGCGGGCCCGATCGCGGCCACGAACGCGGCGGAGACCGCTTCGACCAGCGCGGCCCGTTCAACGACCGCGGCGACCGCTTCGAGCGGTGACCGACCGAGCGCACGCCCAGCGAACATCCGATCCCCGACGGCGCTGGGCGTGCGCTCCCCAAAACCAGGAACGCGCGTCTCGGACGGATTAGTCCCCCTCGTTCTGCCGTGACGCGCGTTCCGCCCTATACCTAGTGGGGCTGCGGCCCGAGCCGGATCGCCAGCAGCTGGCGCCGCAGCACCTTCCCGGTCGCGTTGCGCGGCAACTGCGGCACCACGACGACCTCGCGAGGGACCTTGTGCCGAGCGAGCCGGGTGCGCACGAACTCGCGCAGCTCCCGCACGTCGATGCGCGTCCCGGCGACCGGCACCACGAACGCGCGCAACCGTTGCCCGTACTCGGGATCCGGCACGCCGAGCACCGCCGCGTCCCGCACCCGATAGTGCGTCATGAGCAGGTTCTCGACCTCGACCGGGTACACGTTCTCGCCGCCGGAGACGATCATGTCGTCCTCCCGGCCGTCGAAGTAGAGCCGGCCGCTGGGGTCGAAGTGCCCGAGGTCGCCGGTCGCGACGAGTCCGTCGATGGACTCCTTCTGCGTGCCGTCCGTGTAGAGGTCGACGGTCAGTGAGCCACGCACGTAGATCTTGCCCGTCACGAACGACCGCGTGATGTGGTTGCCGTCGGCGTCGTAGATGCGCACGACGCAGTTGTGCGGTGGCAGGCCGACGCTGGACGGCGCGGCCACGAGGTCCTCCGGGGTGGCGATCGTGGCGACCGCGACTTCCGTTGAGCCGTAGAGGTTGTAGAGCACCGGTCCCAGCACGGCCTGGGTGCGTTCGACGAGGTCCGTCGTGATCGGCGCGCCCGAGGAGAACACGACGTTCAGGTGCGAGAGGTCGAACGAGTCGATCACGTGCCGGTCGAGTTCCATGATCCGCTGCAGCATCGTCGGCACCAGGACGAGCGTCGTGCAGCGCTGGCCCTGCACCGACCACAGCGTCTTGCGCGGGTCGAAACGGCGGTGCAGCACCGCGCGCGAACCCAGCGACATCGCGAGGGTCAGGTGCGAGTAGCCGACGGAGTGGAAGATCGGCGCGGCGATGAAAGTCGACTCGCCCGACCTCATCGGGATGCGGTCGAGGAAGTCCGACGCGGTGAGCACCGACTTGATCTCGCGGGCCGTGCCCTTGGGCGTGCCGGTCGTGCCGGACGTCAGCTGGATCACGACACCCGGTTCGCGCGGCGGTTCCAGTTCGCCGCGCGGCGCCTTGGCCACGAGCTGGTCCAGTGTCGGCGTGCGACGGTCCAGTCCGTCGCGCGACCACGAGAGCCAGCGCGGAATCGACGGCGGCAGCTGGTCGAACAGCGGCGTGAACTCCTCGTCGTGAATGACGAGCGACGCGCGTTCACGTTCCAGGACGTCCAGGACGACCGGTGCGGCGAACCCGGTGTTCACCAGCAGCACGCGGACGCCGAGTTTCGCGCACGCCAGCAGCGACTCGACCATGCCGCGATGGTTGCGGCACATCAGCGCGACGATGTGCGTGTGCTGGATGCCCAGCGAGCGCAGGCCCTGCGCGATCGCGTTCGAGCGCCTGTCCAGCTGGCGGTAGGTGACAGATCCCCGTTCGTCGACGACGGCTATGCCGTCCGGGTTCAGCCGGACGGAACGGCGCAGCGCCGTGACGTTCGGCCCCCAGACCTTGACCTCTTTCAACGCCTGCATGGACATCTTGAAGTTCGTGAGACTCACCATGCCCGCGGCGGACAAGACACGGAGTGAGTGCACCCGGCCCATGGCGTCGCGAAACACCTTGCGCAACCCTGGCATCAACAACTCCTCGCGCTGCAAGTCCCCGAGGTATTCGGACGGTAACTGTCCGCAAGGCTCTCGCCAAGGGTTGTTCGATGCGGAATCTGCATGACAACACGACATTCTACCCTGCAAACGTTTACACGGACAGGAAGCCGCGCAACAACGAAGCCGTGCCGTCGAGGTGTTCGGCCATCGCCTGCCGGGCCGCCACGGGGTCTCCGTCCAAAATGGAGGCGATGATGCGCTCGTGCTGGGCGTTGGAGTGCGCGAGGTTCGGTTCGAGCAACGGGATGTGGTCCAGCAGCTCGTTCGCGCGCATCCGCGACTCGGCGACGGCGGCGGTCAGCGCGGCGGACCCGGTGACCTCGGCGATCGCCAGGTGCAGCCGCGAGTCCTTGCGCCGATATTCCGCGAGCGTCGAGGTGGAAGCCTCTTCCAGCCGGGCGCGCAGCCCCCGTCGTTCGGCGGGGCCCAGCGACCGTCCCGCCGCCGTCTCGGCGGCGCCGGTCTCCAGCACCCTGCGCAGCGTCAGCACGTCGTGGAGGTCGCCGAAGTCCTTGGCGGGCGCGGACTTCGGCAGCACCTCGTTGACGAACGTGCCGCCGTACCGCCCCCTTCGGGACTCGACGTAATGGTTCTCCTGCAACGACCTGATGGCCTCGCGCACGGTCACCCGGCTCACGCCGAGCCGGGTGGCCAGGTCCCGTTCGGACGGCAGCCGCTCACCCGGCGCGACGACGCCGAGCCGGATGGACTGCATGAGCCGTTCGACGGTCTCCTCGAAGGCGTTGCCCGCCCGCACCGGGCGGAACAACGCCTCCTGCGCGTGTTCGGCCACGGCTAGAGCGGTGTCACGTACGCGCCGGCGATGCCGCCGTCCACGAGGAAGTTCGACGCCGTCATGAACGACGAGTCGTCGGACGCCAGAAACGCGACGGCCGCGGCGATTTCCTCGGGTTCGGCGAACCGACCGAGCGGTACGTGCACGAGACGCCGTGCGGCCCGCTCGGGGTCCTTCGCGAACAGCTCCCGCAACAGCGGGGTGTTGACGGGCCCCGGGGAAAGCGCATTCACCCGGATGCCCTCGCGCGCGAACTGCACGCCGAGCTCACGCGACATCGCGAGCACTCCGCCCTTCGACGCCGTGTAGGAGATCTGCGACGTCGCCGCACCCATCGTCGCCACGAACGACGCGGTGTTGATGATCGAGCCCTTGCCGTTGGCCTGCATGTGCGGGATGGCGTACTTGCAACACAAATAAACCGACGTGAGGTTCACCTTCTGGACGCGCTCCCACGCCTCGATGCCCGTGGTGAGGATCGAGTCGTCGTCGGGCGGCGAGATACCGGCGTTGTTGAACGCGATGTCCAGCTTGCCGTAAGTGTCCACAGTGGTCTGGAACAGCGCTTTGACCTGTTCCTCGTCGGTCACGTCGACCTGGACGAACAGCCCGCCCGCCTCGTCCGCGGCCGCCTTGCCGCTCGCGGGGTCCAGATCGGCGACGACGACCTTCGCGCCCTCGCTCCCGAACCTGCGCACGGTCGCGAGTCCGATGCCACTGCCGCCACCTGTCACGACGGCCACGCGGCCTTCGAGTCGCTGCACCATCTTTGTGTCTCCTTGGATCAGGTTGCGATGAAGACGTTCTTGACTTCGGTGAAGGCGTCCAGCGCGTCCGGTCCCAGCTCGCGACCGAGCCCGGACTGCTTCACGCCACCGAACGGCGTCCAGTAGCGGACGGACGAATGCGAGTTCACCGACAGGTTTCCGGCCTCGACGGCCCGCGAGACGCGGATCGCGCGACTGACGTCGTTGGTCCAGATCGACCCGGACAGCCCGTACTCGGAGTCGTTCGCGATCCGGATCGCGTCGGCCTCGTCGGTGAACGGCAGCACGACGACGACCGGTCCGAAGATCTCCTCGGTGACCGTCGCGTGGTCCGCGGGAGGCGTCAGGACCGTGGGCGGGAACCAGAATCCGGGCCCGTCCGGTGCCGTACCGCGGAACGCGACGTGGGTGTCGTCTGGAACGTAAGACGCGACCTTGCCGAGGTGCGCCGCGGTGATGAGCGGCCCCATCTCGGTCGCGTCGTCGCCGGGCTCGCCGACCCGCACGCCCTGGACGGCGGGCTCCAGCAGTTCCATGAACCTGTCGTAGACGCTGGCCTGCACCAGGATTCGCGAACGGGCACAGCAGTCCTGCCCGGCGTTGTCGAACACCCCGTACGGCGCCGTGGCGGCCGCCTTCTCCAGGTCGGAGTCCGCGAAGACGATGTTCGCCGACTTGCCGCCCAGCTCCAGCGTCACCCGCTTCACCTGGTTCGCGCAGCCGGCCATGATCTGCTTGCCGACCTCGGTCGAGCCGGTGAAGACGACCTTGCGCACCAACGGATGCGTGACGAACCGGTTGCCGACGACGCTGCCCTTGCCCGGCAGCACCTGGAACACGCCTTCCGGCAGGCCCGCCTCCAACGCGAGCTCGGCGAGCCGGATCGCGGTCAGGGGCGTCACCTCGGCGGGCTTGAGCACGACGGTGTTGCCGGCGGCCAGCGCGGGCGCGAACCCCCAGCCCGCGATGGGCATCGGGAAGTTCCAGGGGACGATCACGCCGACGACGCCGAGCGGTTCGTGGAACGTGACGTCGAGCCCGCCCGCGACCGGGATCTGCTTGCCGAACAACCGTTCCGGCGCGGCCGAGTAGTACTGCAGCACGTCGCGGACGTTGCCGGCCTCCCACCGCGCGTTGCCGATGGTGTGGCCGGAGTTCTCGACCTCCAGCCGCGCCAGTTCCTCGACGTGCGAGTCGACGACCTCCGCGAACTTCCGCAGCAGCCTCGCGCGATCACCGGGGGCGACGTTGCGCCAGCTCTCGAACGCCTTCTGCGCCCGGCCGATCGCCGCGTCCGTGTCACCGAGGGTGGTGTGCGGTACGGACCGCACGATCTTCTCGGTGGCGGGGTTGATGACGTCAAAGGTCACGACGCTTTGCTCCTTGCCGCTTCCACCAGGGCTTCGAAAAGCCTCAGGTCCTCGATGTCCTGCTCCGGGTGAGACTGCACGCCGACGACGAACCGCGCGCCTTCCAGCTCAACGGCTTCCACGGTCCCGTCGGGCGCCTTCGCGGTGACGCGCAGCCCATCCGCCACGCGGTCGAGCGACTGGTGGTGATGGCACTGCACGGTCGTCTCCGGGCCGATGATCGTGTACAGGTGCGTGTCCTGCACGACCTCGATCTCCGTGTGCCCGAACACGCCAGGCGCCTCGTTGTGGCCCTCGACGTGCTGATGCAGCGTGCCGCCCAGCGCCACGTTGAGCACCTGCATGCCCCGGCACACGCCGAGCACCGGCAGGTCGAGCTTCAGCGCGGCGTCGACGAGCGCGAACTCGGCGTCGTCGCGGGCACGGCTCGGTTCGCCGGTCTTCTCGTGCCTCTCGGCACCGTAGGCGGCGGGGTCGATGTCGGCACCGCCCGCGATCACCAGGCCGTCCAGGAACCCGATCGTCTCGGCGTTCCAGGTGCCGACCGGCGGCAGCATGACGGGGTTGCCCCCGGCCTCGACCACACAGTCGAGATAACCGCGGTAGAGCACCGCGGCCTCCACGTCCCACAACCCGAAGCGCGTGCGCTCCAGGTACGTGCTGATGCCGATGAGCGGCTTAGAGGCGCTCAAACCCGCGCACCTTCTCCCAGTCCGTGACCGCCGCCTCGAACGCGGTCAGCTCGACCTTGGCCGCGTTCAGGTAGTGGTCGACGACGTCCTTGCCGAACGCTTCGCGCGCGATCGTGCTGTCCGCCAACAGGTCCGCCGCCTCGCGCAGCGTCGTCGGCACCGTCGGCCGGTCGGACGCGTAGGCGTTGCCGACGAACTCGTCCTCCAGCTCCAGCTTCTGCTCGACGCCGTGCAGCCCGGCCGCGATGAGCGCCGCCACCGCGAGGTACGGGTTCACGTCGCCGCCGGGGACCCGGTTCTCGAACCGCAGCCCGTGGCCGTGGCCGACGACCCGCAGCGCGCACGTGCGGTTGTCCCGTCCCCACGCGACGGCGGTCGGCGCGAACGAGCCCTTCACGAAACGCTTGTAGGAGTTGATGTTCGGGGCGAGGAAGTAGGTGAGCTCCCGCAGCCCGGCCAGCTGGCCCGCGAGGAAGTGCTTCATCAGCTCCGACATGCCGTGGCCCTCGGCGAAGACCGGCTCACCGTCCCTGGAGCGCAGGGAGAGGTGGATGTGGCAGGAGTTGCCCTCGCGTTCGTTGTACTTCGCCATGAACGTGAGCGCCTTGCCCTGCTGGGCCGCGATCTCCTTGGAACCGTTCTTGTAGATCGCGTGCTGGTCGCACGTGCGCAGCGCCGTCGTGTACTTGAACGCGATCTCGTGCTGACCGGGGTTGCACTCGCCCTTGGCCGACTCGACGACCATGCCCGCGCCCGTCATGCCGTTGCGAATGGCCCGCAGCAACGGTTCCACGCGCGCGGTGCCGAGCAACGAGTAGTCGACGTTGTACTGGTTGGACGGCGTGAGGTCGCGGTAGCCGGCGTTCCAGGCCTGCTCGTAGGAGTCGTCGAAGAGGATGAACTCCAGCTCGGTGCCGACGTAGCAGTCCAGGCCGAGCGCGGCGAGCCGGTCGAGCTGCTTGCGCAGGACCTGCCGCGGCGAGGCGACGACGGGGTCGCCGTTCTCCCAGACGACATCGCACATGACGAGGGCGGTGCCCTCCTGCCACGGCACGCGCCGGAGCGTCTCCATGTCCGGCTTCATCACGAAGTCGCCGTACCCGCGCTCCCAGCTCGACATCTCGAAGCCGCTGACCGGGTTCATCTCGACGTCGACGGCGAGCAGGTAGTTGCAGCCCTCCGCGGAGTGCCCGAGAACCTCGTCGAGGAAGTACTGCGCGGCGCACCGCTTGCCCTGCAGGCGGCCCTGCATGTCCACGATCGCGACCAGGACGGTGTCGATCTCACCGGCGTCCACGGCCTCGCGCAACTCCTCGACGGTCAGCATCCCGCGTTCCTCCAAAGGTATGTCTGCGAGCCATTGGCTGCACCATCTTGACACCACCGGGTGACGAGCGCCACCCTCAACCACTGCTTAAAGGACTATTAGGAGTCCATATGGCCAAGCATGTCGAGTACGAGAAGGTAGGCAGCGACTACCTGGAGCACCGTCAGCTCAAGCGTGGCGCAGCGGGCTGGGTCCTGCTGGCCGGGCTGGGTGTCTCGTACGTGATCTCCGGCGACTTCGCCGGGTGGAACTTCGGCCTCGCCCAGGGTGGCTGGGGCGGGATGCTGGTCGCCACGATCCTGATGGCGACGATGTACACCTGCATGGTGTTCGGTCTCGCCGAACTGGCGTCAGCGCTCCCTGTGGCGGGCGCGGGCTACGGTTTCGCGAGGCGCGCGCTCGGCCCGTTGGGCGGGTACGCCACAGGTATCGCCATTCTCATCGAGTACGCCATCGCTCCCGCGGCGATCTCGGTGTTCATCGGCGACTACGTCAAAGCTCTCGGTCTGCTGGACGCCACGTGGCCCGTGTACCTGGTGTGCTACATCGTGTTCGTCGGCATCCACCTCTACGGCGTCGGCGAGGCGCTGCGGGTGATGTTCGTGATCACCGGTGTCGCGGTCGTGGCCCTGGTCGCGTTCGTGGCGGGCATGATCCCGAAGTTCGACTCCGCGAAGCTGTTCGACATCGGCGACGGCTCGTTCCTGCCGATGGGCGTGACAGGGGCGTGGGGCGCGATCGTGTTCGCGATCTGGTTCTTCCTCGCGGTGGAGGGCGTGCCACTCGCCGCCGAGGAAGCGCGCGATCCGAAGCGGGACATGCCTCGCGGCATCATCGGCGCGATGGTCGTGCTGCTGGTGTTCGCGGCGGCCATCCTGCTCGTCGCGCCCGGCGGTGCGGGCTCGAAGGCACTGCAGGCGTCCGGAAACCCGTTGCCCGAGGCCGTGCGCGCGGCCTACGGCGGCGACACGTTCCTGGCGCAGCTGGTCAACTACGTCGGCCTCGCGGGTCTGGTCGCGTCGTTCTTCTCGATCATCTACGCGTACTCGCGGCAGCTGTTCGCGTTGTCGCGCGCGGGATACCTGCCGCGCTGGCTGTCGAAGACCGGCAAGCGCAAGACGCCCTATCTGGCTTTGATCGTGCCCGGCACCATCGGGTTCGCACTGGCCACGATCATGAAGTCGGTCGACCCGGTGACGGGCGGCGCGCGGCTCATCAACATCGCGGTGTTCGGTGCGGCCCTGTCGTACGTGCTGATGATGGTGTCGCACATCGTTCTGCGTAAGACGGCGCCGGACCTGCCTCGCCCGTACCGGACTCCTGGCGGTGTGGTGACCACGAGCGTGGCGCTGGTTCTGGCCGTGGCCGCGGTCATCGCGACGTTCTTCGTAGACGAGATCGCTGCTGCTGTGACGGCGGGCATCGTGTTGGTCGCCGTTGCGTACTACTGGTTCTACAGTCGCCATCACCTGGTCGCGAACGCTCCGGAGGAGGAGTTCGCGGCGATCGCGAAGGCGGAGGCCGAGCTCGACTGAGCAGGCGAGCGTTGATCATCGGCGGCACGGGCCTCATCGGCCGTGCCGCCGCTCGGCGTCTGCGGGGCCCCTAACGAGGTACGGCATCCCCCTAACGGGTGACCTTCGGCCCCTAAGGAGTTCAGCCGCCCGAAGTATGGGGATCACACCCGATGTCAGGGGGATGTTGATCTCAATACGGTTCCTGCGATATCCCTCGACCCGCCGTAGGAGCTCCACTCCCATGATGCAGCAGGACATTCAGCCGGCCACCCCGCAGCAGCCCGTTCAGCCCGCCGCGCCCGCCGCGCCCGAGGCGACCGCCCCGGCGGCTCCGGTGGCCGTGCCGCAGGAGGCCGAGCCGGCCACGCTGCAGGAGTTCGCCCTGAACCTCCTGAACGACCCGACGGCCATGTCGGCGTTCGACCTCGACCCCGAAGGCGTCCTCAGCGCCTGCGGTCTGAGCGACATCACCCCCGCTGACGTCCAGGAGATCCTCCCGCTGGTGCTCGACGCCGCCTCGATCGCGGACGTCGACGGCCTCTCGTCCTACAGCGCCCTCACGGGCCTCGCGAACCTCGACGCCGCCAACGGCTTCGCCGGCGACCTGTCCGGCCACTGCGACGTGTCGAACACCCTCGACGGCGTCCCTGGCCTCGGCGACGTGGCCGGCCTGGGCAACGTCACGGACCTCGGCAACGTCACGGACCTCGGCAACGTCACCGACCTGTCCGGTGTCACGGGTCTCGCCGACACCGGCGACGTCCTCGGCACGGTGACCGGGGCGGCCGGTGTGGCGGACGTCAACGGCGTCCTCGGCACCGTCACCGGCGTGACCGACGTCGTCTCCGTCGACGGCGTGCCCGGCGTGCTCGACGCCGTCACCACCGACGTCACGACCGTCACCGACGTGGTCCACGAGGTCGTCCCGGACGTCGCGCCGGTCAGCGGCGTGCACGACACCGTCCACAGCGTCGTCGACGGCACCGTCGGCAACGTGCTCGGTGGCGTCACCGACCTGGACCCGCTCGACGGCGTCGGCGGCCTGACCGAAGGCCTCGGCCTCGGTCTCTGATCTGACAGCCCGACCTCGTTTCGAGCAGCTCGTGGCAGGATCGGTCACGTGAGTGACATTCAACGTGTAGGAGTCGTCGGTTCCGGCCTCATGGGCTCCGGAATCGCCGAGGTGAGTGCTCGCGCGGGCCTCGACGTCATCGTCGTCGAGGTCAACGCGAGCGCGGCCGAGGCAGCGCAGGGGCGGATCGCCACCTCGCTCGCCAGGGGCGTCAAGTCCGGCAAGCTCAGCGAGGAGGACCGGGAAGCCGCCATCGGGCGCATCCGGTTCACCACCGACATCGGTGACTTCGCCGACCGGCAGTTCGTGGTCGAGGCGGTCGCCGAGAACGAGCAGATCAAGACCGACGTCTTCACCGCGCTCGACAAGGTCGTGAAGGACGACGACGCGATCTTCGCGTCCAACACGTCGTCCATCCCGATCATGAAGCTCGGCATGGCCACCGGTCGCCCGGAGCAGGTCATCGGCGTGCACTTCTTCAACCCGGTGCCGGTCCTGAAGCTCGTGGAGATCGTGCCGTCGCTGCTGACCGGCGCCACCACGCAGGACCGCGCGGAGCAGTTCGTGCGCGAGACCCTGCACAAGGAGGTCATCCGCTCGCAGGACCGCGCCGGTTTCGTGGTCAACGCGCTGCTGATCCCCTACCTGCTCTCGTCGATCCGCATGCTGGAGTCCGGCTTCGCCTCGGCCGACGACATCGACAACGGCATGGTGCTCGGCTGCGCCCACCCGATGGGCCCGCTGCGCCTCACCGACCTGATCGGCCTCGACACCACGAAGGCCATCGCCGAGTCGATGTACGACGAGTTCAAGGAACCGCTGTTCTCGCCGCCGCCGCTGCTGCTGCGCATGGTGGACGCGGGCCTGCTGGGCAAGAAGTCGGGCCGCGGTTTCCACAACTACGCGAAATGACGCGACGGCCCGCTCCTCGGAGCGGGCCTTCTCACTAGACGGCGGCCAGCCGGTTCATCGTGTGCAGGATCAGCTCGACCAGCACCGACTTCGACGACTCCCGGTCCCGCGCGTCGCACAGCACCACCGGGATCGCCTCGTCCAGGTCGAGCGCGTGCCGCACCTCGTCCACCGTGTACAGCTGCGACCCGTCGAAGCAGTTCACGGCGACGACGAACGGGATCGCCCGGTGCTCGAAGAAGTCGATCGAGGGGAACGACGAGTCGAGCCGGCGCGTGTCCACCAGGACCACGGCGCCGATCGCACCGGTCGCCAGTTCGTCCCACATGAACCAGAACCGGTTCTGGCCGGGCGTGCCGAACAGGTACAGCACCACCTTGGTGTTGATGGTGATGCGACCGAAGTCGAGGGCGACGGTGGTCGTGTCCTTGCCTTCGATGCCGGCGAGGTCGTCGACGTGCACACCGGCCTCGGTGAGCAGTTCCTCGGTCCGCAGCGGCGGGATCTCGGACACCGACGCGACCATCGTGGTCTTGCCGGTGCCGAACCCGCCGGCGATGACGATCTTGACCGCGGTCGGCACGGTCAGCTGGCCATCAGATCCCACGAACACCATCCAGTACGGCCTGCAGGAGATTCCGGTCGGGAATCTTGGGGGACGAGTTCTGCACGAGCACGTCACCACGCTCGATGAGGTCCGACAGCAGGACCTTCACCACGATGAGCGGCACGTCGAGGTAGGCGGCGACCTCGGCGATCGAGAGCGGGCGTGCGCACAGGGCCATGATCTCGCGATGTTCGACCGTCAGCGACGTCTGGTCGGACGTAAACGAGGAAGCTCGGACCTGCGTCACGAGGTGTAGGTCAGGCGCGTTCGGCCGGGTGCGGCCGCGCACCATCGCGTAGGGCCGCACCAGCGGCCCCGCGGCCTCGTCGTACCACCAGTCCTCGCGCGAGGTCATCAGCGCGACTCACGCGCCGAGGGCACTGTCGCGGTCTCCGCGCGCGGAGCCGACGAGAGGTACGTACCGACGCGCTTCACCAGCATGTTCATCTCGTACGCAATCATGCCCATGTCCGCATCTTCCTCGCCCAGCACGGCCAGGCAAGCCCCGTGACCCGCGGCGGTCACGAAGAGGTACGCGTGTTCCATCTCCACGATGGTCTGCCGGACGGCGCCACCGCCGAAATGCCGTCCGGTGCCGCGGGCGAGCGACTGGAACGCCGACGCCATCGCGGACAGGTGCTCCGAGTCGTCGCGGGACAGCCCGGCCGAACGGCCGAGCAGGAGTCCGTCCGCCGACAGCACGACCGCGTGGCGGGCGCCGACCACTCGCTGGATCAGGTCCTCCAGCAACCAGTTCAGTTCGCCGTGCTGGCTTGCGTTGTGCTTCATGACGAGGGGGCTCCTTCTGATCTCCAGTCATCGGTCAGCCGGGCGTCGCGGGTACCGCGCTGGAACGCGGCGAAACCGTCACGGGCCCGCTCTGCCGACCTTTCGCCGGTCACCGGCTCGGCGTGCGGCGGCTCCTCCGAGGACTGCATGAGCTGCGGCGCGAGGTTCTGCCGCTTCTTCCTGCGGGGAAGGGGTGCCTTCCCGTCCTGGGCCGGAGGTGCCGCGGAGGTTGGTTCTTCCACCGATGCGTCCGGTGCGGACACGGCCGCTGGGGCAACTGTGCTCATATCAGGTTCTACGAGCGCCTTCAGCCCTGCGTTCAGTGCCGCGCGCACTTCGGGATTCACCTTCACGGGAAAGCTCGGGTGTTCCTCGACGTGCCCGTGGTACGTGTCGTGGAACGACCGCACCGGCATCTGCGTGGTCTCGGTGATGTCGCCCGCGGTGTTGTGCGGGGCGACGATGTTCGGCGGCAGCACGCACAACGCGACAGTGCCGCCGTTGGGCGAGTCGCGCAACTCCACCTTGATGCCCCGCCGTGCGGCCAGCCGGGCGACGACGAACAGTCCCAGCCTGGACTCGCCGCGGAACGCCATCGTCTCGAAGTCGGGCGGGTTGGAGAGCTTCGCGTTGGCCTGGAGGCGCTCCTCCTGCGTCATGCCGAGGCCGTGGTCCTCGATCTCCACCACGAGGCCGTGCGGCGCGGCGCTGGAGTGGATGACGACCTCGGAGCGCGGTGACGAGAACGCCGTCGCGTTGTCGACGAGCTCGGCGAGCAGGTGGATGGTGTCGGCGACGGCCACGCCCGCCAGCGCGCGGTCGGGCACCGGGTTGACCCTGACCCGGACGTACTGCTCGGTCTCGGCGACGGCGGAGCGAATGACGTCGCTCAGCCGCACGGGCTTGCGCCACTGCCTGCCGGGCTGCTCGCCGGCGAGGATGATCAGGTTCTCCGCGTTGCGGCGGGCGCGGGTCGCCAGGTGGTCGAGCTGGAAGAGCTGGTCGAGCTGTTCGGGGTGCTCCTCCTCGCGTTCCAGCTTGTCGAGGATCTTGAGCTGCCGGTGCACGAGCCCCTGGTTGCGGTGCGCGATGTCGAGGAAGACCCGGTTCACGCCCTCGCGCGCCTGCGTCTCCTTCACCGCCGCCGCGACCGCCGTGTACTGGGCGGCGTTGAACGCGTCCGCGACCTGGCCGATCTCGTCGTTGCCGTAGTCCAGCGGCGGCATGTCGCGGTGCACGTCCACCTGCTCGCCGCCGCGCAGCCGCGCCACGATGTGCGGCAGCCGTTCCTGCGCGAGCCGCAGCGTGTCCTCCCGCAGCGACGCCAGCCGCATGACCAGGGCCTTCGACACGAGCCGGTTCGAGATGCGCAACGCCAGCACGATGCCGACGACGACGGCGAGCAACGCGATCAGGCTGCCGATCAGCACCGCGGCGACCCGGCTGTCGGCCTTGTCTACGCCGAGGTCGGCGGCGTTGCGGGCCTGCGTGACCGCGAGGCCGACGAGGTTGTCGTGCACGGGGCTGGCCACGCCGCGCCACTGCACGTCGGTGACGGTCGCGTCGCCGTTGATGATCCGGCCCTCGAGGTCGAGCAGCGTCCGGTACTCGGTGCTGCCACGCAACGAGTCGTACTGCGCGCGCGGCTGCTCCAGCGCGAACGGGATCGTGGAGTCGAGGCCCGAGTGGTAGGCACCGGTCAGCCGGGCGAACTCGACGCGTTCGGGCGCGGTGAACGTGCCGTTGAGCAGCCCGCGCGACCCGATCGTGGCACCACGCGAGAGCCAGTCGGCGGTCTGGAAGATCGTGACGGCCTGGACGCCTGCCTGGCTCGCCTCCGAGTCGGGCACGAGCCGCGCCTGCCGGGACAGCAGCGCGACGCCCGAGTCGAGGAGGCCGTTGTAGTAGTCGTAGAGCGCCTGCGGGTTCGCCGACCCCGAGTCGACGCGCGAACGCTGCTGCGGCAGTTCGTCCAGCACGGAGTTGAGCGCGTTGATCCGGTCGGCGGTGTCCTGCGGCGCGCTCTCGGAGAGTTCCGTGAACGCGTCCCGCATCTTGCGCACCGCTTCGTCGGTGATGCTGCGCTGGCGCCCCAGCCCGCCCCGGTCGACGCCCTCGGCGTTGCTGAGGACCTCCAGGGTCAGCTGGCGTTCCTTCTGCAGGCCGGCGAGCGCCTCGACGGACGGGATCGACGCGCCCTTCACCCCGGCCGCGACCGACCGCAGGTAGAAACCGTCAAAAAGGGTGTAAGAGGAGAAAACGGCCCACATGACCAGCAGCACCACGCTGGGAACGACCACGACACCGGCCAGCCGCGACCGAATGGTCCGGTAGTTGGTCGGTGTGTAACCGCTCTTCTCGTTCACAGCGCTCACGGTCTCCTGTGTCCCACGGCCAGCGCTGGGGCTACCTGAGTAACTCCTTCGGCTGTAATCAGGTTACGGCGAGAGATCATCGTTACCCAATGACAGCGATCACACGCAGTACGCGGTTGGCAGGCTACCCAGTCGAGTGAGTGGAGCAACACCCGGTACGAGGGTTCTCACAAGGCAAGAACCCCCGTACGGGCTAGTTCTGCCGTTCCGTTCTACGGCCGCTCGACCGCGACGACGGTGTAGGTCGTCTCGGGCGTCGGAGGCGTGCTGAACCGGGCATTCGGCAGGTAGAGGCGCTTGCCGAACGCGGCGACCGTCGTGGGAACGTCGAACCGCGCGTCCGTGCGTTCCGCCGCAAGCGTCGCGCCATCACGGCTGAGCGTGTAGCGCGCGACTTTGTTCAGCCGGTTTTGCACCACGTACAACTGACGTCCCTCACGCAACAGACCGTCGCCATTGGTCAGTGTTTGACCGTTCAAATTGATCTCGGTCGATTTCCCGCTCCGGGGATCGATCCTGAACAGCTTTCCGGTGTTGCTCTGCACGACGATCAGGCCGCCTTCGAGCCCGGTGACGATGCCGTTGAGGTTCGTCGCGCCGGGGGTGACGACGAGGTCGCCGGTCAGTGCGAGCGTGCGATGCGGTTTCAGGCTCAGCGGCACCTCGTAGAGCACCGCCTTGCGCGAGTCGGTGAACCACGCCGCCTTCTCGGTGAGCACGACGTCGTTGACGAACGTGTCCGCGGTCGCGAACTGGAACGTCGCCAGCAACTTGCCGGAACGCGTGTCGTAGACCCGTGCGTCGCCACCGACACCACCGGCGACCCACAGCCGTTTGCGGTCATCGACCTTCATACCGAGCGACGGCGTGCCCGGCCCCTTGGCGAGCACCTTGCCGTTGCCGGTGCGCAGGTCCGCCGCGTAGATCGACCCGTCGGCCCGCGACCCGAAGTAGGCCGTCGTGCCGCTGATCGCGATGCCTTCCGGTTGCCACCCGTTGGGCAGGGAGAACTCCGTGGGGAAGTGTGTGAACGCGCCTGCGGTGGCCGGCGCCGTGGCGGTGAGCGTGACGCCCAGGACCGCCGCGAGCAGGACACCGAATCTGCGGTACATGCCGCCTCCTTGCCAGAGGGGATATCTCGGATTGAGGTGCTCCCTGATCCTTCCCCCGCTGGGCGGCGAGCAGGAGTTTTCTCAGGAACCCGACATCTCTACAGGTCAGCGGCGGCCTCGGCGATGAGCTCCAGCGACTCACCGGTGCCCAGCGCGATCTTCTGCAGCCCCGCGAACCGCTGCGCGCACTCCTCGGTCAGCCCCGGCTCCTCGACGTACTCGCCCCTGATGAACGTCTCCAGGTACGCCACGTCGTTGTGCTGCCGGTGCGGGAACCCGAGCAACGTGAACGGCGACCCCATCGCCGGGTACGCCCCCGCGTCGCGCGGCACGACCTGCACGCTCACCGTCTCGTGCTCGCTGACCTCCATCAGGTGCAGCAGCTGTGCCTTCATCACCCGCAGGCCGCCGATCACGTGCCGCAGCACCGCTTCCGGGAACACGGCCTGCACCGTCAGCGGGTCCCTGTCGTTCAGGCGCGCCGACCACGCCTCCCGCACCATCGCGAGCCGTGCCGTCCGCACCGGGTCGTCGGACTGCAGGACGGCGTTCGCGTAACCGGGGAGCTGGAACACCGGCGGAACCAGATCCGTCGTGAACACCCGCAGCGACGTCGCCTCGAAAACCAGGTTCACGAAATCCGCCGCCGGGTCGAAAAGCGGCCCGTTGTTCACCGAGCGCGTGCGCACCTGTTCCGCGTACTGCGCGCGCAACACCACGGCCTGCCATTCCGGGGTGGGCACCTTGTAGACGTAGCCGAGCGCCATGACGTCCACGGGCGCCGACGGCTGCACCGCGTTCTCCATCATGGACAGCTTGGCGCTACTGAAGCCCACGCGCTGGCCCGCCTCGGTGAGGCTCAGCTCGCGCTCGTCGCGCCACCCGGCCAGCTGCCGCCCGATGGCGCGTTCGAGAGTCGTGGCCCGGAAATCCTTCGGCATGACGCGAAGGATATGACTGATTCGGATTCCCGAAAGGGACGGGTCGGTGTGGATAACCGTTCAACGCCAACAAAGTTCGTTCAACGGAGCGCTTTGCGTTAAACGGCCGTGGACCCTATTTACTATTGATAGCGCTTTGCGCGCGCATGGGCACGCACGAGGTCATGAAACCGAAACCCGTCGTCCCCCACCTCGGTCAGCAGCGACTTCTCCACCAGGTCGTCCAGCGCGTCCTCGACGTCGCACTCGGACTCCCCCGCGATCGCCGCCGCCATCGGTACGCCGAACGTGTCCGGCTCCCACGCGCAGAGCCGATAGAGCCGCGCCTGCCGTTCGGGAAGCTCCACATAGGACCGGTCGAGCAACGGCCCGAGCCGGCCGTCGTCGGTGAGCGAGCCGACGGCGATCTCGTGTGCCTGCGGCAGGTTCAGCCTGACCCGGCTGGTCACGAGCACCGTGCCCGACGGGGGCAGCAGCGGCGTCACCTGCTCGGCCGAGTCCGCGTTGTCCAGCAACAGGGTGAACTGCCGGCGCAGCACGAGACTGCGGAACACGGCACGTTCGTCCTCGGGCTCGGCGCTCAGCCCGAACGCCCGCAGCACGCGCCCCAGGTCGTGCGCGGCCAGATCGAGGTACAGCTGGTCGCCGGATCCCCTCTCCCGCAACCACTTCAGCGCCAGCGCGGTCTTCCCCGTCCCGCCCGCGCCGTACAGCACCGTCACCCCTGCCCTGATGCTCGCGAGCTCCGCGTCCCTGCCGACGAAGTGCCGCGGCGGCGCGGGTGGCCGGAATCTCGGCGGTACGTCGTTCCTGCCCCTGATCACTCCTGTGGCCCTGACAGCCAGCACGTCACTCATCAACCCGTACCTCCCCGACACGTTGAAGCTACGGGCTTTCCTCGTCTTACATCAGACGGCCATCGAGTGATCGCAGGTGAGTGCCGCGCCCGTGCTCGACGTCGACGACCGCACCTGCCGGCCGTTGATGATGATCTTGCAGGTGAGCTCGCCGTGCACTCCTTCGAGCCGCACGACGACCCGTCCCTTGCGCTTGCCCATGCGCTCGAACGGCAGATCGGGGTTGCGCAGCGTGCGTTCCTCCTCGCCGGGGAACGTGTAGGTGAGCCGATCGGTCGTGCCCGTTCCCTCGACCACCACACGGATGCTGGGCGCTGCCGCACAGCCGGTGATCCCGGCCAGCAGCAGGCCCACGAGTAAGGCGGCGGTCTTCATGCCCCGAACAGTAGGAAGCGGAGGAGTGTCCGAGCATCAGCCTGAAGGCTCAGGCGGTATCAGCCATCAGACTGACAAGCCGAGATCCCTCAGTCGTTCCTCGACCCGCAACCGCTCGATCTCGCGGTCCATCCCTTCGGGCAGGGTGAGCAACCGGTGCTCGACACCCAGCGCGTCGCACGCCTGCACGAGCAGCGCGTCGTACGCCTGACGCGCACCGATCTTCTTGGCCGCCGACGCGCCGGGCTCGAACCGGGCCCGCACCCGGCGCACACGACGAAGGTCGGCCGCGATTCGTTCGATCGGCCGATGGTCGGGCACCAGCCCAAGCTACCCCGCCTGCAAGGCCAGGAAGAGGTCCACGCGTGCCTCGAACTCCGCGAGGTCGACGCCGAGCAGTTCCTCCACGCGCCCCATCCGGTACCGCAACGTGTTCACGTGGACGTGCAGCTTGCCGGCCGCCGCCGTCCACGAGCCGGAGCAGTCCAGGAAGACCTTCAACGTGCCCACGAGATCCGAACCGTGCTCGGCGTCGTAGTCCAAGACGGGCCCGAGGAGCCGACGGCGCAACGAAGTGCGCAACTCCTCCGGCACGCCCGCGAGCAGCAGTTGGTGCAGCGCGATCTCCTCGCCCGCCACCACACACGTGCGGCCGCCACGGCGCTCTCCCAGCCGGCGCGCGTGCGTGGCTTCCTCTGCGGCGCCGCGCAGGCCGCGCGACGTGACGGGTGAGCTGATGCCGACGAGCACGCGGGAAGAGCCGAGGCCCGGTTCCATCACGCGCATCGCCTCACGGAGGTCGTCGGGCTGTGCGTCGCCGGCCACGGCCACCGCGTAGACGGCGTCGCCGACGGGGGTCACGAGCGCCTGGGGCAGTGCCTCCTCCAGCACGGCCGCCGCGAGGTCGGCGCGCTGGTCGGACGTCACCGCGCTGATCACCCGCAGCTGGGCGCGTTCCAGACCGGCCGCCGCGAGCCGTGACTCCAGGTCGGCCGAGCCGCTCAGCACCGCGGAGACCAGAGGTGCGGCGGTACGGTTCTCGATCTGCCTGCCCTGCGCCTCGCGCAGCCTCTCCAGCGCGACCAGTGACGCGAGCTCGGCGGCGGCCTCCGGTTGCACGGAACCGCCCACGACGAGAATCCAGCTGGTGAGCCGGTTGCCGCCGCGTTCGGAGACGGGCACGAGGGTGACGCCCTTGACCGTCTTCGGGAGGCGGTCGGCCTGCAGGAACTCCTTGACCAGCACGAGCCGGTCCGGCAGTTCGCCGCCCGCGACGACCCGGCCCGCCGTGGACAGCACCCAGCACGAGGCGCCGAGTTCGTGGCCGCCGGCGAGCAGCAGCGCGGGGAGGCCCGAACCCTCCGCTACGACGCTCAGCAGGCGGCGGTGGCGGGAAAGCCCCACCAGCTCCATCGAGACGCGTTCGGTGATGGTCGCGAACGAGAGGTCGATGGGAACTTCGAGCAGCGGCACGTGGTGGCGGACGCAGGCGTCGACGAGGTCTGCGGGCAGCGCGCGGTTCTCGGTCTCGGATGCGGCGAGGCCGGCGACGCGGGCCGCGGCGAGCGAGTGGACGAACGTCTCGGAGTCCTGCGGGCCGTGGTGCCAGAGCAGGCCGGACAGCACGAGCTCCCCTCCGGACAGGTACCGGCTGGGGTCGGGCAGCTCCGTTCCGTACACGCGCGTGACGGTGCGGTCGAGCTGGTCTTCACCGGTGTGCAGGCTCAGGCGCAGTTCCGGCATCTGCAGCAACGTCCGCAGGAGCAACATGACAGGTCACTTTCGTCCATTCGTGTTTGTAGGAAAGCACAAATTCACGGTCTGTAGGAGCCTGGCGATTCATGTAACGCGGCCGTAGCTCAAGGACACAGTGGGTCTGTGTACTGGCTCACAACCAGATGGGAGGGCGAGTGACGATCTCCACGCACGTGCTGGACGCGGCGCGCGGCAGGCCGTTCGCCGGTATCGCCGTGTCGCTGCAGCGCCGCGACGGGACAGAGGTGGCGAACGCCGAGACGAACACCGACGGCCGGATCACCGGATGGGGTGAAGGCCTGGAGGCCGGGGTGTACCGGCTGGTGTTCGACACGGCGGAAGCGGCGCCGTTCTTCCCCGAGGTCGTGCTCACCTTCGACTACTCCGATCCGGCGCAGCACTACCACGTGCCGTTGCTGCTGTCGCCGTTCGCCTACTCCACCTACCGAGGTAGCTGACGATGGACTTCCTTCGACCGGAAACGCTTGCGGAGGCGTTGGAGCTGAAGGCCTCCCGGCCGGACGCCGTGCCGATCGCCGGCGGCACGGACGTCATGGTGGAGCTGAACTACGACCACCGCCGTCCCTCCGCCCTGCTGGACCTGACCCGGATTCCCGAGCTCCAGCAGTGGTCCGACGGGCTGCGGGTCGGCGCTGGTGTGCCGTACGTGCGGATCATCGACGAGCTCGGCGCCGAACTGCCGGGGCTCGCCATGGCCTCCCGGACGGTCGGGTCGCCGCAGATCCGCAACCGCGGCACGGTCGGCGGCAACCTCGGCGCGGCCTCCCCCGCCGGGGACACGCACCCGGTGCTGCTGGCGTCCGACGCGGTCATCGAGGTGGCCTCCGTGCGCGGCACGCGGATGATCCCCGCCGCCGAGTTCTACCTGGGGGTGAAGCGGAACGCGCTGGAGCAGGACGAGCTGATCGTCGCGGTTCACCTGACGCCTGCCAAGGGGCCACAGCAGTTCTCCAAGGTGGGCACGCGCAACGCCATGGTGATCGCGGTGTGCTCGTTCGCGATTTCGCTGTTCCCGCAGGAGAACCGCGTCGGCGCGGCCGTCGGATCCGCCGCACCGACGCCACGGCGGGCGCGGGAGGCCGAGGAGTTTCTCGCCTCGGCGCTGGACTTCAAGGCCCCGAAGCCGTTGCTCGACTCGGTGAAGCGCGAGTTCGGTGAGCTGGTCTCCCGGGCCGCGTCGCCGATCGACGACGTGCGCGGGTCGGCGGCGTATCGCAAGCACGCCCTCGCGGTGATGGCACGCAGGACGCTGGGCTGGGCCTGGCAGGAACTTGTCGCCAAGAACAATGGAAGCGAGGAGCGGCCATGCGCGTGAACGTGACGGTCAACGGCGAGCAGCGTCAGGCCGACGACGTGTGGGAAGGCGAGTCGCTGCTGTTCGTGCTGCGGGAGCGGCTCGGGCTGCCCGGCTCGAAGAACGCCTGCGAGCAGGGCGAGTGCGGCTCCTGCACGGTGTACCTGGACAGCGTGCCGGTGTGCGCGTGCCTGGTCGCGGCCGGGCAGGTGCAGGACAGGGACGTGCGGACGGTCGAGGGGCTGGCCGACGGGGACACCCTGGACCCGGTGCAGGAGGCGTTCGTCGAGGCGGGCGCGGTGCAGTGCGGGTTCTGCACGCCCGGTCTCGTCGTGGCGGCGCACGACCTGCTCGACCGCGTGCCGAAGCCGTCGGATCCGGAGATCCGCGAGGCGCTGGCCGGGAACCTGTGCCGCTGCACGGGGTACGAGAAGATCCTGGACGCCGTGCGACTGGCGGCGTCGCGCCGATGATCGTCCTCGACCGCTGCGCGGTGTCCACTGTGGACGAGTCCGGGACCGAGCACCCGTCCGGGCACGTCGTGATCGACGGCGGACGGATCAAGTCCGTCGGCTCCGGCCCGGCGCCCCGGCCCTACGAGTCGCACACCTACGTCGACGCGTCGTCGTGCCTGGTCACGCCGGGGCTGATCAACACCCACCACCACCTGTACCAGTGGGCGACGCGCGGACTCGCGACCGACGCCACGCTGTTCGAGTGGCTGACCGCGCTGTACCCGGTGTGGCGCGGGCTGGACGACACCGTGACGCACGCGGCGGCGTCGGCAGGGCTCGCCCGGCTGGCGTTGACGGGCTGCACGCTGGCCGCCGACCACCACTACGTCTTCCCGTCCGGTGGCGGCGACGTCTTCGACGCGCTGGTGTCGGCGGGACGCCGGATCGGCATCCGGCTCGAGGCGATCCGCGGGTCGATGGACCGCGGCCAGTCGCACGGCGGACTGCCGCCGGACAACCTGGTCGAGGAGACCGAGGCCGCGCTGATCGCGACCGAGCAGGCGATCGGCGACTACCACTCGACCGCCGACGACGCGCTGGTCCGGGTGGCCGTGGGGCCCTGCTCGCCGTTCTCCGTGTCGCGCGAACTCATGACCGGGGCGGCGTCCCTGGCTCGCCGCCACGGCGTCCGGCTGCACACGCACCTCGCCGAGACGATGGACGAGGAAGAGCAGTGCCTGGCGGAGAACGGGTGCATGCCCACCGAGTACGCCGAGCAACTCGGCTGGCTGGGGCCGGACGTGTGGCTCGCGCACACCGTGCACCTGAACGCCGCCGCGGTGAAGCGGCTCGGGGCGACCTCGACCGGGTCCGCGCACTGCCCGACGTCGAACGGGCGGCTGGGCACCGGGATCGCACCGGTCCGCGACCTGCTGGACGCCGGTGCGCCGGTCGGCCTCGGGGTCGACGGTGCCGCGTCCAATGAGGACGGTGGCCTCGTCGTCGAGCTGCGGTCGGCCCTGTACCAGGCACGGCAGCGCGGCGGACCGGGTGCGATGGACGCCCGCAAGGCGTTGTGGATGGGCACGATGGGCGGCGCGCAGGTGCTGGGCCGCGCGGACTCGCTGGGCTCGATCGAGCCTGGCAAGGTCGCGGACCTCGCCGTGTGGGACCTGTCCGGAATGGACTACGCGGGGATCGCGGACCCGGTGGCGGCACTGGTGCTCGGCACTCCCCCGCCGTTGAAACTGTTGGTCGTGGGCGGTGAGGTCGTGGTGCGGGACGGAGTTCTGCTCACGGCGTCGACCGACGAGCTGGCGCGGGACCTCTCCGCGGCCAGCCTGAAGCTCCAGGAGGCAGCGCGATGACCCTCACTCCCGCCGAACTCACCTCCGCGGTGTCGGGTGGCATCGGGACGTCGCCGCAGCGCCCGGACGGCAACCTGAAGGTGCGCGGCGAGTTCGCCTACTCGTCCGACCTGTGGCACGAGGACATGATCTGGGGCGCGACGCTGCGTTCGCCGCACCCGTACGCGCGCATCACGTCGGTCGACCTGACGGAGGCGTTGAAGGTACCGGGTGTGTACGCGGTGCTGACGCACTCGGACGTACCCGGACGCAACCTGTACGGGCTGGAGCACAAGGACCAGCCGGTGCTGGCCGTGGACGTCGTGCGCTACCAGGGCGAACCGGTCGCGCTGGTCGGCGCCGACCACCCGGAGACGGCGCTACGGGCCATGAAGAAGATCGTCGTGACCTACGACGTGCTCGAACCAGTCGTGGACATGGAGACCGCCGCGGGCGACACCCCGTTGCACCCCGGCGGCAACCTGGTGCGGCACGTGCCGATCCGGCGCGGCTCGCAGGACGTCGAGGCCGACGTCGTGGTGACCGGGCGGTACGAGGTCGGCATGCAGGACCAGGCGTTCCTCGGACCGGAGTCCGGGCTCGCGGTGCCGGCCACCGACGGCTCGGTGGACCTCTACGTCGCGACGCAGTGGCTGCACGTCGACCGAGACCAGATCGCGGCCGCGCTGGGCCTGCCGCAGGAGCAGGTGCGGCTGACGCTGTCCGGTGTCGGCGGCGCGTTCGGTGGCCGCGAGGACCTGTCGATGCAGGTGCACGCGTGCCTGCTGGCCCTGTACACCGGCAAGCCCGTGAAGATGGTCTACAACCGCGAAGAGTCGTTCTACGGGCACGTGCACCGGCACCCCGCCGTGCTGTACTACGAGCACGGCGCCGACCACACCGGCAAGCTCGTCTACGTCCGCACTCACATGTATCTCGACGGTGGTGCCTACGCCTCCTCGACGCCCGCCGTCGTGGCCAACGCGGCGACGCTGGGCGTTGGCCCGTACGAGGTCGACAACGTCACGATCGACGCTTACGGCCTCTACACGAACAACCCGCCGTGCGGCGCCATGCGTGGATTCGGTGCTGTACAGGCAGGCTTCGCCTACGAGTCCCAGATGGACAAGCTGGCGGAGGCGCTGGGCATGTCGCCGGTCGACGTCCGCGTGCGGAACGCGATGACCGAGGGTTCGGTGATGCCGACCGGCCAGGTCGTCGACTCGGCCGCGCCCGTCGCGCAACTGCTGAAGCTGGTGCAGGACAAGCCGTTGCCCGCCGGCACCTCGTCGGACATCCGCGAACTGCCCGGTGGCGTCTCGAACACCACGCACGGCGAGGGCGTCGTCCGTGGCGTCGGCTACGCGGTGGGCATCAAGAACATCTGCTTCTCCGAGGGCTACGACGACTACTCGACCGCGCGCGTCCGGGTCTCGATGGTCAACGGCTCGCTGGCCGCCGCCGTGCACACCGCCGCCTGCGAGGTCGGTCAGGGCCTGGTGACGATCATGCAGCAGATCGTGCGGACCGAACTCGGCATCGAACGCGTGACCGTGCTGCCGATGGACACCACGATCGGCAACGGCGGCTCGACCTCCGCCTCGCGCCAGACGTACGTCACCGGCGGTGCCGTGAAGGCCGCCTGTGCTCTGGTCCGCGATCGTCTGGCCGGGCGCACCGACATCGGCGACGAGGTCATCGACGAGACCACCGAGTGGCGTCACCGCGCGACGGAGGCACTCGATCCCGTTACCGGACAAGGCAATGCGCACGTCCAGTACGGCTTCGCCGCCCACCGCGCCGTGGTCGACGTGGACGTCGACCTCGGCCTGGTGCGCGTGGTGTCACTGGACTGCGCGCAGGACGTGGGCAAGGCGCTCAACCCGCAGGCCGTGATGGGCCAGATCCAGGGCGGTTCCGCCCAGGGCCTCGGCCTCGCGGTGATGGAGGAGATCCAGACGTCCGGCGGCAAGGTGCGCAACCCGTCCTTCACCGACTACCTCATCCCCACCGTGCTCGACATGCCGCCGATGAGCATCGACGTGCTCGAGCTCGCCGATCCCCATGCCCCGTATGGCATCCGGGGCGTCGGCGAACCGCCCACCATCTCGTCGACCCCGGCGATCGTGGCGGCGATCCGCGCGGCCACCGGCCTGGCGCTCACCCGCGTCCCGGTCCGCCCGGAACACCTCACCGGTACCTGACCTGTGCTTGATTTCCCTGGAGTTGTTTGCCGTGAACGCACATCTGCTCGCCACCATCGACCTGGCCACCCAGAACGTGGCCTCCGGCGGGGGCCCGTTCGGCGCGATGATCGTCCGCGACGGCGAGGTGATCGCCACCGGTGTGAACCAGGTGACGCCGAACCTCGACCCTACCGCCCACGCCGAAGTCGTCGCGATTCGCGCGGCCTGCCAGGCGCTCGGTGACTTCCGTTTGACGGGCTGCACCTTGATTTCCTCGTGCGAGCCGTGCCCGCTGTGCCTGTCCGCCGCGCTGTGGGCGCGGGTGGACAAGGTGATCTACGCCGCCGACCGCCACGACGCGGCTGCGGCCGGTTTCGACGACCGGGAATTCTACGAACTCTTCAGCAAGTCCCGTTCGGAGTGGGACCTGCCGGTACATCAGATCTCCACAGGCGAGGACAACGCCCCGTTCACAGCGTGGACGTCCCTCGCAACTCGAATCGACTACTAACGGCTGTGTTTGTTCACGAGCAACCAGTCCATGAGCGGCGTGCCCCCGGAGGAGCGCTGGCCGCGCAATAGAGGGCCACAAGCCTGATCGCTGACCGGAGCTGTCTCAAACGCGTTCCAGCGTTGGAACGCGCCCACCGGCATGGGAAAGGCCGTCCATCAATGACCCAGTTACGGAGCCGAGCGTCGACATCGCCGCTCGACCAGTTCTTCCGCATCACCGAACGCGGCAGCTCGTTGGGCCGTGAGGTGCGTGGTGGCATCACGACGTTCGTCGCGATGTCGTACATCGTGCTGCTGAACCCGTTGATCCTCGGCGCGTCCGCGGACATCACCGGCGCCAAGCTGACCATCGCCGAGATCACCACGGCGACGGCGCTCGCCGCCGGCGTGATGACCGTCCTCATGGGACTCGTCGGCAACGCCCCCCTCGCCATCGCCGCCGGTCTCGGCGTCAACGGCGTGGTGGCCTTCCAGATGGCGCCGACCATGACGTGGGCGCAGGCCTTCGGCCTGGTGGTGCTGGAAGGCGTCTGCATCGTGATCATGGCCGCCTCGGGTGTCCGCGAGCGGATCATCAACGCGATCCCGGAGCCGTTGAAGATCGCGATCACCGTGGGCATCGGGCTCTACATCGCGTTGGTGGGACTGGTCTCCGCCGGTTTCGTGACCCGCACGCCGGACGCGGCGCAGTCGACGGTGCCGGTGCGGATGGGCCTCGACGGCCACCTGAGCGGCTGGCCGATCGCGATCTTCTGCCTGGGCCTGCTGCTGATGATCGTGCTGCTGGCGCGCGGCGTGCCCGGTGCCGTACTGATCAGCATCGTGGTGGCCACCGTCGTCGCCATCGGCGTGAACGCCGCGTTCGACGTCGAGGGCTGGGGTCTCGTGACCCCGTCGCTGCCGTCCTCCGTGGTCAGCTCACCGGACTTCGGCCTGTTCGGCCGGGTGGACCTGTTCGGCGGCTTCGTGTCCGCCGGCGTGATCGCGGCGACGATCTTCCTGTTCACGCTGGTGCTGTCCGGCTTCTTCGACGCCATGGGCACGATCACCTCGGTCTCCGACGAGGCGGGTCTGACCAAGGACGGCAAGGTCGAGGGCATGGGCAAGATCCTCATGGTCGACGGCGCCGGCGCGATCGCCGGTGGCGTCACGGGGTCCGCCCCGAACACCGTGTTCCTGGAGTCGGCCGCGGGCGTTGGCGAAGGCGCCCGGACCGGCCTGGCCTCGGTGGTGACCGGCGGCCTGTTCCTCGTAGCGCTGCTCTTCACGCCGCTGGCGACGGTCGTGCCCGCGCAGGCGGCGGCCCCGGCGCTGGTGGTGATCGGCGGCCTGATGATGACCCAGATCCGCCGGATTCCATGGCAGGACACGGATTTCACGATCCCCGTGTTCCTGACCGTGTCCATCATCCCGTTCACCTACTCGATCACCAACGGCATCGGCGCGGGCCTCGTGTCCTACGTCGTGCTGCGCATCTGCAAGGGCCGCTGGCCGGGCTGGCTGATGACCGGCCTCGCCCTGATGTTCGCCGTGTACTTCGGCGTGGATCTGATCAGCGGCAAGTGACGCGGCGTCCCGGCCGGGCGGCCACCCGGCCGGGACCTGAAAGGAGTGTGCGATGCGTGACCTGGCGTCGACCCTGCTGTCGTGGGACCGGTTCGCGGTCGCGTCGGTGGTGGCCGTGCGGGGCAGTGCGCCGCGCCCGGTCGGCGCCGCGATGGCCGTCGGGCCGTCCGGCGAGGTGATCGGCAGCGTGTCCGGCGGCTGCGTGGAGGCCGAGGTCTACGACCTGGCGTGCCAGGTGCTTTCGACCTCTGAGCCCGTTCTCGCCTCGTTCGGCTACTCCGACGACACGGCGTTCGCGGTCGGCCTCACCTGCGGCGGCTCACTGGACGTGCTGGTGCAGCGCGACTCCCCCGCGTTGCGCGAGGCGCTCTCTGCTTCCGTTGCCGGGCATCCGCTTTCCGTGCGCTTCGAGGCGGAGGGCAGGGTGTTCACCGAGTCATGGATGCCGCCGCCACGCCTGCTGGTGTTCGGCGCCATCGACCACGCCGCCGCGGTGGCCGAGATCGGACGCTTCCTGGGCTATCACGTGACCGTCTGCGACGCACGACCCGTGTTCGCCACTCCCTCCCGTTTCCCCGCAGCACATTCCGTGGTCGTCGACTGGCCGCACCGCTACCTCGCGTCCACCCACACCGACGACTCCACCGCCGTTGTGGTGCTGACGCACGACCCGAAGTTCGACATCCCCGTGCTCGTGGAGGCCCTGTCCCGGCCCCTGGCGTTCGTCGGCGCCCTGGGCTCCCGCCGCACCCACGCCGAACGGCTCACGCGCCTGCGCTCGGAGGGTGTTCCGGAGGCGTCGCTGGCGCGGCTGCGTTCTCCCATCGGCCTCGACCTGGGCGGCCGCAGCCCGGCGGAGACCGCGGTGTCGATCGCGGCCGAACTCGTGGCCGTGCGGCACGGCGGCACCGGCCTCCCACTGACCGCGCTGTCCACCCCCATCCACCGAACCCTGGAGAGTCATGGCACTGATCTTCCTCAACGGCGGCGGCATGCGGGGCGGTCCGCTGCACGCCCAGCTCCAGGGCACGCCGATGGTGTGCCGGGCGCGCAGTGCGCCCAAGTACCGGTACTTCTCGGTGCGGGGGAAGTTCCCCGCGATGCACGAGTCGGGCTCGGCCTCGGTGGCCGGTGAGCTCTACGACCTGCCGCTGAAGGTCCTGCGCGACCACCTGGTGCCCGCCGAACCGGCGGAACTGGAGATCGGCGTCATCGAACTGGAGGACGGCAGCGCCGCGCTGGCGACCGTGCTGCGCGACGCGATGGTCGACCCGTTGCTCCAATCGGGTGACATCCGGGACATCTCGTATCTCGGGGACTGGCGGGAGTTCCTTCATCGCGAGGGGTGAGGGAGTGGCATCGGGGGGTGCCACTGGCAAGGGGGAGTTGCCGCAGGCGGCGGGACCAACCGAAGTGGTCCCGCCGCATGGTCCTTCCACTGGGACATCAACGTCCGCGCCCCCTCAACAGCCCGCGCTCGTACGCCACCGCGACGGCCGCGGCCCGGTCCGACACCCCGAGCTTGGCGTAGACGTGCAGCAGGTGGGTCTTCACCGTGGCCTCGCTGATGAACAACGCCACCGCCACCGCCCGGTTCGTCGACCCCTTGGCGACCAGCGCCAGCACGTCGAGCTCCCGTGTGGACAGCGGTTCCAGCGCGGGCTCGCGCACCTGGCCCAGCAGCCGCGTCGCCACGGCGGGCGACAGCACCGCCTCGCCCGTGTGCGCGGCACGGATGGCGCGTTGCAGTTCGTCGCGCGGGGTGTCCTTCAGCAGGTAGCCGGTGGCACCCGCCTTGATGGCCGGCAGCACGTCGCGGTCCGTGTCGTAGGTGGTGAGCACCAGGACGCGGCACGGGTGGTCGCGCAGCCGTTCGATCGCGGACACGCCGTCCGAGCCCGGCATGCGCAGGTCCATCAGCACCACGTCCGGCGACACGGCCGTGACCACGGCGACGGCCTCGTCGCCGGACGCGGCCTCGCCGACCACCTCGAAGTCGCCGGTGGACAGCATGCCGCGCAGGCCGTCGCGGACGACCGGGTGGTCGTCGACGATGACGAGGCGGATCACGCGGGCACCCGTGCCGAGATCGCCGTGCCCGTGCCCGGTTCGGACTCCACGAACAGCGCGCCGGACAGGCGGTGCACGCGGTGGCGCATCGCGGGCAGGCCGAAGCCGTCGGACGGGACCGCCAGGTCGAAGCCCACTCCGTCGTCACGCACGTCCAGGGTCACCACGTCCTCCATGTACGACAGCGTCAGGCCCACGCGCGACGCCGAGGCGTGCTTCGCCACGTTCGCCAGGGCCTCCTGGGCGGTGCGCAGCAACGCGACCTCCACCTCGGGGTGCGTTTCGCGCACGGCTCCGGTCAGCGTGACCGAGATCGGTACGCCGTTGTGCTTCGACCAGCCCGACGCCACGTCGTCCAGGGCCTCGTGCAGCGCCGCCGAGTCCAGGGCCGGTGGGCGCAGGGCGTACACGGAGCGGCGGGCCTCGGCCAGGTTCTCGCGCGCCAGTTCCGCGGCCACCGCCACGCGGCGTTCCCAGTCGGCACCCGTGGCCGCCGACAGCTGCGTGATGATGCCCGCCAGGCCCTGGGCCAGGGTGTCGTGGATCTCGCCGGCCATGCGGTGGCGTTCGTCCTGCACGCCTGCCTCGTGCGCCTGCACCAGCAACTGCGCGTGCAGCCCCTCGTTCTCGTCGAGGAGTTCCTTGCGCAGCCTGGACTGTTCGGTCGTCACGTGGCCGACGTACGTGAAGGTGCACGCCAGCACCACGAAGACGAGCAGCAGCAACCAGAACGCCGCCTCCTCGCCCGGCGGCGGGTAGCCGCCGAACAACGACAGCGTCGCCAGCCCGGCCGTCAGCGCCACGACGAGGAACATCCAGCGCCCGCGCAGGAGCTCGCTCGCGTAGATGTAGACCGCGTACGACACCGCGCCGAACCAGTGCTCGCGCAGGCCCAGCACCGCGTAGAACACGACCATGCCACCGATGAACACGGCCATGAGCTCCGGGCGCCGGTGCCACGCCGGATGCAGCGTGAACCACCACGCCATCCACACGAAACCGAACGCCACGACGCCGTAGGTGAACCAGCGCTCCGGCACCGACTGCGTGGTGAAGATCGTGTACAGCACCGTCGTCACGGTCAGCACGAAGTACGGGATCACGCGGGCGATCGAGATGAGCCTGCGTTCCCACCTGTCCAACGCGGCCATGTCCACGAACTACTCCCAGCGGAAAGTCTTGGCCGCGACGGTACCTGCCACGAGGCTCACCAGCCCCATGATCGCGAGATGCCTCCAGTCCGGCGCGGTACCGAGCCACGCCTGCTGCAGCGCCTCCACACCGGGAGGCGCGTACGAACCGATCACCTGAATCGCCGAGGGCAGCATGAACCGCGGCAGGTACACGCCACCGAGGAACATCAGCAGCATGAACACCACCGCCGCCCAGCCACCGGCCGTCCGCGCGTTCGGGGCCAGGGCGGCGATCACCAGGCCCAACGCGAACGTGCCCGCGCCTCCCAGCACCACGGCACACGCCAGGCCGAGTGGATGGTGAGGCAGGTCGACGCCGAAAACGACGTACCCCAGGATGATAAGGAGCAGCACCGACAAGATCACCGCGGCGAAGTTGACCACCATCTGCCCGGCCAGCAACCGGGCCGGGTGCATGGGAGTCGTCGACAGCCGTCGCAGCACGCCCTTCTCCCGATAGGTCGCCACGACGGCGGGCAGGCGTTGCAACCCGATGAACACCAACGTGAACACGACGAGCGCCGACACGTAGCTGTCGATGAACCGCTGCCCACCGAAGTTCGCATCAGGCGTCCGCAACGCCGGGATCGCGCCCAGCACCAGCAAGAGCAAGCTGGGGAACAGCACCGCGAACAGCGAGTTCAGCCGATCGCGCAGGAACAACCGCGCCTCGATCTCAATGATCTTCAACATCACGACCCCCGGTCAGTTCGACGTAGGCGTCGTCCAGCGAAACCTGGTCGACGCGGAGCCGGCGTGCCAGGACCTGCCGCCGTGCCAGCAGGGACGTCACCGCGTGCAGCAGGTTCTCCGACCCGCTGACCACGAGCTGCTCCCCCACCGCGGACACCGACGTGACCTCCGGCAACGCCTCCAGCAACGACACGTCCAGCGCGACGGACGGCACGAACCGCACGCACGTGGCACCGTCCACACGCGACACCAGCGCGGAGGGCGTGTCCAGCGCGACGATCCGGCCGTCGCGGAACACCGCCACCCGGTCGCAGAGCCGCTCCGCCTCCTCCATGAAGTGCGTGACCAGCAGGATCGTCACGCCGGCCGACCGCACCTCCTCGATCACCGACCAGGTGTCCCGCCGCGCCTGCGGATCGAGCCCCGTAGTCAGCTCGTCCAGGACCGCGATCCGCGGCGACCCGATCAGCGCCAGCGCGATCGACAACCGCTGCTTCAACCCGCCGGACAGCTGCCCGAACTCCGCCTTCAGGTGCGGCACCAGCCCCAGCCGCGAGGACCAGTCGACCGGCGCCGGGTAGAACGACGAGAACAACGCCAGCGCCTCGCCGACCCGCATCCGTTCCGGCAACTCCGAGGCCTGCAACTGCACCCCGATCGACGCGCGGACGTCAGCCGGTCGCTTGCCCAGCACCGACACGGTCCCCCGGTCCGGCGTCCGCAGCCCCGACACGCACTCGACCGTCGTCGTCTTGCCCGCCCCGTTCGGCCCCAGCACCCCGAAGATCTCGCCCTCGGCCACCTCGAACGACACGGAGTCCACCGCCACGCGGGGCCCGTACCTCTTCCCGAGGTCGTGCACTTCGATGATCGCCATGGCCCCAGCCTCGGCGAACGGCGCGCGAAGATCATCGAACAACGAGCGGGAGCTGGATCAACCGATCGGTGGATGCCGGCGGTTCAGCTGATGGGCTTGTCCAGCCCGTAAACAACCTGGTCGAGCAACGTCCGGATGACGGCCTCGTTGTGCTCGGTGCGACCCGGCGTGATCATCCGCGACGTCGCCTCGACCATCGCGTGCACGAGCATCGCCCGCAACGGCGCGCGTTCCACCCCGGCCGTCCGGAAGACCCCGACCAGCGGCGCCAGCAACCGTTCGTGCTCGGCCCGGATCTGCTCGCGCGACGAGTCCGGCAACGTGTGCGCGGACAACGCCACCACCGCCCCGTGGCTGCCGTCGGTGATGATCGCGAGCTCGGTGCGCAGGTAGGCCTCGATCTTCGCCGGCACGGAGGACGCGCTGTTGACCGCGTCCTCCAGCTTGTCCGCCCACTCCGGCAGCGCGTCGGACACGATCGCGGCGACCAGTTCCTCACGCGACCGGAAGTACTCGTAGAGGCTCGGCCGCGACAACCCGACACGTCGGGCGAGCGACGCGAGCGTCAGCGCCTCCGCTCCCTCGGTCGCCACGATGTCCCGCCCGGCGTCCAGCAGGGCACGCAACCGGTTCGCGCGGTGTTCCGCCACGGTGTCTGCGCTGATCCTCGGCACATCGGAATCGTATCGCGCTTGATTTCCCGACGGGGAGTTGGAATAGTTCCCGACAGAGCGTCGGGATCAGGAGGCCAGCATGTTCATCGCGACCAACCGGATGTTCGTGAACGCGGACATGTCCGAGGAGTTCGAGCGGTACTTCCGCGGCAACATGCGCACCCACCTGCCCGGAGTCCCCGGCCTGCTGCGCAGCACGCTGCTCAAGCCGACCCAGGACGACCAGCCGTACGTCTCGGTCAACGAGTTCGAGTCAGAAGAGGCCTTCCGCGCCTGGGTCGCCTCCGACGCGTTCCGCGAGGCGCACAAGGGCCACCGCACGATCGCACGCCTGGTCACGGGCAACGAGCCGGAGCGGTTCACGCACGCCGAGGACATGGTGCTGCCCCGGCAGCGCACCGAATAGGCGATACTCCCCCGCGTGGGGGACGTCCGCTTCCTTGTGCTCGGCCCGCTCGCGGTCGAGGTGAGCGGGCAGCCGATCGTGCTGCCCGCAGGCCGCGGCCGGGACCTGCTGGCGCTCCTCGTCGCCCGCGCGAACGAGGTCGTCCCCCTCCACGAACTCGGCGACACCCAGGCCCTGCGCAAGGCGATCAGCAGACTGCGGCGGGCGCTGGGCGGCACGGACTTCATCCGCACCTACGAGACCGGCTACCTCGCGCACGTCACCGACTCGGATCTGCTCGACTTCCGCGCGCTGCGCGACCAGGGCCGGCACGCCGAGGCGCTCACGTTGTGGCGCGGCGACCCGTTCGAGGGCATCGACGCGGTCCGCGAGACCGCCGAGGAACTGACCCGCGAACGCAAGGCCGTCGAAGCGCTCGTGCCGGTGCCGCGCCAGGTTCCCGCGCCGCTCGCCCAGTTCGCCGGCCGTGATCGCGAACTCGCCGCGCTGCGCCGCTCCGGCCCGGTCACCCTGCTCAGCGGCGTGGGCGGCGCCGGCAAGACCACCCTCGCGCTGCAGTGGGCGAACCAGGCCCACTTCCCCGCCGGGCAGCTGCACGTGAACCTGCGCGGCTTCGACCCGACCGCGCCGGCACGTCCCGAGGAGGTCATCCGGAGCTTCCTCGGCGCACTCGGCGTACCGCCGGACAGCATGCCGCCGAGCACCGGCGAGCAGGCGCGGCTCTACCGGACGTTGTTGCGCGGCAAGCACATGCTGCTCCTGCTCGACAACGCCCGCGACGCCGGCCAGGTCCGCCCGCTGCTGCCGGACGACCCCGCCTGCCGCGTGGTGATCACCAGCCGCGACCGGATGGACGACCTCGACGGCATCACGAGGGTGCGGATCGACGTGCTGAGCCAGGCCGAGGCGCGACAGGTTCTGGCCCAGCGGATCGGTGCCCGTGCCACCGCCGAGCCCCAGGCCCTGTCGAGGCTCGCCGCACGGTGCGGCGGGCTGCCGCTCGCACTCGCGATCGTGGCCGCCCGCGCCGACCCGCAGCACTCGCTGACCGCGCTCGCCGACGACTTCGCGGACGACGACGTGCTCGACTTCCTCGACACCGGCGAGGAGACGACCAGCGTCCGTTCGGTGTTCGACTGGTCCTACCAACGACTTTCCGGTTCCGCGCAACGGCTCTTCCGGTTGCTGGGTGTCCATCCCGGACCGGACGTGTCCGCGGCGGCCGCCAGGAGCCTCGCGGGCACCACGCCCGCGCTGCCGGAACTCGTCGCCGCCAACCTCGTCACCGAGACCGGCGACGGTCGCTTCGTGCTGCACGACCTGGTCCGTGCGCACGCCCGCGACCTGGTCGACGACCTAGAAGGCCGCGACGCCCTGCGGCGGCTGCTCGACCACTACCTGCACAGCGCCGCCGTGGCAGCCGTCGAGCTGCACCGGTTCATCACCGTGGTCGACATCGGCCTGCCCGCCAAAGGAGTCGTGCCCGAGCTCGTGCACGGCCACGACGAGGCGCGACGGTGGTTCGAGGCCGAGATCGACGTGACGGCGACGCTGTGCGAAGTCGCCGTGGCGACGGGGTTCGACCGGCACGCCTGGCAGTTCGTCTGGAGCATTCGCAACTTCATGGACATCGCCGGCCACTGGCACCACTCGGTCGCGTTGATGTACGACGCGTTGAAGGCAACGCACCGGCTGGGCGACGAGCGGGCCGCCGCACTGCTGCACCAGTTGCTCGCGCACACCGAACACCGGCTCGGTGACATGGCGGCCGCTGAGTCGCATCTCGCCGAAGCGTTGCGGTTGAACGAAAGCACCGGGAACCTCGACGGCCAGATCCGCGTGCACCGCAACTACGCGTTCTACATGGAGGCAGAAGGCGATCTGGTCAGCGCACTGCACTACGCGCGGCGTGCCGTCGAGCTGAGCGAACGGACGGGCGACGTCTCCAGTCTCGCCGGCTCGATGAACCAGGTCGGCTGGTACGTCGGCCGGCTCGGCGACCGCGCGAAGGCTCTCGAACACTGCCGCGCCGCGCTCACCCTGCTGCGCGAGTGCGGCGACCGGCTCGGCGAGGCGAGCACGCTCGACAGCATCGCCTACAACCTGCACCACATCGGCGACTTCCCCGGCGCGATCGAGCACTACCGGGAGTCGCTGGCGGTCTTCACCACGATCGGCGAGCAGTTCGAGATCGCCACCACCCTGGTGAACCTCGGCGACACCCACGCCGCCACCGGCCAGGAGACCGAGGCGCGGCACGCGTGGGAGCAGGCGCTCGAGATCTACGAGCGCCTGGCCCACGCCGATGCCACCAAGGCCCGCGGCCGTCTCACAGCTCTGTCAGCAGCTTCTTCATCCGGTTGATCTCGTCGTCCTGCGTGGCCACGACGTCGTCGGCCATCTCCTCGACCTGGATGTTGGTGCCGGCACCGCGCACGTCCGTAGCCATCTTGATCGCACCCTCGTGGTGCTTGATCATCAGTTCCAGGAACATCCGGTCGAAGTCCTTACCGCGCGCCGCGCCGAGGGCGTTCAGCTGGTCCTGCGTGGCCATGCCCGGCATCGACGCGTGATCCCCGTGCGTGCCAATCGCGTTGAACGTGCGCTGCCACTGCTTCATGGCGCCGATCTCCGGTTCCTGGCTGAACCGGATGCGGTCGGCGAGGCCCTTCACCGTCTCGTTCTGCGCGCGGTCGGGGGCGAACCTCGTCATGGCGAGCGCCTGCTCGTGGTGGACGATCATCATCGCCACGTACTCGCGGTCGGCGTCGTTCGGCGGCGGCGGGATCACGCCGCTCACGTCCGAAGGCGCGATGGTCGGCGCCGACCCGCCAGGCGTGTCGGGCGCGATGACCGGAGCTGCATCCGGCTCCGATGTACAGCCTGCCAGCAGGGCGAATGCCGCCACGATGACCAGAACCCCAGAGCGCATGCGTCGCACAATACCCTCCGAAAGACGCTGGCCTTTAGCAAGGCGAAGGGGTCATACTCCCCCACACCAACCCGTACTGAGGGGGTAAAGCTGTGACTTCACGCGCAACGGCCCGGCGGCGCAGAGCGCCGTTGGCGGTGCTGGGGGCGCTCGCGCTGACGCTGTCGACGTTGACCGCGCCCGCGTACGCCGAGCCCGACCTGCCGGCGGACGGCAAGGGACTGAGCGAGGCTCAGCTCGAGTCGCAGGCGGAGGGCGTCAACGGCATCCCGGGCGTCGACGAGATCAGCCGCAGCCGCAACATGGTCCCCGTCGCCCACCTGGACAAGCAGGCTCCGCTCAACTCGACGCAGACCGACATCGCGTTCCAGGACAACTACGCGTTCGTCGGCAACTACGACGGCTTCGTCATCTACGACATCCGCAACCCGAAGAAGCCGACGATCAAGAGCCAGGTCCTGTGTCCCGGCTCGCAGAACGACATCTCGGTGTACGGGAACCTGCTGTTCCTGTCGACCGACTCGTCGCGCAGTGACAACTCCTGCAGCAGCGTGTCCCAGTCCGCGACGATCAAGGAGTCGTGGGAGGGCGTCAAGGTCTTCGACATCAGCGACAAGAGCGCGCCGCGCTACGTCGCCGCCGTCGAGACCGCCTGTGGTTCGCACACCCACACGATGGTGCCGAGCAAGAACAAGAAGGACGTGTACCTCTACGTCTCTTCCTACTCGCCCAACGCCACGTTCCCGGACTGCCAGCCGCCGCACGACAAGATCTCCATCGTCAAGGTGCCGGTGAAGAACCCGGCCGCGGCCTCGCTGCTGAAGACCCCGGTCCTCTTCCCGGACGGCGGCAACAAGGGTGTCCCCGGCACCATCGAGACCGGCTACACCTCGGCCACCTCGGGTTGCCACGACATCACCGTCTACCCGCAGATGGACCTCGCGGCCGGCGCCTGCATGGGTGACGGAGTCCTCTGGGACATCTCCGACCGCGAGAACCTGGTCGAGATCAACCGCGTGCAGGACGACAAGAACTTCGCGTTCTGGCACTCCGCGACCTTCAACAACAACGGCACCAAGGTCGTCTTCACCGACGAGCTCGGTGGCGGCGGCGCCGCGACCTGCAACGAGAAGATCGGCCCGACGCGTGGTGCCAACGGCATCTACGACATCGTGGGCAAGGGCAAGGACCGCAAGCTGGTCTTCAAGTCCTACTACAAGATCCCGCGCATGCAGGGCGACACGGAGAACTGCGTCGCGCACAACGGTTCGCTGATCCCGGTGCCCGGCAAGGACATCATGGTGCAGTCCTGGTACCAGGGCGGCATCTCGGTGTGGGACTTCACGAACTCGGCCAAGCCGCGTGAGATCGGCTTCTTCGAGCGCGGCCCGATGCCGAACGGCATGGGTGGCGGCACCTGGTCGACCTACTGGTACAACGGCTACATCTACTCCTCGGAGATGGGCCGCGGCTTCGACGTCATCGACATGCGCGACCCGCGCACGTTCGTGGCGAAGCTGTTCCGCACGGACGAGCTGAACGTGCAGACCCAGGGGAACTTCTACCGCGGGTAGTAGCTCCCTCTCAGATCAGCGCGGCTGCCGGCGTTCGGCAGCCGCGCTGACTGCTGTCAGGACCAGGGTCACCGCGACACCACCGAAGACCGCCCAGACCGGGGAGCCGACGTCCATCGCCCACGCGGCGACGACGGCCGTGAGCCCGTAGCCCGCGCCCGTCACGGCGTACATCATCGAGAACCCGGCCGCGTGCGCGCCGACGGGAAGCCGTTCGCGCAACGCGAGACTGCGCGTCACCAGCACACCGGACTGGAACAGCCCGGCGGCGAGCAACGCGCCCGCGATGCCCGGCAGGTTCGGGAACAACGCCAGCGCGCCGACGCACGTCGCCGTGACGACGAGCAGCACCAAACCCTGTGCGCGCAACGATCCCGGCCACGGCCGCAGCCCGTACAGCACCGCACCCAGCGCGCTGCACGCCGCGAAACCCATGAGCAGCGGTCCGATCCAGCCGATCCCGATCCCCCGGTACTCCAGCAACGCCGGCAGCACCAGCTCCGCGACCGCCAGCTGCGCCAGCGCCGCCGCACTCACGAGGTAGATCGGCCAGGCCGACGCCACCACACGAGGTTTCGCCGTGCCGGACCGCGACGTCACGTGCCCGCGCGGCAGGATGAACACCAGCCACGCCGCCACGACGACCAGCGACACGGACACGACGACGGGCGCCCGGTGGTCGACGCTCAGCGCCAGCACCGTCACCAGCGCGGGCGCCACCGCCCACACCACCTGCGTGATCATGGCGTCGAAGCCCATCGCCTTGGGCACCAACGCGTCCGGCACCAGCCCGAGCAGCATCGCCCGCAGCCCGCCGGGCGTGGTCGACGGCCCGGCACCCGCGACGAACGCCGCGATCGCCAGCACCGTCACGTTCTGCGTCAGCGCCAGCGTCGTGAACGCCCCCGCGCCGACGAGCAGGCCGACCGACAGCTGCCCGCGCATCCGCGAGGGGTCGAGGAACAGCCCGAGCAACGCGGCGCCGAGGATCTCGCCCAGCACGTAGACGGCGACCAGCGACGCGGCCAGCACGTACCCGCCGGGCAGTCCCCTGGTCAGGAACACCATCATCAGCGGCGTCATCGACATCGGCAGCTTCGCGGCGACCGTCACGACGGCGCACGCCAGCACGTCCCGGTTCGCGAGGTCGCGGTACCCGGCAGCGGAGATCGTCATCTACTCGCCCAGCTCCTGGAACAACGTCAGCTGCAGCCCGGCCGGCGCCGCCAGGCGGGCGTTCAGCGAGTTCCACGGCGTGCGAGTCGGTTCCGCGATCACCTCGGCCCCGGCGGCTTCCAGCGCACGGGTGGTCACGGCGGAGTCCCCCACCTCGAAGGCCACCCGCACGTGCCCCGCGACGCGCCTGCCGACCTCGACCTCGTCGATGAACGCCGCGTGCGGCGGGTCGGTGATCTCCAGCGTCGCCCGCCCGGCTTCGAGGATCGTGACCCTGCCGCCGTCGGACGTGAACGCCGCCCGTTGCTCAAGCCCCAGCACGTCTCGGTAGAAACGCAGGGCCTCGTCGTAGTCGTCAGCGGTGACGACCAAGCGGAGTTCACGGACACCGGTCATGGCGACGATCATCGCACCACCGGTGTCAGAACGAGGCGAACCCGCCGAACTCCCCGCCCTGACAGGCCATGCGGGACTACACCTCGACGCGCTGAGCCTGCCCGAGCAGCCGCGTCACGACCGCCAGGACCAGCGAGAGCCCGGCGGTCACGTGGATCGGCGCCGGTCCGAACGTCGCCGCCAGCACCGCCGCCGACCCGATCGGCAGCAGGTACTTACGCATCCCCGCCTTCCCGGGACAGTCCTGCACGTACCAGACGCACAGGAAGAACACGGCCAGCGGCACCGTCGTGAACGCGGCGACCGTCATGCCCGGCGCGTGCGAGATGTGCAGGTCGTAGTCGACCGAAGCCGCGAGACCGGCGCCGAGTGCCGCGATCGAGCCGAGGATGAACAGATGCGCGTACCCCCACAGGAACGCCTTCTTCAGGTTGTGGAGGTGGGCCGGCGCCTCGAAGTAGATCCACCACACCGAGAACACGATGACGAGCGAGGCGGCGGCGAGCGAGATGAGGTTGACGCCGCTGTCGAAGCCCTTCTGGAACGCGAGCGTGGCCGCCAGGATCGACTCGCCGAGCACGATCAGCGTGAACAGGCCGTGCCGCTCCGCGATGTGGTGCGGATGCCAGGTCGTCGCGGTCGTCCGCTCGGCCCAGGCCGGCACCAGCAACTCGGCGAGCATGCCGAGCACCCACAGCCCGACCGCGAGGCTCGGCGGTACGAAGAGCCACAGCACCCACAGCACCTGCATGACCGCGATGCCGCCCGCGTACCGGTGCGCGCACGCCTTGTGCGACGGGTTGTCGCGCGCGGCACGCAGCCAGTGCGTGACCATCGCGAGCCTGATGACCACGTAGCCGCCGACGACGATCCGGTAGTCCTGGTGCTCGAAGACGGCGGGGATGCCCGCCGCGATCACCAGGACACCGGCGATCTGGACCATCGTGATGATCCGGTGCAGCGTGTCGTCGTTGTCGAACGCGCTGGAGAACCAGGTGAAGTTCAGCCACGGCAGCCACAGCGCGAAGAACGCCATGCAGAACGCCAGCAGGCCGGCCCCCGCGTGGTTCTCGGACACGGCGTGGTGCAACGAGGCGGCGGCCTGGGCGACCGCCACCACGAAGCTCAGGTCGAACAGCAGCTCCAACGGTGTCGCGACCCGGTGGGTCTCCGCCGTGTCGCGCGCGAGGAGCTTCTTGATCATCCCGCTACCACCATGATCCTTGATTCGCTGAGGTCGAGCGCGACCCGCGTACCCGGCTGGTACGCGGCGGCGGTGTTGGAGGGCTGGTCGATGCGCAGCACCTGCTCCCCCACCCTGACCGAGATCCGCGTGACCGGCCCGAGGAACGACTGGGTCAGCACGTCGCCCACGATCTTGCCATTGGTGTCGCCGTGGTGCGCGGAAACGCCGATGTCCTCCGGACGCACGATGACACGAACGTCGCTGCCGGACGGCTGGTCGTGCGACGCGGCGACGGTCACGCCGTTCACCACGACGGTCTGGCCCTCGGCCTTGGCCTCCACCGAGTTCGTGACGCCGACGAACTGCGCCACGAAAGCCGTCTTCGGTTCGCGGTAGACGACGGACGGGGTGTCGAGCTGCTCCAGCCGGCCGTGCGACATCACGCCGACCCGGTCGGAGACGGCGAGCGCCTCCTCCTGGTCGTGCGTGACGAACAGCGTCGTCATGCCGAGCTCCGTCTGGATGCGACGGATCTCGTCCCGCAGGTTCACGCGGACCTTGGCGTCCAGCGCGGACAGCGGCTCGTCCAGCAGCAGCACGCGCGGCTGGATCGCGAGAGCACGCGCCAGTGCGACGCGCTGCTGCTGACCACCCGACATCTGGTGCGGGTACCGGCCACCGAGATGGGTGAGACCGACCAGTTCGAGCAGTTCGCCGGCCTTCTTGGCGTCGGCCTTGCGCATCTTCAGGCCGAACGCGACGTTCTGCGCCGCGGTCATGTTCGGGAAGAGGCTGTAGGCCTGGAAGACCATGCCCATGTCCCGCTTGTTGGCCGGCACCTTCGTGATGTCCTTGCCGCCCACGGTGACCGTGCCCGAGTCGGACGTCTCGAAGCCCGCGACGATGCGCAGCGCCGTCGTCTTGCCGCAGCCCGACGGACCCAGCAGCGACACCAGCTCACCCTCGGCCAGTTCCAGGTCGAGGCCGTCCAGCGCGACATTGCCGCCGAAGGACTTGCGCAGTCCCTTGAGTTCCAGATGACCCATGTCTTACTCCTCGACCACGGTCTGACGGCGCCGTTGGCCGACGTAGGAAAGTGCGAACAGAAGGACGAACGCGAAGATCAGGCTCAGCAGCGACACCGCGATGGACACACCCGCGTTGCGCTTGCCCAGCAGGTTGACCTGCACCTGCAGCGTGTCGAAGTTGAGCAGCGACGCGATGGTGAACTCGCCGAGCACCAGGGCGACCGACAGCAGCGAAGCACCGATCAGTGCGACGCGGATGTTCGGCACGACGACCTTCCACAGCACCGTGAACCACGATGCGCCGAGGCTGCGCGCGGCTTCGGCCAGCGTCTTCAGGTCGATGGCGGCGAGTCCGGCGTCGATCGCGCGGTAGGCGAACGGCAGCACCAGGATCGTGTACGCGAACGTCAGCGTCAGCGCTGAGTCGCCGACGAAGTAGTTCACCCACGCGTAGAGCGGCGCCATGCCGACCACGAGCACGATGGCGGGAATCGCCAGCGGCAGCAGGCACAGGAACTCCACGAGCCGCTGCAACTGCGGAAGCCGCAACCGGATCCACGCCATCGTCGGCACGAGCAGCACCAGCATCAGCACCGCGGAGGTGACCGACAGCAGCAGCGAGTTGACGAGAGCTTCCATCAGCCCTTCGTCGTCGACGATGGACGTCCACGACTCGAGGCTGCGCGTGTCGTTCTTGCCACGCGTGGAGAACTCCGCCATCGCGATCAACGGCAGGATGAAGTAGACGCCGAGGACCAGCAGGATGATCGTGCGCAGGACGCGCTGTTTCACTAGCGAACCCACTTGGCCACCCTCTTCTGCAGCAGCACGTTCACGCCCATCGCGATGCTGACCACGATCACCATGCCGAGGCCGAGCGCCTTGCCGAGGTTCTCCTGGCCGAGCACGACCTCGCCGGTGAGGAACCCGCGGATCTGCAGCGGCACGATCGGGCTGCCCTGAGAGACGATCGCGGCGGCTGTGGCGTAGGCGCTGAAAGCGTTGGCGAACAACAGGAGCAGCGCGCCGAGGAACGGCGGCGTCAGGATCGGGCCGCCGACGTGGCGCCAGTACGTCCAGCTCGTGCCGCCGAGGCTCGCGTTGGCCTCGCGCCACTGCGGGCGCAGGCCGTCGAGCGCGGGCAGGAACACGATCACCATCAGCGGGATCTGGAAGAACGTGTAGACGAGCGTCAGGCCGGGCAGTTCGAACAGCCACGCGCTGCCGGCGAAGAGGTCGATGCCAACGTTGTCACGCAGGAACTTCGTGACGAGACCCTCGAAGCCGACCGTCGCGAGGAACGCGAACGCCAGCGGCACGCCACCGAACTGGGCGAGCACACCGCTGCCCGCGATGACGGTCCGGCGCAGCATCCCGTCGGGGTTGCCGACCGCGATCGCCCACGTGAGCAACGCGCCGAAGATCGCGCCGATGACCGCGGTGAGCGCGGAGAGTTCGATGCTGCGCACGAAGGCGTCGAAGACGACGCCCGTGAACAGGCTCGTGAGGTTGTCGAGCGTGAACGCGCCGTTCGAGTCCTGGAAGGCACCGAACAGCACGAGCACCGTGGGGTAGACGAGGAAGGTGCCGACGAACGCCAGGAACGGCACCGCGACGAGCCAGGCGGCCACAGATGGCCGACCGGCGGCCCCACCCCTGGGGGTGGAGCCGCCGGGCTTTGCCGCCGCTACAGGAGCGACTGCGGTCATCCGATGGCCTGGGCCCAGGTCGCGGTCAGGACGGCCTTGGCCTTGTCGGCCTGGGCCTGCGTCTGGAACACCTGCTTGCCGTCGGTCTTGGGCAGCTTCTCCTTCGCGGCCTTGTCCGCCTTGTCGCCCATCTTGTCCAGGCGCACCGGGCGGGACATGCCCTTCAGGTAGAGGTTCTGGCCCTCGTCGGAGTAGAGGAACTCCTGCCACAGGCGGGCGGCCGCGGGGTGCGGCGCGTCCTTGCTGATGGCCTGGTTGTAGTACCCGCCGATCTGGGCGTCGGCCGGGACGACGACCTTCCAGTCGAGCTTGCCCTTGAGCTTGTCGGTCTGGGCGGCGTTCGTGTAGTCCCAGTCGATGACGACGGGCGTCTGACCGGACTCGATCGTCGCGGGCGACGGGTCGACCGGCTGGAAGTTGCCGGCCTGCTTGAGCTGCTTGAAGAACTCGACACCGGGGGCGATGTCGTCGGCGCTGCCGCCGTTGCCCAGCGCCGCCATGACGACACCGGAGAACGCGGCACCGGCCTGCGTCGGGTCGCCGTTGAGCGCGACCTTGCCCTTGTACTCGGGCTTGAGCAGGTCCTTCACGCTCGTCGGCGCCGGCACCTTCGCGGCGTCGTAGCCGATCGACATGAAGCCGCCGTAGTCGCCGTAGTACGCGCCGTCCGCGTCCTTGAGCTCCGCGGCGATGTCGTCCCACGTGCTGACCTTGTACGGGGCGAACATGTCCTTGTTGGCCAGCGCCACGTTCAGACCGAGGTCGAACACGTCGGGCGCGCGGTCGTTGCCCTTGAGCTGCTTGGCGGCGTTGATCTCTTCCTGGCTCGAGGCGTCCGGCTGCGCGGAGTCGACCTTGATGCCGTACTTGGCCTCGAAGGCCTTGATGATCTCGCCGTAGTTCGCCCAGTCCGGGGGCAGCGCGATGACGTTGAGCTTGCCCTCCTTCTTGGCGGCCTCGACCAGCTTGTCCATGCCACCGAGCTCACTCGCCGACTTCGCGGTTCCGGCGGCACCAGCCGGCGTCTCCTTGGCGGGCGGGGCGCCACAGGCGGCCACCGCCAGCACCAGCGCACCGACGCCGATCAACTTCGTCGTGACGTTCCCTCGCTTCAGCACCAGCGGAGGATTGGCTCGGGATGCTTTCGTTGTCAAGCCAGCCGCGCCGGTTGAGACCTTCTCGACTCCAACCGTGAATTCTCGGCGGCCTACGGGTTGCCGCTGAATGCTTTCCGTACCTCGCCCAGGTGTTGTGCCGAGATCCCGGTACCGGGATCGACGTGGATCAGCGCGGTGGTCAGATGCCGTCGCTTGTGGACGAACTGCTCGCGTCGCGCGGCGTGCAGGCCGAAGTCGTCATCGAACCAGGCGAGAGGCCTTTCGTAGGCGTACCGGGCGACCGCGGGGTACTTCCAGCCGGTCTCGTCGTGGAACTCGACCACCTTGAGCGGCGGCAGCCCCAGACGTGGCCCTATCTCGGTGTTCGCCCGGTGCAGCCACGTCGTGGCCCACGCGAGTTCGGCGCCGGTGTCCTCCGCCAGCTGTCTCAATTGGATGCCGTGCTCCGGGTCGAGCCAGACGCGGAGTCTGCGGCGCCAGCCGACCTTGATCTCGAACAGCCGGTAGTTGTCCGGCTTGGGATTCGCGGCCCACGGGTTGAGCGGACCATCGACGTCGAGCAGGACCAGTGGACGCATCCGTCCAGCATCCCCCGACAGCAGCCGTGTGGTCGAAAACGCGGGTTGCTGTTCGTATAAGGGGCATGTTCACCGACGAGGAGATCGCCTACCTGCGCGAACAGCCCCTGGCCCGCCTCGCGACCGTCAACGAGGACGGCCAGCCCGACGTGGTGCCGCTGGCGTTCGAGTACGACGGCACGCACATCTGGGTCGGCGGTGCGGGTGACCAGGTCAGGAGCACCCGCAAGTTCCGCAACATCACCGCCGGCCGCCGCCGGGTGTCGCTCGTGGTCGACGACCTGGTCTCGTTCACCCCGTTCGTCGCGAGGGCCATCCGGATCTACGGCATCGCCGACGATCCGGCCGAACGCACCGGCATCGTCGGCCCTGGCGTCTACAGCCGGATCACGCCGACCCGCGTCTGGGCGTGGAACATGGCGGGCGAACCGGTGGGCGAGGCCTGGTACGAGCCTCGCCGGTCATGAGGCCCTGCGCGCCGAGCACACCGCCGCGCTGCCCCACCGGGCGCCGTAGAGCAGTCCGGGCAGCAGCCGCCGGAACCGCAGGTGGATCTCCCCCGCCCGGTCCACCGCCTGCTGCGACCCGGCCGGCTCGGCATCGGACCGCTGCACCAGCACGCCGTCGAACGCCCGCACGAGCCGCTTGCGGTCGTGCTCGAACCGCACGCGCAGGTCGAACACCTCGCACGGCCGTTCGGGCACGTGCAGCACGCACGGGTGCATGGCGTCGCGGTGTGACATGCGGTAGCGGATCGCGAAGTCGTGGATATCGCCGCGCACCAGCGGTTCGGCCGGGACCAGCGTGAAGCCGGGACGGCCACCGTCGCCGCGCTCCCGCAGCGTGCCGCCGTAGAGCAGGTGCACGTCCACGTCGCGCCGGCGGACCGGGAAGACCGAGGTGAAGTCCAGCGAGTCGACGCCGTCCTGGTCGACGACGACCTGGTAGCGCTCCAGCACCTCCGGCTGGCCCTGGTCCAGCGCCACGGCGACGCTGAGCTCCGCGGTGTGCCAGCCGCCGCCCGTGCGCGGCGACGTCGTGGCGGCGAGTTCGGCCAGCTGCTCCACGGCCTCGTCCACGCGACGGCGCACGGTGCGGGAGTCGCGGTCGATCCGCGCCGCCACCCAGGTGACGCGCTCCTGGTAGAGCGGCTGCCGGACGTCGGCGATGAGGCCGAACGCCGCCCGCGCGGCGAGTTGCAGGTCCTCCGGGAGCTGCTCGACCAGTTCGGTCAGCCGGGTGACGAGTTTCTGCTTCGCGGCGACCGAGCCGTCCGCGCTGGTGATCCCGCAGGCGGTGGCCAGCGACGGGCCGATCTTGTCCGCGATCCGTCCGGCGTGCACGCCTCGTCCTTTACGAAGGGTCTTCAGCTCACGGACCAGGTTCTTCAACATCTCCGCTCTCCTCCCCTTGCTCGCTCACGTGCGGCGGGGTCAGGTTGCGGCGGGCGTGTGGACGAGAAGTGGACACGCCGTGGATCGGTCAGACGTGCTCCGGTCGCAGGACGGTCCGTGCCACCGACGAGGCCAGTGCGATGCCCAGGCGCACACCGTCGCTTCCGAGGAAGACTCGCGAGCTGCCGATGCGGCCGAGCGCCCGCTGGTCGACCGCTCCGAGTCCGAACGCGACCATCTCCGGCCACAGCGTGGTGGCGGTGAGCCTCGCGAGGGACGCGGGCCACGCCGGATCGGTCGCCCTGCCGTCGGAGACGAAGAACAGCAGCGGTCTTCGCACCTGGACCCGCTGCCTCTTGAGGCGGCGCACGTCGCGTTCGATGATCGTGCGCACGAGGGTGAACGCGGAACCGAAGTCAGAACCCGACTCCTCGCGCGGCGTGATCTCCTCGGCCGGCTCGAGCGCGGGCAGCAACGGCCGCACGACCAGCGGGCTCTCCGCGAAGACGACCACGCAGAGCCGGATCTGGGCCGTGGCGTGCCGATCCGCGTGCACCACCCCACGGAACTCGCGCATCCCGGCGTTGACCTCGTCGATGTGGTCGCTCATCGAGAACGACACGTCGCACACGAGATAGCACGGCAACACATCGAGAACCATCCGACTTCCCCCTCAGCGCGATGCCTGGTGCGGACACCGTTACCGGATCGCGTTGATCAAACGTGGACAAAAAGCTGATTCACTGACACGCCACCGGGGCTTTGGGCGACATTCCACCCAGATGGCAGCTCGTGCACCGGGAGGACCGCGTGGAATTTCATATGCTGGGTCCGTTGGAATGTTGGCACGGCAGCACTTCCGTGTCCCTGGGAGACCAGCAACAACGCTTCATCCTCGTCGTTCTTCTCCTGCACGCGAACAAGCCCGTGTCACCCGAACGGCTCACAGAGACCGTGTGGCCTGACAACCCCGAGCGCAGAACGCTGGTCCGCGGTTACATCAACAAGCTGCGCAAGGCGTTCGAACCCACCGACGCCGCGATCGAGACGACACCCACCGGTTACGTACTGCGCGTCGACGAGAACCAGATCGACACCGTGCGCTTCGACCGGTTGCGTGAGGAAGCCGCACAAGCCTTGCGGAACAACGACCAGCGCAAGGCCGTCGACCTGCTGCGCACCGCGGTCGACCTGTGGCATGGGAGGTTCCTGGAGGACATCGACATCGACCGGGTCGGCGGCGCCGCGGTGATCTCACCGGCCGAGAGCTTCGCCGACGCGCTGGGTGACGTCGCCGAACTGGAACTGCTCGTAGGTGACCACCGCTCGGCGCGCGATCGCATGCGCCGCGCCCTGCCGAAAGACCCCGCCAACCAGAGGTACGCCGAACTCCTCATGCGCGCGCTGATCGCGGGCGCTGACGGCGTGGGTGCCATCCGGGTCTACAAGAACGCCTGCACAGCGCTCGCGGAAGCCGGTTACGAGCCCGGGTCGGCGCTGCGCAAGCTCGCGGCGCGGGCCGAGCACGGTGAGCCGGTCAGTTCGCTGCCATCTCGCCCCGGCGGGTTCACCGGCCGGTCCACCGAACTGGAGACGATCGAGGCGGCCGCCGCGGGCACCGGTGAGCGACGCGCGGTGTGGATCAGCGGCGCGCTCGGCGTCGGCAAGACAGGCCTGGCCGTCGAGGCGGCACACCGGCTGCGTCCCCGGTTCCCGGACGGCCAGCTCCTGTTGCGGCTCAACGGGTTCACCCCGAACGTGGCACCGATGTCCGTATCGGACGCGCTGAGCCAGCTGCTCACCGAACTGGGCGTGCCGGCCGAGCAGATCCCGGACACGGTGGGCCGCAAGGCATCGCTCTACCAGACCCAGCTCTACGGCACGAAAACGCTGGTGGTGCTGGACAACGCGGCGTCACCCGAGCAGATCCGGCCGCTGCTGCCCGAAGCGCGCGACTGCTTCGCCGTCGTCACGAGCCGCAGAATGGGCGAGCCGGACATCAGCGAACACGTGCGGCTGGCCCCGATGCCCGCGGATGACGCCTCCGCGCTGTTCCGGCGGCTGACCGGCCCGTTCCGGGTGCGCGGCAGGGCGGCGGACATCGCGGGCCTGGTGAAGCGCTGCGGGTACCTGCCGGTGTCGATCACGGTCGCGGCGGCGTTGCTGCGCAGGCACGACCGGTGGTCGCTCGACCACCTGCTCGGCCTGATGGACGAGGAGGGACCGCTGCGGGAAGACGCCGCGGTGCTGGCGTCCTACCGGCAACTCGACGACCGGCAGCAGGAGCTCTTCCGGCTCTTCGGCCACCTCCCGGGACCGGACGTCGACCTCGTCGGGGCCGCGGCCCTCGCAGGCCTCGACATCGCCGTCACCCGCAAGCTGCTCGACGACCTGCACGAGGTCTGCCTGCTGGAGGAGGTCGCGCCGAACCGGTACCAGATGCTCGACCCGATCAAGGAGTTCGCCGCTCTCGAACCTCCGCCCGCGGGCGCCCTGGTGCGCCTGCTCGACTTCTACCTCGTGTCGCTGAGCAGCGCGGTGAGCGCGGCCTACCCGTTCGACCACACCGTCCAGCCGCCGGTGGACCGCACGAGTCCGCTCGGTCTGCGGTTCACCCGCCAGGACGAGGCGCTGGCGTGGATCACCTCCGAGCGCGACAACCTGATGGCCGCCATCAGGTGCTCAGGCCCGGACCACGCTTGGCGGCTGGCCGCACTGATCTGGCGGCACTTCAACACGGCGAACCGGTTCGAGGACTGGATCGAGGCCGTCGACTCCGTTCGCGCGGAGGACGACCACGGCCAGGCGCACGTGCTGCTGCGCCTCTCCACCGCTCACGACCGGCTCGGCAGGCACAGCGAGGCGTTCGAGTTCGCCGAACAGGCACTGAAGAGGTGGTCCCGGCTCGGCGACGTGGCGGGCGAGGCGGCGACGCTGTGCGCGCTCGCCCTGTCCGCGATGCAACTCGGCGCCCACGACGAGGCGGTGCGGTGCTTCGAAGCCGCGCTCGCGAAGTACGAGCAGTGCGGGGACCTCCGGGGCCGCGCCCACGCGCTCAGCATGCTGGGCTACCTCAACGAACAGCACGGCAGGTACGACATCGCGGTGCGGCAGCACGACGACGCCGTACGGATCTTGCGGGAGATCGGCCACCTGCAGGGACTGGCACACGCGTTGAACAACCGCGGCGCGAACCGGCAACACCTCGGGATGTTCGAAGAGGCCATCCCCGACCACCTGGAGGCGCACGAGATCGCGGTCGAACTCGGCGACGACTGCGTGGCCGCCTACGCGTTGACCAACATCGCCGACGCCCACCGGCTCGCCGGCCGGCTGGGCGAAGCACTGCACCACCACGAACTGGCCTCCGCCGCCGCGGCGGGACTGGCGGACGCCGACCTGCGCGCGAGGCTCTTCCACGACCGGGCCGCCACGGCACGCGACGGCGGCGATCTGGCCGGCGCGTTGCGCCTCTACCAGGCGTTGCTGGACGTGGCCACCGGCACGGGCAACCGCACGCACCAGTCGCACGGCGAAATCGGTGTGGCGCGGACGATGCACGCACTGGGCAGGCATTCCGGCGCGGTGGCGCACTGGAACGCGGCCGAGGCCGTGTTCGCCGAGCTCGACCAGCCGGAGGCGCAGCAGGTGCGGGCCGAGCGTGCGGCGATGACCTGTGCGTGCGGTCAGCGGTGAGACAGGAGCCGTTTCAGGTCGGGGTAGACCTCTCGCACCGCGGCGTGGTTGTGCCACCTGCCCAGGGTTCTGGCCAGTTGCCGCAGATCCGTCCGGACGGTCGCCGAGTCGACGTGCGCCGCGTCGTCGATCGTGGCGGCGAGCGTCCGGCAGCTCTGGTCGACGTCACCGGACAACGCCTGGGCGAGCGCCTTGCGCGTGCCGAAGCGGGCCCTGGTGCGGCGCGACGTGACGGGCACGAGCGCGAGCTGCCGGTCCAGCACGACGGCGGCCTCGACGTTGAGCCCGAGGTCGCTCAACGCCCATCCCCTGGCCAGTTCCAGTGGATCGGGCGCGCTCGGGCCGAGCGCCGGATAAGGGCTGTCCGGCTGCTCGGAGTCCATCAGGCGCACGGCACGGTCGAACGCGCTTTCGGTGGCGTAGCGGTCTCCGGCGAGTGCGTGTCCCTGTGCTTCGCGTCGTGCGGCCAGCGCGAGGACTCGTGAACCGGCGTTGCAGATCCACTGCGCCTGCTGGGCGAGGTTGATCGTGCTCCGGGCGTCCTGCCGGTAGAACGCGATGCCCGCCTCCCGCACGAACGAGTAGCTCGCGATGTCCGGGTCCCCGGCCGCGCGCGACAGTTCAGAGGCCTGCCTGGTCCACCACAGCGCCGCCTGCTCGTCACCGGCCTCCTGACTCATCCAGCCCGTGTACTCGGAGAGGCGCGCGGCGAGCCTCAGCAACCCGGTGCCGATCGGCCCGGTATTCTCCCGCGCCATCCCGTGCACGGTGTGCTGCAACGCTTTCAGCGGCTCGATGATCACCATCGGGCTGGTGCGCAGACCCAGCGCCCGCAGGTTCTCGAACGAGGTGCGCATCCCCGCGACCACCTGGGCGTCCGGGGCCGGCCGGAGCCCGCTGCCGGCGAGCGCGCCGACACCGAGCATCGTGCCCGCCACCAGAACCTGACGGCGGGCGAGCGCCGGGGTGCCGTGCATCGCGGCCTCGATCAGCCGCCCACCCACGCCGAGCACGCCGTCGCACAGGCGGGCCACCGTCGGCGTCGGCGGTTTCAGGTCGTTCTCGATCTTACTCAGATAGCCCTTGCTGTAATGAATCAACTTCGCCAGCTGCCCCATCGACAGCCCTGCGGCGACGCGGTGTTCACGCAGCAACTCACCAAAACTTCCGGCCACGATTGCCTCCCGCTCCGGCGTCAGCCGAGTACATCACCAGAATCTGCCCGACGCAATCGCCCCGGCCATGACAAAAAATGGCCAGGGCGCATTTGCGGCTATGTCATCCGTGCCACGGGTTGCCGCCGCCGTTCTGGGTTTCGGTGGTGGTCGTGGTGGTGGGAGGCGGCGGCGGGGTGTCGTCCGCGTTCGCCGTGCCGACACCGGAAACGGCGGCGGCGACGGCGAGCGCGGTCACCAGGGTGGCGGTACCGGCGACGAAAGTGGACACGATCTTGGACATGACGAATCCTCCGAAGGAAATCGCAATTGATTTCGGGATTTCGCCCGCCGTTCTGCGGGCTACTTCGAGGATTCATCTTCGGAATTCGTGATAACAGGTGTTTCCCGTTGCCCACCGAGGTGGTCAACACGTCCACTCCTCATCCACTTCTGGTCAACACGCGGCCTGGATGCTGCGCGCACCCGGCCGACGTGCGGCCATCACCCGAGGAGGTTGGAGTGACCGAATCCGCGACCTACGACATCGCCGTGTCGTTCGCCGAAGAGCAGCGCGCCGTGGTCGGCGAGGTGGTCGAGGCATGCCGGCAACGTGGCCTGACCGTGCTGGAGGGCAACGACCTGTCCGAGGCCCGAGTGCGTTTCTTCGTGCCGTTCGTGTCCAGTGTGGACGAACTGGCGGTGAACGGTGACGAGCACGTGCTGCCGGTGCTGACAGGCGACGCCCCCGCGCCGTCGTCGTTCCTGCGCACGGACGACGGGCTGGTGGACGCACTCGTCAGCCGGGTGGAGGCGGCCGAGACCGCAGGCAGGGAACGGGTGTCCGTCGCCGAGATGGCGACCACGGCCGAGACCGAACAGCCCGCCACCAGCCCTCTGCGTTCCCTGGCCGAACAGTTCGCCGCCGCGGGTGCCAAGCGCGATCTCGCCGGCACCCTGCACCTCGGCGACACCACGATCGCCGTCCGCGTCGAACGTGCGGGCGACACCGTGTACGCGGTGGAGGTTCGCGACGAGACCGTGAACTTCGTCGTCCTGGGCGGCACCACCGAGCTGCTCTCGACGCTGCACCAGCGGATCGAGGACATGCTGGCCTCGTGACGCGAAAAAGGGCGGTGCCCCCGTCGGGGACACCGCCCTTTCTCACTGCCTGCCGGCTCGCTCGACCACTTCCTCGAGCCGCAACGGGCTCGGCGGGTGATGACTCAGGCACAACGGCGCCCGCATCCGCCGGAACCCGAACGTGTCCCCGGTGACGTAGAACTGCCCCCGCTCCAGCCGGGAGATGTCCGCGATCGAACTCCCCTTGGCCCGCGCCATGTCCGTGGCCGCGGCGATCTGCGCCGGGCTGTTCAACCGCCCGAAGAACTGCGTGGTCGCGTTACCGGTGACCTGGTTGTGCACACCCTTCGGCGCCTGGGTGGCGAGCAACAACCCCAGCCCGTACTTGCGGGCCTGCGACGCCAGCAGGATCGTCGTCTGCGTGCTGGCCGTCGCCTGACCGGACGGCGCGATCGTCTGCGCCTCGTCCATGACCATCAGTCCGCCGAGCGGCCGGTCGACGGCGGGGTTCCGCTTGATCCAGGCGAACACCTCCAGCTGCAACTGGCTGATGAACCCCTGCCGTTGCTCGTCGGACGGCAACCCGACGAAGCTGATCACGGAGATCCGCGCCTTCTTGCCCAGCGCCGGCTCGAGCAGCACACCGGGATCCGTGGGCTCCCCCTGCCCGGCCAGCAGAGGGTCGTTGACCATCGCGGCCCGCAACGTCTCCGCGAGATCAGCCGCCGTGGCCGCCGCGGAGTGCAACTTGCTGACACCCTCCGGCAACTCCGCCAGCAGGTCGACGAACCCGTTCAGATCCCGCCTGTCGTGACGCGCGTAGTACCGCAAGGCCTCCTTGAGCACAGCCCGCCCCCGAACAGCGAACTTCGTCCCGTTCGCAATCCGCGCATGGGGCAACAGCCGGGCCACAGCGGCCTCGACCGCCGCCCCGAACTCGTCCTCGTCCCCGCGCACCAGTGCAAAATCGGGCAGGGGATGAAAACTCAACGGCCGCCCACCGGACCGCCCGGGCGTCCACACGACGACCTCGGTGCCGGCGAGGTACTCGGCGGCCCTGGCCTCGTCCCCGGCCCGCCACTCCCCCGGCACCTCTGGCCAGGCATCGCCCAGCCGCGCCAGGTCGTTGTTGGGGTCCAGCACGATCGCCGAAACCCCTTGCAGCGCACACTCTTCGACGATCCGGCGCAACAGCACCGTCTTGCCGCTACCGGACCCGGCGAACACGATCGCGTGCTTGCGCAACGACTCCAGCTCGATCCGGATCTCCCCGTCCATCCCGAGCACGATCGCGCCCTCACCCTGCTCCGGCCGTGATTGCTGCGGCTGGGACTTCGTCACCTCGGACCGCGGCGGAGGACGTGTCTCCTGGTGCCCGCTCCTGGTCCCACTCCTCGCCGGGTCGGGCAGGATCTTCCGCAGGAACGTGTTGCCGCTGGCGGGTTTCCGCGCCACCAGCCACGTGAGCAACTGGTGCGACTGCGACGCCCACATCTCCTTGAGCGCGATGAACGTGCGCAGGTCGTCGTCCGACACGTCGACCCTCTTGCCGCCGCGCTGCACGAACTCCGCGACCTCACCCTTCGTCTTCGCCCCGGTCCAGCCGCCGGACCCCTTGCGGATCAGGACGAGGTGCCTGCCGCGCCCGTCCTCGGCCGCCGCCCTGGCGTTGCGGAACTTGCGCAGCACCTTGTTGCCGTGACTGCTGGCGATGAGCCGGAAGACCCAGCGCTCCTCGACGTCCCGCTCCTCGTCCACCGTGTGCCGCAGGCTCGCGTGCAGGCTCTTGTCCGAGGCCTGGGGCTCGGGATACCACGCCAGGTCGTCGTTGCCGATCTCGGTGACCCACGACCTCAGCCCTGCCAGCAGCAACGCCGGCATCACGTCGTCCTCGTTCTGCGACCTGACCTCGGCGGCGGCGAGCGCGGCCTTCTCCCGCAGTCTCGCGAACTTGGCATCGAGCTCGACGAGGTAGTCGGGCTCAGAACCTGCCTTCGGCGTGAACGGCACAGTCGGTGCGGGCGTCGCCTCCTGTTCTGGCTCCTGGAACGAGCGGAGTTCACGGATCTCGCCGTGCAGACAGGCCTCCGCATGGGAGTGCAGGCGCTTGAGCAGCGTGCGCGGGGTCTCGTCCTGCCAGTGGTCGCCGAAGGCTTCCTCTGCCACCGGCCAGGTCGGGTGAGGAGGCGTGATCCCCTTGCTCCCGTAGATCACGGTGAGCCACTTCTCGACCAGAGCTCTTGCGATCGAGGGGTCGGTGACAGCACCGAGGATCGGTGTCAGGGTGAACCGGTCGCCGACCGTGTCACTGGCCGCCTTGCGCAGTTTGATCCACGTGGTGGGCAGGCACGCGACGATCGTCAGCGTCCGCAGGGTGATCTCGCGCAGCTGCATCAACCCGTCCGAGATGAGCGCGAGCTCGCTGACCTCCTCAGGGCTGAGGTCGTCCTCGATGAGGTCCTGGGTCTTGTTGATCACGGTGTCCAGCTGGTCGATCGCGACCACGCAGGGGCCCGTCATGGCCAGCACGCGCGAGATGTCCCGCACCACGTACCGCGCCGACTTCGTCCTGGTCAGCAGGCCCCATCGGCGGTACTCGCCGGCATCGTCGTCCAGCCCTTCGAGATAGCTCTGGCCGATCAACGAATGCGTGGACGCGTACAACACCAATGCACGGATCACGGCGTTGCAGTCGGTCGCGATCCGGGCGTCCACCTTGCGCAGACCGTTGATGAGGGCGTCCAGATGCTCGGGCGTCAGCGGTGCCTCGTTCACGATCGCCTTGGTGACCTCATCGGACACATCAGCGCCACGGCACAACTCCCGCAACAGCACGATGAGCTGGAGTTCCCCGCGGTCATCGGTTCTGAGCAGTTCGCTGCGCATGGCTTCGGCGACGTCGTCCCAGAACATCGCCGCCGAGCTCACCTCGATCAGGAAGAAGTAGCCGCCGGTCTCCTGCACCATGCTGCGCACCGTGCCGAGCAGGTGGGTTTTGCCGACACCCTTGCGTCCCTGCAGGATGAGGCCGATGGGGTTGGAACCGGTGCTGTCCCTGGCATCCGCGATCGCGGTCCGGATCCGATGTTCCGCCCTGGTGTGCAGGCCGTCGACGTGGGACGGCGATGTGCGCCAGACGTCGTCCGGGGTCTCGGCGGAGTTGAACCGCAATGCAGCCAACGCTTCTCGCAGCTGTGCGGTCACGACTCCTCCATCGCCACTAGGTGCAGGTCCTCGCTGCCGACCCGCAACGCCGCGGCGTGGTCTTCCGCGGTGAGCACCTTCGTGTTGGACTCGGGTGCCAGGTGGACGGTCCCGGTCTTCATCATCTTCACCAGCGTCGCGTCGACCTCGCCCTTCTCCGCGCCGTTGAGCCGGGGCCGGATGCGGGCGAGCCGGATCCAGTCCTGCGGCTCGGTGGCCAGTTCCTCGTAGGTGGAACGGATCAACGACTCCAGATCCCGGGACCGGATCACGTCGATGAGCGTCCCGCACGCCTCGTGGTGCAGGATGAACTTCTTCAGCAGCCCGAACGTGACTCGCGCGTGCGAGGTCGATCTCGGCGGCAACTCTCCCTTGACGAGGTCCTGCAGGCACCAGGCGATGCCTTCGTTGGTGATCTCGTGAACCATCGGCTTCACGGTTTCATCGGTCTGGATGAAACCGGCCTTGTTCAACTTCTCGCGACCGGGCTTGGTGAGCTTGACCTGGTCGCCCAGCTCCGTGTTGCGCACCGGCCGGTTCTCCAGCATCAGCACGGTCAACGCCGCACGCTCCGGGGCGCCAAACTTCTCCGGCATCACGCCGCCTCTCTCAGTCGGTGAACGCGTTGAGTCGTCGATCGATCCGGGCGAGCAGCTCTCCCACCGCGGCTCGCAGTTCAGGTGGCATCGGAGCCTGGGCGCCGTTGCCGCGCACCTTGCTGATGAACGCAAGGTCGGCCGAGTGATCCAGCAGCAGCTCCATGGCGCCGCCGTCGAGCGCCGCCGTCATGCCGTGGACCGTTTCCTGGACAAGCGCGAAACGGCCGGCGTAGGGCATCTCGTCCGGAAGACCGCGCAACGCGGTCGCAGCCGTTATCAGCGCCTCGTGGTTCGGTTCGTGCCCAGGAGTCCCCTGGATGAGGGTGTGGAGCTGCCGCGCGACCAGTTCCGGGCGCGGGCCGAGCTCCAGATGCCGCAGGTTGCGCAGAAAACCGGGTAGCCGATCTCGATCCGTGTTCCTCGTCAGCACACAGAACAGCTGCCGTTGATCGCCTTCCGGCCCGATGGTGTGCCGCAGGAAGCGCTCCGCCTCGGTGATCTGCCACCGGCTCGCCTCACCGTCCACCAGGAGGCACAGGTGCTCCGCCGGCTCACCGGCCTGCTCGAGGATCTCCGGGTCGCCGGACACCGAACGCTCGGTCCGCACCCCGAGCGCGTTCAGTTCGCTGATGAGTTCCTCGGTGGCCTTCAACAGCGTCCGGGGGCTCGATACCAGCAGATCGAGGTCGAAGTCCCGGTGGTGGTTACGTGCGGCCGCGACGTAGGCGTCGCGGTTGTCCTCCAGCACGTCTGTCCGGTCGAACCCCTGCGCGATCACCGCGGCGATGGTTTCCAGCGCGTACGAGATCTGGTCGGGCGACGGGACGAGTTCGTCCAGCACCGGCAGCTGCTCACCGAAACTCCAGTAGGAGACGTACGGGACCGTGAGATGCCGCAGCATGAGGTCTTCGGGAACGCTCTTGACGAGCCAGTTCTCGAACAGCGGGGCGACCACCGCGGCGCACTTGCGCTGCCACTTGTCCGCGCGCTCGTACTCGACCCGGTTGTCCAGTCGGGACAGCACGGGGAGCACGGTGTGCCGGGGCCGGTCGTAGGGCATCCGGTCTCTCGCGGCGTCGGCGCGCCGGGCGATGTCCACGACGTCGTCGAGGTTCTGGTCGTTGGCGGTGAAGACGACGACCAGGCGGTCCGGCAGGTGAGCCGTGCAGATGCCCGCGATGTCGGAGATGCCTGTCCTGCTGTCGATCAGCACGAAGTCGTGGTCGGCGGTCCAGCGAGCGCGACACACCTCGAGAAAGCTCGCGAACCCCTTCTCGTACAGCTTCTCCCAGTCGATCGCCTGCATCCGCCGCATGTAGGAGCGGTCCATCTTCCCCGCAGCCAGCAACTCGAGCGTGCCGCTGCCTTCCACGTCGACTTTCAGCGCGTGGGCGGCGGGTTCATTCGCGCCGGCGAGGAAATCGTCCGCGAGATCGATCACGCCTCCTTTCGGTGCTTCCGGCAGCACCGGCGCGAAGTAGTGGTGCAGGCCGGGAGCTTCCAGGTCCCAGTCGATCGTGAGGACCCGATAGCCCCAGCGCGCGAGCAAGACAGCGATGTTGGCCATGGTGAAACTGCGCCCGACGCCGCCCTTGTACGAGTAGAAGGTGATGACGGTCCCGGCCATGGTCAGAACCTCGGTATCTGGGGTGGCGGCATGAGCGGAGGATCCGGCGGGTCGATATCAGGCCAGTCCGGCTGCCAGGGCGGTGCCTGCCTGGCGAGCTGGACGAGATCAGCCGCGAGGTCGTTCACCCGCGTGTGGAATCGCAGGTATTTCCGGCTTTGCTGATACACGGGGTCCGGGTGCGCCACGTCCTTGAAATCCACCCACGATCTCTCCTTTTCCTCCAGCGGAAAGTTCTCGGAGTCGGAGTAGAGGATCGGATAGATCAGCCCCTGAGGGACCTGGAGGCTGGCGAAGCCGAGCATCTCCTCCCTGGCCCGCATGCTCTTCTGCTCGGCCATGCACCAGCGCGACCCGTAGTACTGAGGCGTGAGGAGCTGGATCATGATCTTGCTGTGCCGCAGGGCGTCCTGCAGGCTCGACGGCCAGTGCACGCCGCGCTCCATCGTGCGGTCGACGTACACCGTCGGAGTCGGCGCGTACTGATCAGCCAGACATTCCTTGAGTTTGCTCAGGAAGTGGTTGAGCAACCATCTCTGCACACTGCCGTATCGGCAGTAACTGATGAAGAAATCGTACTTGTAGGACACAGCGCATAACAGTAGGTGCGCCACCCGCGTCGATAAAAGACAAAAAAGTGGGCATTTTCAGCCCTTCTGACCAATAATTGGACAAAAAGTGGGCGGACGCGGCGTTGCCGTGAAAAGCAGGAAGCCCTCGATCATGTTCGATCGAGGGCTTCCTGTGATGAGTGGACGATACAGGGATTGAACCTGTGACCCCTACCGTGTCAAGGTAGTGCTCTCCCGCTGAGCTAATCGTCCGAGCGGATGACGAGACTCGAACTCGCGACCCTCACCTTGGCAAGGTGATGCGCTACCAACTGCGCTACATCCGCGTGCGCCCCGGTTTCCCGTGGTGCGAGAGGAACTTTATCCGACGGTCCCCCGAAGCTCCAAATCGGCTGATCTTCAGGGTGACGGGCCCGCTGACAGGCCCGCGAAACGACAGCGGGGCCAGGTGCGCTGTGCACCTGGCCCCGCTGTCTATCCAGAATGGACGATACAGGGATTGAACCTGTGACCCCTACCGTGTCAAGGTAGTGCTCTCCCGCTGAGCTAATCGTCCGAGGCGGAGACGGGAATCGAACCCGTGTACAGGGCTTTGCAGGCCCTTGCCTAAGCCACTCGGCCACTCCGCCAGGAGCATGACCCCACGGCAAGTACACCGTGGAACCACAGAGCGGATGACGAGACTCGAACTCGCGACCCTCACCTTGGCAAGGTGATGCGCTACCAACTGCGCTACATCCGCGTACACCACTGACTTCATGATGTTGAAACGAAGCTTATACGAGGGGTTCAAGCGAGTTTCACCGGGGTGCCCGCTTCGCCATCGCGGACCCCCTACCTCGGGTTATTCAGCTCAGGTCGTTCGAGATGAGGTGCGTGAGCGCCTCATCGACGTTGACCCAGAGGTGCTCGTTGCCCGGCACGACGACGTCATAGGTCCGATCGAGGAAGTCGGCGAGTTCCTGGGCGGACGCCTCGAACATGGCGTGCCCGGAAGGCGAGCTCAGCTCGATCACGACGACCTCGGGGTCGTCGGCGGCGGGGCGGATCCGGACGTCACCGTCGCCGGCGTCGGCGATGAGTCCGTCTGCGAGCAGGTCGCGGGCGTACACCCACTCGACCCAACCGGCGCGGCCGGTCCGGAACGCGGCAACGACCGCGTACGGGTCCTTCGTGTCGTATCGAAGCTCCACCTGAACCGGGACCGCAGGGGTCCTCGGTGCCAGCAGGTCGAAGACCGCTGTCGAGCGGAGCGTCACGTGATCGTTGCGCATCGTCGTTACCCTCTTCTCCCTTCCCGGTCAATGAAACGACCGAGCACCTTAGTTGTGACGTGCATGTGGCGAGGAACGCTCGCGAATCGGGTGCAGATCACCCCATCGGGTCAGTCTGACTCCGTAACGCGACCGTATGCACGCGCTCCGTGGCCTCCTCGCTCGTCAGCCGGCGTTCAGCGACTCCCATCTTGCTGGGTCTAACCTGAACCCGGTACCGGCTGTTGCGCGAATGTTGGACGTGAGGACATCTCTGGTGGCTGACTCGCCCGGCCCAACCGTTGCGTCGAGCGACGGCCGGCCGACCGATTTCGAGCTCGTGCAAAGACTCGCACAGGGCGATCGGTCGGCGTTCGGTGAGCTGTACGACAGGTACGGCACACCAGCATATTCGCTGGCCAGGCGCATCTGCGTGGACCCGGAACTGGCCGAGGACGTCGTCCAGGAAGCCTTCCTCGCGCTCTGGCGGCACCCCGCCAGGTTCGACCCCGCCCGCGGAAGTTTCGGCACCTGGTTGATGACTTTGGTGCACCACCGCGCGGTGGACGCCGTACGTAAAGAGAACACCCAGCGTCGTCGGACTGTTCCCCTCACCGACGACATCTCCCCTCCTGCCGAAGGCTCCGACCACGCAGCGTTGGTCAGCGTGGTGAGCGCCGAGGTCAGAGCGGCCCTGCACACGCTGCCGGAAGAACAGCGCCAAGTAATAGCGCTCGCCTATCTCGGCGGCTACACGCAGTGCGAGGTGGCAAAGTTGACAGGCATCCCGCTGGGGACTGTGAAATCGCGCACGTTCGCGGCGATCAGACGCCTGAGAGGCACGTTGGGGAACTTGTGGGCCGGCGAGACCGGCGAGACGACAGGAGTTCACCGGTGAACGGCGACCTGTGCGCTCACGAGGAGCTCGCCGTCGGCTGGGCGATGCACTCCTTGGAGCCAGACGACGAAGCAGTGGCCCGCGACCACGTGCCGACCTGCGACACGTGCCAGCGCACCGTGCAGGCGACGCAGGAGGTGCTGGCGGGCATCGGCGGCGCGGTCCCCCAGGAACAACCACCGCCCCGCCTGCGCGCGAAGCTGATGGAACAGATCGAGCACATCCCCCAGGAAGTGCCCGCCGCCCAGCACACCCCGCGCCACGCGGCGCCGATCCCACTGCGCCCGCAACACCGCCGCCGCACCGGCCGCGTCCTGCTGGCCGCCGCGGCAGCGTTGGCCGTACTGGCAGGCGCCGGCTATCTGGGCGTGCGCGTGAACCAGCTCTCGGACCAGGTAACGGCCTCCGAGGCTCGCACCAACGACCTGAACAAGGCCCTCTCCCTGGCCGCAGACCCCGCCACGAACAGGGCGATCCTGCGCACGGGCTCAGGCGACGAGGTGGCCGTAGTCCTCTCGAACCCGACCTCGGGCGCCGTGCTGCCGAGCAACCTCAAGCCGAACGACTCGGGTCACGTTTACGTAGTTTGGGGCGCAAGCACCAAAGCGCCGGTACCGTTGGCGGTGTTCGACGTACGAGCCGGTTCGACCGACCCGCAACTGCTGGCCTGGTCCTCCGACGCGCACAAGCACACGACCTTCGCGGTGTCGCTCGAACCAGGCCGCCAAGCACCACCGAAACCCTCGGAAGTGCTAGCGGGAGGCCAGGTTGCACCCGCCTGAATCCCAACAGGATGATCGACACATGACGAAGCCCGACGTGAAGCCCGAAGAACACAAGGGCTGGCGCCACTGGTTCCACCGGAACCCGGCACTGAACCTGGCCTACCGAATCGGCGTGGGCGTGATCGGCGGCCTGGTCCTGATCGCGGGCATCATCATGATCCCGTACCCCGGCCCAGGCTGGCTCGTGGTCTTCGCGGGCCTCGCCATCCTCGCCACGGAGTTCGAGTGGGCAGGCCGAGTCCTCAAGTTCGCGAAGCGCTACTACGACCGCTGGGTCGTATGGCTCAAGCGCCAGCCGTCCTGGGTCCGCGGCCTGGTGATGGCGGGCGTCTGCGCCATCGTCCTCGTAACCTGCTACTTCCTCAACGTGTTCGCGCTGGTAGGCGGCTGGTTCGGCCTCGAGTGGAGCTGGTTGCAGAGCCCGATTTTTGGTTCTCGTTGATGATGTTGTAGGCTATGGCCACACCGCGCGAGCGGTACAGCACAACAACAGAACACGGGCGTTTAGCTCAGCGGGAGAGCGCTTCGTTCACACCGAAGAGGTCACTGGTTCGATCCCAGTATCGCCCATACAACCCGAAAGCCTCTGACCTGCGAAGGTCGGGGGCTTTCGGGTTTCTCGGGCACTCGCAGACCCCTCGTTCCGGGGCCTCGGTAGTAAAAGTGGTAGTAAACCGGCGTCGTTCCACGTCAGAGCAGCCCCTTCGCCGACGGCGGCAGGAACAGACCAATCACTGCCTCGGCAGCGTCGCGGTCGAGGTCCTCGATGTCCGCTGAGTAGGTGTCGAGGGTGAACGCCACGGTCGCGTGACCCAGCCGAGAGCTGACGATCTTCGGGTGCACACCGGCTCTCAGCGAGATCGTCGCGTAGGTGTGCCGGATGTCGTGAAACCGAATCTTCGGCAACTGCAGCAGATCGACCAGCTTGTTGAACTCCTCCGTGATGGTGTCCGGGTAGATCGGCCGTCCGTCGTCCCAGCAGAACATCAACCCGTGGTCACGATAAGCGTCACCCCAGTCCTGCTTCTGCTTCTCCAGTTGCTGGAAGTGCGAGGCAAGGACCCCTACGGTGAAACTGTCTAGCGCGAGCAGCCGACGGCTCTTCTGACTCTTGCCCGACCCTTTCACCGCCTTTCCACCGGCGATGACTCGCGTGGTGGCAGCCATGCGGACGACCTTCTTCGTCAGATCGAATGCGGCGATCTCCGCACCGCACAACTCCGAACGGCGGACACCGGTCGATGCCTCAAGGACCCACAACGCATACCAGCGGTGATGCCGCACGTACTCGAGGAAACGCATCATCTGTTCGGGAGACCAGGTGCTGTGGTTCCGCCTCGGGACCGATGGGGCCTTCACACTCCGGATCGGATTGAGGCTGATGTACTTCCACAACACCGCCACACTCATCGCAGAGCTGAGCATGATGTGCACGCTCTTGACGGTCTTCGGCGCAAGCCCCGACACATGGGGCTTCGGATTCCGACCGACCTCGTAGCGCCGCACGGCACGGCGCGCAGCGGCGTAGGTCACACCTACCTTGTCGGCGATCTCCCGCGGTCGAATCTCACGATCCGCAGCGCATGCTTCCTTCCACAGCTCGTACATCTCACCGTTGGTGTTGCGCTTCTGACGCCCATCAGTGAGCAGGTAGTCGTAGAGCGCAGCCACCATCGACGGCACGAAGTCCTGCATTGTGAACGCTCAAGTTATTCCCGGGGCCTGCGCTCAAGTAATTCCGCAGGTGGTGGGTCCTGGTGATGTTCTACCCGGTGGTCTTGTTCTTGTCGCTGG
>NZ_JOEA01000011.1 GCF_000719115.1 Lentzea albidocapillata | reverse complement strand
CCCTGGCTTGAGCACTACAACACTGAACGCAGTCACTCCGCACTCGAGGGACACCCACCCATCAGCCGCGTTCAGTCACCAACCTCATGACCAAGTACATCTAGTCGACGGTGAAGGTGACCGAGTGCCATCCCGTCGCACCGTCGGGAACCGGATCGAGGCGTGCCTGGTCCTGCGTGAAGCCGGATTTGTCGGTGGCGCGGCACTCGACCGCGTGACTGCCTTTGCCGAGGTCCAGCTCGACCCGCCACATGCGCCACGTGGTGTCGCTGACGTCGGCTCCGAGCTCGGCCTCCCGCCACGGTCCGCCGTCCACCCTGACCTCGACCTTGGCCACGCCCTTGGGCTGCGCCCACGCCGTTCCCGCGATGACCACCCTGCCCTGGACCCTGCCCATCCTCGCGGGCCGGTCGATGCGCGAGGACACCTTGATCGGCGCCCGCGTCGCCCAGCCCCGCGGGATCCAGTAGCCCTGGTCCTTCGCGAACGTCGTCACGTTGAGGTCGGTGACCCACTTGGTCGCGGAGACGTAGCCGTACAGCCCCGGAACCACGAGCCGCGCCGGGAACCCGTGCTCGGCGGGCAGCGGTTCGCCGTTCATGCCGATCGCGATCAGCCCGTTCTCCAGCACGTAGTCGAGCGGGCTGCCCGCCGTGAACCCGTCGTCGCTGGTGCTGAACAGCTGGTCCGCGCCCGCCTTCACGCCGGCTTCCCGCAGCACGTCGCCGATCCTGACGCCGACGAAGTTGGCCGTGGAGATGTACGGCCCGCCGACCTCGTTGGAGACGCAGGTCAGCGTGACGGTCTCCTCGACGAGGTCCCTGCTGCGGATCTCCTCGAACGTGAGCACCATCGGCCGCTCGACCATGCCGTGCACCCGCAGCGCCCACTCCTCGGCCCTGATCCGCGGCACGCTCAGCGCGGTGTCGATCCGGTAGAAGTCCTTGCTGCTGGTGATGAAGCTCGGGGTGCCGTCCTTGACGAAGTCGGCGTTCAGCGGGATCTCCGGCGCTCTGACCTTCGGCGTCAGGTCGCCGACGGCCTGGCGCGAGCCCTCCACGTCCGTCCGGCTGCCGAAGAGCTGGCCCGCCACTCCCGCGAAGACCGCGAGCCCGCCGGTGATCAGGAAGCCGCGCCTGCTCTCGCTCTCCTCGGCCTCGCGGTGCAGGTAGCGGAACGCGTAGACACCCGCCGCCGTGCTGGCGACGGGCGCGAGGACGGCGAGCTGGCCGACGTCGGGCCTGGTCACGACCGCCGCGACACCCACGAACCCGAGCAGCACGGCCACCAGCGTCCCCGGCGCGGGGCCGTTCCGGCTGGCCAGGCCCGCACCGATGCCGATGCCCACGAGCACGACGCCCATGCAGATCAGCAGCACGAGCTTGTCGGCGGTGCCGAACGTGGTGATGGCGAAGTCCTTCAGCCACGACGGCGTGAGGTCGATCGCGGCGTTGCCCACGGCGAGGTACGGGGAGGCACTCAGGCCCACGAAGGCCGCCACCAGGTGCCCTGCCGCAAGAGCTGTGACAAGGGCGATCAGTCCGGTGAGTGCGGCCTTGGCGGGCTTCATGCCTCTAATTCGACACCCATCTGCCGTTGGTTCGCCCGAGCCGTAAGGCCCCGGTAATCAACTACTCCGTGAGGGCCGCCCGCAGGCGGTCCTCCTCCACCTTCCAGTACCCGTGCTCCGCCCCGTCCACCAGGAACACCGGCACCCGGTCGCCGTACTCGGCGCGCAGTTCCGGATCGGCGTCCACGTCCTCGACGGACCAGGTCGCGCCGAGGTCCGCGCAGATCCGCTCGATCTCGACGGCGGCCTCCTCGCAGGAGTGGCACGACACCCGGCTCATCAACGTCACGTGGTGGGTCATGCCGTCATGCTCCCAAAGGCCTGCGCAGCACGGCGCGGGCGAGCTTGCCGGTCGGCGAGTGCGGCAGGGCCGGGGCGAACTCCACCGAGGTCGGCACCTTGAACTTGGCGAGCCGCGCGGCGCAGTGGGCAACCACGTCCTGCGAGGTCAGCTCCTGCCCGTCGCGCAGCACGAGCACGACCTTCACCGACTCGCCGGTCTTCTCGTCCGGCACACCGACGGCCGCGGCCTCGAGCACCTGCTCCAGCTCGCCGACGACCTGCTCGACCTCGTGCGGGTAGACGTTGAAGCCGTTGACGATGATCAGGTCACCGGCTCGGTCGACCAGGTGCAGGTCGCCGTCGGCGTCGATGAACCCGACGTCGCCGGTGCGGAACCAGCCGGACGCGTCCGGGCCGTGCGCGCCGTCGGGCCAGTAGCCGCTGAAGAGGTTGTCACCCTTCGCGGACACCAGGCCGGTGCCCGGTTCGTCCTCCTCGATGTCGAGCGCAGAGCCGTCCGTGTCGACCAGGCGGATCTCGACGCCCGGCAGCGCCTGGCCCACCGAACCCGGCTTCGGCACACCGCCGACCAGCGTCGACGTGAGCACGGGGCCCGTCTCGGTGAGGCCGTAGCCCTCGTAGATCGGGATGCCGATCGCGCCGCGCATCTCCGCGATGACGCCCGCGGGGAGCGGGGCGGCGCCGGAGGTGAAGAGCCGGACCGTGGCGAGCTTCTCGCGCAGCACCTCGGCCGGGTGCGCGAGCAGTGCCCGGTACATGGGCGGCACGCCGACCATCGTGGTGACGCGGTGCTCCGCGATGACGTCGAGGACGTTGGACGGCTCGAAGCGCTCCAGCAGGATCGCCGTGGCACCCGCGCCCGCCACCTGCAGCAGGCCGGGGCCGAGGCCGTAGACGTGGAACAACGGCAGCGCGAGCAGCACCCTGTCGGCCGCCGTGACCGGAGCGGGGCGCAGCGCGGCGCACTGCGAGACGTTCGCGAGCAACGCACGGTGCGAGAGCATCGCGCCGCGCGGCACGCCGGACGTGCCCGAGGTGTAGCCGAGGACGGCCAGGTCCTCGCCGCCGCGGACGGCCTCGAACGGCTCGGCGGTGGCCGACACGTCCGGAACCTCGATCACCTGGGCGTCGGAGCCCTCACCGTCGCCGACCAGAAGGCCGGCGCCGGAGTCGGCGAGGATGCGCTGGAGCTCGCGCGGCGGGTTGCCGGGGCCCGTGGGCACCACGACGCCGCCCGCGCGGAGGATTCCGAACACGGCGACCACGAACTCGGGGCTCGTGGGCAGCCGTACCGCCACTCGGCCGCCCGGTTCGAGTCCGGAATCGGCCAAACGGCGGGCGAAAGCGTCGGTCGCGCCGTCGATGGTTTCCCACGTGAGGCTCTTACCGCTCGCTACGTCGACCAAGGCGACGTGGCTGGGTCCCCGCTGTGCCGAAGCACGGACCAGATCTGACACATTGCGAGCGGAAGTCAACATGGCCTCCTCATGAACACTGGGCGCTTCGAGCAGTCTTCCACGCGTGACGAGCGTCATGAAGCCGCGGTTCCGTCGTCTTACCATCGCAACCGTCCGCTACCTACTACGGAGTAACAAGACGTATGCTCCCGCCACGGCGACTCTGTGGAGGTGCCGCGAGCCGATGACCGCGCGGGCACGACCGAACACGATCAGGACCACCCGAACCATGACGGGGGGTCAGCACGACAACGCCATCGACGAGCCGTGGCAGCTCGTCAAGGCCGCCCAAGAGGGTGACACCGGGGCGTTCGGAGTGCTGTACGACAAGTACGTCGACATGGTTTTTCGCTATGTCCTCTTCCGGGTAGGCGGCGATCGCGCGTTCGCCGAGGACGTGACGAGCGAGACGTTCCTCCGCGCGCTGCGGAGCATCGGTTCGGTCAGCTACCAGGGCCGCGACGTGGGCGCGTGGTTCGTCACGATCGCGCGCAACATCGTGTTCGACCACGTGAAGTCGAGCCGCTACCGGCTCGAGGTCACGACCGCCGAGCTCCAGGACAACCGCGAGGAGACGAGCGGCCCCGAGCAGGAGGTCATGACCGAGGCGACCAACGCGGAGCTGCTCCGGTGCGTCTCACAGTTGGGGGACGATCAGCGCGAGTGCATCACGCTGAGGTTCATCGAAGGCAAGACGGTGTCCGAGGTCGCGCAGCTCATGGACCGCAACGAGGGCGCCGTGAAGGCACTGCAACACCGGGCCGTGAGGCGGCTCGCACAGATTCTCCCGTCCTGGTTGCGGTGATCGTGATCGCAGGGGCGTAACCCAAAGCAGATCAACTTCGTTACTCGGGCTGAGATGGACGGCAAGGGAAGAACACCGCGGTGGCGGCAGACGGAGCACGAGCGATTCGCCCGTGCCGTTGAAGGCGGCCCACAGCCGGTAGGCAACGACGACCTCGCTGAGGACCTCGCGATCGTCGAACTCCTCCGGCGGATGGATGTCGGCCCGGACGCCGAGACGCGCGAACGGATGAAACAGCGCGTCCTCACCGCGCCCCCACCGGAGAAGCCACTGGTGCTCTCGTCGGTAAGACGGGTGGGAGCGCGCGCACGATTAGCGGTCGCCGCGGCCGCGGTCCTCTGCCTGCTGACGTCGCTCGCCGGCATGAGTGTGCTGCTCAGCCGTGACGCGCTCCCGGGAGACCCGCTCTACGGCATCAAGCGCACCACCGAAAGCGCCTCGCTCGGCCTGACCTTCGACGACCAGGACCGCGCCCTCAAGCACCTCGAGTTCGCCGCGTCCAGGGTCACCGAGATGGAAACCCTGGCCGAACGCTCCTCGGAGTCGTCCTCTCAGCTCACGGCACTGAACGACCTGGACGCCGACGCGGTCGAGGGTGCCCGCCAGCTCATCACGTACGCCACGGCGTCCGACGAGAAGGCGCTGCCCGACCTCCGCGACTGGGCGCTGGCCCAGTACATGAAGGTCGGCACCCTGCGTCCTCGCCTGCCCGCCGACGCGGGCGCCCACGCCGACACGACGATGTGGTTGCTGGCGAGCATCGCCCAGCGGGCCCACGACCTGGCCGCCCGCGCGGGCTGCGACGCCGTGACCAGCGGTTCTTCGGACTCCCTCGGCCCACTGCCGGCCAAGGACAAGTGCGCCGCGGTCGTCACCGACCCGAACTCGTCACCGGGGAGCAGGCCGTCCTCGCTGGGACCGGCCCCATCGGGTCTGCCTGCGCCGTCCGGATCGGTGAATCCGTCCGTGCAGCCCACGCAGTCGGTGGCACCGGGCACGTCGACCTCGCCGTCGGCTCCAGGAACGTCGACCCCGCCGTCGTCGGGCAAGCCCGGGATCACGATCCCGCTGCCACTCCCGCTGCCGAGCATCTCGCTTCCGCTGCTGCCCGGGATCAGCTTCGGCTGAGCCGCGTATGACATCTCGTGTTCGCCCGGACACAAGACGTGATCAGGACTGCGGTCTGGAACTCGCACCACGTGTTCTCGACCAGGTCTGAGCGGGTGTGGCGGCCTGATCGCTACGCTTGGGACATGGCAGGCAAGCGTGACGTGGAGAGCGACCGGCTGGCCGCACTAGCCGGCGAGGCATCGGCAGACGCGGCGATCCAGGCTGCCGCGATGGCGCCAGAGCTCGAACAGTCGCTGAACGTCCCGCCGGACCTGACCGCGGCGGCCTTCTTCGACGTGGACAACACGATGATGATGGGCGCGTCGATCTTCCACTTCGCCCGTGGCCTGGCCGCGCGCAAGTACTTCTCGTCCTCCGACCTGGCGGGCTTCGTCTGGCAGCAGCTGAAGTTCCGGGTGGGCGGCCGGGAGGACCCGGAGTCCGTCAAGGCCTCCCGCGAGCAGGCCCTCTCCTTCGTCTCGGGCCGCAGCGTCGCCGAACTGGTCTCGCTCGGCGAGGAGATCTACGACGAGCTGATGGCCGACCGCATCTGGAAGGGCACCCAGGCCCTCGCCCAGATGCACCTCGACGCGGGTCAGCGCGTCTGGCTGGTCACCGCCACGCCCGTCGAGCTCGCCCAGATCATCGCCCGCCGGCTCGGCCTGACCGGCGCCCTGGGCACCGTCTCGGAGTCCGAGAACGGTATCTACACCGGCCGCCTGGTCGGCGACCTCCTGCACGGCAAGGCCAAGGCCCAGGCCGTCCGTTCGCTGGCCGCCAAGGAGGGCCTCGACCTGCGCCGCTGCACCGCGTACTCGGACTCGTCCAACGACGTCCCGATGCTGTCCGTGGTGGGCACCGCGGTGGCCGTGAACCCGGACTCGCAGCTGCGCGAGGTCTCCCGCCGCAAGGGCTGGGAGATCCGCGACTTCCGCACGGGCCGCAAGGCGGCCAAGATCGGCGTCCCGTCAGTGCTGGGCGTCGGCGCCCTGGCTGGAGCCGTGGCCGCCACGCTGGCCTACCGGCGCCGGGTCAGGTAGCAGCCCGAGCTCCCGCCACCCCTGCTCACCGGCGGGGGTGAGCACGACCGCGCGGCTGGTCCCGATCCGCCGCACCCACCCGCGCTCGAAGAACACCCCGCACAGGAACGCCCCGGCCGCGCCGGCCAGGTGGGGCACCCGCTCGGTCCAGTCCAGGCAGGCCCGGCTGACCACCCGCTTGGACGGCTCGAACCCGAGCTCCTTCAGCCAGACCATCCCGGTCCCGGTGACCGCGAGCCCGTCGCCGACCACCGCGAGCTCCACCAGTCCCGACCTCAGCGAGATGCCGAGCCGGCCCGCGAGGTGGTCGTAGCAGGTGCGCCCGCGGGCCATGGCCTCGGAGACCGCCGCCGAACGGAGCGACCGGGGCCGCGGACCGGGCCCGGCGAAGGCGGCCATCGCCTCCAGCAACTCGGCGACGTGCGGCCCGGCCAGTGCCACGTACCGGTGCCGTCCCTGCCGGTGCTCGACCAGGACCCCGCCCTCGACCAGCCGCGTCAGGTGCTCGCTCGCGGTGGACGCGGCCACCCCGGCGTGGGCGGCCAGTTCGCGGGCGGTCCAGGCCCGCCCGTCGAGCAGTGCTCCGCAGATCGCGGCACGGGTCTTGTCCGCGAGCAGTCCGGCGACCTGGGCGAGTGCTTCCACGACGCCATTCTGCGGCCGCAACGCTTCGGCCGGCACCGAACCGTCCGGCCCCTAGCGTCGTCCGCATGAGCGAAGAACTGCTGCGTCTCCCGGTCCCCGAGGTCCCGCCAGGCGAAGCGGGCGTGGCCTGGCTCAGGTCGTCCGTGGTCAGGTTCAGCAACGGTGAGGACCACGCCCGCAGGCGCGCTCTGACGGCCGGACTCGTCGAGGACCTGGACGTCACCACCCTCGACGAACTGGCCACCGCCCTGGGGCTTTCGGGCTCACTGGACGCCATCGCCGAGATCGCCCCGTGCTACCAGCCGCACGAGCCCGTGACCGCCGCAGCCGACGCCGCCGTGGAACGCCTGGCCACCACCCACGACGAGGTGACGGCGGCGAGGATCGGCCTGCTCGTCCAGGCCTGGGCAGCCACGAACGCCCACGCTGACCACCTCGTCACCGGCGACCAGAGCCCTCCGGTCCCGATCACCCGCAGGCAGACGCGGCAGGGCGTCGTCGAGGTCAGCCTGGAGCACCACCCGTTCGGCCACGGCCCGCACGCCTGCCCCGGCCGGCGCCTGGCGACCCGGATCGCCAAGAACATGGCGTTCCGTGCCCTGCACCACCGCGACGAGCCGCTGATCCTCCCCAACGCCTGGGACTACGCCTCGGCGGCGGCCCTGCACGCGGCGGGCTTCACCGCGATCGGCACGACGAGCCTCGGAGTGGCCGCCGCACACGGCATCCCGGACGGCATGGGCCTGGCCGGTGACCAGGCCGTCGCGCTGGCGAAGCTCCTGAGCACCCTGCCCTGCCCGGTCACGGCGGATCTGGAGTCGGGCTTCGGCAAGTCACCAGTGGAGGTCGCCGAGCTCGTCGCGGGCCTGGGCGTGGCGGGGGTCAACCTGGAGGACGGCCGCCCGCACGGCCTGGCCACGCCCGAAGAGCAGGCGGCACTCATCACGGCCGTCAAGGAACGCGCGCCAGGGGTGTTCCTCAACGCCCGGATCGACACCCACTGGCTGGGCATGGCCATCGGGGAGACCGAGGAACGGGCACGCCGCTACGTCGACGCCGGCGCGGACGGGATCTTCGTCGCAGGCCTGACGGAGCCGCGCGAGATCGAGAGACTCGCACAACTGGCGCCGCTCAACGTGCTGGCCCAGCAGCGCACGCCGGAGGAACTCGGAAACCTCGGCGTGAAGCGGATCAGCACCGGCTCACTGCTGTTCCGGGCGGCCCTGCACCACACCGTCGCGACCGCGCAGGCGGTGCGCGCCGGCGGCACCAGCGCCGCGTTCGGCTACGACGAGGTCCAGGCGCTGGTCAGCCGAGGAACACGTTCCGGCGCTGAGTAAGCAGCCGGTACAGGGTCTGCTGGATCGTCTCCCGCACCTGGTCGGTCAGGTTGAAGACGAGCATCGGGTCGTCGGCCGCGTTCTCACCGAACACGTCGGTGCGGATCGGCTCGCCGAACTCGATGTACCACTTCGAGGGCAGCGGAATGGCGCCCAGCGGCCCCAGCAACGGGAAGAACGGCGTCACCGGGAAGTACGGGAAGCCCAGCAACCGGGCCAGCGCCTTGATGTCGCCGATCATCGGGTAGATCTCCTCGGCCCCGACGATGGAGCACGGGATGATCGGCGCGCCCGTCTTCAGCGCCGCCGACACGAAGCCGCCGCGGCCGAACCGCTGCAGCTTGTAGCGGTCCTTGAACGGCTTGCCGATGCCCTTGAAGCCCTCCGGCCACACGCCGACGAGCTCACCGGACGACATCAGCCGCTCGGCGTCGGGGTTGCACGCCAGGGTCTGGCCGGACTTGCGCGCCAGCGCGCCGAGCACCGGCGTGCGGAACACCAGGTCCGCGCCCAGCATGCGCATGTGGCGGTGCGCCGGGTGCTCCGACGCGATGCCGAACGACGTCATCAGCGCGTCGAGCGGCACGGTGCCGGAGTGGTTCGCCACGATCAGCGCGCCACCGGCCTCCGGGATGTTGTTCAGGCCGATGGTCTCGACGCGGAACCACTTCTCGTACAACGGCTTCAGCGGCGGCATCAGCACGTTCTCGGTCAGGTCGCGGTCGAACCCGAACTCGTCGACCTGGTAGTCGCCGGCGATCCGCCTGCGCGCGAACGACAGCAGGTCGGTCAGCCTGCGTTCCCAGTCCGATGTCGCGGACTGCTGCTGCTCCGGCTCGGGAACCACCTCGACGTGGCGCGATCTCCGCGCGGCGTCGCGTTCCGGGTTGTGCAGCGGGATAACGCGTGCTCCTGCCACTGCGTTCATCTCCTCAAAACAAGATCAGCGGAAACGAGCTGCCGCGTCGAGGATTCCCCGCTCGGCGGCATCGATCGTCTCCGGGTCGATGAGCGGCTTCAGACCTCGGCCGTTCACGTAGTCGTCGAACGCCTGCTGGGTGGTCCACCGCGGCGTGAACCCGAATTCCTTCTTCAGCAGGGTGGTGTCGATCACGCGCCCCCAGTTGAGGAACCTCATCTGGTCGGGCGAGAAGTCGACGAGCCGGGCGCTCCGGAAGAAGCCACCGACCGTGGGCACGGCCGCGCTGGGTACAGGCAGGTTCAGCCTGCCCGCCCGACGGATCGCCTGCGACAGCAGCAGCACGCCGTCGCCTCCCACGTTAAAGACTCCGGGCAGGTCGTGCAGCGTCGCGCGTTCCAGGACCGCCAGGGCGTCCTCGGAGTGCAGCAGTTGCACACGGGCGTCATAGCCCAGGACGGTGGGCACGACCGGCAGGGCGAAGTAGCGCGTCAGCACCGTGTCGATGCGCGGGCCGATGAAGTTCGTGAAGCGCAGCGTGGTGACGTTCACGTCAGGCCTGCGGCGGCCGAACCCGCGCACGTACCCCTCGACCTCGACCGCGTCCTTGGCGTAGCCGGACGACGGCAGGTCCTTGGGGCCCATGTCCTCGGTGAACACCGCCGGGTCGCGGCTGCTGGACCCGTAGACGGCGCTGGTGGACTTCACGACGAGCTTCTGCACCTTGGGCGACTTCTGGCACGCGGCCAGCAGCTGCATGGTGCCGATGACGTTCATCTCCTTCATCACCGTGCGGCCGGTGGGCCCGGCCGGGCTCGCGGTCACGGAGGCGTGGACGACCGTGTCGACGTTCGCGGTGGAGATGACCTTGCTGATCAGCGGGTTGCGGATGTCGGCCCGCACGAACTCCGCGCGGCCCATGCGGCGCAGCAGATCGCGTGGCGGCGGCTCGGTGTCCACACCGAGCACGCGCTCGATGTCCGGGTTCGCGGCGAAGCGCGCGGCGAGATGGCCGCCGAGGAAGCGGCTGACTCCGGTGACGAGGACGACCTTGGGCGTCATGCGACTCCAAGCACGAAGGGCGTTGCGATTGGTCGATGCTACAGACCACATCGGGAACCGCACGGGGCCGGAACGCCGTCTTGACGCAGGTCACGCAGGCTTTACTGGCTAATCACCCGAACGGCGGCCCCCGTTCCCGTGGAAATGCGGCACCGTCTCACGAAGTGATATCCCGTGCCCGCGCAAGCACCCGAACAGGTCCAAGATGCTGACGGGTCCCGCAAAAACGCAACCGCCGCCGGCCTCCTGCGAGAGGAGACCGGCGGCGGCAGAGCGCATGCGGGCTTACTTGCCGCGCTTCCTGCGCTGGACCCTGGTCTTGCGCAGCAGCTTGCGGTGCTTCTTCTTCGACATGCGCTTGCGGCGCTTCTTGATGACCGAGCCCATGCGGGTTCCTTAGCTCTAGACGTTGCTTTGACTGGCGCGCCCCAGCCTTGGCCGTGTCAAGCACGGCGCGCCGGTAAGCACGATCGGCCTACCAGTCTACCCGGCGAGGTTCACCAGCCTTCAGCCAGCGTCGAAGTACGCGTTCTCCAGGTAGGCGTGGACCGCTTTCTCGGGCACCCGGAACGACTTGCCGACCCGCACCGCGGGCAGCTCACCGGAGTGCACCAGGCGGTACACGGTCATCTTGGAGACCCGCATCATCGAGGCCACCTCGGCCACGGTCAGGAACTGCACCTGAGCGAGGCCCGTTCGTTCGTTCTCCTTCGCAGGCATACATCACCGCATCCTTAGACACGTGTCGTGCCGTCGGTCTTCCCCACCAACGGTTCGACACGCACGTGCTGCCTTGAGAGTAGCGGGACTGGTGTGACTCCTGCGACGTCCAAGTGGGGTTCGACCCTCACTTCGGCTCAGTCCTCGTGCTGACGGCCCAGCTCGGCGGAGCGGTCACGAGCGCTTTCGATGGCCGCGAGCATGGCCGCGCGGACGCCGTGCTTCTCCAGCTCGCGGATCGCCATGATGGTCGTGCCGGCAGGGGACGTGACTGCCTCGCGCAGGATCACCGGGTGCGAGGTGCCCTCGGCCAGCATCGTCGCGGCACCCACGGCGGACTGGATGATCAGCTGCGAGGCCAGGTCGCGCGGGATGCCGAGCAGGATGCCCGCGTCGATCATCGCCTCGACCAGGTAGAAGAAGTACGCGGGACCGGAGCCCGACAGCGCCGTCACCGCGTCCTGCTGCGACTCCGGCACCACCGCGACCTTGCCCACGGTCGACAGCAGCTCCTCGACGACCTTGAGGTGCTCCGGGGTGGCGTTGGAGCCGCCGGAGACGGCGCTCATGGCCTCACCGACGACCATCGGCGTGTTCGGCATGACCCGCACCACCGGGGTGCCCTCGGGCAGCCTGCGCTCGTACAGGGCCGTCGGCAGGCCCGCGCACAACGACACGATCAGCGTGCCGGGCCGCAGCACCGGCGCGAGTTCGACCAGCAAAGGCTCGATGTCCTGCGGCTTGACCGCCACGACCAGCACGTCGGCCTGCGCCGCCGCACCCGAGACCGTGACGGCCTCGAACCCGTACTGCTCGGTGAGAGCACGAGCCCGTGACTCGTGCTTCTCCGTGAACATCAGATCCGAGGCCGCGCGACCACCCTGCAAGAGCCCGGACAGCAGCGCCTCACCGATCTTGCCCGCGCCGAGCACCGCGATCTTCGTCATCGGTCAAGTCTCACACAGCAGGCGTCAACGCCAACTGCCGTGCCTGGCACACCAGCCGGCCGGCCGAGTCGATCACCGTGGCGTCCTCGTCGAACCACTGGCCGTGCACCGCCTGACAGGTGACGTGGATGCGCAGCCAGCCGGGAGCGGGCCGCGCCCGCAGCAACGCCGTCAGCTGCACCGTCGGCGACCAGCCGAAACGGCCGAGGTTGAACGTCACGGGCATCGACAGGTCACCCGCGAGCAACGCGAAGTACGGGTCGGGCTGCTCGTCGGTCGGCCGCGCCCAGAGCTTCAGCGTCAACGGCCCGTCCGTGCGCCGGTCGAGGAACGTCGCCGACTCGCGGTCCACCCGCAGGTCGCACAGCGCGCCCACCCGGTAGACCCCGCCGGTCGGGAACGTCGCCATCTCCACCGAACCCGGTGGCGGCGCGGCCGGCATCGACGGCAGGTTCACGTAGTCGGCCCGGTGCTCGGGTATCCGCCCGGTCGTCACCGAGGCCTCGACGCACACCTGCCCACGCTGCTCCAGCGTCACCCCGATGACCGTCGCCGTTCGCCCCGCCTTGCGCACGTCGGTACGGACCAGCACGGGCCCGACCTCCGGCGCACGGAGGAACTGCGCGGACACGGCCAAAGGATCACCGTCGGCGATCTGAGCGGCCGCACGGGTCATCACAGCAAGAAGAAAACCGCCGTGGGGCTTGGGGCCCACGGTCCACTCGGCGGGCAGGGACGCGGTGAAAGTTCCGTCACCGAGCGACCGCACCGCACTGGACTTCGAGAAGGTCATGAGCGGCTGGCCAGCGACCGCAGGAAAAAGGTCACGTTGGCAGGCCGTTCTGCAAGTCGCCGCATGAGATATCCGTACCACTGCTCGCCGTAGGGGACATAAACACGAGTGCCGAGACGCCTCTGCTCCTCGGTCCTGATGCCGTACAGCATCTGGTACTCGAAGTCAGTTTTGTCATACCAGCGGGCTCGTTCGCCAATGATTTCGATCAACCTCGGGTCGTGGGTGGCGAACATCGGGTAGCCCTCTCCAGCGAGGAGAACGTTCAGGCACCGCACGTAGTTCAGATCAACCTCGGATGGATCCTGAATCGCAACCTCGGGAGGCTCCGCGTAGGCCCCCTTGACCAGCCTGACCCTGCTCCCGGGCCCGGACAGCTGCTTGCAGTCGTCCAACGTCCGATACAGGTAGCTCTGCAACACCGCCCCCACCCAGGGCCAGCTCCGCCGCAACTCCTGCAGGACCCGCAGCGTCGAGTCGGTGGTGGTGTGGTCCTCCATGTCGAGCGTGACCGTCGTCCCGCACTGCTCGGCGGCGGCACAGATGCGGGAGGCATTCGTCAGGGCGAGCGCCTCGTCGAGCGACTGTCCGACCGCGGACAACTTGACGCTCACTTCTGCGTTCTCGGCCAGCCCCGCCGCATGCAGCGCGTCGAGCAACTCCAGGTACGCCTGAACGGTCTTCTCGGCCTGGGCCTTGTCCGTCGTGTGCTCGCCGAGGTAGTCCAGTGTCACCGGCAACCCAAGGCCCCGCACGACCTCGACGGCATCCTTCGTGCTTTCGCCGGCGACGAACCGCTTCACTACATCACGGCTGATAGGCGCGTTGGCGACGAGATGGCGGACCGTCTCGTTGCGAGACGCGGCCATGATCAACGCTCGCAGCGGGTTCACACCGGGAACCCTAACCCGGACGGGCCACGACAGTGCCGAACGACTCTTGCCAGAACTCGCCCTCGGTCTACGCCGGAACCGGCGCCCGCCACCGGCCCCGCGAGCCTCAGCGAGACAGCCCCGGCCGAACCTTCCCCGCGCCACCCTCGGCAGCCCAGTCCAGGTGCAACCGCGCGAACAACAACGACTCAGCCAACATCTCCCGCCGAGCAGCCGGAGTCCCGGCCCGCCGGGTGTTGACCTCCAGTACGACCTGCCCGTCGAACCCGCACCGAGCCAGCAGCTCGCACAGCTCCGCACAGGGCTGAGTCCCGCGCCCGGGCACCATGTGCTCATCCTTGGGCGCCCCGGACCCGTCAGCCAGGTGGATGTGCCGAAGCCCGTCCCCCATCCGCTTGGCCAACTCCAGCGCGTCCATGTGCGCGGCAGCGGAATGCGACAGGTCCAGCGTGTAGTTCCGGTGCCCGACATCAGTCGGGTCGACAGACGGCTTGAACGCGTTCATCTCCACCGAGCGCCCACGCCCGAGAGGCCGCCGCACGGGGAACATGTTCTCGACCGCGATGGCGATCCCGCTCGAGTCCTCCAGCGACGAGACCAGCTCGGCGAACCCGTCCGCGTACTTGCGCTGCCACCGAAACGGCGGGTGCAGCACCACGGTCGGCGCGCCCAGGTCCTGAGCGGCCTGGACGGACCGGCGCAGCCGTTCCGACGGGTCCGGCGACCACACCCGCTGTGAGATCAGCAGGCAGGGGGCGTGCACGGCCAGGACCGGCATGCCCGTCCGGACCGACAGCCGGTCGACCGCCCGGATGTCCTGCGACACCGGGTCGGCCCACACCATCAGCTCGACGCCGTCGTACCCCAGTTCGGACGCGATCTCGAACGCCGCTCCGGCGGGCTGCGGGTAGACCGACGCCGTGGAAAGCCCGACCGGGATGCGCGTGGTCAACTCTTCACCAGCAGCATCGCCGCTGGTGAGACGGTCACGATGAGGCCGACGAGCACGGCCAGGACGGTGGTCTGCAGATCGTCCGCCCGGCGGATCTTTCGAACCAGCAACACCAGACCCACGGTAACGGCAAGCGCCACCACAAGTGCGGCGGCGGGGAGCGAGCGCCACAGGTAGTTGAACGCTAGCCACAGGCCCGCGCCGCCGAGCACGCCGACGGCGAGCTGGCCGATCATGATCAGCCATTCCTTGCCCGCCGAGCGGGGTTCGGCGTCCGCTTCGTCCTCGGCCTCGCCTGCGTCGTCGAGGCCGGCGGGACCTTCGTCCTCGTCGCCTTCCTCGTCGTCCGCGAGGTAGTCGTCCTCGGCGCGGTAGGCGGCGTACTCCTGCGAGTCGTCGTCCACGTACGGGCCGGGGTGCGCCGCGGTCGACTCCATCGGTGCCATCGGCGCCATCGACAGGTCGGTCTTGGCGTCCGCGTCGTCATCGCTGAACCAGGCGTCGGGCACGTTGCCCGGCAGCGGCTCCGGCAGCTTCGGCGGTGCGGGCGGCACGATCAGCACGGACTCGGTCTCGAGCGCGGCGATCTGGTCCACCGGCGCCTTCGCCGGGATACGCGGGAGCTGCTCCGTCATCGCCTCGCGCGGCGGACCGGGGACCGGCTTCGGGGGCCGGGTGATGTTCGTGCGCGACGGCGTCGACGTCAGCTGGTCGAGGCGCGCCTCGAGGCGGCCGGGCACGTCCGGGCGCGGCATGCCGGAGTTCGACGGCTGGTCGCGGACCTGCGGCACCTGCCGGGTCTGCTCGGCGGCCGCGGGAGGCGGCGGCACGGGCGCGGCCGGCTTGGCGGGGGGCGGCGCCGGCTGGGCCGGTCTGCGGACCTGCGGCGGCTGCGCGGGCGGCACCGGCATCTGCTGCGACGGCTGCGGCGCCTTCGGAGGCGGCGCGGCCTGCGGTTTCGGCTGGTACGCCGTGCGCTCGGCGGCCGGGGGGGCCTGCGGTTCCGGGGCCGCGCGGCGACCGGGCTGCGGTGCGTCGTCGTCGCGGATCGCCATCAGGCGGCCGCTGTCGGACAGGACCCGCTCGATGATCGACTGGGGCGCGGTCTCCGGCTGCTGGACGGCTTCCTCGTCGTCAGCGCGGCGGCGTCGCCGACGTGGCGCACTCTCTGCGCTGCCCCCGTACTGGGCGAGCAGCTCAGCGACTGTGCGCTGCGTCTGGTCCGATCCGCTCTCTCGACTCATCAACTCCACCGTGCCCCGGTCTGGCCAGTCCGTCCAGTATCGCTCTGGTCCGTCCCGTCAGTGTGGTCCAGCCGTCGGAGGATGACACCCTCCCGGAGTGCCCAGGGGCAAATCTCCAGCTGCGTGAGTGACAGGGCTCGCATTGTTGCCTCCGCGACCAGCGCGCCCGCAACGAGCTGGTGGGCGCGCGAAGTGCTCACGCCTTCCAGCTCTGCGAGGTCACTGGCCGACATCCGGGAAATGAACGCGATCAGCTGCCGCAGGCCCGCGTCGGTGAGCACGCGTCGTGCCCTGGGCCCGGCAGACGATGGCGCGGCCCCGGTGAGCCGCGCCAGCGTTCGGAAAGTTTTTGAGGTCGCAACCACCCGATCGGGTTCACCCGCGCGTTTCAGCTTCCGCGCCACGGGCGCGAGCTGTTCGGCGAGCCAGTCGGTGGTCTCGCGGACCTCCGAGCGCCGGGGCGGGTCCTTCACGAACCGGGTCCTGGTGAGCCTTCCCGCGCCGAGCGGCACGGAGAAGGCCAGGTCCGGGTTCTCGTCACGGCCGATGGCGAGCTCCAGGGAGCCGCCACCGATGTCGAGGCTCAGCAACTTGCCCGCGGACCAGCCGTACCAGCGGCGGACCGCGAGAAACGTGTACTTCGCCTCGTCCTCGCCGGAGAGGACCTTCAGCTCGACCCCGGTCTCGGTGCGCACGCGGTCGAGCACCTCTGCCGAGTTGCCCGCCTCGCGCACCGCCGAGGTCGCGAACGCCATCAGGTCCTCGCAGCCGGACCGCTTGGCCGACGCCTTGGCGGCGGCAACGGCACGAACGAGCTGGTCAGCACCCGTCTTGCGGAGCTGACCCTTGTCGTCGAGCTGCTCGGCGAGACGAAGGATCGACTTCTCGGACGTCATCGGGATCGGGTGGGCACCACGATGCGCGTCCACCACAAGTAGGTGGACGGTGTTGGACCCCACGTCGAGAACGCCCAGGCGCACGCCGGAAACGGTACCTGGTCGTGTCCGTCAGGACTCGAACTTGTAACCCAGACCCCTCACCGTGACGAGGTGCCGCGGGGCCGACGGGTCAGGTTCGATCTTGGACCGCAGGCGCTTGACGTGTACGTCCAGCGTCTTCGTGTCGCCCACGTAGTCCGCTCCCCACACGCGGTCGATCAGCTGGCCTCGGGTGAGGACGCGGCCGACGTTGCGCAGCAGGTACTCCAGGAGGTCGAATTCCTTGAGCGGCAGGCTGATGTCCTGGCCCGCGACGGTCACGACGTGGCGTTCCACGTCCATCCGCACCGGACCGGCCTCCAGGATCTGCGGGAGCAGGTCCTCGGACTCGCCGCCGCGGCGCAACACCGCGCGGATGCGGGCGATGAGCTCGCGCGCCGAATACGGCTTGGTGACGTAGTCGTCAGCGCCGAGTTCGAGCCCGACGACCTTGTCGATCTCGCTGTCGCGGGCCGTCACCATGATCACGGGGACGGCCGAGCGCTGACGGAGCTGCTTGCACACGTCCGTACCGCTCATGCCCGGCAGCATCAGGTCGAGCAGCACGATGTCCGCACCGTTGCGGTCGAACTCCTCGAGCGCCTCCTGGCCGGTGGCCGCGAGCGCGGCGGTGAACCCTTCCTTGCGCAGCAGGAAGGCGAGCGGATCGGCGAAGGACTCCTCGTCCTCCACGATGAGCACCCTGGTCACAGCTCTCCTCCTGAGTCACCCGTGCCAGCAGGCACGGGAGTCGGGTTCTGTTCGGCCGCCGCGGCGGGGATCCGCAGCGTGAAGGTGGACCCCGTTCCTGGCAGGCTCCACAGCTTCACCTCACCGCCGTGGTTGGCGGCGACGTGCTTGACGATCGCGAGCCCGAGTCCGGTGCCCCCGGTCGCGCGCGATCGGGCCTTGTCGACTCGGTAGAACCGCTCGAAGACCCGGATCTGCTGGTCCTCGGCGATGCCGATGCCGCGGTCGGTCACCGCGATCTCGACGTGCCCGTCGACCAGCCTGCGGCTCACGCTGACCGGACTGCCGGGCGGCGAGTACGCGACAGCGTTGTCCAGAAGGTTCGTCAACGCCGTGACCAGCAACGACCGGTCGCCCGGCACGACGAACCCGCTGGGCTCGTCGACGTTGATCGAGATGTTGACCGACTCGGCGGCGAGCTTGGACCGCGACAGCGCCTCGTTGATCACGACGTCGATCTCGGTGTCGCTGAGCTCCGGCAGCTTCTCCGCGCCCTGCAGCCGGGACAGCGCGATGAGCTCGGTGACGAGCGTGCCGAGGCGGGTGGCCTCCTGCATGATCTTCGCGCTGAACCGGCGGACCTCGTCCTGGTCGTCACTCGCGTCCAGGACGGCCTCCGCGAGCAGCGCCAGCGCGCCGACGGGGGTCTTGAGCTCGTGGCTGACGTTCGCCACGAAGTCGCGCCGGGTCTTCTCCAGCCGCACGGCCTCGGACTCGTCGGTCGCGTCGACGACGATGAAGTTCTCGACGAGCAGCCTGACCTCGGCGTGCACGGCCTCGGGCTGCCGGCCCGTGCGGTAGCCGTCCAGCGGCGAGAGGTCGACGTACACGACCTCGTTGCTGCTGCGGACGCCCTCGGCGGCCTTGCGCGCCCGGTCGTCCACGCGGTTGTTGCGGACGATCCCGAGCTCTTCGGCCCGGGGGTTGTGCAGCACGACGTCGCCGAAGTGGTTCAGCACCACGATGCCGTCGTGCGAGTCGTGCACGATCTGCTGGATCAGCTCGGCGACCGTCAGGCCTTCCGGCTTCTTGGGATGCTTAGGAGCGGTGAACCGGCCGATGAAGAAAGCGGCGATCACGCCGATGAGCGCGAGGCCGATCGACACAGCGAGGTAACCCGTTGTGGTCACGAGGCGAATGGTAAGCAGCTCAGAGGTGTCTTGGCCTAGTGCGGAAGCGTGAACCGTGATACCCGCGACACCTCAGTGGACGGTTGTTCCGCACCTGGTCAGCCCTCGTTCACCCAACCGTGACACGAAGGTGTGAACGGCAGAAAACATGCGGGGGCCTTCCGTCCTCCCGTGGAGTACGAAAGGCCCCCGCGTGAGCTTTAACGGCCCTGGTTCGCGACCGCCGCGATGGCGTCCTTCGCGGCGTCGGGGTCGAGGTACTCGCCGCCCGGCTTGATCGGCTTCAGGTCCTCGTCGAGGTCGTAGCGCAGCGGGATGCCGGTCGGGATGTTCAGCCCCGCGATGGCCTCGTCCGAGATGCCGTCGAGGTGCTTCACGAGCGCGCGCAGCGAGTTGCCGTGCGCGGCCACCAGGACCGTCTTGCCGGTGCGCAGGTCCGGGACGATCTCCTGGTCCCAGTACGGGAGCATGCGCTTCACGACGTCGAGCAGGCACTCGGTCAGCGGCAGGTCGGGGCCGAGGTCCGCGTAGCGCGGGTCGGTGTCCTGGCTGAACTCGCTGCCGGGCTCGATGGGCGGCGGCGGGGTGTCGTACGAGCGGCGCCAGAGCATGAACTGCTCCTCGCCGAACTCCTCCAGCGTCTGCTTCTTGTTCTTGCCCTGCAACGCGCCGTAGTGACGCTCGTTGAGGCGCCAGTCGCGCTTGACCGGGATCCAGTGCCGGTCGGCGGCGTCGAGCGCCAGGTTCGCGGTCATGATCGCCCGGCGCATCAGGCTCGTGTGCAGGATCTCCGGCAGGACACCGGCCTCGCGCAGCAGATGGCCGCCGCGACGGGCCTCCTTCTCACCCTTCTCCGACAGGGGAACGTCCACCCAGCCGGTGAACAGGTTCTCCGCGTTCCACGTGCTCTCGCCGTGGCGGAGCAGGACCAAGGTTCCGACAGACATGGCGACCAGCCTGCCATGCCGACCCACCTGCCGTACCCCGGCAGGTCACCGTGATCCACGCCATGAGATTCGCCGGCGCCGATGAGTTCGCGGCCCGCGCCTAGTCTGCACCGGCATGAGCGAGTCGAACGCCGATCTCGGCAAGGTCGTGGTCAACAGGGCGATGTCCCTGGACGGCTTCATCGCAGGTCCTGACCACGCGATGGACTGGGTGCTCGAGCACTTCGAGGAGGACCGCTTTCCTGAGGTCGCGCAGGCCACCGGCGCCATGCTCGTCGGCAGGGGTACCTACGAGGCCGCCAAGCGGATGCGCCCCGAGGACACCACCTACGACGGCGGACCACAGTTCGTCCTGACGCACCGGCCGCCGGACGAGCCGGAGCAAGGCATCACGTTCCTCACGTGCGACCTCGCGGAGGCCGTCGCCACGGCGCGCGCGGCGGCGGACGGGAAGAACCTGGAGATCCTCGGTGCCGACCTGGCCAGTCAGTGCCTGCGGCTGGGGCTCGTCGACGAGGTCCTGGTGTACGTCCTGCCGGTGCTGCTCGGCGACGGCGTGCGGTTCTCGACCTCGGGTCTCGGGAGGATCGATCTGGAACCGTTCGCCAACACGCAGTCGGGTCCGGTGACGATGCTCCGCTTCCGCGTGCGGAAGCCTGCGGCCGAGCACTGACGGCGAACGCCCTGGCGACGATCGTTGCCAGGGCGTTCGTGTTTCCGCGGGTCAGGCCTGTTCGCGCGCCCGCAGGTCCTTGCGCAGGATCTTGCCGGCGGCCGACTTCGGGATCGCCTCGATGAACTCGACCACGCGCACCTTCTTGTGCGGCGCCACGTGCGAGGCCACGAACGCCATCACGGCGTCACCCTCGATCGACGAACCCTGCTGGCGGACCACGAAGGCCTTCGGGACCTCCTCGCCGTCCGCGTCACGCACGCCGATGACCGCCGCGTCGGCGATCTCCTCGTGGGTGAGCAGCACGGCTTCGAGCTCGGCCGGCGGGACCTGGTAGCCCTTGTACTTGATCAGTTCCTTGACGCGGTCGACGATCGAGACGATGCCGTCGGCGTCGATCACGGCCACGTCGCCGGTGTGCAGCCAGCCGTCTTCGTCGATGGTGGCGGCGGTGGCCTCGGCGTTGTTCAGGTAGCCCTTCATGACGTTCGGGCCCTTGCACCACAGCTCGCCGCGCTCGCCGGCACCCACGTCCTCGCCGGTGGCCGGGTCGACCAGGCGGCACTCGAGGTTCGGGATGATCACGCCGACGGTGCCGACCGAGATGTCGTCGCGGCTGTCCGGGATGGCGTGGCTGACGGGCGACATCTCCGTCATGCCGTAGCCCTGGACGACGCGGCAGCCGATGCGCTTGCGCACCGCGGCGGCGAGATCCTCGTCCAGCGGGGCGGCACCGGAGAACAGCGTGCGCAGCGGAGACAGGTCGTAGTTGTCGACGATCGGGTGCTTCGCCAGGGCCACGGCCACCGGCGGCGCGATGTAGACGCGGTCGGTCTTGTGCTCGGCGATCACGCGAAGGAACTCCGGCAGTTCGAACTTCGGCAGCGTCACGACGACACCGCCGATGTACAGGCCGTTGTTCATCAGGACCTGCATGCCGTAGATGTGGAAGAACGGCAGCACGGCGAGGATCCGGGTGTTCGCGCCGACGTCCGACAGGATCGGCCCGCACTGCACGAGGTTCGCGACCAGGTTGCGGTGCGTCAGCATCACGCCCTTGGGCAACGCGGTCGTGCCGGAGGAGTACGGCAGCACCGCGAGGTCCTCGGACGGGTTGATCTCCACCTCGGGCACCGGATGCGAGTTCGCCAGGAGCTCGGGCAGCGACGGGTAGCCCTCGGCGCCGTCGAGCACGACCACGTCGGTCACGCCGGCCTTCGCGGCGCCGGGAGCGGCGTTCGGCAACAGCACGGACACCGTGAACAGCATCTTCGCGCCCGCGTCGTGCAGCTGGTGCGCGACCTCGTCGGGCGTGTAGAGCGCGTTGATCGTGGTCGCCGTGGCGCCCGCACGCAGGATGCCGTGGAACACGACGGCGTAGTAAGGCGTGTTCGGGCTGAGGATGCCGACGACATCACCTTTGCCGATACCGCGCGCGGCCAGCGCGGCGGCCATGCGGTCGATGGCCGCCGCGAGCTGCCCGTAGGTCATCTCCGCGCCGGACATGCCGTCGATCAGCGCAACCCGGTCCGCCCGGTCGGCTATGTCGCCGAACAACAGCTGGTGCAGCGACACGTCAGGGATCTCGACATCGGGGTACGGACTGCGAAAGACCATGCGGCGACCTCATTCATTCGCTGTACAGCGCTGTACAGCGCTGTACACCCAGCCTGTGGGCACATCGTGATCCAGCCCACTGGGCAGGTCAAGGACTGCTCAATCGCTACAGATACGTTACTTAGCAGGTCTAAATACACTCGAATGGAGTAATACAAGCACTTGTGATCGCAAGGACGTATCTGAGAAGTTGATACCGCCTCCGCGAGTCGGCTCCCACGCTTGTTCGACGAGCGCGAGGCACCGAGCGCGGTTCGTCATCCCCCGTCGAATCGCGTGGCCCGCTTGGGATCCGCAGGCTCCCCCCGTCCACGGATCCACAGCAGCGGGGACCTTTGACGCGGAACGGCTCGATGCGACTCCCCCTCTCTCCCGAGCCGTTCCGCGCATCAACAAAGGCACACTCTCAGTAGAACTTGATCACGCTGCTTCGTTCATCCGGGTGACGCGCCTGCGCTTGCGCAGCAGATAGACCACCAAGGCGGCGGGCACTCCCAGCGCCACCAGGAACGGCAGCATCGCGCCGACGCCGACCAGGATCACGCCCACGACCGCGACCAGCGCGTCCCAGCCACCCGCCAGAGCGCCGAAGAACCCGACCTTCTCGGGCTCGGGCGCCGCGATCGGCACCGTCGCGACCCGGACGGTCAGCGTCGCCAGGGAGACCTGGCCCTTCAACGACGCGCTGCGCCGCTGCATCGACTCCAGGTCGGCCTGCCGCTTGGTCAGCTCCTGCTCGACCTGCGCGACCTCCGACGTCGACCCGGCCCGCTCGAACAGCACCCGCAGCCGCTCGACGCTGGCCCTCTGCGTCGCGATCCGCGCCTCGACGTCCACCAGCTGATCGGTGACGTCCTGGCTGCGCACCTCGCTGCGGGTGACCTCACCGACGCTCGCGAGATCCCGGACGACCTTGTCCAGCTCGGCCGACGGCACCCGCACCGTCACGGACCCGGAGCTCTTGGTCGACTCCTCCTCGCCCGCGAACCCGCCGACGGCCGCCGCCCGGTCCTTGATCTGCCCGATCGCCTTCAGCACGTCGTCACTGCGCAGGTCGACGTTCGCCGTGCGCACCAACTGACGTTCCTGCTGCTGCACCGACTGCACGGCCTGCCCGGCGTTGTTCTCCTGCTGCGGCGCCTTCTGCTGGGCCGCCTGCGGTGGAGCGGCGTCCCTGGCGCTCGTCCCACCACCACTGAAGCCGCTACCGCACCCGGCCGTTGCAAGGGACAGCAACGCGATTCCCACCCACACCCCTGGTCTGCGCATGCTCATCGGACGGTCCGGGGTGGACCGCGGGTTGCCGCCTACTCCGAAACGAGTCGCCGGCTACTCCGAAACGAGATGTTGGAACGCCTGCAGGTTCGCCAGCGACTCGCCGCGCGACACCCGCCACGCCCACTCCCGCCGGATCGCGTCGGCGAACCCGATCTCGAGCAACGGGTTGAAGTCGCCGTCCGCCGCCTCCAGCACCTGCCCGAGCACGCGGTCCAGCTCATCAGGCGTCACGGCGTGCTTGCCGACCCGTCCGACCAGGTAGATGTCACCCTCGGCGTCAATCGTGTAGTGCACGCCGTACAGCCGTGCGTTGCGTCGTAGCAGGAACCGGTACACGTCCTCGAACGACTGGTCCGGCCGCCGGCAGACGAAGGCCTCGACCACCAGCGCGTGCGTCGTCTCGACCAGCCACACGTTGGTCTGCAGCTTCTTGGTGCCCGGCAGCGTCACGAAGAACTTGCCCGGCTCGCGCCGGTCGTACTTCAGCTCCCGTTCGTCCAGGAACTCCTTGATCACAGCGTCGACGCTCAAGCGAAAACCTCCCGGCGGAACACTTCTCCCGCCTCTTGATACCCCTCGAGCAGGGCATCAGTCGTGCGGTCCCACGAGAAGCGTCGCGCATGGCCGACGGCGTTGCTCGCCAGGTGCTCCCGCTGCGGCAACGCCAGACCGCTGATCGCCGAGGCCCACCTACCGGGCTCGTGCCCGTGCACGAGCACCCCGGACACGCCGTCGTTGACCGCCACCGGCAGCCCGCCGACGGCCGCCGCGACCACGGGCGTCCCGCACGCCTGGGCCTCCAGCGCCACCAGCCCGAACGACTCGTTGTGGCTCGGCACCGCGACCAGGTCCGCGGCCCGGTAGACCTCGGCCAGCGTCGGCCCCGGCTGCGGCGGCAGGAAGCGCACCACGTCCGTGATCCCCAGCTGCCAGGCGAGCTCTTCCAGGGCCTTCGGCCGTTCGGTGCCGGAGCCCGAAGGCCCGCCGACGATCAGCACGACCAGCTTCGACCGCAACCCGGGATCGCGCACGAGCATCTCGGCGGCGGCCCGGAGCAGCACGTCAGGAGCTTTCAACGGCTGGATCCGGCCGACGAAGGCCAGCACGACCGCGTCCTGCGGGATGCCGAACCAGTGCCGCGCCCGTGCCTGGTCACCAGGCGTGAAGCGGTCGAGGTCCACCCCAGGAGCCACGACGGCGACCTTGGACGGCTCCGCGTCGTAGAGCTTGATCAGTTCGCTGGCCTCGATGTCGGTGTTCGCGACGAGCCGGTCCGACTCGTTGACGACCTGCTCCTCGCCGATCACCCGCATCCGGGGCTCCGGCGCGTCGCCTTCGGCCAGCGCCAGGTTCTTCACCTTGGCCAGCGTGTGCGCGGTATGCACTAACGGCACGCCCCAGCGTTCACGGGCCAGCCAGCCGACCTGCCCGGACAGCCAGTAGTGCGAGTGGATGGCGTCGTAGTAGCCCGGCTCGTGGCGCGCCTCGGCGCGCAGGACACCCGCCGTGAACGCGCAGAGCTGGCCGGGCAGTTCCTCCTTGCCCAGGCCCTCGAACGGCCCCGCGGCGACGTGCCGGACGCGCACACCGGGCGCGAGCTCGGCGACCGGCGGCAGCTCCGACGACGTGGCACGGGTGAAGATCTCCACCTCGACCCCGCGCTGGGCCATCCGGGTGGCGGTCTGCACGATGTAGACGTTCATCCCGCCCGCGTCACCGGTCCCCGGCTGTTCGAGCGGCGACGTGTGCACTGAAAGCACCGCGACGCGCTTCATCGGGCGACTCGCAGGAGATCGGCGGTGAACCGCTCTGGCCGCTCCAGGAAGGGCACGTGCGCGGTGTCGGGATAGAGGCTCAACTCGGCTCCGGGGATCAGGGCGGCGGAGTACTCGGCGGCTGCGGGGGCGACCACCTCGTCTTGAGTCCCGTGCACGACCAGAGTCGGCACGTCTACGGCCTTCAGCACGTCGGCGCTGCCCACGTCCCTGCGGAACAGCTCACCTCGCACTTTATGGCTGACCGAGGTCGCGGCGGCAGTGAGCTTGGTGACCGTCCCAGCGGGCAGGCCGGGTGCCATGGCCGTGCAGAACGCCGCCATCACGGCGTCGTCGGTGATCGCGCCGGGCAGTGCGTTCCGCATCACCGGCCCGGTCTCGCCTCCGGGGCGACCGCGGCCGATCTCGGTGATCGCGCTCACGAACACCAGCGCGGTGATGCCGGCGGTGCCGTGGAAACGGAGGTGGTCGGCGATGACGAGCCCGCCGTAGGACCACCCGACGACGGTCGCGGGCCCGGTGTGGTCGAGCACGGCTTTGAGATCCGCGGCCCACTGCGAGGAGTCGCGGTAGTCGCCGAAGTCGTCTGATTCGCCGTGTCCCCGCAGGTCGACGGCGTAGGTGTGAAAGTCGGGCAGATCCCAGACGGCACCCGTCTGCGCCCAGCCATGGATGAGAACCACCGGCGGCGCGCCCGCCGGACCTGCCTCACGGACGGCCAGTCGTCCCCCGCCGGCCGCCGTCACGTGTTTGACGTGCACCCCGGTCTGAAGGCCGGGGATCCCCAGGCGGCTGTGCCGCGTCTGGGGTGCTTCCTGCTTCGTCACCGACTGCCTCCACTGGTGGGGGACTGACACCGGCTCCACAGGCGTTTTTCCTCTCCGCACGCCCTGCGGCGAGGATGTTGATCGCGGCGTTGTGATCCCGATCGTGTGCGACGCCGCAGAGCGGACACGTCCAGTCGCGGATCGCCAGCGGCATGGCATCCATAACGTGCGCACACGTCGAGCAGGTCTTCGAACTGGGCAGCCAGCGGGACACCCGGTGCAGGATGCGGCCGTATCGCTCGGCCTTCTCCTCGATCAGGCGTACGAACTGGCCCCAACCAGCATCGTGGATCGACCGCGCCAACCACCGGTTGCGGACCATCCCCACGATGTTCAAGTCCTCTACATAGACCGCTTGGTTCTCGCGGACCAGGGCAAGGGCTTCTTTGTGGTGATGGTCCCGCCGCGTGCGAGACACCTTGTTGTACAATATCGCGACCTTGCGACGCGACTTTGCCCGATTCGCACTTCCCTTGACGCGACGGGCCCTCTCCCGTTCCAGACGGGCCAACTTGCGCTGTTTTCGAGCGAGATTTCTCGGGTTCGCCACGTGCCTGCGCCGGCCAGTCGTATCGGCGACGGTCACTAGCCGGGCCAGGCCGAGATCCACACCGGCTTCCTGCTCCAGCGCGGCCAACGGTACCTGCGCGATGCCGACCACGAAGCTGGCGTAGTAGTGGCCGTCCGGCTCCTGGATGACCGTGACCGATGACGGCTCCGACGGCAGTTCCCGCGACCAGCGGATTTTCACATCGCCGATCTTCGCCAGATACAGCCGTCCGTTCGGCCGAATGGTGAATCCGTTGCGAGTGAACCGGACAGACTGCCGGTTGTCCTTGCGGGACTTGAACCGAGGACGGCCGACCTTGCGACCACGGCGACGTCCTGTCACCGAGTCGAGGAAGTTCGAGAACGCCCGATGCGCGTCGCGGACCGACTGCACCAACGCCACACTGGCAACCTCGGCCAGCCAAGCCCGTTCCTCGCGGGTCTTGGCCTCGGTGATCACGCGCCGCTGCACCTCGGTCGGCGAGATCCTCTCCCCTGCGCGGTATGCATCGTCTCGGCAGCGGATCGCGTCGTTGAACACAACCCTGGCGGAGCCAAACGTCCGCGCAAGCAACCGCTGTTGAACCAGGTTCGGTTCTACACGGTAGCGATAGCGGGCCTGCACCATCCCAGGTTATCGAACACTCATTCGAACTGCGCTCTGAGGTTCCCGAATAGCTGCAGGCCACAGGTGCGGTCCCCGCCCAGGAGGACGGGGACCGCACCAATGATCGCTCGGTCAGCTGCACACCCGTACGAACGACCTGGTCGGGGGACGCATTCCCGCCTGTCCTACTTGATGGCGGACTTGCCCTTCCACTGGTCCCACGAGAGCTGCCAGTCGTACCAGTCGAACTGGGCCGGCAGCGTGGTGATGGAGTTCGTCACCTCGACCGGGTCGCCCACCAGGGCCGAGTCGAAGTACGCCTTCGCGTCCGCTTCGAGCAGGTTCGCGCAGCCGTGCGAGGTGTTGTTCGTGCCGATGTTGCCCGCGTTGTCGTTGTTCTCGTGGATGAACTCGCCGTGGTTCGAGAACCGGACGGCCCACTTCTTCACGACGTTGGTGTAGCCGTAGCGCGGGTTGTCGAACGACCACGTGTCGTGCTTCGACATCACCACGAACGTGCCGTTCGGCGTCGTGAGCTCCGGGTCCGCGTCCTTGCCGAACGAGGCCGGGTAGTCCGCGACCTGCGCGCCGTCCCGGAACACCTTGAGCCGGTGCGTCGGGTTGTCGATCTTGACGACCTGGTTGCGGCCGATGGTGAAGTCGCTGGTCACGTCGGCCTTGCCGAACGCGCCGCCGCCGTAGTTGACGCCGTAGAGCTTGGCCTCGACCTTGACCGCGGTGTTGGCGGGCCAGTACTTCTCCGGCCGGTAGTGCACTTCCTGGGCAGTGAGCCAGGCCCACGAGCCCTGGACGTTCGCCGAGTTGGTGACCTTGAGGGCCTTCTCGACGGTCGCCTTGTCCTGGACCGGCGCCTCGAACTTGACCATGATCGGCGCCGCGACGCCGACGGTCTGGTTGTCGGAGGGCCAGAGCGTCGCGCGGGTCTGCGAACCGGGCGCGACGGTGGTGAACGATCCCTTGAGCTCGACGGGCTTGCCGTCGGACCCGACGGCCTTGCCGGCGAAGCTGTACGTCTTGCCGTAGCCCAGCGGCTCGGCCGTGGTCCAGCCCGACCTGTCTTCGGTGAGAGTGCCCTTGACGTCGGCGCCCTCGGGTGACTTCAGTGCGACGGACTCGATCTTGCCGTCCACCACGGTGACCTGGACCGGGGTCGTGACCTGCACGTCCTTGGTTCCGTCGACCGGGGACAGGGTCACCTTCGCGGACGGCAGCGAACTGTCCGCCTTCGGCGTGCCCGTCTCGACACTCGAGCAGCCGGTCAGCAGCGTCAGTCCGGCGACCAGCGCGACAAGTGTTCTCTTCACGGTTTCGACCTCCCACCATGGTGGACGTCCAGCACCCCGTCGCGGTGTGAGTGATGTCAGTCACACCGGGCTCGACAGCCTACGATCGAAGTCGTGAATCGACCTGTCGCAGTTGTGACCGGAGCCAGCGCGGGCATCGGCGAGGCCATCGCGCGGCGGCTCGCCGCCGAGGGCTTTCACGTCGTGCTCGGCGCACGTCGTCTGGACCTTCTCCACGTTATCGCGAAGGAGATCGACGGGACGGCCATCGAGCTGGACGTCACCGATGAGACCTCCGTCGCCGCCTTCGCGGACCGGGTACCCGAAGTGAACGTGCTCGTGAACAACGCGGGCGGTGCGCGTGGGCTCTCGACCGTGGCCGAGGGGGTCGCGGACGAGTGGCGCTGGATGTGGGAGGCGAACGTCCTCGGCACCCTGCTGGTGACCAAGGCGTTCATCCCGAAGCTGATCGCGTCCGGGGACGGGCACATCGTGTCCGTGACGTCCATCGCGGCGTACGAGGCCTACGACAACGGATCCGGCTACACGAGCGCCAAGCACGCCCAGTCGGCGCTGCACCGCACGTTGCGCGGCGAGCTGCTCGGTCAGCCGGTGCGGATCACCGAGATCCAGCCGGGCATGGTCGAGACGGACTTCTCGGCGAACCGGTTCGGTGGCGACACCGAGCGCGCGGCCAAGGTCTACCAGGGCATCACGCCGCTGGTCGCCGACGACGTGGCGGACGTGGTCGCGTTCGCCGTCACCCGGCCCTCGCACGTGAACCTCGACACCATCGTGCTCAAGCCGCGGGCCCAGGCCTCCGCGACTCGGGCACACCGGGAGTGAGCAGGTCCACGTCGAGCTGACGCAGGACGGGCTCGATGGGGTTCGCGAACCCTGCCGAGCCCGATCCGGCGACGTACAGGCCCACGACGAAGTTGTCGGCGTCGACCAGCACGGCGCCGGAGTCACCGTGGTCGCCGAAGGGTTCGGACGAGTGCACGCGGATCTGGTCGCGCAACGTCCGCACGCCGATCCCGTCGCCGAAGTCGAGCCGCAGCGTCGAGTCCGTCGACTCGATCACGCCGTACGTGAGTCCGGTGGTGCGGCCGCGTTTGCGCACGGTGGAGCCGATCTTCGCCCTGGCGCTGCCCATGACCGCGCCGACGCCGAGCACCTCCGCACGGAACGGCCTGGCGCCCATCCGCAGCCCTGCCGCCGACACCGCGCCCGCGAGCGCCGCCCGGTCCAGCACGGCGATCCGGTCGGCACCGGGCACCCCACCGTCCACTCTGGACGGATGCAGGAACTCGTCGCCCACCGCCCACGAGTCGTCGACGCAGCCGACGTGGAACGTGGTGAGCCCCAGCACCTTCCCCGGCTCGTCGCGCGTGACGACGAACGCGCCGAGCGTGCCCGCGATCACGTACTCGCCGGCACGCTCGACCTCAGGCGGCACGACCCTGAACGATCTGGCCGGGCCGATGCCGATGCCACCCCGCAGCACCTGATGCCGTTCCGCCGCAACGGGTTGCTCGTCCTCGGTGCGGCTGATCCTGGCCCGGTGCAGCACGATCGACTCCGCGACCACGTCGGTCGGCACGCCGCCGACCTCCGCCGGGATCTGCTGCGGATGCTCAGGTCCCTTGGCACACACGTAGACCACGATCGCGGCCCTGCCCGTCGGACGGCCGCGGGTGACCTTCTCGCCGATGTCGACGCCGATCACTCCCGGCCGGGACAGGAACTCGTCTTCGACCATGCGCTTGACCGGCCTGACGACCTCACGCGCGCTCTCGTCGAGGTAGCTCATGGCAACCCCCGTTCCACAACCCCTACCTCAATGAAACACGCCAGGTAGCGGTTCGTCACACGGAGTCACCCGGACGGACTCCGGGCCTAAAGCTGAACGCCTACGAAGACCGGTTCCGGGTGCAGCTCGACACCGAACGCGGCCCGCACGCCGTCGCGCACCTCACGGGCGAGATCCAGCAGGTCCTCGGTCGACGCGCCGCCACGGTTCGTCAGCGCCAGCGTGTGCTTGCCGGACAACGACACCCGGCCGCCGGGACCCTGGTGGCCCTTGCGGAACCCCGCGCGTTCGATCAGCCACGCGGCGGAGAGCTTCTTCTGGCCGTGGCCCGCCGGGTAGCTCGGCACGTCGACGTCCGCGCCCAGGCGTTCGGCGATACGGATCAGCACGCCGTTGAACGTCGAGTCGTCGATGATCGGGTTGGTGAAGAACGAGCCCGCGCTCCACGTGTCGTGGTCGGTGGCGTCGAGCACCATGCCCTTGCCGCGCCGCAGTTCCAGCACGGCCTTGCGGGCCTCGTCCGCCGGTACGCGATCACCTTGCGCCACACCGAGAACGCGCGCCAGCTCGCCGTAACGGATCGGCACGGACATGCCCCCGGCGGTCAGCGAGAACCTGGTGCGCAGCACGACCGCGTTGTCCGTGCCCTTGAGCACGCTGGTGCGGTAGCCGAGGCCCAGCTTGGCGGCGGGCACCTGGTGCACCTTGCCGCTGCGGCGGTCGAGAAGATCCACCGACTGCAACGCCTGGGAGATCTCGACGCCGTACGCGCCGACGTTCTGCACGGGCGTGGCGCCGTTGAGGCCGGGGATACCGGACAGGCACTCGAGCCCGCCCAGGCCCTGCGCGACCGCTTCGGCGACGACCGCGTCCCACTCCTCGCCCGCCTCGACGGTGAACTGGACGATGCCGCCGCCCAGCGGGTCGAGCCGGAAACCCTTGGTGGCGACGTGCACGACCGTGCCGTCGAAGCCGCCGTCGGAGATCACGAGGTTGGAGCCGCCACCGAGCACGAGGACCTTCTCGTCGGCGGCGGCGTCGGCTGTTCGCACGGCTTCGACCAGCTCAGCGGCGGTCGTGGCGTGGACGAACCGCGCGGCCGGGCCACCGAGTCGGAGCGTGGTGCGCTCGGCCAGAGGTACGGACTGCGTGGTGGTCACAGACGTCAACGGTAGCCTCCGCGACATGGCACGCCGCATCGAGCACCACACCACGTCACCCCATTCGGCGGAGAAGGTCTACGGCGCGATGGTCGACGAGACCTATCTGCGGGATCGGCTGGCCGCGATCGGCGGCAAGGACGCCCAGCTCGTGACGTACTCCAGCACCGGCGAGAATACGTCGTACCAGCTCAAGCAGGGCGTGCCCGCGGAGCACGTGCCCTCGGCGGTCAAGGCTGCGCTCGGTGGCGACCTGGTGATCCAGCGCACGGAGGCCTGGGCGGCGGGCGCCGGCACGGTCGAGGTGGCGGTCAACGGCGTGCCCGGCCGCCTCGAGGGCTCGTTCACCGTCCTGGACAACGGATCCGGCTCGAAGCTCACCCTCTCGGGGGAGGTCAAGGTCAGCATCCCGTTCCTCGGCGGCAAGATCGAGAAGCTGATCGCCGAGCAGGTCGCGATCCTGCTCGACAAGGAGAACGAGTTCACCTCCCAATGGCTCGCAAACCGCGGCTAGCCGCCGGCCGGGCCCGCGCGCTCGGCGTTCCGACCCGCGGCACGACCAACCCGAACCGCCTGCGCCGGGTCGACCGGTGGATGACCGGGACGCTGTCCGGCTTCCTGCTGGACGCGGCCGATCCGCTCGTGGTCGACCTCGGGTACGGGGCCACGCCGATCACCACCGTCGAGATGGCCGCGCGGCTGCGGACCGTCCGTCCCGACGTGCGCGTGCTCGGGCTGGAGATCGACCAGGACCGGGTGGACGCGGGCAAGGCCGTGGCCTCACCGCCGTTGCTGGACTTCCGGCGCGGCGGCTTCGAACTGGCCGGGGCGCGACCGGTGTTGTTGCGCGCGTTCAACGTGCTGCGCCAGTACACCGAGGAGCAGTCGTTCGAGGCGTGGGACACGATGCTGTCGCGCATGGCTCCCGGCGGGTTGATCGTCGAGGGCACCTGCGACGAGATCGGGCGCCGGTGCACCTGGGTGACGCTGTCCGCCGACGGGCCCTTGCGGTTCACGCTGGCGTGCAAGCCGTCCGGCATCGACGTGCCGTCCGACCTCGCCGAGCGGCTGCCCAAGGCGTTGATCCACAAGAACGTGCCGGGCGAGCGCGTGCACGCGTTGCTGACCGACCTGGACGCCTGCTGGGCCACCGCGGCGCCGTTCGCGCCGTTCGGGCCTCGGGCGCGGTGGGTGGAGTCGGCGCGGCTGCTGCGCGAACGCGGCTGGCCGGTGCTGGACGACCGGCGCCGGTGGCGGCTCGGCGAAATCACGCTCGAATGGGCGGCCGTCGCGCCCTAGTGTGGGTTCGTGGACTTCGTCGCGCAGATCGAGAACCAAGCTTCGTTGATGCGTTCGGCCGCTGTGAAGGCGGGGCCTTCGGCAGCCGTGCCCTCGTGTCCGGAGTGGACGGTGCTCGACCTCGTGCGGCACCAGGCGGAGGTGCACACGTGGGCCGCGCAGGCCGTCGTGACCGCACCGGAAGAGGGCCGTCCGAAGTGGCCGAAGTCGCCGGAGGGCTTCGACGAGACGCTCTCCTGGTGGGAGGCAGGGCTTTCCACGCTGCTGGACCGGCTGCGCGAGGTGCCGGCCGACCGTGCCGCGTGGACGTTCCACGGCCCGCAGCTCGCCGGTTTCTGGGCGCGCAGGCAGGCGCACGAGACGTCGATCCACCGGCTGGATGCCGAGCTCGCGACCGGGCACGAACTGCCGGCTCTGGTGTTCGACCCGGAGTTCGCCGCGGACGGCGTCGACGAGTACCTCACCGTCCTGGTGGCCCGCCGGATCGAGCTGGGCTACCCGGTCACCGCCACCGGCCGACTCCTGGTGCACGCCGCCGACGCAGGCCGCACCTGGGAGGTCAGGCTGACAGAGGGCGAGCCGCTGGTCGTCACCGCACCGCAGGACTCGGCCTTCGACGAGGACGCCACCCTCGCGGGCACCGCGGACGCGATCTACCGAGCCGTCTACGCCCGGCCGGGTCACGCGATCGTGACCGGAGACGAGTCGCTGTTGGCGGCGCTGCCCAGGCCGTGAATACTTCTGCGGCGTGTCCTCGCCTGAACGTCGCTATGTGATCACCTTCGGCTGTCCGGACCGCACCGGCATCATCGCGAGGATCTCGTCGTTCCTCGCGGAGAACGGCGGCTGGATCGTCGAGGCCGCCTACCACACCGACCCGGAGACGGGCTGGTTCTTCACGCGCCAGGAGGTCCGCGCGGACTCCCTGCCGTTCGGCGTGGACGAGCTGCGCTCCCAGTTCGCCGACGTGGCCGCCTCGCTGGGCGCGCAGTCGACCTGGACGGTGACCGACACGGGCGCACGCAAGCGCGTGGTCATCCTGGTGTCGAAGGAAGGCCACTGCCTGTACGACCTGCTGGCCCGCGTCGCGACCGGCGAACTGGACGTCGAGGTGTCCGCCGTCATCGGCAACCACCCGGAGCTGGGCGACATCACGCGCGCGCACGGCATCCCGTTCCACCACATACCGTTCCCGGCCAACGACCCCATGGGCAAGCAGGCGGCGTTCGCCCAGCTCCGTCAGCTGGTGGAGAAGCACGACCCGCACGCCGTGGTGCTGGCCCGCTTCATGCAGATCCTGCCGCCGGAGATCTGCGCCGCCTGGACCGGCCGCACGATCAACATCCACCACAGCTTCCTACCGTCGTTCATCGGCGCCCGCCCGTACCACCAGGCGCACCGCCGCGGCGTGAAGCTGGTGGGCGCGACGTGCCACTACGTCACGGCCGACCTGGACGCCGGTCCGATCATCGAGCAGGACGTGATGCGCGTGGACCACGGCGACTCGGTGGCGGACATGGTGCGCAAGGGACGTGACATCGAGAAGGTGGTGCTGGCGCGCGGGTTGCGGTGGCACCTGGAGGATCGGGTGCTGGTGCACGGCAACCAGACGGTGATCTTTTAGAGAAGGCTGTGTTTTGAACTGTGTTTTGAACGAGTAAGCAGTACAGGCGGGGCGTTGCCCAAGCGAGCACTGTGTTTTGAACGAGTAAGCAGTACAGGCAGGGTGTTGCCCAAGCGAGCGCCGGGGCGCCTTTACGGCGCCCCGGCATTGCTGTCAGATCTTGTTGGCTGCCTTTCCCACGGCCTCGATGAGCCATCCCGCGTCCGCTGCCGACATCACGGCGGGCGGGGTGAAGCAGACCGTCCGGCCCCGGAAGTCCGCTAGCACGCGCGAGCGCAGCAGCTCGCCGGTGAAGACGTCGGCAGCCCGTTGGTCCGGCAGCTCGACGCCGAGCAGCAGGCCTCGGCCGGTTGCGTGCGCCTTGCCGGCGACGACGGCGCGCAGTCCGAACAGCAGTTCGTCGCCGAGCAGCTTGGCGCGTTCGACCAGGCCCTCGGCGGCCGTGACGCGCAGGCAGGCGTTCACGGCGGCGGAGGCCAGCGGTGACACGGCTTCGGAGCCGCGCAGCAACGGCACCTCGACCTCGGCCGAGGCGACCACGGCGGCGATCGGGAGCACGCCGCCGGACAGTCCCTCGCCGACCAGCATGATGTCCGGCGTCACGCCGTCCAGGTCTACGCCCCACCATGCGCCGAGGCGGCCCAGGCCGGAGCGCGTCTCGTCCACGACGAGCAGGGCGCCGGACTCGCGGCACACCTCGGCCACGGAGCTCAGGTAGCCCGTCGGGGGGAGTGTGGCGCCGCGGACCGGTTCGACGAGCACGCACGCCGGTGGCCCGGAGGCCAGGGTGGCGCGCAACGAGTCGATGCCGCCGTACGGGACGTCGCCGGTGGTCAACACACGGGGACGGCCGTTCGCCTGTGCGAGGGCCACGGCGAACTGGGCTGCCTCGGAGGCCGAGGCGAAGGTGTGGACGTGGTCGAGCCCGTTGGGGGTGACCAGGTCGAGCATCAGGCGGTCCAGCAGCGACGGCCGGCGCACCTGGCCGACGACGGCCTGCACGACGGCCGGGTGGGCGTGGCCGAGCAGGGGGACTCCGTACCCACCGCAGTCCAGGTATTCGACGCGGTGGGGATCTACGACTCGTGCGCCTCTGGCGGCGCATCCGCTCAGCAGTTCGGTGGCCATGGCGGGGAACCTTTCCTGGGCAGCGCGGCCCGCGGCCGCTCGTCTCGGACGGCGAGCGGACCTCGGTTCCCACAAACTCATTCGGATTCCACGGCACGTTGGTTCGCCCGGGGCATAGGCTTTTTCCCGTGCGGATCGAAATCACCGACCTCGACCAGCTGCGGGCAGCCCCTGACCTGCGCAGAGCCGTCATCATCGGACTGGACCTCACTCGCGAGGACGTGCGGGTGCCGTTCGACGGGGCGCTGCTGCTCGGCTGCACCCTCAACGAGACGATGCAGCGCAGGGCGGAGGCCGCGGGAGCGCTCGTCTTCCCGGTCATCCCGGACCTGCCCTACGACGTCTACCGGTCGAAGCTGTACACGCCGGCGGAGCTGTTCGCGGGCTTCGACCCGGCCGACCCCAAGTCGTACGCCGACACCCCGGACGCGGTGATCTACCAGCACAGCAGGCAGCAGGGCCACCACCCGGACCCGTTGCACGCGCTGGCCGAACGCCTGCACGACCACTCGATCACCGAGGCTCTCGACGAGACGCTGACGGGCTCGCCGGTCGCGGTCATGGGCGGCCACGCGCTCGCCCGCGGCTCCGACGGCTACCGCAACGCGGTCGCGCTGGGTGCCGCGCTGGGCAACGCGGGCTTCACCGTGCTGACCGGCGGCGGACCGGGCGCGATGGAGGCCGTGCCGCTCGGCGTCCGGCTCGGCGAGGTCAACACCGACGTCCTCCGCACCATCGCGCAGGCTCCGACGTTCGGCCACGACGACGAGTCGATCGGCAGGTGGCTCGCGGCGTTCCCGGAGGTCCGCAGCTTCGACACTCCGCGCACGATCGGCATCCCGACGTGGTTCTACGGCCACGAACCGCCGAACCCGGCCTGCGAGCTGCACGCGAAGTACTTCGCGAACTCGGTGCGCGAGGAGGGCCTGCTGACGGTCGCGACCGGCGGCATCGTCTACACGCCGGGTAAGGCGGGCACGGTCCAGGAGGTCTTCCAGGACTTCACGCAGAACTACTACGGCAGCGTCGGCCCGGCCGCGCCCATGATCTTCCTGGGCAAGGCCTTCTGGACCGACGAGATCCCGGCCGCGCCGCTGGTGATGAAGCTCGCGGAGGGCCGGGAGGCCGAGCAGTGGATCCTCGTCACGGACGACGTGGACGAGGCGATCGAGCTCCTGTCGAAGTACCAGTCCTAGCGCGCCAGATCCGGCAGGACCTCGGCCCCGGTGAGCTTCATCAGCACGTCACCGGGGATGAGGATCTTGCTGCCGCGAATGCCGCTGCCCACGATCAGTTCAGGGGCGGCGGCCACCTCGGGCGAGACGAGGATCGGCCAGTCCGCGGGCACGCCGATGGGCGTGATGCCGCCGTACTCCATCCCGGTCAACGCCACGGCCTCGTCCATCGGCGCGAACGACGCCTTGCGCGCGTCGAGCCGCTTACGGATGACACCGTTCACGTCCGCACGCATGGTCGCGAGCACCATGCAGGCCGCAAAACGGACCTGGTCACCACGCTTGCCCGCGACGACCACGCAGTTCGCCGACGCTTCGAGCGGCGAACCGTAGTGGGCGCAGAACTCCGCGGTGTCGGCGAGAGTCGGATCGATCTCCGCCACAGCGACACGGTCAGCGCCGTCCAGCGTCTTCAGGGCGGCCGCGACCGGTGCAGGCACGAGGTCAAGGCGAGACAACACGGGTACGGGTTCCAGCGACCCAGCGATGGTCCACACCTCGACCATCCTGCCAAACTCCCCTTTGACTTTGACGCTGCGTCAACCCTTACCTTCATTTTCAGAGCGCGAAGGGGGAACCGAATGGCCTGGTCGATCGCCCAGGTGGCCCGGATGTCGAAGGTGACGTCCAGGACGCTGCGGCACTACGACTCGATCGGGCTGCTGCCGCCGGCCTGGATCGGCGACAACGGTTACCGCTACTACGAGAAGGAACAGGTGCACCGCCTGCAGCAGATCCTGCTGCTGCGCGACCTGGGCCTGGGCCTCGACGTGGTGGCGGAGATGCTCGACGGCACGGACCAGCTGACCGTCCTGCGCAACCACCACCGGTGGCTGCAGGGCGAACGACAGCGGCTGGACCGGCTCGCGAGCACCGTCGCGCGAACGATCGAAGAACTGGAAGGAGGGGACGAAGTGAAGATGGAAGAGCTGTTCGACGGCTTCGACGCCAAGAAGCAGGAACGGCACGAGGCCGAGCTCGTCGAGCGCTACGGCGAGGGTGCGCGGGAGCACATCGCCGAGAGCCGCAAGAAGATGCAGGGCTGGACGCGCTCCGACGCGGACCAGTTCATGGCCCAGTGGCGGGAGATCGCCGAGGAACTCGGTGCGCTGTTCACCGCGGGCACGGCGATCGACGCTCCTCAGACGCAGGAGCTGGTCGACCGCCACTACCGCTGGATCTGCCTGAGCTGGACGCCCAACCGGGAGTCCTACCAGGGTCTCGGCGACCTCTACGTCGACTCGGACGAGTTCCGGGTCAACTTCGAGGTCGGTGGCGACAACATGGCCGAGTGGCTGCGTGACGCCATGGCGCACTACGCCGTGACGCGCCTCTAGAAGATCACCGGGAGCTGCAGATCCCGGTGATCACCCCAGTTCGAATGCCTTCAGCGTCTCCCGGTTGAACGCCGGCAGGTCGCCTGGGTTGCGGGACGTCACGAGCGTCCACCCGTTCATGTCGCACACCCGGACCTCTTCGTCGGCCCAGTCACCGCCCGCGTTGCGGATGTCGGTCTGCAGGCTCGGGAACGAGGTCAGCATCTTGCCGCGCACCACGCCCGCCTCGACCAGGAGCCACGGTCCGTGGCAGATCGACGCGATCGGCTTGCCGGCGGCGGCGAGGGCTTTGACCAACTCCACCGCGTCGTTTTCCATGCGCAGGAAGTCCGCGTTCGCGACGCCGCCGGGAATCACGGCACCGTCGTAGTCGTCCGCGAGCGCGTCGGCGAAGGTCGTGTCGACGGGGAACGCGTCGGCGGGCGTGAGGTGGTTGAAGCCACGTACTTCACCGAGCTTCGGCGCGAGCAGGCGCGGCACTCCGCCGGCCTTCTCGACGTGCGCCCACGGATCGGTGAGCTCGACCTGCTCGATGCCCTCTTCGGCCACCAGGAACGCGATCTTCTTCTGTTCAGCCATGCACTTCGGCTACCCGGCGAAGAAGGAGACCAATCGATGCCGGACCTCGGTCCGGTGGGTGATCATCGGTGAGGGTGAGTCGATCAGCCACAGCTCCCCGTTCGGGAACGCCGCGGCGGTCGCCTTGGCCACGTCCTCGGGGTGCAGCGGGTCGCCGACAGCGCCGATCACCAGCACGGGAGCGGACACCGCGGCCAGCACGGAGGCGTCGGGAACGGCCACCTGGCCGGGCAACTGCTCGGCTGCGGCCGCCAGCCTCGCCAGCGCGGCCCGGCGCTCGGCCACGTAGATCGGTGGCCCGACGGTCAGGTCGGACAGCTGCTGCAGCGTGAACGACCCGTGGCGCTGGTCCAGCACCGCGGGCAGCAGCAGGGCCACGCGGGCGAACCGATCGGGTTCGACGGACAGCAGCCGCACCAACGCACCAGCACCCAACGACACGCCAACGGCCTGATCAGCGGGAACGGTGCCCAGATCGGCCGCGATCCGGCCGTAGTCCCAGTAACCCTCCGGCGCGTCCGGGGCGTCGCCGTGCGAGGGCAGGGTCACCACGACGCGGGTGCCGGGCAGCCCGGAGGCGGGGATCCTCGCCTCGCCGGGCGTGGCGCCGAGCCCGTGGGCGACCAGGGTCACCGGTGAGCCGGAGCCGTACGAGTGGGTGATCACCAACGCGGGCCGCGCTGCACCTCGATCAGCTTCGGGCGCACGTCCACCATGTACACGAGCACCGCGATGAGGCCGGCCAGCCAGAAGATCGACCCGACCCCGCCGGGGCCGAACAGCAGCAACGCCGCCGCGCCGCCACCGGTGATGCCGAGCCAGGCGGGCTTGGTCATGCGTTCGATCGCGGTGTACGCGTCGACGCGCTGGGTCAGCGCATGGAAGAACGCGAACAGCCCCATGATGCTGAACCCGAGGTCGAACACGAAGTACACGACGGTGTCGAGGTACCAGATGCTGAAGATCGGGATTTGGAACACGGAACCAGACTACGTGCACGTACGCCGGGAGGGGAGCAGCCCTCGCGGACTGCTCCCCTCCCGGTGGTTTTCAGCGACTCACTTGGTGGTGTTCGTCGTGGTCGTCTTCTTCGCGGTCGTGCCCGTGGTGCGGGTCGTCGTCGCCGGCTTGCGCGGCGCCGTGCGGTTCGCGGTCTTGCGGGTGGTGCTGCGCACCTCGTGCGCGGCGTCGCCACCGACCTCGACGATCTCCTCCGCCAGCTTCTCGGCGGCGTCCTCGACCTCGTGGGCGACCTTCTCGCCGACCGAGCGGGTACGGCGGGTCACCTTGCCGAGGACGTCGTCCGCGAGCACGCGGGCGTCGGCGGCAGCGGATCCGGCACGCTTCTGCGCGGCCTCGACGGCCTGCTCGACCTGCTCCACGGCCTGCTTGACCTGCGGCTGGGCCTTGATCTGCTCCAGCGTCTGCTCGCCCTGGTCGGCGAGGTAGGAGTACAGGTTCACCGCGGAGGCGGTGTAGGCGTCGACGAGCTTCTTGAGCTCGGCCGGCTGCAGCTTGTCGCGCAGGTCGTTCAGCTCGGTCGGGAGGTCCTTGGCCTGGGTGCGGGCCTCGTCGGCGCGCTCCTTGGCCTTGGTCAGGGCCTCGACGACCGCCTTGGCGGCGAGGTCACCGGCACCGAGCGCGGCGAGCAGCGCCTGGCGTGCGGCGTGGGCGCCCTGCTCGGCGGCCTTGCGAACGTCGTCCTGGGTGAGCTTCGGCATGGAGATCAGTCCTCCTTGTTGGTGGCGGTGTTCTCCCGCCTGAAAGATTCGTAGACGTCGAGCAGCACCTGCTTCTGCCGCTCGGTCAGATCGGTCGCGGCGACGATGGCGTCCGCCAACGCACCGCCTTCGCGCTGCTGGAGGATCCCGGCCTCGACGTAGAGCACCTCGGCCGAGATGCGCAGCCCCTTGGCGATCTGTTGAAGGATCTCCGCGCTGGGCTTGCGCAGTCCTCGCTCGATCTGGCTGAGGTATGGGTTGGAGACACCCGCCTGCTTCGCCAACTCCCGCAAGGAGATCTTGGCGGTGTTGCGCTGCTCGCGGATGTACTCACCGATGTTGCGGCCGAGGTCCGCGACTGCCTTGTCGATGGACTTGTCCACTGTTCCTGCTCCCGTTCCTCGTGCCACCAACCACGTTAGCGACGAGTGCTAGCAGTTGCAAGCACCCTGCTAGCAATCGCTGCGTGTGCTCCGCCACAGGGATACCGTGGGAGGTGACATGGACGACGCCGGGGCCTTGCGCACCGAGCTGGCGAACCACCTGCTCGGCACTGGAGCGCTGCACGATTCCAAGTGGCACAAGGCTTTCCAGGCCGTCCCGCGGCACGAGTTCCTGCCTCGCTTCTACCGCCAGCTGCACAACGGCGACTGGGAACCGCTCACCGCGAGCAACCCCGGCTGGCTGGAGCTCGTCTACGCCGACCGGGTGTGGGTTACCCAGTTCGACGGCGATGACACGGCGACCGGCGGCATACCGACCTGCTCGTCCAGCATGCCCACGATCATGGCGATCATGCTGGAGGCGCTGGACGTCCACACCGGACAGTCGGTGCTCGAGGTCGGCACCGGCACGGGCTACAACGCGGCTCTTCTGTGCCACGCCGTGGGTTCGGGCAACGTGACCACGATCGACGTCGACCCGGAAATCTCGCGACGAGCACGCGAACGCCTGCACGGCAACGGTTTCCACCCCACCTGCGTGACGGGCGACGGCGCGGTCGGTCACCCGGGCCGCGCACCGTACGACCGCGTGCTGGCCACCTGCTCCGTCGCGACGATCCCACTCGCCTGGCTGGAGCAGACGAGGCCGGGCGGCCTGGTGGTCACGACGCTGCACCGCCCGATCGGCGCCGGCCTCGTCCGCATCGTCTCCCACGGCGACGGCACCGGCGAGGGGCGTGTGCTCACCGAGGACGGACGCTTCATGCCGTTGCGCGCCCACGCCCGCAGACCGGCGCCGGCCGGAGCAGGCGCGTTCGAGCGGCGCACCACCACGCTGCCGTTCAACACCGTGCTCGACCCGGCCAGTCCGTTCGAGTTCTTCGCGGGCATCTCACTGCCGGAGGTCGTCGCGGGGCCCAGCTGGTTGGCCCATTCGGACGGGTCCTGGGTGCACCACCACGGTTCCCACGTCGACCAGGGCGGCCCACGCCGGCTGTGGGACCTCGCGGAGGACGCGCTCGTCACCTGGCACGACCTGGGAAAACCCCGCCGCAGCCAGTTCGGGATCACCATCGGGCCCGACGGCCAGCACCTGACGCTGGGCGATCTCCGGTGGCATCTGTGATCAACAACCAAACGTCACGACACGGCTCGCTGAATCGACCCCGAGCGAATGCGGTGCGTCATGATGCGACGCATGTCCAGATTCCGTCAGCAGGCGTTGCTGACCGGTTGCGTGCTGACCGCGGTCCTCACCGCGGCCGGGCTGTTCGTGACCGACCACGGCATCAACCCGCACCTGTGGCTGATCGTGCTCGCGCTGGCGTTCCTGGGTTTCCTGGCTTTACTCGACCCGTGGGTGCGGCGCAGGCACAACGCCGCGCTGAGCACCGACGAGCACCTCGACGCGGCGTGCCGCGCGCTCGCCGTGGGTCTGCAGTCGCAGTGGAACGAGGAGGTCCGTTCGCGCGGCCTCACCGATCCCGACCTGCTCGACCTGCACTGGATCGCGCCCGAACTGGACGTGAGCGACGAACCGGACGCGCCCCCCGGACGCAGCGACGCGGTGGTGGGCGCGCTCGAACGGCAGATCAACCGGCGCATGGTGATCATCGGCGAGGCCGGCACCGGCAAGTCGACCGTCGCGATGCTGCTGACGTGCGGCCTGCTGGACCGCTACGACGGCGGCATGGTGCCGGTGCTGTTGCCCCTGTCGACGTGGAACCCGGCGGTCGAGGACATCCGCACGTGGCTCACGCGCAGGCTGTACGAGGACCATCCGGCGTTGCGCAACACCGAGCTGTACGGCAGCTACGCCGGTGACCTGCTGATCGAGCAGCACCTGGTCCTGCCTGTGCTCGACGGTCTCGACGACATCCCCGCGCACCAGCGCGCGGACGCTCTGGAGCGGATCGCCAAGGCGTTCCCCGCCAAGCGCCCGCTGGTGCTGACCTGCCGCACGGACGAGTTCGCGCAGGCCGTCGACCTCGCCGGACCGCTGCCCGGCGCGGACGTCGTCGAACTGGCCCCGCTCGACCTGGACGAGGTCGCCGCCTACCTGCGGGCGAGCGCCGACAGCTGGGGCGCCGCGCGCTGGGAGCCGGTGTTCATCCAACTGCGCGAGGAACCGGACGGCAGGCTCGCGGACGCGTTGTCGACGCCGCTCACGATGTGGCTCGCCAGCATGGTCTACGCCGACAGCGAGGCGGAGCCGACCGAACTGCTCGACCGCGGCCGTTTCCCGGACGCGCGGGCGATCTCCGACCACCTCTGCGACGAACTGGTGTCGCGGGCGTTCGGCAACAGGGCGTTCGCGCACCACGCCAAGGCCACGCAGGTCTGGCCGCGGGACCGGGCGCGCAAGTGGCTCGAGTTCCTGGCCCACGAGATGCGCGACCGCGGCATCCGCGAACTGGCCTGGTGGGAGCTGCGCCGGTCGGTCGGCAGCACGTGGCTCGCCGTGCTCGGCGCCCTGGTGCTGGGCGCGATCGGCGGATTCGGCGTCGGCTGGCTGATGGCGTACTCGATCACGCCGTCGCTCGCCCCGATCACCGGACTGGTCGCGGGCATCGGCGTCGGCGCCGCCGCGCTGACCGCATCACACGAACGCAAAGCCAAGCCCCGCCTGGGGATCTGGCGCAGTCTACTGCTCGTGCCGGGCGTTCTCGGACTCGCCGCCGGACTGGTTTTCGGTGCCCTGTACGGACTTTCCGCCGGGCTTGTGGTCGGGCTCGGGCTCGCCGTCGCGATCGCGCTGCGGTTCGCGTTGTCGAGCGCCGCCGAGCTGTCGCAGGCTTCCAGTCCTCAGTGGACGATGGCGCGCGACCGGATCGCCGTCTGGACCGGATCTCTCGTGCTGGCCGTGGTGTTCGGGTCGGCGGCGGCACTGGTGTTCGGCCCCGCCCAGACCGGCATGGTCGGGCTGGGGCTCGCGTCCGGGCTGATGCTCGGGTTCGCACTGGCCGTGCTGCACCTGCGCTGGTGGTGGTTCACCGTCGCGCGGATCTGGCTGGCACTGCGCGGAAAGCTGCCCTGGGAGCTGATGGTCTTCCTGGAGGACGCGCGCAAGCTCGGCGTGCTCTGCCGGGCGGGAGCCTGCTACCAGTTCCGGCACGGACTGGTGCAGGACCGCCTGGCAGAGCACGAGATGACTACTCGGTCCGCAGGCCGAGTGCTTTGGTCGCCGTCTCAGCGAAAGGCAACGTCAGAACATTGACTACTCCCGCCCCTCTGAAGGAGCGGGATTCCCGTCCGTCCTTGCGGCCGGACACCCCTTGTGGAGCACGCCTCACGGCGCAGGGTTCCTGTTTCATCGGCAACAGCGCCAGGCATGCCTGGGCGTCTTACATCGCCTCCACAGGCATTCACCCCATACGGAGTGGGATCCCGGTCGACCACCGGTACCCGTGGTACTTGCGGTTCCAGCCGATGTGTGGCTGGGGTGGCACGGGTCACGTGCCGTCGGCAAGCCTACCAAACTTGCGGATCACGCCGAACACCAGCTCGACCTCGGACGTGTTGTCCTGACCGAGGAAGACGGTGTGCACCCGCCACGAGTAGGGCGCGAGGGCGTTGCGCACGTGCTCCGCGACGTCCGGCCGCGTCAGGTCCATCTCGGCCTGGATCTCGGCGTAGGTGTGGGTCAGGTCGAGGTTCGCGGCTGCGGCCGGGGTGGCGAAGATCCCAAGGCGGCTACCGGTCCTGCGCTCCAACACCGGCACCGTCCAGGTGCCGCCGGTCTCCTCGAACCGGAGAACGTCACCGGTCTTGGGATCGCCGAGACCGTTGCCGGTCGGCACGAGGTAGACCTTGCCGTCCGTGCAGTCCGCGAGGTCCACCACCGTCTTGAGCGCGGCGCACGTTCCGACCGCGATGGTGGTGTAGTCGTTGTCGGGTGTCGTCGCGTAGGTGCGCAGCAGGCTCTGCACTCCGACCACGCCCGGTGTCCTGGCCAGCACGTCCGGCAGGTCCGGAAGCGGGGTGGTCTCGTTCACCGTGATGCTGAGGGAGTTCGTGTTCGCCGACCGCGTGTCCTCGGCCTTCACGTCGTTCTCGACGCCCGCGAGGATCACCTGCAGCGTCACGGTGCCCGCGAGCACGACCGCCACCCCGCCGACGACCCGTGCCGCCGTACCCGCGTCGAGCTGCAACCGGCGCACGGCCAGCTGCAACGCGGGCGTGGCACCGCCCATCCGGTGAACGGCCCGTTCGACCAGCCACGGCAGCAACGCCGGGACGGCGAACATCAGCAGGACGACACCGACGATGATCGGCCACTCCTCCGGCTTCCCCTGCCCGCCGAACTTGCCGAACTGGCTCCCCAACAGCGCAACGCCGGCCAGGGCGGGCACGACCCGCCACCACAGCCTGCGCCGCACCGGCTTCTGCTCGCGGACCACGCCGAGCGGTTCGACGATCGTGCGGCGCATGGCGAACACCGAGGTCAGCACTGCCAGGACCGGCACGCCGGCCACCACGACGAGCGTCAATGGCAACGTCGGCGTGAGGTCGCTCGGGAACACCGCCGCCTCGGGGAACGGGATGTCGTCGGCGAGCGGCCTGATCGCGAACAGCAGCCCGAACCCGACGACGAGCCCCACCACCGCACCGGCCAGGGCCTCGCCGGAGGCGATCAGCCGCACCCGTGTCGCGCCGGCCCCGACCAGTCGCAACGCCGCCAGCCGGCGATCACGCTGAGCGGCGGCCAGCCTGGTCGCGACGCTCACGAACACCAGCACGGGGAACAGCAGCACGACCGCGCCGACGATGCTGAGCATCAGCAGGATCGTCGGCAACCCACCGCCGGAGTACTCCTGGCCGAACGCGTAGACCTGGTTGCCGTCGTTGCGCTGGATCTTCGAGTCCCCCGCGAGGAACCTGAGGTCCTGCGGCCCGTCCATGCCCTCCGGCGCGAACGTGCCGATGACCTTCTGCGGGAACCTCGGCCGCAGCAGTTCGCCCTCGGGGCTCGCCAGCAGGTCCGCGAGCCGCGGCGACACGATGATCTCGTTGTCCCCCGGCAGCCGCTCAATACCGGGCGGCTTGGGCGCGTCCGCCACCATGGCACGTACGTACCCGCCCCTGATGTAGTCGGTCCGGTACGCGACCGACCCGGTCTCCAGCAGCAGCGGCGCGGCCCCGGGGCCTTTCTCCACGATGTTGCGGGCGTCTCCGCGCTGGTCGCGGTTGCCGAACGCCGTCGGGATCGACGCGGCGAGCAACAGCACCGCCACGCACATCCCGATGCCGGCACCTTGCAGCAGGAGCCTCACCCAGGACTTCCGGCTGCCCCCGACAGCCAGCCGGACGCCCAGGGTGAGGTCGCTGAGAACGCGGTTCACCTGACGAACTCCACGTCCCGTGAACGGCCGTCGCGAACCACGACCTCGCGGTCCGAGTACGCGGCCACCCGCGGCTCGTGCGTGACCAGCACGACGGCCGCACCGGTCTCCCTAGCCGCGGTCGTGAGCAGGTGCATCACCCGCTCGCCGTTGAGCGAGTCGAGGGCACCGGTCGGTTCGTCGGCGAAGACCACCTTCGGCGACGTGACCAGCGCACGGGCCACCGCGACCCGTTGCCCCTGGCCACCGGAGGTCTCACCGGGCCGCTGGTCGGCGACCGTGTCGACCTCCAGCCGGGCCATCCACTCCTTCGACGCACGCTCGGCGTCCCTGCGCTTCATGCCGCTCAGGCGCAACGGCAGCGCGACGTTCTCCAGGCAGGTGAGCTCCGGCACGAGCTGACCGAACTGGAAGACGAACCCGAACTCGGTGCGGCGCAGCTCGCTGCGGGCGCCGTCGTTCATCCCGGTCAGGTCGCGGCCGCGGTAGGTGACCGTGCCGGAGTCCGGCGGCAGGATGCCCGCGAGGCAGTGCAGCAGGGTGGACTTGCCGGACCCGGACGGGCCCATGATCGCGACGACCTCGCCCTCGCGGATCGAGATGCCGGCATCGTCCAGCGCATTCGTCTTCCCGAACGACTTGCAGAGGCCCTCAGCGGTGAGCAGGGACGTCATCGGGCCACCTCCTCGGCGAGTTTGTCCAGGCGGGCCGCGGTCAGTTCGAGCCACCGCAGGTCCGCTTCGAGGTGGAACAGGGCGAAGTCGCAGATGAGCTGGTCGGCGAGGTCGCCGTCCGCCTTGCGCCTGGTCAGTTCGCGCATCGTGGTGAGGTGCGCGGAGCTTTGGGTGTCGAGCACCTCGGTCGCGCTGCGGCCGGACAGCAGAGCCAGCACGACCTTCGCGTAGAGCGTGTTCTGCAGGTACGGCTCGGGCTTCTCCGGCGTACCGAGCCAGCGCTCTACATCAGTGACTCCGGCGTCCGTGATCGCGTACCGCTTGCGCTCCGGGCCGTCGCCCGCCTCCACGCCCGCCTCGCTCACGAGGCCGTTCTTCAGCAGTCTCGACAGGGTCGAATACACCTGTCCGTAGTGCAACGGCCGGTCGTGACCAAAGCGCTCGTCATAGGCGCGCTTCAGGTCGTATCCGTGCCTTGGACCGCCTTCAAGCAGGCCCAACAGTGCGTGTCCGATCGACATGAGGAGCACTATACACACGATGTATACACCGGGTGTATTCCTCGATGCCCTGACGGGCGACCGCCGTGGCGCCTACAGTGGTGGGGTGACTGGTCTGACTGTCGGCTGGGATCACGACGTCGAGCTTCTGCTCGACTTCCTGAACACTCGACACGTACTGGACAGTGAAGCCTCCTGGCGCGCATGGGTGACCGAGCGCGGCCTCGGGCGGAGCAGTGAGATCGCGCAGGCGCGTGCCGCTCGTGCGGCACTGCGGTCGTCCATCGAGGGGTCGTCAGGGCCTCAGACGGCAGCGGGCGTCGTCCACATCGAGCTCACCGACGGCGTTCCGGTGCTGTCGAGCTCGGACGCGCTCGGCGCCGTGCTCGCCGCTTCGGCCCGCCTCGCGGTGCTGGGCTCGTGGGAACGCTTCAAGATCTGTCCGGCCGACGATTGCCTGCGTGCGTTCTTCGACCGTTCGCGCAACCGCTCGCGCACCTGGTGCTCGATGCAGGTGTGCGGGAACCGCGAGAAGGCGCGGACGTTCCGAAAACGGACGAGAGCTCAGAACAGCGCGTTGGCCGCGGTGTAGATCACCAGGCCGGCGAGCGCGCCGACCACGGTGCCGTTGATCCGGATGAACTGCAGGTCCCTGCCGACCTGCAGTTCGATCTTGCGCGAGGTCTCCTCCGCGTCCCAGCGCTCGACCGTGTCCGTGATCAGCGTGGTGATCTCGGCGCGGTAGTTGCCGACGACGTACCCGGCGGCCTGCTCCAGCCAGCCGTCGACCTTGGCGCGCAGCTCCAGGTCGTCCGTGAGGTTGGTGCCGAGCGTGATCAGGCCCTGCGTGACGCGCTTGCGGAGCTCGCTGGACGGGTCCTCGGCGGCGTCGATCAGCATCTTCTTGGCCGTGCCCCAAGCGCTGCTGATCAGTTTCTGGACGTCCGGATGACCGATCACCTGGTGCTTGACCTGCTCGGCGCGCTGCATGGTGATCTCGTCGGTCTGCATGTCGCCGGAGAACTCGATCAGGAACTGGTCGACGGCGAGGCGCATCGGGTGGTTGACGTCGGTCTTGACCGCCCAGGCGAAGTTGACGAGCTCGGTGTAGACCTTGTCGCCGAGCATGGCGTCGACGAACTTGGGCGACCAGGTGGGCGCGCGGTCCGAGACGATGAGGCTGACCTTGTCGTAGTTGTCGCGCACCCACTCGTAGGCGCGGTCGCACATGAGGTCGACGAGCTTGTGGTGCGCGCCGTCGGTCAGCACCTGCTGGAGCAGCTTGCCGAGCGGCGGCCCCCAGGGCTGTGCCGTGACCCGCTTGACGATCGCGTGTTCGAGGACGGCCTGGACTTCCTCGTCCTTGAGCACCGTGATCGCGCCCTTGATGACGTTCGCGAGCTCGTTGGTGATGCGCTCGGCGTTCTCCGGCTGCTTGATCCAGGCGCCGGCGCGTTCCGCGATGCCCGCCCTGCGGAGCTTGTCCTGCACGATCTCGGGGCTCAGGAAGTTGACACCCACGAAGTCGCCGAGCGTCTGGCCGAACATGTTCTTGCGCTCGGGGATGATCGCGGTGTGCGGGATCGGCAGCCCCAGTGGCCTGCGGAACAGGGCCGTGACGGCGAACCAGTCCGCGAGAGCGCCGACCATGCCGGCCTCCGCGGCGGCCCGGACGTAGCCCACCCAGGCGCCCTCGAAGGCGTGCGTGCCGAAGAAGATGATCGTCGCGCCTATCAGGAAGCTCGTCGCGACAAGCTTCATCTTGCGCAGGTCGGTGCGCTTCTGCTGGTCAGCGACGGTCAGTTGCTCCACGACGCCATTGTCCGTGAAGATCCTGCGTTGTGCGGGTACCAGCGCTAGTTCCCCGGTTACAGCCGTTCACGTCGACCATCTTCGCGGAGATGACGGCGCTGGCCGTGCGGCACGACGCCGTCAACCTCGGTCAGGGCTTCCCTGACACCGATGGTCCGTCGTCGATGCTGCAGGCCGCCCAGTCGGCGATCGCGTCGGGGGTGAACCAGTACCCGCCCGGCCCGGGCATGCCGGTGCTGCGCCGCGCCGTCGCCGCACACCGCGCCCGGTACGGGCTCTCCTACGACCCGGACACCGAGGTCCTGGTGACGGTCGGCGCCACCGAGGCGATCGCGGCCTCGTTGCTGGCGCTGGTCGAGGCCGGCGACGAGGTGATCCTGATCGAGCCCTACTACGACTCGTACGCCGCCTCCGTGGCCCTGGCCGGCGCGACGCGGGTGACCGTCGGCCTGCGCGAGGACGCCTCCGGCCGGCTGGCGCTGGACGTCGACGCCCTGCGCGCGGCCGTGACGCCGCGGACTCGGGCCGTCCTGGTCAACACGCCGCACAACCCGACCGGCACGGTGTTCCGCTTGGAGGAGCTCCAAGCGATCGCCTCCCTGTGCGTGGAGCACGACCTGCTCGCGATCACCGACGAGGTCTACGAGCACCTGGTGTTCGACGGACTCGTCCACATCCCGCTGGCCTCGCTGCCGGGCATGGCGCCGCGGACGTTGTCGATCTCCGGCGCCGGCAAGACGTTCAACTGCACTGGCTGGAAGATCGGCTGGGTGTGCGGCCCCGCCGAACTGGTCTCGGCGGTCCGCGCGGCCAAGCAGTTCATGACCTTCGTCGGCGGCGCACCGTTCCAGCCCGCCGTCGCCCACGCCCTGACCGCCGAACTGGACTGGGTCACCGGGCTGCGGGACTCGCTGGCGTCCAAGCGCGCACGTCTGGCCGAGGGTCTGCGCGCGGCCGGCTTCGAGGTGCGTTCGTCCGAAGGCACCTACTTCATCTGCGCCGACGTCCGGCCGTTGGGCTACACGGACGGCCTGGCCCTGTGCCGCGACCTGCCCGCCCGGATCGGCGTGGCGGCCGTGCCGGTGCAGGTGTTCACGGACCGGCCCGACCAGTGGAAGCACCTGATCCGGTTCGCGTTCTGCAAGCAGGACGCCGTGATCGACGAAGCCGTGGAGCGCCTCCACAAGCTGTAGTTGTCCACAGGTGTGGATGAGTTCCTCCACAACTGTGGACAACCCACTTTCGGGTGAGCTGCGGAGCCGCAGACCCGGAGTTCGACTCCAAATGGCATGGACTCGAACACTGAGGTTCTCGTCGCGTGGCGTTCCGGTCTCTCCGGCTGGGACGCCCTCGTCGACCGCTACTCCCGCCTGGTCTGGTCGGTGCCCAGATCGTTCCGCCTGAGTCAGACCGACGCCGCCGACGTGTACCAGTGCACCTGGCTCTGCCTGGCTGAACACCTCACCCGCCTGAGAGAACCGGACCACCTGGCGACCTGGCTGGTCCGTACCGCCACGCGCCAGTCGATAGCGGTCCTGCGCACGCGCGGCCGTGAGGTCTCCTACGACCTCTGGGAGCCGGTGTCCGTCCTGCCGTCCCCCGACGAGGTCGCCATCACCCATGATCGGCAGCGCCGGTTGTGGTCCGCGCTGATGACCTTGAACGAGCGCTGCCAGCGGCTGCTGAGGATCGCTGCCCACAGCCCCGAACTGAGTTATGCACAGGTTGCCGACGCCCTGGGGATGAAGCTGGGGAGCGTTGGTTCCACGCGCAGCCGTTGCCTCGCTGACCTGCGACGGAAGGTGGGGGACCTGCGGTGAACGACGCCCCGCCCCAGCCAGTTGTCCACAGCCTGCTCGACTCAGGAGGTGCGCGATGAGGGACTCGCTGCTCGACGAGATCGCCGGTCTGTTCAGCTCGGACACCCCGCCGCCCGCCCTCACGCCGCGCCCGACCGGCCTCGAACCGATGGCCCCTGTGGACGAACCGGTCCGTGGGCCGTCCTGCCAGCTCGTGTTCCACCTCGGCACCGGCCGCCTGCATCTGCAGCTCGACCCCGGCCACCTCACCGGCGTGCTGGACGACAGCGGCCTCGCCGTCGAGATCCACTCGCCGTCCGGCGTCCAGGCACTGCGACCGGATCCCGAGGGCTGGTTCCGCGCGACCATCAAGCCAGGCCCGGTGTGCGTGACCGTGCCCGGCCTGGGTCTCACGACCGGCTGGTTCGTCGCGTGAGCGCCAGCGCCGACCCGCGGGCCACCATCGCGACGACCGAGGTCCGCGGCACCAGGGCACAGCGCGCCGACGCCCTGCACGACCTCAGCGTCGCCCACGTGGAACTCGGCCACCTCGACGTCGCCGCCCGGTTCGCCCGGCGTGGGCTGCGGCTCAGCGGCGAGGCGCGGTTCCACCTCACGCTCGCGTGGATCGAGCTGGACCGGGGCCGCCGCAAGCGGAGCCTTCAGCACCTCGACCTCGCGACACCCCGGTTGCGCGGCAAGGAGCTGGCTCGGGCCAGGTGCCTGCGGGGGCTGCACCTCTGCCAGGACGCCGAGCCCCGGCTGGCGATCGCCGAACTCACCGCGGTCGTCCGGGAGTTGCGCAGGTACGGCGACGAGAGATGGCTGGCCAACGCGCTGATCGGGCGCGGAATCGCCCGCTGCAACGCGACCAGGCTGACGTCCGCCGAGGCCGACTTCAGGGCGGCGCAGACGCTGCTGCGGGCGCTGGATGAGCCGGGCAGGGCGGCGATGTGCCTGCACAACAGGGGATTCGTCGCGATGCTCGCGGGCGACCTGCCGCTCGCCCTGCGCAGGTACGAGGAGGCCGCGAAGGCCGGTCTCGACTCGGCGAGCCGGCCGGAGGCGCTCGTGGACAGGGCCGAGGCGCTGCTCGCGGCCGGGTTGACGGCGGACGCACGACGGGTGCTGGCGCCCGCGATGGAGTTGCTGCGGCGGTGCGATCGGCACGTGCCCGAGCTGGCGGTGCTGAGCGCGCGCTGTGCGTTGCGCGACGGCGATCCTGCTCCGGCGATCCGGCACGGCGGCACGGACGCCGAGTTCATGCTGGCGGCCGGGAAGCTCGATGCCGTTGCGGCGCATCGGTTTCGCGGGCCTGCCCAGACACGGGCGCTCGGGTGGCTCGCTCAGGCCCGGCGGTCCGATCGGCGAGGTGCGCTGGCCGCGTGCCGGGCGGGCTTGAATGTGCTCGACGAGCACCACGGCGACTGGCCGCGACGCGAACTGACCCGGCACGCGCTCGGGCTCGCCACGACGGCTCGCGAAGTGCTGCACTGGTCAGAGCAACACCGGACCTCGGTTCCCTTGCCTCCCAACGATCCCGGGCTCGCCCAGGCCCTCACCGACCTACGCCGGGCGAAGGCGTTCGGACTGCCGCTGGAGGCGTTGGAGCGGAACGTCCGGAGGCTGACCCTCTCCTCCAGGAGAAGCGCGAGCACGAGCACGGCGCCGACGGGCCTGCCGCTGATCAGCTTCATCGTCCATGAAGGACAGATGAAGGCCGTCACGCTCGTCGACGGACGTGCTCGGATGCGCGTGGTTCCCGACCCCTCCGAACTCGTCCGCACCGCGAAGCTCGCACTGCGAGCCGGGCGCACCGTCACCACCGACCTGCTGCCGGACGCGGAGGAGGTCGTCGTCATCCCCGACGGGGTGCTCCACGAGATGCCGTGGGCGGCGCTCGGCCGACGGGTTCACGTCATTCCGTCGTTGAGCCGGTGGAGGCCGTCCGCCCGCGGCGGTCACCGGCTCTGGGTCACCGGTCCCGGCCTGTCCCACGACGAAGTGCCCGCACTGCACCAGGAACACGGCGGCACGATCGTGGAGTCCACAGTGGAATCAGCCTTGGCGCAACTGGACGGCGCCGGGATCGTGCACATCGCGGCGCACGGACACGTCCATCCGGACAACCCGCTGTTCTCCCACCTCGACCTGCGGGACGGCCCGCTCTACGGCTACGACATCGCGAGGATCGCGCACCCGCCCGAGACGGTCGTCCTGTCGGCATGCGAGTCGGGCCTCGCCCGCGCGTTCCTCGACGCCGGCACCAGGACGGTGATCGCGAGCGTGCTGCCGGTGCCGGACGCGCGGGTCGGCGCGGCCATGGCCGAGGTCCACCGCCTCATCGGCCACCCCGCCGAAGCCGCGCGGGCCGTCGCCCACCTGGGCTTCAGCTGTTACGGCACCGGCACGAGGGTGGCGGCGTGCAGGGCGGCGGCGAACGACGTGCCGGTGCAGAGCAGCTGAGAGGTGCCGACCGTGGCCGGCACGTCGACCCCGGACGCCACCACGTCCACCCAGGGCCCACGACCCGAGAAGGCGGCCGAAGCACCCACCGCCGTCACCGAGGGCAAGGCCGCAGGCCACCACGGACGTTCGGAACCGCCGTTGCCCGCCGCGGCCACCACGTTGCCGCCGCAGCCGGCCAGGACCGGCGGGCACAGGTCGTCGAACGAGTAGGTGCCGGACGCGACCAGCACCACCGGCAGGTCGCGGGTGGCGCGCAACGCGGCGGCGAGGGTGAGGTCGTCGCCGAAGCCCGAGGCGCCCAGGACGGGGAACGGGCGCACCGAGGCGCCGTGGTGGCGGAGGACACCGGCGACCAACGCGCCGTGCGGGGCGTCGAGAGGGGTGTCGAGCAACGCGACCGTGCCCTCGCCCAGCAGTTCCGGGAGGCGCTCGCCGATCACCGGCCGGGAGGTGCCGATCATGATCGGACAGGCGAAGTGGACGTGGTTCGGGGTGGCACCGACCTCTTTGGCCACCTCGACGACGCGCGCTCGTTCGGACGCTTTCAGGTACATGCGAATGGCACCCGAAGCAATCTCCTCGTGCGAGTAGACGCCTCGCAAACGCTTGCGCACAGTGGGTGCGTCCACTGGCAGCACGACCAGTTCCCCCGAACGGAGCAAGCACTCGTTTGGACCGGCTGGATCGTGCACGACCACCGGACCGAGTTCGGCGGAGGCGTGATCGACCAGCTCAGAGAGGCTGTTGACCTGCTTGGGCGCGTCCACATCGGACACGATCCCCCGCCGCGACACGGTCCACACGGGACCGACGCGCAATGTCACTCGATCCGATGACGACACGGACGGTGTTCATGCCTGATCAGGGCAACACGGACAGCCGCACGAGACCGCCCTTCCGGGTGTTTCGCGCCGAGTGGGTTCGCAAAGTCACTCACCGGTGCTAGACATAGCTCTACGTCGACCTCCGACGGCGCGCTGTGCGTTGAGGGTGACCCGAAACGGTGGACGGGTGGTGATCCTGTGGCAGTTGGTGGAGTTGGTGCACTGCTGCTGCGGACCGCTGCCCTCGGCGGGCTCACCGCCGCCGCCTGGCTGCTGAGCGGCACGTCCGCGTCCGCCAGTCCCGAGGAACCCCCGGCCGTCGAGATCACCACCGAGGCCGCCGCCGAAGTCCCGCAGCTGCTCGAGGATCCCGCCGAATGGGCGAAGGCCTTCACCGCGTCGGTGGCCGAGCAGCAGCAGCAGGAGAAGTTCGTCCCGCCGCCGGTCCTGACGAAGCCGGAAGAAGAGCCCCAGGAAGAGGCCCAGGAAGAGCCCGACGAGGGCCCGGTCCTCGACTTCACCGGCGGTTCGCACAGCAACTCGCGCTCGGGCACGGTCTCGAACGAGGCGCCGCCCGAGGTCATCGCGGCCAAGGCCAAGGTCCGCGCCGCCAAGGTAGCCGCGAGACTCGCCGCCGCACTCCCGCCGCCGCCTCCCGCGCCACCCGTGCCCGTCCTGGTGGCCAAGAAGGCCGTGCCGCTCCTGCCTGACCTTCCGGTGCCCGCTCCCGTGAAGACCGAACCCACGCCGGCGAGCGACTACACCTGGTCGACTCCCGGACCGGACATGCCGCTGCCCGCACCGCAGCAGGCTCCCGTGGTCGCGACGGCCTCCGTGTCGTCCGGCCACACCGACAACTCCGGCGGCACGCGCGGCGTGCTCGCCGTTCTGACGTCGCACAACTCGCTCTTCCCGCCCGCCACGTGGTCGGTCGGGGAGCGTCGCGACGGCACTGAGCCCGGCAGCATTCCGGGCCTGCCCAGCACGTCACCCGACTGAGTCCGACAGGACCAGTCTGCCCTCTGCGCGATTTGTGACCCTCTCGTTCCGTCGCGCCAGTAACTCCTCCTCTTATTTCCCGTTGTACGCAAGGAACCCCCAGTCTTCCTGACCTGCCAACCGCGCCCTGGCAGGTCGGGTCTGGTCCGAGAGCCGCGCTGCCCCCGCAGTCTCGGACCGCACGGGAAACCTGCGGACGGGGGACGTCAATCCCTGGGACGTCCCCCGCCGCAGGCCTCTCGTTGGCAAGTTCGTCGGCCCGGTCTCCCCCGCTGCGGGAGACCGGGCCGACGTGTTTCACGCGACCGGCAGCGACAGGTCGGCATCCGCCCGAAACCCTGTGCCTGCAAGAGATGCAGCCACCACACCCAAACGGGCTATGGCTTCTCGGAGCACTTCGGGTGACTGCGTGTACGGCACTCGGAGCATCTGCTCACACCCGCCGTGCACCGCGAACCGGGGACCTGGGACGAGCCGCAGGCCGTGGTTCTGCGCCACCACCGCGATGCGCGTGCTCACCGGGCCGTCGAGCGTGCACCACACCCCCAGCCCGCCGGCCGGCACCTCGAACGTCCATTGTGGACAATGTTCCCGCAACGCGGCGACCGCCACGTCCCGTTGCTCCAGGGCCTCCTCACGCCGTTGCCTCAGAACGCTTTCCGGAGACTCCAGTAACGCGGCCAGCACGAGCTGCTCGAACACCGGGGTACCCAGGTCGATCGCCGCCCGCGTCGACAGCAACCGGTGCACGATCTCCGCGGACGCCCTGATCCACCCGATCCGCAGCCCGCCCCAGTGCGACTTGCTCGCGGATCCCAGTGTGACCACCGAATCTCCGCCGAACGCGGCCATCGGCAACGGCGCTTCGGCGGAGTCCAGCGCAAGTTCCACCAAAGTCTCGTCGACGACCAGGGGAGTACGCGCTTTGCGCAGCACGGCGGAAAGCTTTTCCCTCGACTCGGACGACATCCGCAGTCCGGTCGGGTTCTGGAAGTCCGGAATCAGATAGGCCAAACGGGGGCCGGCCTGCCGCAGGGCGGCCTCGAACCCGTCCAGGTCCCAGCCGTCGGTCAGCATCGGCACGGGCACCGGGATGCCGAACGACGCCCGCACCGCCTCCAGCGAGTTGGGGTAGCTCGGCTGCTCCACCAGCACCCGGTCGCCGGGCCCGACGAAGAGCCGCAGCACCAACGCCCACGCGTGCTGCGCTCCGGACGTCACCACGATCTGGTCGGGCGACGTCGGCAGCCCCCGAGCCGCGTAACGGTCGGCGATCCGCTGCCGCAGCACCGGGAGCCCCCGTTCGTCGTACCCGTGCGACGCGAGGTGCTCCGGCATCTGGCCCAGCGCGACGTCCATGGCCAGCCGCACCGACGGCAACGCGCGCGGCGCGGCGCGGGACAGGTCGATCAGCGTGTCGTCGGCACCGGTGATTCCGCCTCCGGCACCGACCGGCCCGTTGATCCACGACCCGGCGCCGCGCCGCGACTGCACGACCCCCTCGGCCCGCAGCTGGTCCAGTGCGGCGGTGATGGTGGTGCGGCTCACGGGCAGCGCCTCGGTGAGCTCGCGCTCGGACGGCAGCCGGGTCCCGACGGGCAGCCGTCCGTCCGCGACCAGCAGTTTCAGTGCCGCGACGAGATCAACGACGGACTGCCGGGCCCCGCCACGGCGCCATTCACCCAGCAGTCGGGCGAGCCTGGCACCGGATATACGTCCACCTGGTGGGAGCATGAAGCCAATTATCCAGAATTGGCTATGGATTACCAGGCCAATCGAAGCGCAACATGGCCACATGGCCTCCATGACCGCACTCCACCAGGTCTCCGTCCGGATCTCACCCGCCCGTCGCCTCCCGCAGCTCTTCGCAGGTCTGTGGCTCTACGGCGCGAGCATGGCGATGCAGATCCGCGCGACCCTCGGCCTGAACCCGTGGGACGTGCTGCACGAGGGGCTCACGAAGATCACCGGCCTGAGCTTCGGCCTGATCACCGCGATCACCGGCGTGCTCGTCCTGCTGGCGTGGATCCCGCTCAGACAGAAGCCCGGCATCGGCACGATCGCGAACGTCGTGGTCATCGCCGTCAGCGTCGACGTGACGCTCTGGCTCCTGCCCGCGCCGGAAGGACTCCTGCCCAGAATCGCGTTCCTGACGCTGGGCATCGTCCTGAACGCCGTCGCGTTCGCCGCGTACGTCGGTTCCCGGCTCGGACCGGGCCCGCGCGACGGCCTGGTCACCGGGTTCTGCCGCCGCACGGGCATCTCCCTGCGGCTCACGCGGACCGTGCTCGAACTGATCGTGCTCGGCGCCGGCTGGCTGCTCGGCGGCACGGTCGGCATCGGCACGGTCCTCTACGCGCTCGGCATCGGCCCGCTCGCGCAGCTGTTCCTGCCCGCGCTCACCTGGCGCGAGCGCTCGCGGCCCGCTTGCGGAGCTCCTCGTACGTGACGCCCCGCTCCGTCAGCACCTCGGCCACGATTCCCTTGCCCTGCAACAACGCCAGCAGGATGTGTGCCACACCGAGGTAGTTGTGGCCGAGGTCGCGCGACTCGCGCAACGAGTTCTCCAGCGCCTTCTTGAAGGCCGGTTCCAGCGGCATCCCGAACCACCGCCGGCGCGGCCCCGGCCGCAGCACCCCGGTTCCCAGTGACTGCTCCGCCGACTCGATCACCGCGTCGACGTCGATTCCCAAGCCCCGCAACGCTTCCGAGTCGGCCTTGGTCAGCCCGCCCTTGCGCCGGTAGTCCCGGAACGCCGTCTCCAGCTCGTCGCGCGGCAGGTCGAACCCGGCGAGCGCCGGCGCGTCGAGCAATGCCAGCAGCAGGTGTTCCACGCCGACCTCGGCGGCGTGGTTCTGCTCTGCCTCCCGTACCGCGGTCTTGACCGCCTCGCGGGCTTCCTTCGTGAACCGTTCCGCGATCATCATCGACCCCCGTGCTTCTTGTGGACCGCCTGGCGGGACACCCCGAGTTCCGCCGCGATGTCCTGCCACGACCAGCCCTGCGCCCGCGCACTGCGGACCTGGGCGGCCTCCAGATGTTCGAGCAGTCGCCGCAACGCGCTGACGGCCCGCAACCCGACCTTCGGGTCACGATCCCCAGCCGCTGTGGCGAGATCCGTCGCTTCCGTCATGATGTCAACGTACGTTGACAACCGGCATCCGTCAACCGAAGTTGACAAGTACCGTGAGGGCGTGAAGATCGAGACCGCCGAGCAGGGAGCTCCGGGCCGAGTCACCGAAGATCGGATCCGGGTGCTGCCGAACGCCGTCCTCGTGCTCGACGGCGTGACCTCACGAACCAGGCCACCTGATCGCAACGGCGGTTGGTACGCCTCGAAACTCGCCGACGAACTGGCCCGGCTGCTCAACGACACCGATCCGTTGACCGACCTGCTCGCCCAAGCCATCACGAACCTCGTGGCGGAACACGACCTCGTCCCCGGCGACTCGCCCTCCGCGACCGCGTCGATGGTCCGCTGGAACGCCGACACGATCGACGCGCTCGTGCTGTGCGACACCCCGGTCGTCGCGTTCGGACAGTCCACCCGAGTGCTCGAGGACACCAGACTCGAAGACCTCCGGCCCGATCCGGACATCCTCAGGTGGAAGAACGAACCGGGCGGCTACTGGGTGGCGGAGGCCGATCCCGTCGCGGGCCGCCAAGCCCTGACGGCGACCTGGCGCCGCGACGAGACCAGGAGTGTGATCGCTCTCACGGACGGTGTCTCCTGTGGAGTGTCCGAGTACGGACTCTTCGCCTGGGAGGACCTGGAGCAATTGCCACTCGGTGAGGTGCTCGACCGAATCCGCGAAGCCGAACGCGGTGATTCGGAGCACCGGCGTTGGCCCCGCTACAAAACGCACGACGACCAGGCGATCGCGCGAATCAGCTTCAGCGCATGACGAAAGAAGCCCCGCAGAAACTCTGCGGGGCTTCTTTCGAAGAAGGTATGGCCAGGGGCGGGGTCGAACCGCCGACCTACCGCTTTTCAGGCGGTCGCTCGTACCAACTGAGCTACCTGGCCATGAGCTGTAGCAATCAACTACAGAAAAGCGACCCAGACGGGACTCGAACCCGCGACCTTCGCCGTGACAGGGCGACGCGCTAACCAACTGCGCCACTGGGCCTTGCTTCGTACTGTCTTACCGTACCGTACTTTACTGCGTGCCCCCAACGGGATTCGAACCCGTGCGACCGCCTTGAAAGGGCGGGATCCTAGGCCGCTAGATGATGGGGACTAGCTGGTCTCTGGAAGCATCGTAAGCATATGCCATAGGTCCGCGCACCTCCAAAACGGGGGTCCCACTTATGCGCTGACCTGCTGAAACCCCGTTCCGGGCCGGCTCATCCAGATCAACAAATGCCTGTTCAGGGCCGTTCCGGCCCGTCACGGCGGTTCAGAAGCGGTTTGTGATCCAGACAACTTCCACTCGGAAGACGCGACGCTGGGCAGCACGTGGTCCAGCACTTCGCGGATCCGCTGGGGGAAGTCCGTGCACGCCGTCGTCGCGGAAGAGATCAACCGCGAACCGAGAGCCGCGCCGCACAACGTCCGCGCGACGGCCTCCGGATCGACGCCGGCCCGCAGGTCCCCGCGCCCGGCCGCCTCGATCACGTACGCGGCGACGAGCTTCTCCCACATGACATGCGTGCTCGGGACGCCCGGATAACCGACCTCGCGATCGGCGTTGAGCCGCACGCCGGCGCGCAGCACCACGTCGGACGCCATCCGGTCGGCCGACTCGGCGAACATGCCGTGCAGGGCACTCAGGGGGTCGACGCCGCGCAGCCGCCACGACTCCCTCACCTGCGCCCACAGTTCGCTCTGCCGCTCGATCAGGGCATCGGCGACCGCTTCCTTCGAGGGGAAGTGGAAGTAGAACGCGCCCTTGGTCAGTCCGGCACGCGCGAGCACGGCGGTCAGCGACGTGCGCTCGTAGCCGAGCCGGTCGAACTCCTCCGCCGCGGCGTGGAGTATCGCCTCGCGTGTCGCGTACGCCCGGTCCTGCTGGGGCATGGGTGAAGGTTAGCCGTTGCCGCTAAAGAGACCCGTGGGTATGTTTCGGGATGCGGCCCTGTTCTGCAGACGCGCTCCGGGGGGTGCGCGCCTGGAGTCAGGGCCGCCTTCGCGTTCGCACGACGTTCACCGTTGTGCGTGGGGCGACCCGCCGTCCTCGCCCGGTGACAGGCCCAGCATGTCCAGCAGCATCCGGCAGTCCTCGGCACCCGTCGCGCTCCTGGCGACCGCGAGCCTGGCCCGATGAACCTGATCGTCGGAGATCCGCGAGGCTTCTCCGTTGCGCTGGGCCGGCACGTTCGGCCCGCCCTGCCGCGACACGCTGTCGTCCTGTGTGAACAGGAACTTCCGCACTTCCAGTGACCCGCTCATGAGCACCCTCCCCGACTTGAGGTTGGCGCGAGGCTAAGCGACCTGGGACAACGGCCGCAGCCCCCCGCAGAGTGATTCCGTCGGCACCCAGCGTTACTTTCTGTACTGATGCCGTCCGTACCGGTGGGGAACTGGCCAGTGGATGATGGACCGATGACCGACCCCACGCCGGAGCCTTCCCCCGATGCAGAGGGCCAAAACGCGTCCCAGCCCCCGCCCCCGGCCGACCAGGAGGCGATCTTCAAGGCACTCAGCGGCATCGACCTGAACACGATCGACGCCGACATCGAGTCCGCGTTCGGCTCGCGGATGGCCGAGCTGGACAAGATGCTCGAGGGCCTCGACGACCTGGTCAACAAGATCGAGAGCGACATCCAGAACCTGGACCAGCCCAAACCCGACAGTCCTCAGTAGAGCCCTTACCCTAGGGGGGTATAAACTCGGAGCTCCGAAGAGAGAAAGGGCTCCGATGTCCGTCAGCGCCACCTACACCGTCACCGGCATGACCTGCGGCCACTGCGTCAGCTCCGTCACCGAGGAGCTGACCGAGGTCTCCGGCGTCACCGGTGTCGACGTCGTCCTGGAGACCGGCGCGGTCACCGTGACGAGCGACCGCGAGCTCGACCGCGCCGAGGTCGTCGCCGCCGTCACCGAGGCCGGGTACCAGGTCGCATGACCACGACCGAGCCTCGTCACGTCGAGCTCAGCATCAGCGGCATGACGTGCGCTTCCTGTGCGAACCGCGTCGAACGCAAGCTGAACAGGCTCGATGGCGTCTCCGCCACCGTGAACTACGCGACCGAGAAGGCCAGCGTCCAGTTCCCGGACAACCTGCGGGTGGACGACCTCGTGTCGACCGTGCGCGCGGCGGGCTACGACGCGGAGGAGCCCCGGCCCGAGGCTCCCGACGTGGACGAGGCCGGCGAGCTGCGGTTGAGGGTCACCCTTGCCGCAGTGCTCGGCGTGCCGGTGATCGCGTTCTCGATGGTCCCGGCGTGGCAGTTCCCGACCTGGCAGTGGGTGTCGCTGGCGCTGGCGAGCGTGGTCGTGTGGGTGTGCGGCTGGCCGTTCCACCGTGCGGCCTTCGTCAACGCACGGCACGGCGCCAGCACCATGGACACCCTCGTGTCGATGGGCGTCACGGTCTCGTACCTCTGGTCGCTCTACGCGCTGGTGTTCGGCGAGGCCGGCGTCATCGGCATGCGGCACGAGTTCAGCCTGCTGCCGCGTCCCACCACCTCCGGCGACATCTACCTGGAGGTCGCGGTCGGCGTGACCGTGTTCCTGCTGCTCGGACGCTGGCTGGAGGCCCGTTCGAAGCGCAGCGCGGGTGCGGCCCTGCGGTCGTTGCTCGCGCTCGGCGCCAAGGACGTGGCGGTGCTGCGCGACGGCGTCGAGACCCGCGTGCCGATCGGCCGGCTGCGGGTCGGCGAACGCTTCGTGGTCCGTCCGGGTGAGCGCATCGCCACCGATGGCGTAGTGGTCGACGGCAGTTCGGCTGTGGACCGCTCGATGGTCACCGGCGAATCGGTGCCGGTCGAGGTCGGCGAGGGCGATTCGGTCGTCGGCGGGACCGTCAACGCGGGTGGCAGGCTGGTCGTCGAGGCCTCGTCCGTCGGCGCGGACACGCAGCTCGCGCGGATGGCCAGGCTGGTCGAGCAGGCTCAGACCGGCAAGGCCGAGGTGCAGCGGCTCGCGGACCGGGTGTCCGCCGTCTTCGTCCCGGTCGTCGTGCTGATCGCGCTGGCGTCGTTCGGCGCGTGGCTGCTCGCCGGGCGGCCGCTGGAGTTCGCGGTGACGACGGCGGTGGCGGTCCTCGTGATCGCGTGCCCCTGCGCCCTGGGCCTCGCGACGCCGACGGCGTTGCTCGTGGGCACCGGCCGCGGCGCGCAGCTCGGCATCCTGGTGAAGGGTCCCGAGGTGCTCGAGTCGACGCGGCGGGTGGACACCGTCGTGCTGGACAAGACCGGCACCGTGACGACCGGGCGCCTGACGCTGGTCGACGTGATCCCCGCGGCAGGTGCGGACCGGGACGAGGTGCTGCGGTTCGCGGCGGCCGTCGAGAACGCGTCCGAACACCCGATCGGCGCGGCGATGGTCCGCGAAGTCGACGACGTGCCGCCGGTGTCGGATTTCGTTTCCACGGACGGCGTGGGCGTCAGCGGGACGGTCGAAGGTCGACGCGTCGTCGTCGGCCGACTGCGGAACGTTGTCCTTTCACAGGAACTGACTGAGGCCCTGGTTGCCCACACAACTCGGACTGTTGTCGCGGTTTCCTTTGATGACAAGGTTGTCGGCGCCATCGTCGTGTCGGACGTCGTCAAACCCACGTCCGCACAAGCGATTCAGGAACTGAAGGAACTCGGTTTGCGGCCGGTGTTGCTGACCGGCGACAACGCCTCCGTGGCCGCCGAAGTCGCGGCCGAAGTGGGTATCGACGAGGTCATCGCCGACGTCCTGCCCTCCGGCAAAGTCGAAGCGGTCCGGAATCTCCAGGCACAGGGCCGAGTTGTGGCCATGGTCGGCGACGGCGTGAACGACGCGCCGGCCCTCGCGGCCGCGGATCTGGGGCTGGCCATGGGAACCGGCACCGACGTGGCGATCGAGGCGAGCGACCTGACCCTGGTGCGCGGCGACCTGCGCGTGGCGGCGGACGCGATTCGGTTGTCCCGCAAGACTTTGGGCACGATCAAGGGGAACCTTTTCTGGGCGTTCGCCTACAACGTCGCTGGACTTCCACTCGCGGCCCTCGGTCTGCTGAACCCCATGATCGCGGGCGCCGCAATGGCCTTCAGCAGCGTGTTCGTTGTTACCAACAGCTTGCGACTACGGGGTTTCCGTTCATCGGCGGCATAAGAATCTGGTTGCGAACACTCCCCAACGAGCGCGTGCGCGTGCAACAATCCAAAAGCTGACACACCCCCGGTCAGCGCCTGTGGAGATCCCCTCCGGCCCCCGCGTTCCTCCCCCTGGCGCGGGGGCCTCCGCAGCTCCATCGGTCCGCTCGGCAGGTACTCGCCGGAGATCCACTCTGAGTAGACCCATTTACACCTTGGGGTGACCCGGCTCACAGGGGTTTGGGTTCCGTGACCGAGCCGTTATCGTGTCCCGGTGCCTATCGGATCCCTCGGACGCTCCAAGTCCGGCCGTCACCGCCCTGCGGACGAACCGCAGCAACCGGAGACGTCGCACGACGAAGAGCTGACCTCCTACTTGGCCGCCCTGGCCCCGGACGCGGACAACGAGACCACCGCCTCGGGCTTCGGCAGCGCGCAGGTGTACCAGCTGAGGCTGCAACTCATGGCGAACGAGCAGCTCAAGGAGCTCGCCGCCGAGCGCCAGACCTCCCCGCAGGCTCTCGCCACGGAGTGGGTCATGCAGCGCCTGGAGTGGGAAGCGCGCCAGCGCGGCCACTAGTCGAGAACGACCACGAAGAAGGACCCTCGACCGAGCCCGGTCGAGGGTCCTTCTCACGTACGACTTCAATTGCGGCGTATTACAAACCTCAGACCGCGCGGACGTTCTGGGCCTGCGGACCCTTGGTGCCCTGGCCGACCTCGAACTCCACTCGCTGGTTCTCCTCCAGGGTGCGGAAACCCTGACCCTGGATCTCCGAGTAGTGGACGAAGACGTCAGCGCCGCCGTTGTCCTGGGCGATGAAACCAAAGCCCTTTTCGGAGTTGAACCACTTGACAGTGCCCTGTGCCATGTACCTGCCTCCATCGCAGGAAAGCTTGGGGCTGCACCGTGCAACCCCGGCCGTCCCGGGGGCGGTCGGCAAACTCGCTGAGAGCGCACCGCACGCCCGCGTGTCGTTCCGCGAGCGTGTGAAGCACGAACACAGAAACCACGGCCTGCGCGGGTCAGCCTAACGTGTGATTGGTCATAGCACTACAGATCATTACCGGCCGGTTGGGTGCCTCAATAGGAGGAAAGCCGCTGGTCCGGGTGGGTGATCGCAATTTGCCGAGCAACGTGTTCCACCGCCGCGCGTCCTCATGTTCGTTGGACGAGGGGATCTTGGGGGGACCGTGTTCCGGCCACTGGTTTTGGCTCTACTACTGGGATTGACCGCCTGCAGTGCCGCGCCCGACGGTGCGCCCGAGGCCGGTTCGCAAGCCACTGCACCGGCCGCGGAGCAGAAGGCGAAGGCAGTACTGACGGTGACCCCGTCATCGGGTGAGGGGATCAGCCCGGCCGGACCATTCGAGGTCGGAATGATCGGTGGCGCGCTGACCGCCGTCGTACTAACGGGCGCCGACGGCCGGGTGGTGAAGGGGGAGCTCTCCGCCGGTCGCTGGGTCGCGACCGAGGACCTGGGCTACGACAAGGCGTACACCTGGTCCGGTTCGGCCAAGGGTGAGGACGGGACCGACGTCCCGGTCACCGGGTCGTTCCGCACCATCAAGCCGCAGCGGCTCACCGGCGCGAAGCTGAACGTCGGCGACCACCAGACATACGGCATCGCGCAGCCGGTCAAGGTGACCTTCAGCGCGCCGGTCGCGGACAAGGCCGCCGTGCAGAAGTCCATGACCGTCACGACTTCCGTCCCGACCGAGGGCGCTTGGGCGTGGCTGTCGGACCAAGAAGCGCACTGGCGGCCGCGTGAGTATTGGAAGCCGAACACCGAGGTCTCGGTCGACGTCGGTGTCTACGGCGTGCCGTTCGGGGGCGGCGCGTACGGAGCCTCCGACCTGCACGTGCAGTTCAAGATCGCGGACCGGGCGCTGGTCGCCAAGGCGAACACCCAGACCAAGCGGTTCGAGATCTACCGCGACGGCGTGCTGCTGCACAACTTCCCGGCGTCGTACGGGATGGAGAACGACAAGCGCGCCGAGACCCGCGGCGGCATCCACGTGGTGCAGCAGAAGCAGGCCGCGCGGACGATGACCAACGCGGTCTTCGGCTACAAGGACATCCCGGTCACGTGGGCCGTGCTGATCTCGCAGAACGGCGAGTTCGTGCACGAGAACAACAACACGATCCCGAAGCAGGGCAAGGAGAACGTCTCCCACGGGTGCGCGAACCTGTCCGGCGCCAACGCGAAGATCTTCTACGACCTGACGATGCTGGGTGACCCGGTCGAGGTCGTCGGTTCGTCCCAGCCGTTGCAGGCGTCGGACGGCGACTACTACGACTGGGCGTTCGACTGGGCCACCTGGACGTCGAAGTCGGCCGCTACGTCCTAGGACTTTTCGGTGATCTGGGGTGGCTGCGGGATCTCGTAACCCGACGGACCGACGTTGCGTTCGAGGGCCCGCTTCCACTCACCGCTCGAAATCATCTTCTCGATTGCCTTGTTCACGGCGTCGCGCGACTCGGCGTCACCCTTCGGCACGCCGATGCCATAACGCTCCTTGGAGAAGGTCTTGCCGACGAGCTTGAGCAGTTCGGGGTTCTCCGCGGCGAACCCGGCGAGGATGACCTCGTCGGTCGTGACGGCATCGACGTTGCCCGCCATGAGAGCGATCACACAGTCGGAGTACTGGCCGTACTCGATGATCTGCACCTGCTGGGCGAAGTCCGACTTCACCTTCTGCGCGGAGGTCGAACCCTTGACCGAGCACAGTTTGCGGCCGTTCATGGTCTCAGGGCCCTGGATGGAGTTCTCGGTATAGCGCACCAGCATCCCCTGGCCCGTCTCGAAGTACGGGCCGGCGAAGGCGACCTTCTCCTTGCGGGCATCGGTGATCGAGTACGAGGCGATGATCAGGTCGGCCTCGCCGTTCTCGAGCATCGACTCGCGGGCGGCGCCACGCGCCTCCTTGAAGGTGATGCCGCCTTCCTCCACCCCGAGCTCGTTCGCCACGTACTTGGCGACGTCCACGTCGAAGCCGACGTACCGGCCGTCGAGGCGCCGCTCGCTCAGGCCCGGCTGGTCGTAACGGATGCCGATGGTCAGCTTCCCGGAGTCAGCACGTCCGATGACTGTGCTGGTGTCACCGCTCCCACAGGCGGTGGCGAACACCGCTACGGCAGTCAGGAGCACGGCACGACGGATCACGACAGGCCTTCCGGGGGTGTTGTGGATTCGTGCGCAATGCTACGGACCTGCGGCGGTGATCGACTGTGATGTATGACAACTACGGAAGCCTCGCTTTGCTGGGTGTCACATGTCGGCCGTGACGTTCGATCGCTCGCTTCAGATGGCCGGGCGGAGCGAGTCTCCTGATCTTGCCGGGCACCAAAAGCGCAGCTCGGCGCATCATTCGCAGCCATCGGTCGGCATGCGCGTACGGCTCACGGCCGTGTAGTTCGAGAGCCCAGCCGGGTAGTACCGAATAGGCCAGGTGGCCCACGAGAACCCGGTACACGGGCAGTCCGTGGCGGAGCAAACCTTGCACCGGCGGACCATGCAAGAAGTCGTAGATCACATCAGAATCGGTCGTTCGGCGCAGAACGGGACGCATCCGGTCGAAGTACTCAGCCATTTCACGCCTGGAACCCGGTACTTCATCCGGGTGCAATCCGACCAAAGCGGCTGCGGATCGCTGCTCGGCGTAGTAGAGGTCCTTCTGCCGGTCGGACAGTCCGTACCCCGCACGGTCGAGCACTGTTTCGAAGCAGGAAACCTCCGAGCAATGAACCCAGAGCAACAGCTCGGGCTCGTCCACGCGGAACGTCCTGCCGTCGACGACACCGCGCAGGCTCCGGTGCGTGGCTCGCACCCGTGCCGCGGCGGTGGCGATCTCCTCGTCGGTGCCGTAGACGCCGAGGCCGACGAAATCCGCCGTGCGCTTGAGCCTGCCGAGCGGATCGGCCTGGAAGTTCGAGTTCTGGACGACACCCGCGACCGCCTTGGGGTGCAGTGCCTGCAGGTAGAGGCTCGCGATCCCGGCGATCCACATCGTCGGGTCCGCGTGCAGCTGCCAGCTCACGGAGTTCGGGTCAGACATGCGGACATCGTCCCGCCTCGCCAGGATGAAGACCATGGACCTGGACCAGGCACGGGAAGTGCTCCGCAGTCAGCACCGCGCGGTGTTCTGCGCACTGAAGTCCGACGGCACGCCGGCCATGTCGCCGGTGCTCGTCGCGCTCGACGACAACGGCGATGTGCTCGTTTCCACGCGAGCCACCGCGTACAAGACGAAGCAGGTGGAGCGCGATCCGCACGTCTCGCTGTGCGTGCTGCCCGACAGCTTCTTCGGCCGCTGGATCCAGCTCAACGGAACCGCGACGGTCGTGCCGTTGCCCGAGGCCATGGACCTGCTGGTCCAGTACTACCGCACGATCTCCGGCGAGCACTCCGACTGGAACGACTACCGGGCGGCAATGCAGCGCGAGCAGCGCGTGATCCTGCGGATCTCGCTGAGCTCCGCCGGGCCGGACAAGACGGGCTGAACCTGTAACACCGTTAGCGGGCGCAACGATTCCACGGGGACGGCGGCTACCGGGCAGGCGGAACCTGGGGAGCGGAAGCGATGACTGGTGTCAGACACCGCGGCTATTTCGCAGCCGCGGTCGCGTTGATGGGCGCTGCCCTGATCGCGGCTCTGTTCTCGGCACCCCTGGACAAGCCCGTCGACATTCGCCTGGTCGCACCGTCGCCCCCGCCGCCCGAGGTCGTCACCGCGACCGCCACCACCACCGTCTCCGCCGTCGGGGTCGAGCGGCCGCAGCCTCCACCACCACCGCCGCCCCCGCCCGGTGACGCCGCCCGGCCTCCGCAGCCGAAGCACAGACCGTCGCCTTCGCCATCTCCGGGCAAACCACTGCCCAACCTGCACGACCTGCTGCAGTGCGACTCGAAGCTCTTCGGCGACGACTTCAAGCACTGCCTGCGGTGGCCGCTCGACACCAAGGAGATCTGCGACTTCTTGGAGGAGCACCAGCTCGAACCGGTCGACCTGCGCGGGCCGGAGGACGGCCGGTTCGAGCTGAGCTGTGACGACGACTAGGCCTTGAGCTCCCTGAGTTTCGCGAGGTTCGCTTCCGCCAGCGCGCCGAGCAGCTGCGCCTCACCGAGGTAGTGGTCGTCGATCAACGCCTCGACCTCGTCGTCGTTCATCGCCGGCACGATCCGCGCGGCCATCCTGTTCATGTTGCGATAGCTGCCCTGCAACAGGAACGGCCGTTCGGACGGGTCCGCCGCCGACGCGATGTACGCCTGGTTGACCTTGAGCACGACCTGCTGGATCCGTTGCAGCTTCCGGACGACGGACAGCATGCGTTCGAGTTCGACGGTCTCGTACTCGTGCCGGACGCTCTCGCCGTTCGCCAGGCGCACCAACGGTTCCACGTCGACACCGCCCAGGACCGGGTTCGAGCCGGACGCGTTCTCCAGGTAGCTCAACGCGAACAGGGCATCGCGACCGGACAGCACGTCGCCCAGGTTCCACACGTCCGCGCGGTTCGCGAGCATGTCGGGCACCCGGAACGCCCGGCCGGTCTCGGTGTACGGGTTGCCGGCCATCGACACGGCGAAGCGCTTGCCCCGCAGGTCGAACGTACGCGGCTCGCCGTCCCAGACGCCCTCGACGCGGCGTTGGGCGTCGCACAGCGAGATGAACTTCTGCAGCAGCTCCGGTGAGGTGTGCTGGATGTCGTCGAGGTGCAGCAGGACGTTGCTGCCCAGGGCGAACGCGAAGTTGATCCGCTCGACCTCCTGGCGCGCGGTGGCGTTCGGTGCCTCCTCCGGGTCGAGCGAGGTGACGCCGGTGCCCAGCGCCGGCCCGTTGACCTTGACGAACACCATGCCCAGGCGGTTCGCGACGTACTCCATCAGCGTCGTCTTGCCGTAGCCGGGCGGGGAGATCAGCATCAGCAGGCCAGTGCCGTCGTTGAGCTGCTTGCTGAGGTTGTCACCGATCAACGGCAGGTAGACCTCGTTCAGCAACCTGTTGCGCACGAACGTGTTCAGCACCGCCGGCTGGTAGTCGTCGAGCCTGAGCCTGCGGCGTTCCCCGGCCAGCAGCTCGTCGCGCCGGCGTTGGTAGGCGCGGAACGCCGGTACCTGTTCGGTGGTGAAAGCCCTGAGCCTGGTGAGGGCCTCGTCGAGGCGCAGGTCCATCGACTGGTCCCGCACGCGGGGGTGCGTGCCGAGCAGGCCCGTGACGGTCTCGGCCAGCGCCGCGCTGGAGTCGTAGCGCGGCAGGTCGGTGAGCAGGATCGCCACGACCTCGGGGAACTCCGGGCACTCCTCGTCCTTCAGGAACGCACTGAGCCACGCCTCGATCAGGTCGCGGTCGCGGAGTTCCTCGGTGACCACGGCGCGGAACCTGTCGATCACCGCGCGGGCGGCCTTGCTGGTGACGAATCCCCTGGGCTCGCAGGCGAGTTCCTCGAACAGGTACTCGGCGGTGAGGTCCTCGAGCCCGAACTGCTTGCACAGCTCGGGAATCCCGTGCGTGCCACCGAAGATCATGCGAGCGCGGGCCAGCGACTCGGCCTTGCGCGACCACACCGCGCGTTGGTCCTCGGGCTGCTCGGACCAGAAGACCTGTGCCTCGGCGCGGGTCCGCGGCGGATACCTGAGCAGTCCGGCGCCGGCGTGAAGTCGTTGCAGGACAGCGAGGATCTTCTCGGCGTCGTGGTCGTGGACGCCCTTCTCGTAGCCCTCGTCGTAGCGTTCCGCGGCGGCGTTCGTGACGTCGGTGCGGCCCTCGGCGAGCAGGCTCCCGGCGAGGTGCTCGGAGCGGTAGACGTGCTGCGTCTCCGAGACGAGCAGCTGGTCCCAGAACGGCCTGGTGGCCTCGAACGCGGGATCGGTGATCTCGCTGCGGTAGTCCGTGCCGGTGACCGCGTAGAACAGCCTGCCGTCGCGCGGCACGAGGGTGAGGTTCATCGGCTCGGTCGTCACCGGGAAGCGATGACGGCCGAGCACGATCGACGCGCCGTCGTACAGATCGGCCCGGTCGCGTAGTGCCCGGCCTCCCTCTTGCCGGGCATCGCGCAGACTCGCGTCGAGCTCGTCGGCCCTGGCGTCGCCGAGTTCCCTGAGCTGCTCGCCGACCGCGCGGACCTTGGCGACCATCGGGTCGCCGGCGAAGTACGTGTTGATCTCGTCGGTCGAGGTCAGCTTCCCGACGCGGCGGCGGATCGTGCCGAGCACCCGTTCCGCGGACTGCACGAGCCGGTCGGCCCTGCGGGCGCGTTCGTCGAGCAGCGTCTGCTTGCGGGCGGAGAAGGCCTCGTAGACGTCCGTGCGCTTGGCGCCGACCTGAGCGAGGAAGTCGTCGAACTCGCCGAACCGCGACTCCAGGTTCTCCAGCTGTAGCAACAGTCTGCCGAGCTGGTCGTCACATCGTTGCGGGGTGTCCGCGACCGACAGCGCGCCGGTGATGGCCTGGCCGAGCAACGCGAACTCCGCGGCGAACTCGGCGCGGCCCTCGGCGTTCGCGAGCTGGGCGCGGCGACCGTCCACAGTGGCGCGGGCGCGGTTGACGGCGGCGAGCACCTCGCCGATGCTCGCCAGGATCTGCGTGCGGGTCGTGGTATCGGCGGCGTCGAGGGTGCTGACGACCTCGGTCAGCACCTCCAGCCCGGCCTGCTGCTGCGCGAGCCGTTCGCGCAACGGCTTCGCCTCGGTGGCGGTCTTCAGCTCCACGGCCGCGATCTGGTCGATCTCCTCGTGGTACTGGGCGAACGCGCCCTCGCCACTGAGGAACGCGACGGCTCTGCGCGCGGACGCACCGAGCTCCTCGACCAGTTCGGCTTCGCGCCGGTCGATCTCTTCGACGTCGACGTACTTCAGGTCCTTGAGGGTGATCAGCCGGCCCTGGGCGGAGCGCAGGTCGGCCAGCAGCCGCACCCATTCGTCGGCGCTGCGCGGCGCGGCCGACCTCGCGAGCCTGATCAGGCTCGCCAGCTTCTCCGCGGCCTCGTGGAGCTGCCGGGCGGCGTGCTCGGTGAGCGTGCGGACGGCCTCGAACTCGTCCAGTACCTGCTCGGCCGTGGCGCGCACGGCCTGGACGTCCTGCTTGAGCCCTAGTTCATCGAGCCAGTGAACGGCGTCGATCACCCTGGTGCACAGGGCGATCAGGCCCTCGAACACCGGCACGCTCGGGGTCATCTCGGCGCTCATCCTGGTGATGGACAGGCAGTCCGAGATGCCGCGGACGAGTTCGGCGTTGCCGATGCGGGCGAGCGGGCCCGCCTGGTCGGGCAGCACCTCGTCGACGACGAACGGCGTGCGCCACACCTGCATCGGGTGCACGCGCACGGCCTCTGAGCTGGTCTCGCGGAACACCACCAGCGTGCCGTCGGCGAAGAGCGAGTAGCCGTGGCACGTGATGGGGGTCGCGACCTCCTTGCGGATCACGTTGTAGGGCAACAGGAGGCTGCGGCCCTCGCGGCGGGCGTGGAAGACGAACAGCACGTCCTCGCCGTTCGCCGACCGGACGACCCGCTCGAACTCCAGCTCGTCGGTGTCGATGTCGAACGTCTTGTCCGCGCCCGTGACCAGGTAGTAGCCGCCGGGGAAGATGATCCCCTGGTCCTCCGGCAGGCGCTGGCAGGCCTGGCCGATGCCGTCGAGCCGCGTCACCACCTTGGTACGGGTGTTGAAGACGAGGTGCCGCCACACCGTTTCCTTGTACGGCAGGACGCGCAGCAGGATCAGCGGGCCGACGCGGGCGTAGTGCACGTCGGCGTCCGCGAGGCTCTGCAACGGTTCGTCGACGGGCTCTTCGTAGACGCCCTGGCCGGACTCGGTGTTGTTCTCGATCTTGACGGTCAGCGTGCCGCCGACCGCCTCGACGAAGACCTCGTCGTCGATCGCGATGTGCGGGTGCCGGCCCAGCACGTGCTGCTCGCGGGTCGTCTCGACCCACGTGAAGTCGTGCGAGGGCGGGAAGACGTGGTCGCGGTCGCCGCGGTTGTCGACGTACGTGACCGTGCCGTCGACCTTGATGTCCCAGCGCAGCACGCGGAGGTCTTCGATCCGCGCGCCGGTCTGGAACACCGCGAGCAGCCGTGACTCGACCGTGCGCAGCTGGAGCAGCCGCGTTTCGCGGTAGTACCGGTACAGCTCGGCGAAGTCGTTGCGGAATCTCGGGTCCTGCAGGAACTCCGCCTCGACCGTGGCGAAGTCCCTGCCGTGCACCGCGAAGACGTCGTCGACCTTGGTCTCGGGCTTGAGACCCATGAACACGTTGTAGCCGAACAGCATCACGTCGCCCAGCGCGACGATGTCGCGCGGCACGCAGTTGTTCTCGGTGCGGATGCGTTCGGTGGCGACGAGTTCGAGGGCTGTGCTGCCGAACGTCTCGACGCGCCGGTCGTTCAGCGCCTCGGTGTTGCGGGCGAGCCCGACCGCCTGTTCGGCCAGTCGGGCCCGCAGCACCTCATAAGTGCCCGCGTCGAGTTGTGTCATGCGTTCTGGCCGTTGTTCTTGGCCATCTGGGTCAGCGCGATCGCCGCGGCGATGTTCTGCGCGTCACCGGTGGTGAACGAACTGAGGATCTTGGTCAGGTCCTCCGGGAAGTTCGCCGACCCGTCCATCCACTTGGACCCCAGCGCCTGCACCACGTCCGAGTTGCCGACGAAGCCGTCGACCTGCTTGCCTGCGGTGATCGAGCTGGCGATCCTGTCGAAGAACATCGTGTCGCCACCGATGATGTCGATGTCGGCCTTCTCCAGGCCGGCCGCGAGGACCATGGCCTGGGCCTCGGCGATCTGGCGCTGCACGTCGATGCCCTTGAGGCGGATCTCCTTCTCGGCTTCGAGGCGCAGCCGGTACTCCTCGTGCTCGCGGGTCGCGGTGTCGAGCGAGGCCATCGCCTCTGCCTTGTGCGACAGGCCTTCCGCTTCGCCCTTGAGGCGTTCCTTGATGCCCTCGGCGTCGGCCAGGGCCTTCTCGCGGTCGACCACGGCCTCGGCGCGGCCGAACGCCTCGGACGCGGCGGCGTCGCGTTCCTTGACCAGTGCGTCCGCCAGGCCCTTGGCCGCGGCTTCTGCCTGGGTGCCCTCCGCGAGACGGATCTTGGAACGGGTGTCCAGCTCGGCGGCCTTGTTGCGCGCCTCGGCGAGCACGACCTCCTCGCGGGCCTTGTGCTGTGCGGACTGTTCCGCGGCCTCGGCGGCCTTGATGTCCTTGACCAGCGATTCCTGGGCCGAGGCCTCGGCCCTGATGATGATCTGCTGGCGGTCGCGCTCGGCTTCCTCGACCGCACGCAGGCGCTTGATGTTCTCCTCCTGCTCGGCCACCGTCTTCTCGACGGCGACCCGCTCGCGCACCAGGTCGGCGATCGCGCGGCGCTCGTGCTCGAGCTCCTTGTCCTTCTCGATCATGCGCAGCGAGGTCTCGCGTTCGCGGGCGATGACCTCCAGCAGCCGGTCCTTCTCGATGCGCTCGGTCTCGACGGCGATCACGCGCTCGCGGTTCTTCTCGGCGACGGCGATCTCGCGGGCCTTGTTCTCGGTCTGGATGCCGAGCTGTTCCTCGGTGCGGATGAAGGCGGTGTTGGCCTTGAGGCGTTCCTCGGCCTGCACCTTCTGCGTCTCCGCCTCCTGCTGCGCGCGGGCGGTCTCGATCGCGCGCTTCTGCTTGATCTCCGCGTCGGCCTGGCGCCGTTCGAGCTCGAGGATCGCCTCACGCGCGCTGACGTTCTGGCGCGTGATCTCCTTCTCCTCGTTGCGGGTGAACTCGTTGGTCTTGACGTGCTCGATCGCGGTCAGCTCGGTGATCTTGCGGATGCCCTGCGCGTCCAGGATGTTCGCCGGGTCGAGCTGCTTGAGCGGCGTCTGCTCCAGGTAGTCGATGGCCGCGTCCTCGAGGCTGTAGCCGTTGAGGTCGGTGCCGATGACCTGCACGATCCGGTCGCGGAACTCGTCGCGATGGGTGTAGAGGTCGACGAAGTCGAGCTGCTTGCCGACGGTCTTGAGCGCCTCGGAGAACTTGGCGTTGAACAGCTCCTGCAGCGTCTGCTCGTGGCTCGCCCGCTCGGTGCCGATCGCCTGCGCGACCTTGATGACGTCCTCGACGGTCTTGTTGACCCGCACGAAGAACGTGATGCGGATGTCCGCGCGGATGTTGTCCTTGCAGATCAGGCCCTCGTTGCCGGCCCTGCGGATCTCGATGGTCTTCACCGAGATGTCCATCGTCTCGCACCTGTGCAGCACGGGCAGGACAACGGTTCCCGTGAACGTCACGTCGACCTTGCGCATCTTCGAGACGATCAGCGCCTTGCCCTGCTCGCACTTCTTGAACAGCCTGCTCAGCGTGATCAGCGCCAAGATCAGCACAACCGCGATCACGGCGATCATCACGATCAGCCCCGTAGAGATCGCACCCATGTCAGCTCCCTGTGGTGATGTCCACGACCCAGAAGAACTCGCCTTCTGCGTCGTAGTCGAAGATCAGCGCGGTCTGGCCCGCTGTCAGTTCGGTGCTCTGCGCCGCTCGCACCTGCACGACCGCCGTGCCGCCGTCGTCGGCGGTCACCTCGGCCTGCCCGTACCGCTCGGTGACCTTGGACGTCCTGACGATCGCGGTACGGCCCACGAAGTCGTTGCGGGACGCCGGTTTCTCCGGTTTCGTCCAGTTCTTGACCGGGATGAGAAGGATCTTCGTGACGAGTGCGCCGACGAGCAGCGAACCGGCGAGGATGGCGTACCGGAGCGAGCCCTCAGGCGTCAGCACCGTGCCGACCAGCGCGGTGAACCACGTGATCACGACGAACATCGAGATGGAGATCGGCATCACCGGGGCGTCGAAGTCCAGGCCCACCAACGCCACTGTGAGCCAGTAAGCCAGCACTATCAGCAACAGGAAGCTGAACACCACAGTCGGAAACGCCAGCGCGGCAGCCAGGAACTCGGTCATCATCGCCCCCCTTCTCGTCATTCTGATGTGCGAAGTGCCCGATCCGTTGCACTTTCGAGAATGATCGATGGAAATCGATGGTTTTCTCGATCATGGACATCGGTGCGCAGGGGCTCTACATCGGTGACACGGCAGGGCCGGACGACCCGCTGGCCCACCTGAGCTATGTGGCGGCGGTCACGTCCTCGCTGGAACTCGCCACCGGAATCGTGATCCTGCCCCAGCGCAACCCGCTGGTGCTCGCGGAGCAGGTGGCGTCGCTGGACCTGCTCAGAAGCGGCCGGTTCACCCTCGGCACCGGCGCGGGTTACGTCCCGCAGGAGAGATGACCGCGATCGGGGTGCTGGAGAGGAACGCGGAGTTCACCGGCTAGCCTGGAACGTCGTGATCCCCGTAGTCGTGCTCGCCGGCTTCCTCGGTTCCGGCAAGACCACCCTGCTCAACCACCTGCTGCGCACGTCCGGCGGCACGCGGATCGGCGTCGTGGTGAACGACTTCGGGCAGATCAACATCGACGCGTTCGCCGTCTCGGCCCAGGTCGACTCGATGGTGTCGCTGTCGAACGGCTGCCTGTGCTGCGCGGTCGACGGCACGGAGCTGGACGGGATGCTGACCCGCCTGGCCGCGGCGGACCTGGACGTCATCGTGATCGAGGCGTCCGGCCTGGCCGAGCCGGCGGCGATGGTGCGGATGGTGCTGCAGGCGCCGGGGGTCTCGTACGGCGGGCTGATCTACGTGGCCGACGCGGTGGAACTGGACGCCGTGCCGGATCTCTCCCGCGATCTCGCGCTGGCGGATCTGGTGGTGCTGAACAAGGTCGACCGGGTCTCGACGTTGCCGACGCTACCTTCCTCTGCTCCGGTGCTTCCAGTTTCCTTTGGCCGGATCGACCCGGCGCTGCTGTTCGAGGTCCGGCCGCCGGACCTGGGCCCGCGACAGCTGTCGTTCGACGACCTGGACGACCACTCCACGCACGCGCACGCCCTGTACGACAGCGTGTCCTTCGAGTCCGCGGATCCGTTGCATCCCAAGCTGTTCATGGACTTCCTGAGCGCGCGGCCGGACGGGTTGTTCCGCGCCAAGGGTTTCGTGCGGTTCCCTCTCGGCACGTTCATGCTCCACACCGTCGGCGCGTACGTCTCGTTCACGCCGGTCGACGACGCCCCGACGCAGCTGGTGCTGATCGGGGCGGGCATCGATCCGGAGGCGCTGACGGACTGGCTGATGGCGTGCGTCGCGGACGGACCGGTGACCGAGCAGGACATGCTCTGGGTGCTCCGGTACGCCCGCTGACGTCACTTCTTCTTGCAGAGCGCGGTGTCCATCACGTCGAACACCTGCTGGAATTTCTTCGCCGGGTCGTCCCCGAACGTGCCGGGAAGCGCGGTGAGCGTGATCGCCGCGTTCCTGCCGCCGTCGGTCGCACCGCCGAGCGACGCCCAGCCGTGGATCGACCCGCCGTGCCCCCACCAGACTCCGCCGCAGCTGAGCTTGGTGCTCTCCAAGCCGAGCCCGTAGGCGCTCTTCTCGTCAACCGCGACGGTCCTGCGCATCTCGTCGAGCTGCGGCTTCGCAAGGAGACCGCCCTGCAGCAGCGTCTTGTAGAACTTGGCGACGTCGGCGGGCGTGGACACCATCGCACCGGACGCCCACGCGGCGGACGTGTCGAGTTCGGTCGCATTGACCACTTTCGACTTCGGGTCGAGCAGGTCGCTCAGCGCGTAGGCCTGGGCGTGCCTGCCGCGGATGCGTTGCTCGCCCTGGTCAGGCCAGTACGTGTCCCTGAGCCCGGCCTTGGTGATGACCTTCTGGATCGCCTCGCCGACCGGCCGTCCGGTGACCTTCTGGATCAACAGCCCGGCGACGACGTAGTTCGTGTTGCTGTACTCGTACCTCTCGCCCGGCTGGAACCTCACCGTCTGACTCAGCGCGACGTCCAGCAGGTCGTGCGGCGCGAAGTACCTGTCGCGAACGTCGGCGATCTTCGGAACGCCGACCTGCATGACGTAGTCCGGCAACCCGCTGGTGTGCTGCAGGACCTGCCGCACGGTGATGCGGCTGTCCTTGATGTGCGGCACGTACCGGTTGACGGGCTTGTCGAGCTCGACCCCGTTCCCGGCCACGAGTTGGAGCGTCGCCACCGCCACGAACGACTTGGTGATGCTGCCGATGCGAACCTGCCCGTTGACCGGCGCGTTGCCCCTAGCGTGGTTGTGCCCGTTGACATGGGCCTCCACGCCGGGCGTGCCGTCCTTGACGATCTGGTCGAGCTGTTGGGGGACAAGGAGAGTCAGCGCCGTAAGCGCAGCAACCGCGATCACTTGGCACCACACAGAGCAGCGTCCACAGTGGCCAGAACTGCCTCGTGCGCCTTACCGGCTTCTTCCGGCGTGTCCTGGAACGTGCCGGGCAATGCCGTGACAGCAACGGAGAACGCCCTGCCGGAATCGGTGACCCCGCCCCGCGTCTCGTAACCGTGGATGTCGCCACCGTGACCCCACGACCGGCCACCACAGGACAACGGCACACTGGCGATGCCGAGTCCGTACTCCACGCCCGGCCACATCTCGCCCGCGGTGTCGACGGTCTTCTTCATCTCGTCCAGCTGAGCCTTCTTCACCAGGTCGCCCTTCAGCAGACCGCGGTAGAAGGTGTTGAGGTCCTTGGTGGTGGAGATGATCTGGCCTGCCGCCCAGCCCCAGGAGGGGTCCATCTCGGTGACGTCCTCAATGCCGTTGCCGGTCTTGGCGTACCCGTGCGCGTGCTTGCCGCGGATGCCCTGCTCACCCACGCCGGGCCAGTAGGTGTCATTCAGGTTCAGCTTCCGCACGATGCGCTGGTCGACGTTCTCCGCGACCGGACGACCGGTGACCTTCTGGATCAACAGGCCGAGCAGCACGTAGTTCGTGTTGCTGTACTTGAACTTCTCGCCCGGCTGGTTGGTGACGGGGTGCGCGTTGCCAATGTCGAGCAACTCACGCGGCTCGAAGTAGCGGTGCCGCAACTCCTCGAAATTGCCCACCCCCAGGTACTGCGTGTAATTCGCGAGCCCGCTGGTGTGGTTGAGCAACTGCCGCACCGTGATCCGGTCGTCCTTGATCGCGCCCGGCAGGTAGTGGTTGATCGGCTTGTCGAGCTCGACCTTGCCCTCACCGACGAGCTGCATGACCACCGTCGCGACGAAAGCCTTGGTGTTGGACCCGGCACGCACCTGCCCGTTCCTGGGCACAGGCGTCCGCTTGTTCAGCTCGGACGTGCCCGAGGTGTAGGCGCTCGCCCTGCCGTTGCCGTCGGTGATCGTCGCCAACGCCGCCGGGAACTCGTGCTGCTTGGTGAGCCCGTCAAGCTGCTTCTGCACGTCGCTCGCCGGCGCGGCCATCGCCGTCCCGGTGAACAGCATGGCCGTTGCCAGCACTCCTACCAGCGTCTTCTTCACTCTGTGCCTCCCCTTGCCGTGGTGAGGACAGATTCCCAATCAGGGTGGTGTCCGCGCAGTCATGCACGCTTCCGTTCTCGGGGTGGAGCAGGCTCTACCTAGTAGCGGACGTCGCTCTGCGGCAGCGGCGCAGGGTAGTTGAGCACGGGCCGCGAGACGTCGCCAAGAGCCTGATCTCCTCGTCGGTGAGGACGACCTCGTCGCGGTCGCGCCCGTCAGCAATCCCGGCGGCCACGTCGATGACCTTGAACTCGTCCTCACCGAGCCCACCCACGAACTTGGCCCGCTCAGAGTCGCTGAGAGGTTGGGAACCCGGAGGACATGCGGAGGTGGAGATCGGTAGGCTGTCCCGGCGAGGGCTGCTAGCTCAATTGGCAGAGCAGGAGACTTTTAATCTTCGGGTTCAGGGTTCGAGTCCCTGGCGGCCCACCAAACCCCCAGGTCACAGGCCTGGGGGTTTCGCTTTGCTCAGGTCGCCCCGCACTTAACCCACACAAAACTGCTGGTCACTCAACTTCGCCGTGCTCCGGCAAGGTCTGTCTTGGACTCGCCGAGTGCCATCCCAGGGCTTCAGCAGCACGCCGTTGGCCGTCTTACAGCCCCATGTAGATGCGCTGCGCCATGGACAGCCGCGCGTGATCGAACTGGTCTGCGGCCATCGGCACAAGGCCCGCTTCAACGAGGATGTGGCGGCCATCGGTGCTCCAGCAGACGTGAGACCACCACAGGCCCACCACGAGCTGTTCCAACGGTGCTCACGAGTGTCGGACTGAGCACGTAGCCCGTTGAAGCATGTCAGGGAAGATCGATTCGTTGGAGGGCTGGTGGCCTTGAGCCGACTCCGCGCAGTCGAGCACCCATCGAGCAAGAGCAGCCTGCGCTCACCAACCACCTTGGTCAAATTCAGGATCAGCTCAACACCCGAACACTAAAGCGCCGAGCTAACCAGCAGAAACAGGCTCTACAACTTTTGCACTCACGAGATGTTCATAGGCCAAGGACGCTTGCTCATGCTTGAATATCCGCCCCTTTCGCGTTGACCAACTTTGAATCTCCGCTACAACTTCTTCGATAGTCGGAGGGGTAGCCCTTCCTTCAACCACGAAGTGCACAGTCGAGAGCAGCTCAACGCCGTACGGGAACTCAAATCCATCGACTATCTGCGAGAACCGGTTGAGCACATCCCGGAACTTCTCGTCGTCACCAAGCAGTTCATGCGCTTCAGCAACAGCACGTTCGTCCAGCGTTAGAGTCGCCTTGCTTCCCGAACTTCCGTCACCAAAACCGTATATGAAGTGCCCTTCCGAATGGCTTATAAACTGGTTCACCGTCTGCGCAAAGGGTCCGAAATGACTTGGAACGAAGTCGAACTTGATTCCCCATCCAGCCACCTGCAGGAAGTAGGCCGCCTTTTGCGCTTCAACGATAGACATTTCACGTGTGTCAGAAAGCCCCGTGGAAACACTTCGCTGAATATAACGCTCGAAGGCAAGAAGAAGCGCAGCGCGCGTCCTCGTCATCTGAGGGCGCTTAGTGCGAACCGGCATGTCCGCAGCCGCAGGTGCACCCTCAGGCGGATAGATCAAGATCCGAACATCCTGAAGATCCTTCAGGATCTCACGTATCAGCGGATAAACTTCCCGCCAGTCCAACCCGCCGTTTCCACAGCCTAGCGGCGGGATAGCGATCGAGCGGATATTCAACTCTCGAATCACATCCCGAAGCGCAGTAAGTCCAGAAGCGACATCCCGGAGCTTCGAACTCGACTTCCAATGCTTCTTAGTAGGAAAGTTGACGATGAACTTCGGGTTGTTCATTGCACCAGTTTCGTGCACGAACATCTTCCCCAGCTCAACTTCATCTCGCTTACAGGCCCGCTCGTACTCTGAGTAGTTATCCGGGAACGCGCGCTTGAACTGAAGTGCAATACCCTTGCCCATCACCCCCACAGTGTTCACCGTATTCACAAGAGCCTCAACGTCAGCCGCCAAAAGATTTCCGTGCGCTTCCTCGATCACGTCGCCCCCTTTCAGATGTAGAGTTCGGGCTTAACTGCAGTGAAGATATGCGGAGGTAAGAAACCTTCGATGGAGTCCATAATACCTTGATTATGGGTCGCAATACCCGTAACAAGACCGATCGGAAAGAAGCCATGCACAAGGAACTCCGCCATTCGTCGACGCTTCCTGTCGCCGTCGTCTGCGGTGTTAGCCCAGTACCGCTCCTCCATTATCGACCAATCAATCTTCGACTCCAACTCTTCCAGAGTCCCAAAGAATCGAGTCAGTCCTGTTCTGGCATTACCATCGGTGCAGACCCATCCAAGGCCCGCCGCGCAAACTGCGCCGACTGTTGAAGCGAAATAAACAAGCTGACGGGAGTCGCTGTAGCCGGGCACGCCACCCTTGCTGATAGCGCTCATCATCGGAGACCGCGGCGCGTAGTAGAACGGAACGTAGTCGCCTACACAGCCGTATGGTGGCATCGGCACAGGTTTCGTACGCCGCGCCTCCTTGATGTCGGCGGATGCACAGTCCCTGAAGGCATAGGACTGGTTTGTCATCACGTTGTCTGGCCAGATGCCGCCCGCAGCAATGATCTTCGGAACGTTGGCGACGTCCGTGAAGTGAAGGATGCGGCGATCGTTGGCTGGCGGCACGATGCAACGGTAACGCCCAGGTCTGACAAAGTACGTCAGGTCACTGCATGTCACCTGGTGTAACCAGTGTCAACGTGCTCGACGACTAGCAAACACCTGATCCATACCTTCGCCCGCCCTCACTCAGCCCATACAAAACTCCTGGTCAACCTACATCTCGCTCCTCCGGCGAGGCTTTCTTGGGTTCTCCGAGCGCTCGTTCCAAGGCGTCTGCGGCGCGCCGGTCGACCGTCTTCCGAGCCATGTAGGTGTCCTGCGTCATCGACGGCCGAGCGTGCCGAGCTGGTCCGCGACCTGCCTCGCCGAGAGCCCCGACTCATCGAGGATGGTCGCCGCCGTCTTCCGGAAGACATGCGAGGTCACCCAGGCGAACTCATCCCCGCCGCGAGCCGCCCGGAGATCCTTCCGGGTGTTGGACGGGTCACGGAGCCCGCCGAGGGCGTCAGGGAAGACCGGCCCGTTCGGGAAGCTGGTGGCCTTGTGCCTCCGCCGCAGGATGTCGAGCGCCCATTGCGGCAGCAGAAGGGTGCGCTCACCGGCCTCCGTCTTGGTCGACTTCCGGATCAGTCCAACGCCCTTGACCCGGATGACCGTGTAGTTCACGGCGACCGTGCCGGCCTCGAAGTCGACGTCCTCCCAGTAGACGGCCAACGCCTCACCGATGCGGACGCCCGTGGCCATCATGAAGCGCGACAGATCGGGAAGGTCCCGCTTCACAGCCTTCGGATCGGACTCGAGCATCTCCAGCCAGAGGACCCGTTCTTCCAGCGTGAGCGCCCGCGGACTCTTCTTACGCCCAGCCTCCAGCGGTTCCACCTCCCTAACCGGGTTCGTGTCCAGCGCCTTATCTCGGACAGCAATCCGCAGAGCCCCCGAGATCACCGAGCGAGCCGTCTTCGCCGTGTCCACGCTGACCGACCGCCACAGCGCACTCAGGAATGCATCGAGCCGCGCCACCGACATCTCATGAATCCGCACCTCACCAAGGCCAGGCAACACGTGCCGATCCATGATGCTTCGGTACGTGTCGACGCTGCTGGGCGACCGCTTCCCAGCGTCAGCAAGCGCCTGAAACTTCGCGAACCACTGATCCAAGGCCTCCTTGAACCGGCTCTCGCGCGTCAGCGAACTGCCGGACGGTCCCTTCCGCTCGGCGAGTGCCTTCTTGAGGCTCCGCTCTGCGGCGCTCTTGGTCTTCCCCCACCGCTCGACAGGCCGCGTCTTGCCGTCGTAGTCGCGATACTTCACGGTCGCACGCCAGCCTGAATCCGTTTCATAGCAACGAATCACGCCATACGTGCCGATGTCCAAAGGCGGACGTCCCATCAGGCCGCCTCCTCAAGCAGGTGCTCGAACCAGCTCCGCACCTCGGACGGCAGGTACCGCAGGTGCTTGCCGATGCGCCGAGCGGGCGGCCCGTAGTTCTTGGTCCTCCAGCCGTAGAGCGTGTGAACCGGGACGTTCAGGTAGATAGCGACGTCATTTACTGTCCACAGTGGTTCAAACTGGTGTGCTTCCATGATGTTCTCCCCCTAGATCAAGCAGCTTGCGGAGTTGCCGAACTCCCCGGAGGTCCGGCAGATGCCAGCAGCGCAGCTGTGTATTCGGCCTTCCACCTGCGGCGCTCTGCGACGGCGCTCAACAGCAGGTGCGCCCGTGGTGGCACGTTCGGGTCACCGGGCTGGACGTTGTTCCAGACGAGGCGTTGAGGCTGGTCATCGGGCTTGATCCCGACATTGGCCAGCAGTTGCCGAACGAACGCCTTGCGATCGTGCTTGTGGTCCGCGAGGGACTTCCCGGACCACTTCCGCGACACCAGAACGCGACGACCAGCGACCCCGAGCGTGGTCCGCTTGTGCGCCTTCCCCTTGCACTTGCCCGGCACCGTCGACAGCCGAGCCCCACGAGGCTGGACGCCGTAGAGCAGCCACAGCCCGCATTGCGGCGAGCAGGGCGTGACCGCGAGCTCAGCGCAGAGGCGTTCAGCGTGGTCGTCCTGTCGGGCTGTCTGCGCCTCAAAGCACTCATTGATGCTCTTGGTGAGGTACTTCGTCAGGTAGCCGATGTGACGGCCGGCTTCTTGGGTGCCGCCGAGGATGCCCTTGGAGTGCACCTGAACCCCGAACCGCGCGACGTGTGCCGGTCGCTCGACCTCATCGAGGGCTTCTTCCCAGATAGGCAGGGCCCTTCGCGTATGCGGATCAACGAAGCCCTTGGCCCGGACGTCCCACACCGGCAGGTTGTCGCCGCTGTACTTGATCTCGTCATGGGCAGGCCACCAAACCTGGTGATAGGTGGCCTCAGCGACCGCCCGCAATTCTGCACGGGAGATGCTTCCTCGGACCGCCGCGTGCCAGTGCGGAGCCAACCGCCGCTGTGGTTCGACGGCGGAGAAGTACTGAACCTCCCAGCCGACGCAGCGCCGAAGGTTCTGCACGAACCGGTCCAGCAGCGCCGCGAAGTGCACAGCGTCCCGCGCAGCACGGCGGTAGTCGTACCGGGAGGGATCAACAGGCGTGCCGTCACTGCGGACCTTGCCGTAGCTGTCGAGCGTCAGCGTGAGGAACGTCGAGGGCTGGTACTTGCCGCCGAAGACCTTGCCGACCGTGCGCTTACTGACGGGCCGCCGAGGCAGGTTGGGCGCGTCCTGCCGCCGCCTGGTCGACCGCTTCCGCGCAGCCTTGAGCGGGACTTCCAGAGAAGGGAGGGAGCCGCGGACTCCGAGTTGCCGAAGTTCTGCGTCGACCTCCGCGACCTCCTCCCGCACTTCCTCCGCGCCGACCTCATCGCCCTCATCGAGGGCCAAGCGGAAGGCCTTGACCAGGTCAGCCCGGTACTCAGTCAGCTCCCGCTGATCATTGCTCGGGGCGTTCGGAGTGAAGTCCGGTTCGTCGGTCAGGTGCCATCCCTCGCGGCACTGCGCCATCCGCAGACGCCGGTTCTTCTCGGCGCAGGTCGGGCAGACACTCGCGACCGTCGAGCCGCACGGCACAGGCACGATGTCCACGCGTCCGGTGTCGAGATCGATCCGTTCCTTGGCCAACGGACGGACGCACACGCCGTGCTCTTCTGCGACGGCCCGAGCGACGTCGAGCGCGGCCGGCTGCTTCATCCGCTCTGAGCGATTCAGGTACTCGGTCATGCCGCAGCACTCCCCTCGGACCGCTCGGGGAACTCGTGAACCGTGGCCGGAGCGAGGTAGACAGCCAGCTCGACCAGGTCCGCATCAGTGACATGGAAGGCCCGGGCCCGCTCGGGTTCGCGCTGCCCGTCCTCCTTGAGCGAGGCGACACCAGGCGTGTTCTCGCTGATCTCGTGGGCAGCCGCGCCGCGTTGCCGGACGCCGTCGCCCAGGACCATGTCGACCTGGATCGGCTCATCGAGGCGCAGTGCCACGCGAGTGGTGAACAGGTGCCGGAAGGCGACCACTTCCTTGCGCGGGTCCTGGACCAGGCCGACAACGGCATACCCAGGCGCACGCCCCTGCGAGGTGATCGTTTGAACAGCACGGGTGGCGCGTTCACGGAGGTTCCTGTCCGGCTGGTAAGCGATCAGATCCGCCAGCTCATCCACGATCAGGACCGTGAACGGCTCACCAGTGTTGCGAGCCCAGAGCCGCCGAATGCCCCGGTAACGCGAGGCACGCTCCTTGACCTCTGCGGCGATTTCTTCAAGCAGGGCAACAGCTTCTGGCCCGTTGTCGTAGATGACCTTCTCGAACGCGTCCGGGCACTGGCCCAGCTCCATGCCGCCCTTCGGGTCGATGCCGACGAGTCGGACCATGTCGGCTTTGATGGCCGGGGCGAGCTGCCAGACGATCGACCAGAGCACCGAGCCCTTACCCGCGCCAGGTACGCCGACCACGAGCACCTGCGAGCCGAGGAGCTTCAGCCGCCAGGGCTTCCCGGTCTCGGTACGGCCGACGACCACACGCTTGAGGTCAACTTCTCCGGCGTCGGCGAGTTGCGGCACGACCACGGGACGCGACAGCGGGTCAGCGTGGATGAAGTCGAGCTCAAGCACGCGCGGCTTGAGCACCCTGACCCGGCAAGACCGGGCGTTGAACGAGTGCGCCAGGTTGTCCCGACGTGCTTCCCACTGCTCTGGCGACTGGGCCGGGATCATCCGCACGCGAACCTTGTCCCGCCAACCCTCGGACCGGACCCGGCGCAGCTTCGGGAGGTACTCCTTCCCGCGGACTTCCTTCGCAAGCTCGGCGAGCCGCATCACGGTGCGCCATTGCGGCACGTAGACAGTCAGCCGCCTCCACTCAGTCAGCAGCCGGTACCAGCCGTGCCGCAGGAACGACGCACCATCGAGGCCATACCAAACGGTCAGGGCGCATACGAGCGACAACAGAGCCAAGACCAGCGGTGACAGTCCGAACTGCCGATAGGCGACATAGCCGCCGAGGCCAAGCGTCACCACAACCGGATAGTGGATGGCCAGCACGGTGAGCTTCACAGCCAGACGGACCGTCAGCCACACCAGCGCGAGTGGCGCGAGTACGAGCTTGACCCAACCAGGAAGCCATACCCACCAAGGAACCTGCGGACGGGCACCCTCAAACGGCGCGGGATCGACCCAACGGTTGCCCCTCATCGCGCGCCGCCCGAGCACGCGACGCACTGAAAGACGCTGCCAACGCTCGGGATGCGCCCAACAGGCTGGAACGCTCCCGCATCGGCGGTGTGCTGCGCCTTGCAGGTCAAACACTCGAAGCCCTCAGCCTGTGCGGCCGTGAGTTCCATCGTCTCCAACGAGCCGCCGTCGAGCATGACGACGTAGCTAGAAACGGTCTGCTTGCTGGAGATCATCCGATCCCACAGCAGTTGCTTTGTGGCCCCGTCTAGCGCACGAATGCGCTCAGGCTCTACGCTCATCGTTGTTCACTCCCGAATTGGGTGGACAACGCAGGAGCGGCGAGGTTGGTAGCCGGGTTCCGCTCCTGCGTCTCATGTTCTCTTTGCGCCGCAACAAGACGTGCGGCATCGCCACGTGACCCAGCAGAGTCACGTGTTCTGTCCAAACAGGACTTGCTTAGCTCTTGCGGAGCTGGATCGCCTCGCCCTTCTCACGCTCACGAGTCGCCCAGTACATGGCCTCGTGGTGGTGACTCCGGTCGGTCTCCGCGACGCGCGCGTAGATAGCGGCCGAGCGCAGGTAATAGTCCTTCAGCACGTCGGGCTTGGACTTCGGATCGGGGAGCAGCTTGCTCAGCACGTCATGTGCCTCGCTCAGCGTCCTGACCTGCTCGGCCAAGCCCCAATGCATCGCCTTAACCGCGGACATCAGGATCTCCCTCCGCAAGGGCGTGCCGCCCTTCGTGACTGCCGAGGTGATCGGCCAGCTTGGACGCCTCACGCGACAGCTCCCGACAGAACCGCATCAGCACGTCCGACCCGCCAGGAAACGGCGGGAGCTGGATCGCGATGTTGACCGGGTCCAGGTAGATGACCAGCGCCGGAACCTGCGGCGTCACTCGAACCATCGCCGCAGCCGCGTCACGCCCGGGCGTACAGGTGGCGTTGAAGCCCATCACTGCCCACCTTCCTGCCGAGCAGCCGACGCCTGGAGCGCCTTCCATCCCTCGTCCAGGACCTCCCGCAGCCGAGGCACCGCATCACGGTCGACCACCAGCACCACGGGAAACGCCTTGCCGAACCGCAGCTCGACTCGGTCAGCGAACGGCATCGCGAGGGGACGCATCGGGAGATCGGCGGTCACGTGGACCCGCACCATGTCCGGCATTACGCGGCCTTGGCGGCAGGCTTGCTGACAGCCGGCTTCATGCCTGAGGCCCGCAGGCTGTAGCCCAGCTTCGCGCGGCACCGGTGACGCTCACCGGCGTGCGTGGCACGGCAGCCTTTGTCATCGATCCACGGCGTGACCGTCAGCCCCTCGAAGACCACCGGCCGCACGTCCGTACCGGGGATGGCGTCCGGCGGCACCGGCTGGTGAGGCGCGGAGATCTTCACCGTGACCACCGCGTCCGTCTTGCGCTCGGCCGCCTGGTCGATCACCAGGACCGACCACACAAGGAGACCGGTCTCCTTGTCCTTCTCCTGCTCCACCGGCAGGCCCTTCGCCCGCTCATCGGCGGACTGGAACTTCAGCACCGGTTCCACGCCCATGACGAGCGCGCCCCTCGGGAACACGAAGTCATGACCCGCCGGGAGCCTGCTCCCACCTGTGATCGCCATCGTCTTGCTCCTGTCGTCTGTGCCGCCTGACCTGCTGTCAGCCGTTCTCGACACCTACGACTTTCGGCGAAACACGAGGACGCAAGCACCGCACAGCGGGATTTCTGAGGACGTCTCTGTTACGTTGAAGTCGTCCCTAGTCATCCCTCGGGAGGGCAGATGGCCAACGACCGCCTACGCGAAGCGTTGCTACGCAACGGCTTGAGCCTCGACCATGTGGCCCGCGCGACCGGCGTCGACCCCAAGACCGTCGAACGCTGGATCACCAGGGGACGCATTCCGTACCCGCGCCACCGCAACGCCATCGCATCGATGGTCCGCGAGACCGAGCACTACCTCTGGCCCGACGCGGTAGCCGCGGACCGCAAGGCCGAGATCGCCGAGTCCGAGGTCGTGAAGGTCTACCCGCACCGCAACAACATCCCCGCGGACTTGTGGGACCGGCTACTCAGCGACGCCACGGAGCACATCGAGGTCCTGTCACTCGCGGCTCTGTTCCTCGTGGAGCGGCCGATGTTCGCGAAGGAGCTGCGCGCGAAGGCCGAGAACGGCGCGAAGGTCCGGCTTCTGTTCGGCGATCCGGCCGGCCGCGAGGCATCCCGGCGGTCCGAGGAGGAGCAACTAGGTAAGGGCACTGTGGCCGCGCGCATCCGCAACGCGCTGGCGTTCGTCCGGCCGCTGGTCGACGTGCCCAACATTGAGATCCGGCTGCACAAGACGACGCTCTACAACTCGGTCTTCCGCTTCGACGACGAGATGATCGTCAACACCCACGTCTACGGGTTCCCCGGCGCCCATGCGCCAGCGCTACACCTGCGACGACTGTCCGCCGGGGACTTGTTCGAGACCTACTCCGAGAGCCTGGAGACCGTCTGGGCTTCCGCCAAGCGCACCACGTTCTGAGGAGCCGCACAGTGGCACGCACTGACCATTACCACGACCCGACCGCTCCGAAGGCGACCAACATCGTCGTGGCCGTGAGCGCGTTCGTACAGGACGAGCACGGCCGGCTGCTGATGATCCGACGCACCGACAATGATCTCTATTCGATCCCTGGAGGAGCGCAGGACGTCGGCGAAACCATCGGCCGTGCCGTCATCCGCGAGGTCAAGGAAGAGACCGGGATCGACATCGAACCCACCGACATCATCGGTGTGTACTCCGACCCAGATCACGTCATCGCCTACACCGACGGCGAGGTACGACAGCAGTTCTCCATCTGCTTCCGGGCCCTGCCTATCAGCGGGAAATTGCGGACTAGCAATGAGTCAAGTGAGGTTCACTGGATCAGCCGAGAAGACCTCGATGACTTGAGCGTCCACCCGTCAATCCGTCTTCGCATCAAGCATGGGTTCGAAGAACGATCGAGGTCCTACTTCGCTGTGTAGTCGACCCCTACGGCACGCAATCGCTCCTCAGTACGCTCGACTGCGGCGACGAGTTCAGGCATGGCCTGGCGGATAAAGAAGGTCACAAGGTGCTCTGGGCCGTAACGCTCTTGGATCTCCGCGATACGACCACGAACGTTCGTTACGCCACCATTTGGCGTCGTAGTCATGTCAGCCCACCACAGTGCGTCCCGAAGTGCAGTCTTCTCGTCCACCCACTTCGCAAGCTGAGCAGACTGGCCTCGAAGCTCCGCCTCCATATAGGCACATGAATGATGAGCGACAAGCGCGCACACTCGAACAGGAGTCGAATTCTTCTCAAGAAATCGCGCACCGTCCAAGGCATGAAAACCCGTGACACGCGCCGCAGATGCGTATCCAATATCGTGGAGGATCGACGCAGAGCAAAGAAGATCAAGTTCTGCCGCATCGAACATTGGGCCAGCTTGCATGGCTCGCTTCATGACACTCACCGAATGGGCCCAACGCACCGGAACTTCTCGGCATAGAGTCGCTTCAGCCAACCTGTAAGCGTAATCAAGTTCCGCGTTCACCAGGCCACCCTGCAGTCTGACTATGAGTTGTTAAGCTTGTTGGCAGCCAACGCCTGCAACTGCAGCGCGCGCTCTACATTGACGTCATCATATTGAAGATTCCGCAAACAATAGGCATTGAGAGTGGCATAGAAATCACGGGAGCCAGCACGCGCGGCCACGCTCCATTCTCGACACGCCCTCACATAGCTCGGGTACGGACATCCGTCTAGATAGACATCCAAGTCGTACCAGCTATCCAGCTGCTCTATAGTTGGCCACGCATCCGCACGGAGCGGGGAATCAGCATGAAACAGTACTGACAGTTCTAGGGTGAGTGGATCAAGCACACTTGGGGCTTGACCAGCGCGTCCGAAATCAATCAGCACGGGCCTTCCGCTGTCGTCAACCAAGACGTTAGCTCCATGCAAATCACCGTGTTGCGTTGCCCATACCGTCTGCAACGTTCGGCCGTCAGGAACGTCTACAATGGGATGCTTCTCCGCTACAACGGCATATTTGGCATCGTTGATCAGCTCGCGCCGAATTTCGAGCCAGGTTTTCGACGTCTGAGGAACACCGGACACCCATGACGACAAATCTTCTCGGACCCGCCTAACGGCCGCTGCCGCTATCTCATCGTCTGACAAGACCTTCTTAAAAAGGTCCATCTTGTAGGTATCGGCGAGACTGTAAAATAGACCGGCATCGCGACCGCAACCCGCAAGCACTTCATCATTTAGATCCGCGTAAGAGCCTGCACCCAGCCTGCCCGCGATACACTGCCGATAACGATCCTTTTCCTCTAGCGCTCGATCAAAGCGTGTAATCTTACTCACCACGCGCGCAACCTCCGCGCCTGTCGAATCTCGCACCTCAATTAGGCCTGTGCGGGCACCGGAGAAGCCGCCAGATAGCGGACGATACTCGACAATCCGACCACCTCGCCGGCGCGCGAAAATGCGCAGTGCGCGGCGCTGCCGTTCGGTGAGTGATTCGCCATTCTCTACCTCAATCTCACCGATCTCATCGATCTGGACCTGCGTTTCACCCAGGTACGACAACGCAGCAATGGTTCCGGAAGACTTCTGTTCATACTGGAGCATCGGCAAAGCCACTCCAGTCCCAAATATGTCTTGCTGACGTGCTTGCAACAACATTGTTCGAGCGACGTCCAGAGTCCCGAACGCGGAAAGTACGACAACAGGGACGCCGGGACAAATTTCAGAGATGCGCCTCACAACTTCAAGGCCATTCTCAATAGAAAGGTCAATCGCTCCGTCTTGGGACGGAATCTTCAAGTCACACAGAGCGACGTCAAAATCTTGATCAGGATCGTCAATAATTTCAAGCGCCGACTTGACACTAGTGGCCGAGACAAGTCCAAAGTTCCTACGGTTCGAATAGTGTTGAAGAACCTCAATTATTGCCGCACTATCCTCTACCAGAAGAACCCGCACGCTCGCCTCCGCCAATAGGTAAGGTGACCTCGAACTTCGTACCGCGATCACCGCTTGAAAGCCTAATCTTAGCAGTAATGCTTTCAGCGGCTTCGACACACAGGGCCAACCCCATGCCTAGGTGGCCCTCTTTTGTTGTCGATCCAATCTTAAATAGTCTTCCACTACTACCCATGGGGATCCCTGCACCATTATCTACAACGTTCACCCAGAATTCCCGGTCGCTCCCACCGTAAAGAACGGATACAGCGGGTTCTCCGTTGGCAATTTGACATGCGGATTCGCATGCGTTTTTCAACCCGTTACTGACGATAAGCTCCACCAAATCCGGATCCGTATACGCATCGACAGACGAAGGCCCGTCGATCTCAATATGGATACCGAAAGCAATCTGCTGAGCTTCGACACAGTTCGAGATAACAACCGCAAGATTAGTGTCACGCATCGTCGCGGAACTTGATATTCCACCCAGGGTATCAATGGCGCTGATAAACCTGATCAGCCTCTCAACATGACGCTTTGTCTTACTCTCCTCAAACTGAGGCCATTCGGCACGAATAAAATAGTCGATAGCCGAAACAATGGGAGAGAGTTCGTGTACAACAGTCTGAGTTATTCGAACTCGGGCCTTTGCTGCTTCGTCCGGATTGTCACCGCTCTCATCGATGTAGTCCTGTAGATCGACCTTGTGTGCTGCTGTATCGCCCAGCCGCAAGAGGGCATCCTCGATAGCGCGCCGAACCCACCCGACAGGCTCGACCTGAAGGCGGGTGCGCAAAATAGCTATATCAGTCGGGACTGCCCAGAATTGAAGGTACCTAGCTGCTTCCAACCGTTCAGATGGTGCATCGCTCGACAAGGCTCTCAGGGCATCGGAGTGGTCCATTACTTACAGCCTCCCGTAGAAGGCGGCTCGCTTACTAAAAGCATCTCGCCCACCTTCCATAAGATTTGTGATAGCTTCGATCACTTCCGACTCTGCCAGAGGTCCGCTCTCCTTCACGTAACCTCTACGCCCGTCGCTTTCCAATGCGATAACCATCTCCGCATCGCCAAGTACGGGAATGTTCGCATTGTGCGTAACCACGATCGTCTGCGCGATTTTCGAACGTGAACGTAGGCGTTCAACAGTGTTGGCCACCAAGTATGCATTATCGAGATGGTCTTCCGGCTGATCTAGCAGCAAGGTTCGATCGGAATCTGCCAACAATATAGGCAGAACAACCGAGCAACGTTGTCCAGTGGATAGTTGTTCAGTGGAACGGTATTCACCGCCGACAAGCAGCTCGAAGTCTACGGTGTCGTCTACCTCTGCCGTAATGACGGACCCAAGCTTCGAGCTTCCTAGCATGTGAGTAATTAGTTTATCGGCCCTAGTGCTTGTCAGCTGACCAACTGACGTCAAGCGCGCTACGTCTCGCCGTTCGATCGCATTGATAAGCTCTTGCGGACTGAGGCGCTCGGACAGATGATCTGCGGTCTTATTATGCTGCAACCCACTCTCGCGAAGAGCATCCGCGAGAAGTGCCACGTACTCGTTTCGATCTCCATAGTGTTCGAGGGCCACTCTAATCCGCGGCGCGAACAGCTTGGAAAGCCGACTAGCGGCCTTACTGCGCTCTAGCCAGATCCTCTCGCGCAGGGAGTCAATCCGCCCGAGCGTTTCCGCTCGCTCATGACGAAGGTCTTCAATCCTTCGCTCAAGCTTTCGCAGACGACCAAGTGCTACATCAAGAGTATTCAGCTGTTGTTGCAATTGTGCTGTAAGCTGTGCCGCGGCGCCCGCGCCTTGCTGGATCCGATCAAACTCTTGCCTTAGAGGTCGCGCACGATCATTGATCTCGGTGATGGCCCGCTGATGCATCACCATTCTTTCACTGATCTCTTCAACTGAAGCGGCCAGTTGACGCGTCGCATCATTCTGAAAACGTGCGAGTATATCCAGGTAGCCGACGTGCGTAGCTGGAACCTCTCGCTCCTTCATCTCAGCTCGCACTGCCGCAATAGCTCGGACAACCCGTCCTATTTCGTTGTCAATTCCTGTCAATGCTTCATAGGTAAACGTGAGGTCATTCAACCGATGCCGCTCGGTAGCAATCCGATCCTGTTCGATGAGCAGGCTCTTTCGCAGCTTTGACAGCTCGGCACCTCCATCACTCATCAGCCTCGCCTCAGCAGCACGTGCCTCGTCGAGCTGTTTTACCAACGCGTGGCGAGATAGCTCCTGCTGCCTAAGCCTCTCCCGCTGGCTAGTCAGCTCTGTGAGCTGCTCGCTCATCGAAGCAACACTCGACCTTAGGGTCCTTATTTCTTCGGAATACGTCGCGTCACTTAGACCAGCTTGCCCGTCCAACAGCCTCAAACGACTACGTTGATCAAGTCCGATTCCCTCCAGCTCGTTTTGACCTAGACTCATCGGAGTTAGAGATATCGCCACACCCAGATCGACTGGAGGGTCTGCCATAGAGCGCGAGGAAGAATAGAACTCTTGACCTATAGAATAGGTCACGGTGACACGGCCACCACCGAGTACAGATTCGGCATGACGTCGTGCGTCAGCAGCACGACGCTCATCAATGTGCGGAAGGCGGAGTGCGTATCGGATCAGTTCGAGGACACTCGTTTTGCCAACACCTCGCGCGCCGATGATGACGTTGAGTCCAGGCGAGAAGGTGATATCGAGGCCGTCGAGGAAGCCTTCCTCGACTGACATACGCGTAATTCGCAACGTGCCTCCTTCACGAGAACCAGCAGGCCCAAGGTCTGTGCTAACAGTAGCCGTCGACCTCGACTGATTTCGTGAAGCACGCTGACACCGATACAACTTAAGCCGCCCGCACAGCTGCCGAATCTGGCTCTATGGGATCAAGGCGCCGCCGCTGGCGGCGCGTGCGGTAGGCGCTGCACCAGCATCCATCCCGGCACTCCCGGCATCCGCTTCGCTGCGCCGGTCGGCCGGGCGGCGCTACGCGCCGGAACTCAGACACTCAGCTGACGGCCCGCCCGATCCGAGCCTGATTCGTCCCCGGCTCCCTACGAGCGCCAGCATGGTCGCCCAGGCCGGCGGTGCATGGCGCTCGACTGCCGCGACGGCTGCGCCGCCTTGCCACCGCTCAACGGTGCTATCGCTTCGTAGAATCCGGCCATGCCACCAAGCGACCGCCCGAGACCCGTGCCGCTAGCCGAGTGCACGGACGCCTGGAGCATCCTCGATCAGGTCCGGTTGAGGCCGAGCATGTGGGTCCGCGGACGCCAGCTTCGCGAGCTGGAAACCATGCTCCTGGGCTATGGCATAGCGCTCGAAGTTCATGGCATCACCGAGTCGTTCCTCTTGAACCCCGGTGGTCCCTTCAGCGATTGGCTCTACGCCCGGTTCGGCTGGGGGATGGCATGCGGCTGGGCTCATGCCATCACTGAGAACGCCGGCAAGGAAGCCCCGCTCGACCTGTTCTTCCGTCTCGCTGACGAGTATCGGACGGAAGATCTCTCCGCCTCAGTGACCATGACAGCGGCCAGCGACGCCGCACCGAGGCTGGAATGAGTACGTTGACCCTGCACCACCGCCCGCGTTCGAAGCTCCGTGTCGGGATGATGGGAGGGGTGTGGGCGGGTCCAGAAAGACCAAGATCAACCCACACTTAACCCTCACAAAACAACGGCAAACGTCGAGATGTGACTGTCCACAGTGCTCAGATCAAGACTGCATCCGCGCAGGTAGTGAGCACTGTCGAGGAAGATCCGCGAACAACGCCAAGCGAAGGCTCTTACTCTTCGGGTTCAGGGTTCGAGTCCCTGGCGGCCCACAAAACCCCCAGGTCACAAGCCTGGGGGTTTCGCATCTCAAGAGTGCCGTCCCACTGTCCAGTGGCCTTGCCACCGAACGAAGTCCAGGGCTCGACTGAACGATTCCAACGCGTCGAGGCCGTAGGAACCGTCCAGTCAGTGAGCGACGACGTCGCCGGACGTGGTCGTGCGACTAGGCAACAGGAACGCAACGACGATCGTCGCCACAGCCAAAACCGTCGCGATCACGAAGGCCAGCCTCATGCCGCTCAACTGCGCCGCCCCCGCGGCGGCTCCCTCGGCGACCAAGCTGGTGGCGCGGGCCGACATGACGGTGACGACCAGGGCGGTGCCCAGGGCTGCTGCCACCTGCTGGAGGGTGCCGAGGATCGAGCTGCCGTGCGGGTACATGTTCGGCGGGAGGGCGCCCATGCCGAGGGTGAAGATCGGGGTGAAGGTTGCTGCCAGGCTCACCATCAGGAGGGCGTGCAGGACCAGGACCTGCCAGTACGGCATGGTCATCGAGATCTGCGTGAAGCCTGCCAGGGAGAGCACGATGCCGATCGAGCCCGGGATGACCAGCGGGCGGCTGCCGAGGCGGTCGTAGATGCGTCCCACCTTCGGGCCGAGGAGGCCCATGGCCAGGCCGCCGGGCATGAGGAGCAGGCCCGTCTGCAACGGGGTGAGGCCTCGCAGGTTCTGCAGGTAGAGCGGCAGCAGGATCATCGAGCCCATCATCGTCAGGAACGCGATGCACATGAGGGCCAGCGACAGCGCGAAGGTGCGGTGGGTGAGGGTGCGGAGGTCCATCAGCGGGGCGCCGGTTCGCTGCAGCTTGAGCTGGCGGAGGACGAAGAACGCGATGAGGGCCGCACCTGCGATGACGATGCCGATGCTCGGGCCGAGGTTGGACTCGCCTTCGCCGAAGAGGCTCAGGCCGTAGACGAGGCCGCCGAAGCCGAGGGTGGCCATCGCGGCTGATGCCCAGTCGAGGGTGCTGACCTGGGGCTCGCCGATGTTGTCCAGGTGGCGGAGGCCGAAGTAGGTCACGGCGCCGGCGATCGGCAGGACTGCGACGAAGAGCAGGCGCCAGGAGCCCAGTTGCAGGATCAGGCCGGAGATGGCCGGGCCGAGGGCCGGGGCCACCGAGATCGCCAGGGTCACGTTGCCCATGACGCGGCCTCGGTCCTGTTCGGGGACGACGGTCATCAGCGTGGTCATCAGCAGCGGCATCATCACGGCCGTGCCTGCGGCCTGCACGATGCGGCCCAACAGCAGGATGGTGAACGTCGGCGCCACGGCGGAGAGGGCGGTGCCGGCCAGGAAGACGCCCATCGCGATCGCGTAGCCCTGGCGGGTGGTGACTCGCTGCAGGAACCAGCCGGTGACGGGAATCACGGCGGCCATGGTGAGCATGAACGCGGTGGAGACCCACTGGGCGGCCTGCTCAGTCACTTGCAGCGACTCCATCAGGCGCGGAATCGCGTTGATCATCAGCGTTTCGTTGAGGATCACGACGAACGTCGCCAGCACCAGCAGACGCACCACCAGCGGTGTTTTGCCCGCTTGTGCGGTAGGTCGGTCTTGGGTCACAGCAGGCATGTCAGGCCCTCACTCGGTAGCTGGCATCAGGTTCTTCGTGACACCGGAGAAGACCTGCAGCGTCGAAGGAACTCATCGGTACGTCCGAGTCTCTCTCATCGCGGCGTCAGTCTCATCCGGGTTTTCCGGTCCATCTGCCTGTGCGTCGAACGGCCAGACCTCAAATCGACATGGTCGTCCGTAACTTTTCCGCATGGGGTTGGGCGAGCTGATCGCGAAGTACGACGTGCCGGGCGCCCAGGTGGCCGTGCTCACGGGCGGGCGCGATTCCTGCACAACGGGTCAGCGGCCTACCGGATCACTCCGCCACGGTGACCACGACGTTGCCACGCTTGTGACCTGCGTCGACGTAGCGGTGCGCGTCGGCTATCCGAGCCAGTGGATAGGTGCGGTCGACGATCACGCGCAGCTTGCCTTCGTCCAGCAGAGAGCTGATCACGGGCAAGGTCGCGCGCTTGTTGACGGACATGCCGACGACGACGCGCTTGCCGCCGCGCAGTGCCGTCCACAGGGCCCAGAAGTTGTTCGCGAGGCCGGTGGTCGGAAGGTATTTGCCGCCGGCGCGCAGAGAACGTCGAGACGCGCGGTACGACGACTTGGTCACCGTGTCGAAGACGACGTCGTAACTGTCCAGATCGGCGGTGAAGTCGTGCGCGGTGTAGTCGATCACCTCGTCGGCGCCCAGCGACTTCACCAGCTCGACGTTCGACGGGCCGCAGACGGCGGTGACGGTGGCGCCCAGGTGTTTGGCCAGTTGGACGGCGTAGGTGCCGATGCTGCCGGACGCTCCGTTGACCAGGACCCGGTCACCAGGCCGGACCTTTGCCTTGTCGCGCAGGAAGAACAGGGCCGTGGTGGCGCCGTCCACCGCAGCGGCGGCTTCGACGAAGGTCAGGCTCGGAGGCTTCAAAACAAGTGAGCCGGTGGCGGGGAGGCGGACGTAGTCGGCGTGAGCGCCCACCGCGAAGCCGGTGAAGCCGAAGACCTCGTCGCCCGCCTGGAAACCCGTCACCGCGGAACCCACCGAATCCACCACGCCGGCCACCTCCAGGCCCAGGGTGCGCAGCGCCGCACGCGGTCGGCGCAGGCCGAGGATCACGCGGCCCCACAACGGTTCTCCGCGGCGCATCGCGCACTCGGCCGAGGTCACGGTCGTGGCGTGGACCTTGATCAGGACATCGCCGGGACGCAGGGTGGGCAGTGGCTTCTCCACCACTTGGACGACGTCCGGCGGGCCGAAGCTCGTGTGCACGGCGGCTCTCATGTGCTGACGGTAGGGAGCACAGGACCCGTTGCGGGGAAACGGTTCCGGGAATCAGGGAGAAAGCAGGGTGCCACCTAGGGGTCTAGGACCACGGGCCGAGAGGTAAGTCGGACCGTGGGCCGATCAGAAGTCGTCACGACGGTGACAGCGTCTACGACCATGAGGTTTCCGAACGGGTGGGTTGGTGGCGCGGCGCTGATCGTCGGGCCGGTGCTGTTGCTGGCAGGCACGCTGTTGCGGTCGCCGTTCAACTTCTTCTTCCCCGACCAGTTGCGGGCGGTGGCCGAGCATCCGGGGTTGATGCAGGCGGCCTACACCGCTTTTCTGGCGGGCAACGTCGTGATGTGGGCGGCGGTGGCGTACCTGGCGCACCGGATCGGAGCCCGAAGTCCCAGATGGGCTGCCTGGGGCGGGGTGCTGGTGACGATCGGGCTCTTCGAGCGGACGTTCCACGCCGGGGTCGACCAGGCGGCGTTCAGCGCCACGAGGCATCTGGGGGTCGAGGGAGCGACGGAACTGGTGGCGCGCGGGTACGGAGACCTGCACCTGTTCAGCTTCCTGTCCTTCACGATCATGTTCGGCTGGTTCGTGCTGGCGATCGGGACGTACCACGGCGGCGTGCTCGGCAGGGTCCGGGCGGTGGCGCTGGCGACCATGGGGTTGCTGCCGCTCGGGGTCCTCAAGGGCACCGAGGTGTTGTCCATCGTCGGCACGGTCGGTCTGTGCGTTGCGTTGGTGCCGTTGGGGATTCAGGCGCTTCGAGAGCAGTCTCGACCCACGAGGAAGAACGTGCTGATCGCGCTGCTGGTGGCGGTAGGACTAGGAGCTCTCGCCGTCCTGAGCACCATGGGCTGAGGCGAGCGGCAGCGCGAACCAGAGGCCGGCGAAGACGATGAACGCCAGCGCGCCGACCACCACCGCCGGCCAGCCGCCCAGGATCACCTCGGCGAGCAGCAGGACGGTGCCGGTCATCGCCAGCGCCAGGAAGGCCAGGCCGGTCAGGGCGAACGCGTTGCCCGAGCGGACCACCTCCTCGCGGCGGCCCTGGCGGAACATGACGCGGTGCCACGCGGCGGGCGCGGTGAGGAAGGCGACGGCCACGCCGGCGCACAGCACGGTGACGAGGTGGGTGATGCGGATGTAGCCGCTGACGGAGGCGTACTTCTCGGTGAACGCGATGGAGAGCAGGAAGCCGAACAGGATCTGCACGCCGGCCTGGGCCACGCGGAGCTCCTGGAGGAGCTCGTTGAGGTTGCGGGCGAGTCTGCGCTGATCCGACTCCTCTGCTTCGCTCACCCTCCCCGCGTACCCACCTCTGACCTGTTGAAACGCCGAAATGGCGTGGCTAGGCCGTTGGCACCAGGCAACTAGGCTCGGGTAATCACGAAAAAGTCAGTCACGAACGCGACCGGGTCGCCCGCGGTGTTCCGGCCGACCCACGTCGGGTAGACGCCGTCACCCCAGCCCGTCGAGAACGCCACGACGTTCAACCCGGACCTGGCGTCGGTCACGTTGGCCGGGCCACGGCCGCCGCCCACCTCGCCGAGCGCGTCGATCAGGTCGCAGTTGCCCGCCTCGTCGTCACTGGCCAGCCGGTCCAGCGCCGAAGCCGCGGCGAGGTCGAAGAACGCGCCGGTGCTCGACTTGACGTCGTACCCGAACTCCGGCATCACCGGGAGCATGGGCACGTGCTCGCCCGGCGTCACGGCCGGCCGCCACGAGTACGCGGTCTCGTCCTTCACCGTCACTTTGGCGGCCGCGACGCGGTAACCCTGCCGCTCGTCGGGCAGGCCGTCGCCATCGATGTACGACACCAGCGAGACCGACACCGGGTAGTTGCCCGGCTCGACCACGTCGGTGAACGCCTCCGCGTCGTCCGGCCACACGACGAACGGGTCGGCCGCCACGAGCCGGCCCGTCGGCAGGGCCAGCTCACCCACCTGCCGCACGCTGATGACCTGCTGTTCACCGCCGCCGGTCGACTTGCCCACCGGCCCGTCGACGAAGAACCGCTCGAACCCGGACCTGATCAGTTCAACCGCCCCCACAGGTACGCCACCTCCGACTGCATGTTTGCAGAAGCCCCTGACACCCGATCGGGGCACCGGGGGTGTTCGCAGTCGGTGAAGACCCCAGATGCCGCAAGGAATCCGCTGCCATGCTGGTCAGCATGGGGACGATCGCAGTGGTGCTCGGCGGCGGCGGACGCGGGCTCGCGGTCACTCTCGGTGAAGATCGCGGCAGGTCAGTGCCGTAACCTGAGGGGCGTGTCCGTTCCCTCCACGCTGAAGATCGGCCCGTTCGCCGTCGACCCGCCCGTTGTGCTGGCCCCCATGGCCGGCATCACCAACGTGGCGTTCCGGCAGCTGTGCCGTCAGTACGGGGCCGGGCTCTACGTCTGCGAGATGATCACCGCGCGGGCGCTGGTCGAGCGCGACGCGATGACCATGCACATGATCACGTTCGACGAGGGCGAGAGCCCCCGGTCGATGCAGCTCTACGGCGTCGACCCGCGCAACGTCGGCGAGGCCACGAAGATGATCGTGGACGAGAACCTCGCCGACCACATGGACATGAACTTCGGCTGCCCGGTGCCCAAGGTGACGCGCAAGGGCGGTGGCGCCGCGCTGCCGTACAAGCGCGAGCTGTTCCGGCAGATCGTGCGGGCCGCGGTCCGCAACGCCGGGGACATGCCGGTCACCGTCAAGTTCCGCATCGGCATCGACGACGACCACCTGACGTATCTCGACGCCGGTCGCATTGCGCAGGACGAGGGCGCACAGGCCGTGGCACTGCACGCGCGCACGGCGTCGCAGCGGTACTCCGGCAAGGCGGACTGGTCGGCCATCGCACGGCTCAAAGAGGCCGTCACGAGCATTCCGGTGCTGGGCAACGGCGACATCTTCAGCGCCCAGGACGCGCTCGACATGGTCGCTGAGACCGGCTGCGACGGCGTGGTCGTCGGGCGTGGCTGCCTCGGCCGGCCGTGGCTCTTCCGCGACCTGCAGGCGGCGTTCCGCGGCGAGCCGATCCCCGAGGGCCCGAACCTCGGTGAGGTCGCCGAGGTGCTGAGCCGCCACGCCCGGCTGCTCGCGGCCCACGACGGCGAGCACAAGGGTCTGCGCGACCTGCGCAAGCACATGGCCTGGTACTGGCACGGCTTCCCGGTCGGCGGCGACACGCGCCGGGCGTTCGCGATGGTGTCGAGCCTGCAGGAGCTGGACGACCTCATCGGCACGCTCGACAAGGCGGTGCCGTTCCCCGAGAACGCCGAGGGGCCGCGCGGCAGGCAGGGGTCGTCGGCGAAGGTCGTGCTGCCCGAGGGCTGGCTGGACGACCCCGAGGACGCCACGGTGCCGTCCGGTGCCGACCTGATGCACTCCGGTGGCTGAACGCGTCGCGGTCCTCTTGGTCGCGCTCGCGCTGCTGGCGGGCTGCGGTGGACCGATCGCGGGCACGGCACGGCCCGTGCAGCTCAGCGACGACGGCCGCGCCAAGTTCAAGGACTACTACGCCCGCGTCAACAAGGCGGGTGAGGAGGGCGCGGCCCAGCAGGCGAAGCTGCTGAAGGACACGCAGCACCCGGACTTCCGGCAGAAGACGTGCGACCTGCGCGGCGCGACGATCAAGGTCGAGCCGACGTGGACGACGCTTCGCATGGACGCCGACTGGGCACCCCCTGGCGAGAAGGCTCACCCACGGGGTGACGTCTACGTCGTCGCCGTGACGATCACGTTGCGCAAGGAAGATCAGGCGATCGGCAGCCAGATCGGGTCGATGCACGTGGTGCTCCTGGACGACGAGGTGTACGGGTTCGCGCCCTGCCTCGGTGGCTGAACGGGTTGTTGATCTTCCAAGCTCACTGGATCGGAGCAGCTGACGGTCAACCGGAAGGGGGAAATCCCACCTCCACACGTCCTTCTAGCTCAAGCGCCGCCTCTTAGGGGACGACACCTGGCAGGTAAGGAGGTGACCGCGATGACCGCACTGCGACCCGAGACCGCAGAGACCCAGCAGGCCGACGCCCCAGTCGACAAGCAGGGTCCTGGCCTGGTGGCGCTACACGAGTCCATCGCGACGTTGCTCGCCTCCCGCGGTCAGTGGCGCCAGGCGTACCGGCACCTGCGTTCCGCGCTCGACCTCGTCCATGCTGATCAGGTCGAGGAGCCGCACGTTCCGGAGCAGCTGCGCCGCGAGGTCGAACTGCTGCGCCGGGAGCACGCCGAGGCGCGCGAGCAGAGCCTGCGCGACAGCCTCACCGACTCCTACAACCGCCGTTACCTCGACCAACGGCTGATGGACCTGCTGACCGAACACGGAGCGTGCCGGCACGGGCTTGCCATCGCGTTGATCGACCTGGACTGGTTCAAGCAGGTCAACGACACCTTCGGCCACCTTCTGGGTGACCGGGTGCTGCAGCGAGTGGTCGAACTGCTGCAGCAGGGCCTGCCGGAGGGCGCTTTCTGCGCCCGCTACGGCGGCGAGGAGTTCGTGCTCGTGCTGCCCCGCGTGGACGCCGCTACCGCCGTGGAGATCGCCGAGGCGGCCCGCGAACGTGTCGAGCGTCACGCGTGGCAGGACGTCGCACCGGGGCTGCGCGTGACCGTCAGCGCGGGCCTCGCCTACGAACCGGCCGCGGACGAGGCGCCGGAACGTCCGGCGGTCGGCGCCGAGCAGCAACTGCTGCGGGCCGACAGTCTCCTGTACACGGCCAAGCAGTCCGGACGCAACGCGGTGGCGTACCGTGCCGACGGACGGGTTCGACTCGCGGGTGCTGCCTCGGGCAGGCGTGCGATCACCGAGACACGTGTTCTCGGTTACTACTGAGTGAGCTGGCTCACCCGTTCAGGGCAAGCGGACTGCGCGTAATCGCGTATGGATCGCAGCTGTATCACCCGGAGTGGTCGTCAGAAGTCGGGTACATCCGTAGTATCGCGGGCGCAACTGACACGCCCGGTGATGCAACCCTTGTGTCCCGGTCGTCGTCACTTCGTAATGACGAACCGCTTTGCTTCTGACCCAGAAGGGAGATTGGGTGCCCGACGACCCCCGACGTGGCGGCCCCTCTTCCCGTGGTGATCAGGATCCCCAGCACGACCAGCCGACCGGCCGTAGACGTCGCTCGATGGAAGGCTCTGGGGGCCTGAGCGTCTCGGACCTCATCGAGCAGCACAGCAGGACGAACATCCCCCGGCCCGTCCCGCCAGGCTCGCCCGACGAACCCACGACAGGCAGGCGCGCCCTGCCGGAACCACCCGCGGCCGCGGGCAGGCGTGCACTGCCTGATCCCCCGGCCCACCCGCAGCAACCTCCTCAGGCACCGCGGCAGCAGCCGCCCGCAGCTCATCGGCCTGGTGAGCAGACGGGCGCGCGCCCGCAGGCCGCCCCGCAGAACTTCACCGGCGACCAGACCGGCAGGCGGCGCGGGCCCGGTGTCCCCGCCGAGCCGAACGGTGTCCAGCAGCCCGGCGCGCGTCCGCGTCCCGTGCCTGGTGAGCAGACCGGACAGCGGCCGAGGCCTGCCCAGAACCCGGCCCAGGGTCCAGCCCAGACCGGGCAGCGACCGAGGCCCGACGCGACGGGCATGCAGCGCCGCCCGGTGCCCGGCGAGCAGCCAGGCGGTCCCGTCCGGCGCCCCGCACCAGGCGAAATGCCTCCGGCGCGCCGGCTCGCCCCTGGCGACGCCCCGTCGTCCAACGGCATCCCGCGCCCACCGGCGCCCGACGTCACCTCGAACGGCATGCCCAGGCCGCCGGCTCCCGGCGACCCGCGGCGGATGCCTCCCGGCGACGCGCCTTCCTCGAACGGCATCCCGCGGCGTCCCGCGCCCGGTGGTGCGCCTGAGGCGGGTCTGGCCGGCGGCGCTGTCCGCCGACCGGCACCCGACGCAGGCGGAGCACCGCCGCGCAGGCTCCTGCCGGGTGACGCGCCGTCGTCCAACGGCCTCCCGCGTCCGCCGGCTCCCGGTGAGATCCCGCAGCCCAACGGCCTCCAGCGTCCTCCCGCTCCGGGAGGGACGCCGGAAGGCCCCGCGGCCGGCGCACCTCGCCGCTTCCTGCCGGGCGACGCACCGCCTTCCACCGGCGTTCCGCGTCCTCCCGCCCCGGGTGAGGGGCCGGACAGCACCGGCCGCCGCCCCATGCCCCCGAACGGGGACATGACGGGCAGGCAGCCGATGCCGTCGCGCGCGGAGTCGAGCGGTCCCCGGCCGATGCCCCCACGGGCAGAGTCGAGTGGTCCGCGCCCGGTTCCCGGCAGCCTCGCCAACCGGCTCGGCGAACCCGTTGCCGACGCGCCGGGTCCCGAGGCCACCCAGATCGCCCCCGCGGCGGGTGTGGCCAAGGTCGAGAAGCGCGAAGAGATGGACCCGTTGTGCCTCACCACCGAGATGGAGGCCATCGGCGACGACGTGAAGAAACGTCGCGAGGTCGACCACACTCTCGCGCGGTTCTCCGCGGTGCACGACGAACTGCTCGAGCAGGAGCGCCAGCGCAAGGAGCGGCGCGCCAAGCTCATGCCGTGGGTCAAGGACGGCGAAGAGGGAGACCTCGTCGACGAGGCGACCCAGTTCGCCGAACCCGTCGTCCCCGAGGACGAGGACGGCGAGAAGCGTCCCACCGGCCGCACGCCGCAGCAGCGCAAGTTGATGCGCACCGCCAGGATCGGGGCGATCGCCGCCGCGGCCGTGGTGTTCGCGTCGACGGGCATCGGCTGGGCCGCGATGCAGTGGGCCGACTCCAGGATCCCGAAGATCGATGCGCTGGGCGGCAACTCGCAGGCCGTGCAACAGGCGGAGAAGCAGCTCGGTGACGAGAACTTCCTGCTGGTCGGCTCGGACACCAGGGCGGGCGCCAAGCCTGGCGACAACGTCGGCTCGCAGGCGCAGGAGGGTGGCGCGCGGTCGGACGTGATCATGCTCGCGCACATCCCCAAGGACCGTAAGCGCATGGTCATCGTGTCGCTGCCGCGTGACGTGCGGGTCGACCGTCCCGCCTGCCGCAGTTACAACCCGGACAACGCGCAGTACGCGGGCCCGCTGGCGCCGGAGAAGGGCGTCATGGCGAACTCCGTCTACAACGACGGTGGACCCGAGTGCGTCGCGAACCTGATGACCCAGCTGACCGGCCTCAACATCAACCACTTCATCAGCATCGACTTCGTCGGCTTCCGCGAGATGTCGACGGCCATCGGTGGCGTGGAGATCTGCACGCCCACGAAGATCGTCGACGAGAAGCTCGGCGTCATCATCGACAAGCCGGGCAAGCACACCCTGCAGGGCGACCAGGCACTGCAGTACGTGCGCGCCCGCACGGTCGCCGGCGACGGCGGCACGGACTTCGACCGCATCAAGCGGCAGCAGCAGTTCCTCTCGTCGATGCTGCGCGGCGCGTTGTCGAACGAGGTGCTGCTGAGCCCGAGCAAGCTCAACAACTTCATCAACGCGCTCACGAAGTCCACGGTCGGCGACAACATCGACGTCGCCTCGCTGCTGGAACTCGCGAACTCCCTGCAGAGCCTCGACGCCGGCCGCGTGTCGTTCGTGACGATGCCGCACTGGACCGACGACAACAAGCTGATCAACAACCCGGACGACAACATCGAGCGGCTCAAGGACGACGACGTCAAGGCGCTGTTCCAGACGATCATCGACGGAACGCCGTTGCCGCAGGAGAAGGTGGCCGACCCCAAGCCCGGCGACGCCAACGCTCCCGCCCAGCAGCCCGGCACCCTGGTGGACCCCAAGGAGGTCAGCATCCAGGTGCTCAACGGCGACTCGGCGAACGACGGCGCCGTCGCCAGGACGGCAAACGCGTTGGTGCGAGAGGGTTTCAAGGTCGTCAAGCGGGACAACGCGCCGGAGCAGGCACCGAAGACGATCATCAAGTTCGCCAAGGGCAACGAGAACAAGGCCGCGACGCTCAAGGCCGCGGTGCCCGGCGCGGAGTTGGTCGAATCGCCCGAGATGGGTGGAGCGATCCAGTTGGTGATCGGCAAGGGCTTCGACGACAAGGTCCAGGCACCGAAGGCGGGGAGCCCGCAAGGCACTCCGCAGGGACAAACGCAAGGTCAGCCCGGCACCGATCTGTCCATTGTGAACGCCGCACAGGACCCCTGCGCGGCGAAGTGATTCGCCTGGGGTTCACCTCGGGTTCATCCTGGCATGTCGCTGCCGCGACGGTCGGGACGTAGGCTGAGCGCCATGCGCGAGGCCTACCATGACCAGCTCGAACAGCTCGCCGACCAACTGGCCGACATGACCGGCATGGTCGCCGAGGCGATGCAGAACGCGACCGCAGCCCTGCTGCAGGCAGATCTCGGCCTGGCGGAGCAGGTCATCAGCGGTGACCAGAAGGTCGACGACGTCCGCTCCAGCATCGAGGAGCAGTCGTACGCGCTGCTCGCACTGCAGGCACCGGTCGCGACCGACCTGCGTACCGTTCTCGCGGTGATCCACGCCGCCGAGAGCGTCGAGCGCATGGGCGACCTGGCGTTGCACGTGGCCAAGGCCGCGCGTCGCCGGCACCCGGCGTCGGCGCTGCCGGAGGACGTGCAGCCGTACTTCACCGAGATGGGCCGGATCGCGGTCAAGCTCGCGAACGAGGCCGCGTCGATCATCCGGGAGAAGGACGTCGACCGTGCGCGCAGCCTCGAGGACGAGGACGACGCGATGGACGACATCCACCGCCACCTGTTCACCGTGATCATGGACAAGGAGTGGCAGCACGGCGTCCCCGCCGCGGTCGACGTGACGCTGCTCGGCCGCTTCTACGAGCGCTTCGGCGACCACGCGGTGTCGGTCGCCAAGCGCACGGTCTTCGTCGTCACCGGCCGGATGCCCGGCTACGGTGGCGACGACAACCTCTAAGCGCCGCGCTTCCCCTTCAGAAATCAGCGAAACTGCCCATCGCGCTCTGCCACCAGCTCCGGATCGGCGTAGGCCTCCGAGAACTCGGCGAGCACGGTGGGCAGTTCTTCGTCCCACACCGCCCGCGCCTCGTCGCGCGGCAGATCCCGTGCGTCCACGGTGAAGTACGCCCAAGCACGCACGATCTCGGGCAGCAGCGCCAGGTCCGCGTCGGACACGTGCAGCTTCGCGGCCACGTTGAGGATCAGCACGGCGGTCAGTGACGCCGGCCCGTAGACGACGGGATCCCGGTTCTGTTCCACCGCCGCGGAAACGACGATCCGCGCGAACGCCCGCGCGGCCTCGACGTCGGCGATCCCGTGCTCCGAAGCCAGGAACGCTCCGACGACCTCCTCCGTCCTTTCCGGACCGACGGCGGGGATCTCGTACTCCTTGGGCACCAACGCACTCACGCGGGCGTCGGCGAGAGCGATGAGCTGCACCGGGTGCCGCACGTCCTCCTCGCCCATGAGGCCCTCCTCGGCCTCCTCGTCCGGGCCGTCCTCCCAGAACTGCTCGATGTCCGGCCACACGCGGTCGTAGACGCCGGTGGCGCTCAAGGGGGTGATCTCGTCACGGAACGCGTCGGGCGTGGAGGCGATCATGTCCTCCAGCAACGCGACGGTGCCCTCGTCCGGCGTCGAGAACAGCTCGATCGCGGTGGCGCCGAGCACCGGCTGGCGCATGAACAGCACCGTCTCGCCGACGCCGGCGCGTTCCTGGGTGATCGCGATGACCTCGACGTCGCCCAGCAGGTTCGTGACGAGGAAGGCGTCCCGGAAGTCGGGGACGGTGCCGGCGACATACCAGTCCGGCTCGGCGATGCCGCGTGCCGCAACGGTTTCCGCCGCGGCGTACGAGGCGGCCCGGTTCTCCTCCGAGCCCACGCCGGCCAGCGCGCGCAACGCGGTGAGCGCCGCGGGGTCGTCCATCGCCTGCAGCGCCTCGATCAACGGCGCGGTGCCGGATCCGGCGAGCCAGAGCGTCGCGTAGAGCTCGCTCGCCCAGGCGTCCGCGAGCAACCAGGACTCGGAACGCACCGCGGCCGCCGACTCGAGCAGCGCCCCGTACGGGGACTGCTGCTCGGGCCTGCGGCCGGGCGCCTTGCCTTGCTTCTTCTTGCGGCTCTTGCTCTGCGGGCTCACCCGCAGCAACTTAGTGCAACCCGCGAATTTAGCCGAACCGGCCGGAGATGTAGTCCTCGGTCGCCTTCTGGCTGGGGTTGGAGAAGATCTTCTCCGTGTCGTCCACCTCGATCAGCTGTCCGGGCTGACCGACACCCAGCAGGTTGAAGAACGCGGTCTGGTCGGACACGCGCGCCGCCTGCTGCATGTTGTGAGTCACGATGACGATCGTGTACTCCTTCTTCAGCTCGGTGATCAGGTCCTCGATCGCCAGCGTGGAGATCGGGTCCAGGGCCGAGCAGGGCTCGTCCATGAGCAGCACGTCGGGCTGCACCGCGATGGCACGCGCGATGCACAGACGCTGCTGCTGACCACCGGAGAGGCCGCCGCCCGGCTTGTCGAGCCGGTCCTTGACCTCGTTCCAGAGGTTGGCGCCGCGCAGCGAGCGCTCGGCGACCTCGTCGAGCTTCTTCCTGTCCTTCATGCCCGCGAGCCGCAGCCCGGCCACCACGTTGTCGCGGATGGACATCGTGGGGAACGGGTTGGGGCGCTGGAACACCATGCCGATGGTGCGGCGCACCTCGACCGGGTCCACTGTGGACGTGTAGATGTCCTCGCCGTCGAGCAGCACCTTGCCTTCGACACGAGCGCCGGGGGCGACCTCGTGCATGCGGTTGAGCGACCGCAGCACGGTCGACTTGCCGCAACCGGAGGGGCCGATGAACGCGGTGACGTTCTTCGGCGGCACCGCGAGCGAGACGTTCTCCACGGCGTGGAACTTGCCGTAGAAGAGGTTCAGGTCCTTGATGTCGAGTCGCTTGGCCATGTCCGCCCGCTCACTTCGTCTTCGGCGCCAGCGTCCGCGAAATCACGGTCGCCAGCAGGTTGAACAGGGTGATGATCAGCACGAGCGTGATCGCCGCGCCCCACAGGCGCTCGAAGCCCGCCTGCGTCGGGTTGTTGCGCTCGTTCACCATCATCAACGGCAGCGAGGCCATCGGACCGTCGAAGAGGTTGTAGTTGATGAACGGGGCGTACGCCGCGAGCACCAGCACCGGCGCGGTCTCGCCCATGACGCGGGCGAGGGCCAGCATGATGCCGGTCAGGATGCCGGACAGCGCCGTGGGGATGACGATCTTGACGATCGTCTTCCACTTCGGGATGCCCAGCGCGTAGGAGGCCTCGCGCAGCTCGTCCGGAACGATCTTGAGCATCTCCTCGGTCGTGCGCACGACGACCGGGACCATCAGCAGCACCAGGGCGAGCGACACGGCGAACGCGCTGCGGCCGAAGCCCGCGTAGGTGATCCACACCGTGTAGACGAACAGCGCCGCGACGATCGAGGGGACACCGGTGAGGATGTCGACCATGAAGGTCGTGGCCTTCGACAGCTTCGACCGGCCGCCGTACTCGACGAGGTAGATCGCGATCATGATGCCGATGGGCACGGAGATGACGGCGCACAACAGGCCCTGGATCAGGGTGCCGTAGATCGCGTGGTACGCGCCGCCGCCCTCCTGGCGGGCGAGCAGGCCGGACAGCGACTTCTGCCACCAGTCCCCGTCGAGGATGACCGGGAAGCCGCGCTGGATGACGGTGTAGAGCACCCACACCAGCGGGATGACGGCGATCAGGAACGCGCCCCACACGAGTGCGGTGGCGAAGCCGTTCTTGATCCGGCGGGACACGCTGACCGCCTGGAACGTCGGCGGCGTCGCGAGGCGCGTCGGGTCAGCGAGGTTCGTGCTCACTCGTACTCCTTGTGGCCGGCGACGATCGAGCGCGCGATGGCGTTCACGACGAAGGTCAGCACGAACAGCACCAGACCGGCCGCGATGTAGGCACCGGCCGAGCGCGGGTCGTTGAACTCCGGCGCGGCCAGGGCGATCTTCGAGGCGAAGGTGGCGCCACCGTCGAAGAGCGACCAGCCGAACGCGGACGTCGCCGTGCTCAGGATGATCATGACCGCGATGGTCTCGCCGAGTGCGCGGCCGAGACCGAGCATCGACGCGCTGACGTAACCGGCCTTGCCGAACGGCAGGACGGTCGTGCGCACGACCTCCCACTTGGTCGCGCCGAGCGCGATGGCGCCCTCGACGTGCATCGTGGGCGTGCGCTCGAAGACCTCGCGGCTGACGGCCGTGATGATCGGCAGGATCATCACCGCGACGACGATGCCCGCGGTGAAGACGGTGCCGCCGAGCTGCACGTTCACGTTGCCCTTGGCGAAGATCGGGATCCAGCCGAGGTTCGCGATCAGCCACTCGGAGAACGGGAACAGCACGGGACCGAGCACGAACAGTCCCCAGAGACCGAAGACGATCGACGGCACGGCGGCGAGCAGGTCGATGACGTAGGCGAACGGCCTGGCGAGCCTGCGCGGCGCGTACTGCGTGAGGAACAGCGCGATGCCCAGCGCGATCGGCATGGCGATCAACAGCGCCAGGACCGAGATGACGATCGTGACCAGCAGCAGGTCCAGGATGCCGAACCGCAGGTTCGTCGGGTCCGAGGTGTTCCACTCGCGGCTGGTCAGGAAGTTGACGTTGTCCAGCCCGAGCGACGGGATCGCCTGCACGATGAGGAACAGGCCGATCGCAGCGATGAGCGTGACGATGAAGACACCGGACCCCGTCGCCAGGCCGCGGAAGATGCGGTCACCCGGCCGGACGTGGGGTGCCTTGGTGGTTTCTGGAGCTTCCGGTGTCGGGGGAATCGGAGCCTCCGAGGCGTGGGGAGCAGCCGCTGCGCCCCGCTCGGCTCCGGCTGCACCGGAACCGGCGGGGCGCTTGGCCACGACGGGATCGTTCATCGCGTCAGCGTTGGCCGAAGTCTCGCATCAACCTCAGGCGATCGCCTTCACGGCGGTCAGGAGCTTCTCCTGGAACGCCTTGGGCAGCGGCACGTAACCCGCGTCGGCGAGCTGAGCCTGACCCGTGGTCGCGGCCACCGTGAGGAACGCCTTGACGGCCTTCGCGGTGTCGGCGTCGTAGCCCTTCGAGCACACGATCTCGTAGGTCGCGAGCAGCAGCGGGTACGAACCGGCAGCCTTGGAACCGTAGATCGAGTCGAGGTCGAGCACCAGGTTGTTGCCCTCGCCCTTGATCTTCGCACCGTCGATGGCCTTGCCGGCCGACTCGGCGGTCAGCTCGACAGGGCCGGCACCGGAGTCGATCTTGGCCATCGAGAGCTTGTTGTCCTGGGCGAAGGACCACTCGACGTAGGTGATGGCACCGTCGATGGAGCCGACGGCCTGAGCGACACCGGCGGACTTCTCCTTGCCCTCGCCGACACCACCCTTGAACTGCTTGCCGTCACCCTTGGTCCAGCCGCCGGCGACCTCCAGGTACTGCTGGAAGTTGTCCGTGGTGCCCGACTCGTCCGAGCGGTAGATCACCGTGATGTCCTTGTCCGGCAGGGACGCGGAGCCGTTCAGCGCCTTGATGGCCGGGTCGTTCCACTTCTTGACCGTGCCGGAGAAGATCGCGGCGGTGGTCTTGGGGTCCAGCACGAGGCTGTCCACCCCGGAGACCTTGTAGCCGACCGCGACGGGGCCGAAGACCAGCGGCAGGTTCCAGGCCGGGTTCTCCTGGCAACGCTTGGCGGCGGCCGTGGTCTCGGCGCCTTCCTTCAGCGCGGAGTCCGAACCACCGAAGTCGACCTGGCCGGCGTTGAAGTTCTTCACGCCCGCGCCGGAGCCCGAGGGGTTGTACGCGAGGTCCACACCGGGGCAGGCGGCCTGGTAGGCCTGCACGAACGCGTCGACCGCGTTCTTCTGCGCAGAGGAGCCCTCAGCGTTGAGCTTGGTCTTGCCACCGCACTCGACCGGGACAGACGCAGCGTTCGACGAGGTGTTCGTGCCACCCGTCGGCGCGTTGTTGTCACTGCCACACGCACTGAGCAGCAGCGCGCTGGCCGCGACGAGGCCGAGAACGGCACCGTGCCGCTGGATCTTCACCTTGGTCCTCCACCTTGCGGAAAGCATTAGCGGTTCGCGACGGACGCCGCCGCTCGCTACGGAAGGTAGGTAGCCAGAATGGACAACCCGCCTAGTCAGGGTGAACGGGAGGTGAACACCGAACGGGAAGTGACGGGCCACACCACCAAAAGAGTGAAGGCGTGACCAGCGCGTATGCGTTTTGTGACGCTACGTTGACTACCGGGCGTACTGGACATCGGCGTCCCAAAGGGTGAAGCCGAGTTTCGTGTACACGCGGACCGCCGCGGAGTTGTCCGACTCGACGTAGAGCATGACTTCCTTGACGCGCTGTTCGCGCAGGTGACGCAGCCCGGCGAGGGTGAGCGCCCTGCCCAGGCCACCGCCCTGGCGGTCCGGGTCGACGCCCACGACGTAGACCTCACCCAGCTCGGGCGTGTGCACCTTCGTCCAGTGGAAGCCGGCCAGCCTGCCGTCGGCGTCGAACGCGAGCAGGAAGCCCTCGGGATCGAACCAGGGTTCGTCTTCCTTGGCGCGAACGTCCTCGATGGACATCGCGCCCTGCTCTGGGTGCCAGTCGAACGCGCGGTGGTTCACGTAGACGACCGCGGCCTCGTCCTTGCCCGGGACGAACGGCCGGATCGTGATGCCCTCGGGGAGCTTGGGCTCCGGCAGGTCGTTCTCGACGCGCAGCCGCATCCGCAGCAGTTCGCGCACCTTGCGGAAACCGAGCTTCTCCGCGAGCTTCTCGGCGTCCGGGTGGCCGCCGTGCGCCCAGATCCGCAGTGACTCCTGCGGGAGCGCTTTCACCAGCGCCTCTCCCACGCCCTGATGGCGGTGCTTCGGGTGCACGGCGAACTCGGCGACCTTGTTGCCACCGGAGTCACCGATCAGGTCGACGTGTGCGTACCCGGCGAGCTCGCCGTTCAGATGCGCGAGGAGGTGCCTGCTGCCGGTCGCGCCGGGGCGCATCCGCAGTCGCACGGCCTCGCCGACCGGGGCCACGCCATCGGTGCCCTGGGCCGCCTCCAGCAGACCCGTCACCTCGGCGGCCTGGTCGGCCGTCAGCTCCTCGAACCAGCTCAGTTGCGCCACACAGGCGAACCTACCGCGCGATCAAACGCTCATCCAGGACACGAGCGGAGTCGTCGATCTCCACCTCGGCCATCTCGGCCGGACGGCGCGGCGAGCCGGGACGCGGCGGGCGGACGAACTTGTAGCCCACGTTGCGGACCGTGCCGATGAGCGCCTCGTGCTCGGGGCCGAGCTTGGCGCGCAGCCGTCGCACGTGGACGTCGACCGTGCGGGTGCCGCCGAAGAAGTCGTAGCCCCAGACCTCCTGCAGCAGCTGGGCGCGGGTGAAGACCCGGCCCGCGTGCTGCGCGAGGTACTTGAGCAGCTCGAACTCCTTGTAGGTGAGGTCGAGCGGACGGCCCTTGAGGCGCGCGGTGTAGGTGGCCTCGTCGATCACGAGGTCGCCGAGCTGGATCGCGCCGTCGCCACCGGGCGCGGTCGTGCCCCGGCGGGAGCGGACCAGGCGCAGGCGGGCGTCGACCTCGGCGGGGCCGGAGTTCGGCAGCAGGATCTCGTCGACGGACCAGTCGGAGTTGACCGCGACCAGACCGCCCTCGGTGACGACGGCCACCACGGGCACGTCCACACCGGACGAGTCGAGCAGACGGCACAGCGAGCGCGCGCCGACCAGGTCGGTGCGGGCGTCGATCAGCACGATGTCGTGAGGACCGGCCTCGAGAAGCGCGGAGACCTCGGGGCGCAAGGGGCGCACGGCGTGGGGAAGCAGAGCCAGCGCCGGAAGCACCGCCTCCGGGTCCGGGTCTGTCGTCAGCAGAAGCACGTCGATACTCATCGCGGCGCCCTCCAAATCGGCCGTGGACGGTCACCTGGACCAGACCAGCGGCGTACGGTGACCGGGCCCCGTTGCCTGCGGATGACGGAGACAATACCGGTGCACCCCGAGAAAGTCCCAGGTCAAGAAGCCGTGCTCACACTTGTTTCCACAAGCGTCACGCCTGTTACATCCGTGTCACACGACGGAGTGCGCCTGCACGGCGTCCACTACAAGAGTGAAAGTGACGTCGCTTTCGTTGTGGGACACGGGTTCACGAACAACGTGCGCAGGCCGTACGTCTCCCGTGTGCTTGCCCGACTGTCCAGGAACGCCGGCGTCGTCGCGTTCGACTTCCGCGGGCACGGACGCTCCGAAGGACGCTCCGCGGTGGGCGCGGAGGAGATCCACGACATCGAGGCCGCCGTCCTCAAGGCGCGCGAACTCGGGTACTCGAAGATCGCGACCGTCGGGTTCTCGATGGGTGCCTCGATCGTCCTGCGGCACGCGGTGCTGGGGGAGACCAGGCCGGACGCGGTGGTCTCGGTGAGCGGGCCCGCCCGGTGGTGGTCACGCGAGACCGCTCCCATGCGCCGGGTCCACTGGCTGCTGGAACAACCGCACGGCAAGCTCGCGGCACGGGCGCTCGGGGTTCGGCTCGGCGGCAGCTGGGTACAAGCGCCGGAGAGTCCGCTCGAGGTGGTCGGACGCATCACACCGACCCCACTGCTGATCGTGCACGGTGACCTGGACCACTATTTCTCCGTGGACCACGCCAGGTCGCTGCACCGCGCGTCCTCCGGACATGCCGAGTTGTGGATCGAACCCGGCATGCGGCACGCGGAATCGGCCGCGACTCCAGACCTGGTAGACCGGATGGCGGCATGGATCGCCGTTAACGTCGAGGACGAGGAATGACTGCGCAGACCCCGGCACGGCCGCGAAAGAAGAAGTCCCGTCGCGGGAAGTTCCTCATCATCACGGTCATCGTGCTGGGCGTGCTGCTCGTCGCCGCCGACTTCGCGCTGGCCGCGGCCGGTGAGTACCAGATCGCCCAGCGGATGCGGGAGAAACTGCAGCTCAACGAGGACCCGTCGGTGCGCATCAACGGGTTCCCGTTCACCGTGCAGGCGTTGCGCGGCGACTACCGGCACGTCGAGATCCGCGCGTACGGCGTGCCGATCCGCAACGAGCAGCAGGGCGTCGACCTGCGCGACCTCGACGTCGAGGCGGACCTGCTGCACACCCGCGTCGAACTCGCGGACCTGCTCGCGGGCAACGTCTCCAAGGCGACCATCGACACCGTCAAGGGCAGCGTCCGGATCAAGGCGATGGACCTGAACCGGCTGGCGAACCAGGTGACGCCGTTCGACAAGCTCTCGATCGAGCCGGACAACCGCGTCGCCACGCAGACCCCGGCCGACCCGCTGGTGCCCAAGACGACCGCCGCGGTGAAGCTCTCCGGCCAGACCAACGTCGCCGGCAAGGTCATCACGCTCACCGCGTACGGCCAGATCGCACTGGTCAGCGGTGCCATCCAGATCAACATCGACGACATCGTGCTGGACGACGCCTCGCTGAAGCAGATCATCCCGCAGCTGCGTCAGGCGCTCGCGATCAAGATCGACCCGGGCACGCTGCCGTTCGGTGCGACGCCTACCGCCGTCGAGGTGGAGAGCGGTTCGTTCAAGCTGTCCGGCGAGGTCGCGGATGTACCGTTGGTCCAACGATGACTGGTGTGTGGGCGCTGCTGGGCGCGCTGGCCGTGGCCGGCGCGATCGGTGTGCTGCTCAAGGTCCGCGAGGGCCGCATCTCCCGTTCTAAGGACTCGATCGACCTGCCCGCCCCCGTGCGCGACCTGCTCGCGCCGGGGGTGACGCTGGTCCAGCTCTCCACCACGTTCTGCGCGCCGTGCCGGCACGCGAAGGTGGTCCTCCGCGACCTCGCCGACCGCACGGACGGCCTCACCCACGCCGAGCTCGACGTCACGAACCTCCCGGACGTCACCACCAGGCTCGGCGTCATGCGCACCCCCACGACGCTCGCCCTGACGTCGGACGGCACCGAGGTGTTGCGAGTCGGCGGCGTGCCGAAACGCGACTCGTTGCTGGCGGCGCTGCGACCGCATTTGCCCTAATCCAGTCGGGTGAACCTGCGTTGTTCCACCAGATGGACATACCTCCCGCCCCGAGGGATTGAGGGCTACCCTCGCTGGCATGACCTTGCTGCTCACGAAGCGACGCGCGGTTGACCTGTGCCGCACGCGCAGCAGCCTGTGTCGCACGACGAGCTGAACCGGGCTGCTTGACGCCCATCAGCTACCTCTGACGGACTGAATCCCCTCGTCCGCATGCCCGGAGGTCGTCGTGCCCAAGGACTCCCCTGTAGACCCGCGCGGACCGCGCTTCTCCGCCTGGATGACCACCGTCATCCTCGCGATCGTGTTGCTCACCGGCTGGTGGCGGCTCCTCGCCGCCCAGACGGTGCTCTTCGCGATGTGCGCGTTCATCTCGCTGAAGCTGAACCCGTGGGGTCACGTCTACCGCTACGCGATCCAGCCACGCCTGACCCCGACCACCGAACGCGAGGAAGCCGCCCCGCTGCGGTTCGCGCAAGGTGTCGGCTTCGTCTTCGCACTGATCGGCACCCTCGGTTACGCCACCGGCTTCACCACGCTCGGCATGGTGGCAACCGGTCTCGCACTGGTGGCAGCACTGCTCAACGCGGCGCTGGGCCTGTGCCTCGGGTGCGAGATGTACCTCGTGCTGCGCAGGTACGTACCCGCCCTCGCTCGACCGCAATAACGACACGCACTACTACAGGAGCAACTTCCCATGAGCCGTGAGAACGTGCTGGTCTCGGCCGCCTGGTCCGAAGAGAACCTCCAGGCGCCCGGCGTCGTGTTCGCGGAGGTCGACGAGGACACCACCGCGTACGACGGCGGACACATCCCCGGAGCCGTGAAGATCGACTGGAAGAACGACCTCCAGGACCCGGTCCGCCGCGACTTCGTCGACCGCGAGGGCTTCGAGAAGCTGCTCTCGGCCAAGGGCATCTCCAACGACGACACCGTCGTCCTCTACGGCGGCAACAACAACTGGTTCGCGGCCTACGCGTACTGGTACTTCAAGCTCTACGGCCACACCAACGTCAAGCTCCTCGACGGCGGCCGCAAGAAGTGGGAACTCGACGGCCGCCCCCTGGACAAGGACGAGGTCACCCGCGAGGCGACCTCCTACCAGGCCCAGGAGCAGGACCTGTCGATCCGCGCCTTCCGCGACGAGGTCGTCGACTCCATCGGCAACAAGAACCTCGTCGACGTGCGCTCCCCCGACGAGTTCTCCGGCAAGCTCCTCGCCCCGGCCCACCTCCCGCAGGAGCAGGCCCAGCGCGGCGGCCACATCCCGTCCGCCGTGAACGTCCCGTGGTCCAAGGCGGCCAACGAGGACGGCACCTTCAAGTCCGACGACGACCTCCGCGAGCTCTACGCCGAGGCGGGCTTCGACGGCAGCCGCAAGACCATCGCGTACTGCCGCATCGGCGAGCGCTCCTCGCACACCTGGTTCGCCCTGCGCGAGCTGCTCGGCCACGAAGACGTCAAGAACTACGACGGTTCTTGGACGGAGTACGGCTCGCTCATCGGCGTGCCGATCGAACTCGGTTCCGGCAAGGAGGCCTGATCATCATGTCCAACGGCTGCGGCGCCCCCACTCAGGGCGGCACGATCGAAGCGGGCACCACCGAAACCGTGCTCGAAGGCAAGGTCGTCTCAGAGGGCACCCCGGTAGGCGGCGCCTTCGTCCGCCTGCTCGACTCGACAGGCGAGTTCACGGCAGAGGTGGTCACCTCCCCGGAGGGCGACTTCCGCTTCTTCGCGGCACCGGGCAGCTGGACCGTCCGCGCCCTGCACCGCACCGGCAACGGCCAGGCCGACGTGTCGGCCTCGGGCCCCGGCGTGCACGCGGTGCAGATCGCGGTCGCCTAGACCCACAGGTCACCAGACCCGGTTGGTACAACCGAAGGCCCGGCGGTGTCACACCGCCGGGCCTTCGGCATCCCGGCACGTCCACGCGCCTCGGGGCGCCCTCCCGCGAAGCCGCAGGCAAGCAGTCCGAGCGCACGCTCATGAGCACGCATCTCACCCGCGATGCCGCAGGCGAGCAGTCCTTACCGTGCGTTCTGGGTGGGGTGGCTTCGTCACGAGTCGTGCCATAGCTCTTGCTGCATGGCCCGCTCTTGGCTCGGCTCGTGACGAAGCCACCCCACCAACGCAACCATCTACGCAACGCGCCTCCGCCCAACGCAACAGGCGTGCCATCAACCCGCGCACGGCGTGGACCCCCGGCTTTGGATCAGATTGGCGGGGTCTGGGGCGGAGCCCCAGGAATCAGCCGGAACATCCCCCAGCACGGTGACCACCCACGAACACGAAACCGCCGCCCGCCAACGAAACCGGGGGACGACCCACCCAACCGACGCGCACGCCCAAAGGCGGGGCAAGGGCGCAGCCCCCGGTGTCCTCCACCACCACAACCCAGCACGTCACCACCAGCGAGATATCCTCTCCACCGTGGAACACATCTTCACCGGACTCCTGGTGCTAGTGACGATCGCCGTAATGTGGTTCGCCGGCTACGTCGTCTACCGCCTCTACTCCGACCAGCGATGACCAGCGGCGACGAGGCCATCCGCCTGGCCGAGGAACGAGCAGCCGCCACGAGGGCGCGCAACCTTCCCCAGTTCGACGACATGCCCGTCCCGGGCGACACGGCGAACCTGCGCGAGGGCGCGAACCTGAACGACGCTCTCCTGAGCGTCCTCCCGCTGGTGGGCGTGTGGCGAGGCGAGGGCGAGATCGTCTACCCGACGATCGACGGCCCGTTCCGCTTCGGCCAGCAGATCACGTTCGCCCACGACGGCCGGCCGTTCCTCGTCTACGAGGCGAGGTCGTGGCTGTTGAACGAGGCGGGCGAGGTCATCCGCCCGGCGGCGAGAGAACAGGGCTTCTGGCGCCCGCAGGAAGACGACACGATCGAGTTCCTGCTGACGCACAACACGGGCATCGTCGAGCTGTACTACGGCAAGGTGCGCACGCAGACTTCCTGGGAGTTCGAGACGGACGCGGTCATCCGCTCCGCCACGGCCAAGGACGTCAAGGCTTCGCAGCGCCTGTACGGCGTGGTGAACGGCGACCTCGCGTATGTCGAGGAGCGCGCCATGATGGGCCAGGACATGCAGCCGCACGCGTCGGCGCACCTGAAGCGCGTCGTCGGCTAGCTCAGGTCGTCGGCTTAGCTCGGATCGTCGGCTTAGCCCGGATCGTTGGACGTTGGATCGTTGAACAATCCCACGTGAGCATCGCAGGATCGTTGAACAATCCAGCGAGCGCCTTGTCGGATCGTTCAACGATCCAACAACAGCACTGGACATTCCCTGGCACCTGGGCCGCCGGATCGCGGCCTGCGGATCGCGCCCCGCCCTGATCGCGCCTGCCGGATACCGGCCGAAGCCTTGCCGGATCGCGGGCCTGCCGGAGCGGATCGCCGGACCGCGGCGCCTGCGGGATCGTGGCCCACCGGACCGCAGGCCCGGATCGGACCGCTGGATTGTTGAACAATTCGCGTGTCGGATTGTTCAACAATCCCACGATTCCCCGTAACATGGATCCATGCTGCTGCGGCGCTGCGGAACCGACGCGCTCCTCATCGAGGTCGACTCACTGAGCGAGGTAACGGCCGTCCGAGCAGCCCTCGAAAACCTCGACGGCATCGAGGAGCTGGTCCCAGCCGCACGAACAGTCCTGGTCAAGGGCGCGCTGACCCAGGTCAGGGAAACGCTGAAAACCATCGACCTGACCAAGACTCCCGCAAAACACTCACGCGAGATCACCATCCCCGTCATCTACGACGGCCCGGACCTCGCCCTCGTCGCCGAAACAGCCGGCACCACCCCGGACGAGGTAGTGCGACTCCACACAACCGCCACCTACGAAGTCGCGTTCTGCGGCTTCGCCCCAGGCTTCGGCTACCTGACCGGCCTCCCGGAAGCACTCCAGCAACCCAGGCTCGACTCGCCGCGGACCAAGGTCCCGCAAGGCTCGGTCGGCATCGCGGGCGAGTTCACCGCCGCCTACCCCAGGCCGACACCGGGCGGCTGGCGGCTGATCGGCCGCACCGAGACAACGCTGTTCGACGCCAAGGCCGAGACCCCCGCGCTGCTGCAGCCGGGTGACCAGGTCAGGTTCGTGGTCGCATGAAGCGCAGCGTCACGATCATCAGGACCGGTCCGCAGGCGTTGGTCGAGGACCTCGGCAGGCCCGGCAACGCGCACCTGGGCGTGCCTCCGTCGGGTGCGCTGGACCAGGACTCGCTCAAGCTCGCCAACCGCCTCGTCGGCAACCCCGAAAACACGGCCGGACTGGAGCTCCTGCTCGGCGGTCTCGCGCTCAAGGCCAACGCGAGCTGCACGGTCGCCGTCACCGGGCCGCCCACCGAGGTCCGAATCGACGGCAGGCTCACCGACTCGCACCACCCGGTCCACCTGAAGCAGGACGAGGTCCTGGAGATCGGTACGCCGCAGACCGGTCTGCGCAACTACCTCGCGCTGTCCGGCGGCATCGAGGTCGACGAGGAACTCGGCAGCCGCTCGACCGACCTGCTCTCCGGAATCGGTCCAGAACCGTTGCGGGCCAACGACGTCCTGCATCTTGGGACGCCGAACCCTCCCGAAGGTGCCGATGTGGTGCCGCCACACCATGCGCTGCAAACGTTGGTCATCCCGATTCGGCTCGGGCCGCGGGACGACTGGTTCGACGACGCGGAAACCCAGCTGCGGCAGGGATCCTGGACGGTGTCGGACCGCAGCAACCGAGTGGGTGCGCGGCTCAACGGAACCAAGCTGAATCGTCGTGACGGGGAGATTCCCAGCGAGGGGATGATCACCGGCGCGGTGCAGGTGCCGCCGGACGGGCAGCCCGTGGTCTTCCTGAATGATCATCCGACGACGGGTGGTTACCCTGTTATCGGCGTGGTGGACAACGATTACCTGCGTTTTCTCGGGCAGGCGCGGCCGGGTACCGAGGTCAGGTTCCGCCCGATCGACTGAGCGGCCACGCCGTTGACGGAGTGGTCCAGACCAAATACCGTAACTGGCAGCCGCCGCGGAATCTCTACCAATCTGGAGTTCCGCATGCGCCGGATCCCTGCCCTGCTAGCAGTTCTCCTCGCGGTATTAGCTTTGGCGGTCCCTGCACAGGCCGCCACTGACATCACCGCGACCTTCTCCCGCACCGGCACGAGTGCCAAGTTCGTCGTCGCCAACGCGAGCACGACCGCGCTCAACGGGTGGTCGGTCAAGTTCGACCTGCCGGCCGGTGTCACGGCCAGCGCCCCGCAGAACGCGACGATCACCCAGAACGGCACGAGAGTGACGCTCACTCCTGCCTTCTACATCAACAACCTCCCGCCGGGGCGCAACACCGAGCCGTACAGCCCCGTGTTCACGCTGAGCGCTGCGGCCGACCCGACCGCCTGCACGATCAACAACATGGCGTGTGACGGCACCGGCACCCCGCCGCCGGCGCCGACCGGGCTGACCGCCGAGTACTCGGTGGCCGGTGGCGCGGCGAAGTTCGTCGTTCGCAACCACTCCGCCGCGGCCGTCTCCGACTGGTCGATCTCCTTCACGCTGCCCAGCGGTGTGACGGTGAGCAACGGCCAGAACGGCACGATCTCCCAGAACGGCAACCAGGTCACCGTCACCCCTGCGCACTACAACAAGACGGTGGCGGCCGGGGGATCCACCGAGCCGTACAGTCCGGCGTTCTCGATCAGCCAGAACGTCGACCCGGTGACGTGCCGGATCAACAACGCCAACTGCGACGGCAGCGCGGACACTCCGCCAAGCACGCCAACAGGTCTCGCGTCACCGACGAAGACCACGCGGACGGTGAGCCTGCAGTGGAACGCCTCCACGCCCGGCTCGCTGCCGATCGCCGGCTACGACGTCTACAACGGTTCAAGCCTCGCCGGTAGCTCCACCACCACGTCGACGATCATCACCGGCCTGAGCCCGAACACCGCGTACTCCTTCACGGTGCGGGCCAAGGACACCAAGGGAACTCAAAGCGCCCAAAGCACCGCGCTGAGCGTCACCACCAACAACCCCGCCAACGACACCACGCCCCCGACCGCGCCGGGCAACCTGCGGTCGACGGCGAAGGACGCCGGCAGCGTCACGCTGGCGTGGAACGCCTCCACGGACAACAGCGGGGCCGCGAACTACGACGTCTACGTGGGCACGACCGTGAAGACGACGGTCTCCGGCACCACAGCGGTCGTCAGCGGCCTGTCGCCGTCCACGAACTACACCTTCACCGTCAAAGCACGAGACCTCTACGACAACGTCTCCGCCGCGAGCAACGCGCTGAACGAGCGCACTGGTGACATCGTCGGCGGATACGCCCGTGTCGGGTACTTCGTGCAGTGGGGCATCTACGGACGCCAGTACTTCGTGAAGGACATGGACGCCGCGAAGATGACCCACGTCAACTACGCGTTCGGCAACATCGATCCCGTCAACCTGACGTGCCTGCACGGCGTCACGAAGGGCACGAGCCCGAACCCGCAGGACCCGAACCAGGGCGACGGCGCGGGTGACGCGGAAGCCGACTACAGCAGGCCGATGAGCGCCGCCCAGTCCGTCGACGGTGTCGCGGACAGCGGCTGGGAACCGTTGCGCGGCAACTACAACCAGCTCAAGAAGCTCAAGGCGAAGCACCCGAACCTCAAGGTGCTGATCTCGCTCGGCGGCTGGACGTACTCCAAGTACTTCTCGGACGTCGCGGCGACGGACGCGGCGCGCAAGAAGTTCGTGGCGTCGTGCATCGACGTCTACCTCAAGGGCAACCTGCCCGTGTACAACGGCGCCGGCGGCCCCGGCACCGCAGCGAACATCTTCGACGGCTTCGACCTCGACTGGGAGTGGCCGGGCGCGGAAGGCCACGCGGGCAACCACTTCGGCCCGCAGGACAAGGTCAACAACACGCTGTTGATCGAGGAGTTCCGCCGGCAGATGGACGCGTACAGCACCACCACGGGCAAGCGCTACCAGCTCACCGCGTTCACCCCGGCCGACCCCGCCAAGATCGAGGCGGGCTGGGAGCTCGGGCGGGTCGCGCAGTCGATGGACATCTTCAACGTCCAGGGCTACGACTTCCACGGCTCCGGCAGCGACAACTCGTGGGAGCCCAACCGGACCGGCCACCAGGGCAACCTCTACCCGGACCCGGACGACCCGTACACGACCAAGTTCAGCGTCGAGAGCACCGTCCAGGCCTACCTCGACGCGGGAGTGCCGTCACGCAAGATCACGCTCGGACTCGCGTTCTACGGCCGCGGCTGGCAGAACGTGGTCAACGGCGGCAAGAACGGCGAGTGGCAGACCGCGGGAGGTGCGGCTCCCGGCCAGTTCCCGGAGGAGTCGGGCACGCGCGGGTACGCCAACCTCGTCGCGTCCGTGCCGAACTGCACCGTCTTCCACGACGAGGTCGCCGTGGCGACGTCCTGCTACACCGGCAATCAGTGGTGGACCTTCGACGACGTGTGGTCGATCCAGAAGAAGACCGCGTGGCTGAAGTCGAAGAACCTGCTGGGCGCGATGTTCTGGGAGATGTCGGGTGACCGCGGCCCGTTGATGGCCGCGGTCGACGCCGGACTCCGCTAGAAAATCAGTATTCCGACTCGTACAGGCCCTGCAGCTCGGTCAGCAGGGCCGACGAGTCGGGCAGCTGCTTGCCGTCCAGCACGGTCACCCGCGTGATCTTGCGGACGCTGGACGCGAGGAACACGCCCTCGGCGTCGTAGAGCTCGCCGGTCTGGATCGGCTCCACGAGCACGGTCCAGCCGGCGCGCTCGGCGGCGCGGAACAACGCGTACTGCGTGGTGCCGGGCAGAATGCCGAGCTTCGACGGCGGCGTGACCAGGGTCTTGCCGCGCACGAGGATCAGCGTCGAGGTCGGGCCTTCGAGCACCGAACCGTCGGACGTCGTGAAGACGACCTCGGCGGCACCGCGGCGCTCGGCCTCGCGCAGCGCGGCCATGTTGATCGCGTACGACAGCGACTTCGCGCCCAGCAGCAGCCACGGCGCGCGGTCGGCGAGGTTCGCGTCGATGCCGCGGTCCAGGGTCACCGCCGACAGGCCCTCGACGCGCTGCTTGAGCACCTTCGCGCCGATCTCCATGCCGAGCGCGAACCCGGTGGGCGTGCCGTCGCCGCCCTCGACGCCGCGGGTGTAGACGAGCTTGAGGGCGAACTCCTGGCCGCCGGTCCAGTTGCCGATGACGAGATCGACCGCGCGCTCGAACTCCGCACGCGGAGGAGGCTGCATGTCGAGCATGGCCGCGGACCGGTCGAGCCGGTCGAGGTGGGGCGTGAGTTCGCGGGGCTTCCCGTCGACCACGAGGATCGTTTCGAACACGCCATCGCCGCGCATGAGTCCGAGGTCCTCGACGCGGATCTGCGGCGAGTCGGGGTCAGCGAGGGTTCCGTCGAGCAGTGCCAGCACGCGCATGGAGCGAGCCTACTAACATCGGTGGTGTGGAGACCGCAAGAGGCCTGCGCAAAACGCTGCACGACCGCGGTATGAGGATGACGCCGCAGCGTCAGCTCGTGCTGGACGCGGTCAGGTCGCTGGAACACGCGACACCCGAGCAGATCTGTCAGCGCGTCCAGGAGACGGCGCCGACGGTCAACATCACCACCATCTACCGCACGCTCGATCTTCTCGACCGGCTCGGACTGGTTCGGCACACGCACCTTGGCCACGGTGCGCCGAGCTACTCGGTCGAAGATCACCAGCACGTACACCTCGTGTGCCACGTGTGCGGTTCGATCCAGGAAATCCCGTGTGAGCTTCTCGACCCGTTGGTCGGAACATTGCGGGAGCGCGACGGGTTCGAACTTGATGCAAGCCATCTCGCCCTGTCCGGCACATGCCGCGACTGTTTGAAGCAGGAGCAGGAGATCGAGTGACCCTCCCAGGAGCCGTCCCGCCGCCCGACGATTCGACGGATGCCGGCGTCGCCTGGCACTACGGCGACCCGTTCGCCGAACAGCGCTCCGCCGCCCGTTCGGTGGTCGTGGTCGACCGTTCGAACCGCGGTGTCATCGCGATCCCTGGCGAGGACAGGCTCAAGTGGCTGCACCAGCTCACGAGCCAGCACTTCGAGCAGCTCGGTGAGGGCACGGCGACCGAGGCGCTGATCCTCGACGCCCAGGGCCGCCTGGAGCACCACATGGTCGTCGCGAACGTCGGCGGCACGGTGTTCCTCGACGTCGAGAAGGTCGACGACCTGCTGACGTACCTGAAGAGGATGGTCTTCTGGTCCAAGGTGGAGCCGCGCGACGCCACGGCGGAGTTCGCGCTGCTGACGATCACCGGGCCGGAGACCCCCACGCTGCTGGAGAAGCTCGGCATCCCGATGCCGTCGGACGTCGCCGCGCTCGGCGAGGGCTTCGTGCGCAGGGCGTCGTGGCCGGGCCGGGACGCGGTCGACCTGCTGGTCCCGCGCGCCGAGCTCGCCGGCTGGTGGCAGCGGATCACCGACGCGGGGGCGCGCCCGGCGGGCAGCTACGCGTTCGAGGCGCTGCGGGTCGAGTCGCTGCGCGCCCGGCAGGGCATCGACACCGACGAACGCACGATCCCGCACGAGGTCGGCCTGATCGACCCGGCCGTGCACCTGAACAAGGGGTGCTACCGGGGCCAGGAGACGGTCGCGAAGGTCCACAACGTGGGACGCCCGCCCAGGCGGATGCTCCTACTCCACCTGGATGGTTCTGCCGACGCCCAGCCGGAGACCGGTGACCCGGTGACGCTGGACGGGCGAGTGGTCGGCCGGGTGGGCACCGTGGCCCTGCACCACGAACTCGGCGCGATCGCGTTGGCGCTGGTCAAGCGGTCTGTGCCGGTCGAGGCCGAGCTCATCGCAGGCGCTCCCGAACGGGAGGTTCCGGCACGGATCGACCCGGACTCGGTGCCTGCGGACACGCCCGGTCTGGGCCGGGAAGCTGTTCGCAACTTGAGGGGATGAGCCCCTAAAGTCCCGGTACATGTCCCTGGGCACGCTGATCACTGTCGCTCCTACCGGAGCGGAGCACGCGAAAGCCGACGTCCCGCAGCTTCCGGTCACCCTGGAAGAGCTGGTCAAGACGGCGCAGAGCTGCGAGCAGGTCGGCGCGGCGATGATCCACGTCCACATCCGTGGCGAGGACGCGAAGCCGTCGCTGGACCTCGGCCGGTTGAAGGCCACCGTCGAAGCGCTGCGCTCCGAGACCAGCCTCGTCGTGCAGCTCTCGACGGGCGGGTCGGTGCGCGACCCCGAGTCGGACCGGCTGCGCGTGCTCGAGGCGATGCCGGACTCGGCGTCCTGCACGATGGGCACGGTCAACTTCGGTGACGACGTGTTCATGAACCGCTGGGAGTTCATCGTCTCCCTGCACAAGGGCATGCAGGAGCGCTCGATCGTCCCGGAGTACGAGATCTTCGACATCGGGCAGCTCGCGTCGTTGAAGCGCCTGCTGGACCAGCACGGTCTGCCCGCGGGCGGGCATGTGCACGTCGACTTCGTGATGGGCGTGCCCGGCGGGATGCCCGGCGACGCGGCGACGCTGGTCGCGGCCGTCAACGCTCTGCCGGACGGAGCGACGTTCTCCGCCACCGGCATCGGCCGGACGACCCTGCCCGTGATGTTCACCGCTTTGGGTGCGGGTGGCCATCTCCGAGTGGGTATGGAAGACACCATCAGCTACTCGCGGGGGGTGCCGGTGCGGGACAACGCACAGCTCGTGGCACGTGCCGCAGGTCTCTCCAAGATCGCCCAGCGACCCGCTTTGACCCCGGATGAGGCGCGAAAGCTGCTGGGTGTGCACATTTGAGACAAGTTTGGTGCATGGGATGTGTTGGCGGGTGAGGAGGATCTACCGCAGGATGGACACGTGATCGAGGTGCGTCCTGGCGGGCGCCGCCGAATCGACAGGGTGCTCGCCCCCGACTACACGGAGGGCGTCGAGCAGCGCCCGCTCGTCGAGGTGCGCGAACTCCGCGACGAGGCTGCGCAGGAAGAGACAGATCTGTCCTACCTGCGGCGGTTGTTGCACGCGCGGATCGACATCGTGCGTGCGGAACAAGAGCGCCGCAGCTCGGGCGGCTCGGCCGTGGTCGAGCAGCTTGCCACCATCCTCTCCACGAACGCCGTGGGTCCCGCGACCGGTCTCGGCCGGTATCAGACCCATGAGCCGTCACGTGCTGATGCACACCATCGGCACGTCGAGGCGCTCATCTCCGACGTGGACCTCTCCGACGTGAGTTCGTTGACCGACGATCGCCTCGGCGACGTGCTGGAGACGCTCATCTCGGAAGAGGCGTCCGTGTCGGTGCGGCGGCGCGAGGTGCAGGTGGTCGTGGACATGCTCAACGCCGAGATCGCTTCGCGCTACCAGCGCGGGAGTGCGTCGGTGGACGAGCTGCTGGCTGCCGAGCGCGGACACCACCACCGTCCCAAGAGATAAGACGAACGTTCCACTTTCTGAGCAGCAGACCTAGCGTGCCCTCATGGGGTATCGCTGGGTCGTGCTGTCTGTCGGGGCTTTGGCGCAGGGCACGAACGCGGCCGTCTTCCTCGGCCTGCCCGCGATCAGCCCGCAGCTCCAGCAGCACTTCTCCCTCACGTTGCCCCAGGTCGGGCTGCTTCTCGGTGCGGTCAACCTCGGCACGATGATCGCTCTCGTGCCATGGGGAGTCGTCGCGGACCGACGCGGCGAACGGCTCGTGATGACCATCGGCGGCGTAGGTGCCGCAAGCTGCCTTCTCGCCGTGGCGCTGGGCAACGCCTGGATCGCCGGTCTCGCCTTGCTCGGCACCGGACTGTTCGGGGCGAGCGTCAACGCGGCCAGCGGCCGTGCGGTGATGTCGTGGTTCAGCCGGGAGTCGCGCGGCCTCGCCATGGGCGTCCGGCAGACGGCGACCCCGCTCGGCGCGGCCCTCACCGCAGCCGTCCTGCCCGGGATCGCGATCTCGGCCGGGATCCCCACGGCGTTCGTCGTGCTCGCCGGTGTGACGGCGTTCGTGGCGCTGGCGGTGGCCCTGCTGGTCCGGGAACCGCCCGGCGCGATCCGGGCGGGCACTGATCACGGCCTGGTGCTCAGGGACCCCCGGTTGCTGCGGCTCTCGCTCGCCAGTGGGCTGCTCGTGGTGCCCCAGTTCACCGCCACGGCCCTGCTGGTGCCGCTCCTGCACGGGCACCGCGGCATGAGCGTGACGGCGGCAGCGGCCGTCTTCGCCGTGGCGCAGTTGCTCGGCGGGGCCGGACGGCTGGCGGTCGGCGTCTGGTCGGACCGGGCGCGCAGCCGGATCGGGCCGCTGAAGATCGTCTCCGTGCTCACCGCGAGCGGATTCGTGCTGGTCGCGGCACTGGACCAGGCGCCATTGCCGTTGCTGATCGCGGTACTGGTGCCGACCTCGCTGTGCGCGCTGTGCTGGAACGGGCTGGCGGTCACCGAGGCCGGTGAGCTCGCGCCGGAGGGCCGCAGCGCCACCGCGATCGCCATGCAGAACTCGGCGAACTACCTGAGCGCGGCGGTGACCCCGTTCGTCGCGAGCTTCGTCGCGGTGCACGTGGCGTGGCCTGCGGCGATGCTGCTGGCGGCGGTGGCCGCCGTGGCCGCGCGGGTGCTGCTTCAGCCGTGGCGTTCCCTGCGGGCCAGTTCGCCCCAGAACTCACGCAGCGTCTCGTAGCGCAGCGCGACCTCCTCGGCGTCGTCCGCTTCGAGGGCGTCCACGATGGCGTTCACGTCGGCCGCCGAGGTGTCTTCGAGCAGGTCTTTGTCACCCAGCAGCTGAACGAGGCCGCCGTAGTCGAGCTCGACGGCCGAGTGCGGGTGGAAGTGCTCGAGCCAGCGGCCCGTATCGGCGAGGACCTTGGCCGGCCCGTCGTCGCCCAGCGAACGCTTCACGACCTTGAGCGCCCGCGCGATCCGCCGCCTGGCGTCGGCCATGGCCACGCGCCACGACACCTGGCGCTCCGGGTCGTCCTGGGCGCTGGCCAGCACCACGCGGCGCTGGGCGGGGTCGACGAGGACGAACCACGGCAGCGGGATCGTCCAGGTCGTGGAAATCACGTGGACCGCGCCTGCGGAGAGTTCGGCCATCACAGCGGACGCGCGCGACCGGACCGTTTCCGACGAGAGGCTGAGGGCCTCGTCCTGCAGGATCGGCGGCGCGGAGGCCAGGAAGCCCACCAGAGCGGCGGCGGAACGGGCCCTGAGGTCGAGCGGACAGACGAGTGGGCCCGGGCCGACACGGGCGGCTTCGGAGGTCGGAACCTCGGCCGGACTGATCGTCATCACGTCGGACGACTCGCCCGGGAGGAGCTTTTGTCCCAACTGTGATCGCAACCACAGCTCTCGTTCCCGGTCTCCTACCTCCGACCGGGGGACAGGGCCCGCTTCCAGGGCTTTTGCGACCTTGGAAGCTAGCTTTGCGTCCAACACCGATAACGGTTCGTACACCCTTAGGTAGGCGACGAACGGTCTTGGCACGTGTGCATCCTTCCACGCGAGGGGGGCCGCGAGATTTGGCGGTACGTGTCACGCCTACCGCGTCGCGAGGAACCCCATCGGCACGGTACGGTAGTTACCAGGAATCAGTTGTCGAGACGAGTGGGGCCGCCGTTCCCCCGGCCGCCCCCGTCCCTGTGCGAGGGGGTCGAGCCATGGGGCGCGGCCGAGCTAAGGCCAAGCAGACGAAGGTCGCCAGGGAGCTCAAATACAGCTCTCATGAGACCGACTTCGCTGCGTTGCAGCGCGAGCTGTCGACTGATGAAAGGTCGCCGAACGGGAGTAGTGGTGGCGATGAGCCACACGACGACCCGTACGACGATTACGACGATTACCGTCGCTGAATTCAGCCTTCGGAGTTCAAGGGTTGGGCGGCCGGTCACCCCGGCGCCCAGCCCTTGAACTCTGAGGGCTCTTTCAGAACGCCCTGGCGTACTGCTTCGGCGCGTGGATCTCCACACCCAGCTGCTGTGCCGCATGCAGCGGCCAGTACGGGTCGCGGAGCAGTTCACGCGCGAGCAGGACCAGGTCGGCGGAACCGTCCGTCAGGATCTGTTCGGCCTGAGTCGCCTCGGTGATCAGGCCGACTGCACCCGTGGGCACGTCTGCCTTGCGTCGCACAGCTTCGGCGAGCGGCACCTGGTAGCCGGGCCCGATCGGGATGTCCGCCTGCGCGGTGTTGCCACCGCTGGACACGTCGATCAGGTCCGCACCCGCGGCCTTGAGCGCCTGTGCCAGCACAACGCTGTCGTCGGCAGTCCAGCCGTTGTCGACCCAGTCGGTGCCGCTGATCCTCACGATCACGGGCACCTCCGGGCCGACCGCTGCCCTCACGGCGGCGGTGACCTCGACGGGCAGGGCGATGCGTTCTTCGATGCTGCCCTCGTTCGTGAGCGGCGAGTAGAACTCGTGCAGCAGGTAGCCGTGGGCCGCGTGGACCTCCAGGACCTCGAAACCGGCCTCGATCGCCCGCAGCGCCCCGTCGACGAACGCCTTGACGATCTGCGTGGTGTTCGTCAGCTTCTCCGGCTGGTTGCCGCCGGGGAACGGCTCGGTCGTGGGCGCCACCGGCACCCAGTCACCGATCGCCTTGCGCCCGGCGTGCGCGAGCTGGATGGCCGGCACCGAGCCGTGGTCCTTGATGAACCTCGTGATGGGCTTCCAGGCCTCGACCTGCTCGTCGTTCCAGATGCCGGTGTCCTGCGGCGAGATCCGGCCGCGCGGCTCGACCGCCGTCGCCTCGGCCATGACGAGGCCGGCGCCACCGACAGCGCGGGAGCCGAGGTGGACGAGGTGCCAATCGGTCGGCACGCCGTCTTCCTTCGTCACCGAGTACTGGCACATCGGGCTGACCGCGATGCGGTTGGGCAGCGTGACCGAGCGCAGGGTCAGCGGGGAGAACAACAGGCTCACGAAAAGCTCCCTCGAACGTTCGTTGGGCTACGAATCGTTCAAGGGGCGCGGGTCGGCGTGTTGTTCCCGGATGTGAGGCATCTCAGTCACTGAACAGCGACGCAGAGACACGGGCTGGGGTGAAGTCCGGAGGCCACAGCGTCCCGCGGTTGACGCGAGCCCCGGTCAGGACGGCCTTGTCCAGGTTGACGGCGCGCATGTCGGCGCCACGCAGGTCCGCGTCCGTGAGGTCGGCGGCACGGAGGTCGGCGCCTTCGAGGCAGGCGACCCGCAGGGAGGCCTTGCGCAGGGAGGCTCCCCGCAGGTCCGCGTCGCGGAGGTCCGTGCCATCGAGGACGCAGTCGTCCAGGCAGGTTCCGAGCAGCCGTGCGCCGGCGAGGTTGGCCCGGCGGATCACCGCTCCCGCGAGCTCCTGCTTCCCCAGGTCGGCGCCGCACAGATCGACGTGGGACAGGTCGATCGCCGCACCAGGCCGCCGGATGAGGATCGCCAGAGCTGTCTCGACGTCCGGCACCGGGCTCCTGACGACCGGGTCCGGCGCGTCCGTCCAGGGAGATCGCTCGCGCAGGAAGTCCCCGATGGTGTCGTCCACGAGCTGCCGGCTCCGCGCCGAGTCCTTCGCGATCTGTGCCAGCGCGTGCAGCCCGCCGAGCCTGACTTCGGCCTGGTCGCTGCCGAGGTGTTCCACGGCGCGGCGGTACCGGTCGATGACCTGGCCATCCCTGACCTGATGCCAGCCCAGCGCACCGCCCGCGAGGACCAGCACCCCGCCCAACAGCAGCAGTGACGTCGATCGTGGAGCGGTCTGCGGCACCAGCAGGGCGACACCGAGCACTACCAGGGCGACCGCGCCGAGCCTGAACATCCGCTTGCTCACGGAGAGTCATCCTCGTGATAGCGGCTGTCCGGCGGTATCCGCTGTTGGAGTTCAGCTCAGATAACGGACCTGCTTGGCCTTGCCTTCCAGCACTTCCTCGCGGGCCTGGGCGATTTCGGACCGGTGTGAGACCTCCGGCACACCGACCTCCCACCAGGCCCCGGCCTCGGTCCACGACGACGGGTGCGTGCGGATCACGACGACGGCCGGGCGTTTCTCGGCAACCGCGACCTCCCGGGCCTTGCGGTAGGCGCCTTCGAGGCCGGCCAGCGAGTCGACGGGGAAGACCGCGCAGCCCATCGCCGAGGCGTGGGCGGCGAAGTCGGTGCGCGGGGGTTCGGGGTGGCCGGTCGTGCAGTCGGCGTAGAGGTTGTTGAAGCCCGCGCCACCCTGACCCGTCTGCAGGCGGTGGATCACGGCGTAGCCGTCGTTGTCGCAGACGACGGCCACGAAGCCGTGGCCGGCGAAGGCCGCCGAGAAGAGTTCGGAGTTCAGCATCAGGTACGAGCCGTCGCCGAGCAGCGTGGTGACGACGCCCTGGGTGTGCGCGATCGCGGCTCCCCAGGCGCCGGCCAGTTCGTAGCCCATGCAGGAGAAGCCGTACTCGACGTCCATTGTGGACTCACCGGTGGCTCGCCAGCCGCCGATCAGCTCGCCGGGGAGGCCGCCGGACGCCGTCATGACGTAGTCGGTGGGCTCGCTGACGTCGTTCACGACGCCGACCACCTGGGCGTACGTCGGAAGAGCGGTCGACGGCGTGCGCAGCGAGGTGATGTGGGCGTCCCACTTCGCGCGTTCGGTCTGGGCACGACCGGCCCAGTCCGCCGGGGCCTGCCAGGAGGCCAGGACGTCGGTCAGTTCGCGCAGGCCCTCGTCGGCGTCGGCGACCAGGGCGAACGAGCCGTGCTTCACGGCGTCGAAGCGGGCCGCGTTCAGGGAGAGCAGGCGGGCGTCCGGGGAGAAGACGGTCCAGGACGCGGTGGTGAAGTCCTGCAGGCGGGTGCCCACGGCGATGACCAGGTCCGCCTCGCCGGCCAGGACGTTGGCCGACGTCGAGCCGGTGATGCCCAGCGGGCCGGCGTGCAGCGGGTGGTCGTGCGGGATCAGCGTTCGGCCCGCCGTCGTTTCGACGACCGGGATGTTGTGCTGTTCGGCGAAGCGCAGGGCCCGGCCTGCCGCGCCCGAGTAGCGGACGCCGCCGCCCACGACGAGCAGGGGACGGGAAGCGCCGCGGATTGCGGACGCGGCTTCGGCCAGGGCGAACAGGTCCGGGCGCTGGCGCAGCGGGCGGTGGACCACGGGGGCGAACAGCGCGTCGGGGAAGTCGTACGACTCGGCCTGGACGTCCTGCGGCAGCGCCAGCGTCACCGGGCCGCAGTCGGCTGGGTCGGTCAGGACGCGTGCCACCTGCGGCAACGTGGAGAGCAGCTGTTCGGGGCGGGTGATCCGGTCGAAGTAGCGGCTGACCGCGCGGAACGCGTCGTTGACCGTCGCGGTCGGGTCGTGGAAGTGCTCGACCTGCTGGAGAACGGGGTCCGGGGCGCGGCCGGTGAAGGTGTCGCCCGGCAGGAGCAGCAGGGGCAGGCGGTTGGCGTGGGCCACGCCGGCCGCGGTGACCATGTTCAGGGCGCCGGGACCGATCGACGACGTGGCGACGCCCACCTGGCGGCGGTGGGTGGCCTTGCCGATGCCGACGGCGGCCAGTGCCATGCCCTGCTCGTTGTGGCCGCGCCACACCGGGATGCGGTCGCGGACCTCCTCCAGGGCGTTGCCGAGACCGAGGACGTTGCCGTGGCCGAAGATCGCGAACACGCCGGGGAACAGCGGCGCGACGGTGCCGTCGAAGAGTTCGGTCCGCTGGGCCAGCATCCAGCGGACCAGCGCCTGCGCGGTCGTGAGCTTCACTTGACGCGCCCCTCAGCAGTCGTGACCGGGCAACGGGGATCGAGTTCCTGCGTCGCCCAGCTGTCGCGGATCCAGGTGTGGGCCGGGTCGTCGCAGAACGCCATCGAGCGCTCGGAACCCGGACCGGCCAGGATGTTCAGGTAGTACATGGGATATCCCGGCGCCGCGACGCACGGGCCGTGGTAGCCGCGCGGGATCAGGAAGACGTCGCCGTCCCGCACGGTCACGTCCTCGTCGACCGTGCCGTCGTCGGTGTACGTGCGGTGGAAACCGAAGCCGGTGCGAGACGGTGTCACGCCGTCGCGGTCGGCGATGCGGAAGTAGTAGATCTCCTCGTTGTTCACTTCGCACGGCTCGGACTCGTCGTGCTTGTGCGGCGGGTACGAGGACCAGTTGCCGTCCGGGGTGATCAGCTCGCACGCGTTGAGCTTGTCCGCGTGGTCCCACACGCCCGGCACGCCGAAGTTCGTGACCTGGCGGGTCGCGTTGCCGGAGCCGCGCACCTCGACGGGAACGCCGTCCGCCGGGCCGTACTTGGGCGCCAGCTTCTTCTCGCAACGCGCCGTCGGCAGTGCGACCTCACAGCCCTCCACCGAGACGAGACGGACCGTCTCGTCTCGCGGGACGTAGGCGAAGTCCGTGACGCGGGTGAAGACGGAATCGCGGCCCTGCAGTTCGAACCTGGAGTCGCCCACCTCTACCGACAGGGATCCGGCCAGTGGCAGCACGAACGCCTCGAACTCGCCGGTCTCGACGGTCCGCGACCCGCCGGCCTCGATCCGCAGCACGCGCAGGCCGGTGTAAGCCCAGCCCGCGTCCTCCGGGGTCAGCGCGATGACGTCGGAGTCGGTCGAGAGAGTCCCGTGTGGACGGTGCCAGGTCATTCCGTGGCCCCCTTCGCGGTACGGAGGATTTCGGCGGCAGCGGCGACGGCGGCGGCGACATCGCCGTCCGGCGGGTAGAGCAACGCCCGGCCGATGACCAGGCCGCGCACGGTCGGGTGGCCCAGTGATCGGCCCCATGACGCGAGGTCGTCCTGGGGGTTCGCGGACGGCATACCGCCGAGCACCAGGGCGGGCAACGCGGTGGTGTCCAGCACGATCTCCGGTTGGTCCGGCGCGGGCAGCTTCAGCCAGGTGTACGCGGAGGTCGACCCCAGGCCGGCAGCCACGGCCGAGGCGCGGGAGAGAGCGGCGGAATCCTTCTGCAGCACCAGTTTGTCGTTGTGATCGCGCTTGTACGGCAACGGTTCGACCATCGCCATCAGGCCGTGCTCGGCGAGTTCCGTGACGGCTCGCGCGCAGCCTTCCAGCGTCGGGATCGTGCCGGGGTCCGAGTCGACCAGGCGCAGCAGCATCTTGCCGCCGTCGAGCCCGAACTTCGCGATGGACGACGCGTCGTAGGCGGTGAACCTGTCGTCGATCTCCCAGTCCGCGCCGGCGAGGCCACCACGGTTCATCGAGCCGATGACCACGCGCTCGTTCAGGCCGTCCAGCAGAAGGAGGTCCTCGATCACGTCCGGCGTGCCGAGCACACCGTCGACGTCGGGATTCGCCAACGCTGTCAGCAATCGGGCCAGCAGCGAGCGCCGGTCCGCCATCGCCATCGGATCGCCGCCGACGCCGAGCGCACCACGCGCAGGGTGGTCCGCCGCGACGAGGAACAACGTGGACTTGCCGTTCAGCAACGAGTTCCGTCGCTTGCGCGACTGGTAGGCCCGTCGGATCGCGCCAGGATCCTCGGCCCGCCGCCACAACAGTTCGCGCCACTGGCCGTCGGTGATCACAACAGTTCCTCGATCTCTTTCTGGTCGGGCATCGCGTCGGCGCACGCCAGCCGGGACGCCACGATCGCGCCCGCCGCGTTGGCGTAGCGGGCGATCTTCACCGGGTCCCAGCCGGACAGCAGGCCGTGCACCAGGGACCCACCGAACGCGTCACCGGCGCCGAGCCCGCACACCACCTCGACCGGGTTCGGCTCGACCGTCCAACGACCTTCGGGCGTGGCCACGAGAACCCCCTCGGCGCCCTTTTTGACCAGTGCCAACGAGATTCCGCGCGCCAGCAGCCGATCAGCGGCCTCGTCCGGGTCGGACGTGCCGACCGCGATCTCGCACTCGGTCCGGTTGCCCACGGCGACCGTCACGTGGTCGAGCATCCAGCTGATCTCGGCGCGCGCGGTCTCGACGTCCGGCCAGAACATCGGCCGGTAGTCCAGGTCCAGCACGGTGTGCCCGCTGCGGGCCCGGTTCGCCAGCATCATCCGCTGCGAACCGCGGGCAGGCTCGGCGGAAACGCCCGTGCCCGTCACCCACAACAGCGGGACCTCGCGCACGAGCGGCCACGGCACGTCGTCCTCGCCCAGCGTCAGATCCGGCGCGATCGGCAGCCGGTAGAACAGCAGCGGCGGGTCCGCGGGCGGGTTGAGCTCGCAGAACACCACCGGGGTCAGGAGGTCGGGCGAGGTGCCGACGTACTTCGACGACACCCCGAAGCCTTCCAGCGCCTCACGAACGTAGGTGCCGAACCCGTCCGGGCCGACCTTCGTCAGCACGCCGGTGCGACGGCCGAGCCGCGCGGCGGCGACCGCGACGTTGGTCGCGGTCCCGCCGAGCGACTTGGCGAAGGTGCTGACCTGGGCCAGCGGCACCCCGGACTGCTCCGGGTAGAGGTCGACCCCGACCCGGCCGACGGTCAGCACTTCCAGCGACGTCACGCCTCGACACCCCGCAGCTCGTGCTCCAGCGCCTCCAGTTCGGCGCCGCCGGCCATCTGCCGGGTCAGCTCACCGATGTCGATCTCGGACTTCTCGTAGCTGCCCAGCGCACGGCCGCGCTTGAGCAGCAGGAACCGGTTGCCGACCGGGTAGGCGTGGTGCGGGTTGTGGGTGATCAGCACGACGCCGAGGCCGCGATCACGCGCCTGGGCCACGTACTTCAGCACCACTCCGGCCTGCTTCACGCCCAGCGCGGCCGTCGGCTCGTCCAGGATCAGCACCTTGGCGCCGAAGTGCACCGCGCGGGCGATGGCGACGCACTGCCGTTCGCCACCGGACAGCGTGCCGACCGGCTGCTCCACGTCCCGCAGGTCGATGCCCATGTCGGACAACGCCTTCCTGGTGATCTCCTTGCCCTTCCTGCGGTCCAGGAAGCCAAACTTCGTCGTCGGCTCCGAGCCGAGGAAGAAGTTGCGCCACACCGACATCAGCGGCACCACCGCGAGGTCCTGGTACACGGTCGCGATGCCGTGGTCCAGGGCCTCGCGGGGCGACGAGAAGCGGATCTCCTCGCCTTCGACCTTGAACGAGCCCTGGTCGTGCTGATGGACACCGGCCAGGATCTTGATCAGGGTCGACTTGCCGGCGCCGTTGTCGCCGAGCACGCAGGTGACCTCACCCGCGTTGACCACAGTGGACACATCGCTGAGCGCGATGACGCTGCCGTAGGTCTTGCCGATGTTCTCGGTCTCGATGAGTGACGTCATCGCCGGACCCTTTCCGCTCGGCGGCGCAGCATGTTGTTCACCAGCACGGCGGCCAGCAGCATCACGCCGAGGAACAGCTGGAACCAGTCGCTGTTCCAGCCCGCGTAGACGATGCCCTGCCGGGCCATGCCGAAGATCAGCGCGCCGATCGCCGCACCCACCGCGGAACCGAAGCCACCGGTGAGCAGACAGCCACCGATCACCGCCGCGATGATGTACTGGAACTCGAGGCCGATGCCCTGGTTCGCCTGCACGCTCGCGTACCGCAGGATGTTGATCGAGCCCACGAGCCACGCGGCGAACGCCGTCGTCATGAACAGCAGGATCTTCGACCGCACGACCGGCACACCGACCGCGCGCGAACTCTGCGCGGCACCACCGATCGCGAAGATCCAGTTGCCGAACTTGGTGCGCATCAACAGGGTCGACGCGACGACGGTGAACAGGACCCACCAGATGATCGACACGTAGAAGCTGACGCCGCCGATCTGGAACGTCGAGGCGAACAGGAACCCCGCCGACTCGTACCCGGCGGCCTCGCGCATGCCCGACACCTGCACACTGCCCGTCACCAGGCGCGTGACGCCGAGGTTGAGGCCCTGCAACGCGAGGAAGCTGCCCAGCGTCACGATGAAGCTCGGCAGGCCCGTGCGCATCACGAGCCAGCCGTTCAGCGCGCCCACCGCCAGTGCGAAGGCGAGCGACACCAGCAACGCCAGCCAGACGTTGAGTCCCAGCTGGGTGGCGAGGAGAGCCGTGACGAGCGCGGTGGACGCGGTCATGACACCGGCGGACAGGTCGAACTCGCCACCGATCATGAGCATCGCCACCGCGACCGCCATGATGCCGAGCATGGAGGCGTCGTCCAGCCAGGTGGCAGCACCACCCACGCTCAGGAACTGCTCGGTGACCACGGAGAAGAACAGGAACACCAGCAGTGCGCCGAGCATGGCGCCGATCTCCGGGCGTTTGATCAGCTGATCCATCGCCCTGGGCTTGCCCAGCCGTTCGTCGGCAGCCGATGGAGCTGTGGCCGTCACGGTCATCTCCCCGCCTCCTCCTTACCTCTTGCCGTTCTTGGCGTACTCCGCGACCTTGTCCACATTGGACTTGTCGACGAAGCCGGGACCGGTGAGGACGGGCTTGCCGCCACCGAGGGTGTTGGCGTTGTCCTTGAAGAGCTTCAGCATCACGATCGGCAGGTAGCCCTGCTGGTACTGCTGCTGGTCGACGGCGAACAGCACCTCGCCCGCCTTGATCGAGCTGACCACGTCGGCGTTCAGGTCGAACGTCGCGACCTGTGCCTTCGAGCCCGCGCCCTTGATCGCGGAGGCCGCGTTCACGGCGACCTGCGGGTTCAGCGCCAGCACGCCGTCTACGGCCGTGTCGGACTGCAGCTTGGCCTTGATGCGGGCCTCGATGTCGGTCGGGTTGGAGATGTCGACCTGCAGGTTCTCCACCGCGCCGCCGAAGCCGGTGCGGGCACCGTCGCAGCGCTGGTTGAGGCCCGTGTTGCCGGCCTCGTGGATCACGCAGAGGAGCTTGGTCTTGCCGGCGGCCTTGAGCTTCTTGCCGGCTTCCTCACCGGCGATCGACTCCTCCTGGCCGACGTGGGCCATGGCACCGAACTCCGCGCTCTTCGCGCTGCCGGAGTTGATCGTGATGACCGGGATGCCGGCCTTCACGGCGTTGTCGATGGACGTCTTGAGCGCGTCCGGGTTCGCCATCGACACCACGATGCCGCCGACCTTCTGCGACACGGCGTTGTCGATCAGCTTGGCCTGGCCGCCGGGGTCGCCGTCGGAGTTGTAGGTGACGCCGACGCCGAGCTGCTTGCCCGCGTCCTCGGCGCCGACCTTCACGACGCTCCAGAACGCGTCGCCCGCGGTGCCGTGCGTGATGACGGCGACCTTCAGGTCTCCGGTGGCCGGTGCGCTGTTGTTCTGCGTGTTCTGGGTGTTGGTTCCCGTGGGACCGCTACAGGCGGCGAGTAGAGCAACACCGGCGAGGGCAACGCCCGCACGGATGACCAGACGAGACTTCATCGTCTCCAGTCCCTTCAGAGGATCTTGCTGAGGTGCGCAAGGCTGCGCGCGGTGTCCCTTAGTGGCGTGTCCACTGGACTTCCGTCCTTGAGCCGGGTGTCCTGCTCAAGCACGAACCAACCGGTGTAGCCCGCCTCTTGAACGAGCTTCACCAGCGCTTCCACGTCCACGTCGCCGTCCCCGAGCGGCACGTAGATGCCCTGTTCCACGGCATCGGTGTAACTGAGCTCGCCGCTGCGCACCTTCGCCGCGATCTCGTCACGCACGTCCTTGAGGTGCACGTGACCGATCCGGTCCGGGTAGCGGCGCGCCAGCTCGACCGGGTCCGTGCCACCGATGAGGAGGTGGCCGGTGTCCAGGCAGAGCTGGAGATCGGAGTCCGCGAGGAACCTGTCGACCTCCGCCTCCCGCTCGACGTGGGTGCCCACGTGCGGGTGCAGCACGGTTTCGAGGCCGTGCCCGGCGGCGATCTCACGGATCTTCGCGCAGGTGGCGACGAGGGTGTTCCACTCGTCGTCGGTGAGCTTCGGTGTCTCGTCGTAGCCGTCGAGTCCGGTCGCGGCGGCGAGCACCAGAACCTCGGCGCCCCCTGCCTTCAGGATCGCGGCGACGCGGTCCGCTTCGTCCAGAGTGGACTTGACGTCGGTGTGCAGGGTGACCGCGAGGAAGCCGCCGACCAGCGTCAGTTCGTGGCCGGCGAGCAGGGTCTTGAGCTGTTCAGGGTCGGCCGGGAGGTAGTCGGGCGGGCCGAGTTCCGTGGCGGCGAGGCCCAGGGAGTGCATTTCGGCGAGAACCGTGTCCGAGGGCAGGACGTTGCCCCAGCCCGGAACCTCGCACACGCCCCAGGAGATCGGTGCCCCAGCGATCTTCGCCATGCCTAGTTCCCCTCGATCCGCACCGGTGCGCCACTGCGACGCGACTGCTCACATGCTTCAGCCAGACGGAGACTGATCAAACTCTCTCGCGCCGGCGACGGGTTCGCGACCTCGCCCTTGATGACCTGCGTGAACAGGTTCATCTCGTTGACGTACGCGCGGTGGAAGCGCTCGGGGAAGCCGGGGTAGGCGTCCGGTCCGGCGACGTGGCCGCCGGGCTCCAGCGAGTTCAGCGGGGTGCGCGGGTCGACGCCCGCGACCAGGGAGTCCTTGCTGCCGAGCACCTCGATGCGGTGGTCGTAGCCGACCGGGTCGTGCCGTCCGCCGGCCAGCGTGGCGTGCGCGCCGCCCTCGAACTTCAGCATCACGACGGCGTTGTCCACGTCGTCGGCGTCCGCGAACGCCTGGTGCACCAGCACGGAACCGCTCGCGTAGACCTCGACGACCGGCTGACCGACCAGCCACGGCACGCAGTCGAGGTCGTGGATCAGCAGGTCGCGGAAGATGCCACCGGAGGCGGGCAGGTAGGAGAAGTCCGGCGGGTTCGCGTCGTTGCCGACCGCCCTGACCAGGTAGACGTCGCCGACCTCGCCCGCGCGGATGCGGCGGTTGAGCTCGTAGATGGCCGGGTCGAACCGGCGCTGGAAGCCCACGAGCACCTCGACGCCGGACTTCTCGACGTCCGCGATCAGCGCGGCCATCTCGGCGACGTCGCTCGCGATCGGCTTCTCGCACAACGTGGGGACGCCCTTCGCGATGGCCGCGCGGAGCATCTCGGGATGTGTGTTCGTCGGGGTGGCCAGCAGCACGCCGTCGACGTTGTCCAGCAGCGTGCCGAGGTCGTCGACCGCCTTGGTCCCGGCGAGTTCCGCCGACGCCTGCGATGCCCTGCCAGGCACCGGGTCGAAGAGGAGCACCTCGTCGACTCGATCCAGTGCGGCGAGGTTGGTCGCATGCATGGTGCCGATCCTGCCGACACCCGCTACTCCGATCCGCATCGCAGGTTTCCCCTGTTCTTGGCCGAGATGTGTTAGAGCGCTCTATTGGTTGGAGCGCTCTAACCCTGTAACTTCGGCCACAAGGTGTCAAGAGGGGAGGTGGTTGCGAAGTGGTCAGGCCGACGATGGAGGACGTCGCTCTGCGTGCGGGTGTGTCCCGTGCGCTGGTGTCCCTGGTGATGCGCGGTTCACCCAAGGTGAGCGAGATGCGACGCAGCGCAGTGTTGAAAGCCGCGGAGGAGTTGGGGTACTCACCGCACGCCATGGCGCGATCGCTGGCCTCACGCACGTCGACCGTTCTCGGCGTGATGGTGTCCGACCTGCACAACGCGTTCTTCGCGGAGGTCGTGGACGGCATCGACGAGGTGGCGCGCGACCAGGGGTTCGACATCATCATCAACACCGGCGGCCGCTCTCCCGCCCGTGAGCGCCGGGCCCTGGAATCGCTGCTGTCCTTCCGCCCCGCCGGACTGATCCTGTTGTCGCCCGTCGTGCCGGCGACCGCGATCGGCAAAGCCGCCGAACAACTTCCGGTCGTGCTCGTGGCCCGGTCGTCGCGGGTGTCCACTGTGGATACCGTGAACGACGACGGGGAGACGGGGGCACGACTTGCGGTCGACCACCTGGTTTCGTTGGGGCACAAGCGCATTGCGCATTTGGACGGCGGCGAAGGCACTCAGGCCGGGCCTCGGCGGCGTGGGTACGTCGCCGCGATGGAAGCCCACTGTCTCGTGCCGCAGGTCGTGTCGTCCGAGTACACGGACGCGGCCGGTGCGCGGGCGATTCGCCGGCTGCTCACTGACGATGCACTGCCTACGGCGATCCTGTCCTGCAACGACTTCAACGCCGTCGGCGCGATCTCGGCGTTGGAGGACGCGGGACTGCGTGTGCCTCAGGACGTTTCGGTCGTGGGGTACGACAACACTTCGCTGGCGGCTTTGCGCCACGTCTCGTTGACCACGATCGACCAGCCCCGTGCCGAGTTCGGCCGGTTGGCCGCCGACGCGCTTCTGCAGCGCGTTCGGGAAGAGCGCACCGAACCCGTGCGCCATCTCCTCAATCCCTCTCTTGTCGTTCGGAACACGACCGCCCCACCAGCGACCGATAAATACGGAGGCTTGCGTTGAGCACCATCCCGCACTGGATCGACGGCGCCCGCACCACCGGGGTGTCGTCCCGCACGTCCGACGTCTTCAATCCCGCCACCGGTGAGGTCGCGGCGCAGGTCGTGCTGGCCGAGCAGGCCGATGTCGACCTCGCGGTCTCGTCCTCGCTGAAGGCGGCGCAGTCCTGGTCCGAGTCGTCGCTGTCGACGCGGTCGCGGATCCTCTTCGAGTACCGCCACCTGCTGCACACCCACCGCGACGAGCTCGCCGCGATCATCACGTCCGAGCACGGCAAGGTGCTCTCGGACGCGGCCGGCGAGGTGCAGCGCGGCATTGAGGTCGTCGAGTTCGCGTGCGGCATCCCGCAACTGCTGAAGGGCGAGCACTCCGAGCAGGTCTCGCGCGGTGTCGACGCGTACTCGTTGCGGCAGCCCCTCGGCGTCGTCGCGGGCATCACGCCGTTCAACTTCCCCGTGATGGTGCCGATGTGGATGTTCCCCATCGCCATCGCGACCGGCAACACCTTCGTGCTCAAGCCTTCCGAACGCGACCCGTCGGCGTCCATCAGGCTGGCCGAGCTGTTCGGACAGGCCGGGTTGCCCGACGGCGTTCTGAACGTGCTGCAGGGCGACGCCTTCGCGGTCAACGCGCTGCTGGACCACCCGGACGTCTCCGCCGCGTCGTTCGTCGGCTCGACCCCGATCGCGCGGCACGTCTACTCGCGCGGCACGGCGGCCGGCAAGCGCGTGCAGGCCCTGGGCGGCGCCAAGAACCACATGGTCGTGCTGCCCGACGCCGACCTCGACGTGGCCGCCGACGCCGCCGTCTCCGCCGGTTACGGCTCCGCCGGCGAGCGCTGCATGGCCATCTCTGTGGTGGTGGCCGTGGGTGAGACGGGCGACGCGCTCGTCGAGAAGATCGCCTCGCGGACCCGTGACCTGCACCCGTCCGTGCTGCCGGGCACTGATCCTTCAGCCCAGATGGGGCCGCTGGTCACCGGTGTGCACCGGGACCGTGTCAGGTCCTATGTGGACGCCGGCGAGTCCGCCGGTGCGTCGCTGGTCGTGGACGGCCGCGGGTACGCGCCGGAGGGTGCGGAGAACGGCTTCTGGCTGGCCCCGACGCTGTTCGACCACGTCACCCGCGACATGACCATCTACACCGACGAGATCTTCGGACCGGTGCTGACGGTCGTGCGCGCCGACACGTTCGAGGACGCCCTGGAGCTGGTGAACGCCAACCCGTACGGCAACGGCACGGCGATCTACACGGGTGACGGCCTCGCCGCCCGCGAGTACCAGCGGCGCGTGCACGTCGGCATGGTCGGCATCAACGTGCCGATCCCCGTGCCGATGGCCTACTACTCGTTCGGCGGCTGGAAGGACTCGCTGTTCGGTGACACGCACGTGCACGGCGCCGAGGGCGTGAAGTTCTACACGCGGGCCAAGGCCGTCACGGCCCGGTGGCCGCAGCAGCACGGCGTGAATCTGGGCTTCCCGACGCACGGCTGAGCCGGGAAACGCGAAAGCCCCCGCCGGGAGAGCGGGGGCTTTCGCGTGCGATCAGGCGTCGACCTTCTCGCGTTCCGGTTCCGCCGCGGCGGGCGGCTTCGGCAGGAAACGCTTGAGCAGCGGGAAGAACAGGATCAGGACGATGACCACGTAGACGATGATCGCCATCGGGCTGTTGACCAGACCGGTCAGCGAGCCGTCCGAGAGCTGCAACGAGCGGCGCATCTGCTGTTCCGCGGCCGGACCGAGGATCACGCCGATGATCGCGGGCAGCACCGGCAGGCCGTAGCGGCGCATCCCGAAGCCCAGCAGGCCGATCACGAACATCAGCAGCAGGTCGAAGATGTCCGCGTTGACCGCGTAGGCACCGACCGAGGCGAAGAACAGGATGCCCGCGTAGAGGTACGGCCGCGGGATGCGCAGCAGCTTCGCCCACAGCGGCGCCAGCGGCAGGTTCAGCACCAGCAGCAGCGTCAGGCCGATGAACAGCGACGCGATCAGCGCCCACACCAGGCCGGACTCGCGCTGGAACAGCAACGGGCCGGGCTGGATGCCGTACTGCTGGAACGCCGCGAGCATGACGGCCGCGACCGCCGTGGTCGGCAGGCCCAGCGTCAGCATCGTGACCAGGGTGCCTGCCGCGGAGGCGGAGGCCGTGGACTCCGGGCCCGCCACGCCCTCGATGGCGCCCTTGCCGAACTCGTCCTTGTGCTTGGAGAGCCGCTTCTCCGTCACGTACGACAGGAACGTCGGGATCTCCGCACCACCGGCCGGGATCGCGCCGAACGGGAACCCGATCAGCGGGCCGCGCAGCCACGGCTTCCAGGTGCGCTTGAGATCCGCCTTCGACAGCCACGGACGGCCGACCGGGATCGGCTCGAACGGCTTGCGGCGCAGGTGGGCGGCGACCCACAGGGCCTCGCCGACCGCGAACAGCGCCACCGCGACCACGACGATGTCGATGCCGTCGGCGAGGTGCAGCGAGCCGAACGTGAGGCGCTGCTGGCCGGTCATCTCGTCGAGGCCGACCAGGCCGAGCGTCAGGCCGATGAGCAACGAGGCGAACCCGCGGATGCGGGACGCGCCGAGCACCGAGGTGACGGCGATGAACGCCAGCACCATCACGGCGAACAGGTCGGGCGCGCCGATGTCGACGGCGTGCTTGGCGACGAACGGTGCCAGCAGGACGATCAGGATCGTGCCGATGATGCCGCCGGTGAAGTGGCCGATGGCAGCGGCGGCAAGCGCTTGCGCACCACGTCCCCTGCGGGCCATGGGATTGCCTTCGAAGGCGGCCACGACCGCGGCGCTCTCACCCGGTGTGTTCAGCAGGATCGACGTGGTCGAACCGCCGAACATGCCGCCGTAGTAGATGCCCGCGAACATGATGAACGCGCCGGTCGGCTCCATGCCGTAGGTCACGGGCAGCAGCAGGGCCACCGCCATGGCCGGGCCGATGCCCGGCAGGACACCGATCGCGGTGCCCAGGAGCACGCCGATCGCGGCGAGCAGCAGGTGTGTCGGCGTCAGCGCGGTCGCGAAGCCGTCGAGCAGTTGTTCCACCTAGAACACCTCCATCAACGGGCCACCGGGCAGGGGGACGCCGAGCAGGTTGTTGAACACCACGAAGGTGAAGATCGACAGACCGGCCGCGAGCAACGGGTCGCGCACCAGGTTGCGGCTGCCCAGGGCGTAGGCCGCGCCCCAGAACAGGATCGCGCCGGAGATCGGGAACCCGACCACGCCGATCAGCACGGCGTTCGCGAGGAAAGCCCCGCACAGCAGCAGAACCGTGCGCCAGTCGGCAGGTGCGGACAGGTCGACGTCCTCGCCGGCCTCCGCCTCGCCCTTGCCGCCGCGCAGCACGTCGCGGGCCAGCAGCGCGGCGACGAGCAGCAGCAGCGAGCCGACCAGGATCGGCACGGCCTTGGGACCGACCGGGCCGCGCTGGGCGAAGTCGGTGGGGATGCGCAGCGCGTCGGTGAGCACCAGCACGCCGAGCACGACCAGCAGGGCGCAGATGCCCAGCTCGGAGTGGTCGCGGAGCCAGCTCCTGCGCTCCGGTTTCGTCACGGTCGTCATGCCAGCCCCAAGTCCTTGAGCACCGTTGCCACCCGCTTGTTCTCGTTTTCCAGGAAGGTCCTGAACTCGTCTCCCGGCGCGAAGGCGTCCGTCCAGCCGTTGCGCTGCAGCGCTTCCTTCCACTGCGGCGTCTTCTGGAGGTTCTGGAACACCTCGACCAGCTTCGCCCTGTCGGTCGGCGAGATGCCGGGAGGTGCGACGATGCCGCGCCAGTTGGTGAACTCGACGTCCACACCGGACTGCTGCAACGTCGGCGCGTCGATGCCCTCGATGCGGTCCTTGCTCGTCACCGCGAGCACCCGCAGCGTGCCGGCCTGGATCTGGTCGCGGTACTCGCCGACGCCGGAGACGCCGAACGCGACCTTGCCGCCGAGCACCGACGCGAGCAGCTCGCCACCGCCGTCGAACGGGATGTAGTTGACGGTCTTGGGAGGCAGGCCCACGGCCTTGGCGATCAGCATCGGCGCCAGGTGGTCGGGACCGCCGGGAGCAGAGCCGCCGCCGACGGTCACGGTGCCGGGGTTGGCCTTCCAGGCGTCGATGAGTTGTTGCATCGACGTGTACGGCGAGTCCTTCGCGACCACGACGATGTCCGGCTCCTCGATCAGCTTCGCGATCGGGGTGGTGTCGAGCAGCGAGTTCGGTGACTTGTTCGTGTACACCGCGCCCACGACGCCCAGGCCCATCGACATGATCAGCTTGCCGTTGCCGCGCTCACCGACCGTGCGGCCGAGTCCGACCGTGCCGCCGGCGCCGGGGAGGTTGAACACCTCGGCGTTGCGCAGCAGGTCAGCGTCCTCCATGGCCTTCGCCGCCGTGCGCGCCGTGATGTCGTAACCGCCGCCCGGCGCGTTCGGCACCAGCACCCGCAGTGCCCGCACCTGACTGCCATCGCCGCTGTCCGCACCCGGCGTCAGCAGCGGTGGCACGAGCAGGACGGCGAGCAACGCCGTCGCCACCGCCACCCACACCTTCACCGACACTGTGATCCCCGCCTCTCGTCCGCGTGGTTGGACATGTTGCTCTGGTGTAAACCTTGATGTCGCTCTTGCGCTTCTAAGGTTTCTTTCGGTCTTTCTGGTCATGGGAGGTCTCATGCGTCGCCGCCGTTCCCTGGCCAGTCAGCTCCTCGCATGGCAACTCGTAGTCGTCACGTTGCTACTGGGCGCGGTGGGCGCGCTGACAGTCGTCCAGACGGGCAGCAACTTTCGCTCCAACGAGGAACGCCGGATGCTGTCCGTCGCCGAGACGGTCGCCGCGAACTCACTGGTCCAGGAGCAGATGGGCAACTGGCGCCTGCTGTCCGCGCCCGCCGAGACCGCGCGCAGCCTGTCCGGCGCCTCCTACGTGCTGATCCTCAACGAGAAGCGGCTCGTGATCGCGTCGCCGGACCCGGCCCAGATCGGGACCACTTTGGACACCCGCACCACCGCACTGGAGGGCAGGTCCTGGACCGGAACGGCCAGCGACTCCATCGAGGCGCACGTACCGGTGTTCGACCCGACGAGCCGCCAGGTCAACGGCATGGTGATCGCCGGCGCGGAGGATCCCGGCATCTTCGCCGGTGCGCTGGAACAGCCCGTCGACGTGCTGCGCTACCTCGCGATCGCGCTGATCATCGGCGTCACCGGGTCGTTGCTGCTGGCCCGCCGGGTGAAGAACCAGACGCTCGGGCTGGAGCCGCACGAGATCACCGCGCTGGTCGAGAACCGCGAGGCGTTGCTGCACGGCATCCGCGAGGGCGTCGTCGGCCTCGACGGGCAGCACCGGATCACGCTGGTCAACGACCACGCGAGCGACCTGCTGGTGTTGCCGGAGGACGCGGTCGGGCGTTCGGTCGAGGAGCTGCAGCTCAACGACCGGCTGCGCGACGTGCTGACCGGCCGGGCGACCGGCGTCGACCAGCTGGTGCTGCGCCAGGGTGTCGTGCTGACGTTGAACCGCATGCCGATCGAGGGCGGCAACGGAGCCGTCGTGACGTTGCGAGATCGCACGGAACTCCTTGCGCTGCAACACGAACTCGACGCTTCACAGCACGCGACGGACACGCTGCGGGCGCAGGCACACGAGTTCGCGAACCGCCTGCACACCATCGCCGGGCTGATCGCCTTGAAGGAGTACGACGAGGTCACCAACTACATTCACCAGATCAGCTCGGCGCAGGACCAGTGGCGGGCCGAGGTCGGCTCGTCGATCGGCGACCCTGCCGTGGCCGCGCTGCTGATCGCGAAGGCGTCGCTCGCGGCCGAACGCGGCACGGCGCTGCGGATGGGCCCGGACAGCGTGCTGGGCAGGGTCGACGAGGCGCTGTCAGCGGATCTGGTGATGGTGCTGGGAAATCTCGTCGACAACGCGTTGGACGCGCTGAGTTCGCTGGATACGAACGGCGCGGGAAAGTGGATCGAGGTAGGTGTGACGCAGTTGGACGAAGAGGTCCAGGTCGTGGTGCGCGACTCCGGTCCCGGCGTGGCGCCGGAACTCGCGGACGAGGTGTTCCGGCACGGGTTCACGACGAAGGCGGCATCGCACGGCGAACGCGGCATCGGGCTCGCGCTGATCAGGCGGGCGTGCCTGCGGCGCGGCGGTTCGGTGAGCGTGTCCGGTTCGGTCTTCACGGCAAGGCTGCCCTGGTGATCCGGGTGCTGGTCGTCGACGACGACTTCATGGTGGCCAAGGTGCACAGCGGCTACGTCGCGCGCACCGGCGGGTTCGAGGTCGTCGGGGTCGCGCACACCGGCGGGGACGCGCTGAGGTTGGTGCGGGAGTTGAAGCCCGACCTCGTGCTGCTCGACATCTATCTGCCGGACGTGAACGGTCTGGAGGTGCTGAAGTCGTTGCGCGCCAATGAAGATGTAGACGTCATCGTGATCACGGCGGCGACCGACGTCGAGACCGTACGCAGTGCGATGCGCGGTGGGGTGCTGCATTACCTGATCAAGCCGTTCGACTACTCGGCCCTGCGCGACCAGCTCGCGCACTTCGCGTCGTTGCGGGACAAGCTGCACCGGCTGGACTCGGCCGGGCAGGCGGACGTGGACCAGGTGTTCGGGGCACGGCCCACCTCGAAACCGTTGCTGCCCAAGGGGTTGACACCGGAGACCGCGCGGCTCGTGGAGAACGCGCTGCGCTCGCACCCGGAAGGGCTGTCGGCGTCGGAGTGCGCTTTGTCCACCGGAGTCGCGAGGGTCAGCGCGCGCCGGTACCTGGAGCACTTCGTGTCGATGGGACGAGCCGAGGTCCGGTTGCGGTACGGCGGAACCGGCCGTCCCGAACGGATCTACGCGCTAGTCCCAGGAGCCTGACCGGCCGCGGCCGCGCTTCGTGTCCGCGCGACGCTTCTTCGAGGCGATGCGGCGTTCCTGCGATCCCCTGGTGGGCTTGGTCGCCCTGCGCACCGGAGGCGGTGGCGCGGCGGCCGCACGCAGGATCGCCGCGAGACGTTCGCGGGCGGCGGCCCGGTTCTGCAGCTGCGCGCGGTGCTCGGACGCGGCGATCGTGAGCACGCCGTCGACCAGCCTGCCCTCCAGCCGGTCGAGCATCCGGCGCTTGAGGTGATCGGGGATCGACGGCGAGGAAGCCAGGTCGAACGAGAGCTCCACGCGGCTGTCCGCCGTGTTCACTCCCTGCCCGCCCGGCCCACCTGACCTGGAAAAACGTTCGCGCAGCTCGGACGCCGGCAGCACCAGCGTCCTCGTCACGGTCACGTCGTTCATGCCTCCAGGTTAGAAGGTCAGGCCCGGCAATGTCGCGATCTTTATCAGGGCGTCCCGCCCGAGGACCGGCGCCGGCCGATTGACCGGTGCGCTGGTGTCGGGCCGGTAGGGGTCGCCGCGGAAGACACCGAACGGGTCGCTCTGGATGAGAACGGCCGTGCCGTCGGGCCGGGTCGCCGACGCCACCCAGGCCGTGGCACCGTCGCTCTCGCTGCGGTCGAAGTAGGTCAGCACCCTGATGCCGTTCACGTACTCGACCCGGCAGTCGTTGCCGTGCACCTGGTCGCAGGAGTGCTCCTGGCCGGCCGCACGGGAGAGGGTGATCGTGAGCCCGCCCGAGCCGAGCGCGTCGGTCAGCCTCGCCACGGCGTACCGGGTGCCGTCCTTCGAGTAGAAGGTCAGCGCTTTGGCCTCGCCAACGTCCTCGGCGGTCACGCCCTCCGGGAGGACGTTCGCGTTGCGCAAGATCTGGGTGAGCCGGATGTTCTGGTCCAGAACGGGGGCCGCCTCGCTCACCTGATTGCCGGTGGCCTTCTGCGGCGACGCCAGGTAGGCGGTCGTGCCGAACCCCGCCAGCACCACGATCGCCATGGCCCCCGCGATCGCCGTGCGCCTGCGCACCAGCTGGGTCCTGCCCTTGCGGATCACCTCCGAGGCGTAGATCCGCGACACCGGCTCGTTCTCCAGCAGGTCGCGCAACGCGGCGAGGCCCTTGGCGGCCTGACTCTTCACCGTGCCCTCCGTCCTGCCGAGGATGCGGGCGGTCTCGGTGATGCTCAGGTCCTCCCAGTACCGCAGCACGACGACGGCGCGCTGCCCCGGTGGCAACGCGCCGAGCGCCCTGCGCAGGTCGAGGTCGGAGGCCGCGTCCGTGACGGCGCTCTCCGGCACGGCGTCGACGATGCGTTCGCGCTGGAAGAACCCGCGCCGGGTCTCGTCGATGGCGGTGCGCACGAGCACCTTGCGGGCGTAGGCGTCGACGCTGTCCTTGCGCACGCGCGACCAGGCCACGTACATCTTGATCAGCGCGGTCTGGACGATGTCCTCCGCGCGGTGCCAGTCGCCGCACAGCAGATAGGCCGTGCGGCGCATGACCAGGGCACGGGCGTCGACGAACTCCCCGAACTCGCGGTCGCGGTCCAAGTGCCCCCTCCTCGGTCGCCGCTTAGTACGCGGCGACCGGCTCAGGAGGTTGCCTCAGAACCGCGGGTGGTCGCCGACGAGGACGGCGCCGCCCTGCTCGGCCTTGGTGATCTCGCCGAGCACCCACGCCGGCACGTGGCGGGCGGTGAGCACGGCCAGCGCGCGGTCGACGTCCTCGGGTGCGACGACGGCGACCATGCCGACGCCCATGTTGAACGCCTTCTCCATCTCCTCGCGCTCCACGCGGCCGCGCTGGGCGATGAGCTGGAACACCGGCGCGGGCGTCCAGGTGCCTCGGTCGAGCGTCGCGTGCAGGCCTTCCGGCAGCACCCGGGCCAGGTTCGCGGCCAGGCCACCACCGGTGACGTGCGAGAAGCCGCGGACCTCGGTCTCGGCGATCAGCGCCAGGCAGTCCTTGGCGTAGATCTTGGTCGGCTCCAGCATCTCCTCGCCGAGGGTGCGGCCGAACTCCTCGACATGACCCTCCAGCGGCATCCGCGCGATCTCCAGCAGCACGTGCCGGGCGAGCGAGTAGCCGTTGGAGTGCAGGCCGGACGAGCCCATCGCGATCACGACGTCGCCGTCGCGGACGCGGTCGGGGCCGAGCAGCTTGGAGTGCTCGACCACGCCGACGCCGGTGCCGGAGATGTCGTAGTCGTCGTCGCCCATCAGGCCGGGGTGCTCCGCGGTCTCGCCGCCGAGCAGCGCGCAACCGGCCTGGACACAGCCTTCGGCGATGCCCTTGACCAGCGACGCGATCCTGTCCGGGACGACCTTGCCGACCGCGATGTAGTCCTGCACGAACAACGGTTCGGCGCCGCACACGACCAGGTCGTCCACGATCATGGCGACCAGGTCGATGCCGATGGTGTCGTGCTTGTCGAGCGCCTGCGCGATCGCGATCTTGGTGCCGACGCCGTCCGTGGAGGACGCGAGGATCGGCTCCTTCCAGCGGTCGAGCTTCAGCTGGAACAGGCCTGCGAAGCCACCGATGCCACCGAGCACCTCGGGCCGGTGCGCCTTGGCCGCCCACGGCTTCAGCTTCTCCACCGCCTCGTCACCTGCGGCGATACTGACTCCGGCGGCGGCGTAGGTGGCCTTGGCGCTGTCGGTCACGTCAACTTCTTCCACTTGGATCTGGGAGCTCAGGGACGACGCAAGGCGTCTTCGGCACCATAGCCGCTCGCCAGAACGGGAGCGGCTGAGCCCGACACGCCCTTGAGCCCCTCGAGCAGGTGCTTGCCGATGAGCGCGTCCTGCGGCAGTTCGATCGGGTACTCGCCGTCGAAGCACGCCGAGCACAGCCGCGACTTGGGCTGTTCCGTGGCCGCGACGAGCTGATCCAGCGACACGTAGCCGAGCGAGTCGGCGCCGACCGAGCGGCGGATGCCGTCGTTGTCCAGGCCGTTCGCGACGAGCTCCGCCCGCGAGGCGAAGTCGATGCCGTAGAAGCACGGCCACTTCACGGGCGGCGACGCGATCCGCACGTGCACTTCGAGTGCACCGGCCTCACGCAGCATGCGCACGAGCGCGCGCTGGGTGTTGCCGCGCACGATCGAGTCGTCCACGACGACCAGGCGCTTGCCGCGGATGACGTCGCGCAGCGGGTTCAGCTTCAGCCGGATGCCGAGTTGGCGGATGGTCTGCGACGGCTGGATGAACGTCCGGCCGACGTAGGCGTTCTTGACCAGGCCCGACCCGTACGGGATGCCGCTGGCCTGCGCGTAGCCGATGGCGGCGGGCGTGCCGGACTCCGGCACCGGGATCACCAGGTCGGCCTCGACCGGGTGCTCCTTGGCGAGGCGGCGGCCGATCTCGACGCGCGTCGCGTGGACGCCGCGCCCGGAGATCGTCGTGTCCGGCCGCGCCAGGTAGACGTACTCGAAGATGCAGCCCTTGGGCTCGGGGGTCGCGAAGCGGGTGGACCGCAGCCCGTCGCCGTCGATCGCGATCAGCTCACCGGGCTCGACCTCGCGCACGAAGCTCGCGCCGACGATGTCGAGCGCCGCGGTCTCGCTCGCCACGACCCAGCCGCGTTCCAACCGGCCCAGGACCAGCGGGCGGACACCGTGCGGGTCACGCGCGGCGTAGAGGGTGGACTCGTCGGAGAACGTGAGGCAGTACGCACCCTTGACCGTCGGCAGCAGCTCCAGCGCGGCCTGCTCGATCCCCTTGTCGGCCGCCGCGTGGGCGAGCAGGCCGCAGAGGATGTCCGAGTCGGTGGTGGCGCCGTTGCGCTCGACGATGCCGAGGCTCTTGGCCTTCTCCAGCAGCTCGGCGGTGTTCACCAGGTTGCCGTTGTGACCGAGGCTCAGCCCCGAACCGGCGGCGGTGGTGCGGAACGTGGGCTGCGCGTTCTCCCAGGTCGTGGACCCGGTGGTGGAGTAACGGCAGTGCCCGACGGCCACGTGGCCCTTGAGGCTCTGCAGGACCTGCTCGTCGAACACCTGGCTGACGAGCCCGAGGTCCTTGAAGACGACGACCTGCGCCCCGTCTCCGACCGAGATGCCCGCGGCCTCCTGGCCGCGGTGCTGCAGGGCGTAGAGCCCGTAGTAGGTCATCTTGGAGACGTCTTCACCCGGAGCCCAGACGCCGAAGACGCCGCACTCCTCACGGGGGTCCTGTTCGGACTGGGAATGGTCGTCGACCACCGAATTGGCTCCCTCACGAATGGGGCTGGCTGCAACCCGAGTGTATGTGGAGCAGGGGGCCAACTACCCCCTCCAGACCCCTGGTGAGGTGATGAAACTCATGCCATCCGGCACTTCGAGAGCTGCAGCGGGATGCCGTTGAGGTACTCGAAGCCCTCGGACTGTTCCTGGCCCACGCAGATGATCTCGTCGCCCACCGCCACCTCGTCGCGCACCTTCGACTCGTCCGCGAAGTCGTCCGGCTCCGCGAAGGCACCCTTGAAGGAACTCTTGCCGGGTGCTCCGCCGGGCAGGTCGCCCACCAGGTCGAGGTAGATGCGGGTGGCGCAGATGACGTCGCTGTAGCCGTCGTAGCAGGTGTTGATGCTGGTGACCTTGAAGCGGATCTCGCCTTCCCAGCGGCCGAGGCCGCAGCCGGCCAGCACCAGGCAGGCCGCGAGCACCGCGATGATCTTGCGCATCAGGCCTTCCGGCAGTTTGAGGCCGTCATGCGGGTCGCGATGCCCTTCTCCTGGACCCGTTGCTGCACGATGTGGCAGATCACCTCGTCGCCGACCGAGACGGGCTCGACGAAGTCATCGACGTTGACACGTCCCGAGTACCAGTCGCTGACCATGTCAACGGGCTGCTCCTGCGCCAGGACGAGTTCATAGCTCAAGGAGTCGGCCTCGGTGACCTTGAACCTGACGTCGCCCTCGAACCTACCGTCGCCACAAGCCGTCAACGCGAGACAACCGGAAAACACCGCGATGACCTTGCGCATCAAGCTTTCCTGCACTTCCTGATGTGCGTCACGACGTTCGAGTTCCCGAACGCGTTGCCTTTCTCCTGTTCAACGGAGCAAAGCACCTCGTCGCCGACTTGAGCGCCTTCGGCCTGGGTCGTGAGCAGTGGCGTGCTCTTCAGCTCCTCGGGTTTCAGTGAACCCTTGGGCACCTCTCCCACCAGTTCGAGATCGAAGAACTCGGACGAGCTGGTGTTGTGCGATGAGACGATCTTGTATCGAAGTTCCTGTTGCCAGGACGCCGCACATCCGGCGAGCAACAGGCAACCGAGCACCACCGCAGCGAGCTTGCGCATCAGTGCCCCCGTCCGACCTGGAGGACGTCCAGCACGCCCTGGTCGCCGGTCATCTCCTTGAAGTTCATGCGGTTCCAGAGCCAGAAGTAGACGACCTCGGCCTCACCAGTCACCTGCGCGTCGCCCTCTTCACCTGGGGCCGCGGCCCGGAGTTCGGGCACCTCACCCGCTGTCAGGGAGATCAGCCACGATTCCGGCACGTCTGTGGGACGCACCAATGCGGTGCCGGTCACGGTGCTCGGCACGTCGCCGTCGAGATTGGCCGCGACGATCGTGCTCAGCACCTCGTCGATGCCGTCGGCGCAGAGGTCTGCGTCCGTGGCCACGACCTGGCGGACGACTGTCTGCGCGTCGAACCGGCGCAACACCGTCTCGTGCGCGATCCGGCGGTGCCACACCCAGGCCAGGTCGGGCGCGGCCGGCGAGAACGTCCACACGGGGCGGTTTCCCGGCACGGCCGTCAGGATCTCCGCGGCTGCAGACAGCTGCAGGTCGAGGTACTGCAGCGGCGACAGCCCGGCCGGCGGGGGCGACGGCCGCATCGCGGTGCGGCTGCCGGTTCGCAGGTACTCGGTGGAGGTCTCCAGGAAGCGCGCGAGGTGGATCACCAGGTCCTGGACGGTCCAGCCGGGGCGCGTCGGCACCTCGGCGGCCGGGTCCGCGTCTGCCACTGCCTTGCGGAACATCTCGGCCTGCTCGATGAACACAGCGGTCCATCGCTGGGCCGTCCACCCTGTCTGCACCATGAACGACATCATGGCCGAAACCGTCCACCGGCGAGTGGGGAACCGGCCATCATGTACGTGCGTCGCATTGATCGGTGACCAACAGGGGGTGGCGATGTTCGGCGTTGAGCCAGAGGTGCTGCGCAACGCGTCCAAGGAGTTCGGCAACGGCTCCGACGCGGTACGCGAGGCAGCGGAGATGATCTCGATGCTCCAGCTCGACGCGGGCGCGTTCGGGGAGGTCGACGCCGCCGCGGAGTTCGCGGACGCGCTGTCGAAGTTCGTCGGCACGCACTCTCAGGACCTCCAGCGCGGCTCGGCCTGGATCACCGACGCGGCAGAGGGCCTCGTGTCGAACGCTGATGCCTATCAGCGCACTGAAGACGATCACACGTCGGCCTTGCAGAAGATTCTCCAGGGTTTTGGGGGCGGCAAGTGAGCTACACGGATCCCGAGAGCCTGTACGGCAGGCTCGCGTCAGGCGATGCCGGCCGGATCGCTGCGGCCGCCGACCCGATCACCGGTGCGGTCAGCGCGGTCGGTCGTGCAGGGGAGTCCGTCGCGAACGGCGGCAAGACCGCCATCAGCAGCTGGACCGGCGACGCCGCCACGAAGTTCACCGCCCGCGCCCAGCTGTCCGCCACCGCCGCCAAGGCTGCTGCCGAACGACTCGGCGCGGGCGTTGACATCGTGCAGGCCGCTTCGCGCGCCTACGGCCAGATGCGCAGCGCCGCAGACCAGGCGATCGGCGTGTGGCGTGGCCGTCCGCCGAGCATGGACGCGGAACAGACCCGCCAGCTCGCCAACCAGGTCAACGAGCACCTGGACAAGGTGAAGTCGGGCTACAACAACGTTCTGCGCTCCTACGCGAGCGCGCTGACCAAGATCCCACCGGGCTTCGAGGAGTCCGCGCGCACAGACTGCGGCTGGGACCGCGCCGCCCAACGCGGAGGTGCGGGTGGTGCGCTGCCGCCGGTGCCGCCACCCGGCAGCGACCCGAAGGCCGTCGCGGACTGGTGGAAGTCGCTGAGCAAGGACCAGCAGGAAGCGCTCAAGAACACCAAGTACCAGGAACTCGGCCAACTCCGCGGGCTTCCCGCCGACGTGCTGGACTACGCGAACCGCAAGCGGATCCCGGAGGACGCGGCGCGGTTCAACGCGGAGAAGGACCAGCTCAAGCAGCAGCTCGCCGACCGTGCCCGCGAGCTCGGCGTCGACCCGAACTCGTCCGAGGGCCAGCGCGCGCTGCGCAACGACGCCCAGGGCTCGCAGCTGATGTCGCAGTACGACGAGGCAGCGCGCCGTGCGAAGAACGCGGACGATGCGGTCGGCGCGTTGGACAAAGCCGAAAGGATGAGCGCGGAGACCGGCAAGCAGGCGTACATCCTCGCGTGGAGCCCGGACGGCGCCGGTGCCAAGGAGGGCGCGATCGCTGTCGCGTTCGGCAACCCGGACACCGCGAAGAACGTCGCGGTGTGCGTGCCGGGGACCACGTCCACGCTCAGCAGCTTCGGCTTGGACCAGGCCTCGAACCTCAGCGCGAAGATGGGTCCGGACGGTGCCGCGATCCAGTGGCTCGGCTACGACGCGCCGGAGTTCCTGCCCGGTCAGGTGAACGACCCCGCGCAGGCGATCGAGGGTGGTCAGATCCTCGCGAAGGACGTCGAGGGCTACCGCACCGCCAACCCGAACGCCCACGTCACGGTGATCGGCCACAGCTACGGCAGCACGGTTGTCGGCTATTCCGCGATGGACAACGGACTGAAAGCGGACGACATCGTGTTCGTTGGCTCGCCAGGCGTTGGCGCGTCCAACGCGGACCAGCTGTCGGCCGGTGGCGGGCACGTCTACGTCGGTGGGACCGAACACGATCCGGTCATCCAGGCCACGAGTGGCGACTGGTTCACCAAGGACGGGTCGTCGACCGGTCCTTATGACTCCTCCTTCGGCGCGAAGACGTTCGGCACGTCTGGCGAGTCGTGGATCGGGCACGCCCACTCGTCCTACTACGACAAGGACTCCGAATCGCTCAACAATCTCGCCAAGATCGCCAACGGCGACGGCGGGAGCGTCACCGAGCAGCGCTGGCAGGACGCGCCCACGCCACGTGAGGTGCCCGGTTCGGACCTTCCCGGTGTCGGGCCGGTCATCGACTGGGGGGTCAACACCGGCAAGGAGGTCGTCGACATGGGCGAGGACGTCTGGCGCGGTGGTGGTCAGGTCGTGGACGACATCTCGAACGGCCGTTGGGGTGACGCGGCCGGGCACGCGGTGGACACCGTCGGCGAGGTCGCGAGCGATGCCGGCGACGTCGTGGTCGACACGGTGGGCAACGCGGTGGAGCTCGGGCGCGACGTCGTCGACGGTGTCGGTGGCGCGGTGAAGACGATCGGGTCGTGGTTCTAGAACTTCACGACCGGCAGCAGGGATGAGAGGTCGGCCCGGGTCCCCGACGCGGTGACTCGGGCGCCGTCCAGCGCGTCGGTCCAGGCGAGCGTGCCGGTGGCCAGTTCCAGCCACGTGCGCGGGTCGGTCTCGACGACGTTCGGGGGCGTGCCGCGGGTGTGGCGCGGCCCTTCGACGCACTGCACGGCCGCGAACGGGGGAACGCGCACCTCGACGCTGCGGCCGGGCGCGATCTGTTCGAGGGTGCGCAGGCTCAGCCGGACGGCGGCGGCGAGCGCGGGACGTTCTGGCTGGTCAGCCTCACCTCGCAGCCACGGGAGCACGGCCTGCACGGCGGCTCGCATCTCGGCTGGGTCGACGGCTTTGGCTGGCACGTCGCCCACATTAGCGAAGGGGCAGCGGCGCTCCCCGGGCTGTTGGTATACCTGGGGGCTGTGATCAGGAACTTCGCCGTCGTCGGTCCCGGGCAGGCGACCAGGGAGCGGCTGACGGCGGCGCTGGCGGCGGCACCGAACATCTCGACCTACCGGATCGGGCGGGGCGCGGACCCGTTGCCCGTCTCGGCCACCTTCGACCCCTCCGACCAGCCGGGCTGCCGGAGCCTGCTGGACTGGTTCGAGCGCGGCGCGCCGTCCGGTGCGGTGCTGCTGGTGGACGACTGGTCGCTGTGCGCCGGGTACGACCCGGAACTGGTCGGCAGCGTCGAGTGGATCGCCGCCTTCGGACCTGCCCGGGGAGTGCAGGTCGTCCTGACGGCGCGGAACTGGGCGGACGTGCCGGACCGGCTGCGGCGGCACCTGCACGGTGAGGCCACGGACTTCCTCGGCCTGCACGAGATCGAGGCCGACCTGAGCAACAAGCACCAGCGCCACGACCTCAAGGCCGCCGTCGGCGGGGACGCCCGCGGATGGCCGGTGTACCTGGACATCGGCGTCGACGGGCCGAACGGCACCTACCTCGGCCCTGCGGCTGTTCGCGAGCAGAGGCTCCTCGCCGCGTTGCTGGGCCTCATGGTCACGCACTCGTCGAAGGACCTGAACCTCGGCTTGTTCGACATGAAGAACATCGGCGTCTTCGACGGTCTGGACACGGCGCCCCATGTGTCGTTCGCGCTCAGCGGCGAAAGCGACGACGAGTTGTTCGAGCGGTTCCAGACGGGGCTCGCCGGCGAGTTCGACCGGCGGCTGCAGCTCATGGGCCACGAACCGTTGCCGGCACTGCTGATCTGCATCGACAGCGCCGAGGTGCTGATCGAGCGGTACCCCGGCTTCCAGGACGTCCTGGAGTCGCTCACCCGAGCAGGCCGCGGTGTGGGCGTCCATCTGCTCTACTCCGGTGACGCGTTCCCGGCCTCGTTGCCGTTCCAGATCCCCGAATGGCCCTCCGCGGTGCCGCCGCACGACCTGGAGGAGTGGGCGGAACTGCTGCCGCCCATGCTGATCGGCTCCGCGCCGCCCGCCCATGCCCTCACGCTGCCGCCACTGCACAGGAGCCACGCGGACCTCACGCTGGGAATGCTCCCGCCCGGCGCCATCGGCCTGGTGGACAAGCCGTTCGAACAACGGCGTGACGTGCTGGTTCCGACGTTCACCGAGGAACTCCGCCACGGCGCCATCGTCGGGAAACCGGGCACCGGCAAGAGCACGACGCTGCGCACCCTCGCCGGTGTGCTCGGTGATCCGGGCCGCTACCAACTCCTCGACGGCCCCGGCGAGCCGCTCGATCCGCAACGCCACATCGTGGTGACCGCGCGTGCCTGGGACCAGGTGCCGCCGTTCATCAGGAACAGCCTGGCGTTCGCCGTCGAGTTCCGCCTGGACGACCCGGCGACCTCGCTCGTCGACCCCGTCGAGGCCGCCCGCGTGCCGGACCGGCCCGGCTTCGGCCTCTCCCTGCCCCACCGCCTCCACGCACAGATCGCGCTCCCGTGAACCACCTCGCCCTCATCGGGCCGCCCGACCTCGTCACGCGCCGAATCGCCGCCATACAAGGGATCTACCGCATCGGACGCGGCGAGGCAGCCGGGGTCGCGCGGAGTTTCGAGCCCGGTGACGAACGGCGGCGGCAGAACCTGCTGGCGTGGTTCGAGCGAGGCGCCGAGCCCGGTGCGACGCTGCTGGTCGACGACTGGAAGTACTGCAGTGACAGCGATCCGGGGCTCGCCGACTCCGTCCGGTGGATCGCGGCGGCGGCGTGGAACGTGCGGGTGATCATCACCGCGCGGGCCGTGGACGAGTTGCCGGAGCGGCTGCCGTTGCGGGTCGAGGTGCTGGACTTCCTCTCGCTGCACGGGTTGGGTCGGTTCACCAAGGCGCTCGCGTGGAAGGGGCGGTGGTGGAAGGTCCCGGTCGGTGTCAGCGAGAGCGGCAGGCCGGTGGTCGCGGAACTCACGCACTTCGCCGACGGGAAGTGGCGGACGGGATCCCACCTGAGTATCACCGCACCGGAGGCGTTCCGGAGTCTGGTGCTGGGCTTGCTGACCACGCACTCACCCAAGCTGTTCCAGGCGGTCTTCATCGACGCGCACGACACGGACGTGTTCGCCGGGCTCGATCAGGCTCCGCACGTGCTGGCGCATCACCGTGACGCGGCAAGGGATCCCGCGCGGATCGCGGAGGAACTCCTGGCCGAGTCGGAACGCCGGCTCGAGGTCGTCGGCAACACCTGGACGGTCTTCGACCACCGCGGCTTCGACCAGGTGCTGCCGCAACTCCTCGTCTGCGTCAACGGTTTCGCCGAACTCGAAGCGACCGAGCTCGGTGCGGCGCTGCTGACCATCGCGCAGGACGTCGGGAAGTCGGGCGTGCAGCTGTTGCTCGACAGCCCGCACGAGGTGGCGGACCTGCGGATCGACGACTGCGAGGCACCCGCGAACCTCGACGAGGTGGCGAAGTCGTTGCCACGCTTGATGCTCCGGGAAGAGCCGGTGCCGGACTTCTTCAGCCTGCACGAGATGCCGAACAAGCACGTGTGGAAGCCACGGCCGGTCAAGCTGCAGTACCGGGTCGCGGTCGGCGTGGACGAGTACGGGCAGCCGGTCGAGATCGACCTGAAGTCCAAGCACCTGCAGGACGGGATGGGACCGCACGGCGACGTGGTCGCGCCGGAGGGACGACGAGCGGAAGGCATCCGTGCTCTGGTCCTCGGCCAGATGCTGCGGCACTCACCGGACGAACTCCAGGTCGTCCTCATCGACTTCCACGGCAACGGTGTGTTCGCTGGTCTGGACGGCGCACCGCACGTACGGCACGGCATCGTGGACCTGCTCGAAGACCACGAACTGCGCACCAGAACGCTGGCGGAAAGCCGTCACCGCACCATCTGGGACTACCGCGCGGCAGGACTTGCGCTACCCGAGCTCCTGATCTGCATCGACGGTGTGCACGGGCTCCTGGAGGAACGGCCGGAGTTCAGCGAGCTCCTGCAGACCTTGGCGACGGCGGGGCGCACCTATGGTCAGCACCTGTTGCTTTCCGACACGACGCCGAGCGAGCACTCGTCGTACCGGCTGGAACTCACCGAACAGGGCTGGACGCGGCGGATCGGGAGGTCGGTGGAGAGTCTCGTGCTCCCCACCGACCTCAACGACGTGGCGTGGTCGTTGCCGATCCAGATGGCTAGCTCATGAACGACGCAACTTCCGTTGCGCGTCATACAGGTTGCGCGGGGTCACGTCGGTCGTGCCGTAGAGCTCCAGGCGGGAGTTCAGCCCGCCGGTGAAGTCCGGCTTGTCGATCTGGCCGAAGTCGCGGACCTCGGAGATCGCCACGGTGGCGCTGCAGGGCGCCACCTGGTCGATGCGGACGTTGCCGGCGCGCTGGTTGGTGACGGTGACGTTCCAGTGCGCGAAACGGGCGCCGTACAACGGGCCCGCGTTCGCGCTGCCGCCGTGCGCGCCGACGTTGTTGATGGTGATCTCGGTACGGACGTTGGCGAACGGCAGGCCGCGGTGGGTGTCGAAGACGTCGTGGTCCATGCGGCCGCGGGTCCAGACGTTGCCGCAGGACAGGCCTTCGACGTTCAGGCCGTGGTTGCCCGCGCCCGCCTGCGAAGGTTCGGACGGCGCCTCGATCACGAAGCCGTCGGTCAGATTGTCGTGGGACTGCTCGCGCACCGCGTACGCGTGATGGTGCCCGCGGCCGGACACGCGCGTGTTCAGCAGCGAGATTCCCTTGGAGGACACCAGGAGGAAGCCGTTGTCGACGTCCTGGACGTGCACGTCGTCGGCCCAGCAGTCCCACGCGCACTGGAACGCGAGACCGTTGTAACCCTTGTCCTGCAGGTGCTTCGGCGTCGGCACCTTGAACATCTCGATCTTGATGCCCTCGACGCCCGCGCCGGTGACGACCGGCGCCATCGTGGTCAGGCGGGCCTTCCACTCCGGGCGGATCTCCAACGGCAACGGCTGCGCGAGCTTCACCCTGTTGCCGCGCACCCACTCCACCCGCACCGGCCACAGGAACGGGAAGTACGACAGGAGCTTGCTCTTGTCGTCCCACCGGTAGGTGGCCGTGCCGGGAACGTCACCGCACATGTGCTTGGGCAGCGAGTACTCGGAGTCGTCCAGCCTCAGCAACACGCGTTGGCCGGCCCGCAGCTTTCGTCCATTCTCGACGGTCACCACGAACGAGCCGCGCGCCGCGGCACCGGTGACGGTGGTGAGCGTCTCACCGGCTTCCAGCTCGTTGCCGGTCCAGCCCTCGAACGGCCAGTTGCGAGCCTTGATCGCGTCCACCAGGGGCTGGTAGCGGTCGCGGTGGCAGACCCACACCAGGCCGCCGGACCAGCTCCACGCCGAGTTCTCCGAGCCGTAGCGGCTGCGGTTGATGCCGACGATCTCCTCCAGCGACCGAGCCGCGTAGAAGGTCGTCTTCTCGCTGCCCGCCCCGCGCAGCACCACGTTGTCGTAGCCGATGCGGATGATGTCGTCGATCCAGTAGCGGCCCGGCGGCACGTACACGGTGCCGCCACCCAGCCTGCCGACGAACTCGATGGCCTTGTTGATGGCGGCGGAAGCGTCGGCCGAGCCATCACGCCTGGCGCCGAAGAAGAGAACGTTCGCGAGCACGGGACGGCGGGCGGGCTTCTCGCCCGTGCGGTAGCCGGCGTAGGCGATGTTGGGGATCTGCGGGTGGTTGTACGGGTTGGCAACGAACTCTTGCCACAACGAGGCGGAGGACTGCGCGGTGGCAGTCCCCGTCATCGTCGACGTCCCGACCAGTGCAGCCCCTGTAGCCAGCAGGAACAGCCTTCTGTCGATGCTCATTTCGCCGTCTCCAAGGGGTCTTGGCCACGGCGGCGGTGGTCAGATCAAACCAGAGATCAGACTCCCGCGGAACGGACCGCCTCGGAGATCAGCTCGTCGACCTGGTGCATCATCCGGCGCGCGTCGGTCGGCGTGAACGTGCTCCACGGCGGCTGGCCGTTCGACGCACGGCGTTGCTGCAGGTAGCGGCCCTCTTCGGTGTCGAAGAACGCCACCACGCGCTCGGGACGCCAGCGCTTGCCGTACTTGTCGCGGGCGGCTGCGCCGAAGTTTCCGGTGTGCACGAGCCCGGTGAACATCTTCACCAGCGCCTTCGCGTCGGCCTCGCGCAGCCCGATGCCGCGGAACTCGGCCTCCATCGACTTCGGCGAACCGTCCGTCCGCCCGATCGCCTTCTCGATGTCCTCGCTCGGCAGCGTCACCGAGAGACCCGTACCGGCGGGGTGCGCGGGCAGCACCGACAGCACCGCCGAGGCGAGCCCGGAGCCCGCCCACGGCTGGAACGTCAGCTGGTCGTCCCGCAACGTCGCCACCGCGCCCCAGTCGCCGTTCGCCACGGCGAGGACGCGCAGGCTGTGCCCGAGCCAGAGGCGGCCGTCCGCCTCCCGCTCGGGCTTCACGAACATGCGCAGGAGCCCGTCCAGTTCGGACGAGAGCCCGCGCGAGTTGCCCAGGCGCCGGTGGTCCAACTGCTGGTAGACGCGGTTCTCGAGCTGGATGCGCTCGTCGCGTGTCTTACCTGGCGTGGGAACTTTCAGAATGAGCGGCATGGGGCCGACGTTCATGCGTTCCCACAGCACGTCGAACTCCTCGGCGGAGAGAGTGATCGGTTCCCTCTCCGCCGGAGCGCCGAACAGACTCACTCTGGCAGGCCACCGATGACCGGTGGCGCAACCATGCGGTCGTCACCGAACACATCGTCGGTCTCGACCAGGTAGTCGGCCGCCTTGTGCTCGATGTCGTCCTCGCCCTCGCCCCGCTGGCCGGGCGCGCCGCCACCGGCAGCGGCACCGGCCGCACCGGCCTTGCCCGCACCGGCGCCAGTGCCCGCGGCACCGCCACGCAGCGCGTCGGGACCGGAGCCCATGCCGGACATGCCACCGGGCATCCCGCCGGGCTTCATCGCGCCGCTCTGCTGGCCGGACGAGCCGAGCGAGCCGGACATCGGCCCGAACGGCTTGCCGGATCCGGAACCGGAACCGGGCTGACCACCGCGACCGCCACCGGGGGTGCCGGGGCCGCCGGGACCGCCCGTGCCGGGCCGGGTGAACACCGGGCCACCGGGGACGACCGGCGTCGGCGTGGGGGTCGGCGTCGGCTGCGGCAGGCTCGTGGGAGGCGGGGTGTAGGTGGGAGGCGGCGTCGTCGGAGGCTGCGTCCACGACGTGTGCGTGGTGTCGGTGGGCGGCGGCGTCCAGCCGGTCGAGACCTGCGGCTGCGGGGTCGGCGTCGGCGTGGCGGTCCACGACGGGGTGGTCGTGTTGTGGCCGGTCGGCGCGCCAGAGCCGGTCGACGTGTAGCCGACGCGCGTGCTGCCGGTACCCGTGTCGCCGGGAGGCGGCGTGTCGATCACGACCTGCGGCGGCGTCGGGAACTCACCGAGCGTCGAGGAGTTCCAGCGGCTGTCCGACTGGTAGTCCTCCATGACCTTGACGGCCTGGGCGGCGGCGTTGTCCGCCGCGGCTTCCTGCCGTTCGTGGTCCTGCTGCTGGCCGATGACGTGCGCCATGCCGAGCGGACCGGTCAGCGCGCCACCGGCGTAGTCGAGGAAGCCGGGCTTCTCGGTCGTGACCGGGACGACCTCGGGCATCTTCTTGCGCGCCTCGGCGATGTACTCGCCCTGCAGGCGGGCGGAGCTCTCCATGGTCGTCGCGCCGGACTCGGCGAAACCGGCCCACTGGGCCAGCGGCGACAGCGCGCCCTGGGCGGCGTCGGCGGCGTCGGACTCCCAGTCCGCACCCATCTTGGTCAGACCGGTGTGCAGGTCGGCGTCGATCTGGGCGAGCGTCGCGGCGATCTGCTTCCAGCCCTGTTCGACCGGGATGGAGGCGGAGACGCCGGGACCGGAGTTGATCATGTTGTACAGCTCGGGGTGCGCGTACCCCTGGTAGCGGTGGTCAGTCATCGGTCAGTCCCCCTCTCAGCCCTGGTCTCGCAGGTTCTTGCCCCACATGGCGACGTTGTCGCCCTCGGTCATGCGGTACTGCTCTTCGATCATCTTGAGCTGGTCGATCACGCCGGACAGCTGCGCGCGGTAGACGGTCAGCGCGGTCAGCGCCTTGTCGGCCGTCTGTTCGTTGAACGCCTTCGACGTCTCGCTGCTGACCGGGTCGGCCGCCCAAGGCTTCGTGGGCAGGCTGTGTACCTGGGGCTTGATCCTGGCGTCGAACTCGTCGAGCGCCTTCTCGAACGCCGCCCTCGCCTGGGGAATGGCCGACGGGTCCACCTTCAGCTTGCGCTGACCGAACTCGGGGGGCGACGAAACGCCACCTCCACCATCCGCGAGAAACACGGCACACCCTCCTCAGTACGGCCCCCGAAGAGTCAGGGCCATGTGTGCATTTGGGACGACTTTAGCTCTGATGCATTACGCGGGTGAGCGGTTCCCGGTATAAGGCCAGTAGTTCTACTCAACTGTCACTTGGTGGCCAGAACAGGCCCGACGGCGTTCGCGAGCTTCGTCGCCTGAGCGCACGCTCCGTCCGCCGTGGCCTTGGGCTCCGCGAAAGCGAAGGCGCTGACCAGCAACAACTGTCCGTCATGCGCATCGATGTAGATGTCGCAGGCGGGCCCGATGTTCTTCGTCTCGCGCTGATCCAGATAGGCCGGGTAGCCGGCTACCTGCAACGGAGTGAGCTCCGCCTCACCAACGGTCCTCTTGAGCCGATCCACTCCGCCGTTGAGCAGCGTGTGGATGGCGGAGGAGTAGGTGCGGTCCTCGTAGTTGTTGCCGCAGGCCTTGCTGCCCGCGCCGTACTCGGGGTCCGGGGTGCCCGGCGTCGCGAGACGGACGCCGAGGGCCGTCTTCACCTCGGGCGTGACCAGCGTGCACGGGTCGAGCGTCTTGAGGTCGACGGCCTTGGGCCTGTTCACGGGGGCGGTACCGGTAGAAGTTCCGGTCGTCGGAGCGGAGCCCGTCTGATCACTCGCGGAGGGCTTGCCCGGCTCGGTCGTTGAACACCCGGCCAGGACCACTGCCAGCAAGAACGGGATGGCAAGTCGACGCATGGCGGCCAACGTATCGGATCACCGGGCACGCAGGGTGGCGAACGAGGTGTCCCGCGTCACCCGTTGGGCGCATTGCCGGTCACCCCAACCAAAAGGAAACCTTCTTTACGATACCCCGAAGCGCCGCCGCCCCGATGCGTCGAGGAGCGACATGCTGCGCAACCGACCACTACCGGCCCTGGTCGTGGCGGCGGTGGGTCTGGCCTTGCTCGTGCCAGGCACCTCAGCCAACGCGGGCCCCGTGCCCGGCACGGGAACGGCGCTCACCGTGGCCGCCGCCCCCGGACAGACCTCCACCATCCCCGACTGGCGCATGCAGACCAGTGCCACCGCCACGCAGGCCGGCAGCGTCATCTCCGGGACCGGCTACTCGGACGCCGGGTGGCTGACCGTGCCCGCGCGGTCGACGGTGATGGCCGGCCTGATCGCGAACGGCAGGTACGGGGACGTCAACTACTCGGACAACCTGAAGAGGGCCAACCCCGCCGACTTCAAGGTGCCGTGGTGGTACCGCAAGGTCTTCCAGGCCGACCCACAGCCGGGCGTGAACACGTTCCTCAAGCTCAACGGCGGCGTGATCTCCCGCGGTGAGGTGTGGCTGAACGGCACGAAGGTCGCCGGCACGGACACCGTCATCGGCGCCTACCCGACGTTCGAGTTCAACGTCACCAGCCTGCTGCGCAAGGGCGACAACGCGCTCGCCATCAAGGCGTCGCCGTCCGACCCCGCCAAGGACCTGGTGATCCACTTCATCGACTGGGCGCAGCTTCCGCCCGATCGCAACCAGGGCCTGTTCCGCGACGTCGACATCGCGCAGAGCGGCGCGGTCTCGGTGCGCGGCCTGCACGTCCTGTCCGACCTGCCGTTGCCGAACCTGAACACCGCCACGGTCACGGTGAAGGTCGACGCGCGCAACAACACCGGCAGCGCGGTCACCACGACCGTCGCCGGCAGCGCCGCGGGCCAGAACTACAGCCAGATCGTCAGCCTGGCCGCGAACGAGACCAGGACCGTCACGTTCACGCTCAACGTCACCGACCCGCAGGTCTGGTGGCCGTACCAGATGGGCGCGCAACCGCTGTACGACGCGACGGCCACGGCGACCGTGGGCGGCGCCAGGTCGGACGAGCAGAAGACGACGTTCGGCATCCGCGAGGTCACCTCGAAGATGATCAGCGGCAACCTCCAGTACCAGATCAACGGCAAGCCGATCCTGATCCGCGGTGGCGGCTGGGCGTCGGACCTCTTCCTGCGCACCGACGTGCGGAAGATCGCCGACGAGATGATGCTGACGAAGTCCATGGGCCTCAACACGATTCGCCTCGAGGGCAAGCCCGAGAACGACGAGATCTACGACATGGCCGACCGCATGGGCATCCTGCTGATGACCGGCTGGGAGTGCTGCTCGAAGTGGCAGAACACCGGCGGGTTCACCGCGGAGGACAAGAGGGTCGCCGGCGCGTCCGCCGAGGGCGAGGCCAAGCGGATCCGCAACCACCCCAGCGTGTTCACGTTCCTGATCGGCTCGGACGAGGCCCCGGTCGCCGACGTGGAGAAGATCTACCTGGACGCCCTGAAGCGTGCCGACTGGCAGACGCCGATCGTCACCGCGGCCGCGCGCCGCAGCTCTCCGCAGCTCGGTGACTCGGGCATGAAGATGGACGGCCCGTACTGGTGGGAGCCTCCGGTCTATTGGTACAACAACCAGAAGGGCGGCAGCGCGGGCTTCGCGTCGGAGATCGGTCCCGGCCTCGCGATCCCGGAGATGGACGAGCTCAGGAAGTTCATGAGCCAGGCCGAGATCAACAAGCTGACGAACTACAACGCGCCGCAGTACCACCTGTCGCCGTCGGCCAACTTCAGCAAGATCGGCTTCTGGGGCACCGCGCTCGACAACCGCTACGGCAAGCCGTCCACCGTGGACGACTTCGTCAGGAAGGCACAGCTACAGCAGTACGAGACGAACCGCGCGCAGTTCGAGGCGTTCGGCCGCGACTTCTCCGACGCCGGCGCGAACCAGGCGCAGGGCCTCATCTACTGGATGCAGAACGACCCGTGGCCCAAGCTCTACTGGCACCTCTACAACTACAACCTCGCGACAGCCGGCTCGTACTTCGGTGCCAAGACGGCCAACAAGGCGTTGCACGCGCAGTACTCCTACGACGACAAGTCGCTCGCCGTGGTGAACATGGGCCTGGAAGCCAAGCAGGGCATGAGCCTGCAGGTGACGGTCTTCAACTCCGACGGCACGCAGAAGGCGAACGAGACGCGTCCGGTTCCGGCCAGGGCCAACGGTTCCGTGCGGGTCGGCACCCTGCCGCAGCCGTCGGGCCTCTCGCCGGCGTACTTCGTGCGGCTGCTGCTGAAGGACTCCACGGGCAAGGAGATCGACCGCAACGTCTACTGGTTGTCCACCAAGGCGGACACGCTGAACTACAACGCCGGTGACTGGTGGTACACGCCGCAGGCCCAGTACACGGACCTGAAGTCGTTGAGCTCGTTGAGGGCAGGTCAGGTGTCGGTGACCTCCACGACGGCGCCGGGCACTAACGGCAGGCAGTCCACGAGCGTGACCGTGAAGAACACCGGGACTTCCGTGGCGTTCTTCATGCGGGCGTCGCTGCGCAAGGGGCAGGGCGGCGCCGAGGTGCTGCCGGTCGACTGGAGCGACAACTACATCACGCTGTTCCCCGGTGAGAGCCAGACGATCCGGGGTGAGTACCGGACGTCCGACCTGGGCGGCGCTCAACCGGTCGTCCAGCTTTCCGGGCACAACGTGAGCAGGCGCTAGCTGTTGTAGCGGTTCGCGACGACGCGGGTCGTTCCACGGGACGGCCCGCAGCGAGCGCTAGAGATCACCACGCAACAGGCTGTCGATGTTCTCCGGCGGACCCGGCCGCGCAAAGAACCACCCCTGCCCCGTGTCACAGCCCAGCCGCAGCAACCGGGCGGCCTGAGCAGGCGTCTCCACACCCTCCGCCGTGACACCCAACGACAACGCGTGCGCGAGTTGCACCAAAGTCGCGACGATCTGCGCGTCGACCGGGTCTTCCTCGTTCTCGGCCCGCAGCCCCTCCATGAACGAGCCGGCGATCTTCAGCTCGTGCACGGGCAGGTGCTTGAGGTAGGCCAGGTTCGAGTAGCCGGTGCCGAAGTCGTCGATCGCGATGCGCACACCCATGTCGCACAACGCCCGCAGCGCTTCCAGCGGCTCGTCGGCGGTACCCATGATCGCCGACTCGGTGAGCTCCAGCTGCAGGTGGTGCGGCGGCAGCGCGCACTCGTCCAGGATCTGCTTGACGTCACGCACCAACTCGGGGTCGCGGGACTGCCGTACGGCCAGGTTCACCGACACGAACGGCGCCGCGTCACCGAACTCCACCAGCCAGCGCCGTGCTTCCTCACAAGCCTTGCGCAGCACCCACCGTCCCAAGGGGACGATCAGGCCGGTCTCCTCGGCCAGTTCGATGAACCGGTCCGGCGCGAGCCGCCCGAACTCCGGGTGCTGCCAGCGCACCAGCGCCTCGACGCCGGTGACCGTCGAGTCCTCCAGGCGCACCAGCGGCTGGTACTCGACGTAGAACTCGCCGCGTTCCAACGCGCGCGGCATCGTCGCGGACAGCGTGAACCGGGCGACCTCGCGGGCGTTGCGCTCCGGGTCGTACAACGCCCAGCGCGCCTTGCCGTCCGCTTTGGCCCAGTACAGCGTGATGTCCGCGTCGCGCATCAGGTCCGCGGACGTCGTGCCGGACAGCTGCCGTTCGACGATGCCGATCGACGCCGACACGGACAGCTCGTGGCCCGCGATGCGGATCGGCGCCTCCAGCTCGGTCAGCACCCGGTCCGCGACGTCCACGATGTCCTGCTCGCCGGACGAGCCCTCGACCAGGATCACGAACTCGTCGCCGCCCATGCGCGCGACCAGCTTGCCCTCGCCGGACACCGAGTGGTCGAGCCGGCGGCCGACCTCGACCAGCAGCTGATCCCCTATGTCGTGGCCCAGCGAGTCGTTGATGACCTTGAAGCCGTCCAGGTCCAGGTAGCAGAGGCCGGCCCGCACGTGCTTGGCGCGGTTGTTGAACACGCGCCCGAGGCGTTCGAGGAACAGCGCGCGGTTCGGCAGCCCGGTGAGCGGGTCGTGCAACGCCTGGTAGCGCAGCCGGTTCTGCAGCAGGTGCCGGTCGGTGACGTCCTCGATCATCGCGACCTGGTACTGCGGCTCGCCGTGGTCGTCGCGGACCAGCGACAGCGTCAGGTGCGTCCACACCTGCTCGCCGTCGGCCCGATGGAACCGCTTCTCGGCCCGGTAGTGGTCGCACTCGCCCGCGATGAGCTGGTCGTAGAGCCGCCACACGCTGCCCGCGTCCTCGGGGTGCATGAGGTCGCGCACGTTGTACTGGCGCATCTCCTCGACGCTGAACCCGAGCATGTCCTGCAGGGCCTGGTTGACGTCGAGGATCCGGCCGTCGATGGCCGCGATGCCGATGCCGATCGCGGCCTCGGTGAACATGGCGCGGAACCGGGCCTCCGAGGCCCGCAGCATGGACTCGGCCTGGTCGCGGGCGTCCAGCACGGCCGCCCTGATCGCCTCCTGCTCGGCGAGCGTGCGTTCGCGCAGCGCGCGGGCGTACCCGGCGGCCAGCGCGCCCTGCAGGGCCGACAGGCGGGACGTCAGCCTGGCGTCGCCGGAGAAGCCGAGCTCGGCCGGCAGGTCGTCGCCGAGCAGCTGGATCGTGCGGCCGAGCGTGTCGGTGCCGGTGAAGTGCGCGTCGACCAGCCGTGAGCCGATCTCGTAGCCGGGTGCCGTGCGGAACGGGCTCGCGAACAGCGCCTCGACCAGCGTCTCGGTGAGGTCCTGGAGGTGCTGGGCGACCTCGGCCCTGGTCATCGGCACGTAACTCGACCCGATGACGGCCGTGGCCCAGCTACGCGCGAACGCCTCCGCACCGGCCAGTACGGCCGGGCTCAAAGGAGAGCGATCCTCACGCACCCGCTGGTCAACCCGATCGGTCATCTTCTCGGCCCTAACGCCACGAACGCGCAGCATACGGCTGGTCGCCGTCCGGAGTCATCTCTACGCCTTCCGGCCTATCGCACCGAACCCGGGAAAACGCTTCCCGGACTCCTCCACGTCGGACGGCGACTCGGGACGCCAGGCGGGCACCCGGACGACACCCGGCTCGACCAGCGCGAACCCGCCGAAGAAGCGGCTGATCTCGGTCGGGTCGCGAAACCTCATCCGCGTGACGTCGCGGTCGTAGATCTTGCGGGCCTGCCGGGACGCCTCCGTCTCCTCGTCCGCCTCGTAGCCGGCGTGCGAGATGGCGAGGAAACTGCCGGACGACAGGCGGTCGCGATAGCCGCCGACGACGCCCCACGGGTCTTCCTCGTCCGGCACGAAGTGCAACAGCGCGATCATCAGCACGGCGACCGGCTCGTCGAAGTCGAGCTGCTTGTCCACCTCGTCGGAGGCCAGCACACCCTCCCAGTCGCGGATGTCGGCGTGCAGCACGCTCACGTGACCGTTGCCACCCAGCAACGACCGGCTGTGCGCGACGGCGACCGGGTCGATGTCCACGTACACGACGCGTGCCTCGGGGTCGGCGGCCTGCGCGATCTCGTGCACGTTGCCGACGGTCGGGATGCCGGAGCCGAGGTCGAGGAACTGCCGGACGCCGTGGCTGAGCAGGTAGCGGACGGCCCTGCGCAGGAACGCGCGGTGGTTGAGGACCACTCCGCGTAACTCGGGCATGGTCTCCAGGGTCTTCTGGGCGACGGCCCTGTCCGCGGCGAAGTTGTGCGCGCCGCCGAGCCAGTAGTCGTACACCCTCGCGACGCTGGGCCGCTCCAGGTCGATGTCCCCCGGCGCCCAGTTCGGCCGCTCCACTCGCTCACCCCACCCGCGTTCGGACCGTTCCAGCCCATCATGCCCTCGGTCCTTGGCAGAATGCCGACCTCGTGAGGAAAAGTTTGCTGCTGTCGACCATTCTCGCGTCCATCGGCGTGTTTCTGCTGGTCGGCGGCACGTTGCTGCTCGTGGACCCCCGCGCGCCCAAGCACGAGGCGATCAAGACCGGCGGTCTCGCGGGCGGTGCGATCATCGCCCTCTACGCGTTGTGGCTGAACGACCGGCGCCGCAAGGTGGAGGAGGCGCGCCAGGAGCTCGAGAGCCAGCGCATCGACCACGACAGGTCCCGCGTGGCCGACGAACGGTTCGCGCGCGCCGTCGAGCTGCTGGGTCACGAGACCGCACAGGTGCGGGTGGGCGCGATGCACGCGCTGGCCGGCCTCGCGAAGTCCAGGACCGAGTACGCGCAGACCGTGCTCGACATCCTCTGCGCGTACCTGCGCCAGCCGTACCGGAAGACGAAGAACGATCCCGAGGAGATCGAGCTGGAGGTCCGGCTCACCTCGCAGCGGCTGATCGAGGACCTCCTGCCGCGCCTGGAGGAGAAGGACCCGGTCCTCTACGACCTCAACCTCACCAAGGCCCACCTCGAGTACATGGACCTGTCGTACCGGCAGGTCGGCGACCTGATCATGCGGGTCGCGCACCTCAACGAGTCCAACGCCTTCCACCACATGGTGGTCCACGGCGACGTCTATCTCACCGACGCCGACGTGACCGGCCGGTTGTACATGCACCACAACGACTTCCGCCGCAAGGCGTGGTTCAGCAGGGTCAAGGCGCGTGGGCTAGCCGTCTTCACGGAGACGAAGTTCGGCGGCGAGACCAAGTTCGCGAACTCCGAGTGGGCCGACGTGAAGGCGGACGGCTGTACGTTCGCAGCGGAAGCCGATCTTCCCGAAGCGTGGAGGAACTGACGTGCAGTGGCTTTTCGCAGTCATCTCGGCCGCCATGGTCACCGCGGCGACGGCTGTCCTCCTCGCGGTGTTCAAGGCGCCGGCGGTCGAGATCGTGAAGACCGCCGGTGTCGCGGGCGGTGCGGTCGTCGCGCTGTACGCGTTGTGGCTCAACGACCGCAAGCACACCCTGGAGAGCGAGAAGGTCGCCGACGAACGGTTCGCGCGCTCGGTCGAGATGCTCGGCAACGAGGCCGACCAGGTGCGGGTGGGCGCGATGCATTCGCTGGTGTGGCTGGCGAACTCCACGCCGCGCTACACGCAGACCGTCCTCGACGTCCTGTGCGCGTACCTGCGCCGGCCGTTCCACCACCTGTCCTGGGACGAGAACGGCGCCGACCCGGACACGGTCTTCGTCAAAGCGCAGCCAGAGGACCAGCGGGAGCAGCAGGTCCGGCGCACCGCGCAGCGGCTGATCCGCGACCTGCTCTCGTGGGGTGACAAGAAGAAGATCCACTACGACCTCGACCTGACCGGTGCCGCCCTGGAGTACTTCCAGCTGGACGGCAGGCGGGTCAACAGGTTCACCGCGCGCCGGGCCCAGTTCTACGGCATCACCACGTTGCCACGCATGGACATCCGCAAGCCCACCCTCTTCTCCGGTGCCACCTTCCACGGGCGGCTGACCATCACGGAGACGAAGTTCGGCGGCGGCCTCGCGTTCACCGAGGCCACGTTCAAGGGCGAGGTCGACTTCCGCACCACGACGGTCGGCACGTTCCTCGCGCTCACCGACCCACCGCCGCCGAAGCAGACGGGCAAGCTGGAGGTGCTGCCCGGCACGGCGATGCGGACCACGCACGCGGGCTGGGCGCTATCCGGCGACCCGGAGCCGGCCCGCCCGCGCCTCGAAGACCATGTCCAGCAACTCCCCGGCGGCCGCGCCGACGGTGTGCCCGGTGACGACGACCGTTTCCGCGAAGGGGACGTCTACGTCGCCGCGAAGCCCGAGGAACTGGACAAGGTCCGATTTTCCCGCGAAGGACTGGGGAACGAGCGCAACCCCGAGACCGAACCCGACGAAGTCAAGAAGTGAGTGCACGTCGTTGACCTCGACGGCGACGTGCCGCTCGACCCCGGCGGCGGCCAGCGTGCGGTCGACCTCGTCGCGCGTGCCCCAGTCGGCGTTGAAGTCGACGAACGACTGACCCGCCAGCTCGGCGAGTTCGACGGAGTCCCTGGTGGCGAACGGACTTTCCGGCGCGCAGGCGAGCACGAGCGGTTCACTGGACAAAGTGGACACCCGTAGGTCGTCCGCCATCTTGTGCTGACGGGTGACGAACGCGAGGTCGAGCCTGCCCGCGCGCACCTCCTCGACCAGTTCGGCGTTGCCGGACTGGCGCATCCTGATCTCCACGCCGGGGTGCAGCTCGTGGAACCGCGCCAGCACCGCGGGCAGGTGCACGACGTGCAGGCACTGCAGGCTGCCGACGGACAACGTGCCGCGCAGCAGCCCCTGGACGGCGGCGACCGCGTCCCTGGCGGAGGAGATGCTGCTCAACGCCCTGCGCGCCTCGGGCAGCAGCGCCCGTCCGGCCTGGGTCAGCTCGACCTGGCGGGTGGTGCGCAGGAACAACGGCGCGCCCAGCTCGACCTCCAGCGCGCGGATCGATGCCGAGAGACCCGACTGGGCGATGTGCAGCCGGTGCGCGGCCCGCGTGAAGTGGCACTCCTCGGCGACCGCGAGGAAGTGTTCGAGCTGTCTGAGTTCCACGATTCATCACCCGCAGTGCTCAATGAGATCAGTTCTCTGCGTTGGACAGCTTAATCGCCAGGGTCCAGAGTGGAGTGCATGCAGAAGCGTCGTATCGGAGAAGTGGAAGTCAGCGCCATCGGCCTGGGCGGCATGCCCATCTCCGTGCAGGGGAGGCCGGAGCGCGCGCAGGCGATCGAGACCATCCACGCCGCACTGGACGCGGGCGTGACGTTCATCGACACCGCCGACGCCTACTCGCTCGACGACACCGACTTCGGGCACAACGAGTCGCTCATCGCCGAAGGGCTGCGCGGCCGTTCCGAAGAGGTGTTCGTGGCGACCAAGGGCGGGCACACGCGCGTGCCGGGCGGCGGCTGGGAGCTCGACGGACGGCCGGAGTACCTGCGTCGCGCGGTCGACGGGTCGTTGCAACGGCTCGGCGTGGACCAGATCTTCCTGTACCAGTTCCACCGGCCGGACCCGAAGACGCCGATCGCGGAGTCGGTCGGCGCGCTGAAGGAGCTGCTGGACAGCGGCAAGATCCGCTACGCCGGTGTCTCGAACTTCGACCCGGATGAGATCGTGCTCGCCAACGACATCCTCGGCGGACGGCTCGCGGCCGTGCAGAACCAGTTCTCGCCGGTGTTCCGGTCGAGCGAACCCGAGCTGGAGCTGTGCGCGAAGCTCGGCATCGCGTTCCTGCCGTGGAGCCCGTTCGGCGGGATCGGCAAGGCGGGCGCGCTGAGCGGTCCGTTCAAGGAGGTCGGCGACGCCCACGGTGTGAGTGCCCACCAGGTCTGTCTCGCGTGGATGCTCGCGAAGTCCGAAGTGGTAGTCCCCATTCCGGGTGCTTCTCGACCGGCGAGCATCCGTGATTCGGCCTCCGCCACCCACCTGGAGTTGTCCGCCGAGGAACTGTCCCGCCTGGACGGGTGACCCAGGTAGCAAATTGGGACAAATGGTCGCACGATCTAGTCCATGCGGACCTTGATCAGCATCGTGGCGATCGTCGCCGGCATGACGCCGGCACCCGCGTCCGCGGCGCCCTTGCCCGAGGGCTCCGCGGACCACACCGCGGGTTCCCAGATCCTCAAACACGAAGGCACGGGCGACCTTCGTGCGGATTCGGAGTCACCGCCCACCGAGGGCAAGGTTCCCGGCATGGACGTGAGCAGCCACCAGGGCGATGTCGACTGGAAGTCCGCCTGGGACAAAGGTGCCCGGTTCACCTACGTCAAGGCGACCGAGGGCGTCCACTACCGGAACCCGAAGTTCACCCAGCAGTACAACGGTTCCCTGAACATCGGCATGATCCGCGGGGCGTACCACTTCGCACTGCCGGACCGCGCCAACGGCGTGCAGCAGGCGAACTTCTTCGTCGAGAACGGCGGCGGATGGTCGCCCGACGGCAAGACGCTGCCGCCCGCGCTCGACATGGAGTACAACCCGTACGGCGACACTTGCTACAACATGAACCAGACCGCGATGACGGCGTGGGTCAAGGAGTTCAGCGACACGGTCTACGCGCGCACCAAGCGTTATCCGGCGATCTACACGTCCACGAACTGGTGGAACAAGTGCGTCGGCGGCTCGGTGAAGTTCGGCGACAACAACCCGCTGTGGATCGCGCACTACAGCTCGAGGCTCGGCGCGTTGCCGGCCGGGTTCGACTTCCACACGATCTGGCAGTGGCAGGCGGCCGGGCTCTTCCCCGGTGACCAGAACCTGTTCAACGGCAGGTTCGAGCAGCTGCAGCGGATCGCGGCGAGCTGAGAAGGGCCCCGTCGGCGACGGGGCCCTTCATGCTCAGCCGAACAACGCCGGGAGGGTGCCCTCCCAGGCTTCACGGAGTTCGTCCAGCGGGAGTTCGCCGAGGCCCTGGACCTCCAGGGCGTTCGACTCCGGGTCGACGACGCCGACCTTGCGCCACGGCAGGCGGCGGGCGGTGCACATGTCGACGAAACGCTGTTCCTCGGTGCGCGGCACGGCGACCAGCACGCGGCCGGCGGACTCGCTGAACAGCGCGGTGAACAGGTCGCCCTCGAGGAAGACCCGCGCGCCCACCTCGCCGATCAGGCACGTCTCGACCAGGGCCTGCGCCAGGCCACCCTCGGAGAGGTCGTGCGCGGCGGAGACCATGCCGTCACGCGAGCCGGCGACGAGGATCTCGCCGAGCAGCTTCTCCCGCTTGAGGTCGGCCTTCGGCGGCAGTCCGCCCAGGTGGCCGTGGACGTGGTGCGCCCACTCCGACCCGCCGAACTCGTCGTGCGTCTCGCCGAGCAGCAGCAGCGTCTCGCCGGCCTCGGCCCCGATCCCGGTCGGGATGCGGCGCCGCACGTCGTCGATGACGCCCAGCACGCCCACGACCGGCGTCGGCAGGATCGCCGTGGAGCCGGTCTGGTTGTAGAAGCTGACGTTGCCGCCGGTCACCGGGATGCCGAGCTCGGCGCAGCCGTCCGCGAGGCCCTTCACGGCCTGCTCGAACTGCCACATGACCGCCGGGTCCTCCGGCGAGCCGAAGTTGAGGCAGTTCGTGACGGCGACCGGGGTGGCGCCCGTGGCCGCGACGTTGCGGTAGGCCTCGGCCAGCGCCAGCTTCGCGCCCTCGTACGGGTCAAGTTTCGTGTAGCGGCCGTTGCAGTCCGTGGAGAGGGCCACGCCGCGGCCCGTCTCCTCGTCGATGCGGATCATGCCGCTGTCGCTCGGCTGCGCGAGGACCGTGCCGCCGCGGACGTAGCGGTCGTACTGCTGCGTGACCCACTTCTTGGAGGCCAGGTTGGGGCTGGCCGCCATCGTCTTGACCAACGCGAGCAGCTCGTCCCCGGCCGGCCGCGGAAGGCTGTCCGGCGTGTTCGCCTGCAGTGCGTCCTGGTCTGCGGGGCGCTGGATCGGCCGGTGGTAGACCGGGCCCTCGTGCGCGACCGTGCGCGGAGGCACGTCGACGACGACCTCGTCGTGGTAGGTGATGACCAGGCGGTCGCCTTCCGTCACCTCACCGATCTCGGTGGCGATGACGTCCCACTTCGCGCAGACCTCCATGAACGCCGCGACGTTGGCCGGTTCGACCACCGCGCACATGCGTTCCTGGGACTCGCTGGAGAGGATCTCGGCCGGGGTCATGCCGGTGGCCCGCAACGGCACGCGGTCGAGCCGGACATGCATGCCGCCGTCGCCCGCGGACGCCAGCTCGGACGTCGCGCAGGACAGGCCCGCGCCGCCGAGGTCCTGGATGCCGGCGACGATGCCCTTCTCGAAGAGCTCGAGCGAGCACTCGATCAGCACCTTCTCGGTGAACGGGTCGCCGACCTGCACGCTCGGCAGCTTCTTGCGCTTGCCGGCGGTGTCGTCGAACGTCTCGCTCGCCAGGACGCTCACGCCGCCGATGCCGTCGAGGCCGGTGCGCGCGCCGTAGAGGATGACCTTGTTGCCGGTGCCGCTCGCGTGCGCGAGGTGCAGGTCCTCGACCCGCATCGCGCCGACGCACAGGGCGTTGACCAGCGGGTTGCCCTGGTAGGACTCGTCGAACACGACCTCGCCGCCGATGTTCGGCAGGCCGAGGCAGTTCCCGTAGCCGCCGACGCCCGCGACGATGCCGGGCAGGACGCGCTTCGTGTCCTCGGCGTCGGGCCTGCCGAACCGCAGCGGGTCCATGACGGCGAGCGGCCGCGCGCCCATCGCGAGGATGTCGCGCACGATGCCGCCGACGCCCGTCGCGGCGCCCTGGTAGGGCTCGACGTACGACGGGTGGTTGTGGCTCTCGACCTTGAACGTCACGGCCCAGCCGTCACCGACGTCGACGACGCCGGCGTTCTCGCCGATGCCCGCGAGCATCTTGCTGCGCATCTCGTCGGTCGTGGTGTCGCCGAAGTACTTCAGGTGCACCTTGGACGACTTGTAGGAGCAGTGCTCGCTCCACATGACCGAGTACATCGCCAGCTCGGCGTCGGTTGGCCTGCGCTGGAGGATCTCCTTGATGCGCGCGTACTCGTCGTCCTTGAGGCCCAGTTCCCGGTAGGGCTGCTCCTGATCAGGCGTCGCCTCGGCGTTCTTGACGGTGTCGATCATGCCTTCACCACCGTGTCGAGCAGGGACAGGAACATGCCCAGTCCGTCGTCCGTGGGGCCGGTGAGCGCGTCGATGGCGTGCTCGGGGTGCGGCATGAGGCCGACGACGTTGCCCCTGGCGTTGGTGATGCCCGCGATGTTGTTGCGGCTGCCGTTGGGGTTGTCGCCGACGTACCGGAAGACGACCCTGCCGTTGTCTTCCAGTTCCTTGAGGGTGTCCTCGTCGGCCTGGTAGCCGCCCTCGCCCGACTTCAACGGCACGAGGATCTCGGCGTTCTCGTCGTAACGGGTCGTCCAGGCGGTGCTGGTGTTCTCGACCTTCAGCCACTGGTCGCGGCACACGAAGTGCAGCTTGTGGTTCCGGGTGAGCGCGCCGGGCAGCAGATGCGCCTCGGCGAGGATCTGGAAGCCGTTGCAGATGCCGAGAACCGGCATCCCGTTGTTCGCGGCCTCGATCACTTCCTGCATGACGGGCGCGAACCGCGCAATGGCGCCGCACCGCAGATAGTCGCCGTACGAGAACCCGCCGGGCACGATGACCGCGTCAACGCCCTTGAGGTCGTGATCCCCGTGCCACAACGGCACAGCTTCCCCATCGGCGTATTTCACCGCCCGCTGCGCGTCGACGTCATCGAGGGTGCCGGGGAAGGTGATGACCCCGACCCTCATGCCTCGACCCTGCGCACGGTCCAGTCCTCGATCACGGGGTTCGCGAGGAAGGTCTCGGCGATCTTGGCGAGCGTGGCGTCGTCGACGTCGTCGGCGACCTCCAGCTCGAAGTGCTTGCCCTGACGGACGGCGGTGACGCCGTCGAAGCCGAGACGGGGCAGCGCGTTCGCCACCGCCTGGCCTTGGGGGTCGAGAATTTCGGGCTTCGGCATGACGTCGACGACGACTCGGGCCACGACAGACTGCTCCCGTGTTTTGAGGGGCTGGCGGTACCCCGAGAGCCTATCTGACCTGTGCGTTCATCCTCCCGACACGTGTTCGGGGGCACATCGTCACCGGTCCACCTTCGGGTGAACGCGCTTGCTTCGGCGGGACCGTTTGGTAATCTGGTGTCAGCTTCGGCCCGTAAGCCGGAGAAGTGAGCACGGTGCCCGTCCGGACGGTCGGCCGCCGTGCTTCGCGCTTTCTAGGGCAACCTCGTGTCGATGACGTTGCCCATCAACGGCTGGACCCGGCGCAACCAGTCGCCGCCAGCGCCGTAGCACCAGGCGACGATGTCAGGGATCCACAACAACGGATCGTTCTCGCTGGGCAGGTGCTCGTAGAACAAGCCCGTGCCCCACGAGGACTTGCCGAGAGTCGTTCGGATGGTCAACAGATCGTGGTCGTCGCGAACCTCGCGGCTGTCGAACACCAACCGCGTGACGCCGACTTTCAGGACATCGTCAGTCAGCCGGGCAACGCAGGTCTGCCTTGCCCGCTCTTCTCCCTTGCGGCAGCAGGCGAGGTAGATGTCCACGTGAACCACGGCAGGCGCCAAAGTGGACAGGATCTGTTTGCGTCGAGCAGGGGTCTCCTTCTTGAAGTGCAACTCGCGTTGGTTCGGCATGCGCAGCCTCATCAACATCTTGCGCAGTTTGGTCAGCTGGCCTGGCGACACCAGAGCCACCGCCAGCAGGTACGTGTCGTTGCGCCGAGACTCGTCGACGAAGGCGTGCACACTCACGGAACGTCCATCGGCAAGTTGCGAACAACAGTTCAGCAACTCCAACCGATCGGGTCCGAACGATCAGTTATTGGACCTATTCCAACAAGCTATTTCGCCGAAAGCGAGACCGGTGGCACCGCGGCCCGATCGGACGGATGCTGGAGATCATGAAGATCCTCGTGCTCGGCGGAACCGTGTTCCTCAGCAAGGCCATCACGGCGGAGGCGGTCCGGCGGGGCCACGAAGTGGTGTGCGCGGCCCGCGGCGCCTCGGGTGGTGTGCCGGAAGGCGCGCGCCTGATCCCGGTCGACAGGAACAAACCCGGCGCGTTCGACACGCTGGCCGGCGAGCAGTTCGACGCGGTGATCGACGTGTCGAAGTACTCGGTGAACTGGGTGCGGGACGCGCTGGAGGCGTTCGGGGCGACGACGCCGCACTGGACGTTCGTGTCCAGCATCTCGGTCTACGCGGACCACTCGACGGGCAGCGACGAACTGCTGCCGCCGCTGGAGGACGATCCGGCCGAGGAGTTCACGGCCGAGCGGTACGGCAGCGTCAAGGTGGCCAGTGAGAACGCGGTCCGCGAGGCCGTGGCGAGCCGCGAGTTCATCGTCAGGGCCGGGCTCATCACCGGGCCGGACGACCCGAGCGACAGGTTCGGGTACTGGCCCGCGCGGATGGCGCAGGGCGGGCGCGTGGTCGTGCCGGACAGCCCTGACCTGGGGTTCCAGCACATCGACGCGCGGGACCTGGCGCAGTGGATCGTGTTCGCGGCCGAGGAGCGGGTGACGGGCACGTACGACTCGACGGGGCCGGTCATGCCGTTCCAGATGGCCATCGGTGAGATCGCCGGGGCGACGGCGCCGCCTGGGACGCAGCTCGTGCCCGTCAAGGAGAGCGTGCTCAAGGAACTGGGGATCAACCCGTGGGGCGGGCCGCGGTCGCTTCCGCTGTGGCTGCCGCAGGAGTGGGCCAAGATGGTCGGCCGCGACGTCAGCAACGCGCTGGCGAACGGGCTGCGCGTCAGGCCGCTGGCCGAGACCGCGCTCGACTCGCTGGAGTACGAGCGCGGCCTCGGGTTGGACCGGCCCCGCAAGGCCGGGCTCTCAGCTCAGGAAGAGCAGGAAATCCTTACAGCAGTGAGTTGATCTGCGCGGCGACGAGGTCGATGCGCACGCCCTGGTTCGGGCAGCCGCCGAAGTGGTGGAGCCCGATCACCTTGTGCGTGCGCCTCGACAGCACGGGTGAGCCGGACGAGCCGCCTTCGGTGTCGCACATGTAGCTGATGTCGGACTGCGACGAGCTGCCGTTCACCCGTACCGCGCGCACGACGCAGTAGCCGCCGCCGTTGTTGTTGTCGCGCAACGACAACTTCTTCAGCTTCCCGGCCGGGTGGCCGACGATGTACATCTCCTCACCCACGGCCGGAACGCGCGCGTCCAGTTCGAGGTAACCGAACGAGCTGATGGCCGCGAAGTTGTTCACGGTGAAGAGGGTGTAGTCGAGCGCGGCGCTGTACTTCAGGACCTGGGCCGCCAGCACCTTGGTGACGGCGGCCGAAGCGGTGCCACCGCAGGTCGGGCACTGGTAGTTGAACCACACCTCGATGCCACTGGTGCTGGTGAAGCAGTGTTCGTTGGTCAGCATGCGGTTGTTGGGGCCGACCCGCCACGCCGTGCACAGCGAACTGCCGTTGCGCAGCAGCTTCGCCACGGACTTGGTCTTGCCCCACTCGGTCGGGTTGCTGGACTGGTAGCAGACCGCGTCCCGGTAGTCGTTCGTGCCGCAGATGCTCTGCACGGACGGCTGCGAGGACATCTCGGCCTCGGTGTAGCCACGCGTGAGCTTGTCGATCCGGACGCGCGACAGCGGGTTCGTCACCGAAACCACAGCACGGTCGCCCGTGATCGACATGGCCCAGAAGCCCGACGCGTCGAGCGTGGCGGTCAGCGAGGCCTTCAGGTCTCTCGTGTGCGTGTACTTCTCGGTGCCGTCAGGGCTCGACACCGTGAGCACGTCACCGGGGAGGATCCGCAGGTCCGTGAAATGCAGCTTCACGTAGCCGGACCCCGGTCGTTCGATCACCGTCGAACGATTCGCGCCACCCACGCGGACCGAGACCGATTCCTCGGTTCCGATCTGCTGCGTCTGCGGCGACGAAGCCTCGGCGGGTGTAGAGGTGGTGGTAGCAGGGACGATGGTCGTCATCGGCAGGGCGAGAGCCAGTGCCGTGAGGAGTTGCAGGGTTTTCCTCATGCCTTTTGATACTTCCGACGTCACCTGACCGTGTCAGCCCGCCAATCGTCGGTAATGGAGGATTCCGTGAAACTTGTCCATTTCAGTCATGCCTGCGTGCTGCTGGAGTCGGGGTCGACGCGAATCCTGATCGATCCCGGCACGTTCTCCTCGGGGTTCGAGGACCTGGAGGACCTGGACGCGGTGCTGGTCACGCACCAGCACTTCGACCACATCGACGCGGAGAGGCTGCCCGCGCTGCTCAAGGCCAACCCGCGGGCGCAGCTCATCGTCGACGAGGGCACGGCGCCCAGCGTCGAGAACGCGACCGTCGCCCGGCCGGGAGACACCTTCAAGATCGGCGACACGACCGTCCGGGTCGTCGGCGGGCAGCACGCGGTGATCCACGAGGACATCCCGATCGTGCCGAACGCCGCCTACGTGGTCGGCGACGGCGCGTTCTACCACCCCGGCGACTCGCTGTTCGTACCGGACGAGGACATCGACGTGCTCGGACTGCCCGCGGGTGCACCGTGGCTGCGAACCGGTGAGGCCGTCGACTTCATGCGCGCCGTGAAGCCGCGGGTCGCCGTGCCGATCCACGAGAAGACGCTCGCGAGCCCGCAGATGGCCGTCCGGTTCTTCGAGATGCTGAAGCCGGAGGGCACCGAGGTCAGGCTGCTGGTGCCAGGCGAGGAGACGGCAGTCTGACGTAGGTGGTCGGCGCGGCGTCGTGGGCGAGTGCGATGTCCACGGCGTCGAGCACGGCCTGCCGCGCACCCGGACGGTGCAGGTCACGGGCGTCGACGGTGATCCGGGTCAGCCCGCCGCGGCGCGCCGACCTGGCCGCCGCGTAGACCAGCGCCAACGACCGCAGCTCACCGAAGCTGGTGCGTTCGGTCAGCGCGTGCAGGCGGCCCAGGGTCGCGAGCCCGCTGCCGACCTCGCGCACGGCGTGTGCGTCGGCGCAGCGGTGGAACCTGTGCTTGGCCAGCGCGATCAACGTGCCGGGCGACGCCACGCAACGCCGTGGCGCGAATGTGTCGACGTTGAGCCCGATGGCGTCCATCTGCAGACGCGCGCCCATCAACAACAACCCGGCTTCATAGGCCGGTAGCCGCCGTTGACCGAGACCGTGCAGCACGACGGCATCGCCGAGTGAGGTGCGGTGCCGCACCCATTCCTGCGCCTTGCCGAGCTCGCGTGGTGCTACGAGCAGCGACAACGGCACCTGCCGCGGATCAAGGGCCGCGGCGAGATCAGCGCATCGGTCGAGTGTCTGCGGACCGATGCCGGACAGGGAGACCACGAGCTGTGAGTGCACGGTATGAGTGCCCCATGCCGTGGTGACATCCGCGTGAAAGCGGCGCTAACTCACGCAAGCCAGTCAGCGAAGGACCGGCCAGTGAGCCGCTCGTACGCCTCGACGTACCGCTGACGGGTCGCCTCGACGACGTCGGCAGGCAGCGCGGGCGGCGGAACATCGCTCTTGCGGTCCCAGCCGGACGCGGAGGACGTCAGCCAGTCACGCACGAACTGCTTGTCGAACGACGGCTGCACGCGGCCGGGCTCGTAGCCCTCGGCCGGCCAGTAGCGCGACGAGTCCGGCGTGAACACCTCGTCCGCGAGGATCAGCTCACCCGAGGCGTCCAGCCCGAACTCGAACTTCGTGTCCGCCAGGATCAGTCCACGCGTCAACGCGTACGCGCGCGCCTCGCTGTACAGCTCGATCGTGCGGTCGCGCAGCTTCGTCGCCAGCTCGATGCCGTGCTTCTCGGCGATGACGTCGAACGACACGTTCTCGTCGTGCGCACCGATCTCGGCCTTCGACGCGGGCGTGAAGATCGGCGGCTCCAGCTCGGACGCCTCGACCAGCCCGGCCGGCAGTTCGATCCCGCACACCGCACCGGTCGCGGTGTAGTCGGCCATGCCGGAGCCCGTCAGGTACCCGCGCGCCACGCACTCGACGTCGACCATCTGCAGCTTGCGCACCAGCAACGCACGGCCGCGGACCTCAGCGGGGATGCGTGGGTCGTCGTACGCGACCAGGTGGTTCGGGGTGAGCCGCTCGAACCAGAAGACGCTCATCGCGGTGAGCACGCGCCCCTTGTCGGGGATCTCCGAGCTCAGGATGTGGTCGTACGCCGAGATGCGGTCCGACGCGACGAACAGCAGCAGCTCGTCGTCCACGTCGTACAGATCGCGAACCTTGCCGCGGGCGACGTGCTGGTAGTCAGCGAGCGTAGGCACGCTGGTCAGCCTACGTGGCCCTGTCCTGAAACCGACGTACACCCCGTCACCACTACAGATCAAGGCCAAAGACGCTTAAGGTGCACCCGTGCTCCCTAGAAAGGCCCTGTGGATCCCGGCTTTGGCAAGCTTGGCGCTGCTCATCGTGCTGGGCGTGGCCGGGTGGAGCTTCGACTCCAGCCCCATTTCGTCTCCTGCCTCAGGAGGTTCGCTCAACGCGAGCACACCCCAGTCGGTGACCATCGTGCCGACTCCGGACGTCGCCGACATCACGGTGAAGGGGTCGTCCTCCGAGGCGACGACCACCACCACCACCACCACGAGGACCACGCAGCCGAAGCCGCCACCGGCCCAGCAGCCTCCGCCCACGCAGCAGCCGACGACCACCGAGCCCCCGCAGCAGGGACTCCTGGTCAACGAGGGCGCGCGATGCGATCCCGAAGGCGCGAACGGCATCGGCCTGCTCGGCGAGAAGCTGGTCTGCCGCAAGGATCCCCAGCGCGGCGACCGGCTGCGCTGGCAGAAGGCCTAGTCCCGCCACTCCAGCACGTCGACCTTGTCGCCCACGTTGATCACGCCGGTGCGGACGACCTGTGCCTTCATCCCGAACGTGACGCCACCGTCGGGACTGCGACGGTAGGTCGCCAGCGAACGAATCGGCTCGGGGCCGTTCTTCACCCCGGTCTCCTGGTCCACCATCGGTACCGCACAACGCACGCAGTCCTTGGCGTAGGCCAGTTCCACGTCGCCGATCGCCGCTCGCCGCACCCGGTCCTCCGTGTGCGGTTCCGGCCAGCCGGACACGACCACGTTGGGGCGGAAGCGGTTCATCGGCACCGGCTCCCCGCCGCGTTCCAGGACGCGCTCGTTCAGGCCGTCCAATGAGGACAGCGAAAGCACCAGCAACGCGTTGCCGTCGGCGTATCCGATGACGCCGGTGGTCTCGCCCGTCGTCTCCCGGTGGATGTCCGGCGGCGTCCGCACGAGCCGCACCGACTTCCCGAGCGCGTCGGAGAAGTACGCGGCGGCCGCGTCGCCTTGGTCGATTCCGGTGCCGTGCCAGACGTGCACGACCACCGGTACCCGCGGCCCGTCGACGACGACCGGGAAGGATTCGCCGCCGATCGACAACGCCGAGTCCACGAGGGACGGACGCAGCGCGGCCATCTCCGGCACCTTGCGCTGCGACAGGAACACGCCGTCGTCGTCGACCAGCATCATCATCCGGTCGCCGCGCAACCCCGTCGGCTCCACAGCCGAGGACGCGACGGAGTACCCGCCGCATCCCTTGACGGGGTAGACGACCAGATCGGACACGATCACAGGATCGGCTCCGGCTCGTAGACCGGGTACTTGTCGACGACCGCCGCGACCTGCTCCACGATGGACGCGACCTGCGCCGACGCCACCCCGGTGAACGACAGGCGGTCGGCCAGCAGCGCGTCCAGAGCGGCGCGGTCGAGCGGCAACCGGGAGTCCGCGGCGAGCCGGTCCAGCAGGTCGTTCTGCGCCAGGCCCTGCTCGCGCATCGCCAGCGCGACGGCCACCGCGTTCTCCTTGATGGCCTCGTGCGCGGTCTCGCGACCGACACCCGCGCGCACGGCCGCCATCAGCACCTTCGTGGTGCCGAGGAACGGCAGGTAGCGGTCCAGTTCACGGGCGACGACGGCCGGGTAGGCGCCGAACTCGTCGAGCACCGTCAGGAACGTCTCCAGCAGCCCGTCGAACGCGAAGAACGCGTCCGGCAGCGCGACCCGGCGGACCACCGAGCACGACACGTCGCCCTCGTTCCACTGGTCGCCCGCGAGCTCGCCGACCATCGACAGGTAGCCGCGCAGGATCACCGCGAAGCCGTTCACGCGCTCGCACGAGCGGGTGTTCATCTTGTGCGGCATGGCGCTGGACCCGACCTGGCCGGGCTTGAAGCCCTCGGTGACCAGCTCGTGGCCCGCCATGAGCCTGATCGTCTTCGCCACCGACGACGGTGCCGCGGCGAGCTGCACGAGCGTCGAGACGACGTCGAAGTCGAGGGAGCGCGGGTAGACCTGGCCGACGCTCGTGAGCACGCGCTCGAAGCCGAGGTGGCCCGCGACCGTCTGCTCCAGCTCCTGCAGCTTCTCGGGCGTGCCGAGCAGGTCGAGCATGTCCTGGGCCGTGCCGACCGGGCCCTTGATGCCGCGCAACGGGTAGCGCGCGATCAGTTCGTCGAGGCGGGAGAACGCCACCAGCAGCTCGTCCGCACCCGTCGCGAAGCGCTTGCCCAGCGTCGTGGCCTGCGCGGCCACGTTGTGCGAACGGCCTGCCATCACGAGGTCGGAGTGCTCGGCCGCGAGGCGCGCGAGCCGGCCGAGGACGGCGGCGACCTTGGACCGGATCAGCTCCAGCGACCGCAGCACCTGCAGCTGCTCGACGTTCTCGGTCAGGTCGCGCGAGGTCATCCCCTTGTGGACCTGCTCGTGGCCCGCGAGCGCGTTGAACTCCTCGATGCGCGCCTTCACGTCGTGCCGGGTGACGCGCTCGCGCGCCGCGATCGACTCCAGGTCGACCTGCTCCAGCACGCGCTCGTAGTCCGCGACCGCCGTGGCCGGCACGTCGATGCCCGCAGCGGCCTGGGCCCGCAGGACCGCGAGCCACAACTGGCGCTCCAGCACGATCTTGTGCTCGGCCGACCAGAGCGTCGCTAGCGACGTGGAGGCGTACCGACCTGCGAGGACGTTGGCGATGCGGGGCTTCGTCACGCCCTCAGATTAGTGCACACGGGACTCACTCCCAGGCGACGCCCGGGTCCGTGACCAGCTGTGTGAGCACTCCCACGCCCACCGGTACCGTCTCCCGCTGCCCGTTGCCGTTCGACGGGTTGAACGCGTAGGCGGTGATCTCCACCACGAGCCCGCTGTCGAACTTGCGCGCGACGCCCGCCTGCTGGACCTGCGTGGTCCCGTGGAGGAACTCGGTCGCGTGGACGACGGACCCGTCCGGCGCCTTGACGTCCTGGCACAGGGTCGCACCGGAGCAGAAGTTGTCCTTGGAGAACGAGCCGGTGTAGACCGTCACGCGCAGCGCGGTCGGTCCGATCTGATCGCTCAGGTACAGGTAGCCGGAATAGTCCCGTTCGCCGTCCCGCCACCGCGGCGCCGCCGTCTGGTACGGCGGGTAGGCAGGGGTCCGGCCGGGGTTGAACGACGCGTAGAGCTCCTTGAAGTTCGTCATCTGGACCCCGAGTCGCTCCACCAGCTTGTCACCGACGCGCTGGGCCCTCTTCTCGGACGACTCGGCCGGCACCTGCGGCGCCGAGCTCGTCCGGGTGTCGGCGCCGAGCTGGGTGTCCCGGTCGCGCGGCAGCAGGCCGGGCAGCGAGAACGACGCCACGGCGATCACCGCCGTAGCCACGCCCACAGCGACCAGCGCTCGTCGACGACTTTTTTTCTGCTCGACCCGCCTGATCAGGGTGTCGGGGTCGAAGTCGAGCGGCGGCTCGTCCCAGACGGCCAGCAGCATTCCCTCGCGGATCTCCTGCTCACTCACGACGCGACCCTCCCCGAACTGCTGTCGAGCTTCTCCACGATGGTGCGCAGCGTCGCGAGACCACGCGCCGTCTGGCTCTTGACCGTTCCCTCGGTGCACCCCATGGCCACGGCCACCTCGGCGACCGGCAGGTCTTCGAAATAACGCAGCACGAGCACCGCCCGTTGACGCGGCGGCACCTGCAGCAGCGCGGTGTGCACCAGCTCACGTGCCCACAGCTTGGCGCTGGTCGTGTCCGGGTCCACGGTGGCGTCCGCGGCGTCGGGCAGTTCCCCGTCGCGCTGCTCGGCTCGGCGCCACGGCCTGCGCTTCTCGTCCAGCCAGGTGCGCAGCAGCACCTTGCGGGCGTAGGCGATCAGGTTGTCCAGGTCCTTGATGCGCTTCCACGCCAGGTACATCTTCATGAGGCTCGACTGCATCAGGTCTTCCGCTGTGTGCCAGTCGCCACAGAAGAGGTACGCAGTACGTCGCAAAGACGCGGCATTGGCTGCCGCGAATTCGCGAAAGCCCTGTTCGTCGGCCTTGCGCATGCGTTCCCCTCTCGCGTCCTCAACCAGGGGAACGCATCGGAGGAACGCGGGGTTGCATCACGCGTGACGCGAAAGAGCCGAACGGAGCATCCTGGCCGCCACGCCACGCGGATCCGACTTGAGCTCGATGAACGAGTTGACCACCGAACCGTCGACCAGGGCGATCAGCTCCTCGACCCGGTCGCCGCCGACCTCGCGGCCCGAGCGGGCGACGACGTCGGCGACGAGCCCGCGCAGTTCGGTCGACAGCACGCGCATCAACGGCCGCAGGTACGGGCGGCGGCCGGTCGCGACGAGGCGTTCGTAGCGCAGCAGCACGGCCTCCATGTCGGTCGCGTCCTCGCCGACGAGCAGGTCGAGCATGAACTCGACGAGCATGTCGTCGGTCATCTGTTCCGGGATCGACGAGAGCCGTTGCCGGAAGCTCGCGAGCTCGCTGCGGCCGTGGAACTCGACGGCCGCGGTGATCAGCTCGTCCAGCGAGTCGAAGTAGTACGTGGTCGACGCGAGCGGCAGACCTGCGCGTTCGGCGACCGCGCGGTGCCTGACCGCGTCGAAGCCGCCCTCCGAGAACAGGCCGGACGCGGCCTCCACGAGCGCCTGCCGCCTGCGCTCACCCTTGGGAGTTGCTGCCGTCATAGTCGAGCCAGGGTACTGGGCGAACGATCAGAACTTCGGGGCCAGTGCGTCCGCGAAACGCTTGGCCTGCCCTTTCAGCTCGCCGTCGCCCTGGGTGAACACGTAGAGGTCCTGCCCCTTGGCGGTCTTCGCCTTCTCCGCCCCGGCGGGCGCCTCGAACGACTGCGGCGTGACGATCGCGGTGATCGTCAGCCCGTCGATCTTGAACGCGGCCGAGCGGGAGTCGGGCGAGCAGGTCTGCGCCGGCGGCAGCGCGCCGTCCGGTGGAACCGAAAGCTCGACGGCGAGGGCGTCGGCGAGCTCTCGGTCCACACCTGCACAGCCCTGCACTGCGCTTTCACTGGCCGAAAGACCAGTGCTTCCCGGCAGCGACCCGTCCCCCTGCGTGGACTTGCCTTCACCGGAGAAGTTCGTGGGCGGTTGCGCCTCTTGAAGAGTCATCGGGGATTCTGCCGCGTTGTCCTGCTTCTGCCCAGAACCCGCGGTGTTCGAATTACTCGTGTCCTGGCCTACCCAGCCGTTGGCGGCGAAAACCCCACCGAACCCGAGCACGACGACCAGGGTGGTGCCGGCGGCGATCGAGTTGCGCCGGCGCAGCGTGGCGCGGCGCGAGGCCTGACGGACGTCGCCCGCGTCGAAGGACGCCGGTGGTGCGTCGTGTGCGGCGTCGCGGAACAGGTCCGCGAGCTTCTTCTCGTCCATCTACGTCCTCCTCTCGCTGGTCACGACGCCGGTCGCAGGTCGTCGATGGCGTCACCCAGAGCTTCCCGCAGTGCGGTGAGGCCCCGGGCGGTCTGACTCTTCACAGTTCCTTCCGAGCACTTCAGCGCCTCGGCCGTGGCCGTGACGTCGAGGCCCTCGAGGAACCTCAGCACGAGCACCGCCCGTTGCCTGGGCGGAACTCTGCGCAGACCCTTGAGCAACGCTTCGCGCGTCGCGACGGTTTCACCGATCTCGTTGTCCGTCGTCGGCGACTCCGGCATCTCGTCGGTGAACTTCTCGCGCCGCCACGGACGGCGTGACTCGTCGATCACCGCGCGCACGACGGTACGTCGGACGTAGGCGTCGAGGGCCTGCTTGTCCCGGATCTTCCGCCACCTCCTGTGCACCGCCACGAAGGCCGTCTGCGCAAAGTCGTCAGCGCGGTGCCAGTCGCCGCACAGCAGGTATGCCGTTCGGCGCACAGCCTCACGGCGAGCCACGAAGTACTCCGCGAACTCCTGCTCGTCGCGCTGATCCACGCGGACTGCTCTCCGCTCGTTCCTCGAGTTGCACTGACTGGACGGAAACTGAGGCACCAACGGTTGCACGAACCACCGGCGAGAGCTACATCACCCCCTCGGTCGTTCACCTGATGTGATCTGATCGAGGCTGTGACCCCCATTGACCTGCGCTCGGACACCGTCACCCAGCCCGACGAGGCCATGCGCCGCGCGATGGCGGCAGCCGAAGTCGGCGACGACGTGCTGGACCACGACCCGACCATGGCCGCTCTGGAGGAGCGGGTCGCCGGGTTGCTCGGTGTCGAGGCCGCGCTCTGGGTTCCCTCCGGTTCCATGGGCAACCTCATCGCCCTGTTCCTGCATCTGCGGCGCGGTGACCGGTTCCTGGCTCCGCTGGGCGCGCACGTGCTGGACGCCGAACTCGGCACCGCCGCATGGCTGGCCGGTGGGATGCCGCACGCGCTTGCTTCGCTGACTCCCGAGACGGTGGTTGCCGCCGGTGGTGGTGAGTCTCCGTACTACGGGCTGCGCACCACGTTGTTGTGTCTGGAGAACACGCACAACGCTGCTGGCGGCACGGTGACTTCCGTCGACGAGCACGCTGCTCTGGTCGCCGCCGCTCGCTCGATCGGGCTGGCGGTGCACCTCGACGGCGCGCGGCTGTGGAACGCGTCCGTCGCTCTCGGGGTGCCGCTGACCTCGCTGACGGCCGGGGCCGACACCGTTCAGGTGTGCCTGTCGAAGGGGCTCGGCGCGCCGGTCGGATCGGTGGTGGCCGGCTCCGCGTCGTTCGTCGTGGAGGCTCGTCGCGTCCGGAAGATGCTGGGTGGCGGAGTGCGGCAGGGCGGAGTGCTCGCGGCCGCGGGTCTAGTGGCTCTCGACCGGATCGACCACCTGGAAGCCGATCATTCCAATGCCAATGGATTGGCTTCCGGGTTGAGGGCGCTGGGCTGGGAGGTGGACGAGCCCGCCACGAACATCGTGCTGGCGTCGGTGCCCGACCTGGAGAAGACGCTGTTGTCCTTGCGTGACGTCGGGGTCTTCGCCAGTCCCATGTCGGGCAAGGTTCGGTTCGTGACGCACGGCGACGTGGACTCGTCCGACATCGCCGAGGTGCTTCGCCGCCTGCGAGAGGACATCTGAGATGCGCTGGATCGTGTTCGACTTCGGCGAGGTCATCAGCCAGCGGAACCCGGCGCGGCCCGCCATGGCGGCGAAGCTCGGGGTGACGCTGGAGGTTTTCGAGACCGCATACTGGGACCGTGACGCCTACGACCGCGGCGGATCGGACGCCGACTACTGGGCGCGGATCGCTTCCTCGCTCGGACTGAGCCTCGACGACGCTCTGGTCCGCGAACTGACCGCCATGGACAACGCGGGCTGGCTCGACGACCCGGTGGTGGAGACCGTCGTGCTGATCGAGGACCTGGCGTCTCTCGGCGTGCCGCTGGCGTTGCTGTCGAACGCGCCCTCGACGTTCGGACGGCTGGCCGAGAAGGTGCCGTGGGCCAAGCACTTCCGGCACCTGATCTTCTCGGGTGACCTCGGCTGTGCGAAGCCGGACGCGGCGATCTGGAAGCACACGTCGTCCGTGATCGGTTCATCGGACGTGATCTTCTTCGACGACCGCGCGTCCAATGTGGAGGGTGCACTGGCCGCGGGCTGGGACGCGCGACTGTGGACGTCAGCCTCCGCTGCGCGTGCCGAGCTCCTTGCGGAGCTCGGCGATCTCCGCCCGTAGGTTCCGGAGTTCCTGCGCGGTCTCGAGCTCGGCTTCCTCGACGCCGCGCAGTTTCTCCACGAGCCAGCTGGCGATCGTGCCGGTGATGACACCGAGCAACGCGATGCCACCCACCATCAACAACCCGGCGACGAGCCGCCCCTCACCCGTGACGGGGTAGCGGTCGCCGTACCCGACCGTCGACATGGTGGTCATCGTCCACCACAGCGCGTCGCCGAACGTGGTGATGCTGGCGTTCTCCGCGTGCCTTTCCGCGTCCAGCACCGCGAGGCTCGCACAGAACACGACGATCACCGTCACGCCCGCGACGTAAATGCTGACGCGTTGCCTGATCTTGTGCTCGAACTTCTTGTTCAACAACGTGATGACCGTGATGAGCCGGAGCACCCTGAGCTGCCGAACCATCGGCAGGACCACTGCCGCAAGATCAAAAATATGTGTTCTCAGGAACTTCAACTTGTTCTGCGCCAGCGTCATCCTGGTGGCGAAATCGGCCGCGAACACAGCCCAGACCAGCCACAACACGATCTCCAGGACGAAGTGCATCGCCCCGTGATCATCGAAAACCTGCCACGCGTAGGCGGCCAGGAACACCACGGCGAGTGCCGTCAACGGCCACTCGACCTTTCGTTCCCACCGCTCGAGGCGCGCCTCGTTGGCTAACAACACCGCCTCATGGTGAGTGGTCCGTTCGCATTAATCCAGTGTCATCGCCTGGATTTGATCGCACCGTAAGCCGCCGTGCCTGCGAGGAGTAGTCCCCCAATCACAGCGAGCCAGAAAAGGCCTTTCACCACGGCCCCGACGACGGCCAGCACGATCCAGATCGCCACCAGCCACCCGATGATCGCCCACATAGGACCTCCCGTTCCTCCTCCTGTGAACGTCCGGCCGCCCGGATTTGTTGCTCTTGGTTCGGGCTCGTCGGGTCAGCTCATGATTTTCCTGGATCAGAGCCAGGCCTTCAACCGGCGCAGGGCTTCCTCGATGTCCTGCGTGGCGCCCGCGAACGACATCCGCACGAAGTGATGCCCGTCCACGGGGTCGAAGTCGATCCCGGGCACGATCGCGACCCCGGTCTCGTCGAGCAGCTTCTTGCAGAACCCCATCGAGTCGTCCGTCAGATGCCGCACGTCCGCGTACACGTAGAACGCCCCGTCGGCCGGCGCGAGCTTGTCGATGCCGAGGTCCGTGAGCCCTTCGACCAGCAGGTCGCGGTTCACCCTGTACCGCTTGAGGTGCTCGGCCGTCTCCGCGTACGAGTCCTCGTGGAAGGCCTCGACCGCCGCGTACTGCGCGAGCGCGGGCGGGCACAACGTGAAGTTGCCCGTCAGGCAGTCCACGGCCCGGCGCAACCGCTCCGGCAGCAACATCCACCCGAGCCGCCACCCGGTCATCGCGAACGCCTTGGAGAACGAGTTGACGACGATCGCGTCCCTGCTGGTTTCCCAGGCACACTTCAAAGGCTCGCCATAGCTGATCCCGTGATAGATCTCGTCGCTGATCAGCTGAACCCCGTTGGCCGCGCACCACGCCGCAATCGGCTCGACGTCGGCCACGGTCCCGGTCGGGTTGGCCGGGCTGGCCACGATCACGCCCTTGAGCCCGGGATCGAGCATCTCGACCGTCGGCTGGAACCGCGTCTCCGGCCCGCACGGCAACTCGACGACCTCGCACCCCAACGCCTTGAGGATGTTGCGGTAAGCCGGGTAACCCGGCCGTGCCAGGGCCACCCGGTCGCCCGCGTCGAAGGCCGCCAGGAACGCGAGCGTGAAGGCCCCGGACGACCCCGTGGTCACCACCACGTCGTCCGCCGACACGTCGAGGTCGTACTGCCGCTTGTAGTGCCCGGCGATGGCCTTGCGCAGCTCCGGAATCCCGAGCTGCTCGGTGTAGCCCAGCGCGTGCTCGTCCAGAGCCCGCGCGGCGGCCTCCCGCACCTGGCGCGGCGCGGGGCTCGACGGCTGGCCGGCGGCCAGGGAGATCACGTCACCGTGCGTCCGTTGCCTCCGCGCGGCGGCGGACAGCACGTCCATGACGTGGAAGGGTGGGACGTCGGCGCGGGCAGCCACGGTCAGCATGCCGTCAGGCTAACTGCCCACTACCTCGCCTCACCCCTGTCCGTTCTGCACCTCACCTCTGTCCGTTCGCTCACCCCTGGCTGGTTCGCGACTCACCTCCGGTTTCAACGCCCCTCGGCGCAGCACCTTCGGTCGCAACCCCCGCGCTTCCGCAATATGCGGGCGCAGATAACAGTGTTTCAGGACATTGACTACCCGTGTGGGTGTGGATAACTGAAATCCGGCATATCTGCGTCACGAGATACCTGACGAAGAAGTGCCGGATTCCGGACAAAGCTCACTCGATCGAGCGGGCTAATACCCTTGGTAACCGCCGCCCTGCGACATCGCCTTCAGGCCTGGGTGGCCTTCGAAGCCGCCGTAGCGCGAGAACGTGTAGCGAACGCCGGCGATGATGTTGTCCACCGGATTCCAGATGTCGCCGTGGCCGGGCAGCTTGTGCGCGTTGAACGTCGAGTCGATGCACTGCATCAGGCCCTTGGAGGGCGTTCCCGCCTGGGCGTTGGAATCCCAGAGGTTGATCGCGTGCGGGTTGCCGCTCGACTCCTTCTCGATGATCTTCCAGATCTCGTCGATGTTCTCTTCGGTGACCGGAATGCCGTTGGCCTGGAGGATCTTGATGGCCTCGCGGATCCACTCCTCGACGTTGCCGGGAGGCGGGCTGCCGGAGGGCGGGCCGCCGCTGGAGCCGAGGCCGCCCTCACCTCCGCCGCCTCCTCCACCACCGGAGGCGCCGCCACCTCCGCCACCTCCACCGCCGCCACCGTTGTTCGACGGCGTCGCGGGCGCGGGTTTCGGGTCCGATGTGGACGAAGCCTTGGTCGAGTCGTCCGGCGGTGGGGTCGGGGCCCAGTCGACGGGCTTGCCGGGGGCCGGGGTGAAGGACTGGGTGTTCGGGTCCTCCAGCGACGAGAACTTCGGGGTCAGTGCGCCGGGGCGGGACTTCAGGGTGCCGGCGGCGGCGTTCACCGCGGTTTCTGCTTGGGAGACAACCGGCCGGGCGTCGCCGGCGGCCTCGGCGCAGTAGCCGCGGATCACGCTGTCGACGTCCTCTTGCGAATGGTTGTGGAGTTGCCGGCGCGTTTGGCGGGCGCGGCTCAGGAGGTTCTCGCAGATGCGGCTCATCGAGGTCTTCGCGGTTTCCAGCGCGTTCGCGGCCACCTCCAGGTCGGTCGCGGCGTTGTTCAGCGCTTCGGCCATCGAGGTGCCGCACTTCGTGACGTTGACCATGTAGGCGACGAAACCGTCGGCGGACTTGCCTTCCCAGGCGCCGTCGAGCTGCGTGACGGACCGCTGCAGGACGTTCGTATGGTCGCCGCACTTGCCCGCGGCCTGCTTCCAGCGGTTCGCGATGTCGCGCACGGCCTGGGGTTGCGCGGTCTCGATCTTGTCCGCGAGTGCGGCCAGTTCCGCGCCGCCGGGCAGCGCCGCGACCTCGTCCATCGCGCTCATGTCAGACCGCCTTCAAGGAGTTCTTGTTGGCTTCCTCGACGTCCGCGACGCTGGTCTGGATCGCGTCCAGCGCACCCTCGGCCTTGCGCAGCACCTTTTCGGCCGCCTCGAACTCCTGAGTGCCTACCTGGTCCATTGCGGACACCGCAGCGGAGATCGCACCGGACGAGCCGAGTTTTCCGAAAATGTCCGGATTGCCGTACTGACCGGAAAGGCCGTCACCGATCGCGCCGAATTGTCCGGCCTGACTGCTCACGGTCGTTCGGCACTGTTCCATGGCTTCAGTGTTGAACTTCGTCGCAGCCATGCGCGCCCTACCCCCTCAACGTCTGCTCACCGACTTTAGAACGAATCGCGCCGGCCAGTGCGCCGATTCGCTCTTTCGAGACGACGATGCCCGCCCGTCGAGTTCGACGGGCGGGCACGTACGAGGGTTCCGTGATCAGACTTCCTGCAAAAGCTCCCAGATCACCCCGGCGAGCCGATGATTGTCGACCGGCGTGATGGTGCACCACTTGCGGCCGTCACTGCTCGGCTTGAGCTGACGCAGATACCGACCGTTGTGCGTGTCGTGGAACGAAACGACACGGTCCGCACGCCGTCCGTTGCGCTGCACACCGAACTGCCCGCGCGTGGACATGCCGTCGAGCATGCCGGCGAGCTCCTGCGCGTCACCGAGCCGCATTCCCCGCCGCTCCAGCGAGGTGATCATCGCCTGCGCGTCGAGCCCGACGTTCTTGGCGGCGGCCACCAGCTCGTCGTAGGGCATGCTGGTCGACCGCCCGAAGCCGGCAGGCATCTCCCCGGCGACCGACACCGCGGCCTCGGCGAGCGCCGTACCGCGGGCCTCGATCAACCACATCTCGTCGCGATCCTGCACCGCCAGGATCGCCTCGTCCCCGATCGCCGCCGCGAGTCCACTGATCTGCCGGTCGGCCCAGATCCACAGGTCGATCGACACCTGGTGGTTCGCCAGCAACGCGAACCCGTCGGCGAGCTCGGGCACGACCCGCCCGTTGCGGGCGAGACCGCGCGCCTCCAGCGACTCCCAGGCCCGCTTCACCACCTCGGACTTCTCGGTGTGAGTGATGGAGGGAATCCGCGTGTCGAGCGCGACGTGCGCGGCCGGGAGGCGTTGCGCCTCCCAGACCACGGCGAACTCCACTGTGGACAGAACCACAGAACCTGGTGAGCTCAAGGGATCTACTTGTCCTTCGGGTCTTCGCCGATGACGGACTGAACCACCATGCGGTCATCACCGAACATCTCGTCGGAGTCGACGCCGTACTTGCGCACGTGCTCGCCGTCCTCCTCGCCCTCACCCCTGGCAGCACTGGCAGCAGGCGACATGAGCGAACCGGCACCCTTACCGGCCACACCACCCTTACCGGCGGCCGCAGCACCTCCGCGTCCGGCCTCGGGCCCGACGCCACTGGCACCACCGGGCGTCATGGCGCCACCGGGCCCCTTGCCGGCCGCGCCGGTTCCGCCGGCACCAGCACCACCGGCGCCGGCTCCAGCCCCGCCACCACCGGCCTTGGTGCCGCCGATCGTGCTGGGCGCACCCTTCGGTCCGGTGGGCGCGATCGGCGTCTTGGGAGCCTGGCTCGGACCGCGTCCGCCACCGACGACCTGCGCTCCACGCGCGTTGGCCGTGCCGCCGGCGAGACCGGCGGCCGCGGCTGTCGCGGCGGCGATGCCGATCGAGGGAGTGCCGAACGGCTTGGGCAGGCCGGGGCCTGCGGCGAGCGGGTTGGGCGTGCCGGTGCCGGGCATGACGCCGGTGACGTTGCCGGGCGTGCTCGGGATGGGGGCGCCTGGAACGCCGGGCGTGCCGGGGCTGCCGGGCGAGCCGGTGAAGGCGGGGCCACCGGTGACGCCGGGAGGGCCGCCCGTGGGCACGCCGACCTGCGGTCCGACGGGCGTGGCGACAGCACCACTGGCCACGACGATGTCCGGCGGCGTGTTGGGCGCGCGGAAGCCGTCGAGGGAGTTCTGGCTGCCGGAGACGTAGCCGTTCAGGCTGTCGATGGCCTGCTGGCGAGCCTTGTTGGTCGCCTCGACCTCTTTCGCGTGGTCGGTTTCGACGCCGAAGAAGCCTCCGACCTTGTCACCGAAGTTCTTCTCGGTGTCCCCGCGCAGGTCCTGCGACGGGGGCGTGCTGTGACGAGCCTGACTGGTGCTCTCACCCTGCTGCGTCATCGCGTGAGAGCTCTCGCTCGACGCCTGGGTGCTGTCGTCGAGCCCAGCGGCGACAACATCCGTCTTCTCGTGGCTCTTCTCGCCAGCCGCGCCGCCCCACTCGATCTTGAGTGTCTTGAGCTGGTCCCGGATCGTCTTGTCCACCGACTCCAGGGTGTTGGCCAACTCGCGCAGCGCTGCGGAGGCTTCGCCGAACTTCGAAGCGACCGTGGTGCCCGAGAGCTTCTGGACCTCGTCCGCGAGATCTTGGTTGGACCAACCGTCGAAGTTCCAGTCAGTGAGCTGCCGATAACCCGACATGGCTCCCCCTCACTTCAATGTCTTGAGCGTCGCAAGCGCGAGACCAGCAGCCTTCTCGGCCTTTCCGCAGAGCACGGACTGGTCCTTCTCACCCGTCGTTGTCGGGATGTAGCTGATCATCAACTGCTGGCCGTCTGCGACGTCGACCGCAATGGAACAGTCAAAGCCGCTACCACCTGACAGTTCGATCTTCACCGCACCGAAATCAGCGACCTTGGTCACAGTGGTCGTGATATTTCCCCCACCCAGGAGCCAGTAATCAACACCCTTGTGCGTCACCACGCCAACCGTGTAGGTGAAACGACCACCTGGGGAGTAATGACAGCTGGGCGAGTTCGCACCGTCAACCAGTTCAAGACTTTCCGGCCTGCTTGCGAGCGTGTCGATCTGTTTCATCTGGTCAGCAGTCAACAGCTTGCAGGGGTCCACTGCGCTCACCGGGAGGCTCTCCGGACGCTCAGGCAGCTTGCTCGCAGAGTCATTCCCGGACGAACCGCTCGTCGACGGCGCGGGGGTGGGATTTCCCTTTTCGCCGGAACTGGTGCAGGCCGACAGAGCCGCCACGAATGCCACCATGGCAGCCAGCTTGGAAGTACGCATCTTCACGCTATCGGCCTGAACGTCGTCTTGATCTCTTCGTCAGTGAAGCCGTACTGCTGAGCCGAGGCCTTCAGCTGGTCGGAAAGGCCTTCGAGAACCTTCATGTAGGCCTGAATCCGGTTGGCGTACGAGTCGTCGCTGAACACCAGCCGATCGTTCCAAGCGGTGACGACATCGGACGTGACTTTTCCGTCTGTCGTGACGATGCGCAGCTTGTACGCGGTGCGGGCATACGCCTCGTTGAGGATCAGCATCTGATCATGGACGACCTTGCCCGCCTGCATGACGGTGTCCTTCTCGACGTGGAACTTCTGGGTCCCTCCACCCGCCACGCTCTCCGAGATTCTGTCCATCACCGACGATGCAGCCTTGAAGGCGCTGACCGCACCGGCCATCACGCCGCCGGCCAACCCCGCAGCGGCACCGAGAACGGCATCCGCCCCCGCGTTCTCCTGTGTCACGACGTCCTACCCCCGTACGTTCGGTAACGGTTCGGTCCCACTTCGCAGGCTACCAACGCCCACGTAAGACGCACCTGTGATTGGACGAAGACCACCCGGAGATGGTTCCCCTGGGCGTTCAGAGGTCATAGTCACCGTCCTTGGCGCCGGCGACGAACACCGCCCACTCCTCATGGGTAGTCCACTCTGAGCTCCTGGTGGCCCCGCCAAAGTGCTCCGTGCTGTCGTTCAGGCCTGCCTCCTCGCGGCCGATCCTGGCCTGCTCGCGCATGCGCCGGAGCGACGCAACAGCCCTCGCCACTTCCGCGCTTCTCGTAGTACCGCACGGCCGGGAACTCGGAGACCTGGATCAGCTTCGACACGTAGGTGTTCACGAGCAGGTACCGGCAATCGGGAACACCGTTCCACGGGTCTACCGGGGATACGCCGCGCTCGCCCTCAGTCAGTCCGAACTGAGCCAACTGTTCCGCAGCCACGATCCGTTTCAAGATCAACAGGCGAACGAAGAGCGGCACCTTCCGCCACCCGCTCGAAGCGATCGAATAGGGCACAGCTAGTCGGGTGAGAACCCGGGACGACCAATAGCGTTGTACACGTGCTGGAACGACTCAACGAGGCCATGGCCCGCATCGAGGACGACCTCGAAGGCGAGGTCGACGTCAAGGTGCTCGCACGCATCGCAGGTACCAGTGAGTACCACCTGCGCCGGATGTTCAGTGCGCTGGCGGGGATTCCGCTCAGCGAGTACGTCCGACGCAGGCGGCTCACCAAGGCGGCGAACGAGGTCCTCAGTGGACAGACGTCGTTGCTCGACATCGCCGTCAAGTGGGGCTATGGGTCCAACGAGGCCTTTGCGCGGGCCTTCAAGGCCATGCACAAGATCGGGCCTCAGGAGGCTCGGGCCAGCAAGAAAGCGTTGCAGTCGCAGCAGATTCTCACGTTCAGGCTGGTTGTGGAGGGGAGTACGAGCATGGAGTACCGGGTTGTCGAGAAGGACGCGTTCCGGGTCGTCGGACGGGGGACGCGGGTGCCGTTGGTGCACTTGGGGATGAACCCCGCGATCGTCGAGTTCGTGAAGGGTATCGGGATGCCGACGCTCGACCGGATGAAACAGCTCAGTGACGGGGAACCCGCTGGGATGTTGGCGCTCACCTTCAACCAGGAAGGGGTCGAGGAAGGCGACATGCTCGACTACTTCCAGGGGGTGATGACGAGCCAGGAGGCGCCGGAGGACATGGAAACCCTTGAGGTGCCGAAGAACACGTGGGCGGTGTTCACGGCTAGTGGGCCGTATCCCGAGACGATTCAGTACATGTGGCGGGACGTCTACACGCAGTGGTTCCCGTCCAACAGCTACGAGAGTGTTGAGGGGCCGTCGATGTTGCGCACGCAGATCAACGGTGATCAGGCCACGGCCGAGTTGTGGATTCCTGTCACCAGCTGAGGACGAGGCGTTCCATCTCGTCTCGTAGTTCCAGAACGGCGAGCCACGCGTCGGGGATCACGTCTACGCCGTCGCGGGCGCCGAGGATGTTGCCGCAGATCGAGCCCGTCGAGTCGCTGTCGCCCGAGTGGTTCACGGCGATTCGGACGGCGTCGGCGAAGTCCGTACCGACGAGGGCGGCGTGCAGGCCTATGGCCAGGGCTTCTTCGCCTACCCAGCCGCCGCCGAGTTCGGACTCGATCTCCTCCGGGGTCAACGGGCCCAGGCTCATCACCTTGTCCAGCAACGAGGTCTGTTCCTCGTGGCCTTCCCAGCGGACTAGTTCGGCGCGTGCCACGGCTACCGCCGAGACCAGGTCCGATCCTGCCAGCAGGGCTTGGACGATCACTGCCAAAGCGCCTGCGGACAGGTAGCCGCTCGGGTGGTGGTGGGTCATGCGGGCGGTGTCCGCGGCCAGCGAGAAGACCTCGCGGACGTCTGGTGACCAGACTGCGACGGGGGCGGCGCGCATCACTCCGCCGCAGCCCTTCGAGTTGTTCTTCTCGTTGTGCTTCAACGCGGTGATGCACGTGTGGCCCGGCGCCCGCCTTGAGTGCAGGCGCTGGTCCGCCATCAGCCAGCCGTCGGAGGCGACCGGTGGGCCGCCCTGCGTGTGCAGCCAGCGCCCGTAGGCGGCCCGCACGGTCAGCCTCGGGTCGACGCCGTGTTGCCGGGCCAGCAGGAGGCCTTCGAGGGTGAAGAGCACCATCTGGGTGTCGTCGGTGATCTCCAGCGACGGCAGGTCGACGACACCCGACGGGCCGTGGAGGTGGCGGATCGTGTCGATCGACGAGAACTCGATCGGCGCGCCCAGGCCATCTCCCACGGCCCCGCCCAGCACACAGCCGAGAAGGCTCACGGCAGGGTGATCTTCCCGTCGATGGCCTTCGACGCGATGTCGGAACGGTGGTGCGAGCCGGTGAGGTGGATGTCCGCGATGCGCTTGTAGGCGCGCTCGCGGGCCTTCGCCAGCGACTTGCCGGTGCCCACCACGGACAGGACGCGGCCGCCTGCGGAGACCACGGCGCCGTCCTCACGGCGGCGCGTGCCGGCGTGCAGGACGCCGTCGGCCTCGGAGCCGGTGATCACGTCGCCGGTGCGCGGGCGGTTCGGGTAGCCCTCGGCCGCAACCACGACGGTCACGGCGTAGCCGTTCTCCCACTCCAGAGCGGGCAACGAAGCCAGCGAACCTTCGGCCGCCGCCAGGAACAGGGCCGAGATCGGCGACTTCAGCAGCGCGAGCACCGACTGCGTCTCCGGGTCGCCGAAGCGGCAGTTGAACTCGATCACCTGCACGCCGGACGACGTCAGCGCCAGGCCCGCGTAGAGCAGGCCGACGAACGGCGTCTCCCGAGCGCGCAGCTCGTCGACCACGGGCTGTACGCACCGCGACACGATCTCGGACACCAGGCCCTCCGGCGCCCACGGCAGGGGCGCGTAGGCACCCATGCCGCCGGTGTTCGGGCCGGCGTCGCCGTCGCCCACGCGCTTGAAGTCCTGCGCCGGGATCAGCGGCACCACGGTCTCGCCGTCGGTGACGCAGAACAGCGACACCTCCGGACCGTCCAGGAACGACTCCAGCAGCACCGGGTGGCCGCCGTCGAGCAACGTCATGGCGTGCGCACGGGCCGCGGCCAGGTCTGCGGTGACGACGACGCCCTTGCCGGCGGCGAGACCGTCGTCCTTCACGACCCACGTCGGCCCGAAACGCCCGAGAGCGGCGTCCAGCCGGGCCGGGTTGTCCACGACCTCGCTGTGCGCGGTCGGGACCCCCGCCGCGTTCATGACGTCCTTCGCGAACGCCTTCGAACCCTCGATCCGGGCGGCGGCCTTCGAAGGACCGAAGCACGGGATTCCGAGAGCGCGGACCGCGTCAGCGGCCCCGACCACAAGAGGTTGTTCGGGGCCGATGACGACTAGATCGGCCTTCCACTCCTTCGCGAGGCCGGCGACGGCCGAGGCATCGGCGACGTCGACGCCGTAGATCTCGGCGTGCCCGCCTATGCCTGCGTTGCCCGGCGCGCACGCCAAAGCAGTCAGCTGCGGGTCGCGCGACAACGCGAGGACAAGGGCATGCTCACGGGCTCCAGACCCGATGACCAGGACGCGCACGAGGGCCCAGCGTAGTTCAGCCGAGCGCCTGCTTCGCCCCAGGGTGCAGCGGGACGGGGTCGGAGGCCGCGGCCTTGTCCTTCGAGATGTCCTTCACGGCCGGATGCACCTTCTCCAGGTCAGCCTTCTTGTCGAAGATCAGCTTGGTGACGGCGCACGCGTTGTTGGCCGCGAAGTCCTCACGGACGAGCAGCAGGTTCGGCACCACGATCGTGGAAACCTCGGCCACCCCGTAGGTCGCCGCCGGGATCGGCGCGGTGTCGTACACCGGGCTGATCTTCTTCATCTCCGGCAGCAGCGGGGCGAGATCGATGAACTTCACCTTGTCCCTGAGGGACGTCGTGATGTCCGTGATCTGCGGCGTCGGCAACCCGCCCGACCAGATCAGGCCGTCGATGCTGCCGTCCTTCATGCCGTCCGCGGTCTTGGTCAGGTCGAGCCGCTGCGCCTGGACGTCCGAGTCGATGTTGAGACCCGCGGACTTCAGCAGCCGTCCGGCGATCACCTCGGTGCCGGACTTCGGCGAGCCGGTCGAGATCCGCTTGCCCTTCATGTCCGCGATCGAGTTGATCCCGGAATCGGCCCGGACGAGCACCTGCGTGTAGTTCGGGTAGATCCGCGTCAGCGCCGCGATCTTCTCCTTCTTGCCGTTGAACGCCCCGGTGCCGTTGACGGCGTCCGCGGCGGTGTCGGCCAGCGAGAACGCGATGTCGTAGGTGCCGGCGACGAGCTGCTGGATGTTCTGCACCGACGCGCCGGTCTCGGCGGACGACGCCTTGAGCTTCGAGTTGTCGGAGATCAGCTTCGCGAGACCGCCGCCGACCACGAAGTACACGCCACCGGAGTTGCCGGTCGCGATCGTGATCCGGCCGTCGGACGCCTCGCAGGACGCACCGCCACCCGAAGCATCCGGCGTGGTGGGTGTGCGTTTGCCGCCACACCCGGAAACCACGAGCGCCAAAGCGATCGCACCGATCGCGTACTTACGCAGCATCACGAACCCTCCCACGGGTCACCAGGTGTACCGCCACGGCCACCACGAGGAATCCGGCCCCGATGGCGATCGTCAACGGCTGCAGATAGAGCAGGAACAACGCGGCCGGCACGCACAGAATCCGTTCCGGCCAGCGCGCGGGACCGAACAGCCAGCCGCCCGTCAGCACGGCGAGTGCGGCCACCCCCAGCGCGGACGCTCCGAACGCCCACACCGAGTCCAGCAACGGCCCGCGCAGCAGCAGAGCGGCGCCGGCGTCGGTCAGCACGAACGCCAGCGGCACGAGGAACGCGGGCAGCGTGTACTTCCACGTCTGCCACATCGTCTTCATCACGTCGCCGCCGGTCAGCGCCGCGGCAGCCACGGCAGCGAGCGCGGTCGGCGGTGTCACTTCGGACAGCACCGCGTAGTAGAAGATGAACATCGCGGTCTCGGCCGGCTCGACGCCCAGGGTGATCAACGCCGGTCCGATGACGACCCACGAGATGATGAACGACGCCGTCACCGGCACGGCCAGTCCGAGCACCGACACCGCCACGGCCGCGAGCACCGCCGTGAGCATCAGCACCACGACGGGCTCGGAGGTCAACAGCGAAGCGAGGTCCACCAACGACCCCGCAAGCGCTTGCCCCAGCCCGGTCTTGGTGATCGTCGAGGTCACGACACCGGCCGCTGCACACACCGCGATCACCGGGAACGCCGAGCGCACGCCGATGGACAACGCGTCCGCGATCAACCGCAACCAGTCACGCCGGTGGTTGATCAACGCGAACAGCGCGGCCACTCCCGTCGCGTACACGACGGCCTTGTAGACCGGGATGTCCAGCGCGAGGAACACGATGATGATCCCGAGCGACAGGAAGTGGTACCAGCCGAGCTTGAGCACGTCCCAGAAGCGGGGCGCGTCCACGTCGACCGGCCGGGCACCGAACCGCCGCGCGTCGGCCTCGACGGCCAGCGCGATGCCCAGGTAGTAGAGCAGCGTCGGGATGATCGCCCAGATCAGTACCTCCAGGTACGAGACCTGCAGGTACTCGGCGATGATGAACGCCGCCGCGCCCAGCGTGGGCGGCGACAGGATCGCGCCGATTCCGGACGCCGCGAGCAGCCCGCCCGCGTTCTCCTTGGGGTAGCCGGCCTTCTGCAGCATCGGCCACGTCACGGCACCCAACGACACCGTGGTCGCCGTACCGGAACCTGACACGGTGCCCAGCAGGAAGCCCGCGGTCGCCGCCGTGCGTCCGGGAGCGGTCCGCGACTTGCGGAAAGCGGCGAAGCTGATGTCCACGAAGAACTTGCCCGCGCCGGAAGCGTTCAGCACGGCGCCGTAGATCGTGAACAGCACGATGTAGGTCGCCGCGACGTCCAGCGGCGTGCCGTAGAACCCGCTGGCGTCGTTGAAGAAGCCGTTGATGATCTGCGGGAAGTCGACGCCGGAGTGCGAGATCGCCCACGCCGGCGGCAGGAACCCGCCGTAGTAGGCGTAGGCGATGAACGCGAGGCACACCACCGGAAGCACCCAGCCGGTCGTGCGCCGGCACGCCTCCAGGATCAGCACCAGCAGCACCGCGCCCGCGATGACGTCGAGCGTCGAGAGCTGGCCCTGCCTGTTCAGGAACTCGTCGAAGCCCCCGAACAGCGGATAGGCGCCGACCACGAACGCCAGCGCGGCCAGCACCCAGTCCCACCAGGGCGGCGTGTGCCCGCGGCCGTACGCGAGGAACACCAGCGGCAGCGTCACCGCCAGGAACATGATCAGGTAGTACTGACTTCCCTTGGCGAACGGGAAGAAGACCTGCTTGAGCACCAGGAGGGCGATCAGCAGGCCGGCGATCCACAGCGCCTGCTCCCACCTGGGTGAGAGCGAACGCGACGGCATCTCCTCGTCGTGCTCCGCGACGATGCGGGCGAGGTCCGGGTTGGCCACGGACCGACCGTACTGTGGGGGCGATCACAGCGGCAGACGATCAATCCAAAGGGAGTGCAAAGACTTCAGACGATGGCACTGTCCACATAGCACCAGCGCCAGTCCTCGCCCGGCTCGAACGAGCGCATGACCGGATGCTGGGACGCTCCGAAGTGCGCGGTCGCGTGCCTGTGGGGACTCGAGTCGCAGCACGCCACGTGTCCGCAGGACAGGCACATCCGCAGGTGGGCCCAGTTGTGCTCACCCAGAGCGAGGCAGTCGACACAGCCCTCGGCCGACTCCGGCGCCACCGACCGGGGCAGCGCTCCTACGTGCGAACAGGTCATGGCTCCCATCATTACGCAGAATGAGCGGCATGTTCGGGCCTGAGCTTCTGCTGCTGCTCCTCGGGGCGTTGATCGTCACGGCCGTCGCACGCCGGTTGAACTGGTCGGCGCCGCTGGTCCTCGTGGCCGTCGGCCTGATCGTCTCGTTCATCCCCGGCGTGCCGGAGTTCGAGCTCGATCCGCACCTGATCCTGCTGGTGGTGCTGCCGCCGCTGCTCTACAGCGCGGCGCTGGACAGCTCGTACCTCAACATCCGCGCGAACCTGCGGCCGATCGGGTTCCTCGCGGTGGGGCTCGTCCTGTTCACGACGTTCGTGGTGGGCGTGACGGCGAAGCTGGTCTTCCCGGACCTGCCGTTCGCCGCCGCGCTCGTGCTGGGCGCGGTCGTGGCGCCGCCGGACGCCGTGGCGGCCGTCGCGATCGGCCGCAAGCTCGGGTTGCAGCGCCGCGCGATGACGTTGCTGGTCGGCGAGAGCCTGATCAACGACGCGACGGCGCTGACGGCGTTCAAGGTCGCGGTGGCGGCCACGGCGGGCGCGGCGATGCACCCGCTCGACGGGGTGTGGATGTTCGTGAAGGTGACGATCGGCGGCATCGCGATCGGCCTGGTCGTCGGCGTCGTCGTCCGCTTCCTGCGCAAACGGCTCTGCGAGGGTGTGCTGGAGAGCGCGCTCGGCCTGCTCGTGCCGTTCGGTGCCTACCTGCTCGCGGAAGAGGGCTTCCACGTCTCCGGCGTGCTCGCGGTCGTCGTCGCCGGCCTCTACATCGGGCACAACGCCCCGCGCGGCAGCTACCGGACCCGCCTGCAGGACGGGGCGGTGTGGCGTTCGGTGGACGCGCTGATGGAGTCGTTCGTGTTCGCGCTCATCGGGCTGCAGGTGTCGTCGATCATCAGAAACGTCGAACTCGGCGCGGGCCTGCTGCTCGGCGCGGGTGCGGTGCTGCTGGCCACGATCCTTGCCCGGTTCGTGTGGATGTACCCGGCCTCCTACCTGCCGGTGTTCTTGAACAAACGCATCAGGGAACGTGAGGGCGTGCCGCACCTGGGCCAGGTGACGGTGATCGCGTGGGCCGGCATGCGGGGCGTGGTGACGCTGGCGGCGGCGGCCGCGATCCCGACCGATGTTCCGGGACGTGACGTCATCCTGTTCTGCGCGTTCACGGTCACGGTCGCGACGCTGCTGCTGCAGGGCACGACGTTGCCGTGGCTGATCAACAAGATCGGCTTCGAGGGCGACGACGCCCGCACCGACGCGCTGGCCGAGGCGCAGGTGCAGCACCGGGCCGCGCAGGCCGCGGTGACGAGGCTCGACCAGGAGATCGAGGGCGTCCCTGACCACGTCCGCGACCAGCTCCGATCACTCGCCGAGCACCGGGGCAACGCCGCGTGGGAACGCCTCGGGCGGCAGGAGGAGGAAAGCCCGGCGGCCGCGTACCGAAGGCTGCGCCGGGTGATGCTGAGCGCCGAACGTGACGAGTTCGTCAGGGCCAGGGACAAGGGCGAGATCGACGACGAGGTGCTCTTCCGGGTGCTGCGCGAACTGGACCTGGAGGAAGCCGCACTGTCCCGTGAGTAACCGTTCACCTGCTTTTCGTGTTGCGATGCTTGAGTGCGCTCTCAACACAACGGGAGGTCGAACGATGTATCGGAGAGGTCTAGCCGCCGTAGTCCTCGTGTTCGCGGGTGCGGTGGTGGCGTCCCTGCCCTCCGCCTCGGCACATGACGACAAGGGTCCGATCGTCATCGGGCACCGCGGCGCGTCGGCGTACCGGCCCGAACACACCCTCGCGGCCTACGAGCTCGCGGCACGCATGGGTGCCGACTTCATCGAGCCGGACCTGGTGCCCACCAAGGACGGCAAGCTGGTCGCCCGGCACGAGAACGAGATCGGCGGCACGACCGACGTCTCGGCCAAGCCGCAGTTCGCCGACCGCAAGAAGACCAAGACCATCGACGGTGTCGCCGTCACCGGCTGGTTCACCGAGGACTTCACGCTCGCCGAGCTGAAGACGTTGCGCGCCAAGGAACGCATCCCGGCGATCCGCCCGCGCAACACGCTCTACGACGGCCGCTTCGAGGTGCCGACGCTGCAGGAGGTCATCGACCTGTCCAAGCGCCTGTCCCGCGAGCTGCGCCGCGAGATCGGCATCTACCCGGAGACCAAGCACCCGACGTACTTCCAGTCGATCGGTCTCGCGCTGGAGCCGAAGCTCGTCGACATCCTCAACCGCAACGGCCTGAACCGCCGCGGCGCCAAGGTCTACGTGCAGTCGTTCGAGGTCGCGAACCTCAAGGAGCTCAACAGGTCGCTGCGCGTGCCGATCGTGCAGCTGGTCAACGGTTCCGGCGCGCCGTACGACTTCGTCGTGGCCGGTGACAAGCGCACCTACGCCGATCTGGTCACCCCGGCGGGCCTGCGCGAGGTCCGTTCCTACGCGGACGGTGTCGGCCTCACCAAGGACATCATCATCCCGCGTGACGCCAACGGCTTCCTCAAGGCGCCGACGACCGTCGTGAAGGACGCCCACAAGGTCGGTCTGATCGTGCACTCCTGGACGTTCCGCAACGAGAACTCGTTCCTGCCGGCGGACTTCCGGTCCTCGACCGACCCGGCCGCGTACGGCCGGGCCTTCGAGGAGTACGACCTGTTCTTCAAGCAGGGCATCGACGGCGTGTTCGCGGACAACCCCGACACGGCCGTGGAGGCCAAGGTCAAGCGGTAGCCAGTGCGAGCGTGCGGTCCCCGTCGAGCAACCCTCGTTGCTTCAGCAGGGGCCGCACGCCCTCGCCGAACCAGTAGGCCTCTTCCAGGTGCGGGTAGCCGGACAGCACGAACTCGTCGATCCCGATGGAGTGGTACTCCTCGATGAGATCCGCGACCTCGGAGTGCGAGCCCACCAACGCCGTTCCCGCGCCACCACGCACGAGTCCGACGCCGGCCCACAGGTTCGGGTAGATCTCCAGCCCGCGTACGCCTCGACTGAGGTCGCCGCCGTGCAGTGCCAGCATCCGTTGCTGGCCAACGGATTCCGACGCTCCCAGCTGCTCCTGCGCCTTCGCGACCGCAGCCGGGTCCAGCGCGTCGAGGAGCTTCGCGGCCGACGCCCATGCCTCCGCCGACGTGTCCCTGCTGATCGTGTGCAGCCGGATGCCGAACCGGATCGGGCGATCGGTCAGCGCCCGCACCCGCGCGATCTTCGCCGCCACGTCCTCCGGCCGCTCGCCCCAGGTCAGGTAGACGTCGGCGCGGGCGGCCGCCACCGGCAGGGCGGCGTCGGACGAGCCGCCGAAGTAGATCGGCGGCACCGGGTCCGGCGCGGCCAGCACCGTCGCGTCCCGCACCTGGTAGTGCTCGCCCTGGAACGTGTACGGCTTGCCGGTCCAGATCCCGCGCACGACCTGGAGGAACTCGTCGGTGCGCGCGTACCGCTGGTCCTTGTCGAGCCAGTCGCCGAACCGCCGCTGCTCCACGGAATCGCCGCCGGTGACCACGTTGAGCAGCAACCGGCCGCGCGAGATCCGCTGGTACGTCGAGGCCATCTGGGCGGCGAGCGTCGGGGACAGCACGCCGGGCCGGAACGCCACCAGGAACTTCAGCTTCGTGGTCTGCGCGATCAGCGCGGACGTGGTCAGCCAGGCGTCCTCGCACCACGTGCCGGTCGGCGTCAGCACGCCGGTGAACCCGACCTGCTCGGCCGTGCGCGCGATCTGCGCCAGGTAGTCGATGTCCGGCTCACGACGTGCCCCGGCAGCGGGCGCGCGGTTGGCGTGGAAGTGCTCCACGACCGTGCGGCCGTCACCGGACGTCGGCAGGAACCAGTGCAGCGTGATGCTCATGCCAGATCTCCCTGGAACCTCGTGTCCACGAACTTCGCGAAGTCGACCTTGCCGGGCAGGGTCTTCTCGTCGGTGAACGCGTCCGTGAGCTCCTGCTGCGACTTGATCAGGGTGTCGTCGATCTTCACCGGCAGGTCGCCGTTGCGGTTCACGGCCGCCAGGGCGACCTCGTACTTCAGGCCCGTCTCGGCCGACCAGGCCTTCGCCCACTCCTCGCGGTGCGTGTCGGCCCACTTCTGGGCCTTGTAGTAGCGGATCAGGTACTCCTTGAGCGCCGGGTTCTTCCCCTTGTCGTCCAAGGCCTTCTTGCCGGCGACCTGGAAGCCGTACCCGTTCGACCTGCCTTCACCGGTGGTCAGCACGCGGGCCTTGGCCTCCTGCTGGGCCTGCGCGGTGTACGGGTCCCAGACCGCCCACGCATCGACCTTGCCCTGCGCGAAAGCTCCGTACGCGTCGGAGGGCTGCAGGAAGTTCAGGGTGACGTCCTTGGTCGTCAACCCGTTGGCGCGCAACGTGAGCAGCACCTGGCCGTGCGCCGAGCTGCCCTTCGCGACCGCGATGTTCCTGCCCTTCAGGTCCGTGACCTTCCGCAGAGGCGAGTTCTCCGGCACGAGGATCGCGTCAGCCTCGACCTGACCCTTGGACGCGCCGATCGCGGCGATCCTGGCGTTGGCAGCCGCTGCGAAGATCGGGGGTGTGTTGCCCACACCCCCGATGTCGATGGCTCCGGCGGACGCGGCTTCGAGTAGCGGCGGGCCCGAGGTGAAGGTCGACCATTCGAGCTTGTAGGGGAAGTCGTCGAGCAGACCGGCGGCCGTGAGCAGCGCCTTCGCCCCGCCCTTCTGGTCACCGACCTTGAGGACGACGTCCGCGGCGGGAGTGTCCGCGGACTGCATCCCCGTCGAGCACCCGGTGGTGAGGAGGATCGCGGCCAGCAGACCGAACAGGCTTCTGTCACGCAGCTTCTTCAACATCCACTCCCAGGTCAGCGAGTACGCGGGTGCGTTGCTCCACAACGGATGCCCGGCGGCGCGGGCGGGGCAGGTCGACGTGGTGGGTCGCGACGATCCGGCCCTCGTCGAGCACGAGGATCCGGTCGGCGAGCAGCAACGCCTCGTCGACGTCGTGCGTCACGAGCAGCACGGCGGGCTTGTGCCTGGTCCACAGGTCTTCCACCAGGTGGTGCATGGCGAGCCTGGTCAGCGCGTCCAGCGCGCCAAACGGTTCGTCGAGCAGCAGCACGTCCGGTTCGCGCACCAACGCCCGCGCGAGCGAGACCCGTTGCGCCTCACCGCCGGACAACGTCAGCGGCCACGCGTCGGCGTGATCGGTCAGCCGCACTTCTTCCAGCGCCTTCAGGGCGATCGCGCGGCCGTCCGGCTTGTGCAGACCCAGCGAGATGTTGCGCCAGACCCTGCGCCACGGCAGCAAGCGCGGCTGCTGGAACGCGATCGACACCGTGCCGGGGACTTCCGCTTCGCCGCCGACCTCACGGTCCAGGCCTGCGAGGATGCGCAGCAACGTCGACTTGCCGCACCCGCTGCGGCCGAGCAGTGCCACGAACTCGCCGGGCTCGACCTCCAGGTCGATGCCGTTCAGCACCGTTCGCGCACCGAAAGCCTTGTGCAGACCACGAACGCTTACCGCTTTTGCCATCGCAGGATCCTCCTTTCCAGCAACCGCACCAGGGCGTCCGTCGTCAGGCCGAGCAGCGCGTAGACCACGAGGCCGACGACCACGACGTCGGTGCGGAGGAACTCACGGGCGTTGTTGATCAGGAAGCCGAGGCCGGCGTCGGCGTTGATCTGCTCGGCGACGATCAGCGACAGCCAGGCGGTGCCGAACGCGATCCGCAGCCCCACCAGGGTTTGCGGCACGGCGGACGGCAGCACGACGTGCACGATCCGTTCGAACCGGCTGTAGCCGAGCACCCGAGCGGCCTCGACCAGACCGGGATCGGTCTGCCGGATGCCCGCGTGCAGGTTGAGGTAGAGCGGGAACGCCACCCCGGCCGCCACGAGCGCGAGTTTGGGTTCCTCGCCGATGCCGAACCAGAGGATGAACAACGGGATCAGGCCCAGGTGCGGCAACGTCCGCAACATCTGCACGGGCGGATCCAGCAATGTCTCGCCCCAGCGGGAAAGACCGGATGCCAGCCCCAGAACAACTCCGGCAAAGCCGCCGATGAGAAACCCGAACAGAACGCGCGTGATGGACACCGCGAACGCTTCGCCCAATTGGCCGTCCGCGATCAGCTCACCGGCGGATTCGGCGACCGTGAGAGGAGAAGCGAGTTTGTCGGGTGACAGCACACCCGTTGAACTGGCCAGTTGCCACAGCAGGACCAGCGCGACAGGGCTGATCCAACGCAGCGGCAGGGTGAATTTCCGCGCCTGCACAGGCGTTGCGGTTTTCGGCCGCGCGGCCACTCCCGCTATGGACAAGGTCATGGGCAGGAAGTACAGGCGAGCCCAGGAGATGAGTCAACGACGCCCAAATCGTGAAAACGCGTCGTACATCGAGATGTTCCCCGCACGGACATATTTCCTGCCAACGGCCGAGTGACAGCCGCAGTCGCAGCGATCAAATTCGCGTCGCTGACGCTGCTGTTCCACCCGGCGCTGTGGCCGATCGCCACGCGACGGCACGTGATCGTGCTGGTGCTGCTGGTCGGTACCGCGGCACTGGTGCGGCACTCGGTGGTGCGGTCGCGTCCGCTCACGGGCGATCTGGGCGGCCGCAATCGCGGTCCTGGGAGTCGCGGCGGCGGCCGACGGTTCGATGACGAGGGAGTTCCTGAAGGGCCTCGACCAGCTGGAGGTCACGCAGACCGCGCTGGCCGAGGCCCGGGAGCGAGCTGTCAGCTGAGCACGTCGTGGCGCACGATCGTCTGGTCGCGGCCGGGGCCGACACCGATCGCCGAGACGCGGGCTCCGATGATGCTCTCCAGGTACTCGACGTAGGACTTGGCGTTCGCCGGCAGCTCGTCGAACGAGCGGCAGTGCGAGATGTCCTCGAACCAGCCCGGCAGCTCCTCGTAGACCGGGACGGCGTGGTGCACGTCGGTCTGCGTCATCGGCATCTCGTCGACCCGGCGACCGTCCACTTCGTACGCGACGCAGACCGGCACCTTCTCGAGGCCGGACAGCACGTCGAGCTTGGTGAGGAAGTAGTCGGTGATGCCGTTGACGCGGCTCGCGTAGCGGGCGATCACGGCGTCGAACCAGCCGGTGCGCCGCGAACGTCCGGTGGTGACACCGAACTCGCCGCCCTGCTTGCGCAGGTACTCGCCCTGGTCGTCGTTGAGCTCGGTCGGGAACGGACCGGAGCCGACGCGGGTCGTGTAGGCCTTCAGGATGCCGATCACGGTGCTGATGCGGGTCGGGCCGACACCGGAACCGACGGTCGCGCCACCCGAGGTCGGGTTCGACGACGTGACGAACGGGTAGGTGCCGTGGTCGACGTCGAGCAGGGTGCCCTGTGAGCCCTCCAGCACGACGATCTCGTCACGGTCGAGCGCCTGGTTGAGCAGCAGGCGGGTGTCGGCGATGCGGTGCACGAAGTGCTGACCGTGCTCCAGCACCTGGTCGACGACCTGCTCGGGGTCGAGCGCCTTGCGGTTGTAGACCTTGACCAGCACCTGGTTCTTGAAGTCCAGGGCGGCCTCGACCTTCTGCCGGAGGATCTTCTCGTCCAGCAGGTCCTGCACGCGGACGCCGACGCGGGCCAGCTTGTCCTGGTAGGCCGGGCCGATGCCGCGCCCGGTCGTACCGATCTTCGCCTTGCCCAGGTAGCGCTCGGTCACCTTGTCGATGGCCACGTGGTACGGCATGATCAAGTGCGCGTCCGACGAGATCAGCAGACCGCTGGTGTCGACGCCCTTCTCCTCCAGGCCCGCGAGCTCCGTGAGCAGCACGCCGGGGTCGACCACGACACCGTTGCCGATCACGTTCTTCACGCCGGGCGTGAGGATGCCGGACGGGATGAGGTGCAGGGCGAACTTCTGGCCGTCCGGGAGGACGACGGTGTGACCCGCGTTGTTGCCGCCCTGGTAACGAACGATCCACTGGACACGCTCACCGAGGATGTCGGTGGCCTTGCCCTTGCCCTCATCGCCCCACTGGGCACCGATCAGCACGACGGCCGGCATGTGAAACTCCAAGCACTTGGACTGGTTCGAGCGAATGCCGGTAAGTGAGGGTAGACCAGGAGATGACCGTGCGCGGAATCGTGTTGGCCTGCGGAAACGCGCAGTTGCCAATGATCGCTCAACGTGACGACGTCCACGCCGTCCCGGAGAGGCCCGGCAAGGACCACGTAGATCCACATCTGGACGCCGACCGGCTGGTCGTGGCGGGCACCGACGCGGACCTCGCGGCGGTGGCACTGCGGTTGCTGCGCAAGGAAAAGCTGGGTTCGGTGGCACTGGGTTACGTACCCCTCGCCGATTCGTCCGTGGCCGCACTCTGGGGGCTCTCGACCGACCCCGCGCGGGCCCTCGACATCGCCCTCAACGGTGACGTAGATCCCGTTCCGTTCGTCCGCGACGACGTCGGCGGAGTGCTGATGGGTCTCGGCGTGTTGGCACCCGTTCGTGGCGTTGGTTACAGCGACGCGGACAACGTGCTGCGCGGCCAGGCCTCGCGGATCGAGTGCACACCGGACCCGGACGGCGGCCTGGGTCTGCAGATCCGGATCGTCAACAAGCGCCTCATCGGCTCCAAGGTCCGGGTGAGCCGCCCACGCGCGTTCCAGCTCGGCTGCCTCCCCACGACGGCGGTCCTGGACGGCCACAAGCACCCACGCCCGGTCGACAAGTGGACCTGGTACCGCCACACCGAGGACCTGAGGCTCGTACGAGGCCTCTAGCCGTGCGCCTGTCATTCACTTGAGTGTCACTCGAAGGCATTGCCTAATTTCATAATGTGACTGAGGGTAGGTCCCGATCACTTTCCAACTAGGAAGGTCGGGACGATGTCAAAAGTTAACCGAACCATCGGTGTTTTAGTTGCCGCAGCAGCTCTCACCTTTGGTTTTGTTTCCCCTGCACTCGCGACACCGCCGAACATCCCCACCGCCGCCACCGCCAAGTCCGAATTGGCCGGTCTCACGGTTCGCGCGGACGGCCCGATGACGGGCTATTCACGCGACAAGTTCCCTCACTGGGTAACCCAGTCCGGCACCTGCAACACTCGTGAGGCCGTTCTGAAGCGGGACGGCACCAACGTGGTGACCGACTCCAGTTGCGCCGCCACGTCGGGCAGGTGGTTCTCGCCCTACGACGGCGCGACGTGGTCCGCGGCCTCCGACGTGGACATCGACCACATCGTGCCTCTGGCGGCGGCCTGGAGGTCAGGAGCGGCATCGTGGACGACCGCGAAACGCCAGTCGTTCGCCAACGACATGTCGGGCCCGCAGCTGATAGCGGTGACGGACAACGTGAACCAGGCCAAGGGCGACCAGACCCCGGCAACATGGAAGCCGCCGCTGACGACGTACTGGTGCACCTACGCGAAGATGTGGGTACACACCAAGTACCGCTGGAGCCTCAGCGTGAACTCGGCGGAGAAGACGGAACTGACGGGCATGCTCGGAAGGTGCTGATGACGCCACTCTCCTCGCTTTTCGTAGCGGGCCCCGGCGGCGTGATGACCGATGAGGTCGGCGTCGTGACAGGCGACCTGGAACTGTGCACGGAACTTTCCGAGGACGGAAAACTACGCGCACAGGTCCGTTACGAAGGCGCGGAAGAGTGGTACGCGATCACGGGCGGTGCGTGCGTTCTGACGGATCCTCGCGATCACGAACAGGTGCACTCTCTTCTGCACGGGCTTTTGCATCGGCCGGAGGGCTGAGAGGCGGCAACGCCTCCATCGCCTCACTCCGGCTCAGCCCCGTGGCCTGCAGCAGGTCCACCGCGACACTGCGGATCTGCGCCAGCACGACCTTGGACGAGAACCCGTCCCCGCCGAGACGCCGCGCGGTAAGCACCCGCGCGGCGTCCCGCACGGCCTCCCGAGTCAGCTTCGGCTCCTTGTTCTTCTCCAACTCGCCCTTCAGACAGTCCACGGCGTCCGCGTAGTCCTTGAGCACGTCCGGCACCCCGTCCGGAATCCGCTCGTCGGCCTTCAACGCCGCCATGCTCCGCCGAGCCAGCACCCGAGTGTTCCGAATCGCGTAGTCCACCGGCCCGGCAGCAGTCTGATACCGCTTGAGCTCGTCCTTGGCCCGCCACCGAATCGGCGCGATCTTCGCGATCTCACTACCGGTCAGCAACGCCGTTTTGTAGTCGTCAATGGTCGTCTGACTGGTCCGCAACTCGGCCAACACCCCAGCAGCCTTGACCGAATCCTTCTCGTCAAGCGCACCAGCAAGGTCCCGCAACGCCCCACTAAGGGTGTTCGTGAGCACCTTCAACTGCCGCTGCGCCACCGTGACGGGATTGGCCGGAATGAGCGCAGCCACCGCCAACCCGACAAGCCCACCGGTCAACGCGTCGATCATCCGGTCGAACCCACCACCAGCACTGGGCGGCAACAACGTGGCGACAAGCACCGCACTGCTCCCAGCCTGCAACGCAATGACAGACCCGCCGTCCAGCAACACGGCGGCAGACATCGCCAGCGCCACAACGAGCGCAATCTGCCAGGGCCCACTACCGATCCAGCTGATCAGCGCGTCCCCAACCCCAACCCCAACCGAAACACCAACGACGAGCTCACCAACCCGCCGCAACCGCTGCCCCAGCGAAACCCCAAGACAAACAACAGCGGCAATCGGCGCAAAAAACGGATGCGCGTGCCCGATGACCAGCGTCGCAACCATCCAGGCAAGGCCAGCGGACAGAGCACACTGGACGATCGGCAACGCGGCCCCACGCCACCGCCCAACCCCACGCCCAACCGCTTCCCGAACCGCGCCCACCACTCACCACCCGCCGAGTCGCGCCATAGCACTTGCTGCATGCGTGAAGGGGTGTCAACTCGACACGCTTTTCGTCGAGTTGACACCCCTTCACGCATGTGGCCCGCTCTTGGCTCGGCTCGTGATGGGACCCCACCGCCAACGCACCCAGCTACGCAACAGGCAGCCGCCCAACGCAACAGGCGTGCCATCTACCTACGCACGGCGTGAACCCCCTGATCAGACTTGCCGGGGGTCTGGGGGCAGCGCCCCCAGGGGAAGCACGCAAGGCGACCAGGCCGCCCGCAAGCCGGGGAACACTACGGACAGAGCGTCAGACCAGCCCAAGCGCAGCCGGCGCCTCAGGATCCGAGTCAGCAAGGAACTTGGAACAACGGTCCCACTCCTCATCCTCCCCAATCTCCCGAGCAGCCAACGCCAACGCAGCAAGCGCCCTCAAAAACCCCTGATTGGGCCGGTGCGACCAAGGCACAGGCCCAAACCCCTTCCACCCAGCCCGCCGCAACTGATCAAGCCCCCGGTGATACCCAGTCCGGGCATACGCATAAGCAGCAACAGGGTCCCCAGCATGCAAAGCCCGCTCAGCCAACAAGGCCCAAGCCTCAGAAAAGTCCGGATAGGCCCGAACGATCTTGCCGGGATCAGTACCGCCATCAGCGGCAGCCTGCGCCTCAGAGCGTTCGGGAAGACGAGTCGGCTCGGGCCCGAGGAGGTTCTCAACCATGCGGCCCATCGTGCCAGCTAGACGAACATCCTCAGGACGGTGGCCACAACAGCCAGCATCAGCACGGTGACGAGCACTCCGGCGATGATCCGCTGCTTCGTGGTCGCCTTGTAACGATCGGTCGCGTCAGAGCTCATGGCCGTGCACCTTGCCGAGCCCGCCCACCGAAGTTCAACTTCGTTCACTCCATCGTGCGCACGAATTGGAAACATCAGGGTAAAACCAGGGGCGTTCCGCCTACCTGGACACCCGAGCAAAGCTCATGATGTGCGGATGATTCAGGGGGTTAGGCAGTTCCGTGACCAGTACTGGGAGCGGGGCGCGCCCGGCAGACAGACACCGGCGGCGCTCACGAAGCAGCTCTACCAGCTGTGGCTCGTCGGTCTCCTGCTCAAGTTGATCGGGTCGTCGTGGGACGTCTCGTGGCACTTCAAGTGGCTGCGCGACGATCTCGCGCCGCCGCACCTGATCAACACGGTCGGCACGGTCATCGTGGTCGGGCTGACGTTGTTCCACACGTTCACCGGGTACGGCGGCGACAAGCTGACGATCCGGTTGATGCAAGTCGGGTGCGGGATCTTCCTCGTGGCCCTGCCGATCGACATCATCAACCACCGCGTCAACGGGCTCGACATCACGAGTTGGAGCGGGTCGCACGCGCTGCTCTACCTGGGCACGGCGGTGATGCTCGCCGGCGCGATCCGCGGGTGGATGAAGTACTTCCCCGAGGGCAACGCACGGACGTTCGGGCTCGTGGCGCTGTGGTTCTTCTTCCTGGAGAACGTCTGGTTCCCCAACCAGCACCAGGAGTACGGCGTGCGCGCGTTGCAGGCCTACGACAGCGGTAAGGCCGAGGCCGAGCCGATCCTCCTGCAGTTCGCCGCCGACCAGCTCGGCGTGCCGGTCGGGCGGGAGGCGGTCGTGCACTTCGCGCTGCCCATCGCGGACTGGGTGTACCCGGTGTGGGGGCTGGTCGCCGCGGCGATCGTGCTGGTCGTCGCCCGCCGGACGATCGGACGGCGGTGGGCCGCCACGGCGGTCGCGGCCGGGTACGTCGCGTACCGGTGCCTGATCTGGCCGTTGCTCGCGGGCATCGACTTCCCGAAGTCCGCGGTGCCGCTGTTCCTGATCCTCGTCGCGCTCGCCATCGATGCGGCGCACGCGGTGGAGATGCCGACGCCGGCCGCCGCCGTGCTCGGGTCGGCGGCCGTCACGACGGTCGGGTACGTCGGAATCTGGTTCCAGCAGGAGTACCTGTGGGGGCCGCCCATCTCGTTCTCGTCGGCGGCGGTCACGGCCGTGCTGCTGGCGGTGTTGTGGACGGTCGGGGACATGGTGGTCCACCGACCGAAGACACAGCTGATCGCGTCAAGGCTGAAGATCGGCCAGCTCCGCTGACAGCCGGCTGGTGATCCGGCCGAAGAGGTCGGCCAGCGGCTCGCCGACGTCCCGCCCGAACTCGGTCAACCCGTAGGTGACCTGGGGCGGGGTCGTCGGCTCGACCCTGCGCCAGATCAGGCCGTCCTCGACGAGCCCGCGCAGGGTCTGGGACAGCATCTTCTCGCTGACGCCGCGGATGCTCTCGCGCAGCTCGAAGAACCTGAGGTCGTTGGTCTGCAGGGAGATCAGCACCCAGATGCCCCACCTGCTGGTGACGTGGCCGACCATCTCCCGCGCGGGGCAGTCGGTGTGAAACACCTCATACCGCTCCGTCGCCCCGGACCGCGTGAACTGAGTTCCGACCGTCATGTCCGGAGCTTACCTACAGGTACGTCCTTACAAAACGTAAGCCCAGTTCCTAGCGTCGTGCCCACATCGACGAAGGAGCTGCAAAATGATCGTGGTGACCGGCGCTACCGGGAACATCGGCAGGCCGTTGACGCGGGCGCTGGCCGAGTCGGGTGAGCAGGTGACGGCGGTGTCGCGGAACGCCGCCGAGGTGCCGGACGGGGTGCGGCACGTCCAAGCCGACCTGGCCGACGCCCGAAGCCTCGAACCCGCGCTGGACGGCGCGAAGGCGTTGTTCCTGCTGCTGTCCGGCGATCTGCACGCCGCCGACGCCAGTCCGGCCGACATCATCGTCCAGGCGAAGGCGAACGGAGTCCGCCGAATCGTCCTGCTCTCCACGCTGGGTGTGGTGACCAGGCCGTTCGGCACGACACGGGTCGCGATGCGCGAGCTGGAGGACGTGGTCCGGAACTCCGGCCTCGACTGGTCGATCCTGCAGCCGGGCGGTTTCGCGTCCAACGCCCTGTGGTGGGCCGAGTCCGTCCGCGCGAACCGGATGGTCGCCGCACCGTTCGGCGACACCGGGGTACCGATCCTGGACCCTGCCGACATCGCGGAGGTCGCGGCCGCCTGCCTCACGGACGACCGGCACAACGGCGCGGTCTACGAACTGACCGGCCCGGAGGTGATCACGCCCCGGGAGCAGACCGCGGCCATCGCGGGGGCACTCGGCGAGCCTGTGCGGTTCCACGAGCTCACCCGCGCCGAGGCCAAGGCCGGCATGGAACAGCTGATGCCCGGCGAGCTCGCCGACGACACCCTGGACATCCTCAGCTCGCCGACCCCGCATGAACTGCGCGTGAGCCCGGACGTCCAGGCGGTTCTCGGCCGCGCTCCGCGGTCGTTCGCCGACTGGGCCGCACGCAACGTCGAAGCGTTCCGCTGAAAGCAAAAGGGCCCCGGCACGAGCCGGGGCCCTTCTCACAACCGGTGTCAGCCCGCGATCATGCGGCCCGACGACTTGAGGTGCTCGCACGCCGAGGCGATGCGGGCGGCCATGGCCTGCTCAGCGGCCTTGAGGTAGCTGCGCGGGTCGTAGGCCTTCTTGTTGCCGACCTCGCCGTCGATCTTCAGCACACCGTCGTAGTTCGCGAACATGTGCGCCGCGATCGGACGGGTGAACGCGTACTGCGTGTCCGTGTCGATGTTCATCTTGATGACGCCGTACGACACGGCCTCGTGGATCTCCTCGAGCAGCGAGCCGGAGCCGCCGTGGAAGACCAGGTCGAACGGCTTCGAGCCGGCCGCGAGGCCGAGCTTCTCCGCCACGACGTCCTGGCCCTGCTTGAGGATCTCCGGGCGCAGCTTCACGTTGCCCGGCTTGTAGACGCCGTGCACGTTGCCGAACGTCGCGGCGAGCAGGTAGCGACCCTTCTCACCGGCGCCGAGCGCCTCGACGGTCTTCAGGTAGTCCTCGGCCGTCGTGTAGAGCTTGTCGTTGATCTCGTTGTCGACGCCGTCCTCCTCGCCACCGACGACGCCGACCTCGATCTCGAGGACGAGCTTCGCCTTGGCGGAGAGGTCGAGCAGCTCGCTCGCGATCTGGAGGTTCTCGTCCAGCGCGACGGCCGAGCCGTCCCACATGTGCGACTGGAAGAGCGGGTTGCCGCCCTTGTCCACCCGCTCCTGGCTGATCGCGATCAGCGGACGCACGTACCCGTCGAGCTTGTCCTTCGGGCAGTGGTCGGTGTGCAGCGCGATGTTGACCGGGTACTTCGCGGCGACGACGTGCGCGAACTCCGCGAGCGCCACGGCGCCGGTCACCATGTCCTTGACCTTGGTGCCCGAGGCGAACTCGGCACCGCCGGTCGAGACCTGGATGATGCCGTCGCTCTCAGCCTCGGCGAAGCCGCGCAGAGCCGCGTTGAGCGTCTCCGACGACGTGACGTTGATGGCGGGGTAGGCGAACTCGTTCGCCTTGGCCCGGTCCAGCATCTCCGCGTAGACCTCGGGAGTTGCGATGGGCATCGGTGGTCCTCCTCAGGCGCCCTGAACGGGTGTCAGCTCGCATCCTACGAGGGTGTGTCACGGGGCCGGTGCAGTGGCCGTCCTCACAGAGTGATCGATCAAGTACCAGTTGACCAGCCGGTCTGCGCTACCCGCCGGTAAGGGGACACTGGAAGACATGGCAACCGCTCAGTGGAACGGCAAGATCATCGCTTCGAGCGACGACACCGTCGTGGTCGAAGGCAACCACTACTTCCCGCTGGAGTCCGTCGACCCGGCGGTGCTGAAGCCGACCGACCACACCTCGCACTGCCCGTGGAAGGGCGACGCGAACTACTACTCGTTGCAGGTCGACGGCGCCGAGAACACCAACGCGGCCTGGTACTACCCCGAGCCGATGGAAGCGGCGAAGCAGATCAAGGGCCACGTGGCGTTCTGGAAGGGCGTCGAGATCAGCGCCTGAGCCCGAGGGCGCCGGCCAGTTCCGCGTAGTGGCCGTTCAGCGACTGGACGGCCACGTGGTCGGCACCCGCGTCGACGTGTGCCTGCAGCTTCGCGGCCACCTGGTCCGGGCTGCCGTGCGCCACCAGGGCGTCCAGCAGGCGGTCCGACCCCTGGACGTCCTCCTCGGTGAACCCGTACCGGCGCCAGTTGTTCACGTAGTTGGTGAGCGTGAAGTAGACCGCCAGTTGCTCACGCGCGATGGCCCGGGCGGCCACCGGGTCCTCCTCCACGACCACGGTCACCTCGGGCGCGAGGAGCTTGTCGCCGAGCGCCTTGCGCGCCTCGGCGGTGTGCTCGACCGGCACCAGGTACGGATGGGCACCCGCGGTCCGGTCGGCGGCGAGCTTCAGCACCTTCGGGCCCAGGGCGGCGAGCACCAGCCGGTCGGCCGGCACGTCGAGCCGGTCGAGGTAGGACACGAGCTTGTCGTAGGGCTTCTCGTAGGCCTGGTCGAGCTGCCGGTGGCCCGCGCCGACGCCGAGCAGGAACCTGTCGCTCGCGAGCCGGTGGAACTCGGCGGAGATCGCCTCCGGCTCGGTCTGCCAGACGTTGGTGATGCCGGTGGCGATGGTCATCGACGTCGTGGCGTTCAGCGCCTGCTCCACCAGGGCGATGTCCGGTGAGGCGCCGAGCCAGAACGTCCCGTAGCCGAGCGCTTCGAGCTCCGCGACCTCGCCGATCTTCCCGGCCCACTCGTAGTGCGAACCCCAGACCCCGAACGTTCCCAGCATCCGAACCCCAATCTTCGTGGCGGACTACCTTCGCAGTATGCCGATCTTGAGCACCACTGACCTGAACGTGTCCCGCCTCTGCCTGGGCGGCAACGTGTTCGGCTGGACCGCGGACGAGGACGAGTCGTTCGCGGTGCTCGACGCCTACACCGCGGCGGGCGGGAACTTCCTCGACACCGCCGACGTGTACTCGGCCTGGGCCGAGGGCAACTCCGGCGGCGAGTCGGAGACGATCATCGGCCGGTGGCTGGCGCGGAACGACCGCGACCAGGTCGTGGTGGCCACGAAGGTCGGCATGCTCGCCGGGTTCGGCAACCAGAAGCGCGACACCGTGCTGACCGCCGCCGAACGCTCGTTGAAGCGGCTCGGCGTCGACCACATCGACCTCTACTACAACCACCTCGACGACCCGAACACGCCGCTGGAGGAGACGCTGGCCGCCTACGACCAGCTCGTCCGCGACGGCAAGGTCCGCTACGTCGCGGCGTCCAACTTCTCCGCCGAACGGCTGGCGCTGGCGCTGGAGATCCAGGAACGCGAGGGCTTCGCGAAGTTCGTGGCGCTGCAGCCCGAGTACAACCTGGTCAGCCGCGACAAGTTCGAGGGCGACCTGCAGGACACCGCCGCGGTGCACGACCTGGCGACCCTGCCGTACTGGTCGCTCGCCAGGGGCTTCCTCACCGGCAAGTACCGGCCGGGCGTCGAGGTGCAGAGCGCACGGGCGGGCGCGGCCTCGAAGTACCTGGACGAGCACGGTCTGCAGGTGCTCGAAGTGCTCGACGAACTGGCCGAGACGCACGAGACCACGGTCGCGTCGGTCGCTCTGGCGTGGCTCGCCCAGCAGCCGACGGTGGCCGCGCCGATCGCGTCCGCCCGGACGTTGGAGCAGCTCAGCGACCTGCTGCCGCTGCTGACCCTGGAGCTCACGCAGGCCGAGGTGGACCGCCTCAGCGCAATTTAACTTGCCAGTAGCTTACCGGGAGTAGGTTGCGTTACCGTGACGAGCATGGACGTCACGGGCAAGGTGGTACTGATCACCGGCGCGGCCAGGGGCATCGGCGCCGAGGTGGCGAGGCAACTGGCCTCGCGCGGGGCTCGTCTCGCGCTCGTCGGACTGGAGAAAGCCCAGCTCGAAGAGGTCGCACGGGAGACCGGCGGCAAGGCGTGGGAAGCCGATGTCACGGACTGGGACGTGCTCGACCGCGTCATGAACGAGGTCGCGGCCCACTTCGGCGGCATCGACGTCGTGGTGGCGAACGCGGGCATCGCGGCCACCGGGTTCGTGCGCTCGATGGACCCGAAGGCGTTCGAACGGGTCATCGAGGTCAACCTGCTCGGTGTGTGGCGCACGGTCCGCACGGCGCTGCCACACCTGATCAAGAGCCGCGGCTACTGCCTGGTCGTCTCGTCGCTCGCGGCGATCGTCCACATCCCCGGCAACGCGGCCTACTCGGCGGCGAAGGCGGGCTGCGAAGCGTTTGCGGACAGCCTCCGGGCCGAGGTCAGGCACCTGGGCGTGGGCGTCGGCACCGCGTACTTCTCGTGGATCTCCACGGACATGGTCAACAGCGCCGACGAGCACCCGGTCTTCGGCAAGCTGCGCCAGGGCATGCCGGGCGTCGCGGGCAAGAAGTACCCCGTCCGCAACGTCGGCAGGGCCGTGGTCAGGGGCATCGAGAAGCGGGCGAAGGCGGTCCACGTCCCCGGCTGGGTCGGCGTGCTGAAGTTCTTCCGCGCGTTCACGCCGGTGGTCGTGGACCGCCAGGCGGTCGAGGAGGTGGCCGACGCCGACCGGCAGATGGCCGCGAGCGACACGTCGGGCCTGGTCGGGCCGGGCGGGCAGGCCGCTAGCCGGTGATCCAGGGTCCCATCAGCGGGTTCCACTCGCGGATGGTCCACTGCGCGACGTTCGCGGTCGTGTAGGGGTCGGCGGCGATGATCTCCTTCACCGAGGCTTCGTCCGCCGCCTCGTAGATGATCAACGCGCCGGCGTCGTCCGCATACGGACCTGACGCGAGGATCACGCCCTTCTCGGCGAGGGAGGCGATGTACTCGCGGTGCTCGGGGCGCACCGCGAGGCGCTTCTCGCGATCGGGACCGAACACCAATTCGACTGCAAAGCGGGCCATGCCACCACCGTAGTGAAGCTGACCGGTACCGTCCTACCTTGTGGTTGGCGAAGAAACTCCGCGCACCGTGCAGGACACCCTGACCAACCTGCGAATCAAGGACGGCGTCGCAGGACCTCCCACAGGGCCCCTCACGCTCGAAGACCTGTACAAGCAGCACCGCATGCGCCTCGTCCGGCTCGCGCTGCTGCTCGTCGACGAGCCGTCGACGGCCGAGGACGTGGTCCAGGAGGCCTTCACCGGCCTGCACCGCAACTGGAAGGGTCTGCGCGACTCCCAGGCGGCCGTCGGCTACCTCCGCACGGCCGTGGTCAACGGCTCCCGCAGCGTGCTGCGCCGGCGCAAGACGGCCCGCGACTACACGCCGCCGCACGTGGCGAACGCACGGTCGGCCGAGTCGCTCGCGATGCTCACCGCGGAGCACCAGGCCGTGGTCAAGGCGTTGCAGCAGCTTCCGCCGCGCCAGCGCGAGGTCCTCGTGCTGCGCTACTACGGCGACCTGTCCGAGGCGGAGATCGCCGAGGCCACGGGCATCTCGAAGGGCACCGTGAAGTCGACGGCTTCCCGTGCGCTGGACGCCCTGCAGAAGATCATGGCGGGCTGAGCCGACCAGGCAACAAACTTCACCGTTTAGCCGGCTGAGGCCGTTTTGCCCGATGCGGGCGGTTTCAGTCAGTAAGACCACGCGCCCAAATCGGTACTTGGTATAGACCAATAGGCCTCCCATGCCGCAGGATCAGTTCCCGTGGCACGCAGACACGTGGTCGCCGTTGACATCGGTGGCACCGAAACCAAGGCGGCGCTCGTCTCCGGCACCTCCGAGTCGGTGGCGGCAGAGAAGCACGCGCGCCGGGCGACTCCCGGTGAGCTGGCGCCCCTCCTCGACGTCATCGCCGAACTCGTCGACGAGCTCAGCAACGCTTCCGAGCACGAGATCGACGCCGTGGGGATCGTGGCGCCGGGCATCGTGGACGAGGCCAACGGCGTCGGCGTCTACACGACGAACCTGCCGTGGAGCCAGTTCCCGTTCAGCGCGGTCATGACCGAACGGCTCGGCGTCCCCGTCGCGTTCGGCCACGACGTGCGCGCGGCGGGCCTGGCCGAATGCCGCATGGGCGCCGCCAAGGACCTGCGCAACGCGGTGATCATGCCGATCGGCACCGGGATCGCCGGCGCGCTGCTGCTGGACGGCAGGATCTACAGCGGCGAGGGCTTCGCCGGTGAGATCGGCCATGTGAACGTCGGCCACGGCGTGCCCTGCGCCTGTGGCCAGATCGGCTGCGTGGAGACGATGGCGTCCTCCGCGGCGATCGCCCGCCGGTACACCGCACGTACCGGCACCCCCGTCAAGGGCGCCGCTGAGGTCGCACTCAGGGTGAGGGACGGGGAGCAGGACGCCGTCGCCGTGTGGCACGAGGCCGTAGATGCGCTCGCCAGGGGGATCCTGGTGCTGGCGACGCTGCTCGGCCCGGAGGCCGTTGTGCTCGGCGGTGGGCTCGCACTGGCAGGAGACCTGCTGGTGGATCCCTTGCGGGAAAGGCTGGACGGGCTGATCGCCTTCCAGCGCCGACCGGAGCTTCGGCTCGCGGCGCTCGGCGACGAGGCGGGATTCCTCGGCGCGGCGCTGCTGGCCATCGACACGCTGGAGGCGTGATGAGCACGTGGGGTGGACCGGTCGACGTGATTCTGACCGGGGGTCGGGTCGTCACGCCTGGTGGAGTGCTCGAGAACGGGTGGGTGAGCGTTCGCGACGGCAGGATCGCCGCGGTCGGTGAGGGTGTGGCACCCGAGGGCCCGGTGACCGACGTCAGTGGTTGCACGATCGTGCCCGGATTCGTGGACATCCACTGCCACGGTGGTGGCGGTGACGCGTTCACCAACAGCGATCCGGCGAAGGTCCGCAAGGCCGCGTCGGCGCACCGCAGGCACGGCACCACGACGTTGCTGGCCTCGTTGGTCTCGCGTCCGGTGCCGGAACTCGCCGACCAGGTGTCCGCGCTGGCCGAGCTGACCCAGGAGGGTGTGGTCGCGGGCATCCACCTGGAGGGCCCGTTCCTGTCCGCCGCACGCTGCGGCGCGCACGACCCGGCGATCCTGTGCCCGCCGGAACAGACCTCGGTGACGAAGCTGCTCGACGCGGGCAAGGGCACCGTCCGCATGATCACCATCGCACCCGAACTGGAGGGCGCGGTCCAGGCCGTGCGCCAGCTCGTGGACAACAACGTCCTCGCCGCCATCGGCCACACCGACGCGACCGAGGCGCAGGTCAGGCCCGCCGTCGACGCCGGCGCCTCCGTGGCGACGCACCTGTTCAACGGCATGCGCCCGCTGCACCACCGCGAGCCCGGCCCGATCGGCGCGCTACTGGACGACGACCGCGTGACCGTCGAGCTCATCTGCGACCTGGTGCACCTGCACCCGACCGCGGTCCGCCTCGCCGCACGGCACGCGGGCCGCAATCGCACGATCCTGATCACCGACGCCATCGCGGCCGCCGGTGTCGGCGACGGCGTGTACGACGTCGGCGGGCTCGAAGTGCGCGTCGTCGACGGGGTGCCAACGTTGGCAGGCGGCGCCGCGCTGGCCGGCAGCACGCTCACCATGGACGTGGCGTTCCGCAACGCCGTGAACTCCTGCGGGCTGACGCTCATGGAGGCCGTCTACGCGACGTCGACCCGTGGCGCCGAACTCCTCGGCCTCGACACCGGCAAACTTCAGGCGGGTTGTGCGGCGGACATCGTCGTCCTGGATGCAGAATTGAAGCCGAGGGACGTGATGGTCAGGGGCGAGTGGGTCAAGGAATAGGTGCATGGCGGACGATCCGGAACGACTGGTGACCGACGCGTTGCGAGCGCAGGCGACCAGCACGAATGCCGGATTTGTCGCGCATGTCCCAATCGCCGACGAACCCCCCTCGCCTATGCCGGTGTGGTGGATCCTGGGTCTCGCGTTGTTGTTGGGCCTGGCTGCGGGCGCGGTGGCCGCAGTGATCACCCTGAGCTGACCTGTACCGTTGTCGCCGTGACGATTGCATTGGGCCCTGACTGGCTGGACCCCACCGTTCTGCTGAACGGGCTCGGCCCGTACATGCTCATCGGGTTGTGCCTCATCATCTTCGCGGAGTGCGGGCTCCTCGTCGGTTTCTTCCTGCCCGGCGACTCGCTGCTGTTCACGGCGGGTCTCTTCGTCGCGGCAGGCACCATCGACACCCCGCTCTGGCTCGTCTGCGTGCTGCTGACGGTGTGCGCGTTCGTCGGCAACGTCGTCGGCTACTACATCGGCCAGAAGGCCGGTCCCGCGCTGTTCAGCAAGCCTGAGTCGAAGATCTTCAAGAAGGAGTACGTCGACAAGACGCAGGAGTTCTTCGACAAGTACGGCGCTCGCGCCATCGTCATGGCCAGGTTCGTGCCGATCGTCCGCACGTTCATCACAGCCATGGCCGGCGTCGGCAAGATGGACCCGAAGAAGTACTTCACGTACTCCGCGATCGGCGGCGTGGCTTGGGCCGCGGGTCTGACGATCCTGGGCTACTTCCTCGGCCAGGTCTCCTTCATCAAGGAGAACCTCGAGATCACGCTGCTCGCCATCGTCTTCCTGTCGATCGTGCCGATCATCATCGAGGTGATCAAGGCGCGCAAGGAGAAGAAGTCGCTCGTGCAGGAAGAGGCGGACGACATCACCCAGGTCATGCAGGCACATCTGCAGGACGACTCGACGCAGATCATCCCCCGCACGGAGCGCTGACACGCCGGAGAACCGGACACAGCGAGGCCCGCCTGTTCCGACAGGCGGGCCTTTCGCTTGCCCGGAACGGGCATCACCCCCTAGGTTGATTTGGTCTAAACCACTAGCGTGGAGGCTGACGATGCCGTTGTTGCGCAAGGGATTAGCGGTCGCCCTCGCCACACTTTCCGTCTCACTCGGCGTGGTCGCCCCTGCCGAGGCCGGTCGTGCGCACAAGATCGTCGGCGCCTACTACGGCAACTGGTACAGCGGCTCGAAGCCGATCTCGGCCATCCCCTCGAACACGCCGATCACGCACCTGTTCTACGCGTTCTCCGTGATCGAGAACGGCAAGTGCACGATGCCGGCGCAGACCGCGGCCAAGGACTTCACGGACATCCGCGACCTGAAGAAGCGCAAGCCGTCGCTGAAGGCGCTGATCTCGCTGGGCGGCTGGGGCGCGGGCGGCTTCTCCGACGCCGCACTGACCGCCGGCTCGCGCAGGACGCTCGTCCAGTCCTGTGTGGACCTGTTCTTCCGCGACGGCACGTTCGACGGCATCGACATCGACTGGGAGTTCCCGGTCTACGGCGGCCCGGCCGAGATCACGGACCGTCCCGAGGACAAGCGCAACATGACGCTGCTGACGCGCGACTTCCGCAAGGCGCTGGGCACGAAGAAGCTCGTCACCGCCGCGCTGCCCGCCGGCCGGCTGCAGACCGACGGCCCGTACGACCCGGCGAAGTCGTTCGAGCTGCGCGAGCTGTCGCGGATCATGGACTTCATCAACGTCATGACCTACGACCTGGGCACCGGTTTCTCGCCCGTGGCCACGTTCAACGCCGGGTTCCGTGAAGTCGCCAACGACCCGATGCCCGCCGCCGACCGCAAGTGGAACAACGTCGTCGGCGCCATCAACTACTACGAACGGCACGGCGTCTCGCCGCGCAAGATGGTGCTGGGCACCCCGTTCTACGGCCGTGGCTTCAACGTGAAGACGGAAGGCTCGCAGCACGGCCTCTACCAGGCCTACGACAGCGCGTTCTGGGTCGACGGCTACGAGGAGGCCCTGAAGCTGAAGGCGACCCCGGGCTGGAAGGAGTACTGGCACCCGGTCGCGCTGTCGCCGTGGCTGTACAACGCGGCGGAAAAGAAGTTCGTGTCGTACGAGAACCCGCGGTCGATCGGGATCCGCGCGGACTTCGCTCGCTCTCGCGGCCTGCTCGGCACGTTCATGTGGGAGCTCGGGCACGACGACGCCCAGCACTCGCTGCTGAAGGCCATGTCGCGTTAGACCGACGCGCGGTGCTCGAAAGGATTTGAGTCTCACGCTACGTCAAGGTGTTGGTTGAACGGCATGACTGACACCACTCGACGTGAAGTGCTGGGATGGCTGGCCGGACTCGGTGCGGCAGCGGGTGCGGGCCTGCTGCCGGGCCGGGCTCAAGCTTCGGTCGGCGTCACCGCGGTGCGCGGCGTGACGCTCATCGACTCGTCCGGCGTCCGGCCCGACGCGACCATCGTGCTGGCGGACAACAGGATTCTCGCCGTCGGCTCGTGCGACCTGCCGTTGCCGCGCGGTTCCACGGTGCTCGATCTCGCCGGCAAGTTCGTCATCCCCGGCCTGTGGGACATGCACGTGCACGGCGCGTTCATGGATCGGATCACGTTGCCGCTGTGCCTGGTCAACGGCGTGACGGGCATCCGTGAGATGTGGGGCTTCCCGCCCATCTACGAACTGCGCGACCGGATCGAGCGCGGCGAGGTGTTCGGGCCCCGGCTGGTCGTCGGCAGCATGATCATCGACGGACCGCACTCGGCGCTGCCCGGCGCGGTGATCGTCAGCACGCCCGACGAGGGCCGGCAGGCCGTGCGGGACGCGAAGGGTGCGGACTTCGTGAAGGTCTACTCGTACCTGGATCGCCCGACGCTCGCGGCCATCGCCGACGAGTGTTCCCGGCAGGCCATCACGTTCGCCGGGCACTGCTCGAACCACGTGCCGCTGGGCGACGCGAGTGACCTGGGACAGCGCACGTTCGAGCACATGTACGGCCTGCCGCTCGCCACCAGCACGCGGGAAACCCAGCTGCGCCAGGCGATCGCGGACCTGCCGCTCGACCCGGCGGACCCGTTCGCGTGGTTCAGGCAGGTGCTGGAGTTCGAACGGCAGGCAACCCTCTCGCACAGCCGGAGCAAGGCACTGCAGCTGGCGAAGCGGTTGCAGCGCAACAACTCCGCGTTGTGCCCGACGATGGTCGCGATGCGGGTGTATGCGAGCCCCGCGGACCGGTTCGCGAACGATCCGCGGATGAAGTACATGCCGGCGTTCTACCGGGACCTGTGGCGCGACAGCCTGACGCGGTGGGTTCCGGTGACACCGCAGGAGATCCGGCAGCAGGCCGAGTTCTTCCGGCGCCGCCAGGAACAGGTCGCCGAGATGCACGCACACGGCGTCGAGATCCTACTCGGCACGGACGCGGGCAACCCGTACTCGTTCTCCGGCTTCTCGGTGCACGACGAACTGGAGCTGCTGGTCGAGGCGGGCCTGTCGCCCAAGGCGGCGTTGAAGGCGGGCACGCGCGGCGCCGCGGTCAAGCCCGGCGAGGCCGCGAACCTCGTTGTGCTGGACGGCAATCCGCTGTCCGACATCCGCAACACGCAGCGGATCCACACCGTGCTGACGCGGGGCCGGGTGCTCGGTCCCGACGTTCGGCGGCAGATGCTCGCCGATGTGGAAAAGGCAGCTCAGGAGCCGTTTCCCACTGTTCAGCGGACGTGCTGCTGACTAGTGCCGTGACCGGCACTAGAACATCGAGCCGGGGTTGAACAGGTTCTCCGGGTCCAGCGCGCGTTTGATCTCGCGGTGGACCCGGAGGCCGACCGGCCCGATCTCCTTCGCCAGCCACTCGCGCTTGATCTTGCCGATGCCGTGTTCGCCGGTCACCGTGCCGCCCAGCGCGAGCCCGACCGCGAGGATGTCGTCGAACGCCTTCTGGGCGCGGGCGAACTGGTCGGCGTCGGTGGGGTCGTAGACGATCGTCGGGTGCATGTTGCCGTCGCCGGCGTGGCCGACGACGGCGATCTTGAGGCCCACCTCCTTCGAGATGTCCTCGCAGCCCTGGATGAGTTCGGCGATGCGGGTGCGGGGCACGCACACGTCGTCCGTCAGCCACGAGCCGTAGATCTCCAGCGCGGTCAGCACGGCCCGGCGCGCGGTCAGCAGGTCGCGGCCCTCGTTGACGTCGTGGGTCGCGTAGACGAGATCGGCCTCCAGGCAGATCTCCTCGATCTTCCGCAGTTCGTGACGCGCCTGCTCGCCGCCCGCGTCGGACTGGCAGATCAGCAACGCCGCACAGCCCGGCCCGGCGCCCAGTTCGGTCTTCAGGTACTGCTCGACGGCCTCGATCGAGGTGCGGTCCATGATCTCCATCAGCGACGGCACCAGGCCCTCGCGGACGATCCGGCTGACCGCGGCACCCGCCGTGGCGGTGCTGCTGAACGCGGCGACCAGCGTGGCAGGGGCCTGCGGGAGGGGCTTCAGCGCCAGGGTGGCCTTGGTGATCACGCCGAGCGTGCCCTCGGAACCGATGAAGAGCTTGGTGAGGTCGTAGCCCGCCACGCCCTTGACCGTGCGGCGGCCCGTGCGCAACACCTCGCCGTCGGCCAGCACGACCTCCAGGCCGAGCACCGAGTCGGTGGTCACGCCGTACTTCACGCAGCACAGGCCGCCGGCGTTGGTGGAGAGGTTGCCGCCGATCGTGCACCAGTCGTAGCTGCTCGGGTCCGGCGGGTAGAACAGGCCGTGCTTCTCCACGGCGCCGCGCAGGTCGAGGTTGACCACGCCCGGCTCGACGACGGCGAGGCGGTTGTCGGCGTCGATCTCGACGATCGCGTCCATCTTGGTCGTGACCAGGACGACGCAGCCCTCGATGGCGTTCGCGGCGCCGGAGAGACCGCTGCCCGCGCCACGCGGGACGATCGGGACCCGGTGGCTCGCGCAGGCCCTCACCACCGCCTGGACCTGCTCGGTGTTCAGCGGGAACACCACCGCCAGCGGACTGCCGTGCGGTGCCAGCGGCATCATGTCGCGCTGGTAGCTCGCGGTGACGTCGGCATCGGTCAGGACGCCTGAGTCACCCACTGCGGCGCGGAGTTCAGCGAGCAAGCTCTCCATATCTCCACGCTAGCGGGGCGGCTCGGCACATTGGCGGTGAATTCACGCTCAGCAGGACGCCTCGCGGCACCGCCCCCGCACCCCCGTACATCCAGTACGAGGATGCGGGGGCGGCACCACGAGACATCCGTCTGACCGCGAATTCACGGGCAATCTGCCGAACCGCCACGCTAGCCCGATTCGACTGGTTCACTCGAAGGTGATTCCAGGAGAAGGGAGTTCACGCAGTGACCCAGCGTGCTCAATCCAGATTTCGCCGACCCGTCGACCCGATGTCGCCGCGCCGCCGGCGCAGCACGACGTAGGCTGGCTCACCGTGGCGCATGCTTTCGCCTCGCTGGAGACCGCGGGTCCGGTGGCCGTCTGGATCATCGTGCTGAGCTTCATCTTCGTCGAGTGCGCATTCATCTTCGGGCTCTTCCTGCCCGGTGACTCACTGCTGTTCGCGGCCGGTGTGGTGCTGGCGACGCACAACAGTGAGTTGTCGGCATGGCTGCTGTCCCTCGCGGCTCTGATCATCGCCGTCGTCGGCAACCAGGTCGGGTACTTCATCGGCCGAGGTACCGGCACGCGCGTGCTCGCCCGCAAGGGCGGCAAGGTGCTGAACCGGCAGAACCTGAAACGCGCGGGCGACTTCCTCGACCGCCGCGGGTTCTGGGCCATCGTCCTCGCCCGCTGGATCCCGTGGATCCGCACGCTGGCACCCATGATCGCCGGTGCCGCGCGGATGGACCTCAGGCGGTTCACGCTGGCCACGACCATCGGTGCCATCGCGTGGGTGCCGACGCTGGTGCTGGCCGGCTACTACGGCGCGGGCATCCTCCAGCAGTTGCCGTGGCTCGAGACGGCGGCGATCGTCGTCAGCATCGGGTTCTTCCTCGGCGGCACCGGCTGGGGCATCTGGCGCTACCGCCAGGAGATGGCGAAGCCGATCGACGAGACGAGCGACGACCTGGCGCACATCAGCCACCCCCAGTCGGGCTGACGGTCAGTGGAGCCGAAGTCCGCGACGTTGTGGGACAGGTCGCGTCAGGCGGTCGTGGCGGAGATCGTCGACACCGCCCTCGCCCTGTTCGCCGAGAAGGGGTACGAGGCCACGACGATGGCCGAGATCGCCTCCAGGGCCGGAGTCTCCCCGCGGTCCCTCTTCCGCTACTTCGGCAGCAAGGAGGACATCGTCTGCGGTGACCAGGACAACCTGGGCGAACTGCTCCGCGCCAGCGTCGAGGCCCAGCCGCCCGAGGTGACGTCCTGGGACGCGCTCAAGGCGGGGTTCGTCGCCATCGCCTCGGCGGGCTGTTCCCCGCGACGCGTGCTGGAGATCAACACGCTGATCTTCACCAGTTCCCCGCTTCATGCCCGCTACCTCGAAAAACGCTTGAAGTGGCAGCGCTCGCTGGTGCCCGTCATCGAGCGACGGATGGCCATCGAGTCCACCGAAGAACCTGATCCGCGCGCCGTGGCCGTCATCGCCACGGTTTTCGCGTGCGTGGACGCCGCGTCCGAGCTGTGGGTTCGCCGCGGCGGCGACGCTGATCCGTACGCGCTCTACGACCAGATGCTCGCGGCAGTTCGCGGGTGACTAGAGCACCTCGGTGATCAGCAGGTCCGCTGCTCCCTTGGACGAGTTCACCATCAGCGCGTTGACGTGGTCCGTGCCGTGCAGCACCCGTTCCTCCGCCTCCGACAAGGTGCGCCCGTACCGCAGGTGGCGGTCGATCAGGCGCTGCACGCGCACGTCCTCGTCGATGAACAGGAACCACGCCTCGTCCAGGATGATCCGGACGCGCTTCCACTTGTCGTAGTTGAGCAGCAGGTAGTTGCCCTCGGTGACGACCAGCGGGACGTCCGGGTGCACCGGCACCGCGCAGGCGATCGGTTCCTCGATCTCGCGGCGGAACTCCGGCGCGTAGATCATGTCCGGGCCGCAGGCCTTGATCCGGCCGAGCAGGTCCACGTAGCCGGGGATGTCGAACGTGTCGGGCGCGCCCTTGCGTTCGACCAGCCGCAGCCGTTCGAGCTCGCTCTGCGCGAGGTGGAAGCCGTCCATCTCGACGAGGACGGCCTGGCCGTCGAGCGCCTCGACGAGCCTCCGCGCGAGTGTCGACTTGCCGGAACCGGGTGCGCCGCCGATCCCGAGAATCTTGCGCTCACCCTGATCGGTGAGTACCCGAGCCCGTTCTAGCAGCTCGTCGAACCTGACCTGCTGTCCTGCCACCGCGCCAGCTCCTCAACCCAGTCCCCGACCGCACCGACGCGAACGGCGGCCGCCTCCGACGCGAAGCCGATGGCACCCACCGGGTCCGCGCCTGACGCCAGCGCGTAGGCGTACGCGCCGTGCCAGACGTCGCCGGCACCGTTCGTGTCGTTCACCGCCACCGCGGGGACGGGCAGCTCTCCGGCCGAGCCGTTCCGCGACCAGGTGACCGGCTTCGCACCGTGCGTGCGAATGACCAGCGGCACCCCGTAGGAGTGCACCTCGGCCTCGGACCGCTCGAACCCGGCAGAGCAGGCGGCCACGTCCACCAGCGGCAACAGGTGATCGAGGACAGGTTTCCAGCTCCCGGCGTCCAGCACCACAGGCAATCCCGCGGCTTTCGCCCGCCTCGCGACGGGAATCGCCAGGCCTTCATGGTGTCCGTCCAAGAGCACCACGTCCGCGGCGGCGAGAAGATCGGTCAAATCCGGCGCTGTCACCGGCACCGACGCGTTGCGGGAAACGACCGTGCGCTCCCCATCAGCGTCTCTGACGACGACCATGCTCACGGGCGTCGTGCCCGGCACAGCGATCACTTGGACCGGGTCCAAGGAGGCCCTGACGAATTCACCCAATGCGTCGGCACCCAGTGAGGTGAGCAACGCGGCCCTCCCGCCCAGTGCCGCGACCGCACGGGCCGCGTTGGCGGCCGGACCTCCGGGCGACAGCACGGCGCCGAGCGAGCGGATCTTCTGCCCGGGATCCGGGAACTCGTCCACCCGCTGGGTCACGTCGAGAGTTGTGAGCCCGACACACAGCACGGCTGCCATCTGGGCTTCCTCCAAACGGGTAGGGTCCCAGGTCATGGTCACCATGCGGGATGTCGCGGCTCTCGCGGGGGTCTCCATCACCACGGTGTCACACGTGATCAACGAGACGAGGCCGGTCGCCGGGGACACGCGCGAGCGCGTCCAGAAGGCGATCGACGAGACCGGCTACACGGGCGACGCCATCGCGCGATCGCTGGTCATGGGCGGCACGAAGTCGCTCGGCCTGGCCGTGTCACTGGTCTCGCACCCGTATTTCGCCGAGCTGATCGCCGCCATCGAGTCCGAGGCGACTCGCAACGGCTATTCGCTCGTGCTGATCGACACGAGGGACACCCCCGAATCCGAGCAGACCGCGGTCAGAATGCTGCGCTCGCGAAGAGTCGACGGGCTGCTGCTCACACCATCGGCCGGCGCCGGGGGAAGCCTCGTGCTGCCGGAGCTCAAGAAACTGAACATCCCCACGGTGCTGGTAGACCGGCTGACCGTGGCCAAGGACATCGACCAGGTCGGGCCGGAGAACGTGCAGGCCACGTCTGGTCTGGTCAAGCACCTCGCGGAGCTCGGGCACCGCCGGATCGGCATCGTCTGCGGCCAGGTGGGCGTGGCGACGACCGAGGAACGCATCCTCGGCTACCGCCTCGGCCTCGGCCGCGCGGGCCTGAAGTGGGACGAGGCGCTGGTCTCGCAGAGCGGCTGGCTCGCGCCGCTGCTCGACCAGGACGACCCGGCCACGGCCGTCGTCGCGGCGGACCACCTCGTCACGGTCGGCATGCTGCACGAGGCACGGGCCCGCGGCCTGAAACTCGGCACCGATCTGGCCGTCGTCGCCTACGACGAGGTCGAGTGGGCCACCCTGATCGAACCGCCTCTCACCACGCTGGCCCAGCCGGTCGAGGAGATCGGACGGACCGCGGTGAAACTGTTGCTCTCCCGCATCGCCGACCCGCAGAGGCCGCCGGAGACCATCCGGCTCGCGCCCTCCCTCAGGCACAGGCAGTCCTGCGGATGCTGATCCCCGGACTGGTCTCGGTGACGTTCCGGCAGCTCACGGTCTCCGAGATCGGCGCGCTGGCGACGGAGTGCGGGCTGCAGGCCGTCGAGTGGGGCGGCGACGTGCACGTGCCGCCCGGCGACTTCGCGGCGGCGCGGCGGGCGCTGGACACCGGCCTGAAGGTGGCCGCGTACGGGTCGTACTACCGCGCGGGCGTCTCGGACCGGGCCGACCTGGCGCCGATCCTGGAGACCGCGGCAGAACTGGACGCGCCGTTCGTGCGGGTCTGGGCGGGTACGTCCGGCTCGGAGGAGTGTCCTGACCGGGCGCCGGTGATCGAGGCGTTGCAACACGCCGTCGAACACGCCGAGGCGATGGGTACGAAGATCGCGCTGGAGTACCACCGGAACACGCTGACGGACACCCTCGACTCGACCGTGCGGTTGCTGGACGAGGTCGACGGCGTGGTGTCGTACTGGCAGCCGCGCGGCGGGCAGGACGTGTTCTCGGCCATGCACGAGGTGCGGACGCTGGAACCGGTGACGGCGCACGTCTTCTCGTGGGGTCCCGGTGGTTTCAAAGAACGGTTCCCGCTCGCCGAACGCCGTGACCTGTGGAAGCCGGTGCTGACCGAGCTCGCGCGCGACGGCATCGAGCGCAACGCGCTGCTGGAGTTCGTGCTGGACGACTCGCCGGAGCAGTTCCGCGAGGACGCCAAGGCGTTGCTGGGCTGGCTCAAGCCGTAGCGACGTCCAGACCGCGCCGTTCGAGCAGGGCGGCCGCTTCCAGGCACATCCAGCCACCGAGCTGGACGGACAGGTCGCGGCCTTCCTTCTCCACTGCCGGGACAGTCCACTCCGGACCGAACAACGGCCCGCTCACCGCCATCACCCGGTTGTTCCACGCCGCTTCCGCCGACTGGACGACGAGTTCCCTGGCCAGGTCCGCGGTCTCGTGCCGGTCGGGATCGAGGTCGGGAATGATCAGCGCGGCCTGGGCCAGGTAGCGGACGAGGATGCCCGCGAACAGGCCGCCGTCGCCGTCGCCCTGGCCCCGGATCACGCCGTTGGTGGCGAGGTCGTCGTGCACGGCAGTGATCGTGCGTGCGGCCTTGTCGAGCCACTTGTCCTGCTGGCCGTGCTGGGCGAGCTCGACGCACGCGCCGATGAGAACTCCTTGGCAGTACGTGTAGATGTTCTTCTCGTACTCGCGGATCTCGCCGTTGGGGTGGACGTGCAGGCCGTCCCACGCGAGGCCGTTCCCCGGATCGACGAGGTGCTCCTCGACCCAGTCCACGATGGACCGTGCGCGCGCGAGGTCGGCACGTTCGTTCTGGCGCGCCAGGAAGATCGCGGCCGGGCCGTTCGCGGGAACGTTCTTGAAGTCGTCGTTGCGCTTCCACCAGATGCCGCCGCCGGCGTGGTCGGTCCAAGCCTCCCGCAGCCGTTCGGCGATCGCGTCGAGCGCCTTGGGCTTCGCGATGCCGACCTCGTGCTGGGCGCGCTGCAGGGCGAGGCCGAGCCACGCGATGTCGTCGTAGAAGTCGTTGGTCCAGCCGAGGATGTTGCGCACCCTGATGCCTCGCACGACCTTCGCGATCGCCATCTTGCGCAGCTCGTTGGGCGAGCGCAGGTAGCCGTCGATCATGTTGTCCAGCAGGTGCGCCTGCCACCAGTAGTTGAAGCTGATGTGGATCTTGTCCTTGAAGAGCGGGGGCCACGCCCGCGCCCCGAGAAGCGTGCCCGGCACACCCCAGACCCGCCGAAGGTGCCTGGAGTACACCGCGCGCTCCGCGACACCCGCGCGTGCCGCCAGCAGTTTCGCGATCACCACCTGGTCATCGTGCGTGCTTGACCGGTCAAGAAGCTCGATGAATCACCCAGTGGTAGAGGCCCATGGCCACAGAAGTTGTGAGGTTGTAACTGCTGACCTTCTCGCGCATGGGCAGCCGGACGATCCTCGCGGCCTTCTCCCGGACCTCTGCCGAGAGCCCGTGGCGTTCCGAGCCGAACGCCAGCACGGCGTCGTCCGGGATCGGCCCTTTCAGCAGGTCACCGTCCGCGTCGAACGCGATCAGCTCACCGGCGAAGTCGAGGCTCTCGACCTTGGCGACCGGCAGCGCGAAGTGCAGCCCGGCGGATCCGCGCAGCACGTTGGGGTGCCACGGATCGACGTCACCGATGGAGATCACGCCGCCCGCGCCGAGGCCGGCGGCCACCCGGATGGCGGCACCGAAGTTGCCGAGGTTGCGCGGGTTGTCGAGCAGGACGACCGGAGCGCCCCGGTCGAACGGCAGGTCCGGCTTCTCCGCGAACCCGGCCACGCCCGTCGGGTGCGTACGGCCGACCCTGAGCTTGAATTGGTTCTGGTCGACCTCGGTGGCGGCCTCGAACCGCTCGCGCAGATCAGGTGCGTGCGTCTCGGCGAGGCTGATCGCGGCGGCGAGGTCCGTCGTGATCAACGGGTGCACGCCGGCGCCGAAGCGCAACGCGTGCTTAACAGCGTGAAAGCCTTCGAGCAGCACGGTGACCAGCATAGAAGCCGACCCACGAGATGATCACGATCGACCCCAGCACCAGCTGGACCAGCATCGACGCGCTCTCCGGGTACCAGACGCCGTCGATGTAGTGGTCGATGAACCCCGTCTCGAGCAGCGGCATGCCCGCGAGCCCGCGGAAGTGGTTCTCCCACACGGTGATCGGGCAGGTGATCGGGGTCGAGAGGCTCAGCACGGCCCACATCCCCATCGCGAGGTGCGGGTAGATCACCCAGCGCCACCGCCATGCGAGGAACCCGCCCACGAGTAGGAACGCCAGCACGGCGAAGTGCAGCAGCATGACCGCTTCGGACGTTCTCGTACTGGTTGTACGGGGGCGTGGGGGCGGCGCCGCGAGGTGCCCTGCTGAGCGTGGATTACCTCGCCGACGTTCCGGGTCGCGCCACTAGTAGTGCTTTGTTAGGTGTTGCTGACCTGGGGTGTTGTTGTGTCGGGTGTTGGGGTCTGGACGGGTTGTCGGCAGGTGTGGCAGGCGCCTGTCCAGACCGCGAGTAAGGCTTGGAGCTCGCGCAGGACCGCGTAGAGCGTCAGGCCTGCGCAGGGGCTTTTGGGGTGCGGCGGAGCTGGGTGCAGATGGCTTGGGCGACGGCGGCGAGGGTGACGTGGCGGTGCCAGCCAAGCCAGGAACGGCCTTCGAAGTGGTCCAGGCCGAGGCCGTCTTTGAGCTCGCGGTAGTCGTGCTCGATGCGCCAGCGGATCTTGGCCAGCCGCACCAGGTCCCGCAGCCGGATGTCCGCGGGCAGGGTGGAGAGCCAGTAGTCGGTGGGCTCGGCCGCGCCAGGCGGCCACTCGGCCAGCAACCAGCACTCGGGCAGGCTCCCGTCCGCGGCGCGGGGGATGTTGCGGTTGGCGGGCCGGACCCGCAAGGCGAGGAACCGTGACCGCATGCTCGCGGCGGGATTGCCTGGCGTCTTCTTGGTTCCGTGGCGCCAGACCACGAACTTGCCCGCTGACCGTCCGGCGTTCATGGCCAGAGTCTTGAGATCCACAGGTTTGTCCTGGTAGCGCGGTCCGGGTGGGCGGCCGTTGCCGACCCAGGCCGCGGTCGTCGGTACCGCCTGCGCGGGATGGGCGGTCGCGGCCGGGCTGACGGCCAGCACATAGGTCAGGCCGCGTTCGGTCAGGCCGAGCCGGAACTCGGTGGCATCGCCATAGCCGGCGTCGGCCACCACCGGCCGCTTGGACTGGCCCCATTCGCCGGTGACCTCGTCGAGCATGTCCAGCGCGAGGCGCCACTTCTCCCGATGCCGCACCTCGTCCGGGACCTGGCTGCGGGCCCGGCGCGTCCGGATCTCCGCGGCGGTCTGCTCGTCGGCGGTTTTCTCGTCGTCCCACGATTCCGGCAGGAACAGCCGCCAGTCGATCGCGGCCGAGGCCCAGTCGGTGACCGCGTGCACGCTCACCCCGACCTGGCAGTTCCCGGTCTTGCCCAGCGCACCGCAATACATGCGTGCCACACCAGGAGAATCCTTGCCGTCCTTGGGAAACCCGGTGTCATCGATCACCAGCGCGTCCGGGTCGACGAACCCGGCGGCCCAGACCGCCAAGCGTCGCCGCACCTCGAAGTGATCCCACGTCGAGGTGGACACGAACTGCTGCAACTGCTGGTGATCGACCCCGAGCCGCGCCGCCATCGGCTGCATCGACTTGCGCTTGCCATCCAGCATCAACCCACGCAGATACAGCTCGCCCTTCGCCCGCTGATCACGCCGCGCGAACCCGCCGAACATCGACGCGGCGAAGTCCTCGATCACCGGCCGAACCCGAGCCATCTCCTCCGGAGTCACCCCGCAAGAAGATCACACACGACAGCCACCCGAACATCCCACCTAACAAAGCACTACTAGGACGGGGTGGCTCGAAGCGCTCTCGATAAAACCTCAGGCGAGCCCGAGGTCGTTCAGGTCGAGCAGGTAGCGGTACTGCAGGCCCTCGGCCTCGATGGCCTCCTTGGCGCCCGTGCCGCGGTCGACGACCGTGGCGACGCCGATCACGTCGGCACCGTGCTCGCGCAGCGCGTTGACGGCCGTGAGCACCGAACCACCTGTGGTGGAGGTGTCCTCGACCGCGAGCACCCGCTGCCCGCGCACGTCGATGCCCTCGATCTGGCGCTGCAAGCCATGCGCCTTGTTCGCCTTGCGCACGACGAACGCGTCGAGCACGTCGCCGTCGGCGCCAGCGGAATGCATCATCGCGTAGGCGACGGGATCCGCGCCGAGGGTCAAGCCGCCGACCGCGACGAAGTCCCAGTCCGACGTGAGCTGCCGCAGCAGCCTGCCGATCAACGGGGCCGCCGCGTGATGCAGCGTCGCCCGCCTCAGGTCTACGTAGTAGTCGGCTTCCTTGCCGCTGGAGAGAGTCACCTTGCCGTGCACCACGGCCAATTCGCTCACGAGACGAGCGAGTTCTGACTTAGCGTTCGCGTCCAAGACCACTTCAGTTCGCACGGGTCGCAAGCTTCGCACACCCGCGCGCTTGACGCCTCGTACGCTGCATCACCGTGAGCACCCTCTACGTCGAACAGCCGTGGACCGCGATGAGCCTGTTGTTCCGGCCGCACTACCGGGTGGAGGTGTTCGACGAGCAGGACGCACCGGTCGCGGTGGTCAGCGAACGCACCGGCCCCGGCCTGCAACGACCGCTGCGGCACACCGGGTTCTCCGGCTGGACGACGTTCGACCTCGACGTGGTCGCGCCACACGGCCAGCCGATCATGCACATCGGCAAGGGGTTCGGCCGGCGGCCGGGCGTGCACGTCAGCACACCTCAGGGCCAGTTGATCGGGACCATCAAGACGCACGGCGCGTGGCAGCAGTCGCTGCACGACGCGAACGGTCAGCAGCTCTGCTTCTTCGGCGACATCGCGCGGATCGAGACCGGTGCGCGTGCCAAGCGTCACGGCAAGCGCGTCCGCCGGGACCGCGTCCAGATCAACCCGCAGGTCACCGAGCCGCTGCGGTCACTGGCGACCGCCTGCGCGGTCGCCTTCGACGTCGTTCGCGGCACCGGGACCCGCCACACCAGCAGTGGCGGTGTGGACTGGCCCGCCTGACTACCAGGCGTCCTTGCGGAAGTGGCTTGGACCGTCGTCCTCGTCGTCCGGCGGCGGAGGAGCAGGAGTACCCGAGGCGATGATGTCGTCGATGTCCTGGCCCTCCTCGATCGCGCGGTAGGCGCGCTGGAGGTCGGGAACACCGACCGCGAGCGCCTGCTGCACGCCGGGGTCGTTCACCGCGCGGCCCGCGGCGACGTCGGCCCACGACATCTCGCCGGCGTCGACGCGCCGCTGGAGGTCCTTGAGCTCCTTCGGCGCGCCCGGCGACTTCGCGAACCGTTCGATCGCGGCGAGGTCCTGTTCGGAGAGTCCGCGCGACCGGCGCTGCACCTGGGAGGCGGCCGTCGCGACCTTGCCCAGGTCGTCGACCCGCGAGTCCACCTCGGAGAACAGCGCCTGCAGCCGTGCCTGGTCGTAGGGGAACGTCACTGCTGACCACCGCCGGTGGGTGCCGGAGCGGGAGCAGGGGCGGAACCGGAACGGCCCGAGGCGGCGGAACCGGCCTTGCCGAGGCCGTACGCACCGAGGCCGACGCCGATCGCGCCGGACTTGGCGGCGGCCACGCCGTTGTCGTACTTCTGCTTGCCGTCCTGCACGCCGTCGACGACGTCCAGCGCGTCGTTCACGTCCCTGACGTCCTTGAGCTTCATCAGCGCCGTGCCCATCGCCACGATGCCGTCGACCATGCCCTGGACGCCCTCGATCAGCGTCATGATCGACTGGATGATCTTGCGGATCGCGTCCACGATCTGGATCGCGTCGTAGACCATCCATACCGCGCGGCCCCAGCCGACGACCGGGATCACCGCGGTCATCGCGGCCTCGAGCAGCATGGTGCAGAGCTTGTCGAGCAGGAACAGGGCGATCTTCGTGGCCGACCGGCACGCGGACGCCATGGACTGGAACTTGTTGCCGATGATCCGGGCGACCTGGGAGTCCGCCTCGATCGCGATGACCCACATGGTGTCCATGCGGCGTTCGAACGCCTGCGCGGCGCCGCCGTTCCAGTGCGGGTTGAGCTGACCGACGCCGTCACCGACGTTGTGCCGGACGGCGTCCAGCGCCTTGGCGACCTGGTCCCACGCGTTGGCGTTGGCGTCGATCTTCTCGAAGTCGCCGACCAGCGGGCTGATCAGCGACTCGATCAGGTTCTCGCCGGTGACCTTCTCGTAGATCCAGTTGACGCCCTGCAGCTTCCACCCGGCGGCCTCGATCAGCTCCTTGGTGGTCTGCCGGCCAGGACGGTTCTCCGCAGCGGCGTTCAGCGCGGCCGAAGGGTCCTGCACGTCCGCATATGCCGTGGTCATCGGCCACCCCCGGCCTGCTTCATCAGCTGGACGCCGTGAAGATCGACCTTCTCGTAGGAGTCGGCCGTCTTCCGCAGCGCGTCGGCGTCCTTGAGCATCGTCTTGTTCGCGAAGTCCAGCGTCTCGCCGTAGAGGCGCGCGACGCCGGTCACGACGGGATGCAGCAAGGTCAGCAGGCCGGTGAACCCGCTGGTGTCACCGCCCTTGGAGATGGCGTGGTCTTTGATGGTCAGGAAGTGCTGGGCGTTGCGGTCCAGCAGCTCGCTGTACCCGCGCAGCTCGTCCGGCTCGACATGGAACTGTTCGCTCACGACGGCTCCGACGCACCGTTAGGCCGAACGGTTCCGATCACGTGCGACCGCGGCCGCCCGCGAACCGCGACGCCATCCTGCGCACGAGGGGCCGCGGCAGCAGCCTCGAGATGGTCACGATCGCCTTGTACTGCAGGCCGGGGATCGACAGCGGCTTGCCCCGGCGCAGGTCGCGCAGCGCCTCGTGGACGAGCTTGTCGGCGTCGACGTAGAGCCAGCTCGGCGTCTTCGACATGTCGATCTTCGCCCGCTGGTGGAACTCGGTCCGCACGAAACCGGGGGCCAGCGCCATGATCCGCACGCCGGTGCCCTCCGCCGCGAGCGACATGCCCTCGGAGAACGTCGTCACCCACGCCTTGTCGGCGCTGTAGCTGGTGCCGCGGCCGGGCAGGAAGCTGGCGACGCTGGACACGTTGATCACGTCGCCCTTGCCGCGCGCGATCATCGCCGGGATGGCGGCCCTGGACAGCCGCAGCACCGTGGCGACGTTGACGTCGAGCTGGGCCTGGAGCTTGTCGACGTCCGCGGCGAAGAACTCGCCGGTGTTCGCGAAGCCCGCGTTGTTGACCAGCAGGTCGACGGGCTGCTCGGCCAGCCGCTGCTCGACCTTCAGCCGGTCGTCGTGGTCGCTGAGGTCGGCCGGCAGGACGTCCACGTTCACGCCGTGGCGTTCGTGCAGCTGCTTCGCGAGTTCTTCGAGTGCGGACGCGGTACGCGCGACCAGCACGAGGTCGTATCCCTCAGCCGCGAGCCTGCGGGCGAAGGCGGCCCCGATCCCGACGGTCGATCCGGTCACCAGTGCGGTTGGCATGCCACCGAACGGTAGTCGGAAAGTCGCCGGGGCCGAAGGCCGCCGATGATCACGCTTCGGGCTTCGCCGGACGACGGAGCACGAACAGGCGCAGGGCGAGGCCGGAAACGACCATCGCCACCCCGCCGAACAGCAACCACCCAACAGACGCACCCGTGTTGGCCAGCGTCACGACGGACGCCGTACCGGCCACGGCTACGGGCGGAACAATCTTTCCTCCGTACATCGTGCTTCCCTCCGGGGGTTCGGGGACACGACGGACTTGCTGCACGGAGTATCTGAATCGCGCGCCGATGTTTTACACGGAGCGAAGTGTGATGTAGCTCACATCACTTTGGATGCGATCCGGAACAGTGCTGGTTGAGGCGGCACGACAAGCGGTACATAAACCTGTTGATCACCCAACGTCACATGACCCACGCGTACGAGGGCAACAAAAAAGCCGCTGCCGAATGTTCGGCAGCGGCTTCGGCGGAGGTTTCGTCAGGGCTGCTTGCGGCCGAAGGACGGGCGGTAGACCTCGCCACCCTCGTCCTCTTCGGCCACCGGCTCCTCACGCTCGGACGGGTCCGGGTCGAACGGGTCGATGACGTCCGCGAGCTCACCGACGTCGCGCAGCAGCCGTTCGAGGCGCGCGGGCGACGAGTTCGGCGGCGCGGCGGCCAGCACCCAGTCGTTCTCCATCCAGACGACCGTGACGTCGCCCCCGATCTCCTCGGCGGCGTCGATCAGGTCCGGTGTGATGATCTTGCGAGCCGCCGGCACGTCCGTGACGAACGCGTACCGCGACCCCACCGGCCCGAGCATGTCGGGCATCGGCTTCTTGTCGTCGTCGCGCTGGAACGGCACAGTCGACAGCCACAGCTCGATCACCACCGACAGCGCTCTGCGGCAGCGCACGCCGACCAGCACCGAGTTGACCTTGCCGCCTGTCTCGTGATCGAGCACGTAGACCTGCCTGCGGCCGTCCGCGGTGAAGGTGGAGCCGGCGACGACGTCACGGGCGAGACCCGTGCCGTAGTACGCGATGGCCCCGGCTTCCCACCGGGTCGGCAGCACGTGGTCTGTCTCCTCGAACTGCCAGCCCCTCAGAGCAGCCCAACGGCGCCGTTCACGATTACGCGCGGTTCGTTGCGCCCGGTCGGTCGCGAGCAGGGCGAACCCCGCCACGCCCGCCACCGCGGCGACGGTGAACCAGACCCACGCCGGTATGCCCACAGCCAGAGCCTAGTGGGTCGGAGGCGAGGAACGAAGATCACTTCCGCGCGTCGTGACCTGTGTGTGCCGATTGGACGCACGCGAGCACACGAACGCCTGGTCAAACAGGTCGTGGGTGGTTTCCGCCCCGATAACGACGGAAACCACCCACGAGGCGAGCTCAGACCTCGCGGCCCACGATCAGCCCTGAGTTGTCGTCCAGCACGTCGACCCGCACCGTGTCGCCGTCCCGCACCTCGCCGGCCAGCAACTCCTTCGCGAGCTGGTCACCGATCGCCGACTGCACCAGCCGCCGCAGCGGCCGGGCCCCGTAGATCGCGTCGAAGCCGTTCAGGGCCAGCCAGTCGCGTGCCGACGCCGTGACCTCCAGCGTCAAGCGACGAGCGGCGAGCCGGTCCGCCAGGCGAGTGATCTGGATGTCCACAATGGACGTCAGTTCCTCGGTGGCGAGCGCGTGGAACACGACGACGTCGTCCAGCCGGTTCAGGAACTCCGGCTTGAAGTGCCGTTGCACCACGGCCATCACGGCGTCCTTGCGTTCCAGCTCGGTCAGCGACGGGTTCACGATGGTCTGCGAGCCCAGGTTCGAGGTGAGCACCAGGATCGTGTTGCGGAAGTCGACCGTGCGGCCCTGACCGTCGGTCAGGCGGCCGTCGTCCAGGACCTGCAGCAGCACGTCGAACACGTCCGGGTGCGCCTTCTCGACCTCGTCGAGCAGCACGACCGAGTACGGGCGGCGGCGGACCGACTCGGTGAGCTGGCCGCCCTGGTCGTAGCCGACGTAGCCGGGGGGCGCACCGACCAGGCGGGCCACCGAGTGCTTCTCGGAGTACTCGCTCATGTCGATGCGGATCATCGCCCGCTCGTCGTCGAACAGGAACGCCGCCAGCGCCTTCGCGAGCTCGGTCTTGCCGACGCCGGTGGGGCCGAGGAACAGGAACGAGCCGGTCGGGCGGTCCGGGTCGGCAACACCGGCACGCGTCCTGCGCACCGCGTCCGACACGACGCGCACGGCCTCGGCCTGGCCGACGACCCGGCGGGCGAGTTCGTCCTCCATCCGCAGCAGCTTGGCGGTCTCGCCCTCCAGCAGGCGGCCGGCCGGGATGCCGGTCCACGCCGCCACCACGTCCGCGACGTCGTCGGGGCCGACCTCCTCCTTCAGCATCGCGGCGTCCTGTGTGGACTCCGCAGCGACGGAGAGTTCCTTCTCCAGCTGGGGAATCCGGCCGTAGCGGAGTTCGGCGGCACGACCGAGGTCGCCGTCGCGCTCGGCCCGTTCGGACTCGCCGCGCAACGACTCCAGCTGCTCCTTCAGGCCGCGCACGCGGTCGATGGAATTCTTCTCGTTCTGCCACCTGGCCGTGAGCGCCGACAGTGCCTCGCGCTTCTCCGCGAGCTCGGCGCGCAGGGCGTGCAGCCGTTCGATCGACGCCGGGTCGGACTCCTTGGCCAGCGCCATCTCCTCGATCTCGAGGCGCCGCACGGCACGTTCGACGGTGTCGATCTCGACCGGCCGCGAGTCGATCTCCATGCGCAGCCGGGACGCGGCCTCGTCGACGAGGTCGATGGCCTTGTCCGGCAGGAAACGCGCGGTGATGTAGCGGTCGGACAGCGTCGAGGCGGCGACGAGGGCGGCGTCCGTGATGCGCACGCCGTGGTGCACCTCGTAACGCTCCTTGAGGCCGCGCAGGATGCCGACCGTGTCCTCGACCGACGGTTCGCCGACCAGCACCTGCTGGAAGCGGCGTTCCAGGGCGGCGTCCTTCTCGATGTGCTGGCGGTACTCGTCCAGGGTCGTGGCACCGACCATGCGCAGCTCACCGCGGGCGAGCATCGGCTTGATCATGTTGCCGGCGTCCATCGCCGACTCACCGGTCGCGCCGGCACCGACGATGGTGTGCAGCTCGTCGATGAACGTGATGACCTGCCCGGCCGAGTCGGTGATCTCCTTCAGCACGGCCTTGAGCCGCTCCTCGAACTCACCGCGGTACTTGGCGCCTGCGACCATCGAGCCGAGGTCGAGAGCAACGACCCTCTTGCCGCGCAACGACTCCGGCACGTCACCGGCCACGACGCGCTGCGCCAGGCCCTCGACGATCGCCGTCTTGCCGACGCCGGGCTCGCCGATCAGCACTGGGTTGTTCTTGGTGCGCCGCGACAGCACCTGCACGACCCGGCGGATCTCGGCGTCACGGCCGATCACGGGGTCGAGCTCGCCCTTGCGCGCACGTTCGGTCAGGTCGACGCCGTACTTCTCCAGCGCCTTGTAGGTGCCCTCGGGATCAGCGGACGTCACCCGCGCCGACCCGCGCACCTTCGCGAAGGCCTCGGTCAGCGCGTCGGGCGTCGCACCGTGCCGCCGCAGCAGGTCGGCCACCTGGCCACCGTGCTGCGCCAGCCCGACGAGCAGGTGCTCGGTCGAGACGTACTCGTCACCCATCTCGGTGGCGAGCTCCTGCGCCTTGCCGATCACCCGCACGGCGTCACGCGAGAACTGCGGAGCGGACACGGTGGAACCGGACGCGCTGGGCAACGAGCGGGAGAGCTGCTCCAGCTCCTTGCGCACCTGCGCCGGGTCGGCACCCACCGCCGACAGCAACGGCGCGGTCAACCCGTCCGTCTGCGCCAGCAGTGCACTGAGCAGGTGCACGGAACCCACGTCCGGGTTCCCGTTCAGCGTCGCGGCCTGCACCGCCGCGGAAACAGCCTGCTGCGTCTTGGTCGTCGGGTTGAAAGCGTCCATTCCTCCACCTCGTGGTCAGCCTCAAGCATGGACCATCATCCCGCACAACGTCAGAAAAGTTGAGCGTGTTCCGCTCAACCTTGAACTCGGTCCAGATCACACGTCCGTCCCGAAATTCAGGCCGCCGTTCGCGCGGGTTGGGCGAAGATCAGCGCCATGACCTCAATCATCCACAACGTCACCGTCGACGCCCGCGACTCCTACGAGATCGCCTCGTGGTGGGGCCAGGTCCTGGGCCTGCCGCTGGACCCGGAGGACAACCCCGGCGACCCGGAGTGCCTGATCCACCTGCCCGGCGGAATCCGCTACCTCTTCATCAACGTCCCCGAGGGCAAGGAACTCAAGAACCGCCTGCACATCGACCTGCAGCCGACCGACGGCACCCGCGACGAGGAGGTGGAGCGCCTCGTCGGCATCGGCGCAACGATCTTCGACGATCAGCGCAGGCCGGACGGCACCGGCTGGGTCACGATGCGCGACCCGGAAGGCAACGAGTTCTGCGTGGAACGCAGCACAGCCGAACGTGCCGCGACCTCCTGATCGCTGTCACTCGAAAGTACCAACTGCTTGTCCACAGCGAGCGTCGAGTTGTCCACAATCCGCTGGTCAGTATCCACAGGTGAACCGGTTTCAGTGACCACCTCGTCGTCGTCCACCGAGTCCCGCAACGGCTGCTCCTTGATCAGCAGGACAGCGATGACCGTGAACACCGCGAGCCCAGCGGCGATCAGGAACAACTGACCCATCGCGTCGCCATAGGAGTCCCGCACCACGGGGGAGAGGGAGCCGGGGTCGAGCGTCTTGGTGCTCACGGAGGCAGCCAGCACCGCCCCGAGCACCGAGACGCCGGCCGTCCCGCCCAGCGACCGCAGGAACGTGGCAGTGGAACTGGCCGCCCCGAGATCGGCCATCCCGACCCCGTTCTGCACGGCCAGCACGAGGTTCTGCATGGTCAGCCCCACCCCGACGCCGACCAGCGCCAGGTAGGCCCCCATCAGCACGAGGTTGGTCCGGTGGTCGATCGTCCCGAGCAACGCCAGCCCGATGACCAGCGAGAACGACCCCCACACCAGATAGCTCTTCCACCTGCCGCTCTTGGCGATCAACTGCCCGCTGACCGTGGACGAGATGCTCAGCCCAAGCACCAACGGCACCGTCAACAGCCCGGCCTTGGTGGGCGAGAACCCACGCGCGATCTGGAAGTACTGCCCCATGAACACCGAGGCCCCGAACATCGCCGTACCCACCGCGACGCCGCCGAGCATCGCCAGCACCACGGTCCGATTCTTGAACAGGTGCAACGGAATGACAGGCGAACTGGCCCGCCGCTCCACGAAGTAGGCCCCCACGATCGCCAGCAACGCCCCACCGACGAACAGCGCGCTCTCCCGGCTGACCCAGGCGAAGTCCTTACCCGCGAACGACACCCACATCAGCACCAGGCTCACCCCACCGGTGATCAGCGTGGCACCGAGGTAGTCGATCTTCACCCGCTGCTTCTTGACCGGCAGATGCAACGTCTTGTGCAACACGGCCAACGCCACCAGCGCCAACGGCACGCAGACGAAGAAACACCACCGCCACCCAGGCCAGTCGACGAGGAACCCACCGACCAAGGGCCCACCCACGGTCCCGGCGGAGATCACCATCCCGGTGTACCCGCTGTACCGCCCACGCTCGCGCGGACTGAGCAACGCACCGACGACAACCTGCCCCAACGCCTGCACACCACCCATGCCGAGCCCCTGCACGACCCGGAACGAGATGAGCTGCTCCATGTTCTGACTGAACCCGCACAGCACAGAGCCGACGACGAACAACACGATCGCCGCCTGCAACAACTTCTTCTTGTCAAAAAGATCAGCAAGCTTCCCCCACAACGGCGTACTGGCCGTCGAGGCGAGCAACATCGCGGTGATCACCCACGTGTACTGCGTCTGCGTGCCCTTGAGCTCGGCGAGGATCGTCGGAAGAGCGTTCGAAACGATGGTGGAACTGAGGATGGCGACCAGCAACGCCACCCAGATCCCGGACAGTGCTTCGAGGATCTCCCGATGCGACGAGGGCCGACTCAAACCGGCACACCTCCAGTAATTAGTTGATGACATACAACTATATCTGGAGATAGTTAGCTAGGCCAACTAATTCAGTGGCTGATGCATCACACCCAGGGTCAAGCCAGCCGCTGGAGTCCGGATCGCACGCCAAGCCGAAGGCGAGCCGTCCTTACCGAGCGGGCCAGGCGGTGGGGTCAACGCACCCAGCTACGCAACAGGCAGCCGCCCAACGCAACAGGCGTGCCATCAACCCGCTGATGGCGTGGACCCCCTGATCAGATTGCCGGGGGTCTGGGGGCAGCGCCCCCAGGGGAAGCACGCAACCGCAAGCTCGCCGCCCGCAAGGCGACCACCCGCCCGGTCGC
>NZ_JOEA01000010.1 GCF_000719115.1 Lentzea albidocapillata | reverse complement strand
GTAGTTGGCCCAGTCGCCTTGGCCGCTCATGGTGCCGCCCCAGTAAAGGCGTCCCGCGCCGTTGCCGGCGAAGTAGACCATGGTGTTTCCGGGGTCGATACCGGCGATGTCCGACTTGCCGTCGCCGTTGAAGTCGCGGAAATTCGACGAGCCCGAGTCGACCACCCTGTTGTAGCGGCGTGGGGTGTACGTGTTCGCATACGACGCAGACCACGTTCGCTCGGCCGTGGGCGAACCGTCCGGGCCCGCCTGCTCCCGCACGACCGGCGATGTGCGAGCCGTGTCCGCCCACCTGATGAAGATGGCAGTGTGCTGCACCGCGCTGTCGTGACGTACGAAGATGTCACCCATTTTCAGATCCGAACGACTGATCACGGACGAGTAGTTGGGCAGCGTGAGTGTCGTCGCTGATGTAGGTAACCCCCACACCATCGAGACGTAGCCAGAACAGTCCGTACGGTAGCTTCCGTGCGAGTTTCTGTAGCACCTCGCCTGGCTGTAAGGAATTCGCGCATCGATCCAGGTGCTTGAGCGAGTCAGCATGTCACTGCGGCTCATGCTGCCGACGCCGATTTCGTCGCAGGTGAGCTGGATCGTGAATTCGTCAGCTGCAACTGCCGGGGAGGTGGGGGTGCAGAAAACGGCTGCGGAAGTGAATGCGATGGCCGCCATAACGGTCTTTCGTATCATCTTTTTTGCCTCTCGGAGTGAGAATTGCTTCGTTGTTCAGGCGAAGCTTTTCAAGCACTCCTATAGATCCCCTTCAGGTCACCTGTAAATCTGCTTGCGGGACCTATAAGAAACCTGGAAGCGCGAGGCTGTGTCTTACACGGTGGAGCTGTGCACCTCGTCCACCACGCGCTTCGCGATCTCCAACGACGCGGTGGCGGCAGGAGACGGCGCGTTGAGCACGTGCACCTGGCGAGGAGCCGTCTCGATCAGGAAGTCGTCCACCAGCGACCCGTCCGGCAGCATCGCCTGCGCCCGCACACCCGCCTCGGAGCGCACCAGGTCGTCCTCCCGCACGGCGGGCACGAGCCGTGCCAGCGAGGCCGCGAAGCGCTTGCGCGACAACGATCGCAGCACCTCCTCGGCGCCGGTGCGGGCGTACTTGCGGGCCAGGCGCCACGTGCCGGGGAAGCGGGCCACGTCGGCCACGTCGGTCAGGGAGAAGTCGCGCCGGCGGTAGCCCTCGCGGCGCAGCGCGAGCACGGCGTTCGGGCCGCAGTGCACGCTGCCGTCGAGCATGCGGGTGAGGTGCACGCCGAGGAACGGCAGCGTCGGGTCCGGCACCGGGTAGATCAGGCCGCGGACCAGGGACGTGCGGCGCAGCTCGAAGTACTCGCCGCGGAACGGCACGATGCGCGCCGATGGGGTGAGGCCCGCCAGCCGTGCCACCCGGTCGCTGTGCAGGCCCGCGCAGTTCACCAGCGCGTCCGCCCGGACCACGCCCTGCGGCGTCGCGACCTCCACGCCGCCGGAAGCAGCCGGGCGGATCGCGAGCGCGGGGGAGCTCAGCCGCAGGTCGTGCGATGACAGCAGGCCCACCAGCGCGGTGCACACGGCGGAGTAGTCGATGATCGCCGTGCTCTCCACGCGCAACGCCGCCACGCACGACACCTCGGGCTCGTACTCGCGTGCCTCCGAGGCCGAGATCAGCTTCGCCGGGACGCCGTTGGCCTCCGCGCGTGCCGCGAGGTCGTGCAGGCGGGGGAGTTCGGAATCCGAGGTCGCGACCACGAGCTTGCCGCACACGTCGACCGGGACGCCGTGGTCGCGGGCGAACGCGATCATGGACGCGTTGCCGGCGACGGACATCCGCGCCTTCAGTGACCCCGGCTTGTAGTAGAGGCCCGCGTGCACGACGTTGCTGTTGTGGCCGGTCTGGTGCGCGCCCCAGACGCGTTCCTTCTCCAGCACGGTCACCCGCGAGCCGCGCGACGCGAGCTCGTTCGCCACCGCGAGCCCGACGATTCCGCCACCGATCACCACGACATGTCGCACCCCGCACACGCTAATGCCCGAGAACGGGCAGAACGTCCGCCGCGACCTCCTCGACCACCGACTCGCTGCCCGCGTACACGCCGTCGTGCCGCGGCCAGTGCGCGACGACGTCGGTGAAGCCCAGCGCGGCCGCCCTGCCCACGGCGTCCTGGAAGCACTGCGCGCTCGACAGCGAGTACACCGGAGCGGAGTCCAGGTTCAGGTAGCGGTGCACCCGCGTGTGCCTGCCCTCTGTGGCCAACGTCTCGCTGAACTGCTCCGACAGCGTGCGTACACCGCGCCACCACGCCTCGATGTCCTCGGTCGGCGGGCCGGTGGTGACCCAGGCCTGGCCGAACTTCGCGGCGATCCGCATCGCCTTCGGGCCGTTCGCGGCGACCAGGAACGGCAGCCGTGGCCGCTGCACGCAGCCGGGCGCGCTGCGGGCCTCGTCCGCCGCGTAGAACCGGCCCTGCCACGAGGTGCGGTCCTTCACCAGCAGCTGGTCGAGCAGCTCGACGAACTCGGCGAACCGGGCCGTGCGCTCCTGTGGCAGCGGCGGCTTGTCGCCGAGCACCGTCGTGTCGTACCCCGCCCCACCTGCGCCGACGCCGAGCGTGAACCGGCCGTCCGACACGTCGTCGAGCGTCAGCAGGTCCCGCGCGAACGGCACGGGATGACGGAAGTTGGGACTCGCGACGAACGTGCCGAGCCGGATGTGCGACGTGACCATGGCCGCGGCTGTGAGTGTCGGTACCGCACCGAACCACGGGCCGTCGACCAGGGTGCGCCAGCCGAGGTGGTCGTAGGTCCACGCGTGGTGGAAGCCGTACTCCTCGGCGGCGCGCCACTTGGGTTCGGCCATCCACCACCGGTGTTCGGGAAGGATCACGATTCCAGCGCGCACGATCGTTAAGGTAACCAGCTGTTCAGTCGCTGACGAACTTGGACCAGGCACCATAGGGACGTGGAACAGCCCAGATTGGTCGCATCGGACGTCGACGGAACCTTGCTCACCCCACCTCCCGGCGAAGGCGTGAGCCCTCGCACGGCCTCGGTTGTGGCCCGCGTGCTGGAGGCGGGCGTGCCGTTCGTCCTGGCCACCGGCAGGCCGCCGCGGTGGGTGCCGACGATCGCCGAGGCCGCCGGGCTCGACGGCCTCGCGGTGTGCGCGAACGGCGCGGTGCTCTACGACATCGGCCGTGACGAGATCGTCTGGGCCCGCACGCTCTCCCCGGTGCAGTTGCACGACATCGTCTCGACCATCGACAACGCCCTGCCGGACTGCACGTTCGCGGTCGAACGCGTCGGTACCGCGCAGGACGACGCCACGTTCGTCGCCGAGCTGAGCTACACGCACCCGTGGCCCGAGGGCCCGAACGTGGGCGTGACCCGCGGCGAGACGCTCGGCCACCCGGCGATCAAGCTGCTGGTCAGGCACATGGGCATGACCAGCGGTGAGATGGCCGCCGGCATCGAGGAGGTGCTCGGCGGTCAGGTCGACCTGACCTACTCGACGAACAACGGTCTGGTCGAGCTCGCCGTGCACGGCGTCACCAAGGCGAGCGGGCTCGCCGACGTGGCCGAGCGGTTCGGCGTGGCGCAGCAGGACGTCATCGCGTTCGGCGACATGCCCAACGACGTCGAGATGCTCAGGTGGGCCGGCCACGGCGTGGCGATGGCGAACGGGCACGAGGCCGCGCTCGCCGCCGCCGACGAGGTCACCGCGCCCAGCTCCGAAGACGGCGTCGCGATGGTGCTCGAGCGCTGGTTCTAGCCGACCAGGGGCTTCGCGGCCTCGGCCTCGGTCCACCACTTGAAGGCGACCTGGAGCTCGGCGGGGATCTCCGAAGGCAGCTGACCGGCATCGTACGCGCTGGTCAGAGCCTCGATCGCGGAGTCGGAGATGCCGGAGCGGCTCATGCCGACCGAGTTCACGCCGTGGATCCGGATCGGACTGCCGTAGGCGCGGGCGAACGGGGGCACGTCCTTCGAGACGGGCGTGCCCATCCCGATCATGGCACCGGCGCCGATGACGCGGCGCTGGTGCACGACCGCGTTCATGCCGACGTTGACCTTGTCGCCGATCTGCACGTGGCCGCCGAGCGACACCCCGGCCGACAGCGTCACGCCCGCGCCGATCAGGCTGTCGTGCGCCACGTACACGCGGTTGAGCAGCCACGAGTCGGCGCCGATGGTCGTCGCCCGGTAGGAGCCCTGGTGGACGGTGCTCAGCTCGCGGATGACGGCTCGTGCGCCGATGTGCACACCCGCGTGCGCCAGGTCGCCGTCCCACGCCCGGTTGTGGTCGGCGGAGGTGATCTCCGGCGGCGTGCCGATGACGCAACCGGGGCCGATCCATACACCGTCCTCGACGACGCACGGTCCGAGCACGACAGCGCCCGGACCGATGGTGATGCCGTCGCCGAGCTCGACACCGTCACCGACGACAGCACTGGGATGGATGTGGTTGACCACGGGCGTCCGATCAGGAGGTGGGGACAGGCGGGATAACCCATACGAGTAGCGTGGGGCCCCGCGTGCAGGCCAGAGCACTGTACCGGCCGCGCCGGTGGAGATCCCCGAAGGCGAGAGACTGCTGAATGATCCCGATTACTGTTGTTGACGTGGCCGCTGCCGAGCAGTTGGTCCTCCAGGTCCTGCGTTCCGGGGCCATCGCGCAGGGCCCGATGGTCAAGCGCTTCGAGGACGCCTTCGCGGGCGTCGCCGGCGTTCCGCACGCCGTGGCCGTGAACAACGGGACCACCGCGCTCGTGGCGTCGCTGCAGGTCCTCGACCTGCAGCCGGGCGATGAGGTCATCACCTCGCCGTTCACCTTCGTGGCGACCCTGAACGCCATCCTCGAGGCGGGCGCGACCGCGCGGTTCGCCGACATCCGCGAGGACGACTTCAACATCGACGCGGACAAGATCAAGGACGCCGTCACCCCGAACACCAAGGTGCTCATGCCCGTGCACCTCTACGGGCAGATGGCCGACATGGGCAAGATCATGCCCGTCGTGCAGGAGCACGGGCTCGCGCTCGTCGAGGACTCGGCCCAGGCCGTCGGCGCCACCTACGAGGGCCGCCCGTCGGGCAGCTTCGGCCTCGGCTGCTTCTCGCTCTACGCGACCAAGAACATCACCACCGCCGAGGGCGGCGTCATCACGACGTCGGACGACACCCTCGCGGACCGGCTGCGCGTGCTGCGCAACCAGGGCATGCGGGCCCGCTACCAGTACGAGGTCGCGGGTCACAACTACCGCATGACCGACATCCACGCGGCGATCGGCATCCCGCAGCTGGAGAGCCTCGAGACGATCACCAAGGCGCGCCAGGCCAACGCCGAGACCCTGAACAAGGGCCTCGCCGGCATCAAGGGCCTCCAGCTGCCGCAGGTGCTGCCGGGTCGCACGCACGTCTGGCACCAGTACACCGTCCTGATCACCGACGACGCCCCGATCAGCCGCGACGAGTTCGCCGCGAAGCTGACCGAGAAGGGCATCGGCAACGGGATCTACTACCCGAAGACGGTGTTCGACTACGACTGCTACCGGGACAACCCGAAGGTCGTGATCTCCGACGTCCCCGTCGCCGAGCGCGTCGCCCGCCAGGCGCTGTCGCTGCCGGTGCACCCGAAGCTGACCGACGCCGAGCTCGACACGATCATCGCGACGGTTCGCGAGGTGCTGGGCGCATGAGCAACCTGCCCCGTATCGCGGTCATCGGCGTCGGCAACATGGGCTCGCTGCACGCCCGTGTGACCGCGCAGTCCGAACGAGCCGAGCTCGCGCTGATCGTCGACCCGCGCGAGGAGATCGGCAAGGCCGCCGCCGAGAAGTTCGAGACGTCGTGGGCGCCCGACATGGGCGACCTGACGGACATCGACGCGGTCGTCCTCGCGTCCAGCACCGAGAGCCACCACGGCCTCGCGCTCCAGGTGCTGGAGAGGAACAAGCCGCTGCTGGTCGAAAAGCCGGTCTGCGCCTCGCTGGAGCAGACCGAGGAGGTCCTGAAGCTCTCCGAGGCCAAGGGCCTGGCGATCATGTGCGGCCTGCTGGAGCGCTACAACCCGGCCGTGATGACCGCTCTCGGCCTGGTCACCGAGCCGGTGTACGTCTCGGCCCAGCGCCACTCCCCGTACGCGCCGCGCATCCTCACCGGCGTGGCGTGGGACCTGCTGGTGCACGACGTCGACCTCGCCATCCAGTGCTTCGGCGGTGCCGAGCCCGAGCGCGTCTCGGCCGGCGTGGCCCAGTTCCACCCGTCGTCCGTGCCGGGTGCGGAGGACGTGGTGGACACGCTGCTCACGTTCCCCTCCGGCGGCATCGCGAGCGTCTCGGCGAGCCGCATCGGCCAGCGCAAGATCCGCTCGCTGAGCATCCAGGAACTCGATCGCTCGATCGAGGTGGACCTGCTCCGCCGCGACGTGACGATCTACAAGCACATCTCGCACGACTCCGACCCGGACGGCCGCGGCTACCGTCAGCAGACCGTCATCGAGATCCCGGAGCTCGTGACGGCCCGCGAACCTCTCGCGACCCAGCTCGACCGGTTCATCGACCTCATCGCGGGCAAGCTCGACGCGGACGACGAGCGCCGGCGCATCCTGCCCTCGCACCGCGCGGTCGCCGCCGTCAAGGCGAAGTCCGCAGAGCTCGTCGGCTGAACCCTGTTCCGGCACAACAAAACGGGCTCCTCACCGCAGCGGTGAGGAGCCCGTTTCGTTGTGGCTAAAGGTATCCGAGCTGAGCGAGGGTGTCCGCGATGACCTCGCTCGGGTGGTACTCCTCCATGATGGAGGGACGCCGCAGCGTCTCGTACTCGCCCAGGAACTGTTCGAGCTTCCTGGTGTCCATGCCGGTCAGCACGATGTTCTGGCCGAGACCCTGCTTGGTCTCCGTGCGCTCGCGGTGGATCGCGCACGGCATGCCGATGTACGAGCACTCCTGCTGCAGACCACCGGAGTCGGTGACGACGAACTTGGCCCGCGCCAGGATCGGCAGGAACTGCAGGTAGCGCTTCTTGGGACGCATGATGAAGCGCTCGCCGTCGAACAGGTGGCCCCACCCGTGGCGCTCGATGCGCTCGCGTTCGGGAGCGCCCGCCAGGTACAGCATCGGCGTCTGTTCGGACGCCTTCTTCAGCAGCTCCAGCGCTTCGCGGAACTTGTCCGTGCGGGACACGAGCTCGAAGCGGTGCAGCGTGGCCAGGCCGAACTCCTCCGGCAGGTCCTCGGTCGTCGTCGAGTTGATCGCGAGGCGCATCGCGTCGATGACCGTGTTCGCACCGGTGTTCACGACCACGCCACGCGCACCACGCAGGTTGTCGACCTCGTTCTGCGACGGCGCGAAGTGGATGTCCGTGAACTTCGACGCGATGCGGCGGTTCAGCTCCTCCGGCAGCGGCGACAGCACGCTGCCCGAACGCATGCCCGCCTCGACGTGCGCGACGCGGGCGCCGAGCAGGCGGCGGGCGATGATGCTGCCGTACGGAGTCGTGAACGTGTCACCGTGCACGATCACGAGGCCGGGCTTGCCGTCGGTGGCGAGCGACGCGCGGAGCTGCTTGCGCTGGCCGTACGCGGTCTGGGCGACCGAGAGCGCCCAGCCGGGGACCTGCTTGGGCGTCTCCAGGTTGCGCGCCTTGCCCTGCGGCACCAGCCACAGGTCCGGCGCGGGCAGCTGGAGGTCTTCGAGCACGTCGGCGACCTCGTCGAAGTGCTGCGCCGTGAACCACAGCTGCGGCTTCGTGCCGCGCGCCACGATCGCGTGGTACACGGGAGCGATCTTGATGAGTTCAGCGGTGGTACCGACGATGAAGGAGATCACCGGGAATCGCATCCTTGAGGCTGGGGCTCAGCCGCTTACGGCTGTAGACCGACGCGAGTGTAGTGTGCGACGGCGTGAGCCAGACCAGCGCCTCCGAACTGGGCGGGGCCCCCACGCTTAGTGTCGTCTTCCCGGCGTACAACGAAGAGAAGTGGATCGGCAGGTCCCTCGACGCCGTTCTGAACTCCGCCGCACAGGCCGACTGGAAAGTCGAGATCGTCGTCATCGACGACGGCAGCACCGATGGCACACCGGCATTGCTGGACGAGTACGCCGAGAAACACGGTGTGGTCGTGGTGCACCAGGAGAACCAGGGCCGGTTCAACACCGTGCGCACGGCGATCAGCACCGCGAGCAGCGACCGCGTGCTCATCCTCGGCAGCCGTGTGGTCGTCGACCCGCACTCCCTGGGCTACCTGAAGAACCAGCTGATCGAGCACCCGGAACGCGTCGTCTGGAACGGCCACGTCCGCGTCGAGTCGGACAACAACCCGTACGCCGGTTTCTGGAACGGAATTCTCCGGATCGTCTGGCGCAAGTACTTGATGAACCCGAGGCTGACGTCGTTCGGCATCGAGGAGTTCGACGCCTTCCCCAAGGGTTCCGGATTCTTCTCCGCTCCGAAGTGGATGCTGGAGGAGGCGAACGCGGCGTTCGACTCGATCTTCGACGAGGTCGAGTTCGCCAGTGACGACACGCGCCTGATCCGCTGGATCGCCGAGCGCGAGCGGATCTGGATCTCGCCGGACTTCTCCTGCTCGTACTTCCACGGCCGGGAGAACATCAAGAAGTTCGCCAAGCACGCGTACTTCCGCGGCACCACGTTCATCGACGGCTACCTCGGCACCGCCGGTACGAGCCGCAAGATGGCCCTGGGCGCGCTCGGTGCGGGTGCGGCCGGTGTGACGCTGCTCGTGCTCAAGCCGAAGATCGCGATCGCCACCGGTGTCGTGGGCACGGTCGCGGCCGGTGGACTGGTCAAGGCGTGCGGCGGCAAGACGTCCGACGCCACCGCGCTCGCGCGCATGCTGCCGGTGTTCGCCACCGCCTTCGGCGCGGGTGCCGTGCGCGGTCTCTTCCTCGCTGCCAAGGCCAAGGTCAAGAAGCGCTGATGTCCGGCGGGGCCGAGCAGGGGACTCAAGCCCGTTCGTTCAGCGTGGTGACCGGTGCACTGATCATCGCATCGGTCTTCGGATACGGCCTGATGATCCTGGCCGGCCGCGTCCTGGGGCCTGCCGACAACGCGATCTTCCTGTCGTTCTGGGGCATCTTCTTCGGCCTCGGCAGCGCGATGTCACCGGTCGAGCAGGAGGTCTCGCGGCTGTCCGCCGAGGCCGAGGTCGCCGGGCGGCGCACCGGGCCGGACGCGCTGCGCGTCGTGGCCATCGCCCTCGGCGTCGCCCTGCCGGTAGGCCTGCTGCAGTTCGTGCCGTGGGTCAACGACCGGCTCTTCCACGGTCACTCCTGGCTCGCGGTCGTGACGCTCGTCGGCGGCCTCGGTTACGCGGTGCTGTACGGCGTGCGCGGCCTGCTCGTCGGGCACCGGCGGATCAACCCCTACGCGGGCCTGACCATCGCGGAGCCGACGACCCGCATCGTCGTCGCGGCCGTGCTGGTCATCGCGGGGCTCGGCCAGATCCTGCCGATCGCGGTCGCTGTCGCCGTCGGCACGTTCGTCTGGATCGCCTTCCTGGTGCACGCCGGCAAGCTCGTCGACCGGTCCGGTCCCGGCGCGGGCTGGGGCGCGTCCGCACGGACGATTCTGCAGCTCATGGCCGGTGCCGCATGCACGGCGGCGGTCGTCACGGGCTTTCCCGCGCTCGTGACCCTGCTCGCGCCCGGCGGGGACAAGGCGGTCGTCGGCGCGTTCCTCACCGCACTGACGCTGGCCCGCTTCCCGCTCGTCGCGCTGCTGCCGGTGCAGGCGCTCGCGGTGCCCGCGGTGGTGCGGATGACCAGCACCGAGGACGGGCGCCGCAAGCTGCACGGCTGGCTGGTCAAGGGCGCGCTGGGCGCGTTGGTCGTGGGTGTCGTGGGGTCGGTCCTGGGTGCGCTGCTCGGGCCGTGGATCGTCCGCCTCATCTACGGTGACGACTTCGTGGTCGCCGGCTGGGCTGTCGCCGGGCTCGTCTTCTCGTCGACCCTGCTGGCCGCGCTGCAGCTGCTCGCGTCCGTTCTGATCGCCCGTGCCCGCCACGGCGTGGTGCTGCGGGCGTGGGCGGCGACGGCGCTCGTCTCGGCCGCGGCCCTCGTGTGGTGGCCCGCGGACACGGTCACCCGCGCCGTCGTCGGTCTCGTGGCCGGCCCCGTCGTGGGCGCGATCGTCGCGCTCGTGGCGGTGTGGGGACAGGCACCGGAACAGTCGATCACCGAACGATGACAACCCAAGGGCGCGGCCGGGCGTCCACCTCGTGCCCGCTAGTCTGCCTCGGCCGGGGTGGACGGCCCGTTGGCGAACTCAACCGTGATAGGTAGTCAACTGCGATGAGTGCTGTGATCGTGCTGTTGCTGTGCTGGCTGCCGGGGCTCGCCTTCGGCGCCGCGATCAGGCTGCGCGGATGGGTGCTCGCCGCGGCTGCTCCCGCACTGACCTTCGGCCTCGTCTCGCTCGGCGGCCTGGTCATCGGCAAGCTGGGCGTCTCGTGGTCGCTCTGGTCGTTCGGTGCCTGGGTGCTCGCCCTCTCGCTCATCGCGGGCGTCGCCTCCTTCTTCGTCGCCCGCCGCACCACCGTCGCGGACGACGTCGAGCCGAAGCTCTCGCCGCGTGACCACCTCGTCGTCGCGGGTGGTCTCGTGCTGGGCCTCGGGGTCGGCGTCTTCACGTTCCTGCGCGGCCTGCGCAGCCTGAACAACATCCACCAGGACTGGGACGCGCCGCACCACGCGAACCTGATCCGCTGGCTGTCCGAGCACCACACCGCGCTGGTCTCCACCGCGGGTCAGATCGGCAACCAGCCGGAGAACACGAACTACTTCTACCCGAGTACGTACCACGAGCTGCTGTCGCTGCTGGTGGACAAGTTCGGCATCAACATCGTGCAGCTGCTGAACGCCGGCGGCCTCGCGAGCATCGTCTTCTGGGTGTTCGGCATCGTCGCGCTCGGTGTCGCGTGGCGGCTGCCTCCGGTCGCGATCGCCGGTGCCGCCGCGGTGAGCACCTGGTTCTCGCCGTTCCCGGACGACGCGCTGTGGCGCGGTCCGTTGTGGCCGTTCGTCGCCGGTGTCGCGCTGCTGCCCGTCGCGCTCGCACTCGTCACGTACCTGCTGCGCCCCAAGGGTTTCACCGGGCCTGTCGCCATCGCCGTCATCGCGACCGGCCTCATCGGACTGCACACCTCGCTCGCGTTCCTGCTCGCGCCGCTCTACCTGATCATCCTGGTGGCGTGCCTGCTGAAGCTGGAGCCCGTCGAGTGGAAGCGGGCGTGGAAGTCGCTCACCGCCGTCGGCGTGCTCGCGCTGCTGGGCGCCATCCCGATGATGCTGCCGACGCTGGCCATCTCGGGCGGAGTCACCGGAGCGTTCTGGCCGAGTGAGGCGACGCCCGCGGCCGCGTTCGGGCAGATGCTGACGTTCTCCGGCGTCGTCGCGTCGCCCCAGTGGATCCTGGGGCTGTCCGCGCTGGCCGGCATCGTGATCATGATCCGCAAGCGCGTGCTGCTGTGGATGGTCGGCGTGTACGCCTTCTTCGGTCCGCTCTACGCGATGACCGTGTCGCTGGAGACGCCGATCGTCCACAAGCTGACCGGTTTCTTCTACAACGACCACTGGCGCATCGCGGTGATGCTGCCGCTGCCCGGATCGATCGCGTTCGGCGTGTTCCTCTGGGCCGTCGGCACGTGGCTGGTCGAGCGGTATCGCGAGCGGGTGCCCGTGCTGGCGTCGCCGCTCGCCGCGGTCGTCGCGAGCGTGCTGGTGTTCGTGCTGATCGGTGTGATGACCAAGGCGTACATCGGCCGCAACACGGTCCGCCTGGGACAGTCCTACGTCGACGGCCCCACGGTCACCCAGGCGGAGCGCAAGGCCTACGAGTGGCTGGGCCAGCACGCGAAGCCCGGTGAGCGCGCGATGAACGACGTCGGCGACGGCACCGCGTGGCTGTACGCGATCTCCAAGGTCGAGCCCGTGATCTGGACGTTCTACGGTACTGAGGCGGGTTCGGAGGAAACGTACCTCGCGGACAACCTGAACAAGATCAACTCGGATCCTCGGGTGCGCGAGGAACTGGATGACCTGAAGGTTCGCTACGTCATCCTCGGCAAGGGCTTCGTCCGCCCCGAGCGCAAGCGGTTCGAGGGCATGCTCGGGCTGGGGGCGAACAGCACGTTCCAGAAGGTCTTCGAGAACGAGGATGCGACCATTTACGAGATCGCGGGTCAGCGCGACGTGCTGACCCGGACGACCACTTCGGCCAGCGCCAACGGCCGCTGAGAGACGATAAGGTTACGGCTGTGGCTGAGTCGCTGGAGGCCACGGGACGAGTGTTGATCGTCCTGCCTGCCCTCAACGAGGAGCACAACATCGACAAGGTCGTCGCCGAGGTGCGGGCGGCCCTGCCGGACGCGGGCGTCCTGGTCGTCGATGACGGGTCCACCGACCAAACCGCGCTGCGCGCCCGTGAAGCAGGCGCGTTCGTCGCCCGGCTGGCGGTCAACCTCGGCGTGGGCGGCGCGATGCGCACCGGTTTCCGCTACGCCGTGCGCAACGGCTTCGACGTGGTCGTCCAGGTCGACGCCGACGGACAGCACAACCCGGCTGAGCTGCCGGAACTGCTGCGTGAGCTCCAGCACGCCGACCTGGTCATCGGTGCCCGGTTCGCGGGCAAGGGCGACTACAAGGCGCGCGGCCCGCGCCGGTGGGCCATGAAGGTCTTCTCGGTGACGTTGTCGCTCGTCTCCGGCACGAAGCTCACCGACGTCACGTCGGGGTTCAAGGCTGCCGGTCCGCGTGCGGTGCGGCTCTTCGCCGCCCACTACCCGGCGGAGTACCTGGGTGACACGCTGGAGTCGCTCGTCATGGCGGTGCGCGCGGGTCTGACGATCCGCCAGGTGCCCGTCGCCATGCGGGTGCGCGCCGGCGGTACCCCGAGCACGTCGCCGGTGAAGTCCGCTGTGTACCTGCTCAGGGCGACCCTGGCCCTGACGCTCGCGCTGGTGCGCCGCAAGCCGAAGACCGGCCCAGCCGTCGAAGCCGCATAGGAGGCCACCGTGTCTGCGTTTCGTTTGATGGCGATTGTGGTCGCGGCGCTCGTGCTGATCGTCGTGGTCGAAATGATGCGCCGCCGCAAGCTGCGGGAGAAGTACGCGGGAATCTGGCTGCTCGTCAGCATCGGCGTGGTGCTGGTGGGTGTGATTCCCGGCCTGCCGACGTTCCTGTCGAGATTGACCGGCGTCCAGCTCGCCTCGAACTTCCTGTTCGCGGTGGCGGCGTTCGTGCTGCTCTTCGTGGTTCTGCAGTTGTCCACCGAAGTGGGGCACCTCGAAGAAGAGGTCCGCACGACAGTGGAGGAAATCGCATTGCTGCGTTGTGAGCTGGAAGACGTTCGTGCGGCACTCGACGAACGTGTGACCGGTGCCGAGGAACAGCTGCTGCGAAGCCGTTCCTGATCTGCCGTCACCGGTGGCGACGACAAGCCCGATGTCGCCCAGCAGGTACCATCTGTCCTAGTTCGGCTCCCCGTTTCCGTGGTGAGCGCCGATCCGACCCCTTCGAAGAGACGTGACGGACAAGCCAAGTAACCAGAAGCCGACAGCTGTGTTCGAGGTACTCGACGACAGCGGTGTCGGACTGAGCGGCGGCGAAGCCCTCCTCGACGGCCGGGAACGCCGCCTTGTCGAGGGCGCCGCCAACTTCTACGCGCTGGCAGGACCGGGGCAGACCTTCCGCCTCACGGTCCTGCGCGGACCGGCGGGCACGATGCCCGCGCTGACCGACGAGGACCGCACGACGATCGAGTGGGAGGACGACCGCGAGGTCGTCGGTTCCCTGGTGGTGCGGAGCCTGGTGCACACCACCGCCGACCACTCGCCGTCCGACGGTCTCGTCGACATCGCCATCGACATCGGCGGCGCACCCCAGTCGGTGACCGCCTACCACCAGCTGACCGGTGTGCTGGGCAAAGCGCGCAAGGCCGTGCGGTTCCTCGCACCGGTCCAGTTCGACGCGCTGCGCCAGTTCCGTACGGACATGGTCGAGCGCAAGGGCCGCGACGTCCCGCGCAAGGCGCCCGTCCGGCTGACCCGCGGTGCCGAGGCCACGCCGCACGGCGACACGCCCGCGATCCTCTTCGGCCTGCACTGGCTGGAGCTGGGCGGTGCCGAGCGCTGGGCGATCGACACGATCCGCCTCGCCAAGGAGGCCGGCTTCACGCCGATCGTGGTCACCGACCGCGACTCCGCGCACGAGTGGATCACGCGTCCCGAGCTCGACGGCGCGGTCGTCGTGCCGCTCACGCTGCCGCTGGACCCGAAGCAGGAGTCCGCGTTCCTCAATGGCCTGCTGTCGATGTACGACGTGCGCGGCATCCACCTGCACCACTGCACGTGGCTCTATGACAAGCTGCCGTGGATCAAGTCGATCCGCCCGGACATCCCGGTCGTCGACTCGCTGCACGTCCTCGAGTGGCGCACCGGCGGGTTCGTCGACATCTCCGTGCGGCTGTCGAACATGGTCGACCAGCACCACGTGATCTCGCCGCAGCTGCGCGACTACCTGATCGGCAAGCACGGGCTGGACGCGGACAAGGTCGTCTTCGCCACCCTCGCGGGCCTCACGACGGGCGGCATCGCGGCCGGCGGCTCGGACGCCGTCGAGAACAACCCGTTCACCGTGGCCTTCGTGGGCCGGTTCACCCAGCAGAAGCGCCCGTACCTGTTCCTGCAGCTCGCGGCAGAGCTGAAGAAGAACTCGCCGCGCGAGGTCAGGTTCATCATCCACGGCCACGGAGAGCTGGCCGCCGAGGTGAACAGCCTGCGCGCCCGCCTCGGCGACGTCGTCGAGCTGCGCGGTGCGGACCACGCGGTGAGCGACACGTTCCGCGACGCCGACGTGCTCGTCGTCTCATCGGACAACGAGGGCCTGACTCTCACGTCTTTTGAAGCGACGGCCGCGGGCGTGCCCGTCGTTTCGGCGGACGTCGGCTCGCAGTCGTCGCTGATCGCCGACGACCTGCTGTGCCCGCGTCACCCGTACGCCTTCGTCCAGGCCGCCGCGGCCCGGATCCGCACCATGATGACCTCTCCCGACCAGCGCAAGACCTGGCTTGACGAGCAGGCCGCCAAGGCCGAGGCCTTCGCGAAGCTGCCGCGTGCCGAGGACTGGACGCGCGACCTCTACCAAGGATGGCTCAAGTGAGCACTGTCGCCGCCGTTGTCGTCACCTACAACCGCAAGGACAAGCTCACAACGGTCCTCGACCACGTCCTTGCACAGACCCGCCGGCCGGAGTGGGTCGTCGTCGTCGACAACGCCTCCACCGACGGCACCGACCAGGTGCTCAAGGAGTACGAGCAGATCGACGGCGTGGTCGTCGTGCGGCTCAAGGAGAACACCGGTGGCGCGGGTGGCTTCGCGACCGGCATGAACAAGAGCTACGAGCTCGGCGCGGACTTCATCTGGATCATGGATGACGACTGCTACGCCAACCCGGACGCCCTCGAGGAGCTCATCAACGGGCACGCGAAGGCAGAAGAGGCCATGGGCATGCAGCTGCCCTACGCGTGCTCGCTGGTCAAGTGGGTCGACGGCAACATCTGCGAGATGAACAACCCGGGCACCACCTGGGACTGGGGCAAGCTGATCGCCAAGGGCCAGGAGAACGTCCTGGTCACGCACTGCTCGTTCGTCTCGGTGCTGTTCCCGCGCTGGGCGCTCACCAAGTTCGGCCTGCCGCTCACGGAGTACTTCATCTGGTTCGACGACCAGGAGTACACCCTGCGCATCACCAAGGCCGGCCCCGGTGTCCAGGTGCTACGCAGTGTCGTCGTGCACGACCTCGGTGTGAACCGCGGTGTGAACTTCGGCGACGCGAACGCCTCCAACCTGTGGAAGTTCGAGTACGGCGCCCGCAACGAGTCGTCGTTCCGTCTGCACCACGAGAACCCGGTGTCCTGGCTGAAGTTCCTGGCCCGCCTGGTGCAGGGTCTGCGTCACGGCAACGTGCCGTGGTCCATCCGGGCCAAGCTCTTCCGCAAGGTCGTCGAAGGCATCGCCTTCAACCCGAAGCCGAAGATGCCGCGTTCCGTTCTCTGACCTGAGATCAATTAGTTGCAAGGGCCCCTCGGCGAATTCGCGCCGCGGGGCCCTTGTAATCTGCGGGCGTGAACCTCGCGGGTTATGACTTGGTTGTCGTCGGATCTGGTTTCTACGGCCTCACTATCGCCGAGCGCGCCGCCAGCACACTCGACAAGCGCGTGCTGGTGATCGACCGGCGCGACCACATCGGTGGCAACGCCTACTCCGAGAACGAGCCGGAGACCGGTATCGAGGTGCACCGCTACGGCGCGCACCTGTTCCACACGTCGAACAAGCGCGTCTGGGACTACGTCAACCAGTTCACCGAATTCACCGGTTACCAGCACCGCGTGTTCGCGATGCACGGTGGCCAGGCCTACCAGTTCCCGATGGGTCTGGGCCTGCTGTCGCAGTTCGTCGGTCGTTACATGTCGCCGGAGGACGCCAAGGCCTGGGTGGCCGAGCAGGCGTCCGAGATCGACTCCAAGGACGCGACCAACCTCGAGGAGAAGGCGATCTCCCTGGTCGGCCGGCCCCTGTACGAGGCGTTCATCAGGGACTACACCGCCAAGCAGTGGCAGACGGACCCGAAGGAGCTGCCCGCGGCGGTCATCGCCCGCCTGCCGGTGCGCTACACCTTCGACAACCGCTACTTCAACGACACCTACGAGGGTCTGCCGAAGGACGGCTACACCGCGTGGCTCGAGAAGATGGCGAACCACCCGAACATCGACGTGAAGCTGTCCACGGACTACTTCGACGTGCGTGACGAGATCCCGGCGGGCATCCCGGTCGTCTACACGGGCGCGCTGGACCGCTACTTCGACTACTCCGAGGGCTGGCTCGGCTGGCGGACGCTCGACTTCGAGCAGGAAGTCCTGTCGATCGGCGACTTCCAGGGCACGCCGGTCATGAACTACAACGACGCGGACGTCCCGTTCACCCGCATCCACGAGTTCCGCCACTTCCACCCCGAGCGCGATTACCCGAAGGACAAGACGGTCATCGTCCGCGAGTTCTCCCGCGCGGCTGAGAAGGACGACGAGCCGTACTACCCGATCAACACGGCCGAGGACCGCGCCAAGCTGGAGCGCTACCGCGAGCTCGCGAAGGCGGAGGCCGCGCAGCGCAACGTGATCTTCGGTGGCCGTCTCGGCACCTACAAGTACCTCGACATGCACATGGCGATCGGTTCGGCGCTGACCGTGTTCGAGAACAAGATCGCGCCGTTCTTCACCGACGGCACCCCGCTGAACGGGTCGCTTGACGACTGATCGAAGAAAAATCGGGCCTGGCTCACCCCCAGGAGAGCCAGGCCGCGAACTCATTCGGTGATCAGCTGGTGGTCAGCGTCTTCGTCTCGGTGTCGTTGGACAGGTTCGGGTCGAAGTTGCGGAACACGCCCTTCCACGCCTCGAACTTGATCTCGGCGCCGTTCAGCGGCTTCTCGACGACGACGCGGGCGCCCACCCACTCGGGCAGGTTCGCGGGCTTGCGGTCGTAGTAGTAGCCGGTGACCTTGCCCGCGGGCTCGGTCTCGTAGTACTTCGGCATGCCGCCGAGCCGCTCGACGACACGCAGCCCTTCCGGCAGCGTCAGCTGACCGCCGAACTGGTCGTACACGTTGCCGTTGTGGACGGTGGATCCGACGATGTCGATCACATCGCCGACCTTCGGGCTCGTGTTGCTGATGAAGAGCTGGTTGACCTTGGTGTCGATCTTGGCGTCCACGAAACCACCGTTGACCATGCCGTAGTTCTGGCCGGCCTCCACCTGGATCGGCTTCGCCTTACCGGTGGCCTCGTTGAACCTCGACTCGAAGTACTGCTTGGTCCACCCCTGGCCGTGCGAGAGCGAACGGTCTGCCGAGCCGACGACGTAGCTGCCCGCCGCGAGGCCGGTGATGTCGTACCGGCCGTCGGCGTCCGTCTGCGCGGCCTTGTTGGTGCCGTCGATGTACATCCAGTGGCCAGCGATCGGCGCCTCTCCGACCTCGCGAATGCCGTCGTTGTCGGCGTCGTTCCACACGAAGCCGTAGATCGAGGCGGTGTTCTCGGCCTGCGCCGTGCCGACAAAGCCGAGCGGCGCGGCGACGGCGAGAGTGAGAGCGGCGAGCCGGGTGATGGTGTCCATCTTGCTGTCCCCCTGGAGTTCGTTGTTCGACAGTGAGAACTCTGACGGAGGGACCTCCAAGAAACCTGCAAGTGGTCTGCAAGTCGTCTGTAGGAGGAAAACCGCAGGTCAGCCCTTGATTCCAGTCTCGGTTGCACCGCGGATCAACAGTCCCTGCAGGGCGACGAAGACGATGACCAACGGCATGATGGAGATCGCCGCCGCCAGGAACAGCTGCACGACGTTGATCGACTGCGCCGTCATGAACGTCGACAGCGCCACCTGCACGGTCCACGAGTCCTGGTCCTGCGCGATCACCAACGGCCAAGGGAACTGGTTCCAGCTGGTCACGAACGCGATCACACCGAGAGCGGCGAAGAATCCCTTCGAGTTCGGCACCACCACCCGCCAGTACGTGCCCCAGTGCCCGAGCCCGTCGATCCGCGCCGCGTCCTCCAGCTCCGGCGGGAAGTTCAGGAAGTACTGCCGGAACAGGAACGTGGTGAACCCGCTGAACAACCCCGGGATCACCAGCCCGCGCAGGTCCGATACCCACCCCAGCGTCGACACGACCACGAACGTCGGCACGAACGTCACCGCCGCCGGGATCATCAACGTCGCGATCACCAGGTACAGCACGAAGTTCGAGTACCGGTAGGGGATTCGCGCGAGTCCGTACCCGGCCATCCCGCACAGCACCAGCTGCCCGGCCGTCTGCAACACCGCGACCAGCAGCGAGTTGACCATGCTGCGGACCATCGGCACGGCAGGGTTGCTGAACAGCGCGATGAAGTTCTCCCAGCGGATCGACCGCGGCCAGAACGTCCACGTGGGTGCCGTGATCTCCTGCTCGGTCGACAAACCGTTGCGCAGCACCAGATAGAAGGGCACGAGGAACAGCACCGCCGCCACCGACAGAGCCAGGTACCGAACGGCCTTCATCGCGTGATCACCCGCCCTTGCAGCAACGCCACACCGGCGATCAGCAGGGTCAGGATCATCGCGCCCGCGCTGCCGTGACCGAAGTCCTGCCCACCCGAACCCAGGGAGGTGTAGTAGAGGTAGATCAACGGCGGCCGCGCGAACGGTGGGTATCCGCGATCGGTGCCCAGCACGTTGTAGAACTCGTCGAACGCCTGGTACGCCGCGATGAGCAGCAACAGCAGCACGGCCACCGAAGTCGTGCGCAGCTGAGGCATCGTGATGTACCGCAACGTCTGCCAGCCGCCCGAAGCGCCGTCGATCGACGCGGCCTCGTAGAGGTGCCGCGGAATCCGTTGCAGTCCGGCGATGAACAGGATCATGTGGAAGCCGAGCTGCAGCCACAGCCGCAGCGTCACGAGCACCAGCCAGTACCAGGGCGGCGAGGTCGACACTGTCCACGCGATCGGCTCGGCGCCGAACCACCCCAGCACCGTGTTCGCGAGACCGAAGCGCACCCCGTTGAAGATCGACAGCTTCCAGACCAGCGACGCCACGACGTACGAGCAGGCCGTCGGCAGGAAGAACACCGACCGGAAGAACGCCTTCATGAAGGTGATCTGGTTGACCAGCAAGGCGAGCGCGAGCGCGAGCACGAACGTCAGCGGCACGATGAACGCGGCGAACACGCTGAACGTGACCAGGCTCGACAGGAACGGCCCATCCGTCAGCATGTCCGCGTAGTTGCGCAGCCCGACGAACTCGCTGGGCGTCACCGTGTTGCGCGCGTCGAAGAACGACAGCAGCAGGCTCCACCCGATCGGCACGTACACGAACACGAGCAACCCGATCGCGAACGGACCGACGAACAGCCAGAAAGAGCGTCCGTGCGTCATCCGTACAGTCGCTTCAGTTCGTCACGGGCCTTGTCGGCGGCGCCCCTGATCTCCGCGTCGGCCGGAGCACCGTCACGGACGACCCGCGACACGGCGTCGTAGAACGCGGTGCGCATCACCGAAGTCCAGTCCGGCGGGTTCGAGGCCTTCGCGTTGTCCCGCACGAACTTCACCGCGTCGGCCGCCGCCCCCGACGTCAGCTTCGACGCTTTGGCCGCGATGCTGTCGCGCGGCGGGATGTGGAAGCCGTAGTTCAGGTTGAAGTCCTCCTGAAGGTCGGTCTTCTCGACCCACAGCCAGCGCAGGAACTCCTTGGCCTCGTCGACGCGCTTCGACTGGGCGTTCACCATCGCCCCGAACGCGCCGACCGGCACGCTGGGCTTGCCGTCGGCGGTGAGCTTCGGAAACGGCAACACCCCGAAGTCGTCGCCCAGCGCCTTCTGGACCACGGGCACGGCCCACAACCCCGTCCACTGCATGGCGACGAGCCCCTGCGTGAACGCGTCCGGCTCGGCCCAGTCCTTCACCGCGCCGAGAAGCAGGCTGCCGCTCGCGTAGAGCTCGCGCAGCTTGCCGATCGCCTGTGCGGCCAGGGGATCGTCGAACCCGACCTCGTGGTCGCGCACGTAGTCGAGTCCCGCCGACCACAGCGCGGGCCCGCCCAGGACCCCGCCGCCACCGTCGTTGCCGGCGAAGAGCCCTCTGACGCCGTCCCTGGTGAGTCGTCGTGACGCGTCGATCAACTCGTCCACGGTCGACGGTGGCTGCACGCCGGCCTTGTCGAGGAGGCTCCTGCGGTAGAACAGCATCTGCATGTCGACCGCCTGCGGGATCCCGTAAACCCTCCCGTCGACGGTGTGCGTCGCGAGGATCGACGCGGTGAAGTCGCTCTTCGCGGTGCCGAGGACGTCGTCGAGCGGCACGAGCCGGCCCGCGCGGACGGAGCTGATCTGCAGAGTGGATTCGAAGACGTCAGGCCCGCGGCCGGACAGCAGGCTCGTCGCGAGTTTGGAGTCGTAGTCGCCGGGGTTCCACTGCACTTCGACCGGGGTCTTCGGGTAGGCCTCGGCATAGCGTTCCACGGCCTGCTGCACGCCAGGTTCGCCGTAGGCGTGATACCACTGGCTGAGGGCCTGTCCGCTACCGCCGCGGCCCGTGTTCGATCCGCACGCCGCGAGCAGCGTGCTCGCGCCGGCCAGTGAAAGAAGTCTGCGTCGGGAGATCACTCATCCCGTCTTACTCCGATCACGCCCCGTGTGCGAACCGTTACCTGAAGTCGCCAAGGGTGGGATCGCTCGCAGCGACCCCACCCTTCGTCAGATCACTTGCGGAAGAAGTGCTCCCGCTGACCGAGGCGCACGAGCTTCAGCCACTCGACGAACGCCTTCGGGTCCCGCTTCACGCCGAGGAAGTACAGCCCGAACCGGAACACCTCGAGCGCACCGAGCTTGCGCATACCCGGCTGCGACAGCAGGTATCCGCGGTTGCGGTAGGTGTAGTACCGCTTGATCGGGTTCTCCGGGTCCTGAGCGTGGAACCTGCCGCCCAGCATCGGCTTGAACTCGTCCGAGCCGTCCGGGTGCACGTACGCGACCCGCAGTGACGTGCCGAACGGCAGACCGGAGCGGACCATCCTGCGGTGGATCTCCACCTCGTCGCCGCGGAAGAACAGCCGGTAGTCCGGCACACCGACGACGTCGAGCGTCGAGGCGCGGAACAGCGCCCCGTTGAACAGCGAGGCGATGCCCGGCAGGAAGTCGGTGCCGAGCTCGGCCGCCGAGCGCTTCCACGTCAGGCCCCGGCGCAACGGGAACGCGAGTTTGTCCGGGCTTTCGATGTTCGTGACGACGGGGGAGATCTCGGCGAGCTTGCGGCGCTCTGCCTCCTCGAGCAGCACGGCCAGCACGTTCTCGTCGGCAGGGCGGCCGTCGTCGTCCGCGAGCCACACCCAGTCCGCGCCCAGCGAGAGGGCGTGCAGGATGCCGAGCGCGAAGCCGCCGGCGCCACCGAGGTTGCGGTGCGACGGCAGGTACGTCGTCGGAAGCGGACACTGCTCCACCAGGTCGTCGACCGGCTGGTCCGGGCCGTTGTCGACGATGACCAGATGGTCGGGGACTCGTGTCTGGGTCGCGAGCGCCTTGAGTGACTCGGCCAGCAGTTCTCTGCGGTGGCGGGTGACCACCACCGCCACGACGGAGCCCTTGGGCAGTGCCTGGAGCTTCACGATCTATTCGCCGCCATTTCCACTGAGGACGGGAGAGGAGTAGCCGAGCCTGGCGATCTGTTCGGGGGTCATGCGCTCGAAGGGGTCGTGGCCCTTGTACGCGGTGAGCACCTCGCGCAGGCCGCCGTGCTGCTTGACGCGGCCTTCGTCCATCCAGATCGCGCTGTCGCAGAAGTCCAGCAGCGTTTCGTCGGAGTGGTTCGCGAACACGAGCAGGCCGGACCGCTTCACGAGGTCCTTCAGGCGTTCGCGGGCCTTCGCCATGAACGCCGCGTCCACCGCGCCGATGCCCTCGTCGAGCAGCAGGATCTCGGGGTCGATGGAGGTGACCACGCCGAGCGCGAGCCGCACGCGCATGCCCGTCGAGTACGTGCGCAGCGGCATCGACAGGTAGTCACCGAGCTCGGTGAACTCCGCGATGTCGTCGACCCGCTTCTCCATCTCCTTGCGGGTCATACCCAGGAAGAGGCCGCGGATCATGATGTTCTCGTACCCGGAGATCTCCGGGTCCATGCCGACGCCGAGGTCGAAGACCGGCGCGACCTTGCCGACGATGCGCTGGCTGCCGCGGGTCGGCTCGTAGATGCCCGCGAGCAGGCGCAGCAGTGTCGATTTGCCGGCGCCGTTGTGACCCACCAGGCCGACACGGTCGCCGTGCTTGAGGTGGAGCGTGATGTCGTGCAGTGCCTCGATGATCGGGACGCGGCCCTCTGAGCCGATCTTGCCGCCGACCTTGCCGAGCGCGAGCTTCTTCAGCGACCTCGACTTGGCGTCGAAGATCGGGAAGTCGACCGATGCGTTCCAGACGTCGATGCTGACCATGGTTTGCCGACCTCCTCTAGACCCAGTACGAGACGCGAGCGCGCCAGTTGCGAAGCGCCACGAGCGCGACCGCCCAGCCGACGACCGTCATGCCACCGACGATGGCCCAGTGGTGCCAGTCGACGACGTGGCCGAGCAAAGGCGCCCTGACGATTTCCAGGTAGTGGTACACCGGGTTGAGTTCTGCGATGAGGACGCGCCAACCGCCGTCGCCCCCGCTGACCTTGTTGAGCACACCCGCGTGCCACACGATCGGCGTCATGAAGAACACCAGGTTGATGAAGCTGTGCACGACCGGCGGGATGTCGCGGAACCTGGTGCTGACGATGCCGAACAGCAGCGCGATCCAGATGCCGTTGATCGCCAGCAGCGCGAAACCGGGGATCGCGAGCAGGATCTCCCAGCCGACGCCCGGCTTGACCTCGGGGTCGTTGTTCATCATGTACGGGTGGCCGAGCGTCGAGAAGAAGATCGCCAGCACGACGAAGTAGACGACCAGGTTGTGCACGAAGAACAGGGTCTGACGCCACACCAGCCGCAGCACGTGCACCGTGATCGGCGCCGGGAGGTGCTTGATCAGCCCCTCGTTGGAGATGAAGACGTCGGTGCCCTCGTTGACGCAGCCGAGGATGAAGCCCCAGACGATGAAACCCACCGTCACGTACGGCAGGAACGTCGAGATCTCCTCGCCGAACAGCTGCGAGTACAGCAGGCCGAGGGCCAGCGCCGTGGTGCCCATCGAAATGGTGATCCACAGCGGGCCGATGACCGACCGGCGGTAGCGCTGCTTGATGTCCTGCCAGCCCAGATGACCCCACAGCTCCCGGTGTTGCCAGGCCTTCTTCAGATCCTCGAAGGCTCGGTCGAACGTCCTGGAGTTCGCTGCAGGGGGTGCCTCAGGATGGTCGTGGGTACTGGTGGCTTGCACGAGGACTGAGCGTACCGGCGAGTTCATGCGAGCCTCGCCCCCGGTCGGTCACGGGAAGATCAACGTCCGGATTGTCCAGGAACCTTCGTGATTCGCACGATCACCTGTTCGTGATCGGTCGTGTACCCCTCGTAGCTGAACTCGATGCCGGTCTCCGCCGTGTACTCCATCCACGCCTTGTGCTCGTGGTCTCGCCAGCCCTGATAGTTGAAGTACTCGTCGAACAGCACGACCGAGCCGGCCCGCAGGCGCGGACCGATGTGCTCCAGCACCGTCTTGGTCGAGGAGTAGAGGTCGCAGTCGACGTGCAGGAACGCGACCGGTCCGGCGTGCTCCGCCACGAAACCGGGCAGCGTCTCGTCGAACCAGCCCGCGATGAGCTCGGCGCCGGGGACTTCCGGCAACTGCTCGACGCCGAACGCGCCGGCCGAGAACCCGGTGCGCCAGTCCTCCGGCAGTCCGGTGAAGGAGTCGAAGCCGTAGATCTCGCGGTCCGCCGAGGCGTTCGCCATGATCTTCAGCGTCGTGCCGGTGTAGACGCCGAACTCCAGCACCATGCCCTCGACCTCGGCATCGAGCAGGCTCAGCGCGTGGAGCAGCGTGGCGTGCGGGTCCGGGAAGTGCGGCGCCGTCCGGAGGTGCTGCAGCGCGAACGCGGCGCTGTCCGCGGCGGCGTCGCGCTCGGCCGCGAACAGCAGGTCGCGGCGTTCGCGGTGCTCGTAGTTCGCGGTGAGCTCCGCGAGCCGGTCGCCCTGGTAGCGCAACGCCTCGTTGAGCTGGTGCTGGAGGTCGTCGATGCGACCCAGCTGAACCTTGTGATAGGGGAGGAGCGCCTCCTCGACCACCCGGATCAGCTTGTCGCGGAGAGCCTTTCGGACAAAGCCGGGTGCCATGCTCCGGCGAACTCTGTCGAGCACGTTCGACTCCTCACACCACTCCCAGTAGTGGGCCGCATGGTAAGCCCTGCGGGATCAGAGGTACTGCCCGGTTCCCTTGCCGGTGGGACCGGCGTCCTGCGCGTCACCGCTGCCGGCGGGAAGCGCACGGCCGCGCATCTGCTCCAGCTGGGCCCGCGCCGCCATCTGCTGGGCGAACAACGCGGTCTGGATGCCGTGGAAGAGGCCCTCCAGCCAGCCCACGAGCTGAGCCTGCGCGATCCGCAGTTCGGCGTCGGAGGGGGTGCCGTCCTCGGTGAACGGCAGCGACAGGCGCTCCAGCTCCTCGCGCAGCTCCGGCGCCAGGCCGTCCTCGAGCTCCTCGATGGACCGCTTGTGGATCTCCTTGAGGCGGTTTCGGCTGGCCTCGTCCAGAGGAGCCGCCCGCACCTCCTCCAGCAGCTGCTTGATCATCGTGCCGATCCGCATGACCTTCGCCGGCTGTTCGACGAGGTCGGCGAGGTCGCCGTCCTGGCCGTTGACGATTACGACGGGCTGCTCCTGGTTCATGGTCTCCATCCTCGCGTGATTCACGTTTTCGAAACTAATCGGGGTGGGGCTGGTCGTTGCTGTGTTTGCTCGCATACGTACGGTGTGTGTCATGGCGTTCGACGTCGCACGGGTACGAGGGCTCTTCCCCGCGCTCGGCGACGGCTGGGTCCATCTCGACGCACCGGCCGGCATGCAGGTGCCCGAGCAGGTCGCCACCGCCGTCTCCACCGCGCTGCGCGCCCCGGTCTCCGGACCTGGTGGCATCTTTCCCGCGTCCCAACGTGCCCAGGGCATCGTGGACGCCGCCCGCAGGTCCGTCGCGGACCTCGTCGGCGGCGATCCCGCCGGTGTCGTGCTCGGGCCCTCTTCCGCCGTGCTGCTGCAACGTCTCGCCGACGCGATGACCGACGACTGGTTCATGGGCGACGAGGTCCTGGTTTCCCGGCTGGACCACCCGGCGAACATCGCGCCGTGGCTGCGCGCCACCCAGCGCACCGGCAGTGCGGTCAAATGGGCAGAGATCGACATCGAGACCTGCGAGCTGCCGAGCTGGCAGTTCGACGAGCTGGTCACCGACCGCACGAAGCTGATCGCCATCACGGCGGCGTCCGGCGTGGTCGGTACCCGGCCGGACCTGGGCAAGATCTCCGCGGTGGCTCGCGCGCACGGTTCGCTGATGGTGGTGGACGCCTCTGCCGCGGCCCCTTTCGTGCCGTTGGACATCGTTGGCATGGGTGCCGACGTGGTCGCTCTTTCCGCTGGTCAGTGGGGCGGTCCGCCGGTCGGCGCACTGGTGTTCCGCGACCCGTCGGTGCTGGAGCGGCTGCCGTCGGTCTCGGTCGACCCGATGGCGCGCGGCCCGGAACGGCTGGAGCTCGGCCCGCACGCGTATCCGATGCTCGCCGGGCTCGTTGCGTCGGTGGAGTACCTGGCGGACCTCGACGACGCGGCTTCCGGCACGCGCCGCGAGCGGGTGCTCACGTCGCTGGGATCGGTGAAGGCCTACCAGGCCGGGCTGCTCGCTAACCTCATCAACGAACTGCGTTCGCTGCGCCACGTGATGGTGATCGGTGACGCCATGCGGCGGGTGCCCGCGCTGGCGTTCTCGATCGCCGGGGTCAAGGCGGAGGATGGCGTCGAACACCTCGCGTCACGGGGTGTCTGCGCGTTCGCCGACCCCGGTCAGCACGGCGTGTTCTCGGTGCTGGGCGTAGGCGAGATCGGCGGTGCCATCCGCATCGGGCTCGCGCACTACACGAACGCGGTCGAGATGGACGATCTGGTGCGGGCGGTGGCCGAACTCGGCTGAGGGATTTGGGAGATCATCTTTGGACGACTCGCTGGCTCGCGAGCTCGCCGATCTCTCGGCCCTGCAGCGCCTCGGCTCGTTGAACACCGAGTACCTGCCGCAGCTCTCCGGCGACCTCCGGCCGGCGGCGCTCGTCGCCGTGATGGACGAGATCGTGCTGGGTGCCCGGACCGTCCTGGTGGAACTGGGCTGCGGGTCTTCCTCGGTCCTGCTGGCGCGTTTGTTGCAGCAGCGAGGGTTCGGGCACCTGTTGTCGATCGAGCACGACGAACGCACGGCTGCTTTCGTTGCCTCACAACTACGACGTGAAGGTCTCGGCTCCGCGGCTCGCGTGGTGCACGCGCCGTTGTCGCGGCATCCGGCGGCGTTGTCGCGGCACGGCCAGTGGTACGCGCCGCAGCAGGTGCACGACGAAGTGCTCGGGTACGTCGAGCGGTTCGGTCTGGTGGACCTGCTCCTGGTGGACGGGCCGGGGTTCGGTGACTCGCGCTACCCCGCGTTGCCCGTGCTCAGTGCCGTGCTGGCGCCGGGGGCGACGGTGCTGGCCGACGACGCCGACCGGCCGGACGAGCAGGCGGTGCTGACGCGGTGGTCCGAGGAGTTCGGGCTGGAGTTCCGCACGGCTCCCCGGACCTCGCTGGCCGCGGCTACCGGTCTCGCCTGAGCAGGACCTTGCCGAAGACGTCGCTCGCCTCCAGCAGCCGGTGCGCCTCGGCGGCGTCCGACATCGGCACGACCTGGCCGACGATCGGCTTGACCGCGCCGCTTTCGATCAACGGCCACAGGTGTTCGCGGACCTGGGCCACGATCGCGCCTTTGCCGTCGACGCTGCGGCCGCGCAGGCCCGTCGCCATCACGGACGCCCGTTTGCCGAGGAGCTTGCCGATCGGCAGTTCGCCCTTCACGCCGCCCTGCATGCCGATGATCATCAGCCGGCCGTCCGGGGCGAGGACGTCGATGTTGCGGGGCAGGTAGGAGGCGCCCATGTTGTCGAGCACGACGTCCGCCTGCTTCACCTCGGCGACGAAGTCCTGCGTCTTGTAGTTGACCGTGATGTCCGCGCCGAGCTCGGCGCACTTCCGCAGTCGTTCGTCCGATCCCGCGGTGACCGCGACGGTCGCGCCGAGTGCCTTGGCCACCTGGATCGCGTGCGTGCCGATGCCACCCGCACCGCCGTGCACGAGGAACGTCTCGCCGAGCTTGAGCCGGCCGTCCATCACGACGTTCGACCACACCGTGCACGCGACCTCGGGCAGCGCGGCCGCCGTGACGACGTCGACGTTCGCCGGGACGGGCAGGACCTGCACCGCGGGCACGACGACCTTCTCCGCGTAGCCACCACCGGCCAGCAGCGCGCACACCTCGTCGCCGACCTGCCAGCCCGTGACGCCCTCGCCGAGTGCCGCGATCGTGCCGGAGCACTCCAGCCCGATGACGTCCGACGCGCCCTGGGGAGGCGGGTAGAAACCCTGCCGCTGCAACAGGTCCGCGCGGTTGACCGCACTCGCGGCGACGTCGATCAGCACCTCGCCCGCGCCGGGAACCGGGTCTGCGACCTCGGTCCATTCGAGCACGTCCGGGCCGCCGGGTTCGCGAACAGTGATGGCACGCATGAGGTCGACCGTAATACCGTTCGACAGGTCGGGCACCATCGGATCATGGACGCCTGGCCGCTACGACATCTGGTTCTCCGCACCCCGCGCCTGGAGCTGCGCCCGGACGACGACTCCGGGCTGTTCGAGCTCGTCGAGGTCGCCAAGGCGGGCGTGCACGACCCGGCCGAGATGCCGTTCAACGTGCCGTGGACCGACAGCCTGGCGGACGACCACGGGTTCGGCATGGTCCAGTTCTTCTGGGGCATGCGCGCCAAGCTGGCTGCCAAGGACTGGGCGATCTGCTTCCTCGTGCGGCACGAGGGCAAGGTCATCGGTGTGCAGGAGCTGGGCGCGCGCGACTTCGGCGTGCTGCGCGAGGTGAACACCGGCTCATGGCTCGGCAGGGAGTTCCAGAGCAACGGTTTCGGCACGGAGATGCGTGTGGGCGTGCTGCAGTTCGCGTTCGACCACCTGGGCGCGCACATCGCTCGTTCGGCGGCTTGGCAGGGCAACCAGTCGTCCAACCGCGTCAGCGCCAAGCTCGGCTACGTGCACGACGGCACGATTGGTGCGGCACCGCGCGGAGAACGCCTTGAGCACGTGCGATTGCGTCTGGACGAGGCGAACTTCGTGCGCCCGGACTGGAACGTCGCTGTCGACGGACTAGCGGAGTGTGTTCACCTGATCACCAGCTGAACTCCCGCCGACCGACGGCTTGTGGCCTGGGTCTCCTTCTTGTGAGGGTTCAGCCATCTCGAACGAAGGGGAACGTTCATGTCCGGCAGAACCAAGCTGGCGGCAGTGCTTGCCATCTCGGCACTAGTCGCTGCCCCTACCGCCACGGCGTCCGCCGCCGCTGAACCGGCAGGCCCCGCACTCGCCAAGAAGCTCGCGAAGAAGATGACCGTCGAGGGTGTCAACCGGCACCTCATCGCGTTCCAGCGCATCGCCGACCGCAACGGCGGCAACCGCGCGGCCCTGACGCCCGGCTACGACGCCAGCGTCGACTACGTCGCGGGCAAGCTCCGCGACGAGGGCTTCATCGTCACGACCCCGAACTTCAGCTTCGACGTCCCCGTCACCGACGCCGAGACCGCCCGCGTCGACGGCGTGAACTACCAGGCGCTCGTCCTGACCGCCTCGCCCCAGACCCCGGTCGGCGGAGTCACCGGCCCGCTGCGCGTCGTCCCCGAGGACGCCACCACCGGCTGCGAGGCGACCGACTTCGCCGGCCAGGACTTCGCCGGCACCGTCGCCCTCATCCGCCGCGGCGGATGCACGTTCGAGCAGAAGCACCTCAACGCGTTCGCCGCGGGCGCCATCGCCGTGCTGGTCTCCAACAACACGGCGGGCCCGCTGGCCAACGTGACGCTGACCAACCCCGGCAAGATCCCGACCGGCGGCATCTCCCAGGCCGACGGCACCACGCTCGCCGGCAAGGCAGGCGCCGCGGTCACCGTGGACATGCGCTACCACAACGAGACCCGCACCCAGCGCAACGTCATCGCCGAAACCCGCACCGGCCGCAAGAACAACGTAGTCATGGCCGGCGCACACCTCGACAGCGTCGAACTGGGCGCAGGCATCAACGACAACGGCACCGGCTCCGCCGCGCTCCTGGAGACGGCCCTCAAGCTCGGCTCCCGCCCGAAGGTCGACAACGCCATCCGCTTCGCCTGGTGGGGCGCGGAAGAGCGCGGCCTCATCGGCTCGGAGGAATGGGTCCGCTCGCTGACGTTCGAACAGCAGCTGGACATCGCCCTGTACCTGAACTTCGACATGGTCGGCTCCCCGAACGCCGCGTACTTCATCTACGACGGCGACAACTCCGACGGGGTAGGCGCAGGCGCGGGCCCGTACGGCTCGGCCCAGATCGAAAAGGCCTTCGCCGACTACTTCGCCGCCAAGGGCGTCCCCACCGAAGGCACCGACTTCTCGGGCCGCTCGGACTACGGCGAGTTCATCGCGCAGGGCATCCCGGCCGGCGGCCTGTTCACCGGCGCCGAGGGCCTCAAGACCGCGGCGCAGGCAGCCAAGTGGGGCGGCACGGCAGGCGTCGCCTACGACCCGTGTTACCACTCGGCATGCGACAACCTCGGCAACGTCGACCGCGTGGCCCTCGGCCGCAACGCCGGCGCCATCGCGTTCGTGACGGCTGCCTACGGCGTGTCCACTGAGGACGTCAACGGCGTGCCGCCGCGTTCGCAGCGGGCCGAGGCTCGTTCTTCCGCGGCTCTGATGAAGTCCGCTGCGCACGACGACCACAACCACCTGGCCGCGTCGTAGTTCGCTTGTTCGGATGGACGGCGGCGGTGCCCTTCGGGGCGCCGCCGCTCTTTTATCCGGTGCCGGTTCGCCCGATGAGAAGCAATGGGGGCATCAGCCCTCAGAAACCCATGAGCGCAAGCGGGGCACCAGCCCCCAAAAACACCTGGAGCGAGGTCAGGTCGACGCTTTCCGTCGACACACCTCGCCCACGAGCGGAAGCGGAGGGATTTGAACCCCCGGACGGTTGCCCGTCTCCCGCTTTCAAGGCTGCATCTGGCTGTCCAGGCTCGTTCGGGCTAGTCCGCGGTTGTCGGTGTTGCCTGGTCAGGAGTGCTGTCCCGTCCCAACCCGTCCCGGACCGTTGCTACACCCGTAGCTACACCCTCGTCCGGGGGCTTGCCTGGTAGCTGTCCCGTCCCGCTAGTCCTCGGTGGGGCGGCTTTGGCATGTCCGGTGGCCGATGACGCGGAGCGTTGGCTGGCGTCGATCGCCGTGCCCGGCTCGGTCAGGTCTTGGATCGCGCGATCGTCCCGAGCCTGGCTGCTGGGAGCTCCTGCGCGTCGCCGTCGGTGGCGCGCCTTGATCCATAGAGCCAGGTTCGGCAACCTAACAGTCGCAGAGCCGTGCGTTTGTCCAGCTAGGAGGCATGTCGGCGACTTGACCCTGCGCGTGCTTTGAGGATGCTTTGGCGGTACTCTCAGTTTGTCACCTTCCTCAAAGGAGCCTCAAAGATGCCGTCGGTGCTCGCAGAACTAGGAAGCCATCTTGCGAGGCAAGTCGGCATCCAAGCTGGAGACCGCCAGCTTGGACTTCAAGGAGGCCAAAGCAAACTTTAAGGAAGCCTGTAACGATCTTGCTGAAGCAGCAGTGTGCTTTGCTAACGCTGGCGGTGGTGTCATCGTCGTAGGTGTTGCGGACGCCCGCTCCGGCCTAGAGGCCTTCGTTGGGTGCGATCTTGATGCAGAGAGCTTGCGCTCCCGGATACATCAGCTTACTTCGCCATCACTACTGGTGGAAGTTGAAGGATTTAAGTTTTCTGACAAGCGCTTGATCGAGATCACGGTTCCTGAGGGCTTGGAAGTTTACTCGACCAGCAAGGGATACACATATCAGCGAATCAATACTGATTGCGTACCTATGCGGCCAATGGACGTTACTCGACTCACTGAAGAGAGGCGAGGTGTTGACTGGTCGGCGACTCCAAGCGACCGGGACATTAACGACATAGACCCGCTTGCCTTGCGTTACTGCAGGCGTCTGCTTTCTTCCTCTGCGGACTCTTTGCGGCAACGTTATGCGTCATTCAGTGACATTGACTTGCTGCGAGCTTTGAGGCTGACGGCTGATGATGATCACCTAACAAAGGCGGGAGATCTTCTGCTTTGCAGCGAGGCTACGTCGGGTCCGTCGGATTTGATCGTGTATCAACACAAGCGGACACAGGCGGGGGAGTCTGACGCAATCCTTCGCTTGGGAGGTCCGCTGATCCTAGCTTTCGAGGAGATAGTTCAAGCTGTGAGGGCGCGCCAGGGAATTACCCCTGTTACGCTTGCTAATGGGCAACAACTTCAAATCGAAGACTATCCGTCAGCCGCTTTTCGCGAAGCACTCGTCAATGCTGCGGTTCATGGCGACTGGCGCTCTAGGCAGCCAATACAAATTGAACACTCGCCCCAGTATCTTCGAATTACATCACCAGGACCCCTGGTTTCAGGGGTTACCGTCAACAATATTCTTACCCGTGGATCACGTGCGCGATTTCCATCGCTAGCCGCCGCCTTCCGTCTTCTTGGATTGGCTGAGGAAGTTGGCCAGGGAGTCGACCGAATGTATCGCGAGATGATTCGGTCTGGGCGGGACATCCCTCTTATTAGCGAAGATCAGCAGCAAGTTGCGGTTCTATTTAGGGGGCAGAATCCAAAGACTAGGATTACGAAGTTCCTATCTACTCTTCCACTCGAGGAGCAGGACGATACTGATACTCTTCTAATACTTCGTCAGCTCTGCGAAAAAAGGACGATTAAGGCTGACGGCGTCGCTGACTACATCCAACGAAGTGTCGATGAGGCTCAAGTATCACTGCGGCGTTTGTCGAGTGAACCGGTTTCTATGCTTGAGCCGACGCGCGGCACCGTTAATAGAAAGCTTCCGTCTTACCGGTTGCGTGCTGAAGTAGTGGCTCAGCTTGGAAACGCCGTTTCCTATCATAGTAGGGCAATCGACGACATCGACAAGAAGATCATCGATCACCTGAATGACTACGGCGAAGTCAACAATAGGACCATTCAGCGCCTATTTGATGTCGACGTTTATCAGGCTCGTGACATACTTCAAAGCCTAGTTGGGCGCGAAATTATCGCGCGCAGCTCCACTCAAACGCGCGGCGTGGCCGTCAAGTATTCACCTGGGCCATCTTTCCCGTCGCCGAAGAAACGAAAGAGTCAGTCGATAACGAAAGCTAATGTGGAACCGGACCCTGATGAAGAAGCTGGACGCCTATTTTGAGGCAGGCGCTTTAAGTGGTTCACGGTCTTTTCTCGTGAGCTTGCGCTCCAGACAAGCGCTTCTTGCGTGTGCCATCTATTCGCTCGAATAGGCTGTTTCGCCATTCGACCCCAGTCGGATCTTCGTGCGGAAGCAGCCTGGAACCGGCCAGATACCTCTGGCCTTGATGAACGGTCCCAATTATGGAACCAGGGCCCTTTCTGTATAGCCCCACAATCTGGGGCGCACCTCCAGTCATGGGATCGCGGCCAACGTCAAGCGCTTCGCAGAATGCGCTGTAAACGGCGCGGCTGGTTTTTGATGCCGAGCTAGATTGCCAGAGGCTGTTTGCATCTCTGACAAACTTTGCTCCGCTGCCGGCGACATGGAGCATAGAAGATTCTTTAGGCATGCCAACGCTGCGAGATTGCCATGTGTTCGAGCTCGCTTGATACGTGAGAATTGAGACCTTGAAATCGCACGTCATGTATTGGCCAATGCGCCAGGCGTGAACGATTCCCAGGTCGCCACTAAGATTTTGAGGGTAGTCGGACCATAGACTACGGAAGGCCTGCTCGACTCTGTCAATGGAAATATCCTCATCGCCTGCGAGCAGTAGTCCGCGTTCGATTCGGTCTAAGACAATCGGTATTGCGAGTGCGGGGAACAAGACGTCTCCCCAGTAGCTGAATATGTGTGGAGTGGTGAACGATGAGAACACTTTTCGACCTTGATTCCAGCGTTCGCCATTCCCCCAGGAGATCCGGCTATCGGATGCAATGTAGACGGACGCTGGTCGCCGCGAATCGATGCCTGCCCACACTGCGATCGATGTCATCTTGTTTATCCTCTTGAGGTGACTTGCATCATCTGACATACTGAGCGAGCAACTCCTGGGACCGCGATGTTCTGCGGTACGAGGTGTCCCTGCGGGCACTAGTGCCCGCACCCAGGTCATGGCGGGGCCGGATATGCTGTCCGGCCCCGTTCTCTATTTTGCTTTAACCTGCGGCTAGAACAGCTTCTTCCTACGAGCTGCCATATTCGAAACTACGGCGTCCGCATCTGCATCGTCAAGCTTATTTTGCTTATGAGGACGGTTTGCGTAGCCGATTGACTGCGTTCCTGCCAGTTTTGCGGCCTCAATATCGGAGACAGAATCTCCTGCGAGGATACAAGCTTTCGGTGTTCCTTTGAGATTGGAGATTGCCCGATCTACTATAAACGGATTTGACTTAAGTAGATCGGGGTCATCAAATGTTCGACCGCTTACTTCGGGTATGAAGCCCTGTAGATTGTGAATGTGCAGATATGTTTCGATACACTCGTTGCTGTTGTTGCTGACTATGGCGATCTTTCGTCCACTTTCGCTCCATGCGCGAATCAGGTCGCCTGCTCCAGGCGTCGGTCTAGCTGTTGAAGCTGCCTCAACATCAAGGGCCCTAAGCGCAGATTCGACGTAGCGTGCTTCATCTGGGCCAACGCTGGCCGCATCCTTAAATACATCGAAAGGATCTTCGCTGTTTTGGATGTCTAGCGGAAGGTTGAGATGCCCGCCTTCGGCAAGGATTTCCCTAAGTTGATCGGCGACTGTTGGCGCCGGTAGCCCTGCGAAGACCGAGCAAACTGGGCCGCCTCGGTCAACATTCGGATGCTGGTCCCGGACACGTCTCAGCCATGGGCGATCCCGGTGGGAAGAGTCAGGACTGATCTTCACGACCATCCTCGGCGGGCCTATCGATCCGACCTATCTCCGGTCGAGCTGGTACCCGATCCGGAAGCGTGCCGGCCTCGATGAGGTGCGCTTTCACGACATCCGGCATTCGTGCGTGACGCTGCTGCTCAGGCTCGGCGTGCCGTCGCACATCGTCCGGGACATCGTCGGTCACTCGAACATCGAGGTCACGATGATGATCTACGCGGCCGTCTCCCTTGAGGACAAGCGGGAGGCTTTGAAGCGACTCACGGACGAGTTGGGCTGAGGTCGTTGCTACACCCGTTGCTACACCAGAGGGGGTGTGACCAGCCTCAACGGCCGGTCACACCCCCTCTGAACTGCGGAAGCGGAGGGATTTGAACCCCCGGACGGTTGCCCGTCTCCCGCTTTCAAGGCGGGTGCATTCGGCCGCTCTGCCACGCTTCCACGACGCCAGGAGCGTCGGCGTAAAGCCTAGCCGTTCGACTCCCGCAGGTGTGTCATGACCCGGTCGAACACCTTGGCCAGCACCTCGCCCTCCTCGGGCGTGATCAGGTCGACGATGTGCTCACGCACGCCACGCAGGTGCGTCGGAGCGGCCGAGACGAGCTGCGTCATGCCCTTGGCGGTCAGCTCGGCCAGCACGCCGCGGCCGTCCTCTGTGCACTCGCGGCGGGAGACCAGGCCGGCCTTCTCCATGCGCGCGACCTGATGTGAGACGCGTGACTTCGAGGAGGCGACGTCATCGGCGAGCTGAGTCATTCGCATGCGCTGGTTCGGTTGTTCCGACAGCCTGACCAAGATTTCGTAGTCCGCCAGTGACACTCCGTGGGTGTCCTGAAGCTCTCGGTGCAGGCGGTCCATGAGCATGGAGGAACCGTTCACGTAGGTGCGCCATGCGCGCATCTCGCCCTCGTCGAGCCAGCGCGGCTCCTGCTCACTTGGTGTCACGCGAACAAGACTAAGCCTGACGATGACGATCCAGCTGTTCCCCTGGAAAACGTGGCGTTCGGAAGGCAGACTCCTCCGCCGTACACGCGCGTTAACCAAGTCTTGAAAGGCCCCCTCCATGAGTTCGTTCAGACGGCTTTCCGTTCTGGCGATCACCGCCGCCGCGGCCACTGTCATCAGCGCTACCGGGCCTGCCCAGGCCGATGTCCAGTCACTGCGCGGTCGGGGCACGGTTGACGTGCGCCTGATCGGCATCAACGACCTGCACGGCAACCTCGAGCCGCCGACCGGGTCGTCCGGGCGCGTCATCCTGCCGGACGGCACGACCGTCGACGCCGGTGGCGCCGCGTTCAACGCGACGCACATCAGGAACCTCCAGAAGGAGGTCAGGAACTCCGTCATCGTCGGGCAGGGCGACCTGATCGGCGGGTCGCCGCTGGTGTCGGCGTTGTTCCACGACGAGCCGACGATCGAGGTGCTCAACAAGGTCGGCATGGACGCGACCGCGGCGGGCAACCACGAGTTCGATGAGGGCTACAAGGAGCTCCTGCGCATCCAGCGCGGTGGGTGCCACCCGGTGGACGGCTGCCAGTTCCGCGACGAGTACAAGGGCGCGAAGTTCCCGATCCTCGGCGCGAACGTCACGCACGCGAAGTCCGGACTGCCGGCTCTGCCGCCGTTCTGGGTGGAGATCCGCGACGGGATGCCGATCGGTTTCATCGGCATGCCGCTCAAGGACGTGCCGATCCTGGTCGACCCGAGCGGCATCAAGGACATCAGGTTCGGCGACGAGGTCAAGGCGGCCAACAAGTACGCCAACTTCCTCGACGCGATCGGCGTGAAGTCGATCGTGCTGCTCGTGCACCAGGGTGACCAGGTCACCTCGACCGGTGGCGGGCCCAACGCGTGCAACGTGTCGCCGCAGAACCCCGGCAGCTACATCGCCACCAACGTCAGCCCGAAGATCGACGCGGTCTTCTCCGGCCACAGCCACCAGCACTACAACTGCGTCGTCAAGGACCCGGCCGGCAACCCGCGGCCGTTCATCGAGGGCCTGGCGTTCGGGCGCGAGCTCAGCGTCGTCGACCTGAAGATCGACCGCCGGACGCGCGACGTCGTCCGCGGCGAGACGAAGGCCGACAACAAGATCGTCACGCGCACGGTCACGCCGGACCCGGCGATCCAGGAGGTGATCGACCTGGCCAAGACGAAGTCCGGTCCGATCGCGAACCGGCCGATCGGCTCGATCGGCGCGGACATCGTCCGGGCCGCGGCTCCCTCCGGTGACTCGCCGCTGGGCAACCTGATCGCCGACTCCCAGCTGGAGGCCACCAAGGCCAACGGCGCCGTCCTCGCGCTGATGAACCCCGGTGGCGTGCGCGCCGACCTCACCTACGCGCCGAAGGGCACCGAGGGCGCTGGTGTGGTGACCTACGACGAGGCGTTCACCGTTCAGCCGTTCAGCAACATCCTGCAGACCGTCACGTTGACCGGTGCGCAGATCAAGAACGCCCTGGAACAGCAGTTCACCGCGACCAGGACGATCGTGCTGCAGCCCTCGGCGGGCTTCACGTACTCCTGGTCGGCCTCCGCGGCGTTCGGCTCGAAGATCTCCGACATCAAGATCGGCGGTGTCGCCGTCGACCCGAACGCGAACTACCGCGTGACGATCAACAGCTTCCTGCAGGCCGGCGGTGACGCTTTCCCCGAGTTCACCAAGGGCACCGAGATCACCGGTGGCGGCATCGACCTCGACGGGTTCGCCGCTTACCTTTCGACGCACCCCGGCCAGCTGCCCCCGGCGACCGGCCGGATCACGCAGCTGCCGTAACCGCAGATCGCAGTTGAAGGCCATCTCGGCGACGGAAGTCGCCGGGATGGCCTTTTTCGTGTGACGCGTTGCTCCATTTGATCTAGGGTGAGGGCCGATGTCCTGGTTGCGTCGGTTGCTGCTGCTCGCCGGTCTGGTGACCGGCGCCTGGCTGCTGGGCGGCGCAGGCGAGGCGAACGCCGACGTCCGGGTCGAGATCGACCAGCTCAAGGTCGAGGTCAAGCTCCCCGTCGTCGACATCGGCCTCAAGATCGCGACCACGCCGTCGCAGCAGCCCGACGCGCCCGTTCCGCCGAAGCCGGCACCCCGCGTCGAGACTCCAGAACCCACTGCGCCTCAGACACCGGCCCAAGTCGGCGCAGCGCCGGTGAAGGCCGAAGTGCCACAGCACGCGGAGCCGGAGCCAGAGCCGGAGACGGAGCCGCTGACGACGTGGCCCCCGAACTCCGTGCCGGTGCCGCAGCAGCCGCAACCGCAGGCCGAGCAGCCGATCCCCGGCACGCTCCCGCAGAGCGGCGCGGGGGCGTCGGCAGGCAGCACCCAGATTCCGGCGGACACGTTGCCGCACGCGATGCGGCCGCCCACCACTACGGCGTCTCTCGTCAGCACCGAACAGCAGGACGTGCCGCGCATCGCGCGCGCGGAGGAGCCGACGTTCTCCCCTGACTGATCCACACGTGCCGCACACAGCACAGGGATCCGTCACTTTCCAGGGAGAACAGTCATGCGCAAGAACCTCAACCGCACCATGTCCGCAGCTCTCCTGACCGGCGGCCTGATGGTCGCGACCGCCGGCTGGGCGCAGGCCGTTCCGGTGCCGCTCGACATCGACCAGGAGGTCCGCGTCGGCAACCTCGTCAGCGTCCCGGTGAAGGTCTGCGGCAACGCGATCAACGTGCTGGGCAACAGCGACGCCACGTGCGAGGAGAAGCCCGCCGCGCGCACCCAGGCCGACAAGGCGCTCGTCTCCGCGCCCGTCACGGTCTGCGGCAACTCGGTCGGCGTCGCCGGCGGTGGCAACGGCAGCTGCGGCCAGACGAAGCCCGAGGAGCCCAGCGGCACCATCGAGGCCCCCGTGACCGTCTGCGGCACCGCCGCGGGCGTGCTCGGCACCGCGAGCGGCGACTGCGGCAAGACCGAGACCCCCGAGCAGCCGGGCGAGAACCCGGAACAGCCGGAGCAGCCGGAGCAGCCGGGCGAGAACCCCGAGCAGCCCGGCGAGAACCCTGGCGAGAACCCCGGTAGCGAGAACCCCGGCAACGGCAACCCCGGCGGCGGCAACAACGGCGACAACTCCGGCAGCGGCAACACGGGCGACGACTCCGGCGCCGGCACCCCGCAGACCGGCGACAAGGCCTCGCGGCACGCCGCGGCGGTCATCCCGAACCTGTCGAAGACCGGCGCCGACCCGCTCGAGTTCCTCCTGGCGGGCCTCGGCCTGATGACCGCGGGCGTGATGGCCCGTCGCGGAGCGCGTCGCACGACCAAGGCCTGATCAAATATCTGATCGTTTTTCCCCAATCGCCCGGCGAGAGATTCTCTCGCCGGGCGATTGCTGTCTGCACTGTCGATCTCCGCAGGTCACCCGTCTGACTTCACCAATTCAGGTTTGGTGTGAGGTGTTGAGAAATGCGGCGATCAGGCGCATAGTCGATAGCGAGCTGGCAACCGGTAGGTAAATGAACGAGACCACCCGGAGGCCACGCCCAGAAGGGGTAGGTGGTGCTGTGCAGGTATCTCCTCGCTGTGGCGAAACGCGGTCTGTCGCATCCCCGCGAGCGGATCGGACGTGAACGGTCCGAGCGCGACTGTGTAGCGACGGACACGAGGTTTCGGGTGCCCAGGCGCCATCAGGCGTCGCTCGGTGCACTTCGACGCTGTTGAGCTCGGCTTCGGTGTCGTCTCATGGCGTCACCGGCTGAGCGCCACGCCAACCTTCGTGGGCCGTAGTCGTCACTTCCAAATGGGAAAGCCCAGGTGCGGTGCCCCGACGTCGGGTCCCGCACCTGGGCGTCTTTTGTGCTTTATGGTGTGCCGCCTACGGGTCCTTGGCATGGAGGCACGCGGTGCAGTTCAACGAAGGCGCGGAACTCGACCTTTCGCAGGTTTCGGACCAACGCGGCGTCGGCGGCCGGGTCGCCGGTGTCGGTGGTGGCCTCGGCGTGGTCGGTCTCATCATCTATTTCCTGTTCCAGCAGTTCACCGGCATCCAGCTGCCGGCGGGCGGGCTGGAGGGCCTGGGCAACAACACCCAGGTCGAGTCGGGCCAGCTGCTCGAGAAGTGCAGGACGGGCGCCGACGCGAACCGCGACAGCGACTGCCGGGTCGTGGCCACGATCAACTCGATCCAGGGCTTCTGGACCGACCAGTTCGCCCGCTCGGGCAACACCTACCAGGTCACCAAGACCAACTTCTTCCGCAACAGCGTGAACACCCGCTGCGGCAACGCCACCTCCGCGGTCGGGCCGTTCTACTGCCCCGCGGACTCCCAGGTGTACATCGACCTGGACTTCTTCAACGAGCTGCGCACCAAGTTCGGCGCGACGGGCGGCCCGTTCGTCGAGGCCTACGTGCTTGCCCACGAGTACGGCCACCACGTGCAGAACCTGCTCGGCACCTCGGACCGGGTCGGCCGCGAGACCGGCCCCACGTCGGGTTCGGTGCGTCTCGAACTGCAGGCCGACTGCTACGCGGGCGCCTGGGCCAAGGCCGCGACGACGGTTCCCTCGGCCAACGGCCAGCCGCTCATCTCGAACATCACCCAGGAGGACATCGACGCGGCACTGGACGCGGCGGCACGCATCGGTGACGACTTCATCCAGAGCGAGCTCGGCGGCGGGCGGGTCGACACGACCAAGTTCAGCCACGGCAGCTCGCAGCAGCGGCAGAAGTGGTTCACGACCGGGTTGCAGACGGGCGACCCCGCCCGCTGCAACACGTTCGACACGAACAACCTGGGCTAACGCAGAGCAGCCCGTTCCGCACGGGACGGGACGCCGTTCACGCCCTCGGTGGTGACGGCGTACGAGGCGATGACGTGGGCCGCGGCGGAAACGTTGCGGCCCAGCGCCTCCCGGTTGATGTTGCCGAGGTGGTCGCATGCGCGGTGGTAGCAGGGATCCATCTCCATGCCCGCCGTGCCGCCCCACTTCGCGGCCTGCGCCGCGGTCTTGACCTCGCCGCCGCCGGAGATGATGCCGCCCGCCGGGATGCCGAGCGCGGTGAACGAGCCGTAGTCGCTGGCACCACGCACGTTCAGGCCCTCCGGGCCGAGGTTCCGGGCCGTGTAGAAGTCGCTGAACGCCTTCTCGATGTGCTTCGACCCGTACGGCAGCCCGGGGTCGTTGTAGACGAAGTAGCCGGGGTTGGGCGAGCCGACCATGTCGAAGTTCAGGTACAGCGCGATGTCGAGCTGCTGCTCGAAGGTCAACGCCGAGGCGTAGGCGCGCGACCCGATCAGCCCGGCCTCCTCCGCTCCCCACCACGTGAAGCGCACGGCGTTGGGCAGCTTGGGCCGGGAGCCCATCTTCAGCGCCACTTCGAGCAGCGCGGCCGACCCGGACCCGTTGTCGTTCATGCCCGGCCCCGCGTCGACGCTGTCGAGGTGCGCCCCAGCCGTGACAACGTTGTCCTCGCGGCCCGTGCGGGTCTGCGCGATGACGTTGCGGTCGAGGTGGACCTCGTCGTGGTGGCGCAGGTCGAGCGTGACGGACTGCCCGGCCAGCGCGGCGAGCGCCGTGCCGTCGGCCTTCGAGGCGCTGCCGCCCGGGACCGTGCCGGGGATGCGCAGGTCGAGGTGGCCGTCGGCGTTGTTGGAGATGATCACGGCCGCCGCGCCCGCGTTCACCGCGTTGGCGTACTTGGCGACGAACGTGCAGGTACCGCGCCGGATCAACGCGACGGAGCCCTTGAAGTCCTGCCCGGCGAAGTCACTCGCCTCGCAACCGGGCGTGCCGTCCTCCGGCACGGCCCGCAACGGCGCGGTGAGGCCACCGTCCGGGGTGTTCGGGGTGCCGCCGAACGGCACGAGCTCGTGCGAGGCCCCGCCGATGGTCGCCCGGCCGGCGTCGTCGATCTTCCGCCTGACCTCGAACTCCGGTGTGGTCACGTCGAACCCGGCCTCGCGCAACCGCCCGGCCACGTAGTCGACGCTGGCCGCGTAGCCGGTGGTCGTCGCGGCCCGGTTGCCGCCGTGGGTGTCGGAGATGCGCTGGAACGCGACCAGGTGGCGTTGGGCGCCGTCCGCGCTCACCCGTGCGGAGAGGTCACGAGCGGGATCGGTGGCTGCGCTCGCTGTGGAGCCGAGCAGCACCAGGGACGAGGCCAGGGCTGTTACCGCGGTGATGGCACGCATGATCCCGACCTTGGCCCAGATGACCATGAGAGCGCTACCACCTGGGCCAAGTGAGATCAGCGGCGAGCCACGCCGCACGAGAGCGAAAGCGATCTACGGCTGGACGGAACGCGGCGTGGAGAAACGGATCATGTTGCCCGACGGGTCGCGGAACGCGCAGTCGCGCACGCCGTAGAACTGGTCGATCGGCTCCTGCAGCACCTCGGCCCCGGTCGCGCGCACCTGCTCGAACTTCGCGTCCACGTCGTCGAGCTCGAAGATCACGCCCTGCAGTGATCCCTTGGCCAGCAACGCCTCCAGCGCCTCGTGATCGGTCGGCGGCACGGGCGGGCCGATGCGGGACAGGCCGATCTCGACGTCGGGTTGCTCGGTGGGGCCGACGGTGAGCCAGCGGTAACCGTCCTCGATGGTGACGTCCGTGCGCACCTCGAGCCCGATGACGTCGCGGTAGAACTTCAGCGCGGCGTCCTGGTCGTGGACGAAAAGGAACGTGTGCGAAAGCTTCATGGGCGAAACCCTAGGCACGCGGTGAACGCGTCGCTTCTCGAAATCTGCTCGGCCGCGTCAAACCCATCAAATGGCATCCGGGCACCCCGGCCAGCGCGTCATGGGCGCGCGCCCGGTAGGCCGACGGCGTCTCCCCGACCAGTTCCGTGAACCGCGCGGAGAACGAGCCGAGCGAGGTACAGCCGACCTCGACGCACACCTCGGTCACGGACAGCGTTCCCAGGCGCAGCAACGCCTTGGCACGCTCGATCCGCCGCGTCATCAGGTAGCCGTACGGGGTCTCGCCGTACGCCGCGCGGAACTGGCGGGCGAAGTGCGACGGCGACATCAGCGCGGCACGGGCCATCGCGGGCACGTCCAGCGGCCGCGCGTACTCGCGGTCCATCAGGTCACGTGCCCGGCGCAGGTGCGCGAGGTCCTCGGGCGTCACGCGGACCAGCATGCCACCGCCATGAGCGCAGGGGAGTCCCCGCGATGCTCACGCTTTCCGCGCGCCCTTGGTTGCCAGGTTCGAAGAAAATCTTGAACGCTTTTTGGTCCTGCCTGAAACCCTTTCGGCATGTCGTGGACCTGCGGTACTTTCCGCGCGTCACTGGGGCTCGGGGGGAACCGTTGTCCATCAGATTTACCAGCCGTGCCGTACTCGGGATCGGTGTTTTCGGCACCGTCGTGGCGCTGGCGTTCAGCGCGACCTCCGCCTATGCGCAGAGCGAGCCCACGAGCACACCGCCCGCGTCCACCGCCACGTCCTCGGAGCCCGCGCCGCCGCCTCCGGTCCAGGCGCAGCAGCAGGACAGCGTTTCCGGAGTTCTGTACGCCGACAAGAACGACAACGGTGTGCAGGATCCCGGCGAGGCAGTCTCCGGTGGTTTTGTGTCGCTCCTGGGCGATGGCGATCCGGACAAGCGCTCGGCGAGGAGTGACGTGGACGGGAAGTTCATCTTCCGTGACCTCGCACCTGGCACCTACGCCCCGACCTACGCCCTGGACGACGGCTGGGTCGTGCACCACGTGAACGCCGGCGGCGACCTGATCACGGTCAGGGCGAACGAGACGACCCAGGTCACGGCACGTGCGGAGCGGCCGTACAGCGAGCAGATCGAGGTCAGCGCGACATTCGACCGCGAGAGCTACCGCCTCCCGGCGACCGCGAGGATCACGCTGAACTTCCGCAACACCGGCAACCGCAAGATCCACGGCATCAAACCGCGTTGCGACAGCCGGAACCGGCCGGACGGACTCGGCCGCGGCAAGGGCTGGGACGCGCTCCTGGCGAACGGCCTCACGCTCGGCGCCGGGCAGAAGTACACGATGTCGATCGACGAGGAGATCCCCGAAGCGGCGAGCCTGGTGGGCTCGGTGTCGCTCAACTGCGCGTTCGCACCCAACGCCGGCTGGAACACCGACGGTCCGACCATCAGCGTCCAGGCGCAGGCGAGTGGTGGCGCCGGCGCCTACACGATGGTGTTCGGCGAGGACAGGAACGCCGACGCACGCATCGATGGCAGCGAAGCGGTGGAAGGCCTCAAGGTCGTCCTGCTGGACGCGCGGACCGGGGCGTGGGTCGCCGACGCCACCAGCGGGGCGGACGGCAGGACCGAGTTCGGTGGTCTGCCGATCGGTGAGTACCGGGCCGTCGTCGTCGGGCCGTGGACGTTCACCGACGCAGGTCAGGAGCGGGTGGTCATCACCGGGAAGGGCGGGTTCGGGTACCGGTTCCTGAAGCCCGCGAGTCCCGCCGACCTGCGGGTCGAGGTCAAGCTGGACAAACCTCGCTACGAGTCGCACGAGACGGTTCACCTGGAGCTGACCATCACGAACATCGGTGGCCAGACCGCCGAACGGGTCGGGGTCGAATGGTTCGACGGACTGTCGTTTTCTGCCGAGCAGTGGGGAGAGTTCAGGCCGTCCGTCTCCGGTGGGCGGATCCCCGCCGGCGAGTCCCGCACTCTCAGCGCCTCGGGCCGGATCAGCGTCCTCGCCGACGGCAAGCTCGCGGTGGTGGGGGCCATTGCCCACCTCGGCATGCGGGACCCCTCCGGTTTCCGGGCCACGGCCGAGGTCGTGCGGACCACGGGCGATCTCGGCGGCGTCGTCTACACCGACGAGAACATCAACGGGCGGCTCGACCAGGGCGAGGTGGCGGCTGACGCCGAGGTCTGGCTCAGCGGTGGTGTCCCGCACACGTCCAAGCAGATCGTGACGGACGCCGAGGGCAGGTTCTCGGCGAAGGGCATCCCGTCCGGTGACTACAACATCAGCTTCCGGCTGGCCGGCGGGTGGATGGTGCACGCCGAGGACCAGAGCGCGAACGTGCGGGTGGAACCAGGCAGGCCCGTCGACCTGACCGTCCGGGCGGACCGCCCGTACACCGAACTGTTCGGGGCGACCGCCGAGCTGGACAAGATCTCCTACGTGCTGGGGGAGACCGCCAGGATCACCATCAGGTTCACCAGCACCGCCGGCCGCGAGATCCGCGGCATCAAGGCCATGTGCAACTTCGAAGGCGAGGTGAACCACTTCGGCGGCAACTTCGACAACCCGATGCCGCCGGGATGGGGAGATCTCCGCGAGGACAGTCCCGGTGTCACGCTCGCCGCCGGAGAGACGAAGACGATCATCGTCGAGGAAGTGGTGCCCCCTGGCGCCGCCATCTGGCAGATGGCGGCACTGGCCTGTCGCTTCGGGCCGGACCCCGTCGAGAACATCGACGTTCCCTTCGCCTTCGACTGGGCCGCTGTCCACGGCGGGATCGGTTCGTTGAAGGGCAGGCTCGCGCACGACCGCAACAACAACCGTGCCGTGGACCCCGGAGAGGCCGTCACCGATGCCCGCGTCCTGCTGATGACCGACAAGGAGTACGGCTTCCGGCTCGCGGAGACGGTTTCGGACGCGGACGGGGTGATGCACTTCGGTGAGCTGCCGCCCGGTGAGTTCTGGGCGTCGGTCGACGGACCGTGGAGGTTCGAGGGCGACGAGGGCCGTGCAGACATCAGGGGCGGCGAATTGACAGAACGTGACTTCTTCGTGGTGCCGGCCCCGCGCGTCACGCCACCAGGTGGTGATCAGCCCGCCAGCGGCGGCATGGGTGGTGTGCTCGCCAAAACGGGTGCCGGCGTGCTCGGACTCGGAGCGCTCGCCGTGCTCCTCGTGGCGTTCGGTCTCGGCGCTCGCGTCGCCGGCCGCCGCAAGACTTCCTGATCCACCAACGCCTGTTGTTCACAACACTGTCCAGAGTGGATTTCCGGAAACGGGAACACTTTTCCCCGCTGGAGTTCTTGAGGTAGGTTGCGCGTGTCTGCTGGGCGCGTGCGGGGGCTCTGACGCCGGTGGACCACCACTACCGGGGTCTATGGGGGATTCTTTTGTCCGAGAGATCGGTCAGCCGTGCCCTGCTCAGATTTGGGGCCTTGACCACTGCTGTCGTCCTCGCGTTCGGCACCGCCACCACCGGTGCACACGCGCAGGACCCGGAAACGCCGACGTCGGTCGTCGAGCCGACGCAGACGACCGAGCCGACGCAGACGACCGAACCGACGCAGACGACCGAACCGAGCACGCCACCGGCGGAGCCGAGCACGCCACCGAGCGAGCCGTCCACGCCACCGGCCGACCCGTCAACGCCGCCGAGCGAGCCGGAGACGCCGCCGTCCACCACCCCGTCCACCCCGGACACCAAGCCGGAGGACGAGAAGAAGGACGTGCCGCCGGCCATCGCCCCCTCGGCCGAGCCGCGCGCCGACCTGGCCGTGACCGTGACGCCCGACCGCGCCGAGTTCCCGGCGGGCGAGGACCTCGGTCTCACGCTCACCGTGAAGAACAAGGGCGACGCGCTCGCGTCGAACATCCGGCTCGGCTACGAGAGCACGCAGGCGTGGCTGGTCTCCGGCGCAAGTGACCTGGGCGGCCGCCCGTCGCTCGCGCCCGGTACGGAGAAGTCCTTCCGGGTCGTGCTGCGCCCGTCGAACCCGACCACCGAGTCGGTGCCCTTCCAGTTCCGCGCGACCGTCGACGGCATCGCCGACCCGACGCCGGGGGACAACGGCAGGGACGTGAGCCTGCGGATCCACCAGATCAAGGGTTCCGCGTCCGGCGTGATCTACGTCGACGCGAACAACAACGGCGCGTTCGACCAGGGCGAGGGCCTCCCGAACACGTACTTCGTCGCGAAGGGCGGCACGCCGGCCGGCGACGTCTGGGGCCACGGCGACTCCAACGGTGTGTTCAAGGTGTGGAGCGCCGTCACCGGCAAGTACACGATCTCGCAGGTCGGGAACGACCAGCGAGCCGTGAAGCCCGGTCACAACGAGTTCGTGATCGAGGCCGGCCAGGAGACGTACTTCGAGGTGCCCGTGGTGGCGCCGGTGCGCGAGTCGTTGACGGCGACCATGTCGTTCGCCAAGCCGACGTACCACGCCAGCGAGAAGCCCAGCCTGAACATCACGCTGAAGAACTCCGGTGCCCTGCCGCTCGAACGCATCGTCGCGGTCTGCAGCGGCAGCAGCCCCGAGTTCCTCAGCAGCGACAACTTCTCGGCGTTGCGCCCGGACGGCCCCGGTGTCACGGTGCCGGCCCGCGGCGAGCTGACGGTGTCCGTCACCACGGACATGCCGAAGCTGACCAACCCGTGGATCTACGCCAACTGCTTCTTCGGCAACCAGGGCCGCAACGCCAACGGTGCCGCGTACGGGGGCAACGTCCGCGCGGACGTCACCGGCGTGAACGGTGCGTTCGAGGGCAAGGTCGTCAACGCCGAGAACGGTGATCTCCTCCGCAACGCGGTCGTCAACGTGCTCGACCCGGTCACGCGGCGTCCGGTCAAGGACACCATCGTGGTCGACTGGAACGGCAACCTGAGGATCTACAGCCTCAACCCCGGCAAGGTCGTGCTGCAGGTCGCGGGCAAGTGGAAGCCGCAGGACGGCAACGAGTTCGTCGTCGACATCGTCGCGGACCAGACGGTCAAGCGTGACCTCAACGTCGTGCCGAGCGACGTCGACGTGCCCGACGTCAGCCACCGTCCGACCATCACCGTCGCGGTGAGTTTCGACAAGCCGTCGTACGACATCGCCGAGCCGATGCGCGCCACGATCACCGTGAAGAACGTCGGCAGGGGTCACGAGGCCCAGGTCGGCCTGCGCGTCGGCCAGTTGACGCCGGACCTCCGCAACATGCTCGAGTTCGACCGGTCGCAGTTCGGTGACCTGGGCGACGAGAGCAAGAAGGTGTACCTGTGGCCCGGTGAGAGCCGGGAGATCACCGTCGTGGGCACCGCCGGGTGGCTGAACAGCGACAACAGGGTCAGCCTGCCGGTCCAGGTCTTCACGCCGATCAACTACGGCTCTGGCGCCTCCAACGCCACCGCGACCGCCACCGTCACGTACCTCAGCGGTGACGCCGCGATCGTGCTGTACGCCGACGCGAACAAGAACAAGCAGAAGGACGCGGGCGAACAGCCGTTCCCGAACGTCGAGGTGTCCGTCAGCGGCGGCACCCGGCCGGGTTGGTGGGGCACCGCCAAGACCGACGAATCCGGTCGTGCGTCGTTCAAGAACATCCCGGTCGGCGTGTACAACTTCTACGCCTCCTACCCGGACGGCTGGGTGCGGCCCGGCTCCTACACCGACAGGTTGACCGTCAGCGCCGGCACCGAGTCGGTGCTGGAGGTCGGTGCGGAGCGTCCGCTGTCCGACAAGTTCTTCGCGACGCTGAACTTCACGAAGGACGAGTACGCGGCCGACGAGAACTGGGAAGCCGTGATCACCCTGGAGAACAAGACCGGCGCCGACCTGCCCGTCGTGAACGCGCTCTGCAGCGGCCCGGGCTCGCCCGGTGAGATCTACAACAGCGGTCCCGGCTGGGGCGCGCTCGCGTGGGACGGTGGCGGCGTGTCGGTCCCGAACGGCGAGAAGCGCACGTTCCGGGTCACCGGTCCGCTGCCGGAAGAGGCGGCGTCCATCGGCTTCGCCACCCTCGGGTGCAGCTTCGCTCCCGACTTGGCCGATCCCGGTGCTCCGGGCGCCGGTGACGACCTGAAGGTGGTCGGCCTGCGCGCCGACGCCTTGGGCCTGCTGGTGACGGTGGACGAGAACGGCTACCTGCCGAAGCCCGGGATGACCGTCATCGTGGCCGAGTACGGCACGAAGAAGGTTGTCGCGCGCACGATCACCGACGCCGAGGGCAAGTTCGGCGTCTCGCAGCTGCCGGTCGGCCGCTACGACCTGATCGTGCCGGGTCCGTGGAAGGTCGAGATTCCCCGGATGGGCCCGTGGTTCCTGGTCAGCGTCGGCGGTGAGCACGAGGTGCAGCTGTTCCAGCTCGTTCCGGGACCCGAGGTCGAGGACCCCGGCTACCAGCTGCCGGAGGACCAGAAGCCTGCCGTGGTCACGCCGGTCGCGTCCGGTGGTGGCGGTTCGGCTGACGTGCTCGCCAAGACCGGAGCGTCCGTCCTGGGCCTCGGCCTGCTCGGCGCGCTGCTCGTGGCGTTCGGCTTCGGCGCCAGCCTGATCGGCCGCCGCAAGGTCGCGTAACCGAACGAATCCCAACAGGCCCGGTGCTCACTTTGAGTGCCGGGCCTGTTGTCATGAGCGCCACACTTCGCTGGTCCGAACGGAGTGTTAGCGTCGCGAACCATCGGGTACCTGGGGGTGGACGTGACGGTCTGGGAAGCAATCGCGGTGGTGATCGCGGGTGTGTTCGCAGGCGGGATCAACACCGTCGTGGGCAGCGGCACCCTCGTGACGTTCCCGGTGCTGCTCGCCGTCGGCTATCCGCCCGTGGTGGCGAACGTGTCCAACAGCCTCGGTCTCGTGCCCGGTTCGCTGTCCGGCGCTTGGGGTTACCGCGAGGAGCTGAAGGGGCAGTCGGACCGCATCAAGCGCCTGCTGCCCGCGTCCATCCTGGGCGGCATCCTCGGCGCGATTCTGCTGGTTACGTTGCCGGACAAGGCATTCACGGCGATCGTGCCGGTGCTGATCGTGATCGCGCTGGTCCTCGTGCTCATCCAGCCGTGGCTCAACCGCAAGCTCGCGCACCGGCGCAACGACAACGATGGCGGCGTGCTGCTGTGGTTCGGCGTCTTCGCCGCCGGCATCTACGGCGGCTACTTCGGTGCCGCGCAGGGCGTGCTGGTCATGGGCATCATGGGCGTGCTCGTCAGCGAGCACCTGCAGCGGATGAACGCGCTGAAGAACGTGCTCACCGCGTTCGTGAACCTCGTCGCCGGCGTCCTGTTCATCTTCATCGCCGACGTGGCGTGGCTGGTCGTGCTGCTGCTGGCCGTCGGGTCCGTGGTCGGCGGCCAGATCGGTGCCAAGATCGGCCGCAAACTCCCACCCGCCGTGTTGCGCGGCGTCATCGTGGTGGTGGGAGTCGCGGCGATCGTTCAGCTGCTCATGAAGTGAACGTGCGAGCCGCGGCCAGGAACGCGTCGTTCTCGTGCGGCTCGCCGATGGTCACCCGGGCACCCTCGCCGACGAACGCGCGCACGACGACCTTGTGCGCCAAGCAGTGCTCGTTGAACGCGCCCGTGCGCTCGCCCAGCGGCAGCCACACGAAGTTCGCCTGGGTCTCCGGCACATCGAAGCCCATGGCCAGCAGTTCGGCGCGCACGCGACCCCGTTCCGCCACGATCGCGCGGCAGCGGACCATCAGCTCGTCCTCGGCGTCCAGCGAGGCCATCGCGGCCACCTGCGCCAGCGCGTTCACCGAGAACGGCACGTACACCTTGCGCAGCACGTCGGCGACGACCGGCGGCGCGACCGCGTAGCCGATCCGCAGGCCCGCGAGGCCGTACGCCTTCGAGAACGTCCGCAGCACGGCGACGTTGTTGTGGCCCGCGGCCCACTGCTGCTTCGCGAGCTCGACGCCGTCCGGGATGTGGGCGTCGTCGACGAACTCCTTGTACGCCTCGTCGAGCACCACGAGCACGTCGCGCGGCACGCGAGCGATGAACGCCTCGATCTCGTCGGTGCGCAGCGCGGTGCCGGTCGGGTTGTTCGGGTTGCAGACGAAGACCATCCGCGTGTTCGGCGTGATCGCCGCGAGCATCGCGTCGAGGTCGTGCGTGTGCTCCGAGTTCAGCGGCACACGGATCTGCCGCGCGCCCGCCACGTGCGTGACGATCGGGTAGGCCTCGAACGACCTCCACGCGAACAGGACCTCGTCGTTCTCGGTGCAGGTGGCCTGGACGAGCTGCTGGCACAGGGTCACCGAGCCGCAGCCGAGCGCCAGGTGGTCGGCGGGCACGCCGAGTTTGTCGGCCAGCCGCCCGGTGAGTTCAACGGCGCCCGAATCGGGGTACCTGTTGATGCTGGTGGCCGCTTCGGCGATCGCTTTGACGACGCTGGGAAGCGGTCCGGCCGACACCTCGTTGCTCGCGAGCTTGATGGCGCCGGGGATGGTCCTGCCAGGCACGTAGGACGGCAGGGACGCCAGGTCAGCACGGGTTCGCACGGTCATGGACCCGATCCTCGCATTGCTCCGTCCGATTGGTCACGTTGACTGGAGTTCACCCCCTCGTGGAAGGGTGGGAATCATGACCACTACCCGCACCGAGACGCTTTCCCTCACCGACGGCCGTGAGCTGCGGGTGACGATCGCCGAACCCGACTCCGCCGTGCGGGGCGGGCTCGTGGTGCTGCACGAGGCCCGCGGTATCACCGCGGGTGTGCGCACCCTCGTCAGCAGCCTCGCCGACGAGGGCTGGCTCGCGATAGCGCCGCACCTCTACGACGCGGACCGGGTGCACGGTGACGACATCAAGGACCAGGTCAGCAAGCTCAACGGCGACCGGCTGCTCGCGGACACCGACGTCGCGTTCGTCTGGCTGGGCCAGCAGGGCGTGGACGCCGACCGGATGGGCGTCGTCGGGTTCGACATCGGCGGCACCGTCGCCATGGTGGTCGCCGCCAGCCGCACGATCGGCGCCGCCGTCACCGTGCAGGCGCCCGGCATCCTCGAGCCGCTCTCGGACGGCCTTCCGGCGCTGGTGGACGTGGCGGGCGACCTCACGTGCCCATGGCTCGGCATCTTCAGCGACGAGGAGTCGGAAGAAGTGAGCAAGCTTCGTGATGCTGTGATCAGCTCCGAAACCGCGTCCGATCTGGTTCGTTTCACTGTTTCGAGTGACGAAGCGTGGGTTCGTGCGTTGAACTGGTTCGACGCTCACATGAGGTAAGGGTCTTTCCGGCGGATTGGAACCGAACCGTCCTCCAGGTACATCTAAGGAGTGCTTCGGACGGCTGACTGGGTGTAGCTGCGCGTAACACCCAGTGCTGCGGTGACGAGTTAGCAGTGCAGGGGGTTACTAGGGATGGCTGAAGGCACTGGGACAGGTACCGGGACGACTGGCGCGGCGACGACGGACACCGTGCCGCCGGCGCAACCGCCGGCGGTGACACCGGAGGTCACGACGTCGACCACCGTGCCGATCACGGCTGAGCAGCTGGCGGCGGTGAAGCCTGTTCTCCAGCAGCAGATGCTCGCGGACAAGGCGGAGGCGAGCCATGCCGCGGCCAAGCTCGACCAGGCGGCGGACAACGGGAAGCTGACGCTCGACGTCGACGCGGCGGACGCGTTGATCAAGGCCGTCGATGCGGCCCGGGACCAGGTGATGGACCTGTGGAAGCGCGCCACCGACCAGCTGGCCACACCGCTGCAGCTGGGGGAGAACCCGGTCGCCAAGGCGATCAGCGCGCGGTTCTCCGACCTGGCCGTCGGTGAGGACTCGGGTGCCGCCAAGGCGTTGCTGGACCTCTTCAAGGTCCTCGACGACATCAGCAACGCCCTGCGCCGCAACCGCGACACCATTCGCGACGCCGACGAAGAGGCCGAGAAGTCGATGAAGAACGCCGGGGGGTCCTGGTGAGCCACGGATCGCACGACAACAAGGGCAACGGAGACCGGGACGGCAAGTCGTCGCACCACGGCGACGGCAAGTACGACCGCAGCGACCTGCACGAGCCGGTCGACTGGATGACGTACACCCACGAGCAGCTCTACAAAATGGTCCACACGGGCGTGAACCTCGACGGTGCCCAGGCCGCAGCCACGAACTGGCAGAAGATCGGCGAGGACATCGCCGGCGTGCGCACGGGCCTGCTCAAGGCCGTCGAGGACTCGTCGGTCGGCTGGGACAGCGAGTCGGCCCGGCTCGCCCGTGACGGTCTGACCGAGGTCACCAACTGGGTCGACGACACCGCGAACTACGCGACCAAGGTCTCGGCCGCGATCACGACCGAGACCAGCAACGTCGAAGCCGCGCGTGCCGCGATGCCGCCGCCTCCCAAGGCGCCGGAACCGCCGGTGCCCGCGGAGACGACGCTGCCGAGGCCGGTGCTGCAGGACAGGTTGCGGACGGTCGACCAGGTCGACGGTTTCGGGTCCGCGAGCCTGCGGGAACCGCGTCTGATCGCGCAGCCGCAGACCGAGTTCGCCGGCTTCGAGACCATCGGCAGCAGCCCCGTCGACGCCCTCGCGGCCAACGACGCCTCGCACCGCCGCGCGGCGGACGTGATGGCGGCGTTCCAGCGCAACTCGGCCGCGGTCGACCAGACCGTGCCCGCGCAGTTCACGCCTCCCGTCAACCCGATCAATCCGACCCCGGTCGGCGGCGACCTCACCGGCCGCACGCCGGCGACGCCCTCGGACGGCGCGGGCGGTGGCGCGGGTGCTCCCGTCGCGACCGGCACGCAGAACCAGAACCGCGGCACCACGAACACGTCCTCGCGCTATGGCGGAGGTGCCGGTGGCCGTGGTGGCGCCGGAGGGTTCGGCGGCTTCGGCGGCGGCATGGCCCGTCCGTTCGGCTCCGGCAGCGGCAACCAGGGCGCTGCCGCCAGCGGCGCCGGCGGTGCCGCGTCCGCCGGTGGCTCGGCCGGTGTGAGCGAGGGCTCGCGCGGTGGTGGCGCCGGTGGTGCCGCAGCTGCGGCCTCGGCCGCACCCGGCAACACGACCAAGGCGTTCCAGAACCCGCTCGCGATGGGCGGCGCGCCGATGGCCGGTGCCCCCGTGGCCGGCGGCGGCCAGAACGACTCGAAGGAACACAAGACGGCGAGCTACCTGGAAGAGGACGACAACGTCTTCGGTCTGGACCGCAAGGCGGCCCCGCCGGTGATCGGTCAGTGACCGACCGCCAGTACACGGTGAGCTCGCAGGAGTTCTTCCTGCTGTGGCAGGCCGTGCACGGCGAGGACCGCGTCGTGCCGCTCGGCACGCCCCACGTCGGGGCCACCCGGGCGGCGCGGCAGCGTCTCGTCGACGAGAGTTCACGGACGTTGCAGGCTCGCCGGCTGGGCACGGTGCAGCGCCCGGATCCTGACCTGAGGGCGTTGATCAGCGGCCTCGGTGAGTTCGACCGGGCGTTGGAGATCGCGTACTTCAAGGGCACCGAACTGGCCCGCGGCATCGCGTGCGCCGGCTGGGGCGGTGTCTTCGCCGCCCGCGTGAACGGCGAGGTGCACCTGTACCCGTTCCACCCGACGTCGCTGGCCTCGGCAACGGTGTCATCGTTGCCAGGTCTCGCACCGGGCACCGGCCGTGCCGTGAACGTGCGCTGGGACGACTACGTCCGCGCGGGCCAGGCGGGCGAGCAGGACGGCAAGCAGGCGTTCCTGGAGATCCTGCGCGACGCGGGCATCCGCGAGCCCGAGGCGCACAACCTGATGCGGATCGTCACGTCCCGCATCGGCGGCGGCGAACTGGGCCTGACCGCCCGCAACCGCGACGGCGTGCCGCGCCCGACCGGCCGATCGGTGCAGTGGCTCGACACCCGAGAGGGCCGCTACCTCCTGCGCAGGCAGGACGGCTGGCTGGTGCTGGCCCCGGCCGACGCCTCACGCCTGACCAGCGCCGTCGACGAGTTGATCGCGGCGGGATAGTTCCACACCGGTGGGCTACCGCAAGTCCGCCAATCACACATGGACGTGCGGTTGTGCCTCGGTTAGACATGGGGCATGACCGACACCGACGTCGAACTGCTGTGGCGCCCGGACCCCACGAGGGACAACGGGATGACCGCTTTTCGGACCTGGCTCTCCGAGCAGGGCCGCGACCTCCCCGACTACGAGTCGCTGTGGGAGTGGTCCGTCTCAGACCTCGAGGGGTTCTGGGGCGCCATAGCTTCGTACTTCGACGTCAGGTTCCACACCGAACCGTCACGCGTGCTGGGTTCCACGGAGATGCCCGGCGCCGAATGGTTCCCCGGTTCCACCCTGAACTACGCCGAGCATGCGCTGCGCCGCGGAGGCGACGACGACCTCGCCGTGATCTTCCATCGCGAAGACGGCGTCACATCTTCTTTGACGTTCGGCACGCTGCGCTCGCGCGTGGCCGCTTTCCGGGCCGCATTGGCCTCCCTGGGCGTCTCCAAGGGCGACCGGGTGGTCGCGCTGGTCCCCAACGCCCCCGAGGCCCTCATCGCCTTCCTGGCGGCCGCCTCGCTCGGCGCCACGTGGTCGTCCTGCTCCCCGGACTTCGGCGCCCGCGCCGTGGCCGACCGCTTCACCCAGATCGAGCCCGTGGTGTTCGTGGCGGTCTCCGGCTACGTCTACAACGGACGGTCGTTCGACTGCCGCCCGGTCGTGGAGGAGATCCGCGCGCAGATCCCGTCGCTGCGCGCCACGGTCCTGATCGACTACCTGGACAACGGCTCGACCCTGCCGGACACGCTGTCGTTCACGGAGCTGGTGGCCGCTCACCAGGGCGCCCCGCTGGAGTTCACCCCGGTGCCGTTCGACCACCCGCTGTGGGTGCTCTACTCGTCCGGCACCACGGGCCTGCCCAAGGGCATCGTCCAGGGCCACGGCGGCATCGTCCTGGAACACCTCAAGATGCTGGGCCTGCACAGCGACCTCGGCCCCGGCGACCGCTTCTTCTGGTTCACCACCACCGGCTGGATGATGTGGAACTACCTGGTGGGCGCCCTCATGGTCGGCACCACCATCGTCCTGTACGACGGCAGCCCGGCGTTCCCGTCGCTGAATGTGTTGTGGCACTTGGCCGAACAGCACCGCGTGACCTACTTCGGCACCTCGGCCCCGTACGTCCAGTCGTGCCTGAAGGAGGGCATCGACCCGTCCTCCCGCTACGACCTGACGGGCCTGCGCGTCGTCGGCTCGACCGGCGCACCCCTGACCCCTGAAGGCTTCCGCTGGATCGCCTCCGCCGTCGGCAAGGACGTCCAGATCGCCTCGGTCTCCGGCGGAACCGACCTCTGCACCGCCTTCGTGGCAGCCTCCCCGGACCGCCCCGTCTGGCTGGGCGAACTCTCCTGCCGAGCCCTCGGCGCCGCGGTCTACGCGTACAGCGAGTCCGGTACCGCGCTGGACAACGAGGTCGGCGAACTCGTCATCACCAAGCCGATGCCGTCCATGCCGGTCTACTTCTGGGGCGATGAGGACGGCTCACGCCTCCGCGACGCGTACTTCGACACATATCCCGGAATCTGGCGCCACGGCGACTGGATCCGCATCACCCCGCGAGGCTCGGCGGTGATCTACGGCCGCTCCGACTCGACCCTGAACCGCGGCGGCGTCCGCATGGGCACCTCGGAGTTCTACCGCGTGGTCGAGTCCATCGAGGGCGTCGTCGACTCCCTGGTGATCGACACCTCGGGCGTGACCGAGGGCGAACTCCTCTGCTTCGTCGTGCTGGACGGAGTAACGCTGCCCGACGTGGAACCGTTGCTACGCCGTGAATTGCGCGCGTCGTTGTCCCCCCGTCACGTCCCGAACCGCTTCGTGGCCGTGGCCGAGATCCCCAGGACTCTCAACGGCAAGAAGTGCGAGGTCCCGGTCAAGAAGATCCTCGCCGGCATGGACCCGGACCGAGCCGTCAGCCGGGGCGCGCTCCGCAATCCCGAGTCCCTCCAACCGTTCCTGGAAATCGCTGCGGAATGATCTAGGTCACTCCGCGCGCGGCGACCAGGACTTTAACGCCCCTCTTCACCCCTCTGAACGTGCTCTGACCAGCAGGTTCTGGTGTTGAAGGGGGGCGTTTTGCAACTCGGTTGAGGACCTGTGTAACCTATGTCCCGTGGCCGAGGATGGTCCCGGGAGGCTTCGCCTAGTCTGGTCTATGGCGCCGCACTGCTAATGCGGTTTGGGGTAACCCCCCATCCCGGGTTCAAATCCCGGAGCCTCCGCAAGGCCGAGCCTCTTGAGGATCGGTTACAATTTAATACACGCGCTCGTAGCTCAACGGATAGAGCATCTGACTACGGATCAGAAGGTTGCAGGTTCGAATCCTGCCGAGCGCACTGACTCAGGGCCCCTGTGGAGAAGTTTTCCACAGGGGCCCTGATCTCATTTCCGGCCGTGCCAGTGCCGACCCAGATCGTGGACAACCCCGCTGAGCGGACACTACGTTGAGATTCGCCGGTGCTGGTCGACTTCGGTGTGGCCGACGAGTTCTCGCGGGCCCTTCGATGAGCGGCCGCAAGCTCAACACGAAAGGCCGGGTTTTGGTGAACACCACTGTCGAGCAACAGGTCCGCGAGTACTACGACCACGCAGGGCCCGCCTACCACGCGCTCATGGGGCAGTTCTGGCACCACGGAGACCTGGAAGCCGAACGGGCGGGGTTGTCGCCCGAAGAGGCGGCGAAGGCGTTGGCGCGCAAGCAGATCGACGCGGCCGGGTTGCGGCCGGGCGGGACCGGGCTGGACTTCGGCAGCGGCGTCGGCGGGACGGCGGTCTACACGGCCTCGGTCTCCGGGGCGAACGTCGTCGGCATCTCCAACAACGAGTGGTTGTCGGCGCAGGCGCGCGCGTATGCGGCCGAGCAGGGGATGAGTGAGCGGGCCGCGTTCCTGACGGTCGGCGACGAGGACTACAAGACCCTGGTCGCGTGGCCGGCCGGGTCGCTGGACATGGTCAGCTTCTACGAGTCGGTGTGTCATCTGCCCGAGAAGGCCGCCTTCTTCACGGCGGCGTTCCGTGTCCTCAAGCCCGGTGCCTGCCTGGTCGGGGTCGACTGGATCCGGCGGCCGTTCGGCGAGCACCTGACCGAGGAGCAGATCGCGCCGTTCATCGGGCCGGTGGAGCAGGTCATCTCCATCCCGCGGCTCGGCACGCTGGACGAGTACCGCGAGATGATGTCGGCCGCCGGCTTCGTCGTCGAGGCCGCCGAGGACCTCTACCCGGACGTCGAGTGCTGGGGCAGCACGCCGCCGGACGACGGCCAGGGCTGGGGTGAGTACGCCGGCGAGCAGAACACCGTGATCCACGACGGCAAGCGCGTGCTCGACGCCGCTCGGGCCGCCGGTGTCTTCTCGGTCGCGCGGTGGGTCGCGCGCAAGCCCGGCTGAGCCGAGCGAACCCCGGCCCCGTCCGCACGGGGCCGGGCCGCACATGACGGCATCATCGAAGGATGACGGTTCTGGCAGGCAAGGCCGTGGTCATCACCGGCGCCGGACAGGGCTTGGGTCGGGCGTTCGCCGTCCACGCGGCGGCCGAGGGCGCGGCGGTGGTGATCAACGACGTCGACGAGCCGCTTGCCGGGCAGGTCGCCGACCTGATCACGTCCAGGGGCGGCAAGGCCGTCGTCAGCGCCGGGCCGGTGCAGGATCCCGATCAGGCCGAGGCCATGGTCGGCACCTGCACGGCGGCGTTCGGCCGGATCGACGGGCTCGTCAACAACGCCGGCATTCGATACCAGGCCGAGATCGGCCAGGACGATCCCCGGGACATGCGCGAGCTCATCGAGATCAACGTGCTCGGCACGCTCTACTGCACCAACGCCGCGGTGAGGAGCATGGGCAGGGGTTCGATCGTCAACCTCGGCTCGGTCGCGATGGTCGGGCAGCCGACCGCACTCACCTACTCCGCGTCCAAAGGGGCCGTCGCGAGCATCACGGCCGGTGCGGCGGCGGAACTCCACGACAAGGGCATCAGGGTCAACGCCATCTGCCCGGTCGCATGGACACGCATGGCCGCGGCCGACACCTTGGCCGGCCCGAGCGGGCCGCCGCCGGAGACGATCGCGCCGCTGGTCACGTACCTGCTGAGCGACCACGCGGCGAGGATCACCGGGCAGCTCATCCGGTTCGCCAATCAGAAGCTGCACGTCATGGGGCAGACCTCACCGAGGGAACCCGTTCTCGAACGCGAGGCGTGGGACGTCGACTCGATCGCCGAGGCCTTCGAGCGGCAGCTCGTGCCGGAGGACCCCGCCAGGGTCCGATGGGGTGTCGGAAGGTGACGCACGCCTGATCTCCAGGCAGAGTGGCGGCGTGGAGCAGCGGGAGATCATGCAGCGGGCGCTCGGCGTCCTGACGCTCACCTACGACGGCGCCGGATCCAACGACTACCTGCGCATGGCCCTCAAGTCGTTGCAGGAGGGCGTGTTCAGCTACGAGGTCAAGGTCGACGGCGAGCTCAACGAGGCCGGGCAGCAGGCCCTCAAGCAGGCGATGGACCAGGTGCTGTCGCAGTTCGGCTGGTTCACGGCGGGGCTGCTCTACGCCTTCCACGGCGTCGCTCAGGCGTACGAGAACGACTACGAGGAAGCCGACGTGCAGGAGGTCCTGCGGCAGCTCGCGATCAGGCTCGCCGACTGACCAGCTCGGCGCGCACGCCGTCGGAGAACGGGGTCCACGCCTCGACCGCCCACGGCCCGAAACGCAGGTCGGTCAGAGCCACGCAGGCCGCGGAGATCTCCGGATCGACCCACAGGAACGTGCCGGACTGCCCGAAGTGGCCGAAGGTGCGCGGTGAGAAGGAAAGTCCCGTCCAGTGCGGTGACTTCGAGTCGCGGATCTCGAAGCCGAGCCCCCAGTCGTTCGGCTTCTGCATTCCGTAACCGGGCAGCACGCCGTTCAGGCCGGGGAACACGACGGACGTCGCCTCGGCCACCAGCTCGGCGGAGACCAGGCGTGGCGACAGCAGCTCGGCCGCGAACAACGCCAGGTCGGCGGCGCAGGACTCGGCACCGGCCCCCGCCGAGCCGACCAGCGCGGAGGAATTCATCCCCAGCGGCGCGAAAACAGCCTCGTGCAGATAAGTCGCGAACGGCATCTCGCACGCCTCGCCCACAAAAGACGCCAGCACGTCGAAGCCCGCGTTCGAGTAGATCCGGCGGGTACCGGGAGTGGCCTGCACCTCGGCCTTGTCGAACGCGTAACCGGCGGTGTGCGCGATCAGGTGCCGGACCGTCGAACCCTCGGGGCCGGCCGGCTGGTCCCACTCGACCGCGCCCTCCTCGACGGCCACCAGCACCGCGTACGACGTCAGCAGCTTCGTGACGGACGCGAGCGGGAACACGCGCTGTTGATCACCCAGCGACCCGGTCACGCCGTCGGGGGTGACCACCGCCACCGCCACGTTCCCGACAGGCCAGGTCGACGCAACTTCCACGCTCCGCATGGGACAGACGTTAACGTCAGGGGGTGACAGTCCGGGAACTGATCGTCCTGGGAACGGCCAGCCAGGTCCCGACCCGCCAGCGCAACCACAACGGCTATCTGCTCAGGTGGGACGGCGAGGGCTTCCTGTTCGACCCAGGCGACGGCAGCCAGCGGCAGCTGCTCAGGTCGGGCGCCGCTGCGAGCGACATCACCCGGATCTGCATCACCCATTTCCACGGCGACCACTGCCTGGGCGTGCCCGGCATCGTCCAGCGGCTGTCCCTGGACCGCGTCCAGCACACCGTCCACGCGCACTACCCGCTGTCGGGCGCGCACTTCTTCGAGCGCCTCCGCTACGCCAGCGCGTTCTACGACGCCGCGGACATCAAGGAGGTGCCGGTCGTCGAGGATGGCGAGATCGCCAACGGCAGGTTCGGCCGGCTCGAGGCGTACGCGCTCGACCACGGCATCGACAGCGTCGGCTACCGCCTGGTCGAACCCGACGGCCACCGCATGCTCCCCGAGAAGCTCAAGGAGCACGGCATCCAGGGCCCGGCGGTCCGCACACTCCAGCAGCAGGGCGAGTTCGAGGGCGTCAAGCTCGCGGACGTCAGCGAACCCCGCAAGGGCCAGCGGTTCGCGTTCGTCATGGACACCAGGCTCTGCGACAACGTCTTCGAGCTCGCCGACAACGCCGACATGCTCGTGATCGAGTCGACGTACCTCGCCCGCGACACGAAGCTCGCCGGCGACCACGGTCACCTCACCGCCCAGCAGGCCGCCCGCGTCGCGCGGGACTGCCGCGTCCGCAAGCTGGTGCTGACGCACTTCTCCCAGCGCTACGACGATCCGGCCGAGTTCCTCGCCGAGGCCGCCGCCGAGTTCGACGGCGAGATCGTCATCGCGAAGGATCTGGACCGGGTACCGGTGCCGAAGCGAGCCACTGGTCCCTGACGATCTCCGTCAGCGCCGACGAACGAGGCTCCCAGCCCAACGCTCGCAGCCGTGACGCGTCGGCCCGCAGTGAACGGATCTCCCCGGGGACTGCGGGCTTCCACGTCACGTCGACGGTCCGTCCGGTCACCTCGGCGACGGCGTCGAGCACGTCCCGGACGGAAGCAGCGGTCGCGCCGACGTTGTAGACCGACGACGTGCCCACGGAACATGCCTCCAGAGCCACGACGAAGGCAGCAGCAACGTCGCGTACGTGCACGAAGTCGCGCACGGCCCCGCCGTCGCCGTAGACCTCCATGCCGGGCACCGTTCCGGCGGCGCACGCCACGGCCCGCGTGATCACCCGAGTGGTGTCCGTGTCACCCCCTCCAGCGACGTTGAACAAACGGAGAGTGGTCGCCCCGATCTGCCCGGACCGCGCCGCCCACGCCACGAGGTCCTCCGCGGCGGCCTTGGAAGCGGCGTAGGGGGAGGACGGTTCCCGGACCGAGTCCTCGGTCAGGACGGCGTCGGAAGGCCGGTACACCGTGCCAGTCGACGCGAGCAGGAATCGTTGGCCCTTCAGGGCTTTGAGCAGATTCAGCGTCCCGCCCACGTTCGTCTCGTAGTACGGGAGTGGATCAAGAAAAGACTCCCGGACACGGGCCACGGCGGCCAGGTGGACGACGGCGTCCACGTCGTCCAGCTCGAACGGCTCCGAGAGGCGTTGACGGGACAGAACAGGTTCATGACCATGAACCTGCAGCTCACGCACCACGGCGCGGCCGACGTACCCAGTGGCACCGGTCACCAGAACTCGCACGAGTTGACCCTAAAGGTCGACGGCGACTACGCCGATAACACACGAGTGAGTTACCCCCATCGCGCTGTGCACACAAGCATCGCCGGACTCCTGCACGATCACGCCGTGCTCGAGTTCAAGCGGCAGGAGTTCCTGCGCAACGTGGCTGAGATCGTGGGAGCCGCACCCGCGCCCCAGTCCGCAGAGCTCACGGCGCCGCTGCCGTCGATCAACCCGAAGCGCAGCTTCCTCAACCGCGTTGACCAGGTCCTCCGGGACGCGGCACGCTCCCGGTGAGCACCCGGGCCGACTGCTGATCCACTTGCTTCGACGCCTGAGCCGACAGGCCCGTCGCAAGATTCATCCGGCCGTTGCCGGACCGTGCTTCGACACACATACCGGGTGGCTCTACGCTACGCGTCACCCGGCGATCGCCGGTCACGTCCTCCGCTTCTCTTAAGCGAGTTTTCGGCGATGAATCATGTCCTCTCAGCGCTCAACGAGCGCCTCGGAAGGTTGTTCGGTGACCGGCTGGTAGTTCTGGCCGGCGGTACGCGTCTGGCGAAGCGCGCGCATGAGCTTCATGCGCTCGGTGCCCGCCATACGCTCGTGCTCGATACCGACGATCATGCCCCGCTTCATGATTCGGTGATCGCGCGCTGGGTGTCGCTGGGCATCAAGGGCAGTCTCGTCGCCGTCGAGCAGCGCCGCCTGGGCAAGCTGCTGACCAAGCCGGGCGCCGAGGTCAAGGCGATCCTGAGCGACTTCGACGCCGACGGTGAAGCGGTCGTGATCAGCACGCCCTACAACGAGATCAGCTCGTTCGAGGGCCGCCCGGTGCTCAACGCCCGGCAGCACGACTGGGTCGCGCTGGAGAACAAGACCACCATCGACGCGCTCTGGGACGAGCTGTCCGCCCGCCGCGCGCCCGCGATGGTGTTCGACCTCGACTTCGAACGCCTCTGGGGCGCCTCGGAGATCCTGGACCGCGGCGCGGGCGTCGTCTGGTCCGGTGACGGCCCGGCGATCAACGGCGGTGCCAACTTCGTGCGCCGCGTGCGGTCCTACGAGGAGGCCAAGGAAGCCTTCGACGTGCTCGCGCCGAAGTGCGACCAGGTCCGCGTCATGCCGTTCCTGGAAGGCATCCCGGTCAGCGTGCACGGCATCGTCTTCCCGGACGGCACCGCGGTGCTGCGTCCGATCGAGATGGTCGTGCCGCGCCGCCAGGGTCAGGCCAAGTTCCTCTACGCGGGCTGCGCGTCGTACTACGACCCGCCCGTGTGGATCCGCGACGAGATGCGCAACCTGGCCCGCCGCGTCGGCGAGCACCTGCGTGGCACCGTCGGCTACCGCGGCACGTTCACGCTGGACGGCATCGCGACCGAGGACGGCTTCCTGCCGACCGAGATCAACACCCGCTACGGCGGCGCGATGGTGTGCTTCGAGGACGCGGTCCCGACGCTGCCGCTCGCGCTGGTCCAGGTCGCCCTGGTCGCCGGCTGGGACCTGGGCATCTCCTCGATGCAGTTCGAGGAGCTCGTGCTGCAGGCCGCGGACAACCACCGCGCCGGGGCCGTGGGCGCGAACGTGCGGGCGGTGCAGCCGACGACGGCCGACGAGCGCCGGGTGATCTTCACCGGCTGGGCGTGCCGGCTCGCGTACGCCGACGAGGCCGCGCACGCGACGCTGCGGCTGAGCCCGTCGCCGATCGGCGGCCGGCTCGACCTCGACCTGCACCGCGAGAACATGCCCGTGGGCGCTCCCGTGGCCGCGCTGACCGTCGCCGCGTTCGCGCTGGCGGACCAGGAGTGGGGCACTGGCCTCGGCGCCCTGGAACCCGCCATCGCGGTCGAGGACGAGGCCCGGGTCGAGCAGGTCATCGAAGAGGCCGTCACCGCGTAAGCGCGGTCACCAGGCGCCCTCGTCGCCGTACGCGGAGATGAGGGCGAACCGGTAGCCCATCAGGGCGGCGGCGACCTCGCGGGGCTGGTGCACCGGACGCACCAGCCCTTCGCCCAGCACCTTCGGCAGGTCGACGCCCAGTAACTCCGGCGAGTCCTTCAGCAACGCCACGGCGATCTCGGCGGCGTCCGCGAGCATCTCCTCGCCCGGCAGTTCGACCATGTCGTTCATCAGGCCGCCGACGAACGGCGGCAGCTTCTCCGGCACCGCGCAGGCCAGCGCGACCAGGCACGCGACCCGTTCGGACGCCAGCGCCTCGAAGATCTTCGGCGCACCCTGGGCGACGGCGTGCCGGGTCTGCGTCAACCAGTCCGGAGCCGTGCGAGGCAGTTCGCGGCCGAGGGCGTTCCACCTGCGGTGCGTGCGCCGTCCGTCCTCGGTGAACCCCTTGCCCGCCAACGCCATGGCGGCCAGCAGGAAGATCACCCGGTCCCGCACGTCCCCGGCGACCTTGTACGAGGCTCCCAGTTCCACCAGGAACGGCACGGTGCAGAACGAGGCCTCGGACACCGTGTCGTCGGTGAGAATCCGCTCAGCGAGCTGTGAGAGCGCGCTCTGCCGCTCGTCCTCGCTGGGGTCCATCAGGGAGCGCAGCAGGCGGGGCACGTGACCGGCGCCACCCCGGCCGTCGTAGACCTCGCTCCAGGAAATCCTGTCGAGTCCGCGCAACGGGTCAGGCCGTTGCCAGGCGCGCGGCAGCTCCATAGGCGGGAAAGGTACGGGATGTCAGGGAAAGGTCCTCGGCGCCTCGCCCGTACGATCTCGCCGTGTCCTTCTCGGTGGCCGACATCTTCTCGGGTGCGGGCGGCATGAGCTTCGGCTTCCACGCCCACCGCGACTTCCGGGTCGTCGGTGCCGCCGACGCGCAGATCGGCAAGCCCAGCTCGAAGCTGGGTTCGTTGCGCTGCAACGACACCTACCGCGCGAACATCGGCGTCGACCCGCTGGAGGTCGACCTCGCGAAGGTCTCGCCCGCGGCGTTGCGCGAGGTGTGGGGCCTGCAGCGGGGCGAACTGGACGTGCTGCTCGCGTGCCCGCCGTGCTCGGGCTTCAGCCGCATCACCTCCCAGAACCACCTGCGCGACGACCCGCGGAACTCCCTGGTCGGCCGGATCGCGGTGTACGCGCAGGAGCTGCGCCCGAAGGTCGTGCTGATGGAGAACGCCCGCGAGCTCGTCAAGGGCAAGCAGCGCCACCACTTCGACAGCCTCGCCGAGGAACTCACCCGAATCGGGTACTCCGTCTGGGGCGGCACGCACATGCTGTCCAGGTTCGGCCTGCCGCAGCTGCGCGAGCGGACGTTGATGGTGGCCGTCGACGGCGGCCTGCCGCTGCTCACGCTCGACGACCTGTGGGCGGGCCGGGTCATCCGCCCGTCGGCCGTCACGGTCCGGCGCGCGATCGGCAAGCTGCCCGTCCTCGCGGCCGGCGTCGCGGACCTGGAAGACCCCATTCACGTCTCGCCGACCTTTTCCCAGGACCGCAGTCTCGAAAGAATGCGTGCAATTCCGGCGAACGGCGGATCGTGGGCTGATCTGCTCCGCTCACCGGAGACCGCGGAGTTGCTGAACCCTGCCCAACGCAAGATCGTCGAGCAGCAGAACTGGGGTTCGCACCCCGATGTCTACGGCCGGTTGTGGTGGGACGAACCGGCCCGAACGATCAAGCGGGAATGCGGCCACGTCGGCAACGGGCGCTATGCCCACCCGGTCCAGCACCGCCTGTGCACGGTCCGCGAGATGGCTCTGCTGCAAGGGTTCCCGCGCCGGTTCAAGTTCGACGTCTCGATTCTGGGGAACGCCTACCGGCACGTGGGCGACGCCGTCCCGCCGCTGATCGCCTACCAGCTGGCCGGGCTGACCAGGTGGATTCTCACCGGCGACCGCCCGGAGCCCAGGGAGATGTGCCTGCGCGGCACCTCACTGCGTCCCGGCGACATTCGTCCGGCAGAAGTTACCGAAATGGTGGCCTAGGTCTTGAACCGATCGCGGCGATCATCCGTAGCGAAACGCCGCGCTCGATAACTGTTCGGCAACGAATTTAACGTCACCTGACGGAATGAATGCATCGCAACCCTATCCACTGTGGACACCGCGAGTATGTTTTCGCTGCTCACTGGCTGTGTAGCACCCTCTTCTTACCTCACTCATACGTGTGTCACCCCATCGGCTAACGTCCCGCTCGCTTCCTGTCGGTTCAGTGTCGATGACGACGTGCCGGCCGTCCCGACGGATGACGACTTCCCGCCGCGTTCGGGCTAACTTCAGTGAGCAAGAGGAGACCAATGGCTTCCCGGTTCAGGATCGGCACGGCGCTGCTCGGCGCCACCGCCGCCCTCGCGTTCTCGGCCCTTCCGGCCCACGCCGACGTCAAGATCACTCCGGACCGCGGTGGCCAGGAGCAGGGCCACAACGTGTGGCTCAAGGACGGCGACAAGGACCAGAAGCAGGACACCTGGGTCATCAAGCTCCGCATCGAGGACGACGAGAGCCGCACCAACGTCCTCGCGTACTGCGTCGAGCTGCCGACCCCGCTTGAGGACGGAGACGTCCTCAAGGAGGTGCCGTGGGACAAGCACCCGAACCCCAACACCAAGTTCAAGGGTGAGAACCCCGGCAAGGTCCTCTGGATCCTGAACCGGTCCTACCCGAACAAGTCGGTGGAGGAGATCCGGAAGACCTTCGGGATCGACAAGCTCGACAAGCAGGACGTCATCGCCGCCACGCAGGCCGCGCTCTGGCACTTCTCGGACGACGCGAAGCTCGACGTCGACAACAAGAAGAACGACGCCGAGGTCGTCGCCCTCTACAAGAAGTTCGTCGCCGAGGCCAAGGTCGAGGAAGCGCCGAAGCCGACGCTGACGATCGACCCGGAGTCGAAGTCGGGCAAGCCGGGCGAGAAGATCGGCCCGTTCAAGGTCACGACCACGGCCAACGAGGTCAAGCTGACCGCGAACCTGCCCGAGGGCGTCACCATCGTCGACGCGCAGGGCAACCCGCTCGAGGTCAAGCAGAAGGCTGACGGCGTCTCGATCAAGGGCACCGAGAAGATCTCCGAGTTCTTCGTGAACGTTCCGGCGGACGCGAAGGACGGCCAGGCCGACTTCAAGCTCTCCGCCGAGGCCGAGATCGCGCTGGGCCGCCTGTTCGTCGCGCACAACAAGGACTCGAAGAACGTCGCGCAGTCCCTCGTCATCGCGCAGCCGCAGAAGGCCAAGGTCGAGAAGCTGGCCAAGGCCGACTGGAAGGTCGGCGTCGTGCCGACCACCACGACCACGACGGCTACCACCACCACGACCACCACCACGGCGCCGGAGACCACCACTCCGGCCACCTCGACCACCCCGGCCAACCCGGCTCCGGGTGGCGGCGAGGACGACCTCGCGTCGACCGGTGCGTCGATCCTGTGGCCGCTGCTCGGCGGTCTGGTCCTCGTCGGCGCCGGTGTCGGTGCGCTGTTCGTGGTCCGTCGCAACAAGGCCGGCGCCTGATCTAGGCCGCTAGCCCCCAAGACGAACGCCCCCTGGTTCCGCGCCGGAGCAGGGGGCGTTTGCCTTTCCGCAGAACGACCTACCGGCGGCTGAAGCCCGCCACGTAGATGTCGCCGTCGGCGATCGCGACGTCCCGGTTGGACGACGCTCCCGAGAAGATCGCGCGGGCGGGATCGCGGAAGTTCTCGACGATCTCGACGCGCTGCACCGGCTTGGCCGTCGGGATGACGGTCTCCGGCGACCAGAAACGGCCCAGCCGCACCAGGTACGTGTTCACGTTCGGCTTGCCGTCCTCGGTGGCGTAGACGCGCCAGGTGAACGGATCCACCTTCTCGACCTCACGGGTGCGCAGGCCCCGTGCGACCTCCCTGGTCTCCCAGCTGCGACCGTTCCAAGTGGACATGTAGTTACGCAGCGGGCCACCGGCCTCGTCGCCCATGAACCACAACAGGAACGGCTGCCCCAGGATCGTGCCCACCTGCTGGATGTAGTCGGGCGACTTCACCTTGTTCGGCAGGGTCAGCGGGGTCTCCGCGACCTTCAGGTGCCTTTCCTGGTCGGCGTCGTCGATCTGGGTGCCCAGGTCCTTGCCGGACGCCGAGTAGAAGTGCCGGTTCTGCGGGTCGAACCACGTGTAGTAGATGTTGCGGTGATAGCGGTCGTGCTTGTTGCCCTCGGGCCCACCGCCCGCGAGCGTGTAGACGATCCGCACGCGGCCGTTCTCCTCCTGGCGGAGCTGGCCGATGTAGATCTCGTTCATGTTGTCCGCGCGGGCGGTCGAGCCGATCGCGAAGCGGTCCCCGGTCACGTCCGTGGAGGTCTTCCACGTCTTGCCGTTGTCCTTGGACACCACGTAGAGCATCGGACGTGTGTCCGTCGGCGTCGTGCCGTCGAGGTCACGCGTCGTCTCGCGGTAGAACACGTAGATCGTGCCGTCGCGCGTGACGAACGGCATCGGGTACGTGGCCGCGTTCTTCGAGATCAGCGTCTCTTCCCAGACGCCGTCGGCCGAGTGGGGCTCGGGCGAACGGGACATGCGCAACTCGACGTTGTGCATGCCGCGGAAGATGAGCAGGTGCCCGTCCTTGGCCTGGACCATGGTCGGATAGTTGTGCGCGTCCGACGCACCGTCCGCGATCCGGTTCGGAGTGGACCAAGTGGACTTGCGGTGGTCGTACGACTGGACGTAGCTGTCCTCGTACTGACCGGCCCACGAGATGAACGTCTTGTCCACCTTCTTGTCGTGGACACCGCCTGCGACCGGACGCCGGTCACTGCGGGCCGCGACGCTCGTGGCCGTGGTCGTCACCGTGAACTTCGCTTTCCCCTGAACATCGGCCGTGGCGTTGGCCGAGGAGACCGCGACGAGCGGCAACAGCAGTACTGCGGACATAACTCCACGCAGGAGCCGTGTCATGCAACTTCCTCCTGGTTCTGACCGCGACGGCGGCCGACCAGGCGGCGGTGACGACATCTTCGTTGTCGCCGAGCCGACTTGTCCAGGCACGGTTAACGTGATCGCGGCTATCAACACGCGGGGCCTACTCGGGTACCCTGCGTCAGGGACGAGGGAGCACCACATGAACTTCGACGAGATCAAGAACAAGGCCATGGACCTGGCCGAGCAGAACCACGAGAAGGTCGACCAGGGCGTTGACGCCGCGGCGGACTTCGTCGCCGGCAAGTTCGGTCACGAAGACCAGGTCGACTCGGTTGCCGAGAAGATCAAGGACATCCTTCCAGGTGGATGAGTGAACTCCTTCAACACCACTGACGCGGGGCGGGTCACCTCCACCGGAGAGACCCGCTCTCCTTCTGCCCGCCGGCCGGACATGATCACCTGGCAGGGCATCCACGAGCCGCGCCTCGAGCAGGTCCGCCTGCTCCTGTCGAGCGACCAGCGCCTCCGTGCGTCGGGCCGTCTCGTCGCCGCCGGCCCCAACGAGCAGTTCAACGCCTCCTTCGAGGTGTCCGTGGGCGAGAGCGGCCAGGTGAACCGGCTGCTGCTGCGCACGGCGACAGTGCTGGAAGAGCGCCAGTGCTCTCTGTCCCGCACCGAGGACGGCGCCTGGCTGGTCGACCACGGCCAGGGCAGCAAACGCGAGACGTTCAACGACGCGCTGGACGTCGACGTCCAGTTCGCCGTGCTGTTCAACGCCATCCCGATCCGCAGGCTCGGTCTGCACCGCGAACCGGGCGAGCACGCGCTGCCCGTCGTGCGGGTGTCGCTGCCGGACCTGTCGGTGAAGGCAGTCACCCAGACCTACCGGACCGTGTCCGTGGGCGACGAGGTCTCGGTGGTGCGGTTCAAGAGCGGCGGCTTCGAGCAGAACATCAAGGTCGATCCCAACGGCCTGGTGGTCGAGTACCCGCTGATCTCGAAGCGGATTTAGAACCGCTCCAAGAAGTACTTCCTTCGTGGCGAGTCGCATCCAAACGATGGAAGGTGGCGGTTCGACCTTCTAGCTTCCGACCATGCCGAAACGATTTTCGAGCGTGGTCGGTCGCTCGTTCGGTGATGGCGTCCGCGACGCCATCCGGTCCACCGGGCTCACGCAGCGGCAGATCGCCGAGTTGCTCGACTGGGAAGAGGCCAAGCTCTCCGACCTGGTCAATGGCAAGGGCGGGGTCACGGAGGTCGAGCTGGCGATGCTCCTCGGCCTCTGCCGGGTTCCCGCGGAAGATGCGCGCTACCTGCTCGCACTGTTCAGGGAGTCGCGGGAGAAGGGCTTCCTCGTCTTCCCCGAGGACGGGATCCCGGATCAGGTGCGCTCACTGATCGATCAGGAGCGCCTTGCCAACAAGATCACCATCTGGTCGATGAACGTGATCCCCGGCCCTCTCCAGATTCCCGACTACATCCGCGCCCTCATCGAACGGTCCGTTCGCGCCAAGACGGTGAACGCCGAAGAGGTCGTCGCTGCCAAGACTGCGCGCCAGGGAATCTTCCACTACAGCAGGGACTTCATCTTCTACGTCCACGAGCAGGCCCTGCGGCTGCCAGTGGGTAGCCCCAAGGTGATGCAGGACCAGTTGCTCCACCTTCTCGCCATGGGCAACCGGAACTACATCACCATGAGGGTCGTGCCCTCCTCCTTCGGAGCGCACGCAGGGCTCTCCGGTTCGTTCCGCCTCCTCAACTACGAGAAGTACGAGCCGGTGGTCTTCACCGAAACCGAGAACACCAGCCTCTTCGTTGAGGACAAGGCGTCTCTCACCACCTACGTCGACGTGCTCAAGTTGCTCGACGGTCAAGCATTGGATGCGGAACAATCGAAGGAGCTGATCACCAGCATCCTGGCTTGAGGAGGCCCTCGGCATGTCGATGTGGCGTAAGAGCAGCTACAGCCCGGTGGACAACTGCGTCGAGGTTGGTCGTGGTGTCGGCATCCGCGACAGCAAGGCGCCGACCACACACCTGCCCGTGTCGGACAAGGCGTGGTCGGCGTTCCTGACCGAGGTGAAGTCCGCTCGCTAGAGCATCTCTCCCAGCACCTCGGGGTCGATGACGATCGGCGCCGGCCGGTAGGCGGGCGGCTCGACCCCCATCAACGCCCGGACCAGGAAGTCCCAGGACCGCGTCCGCACGTAGGCGAGCCGGTCGAGGAGCAGGTGCTCGGCCCCCGGCACGATCACCAGATCGAAGTCCTTGCCGGCGGCGATCAGCGCGTCGGCCAGCCGCAGTGACTGGTCCGGGTGCACCGTGTCGTCCAGTTCGCCGTGGATGAGCAGCAGCTTTCCTTCGAGCCTGGCCGCGATGCCGACGTTCGACGCCCGCGTCCAGGCCTCAGGGTTGTCCGGGCCGTCGACGGTCTCCGCCCATCCCTGCATGAAGCACGTGGCGTCGTGCGAGCCGGACAACGAGACACCGGCCTTGAAGATCTCCGGGAAGTCCAGCATCGCTCGTGCCGCAGCGAATCCTCCGCCGGAGTGGCCCATCACGCCCACACGGGAGAGGTCCATCCACGGCCGCGACTCCGCCAGCTGGTGCAGTGCCGCGACGTGGTCCTCCAGACTGCCCGCGTCGGCCAACCGGCCGTACGAGGCGTCGAGGAAGGCCTTCGAACGGCCCGGCGTGCCGCGTCCGTCGAGTGCGACCACCACGAAACCGACCGCTGCCAACGGTTCCCCGTCCAACCCCATGCCGCCGGGTTCGAAGCACGGCTCGACCCTCGTGACCTGCGGGCCGGGATAAATGCTGTCCACCACGGCATAGCTCTGCGCCGGGTCGAAGTCGCGCGGCTTGTAGAGCACGCCGTAGATGTCCGTGGTGCCGTCGGCTGCCTTGACGCGGAAGCGCTCCGGTGCGGTCCAGCCCGTGGCGATCATCCGGCTGATGTCGGCCTTCTCCAACGAGACCAGCACCTCTCCCGTCCAGGAACGCACGGTCGTCACCGGCGGCGTGTCCACAGTGGACGCCGAGTCGACGAAGTACTCGCCGTTCGGAGCCACCGTGACGACGTGGTCCAGCGAGTCGTCCGTGACGACCGTGAAGCCGGTGCCGTCCAGTCCGATCCGGCACACCGTGCGCCGGTACGGGTCCTCCGCGACCAGCCCGCCGGCCGTGAACGAGACGAGACGGTTCGTCTCGTCGACGTGCAGGATCTCGCGGACCAGCCACTGGCCGGTGGTGACCTGGCCGAGCAGCTCACCCGTGTGCAGGTCGTAGCGGTAGAGGTGGCCCCAGCCGTCGCGCTGCGAGAACCACAGCACCTCGTCGGCCAGCACCCGGACTAGCGGCGTGCCGTAGATCAGCTGGTTGGGGGCGACGCGGTTGGTGCCCGTCTCGCTGAGCACGACGGTGACCTCGCCCGTCGAAGCGTCCATCCGGTTCAGGGTCAGGGCGCGCTGGTCGCGGGGGCGGGTGAGGAAGTAGACGGTCGCGCTGTCCTCGGACCACCACGCCCATCCGGCCGCGATCGGCGAGACCTCCGGCATGAGCAGTGGGTCGCACTGGGCGTGGACCGTCCTGCCCGCGGCGATGTCGAAGACGACGAGTTCGGCGAACGGCAGGTCGGCGTCGCCGGGGTAGGCGTAGCGCTGGGTGTGCGTCACCGGGGCGCCGCCGTCGGCCGGACGCGATTCGATCAGGTGGGTCTGACGGACTTTGCGCTGGTCGGTGCGGTGGGCGAGCACCTTCGCCGAGTCGGGCGACCAGGCCAGGGCCGGGGGCATGTGCGGCAGCCCGAACTTGCGCATCAGCGTGCTGTAGCTCAGGACGTCCGGGCCGTAGCCGTACCCGTAGTCCTGTTCGCCGTCGGTCGTGAGCGCCCACTCGCGTTCACCGGAGCGGGCCCACAGGTCCTGGCCACGCCGTGAGACCGCGACCTTGCCGTCGGGGGAGGAGACCTCCAGGGGGTTGCCCGGCGCCGCGACGAACGGCATCGGGTCGAAGCCGGGGGTGCGGGTGCCCGCGGCCGGGTCGACGACGATGAACTGCCTGTCGTCGCCGTCGCGGACCTGGTACCAGAAGCGCCGGCCGTCTTCGATCCATTGTGGACGGACCTTGTCGCCGACGACGAGCTCGCCGGGGCGGGCGATGCGGCGGAGGAGTTGTTCTGCGGCTTGGTAGTTGGCTGCGGTGCTCATGTTTTTCTCCCCAGAAGTGTGTGTGGTCAGAGGCTGCGGGCGGTGATGTCGCCGTACGACGTGGTGGCGCGGATGGTGATGTCGGCCGTGCCGTCGTTGCGCAGCGAGTTGGTGATGCGGCCGAAGGAGGTGCCGGCGTCCAGGGAAGCCGAGAGTCCGGAAGCGACGGTGATGTCGCCCTTCTGGGTGCTGATCTCTGCGGAACCGTTGAGGCGGCCCACCGTGACGTCACCGGCCTGCGTCTTCACGTGGACGTTCGACGCCTCGTCGATCTTGATGTCGCTCTGCGCGGCCTCGAAGGCGATGTCGCCGAGCCGGCCGACGCCGCGGAACTCGGCGCTGGCGGCCTTCGCCTCGACGCGGGAACCGGTGGGCAACTGGACGGTGATCTCGACGGCGCCGGACGAACCGAGGATCTTGCTGCCGGCCTCGGCCCTGATGCGCAGGACGCCGTCGGCGAAGTCGACCGCGATCTTGTCGGCGGCCTTCACGTCGCGGCTCTGCGAGGCGTTGGCCGGCAGGACCTCGACGGCGGTGTCGGAGCGGTCGGCGGCGATGAACCGGACGCGGCCCGCGGGGATGTCGAGGAGGGCGGCGATGGGGGCGGGGGTGGCGAAGGTCTGCATCTCTGGCTCCTGTGGCTCGTTGTTTCTGATGAGTGAAAAGCTACGTTGCGTTTCCAGATCTCGCCAACAACTTCGTTGCGACGAGAACGCATAACAGCAGCTAAAAGCCACAAGATCGTTGCAACGGGTTGTAGATCTAATGCAACGCGCGTTGCAATGAAGCGTCAGTGAACGCTATGATCGGCGCATGCCAGGAGGTCGACTCACCCAGCAGGAACGTCGCCAGATCGCCCTCGGCCTGGCCGACGGCCTCGCCTACGCGGAGATCGCGAGAAGCCTCGACCGGCCGACCTCGACGATCACGCGCGAGGTGATGCGCAACGGAGGTCCGGCCGGCTACAAGGCCGACATCGCCCACCTAGCCACCGAACGCCGGGCCCAGCGCCGCAAGCAGGCCGCACCCCGGCGGCAGGTGGCCGACCGCTCTGACGGGCGCGACCCGGAGGCCGTGCGGGAGTTCGAGGAGGTGTTCTCGGGCATCTTCATAGGCCAGGGCCTGCCGAAGATGACGGCGAGGGCGCTCGCGAGCCTCTACGCCACCGACTCCGGCAGCCTGACCGCGTCAGAACTGGTGGGGCACCTGGGGGTCAGTCCGGCGTCCGTCTCGAAGGCCATGTCCTACCTGGAGAGTCAGGGCCTGATCGGGCGCGAGCGCGACGAACGCCGCCGTGAGCGTTACGTCGTCGACGACGGCGACATCTGGTACCAGTCGATGATCGCGAGCGCGGCCGGCACGACCACGCTGGCCGAGGCCGCGCGCCAGGGCGTCAGCAGCCTCGGCCCCGGCACGCCCGCCGCCGTCCGGCTGGAGAACATCGCACGGTTCCTGGACTTCGTCAGCGAGGGCATCGTCCGCGCCGCCGAACAGGCGCGCGACATCCTGCACTCCAAGCCCTAGACCCTCACCGCGACCGCCACGCCCTGGCCGACGCCGACACAGGCAGCCGCGATGCCGACGCCGCCACCACGAGCCCGCAGGTGGCGGCACAGGTCGATGATCACGCGCGGCATAGAGGCGCCGAGCGGGTGCCCGTAGGCGATCGCGCCGCCGTGGACGTTGACCTTCTCCTTGTCGATCTCGGGAAGGTGGTGCACCACCGACAACGCCATCGCCGCGAAGGCCTCGTTGATCTCCCACAGGTCGACCTGACCGGCCTCGATGTGCAGGCGCTTCAACAGTTTCCGGATCGCCGAGACGGGCGCGATCGTGAACCGGTGCGGCTCCTCGCCGGTCGCCGCCGATCCGAGCACCTCACCCAGCGGCTCGACACCCAGTTCGGACGCGATCGCTTCCGTACCAAGCAAAGCAGCGAGTGCCCCGTCGTTCAACGGCGACGCGTTGCCCGCCGTCACCGACCCGGTCTCCGAGAACGCGGGCTTCAGCTTCGCGAGCTTCTCGAGGCTGGTGTCCGCACGGACGTTCTCGTCGCGCCGGATCGCCGTCCCGTCCGGCAGCTGCACGGGGAACGCGAACCCCTCGTGCACGCCCGCGTCCCAGGCGGCAGCGGCGCGACGGTGCGAGCGGAGGGCGAAGTTGTCCATCTGGTCGCGCGTGATGCCGAGTTCGTGTGCCACGTTCTCGGCGGCCAGCCCCAACGGCACGGTGTAGTGCTTGGGCATGCGCGGGTTCACGAGTCGCCAGCCCAACGCCGTCGACACGGTCTCCAGCCGGTCCGGGAAGGCCTTGTCCGGGCGGGCCGTCACGAACGGCGCCCGCGACATCCCCTCGACCCCGCCGGCGATGATCAGGTCGGCGTCCCCGGTGATCAGCGCCCGGGCGCCCTGGATGATCGACTCACCGCCCGAGGCGCACAGCCGGTTCAGCGTCACGCCCGGCACGGAGACCGGCAGTCCCGCCAGCAACGAGGCCATGCGGGCGACGTTGCGGTTGTCCTCGCCGGCGCCGTTCGCGTCACCCAGGAGCACGTCGTCGATGCGCGTCAGGTCGAGCGACGGATAGCGGCGCAGCAGGTCGACGATGGGCAGCGCCGCGAGGTCGTCCACCCGGATGCCGGAGAGACCTCCCCGGTACCTGCCGAACGGAGTGCGGGCGGCGTCGATGATCAGTGCGCGTGCCATGTACTCCATCTTGGAGTATTCACGGCTTGAGCAAAAAAGGAACGTAACCCGTCTCGGGGTGCACCTCTGAATCGGTGCTGAAGGCCTTCACCTCGATGGCGTGCGCTCCGGCGGTCAGCGCGCCCGTGTTGAGTGAAATCCGCCACCGGCCCGCTGCGGCAGGTCCGTCCGCCGTGGTCGGGATGGTCGCGACGTGGTTGCCGTCGAGCCTGATCTCGAACCCGGCGAGGCCCGCCACGGACGTGTCGAGGGCGTTGACGCGCACCTCCAGGACCACGCGGCCGCGGTTGAAGGCGGCACCGTTCTCGATGGGCTGGCCACCGGCGTCGAGAATCTCGGGGATCGGGTCGGCGAGCGTCGGTTTCGCATCCACCAGCGGAGCCTCGGACTCGCGCCGGGCACTGCTCTTGGGGCCGGTCAGCTCGACGTCGGTGTGGGTGATCTGGACGCGTTCCTCGGTGACGAGCTGGACGTTCAGGTTGTCCGTGAAGGCCTCGGCCGGCAGCTCGGCGACGGCCGGGTACTCCGCGCCCGGCTTCCACGGCGAGCCCTCGACGGCCGGCCTGAGCGGCACCTGGATGCCGTTGACCTTGACCGCGGTGATGGGCTCGCTCTCGCGTGACGGGATGATCGCGATGCGCAGCTGACCCGCGGTGACGTCCGCGATGGGGTTGGTGCTGGTGCTGACCGGACCGTCCACGCGCACCTGCGGCGTCGGGCCGGTGAGCGGGACGTCGGCCTTGGCGGTGCGGTAGCCGATCAGGTCGACGCCGGCGCGGATCCGGTCGCCCGCCAGCGCCGCGACACCGATCAGGGCTGTCGCCTCGCGCCACTGCGGCACGAACGGCGAGGTGGCGAGGACGTCGCCGTCGCGCACGACCTGGACACCGGCGGGCGTCAGCACGAGCTCCCAGCGCACCGTCAAGCCCGGCACCGCGGCCGGGACGGGCTTGACCGTCGTGCCGTCCGGGACGAGCTCGACGATCGAGTTGCCGGAGTTGTCCGTGGAGATCGTGGCGCGGACGGTGTTCGGCGGCACCGGTTCGCCCTGCACGCTGACCGGGCCCGGCACGAGGTCGAGCAGCAGCTTGCCGCCGGTGCTCGGGGCGTCGGTCTCGATCACGAGGCGGCTCTCGTCGTCGTTGCGGACGAACGGCGTGCGCGACCTCAGCGTCACCGCGCGGGTGCCGCAACTGCTGCTGATCACGAGCCGGTCGTCGTCGTCCCCGTCGCCCGAGGTGGCGCGGGCGCAGTCGGTGCGCTTGGAGAGCCGCCACCGTTGCGGATCGGGTCCGGTCCGGCTGTCGAACCGGTCGACGAACGTGTACGGGGCGTTGTCGGCGCGCGGGGTCGCCTTGGTCGTGACGGGCTGAGAGCGCTGGCCGAACGCGTCGACCGCACGGATGTCGATCTGCTGCTCGCGCCCGTTCTCCAGGCCGTTGAGCTGGGTGCCGGGCCGGGTGACGAGCCTGACCTGCTCGCCCCACCGCACCTCGTACGCGGGCGCGTCGCCGGTCCAGTTGAGCCCGATCTTGTGGTGGCCGGCCCGCGCGACGACGCCGGCCGGGGTGGCCGGGCGGTTCTGCGGGCCCGGCACCAGGAACTTCTCCGCCGCGTACGCCTTGAGCTTCGTCGGCGGCGGAGGAGCCGTGGGCAGGTCGCCCCCGCCGGTGTCGCGCAGCACGATCACGCCCGCCACCAGCGCGAGTCCCGCGACAACGAGGACGACCCGCTTCATAGCGGTCACGCTAAGGCTTCACCCCAGCTCGAACACGGTTTCCGCGATAACGGGTTCGCCACCGTCCGCCGGAAGGACGCTGAGCTTGAGCCGGGCGTGTGCCGCGGAGACCAGTTTCGAGGTGTCGAGCCAGAACTCGTGCCTGCCGGGGACCCCGGGACCCTGCTCGTTGGTGGGCAGCGCGACGATCCGCTTGCCGTCCAGTTCGAGCTCGATGCCGCGGTGGCCGACGTCGTTCAGTTCGGCCGTGACGAGAACGCGTCCCTTGCCCGGCAACGGCTGCGGGGGCTTCGCGCCGTCCTCGTGCATGACGTGCAGCCGGGGACCGCCGGTCTTGATGCCGCCGGGCCGGTCCACGAGCCGGGGGAGCGCGCCGGGACGGCTCTCGGGCTTGCGGATGACCACGAGCCGCGCTTGTTCCTGGGCGGCGATCCTCCCGGCGTCGAGAGGCACGTCGGTGATCGTGACCTGGTCGTCCTGTCCGGCCTTGACGAGCTTCGCCGCGACGACGTCCCGCGGCACCTCGACGTCCTGGTCGAGCGGGACGACCTCGGTGGGCACGACGCGTTCCGGCACGCCCCCGACGCCGAACGTGTCCAGGAAGCCGCCGCCGTCGATGCGGATCCGCGGGTGCACCACCCGTTCCGTGATCGCGACGGGCTCGTAGGCGACCACGACGCCGTCCCGCAGCGCGACCACCGCGTCCGGCAGCACCCGCATCTCCCACCGGTGCCGCACGCCCGCGACGAGTCCGGTCATGGGCGCGTCGCCGAGGGTGACCTGCTTGCCGGTGCGGGGCAGTGCGGGGTCCGCGACGATCCGCGTGCCCTGCGTCGTGATGTCGAGGCTGACCGCGCCCCTGGGCTGCGCCTCGGTCTCCGGCAGGTACTGCCACGGGTCGGGCAGCAACGTCAGCCGCACGTGGCTCGACTCGACCGCGCCCGCGACGCTGATGATCGCCCGGCCGGTCGCGCCGTCGTTCGCCGGCATGCCGAAGCGGATGGGCGTGTTCGACTGGAAGGCCGCCATCGGGCAGTCGACATCGATGCGCCTGCCCGGCCCGAACGGCCGCAGGCCGAGGCAGTCCGGGTCCGCCTCGACCCGCCACTTGCGCGGGTCGAGCGCTTCCGGGCCGCCGAACTTGTCCGGCCGGCCGACGAGCTGGTCGTCCCACTTGCCGTTGTAGAGGTCCTTGGGCTTCGCGGCGATCTTGAGCGGCTCGCTGCGCTTGCCGATGGCGCTCACCGCCCGGATCTCGACCTGTGTCTCCTGCTCGGGATCGAGCCCGGGCAGTTCGACCTCGGGCGTGGGTACGAGCTGCTCGTTGCCGTTCCAGCGCACCTCGTAGGCGGACGCCGAGCCGTTCCACGCGATCTGCAGCGCGTCGGCGTCGAGCGCCTGGGCCCTCGGGTTCGCGGGCTTCATCGGCTCTTGGAGCGCGACGACCTCGACGCCGTCCGCGACTTCCTTCTTGAGGGTGCCCGGCGCGTCACCGCTGCGGAGCGCCACGACGGCGGCGACGACGAGGGCGAGACCACCGAGCCCGCCGGCGAGTGTCCGTCGATCCACCCGGCGACCCTACGAGGTTTCCGCTTGGGCGATGCTGCCGTTCAGACCAACCACACGTCCCCCACGAGACCCAAGGTTGCGCAGCGCGGCGAGTGCTCCGGGCTTGGTCAGGTCGATCGTGATCGGGGTGCGGTTCGGCTGGTCGACCAGCGCGTTCCGGCCCTCGTGACCAGCTTCGATCGTCTTGGCGAGGCCTCCGGTGGACGCCAGCGAACCCCTGGCCGCACCCAGCCTGCCCAGTGCGTCGTCGACCGCCATCAGCAGCGCGTCCCGGTTCCCCTCGCACATCGCCCGGACGAGCTCGGGACGGCTGCCCGCGACCCTCGTGCCGTCCCCGAAACTGCCGGCCGCGAGCGCCATGGCGAGCGGTCCGCCGTCGGCGCCGACCGACGCGAGGATCGCCGCCATGATGTGCGGCAGGTGGCTGATCCGTGCCACGGCCTCGTCGTGCTCCTCGGGCGTCGTCGGCACCACGTGCGCCTTCAGATCGAGCGCGAGCCGGATGACGTCGTTGAGGTGGTCGTCGGCCTCCTCGGGCGTGACGACCCAGGCGGCGTTGTCGAAGAGGCTCGCGCTGCCCGCGTCCCACCCGCTCCTGCTCGTGCCGGCCATCGGGTGTCCGCCGACGAAGCGCGCGTGTGGCGCGTACCGGTGCACGGCGTCGTGCACGGGCCCTTTGACACTCGTGACGTCCGTGAGTCTCGTGCCCTCCGGAACCTTGCGCAGCAGGTCGGGCAACGCCGGCAGCGGCACGGCGAGGACGACGAGCGCCTCGGCGCTCCGGCTGAGGGCCTCGTCCACGCTCACGATGTCGAAGCCCTCAGCGCGCGCCTTGTCCGCGTCCTCTTTGCCTGCCGTCGCACCCCACACCGTGCGTCCGGCAGCCTTGGCGGCTCGCAGCACGGAGCCGCCGATCAGTCCCAGTCCGATCACGCACACGTCTCGCACGGCGTCCATCATTCCGTGTGATGCGTACCTGCAACTACCGGAGGGCGTCCAGCGCGAACGCCGCGTACATCGCGACCCCGTGCTCCATGGCGGCCTCGTCGAACAGCACCCGGTTCGAGTGATTCGGCGCGGCCTGCTCCAGGTCGATCCCGCGAGGGCACGCCCCGAGGAACGCCAACGCCCCGGGAACGCGCTGCAGCACGTAGGAGAAGTCCTCCGCGCCCATCAGCGGGTCCTGCATCGGCTCACTCCACGAAGGACCCATCGCCGTCGCCGCCAGGTCCACCACGTGCTGCCCGACGGCGTCGTCGTTCACCGTCACCGGATACCCCGGCACGATGCTGACCTCGGCGTGGCACCCGTACGCGGCGGCCGTGTGCTTGACGGTCTGCTTGAGCTCCTTGTGGACCAGGGCCCGCGTCTCCTCCGACAACGTCCGGATCGTCCCGTCGAGCGTCGCGACCTCGGGGATGATGTTCGTCGTCGTACCGGCGTTGATCTGCGCGACCGTGACCACAGCGGGGTGGTGAACGCTCACCCGCCGCCCGAGCATCGTCTGGATCGCTCCGACCATCGCCGCCGCCGCGGGCACCGGGTCCAGCGCGTTGTGCGGCATCGCGCCATGCCCGCCGCGTCCCTTCACGTGCACGTGGAACGAGTCCGCGGACGCCATCATCGGCCCTGGCCGGCAGGTCACCACGCCCGACTTCATCGTCGAGGTGATGTGCAGCGCGAACGCCTTCTCCACGCCGTCGTCGAGCAGCCCCTCCTCGATCATGTGCCGGGCGCCGTGGTGGCCCTCCTCGCCCGGCTGGAACATGAACAGAACGCGGCCCTTGAGCGCATCACGCCGGTCGGCCAGCAGCCGTGCGGAGGCAGCGAGCATCGCCACGTGCGTGTCGTGACCGCAGGCGTGCATGTTGCCGTCCACTTCGGACGCGAACGGCAGCCCCGTCGCCTCCTGGAGCGGCAGGCCGTCCATGTCGCCGCGCAGCAGCACCGTCGGCCCCGGCCGGTCGCCATCGAGGACCGCCACGACCGAGGTCGACGACTCGCCCTTCGTGACCTTGACGGGCAACCCCTCCAGCGCGTGCAGGATCGCGGCCTGCGTCCTGGGGAGGTGAAGTCCCTGTTCAGGGTGCCGGTGGATCTGGCGACGCAGCGCCACCGTGCGGGGCTGCAGCGAGCGGGCCCCTTCGAGCAGTCCGGCGAGACGCGGGTCCGGCGTAGTTGTGCTCATCTCCCGATGGTGCCACCACCTCGGCTACCGGGAAGGTCGTCTGGGCCCTACGGTGTGCACATGACACAGCAGGAGCCGGTCAACGGCTTCGCGGTCGCGGTCGTCCGAGAGGACGGCCGCTGGCGGTGCAGCAGGATGGACAGCTCCGCGCTGTCGGAGCTGGACGCGGCTATCACGGAGCTGCGCCAACTGAGGTCGACAGGAGCCGTGTTCGGACTCCTCGCCGTCGACGACGAGTTCTTCATCATCCTGCGCCCCGTGCCGGGTGGCGTCGCGCTGCTCCTGTCCGACGCGGCCGCCGCCCTCGACTACGACATCGCGGCCGACGTCCTCGACCTCCTGCGCGTCGACCCACCGGACGAGGAGGACAACGAGCTCTGGCCGGAAGGCGACCTCGGCGTCCTGACCGACCTGGGCATGCCCGCGCACGAACTCCAGATCATCGTCGACGAGGTCGACCTCTACCCGGACGAGCAGCTCCAGATGATCGCCCAGCGCGTCGGCTTCATCGACGAGTTCACGAAGCTGCTCGACACCATCCAAGCGTGATCTCCTCAGAGGACATGGTCCGCGCCGCCCTCAACGCGGCCACGAACGCGGGCGCGGACGTCCCGATCGGCGCCGTCGTCTTCGCACCGGACGGCACCGTCCTGGCCGAAGCGTGCAACGCCCGAGAGACGCTGGGCGACCCGACCGCACACGCCGAGATCCTGGCGTTGCGTGCCGCTGCCGCGAAGTACGGCGACGGCTGGCGCCTCGACGGCTGCACCCTCGCGGTGACCTTGGAACCCTGCACGATGTGCGCCGGCGCGTTGGTGCTCGCACGCGTGTCGCGGCTTGTCTTCGGTGCCTGGGAGCCCAAGACCGGTGCCGTGGCCTCGTTGTGGGACGTCGTTCGCGACCGCCGGCTCAACCACCGGCCCGAGGTGGAAGGCGGCGTGCTGGAACAGGAATGCGCTGATCTGCTCGAACGCTTCTTCCGGACCCAGCGTTAAACCAGTCGCGCGGGCTGTGTATTGTTCTTATCGGTGGCGTGTCCGAGCGGCCGAAGGAGCACGCCTCGAAAGCGTGTGAGGTGAAAGCCTCCGTGGGTTCAAATCCCACCGCCACCGCTGCTCAGAGCCCCGGTTGCCGATCATGGCAACCGGGGCTCTGACGTTCGGTGGCATTCGTGGTGGCAGTTCCCCCTCTGAGCAGTGCGGCCAGCATGTCGGACCGCGATAGGCGCACGAGCCCACCTCCGCGAGCGACGCCGCGCCGTCGGTCAGCCACGGGATCAGCACGGACGCGTTCACCCTCATACGACGACAGGAGTTGCGCGCCGTTGCGCGAGAAGTCGATCTCCGGAAGTCTGTCGCGGAGCATCGAGTCGGCCCAGCGGTGCGCGTGGCCGACGTGGCGCAGCAGTTGGTTGAGTGTCCAGTCCGGGGTTGACGGGACCTGTATGCCCAGGTCAGCGTCGTTCAGGGAAGAGACCAGCAGTGCGGTCTGGTTGATGATCTCGGCGCAGCGGCGCTCGTAGCTCGGAATCCCACACGTCTGGATGTAGGGACGCCGGCCGGTGCCTGGGAGGGGCCCACTGGCCGGCGTTCCGAAATGGAGCATACACCATGATCGAACACTTGTTCGAGTGATATTTGATGGGCCAACCGGTTAACCGTTAGTAACAACGGCTACCAAAGCTCACTCGATCGGGGAAAGATGCGTCGATCCGCCGCATTCCCTGGAGGAAGTTTTGAGACCCACCCTGCCCGTCGTCGGGACAGCGGTGGCGGCACTCGTGCTCGCCGCCGTCCCCGCCGTCGCCGCACCCAGCACGGACGCGCTGATCTCCGAGGTCTACGGAGGCGGCGGCAACTCCGGCGCCACGCTGACGCAGGACTTCGTCGAGCTCGCCAACAAGGGCGCGAGCGCGGTCAGCCTGGACGGCTACAGCGTCCAGTACATCTCGGCCACCCCCGGCGCGAGCACGCAGTGGGGCGTCACCCCGCTGACCGGCTCGATCGCGCCGGGCAGGACGTTCCTCGTCGCCGAGGCCAAGGGCACCGGCGGCACCGTCGAGCTGCCGGCCCCGGACGCCACCGGCACGATCGCCATGAGCGCCACCAACGGCACCATCGCACTGGTCTCCGGCACCGCGGCGCTGACCTGCAAGACGGCCGCCGACTGCGCCGCGGACACGCGGATCAAGGACCTCGTCGGCTACGGCACGGCGGTCGTGCGCGAGGGCAGCGCGTCGGGCGCCCTGAGCAACACGACCTCGGCGTCCCGCGCCACCGCGCTCGGCGACACCGACGACAACTCCGCCGACTTCACCGTCGGCAACCCCACCCCGACCAACTCCAAGGGCGAGACCCCGGGCGGCGGCGACCCGGATCCCGATCCCGACCCGGACCCCACCCCCGGCGACAAGCGCGTCCACGACATCCAGGGCGTCACGCGCATCTCGCCGCTGAACGGCCAGAAGGTCACCAACGTCCCCGGCGTCGTCACCGGCACGCGCGCCACGGGTGACCGCGGCTTCTGGATCCAGGACGTGACCGATCCCGACGCCGACCCGCGCACCAGCGAGGGTGTCTTCGTCTACACCGCGGGCACCGCGCCGACCGTCGCGGTCGGCGACAGCGTGCTGGTCAGCGGCACGATCGCGGAGTACCGGCCGGGCGGTGAGACGGGGTCCAACCAGACCCTCACCGAGATCACCGCGCCGACCACGATCACGGTCTCCAAGGGCAACCCCGTGCCGGCGCCGGTCGTCGTGAAGAACGTCCCGGCCGGCTACCTGCCCGCGCCGGGCGGCAGCATCGAGCAGCTCCCGCTGGAGCCCGCGAAGTACGGCCTCGACTACTTCGAGTCGCTCGAAGGCACGCTGGTCCAGGTCGACGACGCCCGCGTCGTGGGCCCGAGCAACAGGTTCGGCGAGGTCTGGGTGACGGTCAACCCCGACCAGAACCGCAACCAGCGCGGCGGCACCACCTACCCGAGCTACGACCAGCAGAACAGCGGCCGACTGAAGATCAAGACCGCCGGCCCGCTGCCCGCCGCCAACGTCGGTGACGTCTTCGCCGGCGCGACCGTGGGTGCCATCGAGTACACGAACTTCGGCGGCTACACGCTGGCGGCGCTCGCGCTCGGCGCGCACACGTCGGCCAACCTGCAGCGCGAGATCACCGCGCAGCAGAAGGAGTCCGAGCTCTCGGTCGCGACCTACAACGTCGAGAACCTCGACCCGTCCGACCCGCAGGACAAGTTCGACCGGCTCGCCGAGGGCGTCACGACGAACCTGCGCAGCCCGGACGTCGTCGTGCTGGAGGAGATCCAGGACAACAACGGCGCGACCAACGACGGTGTCGTCGCGGCGGACCAGACGCTGCAGAAGCTCTCCGACGCGATCGTCGCCAAGGGCGGCCCGCGCTACCAGTGGCGCCAGATCGACCCGGAGAACCTCAAGGACGGCGGACAGCCCGGCGGCAACATCCGCGTCGGCTTCTTCTTCAACCCGCAGCGGGTGTCCTTCGTGGACCGTCCTGGCGGCGACTTCAAGACGCCGGTCCAGGTCGTGAAGAAGAACGGCCGTGCGGCGCTTTCCGTGTCACCGGGCCGGATCGACCCGCTGAACGACGCGTGGGAGGACAGCCGCAAGCCGCTCGCCGGCGAGTTCAAGTTCCGCGGCCGCACGGTCTTCGTCGTCGCGAACCACTTCGCCTCCAAGGGTGGCGACGAGGCCATCCACGGCCGCAACCAGCCGCCGAACCGCACGTCCGAGGTGCAGCGCATGAAGCAGTCGGCATCGCTCAAGGCGTTCACGGAACAGCTCCGCGCGGTCGACAAGGGCGCCAACGTCGTCCTCGCCGGTGACCTGAACGACTACCAGTTCTCACCCGCGCTCAAGACGCTGACCGGTGACGGCAACCTCAAGGCGCTGATCGAGTCGCTGCCCGCGAACGAGCGGTACAGCTACGTCTTCGAGGGCAACTCGCAGACGCTCGACCACCTCGTGATGAGCAGGAACATCACGCGCTTCAGCTACGACGTCGTCCACATCAACGCCGAGTTCGCCGATCAGGCGAGCGACCACGATCCGCAGATCGTCCGTGCCCGCCCGTCCACGGGTGACGCGAACGTCGACCGGATCGTGTTCGCGCTCGAGGACCTCATCGACCGCCTGAAGAAGTAACCGCTCCGCCGCTGCCGCCGCCGTGTCATCCAGCCTGGGACGCGGCGGCGGCAGCGGCCGTTGCGGCGACCACACCGGCCTGGATCGCCTCGACGGCCCTGCGCACGGCGTCACCCGCCCAGTTGCCGGCCGCGATCTCCTTGGCCCGCTTGGTCATGTCGCGTTTGTCGCCGTCGAACACCTTGTGCACGGCCTTGACCGCGTGCAGCAACGTGATCAGCGACCCGGTGCGCGCATCCGCTCCCCGGTACCCGAACGCGACCTCGCCGACCGCCTTGCGGACACCGCCGGCCACGGTCTCGTCGGTGATCACGTAACTCTTCGCCGGGAAGATCCCGAGCACCTTCCTCGGCTCCACCCGCACGACGCCACGGCCTTCGAGCTGCGCGGCCACGTTGTCGCGCACCTTCTTGCGCAGACGTTCCACCGCCCGTTGCGGCTTCATCGGCTTGTCGAACCGTGCCACCGACTCCTGCAGCAACGGGTCCTTCAACGGCGTCGGATCGACGACCTGGAGCTTCTTGCCGTTGGGATCGAACGCGACGCGCCCCGAGTTCACGAGCTCGATCAGCACGGCGCCCGCGAGCGCGTTCTCCACCGACGAGGAGTCGGTGCGCAGCTTGCCGTTCTGCTCATTGATGAACAACAGCATCAGGTCTTCAGGCAGCATGCCCTCACAATGCACCAAGGGCGCCGAACGTTGAACGTTCGGCGCCCTTGTCAGCGAGCGGAGGATACGGGATTTGAACCCGTGAGGGGGTGAACCCAACACGATTTCCAGTCGTGCGCACTAGGCCGCTATGCGAATCCTCCGTGGAGAACCTTACCGGACGGGTGTTCCGGGGCCCAAAACGGGGGTCGCCGGAAAAAGTTCCGAAGCCCGTGTCGATCTGGCGGCAGCCCGCTCGTCGTGATCCCGTAAGACCGGACCGAGGAGGGCAATCGTGAAGTACATGCTGTTGATCTACGCGGCCTCTGACCAGCAGGCCAGCTGCACGGTCGAGGACTGGATCGCCTACGAGAAGGAGATGAAGGACGCGGGCGTCCTGGTCTCCGGGCACTCGCTGGCCGACCTGGTCACCGCGACCACCGTCCAGGTCGGACAGGACGGCAAACGCACCGTCACCGACGGGCCGTTCGCCGAGACCCGGGAGGTGCTGGGCGGCTACGACATCATCGACGTGCCCGACCTCGACGCGGCGCTGGAGTGGGCGGCGAAGTGTCCCGGATCGCGCGATGGCGGGGCGGTCGTCGTGCGGCCGATCGCCGAGTTCGACTTCTGAGCACATGAACGTCGAGCAGGTGTTCCGGGAGGAGCGCGGCAGGCTGCTCGCGACGCTGGTCAAGCGCTTCGGCGACCTCGACCTGGCCGAGGAGGTCACCTCCGACGCCATCGAGGCGGCGCTGAAGCACTGGCCGGTGGACGGGGTGCCGGACCGGCCCGGCGCGTGGTTGCTCACGACCGCGCGCCGCAAGGCCGTCGACCGGTTGCGCCGCGATCAGGTCTACGCGGCCCGGCTGGCGTTGTTGCAGGTGGAGGTCGACCGCGCGGATCCGCGGACCGGGGACGGCCTGCCGGACGAGCGGCTGGAGTTGTTCTTCACCTGCGCGCACCCGGCGCTGGCCGAGGAGGATCGCGGCGCGCTGACGTTGCGCTGCCTGGCCGGCTTCACGACACCCGAGGTCGCGCGGGCCTACCTGGTGCCGGTCACGACCATGCAGCAGCGGATCGTGCGCGCGAAGAAGAAGATCAAGGAAGCGCGCATCCCGTTCCGCGTGCCGGACCCGCACGAACTCCCGGAACGCCTGCCCGGCGTGCTGCAGGCCGTCTACTCGATCTTCACCGAGGGCTACGCGGCCCAGCGCGGCGAACTGGCCGGCGAGGCCATCCGGCTGGCGCGGATCCTGCAGGGCCTGCTGCCCGACCGCGAGGTCACCGGGCTGCTGGCGTTGATGCTGCTGATCCACGCCCGCCGCGACGCCCGCGCCGAGCTGCTGGAGGACCAGGATCGCGCACTCTGGGACCGCGACATGATCAACGAGGGCAGCGCGCTGGCCGAACGGGCGCTGACGGGCGGGCACGGTCCGTACGGCGTGCAGGCGGCGATCAACGCGCTGCACGACGAGGCGCCGGACTTCGACAGCACCGACTGGCCGCAGATCGTGGCGCTCTACGACGTGCTGACCAAGCTCACGCCGTCGCCCGTCGTCGCCCTCAACAGGGCCGCCGCGATCGCCATGCGCGACGGCGCCGAAACCGGCCTCGCGTTGCTCGACGCGCTGGCAGGTGTTCCCAGGCTGCGCGACTACCACCCGTACCGGGCGGCCCGCGCGGACCTGCTGCACCGGCTGGGCCGCGACGCCGAGGCGGCCCAGGCCTACCGCGAGGCCATCGCGCTCGCGGGCACCGAATCCGAACAGGACTTCCTGCGCCGCAGGCTGACCGCCATCGAGGGGCGACCATGATCATGAAGTGGCTGGAGGCCGAACGCCTGGGCGTCGCCGACCTCCTCGAAGACCTCACCGACGACGAGTGGCAGCGCGACACCCTCTGCGCCGGCTGGACCATGCAGACGATGGCCGCCCACCTGAGCACGTCCACCCGCACGGGCTGGCGCGACGTACTCACCGGCATCGTCAAGGCGCGCTTCGACTGGGAGCGCATGGGGGACGAGCAAGCCCGCGCGATCGCCGCACGGTTCACCCGGTCGGAGTTGATCGCGCAGATCCGCGACACCGCCGCCTCGCCGAAGCGCGCGCCGATGGCCGCCCCGATCGACCCGCTGGTCGACTTCCTCGTCCACGGCCAGGACATCGCCCGCCCGCTGGGCCGCGTCCGCGAGATGCCGCTCGAACCGGCCCAGGCGGCCCTCGACCATGTGTTGAAGAGCCCATTCTGGGGTGCTCGCAAGCGTTTCCGGGAGTCCGGAATCCCCGACCTTCCTGCCCCTGACCTGCTGATGATCGCCACCGGCCGGAAGTTGTCCACACCTGGGGACAACACTGTGGGCAACTCGAACACACGTTCGATCTAAGGGGTTCGCTACACTTGCATCGGACCTCGTGCGGCACACATCTCGCGAACCTCCCCAGGGCCGGAAGGCAGCAAGGATAAGCGGGCTCTGGTGGGTGCACGGGGTCCCCTTTTTGTGTCGGGGTCCACCGGTACTGTCTGCGGCGTGGCGCTCGCTCTGTATCGCAAGTACCGTCCGGCCACGTTCTCCGAGGTCGTTGGCCAGGAGCACGTGACCGACCCGCTGCGCGTCGCCCTGTCGGCAGGCCGGGTGAACCACGCCTACCTGTTCTCGGGCCCACGCGGCTGCGGCAAGACGTCCTCAGCCCGAATCCTGGCCCGCTCGCTCAACTGCGTGCAGGGCCCGACGCCCGATCCGTGCGGCGAGTGCAACAGCTGCATCGGCCTCGCCCCGAACGGCACCGGCAGCGTCGACGTCGTCGAACTCGACGCGGCCTCGCACGGCGGTGTCGAAGACGCCCGCGACCTGCGTGACAAGGCCTTCTACGCACCGGCCGAGTCCAAGTACCGCGTCTTCATCATCGACGAGGCGCACATGGTCACCACGCAGGGCTTCAACGCCCTGCTGAAGATCGTGGAAGAGCCGCCGGACCACCTGATCTTCATCTTCGCCACGACCGAGCCGGACAAGGTCCTCCCGACCATCCGCTCGCGCACGCACCACTACCCGTTCCGCCTGATCCCGCCCGGCGTCATGCGCTCCCTGCTGGAACGCAACTGCGCCGCCGAGGGCGTGGCGGTGGAACCGTCCGTCTTCCCGCTGGTGATCCGCGCGGGCGGCGGCTCGGCCCGCGACACCCAGTCCGTCATGGACCAGCTCCTCTCCGGCGCGGGCCCGGACGGCGTGAAGTACGAGCGAGCCCTCTCGCTCCTGGGCGTCACCGACTCGGCCCTGATCAACGACGTGGTCGACGGCCTCTCCGCAGGCGACGGCGCCGCGGTCTACGGCACCATCGACCGCCTGGTGGACGCCGGCCACGACCCCCGCCGCTTCGCCTCCGACCTGCTGGACCGCCTCCGCGACCTGGTCCTGCTCTGCGCGGTCCCGGACGCCGCGGAGCGCAACCTGGTCAGCGCCCCGGACGAAGAAGTGGCCACCATGTCGGCCCAGGCAGAACGAATCGGCCCGGCAGCCCTCACCCGCTACGCCGAGATCGTCCACCAGGGCCTAGTCGACATGCGGGGAGCCACCGCCCCCCGCCTGCTGCTGGAACTCCTGGTCTCCCGAATGCTCCTGCCGTCGGTGAGCCAGTCGGAAGCAGCCCTGCTCCAACGCCTCGAACAGCTGGAACGCCGCCCACCAGCCGCCATCGCGGCCTCGGGCGAGCCCGCCGCTGCCGCAGGCACCCCGGTCTTCACCCGCAGGTCCCAGCAGCCGGCGGACCAGCCCCCAGCGCAACCAGAACCCCAGCGCGCAGCCCCGGCCCCGGCCCCGGCCGCGACCAAGCCCGTCCCTGCCGCCACTCCGGCGCCGGTGGCAGCGCCCACTCCGGTTCCCGCGCAGCCCGCGACCCCACCCCCGGCAGCCGCACCAGTCGCATCCGCCGCACCCGCGCAGCCCGCAGCCGCCGCTCCCGCCCCTGCTGCCACCGCTCCCGCCCCTACCGCCGCTGCTTCCGGCGCCATGGACGCGACAGCGGTCCGCCGAATCTGGTCCGACCTGCTCGCCGCGGTCCGCGCGACCAGCCGAAGCACCGAGGCGATGCTGACCAACGCCGTGGTCAGCGAGGTGGACGGCAACGTAGTCACGATCACCCACACCTCAGCCCCGCTGGCCCGCCGCCTGGCCGAATCCCGCAACACCGAGGCCATCGCCACGGCCCTGGCCTCGGTACTGGGCGGCACCTGGCAGGTCCGCTGCACCCACGGCACCCCAGGCGCCACCCCGCAGCAGGCAACCCAGGCAAAGGCGGCCCGCCCGGCCCCCACCCGCCCAAGCCAGGCACAAAACCAACAGGCAAGCCCCCAGCCACAACCACAACAGGCGGCCCCGCGCCCACCGGTCGACGACGTCCCACCCCCGCCGGAGCCCCCGGAGCCGGATGACCCGCTCCCGCCGGAACCGGACGACGAAGAAGCAATGCTGGCCGAGGCCGCCCGCCCGGTAGATCCAGGCGCGGTGAACGAGGTCCAGGCCAAGGACCCGGAGTCGGTCATGCTCCAACTCCTGGCAGACGAACTGGGCGCCCGCCCCCTGAAAAGGGCCTAGCCGCAGCGCAGCAAGGCAGGCGAACGCTCCAACGCATGCTCACGCAGGGGTCCCTCCGAACTTGGACCCCCCGCGACCCAACATAGCGACGGGGTCTGACACTCCCGCGAAGTCGAAGACGAGCAGTCCAAGTGCGCGCTCATGGGCACACATCCCATCCGCGATGCCGTAGGCGAGCAGTCCTTACCGTGCGGTCTGGGTGGGGTGGCTTCGTCACGAGTCGTGCCATAGCTCTTGCTGCATGGGTGAAGGGGTGTCAACTCGACACGCTTTTCGTCGAGTTGACACCCCTTCACCCATGTGGCCCGCTCTTGGCTCGACTCGTGACGAAGCCACCCCACCAACGCAACCATCTACGCAACGCGCCTCCGCCCAACGCAACAGGCGTGCCATCAACCCGCGTACGGCGTGGACCCCGGCTTTGGATCAGATTGGCGGGGTCTGGGGCGGAGCCCCAGGAATGGGGGACGGCCTACGCAACCCAACGCGCCACCCCCCGTACGCTGGACCAGAACAACCCCATCCGAGAGGACCAGCGGTGCAACCCGGTCAGTTCGACATGCAGGCCCTTCTCCAGCAGGCCCAGAACATGCAGCAGCAGATGGCGGACGCCCAGCAGCAGCTGGCCGAAACGCAGGTCACCGGCAACGCGGGCAACGGCCTGGTCACCGCGACGGTCACCGGCGGCGGCGAGCTCATCAACCTCGCCATCGACCCGAAGATCGTGGACCCGGAGGACGTCGACACCCTCCAGGACCTGGTGATCGCCGCGATCAAGGACGCCAACGCCAAGGCGCAGGAGCTGGTGGAGCAGAAGCTCGGCCCGCTCGCCCAGGGCGGCCTCGGCGGATTGCTCGGCTAATCACATGTACGAAGGCCCGGTACAGGACCTGATCGACGAACTGGGCAGGCTCCCGGGCGTTGGTCCGAAGAGCGCCCAGCGCATCGCCTTCCACCTGCTGGCAACGGAACCCGCTGACATCGAGCGGCTCCAGCAGGCACTGCAGAAGGTGAAGGAAGGCGTCGTCTTCTGCGATGTCTGCGGCAACGTGAGTGCGGAGACCAGGTGCCGCATCTGCCGCGATCCCAAGCGTGACCTGAGTCTGGTCTGCGTGGTCGAGGAGCCCAAGGACGTCCAGGCGATCGAGCGCACCAGGGAGTTCAGGGGCCGGTACCACGTCCTGGGTGGCGCGCTTGATCCGCTGAGCGGCGTCGGCCCGGACCAGCTGCGGATCAGGCAGCTGCTCAACCGCATCGGCACGGCCGTCGACGGTGTCGACATCTCCGAGGTCATCATCGCCACGGACCCGAACACCGAGGGCGAGGCCACGGCCACCTATCTCGTCCGGATGCTCAGGGACTTCCCAGGTCTGTCCGTCACGCGGCTCGCCAGCGGGCTGCCGATGGGCGGCGACCTGGAGTTCGCGGACGAGCTGACGCTGGGACGTGCGCTATCTGGTCGCCGGAGCATGTAGCGGGAACTCCACCGCGGCTGGGCGGCACCCGCCTGGTCGCGGTGGACGGTCCGTCGGGTGCGGGCAAGTCGACGTTCGCGAGGGACCTGGCGCACGAGCTCGGCGCCCAGCTCATCAGCACCGACCACTTCGCCACGTGGGACGACCCCACGACGCAGTGGTGGCCACGGCTGCAACGAGCACTCGATGAAGTGGCACAGAACCGCGAGGGTCGCTACCGGAAAACCGACTGGTCCCAAGGGTTTCCGTGCATCGGAGAAGGCGACGAGGTCGTCATCACTCCACAAAGGACCATCATCCTGGAAGGCTTCTCCTCGGCCAGGAAAGCGAACACCCGCCTGAGCCTCGCGATCTTCGTGGACCACGAGGACGAACCAGCGAGGCTGGAACGCGCGGTCCAACGCGACGGCGAGCACCAACGAGCACACTTCATCCGTTGGCAGCAGTACGAAAGAGGCTGGTTCGCGGTCGACGAGACCAAAACCAGAGCTGACTACGTTGTCACGTCAAGCAGTTGAGCCTGGACGACGGAAGCCTCGGGGGTTCCGATCGCGCTGAGGACCTCCAGCGACGTGGACCAGTACGACCGGGCACCGGCGGCGTCACCCAACGCGGAGGAAGCGTCGCCGGCCAGTTGCAGCGCGCGGCCGAACACCCAGCGGTGACCGGAGTCCGAGCCGACCGAGACGGCCCGCAGGGCGCATTCCAGGGCTTCGGCGGCGTCCAGAGTGTCGAGGTGGGTGCGGCCCAGCACGAGCAACGCCTCCATCTCGGCCAGGCGGAACTGCGACTTGCCCGCCTCGACCAGCGCCGCGGTGGCCGTCGACATGGCCTCCTCGTAACGGCCGACCGCGCGGTAGGAGGAGGCCAGGCCGCGGCGGGCCGAGCAGATGCCCCACGAGTAACCGGTCTCCAGGCCGATGGCCAGCGCTGACGAGAACTGCTCCAGAGCGTCCTCGTAGCGGCCGCCGCCTTCCAGCGCGCGGCCGAGCAGGTTCTGTGCGTCGCAGACGCTCTTGACGTTCTCCAGGTCCTGCGCGATCTGCATGGCGGCGGACGCTTCGAGAGCGGCTTCCTCGTAACGGCCGCGCATGATCAGCGTGATGGCCATGCCCTCGTGCATGGTGTGCCCGAAGTTCCGGGCGGCCGCACGTTCGTAGAGCTCACGGGCGCGCACGAAGTAGTCCTCGCCGAGGTCCGGCTTGCCGCGCCAGGCCTGCACCTCGCCGAGCGCGCGCATCGAGTTCGCTTGCAGGATCCACGAGTCGAGGCGCTTGCCGTCCTCCAGCGCTTCTTCGAACGTCGACGCGGCGCGGTCGAGCTGGCCGAGCTGCATGTAGACGCCGCCGAGGTTGAACAGCGCGTTCGCGAGCAGCTGGGGCGCGCCCACCCGGCGGGCGATCACCAGGGCGCGTTCGAGGTGGTCGGCGGCGTGTTCGAGTTCGCCGAGGTCGATGTGGACGCTGCCCGCGTTGGACAGGACGGCGGCTTCGGCCTGGGGGAGGTCGATCTGTTCCTGCAGCACGATGGCCTGCTGGTAGTAGCCGAGCGCGTTGCGGTGCTGCCCGGTCACCCAGTACAGCGTGCCCAGGGAGGACAGCATCGCGAGCTGGCCGAGCTCGTCCCGGGGCGCGCGAGCACCCAGCAGGCCGGCCTTCGCGGTCTCGCGCCACTCCGCCGTCAACGACTGCGTGTAGAAGTAGCCACGCAGGGCGTCGGCCAGCTGCCACGGCGAGTTCTCGGGATCGCGTTCGACGGAGTGCGCCACCAGCGCGACCAGGTTGGCGCGTTCGACGTCCAGCCAGGTCAGGGCCTCGGTGGACGTGCTGAACGTCCGCGGCACCACGCCGTCGAGCGGGGCCGGGCGGGGGAAGCGGAACAGCGTCGACTTCATCGCCGAGGTGGCGTTGTCGACCGAGCGCACCGCCCAGTCCAGCAGCCGCCGCAACGCGAGCCGCGCGTCGGCACGGCCCTCCTCGAACGCCAGGCGCTCGGCCGCGTAGTCGCGCAGCAGGTCGTGGAACTGGTAGCGCGACGGCGCGTGGTTCGAGATCAGGTTCGCGGTGGCCAGGCGGTCCAGCCGCCGGCGAGCGTCCTGAGTGGTCAGCCCGCTCAGCGCGGCGGCCATCTCGGGCGTGAAGTCCGTGCCGGGGACCAGCGACAGCACCCGGAACATCTGCGCGAGCTCGGGCTTCAACGCCGTGTAGGAGAGGTCGAACGCCGCGTGCACCGCGACCCGTTCGTCGCCCTCGACGGCCAGCGCCGCGAGCCGGTTGCCCGCCCGCAACTCCTCCACGTAGTCCGCAATGGACAGCTCCGGGCGCGACACGAGGTTCGCGGCTGCGATACGCAAAGCCAATGGCAGATGCGCGCAGAGGGCCGCCAGCTCCAACGCGGCGTCCTCTTGGGATGCCACCTCGTCCGCACCCAAAATGCCTGCGAGGAGTGACTTCGTCTCGTGCCAGTCGAGCACGTCGAGCCGCACGTTCGACGCCGCGTGCGACACGGCCAGGCCGCGCAACGTGTCGCGCGAGGTCACCAGCACCGCGCACCCCGGCGAGCCGGGCAGCAGAGGACGGATCTGCTCGGCGGAAGACGCGTTGTCCAGCAGCAACAGGACCCGCTGACCGGTCAGCGTGGACCGGAACATCGCCTCCTGCTCGTCCTGGTCCAACGGCACCTGATCGGGTTCGGTCCCCAAAGCGCGCAGGAACCGGGGCAGCACGTCCACCGCGCTCAACGGCGGTCCGGGGGCGTATCCGCGCAGGTTGACGTACAGCTGACCGTCCGCGAAGTCCGCGCGCATCCGATGCGCCGCGTGCACGGCCAACGCCGTCTTGCCCACGCCCGGCGGGCCCGCCAGCGTCACGACCGGCACGCCCTGCGCGGTCCGCAGCAGGGCCACGATCAGCGACACGGCCTCGTCGCGGCCGACGAAGTCGGGGATGTCCGCAGGTAGCTGCGACGGCACGACCCGTTCCGGCTTCGCGGCGACCACCGGCGCACCGGCCGAGGCCGCCACCGTGCCGATCGACCCGGACAGCACCTGGCCGTGCACGCGCCGCAGCTCGTCGCCGGGATCGATGCCCAGCTCGTCGCCCAGCAACCGCGAAACGCGCTGGTAGGCGGCCAGCGCCTCGCTCTGCCGGCCGGACCGGTACAGCGCGACCATCAACTGCGCCCAGAACCGTTCGCGCAACGGATGTTCGCTGGTCAGCCGGGACAACTCCGCGACCAGCTCACCGTGGCGGCCCAGTTCGAGATCGACCTCGACCCGGCGTTCCAGCACGTGCAGGCGGCGTTCGTTGAGCCGCGGCACCTCGTCGCGGTGCAGGACCTCCGACGGCACGTCGACCAGGGCCGGACCTCGCCACAGGCCCAGCGCGGCGGCGAACGCGGCCGACGCGGCCCGCAGGTTCCCGGCGGCGCGCTCCTGTTCGCCCTGGTCGATCAGGGGTTCGAAGCGCATCAGGTCGATGGTCTTCTCGTCGACGTCGATCAGGTACCCGTCGGGCACGGTCCTGATCGGCACGGACGGCCCGAGCAGCTGTCTGAGACGCATCACATATGTCTGAAGTGTCGCTCTCGCACGTGCGGGTGGATCTTCACCCCACACGTTGGCGGCGAGTTCGTCCACGGACACCGACGTGCCCGCGCGCAGCAACAACGACACGAGCAGCGCCCGCTGGCGGCCGGCTCGGACCAGCAGTGGTTCGGAGTCGAGGAGGACCTGGAGGGGGCCGAGCACGCGGAACTCGACCAGTCTGCTCATGGAACCTCCTCCGCGTGTCGTTGTTGTTTCTACAGCCTAGGAGAGCGTTCGACGCATCCGCAGTGCTCACGTTGGGTCAGCGGGCATGCGCCGGACGTATCAGAATGCCTGGTCTAGTGGCCGGATCGTGACCTGAGTTGCCCCGGAGGGGGTATGTACAACGGTTATCGTCGGCGACCACACCGTGAGACGTGCGGATTTCTGCAAGGGGTGTTTGATGGTCCACTCAGTAACGGCTCGACGCCGGTGGGTTGCCGTGATCGGCTTCCTCAGCGTCAGTGCCCTCGCCCTCTCAGGTTGCGCAACATCCCAGCGCGACTCTGGCGGCGGCGGCAAGGAAGGCGGCACGCTGACCTTCGGCGCTGCCGGCGCGCCGAAGCTCTTCGACCCGTTCTACGCGACCGACGGTGAGACCTTCCGGGTCTCCCGCCAGATGTTCGAGGGTCTGGTCGGCTTCAAGCCGGGCACCGCCGAGGTCGAGCCCGCGCTGGCCACGAAGTACGACCCGAGTGCCGATGGCAAGACCTGGACGTTCACCCTCAAGGAGGGTGTGAAGTTCCACGACGGCACCGATTTCAACGCCGAGGCCGTGTGCTTCAACTTCAACCGCTGGTACAACCAGAAGGGCGCCGGCACGAGTGACGCCGTCTCCCAGTACTGGCTGGACAACTTCGGCGGCTTCGCCAGCACGCCGGACAAGCCCTCGCTGTACAAGTCCTGCACGGCCAAGGACGCCAAGACCGCGGTCATCGAGCTGAACGAGGTCACCTCGCAGTTCCCGTCGGTCCTCGGCTTCACGTCGTTCTCGATCTCCAGCCCCGAGGCGCTGAAGAAGTACGACGCGGACAACGTCCAGGCCGCCGGTGACGCGTTCACCTACCCGGCCTACGCGAACGAGCACCCGACCGGCACGGGCCCGTTCAAGTTCGGCAAGTACGACAAGGCCAACAACACCGTGGAGCTCGTGAAGAACGACGCCTACCACGGCACGAAGGCCAAGCTGGACAAGATCGTCTTCAAGATCATCCCGGACGAGACCGCCCGCAAGCAGGCGCTCAAGGCCGGCGACATCGACGGCTACGACCTGCCGAACGCGGCGGACTGGGCCGGTCTGAAGACCGACGGCTTCAACGTCGCGATCCGTCCCGCCTTCAACGTGTTCTACCTGGGCATCAACCAGAAGAACAACCCGAAGCTCGCGGACCTCAAGGTGCGCCAGGCGCTGCAGTACGCGATCAACCGCGAGCAGCTGGTCAAGTCGCAGCTGCCCGAGGGCGCCAAGGTCGCGACGCAGTTCATGCCGGACACCGTCAACGGCTACGCCAAGGACCTCAAGGCCGTCGGCTACGACGCCGCCAAGGCGAAGTCCCTGCTGGCCGAGGCCGGTGCCTCCGACCTGACGCTGAAGTTCTACTGGCCCTCCGAGGTCACGCGTCCGTACATGCCGAACCCGAAGGACCTGTTCGGCGCGATCTCCGGTGACCTGCAGGCCGCGGGCATCAAGATCGAGGTCACCACGAAGCCGTGGAACGGTGGCTACCTGACCGACGTCGACAACGGCGCCCCGGACCTGTTCCTCCTGGGCTGGACCGGCGACAACGGCACGGCGCACAACTGGGTCGGCACGTTCTTCGGCCGCACCGACAACCGCTTCAACACGGGTGTGTCCGCGTGGGGCGCCAGCCTCGCGGCGGACCTGGCCAAGGCGAACTCCGAGCCGAACGAGGCCAACCGCACGAAGCTGTACGAAGAGATCAACAAGAAGATCATGGACGAGTACCTGCCCGCGATCCCGATCTCGCACTCCCCGCCCGCTCTGGTGTTGAAGTCGGACATCAAGGGTGTCGTCCCGAGCCCGTTGACCGACGAGAAGTTCGGCCCGGCCTCCAAGGGCTGAGCTGAGACCAGTGTCTCGACCGGCAGCGTCGGCCCCGTATTTCGGTGGCCAGACGGGTGCGTCGTGGCGCCGGCCCCGCGTCCTCATCCTGGTTGGCTGTGGACGTGGGGCCGGTGCCGCGAGGCGCCCTGCTGGGCGCCGGAAGGCGCGGTCGAGGCTGCCGGTCGTGACACCCCCTCCCACCACAAGAGAACAACGGGGTAGCTCAAGTGCTCCGCTACACCATTCGACGGCTGGTCCAGCTGGTCGGCGTGGTGCTGGTGCTCTCGCTGCTGCTCTTCGCGTGGATGCGACTCCTCCCAGGAGGGCCGGTTTCGGCCCTCCTGGGAGAGCGCGCTACGCCGGAGTCGCGAGAAGCCCTCACCAAGCAACTCGGCCTCGATCAGCCGATCATCGTGCAGTACTTCAAGTTCCTCGGGCGTGCGGCGTCCGGTGACTTCGGCGTCTCCACCGGTGTTCAGCCCGGTGACTCGGCCCTCGACATCTTCGTCCAGCGGTTCCCCGCGACGATCGAGCTCAGCTTCTTCGCGATCGTGATCGCGATCCTCGTCGGCGTTCCGCTCGGTTACCTCGCCGCGAAGCGTCGCGGCGGCCTGTTCGACAACCTCAGCGTCATCGGCTCGCTCATCGGCGTGGCCGTGCCGGTGTTCTTCCTGGCCTACGTGCTCAAGGACGCGGCTTCGGCCGCTCTCGGCCTTCCCTCGTTCGGCCGCCAGGGCGACATCAACGCCACCCGCGTCACCGGCTTCTTCACCCTCGACGGCATCCTCACCGGTGAGTTCGACGCGACGCTCGACGCGTTGAAGCACCTGATCCTGCCGGCCATCGCACTCGCCACGATCCCGTTCGCGGTGATCTTCCGGATCACCAGGGCGGCCGTGCTCGACGTGCTCGACGAGGACTTCGTGCGCACCGCCGAGTCGAAGGGCCTCACCGCATCGGTGATCCGCCGCCGGCACGTGCTGCGCAACTCGATGCTGCCGGTCGTCACGACGATCGGTCTGCAGACCGGCGCACTGCTCTCCGGCGCGGTGCTCACCGAGAAGGTGTTCGTGATCCCAGGGGTCGGCCAGGCGCTGGCCATCGGGTTCGAACGGCGTGACTATCCGGTGCTGCTGCTGTTGATCATCATGGCCACGATCGTCTACGTCGTGGTCAATCTGTTGGTCGACCTCTCGTACGCGCTCATCGACCCGCGCATCAGGACGAGGTGAGCGCAGTGGCACTCGGAGTCTCCAAGAAGGAAAAGATCGACGACCTCGCCGACACCGCGGGCGTATCGCTCGCGGCGAGCGCGTGGAAGCGGCTTCGGCGCAGCCCGGTGTTCCTCATCGGCGCGACCATCATCGGCATCTTCATCGTGGTGTCGCTGCTGTCGCCGTGGCTCGCCCCGCACGACCCGTCCGACAAGCTGCTGATCGAGCAGGTCATCAAGGCGCGCAACGAGATCCCGCCCGCCCAGCCGGGCCACCCGCTCGGTGGTGACCTGCAGGGCCGCGACTTCTTCTCGCGCCTGCTGGTCGGCTCGCAGCAGACGTTGATCGTCGGTGTCGGCGCGACGCTGATCGGTCTCACCGGCGGCCTGATCCTGGGCACGCTCGCGGGCGCCATCGGCGGCTGGGTCGACTCGGTCGTCATGCGCCTGGTCGACGTCATGCTGTCGCTGCCGTCGCTGCTGCTGGCGTTCTCGATCGCGGCGATGTTCGCCCGGCCGAGCCAGTTCACCGTGATCCTCGCGGTCGCGATCGTGCAGATACCCGTGTTCGCGCGATTGCTCAGAGGCTCGATGCTCGCGCAACGGCACAGCGATCACGTGCTGGCGGCCACGGCGCTCGGCGTCAAGAAGGGCGCGATCGTGTTCCGGCACATGCTGCCGAACTCGCTCAGCCCGGTGATCGTGCAGTCCACGCTCGTCCTGGCCACCGCGATCATCGAGGCGGCCGCGCTGTCGTTCCTCGGCCTCGGCAACCCGGACGACCGGATCCCGGAGTGGGGGCAGATGCTCGGCGACGTGCAGAACGTCTTCGACACGCATCCGCACCTCGCCGCGTGGCCCGCGGTCTGCATCATCATCGTCGCGCTCGGTTTCACGCTCATGGGCGAGACCCTGCGGGAAGCCCTCGACCCGAAGAACAGGCGGTGAGTCGTCGTGGCACTCCTCGAAGTTCGTGACCTCACCGTCGTGTTCCAGCGTCGTGGCGAGGAACCGTTCCGCGCGGTCGACGGCGTCAACTTCGACGTCGAGCCCGGCCAGACCGTCGGCCTCGTCGGCGAGTCGGGCTGCGGCAAGTCGGTGACATCGCTGGCGATCATGGGTCTGCTGCCCAAGCGCGGCGCCACGGTCACCGGCACCGTGACCTACGACGGCACGGATCTGCTGAAGCTGTCGGACAGGCAGATGCGCGACAAGCGCGGCAGCGAGCTCGGCATGGTCTTCCAGGACCCGCTGTCGTCGCTCAACCCGGTCATCCCGATCGGCCTGCAGGTCACCGAGGTGCTCGAACGGCACCGCGGCCTGGCCCGCAAGGAAGCCATGATCGAGGCGAAGAACCTGCTCGACAAGGTCGGCATCCCGGACCCGAACCGCCGGCTCAAGGAGTACCCGCACCAGCTCTCCGGCGGCATGCGGCAGCGCGCGCTCATCGCGATCGCGCTGGCGTGCCGGCCGAAGCTGCTGATCGCGGACGAGCCGACGACGGCGCTGGACGTGACCATCCAGGCCCAGATCCTGTCCGTGATGAAGGAACTGGTGCAGGACCTCGGCACCGCGCTCGTGATGATCACCCACGACCTGGGTGTCGTCGCGGGCCTGTGCGACGAGGTCAACGTGCTGTACGGCGGCAAGGTGGTCGAGAAGGCCAACCGGCACCCGCTCTTCGCGGAGCCGCGCCACCCGTACACCCACGGCCTGCTGGCCTCGATCCCGCGCCTCGACGCGGCGCCCGGCGAGAAGCTGACGCCGATCAGGGGTTCCGTTGCGGACAACATCCCGTGGGCTCAGGGCTGCGCGTTCGCACCCCGGTGCCCGAACGCGCTGGACGTGTGCGTTCAGGTCACGCCCGCGGAAGAGGACCAGCTGGGTCGCCTGCTCCGCTGTCACAACCCGGTGGTGCCGGGAACTCCCGCCGCCGAGGAGGTGCCGGTATGAGCGAGACCCTGGTTTCCGTGCAGGACATGAAGGTGCACTTCCCGATCAAGCGGGGCGTGTTCATGGACCGCACCGTCGGTTACGTCTACGCGGTCGACGGCGTCGACCTCGAGATCAAGCGCGGCGAGACGTACGGCCTGGTCGGCGAGTCGGGCTGCGGCAAGTCCACCCTCGGGCGGGCGATGCTGCGGCTCAACGAGCCGACCGCGGGCAAGATGGTCTTCGACGGTCAGGACTTCTCCGCCCTCAAGGGCGAGGAGCTGCGCAAGATGCGGCGCCGGATCCAGATGGTGTTCCAGGACCCGCTGTCCTCTTTGGACCCGCGGCAGTCCGTGGAGTCCATCCTGATCGAGGGCCTGCGGGCGCACGGCCTGGACAAGGGCAAGGAGTCGACCAACAAGCGGCTTCGCGACCTGCTCACGGCCGTCGGCCTGCCGACCACGGCGCTGCGCAAGTACCCGCACGAGTTCTCGGGCGGACAGCGGCAGCGCATCGGCATCGCGCGGGCCCTGGCCCTCGAGCCGGACCTGATCGTCGCCGACGAGCCGGTGTCCGCGCTGGACGTGTCGGTGCAGGCGCAGGTCGTGAACCTGATGGAGCAGCTCCAGGAGCAGTTCGGCCTGACCTACCTGGTGATCGCGCACGACCTCGCGGTCGTGAAGCACATCTCCGACCGCGTGGGCGTGATGTACCTCGGCGGCCTGGTCGAGGAGGCCTCCGCCGCGGACCTCTACGCGGAGCCGCTGCACCCGTACACGCGGGCGCTGCTGTCGGCGATCCCGGTGCCCGACCCCGTGGTCGAGGACCGGCGCGAACGGATCCTGCTCGCGGGCGACCTCCCGTCGCCGGCGAACCCGCCCAGCGGCTGCCGGTTCCACACCCGGTGCCCGTGGCGGCAGGAGACTCGTTGTGACACCGAACGGCCCGCGCTGCGTGAGCTCAAGCCGGGGCACAAGGTGGCGTGCCACTACGCCGAGCAGATCCAGTCAGGCCAGATCCAGCCGCACGAGGTGAAGCCGATCCTGGTGGAGGAGGGCGACGGCCTGTCGCCCGACGTCCCGCTCGTGGGACCGGCTTCGGTGACCGAAGCGCTCAACCCGTAGTTCGTGTTCTCCGGCCGGGGCCACCTCACTTCGAGGTGGCCCCGTTCGTTTCTCCAGGGCTCTGCGTTGTCCTCGGTGGATGGACAGTCGTGGCTCGATCCTCCTGCGCGCGGCGGAGATCGCCTCGGTCGACGGCCTGGAGGGCGTCACGATCGGGCGGCTCGCGGTCGAGCTCGGCATGAGCAAGAGCGGGGTGTTCTCGCACTTCGGCGCCAAGGAAGAACTGCAGATCTGCACCGTGCACACGGCAGCGGAGATCTTCGCGCGCGAGGTCGTGATGGCGGGCGGAACGCTCCTGGACCTGAGCGAACGCTGGCTCGACTACTCGAAGCGGCGCGTGTTCCCCGGCGGCTGCTTCTTCGTCGTGACCCGCTCGGAGTTCGCCGCTCGTCCCGGCCGCGTGCGCGACGCGTTGATGCTCTTCAACCTGCGCTGGATCTCACTGCTGGAACGGCTGTGCGGCGACGCCCAGATGGCGTTCGAGGTGGACGCCCTGCTGGCGGCCGCGGACCGGTTCGCGGTGCTCTACGACGACGCCTCGGCGTACGAGAGAGTGCGGTTGGCGTTGCGCGCCCGGATCGCCATGCCGATCGGGACGGAGATGAGCGTGGCCACGCCGAACGACAACAGCATCGCGAGCCACGCCTCGTCGACGAGCTGACCGCCGATGTACCCCACGGTGGCGGGGTAGAGGCTCCACAGCGCCGACCCGAGTGCCGCGACCGGCACGAACCGGCGCAGCGGCCACTTCAGCGCCCCCGTCAGCAGCGCCCCGACGATGCCGCCCGCGGGCAGGAACCGTGCCGCGATGAGGATCGTCTCGCCCTTCGTCGCGAGCTGGTCGGCCGTCCACACGACCATCGACCGCGCCTTGGCGTTCCTGTTGACCTTGTCGAGGGCCCGCATCCCCATCCGGCGCCCTGCGGTAAAGTTGATCATGTCGCTGAGCAGGCACCCGGCCGCGGCGACGAGCACGACCAGGTAGAGCGGCACCTGACCGGACGCCGCCAGGACGCCGGCGCCGATGAGCACGGCCTCCGTCGGTGCCAGCGGCACGACGGCGACCAGGAACAGCACTATGAGGCTGGCTGCGGTGCTCATGATCGGTGAACGTACGTGACCCAGGTGAACAATCCCGACCTGGGTGTTTCTTCAGCGTGCCCACAGGTAGCACGCCCGGCTCGTCCGAACGGCCCTGTCCGCTGACCGAAAGGGCATGACTGGGCGTGACCCGGGGAGGTTTCCCGGCACGAATCCCGGTCGCCGCCGGCCTTGTCCTTGGACGGGTGCGTGATCCGGTCGAAGGCCGCACATGCCAGCGGGCCAGGTGTGATCCAGGCCATATGCGTCGAGCGGTCACGTCGTGACTGCCGATGACCGCTCGGTTCTGCCGACAGACCTCCGATCTGTCATCGATTCATCCAGCGCTTCTGCCGTTGACCTGCGTGTTCGGCCGCGGTTAACGTCCGAACTCAATTGGAAAGCTTGTTTACCAATCCTTCGAGCCGCCGCCCTTGCCCAGGAGGAACGAAGTGATCAAAAAGCACACCAGAGCTGGTGTCGCGATCGCCCTGTTCGCGTTGGTGGTCCCCCAGATCGCCGCGTCGGGTACGGCCAACGCGGCTGACTCCCTGCTGTCCGCCAACAAACCCACCACTGTCTCGTCCGTCGAGGCCGAGACCTTCGGCGGCGCCAACGCCGTCGACGGGAACTCGACCACCCGGTGGGCGAGCCTCGAGGGCGTCGATCCGCAGTGGATCGCCGTCGACCTCGGTGGCGCCGCCACCATCTCGAGGGTCAAGATCAATTGGGAGGCGGCGTACGCCTCCGAGTACAAGATCCAGACGTCCAGCGACGGCTCGTCGTGGAGCACCAAGAAGACCCTCACCGGTCAGAACGGTGGCATCGACGACACGACCCTGAGCACGTCAGGCCGCTACGTGCGGATCTACGGCACCAAGCGCGGCACGGCGTGGGGTTACTCGATCTTCGACCTCGAGGTCTGGGGCAGCAACTCCAACGGTGACAACACGGCGCCGACCGCGCCGTCCGGGCTCGCCAGCACCGGCACGACGTCGAGCTCGGTCAGTCTGCAGTGGACGGCCGCGACCGACAACGTCGGCGTGACCGGCTACGACGTCCTGCGCAACGGCAGTGTCGTGGGCACTCCGACCGGCACCACGTTCACCGACACGGGCCTCGCGTCCGGTACGGCGTTCACCTACACCGTCAAGGCGCGTGACGCGGCCGGAAACCTCGGTCCCGCAAGCAACTCGGTGCAGGCGACGACCCTGCCGGCCGCGCCCGGCGACACCATCACGGTCGTCGCGGCCGGTGACATCGCGTCGCTGACGAACAGGGAGCACTACGAGACCGCGAGGCTGATCGACCAGATCAAGCCGAACCACATCCTCACGGTCGGCGACAACCAGTACGACAGCGGCACGATCACGGAGTTCCGGAACCACTACGACAAGTCGTGGGGCAGGTACAAGAGCATCACCCACCCCGCGACCGGCAACCACGAGTGGGAGGACGGCCTCAACGGCTACAAGTCCTACTTCGGTGCCCAGGCCTACCCGCAGGGCAAGCCGTTCTACAGCTGGGAAGCCGGCGACTTCCACTTCGTCTCGATCGACTCCCAGAAGATGTACGACACGGGTGCCGACTCGACGCAGATGAGCTGGCTGAAGGCCGACCTCGCCGCGAACACCAAGGCGTGCGTCGTCGGTTACTGGCACCACCCGCGCTTCAACTCGGGTGAGTACGGCGACAAGTCCAAGATGACGACGGTGTGGAACGCCTTCGCCGACGCCAAGGCGGACCTGGTGCTCAGTGGTCACGACCACCACTACGAGCGACTGGCCCCGCTGAGCAAGAGCGGATCGATCGACCAGGCCAACGGCATGCGCTCCGCGATCATCGGCATCGGCGGTGACTACCTCTACTCCAACGTCAAGCCCCGTGCGGGCGTGGAGAACTGGTTCGCCGACTCGCACGGCGTCGTGAAGTTCACCCTGTCCGGTCGCTCCTACTCGTGGGAGGTCATCGACACGGCGGGCAAGGTGCGCGACAAGGCCGGTCCCTACAACTGTCGTTGATCGGATCTGGCAGCTAATCGGATCTGGCTGTTGATCGGAGGCCGTCGTGTACATCGCTACCGCTAGACAAGCTCCGGCATCTGGTGGCACCGGCAGGATCGCGGGGAACGTGCTCGCGTTGGGCGCGGTGTCCCTGCTCACGGACGTCTCGTCCGAGATGGTCACCGCCATCCTGCCGCTGTACCTGGTGCTGGGACTGGGGTTCTCCCCACTGCAGTTCGGTGTGCTCGACGGCATCTACACCGGTGTGACGGCACTGGTCCGCGTGGTGGGCGGTCACGCCGCGGACCGCTGGCAACGGCGCAAGTTCGTGGCCGGACTCGGGTACGGGATCTCGGCGCTGGGCAAGCTCGGCCTGCTCGCCGCCGGGACCTCGGCCACCGCGATGGGGCTCGTGCTGGCCGGGGACCGGACCGGCAAGGGCCTGCGCACCGCGCCGAGGGACGCGCTGATCACGTTGAGCAGCGAGCCTTCGGCGCTGGGCCGGGCTTTCGGTGTCCACCGCGCGATGGACACCGTGGGCGCGTTCCTCGGCCCACTGCTGGCGTTCTGTCTCCTGTGGACGTTGCCGGCCCGCTACGACGTGGTGTTCGTGGTGAGCTTCTGCTTCGCCGCACTGGGTTTTCTGGTTCTGGTGCTCTTCGTGCGTGATCACCGGGACGTGCTGCCACGCGTCGCGGTGTCGCTGCGATCGGCTTTCGGGTTGCTGCGGTCCAGGCCGTTCCGGCGGGTCTGCCTGGTCGCGTGCGGGCTCGGGTTCCTGACGCTGGGCGACGGGTTCATCTACCTGTTGCTGCAGAAGAAGCTCGACGTCGAGCTCGCTTACATCGCGTTGCTGCCCCTCGGTACGGCCGGTGTGTACCTGCTCGCCGCCGTGCCGCTGGGCTCACTGGCCGATCGCGTGGGCCGGTGGAAGATCTTCCTTTTCGGACATTTCGCGCTGCTCGGCGCGTACGTGCTGCTCGCCGGTGTTTCCGGGATCTCCCTGCTGGTCGGCGTTCTGGTGCTGCACGGGCTCTTCTACGCGTGCACCGACGGCGTGCTCATGGCCGTTGCCGGGCCGATGATCCCGGACGAGCTGCGCACGTCCGGTCTGGCCCTGCTGCAGACCGGGCAGGTGCTCGCCCGCGCCGCCTCTTCCGTTCTCTTCGGTGCTCTTTGGACGTGGTTCGCTTGGTGAGGATCCTGATCGTGATCGCCGCCGTGATCGCGCTGGGCGCGGGCGCCACCGCCTACGCCCTGCGCGCTCCGGCCGAGATTTCCGTTGCCGTGGAACAGGGTCCGGTCGAACTCTCGTCCGGACGGCTGATGTTCGTGGACGAGGTGAGCGGCAGGGTGGCGTCGGTGCCGCTGACCGACCCGTCCGGTCCGCGGCGGGTGAGCTCGTTGTCCTGCAAGCGGTTCTTCACGGCAGGCGGGCAGGGGCTGTGCCTCGCGGACGCCTCCGGCCCGTTGCCCGGCTCGACCGCGGTGTTCGTCGACCGCGGGCTGGCCGAACGCCGCCGCGTCGAGGTCGACGGCGTGCCCAACCGCGCCAAGCTGTCGGCGGACGGGCGGATGGCGTCGTGGACGACGTTCGTCACCGGCGACTCGTACGCGCAGGCAGGCACGTTCTCCACCCGCACCGCGATCTTCGACCAGCAGACGGAGGCCTACGCCAGCAACATCGAGGGCACGTCCGTCGCGGGCATGAAGACCGTCAACGACATGAACTGGTGGGGCGTCACGTTCGCCCCGGACGACCGCACGTACTACGCGACGATGAGCACCGCCGGAAAGACCTACCTGGTGCAGGGCGACGCGGTGGACGAGTCGGCGAAGACGTTGCGGGAGAACGCCGAATGCCCGTCGCTCTCCCCGGACGGCAAGCGCGTGGCGTTCAAGAAGCGCGTGCCCGGCGACGGCGCGCGACCGTGGCGCCAGCACGTGCTGGACCTGACCACGATGGTGGAGACACCCCTGGCCGAGACCCGTGGGATCGACGACCAGGTCGTGTGGCTCGACAACGACACCATTGCCTACGGCCTGCCGGGTGAGGGCATCTGGGCCGCGCAAGCGAACGGGGAGGGCGCGCCGCGGCAACTGGTGCCGCACGCGTCCTCCCCGTCGCTTGTACTCGGTTAGCCCAGAACGATCTAACGCTGTGCCCGGTTGATCGCCGACACGATCGCGCGGAACGATGCCGCGACCGTGGAGGAGTCGATGCCCACGCCCCACAGCACGCGGTCGCCCACGGCGCATTCGACGTAGGCGGCCGCGCGGGCGTCGTCACCGGCGGACAGCGCGTGCTCGGCGTAGTCCAGCACCCGCACGTCGTAGCCCACCGAGGCGAGCGCGTCGACGAACGCGGCGATCGGACCGTTGCCCGAGCCCGTGATCTCCTGCTCGTCGCCGTCGATCAGCAGCGTCGCGGTGATCTCCTCGCGCCCAGTGCCGTCCGCCGACGCCCTGTGCTTCAGCAGGTACAGCGGCACCTTGCCGTGCAGGTACTCCTCCGCGAAGGCGTCCCACATCTCCTTCGGGTTGATCTCGCCGCCCTGCGTGTCGGTGACCTCCTGGATCACCTTCGAGAACTCGATCTGCAGGCGCCGCGGCAGGTCCAGGTGGTGCTCCTGCTTCATCAGGTACGCCACGCCACCCTTGCCGGACTGCGAGTTGACCCGGATGACGGCCTCGTAGTTGCGGCCGATGTCCTTCGGGTCGATCGGCAGGTACGGGACCTCCCACAGGAAGTCGTCGACGTGCTGGCCGGCCTCCTTGGCGTCGGCCTCCAGGGCCTCGAAGCCCTTCTTGATCGCGTCCTGGTGCGAGCCCGAGAACGCGGTGAAGACCAGGTCACCGCCGTACGGGTGGCGCTCGGCGACGGGCAGCTGGTTGCAGTACTCGACGGTGCGACGGACCTCGTCGATGTCGCTGAAGTCGATCTGCGGGTCGATGCCCTGGCTGAACATGTTCATGGCCAGCGTGACCAGGCAGACGTTGCCGGTGCGCTCACCGTTGCCGAACAGGCAGCCCTCGATGCGGTCCGCGCCGGCCAGGTAACCCAGCTCGGCGGCGGCGACACCGGTACCGCGGTCGTTGTGCGGGTGCAGGCTCAGGATGATCGCCTCGCGGTTGGCGAGGTTGCGCGACATCCACTCGATCGAGTCGGCGTAGACGTTCGGCGTGGCCATCTCGACGGTCGCCGGCAGGTTGATGATCAGCGGCTTCTCGGGCGTCGGCTGGATGACGTCCTGGACCGCGTTGCAGACCTCCAGGGCGTAGGACAGCTCGGTGCCGGTGTAGGACTCGGGGCTGTACTCGTAGCGGAAGTCGGTCTCCGGGTAGCCCTGTTCCTGCTGCTTGGCGAACTTCGCCGCCTCGACGGCGATCTTCTTGATGCCGTCCCTGTCGCTGCGGAACACCACGCGGCGCTGCAGGATCGACGTCGAGTTGTAGAAGTGGACGATCGCCTTGTTCGCGCCCCGCAGCGACTCGAACGTGCGGGCGATCAGCTCCTCGCGGCACTGCGTCAGCACCTGGATCGTGACGTCGTCCGGGACGGCGCCGTCCTCGATGATCTCCCTGACGAAGTCGAAGTCGGTCTGGCTGGCCGCTGGGAAGCCCACCTCGATCTCCTTGAAGCCCATGCGGACCAGGAGGTCGAACATCTTGCGCTTGCGTGCCGGGGACATCGGGTCGATCAGGGCCTGGTTGCCGTCCCGCAGGTCTACCGCGCACCACAGGGGTGCTTTGGTCGTCTTCTTCGTCGGCCAGGTGCGGTCCGGTACGTCGATGACCTCGACCAGTTCGCCGAACGGGCGGTAGCGGTGGAACGGCATGCTGCTGCCCAGTTGGCGGTTCCAGGACTGCTGGGTGTCCGGGGCCGGGCGGGACGGCTTGCGGATTCGGCTGGTGCCTGAGGTGTAGGCGTCCGCCGAGTCGGGGCTCGTCGTGGTGAAGGCCTCGTTCGAGGTCATGGGTCTTGTGCTCCTGCGGGTCGTTTTATCGGAACGACCGGCGGCAACGCTGAGTCCCGCGACGGGGGGCCGGTCTGATCAGACCCCGTCACGGCAGCGAAGCAGGAGGGAACGCCACACGTCGGACAGAGTAGTCACAGATCTGGGGTTGATGGAACTTGGCGACCGGATCGTGGGACGTCCGGCTGCGTCGCGACCCTTGTGGGTGATCACCTTTGCGTGCCGCGACCGGGCGGGTGGTCACCTTGCGGGCGGCGACCTTGCGGTTGCGTGCTTCCCCTGGGGGCGCTGCCCCCAGACCCCCGGCAATCTGATCAGGGGGTCCACGCCACGAGCGGGTTGATGGCACGCCTGTTGCGTTGGGCGGCTGCCTGTTGCTTAGAGAGTGCGTTGGCCCGTTTTGGTAAGGACGGCTCGCCTTCGGCGTCGCGTGTGACCAGGCTGAAGCAGGTCAACCTGCAAGTTTTGGTTTGCTCAGATCTGGGAATTGTTCATGTATGTCCAGATTACGTACCTCCAGCGGCCGCGGCACGGCTTCCCGCGTGATCAGCGGCATCGGTGCACTCTTCGCCCTCATCGAGGTGCTGTACATCCTGATGATCGTGTTGGGCGCGAACCAGGGGAACGCGTTCTTCAAGTTCATCCAGTCCCTCGCCGAGCCTCTCGCCCTGTTCTTCCCGGGGCTCTTCGCGACCGGCAACTACAACCTCGACGTCTTCCTCAACTACGGTCTCGCTGCCGTGTTCTGGCTGGTTGTGACCGGTTTGATCGCGCGTGTGCTGTCGCGCTACTGAGGGGTAGATTCCGGCGGTATGCGGACGCGTGTGGTTGGTATCGCCGCCGGAGTCATCAGTTGGGTCGGCCTTGGGCTGGCGGTCTTGCTCGTGGTTCACGTCGTGCTCACTGTCGGCGGGGCCAACCCTGGCAACCCCATCACCAGCACGGTCAAGTCGCTGGCCGAGCCGGTGGCGTTGGCGTTCAAGGACCTCTTCTCGCCCGAGGACGCCAAGTTGCGGGTGATCGTGAACTTTGGGCTGGCCGCGTTGTTCTGGCTTGGCGTTCGAGCGATCGTCCTTAAGCTCGTTAGGCGGCTGAACTAGGTTCGTGTTCATGGCGCGCGACGACTTCTGCAGCAGCTGTGGCACTCAGTACTCCGACACGTCCGCGTACCCGCGTAGGTGCGTTGGTTGCGGGCACATGGTGTGGGCGAATCCCTCGCCGGTCGTGGTGTTGCTCGTGCCTGTGAAGGACGGGCCCCGGACCGGGCTGTTGACGGTGCGCCGGGCGATTCCGCCTGTTGGCGAGCTGGCGTTCGTCAGTGGCTTCATGGATCGCGGGGAGTCCTGGCAGCAGAGTGCCGTGCGGGAGCTTGAGGAAGAAGCGAACGTGCGCATTCCGCCGGAGGACCTGCGGCCGTTGCACTTCGTGTCCACGCCGGACGGTGGGACGGTGTTGATGTTCGCTACCGCGCCCGCGATCAACGCCGAGGACATGCCGCCGTTCGTGCCCAACGACGAGGCTTCCGAGCGCAAGGTCATCTTCGACTGCGTGCCGTTGGCGTTTCCGCTGCACAACGACGTTGCGACGAAGTACTTCTCAACTGAACTGTGACTTGCCCCAGGTGCCGGTGAAGACGGTCTCGGAGAGCGGCAGGCGCTTGCGTTCGCGCTGCTCACGGGCTTGAAGGTCCTCGGGGAGGGCTGACAGGTCGCCTTGCCTGCCCAGTGCCATGGCCACCAGCGGGCGGACGTCGGCGGGCATGGAGAACGTCTTGTGGGCCGCTTCCTTGTCGAAGCCGCCCATCATGTGTGCGATCAGGCCTGAGTCCACGGCTTGCAGGGCCATGTTCTCCATTGCGAGGCCCAGGCCGAACTCGACGTTCGGGATGTCGCCGCGGTGGTCGGTGGTGAGCACGCAGCCGATCAGCAGGACCGAGGCGCGGAAGGCCCAGGTCCTGTTGCCGCGGGTGAGGGTTTCGAAGATCGCGTCGAACGTCTCGGTGCCCCGGTGGCCCGCGATGAAGCGGGCCGGTTGGCTGTTGCCGTGGGACGGGGCCCAGCGGCCCGCCTCCAGCACGGTGCGGAGTTCGTCGTCGGACACCGTCGCGTCGGCGGAGAAGGCGCGAGGGCTCCAGCGCTTCGAGATCAGCTCGTTCATCAGATCGCATACTGCCAAACGGCCAGTGAGTAGGCGCCGAACCATGCGCTGAAGAGCGTCGCCATGCCCAGGATCGTGAGGACGGTGGACGGGCGGCGGCGGGCGAGGACCAGGGCCAGGGGGAGCAGCAGGGTGAAGGCCGGGAGCAGCAGGCGGGCCTTCGAGTTCATCAGGCCGTTCGAACCCAGGTCCATGACCAGGACGCCGAGGCCGTAGACGACCAGCGGCCACTCCAGGCGGCGCTGGAAGGCGTAGAAGACCAGGACGATCGCGAGTGCCAGGAGCCAGACGGTGCCGGTCTCCAGCAGCGAGCGCGGGTTGCCGAGGTGGCCCAGGGCGAACTCCCAGGTGGCCGCGCCGCCGTCGAACTTCGAGCCCCAGCCCCGTTGCTGCACGCCGAACCAGCCCATGAGGTCGCCGGTGCGGACGGCCACCCAGCCCAGGTAGCCGAGCAGGCCGAGAGGGGCGATGGCGCCGCCCACCCAGGCTCGCCAGTCCTTCCTGTCGGCCAGCACGGCGACCAGCGCGGCCAGGCCGACGGCGACGATGAGTGCCGCCGCGGTCGGGCGGACCAGGCCTGCCGCCGCGGAGCAGACGCCGGCGAGGATCCAGCGCTTCTTCACCACGCCGACCAGCGCCCAGGCGGCGAACGCGCAGAACGTGGCCTCGGAGTACGTCATCGAGAGCACGACCGCCATCGGGGACGCGGCGAACAGCGTCACGAAGATCAGGCCCGCGCGGTTCGAGCCGTCGCGGACGACCCGGCCCAGGACGAACAGGCCGTACGCGCAGAAGATGCCGCTGATCAGGCTGACCGCGAAGGCCGCGCCGACCACGTCCACACCCGGCAGCCCGTCCACCCACCTGATCAACGCCGGGTAGCCGGGGAAGAAGGCGAGCGGGGTCTCGGCGGTGCGGTGGCCGAACGCGTCGTACGGGGGTGACGGGACGCCGTTGTAGCCGCCCGACGCGATGCCGAGGAACCAGTCGCCGTCCCACGACCTCAGGTTGTCGACCGAGGTGTCGGCCTTGCCGGTCAGCTTGTTCTGGTACTCCACGACGAGCTGCAGGACGAAGAGGCCGACCTGCCGGACGATCAGGTAGATGAGCGCGGGAGCGGTCCAGAGCGCGGCCGGGTGTCTGAGCGCTTCGGCCATCCGCGAGCGCGCACTGCTCTCATGCACGGCAGCTGGGGCCTTCACGACATCGGTACTCGACGACACCCGGACAGAGTAGTCACGCGCATCACGGCTCCAGAGTCTCACCAGGTGGTCCGGGTAGGCTGCCTTCGACGTGGGGTTTTAGTCGCGTGAAGGAGGTCAGGTCGGTGGCGCTCGTCGTCCAGAAGTACGGCGGTTCATCGGTTGGAAGCGCCGAGCGGATCAAACGCGTGGCCGAGCGCATCGTCGCGACCAAAAAGGCGGGGAACGACGTCGTCGTCGTCGTGTCCGCCATGGGTGACACGACTGATGAGCTGCTCGATCTCGCCCGCCAGGTCTCGCCGGTGCCGCCCGCCCGTGAGCTCGACATGCTCCTCACCTCCGGTGAGCGGATCTCCATGTCGCTGCTCGCGATGGCGATCAACACGCTCGGTGCCGAGGCGCGCTCGTACACCGGCTCGCAGGCCGGCGTGATCACGACTTCGGTGCACGGCAAAGCGCGGATCATCGACGTGACGCCGAGCCGGATCCAGGACGCGACGTCCGAGGGGGCCATCGCGATCGTCGCGGGCTTCCAGGGCGTCTCCCAGGACTCGAAGGAGATCACCACGCTCGGCCGTGGCGGCAGCGACACCACCGCGGTGGCACTCGCGGCCGCGACGAAAGCCGACGTGTGCGAGATCTACACCGACGTGGACGGCGTCTACACCGCCGACCCGCGCATCGTGCCGAACGCGAAGAAACTCGACACGATCAGCTACGAGGAAATGCTCGAGATGGCCGCCTGTGGCGCCAAGGTGCTGATGCTCCGCTGCGTGGAGTACGCCCGGCGCTACAACGTCCCCGTGCACGTCCGCTCTTCGTTCAGCAACAAGACCGGAACCATCGTGTCCGGTTCAGTGGAGGACCTTCCCGTGGAACAGGCGATGATCACCGGCGTCGCGCACGACCGGTCCGAGGCCAAAATCACCGTGACGGCAGTTCCCGACCACCCCGGCATCGCGGCCAAGATCTTCCGCGTCGTCGCGCAGGCGGAGCTCGACATCGACATGGTCGTGCAGAACGTGTCCCAGGCGGCGTCCGGCCGTACGGACATCACGTTCACGCTGGCCAAGGTCGACGGCCCGCGCGCGGTGGCCGCGCTGGAGAAGTCCCGCGGCGAGATCGGGTTCGACCAGGTGCTCTACGACGAGCACGTCGGCAAGGTGTCGCTGATCGGCGCGGGCATGCGTTCGCACCCCGGCGTCACGGCGACGTTCTGTGAGGCGCTGGCCACGGCCGGCGTCAACATCGACATCATCTCCACCTCGGAGATCCGCATCTCGGTCATCTGCCGCGACACCCAGCTCGACGACGCCGTCCGTGCCCTGCACGACGCGTTCGACCTGGGCACCGACGAAGAGGCCGTCGTTTACGCAGGGACTGGACGATGACCGCCCCAGTGCTCGCGCTTGTGGGCGCGACCGGTGCCGTGGGCACCGTGATGATCGACATCATCAACACCCGTTCGTCCGTGCCGTGGGGCGAGATCAGGCTGATCGCGTCCCCGCGCTCGGCGGGCAAGAAGATCAACGTGCGCGGCCAGGACGTCACGGTCGTCGCTCTGTCGGCCGAGGCGTTCGACGGCGTCGACATCGCGATGTTCGACGTGCCGGACGAGGTCAGCGCCGAGTGGGCGCCGATCGCCGTCGAGCGCGGAGCCGTAGCGATCGACAACTCCGGTGCGTTCCGGATGGACGCCGACGTGCCGCTGGTCGTGCCCGAGGTGAACGCGGACCAGATCAACGAGCGTCCGCGCGGCATCATCTCGAACCCGAACTGCACGACGCTGTCGATGATGGCGTCGCTGGGCGCCCTGCACCGCGAGTTCGAGCTCAAGGAACTCGTCGTGGCCTCCTACCAGGCCGCTTCCGGCGCCGGCCAGTCCGGCATCGACCGCCTCTACGCCGAGATCGCGGCGCTGGCGGGCAAGGAGGCGGGTGTGTCGGCGGGCGACGTGGCCGAGGCGCTGACCGCCGCCGGTCTGTCCGCCGAGGACTCGCCGTTCCCGGCTCCGCTGGTGCTGAACGTGGTGCCGTGGGCCGGTTCGCTGAAGGACGGCGGCTGGTCGTCCGAGGAGCTGAAGGTCCGCAACGAGGCCCGCAAGATCCTCGGCATCCCGGACCTGAAGGTCTCCGCGACGTGCGTCCGCGTCCCGGTCGTCACGACCCACTCGCTGTCCGTCCACGCGACGTTCGCCCGCGAGATCACGGTCGAGGCCGCGCACAAGATCTTCGAGTCGCAGCCGACGATCGTCCTGGTCGACGACCCGGCCGCGCAGAAGTTCCCGACGCCCGCGGACACCGTGGGCGAGGACCCGACGTACGTCGGCCGCGTGCGCCAGGCGCTGGACTTCCCGAACACGCTGGACTTCTTCGTGTGCGGTGACAACCTGCGCAAGGGTGCCGCGCTGAACACCTACGAGGTCGCGGAAGAGCTCGCGAAGCGCCTCTGAACGACGTGAGTCGAGGGCCCCTGCCGGTGCGAAACGGCAGGGGCCTTCTACTTGTCCGCATGAGCTTGCTTGTGTCCGTCTACCTCCTCGACGAGAACGGCAACAGACAGTTCCCGGAGACCCCGGCCGGCTGCGAGGAGCTCGCGGGGTTCGAGAGCTGGCGCACCGAGGTGTGGGGCAACGAGGCCGTGCGTGCTCTTGGCGCCAGGTTCTTCCCGGTGCTGGCGGAGAACGACCTCTACGTGACGCCGGACCAGGTTCCGGACTTCATCCGGGAGACGAAGGTCCTCCGCGCGAACCTGGCCTCCTTCGCGCCGCAAGGCGTCGACGAACGCCGCACCCGCGAGTGGTACCTGGAGGGGATCTCCTCGCGCCTGGCCAACATCCAGATCGCGGCGGGCTGGGCGTTGGGCGCCGGTGGCGGCATTGTCATCTGGTGACGCCGTCCGTCCGGGTATGGTCGGACGGCGATGGGGGAGATCGAATGGATCAGGCCGCCGCGACTTTCTCAGGTCGTGGCCGCCTATCAGGGTTTCGCGCACGGCGCGGGTGTCCGAACAGGACTGGTCGACCAGCTGGTCGCGTGTTCGGCAGGAGATCCGCTGACGGCGTTGGCCGAATGGGCCACGCAGCCGTCCGTTCAACCGGACCTGGTGTCGCGGCAGGCGGGAAACGGCGTCAGATCGCAGGGGCCTGGTGCGTTGGTCTGGGCGCTGCCCGCCGCCGTCCGGCGCCTCGAGGCGGACCAGGTCCGCGAGCTCGTCGCCCTCACGCACGGCAAGGACTCGCCGGCCGCCGATGCCGTGATCATGCTGGCCGAATACCTCTTCGAGCCCGAGAAGCTCGACCCTCCTGACGCCGACCCGTCGACCGCGGCGGGGGCGTTGGCACAGGCCGTCCGGGGTGAAGGCCGAGGTGTCGCGCGGGCGATCGCGGGAGCGCTCAGGGGCGGGCCGGAGCACGACGTCCGGAAGGTCGCCGAGCAGCTGCACCGGAGGTCGTGGTGAACAGGGACGAGGCGCTCGCGATCGCCGAGCGGTGGATCCTGGAGTGCCGGGGCGAGGAGTTCCGGATCGACCAGGACAGCGTGTTCCGCACGCGGGACGGCTGGGAGATCGGCTACGCCGTTCCGGGTAAGGACGGCAAGGTCCGCGCCGGCGGCAGGTGGCCCAGGCAGGGCGTCGAGGTGCATGTGCTCGGCACCACGGCCGTCATCGAGGATGGCAGCGTCAAGGACCGGCCGTGGGAGGCGCGGTTCGATCCCGAGCTGATCTCCATGCCGGGCATGCGCACGGACCCGGACTTCACCGCCGTCGCCGGCTGGACCGCTGATGGTGAGTTTCACCCGAACCCGGCGCGGGTGGCGGGCCCGATCGCGGCCGGCGACCCTCTGCCGCTCACCCCGATGGAACGGTTCCTCGACTACGTCGGACGCGGCTGGTACGGCCTGGACCAGTTGGGGCACAACGGCGTCCACGGCGAGGTCCTCATCCCTGGGGAAGTGCCGGCGACCCGGTTCGACTACCCGGAGACCCTCCCGGTCTTCACAAGGCCGGACCTGCTGCCCGCCGGCACGGCGGTGTGGACACGGGTCGCACTCAACACGTTCATCAGCAAGGTCTTCGCCGGCGACGACTTCTCCGGCACCCGGCCACAGCACCTGCACATCAACCCCGGCCTGTCCTTCGACACCGAGCTGCGGATGTGGACCTTTGTGGACGAGGCCGCCCAGCACCTCAGGATGTGCGGCTGCGCGCAGTACGGCGCGTTCAAGGTCGAGCGCTCGCCGTGGCTGAGCAGGGCGGACATCGCGACGCTGGACCACATCGTGAGCTCGGGCCCGGTCCACGCCGTGCCGGTGCGCACCGTCAAGGTCGAGTTCACGCTGGGCGTCGATGAGCAAGGCCGCAGGTTCGTCGTACGGGAGCGGGAAGCGGGTCAGGACAACGGAAAGCTGCGCGGCTGCCTGATCGGGGGTGCCATCGGTGACGCGCTGGGCGCCAATACCGAGAACCTGCCGATGGAGGTCGTCTACGAGCGTCACGGTCCGCAGGGCATCACCGACCTGCCCGACGACCCGGCGATCACCGACGACACCCAGATGACACTGTTCACGTTCGAGGCCATGATCAGGGGCCATGTGCGTGAGCGGACCACCGGTAACGGCGGGATCGTCGCGGTCGTGCAACACGCCTACCAGCGTTGGCTGCACACCCAGAAGACGCCTTGGGAGAAGGCGCGCGGACCACTGTCCACTCTGGACGAGCCGGACGGCCGTCTGATCGGCCACCGCGACCTGTTCCGCCTGCGGGCGCCCGGTCTCACCGTGACGTCGGCGTTGCAGCAGTACGGCCGCACCGGCGTCATGGCCACGGCCGAGAACCCGGCCAACGACTCGAAGGGCTGCGGCGGCGTCATGCGCGTCGCACCGATCGCCTTCTACGCCGACGACGCTTCGCAGGCTTTCGCGCTGGCCAAGTGCGCCGCCGGGCTCACGCACGGCCATCCGAGCGGGTACCTGTCCGCCGGGTTCTTCGCCGTACTCGTCTGGGAGGCGTTGAGGGGCAAGGGGTTACTCGACGGCGTCGACACGGCGATGAAAGCGGTCGTGCGGCACGAGGGTCACGAGGAGGTCGTCGCCGCCGTCGAGCATGCCATCGAGCTCGCCGCGCTGGGAGAACCGAGCGTGGCGCGCGTGGAGGAGTTGGGCGGGGGCGGCGTCGGTGACACGGCGCTCGCGATCGCGTTGTACTCGGCGCTGGTCACCGACGATCCGAACGAGGCGTTGCTGATCTCGGTCAACCACGGCGGCGACAACGACTCGACGGCGTCCCTGTGCGGCAACCTCGTCGGTGCGCTGCACGGCGTCGAGAAGATCCGCCCGGACTGGGTCGAGCGCGTGCAGTTTCGTGACGTCATCGACGAGATGGTCGCGGACTGGGAGACCGAGACGGGCCCGAACCCGCCGATGACCCAGGAGTGGTTCGTCCGGTATCCGCCGTCCTAGGGTCTGTTTCACAGGTCCGTGTTCGCGATAGCCGGGCCTGAGGCGGGCCCCTGACGGCACGGCCGAATGGACCACATACAACACCGGTATGCGGCCCATTCGGCCGCACCGCCAGGAACCACCTCAGGCTCGACTCTCATCGAACGAGACCTGTGAAACAGACCCTAAGGTGTGATCCATGGCGGAGAGCGACGATCAGTACGACGCGTTGGGCGCGATCTACGAGCGCGCCAAGCACATCCCGACCGGACTGGCCGAGCGCGCGACGCTGCTGTCCGCGGTCGGTGACCTGCTGGGCCGCTCGGTGCTGGACGTGGCCTGCGGAACCGGGTTCTACGCCCGGCTGTTCCACGACCTCGGCGCGACGACGGTCGTGGGCGTCGACTCGGCCGGGGAGATGATCGGCTACGCCCGCTACGTCGAGGAACGCGAGCCGCGCGGCATCACCTACGAGCAGCACGACGCGACGGATCTGCCGGTGTTCGGTGAGTTCGACGTCGTGACGGCCGTGTGGCTGCTGGGCTACGCGGACGACGAGTCCGCGATGGACGCCATGATCGCGAACCTGACCGCGAACCTCGCTCCTGACGGCCGGCTCGTCGTGCTGGTACCGAACCCGGACGCCGACTGGGACCTGCTCGCGCAGTACGGCCGCTACGGCTACGAGGTCTCCCGCACCGGCCCGATGAACGTGAAACAGCCGGTCAACGTGCATGTGCTGGGCGATCCGCCGTTCGACTTCGACTCGTTCTACTGGGAACGCGGCGTGTTCGACGGCGCGCTGACCCGAGCGGGTCTCGAAGTCACGCGGGAGCCCGCCGTGACGCCGGACGACGACCGTGGCGAGGAGTTCTGGGGACCGTTGCGGCAGTCCCCGAGCTTCGCCGTCTTCTCGGCCGTGCGAGGCGTTCGGTGATCGTTCTCGCGGTGGACCTCGGCACCTCGGCGACCAAGGTCGTCGCGGTCGACGCGCAGGCTCGTGTCGTCGCCTCGACCGAACGCCGCTATCCCATGCACACCAGCGGTCTCGAAGCCACGCACGACCCGCGGCAGGTGCTCGACGCCGCGCTCGACGCCCTCCGCGAACTGGCGTCGGAGGACGTGCGGGCCATCGCGCTGACCGGTGCGATGCACTCGATCATGGGCCTGGACGCGGATCTGAGTCCGATCACGGACGCCCTGAGCTGGGCCGACAACCGTGCCATCGAGCAGACCGAACGGTTGCGGGGGACCGAGGAAGGCCGTGCGCTGCACCAGGCGACCGGCGCGCCGATCCACTCGTTCACCCCGCTGATGAAGCTCGCCTGGTTCCACGAGAACGGCGTCCGCGCCGCGAAGTGGTGCGAGATCAAGGACTTCGTGCACCTGCACCTGACCGGCGAACTGATCAACGAGCACTCGTCCGGCTCCGGCACGGGCCTGATGAACATCCACACCCTGCAGTGGCACGAGCCGTCGCTGGAGTTCGCCGGCGTCACCGCGGACCAGCTCCCGCCGCTGGTCGAGCCCACCCACTCGACGCCGCTGACGGCCATGATCCCCGGACTGCGCCCCGGCATCCCGGTGATCGTCGGCGGTGGCGACGGGCCGCTGGGCAACCTCGGCGTCGGCGCGGCCAGGCCTGGTGCGGGTGCGGTCTCGCTCGGCACCTCGGGCGCACTCCGCGTGGCGCAGCTGGGGCCGGGGGTCGACGACGAAGGCCGCACGTTCAGCTACGCCATCGGCGAGGGCCTCTGGGTTCGCGGCGGTGCGATCAGCAACGGTGGCGTGGTCGCCCAGTGGGCCGCGGAGACGTTCGGCATTCCAGTCGGCGACCTGCTCGCCCAGGCCGCAGACGTCGACTCCGATGGGCTCGTCGCGCTGCCTTATCTGCTGGGCGAACGGGCACCGTGGTGGGACCCGACCGCGCACGCGGCGTTGCTCGGCCTCCGGCGCGAACACACCCCTCAACAGATCACCAAGGCACTGGTCGAGGGTGTGTGTCAGCAGCTGGCGCTCGTGCTGGACGCCGTGCCGCACGTCGAGTCGTTGCGGATCACCGGCGGTGCGTTCCGCGCTCCGATCTGGGCCCAGACCCTGGCGAACACGCTCGGCATGCCGTTGCACCTCACCGAGGACAGTGGTGGTTCGGCCGTGGGTGCGGCGCTGCTTGCGTGGCGGGCGCTGGACGAGATCGAGTCGTTGACCGTCGACCTCGTGCGGCCGACGCAGACGATCAAGCCGGATGAGGGGCTGGTCGAGAGGTACGCGAACGCACGGCCGTTCGTCGTGAAGGCTTACCGCGTACTGGAAGAGCTGTACGGCGAATCACATCGTTAGCAAAGAAAACCTTTTGCCATCCGCGTGAGGATGGCGGTGTGGACCTCGCCCCCTTCAAACACGTCCTGATGCTGCCCAGAGTCCGTCCGTTCGCACTGCTGATGTTCTTCGCGAGGATGCCTCCGGCGGCCACGGGCGTGATCCTGACGCTGCACGTCGCGGTCACGCTGGACAAGGGCTACGGCGCGGCAGGGCTGGTCGGGGCGGCGGGCACGATCGGCATGGGGCTCGGCGCCCCGCTGATGGGCAGGCTGATCGACTCGCGAGGTCTGCGGTCGATGCTGGGCGTGAGCGTCACGGCCTCGGCGGCGTTCTGGCTGACCGCGCCGTTGATGGGCTACTGGACGTTGCTGGTGACGTCGTTCCTGGTCGGACTGCTCGGCGTGCCGATGATGCCGATCGGGCGGCAGGTCATCACCGCGCTCGTGCCGGAGAGCCGGCGCCGGATCGCGCTGTCCGTCGACTCGATCTCGGTCGAGCTGTCGTTCATGGGCGGGCCGGCGCTCGGCGTGTTCGTCGCGACGAAGTTCTCCACGAGCGCCGCGCTGATGTTCATCGGCGTCTCGATCCTGGTCGCCGGGGTGCTCCTGTACTGGGCGAACCCGCCGATGGTGCACGAGGACGAGGTCGTCGACGGGCCGCAGCCCCGCGTGTTCGAGTGGATGCGGGGACGGATCGTCGGCGTGCTGGTCGTGTGTGCCGGGACGGCGGTGTGTCTCACGGGCATGGAGGTCTCGGCGATCGCGTCGCTGGAGCACATCGGCAAGCAGAGCTGGCTTGGCGCGGTGTTCTTCGCGATGTGCGCGGCGTCGATCGTCGGCGGCCTGGTCTACGGCGGCGTGAAGAGAGTGCCGAACGTGCTGGTGCTGCTCGTCTTGATGGCCGCTCTGGAGATTCCGGTGGGTCTGGGCGACGGGAACGTGCTGCTGCTGTGCCTGCTCCTCGTGCCGATGAACCTCATGTGCGCGCCATTGATCGCAGCCTCCGGTGAACACATCAGCAGGCTCGCGCCGCCCACCGCCCGTGGCCTGGCGCTCGGCCTGCAGGGGTCGGCGTTCACCGTCGGCAACGCGATCGGCGCACCGATCGCCGGCGTCGCGATCGACCGCGGGGGAGCACCGGCCGGGTTCGCGATCGTCGGCGTGATCGGACTGCTGGTCGCGGGCGTCGCCTGGCTGCTCTCGCGGCAGAACAAACCCGTTGCCAGCCAGGTGACGATGTCCTCGTGAACCTCGCCCCGTTCAGATCGGTCCTGGCGCTGCCGGGGGTTCGTCCCCTGATGCTGCTGATGCTGTTCGCCAGGATCCCTCCGACGGCGGCGGGCGTCACGGTGACGCTGCACGTCGTCACCACGCTCGACAAGGGCTACGCGGCGGCCGGCACCGTCGGCTTCGCGACCATGGTCGGCCTCGGCCTCGGGTCGCCGTTGATGGGCAAGCTGGTCGACTCCAAGGGCCTGCGGTTCGTGCTGGCACTGAGCCTGCTCGAAGGCGCCTTCTGGGTGACGGCGCCGCTGATGGACTACTACCTGCTGCTCGTGCTCGCTTTCGCCAACGGGCTCGTGGCCGTGCCGGTGATGTCGATCGGACGGCAGGCGCTCACCGCGATCGTGCCCGAACCGCAGCGCAGGCCCGCGTTCTCACTCGACTCGATCTCGGTCGAGCTGTCGTTCATGGTCGGGCCCGCCGCGGGCGTGCTGATCGCGACGAAGTACTCGACCGGGACGGCGCTGATCGTGATCGGCGTGGCGATCCTGACCGCGAGCGCGGTGCTGTTCCTCGTGAACCCGGTGCTGCTGCACGAGGACGACGTGACCGAGGGCCCGCCGCCTCCGTTGCGGCAGTGGCTGCGCGGGCCGATGATCGCGGCGCTGATCGTCCCGTTCGGCGCCACGATGGTGTTGTCCGGCATGGAGATCTCGGCGATCGCCTCGCTGGAGCGCTCGGGTCAGCAGAGCTGGCTCGGCCTGGTCTTCGTGGTGATGTGCGCGGCGTCGGCCCTCGGCGGGCTCTTCTACGGCAGCCTCAAACGGGTGCCGACCGGTGTGTTCCTGCTGGCTTGCATGGCTTTGCTGGAGATACCGGTCGGTCTCGGCGACGGCAACGTGTGGCTGCTGGCGCTCGCGTTGATCCCGATGAACCTCGCCTGCGCGCCGACGATCACGGCGTCGTCCGAGCTGATCGCCAAGAACGCGCCACCCACGGCCCGCGGGCTCGCGCTGGGACTGCAGGGTTCCGCCTTCACGTTCGGCGTCGCCGCCGGTCAGCCGCTCGCGGGACTCGCTGTCGACCACAGCGGACCTCCGCTCGGCTTCCTCGTCGCGGGCCTGGCCGGGCTGCTGGTCGCCGGTGTCGGCTGGGTGCTGTCGCGCCAGCGTCAGGCGGTCTCCTCCACGTCCTGAGCGGAGTTGGCCAGCGCGAAGCCGGTCCGGAGCGCACCGACTGCTTCGGACACGGCCTCGCGGAAGATCCCGCCGACGCCGAGCACGTTCGCGAAGCCGTGGAACAGGCCCTCGTGGCGGCGCAACACGACCGGCACGCCCTCGGCGGCCAGGCGTTCCGCGAAGGCCTCGCCCTCGTCGCGCAACGGGTCGTAGCCCGCGGTCGCGATGTAGGTCGGCGGCAGGTTCGACAGGTCCTCGGCCAGCATGATCGACAGGCGCGGGTCGTGCCGGTCCTTGCCGCCGGAGGTGTACTGGTCGAGGAACCAGTCGATCTTCTCGTCGGTCAGGAAGAACCCGTTGCCGAAGATCTCCCGCGACCGGCGGCGCACCGACGCGTCCACGCCGGGGTAGAGGAGCAGCAGGAACGCGAGGTCGATCTCGGCGCTGTGGGCCGTGACGGCGGCCAGGTTGCCGCCCGCGCTGTCACCGCCGAGAGCGATCCGCTTCGGGTCGATGCCGAGGTCCTCGGCCTTCGTGACGGCGTAGCGCAGCACGTCGGCGGCGTCGTCGGCCGCGGCGGGGAACGGTGCCTCCGGGGCGAGCCGGTAGTCGGCCGCGAGGACCCGGATGCCTGCCTCGCGAGCGAGGAAGCGGCAGAGGTTGTCGTGGGTCTCCAGGCTTCCGGTCACCCAGCCGCCACCGTGGTAGAAGATCAACAGTGGGGAGCCTTCCGTGAGGCCGTCCGGCGTGTAGAGGCGCCCGGCGAACTCGCCGACCGTGAGATCGCGCGAACCCACTCCGGTGATCTTCGGACCGGAGACGAGCTTCGAACTCAACTCCAGGTCCAGTCGGCTCTCGGATGCTGTCCTCGTGCGCCAACCCGTCCCGGACAGTTGCTGGAGCCTGAGCAGCAGCTGCGCCTCGGGATGCAGGTCCTGGCCGTCCAGGCGGATCGGCGCACCGGCGAGGAGACGGCGCACGGGGCCGGGGAGACCGAACGCGAAGCGCAGAGCGCCGGCCAGTACGGCCGCCTGGAAGTTCGACATGTGGTGCAGGTTACTCGCGAGTAGTGCTGGATCTCCAGGTAGCTGGAGGTGGAAGGATCGTTGTCATGACGGTGACGGTGGTAGGCATCGGGGGCTCGATCAGGTCCGACTCGCAGTCCGAACGGGCGCTGCGAGTGGCTCTGGAGGGTGCTCGTGAGCTCGGTGCGCGAACGATCCAGTACAGCGGCCCCGAGTTGGTGCTCCCGTTCTACGACCCGTCGGTGCCGGACCGCACGGACGTCGCCCTCCGGATGGTCGAGGACCTGCGCAGGTGCGACGGCGTGATCGTCGTGTCGCCCGGCTACCACGGCACCGTGTCCGGCCTGGTCAAGAACGCCCTCGACTACATCGAGGACCTGCGCGACGACGACCGTCCGTACCTCGACGGCCGCGCGGTCGGCACCATCACCGCCGCGTACGGCTGGCAGGCCGCGGTGAACACGCTCGCGGCGGTTCGCTCGATCGTGCACGCGCTGCGCGGCTGGCCGACGCCGCTGGGCTCCGCGATCAACTCCGCGCAGGTCAAGTTCGACGGCGACGGGGCCTGCTCGGACGCCGACGTCGACCGCAACCTGCGGATGATCGGCCGTCAGGTGGCCGAGTTCGCGCTGCGCCGCCCCATCTCGGACGTGAACTGAGTCACGATCGGGCATTTAGGTCGTGCACGATGCGTTCTCCCGCAGTGAAAGGTTTTGAACACTGACTCAAGGGAGAGCGGAATGGAAGCGCTGTACACGGCTGAGGCGACTGCTTACGGAGAAGGCCGCAACGGTGAGGTGCGTTCCTCCGACGGTGTGATCGACGAGGTGCTGTCGATCCCGAAGGAGATGGGTGGCCCCGGCGGCGACGCGACCAACCCCGAGCAGCTCTTCGCAGCCGGTTACTCGGCGTGTTTCAACTCCGCCATCGCAGCAGTCGCGCGCGCAGGGAAGATTCAGGTCGCTTCTTCTGAGGTAACCGCCAAGGTGGGGATCGGCTCCAACGGCACCGGCGGCTTCCAGCTGGCTGTCGAGCTCGCGGTGAAGATCCCCGGACTCGACCAGGCGGTCGCGGAGAAGCTCGTCGAGCAGGCCCACCAGGTCTGCCCGTACTCGAACGCGACGCGCGGCAACATCGAGGTGGCGCTCACCGTCACCGTCTGAGGAGGCGCGTTTCACCATGGCCAAGAACCCGATCACCAGCCCGCTCGCTGACGCCGACCGCGACGCGGTCGGAGCCATTCTGCAGGCGACCCTGGTCGACCTCGTCGACCTCTCCCTGATCGGGAAGCAGGCGCACTGGAACGTGATCGGCAAGAACTTCCGCAGCGTCCACCTTCAGCTCGACGAACTGGTCGTCCTCGCGCGCAACGCAGCCGACCAGGTCGCCGAACGCGCGGCCGCACTCGGCGTCACGCCGAACGGCACGGCGAAGACCATCGCCGCGTCGTCCGGCGTGCCCGAGATGGAGACCGGCTGGCTGAAGGAGGAGCAGGTCGTCACGTCGATCACGGCTTCCCTGGCGTCGCTGATCTCCCGCATGCGCTCGCGCATCGACGAGACCGACAAGCCCGACCTCGTCACCCAGGACCTGCTGATCGGCATCACGCAGGAACTGGAGCAGGCGCACTGGATGTGGCAGGCCCAGGCGGCCTAGCCCTGGCCCGGTTCTCGTCTGGCCCGTCAGCGCGACAGCAGACGGATGGCCCGTTCCTCGATGGAACGGGCCTCGTCGACTTTCCGGGCCAGTTCGTCGTAGTCGCCACCCCTGGCGATCTCCGACCAGAGCCTGCCGGACTCCTGGAACTCCTGTACGCCAGGAAGTCCGACCTCCCTCAGGAACTCCGCGTACAGCGGCCGCGTGGCACCCGGCGCCGTGTACTCGACCTCCAGGCAGTCGTGCAGCCGCTGCTGAACGAACCCGGGGTCGTCGGCCCACCGCTGGGCCCAGCCCTTCTTCCCCTTGTCGCGCAACTGCTCCGCGAACCTGCGCATCCCGGAGAAGCCGAAGTTCACGTCGAAGTTGTTGCCCAGCACCGGCCCGGTCAGGTGCTCGCACGTCATCCGCACCGCCGCCGCGACATCCGGCTCGCCCCGGTGCTCACCGATGCTGATCATCTCGTGCTTGCCCTGCCCCCAGCTCGCCATGAACTCGGCGAGCGGCTGTTGGTGCGTGCCGTGGTTGTGCACGGTGACGGTGTCGCCGTCCGTGCCGAGCACCCCGACCGGGTGCTTCTCCTTGCCCACCAAGCAGATCACCGGCCCGTCAGCCGATCGCAACTGCTGCTCGGCCTTACGTGCGGAGGTGGTGCTGGTGACTTCGTGCGCGATGCCGGCATGCATGAGCGCCGTCGGGATGAACGGCGCGGGATGGTGCCGCGCCACGATCGTCATCGTGGGCGTGTGACCCTTGTACTCGAACACGAAGTACATGAACCCGATGCCGCCGGCGAGCCCGGCCAGCATCGCCTCGGACCACTCGTCGTCGAGCACCTCCCGCAGCAGCCAGGAGTCGTGCATCAGCCCGGTGGGCCGCGCGTCTTTCAGCACGTGCCTGCGGGCGGTGGTGTAGGACTCGCCGGTGCGCTCCATCCGGGCGCGAACCAGGCGCTTGAACGACTTCTGCTCGGTCATGGCGTGCCTTTCGCGGACGCGCAGCAGCCGTTCCCCACGCCTGGCCCTGCTCGTCCGGGCTCAGCTCGCGGTGTACACGACAGACACGACTGACCGGCGCCGGGAGGACAGGAGTCCCCTTTGCCTCCGCGACGCCGGCCAGCGTGGGTGACCGATCAGGAGGTGAGGCGCTCGGCGGCGCCGTCACCAGGTTACTTCGAGAGGTGCCGCCGTGCGAAGTCCACCTCGGCCGCCGTCTGCCGGATCGTCTCGGCGACGACCAGCGAGCCGTGGCCCGCGTCGTAGCGGTACATCTCGTAGGTGTGGCCGCGGGCCGCGAGGGCGTCGAGGTAGTTGTCGATCTGCCGGATCGGGCAGCGCGGGTCGTTCTCGCCGGCGAGGATCAGCACCGGAGCGGTGACCTTGTCGACGTAAGTGAGTGGCGAGCACTCCTTGTACAGCTCGGGCAACTCCTCCGGGGAGCCGCCGAACAACGCGCGGTCGAACGCCCGTAGCGGTTCCATCTCGTCCTCGTAGGCGGCGAAGTAGTCCGCGACGGGGACGCCCGCGACGCCGACGGCCCAGCGTTCCGGCTGGGTGCCGATGCCGAGCAGGGTCAGGTAGCCGCCCCACGACGCGCCGTTGAGCACCGACTGCGCCGGGTCGGTGAGCCCGGACTCGACCGCCCAGTCGTGCACGGCGGCGATGTCCTCGAGTTCGGTGATGCCCGGCCTGCCCTCGATGGCGTCGCGCCACTTCGAGCCGTAGCCGCTGGAACCGCGGTAGTTCACGTGCACGGTGGCGAAGCCGGCGTCGAGCCAGACCGCGCGGTAGGCGGAGAAGCGGTCCTCGTCGGAGGAGTGCGGGCCGCCGTGGATCAGGAAGACGGTCGGGAACGGGCCCTCGCCCTCGGGCTTCGAGACCAGCGCGTGCACGTCGCCGACGAACACGTCCTCCAGCTTGTGCGACGTCGCGGGCACGGCGCCCTGCGGCTCGACCAGCACGCGCTCGGTGCCGTCGGTGGCCAGCGCGCGGATGACCGTGGACCTCTCGGCGGACGACCACGAGTACTCGATCGTGCCGTCCGGCCGCACGCCCGCCGAGCCGATCACGCCGGGCGCGGTGTCCAGAGTGGACAGCTCGCCGGTCGCGAGGTCGTAGCGGTGCACGGTGTTGCGGGCGTGGTGCGTGTGCACGACCAGCAGCGCGGACGCGTCCGGGTACCAGTCTGCGGCGACCTCACCCGGCAGGTCGAGGACGATCTCCTGCTCGGTGCCGGCGGCGACGTCCCAGATCAGCAGCTCCTCGCGGCCGCGGCGCTCGTGCAGCACCAGCAACCGCTGGTCGCCGCGCACCGGGCTGAACGAGATGGCGTCGAGGCCCTTGCCCTTGCCGTCCCACTTCTCGGCGATCGTCTCGCCGTTCTCCGCGTTGAGTGCGCGCAGCGCCATGTGCCGGTTGTCGCCGTGCTCGGAATGCGCGATCACGACGATCGACTCGTCCTTGGCCATCGCGGTGACGCCGGCGTCGTTGACGTGCTGGTAGAGCACCTCGCTGCGGCCGTCGCGCGTCAGCCAGACCGTGGTGCCGTCGTCCGTCGACGCGGCCACGGCCGTGACGCTGCGGCCGATCTCCAGACCCGCCGGGTAGCCGGCCGTCACGTCCGCGACCGCGGGCTCGGCCTTGCTGCCGTCAGCCTTGAACGGCTCACGGACCCAGACGCCGAACTCGTCGCCGTCGTGGTCGTCGAACCACCAGATCTCGGTGCCGTCCGGGTTCAGCGTGGCGTGCGACGTGCCGTTCGGGCGGTCGGTGACCTTGCGGTGCTCGTCCGTGGCGCGGTCCCAGGCGTAGATCTCCCACACGCCACTGGCGTTGGAGACGTACAGGGTGCGGTCCGGGGCGTCGTCGGCCCAGCCGGGCAGGCTCATCCGGGGAGCGGTGAACCGCTCACGCCACCGGGTCTCGGCGGCCGGGTCCTCGAAGAGCTGTTCCGGGATGTCGGGAGAAGGGTGCGTGGTCACGGTTCAACACTAGAGTCCCGGCATCGGCTGAGTCAGCTCACGTGCCGGAAGTGCCGCAGCGCCAACGGCTGCTGCAGGTACGCGTCCTCGTCCGGGAACGTCACCGGATCGGTGCGCCACCCAGCTCCCGCGTAGCTCTCGAGCGCCTGCTCGTCCCGCCATCGGCTCACATACCGCACGCGCAGCGGGTCGTCGAGGTCGACGAGCACCTCGTGCCCCAACAGCCCGTCGTAGATCTCGGGAAACCCCTTCACGAGGTCGCGCACCCGTGCGACGAACTCCTGCTCCCTGCCCGGCTTCACCACGGCTTCGGACACACGCGTCAGCATGGCGCCAAGCCTATTCGCGGCCGAGCTCCTCCTCGAAGATCTGGTCGACCTGCCTCGATGTGCGCGACAGCGCCCTGATCGCGACGAACACCACGATGAAGCCGACGGCCACCACGGCCGTCACCCAGGCAGAAGTGAGCATGAAAACGATCCCCAGGCACTGCAGCACCACAATTGCCTTGGCCGCAATGACGATCCACGACCGATGAGACGGGTTGGCGGCGGAGGCGGAATCCATCACGAACATCTCCCGACATATCCACGATGCCTGAACCACTGCCTTCGGCGTACGGATCAAGGCGGTAGTTACGCAAGGTGAGTTGAACCGTCAACCTTCACTCTTAAGAGTTGACGTTACGTGGTCGTTCGTAAAGTTTGGTGCGGAACGATGGCGCTGTGCCATGCAAGAACGGTCCCGTCTACGGCCGCGCGTGTCGAGCTTCGTCACACGATCGGGTGACTTATCGGTGCTCCCCGACTTCCCAGAAACGGCCAGAAAAACAAAACAGCCCCTGTCCGCATTTCTGCGACAGAGGCTGATCTGTGTTATTCAATCGGGGTGACAGGATTTGAACCTGCGACCTCTTCGTCCCGAACGAAGCGCGCTACCAAGCTGCGCCACACCCCGGCTGGGAACATGTGGAACTCTACATCATGTCCGCGCCAGCTCCGAATCGGACCCCCTGATTGCGCCCCTGACCAGGCGTGACGGGCCTCGGAACCAAGGTCAGCAGGGAAGCCTCGGGAGGGCAGCAGAAGCGCACCGGCGCGTACGGCGAAGTGCCCATGCCGGCGGACACGTTCATCCACATGTGCGAACCCCAGCGCGAAACTCCGCGGGCTCGGCCCCGGTCCAATTCGCAGTTCGTCACAATGGCGCCGTAGAACGGGATGCGCAGCTGGCCGCCGTGGGTGTGGCCGGCCATCACGAAGTCGTAGCCGTCGGCGGCGAACGGGTCCAGGACGCGCGGTTCGGGTGAGTGCGTGACGCCCAGCCTCAGTGCCGCGGACGGGTCCGGGGTGCCGGCGATGTCGGCGTAGCGGTCGCGCTTCAGGTGGGGGTCGTCCAGGCCCGCGCAGAAGATGGCCTGGCCGTTCACCATGATGGTCTTGCGCAGGTGCGTGAGGTCTTCCCAGCCTCGTTCGATCATGCCTGCGCGCAGGTCGCGCCACGGGAGCGTCACGCCGTGGATGCGCTTGGTCTTGGAGGACGGCAGCAGGTAGCGCACCGGGTTCTTGAGCCTGGGCGCGTAGTAGTCGTTGCTGCCGAACACGAAGACGCCCGGCTTGTCGAGCAACGGGCCGAGCGCGCGCAGGGTGCCGGGAACGGCGTCCTTGTGCGCGAGGTTGTCGCCTGTGTTGACCACGAAGTCCGGGTTCAGGTCGGCCAGGGCAGCGACCCAGCGCTGCTTCGACACCTGGTTCGGCGTCATGTGCAGGTCCGAGATGTGCAGCACGCGAATCGGCTTGGCACCGGGGGACAGGACCGGCACCGTGGCGGTGCGCAGGGTCCAGTGCCTTCTCTCGATTCCCGCCGCGTACGCGACGGTCGCGGCGCCGAGAGCGGTCGTGGCGAGGAGGGCGCGGCCCAGCTTGTTCACGCTTCAAGGGTACGGAAGGGCGGTAACTCGATCGGCGCGGCATCCGGCGGGCGGTACCGTTCTGCGTCATGGCGGACTTGAAGACGCGACTGAAGAACGACCTGACTGTCGCGATGAAGGCACGGGAGACCGTCACGGCCGGTGCGCTGCGGATGGCGCTCACGGCCGTCACGAACGAGGAGGTCTCGGGCAAGACGGCCCGTGAGCTCAGTGACGACGAGGTCGTGAAGGTCCTCTCGCGCGAGGCGAAGAAGCGCAAGGAGGCCGCGGAGGCCTTCGACGGTGCCGGCCGGGTCGAGAAGGCCGAGCTGGAGCGCCAGGAGCTCGCCGTGCTGGAGACCTACCTTCCCAAGCAGCTCGACGACGCCGAACTGGCGTCCATTGTGGACAAGGCGTTCGACGCCGTGGCCGCGCAGCTCGGTGAGGCGCCGGGGCAGAGGCAGATGGGCCAGGTCATGAAGGCCGTCAACGCGGAGGTCGCCGGCCGCGCCGAGGGTGGCCGGGTGGCCGCCGCGGTGAAGGCCAAGCTGGCCGGCTGAAACCAGTGCCGGTCACGGCACTGGTGTGCCGCAGCGGCTGTGACCGCTGCGGCACGCCAACTCAGAACGCCTTGTCCACCGCGTCCGCGAACTCGCCTATCGAGCCGAACTCCAGGTCGTAGCTGAAGTCCTCGGACGGCTTGGGCGTCGCGCCCCAGCCCGGCCGGTCGTGCCGCCGGTTGATCCACACGGACCGCAGCCCCTCGCGCTTGGCCGGCACGTGGTCGTGGAACAGGCTCTGCGCCACATGCAACAGTTCCGAACGCTCCACCCCCAACGAGCCGAGCGTGGCGTCGAGCGCGCGGAAGTGGTTCTCGGCGGGCTTGTACGCGCCGACGTCCTCCGCGGTGATGATCGCCGCGAAATTCCCGCGCAGGCGCCGGTTGCTCCCGGCGAACCCCTCGCGGTGCACGTTGGACAGAATGATCAACTGGTAGTGGGAAGCCAGGCGCGCCAACGCATCCGCGGAGTCGGGGAACGCCGGCCAGTCCGGAACGGACGCGCCCAGTCGCCGCGCCCACTCGTCACTCACCTCGCGGCCCAGGCCGGAACCGGCCTGCCGGAACGCGGCGGCCAGCACATCCGGGTACAGCGCGAACTCGGCCGTCCCCACCTCGGCTTCGGCGGAGGCGTAGGCGAGCAGCAGTTCCTCGTCGGACAGCGAGAGTCCCTGTTCCCGCGCCCACGGCGAGAGCACCGCGATGAGCCCGGCCTCCCAGTCGATGAGCGTGCCGTAGCAGTCGAAGCTGAGCGCCTTGAACGTCGTCAGGTCCATGACCCAAACTGTAGTACAGTTCAACTGTAGTGCAACTGGTTAGACTGGCCACATGTCAGCCCTCGACGGCCTCGAAGTGCGCCGCACCACGACGGCCCAGCAGCTCGCCGACGGCCTCTCCGAACGGATCATGGCCGGCGCTTTCGGCCCTGGTGACAGGCTCAGGGAGAGCGCGATCGCGGCCGAGTTGGGCGTCGCGCGCAACACCATCCGCGAGGCCGTCCGGATCCTGGAGCTGACCGGCCTGGTCCGCTACGAGGTCAACCGGGGCGCTGTCGTCATCGCCCCGACCCCGGAGAAGATCGAGGCGCTCTACACCGCCCGTGAACGCCTTGAGACGGCGGCGGTGATCCGCACGCCGCGCCCAGAACAGCTCGAAGCGATCACCAGGGCGTTCGACGAGATCGCCGAGGCCGCAGCCGAAGGCGACACGGGCAGGATCGTCGATCGAGACCTGGCCTTCCACCAGGCGATCGTGGCGCTGCTCGACAGCACGAGGCTGGACGAGTTCTTCACCGCGATGACCAAGGAACTGCGCTTCTACCTCACGGTGCTCTCGAAGTCCGAGACGCCGGAGGAGGTCGTGGCGCAGCACCGGGTCATCCTCGACGCGATCCGGCTCGGCGACCACGACAGGGCGGTCGCCGAGATCCGGGCGCACATCGACGTGAGCGTGGAGCAGCTCAAGCAGCTGCTCCGCCGGTGACTACTCGGGCTCCGGTTCGGTCGGCAGCGTGATCGGTGGTTGCTCGGTCGGGTTGCCGGGGGTGGGCGGCGGCTGCGACGGCTCCGGGGCTACCGGCGGCGGCACGTACCCCGAGCTCACCGACAGCGTGATCACCGTGCCGCGCAACGCGTTGCCGCGCGGCGTCTGGCTGACGACAGTGCCCTTCGGCTGCTCGGAGTTCACCGACTGCTGGCTCACCTTGTAGCCGGCCTGGTTCAGGATCCGCGTGGCGTCGTTGATCTGCTTGCCCACCACGTCGGGCACCTGGATCTCACGGCCGCCCTTGAGGTAGCGCTGCTCCACCTGCGGCAGCTGCGAGACAGGGATCGCGGCGTGCACCTTCGTCATCGTCTCGAACCACGTCTTGGCCGGGATCGTGCCGCCGAAGATGTTGCCGTTGCCGCACAACCGGGGTGCGGCGCCGATGCAGATCGGACGAGGGTTGGTGCCGTCGTTGAACGTCTGCACGGCGCCCGCGAAGTCCGGGGTCGCGCCGATGAACGCCGCCGACTTGTACTCCTCGGTGGTGCCCGTCTTGGCGATCATCGGGCGGCTCCACTTGGCGGCACGGGCGGCGGCCGCGGCGGTGCCGTTGCCGACATCGTCCTTGCTCATACCGACCGCGAGACCGTTCGCGAGACCCTCGGCGACGACCTGCTCGCACGGGGCCTCGTTGACGGGGACGGCCTTGCCGTTGCGGTCCAGCACCTTCGCGATCGGCGTGGGCGGGCACCACTTGCCGCCGCTCACGATGGTCGCGACGACGTTCGCGAGCTCCAGAGTGGACACCGGCGCCGGCGAGAGCGTGAACGACGCGTTGCCGCCGTTCTGCTTGTAGAACTCCGTCTGCGAGATGCGGTTCTGCTTGTCCTTGGCCTTCGGGTCGGGCCTGGTGCCCTGCAGGTTCGTCGCCATCGTCTCGCGCATGCCCAGCCGCGAGGCCATGTCCACGACCGCGTCCATGCCCGTCTGCTCCTCGAGGATCACGAAGCCGGTGTTCGGCGACGTCGCGAGGGCCTGCTGCAGCGTCATCGAGGACGGGTAGCTCGAGTCGAAGTTCGACAGGCAGTACCAGCGCGTGCCGGGCTCGCCGGTGCTCGGGCAGCGCTGGGCGCCACCCTTGAAGACCCTGGACGTGTGGGAGGTCGGCGTCGGGATGACGTTCTCGATGCCGAGTCCCTTCTCCAGCGCCGCCGCGGCCGTGAAGACCTTGTAGATCGAGCCGGCGCCGAACTTGTTCTCCACGCCGCTGGGCAGGTCGTACGTGGTCTGGCGCAGGTCGGACTTCAGGCCGTAGTCGCGGTTCGCGACCAGCGCGAGCACGTCGTGGCGTTCCTTGCCCGGCTTCACGATCGCCATCGTGTTCGCGATGCCCTCGGTGCCCTTGGGGACGCCGGCCTCCGCCGCGGCCTTCGCCTGCGAGGTGGCTTCTCTGTCCAAAGTGGTCTGGATGGTGTAGCCGCCGGTGCGCAGCTGCTCCTCGCTGAAACCCGCGCGCTGCAGGTAGTTCACGACGTATGAGCAGAAGAAACCGTTTTCCGGACCGGCACCGACACAACCGTTCGGCGGGGTACGCACCGGAGTCGCGAGACCCAGGCCTTCTTTCTTCGCCGCCTCACCCGCGTCGCGCGACAGCTTGTCGTTCTCGACCATCCTGTCGATCACTTTGTTCCGCCGGTCCAAAGCTTTGTCCGGATACGCTTCGGGGTCGAGTGCTGACGGACTGTTCACCATTCCGGCGAGCATCGCGGCTTGTGGAACCGTCAACTTGTCCGGAGTCGTGCCGAAGTAAGCCTGGGCCGCCGCCGCGATGCCGTAAATGGTCGAACCGAAAGGAACGACGTTCAGGTACCGGGCGAGGATCTCCTCCTTGCCGAGCTTGCGCTCCAGCTGCAACGAGATCCGGGCCTCGCGCATCTTGCGCGCGATGGTCTGCTCCTGGGCCTTGGCCTGCTCCAGCTTGTTGTTCCGCGCCACGACGTGGACCAGGTAGTTCTTGACGTACTGCTGGGTCAGCGTGGACGCGCCCTGCGAGACCGAGCCGCTGACCTGGTTCGTCAGACCGGCACGGATGGTGCCCTTCCAGTCGACGCCCTGGTGCTCGTAGAACCGGCGGTCCTCGACCGAGATCAGCGCCGCCTTCATGGTCGGCGAGATCTTCTCGGGAGGTGTCAGCACTCTGTACTGGTCGAACAGGTAGGCGATCGGGGCCCCGTCCTTGTCCGTGACCGTGGTGATCAACGGAGGATCCGTCGTCACCAGGTCGGCCGAGATGCTGTCCACCGTGTCGCTGGCTCTGTTCGAGACGAGGCCTGTCGCACCCACGACTGGGAACAGCATGCCGGCGAGGAGAACCCCAGCCAGCAGGCACAGGCCGAGCATCTTGAGCACGCCATTCCTGACTCGCACGCGGGTCAGCGTACGCCGTACACGAACGGGTGAAGGTGATCAGTAAGTGCCGTTACTCAGCATGAGTAGACGTACGCAAGACAGGTAACAGTCGGGTGACCCAGGCTTGGACAGGGAACCGAACGGCACTACAGTCCGTCAACGTCCAAGGAATGCAGCCGTAGCTCGAACGCTACGGCATCCGTGGCAGGGGTGTGGCGGATTTCCACATTTGGACAGCACTGAGGAGTGGGGGATATGAACCAGGGGGATTGGCGTATCAACGCTTCGTGCCGTGATGAAGAGCCAGATCAGCTCTTCGTCCGAGGTGCGGAGCAGCGCAAGGCGAAGCTCGTGTGCCTGGGTTGCCCGGTGCGCATGGAATGCCTGGCCGAAGCGCTCGACAACAAGATCGAGTTCGGGGTCTGGGGAGGCATGACCGAGCGCGAACGCCGTGCTCTGCTGCGCCGCCGTCCGGACGTCGACTCATGGCACGAGCTCCTCGACAACGCACGTCAGGAACACGTCGAGGACACACGGGTCGGTTAGGCGCAGTCAGCGTCTACTCGCCGGCCAGCCGGCGACCTATCTCCCGTAGGCCGTCGAGGTCGTGCACGTCAGCAGGCAATGCGGGCACGCCGACCAGCGAAACGCCGGGGTGGGCACGCGTGAACCGGGCCAGCAGCCGCTTCTCACGATCGGCGACTGCCACCCGGTCCGCGTGCAGCCGGAGCACTGCCGCGGCGAGCGGCGCGTCACCGGAGCGGTCGAGTTCGTCCGCTGCGGCGACCGCCTTCGCCGCGGGCAGATCGGTCGCCAGCACGGGATGCGTCCTGTTCGCGACGAGCCCGCACAACGGCATGTTCTCGGCGCCGAGCCGCTCCACGAAATAGCTCGCCTCGCGCAGTGCGTCGGGTTCTGCCGCCGCCACCACCACGAAACCGGTTCCGGGCGAGCGCAGGAGTTCGTACGTGCGCTGGGCGCGCTCGCGGAATCCTCCGAACATGCTGTCGAAAGCCTGAACAAAGGTTGACGCGTCCTGCAACAGCTGGCCACCGACGATGGTCGACACGGCGCGCGTGAAAAGGCTGAAACCGGTTCCAACGATCTTGAGCAGACCGCGGCCGCTCGCCCGCGCCGGCGCCGACAGCATCCGGATGAACCTGCCGTCGAGCACCGTGGACAACCGCTGCGGCGCGTCCAGGAAGTCGAGCGCCGACCGGCTCGGCGGGGTGTCGACGATGATCAGGTCCCACTCGTCCTGCGCCACCAGCTGGCCCAGCTTCTCCATCGCCATGTACTCCTGCGTGCCGGAGAACGACGAGGAAATGGTCTGGTAGAAGGGGTTCGACAGGATCTGGTCGGCCCGGTCGCGGCCCGCGTGGGTCAGCACCATGTCGTCGAACGTGCGACGCATGTCCAGCATCATCGCGAACAGCTCGCCCTTGGGCTCGAAGCCGTCCACGACGACCTCGCGCGGGTGGTTGTCCAGTTCCCGCAGGCCCAGCGACTGCGCGAGGCGGCGCGCCGGGTCGATCGTCAGCACGACCACGCGCCTGCCGCGTTCGGCCGCGCGCAACGCCAGCGCCGCCGCCGTCGTGGTCTTGCCGACACCGCCGGAGCCGCAGCAGACCAGGACGCGCGTCTCCAGGTTGTCGAGCAGCGTGTCGAAATCGAGCTTGTTCATCGGACTCCTGCCGCGACCAGCGCCTCGGCCAGCTCGTACAGCGCGGCCACGTCCACCCCGTCCGTCAGGTCCGGCAGCTCCAGCGTCGGCAGGTCCGACTCGGCGAGCAGCTCCTTGGCCTCTTGTTGTGACTGCACGCGGATGGCGTGCTCCACGGTCTCGTCGACCAGACCTTCGAGCGTGAACTCGTCGAGGTCGAGCCCCGCGGTCTGCAGCCCCGCGCGCACCCGCGACTCGTCGAGCCTGCCCTCGGCCGCGACCGGCAGCGAGCGGGCGGGCAGCCGGACCGGCTGGACCCGGTTGACCAGCACCGCGCCCGGACGCAGGTCGGCGCCGTCCAGTTCGGAGACGGCGTCGAGGGTCTCGCGCACCGGCATCTCCTCCAGCAGCGCCACCAGGTGCACCGCCGTGTCGCCGGAGTGCAGCAGCCGCACGACGCCGTCGCTCTGGCCCTTGATCGGCCCGACCTTGGCGAGGTCGGCCATGGCCTTGGTGACGTCGAGGAACTTGACCACGCGGCCGGTGGGCGGCGCGTCCAGCACCACGGCGTCGTAGAGGTGGCGGCCGTCCGGCCCGGTGCGGTTCACGCACTCCTTGACCTTGCCGGTCAGCAGTACGTCGCGCAGGCCGGGGGCGAGCGTGGTCGCGAACTCGATCGCGCCCATCTTGCGCAGCGTCCGGCCCGCGAAGCCGAGGTTGTAGAACATCGCCAGGTACTCGAGGAGCGCGGCCTCCGCGTCCACCGCGAGCGCGTGCACCTCACCGCCGCCCGGCGCGGACGCGATCCGTTCCTCGGAGTAGGGCAGCGGGGCGCGGTCGAAGAGCTGGGCGATGCCCTGCCTGCCCTCTACCTCGACCAGCAGCACCCGGCGACCGCCGGTGGCCAGCGCGAGCGCGAGCGCGGCCGCCACCGTCGTCTTGCCCGTGCCGCCCTTGCCGGAGACCACGTGCAGACGGGCTCGGGTCAGCTCCTCGGTCCACGACGTCACACGTCCAGACTATGTGTGAAATCGGTCGAAGGTGGACCGGTCGGTCAATCGACCATGGTGAGGAAGAGAACGGCCATGGCGGTGGCGGCGACCAAGGCCCAGGCCACGACCGACGGCAGCCACAGCGCGATGCTGGCCGTGATGACGACCACGACCACCAGTCCGATCAGTCCGGCCTGGACCACCGCGACGCGCTGGCTGTGCTTGCGGTCACGCACCTGCGCCATGGCGACGAGCACCATCACCAGCCCACCCGCCGCGAACAGGCCGGTGGCGATGATCCGCCAGGTCTCCATGTGATCAAGGTAGCTCCAATCGCACCAACCGCGCAGGCTCCGCTCGGGTGGCAAGTTAGGCTCCGCGCATGACGAAGTGGGAGTACGCGACCGTGCCGTTGTTGATCCACGCCACGAAGCAGATCCTCGACCAGTGGGGCGAGGACGGCTGGGAACTGGTCACCGTGCTGACGAATCCGACCGGTGAGCAGCACGTCGCGTACCTGAAGCGGGTGAAGGCGTGACCACCTGGAGCAACCGCCTCAAGGAGCTCGGCATCGAGCTGCCCGGCGTCGCCGCCCCGCTCGCCGCGTACGTGCCCGCCACGCAGAGCGGCCAGTGGGTGTTCACGTCCGGCCAGCTGCCGTTCGTCGACGGCAAGCTGCCCGCCACCGGCAAGGTCGGCGCCGAGGTCTCCCCCGAGGAGGCCAAGCAGTACTCGGCGACGTGCATCCTCAACGCTCTCGCGGCCGTGCACGCGCTCGTGGGGATTGACTCGATCAAGCGAGTCGTGAAAGTTGTCGGGTTCGTGGCCTCCGCCGAGGGCTTCACCGGTCAGCCGGGTGTCATCAACGGCGCCTCCGAGCTGCTCGGCGAGATCTTCGGTGACGAGGGCAAGCACGCCCGCTCCGCCGTGGGCGTGGCCGAGCTGCCGATCGGCGCTCCGGTGGAGATCGAACTGATCGTCGAGGTCTGAGTTCCCGGTTCGGGTTACGGGTTCTGCTGAAGGGTGTGACATGTCGGACACGTGCCACGAACTGCTGCTGCGGCTCGCCGGGCGCCTCCCGGACGAGCTGCTGTGGCGGTACCGGGACTGGGCCGCTTCAGACGCGTACGCGGTGCTCGCGCGGTCGTTGCCGCGCACCCTTCTGCACGGACGCATCCCTCTGACCGATCAGGAACTGCGCCTTTTGCAGGACGCGCTGGTGCCCTACGGGGCGGAACCCGGTGCGCTCAGTTCGGTCAAAGGACTGGACGAACTGCCTGCCACCGACTACACCTTTTCCCCGGAATCACCCGATCGGGTGCCGATGGGTGATTCCGCGACCGTCGTTCTCGGTGCCACGCTGCGAGGCCGGCACGGGGTCGGTGAGGTTCGCTCCTGCTGGCGCATCGGTCCCTCCGGGATCAACCGCGTCCTGCTGGTGGCGGCCACCACCGGCCACGCCCGGCTGACCGGTGAGTTGCAGCGCGTTCTGCGAGCGTTGGGCGAGCACGACCCGTGTGTAGAGGTCATGTCGTCCGGAATGGACCTTCCGCCCTATCACCGGGCGGCGTTGGCCGCATCCGAGCTGGTGTGCGCCGGCGCCGAGTCCGATGAGCACCTGGTGCTCAGCTAAGGAGAGTTGACGTGACGAACGACGGTGTCGGCCTGCCGGTCCGTCTCCACGATCTCCTGTTGTCGATGGCCGGGCGCGTGGACGACGCCGCTCTGTCGCAGGCCCGCGAGTTCCTCGCGGTCGGAGAACTGGACCGCTCGATCGAGCTGCTCGTCGGCTCGCTCGTCGCGGGCAGCATCCCGGTGCTTCCCGACGAGCGCGCGTCCATCACGTGGATCCTCCACGAGGTCCGCTCGGACGCGTCGCTGACCGACCGCCTGCCGGTGGTCGAGATGCTGCCGTTCATCAGGCACCGCTTCACCTCCGAGACCGACCCGGCCTCGGACATCGCCGGCGACCTGACCCGTGCGGTGTCGGTGCTGCCGGACATCCGCTCGGTGCGGTGCGTCTGGCGTTCCTCGCCCACGGGCTCCACGCCGGGCCCGTTACCGCAGCGCGTGGTGCTGGTGGACATCGGTCCGCAGGGCTTCGCGCCCGCGACCGCCTACCGGATCGACTCGGTGCTGCGCAAGGCGGGCGTCCGCGCCGCCGTCGAGGTCCTGACGACCGGTGTGCAGGTCAGCGAGTACCACGCCGCCGCCGTGACGTCGTCTCTCGCGGTGCCGATCTCCGGTGCCCCGGCCCCGATGGCCGACCACGTTTCACAGCAGCAGCAAGCCTGGTTCGACCAGCCCGCCGAGGAGCTTCCGGCTCCGGCGCCGGTGGCCGAGCCGACACCGGCGCCGGAGCAACTGGAAGAGACCGGCTCACGACGCACTCGTTCCGCACCCCCGGCGATGGAGGGCTCGCAGCCCTTCCCGCCCAAGCCCGTGAAGCGCATCCCGATGGCCACCGTGGAGCCCGAGATCGAGGCGCTTCCCGAGCCCATGCCGATCAACCGGGCCGAGATCACCACCGAGCTCAAGCCCGACGAGCTCGCGGCCCTGCAGGCGGCTTTGGCCGAGCCCGCCGAGCCGTCCTCGGTGGACGCGAACCTCAGTGAGCGCGAGCGGGCCCTGTTGCAGCAGCTGCACGAGGAGCTGGCGCAACGGGAGCAGACCGGGTCACCGGCCACCGACAGCGGGCGCTGGCAGATCGACCGGTCCTCGTCGCGTCAGTCGGCGTTCGGGGCCTCGAACAACGGCCACCAGCCTCAGTAACCGGTCCGCAGGTACTCCAGCTGGGCCCGCACCGACCACTCGGCGGCGGGCCACAGCACCCTGTCGACGTCCGCGTAGACGACCTCGACGACCTGGCGCGGCGTCGGTGCGCCGCCGAGTTCCTGGACGGCCTTGCGGACCTGTTCCAGGCGTTGCGTGCGGTGCGCGAGGTACATCCGCGCCGCTTCGCCCGCGTCCGCTAGCTCGGGACCGTGGCCGGGCAGGACAGCGGTGTTCTCCGGCAGTTCGGCGAGAAGCTTGAGCGACTCGAAGTAGTCGCCGAGCCTGCCGTCCGGGTGGGCGACGATCGTCGTGCCGCGGCCCAGAACGGTGTCGCCGGTCAGCACCGCCTCACCGTCGATCACGAAGCACAGCGAGTCGCTGGTGTGGCCGGGCGTGCCCAGGACGCGGAGCTCCAGGCCGGCGCTGGTGATCACATCGCCGTCGGTGAGGCCCTCTGATCCGTAGGTGAACGTCGGGTCGAGCGCGCGCACCGGGGCCTTCACGAGTTCTGCGAACTCCCGCGCGCCCTCGGAGTGGTCGGGATGCCCGTGGGTCAGCAGGATCTCGGCGATCGGGCCGACTTCCGCGATGCGCTTGAGGTGGGCGGCGTCGAGCGGGCCGGGGTCGACGACCACGTACGACGTCGCGTCCGGGGCCTTGAGCAGCCACGTGTTCGTGCCGTCGAGCGTCATCGGGGACGGATTGCCGGCCAGCAGCACGGCGGCGTGTTCGGTGATCTGGCGCAGCTCGCCGTACCGCGGGTGCTGCGCGCGGGCGCCGATCAGCGGAGAGCCGCTCACTGGAACACCACCCGGATGACGTCGCCGTCGCGGATCAGCTTGGGGATGATCTTCTCGATGCTGCGTTCCTCGGCCATGACCTTCTCGACGCTGCCGAGAGCGCCCACCTCGTCGAGGGTGCGCCAGGTGGGCGGCATGAGCATGCGGCGACCCTCCTGGGCGTCCTGAATGGCGGCCGCGGGGGTCTGCCAGGCCGCGTCGGAGGCCTCGGTCGTCTCGCCGTCGGCCTTCTGCCCCGACGGCAGCGCGGCGACGAAGAAACGGGTGTCGTAGCGGCGGGGCTCGTCGTACGGGGTCACCCAGTTCGCCCACGGCCGCAGGAGATCCGCGCGCAGGACGAGGTTGTTCGCCGCGAGGAACTGCGCGAGGGAGAGCTCGCGGTCGACCAGTTGCTGCCGGGCCTGTGCGTAGTCCCTCGTGTCCGCGACCACCGAGGTGGCGTCGGGGCCCGCGAGCAGCACGCCGGACTCCTCGAACATCTCGCGAACGGCCGCGCACACGAACGCACGGGCCGTCGCCGCGTCGACGTCGAAGATCTCGCCCCACCACTCCGGCGGCGGACCGGTCCACGCGACGGACGTGTCGGCGTCGCGTTGATCCACACCACCGCCGGGGAAGACGGTCATGCCGCCCGCGAACGCCATGCCCTTCACGCGGCGCAGCAGGAAGGCCTCGAGGCCCTCGGCGCCGTCGCGCAGCAGCACCACGGTGACGGCGTCCCGTGCCTCGGCGGGTTGGGAAACCGGCGTTGCGGGTACCAGGTTTCCCGGCAAGGTCATGTCGTCGGGCATCCTCCGAGCGTACGACCGCGCTTACTCGAGGATGGTGTGATGGCGACGAACGTCTCCGGCTGCCTGGTGAAGGTCCTGCTGTTCCTGCTGGGCGCGGTGATGGGCACAGGCCTCACCGCGGTGGCGGGCGTGGTGATGTTCGTGCCGGACAGCACGACCGTGACCAGTGTCGAACCGACCCCCACCGCGCCGGGCATGTACGTGAAGAAGATCGAACGGGTCGTCGGCACCACCCACTACGAGATCTGGCTCGGTCCGTCAGCGGATCGCGGCTACGTGGTGACGGTGCCCGGTGGCTGGGGTCACGAGCCGAAGCGGGAGCCCGCCGAGGACGGCGTGCGCCTGAAGTTCGACAACGGCGGCGAGATCTTCGTCCCCAAGGCCAGTTACTCCTGAGGCAGGATGTGCGAGTGGACGAACAGCTGCGCGTAGGACTTGTCGGTGCGGGCCCGTGGGCCCAGATGATCCACGGCCCCGGAATCGCGAACCATCCCGGCACCACGCTGACCGGCGTGTGGGCGCGCCGTCCGGAAGCGGCCGCTTCGCTGGCCGGCTCCTTCGGCGCGGAACCGTTCGAGGACTACTCGGCGATGCTGTCCACTGTGGACGCCGTGGCGTTCTGCGTGCCGCCGGGCGTGCAGGGCCCGATGGCGATCGAGGCGGCGCGCGCGGGCAAGCATCTCGTTCTGGAGAAGCCGATCGCGGAAAACGCCGAGGTGGCAACGGAGCTCGTGGCGGCAGTGGAGGAGGCGGGCGTCGCGTCCCTGGTCGTGCTGACCCGCCGCTACGCCCCCGAGACCAAGCAGATGCTGGCCCAGCTGCACCGCACCGGCGGCTGGACCGGAGCCGACAGCCGCTGGATCTCCGGTGCACTGCTCGACGGACCGTTCTCGAACTCCCCGTGGCGCCACGACAAGGGCGCACTGGACGACGTGGGCCCGCACGCGTTCGACCTGCTCGACGCCGCCCTGGGCGAGATCACCGACGTCCTGGCCGCGAACGTCACCGATACCGGCCTGTGGCAGCTGATCCTCCAGCACGCCGGCGGCGCCACCAGCACCGTCTCGCTCTGCCTCTCGCTGCCGATGCAGCCACCGTTCGCGGACTTCACCGTCTTCGGCACCGAGGGCCACCGCACCCTGACGAACCGGGACACGCCCGCGCTGGAGTGCTTCACGAACCTGCTCGACGACTTCGTGGCGATGGTGGACAGCGGCATCACCACGCACGAATGCGACGTGCGGCGTGGGTTGCACCTGCAGCGGATCATCGACCTGGCGCGCCGCAAGGCGGGTGCCTGAGGTCCCAGCCGGGGCCGGGGCGCCCGAAATTGTCAGGGGTGCCCGCTAGCGTCCGGAAGCATGGACCTCACCGTCACCACAGCCGAGCTCGCCGGTGCCGCCGCCGAGGTGGCGCGGCTGCTGCCGACCCGCGTGCTCGACCCGGTGCTGGCCGGGCTCCGCCTGAAGGCGGGCACCGACGTGGAGGTCGCGGGCAGCGACCAGGAGCACGGCGTGCGCCTGAGCGTCTACGCGACGGTGCACACCGAGGGCGAGGTGCTCGTGCCCGCGAAGCTGCTGGCCGCGACCCTGCAGGCGCTCGACGAGCCGCAGGTGAGGCTCAAGGTCGAGGGTCAGCGGCTGGCCATCCGCACGCCCACGTCGAGGTTCGCGCTCCCGTTGCTCGACCTCGCCCACCACCCCGGTGTCCCGGTGCTGCCGGAGCTCCAGGGCCACATCGACGCGGCCAAGCTCCGGATCATCGCGGCCGTGGCGGGCGCGGCGAGCAAGGACGACGCGTTGCCGATCTTCACCGGCATCCGGATCCAGTCGGACGCCCACAAGCTGCACTTCATGGCCACGGACCGCTATCGCATGGCCTACGCCACACTGCCGTGGGAACAACAAGGTCAAGTCGACCTGTTGGTACCTGCGAAGGCCATCGTCGAGGCGGCCCGGCAAGCGACGAACAAGGTCGCCCTGCACGCGAACGAGGACCGCATCGGCCTCGCCTGGGGCAACAACTCGATCTCCACCGCGCTCCTGGCCGCTCCGTTCCCGGACGACCGCGCGCGCCGACTCCTGGAGGCAGTCATCGACAGCACGGTGCTCGTGGACGCCGACGCGCTGGCGCGCGCCGTCCGCAGAGCCACGCCCTACGGCGGCCCGCACCAGGCCGTGACCATCCAGGTCGAGGACTCGGAGGTCAGGGTCAAGGGCAGCGACCCGCAGCAGGGCGAGTCGGAGGAGTTCGTCAAGGCCACGGTCGAGGGCGACCGGCTGACCAAGACGTTCCAGGCCCGCTACCTCGCGGACGCGCTGAAGGCGTTCGCCGGCCGCCGGATCGAGCTGAAGATCCAGGACGGCCTGCGCTCGACGGTGCTGACGTCGCCGCCCGGTGAAGACGGCGTCGAGCTCACCTACCTCGTGGTGCCGATGCGTTCGGTGGCGTGAGAGAAGGGCCCGGTGCGAACACCGAGCCCTTCAGCGACTGGATCTAGCGCGAGGCGAGTTCCATGTCGGAACGGGCCGGCACCTCGGCGGGCACGCCGCGCTGCACGGTGCCGCGCAGCAGCCAGACCGCCAGAGCGATCAGCAGCCCGGCGACGCCTGCCGCGACGAACGCCGGCCGCGTGCCGAAGTGCTCGATCAGCTGGCCGGACAGACCCTGCCCGATGGCGAGGCCGACGGTCACCGAGGTGATCACCCAGCCGAACGCCTCGGCGGCCATGCCGTTCGGCGTGACCTGCTCGATCGCCGCGGAGTGCGCGGTCGACTGCGGCGTGATCAGCGTGCCCACCAGGAACAACGCGATGGCGAGACCGATCAGCGTCAGCGGGATCGAGAGCAGGAACGTCAGCAGCGCGAAGCCGCCCAGCAGCACCGGCAGGCGCAGGTGCATCGGGCGCGGCCACGGGCGCATGCCGTAGAGCACGCCGAAGACCACCGAGCTGATCGACCACAGCGACAGCATCAGGCCACCCATCGAGGCGTGACCCGCGGCCTTCGCGAACGCCGGCACGGCCACCTCGACGAAGCCGATGGTCACACCGAAGCCCAGCGCGGCCAGCGCCACCGTGCGCATGCCGGGGTAGGCGAAGGCGCCGAGCAACGGGCGCGGTGCCTGCACGACGGGACCCCAGGCGCGCACGACGGGGTTGAACGCGAACCACATCGCACCGATGACCATCAGCACGGCGCCGACGATGACACCGGTGCCCGCCCACGGCGCGGCCAGCAGCAGACCGGCGAGACCCGGTCCGAGGATGAAGAAGACCTCCATGCTGATCGCCTCGTAGGCGTAACCCGCCATCCGCGTCGGGCCGGCCGGGACCATCCGCTCCCACAGCGCACGCGACGCCGAGCCCACCATCGGTTCGGTCGCGCCGACACCGAGAGCCAGCGGGACCAGCACGAACACCGACACGCCCGCCTCGACGGCGAGCACGGCGACGGTGACGAAGACGGCGAACATCCCGGTCACCCAGAGCAGGGGGCGGGTCGGGCCGAAGCGGTCGATCAGCCGGCCCTGGATGACGGAACCGAGTGCCACACCCGTCAGCGCCGCCGCCGAGACCATGCCGGCGACCGCGAACGACCCCGTCGCGCGCTCGACGTAGAGCAGCAGCGAGAGCCCGACCATCGCGATGGGCAGCCGGGCGAGCAGTGACGCGACCACGGGGCCGCGCATGCCGGGGGTCGTCAGGGCAGCGCGGTAGTCGGAGAGACGGGCGGAGTGGGACATGTGTACCAGTATGCCAAAGCTGGTACGGATGTACCAGATCGGGTGCGCAGGGTCACGATGGTTGCGATTGGGTCACAGGAATGCGATGACCGGGTGAAACATGCAACGAATCGGCCACATACGAGGTCCTTGAGGGTGAAAGGGCTTGAGTGGTCGGGGTGCTGACATGCGAAAGTTGACTCGCCGACCGAAGACCAACCTCTGGCCAGAGGGTCGGGGCCTGCGTGCCAGAGGGTTGGAAGGCGTGGTTCGTCGGGGGATGGGCCGCGCGAACACGAAGGACCGGTGCGCCACGTCGGGGGTGGCGCCCGGTCCTTTGTGTTTTGCTGTGCTTGTTGGCCGCTGCTCCGCAGACGGCGACGACCAGCGCGAACTCGCGAAACTCCTCGCCCGGTCGGAGCTGCGTCGCGAACTCGGGGCCTGAACGCAGCGGAGCCCCGTTGACTGCCCGGGGCTCCGCTGCGTTTGGTGCTTTGCGTTCTGACTAGCGGGCTCGGCGCGCCAGGCGCTCCGGGTCCAGGATCAGCACGCTCTTGCCTTCGAGCCGTAGCCAGCCGCGGTGCGCGAAGTCGGCCAGAGCCTTGTTCACGGTCTCGCGGGACGCGCCGACGAACTGCGCGATCTCCTCCTGCGTCAGGTCGTGAGTGACGCGGAGCAGGCCGGCCTCCTGCGAGCCGAAGCGCTGTGCGAGCTGCAACAACGCCTTGGCGACGCGGCCGGGCACGTCCGTGAAGATCAGGTCGGCCAGCATCGAGTTCGTCCGGCGCAGCCTGCGGGCCAGGGCCCTCAGCAACTGCTCGGCGATCTCCGGCCTGTTGGTGATCCACTGACGGAGCGCGGGGCGGTCCATGGACACCGCGCGCACCTCGGTCACCGTCGTCGCAGTCGACGTGCGGGGCCCGGGATCGAAAATGGACAGTTCGCCGAACATGTCGGAGGGCCCGAAGATCCCCAACAGGTTCTCGCGGCCGTCCGGCGACTTGCGGCCGATCTTCACCTTGCCGGACTGGATGATGTATAGGCGATCGCCCGGCTCACCCTCCGCGAAGATCACATGGCCACGCGGGAACTCCACCGTCTCCAGGGTCGTCGCCAGCGCCTCTGCGGCCGCCGGGTCCACCCCCTGGAAGATGCCCGCTCGCGCCAGGGTCTCGTCCACCTCGTCCCTCCTAATCGACGCGACGGCACGCCTACCACCATCTTTGGTGGAGTCAGCGCCGTGCCGCCGATCACTGCGTTGCAGTCTAAGGGCTCGCTTGTGGATCGCCGCTCGGCTCGCCGTCTTACTAGGCAGAACAAGACTGACTCGATCCAGAACCCAACGAACCAGTCTACGCCATTCGGGTGTCGGTCAACGCGGGCCCTAGCGGACGCGCTTGCGCGCACCACCGCGGCCACGGCGACGGAGCCGGAACATGTCGAGGGCGCGACCGATGCCGTGTCCGTAGAGCGCCTTGACCTCTTCGGGCCTGGCGGACTCCAGGAACTCCTCGACCTCGTTCTCCTGCACGGCAACGTGCCGGAGCTTCGCTTCGACGCGCTCCATGAAGAGCGCGAAGAACATGATCACGATCGGAACGACGATCACAAGCCAGGCAGTCATGATGCTCCGAAGTGTGGCGCATGAGGGATTCGAGTGCGGATCTAGGGGTGGGGTTCGGCGTGTTGACTACTCTGGATCAGTGCCCGCAACCAAGAAACCGGAAACCAGACTCGGCCTGACCCGCAGGGCCCGCCGGATGGTGCGCGTGCTGGCCCAGGGATACCCGGACGCGCACTGCGAGCTGGACTTCACCACGCCGCTCGAGCTCGTCGTGGCGGTCATCCTGTCCGCGCAGTGCACCGACAAAAAGGTCAACGAGGTCACTCCCGCGCTCTTCGCGAAGTACCCGACGGCCGCCGACTACGCCGGTGCCGACCGGACGGAACTCGAAGAGATGCTCCGCCCCACCGGTTTCTTCCGGAACAAGGCGACGTCTCTGCTGGGTCTCGGTGCCGCTCTGGTGGAGCAGCACGACGGTGTGGTGCCGGGCAACATGGAGGAGCTGGTCAAGCTCCCTGGTGTAGGACGCAAGACGGCCAACGTGGTTCTCGGCAACGCGTTCGATGTGCCCGGGCTCACAGTCGACACCCACTTCGGCCGCCTCGTGCGCCGCTGGGGCTGGACCGACCTGGAGGACGCGGTCAAGGTCGAGCACGCCATCGGCGAGCTGGTCGAGAAGCGCGACTGGACCATGGCCTCGCACTGGATCGTCTTCCACGGCCGCCGCGTCTGCCACGCCAAAACCCCAGCCTGCGGTGCTTGCCTGCTGATGAACGACTGCCCGTCGTACGGCCTCGGCCCGGAAGACCCGGACAAGGCGGCCAAGCTCGTGAAGGGCGACGAGAAGCCACACCTGATCGAACTCGCCGAGCGGGTACGGGCCGGTGAGAAGCTAGGGGCGTGAACAACCGCACGCGCTGGCTCGTCGTGGTCCTCGTCCTCGGCGTGGCGGGTGTCCTGGCGCTGTGGCCCCGGGACGTTGCACCGGGGCCGCCGCCCACGTCCTCCCGCCCTACGCAGGACATGGCCGCGTTGCGCGCGCAGGCCCAGCTCCGGCCGTGCGTGCCAGGGGCGGAGGGCGGCGTCGCCGTGACGTGCCTCGGCGACGGCACCCGGACGGCCCTCGCGCTCAAGGGCCCGCTCCTGATCAACTTCTGGGCGACCTGGTGCCAGCCGTGCCAGGAGGAGCTGCCGGTGCTGGACACCTATGCGAAGCAACCAGGTGCCGTCCCGGTCGTCCCAGTTCTCGTGGAGAGCAGGGAGGCGGACGGCCTGGAGTTGCTCGCCCGGCTCGGCGTGCGGCTGCCCTCGGTCCACGACGCGGCGGATGAGCTACGCAAGCAAGTCAAGGCGCCGATGACGCTTCCCGCCACGTATTACGTAGCAGCGGACGGTCAGGTCCGGCAGATCACCGATCCGCCGTACTTCACGGCACCGGAACAGGTGGAGAAGGCGGTTCGATGACGGAGGCGGCAGAGCCACCCCACTGGATGCAGCGCCTGGCCAAGGCCACCGAGGAGATCGACGCGGCGACGTTCATGCGGGTCCCGCGGGCGCCGGAGCAGGGCGTGCGCAAGGCGGCGGTGCTCATGCTGTTCGGCGAGTCCGAGGAGCACGGGCCGGACGTGTTGCTGCTGCGCCGTTCGGACACGCTGGGCTCGCATCCCGGCCAGGTCGCGTTCCCCGGCGGCGTGTCGGACGACACCGACGACGGGCCGGTGGGCACGGCATTACGCGAGGCTTACGAGGAGACAGGTGTACTTGAGTCAGGAGTGAGACCACTTGCAACGCTGCCGGAGCTGTACGTGCCGGTGTCCGGGTTCGTGGTCACGCCCGTGCTCGCCTACTGGGAACAGCCGAGCCCCGTCGCACCTGTCGACCCGGCGGAGACCGCCGCGGTCGCGCGGGTGCCGGTCGCGCACCTCGCCGATCCTGCCAACAGGTTCCGGGTGCGTCACCCCGCGGGTTACGTCGGAGCGGCCTTCTCCGCGCCGGGCATGCTCGTGTGGGGTTTCACCGCGGGGTTGATCAACGGCCTGATCGCACTGGGCGGCTGGGAACAGCCGTGGGATGCGACCGATGTGCGTGACCTTGAACTAGCGTTGCGCGCTACACAGTGAGGCGGAGGTTTCGGGTTGAACTGGGTTGACCTGCTCGTGCTGGGCCTTGCCGCGATCGCCGCGGTCTCCGGGGCCAGGCAAGGCATGGTCGTCGCGCTGCCTGCCTTCGTCGGCGTGCTCGTCGGCCTGGTCCTCGGCACGCAGATCGCTCCGCTGCTGGTGTCCCAGTTCGAGAACGTCGTCACCAAGGTCGTGTTCGCGGTCGGCGTCGTCGTGCTGCTCGTGGCGCTCGGCGAGACGATCGGCGTGTACATCGGCCGGACGATCAAGGCTCGGGTCAACGCGTCGCCGTTGCGCGGCGCGGACAACGCGCTGGGCGCCATCGTGCAGGGCTTCGTCGTCTTCATCGTGGCGTGGATGATCGCGCTGCCGCTGACCTCGGTCGTCGGTCTGCCGGACCTCACCTCGTCGCTCAAGCAGTCGGTGATCCTCGGCAAGGTCGACCAGACCATGCCGCAGGCCGCCCGCGTGCTGTCCGGCGACCTGCAGAAGCTCTTCGACGTCTCGGGCTTCCCGCAGGCGATGGACCCGTTCAACCGCACGCCGCTCAAGGACGTCGGGCCGCCGGACGGCGAGCTGGCGAACTCGCCGGTCGCGAACCGGCTGAAGGCCTCGGTGCTGAAGGTCCGCGGCCGTGCGCCGTCGTGCTCCCGTGCGCTGGAGGGCACCGGCTTCGTCATCGCGCCGGAACGCGTGATGACCAACGCGCACGTCGTCGCCGGCACGAACGAGGTGACGGTCGAGGTCGGCCGCGGCCAGTTCGACGCGACGGTCGTCTCCTACGACCCGCGCACGGACATCGCCGTGCTCGCGGTGCCGGATCTGGAGGCCACGCCGCTGCAGTTCCGTTCGGACGAGGTGCAGCCGGGCGAGGACGGCATCGTGCTCGGCTACCCGCTCGACGGCCCGTACAAGGCCTCGCCGGCCCGTGTGCGCGAGCGGATTCCGCTGCTGCGCGGCCCGGACATCTACGACGCCCAGACGGTCACGCGTGACGTCTACACGGTGCGTGCCGAGGTCCGCTCCGGCAACTCCGGTGGCCCGCTGGTCGACCCGAACGGCCGGGTGATGGGCGTGGTCTTCGGCGCCGCGGTCGACGACCCCGAGACGGGCTTCGTGCTCACCGCCCAGCAGGTGCAGCCGATGGTGCAGAAGGCGCCGACGCTGACCAAACGCGCCTCCACCCAGGGTTGCGCGAGCTAGAGACCGTGCCTGACGGCGATGCCGTCGAGGACGTAGTCGAGACCGGTGCCGAAGACCTCGGCGTGGTCGCGGTCGGTGGACTCGTGCATGACCCTGCCCAGCAGCGGGAAGCGGCCGGTGGCGAGCATCCGTGCCATGTACGGGCCGGACGCCCGCTGCCACTGCTCCTCGGTCAGGCCGGTGGCCCGTTCCGCGCGGAGCTCCGTGATCTCGCTGCGGACGGCGCCGAACACGTAGGCCATCACGGCACTCACCACGCCGAGCACCTGGTCGATGTCGGCGAGCCGGACCGTGGCGAGCGTCGACTCGATGTGCGCGAGCGAGTGCGGGCCCTGGTGCGGACGGCCGCTGAGCAGGTCGATGAACCACTCGTGCCGCTTCGCCGCGTTCCGGATCTCGTGCGCGACGTGCTTCAGCCCAGAACGCCAGTCCGACTTCGCCGGCGGTGGCGTGATCTCGCCGTAGACCTCGTCGACCATCAGGTCCAGCAGTTCGTCCTTGGTCTCGACGTAGCCGTACAGGCGCATCGGGCCCGCGTTCAGCGCGGCGGCGACCTTGCGGAACGACACGTCGTCGAGCCCGCCCCCGTCGGCGAGCCTGATCGCGGCGTTCACGATCAGCTCCCTGGTCAGCGGGGTCGGTGACGGCTTGCCGGGCGGCTCTGGGCGGTCCCACACGGGTTCGTTCGACATCGGGCTGGACAATACAGCGTCTCTTACCGATACGGTGTATTGAGCGATACGCCGTATTGAGAGGGGATGGTCGTGAAGACTTCGGTGTTGGTGGTCGGGGGAGGCCTGGCGGGAACGTCGGCCGCGTTGTTCCTCGCGTGGCGCGGGGTGTCCGTGACGTTGGTGGAGAAGCATCCGGGCAGCTCGGCGCACCCGCGAGCAGTCGGTTTCAACGCTCGGGTCGGCGAGTTGCTGCGGGCGGTCGGGCTGGAGGACGAGCTGCCGCCGAGCAGGATGACGAAGGGCTTCGGCGTCCGGCGGGTCAGGGCCGAGAGCCTGGTCGGGAAGAAGTTCGACGAGACGTTCTGGACGCCACCGGCCGAGCTCTCCGACGTCGAGCACTCGCCCGCCACGGGTGTCGGTGTGGCCCAGGACCGGATGGAGCCGATCCTGCGCGACAAGGCACGCGAACTCGGCGCGGACATCCGCATGAGCACCCGGATGCTGGAGTTCACGCAGGACGACGAGGGCGTCACGGCGATCGTGCAGGGCGACGGCGAACCGTACGAGATCCGCGCCGACTACCTGATCGCGGCCGACGGGCACCGCAGTCCAGTCCGGGAACGGCTCGGCATCGGCCGCACCGGACGCGGGTACATGCACACCTCCCGCAGCGTGCTGTTCCGCGCGCCGTTGCAGGAGTACCTGAAGGACGGGATCGGCCAGTTCGTCATCGACGGCGTCGGTTTCCTGACCACGTACGGCGACGGCCGCTGGGTCCTGATGCTCGACGACCGCGAGTACGACGAGCCCGAGCTGCGGCAGAAGATCTTCCAGGCCATCGGCCGCGACGACCTCGACGTCGAGATCATCACCACCGGTCGCTGGACGATCAGCGCGGCTGTCGCCGACCGGTTCTCCCAGGGCCGGATCTTCCTCGCGGGCGACGCCGCGCACACGTTGCCACCGAGTCGCGGCGGGTTCGGGGCGAACGTAGGCATCGAGGACGCGCACAACCTCGCGTGGAAGCTCGCCGCGGTGCTGAACGGCGAGTCACGACCGTCCCTCCTGGACACCTACGACGCGGAACGGCGTCCGGTCGCGACCCTCTGCCACCAGCAGATCTTCGCGCGCAACGACGGCCACAACCGCGACGGCGAACCGGACGACGCGCCGCTGTACGACAACAACGCCATGCACTTCGGCGTCCTCTACCGCTCGGACGCGGTGCTCGGCGCGGGACCGGAGCTCCCACCCGCCCAGCTCCCCGAGCAGTGGAACGGCCAGCCGGGCACCAGGGCACCGCACGCGTGGATCGAGCCGGGCAGGTCCACTTTGGACCTGTTCCAGCGCGGCTGGGTGCTCGTGGCCGACCACCCGCAGTGGGAGGAGGCCGTGGCGGGCCTGGCCGTCCGGTACGAACGGATCGAGCAGCTGGACCTGTTCGGGCTGTCCGCCAAGGGTGCGTCTCTGATCAGGCCCGACGGTTACGTCGCCTGGCGGTCGGCGGACCTGCCGGACGACCCGGCTGCCGCACTCGCGACCGCGTTCAGCTCAGCTTCTGCAGGAACTCGGTGATCAGCCTGCTCGTGGTGTGGGGTGCCTCCTGGTTCGGGAAGTGCCCCACCTCCGGCAGGTAGCGGAACTCCGACTCGGGCCCGAGCCACGGCAGCGAGTCACGTGCGGAGGACTCCAGGACGATCGGGTCCAGCGCGCCGTGGATCTGCAGCACCGGCACCTGCACCGGCTTGTCGACGGCCTCGGCGAACCGGCGGCCGTCGCTGCGCAGCTGCGAGCGCACCGCCCAGCGGTAGTACTCCAACGCGCTGTGGGCCACGCCCGGCACCGTCATCGCCTGCCGGCAGCGGCGGATGACCTCGTCGAACTCGGGCGCCGACCGCCACTTCGGGCCGGACCACGCGGACAGCAGCTTGGCGACCTGCAGACCGTTCTCGGCGGTCAGCCAGCGTTCCGGGTGGATCGGCAGCTGGAAGCGCAGCACGTGCGAGTTCGTCCGGGGATGCCTGCGGAACGTCCGGCGCGTCACCAGGGGGTGCGGTGCGGACAGCACGGAGATCGACGAGACCACGCGCGGGTGCATGGCGCCGACCGTCCACGCCGTGGCGCCGCCCCACGCGTGACCGACGAGGTGCGCGCGCGGGGCGCCGAGCGCCTTGACCAGGCCGGCGATGTCACCCGCGAGGGTGAAGCCGTCGTAGCCGCGCGGAGGTTTGTCCGAGTCGCCGTAGCCACGCAGGTCCACGGCCACGGCGCGATAGCCGGCCTCGGCCAGTGCGGTCAGCTGGTGCCGCCACGACCACCAGAACTCGGGGAATCCGTGCAGCAGCAGCACGAGCGGGCCCTCACCGAGCTCGGCGACGTGCAGGCGGATGCCGTTGGCCGAGACGTCGCGGTGCGTCCACGGACCCGCGACCCGCACGACGGACGGGTCGGGTTTGCGGCTCAGTTGTCGTCGCCCCTGCGCGTGAGGGCCGCGACGGTGTCCTTCGCGGCCGCGATCGACTTCTCCGGCGCCCTGATCTTCTTGACCTTGCGGTAGCCGAGGAGGGCGAAGGCGACGGCGGTCAGCAGCATCACGCCGAACACGAGCCCGAAGCCCGCCCAGTAGCCCCAGCCGAACCACTCGGCGAAGCCGAAGCCGAGCGCCATGAACAGGAAGAACAGGCTGAAGCAGAGGACCGTCAGGGCGACGATGAAGAAGACGCTGCCCTTGACGCCCTTCTTGAGCTCCTTCGCCAGCTCGCCCTTGGCGAGCTCGACCTCTGCTCTGACCAAAGTCGACACGTGGGCGGTCGCATCACGGACAAGACCGCCGATCGACGCTTCGGCCGTCGGGTCGTCTGCGGTCAGCGGAATCGACGCGATGTGCTCCCTGGTGGTCACTCGGACATGGTGCCATGAGCCCGGCTGCGACGAATGAGCAACACCGCGGCGAGCAGCGACGCGATCAGCGAGGCGATCAACACGGCGGCCTTCGCGGTCTCCGGCTCGTCGAGTGAGAGGTCCGCGATCAGGAGACTGACCGTGAACCCGACGCCGCCGAGCACGGCCACCGCGACGACGTCCCGGGGCCCCGCGCCGGACGGCCACACCGCCGCCTTGAACCACACCGCGAGCGCCGACGCCCCCACGATCCCGATCACCTTGCCGACGATCAGCCCGACCATCACGCCGATCGCGATCTTGTCCGCGAAGAGCTTCCCCATCGCCTCGGCGCCCACCGGCACACCAGCCGTGAACAGCGCGAACACCGGCACCGCCACCCCCGCCGACCACGGCTGCAGCCGGTGCTCCAGCCGGACCGCCGGTGCCTCCTGCTCGTACGGGTCACGCCTCACCCGCGTCAGCAACGCCAGCGCGACGCCCGCGATCGTGGCGTGGATGCCCGACTCGTGCATGAACCACCAGGTGGCCAGCGCGACCGGCACGTAGATCCAGGGACTGGTGATCCTCTTGTGCTGCAGGAACCAGTACAGCGCCAGCAGCAGCACGACCGCGCCCGCCGCGAGCAGGTTGAACTTCGCCGTGAACAGGATCGCGATCACGATGATCGCGCCCAGGTCGTCCACAACGGCCAGCGACAGCAAGAACACCCGCAGGCTCGACGGCAGCCCCGACGCCGTCAGCGCCAGCACTCCCAAGGCGAACGCGATGTCCGTCGCAACAGGAATCGCCCACGCCTTCTCGATCCCCGGCTGCCCCCAGCCGATCGCCAGCGCGACCAGCGCGGGCACGACCATCCCGCCGACCGCGGCGACGATCGGCAGGACCGCCGCCTTCACGTTGGACAGCTCGCCGACGACGAGTTCGCGTTTGAGCTCGAGCCCGGCGACGAAGAAGAAGACCGCCAGCAGTCCGTCCTTGGCCCAGTCGCCGACGCTCAACGGTCCGAGATGCAGGTCCCGCAGGCCGAAGTAAGAGGGGGAGAGCGGCGAGTTCGCCCACAACAGCGCGATGGCGGTGGCGATGAGCAGCACGGTGCCGCCCACGGTTTCCGTGCGCAGGTAACGGGCGAAATCGGCGACTGCGGCCTTCTTACGCGACAAAACGGCTCCCGGGGCGATCAGCAGGTACGCGAAATAATCCTGCCGACCAGACTTCCCGGCTCACCAAGATGGAATCTTAACGCGAACGGGCGCCCTCAGTGAGGACGCCCGTCACGTTTGAAGCAGAAATCAGTCCTCGGACTTGCCCGACTGCAGACCGGCCGAGATCAGGTCCATGACCGACGAGTCGGCCAGCGTCGTCACGTCGCCGACCGCGCGGTTCTCCGCCACGTCGCGCAGCAGGCGGCGCATGATCTTGCCCGAGCGCGTCTTCGGCAGCTCCGGCACGACCATGATCTGCCGTGGCTTCGCGATCGGGCCGATCTCCTTGGCCACGTGGTCGCGCAACGCCTTGATCGCGTCCGCGCCACCGGCGTCCGCACCCGCGCCACCGCGCAGGATCACGAACGCCACGATGCCCTGGCCGGTCGTGTCGTCGGACGCGCCGACGACGGCGGCCTCGGCCACGGTCGGGTGCGACACGAGCGCCGACTCGACCTCGGTGGTCGAGATGCGGTGACCGGACACGTTCATCACGTCGTCGACGCGGCCGAGCAGCCAGATGTCGCCGTCGGCGTCGTACTTCGCGCCGTCACCGGCGAAGTAGAAGCCCTGCTCGCCGAAGCGCGACCAGTACGTGTCGCGGTAGCGCTCCTCGTCGCCCCAGATGCCGCGCAGCATCGCCGGCCACGGCTCGTCCAGCACGAGGTAGCCACCGCCACCGGCCGGAACCTCGACGCCCTCGTCGTTGACGACCTTCGCGCCGATGCCGGGCAGCGGCTGCTGCGCCGAACCGGGCTTGGCCGAGATGACACCGGGCAGCGGCGAGATCATGATCGCGCCGGTCTCGGTCTGCCACCACGTGTCGACGATCGGGGCCTTGCCGCCGCCGACGTTCTCGCGGTACCAGATCCACGCCTCGGGGTTGATCGGCTCGCCGACCGAACCCAGCACGCGCAACGAGCTGAGGTCGTACTTGGCCGGGATGTCCGCGCCCCACTTCATGAAGGTGCGGATCAGCGTCGGCGCCGTGTAGTAGATCGAGACGCCGTACTTCTGCACGATGTCCCAGTGCCGGCCCTCGTTCGGGGTGTTCGGCGTGCCTTCGTAGACGACCTGCGTCACGCGGTTCGACAGCGGGCCGTAGACGATGTAGCTGTGGCCGGTGACCCAGCCGATGTCCGCGGTGCACCAGTACACGTCGGTGTCCGGCTTGAGGTCGAACACGTAGTTGTGCGTGTACGACGCCTGCGTGAGGTAGCCACCGGACGTGTGCAGGATGCCCTTCGGCTTACCCGTGGTGCCCGAGGTGTAGAGGATGAAGAGCGGGTGCTCCGAGTCGAACGCCTCGGGGGTGTGCTGGTCGGACTGCGAGTCCACCAGCTCGTGCCACCACACGTCCTTGTCGGTCCACGCGACCTCGGTGTCGGTGCGCTTGACGACGATGACCTTCTCCACGGACGGCGCGCCGGCGACGGCCTCGTCCACGGCGGGCTTGAGCGGAGCAGGCGTGCCGCGGCGGTACTGGCCGTCGGTCGTGATCACGAGCCGGCACGAGGAGTCCTCGATGCGGGTGCGCAGCGCCTCGGCGGAGAACCCGCCGAACACGACGCTGTGCATCGCGCCGACGCGGGCGCACGCCAGCATCGCGAAGATCGCCTCGGGGACCATCGGCATGTAGATCGCGACGCGGTCCTCTGCGCCGATTCCCAGCGACGTCAACGCGTTCGCGGCCTTGGAGACCTCGCGCTGCAGCTCGGCGTAGGTGATGGCGCGGGAGTCACCGGGCTCACCCTCCCAGTGGATGGCGACCTGGTCGCCGTGGCCCGACTCGACGTGGCGGTCCACGCAGTTGTAGGCCACGTTGAGCTTGCCGCCGACGAACCACTTGGCGAAGGGAGCGCCGGACCAGTCGAGCACCTGGTCCCACTTGGTGTCCCAGTGCAGCCGTTCCGCCTGCTTCGCCCAGAACGCCTCGCGGTCGGCCTTCGCCTCCTCGTACAGCGCGGGCTGTGCGTTCGCCTGTGCCGCGAACTCGTCGGAAGGCGGGAACGTCCTGCTCTCCGTGAGCAGGTTGTCCAGAGCGTTGCCCTGGCCTGGCGACTGCGTCATGGTGCGAGACCTCCTGGAAAGTCCAGACCGGTTGGGGATGCGGGTACTGACCGTAGTGCGAGCCAGCTCACTTCCAACAGGTTCCTCCCCAAAAAGGTTCAGACCAATCTGGGGAGATCGGTTACACGGCTGTCATTGTGTAACCCGTTTTGTCTGGTCCAGGCACGTGTGGCGCGTTGAACGGGCGCAGTTGCGCGCTCAGCGGTTGGGTCAGTGAGCTGGGTCACCCGTTTCACCTGGTCAGGTACTCTGCGCGACCGTGACCGATCCTCTCGCACCGCTGCTTTCCTTGCCTGGCGTGGCAGACGCCGCGAGCGCCGCCAAGGACGCCGTCTTCCAGGTGCACCGCCATCGGGTGAACCTGCGCGGCTGGGCCACGACGGCGGCCGAAGCGTCCGTCCGCGCGGCCCGTGCGTCGGCGGCTTTGGAAGGCGGTCCGACCGACATCCCGGAGTCCGGTGAGGTCTCGGACCCCGTGCTGGCAGGGTCTTTGCGGATCGCGGAGGCACTGGGCGGGCTCGTCGCCACGTGGCAGCGCGCGCCGTTGCAGGCCCTCGCGCGGTTGCACGTTCTCGCCGCCGCCGACCTCACGACCGACGTCGGACGCCCGCGCGTCTCCGAGGACGTGTCGCAACGGCTCGACATGCTCGGCTCGCTGGTCACCGGCGGCACGTCCGTGCCGGCGCCGATCGTCGTCGCGGTGGTGCACGGTGAACTGCTCGGGCTGGCGCCGTTCGGCGTCGCCAACGGGGTGGTTGCCCGTGCGGCCGCGCGGATGACGTCGATCTCCACCGGCCTCGACCCCAAGGGTCTCGGCGTGCCGGAAGTGGCGTGCCTGCGTCGTTCGGCGGAGTACGAGGCCGCGTCCGTGGCGTTCGCGTCGGGGTCCCTGGAGGGCCTCGCGCAGTGGATCCTGTTCGTCTGCTCGTCGCTGGAGGCGGGCGCCCGCGAGGCGAAGAGCATCGCGGACGCCGCACTCACGAGTTGACGACCTCGGCCAGGATCTCCGCAGCCCGCCGGACGTCGGCGCTGGTCACGTAGAGCGGGGCGAAACCGAACCGGAGGATGTCCGGCGGCCGGTGGTCGCCGATGACCCCGCGTGCGATGAGCTTGCGTATCACCTCGGCCGCGTCGGGACAACGCACCGAGATCTGGTTGCCACGCGGGATCTCGTCCGGCGTGATGATCTCGAGTGAGGTCAGGTTCGAGACGTGCATGCGGAACTGCGCCGTCAGGCTCAGCCCGCATTTCCACAGCACGTGGAGATCGACGTCGTCCCACACGTCCAGCGCCGCGTCGAGCGCGAGCATCGACAGGATGTCCGGCGTGCCGACGCGTGCCCGCGCGATACCGGCATCGGGCTCGTAGCTCGGTTCCATCGCGAACGGTGCGCGGTGGCCGTTCCACCCTGACAGCGGGTTCTCGAAGCTGGCCTGCTTGTCGTGCGGTACGTAGATGAACGCGGGCGAGCCCGGTCCGCCGTTGAGGAACTTGTAGGTGCAGCCGACCGCGTAGTCCACACCGAGCTCGTCGAGTTCGATCGGGATGACGCCCGCGCTGTGGCAGAGGTCCCAGACGACCTGTGTCCCGGCGGAATGTGCCTCTTCCGTCAGCTTCGCCATGTCCAGCATGGCGCCGGTCCGGTAGTCGACGTGGTTGAGCAGCACCACGGCGGTGTCCTCGGTGAGGTCCAAAGAGGACGGACTGACGGCACGCACCTTCAGGCCGGTCAGCTCACCGACTGACTGCGCGATGTAGCCGTCGGTCGGGAACGTCGACTCGTCCACGACGATCTCGGTGCGGCTCGTGCCCTTCACCGCGCCCATCAACGCCTTGAAGACGTTGACCGACGTCGAGTCACCGACGACGACCTGGCCTTCCGCGGCTCCGATCAGCCGGCCGATCCGGTCGCCGATCCGTTGCGGCGCCTCCCACCAGCCCTCGCTCCACGACCTGATCAGCCGCGTGCCCCACTGGTGCTTCACGACCTCCTGCATCCGCTCGGCCACGTGCTTCGGCGGCGCGCCGAGCGAGTTGCCGTCGAGGTAGATGATGCCTTCGGGGATGTCGAACAGCTCGCGCCTCACACGTGACTCCTCGCGGTCCACAGCTCGGGGAACACCGCTCGTTGGGTGCGCTTCTCCAGCCATGCAACACCAGCGGAGCCGCCGGTGCCGACCTTCGAGCCCATGGAACGACGGGTCGCCAGCAGGTGGTCGTAGCGCCAGCGCGCGAACTCCTCGGCGATGTCGGTCAGCGCCTCGCCCAGCTCCAGCAGCTCGCGGTCGTCGCCGCGGTAGATCGTCGCCCACACCTGCTCGACCTCGGCCGACGGCTCGTAGGCCTTGGTCAGGTCGCGGTCCAGCACGCTCTGCGGGATGTCGAAACCCTTGCGCTTGAGGGCCGCGAGTACGTCGTCGTAGAGCGAGGGCAGGGCCAGCGACTTCTCCAGCTGGTCGTGCATCGCGGGCACCGCGCGGTGCGGCACGAGCATCGACGCGGACTTCTCGCCGAGCAGGAACTCCATCTCGCGGTACATGCCCGACTGGAAGCCCGAACCCTCGCCGAGCGCGTCGCGGAACGAGTTGAACTCGGTCGGCGTCATCCGCGCGATCGGCCTCCATGCCGCCGAGAGTGCCTGGAGGTGCAGGTCGGAACGCCGGAGCGTGCGCACGGCCGCGCGCAGGTCGTCGGCGCGCAGTTCGGTCTGGGCCTGCCGCCACTCGAAGCAGAGCAGGCCGAAGTACAGCTCCATCACCTGCGTGATGACCAGGAACGACATCTCACGGGGATCTTTGGACCACTGCTGTTGAAGGGTGTGCAGCACCGACGCGTGCACGTAGTCCTCGTACGGCGTGGTGCCGCCGAAATCCAGCTTGGGGGATACGGGGCAGCTCATGGCTCAATCGTCGCCGGAACGGCCCGTCACCTGAATGGGCGACGAAAGGCGTTCGGCCCGAACTTCTTCCAATCGCAAAACGGATCGCCGAGTAGCTTTGCGTTCATGTTGGACGAGGTGGACAAGGCCCTGTTGGAGGCACTCCAAGAGGATGCGCGGCTGTCGTACAACGAACTGGCCCGCCGGGTCCACGTCTCACCGCCGACGGTCGCGCAGCGGGTCCGCCGGCTCGAGAACATGGGCGCGATCACCGGCTATCGCGCCGTGGTCGACCCCACCGTCGTCGGACGTCCGGTCGTCGCGTTGGTGCGCATGAAGTGCTACGGCCCGCGGTGCATCACCGTGCACCCCGAACTGCTCGACGATCTCCCCGAAGTGGTCGAGGTCGTCCGGCTGACCGGAGACATCTGCTCGGTTGTGAAGGTCGTCACCACGTCCATCGTCGAGTTGGAACGGCTGCTGGTCCGGCTGGCCGCTCACGGGGAGACGTCCAGCGCAATGGTGCTGTCGACGCCCATCCCGTGGCGTCCGGTGTTGCCGGGATAACACGCATCTTAGATTCCAATTAAGCTAGTCTCGATCTTGTGAGGCTGACCAAGAGCACCGACATCGCGCTGCGGATCGTGATGCGGCTGGCCGTCGACGAGACGGACCATCTCGTCTCGTCGAACCCGACCACGCGAGAAGTCGCCGAGGTCATGGGCGTGCAGTACACCCACGCGGCCAAGGTCGTGGCCCAGCTCCAGCACCTCGGCGTGGTCGTGGCACGCCGCGGCAGGGGTGGCGGCCTGGCGCTCGCCGAGACGAGACGGTCCGTCTCGGTGGGGTGGCTCGTGCGCCGGCTGGAGGGCGAGGGCGACGTCGTCGACTGCGAGGGCGACGCACCGTGCCCGCTGAGCGCGGCCTGCCGCCTGCGCCAAGCGCTGCGCCAGGCCCAGGAAGCCTTCTACGCCTCGCTCGATCCGCTGAGCGTCGAGGACCTCGTCGCTGATCCCACCGGTCCTGTCCTGCTCAGCCTGCGGCTGAGGTGAGGAGATCCTCGATGTTGTCCCCGAAGTCGGCTGAACTTCTCGAAGCCACCCTGCCCGCGGTCGGCGCCGCCATCGGTGAGATCAGCGCGCTGTTCTACGAGCGCATGTTCGCCGAGCACCCGATCCTGCTGCGGGACGTGTTCAACCGCGGCAACCAGGCCAACGGCACGCAGTCCCAGGCGCTCGCCGGGTCGATCGCCGCCTTCGCCACCGGCCTGCTCGCCGGTCGGACACCCGACGCGATGCTCAGGCGGATCGCGCACAAGCACGTCTCGGTCGGCGTCACGCCCGGCCAGTACGCGGTCGTGCACAAGCACCTGCTCGGGGCCATCGCCGACGTCCTGGACGTCTCGGCCGAGGTGGCGGCGGCCTGGAGCGAGGTCTACTGGCTGATGGCCGACACGCTGATCGGCCTGGAGCGGTTCCTGCCGCAGGGGCAGCAGGAGCACCGGGTGATCGCCCGGTTCCAGGAGACCGAGGACGTGGTGACGTTCGTGGTCAGGCCGGTCGACGGGCAAGTGCGAGCGGGTGAGCCGGGGCAGTACGTGTCGGTGCAGGTCCCGCTGGCCGACGGCGCCCGGCAGATCCGCCAGTACAGCCTGTCCGGACGGTCCGACGACGCGCTGCAGTTCTCGGTGAAGCGAGACGGCGAGGTGTCGAACCACCTGCACGACTTCGCGCCGGTCGGCAGCACCGTGCTGGTCAGCCACCCGGCCGGGGACCTGACGCTGCAGCCCGGCGACGGTCCGGTGCTGCTCGCGTCGGCGGGCATCGGCTGCACGCCGATGATCTCCATGCTCGCCGAGCTGGCCGCCACGGACTCACCCCGGCGGGTCGTCGCCGTCCACGGGGACCGCGACCAGCTCACGCACCCGTTCCGCGCGGAACTCGCCCAGCTCGTCGCCAAGCTGGAGAACGCGCGGGCGCACGTCTTCTACGAGCGGCCGATCGGCGACTGGCCCGCCGAGCGGACCGGGCTGGTCGATCTCGGCGGGGTCGAGCTCCCGCAGGACACCACCGCCTACCTGTGCGGACCGGTGCCGTTCCTGCGCGCGATGCGGGCCCAACTCCTCGAAGCGGGTGTCACCGACATCCACTACGAGGTGTTCGGTCCGGACCTAACCAGCTAGGCGGTCCAGGGCGTTGCGGACGTGGCCCTTGGTGTCCTCCAGGGCAGCGGCCGCACGTTCGGTCGGTGCGCCGGAGAGCAGGTGGACCAGCGCCACCTTGAGGTCGCCGTCCGCGTCCGCCAGTGCCTGCTCGCACGCGTTCTCGGGCTGGCCGGTGGCCTCGTGCAGGATCCGGATCGTCCGGCCGCGCAGCTTCGCGTTGGTGGCGCGCATGCTGACCATCAGGTTCGAGTACGTGCGGCCGAGCTTGATCATCACCGCCGTGGAAAACGATGTCAGGACCAGCTTCTGGGCCGATCCCGCCTTCATCCGCGTGGAGCCGGCGATGGCCTCCGGACCGGTGTTCAGCGCGACGAGGACGTCGGGCGTGAAGGGCACCGACGCGTTGTTCGACACCAGCACGGTGCGGGCGCCAAGCGCTTGCGCCTCCTGCAGCGCACCGATCACGAACGGCGTGCGCCCGGACGCCGTCACGCCCACGACCAGGTCCTTCGCGGTGGCGTGGCGGCGGATCTGGGCGGCGCCCGAGTGGTCCTCCACCTCCTCGACGGCGCGGACGAGGGCTTCCGGACCGCCGGCGTGGTGGGCGACGAACCAGTCGGCCGGGGCGTTGAACGTCGGTACGAGCTCAGCGGCGTCCAGCGTCGCCAGACGCCCTGACGTGCCCGCGCCGACGTAGTGCACGCGGCCACCGGACATGATCGCCGCCACGCCCAGGTCGACGGCGCCGGCCAGTTCCGGCAGTGCCTGCGCGACCGCCGCGGGGACCGTGCGGTCCTCCTCGTTGATCATGCGCAGCACGTCGATCGTGGATACCCGGTCGATGTCCGCGGTGCGCGGGTTCCGTTGCTCGGTCGGAGATTCCACGCGCACCACCACACCGTTCCGGGGGGAGATCATTTAGTCGTCTCCCGCGGCCGCCGCCGGCCGTCTGGTCTGGCACCGAGCCGATGGCCGGACACCGCTTCGTAGGTCGCCTCCAGCGCCATCTTCGCCGTGTCCACGTGGTGCTGGGCGACGCCGATGAACAGGCAGTCGATCACCGTGAGCTGGGCGATGCGGCTCGCCATCGCGCCGGAGCGGAACGTGGTCTCGCGCGCGGCCGTGGTCAGCACGTGGTCGGAGACCTCGGTGATGGGTGAGCGCGGGAAGTTCGTCAGCGCGACGGTGGTGGCGCCGGTCTCGCGGGCGACGCGCAGGGCCTCGACGGTCTCCGCGGTCGAGCCGGTGTGTGAGATGCCCACGGCGACGTCCGCGGCGGTGAGCACGGCGGCCGACGTCAGCGCGATGTGCGTGTCGTTCCACGCGAAGCACGTGAGCCCTATGCGGTGCAGCTTCTGCTGCATGTCGAACGCGACGAACGCGGACGCGCCGAAGCCGTAGACATCGACACGGCGGGCGCCCGCGACGGCTTGGACGACCTTGTCGAGCGACTCGATGTCGAGCTGCTCGGCGGTCTCCTCGACGGCGCGGGCGTCGGCGAACGCGACCTTGCCGACGACCTGCTTGAGGTCGTCGCCCGGTCCGATGTCGCCACCCATGTCGTGGTTGGCCCTGACCTGGCTGCGGGCCGTGTCGGCGGCGAGCGCGATGCGCAGTTCCGGATATCCACCGACGCCGATGGCCTTGCAGAACCGCGTCACCGTCGTCTCACTCGTGCCCGCCTGCTCGGCGACCTCGGTGATGCTGCGGTGCGCGACAGTTCCGGGGTTCTCCAGCACCACCTTCGCGACGCGCTGCTCGGCGCGCGCGAGACCCGGCAGCAACGACCGGATCTTCACCAGCGGACTGGACTCGGCACTGCTTTCAGTGGACACGTGGGAAACTTACTAACCGCCACTCCAAGGGTCAACGGAGTGTGTCCGAAAGTCACTCTCTCGGCCCGGAACGGCTCACTGGACGGCGGGCTTCTTCCTGGTCGACACGGCGATCCGGTTCCACGAGTTGATGGTGAAGATCAACGCGATGAGCTGCGCGAGCTCCTCCTCGCCGAAGTGCTGCGCGGCCTGCTCGTAGACCTCGTCGCTGACGTACTCGTGGCTGCTCATGACGGTGATGGCCTCGGTGAGCCGCAGCGCCGCCTGCTCCTTCTCGGTGTAGACGTCGCCGGCCTCCTCCCACGCGTTGAGGAGGTAGATGCGGGCCTCGGACTCGCCACCCTTGCGGGCGTCCACGGTGTGCATGTTGATGCAGTAGGCGCAGTGGTTGAGCTGGGAGGCGCGGATGCGCACGAGCTCGGCGAGCTGCTCGTCGAGACCCTCGCGGGCGGCGGCGTCGAGGGCGATCATGGCGCGGTAGACCTTCGGTGCCTTCTTGGCGAGGTCGATGCGGTTCGTCATGGCTCAAACCTATGGCGCTGATTGGCCCTGTGCATGGTGCAATCTGATCGTGGAATCGTGGGCCAATCTTGACTTCCACCTGGACCTGTCCGGCCCGGGTGGTCTGCGGCACCGGTTGACGGCGTCGTTGCGGGAGGCGGTCCGGTCGGCGCGGTTGCCACCCGGCACCCGTCTGCCGGCGTCGCGGTCGCTCGCGCTCGACCTCGGGATCGCGCGCAACACCGTCGCCGAGGCATATGCGGAACTGGTGGCGGAAGGCTGGCTGACCGCGCGTCAGGGTTCGGGAACCGTTGTGGCGCAACGAGTCGAGCCTCCTCCTCCAGTCACCCGCCGTGCTGTGGACGCCGAGGTGCGGTTCGACCTCAGGGTCTCCACGCCGGACGTCACCGAGTTCCCGCGCGCGGAGTGGATCCGTTCGACGCGGCGGGCGCTGACGGCGGCGCCTTCGGAGGCGTTCGGTCCGGGGGATCCGCAGGGCCGGATCGAACTGCGGACGGCACTGGCCGAGTACCTCGCGCGGGCGCGGGGCGTGCGTGCCGATCCCGAGCGGATCGTGGTGTGCTCGGGGTTCGGGGGTGCGGTCCAGATGTTCGACCGGCTGCTGACGCCGCCGGTCGTCGTCGAGGAGTACGGGCTGGGCTTCCACCGGTCGATGTGGACGTCGACGGTGCCGTTGGCGGTGGACGACCACGGCGCGAACACCGAGCAACTGCCGGACAACCTGCGGGCGTGTGTATTGACTCCCGCGCACCAGTTTCCGTTGGGCGGCCCGTTGCACCCACGGCGGCGTGCATCAGCCGTGGAGTGGGCACGGCGCGTGGACGGCCTTGTGCTGGAAGACGACTACGACGGCGAGTTCCGCTACGACCGGCAGCCCGTCGGCGCCGTGCAGGGGCTCGACCCGGAGCACGTCGTGTACCTGGGCACGTCCAGCAAGGCGTTGTCACCGGCGCTGCGGATCGCGTGGATGGTGCTGCCGGACCGGTTCGTGGACCCCGTGCTGGCGTTGAAGACCGCTCGCGAACAGCACATCAGCATGCTCGACCAGTTGACGTTGGCCGACTTCCTGGAGTCTGGGGCGTACGACAGCCATGTGCGCCGGATGCGGTCGAAGTACCAGCGGCGCCGCGACCGGCTGGTGGAAGCCGTCTCGCCGTACGCGTCGGTGTCGGGCATCGCGGCCGGGATGCACGCAGTGCTTGACACGCCTCATGAAGCCGAGATCGTGCGGACCGCGCGTGAACGCGGAATCGAGCTCAGTCCTCTCTCGTGGTTCCGGCATGAACTGAGCGACGACGACCGCACGGGGATCGTGGTGAGCTTCGGAGCGCCCGCGTTTGCACGGGCGCTCCCGCTGTTCACCGAGGTGCTAGCGGCGTGCCACTGACCAGCCTTCGGCCGTGACATCGCCGCGTGCGTGCACGTAGACACCGCGGCCGTTGTACTGGCCCGCCTTGGTGTAGACGAACCTGGTCTTCACGGATTCCGTTGGCATCCAACGGCGTCCGGTCGTCGTGATGGTGCGCGCGTCCTGCCAGTCCGTGCCGTTCCAGTGCTGGACGGTCAGCTTGTCGCCCTTGTCGACGTCCACGAAGACCTCGACCGGACGCTCCGCGGTGAGGGTGCCGCCGGAAGTCGTTGCGCGCCATTGCTTTCCGCGTGACTTGACGGCGAGGGCGTTGGCCAGGCCGTCGGCGGCGACGCGGCGGGCCGGGTTGACGCTGCCCCAGTCACGGCTCGGGTGCACGCGGTTCGTCAGCAGGATCGCGATCGAGCGCGAGGCCTTGTCGATCACGAACGACGTGCCGGTGTAGCCCGTGTGGCCCGCGGTTCCCGGACCGCTCAGTGCGCCCATGTACCACCGTTGGTCGAGCTCGAAACCGAGGCCGTGGGCGTTGTCCGGGAACTGCTGGTTGAAGTTCGTGAGCATCAGCTCGACCGAGTGTTCACTGAGGATCCGGCGGCCTTGGTAGGTGCCGCCGTTGAGGATCGTCTGGCCGAGGATGGCGAGGTCTTTGGCCGTGCCGAACACACCGGCGTGGCCTGCCACTCCTCCGAGGGACCACGCGTTCTCGTCGTGCACCTCGCCGCGGACGATGCCGCGTGGCGGTGCCGACTGGAACTCCGTTGCAGCTGTGCGGTCCTTGGCCTTCGGGTTGTAGCCGGTGTCCTTCATGTCGAGCGGCCTGGTGATGCCGTCGCGCACCGCCTGGTCGAGCTTCTTGCCGCTGACCTTGAAGACCAGCTCGCCGAGCGTGATCAGGTTCAGGTCCGAGTAGACGTACGTGGTGCCGGGCGTGGACTTCGGCTTCACGTCCATCACGGCTTTGATGCGTGACGGGATGTCCGGGTACAGCTTCCACAAAGGAATGAACGGTTCGAGGCCGCTCGTGTGTGTGAGGAGCTGCTTGACGGTGATGTTCTCCTTGCCGTTCACGCCGAACTCGGGCAGGTAGGTGGCGACCTTCTCGTCGATGCCCACCCGGCCCTGCTCGACCTGCTGGATCACCGCGATCGACGTGAACAGCTTGGAGATGGAGGCGAAGTCGAAGATCGTGTCCTTCTTCATCGGGACGCGTTCGGCTTCCGGCAGCTGGGTCTGCTGATCCTGGTAGAGAACGGCGTAGCCCGTGCGGTCGTGCGTGACGATTTTGCCGTCGTGCACGTACATCGTGACCGCGCCTGCGTAGAGCGGCTTGCCGTTGGCCTGGGGTTTCGTGAAGTCGCGGAGCTGGCGCAGGGCCGCGTTGACCGGCTCCGGGTCGAGGCCGGCCCAGAACGGGTTCGACGCGCGCAGTGTCGTCCACTGGTGTGCGAAGCCGTCCTGGGGCTGGTCGAAGTGGCCGGGGACCAGGGCTGTCACGAGTGCGGTGGCCAGGGCAGGGATGAGCATGGCGTCCTCACCGGTAGCGCAGGTAGGGCAGGCGGGTGCGGCGGAACTGCTGGAGCTCCTGCTGCCACGCGCCGACGACCTCGGCCAGGGGAGCCTGGGCGTCGATCATCCTGCGCAGCCGGTCGGAGCCGCTGAGCTTGTCGATCCAGTTGTCGGGGCGCCACGCGAACACGCCGGGGTACAACGACTTCACGGTGATCAGCATGGCCACGGCGGTCTTGATGGCGTCGAACTTCCGCGGGTCGGTGACGTGCAGGGTGACACCGCCGCAGGTCTTGCCCTGGAACTTGTTGAACGTGGGCGAGAAGTAGGTCTCGCGGAACCGGACGCCCCCGAGGTCCAGGGCGTTCAGGGCCTCGGCCCAGCGCCAGTCGATGCCGGGCGCACCGATGGTCTCGAACGGGCGGGTGGTGCCGCGGCCCTCGGACAGGACCGTGCCCTCGAACAGGCACGTGCCGGGGTAGACCAGCGCGGTGTCCGGGGTGGGCATGTTCGGACTCGGCGGGACCCACGGCAGGCCGGTGTCGAGCTGGTTCCTGTGCCAGCCCCGGACGTTGACCACCTCGAGCCTCGTGGCCAGGTCGAACTCGCCCTTGAAGTAGCGCGCCAGTTCGCCGACCGTCATGCCGTGTTGCTGCACGATCGGTTTCAGTCCGACGAACGTCGCGTAGGCGGGGTCGAGCTGCGGGCCGTTCGCGGTGCCGCCGATGGGGTTCGGGCGGTCCAGGACGATGAAGTCCAGGTTCGGCGCGGCCTCCATCGCCACGTACATCGACCAGATGTAGGTGTAGAAGCGCGCGCCCACGTCCGCGATGTCGAACACGACCGTGTCGATGCCCGCCTTCGTGAACATTGCTTGGAGCTTTGCGGCGTTGGCGCTGTACGCGTCGTACACCGGGATACCGGTGCGTGGATCCGCGTAGTCGCCTTCGGAGCCGCCTGCCTGCGCCGTGCCGCGGAAGCCGTGTTCCGGTCCGAAGACGGCGGCCGGCTTGGCGCCGTGGGCGACCATCGAGTCGACGATGTGGGTCTGGTCCTTGAGGACGCCCGTCGGGTTCGTCAGCACGCCGACCTTGCGGCCCTTGAGCTTGTGCCAGCCGTCCTGCGAGAGCTGTTCGGCCGCCGTGGCGAGCTTCGGGGTCGCGCCGGCGGTGGCGGTGCCGGCGAGAGGGATGGACAGGGCGCCTGCCGCGAGGAAGCTCCGCCTTCTCACCAGGTCACTCCGTGTCCGAACGGGTAGGGGGTGGGGCCTGGCACGTCGACCGGGAGCTTGCCCTGCGGCTTGACCTCGCCGAGCAGGACCCTGGCCAGCGCCTCCATGGAGACCGTGGTGGTCGAGTAGGTGGCGAGCCACGTCTTGGCGCCGCTGTGGGCGACGTCGTACGGGTTGCCGGTGGCGGCCGCGACGACGGGCTTGCCGGTGGCGACGAGCTTGTTGATCAGGTCGACCTGGGCAGACCTCGTGCTCGCGTTATTGGTCAGCACCACGATCTTGTCCGCGTTGGCCGCCGCGGCGACTGCCTGCTGGATCTGCGCGGCCGTGGGGCTGGTCGCGGTGACGAACCTGGTGCCCTTGAGCCTGGTGGCGAGGGCCGTCGTGGTCGCGTCGCTGGTGCCGACGACCAGGGGAGCGGTGGCGTTCAGCGGGAGCGCCTGGGCGTCGTTGCGGACGACCGTGATGGTGCGGTCGGCGATGGCCTGGGCCTGTTGCGTGCCGGAACCGACGATCTGGTCGACCTTGTTCAGGTCGACCTCGGCGGTGAGCATGACGCCGCGCAGGAGCTTCATCTTCAGGATGCGCAGGACGCTCTGGTCGATGCGCTGCTCGGTGATCTCACCGCTGCGCACGGCCTTGACGACGCTGTCGATCGCGAGGCCGAGGTTCGGCGGCATCAGCAGCTGGTCGACGCCCGCCTTGATGGCCAGCACCGGGATCTCGGCGTCGGAGTGCAGTTTGCGGACGCCCGCCATCTCCAGCGAGTCGGTGACGATCACGCCGTCGTACTTCAGCTCGTCGCGCAGCAGACCGGTGATGATCTTCGGGCTGAGCGTGGCCGGGTTGCCCGACGGATCGATCTGCGGCACCTGGATGTGCGCGGTCATGATCGAGTCGATCTTGGCGGCGATGGCCGCACTGAACGGCGGCGCGTCGATCTGGCGCCACTGGTCGAGGCTGCGGTTCGAGACCGGCAGGGCGGTGTGGCTGTCCTCGGACGTGTCGCCGTGCCCCGGGAAGTGCTTGGCGGTCGAGGTCACCGAGGTCATGTCGAACCAGCGGCGGCCCTCGTAGCCCCGCACCTGGGCGGCGACCATGTCGGCGGCGAGCTTCGGGTCGCTCGAGAAGCTGCGCACGCCGATGATGGGGTTCGCCGGGTTGGAGTTGACGTCGGCGTCCGGCGCGAAGTTCTGGTTGATGCCCATCGCGCGGAGCTCCCGGCCCGTGATGCGCGCGGCCTCTTCGGCGTCCTCGGTGCTCCGGCCCGCGCCGAGGGCCATGTTGCCCGGCAACTGGGTGGCCGGCGGGCCGATGCGCGTGACGAGACCCATCTCCTGGTCGATCGAGATGAGCAGCGGGATCTTGCTGGCCTTCTGCAGGCCGTTGGAGAGCTCCGCGATCTGCTTGGGGGTGTCGATGTTGTCGCGGCTCGAGTTGTTGAAGTAGATGACGCCGCCGGGCTGGTACTTGCGCACCATGTCCGCGGCCGTCGCCACTCCGAAGTCGGTCTGGTTCTTGGGGTGCGGGACGTCGGCGGCCTGGCCGTTGACGTACGTGACGAAGAGCTGGCCGACCTTCTGTTCCAGCGACATCCCGCGGAGGGTGGTCACCGAGGCGTCCGCTCTCGCCACCGGCGTGAGGGCGACCATGGCTGTGACCAGCGTCAACGCGGCGAACTTCCGCACTTGTCCGTGCCTCCCGGTGATGTTCCCACAGGTAACTGGCGTATTTCGCAAGTTACTCACGACTGCGTGGTGGGTCAACGGGCGCACATTCTGCCGTTCGGTGCTGACTTTTGACCGGACAAGCAGACGGGGCACCCTCGAAAGGGTGCCCCGTCTTCAGCGCGGGCTTGCGAGCTACCAAGCGTGCAACTCCAGTCGTACAACCCTGGCCTCGGCGTCCGGCGTCCCGGTACGCAGGCCCTAGACGACAAGCCTCCCGCGGCGTGCTGCGCGTGGGTACTCGAAGTCCGCGCACGGAGCTTGGCCGGGGTGGATCCTGACTTCTCTTCGTCTGGTCCCTGGCCGACCCCAGGTCCGCACCACCCATTTAAGTGCGTGGGCCCGGTCACAGCAAGGGCTCGGACGGGTGCACCGGTCAAGCCACGTTCAGTAGTGAAAGTGCTGGGGTTTCTGGATTTGTGAGGTTTGGTTCGTGTTCGGTACCGCCGGGAGAGCGGCGCCGGACACTCACCGGGGCACCACGTGTGCGGCGTGTTGCCGCTACTCGCCGGTACCCGTCACTTCTCGGTGCAATGTGGTCGCCGGGGCTTGACTTCAGTCGCGGGACCGCTTGCGGCGCAGGCCGTACCAGGCCGCTCCGGCCGCCGCGACCGCGCCGATGCCGATGGCCGCGACCGCGACCGCCTTGCCCGAAGGGGTGGGGATGCGGGAGCGCAGGCTCACCGGGTCGACGAACTGCTGCACCGGCCAGTCCTTCTCGGCGGCGATGCGGCGCAGGCCCCGGTCGGGGTTCACGGCCGTCGGGTGGCCGACGACCTCCAGCATCGGCAGGTCCGAGACGCTGTCCGAGTACGCGTAGCTCTTCGACAGGTCGTACGCGTGCTCGGCGGCCAGCTGCTTGATCGCGACCGCCTTGTTGTCGGCGGCGCAGTAGAAGGCGACGTCACCGGTGTAGCGGCCGTCGTGGACCACCATCTTCGTGCCGACGCTGTAGTCCGCCCCGATCATCTGGGCGATGGGGGCGACCAGTTCCTCGCCGGACGCGCTGACGATGACCACGTCGTGGCCCTCCGCCTTGTGGTCGGCGATCAACTGTGTCGCCTCTTTGTAGACAAGAGGGTCGACGATGTCGAACAGCGTCTCGTTGACGATGCCGCGAATCTGCTCCACGTCCCAGCCCGCGGCGAGCGCCGTGATGTGCGCGCGCATGCGGTCCATCTGATCCGCGTCCGCGCCGGCGAGCATGAACACGAACTGTGCATATGCGCTCTTCAGCACGGCGCGGCGGTTGATCAGACCCTCCTGGAAGAAGGGCCGGCTGAACGCCAGCGTGCTCGACTTCGCGATGACGGTCTTGTCGAGGTCGAAGAAGGCGGCGATCCGGCTCATGTACCTCAGCTTAGGTGTACTCGTCAGTAGGCCGTTCGGGCGGCATTTCGTTCGTGTACGAAACCCTGGTGCTTCACGGTTACCGAAACTTGGCCCTCAGCTGTTGCGGAAGTTGCGCGCAGCACTGGCGCATGGGGATACAGTAGGAGAGTCCGGTTCGACGGACGGGTTCAGTCCGACCCCCCGGGACTGAACCATTGACGACCCCCGTCCCTCCCCCCTGGCGGGGGTCGTCCCATATCCGGACCCCGTTTCCGCCTGGGTACGACTGGACCTCTGCCGCTCTTGTCCGAGCGCCGAGTGCCCAACCCTTCAGCGTCGCACACGGGTCCGACAGTTCAGGCCCGGCAAGGCTTCCAAGATCGCGACTTGTCCACAGCCGCCGTGTTGTCCACAAGTGGATCTTCACCCCGTTGTGTCATTCATCACGACCGGCCACGGTCAGACCCATGACCCACCCCATCGCCCTGCTCACGGACCAGGACCTGCTCGACGAGGTCCTCCGCGTGGCCGCCGCGGCCGACTGCCCGCTCTCCTGCGCCCCCGACATCACGTCGTTGCGCTCGCAGTGGCACACCGCCCCCTTGGTCCTCCTCGACCCCGCCGCGGTCTCCGCCTGCCTGGACGCGGGCTTCCCCCGCCGCACCGGCGTCCTCGTGGTCCACGGAGGCGACCCGCCGTGGGCACCGGCCGTGGCCCTGGGCGCGGACGGAGTCCTGGAACTACCGGTGGAGGGCCGCTCCCTGGTGTCGGCGCTGACCGACCTGGGCGAGGGCCCGCCCTCGGACCGGGGCCGCGTGGTGTCGTTCATCGGCGGCCGAGGAGGCGCGGGAGCCTCGACCCTCGCCATCGCCTGCGGCCGCGAGGCGGTGGCCCTGGGCGGCGAAGCGATGCTGGTCGACTGCGACCCGCTCGGCGGAGGCATAGACCTGGCCCTGGGCACCGAGTCCGACCAGGGCGCCCGCTGGCCGGGCGTGCACGCCACCGGCGGCAGGGTCCCGATGTCGGCCCTGCGAGCCGCCCTGCCGGCCACGGGCAACCTGACCGTCCTGGCCTGCGACCGGTCCGCCCCGGACCCGGAACCGGCAGCGGTGGCGGCGGTCCTGGACGCGGGCCGCAGAGCGGGCTGCACGGTGATCTGCGACCTCCCGCGCTTCCCCACGGCCTCCGCCTCGGCAGCCCTGGACCGCACGGACCTGACGATCCTCGTGGTCCCGGCAGAGGTCCGCGCCACCGCGGCCGCCAGCCGGGTGGCCACCACCCTCCTGACCAACGGCCGCAACCTCCGCCTGGTGGTCCGCGGCCCGTCCCCAGGCAACCTCCAGCCGGCCGAGATGGCCGACGTGATCGGCGTCTCCCTCCTGACCTCGATGCGCCCGGAGCCGGGCCTGTCCGAGGTGCTCGAACGGGGCCGCTTCCCCCGCAACCCCAAGGGCCCGCTCGCCACCGCGGCCCGCGTGGTGCTGAAGGAGCTCCGCCCGTGAGCGCCCCCGAAGCCGCGATGGGTGTTGTGGTGGCCGATGAGGCCGAGTACGTCGCGCTGGCCACGAGAGATGTCGAGGTCGCGTCGACGGACTCCTTCGGATGCGGGTGCATCCCGGTTCTGCGCGGGGACGGGGCGGAGGTCCCGCAGCCCCGTTCTTCCCGCCACTTCCTTGCGGCAGAGGAGGTTCCGGTTCAGGCCAGCGCGCCTCCGCACGCCCCTGTCTCCGCGAGACGCACCGCTTCCGCGTCACCGTCTGCTGGCGCTTCGCAGCTTCCGCTGCACGTCCCTGTGCCTGCGAGCCGCACGGCCTCCGCCACCGCATCGCAGTCTCCGCCGCACGCCCTTGTCCCTGTGGGACTCACCGCTTCCACACCACCCTCCGCCACCGCCTAGCAGCTTCCGCCGCACGTCCCCGTGCCTGCGGAACGCACGGCCTCCGCGTCATCCGCCGCAGCCAGGTAGCCCCTCCGCTCGTAGTCAGCGCCTCCGGATCCCGTTGCCACCGAAGGAGTTCCAGCCGTGATCCTGCTTCGCATCCTCGGCCGGATGCTGCGCAACCTCGTCGTCTACCGCCGCCTCTACCCGCCCCGCTACATCTTCAAGGAGGAGCCGAAGTGAACCGCTTCCTCATCTGGTGCCAGGAAACCTGGCTCCGCCTCACGGGCCGCGAGATCACCTACGGCCGCCACGCCCACCGCCCGGAGGCGACATGACCTCCGCCTTGATCGACCGGGTCCGCCACCGCCTCGCCGGCGCCGACATGGAGATGACCGCGGCCGTCGTGGCGCATGCGGTCCGCTCCGAGGCAGGCGGCGTCCTGGCCGACTCGGACGTCCTCGAAGCACTCCAGGTGCTCCGCCAGGAGTTCAGCGGTGCCGGGCCCCTCGACCCGCTGCTCGACGACCCCGGCACCACCGACGTCCTGGTGACCGCGCCGGACCAGGTGTGGGTCGACGGCACGACGGGCCTGCGCCGGACCGGCATCACCTTTCCCGACGAGGACGCCGTGCGGCGCCTCGCCCAACGGCTGGCGGTGGCGGCGGGCAGGCGGCTCGACGACGCCTCGCCGTGCGTCGACGGGTGGTTGCCGGGGAGCGGGGTCCGCCTGCATGCGGTGTTGCCGCCCATCGCGGATCGCACGTGCCTGTCGCTGCGCGTCCTCAGGCCGGCGACGCACGACCTGCGGGCGTTGCAGGAGCTCGGCACGTTCGACGCCGAGATCGCTGATGCGTTGCGGGCGATCGTCCGGAAGCGCTTGGCGTTCCTGGTGATCGGCGGGACCGGCTCGGGCAAGACGTCGTTGTTGTCGGCGCTGCTGGGTTGTGTGTCGCCGGCCGAACGCATCGTGTGTGTCGAGGATGCGAGCGAGCTGAGTCCCGACCATCCGCAGTTCGTGCGGCTCACCGCGCGGCCGGCGAACGTCGAGGGGGCCGGTGAGGTCACCACCAGGGAACTGGTGCGGGAGGCCCTGCGGATGCGGCCCGACCGGATCGTGGTCGGGGAGGTGCGCGGTGCCGAGGTGAAGGAGTTGCTCACCTCGCTCAACACCGGGCACGAAGGTGGCGCCGGGACGTTGCACGCCAACTCGCCGGCGGAGGTGCCCGCGCGGCTCGAAGCGTTGGGGGCGTTGGGAGGGCTCTCACCCGAAGCGTTGCGCAGTCAGGTCGCGGCGGCGGTCCGGGTCGTGCTCCACATGCGCCGGGACGACAACAGCAGGTACCTCAACGAGATCGGGGTGTTCGAGCGGGAGCCGGAACTCGCGGTCCGTCCGGTTTGGACGCGAGAAAGCGGGTGGCTCGCGAAGGAGTTGCTGTGCTGAGCCTTCTGCTGCTGGCAACGGCACTGATCGTCTGGCCGCAACTCAGACCGCTCCGAAGACTCAGGCCGCGCGACAAGAGAGAAGTCGTTGTGCCGCCGTACATCTGGCTGGCGGCCGCGGCGACGCTCACCTACCTCGTGGCGGGCGTCGGCGGACTGGTCGCCGGAGCGGTGCTGGCGGTGACCGGGCGGCGAATCCTCAAGCAGCACAGGCGGAACAAGGCGCTCCGGCAAGCCGCGGAAGCGTTGAGCAACGGCCTGGGCGGCGTGATCGACGAGCTGCGGGCGGGCGCGCACCCGGCCCAGGCGGCCGAAAGCGCGGCGGAGGACACGCCCGCGCCGGCGAAGGAGGTGCTGAAAGCCGCGGCGGCCGCGTCGAGGCTCGGTGGCGATGTGGAGCGGACGTTGCGTGAGATGAAGCAGCCGTTGCTCGGCAAAGCCGTGGACCAGCTGGCCAGGGCGTGGCACGTGTCGGCGAAGCACGGTGTGGCGCTGGCGGACGTCCTCGACGCCACGAGGCGCGATCTCGACCAACGGGCGGCGTTCGCGCGGCAGGTGCACGCGCGGATGGCCGGGCCGCGGGCCAGCGCGCTGGTGCTGGCGGTGCTTCCGGTGCTGGGCGTGTTGCTGGGCGAGTTCAGCGGTGCCAGGCCGTTCCACGTCCTCACGAGCACGGCGGCCGGGCAGTTCCTGCTGGCGCTGGGCGCGGTGCTCGGGGCGGCGGGGGTGTGGTGGACGCAGCGGATCACGGAGGTGCAGCCGTGACATTCCTCCTGCTCGCGCTGGCAGTCCTGCTGGCACCGGCGCCACGACGATCGATTGACCGGTTCAAGCCCAGGTCCCACGACCCGCCGCACGGCAGGACGAAGCCGGACGGCCCGTTCGAACGGGCGGCGACCTGGGATCTGCTGGCCGCGTGCCTGAAGGCCGGGTTGCCGGTGTCCACGGCGATCCAGGCGGTCGAGATGAAGGAACTGAGCCAGGTCGCCGAGATGCTCAGGCTCGGCGCAGATCCGGTCACGGCGTGGGCGTCCGCGCTCGACCAGCCCGCGACGGCGCTGCTCGCGAGGGCTGCGCGCCGGACCGCGCGATCGGGTGCCGCACTGGCCCGGCAGACCGCTGAACTCGCCGAACGGACCAGAGCCGAGGCGCGTGACGACGCCGAGGCCAAGGCGCAGCAGGCGGCGGTCGCGGTGGCGGCCCCGCTCGCACTGTGTTTCCTCCCGGCTTTCCTGTGCCTCGGCGTCGCACCGGTGGTGCTGGGGCTGGCCGGCCAATTCCTCAACTAGGAGAAGCAGATGGAACTGCTGAAGGACGACAGCGGTATGAGCACGGTGGAGTACGCGATCGGGACGCTGGCGGCGGCCGCGTTCGGCGGTCTGCTGTACGTGCTCCTCACCAGCGACTTCATGCGGAAACTGATGGAAGGGCTGATACAGCGTGCGCTGTCTTCGGTCTGACGACCGGGGCATGGTCACGGTCGAGGCGGCGATCGCCGTGTCCGCGTTGCTCGTGGCCATGTGGCTGGGGGCGAACGGGCTGACGGCGGTCACCGAACAGATGCGGTGCACCGACGCGGCGAGAGAGGCGGCGCGGCTCACCGCCCGCGGCGAACAGCAGCGTGGCGAGGAAGCGGCCGGGCGGATCGTGTCCGGCGCCGACGTCGTGATCGACACCCAAGACGATGCGATCAAGGTCATGGTCAGCAAACGCGGGCCGTTGGGCTTACCGCTCAGCGCACGGGCGTTCGCCGTGCCGGAGCCGCGATGAACGGCGAACGGTTCGGGTGCGAGCGCGGTTCGGCTGCGGTGAGCGGTGTGGTGGCGATGTTGTCGCTGATCGTCGTCGTGGTGGCCGGTGCGCGGATCGGTTCGGCGGTCGTCGCCCGGCACCGGGTGACCGGTGCCGCCGACCTGGCGGCGCTCGCGGCGGCCGCTCGTGTCGTCGACGGCGCCGAAAGTGCTTGTGAGCAGGCGAAACGCGTGGCTTCGGAGAACCGGGCCGAGCTGACGAGCTGCGCGGTGAACGGATGGGAGGTGGTTGTGGAGGTGTCAGCGACTACGCCGTTCGGCCCGGCGACTGCACGAGCCAGGGCAGGTCCGGCCGAAGATCGAGCCGTTTGGAGCACGACGAGCGGTCGGCTCACAGCGGTGAGCGGACTCACACTGGCGCCGGGACATGCTGAACGGTGATCGAACCAAACGCGCGGAGTTCAGTTGCCCGGTCCGGCAAAGGACGTTCGCCGTTCCGTAGCTACCAGTTGTCGAGCGGGGGTTACGGAGGCCGGTGCCGGTGTCGTTAGTTGTAGTGGCGGCACCGACGCGGTGTCCCTACGACACCGACACCTTGCCGATGTCGAGTCAGAGCCTAGGAAGAAGGCGACGGAAGATGGATTGGTCGGATAGCTGGCGCGGGGCCTTCCGCATCGAACTGCGTGCCGAGGCCGTGAGCCTCGCGTACCGCGGTTGGCCCGTACTGCCCGGCACCTATCCGGCCGGCACGGAGAACGGCGTCACGAAGTGGGCGGGCCGCAGCGGCCTCGAGCTCCACGGCCCGATCCCCGTGCACCGCGACTGGGTGGACCGCGTCGGGACCCGTCCCGACCAGGTCGCCACGTGGTGGGCGGGCCGCTCGTACAGCCTTCTCGTCGCCACCGGCCACGTCGTGGACGCGATCGAGGTCGGCACCGACCTCGGCCGCCGCGCGGCCGTCGCACTGCGGTCGATCGGCGTCCCCGTGCCGATCGCCGCGACCCCGTCCGGCCGCTGGATGTTCCTCGTGAAGTCCGGCTCGACGCTCAACACCGAGCTGGCCAACAACCCGGACGTGCACCTCTACGGCAAGGGGGAGTACATCCCGCTGCCGCCCACCACCATGGCGCACGGTGTCGTGCACTGGCGGGTCAAGCCGCAGGTCTGCGGCTGGAACCTGCCGGACGCACACGTCGTGCAGGACGCGCTTGTCGAGGCCGTGCACGCCCCGGCGCGCTACGAGCTCGAAGCCGTCTGACACACAACTGAATGCGAAGCCCGGCCGTGCTGGGTGTCGTCGTGGACTCTCCCCGACAACCCCGAAGGCGATGCCCTGCACGGCCGTTCCACCAAGCCCGATCCGACGATCGGCCTCCGCACCCCGCACGTCGGGGGCCGGCAGAGGAACGGGCGAAAAGCCGAACACGCACCCCGAAGGACAGCCTCCCGCAACAGTGACCGGGCCGAGGACGTTAGTGGCAGAGCACCAGCTCTGCCGCGGTCGGTGAAGCCGGCTCCTCCCCGGAGTTCGTCAGAAGACAGTCGACACCGTCGCCTCCCGCGTGTCCTGTCGAGACGAACGAACCAGATTCCACCGATGTTCCAAGGGATCCGGTCACGAAGCGGTAGCAGGCGGGAAAACAGTGTTCGGCACGTGGAGAGCGCGGCGGGGTACCCGTGAGCCCCGCCGCGCCTCAGCGTCCTTGGGCCGACCCTGCTCGCGCTACGCGCTCACCGGGTCGGACGCGTTGTCCATCTGGGGGGGCGACCCCCAGACCCCCGCAGGCTCGGGCGCTGGGCGCCCTCACGGAAAAGTGGTAGACCTAGAGCTGGAGAGTTTCCGCGTAGGAAGCGAAAGCGAAGGTCTCCTCCATGGATCCGGGCCGCGGAACCGCGTCGGCGTGCCAGCCGAGGTTCCGGTCCTGCAAGACCTGCTCGATCAGCGGGTGCCACCGCTGATCGAGCATTTTCTTTGCCCACAACAGGGCGCCGCGCTTGGACTCCACCTCTCCCGTGTGGATGGTGTAGAGCGTGCGGCAGTAGGCCGAGACGATGTAGCGCTGCGACCACGCGTTGCCCATCGGCGCCCACTCGCGAATGCCGTCGAGCACGTGCGGCAGCTCGGCCAGCATCGACGAGCGCAATGCGGAAGCCGGTACCTCGTCGACGAGTGAGGTGATCGGCGGGCCGTCCAGCACGATGCCGTGGTGGCGCAGGATCCAGCGGGCGTGCGGGCTGTTGCAGTGCAGGTCCCACTCCAGGGTGCGCGTGCCGTGGTCGTTGAACAGCCACGGAACCCCGAGGCCTGCCACCGAGCGCAGTGACTCCACGTCGGCGTACGAGCCCTCGATCTCCGTCGACCACCGACCGGGACGGGCCGGGATCTCGGCGTGCAACGCGCGCAGCCCGGCTTCGCGATCGCCGGACGGCGGCTCGGTGCAGGCGACGATGAAGTCGCAGTCGCTGTGGACGTCACCAGCGCCCAGGGCGAACGAACCCTGCAGGTACGTGCCGACGTAGGTGGGGCCGAGAATCTCGCGCACGGAGGCGACGAGGTCGGCGAGAAGGCTGTCGAGGTCGGAAAAGGGCGTGAACAAGGAAGTCTCCAATGAACCCGTGGCCAGAAGGGACGGGCGCGGCGGAGTGATCAGGCCCGGCGCGCGAGGGCGCGGCGGGCTTCCGGCTCAGCCGCGCCTAGGCGCGACGGGTCCGGTCGGTGGCGTTGCAGCCGCATGCGTTCACGACGCCACGGTAGCCAAAAAGCGGCCACCCGGTCAGGCGATTTTGCCCAGCACCACGTCCAGCACGAGCACTGCACCGGCCTTGTCCAGCGGATCGTTGCCGTTGCCGCACTTGGGTGACTGCACGCACGACGGGCAGCCCATCGGGCACCCGCAGGCACTGATCGCGGCTCGGGTCGCCGACAGCCAGGCCCGCAGGGCCGAGTGGCCTCGATCAGCGAAGCCCGCGCCGCCGGGGTGGCCGTCGTGCACGAACACCGTCGGCATCCCCGTGTCCGGGTGCGCGGCCGTCGACACGCCGCCGATGTCCCACCTGTCGCACGTCGCGAACAGCGGCAGCAGGCCGATCGCCGCGTGCTCGGCGGCGTGCAGGGCGCCGGGGACGCGTTTCGCCTCCACGCCGGCGTCGAACAGCAGCGACTCGTCGACGGTGTACCAGACGGCGCGCGTCCGCAGCGACTGCTCCGGCAGGTCGAGCGGGATCTGGTCGAGCACCACGCCGGACGGCAGCCGGCGCAGGTAGCCGACGACCTGGGTCGTCACCTCCACCTCGCCCAGGCAGACCGACACCCCGCCGAAGTCGGTGCGTTCGACCTCGCGCACGACGGTGATGTCCACGCAGTCACGCGGCTGTGTCGTCCACTCCGGGTCTTCGCGGTGCACCATCGCAAGACCGCTGTCCAGATCGAGCTCGTCGACGACGTACGCCCGCCCCTGGTGCAGGTACACGGCGCCGGGATGCACCTGCCAGCAGGCGGATCCCGGGTCGACCGTGCCGAGCATCCGGCCCGAGTCCGACTCCACGACGGCCACCTGGTCACCGCCGGAACCGCGGATGTCCACCCCGGCGTGCGGCCGGTCGTGCGACGCCCAGTACCAGCCGGCAGGCCGCTTGCGCAGCAGTTTCTCCGCCACCAGGTCGGCGAGCACGGCCTCGGCGAGCGGCCCGCCGAAGTCGTCCAGGCAGGCCGGTGTCAACGGCATCTCGGACGCCGCGCACGCCAGCTGCGGGCCCAGCACGTACGGGTTCAGCGGGTCCAGCACCGTCGCCTCGACCGGTCTGTCCAGCACCGCGGCCGGGTTGTGCACCAGGTACGTGTCCAGCGGGTCGTCGCGCGCCACGAACACGACCAGTGCACTGTCCCCGGACCTGCCCGCACGGCCCGCCTGTTGCCAGAACGACGCCAGGGTGCCGGGGAAACCGGCCACCACCACCGCGTCCAGCCCGGCGATGTCGACACCGAGCTCCAGCGCGTTCGTGGTCGCGACGCCGAGCAGGTCGCCCGTGGACAGCGCCTTCTCCAGCGCCCGCCGCTCCTCCGGCAGGAACCCGCCCCGGTACGCGGCCACGCGGGGAGGCAGCTCATCGTCCACTTCGGACAAAATCCGCTGGGTGCCCAGCGCCGTCAGTTCGGCACCGCGGCGCGAGCGCACGAAGGCGAGCGATCGTGCGCCCTCGACGACGAGATCGGCCAGGATGCGCGACGTCTCCGCGCCCGCCGAGCGCCGGACGGGCGCGCCGTTCTCACCCTCCAGAGAGGTCAGTGGGGGCTCCCACAACGCGACCGTGCGCGACGCACGCGGCGAAAAGTCGTCCACGACAGCGGAAACCGGGACGCCCAGTAATCGCTGCGCGGATCCAGAAGGATCAGCCACAGTGGCCGATGCCAGAACGAAGATCGGATCCGCGCCGTATTTACGCGCGACCCTCCTCAAGCGCCGCATCAACAACGCCACGTGCGAACCGAAAACGCCTCGATAGGAATGGCACTCGTCGATCACCACGTACTTCAGCCGGCGGAAGAACCGCAGCCATTTCGGGTGCTGCGGAAGGATTCCGCGGTGCAGCATGTCCGGGTTGGTGAAGACCCAGTTCGCGTGCGCCCTGACCCAGTCGCGTTCGGCCATCGGGGTGTCCCCGTCGTAGGACGACGCGCGCACCCCCTTGATCCCCAGTTCCTCGAGCGACCGGAGCTGGTCCGCCCCAAGGGCTTTGGTTGGTGACAGGTACAGCGCGGTGGCCTTCGTGTCCGCCAAAAGAGTGGAAAGTACGGGCAACTGGTAGGCAAGTGACTTGCCCGACGCCGTGCCCGTCGCGAGGACCACGTGCCGCCCGGACCACGCCAGCGCGGCGGCCTCGGCCTGGTGCCGCCACGGCTCGCGCACACCCGTCTCGACGAACGCCTCAACGACCGCGGGAGCCGTCCACGCAGGCCACTGCACGTGATCTGCCTGGCGTAACGGCAAATCACGCGCGTGCGTGAGGGGTGACTCCCCGGCGGGCACACCCGCCAGCACGCGGTCCAGCAACCGGCGTCCCTGATCCACCACGGGATCGAGCTTCGCATACACCACCGACAGTCCCGGCCGGGCCGTACTCGACTTCCTGCGCAGATAACGGTGTGTGCACGGATCGGGACGTTTCGTTGCCTCGTTGCAAGCAACCCCTAGACTCCCCGCTCATCGCATCCAATGAGGGATGCGTCACGTCGCGCTGGGCGGCTGGACTGCCTTGGCGCTGCACATGGCAACTCACCAGGAGGACGGATGTCCCGGCATTTCCTCGCGGAGGGCCTCGAGCTCTCCGGGGGTGATCGCGGCGTCGTAGCCGTGGTCGCCGTGGTCGCCCTGGCTGCTCTCGCCGTCGGGTACGTGCTGCTCAAGGAGGTGCTGGCCGCAGGCCAGGGCACCCCCAAGATGCAGGACATCGCCAAGGCGGTTCAGGAGGGCGCAGCGGCCTACCTCAACCGGCAGTTCCGCACGCTCGGCATTTTTGTCGTGATCGTGTTCGTACTGCTGTTCGCGCTACCGGCAGACGATTTGGCCGAACGAATCGGCCGATCTCTGTTCTTCATCGTCGGTGCCGCGTTCTCGGCGACTATCGGCTACCTGGGCATGTGGTTGTCCACGCGCGCCAACGTGCGTGTCGCCGCCGCCGCGAACGAAGAAGGCGGTCGCGAAAAGGCGACGCGCATCGCGTTCCGCACCGGTGGCGTGGTCGGCATGACCACCGTCGGTCTCGGTCTCTTCGGTGCGGCGCTCGTCGTGCTCGTCTACGCCGGTCAGGCCCCGAAGGTCCTGGAGGGCTTCGGTTTCGGTGCCGCGCTGCTCGCGATGTTCATGCGTGTCGGTGGCGGCATCTTCACCAAGGCCGCGGACGTCGGCGCCGACCTCGTCGGCAAGGTCGAGCAGGGCATCCCCGAGGACGACCCCCGCAACGCCGCCACCATCGCGGACAACGTGGGCGACAACGTCGGTGACTGCGCCGGCATGGCCGCGGACCTCTTCGAGTCCTACGCCGTGACGCTCGTCGCGTCGCTGATCCTCGGCACCGCCGCGTTCGGCGTGCAGGGTCTGCTGTTCCCGCTGATCGTTCCCGCGATCGGCGTGCTGACCGCGGTCATCGGCGTGTACACGACGAAGGCGAAGGCGGGCGAGAACGGCCTGGCCGCCATCAACCGCTCCTTCTACATCTCCGCGGTCATCTCCGCGGTGCTGTGCACCATCGCGGCGTTCGCGTACCTGCCGAGCTCCTTCGCCGACCTCAACGGCATCAGTGACGCGGTCAAGTCGACCACCGGCAACCCGGCGCTGATCGCGTCCGTCGCGGTGATCATCGGCATCGTGCTGGCCGGCGTCATCCTCTGGCTGACCGGCTACTACACCGGCACCGAGCACAAGCCGGTGCAGGAGGTCGGCAAGACCTCGCTGACCGGTGCCGCCACGGTGATCCTGTCCGGTATCTCGGTCGGTTTCGAGTCGGCCGTCTACACCGCGCTGGTCATCGGTGCCGCCGTGTACGGCGCGTTCCTGCTGTCCGGTTCGGTCATCGTCTCGCTGTTCGCGATCGCGCTCGCCGGTTGTGGTCTGCTCACGACCGTCGGCGTCATCGTCGCGATGGACACCTTCGGCCCGGTCTCCGACAACGCGCAGGGCATCGCCGAGATGTCCGGTGACGTGCACGGCGAGGGCGCGCAGATCCTCACCGAGCTCGACGCGGTCGGCAACACCACCAAGGCCATCACCAAGGGCATCGCGATCGCGACGGCGGTGCTCGCCGCGACGGCGCTGTTCGGCTCCTACCGCGACGCGATCGAGAAGGCCATCGCCAAGGTCGGCAGCGTCACGGGCGACCTGCCCGTGTCGTTCACCAACCTGGTGTTCAGCCCGAACATCCTCGTCGGCATCACCATCGGCGCGGCTGTTGTCTTCATGTTCTCGGGCCTCGCGGTCAACGCCGTGACGCGCGCTGCCGGCGCCATCGTGTTCGAGGTGCGCCGTCAGTTCCGCGAGAACCCCGGAATCATGGACTACTCGGTCAAGCCCGAGTACGGCCGCGTCGTCGACATCTGCACCAGGGACTCGCTGCGTGAGCTGGCGACTCCGGGTCTGATGGCCGTGCTCGCCCCGGTCGCCGTCGGCTTCGGCCTCGGCGTCGGCCCGCTGGCCGGGTACCTCGCCGGTGCGATCGCGACCGGCACGCTGATGGCGGTGTTCCTGGCCAACTCCGGTGGTGCCTGGGACAACGCCAAGAAGCTGGTCGAGGACGGCAACCACGGTGGCAAGGGCTCCGACGCCCACGCGGCCACGGTGATCGGTGACACGGTCGGCGACCCGTTCAAGGACACCGCCGGTCCGGCCATCAACCCGCTGATCAAGGTCATGAACCTGGTCTCGGTGCTGATCGCGCCGGCCATCGTCACCTTCTCCATCGGTGAGAGCGCGTCCGACCCGATCCGGATCGCGATCGCCCTGGTCGCGACCCTGATCATCGTCGGTGCGGTGGTCGTGTCCAAGCGTCGAGGCACCTCGATCGCGGACGCTCCCGCGGAGACCGTCAGCAACGGCGCCGCGTAGATCCAGCTCCGGTCGGGGTACGTTCGGGTCTTCCCCCCGACGTACCCCGACCGAGGAGTTACGACATGAGGCGCAGCCTCGTCGCCACTGCCGCTGTTGCCGCGCTTGCGCTGGCTGGGTGCACCAACGGTGGCAACTCCGGCACTTCGACGACACCCACCAGCGGCGCGGCCAACCCCCAGGCCGTCGCCTACATGGACAAGGTGTGCGGTGCGGCATCCGAGTTCGCCAAGATCGAGAAGACGGCCCCGAAGCTCGACGCCGGCGACTCCACCAAGCTCAAGGCCGAGATGGCCGCGTACATGGGCCAGCTCGCCGACGCCTTCGCGAAGTCGGCGGAGGGCCTGAAGAACGTCGGCCCGTCGCCCGTCGAGGGCGGTGAGCAGGCCGTCACCAAGATGGGCGAGACGTTCACCTCGCTCAGCGCCGTGTTCGCCGACGCCAAGATCAAGGTCGAGCAGGCGGACGCCAACAACGCCACCGGAGGCCTCCAGGCCGCCGGAGAGGCCATCGCGAAGCTCTCCGAGCTCGCCGACCCGCTGCGTGACCTCAAGGACGTCCCCGAGCTGCAGAAGGCCACGCAGTCGGCACAGAAGTGCCAGGAGATGCAGCGCCTCGACGTCACGCCGACGAGTTGAGCGGGGCCGTTCGGAGTAACTTCCGGCCCATGCGCCGCACACTCATCGCAGTCATGGCCAGCTGCCTGCTCGCGGTCACCGCGTGCACCGGCGGAGGTTCGCCGACGCCCGCCGCCAGCGAGGCGGACGTCGTGGCGTGGATGGACAAGGTCTGCGGTGCCGTCGACGGCACCGTGAAGACCATGGCCGACGAGCCGCCGATCGACATGAGCGACCCGTCGAAGCTCAAGACGGGCCTGTCGGACTGGCTCGGGTCGAAGGTGGCGGTGGTCGACAAGTCGATCGCGGACCTCAAGGCGCTGGAGAACGGCCCGCACCCGAGGTCGAAGGAGCTGGCCACCGCCGCGCAGGACGGCATGGGGCAGATCAGGACCCTGCTCGCCGACACCAAGTCGAAGCTGGACTCGTCGACGGACGCGACCCAGGTCGTCACCGCCTTCACCGAGATGGTCACGAAGGCGGGCGAACTGGAGAAGGCGGGCGCCGACGTGCAGAAGAAGTTCGACGAGACGGGCCTTGCGGGGGCGGCGCAGAAGGCGTCGAACTGCAAGGGCCTGCAGGCGTCGCCTCCTCCGTCCTGACGCGCGGAAATCCGTCTGACCAGATCGCCCGAACGTGTACCGTTCGGCGGTCTGGTCAGACGTTTCCTGGGGGATTCACCGTGCACGCACGTTTGTCGATCGCTGCTGTCCTGAGTGCCGTCGCGCTCGTCGCGTGCAGCACACCTGCTCCTCCGAGTCGGCCGACGACCACACCGGCACCCACCACGACGGTGGACGTGCCAGGTGCCGACCCGGTGGCCTGGTTCGAGGCGTACTGCGGGCCCATGGGCGTCACGCAGACCGCGCGACTCCAACTCCAGGGCAAGGCCCAGGAGGGCATGGAGGCCGTCAAGGAGGCCGTGGTCGTCTGGACGGCGGGAGCGGCGGTGTCGAACCGGCACATGGCCGACGCACTCGAGAAACTCGGCCCGTTGGGTTCGGACGTGCGCAGCCTGCACGAGCGGCTGGTCAAGGCGCTGCGGAACGAGGCCAAGACCTTCGACGAGAGTTCAGCGCGGCTGCGGGCGCAGGCGGCGGACGACAAGTTCCCAGAGCGCTACAAGCAGATCATGGTCGGCAGCAGCGGTGACAGCGTGGGGACGTTGTTCAAGCAGATCGTGGAGACGACCCCGAAGTACACCGAGGCGTTCCGTGCGAACAAGGTGTGCACGGCCTGGCAGGGGCTGGCGAAGCAGTCCGGGGGAAACTAGGCCGGGTGAGGACACGTCTGCTCGCCGTTCTGATGACAGGTTCCATCGTGCTGACCGCCTGCGGTTCCGAGGCGGACAAGCCGATCACCGACACCCAGCGGCAGTGGGTGGACGCGTTCTGCGGCGGCGTCCTCCCGGGCCTGGAAGCGGGCCTTGAGCTGCGCAAACAGGACCCAGCGGACTTCGCCGCGGTCAAGACCGCCTACCTCCGACTGCTGACGTCCAACGCCACCGCGTTCGCCGGTGCGGAGAAGAAGCTGAAGGAACTCGGCGCGCCCGAGGACGACCTCGAGAACGTGCACGAACAGCTGGTCAAGTTCGTCACGGAGTCCGCGAAGTCGTACGGAGACGCGCAGGCACCCGTCCAGGCGCTGGAACCCAATGCCCAGTTCCTGGAGGGCGCGGAGAAGGCGCTGGCCGACACCAACGTCGTGACCAGTCCGGAAGACCTCCGAGCGACCTTCCAGGAGCTGCAGAAACGGCCGAAGTACTCCGATGCGCTGGGCAAGTCGGCCCCCTGCACGGAGATCAGGTCGAAGGGGCAGGAGGTCGGGCAGCAGTAGCGCGGCGGGCTCGTACTGGCCACACTCGAACGTCTGTTCTACCCTGTGGGCCGTGGTTGGGCAGCTGTCCTTCTTCTCGGCCGAGGCGCGCACCCCGGCCAAGGCGGACCTCGCCGGTTTCCTCTGCGGGCCCGGTCAGGCCGTCAGCTTCGCGCGCGGCACGGCCGCCCGCGTGTACACCGAGTTGCGCGACGAGTGGCGGCTGCGTCCCCTCAAGCAGGCCTGCGCCGACCGTGGCGTCACCACTGAGCTGTGCGTCAACGGGGAAGGCACGCACTTCGTCCGCACGCCGTTCCGCACCGACCTCACCCCTCTGGCCGCTCGCTGGCTGGACGGATCTGCCAAGACGGTGCCGCCGGACTTCGAGCTGAACGGAGCAGTGCTGCGCGTCTGGGCGCTGGCCGCGGGCAGCTGGATGGAGTCCGCGTACCTGCTCGGTTTGGACCCCAACGCGCCGCAGACACACGCACCGTTGCAAAATGCGCTGCTCGCATCCGGACTTCCGTGCACCCTGGTAGGGGCTCCGGCGTTGCGGGTAACCGGTCGACGGAGGCTGGCGCGGCTGGCTGAACTGGTCGGAAGCCCTCCGCAGGGAGTGGCGATGAGCACCTGGCCGGCGGCCTGAGCGGGCCGTCCGGCATGGTTGTGTCACTCTGTCTCGTCGTACGGGCGTCGCGGAGACATGACGGATGGTGTGCTTTTCGGCCGACGCTGGGCAACACTGGCGGGCCTGGGAACCGGGTTTGGAAGAGAGCGGGACGGCGAGTGGCTGGATCGACACGGACGAAGAAGAGCAGCGGAGGCGAGGGCAGCATCCGACGACTGGTGATCGTCGAGTCGCCCACGAAGGCGCGCAAGATCGCCTCGTACCTCGGCGCCAACTTCGTCGTGGAGTCCTCCAGGGGACACATCCGGGACCTGCCGCGCGGTGCCGCCGACGTTCCGGCGAAGTACAAGGGCCAGGCCTGGGCCAGGCTCGGCGTGGACGTCGACCACGGCTTCGAGCCCCTCTACGTGGTCTCCGCCGACAAGAAGTCGCTGGTCTCCGAGCTCAAGGAAGCGTTGAAGGACGTCGACGAGCTCTACCTCGCGACAGACGGTGACCGCGAGGGTGAAGCCATCGCGTGGCACCTGCTGGAGACGCTGAAGCCGAAGGTCCCGGTTCGCCGGATGGTGTTCCACGAGATCACCGAGTCCGCGATCCAGGCCGCCGCGGCCAACCCCCGCGACCTCGACCAGGACCTGGTCGACGCGCAGGAGACCAGGCGCATCCTCGACCGCCTCTACGGCTACGAGGTCAGCCCGGTCCTGTGGAAGAAGGTCATGCCGAAGCTCTCGGCAGGCCGCGTGCAGTCCGTGGCGACGCGTCTGGTCGTGGAGCGCGAACGCGAGCGGATGAAGTTCGTCTCCGCGAGCTACTGGGACATCTCCGCGCAGATGGACGCCGGTGCCGACGCCGCGCCGCGTCAGTTCGGCGCGCGTCTCGTGGCCGTCGACGGCACGCGTCTCGCGACGGGCCGCGACTTCGGCTCGGACGGCAAGCTGACGGGCAAGTCCGACGTCACCGTGCTGGACGAGGCGCAGGCCCGCGCCATCGCCGCCGGACTGCAGAACGCGCCGGTCAAGGTCTCCTCGGTCGAGGAGAAGCCGTACACGCGCAAGCCGTACCCGCCGTTCATGACCTCGACGCTGCAGCAGGAGGCGGGCCGCAAGCTGCGGTTCTCCGCCGACCGCACGATGCGCACGGCGCAGAAGCTGTACGAGAACGGCTACATCACCTACATGCGTACCGACAGCACGACGCTGTCGGAGACCGCGATCAACGCCGCTCGTGCGCAGGCCACGGACCTCTACGGCGCCCAGTACGTCTCGCCGCAGCCCCGCCAGTACACGCGCAAGGTCAAGAACGCGCAGGAGGCCCACGAGGCGATCAGGCCGGCCGGAGAGGTCTTCCGCACGCCTGGCCAGGTGGCCGCCGAGCTCGACTCGGACGAGTTCAAGCTCTACGAGATGATCTGGCAGCGCACGATCGCGTCCCAGATGGCCGACGCGCGGGGCAACACGACCAGCATCCGCATCCAGGGCCGTGCGGGCACGGGCCAGGAGGTCACGTTCGCCGCGTCCGGCCGCACGATCACGTTCGCCGGCTTCCTCAAGGCCTACGTCGAGACCGTCGACGCCGAGGCCGGCGGCGAGTCGGACGACGCGGAGTCGCGCCTGCCGCTGCTGGTCAAGGACCAGGACCTGACGATCGCGGAGCTGTCCGCGGACGGTCACTCCACCTCGCCGCCCTCGCGCTACACCGAGCCGTCGCTGATCAAGACGATGGAGGAGCTCGGCATCGGCCGTCCCTCCACCTACTCGTCGATCATCAGCACCGTCCAGGACCGCGGCTACGTGTGGAAGAAGGGCGCGGCGCTGGTCCCGTCCTGGGTGGCGTTCGCCGTGGTCGGGCTGCTGGAGCAGCACTTCGGCCGCCTGGTCGACTACGACTTCACCGCCGCGCTCGAGGACGAGCTGGACGGCATCGCCGCAGGTCGTCAGGGCCGCACGAACTGGCTGTCCGGGTTCTACTTCGGCGGCAGCATCGGTCCCGACGGCTCGATCGGCCGTTCCGGCGGCCTGAAGAAGCTGGTCGGCACGGGTGTCGAGGACATCGACCCGCGTGAGGTCAACTCGATCCCGCTGTTCAGCGACGCCGAGGGCCGCACGGTCGTCGTGCGTGTCGGCCGCTTCGGGCCGTACCTGGAGCGCGAGGTCGACGGGGTCGCACAGCGCGCGAACGTGCAGGACGACCTGGCGCCGGACGAGCTGTCCGCGGAGATCGCCGAGAAGCTCTTCTCGACGCCGCAGGAGGGCCGCTCGCTGGGCACCGACCCGGTCTCGGGCAACGAGATCGTGGCCAAGGAAGGCCGCTTCGGCCCGTACGTGACCGAGGTCCTGCCCGAGCCGGCGGAGAACGGCACGCCGTCGAAGGCGAAGGCCCCGAAGCCGCGCACCGGCTCGCTGTTCAAGTCGATGTCGCTGGACTCGGTCACACTGGACGACGCGCTGAAGCTGCTCTCGCTGCCGCGCGTGGTCGGCAAGGACCCGGAGACGGGCGCCGAGATCACCGCGCAGAACGGCCGCTACGGCCCGTACCTGAAGAAGGGCACGGACTCGCGGTCGCTGGTCGACGAGTCCCAGATCTTCACCGTCACGCTCGAAGAGGCGCTGAAGATCTACGCCGAGCCGAAGAAGCGCGGTCGCGCCGCCGCCGCGCCGCCGTTGCGTGAGATGGGCAACGACCCGGTGTCCGGCAAGCCGATGGTGATCAAGGAGGGCCGCTTCGGCCCGTACGTCACCGACGGTGAGGCGAACGCGTCGCTGCGCAAGACGGACAGCGTCGAGTCGATCACCGACGAGCGCGCGGCCGAGCTGCTGGCCGAGAAGCGCGCCAAGGGCCCGGTCAAGAAGAAGGCTCCGGCCAAGAAGCCGGCGGCGGCGAAGAAGCCCGCGGCCAAGAAGGCTCCGGCCAAGTCCAAGAGCTGATCAGGGGGTGGCGGTGCCGATCAACGAGTTCGGACCCGACGGGACTCAGGCCCCGCCGCCTCCCCGGCTGTACCCCGACCCGCTCGCGGGGCTGGTTACGGCTGACAAGTTCGTCGCTCCCCAATCAATGTCACAGTGGACGTCTCTTTCTTTTAGGTCACGTGTGGCGGTGCCTACACCTGTCGAGCCGACCGAGGAACTGCGGCAGGCCGTCTGGTCGCAGATGCAGCAGGAGCAGCGCCGGCCGCGTGGCCGGGCGCAGCGAGCGCCTCAGCCGGCGCACCAGTACGCGATCCAGCAGTTCGCGTCGACGAACCAAATGTCTGCGCCACAACAACAGCAGCAACAGCAGCTGCCCGCGAAGCAGACGAGCGGCGTGGCCGCGTTCATCGGCTGCCTGGTCGTCATCGGGTTCTTCGTCCTGGTCCTGGTCAGTATTCTCGGAGCGATCTTCAGCTAGCCGTGCTGTGAGTCCGGCATCCTGAATCACCACATCCGGTTACGCTGACCGCACGGGAGTGGCGACTTAGGGGTGACTGAAATTCAGGACGCGGACACACCGGCGACCGAGGCAGGCCAGGCAGGGCAGGCCCAGTCCAGCGTGTCCACGGTTCACCGGCTTCGATCGGTACTTGCCATCAGGCCGTTCCGGCGGCTCTGGCTCGTCACCTACTTGTGCAGCGTTGGTGACTGGCTGTCACTGCTCGCGCTGACCGGTCTGGTCTCCGAGATGATGAAGAGCTACCAGTGGCAGTCGTTCGCGCTGTCGCTGGTCGTGCTGACCCAGCTGCTGCCGGGCATCCTCTTCGCGCCCATCGGCGGCGTGCTCGCGGACAAGTTCGACCGCCGCAAGGTCATGGTCATCTGCGACGTCCTGCGCGGGTCGCTGTTCATCTCGATCGCGCTGATCGGCTCGCCGATCTGGCTCTTCGTGGCGAACTTCCTGGTCGGCTGCTGCGCGATGCTGTGGATCCCGGCCAAGGAGTCGGCCGTCCCGAACCTGCTGCGCCGCCCCGACCAGGTGGAGTCGGCGAACCAGCTCGGCCTGGTGATGACCTACGGCATCTCCACGATCAGCGGCTTCGGCCTGTACTCCCTGATCGCGGGCATCCCCGCGTACCTGAACCTGCAGGGCGGGAACCTCGAGTTCAACATCGCGACGATCGCGGTGGTGATCAACGGACTGCTCTACTTCACCTCGGCGATCCTGGTCGCGACCCGCCTGCCGGAGCTGTCCGGCCGCGTCTCCTCCGCCCCCAAGAAGGAGGAGGAGGGCGACAAGCCCGGCTTCGGCGCGATGTTCCGCGAGGGCCTGAAGTTCGCCGCCGCGACGCCGCTGGTCCGCGGCCTGGTCATCGGCATGATCGGCGCGTTCGCCGCGGCCGGTGTCGTGATCGCGACGGCGAAGCTCTACGCGCAGTCGCTGCTGGGCGGCGCCTCGACGTTCGGCCTGCTGTTCGTGGCCGTGTTCTTCGGGCTCGCGGTGGGCATGGCGACCGCGCCCCGGCTGGCCCAGCGCCTCGCCTACAACCGCCTGTTCGGCGTCACGATCGTCTTCGCCGGCATCTCGCTGGTGCTGGTCGCGCTGGCCCCGCACCTGTGGATCGCGCTGCTGACGGTGGCGCTGGTCGGCGCGTGCGCGGGCGTGGCGTTCCTGACGGGCCTGACGATCGTGGGTTCGCAGGTCGAGGACGCCATGCGCGGCCGCACGGTCGCGCTGATCCAGTCGTTGCTGAAGATCGTGCTGTTCGGTGCCTCGGCCGGTGCGCCGCTGCTGGTCGCGTTGCTGCAGAAGCGGCAGGTCAGCGTGTTCGGCCATCCGATGGAGGTCGACGCGACCCGGCCGGTGATGCTCGGCGGCGCCGCGATCGCGATCGTCCTGGGGCTCGTCGCGTACCGGCAGATGGACGACCGCCGTGAGGAGCCGGTGCTGTCGTCGCTGTTCGCGGCGATCCGCGGCCGCCGGCACGCCAAGGGCATGCTGATCGCGGTCGAGGGCGACACCCAGGAGGACACGTCGGTGCAGGCCCGCCGCCTGGCCGCCGCGTTGCGCGCCGAGGGCCTCGACGTGCTGCTGGCCGCCGACCCCGAACACGACGAACGCCGCCTGCGCACGATGCTGTCGTCCGCCGAACTGGCAGGCGTGCGCGCACAGGCACTGGTCGCCGCCGCAGTCCGTGCCGATGTCGTCGAACGGCAGGTGCGCCCCGCGCTGGACAGCGGCTCCATCGTGGTGATGGAGCGCTACGTCGACTCGCCGCTCGCGCACTTCACCGCGACGAGCACGCTGGAACACCAGGAGCTCGAAGGCCTGGTCGACTGGGCCACCGGCCGGTTGCGCCCGGACCTGACGATCCTGCTCGACCGCCCCGGCGCCGACGCCAAGGGCATCGGCCCGGAACACCACTGGCGCGTGCAGCGGCTGCTGAGCGAGATGGCCGCCGCCGATCCGGACCGCTACGTGGTGGTCGAGGCCGAGGGCGACGCCGACGAGGTGGCCGACCGGGTCCGCTCCTCCGTGCTCCCGCTGCTGGCCGGGCGCAAGCGCGCGGTCCCCCAGGCCGCGGTCTGATCCGTCGCTGGAAGACTGCACCCATGAGCGTGTGGGACGAGGTGGTCGGCCAGCCCGAGGCGGTGGCGATGCTGTCGGCGTCCGCAGAGGCAGCGGCCATGATCGTCGCGGGCGGCACCCCCGCACCCGGCGTGATGACCCACGCCTGGCTCTTCACCGGCCCACCCGGCTCCGGCCGTTCGTCCACCGCCCGCGCCTTCGCCGGCGCGCTGCAGTGCGTCGTGGCGGACGACCGCCCCGGCTGCGGTGAGTGCTCCGGCTGCCGCACGACGTTGCACGGCACGCACGCCGACGTTCGCGTCGTGGCGCCCGAAGGCCTGTCGATCTCCGTCGCCGAGATGCGCTCCCTGGTCCAGATCTCCGCTCGCCGTCCCACGTCGGGCCGGTGGCAGGTCGTGATCATCGAGGACGCCGACCGGCTCACCGAGGGCGCGGCCAACGCGCTGCTGAAGGCCGTCGAGGAGCCGCCGGCGCGGACGGTGTTCCTGCTGTGCGCGCCGTCCGACCACCCCGACGACGTGTCGGTGACCATCCGCTCCCGCTGCCGGCTCGTGTCGCTGGGATCGCCTCGGCCCGCCGCCATCGCCTCGGCCCTGGAGGCCGTCGACGGGGTGTCGCCGGAGATGGCGCAGTGGGCGGCCGCGGTCTGCGGCGGGCACGTCGGACGGGCCCGCCGGCTGGCCTCGGACGAGCAGACGCGGTCCCGGCGCGAGGCCGTGCTGCGGATCCCGCTGGCGCTGCGCAAGCCCGCCGACGTCTTCACCTGCGCCGACGAACTGATCAAGGCCGCAGAAGACGACGCTTCCACCGCCAACGAGTCCCGCAACGAGTCCGAGCGGGAGGCTTTGGAGACCGCGATGGGGGCCGGCGGAACGGGCAAGGGGACCGCCGCCGCCTCCCGCGGCGCCAAGGGCGCGTTGAAGGACCTGGAGAAGCGGCAGAAGTCGCGGGCCACCCGGACCCAGCGCGACTCCCTGGACATGGCCCTGGTCGACCTGGCCGCGTTCTACCGCGACGCGCTGGTGGTTCGGACCGGCTCCGAGGCGGCGTTGATGCACCCGGACCGGGCCCAGGACTCCCGGACCGCCGCGGCCCAGTGGTCGTCGGAGTCGATCCTGCGGCGGCTCGAGGCCGTGCTGGCCTGCCGGGAGGCCATCGAGGTCAACGTGAAGCCCCGCATCGCCATCGAGGCGATGGTGACGACGCTGCACCGGGGATGAAGCGAGGCTGATACCTCGTGCCCTAGGACGACCTGCGCCTGGCCGGCAGCGCCGCGAAGATCACCACTCCGGCGAGCAGCAATGCCGTGCCGGTCCAGAACAGCGGGATCGACTGGTACGCGGCGTTCGTGTAAGCCAGCGGCGGTGCTCCCTTGGGCGGTGCCGCCACTGGCGCGCCGGGCTGCTGCGGCACGGTCGTCTGCGGCGGCTGCGAGGTCCCGCAGATCACGCCGCCCTGCGGCGCCGCGGCCCGCACGATCTGCTCGCCCAGCGAGATCTGCGCGAGCGCCGTCGGCAGGTTCGGCAGCTTCAGCTTGTCCGTCGGCAGCACCTGCACGTCGAGCATCCGCGCGGTGGCCCCGAGTTGGAACCCGCTGAACCCGGTGCCCGTGAAGGCCGCCTTCTTCTCGTTGAGCCCCGCGATCTGCAGCTTGACCACGACCAGGTCCAGCAGCAACGGGATGTCGAGGGCCGGGTGCGCGGCGTCGAGCGTGCCGAGCTCCTTGCCGTTCTGACTGACCTTCAGCACCGGCGCGGTGTAGGTGATCTTCGAGGTCGCCTCGTCCCCGGTGGCCGTCGCCGTGAGCGTCGGCGGGCTGGCGACGTCGATCTTGATGCCACCAGCCAGCTCGATGCTGACCGCGCGCATCGTCGACGTCGACTCGACCGCCTTGTTCTTGCTGCCGGGCAGGTCGACGAGCTTGACGACGGAACTCGCCTCGAACGTGTCCGGAATGCTGATCAGACTGGTCTTCACCGGCAACGGCACCTCGGCCGGCAACGCGCTCAACACCTCGAGACCGGCCAGCGACGTCTTCGCCGTGGCCAGCGGGCTGACGCACGGCCCGACCTTCTCGTCCCACCGCGCGTGCACGCTGCCGTTGAGCACCTTCAGCTTCGCAAGCGGCGTCTCCGGAATCGGCAGCCCGCCGTTCGTCGGCTGCGGGTTGTCCGGAATCGCCGTCTGCACCAACGTCCCCGGCGACTGCGGCGACCGGCCCGCCACCGCGAACCCGAACGGATTCGCCTGCGTCACCACCCGCTCGGTGCTCAGGAACGCCTCGGTGTTCACCTGCGCACTCGCGAGCCCCAGCCCGAACTCGGTCACCGACTGCTTCGGCAACTGCTCACCGAGCCCAGGCAGGATCGTGTTCGTCGGCACCCCCTGCGGCCCGAGCCGCACCACGCTGAGCCCGGTCCCGGCATCACCGACGGCATGCGCAAGGGGCTGCGGCCCGTTCGGCGCCGACGCCGGCGGCTGGTTCGGATCGCGCGGCCCCGGAACCGGAGTGGTCGGAGGCTGCGCGAGCGCGGGAGCCGCGACGAGCGCAAGCAGCAACCCGGCCAGCGGCACGGACAACGAACGGCGCATGAACCTCTCCTCGGCGGTTAGGAGGCGGTGACGTCGGTCACGGTCCGTACAACGATGCCGACCCCTGTGAGTAACGCGGCTGCGGGTCGGTTATAGTTATCGCGTCTCGCCGCCTTAGCTCAGTCGGCCAGAGCAGCTCACTCGTAATGAGCAGGTCATCGGTTCGATTCCGATAGGCGGCTCGGTGAGACGGAAGGGCCAGGTCATTCGCTGACCTGGCCCTTCTGCCTTTCGCTAACCGCACGCCGTGAGCGCGTTCTCCAGCGCCGAACGTTCCGCCGGAGCCACCGACAGCCCATAAGCGGCTTTCACCGTCACGTAGATCCGCCCATACGAACACGCGTACCCGGCATTGGGTGGCATCCACTCGTCGGGCGTCTTGTCGCTCTTCGACCGGTTCACCTTGCTGGAAACCGCCACGAGGTTGCGCAGGTCGTTGGCCGCGGCCAGGCGCTGTTCGGGCGCCCACGCCGAAGCGCCGCTGCGCCACATCTCCGCCAACGGCACCACGTGGTCGATCTGGATCTTCGAGACGCCGGTGACGCGCGAGCCCGTGTAGGGGTCGTCGAGCGTGCCCGCCTGGACGCCGCAGCGGCCCGGCTTGCGCTCGACGCCGGTCAGGTCGCGGGCCAGGACCTGGCTGCGCTGGTCGCAGCCGTCGCCGTCGGTGTCGAACCACGGCTGGCCGAACACGCACGCCTTGCCGTCCGCGCAGTCGCGCACGTACCCGTCCATCCGGCCCGGAGCGGCGACGGGCAGGGCCGCGAGCGACGTGCGCGCGGTGGCGGCGTCGAGGGTGCCGGTCGGTACCCGGTCCACCTGTGGTGCGGAGGACGACAGGGGTATCGCGGAACAGCCGGTCAGCAGGATGATCAGCAACAGCCACCGCATGAGAAGGGCGTACCCGCCGTGAAGGGCGTGATGGCCGCCCAACGGCGTAACCAGGAAGCTGGATCTCATTCAAAAGCAATGGAGTGCTGTGCTGTTACGCCTGCGCAACCCGGCGAGTGACAGACTGCCGCGCATGAGAACCACCGCGGTGGTGGCCGCCCTGCTCCTGCTGGTCGCCTCCTGTTCGGGCGAGCCGGACCTGCCGCCGCGCGAGTTGCCGCCGGCCGGTGGGCAGCTCGACTACCAGCTCGGCGGCGCCTACCAGCCGGACGTGCCGGTCAAGATCGTCGTGCGGGACCGGAGCAAGATCATCGACGGCCGGCGCTACAACATCTGCTACCTCAACGCGTTGCAGACGCAGCCGGGCACGATGGACGGCGGGCTCGACTGGTGGCGCAAGAACCACGCCGACCTGCTGGTGAAGAAGCCGGACGGTGAGGTCGCGATCGACCCGGAGTGGGCCGAGGGCATCCTCGACATCTCCACCGTGGAGAAGCGGAACAGGATCCTCGAGATCCAGAAGAAGTGGATCAAGGACTGCAAGACGGCCTTCTTCAAGGGCGTCGAGCCGGACAACCTCGACTCCTACACGAGGGCCGAGGGGGCGTTCGACCTCAACGCCACCAAGGAGTTCATGAAGGCGTTCGTCAGGTACGCGCACGAACAGGGCCTTGCGGTGGCGCAGAAGAACACCGCCGAACTCGGTGACGCGGGCAAGAAGGAGATCGGCTTCGACTTCGCCATCGCCGAGGACTGCCAGGCTCGCGACGAGTGCAACGCGTACGCCGACGCGTTCGGCAACGACTTCTTCCAGATCGAGTACACCGACGAGGGTTTCCGGAAGTCCTGCTCCGATCGCGGCGGACGGGTCTCGGTGATCCGCCGCGACCGGAACGTGGTGCCGTACGGGCACGCGGACTACGTCTACGAGGTCTGCCCGCCGACGGTCTGATTCAGGAACGCCTGCCACTTCTCGGCCTGCCCGGTCGCGTCACCGAACAGGTGGTGGCCGACGGCGTTGGTGCCGTGGAACCGGTAGATGCCCTCCGGGCCGCGCACGCCCAGGAAGTTGTGCACGTCGTGCTCGACCAGGTAGTCGACGACGCCGGTGACGCCGAACGGTTCGAGGGTGACCTCGTCGCCGACCTGCGCGCCTTCGGGGATGCCGAGCGCGTTGAGCAGCACCGGCCAGTTGTCGGCCCCTTCTGGCTGCGGCGGCCACTGGGCGAACACGTACACGCCGTGCTTGCCCGCGAAGTGCTTCACGTACTCCGCCATCGTGAACAGGTACATGTCCCAGCCCTTCGACTGCTGGTCGACGAACTCGTCGCCCCAGCCGTCGGCGAGGATGCCGCTGTGCACGAACCGGAGCACGGTCGAGCCCTGCTCCCTGCTCTCGATCAGGTACTCCATCGCGTGGAACGTGCCGTCCTCGCCCTTGTCGCTCTCGTAGGCGAGGCGCTTGCCGGGCTCCCACGCGGTGATCGTCGAGGCTTCCTGGAAGAAGCCCAGGTCGAGCGACATGCGACCGCCCAGGCGCCCGTCGACGGTGTGCGGGCCCATGAACCACGAGTCGATGCCCGGCCCGGTCGCGATGGCGTCCCAGACCTGCTCGGGAGTTCCGTCGACCTCGACTTCCTTGCTGATCTCGAACTCGTGCGTCACGACTCTTCCTCCTTGGCGTTCACGCTGGGGTGCAGGGCGACGACGACTCGGTGCGGACGCCCTCCTTCGGCCTGTTCGTCGTGGTACTTGGCGACCAGCTGCGTCATGAACCCGGCGAGCTCCTCGGCGAACGCCGCGCGGTCCGCCGCCGTGGCGAACCTGACCTCGCCGTCCAGCGCGAAGGTCGCGAGTCGTTTCTTCGCCTTGGTCGCGCCCGTGAGCAACGTGCCGACGTCTCGCACCAGCCTGGCGGAGACCGCCAGCAGCCACCGGGCGGAAAGCCGATCGGGTGCCCGCGCCGGGTCCGGCTGCACGGCCGCGAGCGCCGTCGGGGAGATGACGTAGGACGCGGCGGTCGCCTGCATCAGGCGCTCGTTCACGTTGCCCTTGCGCCGTTCCTCGACGAGCTCCACCAGGCCGTGCTGCTCCAGCGTGCGCAGGTGGTAGTTCACTTTCTGCCTGGGCAGCCCGACCTTCGCGGCGAGCATCGTCGCCGATCCGGGCTCCACCAGCTCCGCGAGCAGTCGTGCCCGCACCGGGTCCAGCGACACCTCGGCCGCGGAAGGATCCTCGATCACCGCCACTTCGAACATGGCGCAAGCGTCACACCGAAAACAAAATTAGTCAAGAACTGAGTTGCTGTCGGTGGCTTTGCTCCACCTGGGTGGCGTTCGAGCCGGTACCGTAAGCGATGTCTCGATTGGTCGTTGCTTGTTCGCAACCCTTGAGGAGACGACATGATCATGATGCTGGCCCTGACCCTGCTGGCACTGCCCTTCGCCCTGACCGCGGCCACCGTCGGCAGACGCCGCTGGATCCGCAAGAGGGGCGTCTCGAGAGTGCGCGCGGAGCTCGACGCGTTCCACGCCGAGCTGGCACGTCAGGGGCTCAGTCACTTCTCCGGGCGCTGAAGCACCGCGCTCGACGGAGAAACCCTGGTGACGACGTCGCCGTACCGGTCCAGCAAGGCGGCCGTGACGGTCTCCGGGGTGCCGAGAACGCAGAACTCGGCCAGCACCTCGTCCGTGATCAGCTCGCTCATCTCCGCCCACTGCTGCCGCCGTGACATGCGGTGCAGCTCCTCGTGCAGCGCGCCCCAGCCGTGCAGGTCCAGCACCGGCCGGTACGCGGGCGTCGACCCGTAGAAAGCGATCTGCCGCTTGACGTCCGCGATCTCCTGGTCGTTCGTCGCGGCGAACACCGGGCCGCTGATCTCGAAGCCCTCCAACGTCTTGCCGGCCTTCGCGCGGCCGCGTTCGAGCGCGGGCAGCGTGACCTCGCGCAGGTACCGCTCGGTCGTGAAGTTGTGGCACAGGAAGCCGTCCGCGACCTCGCCCGCCACCTCGGTCATCAGTCCGCCGACGCCCGCGAGGTAGATCGGTGCGGTGCCGTGCGGGTTCGGGCCGGGATCGAAGAACGGCGTCATCAGCGTGTGCTTGTAGAACTCGCCGCGGAACGCCAGCCGCTCGCCGGTCTCCCAGGCGTGCCAGATGGCGCGGATCGCCAGCACGAACTCGCGCATGCGCGCGGCCGGCTTGCTCCACGGCATGGCGAAGCGCTTGGTGATGTGGGCTTCGACCTGCGAACCCAGCCCGAGGTTGAACCGGCCCCCGGAGAGCAACTGGAGGTCATTGGCCGTGGTCGCGACGGTCATCGGGTTGCGCGCGAACGCCACCGCGATCGCCGTGCCGAGCTCGATCCGCTCGGTCGCCGCGGCGGCGCCGGCCAGCGCGAGGAACGGGTCGTGCCTGGTCTCGGCGAGCCAGAACCCGTCGCAACCCCGGTCCTCCGCCCGCTTCGCGATGGCCCCGGCCTCGCCCGGCGTGTAGTCGACGGCAGCGCTGTCCAGCTTCATGCCGCTGAGGTTATTGCCCGCCGGTCAGCGATACCCGCCGCTGTAGCGGGACTCGCAGGCGACGCCGTTGCGGTTCCCGTCGAGTTCGATGCGGTAGCCCGGCTGGCCCCAGTAGAGCGGTGCCGCGCCTGCCCGGCGTGCCTCGTCGCAGCTCGCGTAGAAGACGGGCTTCGGCTTGGGCGGCGCGGGCGGCTTCGTCGTCGTGGTCGGGGCCGGCGGTGGTGGCGGAGGCGGGGGAGTGGAGGTCTCCAGGGCGTCCTTGCCGCCGCACGGCGCTCCCCAGAGGCCCATCGGAACGCGCTGCGCGGCCCCTTCGGCTTCCTTCTGGCCCGGTGTCGGCGCGCCCGCGGTGCGCCCGGCGCCGTTGCCCAGCGCGAGCAACGCGTAGTCGGTGCCGTCCGTGAGGCTGAGCGCGCCGGTCGCGCGGTCGTAGCGCACCTGCTGGTTCAGCAGCATCGCCTTGGCGAAGTCGCCGGCGGCCTCAGCCCAGCACGGTCCCGGCTGTGCGAGGCCGCTGACCTCGGCTTTCGACCCGTCGGAGAGCATCACGGAACGGCCGTCGACGATCGATGCCACGCTGATGCCCAGCTGGGCGGGCGGGATCACCGCGGACGACGACGCCGTCACCGGGGTGTTCTCGGCCGGCTTCTCCACGGCAACGGGCCTCGACTGCACCTGCGCGGCACATCCTGCGGTGAGCAAGACCAGTACGACTCCGCCCACACTTCTCCACCCCGACATAGCCCGGAATACTGCCTGCCCGGAGCGGTGTGGCCAAGGTTACGTATTTGGATCGGATCGGTTCACCGCGATTCCGAACTGAAATACGGAGATGCCCAGTTCAGCGCACGGGCTTGAGCGTCCAGACGACGGTCATCTCGCCGGTGGTCACGCCCTCGGCGTTGGTGATCGTGATCGTGACGGGGAACTCGGGCCGCGTGCCGGACTCGAGTTCGGCCAGCACCTCGTCCGCGGAGCGTCCCAGCACGGCTTCCGCGCGCAACGGGCCCATCGCGATCTTCTTGTAGGCGATCTCCGCGCGGACGGCCAGCGGCGTGGCCTTGCCGAGGTGCGCGGCGAACGCGGCCATCACGACGGCACCGGACGCGGACTCGCCGAGGCCGAACATCATGGCGGCGTGCGGCCCGCCGATGTGGTTGTGCAGCGTCGGGGTGTCCGGCAGCGACGCGACGATGCGGCTGGCGGAGACCTCCTCGAACTCGATGCCCGTGGTCTTCACGTAGGGCACCGCCTGCTTCATGGCATCGGCGATGAACGACACGTCTTGGCTCATGAGAGCGATGCTACCGACGAGTAACCCAAGTTGCTACCCGCCGGTAACCACTACTCGGCGCGTCCGTACCACTCCGCTGTGGAGTGAGACTCGGAACTCACTTGCGAATCGCTGGACCGGGATGGATGCTTGTACCGAGCAACTAGTTGGATGCTACAAGCAACGAGGTGTCAGATGGTCGATCCGGGCAGGTGCTTCGGCACCGGTGTCGATCCCGAGCACGAGCTCGCGGACCGAGTCGGCATGGCGATGGTGCGGCTGAACAAGATGCACGCCCAGGTCAGTCATCAGATGGCCAAGCAGGGCATGGACAAGTCCGCCTTCGTGCTTCTCGCGACACTCTCCGGCCTCGGGGAGTGCCGCTCGAGTGCGCTCGCGGAGGCGGTGCTCTCCGATCCGTCCACGATCAGCCGGCAGGTGGCCGGGCTCGTGAAGGACGGACTCGTGGAGAGGCGTGCTGATCCGGCGGACGGCCGGGCCAGCGTTCTCGCGGTCACCGAAGCGGGCCGTGAGCTGATTCTGAGCCGACGCCGGCAGCGCAACGAGGCGATCGAGCAGGTGTTCGCGGACTGGGTCGACGAGGACTTCAGGGGCTTCGCGGACCTGTTCGAACGCTTCGTCCAGGACTACGAGCGCACGATTCCGGTGCTTTTGACCGCACGCGGGATGGGGACCCGCGCAGGAGGGGAAAACTAGAAATGTCAACGACAACCGATGCGACACCCACGCCAGGGGTTTCCCTGACGCATCGCCAGATCATGACGATCCTGTCCGGGCTGCTGCTGGGCATGTTCCTCGCGGCGCTGGACCAGATGATCGTCGCCAGCGCCATGAAGACCATCGCGGACCAGCTGCACGGACAGACGCTGCAGGCGTGGGCGACCACCGCCTACCTGATCACCGCGACCATCACGACCCCGTTGTACGGCAAGCTGTCGGACATCTACGGGCGCAAGCCGATGTACCTCGCGGCGATCTCGCTGTTCCTGATCGGCTCGCTGCTCGCGGGCATCGCGACGTCGATGTACGAGCTGGCCGCGTTCCGCGCCGTGCAGGGTCTGGGCGCCGGCGGCCTGATGTCGCTCGCGTTCGCGATCATGGCCGACATCATCTCGCCGCGTGAGCGCAGCAAGTACTCCGCCTACTTCATGGCGGTCTTCGGTTCGGCCAGCGTGCTCGGGCCGGTCATCGGCGGCGTGTTCGCCGGTCTTCCCACGTTCCTCGGTGTCACCGGCTGGCGCTGGGTGTTCCTCGTGAACGTCCCGATCGCGCTGCTCGCGCTGTTCGTCGTCGCCCGCGTGCTGAACATCCCGCACCAGCGGGTGAACCACCGCATCGACTTCGGTGGCGCCATCGCGCTGACCGTCGGCCTGGTGCCGCTGCTGATCGTGGCCGAACAGGGCCGCGAGTGGGGCTGGGCATCGGTGACGTCGATCGCCATGTACGTGATCGGCGCGCTCGGCCTGGTGGCGTTCGTGTGGGTCGAGAACCGCATGGGCGACGAGGCGCTGCTGCCGATGCGGATGTTCCGCAACCACACGTTCTCGCTGGGCAACGCGATCAACTTCGTGCTCGGCATCGGCATGTTCGGCGGCATGGTCTCCATCCCGCTGTACCTGCAGATCGTCAAGGGCGTCACGCCCACCACGGCCGGTCTGATGCTGCTGCCGATGACGTTCGGCATCATGTCGGCCACCGCGATCGCGGGCAAGGTCACGTCGAAGACCGGGCGCTACAGGATGTTCCCGATCATCGGCGCCGGGCTGATGACGATCGCGCTGTTCCTGCTCAGCTCCATCGGCACGGACACGCCGAGCTGGCTGGTCATGGTCTACATGTTCGTCATGGGCGCGGGCCTCGGCCAGTGCATGCAGACGCTGCTGCTGGCGATCCAGAACGACGCCGAGCCGCGTGACATGGGCGTGGCGACCGCCTCGGCGACGTTCTTCCGCCAGATCGGTGGCACCGTCGGTACCGCGGTGTTCCTGTCGATCCTGTTCACCACGGTCGGCGACAAGATCGCTTCCGGGCTGCAGTCCGCGTTGCAGACCGACGCGTTCAAGGCCGCCCTGGCGCAGAACCCGGAGTTCGCGAAGATGCTGCAGGGCGGGACCGGTGTGGACATCAACAACACCGAGTTCCTCAACGGCCTCGACCCGGTGCTGGCCAAGCCGTTCCTCGACGGCTTCTCCAGCGCGATCGACACGGTCTTCCTGACCGGCGGCATCGTGATGATCGTGGCGTTCGTCCTCGTGTGGTTCCTGCGCGAGAAGCCGCTCTCGACCCGGTCGGGCCTGGAGCGCGTGGCGGACGCGGAGGCGATCGCGGTTTAGGCCAGGACATGAAAAAGAGGGGGTCGCTTCGAGCGGCCCCCTCTTTTCGTCGTGCTCAGTGCAGCGTTTCGCCGCGCGCCTCGGCGTCCTTCAGACGCTGGTAGGAGCGCTTGACCTCGGCCTCGGCCTCGGTGCGGCCCACCCAGCTCGCGCCCTCGACGCTCTTGCCGGGTTCCAGGTCCTTGTAGACCTCGAAGAAGTGCTGGATCTCCAGGCGGTCGAACTCCGCCAGGTGATGGATGTCCCGCAGGTGCTCGTGACGAGGGTCGTAGGCCGGGACGCACAGAACCTTGTCGTCGCCGCCCTTCTCGTCCGTCATGCGGAACATGCCGATCGCGCGCGCGGCGATCAGGCAGCCGGGGAACGTCGGTTCCTGGACGAGGACGAGGGCGTCCAGCGGGTCGCCGTCCTCACCCAGGGTGTTCTCGATGAACCCGTAGTCGGCGGGGTACTGCGTCGACGTGAACAACGTGCGGTCGAGGCGGATGCGGCCACTCTTGTGGTCCACCTCGTACTTGTTGCGCACGCCCTTGGGGATCTCGATCAGGACGTCGAACTCCACTGGTCCTCGCTCATGTAGCCCATTCGTGACGCCCACTAGTGTGGACCACGACGCCTTGTCAACCCTCATCGGAGCGGCGGTTGGTGGGTGTGAGATTGCCCGTACCGAGCTGACGGAGGCTCTCTTGCCGGACGACCCCCAGTGGCCGACCGAGGACGACGACGCCGAGTCGGTCGCTGCCGCCTCACAGCCAACGGTGCAGGTCAACCGCCCGTCCGTGGATCAGCCGACGATGCGTTTGCCGCTCGCCGCGGTGCTCTCGGCACCGTCCACTCAGGAGCCGCCGCGCTCGTCGCCGATCCGTTCCGCCCCGAACGCCACCGGGCCGGGTCATGCCACCCTGGGTGTGCCAACGGCCGGTTCCGGCGGTTCCGGCAGGCCTTCCGGCGACACCGCCGGTGGGAAGTCTCACGGGACGATTGGTCCAGAAGTCGGCCAACCTCGGGCCGTCCCGATGCGCGTCGAGCCGAAGAAGGACCAGACCCGCGTCGTGCCGAGGCCGGAGCAGAGGACCACGGAGCTCTCCGTGCCGCCCGGCAAGACGGCGCGCGTCGACCAGCTGCCGCACCTGGAACAGTCGTGGTTCGACCAGCAGGTCAAGTCCGACCGGCAGCAGCATCAGCCGCGTCCCGAGCAGACCAAGCGCGTCGACCAGCTCCAGGGCCAGGCACCGCTGCGTCAGGAACCGCCGCGTCAGGAACCGCCGCGTGCCGAGCCGGCCCGTCCGGTACCGCCGCCTCCGCGCCAGGAGCCCCGGGACCTCCCCGTCACCGGCTACGAGGAGGAACCCGAGGACCGCCTCGCCGAGGAGCCCAGGAAGAGCCGCAAGCCGCTGTTCGCGGTCCTGAGCCTGCTCGTCGTCGCGGCACTGGCCGGCGCCACGATCTACGCGGTCAAGGAGTTCGGCGGCACCAAGGCGATCGAGACCAGGCCCCCGGCCGCGCCCGCGAACGTCCAGCCGCTGGTCAAGGCGGTCACCGCGGGCGCACCGGCACCGACCGCCGCCGGCGTGAAGCGGGCGCTGACCGGACCGGCGGGCAACAGCGCGCTGGGCACGCTCACCGGCAGCGTCATCGACCCTGCCAGCGGCACCGCGCTGTGGCAGCAGGGCGACACCACCGCCGCCACCCCGGCGTCGAGCCTCAAGATCCTCACGGCCGCCGCGGCACTGCTGAGCCTCGAGAAGACCGACCAGCTGTCCACCAAGGTCGTCCAGGGCGCGGAGCCCGGCACCGTGGTCATCGTCGGCGGTGGCGATCCGACGATCTCCGGCGCGCCCGGCCGGTCGGTCTACCCCGGCGCCGCGACGCTCGACGACCTGGTCGGCCAGGTCAAGGCCAAGGGCCCGGTCACCAAGGTCCAGTTCGACCTCAGCCGGTACGCGGGCGAGCCGCTCGGGCCGCAGTGGGAGTCGGTGGACATCGTGGGCGGTTCGGTCGCGCCGATCATGCCGTTCATGCTCGACGGCGGCCGGATCGACCAGACCAACGTCAACGGCACGCGCACCGGCAGCCCGGCCCAGGCCGCGGCGGACGCGTTCGCACAGCGCATCGGGGCCCCCGCGGCCACGGCCGGCGCGGCTCCGGCGGGCGCGCAGGTGCTCGGCGAGATCAAGTCGGCGCCGATCGAGCAGCTCGTCGACAACATGATGCAGATCTCGGACAACGTGCTGACCGAGGCGATCGCCCGCGAGATCGCGATCAGGACGGGCAACGAGCCGTCGTTCGCGGGCGGCGTGAAGGCCGTGCGGGACGTGCTCACCAAGAACGGTTTCGACCTCACCGGGGCGAACTTCGTGGACGGCAGCGGGCTGTCCGCGACGAACAAGATCCCGCCCAAGCTGCTCACCGACGTCCTCACCACGGCGGCGAAGCCCACGCTGGACGACGCGCGCACCGCGAAGCTGCGGCCGTTGCTCACGGCGCTGCCGGTCGCGGGCGGCAGCGGCACCCTCGCCGGTCGCTACAACGGCACCGCGGCGCCGGGCAAGGGCTGGGTGCGGGCCAAGACCGGCACGCTCACCGGCGTCAACGCGCTCGCCGGCATGGTCGTCGACGTGGACGGCCGCGTGCTCGTGTTCTCGTTCATGTCCGCGAGCAACCGCAACCCGGAGACCGAGGTGCGGCCCGCGCTGGACGTGCTGGCCGCCGCGTTGCGAGGCTGTGGCTGTTCTTGACGTTCTCCTCGCCCTAAAGGGCTGGGATTCCCTCCACGCCGCGCGTGGATAGTGCGGCGTCTGGGTGGATTCCCGTTTCACGGCGCGGTGCCGGCACGGGTGCTGGTCTTACCTGCGCTCCACGGTCGTTTAGCCTCTCCGCACGTCCTGCGGCGAGGATGTTGATGGCGGCGTTGATGTCCCGGTCGTGGACGCTGCCACACAGGCAGATCCACACCCGGACGTTCAACGGCATCTTGTCGTTGACATGTCCGCAGACCGAGCACATCCGGGTGGACGGGAACCACCGGCCGCTCCGGCCGAAGGTCCGCCCGTATCGGGCCGCCTTGTATTCCAGCATGCCGGTGAAACCGGCCCATCCGGCGTCGTGCACGGACTTCGCGAGCCGGGTCCGGCCGAGACCGGCGACACAGAGGTCCTCGACGTACACCGCTTGGTTGTCGCGGATGATCGCCGTGGACAGCTTGTGCTGCCAGTCCCGCCGGGTGTCAGCCACCCGCGCATGAGCACGGGCTAGCTTCACCACGGCTTTCCTGCGCCTGTTCGAGCCCTTGACCTTGCGACTCAGCGACTTCTGCAATCGCCGTAGCCTGCGCGCCGCCTGGCGCAGGAACCTCGGCGCTACCACCTTCGTGCCGTCCGAGAGCACCGCGAAATGCGTCAGGCCCAAGTCGATACCGACCTCGGACTCCGCCGCCGGCAGTGTCTGATCCTTCTCGGTCGTGACGACGAACGAGGCGAAGTACCGGCCTGCCGCGTCCTTCAGGACGGTCACCGAGGACGGTTCGGCGGGAAAGTCACGCGACCAGTGCACGTCGAGGTCACCGATCTTCGGCAGGCGCAACCGGCCGTTGCCCAGGACCGTGAACCGGGCGTTGCGGGTGAACCGGATGGCCTGCCGGTTGTCCTTGCGGGACCGGAACCGGGGCGGGGCGACCTTGCGGCCTTTGCGTTTGCCGGTGACCGAGGCGAAGAAGTTGCGGTACGCGGTGTTGAGGTCCGCGAGGGCCTGCTGCAACACCACCGCCGACACCTCGCCCAGCCACACCCGTTCCGGCGTGGTCTTGGCGCGGGTGATGACCCGCTTGGACAGCTCGCCGTCCGACAGGTACGGGTCGCCGTTCACGTGGGCTGCCCGGCGGGCGTGCAACGCGTCGTTGAACACCACACGCGCGCACCCGAACGCCCGCGCCAGCGCGTCACGCTGACCAGGCGTCGGGTAGACGCGATAGTTGTATCGAAGCTGCACAAGACCAGCCTATTCGGTTGGTTTCATGACCGACTTCGCGGGAATTCGCACCGGCAGACGCTGTGTTTCAGCGCTGCTCGCGCATTTGGTTGCGTGCCCAGCGCACCAGCCCGCACTTCGGTAGCGGGCCGTGCGCAGGTAGCGTCGGAAGCGTGAACGGCGCGACGGAGGCAGAGCTCGGCCCGGTGGACTGGGAGCTGGCGGTTTCGACCGCCGTGCGGCTCGTCCGGCCGGGCCCCGTGATCGGCAAGGACGAGGCCGACCACGTCGTAGGCAGACTTCGTGAGCTCGCCCCCCAGGCGGAGGTGCACGTCCGCGAGCTGACCGGGCTCGGTCAGGGACTGCCGCTGCTGCCGGGCGAGGTCGTGGACAGGCCAGCGTGGGTCGCGGCCGCCGCGCAGGGCCTGGCCGCGCTGACGGCGCCCGCGATGCCGCGCCAGACAGGTCCGATGGCGGGCATCCTCGCCAGTACGGCCGGTGTGCAGGCGGGCGTCGTGCTGGCGTTCCTGTCCTCGCGGGTGCTGGGCCAGTACGACCCGTTCAGCCCCAATGAGCAGCTCGCCGGACGGTTGTTGCTCGTCGCGCCGAACATCGTTGGCGCGCAACAGGCCCTGGACGTGCCGGACGACGACTTCCGCATGTGGGTGTGCCTGCACGAGTGCACGCACCGGCTGCAGTTCACCGGCGTGCCGTGGCTGCGCAAGTACTTCTCCGACCAGGTCACGGCGCTGCTGTCCTCAATGGATGAAGAGCGCGCGCCGCTGACCGACGTGATCCGCGACTTCCGCACCAAGCTGCGCGCCGGCGACGGCCCGATGGGGCTGATCGAGCTCATCCAGTCGCCGCAGCAGAAAGCTTTGCTGGACCGGCTCATCGCACTGTCCACTTTGCTCGAAGGCCACGCCGACCACGTGATGGACGCGATGGGGCCCACCGTGGTCCCGTCCGTGTCGACCATCCGCACCCGCTTCAGCGCGCGGCGCAAGGGCGGCGGCCTGCTCGACCGGATCCTGCGCACGGTGCTCGGCGTCGAGGCGAAGGTGCGGCAGTACGAGGAGGGCGCGGCGTTCACCGACTACGTGGTGGAACGAGTCGGCATGGACGGCTTCAACGCGATCTGGACGTCCGCCGACACGTTGCCGACCCGCGCCGAGATCGCCGAGCCCATGAGCTGGCTGCGCCGCGTGTCACCGTGAACGGACCGGTCGCCGAGATCAGGACGGCGGTCCGCCGTTTCCTGGACGAGGTGCGGCCGGAGCACGTGACCGTCGCGGTCTCCGGTGGCGCGGACTCGCTCGCCCTGGCCGCCGCCGTGGCACGGCTGGTGCCCAGCGCGTCCGCGGTCGTCGTGGACCACCAGCTGCAGCCGGGATCGGGCGACGTGGCCCTGAAGGCGGCCCGGCAGTGTTCCGAACTCGGTCTCGTAGCGCGCGTGGAGCCGGTCTTCGTCGAAGGTGGCGGCGGGCCCGAGGCCGCGGCCCGCAAAGCCCGCTACGCGGCCCTGAAGCCGTCATCCGGCGTCGTGCTGCTCGGCCACACCCTGGACGACCAGGCGGAGACCGTGCTGCTGGGCCTGGGGCGCGGGTCCGGCCCGCGCTCGATCGCCGGCATGCGCGCGTTCGACGCGCCGTGGGGCCGTCCGCTGCTCGGCGTGTCCCGTGCCGTCACCCGTGCGGCGTGTGCGGAGCAGGGCATCGCGGTGTGGGAGGACCCGCACAACCTCGACCCGTCGTTCACGCGTGTGCGGCTGAGGACGGAGGTCCTGCCGTTGCTGGAGAACGTGCTGCAGGGCGGCGTGGCCTCGTCACTGGCGCGCACGGCGGCACAGTTGCGTGAGGACTGTGACGCACTCGACTCTCTCGCGGAAGCCTTCGCCGGCGACTGCTGTGCCGTCGACGACATCGCAGAGTTGCCTGCGGCTTTGCGACGCAGAGTGGTCAGGGCGTGGCTGATCGACGAAGGCGTGCCCGAACTGTCCGATTCGCATCTGCGCCGCGTTGACGCACTGGTGAGTGAATGGCGCGGTCAGGGCGGTGTCTGGCTACCTGGCGGCTTTGTCGTGCGGCGCGCGCATGGCAGGCTCGTTGTGGAACCACAGTCTTAAGCAGAGGGGACCTGTCCGTGTACGACGGCGACATCGCATCCGTGCTCATCACCGAGCAGGAGATCAGCGACAAGGTCACCGAACTCGCCAAGCAGGTCGCGGCTGATCACCCAGAAGGTGACTCCGACCTCGTGCTGATCACTGTGCTCAAGGGCGCCGTGATGTTCATGGCCGACCTTGCCCGCGCGCTGCCCGTTCCGGTGCAGCTCGAATTCATGGCCGTTTCGTCCTACGGGTCGTCCACGTCGTCGTCCGGCGTGGTGCGCATCCTGAAGGACCTGGACCGCGACATCGCCGACCGCAACGTGGTGATCGTCGAGGACATCATCGACTCGGGACTGACCCTGTCGTGGCTGCTCAAGAACCTGCAGTCGCGCAAGCCCCGGTCGCTGCAGGTGTGCACGTTGCTGCGCAAGCCCGACGCGGTGAAGGTCGAGGTGCCGGTGAAGTACGTCGGCTTCGACATCCCCAACGAGTTCGTCGTCGGGTATGGGCTGGACTATGCGGAGCGGTACCGGGATCTGCCGTACATCGGCACGTTGGATCCGAAGGTCTACTCCAGCTGAGTTTCTGATCGGCCTGCTCGAAACGCACGCGGGGCGCTTTCGTACTGCATGAGAGTACGAAAGCGCCCCGCGTGCGTCACACGAGAATCAGCAGTTCGGACGGCACCGCCGCTGCGACACGGCGTCCAGCAGCACGCCGCGGATGTCCTCCGGGTTCGGCGCCTGGTACGCCTTGCCACCGGTGGCGGCGGAGATCGCGCGGAGCGCGTCCATGTCCACCTCGTCGCCGAGGCCCACCATGATGACCGGGACGGGCTTCGCGGGGTCGGACTCCCGCTTCAGGGTCTCGATCAGCGCGTTGGTGTCGATCGACGAGATGTCGTCGTTGCGGCCGTCGGTCATCAGGACGACCGAGTTGACCTTCGACGGGTCGTAGCCCTTCAGGACGTGGCGGTAGGCGGCCAGGGTCGTGTCGTTCAGGGCCGTGCCGCCGCCTACGAGGCCTGGCAGCTGGGAGGCGCCTGCCTCCAGGCGCTTGCGGCGGGTCACGCCGGCCAGGGGTTCGCCCAGCGGGCCGATCGGGACCAGTTCGATCCAGTCGTTCGGCGGCTTCTTGTCGGTGGAGAACGCCCACAGGCCGATCGCCGTGGTGTCCGGGAGCATGGAGAGAGCGGTCATGGACGCCTGGGTGGCGGCTTCCACGCGGGTCTTGCCGTTGCCGCTCTTCTCGATCATCGAGCCGGAGACGTCGATGACCGTCAGCATGCGCATGTCGAGGCTGATGGCGCCCCACGTGCGCAGCAGTTCGGAGACCTGGTTCGCGTCCGGGGTCTCGATCAGCTTGACGTCGCCCGCCTGCACGCCCTCCACGTCGGTGCTCCACTTCGCGGGGGCGGCGCCGCCCACCGTGCGGAAGCCCGCCTCGCCGAAGCGCTTGGAGGTCTCGCCGGAGCGGAGGGCCTTCTCGAACTCGGCCGCTGCCTCGCCGATGCCGTCCGTCTCGTTCGGGCGGGAGACCCGGACCAGCGGGTAGTCGAACGAGAGCGTGCCCTCCCTGGGCGGGGCGCCCAGGACGGCGTTGTCCTTCGCCGAGCGGTTGTTGGCGACCACGGACTGTTCGGTGGCGGCGAAGAGCGGTGCCTTCTCCGCGTCGGTGGTGACCTTGCCGAACGAGTCGCGGACCGACGGGACGGCGCTGCGGCCCACGCGCAGGAGGGTGCCGACCAGCTCAGGCTTGGGCGTTCCGTCCGGGTTACCCAGCAAAGTACGGATCACGAACAGCGAGGCGAGGCCCTCGGACGTCATCGTCGGGTCGCTCATGGAGATCTGGACCTTCGGGTCCACGACCTTGGCCCACGAGACGGGGGTGATCGGGAAGCCGATCTTGGACATCGCCTGCTCGGAGCCCGCCATCACCAGCGGGCTCGACGCCAGCGAGGGTTTGATGTCGAGCTTCGGGGCCTCCGGGCCGGTCTCGGCGGCCTGGCGCTGGGCTTCGGCCGCCCACATCGAGGAGTCCGGGATCCAGAGGGAGTGGGGGTTGATCTGCGCGGTGGGGAGCTCGTTCGCCACGTCGGCCGCGTTGCGCGACTCGACCTGGACCTGAACGCACCGGCCGCGCACGACCGGCTGTGATCGCTGGTAGTCCTGCGCCGCCGCGTTCACCACATCCAGGGCGGCCGGTGTGACGGCGATCTTCAACGGCAGTGCGCCGGAGCAGTCGGCACCGCTGGTGGCACGCAGTGCCACGACCGTGACGCCCGCCGCCGCGACCACCCCGAGCAGGGCGGCCACGGGGAGGGCCACCCGCCGGAACAATCCGGGGGACGTATGACGTGCTGACATACAGTTACTTACCTTCGGTCACGTGTTCACTCTTTCGAGTGGCGGGGAGAACACTCGGGGGATGAATGAGGATGACATGTGACCCGCAAACGTAATGAGATGGCGTGACCTGCGTCACTCGTCTGGACGGCCGTATTTGTTCCGGATGAACCAAACTGCGTGAACATGCGTGGTGGGGGTCACCCGCGGGAACCACGGATCGCCCCCACCCGTTGGTTGCTCAGTACCCGGCCAGCGAGCGGTAGGCTGGTCGGACGCGGTATGTGGGTCTTCCACTGCCCGACGCGCAAGTCAGGGAGGGTCGAGGCCGCCCGCCGGCCGTAAGTGCATGGACCGCAAGCGCCTGCTTCGCAACCCGCTGCTGTGGATCGCTGCGGTGTTGCTGCTCTACTTCGTCTTCACCGTGCTCTTCGACGACGCACGCGGCTACCACCCGGTCAAGACGTCTCAAGCACTCCAACAGGTGCGGGACGGCAAGGTCAAGGAAGCCACGATCGAGGACAAGGAGCAGCGTCTCCGACTCACCCTCACCGACGGCACCACCTTCGAGGGCAGCAACCGCCTGATCACGCAGTTCCCGGCCAGCTCGACGGACGAGATCTTCACCGTCCTCGACCAGGCCGGCAACAAGCCGACCGTCGAGACCAAGGTCAGCCAGGAGTCCATCCTGATGCAGATCTTGATCTACCTCGTGCCGCTCGGCCTGTTGTTGCTGCTGCTCATGTGGATGATGAACAACGCCCAGGGTGGCGGCAACCGCGTCATGAACTTCGGCAAGTCCAAGGCCAAGCAGTTGTCCAAGGACATGCCCAAGACGACGTTCTCCGACGTCGCCGGTGCCGAGGAGGCCGTCGAGGAGCTCGAGGAGATCAAGGACTTCCTCCAGAACCCCGGCCGCTACCAGGCACTCGGCGCGAAGATCCCGAAGGGCGTGCTGCTCTACGGCCCGCCGGGCACCGGTAAGACGCTGCTCGCCCGAGCTGTCGCCGGCGAGGCGGGCGTGCCGTTCTACTCGATCTCCGGTTCGGACTTCGTCGAGATGTTCGTCGGTGTCGGTGCCTCGCGTGTGCGTGACCTGTTCGAACAGGCCAAGCAGAACGCGCCGTGCATCGTCTTCGTCGACGAGATCGACGCCGTGGGCCGCCACCGCGGCGCGGGTATGGGCGGCGGTCACGACGAGCGCGAGCAGACCCTCAACCAGCTGCTCGTCGAGATGGACGGCTTCGACTCGCGCGGCGGGATCATCCTGATCGCGGCGACGAACCGTCCCGACATCCTCGACCCCGCCCTGCTGCGCCCCGGCCGCTTCGACCGTCAGATCCCGGTGTCCGTACCGGACCTGAAGGGCCGCAAGCAGATCCTCCGGGTGCACTCGAAGGGCAAGCCGCTGGCGGCGGACGCGGACCTCGACGGCCTCGCGAAGCGCACCGTCGGGTTCTCCGGCGCCGACCTCGCGAACGTCATCAACGAGGCCGCGCTGCTCACCGCGCGCCACAACGGCCACACCATCGACGGTGCGGCGCTCGAAGAGTCCGTGGACCGCGTGATCGGCGGTCCGGCCCGCAAGAGCCGGATCATCTCCGAGAAGGAGAAGAAGATCACCGCGTACCACGAGGCAGGGCATGCCCTGGCCGCGTGGGCGATGCCGGACATCGACCCGGTCTACAAGGTCACGATCCTCGCCCGCGGCCGCACGGGTGGTCACACCCTGTCGGTGCCGGAAGAGGACAAGGACCTGATGACCAGGTCCGAGATGATCGCGCGACTGGTGTTCGCACTGGGTGGCCGTTCCGCCGAGGAGCTCGTCTTCCACGAACCCACGACGGGTGCGTCCAACGACATCGAGCAGGCGACGAAGATCGCCCGCGCGATGGTCACCGAGTACGGCATGAGCGCGAAGCTCGGCGCCGTGAAGTACGGGCAGGAGCAGGGCGAGCCGTTCCTCGGACGCTCGGCCGGTCGCCAGGCGGACTACTCGCTGGAGGTCGCGCACGAGATCGACGAGGAGGTGCGCAAGCTCATCGAGGCCGCGCACACCGAGGCGTACGAGGTGCTCGTCACCTACCGCGACGTCCTCGACGACCTCACGCTCGAGCTGATCGAGAAGGAGACCCTGCACCAGAAGGAACTGGAGCGGATCTTCGCCCGCGTCGAGAAGCGGCCGCGCATCACCCAGTTCAACGACTTCGGTGACCGCAGGCCGTCCGAAATCCCGCCGATCAAGACCCCTGGTGAGCTCGCCAGGGAGCGCGGGGAACCGTGGCCCCCGGTCGTCGAGGACACCCTCGACGACGAGCCGAACCCGCAGCAGGCAGAGCCCGCTGCCGCGGAACCGGCCACCGAGGCGCTGCCGTCGCCCAACGGGTCGAACGGTGTCCACCAGCCCGGTCAGCCTGCGAACCAGGCGGGTCCGCCGAACTACGGCGCCCCGCCCGGATGGACCCCGGCGACGGTGCCAGGCGGCAAGCCGCACAACGTCTGGGAGCCGAAGAAGGCGCAGCCCGACCAGGACGAGCGGCAGTGACCGAGCAAAACCAGCTCGACGGAGACGCCGGCCTCACCCACGACGGGGAGGCCGGCGTCTCCGCGCGGCGGGTCTTCGACCATGCGCGCGCGGAGGCTGCGGTGCGCGAGCTGTTGATCGCGTGCGGTGAGGATCCGGACCGGGAGGGTCTGCGCGAGACACCCGCACGGGTGGCGCGCGCTTACCGGGAGTTGTTCGCCGGTCTCTACACCGAGCCGGACAGCGTCCTCGCGAAGACGTTCGACGAGAGCCACGAGGAGCTCGTCCTCCTCACGGACATCCCGATGTTCAGCTTCTGCGAGCACCACCTACTGCCGTTCCACGGCGTCGCGCACGTCGGATACATCCCGAACGAGCACGGCCGCGTGACGGGGTTGTCGAAGCTCGCGAGGCTCGTCGACCTCTACTCGAAGCGGCCGCAGGTGCAGGAGCGGCTCACGTCGCAGGTCGCGGACGCCCTGGTGCGCAAGCTGGAGCCGCGCGGCGTGATCGTCGTGATGGAGGCCGAGCACCTGTGCATGGGCATGCGCGGTGTGCGCAAGCCCGGTTCCCGCACGACGACGTCGGCGGTGCGGGGGTTGCTGCGCACGTCCGCGTCCTCACGGGCGGAAGCGATCGAACTGATCAGGGGCCGGTCGAGGTGAACGGTCTGCATCGTCCCGGCCGCTGTGTCGTGATGGGCGTGCTGAACGTGACGCCCGATTCGTTCTCCGACGGTGGCCGCTACATCGACCGGCGGGACGCGGTCGCGCACGGCGTCGAGATGTTCGAGCGCGGTGCGGACATGATCGACGTGGGTGGCGAGTCGACCCGGCCCGGAGCCAAGCGCGTGGCACCGGCCGAGGAGATCGCCCGCATCGTGCCGGTGATCAGGGCGCTGACCGGTGAGGGCGTGCCGGTCAGCGTGGACACCATGCGCGCTTCCGTTGCCGCAGCGGCGTTGGAGGCGGGCGCGTCGATCGTCAATGACGTGTCCGGTGGCCTGGCCGATCCCGGGATGGCCGCTGTCGTCGCCGCGGCCGGAGTTCCGTACGTGCTCATGCACTGGCGTGGGCACAGCACGGAGATGGACACGCTGGCGACGTACGACGACGTGGTGACGGACGTTCGCACGGAGTTGCTGGAGCGCGTCGAGGCCGCGCTGGCCGCCGGTGTCGCGGAGTCGTCGATCGTGCTCGATCCGGGGCTGGGGTTCGCGAAGCTCGGCGACCACAACTGGGAGTTGTTGCAGCGCCTGGACGAACTGGTCGAGCTGGGCTTCCCGGTGCTGGTGGGGGCGTCGCGCAAACGCTTCCTCGGCACGTTGCTCGGCAACCGTCCACCGGACGGCAGGGAGGACGCGACCGCGGCGGTGTCCGCTCTGGCCGCGTTCAACGGAGCGTGGGGTGTGCGGGTGCACGACGTCGACCGGACGCTGGACGCGGTCGCCGTCGCCGCTGCGTGGAGGCGGGGACATGGCTGACCGGATCACGTTGACGGGCCTGCGGGTGCGCGGCAACCACGGGGTGTTCGAGCACGAGAAGCGCGACGGGCAGGAGTTCGTCGTCGACGTCACGCTCTGGCTGGACCTGAGCGCGGCGGCCCGCACCGACGACCTGAAAGAGACCTACCACTACGGCGAGCTGGCCGAGATGGCCGCGGGGATCATCGGTGGCGAGCCGTGCGATCTCATCGAGACCGTGGCCGGCCGTATCGCCGACGCCGCGATGGCGGACTCACGGCTGCACGCGGTCGAGGTGACACTGCACAAGCCGTCCGCGCCGATCCCGCTGACGTTCGACGACGTGTCGGTGACGATCCGCCGGTCGCGCCGGCTGGCCGCGCCGCTGCCCAAGGAAGCCCGTTGAGCCGCGCGGTCCTCTCGATCGGCTCGAACCTCGGCGACCGGTTTTCGTTCCTGCAGTCCGCCGTGGACGGGTTGCGGCCGTTCGTCGTCGCTGTGTCGCCGGTGTACGAGACGGCGGCGTGGGGCGTCGAGGACCAGCCGGACTTCCTGAACGCCATCGTGATCGTCTCTTCGGACGACGTGGACGAGTGGGGCTGGCTGCGGCGCGGTCAGGCGTTGGAGAACGCCGCCGGACGCGTGCGGGAGAAGCGCTGGGGCCCCCGCACATTGGACGTGGACGTGGTTTCGGTGGACGGGGTGACTTCGGACCACCCGGACCTGCTGCTGCCGCATCCTGGGGCGTTTGAGCGCGCAACAGTTCTCATCCCGTGGCTCGACGTCGAGCCGGACGCGGTGCTGGCGGGCCACGGACCCGTTGCGGGCCTGCAGTTTTCGGCCGAAGGCGTGCGGCGGCGCGACGATCTCGTGCTTTCGGGTTGGATGGAAGCGTGAAGTTCACCCGTCCTCGCGATCTGGCGTCCGTTGCGATCGTCGGCGGTCTGCTCGCGCATCTGCTGCTGCGGCTCACGTACGACTCGTTGCCGCCGTTGCCTCTGCTGGCCGGGTCGACGCTGTTCGTCATCGCGGTCGTGGAGGCCGTCTTCGCGTTCTCGTTGCGGGCCAGGATCCAGCGCCGGCGGGGCGCGCGTCCGGTGCAGCCGCTGACGGCCGCCCGAGCGGTCGTGCTGGCGAAGGCCTCGTCCGTTCTGGGCGCTCTGATGTTCGGTGCCTGGACCGGTTTGCTGATCTTCGTCCTGCCCGTCCGCGACTCGTTCCCCGCGGCCTCGAACGACCTGGTGGCGGGCGTTGTCGGGGTGATCGCGGCGGTCGCGCTGACGGCTGCGGCGCTGTGGCTGGAGCACTGCTGCAAGACGCCGGAAGAGGGTTCCGGGAAGGATTAGATACCCGGCCATAGGTCTCAGTCACATAACTACGCGGTACCGTAGTGCGCATGACCGGGCGAGGCGCGTCGACCGACGACGAGCGAGATGATCACGGTCGTGGCTCAGGGCGATTGCTGTTGGTAGCGGCATTGGCGCTCGCCCTCGTGGCCGCGGCGGTGCTCGTGCTGAGTGACAGCGCCCGCATGCTGCGTCTGGCCGTGGTGGCCGCGTTGTGGGCGGCTCTGGTGGGTGCCTTCCTCGCTGCGAGGTATCGCAGGCAGGTCACGGAACGTGACGACGAGGTGGCCGATCTCCAGTCCGTCTACGAACTGGAACTGGAGCGCGAGGTCGCCGCCCGCCGCGAGTACGAGCTCGAGATCGAGTCGGAGACCCGCAAGCGCATCGAGGAAGAGTCGCGCGCGGACATCGAGGCCCTGCGCGCCGATCTGCACGCGCTGCGCGACAACCTCCAAGGCCTGCTCGGCGGCGACGTCCTCGTCGAACGTGTGGCCCTGCGCGCCGAGTCGACCCGCCTGCGTTCGATCGGCTCGGAAGCGACACGGCTGGCGGCGGCGCCCGAACAGCGCGTCATCAACGCCAAGCCGGTGATCGCCGCGACGTCGTCCGTCACCTCGGAGAAGCCGTCCGAGCGCACCGAACTGATCGAGCGCGTGGCCCACGACGCCAAGATGCAGCCCCCGCGCCGCGAGCAGGCGCGCCCCGAGCCCGTGCGCCCGGACCCGGCCAGGAACTCGCCGCGCCCGCAGCCCGCCGTGGTCCGCCGCGAGCCGCTGAAGGCCGCGAAGCAGGAACCGGCCAGGCCGCAGCCCCGCCCGGCCTCGGCGGCGGCCGCCGTCTCGGCCAGGCTCAGCGGCGCCACCCCGGCTCCCCAGAAGGCCCCGCCGCCCCCCACCGTGAAGGCCCAGCCGGTGCAGGCCCAGCCGGTGCAGGCACAGGTCCACCGCACCGAACGGGTGCCGCGCCCGCCGCAGCCCCCGGCCCGCACCGAGGCGTTGTCGCGCCCGGAGCAGCCCCCGAAGGCCCCCGCGGCAGTCGCGAAGTCGGTGGAGACCCGCAAGCCCGAACCACGTTCCCGCGTCGCCGAGCGCACCGAGATGATCGACCCGAAGGCCCTGGCGGCCGGCGGAGGCCGCCGCCGGGCGGACGACCGGCCGGCTCAGGCTCCGGTGCAGGACAGCGGCTCGTGGGAGACCCTGAAGCCGGACGCCCCGAGCCCCAGCCGCCGCTCCGACGAGCGGACACCCCGCCGCACCGCCTCCGAGGACTCGCTGGTGTCGCTGCCCCCGGTGGGCCGCCGTTCCGCCGCCGAGCAGTCGTCGGCCAGGCTCCCGGCGGTCTCGCCCCGGCGTTCCCCGGCCGACGAGGCCCCGGTCTCCGGCCGCCGGGTCGCCGAGGACTCGTCCGCCCGCCTGCCCGCGGTCTCGACGGGCCGCCGTGCCGCGCCGGAAGACCCGTCGGGCGCGCATGCGGACGGCAAGTCGGTGAGCGAACTGCTGGCATCGCTGGGCGGAGGCGACGCACCTCGTCGCCGGCGCCGCCGCGAAGACTAGTTCTTCGCCGGCGGCTACTTGTCGATGTCGCCGACGACCACGGCGAACGAGCTCAGCACGGCCGGCAGGTCGTCCACCTTCGTGCCGGGCAGAAGCGCGGACAGCGCCTGAACGTTGTTGAACGACGGCGTGCGGAGCTTGAGCCGCCACGGCGTCTTCTCGCCGCGCGACGACAGATGCACGCCCGAAGTGCCCAGCGGCGCCTCGACGCGCGTGTAGACGGAACCCTCGGGCGCCTTGATGGCCTTGGGCAGCCGGAGGTTCACCGGCCCTTGAGGCAACTGCTCCAGGCACGCGCGCGCCAGCTCCACCGACTTCTGGACCTCGTCGAGAAGACACCGGACACGCGCGGCCGCATCGCCCTCGGTCCGAACCACGGGGGAGAAGCCCAACGCCTTGTAAGCGGGCAGCGGGTCGTCACGGCGCAGGTCGAAGTCCACTCCGCTGGCCCGCCCGATGGGCCCGGTGACCCCGTACGCCAGCGCGTCCTCGTGCGGCAGCACTCCGAGTCCTTCGAGCGCACCGAAATCGATGGTCAGCGTTTCTGTGTCCACAGTGGACAGGAAGGCGGCGACCCGCTCGGTCCAGCCGGCCGGGACGTCCTCGCGCAGGCCGCCGATCCTGTTGAACATGAAGTGGATGCGCCCGCCCGACGCCTCCTCCATCAGTGCCTGCACACCCTCGCGGTACGTGGCGGCGTTGGGAGACAACGGGGTCAGGAAGACCATGTGCGCCATCAGGCGGTTCAGTTCGCACAGCAGGGCCCGCAACCATTGCGCGCGGGCCGGGACGTCCATGCCCGTCATGCGCTCAACGGCGAGTGCGACAGCGAGTTCGTTGCAGAACGCCGAAAGCCAGTCGTGGCGGTTGGCGAGCGTCAGGACCTGCCGGTAGTCGCGCACCTCGAAGAGCTTCTCGGCGCCGCGGTGGAGGTGGCCCACCAGCGGTTCGGCGGCGGTGATCACGAGGTCCGGCGTGACGGTCAGGCGCAGGCGGTAGGCGCCGTGGGCCGACGGGTGCAGTGGGCCCAGATCGATCACGCGGTCCACGCCCAGGTAGCGGGCGCCTGCGCCTACGCCGACGGTGATCTGCTCGCTCACGCCGGCAATCGTGTCATGTCGACACCGGTGAAGCTCACGCAGTTCGGCGTGGCAGAGCCGGATCAGCGCGCCGTCGTGCGGGTCGGTATCCCGGACGACGCTGCCGAGGCATCCGACTCACGCCCTGGTGACCGCGAAGAAGAAGCAGCCGTGCGACACGCTGCGGACCTGCACCGACTCGATTGCGGGATTGTTCAACAATCCTGCAATCGCACGATCGAACGATCCGGGCTCCGCCACCTCGCCGTCGACGATCTGACCTGCGGCGTTGTAGGAACGTAGGATCCGGGGATTGTTCAACAATTCAACAGGGAGACGATCCAACGAAGGGGCCTCCGGGCAGTCCACGTGCGTGAAGACCGGGCCCACCTCGGCGTACGGGCCCTTCCCGGACGAAGGCGAGTAGCGGAACAGCCACACCGGCTCCGCCTCCAGTGACTTCCGCAGACAGCAGCGCAACGGCACGCCGGGCTCGGAGGCGCGGTACTCACGGCCGGGGTCGGAGAACGAGTCGGACGGCGACACGGTGTGGATTCGCATGAAGACGACGATCGTCGTCAGCCGGTGGAAAAGCTGGCGGGATTCGGACGCCAGGGCGGCAGCTCCGGCAGCAGGTCCGCCACCGCGACCCCGTTCCCGTGCAGCAGCCACCCGAAGCCGCCCAACCCGGACGGATCACGCAGCTCGGCGATCCGTCCGGCCCGCGCGGCCGACTCCAGCCAGTCCCACCCGGAACCACGAACAGAACCGCTCAATCCCAAGGCGCGCAAGGCATCCCGCTGCGACACCAGCACGAAGTCCCCGCCGGCCGCGGCAGCGCACGCGTCGAACGCCACGTGCGCCGTGATGTCGCAGGACCCGTCGAACACCGGCTCCACCTGCTGCCCGCCCCGATACCCCGTCAGCGTGAACCGCCGCGAGGACGCGAGGTGCCCATAGTCGATCGCCAACGCCGCGCCACGCACCGACGACACCGCCGCGGCCCAGGCCGCGTCCCGGGGTGCCCCGACCTCGGCCAGGGCGCCATCGGCCAGCGCAGGCCACCACCGGGTGATCCATGGGTCGGCGGAAGGCCCGGTCACCACCGGGCAGGGGATCGCGTCGAGCCATTCGTGCCCGACCAGCAGCCCGACGCACGGGGGTACGGACGAGGTCCACCGAACCCCAGGCAGCTCAACGGGAGGACCGACCTCGACCGCGGTCACCCGGAGCCGCGCCGCCAGCGACCCGGACGCCAGCGAGCGCACCGCGAACGCCAGTTCGCCCCCGCCCGCACCCACGTCCACGAAGTCCACGACCGGGGGAAATCCGAGCGCGGCGTCCACCCGCGACAGCAACGTCAGCAGGGCCTCCGCGAGCTCCGGACCGACCAGCGGAGACGTCCGGAAGTGCGCGGACGGCTTCTCGCCGCGGGCGAAGAAGCCACCGGGGCCGTACAACGCGGCGTGCCAAGCGGCTTCCCAGTCGAACATCGGACAAGTGTGCATCTAAGGTCATTTCCCGTGACCGACGCCGACCCCATGCCGACGCCGACGAAGAAGCGCATCGAGCAGCGCCGCTGGACCGTCCTGTTCCCCGTCGTGGCGCTGATCGCGCTCGCCGCGGCCGGGCTAGTGCTGTTCGCGCTGGGTACGTCGAGCATCGGCATCGAGCCGCTGCTGGTCGGTGCCGCCGCGGCGCTGATCCCCGTCGCGTTCGTGGTGAGCGCGTTCCTCTGGATCGACCGCTGGGAACCGGAACCGGCGAAGATGCTGCTCTTCGCGTTCGTCTGGGGTTCGTGCGGCGCGACCATCAGCTCGCTCGCGTTCAACCAGACGTCCAGGGTGCTCGGCAACCTGCTGACCGACGACGGCACGACGTTCACGGCCGTCGTCGGGGCGCCGATCGTCGAGGAGGCCACCAAGGCCGCGTTCCTCATCGCCGTGTTCCTCCGTCGCCGCCACGAGTTCGACGGTGTCGTGGACGGCATGGTCTACGCCGGCATCACGGCCGCGGGCTTCGCGTTCACCGAGAACATCTGGTACTTCGGCCGGGTCTTCCTGGAGAACGGTCTCGGCGACATGAGCGGCGGCGTGATCGCGCTGTTCGTGCTGCGCGGGGTGCTCTCGCCGTTCGCGCACCCGCTGTTCACGGCCATGACGGGCATCGGTGTCGGCATAGCGGCGACCACCGGCAACGCCACGGTCCGCGTCATCGCGCCGATCGGTGGCTACCTCACGGCCGTCGGGCTGCACTCGCTGTGGAACTTCTCGACCACCGTCGGCACCGGTTCGGCCTTCATCAACCTGTACTTCCTGATCATGGTCCCGGTGTTCGCCGGCGCCGTCGCGATCGTGGTGTGGCAGCGCAGACGCGAACAGCGGATCGTCGCCGGGCAGCTCGCCGCGATGGCGCAGAACCGGTGGATCGCCAACAGCGAGGTCGCCCTGCTGGCCAGTCTCAACGGCCGCCGGAACTGGCTGCGGGCGGTCAAGCGAAAGTCGGGTGAGGCGTCGGTCAAGGCCGTGAAGACCTACCAGATCGCCGTCACCGAACTGGCCTTCCTGCGGCACCGCATCGAGCAGGGAACGGCCGGTCAGAGCGCCGAGCAACGCCACGGGGCGCTGCTCGACTCGCTGCACGCCGCCAGGGCCGCCGCCCGCCGGTGAATCCGGTCACCGAGCGGGTGCACGGGCACTCGGCGCAGCTACCCTCGGCGGCGTCGTCCGGTACCCGCACCAGGGACTGGAACGTCAGAAGGAGTTAGTCGCATGGACGCGACCCCACGTCCGGCGAGGCTCGCCGTCGGTGTCATCTCGGCAGGCCGCGTCGGTTCCGTGCTGGGCGCCGCGCTGGCCAGGACGGGCCACGTGGTGACCGGCGTTTCCGCCGTCTCGCAGGCTTCCCGCGACCGCGCGGACGAGTTGCTGCCCGGCGTCCCGATCGCCGACCCCACCGAGGTCGCCGCGCGCGCCGACCTGGTGCTGCTGGCCGTGCCGGACGACGAGCTGGAAGGCCTGGTCAAGGGCCTCATCGCCACCGAGTCGCTGCGCGCGGGCCAGATCGTCGTGCACACCAGCGGCGCGATGGGCGTGCAGGTCCTCGAACCCGCTGCCGAACTGGGCGCGCTGACGCTCGCGCTGCACCCCGTCATGACGTTCACCGGCCGCCCGGAGGACCTGCAGCGGATGAGCGCCGCGTGCGTCGGCGTCACGGCCGCGGACGGCGACGAGGTGGCCTGGAGCGTCGGCGAGGCGCTGGTCGTCGAGATGGACGCGGAACCGGTCAGGGTCCCCGAGGCCGTCCGCCCGCTCTACCACTCGGCGCTGGCCCACGGCGCGAACCACCTGATCACGCTGGTCCGCGACGCCGCGGACCTGCTCACCGGCTCCGGAATCGCCAACGCCGAGCGACTGCTCGGCCCGTTGCTGTCCGCCGCGCTCGACAACGCGCTGCGCCACGGCGACCGTGCCCTGACCGGTCCGGTTGCCCGGGGCGACACGGGTACCTTGCGCAAGCACCTCGACGTGCTCGCGCAGCAGGCACCCGAGATCCTTTCCAGCTACCGCGTGCTCGCCCGCCGCACCGCCGAGCGGGCCGAGGACTCCGGGCTGCTCAAGCCCGACGCGGCCAACGACGTTCGCACCACTCTTGAGGACTGACGTGACGAAGCCACTGACCAAGGACGACTACCGCCCGGACGACGTCACGGTGCACCGCGACCCGGCTCGCCTCAACAGGGTGATCCGGGCGCTTCGCAACGCCGGGCGCAACGTCGCGCTGGTGCCCACGATGGGCGCGCTGCACGCGGGCCACCGGCAGCTGATCCGCGAGGCGCAGGTCATGCAGAACACGGTGGTCGTCGTGTCGATCTTCGTGAACCCGTTGCAGTTCGGGCCGAACGAGGATCTCGCGAAGTACCCGCGCCAGTTCGAGTCCGATGTGGACATCTGCCGCGCGGAGCGGGCGGGCATCGTCTTCGCGCCGTCCGTAGAGGACATGTACCCCGAGGGCGCGCAGGTCACCGTGCATCCCGGCCCGCTGGGCGACGAGCTGGAGGGTGCTGTCCGCCCCGGCCACTTCGAGGGCGTGCTCACCGTCGTGTCGAAGCTGTTCAACATCGTGCAGCCCACGTACGCGGTGTTCGGGCAGAAGGACTACCAGCAGCTGCAGCTCATCCACAAGATGGCGCGCGACCTCAACTTCCCGCTCGACGTCGTCGGCGTGCCGACCGTCCGCGAGCACGACGGTCTCGCGCTGTCGTCGCGCAACGCCTACCTGACCCCGGAACAGCGCCAGCACGCCGTGACGCTGTCGGCCGCGCTCACCGCCGGTGCACACGTGTCGTCGCAGGGCGCGGACGCGGTGCTCAAGGCCGCGCACGACGTGCTGGCGCAGACGCCCGAGATCGAAGTGGACTACCTGGAGCTGCGCGGGGTCGACCTCGGTCCCGCACCGGAGAACGGCGACGCCCGGCTGCTGGTCGCGGCCCGCGTCGGTTCCACCCGCCTGATCGACAACATCGCGGTGTTGCTCGGCGAAAGCGACGAAAAGGGGGAATGACATGTTCCGCACGATGCTGAAGTCCAAGATCCACCGCGCCACCGTGACGCAGGCCGACCTGCACTACGTCGGCTCGGTGACGGTGGACGAGGACCTGATGGAGGCCGCCGACCTGCTGGCGGGCGAACAGGTCGCCATCGTCGACGTCACCAACGGCGCCCGCCTGGAGACCTACGTCATCCCCGGCGAGCGCGGCACCGGCGTGCTGGGCATCAACGGCGCTGCAGCGCACCTCGTGCACCCCGGCGACATCGTGATCCTGATCGCGTACGGGCAGATGGACGACGCGGAGTCGCGCGCCTACAAGCCGCGGGTCGTGTTCGTGGACGCCGACAACAAGGCCGTCGACCTCGGCAGCGACCCCGCGCACGCCCCAGAGGGGTCCGGTCTGGTGAACGGCTCCACCAGCGCGCCTTCTTCTGAGACCGTGGAAGCGACAGCGCTGGACGCGTTGATCCAGGCCGAGAACTAAGGAAACGCAACGTGCTGCTCGCCATCGACGTCGGCAACACCAACATCGTGCTCGGTCTGTACGACGGGGTCGGCGACTCGGCCCCGCTCGTGCGCGACTGGCGGATGCGCACCGACGCCAGGATGACCGCCGACGAGCTCGCGCTGACCATGCGCGGCCTGCTCGGCGAGTACGCCGACAAGATCACCGGCATTTCCGCGCTGTCCACCGTGCCCGCGGTGCTGCGCGAGCTGCGGGTCATGCTCGGCCGCTACTACGACGCGGTGCCGAAGATCCTGGTGGAGCCGGGCGTGAAGACCGGTGTCCCGCTGCTCGTCGACAACCCGAAAGAGGTGGGCTCGGACCGCGTGATCAACACGCTGGCCGCCCACCACCTCTACGCGACCTCGTGCATCGTGGTCGACTTCGGCACGTCCACGAACCTCGACGTGATCTCGTCGCGCGGCGAGTTCCTCGGCGGCGCGCTGGCACCGGGCATCGAGATCTCGGTCGACGCCCTCGCCTCCCGCGCCGCCCAGCTGCGCAAGGTCGAGCTGGTCAGGCCCCGCAACGTGATCGGCAAGAACACCGTGGAGTGCCTGCAGTCCGGCATCGTCTACGGGTTCGTCGGCCAGGTGGACGGGCTGGTGCGCAAGATCACCGAGGAGCTCCAGCAGACCGATCCCGGTCCCGTGACGGTCATCGCCACGGGCGGGCTCGCCCCTCTGGTCGTCTCCGAGTCCTCGACGATCGCGCACCACGTGCCCGACCTCACCCTGCTGGGCCTGCGCATGGTGTTCGAGCGCAACATGCCCGCTACTCGCTGACGCGCACCATCCGGTAGACCTCCGAGCGCAGGGGGACGTCGAACGGCCCGTTCGACGTCTCCGGGCGCTGGCGGAGAAAAGCGAGCATCTTCTCGTTGATCGCGGCCCGCTCCTCCTCGTCGATCACGATCATGCGCGAGTACGTGTTCGTCGTGGCGATGAGCGCCTCCGGCGAGTCCCTGCGCTGCGTGTGCGGGAAGATGCTGCGCTCCACCGGCCCGAACGACGGGTGCGCCATGATCTCCGTCGGGTCGTCGCGCCGGGACTCGACGCTGCTCGCCGAGAGCTGTTCGAGCTCGCTCACCCACTCGACGTCCGGGACGGTCTCGACCCACAGGGCCGCCAGCACGCCGCCGGGCCGCAGCACGCGGGCGATCTCCGGCAGCGCCTTCTCCTGGTCGAACCAGTGGAACGCGGTGCCGACGAACACGGCGTCGACGGTGCTGTCCGGGACCGGGATGTGCTCGGCGTGGCCGGGCAGCGCGCGCACGTCGTGAACGCGGCGTACCAGCTCGGACAGCATCTGCTCGTTGGGTTCCACGGCTGTTACGCGGTGTCCCTCGGCGACCAGGCCCGAGGTCAGTTTGCCGGTGCCGGCGGCGAGGTCGAGCACGTCCAGCCGCTCCGACGTGCCTAGTGGCTCCAGGGCCCACCGGATCGCCGCCACGGGATAGTCAGGCCGGTGTTCGGCGTAGGCCCCGGCCTGCGCGCCGAACGAGTCCGCTCGCCTCGCGTGTAGATCCATCCGTCCAACTTAGGCCGTCACGGATCCACAGGGGCTGGCGACTGCTGGGTGAACTGTGAGCATGTGCATGCATCCGTGAGCGTCTGTGAGTCCCGGGCTGGGACTGTCGGTGTCGTTCGCTACCGTGGCGACGAGATGGTCACGGTGATCCAGGCGTATCGATTCGCGCTCGATCCGACCGCGGGGCAGCAGGCGGCCCTGCAGTCGCATTGTGGCGCGCAGCGGTACGCCTACAACTGGGGCTTGGCGAGGATCAAGGCGAACCTGGACCAGCGCGCCGCCGAGCAGTCGTACGACATCCCCGCCGATCAGCTCACCCCGCCGGTGTCGTGGTCGGCCTACCGCCTGCGCAAGGACTGGAACCAGGCCAAGGACGAGGTGGCGCCCTGGTGGGGTGAGAACTCCAAAGAGGCGTACTCGTCGGGGCTGGCCAACCTCGCCACAGCGCTGACCAACTGGAGGGGTTCCCTCATCGGCACGCGGCGTGGCCCGAGGGTGTGGTTTCCGCGGTTCAAGGGCAAGCGGGCCGGGGTGTCGTGCCGGTTCACCACTGGCGCGTTCGGCCTCACGGACGATCGGCGGCACGTGACGCTGCCCCGCATCGGCACGGTGCGCACGCACGAGTCCACCCGCAAGCCGGCTCGCCATGTGGAGCGAGGTACGGCTCGTATCCGCTCGGCCACTGTCTCGTACCAGTCCGGGCGCTGGTTCGGCTCGTTCTCGGTGGAAATCACCCGCGCCGACCCGGCAGCCACACGGCTGGGCGCGGTGGTCGGCGTCGACCTCGGCTTGAAATCGCTCGCGGTGCTCTCGACCGGCGAGGTGGTGCCCAACCCCAGGCACCTCGACCTCGCGCAGCGTGAGCTACGCCGCCTGCAGCGTCAGGCCGACCGGCGCGTCGGCCCCGACAAACGCAGCGGGCAACGACCATCGAACCGATGGCGCAAGACCCAGGTCCGCATCGCGCGGCTGCACACCAGGATCGCGCACGCACGCCGGGACGGCCTGCACAAGCTCACCACCCGCCTGGTCCGCGGGTTCGGCACAATTGTGCTGGAAGACCTCAACGTGTCCGGGATGCTGCGCAACCGCCGCCTGTCGCGCTACATCGCCGATACCGGGATGGGTGAGCTGCGGCGGCAGGCCACCTACAAGGCCACCTGGGCCGGTGGCCGGCTGGTCGTTGCCGACCGCTGGTATCCGTCCTCGAAGACCTGCTCGGACTGCGGCGCGGTGAAAACCAAACTGCCGCTGCACGTCCGGGTGTACCACTGCGACGAGTGCGATCTCGTGCTCGATCGCGACCTCAACGCCGCCCGCAACCTCGTCGCACTCGTCGGCGAGACGGCGGGCGGCACGTCCGCGGCGAGTTGCGCCGGGACGTTAAACAAGCCCGATGGAAACCCATGTCAGACCCACACCGTGTGGGCAGCGGGTAGCGCCACGGGAAGGCCCTCACCACCACCTGGTGTGGGCCAACGCCGTCGCCGCAAGGCGACGACTGCCTGAACACCGTGACCTCACAGTCGGCCACACCTCAGGTAACGGTATCCGGTTCGCTTTGCCTTACCGCCTTTCCGTACCCTTCTCGGCGTGAGTGAGCAGCCGAAGCAAAACCTCGTGACCAGCGAAGAAGACCTGCCAGAGCAGATGCGCGTGCGCCGGGAGAAGCGTGCGCGGCTGCTCGCTTCCGGCAAGGAGCCCTATCCGGTCGAAGTCGCGCGCACGCACACGTTGCGCGAGATTCGCGACGCCCATCCCGAACTGGAACCCGACACGCAGACCGGGCAGCAGGTCGGCGTCACCGGGCGCGTGATGTTCATGCGCAACACCGGAAAGCTGTGCTTCGCGACGTTGCGCGAAGGCGATGGCACCGAACTGCAGGCGATGCTGAGCCTTGCCGGTGTCGGTGAAGAAGCGCTTTCCGAGTGGAAGACCGACGTCGACCTCGGCGACCACGTTTTCGTGAGTGGTGAGGTCATCAGCTCACGTCGTGGCGAGCTTTCCGTGATGGCCGACGGGTGGCAGCTGACGTCGAAGTCGCTGCGTCCGTTGCCGGTAGCGCACAAGGAACTCGGCGAGGAAACCCGTATTCGTCAGCGATACGTCGACCTGATCCTCAGGCCGATGGCGCGCGACACTGTTCGGACCCGTGCGAACGTCGTTCGTTCTCTGCGCGACTCGTTCCACCGGCGCGGATTCCTCGAAGTCGAGACGCCGATGTTGCAGACGCTGCAGGGTGGTGCGTCCGCGCGTCCGTTCATCACGCACTCGAACGCGCTCGACATCGACCTGTTCCTGCGCATCGCGCCGGAGCTGTACTTGAAGCGCTGCGTCGTCGGTGGCATCGAGAAGGTCTTCGAGATCAACCGCAACTTCCGCAACGAGGGTGTGGACTCGTCGCATTCGCCCGAGTTTTCGATGCTGGAGTACTACGAGGCCTACGCCACGTACGACTCGAACGCGGTACTGACGCGCGAGCTGATCCAGGAAGCGGCGGAAGCCGTGACGGGTTCCCAGATCGTCACGCTGGCGGACGGCAGCGAGTACGACCTCTCGGGTGAATGGACGACGCTGAGCATCTACGAGTCGTTGTCCGGAGCTGTTGGTGAGGAAATCACCCCCGAGACGCCCGCCGAGACGCTGCGCAAGCTTTGTGACCGCCACGAACTCGAGGTGAACCCGAAGTTCGGGCACGGCAAGCTGGTCGAGGAGCTGTGGGAGCACCTGGTGTGCGACTCGCTGCACGCGCCGACGTTCGTGCGGGACTACCCGATCGAGACGTCTCCCCTGACCAGGCAGCACCGCAGCAAGCCGGGTGTGGCCGAAAAGTGGGATCTGTACGTGCGCGGATTCGAACTCGGAACCGGTTACTCCGAACTGGTCGACCCGGTCATCGAGCGGGAACGCCTGGAAGCACAGGCGCGTCTTGGGGCCGCCGGTGACCACGAGGCGATGCCGATCGACGAAGACTTTCTGCGATCACTGGAGTACGGAATGCCACCGAGTGGTGGTGTCGGAATGGGTATCGATCGGCTGCTGATGGCGCTCACCGGTCTGGGTATCCGGGAGACCATCTTGTTCCCGCTCGTTCGCCCTGAATGAGTAACTTTCCGGATGTCGATAGGTGCAATGCGGCACCCGTGCGCTAACCTGCCTTGCAGAAGGCTTTAGTTGGCAACGCGGGTGACCGCGCATTCGGGGTCCAGGAGGATACGCATGGCGCAGAAGGTCACGGTGACCCTCGTCGACGATCTGGACGGTTCCACCGCCGAGGAGACCGTCGAGTTCGGACTGGATGGTGTCAGCTACACCATCGACCTTTCCTCGGGCAATGCGGGCAAACTGCGGGACGCTCTTGCCGACTTCGTGGGAAGTGCACGTCGTGCGGGTGGCCGTAAGCGTCTTGGGCCCGGCCGTCCGGCCGGTAGCGTGAAGGCGCGCCCCGCATCGGCGGATCGTGAGCAGAACCAGGCCATTCGCGAGTGGGCCCGTAAGCAGGGCATGAAGGTGTCGGACCGCGGCCGCATCCCGGCCGAGGTGCTCGACGCCTACCACCAGCAGGGCTGAAATTCGGCAAAACACGAAGGGGTTCCGGGGAAGATTCCCCGGAACCCCTTCGTGCTATTTGAGTGACCGATCAACTACCGTTCGGTGCCTCGATGGTGGAACGGTGCCATCCAAACGAGATCGAGAACACTCTTGCTGCTGACTTTTTGGTTGATCCGACAACGGGTTGACTGAATATTGTTCAGTGATCTTCTTCGGCTCGTTCTTCCGCCGGCGAGGCCGGTGATGTGACCGGAACCGGCGCCCTGGACCTCGGTGCGGCGAGGTGGTTCGGTTAGGCTTACCTCTCCTGTCTTGGGTTGAGGAGGGTAAGGCCTTGGGGCGTAGGTCGTTCGGCCTGCTCTTCCTGCTGGTCGTGCTGGTCGCCGTGTGCCTGGCGAGCATCGCGATCGGCTCGAAGGAGATCCCGCTTTCCGGGGTGTGGCACGGTCTCTTCACGCCGACCGGCGTCGAGGACGACGTGGTGGTCCGCGAGCTGCGGGTCCCGCGGACGTTGCTCGGCATCGCGGTGGGCATCGCACTCGGTGTGGGTGGCGCTCTCATGCAGGGCCACACGCGCAATCCGCTGGCCGATCCCGGCATCCTCGGCGTCACGCACGGCGCGGCGCTGGCGGTCGTGCTCTCGATCTTCCTGCTCGGTGTCAACTCGCTGGTCGGCTACATCTGGTTCGCCTTCGCCGGCGCGATGATCGCGAGCGTCCTGGTGTTCCTGCTCGGGTCGGCCGGGCGGGGCGGGCCGTCTCCGGTGACGCTGGCGCTGGCCGGTGCCGCGGTCTCCGCGCTGATGAACGGCCTGGTGTCGGCGATCGTGCTGCTCGACCAGCAGTCGCTCGACGCGTTCCGGTTCTGGCAGGTCGGCGCCATCGCCGGCCGCGACCTGACGGTGCTGACGCAGGTGCTGCCGTTCCTGCTGGCCGGCCTGTTCATCGCCGCGTTCAACGCGCCGGGGCTCAACGCCATGTCGCTGGGCGAGGACGTGGCGAAGTCGCTGGGCGTGAACGTCAGCCGGACGCGGTCGCTGGGCATCTTCGCCATCACGCTGCTGGTCGGCGGGGCTGTCGCCGCGTGCGGGCCGATCGGGTTCCTGGGACTCGTGGTGCCGCACGTCGCGCGCGCGTTCACCGGCCCCGACTACCGCTGGATCCTGCCGTACTCGGCCCTGCTCGGAGCGATCCTGATCCTGTTCGCCGACATCGTCGGACGAGTGGTCGCCCGCCCGTCCGAAGTGGAGGTCGGCGTGATGCTCGCGCTGATCGGCGCTCCGTTCTTCATCTTCCTGGTGCGGCGCAAGAAGCTGGTGAAGATTTGACGACCGCCGTGAAGACTCCCGCGGCCAAGACGCCCTCCCTGAGGCTGGGCGCGGCCTCGTTCAGGGTGCGCCGCCGGCCGTTGCTGGTGGTGGCGGCCTCGCTGGTCGTCCTGGCGGCGTTGCTGGTCGCCGACATCATGATCGGCGACTTCCCGCTGACGGTGACCCAGGTCGTCGACACGCTGCTGGGCGGCGGCACGCGCCGCGACCAGTTCGTGGTGATGGAACTGCGGATGCCGCGAGCACTGACGGGCCTGCTGGTCGGAGGCGCACTAGGGCTCTCCGGCGCGATCTTCCAGGCCATCGTGCGCAACCCGCTGGCCTCGCCGGACATCCTCGGCGTGACCTGGGGAGCCGGCGCCGGCGCGGTCTCGGTGATCACCTTCGCCGGTTCGCTGGGCGTGGTGACCGGTAGCGCGGCCTCGATCGGCCTCCCGCTGGCGGGCCTGACCGGCGGCCTGTTCGCGGGCCTGCTGGTCTACGCGCTGGCGTGGCGGCAGGGCATCGAGGGCTTTCGGATGGTGCTGGTCGGCATCGGCATCACCGCCGTGGCCGGCAACTTCACGCACTACCTGCTGACGGTAGGCGACGTGCAGGACGCAGGCCGCGCGATGGTGTGGATCACCGGCTCGCTGAACGGCCGCGGCTGGGAGCACGTCGTGCCGGTCGCCCTGGCGCTGGTCGTGCTGGTCCCCGTGGCCCTGATCGGCGGTCACGTGCTGGGCGCGCTGCAGTTCGACGACCAGACGTCACGCGGCCTCGGCGTGCGGGTGAACGTCGCGCGGTCGTTCCTGATCATCGTGGCGATCGTGCTGGCCTCGGTGGCCACCGCCGCCGCCGGTCCGATCACGTTCGTCGCGCTGGCGTCACCGCAGATCGCCCTGCGGCTGTCCGGCACCGCTCAGCCGCCGTTGTTCGGCTCGGTGGTGGTCGGCGGCGCGCTCGTGATGTTGTCGGACCTGGTGGCGCGAACGATCTACCGCACCGAGCTGCCGGTCGGTGTCGTGACTGCGGTTTTGGGTGCGCCCTATCTGATGTTCCTGCTGATCCGAAGCCGCCGGGAGGCGCGGGTATGAGTGTGCGTCTTGAGGCTTCGTCGTTGTGCGTGGGCTACGGGGAACGGCAGGTCGTCGACTCGCTCGATCTGTCGATCATCGGTGGCACGGTTACCGCGGTGATCGGGCCCAACGGGTGTGGCAAGTCGACGCTGCTGAAGGCTTTGGGGCGGTTGCTGCCTGCTCGGTCCGGTGCTGTGTTGCTGGACGGCAAGCAGATCGACTCCATGTCCACTCGGGATGTTGCTCGGGTGCTGGGGATGTTGCCCCAGGCTCCATCTGCTCCTGAGGGGCTGACTGTCGCTGACCTGGTGGCTCGGGGGCGGCATCCGCATCAGTCCTGGTATCGGCAGTGGTCTTCTGATGACGCTGCGGCTGTTGATGCCGCGTTGGCCATGACCGGGATCTTGGATCTGGCTGAGCGGACTGTGGATGAGCTGTCCGGTGGGCAGCGGCAGCGGGCGTGGATCTCCATGGCTCTTGCTCAGGGAACTGATCTGTTGCTGCTGGACGAGCCGACCACGTATCTGGATCTTGCTCATCAGATTGATGTGCTGGATTTGGTGCAGGAGCTGCATGCGTCCATGGGGCGGACGATTGTCATGGTGTTGCATGACCTGAACTTGGCTGCTCGGTATGCGGACAACATCGTGGCCATGCGGGATGGGCGGATCGTTTCCCAGGGGACGCCTGGGGAGGTTCTGACCGAGCAGATGTTGTTGGAGGTGTTCGGGTTTGTCAGCGCTCATGAAATTCCGCAGGTCTGAGGGGTTTTCGCTCACGTAATTCCGCAGGGCGTCGCTCACGTAATTCCCCACCGGGAGGGTGAGCGT
>NZ_JOEA01000009.1 GCF_000719115.1 Lentzea albidocapillata | reverse complement strand
CCTCGCGGCCGGTGTCTTCCTGCTGATCCTGGTCTTCACCCTGGGCCCGGTCGTCTCCCTGATCCCGATGGCGGCACTCGTCGCGGTCATGGTCTTCGTATCGATCAGCACCTTCGACTGGACCAGCATCAAGCCGGCCGCGCTGCGCCGTGCGCCCAAGAGCGAGACCGCCGTGATGGTCGTGACCGTCGGCACGGTCGTCGCCACCCACAACCTCGCACTGGGCGTCATCGCGGGCGCTCTGCTCTCGGCGATCTTCTTCGCCCGCCGCGTGGCGCACCTCGTCGACGTCTCCAGCGTGCTCGACCCGGACGGCACCATCCGCGTCTACGCCGTCACCGGCGAGCTGTTCTTCGCCTCCAGCAACGAACTGATGCACTCCTTCGACTACACCGACACCGTGTCGAAGGTAGTCATCGACCTGTCCGACGCGCACGTGTGGGACAGCTCCGCAGTCGCCACGCTCGACGCCGTGACCGCGAAGTTCACCTCTCGCGGCATCGAAGCCGAGATCATCGGTCTCAACCCGCACAGCGAGCGATTGCACACCAAGCTGTCAGGACAGCTCGCCGGATCACACTGACAACGCGAAGGGGCGGCATCTGCAGGTGCCACCCCTTCGCATTCGCCCATAACAGGCGAAACGGACTCTACACGACACTAACGTTAGAGTAGAGTCAGGGTCATGGAAGCCGTGCCTACCACGAGCGAACCCGTTCTGACGCAGACCGAGATCATCGACTGTGTCGAGGACGCCTTTCTCTCCGGCGCCGCCACTGTGACAGATTTGCTGGACGCGGCCCTGCGTTGCCAGGCCCGGCCCGCTGTCTTCGCCGCGCTGGTTCAGTTGTCCGAGCGCTCCTACGTCTCCGTCATGGACGTCCTGGCCAACCTGCCGGATCTGCCGTACACAGCGGACTGAACCACCAGCCTCCCCTCGTCCGAGCAGGCTTCCCGCGAACGGAGATCCTTGGCCCGTCCCACCGCCGAACCGCCCCCGGTCGCCGCCGTGCGGATGCTGCTCGCCGCCACCGCCGGCCGACGCCCTCATCCCGCACCGCTCGCCATCGCCCGAGGTGGCGTCATCGCGCTGGTTCGGGAAACCGACACCACCAGCCTGGATGTCCTGCAGGGACTGCGCACGCTGGCCGAGCACGCCGGGCTCGACCTGCTCGACGTCTCCCCCGCGCCGGTGTTCGGCCGGACACCGCGCGCCCGGCGAGTGAGACTGGTCGTCGCCGCGACACCAGCCGTCTCCCTTTCGGCTCAGCGGTGTGCCGCGGCCTGGAACGCTCCGGTGGTCCTTCCCGACGTGTTCGACCTGGACGAGTCTCTCCGGTTGCTGCTGCAGCCGGAACCGGCGCTGACCGTCGAGTTCGGCGAGGGTAGGACCTGCACGGTGCTGCAGGCAGCCCACTTCGCCGGACGCATGCACTGCTCGACCGCCTCCGGCGCCTTCGCTCAGGAAGCCCGAGCGCTGGCGGTCAGCCCGATCCCCGGCGGCATGCTGGCCTGCGCGGTGAGCGAGGAGGCCGGCCCGATCCGGCCTCTTCGCGAACCACTGACCGTGCGCCTGGCCGCTCCGGTCCTCTCGACCGTCGACGGCGTAACCGATCTCTTCCCCGCGGGAACGCACCGGATCGGCCCCGCGCAGCCGCTCTACCGAATCGTGCTCCACAACGCCGCACTGAAATCTGGTGATCTTCGATGACCGCCTCCACCACTCACGTCACTCATGCGGACAAACGCCGCGGGCTGCTGCTGGGCGCCGGGCTCGGCGACGCACTCGGCGCACCGTTCCAAGGCCACACCACCGTGGACGCCGACACCCTGGCCGCCGAAGAACGCGCACCGAGCCAGCTGGTGCACACCGACGACACCGTGCTCACCATCGTGCTGGCCGAACACCTCGCCGCCGGGCACGACACCGACGTCCTCGACGAGAACGCGCTCGCCCGCGAGTTCGCCGCGGCGTGGAAACGCGAACCATGGCGGGGCTTCGACTCCGGCACCCCGCCGGTGTTCGGCCTGCTGCACGCGGGCGTGGCGTGGAGCAGCGCCGCGAAGGCGTTCCTGCAAGCGCAGGCCTCGCAGGGCAACGGCGCTGCCGCACGCGTCGCACCCGTTGCGCTGGTGGGCACCAGCGTGCAGCAGACCAGGAAACTCGCGCTCCGCAGTGCCGCCATCACCCACGCTCACGCCCACGGCAGACACGGCGCCGAATGCCAGGCAGCCGCCGTCTACCTCGCGCTGCACAGCAACCCTGCTCAGTCGCTGGACAGCTATCAGTTCCTCCGCGACATCGTCGAAGTGCTGCCGTCACAACTGTGGCGCGAACAGCTCGACCGCGTCAGCCGTCTCGCAGACAGCGCCGATCCCGCGCGTGCCGCCCGAATCCTGGGCAACGACAGCTCCGCTCTCGGGTCGGTCCCCCTCGCACTGCTGGCATTTCTGCGCAACCCGGACGATCCCGCCGACGCCATCCGCTACGCGGTCCGGGCCGGAGGTGCCACCGACACCATCGCCAGCATGGCTGGAACTCTCGCCGGCGCACGCTCCGGCGGCACCGCGTTTCCCCAGTCCTGGCTGCGCCGCTTCCCCACCGCAGCAGCGCTGTACCGACTCGCCGACCAACTCGCCGCCACGAAGCTGCCCAACGCTTGAGTGCTCATCCCCAAGAGCTTGACTGTGCTTCGCCAGCGCGCAGTGGCCGGAGCGCCACGGATCAAGTTCAACGACGAGTTCCTGATGTCCGGCATGCTCGCCGTCGCCGAGGTGGAACTCTTGCAGGACAACGACTCCGCCACACAGTCGGTCTCGCGAAACTCGATTGATCATCGCTCATCCGGGCTGCCAGAGTCAGTATTGATCTCAGGCAGCGGAGGAGACACGATGCCAGCAGCCGACCCTCTGCCCGACGTCATCCGCGCGGACGCGGGGCTCGTCGTGATCAGCCCCTTGTATGTCGGTGGTACGCGGCAGCAGAAGGAAGTTACCGACGAAGTGCTGACTCGAACGAGACTGCGCGGCAACCCTCGCGCCTTGCGTCAGACCGGAATCATTGTCGGCTATATCTACGCACACTCAGCACCGACCGAGAGGAAACATTGAACACGGCTAGTTTCCGCGAGCTGGTTGAAACTGCACAGCAAGACGGGTGGGCCAGCGGAGGCCTCAACCTTCAGTTTCTGAACTTCTACGCCAACGAGCTTAGCCACACCGCGCTGCAGCGGGACACGCCTCCATGCAGTGACGAGCCAGGTTCACGACCTCACTCGATGGCGTGAGAATCCGCTGACAATTGGAAGATCTCAGGGGTTCATCCCCTAATCTCCGCGTTGTGCGCATTCCCGGACTCACGCGCAACGGTCGTAAGACGTCGAAGGACTTGCGTACGGGGTGAGGTGCCGCTTCCAGAGAAACGTCAGACCAACAACCGTTGCGTTGGTCGCCGCACTCGCCGCGCGACATCCAGCCGGAGCCCTGTCCCTTCGGGCGACGAGGATGATCTTAGATTTCGGACGATTCGGCATCGTTCCCGCAGATCGCGGCGCCGCCAGGAGGATCGCGCACGTGGATCAAACCTGCGGTTGATATACCCGGCTGGGTATTTTGAGAACCGTAGTCGAAAGAAGCGAGGTGCAGCGATGGTGTCGGAACCAGCTCGCGACAAGCGCGTGGCGGCCCTGCTGGTGAGTCTGCAGGTCGTTCTCCTGGCCGCCTTGGTCGTTGCGCCGGCGAGTGGCTGGGTCGCTCCTGACAGGGTGCGTTGGGCAGGGTGGGCAGCAGTGGTCGGCGGGGTCGTGTTGATGGCCGTGACGGCCGTGGTTCTGGGGCGGGGCCTGACTGCCTCACCGTTGCCGAACAGCCGTGCGGAGTTGCGGACGAGTGGGCCGTATCGGTTCTCGCGTCATCCGATGTACACGGGCTTGCTCGCAGCGGCGCTGGGGTGGGCGTTGGTAGCCCCAGGTGTGTTGCGGACCGTCGTGTTCATCGCACTGGTCGTCGTGATCGTGGTGAAGACACGCTGGGAAGAGTCGCACTTGCGGCGACGGTTTCCCGACTACCCGTCCTATGCCCAGCGGACTGGGCGGTTCCTGCCACGCCCGTGTGCTTTCGCGCGCGTGACTCGTCCGCCACAGATGCCGAGTTCGTGAAGTGAGACTCAGGTGCGCGAGCAGTGTTCGCAGCCACCGGTTTCCCGTGGTCAGAGAGGTGACGCTGGTTGATAAATACCCCTAGGGGTATAGTTGCCCAGACAGAACTTCGACGGAGGGCGTTCAACATGTGTCGCCGGGTGACGTGCAGTACGTGCGGTAAGGCCACCTATGCCGGATGTGGCCAACACGTCGAGCAGGTGCTCGGTGGGTTGCCGACCGCTCAGCGGTGCCAATGCGAGTCGCCGGGCCGGGGCCCGTCGCTGCTCAAGCGGCTGAGCGCATTGCTGAGGCGCTGAGGAGGACCACCCGCTGCGGAATCCCCGCCGCATCCCGTGCCGAGCCGCGCGGGTCGGTTCGACTGGGTGATCGTGCACTGTGCAAGAGTCGAGTGATGCGTCGTATCTTGTTCAGCAGCGACGGGCTGCTTCGACTGCCGGTGCTGCTCGCGGTGATGATCTTGGCCGCGGTGACGGTCTTGGCGTTGGCGTCCTGGGGTAGTTGGGTGGCAATGGCAGTCATCGCGGTGATCATCGGAGGCGGCTTGTTCGCTGCGATCAGCATCAAGTGATCGCAGCGAGAGGGATGCCGACGCGACTGCTCGTGATGCGGAATCGGGCTCGTGGCAACCAGGTTGACGAGGCGCGGTGGGTGTCGTACCCGGCGGTCATGTCCGGGCACGACGTCCCCGAGTCCCATGGCACACCAAGACTCGCAACCGTTCTGAGCTGGTTCCGGTCTGTGATGTTCCCCGGCGGTGATCAGGCGCGAGCAGCCAACCGTGCCCGCAACTGCCTGCCCTTCAATGGAAGTCGCAGCAGCGGGCCGATCAGGCAGAAGTCGAACACCCCAGCCGCAACGGGCAGCAATCCCGCCGCGGCGAGGACCAACCAACCGCCACCGGCGAGTGTCCCCACGGTGATCATGACGAGTCCGAGAACGACGCGCAGCGCACGACCTGCCTGGCTGCCAAGGAATCGAACGAGTCTCACGATGTGCTCCTTTTAGGAATTGCCCGCTGGGAAAGACGGGATGTCTGTGACAACACAGGCCACGGCGGCGGACGGCGGACTGACGGGCTGACGCCGCAGGTGCAGAACCGCCCCGACTCCGATGCCGTAGACGAGGTGCACCAGCAGGCTCGGCCAGACCCCTGAGATGCCTCGCGCCCACGGATGGTCATGGCCGAACAACACCGGAAGCGCCAGCGCGTTGACAGCAAGCCAGTAGCCATCGCCGTAGAGCAGGCTGAGCGCCAGTCGACGAGACAAGCTCTGTGGCCAGAGACCGGTCAAGGACAGCAATACGAGAGGACAGGCGCTGACGATGCCGATCAGCACATGCAGCGCCAGCAGCCCGACCCCACGGTCGGAGCCCGTCAACAGAGAGGCCACGAGTCGCCCGTAGCGGTTGACTTCGAACCCCATCGCCGACACGACGAGTCCAATCGGGACCATCGCCAACGCCGCGCTCACGCCCGCCACGACCGAGTCGGTCGCAGCCACGGACGGCCAGCCATGCCGCGGTCGGCACCGTACGCGCCACGCCCACACCATGGCGGCCGCGATCACCACGAGCAGCGCCGCGGCCACGACCGCCGCCAGCGATGGCGGCAACTGCAGAACAGGAGCCACCGAGTCCTGCGTACTCGTCACCCGGTGCCGGCGCCCAGACTGGACAGGGCGGCATCCAGGCGGCGTGCCGCGTCGGCGGCCACGGGTGCCAGATCGGGCAGACCCGTCAGCTCGACCATCGTGGCCGGATCGAGTGCCTGCACCAACGTGCCGTCGCCGTCGGCCCGAACCACGACGTTGCAGGGAAGCAACAAGCCTATGGCCCGGTCGACATCCAGGGCTTGCCGGGCCAGCGGCGGGTTGCAGGCGCCGAGGATCAGGTATGGCTCCATGTCGTGATCGAGTTTGGCCTTGAGGGTGGCGGTGACGTCGATCTCGGTGAGCACCCCGAACCCCTGCTCTGCCAATGCCCCGCGCACCGCCTCCACCGTGTCGGCGAACCCGGCGTCCACTCGCACGCTCCGGTCATACCCCACTGATCTTCCCGCCTTTCGCACTCAGCTGTGTCCACTCGTCGACCTCGGGGTACCCCCAGGCGTATCGGCCGGTGTCAACCAGTGACTCGTGTATACCCCTGGTGGTATCCGGTACTGTGGAAGATACCCCTATGGGTATCTTGAGGCGAGAGGAGGACTCCAGTCGTGCACTTCGTCGAGACGATCGAGGTCGAGGGCCTGGGCAATCGGCACTACCTCGCGGGTTCGGACGCGGTGGCGGTGGCGGTGGACCCGCCCCGCGATGTCGACCAGGTGCTGGCCGCGGCGGCCCGCAAAGGGGTACGCATCGGATGGGTCGTGGAAACCCATGTGCACAACGACTACGTCAGCGGCGGGCTGGAACTGGCTCGGCTGACCGGCGCCCAGTACGTGGTGCCCGCCGGGGCGCGAGTGGCCTTCGACCACACCGCGGTGTCCGATGGTGAGGTCATCGACCTTGCCGACGGGTTGGCGTTACGGGCGGTGGCCACTCCAGGCCACACTCCTCACCACACCTCCTACGTGCTGGCTGACACCGGCCGTGATGTCGCGGTGTTCACAGGAGGGTCGCTGCTGATCGGCACCGTGGGCCGTCCTGACCTGGTCGATCCCCGGCTGACCGAGTCGCTCGCGCGAGCACAGCACGCCTCGGCGCACAGGCTTGCCGACGAACTCGACGACTCGGTGCCGGTGCTGCCCACTCACGGGTTCGGCAGCTTCTGCTCGTCGTCGCAGGCCCAGGGCGAGTCGACCACCATCGGCGCGGAGAAGCAGTCCAACGAAGCGCTGACCAGCGATGTCGACACTTTCGTGATCCAACTGCTCAGCCAGTTGGACGACGTGCCCGCCTACTACACCCACATGGGACCGATCAACGCCACCGGCCCTGCCCCAGTCGACCTCACGCCCCCGCGACGCGCCGACGCCGCCGAGATCGCCGAGCGGCTCGCAGCAGGGGAATGGGTCGTCGATCTCCGGTCGCGGATCGCGTTCGCCGACGGCCATGTCGCAGGGGCGGTCAACATCGAAGGCGACGGCTCGCTCGCTACCTACCTGGCATGGCTGATGCCGTGGAACAAGCCGGTCACCTTGCTGGGCGAGTCCGCCGAGCAGGTCGCCGCGGCCCAGCGCGAGCTCGTGCGGGTAGGCATCGACCGGCCGGCCGCCGCCGGAGTCGGTGCCCCGCAGGACTGGGTGCCCGACGGCGACAAGCCCGTTTCCTTCCCCAGGGCGAGCTTCGGTGATCTGGCCGCCGCGCTCTCCGGTGGCGAGCGCCCGGTCGTGCTCGACGTGCGCCGCGACTCCGAACGGGACCAGAGCCGTATCGACGGCACGGTGCACATCCCGATCCACTCGCTGCCGCAACGGGTGCACGAGGTACCGCCGGGGCGGGTGTGGGTGCACTGCGCCAGCGGCATGCGCGCCGCCATCGGCGCCTCCCTGCTCGACGCCGCAGGTCGTGACGTGGTCGCCATCGACGACGACTACAGAGCCGCAGGCGACCTCGACGGCCTCACCATCCGCACCGACGAGCGGAAGCGACACGCCCGATGACCACTCCCCCGCTCCACGGCGCGACGACGCCGGACGAAGTCGACCCGGCATTCGCCTACCAGCACGTCACCGCCAGGACCGCAGTCCTGCTCGACGTCCGTGAAGACGACGAGTACGCCGCCGGCCACGCCCCTGGCGCAGTCCACATGCCACTGTCGCAGTTACGTGACGGAGCTGAGCTGCCCGTCGATCTCCGTCAGCGGTCCGTCCTCGCGATCTGCCGCTCCGGGGCCCGCTCCGGCGTGGCCTCCCGGATCCTGGCCGAGCGTGGCCACACCGTCTTCAACGTCGTCGGCGGGATGCAGGTGTGGCAACAGGCCGGGTTGCCTGTTGTCGACGAGCGGGGCGGGAACGGCATGGTCGCGTGAGTGCCTTGATCCTCGCCCTCGTCGCTGGAGCGATCGTCGGCCTCGCGCTCGGCGCGCTCGGCGGCGGAGGCGGTGTACTCGCGGTTCCGGCGTTGGTCTACCTGCTGCACTTGGAGCCGGCCGCAGCCGCTACCACGAGCCTGCTCATCGTCACCGCCACCTCGATGACGGCCCTGATGCGCCAGTACCGCGAAGTCGCTTGGCGCACCGGATGGCTGTTCGCGATCGCCGGCCTGCCCACCGCGGTCGCCGCCGGGATCGCAGCTCACCGCATCCCGGCACCCGCACTCACCGCCGCGTTCGCCGTGATCGCCGCCCTGGCCGCCATCACCATGCTCCGCGACAAGACCAACGCCTCTCCGGGCGATCGCGATCACGCCGACGATCGGGGTGAAGGCGCCGTGGCGACCGCCACACGCACCAGCACTGCCAAGGCGTTGTCGGCCGGGGCCGGTCTCGGCGCGGTCACCGGCCTGCTCGGCGTCGGCGGCGGCTTCCTGGCCGTACCGGCCCTAATCGCCACACTCTCACTACGCATGCGCACCGCGGTTGCCACCAGCCTGCTCGTCATCGTGGCCAACTCGGCGGTCGCGCTCACCACCCGCCTGGTGACCACCCCAACCGCCCTCAACTGGGGCGTTCTGGCCCCCTTCGCCGCCACCGCGATCCTCGGCGCCTGGGACGGCAAGCGCCTGGCCTCGAAACTGTCCGCCCGCGCGCTGCAGCGCGTCTTCGCCATCGTGCTGCTCGCCGTCGCAGCCTTCATGCTCACCGAAGCGGCCATCAACACATTCCGCTGAAGCGAGGACGTCAGGCCAGCGACAGAAACAACTTCTCCAGCCGCTTCCTCATGTCCTCGCCGTCAGGTGTCTGCCCCTCGGCGATGCACTTCTGCAATCCGGTCGCGATGATGGCGAATCCCGCCTTGTCCAACGCCCGCGACACGGCCGCCAGCTGCGTCACCACCGCCTCGCAGTCGCGTCCCTCCTCGATCATCCGGATCACCCCGGCGATCTGCCCCTGAGCTCGACGCAGCCGGTTCAACACCGACCGCAACTCCTCACCGGCCAGCTCCAGATCCACGACTTACCTCCGATGTCGATATACCCCCTTGGGTATCATACCCGGACACCGGCCCCAGCCTCGCGACCTGCCCGGAGGCATGAGCGCTGTGCGGTAGCGCGCCATGTTGCAGAGCCTGAGTGCCGGTCGCGTCACCAAAGGACTCGGCACAGCGTGGAACAGAGCCGGTTAGAACAGTGCGCCCTGGGCACTCGTGATCTGACCGAGCCGACGCGAACCTGAGGACCGGACAGCAATGGCCGCACAAGCACCTGTGATGCGGGATTCCGGACGAGCCCGGACGCTGACGGCGGGGTACCACTGGGGCTTGGTGCCGTATCGTTCGTCAATGAGGTCGTCTTCCATCAACTCCTGCACTGGCATCATTTCTACGATAAGTCCTCGACGGACATCGGCTTGGTCTCAGACGGGCTGTTCCACGCCTTCAGCTGGTTCGCCATGGTCACCGCGCTGCTGCTGATCGTGGGGCTCGTGCGCGACCAGGCGTTCGATGGCTTGACCTTCGCTGCCGGATGCTTGCCGGGGGCGGGTTTCTTCCAGCTCTACGACGGGATCGTGCAGCACAAGTTGTGGGGCCTGCACCAGATCCGATCGGGCAGATAGTGCTCCTAGGTGTCGTCGATCTCGAACGCGTGCTCTTCACACAACAGCAGGAGGTTGTCCGCACTTCGGTTGTCCTCTGCGGTCATCTCGTCCTTCCAACGAGGACCGCCCCGCCGGCGCGGGTGGATGTGCGCGACCCTGCCGTTGAGGATCGTCTCGCCGGTCTCGTTGTTCATCCGGTACAGCGGCTTGCTGCAGTCGGGCTTCGCGCAACGAAACACCGTCCCTTACAGCTACTTCGACGTCGTAGGCGAGGGCAGCGGGTGAACGATCGGCCTCGGCCTCCTATACCTGGGCGGTGTCCGTCATGCCGACCTTCTCGTGCCTGCTCCGATCCCACCGGGCTGGGCGCGCCGAAGCGTCCAACTCGCCCTCCTCAGTACGGCGGCACCTCGCCTTGCATGTAGCGGCGCTGCAGGTTCGTCTCCAGCACAGGCCGGGCCATTGGCAGAACGTCGATCGCGGTTTCCCGCTCGAAGGTCACGTACCGGACACACCGGCCGGTCGTCGTGTTCAGCCAGGCCCACAAGATCCCGGGGATTCTCGGCGGAGGATGAAGCCCTTCTCGCGCGTCAGCAGCGTTGGCGGCCTCGAGCCACGTGTGAACATCGCCGGGAAGACTTGGTCTCGTTCGATCCAGACCTCCACGCCTTGCTCCCGAACGTGGCCCAGCTCCCGCAACACCCGAACGCCATCGAACATAGGTTCGATTCTGTGCCGGATGGCATCACGAACATAAGTCAGCCACGGTCGCCATCCAAGCTTCTGCAACCGTCGTTGTCATACCGGCTTGACATCGATCAGAATCTCACGGACGGCGCCGTCCCTCGCTCTGGTGCTGCGGCGAACGCACGTCTTCGCGCGGCTGCGGCACGCGTCCAGGTCCGTCAGCAATCACCCGAGAAGACAAGAATGCCCGCGATCACGGTTCCATCTCCTCGTCGAGGTGTTCCAGGCAGATCGGCAGGCAGAGCATCCAGGGGTGTTCGCATAGGTGACCGGCGTCGGCTCAGCCCGATGCGCCCTCGGTGCGTACCACGTACTTGCAGAAACGTGCTCGCGGTCGGGGAGCACGGTCAGTGTCGTCAGCGGCATCGTGGGCCTCAAGATCACGAACGACTGATCCACCGCTATCAGGCCGACCACGCCGGCGGCCTGGTCGGCCCTACCTCAAGTCCCTGGTCACGACCTCAGCAATCAGAGCCCGCACGACGTTGATGTTCTCAATAGGCAACGGCCTCTGCGATGAGTTCCAGCGACTCCCCTGTCCCTAGCGCCGCGTCCTGCAAGCTCGCGAACCGCTGCGCACACTGGGCTGTCAACTCTGGCTCCTCGACGTACTCAGCCTTGAGGAAAGTCTCGAGATATGCCACGTCGTTGTGCTGCCGGTGAGGGAACTCGAGCAACGTGAAGGGAGAGCCCATCGCCGGATAAGCTCCCGCACTGCTTGGCACCAGGCGCACGCTCACCGCCAGATGCTCGCTGACCTCCATCAGATGCAACAACTGTGCCTTCATCACCCGCGGCCCGCCGACGATGCTCTGCAGCACTGCCTCGGGGAACACCGCCTGCACCATCAGCGGATCCTTGTCGTTCAACCGCGACAACCACACTTCCCGCACCATCGCCAGCCGTGCTGTGCGCACTGGATCTTCCAACTGCAGCACCGCGTTCGTGTACCCGGGAAGCTGGAGCACCGTCGGAATCAGATCGAGAGTAAAGGACCGCAGCAACGTCGCCTCGGACACCAGATTCGCGAAGTCCGCCGCCGGATCGAACACCACGTCGTCGCCCGCGGAACGTGCCCGCGCCCGTTCTGCGGACTGCACACGCAGCACCACGGCCTGCCATTCTGGAGTGGGCACCTTGTAGACGTACCCGAGCGCCATGACGTCCACGGAAGCCGACGGCTGCACCGCGTTCTCCATCATGGACAGCTTGGCGCTGCTGAAGCCCACGCGCTGGCCGGCCTCGGCGAGGCTCAGCTCGCGCTCGTCGCGCCACCCGGCCAACTGCCGCCCGATGGCGCGTTCGAGCGTCGTGGCCCGGAAATCCTTCGGCATGGTGAATTCCAAGATGTTGCGGTGGGGAGCGTTTCAGCTTCCCCGAAGCCAGACAAAGGACGACCGGACCATCGGCGCGCAGTCACTCAGCTATCGGCCCATTGGCTCCAGCAGCTAGCCGCTCTGCGAAATCGATGATCAGCAGCTTCGAGCCCTCGCAGTCCAAACTGGACTCACTGAGTGCCGTAACAACCTTCCCGTAGCCCTCGACTGCGGCCTTGTCCTCCACGAACACAGTGGACGTGTCGTTCTCGATGCACACCAGGGGTCCGTGGGCCTTGAAGGTCAAGCGAGTGAACGGCCCCCTCATGCCCGGATGGGCACCCAAGGCCGCAGGAACGATTCGAATGTTGATCTCAGGTCGGACCGACATCTGCAGCATGTGATGTAGCTGCTCGACGTGGACTTCGTCTCCACCGACGGGAAGCGCAAGGGCAAGCTCGTGCAGGTAAAACGTGTAGGTCAGGCCACGTAGCTGGAACTGCTGGTCATTCAGCTCCAGGCGAGCTGCGATCCATCCGTCCAGTTCCTTGTCAGGGACAGTGGACGAGGCGGTGATCTCAGCACTCATGTGGCCCGGAATCTGAAGCAGAGCAGGCAATCCGTGTGGATTCCAGGTGGTGACGGTGTCGGCCGCAGCGAGATTCTCGGCCAGCGTCCGGGGCCAAGCCAGCGGGCAGATCCCGTGCTGCTGCAACCAGTTCTTCTCACCCATGGTCGGATAGAGACGCTGCAGGTGCTTGCGTTCGGCGGCTTTGAGTCGGCAGACGCCGAGCAAAAGCGCAAGGTCGACGTCGTCAGCTCCACCCCTGCCGTTCACCACGTTCGACAGCTTGGCTTCGTCCCAGCCAACGACACCGGCGAGTTCACGTGAGCTGTAGCCCGTGCTCTCGATGGTCTGACGGAGACTGGCGCCAAACTCGCGCCCCTTGGCCGTGGAGAATCGCTTCGGCATCCCTTTTCCTTGCGGCGACTGGCAAAACACCCGATCTGTTGCGCCTTCAGCTAACCGGCCTGATCCAGTCGTGCACCAGACCGCCGATCTCGCACGGATCCGGCAGCAAACTCACATTCGCTGCCTCTGAGCTGCAAGGACCGGACGAAACGGCACGGGCGACACGATTGGGTGATTACCTCGCCGTCCCCGAAGTTGGGCAAGCGGAGTCGCGAGTTCCCCAACGGGAAGTGGTTCCACAGGATTGGCTAGGGTGCCGGCGTGACCGCATCGCACTCGTCTACTCCTGCCACTGAGGTCCTCCCAGTGGAGCAATACGTGAAGACGCTGGCCCGAAAGCGTATGGCGGCTGGCGTGCTTTTCCACGACAACGCGGGCCGGGTGCTGTTGGTCCAGCCGTCCTACAAGGACAACTGGGAGATTCCTGGCGGCGCGGTGGACGCTGACGAGTCCCCTTGGGCGGCCGCGACCCGCGAACTCACTGAAGAGCTGGGCTGGGAGAGGCCCTTGGGGCGGTTGCTGGTGGTGGATTACGTGCGCCCTCAGGACTCACGTCCTGAAGGCGTGATTTTCGTGTTCGACGGCGGCGTGCTGGACGAGACTGACCTGGTAGGCCTGGCGTTTCCGGACAGCGAGATCCTGTCGGCTGGACTCCACACGATGGACGAAGCCCGCGGCAAGGTGAAGCCGCTCCTCTCCGACCGCCTGGTCGTCGCATTGGAGGCTGCGAAGCAAGGCACGACCGCGTTGTGCGAGCAGGGACAGCGAGTCGCTTGATCGCGACCCACCGCCGCCTACCAGCTTCTCCTTACGCAGTCCGCGCTGCGGACTCGAGCCGACTGCGAGGCGGGGGCACCGTCGTTTTCGCTCCGTCGACGTGGTGTTTCCCCGCAGCCCGGTAGAGGCTGTCATGGATTCCGTCCGCGTAGAGCAGTCCGTTCAGGTCGCGACGGATTTTGGCCGTTTGGCAATCGGCACGGAAGCCAGACGCACCGAGCAGCAGCGCAAGCTCGGCGACGGTCGTGTTGGCCACGTCGATGCCGTGCGCTTTCGTCGCGGCGCCCCACAGCTCCGCTTCCGCGCCTCCTGCCTCGGCGACGTTGGACGCCATGACGGTGCCGAGCAGGGCAGTCGCCAGTTGAACGTGTGCGCGCCCCAGGGTTATCAGTGCGGAATCCCGCAGCCGAGGCAACTCTCCGCTGAACTGCCGGGCGGAGAGCCTGGCGGTCACGGTGTCGAAGACAGCGGCAGCGCCACCTAGCGCGGTGGCCGTGACGAGTGGTCGATAGCCGGCGAAGTGCTGACGCAGCAGCCTCATCCCGCTCCCGTCCAGCACGTCGTCCCGCCTGATCGGCACGGCGTCGAGTTCGAGAACTCCCCACGCCCAGCCGGCAAGCCCAGTCGGTGGAATCGGCTGCCGACGAAGGCCTTCCTCAGTGGCGTCGACCGCAGCAGCCGCTAGGCGACCATCAGGTGTTCGGAAGAACAGCACGAACACGGCCGCTTCGTTCAGCCGGCTGATCCACGTCTTACGACCCGTCACCAGCCACGTTCCACCTGGTCCTGCAACTGCTTGGGTGCGGGTTTCCGCTGGACGAGATCCGCCATGGCACTCCGTGATGGCGATCCCCGCCAACTCCCCCGCCCGCAGTCGCGGAATCCACTTCTGCCGTACCCCCGGACTGCCGTGGTCGGCGATGAGCGACCCGTGACCAAGCCCGAAAGAATCGCGCAGATCGATGTCGCGATAGCCGCACACGAACTGCACCAGCACGTGGAACAACGCGGGATCGCCCTCCGGTCCTGCGAGGCCGGAGGCGGCCAGGTCTCGCCGAATCGTCCGGAGGCGCCTGCTGCGTTCGCCCCCTGCCGGCGGTTCCGCCTCCACGGGGTAGGCCCCTACGGCCCGATCCAGTGCATCTGCGAACGCCTCCAATCGCGCCCAGTCGACCAGGCCGCCAGGGTCCAGCACGCGCCGCAACGGCCTCAGCCAGGCCGTGATCGCTTCGTGCGCCGTGGCCACCTCCCTCGCCAGGATCGGGCTCACGATGCCTCCCCACGCACAACAGCGGGATGCCCGAAAGCCAATGCACCTGGCGGGATGTCGCGAGTGATCACCGATCCCGCTCCGACGAGAGCGCGCTCGCCGACCGTCACACCGGCCAGCACGACGCAGCCGCTCCCGACCTTCGCTCCGGCCTCGAATCGCGGCGGCGCGAGAGAGGGCTCGCGGTGCGGGTCACGCCACGTCAGCGTCTTGTCGTTGATCGTGCGCACGCCGGCACCAAGGAACACTCGGTCGGCGATCACGGTCGCGCTGGTGATGTGAGAGCCGGGCGAACAGCGCACGTCACGACCGATGCGGGTGCCGCGCTCAACGGTCAGGAGGTGGCCGAGTTGCGTGTCTGCGCCGACCTGCACGGCGGTGCGCAGCAGCGTGTGGTGCCCAACCATGGAGTTCACACCAATGCCGACCTCTGCGTACACAACCGCGCCGGAGCGAACCGTCACCCCCGCACCGATGACCGTGCCGCCGCCGACACCAGGTCGGATCTTCCTGACCGCGTAGCCGAGCTCAGGCTTGCCAACGACCGCGTGCTCCTCGACACGTGCCTGAGCACCGATCGTGGTGCCGCCGTGCACGACGGCGAACGGCCCGATCACGGCACCAGCGTGGACCGTGACCGGCCGCGTTGTACCCAGTTCGTCGACCGGTACGAACAACGCAAACCGACTGATCACCGCGTGGCCTTCGACGTGCAGCAGGCCAGCGCGCTCAAGTTCTGACGCGGTCATTTCTTGCACGGTTGTGGTGTTGCTCATCATTGTCCCCTCCCCCGCGGCAGGAGTGGAGACCTACCGCGTCGACGCCCAGGACACGGCCTCTGCTATCTCGCTGACCAGCGGAGTTGCTGAGGTCGACCACTCATTTGCAAGGTGCGCAAACCGGCTGGCACAGTCTGTGATCGTTTGGGTACGCTCATAAGTCCTGCTCTGGGTGAGGAGGGCCGGACATGGATCGGACTTGTGCGATCTGGGAGACCGACGAGGTCCGCGCCGCTGTCGATTCCGGTGACCTCGGCGCGATCGTCCGTGCCGTCCGCCGGGCTGTTCCGCTCACCCTTGAGGAGCTGGCCAAGCGTTGCGGCTACTCCATTTCCACCTTGTCCCGGCTGGAGCGCGGCAAACAGCCTTTGCGGGACGTCCAGGTGCTCCGTTCCCTGGCCACCGCCCTGCAGATCCCGCCGCACCTGCTCGGCCTGTCCGACACCACATCACGGTCCGTGCACGCACCGCGTCCCGTCGCTAGGGTCAACGTCAACTTGGTGCCGGACGAGGAGACAGATCCCATGCGTCGTCGCACGCTGTTGGCGGGACTGACGGGGCTGGCTGGCGCCTCCGTGCTGGGGACCGGGTCAATGTCCTCGGCCGAAGCCGATCCGGTGAGCACGCTCGAGCGCGCCTTGCTCGATCCACCCGCAACGAGTGCCACGCCGGTCGCCATCGCCCAGCTTCGGGCCGACGTCGCCGAGGCGCGATCGGTCTACCAGCTCGGCCGCTACACCGACGCCGCGACACGGCTGCCCGGCCTCGTCTCAACGGCGATGGCCACGCGGGCCGGGGACGAGGACATCTCCTCCGCCAACGCCCTGCTGGCCGACGCGTACACACTGGCATCGGAGCTGATGGTCAAGCTCGACCGCGGGCAGCTGGCGTGGACCACCGCGGACCGGGCGATGCAGGCGGCCCACGACTCGGACGACCTCCTCGCCCAAGCCTCCGCGCACCGCGCCTGGGCCATCGTTCTGCGACGCACCGGACATGCCGACACCGCGCAGCGCCTGATCTTCAGCACCATCGGGACCCTGCAACCCGAACTGCATCGAGGTCCGGAACACCTGTCGGTGTACGGCACTCTGCTGTCCACCTCCGCGTACACCGCGGCCGTCGATGGAGATCGCGATACTGCACGTTCCTTGACCGCCGAAGCGGTCGAGGCCGCCGCGCGCCTCGGCTCCGACGCCAACCACCGGTTCACCGCGTTCGGCCCGACCGGCGTCGAGCTGTACCGCATCAGCGTGGCCAGAGCCCTGGGTGACTACGGCACCGCCATCGAGGTTGCGAAGCAGATCGACCCCACCTCCATCCCTCTCGCGGAGCGCCGCGCCCGCTACTGGTCCGACGTCGCCCACGCCTTCCACGAGTGGAACAAACCCGAACTCAGCTATCGGGCACTGCTCTCCGCAGAACGGGCGTCCCAGGACGAGGTCCGTTACCGCAAACCGATCCAGCGCATCACCACCAGCCTGCTGCAGCACCCGACCGCGCGCTCCATGCCAGGCCTGCAAGCTTTCGCTCGTCGTACTGGCGCTGTCGCATAGCCCTGTCACGGGTTCGCTCGGACGGGCTCGATGCCGTATGAGTGAGACATGGTCAGTGCTGTTGTGTTCGATGTCGGCGAGACGCTCTTGGACGACTCGCGCGAGTGGGGTGCGTGGGCGGACTGGATAGGCGTTTCGCGCCACACGTTCTCGACCGTTCTAGGTGCCGTGACCGCGGCCGGACGGGACAACGCCGAAACCTTCCAGTACTTCCGCCCCGGCTTCGACGTGGCGCGCGAGCGACAGCTGCGAGAGGACGCGGGGCTCGGGGAGCGAATCGAAGAAGACGATCTGTATCCGGACGTGCGCTCAGGCCTCGCAGACCTGCGCGACCTCGGCTTGTGGGTTGGAATCGCCGGCAATCAGACAGCTCGGGCCGGCGAACTCCTCCGTGCCCTCACATTGCCCGCGGACTACGTGGCCACCTCCGGGGAATGGGGTGTCGCGAAGCCCAAGAAGGAGTTCTTCGATCGGGTCGTCGCCGCGGCTCAGAAGCCTGCTTCTGAAGTCGTGTACGTCGGCGATCACCGGGACAACGACGTCGTCGCGGCGAAAGCCGCCGGTCTCCGAACGGTGCTGATCCGTCGCGGCCCCTGGGGCCATCTGTGGGCCGGCGATCCGCTCGTTCAACGGGATGCCGACTGGGTGATCGACTCGCTGGACCAGCTTCCCGCGCTGTTGACCAGCTGAGCTTCGAACGAGTCAGATCGCTCGTGCGCCTGCCCACGCGGCGAGCTCGACCACTCTGCTGTTTCCTGGGCGACGCTGGAGAAGCGTACCGAGGGTGCACTTGACCTGCGGATGTTCCCGTGTGTGTTGAGGAGCAGCTTCCCGCGCCCTCTCGATGCACGCATACGCGTCGTCGTGTCGCCCGAGGTTGAGCTGAGCGCGCCCCAGATCGATGTAGTAATGGGAGCGCCGCTCTGCCGGCAACTCCGAAGGCGGATGCCACGCCGAAGCTCGTCCGACTCCGACGGGGTCGCGCAGCTCAGCAGCCACAGCGAGTTCGTGGATGCGGATCGAATGCGGACCGAACGCCGTGCCGCGGTAGATGCCTTCGCGCACTTTGTCGGCGGCGTGCCGAGCCTCCCGCAAATGGTCCGTTGCCGCCCGGCCATCACCACGTCTTCCTGCAACCACTGCAGCCCTCATGTGGAGAGATCCGTACGCCGCGGCCACGTCTGGCCGGTCTCGATTGGACAGAGCCACCGCGTCAGCCGCTGCGACGAGGGCTCGAGCGCCTGTAGCAAGGTCGCCGTTGGCGAAGAACGTCTCGGTGCGGACATACTCCGACGCTGCCACCAGCAACCTGTCGTTCGCGGCCGCAGCTGACTGTCGCATGAGGTCGATGAGGCGAGCCGAAAGGTCCAGATACCCGAACTTGAAAGCGATTCCGTCCGCAGCACGGAACACAAGGGTGCGAAGCGCGGCTGCTTGATGTAGTTGCTCGTCGCTCTTCACCACCTGGCTTGCCCGTGCCAGCTCAGCGAGCAGCCCGGGAAGCTGGTCTGCCAGAACGCCGTAGCGTGCTTCCAGACGGTGTTCGTTGATGCGTGTTACGTCTGCGGCGATCTCTTCCAAAGGTCGCGCCGGTCCGTCCTCTGGGAGATCGAACGCGTCCAGAACTCGCCGAAGCCGGGGAACCACCGCGTGCACGCGGTCCAGATCATCACTGCCGCGGACGGACATTCCCTGCGAGCTCGACGCCATCCCGGCAGCTTCCTTGGCACCGGACGTGTTCGGCACGGAGGATGGCCCGTGAGGGTGGAGCACCCGCAGCAATTCCCCAACGGTCTTGAGCCTCAGCGCCTTCGCCAGGAGCGGCTGGAGAGTGGGAGTCAGCTTCGCGGTCTGGCCACGCTCCCAACGCCCAATGGTGCCAACGCTCACGCCCACCAACCTGGCCAGGTCTTCCTGGCTGAGACCCAGGGCGCCACGCAGCGCGGCCAGCTCCGTTCTAGGCGTCGCCATCGGTCTCCCCAAGTGCAAGATCTGGCCGCATTGTTGATGGCGAGCCTAGCTTGGAACCTGTCCCAGGCCCGCATCTCCGCCGAGGAACTTCTGTTCCTCGGCGTAGTCGAACGTTCCCGACTCCGCGGCAGCCAGCGCACGTTCAAGCTTGTTGGCCATGTCAGGTCTCAACCGCCGCAGCGCTTCGCTTACTTCGACGATCTCGAACTCGCTGATCTCCGGATCGCTCACACGCAGCGCCTTCAGCAAGTCCGGCCCCAGAACGCCACCATCAAAGACAAAAACAAGCTGGTCGTCCCATGGACCGTGCGGTGCTTCCCAATCGAGCAGCAGGACCCGCCCGATACTGAGTTGGACGCCAAGCTCCTCCAGCACTTCGCGCGCAGCTGCGACGGCCGGCGGCTCGTTGCTCTCCGCCATACCACCCGGCAGATCCCAGAAGGCCTTGTATGTCGGGTTGACCAGTACGACCCGTCCTTGTTCATCACGAAGAAGGACGTCAGCCGCGACTCGTTTGCGAGCCTGTCTGGCGTTTCCCTCCGCGAAGTATGCGAACTGATCTTTCCCGGTCAGATCGGCCACGTCGCAGTTCGACCTTCCTGTGCTCCTGTTCCGCGCGTTCCGGCCCCCTGGGCAGCCAGGAACACCTCGACCTCGGGCACGCGGCGCGCACCTTCAAGGTTACGTGCCAACAGATCGAGCCGACGGACGACTCGGCCTGAACTGAGTGATGAGGCTGTGCCACAGACCTCGGTCCCGACCACTGCGGCTTCGTCCACACGCCCAGCACCCACAAGGACCTTGGCCAAGGTGAGCTGACCGAACACTCGGCTACGCACACGATCCCCGGACCGCAGCCGGATCACCTCCCTAGCCTGGTGTTCGGCCTCTTCGTACTCGGCCAGGTCGAGGAAGCAGAGGGCGGCTTCGCCGGCCAAGGACGCCTCGTCAAAACCGGTGATCCAGTCGGCGCTCTGCTCTCCCGCCGAAATGTCCAGCATCGCTTCGGCTGCATTGAGCTCCTCCGTGCAAGGCCGACGCTCGCCCGCAAGACCAAAAGCCCTGGCACGCATCGCATGCAGGCGGGCCACCAGCCTCAAAGCACCCTCATGGTCACCAGCCCGCGCCAATCCCTTGGTAGCTATGCGAATCGCGTCGTCCGGCTGCCCAAGCTCGATGGCTAGGTGCGACATGGAGGCACATACGTTTGCTGAGAGCAAGTCGTTCTCTCCAGCGGACGCGAGCCTGAAGGCTCGGTCGAAGTAGCTGCGCGCCCTTGCATCGTCGCCGCTGCCGTCGTGGGCCATCCACCCGGCAAGCTCGGTCATCGAGGCGGCCGCAGAGAACAACCGGACGGCGTCAGCCGACGCATTACCCACGTTGAGAAGCTGAGGTGCAACCTCTTGGTTCAGGTACTGCACGACACCCAGATAGAGGACACCACCACCCACGCGGCGGTCTGTTTTTTGAAACGCCTGCGCCGCGAGTTGAATTCTTTGCACAGGGTCGAGTTGCGCCAGATCGGCTGGCTCGCTGATGCCCCACTGGCCAGAGTTGGGCGCACCAGCCGATTGCTCCTGTGCGCGCGGCCGCAGGATGATGATCAGCTCCCGCGTCCCGGTGAGGCCAAGCGCTTTCGCTAGAAGCGGTTGCAAAACTGGCGATAGCGACTTGGTCTCGCCCCGTTCCCAACGCCCAATGGTGCCAACACTGACCCCAACCGCCTCGGCCAGCTTCTCCTGGGTAAGCCCCAGAGCCCGACGAAGCTCAGCCAGGCCGGATCTCGGAGTCGGCATCGGTCACTCCCTGAGCCTGAATCGGGCGTATTGTCGCTGGCCAGCCTAGCTTGGAACACGTCCCAGGCTGGCATTCCAGCCGAAGGACCTTCGTTTCACCCAATCGGTGCATCCGATCGTTCGCGCAGGTCAGAGCCATCGAATGACAGATTCCTGATAGGCGATGGCAGATTGATGATCTGGTCCTCTCTCGCAGCGTCGTCTTGTGTGGATGTCTGCCAAGCCCGCACACGCTCGGGAAGTGACCGGACATGCCTAGAGACTTCAAGTGGCAGCCGCACGACGGTGAACGCCACGCGATACCCCGGACTCTCGTTCCGAACGCTGTAGGTCGCAGCCTGTGCGACATCGAGTTGACTGCAGGCTCCGATGTCTGGCCGCCGCACGCACGGTGGTGGCCCACATGCCAGATCTGCGACCGCGCGTGGCGAGATGCCGAAGGCATTCGGCCTTGGCCACGGCAAGGAAGTTCGACAAAGGTCAACTCGACTGGCAGGACCATTTCGTCGGCTGCCACGGAGCTGGTGTTGCAGCTATGACCGCTACTCCCGACGAACCGGCATGTCCGCCTTCGGGCATCGACCAAATCGCTGAAGACGAGGCTCGGCTTCAGAAAGGCAACATCAGCGAACGCGGCGCGCACCTGTGCTTGCGTGCGATTGGGCACCAGCTGAAGGCCGAGCCCGATGGAGTCGAGGATGCGCTTCAACTCATCATCTCCCAGGCAGACAAGCGGATGGTGGTGGTCGCGGCCGCCGGCATCATGGCCAAGATCCTTCTCGACGGCGTGCCACGCGACCAGTTGCGATCGCCGATCAGGTTCCCGATCTCGTTCTCCCTGCCCGGCGACATCGATCCCGAGGATCGTGACGCGTGGCAACAGAACGTGCGGGCAGCGTCGACCTTCGTCTCCGCATACGCGACGGCCGACCCCGTCGCGATCGAGGAAAGCATCCCGCTCCTCTGTGGTGAAGGCACGTTCGAAGTCCTGGTCGTCCTCGTAGCTGCTGTCGCACGCAAGCTGGAGAGACACGCGCGCTGGTTCACCGAAGCTCTACGGTGCTGCGACGATCAGTCCGATGATCCAGCCAACCAGGCCGTGCAGGAAAGAACGTTCAGCGACTGAGCATCGCCGCGTGGCGAGATGCTTCGAACACCAGGGGCGTTGACCGCGACTTCGTGCTCCGGGTCGGGACCGTGGCTACCGTTCTCCCGTTGAACGCCCGCACGAGACCTTAAGCAACAAGCGTTTCCGTTTAGTGCCTACCGACACGTTCACCACGCTCTCTGGACGTTAGACGAAGTGACCGGCTGAACCTCGGATCGGTGTCGGGCTTCGTGTCACTGCGCGTAGGTGGGTGGCGGAGCCCCGACAGTTTCGCGCAGTGCTGAGTCCAGATCGTCGTCGGTGATGCCCAGCTCTGGCAGGCACGTGGGAACGAACATCTTGCTGGTGTAGAGCTCGCCGTAGTGTGCGTAGTCGAGGCCGGTGTCCACTCCGCGCTCCAAATCCCTGAAGCCGTTGAAACGCATGAACCTCTGGAAAGTTCGTGCGGGCACTTGCCGAACGTCGTCCGGGTTCGGGTGTCCTGCGAGACGCGCGAGCCGTGACACAAGCTCAGTCCACTCAAGATTCGCTTGCGCGACAGGGAAGTCGCCCTCGAGCCGTGAGGTCAGGGCTGTGCAACTCGCTGCCCCGATCGCAGCCGCACTGACGAGTGCGGTGCCGCCAGGAGGCGTCATGAGCGGCAAGCTCGTCTCACCGCGAAACCACGGCAACATGTACTCGAACTGACTCGGCCGACCAGGTGTCGCGCCGAAGACGTACGGGATTTCCAGGACTGCCACGGAGCACGAACCTCCTGCGGCCTTCCGCGCCTGGATCGCTTGGTCTGCGCGGCTGGCGATGTACGGGTGACGATCAGGTAGCCCGAGCTCTGGGCGTTGCCGATTCAACGTGATGTTGTAGGACCCGTGGATGACGGCACTCGTGATTCCAGTCTGCCTCGCGGCTTCCATCATCCGGCCGACCGCGTCGACGTTGTGGTGCTGAAAGTAGGCGCCACTTGGCCGAGACGCTTGAGCGCGGCTATCGACTCCTGCCGCGAACACGAGTGCCTCGTGTCCCTTGAGGATCGGCTTCCAGTCGCTTTGCGGCAGTGAGCTGGCGTCGCCCTCGTAGAACTCAACATCGCTCGGCAGGTTGGAGTTGTGGCTACGTCCGACAACGCTGACGTCGTGGCCATGGCGTAGTAACGCGCCGACAACGTGGAATCCGAGATATCCGGTTCCTCCGACGACGATCGTTTTCACGCTGTTCCTCCGTGGATTCGCACGTCGTCAGCTCGTCGCTGCGCCGCTGGTTGCCGAGGCTCGGATGAGTTCTGGCGCGCGAGTTCGGATCTGCGCCACGACCGGCGACTTGCGTGCGTCATGCACCTCTTGCCACCAGCGCACCTCTGCAGCCTTCTCGCCTTGTCTCGTAAGACGTGACGCCTCGTCTGCGGTCGAGAGTTCGACGCGGACCTCTGTGCCTGTGCGGGCTACCTCAAATCCGACTTCGAGGCACGCACGTTCCACGACGGCCTCGAGCGCGGGTCCCCTCAGCCCTTCCTCGCGGGCGAGTTTGTCAGCTATGGCGCGGGTGCCGTACGGAATCCGCATGCGCAGACGGCCTTCCCACAGCTCGACCAGGCGATCGCCCAGCTGGCGGCTGGCGTCGCGCACGTGCAGGAAGTCCTTCACGGCCGACGAGGGCGGCGGGTCGACGACGATGGACGGAAAGGCCGCGTACATCCGCTGGTGCAACGGGTAGAGCCGGCGGCGGGCCTGATTGGCGTGCGCCCAGACGACAAGCCGGCTGTTCTTGATCCACAGGCTCAGTGCGGTGGCGCTGAGGCCGAGCATGGTCAGCAGGCCCGCGATGCCCTTGATCGGGGTCTCCACGACGTTCTGCGTCCAGGACGGTACGGTGCCGAACAGCAGGGCGAGGTTGTAGCTGACTGAGTGCAGAACCATGCACAGGCCGCCGATCTGGCCCAGCGCGTTGGTGTTGAGCCCCATCGCGAGCCAGCGCGTTCCCCTGGCCTTCTTCACCCACCGCCACCCGAGGCGACACACCACCACGTTCATCACGCCTGCGAAGCCCATCGACAGGACGTAGGCGACGGCGGCGAAAGGATCGCCCGGTCCCCCGGTCTGGTACCTGCCCGCGGACGTGATGTCGTAGTCGCTCGCAGTGGGGTTCATCGCGAACAAGACGACGACGGCGGTGGTCAGCACCGCGTAGATCAACCATTCCCGACGTGCGATCCGGACCGCGGTCGCGCGTTCTTCTACGGAGAACAGGTAGAACATGTGCACGCAGATCACAGTGGAATTGCCCAATGTCATGATCATAGGCCAGTTGAGCCACATGCCGTCAACGTGCAGCAACGATGTGAACGGCGGTATCGCCAGGGCATAGGAAACCGTGGCCAGCACGGCTGCGGCCAGAAGCGCTCGTTTGGCCGGCACAGACGGATCATCGGGTCGCCGCTTGACCCTGCGCAGGTGAGCGAGCACGGCCAGCGCCGACCACAGCATGCCGAAGCCCGTTACCAGTACAAACCACATCGCGCGTCCCCCCAGGCGTAAATGTGCGGTGTTACTCGATGTCGGCCAGCGCTCCCCCGAGCGACCTGACACCGTCTGGATCATCGACGTGTGGGGCGAGTTGCAAGGTGTCACGACCCCGTGCCCGATGGAGTAGTTCGCGGGCGAACAACTCTGCCTCGTTCTCGCGCGGCGAGGCGAAGGTGCTGCGGCACAGAACCTGGTCGTGGACGACGTGCCCCAAGACGCGATGCCCTACCTCGTGCAGGATGATGTCCTGCTGGTGGGTCAGTCCGCTCCTGTTGTCGAAGAAGATCGTGATGGAGTGCTCGGACTCGATGAGCGCACCGCTGAAATTGGTCTCAGGCAGGTCGTGAGGTGCGACCTCTTCGCTCAGCGGCCGAAATCGCACAGGCTTGCCGAACTCCACCGTGAGCAGGCCCGCGTACTCGTCCGCGTTCCACGGCATCGGGATCGGAACCCGCTTGGAGAACTCTGCAGCGCGCCTCCTCAGAGTTCGGCGATCAAGCGGGGCGTCGGTGTTGTCGTGGTTCATGTGCTTCACCGATCCGCCTTGTCGGGTCCTGATCCAGAGGCCGAGTTCAGGCGCACCTGGTTGTCCATCTCCAGGTGGCTGTTGATCAGCCCTGCCAGAATTCGAGCGCTGGCTTCATTGCTCAGGCCGCTGTTGCGGCCGGCGTTCTGGGGGTCGGCCTCCAAGGTCCGCAACGCGACACCGAGCAGTCCGCGCTCATCACTTTTTGCCTGCCGCAGGAGCTCGAGCAGTTTCTCGTCTTCCGACTTGGCGCCGGAGACGTCCTGATCGTCGGCGTAGAGGTAGCTGAGCCGCTGCCCGAAGAACGCCGCCAGGTTGCGCAGCACAGGAACGGACACATCGTTGTCGGTGATCTCGCCGCTACGGAGCCCCCGCACGCGCCAGGGCTTCTCCCCGATCGCGTCCGCCACCTCCTCCTCGGTGTACGGGCGCTGTTCGTGCACCGAGTGCACATGATCGAACAGCCAGTTCAAACGCTCGCACACCGGTCGGGAGCTGTCGGGCATCTCACCGGTGACTAACCAGTGCGGGCTCGACGGGTTCACCGGAAGTTCCTTGAGCTCGCCGTCCTTGAACCGGCGAAGATCGACGTCGTACTGGATCGCCGCCTCGACCCGCGCCGCTTCCGCGTCACTGAAGAAGTAGGCCGTTGGGACCTCGAAGAAGGAGGCGATCCCCTCCAGAACATCCTTCGTCGGATTCGGCTTCGTACCCTTTTTCAGCTGGCTCACGTAGCTCGCTGACACGCCAAGATGCAGCGCAAGGTCCTTGTTCGTATGTGGCTTGGTGTCGCAGTACCGCTGCCCCTCGACCGCAGGCCTGATCGTCTCGAACAGCCACGTGATCTGACCGTGCAGCGTTCGAGGGACCACATCGGCCGCGCGCTGAACCTCGCTCATGCATCCCCCACGGACACCCAGTTGAACCGCAGCGACGTACTCCGTCGCTCCCCCAGACACGTCGAGGTTAACTCAGACTGCATCAGTGCGGCCAACCTTTCAAGGTTGAAGCTGGTCGACGGGCTTACATCGAACCGGCCATTAACCCGAATGGGTGAGTGCGACCAGTTACTGGCCAAGCCACTTGGAGGTCCTCTAAGGTGCGACCAAGGGTGATGCAACTTCAGTTCATTTCGCGGGGAGGCGAACGAAACTGAGGTTGACCAGCGAAGATGCTTCGTCCCCAAAGGATAGTTAACTGAATCTGCGGTCCGCCACCGTTGTGCGGACGCATGCTCGACATCGAAGCGACCCGTACTGCACGCCAATGCAGATGCATGGAGCCGGGTCCGCGGACCTACGGAAGACTCGTCGCACCCCGAGGGGCGCCTGGCGACTTCAGCACGTGTTCTGGGGGAAGCACATGATGATCACTAAGCGACCGACGAACGAGGAAGCCGTCGCCGGCGGCCACGACGTCCCCGCTCCACGGGTGCGTGTCTCAGTGCACGAAAGCCTGCTGCCCGGCGAACTCAGCAGCTTGATCGGAAGAAGCCAGCTCCTGCGGCAAGGCGCCGACACCGTCGGATCGGCTCGCGTGCTGACCTTCATCGGACCTGGTGGCGTCGGCAAGACCCGAGTCGCGGAACGCCTCGTCCACGAGATGAGCCGCAGCAGCGACTTCGAGTGCGGTCGGGTTCACCTGGCCGACCTGCGCGAGGGCGAGGATCGGCTGGCACCCGCGATCGCGCAGGCATTCGGCCTTCGCGAGAACTCTCCCGAGCCCGCCGAGGACCTTCTCGTCGAACACCTGGCTCCCCGACAAGCGGTGCTGCTACTGGACAACTGCGAGCACCTTGTCGGCGAGAAGCCCGGCAGCGGGTCGGTGCCACAACTGCTGCGCACTCTCCTGCAAGCGGCCCCGGGACTGCGGGTGATCGCCACCAGCCAGATCAGGCTCGGCCTCAGCGGCGAGCACCTTCTGCCAGTGCCGCCCCTGTGCATCGGAGCCGAGGAGTCGTCGGATCCCACCTCGCTCACCACGGTGCATGAGGCACTCCAGTTGCTCATCGTGCGCGCTCGCGCCGTCGGCGTCGAGATCGCCGAATCCGACTACCCGGTCGCAAACCGGCTGTGCCAACTGCTGGACGGACTACCACTGGCCATCGAGTTGGCCGCCAGCCAGCTCGACGTGCTGAGCCTGCAGTCGGTCGTCGAACACTCCGACCTTCTCGGGCTCCTCGTCGATGGCACCTCAACAGAGGCGCACCACCGCGGGCTCCGGGTGATGCTCGAGTTGTCGCAGAAGCTGCTCACGAGCGATGAACAGCGGATGTGGGCGTTGATGACGGTGTTCGAATCCGAGACCGGGTTCGACCTGGACGCGGCGCGTGCGGTCTGCGTGGGCGATGACATCGCCTCAGCCGACGTCCAACCGCTGCTATCGCAGCTGGTGCGCAAGTCACTGTTGCTGGTCGATCACCAGGCCGGTTGCACGCGCTATCGCATGCTTCGCGTGATCAGGCAGTTCGGCCAGCAGCTGCTGACCCAGGCTCAGCAGGACGCCGACGGCGGCACTGCGCCGAGGCCGGCCAGTGCGGTCGTTCACGCGGCTGCCGAGCACTTCAGCGATCTGGCCCGACGGGGAGCGAAGCTCTGGCTCGGCCCCGGCGAGGTTGAGTGGATGCACTTGTTGCGGCTGGAACTCCCGAACCTGCGCGCAGCTCAGAAGCACTTCCTCGCACAGCCTGGGCAGCGGCGCCGCGGGGTCGAACTGGCGACCAATGTCACGCAGACGCGATGCCAGATCTTCGCCGGAAAGCTCAACGATTCCCGGCGAATGCTGATGCTCGGACTACAGCACGCCGCAGAAGTCCCTGAGCCGTCCGACGTCGTCGCTACGTCGATGCTCGCGTGGATCGCGATGCTGCAAGGACGCCTCGATCTCGCGGCCCCTCTGCTGCAGAAAGCCAAACGTGACGCCGCAGCACTAGGGCTGAGCGAGACGCTAGCGCCGCTGTTGTACGCCTCGGCGACGGCGGTCTTTCTCGGCGAGCCTGACCTGAAGAAGGCCCAGGCAGCACTCCCGGCCATGGAACGCGCCGAGACTGCGTTCCAGCTCGACGGCAATGCCGGCGACACCTTCATGGTGATCCTGTTCAGAGCGATGGCCGTGGCGTTCCTGGGCGAGCGAGACCAGGCCATGCTGCAGCGCGATCGACTGTTGGCCCTGGCGAACGAGGCTCAGGCAGTGTGGTCGATCTCGTGGGCGACCTGGACCAGCGCTTTGGTCGAGTTCATGCACGGCAGCCCGAGGCGCTCCATCTCTCTCGCCCAGGACGCGCTTCGGCTGCAACGCGAAATAGGCGACACGTGGGGACCGACGTGGAGCGCCTGGCTGCTCGCGGTCGCCACGGCCAAGGTCGGGGATCACGAACTCGCGGGCAAGCTCTTCGGGGCGGTCAGCTCCCTCCAGCGGGAGTCGCAGACTTGCGTGGTGAACATGCAGCCTTTTCTGCGTGTCAACGACGAGATCAGGAACTACTGCCGACACACGATCGGCGAGGACCGCTTCAGTGAAGCGATCACCACCGGCGAAAAACTGTCCATTGAGGACGGAACCGCGCTGGCGCTGACGCCGATCGAAGAGATGCATTCTGTCCGCGCCGGCGAGAACCTGCTGACGTCCAAGGAGATCGAGGTCGTCCGGATTCTCGCGCAGGGCAAGCGGTACGCCGAGATCGGCCGGGATCTCGACATCGCCGACCGCACGGTCGAGACCCACGTCCGCAACGCCAAGCGCAAGCTCGACCTCCACACCAGGTCGGACTTGGTCGCGTGGTACCTCGATCCAGAGTCCAACAAGTCGATCTGAGTCAGCGAATCGGTCGTCAGATCCGTGCATCGCCGCGTGAGTTCTACAGTCCGGCTCGCAGGCCCCGACAGGCCGCGCATCTCGTGAGGCGCACGAACCGGGGCCGCCATGCGTCGATTCCGACACTCCCAACTGCGCAGATTCCTGCGGACCCTGGGGAACATTGTCGCCCCGTAGTTGCACAGCAGAACCCGTAGCGGCCATCAGGTAACCCCGTAGCGCCATGCCTCAGTTCAGCAAGCCCGTGGCGGCCTCCGCGAGGCAACGTCTGGATGCACACATGAAATCGAACGAAGTTTCACGACAAGCCAGATTCTCTCTTCGCAAGTACATCCTTCGTCATCGGCACCAACCGTCGCTTCGCTCGTTTCCGCAGTTCAACAGGTTCCCGCCAGTGCCGCAAGGGCCCACAGCGCGTCGCACTACGGGAAAACACGTAGCTATTCGAACGCCTACGGGATAATTCATGCAATCCAATCCTCTAACTACGCGTTGACAACAGAAATGATTGCCATAGTGTTTGTCACGACGGGATGCGGAAACCGAGCGAGACACCTGAGCCACCAGCGACGTCTCTTTTAATCTCGCTGGCCGCGGATAGCGGGGCACCTCACTCGGATGCAACATCGCTCTCGTCCGGACGAGCACCAGGGGGCAGTGGGATGAGTGCGTTGGCGATACGGATAGGCATACGCATTGCGCGCCCAGCAGTCGCGGCACGTCACACCCGCGACGTCACCAGCAACACCTGGTGCACCAAGACCTCGCCGTCGCTTTACGAACGACGACGAGGCGGTGGCCAAGCGGCGGACCGGGGAGGGATCTGCTGCTTGGCCACCGGCCGACACACCGTTGTCGGCATCAGATGAGGCGTCGGCTGTCGCATCGCGGTCACCTGCTCGCTGGTCGACGTGGGGCAGCGCGGCGGCCGACGTCTCGAAGCTTTGGGGGAGGATTGCATTGCCGAAGCATCAACCGCGTTGGGCACACAGCAGCGCAGGCCTGGCAGTCGCGCTGGGCTTGCGAACAGATCCGATACCACCTGCGCTTGCGGGGCACCTGCAGAATGCGACCACCGCTGATCCAGCTGAGGATCTGGTCGAACTCGAAGGCAAGCTCCGCGCCACGGTGGCCACGCTGACGTCCCGCACCAACCAAGCCGAGCACTCCATTGCCGACGCTCGCCGGAAGATTGCTGAGGCGGGGCACAGTTGGAGCCCCGCCGGCTGGCTCCGTCGACGTAGCGCGAAGGCAGAACTGTCCAGTGCGATCGCGAGGCAATCAGGCCTGCGCGACTCGCTCGACCAAGCCGTCATCGCACGGGACACGTTGCGAGAGTTCGTGATCGGCCTGGGCGCGCCGTTCGGCCTACTAGGAGAGTCGTCCGCAGGTTGGCAGCGCTCAGCAGACATACCTGCGAGCGTCGTCGTGTTCGGCCCGGAAGACAGTTTCGTCGCCGCGGACTCACGCCGAATGGACAGCGGCTGGGCCAGCGCACGCGTCGCCGGGGAGATCTACGGCGAGCAGTGGCGTCGCGACGGCGACGACGACGGCCCCTACAGCCAGCCCCTGGACCGCGCTGGGCCGTGGAGGATCGGGTTCATCCCTCACACAGGTGAGGTCTACGCGTCACGGCACTGCGGCTATCTGCCCGAAGAGGTATGGCTGCTGGGCAGGGACTTCGAAGCGCAGCGCGCGCACACGACCTTGGATGGTCTGCTGCCGCGAATGCGTGAACCGAACTCGTTGATCCTGGCAGCGGGAGTCGTGCACGCCGCACGGAGCCTACGCAGCACACCGCAACGCACCGCGCTGCGACTCCGTGGCACCCAGGAGCCTCAGGCACACGTGGCCGAGGCGGGAGATCTGGAATGACCAGCCGGCAGCTGGCCGTCGCCATCGGTGTCGCCATAGCCGCGTCCATTGGTTGCTCAGTCCCGTCCAGACCAGTGCAGCCGTCCACCCCGACGACCGAAGTCGTTGCGTCCGTGCAGATCCCTCCACCGGAGTCGCGGAGTCCTCAGGTCACCGTCGAAGGTGAGGCCACCTGGCTGACAGGCCGGCCGGGATGCATCTCGCTGGTCACCGAAGCCGGTCAGCGTTTTCAGCTGTCCGGCAGCATCGTGCTGGACAACGAGCACCGGGCCCGCGCGGGTGAGCAGCCGCGGGCACAACGGGTGCGTGTGACCGGGTACGTGCCGGAACGCGGAGCCTCGGCCTGTCATCTCGGCCTTACATTCGTCGCGGAAAAGGTGACCGCGGTGAGCAGCTAGAAAATACCGCTGCCGCAATCATTTAGACCCGTTTGCCGTCAGGTTTCGGGAACTTTGCAATGCCTAAATGACGGCCACAAAAGTAATTTCGAAAATACGCTTGAACACGTTGACATCTGCGATCACCGCATTGCAGTCTAGAAACTACCAGCACGTCAGTGCAGGTCACGGGCTCACACGAAGACGCTGGCCCGTGCGGGGGTGACTCCGTCGCCGCGAGGGGCTCGCGTTCCCAGGGCACAAAACTGCCCGCCGCGTTTCCTCACACGCCTTTCATCAATGGCGTTGATATTGCCGTCACACCCGGCCGAGACCGGGTGAATCTATGAATTCGGGGGCTTTACACATGGCAGTACGTCCATCCCGCGCGGCGGCACTCGCCGGCTGCGCGGCGCTGGTCGGGATCCTCGGGACCTCCGCCGCTCAGGCGGATCCGACCCTGGCCAGCGACCGCGCATCGATCGAGGGCAACACACCGAGCTGGGCCACTCCATCGGCGAAGGTCGGCGACGTGAGCGGTGACGAGGTCCGCCGGGTACGGATCGCGTTGACGCTCAAGGATCGGCGCGGCGCCGAGGCTCTGGCCAAGGTGGTGTCCACGCCGGGCAGTCCGTCGCACCGCAAGTTTCTGTCCTCCCAGCAGTTCGTGGACCGATACGCACCTGCCCAGTCCACTGTGGATCGGGTGACCGGCTGGCTGCGGGGCCAGAACCTAACGGTGTCGGAGGTGTCGGGAAACCGGCACTTCGTGACAGTCGAGGGCAATGTCTCGGCATTGGAGTCGGCGTTCCGGGTGAAGCTCGGCAAGTTCAAGCTCTCCACGAAGGCCGGTGCGCTGGAGCTGGCCGCGCCGGAGTCCGCAGTGTCCGTTCCGCGCGAGCTGCGTGGTGCGGTGGAGGCGGTGCTGGGCCTGGACGACAGCGAGCGCACGATCACTCCGAAGCAGGTGGCGATGCGCACGCCCAACGGCGCACCGGCGCGGCCGCGCGGCGACGTCAAGGCGGCGGGCGACCCGAACAGCTGTGCCTTGTATTGGGGCGAGTCGGTCAACACCGCGGTGCCGCGCAAGTTCGCCGGTGACATGCAGTCCAACGCGCTGTGTGGTTACAACACAGCGCAGATGCGGGGCATCTACGGTCTGGGCGGTGGCAACACCGGTGCCGGGCAGACGGTCGCGATCATCGGCGCCTACAACCACGAGCCCATCGTGTCCGACACCAACCGCGCGGCCGCGACGTTCGGTTCGCCGCAGTTAGCACCGGGCCAGTACTCGGCGGTGCTCGCTAGCCGCTGGGACGACATCGAGCAGTGCATCCCCGAGTCGTGGGCGGGCGAGCAGGCGCTGGACGTGCAGGCGATCCACACCATCGCCCCGGCAGCGAAGATCGTCTACTACGGGGCGTCGAGCTGCCGGACGCTCTACGACGCGCTGAACAAGGCTGTGCAGGACAACAAGGCGTCGGTGTTGTCGAACAGCTGGGGCGCCTCGGGTGAGAACCAGCCCGCCGCGGTGCGTCAGCAGATGGACAGCATCGCTCTTCAGGCCGCGATCCAGGGCCAGGCGATCACCGTGTCCTCCGGGGACGCGGGTGACAACGCCGGTAACCCGGACGTGCGCCGGGCCGCTACCGACTTCCCGGCCTCGCACCCGTGGGTGACCGCGGTCGGTGGCACGTCGGTCGCCGTGGACGGCAACAACAAGGTGAAGTTCCAGACCGGCTGGGAGATCTCCGGCTACACCCAGTCCGGCCAGAGCTGGGCGCCGCAGCAGGGCGTCGACGGCAAGTTCGCCGGCGGCGCGGGCGGCGGCGTGAGCTCGCTGTACGAACAGCCCGACTACCAGAAGGGCGTCGCGCCGGGCACCGGACGTCGCATGCTGCCGGACGTTTCCGCGCTCGCGGACGCCTACACCGGAATCAGCGTCGGCTTCACGACCCCGGACGGCTACGTCGAGTACCCCTCCGGCGGCACGTCGGCCGCCGCGCCGATCATCGCCGCGCTCGTCGCGGACTCCCAGCAGGCCCAGGGCGTCGAGCGGTTCGGGTTCCTCAACGGCGCGCTGTACGAGATGGCGGGCAAGACCGGCATGACCGACGTCAAGCCGGTCGCGGCCGGTGTCTGGACGCCGTACATGGTCACCTACGGCCACGTCGACGTCCCCGGCACCCAGGGCTCTTACCTGGCCGAGTTCGACACCAAGCCGCAGTCTCTGCAGAGCGGCAGCGGCTGGGACAACGTCACCGGTGTCGGCACCCCGTCAGCGGGATTCCTCACTGCCTTCGGCAAATGACCCACCAGCGTCAGTCCATCAGGGACTGATCCCCCAGGGCCGCGTCGCCCGCCTCCGCACCCCCCAGGGCGGACTCGCAGTGCGGGCGGCGCGGCCACCTCACCCGGCTCACATACCGGTACTTCTCGAATCTGGAGCAGGACCATTGATCACTCGCAGGATCGTCACCCGCTTGCTGGCCACCGCGACCGTCGTCTCGGCGATGACGCTGACCGTGCTGTCCGGCACTGCCTCCGCGCTGGTCTCCCCCCACATCGGCGGGGCGGGATCACCGACGCTGGCTGCGGCCGACGTCGACGCGCACGCCGTCACCGAATTCGGCGCCGTTGACGTGGCTGTCCGGACCCGAGCCGGCACCGATCAGCCGCCCAGCCGGGCCATCCCCGGATGGATCGCCGATCTGCGCAGCACCGGCGTGCAGGTCTCGCAGGCCGTCCGGCTGCTGCGCGGCTGACCCGCCCAGCCTTCGCTCACTCCCACCCCAGTCTTTCGTGCCACCGGGCACATCCCGTTCGGATCAGGGGGATCACGAACATGGCTCTACGACAACGTTTCACGCTCGCGCTGCTGCTCGGCACGGCGCTGCTGGCCTCCGCGTGCACCAAGGACGCCCCCAGCCCACCTGAGGGCGGCGGGGAAACACAGCCGACGAAGATCGAGGCCGCAATCCCACAGGAGTACCGGGCGCTGGCCGAGGCCGCAGCAGGCTACCGGGCGATCGACGCGTGCGGGCTGCACGACCCGGACGCCGCGAAGGAGATCACCGGCGACGAGCTCGACGAGATCATCCCGTCGCAGGACGGCATGCAGGAATGCGTGCTGCGGACCCACAAGGGCGAGTTCCGGGCCAGCTGGACGATCTATCTGGAGGTGGGCGAGACCTTTGACGCGTCGCAGCGCAAGGACGCCGCCCCGGAGAGCATCGGCGGCCTGGAGGTCTTCGTCTCCGAGGACGAGCGGACGTGCACACTGGCCAAGCCACTCGACGACGACCGGGCGATCGTGCTGCGCACCAGCCCGTCCGGCACCGGGGAGGACAAGCCGGCCAAGTCCAGCTGCCAGCTGGCCAAGGAATACGCCGCCAAGGTCGCGCCTCTGTGGAAGGACCTGCCCAAACGCGGTTCTGAACGCACGAAACCGGAATTGACGCTAGCAAAGCTCGACCCGTGCACCGTGGCGTCGGGTGCGCTGGACATGTTCGGCGCGGACGCAGTGTTGCAGCCCTCAGGGCCCTTCGTGTGCACCGCGAAGCCGCTCAACCCCGGACCGCCGTCACGGGACAAAGGCGTGGGCCGCAACGAGGTCGGCATCACGCTCATGGTCGACGACGACCCGTCAGCACTGGTCAAGCCAGGAGATCAGAGCGCTCGTGAGGTCACGGTCGCCGGCTACAAGACGGTGATCTTTCAAGGCCGCTCAGGCTGCACCAGCTACATCGTCTACGACCCGGACACCAGCATCGTGCAGGACAACCGGGCCACCGAGGGCGGCGTGCTGTACCAGCAGATCCGCATGTCCACGGCGACCTGCGACATCGCGCAGCAGGCGGCGGAGAAGGTCTTGTCCAAGGTGGGCAAGCGATGAACGGCCGCCTGGTCACCCTGGTGCTCGCGGCGACCACGCTGACGGCCACGACGTTGAGCGGCTGCGGCAGCATCGTGCCCGGCACCGCGAAGCCGGAGTCCACACCCAGCAGCGGCAAGGCCGCGGCAGCCGGAGCGTGCGTGCGCAGCAACGAACCGGAGGTGTGCCAGGAGTGGTCGGACACCAAACCGAAAACCGGCCAGGACCTGCTGCGCACCGCTGAGGAGGAGCCGGTCGTCGCGGCGCAGATGCTGTGTTCGGCGCTGCCCGGCGATGTCCTGGACCGGTTTCTGGGTGCTGGCCACTACCGGGTCATCGCAGACAGCCCACGAAGCCCGACGTGCACGATCAGCTCGGACGACAACAAGAAGGGCGCTGACGGCAAGTACGAGTCCGTCATCGAGGTCGAGATCTTCTTGTCGACCAAGGAATCCCTGGCGCGGGATCTGTCCATCCTGCAGTCCAGGCCGGACACCGCCGCGAAGGTCACCGAACTGTCCATCGCGGGCAAGCCGGTGATGCGCGTCGGCGATCCCGAGGACGCCAACGGCCAAGGCCGCGACAAGGAAGAGCTCTCCATCGCGGTGCTGGGCGACAAGGAGAAACCCGGTGCTCTGCGGGTCCGGCAGAACCTGCGACCGCCGCGCGGCACCAAGGTCGACGCCCCGGTGGACCGGGCCCGCCTGGACAGCATCCGCGACCCGCTGGTCGCGGAGCTGCTGAAAACACTTTTCCCATGAGCCTCAACGCATCTTTGTCGGGGGACAAGATCATGACGACTATCAGGAGCTTGACGCGCGGCGTGCTGACACTTGCCGCCGCAACGGCCTGTCTCACCACCGTGCCCACTGCCCACGCCATCGCCACGGTCGCCACGCAGGACAAGCCCAAGCAGATCACCCTGGGTGATCTCGACCCGCGCGTGGACGCCAAGACCGTCGGCGCCCCGTACGACCCGTGCCAGCTCGGGTGGGGAGCCTTCCCGCAGGAAGTGCGGCCGGACAAGGACAACAAGCCCCGGTTGCGTGCGCCGTCCGCCACCGATGTGTTCCGCACGGGATGCAGGTACGACAACGGAGAGCCGAGTAAGGGCGCGGATCCGAGCGGAAAACCTCTTCCGACCAAGAGTTTCATCGCTCTCGTGGTCTGGGCCAAGCCGGGCGAGATGAAGACCGCACAATCCGAACAGGAGGGTTCGCAGCCGCACACCTTCGGCACCAAGCCGGGGTTGATCAAGCCGGGCATCAACAAGTCGAGCAACGAGCCGACCTGCACCGCGATCATCCCGCTGGCCAACGGCACCGCCGCGCTCACGATCACCAACGGACGTTTTCCCGGCGATACCTGCACGATCGTGAAGCACGTGGGCGAGGTCATCGCCGGGAAGACGCCGTGAGCACCCGCCTGGGCGACGAGGTCGTCATCACTCCCCTGTCCGGTCATTTGGCCGTCGTAGGCGCGAGCACCGCGCGGCTGACCGCCGGGCCAGAGACCGACCTGGAAATGACTCAGCCGCTCAAGCCCCTCACCGCGATGATGCTGCTGCGCCAAGCAATGCTGATGCGGCTGGTGGACTGGCGCCGGTCCGGTTTGATGGTGAAGCTGCTGTTGGCCGTGACCTTGGTCGTGCTCGTGGCGTTGTTGCTGCGCATGCACGACATCAGCCGCCCGGCCGCTGCACCTGCACCGGTTCCGGACACGGTGACTGCGACGGCGACTGCCGCCGGGCCGCTGCGGGACCGGATACCCGTTGCCACGCAGCAGGACCCTGCTGAGGTCGCTCCGCGAGCGATCAACGAGCCGGAGATGGCGGCGCTGCCGCGCGCGGCCGTCGGCGTGACTCTGGCGGGCGCGCCCGCCGATCCGGCACCTGGGGCTGATCCGGGCACGGTCGTGCTGCATCCCACCGACGACACCGCCGTATATGCCGAGCCTGGCGGGTGCGCGTTCGCTGTGCTGCCGCCGCGGCAAGTGCTCACGCCGACGTGGACACCGGTCCTTGAGCGCAGGCCGGGTTGGGCGTTGGTGATGCTGCCCTCGCGCCCGCACCCCACCGGTGCGGCAGCGGTCGGCTGGATCCACCTGCGGCCGCAGGTCGAACTGGCCCACGGTGACAGGCGCGTCGAGATCAACACCGTCACCGGCAAGGTCACGGTGCTCGCCGAACTCGGCCACGGCACCGCTGCAGCATCGACCCTCACCGGCACACCGGCGTCGGTCGCGATACCGGCCCGCGCTGGCGGCCGAAGCTTCGTCGCCGCCGGCGGCCAGGCCGATGCGCTGCCGTGGCTGCTGCGGGTGCTGTGGCCGTTCCGCCTCGATGTCGACCGGCTGTGCACGGGCCCGATCGGCGGGATCACGGTGCCGGGCCTGCCCGCCGTGTCCGCGCTAGGCCAGGTCGACTCCACCGGCTGTGTTCCCGCTCCCCCAGGCGTACGCGACGCCCTGCGCGACGTGCCCGCTGGCACCGCAGTGCTCCTGCACTGACCCCAGACCCCCAGTTGCGGGTGCGGCGATCCGCCGCTCGGGGGCGACCGGCACGCCGCACCCGCAGTCCCCACCGAGAAGCAGAAAGGAGGTCGTGATGATCCACGACGGTGACCAGCTCGGACCGGCTGGTCAGGACGACGAGCAGCGGCCGACGCCCGGCCCGCAATCCCCCTCGGGTGAGCGGCGCTACCAGACGCCGCCGACGCAGGCGCGCCGCAGGCCCGCCCTGCTCGCCGGCGCCGGGCTGGTCGCCGTCACCGTGTTCGCTGCCCTGCTGAGCATCGCGCTCACCCGGCCCACCGCCGGCGAGCAGCGCATCGACCCGCTCGGCCAGAACGACACCACCAGCGGCACCCTCACCTCCGAGACAACGCCGGTCGTGGCACCGCAGACGGTGAGCGCCGATCAACTCGCCTCGCTCCCGCAGGCCACCACCTTCGCCACGACCCCGGCCGCCCCGCGCGACCCCGCACCCGAGCAGGTGCCGGGCGGGCTGGTCGCCCACCCCACCACGGCGGTGCCCGTGTACGCCGCGCCCGGCGGCGACGCTGTCGCCGTCGTCCCTGCGACCCAGCCGCTGGGCATCGAGCCGAACATCACCCGCACCGACACGTGGCTGTCCATCCTGGACACCCAGCCGGGGTGGGCGCTGGTCGCGCTTCCTTCACGCCCCAACAACTCCGTCGCCTGGATGCACATCGACACCCCGGACGTCACCGTCGCCAAGAGCCCCAGTGTGATCACCGTGGACCGGCCCGCGTTCGAGGTCACGCTCACCACCCACGGCACCGTCACCGGCCGCTGGAAAGCCGGGATCGGCAAACCCGGCGCGATCACCCCGGCCGGCCGCACGTTCCTGCTCGCCGCGCTGCGCGACAACGGCTCCACGTTCTCCAAGGTCGTGCTGCCACTGGGCACGCACTCCGACACCCACCTGACCTTCGGCGGCGGCCCCGGCACGGTCGGCCTGCACACCTGGCCCACGCCCGAGGTCTACGGCACGGCCTCCTCCGACGGCTGCGTCCGGATCCCGCCGGACGCGCTCTCCAGCCTCACCGAGGCGATGACCCGCGGCGACCTGCCGCTCGGCACCCCGGTGTTGATCAAGTGAATTCCCGTACCCGGCCCCAGGGCCACACCACATCAAGGGGGGACCACGTGGTCCGCACAACCACCCACTCCACACGCCTGTTCCTCGCCGCGGCCGGCATCGGCGCGCTCGCGGCGGCGGGCTCGGCGTCCGTGCTGGCACCGGCGAACGCCCAGGTCCACGGGCTCGCTGCCGCCCAGGCCAGTACGTCGACGGCGTACGGCGTGTCCGCGTCCGGCAACGAGAACAAGGCCGCGCAGCCCTCGGTCGCCTCCGACGGCGAGGTCAAGACCGCGTCGGGCTCGGTGTCCGGCATGGGCTGGTCCGCGAGCGGCATCACCGTCAAGGCCGGCAACGGGATCGCCGAAGCGACCGTCGCCAACGTGGTGGTCGCGGGCAAGGCGATCGGGTCGGTGTCGGCCAAGTGCGCCGACGGCGCCGTGAGCTACGCCCACGGCGGCGCGGCACCCAGCGACCCGAAGCTCAAGGTCAGCTTCGGCGGCGGGGCGGGCGCGACCATCCAGATCCTCGGCGCGGGCGACAAGGTCGCGCAGACGATCACCGTCGCGGTGGTCAAGTGCGGCAAGGCCACCGTGCCTCCCACCAACCCGCCGACCAACCCGCCCACTGGGCAGCCCACGGGCCAGCCGACCGGCAAGCCGCCGGGGCAGCCGCCGACCGGCACGCAGAAGCCGACGCCCAAGCCCGGCACCACGCCGCAGCCCGCGCCGACACCCCAACTGCAGGACGGCCACCACCCGGTCACCGGCTGATCCAGGCCAGGACCGGTTCGCGGACCTAGATCCGGCGTCCCACCCCCACTTCCCCGGGGGTGGGGCGCACCAGCCCCACACCACCAGCGTTGCGAAGGAGGACCAGGTGATTCCGCTCAAGCCCGGCGCGGCCACCGACGAGCTCACCGATCGAGCCGCCCGGCTCGCACGCGGGATCCGGGTCGCGCCGAAGTTCTCCACGATCCTGAGCTGGTGGACCGGCTACCCGCTCAAGCGGGTACCTGTCGAAGCGGACCGGCTGGACGTCGTCGACGAGCACGAGGGCATGCTGCTCGGCCTGCCCGCCGGGACAGAAGTGTTGCGCCGCAACGGCGTGTTCGTCCCACTCAACGCCGACGGACCACACCTGGCGTCGATCAAGTCGCTGATCCACGTGCCGCGCCTGGGCCTGACGCCCGAGCAGCTCGTCCTGCTACGCGACGGCGCGGTCCCGATCGGAGAGCTCATCCCCGACGCACCGCGCGGCACCCACTACGCCATCGAGCTCGACGGCCCGCGCGAACCGCAGGCCCCGGCGATCATGTCGCGCGGCACGCTCTACCCCGGCGGCATGCCCGCCGTTCTTGCGGACGAGATCGTGTTCTGGCGGGTGCTGCGTGATCGCGCCCCGCAACACGGCGTGCTTCTCCCCCGTCCTGTCCCGACTTCCGTGCCCGTGTGGTGATCACATGTCAACGATCCTGACGACCCCGCCGCCCGCCGCCCCGGCGTCCCCGGAACGCCTTCCGTCACCTTCCTCGAGTTCGGGGTGGCTCGCGAGGTACCGCAACGGACCCGGCCCCACCCGGCACACGCTGGTCGCGTTCCCCTGGTCCGGCGCCGGCCCCACCGCCTACAACTCCTGGATTCCGTTGCTGCCCCAGGAAATCGACCTGGTGACCGTGGCGCTGCCCGGCCGCGACGACCGCCGTGACGAGGACCCGGTGACCAAACTGACTCCTGGGCTGGTCGACGCAATCACCGACGCACTGCTCGCGCACACCGGCGACGGCGACGGCACGGTGGCGTTGTTCGGGCACTCGTTCGGCGCGCTGCTCGCGCACGCCGTCGCCGTACGCATGCAGGAGCATCAGCGCACGCCGCAAGCGGTGATCGTCTCGGGCAGCCGCGCGCCGATGGTTCGCCCGCCGCACCCGCTGCACCTGCTCGGTGAGCGGGAGCTGCTGGCGAAGCTGATCGACATGGGTGGCCTGCCGCCGCGGTTGCAGCGCCACGAGCAGTTCCTGCGGTCGTGGTTGCCGCGCGTGCGCGCCGATCTGACCGCGTGCGAGACCTACTGGCCCGGCACGCTCCCGGTCCTGGACTGCCCGCTTTTCGCGTGGTCGGGCGCGGCGGACTGGTACGCGCCGGCGTGCACCACGCACCGGTGGCTGGAGCTCGCGCCCGACGCGACGCACACGACGTTCCCCGGCGGACATTTCTTCATCAGCGGCCAGCGCGGCACGACCGCCCTGCTGCAGGCGTTGCAGTGGCCCCGTCCAGTCGCGGCGCGGCCGTTGCGGCTGCTGCAGTCGCAGCCGCTGCTCGCGCGGAGGTGGGGAGCGTGACCACCTTCGAGGTGTTCGACGTCTACGCCGACGACGACGCGACCATGCAGGAACTGCGCGGGCTGCTGGCCCGCTGCTCGGAAGCGACGCTGCGATCCCGCTGCCACGGCGGGACTCCCGGCGCGGCCCGGCTGCTGCTGGAGGCGCTGCCCTCGCGCGCCGACCAGCTCACCGTCGCCGCGTGGACCGAGCAGAGCATGGTCGGCGTCGCGTCCATGCTCTACGACGCCGGCGGCATCGAGATCGCCGTGCTCGTCGAGGACGCATGGCAGCGCCACGGCGCGGGCACCGCGCTCGCGGCCCGTCTCGCTGAGGAAGCGGCCCGCGATGGGGTGCTCGCGGTCACCGCGTCGGTCGGCACGACCAACACGGCCGGAATCGGGTTGCTGCGCAAGGTGTTTCCCGCGCTCGCGCTCGCGGCACCGCGCGGCGGGCTGATCACCGCGGTGTGCCCGGTCGTGACGGGAGCGGGCCGATGATCACGAACGTGCCGGCGTGGACGTGCCGGCTGGGGTTGGGCACGTCCACGTTCGGCGCCCCCGCCCACCAGCCCCCGATTCCCGGTCCGCGCCGGAGGGTCCGCATGCACGATTTCGGGCCCGCGCCATGAGTTTCGTTCCGCGCGACGTGCTCTCGCCCCTCCCTGACGCGCCCGGTTGCACCGGGCCACAGCGAGATGTCACGCCGCTCCGCCTCGGCGCGCCGCCACCGCCTCATCGGGCGATCCAGCCCGCCCCGCCCGTGATCTACCACCGTCAGGGAGACCTAGTGCATTTCGATACCCGTCAGCTGCAGATCCACGCTGAGCACCTCGCCGGCACCGGTGCCCGCACCGTGCGCGAGCGCCTGGCACGGCCCGGAGCCACTGACGCGACCACCAAGAGCAGCGAGACCGACTACGTCACCGACTGCGACCCGGCCTCCGAAGCCGCGATGCGCCAGGAAGCCACCGAGATCTGGGGCGACGCCCCGCACTCCTTCACCGGTGAGGAAAGCGGTGTGGCGCAAGCACGTCCGGGCGAGCTGAGGTTGATCGCGGACGGCGTCGACGGCACCGCGAACCTGCACGCCGGCGCGCCGGAGTACGGGGTGTCGATCGCCATCGAGGTCGACGGCGTCGTGCTCGCGGGTGCGGTCGCCGAACCGGCCAGCGGCCGTGTCTACTCCGCCGGGCGCGGCAACGGCGCCCGCTTCTACGACCCGGCCGTGCGTCACCAGTGGATCCCGCTGGACGCCCGCAAGGACAAGCCGCTCTCGCAGCGGTTGCTCGCCACCGGCTTCAGCTACCAGGCCGCCGAGCGCGGCCCGCAGGCCGCGGTGGTCGCGCGGATGATCGAGCACGTCGAGGACATCCGCCGCGTCGCGCAAGGCACGTACGGCGGCTACTTCGAGCACTACCTCAACGAATGGGACTGGGCCGCCGGGCTGCTGATCTGCGAGGAAGCCGGTGCGGTCGTCAGCTGGCCGGGCACCGGCGGACCGGCCTCGCACCTGGGAGACCCGATCTTCGCAGCTGCGCCGGAGGTCGCCGACGACCTGCTGGTGCTGCTGGAGAAGGCCGGGGCCGCCGCGCTCGACCGCCGCGGGCCGGTGCCGAAGCGCGAGTGGGTGAGCGGTCATGCCCACTGATCCCACACAGGAGCAGCCCGCCGCCGAGGCCAACGAGTCACGGCCGTTCGTGGTGCGGCTGGGCCAGGTCGTCGTAGGCAACGCGCTCATGGGCATCGCGGTGGGCATGCTCGTCACGGCTTCCATGGGGCTGTTGCCGCTCGACGTTTTTCACCGGGCCGTCGGTGACCGATTCGGATGGACGATCGGCGGCGCGATCATCGCCGTGCAGGCGACGGTGCTTGTGCTCAATCTCGCGCTGCGCGTCAAGCCCGGCATCGGCACCGTCGCCTCGGTCATCATCCCCGCTGTCGTCGCCGACCTCACCCTCGCAATACTGCCCGCGCCGCAAGTGGTGTGGCTGCGGGTGATGGCGATGCTGCTCGGCGGCGCCATGTTCGCCGTCGGCACCGCCCTGTACCTGTCGGCTGAACTCGGCGCGCTACCCCGCGACGGCCTGATGGTCGCGATCGCCCGCCGCACGGACTGGAGCCCGGCACGCATCCGCATGGGCGCCGACGTGCTGTGCCTGCTCACCGGCGTACTCATGATCAACCCGGCGATCGCCGTCGCGAACGGATCACTCGGGGCCGGAAGCGTACTGCTCGCAGTCGCCCTGGGCCCGTCGATCGCAACGCTCGTCCCACTCTTCACACACCGTCCACAAGGGAACACGCGCGTGCGAGGTGAAACCTGATGCCACGAAACACTTACAGGCCCGAACGCATGATCACCCAGAATCGGTGGCTGCGTCCGCACGGAATCCACAACTTCTCGATCCCCGCGCTGGCAGGGAAATTGCCCGACGGCCGCCGGTACGTGACGTGTGAGCAGGCCGGCGTTTGTGCACGCGCATGCTACGCCCGGACGGGAACGTTCCGGTTCCCGCAGGTGCTGGCCAAGCACGAACGCAACCTGGCTCGCATCCTCGACGACCTCGAAAAGTGGACCGCGGACATCATCGCCGAGCTGCGCGCACCGAAGTTCGACGGGGCGGCGCTCCGAGTGCACGACGCCGGCGATTTCTTCAGTGACTTGTACCTGTCCACCTGGCTGGAGGTGGCGCGGGCGACACCGGGGACGCTGATCTACTGCTACACCAAGGAAATCTCCCGATTCGAGCGCATTGCCGTACCGAACGCGCCCGAGAATTTCCGCTGGATCTACAGCTACGGCGGCCGCGAGGACCACCTCATCGACCCGACGCGGCACCGCGTCGCCGATGTCTTCCCGACCGAGGAAGCGATCGCGGCGGCTGGGTGGCACACCAACGCCGCCACGGACCTCGACGCCGTGCTGGGCCCGTCGCCGGTCGGCATGCGGCAGAACCACATCCCGCACATCCAACGGCTCGTCGGCGACCGCACCTTCCGGGAGTGGCAGGCCTCCAGGCCGCGCGGCCGCCGTGCCGTCAACCGCAGTCCCGACGACACCCGACCACCCAAGAGCGGCCCGCCGTGACCGGCCGGCGTGAGCGGGGCACGCAACCCGGCACGCGTCGTCCGCACCCGGCCTGACCGATCGCACACCCCGCTCTGGAAGGGAGAAAGCACATGCGCGCCTGGATATCGACCGGCTTCGGCGCCGTGCTGCTGTGCGCGGGCTGCTCCTCCCCCGCACCCGAACGGACGGTCCCAGCACCGCCCAGGCCGGAACTGAGCGCGTCGACCCCGGCGACCAGCCCGTCACCGCCGCCCGGATCGGGTCTGCGGCTGCCGAGCGTCTCGCCGATCACGCCGTCCGCGCCCGCCGGGACCCCGTCGACGGTGCCGCCGCCCCCAACGGCGCCGACCGCCGCGACCACGGACTTCGCGGACCCCGTCGCGGTGACGCGGGCATGGATGACGCAGTGGTGCGCCTCGGACTACCGCCAGCCCCGCAACAACAACGTCGAGCGGGCAACGGTGTTCTCCACCACTGCAGGCAAGACCGCGGACCTGCGAGCCGGGGACAGCGAGGCCGCGTACCGCTCGGTGGTCGAGCAGAAGCTGTCTACCCGCTGCGACCGGATCACCGCCGAACTCATCCCCGAGGCCCCGCGCGGCGAGGACCAGGTCTACGTGCGGGCGACGGCGACCCGCACCCTGCTCGCGGCCGACGTCGCCTTCCAGACCGAGCACGTGCTCACCACTCGCACGGTGCTGCGCCAGCCCGACGGCCGGTGGCTCGTCGACATCCACGTCGAGGCCGGCTGATGAAACTTCTCCTGATCCCGCTCGTCGCACTGGCCGCCGCGCTGCTGCTCGTGCTGGTGCTGCTGCAACCCCGCCGCGCCGACGCCGACGCGATCATCCCGCCCGCGACGTGCCAGGTGCCCGGCACCGGTCCGAGCGCACCAGCGCCACCGTCGGGTGGTGGTTCGTTCGCAGGGGTGGTGCTCTCGCCGACGCAGACCGCGACGGTGCAGCAGATCCTCGGGGTCGCCAAGGGCATGAGCATCACCCGCCGCGGCGCGGTCGTCGCGTTGCAGGCCGGGATGCAGGAATCCACGCTCAACCCGTTGGCGCGCAACGGAAACGCCGTCGGCGTATTCCAACAGATCGCGCCGGGACCCTGGAACGCCTACGTCGGCTACGACCGCACCGACGCCGCCGCCGCGTCCAAGGGCTTCTTCGCCGTGCTACTCAAACGCGCACCGAGCTACGAGACCGACGCCCGGTCGAATCATGAACTCGCCGAGGACGTCGAGCGCAGCGGTGAGGGCTGGCGCTACGAGAAACACCAGCGGTTCGCCGAGGCGGTCGTGGCCGCGCTCTACGACGGCTCTGGGCCGCCGCTGGACTGCGCGGACCGCTCGTTCAAGGGCCGGATACAGGTCACCGTGACCGGCTCGGACGTCACCCTGCCGCCGGAGGCCGGGGTTGCTGGCGTCGTGCGTGCGGCCTCCCCGCAGGTCGCCACCGCGATCGCGGCTGGTCTGTCATGGCTGGGCATCACCTACTCCTGGGGCGGCGGTAATGCAGACGGTCCCACGAAAGGCGTCCGTGACGGCGGCGTCGCCGACGCGCACGGCGATTACAACAAAGTCGGATTCGATTGTTCGGGATTGACGCTGTACGCGTATGCGCAGGCCGGAGTGCAGATCATCCGGCCCTCGGACGCGCAGCTCACCCGCGCGAAGCTCGTCGTCCCGTTCGACCAGGCCAGGCCAGGTGACCTGCTGTTCTGGGGCACTCATCACGTCGCCATGTACCTGGGCGCCATCAACGGACAACACATGATGCTCGAAGCCCCGCAAAGCGGCGATGTCGTGAAGGTCTCGAAAGTCAGAACCGGCGGGGACTTCCGGAATGTCGGCGCCCGGCCAATTCCGTAAACGCCAGAGAAGGAGTTCGCACATGAAGGTACAGCACCTCGGTTCACAACACGAGTCGACCGCGAAGGGAGATGTGGAATGGAATTCCGGCCAGTAGACATGCCCTCATCGGAATGGGAGGAGGTGCCTCCTATTCGCATCCCACCCGGCTGGAATCCGGAGGAGTGGGGCTGGCAACCAGCGTTCGGTACCTACGTCCCCGACGATGATAAAAGCTTGGAGCTCCTCGTACGGATCGGAGAAGACCCTACTCATGGGTGGAGCTTCGTCACCTACAACGAACCGGGTCCACCAGACGCAGAAAACGGATGGTTGTTGTACAACCCGGTGAGCGTCCAGAAAAACGTCGACGATGTCTCCGACTTCAGGGTCAACTCTGTGGAAGAGCTTCAAGAGCTTCTGACACAGGTCCAACGGCACGGCTATGCAGAAGTCCACGCCGACGGATGGACTGTTCACGCCGCACCGACTGCAGCCATGGCACAGGACGCGGTCGAGCAGGACCATCAGCGCCGACTAGTCCATTGGGATGTGAATGGAAATTACTGGGCATTCACGGACTTCCCGATCCCAGTCCCGGTCACCGGTTCCGCGCCACAGCCGACGCGCCTAGCCGAAGCCCTGGACAACAGTCCGGTATCCCGGACGAGTCCGGCGCGGGAGGCATCCAGCTCGGGCACGTCGCTGAGGGACGTCGCGAAACGCATTCTCGCGGCGGTGCGCCCGAAACGCGGGCCCGATCACGACGTCGCTCCACCACAGCAGGGGCTCTCGCGCGGGGGGCCGCAGTGGTGACCGGCACCGGCTACAACGCCGAGGAACCCGTCGATCTGCACGGAGTCGCCCCGGTGGGGAGCGCTGCAGCTGCGCCTGCGAACCCGGTCAACGCCGACCGTCCAGGTCCGGAGCAGCTGGTGGCCGTGCAGCCGCCGGTGACGGCTGATCCGGCGATGTGGGGATGGCGCGCCCGGCTGCGGAAGGCGACCGGCGGGCTGATCAAACCCGGTCCCGGCCGTGACGAGGCGCGGCACCGGCAGGCCGAGGTTGCGGTGCGCCAGCACCTCGGAGGTGGGCGGCTGGCGATGGTCGCCAACCCCAAGGGCGGCGCCCAGGTCAGCACGACCACGTTGATGCTCACGCACACGTTCGCCGCGTTGCGCGGCGGACCGGTCGTGGCGTGGGACAACCACGAGGCGCGCGGAACCCTCGCGCAGCGCGCCGAGGTCGCCACGCCCGACACCCACGTGTGGCATCTGCTCGGCGCCGCCGAGCAGCTCACCGCCGTCGGCACGGCGGGCGACCTCACCCACTACCTGCGCTCGCAACCCACGCGCGCCGAGGTCCTGGCCAGCGACACCGACCCGGCCCGCGCACAGCAGATCGGGCCCGGCGAGTGCGGCCGGATCTGGTTACTGCTCAGCCGGTACTTCGGGCTGACGGTGATGGACACCGGCAACAACGTCCGCGCGGGGAACTGGCAGTGGGCCGCGGGCATGGCCGACCAGCTGGTCGTGCCGATCACGCTCGAGCCCGATGTCGCGCAGAGCGCGGCGTGGATGCTCGACCACCTCGACACCCGGCGGCCGGACCTCGTCGCCGGCGCGGTCACCGTCGTCGGCCCCGCCACGGCGGCCGCGCCCCCGGCACTGCGGCGGCAGATGCTCGCCTACTTCGCCGCCCGCACCGCCTTGGTGGTCGAGGTGCCGTTCGACCCGCAGCTCGCGGGCGGCCGGCCGATCGTGCACGCCCGGATCAGCGAGGCCTCCCGCCGCACGTGGGTCGGCGCGGCGGCCGCGGTCGCCGACAGGCTCGCGGCCCAGCGGGCCCCGCGCCCGGACCAACTACCACCCTGGGCAGGCAAGTCATCCCCTCCCGCACAGGAGCACCACGAACCCGAGCAGCCCGCCGACACCGCAACGCCGCCACCCGGCGGCGCGCCCGCGCCGGTCACCGAGCTGCACCTTCGAAAGGCCACATGATGTTTCACCGCAACGATCCGGAGGTGACGTTCCTCGCGCAGAAAGAGCCCGGCCCGCCCGGTGCACCGACCGGTTCGCCCAACCCCTTCGACGGCGTCCAACCCGATCTCGGAGTGTGGGGGGATGCGTTCAACTCCACCTGGAAAACGCTGCTCGGCGGCGTGTGGGGCATCGCGTTCCTGATCGTGGCGTTCGGCTTCATCCGGGCCACGGTCGAGCTGCAGCGAGCCAAGAAGGGCGGCTACTCCGCGGACGTGCACGAACACACCGAATCCGCGAGGAAGTCGGTATTCGCTCTGATCGCACTGGCAGGCCTGGGCATGATCTTCGGTGCAGTGATCGCGATCTTCTAGGGGAACCGGAGCCAAGCACATGTCCCACACCACGCCCACGAGCGCGCCGGCCGGTCCCCGGCCGAGGACCTCTCGCGTGCTCGTCCTGATCCTCACCGTCGCCGTCGTGCTCATTGGTGGCGTTCTGGTCGGCCGGTACGCGCTGCCCGCGTCCAGCGAGCAGGCACAGCCCGGACACACGCAGCCCAGCGACGTGCCCAGCGGTGCGGGGGCGCGCGAGCACGGGCCGAAGACGATCACCAAGGGGGTGCCGAGCGGGTTCACCCGCGACCGTGAGGGCGCAGCGAGCGCGGCGATCATCGCCGTACAGCTCCAACCCGCCGTCGCGCACGGCCACGCCGACCCCGAGGTCGTGAAGACCACGTGGATCGCCAGCAGCGCCGACCAGGCCACGCGTCAGCTGTTCTCCCAGACCAAGGCGACCAGCGGGGACGACCGGACCTCCAAGGCACCGGCCGACTTCGCGGTGAAGGACTTCACCGGCGACCAGGCGGTCATCGAGCTGTGGGTGTCCTCGGTCGGCATCGGCCCAGGTCTGGGCAGCCGGGGCGTCATCCGCGCGCAGCGGTGGTCGACGGTGACCTACCGGCTGGTCTGGGAGGCCGACACCTGGAAGGTCGCGACCGTCAAGACCGTCGACGGCCCGCAGCCCGGCACCGACGACACCGCCCCGGCGCCTGAGCGCAAGCAGGTCGCCTTCTACAGCTTCTTCATCACGATCGAGTAAGCGGCAAACCTATGGGGGGAGCATGTTCCGACGCTTGACCGTCCTATGTGGAACGGTTCTGGCGCTACTTCTCACACTCGCGCCCGCGGCGCTCGCACAGCCGCCGACGAACGGCAACACCCCGCAGGGTTTCCCTCCCAACCTTGTGAAGTACGTCGGCGACACCAGCGAGTTCCGCCAAGGACCGTGGTTCAGCACACCAGAGTGCAAGGACAAAGGCGGCGACCTCAGCCTTTACCTCAACGAGGTCATGAAGGTCGAGTCGCGGCTGCTGTACTGGGCCACGCCGCCCAGCGAACGTGCCAAGTTCTGGCCCGACCAAAACACCGCCGACGTCAACCGGGAACCACCGGAACTCCCGGCGACGTTCCCAGCGGTGTTCGGCCCCGACCACTCCTTCAACGTGGCGTACCGCTACTGCGCCGACGAGATACGCGAGTGGACCGCCCCCGTGCGCAACACGTGGGGCCTCACGTGGGCGGCCAAACCGGACGCCGAGTCGCTGGAGCGGATGAAGCCGTACGCCGCCGGCGACAGCACCCTGATCAAGAACTTCAGCGACCCGTGCGCCGACGCCGTGTCGTCCTACTGCCAGAAGGCGTTCTTCGTCGACTGCGGCCGGGCAGTCATGGTGCCGGACAAGAAGGAACGCTGCATCCGGTGGAACGAGTCGATCGCCAACTTCTTCCACGGGTTGTCGCAGTTCATCTCGAACAACACCCACTGGCTCGACAAGATCGGCGCGTTCTTCAAGATCATCGGTGAGGCGCACCTGGCCGCCGGGCGCATGCAGATCGACGCTTTCGCCTCGATCCTGTCGGTCGCCGTCGACATTGCGAAGTTCGTCGCCAACCCGGCCGGCGCGATGGACGAGCTCGCCAACTCTCTGCACGCCTCGGCCGTGGACTTCGCAGTCCGGGTGCTACTCGAGGGACTGGCCACCGTCGGGAACTTCGACCCCGGCTCGCCGTGGTTCCTGGCCACCTACGGCGCGTCGACCGGACTCGGGCTGATGGTCATGGCGCTGATGTCGGTCCTGATGATCTCCCGCACCGCCTCCGGGGGCGGCGGCCGCGAGGACCTGCAGGAGGCGCTGTTCAAACAGCTGCCCCTCGGGATGTTCTTGACCGTGTTCGCGCCCGCGATCGCGACGGTGCTGCACACGACCGTGCGCAAGATGACCAGCGGCATCGCCGCGTGGCAGTCCGACTACATCGGCAGCGCCATCACGAAACTGGCCGCGCTGTCCCAGGTGACCGCCGTGATGATCCCCGGCGGCGCCGGAGTGGGCAGCATCGTGTTCGGGCTGCTGATCTTCGGTACCGGCGCGGTCTTCGTGGGTTTCGCCCTGCAGTCGGTCGCGTTGCCGTTGTCGGGACTGGTGGCGGGGATCGCGTGGGGCATGCGCGTGCACCCGCGGTGGCGGCTCAAGGCGGCCCGGCCGGTCTACACCTACCTCGGGCTGCTGTTCTCCAAGCCGCTGCTGTACTTCTTGCTCGGCGCGGTGTTCGCGCTGATCGACGGCAACCTCTCGATTCCGGCGATGAAGGCCGGCGGAATGCCGCTGCTCGGCCAGATCGTGGTCGTGATCGTCGCGCTCATCGTGGTCGGTTTCGCGCCGTTCGCGTTGTTGAAGTACGCGCCGTTGCTGCCGACCGCCGAGGACTCCCACGACTCGCAGCCCTCCGCAGGGTTCGGCACTGCCGCGGTGGTCGGCGCGGGCATGGCCGCCTTCGAACGCCACCAGCACAGCCGCTCACAGAGCGAGGACAAGGACGGCGAGTCCGGGCAAGGCGGCGCCCACTCCATCGCGCAGACCTACAGCGCTGGCCAGAAGCCACAGGCACGGCAACAACAGCCGTCGTCGAAACCGCAGGCGTCCGGCGGCAGTTCCGGCGGCAAGTCCGGCGTCCCGCAGATGAAGGGCAGCCCGAACAACGCGGTCTCCGCCGCAGGCTCGGGCGGCTCCGCGCCGGGCATCGGGGCGGGCAAGCCGGGAGCGGCGACCGGTCCCGGTGGCAATGCTCCGGCGGGTACCTCCGCACAGGCCTCACAGGCAGGAGCGGCGGCCGGAGGCGCGATGGGGCCGATCGGTATCGCCGCGCAGGCCGCGCTCGCGGCCGGAAACAAGATGCGACAGGGCGCTCACCGCGCCGTCAAGGCCGATGAAGAGACAGTCCGGGGGGACGACAAATGAGGATTTCCGTACTGGGCGGCGAGATCAGCCGCCGAGGTCTGCTGGGCTCGCTGAGCACACCCGCCTACGTCGCGCTCGCCGCAGCCGGAGCGATCGCGTTCATCTTGTGGCTGGCGGTCGGCGACCTCGCCGGGGCGATCAGCGGGTTCGCCGTACTCGCCGGCACCTACGGGCTCGTGCGGCCGTGGGGCCGTCGCTCGGTCGCCGCGCAGGTCCTGTGGTCGTGGCGGTGGCGCCGCCGCCGGATCCGCGGCGAGACGACGTTCATCGCGCCGCAGCTGGCCCGCGAGTCCGATCCAAGCGACCTGTTCGGGCCACTGTGGACGCTGCCCACGCCGCTGGGCCGGGTCGAACCGCTCGACCTGCGTGGCACCCCGTGGGAGCACATGTTCATCCTGTGGCACCACAACCCCGGTGAACCCTCTTACCTGAGCGTTCTCATGGAGGTGCAGGGCCAGGCGTCCGGGCTGCGCGCCGAACGCGCCTACGAGGTCGCGTCCGTCCGCTACGGAGTGCTGCTCTCGCAGCTGGCCAAGGCCGGGTCGTACCTGCGCGGCTTGCAGCAGATCAACAGGATCGTCCCGCACGACGCCACACCGCACCGCGAGTTCATCTCCCAGCGGCTCTCGACCCGGCCCGGTCTGGAACCTCTGATCGAGTCCTATGAGGAACTCGTCGACCTGACCGCGAACACTGCCGAGCAGCACCGAAATTACCTCGTGGCCCGGTTCCCGCTGACCGGCGAGTTCTACGAGGAAGCACGCAGTCACGCCGACGGTCCCTCAGGGTGGGCGGGCCTGGTGCGCGACGAGCTCGCGCGGCTCGCGGACCTGGCCGTGCGTGCCGAGCTCACCCGCCCGCAGGTCCTCGGCGAGCAGCGCACCTGCGCGGTGCTGCGGTCGCTGCAAGACCCGCGGTGGCCGATCGACCAGCACGAAGGCGTGCGGTGGGACACCTGCTGGCAGAGCTACACCACCGAGTCCGACCACATGGTCGTCAACGAGGCGTGGCACACGCGCACCGCGTTCCTTCCTCGCGACGGGATCGCCCCGGCGCCGCTCGGACCGCGATGGCTCGCGCCACTGCTCACGGCGGTCACCCCGTCGGTCATCCGGACGCTCAGCGTGCGCATGGAGTTCGTGCCGGACAAACTCGCCCGCGCACGGGCGCGCGCCGACGTCGCCCAGGACGGCGCGTCGATTCTGGCGGACGCGAAGAAGGGCCGCGTCGACGACGGCACCGACAGCACGATGCTCTCAGCGTCGCAACGCCGCCTGCATGATCTCGCGCCCGGCTCCGGGCATCAGGGCGTCGACTGGTCGATGGCGATCTCGGTGACCGCCGACGGTGCTGCAGAGCTGCGCCGCGCGTGCATGCGGGTCGCAAACGAGGCCGCCCAGTCCGCGCTCACCGAACTGGACTGGCAGGACCGTGCGCAGGACTCGGCCGTCATCGCCACCTACCCGCTCGCGCGCGGGATGGCGGTGGCGTGATGCGCACGCCAACGATCTTCCACTACGCCCGAATCGCCGACGCGCTGCGCCATGCAGGCACCGACTGGCAAGCGCTCGACGAGCTGATCGGTGCCGTGCCCGATCTTCCCTGCCGCGTCAGCGATCCGGATGTGTTCTTTCCCGGCGAAGGGGCTCGGTTCGCGGGAAGGCGGGCGATTCGTGATGAACGAGCTCGGATTGCCGGGCTGTGCAGTGGATGCCCGGTCCGCACGGAGTGCTTGGCCAGCGCACTGCTGCGAGGCGAGATCTATGGTTCCTGGGGCGGCGTGTGCCAACCGGATTTCCAGTTATTGCAACAACTCTGGGAGGAACGTGTCCCCCGGAGTGCGCGGCCTCTGGCGGGTAGTGCCGCAGTGAAAGAGACCCGATGATGTCGCGCCGAGCCAGCGCGTGGACACGTGCTTCTCGTCGCGCGCGACCGGCTCCGCTGGTCGGATGGCGGCCACCGGAGCCAGCTGCGCCACCACCGCAACTGGAGTTCCTGCCGCCACCATCCCGTCGGCGGTGGCTGGACAAGTGGGGCTGGTACGAGCCGCGCAACGAACCTATGTCGACGACAACCCGGCAGGCCGAGGCTCTCAATCTCGCGCTCAGCTCGCCGCCGACGAGTAGCCGAGGGCTGATCGTCGGCACAGATCTGTTGTCAGGCCAACTCGTCGTGCACGACCCGTTCATAAGCTACGAGGACAAGCTGATCAGCTCGGTCAACGTGGCGGTGGTCGGGGATGTCGGCAAGGGCAAGAGTTCCCTGCTCAAGACTTGGGCTTGCACCCGGCAATTGCTGCTGCGGGGCCGGCGCGTCGTCGTGCTCGACAAGAAGCTGCAAGCCGGGCGTGGCGAATACACCGCTCTGGCCCAGTACCTGGGGGCACCGAGCATCCGGTTCACGGTCGATGGCACCGGTAGTCGCCTCAATCTCCTTGATCCGGTCATTGCGCTGGGCAGCGAGCAGATCGACGACGCCGGTCAAACGATTGACCGCACCGATCGGCCAACCGGTCAGATGATGCTGCTGCGCGCTGTGCTGGCCGAAGCGCTCGCGCGGCCGGTCACCGAACGCGAAGGGAAGGCGCTGCGCCTCGCGCTGGTGAGCGCGACCCGCGATGCCCGCGAGCGTGGTCGCGTGCCGGTGATCGGCGATGTCGTGCACCACCTGCTGCACCCTGGAACCGCCGAGGCTCAGTCGCTGAACCGGACGGTGTCCGAACTGCAGGACTGGGGTCTCGACCCAGCGTTCGGGCTGGAGCGGATGATCGAGGAAGACCTCGCGGGCCTGGTTGACGACGAGACCAGCGCAGAGGTCAATCTCGATCATCCCAGCGGCCTCACGCATTTCGACATCAGCGCTCTGCCCACCGAGGGGCCGGCTCTGCGGGTGGTCATGGCGCTGATCACCACGTGGCAGACCAACATGCTCGCGGCGCGTTCTGAGCGCGCCGAGCAAACGATCGATGTCATCGAGGAGGCCTGGCACGTCGCCGAGGGCTCGACCGGCAGGATTCTTCGTCGCAACGCCAAGCTTTCCCGTGGACTTGGTCTGTCGACCGTTGCGGGATTCCAGCACCTCGTTGACCTCGACGCCGACAGTCCCGGTCGCGCGCTGCTGCAGGAAGCGGAGACCAGGTTCATCTACTGCCAGGGAAGCTACGCGGATGCGGCTGCCTGCGTCGCGCTCTACAACCTTCCGCCTGGGACCGAAGAAACGATCATGACGCTGGCGCAGGGCACCTGTCTGCTCCAGATCAGTTCCCGTGACCCGATCCTCGTGCGGCATGAGCGCTCACCTCGCGAGATCGCGCTCACCGATACCGACAGCGCGCTGACCGGGATGCTCTGGCGCGTATGAGCAGGCCCGGCCAGCAGCACCAGATCCCGTCGTCGCCGAGGCCGCTCTACGGGGTCTTCTACCCCTTGCTCGGCGCGGCTCTGGCAACGGTCCTGTTGGCTGGTCTGGTCGGCGGCGCTCTGTCGGGCTGGCTGGGCGGGCATGGCTGGGCGTGGCCGCCACCCCGTCTCTTGCCGTCCACGATCATCGGCTGGGCGACACACCTGTCCGACCCCGCTGCAGGCTGGCCCACAGACCCTCGGCCTGGACCAGCAGTCCTCACCTACGGTTCGGTGCTCGTCGTGCTCGCAGCCGAGTTGGCGCTGTGGACTCGGGTGTTCGCCTGGCGGAACCGGATCTATCAGCGCCGCGCCGAACTCCGGTCCGGTCTGGCCGACCGCCACGCCGTCCAAGAACGTCTCGGTGCCAGGGCCGTCACCAAGGATGCGCCACGGTTGCGCCCGTCACTGGCCAACTTCCTCGACATCAGCGCGGATGACGCGGGCGCGTTGTTCGCTCGGTGGCCAGGCACGTGCGAGGGAATCTACGGAAGCCATGAGGACTCAAAACTCGTAGTCGCCCCTGTCCGAATGGGCAAGACCGCCCGGCAAGCGGTGTCCGACGTGCTGCGAGCCCCCGGCGCGCTCGTGGCCACCTCGACCCGTTTCGACCTGATCGAACTGACGATCATGGAACGCGCGAAGCGCGGACTCGTGTGGGTGTTCGATCCGGAGAACCGGGTGCCCTGGCCGGAGAAACTGCGGTGGGACCCGATTCGCGGCTGCGAGGACTTCGACGTAGCTCTGCGTCGAGCCGTCGCCATCTGCAGCGCTCGGCCGCTCGAGGACACCAAGAACGGCGGGTACTTCAGCGGCAAGAGCGAGGGCGTGCTCGCCGCCATGTTGCACGCGGCAGCATTGAGCGGCTCCGACTTGAGCATCTTGTGGCTGTGGACGACCAGCCAGTCCTACCGGCCCGCGCAGATCCTCGAGACGGACGAGCGAGCGGCGCCTGCGATCGCCGACGGACTCCGCAACCTGCTCGACAGTTTGAAGAGCACGAGCGACACCTCCGGCGCCGGCGGCATCTACTCCACACTCGAACTTCTCCTTCGTCCACTCACCTCACCGACGATCATGCGGGCGCTCACACCCCAGCCCGGTGACAGGCAGTTCGACATCGACGCCTTCATCCGCAGCGGCCACGACACGCTCTACATGGTTTCCCGCGGCCGCAAGAACTCCGCGGCACCGATGGTCAATGCCCTGATGGTCGAGGTGTTGCACCGCGCGGACATCCTGTCTCAACACCCGACCGCCGAGCAGCTCAACGCACCCGCCTACGGCGATCTGCGGCTGGATCCACCGCTGCGGATCGTGATGGACGAGGCAGCCAACATCACCCCGGTCGACGATCTGAGCGCACGGCTGGCCGACTCGGGTGGCCGTGGCATACAGCTCTACGTATACGTGCAGAACTTCTCACAGTTGCGGCAGCGCTGGGGTTTCGAAGAGGCAACCGAGATTTGGGACTGCGCGTCGATCAAGCTCGTGCTCGGAGGCTTGAGCAACTCCAAGGATCTACTGGCACTCTCGGACTTGCTGCCTGAACGCATCGTCGACCAGGCCAGCGTGTCCACCGGCACCGCCGTGCGCGACCAGGTCACGGTCTCCCCTTGGAGGCAGCGTGCTTTGACCATCGACGAAATCCGGGAGCTCGGCGACGGCGAAGGCTTGCTGTTCTACCGCAACCTGCGCGCGGCCAAGGTCGATCTCCCAGGTTGGTGGGAGACTCCGGACCTGGCCGACCTCGTCGCTCAAAGCCGAAACGAGGCGCGGAAGCTACTCGCTGCTTCCCAAACCGGCCTCGCCGCGGACCTCCAGACGCCTGCAGACGATGACTGACACTCCGTTCGACCCACCCGATCCCAGCGACGAGGCGGCCGTCCGCGAGAGAAAGCGAACACACCCGCCCGTCGAGGCCGTGCCGGTTCTGGACGTGGAGTTCCTGCCTGATGTGGTCTCGGACCTCGCTTCAACGAGCGAACTGCATGACCACCAGCTGGCCGAGCTCGCGGGTGTCGTCTCCGAGCTTGGCGGCTCCGTTGCGACGTCGCGCGACCAGATCCAGGCGTTGCGCGAGTTCCTGTTGGAGTTGCAGGAGAGCCTTGTCGAGCGAGTGAACCTAAGCCGTCCCAACCGGTGGGCCTGGGGAGTTCTCACCCGCGATGAGGCCGCCCAGCTATGGGGTGAACTGCGATGGTTCGTTGACCACCTCATCACGCGGTATCCCCTGTCTTCGGACGTGAGCATCCCGCCGTGCTGGTACCGCCACACGGTCGCCGTCGACGAGCTCACCGACCTCTACGCGGCGTGGCGTCACGCCTACTGCTCGGGAGACCAACCCTCGGACGAGATGACCGCGTGGCGCAACCGATGGCTGTGGCCGACCCTTCAGAACCTTCACGCTCACGCGGACTGGAGGGAATGCAAAGCACAGCGCCAGCATGTCGAACCGGCCGCGCGCCAAGAGCCGACCGACGATGGCATCCTCGACTTCGTCGTGCAGGATCTTAACGAGCGACCTGGTGAACGACGGTCAAGTCTTCCTTGGACAGCCGATCACAGGCCTCCATCTCACGGTTCCAGAACGAGACCTAGCTAGATCTTGTCATTCTCCGACGGTTCCGCGTCCGCTGCGCGATCAAATGCCACGGAGAGAGCGTGGTTGAGTCGGTACATGGCCCAGCGCGAACGCAGCCGTGCCCACTTGCTCGTCTTGGCGTGCAAGGTTGCTGCTTCGAAGCTCCTGTAACCCGCCACCAGCTCGATGTTGGTGCGGTCCACCAGAACTTGAATCGCACGAAGGGAGATGATCGCGTGGGCCTGCCGTGGGTTGATACCGAACAAGACCAGACTCGTCGTGCAGTGCTGCAGAAGCAGGAGAGCCAGATTGGCCGGCTCAACCAAACCTGTCGTGTTGCCGCCTGTCGGCAGCAGCTGCTCGTCGACGGCAAGCAGCGCGAAACGAATGCCCGTTGCGTCGGCGTGGATCTCGTGGCTGGCACGACGGTAGTAGGGCTCCAGATGCCCCAGCTCGGCAAGCCGGGTCAGGTCGGCGAACTCCATCCGGTTCTGGCCTTCGCGTCGCAGATCGTGAGCCCAGCCGTAGCTGCCTCGATAGTGCGGGCCGAACCGGTTCACCAATTCGTCGTGCTCGGCGCGCAGGCGGTCAAGCTCCTCAGCGGCAATAGGTGTTTGTTCCAGTGTCGTCGCATGCTTCTGGTGACGTAGCGCGTCGTTGTATGCGAGCACCTTCTCGTGCAGCACGTAACGCTCGGCCAGATCCGCGTGCTCGGGCTTGCGGCCGTACTCACCGATCACGCGCGCGATCACGGCCAGCTCGTGCAGCGTGCGGCACCGTCCGAGCGCGGCACCAAAGGCTCCGCCTCGCACGCGCGCGTAAGCATCGTGGGCCGCGCTACACGCACGGGTTTGCAGTCCCAGCAGCACTTCTAGTACTTGATCGACACTCGAAGCAGGGTTCTTGTCGCGCTGTTGAACAGTGCGCGTCATCAGGGCATTCGTCTCGTGCCACGCGAGTAAGTAGAGCGTGAGTGCCTTTCCCCAGTGCCGCCACAGCCACTTGCGAAAGCGTCGCTCCTCACGCGCGTAGTCAGTCGTAAGACGACCGGCAGTACGTAGCAATCGGTTGGCGTGGCGTGCCGCAACAGCATCCACATCGACGGCTATCCGGTGGCCATCGGCAGTCACGATGACGGCAGTCATGACACTCCAGGGGCAAGGTCGAAGTTGCGGGCTTGAGCCGCGCGAAGGTGAAAGAACGAACGAAGCCGCAGGGAGCCGAACTCGGCTACCTACCTGCGCTGTTTCAGAACCGACGCGCGTCGCAGCGTTGGCTGCACCGCATCGTCCTGGAGGCCGTTCACGTCGGCGATCATGCCACAGGTGGACTCCCCGCCACGTCCTGACTTCCGCCCACAGCACACGCGATTGGCCACCAGAGCCGGTAAATCCACGAGGAACTGGACGCTGACACGGCCACGTGTCCCTGAGAGTTCAACCAACCAGGTGACCCCATACGAATCTCAGTATCCTCTCGACCAGTCGTCTACGGGCTTGGTCGTGGTCCGCGACGAGGATCGTGCGGCTGGTGATCGAGCTCGCGACGACGGCGGGCGCCTGCCTCCCGGCGTTGCTGGTCGATGAGCCGTTGCCTCTCTCCTGTTACCTTCGTGTGAATCGGCGCAACAGGTGTTCGGTTCGGCGGATCCGCCGTCGAACGGGCTCCGATGGCCAATGCCGGACTCGGCGTCGTGGCACGGCGAGCCTGCTGTTCCGCGCCCTTAGCTGCCTCGAACGCGGATCGGGCCTGATCGCTTGTAGGCGCTCCTCCTAGAGGCTCGGGGCCGGTAAGTCCGTGTTGTTCTCGGTAGGCCGCGAGGATCGCCAGTGCTGCGAGGTACCGAGCCGTTTGGGCGGCGCCTTCGGGTGCGGGGCCGAGTTGTTCAACCCATTCCGGGCGGTCTCGAGCGGCGTCGCGCGCGAGCTGGACCACGCGTGCCTGGATCCGTTTGGCATCTGCGGTTGCTGCTGAGGCAAGTGCGCGGTCGCGGCCTTCCAAGGCGGCCAGCTTTGGCGGACGTGGCAACCATGACGGCCACATGCCGTAGACCCTGACGGGCTGAGGTGCGCTCAAGTTCGTACCAGGGCTCTCACCGGTAACCGGCTGCAAGTGGGCCATCGTACGTTCGTAGCTCGGGATCAGAAGATTCAAGCGCGCGGCGACGCCCAGGCCGGCACGCTCCTGGTCGACAGTGATCGCGCGAGCGTCGGTGGTTGTTGAGGTGCGGATGCGCCACGCGACGAATGCCGCCGGGTTCACCTTTTCCTTAAGTGCTTGGGGATCGATCGCAGCGAGTACGTCCCGCGGGTCATGGCCGGCGTCGGCTGCACGTGCGAGGTTGTGTGCGAGTGCGCCGAAGGCTGAGCCAGCGATGACGAGTTCGATGTTCGGGTGGTCGTTCCATGCTTCGCGGAGGAGGTCCGCTGCCTGGTCGCGCAGCTGTTCTTCATGCGTGAGCGCTGAGGCGCCGTTACCGTGTTCGGATTCCTTGGACGGCTTGGCTATGCGCTTGAGGGCGGCGACGACGAGGCGACTGGCATCCCGCACGTCAGGTCGAACCATCACGGCGGGGTTGATGCGCACAAGTGTGTCCCGAGGATCGACTGTGCTTGAGCTCAATCGGTCGATCAGGCGGGCGACGGTGTCGAACGCGCTTCCGTTTGTTACGGCCTGGACACCCTCGTGGTCGCGCCATACGTCGCGTAGCAGCTCTTCGGCGGTTGCTCGTTGTTCTGCGCTGGCGGCGTGGCGTCCGGCTTGAGGTGTGTTGGAGTCGGAAGGTTTCGGCTTGGGGAAGGGATCTTTGAGTTGCTTCAGGTCGACCAGTACCGGCCGGTCGTTGGCGTTGTTCTCGGTGTCTACGGCCCGTTCGACCATCTTGGTGATGACGCGGCGTCTGCGGGCGAAGGCGGAGTCTGGTTCGCCGAGCATGTATGTGTCTTGCGGGGTCTCGAAGTCCTGCTGGGATGCGAACGTCCAGACCGCTTGTGTGTGCCGTGAGGTCGCGACCAGAAAGCTTCGGTTGTCAGCACCTGGGGCATGGAAGAGCACGGCGCCGCCGCGTTGTTCGTCGTCCTCCCCCGTCCAGGTCTCGTTGATGTTGAGACCTTGGCTCTTGTGGACCGTGAGGGCGTAGCCGTGCGTCAGGCCGCCTTTGGCGACGTAGCTAGGGTCGAAGGTGCGGCTCTCGCGCACGTGTCCGCCGGGGATGGCGCGTGTCCAGGTGACGGCCAGGTGGCCGGTGTCGTCGATGTGGGTGATGACTCCGCGGTAGCCGTTGAGAGCGTCTGGGTCGTCGGTGTGGCGTTCGTTGATGCGGACGAGGACGTGGTCGTTCTCGTGGAGGTGGATGGTGTGGCCGCCGGGTAGGTCGTAGGTTCGGCCGTGGCCGAGTTCGCCTTGCACTTCGCGGATGGCTTGGGCGCCGGCGTTGAGGCGGTCTACTTGTTCGTTCGTGCTGGCGACCATGAGCAGGCCGAGCATCTCGGTGTGCGGGTCGGGTGCGCCGGTTCTCTGGTCGATCCATGTGGCGAGCATGGCGGCGGTGGTGTCCTGGCTGGTCTTGCCGACGATGAGGCGGTCGCGGTCGGCCCATGAGGTGAGTGCCTCGACGTAGTTGCCGTCGCGCCATGCCGCGACGGCGGCGCGTTCGTCTTCGTCGGCTTGGCGACGGTTGTCCACCAGTGCTCCGCCGTCGACCATTTTGTGCACGATCGCGACCATGGAGCCGCAGCCGACGCCGCGTAGTTGCTTGGGGTCGAAGATCTCTACGATCTTGGTGCCGCTGTCTTTGGCTGCTTGGTAGAGGGCTGCGCGGTCGCGGTCGTGGGTCATGCCGGCCTCGTCCAGGATCAGGACGTCGATTCCGTTCAGGCCATCTTTGTGGTCGATGCGCCATCTCCACTGGGCCACGGTTCGGCTGGAGATGCTCGACGCGGCTTGAAGGTTCTGTGCCGCAACGCCTTGCGTCGAGGCACCGGCGACGACGAATCCGTCGGCTTCGTAGGCGACGCGCGCCGCCTCCATGAGCGTTGTCTTGCCGGAGCCGGGTCCGCCGATCAGTGCGTCGATTGCCTGGCCGGAGGTGACGATGTTGAGTAGTTCGTGGCGTTGTTCGGTGGAGAGGGTGAAGCCGTTGGTCGCCTCGATGGTGTCGGCGGCCATCTCCGCGGTGGTTCGGGAAACGCGGATCGGGGTTTGATCTTCGTGGCTTGCTTGGGCGGCGGCGACGATGGCTTTCTCGGCTGTGACGATGTCTTGGGTGGTGTACAGCTGGGCATTGGTCATATGTTCGGCGCCGAGTTGGCGGCGCTCCCCCACACCGGCAGCAGGGTTTTCGTCGTCGTTGTCGACGCTGATCAGTGGTATGAAGCCGTTGTGCCGCAGAACCTCGTCGGTGAGGGTTTCGACGGTGTGGTGTTGGGCGCCGTTGGGGAGTTGGTCGACGACGGCTGCGAGCGCGTCGACACGGGAGAATCTGCGGGAGTGTCCGGTGAGGCCGCGCTCGACGTCCTGCAGTGCGGTTGCGAGCTCGTTGATGGTTGGTTGGCGGGTTGCTTCTTCTGGCATCCCGGGGATGTGCGCGTTTTGGGCCATCGCGTCGGGGTCGAGGCCGGCGTCGATGGCTCGCTGGCGGTTCTGCTCGCGGTGCGTCAACTCCGGTTCGGGGGTGTCGTTTTTCGCCTGACGGGTTTCTTGCTGGACCATGCTTTTGAGCGAGCGTGAGGCGTCCTGTTCGGTGAAGCCGAGGTCGAGGAGCATGGCGTGGATGTCGGCGCCACGCTGGGAGAACTCCTTGATGGCGGCGTCCGGAATGGACGCGATCTCCCACTGGCCGGTGCGTTCGGAGCGGCGCCAGGCGACGCCGTACCGCTGGGTGAGGACGTGACGGACGCTGCCGTGCAGGAGCTTCGCGGCTGCTGGGATGTGACGCATGAGGTCACGGCCACCGGCCGCTACGGTGCTCCACTTGCCGTCGAAGCCCTTGGTCATGTTGGTGATCGTGTAGTGGACGTGCCAGTGCGGGTCGCCGCAGCATTGGCCGGCGGCGGGTCGGGCCGCGGGGTGGATCATGGCCCAGCCCGCGAAGCCGTTGCCAGGAACCTTTTCGGCCGTCGAGCCGTCGCCGTGGTGTCCGCGCATCCCGTATGCGGTGTTGGTTTCCAGCCAGGCGAAGGTGGCGCCACCTTGCTCGAGGTAGATGGCGTCCAGGGCGTTACCGGTGTCCTCATCGACGAACTCGCGCAGGAGAGAGAAGCTTTTCGGCAGGGTGAGGGTGATGTCGTAGCCTCGGTTGCCGATGATGATGCGGTTGTCGACCACCGCGTCGCTCTGGGTTCCGTCCTTGGCGGTGATCGTGATGGTCTTGGTGAGATTTACTGCTGCACCTTCGAATACGCCGGGGTCCCACACGGCGGCGAGGCGTAGTTCGGCGGCGTCGGCGAGCTGGCCGGCGTGGTCGGCGCGGAGCATGGCCGTTTCGCCGTGACGCCCGACTGAGCGCTTGGCGCGGTTGAACATGTCGAGCATGCGTTTGGAGGTTGTTCCGGACCAGCGGCCCTGGCGGTGCCGGAGGACTTCAGAGACGTCCACTTTGGCCTCGCGCGCGACGCCCTCGATCATGCGAACCAGTTGCGCGATGGGAACTTTGGCCTCGATAGGCACGCCCAGCTTGTGCTCCACGAGTTGCTCACCTGAGCGCGGGTGGTAGCCGTCCATCATGGCTCGGGCGAGCGGGAACTGCTCCGCGGTCAGCTCAGTGCCCGCCTCGATACCCAGATCGGCCAGTGCCTGGCCGATCCAGATGAGGGGGCGTTCCGCATCGGTGCGGTACTCGAGCTGCGCGTCGCCGGAGATGCCTGCGACACAGCCGTGTTGCTGCCCGAGCCGGTAGTCGACCTGCTCTGGAGCGCTACCGATCGGTGTCACCCAGGACACCGGACACACCTCTCCCATCGCGCCGCGCGAGGGAGGGTTAGAAGATCATCTTCTTCGTATCGCGATAGCGATACCTTAGTCCAAAGCTGTTGTCCTTCGCAGGCGCAAAGCCTGCCCTGATCGCGTAGCGATCAGCACGAGAACTGCCGGCCCGTAGGGCCGTCGATGTCCGGCCGCCATGGGACTTCCTGGGGTTGTCAGCTGCTGCGCGTCGGTTGACCTGGTGAGGCAGGTTGGTCGAGCGCTGGAATGCGCGTGTGCTTTAGCGTCCATGGAGGGGGTCCGTCCACTCGGGAGGGGTTGACGTGAAGACGGCTGCACAGATCAGAGATGAGGTTCGCGCCGAGGAGCGGCAGCGACGGAAGCTGCGCGAGCGGGCGGTGTTGACGATCGCGGCGGCAGCGGCGGCGGCCGTGAAGGAGCTGGAGGACGTCGAACGTCGCAAGCAGGCGTTGCGCGATCAGCTGGAGCGAGATCTTGCGGCTGAGGACGCGAAGCTGGATGCGAAGGAACTGGCTGCAGGACGGGCGGTGGTCGAGGCGTTGAGTGGCGCCGAGCTCAGTGCCATCGGTGCGACGTTCCGGGACGCGGAGCTTCATCGGCACACCGGTATCCAGGTCGCCTCGTTGCGAAGGTGGGCTCGTCGGGCGCGAGACACCGAGGACCAGGCGCTCGATCATGTTGAGGATTCGCGGGCGTCAAGCCCGCGAGCATCCAGAGATTCCCCCGAGGTCCGCACTGATGTTCGGGGTGACCTGAATGTGGTTGGCGCTCTGGGGGCACCAGCCACTGTGTCCGAACCGCCCGACGATGAGTCGGGTTAGGCAAGTTCCCGGGCTCGGGTGCCGCGTTGACTCCTGGCCTTGGGAATGCGCGGACGCGGTTGTCGCGCCGGTGTCAGCGGCCGTGGGCCGAGGTCGCGTGAGGTGCGCCGCCGCAGGCGGTCCTTTTCGCCGCAGGCGGCAGGTGTGCGAGGGCGGCAGCCTTCGCTCGGGGTGTGTCGGGCTCGATGCCCGGCGCACCCCGGCTTCGCGCGCGGCGCCCACCGGGGATGCACCTCCTTGTCGGGCTGTGCATCCCCGGTGTGTGGCTGTGCGGCCTAGGCGGCCATTGCGTAGTGCGTCTCCCGCGCTTCGGACATCTTCGATTCGTCGTTCCAACCGAAGTTGTTGTGCACCAGCCGCTTCATGTCCCACTGGTCGGCCGGGCTGTAGGCGTCGGCTTCCTTGCGGAGGATGGCCAGTGCGGTCGAGCGCGGGAAAGTCGTGGCGATGAACTTGCACCTGGCGGCGATGATTTCGTCTCGCCACGCGGTGGCGGGCAGGGAAGGGAGCCCTGGGCGGCCAAGGCTGCGGCACCGGTCGCAGAGTCCATCGGTGTGGTGGCGGTTGTCCTTTGCGCTGCGTTCCTGCCAGCAGTGGACGCACGCGAGCCCTTGTAGCGCGGGAACGGCCGTCTCGTCGTAGTCGTTCTCGTAGTTGAACGGCCTGTCCTCGATCGGAGGCTGGTCGTCGACACCGGCGCGGCTCCACTGGTAGCGGTGGACAGTCTTGGCGCACTTGATGGCCGTTCGGATCTGCTTCTTGGTCCTGCGGGCGATGCGGGCGGCCGGGTCGACCTTCCGGCGGACGGGGCTGAACTCGACGACGTCCCTGCGGTAGCTCGTGCGCAACTCCGGCGCTTCGGCTCGGGTGGTGGGAATGTGCACGTCGGCGCGCAGGACCTCGGGCTCGGCCGGAGTTGCTTCGTCGACGGGCGGGGTGATCGGATCGACGTACAGGACGACGCACGTCTCGATGAGTTCGCGGTGCTCCAAGGTGCTGCGCTTCCAAGCGTCCCGCATCCGGGCGTTGACGGTCTTGGTGTTGTTCTCACGAACCCAGGCGATGTGAGCGAGTACCTCAAGGGTTTCGGGGTCTGCGGTGTCAAGAATCTGTGCGGCCAGCTCGCGTGCCTCGGCCATTCCGCCAAGGTCGAGGAGCAGGTCAATGTCTTCCAGCATTTCCGAAACAGACGTTTCATTCGTCATGAGACTCAACCTTTGGTGGTGTTTTCCGGCCGCCGGGGGTCGCGGTCCCCGGCGTTTTCTTGCACTTCGATCCTATAAAGAATAGGGCTGCAATGCAAGCCTTTCGCGGCCGAAAGAGTAATTCTTTGAACTCTTTTTCTTTCTCAGTGCCACAAAGTCCAGCCACGCAGAGGAAGTGATGGAAGGGGCGGCGCGCCACGAAAGGGCAGGCCAGGGGCCTGCCCTTGTCTTCCTGACCGCGGGTCGGTGGCGGTCTGTCAATTCGCCATCTTTGGCCGGTGATTTTTTGGCGCCCGAATTGCGTGGCGGTAGGGGCCCCGCGCCATTCGGGCGCCAAAAAATCATTGGACAGGCGAATTGACAGGCCGCCACCGACCCATACAATGCGCCGCCCCTTTCATCACTTCCGTAAGTGAGTCGAATTTCGGAGTCAGCCACAGTTTTCGGAACTGATTATGGCGACCTAAGCTATCCAGGGAACGCTGCCGCTTCAGATTCCGCGACATAAGCTGCTAGTCCTCGTGTCCGCGGCTCAGGTTCCAGCCAGGCAGTCGGGGCAGTTCGGCATGTCACTCGGAAACCCGCAGGTCCCGCACCTCTCACCGTTCGCTACCTCTCTCGCGTTCTGGCGCTGGCGCCTGCTCGCGATGGCGTACCGCTCACGTGCGGTCGCCGGCGCCCACGGGGCTTGGGTTGCTCGTTTGGCCTGAAGAAGCCTGCGGATGGTTCTGCTCGCCATTCGGCAACCCCCTGGTGCGCTGTGTTGCTCCGACAAGAACAGGGGCTGGTCCAGCTATGAGCTGTGCCAGCTCTCACGGCCGACGTACTTACTCGTCTGGTCGCGACCAGGCCCGCGACGTGCGGCGCATTCGTGGTCACGCTCACCGCGACTCTCGCGGTCATGCCTCGCAGGAGCATCACGCGCAACGCCAGGCGCAAGGTCGACGGTGCTCCACATCTCAGATCCACGAACGGTAGGGTGTGAAGGTCTTCAGCAAATCAGGCATGGTGTGCCTCCGGCGCTGAAGCACCGTGCTGGCGGCTGACTGTCGCGGTTCCGTCCTCGGACGGTGGGCCTCGTGCCTAAGCCGCCAGCACACCCATCCCGTGTGTTCGCAGAGTTCGTAGCCTTGTACGGCTCCCAGTACGTGTCAGCGACTCATCGCTCAGCCAAGAGCTGAGGCCTCACTCCTGAACCGGCACGGAACGTGTCGGAGAGTTCGGCTTGTCCGAAGTGAGATTGTGGAGCGCGTTGTCGTCGCCACGCAGCCACTCGGCAATCTCTGCCAGGCGATGAGCACCAAGCACTTCGAGGTCATCCAGTTCAACGATCTCCTCAAGGCACGTCGCCGGCACGATGACCCGGCTGATGCCGTGGGCGCGGGCTGCCCGGACTGCGGCGTAGATGTCGCCCGTTTTGCGGAGGCCGCCGTCGAGGCTCACGTCGCCGATCACGGCGGTGTCGGTGATCCGCCGCGTCGAGATTCCTGCCGCAGCCGCGATAGCAGCCACGGCGATGGCCGCCGACGTGACAGAAGGAAGCTTCCGGTGTGGGTCGACGCGCACCGTGATGCTGCGATGGATGAGAGGGACGCCAGAATTGGCCGTCGCCGCCCACAACCGCTCGCGCAGCTCGTTCGTGCTGCCACTGCTTCCAATCAGAGCCAGTGAGGTGGGACCGTCGGTCGCCGCAGCGCTGAAGGTGAGAACTTCGCCCGGCTGGCGTTCCACGGACACCGAAGCGACGGTCGCGGCGAGACCAACTGCCAGATGGCCATCTGTTCCGTACTTGGGGCCGACGTTCTGGCAGCAGTGCCGGCAGGCGACGTTGGTCTCGGAATAGGAAGCGCCCTTTCCCGTGGCGTGGCAGCAAGGCGTCAGCGGAACAAGGCGTTCGGTGCCGTCGGCACGCTTGATGTCCTCGTCGCACACGAGAACGTCGCCGTCAGCGTCAACTCCTCGGACCCGGCCGGCGATCACGGGAGCGACGTACAGCAGGCGGCCGTTGGCGAGCCTTAGTTGGAAGGTGCGGCTGGGAGATGTGCGGTAGCTCATTGGACTTCCAGTCAGCTCAGGGCGGAGGAACACAGCGCAGGTCCGTTGCTTCACGGAGGGCGGTCGCCATGCCCCTGTGTAGCCGAGGCATGGCGGCGTCGAACTCTGCGCCAGGAGGCTCGTGTTGATCGTTGCGAGTCGTGTCTCGGTCGATTCGCAGTCGGTGGTTCACGCCGCGGCCGGCGTCTCGACGGCAGGCTCGGTGCGCCGCCGCTGCATCTCTTCAAGAGCTCGGGCGACCTGAGGGAACATGTCGCCGGCGCGGACTGGTTCGTGACGAGCTTTCCGCTCCCTGATCGCTGTGACCGGACCGCGCCGCGCGCTCGGCCCAGCGTGGATCGCCTTGAACGTGAACGCTGGGATGGTCTTGCCGATCTCGTGGTCGAACGAGTCGTTGTTGGTCAGGTGGCCGTAGACCATGATCTTCAGGCCGGTGGTCCAGTCGCTCTCCAACACGTTCTTGGCGAGCGTGCCGGAGCAGACGACATCCAGGAAGGTCGCGGTTCCGTCGTCCCAGCGACCGGTGTCCTTGCTGAAGCGGCGGTCGTTGTTGAAACCAAGGATGAACTTGACCTCGAACCGGTCAGGGTGTCCGACGTCTCGGGGCACACCGCAAAGGTCGCCGATCTGCAGGAAGAGGTTTTCAGGCATGGAAGATCTCCTTTGTAGTGCTGGATGAGTCGGTTCAGAAGCGCGGCGGCTTGGGGAGTGGGCGTGGCCCACTGGCGGCTTGATGCGACGAGCTGGGCAGGTAGCGCGGATCGACTTCGCGTGGGTGCCGACAGCGGCTCAGCGGAGACGATGCGATCGGCTCGTGGCGGAGTTTGATCGTGCACCGCGTGCAGCTGGCAGCGGGGTGGCGCTGGTCATTCCTCCGGCATGCGAGGAGGGACGAAGCGGAGTTCGACATCGCCTCGCGGTCCGGACAGGTCTGAGGTTCGTTCGTGCTGGGCGGTGGGGCGACGGTTGTGCCGGCTTGCGACCCTCGGATCGCTCGCGTAGTCCACGTACATGCGCCGTGCGCCCGGCGAGACTGCGGGCAGAATCAGGTGTCCGAGGCCCACACCGTGTTTGATGATCGGTTCGCGAGTGCGTGGGCTGATGACCGCGACGATGGCCGCGATCGCGCGGAGTCCGACGTTGGCGAAGGCGAGGACCTGTACGCGCTCGCCGAGGTTGATGTCGCCGTGGGTATCCCATACCTCGTTCGTGAAGTCTGTCCACTCGCCAACCGTGAACGGGACTCGGACGATCGCGTCGCGCCGGTAGAACTCGCGGGTCATCTGGTCGACGAGGCCGTAGCCGGGATACTTGCGCTCCAGGGCCTGTCTGGTTGCTGTCGATGGGAAGTGGACGCTCATCTGTCTTCCTGATCGGTGTGCCGAGCGGAGGTGCGCAGGCATGCCACGCCGTCTCTGCCCCTAGCGGATGGTCCAGGTGGCGCTCCCGTCCAGATGACATCGAGGTACAGCCGACCGAGGATGTCGTCCAGGCAGACGACGCCCGTCAACGGCGGGGCCTGGCACTCAACGGTTGGTGTGGAGGAGTTCCACCTGTCGTCTGGCGCGATTCGCGCCCACACGATGAGCAGGCCTCCCAGGCAAGACACCACCCGAGGGCGTGTCGTTTGTGGAACGGGCTGCTGAGTGTTCGCCAGCCCGTGCGTGGCAGTACGTTCGTCGGCTCGGCCGTGATGAGCTCACGGGGTTCGAAGCAATTGCGAGCCAACCGAAAGGTGGTCATGAGCTGAACTTTGATGACGTCGCACCCGTGCTTGTACGTCGGCATGAGTCCGACGATCTTGACGGGCAGGTCGCCGGCGAACGAGGCGTCGTAGTGGACGAGATCGCCTACGCCGAGAATCGGATGGCCAGGCAGACGGATCATGTTGTCGTTCATTGACTTCTCCTGAACGCGGGTGCGGGCCGTCCCGTGCCGGTGCGTGATGAAGGCACCTCGCATGGCACAGGCACGGCGCCACTCAGGAGTCGGTGGTGCTCCGTTGCTGCGGTGGAGTGGCCCAGCTGTCTTCAGGGATCTCGATGTACCGACTGATGCCCAGCTTGCCGGTGGCTTCGCGTGCTGCCCTGGCAGTGCCGCCGTGCTGTGTGCGGGCGCAGTCCCAGCACAAGGGGGTGTCGTCGCCGCTATCACGCACGTAGCGCGTGGCGAGGTTGGTGCAGTAGTCACATCGGGGTTGAAGCCTTACCCATTTCACCGCAGCGCGCGGCGCATGCTCGGCCGCGAGAACCAGGTCCACCGCCGAGCGCGGAGAGCTAGCGAGTCCGACGGTGAACGTGATGGTGCCGCGGTCGTGGTGCAGCCGCACCGCGTAGACGTTGTGAACGGAAGAAGCTGCCGACGTGTGCTCGGCACCTGTCTGCTCCGGGCCGTTCAGTCCTGGATCGCTGGGTGCGGTCATTGCGCCGACTTCAGATCCGACGACGCGGTGGTGTCGATCGGTAAGAGTGTCTCTCCAGTGTGGATTGTCGTTTGGTTCTTGTGGGTCTCCCAGCCTGAAGTGGCGAAGTCGAGCAACTTCGTCGCGGCGTGTGTGAACTCTTCGAGGTCCACCGTGCCGCGGTCCCAGCTGTGCTCTCCGCACTGCAGGATCGCTGCCATGCGCACCACGGCCATCGGCAGAGACGGAAGTTCTTCGAACCACTCGTTTGCTACTTGGTCGGACCAGCCCAACTCGTACCGGTCCGATGCCAGCTTGGTGATCTCGATGTAGATCGAGTCATCGATGTACGTCAGGCAGACGTCACCGATCTTGTGACCGGCCTCGTCCGCTGTCCCGCTCTCCACGGGCATGAGGTTCTCCTCGCAGAAGGTGATTGAGGTGGGCCAGCCGGATTCAGCTGGGCGGGCCGTTGAGCGTCAGCGGAGTGGCGCAGTTCCCGCAAACGCGGGGCTTCAGCGGTACGGACTCCTCCTCGTCCTGCTCGTGCTGGAGGTTCGCCGGGACTTTGAGAGGTTTGGGGGCATCGGCTGAGTCGTAGCTGGACTCGTCGCTGAGATCGATGCCGCGCAGCGCGGCCTCGTAGTGCCAGGCCGCGTGGTGCAGGCGCCGCAGATCGTCGCTGGCAGGCACCAGCCCAGCTACCGCACGCACACAGCCCGTGCAGAACTCGTCGGCGCGATACTGGTAGGCCAGGGCGTGGGGAACGTCTTCCCATCGCCAGCCCAGGTTGTCGGCGTAGGTGTCGAGGTCGGCGTCAGTCGGGTTGCGGATCCGGGTGACGGCGTTCATGTATCGGCCGTGGGCGAACTGTTCCCAGGTGTGGCCGGACGCCAGGGTGTGCAGATCGTCGGTCTCGGTTCCGGCAGGCAGTGGCGTGTAGGCGCACGGCCACGCCGACGTGGCGATGCCGATCACGCGTGCGGGTGGGACGTAGAGGATGTCACCGTCGTGGATGTCTCCGTGTGACTGCACCGCGTCGTAAGCTTCGCCGCGGCTGTAGAACACCCACACGCCCGGGTTGGGGTTCGCGGGGATGTCCGGGTCGTCAAACGGGTGGATGTAGCCGGCCACAAGGTGTCCTATCGCCTTCTGTTGAGGAGTTGAGGTGGGTGTGCCGCGCGCCCGCACCCGCCTTGGGGGCAGGAGGCGGGGGGCTGCGCGGCACACCCGGCAGGTGGCGCCCGATCATTGCGTCCGTGACGCCACAAAGCCTTGTCGTGAAATGGTTTCTCGTTGCTGAGTGCGAAGGTCCTCTGCAGCTCCGCAGGTGTGGGGGCGCGACCTGCTCGTAGGCGTTCTGGGAGTCGTCAGCCGGGTGAAACGCCGGGCAACGTCCCGTCACAGGTCGCTGAGGTGGTGATGTGTGTGGAGTCGTTCGTCAGGTACGACTCGTCGTTGCCGCGGATGCGAAGCTGTCCGACGCGGTAGCGGAAGGCTGGAGCGGCCAGAATTCCGCTGGCCATCTCGGCGCGCAGTAGGCAGGCGTCAGCTTCGACGTGGCGGTTGCTTGCCAGCAGGCTCAGCACGTGTGTCGACAGCTGTTCGTCATCTGCGATGTCGATCGTGACGCCTTCCTCGGCGCATCGTCGGAGTACGGCCTCGATGCGCTCCACCGGATTGAGCACGCGATGGACGTATCCGAAGGGGATCGTGGCGATCGAGCGGCGACTGACGCGCCGCAGCACCACGAAGTCGTCCTGGTAGGCGGAGAGCGAGTAGCGATCTCCCGACGGACTTTCGGTGATCTCGACGACTCGGTAACGACCCCACGCTTCGAGGACGCTTCCCTCGTAGACGACATAGTCACCGAAAGCAGGTGGCACAGCACCGAATTCGCCGATGCTGGGGCTTGGCAGACCGTACATGGTTACCTCCGGCCGGGCCCTCCCGCGAACCACTTGTCGGTCAACGCGGGTCAAGGGCCGATGCGCGAAACGGACTAGGGTGTGCGATCGCGGAGGTCGTGACGCTCCAGCGCTTCTGGACGAGAGAGCGCGGGTTTGTCTCTACGTACCAGGCGATAGGTGGACCACCGCGTAGCTAGACGTGCTCACACGCCAGCGAGTCGAGGTCGCCGATACTGGTCGGCCGGCCGAAGTACGCGCCTTACGCGTCGTGAACTCGGCACCGAGTGGCAGCTAGGCGATGTCGAGGACTTCGCGTGGTTCCCGGATTCCGCGTGCGATCCCGTTCATGATGTGGTGCAGGGACTCTGCGTATGTCCAGCCGTTCACGCCTTCGTGGCCCGCAGCGGCGGCGAGCAGTGCGTCAACGGCATCTCGTTCGTCGAGCCATCGCGACCCGACGATCTGCCCGAGTTTGATCGCGGCGACGAACAGCGTGTGAGCACGGGTCCCAGGCCTCGCCTCCCGCACTTTCGTGGTTTCTCCGCGTACCGCGGCGGCCGCATAGGCGGTCGCACGGCGTGCGGGCAAGATCACGCCTCCGGACGTGCGAGCAGGAAGATCGGCTGCTCGAGGCGGCGTGAGCGCTGTGACAATCCAGAGGGGTAGCGGTGCGACGGGCAGAAGAGGTTGAGCGAGGCGATACAGGCGTCGTTTCCCCGCCACTCGGAGGGCCGACCCGGCCGCGATGATGCAGCCGTGCTGGGCGCGCGTGTCGATGTGCCAGCCGAGGGCCCCGACCGTGTTGCGCAGTGCGACATCGTGGGGAGCCTGGAAGTAGCGGTGTTCCCCTCCAGATGGGGTCCACACGCGGTAGGTGTGGACTGGGTCTGGTTCGCCGAGGTCGTGAGCGAGCAGCCTCAGCACGTCACGCCCGTGACGAGCGCCCCGACGTGCCCATTGGGCGGGTGGGAGTTCGCCGTGGGCGGCGTCGAGGTCGAGGACGACCAGCCCAGCTGCCCGGCACGAAATGGCGATGTTGTAGGGCACTCTCGCCCACCAGACTGAGATCTTTTCCTCGCTGGTGGTTGCCACCGAGTCCCAGCCCTCGAACAGAGGGATCTTGCTGTCGACCCCCGCCGGCACAACTGGCCACCCTCGGGCTGCCGCAGCACGCGCTGCCGCGAGTTGCCGGGAGCTCACGATCCGGCTCATTTCTCTCGGGCGGGTAGGGGCCACCCACGCGGTGGCCCCTACCCGACGGCTAGGCGGCTACCGGCTCAGACGAGCTCGCCGGGTCGGAGGCCTCGACCTGCTCGGCAACGTCGGCGGTGCCGTCGAGTGGACGGCCGTCTTCGTCGAGCCCAAGGATGTAGTTCTCGACGGGGCTGAGCCCCATGCCGAGTTCCTTGAGAATGGTCATCAGCAGAACCGTCTCGGGACCGGCGTTCTTCCACGGGCTCTTCTGCTTGGAGATCCTGGCCTCGACCGCGAACGCCCAAAGTCCCAGAGTGAGCATGGCGGCGTGCTCCTCGCTCGCGCCGTCGATCCGCTTCTGAAGTGCGTCCTGGCTCAGAGCCGGCTTCACGCCTTCGCCGCTCGCTGCGGCTCCGGCCAGGCATTCCCTCAGCAGCGGGTGAGAGTGCTCGATGGCCCTCTTGAACTCGTAGCCGGCGACGACTGCGAGCTGCGCGGTCCGGCGGTGGATCCGGAAGCCCTTCGGGTACTTCACTTCGCGGAACTTCTCCGCCATCCAGGCCTGGCGCGGCTCGATCGAGAGGGGCCATTCCCCGTTGAACTTGATCGTCAGTCGTCGATCGGCCAGTTCCTCCGGGGTCATCTTGCCGGCCGGTTTGAGAGCCGCCACGCCCTTCGGTGCATCGAGCATCGCGTGGCCATACCCCCGGAAATCCCGGCACAGGTGCACGGGAACCGCCTTACGGGTCTCGCCGTGGCCCTCGAAATCGATCAGCACCACGTTTCCGGGACAGTTCTTGTGCGCCGCAGGAGTGAGGGCGGTGCCGGGCTCGTGAGCGGGGCTGGGACGCAGCGCCGTCAGAGCGGCGGAGTCGTTGTCGGCCGCGAGCTCCATCGCCGTCACGATCGGAGTCTTGCTCTTGGCGAACTTCGCCTGCAACGGCCGAAGCAGATCGGCGTCCCGCCTTTGCTGCATGAGCTCGTACGCCTTGTTCCTCAGGCCGTACCGGTTGGTCTGTGCCGTCTGGGTGAGGGCCTCGACAGCCTCGGGATCATGGTCGACCTCGGCTTCAAAACCCGCGATCAGCAGCATGTCGTCGAGGGTCAGGTTCTCGTTGTTCCGGGACGCCTGGACTGCGGCTTTCGACTGCACCGCGGTGTGGAGCTTTTTCGCGTCCTTCAGGGGCATGTGTCGCTGCGTGGCCAGCTCCTGAGGCGTCACCTCGAGCAGGACGAGCTGATGGAGCGCGGCCATCTTGTCGCCCGTGGTGATGTCAGCGCGGCGCTCGTTGATGCGCAGCTGGCTGAAGATCCTGGCCTTGACGGCATCGCGCTCATCGTCATCGTCGTTGCTCGGCCGCACGAGCACGAGCAACTTGTCCAGGCCGGCCTTGAGCGCGGCGAGGGTGCGCATCTTGCCGTCGTGAACGGCCAGGCGGCCGTGGTGGTCACGGCGTGCTTCAATGACGATGTCGACGCCGAACTGTTCGACGCTGCTGGAGAAGACCTCGTCCTCGATGACGGTCTGCCTGGTGTTCTCCGTGACGTCCTTGCCGAGGTACAGCGCACGCGGGTGGGCAAAGAGCAGCTCGTAGCCGTCCCGCTCCATGATCACCTGGATGGAGTCTCCAGGAGCTTCAGGCGTGGTCTCGGCCGCGGCTGCGGGGGTGCCCTCGTCGGCAGGCTGGTCGAGTCGGTCGTCGGTCTTGATGCTCACGTGGTATTTCTCCTTGGAATAGAAGGGGAACGTCGATCGGGCGCAGGCGTGCCGAGTGCGTGGTCGCACGAGAAGGCGGACTCGGCTCGGCCGAATCCGCTGCGTACGAAGGAGTTGCGAGAACTGGCGAGTGTCCTTCAGTCCATGGCGACCGGACGGATGAACAGAAGCGCGGTGACGATCCGCAGGAACCCCGAGCGCTGTATCGACCTGAAGTTGACCGGCACTGCGCCGTCCACGTCGCTCTCGTAGAACGCGAGCCCGGCCAACTCATCACTGGACACCGTGAGGGTTTGCCCGCAGCAGAGCGAGATCGGAAGCACAGGAGCCGCGACAATGTGGCGTGGTCGTCTGCGTTCGTGCCACGGCCGCACGGCCGACCGGAGTCGAGGTCTGTTGGCTGAGCCACACCGAACCCCGCACTCGAAGTCACTCCACCAACCGTGACAACACAACGTTGCACCGCGGCAGCGAGGCTTGCTCGGTGTTGTGGCGCAAGGTCGACGAGATAGCCACGCCGCGATCTAAGGGCGGTCGACCGCGGTAGCCGCCTGCCGGCTGGTGACGACTCGCGCCCACTCCGCTGTGAGGCGGGCGTACTCGGCGTCGCAGCTACATCCGTGATCCACGCTCGCGCAGTGCGCGTAGAAGCCGTGGCTTTGACTGGCCTCCCGGGTGAGTCCAAGCGTGTCGATGCCGTTGTAGTGGCTGCCGAAGATCTGTCCGAGCAGGTCGTCCGTCGTGCTCTGCAGGTCAAGCACGGTGACGTCGACGCGCATAGCCCATCCCGGCTGCGCACAGTCGAGCCGGGCGGCGCCGCGTGCCACCCGCACGGGAATGCTGTCAGCTCCTCCGCTGGTCATCTCTACCGTCCTTCGAGTCTGCCTCTCACGAAGCCTTCCGGCTCCCGTAGGCGGATGAACGTGGTGTCGTGTGGCGCGATGGCGAGGCCTCACCATGGAGTGGATGGCCGCCAATCCCATACAGGGGCCGCGAGTTGGTAGTCCTCCCCCATGCCTGCACCAGACCAGCCGTACCCCCACTGCCAACACGTGATGACGATGCGTTCGTCGATGGCAGCAAGCTCGGTGGCGATCGTGCGGGGGGCCTCCGCTGCACGACACCGACTCGTCGTCGCGGAAGGTCGAGGATTGGAAAGATCTGTGCGAACTGCAGATTGCGGCCGACTCCCCGTCAATGACAACGACCGCGGCGCTTGACAGACCACCCCACGGAGCTGTGAGCCGGACTGCGTCACCAGCAAGCGGCATTCTTTCGGCCTGACCGTCCTCACAGGACAGAGATCCGCATCTCAACGAGTTCGAGGAGTGGACGAGACGGCGCAAGCCACACCTGATCCGAGGCGTCGCTCAGCCGACGACGTCGTTCCTTCTCGCGGACACATCGGGGATTTCGGCCTGGTGCAACACCCAGTCACCGCTCGAAACCTTGTTGTCCGGGGTGAGTTCGCGCGCGACGGTGTCGCCGGCCTCGTACAGCCAGGCGGAAACCGGGCCGGTGTTCGAGCGGACCGTGACAAGCACTCGCACGTAGATGCACGTCGGATCGGCAGGGTCGTAGCCTTCGAGCTCGTCCAGCTGGCGGAGAACGTCGTCGTACTGGTCCGGCCAGACGCTCATGAGCTCACCGACGACACCGTTGGTGTCGGCAGTCCTTCCGACAACGAGGGGAAGCCCGCTGGCGTCGTAAAGACAGTACCCGTCCAAGCGACCCTGTTCCTCCGCAGCGATGCGGCCGTCAAGGTGCTTCCGGTAATTGAACAACCCGCGTCTGAGGGTCCCGTAGACGAAGAACGGAGGCTGGATCAGCTCGGTCGGCACGAGGTACCTACTTTCCCTGTGGGCAGGCTGGGAGGACGAGGACTAGTCATGAGCGCGGGAACCGTGCTCCCGGCGGCGAAGCGGCTGGGTGTTCAATGAGAGTTGGCGACCAGACGCGGCGATCGGGCCTCCTGGCCCGCCACGAAGGGGCCGGTACTGCCTGGCGCAGTGGCTATGCCGACGCAAGACAGCACGACACCTCGTTGTGGATGCGACGCGTCGGTCGATCCGATGTCGCAGAGAATCCTGAACTGTTGCTAACAGGAAGGACTTTCTTGTCCTTACTGAGCCAGCATCGAATGTTCGGCCCTCTACACTGGATCTTTCGTTCATTGCCAGCAGGGCGGTGAACAAGCAAACTAGAGGCGCCCTGAGAAGCTCTCTGATCCGACGACAGCGAGTACGTTGTCAGCCGCTTCGAGCACAGTCGCGAGAGGACGGCGCATGAGAGGAAGGCAGTAGATCCCTTGCACACTGATGCGCGCTGCCTCGCACCACGGTGTGCGATCTGAGTCGACTGGGATGACGAGCAGAATGCCGTTGCGTGCGGGCAGATTCCGCTGAAGGCAGAGCGTCAGGGTCTGCTCGTCGAGCAGTACGACCGACGCCGCGGTCCACGCAGGAAGAGTGGGGGCTTCTGCGCGAACGACTTGCAAGCCCCGCTGTGCCCGGTGACAACCGAAGGTCGCCGAGATGAAGTCGAGCAGAAGCAGAGAAGATGATGTTCGGACCGAGGCGGAAGTACCAGTGGTGGCGGGAAACTCACGCATAGCTCCTTCTTTCGAAGAAACGAGCCGCCGCCACCGTCACGCAGGTGGCGGCCAGAACGGCGGGCAGTCCTGCGAACGGGACCGTGGGGCTCGGGTGGAGCGAAGTTGCTCGATATGGCTAGCTGCATGCCGTAGTGCGATGCGCAGCGTCAGCTGGCTTGGGTGGTAGCCGTTCCAGCGCTCCGGGTTGTCGATCGCGTAGCCGGCTATCGGCGCGTTGGGGCAGCGGGCATCTACGGATCGCACGAAGCTCAGCAGTGTCCGGCGGGAGCCGGAGCTGCTCAGGCATGTCGAGTACGCGGCGTTCCAGGTGTCTGGCCCAGGATCTGCGTCCAAAGCGCCGATACGATCCCGGACGAGATCTTCCAGGGGCTGCCCGAGGCCATCGACCAACCTGTCGAGCAGCCTCGCCAGGCGCCGTGTCACGCCTGAACCCCGAACACACCTGAAAAGCCGCATTCATGGGCTTCCTCTGCCTCCTGGCTGAACTGCCCAGGAGTCACACGGATCTTCTCCCAGCCTTGGGCGGCTATGTCTGACAAGGCGCGTTGGGCCTCTGTCCATGTGCACGCTTCTTCAAGCAGGAGTGCGTACTCTCCACGGCCGATTTGCCGGATGCCGCTGATCCTGTACATCTGACTGTCCTCATCAATGTGTTGCCGATCCCAGACTTCACGCATGCCTGGTGGACGTCGCTCACGTGTTGTCGATGCGTGGACGTGATCTGACAGAAGTGCGGGCCCGCCGACAAGCCGGCGGGCCCGAAGGTGAATCAGAGTTCAGAACGAGGGCTCGTCGTCGAAACCACCGGCGTCGGCCGCTGGGCCAGACCCCCACGATCCGTCGCGAACCGCGGGTGAGCGACTCGGCCACGTTCTCGGCGACCTGCCGCCACACGTTGCACCGCAGGAACAGCGCTTCGCCGTCCTTCCACTCGCCCGAATTCTTGTCGAACTTGCGGGGCGTGGAGGCGACCGTGAAGGACGTCACGGCCGCGCCGCTCTGGGTGAAACGCAGTTCCGGGTCGGCAGTCAGGTTCCCGACCACCGTGATCGTCGTTTCTCCAGCCATGGCTGATCCTCTCGTGATAGGTCGTTTCGTTCCGTGCGGATCTGTTGTGGACAGTTGCGGGCTTCAACCCGTCGAAATCCCGCGGTTCGGGCTAGACGCTGCGGCCCGGAAACTTGTTCGATGTAGCCGGTTTGCGTGAACGGGATCGCTCGATCGAGGGCACGTTCGACCGAACTCGAGTCCGTCAGAGCTCGGCAGATGCCGCGACGACGAAGGTGAACGCGGATGGCACCGCTCTGGTAGCTCTTGACCGAGATCGCTCGATCCGACCGGAAGGCGCGCCTACGTGTCGGCATGCTCCGCGAAGATCACTGCCGCATCGATGTCCGCCTGGCGCGCGAGGTAGCCAAGCTCTGCAGGTGGGATAGCTGCCGTGAAAGCAGCGCGTAGCAGCCTGGACAACTGATGTTCCGGACAAACCTCAACCGCGACGTCCAGCGCCACCGAGGCGAGCGCTCCTTCTCCCCGTAGATAGGCGTAAAACGCTGCCAAGGCTGCAGGCTCAGCACGGTACGGAGCTGGGCACTCCCGGATGAGCGTGAAGAACAGATGCTCAGCGGCCACGGCCTGCTCGTCCGTCGCGAAGGACAACGAAGCGTCACGGACCCGAACATCGTCCAACGCCAGTGCCATCCGTGCGACGAAGGCGTCGTCCACCTGGAGATCGCCTCGTGCTGAGGCGTCGACGGCGTCCCGGATCAAGGTGAGCCCTTCTCGGGAGGAACAAGCCCACGTCGTGGACATGCCGCCGAGCAATTCGGCTCTCCGGGCGAGGTCCTGTTCGGAGGCTGCCTCGACGTAGCTCGCCAGCTCCGCCCGGCTGGCGTGTGTCACCTTCCCAGCCACGACGCTCGCAGCAGCCAACTCGGTTGCCGATGGATCTGGGAGCGTGCCGGACATGCCGCATTCGCCGCAGTAGCAGCACCAGCGCGCACCTTCCACGCAGGCCTCGGCCCAGAGCGCGACCCCGTCTGGCAGGTGAACGTCGCCCAGGAATCGGTGAAGTGCGGTGATCACCTCGGTGTGCGGAGGTTGCCCGGTGGATGTGAGTTCGCCGCCTCCGAACACCAACACGATCGCGACGACGTTGTCGCCCTGTCCGAGGACCATCTGCGCGATCTGTTCAGCGAAGGCATCAGATTGGGAAGGGTCCGGAAGGTCGACCCTCATAGTCATGACCACGATCCCCTCGTTGCAGACCAAGCAGACCAGGGAGTTCTCCGGAGTGAAACCGATCAAGGGCGGCACGCTGGCAAGCAGCGCCCCGGCGTCCTTGCAGTTGATCTTTACCATCAGCTGTCCTTTTCGGAAGAAGCCGCCACTCGTTCGTAGGCGCGCTCGGTATCTGCGCTAATCAGAAAGAGAAATTTGATGCGGGTATCACGCGATCAGATGTCGATCCGAATGACTGGCAAGCGATTGCGCGGAGTTCGGTGCCGCGTGCGTGCCACCACAACGGCGTTCTGGACCGACCGCGGCAACCAAGGCCTGTACGGCGCGGATCATCCAGCCGCTGGCGTTCGGAGCGCAGTGCAGTCCGGTTAACCAGATGGTTCACGCAGCGCTTCGAACTGCGACTGCATGGTCCGTTGGGCTGGGAGCCGGTCACGACTGACATGGCCGACACCAAGGACGCCACTCCTACGCCAATCGTGTTGGCACGAAAGAGATGCACTCAATTTGGCGGAACGCGGACGTTGCAGCGCCGGACGAGCAGGGCCGGCTTCTTGACGATCTCATCGAGGTCGGTGAGCCGCTGGACATGAGCGGTGCCTGGAGGTCGAACGCGCGCACCGAGCCGGGCGAAAGGCGCCACCTAGTGGCGCCGCACCGCACAGCCGCGAGGACAGTCCTGATCGAGCGGTAGCCGTCGATCGAACTTCCAGTTGGCCGCATGCTCGCCGCGAATCATCATCAGTGCGGTGCAAAGCGCAGTTCGTGTCGGGAACGGTGGCGTCCAGCGCTCCGCACCGATGATCAGTGCGAGCCAGTAGCCGGGTGACCCGATGACGCGGCCGATCGACCAGCGAGTCTTGAAGAAGGTGTCGTGGAGCTCGATGACGTACACACGATCAGAGTCCGCGCGCTGCGGAAAGGACTGCAAGCAGTCGCGGAGGTGGACGTGCACGTCCAGGCCGCACCTCATGACGCCGCCTCTGGACGGACCGCTTGGGAAGCGGGCATCGTTCGATTGCCGCCCACGCCGTCAGTGCGGCTCTGCAGGGCCTTCAGGATGTCTTCGGTGGAACCGACCGGGATCGCGCGTCCGTCGCGCATCAGTTCAAGACAGCCAACCGAGGTCGCGGAGGTGATCGGTCCCGGCACGGCCATCACAACTCGCCCCAGGACGGCCGTGATCCTGGCGGTGTAGGAGGTTCCGCTGCGCCTGCCGGCCTCAACGACCACGAGGCCATCGCTACAAGCGGCAACGATCCGGTTCCGCGCCAGGAAACGTTGTCGTGCAGGCACGACTCCCGGCGAGTACTCGCTGATCAACAGTCCCTCGCGTGAGATCCGCTCCAGCAGAACGGAATTGCCCACGGGATACGCCACGTCAACTCCACACGGCAGCACCGCGACGGTTCGGCCGTCGGTCGTGAGCGCTCCGCGATGTGCCGCCTCGTCAATGCCGTAGGCGCCACCAGCAACGACGGTGACGCCATTCGCAGCGAGGTCAGATCCGAACTCACTCGCTACCTGGACACCGTAGGGGCTAGCTGCGCGTGCCCCGGTTACGGCCACCGCCTTGCCCAGGAACTCTGACAGGCAATGAGGCCCGCGGACCCAGAGCGCGAGTGGCTCACCACTGCCACGATCACGACGGCCACCCTCAGACGGCGGCGCCAACCTCTCCCCGGGCCACTCAGCGTCCTCGGGGACTACAAGCCTCCCGCCGCAGCGTCCGATCTCTTCCAGGTGCCGGCGAGCGAGCCCTACAGCACCGCCGCCCGACATCGCGTTCTTCGAGGCGAACACGAAGTCACCGGAACTGATCCTGTTCGACGCCTCGATTGGACCGACTTCGGCGACTAGGGCAGACAGTGCGGTCAGGTCCGCCTGTTCGCCGACGCAGGATCCAGCTACCAGGGACAGGTGCGCCCTGGCCAGGAGGACAGCGTCGGTCGGCTGACTTGCTGAAATCACTTTGACTCCATTGGGTTTGGTGCGATTGATGTACTTCGTCCGACGATCGACCAGCACACGCTTATAGCGTCGAACTGGAACGTGAGGTCGTGCCTCACGACGGCTGGGCCTGAACCTGAGCGCCAGGCTCGAACTGGAGTCCCTTTCCAGTAACCGAACGGCGTTCATCCTGTTGTCACAGTGCACGATCGACAGTCGTCGGCACCGCCCATCGGCAAGTCCCGCTATGCCTCGTGACGCACTGTTTGGGCGATGTCCGGTGGCCCGACTGTGACGCCCAGCAGGAATGTGAACGTCTTCGTTCGCCTACGGATCTCGAACTCAACCTCGTCACGAACCTGGCCGCGACTGAGCAGCAGATGTGGCTGCGTGTTGCCGATGAATCGAAGGCCGATTCCGTCGCCTGGACGAACGATCTGCGCCACGGTCTTCCAGCGAGAGTCGCTCTGCGCACACGACAGCGCTAGATGTCCCGTCGCATCGGGATGATCGATCAGCGACCACGAGGCGAGACTTCCATGCTCAGTTCCGAACATCTCCCCTACGGCCGCGATGACGCGTACCCGCTGTCCCTGTTCGCTCAGACGAAGGTTGAACAACTCCTCCTCTCGTGCTGTCACTCCCCTGGCCACGCTGCGAAGATCCAGCTCGAGAGCGAGCGACAGGTAGAAGCGGCGTCCTTGTCTCTTCAGCAGCACGGTTTCAGCCGCGCCGAACGCCTCGACATCGTCATGGTTCAGCACAACGGAAAGCATGATTTGCCGTGTCTTCCATGAAGTGTTGCAGGACAGGGTTCTCGTCGACACAAGGAGCTTGACACTCCTGCCGTTCGCGCCGCTCGCGCAGTTGCAACCGCGAGTAGCCGGAGTTCGGTAGCCCGCCTTGCAGACAAACAGTCCTTATAGGACGATCCACAGAGGCGCAATGTGTAGGACTGCGGGAAGGGAGAAGTAGCGATGCCACCGACGGTGGCTCGTATGCGCTCGACCTAACGAGCGAGCCGAGCAAGACGCGCTGGGTCGCGGATCAACACGCTCTTGTGGCCGACTTCCAACCAGCCGCGTCGGGCGAAGTTCGAGAGCACCTTGTTGACGCTCTCCCGCCGAGCACCGATGTACTGGGCGATCTCCTCCTGAGACAGCTCGTGGTCGAGCTGCATGCCGGACCTGCCGGACTCACCGAAGCGCATCGCGAGCTCCAGCAGCACCCTGGCCACACGTCGAGGAACATCCGCAAAGATCGCGTCGCCAACCATGTTGTTGGAGCGCCGGACCCGACGCGCGACAACGCGCAGCATGTACTCCCCGAGTTCGGGATGAGCGTTGATCCGCTTGCGCAACGCAGTGCGCCCCACGCTCACGGCACTCACGTTGGTCACCGCCGTTGCAGTGGAGGCACGAGGTCCTGGATCGAACACCGACAGCTCGCCGAACATGTCGGCCGGTCCGCAGATCGACAGCAGGTGTTCCCTGCCATCCGCGGTGCAGCGGCCGATCTTCACCATGCCCGACTGGATGATGTAGAGCTGATGTCCGGCATCTCCTTGCGTGAAGATCCTCTGACCACACGAGAACGAGCCCTGCTCTCCGACGGACGCGGCGAGTTCGGCAAGAACCGGGTCGGCCTTGGGTACGACGATGCTCATCTTGATTCCCCTACGAGCGTGAGATGGATATGCGACGGGCGCGGGTGCTAAACCCGCGTTGAAACCACAAGCACAAGGACTAAGTGGACTGTCGCCGGATGCGATGAAGCCGGAGTCGGTGACTTGGAGGACATCGGACGCCTTGACACCTCACGGCCCTGTGGGCCCGCTACGGCCCACGTGAACGAGATACAGAAGACCTGAGCGGACGAGAAACCAGTCAGACGCGGCGATGTACCAAGGCGCAACGACGTTTGGGACGATCACCGGGTGTCTGTACAACGCGAGGCTCACCAGTCACATCTGGTCGATTGGCTCTCGACTCAGGTTGAGATCCATGCCGCCTTCGCCAGCACCAGGACCTGGCTGTTCACCTGCGTTGAGGAACTGGTGCTCGAAACCGGGTACTGGGGAGTCCCAACCGAGCTTCCACCTGGTCACGTCCGCGGCGCCGCAGGAAGGTGCTTCGCGAACGCATCGGCGTACGCGACCGTTCACTGCCTGACCTACGTTGAAGGCTTCGCACTGTCGACCGTCGGCATCGCCTATCCGCACGCGTGGGCCGTCGATGACGCCGGCAACGTCCACGACAGCACCTGGCCCGGCACGCGCGGCCTGGCGTACCTGGGCATCCCGTTCTCGGCGGCTTACGTCGAAGCGTTCGACGGGATCCTTGGCGACGCGCGCCTCGTCCACGACGCTCACCTCGACGACTACCGGATGCTCCGAGATGGCCTACCCGATGGGGCAGTCCTTCCCCTTGGCGAACCAGTTGGCGCAGGAGCAGCTGGCTCGAGTCGTCGAGGCGGCATGTCTTAGTCCCGCGTGGTTTGTTCCCGGTGCAAGGTGGCGGCTTAACTTCAGTAAACACTGAAGTAATCGTGCTGGATGAGATTTGGCTGGACCCCGCTTCTTGGCCGTCCATTCCACGGAGCGCGATTGACGCCGTGGCGTAGCGGCGTCTGCGCGCCCACAAGAGCCCCACGGCCCTGGCAGTTGCTCGGGTGAACGCACACGCCGACGCGCCGCACTTCGTCCAGTAGCCGCTCCGTTTGCCCGAGCGGCCGACGACCTTCGACTCCTAACCTCGGGCTTCAACCGAGACGAGACGGGAGTCAACAGGTGAACACAGGCCATAACCCCACTTCGAAGAGCGGGAGTCGACCGGGCAGCGAGACATCGGCGATTCGATCGCTGAAGTACGCCGAGCCACTATGGGATCCCAACGAGGTCGCAGCTTTCTTGAAAATACCCAAAAAGACACTACAAAAGTGGCGTAGCGATAACACAGGGCCGCCGTGGCGACGGTATGGCAAACATGTTCGATACGAACCTCATCTGGTTAGAGAGTGGCTGTCCAACCAGTAGCCGACGATTGACGTGATCACATCCGCAATCAACGAAATCGAGCAGAATGAGTATCAAAGTTGTGACACTCGCCTGGGAGTACGCACCCGTGGCAGGCAACGAGCTTCTCCTGCTTCTGGCGATCGCCGATCAGGCAAATGATCTCGGCACGGATGCATGGCCTTCCATCGACACCCTCGCCCGCAAGACCAGGCTGAACAAGCGAACAGTCCAGCGACTCCTCCAGCGCCTCAGCTCAGCAGGTCTTGTCGCCATCGAGCCAGGCGGCGGCCGACGCAGCAACCGATACACCATCGACCTGGAACTTCTTGTCAGCCCATCATCGAGGACCGCAGATGACGACGACACACTCCCGGCAGAACGCCACCCCGGACAATCTGTCACCCGTGACACCGGCGCCACCCCAGGGGCGACAGTGCTTGACCACCGCAGCCACGACACAGCTATGTCCCCCAACCCGTCCCACACAGCCCTCTCCCCGTCCCCAGCATCTCGCGCTCACCCTGGCGACACCGACGACGCGGCAACGACTGAGTCAGCAAGAGCAGCAGCGGGAATCATCGACAAAATCCATGCCGTTGCACCGATTTCGCATCAGGACCAGAGAGCCCTGGAACTCAAAGTCCGGGATTCCCTGGCGGCAGGACACGAACCCGACCAGATCCTCCGGCACCTGGCGGAGAACCTTCACAGCGCCCGCTCCCCGATAGCCGTGATCCATTCGCGACTGCGGAACCTGCCGCCCAAGCCCACGCACGGCCGGACTTCCATTGCCCGGCCCGAATGGTGTGGAACTTGCGACGGCCCCGAACCGCACCGCAGGTTGATCCAACGCGACGACGGTCGTGTTCAGGCATGTCCCAACTGTCATCCCAAGCACAACGCGAACCCAGCGAGAACAAGCGGCTGACAGCCATATCAACAGGCAGCGCTCGGCAAGGTCGAACCCGGCCACCCCTCCCTCGACCACGCAGCGCGATGCCACAACCCTCAGGACTACTCAAAACTGGTACATCTATGTACCATCGGTACTTAGATGTACCAGAGACGGCCTCGCGAGGCCACCCGCGAGGCATACCGCCAGAATGGGAGGGGTTCACATGCTCGATCACCCACGGGAGGGCCAGGTGCCACGACGCAGCGGCGACCAACCGCCCGCCGCCTACGTGATCGAAGGGACATTCCCTGACGTCAAGCTCCGCGCGGACGCTCCCGTCAGCGCGCACTTCGCCGTCGCGTTCGCCAAGGCACTAAAAGCCGCGGTGCATGCGAGCAGCGGGAGCCTGCGGTCGATCGCCAAGGAGGCCGGCGTCACGCATCCGACCGTGACGAGGATCCTCGACGGGCAGACGCTGCCCGATCTGCGGTCGATATCCGGCCTGGAAGTTGCGCTGCACGCGAGGCTCTATCCCACCGAGCTGTACCAACAGTTCTCGGCGACACGCTCAGGCGCGAACGAGCCTGCAGGCGAAGCCGAGCAGAGCCGCTGACCTGACTGCGCTCAACCATCAGGTATTCGTGCGCTACCAGCTTCATACACCGCCGCATTTGACCGCGACTTAATGATCCGGTCGGCGTTGAGCGCACGTTAAACCGCCAGCAGGCCACACTGGCGTACTCCTTGGGCAAACAAGGCTGATGAGCGACCACTCCCCGTCGCCGAGCCGTGCGCCCATCATTCACATGCTCGACTTGCAGAAGGCATCATGGCGTACATCGACGACCGTTGGTGGCAAGAGAAGAAGGATCCGGTCACCAAAGAAGTAGTCCGGGACGCAAAGGGTCGTCCCGTGATGGAGAAGAGTTCGCGCTACGGCAAAGGCGACCGCTACCGCGTCCGCTGGAAGCTTCCCGGAGGCAAGGAGGACAACAAGAGCTTCCCCGACAAGCAACACAAGGAAGCCAAGGCATTCAAGACCCAGATCGAAAACTCTCTGAGGACCAAGAGCTACGTCTCCCCCAAAGCCGGGGACATGAAGGTCCGCGAGTACGCGGAGAGCTACAAGAACGGCAGGTCACCTGACGAACGCAGCCGAGCCTCGCTCGACAGCCTGTTCGCCTGCCAGGTCTACCCGTTCATGGGCGACATGTCACTGAACGAGGTCGCGCTCGATGGGACCGTGATCAGGAACTGGCTGGCCTGGATGAACAACGTGTCCGGGATCGCGGTGAACTACCAGTATCAGGTCTGGATCAACCTGTCCGCGATGTTGGACGCAGCGGTCGTGGACGAAAAGATTCACCGAAACCCGTGCAAGCTCGGCACCATCTCGGCACCCAAACCGGTGCAGAAACTGATCACACCTTGGACGGACGAGAAGCTCCAAGGGATCCACGACTCCCTTCCGCCTGAACATCAGGTGGTAGTGCCAATCGGCGGCGGACTAGGGCTCCGACAGGGCGAGATTCTCGCTTTCAACAGGGAGGACATCAACCGCAAGGACATGACCTATCACTGCAGGCTGCAGGTTACTTACATCAACGGAAAGTTGAAGTTCAAGCTCCCGAAAGGTCACAAGACCCGCATCGTTCCAATCTCGGGCGGGACGCTGCACCACATCGACTATCATTGCGAGCTTTATCCGTCAGTGGAAGTCACACTTCCCTGGGGAGAGAACGACAGCAAGGAGACCCACACCGCCAACCTCATCCTGCCGTACCGCGGTGTGACCGCGTGGCGCGGATCGATGTTTCTCAACCAGATCTGGAAGCCAACCTTCTCAATCGCCGGGATCCCCTACATCAAGGGCGACGACGGGATGCACGCCCTGAGGCACCTGTACGCGTCGCACATGCTCGCCTCGAACGTCAGCATCAAGGAACTGTCGGTGTTCCTCGGCCACTCAAGCGAGGCCTTCACCCTGAAGACCTATGCTCATCTCATGCCGTCGAGCTACGGACGAGCCAGGCTGGCCGCAGATACACTGTTCGCACCGCCTGCTTGAGAACCGGTCTCAGGACCTTCTCGCGGGCGAGCGATCTCGAATTCGAGATCTCAACCTCTCGGCCAGGGGCCCCACAGGGGCCCCATGATCATCAACTAGCGCCAAGCTCTCATAAACAGCCAGGTCAGACCGTCCATCCGGCGTGCCGCCGAATCATGTGCGACATGATCCCCAACGCCGAGCACTGGCGGGTGTCGGTATGGGAAGCGCAGGAGCTGCAGCACGCGATCATGGGCTACCTGCCTGGGTACGCGACTCCTCGGATCGTGTGCGACGTGCCGTACGTCGGCAAGCGCTGGGTGCACCAGCTCGCCGAGTACGACCGTGAGCTCGGGATTTCGTACTGGACCAAGAACTACCGGACCGGGATCGAGCTCGAGGACCCCGAGGCGTTGGACCGCCGCTACCCCTACTACGACCCGATCTCCACCCTCGGTGCGACCGGCCAGAAGTGGTGGGCCGACCAGGCCTGACGGGCCGCGATGGGGCCGTTCTCGGAGCAACTTCCGAAGGCGGCCCCATCGGCATGTTCTGTCTGTTCAGACCCATCGTGACTCGTTGGGTCTCGACGAGAAGGGACCCAAAAGGGGCCCCAGGAGTCCACAGTGGACGCAATGTCAGGTGCACAGTGGCAACACCGGTCGTTTCGGCCACTCCTGTGCTTGTGTGGCTGCCGACCGCAGGCGTCGTCATCCCTCGAACCACCCAGCCGGAGTACGAAGCCGGGCCGCTGGTGCCGGCCGGCGGCGCTCGCTGACACTCGAGCGACGAGCTAGTCGCGCAAGGACGCCAAATTCGAGCGGACTACTTTCGTTGTCCCGTACGGGTGAGAGTAGTCAATCGGTCCCGCTCACCCGCACGACTCGCGTCTCAGCGCTGGGTCGCTGCCCAGTCGCGGATCACGGCGACGAACTCCTCGGGCGCGTCGGACTCCGTGTAGAGGCCGGCGCCCTTGACGATGACGGTCTCGTGGTCGGGGAAGGTCGCTTCCAGGCGCTCGCGCTCCTGAGGACGGAAGGCGATGTCGGCATCACCCCACATGATCAGTGTCGGCAGGTGGGCAATGTCGGCAAGGCCGGCCTCGACCTCGGCGAAGAAGGCCCGGCTGGCGAGGACCCGGCTGGGGAACACGGCGGACGCCTGACGCCGCTCGGGGGTGTCCAGCGCCCGGCGGTAGTGGGTCATCTCGGCCGCGGTCAGCTTCCGCCTTCGGTGACCTGCGGGCATGAACCAGTTGACGAGGACGTTGAGCCGCCGGACCAGGAAGCGGAACGGGGGTCCGCCGATGATGCGACCGAACCACTCGAAGTGGAATACCCCGTTGACCGGCCAGGCCCAGGTGTTGGCGAGCACCAGCCGTTCGAAGACGCTTGGCCGCCGCTGCACGGCGGCCAAGCCGATCATGCCGCCCCAGTCCTGCCCGACCAGAGTGGCCCCCTTGAGGCCGAGCGCGTCGACAAACCCGGTGACCACGTCTGCGTGCTCCTCGGGCAGGTAACGGTAGCCCGGCTTCGGTGTGGACAGCCCGAAGCCCGGGTAGTCGAGGGCGATGCACCGGAAGTCGTCGCGCAGCGCGCGGATCACGTCGCGCCAGAGGAACGACCAGGTCGGGTTGCCGTGCAGGAGCAGCAGTGTGGGACCTGACCCCTCGTCGACGTAATGCACGGTGTGCCCGTCGATATCGACGAAGCGGCTCTCGAACGGGAACAGGTTGTCGTCGACCCAGGTGGGCCGCACGCTCTTGCTGGTCTCGGCCATGGCCGCCCCCTCTCGACTCGGGCCTACGGTAGACTTGAGTCTGTCAAGGGCACTTGAGATCGTCAAGTAGAGGGATTCGATGCGTAGCTACGGCCAGTACTGCGGGCTCGCCCGGTCGCTCGAAATCGTCGGTGACCGGTGGAACCTGCTCATCGTCCGCCAGCTCCTCATCGCACCCGCCCGCTACCGGGACCTGATCGACGGCCTCCCCGGCATCGCGACCAACCTGCTCGCAGACCGGCTCCGCGACCTCGAGGCCGCGGGCGTGGTCGAGCGGCAACTGGCCGGCCAGGGCAGCGTCGTCGAGTACGCCCTCACGCCGTGGGGTGCCGAGCTGCGCCAGCCGATCGAGAGCCTGCTCCGCTGGTCCACACCGCTGATGGTCCGCGGCCCCGACGGCGACTCCTTCCGCCCCGAGTGGCTCACCCTCGCCGTCCCCGCCCTGCTCGACACCAGGGTCAAGGTCCGCACCTCGGCGACGATCGGCCTCGAGATCGGCGACACGCCCTTCCAGCTGCGCGCGACGCGTTCCGGCTTCGAGGTCGGCCCGCATGACGGCCGCGACCTCGACGCCACCGTCCGCGCCGACCCCGCCTACGTCCTCGGCCTTGCCGCCGGCGCTCTCACCCTCAGCGACGCCCGCGCCCTCGGACTGGTCGAGATCGACGGCGACGAGTCCGTCGTCCGCACCGTCTTCGCCGCCTGACGGGCCGCTCCGGGCGGGCGTGGCTTTCCCCTGCCAACCGGATCTACCAAGAATGGCATTCTGCCCGGATGCGACAGATCACCGTGCTGGGCAGTTGTGGCGCATTCCCCGAGCCTGGGCGAGCATGCAGCGGGTTTCTGGTGGACTGGGACGGATACCGGCTGGTGCTCGATCTCGGCTACGCCACGCTGCCTCGTCTGCTGGCCCGCTGCCCGGATGGCGCGGTGGACGCTGTGGTCATCACCCACGAGCATCCCGATCACTGCATCGACCTGCACGGCCTGTTCCGCATACGCTTCTACAGCGGTCAATGCGAGCCGAAGGTGCCGCTGTACTGCCCGCCCGGTGTTCTCGCCCGGCTCGGCGGCCTGGAGCCGGATGTGGACCTGCGCGCGGTCTTCGAGGTGCACCCCCTGCCCGGCGCATACCGGGTCGGCCCGTTCGCCCTGACCGGTGTGCCGCTGCCGCACTATGTGCCCAACGCCGGCGTCCGGCTGCAGGCCGACGGGATGACCCTCGCCTACACCGGAGACACCGGTCCCGACCCGTTGCTGGCCGAACTCGGCCGGGACGCCGACCTGTTCATCGTCGAGGCCACCGATCGGGACGGCGAGGCCAGCCGGGCGGTGCGCAACCTGATGACCTCGGCTGAGGCGGGTCGATGGGCCCAGCTCGCGGGCGCACGCCGGCTCCTGCTCACCCACTTCTGGCCGGGCAACGATCGGGCGGCCTCAGTGGCCGCCGCGCGGGTCGAGTTCGGTGGCGATGTGCTGGCAGCGGAGGAAGATCTCGTCATCCCCCTCACCATCGACTGAACGCCGACCTCGCTCGACAGCACTTCTCCCGGCCTCCACTCGTTCGGTTCGCCATGAGCGGCGCTTCACCTCACCAGAACATCCGCACATGCCGCCAAGCGGCTGCACCGCTTGCACGATCGTCGTCATCGGTGATGGTCTGGCCAGTTCAGCGTGCGGAATCCCTCATCGACCTGGCGGTCTGACCGGCCAGCGAGTCCGCGCCCACCTCCGCGTTGTGCGCGTGCGCCGCGTGGTGCAGGCCGAACACCGAGTCCATCCCGGCACGCAGGCCCATCAGGTCCTCGGACTGGTTGACCGCCTTCTTCGTCAACGCCAGCCCCAGTCTGGGCATCCGGGCGATGGTCTCGGCCAGATCGTTCGTCGACGTCACCAGGTCGGCCCTGGGCACCACCCGGTTCACCATGCCCAGGGCCAGGGCCCGGTCGGCGTCGAAGCGCTCGCCCGTGAACAGGAACTCCTTGGCGAACCTGGCGCCCATCACCCACGGGTGGGCGAAGTACTCGACGCCGGGAATGCCCATGCGCACCACCGGATCGGCGAAGAACGCGTCGTCGGCGGCCACGATCAGGTCGCAGCACCACGCCAGCATCAGGCCACCCGCCACGCACGCGCCCTGAACCATCGCGATCGTCGGCTTCGGCAGTTCGCGCCACCGCCTGCACATGCCCAGGTACACCTCGGACTCCCGCGCGTACCGGCTTTCCACGCCCTGCTTGTCCACGTGGTCCCACCAGAGTCCGGCCCTGCGGTCGAACGTGGTGTCCACGTCCCGGCCTGGACTGCCGATGTCGTGCCCCGCGGAGAAATGATCACCCGCTCCTGCCAGCACGATCACCTTCACGGTGTCGTCGGCCGCGGCCCGGTAGAACGCGTCGTCGAGCGCGTAGGTCATCGCCGAGTTCTGGGCGTTGCGGTACTGCGGTCGGTTCATCGTCACGATGGCGATCGCGTCACGGACCTCGTAGGTCACGACATCGGTGCTCACGCTGGCTCCTCGTCTCAACTCGCGGGTGTTCCGGTGAAGGGCAGGCCGAGGTCGCGCGCGACGACGGCCCGGTGCCACGCCGCCGAACCCCAGTCGGCGGCCAGCGCCCACGCCCTCTTCGCGTACAGGTGGAGGTCGTACTCGGTGGTGTAGGCGATCGCGCCGTGGCACTGGATCGCGGCCCGCGCCACCTCGCGTGCGGCGTCGGAGGCCAGTGCCTTCGCCATCGACACGTCCCGCACCCGGTCCGGGTCGCTCGTCGCCAGCGAGAAACCCGCCCGTGCCACGGCGGGCGCGGCGAACTCGATCCGCAGCAGGGCGTCCGCCAGGCGGTGTTTGACCGCCTGGAAGCTGCCGATCGGCACGCCGAACTGCCGGCGTTGGCCGACGTACTCGACGGTCGTCTCCAGCATCCGCCGGGACAGCCCGATCAGCTGCGCCGACGCGCCCAGCACGCCGCGCAGCCAGGCGAGTTCGACAGCGGCCGGGTCGTCCACGACGACCAGTTCGGTTCCGCCGATGATCCGCCGGAGGTCCGCCGCCGGGTCGACGGCGTCGACGGGCTCGCGGGAAGCCCCCGCCAGGTCAAGCACCCGGATCGGCCCCACACCGCCGAAACCACCGTGCAGCAGCAGACCAGGGCGATGGCCGAACCGGACGACGCCGTCGAACGTCACCGCGCACGTCGTCTTCCCGGCCACCACGTCGGCCACCAGGTCCGAACCCGCCAGGTCCGGACCCAGCGGCCCCGAGCGCGCCGGCCCGGCGGACTCCAGCACCGCGGGCGCGAATCCGACCGTGTCCACCAACGGCAGCGGCACCGCCGCCCACCCGCACTCCACCATCAGCGCCACGAAGTGGTTCTCGTCCAGTCCCAGCCCCCCGGCGCCCTCGGACACCAGCAGGCCGGGGACTCCCAGGTCGACCAGGCCCCGGTGCAGGGCGGCCACCTCGGCGGAGTCCGGCGCGCACCGGACCGTGGCGGGCGGGCACAGCTCCGTCACCAGATCGTGGACGACGGCGCGCAGGTCGGACTGGTCGGCGGTCATCGCGAAGCGCACCAGGTCACCTCCTCGGCAGGCCGAGCACACGCTCAGCGATGATGTTGCGCTGGATCTCGTTGGTGCCCGCGTAGATCGGGCCCGCCAGCGCGAACTGGAAGCCCCGGCTCCACGGGTTGTCGGTCTGTGCCTCAGGTCCCAGAAGGTCGAGGGCCGTCTCGTGCAGGCTGATGTCCAACTCGGACCAGAAAACCTTGTTCAGGCTCGACCGTGCCCCCGGCGCGCGACCTTCTACGAGGTCCGTGACCTGCGCGAGGGTGAACAACCGATACGCCTGGGCCTTCATCCACACGTCGGCGACCCGGTCCGACACCACGTCGGTGGCGCCTGCCCTGGCCAGGTCCACCAGCCGGTCCGCCGCATGGAGAAACCGACCGGGCGAGCGGAGCGTCAGACCGCGTTCCGACCCCGTGGTGGCCATCGCCACCTGCCACCCCTCACCCACTACGCCGAGAACGGCACTGTCGGGCACGAACACGTCGTCGAAGAACACCTCGGCGAAGCCCTCGTCTCCGTCGAGCCTGTCGAAGCCGCGGACGATCACGCCCGGCGCGTCCAGCGGCACCAGGAAGTACGTCAGCCCGCGATGCCGTTCGGCGGTCGGGTCGGAGCGGAACAGGCCGAACAGGTGGGTGCAGAACGCGCCGCGGGTCGTCCAGGTCTTCTGACCGGTCAGCCGCCATCCGCCTGCCTCGTCATCTCGCTCGGCGCGGCTGCGGATGGCCGCCAGGTCGCTGCCGGCGCCCGGCTCCGACCAGCCCTGGCACCACAGGTCCTCGGCGGCGGCCATGCGGGGCAGCAGGGTGTCGCGCTGGTCCGGGGTACCGAACTCGAACAGGGTCGGCGCGAGCAGGAAGATTCCGTTCTGGGTAACCCGCTGCGGAGCGCCCGCCCGGTAGTACTCCTCCTCGAAGATCAGCCACTCCCACAGCGACGCGTCCCGGCCGCCGTACGCCTCCGGCCAGGACACCACCGACCAACGGGCGGCGAACAGCGCGCGCTCCCACTCCAGATGTGCCGCGAACCCCTCCCGGGTATCGCCCGACGGCAACGGCTGGGCGGGCACGTGCGCCGCGAGCCACTCGCGGGCCTCCGCGCGGAAAGCCTGTTCGGAGTCGGTCCACGTCAGATCCATCACGCGCTCCTGTTCCGGTGCCTGCGCAGTTCCTGACGGGCGACGGTCCGGATGTGTACCTCGTCCGGTCCGTCCGCTATGCCCAGGATCCTGGCGCTGGCCCACATGCGGGCGATCGGGAAGTCCTCGGTGACACCGCCGCCGCCGTGCGCCTGGATCGCCCTGTCAAGCACGAACCGGGCCACGCGTGGCGCGACGACCTTGATCGCGGCGATCTCGGTGGCCGCGCCCTTCGCGCCGACCTCGTCGACCAGCCACGCGGTCTTGAGCACCAGCAGCCGGGCCTGCTCGATCGCCATGCGCGACTCGGCGATCCACGTCCGGATCACGCCCTGGTCGGACAGCGGCCCCCCGAACGCCGTCCGCGCCATCGTGCGCCGCGTCATCAACTCCAGACCGCGCTCGGCCATGCCGAGAGTGCGCATCGCGTGGTGCACCCGACCCGGCCCGAGTCTGGCCTGGGCGATGGCGAACCCGTCGCCTTCGCCGCCGAGCAGGTTGGTGACCGGCACCCGCACGCCGGTGAACGTGATCTCGCAGTGCCCGTGCTGGTCGTGGTAGCCGAAGATGGGCAGCGACCGGACGATCTGCACGCCCGGCGCGTCCGCCGGCACCAGGACCATCGACTGCTGTCGATGCGCGGGCGCCGACGGGTCGACCCGGCCCATCACGACCAGCAGTTCACACCGCGGATCGGCGGCGCCGGTCGTCCACCACTTGTGGCCGTCGATGACGTACTCGTCGCCGTCGCGGATGATGGTGGTGGCGATGTTGCGAGCGTCCGATGACGCCACGGCGGGTTCCGTCATCGAGAAACCGGAGCGGATTCGCCCGTCCAGCAGTGGTTCCAGCCACTGCTCGCGCTGCTCGGCGGTCCCGAACAGGTGCAGCAGCTCCATGTTCCCGGTGTCCGGTGCGGAGCAGTTCAACGCCTCCGGCGCGATGTACGGCGACCGGCCGGTGACCTCGGCCAGGTAGGCGTACTCCAAAGTGGACAGACCGGAGACGGCCGGCAGGAACAGGTTCCACAGACCCCGCTCCCGAGCTTTGGTCTTCAGCTCCTCCACCACCGGCGGCAGCACGTGGCTGCGCGGCCCGGAGGCCTCCAGCTGGGCGGCGTAGACCGGCTCGGCCGGGTACACGTGCTCGTCCATGAAAGCGCCGAGCACGTCGAGCAGCTCCCGCACTCGCGGGCTCGGACCGAGATCCATCATCGGGCTTCCCCCGTCCGCAGCACGATCTTGCCGAGCGCGCCCCGGTTCAGCACCACGTCGAGCGCGGTGGCGGCGTCGGACAGCGAATAGGTCAGGCCGACGTGGGGCCGCAGCAGCCCAGCGGTGTACCACTCCAGCAGCCGAGCCATGTTCGCCGCGTTGGCCTCCGGGTGGCGCTCCGCCCACTTGCCCCACAGCACGCCGAGCAGCGCGCCTTCCTTGAGCAGCAGGCGGTTCATCCCCACCTTCGGAATCTCGCCGGAGGCGTAGCCGACGGTCAGGTAGCGCCCGCCCCAGGCCAGCGCGCGGACCGCCGTTTCGGCCGGTGCGCCGCCGACCGGGTCGTACACGACGTCGACTCCACCGGTGATCTCCGCCAGCCGTCCGGCGAGGTCACCCGTCGAGTAGTCGATCAGCTCGTGGGCACCGTGCTCGGCGCACAGGTCCAGCTTCGCCGGACTGGACGCCGCCGCGATCACCCTGGCGCCCAGCGCCACGCCGATCTGCACGGCGGTCAGCCCCACACCGCCCGCCGCGCCCAGCACCAGCAGGGTTTCGCCCGCTCGGAGCCCGGCCCGGTCCACCAGTCCGTGGTACGAGGTGCCGTAGACCACGGGAAACGCGGCGGCGTGTGCGAAGTCCATGTCGTCCGGGATGGGGTGCGCCCGCTCCGCGGCGACCACGACCTGCTCGGAGTAGCCGCCCATGCCACAGAACACCGCGACCCGCGTGCCCGGTGTGATGCCGGTGACGCCAGGGCCGACTTCCCGCACGACACCCGCCGCCTCGCAGCCGGGGGTGAACGGGAGCTCCGGCTTGCTCTGGTAGGTGCCTGCGACGATCAGACCGTCGGGGAAGTTCACCCCGGCCGCGTGCACGTCCACCAGCACCTGGCCCGGCCCGGCGGTCAGGTCGGGCACGTCAGCCGCGATCAGGTTCTCCGGGCCGCCCAGGGTCCGGCACAACATCGTCCTCATCGCGCGTCCGGCTTGCCGAACTGGTCCCGGACCCGGTCAGCGACCCCGGACAGGTTCAGTTCGAAGGTGAAGCCCTGCTCGAACCGGTAGCTCCGGTTGACGTCCCACGGGTCGATCCCGTTGAGCGACTCCTTCGCCATCCGGATCACCGCGGGGTCCTTCGCGGCGATCGACCGGGCGAGTTCGAACGCGGTGTCCACCAGCGCGGCGCGCGGCACCACCGAGTGCACCGACCCGTAGGCGTGCAGTTCGGCGGCGGTCGCGGTGGCCGACGTGTAGACCATCGCCCGCATCTTGTGCTGCGGCACGAGCCGGGACAGGTGGGTGGCCGCGCCGAGCGCGCCCCGGTCCACCTCGGGCAGGCCGAAGGTGGCGTCCTCGGCCGCGACGATCACGTCCGCGTTGCCGACCAGGCCGATCCCGCCGCCCAGGCAGAATCCCTGCACCGCCGCGATCACCGGCACAGGGCACTCGTACACGGCCTTGAAGGCCGCGTGACAGCCCCGGTTCGCGCCGATCAGCGCGCCGAACCCCTCGGCGCGCTGCATCTCCTTGATGTCCACGCCCGCGTTGAAGCCGCGCCCCTGCGCCCGGAGCACGACGACTCGCACCGCCGGGTTCGCGCCGGCCGCCACCAGCGCCTCGGCCAGGGCGAACCAGCCGGCCACCGGCAGCGCGTTCACCGGCGGGTTGTCCACCACGATCTCGGCCACGCCGTCGTCGTGCACCGTGAGCGTGACGAGGTCCGGCTCCAGCGGCGGGAAGTGCTCAATCAACATGGGGCTTCTCCTCCTGGTCCGGCACGACGAAGGTCGACCACGCGGTGACCGCCGGGTCGCCGTTCTGGCGCGAGCAGGTCAGTTCGACGTCGACCCGGCGTTCGCCGTCCTCGGCGTACTCGCGAACCACGTTGCCAACGCAGGAAAGCACGTCGCCCGGCCACACCTGGGCGCGGAACCGGATGCGGAAACCGCGCACGTTCTCCGGGCCGAGCCAGGCGGTCGCGTAGGTGCCGAGGAGACCGGCCTGCCACATGCCGACCGAGAACGGTGTCTGGAACCCGGCCGCTCTGGCGAACTCCTCGTCGTGGTGGATCGGGTTCATGTCGCCCGACGCGCCCTGGTAGCGCACGAAGTCGGTGCGCGTGACCGGACCGACCACCCACGGCTCCGGTACGGGGGGAACGGTCATGACTCCTCCGCCGGCGGCCGGGCGGTCTCGACCCCGGTCATGGTGGCCCGTGCGACCAGCCGGCCGGACTCGTCGCGGAACTCGGTGTGCATCACGGCGAACGTCATCTCGCCGCCGCGCCTGCCCTGCTTGGTGAACACCTCGCCGATGCGGGACTGACAGGTCAGCTTGGCGCCCGCGCGCGGCGGCGGACCGAAGAAGACGTACTCCTGCTCGGCGTGCAGACCGCGCCGCTGGTCCAGGTCCACCGCCGGCCAAGGGTTCGACTCGTCGCTCTGCCAGAAGAACGTCGTGGTGAGGAACGTCGGCTGAACCACGGGGTCCTCGCGCTCCAGGTAGTACGGGTCGGTGCTGCCGGTGGCGAGGGCGAACTCGCGGATCTTGCCCCGTTCCACGTCCATCCGGAAGGGTTCGCCCTCGGTGCCGGCGGCGTCTGGGTTGGCCATCCTCGGCTCTCCTCCGATCAGGGGTGCTGGCTGCTGACGGACACGACCTCGCCCGTCATGTAGGACGAGTAGTCGCTGGCGAGGAAGACGATGACGTTGGCGACCTCCCACGGCTGCGCGGCCCGGCCGAACGCCTCGCGGGCGGCCAGCGTGGCCAGCAGGTCGTCGCTCGTCACCTTGGCCAGATGGGGATGGACGGCGATGCTCGGCGACACCGCGTTGATCCGGACGCCGTGCGGTGCCACGTCCATGGCCGCGCACCGGGTCAGCGCCATCACACCGGCCTTCGCCGCCGCGTAGTGCGCCTGGCCGGCCTGCGCCCGCCAGCCGATCACCGACGCGTTGTTGACGATGACCCCGCGGCCGGCGGGCACCATGTGCCGCAACGCCGACCGGGTCGCCTTGAACGTGGCGGTCAGCGTCACCCCCAGCACCGAGTCCCACTGCTCGTCGGTCATGTCGACGACACTGGCCGTGCCACCTAGTCCCGCGTTGTTCACCAGCACGTCCAGTGAGCCGTGCTCGGCGACCACGGCGTCCATCAGGTCGTCCACCTGCCGCTGATCAGTGACGTCGCACGGCACCGCCAGCGGCCGGACGCCAGTCAGCTCACCGAGCTTGTCGGCCGCTTCGCCGAGGCGTCGCTCATGCCGGTCGCTGATCACGACCTTGGCGCCCTCCTCGGCGGCCCGCCGTGCCGTGGCGTAGCCGATGCCGGTGCCCGCGGCCGCGGTCACCAGGACCGAGCGGCCGGCCAGCAGGCCGTGTGCGGGACCGGCCCAGTTCTCGTCAGACACGGGTGCGCAGCTCCTTGTCCAGTTCGGCGACCGTCCAGCGGTCGCCCTTGTCCACGGTCCAGCCGTAGCTCCACCCGGTGAACTGCCGGATCTCGCCGCCCTTGACGTAGAAGACCTGGCCGTTCGCCGGGCAGTCCTCCGTGAGCAGCCACGCGACCAGCGGCGGGATGTTGCCGGGGTGGTAGACGTCGAAGGCGTCGGGGTCCTCGGGCGCGGCGACCATCTCGCCGATGCCCGGCAGGTCCTGGGTCATCCGGGTGCGGGCGACCGGTGTCAGAGCGTTGGTCCGCACCCCGTAGCGGGCCAGTTCCTGCGCCACCATCAGGGTCAGCGCGGCGATGCCCGCCTTGGCCGCACCGTAGTTGGTCTGGCCGATGGCACCGATCAGGCCGGAAGTCGACGACACGTTGACCACCGAGGCAACGGGCTGCCTGCCTGCCTTCGACTCGTCGCGCCAGTACCGCGCGAACACCTGGCTGGGGGCGAAGGTGGCCCCGAGTTGGCCGCGGACCACCGCGTCCCAGTCGTCCTCGGACATGTTCACGAACATCCGGTCGCGCAGGATGCCCGCGTTGTTGACCAGACCGTGCACAGCGCCGTACGTGGAGCGCGCCAGTTCCAGCAGCTCCACCGCACCGGCGACGGTCGCGACGTCGGCGGTGTGGGCCACGGCGGTGCCGCCGGACGCGGTGATCTCGTCCACCACGGCCTGGGCGACCGACGGGTCGGCGTTGCGCCCGGCGGCGTCCGCGCCGGTGTCGTTGACGACGACGCGGGCACCTTCGCGGGCGGCGAGCAGGGCATGTTCGCGACCGATGCCCCGGCCCGCGCCGGTGATCACCACGACGCGATCGGCTAGTGATGCCACCTTTACTCCTCGTCTGTCAGGTGACGCAGGACGTCGGCGGCCTGCGTCATGATCCGGTCGATCAGCTCGGCGCACGCCGGCAGGTCGTCGATCAGCCCGACCACCTGTCCGGTGGCCATCACGCCGACGTCGATCTGGCCTTCCAGCAACGCGGCGCGGTAGAGCATCGGCGCGTTGGCCGCCATGACGACCTGGCTCCAACTGAGGTCGCGGCCCTTGCGCATGGCCAGTCCCTCACGCGCCAGGTCTGCCCACGAGCTGCCGGAGACCTTGCGGAACGCGACGGCGTTGCGGGCGGCGCGCAGCAGCCTGCCGGGCGCCGAGGCGCGTTCCAGCCGGTCGACGGTGCCTGCCCGGAGCACGCGTTGCGGCACGCCGTCGACCTCGTTGGTCAGCACGGTGTCGGTGACCGACTTGGACAGGTAGAACTCCTTGACCTGCTGGGCCACCGGGGACTCGGCGGTGAGCATGAACCGGGTCCCCATCGCGATGCCCGCCGCGCCGTAGGACAACGCCGCCACCAGCCCACGGCCGTCGAAGAACCCGCCCGCGCCGATCACCGGGATGTCGACCGCGTCCACCACCTGCGGCAGCAGAAGGCTCGTCGGGACACCGCCGGTGTGCCCGCCACCCTCACCGCCCTGCACGATGACCGCGTCGGCGCCCCAGCCGGCGACCTTCTCCGCGTGCCGGCGCGCACCGATCGAGGACACCACCACCAGACCCGCGTCCTTGCACTTGGCGATCAGGTCCTGGCGCGGGGCGAGGGCGAACGAAACGACCTTGACCCCTGCGCTGATCAGCAGGTCCAAGCGGCGGCCCACGTCCGGCTGGTCCGCCCGGACGTTCACCCCGAACGGCTGGTCCGTGCCCGCCAGCACGGTGTCGACAGCGGTTACCAGCTCGTCGTAGGAGAGCAGGCCCGCCGACAGGATGCCCAGTCCGCCCGCGTTGGCGGTGGCCGTGGTCAGCGCGGCGTCCGACACGTAACCCATACCGGTCTGCACGATCGGGTAGCGCACGCCGAACAGGTCGCAGGCCTTGGTGTGCAGCGCGGACATCAAGCTCACCCCGCCACTTCGCGATTCCGCGACCCGCTGGGGTCGAGGAGTTCACGGATCAGCCGCAGCTCCTCCGAGGTGGGTTCCCGGCTGGTCGGCACGTCGGCGTCCACGGTGAGGTGGCACCCGGTGGCGGCGACGACCTGGTCCACCGTCACTCCGGGGTGCACCGAGACCAGCCGCAGCCTTCCGTCCGGACCGAAGTCCAGCACCGCGAGGTCGGTCACGATGCGGCGCAGGTCGTGGAACCGCTGGGCGCCGCGTCCTGCCCGCGCCGCCCGGTCGTTGCCGACGCCCGCGACCATGTCCACCTCGGGCACGAAGACCCTGGTCGAGTGCCGGGGCACCCAGTAGCTGGTCGGGTGGCTGACCGAGTTGCCCGGCGCCCCGCGCACGCCCAGCAGCTGCACCTTGGGCTTGCGGTAGTCGCCGATCGCGGAGATGTTGGTGTTGCCGTAGCCGTCGACCTGTGACGGGATCATCATCACGTGCCGCTTGCCGTGCCAGACCAGGTCGAAGATCGTGCGGAACGGCACCCACGCCTCGATCTCGCCCCCCGCCGGCGAACCGACCGGCCAGGTGCCACGCACCAGCTGTGCCTCGCCGTCGGAGATCAGCAGGTCGGGCGAGAAGGTGTGCCGGGCCAGCCGGACGCCGATCAGCGGGATCGTGCCGAACGCGCTGGCGAGCAGCTCGCCGTTGTCGCGGAACACGTCCGCGCAGGCCGCGACGCACACTTCGGCGCGGGTCACGATCGTCGGGTCGATCTGTGCGGTGGTCATGCCGACACCTCCTGGCGACGGGCCTCGACCGCCGACTGCCAGTCCGATTCGCTTCCGTCGAGGTAGCGCTCGGAGAACTGCCGCCAGGTCTCGGGGCCGGCCGCGGCGGCGACGTACTCGCGCTGGAAGCTTTCGTCGCGCTCGTAGTCGGGGACGCAGGAGGTGAAGTGCGCACCGCCCGGCGCCTCCACCACGCCGGTCACCAGCAGCCGGCTGATCCGGAGCGTGGCCGGGTGCGCGGTGACGGTCAGCTCCGCCGTCGGCACGATCTTCTCGCAGGACACGAACGCCTGCTCGGCGGCCATGCAGTACAGGTCGTCGAAGTACGGGTCGGGACCGAGGAACTGGGCGTTGCCGTGCATGTCCGCTCGGTTCATGTGGACCAGCGCCGCGTCGAGGTGCAGCGCGGGCATCGCCACCGTCTCGTCACCGCCGTACGGGTCGGCGACCGTGCGCAGGTCCGGGTTGTGCGTCAGCACGTCCGATCCCAGACCGGCCCTGGTGGGAAGGAACGGAAGGTTGAGACCGGCGGCGTACAGGCCCCACTGCAGCATGCCCTCGTCGTACTCGGCGACCTCGATGCTTCCGGCCTGCCGCGCGGCTCGGAAGTGCGGGTCCAGCGCGATCGAGTCCAGCGAGACGAACCCGAACACCACCTTGCGCACCTTGCCCGCCGCGCACAGCAGCCCCACGTCCGGGCCGCCGTAGCTGACCACGGTCAGGTCGCGCAGGTCCGACCGGAGGATCTCGCGGACCAAGGACATCGGCTTGCGTCGTGAACCCCACCCACCGATCCCGACGGTCATCCCCGACCTCAACCGGGACACCGCCTCGGCCCCGGTCATCCGTTTGTCGGCCATCTGCACCCCCGCGTTCTCATTCGCTTTGTAGCAAGCGCTTGGTTGGGTACCGTACCAGGCGCGGCAACCTCGTCAAGGTCGTCGCACAGGGCACGCATCACAGGAGGACACCGAATGACGGTGCAGGAGCAACGCAGTGGCACGGTCGCCGTGCTGACCATCGACCGTCCGGAGGTACGCAACGCGCTGGACCAGCGGACCCTGCTCGACCTGCACGCCCGGCTCCTGGCGTGCGGCGAGGACCGCTCGGTGCGGGCCGTCGTGCTCACCGCGACCGGAGACCGGGCGTTCAGCGCCGGGCTCGACCTCAAAGACCTGGTTCGCAACGGCGTCCCGGACGCGGCCCGGCGCCCGGTCAACCTGCTGCGCGACGGCTACGCCAAACCTGTGGTCGCGGCCGTCAACGGCGCGGCGGTCGGTGGCGGCTTCGAACTGGCGCTGGCCTGCGACCTGCTGGTGGCGGCCGAGCACGCGGTGTTCGCGCTGCCCGAGGTCAGCCGCGGCATCGTGGCCTCGGAAGGCGGCACCGACCTGCCGCTGCGGCTACCGGTGGCGGTCGCCCTGGAGCTCGGCCTGACCGGCGAACCGCTGACCGCGGCGGACGCGCTCCGACTGGGTCTGGTCAACCGGGTGTCGGCGGCAGCGGACGTGCTGCCGACCGCGCTGGCGCTGGCCGAACGCATTTCCGGCCACTCCCCCGCCGCCGTCGCGGCGACCAAGCGCCTGATGCGCCGGGCGTGGTGCCCCGACCCGGCGGTGCTGCGCGCGGAGAACCTCCGGGCCACCGCCGAACTGCTGGACGGTCCGGACGCGGCCGAGGGCGCGGCGGCGTTCCTGGAGAAGCGCGCGCCTCGCTGGGCGGACCCGGTCTGACGGATCCGGTCCGACGACGCGCCGGAGCCCCGACCTGCGCCGGCATCGAAGAGCGGGCGGGTCGGGGCTCCGGCGTTCGGCTCGGGTCCACGCGTCAGGCAGGCACCATGCGTCGGGCCTGCGGTTCGGTCAGGGCAACAGCCCACTCGGCCCACACGGCCCACTCGGCTCAGCGGCTCACACGGCTCAGCGGCCCAGTCTGGCGGCGGTCCACGCGACGGCGCGGGTCAGGGCGCTCTCGGCGCCCTCCTCCTCGATCGCCGGACCGGTCAGCTCGATGTCGACCGTGCCGCGGTAGCCGGCCGCCAGCACATCGGCCAGCAGATCCGCCATCGGCAGGTCGGCGTCACCCGGCACCCAGCGGTTCGGGAAGGTCAGGGTGCCGACCCGGAAGTCGCTCACCTGGACCAACCGGATGCGGTCCATCTCGGCCCGCAGCGTCTCCGGCAGGCCACCTTCCTGCCAGCAGCAGTACAGGTCCACGCACAGCCCCACGTCCAGCCGCCGGGCCAGCTCCGCCGCGTCCCGGACGCTGTGCGCGAAACTCAGGTCGCACCGCACCGGCAGCGTGTTCTCCAGCGCCAGCGCGACACCCGCCGCGCCCGCTCGCTCCACCACCGGCGCCATCCGGCCCACGAACCGGTCGGCAGCTTCCTCCCAGGTCAGGTCACCGGACGGGCCGACGGTGAGATAGACCGTCGGTGCGCCGAGCCGGGCCGCGAAGTCGACCGCGACGGTCAGCCGCTCCACCTGGCGTGCCCAGCCGGGCTCGTCGCGGGGATCGGCGGTGAAGGCGTGCACCAGGTACTCGATGCCGACTCCGGCGCGCGCGATCTCGTCGGCCGCCGTCCGCCACCCGAGCGCCGCGACCTTCGCGGCCGCCAGCCCGGCCGCATCCGTCCCGGTGCGCCCGTACATCGCCAGTTCGCCGGGCAGGGACCACGCCGTCGCGGCCATCCCGCTCACGCAGATCCGGTTGTCGTGCCGCGTCACGCCACCACCTCCGACCGCACACGTCGCACGCCCGCCGGCTGCTGCCGACCGGCCAGGTCCGACTCGAACGCCTCCGCCAACGACTCCACCGTCCACACGTCCCGGCGCACCACCGGCTCCAGGATCGCCGGGTGGGTGCACAGCATCAGCTCCTCCCCGGACAGCCGCACCACCTGACCCGTGACGGCCGCGCCGCGGTCGGACAGCAGGTACACCACCAGCGGGGCGTTCCGCTCGGGCGCCAGGCCGGCGTTCTGGCTGCCGTCGACACCCCGGAACGCCTGGTAGACGTCCGCCATCCGGGTGTGCGCGTTGGGTGAGACGGCGTTGACCCGCACCCCGTGCTCCCGCACGTCCTCCGCCCACGAGTAGGTGAGCGTCGCGACCGCCGCCTTGGTCGCCCCGTACACGGCCGAGGCGGTCTTGCCCATCTGCTCGCCGGACGTCACGTTCAGCACCACGCCACGACCTCGGGCGACCATGTGCCGCAACGCGTGCGTGCCGCACGCCACCGTGCCGAACAGGTTGACGTCGATGATCCGGCGGGTCTGCTCGGGCTGCTGGTCCTGCGGCAGCGCCAGCGCGAACACGCCCGCGTTGTTGACGAGCCCGTCGATCGCGCCGAACTCCTCGACACAACGCCCGATCAGCTCTTCGGCGGCGTCCCAGGACGTGATGTCGGCGGGGTGGGCGACGGCCCGGCCGCCGCCGGCGACGATGCGGGCGGCGACCCGCTCCGCCTCGTCCCCGTCGATGTCGTTGACCACCGCCACGCCACCGGCGGCGGCGACCGCCAGCGCGTACGCCGCACCGAGGCCGCGTCCCGCGCCGGTGATCACGACAGCGCGACCGGCCAGCGGGGCGTCACTCATTCGGCCGCACCGAACCGGCCGTCCTTGAGCACGGACGCCGGCACGATGGCCGCCGCCTTCGGGTCCGCCGCCGGGCCGTGCGACTCCGACGTGAAGGTGTAGCTCGACAGCGCCCACAGCCCTGTCGTCGCCGGCGTCAGCTTCTCCAGGTAGGCGGACTGGGCCTTGGCGTCGGTGGCCGTGCCGGACTCCTCTGCCGCCTTGGCGGCCAGCATGATCGCGTCGTAGGCGAAGTAGGCGTTGAGCGGAAGCTTGATCTCGCCCTCCGCCTTCAGCGCCGCCAGCATGGTCTTCAGCGCATCGGGGTTCGCGTGCTTCGCGCCTTCGACCGCGCCGGCCAGCACGTGCAGGTAGACGTTGGCCGCCGCCGGGGTGCCCACCACGCCGTCCGGCGCGGCCCGGTTGAGGAGCGAGGTGACCGCGGCCGTCGAGTCGGCGACCAGCGGCACGTCGGTCCAGCCGATCTTGCTCCGGCTCTCCAGGACGTAACCCACCGACGCGCCGGCGCCCTGCATGAACAGGATGTCCGGAGCACCCGCGCGCAGCCGCTCCAGCTGCGCCGTCACGTCCAGGTCCTCGGCCGTGTAGGTCTCCTCGCCGGACACCGCCAGCCCGGCCGCGGCGACGGCCTCGCGGGTCGCCTCGACGGTGGCCTGCGCGAAGGCGTCCTTGCCCGCGATGATCGCGACCTTCCGGGCGCCCTTCTCCTTGGCGTAGTCGACGAACGACTTCGCCCAGGAGGCGGGGATCGGCGGGGTCTTGAACAGGTAGGGGAACTTCTTCGGGTCGTCCAGCGCGGACGCGCTGGCCTGCTGGACCGAGAACACCTCGGCTTCGGTGATGACGGGAGCCATCGGCAGCGCCTCGGCGCTGGTGTTGCCCGGCAGCACCAGGTTCGGCTTGGGGCCCGCGTTCAGCCGGGCCTGAAGCTTGGTGACCGCGGTGGTCGGGTCGCCGCCGTCGTCGACGATCTCCAACTCGACCTTGCGCCCGAGGATGCCGCCGCGCTCGTTGAGCACCGCGACCGCTGCCTTCGCGGCGTGCGCCGCGGCCTGGGCGTTGATCGCGGCCGGCCCGGCCTGGTTCTGGCCGACGAGCTGCACCACGCGGTAGACGTCGTCGCCCGCCGCGTCACCACCCTCGCCGGTGTCGGGGCTGCAGGCGGTCGCCAACACCGCGGCAGCCGCCAGAAGTCCGCCAACTCGCTTCCGCACAGGCGTGCCTCCCTCGCATCAGCCCGCCACCTAACGTAGCAAGCGCTTGGTCGGGACCGTAGGAGCACATCCACCGCAGGTCAAGTGCCCGATGCGCACCCGTGACCCAATCGGCCGGAACGAGAGTGGTCCAAACGACGCAAATTGGTTTCGACCACTCCCACCAACCGTGGCCAGCGTGGTATAACAAGCGCTTGATTGGCAACAGGACGGCCTGACTGACCAGGCCCGGAAAGGGACGACATGGCAGCGACACCGGATCGTCGCGCAATCATCCTCGAGCAGGCGGCAGACCTCTTCGCCGCCAAGGGGATCGTGGCCACGACGGTGCGTGAGATCGCCGACTCGGTCGGAATCCTCTCCGGGAGCCTCTACCACCACTTCAAGTCCAAGGACGAGATGGTGATCGCCATCGTCACCAGCTACGTGGACGACTTGAAGATCCGGTACGAGGAGATCATGGCGGCCGGCGTCGATCCACGCACCCAGTTGGCGGAACTCATCCGCGGATCGCTGGCGGTCATCGAGGCACATCCGCACGCCACCGAGATCTACCAGAACAGCGGCGCGTATCTGGCCTCGCTGGAGGGCTACGACCACATCAAGGGCACCGCGAGCGCCATCCAGAAGACGTGGATCGAGGTACTGGAAGCGGGCGCCGAGTCCGGCGACTTCCGCTCGGACATCCCGCCGCGGGTCCTGTACCGCCTGCTGCGTGACGCGCTCTGGCTGTCGGTCCGCTGGTTCAAGCCGACCGATGAGTACTCGATGAAGCGCTTCGCGGACGACTTCGTCTCCACCTTCCTGATCGGCCTCGTCCCGCGCTGAGGCCGGCCGCGGACCACGGGAGTCCGGCGGTGGTCGCCACGACGCCGCCGCCACCCGGCTCGACAGGTCACCACCGAGGGCTCTGCCGGGACACTCCGGCAGAGCCCTCGGCCACGTCACCGCCCCGGTCAGGTGATCACCTGTGACGCGACGACCTCGGAACCCACCTGCCGGCCCCTGGCAGGCCACTCACGGTCACGTGCCGGCCCGGCCGAAGTAAGCCGAGGTGAGCGCGTCGGCCTCCACCTCGTCCGCCGGACGGTCCATGACCACCCGTCCGACCTCCAGGACCGTCACCCGGTCGGCGACCTCCAGTGCCGCCGCGACCGCCTGCTCCACGAGCAGGACACCGATGCCGGATTCCTTGAGCTTGACCACGGCGGCCATCACCTCGGCGACGATCGACGGCGCCAGCCCGCCGGACGGCTCGTCCAGCATCAGCAGCGAGGGCTTGGCCATCAGCGCCTGCCCGATCGCCAGCATCTGCTGCTGACCACCGGACAGCTGGCCGGAGGTGGTGTGCCGGCGGTCGGCCAGGATCGGGAACATCTCGTACACCGGGTCGAGCTCGGTCCGGAGCTTCCGCTTGCCGAGCCGCCGGGTGTAGCCGCCGAGGAGCAGGTTCTCCTCGATGGTGCGCCGGCGGAAGATCCGTTTGCCCTCCTGGACCAGGGCGATCCCGGCGGCGACGCGCTTGTGGGCGGCGACGCCGGTGATGTCCCGGCCCTGGAGGGTGACCGAGCCCGCGTCGGCCCTGTTCACGCCGGCGATCGCGCGCAACGTGGTGGTCTTGCCCGCCCCGTTGCGCCCGAGCAGCACGGTGACCTCGCCGGCGCGCACGCGCAACGACACGTCCCAGACCGCGCGAATGTCGCCGTATCCGGTGGCCAGCCCACCGACCTCCAACAAGGTGCTCACTGCTCGGCCTCCTGCATGACGCCCAGGTACTCCGACAGCACCCTGGGGTGGTTCTCGATCTCGTCCGGCGTGCCGGACGCGATCAGTTCACCGCGGGCCAGCACCTGGATGGTGTCGGCCAGGTCCAGCACCAGCCGGAAGTTGTGCTCGACCAGGATCACCGTCGCCCCGGCCGCTCGAATCGCCCGGATCAGCTCCCCCAGCCGGGCCACCTCGTCCTCGTCCAGCCCGGACGCGATCTCGTCCAGCAGAAGCACCTGAGGCCGGGACACCAGGGCGCGCGCCACTTCGAGCAGCCGCCGCGTGCCCAGCGGCAGCGAGGCCGCTTCCGCGTCGGCCAGGTGTTCCAGCCCGACCATCCGCAGCACGGCGGTCACCTCGGCCCGGTCCTCCGCCGCCGCCCTCCGGTAGCGGGGCAGCCGCAGGATCGACGACGGCATCCCGACATACCGGGGCGTGTACGCGCCGGCTGCCACCGCCTCGCGGACGGAGATGTGCGCGGGGAACAGGGGTGTCTGGAAGGTGCGCGCCACACCCGCCCTGGCCACCCGGTGCGTCGCCCAGCCGGTGATGTCCCGCTCCCCGACCCGGATGACCCCGGCGTCTGTCCGGTAGTAGCCGCAGATCATGTTCAGCAGGGTGGTCTTGCCTGACCCGTTGGGGCCGATCAACGCGGTGATCCGGCCGGGTTCGGCGGTCAGGCTGACCCCGCCCAGCGCCTGGAGGCCACCGAACCGCTTGCCCAGGTTCTCCACCGACAGGCGGGTGCCGGGCAGCGCGGGCACCTCCACGTCGGCGGGCGGGCGGTTCGGCACAGCGGCCGGCGGTGTGGTGAACCTGGCGACCAGCCAGCGGATCGCCCGGTTGGCCAGCCCGGCCAGCCCGTTGGCCACCAGTGTCCCCGCGATGATCAGAAAAATGCCGTAGACGACCTGCGCGTACTGCTCGAAGTCGGTCGAGCGCAACGGTCCGTACTGCATCACCGCCGCACCGATCAGCGGCCCGTAGATGCTCTTCGCGCCACCGAGGATCGACGCCGCCAGCACCGTGACCGCCATGGTGAAGCCGAACGTGTGCGGCGACAGGTACTTGTCGGCGAAGGCGAACAGCACACCCGCGATCCCGGCCGGGATCGCGCCGACCGCGTACGCGGTCAGCTTGAGCCGGTACACCGGGATGCCCAGCGAGGCCGCCAGCACCGGGCTCTCCCGCAGCACCTGGAAGGCGACGCCGTGCCGCGACGTGATCAGGTTCCGCATCACCGCGAACCAGGCGACCGTGACCACCGCGACGACCACGTAGAAGTCGATGTTGTTCAGTTCCACGCCGAACAGCCGGGGTTTGGGGATGCCGACCATCCCGACCGCGCCCCCGGTGTAGTGCTCCAGGAGGTCGATGAAGTGCGGCACCAGCAACACCAGGAAGAACGACGTCATGGCCAGCGACCAGCCTCCGAGCCGCAGGCCCGGCACACCCGATATCAGGCCGACCACGAGTGCGGCCACGGCGCCGACGACGATCAGCACGGCGAGGTCGTCGACCAGGTTGATGGCCAGGTACCCCGCGAGGTAAGCGCCGGTCGCGTACATCGCGGTCTGCCCCAGCGCCAGTTCGCCCGCGTAGCCGAAACTCAGGTTCAGGCCGCTGGCCACCAGTGCCAGGATGCAGGTCAGCAGCAGCAGCCGGCGGGTGCCCGCGTCGATGCCCAGCCAGGGCGCGGCGATCAACAGAGCGCCGAACACCAGCGGCAGCAGCCACGACGGAGTCGTGCGGAGGATACGCAGCGGCATCGCGCTAGACCGCCCTTTCCCTGGTCGTGCCGAACAGTCCGGCCGGTTTGAGCATCAGGATCGAGATCAGCACCACGAAGACCGCGATGGTCGGGAAATCACTGCCGAGCCAGCGCCCGGACAGCGACTCCACCAGCCCGACCACGAACCCGCCGATCACCGCGCCGGACAGGCTGCCGAACCCGCCGATGGCGACCGCGACGAAGCCCTTGAGGGCCAGGGCCGCGCCGAGCGTGGCCACCGCGAAGGTCTTGGGACCGACCAGCGGTCCGGTGAGCCCGGCCAGCACGCCGGTGAAGACGAACGCGCCGAGGGCGAGCTTCCGCACGTCGATGCCGCGCAGCAGGGCGGCCTCCCGATCCTCGGCCATGGCGAGCATGGCCAGGCCGACGAGAGATCGCCGGCTGTAGAGGATCAGTGCGCCGGCGATCACGAGGACAGCGACGATGAGCGCCAGCTCCACCACGCTCACCCGGCCGCCGAACACCGTCCAGGTCGCGTCCGAGAGCACCGACGGCACCTTCAGCACCTGGTCACCCCAGATGATCCGGGTGACGCCGTCGAGCAGGGTGGCCATGCCGAGGGTGGTGACCAGGTGTGCGTGGGTGCCCTTGACCGGGCGGATCGCGATCAGCTCCTCGACCAGGGCGACGAGCCCGACCACCACCACCGCGATCAGGACGATCAGCAGCACCGGCAACTCGGCGACGACCAGGCCCCAGTAGGTCACGAAGATCGCGAACATCATCAACTGCGCATGCGCGAAGTTGAAGGTCGTGTAGGCGATGAAGACCAGGTTGTATCCGATGGCGACCAAGGCGTAGACCGCCCCGATCGACAGGCCCGACCAGATCGATGTCACCGGACCTCCTCCTCCAGGCTGCGTTGCCCCTTGTCGTGCTGGCACTCTAGCTGACCAACCAAGCGCTTGGTAGAGTTACTTTGCGCGAGGTTTCGACGACGACCACACCTGGGAGCCACCGATGGGCCTGATCGACCAGACCGCACTGGGCATCACCGCCGCCGTGGCGGACCGACTGGCCGCCACGCTGCCGGGACTACGCCGACCTGTCAGCTACACCCGGCTCACCGGCGGGCGCTCCAACCTGACGTTCCTGGTCACAGACGCCAACGGTAACCGATGGGTGCTGCGCAGGCCCCCGCTCGGCGATCACCCGGCGACCGCGCACGACGTGCTGCGTGAGGCTCGGTTGCTCCAGGCCGTCGCGACGGGCGTGCCGGTGCCGGCCGTGCTCGCGGTGTGTGACGACCTGTCGGTCACCGGAGCGCCGTTCATCGTGCTGGAGTACCTGGACGGCTTGGTGCTGCGCGATCCGGACGGAGCGCGGACGGCGCTGCCGGAGGCGAACCGGGCCGCGATCGGCCCCGCGCTGATCGACGCGATGGCAGGCCTGCACTCGATCGACCCGGCCGGGCTCGGTCTGGACGCGCTGGCCGGGCGACGCGACCACCTGGCCCGCCAGCTGCGCCGCTGGCACGAGAACTGGCGCGGCACGGCCACCCGGCCACTGCCCGACCTGGAACGCGCGCACGCCCGGCTGGCCGACCGGGTGCCCGAGCAGACCCGCACCGCGATCGTGCACGGCGACTTCCGCCTGGACAACTGCGTTCTCGGCCGGGACGGGCGCGTGCTCGGCATCCTCGACTGGGAGCTGACCACCGTCGGCGACCCATTGGCCGACCTCGGCCAGTTCCTGGTCTACTGGGCGGAACCGGGTGACGAACACACCGCGCTGCACGCGCCACCGACCACGGTTCCCGGTTTCGGTTCGCGCGACGAACTGTCCGCGCGGTACTTCGACCGGCTCGGCGTGGACCCGGTGTCGATGGACTACCACCTGGCGTTCAACTGGTGGAAGACCGCATGCATCGTGGAGAACGTCTACACGAGGATGGCCGCCGGGGCGATGGGCTCGACCGACCGGACCCCGGAGTCGTTCGCCGAGCAGGCGGCGGGCCTGGCGGCGCAGGCGTGGCAGGCCACCGCACGCCTGCGGTGACGACCGTGCCTCGGAAACGGCGACCGGTTCCGAGGCACACCGCGGGGACTACGAAAGGCGCTCGACCACCATCGCCATCCCCTGGCCACCCGCCGTGCACATGGCCACCAACCCGAACTGGCCGTCCCGGAACTTCAGCCCGTTGACCAGCGTCGTGGTCAGCCGTGCCCCGGTCTGCCCGAACGGGTGCCCCAGCGCGATCGCGCCGCCGTGCACGTTCACCCGCTCGACGTCGAGCTTGAGATCCTCCATGGTCGGCAGCACCTGCGCGGCGAACGCCTCGTTGATCTCCACCAGGTCCATGTCGCCCACCGTCATCCCGGCTGCGGCCAGCGCCCGCCGGGACGCCTCGACGGGTCCGAGGCCCATGATCTCCGGCGAGATCGCCGAGACCCCGGTGGACACGATGCGCGCCAACGGCGTGACGCCCAGTTCCGCGGCCTTCCCGTCGGACAGCACGACCAGCGCCGCCGCGCCGTCGTTGAGGCCGCAGCAGTTGCCCGCCGTCACGGTGCCGTCCGGCCGGAACGCGGGCTTCAGACCGGCCAGGGACGCCGCGGTGATCCCGGCCCTCGGCCCGTCGTCGGCCGCGACGACCGTCCCGTCCGGGGTGGTCACCGGGGTGATGTCCAGCGCGAAGAACCCGTCCGTGATGGCCCGCTGCGCGCGCTGCTGGCTCAACGCGGCGAACTCGTCCTGCGCCTGCCTGCTCACGCCACGCACCTGGGCCACGTTCTCCGCGGTCTGCCCCATGGCGAGGTAGACGTCCGGCACCTGGCCCGCGGACCGCGGATCCGTCCAGGTCGGCACGCCGTCACCGGCCCGGGTCTCGCTGCGTGCGCCCGCCGCGCCGAACAGCGGGTTGCGGGTGCCGGGCATGCCGTCGGCCTTGCCTTGGGCGAACCGCGACACCGCCTCGGCCCCGGCCGAGATCAACGCGTGCGCCTCACCCGCCCTGATCGCGTGCAACGCCATCCGGCTGGTCTGGAGGCTGGACGCGCAGTAGCGCTGGACGGTGGTGCCCGGCACTTCGTCGAGCCCGAGCGCCACCGCGACGACCCGCGCCATCCCGTAGCCCTGCTCGCCCGCCGGTTGCGCGACGCCGAGCATCAGGTCTTCCACGGAGTGCGGGTCGAGTTGCGGCACCTGGTCGAGCGCGGCGCGAACCATCGCGACCGCGAGGTCGTCGGCGCGCATCCCGGTCAGCGTTCCCTTGAAGGCGCGTCCGATCGGCGAACGGGCGGCGGCGACGATCACGGCTTCGGGCATCGAAGCTCCTCGGTGCTGGGTGGGTGGATGTGGAACCGGCTCGGCGGCAGCGTGCTCACCCGCGGTCGCCGAGCCGGAATTTCTGGACCTTGCCGCTGGGCGTCCGGGGCAACTCGCCGACGAACGTGACCCGGCGCGGCACCTTGAAGTTGGCCATCGTCCGCCGGCAGTACGCGATGAGTTCCTCCTCCGTGGGCGCGGCACCGGCGCGGGGCACGACGAAGGCGTGACCCACTTCGCCCAGCCGCACGTCGGGGATGCCGACCACGGCGACCTCGGCCACGCCGGGGTGGTCGCCGAGCAGCCGCTCGATCTCAGCGGGATACACGTTGAACCCGCCGACCACGAACATGTCCTTGAGCCGGTCGGTGATCCGCAGGTAGCCGTCCGCGTCCAGCCGGCCGATGTCGCCCGTGTGCAGCCAGCCGTCCGCGTCGATGGCGGCGGCGGTGGCCTCCGGGTCCTCGAAGTAGCCGAGCATCACGTTGTGGCCGCGGACGACGACCTCGCCCTCTTCGCCGGGCGGCAGCGGCATGCCCCCGGTGCCGACCACGGCGACCTCGGTGCCCGGAATGGCCTTGCCACAACTGGTCGACAGTCGCTCCAGGTCCGCGTCCGGCGGGCACACGGTGGCCGTGCCGCAGGTCTCGGTGAGCCCGTAGGCGGTGATCACCTCCCGGAAGCCCAGCGTCTCGCGCATGCTCTTCAGCAACGGCACCGGGACGACGGTCGCGCCCGTGACCGCCAGCCGCACCGAGGTGAGGTCGTAGTCGGCGAGCCGGGGGTGCGCCAGGATCGACGAGTAGACGGTGGGTGCTCCGGGGAAGACGGTGATCCGCTCGCGCTGCACGAGGGTCAGGGCGGCGTCCACGTCGAACACCGCCAGCGGCACCATGGTGGCCCGGCGGATCAGACAGGCCAGGATGCCGGCCCGGTACCCGAAGCTGTGGAAGAACGGGTTGATCAGCAGGTAGCGGTCGCCGGGCCGCAGACCGCACATGTCGCTCCACGCCTCGTCCACGAGGAGGTCGCTCAGGTGGGTCACCATGGCGCCCTTGGGGTAGCCGGTGGTACCCGAGGTGAAGAGGATGTCGGCCACGTCGTCGGGCCGGATCGCGGCGATCCGGCGGTCGACCTCGGATTCCGGCGTGTGGTCGCCGCCGGCCAGGAACGCGTCGAGGGTCAACGCGGTGCGGTCGTCGGTGTCGTCCAGGGTGACCACGGTGTGCAGGTGCGGCAGCGCGGGCACGGGCCGCCGGCCGCCGGGCTTCTCGGGGCTGCTGTCGCGCAACATCGCCAGGTAGTGGTGGTCGAGGAAGCGGTCCTCGACCACCAGCATGCTCGCCCGCACCTTGGTCAGGGCGAACCGGGCCTCCTCGCCCTTGAAGCGGGTGTTCACCGGAACCAGGACGCCACCGGCGGCCAGGATGCCCAGCGCGGCGACGACCCAGCCCGCCGAGTTCGGGGCCCACACCGCCGCGCGGTCGCCGGGTTGGAGCCCGCGGGCGATCACGGCCCGCGCGAACCGGGTGACCGCGGCGTCCAGGTCGGCGAAGCTCAGCCGCACGTCGCCGTCGACCACGGCGTCCACGTCCGGCGCCTCCACCGCCGCCGAGCGCAGGCACGCGGGGATGGTCAGGTGTCCGGTGTCCGTGCCTCCGGTGTCCGTTTGCGACACGCGCGCCTCCCTATGGTTCCAGCAGATCGTGCTGGCAACCCTATCGGACCAACCAAGCGCTTGCTAGACTGCGGTCGCACCCATTGTCAGGAAGGATCCACATGGCCGAGGCTTACCTCGTCGAGGCGCTCCGCACGCCCGTGACCAGACGCGGCGGCGCGCTCGCCGGCGTGCACCCGGCAGACCTGGGCGCGCACGTGCTCGCCGGGCTGATGCGGCGGTCGGGCGTCGACCCCGGCGCGGTGGACGACGTGGTGATGGGCTGCGTCGACACCATCGGCCCGCAGGCCGGTTGCATCGCGCGTACCTCGTGGCTCGCCGCCGGGCTGCCCGACCACGTGCCCGGCGTGACGGTCGACCGGCAGTGCGGTTCGTCCCAGCAGGCGGTGCACTTCGCCGCGCAGGCAGTGCTGAGCGGCACGGCGGACGTCGTGGTGGCGGCAGGCGTGCAGAACATGAGCGCCATCCCGATCTCGGCGGCGATGACCGCCGGACAGCACTTCGGCTTCGCCGACCCGTTCTCCGGGTCGGCGGGCTGGCAGCGGCGGTACGGCAACGCCGAGATCTCCCAGTTCCGTTCGGCGGAGATGATCGCGAGCAAGTGGCACACCTCCCGCGAGGCCATGGAGGCGTTCGCGCTGCGCAGCCACCAGCGCGCCGTCGAGGCCGTCGGCTCCGGGTGGTTCGAGAAGGAGATCCTGCCGCTGGGTGAGGCCACCGTCGACACCTGCCCCCGGCCGGACACCTCGGCTGAGAAGATGGCCGCGCTGGCGCCACTGGAGGAAGGCGGCAGCATCACCGCGGCCATGGCCAGCCAGATCAGCGACGGCGCGGCGGCGTTGCTGGTGATGTCCGAGCAGGCCGTGCGCGACCACGGTGTGACGCCGCGGGCACGTATCCACCACCTGTCGGTGTCGGGAGCGGACCCGGTGTGGATGCTCACCGCGCCGATCCCGGCGACCGCCCGCGCGCTGGCCAGGACCGGGCTCACCATCGACGACATCGACCTCGTGGAGATCAACGAGGCGTTCGCGCCGGTGGTCATGGCGTGGCTGGCCGAGACCGGGGCCGATCCGGCCCGGGTCAACGTCGGCGGCGGCGCGATCGCGCTCGGGCACCCACTCGGCGCGACCGGGGCACGGCTGATGACGACGCTCCTGCACTCGCTGGAGCGAACCGGTGGCCGGTTCGGGTTGCAGACGATGTGCGAAGGTGGCGGGCAGGCCAACGTGACGATCATCGAGCGCCTCGGATGACCGGGACGCAGCAGGGCCGGGTCGTCATCGTCACCGGCGGCACTCGGGGCATCGGCGCGGTGATCGCGCGGCGGTTCCTGGACGAGGGCGCGGACGTGGTGGTGTGCGGACGATCCGAGACGTCGGAGCCACCCACCGGGGGCGGTCGTTCCGCGGTCTTCATTCAGGCGGACATCCGGCAGCCGGACGAGGCTGAACGGGTCGTGCGGACAGCGGTCGACCGGTTCGGGCGCCTGGACGTGCTGGTGAACAACGCGGGCGGCGCGCCGCCCGCGGACAGCGCGACCGTCTCGCCCCGGTTCGTCGCCGCGGTCGTCACCCTGAACCTGCTCGCGCCGTTCTACCTGGCCCAACCCGCCAACGCGGTGATGAAGGAGCAACCGGAAGGCGGCCTGATCATCAACATCGGCAGCGTGGCCGGGCGCAACCCCTCGCCCGACGCCGCCGCCTACTCGGCGGCGAAAGCCGGACTGACCGTGCTGACCCGCGCACTCGCCATGGACTTCGCGCCGCAGGTGCGGGTGAACCAGGTGACCGTCGGGCTCGTGCGGACCGAGCTGTCGCACCTGAGCTACGGCGACGAGGCCGGGCAGGAGCGGGTGGCCGCCACCGTCCCGATGGGGCGGATGGCGACCCCGGCCGACATCGCCGCCGCGTGCCTGCTGCTCGCCTCGCCCGGCGCCGAGTACGTCAACGGCGCCGAGTTGCTGGTCGACGGCGGTGGCGAGTTCCCGTCGCGCTACCTGGCGGCCCGGCGTGACGGATGAGCGGTTCCGGGAGGTCCACCACCTCGACATGCGACTGAGCTACGCGGACTGCGACCCGGCGCGAATTCTGTACTTCGCGGCGTGGTTCCCGTGGATGGAACGCGTGCACACGGAGTGGCTGTACCTCAACGACCTGCGCCAGGACACTCTGGACGAGCGGTACGGGTTCCGGACGATCACCCGTGCCGCCGAGTGCGAGTACCTGGTCCCGGCGAGCCTCTTCCAGCGCGTCCGGATCGGGCTGGGTGTGGCCCACCTGGGCCGCACCTCGTTCCGCTGGGACCTGCGCATGACGCGCCTCGACGACGGGGTGGCGGTGGCTCGCGGCTCGATGACCCTGGTGACCATCGGCACCGGCGGCTCACCGGTGCCGGTGCCCGAGCCGCTGCGATCGCTGGTGGCACGAGCCCTGCCGCCGTCGAACGGGGCCAGGACACCGCCGGTCACCCAAGCGTGACGCGGCGGCGCGCCAGCAGCCAACGACCGGCCACGCGCACGAACTCGTCGTGGTACAGGCCCATGCCGACCAGGCGTGGCGCACCGTCGGTCGAGGCGTAGAACCGCCAGCAGGACACGGCGGTCGCCCTGTCGCGGTCCGGGTCCACCGCCGTGCCCGTCACGACGTGACGGGTCGCGGTGCCGGGCCCCTGGATGCCCGACGCACGTCGTTCCGCCACACCTGCGGCGATCTCGGCGTGGCCCCGGCGGCACTGGGCCGCGACACCGGCCGCCGGGTGGCCGGGCATCTCCCAGACCGCGTCCGGGGTGAAGAGCGCCAGGTAGTCCACCGGGGTTCCGTCGTCGGCGGTGTGGGCGACGCGGGCCACCAGGTCGGTGATCAGGACCAGATCGGCTGCGTGGCGCGGGTCGTTCACAGACCGGCCAGCGCGGCGACGCGTGCGCGCAGTTCGGCGCCGGACCCGAACAGCAGCTGATTGGCCTTGCCGCGCTTGAGGTAGAGGTGCGCGTCGTGCTCGAAGGTGAAGCCGATGCCGCCGTGCAGTTGCACCGACTCGGCTGCGACCGCCATCAACGCGTCGGCGCAGACCGCCTTGGCCAGCGGTGCCACGACGTTCAGCTCGGCGGAGCCCGCGGCTGCGGCGCGGACCGCGTACCAGGCCGTCGACGTCGCGCCCGCCACGGCCACGGCCAGGTCGGCGCAGCGGTGCTTGAGTGCCTGGAACGTGCCCAGCGGCTTGCCGAACTGGGTTCGGATCTTGAGGTACTCCACGGTCAGGTCGAGGCAGGTCGTGGCCGCTGCGGCCGATTCGGCTGCCAAGGCGGTGAGGACGAGGTCGGTGAGGAGGTCCACGACCGGCTGTCCGGCGCCGAGAAGGGTGCCGGGTGTCCGGTCGAGGACGACCGTGGCCAGGGTCCGGGTGTGGTCCAGCGCGGTGCGGCGGTGGCCGGTGGGCGCGTCGACCGCGTAAAGGCGCCGATCCTCGGTGACCACCAGCAGCACGTCCGTGTCCACGCCGTGGATGACGTGGTCGAGGACGCCGGTGAGATGGTCACGGTCGGCGGCCACGGGATGGGTGGCGATCGAGACCGACGTGCCGTCCGCGGCGATCCGCGTCAGCAGGCGGTCGGCTTCGGGCGTTCGGCAGGTTTCCAGGACCGCGGCGGCGACCAGCGTGGTGAGGAGCGGTCCGGGCACCAGACGGCGGCCGAACTCCTCCAGCACCACGGAGGCGTCGGTGAAGTCCAGTCCCATGCCGCCGCACCGCTCCGGGACCAGGAGCGCGGTCAGGCCCAGCTCTCCCGTGACACGGCGCCACAGCGCCGGGTCGAATCCGGATTCCGAGTGGATGGCCGCACGGACGTCGGAGTGCTTGTCCAGGAAGCCGGCCACGGTCCGGCGCATCTCGCGCTGCTCGGTGTCGCGCATGGTGGTGACGTTGCTCATCGCGGTTCCCTACCGGGGCAGGCCGAGGACACGCTCGGCGATGATGTTGCGCTGCACCTCGTTGGTGCCGCCGTAGATGGTGTCCGCACGTGTGTAGAGGAACAGGCGCTGCGCGTCTGTCAACTCGTAGGGCCCGCCTTCGGCGACGAGGGCGGACTGGCCGGCCACGTCCACCGCCAGCTCACCCAGGTCGCGGTGCCAGTTCGACCACTGGAGCTTGGAGATCGAGGCCTCAGGGCCGGAGATGCCGTCACCCGCCGAGGTCAAGGTGCGCAGGGCGGTGAAGCGCATCACCTGAAGCCCGATCCACGCGTCGGCGACGCGTGCGCGGAGGATGGGATCCGACAGGGCCCCGTTCGCGCGGGCGGCTTCGACGACGGCGTCCAGCTCACGCTCGAACCCGATCTGCTGACCGAGGGTCGCGACGCCCCGTTCGAACCCGAGGGTCGCCATCGCCACCCGCCAGCCGTCGCCTTCCGCGCCGACCAGGTTCTCCACGCCGGTGACAGCACCGTCGAAGAACACCTCGTTGAACTCGGCGGTGCCGGTCAACTGGGTGATCGGCCGGACCTTGACGCCCGGCTGGTCCATGGGCACCAGCAGGTACGACAGGCCGCTGTGGCGAGTCGACTCCGGATCGGTGCGAACGACCGCGAAACACCAGTCGGCGATGTGCGCCAGGGACGTCCAGACCTTCTGGCCGGTGATCTCGTACTGATCGCCACGCCGCACCGCACGGGCGCGGACGCCTGCCAGGTCGGAGCCCGCGCCGGGTTCCGAGTAGCCCTGGCACCACAGGACCTCGCCGCTGACGATGCCGGGCAGGAAGCGGCGCCGCTGGTCCGGGGTGCCGAACGCGAGCAACGTCGGCCCGACGAGCTGCTCGCTCATGTGGCCAAGCCTGCCGGGAGCGCCCGCTCTGGCGCACTCCTCGTGGAAGATGACCTGGCGGATCAGCGACAGCGCCCGGCCGCCCTCGCTCACCGGCCACCCGAGGCCGATCCAGCCCCCAGCGCCCAGCCGCCGCTCCCACTCCCTGCGCCGGTCGATCGCCTCGTGTTCGCGGCCGGGGCCACCGGTGCCGACGACGTCCGCGAACTCCCCGGCGAGGTGCTCCGCGAGCCAGCCGCGCACCTCGGCGCGGAACGCCTCGTCCTCCTGGGTCAGGTCCAGGTCGAAGGTCATCGGGTCACGCACCGTAGACAGGCGCCGGGGGTTCGGTCCTGCCGACCAGTTCGGCGATCACGGGACCGAGTTCGGCAGCGTCCCAACGACGGTCGCGCGTCTCGGCTCGGCCGTGCCGCCAGCCGTCGGCCAGTGACACCTCGCCGCCGGCGATCTCGAACACCCGGCCTGTGACGTCGGCCAGGTCGCTGCCCAGCCACGCGACCAGCGGCGAGACGTTGGCCGGGTCCATGGCGTCGAACCCGTCGCTCGGCTTGGCCATCGCGGTGGCGAACACCGCTTCGGTCATCGGCGTGCGTGCCGACGGCGCGATGGCGTTGACCAGCACGCCGTAGCGGGCGAACTCCACCGCGGCGATCTGGGTGAGCACGGCGATGCCGGCCTTGGCCGCCGCGTAGTTGCCCTGGCCGACGCTGCCCATCAGGCCCGCGCCGGACGAGGTGTTGACCACTCGCGCGGCGATCGACTCGCCCGCCTTCGCCCGGTCGCGCCAGTACGCGGCGGCGTGCCGCATGGGCGCGAAGTGGCCCTTGAGGTCGACCCGCAGGACCTGGTCCCACTCCTCTTCCGACATGGTCACCAGCATCCGGTCGCGGTTGATCCCGGCGTTGTTGACCAGTGTGTCGAGCCGTCCATAGGCCCGCACGGCCGTGTGCACGAGCTCTTCCGCGCACGCCCAGTCCGCCACGTCGCCGGTGTGGGCCAGCGCCTCGCACCCGGCCTCACTCAGCTCGGCCGCCAGTTCCTTCACCGCTGGGCCCACGTCGTTGAGCACCAGCCGGGCGCCCTGACGGGCGAACTCCAGCGCGTGGGCCCGTCCGAGCCCCTGTCCCGCGCCGGTGACGATCACCGACCGTCCGGCGCACACCCCGGTCATATCCAGCCACCTCGCATGTCGTCGGTCGACGCCAGACAACCACACGTCACGTTGACCACGCAAGCAAGCGCTTGGTAGAGATGGCTGACCGTGACCGCACCAGTGGAAGACCAGGTTCCGGATGGACATGTTCCGCGCGATGCGCCACCAGCCGTTCCGCCTCCTGTGGAGTTCGGTGCTGCTGGTGCAACTGGGTTACTGGTTCACCACCATCGCGTTCCAGTGGGAGGTCGCCCACCTCACCGACAACGACCCGATGGCACTGGGCCTGCTCTACTTCGCCGCTTTCGCGCCCTATCTGCTCTTTTCACTGCCCGCCGGCGCACTCGCGGACAGCAGGGACCGGCGCACCCTGCTGCTGACCGCGCTGGGCTGCTCGATCGCCCTGGCAACGGTGTGCGTCCTGCTGGCGCTCCTCGACGCGATGCCGATCTGGATCGTGCTGCCGCTGGCGTTCCTGTCGGGCTGCGTGGTCACCGTGGTGTCGCCCGCCAACCAGGCGCTGACCGCGAGCGCGGTGCCGGCGGCCGATCTGGGGAGCGCCGTGCCGGTGCAGTCGATGGGCCTGAACCTGGCCCGCATCGTCGGACCCGCGCTGGCCGGACCGGTGCTGCTGTTCTCCGGTTCGGCAGCGGCCTTCGGCGTGTACGCGCTGACCTGCGTCAGCGCGATGCTGCTGGCGTGGCGGCTGCAGGTGCGGCGCGTGCCGCTGCCCGCACTGCGCGAGAGCACCGTGCGGCGGGTCATGGCCGGCATCGCGCACGCCAGAGCCCGGCCACCCGCCGCGACCGCCCTGGCCGTGGTGGCGGTGACCTCGGTGTTCGGATCGGCCTTCCAGTCCCAGATGCCGGTGCTGGGCGCACAGGTCGCCGAGGATGGCGACGCCGCGTTCCTGGCACTGGTGGTGACCGGCGGGGTCGGCTCGCTGCTCGGCGTGATCACCGTGGCGCGCCGCCGTGAGCCGGCCACCCTCGTGTCCGCGTCGAGGCAGTTGGCGGCGCTCGGCGTGACCGCCGCAACGCTGGGCGTCGTGCACTGGTTCCCGTTGATGATGCTGCTTGTCTGCGTGGCGGGCGGACTGACGTTCTCGATCATGACGTCGATCAACACGATGCTCCAGCACGTGGTGGAGGACGGCCAGCGGGGACGGGTGCTCAGCCTGTACTTCCTCTGCTGGGGAGGTCTGCTGCCGTTCGGTGGCCTGGGCATCGGCTCGCTGATCGGCGCGGCGGGAGCCGCGATCGCGTTCGCGGTGGCGGGCGTGGTGGCCGCCGTGGCGGGCGTCGCCATCGCGTGGCGCGGCCGGCGGCGCGACGTTTGACCTCGCCGGGCCCCGCTCCTATCATCCAACCAAGCGCTTGTTCAAATGGAGGTGGCGTGGACTTCGCAGCACGATCGGGTAGTGCCGTGGTGACCGGAGGGACCGGCGGAGTGGGCGCGGCGGTCTGCCGGCTGCTCGCGGAGCGAGGCTCGGACGTCGCGCTCACCTACCGCGCCAACCGCGCCGCGGCGGAGGAGCTGGTCGCCGAACTGACCGCGCTGGGCGTGCGCGCCCGAGCCGAGCAGGCCGACCTGTCCGACGCGGCGCGGACCGCCGCCGTCGTGGCAGGGTTCGGCGAGATCCACACCGTCGTGCACGCGGCCGGTCCGCACATCCCGATGGTTCACCTGTCCGCGGTGTCGCCAGAGCGGTACGCGACCCAGCTCGACCAGGAGGCCGCCGCCTTCTTCAACGTCGTGCACGCGGCGCTTCCCGCGCTGCGCCGCGGTAACGGCAACGTGGTCGCGGTGACGACGGCGGCCACCACGCGATACCCCGTCCGTGACGGGCTCTCCAGCGGCACCAAGGCCGCGGTCGAGGCCCTGGTGCGGGCGTTCGCCGCCGAAGAGGGCCGTTACGGCGTGCGGTTCAACAGCGTCGGGCCGGGCATGCTCACCGACGGCATGGCCGAACGGCTGATCAGCTCCGGCGAACTGGACGAGCGGGCGCTGGCCATCACCCAGGCCAACATCCCGTTGCGCCGGTTCGGCGTCGCGGCCGACATCGCCGAGGCGGTCGCTTTCCTTGCCTCGGACCGGGCCGGGTTCATCACCGGGCAGAAGCTCGACGTGGACGGCGGCTATGGAGTCTGACCTGCGTCGGCTACTGGCCGAACACGAGATCAGCCGAACGTTGCTGCGCTACTGCCGTGGCGTCGACGGGATGGACGAAGCCCTGGTGCGCAGCGCGTTTCACCCGGACGCGTCGATCCGCATGGGCGGCTTCGACGGTGGCGTCGACGAGTTCATCGCCTTCCTGTGGAAGGTGATCAGCCGCCGCACCATGACCATGCACTACCTGACCAACACCTCGGCCGAATTCGACCCGGCCGGCGCGGACGTGGAGTCCTACGGCATCGCGTTCCAGCGCGGCGCGGAACCGCCGCCCAAGGGCAACCTGATCACCGGGTTCCGCTACCTCGACCGGTTCACCGAGCGCGACGGCCGCTGGCTCGTCGCCGAGCGCACCACCAGCACGGAGTGGAACCGGGTCGACGACCTGCCCGGCCAGTGGCCCCTGCCGGACGGTGTCCGGTCCGGCATCCGGCACCAGCGAGGAGCGCGATGAACGCCAGTCCGCAGTTCGGTTTCACCCCCGGCGACATCCTGGTGGTCACCGGCGCGGCCAGCGGGATCGGACGCGCCACCGCACACCAGGCGGCCGGGGCAGGCCTGACCGTCGCGGCCTGGGACCTGGACGGGGACGGCGCCGCCACCACCGTCGCGGAGATCACCGAGGCGGGTGGGACGGCGCTGGCCGTGACCGCCGACGTCAGCGTGGCCGAGCAGGTGGACGAGGGGTTCGCGCGCAGCCGTGAGCTGGGGACCGTCCGCTACCTGGTCAACAACGCGGGTCCGTCGTCAGCCGTCGAGCTGGACTTCGACGAGGCGCTGCGGATCTCGGTCGGCAGCATGCGGCGGATGGTCGAGACGTTCCTCTCCCCCGCGCCCACCGGCGCGGCGGTGGTGAACATCGCCTCGGTGGCGGGCAACGTGATCGGCACCGCGTCCGACTGGTACTGCGCGAGCAAGTCCGCCGTCGCCGGGTACACCAGGCATCTCGCCGCGTACCGAAGCCACGAGGTGCGGGCCAACTCGGTCGCGCCGGGCATGACCGACACGCCCCGGCTGGCCGGTTTCGCGTCGAGCGAGGTCGGGCAGCGGGCGTTGGAGCGCGTTCCCCTGCACCGGATGGGCACGCCGGAGGAGATCGGATGGGCGGTGCTGTTCCTGTTGTCCCCCCTGGCTTCCTACGTGAACGGCGTGTTCCTGCCGGTCGACGGCGGATGGACGGTGACCCAGTGACGACCTCGGACCACGACCTGATTCGCGAGGTGGTGTCGCGGTACTGCCGCGGCGTCGACCGGCTGGACCTCGACCTGGTGCGGTCGGCGTACCACCCCGGCGGGATCGACCACCACACCGGCTTCGACGGGACGGTGGACGAGTATCTGGAGTGGGTCGGCGCGGCGTTGCGCCGGCTGTCGGGGACCATGCACATCATCGGCAATCATCTGGCCGAGGTGTCCGGGGATGTCGCGGTCAGCGAGACCTACGGCACCGCCGTGCACTGGGGTGAGCCCGCCGACGATCCCCGCCGGAACTTCACCACCGGGTTCCGGTACGTCGACCTGATGACGCGAGTGGCGGGCCGTTGGGCGATCCGCGAGCGCTGGGCCGTGCGCGAGTGGACCCGGTCGGACGCCGGACGGCTGATCGCCAAGGAGGGCGCTGGGCCGTCCGGAGCCCGCGACCGCACCGATCCGCTGTACCTGGCGCAGGACATCGCCCGCCGCCTCACCTAGGGCCTGTATCGAAGTCTGGTTCGATGAGAGTTGCGCTTGAGGTGGTTCCTGGTGGCCTCGGGCCCGGCTATCGCGGATCAGACTTCGATACAGACCCTAGTGCACGGCCGGTACCGGAGTTGGCACGGCGTCAGGTCCGGTACCGGCGGCCGGCGTTGTCGCGGACCACGGCCGCACGGTCGAGTGCGCTGCGGGCCGTCGCGGCGGCGAGGTTGCCGGCGGTCACCCGGACCGGACCGGTACCCAGGTGTGCCAGTCCTTCGGCAGCCACGGCGTCGGCGTCGTCGGCGTCCACCAGGCGGAGTCCCGCGCGCCGCATCGCCGGGGTGTCGGTCAGGCCGAGCACGAGTTCGAGCACGTCCACGCCGTGGGGTTGGAGTTCGAGCCACAACCCTTCCGCGAAGATGCGGCCGAACGCCTTGGCGGCGGCATAGACACCGATCCCGGCGTGCCCCACGTAGCCTGCGAGCGACCCGATCAGGAGGATGCCGCCACGGCCGCGCGCTTTCAGTTGCGCTCCGAAGTGGTGGCACAGCGCCAGCCGCACGGTGATGTTGAGGTCGACCACCCGCTGCGCTCCGGCCGGATCGGACTCGACGAACTCACCGCGGTGGGTGTTGGCACCCGCGTTGATCACGAGCAGCCCGACGTCGAGCCCGGCGGTGGCGTCCCGGACGGCGGCGATCGCGTCGGACGCGAGAAGGTCCACGGCCAGTGGCCGGACCAGCACGCCCGATCGCCGTACCGAGTCCGCGAGGTCGTGCAGCGGACCGGGTTTGCGGGCGACGAGGACGAGATTGACGCCAGCGTCCGCAAGGCGGCGCGCCAGGGCCGCGCCCACGCCCTCCGAGCCGCCCGCTATCACCGCCCACGGGCCGTAGCGGTCGCGGTCCACGGTCATCGGGCCTCCTCGAACCAGGTCCACCGCCACGGCTCGATGGTCCGCAGCGGGCTGCTCAGCAGCAGTTCCCCGGTGGTGGGCGGTGGGGCGAACGCGACCGGGTCGCGGTCCAGGTAGTACAGCGTGACTCGGAGCGACGCCGACAGCGGTCGCCGCGTGCCGTCCAGGCCCTCGGCACTCACCGCCTCGCTGTCGAACGTCCAGCCACCCAGCACGCCGTCGAGCTCGAGCACCTGGGCGAGGTCCGGTGGATCGGCCCCCTGCGGGTCGGTCACCGTCACGTGGACGCCACGGTGCGGCCGGAACGGCAGTGCGGCGGCGGAGATACCGGCGCGCGGGTGCACAACTCCGCGCAGCGGCCGGAAGAAACCCAGCAGCGGGCGCGTCGTGTAGGCCAGGTCGGGACGACGACCCGCGCGGCGGGTGCTCTCCCCGAGTGCCTTCCACTCCTCGATCGAACGCGATGCCGGTTCGGCGAACCAGTACATCGCCAGGTAGTGGAAGCTCGAGAGCAGGGGCGACGGAGCCTGGCCGGCCGCGGCGCAGTCCGGCGAGCGAACCCAGCGGTCCCCGTGGACGACGCCGGGCAGCGCCAGGTTCTCCGGGCGGTGGTCAAGCTGGTGCCAGGCGTTGTAGTCGTGGTGGCGGGCCGGGTCCGAGATCCGGGGAAAGGCGAAGAAGACCTGGCGTGAGGTCAGCGGCGTGGTCACCGGTCCACTCCGAGCACCAGGCCGCTGGTCGGCACCGGCGAGCCACCGGTCACCAGCACGTGGTCGACCGGGCGGACGGGCTGGTTGACCGACGTGCGGCGGACCAGCCGGACCCCCTCGGCGATGCCGTTCACGCCGTGCACGTAACCCTCACCCAGTTGGCCGCCGTTGGTGTTCACCGGTAGCGAGCCGTCCAGTTCGAGGTGTCCGTCCCGGACGAAGTCCTTTCCCTCGCCCCGGCCGCAGAATCCGTACTGCTCCAGCTGCAGCAACACCATGGGGGTGAACGCGTCGTACAGGATCGCGGCGTCCATGTCGGCCGGACGCAGTCCGCTCTGCTGCCACAGTTGCTCGGCGCAGACCCGGACCTCGGGCAGATCGTCGATCCGGGGCCGGGAGAAGCTGCTCATCGAGATCTGCTGCGGACCGATGCCCTGGGCGGCGGCCCGGATCACGGCGGGCGGGTGCCGCAGGTCCCGTGCCCGCTCCACACTCGTGATCACCAACGCCTGGCCGCCGTCGGTCTCCTGGCAGCAGTCCAGCAGCCGCAACGGGTCCACGATCCAGCGGGACGCCTGATGGTCGGCCAGGGTGATCGGTTTGCCGTAGAACCAGGCCTTCGGATTGGTGGCGGCGTACTTACGCGCCAGCACCGATATCCGGCCGAAGTCCTCAGTCGTGGCGCCGAACTCGTGCATGTACCGGCGGGCGACGACGGCCTCCTGCTGGGCCGGGGTCAGCAGGCCGTAGGGGTTGATCCAGTTGCGGTACTCCTGGTCGGTGGTCGCCTGGTAGGCGAACGGCGGCGGTCCCGCCCCGAACCGGTTGCCGGACCGCTCGTTGAATGCCCGGTAGACCACCACGACCTCGGCCACACCGGTGGCGATCGCCATCGCGGCCTGCTGCACGGGGGCGCACGCGCCGCCACCACCGTGCGGAATCCGGCTGAAGAACCTCAGCCGGGGGATGCCGAGTGCCCGCGCGACCGCGATCTCCGGGTTGTTCTCCATCGTGAACAGCGAGACGCCGTCCACGTCCTCCGGCGGCAAACCGGCGTCGGCCAGCGCGGCCAGCACACTTTCGCACGCCAGCCGCCACTCGCTGCGACCGGAGTTCTTGGAGAACTCCGTCGCGCCGATGCCCGCGATGGCCGCGACCCCGGACAACGTCATGACCGCACCTCGCGCAACGTCGGCAGCAGCTCGCCGCGGTAGTGGGGAGCGAACACGACCTCCACCGGCAGGCCGATCGCGATCCGCGACGGGTCCGCGCCGGGCATGTCCGCGACGATCCGCACACCCTCGGCCAGTTCGGCGAGGCCGATCACCAGGGGGTAGTCGAACGCCGGATCCTTCGGGTAGTAGGCGATCGCGTAACTGTGCAGCGTGCCCCGGCCGCACGCCTCGACGCAGTCCCAGTCGAACGACCGGCAGAGGGCGCACGTCGGAGCGGGCGGATGGCGCAACTCGCCGCACGGCACACAGCGCTGGATCACCAGCCTGCCTTCACGGGCCGCCGCGAACCAGAACGCGTTGTCCTCGGTCACCACCGGAACGGGCACCGCGGACTGCGGCCCCGATGCGCCGTTCACGGCGTGACCACGTAGTCGGGCGGGGTCAGGAACTTGCCGTGGCGGTCGCGGGGAATGGGCACCGGGATCGCCTTGAGCAGCCGCCGGGTGTAGTCGTGCCGGGGCGAGGAGAAGATCTCCTCGACCGCGCCCTGCTCGACCATCTCCCCCGCCGCCATGACCAGCACCCGGTCGGCGATCACCTCGACCAGCGCCAGGTCGTGACAGACGAACAGGTAGGCCAGGCCGAGCTCCTCCTGCAGGTCCCGCAGCAGGTTGAGGACCTGCGCGCGGACCGAGACGTCCAGTGCCGCAACGGGTTCGTCGCAGACGATCAGGCTCGGCTCCAGGGTCAGCGCGCGGGCGATCGCGACCCGCTGCAACTGGCCACCGGACAGCTCGGCCGGATAGCGGGCGAGGTAGCGGCTGCCGATGCCGACCCGGTCGAGCAGCCGGGCCACGTCCCTGGTCCGCGTCGCCCGGTCGCGGTCGGTGTGCACCACGAGCGGCTCGGCCACGGCGTCGGCGACCGTCATGCGCGGGTCGAGCGAGCTGTACGGGTCCTGGAAGATCATCTGCATCCGCGGGCGCAGCGCGCGCAACCGCGTGCCACCGAGTCCGCGCACGTCGACGCCGTCGAACGTGATCGTGCCGGCGTCCGCCTCGACCAACCGCAGCACCATCCGGCCGACGGTCGACTTCCCGGCCCCGGACTCTCCCACCACCGCAAGGCATTCGCCCTTGCCGAGGTCGAACGAGACGTCCTTGACCGCGTGCGTCCACCCGGTCCGCCTGCCGAGCAGGTTTCGCCCGGACGAAAAGGACTTCGACAGTCCCGACACCTCCAGCAGCGCCATCAGATCACCACCCCTTCCAACCGGATCTCCGGCGCCCGCAGGCAGCGCGCGCGGTCAACGTCCAACAGTGGGTGCGTCGTGTCGCACCGGCCCGCCTCGCTGAACGAGCACCGGTCGTGGAAGCGGCACCCCACGGGCCAGCCGCCCGGTGCCGGGATGCCGCCGGGGATCGCCACCAGCCGCCGGTCGGCGGTCCGGTGCCGGGCGTTCGGGATGGCCGCGAGCAGACCGGCGGTGTACGGGTGGCGCGGCCGGTAGAACACCTCGGAGGCGGTGCCCCGCTCGGCGATCTCGCCCGCGTACATCACGACCACCTCCTGACACAGCTCCGCGACCACCGCCAGGTCGTGGCTGACGAACAGCAGCGAGACACCGGTCTGCTCGCGCAGGTCGCGCAGCAGCTCCAGAATCCGCTCCTGCACGGTCACGTCCAGCGCCGTGGTCGGTTCGTCGGCGATCAGCAGGCGCGGGTTGCACGCCATCACCATCGCGATCATCACCCGCTGGCACATGCCACCGCTGAACGCGTGCGGGTACTCGTCCACCCGTTGCGCCGCACGGGGTATCTGCACCAGTTCCAGCATCTCCACCGCGCGTGCCCGCGCCTGCCTGCGGTTCAGGCCGAGGTGGCGGCGGACCGACTCGGCGATCTGGTCACCGACCGGGTACGCGGGGTTGAGGCTGCGGCTCGGCTGCTGAAAGATCATGCCCATGCCGGGGCCGCGCAACCGCCGCCAGCGCTTCGCGTCTCCGCCGGTGAGCTCCTCGCCGTCGAACGTCACGGTGCCTGCCGTGATCCGGCCGCCGGTCGCCCCGGTCAGGCCCATCACCGCCAGCGACGTCACGGTCTTGCCTGAGCCCGACTCCCCGACCAACGCCATCGCCTCACCCCGCCGGAGGCTGAACGTCACCCCCTCCACCGCACGGACCCAGCCTCGGCCGGTGTCGTCGGGGAACTCGACCGTGAGGTCGCGCACGTCCAGAAGAACGTCGTCGGTCATATCAGTCTCCGTTTCCGCCGGACCGGCTGCGCACCAGCGCCCGCCGCACGCCGTCGCCGAGGTACGTGAACGCGAGCACGGTCAGGAAGATCATCACGCCGGGCGGCCAGACCAGGTGCGGCGCCAACGACATGTTGGACGACGCGGTGGACAGCATCGAACCCCAGCTGGCGCCGGGCGGCCGGACGCCGAGGCCCAGGAAGCTGAGGCCTGCCTCGGCGGCGACGGCGCTGCCCAGCGACACCGACATCACCAGCACGATCGGTGGCAGCACGTTGGGCAGGATGTGCCGCATCGTGGTGCGCAATGTGCTGCACCCCAACGTCACCGAAGCCTCGATGTACGTCTCGTGGCGGATGTCCATGGTGGCCGCGCGCGCCACGCGGAAGAAGCGGGGCGCCATCACCAGCCCGACGGCCAGCATCGCGTTGGTGATGCCGGCGCCGAGCACCGCCACGATCGTGATGGCCAGAACCAGGGACGGTGCGCTCATCAACGCGTCCATGAGGCGGGTCAGCACCACGCCGACCCAGCCGGCGCGGTAGCCGGCGAGCAGACCGAGCGGCAGACCGAGGACGAACGCGACGGCGACCGCCTGAAGCGCCGCCCACAGCGACACCCGCGCGCCGAACATCAAGCGGCTCAGCACATCCCGGCCGTAGTCGTCGGTGCCGAGCAGGTGCTCGGCGCTGGGTGCGCGCAACCGCACCAGCAGGTTCTGCGCGTTGGGCTCGTAGGGCGCGATCCACGGTGCCAGGACCGCGACGAGCACCAGCAAGGCGATGAAGACGGCGGCGAACACCGTCGACCTGCGCCGCAGGACGCCACGCAGGATCGTCGGTCGCCCGGTGGTCGGCGTTGTCATGTCCGCACCTTCGGGTTGAAGTAGCCGTAGGAGACGTCGACGAGGAGGTTCACCAGGACGACCACGACTGTGGAGAACAGCACGAAACCCAGCAGTACCGGGATGTCCCGGCTCTGCACGCTGTCCACCGCCAGCCGGCCCAGACCCGGCATGTTGAAGATCAGCTCGATGGTGACGGTGCCCGCGAGCACTTCCGACACCCGGAAGCCGAACACCGTGATCACCGGGATGGCGGCGTTCTTCAGACCGTGTTTCAGCACGACGGTGGCCCGGCTCATCCCCTTCGCCTCGGCGTTGAGGATGAAGTCCGACTTGAGCACCTGCCCGAGCGCCGAACGCAACTGCAGGGTGACCTCCGCCGCCGGCAGCAGGCCGAGCGCCAGTCCTGGTAGGAACAGGTGCGACAGCCACGGCCCGAAGCCCGCCGACAGCGGCTGGTACCCGAACGCCGGGAACAGCTGGTAGGTCACCGCGAACAGCGAAGCCAGCACGAGGGCGAACCAGAACGCCGGGATCGCGATGGCGATCGAGGCGAGCCAGTTCGCCGCCCGGTCGAGGAACCCGCCGGGCCGCATGGCCGACGCGACCGCCAGGACAACGCCGATCAGCACCGCCATCACCATCGCCACCAGTACCAGTGACATCGTGGTGGACATCCGCCGCACCAGCAGGTCGGTGACGGACTGATCGGACATGAACGAACGGCCCAGATCGCCCTGCACCGCTCCGGCCACCCACCGCAGGTACCGCTCCACGACGGACTGGTCCAGACCGAGTTGCTCCCGGATCGCGGCGATGCGTTCCGGGGTCGGTTCCTCGCCCGCGAGGACCACCGCCTGGTCGCCCGGTGCCAGGTCGATCAACAGGAAGACCAGCAGTGGTACCACGAGCAGCAGCGGAATCGCCGCCAGAAGTCGCCTGCCTGCGTATCGCAGCATGGTGTGTTCCTTGACTCGGGGTGGTGGGGGTGGCCGTCGACCGCGCGAGCGGTCAGCCCTTCCTCATGGCCACGTTGCGCAGGTCCCAGATACCGATGTCGGCCCACGGCACGTCGTCGACGAACATGACCTTGTTGTTGGAGATGGCGGCGTTGGTGAGCCTGCAGATCGGGACGTACCAGGCTTCTTCGAGCGTGGTGGCCCAGATCCGCTCGTACAGCGGCGCGCGCTGCTCCTGGGACAGGGCGGGGTCGCCCGCCTCGGCCGCGAGGTCCTGGACCAGAGCGGGTTTGGCGGCGAGCTTGTACGTGCCGAGCAGGAAGGTGTTCACCGTGTCGGCGGGGTCGATCTTCGGGCTCATCGACGAGGCGACCAGCAGTTCGAAGTCGCCCGCGATGAACCGGGCCTCGCTCTCCGAGTTGGGCACCGGGTTGAGATTGGCGTCGATCCCCGCCGCGGCCAGCGCGCCCTGCACCACGTTGGCCGGCTGCTCGGCGTTGGTGCCCGCGGCGAACGTGATGTCCACCTTGGCCCCGCCCGCGGCCGTGACCAGTGACTTGGCCTTGGCCGCGTCGAAGCCATAGGGGTACTTGTAGTTCTTGATCGCCGGCCACTCGCCGTCGGGGTGCAGTTGGCGATGCGGCGCGCACATGCCCGAGAACAGCGCGTTGACGGCCTCCGGGTCGATGGCGTGCGCGATCGCCTGGCGCACCTCGGGCTTGACCAGGTCGCCTCGACCGGCCCGGAGGTAGACGCCGATCACGTTGCGGTAGGTCACCGGGAGGAAGTTCAGCTGACCGGTCTCGGACAGCTGCTTGGCCTGCGCCAGGTCGTTGGCCGAGCTGACGTACGACAGGTCCGTCTGCCCGGTCTGGACGCCCTTGAGCCGGGTGCTGGCCTCCGGCACCCGTTCGAGCTGGATGCCGGCGAGCCTTCCCGCCTTCGGGTCCCAGTAGCCCGGGGCCTTCTTCACGACGAGCTTCTCCTGCGGCACGAACTCGGACACCACGTACGGCCCGGAACCCGCGTTACCGGGCTTGCTGGACAGGTCCGAGGCCGGATCGCCGATCGCCTTCGGGCTCACCATCATGCCCGCGTTCGTCGCCAGCGAGCTGGGCAGCTGCACGCCCGTGCCCTTGGCCAGCGCCAGCCGGACCGTGGTCGGGTCCACCACCTCGACGGCGGTGATGTCGGCCAGCGCGGCCTTCACCGTGCTGCCGGGGAAGTTCTTGCCGCGGTCGATGTTCGCCTTCACGGCCGCCGCGTCGAACACGGTGCCGTCGTGGAACTTCACGTCCGACCGCAGCTTCACCTCCAGGTGCGTGCCGTCCGGAGCGAACTTCCACTCGGTCGCCAAGCCGGGGATGACCCGGTTGTCCTTGTCGATCATCGTCAGCCGGTCGTAGACCAGCGCGAGGTAGCCCTGGAGTCCGTACGAGGGCTGCAACACCGGGTCCAGCAGCGGCAGCGGCGCGGCCGAGCTGAACCTGAGGATCGCGTCCGGGTCGATGTCGGCCTCGGAGTTCGGGGGCGGCGCCGTCGAGGCGGCGTTTCCTCCCGTGCAACCCGCGAGCGCGAACACCGCCACAACGGCCAGTGCGAGACCACGTCGTCTCGCCTTTCTGCTGACAATCATCGGGATTCCCTATCGTTCGGCGTGGATCAGTGGTCCACGGACAGCACGAGGGCGCTGGTCGGCACCCCGACGCCCGCGGTGACCAGGACGTTGGAAACGTTCGCGGGCTGGGTGGTGGACGTGCCGCGGATCAACCGGACGCCTTCCGCGATCCCGTTGGTGCCGTGCAGATAGCCCTCGCCGAGCTGTCCGCCGTGGGTGTTGGTGGGCAGCGCGCCGTCCACTTCGAGGTGGCCGTCGGCGATGAAGTCCTTGGCCTCACCGCGCCCGCAGAACCCGTACTCCTCCAACTGGTTGAGCACGTACGGGGTGAAGTGGTCGTAGAGGATCGCCGCGTCGATGTCGGCGGGGCCGAGGCCCGACTGCGCCCACAGTTGCCTGGCGCACAGCTCGACCTCGGGGATGCGGGTCAGGTCCGGCCGGTAGTAGCTGGTCATCGGGTACTGGTCCGGTCCGCTGCCCTGGGCCGCGGCGGTGATGATCGCCGGTGGCTGCCGCAGGTCACGCGCCCGTTCGGCGCTGACGACCACGACCGCCTGACCGCCGTCGGTCTCCTGGCAGCAGTCCAGCAGGTGCAGCGGCTCGGCGATCCACCGCGACGCCTGGTGGTCGGCCAGCGTGATGGGCTTGCCGTGGAACCAGGCTCGCGGGTTGGCCGCGGCGTGCTTGCGCGTGACCACCGCGACCCGGCCGTAGTCCTCGCTGGTGGCCCCGTACACGTGCATGTACCGCCGGGCGATCATCGCGGTGTGCTGCGCGGGGGTGAGCAGGCCATAGGGGTTGACCCAGCCGCGGTACTCGTTCTCCGTGGTGCCCGCGGTCCTGCCGGGCGGCGGGCCGAGACCGAACCGCACGCCGGACCGCTCGTTGAACGCCCGGTAGGCCACGACGACGTCCGCGACACCGGTCGCCACCGCCATGGCGGCCTGCTGCACGGGGCCGCACGCACCACCGCCGCCGTGCGGGATGCGGCTGAAGAACGTCAACTCCGGAATGCCCAGTGTGCGGGCGACCATGTTCTCGGAGTTCGTCTCCATGGTGAACGTCGACATGCCGTCGACCTCGGCCGGGGTGATGCCGGCGTCCTCCAGCGCGGCCAGCACGGCCTCCGCCGCGAGCCGGAGCTCGCTGCGGCCGGAGTCCTTGGAGAACTCGGTCGCGCCGATGCCGGCGATGGCTGCCTTGCGTGACAGGAAATCGGACGTCATGGTGTCGCCTCCGGCAGCAGCACGGTGATCTCCGACAGGGCGTGGGCACCCTTGCTGTTGGTGCCGCGCACCGCGATCCGGACCGTGTCCCCGTCCACTGCGACCACCTCGCCGGTCAACGTCATCGTGTCGCCGGGGAAGTTCGGCACGCCGAGACGGGTCTTGAGCTTCGTCAGCCTGGCCGCCGGGCCGGCCCAGTCGGTGACGTAGCGGCCGACGAGTCCGTTGGTGTTGTTGATGCTCATGTAGGTGTCCGGTGTGCCGCGCTCCACCGCTCGCTGCGGGTCGTGGTGCACGTCCTCGTAGTCCCGGGTGGCCAGCGCGCCCGCCACTATCAGCGTCCGCGTGATCGGGACCGCCAGCTCCGGCAGCACGTCGCCCACGGCGACCACCTCCCGGTTCACGCCGCGCCTCCCGCCACGTGCCCGCCGATCCGGTGCAGGTGCCAGGCGGCGGAACCGAGGGTGTTGGCCAGTTGCGTGGTCCACAGCATGTAGCGGTGGATCGGATAGGTGATGTCCGCGCCGAGCCCGCCGTGCAGATGCTGGACGGTGCGCGCCACCCGGTCGCCCGCGTCGGCGGCCCACCACTTGGCGACGTGCACGGCGGCGGTCGCGTCGCGGCCGGTTTCCAGTCGCCACAGGGCATTCCAGAAGGTGACCTCCATCGCCTCGGTGTCGATGTGGCAGTTGGCCGCCTGGTGCGCCACGGCCTGGAAGGTGGCCAGCGGCACGCCGAACTGGTGGCGCTGCGCGACGTAGTCCGCTGCCTGGCGCACCGACGCCTGGCTCACACCCAGCTGGATCGCCGCGAGGCCGACCCAGGCTCGGCGCAGCAGCCACTCCAGCCGGTCCTCCTCCGGTCCCGCGCCGAGCCGTTCGGCGGGCACGTCCACCAGTTCCAGGTCCGTCGCGATGCCTCGGTCGGTGCGTTCCACCCGGTGCCGGGTCACCCCCGGCAGGTCGGTGGGGACCAGGAACAGTTCGACGGTCCCGCCGGTCGTGCGGGCGGGCACGACGACCGCGTCGGCGAGGTGCCCTCCCGGTACGCCAGGGCTGACGCCGGTGAGCCTGGGGCCGTCACCGGAGTCAGTCGCGTGCAGCGGAACCTGCCCGGGTTGTTCGAGCGCGGCGGTGAGCACGGCCGTGCCCTCGGCGACCCGCCGCAGCCAGGTGTCGCGCTGCTTCTCGTCGCCGTACCGGGCGATCGGCAGCACGCCGAGCACGACCGTCTCCCAAAGCGGCACCATGCCGAGCGTGCGCCCCTGTTCGAGCAGCGCGGGCGCGAACTCGGCCATCCCCAGCCCGATGCCACCCTGGTCCTCGGGCACGGCCAGCCCGAGCACGCCGCTGTCTGCCAGCTCCTGCCAGAGCTGCCGATCGAACCGGTCGGCGGTCGCCTCGATCCCGGCCGTTCGCAGCGGATCGGACCGGCGCTCGAACGCCCCGCGCGCGAGCGCCACGACGGTCGTCTGGTCCTCGGAGAGTCGGAAATCCATCAGGCGTTCTCCTCGACTGCGCGGAACCGGGGCAGCACCAGCTCCGGGTCGTACTCGATCCACTCGATCTCCACCCGCGTGCCGATCCGCACGTCGGACTCACCGGCGAAGTCGGCGACCAGCCGGGTGCCCTCGTCCAGGTCGACCAGCACGACGGTGAGCGGGTAGTCGAAACCGGGCGCCTTCGGGTGGTGGCTGGTGACGTAGCTGTGCACGGTGCCGCGCCCGGCTGAAGGCGCCTCGTGCCACTGGAAGGAGCGGCACTGCGGGCAAGCGGGCGAGGGCGGGTGCCGGAGCGCGCCGCAGTCCGTGCAGCACTGGATGACCAGCCGGCGGTCACGTGCCGCCTCGAACCAGAACTCGTTGTCCCGCAGGATGAACGGTTTGGGCCTCAGCCCGATCGGCGAGGTGTTCGCCGTCCGGGGCGCGAACCGCAGGATGCGGAACCGCTGCCGGGCCACGATCTCGCCGTGCTGGTCGGTGTAGGTGCGCAGGGTGGTGATGAAGTGTCCGTCACCCAGACCGGTCCGCTTGCGCGGCGAGACGTCCTCGATGACGGTGGCCATCGACAACCGGTCGCCCACCTCCAGCTCGCGGACGTACTCGTGCTCGTCGTCGGTGGCGACCACGCCGGTGAACCCGGCCTCGGACAGCAGCGCGAGCAGCCTGGTCATCGGAGAGTCGGGAGGCCCCTGCTCCAGTGCCGCCCGGTGGGCCTTGTAGCCGACCATCAGCCAGGTGGACAGCATCGCGGGCGGTGCGACGATCCCGCGCCGCCCGGTCGAGCGGGCCGCGTCCTCGTCCAGGTACACCGGGTTCTCGTCGCCCATCGCCTCGGCGAACTGCCGGATCATCGGCCGGTTCACCGGTTCCGGCGCGTGCCGGACCGCAGTGGCGTCCTGGCCGGCGAACGCCTTCAACAGGGCCAGGAACTCGTCGGCGGCGATGTCCGCGCCCAGCACGGTGCCCATCGCGATCACCGGCCCTTGCGCGGCATGCCGAGACCGGTCACCGCGATCATGTCGCGCAGCACCTCGTTGGTGCCGCCGCCGAAGGTGTTGATGTAGGAGCCCCTGGTCAGGGCCTCCAGCCGACCGCCGAGCGCCGCGCCGGGCGAACCGGGCCGCCTGGTCGCCGCCGGGCCGACCGCGCTGACCAGCGCGCGGCAGACCTCGTCGTGGACCTCGGTGCCGAACACCTTGGCCACCGAGGCGGAGGCGGGCGCCGGGTTCTCCCCTTCGGGGACCATCGCGAGCTTCCAGTTGAGCAGCCGCATCGCCTCGACCCGCGCGTAACTCCGGGCCAGGTCGTGGCGGACCCACGGCTCGTCCGCGCCGGTCTCCCGGCACCACTCGGCGACGTCGTGCCACAGCTGCTCGGTGCGTCCGCCCATCGCGGCCAGCCCGGCCCTCTCGTGGCCGAGTTGGGAAGTGATCAGCTTCCAGCCGGCGTTCACCTCGCCGACCACGCTGTCTCGTGGCACGCGCACGTCGTTGTAGTACGAGGCGTTGGTGTGCGTGATGCCCGACGTGGCGATCGGCGTGCAGCTGAACCCGTCGGAGTCCGTCGGCACGATGAGGATGGTGATTCCCTTGTGCTTCGGCGCGTCCACGTCGGTGCGGCACGCCAGCCACACGTAGTCGGCCTGGCTCACACCGCTCGTGAACACCTTGGTGCCGTTGATGACCCACTCATCGCCGACGAGTTCGGCCTTCATGCTCAACGACGCGAGGTCGGTGCCCGCCTCCGGCTCGCTGTAGCCGATGGCGAAGACCACGTCGCCGGTGAGCATGCCGGGCAGGTACGCGCGCTTCTGCTCCTCGGTGCCGTAGCTCTGGAGCATCGGGCCGATGTTGTTGATGGTGACGAACGGGAACGGCGCCTGTGCCCGCTGGACCTCGTCGAACAGGATGTACTGGTCGGTCGCGCTCCGGCCCTGACCGCCGTACGCGGCCGGCCAGCCGAGACCGAGCCAGCCGTCACGGCCGATCTGCCGGACCACCTCGCGGTAGGCCGGCCGGTCCTCGTTGGTCCCGCCGATGGCCTCCCGCACCTCAGGGGTGAGCAGGGCCTTGAAGTAGGCCCGCAACTCCCGGCTCAGCTCCTGCTGCGGCGGCGTGTACTCCAGATACATCCGGATCCTCTCGTGGTGACCGAACCTGCGGGGGCGGGTGCGGAACGGATCACGTGGCAACGGGCAGCAGTGCGCGCCGACCGTGTCGTGCGAACTCCTCTTCCAGCCGTTCACGCGCGTCCTGGTCCAGCGGCCGGTAGCCGGTGTCCCCTTCGACGCGGAGGAACACCGGGTCGGTGGTCCGCCAGCCGGCACGGCGCAGCACGGTCTTGGCGACCTTGCTGTTCCCGGTCGTAGGCACTTCCTCGATCAGGCGTACGAACCTCGGCCGCCACTTGGTGCCCAGGTCCGGCTGCGCATCAAGGAAGCTCGTGAACCCGGCCGCGTCGAACTCGGCGCCGGGACGCAGCTGGAGCGTGCACATCACCTGGTCGCCGGTGCGGGGATCGGGCACCGCGTAGACCAGCGCCACCGCGACCGCCTCCCAGCGTTCCAGGAGCCGTTCCACCGGTGCGGCGGAGAAGTTCTCGCTGTCGACCCGCAGCCAGTCGGAGGAGCGACCGGCGAAGTAGAAGAAGCCCCGCGGGTCCCGGTAGGCGAGGTCGCCGGTCCAGAAGTCGTCGCCCCGCACCCGTTCCGCGTGCGCGCCGGGGTTGCGGTAATAGCCCTCGAACGTGTGGGCACGGCCGATCGCCACCATCTGCCCGATGGCGGCCTCCGCGTTGAGCAGCCTGCCGTGCTCGTCGAGTTCGGCGGGCGGGCACTCCCGGCCGGTCTCCTCGTCCAGTACCCGGACGTCCGCGCCCTGTACGGGCAGGCCGAGCGCGTCGGGCGGGCTGTCCGGGGTCCGGTTGATCCGCAGCACGCCTTCGCTCAGGCCGTAGCCCTCGGAGACCCGGCAGCCGAACCGGGCGGTGAACCGCGCGATGTCGGCGGCGGACGCCTCGGTGCCGATGGCCAGCCGCAACGAACTGGTGGCGTCTTCCGGGCGTTCCGGCTGCGCCAGCACGTAGGACAGCGCGCGGCCGACGTAGTTGACGAAGGTGACGCCGTAGCGGTGGATGTCGCGGACGAAGCCGGACGCCGAGAACTTGCGGGACAGGCAGACCGTGGCGCCGGCCCACATCGCCGGGGCGAAGTTCATCATGGCCGAGTTGCCGTGGAACAGCGGCATGCACAGGTACGCGACCGAGTCACGGGTGAGCTCGGTGCGGGTGGTCAGCGTCTCGGCGAGGAACGCGAACCGGCGCTGCGAGCAGATGACCGCCTTGGGCGTGCCGGTCGAGCCGGAGCTGAACAGCAGCAGGAGCGTCGCGTCCGGCGGTGGCAGGAGGTCGGGCAGCGGCGCACCCCGGTGCGCGTCGACCAGGTCGAGGTGGTCGCGGCTGTCGATGTTCCAGACGGTGCCGACGCCGTGGTCCAAGTCCGCGACGAGGCCGGCCAGGGCATCCTCGGTGATGATCAGGTCGCAGTCGGTGTGCCGGATGTCGCGGGCCAGCTCACTGCCGCGCCGGGTCGGGTTGATCCCGACCACGACCGCGCCGCTCAGTGCCGCCGCGGCGAGCCAGAACACGTAGTCCGGCACGTTCTCCAGCAGCAGACCGATGTGCCTCTGACGGCCCTCCGGCTCAGGGATCCGGCGCAGCACGGCGGCCCGGTCGGCCGCCTGCTGGACCACTTCGGCCCAGGTCCACGAGTCGGCGCCGAAACGCAGCCCGATGTTGTCGTCGGCGGCGCGCGATCGCACTACCTCGGCGAATGTCTCCAAACCGAACCTCCCGTATGCCCGTTCAGAACCCTCAAGGGGGTCGCAATCAAGCAAGCGCTTGGCCGACCATAATCGCGAGTGCCGTGGTGGTCAAGGACACATCCAGGCCTTCTTGGTCGGTTCGCCCTTGCCTGCCGCCCCGCCGATTCCTACTGTCAACCAAGCGCTTGATCACGAGAGAGGTGGCCATGAACCCATCACCGGCCGTCACCGCCCCGGTCCAGCAGGGCGGCGTCCAGGACGTCGCCGCCGCCGCACGCCGGGTGGTCGACGCGATCGTGCGGGCCGGTGACGCCATCGCCGCCCAGTCCGGCGACCTCGCCACCGCGCTGCACGGGGTGGCCGACCGGATCGACCTGGCCGCGCCACCGCTGGCCGAACGGATGACGACGATGTGGCTGCCGGTGGACTCACGGCTGCACAACCCCGTCAACGGCCTGGAGAACCCGCTCGCACCGCCGCTGGAGATCACCGAAGGAGCGGACGGCGACGTGGCCGGGTCGGTGACGCTCGGACTGCCCTACCAGGGGCCGCCGGGTCACGTGCACGGCGGAATCTCGGCCCTGCTGCTCGACCACGTGCTGGGGCTCGCGAACATCCGCGCGGGTAACAGCGGGATGACCGCACGGCTCGCGCTCACCTACCACCGGCCGTTGCCGCTGTTCGAGGAACTGTCCGTGACCGGACGACAGGCGTCCGTGGACGGTCGCAAGATCCACGCGACCGGGACCATCAGCGCGGACGGCCACGTGGCCGTTTCCGCCGAAGGGCTGTTCGTCCGGCCGCGTGCGGAGCCGGGCCGATGAGCACGCTGACCGGCCAGGGCGCGTTGGTCACCGGCGGCGCGGGCGGCTTCGGTGCGGCGTGCGCCCGCGCCCTGGCCGCCGATGGCGCGGCGGTGGTGTTGCTGGGGCGCACCGAGTCCACCCTGCGCGCGACGGCCGAGCGGATCACCGCCGAACTGCCGGACGCGCCAGCGGTGCGTTGGGTCGCGGGCGACGCCGAGTCCGAAGTGGACGTTCGGAAGGCGGTGGCCGTCGCCGACGAGACCCCGTTGCGCATCGCGGTCGCCACGGTCGGCGGCAGCACGGTCGCACCCGTCATGGCACTCGACCAGCGGACCCTCGAACACGACTTCCGGCGCAACGTGGTGAGCGCGCTGCACGTGATCCGGCACGGCGCGGCCGCGATGGCGCGGCACGGCGGCGGGTCGATCGTGTGCACCTCCTCCAGTGCGGGCGGCTGCTCGTTCCCGTTCCTGCCGTCCTACTCGGTCGCCAAGGCGGCGCTGGAAGCACTGGTCCGGGTGTCAGCCGACGAGCTGGGCGCGCTCGGTGTCCGGGTCAACGCGGTCCGCCCCGGCCTGGTGCCGACCGCCGCGTCGAAGCCCGGACTGCTGGTCGCCGACGCGGAGCAGCGAGCCGTCGTGCTGCGGGAGAAACCGCTGGCCAGGGTCGGCACGGTGGAGGACATCGCGGCGGCGGTGCGCCACCTCGCCGGGCCGGAGTCCTCCTGGACCACCGGCGTGACGTTGCCGGTGGAGGGCGGCTCGCACCTGCGACGCGCCCCAAGCCTGGAGAAGCTGGCCCGTTCCGTCCTCGGTGACGAGGCCATCGACCGGGCCCTCACCGGCCTGCTGCCGGAGTGACACATGGAACTCGTCACCACGTTGCCCGCGGACACGCACCTGGCCGACGTGCGGCAGGCCGTCCACCGCGTGGAACGTCTCGGCTTCGACACCGTGCACATCCCGGAAACCGTGCACGACTCACTGTCGGTCGCGCTGCTGGCGTTGGAGCACAGCAGCCGGTTGACCGTGCGCACCAGCATGACCCTGGCGTTCCCTCGCAGTCCGATGATCACCGCGTACGCGGCCTGGGACCTCGCCCGGTTCTCCGGCGGCCGGTTCCAGCTCGGCCTGGCCACCCAGGTGCGGGGCAACATCGTCGGGCGGTTCTCCATGCCGTGGTCCGCGCCTGCGGAGCGGCTCGCCGACTACGTCCACGCACTGCGCGCCATCTTCCACTCCTTCGAACACGCGACACCGTTGTTCCACGAGGGCAGCCACTACCGGTTCGACCGGTTGCAGCCGTACTTCAACCCCGGCCCGTCCGGGGTGGCGGCGCCACCGATCTGGACCGGAGGAGTCAACCGGCGGATGTGCGAGGTGGCCGGCGCCGTGGCGGACGGGTTCGTCACCCACGCCACCAACTCGCACCCGGCCTACCTCGACGCGGAGATCCTGCCCGCGCTGGCCGCCGGCGCGGCCGGGCGGGACCATGCGCCGAAGGTCGTCGTGGTCTCCAAGTGCGTGACCGGCGTGGACGATGCGGCGCTGGCGGCGGCCCGTGACGCGGCCCGCGCCGAAATGGCGTTCCTCTACTCCACGCCCGCCTACCGGCCCACGTTGGCGTTACTCGGGCACGAGCAGCTCGGTGAGCGCCTGAGCGCGTTGGTGCGCGATGACCGCTGGACCGACCTGCCCGCGGTGCTCACCGACCGCGCGCTGACCGACCTGGTACCTCACGGCTCCTACGCCGAACTGCCGGGCGTCCTCGCCGACTGGTACGGCGGCCGGTGCCACGGCCTGGCGATCGGACTACCGCTCGACCAACGGCACGACGACGCATTCGCCCGGATGCTCGGCGACGTGCGCGAGATACCGACGGCCGGCTGACCCGGCCAGAAAAGGACACCTCATGCGGTTCGGACTGCTCAGCCCGATCGTCATACGCCTGCCCGGCGCGCACTCACCGTGGGAGGCCGATGGCGGCCCGGAGGACCTGGTCGCGATCGCCGAGCACGCCGACGTGCTCGGCTACCACCACATGACGTGCAGCGAGCACGTCGGCGTGCCGCGCGTGGTCGCCGAGACCCGCGGCGGTACGTACTGGAACCCGTTGGCCACGCTGGCTTTCCTGGCCGCACGGACCCGGCGGTTGCGGCTGGCGACCAACGTGCTGGTGCTCGGCTACCACCACCCGCTGGAGATCGCCAAGGCATACGGAACGCTGGACCGGCTCAGCGGCGGCCGTGTCGTCCTCGGGATGGGCGTCGGCACGCTGGAGGAGGAGTTCGCCCTGCTCGGTGCGAACTTCGAGGACCGCGGATCGCGTGCCGACGACGCCCTGCGCGCACTGCGCGCGGCGTGGGCCACGCCGGTCCCCGACTACGACGGACCGCACTTCTCGTTCCACGACTTCGTGATCGACCCGCACGCCGTCCGGCCGCACGTCCCGGTGTGGATCGGGGGACGTACCCGGCGGTCGCTGCGCCGCGCCGTAGAACTGGGCGACGGCTGGATGCCGTTCGGGCTGAGCGGCGACGAGATGGCGTCCCTCCTGAGCGGGTTCGACCTGCCCGACGACTTCCAGGTGGTGTTGCAGCCTGCCGCGCTGGACCCGCTCGGCGATCCGGACAGCACCAGGCGCCGAATCGACGCGGCCGTGAAAGCGGGCGCGACCCTGGTGAACGCCAAGTTCGAAGCGCGCGACCGGAACCACTACCTGGACCAGATGACCGCGTTCACACGGCTCTACCCCGACGCTTGGCCGAAGGAGTCCGAATGACCGACATCAACGACCGTCTCGCAATCCTTGAACAGCGGCTCAACGACGCAGAGGATCGACTGGCACTGCTCCAGATCGTCGCCGCCTACGGTCCCGCGGTCGACAGCGGCACGGCCGGGGTCACCGCCGAGATGTGGACGGAGGACGGCGTCTACGACACGTTCCCGGTGGTACTGAAGGGTCGTGCGGCGATCGCGGGCATGGTCACGGGCGAACGCCATCAGGGCCTGATCCACTCCGGGGCCGCGCACCTGATCGGCATCCCGCACATCCGGTTGGACGGCGACCGAGCGGTGGTGACGACCTATTCGCAACTGGTGCTGCGCAACGCCGACGCGGACGGCTACCGGATCTGGCGCACCGGCGTGAACCGCTGGGAGTTCACCCGGACCACCGACGGCTGGCAGGTGGTGAACCGGGTGAACCGGCAGCTGGACGGGACGCCGGAAGGCCGTGACCTGATCGCGGCGGCGGTCGATCCCGCCCAGGGCTGACCCGGTCGGCCGGGTCAGGCCTCGTTGGGCAGGTTCGTCCAGCCCTTGCGGTCGGCCCGGCCGTACCAACCGGACGCGGCCAGCGTGCCGCCGTCGACCGGGATGGTGTGGCCGGTGACGAACCGCGCGTCGTCGGAGGCGAGGAACTCCACGACGGCCGCATAGTCGTCCGCCTGACCGAACCGGCCGAGCGGCACCCAGCTGCGGATCAGCTCCGGGTCACGGCCCTTGAGCATGAGCTCCGCCGGGGTCTGCGGGGTGTCGGCCAGGTCGGGCGCGATCGCGTTGACTCGGACGCCGTGCTGCGCCACGTCCACCGCGAGGCTCTTCGTGAACGCGATCACGCCGGCGTTGAAGGCGGCGTACGCGGCCGCGTACGGGATGCCGCGGAACGCCTCGACGGTCGAGTTGTTGACCACCACGCCGGATTTCCTTGCCACCATCGACGGCAGCAGCGCGTGGCACATGCGCAGCACGTGCAGCAGATTCAGCTCGTAGAGCAGCTGCCACTGGTCCTCGGTGCTGTGCAGGAAGGTGCGGGCCGCCGGGCGGAAGTCGCCGACGTTGTTGACCAACACGTCCACCCGGCCGTCCGCCACCGCCAGGGCCGTGTCGCGGACCTCGGTGACGACTTCGGGATGGCGAATGTCGCCGACCACGGTGACGCACTCACCGCCTGCCGCGACGATGTCGGCGTGTGTCGCCTGGGCCGCCTCGGCGTCGATGTCGTTGAGCACGACGTGCGCGCCTGCCCTGGCCAGCCGCCTGCTGATGCCGCCGCCGATACCCAGCGCGCCACCAGTGACCACCGCGATCTGGCCGAACAATCTCCCGCCGGTCACTGCTGCCTCATTCCGCGCACCGGGCGCGTCTCGATCCACTGGACGTGCACTGAGCGCTGGACGAACAGCCAACGCCCGGACTCGCGGCGGTAACTGTCCTGGTAGCGCAGGTGCCAGACGAGGTTCCCGCGTTCACCGACGTGGTTGGCCACGCCGGTGACCGTGCCGGTGGCGTCCGGCTCGATCACGTGGCCGACGATCGCGTGCAGGGTGACGGGGAACGCGATCAGCGCGCCCATCGCCGGTCGGATCTCCTTGGGCCCGGTCAGCACCCGGACCGGGTCGAGGTGGTCGGGCGGGTCCGGCAGGCACAGCCGGCCGTCCTCGGTGAACAGGTCGGCCACATCACCGAACCGCCGCTGGTCGACGTACAGGGCGTACCGCGCGGCCAGGTCGGCGATGCCGAGCCGATCACGTTCGTCGACCATCACGGCAACAGTCCGAGCCGGTCGGCGCAGGCGGACAGTTCGTCCTTGACCCGCGACAGGTCCGCTGTGGGGCTCGCGGTCAACAGGATGCGGTTCGCACCGAGCTCTCCAAGCCGCCCGGCCTTCTCGGTGGTCACCTTGCCCAGCGAATGGCCGAGGGTGAGCTCCAGCCGCTCGGGGTCGCGCCCCGCCTTCTCGGCTTCCTCCCGCATCAGGCCGACCAGTGCAAGGAGGTCGGCTCCAGCCACACCGAGGGGCTGAAGCCCGTCGCCGCGCCGCCCCGCACGTCGGGCCGCGGCCCGCGAGTGCCCGCCGACGTGGATCGGAACACCACGCGGCGCGACGGGTTTCGGGTAGCTCATGGCATGGTCGAACTGGAAGAACTCACCGTGGTACTCGGCGCCGGACGGTCCACTGTCCGCCCACAGGGCGCGCATGACGTCGATCTGCTCATCGGCACGGCGACCCCTGCTTGCGAAGTCCACCCCGCACGCCTCGACCTCTTCCTTCATCCAGCCCATTCCGACGCAGAGCCGCAACCGCCCACCGGACAAGGCGTCCACGGTCGCGGCCCGCTTCGCCAGTACGACCGGGTGGTGGTTGGGCAGCACGAGCACGCCAGTCGCCAGGCCGATCCGCGTCGTCCGCCCGGCCAGAAACGCGAGCAGATCGAGCGGGTCGGGGATCGGGCAGTCGTCGTCCAGTTCCATCCGCCCCGAGCCCGCATACGGGTAGGTACTCGAATACGCGCTGATCACCACGGCGTGCTCGACCACGACGATGGACTCGAACCCGCAGTCCTCGACGTGCCGGGCGAACTCGCCCATCCATTCCGGATCGGCGGTGACCCCCGCTCCGACAGGCGCTAGCACAGCGAACTCCATACCCAACCCTCCGCCATGAAGCAAGCATTTGCTTGGTTGATTGGTGACCGTAACATTCGTTCGTTCAGCGCAGCAATCCCCACCAACCCCATCCGGCGCTACCGACGCCGGGGACGACGAGGCCACCGCGTCGAACGCGTCTGGGCAACACCCACCAAGGGGTCCGCATCGCCGAGCAGGCCGCCGCACTGCGCCGCGCCCGTCAGAAAGCGTTGAGCCACAACCCTGAACTCCTCCAGAAGCGCCTGCCTCAGGTCGAACCGCGGGTCGACCACCACACCGGCGCCATCGAGGAACGCTCCGGCGACGAAAGCGTCGAACTGATCGTCGGTGCCGCGGATCCGCGCCCGCCGGCGTCACCGTCGCCAAGATGCGCATCACCGACCAGCCGCAGGGGCCGGAGGCCGATCAGTTCGGAGTGCACCCTGGCAAGGAGTGGTTCACCGTCCTGCCGGGCGCCGCCGCGCTGATCCTCAGCGAGCGCGTCATCCGGGTTGAGACCGGCCACGGGCCGCCCCGGACCGGTCCACCACGGACCGGGTCATCGCCTGGGCGCTGCCGAGGTACGCGGCGGGGTCGCAGAGCTGGTCGATCCGGTCGGCGCCGAGGCTCGCCACGACGTCCGGGTGCGCGTGGAGCTCGGCGGCCAGGTCGGTACCGGTGTCGATCACGCGGCTGCAGGCGGCGTAGACGAGCTCGTGGGCGTGCGGGCGGCCCAGGGCGGGCGCGAGCGCCATCATCACGGCCTCGGCCATGACGAGCCCGCCGGTGAGGTCGAGATTCTCGCGCATCCGGGCCTGGTCCACCCGCAGGCCGGCCATGAGCTGTGCGGCCTGGGCGAGCGAGGAGGAGATCAGCAGGAACGCCTCCGGGATGACGGCCCATTCGACGTGCCACGGTCCGGTGGCGCGCTCGAAGTCCTGCATCATCGCGTCGAGCATCGCCGATGCCTTGTCCCGCAGCAGTTTCGCCGCGGCGACCAGGAGCTCGCTGGAGATCGGGTTGCGTTTCTGCGGCATGGTGGAGCTGGCGCCCCTGCCCGGCTCGAAGGGTTCGGCCAGCTCCCCGAACTCCGTCGAGCAGAGCATGGCCACGTCGGCTCCGATCTTGCCGACAGACCCTCCGAGCGCGGCGAGCACGCCGACCATCTCGACGAGACCGTCGCGGGCGACGTGCCAGGTGATCTCCGGGTCGCGCAGGCCGAGCTCCGCGGCCAGTTCCGCGCGCACCCGCAGGCCTTCCGGCCCTGGCCCCAGTGCGGCCAGAGTCCCCGCCGCGCCACCGAACTGCACCATCAGGTCCCGTTCGCGCACGGCAGCGAGCCGGTCGGCGTGGCGGTCCAGCGCCGAGAGCCACACCGCCACGCGGTAGCCGAAGGTGATCGGCAACGCGTGCTGGAGGTGGGTGCGGCCCGCGGTGACGGTGTCGATGTGTGCTGTCGCGAGGCGTCGCAGAGACTCGCGCAGGCGGTCGAGCTCCGCCTCGACCAGCGCGAGGGCCTCGGCGCACTGCAGCACCGTGGCGGTGTCCATGATGTCCTGGGTGGTCGCACCCCAGTGCAGGTAGCCGCCCGCGGCACCGCACTGCTCGGCGAGCTGGGTGACGATCGGCAGCACCGGATAGCCGACGTTGCCGGTGTCGCGGCGAAGGCGCTCGTGATCGAGCCGTGCCGGGTCGCAGGACGCGGCGATGGACTCCGCCGCGTCCTGAGGGATGACGCCGACCCGCGCCTGAGCCTTCGCCAGCGCTACCTCGGTCCGCACGATCGCGTCCACAAAGGACTGATCGTCGAAGACCGCCCGCATCGACGGTGTCCCGAACATGTCGCGGAACAGGAACGAGTCGAAGACCGTGCTGGCGGGCATCAGGCACGCTCCACAGGAGAACCGGCATCGATGACGACGCACTCCGGCTCAGCTCGTGGGGGTCAGGTCGAGCCCAGCGCCTTCCGGCCGTGCGGAGCCGGCCTGTGTGTGTTCCTTCGAGCGCGGGGCGAGTGAGATGAAGAGTGCGCAAAGCACCGCTGCCAGCACCACGTAAAGCGCGATGGAGGTGGAGGAGCCGAACTCGGTGAGCAGCAGGGTCGCGACGATGGGGACGGGAGCGGCGGTCACAGCACCACCGAGGTGGTACGCCACAGACGACCCGGTGTAGCGCGCCCGCGGCGGGAACAACTCGGCGATGAACCCGGAGATCGCTCCGTAGACGAGGGCGTGCAGCACGGGGAGGGCGAGGAGGTACGCGGAGACGACGCCGACGACGGTGCCGGTGTCGAAGAGCAGGAAGACCGGGAACGCGCCGAGGGCGACCGCGGCGCAGCCGATGATGAGGAGGTTCTTCGTACCGATGCGGTCGGCGAGGAGCGCGAACAGAGGCAACGTCACCACCTGCAGTGCGGCCGCCACCAACAGCGCGGAGAGGACCAGGCTGCGGCTCAGTCCGAGGTGGATCGGCCCATAGCTGAGGAAGAACGTGCTCGCGAGGTAGAAGACGGTGTTCGGGGCGAGCATGCAGAACATGCCGACGAGCAAAGCCTTCTTGTGCGACTTGAAGACCTCCGCTGCGGGCGCCTTGACGGTGTCACCCTTTGCCTGCATGGCGAGGAATTCCGGGGACTCCGTCACCTTCAGCCGGATGTACAGGCCGACGACGACCAGCAATGCCGAGCTCAGGAACGGGATGCGCCAGCCCCAGCTCAGGAGTTGCTCCGAGGGCATGAGGGTGACGAGGAAGAACGCGCCGGTGGACAGGAAGGTGCCTGCTGGTACGCCTGCCTGGGGGAAACTGGCGTAGAAGGCTCGGCGATGAGCGGGCGCGTGTTCCAACGACATCACGACGGCACCGCCCCATTCACCGCCAACGGCGAAGCCCTGGACGAAGCGCAACACGACCAGCAGGACCGGCGCCCAGATGCCGATCGTTTCGTAGGTCGGGAGCAGCCCGACCGCGACGGTGCCCGCTCCCATCATGACCACGGAGAGCACGAGCATCTTCTTGCGCCCGATCACGTCGCCGTAGTGGCCGAACACGAGTCCGCCGAGCGGGCGCGCGAGGAAGGCCACGGCGAGAGTGGCGAAGCCGGCGAGAGTGCCTGCCACGGGATCGAGCTTGGGGAAGAACAGCGGGTTGAAGACCAGGACGGTGGCCGCCCCGAAGACCAGGTAGTCGTACCACTCGATGGTGGTACCGATGAAGCTCGCGATCGCGACCTTCGCCGGAGTGGGTGTCTTTCTGGCTGGCGGCACTGAATGCGTCGTTGTCATTCGTGGCTCCCTGGGGACCGGTTACTGGATGCTGCGGCCGCCGTCGACGTCGAGGCAGACTCCGGTGAGGAAGCCGGCCTGGTCGGAGGCGAGGAAGAGAACGCTGTTGGCGACGTCCTGAGGGGTTGCCGTACGTGCCATGGGGATGCCCGAGACCCAGTTCGTCCGGAGTTCGTCCGGGAGGGCGTCAGCACCGGTGAGGCTTTTGACGAAGCCGGTTTCGGAGATCACCGGATTGACGGCGTTGACCCGCACGTCGGGGGCGACCTCGGTGGCCAGGCCGCGGGTCATGGTGATGACCGCGCCCTTGGTGGCGTTGTAGATGGTGAGGCCAGGCCGGGGGCGTTTGGCCGCGATGGAGGCGATGTTGACGATCACTCCGCGGCCACGTCGGCGCAGCGCGGGCACTGCGTGCTTGCACCCGAGGAACACGCTGCGGACGTTGACGGCGAGCTGCTGGTCGACCGTCTCGACGTCGAGGTCGACGAGCGCGCTCGATCGGTGTGGCACACCGGCGTTGTTCACCATGACGTCGAGGCCGCCGAACGCCGACTCGGCGGTGGCGATGAGGTCGCGGACGGCGTCCTCCTCGGTCACGTCGGTCGTGACCGCGATCGCGGACGGCAGTTCGGCGGCGAGTTTCTCCGCTCCGGCCGTGTTGATGTCGGAGACGACGACGTGCGCTCCCGCGTCGGCGAACGCCCGCGCGGTGACGGAACCGAATCCGCCGGCGGCACCGGTGATGACGACGACTTTGTCCTTGAAGGACAGTTCCATGAGAGCTCCCGTACGTCAGCGCGGTCCTGTCATTCGCCGCGGGTCGAGCAGTTCGGACAGTTCGTCTCCGGTGAGGGCGGTGCGCTCGCGGGCGACCTCGCGGATCGTGCGTCCGCTGCTGCGCGCCTCTGCCGCGATGGCAGCGGCCTTGTCGTACCCAACGCGCGGCGAGAGCGCTGTGGCCATCATCAAGCTGCGTTCGACAGCGTCCGGTCCTGCTTGCGTGGCCCTGATTCCGCTGATGCACCGGTCGGCGAACACCATCGCCGCAGCGGCAAGCAGCTCGATCGACTCCAGCAGGCAGTACGCGACGACAGGGCTCGTCACGGTGAGCTCGAAGTTGCCGCGACCGCCGGCCGCCGTGATGGCGGCGTCGTTGCCGATCACCTTGATCGCGACCTGGGCCACCGCCTCCGCGACGATCGGGTTGGTCTTGCCCGGCATGATCGAGGAACCCATCGAGTGCGTCGGCACCTCGATCTCGCCCAGTCCGGTGCGGGGGCCGCTGTTCATCCAGCGCACGTCATCGGCGATCTTGAGCAAACTCGCCGCAGCCGTCCTGAGCGCACCCGACGCGAACACCACCGCGTCATGGTTGTTCTGCGCCTGGAAATGGTTGGAGGTCTCGCGCAGCTCGACCGAGAACTCCTCGGCCAGGGTCGCGACAACCCTGCCGGCGAACTCCGGGTGGGTGTTGATGCCAGTGCCGATGGCGGTACCGCCGAGCGCGACCTCGGCAAGGCCGAGCTGCACCGCACGGAACCTTCCCACACTCCGTTCGATCTGGCCGGCGTGACCCAGGAACTCCTGCCCGAGCCGGATCGGCACCGCGTCCTGCAGGTGCGTGCGCCCGGTCTTGACGACATCATCGGTTGCTGCCGCGACCGTGCGCAGTGATACCGCGAGATGGTCGAAAGCCGGGATCAACCGATGGGTGATCGCTGTCTGCGCGGTGAGGTGCACAACCGTGGGCGTGACGTCGTTGGACGACTGCCCCCGGTTCACGTGGTCGTTCGGATGCACCGGGTGCTTGGCGCCGAGCCGCGTGCCGAGCAACTGGTTGGCCCGGTTGGCAATCACCTCGTTGGCGTTCATGTTGGTGTTGGTGCCGCTGCCTGTCTGGAACACGTCCACCTGGAACTGGTTGTCGAGCAGTCCGTCGGCCACCTCACCCGCGGCAGCCTCGACCGCCTCTGCCACTACCGGGTCCAGCAGCCCCAGGTGTGCGTTGACTTGGGCCGCCGCCCGTTTGAGCGAACCAAGGCTGCCGATGTAGTGGCGGGGCAGGCGAAGATCGCTGATCGTGAAGGTCTCGATTGCCCGCTGGGTCTGAGCCCCCCACAAAGCGTGGCCGGGAACGAGGACGGACCCGCCGAAGTCCACCTCCTGCCGATGCCCGGGCGGGTAGGCCGCGTCCGCGTCGGGAGTAATCGGCTGCGCGCTCATCAGTCGACTTCCACGGCGACGTACTTGATCTCGAGGAACTCCTCGATGCCGACTCGACCGCCTTCACGCCCGAGGCCGGACTGCTTCATGCCACCGAACGGAGCGGCGGGGTTCGAGACGAATCCGCGGTTGAGGCCGACCATGCCGGTTTCGAGGCCTTCCGCGAGGCGGAGCGCACGTCCGATGTCACGGCTGTAGACGTAGCTCACCAGACCGGACTCGGTGTCGTTGGCGGACCGCAGCACCTCCTGCTCGTCTGCGAACGTGGAGATCGCCGCGACCGGTCCGAAGATTTCCTCTGTCCGCAACCGTGCGGCGGGCGAGACGTCGGTCAGCACGGTCGGAGGGTAGAAGTAGCCAGGTCCCGGGGGAGCCGTTCCACCTGTGCGGACTCGCGCACCGCGGCGCACCGCGTCGTCGACGAGCTCCGCGACCCTGTCGCGCTGGGCGGCGTCGATCAGCGGGCCGACCTCGGCACCGTCCTCGTCACCACGGCCGACGACCATCTTTCCCATCCGGGCAGAGAGCTTCTCGGTGAACTCCTCGGCCACGTCCGCGTGCACGTAGAACCGGTTGGCCGCGATGCACGCCTCACCGATGTTGCGCATCTTGGCGATCATCGCGCCGTCCACCGCAGCGTCGACATCGGCGTCCGCGCACACGATGAAGGGCGCGTTGCCACCCAGCTCCATCGATGTGCGGAGCACCTTGTCCGCCGAGCTCACGATCAGCTTCCTGCCGACCTCCGTCGATCCGGTGAACGACACCTTGCGCAACCGTCCATCATGGACCAACGGCGCTGCAACGGCTTCCGGCTCCGAGGTGGTGATGACGTTGAGGACTCCGTCGGGCAGACCGGCTTCGGTGAGCACGGAGGCGAGCAGCAACGCCGTGAGCGGAGTCTGCTCGGCGGGCTTGAGGATCATCGTGCACCCCGCCGCGATCGCGGGACCGATCTTGCGCGTGGGCATGGCCAGCGGAACGTTCCACGGAGTGATCAGCAGGCTCGGCCCCACCGGCTGGCGCATGAGCATGATCCGCCCAGAGCCTCCGGGCTCGACGGTGAAGTCACCCTGGATCCGCACGGCCTCTTCCGAGTACCAGCGGAAGAACTCAGCTCCGTAAACAACCTCGGACCGCGACTCCGCCAGCGACTTGCCCATCTCCAAGGTGATCAACTGCGCGATCTCCTCGGTGCGCGCAACGAGGAGATCGTAGGCACGGCGCAGAATCTCACTTCGTTCACGCGGCGCGGTCGCGGCCCAGGAAGCCTGAGCGGCACACGCCGCGTCGAGTGCTTCGAGAGCATCCCGCGAAGTACCGTCGGCGACCTCGCACAGGGTTGTTCCGGTCGCGGGATTCTCCACGGGGAAGGTACGTCCACCCGTCGCCGGGCGGAACTGCCCCCCGATCAGCAGGCCCTTCTCAACATTGCCCAGTACCTCGGCTTCGTGAACGGTGCTGTTCATCGCCTCGAGGTCCTCCCTCCTGCTCAGATGCTCTGACCGAGGAGGAGCGTGCAATACGTGATTGCCACTGTCACGGCGAACAGAGCGCATGCAAGGCCGCCATCAGGCCATCCCCGCTGTTTCGCCTGCTTTGTCCTGCGTGTATTCAGAATCGAAGGTCACCTATCCACTTTTGGGGAGGTTCACCTCGTGGCCGGGAAGGAGATCCCCTGCGGCGCGGCTGGTTCAGAGGGTGGGTCTGCAAAGGACGAACTACGATGCTGGCGTGTTGTCACCGTCGTCGACCATCGCGTCAGACCTGATGCCTCGGCTGACGTTGCTGCTCGCGATGAGGGAGCACGGACACCTGAGTGCGGCGGCAGCGGCGGTCGGTGTGCCTCAGTCGACGGCGACGCGCTGGATCGCCGAGCTGAGCAAGACCGCAGGGGTCGCGTTGACCCACCGGCTCGGCAGGCAGATCGAGCTCACCCGTGCCGGCGTCGCGCTGGCCGAGGCGATCGGATCGGCGCACACGGCACTGTCAGTGGGCGTGACACGAGCACATGAGGCCGCCGACCCCGGTCGTGGTCAGGTCGTGTTCGGATTTCTCCGCACCATGGGACAAAGCAGGGCTCCAGAACTCCTGCGCAGCTACCGCGCGGCGCACCCGCGTGTCCGACTGGCACTGGTGCAGGCTGCGCATGAGGAACTGATCGAGCAACTGAGCAACGGGACTATCGACGTCGCGCTGACCGCCATGAGGTCCATCGATTCGAACGTTGCCGCCACTGAACTCTTCCGCGAGCCCTTCGTCCTCGTGGTTCCCGCCGATCACCGGCTGGCACGCCGGGAGGCGGTCCGGCTGCACGACTGTCGCGACGAGACGTTCGTCGGCCTGTCCTCGAGCATTGCGCTACGCAGGCGCGTCGACGAGTTGTTCGGCGCGGCTGGGATCCGGCCGCGCTACGGTTTCGAGACAGAGGAAGTGGAGACCGTACGCGGACTCGCTGCCGCAGGGGTCGGAGTCGCCGTGCTGCCGTCCCGCCACGGCGGCCCGCTGGCGGGCTCGGCGGAGGTGCCGATCGTGCCACGGCACTACCGGCAGATCGGCCTGCTCGTCTCTTCCCTGCACCCGCTGGAACCGACAGTCGAAAGTTTCCGCGAGTGGGCCGTCCGGCACGAGTGGGCGCACGTCCCGAAGAGGTTGGGCAGTTCCAGCTCGCGGAGAGATCGCAGCACTTGACGCTCGTTGGTAAGAACTACCGCACCGGGATCGAGCTCGAAGACCCCGAGGCGCTCGACCGCCGCTACCCCTACTACGACCCGATCTCCACCCTGGGCGCGGCAGGCCAGAAGTGGTGGGCCGACCAGACCTGATAGGTCGCGATGGGGCCGTTCTCGGGACATCTCCCGAAAACGGCCCCATCGGCATGTTCTGCCTCAGCGTCCACATTGGATACTTGAAGTCAGCGCGCGCAAACCCTCCCGCGGACCCGTTCGTCCGCGAGAGGGCACACCGTCATCAGGGCTTGTCGGTCTTCAGCGTGTAGCTGCCGGAACCGCTGTAGGCGTGGACCTGCCAGCGGTAGTAGCCCGCGGTGCCCGCGTACTCGACTGTCTCGTTGGCAGCCTCGGTGGCGCCGGACTTCACGTTCGCCCACGTCGACCCGTTCCACTTCTGCAGATACAGGTCGTAGTCGCTGCCCGACGGCCCCGTGAGGCAACCACGGTGGGTGCCCGAGGCGGCGCTGTAGTAGTAGCTGCCGTTGGGCTGGTAGGCCGACGAACCGGAGTTCAGCGTGCCGGTGAAGGTCTCCCCCGAGCAGTTGCCGGGGCCAGGGCCGGGACCGGGGTCGCCGCCCAGGTCACCGGTGTGGCCTTCGATCCACGACATGAACGCGGGAACCTTCATGTAGATCGACGGGGCGGTCGCGCACTCGGGGTTGTTGCGCCCCGCGCGGCTGGTGGCCCCGCCGAGCTCCCAGCGGTTGTTGGCCCGCACGACCAGCGGACCGCCGGAGTCGCCGTAGCAGGCGCCCGCACCCGACTCGTCACCGACGCACAGCTCGTGAGACGGCACGAAGTTCGCGGTGCAGCCGGTGACCAGGGACGTGTCCAGCTGCATGAGCTGGTTCGGCGCGCTGCCGCAGCCTCTGGTCGGACAGGTCTGGCCGTGACCCATGATCCGCACCGCCGTGCCGGTGTTCAGCGCGGTTTCGGTGATGGTGATCGGGGTCTGCGCCGACGGGCTGCCCAGCTTCAGCAGGGCGATGTCGTAGCCGCTCGGGCCACCGATCTGCTGAACGACGTTGCGGGTCTCGCCCGCGCCCAGCGTGGTCCCGCCGATGCGCACCGAGGTGACGCTGCCGATGCAGTGGTCGGCGGTGACGACCCACAGCGGCGCGATCAGCGAGCCACCGCAGCCGAACCGGCCGTTGCTCAGCAACTTGGTGTAGAAGGTGTAGTTCTCCGTGGCGGGCTCTCCGCCGATGATGTAGGGCTGGACGTCGTCGGCGGTCGAACTCGGGGGCGCCGCCAGGGCGGGACCGGCCAGAGCGGCCAACCCGCTCGCACAGGTCACCGCCGCGACCACCGCAGCCGCGATCTTTCGAAGCCGCATGCCGGCTTCTCCTTCCATGCAGGGTCCGCCCAGCGCGCAGGGTCGCGAAAGGCGCACGTCATTCTGCGGTCACGCGAAGCGGCTGGACCCATCACACTTGGCATAAGTTCGGCTGATCACCACAGTGTCCGCACCAACGCCGGAGATCTGACAGCGCGACGGGAAAAGTTCCCGACGATGGTCCTATTGCCGCGAAGGCTTTCCGCTACGGACAATCAGTGCGCCGGTTGACGACGGCCGCGCAACCGAATCCCTGCACACGCGTCCGGCCTCCCCTGCTGCTCCACCGGGGCCGGTCGCGGGAAGGAACTGTCGTGCACAACTCAAGAATGGGGCGTGTCATCGCCCTGGCCGCCGGCGTGGCGATGTCCTGCGCCGCCATGGCTGGTCAGGCTTTCGCGGCCCCGCCGCCGAGCCTGCCCGGTGACCCGACGCCCCAGGTGGTCGGCGGTAGCCCCGCCGCCAAGGGCGAGTTCCCCTGGATGGTCCGTTTGTCGATGGGCTGTGGTGGCGCGATGTACAGCGAGTCGCTGGTACTGACCGCCGCGCACTGTCTGGGTTCCACTGGCCCCAACACCTCCATCACCGTCACCTACGGTGTGGTGGATCTCCAGGACTCGGCCGCGATCAGACGCACGTCGAGCTACGTCTACAAGTACCCGGGCTACGGGACCTCGGAGGGTGGCGACTGGGCGCTGGTCAAGCTCTCCAGCCCCATCACCGGCGCTGCCACCCTGCCCATCACGACCACAAAGTCCTTCGACACCGGCACGTTCACCATCGCCGGGTGGGGAGACACCTCGGAGGGCGGCAGTGCCTCGCGGTACCTGCTCAAGGCCCAGGTTCCGTTCGTGGACGACACCACCTGCAGGAACTCGGGCGCCTACTACCGGGATCTGATCTTCAACGCCGAACTGTGCGCCGGGTACCCCGGGGGCGGGGTGGACACCTGCCAGGGCGACTCCGGCGGCCCCATGTTCCGCCGCGACAACAACAACGCCTGGATCCAGGTCGGCATCGTCAGCCACGGTGACGGGTGCGCCCGGCGCAACGCCCCTGGCGTCTACACCGAGGTCAGCACGTTCGCCTCGGCCATCGCGGCCAAGGCCGCCGAGCTCGGCGGCGGCCCCACGCCCCCGCCCACCGGCAAGGTCTTCGAGAACACCGGCAACGTCGACATTCCCGACGCCGGTGCCGCGGTGACCAGCTCCATCGCGGTCACCGGTCTCACCGGCAAGGCCCCGGCAACGCTCAAGGCCGGCGTCGACATCAAGCACACCTACCGCGGTGACCTGGTCATTGACCTGGTGGCGCCGGACGGCACGACATACCGGATGAAGAACGCCTCCAGCAACGACTCCTCCGCCAACGTGATCACTACCTACACGGTCGACGCCTCGTCCGAGGTCGCCGCCGGCACGTGGAAGCTCAGGGTCCAGGACACGTACTCGGCCGACACCGGCTACATCGACTCCTGGAAGCTCACCTTCTGACCGAACCCGACCGACGCGGGCGCCCGCCGAAAGACCCACTCCCCGGCGGGCGCCCGCCCGGTTCCGGTTCTCGCACAAGAGGTCATCAGTGGACTCGGCGGTGGCCGGTCACCTGGGCGTGCCGTAAAGCCACACCGACCTTCACATCTGTCGTTGTGACCTCGACATCTCCGACTCAGCGGCATTCCGCGGCGTTCAGGAGGCGTTGAGCTGCTCGATCAGCTCTTCGCGCAGGCTCTTCGCCGCGCCCGCATCCAGCATCTCGCACAGCGAGAGCGCCTTTTCGCGCGCGCTACGCGCCGCCACCGGGTCGCCGGCCTCATCCGACAACAACGCCAGTTCACGGAGCGCGTCCACGTGGTACTGAGCCTGTCCGGTGCGCTCGAACAACGCGAGCGCCTCAGTCAAGCGAGCTCGAGCGTCGACGTGATCGCCCCGCATCCGCAGCAGGCTTCCCGCGGCTTGCAGGGCGCGTGCCTGGCCTATCACAGCACCGTGCGCCTGGAACAGCTCAAGGGCCTCTTCACTTTGGCTGAGCGCCTCTTCGCGCGAGCCCAGGGCCGCCAGGTTCTGCGCGGAGCGAAGCAACAGGTATGCGCAACTGCTGTCATCCACCGACGTACTGCCCTGCGCCTGTCTGAAGTACCGGAGACAGATGCCGAACTCTTCGGCGGCGTCCTCGAGCTGACCTTGTGTATGCAGGTAGGTGGCCCGCATCGCCCGCGCCACATGCACGCCGAGTGGGTAGTCGGCCTCGCTGAACAACCTGATCGCCTCGTCGAAGGTCGCGGACGAGGCAGGCGGCTTCCCATCGTTGAGCTGAGCCGAGACGAAATAGATCCTCGCCCAGGCCTGCTCGCGCAGATCGCCTGCCGCCTCGGCGGCGTCCCAGGCCTTCTGCGCCATTCGAGCGGATTCGTTCGGGCGTCCCATCAGGGAGCACAGCGTCCATGCGAGGTAGTTGCGATGAACGGCCTCGTCTCGTTTGCTGCCGATCGCGATGGCCGACTTCACGGCGAGATCGAACACGTCGTGCCACGTGTTCGCCGTGCCGCCGATCTCCGAGTACCAGTGCATGGACGCGGCCAGGTCCAGGACCTGCTGGTGTTCGCCGCGAGCCGCGGACCTCTTCACCGCTGCCAGCCAGCTCTGGTGCTCCGTCAGCAGCCAGCGGCCCGCGCTGACGGCATCCTCGAACAACGACGCGGAAAGAGGCGAGATCGGGTCGCAGCACGGATGGAAGTGCCCGCCCGCCGCCGTCGCGCCCAACAGCAGCCACCGGGTCAGGCGTTCGTCCGCCCGCCGCACGACCTCGGGATCCTCCTCCTGGGTGAGCCGCTCCGTCGCGAACACGCTGAGCAGATCGTGGAGCTGGTACCTCCCGTCCTCCTGAGACGGTTGCAGCAGACTCGCATCGGCCAGCTCCTCGAGACAGATGGCGGCATCGTCCTCGTCCGTCGCCTCGATGAGGACTTTGGCCGCACCGACGGAGAAGTCGGCCGCCGGAACGAGGGCGACGCGCCGGAACACCGCTGCGGCCGCCGACGTGAGCTGACGATAGGACAGGTCGAACACGCTGCGGACGTTCAGATCCCCGGCCGTCAGCGTCGTCAGACGCCTGCTCCGGTCCCGCAGGTGACCGGCAAGATGGTCGAGCGGCCATGCGGGGCGACTCGCGAGGCGGTTACCGGCGATGCGGAGCGCGAGAGGCAACCGTCCGCACAGTTCGACCAGTTCAGCCGCCGCCTGAGGTTCCCGCGTGACACGAACCGGCCCGATGATCGAGGTCAGCAGAGCGAGCGCATCGTCGCGCTGCAGCTCACTGAGGGTGAACCTGCTGGTCCCCTCGAGTCCCACCAGCAGCTGACGGCTGGTGACCACGGTGAAGCAGCGAGGCCCGCCGACAACCAGCGGACGCACCTGCGCCTCATCCACGGCGTCGTCCAGAACGATCAGAACAGCGCGGTCTCTCAGCAGTGACCTGCACAGGTTCGACCGATGTTCCAGCTCGACCGGGATCTGCACGGCGTCGATGCCGAGCAACCTCAGCAGCAGATGCAGAACGTCGGCGGGCTCACCGGGTTCGGCCGACATACCGCGCAGTTTCAGGAACAGCCGGCCGTCCGGAAAATGCTCGGCCAGATCATGTGCGGCGCGGACGGCGAGACTCGTCTTCCCGGTTCCCGGAGGGCCACTCACCACCGCTACCTGGCCGGACCCCCCGCGGTTGCTCGTCATCTCGTCGGCGAGCGCCCGCAGCGTTTCGAGACAGTGCTCGCGGCCGGTCAGATCCTCGAGGTCCGGCGGCAGCATGCCGACCGCGGGCGGGTCGTAGAGCCGTACGGCCGGCCGAGGTGGCTGCTCGGTGGAAGTCGACCGAGCACGGCTCTGCTTGGCGACTTTCTGCAGACGGGCGAGCTCGTCCTCGGACAGTGCCAGCGGCGCGGCCAGCGCTTCGACCGTCCGTCGCTGCGGCCCCTTGACGATCCCTCGCTCCATGTCGCTGATGGCGCGGACGCTGACACCAGCGCCCTCCGCAAGCTGCTCCTGGGTGAGATCGGCACGAACGCGGTAGCCCTTCAGCAGAGCCATCAAGGTCGGATCTTCCTCTAACACCGCATCCGTCATGGAGCCAAATTATCCACATCCGTCCGACGCCTGCGATTCGACGTCGAAGCCGGGAGGCGGTGCGATCACGGCTGAACCGGGAGCGTCAGTCCACCCGGTGGGCGCTGAGCTCGTCCCAGGTGATGTGACCGGACAGAACGTCCTGCACGGTGTGCAGGGGCGCGGGCTCGAACTCGGCGAAGACGGTTCGCCCGGGTTCGCCGGCGTGCTGCCCGATGGCGGCGGCGATCCGGACGCCGAGATCGCCCGCGTCGCGGAGCCCGTTGCGGGACAGGTAGACCGCGACGACATCCTCGTTGTGCTGGGTGGGCCGCACGGTGCGGGCCGGCGGGAAGTCCACGACAACTCCTCGTCTTCGAGCGGATTCGGGAATCTGGCTCAAGTACAACCCGCCGGGTACCCAGCAACCATGCGGAACCACTGGCAGAACGAGGTGACCGTCTCGACCGGCAACCCTGCCGGAACGGCTCGTCAGACCGACTTCCACACCGGACGGTGTGCCTTTGCCGGCGGCTCCAGCACGAACCTGACCGCTCGCTGCGCGGTCTGCGGGTCCACCGGCGCCGCCGTCGCCCCCTGCTCGCGAATGTGGCTCAGCAGACCGTCTTCTGGCGCCAGACCATGCTCTCGCAGGTAGTAGGTCACGGTGTCGGTCCACACCCACTTGCCATCGGTGATGAAGTTCGTGGGCACGACCGCGGTCCGGTCCGGGTCGACGACGTCGCTCATCATCGTCGGCGTGACCAGGATCGGTGTGCCGCTGTCGAGGTAGGCGGCCAGGGCCCGCCGCTCTTCGGGGTCGTCGACGAACGGGTGATCGGGCGCGAAGCCCGGCCCGGTCTCGGGGTCGACCACGTCGAACACCCTGGCCTGTGTGAACTCCTCCGCTGCCCTCACCGATCTCCTCCAGTCGCGCACGAAAGTCCTCGTCACAGCTCACCTCGTCAACCCGCGGACCACCACGCAGGACTGGCGGCAGAACTGCGCCGAAGGCGAGACCGCACGTTCACAGGTCCAGGAGCTCGACGGCTCCTGTGGCCCGTTCGAGATACACCCAACGCCGGCCGGCCGCCGGCGTGAGATCCACCGGACCGCAGGGAGCCAACGCGTCCACGTCGGCGCCCTGGTCCCTCAGTTCGGCCAGCACCGCGGCCGCGAACGACCTCGCGCCGCCATCGCCCGCACCGGCTGAGGCGAACAGCAGCGGCTTCGCGCCGTCCCACAGCCCGTTCTCCTTGGCCCGCACCAGCAGATCGGCCACCGCGCGCGGACTGAGGTGGTTCCCCCCGATCTCCGGCGCGCCGCTCGCGCCGCCGTGCGCGACAAAGGTGAAGAACCGGTCGTCCACCGGGAGCCGGTCGCACGTCTCCGCCAGCCGCGGGTCGTCGAGCCGGATGCCGCGGTTTCCTTCCAGCGCGCCGGTCGCGACCGGCGTCGCGGTACCGGAAACCGGCACCAGCACGTCGAACACGGATTCGGCCGCCGGTGCGTCCACTCTGGACTCACGCAGGTCCGCGCCGGGCCCGGAGGGCATGCGGTCGTCGCCGTCACCGAACTCGATCTCCGCTGCCGCCCGGACCTCGCTCTCGACCAGCGACCCGAACGCCGTCAGGCCGGGCGGTCCGTCGGCACGCAGGTCGGCGAAGGTCGCGTCCACCGCCAGGTAGCCGGGTGGCGCGTCGTCGAAGCGCGGCGGCCGGGTGTCGTCGGCGATCATGTGCGCACCCAGGCGCGTGGTCGTCACCGTGCCCGGCCGGTCCGGGTCGAGTGCGCTGTGCAACCAGTAGCCGCCGCGGGCGACCCGCGGGACTCCGTCCGCGTCGACACCGACAGCTCCGGCGACGGCGAGGTGCCCGGCCCCGTCCGTCCGGCCGGGGGTGAGGAACACGGAGGTGTTCGCCGAGTACGCGTCGACCTGGATGTCCTGGCGCCGCAAGGCGAGCAGCACTCCGGGCACGAACCGGCCGCCGTCCACCGCGCCGAGCCCGCACGACACGAACCGCGGCGGCCGCACACCGTCCCAGACGCCGTCCGCCTTCAGCCTCACCAGGATCTCGGCCACGGTTTCCGCGGTCAGGTCGACACCCAGGTGGCGTGGCACACCGGCCTCACCGATGTGCAGCGCGATGGTGCAGAACCGGTCGTCGTCCGGGATACGGCCGACCGCGTCCTCCAGCAACGCCGCCTCGGCCAGCCCCTGCGACGGGTCCGCGACCCAGAACCCGCCGGGGAACGGCATACCGGTGGCGAGGACCGAGTCCACCACCCCGAGGTGGACCGGCTGTTCGACAGTGACCGCGTCCGGAACGCCCTCGGCGGCGACGGGCTCGACCGCCGCGTCCACCGGCTCGTCCAGCGGCGCCCGCACGACCGGCCTCTCCAGCCTGACCGCGGTCTCGACCTGGAACACCAGGCCGCCACCGAGCACGGCGCTCACCGCGTCCGTCGCGGCCGTCAACGGGCCGCCGAACAACTCGCGCTCCGCCTCGGGCGCGAGAACACCCCCGTCGTAGCCGTCGAGCACCCCGGTCAGCCGTGCGACGAACTCGGCCCTGGGGAAGGACTTCGGTTGCTCGTCCTCGCCCCGGCGCACCGTGACCCGGTCGCCGACGTCGAGCTGCCAGGTCCGGCCAGAGCCGGCGGTGAGGCGGACCACCCGATGTCCCGGTGCATCGAGGTGCTCGGCCAGGTCACCGGACGGGACCGCGACCGGCACGCCGAACGACAGCTCCACCGGCACGGCGACCACCCGCACACCCGCGCCCTCGTCGGAGGTGACGATCCGCACCGTCGGATCGGACAGCGCGGACCTCAGCTCCTCGCTGATCTCCACCACTCGCGGGTCGCCGAACCGTCCACGCACCTCCAGCACCGCCTGGGCGCCGACCACCGACGCGAACTCGGCCAGGCTGGCCGACACGGTCTCGGGAATTCCGGCACCGCTGTCCTGCCCGGTCCCGAACGGCATGGAGCCGGGGATGAACCGCGTGATCACGTCCCCCTCGGTGGTCGGCACGACCTCGTACCCGCCGGGTGCCTGCCGGAAGACCGGTGTCTTCTGCTGCCCGGCCACCATGTACGCACCATGTGGGGTGGGCTCGGCTTCGCCGCCGGCCTTGAAGTGCAGCCAATGCCCGTCACCGGTGACCACCGGTGTGCCGTCGGCGCGGTACCCGACCGTGCTCGCCACCACCAGCTCGCCCGACGCGGACTGGCCCTCCCGATCCGGCACGGACCACACCGTCGTATCCGCCGCAAACGCCTCGGCGCTGATTCCCCGGCTCTCCCTGAGCCCACGCAACACAGCGGGCACAAAGCGCCCGGATTCAGCCGCACCCAGCCCACACGACACAAACCGCAACGGCTTCACGCCGTCCCACACACCGTTGTCCACCAACCGGGTCAGCACAGCGACCAGCACGTCCGGTGTGACCGGCTGCCCCATGAACTCCGGCATGCCGGAGTTCCCGGCGTGCGCCACCACCGTGCAGAACCGATCGTCCGCCCGCAGTCCCGCGGCAACCTTCTCCAGGCGCTCCAACGTGGTCACGTCCGTTGCCGGATCGGCCAGCCACACCCCGGAGTCGTTGCGCAGATGTGCGGCGACGCCGAACATCGAGTCGGCCGGCGAGGCGGTTCCGGAGACCGGCTCCCGCAGAGAGGAGTCGACCGTGTCGCGCACGACCGCGTAGCCACGGGCCACCCGTTCGATCCGCCACAGGTCACGCGGCGGCACAGTGACGCCTGGTTTGTCCATCCGGCCGGTGAACAGGCCTTGGTCGTCGCGGACGTGGTTGAGCAACGGAGTGGTGGGCGGCAGGTCCGGCCCAGGCACCACCCGATGCGGGCGGCGGCGGGGATCGCGGTCCTGGTGGGCGAACGGCTCCTCCTCGTAGGCCATCGAGTACTGGTCGTAGAGGCCGAGGAAGTGGCCGATCTCGTGAGCGAGCACGTGCGCCGATGCCTTCGGCGACCAGCTGCCCTGGTCCTCCCGCTTGGTGTCCTCCACCTTGACGGTCGCGTGCGCCTCCTCTGCCTTGGCCGCGAACTCGACCCGCACGTGCAGCTGGTCGCCGCCCGGCAACCGGAACCGCTGGTTGAACGTGGCGTCGAGAGCGAGACGGGCACGACGGTGGAGGGCGGCCCGCTCGCGCGGCGACCCGCCGTCCAGGTGCAGGCGGATCGTGTACTCCTGCACCCACCGGCCCAGCACCTTCATCCGGCGCAGGTCGTACGCGATGGTGAGCTCGGACATCCCCATGCGGTCGTCGCCATCGGCGACGACACCGTCGGTCCGGACGACGGGACCGGGGTCGACCTGATCCACCGTCGCCACGTGGGCGCGGGAGCGCAGGTGCTCCCAGTCCCACGGCCGCAGTGGATCGGTGAGCCGAGCCCACGACGCCTCCGGATCCGCCAGCGTGGCCATGCTGTGCCACCACGTCTGCTCGTCGTCCAGCCCCTTCCTGGTCGCGTCCGGCAAGCCGAGCGGTTCGTCAGGGCTCGACGTCGGCACGTCCTGGGCGGGATCGGGGCGAATCCAGTCGACGAGTATCTGGACGCGCCCCTCCCGGGCGCCGGCCGTGACCGGGACGAACTCCAGCGGCTCCGCGAGATCGGCCACGCCGGTTCGGCGGAGGTGGGCCAGGACCTCCAGGCGCAGCCACTTCTCGACCGCGGCCACCCGATCCCCCACCAGCCGCACGAGCGGCATCGGACGGCTTCGCCGGTGCTGGAGCACCGCCACCTGCGCCAGGTCGATCACCAGCCGGGACAACCCGGCCCTGTCCTGCGCGGTCAGCTCCGCGCTGATCTCCAGCGGGGATTTGGTCACGGCGGCCGGCGGGGTGGCGAACCGCACCGCGGGCACGACCGCTTTCGACCCCAGCGGCAGCAGCCGGCCCAGGTGCTCGACCTGCTCGAAGCCCAGCGCGAACTCGCCGTCGGCGGGGACGGGCACACCGAGCATGCCGAGCAGTTCCCTGGCCACCTCCGCGGGCTCCAGCTCGGCGGTGAGGTCACGCCCTGCCGGCCACTCGTGCCCGGTCTTGCCCACGGTGAAGGTGAACTGCGGGTCGTCGTCGACGAACTCGGCCCGCAGCTGGAACTCGGACCCGTCCCACAGCCGGTAGCCCTTGTTGATCAGCTCCTGAGCCTGCTCCATCACCTTTCGCGCCGCTCTGGCGGAGCGCGACCTCACGCCGGGCAGCCGGATCAGCGCGACCCGTGCGGTCACCTCGGTGACCCACTGCTCGCGGCGGTGCAAGCGGTTGCGCCGCGGACCGGTCTTCGACACCTCGACCTCGACCGGCACCGGCATCCGCCGGACCTCGACCGCCGGCCCGACGACATCGGTGTACTTCGCGGCGCCCTCGGACAGCGTCAGGTCACGCACGACGCCGGCTTCCTCGGCGTTCTGGTCACTGGCCGCCTGCGACCGCTTCCATGCCAGCACACGTGGCGGATCTCCGGCGCCGACGATGTGCGTGGTGTGGACGCGGGCCTTCTCCCGCAGTTCGCGCTGGGGGGCGTTCGCGGGGTGGTCGTGCGGGGTGAACCACGAATCCGGGTTGCCCGCAGTGTTCAGGTCGGCGATCTCCGCCCGCAGTGCGGCGAGCCGGCCACTCAGCCGGACGTGCTCGTCAGCGAGAACAGCCCAGGCACTGTCGTTCTTGACGTTGCCGGCGTCCGGGTCCACGGTGGGCAACGACCTGCGCCACTCGCCGGTCTCCAGGGCGAACAGCTTCGTGCGCAACTCGACCCGCTGCCACCGCGAGGTCCGCATGTCCTCCGCGACGGCGTCGATGGCGTCGTTCGCCGCCTGATACCGGGCAACCGCGGCATCGTGTTCCTGCATGCTCACCGTGGCCATCGCGGTGAACCGGCCGGGAGCGACCCGTTCGGCCACCTCACGAAGAATGCGCGTGTCGTCCGACAACCACGGGTCGTCCTTGAGGCTCCGCTTCGACTTCTGCAACGCGGGTACCTTCGCCCGACCGGCCGCGATGTCTCCGGACAGCGCCGTGATCCGCGCCCGTACCGCCGGGATCGCGTCCTCTTCGGGGGCGTCCGGCACAGGATGCTCGAACCGCTTGTCCGCCAACAGGTCCGTCACCCGGTCAAGGCGGGCCTGCGTGTCGGTGACGGCCACCCGCAGGTCGGTCAGGAGTTCGAGGTCGCCGGCCGGCAGCGTGACGCCCTGGTTGGAGACGCCGGTTCCGAACGGCACCGCGCTGAACATCATCTGGGTGATCACGTCCGCCTGGCCCGTCAACCAGTAGCCCTCTGGCGCCTCCTGGAAATCCGGTGCCGCCTGATCCCCGCCGACCAGGTAGGCGGCGTGCACGGCAGGCCCAGCGACCTGGCCGCTGTTCGCGTCGGTCCTGAAGTGCAGCCAGTGCCCGTCATTGGTGATCAACGGCGTGCCGTCGGCGCTGTAACCGACCCGGCTCGCCACCACCAGCTCGCCCCTCCCGGACTGGCCCTGCCGATCCGGCACGGACCACACCGTGGTGTCCGCCGCATACGCCTCGGCGGTGATCCCCGCCTTCGACCTCAGTCCTTCCAGCACCGCGGGCACATAGCTCCCCGCATCAACCGCGCCGAGCCCGCACGACACGAACCGCAACGGCTGCACGCCGTCCCACACGCCGTCGTCCACCAAGCGGGACAACACATCGACCATCACGTCCGGAGTGACCGGCCGTCCCAGGAACTCCGGCACACCGCTGTCCCCGACGTGCGCCACCACGGTGCAGAACCGATCATCCGCCTGGATGTCGACGGCGACCTTCTCCAGGCGGCGCAACGTGGTCACGTCCGTCGCCGGATCGGCCAGCCACACCCCCGTCCTGTCGTCGAGACGCACCGCGACGTCCAGCACCGAGTCCACGAACCTGGCCGTCCGCCGGTGGTCTTCCGCCGGAACCTGTGGCTCCGCCACGGTGTCCCGCACCGCGGCATAACCACGTGCCACCCGCTCGATCCGCCACAGGTCCCGCGGCGGAACCAGCACACCCGGATCATGCGACCCCTCAGCGTACAAACCGTGGTCACCATGCACGCGGTTGAGCAAGGGCTCGGTCTCGCGCGCCTTCGTGCCGTCCGGGCCCGCGGGCCGGATCACCCGATGCGGCCGGACCGCGGGATCACGATCCTCGAAGGAGACGGACTCGCGATCGTTCTGCATCATCAGGTACTGGTCGTCGATACCCAGGTAATGACCGATCTCGTGGGCATAGGTATGCGCCCTCCGGTCCAGTGACCAGGTGGACTGGCTGGCTCGTCCGGCGGCGACGACCGTGACGGTGGCGTGCGCGTCCTCCGCCTTCTCCGGGAACTCGACTCGCACATGCAGCTGATCACCGCTCGGCAACCGGTACCGATGGTTGAACAGGGCTTCCACGCCCAGGCGGGCGCGGCGACGCAGGTGGTCGAGCTCCTCCTCGTCGAACGACTCACCCGACAGATGCAGGCGGACCGTGTACTCCTGCACCCATCGATCCAGAACCTTCATGCGGCGCAGGTCATAGGCGATGACCAGATCGATGGTGTCCACGTCGGTGTACCGCGCGCCGTCGTCGCTCACCCTCATGATCAGGCTGGGATCGACCTGATCCACCGTCACGACGTGGGCGCCCGCCCGGAGGTGCTCCCAGTCCCACGGCCGCGCCGGAACAACCAGCCGGGCCCACGACGCCTCGGGATCCGCCGGCGTCGCCGCGCTGTGGCGCCACTGCTCGTCGTCCAGCACGGTCTTGACCGGAACCATCCCGGGCGCGTGCTCCGCGTCGTCCTCGGCACTCGCGGCGGGAACAGGAACACCTTCCGGGTCCCAGTCGACGAAAACCCGGATCCGGCCCGCCACCGGAGGCATCGACGAGCCGGCGGACTCGGCGAACGGCACCGGCTCGGCGACCTCCGCCGCCACGGTGCCCGCGAGCTTCTGCCGGACACCGTCCCGCACCAGCTCCGCCACCGGATCGGCCTCGTCCAGCCCGTCCTCGTCCGCGACGATCCGCACCACCGGCATCGCGCTGTTGCGCGCGTGCAGCAGCACGACCTGACGGGCCAGCGTGTCGACGAGCCTGCCCAGTCCGGCGAGCTGCCTGTCGTCCCACTCCGACGGGTCCGAGCTGATCGTGAGCTCGGGCCTGCGCGTGCTGGGCTGCAACGTCGGTACGGCGGACTTCGACCGCAGCGGCAGCAACTGGTCGAGCTGCTCCATGTGCCCGGAGTCGAGCACGAACGGATCGCCGGCGTAGACCGGCATCCCGAGGATCCCGAGCAGCTCCCAGGCGATGTCCTGGGAAGTCGTCCCGTTGGTGAGGTGCCGCCCCACCGGCCACGGGTCCTCGTCGTCGCCCACCGTGAACGTGAACTGCGGAGCATCGGTGACCAGATCGACCCGGTAGCAGAGCTGGGACCCGTCCGGCAGCAGGTAGCCCTGGTTGAGCAGCTCCAACGCCTCCGCGATCCCGTCCTTCGCGGACTGGCTGTGGACACCACCACCGGGCGGCAGAACGAGGGCGATCCGAGCCGTGACCTCGGTGACCCACTGGCCGTCCTCGTCATCGCCCGGCACCGGCATCCGCCGCACCTCGACCGACGGACCCAGCACGTCGAGGCGGTCGGCGGCCATCTCCTCCAGGGTGGCGTCACGAACGAGATCGGCGGCTTCCTCTGCCTCCTCATCCTCAAAACCCAGACCCGCCAGCATGTTCCGGGTGGCCACCCACCGCTTGTGCGCGAGCAGCCGCGACGGGTCACCCACGGCCATGACGCGGGCGATCTCGACGGGGGCGTTCCTCCGCGCATCCCGGTCAGGAACCACCGGTTCCCCGAGCCTGTCCGCAGGCCCTTCCCTCCGCTCGGCGAGATCCGCGAGCTCGACCCGCAGCGCGAACAACCGGCCACGCAACCGCACGAACTCCTCGGCGAGCGCGACCGAAGCCCCGTCGGCGACCGTCTCACCCTCGACCGGCGGCACCCACAGCGCCTGTTCCTGGGCCTCCACGCCCGCCCGCCAGGCCGCGGTCTGCAGGACGTACAGCCGCGTCCGCAGGTCGGCGCGATACCGCCGGGCCGCCCCCAGTGTCTCCTCCAGGTTCGCGACCTGGGCGGCCTGCGCGTCGCGGGCGGCAACCGCGGCAGCACGCCGTTGCTCCAGGTCCGCCCGCACCGCGGCGAAGTCCGCGCCACGAACCCGTTCGACCACACCGCCCACGACGAGCGCGTCGTCGAACCACCTCACCTGGGTCTTGAGGCGGCTCAGTCCCTGGTTCAGCGGTTCGAGCTCCGCGCGGAACGCCTCGACGTCGTCGGTGACCAAGGCGATCTGTTCCCACACCGAGTCGATCTCGCCGGGTGAGGCGGTTTCCAGGATCGGATGCTCGAACCTCCGTCCGGGCAGCCCCCGCAGCACCTGGTCGAGCCGCACCTCGGCATGACTGATGGCCACCTTCAGGTCGACCTCGGTCAGGAACCGGCCGTCGCCACCCGACACCGCGGCCACCCCGAACGGCATCGAGCCCGGAACGAACTCCTCGATCCCCCCGGTCTCCTCCTCGGCCCAGTAGCCCTCAGGCCGGTCGTCGAACTCGGGCTCCTCCTCGTCCCCCACGACCAGGTAGGCCCCGTGCACGACCGGCTCGGTGACTTCACCGGCCTGGAAACGCAGCCAATGTCCGTCGCCACTGATCACCGGCGTGCCGTCGGCGGTGAGCCCCACCCGGCTCGCCACCACCAGCTCACCCCGCGCCGACGAGCCGCGCCCAGGTACCGCCCACACCGCCGTGTCAGCCGCGTAAGCCTCGGCCTCCAGGTCCTCGGCGGCGAGCCCACGCAGGACCGCGGGCACATAACGCCCGGCATCCGTCACGCCGAGCCCGCACGACACGAACCGCAACGGCTTCACACCGTCCCACGCACCGTCGGAGACCAACCGCGACAACAGATCGACCATCACGTCCGGCGTGACCGGCTGCCCCAGGAACTCCGGCACACCGCTGTCGCCGACGTGCGCCACCACCGTGAAGAACCGGTCGTCCCGCTGAAGCTCGGCGACGACCTTGTCCAGCCGCTCGACCGTGGTCACGTCCGTGGCCGGGTCGGCCAGCCAGACACCGGAGCCCAGGTGGGTCGCCACGTCCAGCATCGAACCCACCAGCCCGGCGCCGATGTCCACAGTGGACTCGACTTCGGCCGGCTGTTCCGGACCAGGGTCGCGTGAGTCCCGCAGCACGGCGTAGCCACGCGCCACCCGCTCGATCCGCCACAGGTCGCGCGGCGGAACCAGCACACCGGGCCAGTGCTCCCATTGCCCGTACAGGCCGTGGTCGTCACGGACGTGGTTGAGCAGCGGCTCGGTCTCCCGCGTCCCGTCCGGACGGACCACCCGGTGCGGCCGGACCGCGGGATCACGGTCCTGATAGGCGTAGTCGTCCATGCCGCGCGTCGTCGAGTACTGGTCCGCGATGCCGAGGAAGTGGCCGATCTCGTGGGCGAGCGAACGGGCGTTGGAGTCCAACGCCCAGTGGAGCTGATCTGCCCGCCCGGTCGGCTTCAGCTCGATGACGCCGTGCGCCTCGTCCTCGTTGCCCGTGAACTCGACCCGCACGTGCAACTGGTCGCCACTGGGCAACCGGTGCCGGTGGTTGAACAGGGCCTCCACCCCGAGGCGGGCTCGACGCTCCAGAGCCTCGCGATCGGCCGGCGACCCGCCCTCCAGGCGGAAACGGATCGTGTACTCCTGAACGCCGCGTTCCGTCTTCCCCGCGCGCCGCACGACCATCCTGCGCAGGTCGTAGTTGACGTGCCCGGTGACGGGCTCGACCGGGGCGTACGGGCCGGCCTGGTCCCGGATCCGCATGACCAGGCGCGGGTCGACCTGGTCCACGGTCACGACGTTCGCGTCCGCCCGCAGGTGCGCCCACTCCCACGGCCGCACGGGATCGGCCAGTTCGGCCCACGTGGCCGTGATCGCCGTGCTGTACCACCACGTCCGCTCGTCGTCGAGCTCCCGCCGAGCCAGTCCGTCGGCGCTCTCCTCGTCCACCTCCGGACGCTGCGCCGGGACACGTGGCTCAGGCGTCGGAGCACCCTCCGGATCCCACTCGGCGAACAGCTGGAGGTAGCCCTCCGCCGGCCTCATCGCGGGATGGTCCGGCTCGGCGAAGACCACGGGCACGGCCACGTCGGTGTTCGCCAGTCTCGTGCGGACACCGTTCAGTACCAGCTCCGCGAGGGCGTCCTTCTCGCCCTCCCCGTCGTCGGCGACCACGATCCGCACGATCGGCATCGCACGACGTCCACGCAGCAGCTTGACCTGGTGGGCCAACGCATCCGTGAAGGCGGCGAGGTCGGACCACTCTTCCGCGCTCCAGTCGGCGGGCACCGAACCGAGCACGACCTCGGGCCTGCGTTCCGTCCGATCCGGCTCTCCGAAGAACAACGCCGGCACAGCGGACTTCGACCGCAGCGGGAACGACCGGTCGAGCTGGTCCAGGTGCCCGCAGGTCAGGCTGAACGAGTCCGCGCCATCGACCCGCACGCCCAGCAACATCATCAGCTCGCGGGCCAGGGCGTCCGGGGTCGTCTCGCTGGTGATGTGCCGTTCCACGTCCCACTCGTCGCCCTCGACACCCACGGTGAAGGTGAACTGCGGCTCCCCGTCGGTGACGAGCTCGGCATGGAGGCGGAACCAGGATCCGTCGGCGAGCAGGTATCCCCGGTTGATCAGGGACAGCGCCGCACTGATCCGGTTCCGCGCGGCGGTGAGGAGGGAGTCACCCACGCCGTCCAGCGGAATGAGACCGACCTGAACGGTGACCTCGGCCGCCCACTCGTCCTGCTCCCCCGGCACCCGGATGCGCCGCACCTCGACCGCGGGCCCCACCACGTCGAGCTGTCCCGCGGACCACTCGTCGAGGGTGGCCTCGGAGACGATGTCGGCGCTGTCCTCGGCCTCAGTGGACGGAACTCCCTGATCGCGCAACCCGTCGCGGGCGGCGAGCCACCGCCGTTGCGCCCGCAGCCGGGGCGGTTCACCGGCGGCGGTGACGTAGGCGAACTCACCGATGGCCTGGTCCCGCAACGTTTCGATGTCGGCCGGCAGTGGCTCCGCCGGAGCGGTGCTGTCCGGATCCGAGTCGTCCGCGTCCAGTTCGGCGATCTCGGCACGCAGCGCGGCCAGCCGGGAACGCAACCGCACCAGCTCGTCCGCGAGCGCGAGCGACGCGGCATCTGCGGGTGTCCCATCTCCGGCCGACGGTGCCTGCAGCCGCTCTTCCCCGGCCGCCACCTCAGCCCGCCACCACGTGGTTTCGAGCTCGACGAGCGTCGTCCGCAGCATGACCCGGCGCTGCAGCACGGTGTTCAGCCGCTCCGACAGCTCCGCGACCCGGCGGGCCAGCGGCTCGCGCCCCGCGGTCAGCTCATCGCGTTCCTGCTCGGTGTTCTCGCGCACGGCGGCAAGACCGGCGCCGGGAACCCGTTCCGCCAGCGCGCCCGTGGTGAGGGCCCTGTCCAGCTCCAGCAACCGGTCGTCGGCCTCGTCCAGCTCGTCCTGGGCCTGCGCCAGGTGCTCGCGAAGTGCCCCGATCTCCGTGGAGGCCAAGGAGATCCACTCTTCGACGTCCGCGAAGTCGTCCCCGGTCGGCACCGTCCCGACCGGATGACCGAACGCCAGGCCGGACAACATCCGCGTCACGTGGTCGAGCCGTACCTGGGTGTGGCTGACCGCCACCTTCAGATCGTCCATCGTCAGGTGCTTGCCGTCGCCACCCGACAGCGCCGCCGTGCCGAACCGCAGGGCGCCGGGGATGAGCCGCTCGATCGCGTCCTCATCGGCCGCCGACTGCACCTCGTAGCCGTCCGGCACCGGCCGGGAACCGGGGTTCTCCTCGGCCCCTACGACAAGGTATGCGCCGAGCTTCTCCGGTTCCGCGGTGTCCCGGAAACGCAGCCAGTGCCCGTCACCGGAGACGACCGGCCTGCCGTCCGCCGTGAACCCGGCCCGGCTCGCCACCACCAGCTCACCGGCCGCCGCCCCGGGCACAGCCCACACCGCCGTGTCGGCGGCATACGCCTGGGCGGTGATCCCCACCTGCCTGAGCCCGCCCAGCACGGCGGGCACGTAGCGCCGGGCATCCGCCGTGCCAAGCCCGCACGACACGAACCGCAACGGCTTCACGCCGTCCCACACACCGTCGTTCTTCAACCGGGCCAGCAGGGCGACCATCGCGTCCGGGGTGACGGGCTGCCCCGCGAACTCCGGCACACCAGCGGCATCGGCATGCGCCACCACCGTGAAGAACCGGTCATCGTCGCGCAGGCCGCGAACCGTCCTCTCCAGGTGCTCCCGCGCGGTCGCGTCCGCCGCGGGATCGGCGAGCCAGACGCCGGAACCCCGATCGAGACGGCCGATCGCACCGAGCATCGAAACAGGCGGGTTCGCGGGCGGTTCCGGACTGACGAGCCGCGGCAACTCGGTCGCGAACCACTCCCGCGCGTCTGGGTGAAGACGGGCGCGTGGCGCGGGATTCGGGTCGTAGAAGGCGGCGTACGCCTCGGCGAACCACTCGTTCCTGGCCGAGAACTGGTAGTTCGAGACGGCGTGCTCGCGGGCGGACTTCAGGTAGCTGGTCCAGGTCCCGTACGAGTTCACCTGGTAGATCCGGTCGCCGATGGTCAGCGCGTCACCGCCACCGTGGCTGAACATCCACGGCTCGGCGAGTGCGCGCTTCACCACCTCGACCGCCCGCGCGATCTTGGCGACACCCTCGGTGCCGAGTCCCGCGAACTGGCTCGGCAGGCTGTCCAGTTCGCGCGGGTTCGCGCGGGCGAACGCCGGGAGAATGACACGCGCGAGCGCAGCTCCCAGCGGCCGGCCCGCGGCACCGGTGAAGTCCTGGTCTTCCGGCGTCAGCCCGATCCCGGTGAGGATGTCGCGGGTCACCTCGGCGAAACCGGCACCGCCGCGGTACTCCCGCCAGCCGCCGAAGCGTTCCTGGTCAGCGATCCTGGACCAGCTCGCCAGCGGGTCGACCGCGTGCCCGATCTCGTGCCGGAGCGTCCACTCCAGCAGGTTGCCGTGCGCGAGCACGTCGGACACACCGGCCAGGATCTGACGTTCGCTGGGAGCCAGGCCGAGCTTCCAGTCGGAAGGCCAGCTGTAGGTGTCGTACTCGGCCTTGACCCCGAGGTCCATCAACGTGCGCTGCCAGCCGACCCCCCGGTTCAACCGGCCGTACAACCAGCTCGGCAGGCCGACGGGATTGGTCAGGCCGATCAGTCGGGTCCGGGGGAAGTAACCACTGGTGGTGCCGCCGAACTCGCGCAGGATTCCTTTCAGGAACCGGTTGTCCCGCACGTGCCCGGACGGCAGGCCGCCCAGCACCATGTCGATCTTGCTCAGTACGGTGTGGCTCAGGCTGGGACCGCCCGCCTGCGACCCGATCGGCAGCCCGTAGTCCGCCAGCAGCCGCTGTTCACGTTCCGCCGCACCGCGGTTCCACAACAGGCCGCCCAGACCGTAGCCGCCGGTGCTGCTCGCGACACCTGCCGTGCGGTCGGGCTGCGGCACGGACTCGTCGGCTGCGGACAGCGGGCCACCCCACTGCGTGTACTCGGTCAGCGTTTCGCCGGACAGCGTTTCCCCGTACACCAGCGCGGTGAACGCCTCGGCGACGAACTCCAGGCCGTTGTTCGTGGCGTACTGGCTCACTTCGAGCGCGGCGTCTGCCTGAGCCGGGTCGGCACCCGTACCCTGCCTCGCCCCGTGCTGGGCTTCCAGGAACCGGGTCGGATCGTGCGCCACGTGCAACGCGTGCCCGAGCTCGTGCACCACCGTCGCCTCGGCCAGCGTCACCCCGTAGGCATCCCCGCCGGCCGACTCCGCCACCCGGTGAGCGACACCCCTCGACTGGACGTAGCCGATGCCACCGCGCATAGCGGAATCGGTGCCCGGCACAAGAGCGTTGCGCGCGAACAGATCCGGGCCGAGGAACAGGTGCCAGCGCGGCGCCCCGTCGTGATCGCGAAGGTGCATCACCTGCGTGAGCACACCCACCGTGCCCTGCCTGGCGACCGAGATCACCAGTGGGCCGGGCAGCCGGTGCCCCGCGGCGGCGACACGGTCCAGCGCACCCCGGATCGCCCGCTCCTTGAGCGCCCATTCCGGGTCGTGCTCGACCGCGAAGTGCTCCACCGCCACGGTCATCGACCCGTCGGAGGACTGGACCGGCGTCGTCATGGCCGGCGGGTCACCGTCACCCCGCACCGCCGCCAGCAGCTCGTCCGCCACCTCCTGCTGGATCGCGTAGACCGCGCTGATCTCTTCGGCGTCGGGTGTGCCGAACGGCATCGAGTCGGTGATGAACCGCGGGATCAGGTGGCGGTCGGCGTTCGGCACGACCGCATAGCCCGCGGGCGCGGCGGAGAACTCGGGCGCTGTGCCGGGCTCGACCACCATGCGGGCACCGCCGCAGTCGACCGGCTCCGCACCGTCCTCGAAGTACAGCCACGTGCCGTCATCGGTGATGGCGGGCCGGCCGTCGGCGTGGAAACCGGCCCGGCCGGCCACCACCACCTCACCCTGTCCGGGATTGGCAACGCCGGGCACGAACCACACCGCGGTGTCACCGGCGTAGGCGTCGGTGGCGATCCCCTTCGCGCGGAGTCCACTGAGGACGGTGGGGACGTAGCCCTGAACGTCCATCGAGCCGAGCCCGCACGACACGAATCGCAGCGACATCTTGTAGTCCGGCCACCCACGGTCCTGGCGCAGCCGGGCGAGCAGCGCGGTCATCACCTCGGCGGTGATCGGCCGGCCCAGGAACTCCGGCATCCCGCCGGCGCCGGCGTGGGCGGCCACGGTGAAGAAGTAGCCGTCGTCCACCGGGAGGTTCTGGACCGCCTTCTCCTGCTGCATCAGCGTGGTCACGTCCGTCGCCGGGTCGGCGAGCCAGATCCCCGAGTCGTCCTTCAGGCGGCCGGCCACGTCCAAGACCGCATCGACCAGCTGGTCGATCTCCGGCGCGGGGCGGGGACCGGGCTCGCCGGCCGGCGGCCCGGCGGGCTGTTTCGGGTTGGGATCACCGGAGTCCGGTACTGCGGCGTAGGTGCGGGCCACCTGCTCGATCTTCCACACGTCGCGCGGCGGAACGTGCACGCCGGGGAAGGACTGCTGCTCGGCGTACAGACCCTGGTCGTCGCGCACCTGGTTGAGCAGGGGCACGGTTTCCCGCGTCTTCGTCGTTCCCGGTCCCGCGGGCCGGACGACCCGATGCGGCCGCAGGGCGGGGTCGCGCTCCTGGTGGGCGGCGGAGGACCGCTCGCCGAGCATCCGGTACTGGTCCTTGATGCCCAGGAAGTGGCCGATCTCGTGGGCGAGCCCGTCCGGTGCCGTGTCCACCGGCCAGGTCGACTGAGCCGGCCTGCCGGCCTTGGTCACCTTGATGGTGGCGAGCGCGTCCGCCTCGCTCGGCGTGAACTCGACCCGCACGTGCAACTGGTCACCGCTGGGCAGCCGGTGCCGATGGTTGAACAGCGCCTCCACACCGAGCCTGGCGCGGCGTTCCATCTCGGCCCGTTCGGTTTCCGAGCCGCCGTCGAGGTGCAGGCGGACCGTGTACTCCTGCACCCACCGGCCGCCCACCTTCATCCGGCGCAGGTCGTAGGCGATCGGACGCGCGAAGGAGCTACGCACGAAGTGGATGTCGTGGTCGTTGAACCGCATCACCGGGCTGTCGCCGGCCTGCCGCACGGTCACCACGCCGGCGTTCGCCCGCAGGTGTGCCCATTCCCACGGCCGCACCGGGTCGGCCAGCCCGGCCCACCAGGCCCCTGGGTCTCCCGGTGCCGCGGTGCGGTGCGACCAGGTCTCGTCATCGAGCACCTGCCTGCCGTCAGGCGAGATCCAGCCGGGCACCCGGTCTGCTGCCGGCTGCCGAGTCGGCCTCTCGGAACCGTCCTCCCCGTCCACGATCGTCTGGTACTCGACATCGAACACCGGGTCACTCGGCTTCGGAGCGGGCGGATGCCAGTCGACGAAGAACTGGATGTGGCCGGGCGACGGACGCATCGCCGGGTCATTGGGTCCGTCGATGACCAGCGGCTCTGCCACGCCCGCGGCAGGCGTGTTCACCAGCCCCTGCCGCACCGTGCGCAGCAGCCATTCCGACAGCGATCGCCCGGTGGCTCCATCGTCGGCGACCACGACCCGCACGGTCGGCATGGCCCTGCCCCGCTCGTGCAGCGTCTTGACGTGGTGAACCAACTCGGCGGCGAACTCCTTGAGCCGCGCCCGCTGCTCGGGGTCCCGGTCGGAGGGATCCGAGTGGACGGTGACCTCGGGCCTGCGCCCGGTCCTCGTCGGCCACCCGTAAACCGGTGGCACAGCGGACTTGAACCGCAGCGGCAGCAGCCGTTCGATCCGGCTGAGGTGGTCGGCGGTCAGGTCGAACGCGCCCGCGACCTCCACGCCGAGCAGGCGCAGCAGTTCCCTGGCGACATCATCGGGGGTGTGGCCGGAGGTGAGGTGGCGATCCGCGTCCCACGGGCCGGTCACGTCGCCGACCGTGATGGTGAAGTCCGGGCCCTTGGCGGTGAACTGGACCTGGAAGACCAACCGGGACCCGTCCGGCAACCGGTGGCCGCGATTGATCAGGTGCTGCGCCGCGACGATCTGGCTCTCGATGAAACCGACCACCGAGTGGTCCGTGCCGGGCAACGGGATCAGACCGACCCGAACCACGATGTGCGTGTCCCACTGGCGGTGGGCGGGGTCGTCGGCCGTGCGCGGATCGGCACCCGGCGGGAGCACCGAACGCTGTATCCGCCGGACCTTGATCTCCGGTCCCACCACATTGGGGCCACCGCTCGCGGCCTCCTTCATGGTGGCCTCGAAGACCGAACGGGCGGCGCCCAGAGCCACCTCGTTCGAGTAACCCCTCCTGATCAGCTCAGTGTGTGTGGCCATCCACCGCCTGGTTGCGCGCACGCGCGCCGGAACATTCGCGCGGACGGGGTGCGTGGTCTCCCAGCGCGCTCGGTCCGGTAGCCACGCACTGGCGTCCGGCGGCACCGGGTCGGGCATGGGCCTCATCGCCAACTCGGCTCGCAACGCGGCGTTGCGGCCGCGCAGTCGCACGAGTTCGTCGGCCAGTTCCGCCGGCTTCGGCTCGACCGCCCCCGGCGGCACGGCCAGCCGCTGTTCCTCGGCCGCCACGCCGGCCCGCCATTCGGTGGTCCACAGGATCTCCAGCTTGGTCCGCTCTTCGACGCGCGTGTGCACCGCGGCGTTCAGCCGTTGTTCCAGTAGCGCGGTCTGCTTCGTCAGCGCCTGGAGCCGGGCGGCGACATCAACCCGAGTCCGCTCGCAGACGGCTTTCATGTCGCCGAAGTCGGTGCCCGGTAGCCGCGCGGCGGCGTTGGCCACGAGGAGGTCCCGGTCCAACCAGGTCAGGCCATCCCTGGCCATCCTCTGCTGCCCACGCGATATCTCCACCTGGAAGCTCAGCGCGGCGATGTCGTTCTCGAGGAGCGCGAGCTCGTCGACGACGTTCTGGATGTCCTCGGCCGAGGGCGGGGGCGGGACGGGGTGGGCGAATCGCCTGTCCTTCAGCAGCCAGGTGATCTCGTCGATCCGCTGTTCGGTCGCGCTGACGGCGATCCGCAGCTCCGTCGGTGTCAGGTAGCGGTGATCATGACCGGACACCGCCGTGGCGCGGAACGACGACCTGGCAAGGGTCGCGCTCTGCTGGTACTCACCCAGCCACAGACGTTCGGTACCGGCGGTGACCGTGATGAGCCGGCGGGCCGCGCCGGGCAGTGCGACATCCTGGCGGCCACCCGCGCCGGGCTTGCCGAGGGTGACGGTCTTGACCAGCGACGCCAGTTCCGGCCGTGACACCAGGAACTCCAGTGCGGCGTTCCAGATCAGCTCCGGCCGCGGATGCCGGTTCACCACCTGTTCGACCAGCGTCAGATGCAGGTCCCCACCACGGTTGTGCAGCTCCCGCACCAGGGTCTGGACGACCTTCCCGGTCACCTCGGCAGTGGTCGCGCGATCCGATGAGAACGCGGGCAGCGACTCCTGCGTTTCGTCAGTGGCCGCGCCGGTGGCCGGAGCCGTGGTGACGTGTTCCTCTTCGGTGAACCCGTAGTCCTGACGGATCTCGTCCAGGCGCGTACGCGCCGGCGGCTGCTCGGTGTGGACATCGCCGAAGCGCTCCAGGACCTGCAGCCGCAGGATCTCAGCGGCCGCCGCGTAGCCCGCGGCGATCTGCTTGTTCGCCTCCGTCCGGTAGAACGGATGCAACCCCATCGGGGACTCGGCGTTGAACACCTCGTCGACGTTGACCAGGCAGATCTTGTTCGCCTGGGCCCAGACCGCCATGCCGCGCACATCGGCGAGGGGATCCGGCCCACTGCCGGGCGCCGGGATGGCTTGGGCCGCGACGAACCGGCTGCGCGGCACATCGGTCCACAACACCGCCGTGTACCCGCCGCCCACGCCGAAGTTCTCGCGGAGAAACGCGGCGGTCCCGGCGGCGTTCAGGGGCCCACCCAGGTGGACCGCGTGCACGACGGCGGGCACGTCGGGGTCGTCAGCCAACGCCCCCGGGTCCATCGTCGACGCCGTCGGGACCTCGCCAGACGCCAGGTCCAACCGCCGGAGGAACGACACCTGCTGTCCGGCCGTCAATCCGGAATAGTCACGGCCTGCGAGGAACGCCGGTGGCGCCGACGGACTCAGCAGGCCGAAGAGATCCGGTCCCAGCAGCTCGCCGCCCTGGACCGGCGAACCATTCCCGAGCACCGAGGCACGCAGATCCGCGACAACCTGGCCAACCGAGAGCGGGGAACCGTCATCGGCTCCCGGCGCGGAGTTGATCGCGCCGCCGTCGAGCCGGGGTCGCTGCCGGGTCGAACGGGCCAGCCAATCCTGGTGCGCCACGGCCAGCCGCTGCGGGTCGTTGCCCCACGCCCGAAGATCAGCCTCTGCCCGCTCGACCTGGGCCAGCGCCGCGGAGACCTTGGCTTCGGACTCCCGCAGAAGGTTCCCGGCACGCTCGCCGTCACGTGAGCTGCCCGCCGGACCCGAGAAGCGGGACACCAGCCCGGTATGCGTCGCCTCCGCGTCGCGAAGGCTCTGACGGGCGGCCAGGAGGTTCGCCCACGCCTGCGTCCTCGTAGGCGGGAACGTGGCGGGATCGGCGATCAGTGACTCGTCGGGTTCGGCCCGGCCGTCCGCGTCGTTGTCGAGGATCCGCAGCCACTGAGCCATGTCCCGCTGCCACGCGGCGGCCACCGAGGACTTGCCGGATCGGCGCTCGGGGGTGAGGTCGACGGTGATCACCGCGCGCCTGCGTGCCCGTTCGGTGGTCATGCCGTCGGGCAGCGTGCCGATGTTGCGACCGTTGGACTCGGCGACGATGTCGATGTCGTCGGCGGTGACAGCGGGGTTGTTGCCCTGCACCTGGTTCAGCTCGGCTTGGACGGCATCGCCAAGCGCCTCGGCGGTGGCATCGGCCCGCGCCTTGCCCGTCCGCACGGCCTGGCCGACACCCAGCAGCGAGCCATTCCCATAACCGGTCACAGTCGCCAGCGGCTTCGGCAGGCTGCTGCCACTGCGCCCGGCCGCGGCCTCGACCAGCAACCGCGCGATCGAAGTCAGCTTGGACCGCTCCCCCTCGGGGAACGACTTCACACCCTCCGGGAACAGGATCTGCACCGAAGCGGGCGGCGTTGTCTCATCCTCGAGCGGCGTTGTTTCATCCTCGGCCTGCAGAACGTGCGCCATCGTGGCGGGCCGGGAGTACTCGGCCAGGAAGCTGGAGACGGGGCCGTCCGCGTCGACGGTGATGAAACGGGCGGCCTCCGGCGGCAACTCGACCGTGCGCTGGTCGCCCCGCGCGACCAGCTCGCGGTCGGTGACCGTGCGCACCATCGCGGCAAACTCCGGCCGCGAGGCCAGATACCCCAACGCCGCCGTCCAGATCAGGTCCGGCTCATGATGGCGAGCCACCACATCGGCAACCACCGTCAGATGCAGGTCCCCATCGCGGTTGTACAGCTCGCGCACCAGCATCTGCACGACCCGCTTGGTCAGCTCGACCGTGCCTTCCCAGTCCTGGGTCCGGACGGAGGCCGATGGCCGGTCCCGGCCGACCCAGCTCGCCCCGCTCCGCATCGGCGCCTTGAAGGGCGGGAGCTCCTTCCTCGACTCCCATCCGAGGCGGCGGGCCAGAGCGGAGAGAGTGTCCGGTCCGGTGCGTCCCATCACCGAATGACGCCGGACGTTCACGCGCGCCATCGCGACGAACTCGTCGGGCGTGAAAGACCCGGCGGACCTCAGCAGTTCCCGCTGCCCTTTGCCGTAGTTCTCCCGGATCACGTCGAGGTACACCTCCGCCACCGGGTGCCCCTTGGGTATCACCAGGAGGTCGTTGCCCTGCTCGTACCTGGTCTTGTGCACGCCGAACGCGGCCTCCGACTCCACCACCTGTTCGATCTCGTCCAGGGTGTCCGTCGAGGTGACGTACTCACCGTCGCTGTAGAAGCCGCCGAACCGCTGCAGCACGGTCAGGCGCAGAATGTCGCTCGCGGCGGCGTATCCCTGCTTGGTCTGCTTGGCCAACTCCGCCTGGAAGGCCGGCTGCAACAGCATCGGGCTGCCGCTGCTGAACACCTCGAACACGTTGACCAGCACGACATCGTGCTCGTCCGCCCAATCCAGCATTTCTCGCACGCCCGACATCGGATGCCCGTCGGACACCTCCGGCGATGTCCGCGCCTGCTCGATCGCCGCGCGCGGAACGTCCGTCCACAGCAGACGGACGACCTGGGGGTCCACGTCCTGAAGTTCCTCAGCCGTTTCGGCGAGATTCTCCCGCATCTCCAGGCGACCCGCGCTGCTCGTATCCAGCGGACCGCCCAACCAGATCGAGTACCGCACCCACGGCAGCTCCAGCACGCCCGGCAACGGCGCGACCTCACCCGGCGCCCAGGTCGTCAGCGCGTCCTCGTCACGCTCGACGACCAGCACCTGGTCGTCGAGAGCATGCAGATTCTCCGGCGCAGTGTCCTCATGCGACGGTGCCGGTCGGCGAAGGTCGAGCAACTGCAACAGGTGCAGTCCCTGTCCCGCCGTCACACCCGCATAGTCGTGACCATGCAGGAAGCTCGGCGCCGGCGGCGCCGACAACAGCCCGAACAGATCCGGCTCCGGCACACCGGCCACCTGCCGAGGTGCCGTCGCCTCCAGCAGCTCGCCCCGTAGTTCGTCGGCCGTGTCGTCGCGCGCGTGTCCGGAGTCAAGTGGTTGGGAGGCAACCACTCCGGCGTCCAGCCGCGGCCGCTCCCGCAGCGATGAGACCATCCACTCCCGATACCTGCGGTCGAGCCGCTGCGGATCGTTGCCCCACGCCCGCAGGTCTGTCTCCGCGCGCTCGAACCGCTGCCGCGCCGCGTCCCGCGCAGCCGCCAGCTCCGCCAGCCGCTCGCCGTCGCGTGAGCTGCCCTGCACGCTCTCCGCCACGCGAGCGGCCAGCCTGGTGTGCGCGATCTTCGCCTCGCCGAGCTCGTTGCGCGACCGCAGGAGGTTGGCCCACGCATCCGCTCTCGTCGCCGGGAACGAGTCGCGGTCGGCGACCAGCGACGCGTCCGGCACGACCCGGCCGCCCGCGTCCGCGTCGAGAATCCGCAGCCACTGCTGCGTATCCCGTTGCCATGCCTCGCTCATCGAACCCGCGGTCGGAACCGTCGTCTCGAGGTCCACGGTGACAACCGCACGCCGACGGGCCTGCTGCACCGTCATGCCGGGCGGCAATGCGTCGTCACCGAGATCGCGTCCCTTGGACACGGGCACGACGTCGACGACATCGTCGACAACCCCGCCGTCGCCCTGCAGCCGGAGCATCTCGCCCGTGACAGCGGAGCTGAGCGCCTCAGCCGTGGCGGCAGCACGCGCCTTCCCCGACCGCACCGCCTGCCCGGCCCCGAGTACCGAGCCGTTCCCGTAGCCCACCACCGTCGCCCGAGGCCGCGCCTGTCCACTGCCCTGCCGCTCGACCGCGGCCCATGCCAGCAACGTCGCGATGGGCGCCAGCTTGTAGCGCTCCGACTCGGGGAACGTCTTCGTACCCTCCGGGAACACGATCTCCGCGCTGTCGACGGCCTGCGGTTCGTCTCCGGCGGTACCGACGGGGGCGTGCGTCATGATGGCCGGCCGGGTGAACTCGGCCAGGAAGTTGGTGACCGGTCCATCCTCGACGACGAGGAACCGGCCCGCCTCAGGCGGCAACTCGACCGTGCGGTCCAGTTCCTCCGTGATCAGTTCGCGGTCGGTGACCGTGCGCACCATCGCCGCCAGTTCCGGCCGCGACGCCAGGTAACCCAGCGCCGCCGTCCAGACCAGGCCGGGATCATGGTGGCGCGCGACCGCATCGGCAACCACGGTCAGATGCAGGTCACCATCCCGGTTGTACAGCTCGCGCACCAACGTCTGCACGACCCGCTTGGTCAGCTCCAGCGTGGCCTCTCGATCCTGCACCGCAACGCTGGCGGACGGCCGGTCGCGGCCGGTCCAGCTCGCCCCGCTCTCCAGCGGGGAGGTGAATGCGGGCAACTGGTCCACGCGCTGCCAGCCGAGCCGGGTGGCGAGCGTGGCGAGGTTGTCCGGCCCGGTGCGCCCCATCACCGAGTGACGCCGGGCGCGCAGCCCCGGCATGGTGAAGAACATCGCGGGCTGGAAGAACGCCGCGCTCGCCAGCAGGTCCCGCTGCCGCCTGCCGTAGTTCTCCTCGATCAGCTCCAGGAACACGTCCGCGACCGGATGCCCCTTGGGCATCACCAACACGTCGTTGCCCTGCGAACGCCCGTCCTTGTGGATGCCGAACGCGGCCTCCGACCGCAGCACGTTCTTGGCCTGGGTCAACGTTTCCAGGGTCGTGACGTACTCGCCGTCGCTGTAGAACCCGCCGAACCGCTGCAACACCGTCAACCGCAGAATGTCACTCGCGGCGGCGAAACCGTGTTTGGTCTGTTTGGCCAGCTCCGCCTGCAATGCCGTCTGCAACGGCATCGGGCTCTCGCTGTTGAACACCTCGAACACGTTGACCAGCACGATGTCGTTGTCCTGCGCCCAGGCCAGCATCTCCCGCACGCCCGGCAGCGGATCCTCACCCGGTGCCTCGAACAGCTCGCGCGCCCGCTCGAACTCCGCCCGCGGCACGTCCGTCCACAGCACGCGGGTCATCCACCCGCTCACCTGCTCCGCCGAGCGCGCGAGGTTGTCCCGCATCTGCGCACGGCCCGCACTGCTGGTGTCCAGTGGACCGCCCAGCCAGATCGAGTACCGGACCTGCGGCAGCTCCAGCATCCCCGGCAACGGCGCGACCGCGCCCGGCGCCCAGGTCGTCAGCGTGTTCTCACCACGTTCCGCGACCATGACCAGATCGTCGAGATCGTGCAGGTTCTCCGGCGCCGTCTCCTCGTGCGACGGCGCCGCCCGGCGCAGGTCCAGCAACCCCAGCAGGCTCAAGCCCTGTCCAGCGGTCAACCCCGCATAGTTGTGGCCACGCAGGAACTCCGGCGCCGGCGGCGCCGACAACAACCCGAACAGGTCCGGCTCCGGCACCCCACTGACCAATCGCGGCCGGGTGGCCTCCACCAGCTCGTCCACCAGCTCGGCGGCCGCGAAGTTCGGGACCTTGACGTCCGGACCGGGTGTGTCGTCGTCATCGCCTGGACCGCTGATGTCCGTACCGACCTGTTGCCGGGCCGGTCGGCCGGTGTCCGGGTCGATCAGGGTGGGGGTGATGACCTCCGGGTTCGGGCCGCGCTTGTCGAGCAACCACAGGTTGGCCGGGGTCACCAGGGCGTCCGGCCCGCGCGCGTTCGCGCCCATGATGCTGTTGTCGTCGACGATCCTGCCCCGGCCGATCACCTCGCTGGTGCCGTCGGTGTGCGTGACGGTCTTGCCCTTGGCGTTGTGCTGGAAGATGCTCGGGTTCTCGCGGGGCCCTTCGGCGTAGGTGTCGTCGAGGCCACCGAAGTGCCCGCCGATCTCGTGCGCGAAGTGCACCGGGAGCGCGTCGACCGGAATGGTGAGCTGGTTGGCCCGAGTTCCCGCCACGCCAACGGTGACGGTCCCGGTTGCCGTCGCGGGATCGTCGGTGAACTCGACGTGGACGTTGAGCTGGTCACCCCGGGGCAGCGCGTAACCGTTGTTCCAGAACCGGTCCATGCCCTCCCGGGCGTTCGCCTTGAAGGCGGTCAGGTCGTAGCCGTGCGGATTCTTCAGGTAGATGCGGAACGTGCGGTCCTGCACGATCGTGCTCGGCACACCCTCCGGGCCGGGGAACTCGAACCGGCGAGATTCGTACCCGATCGGGCTGCGCCAGGTCTTGAAGCCGAACCTGGGGCGGCCGTTCCCGTCGATGGTGATCGTGCTGTCGTCGGTCAGACCGCCCGACTCGGCGAAGAACCTCGTGGGCGCCACCAGATCGCGGACCCCGTCGATGCGCTCAGCGTCGACCGGGCTCGGATGCGTGGCCCAGCTCGCCGCCGGATGGTCGAACCCGCGATCGCTGTGCCGCCACGACTCGTCGGCGAGCACCTTCTCACCGCTGCGCTGCTTGACCACCTCGGGCGGCGCCTCGGCGATCTGCACGAAGTGGCCGTTCTTGTCCACGTTGATCGCGGCGAAGAACGGAACGAGGTTGATCGTCTCCGTGGGAGCGAAGACCTCCCCCGCAAATCCGCGCTCGTGCAGCACCCGGCGGAGCTCGAATGCTCCACCACCCGGCCCGTTGAGCTGACCCGACTCGCACGCCAGCAGCACGACCGGCCCGCGAGGACGTTCCTCGGCGGCCCGCAGGAAGTTCGCGTCGGCGAGCAGGATCTCGGCCAGCGTCGCGCCGTCCACCCTCAGCACCGACCTGTCCTCGGCCCTGACCTTGAACGCTTTCTGCCCGGCGTGCGTGTAGACGAAGATCGGCTGCTCGGCGGGATCGTCGCCGGCCCACGGAGCGGCATGCGGCGTCGACACCGGCGCCGACCCCGCCGCCTTCTCCGCCGCGTCCTGAGGAGCCAGTGAGCTGTACTCCTTGACCGGCTTCACCGTGGTGCGCGCACCCCACCACTGAGCGCGGTTCTCGTCACCCGCTTTGCTGGGCAACGAAATCCCGATCACACCGCCATCGGCGTCCACCATCGGGTTCGGCACGACCTCACCGAGGCGGAACGTCGTCGCCTTGCCGAACAGGCCGGTGCGTGCCGGCAACGCCGGCCGTTCGTCCGCATCGGACGGTGGAGGCGGGAACTGGGCGATCTTGGGTCCATCGTCGGGAACCGGCGCGGCGGTAAGCACGGCTTCCTGCTGGAACTCGTGCAGCCAGGCGCGTTCCGTATCGGGCGTGATGGTCAGCAGTGCCTGTGCCGCACCAGGAAGCGTGACGTGGTGCATCACACCGGAGTCGAGCTTGCGGTCGGTGACCGTCCTGACGAGGGAGGCGAGCTCGGGGCGTGCCGCGATGAAGCCGAGCGCGGCGTTCCAGACGAGCTCCGGGCGCGGGTGCCGGTTGACCGCTTCCTCGACGAGGGTCAGGTGCAGGTCGCCGTCGCGGTTGCGAAGTTCGCGCACCAGGGCCTGCACGACCTTCTTCGTCAGCTCGACGGTGGCTGCCCGGTCGAATGACGGCGCGGCTCCCTCCGGCGGCGGCTTCAGCCAGCTGCCGGCGCTGTTCATGACGATGCCGGGGATGCCCGGATAGTCCACGAGGCCCTTCGCGTAACCCAGCTTCCGGCTCAGGTCGAGGAGCAGGTTGGGACCGGTGCGGAGCATGACCGAGTTGCGGTGGACCCGCCCCAGCGGCGTGTCGAAGAACCCCGGTCCGAAACCGGTGACGTAGGACGGGAACAGCTCCCGCTGTGTCTTGCAGTAGTTGGCGCGGATCTCGTCCAGGTAGAGCTGGGTGAACGGGTGATCCTTGGGCAGCACGAACGCGGAGTTCCCTGCCTTGTCCGGGCCCTCCTTGTTGACCGCGAACGCCGCCTCGGTCTTGACGAACGCGTCGGGCGCCCACAGGTCCTCGATCTCGTTGTCGCCGTCGGTGTAGATGCCGCCGAACCGCGCGAGAATCTCCATGCGCAGGATGTCGCTGGCCGCGGCGTAACCGGGACCGGCCTGCTTGGTGTTCTCCATCTGGTAGAAGGGATGCAGCTGCATCGGGGACTCGGCGTTGAAGACCTCGTCCACGTTGATCAGGCGGATCTTGTTGGCCTCGGCCCATTCCCGCATACCGCGCACGTCCGCGAGCGGGTCCGGACCACCGTCGGCGGGCGGCGGGGTGTCGCGGGCCGCGTCGAACTGGCTGCGCGGCACGTCCGTCCACAGCACGACCTGCAGGAACTCGCCGTACACGTCGCCCGCGGCGCCGTAGTTCGCGCGGAACTGCGCCATCGCTCCGGCATCGCGCAGCGGTCCGCCCAGCCAGATCGCGTGCAGGATCGCCGGCAGCTCGACCGGGTTCGGCAGCGGAGGAACGTCACCGGGCGCCCAGCCGTGCCGCGCGTCCTCCGACAGTTCGACCGTGGTGACCCATGCCGTCTCGTCCGACAACAGATCGGGGTCCAGGGCCTGGGCGGTGGGCGCGCTCGCCGCGACCATGTTCAGGTTGTGCAGGAACATCACCGACTGGCCCGGCGTGAGTGCGGAGTAGTCGTGGCCGGACAGGAAGGCCGGGGCGGGCGGCGGCGTCAGCAGCCCGAAGAGGTCCGGCCCCAGCAGAGCGGCTCCTGCCACCGGCGCCAGGGACACCACCGCGTTGTCGAGGTCGTCGATCAGCTCGGCGCGGTCGGTGACCTCGTCGGCGTCCAGAGGCTCCGGCGTGGCGACCTGAGGCGCGTTCGAGCCTGCGCCGTCCAGGCGCGGCCGTGCACGCCGCGAAGCGTCCAGCCACTGCCGGTGCTTCTCGTCCAGCCGCTGCGGATCGTCGTTGCCCCACGCGAGAAGATCCGCTTCCGCCCGCTCGACCTCGTCCAGCGCCGCGTCATGCGCCGCCGCCAGCGCCACCAGCCGCTGGTCGTCGCGTGAGCTGCCCTGCACACTCTGCGCCATGCGAGCGGCCAGCGTCGCATACGCCGCCTCCGCCTCATGGAACTTGTGACGGGCCTGCAGGAGGTTCGCCCACGCATCAGCCCTCGTCGCCGGGAACGAGCCCGGATCGGCGACCAACGACGCGTCCGGCACGACCCGGCCGCCCGCGTCAGCGTCGAGAATCCGCAGCCACTGCTCCGTATCCCGTTGCCACGCCTCACTCATGGAGCCGGTCGTGGCGGGGTCCAGCGTGACGACCGCACGCCGACGCGCCTGTTCCGCGGACATCCCCGCGGGCGGGCCGTCACCGAGATCGCGTCCCTTCGACTCGGGCACGATGTCGACGGCATCGGCGGAAACGGCACGATCGCGGCCCTGGAGCAGGTCCAACTCGGTCGCCACGGCGGCACCGAGAGCTTGGGCGGTGGCATCGGCTCGTGCCTTCCCCGACCGCACAGCCTGCCTGATACCGAACGCCGAACCGTTCCCGTAGCCGGCCACAGTCGCCCGCGGCCGCGGCAGACCACTGCCCTGCCGTTCGACCGCGGCCCTCGCCAGCACCGTCGCGATGGACGCCAGCTTGCCCCGCTCCGACTCGGGGAACGTCTTCACACCCTCCGGGAACAGGATCTGCGCCGGATCGGGGGCAGGTTCCTCGTCACCGCTGTCGTCCGGCACCGATGCCTCGTCCACACGCGACGGTGCGGGGACGTGGATCATGGTGGCAGGCCGGGTGAACTCGGCGAGGAAGCTGGTGACCGCGGCATCGTTCTGGTCGACGACGAGGAACCGGGCGGCCTGCGGGGGCAGCACCACGGCACGGTCGTCGCGCTCCGTGATCAGCTCGCGATCGGTGACCGTGCGCACCATCGAAGCCAGCTCCGGCCGCGACGCCAGGTAGCCCAGCGCCGCCGTCCAGACAAGATCGGGATCATGGTGGCGGGCGACCGCATCGGCCACCACCGTCAGGTGCAGGTCGCCGTCCCGGTTGTACAACTCCCGCACCAACGTCTGCACGACCCGCTGGGTCAGCTCCAGCGTGGCCGCGCGATCCTCAGCCGCAACGGTGGCGTCCGGCCGGTTCCGGCCGGTCCAGCTCGCCCCGCTCTCCACCCTGGCGACGGCGAAGGCGGGCAGTTCGTCCATGCGCTGCCAGCCGAGCCGGGTGGCGAGCGTGCCGAGGTTGTCCGGCCCGGTGCGCGCCATCACCGAGTGCCGCCGGGCCCGCATCGAACGCTGTGCGAAGAACATGTCAGGCGGGACGAACCGCATGGCGGGGCCCAGTAGATCCCGCTGCCGCCTGCCGTAGTTCTGTCCGATCTGATCCAGGAACACGTCCGCGACCGGGTGTCCCTTGGGCATCACCAGCACGTCGTTGCCCTGCGAGATCCCGTCGTTGTTGATGCCGAACGCAGCTTCCGACCGGAGCACTCTCTCGATCTCGGTCAGCGTCTCCCGCGTGGCGACGTACTCGCCGTCGCTGTAGTAGCCACCGAAGCGCCGCAACACCGTCAGCCGCAGGATGTCACTCGCCGCCGCGTACCCGTGCCCGGTCTGCTTGGCCAGTTCCGCCTGCATCGCCGACTGCAACGGCATCGGGCTCTCGGCGTTGAACACCTCGTGCACGTTGACGAGCACGATGTCGTTCTCCTGCGCCCAATCCAACATCTCCCGCACGCCCGGCAGCGGATTCTCGCCAGGCACCTCCGACAATGCCCGCGCCTGCTCGAACGCGGCACGCGGCACGTCCGTCCACAGCACGCGGGTCATCCCCGCGCCCAGCTCCTGCGCCGTGAGTGCGAAGTTGTCCCGCATCTGGACCCGGCCCGCGCTGCTGGTGTCCAGCGGGCCGCCCAGCCAGATCGAGAACCGCACCCGCGGCAGCTCCAGCACACCCGGCAACGGCCTGGGCGCCTGAGGTGCCCAGTTCGTCAGCTCGTCCTCACCACGCTCGGCCACCATCACCCGATCACCCGGATCGGACAGGTTCCCGGGCGCTGTGTCCTCATGCGACGGTGCGGGCCGACGAAGATCCAGCAACTCCAGCAGGCGCAACCCCTGCCCCGCCGTCACACCCGAGTAGTCGTGGCCACGCAAGAACTCCGGGGCGGCGGGCGCCGACAACAACCCGAACAGATCAGGCTCCGGCACCCCACTGACCAACCGCGACCGCGTCGCCTCCACCAGCTCGCCCAGCAGCTCGGCAGCCGCGACCCCCTCCGGCTGGGTGGACCACGCGGGCTCTTCCTGCTCGTCGTGGAACTCCTCCACGTCATCCGGGGGACCCAGGAAGTCGGGAAGGCCGGACAGCTGGAAGGCACCCATGAAGTCGTCGCCGGAGAGTCCCGGGAAGCCGGTCTCCTGCGGCTCGGCCCCGGTGGTGTCGTCCGACAGGTCCGATAGCTGGAAGGCACCCATGAAGTCGTCGCCGGCGCCCGCGGCGAAGGCCCGGTCGCCGGCGCCCGCGGCGAAGGCCTGGTCGCCGGCGCCTGCTTCCTGAACCTCAGTGGTGGTGTCAGGCTCGTGGACGGGACGGGTCAGCGGCTGGGTCGTGGGACGGGTCGCCAGGAAGTCCGCCGTCGACGACAGAACCACCCGCGCCGGTTCGCCGAGCTCCGGGCCGAGCGTGATCTCCGTGCCCTGTTCGGTCAGCACGCGCAGCCGGACGTTCAGCGCACCGGCGACCGCGGCCGGCGTCGCGGCCGGTCCCAGGGCTGCGCCCGACGCAAGGAGTTCGTCCTGACGGGACAACGAGTCCGGCGCCAGGGTCGTGGCGATCGCCTCCACCAGGTTCGCCGCCACGGTGTCGCCACCGACCGGGACGACCTCGATCCGCTCACGCCGCAGCACTTCCTGCTGTGCCTGGGTGAGCTGCGCGAGCGCAGGAGCCTGCGGGACGTTCCCGTAGGAGTCGGTGAGACGAGATCCCAGCTGGTCCCGCAGGATGCGGTGGATCATCCAGCTGTGGCGGGGCAGCAGGCGCGGCACACCGCGTTCCGGGTACGCCACGTCCGCGCCCATGATGCTGCCGTCGCCGGTGACGACCGCGCCCACGCCGTCGTCCGCCCGGCTCAGGAGGACTCGGTTCCGGTCGTGTTCCTCGTCCGCCGCGCCGAGGTAGTGAAGCAGTTCGTGAGCCAGCGTTTCCGGTGTGGCGTCGGATCGCCAGACGTCCTGTCTGGTGCCTTCCTGTTCGTCATTGCTGACCACGACCTGCTGCGGGTGGCGGGACTGGCCGCTCTCGTCGGTCAGCGGGTCCGCGGTGAACTCGACGCGGACGTGCAGCTGGCTTCCGCCCGGCAGGCCGTAGCGCTGGTTGACCAGGTTCGCGAGACCGGCCTGGACGCGTTCCCTCACCTGCGCGAGCTGGTCCTCGGTGACGCCGGCACCGCGCACGAGGTTGATCGGCACGGTGAACTCGGTGACGGCGCGCCCGTCGACGTCGAACTGCCGGACGTCGTAGTCGATCAGGCCGTCGTACCGCTTGTCCTTCGTGGTGAGCAACGTGGTCAGCACGTCGGCGGTTTCGGTGCGGACAGCCCACTTCGGGGTCTGTGCCCGCTTCGCCTCCCACTGTGCCGGTTCGACGGGGTTCGCCACCCGGAACCAGGGCGCGTCGGTGGCACGGCTGTGGCGCCACCCCTCGTCCTCCTGGGTGCGCGGCGCGACCGCCGCCCGCCGGGCGAGCTCGGCGTCCAGCACGTCCTTCGCCAGCCACCACGCGTCCTGCTTCGCGTCCGCGAAGTCCTGCCAGGCCGCCTGCAATGCCGCCTGGGACAGGGCGGCCTGGTTGGCCGCGGCGGTCCACTGCGCGCGCACCTCCTGCGCGCGGGTCCGGACGTCGGCCAGTTCCTGCCGCTGCTCCGCGATGATCGCGACCGCGAGGCTGTGCCGCTCCCTCTCGTTGTCACGCCGGTACTTCAGCTCCAGCGCGGACAGCGTGGGGTCCGGCCGGGACGTCAGCTCCTCGACCTTCGCCGCGGACTCCTCCGCGATCTGCTGTGCGAGGAACAGCTCCCCGCCGGGACCCTGCCACGCTGCCTCGTGCTCCGCGAGCGTGGTCTCGGCGCCGGCGCGGTCCGGCCGCAGAGCGTCGAGCCGGAGCCGCGCGGCCTCGGCGACCCGCTCGGCCTCCCGCAGTGCCTTCTCCGCGTCACCGGAGTACCGCTCATGACGCTCCGCCGGCGTCAGCTCGGTCAGCTTCTGCCCCAGCGGCTCCAGGTCCAGCCGCGCGGTCCGCAGGGCCGTCCGCGTCCGCGTCACCTCGCCGGTCGCGGCGTCCCGTCGCGCCCGTACCTCCTCGATGCCGGTCAGCGCGCCGGCGAGCGCCTGACGCTGCTCGTCGAGGATCTCCCCGACGACGTCACGCTGGGCCCGCGCCTCGTCGAGCCGCAGCGCCAGCTCGCGCACACCGCCCGCGGACTCCGCCGACTCCAGCAGGGAGCGCAGTTCGTCGATCTTCCGCGCGACCTCGTCGGCCTTGCGCTCGAGAAGGAACATCGAGCCGGTCGGACTGTCCCAGGCCGTCTGGAGCCCGGCGATCCTGTTCTCCGCGGTGTCCACGCTCCGCTGCCGCTCGTCGAGCCGGAGCTGCGCGGCAGCCGCGGCCTTCTCCGCTGTCCGCACGGCGTTCTCGAGCACGCGCCGGTCGCGTCGTTCCTCCAGCGTCTGCGCGTCCGGATGCGTGTACCCGTGGTAGCGGTCCTGGGCATCCCGGGCGTACGACGTGCGCAGCAGGTCGACCGTCCGCGCCCAGCCCTCGCTCATCCCCAGTTCGCGGACCAGTGCCTCGGCCCTGGACAGCTGCCGCTGTGCGCCGATCTCGGCGTCCCGCCACGCCTTCGCGGTCCGGGTGACCCGAGTCTGGCGGGACTTCAGCACCCGCGACACCTTGGTACCGGCGATGTTCTCCGCGTCGGCGATCGGCATCCGCACGTCCGCCGAGCCCGGCAGCGACAGGTCCACGACCTCCGTGCGCCCGTCGACCCGCACGACGACCCGATAGTCGACGTCGAACCGCACCAGGGCGCTGCGCTCGGCGTTCTCGAGGTTCACCACCGCGGACGTGCTCGGGTCGTCGGGCACCGAGTCGACCGGCTCGCTCACCGTGCGGATCTGCGCGCCGCTGAGGTCACCCACGACGTTGCGCGGCTGGTCCGTGGCCATCAAGGTGGGAGCGCTGACGGACAGGTCGCCGCTCTCCACGAGCTTGTGCTCGGCCACCGTGATCTTCGACTTGGACGTGGGGTTGTCCAGGGTGACGCCATCGCTGAGCGCGATCACTCGTGGCACCCGGAGCCGGGCGTGCACCTCGACGTCCGCACGCTTGCCCCGCAGAACCGCTGCCTCGCGCAGAGCGGGCACGGGCAGGCTTTCCGTGGTCATCGACGGCAGGAAAGCCTGCAGCACCTGTGGGCTCAGGGTCGAGTGCAGCGCGTTGACGGTGCTCGTGCCGTAGTCCATGATGCCGTCGCCCGCACCGGCCCGTTTCAACGCGTTCCGGACGACCTCGCGCAGTTCCGCCGCGGCCCGCACGGACTCGACCGAGGCCTTGTCCGGCAGCGTCGGTACTCCGCCCTGCCGCCACGTCTCCAGCGACGTGGCCGCGCCGTCGCTGTCCTGGTCGCCGCCGACCGCCTGGTTGTCGTGGATGGTCAGGTTGTCCGCGGGCACACGGATGCCGAGCGTCCGCTCGCCGGTGCTCACGGATGCGACGACATCGTCCTTGTGCCGCACCTCGAGGGTGAACTCGATCGGGATGTCGAACAGCGCCGCCGGTCCGGTGGCGGTGCGCAGCCGCGCCTGCCGGCCGGTGGTCATCTCGATGGCGTTCGTCTCCGTGGCGGCGCCGACCGACCCGCGGGCCGCGCCGCCGGCCGTCGTCGTGTGCGTGGCGTCCGGCGTCTCGTGCGCCTTCCGCCCGGCCACCTGGCCCGAGACCGACCACGACCGGGACGTGCCGTCCACGCTGGTGACCCGGATCGCCCTGACCGTGTTGTGCTCGACCGTGCGGCCGTCGTTGACGACCTTGCGGAACTCCGGTTCGCCGAGCGTCCGGGCCTTCAGCAGCACCTGGTAGCCGGCGCCGCCGACCACGCCCGGCAGGTGGGCGTGCAACGCGATGCCGCCGTCCAGCGCGCTGTCGACCAGCGCCTCCACCCCGTCCGGGGACACGAGTTCGAGCAGCCGGCCCCAGTTGTTCATGGCGTCGTTCAGTTGCGCGTCCGGCAGCAGCGGCACCGCGGCCTTGGCCAGTTCGTCGCTCAACCTCGGCACCAGGCCGGACAGGTCGGGTAGCTGTTCCACCACGCCGAGGCCCAGCGCGCCCGGTTCCCCCACGGGCAGTGTCGCGGGAGGGACGAGCCGCTCGCGCCGTTCGATCCCGGCCTCTGGCTTGGCGGGCAGCAGGCCGTACTGGCGTGCCTGGTCGTCGGTGAGCCATACGAAGGCCGCGCCGGGCAGGTCGACGAAACGGGCGGCAACCCGCGGATCGGGATGCATCGCGGGGTTCTGCTGCCGTGCCTCGGCGAGCACCGTGAACCCGATGTCGAACCGCGCCAGCACCCTCGGCGTGCCCGGCGCCGTCGTGACGCTGCGGTCGACGGTCGCCGTGACGTCGGTGAGCTCCAGGTCGACGTTCGTCTTCGACCACGGCTTGACGGTCCCCCCGCCGATGCCGGACACGCTCGGGGTGTCCTTGCCACTGCCGACGACCGTGGCCCCCGTGGTGACGGTGGTACCGATCGTCTTGGTCAGACCGCTCTCGAACCGGAGCCCACCGGAGGTGGACCGCTCCGCGGCCGCGGCGTCGGCCACCCGGACGAGGCTGGGGTTGCTCAGCCGCGCGACGACGCCCACCTTGCCGACCCGGTCGGCGATCCGTCTGGGATAGACCAGCTCGTCACTGACCATGCCGCCGGTGAACGTCCGCAGCGCGGCCTTGACGTTGTCGGGGCTGAGCATCGTCTCGACGGCGGTCCACGCGTCACTGCCGGGCAGGGTGAGCGCGCGGTCACCGTCGGAGGCCTCCAGCAGCGCGGAGTGCACCGCGTCGCGGACCTCCTTCGTGTGGACGACGGTCTCGACGCCGGCCCAGTCGCTGACGTCGGGCGGCGGCAATGCCTTGAGGTGGCCGGTGATCGAGCGCGGCGGGTCGATCACCCGTGTGCGCGGCTCGCCAGGCGCGAACTCGGCGGGATCGGCGGAGTGGGTCAGGCTGTCCGGGATCCACAGCGTGTAGGTGGCCGGCAGTTCCCGCGGGCCGTCCGGGTCCTCCGGCGTGCGCACCTCCGGCGCCTGTGTGCCCGGCGTGCCCGGCAGCAGCTGCCTGATCAGCTTGTGCGGCCGCGAATACGAGGTGGTCGAGACGACGAACCTCGCCTTGTGCTCGAACACCTGCGCATCGGGGCCGCCGACAAGGCCGCGGGCCGACTCGACGACCGGTCCGCCGCCGAGCCGGGTGGTGGCGGAACGGCCGTACTTCACCGCGGCCGACGGCACGGTCGCCAGCTTCGACGTCAGCGACTCGCTGAGGACGACCACCCTCGACTCGGGCCCGGCGGTCCAGCCCCGGCTCGTGTCCGCGGCGGCGCCGGCCAGAGATCTGCTCGCCGTGGCGTTACGCACCTCCCGGTCCCTGACCTCGCCGAGGTGCTCGCCCGGCTCGGACTCCAGCCGGACGGTGATGGTGATCTCTTCCTGCCGCCACATGCTCTGCTGCTTGAGCGTGACCGACACACCCGCGCCCATCAGCGCGTCCGGCCTGCTGTGCAGGGCCTGCGCCGACAACGCCGCGAGCCTCTGCTCGTTCTCCAGCATCTGCCGGACGTGCTTCGCGTTCGGACGCTTGCTGCGGGAGTTGTCGTTCTCGCTGTCCCACGACGGCAACAGATCCGCGTACCGGGGCTGGTTTCGCAGCAGGCGGCGGATCTCCGGCAGCACCGCTTCGGCGCCCTCGAACCGGCCGACCTTGACGTTGCCCGCCGCCAGTCCGTCACGGAGGTGGACGGGCTCGAAGCGCCGCTCACCGGCCGGCTCGATGCGACTACCGACGCCCGCGGGTACCTGCAGATCCAGCTCGGCCGCCTCCGCGGCGCCGACCCTGGCGTACACGACCACCGTCCGGGGCTCGGTTTCCTTTCCGTCGAGGGACTGCACCACGACCTGGGCGGTGAACCGGTAGAGCCCGACATCACCGTGGAGCCCGATGCCCGCCGTCGTCGTGGACGTGCGGCCGACCGCCGAGGAGTGCACCACGGCAGCGGAACGACCGACGCCGGCGCCCGCTGCCACGTTCACCCCGGGCAGGACGTCCACCGCACCGCCCGCCGACAGGGACGCGTCGAACCCGCTCTTGGTGTAGGAGGTGGTGGTCACCCCCGCGGAGGTGGATTCCTGAAGCTGCAACGCCGATTCCGCGGTGGGACCGACGAGCTGGGCACCGGTCAGCACGGCCTTCATCCGCAGCTGGCCGGTGCGCTCGTTGTCCTCACTGGACAGTGGCGGCGAGTTGACCCAGCCCACCAGCATCGCGCCGAAGTTGTCCCGGATGTTCGTGGCGCTCAGGAACGACCGCAGGGCGTCCCGGCCGGGGGCGCCGGTGGCCGTGACGCCGCGGTGCAACAGACCGGCGGCGTCGGCGAACACGTCACCCAGCTCGGTGACGGCCTCCGCCACCGGGTGCTGGAGCCTGAGCCCGGACTCCGGGGGCAGGCTCTTGCTCTCCGGTTGCGCCGGCGGCGTGATGCCCACCAGGTGGTCCGGAACGCGCAGCACCACCGGACCGGTGAAGGCTTCCGGCTGCCCGAGTTCGGCGCCGTGCTCGTCGCGGACGGTCACGACGAACTCGACGTCGAGCTTCACCTGCCTGGAGCTTTCACCGGAACCGATCGTCCGCTGGTCGCGTGTGGAGGTGGTGACGGCCTGCGCGGCGCCGGGTGTGGCCAGCGCGACCTTGCCGCCGACCGTGACGTATGGCCCGGCGCCCGGAGCTCGCACCGTGACGGTGCCGCCGATGTCGCCGGCGGTACGTCCGGTGAGGTTCTCGGTGGTCGAGCTGCCGCCCTTGAGCGTCAGGTTCGACCTGCCGTTGTCCCGCCCGGCCGACCTGGCGCCGAGCACGACCGCGCGCACCTCGACCTCGCGCCGGTTCTTCTTGGTACCGACGGAGAAGAACATGCCGTTCAACGCCGACTCGAACCCGTCGCTGACGGCGTCCTTGATCTCGTCGAGCCGGCCGGCCGGGACGTCGGGCAGCACCCGCGCCAGCTCCGACCGGAGCTGGCCGGCGCACGGCACCTCGATCACCGCGGCGGACCCGATCGACCTGCCCTCGGCCAGGAACGGCGCCAGGTCGGCCAGGTTCAGCTCCTGGTCGGTCTCGACGGTGGTGTGGTCCGCACCCTGGACGGGCGGAGGCGGAGGCGGCTCCGGGATCGATGAGGCCACCTGCGCATCTACTGTGGACTGTGCTTGGTCTGCAGGCGCGGACTGAACCGGCTGCGTCTCAGCGGGTTGGGCTTCGTCGGAGGGACCCGATGTCGTCGTCACCTCGGCGGCCGAGCCGATGTCGGTCGCCACGGTGGTGCTCCCGAGATCGACCGGGCCCGACTCGACCGGGCCTGACTCGACCTGGACGGACTGCGTGGCCGGGGCACTCGCGGACGTCTGCCCGCCGACAGTCTGCGCAGCCGCAGCCGCAGCCGGAGCCGGAGCGTCGGTCGAGGTGGTGCGCGTCGGCGCGGGCCGGGTACGGGGGCGCTCGTCGTCCGCCTGGGACTGCTTGGCGTCGGCAGGCTTCGGCGGGGTCTTGCTGTCCGAAGACGCCCTGACATCAGAACCAGTCTTGCTGTCCGAAGCAGACTTGCCCTCCCCCGCAGACCTGGTGTCCGAAGTGGACCTGGTGTCCGCCGCAGCGCCACCCGTCGCAGTCGTGGCAGGCGGCGCGACAGGCGGCGCGACCGGAGCGGCGCCTGTCACGACTGCGGCGGTCCCGGTCGACAGATCGGAGGGCAGGCCGAGATCGAGGGAGTCCTTGCCACCGAACAAACTGCCGAGCTTGTCCTTGATCGACGTCACCGCCGCGTCGAGGCCGCGCTCGCCGACACTCTCGATGCCGTGACTGACCGCGCCGCCGACCACACCGGAGACGAAACCCATGCCGTAGTCCGCGCCGCTGACCTCCTCGCCGTTGATGGCGGCGATGGCGGCCTGGGACATGACGCCGGAGACACCCTCGGCGAGGAACGTGCCGCTGAACGCCACGACCTTGGCCGCGAGGTTGCCGCCGAGGTGGTCGTTCACGCTGCGGGACAACACGTCCGGCACGTTGTCGCTGAGCACGCGGACGACGTCCTTGCCGATCTTGCCGGTGTGCGGCGCCAGCACCTCGCGCAGGCTGTCCTTGAACGCACCCACGCCGCCGGCACCGTGCTGGCCCCAGTTGCCGACGAACTTCTCCGCGTAGTCGCGGCCGAGCTGCCGGGCCGCGTCCTTGCCGAGGGTGTCACCGAACGCGGTCTCGAACCGGCCGGCCACCTCCTTGGCGAAGTTGTCGCGGTGCCACTTCGTGAACGCCGTCTCCGGGCTGCCGAGCTCCTTGCCCGTCCGGCCGGTCAGGGTGTGCCCGATGTCGCGCAGCCATGTCTTGGTCAGATCGTCGCCAACGCCACCCGGCAGCTTGACGTCGTTGACGAGCTTCATCAGGTCTTCGGTGGTGAGCTTCTTGAAGTCCTTGCCCAGCATCGCACCGAGCTTGCGGCCGAGCTGCTCGCCGAGCTCGCCCACGACGCCGCCGAGCACACCGCCGACGACACCCGAGATCAGCGCGCCCCTGGTCGCGTCGCCGTCCCACTCGGTGCGTTCCTTCTGCAGCCGCTGCACCGCGACGTCGATGAGCAGTCCACCGGTGGTGCCGATGAAGATCTCGAACACCGCCGCCCGCGCCAGCAGCTTGAACAGCGCGACCAGGTACTGGCGGGTGGCGGCGTAGTGCCAGGAGAGGTTCAGCAGTGACGCCCCGGCGGTGACGGAGGCGAGGGCGTACTCCATCGCGATCTCGTACGCGAGCAGGAAGAGCTGGCCGATGGCGGAGTACTTCGCGTACTCGACGTCCAGTGCGATCTTGCGGCTGCCGTCGGCGATGCCCTTGGTGCCCCTGGCGAGCTCATCGACGAGACTCGGGGAGCCGCCGATGAGCCGCTTCATGCTGTCGTGGAACGCCTGCCCCGCGTCCGGCATCCCGAGCTTGTCGTCGATGCCCCGCTTGACCCTGGCGACCTCGTCCGGCAGTTCCAGGATCTTGTTCGTGACCTCGTCGTACTCCTGCGCCACCCGCCGGAACTTGTGCTGGTTGGCGGCGGGCCAGGACACGCCGAGCACCTCGAGGAGCGTTCGCGCCCACTCCGGCAGATCGCCGAAGTCGCTGCGATCGACCTTGATGGGCACCGAACCTCCACACCGGACAACACTTCATCTGAGGCAACGCAGCCCGGTGGTCCGACGGTTCACTCCCGGCGGCTCGTCCCGGCTTGACGAACGTCACGCCTGGCAGGTGGCCTTGACCATCGCTGCGGCGTGGTGCGCGTAGTTCCTGGTCGAGCCCTTCCAGTCCTCGCCCCTGGTGAGCAACTGGACGGCGAGCTTGGACCCCGTCACCTTGAAGGAACCGGCGCTCACCCACTTGCCGCGGTTCGCGACCTGACTCACCTGGAAGCTCCCGGTAGGACTGCCCTTGGCGACGTCGAACCGGTCGTAGACGCGGTAGTGCGTGGGATTGCCGCCCACCTTGGTGATGTCGCCGTTGGGGACGAACACGGAGACCGTGCAGCTACCGGTTTTCACCGAGCCCGTGTCGAACGTCCACAGCCCGTAGGCGCTGGTGTCGTCCTTGGTCGCGTCGCCGGACATCGGGATCGAGACGAACGAGGTACCGCAACCGCCGTTGCCGTGGTCCACCCAGCCCGACTGTCCGTCGCGGTAGGAGCCGACACCGGTGAACCGGGTGCTCCCGGTGCAACCCGGCCCGGCAGTCGCTTCGTACGTCACGATCTGAGCCGGCGCCGGATTCCCCTGCGGGTTCGGGGCCTGGTTCTGGACCGGGGCCTGGCCGGGCGTACCCGGAGCCGCGGCGTTCCCGGGGTTCGCGGGTTCACCGGGTTCGACGGGCCGGCCGTCCGCGGTCTGCGCCGGCGCCGAACCGTTGGGCTGCGCGGTGGTCGTGTCGGTGTTCTCGGCCCGCGGATCCGCCACCCCTGGCACGAACCCGTCGCCCGGCGCGGGAACCTGGGCGTAGCCGGCGTTGTTCGGATGCTCGCCCGGCTGGTCGCCGTTGTTCAGCACGGTGCCGAACGCCACCGGCAGTGCGATCAGCACGACACCCGCGACCGCGGCCGCGACGATCATCGGCTTGGACACCTTGGCGGCCTTCGAAGTGCTGACCGCAGCGCTCGCCTCCACCACCGCCGGCACAACGGCGATGCGGGTCTGGGTGGTGGCCGACGAGGCGGACTCGGCGTCCGGCGTTGCCACGGGGGCGACGGGCGGCGCCGATGCCGCCGCGCCGGCGACCGCGACACCCGTGGACTGTTGTGGCTCCGTGGACATGGTGTTCCCAACTTTCTCTGCTTGCCCAGGTCTGGACGATCGCTAACGCTTGAGGCCGTGGTTGATGTTCGAGGTGTTGTCGTGCTCCATCGCGTTGAGCAGGTCCCTCATGCCGTTGGTCACCCTGGTCTGGTTGCCGACGACCGCGTTGATCGAGGTGAACGCGCCTTCGATCTTGAACGCCGGGTCGTGGAGGTTCTCTTTGATCTTCTGGCCGTCGTCGTCGTCACCGCAGGCCTCGAGCAGCAGGGCGATCCGGTCCTGGCCGCCCTCGCAGATCGTGCCGAAGTACGCCTCGATCTCCGCGAACCCCTGGCCGACCGCGGCGATGCCGTTCGGATCGGCGCTGAACGACTTGCTCATGGTTTCCGTCCTCATCCCGTGGTGGCACTGTTGCCGAACGCCTGACCGCCGAGTCCCAGCGTGTGGTCGCGTTGGGTGTCGTCGCTCGTCGCGACGACGGCGGATCGCCTGGTCGCCTTTCGCCTGCGGCGGCCCAGCACACCCGGTGCGACCTCCGGGTCGGTGCCCCACGTCTTCTCGTCCTCGGCGAGCCAGGTCGACCGGTCCCGCTCGCCCTTGTTCTCGCCCTGTGCTCCGCCCATGCCTCCCGCCATGGGCGGATAGAACGGCACGCCACCGCCGCCGACCGTCCCTTTGGGACCACCGGTGGACGGAGGTCCGCCCGTCACCGAAGGCGGCGGCGTCGTTCCCGGCGGTGCGGCGAACGACGGGGGCAGGTTCGACGACACGCTGACGTGGCTGCCGCCGAAGGAACCTGGCCCGGAGAAGAGGTTCGCGAGCGGGTCGAACCTGGACACGGTCATGGGCAACGAGGTGCTCGGCGGCGGCACCGGCGCAGGCGTGCGCCGCAGCGAGCTGAGATGGCGCTCCAGCGCCGACTGACCGTTGCTCTCGACCGTCGGCGGGCCGTAGGGCGCACGGAGGCGGTCTTTCTGGTCGAGGATCGCGCCGCCCTTCGGGCCCACGATCTCGCCGTTCGAGTTCACCCGCGAGCCCTTGGGCACGATGATCGGCTTGCCGTTGGCGCCCAGCACCGGTTTCCCGTTCGGTCCGAGCACGACACCGTTCGGACCGACGTAGGACCCGCTGGGTACCTTCAGTGACGCGTTCGATCCACCGATGCCGGGACCGGGCGGGCCGTTGGGATTCGTGATGACCGTGGGCGGAGGCGGTGGGCCGCCCAGGCTGGAGTTGTTGCCATCTGGACCATTCGGCCCGCCGGATCCGTTCGGTCCGTTCGGACCGCCCGAACCGGATCCGTCGCCTCCGCCGCCTCCGGCGCCGCCGGAACCGGGGCCGGGGCCGCCGCCGGAACCGGGAAGTGTGAAGGGTGTCGGCGCCTGGATCTGCGGCAGGTACCTGCCGGCCACGTCGTAGGCAGCGGTCAGCATGCCCACCGAGCCGGCCGAGTATCCGTCCAGGTGGTTCACCATGTGGTCGGCCCAGACCTTCTTCGCCGCCGTCTCCAGCTTCAGCCACGGACCTGCCTGATCCAGCTTGCCGCCGAGAATCGTGCTGACGGGGTAGCGCGGCTGGTTGTCCATGTACTCGGTCGTGGTGGTGGGCGCACCCTTCTTGATGTCCGCGACGAGTTCGGGTGACTGCCAGATCGCCGCGAGCACGCCCGCGGGCCAGATGAGATCGGAACCGGCGGCGTGGACCTGGAAACCCATCCCCGTGTCGTAGGACCGCCTCTCCCCGCTCTGCCACTGCAGCCACCCCTGCTGGAGTTGGAGGGCGTATCTGGCCACGAAGTCCCTCACCTCGACGAGCGCGTCCCACGACGTGCGCTCACGGCTCATCTGCTCCACCAGGTTCCGGCACCGGTGGCCGAGGCCGTTCAGCACGTTCCCGAACGCGTCCGCCCCTCTGCCCTGGAAGTCGTTGCCCTCGTGGCCGACCTTCTGCCGCCACGTCTGCAGCGGCTCGACCTGCGCGGTCAGCACGGCGGCGGCGTCGCGCAGGGTGGTGGCCGCGGTGTCGAAGGTCGTCCGCTTCACCGTCGTGAGGGTGTCGCCGAGCGCCCCGTTGAGAATCTTGTTGGCGTTCACCACGAACGGCGTCAGCGCGCTCTCCACCTCCGGGGTCACACTGGCCTCGGCGTACCAGTACCCGTAGTTCGTCTGGTAGGCCGCGCTGAGCAGACCCCTGGTGCCCTGGTCGTTCACCTCCTTCTTGGCCTCCCACTTCAGCCACACCGGCGCGGTGACCGTCTCCCGCGCCGGCGTGATGGGGAAGGTCCCGTCGTCGCTGAAGATGTTGAGCGCCTGCTCCCACCTCCAGGTCCGCGTGTCCGGACCGCCCACGGTGCCGGGGGGAGGCGTGCCGGGGTCCGTCATCGAGGTCAGTCCTTCCCGCGGCCGAAGACGTCAGTGGGCGCCTCGTCCCAGATCGACGCGAACGCCGCGTCCACCTCGGTGTTGCCCGCCATGGCCGCACGCAGGTCGACCCGCTGGTCCATCAGCGGGCCGAAGACCTCGACCGCCGCGTCCGTCATCTCCTGCCGGGCCTGACCGAGCACGTCGATCAGCGTCCGGGCGAGTTGGTCCGGCGGCATGGAGCGGTACTTCGTGGTGTTGAACTTCAGGCCCACCACGGCGTTCTGCGCGTTCATGGTCACGGTGACCATGTGGTCCGCGGATGTCACCGAAGCGGTCCGCGCCTCAAGCTCGGCCTTCGCCGCGTCGATCCGCTCACGCTGATCCCTCAACGCGGCCATGGTCTGGTGCAGTTGATCCGCCAGCCAGTCGGCCATCGTTTCCTCCCTGTCCATGGTTGCGGGCGCTGGAGCCCGAGTTCTGGGTCACCCGTGGCCGGCGCCGGCGGGCGCCGAGCACCGACGGCGGCAGCTTGGGGTCGGTGCCCCAGGTCTCCTCGTCCTCGGCGAGCCACGTCGTCCGGTCCCGCTCGCCCTTGTTCTCGCCCTGCGCGCCGCCCGCGCCCGCCCCGCCTGCCATCGGCGGGTAGAACGGCACACCGCCCATCCCGTTCGGCGTGCCGCCGTTCCCCGACTGGTTCTTCATCAGCGAGGGACCGCCCTCGGTGGTGACCGTCTTCGGCGGAGGCACCGGGGCGTCCTGCCCGCTCGGCCCGTTGAGCCCGGTCACGCCGGGGACGGTCGACACGCCGCTGCCCGACCCTCCGAGCTGAAGGCTCGGCGGCGGCGCGAGGTTGTTGTTCAGCAACGTCGGCATCGTCGGACTGTTGTTGCCGCGCAGAGACTTCAGGTACTTGTCCAGCTCACTCTCACCGTTCTGGCCGCCGACCACCTCCGGCCTCTGCAGGCGGTCCTTCTCGGTGAGCTTCTCGCCCTTCGGGCCGAGGATGTCCCCGTCCGGGCCCACCCTGGACCCTGGCGGCACGACCATCTGCCTGCCGTTGCGGTCGAGCAGCGGCTTGCCGTCGGGGCCGCGCACCACACCGTCCGGACCGACGTGCGACCCGGTCGGAACCTTGAGCTGGGAGTTGGGGTTCAGCGGACCCGGCCCGGTGGAGCCGTTGGGGCCACCGGGTGGGTTCGGCAGGTTCGGCACCAGCGGACCGTTGGGCCCGTTGGGACCGTTCGGGCCATTGGAACCGTTGGGACCCTTGGGACCGCCGTCCCCACCGAGCGTGGGTGGCTTCGGACCACCCTGCCCGCCACCACCGCCACCACCACCGCCTAGTGACGGCGGACCTTTCGGCCCGCCAGGCGAACCCGGCGGCGGTACGGGGGGCGGCGGCACCGGCGGACCAGGGGGACCCGGCGGCGGCTTCGGGGCGAGGTCGACCTTGGGCGTCGGCGCGATGATCGTCGGCAGGTACGTCGACGCGGTCCGGTAGTTCGGGTCGAGCTGCTGGACCACCTTGGCAGCCGCCGTGTCCAGGATCTTGGACATGTGGTCCTGCCAGAGGTTCTTGGCGGCTTCCTCGATCCGGTCCCAGAACCTCTGGCTCCTGGCGTCGACGGCGCCACTCCTGCTCTTCGCGTAGTGCTCGCCCCCACTCCACTGGGACCGCCCGCTGGTCTCTAGATCGGCCTTGAATCCGGCGCTGCCGAACACGGCCTGCAACGCGGCGCCGGGCCAGGCGAGCTGAACGTCCGGCCCGCTCACATCGCCGAAGTGCGTCAGGCTGTACCCGGTCAGGCTCGTGGGTTGCAGCCAGTCCCGGTAGGCCTGCGCGAGCGTGCTGATCGCCCACTGGAGACCGGCCCGGCCCTCGTCGAGTGCGGTGGCCTTGTCGTCGGACTTGCCCTTGGCGTCGACCAGCGCGTTCCACGCGTGGCCGTCGCGGACGCCGAGCTGGCGCACGCAGCTCTCGCACTTGTCGATCAGTCCGTCGAGGACCTTCCAGAACGCCCCTGCACCGGCGCCCTGGAAGTCGTCTCCCTTGTTGCCGACCTTGTCCTGCCAGAGCTTCAGGCTCAGCGCCTGCTGGGCGAGGATGTCCTTGGTGCCGTTCAACGCGTTGTGCGCCCTGTCGAAGGTCCAGGGCTGCGCGACCGGGTTGCTGCCGTTGAGCAACGACTCGATGATCACTCGCATCGGGCCGTAGAACTCGTTCATCGGTTTGTCGAGCCCGCCGTAGTCGGCGCTCGCCACCGCCCAGTAGACCACCCAGTTCGTCTCCGAGCGAATGGTCCAGTCCCAGCCCTCGGGTGACTTGCCACCCTGCGCGGAGCCCCAGACATCCCACTTGAGCCACTTCGTTCCCATGAGGGCGCTGCGGTCGGGCACGGGCTTGGCGACGTCGCCGTCCTGGAAGTAGTTGAGAGCCTGCTCCCAGGTCGCGTTGCTCAGGGCTGGGTCGGTCATCGCGGGTCAGCCCGCGGCCGGGGGCGGCGGCGGAGCGACGGGAGGCGGGGCCGCGGCCGGGCTGAAGATCGCGTTGACCTGCTCCACGCTCAGCTCGGTGGTGAGCTTGACGTTCTCGTACTCGTTGTTCTCCACATCACGCACGACCTGGTCGATCCTGCCGCGCAGATCACGGAGGTAGGTCCGCATCGAGTCGATCTGGGCGTACAACGTGGGCGCCGTGCCCTTACCGGGAGCCTCGTACTTCTCGACCAGCAACCTGGCCGCCTCGAACATCTTCTCGTTGCCGGCGAGCAACCGGCGCTTGCCGGGCGCGCTGGAAGTCGTCTGGCCCAGTTCGAGAATGTTCGGGTCCGTGTCCAAAGTGTTGAGAAACGGATCCAGGTAGCCGGTCTGGAACGACTTGAGAAACGCAGGGGTGACCTTGATGTCACCGCTGCGGGGGTCGTCTCCCGCCACGCCCGTACTCCTTTCCGTGAGGGCGGCGCGGAACTACACCCCGCCGAACTTGTGCATGATGCCCTGGTCAGTGCGGTTGTAGTTGTCGTAGGCCATGGTCATCGTCAGCCCGGCCTTGCTGAAACTTCCCGCCATCCTCGCGAGGATGCCGTTCCAGTTCTGCTGGCAGACGTCGTAGGCGTTGGAGCCCGAACCGATCCACGAGTCCCGCATCGGCTTGAGCTGCACCATCAGCGTGTCCAGCTCGTTCTGGAGTTCGTTCGTGTACTGCTTCATCTGGTCGGCCAGGTGCGGGATGTTGCCGCTGACCGAGTAGCCGTCGATGGGCTGCCCCATGATCGTTCTCCTTCGTGTCCAGGGGTTGGCTGGTCAGGTGAGGCGGTTGTAGACGCCGTCGCTCACGTCACCGAACGAGTTCAGCGCGAGAATTCCCGCGTCGTCCTCGGTCGTGTTCATCTCGGCGTTGCTGACCTGTACCAGGTCCTTGATCTTCCCGAGCTCCTGGAGGAGGAGGTAGTAGTTCTGCGTCCACTCGTCGAGCTTGCGGTTGAACGTGGCACCCGCGGCGCCCGTCCACTCACCGGTCAGCTGGCTACGGAGGGCCTCCGCCTTCAGGCGGATCTTCTCGCAGTCGATCAGCGAGTTGTCGATGGCCGCGATACCGGAGTTCATCCCGGTATCGGTCTTCTGGATCCTCGGAATGAGCGGTGCACTCATCGGCGGTAAATCCTTTCCGGTTGGTGGGGCGGAACCGTGCCCGACGCGAAGCGACGGGGGACAGGACACCAACGCGGAGCCGCCTGGACCATGCGGAACCACCGGCAGGATTGGCCGCCGATTCCGCCGGTCATGCTCCGCACGGAGCCGCCGCCGGAAGCACCGCGCCCCCGTCGCGCAGCGACAACGGGTCTAGCGGCGCCCCGGTCGGAAGCAACGCGAGCAGGCTCGTGGGCAGCCCAATCGAGACGGCGGATTCGAACCCGAGCGCCTTGGCGCCCTCTGGTGGCACCGGGTACTTCACGCCCGTGTCGGTCACGAGGTACAGGGCGTCGCCCACCCTGCCGGACGCGGAGGTGGCCTTGACGAGTGCGCCGGAGCCTGGCCTCACCGCGATCCGGTCGACCTTCGTACACGGCGCCGCGACACCGGGCTGGCTGAACGGCGGCCGCCCTGCCTCGGAAACCTGACTCGTCAACGCGACCTGCGTGCGCGGCGTGTCGCCGGCCGGCAGGGCGACAGCACACAGTCCCTGTCCACTGTGGAGGGTCAGGGCGCGGGGCGGTTTCACCGGTGGGGGCGCTTCGGTCCTGGACAGGTGCTCGCCGACCACCCGGCCGGGCAGCTCGGTCACCGTGACCTCGCCACCCGCGTAGGCGGCGGAGCGGAGCCGTGGATCCGCGGTCAGCAGCCGTGCGTCGAGCTCGGAGACCGGAGTGAGTCCCGAGGTGGTGAGGACGTAGCGCTGCGACGGTTCACCGGGCACCGTGTAGAGCCTGCCGACCTTCGAGTCCACCGAGCCGAGGCGAGGTCCCGGAGAGCCCAGCCCGGCGATCGTCATCGGCGCGAAGTCCGGCCCCGAGGGCAGCGAGTCCAGCAGCGCCGCGGGCGCCCGCACAGGCTGCGGCACGCCGTCCAGCGCGTCGAGTGCGCCGTGGTCCGCCGCCACCCGATGACGTTTACCACGCCACAGCAAGGAACTCGTACCGTCCGGAGTAACCACCACGACCGCTTCGTCGTCGCCGAGAGGCCGCGCGTTGCCACCACCGATGCTCAGCTCGGTCTGCCCGGGCTGGTCACGGCTGACGGACGCGCACACCTGCCAGGGGTCGGAACCCAGCGCGGGCAGCGCGTCCGGCGCGCCGATGATGCCCAGCGGGTCGCCGCGCGGCACGTCGCGCAGTGACTTGTCCGCGACGTGCTTCACGACCAGCTGGTTGCCCGCGACGAGCTTGGCCGACGCGAAGTTCAGCACCGGCAGCAGCTTGCCGCCCGCGTACAGGAACCGCGCCCCGGAGGAGTCGGCCACGACCAGCGCGCCCTCGACCTTCCAGGACTTGTTCCCGCCCGGCGAGATGAGGCCGAACAGCAGCAGAACGAGGCAGACGACCGTGGCGATGATGCCGCCGATGGTGCTTCCCCGGTAGGTCCGGTGCAGCGGGCTCTCCGGAGCGTCGGGATCGATGCGCAGCAGTGCGGAGGTCAGCCTGCCCAGCATGAACCGGTGTGCATGGACCTGGTCGGTCTTCGAGTTCACGCTCAGCCCCCGATACCGCGCATGAACGCGAACACGCCCAGCAGCCACAGCGCGAGCGGCAGCAGCGACAGCGCCGCCAGACTCTCCGCGATGTCCGCGAGCCGGCCCCACTGCGGCAGCAGCCTGCGCCCTGGCAAGGTCCACCGCGCCACGATCAACGCCGACACCGACACGAACAGGGCGGTGATCATCACCAGCGGGCGAGGCGATTCCTGATGCCAGGCGAGCAACAGCCGCAGCAGGCCGTACACACCGGGCACGATGACCGACAGCCGCTGCCACACGCTGCCGAGCGCACGGCCGTGCACCAGCAGCAGGCAGCTCAGCACCGCCACGAAGGTGGTGGCCTGCCAGGACGGGTCACGCACGACGAGCTCGGTCGTGACCGCGCAGGCGAGACCGATCGCGGCGAAGAGGGCGGTCACGTAGGCGTCCGCGACCTTTCCCCTGCCGACGACCTCCTCACCGGAGTGTGGCTCGATGTCCTCCTGCAGTTCCTCCGCGGTGGTGGGCAGTGCGGGCAGTCGCAGTCCGGCGAGCCGGAAGGCGATCCGCGGCACGAACGCGCCGACCAGCACGGCGACCACCGCGATGATCGTCGCCGAGCCGGCGGCGCTCGCGCCGCTGAGCATCATCACCAGCGCACCGGAGGCACACAGCAACCCGAAGGTCGCGACGGAGACGAACACCGGTGCCGCACCCGCCACCGCGGCCAGTCCGAGCGCGCCGGCGCCCGCGCCCGCCACGCAGGCCGCGAGCACGCGCGCGCCTGTCAGCACCGGCCCCTCGGGTCCGCTGGGGACGATGAACCCGGCCAGCCCGACGAAGGGCACCGCCGCCAGCGCCAGCGCGAGCGCCGCCACCGTGTCACCCATTGCGCGGGCCGCGGTGGCCGCGCACACCAGGAGGAAGAACGCCGCCAGAGCGGCGGCGAGCAGCGTCGGCCACGTGTTCATCGCGGAGGCCAGCAACCCGAAGCCGAACAGCGCGATCGCGAGGACGCAGCCGAGCATCGTCCACCGGGTGGCGTCCGGGCTCCACGAGTCGGGCCGGGCCCGCGCCTCGGTGGACAGGCCGTCGACGATGTCGTCGAAGTGCACGGGCGGAAGCTGTTCCCGGCCGGGCAGCAGGTGCAGCGTCTCACCGTCGCGCAGCTTCAGCGCGTCGGCGGTGGCGTCCTGGTCGAGCGGGATCTCCCCCAGCCGCTGCAGGATCCAGCCGTCGTGCTCCAGTCCCTTCTCGCCCAGATCCTGGCCGGCATAGCCGAGGATCGTCGGCATCAGGTCGATCAGCGGGATGTCCACCGGCACTGCCAGCTCGAAGCAGGTGGAGGGGGCCCGGACACGGATTTTGCACAGTCCGGAAGTGGTCGCCATGGCACACGCCTTCGTTCGGCGACCAGCACGACGCATTGAGAGTGAACCGTCGCGTGGTCGGATTTCGTCACCTCTTACGGAGCTGCCACCACAGCGCGTCCGAAGAGGGAAGGAACCCGGGCTTGAGTGTAATAGTGTTCCGCAAGGGGCCCCGCCGGCCCGGGCCGGAGATGCCCGAGGGCGAGCTGAGCATCCAGGAACCGCCGACGCTGCCGGAGGTGCAGCGCAGCGCCGGCGCGATCATGATGTACCTGCCGATGGCGCTGGCCTCCACGGCCACCGTGCTGCTGTTCGTGCGGCCCGGCGAGAACGGCGCCTTCAGCTACCTGGCCGCGGGCCTGATGACCGTGTCCTCGATGGCCATGCTGGTCGGCCAGCTCGGCCGCAACGCGGGTGAGCGCAAGCAGAAGCTCAACGACGCGCGCCGCGACTACCTCCGCTACCTCGCGCAGTCCCGCCGCAAGATCCGCGAGGTGGTGGTGAGCCAGCGAGAGGCGCTGGCCTGGCGCCATCCTGACCCGAAAACGCTGTGGTCGCTGCCGGGCACGTCGCGGATGTGGGAGCGCGAAGCGCAGGACGAGGACTTCGGTGAGATCCGCATCGCACTGGGCCCGCAGCGTCTCGCCTGGCGGCTGAACCCGTTGTCCACCAAGCCGGTGGACGACCTGGAGCCGCTGTCCGCGCACGCGTTGCGCCGGTTCATCCACGCCTACGGCACCGTCGCCGACCAGCCGGTGGCCGTGTTCCTCCCCTCGTTCGCCCGGATCCTGATGCGGATCTCGGACGAGGGAGACGAGGAACGGATCAGGGCGCTGGCCCGGTCGATGATCGCCCACCTCGCGGTCTTCCACTCCCCCTCGGAACTGCGGATCGTCGTGGTCACCGCACCCGAGCGGCGAGCGGCGTGGGAGTGGGTGAAGTGGTTGCCGCACAACCTGCATCCGAACGAGACGGACGGCGCGGGCGAGTCCCGGCTGATCGTCGAGTCGATGTCCGAGCTCGACCACGCGCTGGGCGACGAGTTCGCCGGCCGGCCGGGGTTCGACCCGGACGCCATGCCGGAGAGCACCGAACCGTGCCTCATGGTGTTCGTGGACGGGGTCGACGTGCCGCCCACGTCGAGGCTGTCCGGCGACGGGTACCGCAACACGACGGTCATCGACCTCTCCTCCGCACTGTCCGATCAGGACGATCCGCAGACGCTGCGGATGCGCCTGGACGACGGCACGTTGAAGCTGATCACGGTCGATCAGCACAACAAGGAGGTCGCGGGCGATCTCGGCCGGCCGGACGGCATCGGCGTCAACACGGCCACCGCACTGGCGATGCGGCTCGCTCCGTTCCGGGTGGGCACGCCGAGGCGGACCGCGGAGCCGATGGCCGCCAACTTCGACCTGACGGCCCTGCTGGGCATCACGGACATCCAGACCCATGACGTCACGGGCGGGTGGTCGGCGAGGCGACCCGGCGGACGGCTGAGGGTGCCGTTGGGGGTCGGGCCTTCCGGGTCGCCGGTCGACCTCGACATCAAGGAGTCCGCGCAGGGCGGCATGGGCCCGCACGGCATGCTCATCGGCGCGACCGGCTCCGGCAAGTCGGAGCTGCTGCGCACGATGGTGCTCGCGCTCGCGCTCACGCACTCGTCGGAGATCCTCAACTTCGTCCTGGTGGACTTCAAGGGCGGCGCGACGTTCCTCGGCCTGGACGGGCTGCCGCACACCTCCGCGGTGATCACCAACCTGGCGGACGAGGCAGCGCTGGTCGACCGCATGCGCGACGCGCTCAACGGTGAGCTGGTGCGCCGCCAGGAACTACTGCGCAAGGCGGGCAACTACAGCTCGGCACTGGACTACGAGAAGGCACGTGCGGGCGGCACACCGCTCGATCCGCTGCCCACGCTGTTCGTGGTGGTGGACGAGTTCAGCGAGCTGCTGTCGGCGCACCGGGACTTCATGGACCTGTTCATCATGATCGGCAGGCTCGGCCGGTCGCTGGGCGTGCACCTTCTGCTTGCCTCGCAACGCCTCGACGAGAGCCGGATCCACCAGCTCGAGTCGCACCTGTCGTACCGGATCGGCCTGCGCACGTTCTCGGCGATGGAGAGCCGCGGCGTGCTGGGGGTACCGGACGCGTACCAGCTGCCGTCCGATCCGGGCAACGGGTTCCTCAAGAGCGGCATCGGGGAGCTGGACCGGTTCAAGGCCGCGTACGTGTCCGGACCGCACCGCGTGGCGCGCCGCAACGTCGAGCAGGCGGTGGTGGCAAAGCAGATCGCGCCGTTCACCGCGAAGTTCAGCGCTCGCCGCGATCCCGAGCCGGAACCGACGCCGGTGCAGGAACCGGAACCGTCGGGCTCGGTGCGGAGTCTGCTGGAACTGGCCGTCGACCGCCTGCGCGACAGTGGCCCCGCCGCACACCAGGTGTGGTTGCCACCGTTGGACGCCCCCAACTCGCTCGACGAACTGCTGCCGCCTCTCCAGGTGACGCCACAGCACGGCCTGTGCGCCGTGGAGTGGTACGGCAGGGGCAGGCTCACCGTGCCGATCGGCCTGATCGACCGGCCGTTCGACCAGACCCGCGACCCACTGCTGGTCGACCTGTCCGGCAGCGACGGGCACGTCGCAGTGGTGGGCGGCCCGCAGAGCGGCAAGAGCACCGCGCTGCGCACCCTGATCACCGCGCTGGCGCTCACCCACAGCCCGGCCGAGGTCCAGTTCTACTGCCTCGACTTCGGCGGCGGTTCACTGGCAGGCCTGCAGAAGCTGCCGCACATGGGTGGTGTCACGGGCCGGCTGGACGTCGAGCGCATCCACCGCACGATCGGCGAGGTCACCTCCCTGCTGACGCGCCGGGAACGGTTCTTCGCCGACCACGGTGTCGACTCGATGGCCACCTACCGGCGTAAGCGAGCGGCGGGAGAGTTCTCCGAGGAGCGGTACGGCGACGTGTTCCTCGTCGTGGACGGCTGGGGCACCATCCGCCAGGACTTCATGGACCTGCTGGGCGTGTTCGCCGAGCTGGCCGCCCGCGGCCTCAACTACGGCATCCACCTGATGATCGCGTCGAGCAGGTGGAGCGAGATCCTCACCGCCGTGCGCGACCTGGTGGGCACGCAGCTCGAACTGCGGCTCGGCGACCCCGTCGACTCGGCGATCAACATGCGAGCCGCGGCGGGTGTGCCGAAGATCCCCGGTCGCGGCCTGACCGACAAGAAACTGCACTTCCTCACCGCGCTGCCCTCGATCGACGGCGTGGACCGCGACGTCTCCGAACACCTCGCGGCACTCGTCGACCAGGCGGCCGCGGCCTGGCAGGGTCCGTCCGCTCCCCCGGTCCGGATGCTGCCGCTGGTCCTCGACCGGACCGAGCTCCCCGCGCCGGACGCGGACATGCGCCTTCCGCTGGGCTTCGACGACCAGCGTCTGGAGCCGCTGTGGCACGACTTCGAGGACACACCACACCTGATGGTGGTCGGCGACGTGGAGAGCGGCAAGACGAACGCGCTACGACTGGTGATCGACGGCATCACCCAGCGCTACACCCCGCAGGAGGCCCGGATCATCACGGTGGACTACCGCCGCGGCCTGTACGACGCGGTGCCCGAGGCGTACCGGCTGGGCTACGCGGTGTCGGGCGACACCGTGCTCGAACTGGTCGACGGCGTGGCCAGGGCGGTCCAGACCCGCATCCCCGGCCCCGACATCACCCCTGCCCGCCTGCGCACCCGCGACTGGTGGACCGGACCACAGGTGTTCGTGGTGGTCGACGACTACGACATGGTGGCGACGTCGGGCAGCATGTTCCACCAGCTGTTCGACCCGCTGGCCCAGGGCAACGCGCTGGGCCTGCACGTGATCGTGGCGCGAGGTGCGAACGGCATCAGCCGGGGCTCCAACGACCCGCTGCTGCGGCGTCTGGTGGAGGTCAACACCCCGGTGCTGCTGCTGTCCTGCCCACTGTCGGAAGGCATGGTGTTCGGCGAGGTCAAGCCGCGCACCCTGGTTCCCGGCCGGGCGCAGTACGTGACGCGGCGCGGGACGACCGTGGTGCAGACCGCGATGTCGGCCCACGAGGCGGCGCTCAACGTCAGATGACCACCCGCTCCCGGCCGCTGCGGTGCGGCCGGGAGCGCTTCCGGCGGCCGTCCCCCAGCCGCCGAGCGGGGCTCCCGGATGTCAGGTTCCGGGAGCCCCGCTCATCTCTGCGCTGTCCACCGGCCCGGCACGCCACCCGCGACGACGTCCCCGCGGCACGACCACGGCGACGGCGGCCAGCAGGCAGATGCCGAGCGCCACGCCACCGGCGACGGTCAGGGCGGCACCACGGGCACCGCTGAAATCGGGAATATCCCGCACCACAACGGCATCCCGCCGCACCGAGGAGGATCCGCCACTGGTCAGGCCGGTCGTGAGAGCCGCGAGCGGATCCACCACAGCGTTACCGGGCTGCCGGTAAGCCGTTTCCCGAAGCCGTCGCGCGACGTCGGCCATCGTCAGCTCCGGCCGGTAGGCCCGGACCAGCGCCGCGGCGGCGGCGACGTGGGCGGCGGCGAACGCGGGCCCGGCCGCGACCACCTGACCACCACCGGGCCCCGTGCCGACGACGAGATCACCCGGTGCGGCAAGCGTTCCGGCGACGGCGTCGGCCGCGGGCCTGCCGTCCGGTCCGATGGCGGCGACCGACAGCACGCCGGGCAACGCCGCCGGGTAGTACGTGCTCGGCGCACCGGACCGCCTCGCCCCGCTGTCCGGACCGGCCGCGGCCACGACGAGCGCACCAGCGGCGACAGCGCGGTCGACCGCCTGCCGGAGCACCGGGGCGTCCTCGGCGGTCACCGCGCCGACACAGACGATCCGAGCGCCCGCCGCCACCGCCGCGTCGATGCCGGCCGCGATGCTTGCGCCGGTAGCCACGCCGAACTTGTCGGTACCGCGCGCCGCTACGACTCGGGCGGCGGGAGCGAGCCCGGAGCCCTTGCCGCCGTCCTTCGCCGGTGCGGCGATGAGGCTCGCGAGGACCGTGCCGTGCCCGACGCAGTCGCTGCCCGCGTCGCCGAGGACCTCGGCCGGGGTCACGGACGTGTCGACCCCGGTGTCCACCACGGCGACGGTGACGCCCTTGCCGGTGGTGAGTGGCCACAGGCGGTCCGCGCCGAGGTAGGGCAGTTGCCACGGCACCTCGGGCACCTTCTTGCCCGACGGGGGTGTGCATGCCTGTCCGGCGCGTAGCGTCTGCGGGATCCGAGGGAGTGCGGTGTCCTGGGCGGCCGCCACACCGCCGTTCGCCGCCAGCGTGATCCCCAAGCAGGCCGCTGCCAGGTGTCGCCTCATCGTGCCAGTTCAGCACGGTGACGCGGCGGCGAACACGAAGAACCACCGGCAGGAAACGGATGCCGTGAACCCAATCGGGACCGCGCCGCGTTGTCCGAAGCGGAGCCCTGTGCTCCTCCAGTAGGACGACGAGGGGAGCGCCCGTGTCACGGCACGTGCTCACAGTGGACCGCGACAACGGCTACCGCACCATTTCCGCTGCTCTGCAGGACGCGCGCAACGGCTCGGTGATCTCCGTGCTGCCCGGCCGCTACGACGAGTCGCTCGTGGTGACGAAGGTGGTCACCATCGCGGCGAGCGAACCTCGGGGCAGCGTGGAGATCGTGGCGCGGCAGGGCAGCGTGGTGCGGCTCAACGCCGAGGCCGTGAAGCTGACCGGTCTGGTGTTGCGCGGCCTGCACGAGGAACTGCCGGCGCTCGACGTCGCACGGGGTCAGGCGGCCGTGGAGGACTGCGAGATCATCGGCGCGGCGTGGACGGCCGTGGTGGCCCACAGCTCCGGTTCACTCGCGATGCGCGGCTGCCGGGTGACCAACCCGGCGGGCGCGGGCATCGTCGTGACCTCACCGGCGGCGAGCACGATCGAGGACTGCGTCGTCGAACACGTCGAGACCTCCGCCGTGGTGATCGCCGATCGCGGCAACCCGGTCGTGCGCGACTGCACCCTGCGGCACGCCAAGGGCAACGGCGTCTGCGCGAACGGCCACGCGCAGGGCACGATCCAGCACTGCGACATCTCGTCCACCGATCGGCCGGGCATCGCGCTCGAGGAGGACAGCTCTACCAGGGTGATCGACACCACCGTGCGGGACACCGCGACCGGTGTCTTCGTGAGCACCCACGCCTCACCGGTGCTGGAGGAGTGCCGGATCACCAACACCACCGGTGACGGGATCACCGTGGCCGGTGGCGCGGACCCCGTCGTGCGCCGCTGCCGTACCGCGAAGACGGGCGGCGCCGGTGTGCGGGTCACCGGGCGGGCCCGCGGCTCCTTCGAGGAGTGCGAGGTGGCCGACGCGTCCGGACCCGGTATTCACGTCGACGAGGCGAGCGGCCCGACGTTCACCCGCACCGTCGTACGCGGCGGGGCATCGGTGGGACTGCTGGTCACCGGCGGCGCGACGGCCGAGTTCGACCGGCTGGAGGTCCGCGACGTCGCGGGCACCGGGGTGCGCATCGAGTCGGCGGCCAACCCGATGCTGCGCCGCGCGACGCTGGACGGCTGCAAGGCCCACGGCATCGAGGTCACCGGCAACGGCCGCGGCCGGCTGGAGGACTGCGACGTGCGGGAGGCCGGCAGGTCCGGGCTCAGCGTCTCGGAGGGCGGCAGCCCCTACGTCAGTGCGCTCCGGGTGCACCAGTCCGGCGAGGCGGGCGTGCTGATCGGCCCCGGCGGCGTCGGTTCGCTGCGGGACTGCGAGATCGGCGAGGCGCGCGGGGACGGCGTGGTCGTCTGTGACGGCGGCGAGCTGATGCTCTCCCGGTCCAAGGTGCGCCGTTCCCGCGGCCACGGAGTGCTGGTGTCGGCCGGTGCGCGGGCGAAGCTCACCAACGACGAGCTGAGCGGCAACGCCGGGGACGGTGTGCGCGTCGACTCGGCCGACGCCGTGAGCCTGGTGGACTGCGCGGCGTCGGACAACAAGGGCGGCGGCCTGCGGGTGACCGTGCCCAGTGCCCGGATCTCGGTGGAGAACCTCACCAGCAACGGCAACGGCGCGGCGGACACCGACGGCAGCACGGCGAGCGCGGAGGCCGTGCCGGACAACGCTCGGGAAGGGAACCGGCCCGAGGAGAACGCGGGTGAGGCGGCACCGCTCGCGAAACTGGAGGCACTGGTCGGCCTGACCGCGGTGAAGCACCAGGTGAAGACCCTGGTCAACCTGAACAAGATGGCGCGCCGACGACAGCAGGCCGGCCTGGTCGCACCGCCGACCAGCAGGCACCTGATCTTCGCCGGGCCGCCCGGCACCGGCAAGACGACCGTCGCGCGGCTCTACGGCAGCATCCTCGCCGAGCTGGGGGTGCTGCGCGACGGCCACCTCGTCGAGGTCGCGAGGGCCGACCTGGTCGCGCAGATCGTCGGCGGCACGGCGATCAAGACCACCGAGACCTTCACCAAAGCGCTCGGCGGCGTGTTGTTCATCGACGAGGCGTACACGCTGACCTCACAGGGCAAGGGCGTCGGGCACGACTTCGGCCGGGAGGCCGTGGACACCCTGGTGAAGCTGATGGAGGACCACCGCGACGACGCGGTGGTGATCGTCGCGGGCTACTCGCCGGAGATGACCGCGTTCCTGCAGTCCAACCCCGGTCTCGCGTCACGCTTCACCCGCACGATCGAGTTCGAGAACTACGCCACCGACGAGCTGGTGACGATCGTCGAGCAGATGTGCGCCGGCCACCAGTACCAGGTGCCGGAGGAGACCAGGAACGCACTGTCCGTCCACTTCGGACAGATGGCGCGCGGCGACGACTTCGGCAACGGCCGCGCCGCGCGCAAGGTGTTCGAGGAGATGGTGGACCGGCAGGCGTTCCGTCTCGCGAACGAGCCGGACGCGGACGACCAGAGCCTGTCGCTGCTGCTGCCCGCCGACGTTCCCGGCGGCATGAAGACCGGCGACGACGCCGCCCTGGTGACGCTGCGGTCACGGCTCGACTCGATGATCGGCCTCGCCGGGGTGAAGGAGGCGATCAGCGATCTGGTGAACCTGATCGCCACCGCGCGGCAGCGGCGCCAGGCCGGGCTGCCGGTACCCGCGATCGGCAACCACCTCGTGTTCGCCGGCGCACCGGGTACCGGCAAGACGACGGTGGCGCGGCTCTACGGCGAACTGCTCGCCGCGCTGGGCGTGCTGCAGAAGGGTCACCTGGTCGAGGTCGCCCGCGCGGACCTCGTCGGCAGGTACATCGGCCACACCGCGCACCTGACGACGGAAGCGTTCGAGAGCGCACGCGGCGGCGTGTTGTTCATCGACGAGGCGTACGCCCTGACGCCGGAGCACGGCCACGGCGGCGACTTCGGCCAGGAGGCCGTCGACACCCTGGTGAAGCTGATGGAGGACCACCGCGACGACACGGTGGTCATCGTCGCCGGCTACTCCGCCGAGATGCGGAAGTTCCTGCGCTCCAACCCCGGCCTGGAGTCCCGCTTCTCCCGGCACATCGAGTTCGAGAACTACAACACCGACGACCTGGTGACGATCGTGCACCGGATGGCCTCGTCCAACGGATACGAGTGCGCGCCGGAAACCGTCGCCGCACTGCGGGAGCACTTCGGTGGCGTGCACCGTGACGCGACGTTCGGCAATGCCCGCTACGCCCGGCAGGTGATGGAGACCATGATGACCCGTCAGGCCGGACGTCTCAGCAGGACGGGCACGCCGACCGTGCAGGAGCTGCGCCTGCTGGTACCCGCGGACCTGCCCTGACCCTGTCCCGCAAGGAGTCCGACGTCGCCAGGACACCGTCGTCGCCGTGGCTACCGGCCAGTCGAGACGGACCAGGAGACGAGCACCACCGTTCGTGGCAGGATGCCCCCCAACATCGATGACATGGTGTCCGGGGTCAGCACCTTGCCGCGGAAGGAGTTCGGCTGCGTGGGTGCGACGGCGTTCGGTGACTTCCTGCGTTTCTACCGGCTGCGCGCCTCGTTGACGCAGGAGGAACTGGCCGAGCGGACCGGGGTCAGCGTGCGCGCGATCAGTGACATGGAACGCGGCCGGGCCAGGGGTCCGCAGCGGCGAACCGTGGAGTTGCTGGCAGGCGGGTTGACGCTGACCGACGACGAGGCGGTGGAGTTCGCCGGGCTGGCTCAGGCGGGGCGACGCTCCGCTCCCCCGGACGACAAGCCCGAACCGCCCGAGACGCCCCTGGCCGGCACGGCGTGCGCACTGCCGCCGGTACTGACCGAACTGACGGGGCGGCAGCAGGAGCAACGAACGCTGGACGGGTTCGCTCTGGAGGCGGAGTCGTCAGCGCGGTCGCGGACCACGGTCATCCACGGCCCGCCGGGCGCGGGCAAGACGGCGCTGGCGGTGGACGCGGGGCATCGGCTGGCCGGGCGGTTCGCCGGCGGCTGTCTGTTCGTCGACCTGCACGGCATGGACGACGAGCCGATGTCACCACACTGCGCGATGCAGCGCCTGGTGCGCGGGCTCGGGGTGGACGAACGGAAGATCCCTGCCGACCCGGATGACCGGCTCGCTCTCTACCGGTCGTTGCTGCAGCACCGGTCGGTGCTGCTGGTGCTGGACAACGCCGCGAACGAAGCGCAGGTGCGGCCGCTGCTCGCCACCGGCCCAGGGTCGATGGTGGTGGTGACGAGCCGCAACACGCTGGTAGGGCTGGACGCGCGACATCGGGTCACGCTCGAGCTCCTGGACGTCGACGGCGCGGTGGAGCTGCTCGGCGTGATCGTCGGCGTGCGCCGGGTGGAGGCCGAGCCACAGGCGGCGCGGCGGGTGGCGGCGTCCTGCGGCGGAGTGCCGCTGGCGTTGCTGATCGCGGGCAACCGGCTGGCGAGCCGGACGCAGTGGACGATCGCTCATCTGGCCGGCCAGCTGGCCGACGAGAGACGTCGGTTGTCGGTGCTCACAGCCGGCGATCTGCAGGTGCGGGCGGCCTTCGAGATCTCCTACCACCAGCTGCACCCGGCGGCGGCGGGCATGTTCCGCCGGCTCGCCCTCGTACCGGGTGACGACACCTCCGTCGAGCTCGCCGCGGTCGTGTCCGGACTACCGGTCGATCAGGCGGAGCTGGCCCTGGAGGAGCTGGCCGACGCCAGCCTGGTAGGGCTCGGCGACACCCCGGACCGCTACACCAGGCACGATCTGCTCAGGGTGTTCGCGAGGGAGCGGCTGGAGCTGGACGAGAGTGCCGAGGACGTGCGGGCTGCCTCGGCGCGGATGCGGGACTGGCTGCTCTCGGTCGCCACGAAAGCCGCGCTGTGCTTCGACCACGACCGCCTGGAGGCCACCACCGCGGTGGACGGGCCGGACCCGGTGTACGACCGCGACTCGGCGAACCGCTGGCTTTCCAGGGAGCTGTCGAGCTGGCACGGCGCGCTGCGGGCCGCGGCCGAGTGCGGCGAGCACCGCAAGGTTCTGGAGCTGGCCCAGGCTCTGCACTGGTACTCGGACCTCCGTGGCACCGGGTCGCTGTGGCGAGAGGTGTTCACCGCGGGTGCCGCGGCGGCGAGGGAACTGGGCGACGTCCGCGCGGAGGCCGAGCAGCTGAACTACGTGTGCTGGGCGCTCTACAGCCTGTGTGGAAAACCGCGCGAGGCACTGGCGGCGCACCATCTCGCGGTGGCGGCGGCAACCCAGGTCGGCGACCCGTTGCTGGAGGCGTGGGCCCTGTACTACCGGTCGGCCATCGAACGACGGCTGACCTCACCACAGGAAGGTGTCCAGGTAGCGCGAAGATCCGTCGAGCTGTTCGAGCGGGCCGGCTACTCGATCGGCCACTATCTCGCGCTGTCCCTGCTGGGCTCGATCCTGCACTCGGCCGGCGAGTTCGACGAGGCCGTCGCGGTGCATCGGCGCAGCGTCGCCCACTACCGCGCCACGGCGGCCGCGCCGGGCAACGACGAGCTGCTGTCGATGGTTCTCACTCGCCTCGCCGAAAGCCTCACGGCGTGCGGCGACGTGGCCGCCGCGCTGGATCTGCTGGACGAGGCCGAAGGGCTGTTCGGCAAGCACGGGGTGAGCGCCGGCGTGGCACGGGTGCGGCACCTGCGCGGCTGTGCGCTGATCAAGGCGGGCCGCCTCACGGAGGCCAGGGACCATCTGCTGGCCGCACTGCGTGACGCGCGCTTCTCCGAAACCAGGGTGGACACCATGGTCCTGCTGGCGGAACTGTCCGACGAGTGCGGCGAGACCGCGCAGGCCAGGGAACATCGTGTGCGCGCGCTCGCCGAATGCGGGCGGTACGACACACCGGCCATCCGCCGCACAGCCGGCCGGCTCGCCGGCGAACTGGGCCTCGTCGTACCCGAGTCGGCCTGACCGGAACCGCTCAGCAGCCCGCTGCCGTCACGCCGTGGCCCGCGAGCGCTTCGGACATGGCGATCGTCGCCTTGTGCACGCGCGACTTCATGGTTCCCACCGGAATACCGACAGCCGCCGCCGCGCGCTGCCGCGTGCAGTCGAGCCGGTAGACCTGTTCCAGAGCCTGGCGCTGCATCGGCGTCAGCTTCGCCAGGCTCTCGTCGACCAGGCACCGGTCGACGACCTCGTCGGCGAAGTCGGCTCCGCCGGGGAGCAGGTCGAAGTCGTCGTCACCGAACACGACCGGCCGGGCGTTGTCCCGCCGGGCCAGATCGACGATCAGGTTGCGGGCCACGGTGAACAACCACGGCCGTACCGCGGCGTCCCTCACCGCCAGCAGCGTCTCGCTGTTGCGCCACGCGCGGAACATGCACTCCTGCACGACGTCTTCCGCCCGATGGGGGTCGCCGGGCAGCAGACGGCGGGCGAACCTCAGCAACGGGCCACGGTGCTCGGCGTGCAACGTCACCAGGAACGCGTTCATGGAAGCCGACGGAGCGCGGTCGGCCAACACGGTCACGGCGCCCACCTGACGGGCGGTGCTGTGGTCGCCACGGTGACCTCCCTGTGTCGATTCGGCCATTCGAACCACAAGTTGCACTGCCAGGTGAGCCCGCGGCCATGCGGAAGGACCGGCAGAACCACCGCCCGCGGTGTTCTGCAAGTCCTTCGGTATGGCCGCGCGAGGACGTCCGGTGTTGCATCGGCCTGGCAAACATGGGAGGTGACCAGGTGATCGGTGGTACCGGCTGCTCCACGACGTTCCGCGCCTTCGCCGAGGAACGTCCCGGCGCGAGGTGGCGCGAGCACGTCGGTCGCCACTGGCCGCGGCTCAGGCCCGAGATCGCCGACGACCTGCTGGCGGTGTCGTGGCGCGCGGCCGTGCTGGACTTCGAACTTCCCCACCTGGCGCCGATCTACGCGGACCTGGCCGAGGAGTCAGGCGTGCGTGACCGCGTGTTCGCCGCGTACCTCACCCACGTGGACTTGCCGCTCGCCGTCGTGAGCGGCAGGCAGGCCACCGCCGGGCGAGCGCTCGTGCGCAACCTGGAACTCGGCCTCGACCGGTACGAGTCGACGCTGTGGCTGAGCAGGTTCGGTTCGCGCCGCGTGCTGGGCACGACCTCAGGACTGTGGGGCCTGCTGGACGGGATGAACGAGGACGGGCTCGCGGTGTCGCTCACCTCGGGCGGCACGCTCCGGCACGACCTGGGCCTCAGCGGCCCGCTCCTGGTACGGCACCTGCTGGAGCACTGCGCGACGGTCGCCGATGTCGACCAGGCGATGCGCGGCTGGCGGACATCGACCACCCACGACCTCGCCGTGCTGGACGCCGGGAACAACCGCGCCGCCTACCGGGTCGCGCCGCGCACCCCCACCCGTCGCGGCCTCACCCAGCACTGGGACTCCACGGCCGAGGGATTGGCGGCGATGCTGCGTCCGCCCCGCTTCCGGACCGACTACGCCACCGGCAGCGGCACGCTCCACACCGCCGTCTACCGCCCGGCCGAGGGTACGGCCACGTTTCTCTGGCCGGACGGCTCCCGGACGTGGGGTTTCGGCGACTTCGAACCCGCCGAGATCGCGATCGAGTACCGGCAGCGCCAGCACTGGTGACTGTGCCCGCACCTCCACGGCGACCTCGCCGTCTCCGGGCAGGCGCAATCATCTGGCCCAGGCGCGTCGCCCGGAGATGGGCGATGATTCGGGGCAGACGCGCGGTGCGCCGACGCCGGTACGCCGCGGCCCTGCTTCACCGCGGAGGTGCCGCATGCCGGTTGACGTCCGGCCCGAAGTCCTCGTGCGCCGAGCGCGTTCCGACGTCGCCGCGTTCATGTTCGACCCGGCCAACGATCTCAAGTGGACCGGCGGGATCACCTCCAGCCGACCCGCACAGCCCGGGTCGCTCGTGGAGGGCGCGGCCGTGGAGCGCACGGCCCGGTTCCTGGGACGTGAGTTCGTCTACGGCTATGTCGTGACCGCACACGATCCAGACCGGCTGGTCGAGCTGAAGGTCGACCGGCCGTTCCCGATGACAGTGCGCTACGAACTGGCGGACGCACCGGCCGGCACGCTTGTCGCGATACGTGCCAGTGGTGCGCCGGGCAGGTTCTTCGGCTGGGCGACGCCGTTCATGGCGCGCCAGGTGCGCAAGAGCATCACCGCCGACCTTGAGCGGTTGCGTGCCTGTCTGGAGTCGTGAGGATCATGTCTCGCGGTTGTGGGCCTTGCGGCGGCGCACCAGGAGCGTGCCACCGGCGAGCAATGCCACCAGCGCGATCAGCGGTGGCAGTGGCCCGATGGCGGTGAGCCAGGTGACCAGGGTGTTCTGCACTGTCCCGGCCGCGTCGACGACGGGGTCCGCGGGGTCTGCGCCGCCGAGGAACAGCCGGAGTTCGTAGACCCCGTAGTAGGTGACGTACAGACCGACGAGAACCAGCAGCGCGCCGCCGATCCGGGAGATGTGCGGGAGCAGGCCGCGGGCGCGGGTGATCACGGCGGTGCTGGCCAGCGCGGTGGCCACCGCGAGAGCGGTCACGACGAGTCCCATGCCTGCGGCGTAGGCGACGAACGCGGCAACGCCTTCTCCGATGTCGCCGCCACGTAGCGAGGTGCCCGCCACGGCGAGAAAGGGACCGATGGTGCAGGACAGAGAAGCGATCGCATACGCGATGCCGTAGCCGAACATCGATCCGAGTGTGTGGTTCGGTGCGCCTTTGCGCGGCTTGGGGACCAGCAGGGCGATCTCCCGGCCGGCCAGCAGCAGGGCGCCCAGCACGAGCAGGGCCACGCCGATCACAACGGTGACGAACGGCAGATAACGCTGCACCGAGGCGAACACCGGTGCGACCACGACGCCGAACAGTCCGAACACCGTCACGAAGCCCAATGTCATCAGAGCGCTGGAACCGACCGCGCGGGCGAGCAGTTGCGCTCGGGTGCGGTCGGCCGAGCCGGTGACGACGAGGGTGAGGTAGGCCGGCAGCATGGCGAAACCGCACGGGTTGACCGTGGCAACCATGCCGGCGACCACGGCCACGAGCAGGGTCTCGGTCATGTGAGTTTGTTCAGCCGGTCGCGGAGGTCCTGCTCGGACAGCTGACTGGTGACGACCTCGACCTTGCCTGCCTTGTCGATGAAGGCGTAGGCGGGCTGGGCGGTCACGCCGAACCGCTTCCACACCGCGGCGTCCGTGTCCGCGATGTGCTGGAACGACTTGAGGTCGTACCTGTCCACGAAGCCCTGCATGGCGGGCACCTGGTCCAACGCGGCCACGCCGACGAACGTCACGGAGGAGCCGAGTTCCTTGGCCGCCTTGGACATACCGGGGGCCTCGCGCTGGCACTTGGGGCACCACGGCGCCCAGAACCACAGCACCACCGGCTTGCCTGCCAGCGCCGCGCCGGAGATCTCGGCACCGTCCACGGTCCTGGCGGTGAACCGCAGCTGTTCCGGCGCATCGGCGACTGGTCCGCTCGACGCGGTGGCCGGAGACGACGCGGAAGTGGACGGGGGCATGGGCGCCGTGGTGGGGGCAGAGCTGGGTTGCGCACCACACCCCACCAGGAACGTCATGGCGAACGCGGCGACGACCGCGCGCATGGAGAACATTCCGCTACCTTCCGTCGGCTACTGCTGGTTGAGATACTGCCCCGCCGCGCCGGGCGAAAGATGTTACGAAGTGCTGACGGTGGGAGTCTCGCGGCGGAGCGACCGAGCCGGGCACGCGGTCGCGGGTGACCGGCGCGATTGAGGAGCGAGAATGGTGCGACCGGGCGAGCTGCGACGGGAACCGTTGATCACCGCGGCGGTGCTGTGGGCGTTGGGAAGTACCTGGTACCTGATCTCAGAGGCTGTCGCGGCGTCCGCATTCCCGAACTACAGCTATACGCACAACTACATCAGCGATCTCGGCGCCGTGCGGGAGAACCCCCTCGACGGGCGACGGATCGACTCTCCCCTGGCGGAGGTCATGAACCTCGGCTTCCTGCACCAGGGCCTTTTCTTCCTGCTCGGAGCGATGTTCCTGGCCCGGGCTCTACCCGCCGGCCGCGGGCGTTCGGCTTTCCTGGCACTGGCAGTCGTGCACGCGGTCGGCAACGGCCTGGTCGGCACCTTCCACAGCGGTCACGCCGACGACGGTGCCGCGGTCTTGCATCCCATCGGAGCGGTGATGGCGATCCTCGGCGGCAACCTCGCCACCATCGCCGCGGCTCTCCTGCTCCGCGGCCACGCCCGAGCCCGCTTCGCCCGGATCGCGGGCTTCGCGTTAGGCGGCATCGGCCTCACCTCACTGCTCGCACTCGGCCTCGCCACCGCCTCCGGGACGTCCATGCTGTTCGACGACGGCACATGGGAACGCGGCTCCGTCTACGCGATCACCACCTGGCAACTCGTCGCCGCGACAGTCGTCCTCACCGCCAGATGTGCGCGGACTCGGCGCGAGCAAGACGCCTGATCGGCTACCCAGGGTCAACTTCGGCAACGTCACAACCGAGCCTCGGATCCCTTGTCGCACTGCACTCCTACCTGCGCAGGCCTGGCACGATCAGCACGTCGGCGTCCTGCGGTGACCATCCGCGCGGCGCCTCGATCCGCAGACCCCTCGACGCGGTGACCATGGTCGGCTTGGTGGTCGACACCAGCGTCGTCCGGATGGCACCGCCCATGAGGCCGGCGATGGACAGCACGTCGAAAGGCGCGATGGAGTCCAGTTCCTCCACGCCCTCGTAGAGCAGAATCTGCACACGCACCGGAGAGCGGAACGACCGGAGGTGTGTCCAACTAGGACTGAAGGTCTCCCCGACCGGTCACTCCAGACCGATCTCGGCCAGCCACTGGCTCGTGCTCCTGGGCACCAGGCCGAGCAGCCGCCGAGTGACGCGACCGTCCTCAGAACATGCCGGCCGACAGGGTTTCCGCTGTCAGCCGGCATCTCCGCACAACTCAGGCAGCGCCCCAGAAGGCGTCCTCGGACTCCGGGTCGGAGGAGAACAGCCACACCTCGGCGATCCGGTCGCCCTCGACGCGCAGCAGGTCGACGCCGTCCTGGCCCATCGTCGCGTCCTCGCGCTTGCCGCTGAAGTGGATCGGCACCGCGACCACCGTGCCGTTGACCATCAGCGGACCGGTCAGCGAGAGCTCGAACGTCCCTTCGCTGGCGGTCATCATGCCGCCGAGCAGCTGACCGACCGCTGCGCCGCCGCGGTGCGTACCGGAGAACTGGTTGGCACCCGGCTGGTGCCACACGACGTCCTCGGCGAACAAGCCGGCGACCGCGGGAAAGTCCTTGGCGGCCAACGCATCGAAGTACTTGCCCACAACCGCCAGCGGTCCGGTCGACTCAGTCATCGGAGATCCTCTCGAGAATTCGTTGCGATGGCCTAATAGTCACTATTGGTGCCCAGTTACCTCAACGTAACTGAGGACCGTTTGTGACACACGTCACAATGAACGGCGGCCACCTTCTCCCGAAAGTCCTTTGAGGACTGACAGGTCAACGGGCGGCATCGAACGCCTCGCGCGCCGCGAGGACCTCTTCGGCGTGCCGCTCCGCCCAGTCACCCAGTTCTCGCATCGGCGCATGCAGGGTGCACCCCAGCTCAGTCAGTTCGTACACGACCCTGGGCGGCACCTCAGCGTACGCGTGGCGCAGGACGAGCCCGTCGCGTTCCAGGTCGCGCAACGTCTCGGTGAGCACCTTCGCGCTGACGCCCTCGACCAGCGTCCGCAGGTCGCCGAACCGCAGTCCGCTGCCACGGCCGAGCGCGATCACCACCAGTGCCGACCACTTGTTGTCCAGCCGCGCCAGCGAGGTGCGAGTCGACCAGATCGCCGCGGACGCGGACCACTCGGAGTTCTGCGACATGGGACACATCCGTTCATCGGCTACGTTGAGGCGACCAGCCCGCTGCGGCGAGTATGGGTACTCCTGCCCGTACCTTGCCGGAATTGGCTCCACGAACCTATAGTTAATTGCGGTAACCTGCTGTCTGAACGCAACCGAGAAGGGGGTGCGGCCGTGCCCCAGCACCCCGCGTTCAACGTACTCACGGCGACCTGCCCGTCACGAACCTCGCTGGCCCGCATCGCGAACAAGTGGACCGCGATGATCGTCTCCGCGCTGGGCGGCGGCAGGCTCCGGTTCTCCGCTCTTCGCTCCACTGTGGACGGAATCAGCGGCAAGGTGCTCACGGACACGCTGCGAGACCTGGAACGCGACGGACTCGTCAGCCGTCATGTGTACGCCGAGGTGCCGCCCCGGGTCGAGTACGAGCTGACCCCGTTGGGGCGCACCTTGCGCACTCCGCTGCGGGCACTGAACCGCTGGGCGGAGGAGCACATCGAACAGGTGCTCGCGGCACGTGAGGCCTACGACACTCGCAGCTGAACCGCCGCCCGGCGGGACCTCATGCCGAGGGACCGTCCGGTTGGGACCATCGGGTCATCATGAACTCCTTTCCGCCGGCCCGACGTAACCTATCGGCGTAACTCGCCTGGGCGGAGCAGATCCGAGGCCGTCCGCTTGCTGCCCGCGGACGGCCGGCCCTTCGGCACGCAGCCTTCGTTCGAGAACGCCGCCTGTGCGTTCGGACGTGACCGGAGGCAAGCTGGTGCCATGCGAAAGATGTCCGAAGTGGTGATTCGGCAACGGCCGGTGAGAGCTTTCACACGATCCAGGTCCGCCAGGCCGCAGGGTTCGGCCGTCCACTGAGTATAGTTTCCTTGGAATCAAGTTCTGCGGAATACTCATGGCCAGCCAGCCGGAAGGAAGTGATGCTGATGGACGACGGCGATCAGCCTGTGGCGATCGAGGTGCACGGTGCGCGGGTGCACAACCTGCGGAACGTCGACGTCACGGTGCCGCTGCGCAAGCTTGTCGCGCTGGCCGGGGTGTCGGGGTCCGGCAAGTCGTCGCTGGCGATGGGAGTCCTGTACGCGGAAGGGTCCCGGCGGTACATCGAGGCGCTGTCGACCTACACCCGCCGGCGGATGTCGCAGGCCCCGCGAGCAGCCGTCGACAGCGTCAGGCACGTCCCGGCCGCGCTGGCTCTGCGGCAGCGCCCTGGTGTTCCCGGCGTGCGCAGCACGTTCGGCACGTCGACCGAGCTGCTGAACGTCCTGCGCTTGCTGTACTCCAGGCTTGGTTCGCACTGCTGCCCGAACGGTCACCGCCGGCAGCCGACGATCGACGTCGCCCTCAACCTCAACCTGACCTGCCCGGTGTGCGACGTCTCGTTCTATCCGCCGGGCGCGGAGTCGCTGGCCTTCAACTCCGATGGCGCGTGCCCGCACTGCACGGGTACCGGGGTCGTCCGTGAGATCGACGAGGAACGCCTGGTCCCCGACACCTCTCTCACCATCGCGCAAGGGGCGGTGGCTCCGTGGTCCATGTTCGGCCTGACGGTGACGCCACAGGTCATCGCGGAGTTCGGGGTACGCGCCGACGTGCCCTACGCGGATCTGACCGCCGAAGAGCGCGACATCGTGATGCACGGTCCGGCGGAGAAGCGGCACATCAGCGTCCCGTCCAAGAACGGCAAGCTCTTCGAGCTCAACTTCACCTACCGCAACGCCCGGCAGGCCGTCCAGGAAGCACTGGACAACGCCACCAGCGAGCGTGGCCTGAACCGGGTGAACAGGTTCATCAGTACCCAGGGGTGCCCCACCTGCCACGGCACGCGACTCAGCGAACAGGCACGAGCGTCCCAGGTCGACGGGATCAACCTCGCCGGCGCCACCGCCAAGACCCTCGACGAGCTCGTCTCGTGGGTGCCCGGGATCGAGAGCACCCTGCCGCAGGACATGGTCCCGATGGCGAGGAGCATCGTCGCCCAGCTGCTGCGGACCGCGCGCCGCCTGGTCGACCTGGGCCTCGGCTACCTCAGCCTCGACCGGGCGTCCTCGACGTTGTCCACCGGTGAGCGGCAACGTGTCCAGCTCGCACGCGCGGTGCGCAACGAGACGACGGGTGTGCTCTACGTGCTGGACGAGCCCTCCATCGGCCTGCATCCGTCCAATGTGGATGGACTGCTCGGCGTCATGCGTGACCTGCTGAAGGACGGGAACTCCGTGGTGCTCGTCGACCACGACGTCCAGGTCCTGCGCGAGGCCGACTGGCTCATCGAGATCGGCCCCGGCTCCGGCGCCGAAGGCGGGCGCGTCCTCGCCACCGGCGACGTGGCCACCCTCGCCGAGCACCCGCGGTCCCTGCTGGGCGGCTTCCTCGTCGGGCGTGAACCGGTCGTCGTGCGGCCGCAGCCGGGCAGCGACGAGGTGTTCGACCGCGGCCGCATCCACCTCTCCACGCACCCTTTGCACACGGTTCACGCCCTGGAGCTCGACCTCCCGCGGGGCCGCCTGACCGCGGTGACCGGTGTGTCCGGGTCGGGAAAGACCACGCTCATCCTCGAAAGCCTCGTCCCGGCGCTCGAAGCGGCCATCTCCGGCCGCTGGCTTCCCAGCTGGGTCAAGGCAATCGGTGCTGAGGGAATCGCCCGGGTCAACGTCGTCGACGCCACTCCCATCGGCGTGAACGTCCGCTCCACCGTCGCCACCTACAGCGGTGTCCTCGACGAGCTCCGGCGTGCCTACGCGGCCACCCCGGCGGCACAGGAGCGCGGGTTGACCACGAGCGACTTCTCCTACAACACCGGATCGCTGCGGTGTCCCCGCTGCGAAGGCACCGGCCAGGTGTCACTCGACGTGCAGTTCCTCCCCGACGTCGACATCGTCTGCCCGCAATGCCAAGGTTCCCGCTACGCCCCGGCCGCGAACGAGTACCGGCGCGGTCCGGGCGCGGACGGGATCTCCCTGCCCGACCTGCTCGCCCTCACCGTCAGGCAGGCGCTCGAACAGGTCCGGGACATGCGCCGGGTCCGCACCCGGCTGGAGACGCTCGTCGACCTGGGGCTGGGCTATCTCACCCTCGGTGAAGCCACGACCACGCTCTCCGGCGGTGAAGCGCAGCGACTGAAACTCGCGTCAGAACTCGACCGGAACCAAGCCGACGCACTCTTCGTCCTCGACGAACCCAGCGTCGGTCTGCACCCACTCGACATCCGGACGCTCCTGTCGGTGATCGGGCGCCTCACCGACAAGGGCGCCACCGTCATCGTCATCGAGCACGACCTCGACATGGTCGCCAACGCCGACTACGTCGTCGACATGGGCCCTGGCGGCGGGACGGCCGGGGGCACCATCGTCGCCTCCGGAACGCCTCGGATCCTCGCCCGCGAACCCGGCAGCCTCACCGCCCGGTACCTCCGCGACCACCTCGCCGCCGCGCAGGACGGCCGAGTGTCGCGGACAACTTCCGCGCAACGCTGAACACTCGAGGTCAAGCGCTCGCGCGGTACGCGGCGCGAAGGTCGGCGAGGGTCTTGGCCAGCTGCTTGAGCGACCGCTCCGGGAGCACCGAACCGACCCGGATCTCCAGCTCGTCGTCGAAGACCTTCGCGGCCTTGGCCACCACGCGCCGGCCGGAGGCCGTGAGCTCCACAATGGACGAGCGCCGGTCGTCCGGATTGGCACGGCGCCGGCAGTATCCGGCGGCCTCGACCCGGTCGACGACCTTGCTGGTGCCACCGACCGTGATCCCGAACTCCTCCGCCAGGTCCTGCACACGACAACCGGCACGCTCATCGAGCAGCCGCATGACCTCGAACCAGGTGAGCTGCAGGTCGCACTCCGCACGCAGGCGCGTCTCGACGGCACCCCACAGCTCGATCTGAAAACGAACCAGATCGCTGAACACCAGCCTCAGATCCGCCACAGCTTCCCCGCGCCTTCTTTCCGGTCTCGCGAGATAACGTCCACGGAAGCATATTCCATCGAACGCGAAGAGCCCGCTGACCTGGAGTTCATCCAGAATCAGCGGGCCCATGGCGTGCCGCTTAAGAGCCCTTCACCGAGAACGAGTCGAAGGTGGCCGTGCCCGAGATGCTCGCGGCATGTGACGTCCAGATCATTCCCGCGTCCTGGGTGGTGGCGACACCGGGCACGGTGACCGGATTGCCGATCCGGTGCCACACCACTCCGTCGTTCGACCAGGATCCGGTGTAGACGCTGCCGTCGCGGACCAGGACGTTGTTGGTGACCGTGATGAACCGTGAGCCTTCGTCCAGGTAGAACCCGAAGGAGTAAAGGGCAGCGGGGGCCATGCTGTCCCGGCAGAAGTTGCCGTCGATCGTCGAGCCGGGCATGGCCGACAGGGTGTAGATACAGGCCCCGTCGTTCATCAGGGTCATCACGTTGTACAGGTAGTTCTGGCTGATGTGCACGTCTTTCAACGTGGTGGGCGTCTGGTAGGGCGGGAAGTACCGGTAGGTGCCACGGGCGGCGTACTCGGGGCTGCCCGCAACGCCACCGCCGCCGACATCGCCGAGGTGGCCGCGCTCCTCACACTGCTCGACAGCCAGGTCGACCGACAGGAACTCTTCGTCGAGACCGACGTCGCCTTCCACGACCGCATCATGCGAGCCTCCGGCAACCGGCTGTCGAGGTCGATCGTGCGCACCGTCCACGCCGAAGCGCGCAAGAGCTATCGCTACTCCGGTGACCCGACGTCGACCGAGTGCCAGGTCAGCAACGACGAACATCGCGCCGTCTTCGAACACATCAGGGACAGGGACGAGGCCGGAGCGGAACAGGCCATGTCACAACACATCCTGTCGGCCTGGAGCCGTCGCCGCCCGAAGGACCGCTCCCCTGACTGAACGGCGATCGTCTCCGGCATCGTCCGTGTGATCGGCACCGGCGGCTACGACCTCGACAGGGACGGCGACGGCATCGCGTTCGAGTAGGCCGGCCGCAACATCGGCACGAACGCGTGCCGGTAGACCCAGGCCAGGTAGATCTCGACCACCGCGAGCACCACGGCGATCACCGCACCGCTGGGCTCCAGCAGCACGTGCAACCCGAAGATCCCGACCACCAGCGGCGCCAGCAGTGCCAGCGCGAGCGGCGCGAACCTGTTGACCAGCAACATGATCCCGGCCACCAGCTCGACAACCTTGATGACGGGCATGATGAACCCGCTTTCGCCGAGCGCGGTGGCGAACGCCACCGCCTCGGCCGACATGCCGTCGGTGGACTGCGACCCGATCCCGAACAATCCGGTGAACCCGGAGAACGCGAACAGCGCACCGAACAACACCCGCACGACAACGTTGATGTACTTGAATGCCTTCGTCATACGGACAAGCATCGAACCTCCAGATTACTGGAGGTAAAGATCCGTTCGCTCAGGGCGGAACGCCCTGTTCTCCGCGGCCTTCCTGAGGTGACGGAGCCAGACTGCGAGAGATTCGCCGAGGGCGGCCCGCATGCCGTCGACGTCGGCGAGCACCGGGTCTCCGTCCCAGGACTCCTCCGTGCGGACGTGCACCGACGACCCGATCACGTCGCACGTCCACAGGTGGATGCCGGTGATTCCGCTGACGGTTCCGCCCCAGAGGATCCGGCGGGGTTCCCGCAGCTGGTACACAGTGGACTCGATGTCGAGACCGGCCGTGCTCCACCGGAAGACGCTGTCTGTCCGGAGAGGACTGTCAGCGGCGGCGGAGGTGATGTCGGGTTGCCAGTCCGGCCACGAGGGCACGTCGGTGAGCAGCCGCCACACGCGCTGCAGCGGCGCGGCGACGACGGTGTCGCAGTGCACCACCACGGGTGCCTTCACGTCGATTTCGGTGATCATTCGCAGACCTTTCGGGAACGGGAGCGGCAGCCTGTCCGCGACCATGGTCATGCGAACGCGCCTCCGCTCGCGTCGGCAGGAATCACCTAGTCACCCGAGGTCGGGCATGTCCCTGAGCTGTCTGCGTGAGGTGACACCGAGCTTGCGGAAGATGCTGCGCAGGTGGGCGTCCACCGTGCGCGGGCTGAGGAACAGGCGCCCGGCCACCTCCTTCGTCGTCGCGCCCGCCGCGACCTGGCGCGCGATGTGCATCTCCTGCATGGTCAGCCGGTCATAGGTGTGCTCGGAACGGTTGCGGGCCACCTCGCCGGTCGCGCGCAGCTCGTCGGCGGCCCGCCGGGCGAACGCTTCCAGCCCGATCTCCGACAGCTGTTCGTGCGCGGTACGCAGGTGTTCGCGTGCGTCGCGACGGCGGCCCGTGCGGCGCAGCCACTCCCCGTACCGCAGGTGTGCCCGCGCGAGTTGCAGGACCAGCGGGCTACCCGTCAGGTGCTCGAGCGCCTCCCGGTAGTCGTCTTCCAGGTCACTGACCAACGCCCGCGTTCCTGCCGCGACACCAAGGGCGAAACCGGTTGCCGCAGGCTCCGTGCGCTCCAGCAGGGACTCCAGCGCTGATTTCGCGACGGCGTTCTCGCCGCACCGGATCGCGGCCTCCACCAGTTCTGGCAGGGCGATGCCGGTGAGGAAGAGGTCGCCGCCCGCCACGGCGCGGGTGGCCGCGTCCAGGGCGGCCGGGTAGTCGGCCAGGCCGTTGTACAGCACGGCCGTCGCCCAGTGGGCGTTCGCGGTCAGCTGGCCGGCAGGCCTGCTCATCACCTCGGCGACCAGGTCGAGCACCTCCTGGCGGCGGCCACGCATCGCGGCCAGGTGCACTCTCGGGTAGAGCTGCGGCAGGTCACCGACGGCGTCGGCGATCGCCTCCTCCTCGGCTATCGCGGCCATCGCCTGCCCGAAGTCGCCGGTGAACACGGCGGACAGGGCCGTCTGCGCCAGGCCGAGCCGGATCGTCATCGGTGATCCCGTGTCCCGCCCGGTCCGCACCAGCCAGTCGACGACCGTCGCGTGCAGGTCGATGTCCCACAGCTCGCCGGCGAGCACCGTGGCCAACGCGGGCGCCCGCATCCACCCGGCGGTCCCGTCGGTGTCGTCGCCGGTGAGAACCCGCCGCAGCGCCGGTATCCCGGCATGGTGCCCCTCGGTGTTCAACAGCACGAGTGCGTCGAGGAGATCCGGCGGTCCCGATGCCGGCAGCGCCACCCTGGCCGCGTCGAGCACCCGGTCCATCACTCCCGCGGCCCGTCCGACGAGGAGCCCCATCTCCAGTGCCGCCACGAAGCACTCGCGCGAGCGTTCCGGATCGGTGGCGGCGAGCCGCTGTGCTGCCCGGAGGATGAGCTCCGGCCCGCGGATGGCCCCGTCCGCGCCCTGGACGAAGGCGATCTGCCCGCGCAGCAGGTCGGTGGACGCGTGCTGGAGATCGTCCAGTGACTCGGTGTCGAGGCTGGTCAACAGCGCCGCCGCCGCGTCGGCCTGGCCGGCCGCGAGAGTGGCTCGCGCGGCCGCGAGCGTGCGCTCGGTCTGTTTGCCGGGATCGAGTGACAGCTCCGCCGCACGTTCGAGGAACGCGGCTGCGGCCGCCACTCCCCCACGCGCCTGCGCGCGCGAGGCCGACGACTCCAGTTGCGCCGCGACCTGTTCGTCCCGCCCGGTGGCGGCTTGCGCGCGGTGCCAGGCCTGCCGGTCCGGCGCGGCGACGGGGTCGGTGGCGTCGGCCAGTGCCCGATGCGCCACCTGACGCCGCTCCGGTTCGGCCGCGCGGTAGGCGGCCGAACGTGCCAGCGGGTGGCAGAACCGTGCGCGCGTGCCGAACCGCACGAGCCCGGACGTCTCGGCGACGGCGCTCGTCGCGGGCACGTCGATGCCCAGCAGCCGCGCGGCCGTCCACAGCAGACTCAGGTCGCCGGTGGGATCGGCACTCGCGAGGGTCAGCAGCAGCCGCGCGTCCGCGGGCAGTTCCGCCAGCCTGGTGCGGAAGCTCCGCTCGATCCGGCTCGCGACCGGTGACGGCGTCGGCAGCGCGAAGCCACCCGCCTTCGGCAGCTCGATCAGGGCCAGCGGGTTTCCGCGTGCCTCGGCGAGCAGGCGGTCACGCACCCGCTCGTCGAGCGTCACGGTCTTCTCCTGCGCCAGCAACGCGCGCGCCTGCGCGTCGCTCAGGCCGCCGACGGTCAAGCCGGGCAGTTCGTCCAGTCCGCGGAGGACGCCGGAGTCGCGAGCCGCGAACACCATCGCGATCGGCTCGGCCGCGACGCGTCTCGCCAGGAACGTCAACGCCCCCACCGAAGCGGCGTCCATCCAGTGCGCGTCGTCGACGACGCACAGCAGCGGACGTTCCGTTGCGGCGGCCGCCAGCAGTTCGAGCGCGGCGAGGCCGACGCGGAACGGGTCCGGTGTGCCGTCGGCCAGCCCGAACGCGACCAGGAGGGAGTCGCGGTAGGGGGCCGCCAGCGAGTCGAGACGCGTCAGGACCGGCACGCACAGCTGGTGCAGTGCCGCGAACGGCAGCTCCCCCTCGAACTCCGACCCGGACGCGCGGATCACCTGGAACTTCTCCGATGCCGCGTGCTCGGCGTGGTCCAGCAGAGCGCTCTTGCCGATGCCCGGCTCGCCGCGCAGGACGAGCACACCGCCCTCGCCCTTCTCCGCTGTGCCGACGAGGGCGAGGACGCGCGTGATCTCGTCGTGCCGGCCGACGAGCGAGCGGGAGGACGTCGTGGGCATGGTCCGAACCATAGGGGCGACGTCACCACCGCAGGACACCGGTACGAGTAGGTGATTGTCACCGACGCGAGTGGAGCCGGTTCACGAAATGGTCATGGCATCCGCCACGCGGAACCGAGACACCGACCGGAAGCCCTCTGCAGAAGGACGAGACGATGAGCGACAACACCGCAGCCACGACAGTGGGCGCAGGCCCGCGGATACCGCGCGGGGTGGCGATGGCCGGCCTGGCGAGCGCCATGTTCCTGGTCATTCTCGACGCCGCCATGGTGAACCTCGCGGGATCCACGATCCGCGAGGGCCTCGGGCTCACGGCCGCCGAGCTCACGGTCGTCGTGGACAGCTATCTGGTGGCGTTCGCCGGTCTGTTGCTGCTCGGCGGCCGTCTCGCCGACGTACTCGGTGGCCGGAAGGTGTTCCTGACCGGAATGGCCGTCTACCTCGCGGCGACGGCGTTCTGTGCGCTGGCCACCAGCAGCGGGATGCTGGTCGCCGGACGAATCGCGCAGGGCATCGGGGCCGCGATCCTGATGCCTGCCGCGCTCTCGCTCGTGCTCGCCCTCTACTCGTCTCCCGCGGAACGTACTCGGGCGATGGGCATCTGGGGCGCGGTCGCCGGTACCGGCAGTCTCCTCGGCGTCTTTCTCGGTGGCACGCTGACCCAGCTGCTGGGCTGGCAGTCGGTGTTCCTCACGCCGGTGCCGTTCGGTGTGGCCGGAGCGATCCTCGTGTGGCGCTCGGTGCCCGCGGTCCCCGGCAGGCCCGGCCGGTTCGACGCGCTCGGCGCTATCACCATCACCCTCGGGATCTCCGGTCTGGCGCTGGGCATGGTCTCCGCCTCCGATACCGGGTTCGGCGCGCCCAGCACGATCGTCGGCCTCGCGGTCGGCCTTGCCTCACTGGTGGCGTTCGTGCTCGTGGAGCGGCGTTCCACGCATCCGCTGGTCCCGCTCGGCGTCTTCCGCCGCACGCCGGTGATCACGGCGAACGTCGTGATGTTGCTGACCGGCGGCACGCTGACGAGCCTGTTCTTCTTCCTTCCGCAGTACCAGCAGGACGTGCTCGGGATGACCCCGTTGTCGGCGGGGATGACCCAGATCCCCATCGCCCTCATGATCATCGTCGGCAGCGTCGTCGCGCCACTGCTGGCCAAGCGCATCGGGCTGCCCCACGCGTTACCGGTCGGCCTGGCCGTGCTGCTCGCCGGCTTTCTGTGGCTGGCGATGGATCCGACGACCAGTGGTTTCTCGGTGAGCCTGCTGGCCGCGTTCGTGCTGATCGGGCTCGGACTCGGACTCGGGCTCGTCAACGCCACGGCGATGGGTGTCCGCGACAGCGAGGCCGGTGAGTCGGGCCTGCTCAGCGGGCTGGTCAACGCCGCGCAGCAACTGGGCGGCGCGGTCGGGCTGGCCGCGCTCGCCGGGATCGCCATCGGCGCCGCGGGCACGCACGGGGACATCTCGTTCACGACCGCGTTCTTCGGCGAGGCCGCGCTCGTCGTCATCGCCCTCGCACTGTCGCTCTTCTCCGCCGCCGGGAAACGGCAGGCCCCGGCCGTCGCCGGCACGCACTGACCTCCTCCACCGAAAGGGACGTACCACGATGAACACCCCCACCGTGCTCGTGACCGCCGCGACCGGAACCGTCGGTTCCGCACTGGTCCCCGCACTGCGCAGCCGCGGCGTCACCGTCCGCGCCATGACCCGCGACCCCGGCCGCGTCTTCCCCGGTGCCGAGACCGTCGTCGCCGACCTGCGGGAGCCGGAATCGCTTGTCGCCGCACTGAAGGGCGTCGACGCTGCCTTCCTCAACAGCCCCTCGGCACTCGACGCCGCCGCGCTCCAGATCCGGTTCGCCGACCTCGCCCGCGACGCCGGCGTGCACCGGCTCGTCCTGCTCTCCCAGTACGAGGCGCGCGCTGACTCGCCGGTGCGGTTCCTGCGCTGGCACGCGGAAGTCGAGGCCCACGTGGAGAAGCTCGGGCTCGATCACACCGTGCTGCGTCCCAACCTCTATCTGCAGGCGCTCCTCGCCTTCGCCGGCCCGATCGCGCAGGGCTGGTTCGCCGCACCCGTCGGCGACGCCGCCGTCAGTGCCATCGACACCAGGGACATCGCCGACGCAGCCGCCGCCGTGCTGACCGGCACGGGACACAGCGGCCGCACCTACACGCTGACCGGCCCCCGCGCCGTGACCCACCACGAGATCGCCGCAGCGCTCGCCGGCGCGACCGGGCGGGACGTCACCTTCCACGACACCCCTGCGGACCAGTTCGCCGCCGCACTGACCGGCCTGCTCCCGCCCTGGCAGCTCGACGGCCTCGTCGAGGACTACGCCCACTACGCCCGAGGCGAAGCCGCCGAGGTGCACACGTCCGTCACCGACCTCACCGGACAGCCCGCACGCGACGTCACCGACTTCGCCCGCGACCACGCCACCGCGTTCGCTGCCGCCGCGAACGCAAGCTGAAAGGGAAAGTCCGATGATCTACCACTGCATTCGTTTCACCCTCAAGCCCGGCGTCTCGGAGGAGGACAGGGTGGCCGGTCTCGCGCAGATGCGTGAGCACAGCAACGCCATCCCGTCCATCAGGGCGCGCGTCGTCGGCCCCGATTTCGGCGGCGAGTTCGACTATGGCGCGGTATCCCTGATCGAGGACCTCCAGGGTTACGAGGAGTACATGAACCACCCCGCGCACCTGGCCATGGACCGCGCCGGGTTGCCGCTGGTCGACAAGTTCGTGTCGTTCGACATCACCGACGATCCGGACCCGGAGATCGGCGCGAGGATCGCCGAGATCCACCGGCGCCGCTACGAGAACATGCCCGACATCGCCGGCCTGGTCTCCGATCTCGGCGAGTACTCCGGCAGCGCCGCCCCCGGCAAGCACGGACACTGACCGCGAACCGGCTTTGGCCGGCGTGTTCCCGATTCATTCAAGGACTGCGTGTGCGGATGCAGGTTGGGAAACGGCGCTGCCTGGCTACCAGCAGGGCATACAAATGCCCGCCCACCACAAGAACGACACCAAACCCCCGGCAGCCGGGTCAAGGATCAAGGTCACCGATGTCCTGACGCGAAGCGCTCGCTGTTGGCGGTGATGACGTCGTAGGACTCCGGTTTTGCCTTGCGCCCTGCGACAACTGGACCGTTGGGTCCGGCAGCGGGCCGTTCCGGGGCGTAGAGCCAGGCGTGGAACAGCCCGTCGAGATCGACGCCGGAGATGCGCTCGGCGAGCTCGGTGAACGCGGCGGTGGTCGCGGCCGTGTCGGGCTTCTGCTCGGCGGCCCAGGTGCGCAGGATCCGGAAGAACGGCTCGTCGCCGATCTTGACGCGTAGCGCCTGCAGGGCGAGTGCGCCGCGGGTGTATATCGGGAACGCCAGGTTGCTGTCCGGGTCCGGGTTGGTGGGTGGCTGCCGCCAGACCCGGTCATTCGCCAGGTGCTGGTCGTAGTAGTACTGGGCGAGTTCGGTCGCGGTGCCCAGTCCTTCTCGTTCCGCCCACAGGAATTCGGCATAGGTGGCGAACCCTTCGGCCAGCCAGCTGGTCTGTAAGTCGATCGAGTTCACCGCGTTCGCATACCACTGGTGGGCGATCTCGTGCGCGACCATCGACGCGTTCGCACCGCCCTCGAAGGCACGACCCGCGTAGATCGGCCTGGTCGCGGTGGAGACGACGGCGTAGAAACTGGAGTCGACCAGGCCGCCCTGGGCGCGGAACGGGTACGGCCCGAACCAGTCGGACAGGGCGTCGACGATCTCCGGGGTGCGTTCGACCGAGGCACGGGCCGGGGCGTTGGTCGCGCCGAGGTCGGTGCTGTACGCGTTGGTGACCGGTTGGCCGTTCGCCGCGGTAGTGGATTTCAGTTCGTACTGGCCGATCGCCAGCAGCGCCGCTGCTGTCGGTTGCGGACGCTCACCCCGCCAGGACCACTCGTCACCGCCGGGAACCGGGAGCGGCCCGCCGTACTGCAGGGCACCGTTGGATACCACCTCCACCCCGGTGGGTACGACGGCCACGAGGTCGAAGGTGGCTTGGTCGGCCTTGTCGAAGGCGCTGGGATACCACCAGGCCGAGCTCTCCACCGCGAGCGCTCCGGTCGGGGTGCGCTGCCAACCCCAGCCATCCCCGATGTCTCCCGGGTGCCTGTCGGGGTTGTCGCGATAGCGCACGACCACGACCAGGTCCTCGCCTTCGCCGACCGGCTTCTTCGGCGTGATGCTGAGCCGGCCGTTGTTCCTGGCGACCGTGGCCGGCTCGTTGTTCACCGAGACCGAGGACACGTCGAGCAGGAAATGCAGGTCGAACCCCGACAGGGCGCGGGTGGCCGTACCCAGGATCGTGGTGACCCCGGAAAGGGCGTCCGAATCGGGCCGGTAGGTGAGGTTCACGGAATAGTGCCCGATGTCGATGCCGTCATCGGCCCCTGTCCCGGCGTCCGCTGCCGTCGCGTTCGCCGTTGAGACGAACAACATCAACGCGGCAGTCGCCGCTGTCGCCCGCAAGGCGCGCGCCTTAGTCATTCCTGGTTCCTTCCGCAGGGTCAAGGACCGATGACCGCACGGTAGACAGCGCCCTGTTGACGCGAGATAAGCGTCAGTCCCCCGGTAGCCCGGAGACTTTCCAGCGGTCCTGCAACACGGAACTCAAGCGCGGACACCGTGCCGGATAACGCCCGGACATGAAGAACTGGCATTGGTACGACCGAACCGCGCGCGCACAGACTGAGGATCCCTGCCACTGCCCTGAGAGGTTTCCGATGGCTGTGCGGATTCGGCGAAAGTACTCGTCGGCCACCCTGTTGCTCTGCGGTCTGCCGCTGTGCTGTTCACTCCTGAGCCCAGCCGTGGCACACGCCGGCGACACGATCGGCTCCGACGGTTACGTGCACGTCGCGCCCAACGGTGTTGTGCTCGGCGTCGACCCCTACTACCCCACCGACGGCAACGGTGGTTACGACGTCGGCGACTACACCGTCGACCTGTCCTACGACCCGGCCTCACGTTTCCTCAGCGCCAAGGCCCTCGTCACGGCCACCACCACGCAACGCCTCAGCCGGTTCAATCTGGACCTGCGCGGCCTCACCGTGACCGCGGTGAAGGTCAACGGTGTGCCCGCGTCGTTCGTCCGGGCGAAAGCCCACGAGCTGGTGATCACGCCCGTCACCGAACTGGCGGCGGACACGTCGTTCACCGTGGAGGTCGTCTACTGCGGTCGCCCCGAGCCGGAGTACGTCCCTGGCCGGGGCGCCACCGGTTGGCGCACAACGCGTTCGGGCGGTGCGGTCGCGGCCGGCGCGCCCCATTCGGCGACCACGTGGTTCCCGGTGAACGACACCTCGGTGGACAAGGCGACCTTCCACCTCAACGCCACGGTTCCCACCGGGTGGAGTGTGGCGTCGACCGGAGTGCGCAAGTCCGTCCACAATGGAACCCACAGCTGGGTGGAGGAGGTGCCGGTCACCCCTTCCGCCACGATGATCGCCATCGACCGGTTCGCCGTCCGCGAGTCCACGCTCCCCGCGGGCACGACGGTGCTGGATGCCTTCGGGCCGGGCGCCGACACCGCACTTGCCAGGACTCTGCCCGCCGCGATGGAGTTCCTGACCGGCAAGCTGGGCGACTATCCCCTGCCTGCCACCGGTGGTGTGTACCTGCAGGACTGGTTCTACTACTCGCATCCCTCGCAGGGCCGTCCGGTACACGGCGGCTTCGCGGGCGAGTCGGCGCTGGTGCAGGCCTTGGCATCGCAGTGGTGGGGCAACCACCTCGCCATCAAGATGTGGAAGGACCAGCCGTTGGTCGACTCGTTCGCCCGGTACACGGTGTGGATGTGGGACGAGGCGAAAGGCGGGACCGCCGTCGAGCAGCATTACCAGGACGCGCTGCGCCGGGCGGGTTCGGACGCCTGGTTCTGGGGACGCAAGCTGGCTGATCCGGGAATGGGACGGGAGTTCTCGGTCACCGACAAGGGCGTCCTGATGGTGCACGCGCTGCGCAAGCACATCGGTGACGAGGCGTTCTTCACCATGCTGCGGGACTACCCCTCGATCTCGGCGCTGCTCAACCAGGGCTGGTACGACTGGGAGCTCTATACGGCAGCGGTGGCTGACAAGGACCTCACCGCGTTCTATGAGGCCTGGGTTCACGGAACGACCCTGCCACCGGCAGAGCTTCGCTGACGGCGGCGGTGTGTCCCTCCGGTTCCGGTGGGACACACCGCTTCGTCAAGCCAGGTAACGGGAGTAGACCGGCGAGGCCTCGCACTCGATCCGGTAGGCCAGCGCGGCGTCCACGAGGACGTCGCGGGCCACCCGCGCGAACTCGCTCTCCCGGTGCCACACGAGCAGGAACCTGCGTGACAGCGCGTCGTCCGCGAGCAGCCGGGCGGCGACCTGCTGGTGCCCTTCGCACGCCGCCTGCGACAACCCGACGGCACCGTTGCGCACCGCGGCCACGGTCATCCCGAACGACTCCGAAACGTACTGCACCCGGGGAGTGAAACCCTTGCGGCGGCACGATCTGTGGAAGTACTCGTGGAAACGCGACGAGTCGGGTGGGGGCAGCACCCACGGCTCGTCGGCCAGCTGTTCCAGGCCGATCACCTTGTGCCGGGCCAGCGGATGGTCCTCGCGCAGCAGCACCAGCGTCCTGTCGTGCGCCACCACCGCGAAGTCCACCGACGCGGGCGCGACCGCCTCGAACCCGGGATAGTCCTTGACCACGCCCACTTCCAGCCGCCGCTGCACCACCATCTCCACGACGAGGTCCCGGCATTCGCTGTCGAACAACGACGCGGCCGGACCGTGCGGCCGGTGGCTGTCGACGATGGCGGGCAGGTGGCACAGGACCGGCGAGCACACTCCTCCCACCCGCACGAACTCGGAGGGGCTGGTGCGGACCTCGATGTCCCGCGCCAGCCCCTCCATCATCGGCAGTACCGCGCTGATCCGGTCGAGCAGCAGTTCACCGGTGGGTGTCGGCATGACCGACGCGGTGCTGGAGCCGCGGTCGAACAGCCGTTGCCCCAGCGCGTTCTCGAGGCGCTTGAGGCTGCCGCTGACGGCGGGCTGGCTGATCCCGAGCCGCACCGCCGCTTCGGACAGGCTGCCGGTCTCGCCGATCGCCCGCACGAGCTTCAGGTGGTGGACGTCGAGCTCCATGCCGTCACTTCCCCATCAGCGGTGAGTGTCGACCCGGGATCGCGGCGCCGGCCGCATGATCCCGACCGTTTTGCCGATCGCAGCGTACAACGCGAACGCGACCACGACGGAGTTGATCGTCGGAATGCCGAACGGCACCAGGAAACCGACCGCGGTTCCGGCCGCCCAGCACACCAGCGATGCCGGGACCCAGTCCGGCGGAACGGCCGGCAGCTCCCCTCTCGCGCGCGAGGAGTCCAGCTCCGCGCGCCAGGTGCGCACCACGAAGTACTCGGCGATCATGATGCCCGCGACCGGTGGTGTGATCACCCCGATCCAGGTGAGGAACACGGTGAAGTGGCTGAGGATGCCCAGAGCGGACAGCAGGGTTCCCAGGGCGCCCAGCCACAGCGTCGCGGTCGATCGGCTGATCCTCCTGCCCAGCAGCACGTCGACGGTGTTCACCAGGCCGAGGGACGCCGAGTAGAGGTTCCAGTCGTTGATCTTCAGGATCGCCGTGATCATGATCAGCGTGCCGATCACGCCCGAGCTGGACATGATCATGCCGACCACGTCGGAGCTGAGGGCGGCGTGCGCGAGCAGCACCCCGGTCAGGCCGATCAGGTACTCGCCGAGGGTGACGCTGATCAGCGTCTGCTTCACGACGTCGGAGGGACGCCGGTTGAACCTCGTCATGTCGGGGGTCATGACGGCGCCCATGATGAACGCGCCCGCGACCAGCGTGGTGCCCTGGGCCAGGCTCAGCGCCGGGCCGGGCGGGGCCATGCCGACCAGGTCCGCAAGGTCGTGCCGGTGCAGCTCGGAGACGATCGTCCAGCCGGTCAGCAGCAGGAACGCGGGCACGGTGAGATAGGCCGTCCACGCCATGGTGTGGAAGCCCGCCACGACGATCACGGTCACCACGATGCCGCCGAGGATCGCCCACGCCCAGACCGGCGGACCGCCCATCAGCCGGTGCAGGCCGTGCGCGAACACGTCGTTCTGCACGCCGAACCAGCCGGCGAGGCTGAGCGTCACGAGCAGGCCGACCAACGCGGAACCGCGTGCCCCGAACCCGGCCCAGCGGGCCAGCACCGACGTCGACACGTTCTCCCGCACGCCCGCGATCCCCATCAGGATCGTGACGATCTCGAGCATCACCGACCCGAGCGTGATCGCGAGGACCGCGTCCCAGAACGTCATCCCGAGCCCGAGCGTGGCGCCGAGGAGGAACTGGTGGAACGCCGAAACCTGCCCGAACCGTTGCACGGCAACGGAGACCCACGACCTCCTGGCCTCGTCGGGGAGCCTGCTCAGCGAATAGTCGTCGTGTGCCACCGTCAGACCGCCTCTTCGCGAGGTGTCAGCACGACGAAACCCTGTGCTGGGTTCGGCAGCCAGGCCAGTTCCCTGGCGTACAGGCGTTCCAGGAACGCCACCCTCTGGTGGTAGGCGAACACCGAGCTGTCGACGCCCGCGATCGCCGGGGTGTCGATGAACATGGGCAGCTCCGCGAGGAAGTACCGGACGGCGCACCGCAGCTGTTCCCCGGTAGGCACCTGGCCGTCCGGCAGGCGGCGGTCGAGCACCCAGCGCGTGGCCTCCAGGCACTCCGCGGCGAAGGCGTCGTCGGTCAGGAACCACGCACCCGCGTCGCGCAGCAACTCCCGGTACCTGTCGTTGCGGGCCAGAGCGGCGCCGTCGAGCAGGTGCTCCTCCGGCTCCGGCACGCCGGCGTCGCGCAGGGCGCGGCAGATCTTGTTCACCACGTACTGGCCCTGCCGTCCGGCCTTGCGCTGCGCGCGGCCGGGTTCGTAGCCCAGTGCCTCCAGCGTGTACACGGCCGCATGATCGGGCACGAAGAAATGGAAACGCTCGAATTCCCGCATCGCCCAGCGGGCGAGTGCGGTGATGCGTTCCACCGAAAAATAACTGTTGAACGGGCTCACACCGACGCACACATGCCTGCCGCTTCGCAAAGGGGTGGCACAGTGCTCGGTCAGCGGAGTTGTCAGCAACACCGTCGACTCCGAAAGTTATATTCACAGGGGCAGGGAAATCCGGATTCGACCACTATCGGCAGAAGCAGAACCGGCGGGTACTGCCGGAACGTCATGCCGTCGCCTTATGCGCCCAACGCCCGAACGTCCTGCTCCGTTCGGCGCCGAACTGCTGACAGAACGCGTTCGGGCGTGTCTGATGAGTGACATGGAGCTCCAGGTCCGCCATCTGCGGGTGCTCGTCGCCATCGCACGAGCGGGCAGTCTCAACCGGGCGGCCGGCGAGCTGCGCCTGGCCCAGCCCGCCCTCAGCCACCAGCTGCGCCGCATCGAGCAGCTGGTGGGTGAACGGCTCTTCGACCGCGGCCCGCGCGGCGTGCGCCCGACCCGGATCGGAGAGCTGGTGCTCGCCCGCGCCGCGGCGATCATCCCGGCGTTCGACGAGCTGGACCGGGACTTCCGCCTGCAGCAGCCGTCCCCCGGCGGCCTGCGGATCGGCTGGAACGACAGCAGCCTCGTGCCCGGCCTGTTCGGGTGCGTCGAGCGGCTGCTGCCGGGCCATGAGCTCACCAGCCGCGCGGACCTGTCGCACAGCAGGCTGGTCACGCAGGTCGCCGGCGGGTGCGTCGACCTCGCGGTGGCGATGATCTGCGGTCCGCGGACGCTGGCCGTGCCGGACGGGGTGCGCGCCGAGCGGGTGGTCGTGGAGCCCTCGTTCGTGGCGCTGCCTGCCCGGCACCCGCTGGCCGCCTCGCCCGTCGTCGAGCTGGGCGAGCTGGCTCAGGAGCAGTGGATCGTGTCCAGCTGCGGCGACGGCTGCCGGGTCGTGTTCCGCGAGATGTGCCTGGCGCACGGGTTCACCCCGCGCATCGCGCACGACGTCGACGCGCTGCGGCACCGCCTGGTGTCCGGCGAGCACGGGGTGTGCCTGGTGCAGCCGACCACGCCGGAACCTCCCGGCATGGTGATCCGGCCGCTGGCCGGTGATCCGATGAAGGTGCAGCACGTCCTGCTTTGGCGCGCGGACCACCCGCTCGGCGACCGGTTCGCGGCCGTGCACCTTGCCGCCGTGGCCGTCTACGAACAGCTCGTCGCGCAGAACGACCGCTATCGCGGATGGATGGATAACGGCGTGGCATAGCGCGCTGACAGTGGGCATGGATCCCCGGCCCGGCCACACTCGGAATCGGCGCGAATTACTGCGCGAACCGTGCTGGAAAGGGATCGCTTCGATGTTGCCGTTGATCTCCCGAGAGGAACTCCACAAAGGAATCGACGCGGGCACCCTGGTGGTGGTCGACACCATGCCCGCGGGCTACTACGAGAGGGAACACCTGCCCGGCGCGGTGAACATTCCCGGATTTCCCTACGAGCAGGCGGCCGAGTTCACCGACCGGCATGCACCCGACGTCCTGCCGGACAAGGCCGCCGAGATCGTCGTCTACTGCGCCAACGTGCCTTGTCGCAACAGCGAGCTCGTAGGGGCCCGGCTGGTTCAACTGGGGTACTCGAACGTGCGCAAATACCGTGAGGGCATCGAGGACTGGGTCGGTGCCGGCCTCGCCACCATCTCCGGTTGAGCACCTGCGGTTGCCCGGAATTTTCCCTGCCTATCAAGGAGTTCTCAATGTCCCTGCTCAGGAACTGGCTACGCGCGGGCGTCGCAGCCATGGTCGTCATGGCCTCGGTGCTGCTGGCCGCACCCGCCCAGGCCGCACCGCCGGCCGGCTCGAACATCCAGATCAGCGCGGAGCACGTCATCACGGTGACGTCCGCGAACCACGCCCAGGTGATGGAGCAGTCCAGGACCAAGCTGGTCATCCTGGACTTCGGCGCCACCTGGTGCCCGCCCTGCCGTCAGCTCAAGCCGGTGCTCGAGAAGCTGGCCGCGGAGTACAACGGCCGGATCCTGGTCGGCATGGTCGACGTGGACGCCAGCCGTGACCTCTCGTCCCAGTACCGCATCCGGTACCTGCCCACGCTGGTGCCGGTGCGCAACACCGCGGAGCTCCCGGGCTCCCGCATGATCGGGTTCAAGGGCGAGGCCGCGCTGCGGACGTGGATCGACGCCCAGCTGGCCAAGGGCTGACCCCGGTCCGCCGCCCCGGCACGGGTGTCCTGCTCCCGTGCCGGGGCGGTTCCCACGCGAGAGGAATCCCTTGTCCCAGAACAGGCTGCCGTGGCGAGCGCTGCTCGCACTGACCCTGACGGTGCTACTTGGCTGCCTTTGCGAGGTGCTGCCCGCGGGGTTGCTCCTGGGCATGTCCGAGGACCTCGGGGTCTCACCGTCCGCCGCCGGACAGCTGGTCACCGTCTACGCGGTCACCACCGCGGTCACCGCGATCCCGCTGACCGCGATGACCTCCCGGCTGCCGCGCAAGCGCGTGCTGGTGGCGCTGGTGCTCGGGTTCGTCGTGACGAACCTCGTGATCGCGCTGTCTCCCGGCTATGGCGTCATTCTGGGCGCACGGGTGGTGTCCGGCGCCATCACCGGCGTGATGTGGTCACTGGTGGCGGTGTACGCGATGCGGATCGCGCCGCCAGGACAGGCCGGACGCGCGCTGGCGATCGCGATGGCGGGCACACCCGTCGGATTCGCGGCGGGAGTGCCCGCCGGCACGGCACTCGGTGAACTGGTCGGCTGGCGTTGGTCGTTCGCGGCCATGGCGGCGATCGCGGTGCCGTTGCTGTGCTGGATCCTGCTCGTGGTACCGGCGGTCACGACCGAGCCTGCCCGGCCGGCGCGACATGCCCTGCCGGTGCTGCGTCCGATTCTGGTCATGGTGTTCGTGTACTCGTTGGCACACAACATGCTTTACACGTACGTCGGTCCGGTCCTCGCTCGACTGGCACAGGCAGACCTGCTGACCACGGCGTTGCTCGTCTTCGGTATCGCTGCCGTGGGCGGAATTCTCGCCGTTGGATCCACATTGGACCGCAATCCCCGTGGAGTGCTGGGCTGGTGCCCGTTGCTGACCGCCGCCGGCATGGTTCTACTGGCGATGTCCGACGACGTGGCCACCACCCTGATGGCGTGCGCGGTATGGGGCCTGGCGTTCGGCGGCGCACCCACGGCGTTCCAGGCAGTCACGGCTCTGATCGCGGGACGAGACGCGGATCGAGCCCAATCACTGACCATCGCGGCCTGGAACGGCGCGGTGGCAGGGGGTGCCGCGGTGGGAGGAGTGGTGCTGGACACCGCGGCACCCGCATTGATCTGGACGGCCGCGGCGCTGCTGGTGGTGCCGTTCTGGGCGGCGACCCGCCTTCCCGCCGCCGTGGGGCGCGGCGCGTCCACAGGCTCCTGACACCCGTCACACGAACGCGGTTCGTCCCTGGATGGCGGAAGTACCGAGGTCGCTCTTGGGCAGCGCCTCGCCGGCCTTCACCGCGGTGACCCACGCATCGGTGGTCGCCACCGCGGCGAAGTTCGAGTGCAGCAGGACGAGCAGTGCCCCGTGCAGCTGCTCGGCCGACACCTTGCCCGCCTCGTTGGCGAGGTGGATGGCACCCGTGGCGTCGGAGAGGATCTCGGCGGCCAGGCCGAGTTCCTCGGCAGCCGCAGCGGTCGCGATGTCGCAGTTGTTCGTCATGTAGCCGACGATCGTGATCGTGTCGATGCCGCGCTCGGCAAGCCACTGCGCCACGTCGGTGCCGGCGAAGACACTGGACTTGCCCTTCGTCACCCGCTTCCAGGACGGGGTCGCACGCTTCTCGACCTCTGGATGCAGCGACCAGCCAGGAGAGCCGGCCGCGAACACGGGCGCGCCCTCAGGGAGTTCGTGCTGAACGACCACGACCGGCACGTCCTGCTGTTCGGCGACGTCGAGCGCACGGACGACATTCGCCAACGACTCCTCACGCGGTGGGTACTGGACCTGCAGAACGCCGTCGAAGTACTCCTGCTGGACGTCGATGACGATCAGTGCGCGGGTGGGCATGTGCTCTCCTCGATACCGGGACAACCTGTCGCCACCACCCTGTCTGTTCGGCATCCGGTAGCGTGAGTGGCACAAACGACCACTTTCGATGGATTCGGGCCAAAGTGCGTATCGCAGTCCACGCCTTCGACGGCATCACGATGTTCCACCTCGCGGCCCCGCTGCTCGTCTTCGGCGAGGTCGGCCGGCAGGGTCTGGCCGCCGGCTGGGAGACCTCGATCTGGACCGACGACGGCTGCGGCGTCCGGACCGCTGAAGGCCTCACGATCGAGAACGTCCACGGCCCTGACGTCGTGGACACCGCCGACTTCCTGGTCTTTCCGTCCTGGCCGAGCGATCTGCGCCCGGTCAGCCCCTGCCTCGCCGGCCTGATCCGCACCGCCCACGCGAAAGGCACCCGCGTCGTGGGTCTCTGCTTGGGCGCTTTCCCCTTGGCCGCCAGCGGGCTCCTTGACGGACGAAGCATCGTCACGCACTGGGCGGCCGCGCCCGTTCTCGCCCGGCTGCACCCCACGGTCACCGTCATCGACTCGGCGCTCTACCTGGACCACGGAGACGTGCTCACGTCGGCCGGCACAGCCTCGGCGATCGACGCCTGCCTGCACATGGTCCGCACGCATCTCGGGTCCGCCGCCGCCTCCACGGTGGCACGTCACCTCGTGATCGCACCGCACCGAGATGGCGACCAGGCTCAGTACATCGACCGGCCGGTGCCTGATCCGGGCGGTGTCGGCCACATCGGCCCGACCATCGACTGGGCACTCAACCGCCTCGGCCAACGACTCGACGTCGATCAGCTCGCCGCCCACGCCGGCATGAGCAGACGCAACTTCAACCGGCGTTTCACCGAGGCCACCGGGAACACGCCCGCCCGCTGGATTCTCGCGCGCCGGCTCGACGAGGGCAGACGTCTGCTCGAAACGACCACCTGGCCGATCTCTCGCATCGCCCGCAGCTGCGGCTTCGGCAGCGCGGTGACCTTCCGCCAGAACTTCGTCGCCGCGTACTCCACCACACCTACGTCGTACCGGCAGCGGTTCACCACGCCTCAGTCCCGCACAGCCGCCGCAAGCGGAGCGATCCCGCCGCCTTTGCCGTCAGGCGACGGCGACCGGGCAGCTCGCGTGGTGCAGAACGCTGTGACTGGTCGAGCCGAGCAGCAGGGTGACGAAGCCGCCATGCCCTCGTGAACCGAGTACCAGCAACTCGGCACCGGACGCCGCCGCGGTCAGCGTCGCGGCCGGCGCACCTGACAGGACTTCGTCGCACGCGTGGACGGAGGGGTACTTGGTCATGTGGGGTTCGAGCAGGCTGCTCAGGGTTTCCGACGCGGCCAGGTGGAGTCGCCGCAGGTCTGCCTGTGGCAGGCCGGCCATGATCTGCACAGTGGACGGGTCGAACACATGGATCGCGCACAGTTCCGCCTGACGACGATCCGCCTCGTCGAACGCGAAGGCCAGAGCGGCTTCCGAACCGGCAGAGCCGTCGACTCCGACCACGATCTTCCGCTCACGCGTACCGCCGCGACGGGTCCCCGGATCGGGCACAACGACGACAGGACACTGCGCGTGTCGTACGACCTGGTCGCTGACCGATCCCAGCCGCAACCCCCGGAAGCCACCGGCACCGCGCGCGCCGACCACGAGGAACAAGGCGTCGGCGGCGATGCGCGGCAACTGCTGCGCCGGATTCCCGCTCACCAGCCGCGCTGCCACCCGGACGTGTGGTGACCAGCGGTCGGCGTGTTCGAGGCCTTGGGTGAGAACCTCTCCGCCGAGGTCACTGACACCGCCATTGTCGTCAGCTGTTCCGGGCTGCTTGCGAACGTGACACAGGTCGATCGTGGCATCTCGCAGGCTGGCTTCCGCCAGCGCCCACTCCAACGCGAGCACGCTGTCCGGCGAACCGTCGAAGCCGACCACGACGCGGGGCGATCCAGTCATGACTTCCTCCATGGCCCAGGTCGTGGCCGTCTCGCGACGGTCCGAAGTGGATGGTTGCGCGGATCAACAGGTGGCGCGTTCGACGGTAGGTGGCACCGGGTCGACGTCGAGGATGCCGGGAGCAGGCGCCGGACGGGGAATCGTCCGGCCGTTGTGCGCCGAGGGCGCGTTCGAGGCTTCCGGCGGGGTCGCCCGCTCCAGGAAGCGGAGCAGCTCGACGGGGAACGGCAACACCAGCGTGGAGTTCTTCTCCGCGGCCACCTCGACCACGGTCTGCAGCAGCCGCAACTGCAGCGCGGCCGGGTGCTCGGCCATGGTCTCGGCGGCGCTGGCGAGCTTCGCCGAGGCCTGCAGCTCGCCGTCGGCGGTGATGACGCGGGCTCGCCGCTCGCGTTCGGCCTCCGCCTGCCGCGACATCGACCGCTTCATGGACTCCGGCAGGACCACGTCCTTGATCTCCACGCGGTCGATCTGCACGCCCCAGCCGAGAGCCGGGCTGTCGATCATCAGTTCCAGCCCCTGATTGAGCCGTTCCCGGTTCGACAGCAGGTCGTCCAGGTCGCTCTTGCCGATGATCGAGCGCAGCGACGTCTGCGCGACCTGGCCGACAGCAGCGTGGTAGTCCTCCACGTCCACGATCGCGCGGACCGGGTCGTCGACCTTGTAGAACACCACGGCGTCGACGCGCACGGTCACGTTGTCGCGGGTGATGCCGTCCTGCGCCGGGACCGGCATGGTGATGATCTGCATGCTGACCTTGCGCAGACGGTCGGCGAGCGGCAGGAGCAACGCGAGTCCCGGGCCGCGAACCCCGGAGCGCACGCGGCCGAACCGGAAGATGACGCCTCGCTCGTACTGGGTGATGACCCGGACGCTCGACATCAGCCCGAACAGGCCGATACCGGCGCCGGTGAGCAGCAGCACGGAGATCGCGTTCATGTCGTCCTCCCGATGTCTCGCAGACTAGTATCGTATCACGATATGTCGGGAATGACTGATCCAGAAAACGTTGCCACACAAAGGATGTCCGCGCGGTACGGCGGCGGGAACACGGGTCAGACGGGCGGCGTGAGCGCCGATCCCATCCGACGGAGTTCATCACGATGCAGCGTGCTCAGCTGCGCGAGCACCTTCTCCCCCAGTTTGGTCAACAGCACCCGCACGGCCCGTGCGTCGGTCGGATGCGCCGCCCGTGTCACGAGGCCTTCCCCCTGCGCCCTGTTGACCAGCTCCACCACGCTGTTGTGGCGCAGCTGCAGCCGGTCGGCGAGCTCGCGCACGCTGGCCCAGTCCCGATCCGGGAAACCCTTGAGCGCCAGCAACAGCTGGTACTGCTGCGGGGTGAGCCCGTGGCCGCGCACGGTCTCCTCGCTGAACCGGAGGTAGCTGCGGATCCCGAACCGGAACCGCGCCAGCGCCTCGAAGTCCCGCTTGGTCAGCGGCTCGCCCTCCGTCGTCATGAACTCATGACACCACGCCTTTCAGGTCCGCGGCCCTCCGACCCGCCCGACGACTTTGTATCGTGATACGATATGAGGGCGGGTCCTGCCGTGATCCGCGGGAGGTGCGTCGTGCTCAGTGATCGCGAACGCGAGGCGCTGTACGAGATCGAGCGCCGGTTCTGGGACGAGGATCCGATCCTCGCTCTTTCCCTCGATGCCGCCGAACGACGCCTGGCGCGCGACCGTCGCCGGTACGTCTACGCGACCACGGCCGCCGTGGCCGCTCCTCTCGGTTTGTTCATGCTGGCAGTAGGACTGCCGTCCGCCGCGCTGGTGTTCGCCGCGGTGGCCGGATGGGCATGGGTGGCGCGGCGCCGCCGGATCGACCAAGGCCGCCGCCACCCATGACCGCGTTCGTGCCCGGCGTCCCCGCCGTCGATGCCGGGCACGAACGCACCGACTTTCGTCCGAAGTCGAACTCGGGTACCGGTACTGGAGTGGGACGGCTGGTCACCGTCCCGCTCCAGAGCCGGATCGCCTAGCGGTGGAGCTGGCCGCGCACCGCGCCTGCCGGGTGATCCGGGTTGTGCACGTTGACGTAGAAGCGCTCCGGATGGCGGGCGATCTCCTGTGCGAGCGTCCGGCCGACCTGCGAACAGCTGGAACTGGAACCATCAGCCGGTGCTGCGAGATGCACCACCACAGGCCCGGCGGTGCCGGCCGCGCCGCGGTGGATGTGCGCGGCGGACGCGGCCTGGATGCGCTTGACCACGAGGGTGGCGCATACGTGGTCCCGCTTGACGCGGACGCTTGCGTGGCCACGACCGTCGGGATCACCCGGTCCGGGCACCTCGGCGGCGCCGGTGAGCCGGGCGCTGCGATGGACAGAGCCGAGCCCCAGGTCAAGGTCGAGACCAAGTCCGATGCCGATGTTCACGCCTGAACCGTGCGAGCTGTGGTCATCGGCTTGCGCCGCGGGCGCGAACCCGGCGAACAGGAACGCAGACACGGCGACCGGGGCGATCAGATTTCGGATGTGACGCTTCACCTGAACCTCCACGCAGAGCGAATGGTCTGTCACTCTCCATTCGCGACGGGAAGCGATCCGGATTGGCCGTCTGATCCGCGGAGTGCTCAGACCGCAGCGTCGGACAGATGTCGAACGTCGACCTGCCGCCGGGTCTGGATCAGGTCGCGCACGCCGCCGAGCCCCTCTTCCCAGCAGTTGACGTGCATTCCCGCCACCACCTCGCCGTCCGCGAGCCAGAAGGCGTGGAACGCCTTGCCGTCCACATCTCCCCTGGTGACGACCTGATCGTGACCACCAGGAGACACGTAGCCGGTGAACTCCATTCCGACGTCGTACTGGTCCGTGAAGAAATACGGCAGTTCGTCGTAGACGACCTCGTGTCCGAGCATCGCCCTTGCCGCGGCCTTGCCGCTCTCCACCGCGGTGGCCCAGTGCTCGACCCGCAACCGCATGCCGTACCTGGCGCTCGGGATGGCGGCGATGTCACCCGCCGCGTAGATGTCCGGATCGTCGGTGCGCAGGGACGCGTCGACCAGAATTCCACCGGCATCGATGGTGAGGCCTGCCTGTTCGGCCAGCGAGATGTTCGGGTGGGCACCGATGCCGGCCACCACGATGTCAGCGGGGATCTCCTGGCCGTCCGACGTGACCACCGCCGTGACCCGGTCACTCCCCCGCAGTTCGGCGACCTGGGTGCCGAAGCGGAAGTCGACGCCGTTGCCGCGGTGCAGGCCGGCGAAGAACCCTCCGATCCGTGGGCCCAGCGCGGCGTGCAACGGCGTCGGCGCGGGCTCGACCACCGTGACCGGGCAACCACGGCTTCGAGCGGCCGCGGCGATCTCCAGGCCGATCCACCCCGCGCCTGCGACGACCACCCGGCCACCGGCGTGCAGCGCCTCGCGCAGCCGATCCGCCTGGTCGATCCGGCGAAGGTGGTGCACGCCGGCGAGATCGGCACCGGGCACGCGCAGGCGCCGTGGACGCGAACCCGTGGCGAGCAGCAGTTTCGTGTAGCGAATCCGCTCGCCGCCGCCGATCTCGACCTCACGAGCCGCACGGTCCAGGCCTGTCACCGGACTACCGAGCCTCAGTTCGACCGAGTTGGCCTCGTACCAATGCTCTTCGTGCAGGTACACCCCGGCGCGTTCCCGCGTTCCGAGCAGGTAGTCCTTCGACAGCGGCGGACGATCGTAAGGCCGCTCATGTTCGTCGCCGAGCATCACGACCCGTCCGCCGAAGCCCTCCTCCCGGAGCGTCTGCACCGCATTCGCCGCGGCAAGACCGGCGCCGACGACGACGAGATCGGTCATGCGGTGCTCCCCTGCCGGTCACGCCGGGACCACACCGCGAGTCGAGCGAGCGCGAGCGCCGCCACGAGCAGGCCGAAGTCGCGCAGTGCGACGTCGAAGAAACCGGGACCGGTCACGAGGTTGACGATGATCCCGGCCAGCCACGCGGCGACCAGCAGGCCACCGAACCGCGGCGCGACGGCGACCACCAGACCCGCGACGATCTCGATCACTCCGACGGCGTACATCGCCTGCTGGGCCGTGCCCGGCACCAACCCGTCGATCCACGCCGCGAGGTACGGCGGCCAGTCGACGAGCAGGTTCGTGAACTTGTCGAGGCCGAACAACACCGGCGCGATGGTGAACACCGTCCGCAACAGCACGAACGCCTGATAGGCCGGGTCAGCGCGCAGAACACCGGACGCGGACCGACCGTGGGAGACCTCGGTAGCCATGACCTTCCCTTCTAAAAACAAGTTGAGCTGACTTTAGAACCACTTCCCTGATTTGGTCAACTCAAGTTGGTTTTAGAAGCGCGACACGATTGCGACGCCACGCCGACGGCATCCCGACATGGCGGCAGCACAGTCGGCGCCATGACGGAACCCCGGTCCACCAGGACCTCCCGGCCCACCACCGAGCGCAGACCTCATCTGCCGGCCTTGGACGGGTTGCGCGGGGTCGCGATCGCCGGAGTGGTGTTGTTCCATGCCGGCAACCTCGTGCCGGGCGGGTTTCTCGGCGTGGATCTCTTCTTCGCGCTGTCCGGGTACCTCATCACGGACCTGCTGCTGCGGGAGATCGGCACGAGCGGCACCGTGTCGTTGGTGGCCTTCTGGGGCAGGCGGATCCGCCGCCTGCTGCCCGCTCTCGTGACGATGCTCGCCGTTGTCACCGTCGTGGTCTGGGCGATCGCGCCGGACGACGTGGTGCGCACGACGCTCCGGGACGGCCCGTGGGTGCAGCTGAACCTGGTCAACTGGCACCTGCTCGCCGAGTCGGCCGGCTACTGGGACCGGTTCGGCACCGACCGGGTGTTCGAGCACCTGTGGAGCATCGCGGTCGAAGAGCAGTTCTACCTGGTGTGGCCGCTGGTCCTGGTGGTCCTGGCCCGGTGGGGGCGGCGGGTGGAGCACCGCGTGGCGATCAGCGCGGCTCTCGTGTCCGTGCTGTCACTGGGATTGATGGTCCTGCTGCTCGACACGGCGGACACCACCAGGGTGTACACCGGGACCGACACCAGGGCGTTCTCGCTGCTGCTCGGTGCCGCGGCCGCCACGCGGCCGGTGCGGGACGCGCTCGCCGGCGCCATCGGCCGGTGGGCTGGTGCCGTGCTGGTGCTGCTGGCACTGGGAACCGGGACGGCGTGGGTGCTCGCGGACGGCGCCGGCTCGGTGTGGCTGTTCACGGGCGGGCTCTTCGCGCACTCGCTGGCCGCCGCGCTGCTGGTCGCGCTGTGCGCGCAGGCTCCGGGAGCACTGGTCGCGAAAGCCCTTGCCTGGCAACCGTTGCAGTGGCTCGGGCAGATCTCCTACAGCCTGTACCTGTGGCACTGGCCGGTGTTCGTGCTGTTCCCGCCGGAGCGCGGCTGGGTCTGGACCGTGACGGCCTGCGCGGTGTCGGTCGGGCTGGCCGCGATGTCGAAGTACCTGGTCGAGGACCCGATCCGGTTCCGCGCCACGTGGGCACGGGGACGTCGCGGCGTGATCGCGTTCACGGCGGTGATGATCGCTCTCGCGATGTTGTGGCTGCTGATGCCCGTTCCGGCCGCACCCTCGATCGACATCACCCGGATCACCTGATCAACGGACAGGTCCGCTCCACATCGGACTCGGGGGTGGCCTGGGTGAAGCGGATCTGCACCTTCATGTCCCGCGCTCCCCCGCTCTGCACGTGGACTCCCAGCGTCGTGCACACGATCTGGCCGATTCCCCGCGGTGTCACCTCGTCGGCCGCCAACGGCACCATCAACCGGATCACGTCCGGCGCGGTGGTCACCACCACCCGTGGCGTCGAGACAGGTGCGATCTCCGTACGCAGGTCCGAACCGCCAGGTCCGAGCAGTAACAGGTTCAGGGCCTCGGAAACGGTGCCGAGCCGGCCCGTTTTACGCAGCTGCGGCTGGAGCTCACCGCGCGCGTCGACGAAGTAGAGCGTGACTCCCGGTGCCACACCGGTGGGTGCCTCGCCGCCGTCGTCCACTCCGGACGGCTGCACTCCGCACCCCGCGACCAGCAGCGCCACCACGGGCCAGATTCGCCTCACCGGACCTCCGCGTCCCGTGGCAGCAGCAGGACGAACCGCGCCCCGCCACCGTCGATGTTCTCCGCCGTGAGCGTGCCGCCGTGCAGACGGGCGTTCTCCAGCGCGATCGCCAGGCCGAGACCGCTGCCAGGGGTGCGGGTGCGCGCGGCGTCAGCCTTGTAGAAACGGTCGAACACGTGCGGCAGCACGTGTTCCGGCAGACCCGGTCCGTTGTCCGTGACCGCGACCCGCACCTGCTCACCGGAGGCCGACACGTCCACGCGCACGGGTGGTGCGCCGTGCCGCAGGGCGTTGCCGACCAGGTTGGCCACGATGACGTCCAGTCTGCGCCGGTCCAGCCGCGCGGACACCGCGCCGGGGGCCACCAGCCCGACCACGCCCAGCCAGTTGCGGGCGCGCAGGCAGTCGTGCACCGCACGGGTCACGTCGACCTCCTCCATGCGCGACTGGGCGGTGCCCGCGTCGAACCGCGAGACCTCCATCAGGTCCTCCACCAGCCGAACCAGCCTCCTGGTCTCGGTGATCGCCAGTTCCGCCGACTCCCTGGCGTCGGGCTCCATGCCGTCGGCCGTCATCGCCAGCACTTCCACCACCGCTGTCAACGTGCTCAGCGGTGTGCGCAGCTCGTGCGACACGTCGGCGGCGAATCTCCTGGCGTCGGCCTGCATCCGCCGCATCGCGGCCATGGACGTCTGCACCGACCGGGCCATCTCGTTGATCGTGACGGTGAGGTCGGCGAGCTCGTCGGCACCCTGCGGCTGCGAGCGCGCGTCGAGGTCCCCCGCCGCCAGCCGGCGCGCGGTGTCACGGAGATCCCGTACCGGGCGCAGCACGCTGCGCGCCGCGAGCAGCGCGAGCACCACCGCCAGCGGCAGCGCCAGCGCGGCGGTGAGGATCGCGGAGCCCGTCATGTCGTCGATCTCCTGCTCGACGGCGGTGAGGTCCCGCGCGGCGTACACCTCGATCCCGGACGGGGTCCGGGCACCGTCCAGCGCGGTGATCATGACGGGAGTGCCGAGCAGCAGCCAGGGCTTTCCCTCCGCCGTGATCCGTTGTGCCACCAACCGCTTCTGGTCGCGCACGGCGCTTCGCAGCGCGTCGGTGACAAGCGCGGAGACCGAACCGTCCGCGGATTGCATGTCCTGGTAGACCACCAGCGTGTTATTGCCGACCGCCGCTCGCAGACGCTCGAGCGCGCTCTGATCGGGAGGAGTGGCCAGCTCCGGTGCGACCGCCGCGATCTGGGCGGCGACCGTTTCGGTGAGCCTCTGCTGTGCCGACGTCACGAGGGCGGTGCTCGCCGACCCCGCCCCGGACCAGGCGACCGCCGCCGCGCCGAGCACGGTGACCAGCACGAACGCCACCAGCAACCGTGGCCGCAGCCCACGCGGGCTCATACCGGCCCGAACCGGTAGCCGAACCCGCGCACGGTCTGCACGTGCTCCGGAGTGCCAGGACTGGCCTCGATCTTCGCCCGCAACCGCTGCACGCAGTTGTCGACCAGCCGGGAGTCGCCGAGGTAGTCGTGCTCCCACACCTCCTGCAGCAACTGCTGCCTGCTGAACACCCTGCCCGGAGCGCCGGACAGGGTCAGCAGCAACCTCAGCTCGCTCGGTGTCAGTGCCACGGGCGCACCGCGCACCTCGACGGTCAACGCCGCGGTGTCGATTCGCAGGTCACCGAGCACCCGGACGCCTTCGGCGATGTTCGTGCTGCGCCGCAGCACCGCCCGGATCCGCGCGTCGAGAACCGTGGGCTGCACAGGTTTGACCACGTAGTCGTCCGCACCCGCCGCCAGCCCGCTGACCACGTCGAAGTCGTCGCCCCGCGCGGTCAGCATGATCACGGGCACCTCGCCCTGCGCCCGGATGCGACGGCACACCTCGAAGCCGTCGATGCCCGGCAGCATCAGATCGAGCACCACCAGGTCCGGAGTGGACGATCGGAACTCGCGCAGCCCGTCCTCCCCCGTGTCCGCGGTGCGCACGTCGTGACCGTGTCTGCTCAGCGCGAGCTCGAGCCCCCGCCGGACCAGTGGATCATCCTCGATGAGCAGAATCGCCGCCACGCCGTCGAGTATGGACACCACCTGCTCCGGATGGCCGGTGACAGCGCTCGCCTGCGACACAAACGCGACAAAGCGGCGGATCCCCTGGGACACGCCGGTGGCACCGTCGAGCCCATGACCAAGTCACGACGCATCGCGTTCGGCCTGACCACCCTGCTCCTGCTCACCACCGCCTGCACCGGTCAGTCGCCGGCAACCGACGCGCCCGCCGGGCAGGCACTGTCCAAAGTGCTCTTCGTCGGTGACTCCATCGCCGTCGGAGAGGCGTTGCCGCTGACCGCCGCGTTCAAAGCGAGTGGCGTCGACTTCCAGTCGATCGCCGCCGAAGGCGGTGGCAACGTCGTCGGGCCGTTCTCCGACAAGAACTGGCAGAAGCTGCCCGGGCAGCTCACCTCCGCCAAGTCCCCGGTGGTGATCTACCAGCTCACGACGTACGACTGGGGCAGCGACCAGGAACAGCGGGCAGGTTACGAGAAACTGCTTCAGACGGTGGCCGGAACCGGCGCGAAGCTGGTGTTCGTCACTGCGCCGCCGATCCGGCCCGACGACTTCTACCAGCCGCACATGGCCGAGCTCGAGCGCGCACCCCAGGTCGCGCGAGAGGTCGCCGAAGCATCCTCCGGCCAGGCGACGCTGCTCGACGCGGGCACGGTGTGGGGCAGCACCTACCAGCAGACCAGGGACGGCAAGCCGGACCGCAGCGCGGACGGCATCCACACCTGTCCGCAGGGAGCCGCACGCTTCACCGCATGGCTGCTGACCGAACTGGCCAACCTCCACCCCGGTTTCACCCCGGCCGACCCCCACACCTGGGCGAACACCGGCTGGTCCGCTGATCAGCACTTCAAGGGCTGCTGACCGGCACGTCCCCGTGGCTCCTGATCGCCGCCTGCGGCATGTCCACACAGGACGAACCCGAGCCGCTGGACACGCCGGCGCCACTCGGCACCCGCGCCCCGTTCGAGCGCGACGCCCACCAGGTGCAGTCCGCCGCAGGACGATCTGATGTGGTTGGCTGCGTATGTGAACGCCGCCGTCTCCGATGATCGCACGGGCGAGGACGAGGTCACGCTTCGTCCGGACGACGAGCGCGGGCTTCGGCTTCTCATGGCTCTGCTCGGCCCTGTGCTCGACGACGCGCCGCTGGGGTTCGCGGTGTTCGACGACACGATGCGCTACCTGTACGTCAACAGCTACCTCGCCGCCCTGCACGGCCTGCCGGTGAGTCACCTGCTCGGCAAGTCCATCGCCGAGGTGCACACGGTCGACTACGTCGTGGCGGTCCAGGACCGTCTGCAACGCGTGTTCGACACCGGCGAGGTGGACCACGACGCCGACCTCGACCTGTCCACCACGGGCGACGAGATCCAGCTGATGGTCAACCGGTTTCCACTGCGAGATCCGGCCGGAGCCGTCGTCGGTGTCGCCGTCACCGTCCAGGACGTCACGCAACAGCGGAAGATCGCCGCTCTGCTGGCGGAGCAGCAGTACCTGCGGGTGCAGGCCGACCTGGCTGACCAGCTCGAACAGGCACAGCGCATCGGCGGGCTCGGGTCGTGGGAGATCGACCTGCGGTCGGGCATGGTGTGGTGGTCCCGGCAGATGTGCCGGATCGCGGGGATGGATCACGTTCCCACCAGCCTGAGAGATGCCCTCGCACTGGTGCACCCCGACGATCTCACCATCGCCCGGCGGTACTACGAAGCGCTCTCGGAAGGCCGCGCCTCGCGAGCCGAATCCCGGATGATCCGCCCCGACGGCACCACCATCACCGTGCTGAGCGCGGGTGAACCGGTCAAGGACGACACAGGTGCCGTAGTGGCGTTGCGTGGCACCGCGGTCGACAAGACAGCGCAGCGAACAGCGGAGAACGCGGCACGGGTGGCTCGCGCCGACGCCGAAGCGGCGAAGTCCGCGCAACGCGTCGATCGCGACGCGCTCGTACGCCTCCAGCGTGCCCTGTTGCCCGCGTCCATCCCGACGATCACGGGGCTGAACGTGGGCGTGGCGTACGAGCCGGCCAACAACCCCGCGGGCATCGGCGGCGACTTCTACGACTGCTTCGCGATCGGCGACGGGTTGTTCGGGTTCACCATCGGGGACGTGGCCGGCCACGACGTCGGAGCGGCGACCACCATGGCCCAGGTCCGCGCCGCCGTTCGCGCCTATGCCGTGGAGGACCCCTCACCCGGCTCGGTGCTGCGCAGGCTCAACCGGCTCATGCTGAACGAACCGGAACTCGTCATGACGACGATGCTGTTCGGCACGTACCGCACCGCGGACAGGGTGCTCACCTACAGCAACGCCGGACATCCGAAACCCGTGCTGTGCAGGCGAAGCCACGCGTCCCGCCTGGACGATCGCCACGGACCGGCACTCGGCGCGATCGAACGCGCCGAGGACTACCCGGAGGCGTCGCTCCGGCTCGAGCCCGACGACGTGCTGGTCTGGTACACCGACGGCCTCGTCGAGCGGCGCAGCACCGACTTCGAGATCATGACCGGCCGGCTCTGCGGGATCCTGGCGGCCCGGATGCCGGCGTCCGCCGGTGACCTGCCCGCTGACCTCGTGGCGCAGCTCGTCCGGGAGGAGCAGGACGACGACGTCTGCGTGCTGACCATCATCTGCGGTTCAGAGGCCGGCTGACGCAGGTCATTCCGCAGCGCCGCACGACGTGGCCGCGGTCTCGTCCGTGCCACAGCGGACCGACGCGAACACGGTCTTGCCACCGCCGGGCAAGGGGTGTGTGCCCCACTCGAGTGAGAGGTTGTCGACCACTACGATCCCGCGGCCTCGTGTCTCGCCCAGTCGCGATCGTCCGTACATGGGTTGCGACTCCGAGGTGTCGTCCACCTCGACCGTGATCTCACACTTCGCGTTGGCGCGGAGGACGCGGAGCCTGCCGGTACCCGCTGTGTGGTCCAGGACGTTCGACACGAGCTCGGTCACCACGAGCAGGACGTCGTAGCGGTGGTCCTCGCCGAGATCCCGCAGTCTCGAGGTGAGCTGTCCACGCAACGCCGACATCACGATGCCGGGCTCGATGAGCAGGTCCAGCACCATGGACCTGGAGTCTTCCTCGACGGTCGTCATGTGGGTGCCTCCGCATGGCATGCACGGAATCCGCTTGGCACGGCTCGGCTGACGCTACCTGCGGCCTGGCCGTGCGGGTTTCATTGCAGCGGATAAACCTGTTTCGGGAGGAAGTTCCTCACAGTTGTCCTGCCCCGGTAGGGCTAGGGTCTGTATCGAAGTCTGGTTCGATGAGAGTCGCGCTTGAGGTGGTTTCTGGTGGTGCGGCCGGACGGCCCGCATACCGGTGTTGTATGTGGGCCGTCCGGCCGTGCCGCCAGGGGCCGCCTCGGGCCCGGCTATCGCGGATCAGACTTCGATACAGGCCCTAGACTGTTGTCAGATCAGTCACGGCTGCCGGTCGGGAACGAGGATGGTCAGCATGGAACGACCGGCGTGGGCGGGTCCGGAAGTCGACGTGAACAAGCCGAGTGCGGCCCGGATCTATGACGCGCACCTGGGCGGGTTCCACAACTTCCAGGTCGACCGGGACGCTGCCGCGAAGATCGCTTCGTTCATGCCGGAGTTACCGGACATCCTGCGCGCCAACCGATCGTTCCTGCGCCGTGCGGTCCGCCATCTCGTCGGCCAGGGCATCACGCAGTTCCTCGATCTCGGCTCCGGCATCCCCACGGTCGGCAACGTGCACGAGATCGCCTGGAAGGCGAACCCGGACTGCCGGATCCTGTACGTCGACGCCGACCCGATCGCGGTCTCGCACAGCCGCATGATCCTCAGCGGCATCGACAAGGCCACCGCCATCCAGGGCGATCTCCGTGATCCGCACAAGATTCTCTCCGACCCGGAAACCCAGCGGCTGCTCGACTTCTCGCAGCCGATCGCGGTGCTGATGTTCGCGGTGCTGCACTTCGTGCCGGACGCCGACGACCCGGGCGCGATCATCCGGGAGTACATGGGCGCGACGGTGCCCGGCAGTTGTCTGGCCATCTCCCACGCGAGCCTGGAGGGGTCGGAGCCGGAGAAGGCGGAGGAAGCGACCCAGCAGTTCCGGCGCAGCGTCACCGATTTCTCGATGCGCACCCGCGCCGAGATCACCAACCTGTTCGACGGCCTGGAACTGATCGATCCGGGCGTGGTCTACCTGCCTGAATGGAAGCCGGACCACGGCGACGAGATCAAGGACGCGAAGCGGACGTCCACGTTCGCCGGCGTGGCACGCAAGAACCGTTGAGCCACGCCTGACCTGAGCCTCCGCGCCACCACGACGCGGATGCAGGCACCACGGTTGAGCGATATGGTCGTCTCCGTCCAGAGTCCGCAGAGCAGACAGGCGGAGCCATGACATCCAACCCGCTGTTCGTCGTCGACAGAGAAGCCGTGGACGGCAATCTGATCCTGAGGGCAGCCGGTGAGATCGATGGCGACACGGTACGACTGCTCGACGATGCCGCGGCGAAAGCGATCGAAAGCGCCTCGGCACTGGTTGTCGTCGATCTGACCGACGTGACGTTCATCGGCTCCACCGGGTTGAACGAGCTGCTCGCCGTCACCGAGGACTGCCGCGCGCGTGATCTGACGCTGGTGATAGCCGCGCCGCCGGGCACGGTCGCGAGACGAATCGTCGAGATCAGCGGCTTGTGGGATCACCTGGCCGTCGCGGACAGCGTGTCCGAGGCCGTGAGCCGCCGACGCGAACACCGGCCATGAACAGCTTCACCTGATCGAAGGAATCCGCACGCGCTCACGACGCCTGGGTCTCCGTCGGCTTCCCGGACAGGCTGCGAGCGGTGTTGACGAGCCCCACCAGGCTGAACGCCTGCGGGGTGTTACCGAGATGCCGCCCGGTGATGACGTCGTACTCCTCGCTGAGCATGCCGACGTCGTTGCGCAGGTCGAGCAGCCTGCGAAACAGTGCCTCTGCCTCCTCCGCGCGCCCGAGGCCCCACAGCGCGTCGGCGAGCCAGAAGCTGCACGCCAGGAACACGCCCTCGGAGCCGGGCAGACCGTCGACACGTCCCTCGGCCTCGACGCGGTACCGCAGGACAAGACCGTCCTCGCACAGTTGCTTCTGCACCGCGTCGACGGTGCCTCGGACGCGGGCGTCGTTCCACGGCAGGAACCCGACGCGGGGCAGGAGCAACAGCGCCGCATCGACCGCCTGCGAGCCGTAGAACTGGGTGAACGTGCCCTGTTCCGCGTCGTATCCGCGCTCGCACACCTCGCGGTGAATGGTGTCGCGCACGTTCCGCCAGCGGTCGACAGGCCCCTCCAGGCCGTGGTGTTGCACTGTGTGCACGGCTCGGTCGAGTCCCGCCCACGCCATGACCTTGGAGTGCACGAAATGGCGGCGCGGACCGCGGACCTCCCACAGGCTGTTGTCCGGTTCGGCCCAGTGCCCCTCCAGGTAGTCCAGCAGCGCTCGCTGGACGTCCCAGGCGGTGTCCGTGACCTGGATCCCCGCCTGCCTGGCGAGGTGCAGACCGTCCAGGACCTCACCCCACACGTCGAGCTGGAACTGGTCCGCGGCGGCGTTGCCGATCCGCACCGGCGCCGCGCCCTCGTAGCCTGACAACCAGGGCAGGACCTGTTCCGGCAGCCGCCGGGCGCCGTCGACGCCGTACATGATCTGCAGCTTGGCCGGGTCGCCGGCGACCGCTCGCACGAGCCATTCCCGCCACGCACGGGCCTCGTCGACGAAACCGGTGCCGAGCAGTGCCTGCAGGGTGAACGTCGCGTCGCGCAGCCAGCAGTAGCGGTAGTCCCAGTTGCGCGTGCCGCCGAGCTCTTCGGGCAGCGAGGTGGTGGCCGCGGCGACGATGCCTCCTGTCGGCGCGTAGGTCAGGGCCTTGAGCAGGATCAGCGCCCGGCGCACCTCCGCGTCCCACCGTCCGTCGTACCGGCAACCGCTGATCCAGCCGCGCCAGTACCGCTCGGTGTCCCGCAGTGCCTGTTCGGCGTCCACGGGTTTCGGCGTCGGGCAGTGCGAGGGCGCGTAGGTGAGCACGAACGGGATCCGCTGACCCGCCCGGACGGTGAACTCCGCGTGTGTGCCCCTCTCGTCCAGCGAGACCGGCGAATGGAACCACACCGCGTCCGGTCCGGCGATCGCGGCGAGCTGGCCGTCGTGGGAGCGGATCCACGGCGCGACGTCGCCGTAGTCGAACCGAAGCTTCAGGTCCAGGCGCATCGGCACCGCTCCGGAGACGCCCTCCACGATGCGCACCACGTCGGCGGCCTCACCTCGTGGTGGCATGAAGTCGATGACCCGTGCGGTCCCGTCGGCGGTCTCCCATTCGGTCTCGAGCACCAGCGTCTCGCCCCGGTAGCGGCGGCGGGTGCACGGCTCGCCGTTCGCCGGCGCGAGCAGCCACCGGCCCGCCTCCTCGTTGTGCAGCAACGCCGCGAAGCAGGCGGGCGAGTCGAACCGGGGCAGGCACAGCCAGTCGACGCTGCCCCGGCGGTCGACCAGTGCCGCCGTCTGCAGATCGCCGAGCAGCGCGTAGTCCTCGATCAGCGCGGGTGTCACGAATTCTCCCCGTCCAGGGTGATGACGACCTTGACGTCGTCAGGAGTGGGCTCGAACGCCTCGGCGTACCGCGACAGCGGCACCCTGCGGGTGATCAGCGCGTCCAGCCAGGACTCGTCAGCGGCCACCAGCGCGTCGGCGGCCTGCCGGTAGTGACGCAGGTTGGCGTTGACGGACCCGAGCACGGCGTCGTTCTCGAGGACGAGGTCGCGGTTCAGAGCCGCGGCGTCCAGCCTCAGCGGCCGTCCGCCGGACGAAACCCCGGTGAGGCACACGATCCCGTACGCCGCGGTGTTGGCGAGGACGTCGAAGACGACACCACCGGCGCCGGTCGCCTCGATCACCACGTCCGGCCGGAGTCGCGCGGCCACCGCCGCGGCGTCCTCGTGGTGGTAGGTCGCTCCCAGCCTGCGCACCAGATCGGGCTTGGGTCCCTCGGTCACGCGGTCGAGAACGTGCACCTCCAGTCCCTGCTGGATCCCGAGCAGCGCGGCGAGCAACCCGATCGGCCCCGCCCCGGTTACCAGCACCCGGTGCGGTTCGAACCAGGCCCGCTGCCCCACCCGGCGAATTTGCTCCCACGCCTTGGCCACCACGCTGGTGGGCTCCACGAGGACGCCGACCCGTTCCAGCGTGGGATCGATCGTCACCGCGTAGCCGGCCTCCACCGACCACAGTTCGCTCGCATACCCGTCGATCTCCTTGATGCCGCGTTCGGTGTACTCGCCGTTGCGGCACATGTCGAACTCGTCATGCGCGCATGCCCCACAGGGGACAGGGTCGGGACGACGGACGACGCCCACCACGAGATCACCTGCGGAGAACCCGGAGTCCGGTCCCGCCGAGTGCACTCGTCCCAGCGACTCGTGCCCGATGACGAGGCGCTCGCGTCCGGGCGGCGACCAGCCGTACTCGCCGCGGACGATCTCCTTGTCCGTCCCGCACACCCCGACGGCCAGGCCCTGGACCAGCAGTTCGCCGTCGGCGGGTTTCGGGTCAGGGACCTCCGTCAGCTCCACGGTGCCCGGTCGTTTCGGGATGACAGTGAGAGCACGCATCAGCGAACCTCACCTTTCACCGTCGCCGGCGTGATCCGGGAAGGCGCCTCACTCGAGGCCGGACAGTTTTCCGGATGCCGAAGGCCGGTCGCGTCGGTCTCGACTTCGATCGGGACGTCGAGAGTGACGCTCCCGGCTCGCTCGAACTCGAACGTGACCGCGACATCGTTGCCTGCCCACAGCTTGCGGGTGAGATCCACGAACTCGAAGTGGTAGGCGCCCATGGCTCCGCTCAGCCGGGCGACCCCTCCGTCAGCCAGCAGCGGCAGGCGTTCCACCTGTTCCGCCTGACCGTCACACTGCTCGTCCCAGCGCATCACGATGTCCTTGGCCGCGTCGCTGCGCACATCGACCAACGTGTCCGTCTCCCTGGCCTGGTTGAAGATGGAGAGCTGCACGACCGCGTCGTCGCCCGGCTCGTAGCCGTCTCCTCCCGGAGGCGTCATGTGGATGTTGCGCAGCAGCACCTGGCCTACCTCGCCGTTGGCACCGACCGTGCCGCTCTGCAGCACGCGCTGCGGATCTCCACAAGACGCGAGTCCGAACATCAGCAGGACGACGAGCGCGGTCAACAGCTTCATGCGGATGCCTCCGTGTCAGCGCTGCCGTCGGCGTACTCGATCACGACCTGCTTCGTGTCCCCCACACCGGCCGCGGGCGACGGACGGTCCTCCGCTCCTCCGCTGGGTGAGCAGCCCGCCACCAGAGCGACGGCGATCACGATCGCCGCCATCACCGCGATCAACGCCATCGCCGTCCGACGCACCTGCTCGTTCCGCATCCCCGCACCTCCGCCGCGTTCGAGCCGCCCCACCTGGGAGTAGGGCTACCCGGCAGCGCGCAGGAGCACGTCGAGCGGGACACAACGATCGGATAAACCAATCCGGGAGGCGTCCATTCGCGGATCGCCTTCACCGCGCGCATCACCCGTTCGAGTGCGTTGGCTTCAGCGGGAGCCGGAGGTGTCCGTCGTGGACTTCGGCGACCTGATCGACCGAGGTCAGGTGGGCACGGTCGTGAGTGACCAGGACGGTGGCGGTCGCCTGCCGGTGCGTGAGGCGGGTGATGAGGCCGATGATCGCGGCGCCGCGGTCGTGGTCGAGGGCGCTGGTGGGTTCGTCGACCAGGAGGACGGTGGGGTCGTTCATCAGCGCGCGGGCGATGTTGACGCGCTGCCGCTGGCCGCCGGAGAGCTGGTGGGGGCGGCGTCCTGCCTCGGCGGTGAGGCCGACGTCGTCGAGTAGTTCCATCGCCCGGCCGCGGGCCTTGGCCGGAGAGCGGCCGTCGATCTGGGCCATGACCTGAAGCTGTTCGACCGCGGTCAGGGATGGCAGCAGGCTGGGTTGCTGAAAGACGATGCCGATCTTGTGGCGGCGCAGGTCGGTGAGTTCGGCACGGGTCATGCCGGTCGTGGTGATGCCGTCGATGGTGACGACGCCGGCGTCGGGAGTGATGAGGGTGGCGGCGACGGCCAGCAGGCTGGACTTGCCGGAGCCGGACGGGCCGATCACGGCGGTCAGGCTGCCCAGGGGGACGTCCAGGGTGACGCGGTCGAGAGCCGTCAGGCGGGAGTCACCGTCGGGGTAGGTGAGGGTGACGCCGGTCAGGTTCAGGCTCATCGAGCACTTCCCAAGGCGGTCAGCGGGTCGACGGCGGTGATGCGGCGGACGGACAGGGCAGCCCCCAGTGCGCCGAGCAGGATCATCACGGCGGCCGGGACGAACACGGTGGCAGGGGTCAGGACGAAGGGCACGGCCGAGCCGGAGACGACGGCGCCCAGGGTCGCGGCGAGGGCAGTGCCGGCGAGCGTGCCGCCGACGAGCAGGACGACGGCTTGCCCCAGAGCGTCCTTCAGCAGGCCGGCCGTGGTAGCCCCCAAAGCCTTGAGAACGGCGATGTCGCCACTGCGCTGGATTGTCCAGACCGTGAAGAAGGCGCCGATGACCAGCGCGGAGATGGCGAACAGGAAGCCGCGCATCAGTTGCAGGGAACCGTTTTCGGACGTGTAGGAGCCGATTGCGGACAGCGAGTCGTCCGTGGAGACGGTTTTCGTGCCCAGGACCTGATCCGTGGCCGCGACGTCGACGTCGGAGGTGGTGGTCAGGGCGATCACCGTCGCCACCGGACTGTCGCCGATGTCATTGGGGGGCGCGGTCTTCCTCCAGACGTCGAGGCTGGTCCAGATGACCGGGGTGTGGCTGAAGAAGGCGTCGCCTGCCACGGCGGCCACCGTCAGCTGGAGCCCCGCGAGGGTGAGGCTGTCGCCGGGCAGTACTCCCAGCTCCTCGGCGGCGGTGGTGGACAGCACCACCGAGCGCTCGTCGAGTTCGCCGCTGTCCGGTGCCAGGGTGGATCCGGGCAGGACGCCGAAAACGGAGACCCCGGTGCTTCGGTCACCGGCACCGGCCTTGGTGGTGGTGATGCCCAGCGGTTCGGCGCCGGTGACGCCGGGAGTCGCGGCCCACCGCTGCCACTGCGTCTCACTGACGGTCGAGTTGGCGTACGACAGGTCCTGACCGCCACCGGGCGCGGCGAAGGCGATCCGGTCGGCGGGCAGTCCGGTGATCGCGGAGACGTTCTGCCGGCCCAGCCCGGCGGTCAGTCCGGACAGCAGGCCGACCAGCAGGGTGATCAGCACGACGACGGTCCCCATCAGGGCGAAACGTCCCTTGGCGAACTTCAGGTCTCTCCAGGCAACGAACACGACTGCGGCCTGTCCTCTCTGAGGATGGATTCGGTGTGCTTCCACAGTCGCCGCCGACCGCCCTGTGGAGCATCTGCCCCGGGACAGCACTTCCCTGGCCGTAAGGCGGCACGCCGGTTCTATCTTTCGATGGAGGCGCCGCGGGACCTGTCTCCGTAGCCTGGAGTCACTGTGAACGCCGCCGCCCTGACCCCGACCAGCCGAGTGCTCGACTGGTGCCTGCACCTGCTGGTCGCCGGCCTGCTCGCGCTGGCGGGCGGCCGGGCCGTGGCCGACGGCAGGGCGCAGGCCGGACTGGTCGTGGCGGTGTCTGCGGTGTGCGCGCTGATCTACGCGGCCGGGCCGCTGCTGCCCCGCATCCGTACCTCACGCCGGGCCGCCGCCGGCTGGCTGGCGGCCCTGAGCGCGGCGTGGCTGGTGCTGATGGCCCTGACCCCGGACGGGGTGTGGGTCGCCTTCCCGCTGTACTTCCTCCAGCTCCACCTGCTGCCCCGCAGGGCAGGGCCGGCCGCCGTCGCCGTGACCACGCTCGCCGCGATCACCGCCTTCGCCGCCCACCAGGGCTCGTTCAGCCCGGCCATCGCGCTCGGCCCGGCCCTCGGCGCCGCGGTCGCGGTCGCGGTCGTCTGGGGATATCAGGCCCTCTACCGGGAGAGCGAACACCGCAGGCGCCTGATCGACGAACTCACCGCCACCCGCGCTGACCTAGCCCAAGCCCAGCACACCGCCGGGGTCCTGTCCGAACGCGAACGCCTGGCCCGCGAGATCCACGACACCCTCGCCCAGGGGCTCTCCAGCATCCAGCTGCTGTTGCGTGCCGCCGGACGGGCACTGCCAGACACCGCGGTCAACGCCGCCCGCTACGTGGAACAGGCACGCCAGGCCGCGGCGGACAACCTCGCCGAAGCCCGCCGCTTCGTCGCCGGCCACACACCGCCCGCGCTGGACGACACCACGCTGGCCGGCGCGCTGGAACGCCTGTGCGCCGGCACCAGCGCCCGGCACCAGATCACGGCGCACTTCCGGCCCACCGGCGAGCCGGTACCGCTGCCGACCGCACACGAGGTCGCCCTGCTCCGCATCGCCCAGGCCGCCCTCTCGAACACCGTCCGCCACGCCCACGCCGCCACCGTCGAGGTGACCCTCAGCTACCTCGGCGACCACATCGCACTCGACGTCGTCGACGACGGCACCGGATTCGACCTCGATCACCTTCCCGGCCGCGACCCCGAGCGCGGCGGTTTCGGACTGGCGGCCATGCGAGCTCGCACGCAGGCGCTCGGTGGCGCACTTACCATCGAATCCGCCCCCGGCCAGGGCACCGCTCTGGCCGCCCAGCTCCCCCTCGACCCGCCCGCCGAAACCGAGGGCCACTCGTGACCGACGCCCCCATCCGCCTGCTCCTGGCCGACGACCACCCCGTGGTGCGAGCCGGGCTCCGCGCCGTGCTGGAGACAGAACCCGGCCTCGACGTGGTCGCCGAGGCCGCGACCGCCGAGGCCGCGGTCGCCCGTGCCGCCGAGGGCGGCATCGACGTCGTGCTGATGGACCTGCAGTTCGGCGCCGGCATGAACGGTGCCGAAGCCACCGCCGCGATCACCAGCCGGCCGGGTGGCCCACGCGTCCTCGTCGTCACCACCTACGACACCGACGCCGACACCCTGCCCGCCATCGAAGCCGGAGCCACCGGCTACGTCCTCAAAGACGCCCCGCCCGAGGACCTGGCCGCTGCCGTGCGCACCTCCGCCGCCGGACGCACCACCCTGGCCCCCACCGTCGCCGATCGGCTCATGAACCGGCTGCGCACACCCGACACCGCTCTGACCCGGCGCGAGACCGAGGTCCTCGTCCTCGTCGCCGAAGGCCTGTCGAACCGGGCTGTCGCACAACGGCTTCACCTCACCGAAGGCACCGTCAAGTCACACCTGGCACGGATCTACACGAAGCTCGGGGTCGACTCACGCACCTCCGCCGTCGCCAACGCCACCGGCCTCGGTCTCATCCGTCGGTGACACAGAGGAACCAGGGCCTAGGCTGGGTGGGGTGACCACGACGTCTCTCGCCACGACGATGAAGATCGGCGAACTGGCCCGCCGGACGGGGGTCAGCGCCCGCTCCCTGCGGTACTACGAGCAGCAGGGCCTGGTGCACAGCACGCGGTCCGCCGGCGGGCAACGGCACTACGCGGCCACGGAGGTCGGGCGCGTCGAGATCATCCGGCGGTTGTTCGACGCGGGCCTGAACAGCAAGGTGATCGCCCGGTTGCTGCCGTGCGTGGACAGCGACGACAAGAACGTCGCCGAGGACGCTTTCACCGCGATGCTGGGGGAACGCGACCGGCTGACCGCCGGTATCACGCAGCTCGTCGAGGCCAGGGCCGTCCTCGACGAGCTGATCGAGATCAACACCCGGTACCGGGCGGGTGCCGGGTGAACGCGGTCACAGGCTCAGGTCGATGACGACTTTGCCCGTGGCGTGCAGGGACTCGACGAGTGCCAGCGCCTCCTGCGCCTGGGCGAGCGCATAGGTCCCCGTGATGTGCGGGTCCAGCCGCCCGGTGACCATGAGTTCGGCGACGCGTTCGAGACCCCGCCGGTCCAGGCGGCGGTGGACCACCACGCCGCCGAGTTCGGTCACCGACGGGTCCCCGACCGAGACGAGCTTCGCTCCCAGCGGGGCGACCTCGCGCAGTGACTCGCCGCCGACGGTGTCGGCCACGGCGTCGAAGCCGTTCGGGGCGTGCGCGCGGAGCCGGTCCACGACGTCGCCCTCGGTGTAGTCGACGAACGTCGCGCCGGTGGCCGTGACGAGGTCCCGCTTCGCCGCGCCGGCCGTGCCCGTCACGACCAGGTTCCGGTCCCGTGCGAGCTGGGCGAGCGCGATGCCGACGCCACCGCCGATCCCGTTCACCAGCAGCGACGCCCCGGCGGGCAGGCCGAGCTGGTCGAGCACGTCCAGCGCGGTGGTGCCGGCGACGGGGATGGTCGCCGCCCAGGTGTCCGGCAGCGCGTCGGGGATGCGGGCCGTGGACTCGCCCAGCAGCAGCGTCGTTTCCGCGTACGTGCCCGCACCGGTCAGCGCGAACCCGGTGACCCGGTCGCCGACGGCCAGGCCGGTCACGTCGGCACCTACCTCGAGAACGGTGCCGGCCGCTTCCATCCCCAGGACCTGAGGAAAGGGCAGATGGCCGTTCAGGGCGGCGGCGTGCCCGGACCGCAGCTTGTGGTCGAGCGGGTTGACCCCCGCGGCCGTCACGCGGACGAGAACCTCGGCGGGACCCGGCGAGGGGACCGGCCGCTCGAAGAAATCCTGCACTTCGGGACCGCCGAAAGCCTTGTAGCCCAACGCCTTGCTCATCGAGAACAGCTCCTTCACCGTCGTGCCGTGGACGGTTCGACGCTATTCGTTGACACCGGTGTCAGCTTCTACCCGATGTGACAGGCGACTCAGTTGCCGGCGTCCTCGAAGATCAGGAACGTCTTGGTCGACAGGACGCCGGGAATCGTCTGCAGCTGCTCGAGCACGACGCGCCGCAACGCGTTGTTGCCCTCCGCCCTGACGAGCAGCATCACGTCGAACTCGCCGCCCATGAGCGCCATGTGCCGCACCTCGGGGATCGCGCGGAGCTGCGTCTGCAGGTCGCGCCAGTTGTTCTGCCGCACCGTCATCGCCACGTAGGCCGACGTCGTGAGCCCGACCTTGACCGGGTCGACGCGCGCGGTGAAGCCGGTGATCACCCCGTCGGCCACCAGGCGTTCGAAGCGGGCGTAGGCGTTCGCGCGCGAGATCATCACGCGTTCGGCCAGGGCACGCCCGGACAACCGGCCGTCCGCCTCCAGTTCACGCAGGATCCGGCGGTCGATCTCGTCCAGCTCCGTGTCCACGTGTCTCGCTCCTCAGGTCAAATGCACGAGATGCCGAGCCAACTGGACCTGCTGAATCGGAGCAGTTGACCAATCGTCTCGCTCTCTCGCGCGGATATGGCCGAATGGCCACGACTCTAGGCAACATTCGGACCAACTGAAACTGCTCGCGGAGGTGCGGATGAGTGCCGGTCAGCTCAAGGCGGCCATCACCCCGGCCCGGTGGCTGGACGAGTCCGGGCGCCTGGTCCGGGGTACGCCGGCGCCCGACGCCGAGGCTCTGCTGGAGGGGTACCGCAGGCTCGTGTTCGCGCGCAGGCTGAACGAACAGGCCGGGGCGCTGGTCCGCCAGGGACGGCTGGCCGTGTACCCGTCGTCGCGTGGTCAGGAGGCCTGCCAGGTCGCGTGCGCGTCGGTGCTCGCGGACGGCGACTGGTTGTTCCCGACCTACCGCGACACCGCCGCCATCGCCGCCCGCGGGGTGGATCCGGTCGAGGTGCTCACCCTGCTGCGCGGGGACTGGCATTGCGGCTACGACCCGATGCGGCACAAGGTCGCCCCGCAGGCGACACCGCTGGCGACCCAGCTGCCGCACGCGGTCGGGGTCGGTCACGCGGCGCGCCTCAAGGGCGAGGACACGGTGGTGATGGCGCTGTGCGGAGACGGCGCGACCAGCGAAGGCGACTTCCACGAGGCCTGCAACTTCGCCGCCGTCTTCCGCGCTCCTGTGGTGTTCTTCGTGCAGAACAACAAGTACGCGATCTCGGTGCCGCTGGCCCGCCAGTCCGTCGCGCCGTCGCTCGCGGTCAAGGCGATCGGGTACGGCATGCCCGGCGTGCGCGTCGACGGCAACGACCTGCCGGCCCTGGAGAAAGTGCTCGGCGAGGCCGTCGCGCGAGCACGTGCGGGTGAGGGACCGACGCTGGTCGAGGCCGACACCTACCGGATCGAGTCCCACACCAACGCCGACGACGCCAGCCGCTACCGCACCGATGACGAGGTCGCGGACTGGCTGCCGCGTGATCCGCTCCTGCGGGTGCGGACCTACCTGACCGGGATCGGCGCGCTCGACGACGACCACGAACGGGAGATCGCCGCCGCCGCGGAGGCGATGGCGGCAGCGGTCCGGACCGGCGTCAACGCCGAGTCGACCGCCGACCCCGAGGAACTGTTCGCCCACGTCTACGCCACCCCCACGCCGCAGCTGGCCGGACAGCGTGCGGCTCTGCGGGCCGAGCTCGACTTCGAGGAGGCGTGATGAGCTCCGCGACGACCCCGAAGATGACCATGGCGCAGGCGATCAACACCGCGCTGCGGGACGCGATCGCCGAGGACGACTCCGTCGTCGTGTTCGGCGAGGACGTGGCCCAGCTGGGCGGGGTGTTCCGCGTGACCGACGGACTGCACCGGGACTTCGGTGAGAACCGGGTGTTCGACACCCCGCTGGCCGAGTCGGGAATCGTCGGCATGGCGGTGGGAATGGCCATGAACGGCATGCGCCCGGTCGTCGAGATGCAGTTCGACGCCTTCGCGTACCCGGCCTTCGAGCAGATCGTCAGCCACGTCGCGAAGATGGGCAACCGCACCCGCGGCAGGGTGCGGCTGCCCATCGTCATCCGCGTCCCCTACGCCGGCGGGATCGGCGGTGTGGAGCACCACTGCGACTCGTCCGAGGCCTACTACGCGCACACGCCTGGCCTGACCGTCGTCGCGCCGGCCACCAACGCCGACGCCTACGGCCTGCTGCGCGCGGCGATCGCCAGCCCTGACCCGGTGATCTTCCTCGAACCCAAGAAGCACTACTTCTCGAAGGAGGAGGTCGACGTGTCGGCCGCCGTCCCGCCGATCGGGCGCGCGGTCGTCCGGCGCCCCGGCAAGGACGCCACGCTGATCGCCTACGGCCCCTCGGTGCCGGTGGCACTGGCCGCCGCCGCGCAGGCCGCGACCGAGGGCCGGGACCTGGGAGTGGTCGACCTCCGGTCCATCGTCCCGTTCGACGACGAGACCGTGTGCGCCGAGGTCCGCCGGACCGGCCGGGCCGTGGTGGTCGCCGAGGCACCCGGTTTCGCCTCCGTGGCCTCCGAGATCGCGGCACGGGTGGGAGAGCGCTGTTTCCACCACCTGGAGGCGCCGGTCCGCCGGGTCACCGGGTTCGACGTGCCCTATCCCCCGCCGAAGCTGGAGCGCCACTTCCTGCCCGGCGTGGACCGGATCCTGGACGTCGTCGACACGCTGCAGTGGGAGGACGCCGCATGAGCTCCCAGGTGTTCGAGCTGCCCGACCTCGGCGAGGGACTGACCGAGGCGGTGCTGGTCCGGTGGCTGGTCAAGACCGGTGACGCGGTCGCCGTGGACGAGCCCGTCGCCGAGGTCGAGACGGCCAAGGCGATGGTCGAGGTGCCCTCCCCGTTCGGCGGTGTGGTGGCGCGGCTGCACGGAGAGGAAGGCGCCACCCTCCAGGTGGGCTCCCCGTTGATCTCGGTCGACGCCGTGCGGTTGGAGACCTACGTCGAGGAGGAACGCGCCGGTTCCGGCAACGTCCTGATCGGCTACGGAACCTCCGAGGCGAACACGTCCCGCCGTCGGCGGAAGGTCGTTCCCCGCTCCGCCGTGCGGTCGCCGGCGCGGAACGGGGAACGCCCCGCCGTGCAGTCGCCGATCGTGCGCCGCCTCGCCCGCGACAACGGCGTCGACCTCCAGGCGCTGACCGGTACCGGACCGGATGGCCTGATCACGCGCCGCGACGTCGAAGCCGCCTCCGAACCGGTGGTCGTCGTGAGCGACGTGGACCAGCGCACGGGCTTGCCGATCCGCACCCGCGTGCCGTTGACGGGCCTGCGCAAGGCGGTCACCGCGACCTTGACCCGCAGCCGCACCGAGATCCCCGAAGCGACGACCTGGGTGGACGTCGACGCGACCGCGCTGCTGGAGCTCCGCGCCGATCTGAAGGAAACCGGTGCGGCACCAGGGATCCTGGCCATGATCGCCCGCTTCGTCGTGGCAGGGCTCGCCCGCTTCCCCGAGCTGAACTCCCGGGTCGACACCGAACGCGGCGAGATCACCCACCTCGACGGCGTCAACCTCGGTCTCGCGGCGCAGACCGGCCGCGGCCTGGTGGTCCCGGCGATCAAGGACGCGCACCGCCTGAGCATGCGCGGTCTCGACGCCGAGATCCGCAGGCTCACCGCCGCCGCCCGCGAGGGAACCGCCACCGCGGCCGAACTGAGCTCGGGTTCGTTCACGCTGAACAACTACGGCGTGCTCGGGGTCGACGGCAGTGCCGCGATCATCAACCACCCCGAGGTCGCGATCCTCGGCATGGGCCGGATCCTGCCCCGGCCGTGGGTGGTCGGCGGTGACATCGTGGTGCGGCACATCGTGCAGCTGTCGCTCGTGTTCGACCACCGCGTGTGCGACGGCGGCACCGCGGGCGGCTTCCTCCGGTTCGTCGCCGACTGCGTCGAAGCTCCGGCGTCGGCGATGGCGGACCTGTGAAGGACTCCGCCGGACAGTGACAGTCCTAAGAGGACCAAGGCGCGCGCGCCTTGGTCCTCTTAGGACTGAAAATCAGATCTTGCCCACCACCACGTCGGCGAGGTTCACGCGCGACGACTTGTAGTTCGTCACCGAGGGCTTGCTGTCCGATCCCGCCGCCGGGATGACCTCGGAACGGATCGGCAGGCCGTTGTCGGCGTTGACGGTCAGCACGTGCGTACCGGTCCCGCCCTGCAGGGAGGGACCCGCGGTGAGGGTCAGCGCGGACTGGCCCTCGGCGTCGGTCTTGCCGATGGAGACGTCCTTGATCGTGGCGAGCAGCTTCAGCACGCCCGAGCGGACCTCGGCGTTGGCCGCGCCGATGAACAGCGCGTACGTGGTGTTGCTCCACAGGGTGTTGTTGACGCCGTCCTCCAGCTCCTTGCCGGTCGGGCGCGGCTTGGGCGGGTGCACCGGCAGGCCCTTCATGCGGTAGACCTCGGCGGTCGCCTCCTGGCGCTGCGCCCACGCCTTCTCCTGCTCGGCGGTGCTCTGGCCGAGCGCCCAGCCGGTGGGCGAGGCGTTGACGATCGCGTTCTTGGCCTTCTCCACGTCGCCGTTCGCGGCGAGGCGGGCCGCCGCCATCACCTTCGCGTCGAACTCGGTGGCCTGGTTCTCCCCCTTGGCGACCGAGGCCGACACGGTCTTCGCCGAGTCGCCGTGGAAGGTCTGCCCCTTGTCGGTGTAGATGGTGTAGAAGACGTACGGCGAGTTGTCCGGCGCGGTCGTCGAGCGGATGATCAGCGACGCGTCGCCGGACACTGCGCCCGCCGCCTTGACGTCGGAGGCCAGCTTCACCAGCGGGGAGTCGACCACCTGCGGGGCAGCGACCGGGGACCCGGCCGGGACGGTGCCGCCCGTCGTGCCCATCACCACCGCCGTCGCCACGGCTGCCGCGCCGACGGCGGCGATACCGGCCTTGGGCCAGGAGAACCAGCGCTTCGGTCGCACGACCGTGGCGGTGGGCTCGGCCATCGCGGTGCTCAGCGCCGTGCGAGCACGGTTGTACGCCTCAGGGCGTGGGGATGGCACGTCACGCATTTTCTTCATCAGATCCATCTCATCCATGGGGTGTCTTTTCACGTTGTCGGGACTTGCAGCAGCGCGACGACCTCTGGGGCGTCGCGCAGTGCCTTGCGCGCCTGGTGCAGCAGACGACGGGCCGTGCCCGCCGGCATGTCGAGCGCCCGTCCTGCTTCGGCGACCGTCAGGTCCTCCCAGGCGACCAGGCCCAGCACTTCGCGCTCGTCCGGCTTGAGCCGTGCCAGTGCCTGCCGCAGCAGTGCCTGCGTGTCCACGCGGGCGTCCACTTCGGGCCAGGGATCCCACTCGTTCGCCAAGCGGGTGATGTCCGAGGCCGGCTCTTCGGCCGGTTCGGACCGCCAAAGCCGCCGCAGCCTGTTCAGCGCGACGCCGTACAGCCAAGGCCGGGCCTCGGGGTACGAGCGGTCGTAACTCGCCCGCGACTCGAAGGCCGCCACCCACACCTCACCGAGCACGTCCTCGGCGGTCTGACGTCCCACTCGGCGCGCGAGGTAGTTCCCGATCGCGGTCTCGTGCCGGCTGACCACTTCGACGAAGGCATCGGTGTCTCCGCTCAGCGATCTGCCGATCAGTTCCGCGTCTGACGACATGAAGCTCCTCGGGTTTCGCTTCGCCTTACACCCCGTCTTTGCCAACGCGCGCCGAAACCGTTCAGGTTGCTTGGGGGTTGACGAAAGCGCAGGTGGAGGAGCTGCGCGAGAAGGCAGGCGGCTAGGCCTGTGCCCGCATTCGCCTGAGCAGGTGCTGCTCGGCGACGTCGAAGTACTTCCGCAGCGCCTCTTCCGCCTCGCTGACGGCACCGCGGTCGGCGAGTTCGAGGATGTCGCGGTTGAGCTGCACGTAGTTCTCGTAGAACTCGCGCTGGTCGCCCATGTGGTGGAACACCAGGCGCATCTCCGCGAGCAGCCGCCGCACCTCCTCGTCGAGGCGGGCGCTGCCTGCCAGGCCGGTGATCGCGAGGTGGAACCGCACGTTGCCGGTGGCGACGTCGCTCCAGCGCTCCGCCCGCGCCGATTCCCGCTGGAACCGCACGGCGTCGCGCACCGCCTGGCGCTTCTCCTCCGGCGCCGTGGGCCACGCGGTGAGCGCACCGCCCTCGATCACCCGCCGGGCGGCGTAGAGGTCCACGATGTCCGCCGCGTCGGGCGTGCGTACGAAGACACCTCTGCTGTGCTCGTGCACCAGCAAACGTTCGCGCGTGAGGAGCCTGAACGCTTCTCGCAGCGTGTTGCGTGCGACGCCCAGTGCGGTGCGCAGTGCTTCCTCGGACAGGCGGGTGCCCGGCGGGAGGTCGCCCTCCATGACGCGGGTCCGGACGAAGTCGGCGACGCGTTCCGCCGTGCTGACCCGGCCGAGCGCGTCGCCGTCGGCGGTCAGTGAGGCAAGCCAGTCCGCGCCCGTCATGCGATCACTTTATGGGCTCGAGGTGGTCGTCGCCTTAGGCGACGACCACCTCGACGCCCACCGCGCGCAACCGGTCCAGTTCCGCAGCGGGTGCCGAGGAATCGGTGATCACGACGTGGACGTCCGTGATCCCGGCGATGCGCGAGAACGCGCGCTTGCCCACCTTGGAGCCGTCCGCGAGCACGACCACACGGTCCGCCGTGCGCAGCAGGCAGTGGTCGGTGTGGGCCTCGACCTCGTCGTGGGTCGTGATGCCGCCGCGCGCGTCGATGCCGTCGACGCCGAGGAAGACCAGGTCCAGGCTGATGCCGGCGAGGGCCCGGTCGGCGATCGGGCCGACCAGCTCGTAGCTTTCCGGGCGCACGCCGCCGCCGGTGACGACGAGGTCGATCGTGGGGCGGGGGCACAGGTCCGAGGCGATGTTGAGGGCGTTCGTCACGACCTTCAGCTGCCTGGTGCCGGCGAGGAGGCGGGCGAGTTCGGTCGTCGTCGTGCCGCCGTTGAGGCCTACCGAGTGGACGGACTCGGTGACGAACTTCGCGGCTGCCTCGGCGATCTGGCGCTTCTCCTCGCGGCGGCCCAGCCGGTAGCGCAGCGGCAGTTCGTAGATGACCTCCGCCGCCACCGCGCCGCCGTGGGTGCGCTTGAGCAGCTTCTGCTCTTCGAGCGACTGGAGGTCCCGGCGGATCGACGCGACCGACGTGCCCAGGTCCTCCGCGAGCCCGGTCACCGTCACCGAGCCCGCGTCCGCGAGCTTCCCCAGGATCGCCGCTAGGCGCTGCTCTTGACGCACGCGATCAGCATAACGCACCGATCATGCTCGCTTTGGCACCACTTGAGGACAAATCACGCATTCTGTGTGCTCGTTATCGCTACGCTCCGCGCCAGGGCCGTCGCCTCGGCCCAGGACGGCTGTGTCGCCACTCCCCCGGCGCCGCGCGTCGACAGCGCCCCCGCCGCCGCACCGAGCGCCAGTGCCGCGCGCAGGTCGCCGTCCCGCAGCCATCCGGCCAGAAAGCCCGCGTCGAACGAGTCGCCCGCGCCGACCGTGTCCACCGGCTCCACGACCGGCGGACGGGCGGTGATCCGTTCGCCGCCGGACAACGCGACGCAGCCGTCCCTGCCCGCCTTGACGACCGGAACCGTGCCGGTGGCGGCGAACACGGGCAGCGGGTCCGCGGCGCCGGTGAGCGCCACCGCCTCGGCCTGGTTCGGCAGCACGAAAGTGCACTGCTCCAACAGATCCTCAGACAGCTTCCACCCTCCGGACGGATCGTCGTTCGTGTCGAGCGAGGTGGTGGCGCCCCGAGTGCGCGCCGTCCGGAACACCTCGGACAGGCCGGCGGCGAGGCGGGGTTGCAGGAAGTACGAGGCTGCGTGCACGTGCCGGGCCGCGACCGCCGGAACGTGCTCGGGACCGAAAGCGGCCAGGCATCCCGGCGCCGTCAGGATCGCCCGGTCTCCCCCGGCCTGGTTGAGGCACACGGTCAACGCCGTCGGCAACGACTCGTGCCGGACGCACGCGCTGATGTCCACACCCGCGGACTTCAGTGCGTCCAGCACGAAGTCACCCGCCGCGTCCCGGCCGACCATCGCGGCGAGACCGACCTCCAGCCCCAGGCGCGCGGCGCCGTGCGCGACGATCGCCGCCGAGCCGCCGAGCGCGAGAACTCCTTGGTCCACCAGCGTTTCCGCCTGCCCGTACGCAGGGGTGCCGGGGGCGCCGAACACGAGCACGTCCGGATTCGCGTCACCGATCACGAGGAGGTCCATCAGGCACTCCGCAGCGCGGCGGGCAGCAGGTCGCCGTGCGCGGCGGTCATCGCGGTGACGAGGTCGTCGATCTGGGTGACGGTGAGCGCGGCGGCCGTCGCCGGGTCGCACAGGGCCGCGTGCCGGACGTGCCGGGGGTCGCCCTCGACCGCCGCCGCCACGGTCAGGTCCACCACGTTCAGGAAGCTCCGGTTCAGGGCCGCGAGCTGGCGGGGCAGGGCGCCGACGCGGTGCGGGTGCACGCCGAGCCGGTCCAGCGTCGCGGGCACCTCCACGGCGGCTCCTTCGGGCAGGTTGGAGATGAGGCCGTGGTTCGCGACGTTCACCTGGATCGTCCGGCGCTGACCGGTCACCAGGCTGTGGATCATCTGTGGCGCGTACTCGACGGCGTCGTCGGACAGCGTCGGCGGTGCGTCGCCGGCGGCCAGCGCGGCACGGGTCTTCTCGTACGTGGCCACGTTCTCCGCGCTGATCGTCGCGTAGTCGCGGACGGGGAGACGCAGTCGCTCCACTTCGGACTGGTGCCGCAGGTACCACGGCACGTACTCGGACGAGTGCTCGCTCGTCTCCGTCGGGTAGAAACCGAAGCGGCGGTACAGGTCGACGCGCACCCGCCGTGCCAGCCCCGGATCGCCCGCGATCGCGGCGTCGAGCGCCGGGTAGAGGTCACGTCCCTCGTGCTGCCACCGCAGGATCCACGCCTGGTGGTTCACGCCGGCGGAGAGGAAGTCCACCTCGTCGTGCGGCACACCGACCAACGCGCTGAGGTCGTGGATGGTCCAGTGCACCGAGTGGCACAGGCCTGCCACCTTGAGCCAGGGCGCGACGGTCGTGAGGTACTGGATGTTCATGGCCATCGGGTTGGTGTAGTTCAGCAGCCAGGCGTCCGGGCAGACGGCGAGCACGTCCGCCGCGAGCCCGTCCAGGAACGGGAAGGTGCGCAGCCCGCGGAAGATCCCGCCGATCCCCAGGGTGTCGCCGATGGTCTGGCGCAGGCCGAACGACTCCGGCACGTCGAAGTCGGTCAGCGTCGCCGCGTGGCCGCCGATCGCGACCATGTTCACCACGACGTCGGCCCCCTCCAACGCTTCCCGGCGCGACAGCGAGGTGCGGACGTGCGCTCCACCGGCCAGCCGGGCCAGTGCCGCCGCGACCTCCAGCCTCTCGGCGTCGATGTCGTGCAGCGAGATGGTGACGTCGGCCAGTTCCGGGAACGACAGCACGTCGCGCAGGAGCTGCCGGGTGAACTCGACGGAACCCGCGCCCACGAAGGCAATGGTGACCATGGATCAGCCTTTCAGTACGCGGATGAGCCGAGCGACCTCGGCGGACACGGCCTCACGTCCGGCACCGAGGTAGCGCCGGGGGTCGACGAGAGCGGGGTCGTCGTCGAGTGCGGTCCGCACGCTGGCGGTGAAGTGCTTGTTGAGCTGCGTGGCTATGTTGATCTTCCACACCCCCGCCCGCACGGCCGCCGCGAGGTTCTCGTCGGCGACACCGGACGACCCGTGGAGTACCAGTGGCACCGGCACCGCCTTGTGCAGCAACGCGATCAGCTCGAAATCCAGCTGGGCGTCGCGGCTCAGCATCGCGTGCGAGGAACCCACGGCGACGGCGAGGAAGTCCACCGCTGTCGCCTCCACGTACGCGGCGGCGTCGTCCGGATCGGTGCGCGCACCCGGTGCGTGCACGCCGTCCTTGCCGCCGATCTCACCGAGCTCCGCCTCGACGCCGACGCCGGCCTCGTGACACCAGCGCACGACCTCCGCCGTGCGGGCCACGTTCTCGTCGTGCGGCAACGCGGAGGCGTCGAACATCACCGACCCGAACCCGAGCTCGACGGCCTCCCGCACCAGATCCTCCGAGGTGGCGTGGTCGAGGTGCACCGCGATCGGCGTGGTCGCCGCGGCGGCGACGGAGAGCGCGGCGGCGGCGATCGGGCGCAGAGAACCGTGGTAGCGCACGGCGTTCTGGCTGATCTGCAACACGACGGGTGCTCCGGTCTGCTCGGCCGCGGCGGCGATCGCCTCGGCGTGCTCGACCTGGATCACGTTGAACGCGGGCACCGGCGCGGGTCCGCCGATCATCTCGCGAAGTTTCCCCAAGGGCATGTTCTAGTCCTCTGGAACTGGTCTGGGCGTGACATCCGCCCGGTGCTGGTCGTAGAAGGCGCGGTCGAAGTCGCCGGCGAGCGGGGCGCGCACCGCCGCCGCCGACAACGCCACCGCCTCGGCGAGACGCTCCGGCCACGGCAGGTGCCACCCGGCGACCAGCGCGGCGACGGCGGCGTCACCGGCACCGGTCGGGTTCCCGGTGATCACCTCGGGCGGAGCCGCCGACCACACGCCATCGGCGGTATGGGCGGTCATCCCGCGCGGGCCGTCGGACACGAGTGCCGCCGTGGCGCCGAGAGCGAGTGGATCGTCCACTTCGGACGCTGCCGCGAGCTCGCTGCGGTTCGGCGTGATGACGGCGGGCCCGGCGGCGGCTCCGAGAGCCAGCGCCGGTCCGTCCGCGTCCAGCACCACCGGCACGGGCGCGGAGCGCACGAGCGTCGCGTAGGCGTCGTCCGGGAGCCCTTGCGGCAGTGAACCGGACAGCACCACGACGTCGGCGTTCGCGACGAGTTCCGAGTAGTGGACCAGGAATCCCGACCACTCCTCAGATGTGACGACCGGTCCCGGTTCGGCGAAGAGCGTCGCCTGACCGGAATCGGCCACGACGGTGACCGTGCGCCGGGTCTCCCCCGCGATCGGGAACATCGCGTGCGGCACATCGGATCGGCTCAGGTCCTCCCGCAGCACCGCACCCGCCGATCCGCCCGCGAACCCGGTCGCGAGCACCGGCACGCCCAGCGCCAGCAGCATTCGCGCCACGTTGACGCCCTTGCCACCCGCGCGCACGGCCACGCCGGAGACGCGGTGGGTGTCACCCGGCACGAGGGCGCCGACGCGATAGGTGACGTCAAGCGCCGCGTTGAGCGTGACGGTCAACGCCCTCACGGCGTGCCGTTCAGGATCACCGACCGGGTGAGGTTGCGCGGGGTGTCGGGGGCGAGTCCGCGCAGCAGCGCCACTTCCACGGCGAGCCTGTGCACCGCGACGAGTTCGGCGAGCGGGTCGCGATCCCGGGCGATCCACTGCCCGCCCGCCCCGGCGACGTCGAGGCCGAGGCCCTCGGGAGGGGTGCCGAGCACCCAGACCAGGGAGCTCTCGTCGGTGATGGCGATCGGCCCGTGCCGGTACTCGGCGGCCGGGTACGACTCGGCCCAGCTCAGCGACGCCTCCCGCATCTTGAGCGCCGCTTCGGCGGCGAGACCGGTCGTCCAGGGGGCGCCGCCGAGGAACGTGAACTGGTTGCGCTCCACCAGGTCCGCGCCCAGCGGTTCGGCCAGGGCCTGCTCCGCGTCGAGGATCGCGCGGTCGAGCCGTTCGCCCAGATGAGCGCGCAGCAGCACGAGCGCGGTGGTGGCGAACCGCGTCTGCACGACCGAGCGCTCGTCGGCGAACTCCAGCGCGACCACGTGATCGGCCAGCTCGGTCACCGGGGTGCCGGGGGTGCCGACGATGGCCGTCGACGGCACGTTCAGCCGCCGCAGCACGTCGATCACCTCGGTGGTGGTGCCCGACCGGGTCAGCGCCACGACCCGGTCGTAGGTGCGGCCGAACGGGAACTCGGACGCGGCGAACGCGTCGGTCTCCCCCAGCCCCGCGTCCTCGCGCAGCCGGGCGTAGGCCTGGGCCATGAACCACGACGTGCCGCAGCCGACGACCGCGACGCGTTCGCCGTGCGCGGGAAGAGCGGCCACGACCCCGGGTTCGGTGACGAGGGCGACCGCCCGGCGCCAGCAGGCCGGCTGGGACGCGATCTCGGCCGTGGTGTGCAGCTGCGCGGCGGAGGTGCTGTGCATGGCGGATTCCTTTGGTTGTTCAGTCACTTGATGCCCGCTGCGGCCACCGACCGCACGAAGAACCGCTGGGCGAAGAAGAAGACGAGCAGGACGGGCAGCTGGCTGAGCACCGTGCCGGCCATGAGCTTCGGCCAGTTCGTGGTGTGCGCGCCCTGGAAGCTCTGCAGTCCCAGTTGGACGGTCATGGTGTCCGGGCTCTGCACGACGATGAGCGGCCACAGGAAGTCGTTCCAGGTCTGCAGGAACGTGAGCACGGCGAGGGTCGCGAGCGTGGGCCGCATCAACGGCAGCAGCACCTGCAGCAGGGTCCGCAGCCTGCTCGCCCCGTCGATCCGCGCGGCCTCCTCCAGCTCGCGGGGCAGCGTGGTGAAGAACTGCCGCATCAGGAACACGCCGAACGCGGTGGCCAGGTTGGGAGCGATCAGCGCGCCGAGCGTGTCGACCAGTCCCAGCGACCGCATCATGATCAGCAACGGCAGCATGACGATCTGGAACGGCACCATCAGCGTCGCCAGCATCAGGAAGAACGCGACCCTGCCGCCGAAGAACCGGATGCGCGCGAAGGCGTACCCCGCCAGCGAGCAGAGCAGCAGGTTGCCTGCCACGCAGACGACGGAGACGACGAAGCTGTTGACCAGCCACGAACCCAGTGGCGCGTCCCGCATCGCCGCGAGGTAGTTCTCCCACTCGATCCCGCTGGGCAGGCCGGGAGGGAACCGCCGCGACTCCTGCTGGGTGGACACCGACACCAGCAGCATCCAGACCAGCGGCGTGACCATCACGGCGGAGAGCGGCAGCAGGACCAGGTGCAGTGCGCTGGGCCTTCTCATCGAACCTCGTAGTGGGACCGGCGGTTGAACCGCAGCTGCAGGAGGGTGAAGGCGGCGATCAGCACGAAGACGGCGCAGCCGATGGCCGCCGCGTAGCCGCCGTCGAAGCTCACGAAGGCCTCGTTGTAGAGGTGGTAGACGAGCACGGTGGTCGCGCGCAGCGGCCCGCCCTTGGTCGTCACGTACACGGCGTCGAAGAGCTGCAGGCCGTTGATCGTGAGCCACACCAGCAGGAAGCCGGTGGCGGGTGACACCAGCGGCAGCTCGACGTGCCAGAACGACCGGACTCGGCCGCAACCATCCAAAGAGGACGCCTCAATCAGGTCCTTCGGCACGTTCTGCAGCGCCGCCAGGTAGATGATGACCGCGAACCCGAGCCAGCCCCACACCGTCATCGCCACCACGGCGAACAGGGCCTGGCCGGGATCGGCGAAGAAGCCCTGCTTCGGCAGGCCCACGGCGTCCAGCGCCGCGTTGACCAGCCCGAACTGCGGGTTCGCCAGCCAGCTGAACATGATGCCGGTCGCGACCGTCGAGGTCACCAGCGGCACGGACACGGCGAGCCGGTACAGCATGACGCCGCGGATCCTCTGGTTCAGCATCACCGCGATCGGCAACGCGAGTGCGAGCGTGACCGGCACGAACAGCGCGACATAGACGATCGTGCGGCGGGCAGCGTCCCAGAACAGCGGGTCGGCGACGAGCTTCGCGTAGTTGTCGCCACCCGCGAACGTCCCGGGCGAGGTGAGGTCAGTGTGCTGGAAGGAGAGCAAGAACGACCACACGACGGGCACGAGCCCGAACACCCCGATCAGCACCACGGCGGGGGCGGCGAACCCCCACCCTGCCGCGTGGTCGGCGAGCCTGCGCCGGTCGAGCGTCACGAGCCCGCCAGTGCCTGGTCGACCTCGCCGCGTGCCTGGTCGAGCGCGGCCCGGGGTTCGGCCTGACCGAGCAGGACCGACTGCACGGCGGTGCCCAGCACCTGCGAGATCTTCGGGTACTGCGGGATGTTCGGCCGGGACTTCGTCACGTTCTTCGCGAGGTTGTCGACGAACACCTTGGTACCGGGGTACCTCGCCTCGAACTCGGCGTAGCCGGAGAGGTCCACTTCGGACTGCCGGATCGGCAGGTGGCCGGTCTCCATCGCGAACTCGAGGTGGATCTCCGCGGACAGCAGCCACTTCAGGAACGGCAGGGCGTTCGCGCGGCCGTTCTCACCGAACACGACGAACGTGTCCGGGCCCGCGATCGTCGCGTGGGTGACCTTGCCCGGCAGGATCTGCACGCCGTACGACACGTCCTCGTTGATCGATCCGAGGTCCCACGGCCCGGTCCACAGCATGCCGATCCGGCCCGAGTTGAAGAGGTTGAGGTACTGCTGGTCGCCCGCGTCCAGGTATACCGACTTGTCCGTGACGGCCATGTCGCGCAACAGCTGCATGGCCTGCGTGCCGGCGTCCGAGGCGAACGCTGCCTTCTTCCCGTCCGCGGACAGCAGGTCGCCGCCGGCCTGCCAGAGCAGCGCGAGGAACCGCCACACCGTGTCCTCGGTGCCGTCGTTGACGTACGCCCAGCCGAACCGGCCGTCACCGCTGAGCTTGCGCGCGGCCGACCGGAAGTCCTCCCAGGTCCACGACTCGGTGGGGTGGGCGATCTTGGCCTCGTCGAACAGCTTCTTGTTGTAGACGAGCGAGAGGTTGTCGACGAGCGCGGGAACGCCGTAGATCTTGCCGTCGACCGTGGCGGCCTCGCGGCCCGCCGGGAAGAGGTCGTCCCAGTCGAACGCCGTGTCGCCGCGCAGCAGGTCCGTGAGGTCCTGCGTCTGCGGGCGGCCGGTGAGCCCGGTGATCGAGGAGCCGTACTGGTAGGCGACCTCCGGCGGGTTGCCCGAAGCGAACGATGCCAGCGTCTTCTGCAGCGCGTTGTCGTTGCCACCGTTGAACACCAGCTCGACCTGCTGGCCGGGGTGCGTGGTGTTCCAGCGCGCGGCGAGCTTGTCGAACGCCGCGGCCTCCTTGTCGGTGTAGCCGTGCCACACCTTCACCTTGCCGTCGCTGCCGGAGCCCGTTCCGCAGCCCGCCGTCATGACGAGTGCGGCGCCCATCATCAGCACCGTCCGGCGACTCAGCCCTCTGCCGTGTGCCATGTCGACTCCTCAGGGGTGGGTGCGGCTCTGTGGTCGGGGACCCTAAGCGGAAATCGCTCAAACAAGCAAGCATTCTGACCGATTGAGATTGCTTTCTGGCCTTGAGGGTACGTTCTCGCTACAGTCGCTCAGACCCAATCACCGCTCGTGAGCGATCAAGGAGTCTGGCGCTGATGACCTCCCCTGCGCGCGCCCTCACCGGAACCGCCCTCGCCGCACTCGCCCTCGCGGCCTGCGTCACCGGGCCACTGGCCTCGTCCAGTCAGGCCGGCGGCATCTCGGCCGCGGCCGTCGAACTGCCCCCTGCCGGCGCGGTGCTCGACTACCAGCTCGGTACCGCGTACACGCCACCGCGGGGCGTGACCATGGTGACCCGCGACAGCACCGCCTCACCCGCCGCCGGCCTCTACAACATCTGCTACGTCAACGGGTTCCAGTCCCAGCCCGCGGACCGCGACGTCTGGCTGAACCAGCGCGGCCACCTGGTGCTCAAGGACTCGTCCGGAAAGCCGATCATCGACCCGAACTGGCCCGACGAGTTCCTGCTCGACACGTCGACCTCCGCGAAGCGCACCGAGCTCGCCTCGATCATCGGCCGCACCATCGACCAGTGCGCCGCCAAGGGATTCAAGGCCGTCGAGGTGGACAACCTCGACTCCTACCTGCGTTCCCGCGGCAAGCTGAGCGTGAACAACAACCTCGCCTACGCGAAGCTGCTCGCCGACCGCACGCACGCCAAGGGCCTGGCGATCGGCCAGAAGAACTCCGCCGAAGAGGCCTCCCGCGGACGCTCCGAAGTCGGCTTCGACTTCGCGGTCTCCGAGGAGTGCCACCGGTGGGAGGAGTGTTCGTCCTACTCGGACGTGTACGGCTCACGCGTGATGGACATCGAGTACACCGATGACCTGCGCGGCACGTTCGAGGACGTGTGCAACGACCCGGACACCCCGGCCACCACGACGTTGCGCGACCGCTACCTCGTCGGGCCGGGCCAGTCCGGGTACGCGTTCGACCACTGCTGACGGGACCGGGGTGGCGGTGCGCGCCGCCGCCCCGGAGCTCAGCCGGTCAGCACTTCACCCAGTGGTTCGGCGAGGTCTGCCGGATGGTGCTGGTGGTGAAGGTGTTCCACAGCCCGAGCGGCTGGCCGGAGCCCAGCGCGTAGGTCTGGCCGAGCGTGACGTAGGCGCGGGCGGCGACCGTGTGGGCGTAGTTGCTGGCGGTGACGCACTCAGAGACCGGCGGCGTCGTGGTCGTTGTGGTGGGCGGTGGTCCTCCGGCGCTCAACGCCTTGACCATGTTCACGACGGCGGTCATCTGCGGGCCGGTCTTCAGCGCGTACTGAGGCGACTGGTAACCCCACCAGTCCCAGCAACCGCGCGGGTTTCCGGTCATCGTGGTGGCCTGCGGGTAGAGCACGATCATGTTGTTGGTGTCGGCGTACTCGTTGAGGTACGCCTTGTCCATCAACGCGTTGCCGATCAGCCCGAAGTACTGGTAGCAACCGTGGAGCGTCACCATCAGCCTGCACGGCCCCGTCTCGCACGACCGTGGCACGTAAGCGAAACCGTCGCGGCCCATGCTGATCGACGCCGCGTTGCCGCCGGGCGCGTAGGCGTTCTGGTCGAACTGCACGAGCTTGCCGGACAACGTCGAGGCGGCCGCGTTCACCGGACCGGCCAGGTGTGCCAGCATCTCCTTCACCACGTCGGTCCCGCACTTGTTGACGTACGGCGAAGCCGTGGCACCGCAGGCATTCGGGCCGATCGGACTGATCCACGCGTGCCCGGCCGCGGTGGTGTTGTGGTAGGCGACCCGTGCGCCGAAGTCGCGGTAGTAGGTGGCGAGATCGTCGTTCACCACGCGGGCGACGGTGTCGTCAGCGGTGCCGTGGAACAGCCAGACCGGGTCGCCCGAGAGGTTCTGCGGCGGATCGACGCTGCCCGCCGCCGCGCGGTTCCTGGTCAGCTGCTCCAGTTCGGCCGGCGACTTGCGCGCTTGGAAGGTGTCCATGCACGCGAGCAGCGCGGTGTTCACGTTGTTCTGCGCGCAGTCGTAGGCGCCGGCGGAGAAGATGCCCGCGCCCTGGAACACGCTCGAATACGCGACGTGGAGCTGGTTGGCGAGGTAGCCGCCGGACGACACGCCGCTGACATAGGTACCGGTGATGTCGTACTTGGTGAGCGTGCCGGGCTGCGGTGGCGGGACCGCCGCGAGCGAGATCGACAGGGATGCCGCGGCCAGGCCGATGGCCGCCGCGAGTGCCACGAGCGCGTTCCTCAATCGCATGTGTTCGCCTCCGTCATTGCAGGCAGGACATGTGGTCGAGGTTAGGAGCCGGTAACAGGACGGCACCACGTGTGAGGTCACCACCTCGCGTGCTCGCCAGACGTCGGACCGCACCATTGACTAGCTTGGCCTCATGCGGACGTTCAGCCAGGTCGACGTGTTCACCGACGAGTTCACGAAGGGCAACGCGCTCGCCGTCGTGCACGACGCGGAGGGCCTGACCACCGAACAGATGGCGGCGTTCGCGAACTGGACGAACCTCGCCGAGACGACGTTCCTCCTGCCTCCGGAGAACCCCTCCGCCGACTATCGGCTACGGATTTTCACGGTGAGCCGCGAGCTGCCGTTCGCGGGCCACCCGACGCTCGGATCGGCTCACGCGTGGCTGGCCGCCGGGCACACCCCGCGCGACCCGGACAGGCTGGTGCAGGAGTGCGGCGCCGGGCTGGTGGAGGTGCGGCGCGACGGCTCGCGGCTGGCGTTCGCCGCCCCGCCACTCCTGCGCGGCGGGCCGGTCGAGGACCACGCGGCTCTCGCCGCGGCGCTGGCGATCGCGCCGGAGGAGATCGCCGGCGCGCAGTGGGCCGACAACGGGCCGGGCTGGGTCGCCGTGCTGCTCCACTCGGCCGCTGCCGTGCTGGCACTGCGACCCGACTACCAGCGGTTCGGTGAGTTCACGGGCATCGGGGTGGTCGGGCCGCATCCCGACGGGGGCGAGGCGGCGTTCGAGGTGCGGGCGTTCGTCAACGAGGGCGGGCGGTTCGAGGAGGACCCGGTGACGGGCAGCCTCAACGCCTCGGTCGCGCAGTGGCTCATCCCGGCGGGGATCGCCCAGCAGCGCTACGTCGCGGCTCAGGGCACCGCGCTCGGCCGCCGGGGCCGGGTGCACCTCTCGCTGGAAGACGGCTCGATCTGGGTCGGCGGGAACTCCGTGCTCGGCATCACCGGCCGGGTGGTCCTGTGACCGTCCTCTGAGGACGTCCGCCGGGTGCCGGCGCGGGTGGAACTGCCCGCCGCACAGACGCACAGTAGTCCTTTGTGGATGGTTGTGGCGCACTGCGCGTGCCCGGCCGATCGCCCTTCGTGTTAATGGATTTGATTGTCCACAACATCCTTGTGTCCAATAGATTTGAAATGTTTTCATCTCTCATGGACATGGGGACCTACACGCCGCTCGCCGCCTACGCCGTGGCGTTCCTTGGCTCCGTCCTGGGTCTCCTGTCCGCGGAACGGGCGCGGCACGCGTCCAGGACGACGCGCAACTGGTGGATCGGCGTCGCCGCGGTGTCGATCGGCGGGCTCGGCATCTGGGGCATGCACTTCACCGCGATGCTCGGCACGTGGATGGGCGCGAACGTCGCCTACGACATCCCCATCACGTTGCTGAGCATGATCGTCGCCATCGTGGTCGTCGCCGCCGGCCTGTTCCTCGTGCGGCGCTACGGCATCAACGGCGACACGCGCTTCTGGCCACTCGCCGCGGGCGGGCTCGTCACCGGCCTCGGCGTCGCCGCGATGCACTACACCGGCATGTCCGCGATCGTGATCAACGCCGACGTCAGCTACAACCCCGGCCTGGTGGCGCTGTCCGTCCTCATCGCCGTGGTCGCCTCGACCGTCGCGCTGTGGTTCACGCGCAAGGTCAGCGGCCTGCTCGCCGTCATCGGCGCCGCCCTGGTGATGGGCGTCGCCGTCACGGGCATGCACTACACCGGCATGTACGCCATGAAAATGGCACACGACCACAGCGCGTCGATCGTCGTCGGCAACTCGCACGAGCTGATCACGTCGTTGATCATCGGCGGCGCCGGCGTCAGCGTGATCATCATCTTCCTGCTCGCGCTCACCTCGTCCGACGAGGAGAGCCGCGAGGAGGCCGAACTGCTCGACCGCGTCATGCGGCGCACCAGCCGGGGCTGAGCCCTACTTCAGGTGCACCAGCACCATTCCGTCGTTGCCGGGCGCGATCTCGACGCGGCGGTAGAGCTTCTTCACCTGACGGTTTGTCGGCGGAAGCCCGGCCGTTCACGGCCGGGAGGAAGCCGATGCGCCGATGTCGACCGAACACGCGTTCGATAGGATCGTCTGTGGTGAAGCTGGTGGTGCGGGTGAAACTGCTGCCGACGCCTGTCCAGGTGGCGGCGCTGGCGGCGACCTTGCATGCCTGCAACGAGGCTGCGGAGTACGCGTCGAGGGTGGCGTTCGAGCGGAACGTGAAGTCCCGTAACGAGTTGCAGAAGCTCTGCTACCACGACGTCAAGGACCGGTTCGGTCTGTCGGCGCAGCCCGCGGTGCGGGTGGTGAAGAAAGTCGTCGATGCCTACACCACCCTGCGGGCCTCGATCAGGGCTGGAAACCTCGGCGCGGAGAAGTCCCGGCGCCGCGTCAAGGCCGAGTCGAAGCCGATCTCGTTTCGCCGGTGGGCGGCGCAGCCGTTCGACGACCGCTGCCTGTCATGGCGGCTGGACGCGCGGACGGTCAGCATCTGGACAACCGCGGGCAGGGTGAAGGACCTCCGGTTCGCCTGCTCGCCGGAACAGTTGACGACACTGCGTGCTCACCGTCAGGGCGAGTCGGACCTGCTGTTCTGCGACGGCATGTGGTTTCTGATCGCCACCTGCGAGGTGCCCGAGCCGGAGGTGTTCGAGCCTGCCGACTGGATCGGTGTCGACCGGGGTATCACCAACCTGGCCACCACCTCGGACCTGGACAACTTCCAGGGCCGCCGCCTGCAACGCTATCGCCGCTGGCACGCCCGCAAACGCGCCGAGTTGCAGGTCCGGCGCACCAAGTCCGCCCACCGTCGCCTGAAGAAGCGAGCCCGTCGGGAAGCTCGACACGCGACGCACGTCAACCACAAGATCGCCAAGGACATCGTGGCTGTTGCCGCACGCACCGGCCGCGGAATCGCCCTGGAGGAACTCCACGGCATCCGCGACCGGGTACGGCCGCACCGGCACCAGCGAGCCACCCAGTCCAGCTGGCCGTTCCATCAGCTCGAACAGCACATCACCTACAAAGCCCGCCGGGCCGGTGTGCCGGTGCTGCTGGTGGACGCCCGCTACACCTCGCAGATGTGCCCCAGGTGCAAGCACACGTCCCGTTCGGACCGGCCCACCAGGGACCGGTTCTGTTGTCGCCGGTGCGGTCTCGCTGGACCCGCCGACGTCGTCGCCGCCGTGAACATCCGTGATCGGGCACGGCGCGCGTGGGTACTTGTCAACGTGCCCTTACCGACGGTTGCCTGAGCAGCTGCAGGTAGATGCGGCCCGCACACCACAACCAGTGGTGGACGAGGAACGCGACTCGGCTTGAAGGAATCGGGCGCACGCTCGGCCCCTTCAGGGTCGAGAAGTTGACGTGCGGCTGCTTCAGCATCGCGAGCACCCGGCTCCTGAGCTTGCCGGCCCCCTTGCCCGTGATGATCTCGACCAGCGGCACCTGCTGCCCGGCCGCGCGGAACAGCGCGTTGCGGACGGCCTGGGCGATGTCCTGGTCGCTGCGGAAGATCGGGTGCAGGTCCACGGTCAGCTTGTCCAGGCTCACACCACGCATTCTGCCTGAGCCGCGCGGGGCATCACCGCGAGTCCCGCCAACGCGCCGCCCGCGGTGACCACACAGGCGACCACCACGGCGGCGGACAGCGACACCGTCTGTGCCAGCAGCGGCCCGGCCAGCGCGCCGATCAACGTCGCCAGCGCCTCCGCGGTCAGGAACACCGCGCTGATCCGGCCGAGTGCCTCGTTCGGCACGGCGCGTTGCAACGCCGTTTGTGATGTCACGAGCGTCATGGAGCCGAACACGCCGATCGCGACACCAGCGGGTAACGCGACGACCAGCGAGGTCGAGCTGAAGAGCAGGAGAAACGCCACGGCGGTCGCCAGCTGGCTCGCCGCGAGCAGGAACCGCGGCTGCACCCGGTCGACCAGCCTCCGGATCACCACCGCGCCGAGCAGAAAACCGATGCCGAGTGCGGACACCACGAGCCCGATCTGTTCGCTGCCACCGAGTTGCCGGATGCCGAACGGCACGAGCAACGCGCTGAGCGAGGCGTTCGCCGCGAGGAACACCGCCGTCAACGGCAGCAGTGCCATCGCGATCGGCAAGTCCCGCAACACCTTCCAGCCGGCGGCGAGATCGGCGAGCACCCGCTTGCTCACCGCCTGCGCCGTGGTGCGCGTGGTCGCCGCGATCGCGGCCGCCGAGACGAGGTAGCTCGCGACGTCGATCCAGATGAGCGTCTGGAAGCCGGCGAACGTCAGGATCACCGCGCCCAGTGGCGGCGCGACGAGGCGGACCGTGCCGTCGACGGCGGCGTTCAGCGAGTTCGCGCTGCTCAGGCCACCGCCGGTGCCGACGACGGCCGGGATGTGCGCCTGCGCGGCCGGGCGGAACAGCACGGCGCCGGTGCTCTCGGCGATCAGCGCGACGTAGACCAGCCAGAGCGAGTGCTCGGCCGTGGCGAACAACATCAGCGTGACCGCCGCGGCGCGGAACAGGTCCGCGATGATCATCACCCGCCTGCGGTCCCAGCGGTCGGCCACCACGCCCGCGAACGGGCCGAGCAGCAGCGGCGGCAGGTACTCGGCGACCAGGGTGAGACCGGTCGCGAGCAGGGAGCCGGTGAGTGCGTAGACGTGGGCCGGGATCGCGATCACCAGCAGCCACGAGCCCAGCAGGCTCACCGTTCGTCCGGTCCACAACAGCCGGAAATCGCGGACCTTCAGCGCTTCGAGCACCGCCCACCCCCAGGTAGTAGTCTTGACAGAATAAGAGCGCTGATCGAAGTGTTCTGTCAAGATAGGAGTGGTCGTGCCGAACGAGCCCATCGGGCCGAGACTGCGCGCGCTGCGGCAGGCGTCGGGCCGCACCGTCGCCTCGGTCGCCGCCGACGCCGGGCTGTCCGTGCCCTACATCGCGAACCTGGAGAACGGCAGGGGAAACCCGACGACGAACGCGCTGGGCAGGCTCGCGTCCGCGCTCGGCACCGAGCTGTCGATCGGGTTCTCGTCAGACCAGCCGGTGACGACCGGCCCGGCGCCGCAGAGCGTGGTGAAGCTGAGCAGGAGCAAGCGTTTCCGGGCGACCGCCGCCGCTCTCGCCGAGAAGTCGGGTCAGGACCCCCACGACGTGGCCGCACGGCTGATCAGCGCGTGCGTCCTGCTCACCGAGGTGCTCGGGCACGAGGCGAGCGAGCACGACTGGTGGCGGGTGCTCGACGCGCTGGTGCTCATGGCGGAGCACCCGGCGTGATCACTGATGCGGGACGGCACGCAACGCCGCGTCCAGGTCGAGGTACAGGTCGAGGGTTTCGGTCAGCGTGGTGGCCTTGAGTGCGCGCAGCACGCTGCCCCTGGGCGACACCAGGCGCAACGGGATGCCGCGGTCCTCGCCGAGCAGGTGGTACTCCACGAGCACCGAGAGGCCGGCCGACGCGAAGAACTCGACGGCGCTGAGGTCCAGCACCACGGGAAGTCCCGCGCCGAACGCCTCGGAAAGCTTGTCGCGCAACAGTTCCGCGCTGTAGGAGTCGACCTCGCCATCAGCGCGCAGCACGACCGCGCCGGAGAGGTTCTCGGACTTGACCTTCAACGGCGTCTCGTCCACCTCACGCCTCCCAGGCCTGCGTCAACGCCTGCCCGAACAGTTCGGCAGGCTGCGCACCGGCCACGGCGAGACGTCCGGCGACGACCACGAACGGGACGCCGGAGACACCGATCTCACGAGCGCGCTGCTCGTCGGCCCGCACCTCGTCGGCGTACATCGCCGGGTCATCGAGCACGGTCTTCACGTCGGCGGCGTCGAGCCCGGCTTCCGTGGCGATCTCGGTCAGTGACTCGGGTGTGAACAGCGACCGTGCCTGCCCGAAGTTGGCGTGCAGCACGGCATTGAGGACCTCGGCCTGGACGCCGCGCTCCCCCGCCAGGTGCAGCAGGCGGTGCACGTCGAAGGTGTTGCCAACCTCGCGGTCCAGCCGGTACTCGAGGCCCTCGTCGCGCGCGAGCTGGGCGACGGAGTCCTCCATCTCGCCGGCGCGCGGGCCGAACTTGGTGGCGAGCATGGCCTGCACGGACTCGACGCCCTCCTTGTGCGGATCCAGCTCGAACGCGCGATGCACCACGGTGACCTCGGCGCGGTGCTCGAACCCGGCCAGCGCCTTGTCGAAGCGCGCCTTGCCGATGTAGCACCACGGACAGATGACGTCAGCCCACAACTCGACCTGCATCGTTCGATCATGTCACGCCCGCGCTACCACGTCCGTTCAGAAACGATAATCGTTGTCATGTAGGCTGTGGGTCATGGCAGCACGGGTCGTATTGGTAGCCGGGTTCACCCGCCACGACGTGGCCGACGAGCTCTGGCGGGCATCACCGGAATCGTCGCTGGTCAGGCACGACCTGAGCAGCCTGGCCGACGGGGTGGTGCGGCGCTGGGCGGACGGCCGGCTCACGGTGCTGGAGCTCGCGCACGGATGCGTCTCGTGCACCTTGCGACTGGACCTCGTGCCGTTGCTCGAACGGCTCGGCGGACGGGTGATCGTGCAGCTCGACCCGATGCTCGAACCGGAGGCCGTCTGCTTCGCGCTGAGCGAGACCGAGGTGGAGGTGGAGGCCGTGGTGACGGTGATCGACACCGCCACCTGGCTCGACGACGCGACCGGCGCCGACTCGCTCGCCGACCGCGGCATGCGCGCGGCCGAGGGCGACGAGCGGACCGTCGCGCAGGTCGTGGTGGGACAGGCGGAGTTCGCGGACGCGCTGGTGCTGACCGGGCCGGGCGACCCGGTGCTCACCGCCGTGCTCGACCGGCTCACGCCCGACGCGCCACGCCGCCGGTTGGACGCGCTCGACGTCGTCGAGATGCTGGCGGCGATTCCCGCCGGCGCGCGCCGTGGCGAGATCGACGACGGGTTCGGCTCGCTGCTGTTCGGGCGGCCGTCGCTGGAACCGGCGCACGGCGTGTCCGTCGTCCACTTCACCGACCGGCGCCCGTTTCACCCCATGCGGTTGCACAACTGCATCGACGTGCTGCTCGACGGCGTGGTGCGCGTGCGCGGCCGGGTGTGGGTGGCGAGTCAGCCCGACGCGGCGCTGTGGCTGGAGTCCGCGGGCGGTGGGTTGCGCGTGGGCAACCTCGGGCCGTGGGAGGGCGACCGCGACCAGGAGGTCGTCGTGATCACCAGGTCCGCCGACGCCGCCGGGATCGCCGCGGCGCTGCGGTCGGCCCTGGTCACGGACGAGGAACTCGCGCTGGTCACCGAACTCGACTTCGTGGACCCGTTCACCGAGTGGCATGAGGAGATGGAACTCTGACCGCGCGGAACGCCAGCGCTCCCAACGTGATGACCGTCAGCCACACGTAGGTGTCGAACTCGTGCAGTCGGGTCACGAACACCAGGAACACGGCGGCGAAGGCGGGCCAGGCGTTGCCGCGCAACGCGAGGAACACCAGCACCGGCACGCACCACACCCAGTGGTGCAGCCAGGAGACCGGTGAGGCCAGCAGCCCGGCACCCGCGATGACGAACAGTGCGACGAGGTCGTCGCGGGTCTTCCGGGCCACGAAGACCGCGGCGGCCACGACGACCGCGGCGAGCGCCGCCCACAGCAGCGTCTCGACGCCGGGCGCGAGGCCGAAGCCGCGCAGGAGGCCCCGGATCGACTGGTTGGTCGACAGCGACATGTCGCCGATGCGGTCCGGGTTCAGCAGCGAGTGCAGCCAGTACTGCAGCGAATCCCTTGGTGTGATGAGGAATCCCGCGACCGCGAGACCGGTGAACGTGGCCACCGTCGTGATCGCCGCCCGCCAGTCGCGCCTGGCGATGAAGTAGAGCACGAAGATCGCGGGCGTCAGCTTGATCGCCGCGGCGACGCCGATCAGCACGCCCCGCCGGCGCTTGTCCTTCAGCAGCACCACGTCGATCACGACCAGCGCCAGCAGGAACAGGTTGATCTGGCCGTAGCCGTACGTCGTCCACACCGGGTCCAGCGCCAGCGCGCCGATCGCCGCGAGCAGTCCGGCCGTCCACTTGAGATCGGGACGGACCTTGCCGGCGACCGCGACGCACACCGCGGTGAGCGCGACGAAGCCGGACGCGACCACCAGCGGGTTCTGCAGCGCGCCCGGCACGAGGCTCAGGCCGCTGAACAGCATCGCCGCGATCGGCGGGTACGTGAAGGGCAGCTGGGGGTCGAGCGGCGGGCCGGTGAACCCGACGTAGAGAGGCCGGCCCTCGATCCAGGCGAGGCCGCCGAGCCGGTACACGTCCAGGTCGATCGGGTAATGACCGGACCACGCCACCAGCAGCCACACCAGGGCGGCAAGCCAGAGAGCAACGGCCAGTCGGGAAACAAATCTTCGCGGAACCAGATCGGTTTTCCGCGTCAGGGAAGCTGTTGACACCTATTCGAAATTAGCGACGGCTCACGTCGTTCACCTTGCTGAACGACCGGCAGAACCACCAGCAGAAGCGCTCTTGCCAGCAACGACGAGCGCGCTCAGACGTCTATCCGGAAGGATAACGCGCAGGAACGAAGAGGGGGTGCGCAGTGAGCACATCAGCGTTCGGGGACTTTCTCCGCTTTTACCGATCGCGTGTTCCGCTGACGCAGGAAGAACTCGCGGAACACACCGGCTTGAGCACACGGGCGATCAGCGACATGGAACGCGGCCGCACGCTCAGCCCGCAGTTCCGCACCGTGCAGCTGCTCGTCAGCGGGCTCGGGCTGCGCGACGAGGAGGCGGCGGAGTTCACCGCGCTCGCCCGCGCCAGCAGGGTCGTCTCGGTGCGGGAACGGCCGGACGCGCCGTTCGTCGTGGCGTCGTCCTCGCTGCCGCCCGTGCTCATCGAGCTCACCGGCCGGGAGGCCGAGAAGGACCTCCTGGACGGGTTCGCCGCGGAGGCATCGTCGTCTTCCCGGCTGCAGATCGCGGTGGTCCACGGCGCACCCGGTTCGGGCAAGACCGCGCTTGCCGTGGACGCGGGCCATCGGCTGGGCGGGCGGTTCGCCGACGGTTGCGTGTTCCTCGACCTGCGCGGCACCGACTCCGAACCGCTGACGCCGGAGAAGGCCGCGCACCGGCTGCTGCGTTCGTTCGGATCCGACGATCGCCAGATCCCCGCCGACCCGGACGACAAGCTGTCGCTGTACCGGTCGCGGCTGCGCGACCGGACGGTGCTGCTGGTGCTGGACAACGCGGCGAACGAGGCGCAGGTGCGTCCGCTGCTGGCGTCCAGCCCCGGCACGCTCGTCCTGCTGACCAGCCGCCGCATCCTGACCGGTCTCGACGCCCGGCACCGCCTCGCCCTGGCGTTGCTGCCGCTGGACCGTTCCGTCGAGCTGTTGCGGGCCGTGACGGGCCACGAACGGCTCGACGCCGAACCCGAGGCGGCCGAGCGGGTCGCCGAGCTGTGCGGCGGCACGCCGCTGGCGTTGCTGATCGCGGGCAACCGCCTCACGAGCAGACCTCAGTGGACGATCAGCCACCTCGCCGAGCAGCTGGAGGACGAGGGTCGCCGGCTCTCCGTGCTGCGGGCGGGCGACCTGCAGGTGCGGGCGGCGTTCGAGATCTCCTACGACCAGCTCAGCGCGGGTGCCGCCACCCTGTTCCGCAGGCTGGCCCTGGTGCCGAGTCCCGACACGACCGCGGCCCTGGCCGGTGTCCTCGTCGACGACGCCGAGGAGGCGCTGGACGAACTGGCCGACGCGAGCCTGCTCGGCATCAGCGACACACCCGGCCGCTACACCCGCCACGACCTGCTGCACGTCTTCGCCGCCGAACGGCTGGAACTGGACGAGGACCCAGCCGCCGTGCGCGAAGCACGCACACGTTTGCGCCACTGGCTGCTCGGCACCGCGACCAGGGCCGCCCTGTTCTTCGACCACGACGTGCCGGCCGAGCGGTCGGGTCCGGTGCACAACAGGGAGTCCGCGTCCCGGTGGCTCGAACTCGAGCTCGACAACTGGCGCACCGCGGTGAAAGCAGGCGTGGAAGCCGGTGAGCACGAACGCGTTCTCGCGCTGGCCCAAGCGATGCACTGGTACTCGGACATGCACGGCGTCGGCGAACTGTGGCGCGAGATCTTCGCCGCCGGAGCTCACTCGGCCCGCCGGCTGGGCAACGCCAAGGACGCCGCGCAGCAGCTGAACTACCTGTCGTGGGCGCTCTACGCGTTGTGCGGCCGGCCGCACGAAGCACTGTCCGTGCACGAGGAGGCCGCGGCGGTACCGGTCGACGACACCGTCACCGAGGCGTGGACCTGCTACTACGGCTCGGCGATCCGGCGGCGGGTCGGCGAACCGGGCAAGGCGGTGTGGCTGAGCCGCCGTTCCGTCGGCCTGTTCGAGCAGGCGGGCTACCGGATCGGCGAGAACCTCGCGCTCTCCCTGCTGGGCGTCATGCTGCACACCACCGGTGACCTCGCCGAAGCCGTCGAGGTGCAGCAACGCAGCGTGGACCGGCATCGCGAGGCCGGTGGCGACGACGAACTGCTGTCGATGCTGCTGATCCGGCTGGCGACGACGCTGGCGGCCGCGGGCCAGGTGATCGCCGCGATGGACCTGCTCGACGAGGCGGAGTCGGTGTTCCGCAAGCACTCCAACACCGCCGGAACCGCCCGCGTGCAGCACAACCGCGGCCTGGTGCTGATGGACGCGGGCCGCCACGGCGAGGCACAGGAGCAGCTGCTGGCGGCCCTCGGCGAGGTGCGGCTGTCCGACCAGCGGGTCGAGATCATGACCCGGCTCGCCGGCCTCGCCGACGCCGCGGGGGACGCGGCGCAGGCCCGCGAGTACCGGGTGCGGGCGCTGGCGGAGTGCGACCGCTACGACACACCGGCGGTGCGCGTCACGGCGGCGAAACTGGTGGCAGCACTGGGATGACGCGGCTTGTGCCGTGTTATCGCCTCTTCGGCCAGGGGATCAGCAGCATGACGCCGGCTCCGGCGCACAGCAGCCCGATGGTCGTCCACAGCTGCTGACCGGTCATGAAGCTGCCCTTGAGGTAGCCCAGCCCCTGCGCCGTCCACACCCCGCCGAGCAGGAGCAGCACGACGCCGATTCCGACCAACAGTTTTCTGCTCATGCCGGCGCAGCCTACCGCCGGCGTTTTCGCTGGTCGCCGGCCCAGCCGCAGAGCCTGTTCCGCGCGCGTCGAAAAGATCGGCGAAGTTTCCGTTATCGCCGCGCGCCCCGGACATCTCCTGGTCAGAAGACCCTGGACCGGCCACGCCGGTCCAGGGTCCTCGTCTCCCTGTGCCAGTCCTGCCCGAAAGGATCTCCATGCCTCACGTCCCCAGTTCACGGTTGCGGCGGCGCGTGTGGATCGCCGCCCTGGCCGTGGCGGGCGTCGCGGCGTCCGCGGTGACCGCGAACGCGATGTTCTTCACCCCGCCCGCACCGCCGCAGGCGAACCCGGCCTCCTCGCCTGCGGCGCCGGTGACCGCGAACACCACGACGCCCCCGCAGACCGGCACGACCGCGCCGCCGGCCGAGACGACGAAGGCCGCCGTGGTCGCGCAGCCGAAGGCCCAGGAGCCGATCCCCCCGAACGCGGTGCGCGTCGCCGAGTTCGTCGCCGAGTGCCCGTTCACGCACAGGCTGCCGGACGACCCGATCGTCCTGCCGAACCTGCCCGGCGCCTCGCACATGCACAGCTTCTTCGGCAACGCCTCCACCAACGCCCACTCGGACGTCACGAGCCTGAGCAAGGCGACCAGCACGTGCAGCCCGAAGGTCGACCTGTCGTCGTACTGGGTGCCGACGCTGCTGGTCGACGGTCAGCCCGTCGAGCCGACCGGCACGACGTTCTACTACCTCGGCGAGGGCGTGCGCGACGACGTGACCGCGCGGATCCAGCCGCTGCCGTACGGGCTGCGCATCGTCGCGGGCAACGCCAAGGCCACCGCCGCGGACAACACCACGATGTCACGCTGGTCGTGCCTGCACGCCGGTCACGTCGGGGCGTCCAAGGACTTCGTGAACTGCCCGGCGGGCACGATGATCGAGTCCTATCTGGACTTCCCGCAGTGCTGGAACGGCAAGGACCTGGACTCCGCGGACCACAAGAGCCACATGTCCTACCCGGTCGCCGGCGACTGCCCGGCGACGCACCCCGTGCCCGTGCCGAAGCTGCGCCAGGTGCTGCGGTACCCCGCGAGCGGCGACCCGGCGCGGTTCAAGCTGTCGTCCGGTCCCGGCTTCACGATGCACGGCGACTTCTTCAACGTCTGGCCGGAAGCCGAGATGGCACAGCGCGTGCGCGACTGCATCAACCGCATCGTCAAGTGCGGAGCGGACGGCCGCCCATAGTGCGAGTCCTCCTCATCGCGGCCGTCCTGGTGGCGACGGGCTGTGGAGCACCGACCGGCGACACCCCGCCGGAGGGCCTCAGCGCCACCGACCTGGCGTTCATCGACCTGGTGATCCCCCAGAACGAGTCCACGCTCGCCGCGCTCGATCTCACGGCGACCCGGCCCGGCTCCGCGCTGCGCCCGGTGGCCGCTCGGCTACAGGCCCGTTACCGGGCCGAACTGGCACAGGTGCGGGAACTGCTCGCCCGGACCGGCAGGCAGGAGAGCGACCAGCACGACGGGCACGACATGCCGGGCATGATCACGGCCGCCGAACTCGCCGCCGTCGGGTACGCCGAGGGCACCGCCTTCGACCAGCAGTTGACGGCGTTGCTGCGCACGCAATTCGAAGAGGCACGCACCGTCGCCCGCGCGGAACTGTCGTCGGGCACGAGCACACCGGTGGTGGAACTGAGCGCACGCATCGACAGCACGCGTGCGGAGTTCCTGGCGCTGCTGGAAGACGCCTCGTGAAGAGGTGCCGTCACCACTACCGGTGACGGCACCAGCCCCCTTCGGCCGCTGGCTACGCCTGCTCGGACTCGACCGTCGTCGCGGGCTGACCAGCGGGCTCCGGGCGGTTCTCCAGCTTGATCCCGCACTTGCCGACCAGCGCGACACCGGCACCGATGGTCGTGGCCACCGGAGCGGCGAACGCCGCGACCAGCCCGAGAGCCAACGGCACCTCGAGCACCACGTCGTCCTTGCTGTCACGCACGACAACACGACGGTTGATGCCCTCGTTCACCAGCCCGCGCACGGCGTCGACCACCGAGTCGACGGCGGTACGGGCGGACTCGGACGTGGATTCGCTCATGACTCTCCTAGAACTACGGATCTCCTTGACGACTCCAGCTTGCCCGCGGCCGGACGCCCTGCCATCAGGGTTTCCCCTGACCCCTACCTGATCTGCCGTTGCGAGTGAGGGAACTCTAATGAGTCCGCTGCTCACAGCCGACCGTTACCGGTCGGCGGTCCCCGTCTTGCCCACCGAGATGGTGCGGGGTTGGCGTTTCACAGCCACCTGCCAAGCTGGGCTTGGTCTTCTGGTCGGCTCCACGCCCTGTTTCGCGTCGCCCGGCCACTCCAGGTCGACGTACTGCTTGAGGTTGAGCGCGGCGTTGAGGTCCCGGTCGATGACCAAGCCGCAGGCATCGCAGGTGAAGATCCGGTCTGCAAGGCCCAGTTTGGGTTTTACTGTGCCGCAGCCAGAACACGTCTTACTCGAAGGGAACCACCGGTCGGCGACGGCGAGTTGCCCGCCGTTCCACCCGGTCTTGTAGTCGAGTTGGCGTCTGATCTCGCCGAAGGAGGCGTCGGCGATGTGCCGGGCCAGCTTGTGGTTCTTGAGCATGCTCGAGACGTTGAGGTCTTCCACGACGACGGTGCCGTAGGTGGTGGCCAAGTCGGTGGTGAGCTTGTGGATCGCGTCTTTGCGCAGATTCGCGACCCGAGTGTGGATACGGGTGACTTCGCGCCGGGCGGTTTCCCAGCGGGCCGAGGGTCGTTGCCCGGTGCGGCGGTCGGGGCCGACTCGCCGCGACAACGTGCGAGAAGCGGTTCGCAGTGCTTTCAGGGCCCTGTTGAGGTGTCGTGGGTTGGGCACCGGCTCACCGGTGGACAGCACGGCCAGAGCCTTGATGCCCAGGTCCACCCCGACAGTCGCGTCAGGTCGTGCCGGAGCACTCACATGGCGGGCGACTTCGACAGTGAACGCGCAGTACCAGCGGCCGGCGTCGCGGCGCACCGTCGCGGACAGGACTCGAGCGGTCCCGGTCTCCAGGCGGCGGGCCAGTTTGCGGGTCGACTCGTGCGTCTTGATCGCGCCGATCCTGGGCAAGGTCACATGCTTGCGGTCGGTCTCAACGCGGATCACCCCGGTGGTGAACCGTACGCTGGGTGTGGTGCGACGGCGGGCCTTGAAGCGCGGGAACCCGACCTTGCGGCCGGCCCGCTTGCCGGACTTGGAGTCCGCCCAGTTCTTCAACGAACGGGCTACACCGTCCAGGCCGGTGTTGAACGCCTCTTTGCTGCACTCACTCCACCACGGGGCGATCTCGGATTTGGCGGCGTTCCAGGCGCGACGCAACGCGGGCAGGTTCCATCCCAGCGAAGCAGTGAGGTCCTCACCATCCACGCCGTAGGAGCGTTCGGCCGTCCGTTGGCCGATGTTCGCCTTCACCTGCGCGAGCGCCCAGTTGAACGCGAACCGGGCCGCCCCCGCGTGACGTTCAAGATCACGGGCCTGCGCGGCGCTCGGGTCCAACGCGAACCGGTACGCCTGCATCACCGTGGCGGTACTCATCCAAGCTCGCTATCGGTGGCGACCGCGACCGCTTTCGCCGCTCGACGCGATGCCGAACGGCGTCCGTGCAGGCGGGCACACAACGAGGTGAGAACCTCGGTGACATCGCGAACCAAGTCATCACTGGTCTCGGTCGCATCCAGCACGACAATCCGCCGCCCACACGCCGACATCGACGCGGCCAGATGCTCGAACCCGAACCTCGTGATCCGGTCACGGTGCTCCACGACGATGACCGTAACTGCCGGGTCCGACAGGAGTTTGGTGAGCTTGCGGCGGTGGCCGTTCATATCTGACCCGACCTCGGACACCACCTGGCCCACCGACAGGCCAAGCCCCGTCGCCCCAGTCACCACTCGCCCGACCTGCCGCTCAAGGTCATCCTTCTGGTCGGCGCTGGAAACCCGGCAGTACGCCGCCACCTTGCCCACCACGGCCGGCTTCGGGTCGGCATCCACCAGGATAAGACGCCCCGCACGGCGAGCGGGCACCGGCAGAATGCCTTCCCGAAACCAGCGGTATGCCGTCTTCGGATGCACCCCCTGCTCCAGTGCCCACTCTCTCAAGTTCACCCTTGCACCCTATCGCTCCCTCGCCGGGCAACAGTCGGCTACCCCTCGAGGAACAGGGTGCTCAGAACTACCAGCCTGAGTTGCCGGTGCCGCGCTGGACGGTGTAGCGATTTTCGTCGTTGGCCATTCCCTGGCTGCCGGTGCCCTTGACGCCCGCCACGGTGACGCGGTCGAAGCGCCCGGTGCCGGACACCAGGTTGAAGTGCATGCCGTGGGAGCCGGCGTTGGAGACCGGGACGCCCTTGTCGTCGGTGAACGCGTCGGTCGCGCCGCCGGTGCCGTTGATCCTGACGTTGTCGACGGTGACGTTGGTGATCGCCTTGTTCCAGCTGAAGAGCATGCCGTGATAGCCGGCGTCGGTGATGTCGAGGTCTTTCAGCACCAGGGCTCCGGTGATGTCGGCGCGTTCCGCGAACAGCCAGACGGCGCCGGTGTGGGTGTTCCAGTCCCAGTTGCGGGTGCCGGCTCGCGTGAGCGTGGTGCGCTGTACGGCGGTGGTGCCACCGAACGGTTTGGCCTCGTGCCAGCTGGACACCATGATCCCGGCGCCGTTGAACACCGTGTCGCTGATCAGCGAGTCCTCGATGCGGTTGTCGGTGCCGCCGTAGATCGCGGCGCCGTTCGCGAGGATGGGCAGCGAGATGGTGTTGAAGGCGAACACGCTGCGGCTGACGGTGTTGTTGCGGTCCCAGGACCACATGGCCATGCCGTCGTCACCGGTGTTGCGGAACGTGCTCTGCTCCACGCGGACGTTCGCGGTGGGGCCGTTGTTGCCGTTGACGTTGAGGCCGTCGGCCATGGTGTTGCGCACCCGCAGGCCCGCGGCGAAGAAGCCGTCGGCCTGCTTGAGCCACAGGCCCGTCTTGGCGTGGTTGGTGGCGACGTTGAACACCGTGGACGCGGAGCCGGACTCCACCTCGATGAACGAGTCGGAGTTGGGTGCCTCGTCGGGGTCGCGGGTGGTGACGTCGCCGTCGAAGGTGAGGTCGGCGATCGTGGTGCCGGCGCCGGTGATGGCGAAGCCGCCACGGCGGTTGGATCCATTGAGGACGGTGTGCCAGATGCCGGCGCCGCGCACGTCCACGCCGCTGACGTTCACCAGGCTGTTCAGGTTGTACGCGCCCGCGGGCAGCCACACGCCCTTGGCCGCGGTGCCCTGGGCGGCCGCGATGGCCGCGCGGATACCGGCGCTGTCGTCGGCCCCGTCGCCGGGGTTCGCGCCGTGGGTGCGGGCGTCGACGTAGCCGGCGGGTGCGGTCGTGGCGGCGGCGACTTCGGCGTCGACCAGGTCGACAGTGATGTAGCCGGTAGCCGCGGTGTCCTTGGCCAGGCGGATCACGGTCCCCGCGGGATAGGTCTGCGGGAGCAGGATTCGCGCGTCGTCGAAGTAACGGTGCGGGCGCGCTCCGCCTGGGCCCTCGGCGAACGGGTACGCGCCGTACATCCAGCTGTACTTCGAGGTCAGGGACAGGTCGCCGACCTTGGATCCGCCCGCGTGGACGGCCAGCGGCGCGGAGGTGCCGTCGGGGACGCTCGCGCGGACGGTGAGGGCGTTGGCGGGCCGGGTCAGGGTGATCTGCACGTACTGGCCGGTGCCGGTGAGCTTGACGGCGCCGCGCCCGGAGGCCTCGGCGGCGTCGGTCGTGTACTGGCGGGCCGGGGTGAGCCTGGTGCCGGTGGTGGTGCCGGCCTCGGCCTCGTAGGTGGTGAACGGGACGGTCGCGCCTCGTGCGGCCAGGGCGGCCGAGCCGGTCACGGCGATGTTGTCGAGCTGGACGCCGGTCGCGTCGCCGTAGCCGACGATGTTCAGACCCGCCCTCAGCACGGCGGTGTGAGTGGCGGTGCGCCAGCCGCTGCCGCCGGTGAGAGACAGCTGCGCGCCTTTGACGCCGTTGACGTAGGTCGTCACGGTGCCGCTCGCGGATGCCGTGTAGCGCAAGGTGATGGTGGCGGTGCCCATGACGGTCTGGTTGATCGTCCGGATGACCCGCGCACCAGTGCCGGGCAGTGAGACCGCGCCGGTTCCGGTCGCGCCCGCCGTGGCGGCCGGCACGGCGCCTCCACCGAGGAAGCCGCTTTCCAGCTCGGCGGTGCCCTCGGGGGCAGGATTGGTGTCGTCCGCGGTGAGGGCGGCGCTGTCGAGGTTGACGTTGCCGTTGTCCGCGCTGCCGTAGGACACCGCGACGGTGTTGGACCCCACGACGGTGGTGGCCGTGACGTTCGCGGTGGCCCACTCGCTCCACGACGCGGTCGCGGGCAGCGACACCTGTTGCGCCGCACCGTTGACCGTGACGGTCATGGTGCGCGGCGAGCCGGTTCCGTTGGCGTAGCGCAGAGCCAGGCTCGACCTCGTCGCGGTACCGGCGACGGTGAACGTCACCGCCGCGCCGCGATTGGCGTCGACGAACCCGCCGACGTAGCCGCTACCGGTGTGCCCGCCGTGCTCGGACTCGGCTCGCGCGCCACCGGAGAGCGTCCCGGACTCGGCCTCCACGACCCCGGCCGCGGGTACCACGGGCTCCACCGACAGGCTGTCGATGTTGACGTTTCCGTTGTCGCCACTGCCATAGCGCACGGCGAGGGTGTTGGCGCCCGCGTTCAGGGTGACGTTCTGGCTCACCGTTCCCCACGACGCCCAGCCCGCGGTGGCCGGGAGCGAGAGCTGCCGGGTGCCGCCGTTGACGGCCAGGGTGACGGTGCGGGTGCCGCCGGTTCCGTTGGCGTAGCGCAGGATCAGCCGGTTCGCACCCGCCGCTGACCCACTCGTGGTGACGGTGACCGCGGCGGCTCCGCGGTTCGCGTCGGTGAACCCGCCGGCGTACCCGCTTCCGGTGTACCCGGGGTGTTCGGTCTCGGCGCGGGCGCCGCCCGAGAGGGCGGCGGACTCGGCCTGGTAGGTGGCAGGTGCGGCCGAAACCGGCCCGGTGGCGGCGATTGCGCCCGCCACGACGGCAGCGGCCAGCACCAAGGCCGCAGGGATTCGTGTCAACATCGTTGTTGTACTCCTGGGCGAGGATTCGGGACAGGGGCCTAGTGGCCACGCCACTAGCCTTTGACCGCTCCTTCGAGCGCACCGCTCTGCAGGAACAGCCGTTGGAACACCAGGAACAGCGCCACCGGGATGACCGACGAGATGGCGAGCGCGGCGAGGAACACGTCGAGCTCGACGTAGCGCTGCAACGCGGGCAGCCGCACGGACAGCGGCTGCACCGCCGGGTCGGGCAGCACCAGCAGCGGCCAGAGGAAGTCCTTCCAGCTGGCCACCACCGCGAACACGGACACCACGCCCAGGATCGGGCGGGAGAGCGGCAGCACCACCGACCAGAACACCCGCACGGGCCCGGCGCCGTCGACCCGTGCGGCCTCCAGCACCTCGCGCGGCAGGTTCGCGAAGAACCGTTGCACCAGAACGACGTTGAAGGCGCTGGCGCCCGCGGGCAGCCACACCGCCCAGAACGTGTTGATCATCCCGGCGCGCACGACAGTCAGGTACAGCGGCACCAGCAGCACGATCGCCGGGACGAACAGCGTGCCGAGTACGACGGCGGTGATCAGCCGACCGTAGCGGGGCCGCAGGATCGCCAGCGCGTAGCCGGCCGTGGTGGCCACGACGAGCTGCACCAGCCACGACCCGGCGGCGATCACCACGGTGTTGAGGAAGTACTTGTCGATCTCCACCCTGGTCCACGCGGTGAGCAGGTTGGCCAGGTCGACGCCGGTGGGGAAGAGCGACAACGGTGTGCGCAGCGTGTCCTGGGTCGGCGTGACCGCCGCCTTGGCCAGCCACAGCATCGGCCCGAGACCGGTGAGCAGCAGCGCTCCCAGCAGCAGGCCCTGCACCACGCGCAACGTCCGGCGGATCGCCGGTGTCGCCCGTTCCGACGGGGAGATCAGCCCGCGCTTCACGACGCGCTCCACGACTTGGTCACCCGCAGGTAGAGGGCCGAGAGCACGGCCAGCACGGCGGCGAGCATGATGCTCAGCGCGGTCGCGGCGCCGTAGTCACCGCCGAGGCTGCTGGCGAAGGCGTAGTCGTAGATCAGCAGCAGGACGGTCATCGTCGAGTTGGCCGGGCCGCCGCCGGTGAACAGAAACGGTTCGAGGAACACCTGCGCAGTACCGATGATCTGCAGGATGAACGTCACCAGCAGCACGCCACGCAACCGCGGCAGCGTCACGTGCCAGATCTTGCGCCAGATCCCGGCGCCGTCGATCTCGGCGGCCTCGTACTGCTCGGCGGGCACACCGGCCAGCGCGGCCAGGTAGATGATCACCGTGCCGCCCGCGGCCGCCCACGTCGCCTCCAGCACCAGCGCGGGCATGGCGCTGCCGGGGTTCTGCAGCCACTGCCACGGTCCCAGCCCGGCCCAGCCGAGCACGGTGTTGAACACCCCGGACGGACTGGCGTCGTAGAAGAACTTCCACAGCAGCACCGCGACCACCGGTGGCACCACCACCGGCAGGTAGGCCAGCGCACTGAAGAGGCCGCGGCGGGCCCGGACCTCGCTGATCAGCACGGCGGCGACCAGCGGGATCGGGTAGCCGAACACCAGTGCCAGCACCGCGAACCACAGCGTGTTGCCGACCGCGGTCCACAGTAGAGGATCGCCGAGTACCTGAGCGAAGTTGTCCAGGCCGACGAACCGCACCGGCCCGACGAGGTTGGTCTGCTGGAAGCTCATCACCACCGACTGCGCGATCGGCGCCCATGAGAACACCCCGAACACCAGCAGCAACGGCAGCAGGAACAGCAGGGTGGTCAGCCCGCCGCGGCGGACCCAGGTGGACGGTGTGCGGCGGCGGAGTGCCGGTGGAGGCGGTACGACGACCGCCGCCACGGGAGCCTGGGACTGGAGGACCACCGCTCAGCCCCGGCCGATCGTGTTCTGCGCCTCGGCGTCGGCGGCCTCGAGCAGCGCGGCGATGTCGGCGCCGCGGTCGGTGAGCAGCTTCTGCACGGTCGTGTCCAGGATCTTGTAGACCTCCTGGGTGGACTTCGTCGGCTCGGTGACCAGCGGCTGGTCGAACATCGCGTCGGTGTAGGGCTTCATCTGCCCCAGCGGCACGTTCACGTACTGCCTGACCCACTCCTGCTGCTTGTCGTAGGTGGCGCGGTCCACCACCGGCAGCGCGGGCACCCCGACGGGCTGCTTGGTCTCGGACAGCGTCTTCGCGTCGGCGACGGCGGCGTCCTGGGCGGTGAGCTTGCCCATGTAATAGAAGTCGATCCACTTCACGGCGGCGTTCTTGCCACGGTCGCCCGCGTTCGGGCTGACGACGGCGAGCGTGCCGCCACCGAGCACACCGGCCTCGGGCTTGTCCGCCAGCGGCAGCGCGGCGACGCCGTAGTCGGCGGGCTTGAGGCCGTTCTGGGTGAGCAGGTTGCCGTAGTTGCCGCCGCCGGAGACGTACATCCCGATGCGGCCGGCGGCGAAGTCCTGGTTGATGCCCGCCCAGTCGTAGAGGAAGTTGGCGCCCATCGAGTTGTCGTCCCACCGCATGGCACGCAACGCGCTGAGGACCTCGGTCATCTCCGGGGTGTCGATGGTGGCCTCGGCCTTCTCGCCGTCGACCTTCTCGGTGCGCCCGCCGAAGGCGTAGTCCAGCGTGGTGAGGATCCACCCGCCGGTGTTGCCCTGGGTCATCTGCGCGTAGCCGGCCTGGCCGGTGCGTTCGGTGATCTGCTTGGCGGCACTGCGGATCGCGGCCCACGTCGCCGGCGGCTTGTCGGGGTCGAGCCCGGCCTGGGTGAACAGGGTGCGGTTGTAGTGCAGGGCCTGGCCGTAGGCGGCGATCGGGACCGCCCACTGCTTGCCGTCGGCCGCCTGGCCCGCCTTGGCGACGGCCGGGTTGAGCGACGAGGCGTAGGGCAGCGCGGCGACCTGGCCGCTGATGTCGGCGATCTGGCCGCGTTCGATGAGACCGCGGCCGTCGGTGAACGGCACCGTCAGCACGTCCGGCACGGTGCCGCCCGCGAGCTGCGCGGTGAACGTCGCCGCCGTCCAGGTGTACTCCTGGGGCAACACGTCGATGTCGGGGTTGGCCTGTTCGAACTGCGCGACGCGGGCGTTGAACGCCTCGACCGCCTTGGCCTCCAGCCCGGCGTCCATGGCCACGGTGAGGACGACCTTGCCGTCGGCGGTGACCTCGTCGGGGGTGGAGCCGCACGCGGTCAGTGCCAGCGACAGCACGAGAGCGGCGGCGACTCTTGCACGGTGGGACTTCATTGTCTCTCCAGGGGAACTACGCGCGCAGCCACGCGGCGGCGTCGGTGGGCAGGCATGCCCCGTCGAGGGGGGCGCTGGTGAGCAGGACTTCCCGGTGCGGGGGCAGCGGGAGCGGGTCGGGGCCGAAGTTGACCGCGCACACCACGTCGTCGCGGCGGAAGGCGATCGCCTCCGGTCCCAGGTCGACCCAGGCGAAGGACTCCCCGCGCAGGCCCGTCTCGGCGCGGCGCAGCGCCAGCGCGGACCGGTACAGCGCGAGCATCGACGCGGGGTCGTCGTGCTGCGCCTGCACCGACCGGCTGCCCCAGCCGGCGGGCTGTGGCAACCAGGGCGGCTGCCCGTCGTCCGGCCCGAAGCCGTGCGAGCTGCCTTCCCAGGTCCACGGCAACGGAACTCGGCAGCCGTCGCGGCCGGGGTCGATGCCGTCGGAACGGAAGTGCATCGGGTCCTGCAACACCTCCAGCGGCAGGTCCTCGACCTCGGGCAGGCCCAGCTCGTCGCCCTGGTAGAGGTAGAGCGCGCCGGGCAGGGCCGCGGTCAGCAGCGCCGCCGCCCGTGCCCGCCGCTCCCCCAGCGCCAGGTCGGTGGGCTCGCCGAAACGCTTGGCCAGGAACGAGAACGACGTCTCGGCGCGGCCGTAGCGGGTCACCGGCCTGGTCACGTCGTGGTTGGACAGCACCCACGTCGCGGGCGCGCCTACCGGGGCGTGGGCGTCCAAAGTGGACGCGATGGACTCGCGCAGTTCCTTGGCGTCCCAGGGACGGCCCATGAAGTCGAAGTTGAACGCCGAGTGCATCTCGTCGGCGCGCAGGTAGCGCGCGAAGCGCTTCTGGTCGTCCAGCCACACCTCGCCGACCAGCACCCGCGGCTCGGCGTAGGAGTCGGCGACGGCACGCCAGCCCCGGTAGATGTCGTGCAGCTCGTCGCGGTCGATGAACGGGTGCTCGCCCGCGGCGTAGGTCTCCGGCACCTCGGGCAGTTCCGGGTCCTTGACCGGCATGGACGCCGAGTCGACGCGGATGCCCGCCACGCCGCGATCGAACCAGAACCGCAGCACGTCCTCGTGCTCGCGCCGCACCTCGGGGTGGTTCCAGTTGAGGTCGGGCTGCTCGGGGGCGAACAGGTGCAGGTACCACTGGCCGGGCCGGCCGCCCGCCTCGGTGACGCGGGTCCACGTGCCGCCCGCGAAGCTCGACCGCCAGTTCGTCGGCGGCAGTTCGCCGTGCTCGCCCTTGCCCTCGCGGAACCAGAAGCGCTCGCGCTCGGGCGATCCGGGACCCGCCGCCAGCGCGGCCTGGAACCAGGTGTGGTCGCTGGAGACGTGGTTGGGCACCACGTCGACGATCGTGCGGATGCCGAGCGCGGCGGCGTCGGCGATGAGCGCCTCGGCGTCGGCCAGGGTGCCGAAGGCGGGGTCGATGGCTCGGTAGTCGGCGACGTCGTAGCCGCCGTCCGCCATCGGCGAGAGGTACCAGGGGGTGAACCAGATCGCGTCGACCCCCAGGTCACGCAGGTGGCCGAGCCGGGCACGCACCCCGCCGAGGTCGCCGATCCCGTCGCCGCCCGAGTCGGCGAAGCTGCGGGGATAGATCTGGTAGATCACCGCGTCGCGCCACCAGGGCGCGGGCGGCGGCAGGTCCGTCGTCACGGTGCGATTCCCCTCGTTCGGTCCCGACGCACGGCAGGCCGCCGATCGTCACTGATCAGATTAGGTGTAGCGTTAAATCTCTGTGGCGTGGGACGCTAGCCTGCGGGCACAGAGGGTGTCAACGACGGAAATCGGAGGGGCAGCACCAGCGATGCGGGTCACCTTGAAGGACATCGCGGAGGCGGCGGGCGTCAGCGTGATGACCGTGTCGAACGTGATCAACGGTAAGAGCGCGCGGGTCTCGGCGGAGACCGTCGAGCGGGTGCGCCGGATCATCGACGAACGCGGGTACGTGCCCAGCGCGTCGGCCCGCAGCCTCGCGGCCAACCAGTCCCGGCTGGTCGGGCTGCTGGTGCCGGCCGCCAGCGAGGACAGCCTGGCGATCAGCCCGCACAACATCGCGATCATCGGCCAGATCGAGCGCAGGCTCCGCAAGCGCGGCTACCACCTGCTGCTGCGCGGGGTCTCCGACACGGCCGAGATCGGCGAGGCGCTGCGCTCGTGGAGCCTGGACGGCGCGGTGCTGCTGGGTTTCCTCGACGAGGAGATCGCCGGCCTGCACCGCCGGGTCACCGGCGCGACCCCGGTGCTGGCGATCGACAGCTACGCCGCCGGCCCGCTGACGACGGGGGTGCGTTCCGACGACTTCACCGGTGCCCGCCTGGCGGCCGCGCACCTGCTTTCCCTGGGACACCGCAGGATCGTCTTCGCCGGTCCGTCGTTCACCGACGTCGGTGTCGTGCACGAACGCTTCCTGGGCTTCCAGCAAGCTTTCGAGGACATAGGTCTATCCATTGCGGACTGTCCTGTCGAGACACTGAACACCACGCACGAGAACGGCGTCGCGCTGGGCAGGTGCTGGCTCGGCGCGCACCCGGACGCGACCGCCGTGTTCGCCACCGCGGACATCCTGGCGATCGGCATCATCGAGGGCATGCTGGAGGCCGGGATCGGCGTCCCGGACCGGGTGTCGGTGGTGGGCTTCGACGACCTGGACATCAGCGCGTACATCACGCCGAAACTCACCACCATCGCCCAGGACATCGTCGGCAAGGCCACCCACGCCGTCGACCGCCTGCTCACCCTCGTCGAAGGTGGCGAGCGGTCGGCCGACCCCCTCGTCCTGGACGTGCGCCTGGTGACCCGCAACTCGACGGCACCCCCGTCGTCGCGCTAGCAGCTATTTCGTCGACCCCGCCAGCACTCCCTGCACGAAGTACTTCTGGAACACCAGGAACACCGCGAGCGGCACGATCATCGACAGGAACGCGCCCGTCGAGAGCATGTCGATGTTCGTGCCGAACTGCCGCAGCTGGGCCCGCAGCGCCACCGTGATCGGTGCCGAGTCCTGGTCCGCGAACACCAGCGCCACCAGCAGGTCGTTCCACACCCAGAGGAACTGGAAGATCGTCAGCGAGGCGATCGCCGGCTTGGCCACCGGCAGGATCACCCGCTTGAAGATCACCCACTCCGTCGCGCCGTCCATCCGCGCGGCCTCGATCAGGTCGCGCGGGATGCCGGTGAAGAAGTTGCGCAGCAGGAAGATGGCGAACGGCAGCCCGAACGCGACGTGGAACAGCACCACGCCGGTGATCGTGCCGAACAGCCCCAGCGCGCCGAACAGCTTCGCCACCGGGATGAGCGCGACCTGGATCGGCATGACCAGCAACCCGACGACGACCACGGTCAGCGTCTCGCGGCCGGGGAACTCGATCCACGCCAGCGCGTACGAGGCCAGCGACGCCATCACGACGACCAGAACCGTTGCGGGGACGGCGATGTAGAAGGTGTTCAGGAACGACTGCCACACCGCCTGGTTCGCGACGAGCTCGGCGTAGTTGGCCAGCGTCAGCTCGGCGGGCTTGGTGAACACCGTCCACCAGCCGTTCGCGGTGTTGGCCGACTCGTCGCGCAACGACGCGATCAGCAGGCCGAACACCGGCACCAGCCAGAACACCGCCACCAGGGCGAGCACGACCTGCACGACACCGTTGCCGAGCCGGGCGACGAGCCGCGTCAGCACACCCCGCCTGGGCGCGCCGGACACCGGCACGTCGATGCGGACCTCTTCGGCCACCAGGGTCATGACCGCTCCCGTCGGAATCGGCGGATGTTGAACAGCATCGCCGGGGCCACCAGCAGGAACAGGATCACCGCGAGCGCGCTGCCCGCCCCCTGGTCGCCACCCGTGCCGAAGGACACCTGCCACATCTGCAGGGCCAGCACGTTGGCCTCGGACTGCACCGAGCCCGGCGCGATGACGAACACCAGCTCGAAGATCTTCAGCACGTTGATCACGAGTGTCACGAACACCACCAGCAGCACCGGGGAGAGCAGCGGGATGGTGACGCGCTTGAACACCTGCCACTCGGTCGCGCCGTCGACCCGCGCGGCCTCCAGCGCGTCCCGCGGGATCGCCGAGAGGCCCGCCGCGATGAACGTGATCGCGAACCCGGTCATGATCCAGATCCAGGAGGAGATGATCACCGGGGTGATCAGCGACGCCCCGAGCCAGGTCAGGCCGCGGAACGGCAGCGTGAAGTTCTCCGCCGGCAGCCGCACGGTCACGTCGCCCGCGCCGAGGTCGGGGAACGTGAACCTGCCGTCGTCACCGGTCGTCGTGCGGGCGACGACCCGGCCGTCCCGCACGGCCTCCACCGCGATGCCGGGCAGGCCGCGCTCGGTCGGGTCGACCGCGCCGGCCCTGCCGCCGAGCGACACGTCGAGCCACAGCACGCCGCGCAGCTCACCGGTGCCCGCGGCCGGCGGGGAGGCCGGGAGCGCCTGCGGCGGCACGTCCTGCGGCGAGTATCCGATGAGCGGCAACGAGATCGTGTCGCCCGCCTGGGCCGGCCGGATCGAGGCGAAGCCCGCTTCCGTTGCGGCGTAACCGTCACGGGGCCGTGCGCCGGGGTACTGCGACGCCGGGCTGAACATGTCGTGCACGCCGACGACGACCGCGTTCACGACGCCCTGGTTCGGCGCCTCGTCGTACACGAGCCGGAAGATGATGCCCGAGGCGAACAGCGAGATCGCCATCGGCATGAACAGCACCAGCCGGAACGCCGTGGCCCAGCGGATGCGTTCGGTCAGCACCGCGAGGATGAGGCCGATGCCGGTGACGGCCGCCGGAGCGACCACCACCCAGATCACGTTGTTGCGGAACGCGGTCAGCGTCCGCGGGTCGGTGAAGGTGTCGACGTAGTTGCGCAGACCGACGAACTCGTCCCCGCTCGCGTCGAAGAAGCTGCGGATCAGCGAGAACACCAGCGGGTAGAGCACCAGCGCCGCGAGCAGGACCAGCGCGGGGAGCAGGAACGGGATCGCCTGCCGGGGCGAGCGCCCCGGCGCGGCGTCCACGTTCACCCGAAGCCTCATTTGGCGAAGGCCTTCGCCGCGTTGGCTTCCAGGCGCGCCATGATGCCGTCGACGTTCTTCGGGTCGGCCAGGAAGTCCTGCAGGTCCTTCCACTCCCCCGCGCCCTTCGTGCCACCGAACGCGGCCGGCGCGAGGTCGGACATGTCGAACCGGACGTTGTCGCCCGCGTCGACGATCCGCTTGGCGAGCTCCTGGGTCACGGCGTCGGGGTACGCGGTCTCCGGGATGTCCTTGTTGGGCGAGAGGAATCCGCCCAGCCCGGCCCACACCTTGCCGGACTCGGGCGAGGCCAGGAACTTCATCAGCTCGGCGGTGGCCTTGTCGTCCTTGAACTGCACGGCCATGTCACCACCGGCGACCACGGCGTCCTTGCTGCCCGCGACGGACGGGAACGGGAAGAACTTGGCGTCCTCGCCGACCTTCGCCTTGGTGTTGGTGGTGATGATGCTGGCGACGAAGTCCGCCTCGAACACCATCGCGGCCGTGGAGGGCTCGCCGAAGACGTTGGTGACGGACTTCGGGAACTCGGTCTGCAGCGCGCCGCCCGCGATCAGCGTCGGGTCGCCCCAGAGCTTCGCCAGTTCCTCCAGCGCCTTGCGCACGGTCGGGTCGGTCCACGGGATCTCGTGCTTCGCGAGCTTGTCGTAGTTGTCCGGGCCCGCGGTGCGCAGGTAGACGTTCTCGAACCAGTCGGTGAGCGTCCAGCCGTCCGCGCCGCCGACCGACACCGCGGCGAGCCCGGTCTCGGAGATCGCCTTGCTGGTCTTGATCAGGTCGTCCCACGTGGCCGGCGGGGTGGCGCCGACCTGCTGGAAGGCCTTCTCGCTGTACCAGAACGCGGACTTGTTGGCGGTCTTGAAGGCGAAGCCGTAGAGCTTGCCGTCGACGCTGCCGAGCTGCTTCCACACCGCCGCGTTGTGGTCGGTGACGGCCTTCTCGACGTCGGCGTTCACCGGCTTCAACGCCCCGGCCCTGGCGAACTGCGCGACGAGACCGGGCTGGGCGATCAGGGCGACGTTCGGTGGTGTGCCGCCCGAGATTCTGGTCTGCACCACCGTCGGCAGCTCGTCACCGGCGGGTGTGTACTTGACCTCGGCGCCCGTCTTGTCGGTGAACACCTTCAGCACCTGCTCGAAGCTCTTCTGCTCGTCGCCGGTCCACGGGCCGACGACCTCGACGGTCTGGCCCTTGAGGTCCTCGGTGGTCCCGGTTCCCGCCGCCCCGCCGGAGCACGCGGCGGCGGTGAGCGCGAGCAACGCGATCCATTGCTTCCTCATTGAAGCTCTCCTACTTCCAGATCGAGGACCCGGTGGCCGGGTCGAAGAAGTGCAGCCGGGAGGTGTCCACCCAGGCGGCGACGGGTTGTCCTTCGTAGATGCGGGTGCGCGGGCTGAACCGTCCGACGAGGACGGTTCCCTTGCCGGCCTTGGGCAGGTCGTCGGTGCCGGCGTCCTTCGCGAGCTCGCGGGTGTCGTCGGTGACGACGGGCGGGACGTCGACCGGGAAGTGCACGAGGACGTCCGAGCCCATGGCCTCGACCAGGTCGGCGACGGAGTGGAGGATTTCGCCTTCGCGGGCGTCAGCGAGGGCCGTGTCCTCCATGTCCTCGGGGCGGATGCCGACCACGACGTCGCGGCCGACGTACTGCCTGAGCGCGGGCCGTTGCTGCAGCACGGACTCCGGCAGCAGCAGCGCGTCGGAGCCCAGCGAGACCCAGAAGCGGCCGTCGGAGTCCTCGTCGAGCTTCGCGGACACGAGGTTCATGCCCGGCGAGCCGATGAACCCGGCGACGAACAGGTTGACGGGCCGGTCGTAGAGCTCCTGGGGCGGCCCGACCTGTTGCAGCACACCGCGGCGCATCACGGCCACGCGGTCGCCGAGCGTCATGGCCTCGGTCTGGTCGTGCGTGACGTACACGGTCGTCACGCCGATCTCGCGCTGGATCCGCGCGATCTGCGCCCGCATCTGCACGCGCAGCTTGGCGTCCAGATTGGACAGTGGCTCGTCCATCAGGAACGCCTGCGGGGCGCGCACGATCGCCCGGCCCATCGCGACGCGCTGGCGTTGCCCGCCGGAGAGGTTGCGGGGCTTGCGGTCGAGGTGCTCGGTCAGTTCGAGGACGTCGGCGACCTCGCGGACGCGGTGGTCGATCTCCTTCTTCGCGAGCTTGCGCAGTGTGAGGCCGAACGCGATGTTGTCGTAGACGTTCAGGTGCGGGTAGAGCGCGTACGACTGGAACACCATCGCCACGTCGCGGTCACGTGACGGCACGTCGTTGACGACGTTCTCGCCGATGTGGATCGTGCCCTCGGTGATCTGCTCGAGCCCGGCGATCATCCGCAGCGCCGTCGTCTTGCCGCAGCCCGACGGGCCCACGAGCACCAGGAACTCACCGTCGCGGATCTCCAGGTTGAGGTCGGTGACCGCACGGGTGCCGTCACCGTAGGCCTTGCCCAGCCCCGTCAGAACGACTTCTGCCACGCCAACTCCCTGCTCCGGTGTGACTGCAGACCGTAGGCCCGCCATCCCTAAGGGAGATTTAAGGACGAAACACGATCTCGATAAGCTCGTGACACCTCTCCCAATCGACGGGTTCGGTGCTTACGCTGCGTGCATGTCGAAGGTGCTGGTGGTCGAGGACGACCCGGTGGTCCAGGCGGCGCTGGTGCACGCGCTGACCGACCTCGGTCACGTCGTGCAGGCCGTCGGCACCGCCGTGGCCGCACTGCGCGAGGCGGGGACTTCCGAACTGGACCTGGTGATACTCGACCTCGGGCTGCCGGACCTGGACGGCGTCGCGGCGCTGCGGATGCTGCGCGGGGTGAGCAACGTGCCGGTCATCGTGGCGACCGCGCGGGGTGCCGAGGCCTCGGTCGTGAGCACGCTGAACGCGGGCGCGGACGACTACATCGTGAAGCCGTTCTCGGCCGAGCACCTGGCCGCGCGGATCAACGCGTTGCTGCGCCGCACGGGTGGTTCGTCGGTGCCGTCCGAGGTCGTGGAACTCGGTGGGTTGCGCATCGATCTCGCCCAGCGGGCGGCGACGCTCGGCGACTCCGCTCTCGCGCTGAGCAGGCGGGAGTTCGACCTGCTGGCTTACCTGGCGCAACGGCCGGGGCGGGTGATCTCACGGCGAGAGCTCATCCAGGCCGTGTGGGGCAATCCGTACGTGGGCGACGACAAGACGATCGACGTCCACGCGTCCTGGTTGCGGCGCAAGCTCGGCGAGACCGCGGCGCATCCCCGTTACCTGCACACGGTCCGGGGCGTCGGGTTCAAGCTGGCGGCGCCCGAATGAGGGCGGTCATCACCCGCGCCCTGCTGCTCGCCGCCGGCCTGGTCGCCCTGGTTTTCGTGGCCACGGCTGGGTTTCTGACCTACTCGCACGCTGTGACCACCGCCGCCGAAGCCGATCGGCGTGATGCGGCTGTCGTCGCCGGGGTGCTGGCGGTGTCCGCGGATCCCGACGCCATCCGGGGAACGATCGCGCGCACGGCCGCCGGTGCCGGGGGCCGGTTGTCCGTGGTGCTGAGGGACGGCACGCGCCTCGGGGCCGGTGGTGGCGCGCCGGCCGCTTCCGTTGACGGGGCCGTGGTTTCGGTGGTGCCGGCCGCCGTGCCGTTCCCGTTCTTCGCGGTGTTCCTGGTCGTCGGGGTCGCGCTGGTGGCCTTGGGCGCGGCGGTGTGGTTGGGCCACAGGCCTTTCACGCCCGTGCTGGCGGCGCTGCGGGAGCTGACCACGTCGGTCGGGCGGCGGGTGCGGTTGCGCGGGCCGCGCGAACTGGAGGCGCTGGCGGAGTCGATCGACGAGGCCTCGTCGCGGACGTCGCAGCTGCTCGCGAAGGAACGCGAGATGATCGCGGACGTGTCGCACCGGCTGCGGACCCCGCTGGCGGCCCTGCGACTCGACGCCGACGCGGTGGGGGCCGGGCCCGTCGCCGACCGGATCCGCAGCGCTGTCAGCACACTGGGGCACGACGTCGACCGGATCATCCAGTCCCTGCAACCCTCCGAGGGCGAGCAGGCCGGTACGTGCGACGTGGCGTCGGTCGTGCAGACCCGGATGGTGTTCTGGTCCGCGCACGCCGCCGACCAGGGCCGGATGTGCGAGATCGACGTGGGCGAGCCCTGCTGGGTGCCGCTGGCGCCCGACGCGCTGGGCGCCGTGGTGGACACGTTGCTGGAGAACGTCTTCCGGCACACGCCTCCCGCCGCGCCGGTCGGGGTGTCGGTGGTGCGGCACGGCGGGTGGGTGACGCTGGTGGTCGAGGACGGCGGCACCGGGGTGGCCGATCCGTCCTCGGCGTTGCACCGGGGCAGCAGCGGTGGCGGGTCGACCGGGCTGGGCCTGGACATCGCCCGTGCCGCCGCGGAGGCGACCGGCGGGACGATCCACCTGGAGCGCGGGCGGCTGGGCGGCGCCAGGGTGCGGTTGCGGTTCGGGGAGGCCGACAGCCACCACGAGCCGGCGAGCCCGCGCGCGTGGCGGCTGTGGCACGGCCACCCCTGACCCCCTCGGTCAGGGAACGTCGATCTTGAACGGGTCGTGGTCGGTGAGCAGCTTGTCCAGCCGGGCTCTGTCCACCCGGCTGGTGATGTAGGTGTCCTCCTGCCGGTCCCTGAGCACCTTCGCCAGCGTGAACGCCGAGGTGACGGTGTAGAGCATCGCGATGCCCAGGAACGCGCGCACCCACCCGTCGACGGGCAGGAACACGACTCCGATGCCGACTGCGGTCAGCGAGAGCCCGAACGAGAGGACCGCCTGCACGTAGAACGCGGCGGTCGTCGGTGTGTGCGAGGGCGTGGCAGAGGTCATGATCCGAGAGTCCAGCGTCGCCCCCTGGCTGTCATGAGTACGGCTACTCATGTCCGGGTCACGTTCCGTCCAAGGAAAGCGCCTGCCTCGTCCTTCGACCGAACGCACCAATCCGCCGGACAAGCTGTCGGTAACCTGAAGACCGGTCCAGCGGGTTCGCACGGACATCGCGCCGGATTCGTACCGTTGGCCCAGCGGAAGCTGGTTCCTTTGGCGCCGCACCGAAAATGTCCGTCGCCGCCGATCAGTTTCGCGAACAAAGCGGGCGAGTCCGGTGCCGGCTGGCACAACCAGGTCACGTCCGCGTCCGCACCGGAACCAGCTGGGTCGGGAAGTCCACGCAGGGAAGGTAAGTAAGCGCCAGGGCCATCAGTCCTGTGTTGGGCAAGACTTGGACGAGTCCTAAACCTCTTTTATTACATCGGGTTCGGATGCGTGGATTGTTCGCGTTGAGTCATGTCGATAGGGTCCGCGTATCAGCACAGGGCATCACGTTAAGAGGCTTTCTTTGATCGGGCAGCGTGGACGACCGTCGTCGGATGCCGACCTGATCGATGCCGTGAGAGACGGCAGGGTCGAGGAGTACGGCAAGCTCTACGAACGGCACGTGCGCTCGGCGACCATCCTGGCGATGCAGCTGTCCACGTCGTCCTCGGACGCCGACGACCTGGTGGCGGAGGCGTTCGCCAAGGTCCTCGCCGCGTTGCGCGGCGGCGGTGGTCCCGGAGCCTCGTTCCGGCCGTACCTGCTGACGGCCGTGCGGCACGCGGCGTATGACCGCACCCGCAAGGAAAAGCGGCTCGAGCTCGCGGGGGACATCGAGGAGGTTCCCGGCGCCACCAAGGCGACCAGCGTGCCGTTCCGCGACAAGGCGGTGGAGGACCTCGACCAGGCGATGGCCGCGACGGCGTTCGCGACGCTGCCCGAACGGTGGCAGACGGTCCTGTGGCACACCGCGATCGAGGGCCAGTCGCCCGGTGAGATCGCGCCGTTGCTCGGCTTGACCGCGAACGGCGTCTCCGCGATGGCGTTCCGTGCGCGCGAAGGCCTGCGCAAGGCGTTCCTGCAGGCGCACATCAACCAGGAGCCGACGGAGAAGTGCCGTGCCACGGTGACGAAGCTCGGCGCCTGGACGCGCGGCGGGCTCAAGGGCCGTGACGCCGTCCAGCTGGACGCGCACATGGACGACTGCGCCGAATGCCGCAAGCTCGCCGGCGAACTGTCCGACGTCAACGGCGCGCTGCGCGGACTCGTCGCCCCCATCGTGCTCGGCACGGGCACCGCCGGCTACCTCGCCGCCGCCGCGACCGCGACCAAGGGCGCCGCGGTGACCGTCAGCCTGACCTCGTGGCTGGGTGTCGCCGCCTCCGCCGCGGCCGTCGTGGTCGTCGCCGCCTCCGGAGTCGTCAGCACCGACGGCGGGCCGTCCTCGACGATCCCCGGCGCCGCGCCGGCGATCGGCACGAGCACCTCGGAGGGTGTGGCGCAGCCCGGTCAGCCCGGCTCGACCCAGAGCTCCGGCAGCGTGCCGGCGGGCACCTCCGCCGGTTCGGCGGCACCGGGCGCGGGGACGAGCGGCTCAGCCGGACCGGCGACCACGACGAACAACAACACGGTCGCTCCCGGGGCGGCCAAGCTGTCCGGGGCGGCGCCCAGCAGCGTCGCCATGACCACCGAGGGCCCGCCCAACGAGATGAACATCAGCATCACCAACAACGGCACGGCACCGACCACGGTGCCAACGTTGACACTGACCATGCCCGACAAGATCAAGACGGTCGGGCCGGGCAACACCTCGGCGGACATGATCGGGTGCCCCGCGGGCAAGGGCACCGTGACGTGCGAGGGCGGCCAGACGCTGGCGCCCGGCCAGACGATCACGTTCCGGGCCCGGCTGCAGGCTGATCCCAAGGCCGGGGACGGGGTCATCACCGGGGTGGCGGGGCCGGTGCAGGTGAGCATCCCGGTCACGATCGCCCAGGCGCAGGCCTGAGTCCACTTCGGACGGCGAGATCGGCCCGGGCACCGCACCATGGGCGGGTGGAGGAGCTCACGGCGGCGTTGACCGAGCTGGAGGCACCGTTCCGCACGCTCGTCGACGATTCGGAGTGGGCGCACGCGAGCGTGGAGGGCCTGGTCCTCGACCTCGGCACCTGGTGGTCCGCCGACGCCCGGACCAGGCTGCAGCCGCAGGTGACGTTCAGCGACGCCTTCAGCGAGGCGAGCCGCCACAACGGCGGGACCTACGTCGAGGGGTACGTCTGGACGGGCGGGCTGGCCGTCGCGGCCGCGTGGTGCGGGCTCGGCGGCGCGGTCGTCTACGGGCCACGGGCCGAGGCCTATCTCGGCGTGGGGCTGTCACCGCACTTCTGCCGCCGGATCCAGCAGCGCAACGGCACAGCCGCGGTGCTCATGAGCAAGCACCCCAGGCTGTTGCCGTTGCTGCGGGACGGACTGCCTCGTGGAGCGGCGGTGCCCGGCGGCAGGCCGGGCCCCCGCTCACTCAGAACCTAGCGCCGCGAACCTCTCGTCCGCCTCTTTCCGGTGCCGGTCCGCCTCGGCGGGATCCGCGACCGCGCGGGCGAGGTGCTTGTGCGCGTTCGCGGCCTCACGCCGGTCGTCGATGCGTTCAGCCAGTTCCAATGCCTCACGCAACGGCGCGATGGCCTCGGCAGGACGCCCGGCCGCCGTCAGTACCTCACCGAGGTAGTTGAGCACCACGGTCTCCGTCGTCACGTCGCCGATCGCGCGCACGGCGGCCAACGCCGATTCCAGCGCCTCCAACGCTTCGGCGTGCCTGCCCATGGCGTGCAGGATCATGCCCAGCGCGCTCCGGGTGTCCGCCTCGTCGCGACGGCTGCCCATCTCCCGCATCAACGCGAGCGCCGACGTGCACGCCTGCAGCGCCTCGTCGTACCGGCCCAGCGCGCTGTAGATGTTGCTGACGTTGCTCATCGCCTGCGACTCGAGGTGCCGGTCGCCGAGCTGACGTGCCACGGTGATGGCCTGTTCGAGCAGGTCGGCGGCCTCGGCGTGACGGCCGAGGGTCCGGTAGACCAGCGAGAGGTTGTTCAGCGTGCCCGCCACGCCCTGCAGGTCGCCCAGCTCGCGGAGCATCTCGATCGCGCGCTCGTTGTAGTGGATGGCCGTCGGGTACTGCGCGGTCTGCCAGAACACCATCGCGTAGTTCTTCGTGGTGATCGCGAGCGCCACCGGCTCGTCCTTCGCGGCCTCCAGCGCCAGTTCGTTGATCGTGGCCCAGTCACGCGTGTGGCCGCGCACCATGCAGAAGAACGTCAACGCGCGCGCGAGCTGCCACGTGTGTGTGCGCCAGTCACCGTCGAGTGACAGCGCCACGGCTGCCACGAGCGTCTGGCGTTCGGTCTCCAGCCACTCGACCGCGTGGTCGTAGTCGCGCAGCACCAGCCGCGACGCCGGCCGGTAGGTGATGTCGACCTCGTACCTGCGCGCGGCGGGCGACATCAGCCGCGTCGCCTGGTTCGCCGTGTCCAGGAAGTGGTCGAGCAGCCTGGTCAGCGGCGCGCGGGTGCTGTCGACCTTGGACTGCGCGTACTGCCGGAGCAGGTCGTGCATCCGGTACCGGCCGAGCGTCGCCGACTCCAGCAGGTGCACGTCGACGAGGTCTTCGAGCATCCCGTCGGTCTCCAGCAGGTCGAGCTCGCCCAGCGCCGCGGCCTGGTGAACGTCGAGGTCGGTGCCGTGGTGCAGGCCCAGCAGACCGAAGAGCCGCTGGTGAGCGGCGGGGAGCTGGCTGAACGACAACGCGAAGACCGCGTCCAGTTCGGATAATCGTCCCTCGCGCAGCCGCGTCGCGAGGTGGGCGGTGGTCCAGGTGGGACGGCTGCGGAGCCGTCCGGCGGCCAGGCGCACGGCCAGCGGCAGCCGTCCGCACAGCTCCACGACCTCGCGAGCCGCGGCGTCGTTGCCGCGATCGTCGCCGACGATCGTGGCGAACAGCTGCAACGCCTCCGCCTCGGACAGCACGTCCAGCGTGAGCGTCGAGGTGCCTTCCAGCTCGACCAGCCGGGCACGGGACGTGACCAGCACCAGCGAGCCCGGCACGCCCGGCAGCAGCGGACGGACCTGGTCTGCGCTCACCGCGTTGTCGAGCACGACCAGCAACCTGCGCCGGGACAGCTCGGCCCGCCACATGGCGGCCCGTTCGTCCAGGCCGACCGGGATCTCCTCCAGGCCGAGCGCGCGCAACAACACGTCGAGCGCGTCTGTCGGTTCCACGGGCGCACGGCCCGCGGTGTGCGCGTGCAGGTCGATGAACAGCTGACCGTCCGGATACTCCAGGCGGTGCGCCAAGTGCACGGCGAGCGTCGTCTTGCCCACGCCCGGCATGCCGTCGATCGCGGAGATCACGACGGCTGATCTGCCGGTGACCGCCCTGGTCAGCCGGTCCATCTCGGCGGTGCGGCCGGTGAAGTCCGCGACGTCGCGGGGCAGCGTGTTCAGGGCCGGTCGCGGCTGGTCGCCGCGCAACAGCCGTGCGTGCAGTTCGCGCAGTTCGCCGCCCGGATCGGTGCCGAGTTCGTCGGCGAGCAGCACCCGCACGTCGTCGAACACCTGCAGCGCCTCGGCCGGCCGGTTGGCCCGCTGCAGCGCGTGCATGAGCTGCAGCCACAGCTGTTCCCGCAACGGGAACTGCTTCGTCAGCCGTCGCAACTCGGGGATCAGCCGCTCGCCCTGACCGAGCTCGATCGACAGCCGCGCGTGCTGCTCGGCGACGGTGAGCCGGCGTTCCTGCAGCAGCGTGAGCTCGGCCTCGAGCCGCGGCCCCACGGTGAGGCCGTCCAGCGCCGGGCCACGCCACAGCGCCAGCGCTTCCGCGTACTTCCCGGCCGCCGCCCGGTGATCGCCCCGCTTCAACGCCTCGTCGCCGGCCGCGCACAGCTCTTCGAAGACGCCGACGTCGACCTCTCCGTCCGGCACCTTGAGCCGGTATCCACCTGGAACGGTGACGAGGTCGTCCAGCACGAGCTTGCGCAGGGCGGCGACATAGGTTCGGATGTTCGATTCAGGAGCCGCGGGTGGAGATTCCCACACCGCCTCGCTCAGATGTTCAAAACTGACCGTCTTGTTGGCGTGCAGTGCCAACGCCGCGAGCAACGCCCTTTGCCGGGGCCCGCCCAGCCGCAGTTCCACGCCCCCACGCCAGATCTGCAGCGGCCCAAGAAGCCGATACCGCACTAGCCCTCCTCGGGGGGCATGGTGCCAGAACTCGGAGGTGCTGTGCGGAATTTGTGCGGACGATCTTGGAAACTTGGCGCACGCCGCCGTGACGAGGGGGAACGAAGATGGACCTGAACAGATCATGGTCCGGCCAGGCAGCCTAGAATGGCCGGATGACCGAGACGGCGAAGCGACGTCCCGGCCCCCGGATCGAAGAGGTCGCGCGGGTCGCCGGAGTGTCCAAGTCGACCGTCTCGCGCGTGATCAACGACGAGCAGTACGTCAGCGCGAAGGCCCGGGAGGCCGTCCACGCCGCCATCGCGCAGCTGGGCTACTCCCCCAACCAGGCCGCGCGCTCCCTCGCCGGCAACCGGGCCAACGCCATCGCCCTGGTCGTCTCGGAACCGACCGGCCGCGTGCTGTCCGACCCGTTCTTCGCGGGTGTGCTGCGGGGCATCCACTCCGAGCTCGCCGGCCGCCACATGCAGCTGCTGCTGATGATGAGCCAGCCGGCCGACACCGGTGACCTCGTCACCTACCTGAGCAGCGGGCACGTCGACGGCGCGTTGCTGGTCAGCCTGCACGGCGACGACCCGCTGGTGCCGATGCTCGCCGAGATCGGACTGCCCGTGGTGTCCGGCGGGCGGCCGCTGGGCACCACGGTCCCGTTCGTCGACGCCGACAACTTCACCGGCGCCCTGGAGGCCGCGCGGCACCTGGCGTCGCTGGGCCGCAAGCGCATCGCCACCGTCGCCGGGCCGAAGGACATGGCCGTCGGCGCAGATCGCCTGAGTGGGTTCAAGCGCGGCCTGAGCGAGGCCAGGCTGTCCGCGGACCTGGTGGAGCACGGCGACTTCACGCCGGAGAGCGGCGCGAAGGCCATGGAACTGTTGCTGTGCAAGGCTCCCGACCTCGACGCGGTGTTCGTGGCCGCGGACATCATGGCGCTGGGCGCGTTGCAGGTGCTGCACGCGCAGGGCAAGCGCGTGCCCGAGGACGTGGCCGTGGTCGGGTTCGACGACTCGGTGTTCGCCGCGACCGCCACCCCGCCGCTGACGACGATCCGGCAGGACGTCGAGGAACTCGGGCGCACGATGACGTGGCGGCTGCTCGCGGAACTGGCGGGCGAGCACGGCCTGCCCCCGTCGCTGCTGCTGCCCACCTCGCTCGTGGTGCGCTCCAGCGCCTGACCAGGTCGCCCGAAAGGGACTTACATCGGCGATCGTCGACCGTCCGTGACGAATCGGCCCGATTTTCACCCGTTCAGCACAACCTCGGGGCACTGTCGGTAACACCGTGAGCAGGTTCTCGATGGTGAGGCGTACAAGCCCACCCTCGAGGGAGTTGCGACAGTGATCGAGAACTCGGCCGCCGGTCTGGTCATGGTTCCCGGCGACGTGACGGTGACCGTCACCGGCGAACAGCACCACCAGGACGTGCTGTCGCGGTACGCGGTTCCGGACGGCGTGACGCGGCACGTCGCCGTGAACCTGACGTGGTGCGTGATCGCCGCCGGCAAGCACCGCGGTCAGCGCGGCATCGAGGTGCGGCTCGACGGCTACCGCGTGGGCGAGCTGACTTTCCTGATGTCGCAACGGTATGCGCCCGTGCTGACGCACGTGGAGTCCGGCGGCGGCTCGACCGGCTGCGCCGCGTTCGTCCAGCGCGGCGGCAACGGCCTGCTGCAGATCTCGCTGCGCATGCCCCGCGAGATTCCCCGTGGCGCGATCGTGCCGGTGCCGGCGGCGCGCAGGTCGTGGATGGCGCCGGTGGCCATCGGCGTGGCCGGCCTGCTCGGGTTCTTCTTCGTGATCGGCATCGTGGGAGCCGCGCTCAGCGGCCCGACCGACGTGAACAACGCAGCTGCAGGACTCTCCTCCACCACCGCACCTACTACGACGACGACCGTCGCACCGCCGACCAGCACCACCACGTCGACCACGACGACGACCACCACAACGACTACGACCACCACTCCCCCGGCCGTCCCGCAGCCGAAGCCCCAGCCTCAGCCTCAGCCCAACCCGCAACCGAAGCCGCAGCCGATTCCCCAGCCACAGCCCCAGCCCGCGCCGAAGCCCGCGTGCGACCCGAACTACGGCGGCTGCGTACCGATCGCGACCGACGTGGACTGCGCCGGCGGCAGCGGCAACGGGCCCGCCTACGTGGCAGGCCCGATCCGGGTCATCGGCACCGACATCTACGGCCTGGACCACGACAAGGACGGCACCGCCTGCGAGTGACGTCAGCGTGCGAACGAAGGATTCGTGGCGTCGCTTCCCTGTTCCGCGGAGTGGGAAACGAGGGCGTCGCCGAGGTCGGTGCGCGCGTAGACGACGCTGCGGCCGTGGCGTTGCGAGGCCAGCAATCCGGCGTCGCGCAACGCTCGCAGGTGCTGGTTCACCGCCGAGGTCGTGACGCCCGTGAGACGCGCGATGTCCGTGGACGAACGCGGTTGCGCGAGTTCGGCCAGCAGATCCGCCCGCACCTGGCCAAGGACACCGGCGAGAGCCGCTGGCCCACGACTGCGGCCCTTCTCCCACACCGTGCCGGCGCCACGGGCCGAGTAGATGAGCAACGGCGGTGCGCCGGGGTCGACGGGCACCGCCGTGCGTCGCGCGAACACGCTGGGAACCAGCGTCAGCCCTTGTCCCCTTGCCTCCACCCGCCGCGGCTGCGCTCCCGCGATCCGCACCTGGACCACCGGAGCGGAGAAGGTGATCCGGTCGGAGATCCCCGAGAGCATCGCCGCCAGTCCGTGCTGGGCCATGTCGCGGCCCCGGTGAGCGATGTCGGCTTCGAGCACCGCGCGCATCCGTTCCCACCGGGGCGCCAACGCCGCGTGCCAGTAGTGCTCCAGCGCGTCGAGCACCCGGCCGCGATCGCGCAACGCGTCCGGGACGTCCCCGAACAGCGCGCGGTAGTGACGACGCATGGTGCGAGCGGGGATCTCACGCAACGCGGCGAACTCGTCGTCGATCCGCGTGAACGGCGTCAGCGGGCGAGGGCTCAGGAAGTCCGGCGTCCAGCCTCGGGTGGTGGACAGCGCCAGGAGGACCTCGGCGTCGACGGCTCGGATACCGCGCACCCACGGCAGGTGCAGCGGGTACTTCGCCGGGTCTTTCAGCACTCGCAGGCTGAGTGTCAGTTCGCTGAGCGGTGAGACGGCGAACCGCACGTCCACCAGGTCGGACTCGCCGAGCACGAACTCGATCATGTAGCAGGACGCTACATCTGTTACGTCCCGACACACAGCCGCGCAGGCTTCGCGGTCATGTGGACCGACATGCGGCTGGCGTTGCGGATCGCCGGCCGGGCAGCGCAGGTGGCGGAACGCGCGTTCCGGGCGGGCGAATTCGGCGTGCGGCTCAAGGAGGACGGCAGCGAGGTCACCCCGGCCGATCTCGAGGTCGAGGACCTGGTGCGCCGGTTGCTCGCCGAAGCGGTGCCCGAGGACGGCGTCGCAGGTGAGGAACGTCCCGAACGCGTGGGAACGTCCGGACGGCGGTGGCTGGTCGACCCGATCAGCGGCACCGCCGACTTCGTGGCCGGGCGGCCGACGTACTCAGTGGACCTGGCGCTGGAGAACGCGCTCGCCGTGTCCGCGATGCCGTCGCTGGGCATCACGATGGCGGCGGGACGGGGAATCGGCTGCCGGATCTTCCGCGGCGAGAAGGAAGAAGTCGCCCGCGTGTCCTCACGGGACAAGGTCGACGGTGCGCGGGTGTGCCTGCACGGCAAGAGGAAACCGACGCTGGAGCAGTGTGTCGTCGTGGACGGCTCCACGTCGGTGCTGGACCTGATCACGGGCCGGGTGGACGCGGTGATCGCGGCCGGTGCGGGCCTGGACGAGTTCGACATGGCGTGCCTGCCGGTGCTCGTGGAGGAGGCGGGCGGCCGCGTGACGGTGGTCGAGGAGGACGTCGTGCTGGCCACCAACGGTGTCCTGCACGACGCCTTCCTCGCTCTCCTGGTCGCGCGTCCTGGTGTCGAACCAGGCACCCCAGGCTTATGAGGCCTGGGTGATCGCCGGATCCCGCGCGCTGGAGTGACCGACCGGACTCGCACCGGCTTCGACCAGGACCACAACCTGGTGCCTCGACTGCTTCGGCTTCGGTCACGGCTGCCCGTCGAGGACTCGAACCTCGATCTCCGCGTTCAGAGCGCGGTGTCCGTGCCAATTGGACCAACGGGCATCAAAAAAGCCGCCTCGTCGCTGAGTGCGACGGGACGGCTCCCCGGAGACATGAGTCAGCTCATGCCGAGGAGCACCAGACGTGCTGATGGCGCATGTGTTGCATCACGGCTGGCTCCTTCCTCCGGTTCGTCGAGATCCACTCTGACGGATGGCGTGGCGCGCTTGCAACGCATTATTCGGGGTTGCAAAAGTTTGCAGACCTGGAGGCTCTTCTCTAGTAATCCTCAAGCCGACTTGCGGAAAACTTTTGCAACGTCTTTCCTGGACCGCTGACACACTCCATCGGAAGGCAGGGACATGTCCCACGACTGGTGGCGCCACGCCGTCATCTACCAGGTCTACGTGCGCAGCTTCGCCGACTCGGACGGCGACGGTGTCGGCGACCTGCCCGGTATCCGCTCGCGCCTGCCCTACCTGCGCGACCTGGGTGTCGACGCGGTCTGGATCACGCCGTTCTACTCGTCGCCGATGGCGGACGGCGGCTACGACGTCGCGGACTACCGCGCGGTCGACCCGCAGTTCGGCGGACTCGACGACGTGCGCGCGTTGGTGGACGACGCGCACACGCTCGGTATCCGGGTGATCGTCGACATCGTGCCGAACCACACCTCCGACCAGCACGCGTGGTTCCAGGAGGCGCTGGCCGGACGTGGCCGTGAGCGCTACATGTTCCGCGAGGGCGTCGGGGACCAGCCGCCCAACGACTGGGAGTCGGTCTTCGGCGGTCCGGCGTGGACGCGGGTGGCCGACGGGTCCTGGTACCTGCACCTGTTCGCGCCGGAGCAGCCGGACCTGAACTGGGAGCTGCCCGAGGTCCGCGCGGAGTTCCTCGACGTGCTGCGGTTCTGGCTCGACCTGGGCGTCGACGGGTTCCGGGTCGACGTGGCGCACGGGATGATCAAGGCGCCGGGGCTGCCCGACATCGGCCACGCCGACCAGCTCAAGCTGCTGGGCACGGAGTCGTTGCCGTTCTTCGACCAGGACGGTGTGCACGAGATCCACCGCGAGTGGCGTGCGGTCGTGGACTCTTACCCCGGCGAGCGGGTGCTCGTCGCGGAGGCGTGGACACCTTCGGCCGAGCGGACGGCGATGTACCTGCGTCCCGACGAGATGCACCAGGCGTTCAACTTCCACTACCTCTCCGCCGAGTGGACCTTCGACGCGGTGCGGTCGGTCATCGACTCGTCACTGGCGGCCGTCGAACCCGTTGGGGCGCCTACCACTTGGGTGCTGTCGAACCATGATGTGCAACGGCACGTGACGCGGTATGGCGGCGGTGAGACCGGTCTGCGCCGTGCGCGCGCCGCGCTGGCGTTGATGCTGGCGTTGCCGGGATCGGTGTACCTGTACCAGGGCGAGGAGCTCGGGCTGCCCGAGGTGCTGGACCTGCCGGACGAGGTGCTGCAGGACCCGATGTGGGAGCGGTCGGGTCACACCGAACGCGGTCGTGACGGGTGCCGCGTCCCGTTGCCGTGGGCGGCTTCCGGGCCGTCGCTCGGGTTCGGCACCGGCGGGTCGTGGCTGCCGCAGCCCGCGGACTGGGCGAAGGTCAGCGTGGAGGCCCAGACGGGCGACCAGGACTCGATGCTGTCCTTCTACCGCAACGCTTTGCGCGTGCGCCGCGAGAACCCGGCGCTGGGTGCCGGCCTCACCTGGGTCGACGGCCCGGCCGGCGTGCTGTGGTTCGAACGGGACGGGGTCGCGTGCGCGGTGAACCTGTCCGCGACGGTCGTGGAACTGCCGGATCCCGGCTCGGTCCTGCTGGCCTCGTCGTACTACGGAGTGCGCGACGGACTGCTGCTCCTCCCGCCAGACACCGCCCTCTGGTGGAAGCTCTGACCAGCGATTTTACTTGATCGACAAAAACTGTCAGACCCCCTGAGTACGTTCCGTGGACATCGGTTCCGGATCGGACTCAGGGGGTTTTTCGGTGCACGGGAACGGTTGATCGACATCCAACGTCAGAGCGGCTCGGTGCGGTCGGCGCCACCGACTTCGGATCGGAAGCAGGGAGCAGTCAGTGCGCAGGTGGGAGCTCGTCTCGGGGACCGCGGCGAAGTTCTGGGAGATCAGCCAGGACGGTGCCGTGGTCACCGTCCGGTTCGGACGACTGGACACGCACGGCCAGACCCAGACCAAGGAGCTGGCGACCGCGGAGGCGGCGCAGGCGCACGTCACGAAACTGGTGGCGGAGAAGGAGAAGAAGGGCTACCGCGCGGTCGCGTCCGCCGGCACGGTTGCCGCCACCGTCACGACGCGGCCCGCTGCCGACCAGCCGGAGACCACCTCTTCCGCCGTGGCTGCCCCTTCCCCTGCCGAGAAACCCGTCGTCGCCGACGAGGACACCTGGGTGATGCCCAAGGTGTGGCTGCGCGACGTGGTCCGGCAGCGCGGCTTCCACCCCGCTCCGGAGTTCACCGTCGACACCGGCCTGGCCGAGGACGCCAGGCAGCGGATCGGCGAGCAGACGGACACCACGATCGAGCGGGTCCTGTCCGAGCCCGTCTCCGACCCCGATCTCGTCCATGCCGCGCGCGAGCACCTGGCCGGGCGGCCGAATCCGGCCGGGGCAGCGGCGATCGCGGCCATCCTCACCAGCGGTGAGCAGTCCGTGCACGCCTGGATCGCCGATCACGGCCTGGTGTTCGCGACGGAGGCCACCGCCGAGTTCATGCGACTGCTCTGCGGCCGGGAGTGGCTGCCGCAGCAACGCGCCTACGGCAACGAGCGGCTGGCATCGCGCGGCGGGGTCGTCCACATCACCATCGGCAGTGCCGAATGCAAGATGCTCACGGCGGTCCGGTACGCGCTCGCGATCGCCGAGGACGCCGAGCGCGGCGCCGCGGAAGCCGTGCTGAGCAGGCTGGGTGAGATCAACGAGCCCAACTCGAAGCTGGTGCGGGCGTTCCTGATGCCGGGCAGGCCCGACTGGTTCCAGCAGGCGTGCCAGACGCCGCACACGGGCACCCGCTGGTGGATCCTTCACTGCAGTGCCAGCACGTACGCGGAGTTCGAGAGCGCGCCGTCCTCGGTGTCCAGCCACTCGGCCGTCCTGCACACGGCGCTGTACGTGCTGGGTCCGGCGATCGCGCCGTTGCTCGCGAACGCGCTCGACCAGCAGTACCAGCGTGCGGACATCCGCAAGCAGGTGCTGAAGACCCTCTCCGTGCTGCCGACCGACGAGGCGTTCGCCGTGCTGCTCGACCGGTTCGACACGAAGTACGTGCGTCCGGCGGTGCTGTCCATGATGGCGGCGTTCCCGGCTCGGGCGGCCCGGCTGCTCGGAGAACGCTCCGCCCGCGACGACGAGTTCCGCCGGTTGCTCAGCGCGCACCTGAAGACGTACCCGTACCTGGAAGCACCTGCCGGCTTCGTCGAGGTCGAAACGGCGGAGGTGCCGGAAGCGCCCGCGGAGGCGTTGCCGCCGGTGCTGGCCTCGCCGCCGTGGCTGCACCGGAAGTCTGCGGTGAAGCCGGCGGTGGTGCCTGACCTTCCGGTGCCCAGCGCGTCGATCACGTGGCAGCCGGGTGAGCGGGAGGAGTGGCTGAAGGACGGCCACTGGGACACCAACCTCTACAAGACCTGGCAGCACTGGCTGGCGGAGTACAAGGCGGGCCGGATCGGGTACCGCATGGCCGATCTGCTCATCGGGGCGCCCGCGGACGAGGTGCGGCACCTCCTAGCTGACTGGCAGCCGAAACTGGGCTGGAGCGCGGAGTCGGCCGGCAAGCGGCTGGCCGCGAAGTTCGGCTTCGACGCGTTGCCTCCCCTGCTGCGCATCGCGGAGAGGAACTCGGCGTCGGCGGTCATCCTGCTGCCGTTCGCGACGCCCGAGGTGGCCGCGCTGATGGCGGACTGGCTGGTGCGGCTCAAGCAGGTGCGCAAGACCGCGCTGAGCTGGCTCGCCCGGCATCGGGAGCAGGCCGCGCGCCTCCTCGTCCCCGCCGCCCTGGGCAAGCCCGGTGCCGAGCGGCGCAACGCCGAGACCGCGATCCGCCACCTGCACGGACTCGGCGTGGACGTGGTGGCGCTCGCACCGAGTGAGGCCGCGGCCGCCGCCCTCGAGTCCTTCCTGGCCGTCGACCCGGTCGACGTGCTGCCCGCCAAGCTGCCCGTGATCGGCGAGTGGGCTGACACCCGCCTGCTGCCCCAGGTCCTGCTGCGCGACCGCGGGCAGGCCCTGTCCGCCGAAGCGGCGAGCCATCTGCTGATGACGGCCGCGCTGTCCAAGCCGGGCGACATCTACGCCGGCCTGCCGATCGCCCGCGAGGCGCTCGACGAGGACTCGCTGGCGGAGTTCGCGTGGGCGGTCTTCCAACGGTGGCAGGAGGTCGGCGCGCCGTCGAAGGAAAGCTGGGCGCTGACCGCACTCGGCTGGTTCGGCAACGACTCGACGGTGCGCGCGCTGTCGCCGTTGATCCGCGTCTGGCCGGGCGAGAGCCAGCACGCCAGGGCGGTCACCGGGCTCGACGTGCTCGCCGACATCGGCACGGAGGTCGCGCTGTCCCACCTCAACAGCATCGCCGAGAAGGTGAAGTTCAAGGGCCTCAAGACCAGGGCCCAGGAGAAGGTCGCCCAGATCGCGGCCGAACTCGGCCTGTCCCGCGACCAGCTGGCAGACCGCCTCGTGCCACGCCTGGGCCTCGAGCTGGAGCACAAGCGGTTCATGGCGCTGAAGAAGGACGTCCGCACCATCGCGTCCGATCAGATCCAGCGGCTCGAACGGGCCATGGTCGACCAGCGCACCTGGACCGCCGAGGAGTTCCACACCGTCCTCGCCGACCACCCACTGCTGTGGCACATCGTCCGCCGCCTGGTGTGGATCACCGCCGGCGGTCAGTCCTTCCGCCTGGCCGAGGACCGCACGCTCGCCGACTCCGGCGACGACGAGTTCACGCTCCCCGAGGACGCCACCGTCCGCGTGGCCCACCCGGTCGGCCTCCAGGCGGAACTGGAGGCATGGGGCGAGGTCTTCGCCGACTACGAGATCCTCCAGCCGTTCCCGCAGCTGGGCCGCCCGCTGCACCTGGTACCCGCGGGCGAGGACCTCCTGCCCCACCTGAAGAAGTACTGCGACGTGGACCTCCCGGTCGGCAAGATCCTCAGCCTCACCAAGAAGGGCTGGATCCGCGGCGAACCCCAGGACGGCGGCGTGGAGTGCTGGATCACCCGCCCGCTGCCCTCCGGAGGCGCCCTGGTCGCGTCGCTGGACCCCGGCATCGCGGTGGGCGCGATCGACATCTTCCCCGAGGTCAAGTTCACCGAACTGTGGTTCTCCTCCAACGGGCACGGCTACTGGTCCTCCCAGCGCAACGCGGCGAGCACCTTCACCGCCGACGCCGTCACGGCCTCGGAAGTGCTGTCCGAACTGGAGTCACTGCAGTCGTGAGCCCAGGGGGGTCTGATCAGCTCTTCAGGCTGACCCGGAAGAATTGTCAGACCCCCTGGGTAACGTCCAGTGCACATCAACTCCCTTGTGTGTCCCCAGGAGGTAAAGCAGTGCGCAGGTGGGAACTCGTCGCGGACGGCTCCGCGAAGTTCTGGGAGATCGGGCAGGACGGCGCGACGGTGACCGTCCGGTTCGGACGGCTGGGCACCACGGGCCAGACCCAGACCAAGGAGCTGGCCTCCGCCGAGGCAGCCGGCGCACACGTCACGAAACTGGTGGCCGAGAAGGAGAAGAAGGGCTACCGACCGGAAGGCTCCGCCGAGGTCCAGCAGCCTGCCGCAGCCCAGCCCGCCGCCACATCAGCCACCGGCACACCCGCCACCGCTGCACCTGCCGAGCCCGCCACCCCCATCGACGAGAACACCTGGGTGATTCCCAAGGCGTGGCTGCGCGACGCGGTGCGGCAGCGCGGATTCGCCCCGGAGCCGGGGTTCGCGGTCGACGCGGCGAAGGCCGGGCAGGCGCGGCAGCTGATCACCAAGCAGGCGGAGACGATCGAAGACGCCCTCTCGCGCAAGGGTTCGAAGGCGGAGCTGGTCAGCGCCGCCCGCGAGTACCTGGCCGGGCAGCCGAACCCCGTGGGAGCGGCGGCGATCGCGGTCATCACGAAGGCGGGCGTGCCTGCCGTGCACGCCTGGATCGCCGACCACGGCCTCGCCTTCGCCACCGCCGCGGTCGTCGAGCTCACGGGCCTCACGTTCTCCGAGCAGTGGGACAAGAAGCGCGGCAAGTGGACCGGGATCCACCTCCAGTACGACACCGGTGGCTTCCGGACGTCGATCGGTGAACCGGAAGGCCTGATGCTGACGGCCGTCCGGTACGCGATCGCCGTTGCGAGCCCCGCGGAGCGCACGGCCGTCGAGGGCGCGCTGGAGAAGCTCGGCAAGTCGAAGACCGAGAAGGAACTCCGGTGCTACCTGATGCCCGAGCGGGCGGAGTGGTTCGCCGAGGTTCGCAAGCACCAGTACACGCCGAACCGGTGGTGGATGCTGCCGAGCAGCGCCCGCAGCCTCGAGGACTTCAAAAAGGCCGACGAGTCGGTCACGACATCGGCGTTCGTGCTCTACACGGCGGTGTACGTGCTGGGTCCGGCCGTCGCGCCGTTGCTGGCGGAGGAGCTCGACTCCGACAGCTACCAACAGCGCACGGGAGGCCGCAAACAGGCGTTGAACGTGCTCGCGGCGTTACCGACCGACGAGGCGTTCACGATCCTGCTCGACCGGCTGGACGGCAAGTACGTGTGGCCCGCCGTGGTGTCCGCGATGAGGGCGTTCCCCGTGAGGGCGGCGCGGCTGCTGGCCGAGCGCGCGTCGTCGAGTGATGCCGCGCGCCAGTTGCTGAACGTCCATTTGCGGAGCAACCCGCACCTGACCGTGCCCGACGAGGTCGCCGCGCTGCTCGCCGAGTCCGCCGACGCGATCGTGCCGGAGGCGAGCGCGGACCAGCTGCCACCGTTGCTGGCCTCTCCGCCGTGGCTGCACCGCAGCAAGCCGGTGAAGCCCGTGGTGCTGGCGGATCTCCCGCTGCCGGAGCCGGCAGTCAGCTGGCTGCCAGGCGAGCACGCCGAGTGGCTGGCGTCCGGCGCGGCCTGGCTGCAGGACCACCACGACTGGCGCAAGCTGCTGAAGGAGTACCTGGCCGGCACGGTCGGCTACTACGACAACGACCTGTTCCTCCTCGCACCCGACGACGAGGTGCGGCATCTGCTCGCCGACTGGAAGCCGAACTACAGCTACGGCGTCGAGGAGTGGGGCAGGAACCTGGCCGCCCGGTTCGGTGCCGACGCGGCGCCGGCGCTGATCCGGCACGTCCAGTCCGCACCCGCGGGGACCGGGATGGTGCTGCTGCCGTTCGCGACGGCCGAGGTGGCCACGCAGATGGCCGACTGGCTCGCCCGGACCAGGTCGGCCCGGCGCTGGGGGCTCGAGTGGCTGGCCCGGCACCGTGAGCAGGCCGCTCGTCTGCTCATCCCGGCGGCCGCCGGGAAGGCCGGTGTTCCCCGCCGCAACGCCGAGGCCGCGCTGCGCCACCTGAACGACAAACTCGACGTCGACGTGGCCGCGATCGCCAGGGAGTGCGGCGCCGAGACCGCGATCGACGTCGTGCTGTCGGTCGACCCGGTCGACGTGCTGCCCGCCAAGCTGCCCATGATCGGCGAGTGGGCGGACACCCGCCTGCTGCCGCAGGTCCTGCTGGCGGATCGCAGGCATGCCCTGTCCGCGGAGGCCGCCGGTCATCTGCTGATGACGGCCGCGCTGTCCAAGCCGGGTGAGCTCTACGCGGGGCTGCCGATCGTCCGAGAGGCACTCGACAGGGACTCGCTCGCGGCGTTCGCGTGGTCCGCGTTCCGGGCGTGGGAGCAGGCAGGCGCGCCGTCGAAGGAGAACTGGGCGCTGACCGCGCTCGGCTGGTTCGGCGACGACTCGACGGTCCGCTCGCTGTCACCGTTGATCCGCAACTGGCCGGGCGAGAGCCAGCACGCCAGGGCGGTCACCGGGCTCGACGTGCTGGCCGACATCGGCACCGAGGTCGCGCTGTCCCACCTGAACGGCATCGCCGAGAAGGTGTCGTTCAAGGGCCTCAAGACCAAGGCCCAGGAGAAGGTCTCCCAGATCGCGGCCGAGCTCGGCCTGTCCCGCGACCAGCTGTCGGACCGGCTGGTCCCGCGCTGGAGCACAAGCGGTTCATGGCGCTGAAGAAGGACGTCCGCACCATCGCGTCCGATCAGATCCAGCGGCTCGAACGGGCCATGGTCGACCAGCGCACGTGGTCCGCCGAGGAGTTCCTGACGGTCCTCGCCGCCCATCCGCTGCTGTGGCACCTGGTCCGCCGCCTGGTGTGGATCACCGGCGAGGGCACCTCCTTCCGCCTCGCCGAGGACCGCACGCTGGCCGACTCCAACGACGACGAGTTCACGCTGCCGGAGAACGCGGTCGTGCGCGTGGCGCACGCGGTCGTCCTGCGGGACGCGGCGGCTGCCTGGGGTGAGGTCTTCGCCGACTACGAGATCCTCCAGCCGTTCCCGCAGCTGGGCCGTCCGGTCCACCTGGTGGCGTCGGCTGAGGACGTCCTCCCCCGGCTGAAGAAGTCCTGCAACACCCCGTACCCGATCGGCAAGATCCTCGGCCTCACCAAGAAGGGCTGGGTGCGCGGCGCACCGCAGGACGCGGGCGTCGAGTGCTGGATCACCCGGCCGTTCCCGGACGGTGGCGCGCTCGTCGCGTCGCTGGAGCCCGGCATCGCGGTGGGCGCCATGGACGTCTTCCCCGAGGTCGGTTTCAGCGACATGTGGTTCTCTCCCCACGGTCACGGCACGTGGTCCGCGCCGCCGGACGCGCCCGCCACCTACGAGATCGACCCGATCACCCTCTCCGAACTCCTCTCCGAACTGGAGTCCCTGCAGTCATGACCAGCACCCAGACGATGCAGCGTCCTCCCGCCGAGGTCCGCTACGCCGACGAGCTCGCGCGCCTGCGGGACACCGACACCGCGCCCAGACCGCCGGGCTGGGCGCTGAGTCTCGATGCCGCGCGCAAGTTCGTGGTGGGCGACGAGAACCAGGGCATCGTCAAGAAGTTCGTGGGCGATCCGTCCCTGGTGGACCGGGCACTGGTCACGCTGGCGACGAGCCGCGGCCTGATGCTGGTCGGTGAGCCGGGCACGGCGAAGTCGTTGCTGTCCGAGCTGATCGCGGCGGCGGTGTGCGGCGAGTCGACGCTGACGATCCAGGGTGGCGCGGCCACGACCGAGGACCAGATCAAGTACTCGTGGAACTACGCGCTGCTGGTCTCGGAGGGGCCGTCGCCGCGTTCGCTGGTGCCGGCGCCGATGCTGCGGGGCATGGCCGAGGGCAAGATCGTCCGGTTCGAGGAGATCACCCGCTGTCCCTTGGAGGTCCAGGACTGCATGCTGTCGATGCTGTCCGACCGCGTGATGGCGATCGGTGAGCTGAACGGCCCGGACGGCATGGTGTTCGCGCAGGACGGGTTCAACGTGATCGCCACGGCGAACACGCGGGACAGGGGCGTCAACGAGATGAGCGCGGCGCTCAAGCGGCGGTTCAACTTCGAGACGGTCTTCCCGATCGCGGACTTCGACACCGAGCTCGCGCTGGTCGAGCAGGAGGCCGCGAAGCTGCTGGAACGCTCCGGTGTGGAGCTCGCGCCGAGGCGTGACGTGCTGGAGGTCCTGGTCCGCACGTTCCGCGATCTGCGCGAGGGCGGCGACCGGCTCACGACCGTGATGAGCACGGCCGAGGCGGTCTCGGTGGCGCACGCGGTGGGGCTGCGGGGCTGGTTCCTGCGCGGTGAGGTCGGTTCGGCCGCGGACGTCGTGGAGTGCCTGGCGGGCACGGCGGCGAAGGACAACGCGGAGGACCTGGCGCGGCTGCGGCGGTACCTGGAGCAGCACGCGTCGCGGCGCAAGGGCGCACAGTGGCAGGAGCTGCACCGCGCCCGCCACCTGCTGCCCGGCTGATGGGGGCCGTGTTCGTCGGCGTCCGGCACCACAGTCCCGCCTGTGCCCGGATCGTCGCCGCCACCATCTCCGAACTGCAGCCCGCGTACGTGCTCATCGAGGGGCCCGCCGACTTCAACGAGCGCATCGACGAGCTGTTGCTCGGGCACGAGCTGCCCGTCGCGTTGTTCAGCTACTCGGACCAGCACGCGTCGTGGTCACCGTTCTGCGACTACTCGCCGGAGTGGGTGGCGATCACCGAGGCACGCCGGTGCGGCGCCGAGGTCAGGTTCATCGACCTGCCCGCGTGGCACGAGGCGTTCCGCGACGTCAGCAACAGGTACGCGGACGCGGAGCTGCGCTACACCGAGGTCGTCGAGCGGTTGTGCCGGGAGTTCTCGGTCGACAACGTCGACGTGTTGTGGGATCACCTCTTCGAGTGCGAGACCGAGCCGAAGGGCATGGCCGAGTACTTCGACCTGTTGCGCGGCACGGCGACCGCGGACGAGGGCGATTCGGCGCGCGAGGAGTACATGGCGCGCTGGGTGCGGGCGGCGGTGCACGACGCGGGCGACCGGCCCGTCGTCGTGATCACCGGTGGCTTCCACACGGCCGCGCTCAAGGCACAGCTCGACGGCGGCACCGAGTGGCCCGAGGTGCCCGAACGCGAGCGGGGCGCGAGCTATCTCGTGCCGTATTCGCACGCACGGCTGGACGCGTTCACCGGCTACCAGTCGGGCATGCCGTCGCCCGGCTACTACCAGCAGGTCTGGGAGTCCGGGTCGCAGCGCGCGGCGGACTGGCTGGTCGAGTCGGTGGCGACGAGGCTGCGCCGCAGGCAGCAGCCCGTGTCGACGGCCGACCTCATCGCGGCCCGCACCCAGGCCGGCGCGCTCGCGAGGTTGCGCGGCCACGAGAACCTGGCGCGCACGGACGTGCTCGACGGGCTGACCAGCGCGTTGATCTCCGAGGACCTGACGCAGCCGCCACCGTGGACGCGGCGCGGCACGCTGCAGCCCGGCGCGCACCCGGCGTTGATCGAGATGATCGGAGCCCTGCGGGGAGGCAAGGTCGGCCGGTTGCACCCGAGCACGCCCGCGCCGCCGCTGGTCAACGCCGTGCAGGAGTTGCTGCGGACGCACGGGCTCGACCAGGAGGGCAGGATCGCGCTCGACCTCACGGACCCGGAAGCGTTGGAGCGCAGCAGAATCCTGCATCGCCTGCGGGTGCTGCGGATCCCCGGCTTCGAGCGCACGAGCGGACCGTCCGGGGGCGGACAGCCCCAGTTGGAGGAACAGTGGACGCTGCGGCCCGTCGACGAACGGCTGGCCGCGTTGATCGAGGCCGCGGAGAACGGTGCCACGCTGGAGGAAGCGGCCGGGGTGGCGCTGGAACGCCGGTCCCGGCACGCGCAGCTCGAAGAACTGGCCGCGATCCTGTTCGACGCGGTGCTGTGCGGGATCTCGGCGTTGTCCGGCCGGGTCAAGCAGACGCTCAACGAGGGCGTCCGGGAGACGGGTGACCTGGCGGCACTGGGCAGTGTCCTGAGCGGCGTGCTCGGATTGTGGCGGCACGACAGGTTGTTCGGCACCAAGAAGGACCCGTTGCTGGGCTCCGTGATCGACGCCGGCACCGCGCGGGTGCTGTGGCTGATCGAGGGTCTGCACGGCGGGCCGGCTCCGGCCGATCCGCACCGCCTCAAGGCGATGGCGGCGACCAGGGACGCGGTGCTGCACGCCAAGTCCGCGCTGTCACTGGACACAGTGGACGTCACGGGCGTCGCGACCAGAGTGAGCAACGACGTGCAGGCACCCCCGGACCTGCGCGGCGCGGCACTCGGACTCGCCTGGACGCTGGGCTCCCAGCCGGACGTGCACAAAGTCAGGAACATCGAGGCGCTCGGCGACTGGCTCACCGGGCTGTTCGCGGTCGCACGCGAGGAGGTGCTGGCGAGCCCCGACCTGGTCGGGGTGCTCGACGAACTGGTCAGCGCCATGGACGAGGACGAGTTCCTGGTGGCGTTGCCCGCGTTGCGGCTCGCCTTCAGCTACTTCCCGCCCAGGGAAAGGGAAACGATCGCTGCCACCGTCCTCGCCCATCGCGGCGTAGAGGGCAGCGTGAAGGGCGTCACCCGCCTCACGGCCGACCCGATCACCGTGGCGGAGGCGATGGCGATCGAGAAGCGCGTGGACGCGTTGCTGGTGAAGGGCGGGCTGGCATGACGGACCTGGAACGCTGGCGGCTGATCCTCGGTGAACCCGCGTCACGCTGCACCGGAGGGCTGCAGGGCGACGCGGCCCGCCAGGACACGGCGCTGGAATGGCTCTACGGACGTGATCCCGAGCTGGCCGAACGCGGTGTGCGCAAAGGTGGCAGCGAGGACTCGGTGCTGCAGACCGTCGACTGGCTGGACGAGGTGCATACCCTGTTCCCGAGGGAGACGATCGAACGGCTGGAGCGCGACGCGGTCGAGCGCTACGAGATCACCGACATCGTCACGGATCCCGAAGTGCTGCAACGGATCGAGCCGAACCCGGCGTTGCTGCGCGCGGTGCTGCGGACCAAGCACCTGATGAACCCGGCCGTGCTCGCGATGGCCCGCAAGATCGTCGAGGCGGTCGTGAAGCAGTTGATGGAGAAGCTGAAGACGGAGGTGCGTACGGCGTTCAGCGGCACGAAGTCGCGCAGGCCGAGCATCCACAAGAACTCGCGCAACTTCGACTTCCGCTCGACGATCAGGGCGAACCTCCAGCGCTATCAGCCCGACGAGCGCAAGCTCGCGATCGAGCACCCGAAGTTCGTCTCGCGCACCACACGGCATCTGGAGCAGTGGCAGGTGATCCTGCTGGTGGACCAGTCGGGGTCGATGACCAGCTCGGTGATCCACTCGGCCGTCACGGCGGCGTGCCTGTGGGGGTTGCCAGGGCTCAGGACGCACCTGGTCGCGTTCGACACGAACGTGGTCGACCTGACCTCGGACGTGACGGACCCGGTGGAGCTGCTGATGAAGGTGCAGCTCGGCGGCGGCACGGACATCGCCAAGGCCGTCGCCTACGGGGCGAATCTCGTGGACAGCCCTCGGCGGTCGATCGTCGCGATCATCAGCGACTTCTACGAGGGCGGCAACGAGGAGCGCCTGGTTCGCACAGTCAAGGGCCTGTGTGAACAGGGCACGCACGTGTTGTGCCTGGCGGCGCTGGACGACGAGGCGAACCCGGACTACGACCGGGCACTGGGCCAGCGCCTCGCGAACGTCGGCGCCCACGTCGGCGCGATGACCCCTGGCCAGCTCGCGGAATTCGTTGCGGAGAAACTCAGGTGACCAGACCCGACCTGCTGGCACTGACCCCGGACGCGCTCGCGGCGCTGGCCAACCGCGGTCTGGTGAAACGTGCCGTCAAGGAACTCGACGCGGGCGTCGTCCCGGCGCTCGACACCGATCCCGCCGGCGCCGTCCAGGGCAAGTTCCCGGACGGCACCACGACCACCCTGCCGCCGGGCATCGCGCTCGACGCGGCTCACTGCAGCTGCGGAGCCGCGGGCGTCTGCCGGCACCGCATCGCGGTCGTCCTCGCCTACCAACGCACTCAGGAGGCGAGCGCACCCGCCGAGCTGTGGTCGCCGGGCGCGGTGACGGACGCCGATCTGGTGGCGTTGATGGGCGAACGCACGCTGCGCCGCGCCCGCAGGGCGCACCAGGCCGGCTACCGCGCGAAACTCCGCCGCCCGAGCTCGCAGGACCAGACGGCGCAGGCGGAACTCCCCACCTGCACGGTCACGTTCCTCGTGCCCGGCGACCTGTCCTACGTCCACACGGACGCGGTCAACAAGGACGAGGCGACGGCACTCGCGGTGTGGGCGTTCCGCGAGGCGGACGAGCAGGGCACCGACACGGTCGACGTGGGCGGATCTCCCACCACGGCAACGGATCTGACCGCCGTCACCGATCTGCTCGACCAGTTGCTGCTCGACGGCGCCACGAACGCGAGCGAGGTACTCGACGTCGCGTGGCAGCGCCTGCACCGCGACCTGACGACGCAACGCCTGCACTGGCCCGCCGCCGTGATCACCGACCTGCTCGCACAACTGGCCGCGTACCGCGGTCGCAGCGCCGACTACGAGGCAGAGCGGTTCGCCGCTCTGCTGACGGAACTACACGCCCGCACGACCGCCACCGGCCCACGCGCCGAGATCCTCGGCCCGGACGAGCCCGCGGAGACCCCGCTCAAGCGCGTCCGGCTGACCGCGCTAGGTGCCCGCCTGCGCGCGGAGAACACGGTAGACGTCTACTTCGCGTCAGGCGACGTCGTGCTGGTGCAACGCGACACCCCTCTGCGCACCGGCCAGCGCCTGGCAGCGTCGAACGTCGTGTCCGAGTCCGCGACCCGCAGCGCGAGCCGCGCAGTGACGCTCAAAACCAGCCGAGTAGCCAAAACCTCGCTCACACCGGTCGGCACGGCCTGGGACCACCTCCCGCAGGCCCTGGTGATCGAAGACTACGACGCAGCCGCAGCACACCTCGCCGAACTACCACCCCGCCAGGTCCGCGCGAGGGTAGAGGCGGAACTGGTCCGCGCGATCCGGGTGGCCGAGGTGACCGACCTCGCCTACGACCCGGCCGCACAACGCCTGACCGCCACCCTGCACGGCCCCACCGGCACGACGTGCCTCCTGGAGGCGACACACCGAGCCATCGCACCGCAAGCACTGGACGCACTGACAACGGCGTTGCGAGCAAACCCGACGACGATCACCGGCACAGTCCGCAGGCACCGCGGCACGCTCGTGGTAGACCCACTGGCCGTCCTCACCCCCACGGGCGTGACCGTCCCCGACCTGGCGACGGACACGACACCGCAACCCCTGTCACCAGGCACCACGGCCTCCGACCCACTGAGCGCGACGGTCGACAGCGCCCTGACGGTGCTGGCCGAGGCCGCCCACCGAGGCCTGGACCACCTGACGGACAGCCTGCTGGCCCGCGTGCGCGAGGTAGGCGCGCACCTGCACAACGCAGGCCTGCGCACGGCCGCAGCCCACGTCACCACGTTCGCCGACACACCGACCGCAGCCACCTGGCTCCCAGCACACCTGCGCTTACTGGTGACAGCCGACGCCCGCTGACACACGCACCCGAGTCACTGGCGACCGCCAAATCACTGGCGGCACCCGAGTCACTCGCGACCGCCGAACCTCTCGTCGACAAGGAGCCTGTGGACAGAGCGGGAACCAAATCCGGGGTTCGCGCGTTGCGTCAGGAGGAATCGCGCGCAGGAGCGGTGGGCATCGCGTCAGCCCACTGTGTAACCAGCCCACGGCCCGCTGTGTAGTCAGCCCACCGCTGTGTAGGTCAGCCCACCGCACCGCAGTCAGCCCACTAAGTAGTCGGCCCGCGGCGCTGCAGTCAGCCCACCGCACCGCAGTCAGCCCACTAAGTAGTCAGCCCACCGCACCGCAGTCAGCCCACGGCGTATGTGGCACCAGGCAAGGCCCGTTCGACCTGCCCCGCCACCACCGACCCCGCTACCACCGACGAGGTCGGATCGATCCGCTGGGACAGCACGTAGTCCTCGGCCGCCTCAGCCACCCGCCCGAGCCGTTCCAGCACGAAGGCACGGAGGTAGGCGGCCCGCGCAGCACCCCAGCCACCGAGCGCGATGCCCCGCCCGTAGGCGTCGAGGGCGGCCTCCAGCTGACCACACGCGGCCAGCGCGTCGCCCTGCAGCGCCCACGACCTGTCGTCGCCCGGGCTGATCTCGGCCAGTTCGGCGGCGTAGCCGGCGGCGCGTTGACCCAGGCCGATGGTGAGGTGGGTCCGCACGAGGAACGCGTACAGGGCGTAGGCCTCGTCCGCCCACGCCAGCCGGTCCATCTCGGTGGCCGGGGTGATCGAGGTCAGCGATTCCAGTGCCCGGCCCAGGAGCCGGTGCGTCTCGGCGATGTCGCGGCGCACGAACGGGACCGCGGCGAGCGCGCGGTGCAGGCGTGCCCGGTTCAGCAAGCCGGTGAAGCCGTTCTGCGGCAGCTCGGACGAGGCCTTGGTCGCCAGCGCGGCGGCGGCCTGTATCGAGGTGGAGTCGGCGCCGCGGGCCGCGTTGCGGAACACCACGAACAACGCCAGGTCGCGCCGTGTCTCGGGCGGAAGCCCGGATCTGGCGCCTCGCAACGCCATCGCCTCCACGGCGGAGGACGGGAGGTGGCAGCGCAGGACGGCGAGTTGTTCGAGGGCCAGGTCGGGCGAGAGCACGTGCTTGCGCGGGTCGATCACGCTCAGGCCGATCACCTCGGCCGCGCGGTGCGAATATCCCAGGCGCAGCAACAGATCGCAGGCCAGACGGCGATCAGCCGTGCGGGACGAGCCGAGCGCACGATCAGGCGTACGCGACGAGCCAGGCGCGCGCTCGGGCGTGCGCGATGCGTCGAGCGGGTGATCAGGCGTGCGCGACGAACCGAACGCACGATCAGGCGTACGCGACGAACCGAACGCACGATCAGGCGTACGCGACGAACCGAACGCGCGATCAGCCGTGCGCGACGAGCCAGGCGCGCGGTCGGGCGTACGCGACGAACCGAGCGCCCGTTCGTGCACGCGCCACCACAGTTCGGAGGCCAGGTCGACCGGGAACGTCGTCATGTCCGGGCCGGCGCCGTCGAGGCGATCCCAGCTCGCGGCGGTCAGCAGGCGCAGCTGGGCGGAAGGGGGTGGTTCGAAGCGCGGCACGTCGGCCGAGGTGCCCGCCACGAACGCGCGGGCCATGGCGTGGGTGATGCGCGCGTGGAGGGCGGACGTCGGCACCGGAGCGGAAAGTCCGGCGTAGACGCCGCAGGCGACGGGAACGCGGGCGGTGCACAGGGCGCGCAGGCGGGTTGCCAGCGCGCGAGGACTCTGGTCGGTGCGGTACCGCGGCATCGCGGTCATGCCGGCCTCCCTGGTGTCAGTTCAGCAGTTCCCAGCCGCGCCTGGTCAGGCGGTGGCGGACCGACCGGCCGTTGCGGTGGGTGGACACGAATCCCGCGGTGCGCAGGGCCGTCGCGTGCTGCGACGCCGTGGGCAGGCTGATGCCCACGTGCTTGGCGAGTTCGGTGGTGGTGCGTTCGGAGGTGAGCGCCCGCAGCACTAGCGTGCGGGTGCGTCCCAGTGCCAGTTCCAGGCTGGCGCCGCTCGGCTGGGGTGCCGTGACCGGATAGAAGAGCAGCGGCTGCGGTTCGGCGAACATCGCGACCGCCGGGCGGGTCAGGCCGTTGAGCACCGGCACGATCAGCATCCCCGTGCCGCGCAGCGAGATCTCGGTGTCCCAGCCCAGTTCGACGTGCAGGGCCGGTGAGGTCCACGAGATCGACGGGTGCAGGTGGCCGAGCAGGTCCCCCAGCCCGCGCGTCACCGCCTGTGACGACCGCAGCCGCACCTCGGCGTCGAACGCCTGGCGGGTCTGCGACCAGTTGGGTCCTAGCAGGTCGCGGAAGCCGGACCGGAACGCCGATCGCAGGTCCTGGCGCGAGGTCGGGGTGCCGGCCGCGAACGACCGCAGCCACGGCGAGGTGGTGCCCAGCATGCTCGCGATCTGGTCGCGCACCCGTGTGGAGGACACCTCGAGCACCTGGCACACGGCCTCGTCGAAGTCGGGCCGCGCCGAGTTGAAGAAGTCCGGGATGAACCGGCCGGGCCTGATCAGTTCGGCGAGCGGGCGGAGCTGCGGCAGCAGCAGGCGGTCCCAGTTGCCGCTGTGCATCGTGAACACCAGCTCGTACATCGGCAGCGGCGCAGTGGCGAACCGCGTGCGCGCCAGGTCTTCCAACTCGAAGAGAATGGTCAGTCCGCGCCCCTTGGGCACGGGTTCGGACATGACGATCGGCATTTGCTTCCCCCCGGAGTGCAACCACTTCCGAAGGTACGCAGACTTCGTTGTCCGGTGTCAGCGTTGTTCCACTTGACAACGTTCGGTGGACAAACTCAAACGAGCGGTCCGGCCTGCTCGGTGAGCTTCAGCAGCAGGTCACGGGTGTGTTCGCGTTCCTCGGCCGTCTCCTGGCCGCGCCACAGCAGGTCTGCCAGCGTCACCCCGTCGAGTGCACGGGAAATGAGGTCGGCGCGTTGTGGGTGCAGGCCGTCGGAATCGGTTTGCTGCCTCCAGCGGGTCGCGGCGACGTCCAGGCGCTGTTGAAGTTCCGGAACACCGAGCAACGCCGTTACGACAGACGGGTGAGACCACAGGTCGTCCGGCACGAACGTCGCCCTGATGTGCGCGCGGGTCCAGCGACCGGGTGTGTCCTCCGGTTCGAGCAGGCTTTCGACGGTCGCGTCGTAGTGGTCGAACCACTCCTCGATCAGTCCGACGATCAACGCCTGCTTGCTGCGGAAGTGGTGCAGCAGGCCGCCCTTCGAGACGCCCGCCTCCTTGGCGACGGCGTCGAGGCTGACGTTCGGACCTTGCTCGATCAACGCGCGCGCGGCGGCTGCGAGCACCTCACGGCGGGTGCGGGGCGCGTTGCGCTGCTCTCCGGGCATGGTGATCAACCTATCGTTTGCTTAGCCGACCGTCTGGACGGTACGTTAGTTTACAGACCAGATGGTCGGCTAAGGGGGTTCGTCATGCGGAAGTGGGCAGCACTGGGCGTGCTCGCGCTCGCGCTGTTGCTGATCGCCGTGGACGGCACGGTGCTGGCTCTCGCGATTCCCGCGCTGCAGCAGGACCTGGGGCCTTCGACCTCGGAGGTGCTGTGGATCGGCGACATCTACTCGTTCGTGCTCGGCGGCCTGCTCGTCACGATGGGCACGCTCGGTGACCGGATCGGCCGCAAGAAGCTGCTGCTCACGGGCGCGTTCGGGTTCGGCCTCGCCTCGCTGCTGGCCGCGTTCGCACCGTCCGCGGGCTGGCTGATCGTCGCCCGCGCCCTGCTCGGCGTCGCGGGCGCGACGATCATGCCGTCGACGTTGTCGATCATCCGCAACCTGTTCACCGACCCTGCCGAGCGCACGCGGGCGGTGGCGGTCTGGGCCGCGACGGCCACGGCCGGCGCCACACTCGGCCCGCTGATCGGCGGGGTGTTGCTGGAGCACTTCTGGTGGGGCTCGGTGTTCATCATCAACCTGCCGGTGATGGCGGCGCTGCTCGTGTTCGGCGCGTGGTGGCTGCCGGAGTCGCGCGACCCGAATCCCGGCCCGTTCGACCTGGTCTCGGCCCTGCTGTCGGCGGTCGGCGTCGTCCCGCTCGTCTACGCGGTCAAGGAGATCGCACTGGTCGGCCCGACCTGGGCGGCCCTCGCGGCCGCACTCGTCGGCACGGCTGGGCTGTGGCTCTTCGTGCGGCGTCAGCAGGCCTCGAAGCACCCGATGATCGACGTGGCGCTCTTCCGCCAACCGGCGTTCAGCGGTGCCGTGGGCTCCAGCATGATCGCGATCTTCGCGTTGACCGGGCTGGTCTTCTTCCTGTCGCAGTACTTCCAGAACGTGCTGGGCTACTCGCCGCTGGAGGCTGGCCTGCGCGAACTGCCGCTGGGCGTCGCCGCGGTGCTCGTCGTCGTGGTGATCGGCCCGCTCGTCCGCCTGCTCGGCAGCGGCCGCGCGATCGCACTGGGCCTGCTGGCAAGCGCGGGCGGCCTGACGATCGTCGGCTTCTCGGCGGGCTACGGCGCCATCGCGGTGGCGCTGGTGATGCTCGGTGCCGGCGTGGGCCTGGCGCTCACGCTCACGACGGACGCCGTGGTGTCCGCGGTGCCGGCGGACAAGGCCGGCGCGGCGTCCGCGGTGTCGGAGACCGCCTACGAACTGGGCGCGGCGCTGGGCATCGCGGTGCTCGGAACCTTGCTGTCGGCGTGGGCCCGCGAGGGCACCTTCACCGAGGCGATGCAGGGGACGGCGCTCGTGGCCGCCGTCCTGCTGGCGGTGGCGTCCTTTGTGGCCTACCGGCTCATTCCGAACGGGGAGCGGACGCCTCGGCCAGCCGTTCGTGCAGACGTTCCCTGATCTGGTCGGGGGTGTAGGCGGCGCGGCGGCGCTGGTTGCGGGCGACGACCACGCCGCTCGCCGCGACACCCGCGAAAGCGGCCATTCCGATCACCTTCCACAGCTTCATGTGCCTAGGCTACTGGTCCATGGCGACAACACTGGACAAAGCCGTGGAGATGACCCGCACCGGTGACGTGTGGGTGTTCCGCGGGCGCAGTGCGGCGGACCGGGCGATCCAGGCCATGACGAACAGCCCGGTCAACCACGTCGGCATGGCGATCGTGATCGACGACATGCCGCCGTTGATGTGGCACGCCGAGCTCGGCAAGTCCTTGAAGGACATGTGGAGCGGCACGCACCAGCGCGGCGCCCAGCTGCACGACCTGCGCGACGCGGTCGTGACGTGGCACGACAAGTACGGGCAGCGGGCCTGGTTGCGGCAGCTCGACCACGAGGTGACGCGCGAGATGGAGGACGCCGCGCTGCGGGCGGTGGCGCGGCTCGACGGCACGCCGTTCCCGTCCACCGCCAAGCTCGCCTCGCGGTGGCTGCGCGGGCGGGTTCCGCTGGGGCCCAAGGGCGACGCGAGCATCGAGAGCGCGTTCTGCGCGGAGATCGTGGCCGTGACGTACGAGGAGATGGGGCTGCTGCCCAAGCGCCGGCCCAACTGGTACGACCCCGGCCGCTTCTGGAGCGGCGACGACCTCGAACTGCTGGACGGCGCCAGGCTCCGCAAGGAGGTCGAGATCATCGTGTGAGGGCCGCGCCGACGAGGAGCAGTCGCAGCGTGCGCTCCGTGGCGTCGGTGAGGAGCTCCGCCGTTCTGGCCATCGCGGTGTCCAGGGTGACGGGTGCGGCGATGATGCTGGCGTAGGCGTCGATGCCGGCGTCGTGGTTGGCGCGGGCGTTCTCCCCGATCGTGCCGGCGAGCGCGATGACGGGCTTGCCGTGCTTCTTGGCCCTGCGCGCCACCTCCGCGGGGATCTTGCCGTGCGGGGTCTGGCCGTCGATGGCGCCTTCCGCGGTGATCACCAGGTCGGCCTCCGGCAGGCGGGCGTCGAGGTCGGAGTGCTCAAGGACGACGTCGAAGCGCGGCAGCAGGGTGGCGCCCAGCGCGTGCAGACCGGCGCCGAGCCCTCCGGACGCGCCACCGCCCGGCATGGTGCGGATGCCGGCGCCGAGCAGGCCGGCCCAGTTCTCCAGGGCATCGCTGAGCAGTTCGACCTGTGCCGGGGTCGCGCCCTTCTGCGGGCCGAACACCCTTGCCACGCCCCGATCTCCGCACAGGACGTTGTGCTGGTTGCAGGCCACGGTGATCTCGGCCTTGTCCAGCCTCGGGTCCACTTCGGACAGGTCGAGTGCGGCGGCGCCGGCCAGGGCCGCTCCCCCGCGTCCGATCTCACGGCCTCGCGCGTCGGTGATGCGGGCTCCCAGTGCCTGCAACGCACCCGCGCCGCCGTCTGAGGTGCCGGAGTCGCCGCACCCGACCAGGATGCGGTCGACGCCGAGGTCCAGCGCGGCACGGATGAGCTGGCCGACGCCGTACGTGGTGGTCGTCGCCGGGTCGCGGTGGTGTTTCGGGACGAGCCTCAGCCCTGCCGCCGCGGCCATCTCGACCACGGCCGTGCGAGGACCGGGGCCTCCGAGCAACGCGAAGTGGGACGGGATCTCCTCGCCGACCGGTCCGGTGACGAGAGTGGGGACGAGGGTGCCGTTGGTGGCTTCGGCGAGCGCCTGGGCCGAGCCTTCGCCGCCGTCCACGAGTGGTGCCTTGTCCACGATCGCGCCGGGCACCACGCGGTAGATGCCTCGTGCGATCGCGTCGGCGACGGCGCAGGCGTCCAGGGACTCCTTGAAACCGCTGGGAGCTACCAGGAAACGCATCGGTGACCTCATTTCAGTGGCAGGCCGAGGTGCGGCCAGAGGAGAACGGCGCAGGCGAGTACGAGTGCGCCGGTGAGCGGCGCCAGGACCGCGGAGAGCTTGAGCAGGTCCCGCGGGCGGTAGGCGCCGGCGAAGAGGGCGACCGGTTTCGCGGACGCCGTGGAGGTGTGGCAGAAGCCGGCGGCCGCGGTGGAGGCGAACGCCAGCGCGGCGGGGTTCATGCCCGCGGCCGCGGCGAGCGGGATGACGATCGGGACGAGGACCGAGGAGCGGGCCGAGCGGGACTGGATGACGAGGTGCGCGAGGAGGCTCACCGCGATCACGGTCGGCAGCAGGTGGGACGGGCTGATCAGGGTGGCGATGGTGTGCGCCGCGCCGGAGCTGACCAGGGCCGAGCCGAGCATCGTGGTGGCGGCCATGAAGAGCAGGAGCGACCACGGGATGTCGGCGAACGCGGCTTTGAGCGTCGTCGTACCGAGGCGTGGCGCAGTGATGGCGACGGCACCGGCGAGAGCGGTGACCTCGGGCGGGACGTGGTGCCAGGACTCGGTGAGCCACCCCGCCGAGACGACGCCGACGATGACCAGGGAGGTGATCTCGGGCCTGGTGAGCGCCGAAAACTGTCGGTGCTGTCTGGGAGAATTAGAACAGGGGTCCCCTGGGAGGGGACCCTCGCTCCGCGCTGCGAGCACGACCGTGGGCTCGTCGCTGAAGTCCAGCGGCTCCACCTGGCCGGCCAACGGCTCCGCGCGGTCCGCACGGGTCGTGAACAGCCACAACACCACCTCGGCCGTCACGTGCGCGCTGACCACCGCGAGCGGGAGCCCGAGCAGCATCCACTGCCCGAACCCGATCCCCTGTCCCGTCGCCTGCTCCAGCAACGCGCTGGTGATCAGGTGCGCTCCCGCCCCCACCAGCGTCGCCACCGCGGTCAGCAGGATCACCGACGGGAACAGCACCCCGAGCGCCCGCGACACCCGCGCGTTCACCCGCAGAGCCCGGTGGACCGGCAGGGTCAGGGCGGCCCTGCCTGAGGTGGACGGCACGAAGAACGCCGTGAGCAGCAAGGCGAAGGCCGTCAGGTGCATCAGCCCGCGCACCGAACGGGCACGCCCCACCAGCGAGGTCGCGAGGCGCGCGGGCAGCCCCGACGCCGAGACCCCCGCGGCCAGCACGAAGGCCGCGATGAGCAGCCACGTCGTCGAACCGCCCAGCACCGCCAGTGCCGAGGCGGGCAGGACGCCGAACAGCAGCAGGGCCACGACGGCGGCGAGGGCGACGAACGTGTCGTCCAGCGGTGTGCACGTCCACAGCACCACCGCCACCGCGAAGACCACCAGCGTCAGGATCACGAGAACGATCCTGCGCGGCCACCCTGATCCACAGGTGAGGCCCGGATGAAGGAGTCTTCATCTAGCTGAGGCGATATCCCATGCCGCGCACGGTCTCCAGTCGCTCGGCGCCGATCTTGCGCCGCAACGACCGCACGTACACGTCGACCACATTGGACCCGGGGTCGAAGTCGTAACCCCACACGTGGGACAGGATCTGCTCGCGCACCAGCACCTGCCCCGGATGCCGCAGGAACAGTTCCAGCAGGGCGAACTCGCGGGCGGTGAGGTCCACCGAGCCGGACGGCAGCACGGCCTGGCGGGTGCGCAGGTCGAGCGACAGCGAGCCGGAGGTGAGCACGGTGGCCTCGGGCACGCCGGGCGGGCGCAGGCGGAGCCGGACGCGGGCCAGCAGTTCCTCGAAGCGGAACGGCTTGGTCATGTAGTCGTCGGCGCCGCCGGACAACCCCGCCACGGTGTCGTGCACCGAGTCACGGGCGGTCAGGATGATCACCGGGGTGGCCACGCCCTGGTCGCGCATGGCTCGCAGGACCGAGAAGCCGTCGAGGTCGGGCAGCCCGAGGTCCAGCACCACCAGGTCGAACGAGGCGGCCCACGACAGCGCGTCCGCTCCGGAGGCCACGACGGACGTGGTGAAGCCGTTGGCCCGCAGGCCTTTCTCCACGAACGAGGCAATGCGCGCCTCGTCCTCGACGATGAGGATCCGGCCGGTCATCGAGGCACCTCCACCACGAACGTCGCGCCCTTGCCCGCCACCGACCGAACCCGCACGGCGCCTCCGTGTGCTTCGGCGATGGCCTTCACGATCGGCAGGCCGAGGCCGGTCGAACGGGAGAACAGCAACGACTCGTCGCTCACTCCGGGCCCGGAGTCGGCTATCCAGAAGGAGACGGCGGAGTCCACGGAGGATCCGAAGCGGATGGTCGCGCCCGCGGTGGTGTGGCGGACGGCGTTCGAGGCGAGCTGCAGAACGGCCTGGGTGACGCGTTGCGGGTCCAGCACGGCCTCGCCTTCCGCGATCGAGTCGAGCACCCAGCGGCGGTCGCCGAGAGCGCGGAGGTGGGCGTCGATGTCGCTGGTGAGTTCCGGGAGGCTCACGGTGACGGGGCGCAGGAAGTCCGGGCGTTCGGACTTGACCAGCAGCAGCAGGTCCTCGACCAGGCGGGCCATGCGGTCGAGTTCGTCGGTGCACAGCCGCACCACTTCGGCGCGTTCCTGCGGCGAGTCGCCCAGCAGTTCCAGGTGGCCGCGCACGATGGTGATCGGTGTGCGCAGCTCGTGGGAGGCGTCGTCGAGGAACTGGCGCTGCAGGCGGAACGAGCGGTCGAGGCGGTCGAGCATCGAGTTGAACTGCTTCGCCAGTGCGGCCACGTCGTCGTTGCCGGAGACCGGGATCCGGCGGGTGAGGTCGTCCTCGGTGATCTCGGCGGCGGCCTGGCGGACCACGCGGATCGGAGCGAGGACCACCCCCGCCACGGACCACGCGATCAGCGCGGCGATCAGCAGGCCGGCCAGCGACACCAGCACCAGGACGCGCACCGTCGAGTGCACCGGCGCCCGCACGCCGTCCTCGAAGTAGCCGGTGACGAACCACATCTCCTGCGGCGCGGCCGTGTGCACCTTCGCCCACCGGAACGGTCCGGCCGGGGTGGACGCGACACCCCACGGCGCACCGGAGGACGTGATCGTGCCCAGCACGGCGCGGTCGTGCTCCAGCGCGTAGGTCACCTCGGAGCGCTGCACCAGCACGCGGCCGGACAGCACGGCCAGGTGGATCTCGTGCTCGTCGGGGTACTGCAGGCGCAGGTGGGACTCGGCGACGGCACCGGCGTCTCCGGCGTGGTTCTCCGCGTAGGCGCCGAACTCGGTGGTCTCCTGCTCCAGGGCTCGGTTGACGCGGTCGTCGACGTCGACGAGCAGCAGGCGCCACACCACGACCACGACGGTCGCGAGGACGAGCGTCATCAGGCCGAGGAGCCAGCACATGATCTTCACGCGTGCGGGCACGTCAGTCGTCCTCGTCGTCATCGCTCGGCGGTGGCGGCGGCAGCACCGACCCCGGGGTGGGCACCACCGAGGAGGTCGTCGGCGGAGCGGAACGTCCTATCTGCACTTCCGGCGTGCGCACGTCAGGTGGCACCGGCCGCGCCACGGTCAGTACGAGCAGCACGGCCGCCAGCGCGCACGCCACGCTGAGCACGGCAACAAGGACCGTGCCGGTGCGGGCGGACGGCAGCATGCGACCGAGCCTGCCGTCTCTCGCGAAGTACCGCATGAGACCAAGATGAAGATCTCTTCATCTGTCCGCAAATCGACTGATAACCATCAGCCCCTTGACCGGGAACGTGCCGACTAACACGATGGAAGCGGTCCCACACCCAGGAGCTGACAACGATGTCACGACTGCTCGTACTCGTGCTCGCCCTGCTGTTGCCCGCCGTGCCCGCCACGGCCGCCCCGACCGGCTGGACCGTGGCCGGACCGGGCCAGGTCACCGCGAAACTATCCCTGAACAGCGGAAACTTGACTCTGGACGTGAGCAGACAGGGCAGAACCGTGCTCAAGCCGGCACCCGTCGGCCTCACCACGACCACCGCGGATCTCACCAAGGACCTGACGTTCACGGGACGCAGTGACCGCGTTGTCATCGATCACTACACGATGCCGCACGGCAAGCGGCTGCAGCGTGCGGCCCGCATGACCGAGGCGAGGTTCGGCTTCCGCAACGCCGCCGGCCGCTTCGACCTGGTCGTGCGCGCCGCGGCGGACGGTATCGCCTACCGCTACGTGCTGCCCGCGCCGGCGACGGTCACGGCGGAGGCGTCCGCCTTCCGCGTCGCCGCCGACTCGAAGGCGTGGCTGCTGCCCTACAACGCCTGGTACGAGGCCAACCGCGTGCGGACGACCGCGGGCGAGGCCGCCGGCGACTTCGGCTACCCGTCGCTCTTCCAGACGGGCCAGGACTTCGCGCTGCTCACCGAGTCCGATGTGGACGGCACGTACGCGGGCAGCCGGTTGCGCAGGAGCGGCGACGGTTTCCAGGTCGTCCTGGCGGACGCGCAGGTCGCCTCGACCGGCACGACGCCGTGGCGCACCGCGATCGTCGGCGACCTGGGCACCGTGAGCACGTCCACGCTCGTGGACGACCTGGCGAGCCCGGCGAAGTTCGCGGACGTGAGCTGGATCAAGCCGGGCAAGGTCGCGTGGTCGTGGCTGAGCGAGCACTCCAGTCCGAGCGACTTCGCACGGCAGAAGCAGTACGTGGACTTCGCCGCCCGCAACGGCTGGGAGTACACGCTGGTCGACGAGGGCTGGAGCGCCGCGTGGGTGCCGGAGCTCATCCGCTACGCCCGCGCGCAGGGCGTGGAGATCCTGTTGTGGCTGCACTGGAGTGATCTGGACACGCAGCAGGAACGCGACACCGTGCTGCCCAGGATCAAGCAGTGGGGCGCGAAGGGCGTGAAGCTCGACTTCATGGAGTCCGACTCGCAGGACCGTTACCGCTGGTACGACGCGGTGTTGCAGAAGACGGCGGACCTGAAGCTGATGGTCAACTTCCACGGTTCCACCATTCCACACGGCCTCGCGCGCACGTGGCCGCACGTGCTCACGATGGAGGCCGTGCGCGGCGCCGAGAACTACCCGCCCGCCGCCAACAACCCCGTGCAGTTCTTCACCCGCAACGTCGCGGGCTCGATGGACTACACGCCCGTGTCGCTGGAAGTCGGCACGAAGGAGGCGTCGATCGCGCACGAGGTCGCGCTGCCAGTCGTCTACGAGTCGGGCTGGACGCACTTCGCGGACAAACCCGAGGCCTACGAACGGCATCCGCAGGCGTTGCGCTACCTCAACCAGATCCCGACGGTCTGGGACGAGACCCGGCTGCTCGACGGCGACCCTGACTCGCACGCCGTCGTCGCACGCCGCAACGGGGACAGGTGGTTCGTCGGCGGCATCGCCACCCAGGAACGCACGCTGCAGGCACCGCTCGGGTTCCTCGGCGGCGGGCGGTGGCTGGTCGAGACCGTCCGCGACCCCGCCACCAGGGCCGACGTCGTGCGCGACTCGCAGGTCCTGCGCAACACCGACACCCTCACGGTGCCGACCAGGCGCAACGGCGGTTTCGCGGCGGTTGTCTGCCGCTACCGGCCCGGCCTGCAGACGTGTGACCAGCCGATCCGCCAGGTCCCGAAGACCACGCTGACCGTCGAGCCCACCGGCACGACCGACACCCCGCCGGGTTCGGCGATCGAGGTCACCGGCACGTTCACCAACGGGGACAAGGCGATCCGCGACGTCAGGCTGACGGCGACCGCCCCCGAGGGCTGGTCCGTCACGGGTGCCGTGGTCCAGCGGCGCACGCTCGCGCCCGGCGAGTCGATCAGCGGGCGCTGGCGGCTCACCGCCGGAACGCGGGTCGGCCCGGTGGACCTGCCGGTCGTCGCCACCTTCGGCGACGTGCATGTCGAACAGGCGGTCAAGGCGTTCGTGCCTCCTCCGACGCCGGCGAACGGGGCGCAGGTCAGCGATCTGCCGTTCATGAGCGAGACCAACGGCTGGGGCCCGGTGGAACGGGACAGGTCCAACGGCGAGAACACCGGCGGTGACGGCGCGGCGCTGTCCATCGGCGGCGTCACCTACGCCAAGGGCATCGGCACGCACGCGCCGTCCGAGGTCTCGGTCTACCTGGGCCGTGGCTGCGAGCGTCTCGCGGCGAAGATCGGCCTCGACGACGAGACCGAACAGCCGGGATCGGTCGTGTTCCAGGTGTTCGGCGACGACAAACCCTTGTACGACAGCGGAATCATCCGGGGCAAGGGCGCGGCGGTACCGATCGACGTCGACGTCGGCAACGTCCGGATGCTCAGCCTCCGCGTCACCGACGGCGGCGACGGCCGCAACTTCGACCACGCCGACTGGGCGGAGGCAGCCCTGACATGCTGATCAACCGCAGAACGTTCCTCTACGCCACGGGTGTGCTGACGGTCGCGCCGAAAGTCTCGGTCGCACAACTGAAAGACACCTACTACGAGGTGCTGCTCAGGCACACGAAGTGGGCCGAGACGCAGTACGACGCCACGGCCGGACGTTACCGGCGCACCGACTTCGGGTTCGCGGTCGTGCTCGGCAACGCCGTCCTGCTCACCCGAGGCAGCTACGACGCGGCACTGGCGGGTGTCGAGAAGAACGTCCTGCGCGACCACACGCTCGCCACGATCAGGCATTTCGCGGCGAGCAACGTGCTGGCGGGCGGCACCGAGTGGGGCAAGACCCTGTTCTGGGACACCACCTTCCAGTCCTACTTCGTGCTGGCCGCCCGGCTGCTCTGGCCGGACCTCGACGCGGCCACCCGCGCGAACGTCGAGGCGATCGCCCGCGGCCAGGCCGAGTACACGACGTCGCTCGGCACCGGCAACGACCCGCGCTCCGGTAGCTGGACGCCGAACGGGCTCACCGGCGGCTACCGGGGAGACACGAAGCTGGAGGAGATGGGCGTCTACGCCCAGGCACTCGCGCCCGGCCTGGCCTGGCACGGCGACGGGCAGGGCTGGCGGGAGGCGTTCTGCCGATGGAGCCGCAACGAGGCCGGGCTGCCCGCCGCCGACCTCGCCAACCCCTCCACAGTGGACGGCGTACCGATCTCCGCCAACACGGCGACGAACCTGCATGACACGTTCATCGTCGAGAACCACGGCTCGTTCGGCCCGCACTACCAGGAAGAGCTCTGGCGCACGTCGGGCCGCAACGCCGTGCACTTCCTGCTCGCCGGACGGCCACTGCCCGAGGTGCTGACCAAGCAGCCCAACGGAGAACTGTTGTGGCGCACCATCCTCGCCACGATGAGCGACGCCGGTGAGCCGTTGATGCCGATGGTCAACGACCGGGAGCACCTCTACGGCCGTGACGTCATCCCGCTCGCGTTCCGCTCCACGGTGCTGCGCGACCCGATGGCCGCCCGCGCCGAGGCCGCGCTCGCGTCCCGCCTGCTCGCCTACCAGGCCCATCCACCGATCCATCGGCTGGCGAAGTTCTCCGGTGAGGCCAAGTACGAGCCGGAGGCACGCGCGGAGCTCGCGATCAGCTATCTCCTGCACGAACTGCGGCCGCCCGCGACACCCGTGTCCGAGCAGGAGTTCTTCACCCGTGCGGCGATCACGATCGACCACGGCGCGGACCCCGGTCTGCTGACGCACCAGTCGGCGGCGGCCTGGGCGGGCACGGTGACCAAGCCGGGGTACACGAAGCTCGCGTGGCAGCCGGCGCACGACGACTGGCTGTTCAAGATCAGCGGCTCGACGCCGATGCTGCTGCCGCCCACGGCCGTCACCGGGCGCAACACCGTTGCGTACCAGCAGGTGCGTGACGGTTTCGACGCGACGGCGAGCCTGCTGCGGTTCACGGACGGGTTCGCCGGCACCGCCACCCTGCCTACCGGCACGATCGTGTGCGTGCTCCCCCGCCCCGGCCGGGTCGACGTGCACAACCTCGCGATGGCCGGAATGCCCGGCCTCACCGGTTCCCGCACCTACACGGGAGCGGCGGGCCGCGTCACGGTCCCGGCACGCGAAGGGTTCCGGGTCGACGACCTGACGTTCCCGGCGACAACGGCCCGCCACGTCCGCATGATCGGCGTCACCCCGCATCCCACCTACGGCTACTCGCTGTTCGAGTTCGAGGCAGGGCAGGGAACGGTGACGGCGTCGTCGTTCGCTCCCGGCTTCGAACCGGCGAAGGCGATCGACGGCGATCCGGCCACGCGCTGGGCGGTCGCCCGTGCCGAACGCGGCCGCGCGGACAGTTGGATCGCCGTCGACCGCGGCACCGCCACGACCGTGGACCGCGTGCGCCTGCGTTGGGAGACAGCGGCTGCGGGCGCCTACCGCATCGAGACGTCGATGGACGGCGCCACGTGGACGACGGTCGCCTCGTACCCGCGTCCGGACCTCGGCACGTCGGGCTGGCTCGATGTGGACGGCCGGGCGGGGTTCGTCGCGCGGTCGGCCGAACCGATCACCGTGCACGGCGACACGATCACCGTGCCGGCCGGGATCGTGGAGGGTTACGTCCAGGCGGACCTGCGCGAGATCGCGGCGGAACCGGCGCCGCAGTGCCCTCCAGATGTGCGCGCGAGCACCGCGGACGGGTTCCTCAGCCTCTTCAACCTTTCCGGCGCCGACGTCGCCGGGACCGTCCGCCTGCGCGGCACCCGGCTGTACCGGGGCACGCAGGTCACGACCCGTGACGGCACCGAGTACGCGCTCACCCTGCCCGCCGCCACTGCGCGGGTCGAGGCGCCGTGGTTCACCGCCCGCGGCATCCCGCCGGGCATCACCGCCGTCGTGCACGACGCGCAGCGGGTCACTTTCCGCGGCGGCCCGGCGATGTTCGTGCTGGTCCACCGCGACGGCCGCAGCCTGCCCGTCGTGCTGGGCCGTGCCGAGCGCACGGTCAGGATGCCGGGCGCCCGGCCGTTCCCGATCGACGACCTCGCACTGGGCCGCGTCACGTTCCCGAACTCCGTGCTGCCGCCCGGTATGAGCGATCCCGCCGCCGCGGTGGACGGCGAGCAGAACACCGCGTGGACGCCGGGCCGTGACGGCCGCATGGTCGTCGACCTCGGCGCCGTGCACGCCATCGGTGACGTCCGTCTGCAGTGGACACCTGGCGCGCCGCCGCCGCACACCGTCACGTACAGCGTGGACGGCAAGACCTACGGTGAGGTCATCACCGCGCGGTACGTCGCCGTGTCGACCGGCTGGCGGCCAGGACACGCCTCCCTGCGGGCCTTCGTAGTGCGAAGATGACGGGTTTAGGCGCCAATCGGTCGGCAACCCAATGTCATGTTCGACGGATTGCGACCCGCCACACGCGAGAGCGTGGTCAGGGCGGTGCTGGACGTGCCGAGGCTGCTGCGCCACTCGGTGTGGCGGACTGTGGAACCGCACCAGGGCAACGGACTCGGCGTCGTGCTCGTACCGGGTTTCGGCGCCGGCGGGGCCAGCCTGTCACCCGCCGGGTCGTGGCTACGTGCCCGTGGCTACCGCCCGGCTCATTCAGGAGTCGGGTTCACTGTCGGCTGCACCGCACAGCTGCTGGCGAAGCTCTTGCACAGCACCGAGAGGCACGCCGAGTTCACCGGCCGGCCGGTGGTACTGCTCGGCCAGAGTCGCGGTGGCTGGCTCGCGCGACTCGCCGCCGCCCGGCGTCCCGACCTCGTGCACGGCCTGGTGATGCTGGGCAGTCCCGTGCTCGACCCGATGGGCGCGCATCCGAGCGTCATGCGCATCGCCCGGTTCCTGGCCCGGCTCGCCGCCGCGGGTGTGCCCGGACTGCTCGACGACGACTGCATGCGCGGGCCGTGCTTCGACGAGCACATGAAGGCGCTGGCCGAACGGTTGCGCGTTCCCGCGATCTCCATCTTCTCGCGGCTGGACGGCATTGTGCCGTGGCAGCTGTGCCAGGACCCGTGCGCCGAGTGCGTCGAGGTCCACAGCACGCACACCGGCATGGGGTTCGACCCCGACGTCTACGAAGCACTCGGCCCACGACTCGCAGCCTGGGCACGGCGGGACGTCGAGGTCAACGCGTGACCGGCACGATCCGGGCGTCGAGCAGGGCACCGTCCTCGATCCGCAGCAGCCCGATGGTGCCGTGCGGCTGACGCCGTTTGTCCGTGGGTGAGCCGGGGTTGAACACGCGGACCCCGTCCTCCTGCTCGTCCCACGGGATGTGCGAGTGCCCGAACACGACGAGCCGGGCGGCGGGGAACCGGCGGCGCATCCTCGCCATCCGGCCGGTCTTCTGGCCGCTGTCGTGGATCATCGCGAACGGCAGGCCCTCGATCTCGGACTCGACCACGTCCGGCGCGCCCCACGCCACCACGTCCGGGCCGTCGTTGTTGCCGCACACGGCGATGACGGGCGCGTACTGCGCCAGCTCGTCCAGCACGGGAGCGACGCAGACGTCCCCGCCGTGCAGGATCAGGTCGGCTGACCGCAAATGTCCGGCCACGGCCGGTGGGCACCGCTTCCAGAACCGCGGCGCGTGGGTGTCGGACAGCACCACGACTCTCACGCCAGTGACGGTAGCAAGGTCAGACCTCGACGAATAACCACGCCGGGTGGTGGGTACCTGACCTGCATGGCGAGGGCTATCTGGAGCGGTTCTGTCAGTTTTGGACTCGTGAGCATCCCGGTGGAGCTGTACAGCGCCACCGAGGACCACACCGTGCACTTCAACCAGTTCCAGCGCGGCACGTCCGACCGGATCCGGTACAAGCGCGTCAACGAGCGCACCGGCCGTGAGGTGCCCTATGAGAAGATCGTGAAGGGCCACGAAGTCGAGAACGGCGAGTACGTGGTGGTGGAGCCCGAGGAACTGGACGAGATCGCGCCGGGCCGCAGCCGCACCCTCGACATCGAGGCGTTCGTGGACATCGACGAGATCGACCCGGTGCACTTCCAGAAGACGTACTGGCTCGGGCCGGCCAAGCCCGAGTTCTCCCGCCCGTACCTGCTGCTGGCGCAGGCGATGAAGAAGTCGAACCGGGCGGGCATCGCGATGTTCGTCATGCGCGGCAAGCAGTACCTGACCGCGCTGACCGAGGACAAGGGCATTCTCGCCGTGCACACGCTGTTCTTCGCCGACGAGATCCGCAAGCCGAAGGACGTGCTGGACGTGCCGCCGGAGGGCCGGGCGCCGCGCGGCAAGGAGCTCGACATGGCGGTGTCGCTGGTCGAGTCCATGGCCGACGACTGGCGGCCGAAGGACTACCGCGACACCTACACCGAGCGGGTCAACAAGCTGATCAAGGCCAAGCAGAAGGGCCGCAAGATCAAGGTCGAGGACGAGCCCGCGGAGGCCACCGGCGTCATCGACCTTATGGAGGCGTTGCAGCGCAGCGTCGAGGCGAGCAAGAACAAGCGCGGCAAGAAGGTCAGCTGACGACGAGCGCCGTCGCGTTGTCGGTGCCGCGTGCGTACAGGGACGCACGCACCAGACGCTCTGCCGTGGCGTGCCCCGACATGATCGCCTCGATCCCGTTGTGCCCCAACGGCCCGTAGACGCCGTCCGACACGAGGGCGAGCCACGGAGCCCGTGTCGCCGCACGGCCGATGTTCTCCGGCGTCGCGTGGCGGACGGTGTTGGTGACGACGTGGTCCAGCCGCGGTTCGGCCTTGATGCCGCGCTCGCGGAAGTACTCGGCGACCGTGTGGTCGGTGGTGAGCTGGACGAGGTCCGAGCCGTCCGAGGCGTACGCGCGGGCGTCGCCTGCCCACGCCACGGCGAAGCCGCCGTCCGGGCGGGCCGTGGCCACGACGATCACGGCGTCGCCCGAGTGCACCTGGAGGGCGTCGCGGGCGGCGAGGATCGCGGCGACGGGGTCCGTCAGCAACGCCGCGGCCCGCGCGGCCGCCCACGCGGCTTCGGCGGCGGACGCGGAGTCACCCACCCCGTCGGCGACCACGAACGTACGGCGGCCCACGGCGAAGGCATCGGCGTTGTACCTGCGCGGTCCACGGTCCGACGCGTGGCTCACGGTGAGCGCGGTGCCCAGCGGAACCGTGTCCAGGGGCCTGGTGTGATCGATCAGCATGGCGGACCTCCCTGATCTCCACTAAGCCCTGCGCGCCTATGAGTCTGCTGTCAGGACCCTGAGAAATTCTCTAGTGGTGTGGCCGCCCGGCGAAACCGGTCCGCTGCCCGGAGCAACGCGGCGGACAGTTCCGGCGGGGAGACGACCTCGAACTCGACGGTAATGCTCGCGAGCATGAACACCACGTCGTCCATCGTCTCGCCTCCGACCCGCACGTGGCACGAGGTTTCGTCCACAGCCGAAACCTCGCCGTAGCTCTGCCACTCCACGGCCTCCGACGCGGGCACGCTCAGTCGTACGACGCCCTGCACCGGCCACCGATCGGCCACGCGCGCCGCCACGAACGCCCCCGCGTCGCCGCCCGGAATCTCACGGGGCGTGAAGCGGGCGCCGAACGGGGTCCGCACGCTCATCCGATCGAGTCGAAAAGTCCGCCAGTCCTCCCGCAGCAGGTCCCAGGCGACCAGATACCAGCGGCGGCCCCACGTCACGAGCCGGTGCGGCTCGGCCTCGCGCTGCGACTCCTCCCCCGAGTGCCCGGCGTAGCCGAACCGGATCCGCTGCCGGTCGCGGCAGGCCGTCCCGACCAGCGTCAGCTTCCCGGCGTCGACCGCGGGAGGCGCCGAGGTGTGCGGCACGGTCGCGATCTCCAGCGCCGCGACCCGGTGCCGCAGCGCGGATGGCAGCACCTGCTCGACCTTCAGCAACGCGCGCACGGCCGTCTCACCGATGTTCTCGATGCCGCTCGCGGTCCGCAGCCCGACCGCCACGGCCACGGCTTCGTCGTCGTCCAGCAGCAACGGCGGCAACCGCGCACCCGGCCCGAGCCGGTAACCGCCGCCGGACGTGCCCATCGACGCGTGCACGGGGTAGTCCAGCGAACGAAGCCGGTCGACGTCACGCCGGACCGTGCGCGTGGTGACGCCCAACCTGTCCGCGAGCTCCGAACCGGACCACTCACGGCGCGACTGCAGCAGACCAAGCAATTTCAACAAACGAGCAGAGGCCACTGTAGGACCATAACTGTCCTACAAGCGCCATAGCGTCGTCGGCATGAAGCCGTTCGAAATCGCCATCCCCCAGTCCGACATCGACGACCTGCACCGCCGCCTCGACCAGACGCGCTGGCCCAGCGAACCGGCGGGCGCGAGCTGGGCGCAGGGCACACCCCGGCAACGTCTCAGGGAGCTCGTGGCCCGCTGGCGCGACTTCGACTGGCGCGAGCGGGAACGGCGGCTCAACAAGATCCCGCAGTTCGTCACCGAGATCGACGGCACCCCGCTGCACTTCCTGCACGTGCGGAGCCCCAACGCGAACGCCGAACCGCTGCTGCTCACCCACGGCTGGCCGACGACGTGCTTCGCGTTCGAGGAGATGATCGAACCGCTCAGCCGCGACTTCCACCTCGTGATCCCGTCCGTGCCGGGCTTCGGGTTTTCCGGCCCCACCACGGAGCTCGGCTGGACCATCCCCCGTGTGGCCGGCGTGGTCGCCGAGCTGATGCGACGCCTGGGCTACGACCGCTACCTCGCGCACGGCTACGACTTCGGCGCCATGCTCACCCGTCAGCTCGGGATGCGGGACGAGGTGAAGGCCATCCATGTCAACCAGATCTTCTCCGCCGGTGTCACCCAGGAGACGGCGGACATGACCGTCGACGCCGAGCGGCGATCCGTGGAAAAGGCTTACCGGTACGAGTTCGAGCAGTTCGGGTACGTGTCGATGCAGAGCACACGGCCGCAGTCGGTCGCCCACGCGCTCACCGACTCGCCGGTCGCCCAGCTCGAGTGGATCGAATGGGCGTTCCACACGTGGAGCGACCCGGAGATCGGGGTACCCCTCGACGCGCTGCTGACGAACGCGTCGATCTTCTGGTTCACCCGGACCGCGGGCTCGTCGGCGCGCTACTACCAGGAGGGGGACGAGACGTGGGGCGAGCTGGAGCCGATGTCCGCGACACCGACGTCGGTCGCGGTGTTCCCGCACGACGTGGGCGTCCCGATCCGGCGGATGGCCGAACGCAACCACACCATCGTGCGCTGGACCGAAATGCCGCGGGGCGGGCACTTCGCCGCGTTGGAGGTGCCGGAGCTGATGGTCGCGGAATTGCGAGAAGCGTTTCTTTTGTGAGGGTGTCGCCGGAACGGCTACCGTGATCACCGTGCGGTACACGATCTTCGGCACGACCGAGTTCGGTCCGACCCGTGTCGGTGCGCTGCTCGGCGTGCTGCTCGCCGGCGCGGGCCAGGTCGTGACAGCCGAGGAGCTGGTCGAACGGGTGCTGGGCGACGACCCGCCGCCGCGGGCCCGCGCGATGATGCAGACGTGGCTCACGAGGCTGCGGCAGACGTTGCCCGGCCTGATCGAGCGCGACGGCAACGGGTACGTGGTGCGGGTCGACCCGCTGGAGATCGACCTGCACCTGTTCCGGCATCTGGTGCGCACCGGGAAGACGGCCGACGCGCTGGCGCTCGTGCAGGACGAGCTGCTGTCCACACTGGACACACCGTGGGCCCGGCAGCTGCGCGCGGACTTCGCGGACGAGCTGCTCGCGGCCCGGCTCGACCACGTCGACGAGCGGCTGGCCCGCGGTGAGCACGCGAAGCTGGTGCCCGAACTGCACACCCTGGCCGCCGGGCGGCCGCTGGACGAGCGGATCGCCGCCCAGCTGATCGAGGCGTTGCACGGCAGCGGGCGCGCGGCGGAAGCGTTGCGGCACTTCGAGGTCGTGCGTGCCCGGCTCGCCGGCGCGCTGGGCGCCGAACCGTCGCGGCACCTCGCGACCCTGCACCGGCGCCTGCAGGCGGCCTCGGCACCGCGCCAGTTGCCGGCCGCGCCCAAGCCGTTCACCGGCCGGGCGCTGGAACTCGCGGAACTCGACCAGGCACCGAACGGCGTCGTGGTGATCACCGGCACCGGCGGGGTCGGCAAGACCTCGCTGGCCGTGCACTGGGCGCACCAGGCCATGGACCGGTTCCCCGACGGCCAGCTCTACGTGAACCTGCACGGCTTCGGCCCGAGCGGGGCCGCGGTGAGCCCCGGTGACGCGCTGCTGCGGTTCCTCTCGGCGCTCGACGTGCCACGGGCCCAGGTGCCGCACGACCTCGCGGGGCAGTCGGCGCTGCTGCGGGACGCGCTCGCGGACAAGCGGGTACTCATGCTGCTGGACAACGCGACGGACGCCGAGCAGGTCGAGCCGTTGCTGCCGCGCTCGCCGAACGCGCACGTGGTGATCACGAGCCGCACCTCGCTCAGGCCGGCCCACGCGAAAGCTTTGCCGCTGGGCCTGCTGCCGCCGGAGGACGCCCGCGAACTGCTGGCCGCCCGGATCGGGCACGATCGGGCGCGGGCCGAGCCGGACGCGGTGGACACCGTGGTGCGCCGCTGCGCCCGCCTGCCGCTCGCCCTCGCGGTGGCCGGTGCGCGGGCGGCGACGCAGCCGCAGTTCCCGCTGGCGGCGCTCGCGGACGAGCTGGCCGACCTCGACGCGTTCGCCGACGACGATGACGTCACGGCGGACCTGCGTTCGGTGTTCTCCCACTCCTGCAAGGCGTTGAGCCCCGCGGCGCTGCGGCTGTTCCGGTTGCTGGGCCTGATGCCGGGCTCGGACATCAGCCTCGCCGGGGCCGCGTCCCTGGCGGCGCTGGACGTGCGGGAGACCGAGGCCCTGCTCGCCGAACTCGCGACGGCGAACCTGATCGACCAGCCGGAGCCGGGCCGCTTCACCTGCCACGACCTGCTGCGCGACTACGCGGCCGAACTGGCCCTCGCCGGTGAACGCGACGAGGCCCTGCACCGGCTGCTCGACCACCTCGCGCTGACGGGCGTCGAGGCCGGTGTCGCGTACACGCCCAACCGCCACCGCCCGGCCACTCCGCCACCGGCTCCCGGCGTCGTGGTCCTGCGGTTCGGCACGCACGAGGAAGCGCTGGCGTGGCTGATGGCCGAGCACCCGACACTGATGGCGGCGATGCCCCACGGCACGCCGGCGCAGACGTGGCTGATGGGCTGGTCGCTCGCCGACGCCCTGGCCCGCCAGGCCTGCTACCAGGACCTCCTGACGTCGCAACAACTCGCGGTCGCCGCCGTGGAACAGCTCGACGACCCCGACGGCCTGGGCCGCACGCTGATCAACCTCGGCCGCGGCCTGAGCCGCATGCGCCGGCCCGACGAGGCCACGGCCGCGCTGCACCGGGCGTTCGACGTCTACGAGGGCAATCCGGCCGGTCAGGCCGGGGTGCTGCTGAACATCGCGATGCTGTGCCCGGACGATCGGATCGGCGAGGCGATGGAGCACACGCGGCGCGGGCTCGCGTTGTTCGAGGAGTGCGGCGACTCCTACGGCCAGGCCAACGCGCTGACCGGGCTCGCGTGGGGCCACGGCAAGATCGGCGAGTACGCGGAGGCCGTCGAGTACGCCGAACGCGCGATGCGGATGTGGCGGGAGATGGACCACCTGATCGGCCAGGCCGAGGCGTGGGACAACCTGGGTACCGGCTACCTCGGGCTGGGCGATCACGCCAAGGCCGCCGAGGCGTTCACCCGCTCGTCGGAGATGTTCCGGCTCGGCGGCGACCTCCCGCTCGAAGCCGGTGCGTACGAACAGCTCGGCGACACCCACGCTGCCGCGGGTGCCGCCGAACCGGCGCGGGAGGCCTGGCGGAAAGCGGTCGAGCTGCGCACTCAGGCAGGCCTGCCCACCGACAAGGTGCGGGCGAAGCTACAAGCCGAAGGCCAGTAACACGTGGCCGTGCGGGTTCTCGTAGCCCGACGAGTAACCCGACTGCACGTAGACCATGCCGTCCGACACCACCGCACCGGTACCGGGCCCGGCCAGCGTGCCGCCCCGCCCGGTCAGCCCGTTGACACCGCGCACGTCCTGGATGGTGTCGTGGGACCAGATGATCTGACCTGTCCTGGCGTTGTACGCGCGGAACTTGCCGTCGAGCGCGCCCAGCCACACCACGCCGGGTGAGCTGGACACCGGCACGCCGTGCGCCTGGTAGCAGCCGGGCTGGCCGGCCGCACCGCCCGTGGAACAGCCGTCGGCGGGTGCCGGGGTCTCCCACAGGACGTCACCGGTGGCGGGATCCACCGCGAACAGCTTGCCGGGATCGGCGTAGTAGGTCGCGATGTAGAGCCGCTTGCCGTCGTAGCTCGACCCCCACTGGATGCCCGAGATGCCACCGCTGGGCAGCGGCACGCCGAGCTGGCGACGCCACACGACCTGCCCCGTCGACGCGTCGAACACGTGGTACACACCGGACTTCTGGCCGACACCGACGAGCCGGCGGCCGTTCACGGTGAAGAGGTTCGGCGTGGCACCGATGTCGTAGTCGAGGTTGGTACCGTCCTTGAGCCCAGGGCAGTAGCCCTCGGCGTCGGGCTGGTTGCACGCGTCGCGCCAGGTGTCGGCGTCGGTGACCTGGTTGGTCCACCTCACCGCGCCGGTGCGGGCGTTCAGCGCCAGCAGCGAGTCGAACTCGCCGCCCTTGCCCGTGTAGTTCTGGCCCGTGCCGACGTAGAGCGTGCCGGTCCTGCGGTCGATCACCGGCGAGCTCCACACGCCGACGCCGGACGGCTCGAACCGCTTGGCGCCGTTGGGCCACGTGCCGACCTCGACCGGTTCCGGCACCGTGTAGTGACGCCAGACCAGCGCGCCGGTGTCGATGTCGAAGGCGTCGATGTGGCCGCGGAACGTGCAGCAGGCGTGCGTGTTCGGCAGCACGTTCTCGCCGCTGGAGGTGCCGACGTAGACCAGTCCGTTGTGGACGATCGGTGAGCTGGTGGTCATCGACGCGATGCCGGTGTCGAGCTGCACCTGCCACTTCAGGCGACCGGTGCGCTGGTCGAGCGCGAAGAACCTGCTCGCGCTGTCCCCGAAGAACACCTTGCCGTCGGCCACCGTCGGCCCGTCGGAGTTGAACGCGTACCGGCCGGCCTGCGGGAGCGTGAACTCCCAGCGGGACCGGCCGGTGCGGGCGTCACGGGCGTAGAACTTCCCGTCGGGGCCACCGAAGTAGATCGTGTCCCCCACGACGGCGGGCTGGCTGCGGACGCCGTTGTAGTCGCCCTTGGGGTAGGCGAACGCCCACTTCAGCTTGAGCTTTCCGGCGTTGCCCGCGTTGACGCGCCATTCCGCGGCCTGATGCCGCGTACCGTCGAGGTCCTTCGCCCACCCGGTCCAGTCGCCGCCTGCGTGTGCGGTGGCGGGCGACGCGGTCAGGATCACCAGCGCCGCGGTGAGCAGCGCAGTTGTTCTGAGCATGGAATTTTCCCCCTTCCGCCACCCAGCCTGGCAGTGGCGGAAGCGGGAAACGTCCCCCCAAAGTCTCTTCGAGGCCTAACCGATCGGTTGATGCGTCACGACGTCGACGCCCGGAAAGCCCTTGCCGACGATCGGGTTGTTCCGGCCGTTGAGGTACTGCTGGAAGAACGCCGGAATGTAGGTCGTGGCGACCTTCCGCTGTTCTTCCTGCGTGAGCGTCGCCGTGCCGGGGCAGGAGTTGTCGTGGTCGTAGGACCACTCGGTGTTGAAGAAGTTGTGGTTCGCCCGCCGCGGCGTGACGTCGTGGACGGGGACGAGGTTGCGGCCCTGGGCGTTGCGGATGTAGCCACCCGCCTGCTCGTCGATGGAGTCGCAGTCGCCGGTCATGACCGCGAACGGGATCTTCGTGATGCGGTAGTCCAGGTTCTCCGGCGCCTCCGGGTCCGGCGCGTAGTAACCGGCCGGTGCCAGCGGAAGCACCGCCCTGATCCGCACACCCTTCGGCAGCTCGGTCACGTGCTTGTCCGAGGCCTGGTAGACCGCGCCACGGCCGCCGCGCGAGTGGCCGAGCGTGCCGACGTTGGTGAGGTCGACGTGCCCGCGGAACCCCGGCAGCTTCCGCGCGAGCGGGCCCCTGCCGTCGTTGAGGTCGCGCCACATCTCCAGGTGCTTGCTCATCAGCGAGGCACGTGCCACGTCGGCGGTCTCGCCGAGCATGCCCGCGTTGATCCCGTTGGCGCTCACCGACACGACCACGAAACCCTGCCGCGCCAGTTCCTCGGCGAGGTAGTCGTACCCGCGGTAGCTCGGGAACGCGTCCCCGGACGGACACGGCCAGACCCACTGGTCGTCCGCGCACGGTTTCCAGTAGCCGTGTGCGAGCAGCACCAGCGGCCGCTTGCCGACGAGCGTGCGCGGCGCGTGCACGACCGCGGTGAGTTCGAGGTCCGCGACGGGGCCGCCCGGTCCGGTGTGAAAGCCGGGCACCTGAAACGCCCGATCACCGAGCGTGTACTCGACCTTTCTGACGCCGGAGCCGTCGGGGGCGGCAGAGCTCGTCGGTGCGGCCAGCATCATCGCGATCGCGACGGCTGCCGCGGCTTTTCCGATTGCCATGAGGTGATCCCATCGGGAACTTGTGGGCGTCCGGTGAGGAAGCCGTCACGGTTGTGCCACAGAGAAGTGGCCGGCGAACCCGCCGAACCGCTCCGCCAGCGGTCCGGTGCCCGAGCTCAGCTCACGCCACAGCTCACGGTGCCGGGTCAGCGACGACGGATCGGGCACCAGCACCACCACGGCGCCTCGCCGCACCAGCACCGTGGCGGAGATGTCGTGGGTGAACACCAGCGGGTGCACACCAACGAGGGTGCGCGGTGCGTGCACCACGGCGGCGAGATCTCCGGCCTGGTACGTCATCGTCATGGTCGCGGGGCGGTGGTCGTCCGGCGAGGGAGCGGCCACCGTGCTCGGCGCCGTCAGCACCAGGGCGCACGCGACGGCCACAAGGACTCTGACGATTGCCATGGCGACGATCTCATCGAGCCCGTGTGCTGTGCACGTCCGGACTTCGTCACGGTTTCGCTACAGCGCTCTCGATACCGTCGAGAAGGACCTTCAACCCGCTGCGGAAGTTCTCCACGGCGTCGTTCTCCAGATACGGCAGTTCCGGATCGACGGGCTCCCTGTCGCTCTCCAGCACGTGCAGCATCGGGAACTTCCGCTCCAGGTCCGGCTCGATCTCCAGCAACACGGCCGACCGCGCGTACCACCACTCCTCGTCGCCCTCACCGGTCGCATTACCCGCGGCACGGGCCTCCGCCACGGTCTGCGCCGCGCCGCGCACGAAGTAGTTGACGGCGCCGACGATGCCGCGCAGCTCGCGACCGGGCAGGCCGGTGGACACCAGGATCGCGGCCAGCGCCTCGATCACCGCGAACTCGTGCGGGCCGAGCACCGGACGCGCCTGCGACACCTGCAGCATCCACGGGTGACGGCTGTAGAACTCCCACATGTCGTGCGCCCAGCGCGTGACGGCGTGACGCCAGCCGTCGTCGAGCGGGTAGGACGCCGGCAGCTCGGCCATCGCGCGGTCGTACATGAGGTCGACCAGCTCGTTCTTGCCCGGCACGTACGTGTAGAGCGCCATGGCCGTGCGCCCGAGCCGCTCCCCCACCGCGCGCATCGAGAACGCCATGCCCTGCTCGTCGGCGACCGCGATGGCCGCGTCGACGATCGCGTCCACGCTCAGTCCGGGCTTCGGGCCGGGACGCTTCTCCGCGACCGACGCCCGCCAGAGCAGTTCGATGGACCGGCGCGGGTCGCCCTGACCTGCGTAGACGACCACGGTTGCGACTCCTTACGACGTAAAGTAACCTTGCCGGTCGATACTTTACGGTATAAACAATCTGTTGGGGGAAGCAGCCTTGAACGCTGTCGCGGACAGCCATGACTGGATCCAGGTCCGGGGAGCCAGGGAGAACAACCTCGCGGACGTGTCGCTCGACGTCCCCAAGCGCCGGCTGACCGTCTTCACCGGCGTGTCCGGCTCCGGCAAGTCCTCACTGGTCTTCGGCACCATCGCGGCCGAGTCCCAGCGCATGATCAACGAGACCTACACCGCGTTCCTGCAGTCCTTCATGCCCTCGATCGGCCGCCCCGACGTGGACGCGCTGCACAATCTGAGCGCGGCGATCATCGTCGACCAGGAACGCATGGGCGCGAACTCCCGCTCCACCGTCGGCACCGCCACCGACGCGCACACGATGCTCCGGATCGTCTTCAGCCGCCTGGGCGAGCCGCACGCCGGCACGTCCGGCGCGTTCAGCTTCAACCTGCCCGACGGCATGTGCCCGGCCTGCGAGGGCCTGGGCAAGGTCACCACCATCGACGTGGACGCCATCGTCGACAGGACGAAGTCCCTGAACGACGGCGCGATCGACGCCCCGAACTACGGCGTCGGCACCTGGTACTGGCAGGTCCTCGCCAACTCCGGCCTCTACCCCGCCGACCAGCCGATCTCGGCGTTCACCGAGCAGCAGCTCGACGACTTCCTCTACAAGCCGACGACGAAGCTGAACATCGGCGGCACCAACGTCACCTACGACGGCCTGATCTCCAAGCTGCAGCGCACGATCCTGTCCAAGGACCGCGACTCCATGCAGCCGCACGTCCGCGCGTTCGTGGACAAGGCCGTCACCTTCGCGACCTGCCAGAGCTGCAAGGGTGCACGTCTCAACGAGGCCGCGCTCAGCTCGAGGATCCGCGGCGTGAACATCGCGGACTGCTGTGCGATGCAGATCAGCGACCTCGCGAAGTTCGTGCACGCCATCGACGATCCGTCCGTCGCACCGCTGCTCGCCACCCTGCGCGACACGCTCGACTCGCTGGTCGAGATCGGCCTCGGCTACCTCTCGCTCGACCGCGAGTCCGGCACGCTGTCCGGCGGCGAGTCGCAACGCGTGAAGATGGTGCGGCACCTGGGTTCCTCGCTCACCGACATCACCTACGTGTTCGACGAACCGACCGTCGGCCTGCACCCGCACGACATCCAGCGGATGAACAACCTCCTGCTCCGCCTGCGGGACAAGGGCAACACCGTCCTCGTCGTCGAGCACAAACCGGAGACCATCAAGATCGCCGACCACGTCGTCGACCTCGGCCCCGGCGCGGGCGTCAACGGCGGTCATCTCTGCTACGCCGGCGACGTGGCCGGGCTGCGCGCGTCCGGCACACTGACCGGACGCCACCTCGACCACCGGGCCAAACTGCGGCCGGAGTTCCGTTCCCCCAAGGGTTTCCTGACGATCAGCGGCGCCCGCACCAACAACCTCAAGGACGTCTCGGTCGACCTGCCGCTCGGAGTGCTGACCGTCGTCACCGGCGTCGCGGGCTCCGGCAAGTCGTCGCTCATCCACGGCTCGCTGCGCAGGGGCCCGGACGTCGTGACGGTCGACCAGTCGCCGATCCGCGGTTCACGCCGCTCCAACCCCGCCACCTACACCGGCCTGCTCGACTCGGTCAGGACCGCCTTCGCCAAGGCCAACGGCGTGAAGGCCGCGTTGTTCAGCGCGAACTCCGAGGGTGCCTGCGAGAACTGCAAGGGCATCGGTCTCGTCTACACCGACCTCGCGATGATGGCCGGTGTCGCCACGGTCTGCGAGAAGTGCGAGGGCAAGCGGTTCACGCCCGAGGTGCTGCGCTACACGTTGCGGGGCAAGAACATCAGCGAGGTGCTCGGCATGTCCGTCGTCGACGCGCGCGAGTTCTTCCCGTCCGGCCAGGCCCACGCCGTGCTCAGCCGCCTGCGCGACGTCGGCCTGTCGTACCTCTCGCTCGGCCAGCCGCTCACGACGCTGTCCGGTGGCGAACGGCAACGGCTGAAGCTCGCCATCCACATGGCGGAGAAGGCCTCGACCTACGTGCTGGACGAACCGACCTCCGGCCTGCACCTCGCGGACGTGGACCAGCTCCTCGGACTGCTCGACCAGCTGATCGACGCCGGCAACACGGTGATCGTGATCGAGCACCACCTCGCCGTGATGGCGCACGCCGACTGGATCGTCGACATGGGTCCCGGCGCGGGCCACGACGGCGGCCAGGTCGTCTTCTCCGGCACGCCCGGCGACCTCGTGTCCACTTCGGACACCCTCACCGCCCGGCACCTGAAGGAGTACCTGTCGTGAGCCTGCTGACGGTGACCTCCGTCGTACCGCTGACGCCGCGCATGACCCGCGTGACGTTCAGCGGTCCCGGACTCGACGCGCTCGAAACCTGGCCGGACCAGCAACTCAAGCTGCTCTTCCCCCGGCCCGGCGGGTCCGCGCACGTGTCCGGCGCTCCCGACGTCGGCACCTGGTACCAGGCCTACCTGGCCGTGCCGGAGCCCGAACGGCCGTGGATGCGCAGCTTCACCGTCCGGTCGCTGAGCGACGGCGTGCTGACCGTCGACTTCGTGCTGCACGGCGACACCGGCCCGGCGTCGGACTGGGCCGCGAGAGCCCAGATCGGTGACGTCATCGGGCGCTTCGGGCCCTCCCGCGACTACGCCCGCCCGCTCGGCACCGCGGACCTGGTGGTGTTCGCGGGTGACGAGACGGCGCTGCCCGCGATCGCCTCACTGCTCGAACTGCTACCGGAGGCACAGCAACGGCTCGTGTTCGTCGAGGTCGCTGATCCGCTGGAGGAACAGGACGTCCCCGGCGTGCGGTGGGTGCACCGCAGTGCCGGGGAGGACCTGGTCTCGGTGGTGACGGCGGCCGCCATCGCACCGCCAGCGTGGGTGTGGCTCGCCGGCGAGGCCTCCACGGTACGGGCGCTGCGCAGGCACTTCGTCGGCCTGGGTGTGTCCAAGAAGGACATCGAGTTCGCCGGTTACTGGCGGCGCACGCTCACCCAGGACGACGCCCCGACCTCCGACGACCTCGCCGAGGCCCAGGAAAGGATCGCCACGCTCAACGAGTGAACTCCAGCAAGGTGCGCCCGCCGGTCACCTGGGTCACGGACTCCAGGGTGAGCCCGTGCGCGGACGCCAGCCTCTCGAAGTCGTGGAGCCCTCGGTCCCGCCCGCCGAAATGCACGAGCATGACGAGGTCGAACTCCGTGCTCTCCCCGAGGGACTCCACGACCAGGATCCGGCCGTCCGGCGCCGCCTCGGCGCACCGCGCCAGGATCCGGTGCGCCTGTTCGTCGTCCCAGTCGTGCAGGATGTCGAACAGCAGGTAGGCGTCGGCCCCGGCCGGCAACGGGTCGAAGAAGCTGCCCCCGGTCACCTCCGCGCGTTCACCGAGGCCGTGTTCGCGGAACAACTCCCGCGCGCCCGCAGCGGTCTCCTCCAGGTCGACCAGGTGGCCGCGCATCGCCGGGTGCGCGGCGAGGATCGCGGCGAGCAGCGTCCCGTGCCCGCCACCGACGTCGACGAGCGTGCCGAACCGCGGCCAGTCGTAGTTCGCGACGACCTGCGGGATCCAGTCGCGCATGCGGTCGTTCATCTGCCGGTCGAAGGCCTCGCGCAGGTGCGGCTGCGCGGCCAGGTCGGCCCAGAAGTCCTGGCCGTGGCGCAGCGGGTAGGCCGGTTCGCCGGTGCGGACGCTGTGGATCAGGTCGACGAACGCCAGATCGGCGCGCCCGGCGGCGGAGTCGTGGTGCAGCAGGTTGTTCAGGCCGTTGCCCGCACCGGCGCCGAGCAGCGCGCCGAACCCGGTGGTGCGGTAGCCGGCGTCTGTTCGCTCGACCACCCCGAGGGTCGTCAGGTGGGCCAGGAGCAGGTCGAGTGCGAGCGGGTCGGCCTCGAGTTCGGGTGCGAGTTCGCGGGCGGTCACGGGGTTGTCGCGCAGGCGGTCCGGCAGTCCGAGGGTCACGGCGACCCGGAGCGCCATCGGCGTGATCAGCCCGGACATCTGTCGAAGCCGTTGTACGTCGGTGTCCACGTAGATCCACCCTGCCACCGCGGGCAACTTAATTTTGGTCAACACTGAAGCAATAGTGAGAGTGACTCACCGCGCTTTGGCGCCTAACGTATGCATATGAGGACCAACTGGGCGGGCAACGTCACCTTCACCTCGGCTGAGGCCGTAGCCCCAGCCTCGGCCGAAGACCTGCGTGCGCTCGTGCGCGGCTCATCGGCCGTGCACGTCGTCGGCTCAGGACACTCGTTCAGCACGATCGCCGACACGACCGGCACGCTGGTGTCGCTGGCGGCCATGCCCGAGGTCTTCGAGGTGTCCGGCCACACGGTCCGGGTGAGCGCGGGCATGACGCTCGCATCGCTGGCCGTCCGGCTGGAGGCGGCAGGCCTCGCCCTGCACACGTTGCCGTCGCTGCCGCACATCACCGTGGCCGGTGCGATCACCACCGCCACCCACGGCTCCGGGTCCCGGTCGCTGGCCGGCGCTGTGCGATCCATTGAGGTCATGCGCGGTGACGGCTCGGTCGTCGAGCTGACCTCCGCGGGCGCGCCCGTGTCGATGGGCGGCCTCGGCGTCATCACCACCGTGACGCTCGACGTCGTGCCGTCGTTCCAGGTCGCACAGACGGTCTACGAGGAGGTCGCCTGGACGACGCTGCTCGTCCGGCTGGAGCAGATCTTCGACGGCGCGTACAGCGTGAGCGCGTTCGTCGACTGGCAGGGCGGTGCGACGCTGTGGGCGAAGCACCGCGTGGGCGACGAGGAGTTCGCCTTCCCGGGACGGCCTGCCTCCGCTCCGGCTCACCCCGTGTCCGGCCAGCCCGCCTCCCGCTGCACGCTGCAGGGCGGCGTGCCCGGCCCGTGGCACGAGCGGCTGCCCCACTTCCGCGCCGAGTTCACCCCGTCCGTCGGCGAGGAGCTGCAGAGCGAGTACTTCGTGCCCCGGACCCGCGCGGTGACGGCGTTGCGGGCGCTGGCCGAGATGTCGACGGTGATCTCGCCACTGGTGCAGGCCTGCGAGATCCGCACGATCGACGCCGAACCGCAGTGGCTCAGCCCCGCCTTCGACCGCGACAGCATCGCGATCCACTTCACCTGGGTGCCGGACACCCCGGCCGTACTCAGGCTCCTGCCCCGCCTGGAGGAGGCGATCGCGCCGCGGCCGCACTGGGGCAAGCTCTTCACCGTGCCGCCCGCCCTGCTGGCGGCCCGCTACCCGCAGTGGGACGCCTTCCGGGCGTTGCTGCGCGAGCACGACCCGAAAGGCGTCTTCCGCAACGAGTTCCTGACCCGCTACTTCGGGTCGGCCACGTCGGCGGGCCCCCTCTGACGCAGCGCCTCCAGTCGGTCGTCGGAGAACCCGTAGGTCGTCACGACGGTCATCTGCGCGCTGGTGACCACCAACCCCGGACCGAACTCCTCGACCACCACACCGCGCTGGTGCGCCGACTCGAAGAACGGCTTGCCGCTCACGCCGAGATCGACCTCGGACGGCCAGAACAGCGTCCGGCGCTTCTCCCCCGGGTGGTACTCGTGCGCGAACTTCAGCTGGTGCAGGAACGTGATCCAGCCTTCGGTGATCTCGTCGTAGTAGGCATCCCACTCGGGCGAGGTGCCCACGGGCGCGCGGGTGAGCACGACTCGGGTGCCTTCGGCGACCGGGGTGAGCACGAAGGTGTCGTGCCCCTGGACGATCAGCGTGGCGCCGTCGCCCTCCTCGGCGTTCTCGAAGTAGATGTTGTCGATCTCGGCGTCGAGGTCCGGGAGGTCCCAGCCGTGCCAGTGGCGCAGCTTCTCCCTGTCCCGGAACGACTGCCACACCTCCTCGACCGGCGCGGCCACGGTGATCTCGATCTGGATGCCCTCGTCACTCATCTGCTACTCCGGGATGGCCCATGGCGACCACCCGGTACGGGCGGCCTGAATCGGTGTCGTACTTCAACGCGACCTGCCGCACCGCTTCGGCCAGATCGCTGGTGAACTCGTGGACGTCGCCGGGCGCACCGAAGCGGACCGTCGTCTCCACGGTGAAGGTGAGCAAGCGCTTTCCCGCGTCGGCCGCCGCGCCGGACATCCGCTCGACGTCGCGCGCCGTGTCCTCGGCGACCGACACCAGATGCGTTGCGGCGAACTGGTCGTGGACGCCGGCCGCGATCTCGCGACCCGGCTTCGCCCGCAGGACGCGTTCCACGCAGCCGCGCCGCTGGCGTTCCTCCACCAGCTCGACGAGTCCCGCCTGCTCCAGGGCTCGCACGTGGTAGTTGACCCGCTGCCGGGGCAGCTCGAGAGCCGCCGCGAGCTGCGTCGCCGAGGCGGGCGACTTCAGCAGCTCCAGCAACGACAGACGCAACGGCGACAGTTCCACGCCCAGCACACTGTCATTTGACAAAATGGACTGTCAATACCGGAACGGGACCGGAAACAGGTAAGTTCGTTGACGGTCGCAACGAATCGCCCCACCCTGGGGCCGTGAGAACCCCCCTGCTGGTGGCAGCGTTGGCAGCAGCGGCGATCGTTCCTGTGTGGACGGTCGCGGCGCAGGCCGACGTGGTGCCCGGAACCGCCTATCAAGTGACGAACGTCGGCAGCGGAAAGTGCGTGGAGTCGCTGGGAACGGCCAACGGCGCACAGCTCCGCCAACAAGGATGCTCGGGACAGACCTGGACCTTCACGCCCACCAGCGACGGTTACTTCACCGTCGGACAGGGCCAGGTCTGGGACGTCTCGAACGTCTCGGTCGCGGACAACGCGGCTGTCCACATGTGGCAGTCGTTCAACGCGAACAACCAGCAATGGCGCCCCGAACAGATCGGCACGGACACCTACCGGTTCGTGAACCGCAACAGCGCCAAGTGCCTCGACGTGCCCGGTGCGTCCACCGGTGACGTCCAGCTGGTCCAGTACACCTGCAACGGGACCAACGCACAGCTCTTCCGCCTCACCGGCGGCACGCAGCAGCCGGGCCAGCCGGACTTCGGCCCGAACGTGCTCGTCTTCGACCCGTCGATGCCCGCGGCCACCATCCAGGCGCGGCTCGACGACATCTTCCGCCAGCAGGAAGAGGGTCAGTACGACGCGCGCCGGTACGCGATCATGTTCAAGCCCGGCAACTACAACGTCGACGTCAACATCGGCTTCTTCACCCAGGTCCTCGGCCTGGGCATGCTGCCGGACGGCGTGACGATCAACGGTCAGGTGCACGTCGAGGCCGACTGGTTCCAGGGCAACGCGACGCACAACTTCTGGCGTGGCGCGGAGAACCTCGCGATCCGGCCGCCTTCGGGCACCAACACCTGGGCCGTGTCGCAGGCGTCCGCGATGCGCCGCACGAAGACCTACGGCAACATGCAGCTCGACGACAACGGCTGGTCCAGCGGCGGTTTCCTCGCCGACTCCGTGGTCACGGGCCAGGTCCGCTCCGGTTCGCAGCAGCAGTGGCTGTCGCGCAACACCGAGTGGGGCTCGTGGACCGGCGAGAACTGGAACATGGTGTTCGTCGGCGCGCGCAACGCACCGCAGACCTCGTTCCCGGAACCGCCGTACACGAACGTCGCGCAGACCCCGGTCGTGCGGGAGAAGCCGTTCCTGAACGTCGACGGCGGCGGCAGCTACAACGTGTTCGTCCCGGCGCTGCGCTCGAACACCAGCGGCACCACCTGGGCCTCGGGCAACCAGCAGGGCACGAACATCCCGCTGTCGCAGTTCTACATCGCGAAGCCGGGCACCTCCGCGGCGACGATCAACGCGCAGCTCGCGGCCGGCAAGCACCTGCTGCTCACGCCGGGCATCCACCGGGTCTCGGAGCCGATCCGCGTCACCCGCCCCGACACCGTCGTGATGGGCCTCGGTCTCGCGACCGTCATGCCTGCCAACGGAACCATGGCGCTCGACGTGGCCGATGTGGACGGTGTGAAGATCGCCGGCATCCTCATCGACGCGGCCCCGACCAACTCGCCGCTGCTGATGCAGGTCGGCGCGCCGGGCAGCAACGCCAACCACTCCGCCAACCCGACGTCGTTGCACGACGTGTATGTACGCATCGGCGGTTCGGCCGTCGGGCGGGCCACGACCTCGGTGGTGGTCAACAGCCACAACGTGATCGGCGACCACCTGTGGCTGTGGCGTGGTGACCACTCCATCGGCGTCGGCTGGGACCTCAACACGGCCGACACGGGCCTGATCGTCAACGGCAACAACGTGACGATGTACGGCCTGTTCGTCGAGCACTACCAGAAGTACCAGACCATCTGGAACGGCCAGGGCGGCCGGACGTACTTCTACCAGAACGAAATGCCGTACGAGGTGCCCAACCAGGCGGCGTGGATGAACGGCTCGACCCGCGGCTATGCGGCGTACAAGGTCTCCAACAACGTCACGACGCACGAGGCGTGGGGCATGGGCAGCTACATCTTCGCCAACGCCAACCCGAGCGTGGTGGCCGACCGGGCGTTCGAGGTGCCGAATACCCCGGGCGTCAAGCTGCACAGCATGGTGACGATCTCGTTGGGCGGCAAGGGAACCATCGAACGGATCGTCAACAACTCGGGCGGCCGGGTGACGGCCGGTTCCACCGAGGCGTACCTCGCGAACTACCCGTGATGACGCACTGACCCGAAGCCCCGCACTCCCCGGAGCGCGGGGCTTCGGATCAGCCCAGCCGCTTCGGCCGGTTGACCTTCATCTCGTCCATGTCGGTGACCTTGGCCTTCAGCCCCTTGAAGTCGACGCCGAGCGCGTCGAGTGCGGTCGAGGCGCGCCGCAGTCCCGCCTCGTCCGCCTTCTCGGCAGCACTCAAGATCACGCGGTAGCTGAAGAAGTCGAGCTTCTCGTCGTAGGTCAGCGCGCCTTCTTCGCTGAAGCCGGCGTCGCGCAGGAAGTCGAAGCCCTCGAGGCGGCCCAGCAGCGACGCGCGCTGGTCGGGCGTCAGGTCGGTGAAGCGGCCGCGGACGAGTACGCGGTAGGTGTGTTCAGCCACGAGCGAAGATGGTCCCTGATCCGCCGCCGGTCTGGCGAACGATTTCCCCCGTGCGGAAGAATCTGGACCATGAACGCAAAAGAGCTGGTCGCGCGCATCCGGACGGAGCTGCACCCCGGTGACCACGACAACCTCGTGGTGAAACTGATCGAGACCGGGCAGGCTCCGCGCGGCGTGATCCAGACGTTCGCCGCTGAAGAGAACCACATCGTGTCGTCGGACTGGCGAACATTCCTGGCGCTGGCCTCCAAGGCGAGCGAACCGAACGCGCGGGCGTTCTTCACGCTGCTCGCGGGCGGTGAGGAGCTGGTGCTGCCGATGTTGCCGCCGCTGGCCGAGGCGGCGGGCATGTCCGCCAAGGACTTCCAGAACTACGAACCGTACCCCGGCTGCCAGGCCTACCCCGCCTACCAGGCGTGGATGGCGCTCAACGGCGAGCCGACGGACGTGATCCTCGCGATCCTGGCGAACTTCACCGCGTGGGGCGGGTACTGCGCGCGGATGGCGAAGGGGCTGCGCGAGCACTACGGGTTCAGCGACGAGGCGTGCGCGTTCGTCGACTTCTTCGCCACGCCCGCGCCGCAACTGGAGGAGCGTGCGGTCGCCGCGATCCAGGCCTCCCTCGACGCGGGCTGGCAGCCGAAGCACGCGTGGCGCTACGGCCGCCTGCTGCAGGCGTACGAACTGCAGTTCTGGTCCACGCTGGCCTGACGCGGACGGGGGCGGCGGTGCCGCCCCCGCACCGTCATCGGGGCAGATAGGCCCGGTGGGCCTTGGAGAACTCGTAGTTGTTGTACTTGTCCCAGTTGATCGACCACGTCATGAGGCCGCGCAGGTTCGGGTACACGCCCTTCGGCTTGTAGCTGCCGCACCGCGTTCCCTTGGTGAGGCAGTCCAACGCGGTGTGGACGTCCGCGACGGACGTGAACCCGTTGCCCGCGTACATCGCGGCGGGCAGGCCGATCGCGACCTGTTCCTGGCGCAACGGCGCGAAGAACTTCGACGTGTCACCACGCACCGGGAACCCGGCGAGCACCATGTCGGTCATCGCCACGTGGAAGTCCGCACCACCCATGTTGTGGTACTGGTTGTCCAGCCCCATCACGGGTCCGGAGTTGTAGTCCTGGACGTGCAGCAACGTCAGGTCGTTGCGCATGGCCTCGATCACCGGCAGGTACGCGCCCGTGCGCGCGTCACCGGTGCCCGTGCCGCCGTAGAACTGGTAGCCGACCTGCACGAAGAACGTCTCCGGCGCCATCGTGAGCACGAAGTTGGCTCCGTAGCGGGCCTTCAACGTCCGCAGTGCCGAGATCAGGTTCACGACCACGGGCGTGGTCGGGTTCCTGAAGTCGAGGTCGCCGGGGTTCAGCGACAGCGAGTGGCCCTCGAAGTCGACGTCGAGCCCGTTCAGGCCGTACTTGTCGATGATGGCGCCGACCGAGCGCACGAACGCGTCGCGCGCCGCCGTGGTCTCCAGCCGGACCTGGCCGTTCTGGCCGCCGATGGAGATGTTGACCTTCTTGCCCTTCTGCTGCTGGGCACGGATGCCGGCGATGAACTCGGCCTCGGACTCGACGTTCGGGCACTCCGCCACCGGGCACTGGCTGAACCGCAGGTCACCGCTCGTCGCGCTGGTGGGTTCGGCGAACGAGAGGTTGATGACGTCCCACTCGTCCGGCACGTCGGCCATGCGGATGTAGCCGGAGCCGTTGGCGAAGCTCGCGTGCAGGTAACCGACGAGCACCTTGCGCGGCAACTGCCCCGTGGGCGGCTGACCGGTCGTGGTCGTCGTAGTAGTTGTGGTGGTTGTAGTCGTCGTGGTCGTGCTCGTGGTCGAGCTGGTCGTCGGGCCGGTGCCACCGGTGCACGCAGCACCGTTGATCGTGCAGTTCGACGGGTCGGCGGTGCCGGCGGCGTTGAAGCCGAACGTCACGCTGGCGCCGGGCGCGACGGAGCCGTTGTACTCCCGGTTGACGAAGGTGTGGTGGTTGCCGCTCTTGGTGAGCAGCGAGTCCCAATAGGCACCGACGGTGGTCGAGGCCGGGTAGTCGAACTCGACCTTCCAGGAACTGATGGCCGCGCTGGTCTCGTTCTTGATCGTCACCGTCGCGGTGTAGCCGGTGGCCCAGCCGTTCTTGGCGAACGTCGCCGTGACTCCGGCGGCGCTGGCGGGGGCGAGGCTCACGATCACGGTGCCGAGCACCAGTGCGGCCACCGCGGATATTCGAGCGAACAACAGCATGGGTTCCATCCCTCACGCGTTGGCGGCCGGCAGGGGGTCACCCCGAATTGGACTAGACCATCTATCGCGAAGTCAAGGTCCTAGACTCCCGGCCGTGCCCCACGCTCGTGCCGCAGACGGAACCAGCCTCTTCTACTCGGTCGAGGGCTCCGGGCCTCCCCTGCTGCTCATCGCGGGCCAGTCGAACTCGTCCCGCTGGTGGTCACAGGTCCGCGAGGACTTCTCGGCGCGGTTCACGACGATCGTCACCGACCACCGCGGTACCGGTTCCAGCGACAAGCCCGACGTCCCGTACAGCACGCGGATGTTCGCGTCGGACTGCGTCGCGATCCTGGCCGACGCGGGAATCGGCAAAGCCCACGTCTACGGCACCTCGATGGGCGGGCGGATCGCGCAGTGGATCGCGGCCTCGTACAGCGAGCGCGTCGACCGGCTGGTGCTGGGCTGCACCTCCCCCGGCGGCGCGCACGGCATCGAGCGCAGCGCCGAGGTGCGCAAATCACTGGCACAGGCAGACCCGATGAAAGCGCGCAGGGCGTTGGAAGAACTGATGTACACGCCGGCCTACCGCGGCCCGTACAACACACTCGGCGACCCACAGATGCCGCCGTACGCGCGCAAGCGGCACCTCTTCGCGAGCGCCGAGCACGACGCGTGGGCAGTGCTGCCGTCGATCACCGCGCCGACCCTGGTGGTGCACGGCACCGAGGACGTCTTCAACCCGACGGCCAACGCTCCCCTGATCACGTCACGCATCCCAGGCGCTCGCATGCACCTGATCGAAGGCGCGCGGCACGGCTACTTCGAGGAGTTCCGCGCCGAAGCGTCGCCTCTGGTGATGGACTTCCTCAGCCCGTAACCCACCGCAGGCCGTGCATCAACGCGTGCCCCGCGACCCGCACGCCGGTGGCCTCCGTGATCGGCAGGTAGGGCAGCCGCAACGGAATCCGCGCCCACACCGGCAACGTAGCGACCGCCGTGGCGCTCAGGATCGCGTACGGCCCGCGCGCCAGCATCGGCAACGGCGCCTTGAGCAGCAGGAACCTCGCCGCCTCCCTGGCCTCGGGCGTGCCCTTCAGCTCGGCCCGGTACGAGTCGAGCTTCGCCTTGAGCGCGGCGGTCGTGCGCGGCGGATCGGGAATGCCCATGGCGTCGGCGATGACCGCCATGTCGGCGACGTACCCGTCGTAGTCGTCGAGCGGCTTTTCGCCGTAACGCTGGTGGCAACGCAGGAAACTGTCGACCTCGGCCACGTGCACCCACCCCAGCAGGTGCGGGTCGTCGGCGCGGTACAGGCGGCCGTCCGGCGCGGTGCCGTGGATGTGCCGATGCACGCGCCCGAGCCGTTCGACGGCCTTGAGCGCGTCCTCGGCGGTGCCGTAGGTGGTGACGCCGACGAACAGGCTCGTGCGCTGCAACCGGCCCCACGGATCGGTCAGGTAGTCGGAGTGCTGCGCCACCGCCGCCATCGCCAGCGGGTGCAACGACTGCAGCAGCAACGCCCGCAGCCCGCCGATGAACATGGCGTGATCCGCGTGCACGTGCCGGATCGGCCGGTCGTCCGCGAACAGCCGCGGGCCGGGCGCGTCGTGGATGCGGCGCGCGTGTTTCTCCCGCTCGGGCCCCACGACCTTCTCGAAGAGTCCTTGGCTCACCTGCCGCCGCAATGCCTCCAGCATCACCCCATGATGCGCTCCGGTCCCTGAGAAAGGCACCTCGCGCGGGCAGGGTGCCTTTCAGCGGTGGAGTCAGGCGAGCGCGATCTGGTCCAGATCGGGAGCGCCGGCGGTGTCGTTGCCGAACCTGATGGTGTTGGCACCGGCGTTCAACGTCACCGGGATCTCGGCCACGTAAGGGGTGTTGTTGCCGACGCCGTCGACCTTGACCTCGACCGGCGCACCACCGTTGACCGTCACGAAGTACGACCGGGCCCCGTTCACCGTGAACCGGACGAACAACCTGTAGGAACGCGTCTCCGGCACGATCACCTGAGGAAAGGTCACCGAAGCGTCCGCGCTACCGCCGATGTTGCGCACCTTCTCCGCACCGGAGCACGCACCGCAACCCGTCAACCCGGTGCTGCCGAACTGGTTCGCCGAGTCCTCAGCCTCACGGACGAACACACGGTCGGCAGGCCTGGTGCGCACCGGCACGGCGCCCGAGACCTTGCGGTCGCTGCCCAGCAACTGGAACGACGCGGCGACGGGAATGCTCGCCGAGCCCACGTCCTGTCCGGCGGGCGAGGTCGCGGTCCAGGTGCCTTCGAGCAGACCGGCCAGGCGCATCGACGTCCGCACAGCGGGTGCGCCGGTCAGGGTCCAGCCGGCGGGCAGCGCCGGTGCCAGCGAGACCTCGTCGATCTGGTCGTCGGCGTCGAGCCGGAGGCGTGCGGTGATCTTCACGGACTGCTGACCGGGTCCGACCCATTGCACGCCATGGGGTTGCACGGTCAGGGTCGTCTTCGGCGTGTAGTTCGACGGCGGCAGCCCGCCGACCGAGACGCGGTCCAGGCCGAGCCGGCCGGTGCTGAAGACCTTCACGGTGTTGGCGCCCGCGTTCAACGACACCGCGATCGACGCCGCGTCCGGCACGTCGGCGCGATCCCTCGGCACCGCGACGGACGTCGGTGCCGCGCCGTTCACCGAGACGGACACGGTGGACGTCTCGGCGGCCGTCACGTCGAGCTGCAGGGCGTAAGTGCCCGCCGTGGCAACGGAAATGTCGCGGTAGGTCACGGCGTTGCGCTCGCCGCCGCCGAGGCCGGTCACCTGCCTCGCGCCGGAGCAGGCCGCGCAGGACTCAGTGCGCGCCGAGCCCGATCGTGACGCGTCTTCGGCCTCCAGCGCGCCGTCACGCGAGCCGCGCGGATAGCTGTGGCCGACGCGGATCTCGTCGATCTTGAGTTGTTTGGAGTACACGGGCGCCTGCGGTCCGCCCCAGGTGCCGAGCACGGTCAGCTTCAGGAACCGGCCCTCCTGCGCGCCGATGTCGATGAACTGGGTGCCACGAGCGGAAGGCAGTGCGCCGCTGCGGACGTGCCACCACGTGCGGCCGTCGTCGGACCCCGTCACCTGGTAGTCCTTGATGCGGCTCGAGTCCTCCGGCCTGCCGAACGACACGCGGGCGTGCGTCGGCGACGACTCGCGCTGGTTGATCGCGAGGAACGCGGCCTTCCTGCGGCGGCCGAGGTCGAGCGAGATCGACACGGGCTGGGCGCCGCCGGCGTCCCAGTACGTCTCGTGGCTGCCGTCGGTGAGGTTCGAGGCGGGGAAACCGTTCCCGGACGAGGTCGCCGACGCCTTCACGTCCGGGTAGAAGCCTTGCTGCCCAAGGGTTTCCACGGCGAACACCGTGTCGTACTCGTCCCACTTCGTGATGCCCTGGATCGTCAGGTGCCCGGCCGACTGCGTGAACCGCAGCTGTTCACCGGTCCGCAGATCACGGACGCCGGTGACCCGGTATCCGTTGTCCCGCAGGCGAACGAAGTCGGCGCGCGGCCGGGTGACGACGTGCACGTACTGCTTGCCGGTCCTGGGGTTGATGGTGATCACGCCGTGCGCGCCGTCGTTCCAGAACCCCGGCTGCATGCCGCCGTACAGGTAGCCGGCGCCCTCGACTCCGTGGATCGACTCGCGGATCGGCGGCACCCAGCCGGCCATGAAGTTGTTGTAGGTCTCCTGCTGCGCGGGCATCCTGCCGTTCACCATCGGTGTCTCGGCCATCAGCGACTTGATCGACGAGCCCGCGTTGGTGATGTAGCGGCCGGTGTTCAGGCGCGTGTCGACGGCGTGGTTCCCGCCGTCGTACCACCAGTCGCCGGTGTTGGGCAGCTTGTAGCAGGCCTCGGACAGGCGCGGCATCGGCGTGAACGTCGCCGCCGGGTAGTCGTAGGACGGGAACATGCCGGTCTTCTGCTCGTTCGAGACCGTGTCCATGATCGGCGTGTCCTCGTTGTTGTTGCTCAGCAACCACGTCGGCCGCAGCTGCCGGACCTGCTCGTAGAGCTTGTTGCGCTCCCAGTACTCGTTGTCGTTGTCGATCCAGAACCCCGCGAGGTCGTCGTAGTTCCTCATCACCTCGAAGAAGAGGTCGTAGCTGTACCTGCCGAAGCCCTCGCGCGTGGTGAGGTCGACCTGCTCGCCCTTGTGGGCCGAGTAGGCGGCCGAGTCGAGCATCTGGACGCCGTGCTCGCTGTGCCACTGCGGGTCGTCGGTCATGTAGAGGATGACCTTGACGTCCTTGGCCTTGCCCGCCCGGACGAGCTCACCGAGCAGGTCGCGTTCGGTGGCACAGCTCCCGGGGATCTTCGACGGCCACGGCCGCGCGTAGCCCAGCCTGCTGTGGAACGTCGCCAGCACGACGTAGGAGGCGCCGAGCTTGCGCGCCTCGTCGATCCAGTAGTCGGCGGTCCAGCCGCCACCGGTGACGTCGCGCTCCCACTCGGCGCAGTTCAGGTGCTTCGGGGCGGTGAACATGCCCCAGTGCAGGAACAACCCGGCGGTGGACTGCCGCAGCCAGTCCTGCCGCGGATGCCGCACCTCCGCCTGCGCGGGCCCCTGGGCCACCACGGTGAGCAGGCTTGCGAGCAGCACGGCCACCACGGCCGCGCACACACGACGTAATCCCATGCGCCACGCTCTTCTCGTCCGGGGCGGCGGCGAGAAGATCCGATGATTGCAACCAGAACAAGCGCGGTCAAGTCCTCGTCTTGGCGCAAACCCCACTACTCATCGGAGCAATTCACGATCACCCGCGCGGTCGGGCGCCGCCGTGGTAATCAAACCCTGGCCTGACCACGATCAACTTCGGCGCGCGAGAGCAGGACCTGAATGAACGACGAGCACCTGCCCGGCTTCTACCACGACGCGGAGGCGGCCTCCCGGCTCGGGCAGCGGCTCACGCTGCTGTTCAGCCGGGTGCGACTGATCGGCGCGGTGGTCGCGGCGGTCGGCGGTGCGTTCAAGTGGCAGATCGGCGGCGGTGTCGACGTCTGGGCGTGGGTGGCGCTGGGCGGGTTCCTCATCGCCCTGTTCGGCGAGCTGCTGCTGTGGGTGATGCACCCGGAGCTGAAGTGGAACGCGGGCCGGACCGTCGCCGAACGGGTGAAGTCGCTGGCGTGGCGCTACGCCGTGGCGGGCGCCCCGTTCCACGGCGGCGCCCAGGACCCCCGCAGGGCCTTCGAGCTCGCCGTCGCCGACGCGGTCAGGGACCACCGCGGGAAGGTCCTGCTCACCAGCGCGAACGACACGGGCGAGCAGGTCATGACCGAGCTGCGGACCAGGCCGTTCGACGAGCGCAGGACCACCTACCGCGAAGACCGCGTGCGACCCCAGCTGCAGTGGTACCGCGACAGGTCGGCGATGAACGAGACCCGCGCGAACGTGTTCCGCGTGCTGATGATCGCCGGAGAACTCGTCGCGATCGTCTTCGCCATCCTGCGCATCAACGGCGTCTGGGACGTCGACCTGTCCGGCGTGATGGCCGCGGCCGTCGCGGGCGGTGCGGCGTGGATCGGGCTGCGGCAGTACGAGAACCTCAGCGTCGGCTACGCGGCGGCGGCCGGCGAGCTCGCGGAGATCTACCACCGGCTGCCCCACGCCGTGGAGAGCGACTGGGCCTCCACGGTCGCCGAGACCGAGGCCGTGATCGGCAAGGAACACTCCACCTGGCTCGCGTCGCGGCCCAGCGCGACCTGACCGGCGCGTCCGTCAGCCGAGCGCCTCGACGACCTTGGTCACCATCGCGCGTTCCGCCGCGGCCACCTCGCCGTCCGCACCGGCCACCGAACGGCACATCTCCGACACGGCGGCACGGAAGATCGCCACGTCCCGCGGTTCGTTGGCGTTGATGATCGCCACGGAGTCCCGCAGCGCGGCCAGGACACCGGACTCCACATCGGACGCCGAGCCCTTCGGCAACGAGGGCGGGGCGGTGGCGATGATGGCGCGCAGGTCGTCCGAGAGCAGGGTGATGGCCCTGACGCCGGCCTGGCTCTCCTCGTCGACCGAGCCGGGGTCCGCGGTGGACACCAGCACCATGGCACCGAAAACGGCCGTGCGGAGGGTCTGCCCCTCCGCCTCCGTGTACGCAGTCATGGGCGCAAGCCTATGCAACGATCACCGACCATGAGTGCGGGTCAGGTGCTTGGCGCCAACATCAGGGCGTTCCGCGAGCAACGCGGGCTGTCGCTGTCGGAGCTCGCGCGGCGGTCGTCCATCGCCAAGGGCACGCTGTCCCAGCTGGAGAGCGGCGCGGGCAACCCGACGATCGAAACAGTGTTCAGTTTGTCGAACGCTTTGGACGTGCCGGTGTCGGAGCTCGTGACCGAGCGGACGTCGCCGGAAGTCGTGCTGGTGCGCGCCCGTGACGTCGAGGTGCTCAGCAGCAACGCGGTCGACCTGCGGCTGATGCGGCGGATGGACATCGGGGACACCGTGCTGGAGATCTACGACCAGCGGGTCCGGCCCGGCGCCACGCAGACCAGCGAAGGTCATCCCGGCAAGGAGCACGTGCTGGTCACGAGCGGGCGGCTGCGCGTGGGACCGGCGGACGCGCCGTACGAGCTGGGGCCGGGCGACTACGTGTGCTTCCCCGGCTCGATGCCGCACTCGTACGAGACCGTCGGCGATGAGGTCAGCTCGGTACTGGTGCTGGAGTATCCGAAGCACTAACGTTCATTCTATTGAACGGAGGTGGCGATGCAGCCGGACGTCGTGGTCATGGGCGCGGGCATCATCGGGGCCGCGTGCGCCCAGGCCCTGAGGGCGCGCGGACTCGGTGTGCTCGTCGTCGACCGTCACGGACCGGCGTCGGGCACCAGCGCGGCCGGCGAGGGCAACGTGCTGGTCAGCGACAAGGAGCCCGGCCCGGAACTCGGCCTCGCCCTGGCGAGTCGCGACCTGTGGCCGGAACTCGCGCAGGACGCCGAGTGGGAGGAGAAGGGCGGACTGGTCGTCGCCACGACCTCCGGGGCCGTCGTCCCGCTCCAGGCCTTCGCCGCAGCCCAGCGCACGGCGGGCGTCGACGCCTGCGAGATCACCGCGGCGGACGCCCTGGCGCGCGAGCCGCACCTCAACCCGGAGATCACCGCCGCCGTGCATTACCTGCAGGACGCGCAGCTCAACCCGGTCAAAGCGACCCGGACCCTGCTGCGCGGCATCGAGGTCAGGCGCACCGAGGTGTCCGCGACGGACGGACGCAGCGTGACGACGCCGGAGGGCGTGATCAGCTGCGGCGCGGTCGTCAACGCCACCGGCCCGTGGGCGCGGAACTTCGGCGTCAACGTGCTGCCCCGGCGTGGCGTGGTGCTCGTGACCACGCCGATTCCCGGCACGATCCGGCACAAGGTCTACGACGCGGACTACGTCGGCGCGGTCGCGAGCGGCGACGCGGACCTCCAGACGTCCGGTGTGGTCGAGTCGACGCAGGCCGGCACCGTGCTGATCGGGTCGAGCCGTCAACGCAAGGGCTTCGACGACACGATCGAGAGCAAAGTACTGAAAGCACTGGCGCGCAAGGCGATCGCGATGTTCCCGATGCTGACGAACGTCCCGGTCATGCGCGCGTACGGCGGTTTCCGCCCGTACGCGCCGGACCACCTGCCGATCATCGGCGAGGATCCCCGCACGCCCGGCCTGTGGCACGCCACCGGCCACGAGGGCGCGGGCGTCGGCCTCGCCCCGGCGACCGGACGTCTGCTCGCCCAGCTGCTCACCGGCGAGGACCCCCTGGTGGATCCCCACCCGTTCCGCGTGGACCGGCCGGAGGTGATGGCGTGAACGTGACGTTCAACGGCCTGCCGCGCGAGGTCGCGCACGTCGCGGAGTTGTTGCCCGGCAGGTACTTCTGCGGCATCGGCGTGTGCTTCGGCTGTGTCGCGGAGATCAACGGCGTGCCCGAGGTGCGCGCGTGCCGCCACCCGCTGCGCGACGGCGACGTGATCAGGACGACGTCATGAGGATCGTGGTGGTGGGGGCGGGCCCCGCTGGAATGGCCGCCGCCCGGACGGCCGCCGACGCGGGCGCCGAGGTCACCATGGTCGACTCGGAACCGGAGGCCGGTGGCCAGTATTTGCGCGGCAGCGCCAGGTTCGGCCACTCCGGGGTCACACACCTCAAGAACACCGAGGCCTGGCTGGTGGAGGGGAACACGCTCCACCTGCGCGGACCGGAACAACTGCGGTTCGACGCGCTGATCATCGCCACCGGCGCCTACGACCGCCCCCTCCCCTTCCCCGGCTGGGACGGCCCCGGCGTGATCACCGCAGGCGCCGCCCAGGCGCTCGCGAAGCAGGGCGTCACGCTGGCAGAACGCGTGATCGTCACGGGCACCGGCCCGTTCCTGCTGCCCGTCGCCACCGCGCTGCAGGACCTCGGCGCCACCCTCGTAGGCGTCTACGAAGCGTCGTCCCCCGCCAGATGGCTCCGCGAGGCCAAGGCGATCACCGCGAACCGGCACAAGATCGGCGAGCTCGCCGGCTACCGGAAAGTGCTGCCACGCCTGGAAACCCGCACCGCAGTCATCGCCAAGCACGGTGACCGCGTGACGGTCGCGAAGCTCGACAGCCGGTGGCGCCCGGTCAGCCACCGCACCGTGCACGCCGATCTCGTCTGCGTCGGCTACGGCTTCCTGCCCCGCACCGATCTCCTGCCGGACGCCCGGCGCACCAACGACTTCTACGACGTCGACGAACGCCAGCGGACGTCGGTCGAGAACGTCTACGCGGCCGGCGAGGTCACCGGCATCGGCGGCGCCGACCTCGCCGAGGCCGAGGGAGTCGTCGCCGGAGCCGCCGCGGCAGGACTGAACCCGCCCGCGAAGGCCGTGGAAGCCGTGCGCAAAGGCCGCCTGTTCGCCCAGGCCCTGGCCAGAGCGCATGCCGTGCAGCCGGGCTGGCAGACGTGGCCGGCCCCGGACACCACCGTGTGCCGCTGCGAGAAGGTCCGTCTCGAAGACCTGACCGACGCGACCGGCATGCGCGAGCTCAAGCTCTCCAGCCGGGTCGCGATGGGCCGCTGTCAGGGCCGCATCTGCGCCCGCAACGCCGCCGAACTGACCGGCGTGCCGTTCGACGGCCAGCGCCGCGTGATCGCGGTCCCGATCCCCCTCGGCGAACTCGCCGCACTTCCGGAGGAGAACAAGTCATGACCGAACGCCTCGACGGCGTCATCGTCGCCACCGCACTCCCCTACGCCGAGGACCCGAGCGCCCCGGCGGGACTGCGCCCCGACCTCGACAGGTTCGCCGAGCACTGCCGGTGGGTCGTCGACAGCGGCTGCCGCGGTGTCGGCCCGAACGGGTCGCTGGGCGAGTACTCGTCGCTGACCGACGCGGAACGCCGTGAGGTCGCGCAGACCGCCATCGCGGCGGTCAAGGGGCGGGGCATCGCGGTCATCGGCGTGCACGGCGTGGGCGCGCACCAGGCCCGGCACTGGGCCGAGCTCGCGGCCGAGGACGGCGCGGACGGCGTGCTGTGCCTGCCGCCGACGATGTACCGGGCCAACCGCGGCGAGGTCGTGCACCACTTCCGCGAGGTCGCGAAGGCCGGGCTGCCGATCATGGTCTACAACAACCCGATCGACACCAAGGTCGACCTGACGCCGGACCTGCTCGCCGAGATCGGCCAGATCGAGAACGTCGTGGCGGTCAAGGAGTTCTCCGGTGACGTCCGGCGCGTGCTGGAGATCCGCGCGGCCGCCCCGCACCTCACCGTCGTGGCGGGCGCGGACGACGTCGTGCTGGAGAGCCTGCTGATGGGCGCGACGGGCTGGTTCGCGGGCTACCCCAACGTGTTCCCGGCCGAGAGCAAGCAGCTGTTCGACCTGGCGCTGGAGGGCAGGCTCGACGAGGCGCGGGCGTTGTACGAGAAGCTCGTGCCGGCGTTCCGCTGGGACTCGCGCATCGAGTTCGTACAGGCCATCAAGCGCTCGATGGACTACGTCGGCCGCTACGGCGGTCCGTGCCGTCCGCCGCGTGGCCCGCTGAGCCCCGAGCAGCTCGCCCAGGTCGACGCGGACATGAAGCTGGCGACGTCATGAGGTTCGCCAAGTACTTCAGCGCCGTCGACTCGCACACCGAGGGCATGCCGACGCGGGTGATCACGGGCGGGGTCGGCGTGATCCCCGGCGAGACCATGGCCGAGAAGCGGCGCAACTTCATCAAGAACCACGACCACATCCGCAGGCTGCTGGTCAACGAGCCGCGCGGCCACGCGGCGATGAGCGGCGCGATCCTGCAGCCGCCGACCCGCCAGGACGCGGACTGGGGCGTGCTGTTCATCGAGGTCTCCGGCCTGCTGCCGATGTGCGGGCACGGCACGATCGGCGTCGCCACGGTGCTGGTCGAGACCGGCATGGTCGAGATGACAGCACCTGTCACGACCGTGCGCCTGGACACCCCGGCCGGGCTGGTGCTCGCCGACTACGACACCCGCACGAAGCTCGTGACGATCCGCAACGTCCCGTCCTACGCGCACGAACTGGACGCCGTGGTGACCGTGCCGGGACTCGGTGAGGTCCGGTACGACATGGCGTACGGCGGCAACTTCTACGCGATCGTGCCGCTCCCGGACCTGGGCATCCCGTTCGACCGTGCGGAGAAGGACCGGATCCTGGCCGCCGGTCTGTCCATCATGGACGAGATCAACGCGGTGAACCGGCCGGTGCACCCCGTGGACGCGGCGATCGGCGGGTGCAAGCACGTCCAGTTCGTCGCGCCCGGCCAGGACGGCGCCCACTCGCGCAACGCGATGGCGATCCACCCCGGCTGGTTCGACCGATCCCCCTGCGGCACAGGCACCTGCGCCCGGATGGCCCAGCTGCACGCCCGCGGTGAGCTCGGCATCGGCGAGGACTTCGTGAACGAGTCGTTCATCGGCACGAGGTTCGTCGGCCGGCTGCTGGAGGAGGTGCCGCTCGGCGACCGCACGGCCGTCGTGCCCACGGTGGCCGGACGGGCGTGGATCACCGGCATGGGCCAGTACCTCCTGGACGAGACCGACCCGTTCCCCGAGGGATTCACGCTCTAGTCACTAGAGTCAAGTCCGTGACAACGACGCCCAGTCTGGAAGCGCTGCTGCGCATCGGACCGTTCCACTCGGCGCTGCGCGCGGCCATCCGCCGGCGTGGCCTGACGCTGGAACGGCTCCGGCTGCGCCTGGGGCAGCAGGACGTGGCGGTCGCGCTGTCGACGCTGAGCGACTGGCAGCAGGGCCGGGTGCGGCCGGTCTCCCCGAAGTCGCTCAGGGCCGTGGCGGTGCTGGAGGAGCTGCTGGAGGTGCCGCCGCGTTCGCTGCTGGCCCTGCTGGAGCACACCGGCCCGAGCGGCTGGCCCGACGTCGTGCCCGGCATGATCCCCGGCTTCAACGCCAACGACCTGGAGATCCTCTCCCGGCACGACAGGGTGTTCGTGGACGCGGAACGGCACGCGTCCCGCGTCCACACGCAGATGGTCGTCCGCGCGCGCAATGACGGCGTCGACAGGTTCTACGCGCACTACTTCTGCGACGACTCGGTGGAGACCGCGCAGCTGCGGCAGGAGCCTGTCCGCAACTGCCGTCTCGGCCGGTCCACGCGTCACGAGGCCGAGCGCGTGGTCGTGCACGAGCTGCTCTTCGACAAGCCGTTACGGGAAGGCGAGACCTGGGTCTTCGAGTTCGTCGCGCACGACGCCACGCGGATCGACAGCATCGAGTACGCGCACGGCGTGCGCTGTTTCCTCGCGCAGAGCCTGATCGAGGTGCACTTCGACCCGGCGGCGCTGCCCGTCGACCCGCACGTGTACCTGCAGGACTGGGAGGAGCAGGAACCGCACCGGACCATCGACCTGGTGCCGGACCACACGAACTCCGTGCACCACTTCGAGACCGACGTGTCGGTGAACTGGGTGGGTATCCGCTGGAGCTGGGCTTAGGCCTGGCCGTCGTTCCGTTACCTCCAGAAGGCTCCCCAAATCGGGGAACGGCGGTTAGCGTGCGCAGGTGCAGTTGCCGTGGAGAGCCGCGCCCAGAGCGGCGCTGTCGAGTCCGCTCACGTTGCTCGTGAGCATCGCGACGACGTTGCTGCTGGGCTTCGTGGTGGCCGCGGCCGCCCTGCACTCCTCCGCCGCGGGCAGTGCCGCTCTCGCCTACCAGCAGAGCCGGATGTGCCCGCATTCCGTGCACCCGTCGCTGGACGGGGACGGGCTCCCGCTGTCCACGGCCGTCTCCCTGGCGGCGCGCAGTGACCTGGGCGGGGCCTACTCGCGGATCGGCCGGCCCGACTTCAACGGCATCGCGACCTACGGCCGGTTCGGATATCGGCCGGACGCGTTGTCGCACCTGACCGTGGTGCAGGGCGGTGGCACCGGGCTGTGGGTGCCGCAGACGATCGCGACGGCCGCGCAGGTGAAGATCGGCGACCGGCTGACCGGGTCCTCGCTGGTGGTGAGCGCGATCTACGCCGACCTCGCGCAGCCCGTGGACGGCTGGTGGTGCTCCGAGGCGAAGACCGTGGTGCCGAACCCGCTGGCCGGCGACGGCGCCAGCACGTCGGTGATCTGGGTGGCTTCCGCCGCGGACCTCTCCGCGCTGCCGCCGGAGTTCGAGTCGAACGCCACGGTGTCGTTGCGCTTCCCGGCCGAGGCGCCGTCCACGCTCGCCGAGGCGGAGGCGTTGCGGGACAACGGCAACGCGCGGCTGGCGGCGCTCGGGCTGCCGCTGACGCGGACCGACCTGCTGTCCGGTGCCGTCGTGGCGGCACGGACCTCGGAACGCAACGTCTCCTCCTCGCTGCTGCCGTTGGTGATCATCAGCGTGCTCGTCGGGCTCGCGGGCGTGGGCACCGTGACGGTGCAGTGGGCCCAGCGGCGCCATTCCGAGCTGCGGTTGCTGTGGGTGCGCGGGGCGAGTCCGTTGGCGCTGGGCTTCCGCGGTGTGCTGGAACTGGGGCTGCCGCTGGTCCTGGGCGGTGTGCTCGGGCTGGTGGCCGCCCGGCTGCTGCTGCCGCTGTACGCGCCGGGTGTGGTACTGGCTCCCGGGACGCTCTGGGTGGCGCTGGGGTTCGTGCTGGCCGTGGTGGTGCTGAGCCTCGCGGTGACGGTGCTGGTGGCGTCCTGGCGCGCGCATCGGACGTTCCAGCAGCAGGCCCGTTCGCGGCGGCTCGGGCTGGTGCCGTGGGAACTGGTCGTCGCCGGGCTGGCCGTACTCGCGTGGGTCCGCCTGTCCCACAACGGACTGGGCACGTCGTTGAAGCCCGGTTCACTGCCCCGCGTCGACGTGGCCGCGCTGGCGTTCCCGCTGCTCGTGGTGCTGGCGGCGGCGTTGTTCGCGACCCGGCTGCTGCGCTGGTCGCTGGAGTGGTCGCATCACGTGCAGTGGTGGCAGGTTCCGGCCGCGCAGCTCGCGTTGCGCCGCCTGGCCGCGGCCGTCGGACCGGTGACCGGTGTGCTGCTCGTGGGCGTGCTGGCGGTCGGCACCATCGCCGTCGGCAGCGCGGTGGCGGGGGCGCAGCAGTCGGCGCTGGACTCGAAGTCCGGTGTGTTCGTCGGCGCCAACAGCACCGTCCAGGTGTCGCAGGACATCGCGCTCGGCCGGGTCACGCTGCCCTCTTCGTTGCGGGGCAACACGACTCTCGTCGGCGTGAGCACGGGCGCGCTCGTCGTGGACCCCGCGACGTTCACCGACGCCGCCGTGCTGAACGACGCGACCGAGGTGCGCTCGCTGCTCTCGGGCCTGAAGCGCACCGGCGAGGTCGCGCCCGCCCTGCGCATCGGCCGCTCGGCGAACCAGGAGATCCAGATCGCCGGCCTGCCGCTGCTCAAACCCGTGGCGGCGCTGCCGTCGTTCCCGAAGCTCGGCACCCGCGGGTACGTCGTCGCCCGTGACTCGGTGCCCGCCGCCGAGCAGGTCGGCTCGTGGCACCTGTGGTCGACACTTCCGTTGGCCGCCTTGACTTCCGCGCTGCAGGCCGACGGCATCCACTACACGAACGTCGCCGACCGCGCCCGTGTGCTCGACGGCCTGCCGTTCCTGACCGTCGAGTGGACCTTCGGCTTCGTGGCGGCGATCGGCGTCGTCCTGGCCGTGGTGGCCGCCGTGGCGCTGCTGCTGGCCATCGAGGTCCGCCGCCGCCAGAACGCCGTCTCCGGCGCCCTGTCGACCCGCATGGGCATGCGCCCGTCGGTGCTGTGGTCGAGCCATCTCATGGAAGTGGGCGCGCTGGCGTTGCTGGCCATGGGGATCGGCGTGGTGGCTTCGTTCGTGAGCGCCGGGGCGGCCGTACCGCGCCTGGACCCCGCGCCCTGGCTCAACCCCGCGCCGATGCTGCCGGACCTGCTGCCGTTGCTGGGTTCGATGGTGACGTGCGGCGCCCTGGTGGTCGTCGTGGCGGCCTGGCTTGCGTTGCGCGGTGTGCGAACCGCGCGGATGGGAGAACTGCTCAGGTGATCCGTGCTTGTGGCGTAGGGGTGTCCTACGGTTCCGTGCACGCCGTCGCGGACGTGTCGCTGTCGATCGCGCCCGGCCTCACCGTCCTGTCCGGTCCGTCCGGCTCGGGCAAGTCGAGCCTGCTGCGCGTCCTCTCGCTGGTCGAACGCCCTTCGCTGGGTGAGGTTTACGTCCACGACGTGCCGACCTCGTCGTTGTCGTGGTCGGAGCTGCGTGTGTTGCGGCGCAAGGAGATCGCGGTCGTCTTCCAGAACCCGGCCGACAACCTGATCTCGCACCTGACCGTGGGCGAGAACCTGCGCGCGGCCGGTGCCACGGACCTCTCCCTGCTGGACCGGCTCGGGCTGGGCGGGTCCGCGACCTGGCGGATCGGCGCTCTTTCCGGTGGCCAGCAACAACGTCTGGCGTTCGCCTGCGCGCTCGCCCGCGGCGCTTCCGTCGTGGTGGCCGACGAACCGACCTCGCAGCTCGACGCGCGGTCGGCCGATCTCGTGCTGGAGACGCTCGGTTCGCTGCCGGTGCCGGCCGTGGTGGCGTCGCACGACCCGCGGCTGGTGGCTCTGGCGGACCTGTGCGTTCCACTGGCCGCGTCATGATCCGGGCGGCCGGGGTGCACCGGGCCTTCGGCGGCGTGTCCGTGCTGCGCGGGGTGGATCTGGCGGTCTCCTCGGGCGAGCTGGTGACCCTGAGCGGGCCGTCCGGATCGGGGAAGACCGCGCTGCTGTCCCTGTTGTGCGGGTTCGACTTCCCGGACAGCGGATCGGTGCTGCCCGGCCTCGCCTCGTGGTCCGCGTGTGCCGTTCTACCGCAGTCGCTCGGCCTGGCCTCCGAGCTGACGCTGGAGGAGAACGTCGCCCTGCCGTTGCGGCTGGCGGGACGGGACGTGGCCGGTGTCCGTGAGTTGCTGGCGGAGCTGGGGATCGCCGGGCTGGGCGCCCGGTATCCGGGGCAGGTCTCGTTCGGGCAGCAGCAACGGGCGGCGCTGGCGCGGGCCGTGGTGACGGGGCCTTCGGCGTTGCTGGCCGACGAGCCCACCGCGCACCTGGACGCCACCAGTGCCGAGGCCGCGGTCGGCCTGCTGCGGCGGGTCGCGGACGAGGGGGCCGCGGTGCTGATCGCCACTCATCACGACGCCGTGCACGCCGTCGCCGACCGGGTGCTGGTGCTCGCCGACGGCCAGGTTCGCTGACGCCGGCCGGTGCTGCGGCGGGTTTCCCCGCCGCAGCTAGTGCCGTGACCGGCAGCCTTTGCCCGTCGCGGCACTGCCATTCCTCTGTCAGACCGCGGGCGGCCTGTCCTCGTACGGCGTCGAGAGCACGACGGTCGTCCTGGTCGACACGTTCGCCGACTCCCGGATCTTCTGCAGCAGCTCCTCCAGCGCGACCGGCGAGCCGACGCGGACGCGCAGGACGTAGGAGGCGTCGCCCGCCACCGAGTAGCAGGCCTCGATCTCCTGGAGGTGCTCGAGGCGCTTCGGGTAGTCGTCCGGCTCGGCCGGGTTGATCGGGAACAGCGAGATGAACGCCGACATCGGCAGGCCGATCTCGGCGCCGTCCAGGCGGGCCGCGTAGCCCTTCACGATGCCGCGCTGTTCGAGGCGCTTCACGCGCTGGTGCACGGCCGAGACGGACAGGCCCACGCGTTCGGCCAGGTCGGTGAAGCTGCACCGGCCGTCCGAGGCGAGTTCCTTCAGTATCGCTCTGTCGATCTGCTCGAGGGTCAAAGCACCACCAGGTCGTGAGGTCGGTTGTTGAAGGACTCGACGCCGTCCGGGGTGGCGACCACGATGTCCTCGATGCGAGCGCCCCAGCGGCCGGGCAGGTAGATGCCGGGCTCCACGCTGAACGCCATGCCTGCTTCGAGCGGCAGCGAGTTGCCGCTCACGATGTAGGGCTCCTCGTGCACGTCCAGGCCGATGCCGTGGCCGGTGCGGTGGACGAAGAACTCGCCGAAGCCCGCGTCCGCGATGACGGTGCGGGCGGCGGCGTCCACCTCTTCACAGGTCACGCCGGGCTTCACGGCATCCACGGCGGCCTGCTGCGCGGCCTGCAGGACGGCGTAGGTGTCCCGGACGTCGTCGTAGGAGGGCTCGCCCATCACGTACGTGCGGGTCGAGTCGGAGTTGTAGCCCTCGGCGACCGGGCCGCCGATGTCGATGACGACGACGTCGCCCGCCTGGACCACGCGGTCGGAGTCGCGGTGGTGCGGGGACGCGCCGTTCGGGCCGGAGCCGACGATCACGAACTCGGCGACGGTGTGGCCCTCCTCGACGATCGCCAGCGCGATGTCGTGCGCGACCTCGCGTTCGGTGCGGCCCACCCGCAGGAACTCGCCCATGCGCGCGTGCACGCGGTCGATCGCCGCACCGGCCTTGCGCAGGGCGTCGATCTCGGCGGCGTCCTTGCGCATGCGCAGTTCGCGGATGATCGGGCCGGCCAGCGACTGCGTGCCGCCGATCGCCTGGCCGAGCTTGATGGTGTGCAGGGCCGGCATCATGTCCGCCACGGCCGTCCGCGAGCCCTTGAGCGCGGCCTTGACCAGCGCGTACGGGTCCTCGCCGTCGACCCACGTGACGACCTCGACACCGAGTTCGCCGGTCGGGATGGCCGCGTAACCCGGCTGCTCCAGCTTCGGCACGACCAGCGTCGGCGTGCCGCCCACGGGCAGCGCGAGGCAGGTGAGGCGCTCGAAGGAGTCGCCACCGGCACCGATCAGGTACCGCAGGTCCGAGCCGGGCGAGATGAGGAGGGCGTCGACGCCCGCCTGCTCGGCGGCGGCGGAAGCGCGGTCGAGCCGCGCACGAAGCGCGGACACGTCGATGGGCCCGATGATCGTTGCCATGGCCGAAAGCCTAGTAGCTTGTCCCTCCGTGAGCTCTCCCCTGGTGCTGCTGGACTCCGCGAGCCTCTACTTCCGGGCGTACTACGCGCTGCCGGACTCGATGACCGCGCCCGACGGCACGCCCGTCAACGCCGTGCGCGGGTTCGTCGACACGATCGCCCGCGTCATCACCGAACGTGGCGCGGCCCGCCTGGTCGCCTGCCTCGACGCCGACTGGCGCCCCGAGTTCCGGGTGAAGGCACTGCCGTCCTACAAGGCGCACCGGGTCGCCGACGACGCCACCGACGGCTCGGAGGAGGTCCCGGACACGCTGACGCCGCAGATCCCGATCATCCTCGACGTGCTCGACGCCGCCGGCATCTGCACCGCCGAGGCGGCCGGCCACGAGGCCGACGACGTGATCGGCGCACTCGCCCACCGCGAGACGAGGTCGCCCGTCGAGGTCGTCACCGGCGACCGGGACATGTTCCAGGTCGTGCGCTTCGAGCCGACGCCCGTGCACGTCGTCTACGTCGGCCGCGGCTGGAGCAAGGCAGAGGTCCTCGGCCCCGGGGAGCTGGCCGCCAAGTACTCGCTGCCGGTCGAGAACGCGGGCTCGGCGTACGCCGACATGTCCGTGCTACGTGGCGACCCGTCCGACGGCCTGCCGGGCGTCGCGGGCATCGGCGAGAAGACGGCGGCGAAGCTCATCACCGAGTTCGGCTCACTGGACGCCGTCCTCAAGGCCGTGACGGACCCGATGGACCGCAAGCTCACCACCAAGGCCCGCAACGCGCTCATCGCGGCCGAGGACTACCTGGCGGTGGCGCCCGTGGTCGTCCGGACCGCGCTGGACGCCCCGGTCGTGCTGGACCGCGCCGACGACGTGCCGCGCGTGCCCGCCGACCCCGAGCGGCTGCGTGAGCTCACGCAGCGCTGGGGTCTCGGCAGCTCGGTGCCACGTCTGGTGAACGCGATGGAGCGGCGTCCTTAGAAGAACGTCGAGCAGAGCGGGGCGACGGAGCCGGCGAACAACGCGTCGGCCTCGTCGAACCGCGAACCCTCGATCCGCTTGGCGGCCGCGAGGTCGGAGAACCGCGTGTCACCGAGGTAGACGGCACCGAGCAGGTCGGCCGGGATCGTGATGTCGGGCTGCGCCTCGACACGTTCGGCACCGTCGGGCGACACGCGGTAGCAGCCGTCGTTGGCGGGCAGCAGCGTGTCGCGCACCTCGATGACGACAGGGTCGGCGCTGCCGTAGGTGCGGGCGGCGAGCATGCGCGGCACGTCCACGAGCCGCAGCCAGATCTGGTCGTAGACGTCCTTCGTGGACACGACGCGCGGGTCCTCGAAGAGCCAGTGGAGCGGGTCGTCGAGTGCGGCGTCGACGTTGATCTCGTCGATCAGGTCCAGCCGTGTCAGGTAGATCCAGAGGTCGCGCCACGCGTGGGCGTTGGCCCACGCGAAGTCCTGGACCTCCATGTAGTGCTTGAAGTCCTTGTCCTCGGACACCTTGTAGCAGACATAGCCGTCGTCGCCGTCCGATCCACTGTGGACGATCATGACGCGGTTCTCCGCCTCGGTCTTGCGGTCGAGCGCCCTGGCCCACCAGCCCGGCCAGCGGGAGATCTGTCCCGGCCGGTCCTGCCCGAACTCGGCGTGCAGCTCCGGCAGCAGCTTGTCCGAGGTGTCGGGGTCGACCATCCGCACCTGTCCGGTCGGCGAGCCCGGGATCACGGCCTTGCGCGCGTCGATCCGCAGGAACCGCACGCGGCCGGCCATGCCGTAGCCGAAACGGCCGTAGATGCGCCCCTCGGACGCTCGGAGCGTCGCGACGGGTTCCGCGAGCGTCGAGAGTTGCTCGCGCATCAGGGCGCTCAGCACGCCACGGCGCGTGTAGTCCGGACGCACACCCACGCGTGACACGGCCGCGTGCGGTACGACAGCACCGCCGGGCACCACCATCGTGCCGCCGAACGACTGGGTCGTGCCGACCATCTCGTCGCCCTCGAACGCGGCGAGCACCCGGCCGGGCTCGTAGGACGGCAGAACGACAGACCATTGCTCGTCGGTGGGCAGGCCCCAGTGCATCGCGCGGCGGAAGAGCGTGCTGTGGGCTCGGTACTGCGATTCGTCGGTGAGAACGCCACGTTCTCGTACTGGTTGTACGGGGGCGTGGGGGCGGCGCCGCGAGGTGCCCTGCTGAGCGTGGATTACCTCGCCGACGTTCCGGGTCGCGCCACTACTCAGCCGGTGGGCTGGCCGACCTCGTACTCGCCGTCCTCGGTCTTGACGACGATCTTGACCTTCTTGTCCTTGCCGCCGACCTGCACCTTGCACTCGAACGAGGTGTTGGGCTTGACCTCGTTCTCACCGGTGCACGTCGCCGCGCCGACGTCCGAGATCTTGTACTCGTCCTTCAGGATCTGGACGACGCCCTTCTGGACCTCGGTGTTGTTGAAGATCTTCTTCTTGAAGAAGGCCGGCGACACGAAGCCGGTGAACAGCACGCCGCCCACGAGCAGGACGACGACGACCGCGGCCACCCAGATCGCGGCGCTGGACTTCTTCTTCGGCGGCATCGGCGGGCCGTAACCCGGCTGCTGGCCGTACGGGTTGGGCTGCTGCTGGCCAGGCATGCCGTACTGCTGCGGCTGCTGGCCGTACGGGTCCTGGGCGGGAGTGCCGTACGGGTTCGACTGCGGCTGCTGACCTGGCACGCCGTACTGCTGCGTCTGCTGCTGCGACGGGTCGAAACCCGGATACGGCTGCTGCTGGCCCGGCTGGGGCTGCGGCTGGCCGTACGGGTTCTGTCCCGGGTTCTGCGCCGGGAAGCCGCCAGACGGCGTGCCGGGAGGGAAACCGCCTCCATAGGGCTGCTGCGGCTGTTGCGGCTGGCCCCAGGGCTGCTGCGGATCGTTCCCTCCGGACGGTCCGTACGGGCTGCTCATCAGTCGACCTCCGTATGTACGACGTTGCGGCGAAATCCAATCACACCGTTGACGTCAGTCTTTACTCCGACTCGCAAAACCTTCGTCAGGACTAGGGTCACATCATCGCCACCACTCCGCGGCGCAGCGCGTCGACGGCCTTGGCGGCGGCCGCGCCGACCGGGTCCTGGCGGCCGACCACCTCGCGGATCTGGTCCAGGAGGTCGATCACCTGCCTGCACCAGCGCACGAAATCGCCCGCGCCGAGCTCGTTGCCACCGGCCTCGGCGGCGCTCAGGACCTTCTCCAGCGACTCGCCGCGCGCCCAGCGGTACACCGGCCAGGCGAAACCGGGGTCGGGCTGACGGGTGATGCGTTCGAGCTTGAGGCGGCGCTCGTCGTCCTCGATCTCCGCCCACAGCCGCACGGTCTTGAGCATCGCGTCGGCCACCGCGCCCTGCGGCAGGCGTGCCTCTACGGGACCGTCCCGGCGCGCCTCGTAGACCAGCGACGACACGACGGCGGCGAGCTCCTCCGGCTTGAGGCCCTTCCACACGCCGTTGCGGATGCACTCGGCGGCGAGCAGGTCCGACTCGCTGTAGAGCCTGGTCAGGCGCTTGCCGTCGGCGGTGACCTCCTCCGACTCGCTGAGGTAGCCACGCTCACGCAGCAGCGCGCGGATGCGGTCGAACTGGCGCGCCAGCGAGTGCGTCGTCGCCGCGACCTTGCGCTCCAGCTGCTGGTTCTCGGCCAGCAGCCGGTGGTACCGCTCGCCCCATCGGGCGTGGTCCTCGCGCTGGTCACAGCCGTGGCACGGGTGGGCGCGCAGGGCGCGGCGCAGCGTCGCGAGCTCGGGGTCGTCGTCCGCCGTGGTCTGCCTGCGGCCCCGCGACGGCACCGTGATGCCCGTGTTGCGGATCGTGGACGCCAGATCGCGACGCGACTTGGGCGAGCGCACGTCGACCTGCTTGGGCAGCCGGATGTGGCCCAGCACCTCGACCGGCGACGGGAAGTCGGCCGACGTGAGGCGGCCCGACCAGCGGTCCTCGGTGACGACCAGCGGCTTCGCCTCGCCCATCGGCTCGAGGCCGGGGTCGACGACGACGGCGAGGCCGCTGCGGCGCCCGGACGGCACCGCGATCACGTCGCCCTTGCGCAGGCGTTCGAGCGACTTGGCCGTCTCGATGCGGCGCGAGTTCGTGTTCTGCTTCGCGAGCTGCTTCTCCCGGTCGCCGATGCGGCGGCGCAGCGTCGCGTACTCGCTGAAGTCGCCCAGGTGGCACGTCATCGCCTCGGTGTAGCCGGCGAGCGCCTCCTTGTTGCGCTCGATGCGGCGCGCGAGCCCGACGACCGACCTGTCCGCCTGGAACTGCGCGAACGACTGCTCCAGGATCTCGCGCGCGGACGCGGCCCCGAGCTGGTGCACGAGGTTGACGGCCATGTTGTAGCCCGGCCGGAACGACGACCGCAGCGGGTACGTGCGGGTGGACGCGAGCCCGCCGACCGCCTTGGGATCGATCCCCGGCTGCCAGACGACGACCGCGTGCCCCTCGACGTCGATGCCGCGACGCCCCGCACGGCCCGTGAGCTGCGTGTACTCACCCGGCGTGAGGTCGACGTGCGCTTCTCCGTTGTACTTCACGAGCTTTTCGAGCACGACCGTCCGCGCGGGCATGTTGATGCCCAGCGCGAGCGTCTCGGTCGCGAACACGACCTTGACGAGCCCGCGGACGAACAGCTCCTCGACCGTCTCCTTGAACGCGGGCAGCAGCCCGGCGTGGTGCGATGCGATGCCGCGCTCCAGCGCCTCGCGCCACTCCCAGTACCCGAGCACCGTCAGGTCGGCCTCGGGCAGGTCCCGCGTCTTCTCGTCGACGATCCGGCGGACCTGCTCGGTCTCCTCCGGCGAGTTGAGCCGCAGCCCCGCCCGCGCCGTCTGCGTGACCGCCGCGTCACAGCCGGCCCGGCTGAACACGAACACGATCGCGGGCAGCAACGACGCCGCGTCGAGCCGCTGGATCATGTCGATGCGCGACGTCGGCTTGAACCCGCTGTTGCGCGCCGCCCGCCCATTGCCGCCGGTGCGGTTGCGCCCGCGGCTGAACGGCACGTGGTACCGCACGAGCTCCTCGGTCTTGCGGACCACCTGGGAGTTGATCCGCGCGTGCGTCTGGTCGCCCTCGAACAGGTCGAGCATCTGGTTGCCCACCAGCATGTGCTGCCACAGCGGCACGGGCCGGTGCTCGTCGACCACAACGGAGGTGTCGCCGCGGACCTCGACCAGCCACTCGCCGAACTCCTCGGCGTTGCTGACCGTCGCGGACAGACCGACCACCTGCACGTGCTCGGGCAGGTGCAGGATGACCTCTTCCCACACCGGGCCGCGGAAGCGGTCCGCGAGGTAGTGCACCTCGTCCATCACGACGTACGCGAGTCCGTCCAGAGTGGACGAACCCGAGTACAGCATGTTCCGCAGCACCTCGGTCGTCATGACCACGACCGGCGCGCCGCCGTTCACGCTCGTGTCGCCGGTGAGCAGGCCGATGCTCTCCGGCCCGTACCGCGCGGTGAGGTCGGCGAACTTCTGGTTGCTCAGCGCCTTGATCGGCGTCGTGTAGAAGCACTTGCGGCCCTCGGTCAGCGCGAGGTGCACGGCGAACTCGCCCACCACCGTCTTACCGGCACCGGTGGGGGCGCAGACGAGCACTCCGTGACCGTCCTCCAGGGCCTCGCAGGCCTGGCGCTGGAACGGGTCCAGCTCGAACGAGATCACGGACAGGAAATCGGTCAGCTTGGGCCGCTGGGCATTGCGCCGGGAGTGGGCGTAGGCCTCGGCCGGGGACCGCGAAGCACTTGACACCCCATCAGGCTGTCACATCGCACCGACAATTGCCGTCGAGATAGATTAACTTCAACCGACACTGAAACGACAGAGGGCGATGTCCCCAGGACATCGCCCTCTACCTGCGGTTTCACGTCAGGCGTCGACTTGCGTGAGACGACGGTCGTACGGCAGACGCCCGCCCTCACAAGCCCACCACGCACGCAGCCTGGCGTGGCGATGCGAAGCGAGCCGTCTGAACCTAGAGCGCCGGGTAGCGGCTCGGGTCCGCTCATGGCGATTGGGGCTTTACCTTGAGTGGGCGGGATGCTCCCCTCACGGGCACGGCCGGGCGCTTTTCAGCCCGGCCTTGCCCGGCCGTCAAGCATCCCGCCAGAGGCTCAAGGTCAAGCCCCAATCGCAACCCCGCGCAGTTCCGTCACGACCTGACGGACCACCCTCGCAAGGCGACCTCTCGCGCGCCAGCGCAACCACCCCGCTGGAACGCGACAAACGCCCTCAAGCCGACCCGCACGGGCCACCACCAGCGTCAGAACGTGCGCTGCACCCGGTCCGCCACCAGCTTCACGAAGCGGGACGGGTCGGCGAGCTCGCCGCCCTCGGCCAGCAGCGCCAGCCCGTGGATCAGCTCCGCGGTGTCGGCCAGCCCGTCGCGTTCGCCGCCCGCGAACGCCTTGTGCAGCCCCTCCACCAGCGGGTGCGACGGGTTGAGCTCCAGGATCCGCTTGATCTTCGGCAGCTCCTGCCCCATCGCCTTGTACATCTTCTCCAGCGTCGGCGTGATGTCGTACGAGTCACCGACCACGCACGCCGGGGAGGTCGTCAGACGGGACGAGAGGCGGACCTCCTTGACGCTGTCCTCCAGCTGCTCCTTCATCCACGTGAGCAGGTCGGCGAACTCCGCGGTCCTGGCCTCGTTGGCCGACTTCTCCTCGTCGGTCTCCAGGTCCACCTGGCCCTTGGCGACGGACTGGAACGTCCTCCCGTCGAAGGCGGGGACGGAGTCGACCCACATCTCGTCGATCGTGTCGGTGAGGATCAGCACCTCGAAGTCCTTGGCGCGCAACGCTTCCAGGTGCGGCGACTTCTCGACGGCCACCCGCGAGTCGCCGGTCATGAAGTAGATGTGCTCCTGGCCGTCCTTCATCCGCGAGACGTACTCGGCCAGGGTCGTCAGCGACTCTTCGGAGTGCGTGGACGCGAAGGAGCAGACGTCCAGGATCGCGTCGCGGTTGTCCGCGTCGGAGAGCAGGCCCTCCTTCAGTGCCGCGCCGACCTCGCCCCACAGCTTCGCGTAGTCGTCCGGGCGCGTGCCCATCAGCGACTTGATCGAGGACAGCACCTTCTTGACCAGGCGGCGGCGCATCAGCTGGATCTGGCGGTCCTGCTGCAGGATCTCCCGCGAGACGTTCAGCGAGAGGTCCGCCGCGTCGACGACACCCTTCACGAAGCGCAGGTACTCCGGCATCAGCTCGGCGCAGTCCTCCATGATGAAGACGCGCTTCACGTAGAGCTGGACGCCGCGCTTGCCGTCGCGCATGAACAGGTCCATCGGCGCCTGCGCGGGCAGGAACAGCAGGGCCTGGTACTCGAACGTGCCCTCCGCCTGCATGCGGATGGTCTCGAGCGGCGCGTTCCAGTCGTGGCTGACGTGCCGGTAGAACTCGGCGTACTCCTCCTCCGTCACCTCGGAGGCCGGGCGCGCCCACAGGGCCTTGCGCGAGTTGATGTCCTCGCCGCCCAGGCGCACCGGCCAGGTGATGAAGTCCGAGTAGCGCTTGACGATCTCGCGGATCTTCGCCGGCTCCGTGTAGTCGGGCAGGCGGTCCTCGTCGTCGGACGGCTTGAGGTGCAACGTGACCGAGGTGCCCTGGGGCGCGTCGTCCACGTCGTCGATCGTGTACGTGGCCTCGCCGGTCGACTCCCAGCGCACGCCCTTCTCGGCGTGCGGGTACCTCGTCACGAGGGTGACCTTGTCCGCCACCATGAACGACGAGTAGAAGCCGATGCCGAACTGGCCGATCAGGTCGGACGCACTGCCGGACTGCTGTTCCTTGAGCTGCTTGAGGAACTCCGCGGTGCCGGACTTGGCGATCGTGCCGATGAGCCCGACGACGTCCTCGCGCGTCATGCCGATGCCGTTGTCCCGCACCGTCAGCGTGCGCTCGGCCGGATCGGACTCGATCACGATGTGCAGGTCGTCGACGTCGACCTGCATGTCCTTGTCGCGGAACGACTCCAGCCGCAGCTTGTCGAGCGCGTCGGAGGCGTTCGAGACCAGCTCGCGCAGGAACGTGTCCTTGTTCGAGTAGATCGAGTGGATCATCAGCTGCAGCAGCTGACGTGCCTCGGACTGAAACTCCAGCGTCTCCATGAATCCCTACCGAAAACCGTGAAACGAACCGAACAGCCCCATAACTTAGCGACCCACGACCGTGAGGGCGCCAGGAACCGTGTGAACTGAGACGGGCAACGCCTCCTGGCGTTCGCCATCGGCGTAAGCGATCCAGCCGTTGCCGCCGGACAGCGAGACCTCACGCGCGCGAAACGTCCGCACGGCCGGGTGCTCGGTGTGCTTGCCCGTGCGCAACGTCGGCAGCATCCGGGCCATCATCGCGCGGCTGCCGCCCTCGACGACCGTGACGTCGAACAACCCGTCTCCGGCATCGGCCGCGGGGCACACGGGGATACCGCCGCCGTAGTTCGGTGTGTTGCCGATCGCGACCAGCGTCGCGTCCAGCTCGAACGTCCCGGACTCGGTGGTCACGACCAGCGGCGCCGGCTTCAGCGACGCGAACTCGGCGACGATCGCCAGGTCGTAGCGGCGCCGGCCGGCGGGCCAGCGCATCGCGTTCGCCCGCTCGTTCACCGCGGAGTCGAACCCGGCGCACAGCACCGTCGCGAACCACTGCCCCGTCGACAACCGCCCGAGGTCGAGCTGTTTGCGGGTGCCGTGCACGACGTCCTCGACCGACCGCGCGCCCACGGCCGCGGCCAGGTCGTTGCCGGTGCCCGCCGGGACGATGCCCAGCGCCGTCGACGTGCCCGCAACTGCCTGGACGCCCAGGTGGGCGGCTCCGTCACCGCCCAGGACGACCAGCAGGTCGACGCCGTCCGCGACGGCCCGGCGCGCCATCGCCAGCGCGCCCTCGGCGTCGTGCGCGACCATCTGCGTCAACGACGACACGTGCGGCCGCAACGCCGCGGCGGTCGACCCGGCCATCCGGGCTGCCCGCCCCTTGCCCGACGCGGGGCAGACCAGTAAGGCGGCCCGCGTCACGTGGCATCGTCGTAGTTCACGCGCTTCGGGGGCTCCGTGGCGATGGCCTTCTCACCGGGGTCGTTGCCGTCAGCGTCGGACGCGACGTAGTCGAACGGCGCCGCCTCGTCGTCGTCGAGCGCGTCCCAGCCCTCGGCCACGCGGAGCTTCGCCTTGCGCTTGTCGTGCACGCGGGCGATCTGGATCGCCATCTCGAACAGCACCGACAACGCGAGGGCCAGCACGACCATCGAGATCGGGTCGGTGCCCGGCGTCGCGATCGCGGCGAACACGAACAGGCCCATCATCAGGCCGCGGCGCCACTTGCGCAGCTTCTCGTAGGACAGCACACCCGCGCGGTTGAGCATCACCACGACCAGCGGGATCAGGAAGCTGACACCGAAGATGAAGAGCATCGTGATGACGAAGTTGATGTACTTGCTACCGGTGAGCGCCGTGACCCAGTTGTCGCCACCGAACCCCAGCAGCACCTTCAGGCCCTCGGGTACCACGAGGTACGCGAGCACCGCGCCGGCCACGAACAGCAGCGCGCCGGCGCCGACGAACACCCGCGCGAAGTTGCGTTCCTTCGTGTACAGGCCAGGCGTGATGAAGGCCCAGACCTGGTACAGCCACAACGGGCTGAGCAGCACCGCACCTGCCGCCGCACCGACCTGCAGCTGCACGAGGAAGATCTCGAACGGCTCGGTCTGCAGCAACGCGCAGGCGCCGTCGTTGGTGATCTTGGCCCGGTACTTCGCCAGGTCTTCGTGGCAGTACGGCCCCGTCAGGATGTCGCCCAGCGACGGAATCGGGCCGAGGCGCACCTGGAACCAGATGAAGCCGAAGATGGCGCCGACGGCGATGACCAGCATCGCCAGGCCGAGCCGGTACCTCAGCTCGTACAGGTGCTCTTTGAGCGACATGGTGCCGTCGGCGTTGCCCCGACGGCGCTTGCCGCGCTCCCGGCGCTCGGCGAACCACCGGAACGGACTTGCCACCGCGTCGACCGTCCTTACAAGTCAGGAGAGCAGGAAGGTCAGTTGTTCGCGGCCTTGTTCTGGCTGGTCTGCTCGATGGGAGGCGCGACCTGGGGCTGCTGCGCCGGCTGCGGCTGGGCAGGCGGGAGCTGCTGGACCGGCTGCTGCACGGGCTGCTGCTGTACCGGCGCGTCGTCCGCGTCCTGGTCGCGCAGGCCCTTGGTCTCAGCCTTGAAGATCTTCGCCGACTTGCCGAGCGAACGGGCCATGTCGGGAAGCTTCTTCGCACCGAACAGCAGAATGATCACCACAGCGATGATGATCAGCTCGGTGGGTCCGAGGTTACCCATTGGTGATCCTCCTGTCTGCCCCGCTACGACGATCGTACGCGGAGTTTGCCCTGGTGCGGGCCTGTTCCCTGGGCCGCCGTCCGGCGATGGCCACCTTCAGCGCCGCGGAGCGCGCCTTGAGCAGGCCGACGCCGTTGCCGAGCCCGTCCCCCACCAGAGTGCGGGCACGGGCGAATCGACGCAAGGATCGGATGACTCGGATCGCGATCACGATGAGCACGATCAGGCCGAGAGCGATCAGCGCCAGGGTCGGTGTGGACGGCACAGGCACACGTTATACGTCTTGGGTGGACAGCAGGTGATCTGCCCGGCGCAATGCCTCTGCCGCTTGGCGAACAACCTCCTCCGCGAGTTCCGACGGCTTTTCGACGTGCACGTCACCGCCGAGCCCGAGGAGCAGGCGGACCATCCAGGACGGGTCGTCGTAGCGCATGAGGACACGCGTGCGGCCGTCCGAGAGCTCCGCCGCGTGGTCGACCGGGTAGTACTCGGCGACCCAGTGCGCGTCCGGTTCGAGAAGCAGCACGGCGACCTTCTGGTCGTCCCTGGGGTGGAACAACCCCTCCGATGTATCGGTCAGCTGGGCGTGCGGCGGAGGCGACGACTGCTCGTCGAGCACCTGCACGTCGTCGATGCGGTCGAGCCGGAACAACCGCACGCCGAGCGCCGATCGGCACCATCCTTCGAGGTAACCGCGCCCTTCGACGAGCAGCAGACGCATCGGATCGACCACTCGGTCGCTCATCGCGTCGTGCGACTGCGAGTAGTAGCGGATGCGCACGGCCCGTTCGCGCTTCACGGCGTCCTGCACGGCGGCACGAACCTCGGCGGTCTCCCCGCGTTCGAACGCACCGAGCCCGACGACCATGCCCGCCGGCTGCGCCTTGCCGACCGCCGCCTCGATCTTGGCCAGCGCCCGCTGCACCGCGTCCGTGTCGACGACGCCCGGCGTGTCCGCCAGCGCGCGCAACGCGACCAGCAGCGACGCCGCCTCGGCCGCGGTCAGGCGCAGCGGCCGGTCGAGGCCCGCGTCGAACGAGACGGTGATCGTCTCGCCCTCGAACGACAGGTCGATCAGGTCGCCCGGCCCGTAGCCGGGCAGCCCGCACATCCACAGCAGCTCGAGGTCCTTGCGCAGCTGCTTGGGCGTGATGCCGAAGTCGGCCGCGGCCTCCTTGACGGTGATCGCGGGCCGGTTGAGCAGGTACGGCACGAGTGCGAGCAGCCGCGGCAGCCGTTCGTTCGACGCGGTCACCGCGCTCCTTCCAGTGCGCCCTGCAGGCGGTCGCGGACCGACTTGGCCAGGACCTCGGGCTCCAGCACGACGACGTCGGGCCCGAACCCGGCGAGCCACTTGGCCGCCGAGTCGGGGAACTTCAGGTCGATCTCGACGACGTCGCCGCCGTCGCGTTCCTCGACGACCTTCGCGTGCCGCCGCAGCCCTTGCGCCCGGTCCTTGGCGACCCAGATCTTGGCGGGCGACGTGTGGTGCGGATCGGCCTGCGTGCGCGCGATGAGGCTCATCAGGTCCGTGCCCTCGGGCACGGTGAAAGCGCCGGGCTTGCCGACGGTCCGGACCGCGCCCACGACGCGGGAGAGCCGGAAGCACCGCGTGTCCTGGCGTTCACGGTCCCAGCCGACGAGGTACCACTTGCCGCGCCACGCGACCACGCCCCACGGTTCGACCGTTCGTTCCTTCTGCCCGCCCGGCGGCGGCTTGCGGTAACCGAACGAGACGACCTGCCCCGCCTGCACGGCCTGCAGCAGTGGCGGGAACGCGGGCTCGTTGGCCCGCACCTTGGGTTCGACGGCCGCGGGCGTGTCCTGGTCGACGTCCACCCCGGCGGCCCTCAGCTTGATCAACGCGCCGTGCACGGCGCCCGTGAGCTGCGGCGAGTCCCACAGCCGGGCGGCCAGCGCCACGGCGGCGGCCTCGTCGGGTTCGAGGTCGATGTCACCCAGCTCGTAGTCGCGCCGCGCGATCCGGTAGCCGTCCTCCGCTCCCTCGGCGTTGGACTGCCGCCCGGTCTCGAGCGGCACGCCGAGATCGCGCAGCTCGGACTTGTCCCGTTCGAACATGCGGAAGAACGCCTCGTCCGTCGGCGCTTCGTGATAGCCGGGGACGATGGCGCGGATGCGCTCCGCTGTCAGGTACTGACGGGTCGACAGCAGGCACAGCACCAGGTTGACAAGGCGTTCGGCACGTGCGATGGCCACGGACAGACCCTAACGCGTGCGCGCACCGAAACCTCATCACCACCTGTCGTCAACGGTCCGTTCAGAACAACTCACGTAACTCGCGGACCAGTTCGACGGGTGCTTCCTCGGCCATGTGGTGCCCGCAGTCGAGGGAACGAACCCGCACGTCGTCGGCCCATTCGGCCCAGATCGCGGGCAGGTCGCCGTACAGGTCGCCGAGGTCGTCCTTGGCCGACCAGAGAGCGAGCACCGGACACGTGATCCTGCGTCCCGCGGCCCGGTCCTCGTCGTCGTGGTGGCGGTCGACCTCCAGCCCGGCGCGGTAGTCACCGCACATCGCGAGCACGGTCTCGGGGTCGTGGATCGCCCGCTGGAAGTCGGCCCAGTTCTCCACGCCCATCGCGAGTGGCGTGTCGTGGTGGCGGCCGCCGTACCAGAGGCCGGGGTTCTCGTTGATCATCGCGGCGGCGAGTTCCTGCCTGGCCAGGAAGAACCAGTGGTACCAGGCCTGGGCGAACCGGGCGTCGCAGCGGCTCAGGTGGGCACCGATCGGCAGTCCGTCCAGCACGGCCAGGTGCGTGACCCGGTCCGGGTGGTCGAGCGCCAGCCTGATCGCCGCGGCGGCCCCGCGGTCGTGGCCGACGACGGCGAACTCCTCGTGGCCGAGCCCCCGCATCAGGTTCACGAAGTCGCGGGCCATCGCCCGTTTCGAGTAGTCACCGGGTTTGCTGGATTCGCCGTAGCCGCGCAGATCCGGGCACACGACCGTGTGGTCCGCAGCGAGCAGTGGCGCGACACGGTGCCAGGTGGTGTGGGTACGGGGGTGGCCGTGCAAGAGGAGGACCGGCGGCCCTGCACCGCCGGTCCTCACTCGCAGATTGGCCTCGCCGACGTCCCTGCAACGCAACGAGAATCCGTCGAACACCTGCTTCGGCTACCCCGCACGGGAGTGGCCGACACGTTCTTTTTCGCCAGAGGCCCGACAGGTGTTACACCGCGACGGGGAGGGATGACCGGCGCCTCCTCACGTGCGACCGACGCGGCCCTTCTCGCCGGCAGCCCAGCAGGTGTGTCCGACGCAGTCCACGGTGTCGAAACTTCCCGTGTCCGCGACCTTCCAGGTCTTGCCGTCCTTGCTGGTGTCCGTTCCGGACGGACCGACCGTGACCAGGCCGTTGCCGCGGTAGGCGATACCCGACCGGTACCCGACGGGAGCCTGCTTGCCCGCCGTCCAGCCGCGTCCGTCGTTAATCGCGAACGCCGGCGTCGGGTCGGTCGGCAACAGGTAGTCACCACCGATCGCCACACCGCGCCACGGCGTCTTGAACGCCACCGCGAACACCCCGGCCGCCTCGCCGGACGGCAACGGCACCTCGCTCGCCTTCCACGACCGGCCGCCGTCGCGCGACTCCAGCACCCGTGCCTTCGCGCCGCCGCCGGTCGCGATCCACGCGTGGTTGCCGCTGGTCGTCACGCACTGCCCGGACGCCGCGAACGCGAACTCGCCCGGCAGCGCGTCCGGCATGCCCAACGTGGCGTTGACGTGCCACGACCGTCCGCCGTCCCACGTCCGCAGCACCCGGAACTTGCCGTCGACGGGGTCGCTCAGCGCCAGCCCGCGGAACCGGTCGAAGAACGCCACGCAGTCGTAGAACGCCTTCGGGTCGGTGTTGCGGAACTCCTCCTGCCAGGTCCGGCCGCCGTCGGACGTGCGGTAGATCCGTGACGACTCGCCCTCCCCGATCGACAGCGCCACGGCGTTGCGCGCGTCGAAGGCCTCGATGTCACGGAACTCGAGCGCCTCGGTGCCGGGTGGGCCCACCGACTCCCACGTCCGGCCGGCGTTCACGGTGCGCAGGACGGTGCCCTTGGAGCCGCTCGCCCACGCGACCTGACCGGACACGGCGGACAGGCCGCGCAGGCGGGCGTCGGTGCCGGTCGGCTTCAGTTCCCAGTAGGTGTCCGTCGCCGAAGCCACCCCGGGAAGAACCAGAAGTGCGGCGAGTGCCGCCGCAATGATCCTCATGCGGCCACTCTGGTCGAGCCGGTGATCGCTTCCTACCCCCGATCGGCGGTCAGGGCGCGATCCGGGCCAGGTCCACCCTGGACGCGATGGCGAGCTTGCGGTAGATCTGCCGCAGATGGAATCCGACCGTGTGCGGTGAAATGAAGAGTTCCTTCGCCACCTGGCGGTTGGTGAGGCCGTCCGCGACGAGCCGGGCGACCTTCTGCTCGGTGCCGGTGAGGCTGTCCCAGCCGGTGCGCGGCCTGGGTTCCGGTTCCTGGTCGTCCTGGCGTCTCACCGTGGTGCGGCGCCGCCGGACGCCGAGCCTGCGCAGGGTGCGGCGCACTCGGGCGGAGTCGAGTTCGGCCTCGATCTCGTCGTAGCCGCCGAGCGCGTGGTTGAGTTCGAGGACCGCCTGCTCCCGGTCGGTGTCGAGGTGGACGGCCGCGATGTCCTCCGCGAGAGAGGCTTTCGTCCACGCGTCGGCGCATCTGTCCCGCAGTTCCGCCAGCACGCCGGTGTCCTGTTTCACCAGTGCACGGCCGTGTGCGGCAGCGACGACGACCGACTCGTGCTTCGGGTTGGCGCGGGCCAGGTCCTCGGCCGTGCTCGCGAACAGTTCGGCGAGGACGTGGTCGTCGGCGGCCATGGCGGTGCGCACGCACCATGCCGTCGCGGTGGGTGCCTCCATCAGCAACTGCAGGCAGAGCCCCGGGTCTTCCGCGAACGGGCGGATCTCGTCGATCGCCGCCACCGCGCCGTCGCCGGCCGCGGCCACCTGACCCGCGATCAGCCGCAGCGTCACCGCGCACGGGTGGGTGGGCCCGGCGGGGATCGACTCCTCCAGCCGGCGCAGCCCGTCGGTGGCGGTGACCAGATCGCCCCGGCGAAGTGCGCAGAGCACCAGCACCGCGCCGAGCTGGGGCTGGAACAACGGCATCTCGGCGATCTCGGAGGCCGCGAGACCGGTGGTCGCGGCCGCTTCGGCGGCAGCGACCTCGCCCTGGGCCAGCAGCACGGCCGCGCGCAGCGTGAGCGGGACCGACGTCATCACACCGGTTCCGTGCGCTTCCGCCGTGCCGCAGGCCTCGTCCACCCCGGCGAGCGCCTCGTCGAGCCGGCCGAGCCTGGTGAGGATCCACACCTTCGTCCACAGTGGATCGCTCTGCCAGATCCTGGTCAGCTCGTCGCGCACGGCCACGGCCGCCTCGGCGGCCTCGATCGCCACGTCGAGGTTCCCCTCGCGCCAGCTCGCCATCGCCCGCACGGTCAGCGCGGCGGCCAGCACGTCCGAGTTGAACTGGCCGGCCTGCGCCAGCACCTGGTCCGCCATCCCGATCGCCGCGGTGAGGTTGTGCAGCGACAAGATGTTGAGCAGCAACAACTCCGGCGACAGGTCGTGCCCGTCGGTGGCGGCCTCGGTGACCTCCAGGCCGACGGTGCACACCGTCGTGGCGTCACCGCGCAGCATCTGGGCGATGGTCTGCCAGGTGCGCAGCACGGACGCCGACTGCACGTGGCCGGGGTCTTCGGGGTGCAGCAGGTCCCGCGCGAGCTCCACGGCCTGGCTGAGTCTGCCCATCCGGACAAGGGCCGCGGCCGCCGTGACGCCGAGCGCGATCCGGTTCGGCTCGCCCGGTGCGGTGATCCTCAGGCCGTTGATCGCGAGCGCCGCGGCCGCCTCCGGGGAGTCCGGCAGCAGGCTCTGCGCGGCCGCGTCGACAGCGCTGACGGCCTCCGCGTCCCCGGTGCGCGCGCAGTGCACCAGGTGCACCGCGACGGACACGGCGTCCCGGTGCTCACGGCCGAGCAGCATCGTCACCGCCTGCCGATGCAACGCCGACCTCATCGGCTCCGGCACGGACCCGAGCACGGCCCGCCACACCGGTTCCCGGTGGAAGAGGAACTCGGCACCGCCACCACGCAGGAACCCGGCGGCGAGTGCTTCGCGCAGCGGCCGCAGCAGCACGGCCACGGGCTCGCCCAGCATCTCCGCCAGGTCCTCCGGGGCGAAGCCGCAGCCGAGCACCGCCGCGACCTGGAGCACGTCCTGCGCCTGGGGCGACAACCCGTGCAGCCGCTCGCCCATCATCCGCCGGAACGGCCACGGCAGCTGCCCGGCCGGTTCCGGTGACACGGCGCAGGCGATACCACGCTCCATCGGGCCCGCCATCAACCGGGCGACGCCACCGACGGCCTGGACCTGGTTGTCCCGCACCAGGTCCAGCACCACCTCGACGACCTGCAGTGGCGTGGTGCCGGCACTGCCGACCAGCGCGGCGACATCCTGGTCCGGTTCCGCGCCCAGCACGTCCGCGGCGATGGCCAGCGCCGCGTCGTCCGACAGTGGCGTAAGTGGTTCGATCCAGTCGCACGGAAGAACGCGCGCCATGTCCTGCAGCGTCGCGCTTGCGGCCGTGGCGAACTGCTCGGCGTGCACGGTGATAAGCCAGCACACGGGCAGATCCTTGAGCTTGGCCATCACCGCACTCACGGCGCCGAGCACCGGCGGCGGCGTCCGGTGAGCGTCGTCGAGCGTGACCAGCACCGGTCCGTGCCGGAGCCGCTGGACCAGCCGCGGCTCGATCTGGGCGGCCAGCGCGCTCACGCTGACGACGTGGGGGTGGTCCGTCCTGGAACCTTCCGCCGGAAAGGCGCCCGGCGACAGGTCCAGCGAGGAGAAGCCCTGCAGCGCGGCCAGGGACGTGCCTTCGGCCACCAGCCTGGTGTTGCCCGTGCCCGTGGAGGACGCCACCACCAGCATCCGTGCCTGCCGGGACTCCGCCGCCGCCTGGATGAACCGCTTTATCCTCCGCGTTTCCTCGTCACGTCCGCGCAACGGGAGCGATAAGGGCAGATCAACCGACTGCTCCCACGCCGCGAGATTCTCACCGAGAGGTGTGCACGACACTTATTTTCCCTGTCCTGTGAGCACAGTGAAGAAGGATGAAAAGCGAACTTCTACGGCTCGGACAAATCTGGCTCACGCAGCCAATCAAGACGCGGATATCCAGTGGACGTGCGACTCACCGACTTCACCCGAGAACCTCCCACCTCGTCCGCTGGGAGACTCGCGCGACGTCACCCGCCATGTCAACACCCATGGCGGACCGCGGACAGGAGCGTTCTTCAATGCCCTCCGCGATCCGCTGCAATCACCGCGTGGAATTCCACTGCTGCCATCGGGTGATGCCGACAATCGTGACCAGCACGATCACGTCCTGATCACCGGGATCACACCGGGCCGTCGCGATCGGAATCCGGGGAGAGCGCTCCCATGGGGAGGGTGGCCGAAGTGGGCCCCATTCGAGACGCGGCGCGCCGGTCCCGTCGGCGAAAATTCGAAGGCCGCGCCCGTTCACACGGGGGGCGAGTTGTGAAATGTCCGGCCGGGCAGCGGCCGGCTCGTTGGACCACCTGCGCGAAACAAACGTTTGCAGTCGGGCGGATCACCGTGACGCCGCAACGAGTTCGGCGTTCTCCACGGCGGACCGGTCCTGCGACCGGCCCGCCGATCTCCGTCAGCGCAGGGTCGCCGGAAGAACGCTCATCCGGCGGATCATCCACTCGGACTCCCACTCGAACGGCGTGGCAGTGCTCAGCTGAGCCTGCGGGAAACGGCGCAGGAACCCGCTCACCGCGATCTGGGCTTCCAGGCGCACCAGCGACGCGCCGATGCAGTAGTGCATGCCGAGGCCGAACGAGAGGTGCCCATGGCCGCCCCGCGCGGAGTCGAAGCTGTCCGCCCCCTCCCCCGGTTCCCGGTTGGCCGCGGCGATGCTGACCTGCACGGGCGCGCCCTTGGGGATCAGGTAGCCGCCGAGCTCGATGTCCTCCAGCGGGAAGCGCCAGGTCGGGTGCGGGAACGGCGGGTGCACGCGCAGCGCCTCCTCGATCCACGACTTGATCTCGTCCTCGGTCTTCGGCCGGTCGTCGACCGGGCGCCGCAACGCCTCGAAGAGGGAGGCCGAGATCAGGCTGCCCGTCGTCTCGTAGCCCGTGATGATCATGCCCAGCGTCCACACGATCACCTCGCCCTCCGTCACGGCGGCGTCGATGCCGTTGGAGGAGGCCAGAAGCCCGGTGATGACGCCGTCGCGCAGTGGTGCCGGGTCGGCCACCCACCCCTCGACCGCCCCGTACAACGCCCGCACCGCAAGGGTCCTGGCCTCGTAGTCCGACGAGTAGAGCATCACGTCGGTGATGCTGCGCAGCTGCCGTTCCGCCTCGTCGGGCAGGCCCAGCATCTCGGAGATGAACGCCAGCGGGATCTTGTGGGTGTAGTCGGTCACGACGTTGACCTCGTTGTCCCCGAGGACACCGCGCTGTTCGAGCTCGTCGAGGAAGCCCTCGACCTTCACGCTGACGCGTTCGCCCCACTTCTCGGTGTTGCGCGGGCTCAGCACGGGCGCGTGCAGCCGCCTGATCCGCGCGTGGTCCTCCCCGTCACTCATGATCATGGCCCGCGCGTACTCCGGTGGCGGCTGGGAGCCCACCATCAGGCCCGGCTGCTTCATGAAGTCCGGTACGAGGGTGATGTCCTTGCCCATCTTCGGATGCGCTAGCGCGACCTTGACGAGCTCCCGGTCGCACACCACCCACGCGTGCTGCCCGAGGTAGGGGATCCGTACGACCGGAGCCACCCGCGCGGCGGCGAGCAGCTCGGGCATGCAGTCGAAAGGACCAGGGTCGATGGGCATGGTCGTCTCGGGGGCCTGCGGCCACGTCTTCGTCGTCCCGTTCAACGTGCGATACCTCCGGTGGGAATCTGGTCCTGGAAAACGACAGCGGACTCGATCAGGTCGGCGGCCCGCTTCGGCGCGTCGCTGCTGTTGAGGTCCACCGCGATCTCGGCGGCGCGACGCCGATAGCGCTCGTCGGTCCGCACGGTGGTGACGGCGGCGCGCAGGCTGGACTCGGTGACAGCACGGGGTTTCACGACCACGCCGACGCCGGCGTACTCGACTCTCGCTGCCACGTCGGGGTTTTCCTCCGTGGCGGGAACGACGACCAACGGCACCCCGTGCGCGAGAGCGGCGTTGACCCCGTTGTAGCCGCCGTTGGTCATCATCACGTCCACGTGCGGAAGCAGGTGGTGGTACGGCACGAACCGTTCCATCCGGACGTTGCGCGGCAACGGAAGCAGCCGTTCCACGTCCAGTTTGCTGCCGGTGGTCAGCACGACGAGGACGTCCTCGCCAGCGAGAGCGCGCACGGCGGGCACCAGCATGCGTTCGACGTCGTTGGCGGTGGTGCCCTGCGTGATCAGGACGACGGGCCGGTCCCCGGAGAGCTCGTCCCACCACGACGGCGGGTCGAAGTTCTTCGGTGGCACGCCGAACAGGCCGCCGATGAAGTGGGTGCCCGGCGCCAGGTCGCGGCGCGGGAACTCGAACGACGCCACGGAGCCGACCAGGTACAGGTCGGGGTACCGGGAGATGTTCTCCATCGCCCTCGTCCTCAACCGGGGCAGCCCGACCTGCGCGCGCACGCGGTCGGCTTCCGCGCGAAGGTCCCGCATGGACACCTGGTCGCCGGCGAACCTCAGCGCGGCGTTGCGCAGGCGGTTCCACGGCGTGGTGCTCGGCCCCAGGCCCATGCCGAGCGGCCCGGTGTCGCGGCTGCCCAGGATGTAGATGGAGTTCGCCAGCCACACCAGCGGAATTCCCGTCTTCTCGCTGGCGAAGCAGGCGCCGTAACACATGTCGTCGGCGAGGATGCGGTCGGCGGGAAACCGTTGCAGCAACGCCAGGATGTCCGCGAGCTGGCCGGGAGCGGTGCGGTAGAAGATGTCGCGGACGCCGACCTTGAAGCTCTTGAGCCCGGCCAGTCCGGCATGCCCGGGAAACGCCTCCTCCCGGCTCCTGCCGCCGAAGTCGAGTCCTTCCGTCATCGGTTCGAAGCGCGCCCCGGTCCGTTCGACCTGTTCCCGGAAGACCTCCCCGGTGTACCAGCGCACCTCGTGACCGCGGCGCGTCAGTTCGGTGGCTATCTCGAACAGGCTGACCACATGTCCTGGGGCCGGTGTCGTCGCGATCAGCACTCGGGTCAACGTCGCCTCCAGCGGCTGCTCCGGGGTGGCCGCTGAGCGGCTCGCGTCAGCATCGCCTGTTCACGGCGCCGTCCGGCGTGTCAAGACAAACCCCGCGCACTTGCGCAGGGGCCGGTCGGCTTCCGCCCGTCTTGATACCGCTCACGCACCCGCGAGCCCGTTCACGACCGGCTCTGTCGGGGGATACGGGCGCACCGCCGCCGCCCCAACAATGGCGCCAGATCGAATTCCCCGCCCGCCGCTAGCGCACCGGAAGGGAAGTCCGCGGTGACAACGCTGCAAGAGGTCAACGGGCTCGACGCCATCGGTGAGAGGAAGAACGTCACCGTCATCGGCGCGGGTGTCGCCGGGCTGGTGGCGGCTTACGAGCTGGAGCGTCTCGGCCACGAGGTGGAGATCGTCGAGGCCGGCGACAGGATCGGCGGGCGCGTCCACACCCACCGCTTCACGGCCGAGGGCGAGGCCGGGCCGTTCGCCGAGCTCGGTGCGATGCGCATTCCTTCCGCGCACCGCCTGACCCTGCACTACATCGCGGAACTCGGCCTGCAGGACCAGGTGCTGCCGTTCCACACGATCTTCTCCGACGACGCGGCCTATCTGCCCAGCTCGTCCGGCTATTTGCGCGTGCGCGACGCACACGACGTGCTCGTCAGCGACTTCGCCTCCGGGGTGCCCGCGGGGCGGTACCGCGACGGCACCCTGCTGTTCGGTGCCTGGCTGGACGCGACCATCAGGGCCATCGCGCCGCGCCAGTTCTACAACGGCATGCACGGCGAGATCGGCACCGGCCTGCTCGACCTGGTCGAGGAGGTCGACCTGACGCCGTACCGCCGCGGCCACAACGGCACCATGATCGACCTGCACGCCTTCTACGCGGGCAACCCGCGCATCCGTTCGCTGGTGCCGCCGCACCTGGAGCGCTTCCTCGACGACGTGCTCGACGAGACCAGCTCCGACATCGTGCGGCTGCGCGACGGCATGGACCTGATCCCCCGCAGCCTCGCGACCCGCCTGCTCGGCAGGATCACCCTCGGGCAGGAGGTCACCGGGATCGAGGTCCGCGACCGGGACGTGGTCCTGAACCTGAGGCAGGGCACCAGGTCCTTCACCAAGACCTGCGACTACGTGGTGTGCACGGTGCCGTTCACGGTGCTGCGAGGGATGCGTCTCAGCGGGTTCGACGACGAGAAGCTCGACATCATCCACGAGACGAAGTACTGGCCTGCCACCAAGGTCGCCTTCCACTGCCGCGAGGCGTTCTGGCACGAGGACGGCATCCGCGGCGGCGGCTCGTTCACCGGCGGGCACGTGCGGCAGACCTACTACCCGCCCGTCGACGGCGATCCGGCGCACGGCGCGGTGATGCTCGCCAGCTACAGCATCGGTCCCGACGCCGACGCGTTGAGCGAACTCACCGAGCAGGAACGAATCACGCTCATCACCAGGGAACTCGGCGTCATGCACCCCGAACTGCGCCGCCCCGGCATGGTCCTCGGCGTCGCCACGAAGGCCTGGGGCGAGCACCGCTGGTCTCTCGGCGCCGCGACGATCCGCTGGGAACAGGACTCCGCGCTGCGGGAGGCGCAGCGCCGCGAGGCGACGAGGCCGCAGAAGGGGCTCTTCTTCGCCGGGGAGCACTGCTCGTCGAAGCCCGCGTGGATCGAGGGTGCGATCGAGTCGGCCATCGACGCGGCGCACGAGATCGAGTGGTGCGAACGACGGACGGGCGTGGCGTTCCCCGCGCGCCGGCTCACGCACACGGAGAAGTCCGCATGAGCGTCTTCGACCTGCCCAGGCTGCACTTCCGCGGTACCGCCTCGACGCGCCTGCCGACGGGACCGCGCAACGGCCTGGCCGACCTGGCCACGAACACCGCGCTGACAGCGGACGGCGAACCGTTCCCGGTGCACCGCCCGCCCGCCGAGTACCACGCCCACCTCGACGAGACGGGGCCCCGGTACGACAGCGCGGGCCGCGAGACGCCCGACGGGCCGTTCAGCGCCGCCAAGGGCCGTGACTTCGCCGGCAACGGGCACTTCTCGATCAACGCGCGGGTCGTCAGCACCGAACTCGTCGCGGGCCGGCCCGACAGCGAGGATCCGGTGGTGGGCAGGGCCGTCGATTTCTGGGGCCACTACAACGAATACCTGGCGACCACGGTCAACCGGGCACGGATCTTCGACGTGGACCCCGCATCCGACTGGACGACGACCCTCATGGTCGGCCAGGTCGGCTTCGGCCGCGAGGGGCGGTCACACGACGTCGGGTACATGGCGACCGGTGCGGTCAAAGGCTTCTCGCCGCCGCGCTGGCACGCCACCGGACGCGGCTGCGGCCACTGGCAACTCGGCCGCTCGGTGGTGCACCAGGTCGTCGTCACCGACGACGACCTGCGCTGGCTGGACGAGGCGGACGCGTCACCGGTCGCGCGGCTGCTCCGCGAGGCCGGGACCGGTGGCCTCGTCGTGCAGTTCGCCCTCGACGGCCAGTCCGCTCCCCAGGCACCGGACCAGCCCTCCCAGTGGCGGCTGCACGGCACGATCGCGCCGTGGCGGCCCGGCGAGCTGCGCACGTACCCGGCCGGACGGCTGCTCGTGCCGGATCGCGGCACCCGCAACCGACTGGGCAACCTCACTGTCGCGACCTCGCCGGGCCAGGTCACGCTGAACATGATCACGGCGCCCGTACCGGCGGCCGCGGCTCGTGACCTCGAACTGCGCACGGTCCGTGACGACCGGCTGGTGGCCCGGATCCCGGCCATGGCGTACACCGAGGACGCGGCTGTGACCTCCGGCGTGGTCACGGTTCCCGGCCTGCTGTCCGAAGAGGACATCGCGGGTGACGCGCTGCGGATCGTCGCCTCGGACGGCGTGCTCCTCCTGCGGGAGCAGGAGATCAACCTCCAGGTCGACGACGCGAGCGTGTTCGTGGATCACCCCCGGAGCACCGACGACGCCGAGCACGACGTCGAAGTGGCGGTGCGGTCGTTCGTCCGGGGCCGTCCCGCCCCGGTGCGCGACATCGCGGTCCGGCAGTTCGCCAACCCGGCGGCCCGTCCCCGTGGGCCGGTCGGCGCCGTCGTCTCGCTGGACACCGACGTGCTCGAGACCGATGACCGCGGTCACGGCTGGTTCACCCTGCGCGGCAAGGCGGCCGGCACCGCACGGGTGCTGCTGACGGCCGTGCCCGAGCCCGCCGCGCTCGACTACGACAACGACGACAAGCTCGGTTTCTGGTCCGGTGCCGGGTACCTGAGCGTGCGGGTGCTGCCGGACGACTGGCATCTCGAAGACGTGGAGCAGGCCGACTACGACCTGGTCTACCGCGAGGTGTTCGCCTACTACGAACACCTCTTCTCCTTCATGGACAAGGAGGTCTTCAGCCTCGCGAACCGCAGCCGCACCGAGACCTACGCCAAGCTGATCTGGCAGATGTGCGATCCGCAGAACAAGTCGAAGACCTACTACATGCCACCCACGCGCGACCTCTCCGAAGCGAAGTCGCGGCTGCTGCTGAAGTTCCTCCGCAACCAGCAGACTCCCGGCCACCTGCTGCTGCCGGCCGAGACGACCATGCCGAGCCGCAACCGGATCGCCACGCGCGGCCGGTTGGTCGAGATCCTGCGCGAAGCGGCCCTGATCGAGCTGGCCGTCATGCTGCAGTACCTCTACGCGGCCTACTCCGTGCCCACCTACGGCGCCGGCGCGGAGTACGTGCGGCTGGGTCTGTGGACCCCCGAGCAACTGCAGCTCGCCTGCGGTGACGGCGGGGAGACCCTCGACGAGGGCATCCGCAGCATGCTGCTCGGCATCGCCCGCGAAGAGATGATCCACTTCCTGCTGGTCAACAACATCATCATGGCGCTGGGCGAACCGTTCCACGTGCCGCGGGTCGACTTCGGGACCATCAACCACGCACTGCCGGTACCGCTGGACTTCGCGCTGGAACGGCTGGGCCTGGGCAGCGTCGAGCGCTTCACCCAGATCGAGAAGCCCGAGCACCAGGTCAGTGACCTGCGGCCGCGCGACGGCGAGGCCCAGGCGCAGCGGCAGGAACACGGCTACGCCTCGCTGAGCGAGCTGTACGCGGACATCCGTGAGGCCCTGCAACAGATCCCGGACCTGTTCCTGGTCGACAAGGGCAGGGGCGGCGGCGAGCACCACCTGTTCCTGCGGGAGTCGATCAACCACGAGCACCCCGACTACCAGCTGGAGGTCGACGACCTCCCGAGCGCCCTGTACGCGATCGACGTGATCACCGAGCAGGGCGAGGGCGGGGTGCTCGACGAGGACGCCGTCGAGGACTCGCACTACACGTCGTTCCTGCTGATCGGTGAGCTGCTGCGCAAGGCACCAGTCACGGGGCCGCACGGCGAGCTGTGGAACCCCGCGTACCCGGTCGCCCGAAACCCGTCCCTGAACCCCGCGAGCCCCGCCGTCGAGACGGTGACGGACCCGGACGCCCGCACGGTCATGCAGATCTTCAACGAGTCGTACTTCATGGCCCTGCAATTGATGGCCCAGCACTTTGGCGAACGCCCGGACGCGAGCCTGCGCCGGTCCGACCTGATGAACGCGGCCATCGACATCATGGCCGGGCTGATGCGCCCGCTGGCCGAACTGCTGGTGACCCTCCCGTCCGGACGTCGCGGTACGACGGCCGGGCCCTCGTTCGAACTGCCGGACGTGCCCGCCGCGATCTCACGGCCGGACGTGGCCCGGCGGTCGATCGCGATGCGGCTGGACGACATCGCGGCCCAGTGCGCCAAGTGCGCTCTCGTACCCGCGCGAGTCGGCGAGCTGAGCACGTTCTGGGCGGACCACTTCCGCGCACAGGCCGGAGGGCTGTGACATGACGCTGCCCCGGTTCAGCCTCAAGAGCTGGTCCGCCGAGGACATCTCCGACCCGTACCCGGTGTACCAGCGCTACCGCGAGATCCAGTCCGTCCACGAGGGCGCGGACGCGATCTACGTCTTCGGCTACGACGACGTGGTGAAAGTGCTGTCCGACCGCAACTTCGGCCGCGTGGCACGCTCCACCGAGGACGGTGTTCCGCTGTCCCTGCCGGTGCCTCCGGAGTTCGTCACCCTGCGCTCGGTCGTGGAGAACTGGCTCGTCTTCCTCGACCCGCCCGAGCACACGCGGCTGCGTTCGTCGCTGCAGAAGGAGTTCTCGGCCGGGGTGGTCACCGCGTTGCGGCCGCGCATCGACCGCATCGCCAGGGATCTGCTCTCCCGGCTGGCCGGGCAGGCCGACCTCGTCGGTGGGTTCGCGGCGCCGTTCCCGATCATGGTGATCTGCGAGCTCCTTGGTGTTCCCGCGCAGGACCATCAACGGCTGCGCGACCTGGCCGTGGCGTTGCAGGGGGCCAGCACCACCCGGACCGGCGAGTCACGCCACATCGACGCGGAGGGCGCCGCGCGGGAACTCACGGACTACTTCCGCGACCAGGCGGAGCGACGGCGGCCGGGCGCGGACGACCTGATCGCGTTGATGGCCGGCATCCCGCTGAGCACGGAACGCATCGTCGGCACCTGCGTCCACCTGCTGACCGCAGGACACGAGACCACGACCAACTCGCTGGCCAAGGCGGCGCTGATCCTGCGCGCCCATCCGGAGCTGATCGCCGACCTGCGCGACTACCCGGACCTGGTGCCCACCGCCGTGGAGGAACTGCTGCGCTACGACCCGCCGGTGCAGGCGGTGACGCGCTGGGCCCGCGAGGACACCGTCGTCGGCGGCACCTCCATCCCCGCCGACAGCCGCGTGATCGCGCTGCTGGGCTCGGCGAACAGGGACCCCTCCCGCTTCTCCCGGCCGGACGTCGTGGACGTGCACCGGCCGGCGGAGCGGCAGCTCGCGTTCGGCATCGGCATCCACTACTGCCTCGGCGCGACGCTGGCCCGCGCCGAGCTGGAGATCGGCCTGCGCGCGCTGCTGGACGGCCTGCCCGGCTGGGAACGAGCGGCCCACCACGTCGAGTACGCCGCCGACATGGTCTTCCACGGCCCGGCACGACTCCTGCTCGACCTGACCGACAGCTTGGAAGGGACGCACCCGTGACATCGCAGACCGACGCCGTCGGCGGCAAGTACGACCAGTTCGCGCAGGCCGGCACGACGGAGGCCCTGGGCGGCAACATCCACGCGGGCTACTGGGACTCGGGCGCCGAGCACGTGCCGATGGCCGCGGCGACCGACCGGCTCACCGACCTGGTCGGCGAACGCCTCGCCCTGCGGCCCGGCGACCGGGTCCTCGACGTGGGCTGCGGCAACGGTTTCCCGGCCATGCGCATCGCCGGGACCCACGACGTGCACGTCACGGGGATCACGGTGTCGCAGCAGGAGGTGGACCGCGCGACCGAGCTCGCGGCGGGCTCGGACCGCGTCGCGTTCCGGCTCGCCGACGCCGCCTCCCTGCCCGGCGACCTCGGCACGTTCGACGCCGTCTTCGCGATCGAGTCGTTGCTGCACCTGCCGGACCAGGCCTCGGCCTTGGCGCGGCTGCGCCGTTTGGTCCGTCCCGGTGGACGGCTGGTCGTGGCGGACCTGTGCCAGCGGGAGCCGTTCACCGGCGCGGGCGAGGCGGTGCTGGCCGGGATGATCCGCACGCTCGAGATCGCCGGGATCAACTCCGAGTTGGAGCACCGGGCGAGTCTGCAGAAGGCCGGGTGGGACCTGCTGGAGCTGCTCGACATCGGCGAGAACGTGCGGCCGAGCTACGAGCAGGCGGCCGCCGCGTTCCGCCGGATCGCCGACTCGGCACCGCCCTTCGCGGCCGCGGACATCATCACGGCCGCGGAGCTGATGGCGGCGTTCGGGGAGAACCCGAGCAGTGGCTACGTCCTGATCACCGCCCGACGGCCGTAGAGGGGGTCCGCCATGACTGCCCAGCTGAGCAAGCCCGCCACCCTGCGTGCTCGCGGAAACGCCGGCCACCTGCACCGCATCGCCCTGTCCGCCGCGACCCGCCAGGGCGCGCACATGCGCACTTCGGACGTGCGCGCCTGGCTCGCGCAACGCCGCCAGGCCAACGTTCTGCAGGTCGAACGCATCCCGTTCGCCGACCTCGACCAGTGGCACTTCGTGAGGTCCACCGGCGATCTCGTGCACGCGAGCGGCCGGTTCTTCGCGATCGAGGGCCTGCACGTGGTGGAGCACGACGGCCCGCACGGCGACGGCCCGTACCGCGAATGGCAGCAGCCGGTCATCAAACAGCCCGAGGTCGGGATCCTGGGCATCCTGTGCAAGGAGATCGACGGCGTCCTGCACTTCCTGATGCAGGCCAAGATGGAGCCGGGCAACCCCAACCTGGTGCAGCTGTCCCCTACCGTCCAGGCGACCCGCAGCAACTACACCGGAGCGCACGGCGGCTCCAGCGTGAAGCTGCTGGAGCACTTCGCCGACCTCGACCGGGACCAGGTCGTCGTCGACGTCCTGCAGGCCGAGCAGGGGTCGTGGTTCTTCCGCAAGTCCAACCGCAACATGATCGTCGAGACCTCCGCGGAGATCGCCGAGGACGAGGACTTCCGCTGGCTCACCCTCGGGCAGATCGCGGAGCTGCTGCACGAGGACGAGACGGTGAACATGAACGCGCGCAGCGTGCTGTCCTGTCTTCCCTACTACGACCCGAATCCCGGCGCGCTGCACTCCGACGTGCAGCTGCTGTCGTGGTTCACCGGGGAACGGGCGCGCCACGACGTGCGGACCACGCGCATCCCGTTGGCGTCCGTGGAGGGCTGGAAGCGCGGTCCCGACGCCGTCGAGCACGAGGACGGCCGCTACTTCAAGGTCGTGGCGATCGCCGTGCACGGCAGCAACCGGGAGCGGATCAGCTGGACCCAGCCACTGCTGGAGTCCGTCGACATGGGCGTCTCGGCGTTCCTGGTGCGCGACTTCGGCGGTGTCCAGCACGTGCTGGTGCACGCGCGTGCCGACGGCGGTTTCCTTGACACCGTCGAACTCGCGCCCACCGTGCAGTGCACGCCGCGCAACTACGAGCACCTCCCCGCCGAGGACCGCCCGCCGTTCCTCGACGTGGTGCTGCGGGCCGAGCGGTCCCGCATCCGTTACCAGGCAGTGCATTCCGAGGAGGGCGGCCGGTTCCTGAACACCCGGTGCCGCTACCTGACCGTCGAGGCCGACCCCTCGCTGGTGCCGTCCGAGCCGCCTCGCGGCTTCGTCTGGGCCACGCCCGCGCAGCTGACCACGCTGGCACGGCACGGCCACTACCTCAACGTGGAGGCGCGCACGCTGCTGGCGTGCATGAACGCCGCCTCCGCCTGGCCACGGGGACTGGTGTGAGATGAAGAGGATCACTGTGCTCGGCGCGACGGGCTTCATCGGCTCGGCGGTGCTGAAGACCTTGGCACGCCAGGAAATCCGCCTTCGGGCCGTGGCCCGCAAACCGGCCGAGGTGCCGCCCGGCCCGGCCGAGGTCGAGGTGGTGACCGCCGACCTCACCGACCGCGCCGAACTCGCGCACGCGGTCGAGGGCTCGGACGCGGTCGTCTACCTGCTGCTCGGCGACGGTGGCTGGCGCGCCGCCGAGGAGGGCTCCGCCGAGCGCGTGAACGTCGGTGTCATGCAGGACCTGCTCGACGTGCTGGGCCGCGACGACGGCGTCCGCCCGGTGGTCGTCTACGGCGGCGCGGCGTCGCAGGTCGGTGTGCCGCAACGGGAACCGCTCGACGGCAGCGAACCGGACAGGCCCGAGACCGCGTACGACCGGCAGAAGCTGCGCGCCGAACTGCTGCTGGAGCGGGCGACGGCCGCCGGCCGGGTCCGGGGCATCACCCTGCGGCTGCCCACCGTGTTCGGCGAGAGCACGCCGGGCGGCGGTCACGATCGCGGTGTCGTGTCCGCGATGGCGGCCAGGGCGCTCGACGGGCAGCCGCTCACGATGTGGCACGACGGCACCGTGCGGCGCGATCTGGTGCATGTCGACGACATCGCCGCCGCGGTCTCCGCGGCACTCGCCCACCCCGATCCGTTGTCCGGCAGGCACTGGCTGCTCGGGGCGGGCCGTGGTGACGCGCTCGGCGACGTGTTCCGGCTCATCTCCGCCATCACGTCCGAGCACACCGGGACGCCGCCGGTCGAGGTCACCTCGGTCCAGGCCCCCTCGCACGCCCCCGTGACCGACTTCCGCAGCGTGACCATCGACTCCTCGGCGTTCCGGGCCGTCACTGGCTGGCGCCCGGAGATCCCGCTGGGGGAAGGGATCCACCGAACCATCGCCGCACTCGCCCGAAAGGCTCGCCCATGACCACGCGTGTTTGGGACTACCTCCTCGAATACCAGAACGAACGGCTCGACATCCTCGACGCCGTCGAGAAGGTGTTCAACTCCGGGCAGCTCGTGCTCGGGGAGAGCGTGCGCGGGTTCGAGGAGGAGTTCGCCGCCTACCACGGCGTCGGGCACTGCGTCGGTGTCGACAACGGCACGAACGCGATCACGCTCGGGCTGCAGGCGCTGGGCGTCCAGCCCGGCGACGAGGTGATCACGGTGTCGAACACCGCGGCGCCGACCGTCATCGCGATCGACAACGCGGGTGCCACGCCGGTGTTCGTCGACGTCCGCGAGGAGGACTTCCTCATGGACACCGCGCAGATCGAAGCGAAGATCACCGACCGCACCCGTTGCCTGGTGCCCGTCCACCTCTACGGGCAGTGCGTCGACATGACGGCAATCCGGGCGATCGCGGACAAGCACGGTCTGAGCGTGCTGGAGGATTGCGCGCAGGCACATGGCGCCCGCCAGCATGGCAAGATCGCCGGCTCGACCGGTGACGTGGCGGCATTCTCCTTCTACCCCACCAAGGTCCTCGGCGCGTACGGCGACGGCGGCGCGGTGATCACCCCGCACGACAACGTCGCCGTCCAGCTGCGCCGGCTGCGCTACTACGGCATGGACAAGATCTACTACACGGTCCAGACCCCGGCGCACAACAGCCGCCTCGACGAGATCCAGGCGGAGATCCTGCGGCGCAAGCTGACCCGGCTCGACACTTACGTCGCCGCGCGAAGGGCTGTGGCGCAACGGTACGAGGAAGGCCTCGGGGACACCGATCTCCTCCTGCCCAAGACCAACGAGGGCAACGACCACGTGTACTACGTCTACGTCGCAAGGCATCCGCGGCGTGACGACATCATCGAGCGCCTCAAGTCGTACGACATCCACCTGAACATCAGCTATCCCTGGCCCGTGCACACGATGAGCGGTTTCGCCCACCTCGCGGAGCGCACCGGCTCGTTGCCCGTCACCGAGGCGCTGGCGGGCGAGATCTTCTCGCTGCCGATGTACCCCTCGCTGTCGCCCGACCTGCAGGACAAGGTCATCCACGCGCTGCGCCAGGTCCTGGCCACGCTCTGAGATCGCAGGAGCTCACATGAAAGTCCGCACGCTCGCAGTGGAAGGCGCGCTGGAGTTCACCCCGCAGGTGTTCGGTGACGACCGAGGCCGGTTCCTCTCCCCGTTCCAGGAGGCAGCCTTCGCCGAAGCGCACGGCAGTCCGCTGTTCCCGGTGAGGCAGACGAACCACAGCGTGTCCGCCCGCGGGGTGGTCAGGGGCATCCACTACACCACCACGCCGCCGGGTTGTGCCAAGTACGTCTACTGCGCGGCCGGGTCGGCCATCGACGTCGTGGTCGACATCCGCGTGGGCTCGCCGACGTTCGGCCGGTGGGACTCCGTGCTGATGGACCAGAACCACCACCGCACCCTGTACTTCCCGGTCGGCGTCGGGCACGCGTTCATCGCTCTCGAAGACAACACCGTGATGTCGTACATGATCTCGGGCACCTACGTCGCGGAGCACGAACTCGCCCTTGACGTCCTCGACCCGGCCCTCGGTCTGCCCGTGCCGAAGAACGTCCCGCCGATTCTGTCCGAAAGGGACAGTGTCGCGATCACCCTCGCCCAGGCGAAGGAACAGGGTCTGCTGCCCCACTACGAGCTCTGCCGGCAGATCGAACAGGAACTGACGCAGGCCGTCGTCTCCCTCTGACCTCCAGACCGAACTCGTTCACCCATCAGGAGAAGCTCGCCATGACCCAGACTCTGCCCCAGCCGCAAGACGTCGGTGCGCTCTACGACAAGCTGACCCTGAGCGCGATGCGCGACGGCAGCTTCAACACCAACGTGCACATCGGTTACTGGGACTCGCCGGACTCCACTGCCACGATCGACGAGGCGATGGACCGGCTCACCGACGTCTTCATCGAGAAGCTCGGCGTCGACGCGTCGTCGCACGTCCTCGACCTGGGCTGTGGGGTGGGCGGCCCGGGCCTGCGACTGGCGGGCAGGACCGGCGCACGGGTGACGGGTGTCAGCATCAGCGCGGAACAGGTCAAGACCGCGAACAAGCTCGCCGCCGAGACGGGTCTCTCCGCCAGGGCGGTCTTCGAGCACGCCGACGCGCTGAACCTGCCGTTCCAGGACAGCTCGTTCGACGCGGTGATGGCGCTGGAGTCGATCTGCCACATGCCCGACCGCGACCAGGTGTTCCGCGAGATCTTCCGCGTCCTCAAGCCCGGCGGCCGGGTGGTGCTGACCGACATCTTCGACCGCTACCCGCGCAAGGAGGTCCGCAGTCCCGGCATCGACAAGTTCTGCCGCGACCTCATGTGCACCACGGCCGACATCGACGACTACGTGCCGATGCTGCACCGCGCGGGCCTGCGCCTGCACAGCATCGACGACATCACCGAGCAGAGCACCCTGCGCCTGGCCGACGAGATCGAGAAGCTCGGTGGCTTCGAGGAGCGTCCCGTGGCGATGGACGAGGGCAACTTCGAGTTCTCCGAGGACGCCTTCAAGCCGGGCGACCTGTCCGGCGCGGACGACTTCGGCTGCCTGCTGGCCGTCGCGGTCCGTCCCTGAAAGCACTGACGCGGCAGGGCGGCCCCGGGTCGCCCTGCCTCTCCGACGAAGGGCGCGCACGCGATGACGGGCAAGACAGAGCGGACCGACGTGCTGATCGCGGGTGGCGGTCCGGTCGGAATGGCGCTGGCGATCGACCTGACGTACCGGGGGATCGGCTGCGTGGTCGCCGAGGCCGGTGACGGCGAGGTCCGGCACCCCAAGGTGAGCACGATCGGCCCCCGGTCGATGGAACTGTTCCGCCGCTGGGGACTCGCGGACGCGATCCGGAACGCGGGCTGGCCGTCCGACCACCCGCTGGACATCGCCTGGGTCACCAAGATCGGCGGGTACGAGCTGCACCGCTACCGCCGGGGCACCGCCGCCGACCGGCCGGTTTTCCAGCACACCCCCGAACCCGACCAAATCTGCCCGGCGCACTGGCTCAACCCCTTGCTGGCGCAGGCGACCGGCGCACCGTTGCGGCTGCGGACCTCGCTCAGCGACGTGACGCAGAACGACGACCACGTGCACGCCGTGCTCACCGATCTGGACACCGGCGCGAAGACCGAGGTCCAGGCCCGGTACCTGGTCGCGTGCGACGGCGCGGCGTCCCCGATCCGGCAGGCGTGCGGCATCGGCTCCCCCGCGCGCTTCCAGCCCCAGATCTTCCGCAACATCCTGTTCCGCGCCCCCGAACTGCGCGCCCGCCTCGGCGACAGCACCGCTCTGGTGCACTTCCTCGTCCGCTCACCCGTGCTGCGCTTCCCGTTGCGTTCACTGGACGGCGACGAGCTGTTCAACATGGTCGTCGGCGTCGAGGACGAGCACGCCGAACGGGCCGAGGCGCAGTCCCTCATCCGGGACGCGATCGCGTTCGAGACGCCGTTCGAGGTGCTGAGCGACGGCGACTGGCACCTGACCCACCGCGTCGCCGACCGCTACCGGCACGGCCGCGTGTTCCTCGCGGGCGACGCCGCGCACACCCTGTCCCCCTCCGGCGGCTTCGGCCTCAACACCGGCATCGCCGACGCGGCGGACCTGGGCTGGAAGATCGCCGCCACGCTCGGCGGCTGGGCGGGGCCGCGCCTACTCGACAGCTACGAGGCCGAACGCCGGCCGATCGCCGAGGCGAGCCTGAACGAGGCCAACACGAACCTGCGGCGCACGATGGACCGCGAGGTGCCGCAGGACATCGACGGCCCTGACGGCGAACAAGCCCGCAAGGCCATGTCCGAACGGCTCGCGTCGAGCGGCGCGCACCGCGAGTTCGACGCCCCGGAAATCCACTTCGGACTCCGCTACCGGTCGTCGGTGATCGTCGACGACCCCGGCCAGTCGCCGGCGATCACCGTCCCGGACGCGGCCTGGCGGCCCGGTGGCGAACCGGGCAGGCGAGCGGCGCACGCGTGGTGGGACGCCACGACGTCCACTTTGGACCTCTTCGGTCTGGGCTTCGTCCTGCTCCGCTTCGGTGACGACGAACGGCTTCCGCTCTTCGAGGCTGCGTTCGCCGAACGCGGTGTGCCGCTGAGCGTGCGCCACAGCGACAACGACGAGCTGGCCAAGCTCTACGACCGCGCCTTCGTCCTGGTCCGCCCGGACGGCCACGTGGCGTGGCGGGGTGACGCGCTGCCGGACGACCCGGCGACTCTGGCCGACACGGTGCGCGGAACCGCGTTGCAGGCACCCCGGGCCGAGATGCCCACGACCCCGGCCTCCGTCGACTCGCTGCCCGCCGTGCTCGCGGCGGGCCAGGTCGCGCCGATCGTCACCGTCGACTACTTCGGTGGCACGAACTGGGTGGTGTGCGACCCGGACCTCGCCCGCACCGCGCTGCTGGACTCCCGGCTCAGCAAGGACATGGCGCTCGCACCGGAGTGGATGCGGATCCCCGGCGCGATGCTCGGTGCCCAGCCACGCGCCGAGGTCGCCAAGGCCATGGTGATGAGCGAGGGCGCGGAGCACACCCGGATCCGGCGCCTGCACGCGAAGTTCTTCACGCCCCGCAAGCTCGGCGAGTGGGGTGAGCGGATCACGAAGCTCGCCGAGGGGCTGCTGGACAACCTCACGTCGGAGCAGGGCGAGGTGAACCTCGTCGACCGCTTCACCTTCGCGCTGCCGCTGGGCTTCTTCAGCGAGCTGATCGGCGTACCACCGCACCTGAGGCCCGCGCTGCGCGAGGTCACCGACAACATCATCTACTCGCAGGACCAGGACGAGCGTGCCGCCGGGGTGGGTGGGCTCGCCGGCACGGTCGCGCAGTGGGCCGCCGAGGGAAACGTGCTGGAACAGGGGTTCGTCACGGACCTGCTGGCGGCGCAGGCCGAGGACGCGGTCAGCCTCAACGAGGTCGTCACGTGGACGACAGGCCTGATCATGGCGGGCTACGAGTCCACCGCCAGCCTGATCGCCTCGTCGATCCACGAGGCCCTGCGCCGCCCGCCCGGCGAACGCCCCCGCACCGACGCCGAACTCGGCGACTGGGTCGAGGAGACCCTGCGCGTGCAGCCGCCGCTGCCGCACGCGACGTGGCGGTTCGCCACCGAGGACGTCGAACTCGGCGGCTACCTGATCCCGAAGGGCGCGCCGGTGCAGGTGAACCTCGCCGCGGCCAACCGCTGCCCGCACCGCACCGCCGGGGACGAGTTCGCGCCCGGCACCGGGGGCGACAACGTCAGCTTCGGCCTCGGCCGGCACCTCTGCCTCGGCGCGCCGCTGGCCCGGCTGGAGGCCCGGATCGCCCTCGGCACGTTCCTCACCCGCTTCCCGCACGCCCGCCTGAGCACGACGAACGAGGTGCGGTGGGAGTCCGACTGGATCATCCGCCGCATCAGCGCCCTGCCCGTCGTGCTGTCGCCTGCCCCGGAGGACTGAGATGAACCACGAAGGACCGGACGACTCGGTGAGCCAGATGCTGGTGCACCTGCGCGCGGCACACCTGCTGCGCGCGGCGGTGGTGCTCGACCTGGCCGACACGCTGGAGGACGAGGCGCTCTCCGTGGCGGACCTGGCCGTCCGCACGGGCACCGACCCCGGCGTGCTCGGCAGGCTGCTGGCGGCACTGGCGAGCTTCGGTGTCTTCACCCTGACCGAGGACGGCCGGTACGCGCACACCGCGCTCTCCCGGACGATGTGCTCCACCCACCCGGTGGGCCGCATCCTCGCCCAGGACCTGAAGTCCGACGCCACGTGGCAGGCGTGGAGCAACCTCGCCGCCGCCGCGAAGGAAGGCCGCAGCCCGTTCGCGGTGGTGCACGGCACGGACTTCTACAGCTACATCAGCGAACACGACCCAGAGCAGGCCGCGAACTTCCACCAGGCCATGAACAACGCGACCGAGGAGGACAACGGCGACGTCGTCGCGGCACTGGGCCTGCCCGCCACGGGCCTGGTGGTGGACGTGGGCGGCGGCCGCGGCGGACTCCTGCGCGACGTCCTGCGTGCCGCACCAGAGCTGCGGGGGGTGCTGTTCGATGTCGAGGGGGTCATCGCCGACGCCCTGCCGGAGCTGGTCAGCGACCCGCTCGCCTCGCGCTGCGAGACGGTCGCCGGGGACGCGCTGGCCGCCGTTCCCGAGGGCGCGGACCTGTACCTGCTGCGGTTCATCCTGCACAACTGGGGCGACGAGGACTGCGTCCGCATCCTGGAGTCCTGTGCCCGCGCGGCGAAGCCGGGCTCCCGGATCGTGGTAGTCGAGGTGCTGCTGGAGAAGTCCGGCACACCCGACGCGTACACCGCGATGGCCGACATGGGGATGTTCGTGCTGTTCGGCAGCCAGGAACGCACCGAGGCCGAGTACGCGGGCCTGTTCGAACGGGCCGGGCTGGAGTACCGCGGCTCGACGGCGACCGAGTCGCTGCACCTGTTCGAGGCCGTCGCACGCTAGAGACGACACGAGGGGCGCGCTCCAGACCGGAGCGCGCCCCTCGTCGTCGTTCGGTCAGAGCGAGGAGATCAGGCGCTCCACGCGCTCGTCCACCGCCCGGAACGGGTCCTTGCACAGCACCGTGCGCTGCGCCTGGTCGTTCAGCTTGAGGTGCACCCAGTCGACGGTGAAGTCGCGACCGGCGGCCTGCGCGGCGGCGATGAAGTCACCGCGCAGCTTGGCCCGCGTGGTCTGCGGCGGGGTGTCCTTGGCGGCCTCGATCTCGCCGTCGTCGGTCACCCGCTCGACCTGGCCCTTGCGCTGCAGCAGGTCGAACACGCCACGGCCACGGCGGATGTCGTGGTAGGCGAGGTCGAGCTGGGCGATGCGCGGGTTGGACAGGTCCATGTTGTGCTTTTCCATGTACCGGTTCATCAGGCGGTTCTTGATGGCCCAGTCGATCTCGCGGTCGATCTTCGTCAGGTCCTGCGCCTCGACGGCGTCGAGCGTGCGGCCCCACAGTTCGAGGACGCGCTCCGCCATGGGGTCCGGCGAGCGCTTCGCGGTGTGCTCGACGGCCTTCTCGAAGTACTCGCGCTGGATGTCGAGCGCGGAGGCCTCCTTGCCGCCCGCGAGGCGGACCGTGCGGCGGCCGGTGAGGTCGTGGGAGATCTCGCGGATGGCGCGGATCGGGTTGTCCAGGGAGAAGTCGCGGAACTGGACGCCCTGCTCGATCATCTCCAGCACCAGGTTCGCGCTGCCGACCTTCAGCAGCGTCGTCACCTCGGACATGTTCGAGTCGCCGACGATGACGTGCAGGCGCCGGTAGCGCTCGGCGTCGGCGTGCGGCTCGTCGCGGGTGTTGATGATCGGGCGGGACCGCGTGGTCGCGGACGACACGCCCTCCCAGATGTGCTCGGCGCGCTGCGAGAGGCAGTACACGGCGCCGCGCGGGGTCTGCAGCACCTTGCCGGCGCCGCAGATGAGCTGGCGGGTGACGAGGAACGGCAGCAGCACGTCCGCGATGCGGGAGAACTCGCCGGCCCGTGCGACCAGGTAGTTCTCGTGGCAGCCGTAGGAGTTGCCCGCCGAGTCGGTGTTGTTCTTGAACAGGAAGATGTCCCCGCCGATGCCCTCGTCGGCGAGCCTGCGCTCGGCGTCGACGAGCAGGTCCTCCAGGATCCGCTCACCGGCCTTGTCGTGCGTGACGAGCTGTGCCAGGTCGTCGCACTCGGCCGTCGCGTACTCCGGGTGGGAGCCGACGTCGAGGTAGAGCCGGGAGCCGTTGCGCAAGAAGACGTTGGAAGAACGCCCCCACGAGACGACGCGGCGGAACAAGTACCGCGCGACCTCGTCCGGGGACAGACGACGCTGCCCGTGGAAGGTGCAGGTCACCCCGAATTCTGTCTCAATGCCGAAGATCCGCCGCTGCATGCCTCAACAGTAGGCGACTCTCAGGCGGAGCAGGGTGATCCGTTCGGGCGGCACGCCGGTTGCGGTTTAGTGTCGGTGGCGTGTGGAAACGGGTCAGCGCTCTCGACAAGAAGCTCATGAGCTCCTCGGCTAGACTGCCTCCGAGCAGGCTCGACACGGGTTTGAAGAGGCTTTCGAAAGCCGCCAACCACAGTCTGCTGTGGTTCGTCATCGCGGCGATTCTGGCGACGAGAAAAGGCCCGTACCGGCGTGGTGCGATGAGAGGCCTTGCGGCCATCACCGGGGCTTCTGCCAGCGCGAACCTGGTCGGGAAGTCACTTTTCCCGCGGCGGCGGCCCGCCGCCGATCTGCTCGCGTTGCGCCGCCGGCTGGCGAAGCGGCCGACGTCGTCGTCATTCCCGTCCGGTCACTCCGCGTCAGCGGCCGCTTTCGCCACGGCGGTGGCGATGGAATCACCCAAAGCAGGCGTGGTGATGGCGCCGATCGCGGCCGCCGTCGCCTATTCACGCGTCCACACGGGCGTTCATTGGCCGACGGATGTCGCGGTCGGCGCGGGCGTGGGCGTCGGCGCCGCGTTGCTGACGCGCCGGTGGTGGCCACTCGGGATCAACGAGCCCGCCTCGGCCTACGAACACGCCGACCTGACGTCGTTGCAGGACGGCGACGGGCTGGTCGTGGTGGTGAACCCGTTCTCGGGCATCGGCCCGGACCCGACGCCGCAGATCACCGAGGAGTGGCCGAAGGCGCAGGTCGTCTCGATCGAGGAACTCGACGACCTGCCGGACGCGAAGGCGCTGGGTGTGGCCGGTGGCGACGGGACCGTGGCCGCCGTGGCCGCCGTCGCCGCCGAGCGCGATCTTCCGCTGGTGCTCATCCCCTCCGGCACGTTGAACCACTTCGCGCGGGACGTGGGCATCACCGGTCTGCACGACACGGCGCAGGCGGTCGCGGACGGCGTGGGTGTCCGGGTGGACATGGCGCAGGTCAACGGCCAGTGGTTCGTGAACACGGCGTCGCTGGGCGGCTACCCGGACATGGTGCGGATCCGCGAGAAGCTGGAGAAGCGCTGGGGCAAGTGGCCCGCGGCGGGCATGGCGTTGTTCCGCGTGCTGCAACGCGCCAAGCCGCTGGACATCACCATCGACGGCGACAAGCACCTCGTCTGGTTGCTGTTCGTCGGCAACGGGCCGTACCGGCCGAAGGGTTTCGCGCCCACGATGCGGCCGCGGCTGGACGACGGCCTGCTCGACGTCCGGTACGTCCGGGCGGACCGGAAGTACTCGCGGACCAGGTTCTTCCTGGGCGCCCTGCTCGGCGCCCTGGAGCACTCGCGCATGTACAAGCACCTCGAAGTCGCCTCGTTGAACGTCGAGGTGCACGGCGCACCGATCTCGATCGCGACGGACGGCGAGGTGCGCGAGCGCGGCAACCACTTCAAGTTCCGTTCGCGTGCGGCCGCGCTCGGGATCTATCGCCAGTAGTGTTCGACATTGTCGAACGTACGCAGGTAGAGTGGGGTGCGTGCCCGGACCCATTCAGTCCATTCAGCGCGCGGCCGAGGTCCTGAAGCTGCTCGCTCACGGTGGCGCGCACCAGCTGAGCGTCGGCGAGATCGCGCGCGCCCTGGACCTCGCGAAACCGACCGTGCACGGCATCCTGCGGACATTGCAGGAGGTCGGGTTCGTCGAGCAGGAGGTCGAAGGCGGCAAGTACCGCCTGGGCGCCGCGCTGTTCCAGATCGGCACCTCCTACCTCGACGGCAACGAGCTGCGCGCCAAGGCGTTGAACTGGTCGGACACGCTGGCGATGCGGGCGCGCGAGGCGGTGCGCATCGGCGTGATGCACGGCAAGCACGTGCTCGTGGTGCATCACGTGTTCCGCCCGGACAACAGCCGGCAGACGCTCGACACCGGCGCCCTGCTGCCGTGGAACGCGACGGCGCTGGGCAAGGCGCTGGTCGCGTTCGGCGACAACTGGCCCGACGGCGACCTGCAGGCCTTCACCCGGCACACGCTCGATCCCGAGCAGCTGCATGCCGACATGAACGTGGTCCGCGACCGCGACTGGGCCTACGACCTGCATGAACTCGTCGAGGGCGAGGCGTCGGTGGCCGCCCCGATTCGAGACAGGCGCGGTGTGGTCGTCGGGGCGATCGGCATCTCCGGGCCGGTCGAGCGGCTGTGCGACTCACCCGATCAGCCGCCACGCCTCGAACTCGTGTCCTACGTACGTGAGGCAGCTCGCAGCGTTTCGAGGGAGCTCGGCGGGCTCTCCTGGTAGTACTGTGGAATCGTTCGACAATGTCGAATGGCTCGCACAAGGGAGTGCACGTGGCTTACATCGCGGCGATAGACCAGGGCACGACGTCGTCCCGGTGCATCGTGTTCGACCAGGCCGGCGGGATCGTGTCGGTAGCTCAGCGCGAGCACCGCCAGATCTTCCCGAAACCGGGCTGGGTAGAGCACGACGCCTCCGAGATCTGGACGAACGTGCAGGCGGTCGTGCGCGACGCCCTCTCTCACGCTTCTCTCTCGCTCGGTGACATCGCCGCGTTCGGCATCACGAACCAGCGCGAGACGACGGTCGTGTGGGACAAGGCGACCGGCGAGCCCGTACACAACGCGATCGTCTGGCAGGACACCCGCACGGACGCGTTGATCAGGCGGCTCGGCGACCAGGACAGGTTCCGCGAACGCTCCGGCCTGCCGCTGGCGACCTACTTCTCCGGCCCGAAGCTGCGGTGGCTGCTCGACAACGTCGAAGGCCTGCGCGCACGGGCCGAACGCGGCGAGGTCCTGTTCGGCACCATGGACACCTGGCTGATCTGGAACCTGACCGGCCGCCACGTCACCGACGTCACCAACGCCTCGCGCACCATGCTGATGAACCTGGAGACCCTCGACTGGGACCAGGAGCTGGTGGACGCAATGGACGTCCCGCGCGAGATGCTCCCCGAGATCCGGTCCTCCTCCGAGGTCTACGGCACCTACGAGGGTGTGCCCGTCGCGTCCGCGCTCGGCGACCAGCAGGCCGCGCTGTTCGGCCAGACCTGCTTCGAGCCCGGCGAAGGCAAGTGCACCTACGGCACGGGCGCGTTCCTGCTGATCAACACCGGCGGCAAGCCGGTGCACTCGCAGAACGGCCTGCTCACCACCGTGGGCTACCAGATCGGTGACCAGCCCGCCGCGTACGCGCTGGAAGGCGCCGTCGCGGTGACGGGCGCGCTGGTGCAGTGGTTCCGCGACAAGATCGGGCTGATCTCGTCGGCAGCCGAGATCGAGACTCTCGCGCGCACGGTGGACGACAACGGCGGCGCGTACTTCGTGCCCGCGTTCTCCGGTCTCTTCGCACCGCACTGGCGCAGCGACGCGCGTGGCGTGATCGCCGGCCTCACGGGCTACATCTCGCGCGGGCACCTCGCACGGGCCGTGCTGGAGGCATCGGCGTGGCAGACGCGTGAGGTCGTGGACGCGATGAACGCCGATTCCGGTGTGGACCTCACGACGTTGCGCGTCGACGGCGGCATGACGGCGAACAACCTGCTCATGCAGTTCCTGTCGGACGTGCTGGACGTGCCGGTGGTGCGCCCGATCGTGGCCGAGACGACGTGCCTGGGCGCGGCGTACGCGGCCGGTCTCGCGGTGGGCTACTGGAGCGGCACCGACGAGCTGAAAGCCAACTGGCACAAGGCGGCCGAGTGGGAGCCGTCGATGGAACCGGCGGCGCGGGCTCGCGGCTACCGGAAGTGGAAGAAGGCGGTCGAGCGGACCGTCGGTTGGATGGACGAGGACGATGACTGACTCAACACAGCGGATCCGCGCTCGCGAAGAGCTGCAGCACGGCAAGTTCGACGTCGTCGTGGTCGGCGGCGGCATCCTGGGCATCGCGACCACGTGGGCCGCGGCCCGTTCGGGACTGCGGGTCGCGCTGATCGAGAGCGGCGACTTCGCGGGCGCCACGTCGTCCGCGTCGTCCAAGCTCGTGCACGGCGGCCTGCGCTACCTCGCGATGGGCCCGTCGGCCGTGCCGATGGTGCACGAGAACCACAAGGAACGCCGCGCGCTGGGCGACCACCTGGCCCCGCATCTGGTGCGCCCGCTGCCGTTCCTCGTCCCCGTCTACAAGGGCGGCCCGCACAGCCGGTTCGTGCTGGGCGCGGGCGTCACGTTGTACTCCGCGCTGTCGGGCTTCGGCGACGGCATGGGGAAGGTGCTGTCGGCGCGCAGGGCTGCGGAGTGGGTGCCTGACCTGCGCGCCGACGGTCTGCGCGGTGCCGCGATGTACTACGACCACCAGATGAACGACAGCCGTGTGGCGATCACCGCCGCCCGCGCCGCCGCCGAGGCCGGTGCCGTGCTGCTCAACCACATCTCGGTCGTGGGCCTGCGCAAGACCGGCGCGAAGGTCACCGGTGTCGACCTGCGCGACTCGCTCGGCGAGTTCGGAGTGGACGCTCGCGTGGTGGTGAACGCGACCGGCCCGTGGCTCGATGTGCTGCGGCGCATGGAAGATCCCGCCGCCGACCCGTCGATCCGCCTGTCCAAGGGCTCGCACCTGGTGCTGAAGCAGACCTCGGAGTGGAAGGCCGCGCTGACGATCCCGGTCGACGACGTGCGCGTGTCGTTCGCGATCCCGTGGGAGGGCCACCTCCTGCTCGGCACCACCGACGAGGCCTACGAGGGCGACCCGGCGGCGGTCGCCTGCACCGACGACGACATCGACCAGATCCTGAGCGAGGCGGGCGTCGCGGTGTCCGGTTTGGACCGTGCGCGCATCGCGTACACGTTCGCGGGCTTGAGGGTTCTGCCCGGCGGCCCCGGCGACACCTCCCACGCCAAGCGCGAGACGGTGATCACCGCCGGCTCCGGCGGCATGATCAGCGTGGCCGGTGGCAAGTGGACGACGTTCCGCAAGATCGGCGCCACCGTCCTGGCCCGCGTGAACTCCGAACTCGGCCGCACCTTCGACGGCCCGCTCGACGGCGTCGCACTGCCCGGCTCGGCGCAGCCCGACACCGTGGGTTCCGTGCTGGGCCACGCTTTCGACGCGCTGCCCGACGACGTGGTCCGCCACCTCGCCACGCACTACGGCACGACGTCGCACGAGGTCGTCGCCCTCGGCCTGGAGAACCCGGCACTGCTGGAGCGCGTCCACCCGGACGGCCCGGACATCTGGGCCCAGGTCGAGCACGCCCGCCGCACCGAGTGGGCGTCCGAAGTGGACGACGTGCTGCGCCGCCGCACCACCGTGATGGTGCGCGGGCTCGACTCCCCCGAGGTGCGTTCGCGGGTGTCGGAGTTGCTGGCTTCTTAGAGTTTTATGGCGCGTTCCACGAGGTAGTCGGCCAGTTCGGGTGCCGAGTGGAACGCGCTGCGCAGCGCCAGCGTCCCGTCGCAGCCGAGCACGACCGGCAGACCGCCGCCGCCGTCGTCGGTGCGACAGGCCGGAGCATCACGCGAGTCAGCGGTACGGGTCGGTGATCTCGCCGAGCATCTCCAACGCCTCGCGGAGCTGTGCCATGCGCCGCCTGCCCAGGTGCCGTTCCCATTCCACTTCGATCCTGGCCAGTTCCTCGTTCGCGACGGGCACCGCGCCCAGTGCCTTCCCGGTGACCTTCACGAGCCGCGCCCTGCCGTCCGCCGGGTCGGGCACGCGTTTCACGTACCCGGCCTTCTCCAACTGGTCCACCAGGAAACCGGCGGTCTGCTTGGTCACCTGGGCCGCCTCCGCGAGCACGGTCAGCCGCGTTCCCTCCGGGTCGACGCGCATGAGCACCCGCGCCTGCGCCTGCGTGACGTCGAAGCCCGCCGCGTTGACCGCCGCCAGGACGCGGTTCTCCACGTCGCGGTTCGGGATGAAGAGCAGCAGCCCGATGTTCACGCGAACTCCCGTTGCTTTTAGTCAGATGCTCTGATTAAAGTAGTCAGTCACTCGAACTAAATCAAGAGGAGGACGGCCATGGACGACACCCAGATGTGGCAGACGATCGACTCCGAACGCGCGGCGACCGCGGACCTGCTCGCCGGACTCAGCGACGTCGAGTGGACCTACCCGTCGCTCTGTGAGGGCTGGACGGTGCGCGAGGTCGCCGCCCACCTGTCGCTCGCGCACCGGATCAGCGTCGGCACGGCGTTCAAGGCGTTCGTCCGGGCTCGCGGGAGCTTCAACCGCATGATCGACCAGACCGCGCGCGACGAGGCACGCAGACCGGCCACCGAACTCGTCGCGGAACTGCGCGGCGCCGTCGGGCACCACCGGCTCGCGCCCGGCCAGACGCTCAAGAACGCGCTGATGGACACCATGGTCCACACTCAGGACATGGCGCTGCCGCTCGGCATCGAACGCCACATGCCCCTCGACGCCGCCGTGGTCGCGGCGGACGACGTGTGGCGGATCGGGTTCCCGTTCCACGCGCGCCGCAGGCTGGCCGGGCACCGGCTCGTCGCCACCGACGCCGACTGGGCCGTCGGCGAGGGTGCCGAGATCAGCGGGCCGATCGAGGCGCTCCTGATGCTGCTCGCCGGGCGCACCGCGACGATCCCGCGGCTGACCGGCATCACGGTCTGAGTTCGCGCACCATCCTGCGGCACACGTGGACGCGCTCGAACCGTTGGCGCATCTCGGCTTCCCGCTCGATCCGGGCGTGCAGGAACGCCCCTGCCGGCACCAGCCCGTGCCTCGCGGTGAGCACTGTGCCGAGCTCGTCGGCGGACGCGTGCACGTGCAGGTAGTGCTCCGACTCCGTGAAACCGTTGCGCGCAAACCAGTTCAGCGCGGGTCCGTCCTCGCGGGTCCAGGCGTCGAGCGTCCGCACCCCGCACCGCTCCAGCCGCGGCACCGCCTCCGCGAGCAGTGCCGTCGCGATTCCCTCGCCCTGGCGGTCGGGATGCACCACCACTGTGTCGATGGTGGCGTCCGCGCCGGGCACCGAGACGTCCAGGATTCCAGCGATCACGTCGCCGTCGAGCGCGACGAGCTCCAGGTCCGTGCGGCGCTTGGCCTGGCAGACGTCGTCGAAGTGGTTCGTCGCGAGGAATCCGAGCACCCGGCACCTCAGCCAGGACGCCTCGTCGGCCGGTTCGTAGTTCCTGATCTCCGCTGGCCGCCCCGGCGTGCCTCTGGACCTGCCCGACGCTCCCAGCAAGCACACTTCCCCGGGTCGCCCCGGTGCGGCGTCCACCACTCGTCCCCCAGTCCACTTCCCGCCGGACGTCTCCGGCACGGTCCAGGGTTCCTGATGCCGGGACCGCACGCACGCCTGTTTCCGCGTCACCGTTTGCCAGGAACATACTCGGTATGCATACTCAGTATGCATGTCGGTCAAACACGGTCTGCTCGCGCTCCTGGGGCGCGGCCCCATGTACGGCTACCAGCTGCGGACGGCGTTCGACTCGGCCACCGGCGGCACGTGGCCGTTGAACATCGGGCAGGTCTACACGACGTTGTCGCGCCTGGAACGCGACGATCTGGTGGGCGCCCTCCCCGAGAACGAGGGCCAGCGGCCCTACGAGATCACCCCGCACGGCCGCGACGAGCTGAAGAGGTGGTTCGCCACGCCCGTCCAGCGCAGTGACCGCCCCCGTGACGAGGTGGCGATCAAGCTCGCCCTCGCCATCACCACGCCGGGCGTCGACGTCGCCAAGGTCGTGATGACCCAGCGCACGGCCACCATGCGCACGCTGCAGGAGTACACGAGGCTCAAGACCCAGCCGGGCGACCTGCCGTGGCTGCTCGTGCTCGACGCGATGATCTTCCAGGGCGAGGCCGAACTGCGCTGGCTCGACCACTGCGAGGCGAGCCTGCTGCGCGACGCGCACCGCGCAATGCCCTCATACCGGGCGTATTCGGGCTTTGCGGCGGTGCCGTCTCCGGGGCCCTCGGCCGCGACTATCGCGGACGAGACCTGCAGGACAGGGCCTAGGCTCGCCACATGACCACCTTCGCCATCGCGCACGGAGGGGGCGACGTCGGCTGGTCGTGGCACCTGGTAGCAGAAGCCTTGCAGGCCAAGGGCCACACAGTCGTCGCCCCCGACCTCCCCATCGAAGACGAGTCGAAAGACCTCACAGACTGGGCACGAACGCTGACCGACGCGCTACCGTCCACAGAGGACGTAGTAGTGGTGGGCCACTCTTTCGGCGGCTTCGTAGCGCCGCTGGCCGCGGCCAGCATCAACGCCAAGGCCTTGATCTACGTAACGGCGATGCTTCCCACCCCGGGCGAAGCGCCAGGCGACTGGTGGGACAACATCGGCTACACCGACTCGGGCCTGGAGGACAAGTTCTTCCACGACGTCCCCGCTGACCTGGCCGCGGAGGCGCAGAAGCGGGAACGCGGCATGTCCGAGAACTCGATGGCCAAGCCGTGGCCGTTGGACGCGATGCCGGACGTGCCCACGCACTTCATCCTGTGCACGGAGGACCGGTTCTTCACCCCGGACTTCATGCGCAAGGTGGTGGCCGACCGGCTGGGCGTCGAGCCGGTGGAACTGGCCGCGGGCCACTGCGCGTCGCTGAGCAAGCCGAACGAACTGGCAGAGCTGCTGGTGGCCTGCGCGGGCTGACACGTCGCAAAGCGGAAGGTCCCTGGGAAGAACATCCCAGGGACCTTCCGTAGCAAACAGACCTACTTGGACTCGTCGTCCGGCGGCAGCTCGACGTCCTCGACGGCCTTGCCGTCCTTGGTGGGCGCGGGCATCAGACCGTCCAGCGCGGCACCGGCGATCCGCCGGAACGCGCGCCGAGGCCGAGCCCGCTCCAGCACCGCGACCTCGAGCTTCGCGGCGGGAAGGATCTCAGCGGCCCCGTTCTGAGTGGACGGAGACCCGGCGGACAACGCCTTCACCGCGACCGGAACGGCCTCCGCCAGCGAAAGCCCGTCGGCGAAGGCTTCCTTCAACGCCGTGTTGGCGGCATCGACGGTGCCACCCATCACGATGTACTGGGGCTCGTCCACGATGGACCCGTCGTACGTCAGCCGGTACAACGTGTCCGTAGCGGCGGTGTCGCCCACCTCGGCGACGGCGATCTCCACCTCGAAGGGCTTGATCTGCTCGGTGAAGTAGGTGCCGAGCGTGGTGGCGTAGACGTTCGCCAGCGAACGGGAAGTGACGTCGCGCGGGTCGTTCTGGTACCCGCGGACGTCGGCGAACCGGATCCCGGCCTGGCGGAGGTTCTCGAACTCGCTGTAGCGGCCCACCGCGGCGAAGCCGATGCGGTCGTAGATCTCCGAGACCTTGTGCAGCGTGCTGGAGGGATTTTCCGCGACGAAGAGAATGCCGTCGGCGTACTTGAGCACGATGACGCTGCGACCCCTGGCGATGCCCTTGCGGGCGTACTCCGAGCGGTCGCGCATCACCTGCTCCGCCGATGCGTACAGCGGCATCGTCATGGGTGGTGCTCCTGACGTCGAACCTGTGGGGGACTCAGCCTGCGGGGCGGGACCGGCGGCCTTCGACGACCGCGTTGGCGATCGTGGCGACCTGGGGTTCCGGCACCTCGACGGCACCGTCGGCGCCGTTGATGGTGACCACGATCGGGTAGAGGCGGCGGACCGGGTCCGGGCCACCTGTCGCCGAGTCGTCGTCCGCCGCGTCGTAGAGAGCTTCGACGACGGAACGGATCGCGGCTTCGACGTCCGCGTCCGGGTCGTAGAGCTTCTTGAGCGCCGACTTCGCGAACAGAGAGCCCGAGCCGACGGCCTGGTAGCCCTGCGACTCCTCGTAGCGGCCGCCGGTGACGTCGTAGGACACGATGCGGCCGGCGCGGTCCGAGTCGGTGGCCGAGGTGTCGTACCCGGCGAAGAGGGGCACCACGGCGAGGCCTGCCATGGCCGCGTCGAGGTTGCCCCTGATCATCGCCGAGAGGCGGTTCGCCTTGCCGTCCAGCGACAGCGGCACGCCCTCGATCTTCTCGTAGTGGCGCAGCTCCACCGTGTACAGGCGCACGATCTCGATCGCGATGCCGGCCGTGCCCGCGATGCCGACGGCCGAGTGGTCGTCGGTCACGAAGACCTTCTTCATGTCGCGCTGGGCGATCACGTTGCCCATCGTCGCGCGCCGGTCGCCGGCGATCACGACACCACCCTTGTAGGTGGCCGCGACGATCGTCGTCCCGTGTGGGGCCTGGACGGTCCCCTCCGGGAGCTTCCGGCCACTAGGCAGCATGTCGGGTGCCTGTGCCCGCAGGAAGTCCGTGAACGACGACGAGCCCGGCGTGAGGTACGCCGAAGGCAGCGCCGCGGCCGGGTAACGCCCGGTCGAGCTGTTGTCCATGTGTTGGTTGTTCTCCCGTCCCCGAGTTGGTCAACAGGCCCCCGAAGGCCTACTGACCACCCTTTTGCACGTATGCGCGGACGAAGTCCTCCGCGTTCTCCTCGAGCACGTCGTCGATCTCGTCGAGGATCGCGTCCACGTCCTCGCCGAGCTTCTCGCGGCGTTCCTGACCTGCGCCGGCGGCGTCATCCGCGCCGTCGTCGCCGTCGCCACCACCCTGGTGCTGCTTCTGTTCCTGGGACATCTCGGCCTCCCACTGACTCGCCTGACAAGAACACTACCCAGCGGCACCGACAAAAATCCTGAGCCACTCGGGTAGACGATCACCCGCGAGTCAGCGCGTCCACCAGTTGCTCGGCGGTGTCAGAGGCCTCCAGAAGGGCTCCGACGTGCGCTTTCGTCCCGCGCAGCGGTTCCAGCGTCGGAATTCGCACAAGGGATTCTCGACCGAGATCAAAGATCACCGAGTCCCACGACGCGGCCGCGACCGAGGTCGGGTAGCGCTCCAGGCACCGGCCGCGGAAGTACGCACGCGTGTCCTCGGGCGGCGAGGTGATGGCCGCGCGGACCTCTTCCTCGCTCACGAGCCGCTTCATCGAGCCGCGCGCGACCAGGCGGTTGTAGAGGCCCTTGTCGAGGCGGACGTCGGAGTACTGCAGGTCGACCAGGTTGAGCCGGGCCGCGCCCCACTCCAGGCCGTCGCGCTGCCGGTAGCCCTCGAGCAGCCGCAGCTTCGCGACCCAGTCGAGCCGGTCGGCGCACTCCGCCGGGTCGCGCGCCAGCGCGTCGAGGACCTCGCCCCAGATCCGCAGGACCTCGCGGTCGCCGACGCCCTCCTTCTCGACGAACGCCAGCGCCCGCTCGTGGTAGGCGAACTGCACGTCGAGACCGGTGAACTTGCGCCCGCCGGTCATCTCGACCTTGGTCTTCAGGGTCGGGTCGTGGCTGATCTGGTGCACCGCGCGCACCGGGTCGACCATGCGCAGGTCGTCGAACCGCTGCCCGGCCTCGATCATGTCGAGCACCAGAGAGGCGGTGCCGACCTTGAGGAACGTGGAGTACTCGGCCAGGTTCGCGTCGCCGATGATGACGTGCAGGCGGCGGTACTTGTCCGCGTCAGCGTGCGGCTCGTCGCGCGTGTTGATGATGCCGCGCTTGAGCGTCGTCTCCAGGCCGACCTCGACCTCGATGTAGTCGGAGCGCTGCGAGAGCTGGAAGCCGGCCTCCTCGCCGGACTGCCCGATGCCCACGCGGCCGGACCCCGTGATGACCTGGCGTGACACGAAGAACGGCGTGAGGCCCGCGATGACGGCCGTGAACGGCGTCGAGCGCTGCATCAGGTAGTTCTCGTGCGTGCCGTACGACGCGCCCTTGCCGTCGACGTTGTTCTTGTACAGCTGCAGGCGGGGCTGGCCGGGCACGGACGCGGCCTTGATCGCGGCCTCCTCCATGATCCGCTCCCCCGCTTTGTCCCAGATCACCGCGTCACGCGCGTTGGTGACCTCGGGTGCGGAGTACTCGGGGTGCGCGTGGTCGACGTAGAGCCGCGCGCCGTTGGTGAGGATGACGTTCGCCGCGCCCAGGTCCTCGACGTCGGAGTCGGCAGGGTGCCCACCGGGCGATCCCAGGTCGAACCCGCGCGCGTCGCGCAACGGTGACTCCACCTCGTAGTCCCAGCGCGCCCGCCTGGCGCGCGGTATGTCCGCCGCCGCCGCGTACGCGAGCACCACCTGTGTCGAAGTGAGCACCGGGTTCGCGGTCGCGTCACCCGGCACTGAGATGCCGTACTCGACCTCGGTTCCCATGATCCGCCGCATGCGCAACACCTTATGACCTGACCCCGGCACAAGCGTGTGGGGAGCCTCGCGTTGAAGCTCCCCCCACCCTATTCACCCGGATGCCCGATCCGGGGGTCAGCCGGAGGCGAGTCCGGCGGCCGGACGAATCCGCGACGCGCCGCGGGAAGGCCCGAACGCCGCCAGCACCGCGAGCACCACGACCGCCACCGCGCCGATGACCAGCGGCAACACGACCTTCAGGCCCGGCAGCGACATGTCGATGCCGGTCGAGAGGATCGCGATCTCCGCGTAGCCGAACCCGAGCACGCCGCCACCGATCACGCCGACCAGGGCCAGCATGATCGCTTCAGCGATGACTCCGCCCTGCAGTCCGCCCCTAGTGACACCCAAGGCGCGCCTTAGTGCGAGCTCCTTGCGGCGTTCCTGCACGGAGATGGTCAGCGCCGTGCCGATGCCGGTCACCGCGACCGCCACGGACAGTCCGAGCAGGACCGTCATCAGCACGGTGCCGAGGTGCATGTACCGGCCCGCCTCGGCGCGTTCGTCCGCGTCGGTCTGCACGATCACGGTCGGGTTGTTCGGCAGCGCGGCCTGCAGTCCCACCCGGAACCGGGCCGGGTCGACGCCGGGCTTCAACGCGACGAGCACCTTCTCGGCGGGTCCCGAGGTGGGGCCGGCGATGATCGGCGTGTAGCCGGTGATGCTGCCGGGGACCGTGCCCACGACCTTGTACTGCCTGCCGCCGGCCTCGACGAACGGCCGGTCCGCCCAGTGCGGTGGCACGATCGCGGTCCCGGCGGTGAGCTGCTCGGCACCGGACACGTTCTGCGCCTTCAGCCAGGCCTTGAACTCCTCGGGGTCGACGCTCGCGGCGCCGTCCGAGGTCTTGTGCAGCACGACGCTCGCGGCCACGTCCGGCTGCGCGGGGATCGCCGGCAACGGCCGGTCGCCCGCGTCCACCACGGTCGCGTCCGGGCGTTCCTCGTTGGCGTACTGGTACGTCATCTCCTGTGCTCCACCCAGCAGGACCAGGAAGAACGTCACCATCGAACTGGCCAGCAGCAGCGGCAGCGCCACGGACGCCGACCGCTGCGGCATCCGGCGCACTTCAGCGCCGGCGAGCTTCCATTGCGTGCCGCCGATCTTGCCGAACAGCCGGGCGATGAACGGCACCGTGACGGGGCCGAGGATCCAGAACAGCCCGGTCACCGCTGCGATCGCGGAGAACGTCACGGCGAGAGGAGCCGCGACGGTGCCCTTGGCGGCGATGGCCATCATCGCGAGCAGTGCGGCACCACCGGTGAACAGAACACCGAACACGAGCCGAAGGCGGCGAACGGACCGAGGCGGCACCTCACTGTCCGCGTCACGCAGTGCGGCCAGCGGCGACACACGCGCGGCGTTGATCGCGGGACGAACGGCCGCCATCACACTCAGCAGAGCGGCAACGACGACTCCGAGGATCACGTAGCCAAGCGACGGCAGCAGCTCGGGGCTGAGCTCCACCGCGCCGAACAGCGCCGAGATGCCGGTGGCGTCGAACGTCCGCGCCAGCAGCCACGCCATCGGCCCGCCGAGCAACGCGCCACCGACGCCCGCCGCCGCACCCGTCACGAACGCCTCGAACAGGCTCCTGCGCACCAACGGCCCGCGCTGGGCACCGATACACCGCAGCAACGCCGTCTGCCGCTGCCGCTGCGCGTAGACCGCGCGGAACGTGGCCGCCGCGACGAAGACCGCCGTGGCCAGCGCGAGCACGCTGAACGGCAGCAGGATGAACGTCAGGTCATTGCCGATGCTGCCGGCGTCCGGCACCGGGTCACCCACGATGTACGAGGCACCTGCAGCCGCCTTGACGGCGTCCCGCGCACCGCCGAGCACCCAGATCTCCTTGGTGAACGGCTCCGGGTCGATAGCGCGCGCCAGGTCCGGACCGGCGACCAGGATCGGCCGCGCGTCCATCCCGCCCTTCTTCATGACCCCGCTGACGGTCACCTCGACCGGCTTGCCGTCCGCGGCGGCGAGCTTGATCCTGTCGCCGGGCTTCAGACCCCGCTCGTAGGCGGTGATCTTGTCGACGGCGACCTCACCGTTCGCCGCCGGAGCCTTGCCCTCGGCCAGCGGCCAGCGCACCAGGTCCGGTTGCTGGACGTGCACTTCGGCCCGGTGCTGCCCCGCACGGCCGTTCGCATCGAGCAGGTCGGCCTGGGCCACCTGCACCGGCACCGCCCTGCCGACGGCGGAGAGCTTGGCCAGCACCGCGTCGTCCAACTTCGGCCGGTTCACCTCGGCGGTGCCGCGCTCGGCGGGTTTGGTGTCCACCACGTGACTCACCGACGACGGTGTGAGGGGCGCGCCCTCGTCGACCGAGCGGGTGAGCGCGTCGCTCAGCACGAGGGCGGCCAGCAGGCAGGCCACGCCGACGACGAGCGCGACGCCGGGCAGCAGCGCGCGGCCCGGCCGGGCGCGGAACTCGGCTACGCCGAGCCGCAGGGAAGTGGACACGAATCCTCCTCGGTGACGTCTGACGTTCACGAAGGTAGGAAGGAAGGCGATCAGCGGGCGTCGGACTGGGGTAGCAAGCTCGCGTACGACCACAGGAGGACACGGGGATGATCAACCTCTACGACGAGGCCGCGAACGTGGTCGGCGAGGTGACCCGCGAGCGGATGCGCGCGGAGAACCTCTGGCACGGCTGCGCCACGATCGTCGTGCTGTCCCTGAACGGCGAGCGCGTCTACGTGCACCGCCGCACCGACATCAAGGACATCTTCCCCGGCCTCTACGACTGCACGGCCGGCGGTGTGATCGACGCGGGCGAGACCCCCGGCGAGGCGGCGGTCCGTGAGCTGCGCGAGGAACTGGGCGCCGAGACACCGCTCACGTTCCTCTTCCAGACCACCTACGTCGACGAGTGGACGCGCTACCACGCGTGGATCTACGAGACGCGCTCCGACGGCCCGTTCACCCACCAGCCGGAGGAGGTCGCCTGGGGCGGGTGGATGAGCCTGGACGAGCTGCGCGGCAGGATCGAGGATCCTGGCTGGCCGCTCGTCCCGGACGGCCGGGTCGTGGCCCAGGAGTGGTTGCGCCGTACTAGTTCCAGGTAAGCCCGGAACGGATTTTCCAGTACTGTTCGGCGGGCTCGGACAGGTCCGGCAGGTCCACGTCGACGCGCAAAGCATCCACATTGGACCGCAGCTGCTCCGGGCTCGCCGCGCCGGACAGCACGACGTCCGCCCACGGCTGCCGCGCGATCGCCGCCAGCGCGACCGCGTCCGGCCCGACACCCAGCGCCTTCGCCTGTGCCGCAACCGCTTGCGGCGGCTCCACGACGAGCCGTCCGTTGGCCACGCCCTCCTTGACGATCACCCGGAGCCCGGCGTCGTGCGCCTCCCGCAGGGCCTCCCCGGCCGAGGTCTCCAGCAGGTTCCAAGTGGACTGGACGGACCGGAAGATGCCGAGGTCCAGGGCTTTGCGGATGGCGTCGGCCTGCTGCGGCCCGGACGTCGAAAACCCCAGCGGCACGCCGATCCCGGCCATCGCCTCCTGCAGCGCGCGGTCGGCGAACAACGGGCTGTCGGCCGTCAGCGAGTGCACCTGGTAAAGATCCACTCTGGGCAGCAGGGCCGAGGTCTCCTGCCACTGCCGGGCGAACCGGGCGAGCGAGTGCTCCTTGACCTCGTGCACCTCGGCGTCGGGCCGCCAGTCCGCGGTGTAGGCGTAGCCCCACTTGCTGGAGACCGTCACGTCGTCGTGGCCGGGCAGCCACGACGACAGGAAGTCCTCCGACAGTCCGTACGAGCGAGCCGCGTCGACCCAGCGGATGCCCAGTTCGTAGGCCGCGTCGAGCACGAGGTGGCACTGCGCGCGCATGGACTCGACGTCGCGCACGACCGGCAACGCGTCCTCTCGGCCGAGGTTGATGTACGCGGGACGACCGAGGGACGCGAGACCGAGCGCTAGTTGAGCCATGCCGTCAAAGGTAGGTCACCACTGGTCGGGCGACCGCACGACGTCCCGCACCCAGACGCCGGCCGGCTTGAGCTTGCTCGTGCCGCTGAACGACGTGCCCGAGCAGGTGCCGGCCTTGAACACCGCGCCCGAACGCTTGTCGTCCGAGAAGTTCCAGTTCGCCCACGAGATCTTCTTGCGGGCCATCAGGTCGACGTACTTCTTCGACATGGTGAAGTCGTTCGGGCCGTCACCGCTGGCATCCTGCGTGCCGAACTCCGTCACGAAGACCGGGACCTGGCTGGACACGCGGTCCAGGACCGCGAGGTGCGAGTCCCTGTGCTCGTTCGCGTAGAAGTGGAACGAGTACATGAAGTTCGTCGCCTTGACCCTGTTGTTCAGCACCACGGCCGGATCCTGCTGTTCGGAGTGCCCGAACGTCGACCAGCTGTTCGTGCCGGAGATGATCAGGCTGTCCGGGTCCTCCGCGCGGATGACCGGGATCATCTGCTCGGCGTAGGACTTGATCCTCGCCCACGACACGTGGTTCGGTTCGTTGGCGATGTCGTAGATGATGTTCGTCTTGTTCTTGTGCCGCTGCGCGATCTCCTTGAAGAACGTCTTCGCCTTGGCCGTGTAGACGTTCGGGTCACCGGGGTTGAGCTGGTGCCAGTCGACCAGGACGTACAGACCGCGCCTGGTCGCTTCCTCGATGTAGCTGTGCATCAGGTCCGTGAACTTGCGCGGGTCGGTCTCGTAGCCGCCCTCGCCTTTCGCGACGTACATCGCGACGCGGACGAAGTCGGCCTTCCAGTCGTTCTGCAGCGCGTCCCACCACTGGGACTTGTTGCAGCCGTTGAACCACTGGATGCCGTGCGTGCTCATGCCGCGCAGCTGGATGGCCCTGCCACTGCTGTTGCACAGCTGGACGCCACACACCTTCAACTGACCGTTGACCGCCGCGGGCGAACCCGGCGGCAACGCGGCCGCGGCGGTGGTGGCACCCACCGCGAGGCCGCTCAACGGAAGTGCGACCGCCGCGGCGAGCGCCAGGACAGACTTCTGCCAAGCCATTCGTGCATCCCCTCTAGACCACTTCGGCGGCGATGCACGAAAACTCCCCCACCCGAGCGGAGATGGTCAACGTACGGCGCTTGAAAATGCACCAAAGGGCAAGCGGTACAACGAAGAACGGCGGCCCCGGAGGACCGCCGTTCCACTGGCCCGCCGGGGCCGGTCGATCAGGCAGATCAGAAGTCGTCAGCCGTGCGGATGTGGTTGCGCACCCACTTGCCGGAGTCCTTCAGCGGACCCTCACCGGAGAAGCTGCTCCCGGAGCACGTGCCGCTCTTGAACACCGCACCCGTGCGGTGGTCGTCGGAGAAGTTCCAGTTCGTCCAGGAGATCTTCGCCTCCTTCATGAACGAGATGAACTTGTTCGCCATGGTGAAGTCGTTGGGACCGTCACCGGAGGCCTCCTGCGAACCGAACTCGGTGACGAAGACCGGCACCTGGCTCGAGACCGTGCGCAACGCGTTGAGGTACGAGTCGCGGTGGTCCTTCGCGTAGAAGTGGAACGTGTACATCAGGTTCGAGGCGTTGACCTTGTTCTGGCTGACCTCGTTGATGTTCCTGCCGTCGGACAGGCCGAACGTCGACCAGCCGTGCGTGCCGACGAGCACGAGGCTGTCCGGGTCCTCCGCGCGGATCGTCGGGATGACGGCCTCCGCGTAGCTCTTGACCCGCGACCACGTCACGCCGTTCGGCTCGTTGGCGATGTCGTAGATGATGTTCGTCTTGTCCTTGTGCCGCTGCGCGATCTCCTTGAAGAACGTCTTGGCACGCGTGGTGTTGTGGTTCGGGTCGCCCGGCGAGAGCTGGTGCCAGTCGACGAGCGCGTACAGGCCGCGCTTCGTGGCCTCCTCGATGTAGCCGTGCACCATGTCGGTGAACTTGCGAGGGTTGCTCTCGTAGCCACCTTCCTGGATGTACATCGAGATGCGGAGGACGTCCGCCTTCCAGTCGTTGGCGAGCGCGTCCAGGGACGCGGTCTTCACGCACTGGGAGTACCACTGGATGCCGTGCGTGCTCATGCCGCGCAACTGGATCTGCTTGCCGTTCTTGTTGCACAGCTTGACGCCACAGACCTTGAGCTGACCGTTGACCGCCGCGGGCGAACCCGGCGGCAGCGCGGCAGCGGCGAAGTCGCCCTCGGGAGCGGCGGCGACGGAGCTACCCGCCATCACACCGGTCAGCGGGAGCACAACTGCCGCGGCCAGCGCCACCACAGACTTCTGCCAAGACATACAGCGTCTCCTCTCGGACTGCTGGCGGCGGATTAGTTAGGTAAGTTTCCTTACCGTTAAAGGTATAGATGACCATAGGGCCGCCCCCAGGACGAGTCAAGCGTCTCGTCGCAGAAGAGTCACTGTTCCGGCACCCAGAGTCACCAATGCGTAAAGTGCCAAAACTGCAACGGCGGCCGATGGACCCAGCGGTGCGTCGTCGATGACGCCCGCGACCTCCCACACCAGGTACGGGACCATCACCGCGGACGCGTCCATGTTCCACGGCTCCGGCAGCATCGGCGTGATCGCGGGCAGACCCCACAGCAGCACGCCCACCACGACGATCGTGACGGCCGTCGACCTCACCGCGAGACCGATCCCGAGGCCGGCCAGACCTGTCACCAGGATCGACAGCACGGCGGCACCGGCCCACGGCAGCACGTCACCCAGGGCGTCCCAGGGCGCGATCGGTGGCGGCCGGTCCCCCATGATCAGCCAGCTGCCGCCCATACTGAGGGCGAGCGTGACGACGCCGATCACCACGGACACGGCGGCGACGAGCGCGGTCTTGGCGGCCAGCAGGCGTTTGCGGTCCGGCACCGCGGTCAGCGCGGTCAGCCTCGGGTCGGAGGTGGCGACCAGGGCGCCGAGCGCGGCGACGAGGAACTGGACGACCGGCGTGATCACCACGCTGTTGTCGGCCGACGCGAACCGCGCCTGCTCGGCGGCCGGGGACGTGTCGTAGTCCTGGACGATCAGCCACGACAGCAGCGCGCCCGCGACCACCATCAGGCCGACGGCACCGGCCAGCCCGTACGACGCGCGGACGGTCCGGAGTTTCAGCCACTCCGCGGCGAGCGCGTTCTTCACAGTCCCCTCCCGGAGGTGAGTTCGAGGTAGGCGTCCTCCAGCGAACCGTTGCGGGTCAACGCCTCCATCGGCGTCTCCTTGACCAGCTGTCCTCTTGCGACGATCACGACGTGGTCCGCGGTCAGCGCCATCTCGCTCATCAGGTGGCTGGACACGAAGACCGTGCGGCCCTCCTTCGCGAGCCCGCGCATCAGGTCGCGGATCCACCGCACGCCCTCGGGGTCGAGGCCGTTCACCGGCTCGTCGAACATCAGTACCGCGGGGTCGCCGAGCAGTGCCGCCGCGACGCCCAGCCGTTGCTTCATGCCGAGCGACAACGCCCTGATCCGCTTGTGCCGCACGCCTCCCAGGCCGACCTGTTCCAGCAGCTCGACCGCGCGCTCGCCGCCGATGCCGTTGCTCGCGGCGAGCCAGCGCAGGTGGTCGAGCGCCTTGCGGCCGTGATGCACGGCTGCGGGGTCGAGCAACGCGCCGACGTGCCGCAACGGCCGGTCCAGGTCCTGGTAGCGCCGGCCGGCGATCAGCGCCTCACCACCCGTGGGCCGGTCCAGGCCGAGGATCATCCGCATCGTCGTGGACTTGCCGGCGCCGTTCGGGCCGAGGAAGCCCGTCACCTGTCCGGGGTGGACGGTGAACGACAGGTCCTCGACTGCCGTCGTGTCCCCGTATCTCTTCGTAAGGTTCCGCACCTCGATCATGTGGAAGAGAGTCGGCCGAATCCTGCGGGAAGGGATCGGCCCGTGCTCCGATCCCGGGAATCAGACCGTGGTCCGAGGCGGTTCGGACGCACGCTCGTTACCGTCGGCGTCGTGATCGCGAGACTGCACCTCTATCTGGTCGACGTGACCGCGGCGCTGGTGATCGGCGTTCTCGTGGGCTACGCGATGCTGGAGCACCAGGAGCAGCCGTGGTGGCTCGTCGTCCCCGGCATCCTCCTCGTCGCGCTGCCCGTCGCGGTCCGCCGGATCTGGCCCGTGACCGCCCTGGTGGTCACCACGGTCGCCACGGCGGCGGTGGTGATCGCCGGGGTGCTGCCGACGGAGGCGCTCGGCGCCCCGGTCGGAGCCGTGTGCTTCGCGCTCTACACCGTGGCCGTCGACCGTTCCCGGACCTGGTCGCTCGCCGGACTCGCGGGCGCCGTGGTCGCGATCGCCGGCGTCTCCGGCGGCGAACCGGAGAACCTGCTGGTCGTCCTCGCGGCGATGAGCGCCGTCTGGGTCATCGGCTACACGACCCGGATGCGGCGGTCGTTCCTCGCACGGGAAACCGCGCAACAGGCCGAACAGGCCCTCTCCGACGAACGCCTGCGCATCGCCCGCGAACTGCACGACGTGGTGGCGCACAACCTCTCCCTGATCACCGTGCAAGCCGCGAACGCCGCACACGTGCGGTCACCCGAGCACGCGTACGAGGCGTTGCAGGTCATCTCGGAGACGAGCCGGGCAGCGCTGACCGAGATGCGCGGGCTGCTGGGCGTGCTGCGCTCCGACGCCGACCTGGCGCCCTCCCCCGGCCTCGGCGGGCTCGCCGGCCTGGCCGACCGCGCGTCACTCGCGGGCGTGCACGTCACGCTGGACATGCGTGGTGATGCCGCTGTGCCGGAAGGCCTCGGGTTGTCGGCGTACCGGATCGTGCAGGAGGCGCTGACGAACGTCGTGAAGCACGCGGCCCCCGCGTCGTGCACGGTGCTGGTAGACGTGACACCGGAAGCCGTCCGCGTCGAGGTGGCGGACGACGGGCCTGGGGTGAAGGAGCTCGGAGTGGGACACGGGTTGATCGGCATGCGCGAACGCGTGGCCGTCTACGGCGGCACGTTCAGCGCGGGCCCCGGTCCCGCCGGTGGTTTCCGGGTCGTCGCGGAACTCCCGCAACGATGACCCGGGTGCTGATCGCCGACGACCAGGCGTTGCTGCGCGCCAGCTTCCGGATGCTCGTCGACCACGAACCGGACCTCACCGTGGTGGGCGAGGCCGGCACCGGCGCCGAGGCCGTCGCGCTGGCGTCCGAACTGGAACCGGACGTCGTGCTGATGGACATCCGCATGCCCGAGATGGACGGCATCGAGGCCACCCTGCTGCTCGACGGGCCGCGCGTGCTCGTGCTGACGACGTTCGACCTCGACGAGTACGTCTTCGGGGCACTGCGGGCCGGCGCCTCGGGCTTCCTGCTCAAGGACACGCCACCCGCCGAGCTGCTGACCGCGATCCGCGTGGTGGCGTCCGGCGAGTCGCTGCTGTCGCCGACGGTCACGCGCCGGCTCATCTCGGAGTTCGTCCGGCGGCCCTCCTCGCCGGTGGTGCGCGGGCTGGAACGCCTGACCGAGCGGGAGAAGGAGGTGTTGCTGCTGATCGCCCGCGGGCGGTCCAACGCGGAGATCATGGCCGAGCTGCACGTCAGCACCGGCACCGTGAAGACGCACATCGGGAACCTGCTGGCGAAGCTGCACGCCCGCGACCGCGCCCAGCTCGTGATCGCGGCCTACGAGTCCGGCCTAGTTCGCTAGCAGAAACACCACCAACAGCGCTGCCAGCGTCAGCCACGACGCGGGATGGCCCAGGTTGAGCGTCCACCGTGAACCGACGCGCTGGTGCACGAGCAGCGCCGGGTCGGTGCGGTTCGCGTACACGAGACCGCCCACGTGCCAGTGGCGGTCGTCATCGCGTTGCGCCACGCCGGTGTTCTCGCTGTCGTCGCTGTCGAGGCGGTGTCCGGCGTCGCCCGCCCGGACCAGCCACACGACGGCGACGACGGCCGGTGCGGCCACCAGCGCGACGGTCAGCACGGTCCAGCCGACCCCGGACACGATTCCCCACATCTCCAGGGCTTTAACGGCCAGTGCGGCGATCACGGCCGTGGACAGCAACGTGACGATCCGCAGGTTTCCCGCCAGATAGGCGCGATAGGACCGTGCGGAGCTCTCCGGCCGTGCGGCGTCCAGTTCGGGGCGCGCTCGCGGGAGCGTCACCGCCACAAGCACGGCGATCACCAGCACGACGATCTGGTTCGTCAGCGGCCACAGCAGGTCCCACGGTGTGTCGCGGGCCAGACCGAGCACCGCCGTGCCCACGACCAACGCGGTGGCGGGCACCAGATGCGGCCAAGGCAGGCGGACCGGATCGGTGCGCAGGCCGGTGTCGGTCGTCACGCCCTGCCGGACCACGGGCCACGACCGCTTGGCCCGGGAGACGAAGCCCGCCGCGGCCCAGTGCGCGAGCAGGCACGCGACGACGAGGGCGGCCACAAGTCCGGCGGCGCCGAGCAGTGTGGCGACCGCGGCGACAACGCCGAACGCCACGACGGCGAGCCGGTAGCCGACGCGGATCGAGTGGACCTCGCCCGTCCGCTCGTGCGGCACCCGGACGCCGAACGGCAGCGTCGGCCTGGCCGTCGACGGCAGCACGAGGAACGCCGCCGTGACCAGCACGAGCCAGCCCACCTGCCCGGTCATGCGCGTGCCCCCTCGAAGCCGTTCAGCACGTCCTGGCTGCGCCCGAGCACGTCGTCGCGGGAGAGACCCTGCGTCGTCGCCTCGGCGAGCAGTGTGCGCAGCCTGGCCTGCCACGCGTCGGCGAACCCCGCGTCCGGTGGCCCGGAGCCGTGGTCGCGCCGCACGACGGCGCCGCTCTTGCGGTTGATCCGGATCACCCCCTCCTGCCGCAGCAGGTCGTAGGCCTTGCTCACGGTGTGGAAGTTGATGCCGAGATCGACCCCGAGCTGCCTCGTGGACGGCAGCGGGTCGCCCGCCTTCAGCGTCCCCGTGGCGACCGCTTCCACCACCCGGTCGCGGATCTGCTGGTAGATCGGCGCGTCGCTGTCGAGGTCGATCGTCAGTAGCACGACCTCAAGTCTATCTGTTATACAAGTAATAGAACAGATGCTCACCGGGGAGGAAGCGTCCATGGCGACAACAGCGATCCACGACGGCAGGCTCGTCATCGAGTTCACCGCGTGGGAACGGATCTTCACGTGGCAGCGGCGCTTCGAAGTGCCGCTGGGGGCGATCCGCGAGGTACGACGAGAGCGGCACCCGTTCCTCACGTTGCACGGCGTGCGCATCGCCGGCGCCGAGATGGCGGGGATCGGCAAGGCGGGCATCTGGATGGGCAGGCGCGGGCGTCAGCTCGTGGCCGTCCGAAGTGGACGAGCGGCGGTCTGGATTGTCACGGAGGGGTACGGCGAGGTCCTGGTGACCGCGCCGGACGACGTCATCGCGGCGCTGGCGGCGGTGGTGACGTGACCAGGCCGGTGTGGACGTTCCTCGGGATCGCGTTCTCGGTCCCGTGGCTGCTCTGGTCGTTCAAGCAGGCGACGGGCGTGGACGTCATCGCGCCGGGAGGGATGCTGGGGGTCGGGCTCGCGATGCTGGTCGTCGTGCGCCGGTTCGACCTGGACGACACGGGCCTCACCCGGCAGCCCGCGCGGCAGGTCGCGAGGCAGAGCGCGGTGGCGCTCGCGGCGCTCCTCGGCCTCGCCGTGCTCGCCGTGGTGATCGCCGTCCGGCTCGACCTCACGGGGTTCTCCGGACTGCACCAGGTCCACGGAGAGGGACCGACGGGCGAGGTGCTGCTGACGGCGCTGATCCGCGCCGGCCTGCTCTTCCTGCTGGTGCTGCCACTCGCGTTCTGCGAGGAGTGGGGCTGGCGCGGTTTCCTGCTACCGCGCCTGATGCGGTTCGGCAGGTGGGGCGCGTTCGGGCTGAGCGGCGTGATCTGGGCCGCGTGGCACCTGCCGGGCCATGTCGGGTCGCTGCCGGCGTTCATCCCGTTCGCGGTGTTCACCGTGCTGTTCGGCACGTTGCTGGGCATGCTGCGACTGCACACGAACTCGGTCTGGGCGTGCTCGATCGCCCACGCCGCGAACAACACGTTGGTCATCGCCTTCGTGAACATCGCCTTCACCGACGCCTCGGAGTTCGCTCCGCCCGACCCGTGGACGCTGGGTCTGAGCGGCTGGGCGGGCTGGGTCGTGATGGCGGTGCTGACCGCGGCGCTCACCGCGTTCACCAGGAGACGCGTCACCGCATGAAAGAACCGCCCCGGCCGTGTGGTGCAGCGACCGGGGCGGTTCGGTGAAGCGGTACTACAGGTACGTGCCGGTGTTCGCGGCCGTGTCGATCGCGCGGCCGGCGTCCTGGTTCTTCCCGGTGACGAGCGTGCGGATGTAGACGATCCGCTCGCCCTTCTTGCCCGAGATGCGAGCCCAGTCGTCCGGGTTCGTCGTGTTCGGCAGGTCCTCGTTCTCGGCGAACTCGTCGAGAATGGCGCCCTGCAGGTGCCGGACGGAGAGTCCGGGCTGCTTGGTGTCCAGCAGCGACTTGATCGCCGCCTTCTTCGCCCTGTCGACGATGTTCTGGATCATGGCCCCGGAGTTGAAGTCCCGGAAGTACAGGACCTCCTTGTCACCGTTGGCGTAGGTGACCTCCAGGAACCGGTTGTCCTCGGACTCCTCGTACATGCGCTCCACGGTGTGCTGCACCATGCCCTCGATGCAGGCCTTCGGGTCCCCGCCGAACTCGGCGAGGTCGTCGGCGTGCAGCGGGAGGTTGGGCGTCAGGTACTTGTTGAAGATGTCCTTCGCGCCCTCGGCGTCCGGTCGCTCGATCTTGATCTTCACGTCGAGTCGGCCGGGGCGGAGGATCGCCGGGTCGATCATGTCCTCGCGGTTGGAGGCGCCGATGACGATGACGTTCTCCAGGCCCTCGACGCCGTCGATCTCGGCGAGGAGCTGGGGCACGATCGTCGTCTCGACGTCGGACGACACACCCGAACCACGGGTGCGGAAGATCGAGTCCATCTCGTCGAAGAACACGATCACGGGGGTGCCGTCGGACGCCTTCTCGCGAGCCCGCTGGAAGATCAGGCGGATGTGCCGCTCGGTCTCACCGACGAACTTGTTGAGGAGCTCGGGGCCCTTGATGTTGAGGAAGTAGGACTTGGCCTGCTTGTCGGTCTCGCCGCGGATCTCCCGCACCTTCTTGGCCAGGGAGTTCGCCACCGCCTTGGCGATGAGCGTCTTGCCGCAACCGGGAGGGCCGTAGAGCAGCACGCCCTTGGGCGGGCGCAGCTCGTACTCGCGGAACAGGTCGGCGTGCAGGAACGGCAGCTCCACGGCGTCGCGGATCTGCTCGATCTGCCTGGAGAGGCCACCGATGTCGCTGTAGTCGATGTCCGGGACCTCCTCGAGCACGAGGTCCTCGACCTCGGCCTTGGGGACCCGTTCGTAGGCGAAACCCGCCTTCGAGTCGACCAGCAGCGAGTCGCCGGGCTTCAGCGGCGAGTCGAGCAGCGGCTGCGCGAGCCAGACCACCCTCTCCTCGTCCGCGTGGCCGACGACCAGCGCGCGGGAAATGGTGTCCAGACCGTCGTCGTCGGTCAGCACCTCCCGCAGAGAGCAGACCTCGCCGGAACGCTCGAACCCGCCGGCCTCGACGACCGTCAGCGCCTCGTTGAGACGCACGGACTGGCCGTAGGCGATCTTCTCCGGCTCGACCGCGGGGGACACGGCTACGCGCATCCTGCGGCCGGACGTGAAGACGTCCACGGTCCCGTCGTCGAAACGTGCCATGAAGACGCCGTACCCACTGGGCGGTTGCGCCAGCCGGTCGACTTCCTCACGCAGCGCGAGCAGTTGACTTCGTGCTTCGCGGAGGGTGTCTATGAGCTTCGTGTTTCGCTCGGTCAGCTGGCTGACGCGCTCTGTCGCCTCAGCCAAGCGCTGCTCGAGCAACCGCGTGTGCCGCGGCGACTCGGTCAGCTTGCGACGCAACGACGCGATCTCGTCCTCGAGGAACCTGATCTGCGCAGTCAGCTCAGCAGAATTGTTGCCTTGGTTCAGCTCGCCACCCTCATCGGGTTGGCTGCCGGGATGACCGTGCTGCATGTCGGCACCCTCCTCCCGTGTTCGTACCGATTACGGTACCGGCGATCACCGACAAAATGGGGTACTCACAACATCATCTTCGCTCGTGTGGTGCAACGGTGAGGCCTCCAACAGAGGTCAACTGCTCCATCTCGGTGTCCGGTTCGACCGCCTACCCGCTACGGTGCGTCCCAGAAACCACGACCGGCGTTTCGTGTCTCGACACGCCAGACGACCTGCGAGAAGCCCGAGGAGAGGGTCATGGGAGCACCAGGGCGGCGGCCCGGTCCCTACGGTCCGCGACCCCCCTCGGACGACAATGGACACGCCTGGTACGGCTCGCGACCCGGCGACGGGCGGCGATCCGCCATCGTCCCACCAGGTGGACCAGTCGTTGATCCGTTCGGCGGTCACGCACCGCAACCCACCCCGTTCGTGCCCATCGGAGGACCCGCGCGAGCGGGACTCCGTTGCGACCGGCCGGCGTGCCGCCAACCGGGTGGTCCCACCGACGCGACCGGCGCACCACCCCGACAGCGCAGTGCATCGCACTCGATTCCCGGTGGAGTTGCCACAATCGTTATCAGACACGACCTTCGCGCGGCCGGAACGCGACTCCAGCGCCACTTCAGACCGTGTGCATAACCACTCGTGCGTGTCGATAGATCTCATTCGCCCGCGGGTTACCGGGCGAAGCACCACAATGTCCAGCAGAAGATCACCTCATCCACATCGGGGGAGTTTCGATGACCTACCCGCCGCAGCAGCCCGGTCCCTACGGGCAGCAGCCGCAGCCCGGTGGGCCCTACGGGCAGCAGCCGCCGCAGCAGCCGGGTCAGGGCCAGCCGGGTTACGGCCAGCCGCAGCAGCCCGGATACGGCCAGCAGCCGCCACCGGGGTACGGGCAGCAGCCCGGCCAGTACGGCCAGCCGCAGCAGGACCCGTTCGGCCAGCAGGGACCGCCGAGCGGCGGGTTCCAGCAGCAGGGCCAGTACGGCCAGCAGCCCTACGGTCAGCAGCCGTACGGCCAGCCCGGCGGGTTCGGCGGCCCTCCGCCCAAGAAGAGCAACACCGGCCTGATCGTCGGCGTCGTCGTCGGCGTGCTGGTGCTCCTCGGCGGCGGCATCACGGCGGCCGTCATGCTCACCGCCAACAGCTCCAGCAGCTCCAGCAGTTCGTCGCCGGACTCGGGTTCGACTGACAGCGGCAGCAGCGGTGGAGCCGAGGCCGACGTGAAGAAGGCCGTCGAGGAGTACATCTCCGTCGTGAGCTCGAAGAACGAGAGCAAGGCCAAGTCGATGGCCTGCAAGGCCATGCTCGACGAGGCTGCCGAGCTCGAGAAGAAGCTGACCCCCGAGCAGCGGAAGCTGGCCGAGGAGGCCAAGAAGATGCCGGTGCCGAAGATGACGTACAAGGGCGCGACCGTCTCCGGTAACGAGGCGACCGTCAAGCTCACCATCAGCGGTAGTTACGGTGGCACGACCCAGACCATCGACTCCGAGCTGAAGTTCAAGAAGGAGTCGGGCGACTGGAAGGTCTGCACGCTGGCCAAGGACATCAAGATCCCGACGACCAGGTAGTCGTCAGCCGGCCGGTCCGCTTCATCCACTTCGGGGGAACTCCATGACCTACCCGCCGCAGCAGCCGGGCCCCTACGGGCAGCAGCCGCCGCAGCAACCCGGTTACGGCCAGCAGCCGCAACCGGGGTACGGACAACAGCCGGGGCAGCCGCAGCAGCCTGGCCAGTACGGCCAGCAGCCGCCACCCGGCTACGGGCAGCAACCCGGTCAGTACGGCCAGCAGCAGGGCCAGCCCGGTCCCTACGGCCAGCAGCCGTTCGGCCAGCCCGGCGGGTTCGGCGGTCCGCCGCCCAAGAAGAGCAACACCGGCCTGATCATCGGCGTCGTCGTCGGCGTGCTGGTGCTCGTCGGCGGTGGCATCACGGCCGCGGTCCTGCTCTCCGGCGACTCGGGCGGCGGCGACAACACCGCGGCGACGAACACGAGCACGAACACGGAGCCGACGGGCGGCAGCTCCTCGAAGCCGACCACGCCGTCGTCGAAGAGCTCGTCGAGCGGCGGTGACAGCGACGCCGAGGACGTCGCGAAGGAGTTCACCGACAGGATCATCAAGGGCGCTCGCGCGGGCAACAGCACCCCGAACGACGTCAAGGACCTCGTGTGCTCGGCGGAGTTCCCCAAGCTGAAGCCCCAGACCGCCGCACCGAACCCGAGCGTGAAGGCCACCGTGTCGGAGGTCAGGACGTCGGGCAGCACCGGCACGTTCAGGCAGAGCCTCACCGGGCTCCAGGACCCGAACAACCCGGGCAAGGTCGCGTCGGGCTCCATCATCTACAAGCTGCTCAAAGAGAGTGGCGACTGGAAGGTCTGCGGCATCGAGAAGCTCGAGAGCAACTAGTGCCGTGACCGGCAACCTTCGCCGCGTCTTCCGGCGCTCAGCAGGGCGCCTCGCGGCACCGGCCCCACGCCCGAATCCAACCAGGATGAGGACGTGGGGCCGGCACCACGATGCACCCGTCTGACCACCGAAATACGGGGCAAAGGCTGCCGGTCACGGCACTAGCCTGACGCACGAGGGCCCCGCACTTCGGTGAAGTGCGGGGCCCTCGGCGTCGCGAGGTCAGCCCTTGCTGGGGCGGCGCTGCGGCCTGGGCGCCGTGACGCCCTCCGCGAGCCGGCGCGTGGTCAGCAGGAACGCGGTGTGCCCGATCATCCGGTGCTCCGGCCGCACGGCGAGTCCGACGACGTGCCACGGGCGGACGAGCGTCTCCCACGCGTGGGGCTCGGTGAAGCACGTCATCTCCCGCAGCGCCTCGGTGACCACGGAGAGCTGCGTCGTCGTGGCGACGTAGACGACCAGGACGCCGCCGGGGATGAGGTTCTTCGCGATCGTGGGCAGGACCTCCCACGGCGAGAGCATGTCGAGGATGACCCGGTCAACCTCGCCCTCGTGGTTCTTCACGTCGTCGACGGTGATCGACCAGTTGCCGGGGCGCTCGCCGAAGAACGTCTCCACGTTGCGGATGGCGTGGACCGCGTGGTCGTCGCGCACCTCGTAGGACTGGACGCTGCCCTTCTCCCCCACCGCGCGCAGCAGCGAGCACGACAACGCGCCGGAGCCCGCCCCTGCCTCCAGAACGCGCGCGCCCGGGAAGATGTCGCCATACATGCAGATCTGCGCGGCGTCCTTCGGGTAGATCACCTGCGCGCCGCGCGGCATCGACAGCACGTAGTCCGGCAGCAGCGGGCGCAGCGCCAGGAAGGTCGTGCCGCCCACCGACTGCACGACGGACCCCTCGGGCTGCCCGAGGAGCAGGTCGTGCGGGATGGCGCCGCGGTGGGTGTGGTACTCCTTGCCGGGCTCCAGAACGACGGTGTAGTGCCGTCCCTTGGGGTCGGTGAGCTGAACCCGGTCACCCGGCTGGAACGGTCCACTTGCGCTAATCACCGCGCAATGGTGTCAAACGCCCTTCTCAATGGCCGCACGCAGGTCCTCCCTGTGCAGCACACCCGCCGGACGGCCCTCCAGGTCGACGACGAGGAACTGCCACGCGGCGGTGCCCTGGACGCGTTCGACGATCTCCTCGCCGGGCTCGTCGGCGAGCAGCACGGTCTCGGGCAGGATCGGCTCGGCCGCCTGCTCCGCGGGCGCGAAAGGGCTTGCCGCCGCGAGCTTTTCGGCCGCCACGGTGTCGAGCAGGCCGGCCGCGACGCCGTCCGCCCGCACCAGCACCACACCGCGCCCGGCCGAGGTGCTCAGCGCGTCCGCGACGGGACTCTCCGCCGGCAGCTGGAGCACCGGGCGGATCAGGTCGGCGAGGGTCAGACCGGCGGGCCAGGTGCGACGGCGTTCGCTGGCGAGTTCGCTCCTCGCGCCGACGACGACACCCCACGCCGTCAGCACGCACACGCCGAAGCGCAGCCAACGGTCTTCCGCGCCTTCCGCGACGCCGTACAGCGCCCACGCCACCAGTGCGATGGCCACGGCGATACCACCGACCACGGCGACACGCGTGCCCGTCGCCCGTTGCCCGGTCATGGCCCACACGCCGGCCCTGACGATCCGGCCGCCGTCCAGCGGCAGGCCGGGCAGGAGGTTGAAGACGGCGACGGCGGCGTTCGCGGCGGCGAGCTGGAAGACCAGCACCCACACGACACCGTCCTGGTTCATGACCATCGCGCCGATGCCGAACATGATCGCCAGCACGACGGACACGGCCGGACCGGCGCCCGCGACCGCACCCTCGTGGCCGGGTTTGCCGGGTGTGCGCATGATCTCGGTGGACCCGCCCAGCAGGAACAGGTGCAGTCGCCTGACCGGCAGGCCGAGCCGCAGCGCCACGACGCAGTGACCGAGCTCGTGCGCGAGCACCGACATCCCGAGGAAGAGTGCGAGCAGCACCGCCATCAGCAGCCCGACGCCCGGCGCCGTGCCGGGAGCGAGGTCGTCGACGAACGGGGCGTAGAACGCCACCACGATCGCCGAGCCGATCCACCACGACGGCGCGAGCAACACCGGGATGCCCGCCACCCGGAACAGCAGCAGGCCGCCCACTCGATCACTGATCCGCGCGGCCACGGAAGCACTGTAGAGGGGGTGGTGTGATCTCGCGGTTCGGTGTGAATCGCCTGAGGTGGTGGTGCTTCCCGCGCACGTCTTCAGGACCCGCCCTCACCGGCTTCGGGCGGGCGGTATCCAGGTGGCGCTCCCAGGATTGTCAGACCCCTGTCCTAGGGTGCGAACCATGAGCACCACGTTGCGCAGGCCCGCGCTCTCGCCTTCCCGGGCAGGGGACTTCAAGCAGTGCCCGCTGCTCTACCGGTTCCGCGCGGTCGACCGGCTGCCGGAGAGGCCGACGAAGGCGCAGGTGCGCGGCACGGTGGTGCACGCGGTGCTGGAGGACCTGTTCGCACTGCCCGCGGCCGAGCGGGTGCCCGATCGCGCGCGTTCGATGATCACGCCGGCCTGGGAGCGGGTGAAGGCCGAGCGCCCGGAGTTCGCGACGCTGTTCGAGGTCGAGGGCAGCGAGGAGGAGGCGGAGTGGCTGGCGTCGGCCACGAAGCTGCTCGACGGCTACTTCGGCCTGGAGGACCCGCGGCGCCTGGAGCCGGAGTCGCGCGAGCTGCTGGTGGAGTCCGAGCTGCCGTCCGGTGTGCTGCTGCGCGGCTACATCGACCGGGTCGACGTGGCCCCGACGGGTGAAATCCGCGTCGTGGACTACAAGACCGGCGCCGCGCCCCGCCAGGTGGGCGAGGCGAAGGCGTTGTTCCAGATGAAGTTCTACGCCCTGGTGCTGTGGAAGCTGCGCGGCGTCGTCCCCCGCCAGCTGCGCCTGATGTACCTCGCCGACCGCCAGGCCCTCGCCTACACGCCGGACGAGTCGGAGCTGGCCCGCTTCGAGCGCACGCTCGACGCGATCTGGCAGGCCATCATGCGGGCCGCGCCGACGGGCGACTTCCGCCCCAACCCCAGCCGCCTGTGCGACTACTGCGACCACAAGGCCTTCTGCCCGGCGTTCGACGGCACCCCGCCGCCCTACCCTGGCTGGCCGGAGCCGGACGACACCGAGACCCTCCAGGACCGCGACTGATGCCTGCCTTCTACCTGCCGCTGGGCGGCGACACGTTCCGCTCCACCGAGCACACCGTCGGCCCGTGGGGCCCGGACAGCCAGCACCTCGGCCCGCCCTCGGCGTTGCTGGTGCGGTCGTTGCTGGCGCTGGACAACCCGTCGTCGGCCTTGGCGCGCGTCACGTTCGAGGTGCTCGGCCCGGTCCCGGTGGCCGACCTCACGGTGTCCACCTCGGTCGAACGCCCCGGCCGCTCGGTCGAGCTGCTGGCGGCTTCGCTGTCCCACGAAGGCCGCACCGTGCTCACGGCGCGAGCGTGGCGCATCGTCACCTCGGACACGGCTTCCGTGGCAGGCGGCGAGGTTCCCGCGCTGGCACCGCCCGAGTCCGCCGTGCCGATGGAGATCCCCGAACACTGGGGCGGCGGTTACCTGGCCGCCGTCGAGTGGCTTTCCGTGTCGGGCGGCATCTTCACGCCGGGCGATGCCCGGGTGTGGGCCCGCCCGCGCGTGGCCGTGGTCGAGGGTTCCGAGCCGTCACCGGAGGAACTGCTGTTCGCCGTGGTCGACTCGGCGAGCGGTGTCTCGTCCCGTGTGGACATTCGCAAGTGGTACGCCATCAACACCGACCTGACCGTCCACCTGCACCGCCGCCCCGTCGGCGAGTGGGTCGGGATGGACGCGCGGACGACCATCGGGCCGGACGGCGTCGGGCTCGCGACCAGCGTGGTGCACGACGTGGCCGGGCCGGTGGGCACGACGGCGCAGGCGCTGTTCGTCCGCGAACGCTGAGACCCACAGTCCCCCTTCATCCCGATGACCACCGACATCATCGGCCTGTTCGACTGAGCGGGGAGGGGCGTAGCGTCAGCGGGACTGTGAAGAGGTTCGCGAACCGGCAGGAAGCGGGCCGCGCCCTCGCCGCGCGACTCGCGGACCTCCCGTGGCACGACCCGCTGGTCCTCGGCCTCCCGAGAGGCGGCGTCCCGGTGGCCAAAGAGATTGCACAACATCTCAACGCCGAACTGGACGTCGTAGTGGCGCGCAAGATCGGCGCCCCGGGTCACCCCGAGTACGGCGTAGGCGCCGTCACCGCGGACAGCGAACCCATCTACGACCCGAGAGCGCTCAGGGCCCTGAACCTCACCGAAGAGCAACTGGGCCGCACCTGCGACGAAGAACGCGCCGAAGCCCAACGGCGCACGGTCCTCTACCGCGGCGACAAACCGCTCGTCATCAGGGACCGCGACGTGATCCTCGTGGACGACGGCCTGGCCACCGGCGTCACCGCCAGAGCAGCACTCCACTGGATCGCCAGACGCGAACCGAGAAGCGTCACCCTGGCCGTCCCGGTCGCCGCGAGAGAGTCCCTCAAGAGCTTCACGACGAGAGTGATCGCCGTCCTCACACCGGCGCACTTCCAGGCCGTGAGCCGCTGGTACGAGAGCTTCGATCAGACCACGGACGAAGAGGTGCTCAACGCGCTCTCGTAGTGCGACACCTCGGGGAACGGCGAGTAGAAGCGGTGCAGCAAGGCCGACCACCGCTCATATGTTGGTCCCTGCCGGAAACCCACGGTGTGCGATTCGACCGTGTCCCAGCGCACGAGCAGCAGGTAGCGCGACGGCGTCTCCAGGCATCGCAGCAGTTCGAGGCCGCGGAAGCCCGGCGAGGCGGAGATCAGCTCCCGCGCCTCGCCGAACGCCCACTCGAACTCCTCGGCACTACCCGGCAGCACGTCCAGCAGGGCGTGCTCGGTGATCACAGCCGGCAGAACCTGATGTCCGAGGCCAGCACGGCCTTGGCACCGATCGCGGCCAGCTCGTCCATCACCTTGTTCGCCTCCTTGCGCGACACCATCGCCCGCACGGCCGCCCAGTCCGGGTTGGCCAGCGGCGCGACGGTCGGTGACTCCAGGCCCGGGGTCAGCGCGATCGCGTCGTCGAGCAGCGAACGGGGGCAGTCGTAGTCGAGCATCAGGTACTGCTGCGCGAACACGACGCCCTGGATGCGGGCCGTCAGCTGCTTCTTCGCCGCGGTGACCTCTGAGCCGTTGCGGTGGATCAGGATCGCCTCGGACTCGCAGATCGGGTCACCGAACGGCACCAGGTCGTGCTGCTTGAGAGTCCGGCCCGAGCCCACGACGTCGGCGATCAGGTCGGCCACGCCCAGCTGGATCGAGATCTCCACGGCGCCGTCGAGACGGATCACCTGGGCGGTGATGCCACGGGCCCTGAGGTCGCGGCCCACGAGCTTCGGGTACGCGGTGGCGAGGCGCTTGCCTTCGAGATCGGAGACCTTCCAGTCGGTGCCGCGAGGCCCGGCGTAGCGGAAGGTCGACGAGCCGAAGCCCAGCGCCAGCAGCTCCTCGACGGAGGAGCCGTTGTCGTCGGCGCCCGAGTCGGCGGCCAGGTCCCGGCCGGTGATGCCGAGGTCGAGGTCGCCGGACGCCACGTAGATCGCGATGTCCTTGGGACGCAGGAAGAAGAACTCGACCTCGTTGTTGTTGTCGAGCACCGTCAGGTCGCGCGGCTCGTGCCGCTGCCGGTAGCCGGCCTCGGTGAGCATGGCGGAGGCGCGTTCAGCGAGCGCGCCCTTGTTCGGGACTGCAACGCGCAGCATGTGGAAGTCTTCCGTCAGAGGTACTTGTAGACGTCTTCGAGGGTGAGGCCACGGCCCAGCATGAGCACCTGGAGGCGATAGAGCAGCTGCGAGATCTCCTCGGAGAGCTTCTCGTCGGACTCGTACTCGGCGGCGATCCAGACTTCGCCCGCCTCCTCCAGGACCTTCTTTCCCTGCGCATGGACCCCGGCCTCGAGCGCAGCGACGGTGCCGGAATGCTCCGGCCTGATGGCGGCTCGTTCGGTCAGTTCAGCGAACAGGGAATCGAAGGTCTTCACGGCACGACATCCTCCCATCCCGGCGCCCCCAGTCCACACCGCGGTCGCATCTGTCCCAGGCGGTGGACGTGATCTGTCCTGCATAGACACCCGGTAGCGTGAACTTCGTGTCCGAGTTCGCCGAGGTCCTCGAAGCACTCCGCCGGGTGCGCGGAATCAACCCCTTCTTCGCGCTCGACGTGGGCCGCCCCGACGATTCCTGGTTGCCGGGAACCGCATTGCTGGAGGGCCCGGCGCTCAAGGCCACGATCGACGCCATCGCGAACCGGTACAAAGCCGACGAACCACGCGTCGCGGCGAGCCTGTTCTTCCTCAGCTACACGGCACGGCTACTCAGCCCGCTCACGGCCGCGAACATCCCGATCGACATCCGCCCGGAGAACCTGTGGTGGCAGCACCACCCGGCGAACGGCCTGAGCGTCCGCATCGACCAGCCGCGACTGGGCCCGGAGGCCGCGGAAGCGCTCGAACCGGTGGTGGAAGCGATCCAGCAGGTCACCCCGGTGGCACGCGGACTGCTGTGGGGCAACGCGATGTCGAACATCGCCGGCGCGCTGAAAATGGTTGTGCGCGCACGCATGCTCACCGCCGAGGAAGCGGAAGAACGGGGCGAACAGCTCATGAGCGCACCGCCGTTCGAACAGGCCGGAGAATTCCTGACTTTCCCCGGCGAGGTCACGTTCCTTCGTCGGTCGTGTTGTCTCTACTACCGCGTCGCCGCAGGTGGGAAGTGTGGTGACTGTCCACTCGTGAAGTAAGGAACACAACAACTCTTATGGCCGGTTGTGCTTATCGGGCCGCTCAACTTACGGTGCACGCGCCGCAGTGACGGGAAGCCGGTGAGAATCCGGCGCGGTCCTCGCCACTGTGACCGGGAAGCGATCCCCGCCGAGCACGTCACTGGTCCCCGCCGGGACTGGGAAGACGCGGGGGCAGCGTTGATCCGGAAGTCAGGAGACCGGCTGCGGCGCCGCAAGGAGAGTTGACCTTCCACGAGGTATGGAGGAGCCCGTCATGACGAGCCCCGCAGCAAACCTGTCCGCCGTCCGCGTGCCCAAATGGGCCTTCGCCGTCTCAGTGCTCGGCCTGATCGTCACCTACCTGGTCCTGCAGGAGAACGGCCTCGCGCTCGGCGCGAGTTCCGAGTTGCTGCACGAGTTCTTCCACGACGGCCGCCACGCCCTCGGCGTCCCCTGCCACTGATCAGATCCACCGATCAAGCAGATGACGACGTACAAGTCTCTTGCGCTGCGCGGAGTCGCGGCCGGCGGCATCGCCGGTGTCGCGTCCGCGCTGGTGCAGCTCCTGGTGACCGAGATCCCGATTCGTGCCGCGCTCGCGGTCGAAGAGGCCCGGGCACCCGCCGGTGAGGAAGCCGGCCACTCGCACGGTGGCGGGGAAGAACTGGTCAGCCGCGGCGCCCAGGTCGTGGGCGGCATGCTCGGCGTGGTGATCGTCGGCATCGCGGTGGGCCTGGTGTTCGCCACGGCCTACGCGCTGTCGAAGCGCTGGTTCACCGGCAGCACGCCGTTCAGCCGCAGCTTCGCCTTCGGTGCCGCCGTGTTCGGTGCCGTGGCGCTGCTGCCGTGGCTCAAGTACCCCGCCAACCCGCCCGCAGTGGGCGACCCGGAGACGGTGAACTACCGGACCGCGCTCTACCTCGGTGTGGTGGTGGCCGGTCTGGTGATCGTGTGGGCCGCCAGCCGGCTCGCCGAGCGGCTACGCGCTCAGCCGCAGCCGGTGCGGGTCACCGCGGTGCTGCTCGCGGTGGCCGCGGCCGTCGCGGTGGTGCTGCTGGCGTTCCCCGCGCCGCCGGACACGATTCCCGCGGACATGCCGGTGAACGTGCTGTGGCAGTTCCGCCTCAGCTCGCTCGCCCAGCTCGCCACGCTCTACGTCGGCATCGGCGTGGTGTTCGGCCTGCTGATCGACCCGGCCACCCGCAAGGCCACCGAGAAGGCCGCAGTCGCCTGATGATGTGGGGTGGCCGCACCAGCGGCCACCCCATGGTTCGGCATGATGACGACATGACGGAGAGCGGTCTTCAGTGGTGGGAACGGATCCACAACTGGTTGCGCGACAACGCTCCTCGCACCTTCGACCAGATCACCGCAGCACCGGACGCAGATGGATTCTGGCATCTGGCCGGAGCAGGCAATCTGATCCCCACGGCGTACACCCCACTGTCCTCGGAGAACTCGAATCGGGAACGCATCCGCAAGACCACTCGATTCCAGGTCGAGGCGGAACCCGCGGGCACCACGTCCGGGATCTTCCTCGGAGAGTTCGTCCCTGTCGCCGCGGACGGCATGGGCGACTATGTTTTCGTCGATGAACGACAAGGCCGTGCGTCAGGCTGCATCCGGGAGTGGGACGTCGACGAAGGAAGCCGCCTGCCGACACTGTGGCCAAGCCTCGACTCGATGCTCACCGATATCGCGCGCTCGCTGGAAACAGGTGAACCAGTGCTTCAGGAGCACGCGAAAGCCGCCAGAGCCAAGTTCTTCAAGGTCTCCGTCTACGTGCCCGAGGTGCGTGACGGCATGCTGAGCTGGCAGCCGGTGCGAGCCTAGAGCGCCTTCAGCACGTCCAGATCGACGCCCACGAGCGAGTCGCGGAGGATCCGCCGCTCCCCCGCCTCCACCTCGACGTCACACGGCACGACCAGCACGGTGCACCCAGCGGCCACGGCAGCGGCCACCCCGGTGGGCGAGTCCTCGACCGCCACGCACCGCACCGGGTCCACGCCCAGCAGCCGGGCCGCCTTCAGGTACGGCTCGGGCAGCGGCTTGTTCAGCCCGTCCACCTCGTCGCCGCACACGGTCACGTCGAACAGGTCCCGCCCGATCGTGTCCAGCGCGACCTCGGTCAGCGAGCGCTCGGTCGACGTCACCAACGCCATCGGCACACCCGACTCGCGCACGGCCCGCAGGGCTTCCTGGGCACCCGGACGCCACGGCAGGCCGGCGCGGAAGACCTCCTCGGTGCGGCGGGAGATCCACGCGGCGCCGTCGGCCATGTCGGCCTCGGTGGGCTCGATGCCGACGTCGGCGAACAGCAGGCGCATCGTGGTGGGCACGTTGCTGCCGACCATGCGTTCGCGGGTCTCCGGCGACAGAATCCCGCCGAGCTTCTCCGCGTACTCGTAGAGCGGGATGTCCCACAGCTTCTCGGAGTCCAGCAGCGTGCCGTCCATGTCCCACAGCACTGCTCGCAGGTCAGACATTGAAGTACTTCGCCTCCGGATGGTGCGCCACGAAGGCGTCGGTGGACTGTTCCGGGTGTAGCTGGAGTTCCTCGGACAGCGAGACCCCGATGCGCGACGGCTCCAGGAGCTCGACGATGCGCCGGCGGTCTTCCATCTCGGGGCAGGCGCCGTAGCCGAACGAGTAACGCGCACCCCGGTAGCCGAGTTTGAAGTACTCCTCGACGTCGGCCGGGTCCTCGGCGGCGACAGTGCCGCCCGTCGGCCACACGAGTTCCTCGCGGACCCGCTTGTGCCAGTACTCGGCCAGCGCCTCGGTGAGCTGGACCCCCAGTCCGTGGACTTCCAGGTACTCACGATACGCGTTCTTGCCGAACAGTTCGTTCGCGTAGCCGGCGATCGGCTGGCCCATCGTCACGAGGTGGAACGCGATCACGTCGACCTCGCCGGACTCCTTCGAACGCCAGAAGTCCGACAGGCAGAGGCGGCGATCCCTTTTCTGGCGCGGAAAAGTGAACCGGAAGCGCTCGGCGGCGTCCACCGACCGCTCCGTCAGAATCACCAGATCGTCGCCATCGGAGACGCACGGGAAGTAGCCGTAGACGAGGGCGGCGTGGGCAAGAACACCTTCGGTGGCAAGACGTTCCATCCAGTAGCGCAGGCGCGGGCGGCCCTCGGTCTCGACCAGCTCCTCGTAGGTCGGGCCGCCTCCGCGCGTGCCCTTCAGGCCCCACTGGCCCATGAACGTCGCACGCTCGTCCAGCAACGCCGAATAGTCCGCGACCGGGATGCCCTTCACGACCCGGCTGCCCCAGAACGGCGGCGCCGGGATCGGGTTGTCGGTCGCCACGTCGGAGCGGCCGGACACGGCTTCTTCTTCCCCCGCAGCGGCTTTGCGGGCCGCCGCGATGCGCAGCGACCGTTCGCGGCGGGCTTTGCGTTCCAGAACTTTCGCCTGGGCCTCGGAGTCCACCATCGGGGTCCCGCCGCGCTTGGCCGCCATGATCGCGTCCATCAGCCGCAGGCCCTCGAAGGCGTCGCGGGCGTAGCGGACGTCGCCGAAGTACATCTCCGTCAGGTCGTTCTCGACGTACGCGCGGGTCAGCGCCGCGCCGCCCAGCAGCACCGGCCACCGCGCGGCGACACCCCGGGAGTTCATCTCCTCGAGGTTCTCCTTCATGATCACGGTCGACTTGACCAGCAGGCCGGACATGCCGATCGCGTCCGCGCGGTGTTCCTCCGCGGCCTCCAGGATCGTGTTGATCGGCTGCTTGATGCCGATGTTCACGACCTCGTAGCCGTTGTTGGACAGGATGATGTCGACGAGGTTCTTGCCGATGTCGTGGACGTCACCCTTCACGGTGGCGAGCACGATCCGGCCCTTGCCTCCGTCGTCGGAGCGTTCCATGTGCGGTTCGAGGTGCGCGACGGCGGTCTTCATCACCTCGGCGGACTGCAGCACGAACGGCAGCTGCATCTGACCGGAACCGAAGAGTTCACCAACGGTCTTCATGCCGGCGAGCAGCGTGTCGTTGATGATCTGCAACGCCGGGCGCTCGTCGAGTGCGGCGTCCAGGTCGGCTTCCAGGCCGTTGCGCTCACCGTCGACGATCCGGCGCTGCAGGCGTTCGAACAACGGCAGCGCGGCCAGTTCCTCGGCACGGGTAGCGGAGTTCGACTTCGTCGTGACGCCCTCGAACAGCTCCATGAGCTTCTGCAGCGGGTCGTAACCCTCGCGGCGGCGGTCGTAGACCAGGTCGAGGGCCACCGCGCGCTGCTCGTCGGGAATGCGCGCCATCGGCACGATCTTGGACGCGTGCACGATCGCGGTGTCGAGGCCCGCCTGCACGCATTCGTGCAGGAACACGGAGTTCAGCACCTGCCGCGCGGCCGGGTTGAGTCCGAAGGAGACGTTCGACAGGCCCAGAGTCGTTTGCACGTCCGGATAACGGCGCTTGAGCTCGCGGATCGCCTCGATCGTCTCGAGGGCGTCGCGGCGCACCTCCTCCTGGCCGGTGGAGATCGGGAACGTCAGGCAGTCGACGATGATGTCGTTGACCCGCATGCCCCAGTTCGCCGTCAGGTCCTCGATCAGGCGGGCGGCGACGCGGACCTTCCACTCGGCCGTGCGGGCCTGGCCCTCCTCGTCGATGCAGAGCGCCACGACCGCCGCACCGTGTTCGGAGACGAGCCGCATGATCTTCTGGAACCGGGAGTCGGGACCGTCGCCGTCCTCGTAGTTGACCGAGTTGACGGCGCTGCGGCCGCCGAGGCACTCCAGACCGGCCTGCAGCACGCCCGGTTCGGTGGAGTCGAGCACGATCGGCAACGTCGACGCGGTGGCCAGCCGCGAGGCCAGCGCACGCATGTCCGCCTCGCCGTCGCGGCCCACGTAGTCGATGCAGAGGTCGATCAGGTGGGCGCCCTCGCGCGTCTGGTCGCGCGCGATCTCGATGCAGTCCTCCCACTTCCCGGCGAGCATCGCCTCGCGGAACGCCTTGGAGCCGTTGGCGTTCGTGCGCTCACCGATCATCAGCACCGAAGCGTCCTGTTTGAACGGGACGGCCTGGTACAGAGAGGACACTCCGGGCTCCGGGCGCGGCCGGCGCGACGACGGACCGAGGTCGCGCACCGCGTCGGCCACCTGGCGCAGGTGCTCGGATGTCGTGCCGCAGCAGCCGCCGACGAGCCGCGCGCCGAACTCACGAACGAACCCCGCGAGCGCCTGCGCCAGTTCCTCCGGCGACAACGGGTAGACCGCGCCGTGGGGTCCCAGTTCGGGGAGTCCGGCGTTCGGCATCACCGACAACGGGATGCGCGCGTGCTTGGAGAGCGTCCGCAGGTGCTCGCTCATCTCGGCGGGACCGGTGGCGCAGTTCAGCCCGATCAGGTCGATTCCCAGCGGTTCCAGCGCGGTCAGCGCGGCGCCGATCTCCGAGCCGAGCAGCATCGTGCCGGTCGTCTCCACGGTCACCTGGGCGATGATCGGCACGAACCGGCCCTCGGCCGTCATCGCGCGCTTGGCGCCGATGACGGACGCCTTGGTCTGCAGCAGGTCCTGCGAGGTCTCGACGATGATCGCGTCCACCCCGCCGACGAGCAGCCCCTTGCACTGCTCCTGGTAGGCGTCGCGCAACGTCGCATAAGGAGCGTGACCGAGCGTCGGCAGTTTGGTGCCGGGACCGACGGAGCCGAGCACGAACCGGGGCTGCCCAGGCGTGCCGAACTCGTCCGCCACCTCCCTGGCCAGCGCGGCACCCCGCTCGGACAGGTGGAAGATCTGGTCCGGAATGTCGTACTCGGCGAGGTTCGCGAGGTTCGCGCCGAAAGTATTCGTTTCCACGGCATCGCAGCCGACTTCGAGATAACCGCGATGCACCGCCTTGACGACGTCCGGGCGGGTGACGTTCAGGATCTCGTTGCAGCCCTCAAGACCGTTGAAGTCGTCGAGAGAGAGGTCAACGGCCTGAAGCATCGTGCCCATGGCCCCGTCAGCGACGACAACACGGTTCACCAGCGCTTCCAGCAACGGCGACTCTCCGCGATCACGCATGGGCCAAGCCTACGATGAGTTGACTGGCGGAACCCGTAGTCTGGCGCCGTGAACGATCCGTCCCAGGAATCCCCGACCCCCTCGAACCCGCGCATCCCGCTCACGGCTCCGATCATGGTCTGTGCGTTCGAAGGCTGGAACGACGCCGGAGACGCCGCCAGCACCGCGATCGAGCACCTCCAACTCACCTGGGACGCCACCCCGCTCGCCGAGATCGACCCGGACGACTACTACGACTTCCAGGTGACGCGCCCCAGCGTCCGCATGGTGGACGGCGTCACCCGCAGGGTCGACTGGCCGACGACGCGGCTGTCGGTGTGCAGGCCTCCCGGCTCGGACGTGGACGTCATCCTCGTGCACGGCATCGAGCCGAACATGCGGTGGCGCAAGTTCGCCGCCGAACTGCTGGGCCACATCGACGCCCTCGGGGTGACGACGGTGGTGACCCTGGGCGCACTGCTCATGGACACGCCCCACACCCGCCCGGTCCCGGTCACCGGCACGGCCTACGACGCGGACGCCGCCGAGAAGTTCGGCCTGGAGCACTCTAAGTACGAGGGCCCGACCGGCATCGTCGGCGTGTTCCAGGACGCGTGCGTGCAGGCGGGCATCCCGGCGATCTCGTTCTGGGCCGCCGTGCCGCACTACGTCTCGCAGCCGCCCTCTCCCAAGGCCACGCTGGCCCTGCTGCACCGGGTCGAGGAGGTGCTCGACATCGAGGTCCCGCTCGGCGCGCTGCCGGAGCAGGCCGAGGAGTGGGAGCGCACGGTCACCGAGATGGCCGACGAGGACGAGGACGTGCGCAACTACGTCCGCGCCCTGGAAGAGCGCGGCGACGCGGAGCTGCAGATCACCGAGGCGTCGGGTGACGACATCGCCGCGGAGTTCGAGCGCTACCTGCGCCGTCGCGGGCGTGGTCCGGGCTGGCCGTCGACCGGTCCGCGCTAGTCCTGTTCTGGCCGCACGCGGGGACGCTACGAGCGCACGAAAGCTCCCCGCGTGCACTTGAACAGCGGAGGTGTCAGACCCCCTCGCTAGGCTTGAAATTGGGGGTACCCGGCCGGCGCCGTGTGTGTGGTGTGTACGCGTAGGCCGGAGGTGTCCGTGGGGCGGTTGGCACGCGCCGGGTTGTACGCGGGCGCTTTGATCGGGCCGTTCGGCGGCGCCGTGACCACCTCGATCCTGCCCGAGATCGGCGCCAGCTTCGGGAGGTCGGCGGGCAGCGCCGCCTCGACGCTCACCTACTACCTCGTGCCGTTCGCGGTGCTGATGCTGGCTTCCGGCACGCTCGCGCAGCGCTGGGGTCCACAACGGACCATCCGGATCGCCTACGTCGCCTACGCGTTGACGTCCGTGCTGGCCGCCTGCTCGTGGAGCTTCGAGGTGCTGCTGGCCTCCCGCGCGTTGCAGGGCGCGGCGAACTCGTTCACGACGCCGGTGCTGCTGGCGGTGATCGCCGCCTCGACGCCGAGGGAGAAGCTCGGCCGGGCGCTGGGGTTGTTCGGGGCGATGCAGGCGGCCGGGCAGACGTCCGCGCCGCTCGTGGGCGGGCTCACCGCCGAGGTCGACTGGCGGCTGGCGTTCGTGGTCATCGCGGTGGTCGCCGTCGCGCTGGCGGTCCTGGGCGTGCCGCAGACGGAGGGCGAACCGCAGCGCGACGCGAGTCTGCGCAGCGCGTTCGTGCCGAGCACGCTGCGGCCCGCGCTCATCGCGTTCGTCTGCTGGGGGTGCCTGGGCGGGCTGTCGTTCCTCGTGGCGTTCCGGCTGGACGACGTGTTCGGCCTGGGCGCGGGTGAACGCGGTCTGCTGCTCACCGGCTTCGGCATCGTCGGGTTCCTGACCGCGCGGCAGATCGGCAAGGCCGTCGACAGGTTCGGTGCCGCCACCACGGTCGTCGCCGGCGCGACGCTGGGCGCGGGGCTCGTCGCGGCGGTGGGCACGGTCCCGGTCGCGGCGGTCGCGGTCATCGCGTGGGCGCTGACCGGGGCCGCCGCGCAGGGCGTGCTGGTGAGTCTCAACGCGCTGGTGCTGCAGAGCGGCAGCGCCAACAGGGGCGGCAGCGTCAGTGTCGTGCAGTCACTGCGCTTCATGGGCGCCGCCGCGGCCCCGCTGGCGTTCGTCCCGCTCTACCAGTCGCATCCGCTGGCGGCCTTCCTCGTCCCGGCGGCGCTGCTGGTGACCGTGCCCGCAATCCTCACGTGGACAGGTCGCGCCGGCGGAACCCGGCGAACCCCGCCGCCAGAAGCACCACCGCCACCACTGTGAGCCACGCGAGCGGCCCGAAGGTGATGTCCGGGTACTTCGGGACGTGCGTGAACGGCGAGAGATCGATCATCCACTGGTCGAGCTGCAGCGCGGGGCCGAGCAGCGTGAGCACCAGCGCCACCGACACCACCGCCCAGCTCACGCCCGTGAGCTGGGGGAACAGTCCGAACAGGACCAGTGCCACGCCCGCGATCACCCACGCGGCCGGGAGCTGGACCAGTGCCGCGCCGAGCATCTGCGGCAGGACGGTGCCCAGGTCGTTCGTCTGCACCCCGTAGACGAGGCCCAGGCCGAGGCCGGCCGCCGCCAGCACGACCGCGCCGCCCACCAGGGCGAACACCGCGTGCGAGGCCACCCAGCCCCAGCGCGAGACCGGCGTGGCGAGGATCGGTTCCGCGCGGAACGACGTCTCCTCCGACCGCAGCCGCAGGACGGCCTGCACGAGGTAGATCGACGAGATCAGCCCGAGCAGCTGGGTGACGGTCGCGAAGAACGCGTCGACCATCGCGTCGGCCCCGCCGATCTTGCTGACGATCTGCCCGAGCGCCGGGTTGTCCTGCACCATCTGCCCGACGGCCTGCGCGACACTGCCGTAGATCACGCCCACCGCGAACAACGCGATGGACCAGCCGATCAGCGAGCCCTTCTGCAGCCGCCACGCCAGTCCGAACGGGCTGCCGATCGTGCCCTGCGGCGGGCCGAGCCGGGCGGCCAGCAGACCGAGCCCCACGTCGCGGCGGGACACGATGTACGCGGAAACGCCCGTCAGCAGGACGAACGCCGCCAGCGGGAGCAACAACACCCAGAACCTGTTGTCCGCGAACGACCTCACGTGCTCGGTCCAGCCGATCGGCGAGAACCAGGTCAGCCACTGCGGCCCCGACTCCCCCGCCGCGTCGCCCGCCGCGCGCAGCAGGTAGGTGACGCCGAGGAACCCGCCCGCGATCGCGTTGGACACGCGCGAGTTCTCCGAGAGCTGCGCGGTGAACGCGCTGACCGCGGTGAACACCAGCCCGACGCTCGCCGTGGAGAGGCCGAACGCGAACGCGCCCGCCGGGTCCAGGTCCGTGCCGATCAACGCCAGCGCCTGCAGGAGCCCGATCAGCAGGCTCGTGCCACCCGCGACGATCACCGCGGCGGCGAGCGGCGCGTGCCGTCCGACGACCGTGGCGGCGATGAGCTCGGTACGGCCCGCTTCTTCTTCCGCGCGCGTGTGCCGGGTGACGACCAGCATGGCCATGATGGCGACGAACAGGCCGGAGAAGACACCCCAGCGCCACACCACCAGGCCGCCCAGCGACGACCAGTCGTGCAGCGGACCGAGCATCGCCAGGAACGCGGAGTTCGCGTTCGCGGTCACGCCGAGCAGGTCCCGGGACTGCTGGGTGTCGTACAGCTCCGCCAGCGCGGTCGTCGTCGAGTAGGTGACGCCGACGAGGAAGAGCACCCAGATGGGCAGCAGGATCCGGTCGCGGCGCAGCGCCAGGCGGACGAGTTGCCAGGTGCCGATCATTTCGCGTCCTCGTAGTGGCGCAGGAACAGCTCCTCCAGCGTGGGCGGCTGGGAGGTCAGCGTGCGCACGCCCGTCGACACGAGCTGCCTGAGGACGGGGTCGAGCTGGTCCGAGTCCACCTCGAACCTGACCCGGTTGCCCTCGGCGACCAGGTCGTGCACGCCGGCCAGGTCCGTGAGGCCGTTGGGCGGGCCCGCGAGCTCGGCGGAGATCGACGTGCGGGTGAGGTGCCGCAGGTCGGCGAGCGTGCCGGTCTCGACGATGTGGCCGTTGCGGATGATGCTCACCCGGTCGCACAGGGCCTCGACCTCGGCGAGGATGTGGCTGGAGAGCAGCACGGTGCGGCCGCGGCCGCGTTCGTCGTTGATGCAGTCCTGGAACACGGCCTCCATCAGGGGGTCGAGGCCTGAGGTCGGCTCGTCGAGGATCAGCAGTTCGACGTCGCTCGACAGGGCGGCGACCAGCGCGACCTTCTGCCGGTTGCCCTTGGAGTAGGTGCGGCCCTTCTTGCGCGGGTCCAGTTCGAAGCGCTCCAGGAGCTCGGCGCGGCGGGCCTTGTTCAGGCCGCCGCGGAGCCGTCCGAGCAGGTCGATGACCTCGCCACCGGTCAGGTTGGGCCAGAGGTTGACGTCGCCGGGGACGTAGGCGAGGCGGCGGCGCAGGGACGCGGTGTCCTTCCACGGATCGCCGCCGAGCAGCCGCGCGGTGCCGGAGTCGGCACGCAGCAGGCCTAGGAGGACCCTGATCGCCGTCGACTTGCCGGCGCCGTTCGGGCCCAGGAAGCCGTGCACCTCACCGGTCCGGACGTCCAGGTCCAGATCGTCCAGCGCGCGCGTCGGACCGAAGGTCTTCACCAGGCCCGACACGGATATCGCAGATGTCATGGCGGGTAAGCTACGCTTCTTTCACAACTTCGTGAAGCATGTAAATTTTGCCCGATCGGCTGACGAAAGGGATGATGCCGCCGTGACGAGTGCTACGGAGCGTGACACGCAGGCGGTGAGCCAGTTCGTCGAACGGTTCGGCGGGATCCTGGCGGACACCGGCGTGCCCCGCATGCCGGCTCGCATCCTCGCGGCCCTGCTGACGACGGACTCCGGACGGCTCACCGCGGCCGAGATCGCCGACCTGCTGCAGATCTCGCCGGCGGCGGTGTCGGGCGCGATGCGCTACCTGACCACCGTCCAGATCGTCAGCCGCGAACGCGAGCCCGGATCACGCCGCGACGTCTACCGGATGCGCGACAACGTCTGGTACGAGGCGACGTTCCGCAAGGACCAGATGCTCGGCATGATCGACGAGGTGCTCGGCGAGGGCGTCGAGGCGCTCGGCGCGGACTCCGACGCGGGGACGCGGCTGGACGAGACGCGCGAGTTCTTCCGGTTCTGCCACGGCGAGATCGGCTCGATGCTGGACCGCTGGCGGGTGCACCGCGAGAAGTGGCTGTCCAAGCGGCCTTCCTGAACAGCGAAAAGGGGGAGCCTCCACGGGTGGAAGCTCCCCCTCTCCGGTCGCGTCAGCCCGTCGTGAGCGTCAGGTTGTACACCGAGAGGATCTCGTTGAGCGGCTGGTAGTAGGTCGTGCCGCCGCTGGTGCAGTTGCCGGAGCCACCCGAGGTGACGCCCTGCGCCTGCGTGCCGCTGACCCACGAGCCACCCGAGTCACCGGGCTCCGCGCACACGTTCGTGCGGGTGAGGCCGCTGACCGAGCCCTCCTGGTAGTTCACGGTCTGGCTCTTGGCCTGGACCTCGCCGCAGTGCCAGCCCGTGGTCGAGCCGGAACGGCAGATCGAGGCGCCGACCGCGGACTCGGTGTGACCGGAGACGATCACGTCCGCGCCGCCGTAGTGGTTCACCTTGGCCGTGGACGTCCAGGACGAGTTAGTCCTGACGAACGCGTAGTCGTTGCCCGGGAAGGACGACTTGTCGAACTCGCCCATCGCCGTCCTGTCGACGCCGGTCACCGTGTCGCCGGGCGAACCGCAGTGCCCGGCGGTCACGAAGCCGCCCTCGACCGCGAAGCCGACGGAGCAGCGTCCGGCGTTGTTGATGTAGTAGGCGTCGCCACCGCGGGTGTCCTTGAACAGCCGCGGCGCCTCGTCGGTCTCGACGACCTTCGCGACCGGGCCCGCCTTCTCCACCAGCGCCTGCGCCGCCTGGGTCTGGCCGCGCTTGACGGTGATCGTGACCGCGTTCGCCTTCGTGTCGACGTACCAGCCGGTGACCTCGGCCGGAGCCGGCGACGCGTCCAGCTTCTCCTTGGCCGCGTCGAGGTCACTCGCCTTGTGCGCGACCGTGCGGGGCTCCGCGCCGAGCTTGCGGAGCCGGTCGCTCTTGGCCTCGTCGGTCACGCCCACGACGAGCTTGCCGATGGACGCGTCGAACCACGCGCCGCCGAAGCTCTCGCCGGCGAACCCTTCCGCGACCCGCTGCAGGACCGTGGCCGCGCTTTCCTGGCGCAGCCTCTCCGCCGCCTGCGTGGCGTCCAGGCCGAGGTCGCGCTGCATCGCGGCGAGCAGGTCGGCGGAGGGTCCCTCGGCGGCGACGGCGGCAGGGGAGACCGTCGTCGCGAGAGCGCCCGCCAACACGGCCACAGCTGCGACAGCCATGCGCTTCATAGGCAATTCTCCTTGGTCTTCGGTTTTGTGCAGGGCCGGTGTAACGCCGGACCGGGCAACCGCGATGAGGAGATCAGCTGTGCTGCAACACAGCCCGTACGACACCGGATGAATGGCGTCCCCAGGCGGCGAACTGCCCGATCAGTTCGTTCCTCCGTCTGGGCGACGCTACTTCGGCATGCCTACCGGACGGTAGGGTCGTTCGAGGGGTGGACCTCGCGGCGTTCGGGTTGATATAGGGAATCCAAATGCGTCCTCTCAGCCTATTTCCGTGACGCAGAGCAACCATTCGCTTTGACACGCAATGTCAAATCTGTCAACAGTTCGCACTCGCTGGCGTATCCCTCTGACCTGCGGTTTAGGGCTAGCGTCAGGGCACCCTGTTCCCTGCACGAGGGAGAACCCTGCCATGCGAAGAGTCTTGGGTGCGGGACTCACAGCCGCTGCCGCCATGTGTTTGGCCGCCGCTGTGGTCCCGGCTGCGTCAGCTCAAGAAAACGTGGGGACGATTCTCGGCGCCGACCGCGCCGATGTCGTGAAGGACAGCTACATCGTCTCGCTGAAGGCCGATTCGGCGTCGAGGGCCGCCGCACCGGGCTTGGCGAGCAAGTACGGCGGCCAGGTCGGTCAGGTCTGGCAGCACGCGCTCAACGGCTTCTCGGTGAAGATGACGGCCAAGCAGGCCGCCCGTCTCGCCGCGGACCCGAAGGTCGCGTTCGTCCAGCAGGACGCCGAGGTGCACGCGCTCGACGTCCAGCAGAACCCGCCGTCGTGGGGCCTGGACCGCGTCGACCAGCGAGACCTGCCGCTGAGCAACAGCTACCAGTACGACACCACGGCGTCCAACGTGACGGCGTACGTCATCGACACGGGTGTGCGCACGACGCACTCCACGTTCGGCGGCCGTGCGACGTGGGGCACCAACACCTCCGGTGACGGCAACAACAGCGACTGCAACGGCCACGGCACGCACGTCGCCGGCACCATCGCGGGCTCGCAGTACGGCCTCGCGAAGGCCGCCAAGGTCGTCGCCGTCAAGGTGCTGAACTGCTCCGGCTCCGGCACGACCGCCGGTGTCGTCGGCGGTATCGACTGGGTGACGGCGAACGCGGTCAAGCCCGCTGTCGCCAACATGTCGCTCGGCGGCGGCGCGGACGCCACCCTGGACGCGGCCGTGCGCCGTTCCATCGCGTCCGGCGTGACCTACGCGATCGCCTCCGGCAACTCGAACACCGACGCCTGCAGCACCTCGCCGGCACGCGTCGCCGAGGCGATCACGGTCAACTCCTCGACGAACACCGATGCGCGTTCGTCGTTCTCCAACTACGGCTCCTGCACGGACATCTACGCTCCGGGCTCCAGCATCGTGTCGGCGTGGCACACCAACGACACCGCCACGAACAACATCTCCGGCACGTCGATGGCCACCCCGCACGTCGCGGGCGCGGCAGCCCTGTGGCTCGCCACGCATCCCACCGACTCCCCTGCCGCCGTGTGGAACGGCATCAACGCCGCCTCCACGCCCAACAAGATCACCAACGTCGGCGCCAACACGCCGAACAAGCTGCTGTACTCGCTGTTCGGTGCCCCCTCGGGCAACCCCTCGGTGACGAACCCCGGCACGCAGAACTCCACCGTCGGCACGGCGGCGTCGCTGCAGCTCTCGGCCTCGGGCGGCACCTCGCCGTACACGTGGTCCGTCTCCGGTCTCCCGGCCGGTCTGTCGGCGAACGCCTCCGGCGCGATCTCCGGCACCCCGACCACGGCGGGCACCTCCACGGTGACCGCGACGGTGACCGACGCGGCGAACAAGACCGGCACGGCCACGTTCTCCTGGGTCGTGAGCACGGTCGGCGGCAGCTGTGACGCCCGCACCAACTCCACCCCTGTCCGCATCCCTGACAACACCACCGTGACCAGCACGATCGTCGTCTCCGGCTGCGCGGGCAACGCGTCGGCCACCGCGTCGATCAAGGTCTCGATCACCCACACCTACAAGGGCGACCTCGTGGTCGACCTGGTCGCGCCGGACGGCACTGTCGTCAACCTGCACAACCGCAGCGGCGGCTCGACCGACAACATCAACGAGACCTACACCAGGAACCTCTCTGGTGAGGCTGCCAACGGCACCTGGACGCTGCGCGTGCGTGACGCGGCGTACTGGGACACCGGCACGTTGAACAACTGGACGCTCGACGTCTGAGCATCTCCTCGCTGAACGAACCGCCCCCGGTGCTTCCGCCTCGGGGGCGGTTCCACGTCGTAGGCGCAGCCGGCGTCGAAGTTGGCACGCTTGATCGCGAAGTGCCGTCCACACCTTTGCCACCGGTCCATTGTGGCCGTGTCGCATACTCTGCCGGTGATTTCTGGGGAGAGGTGGCAGGTCGTCGTGCACAACGACGACCACAACGTGTTCGCTGTCGTTCACCACCTGATGCGCAAGGTGTGCGGTGCGAGCGATGCGGTCGCGCGGGAGAAGACCACCGAGGTCCACCGCGGCGGGCGTGCGGTGGTAGGCGAGTACGGGAGTCGCGACGAGGCCGAGACGATCGCGCTGGACCTGATCAGGTTCGGCCTGCGCACGTCGTTCGGGAAGGTGTGAGGTGGAGGAGTCCGTCTTCGTCGCGGTCTCGATGGGCGACGGCCTGCTCGTACGGGCGCCGGACGCGTTCGTCGCGTCCGCGCTGCCCCTGCTGGCCGAACTGCTCGATCTGCTCGAGGACGGCGTGGTGCCGCGTGAGCGCAAGAAGCGGTTCTGGCGTGCTCCGACCGCCGAAATCCTGATGCGCCAGATGTTCCCCGACGCGTCCGGGTCCTCTGCCGAGGCGAATGCCTTCTGGGAACGTCACCGGGACGTGCTGATCGACCCCAAGCCCGCGTGGCGCGTGCGGAAGCGGTGCGCGGAGCCGACTCCGTGGTTGCTCGGGTTCGACGAGGTCGACGACTGGCTCATCACGTTCGCACAGTTGCGAGGGCTGCACCTGACGTGGACCCGCGCGACCACGACCAGTGCCGTGGCCTACAGCGGTGTGCAGCAGGCGCTGGTGACGGCCCTCGAACCGAGGACCGCCACCGGATGGCCTGCCGTTTAGAGGTCCACGCCCAAAAGCGCGTCCACCGCGTCACGCATCTGCGACGGCCCGTGCCTGTCCGATCCGCCGTGCGCCAACGCCTCGTCGGCCCAAGCGTCGACAGCGGCCAGCGCACGAGGCGTGTCGAGGTCGTTGCCCAGGTGGTCGCGCAGCCGCGTCACGGTGTCCACTGCGGACGGTCCGGTGTCGAGGTCCGCGGCACGACGCCACTTGTCCAGCCGGACCAGTGCGTCGTCCAGCAGCGACTGGGTCCACGGGCGGTCGGCGCGGTAGTGGCCCGCGAGCAGCGCGAGGCGGACGGCGTTCGGGTCGACCTTCTGCGACCGCAGCTTCGAGACGAAGACCAGGTTGCCGCGCGACTTCGACATCTTCTCGCCGTCGAGGCCGATCATGCCCGCGTGCACATAGTGGCGGGCGAACGGGTGCTGGCCGGTCTGGGCCTCGGCGTGGGCCGCGGAGTACTCGTGGTGCGGGAAGATCAGGTCGGAGCCGCCGCCCTGGACGTCGAAGCCGGCGCCGAGGCGGTTGTGGGCGATGGCGCTGCACTCGATGTGCCAGCCGGGGCGGCCCTCGCCCAGTTCGGACGGCCACGCGGGCTCGCCGGGGCGCTGCATGCGCCACAGCAGGGCGTCGAGCGGGTGGCGCTTGCCGGGACGGTCCGGGTCGCCGCCTCGTTCGGCGAACAGCCGGAGCATCTCCTCGGAGGAGTAGTTCGACTCGTAGCCGAAACGGCCCGTGGCGTTGTGCGAGAAGTAGATGTCCGGGTACTCGGAGTCGTCCGCACGGTAGGCGTGGCCGTCGGCGAGCAGCTTCGCGACCACCTCCACGATCTCGGGGACCGCCTCCACGACGCCGACGTAGTCCTGCGGCGGCAGGACGCGCAACGCCTCCATGTCCTCGCGGAACAGGGCGGTCTCGCGCATCGCGAGCACCTCCCAGTCGTCCTTGTCCCGCAGCGCCCGCTCCAGCAGCGGGTCGTCGACGTCGGTGACGTTCTGGACGTAGTGCACGTTGTGGCCGTTGTCGAGCCACACGCGGTGCACGAGGTCGAACGCCAGATAGGTGGCGGCGTGGCCTAGGTGAGTCGCGTCGTACGGCGTGATCCCGCAGACGTACAACCTGGCGGTGTCTCCTGGAGCCGTCGGACGCACTTCGCCCGTAGCCGTGTCGAACAGCCGCAGCGGGCGGGGGTCCCCCGGAACCCGTGGCACAGGAATCGATGACCAGGTCTGCATGTATCCGACACTAACGCGTGCCACCGGGTCGAGCGTGATCTGCGGGTGTCGGGACGACCACGCCGTGGTTCGTTCGGGCAGAAAGGCAGGACGGTCCTGAGCTGAAAACTGTCAGACCCCGGGCGTACCGTTGGAGATCAGGGCATTCGCCGGTGAAGGGCGGGTCTCATGATCGTCTTCGAAATCCTCGGTGGGCTGGTCGTGCTCGGAGGCCTCGGCCTCGCCATGAGCGCCAGAGTGATCAAACAGTACGAACAGGGGCTGGTGTTCCGGTTCGGCAAGCTCCTGCAGGGCGTGCGCGGGCCGGGGCTGACGATGCTGGTCCCCGGGGTCGACCAGCTCCGGAAGGTCAACCTGCAGATCGTCACCCTGCCCGTACCGGCGCAGGACGGCATCACGCGTGACAACGTCACCGTGCGCGTGGATGCCGTCGTGTACTTCAAGGTGCAGGATCCGGCGAAGGCCGTCATCAACGTCGAGGACTACCGGTTCGCGATGCTGCAGGTGGCGCAGACGTCGCTGCGGTCGATCATCGGCAAGAGCGAGCTCGACGACCTGCTGTCCAACCGCGAGCGCCTCAACCAGGGCCTGGAGCTGATGATCGACACCCCCGCGCTGACGTGGGGCGTCGACATCGACCGCGTCGAGATCAAGGACGTGGCGCTGCCCGAGAGCATGAAGCGCTCGATGTCGCGGCAGGCCGAGGCCGAACGGGAGCGGCGCGCCCGCATCATCACCGCCGACGGCGAGCTGCAGGCGTCCAAGAAGCTCTCCGAGGCCGCCGGGACCATGGAGGCCACGCCCGGCGCGCTCCAGCTGCGGCTGCTGCAGACCATCGTGGAGGTGGCTGCGGAGAAGAACTCGACGCTGGTGCTGCCGTTCCCGGTGGAGCTCCTACGTTTTCTCGAGAAGAACACCAACGTCGAACTACCGAAGGGTGATTCGTCCGAGTGAGTTAACCCGAGTAACACCCTTCTGCGCCGGACGACGTGTGTGTAGGGGGGTGACAACTTTTCTGGGATACGTGAGCGATCGCGACTCGGCGTGATCGAACGTATGTGCTACTTTTGCGTCGAAGGAACCCAGCGGGCTGGCGGGAGCCAAGACGGCGCGCTGGGAACCTGGTTTCCCAGCCGCTGGCTGGGTGGCGGCGAGTTGCGTCGTGACAGCCCGATGGAAACTCATGTAAGACCCACACACGTGGGCGACGGGTACTGCCACGGGAAGACCACACCACCAGTGTGGCCAACGCCGGCACCGCAAGGTACGGCTGCCTGAACCGTAGCGGACTCACGTTCGCTCACGCTTCAGGTAACGGTAGTGACGCATGCAGGAAAGGGTCAGAGGCAGGTTCGTCGGCATCGGTACCAGCTCGTACGAGCTGGTACCGCCGCTGCAGCACGCCGTGAGCGACGTGCGGGAGCTGCGTGCGCTGCTCAAGGGCTACGAGGGCGACCCGCTCGCGGACCCGACCGAGGACGAGATCCGTGCGCACATGAAGGCGCTGCGCCAGCAGCCGCAGGACGGCGGCGCGCTGGTGGCGTTGTGGAGCGGGCACGCGATCCCCGTCGCGGGCAACCTCAGGCTCCTGGCCAGGGACAACGACGGCGTGGTCGACGGGGTCATGCTGCACGAGTTCGCGCTGTGGTGCGCCGCGTCGGGCGCCCACCAGGTGCTCATCATCATCGACGCCTGCTACTCCGGCGCCCAGCTCGACGAGGCCGTCCGCACGGTCGCCGCCCTCCAGGAGGAGCTGCTGGCGGGCCAGGTGCACTGGGCGGGCGTGCTGGTGTCGTGTTCGAGCGTCGAAACGGCCCGTGACGGCCTGTTCGGCGGCAAGCTCCGCAAGCTGCTGCGTGCCGGTCCCACAGCCGATGAGGACGCACGACGGTGGAGCGACCGCATCGCGTTGGTCGACGGTGGCGCGGTCGGCACGGCGTTGCTGAACGCATGGGACAGCGACGTCCAACGGCCGCGCTTCATGCAGTACGGGTCCGCGCAGCCGATGCTGCCGAACCCTCTCTACGCCGCGAACACGGTCGTGAAGCACCTCCTGCTGGCGGCACGCGGTGGTGACTCCACGTCCGGCCGTTCGTGGTTCACCGGCCGCACCGCCCAGGTCGACAAGGTCGTGAGCTGGGCGAAGTCGGAGTCAGCCGGCCTGCGGGTGGTCACCGGGTCGCCGGGCACCGGCAAGTCCGCGGTCGTCGGCCGGGTCGTCAGCCTGTCCAACCCTGCCGAGCGCGACCTGCTGCTGAGCACCGGGCCGTCGTTCCGGCACGCCGACCCCGGCCCCGGCTCGGTCGACGCGGCCGTGCACGCCCGCGCGATGGACGCCGACCGCGTGGCCGACCTGCTCAGCCGCCAGCTCGTCGCCGCGGGCCTGGTCCCCGCCCCCGACGGCCCACGCCGGGGCGCCGCCGAACTGGTCGGTGTGGTCAGCGCGCTGGCCTCGCCGCCGGTGCTGGTGGTCGACGGTCTGGACGAGGCGCGCGGTGAGTCGTTCGCGATCGCCACCTCGCTGCTGACCAAGCTCGCGAGCTACGCGGTCGTGATCGTCTCGACGCGGCAGGCACAGCGGGTCGCGGGTGGTGCTCCCCTGCTGACCGAGCTGTCGCCGGTCGAGGTGCTGGACCTGGACGATGCGGACAGCGAGTCCGATGTCCGCGAGTACGTCGTGGCGCGGCTGGGCCCCGGCGCGGCGCAGTCCACTGTGGACGAGCTGGCGAAGCTGCCGTTCCTGACCGCGTGGATGATCACCGACCAGGTGCTGGCCGACGGCGGCGCCGATCTGAAGCTCTCGCTGCACGCGGCGTTCGACCGTGAGCTCGCGAAGGTGCCCTCGGCCCGTGCGCTGCTGACGGCGCTGACGTGGAGCTACGGCGCGGGATTCCCCGAGGCCGAGTGGAGGGCTGTCGCGCAGGCGTTGTCGGGCGAGGAGTTCACCCGTGACGACATCACCGCCGTGCTCACCGAACTGGGCCGTCACGTCGTGCAGGACGGTGAGGAGGGCACGGCGGTCTTCAAGCTGACACACCAGACGTTCGCCGACCACCTGCGGTCCCCGTTCGCGCCGAGCCGGGACGAGGTGTTCGCGCCGGACGCGGAGAAGGTGGCCTGCGCGCTGATCGAGCTGTACCGGCAGCGGATGGAGGCCGGGGTCCCGCCGAACGTGCCGGGCTACCTGTGGAAGTACGCCTGGCGGCACTGCGGGCACGCGGGCACGCGGGCGTTGGACGGGTTGCGTGCGCTCGCGGTGATGAACCGGATGTTGTTGCCGGACATCGCACTCGCGGCCACGACGGCGGCGAACGAGCTGATGCACTGGGGTCGCGGCGACGAGGCCATCCCGCCTCTCGAAGAAGCCGCCGAGCACTTCCGCGCGCTGGTGCCGACGCTGCGGATGTACCTGGCGGACTTGGCTTTCGTGCTGAACAAGCTGGGCCGCCGGTTCCGCGAGGCCGGACGGCTGCAGCAGGCCGTGGCGCCTGCCGAAGAGGCCGCCGTGCGGTACCGCGAGCTGGTGGCGTCGACTCCGACGACGGCGGAAAGCCTTACGCACAAACGGCTTGCGCAACGCATCGCAAAGACGACGACGCAGGGCGGCGACAACCCGACGTACGCGGCGCACCTCAGTGGCGCGCTGGTGGACCTGAGCGAGGTCTACGCGATGCTCGGGCGCAGGCGAGACGCGCTGTCCACGGCCCGTGACGCCGTTGCGGCCGTGGAGACCGACGCACCGCTTGCGCGCGCGATCACGTGTCTAGCCGCACGGTGCAGCGACTCCGGGTTGCGCTATGAGGCGATGCAACGGTCGAAGCAGGCCGTCGAGCTGTACTACTCGCTCGCGCAGACGAATCCGGTGTTCCTCGCGGACCTGGTCAGCGCCCTGGTCGAACTGAGCCGCGACTGCCTGGCGCTGGGCAGGCTGTCCGACGCCGGTAGCATGACGCAGCAGGCCGCGGACATCAGCGGCACGCTCGGCCGGCACGCCGCGTTCCGTCCCCAGCTCGCCGACGCGGCGCTGAGCCTGAGCGTCGCGTACAGCATGGTCGGCCGCACGGACGCGGCACTGAACGTCGCCCGGCAGGCCGCGGACCTCGCTGACGGCCTGCCGGTGCACGGCCAGGCGCTGCACAACCTGATGCGCCGCCAGCGTGACGCGGACAAGCCCCGCGAGGCCCTGGCCACCGGTCTGCGGACCGTCGAGGTGTGCCTGCTGCCGGAGAACACCGACAGGCTGTCGACGCTGGCGGCGGCGTTGTTCACGCTCGACACTCTCTGCGCGGGCCTGAAGCAGCCCGAGATCGTCGACGAGACCTGGGAACGGGTGACCGCGCGGTTCGCCGGCCCGCACCTCGCGACCCTGCTGATGCTGCGGGCGGCGGCCACGAGGGCCGGTGATCCGGCGGCGGCGAAGTGGCTGTGCCAGGCACTCACGCACGTCGGCCAGTCGCGGCAGGCGATCCACGACGTGCACGACATCGCCCGCCGCCACTACGACTCGGGTCCGTGGCCGTGGGACACCACGCCGGACTGGCTGTCGGTGGATCGGACGCTGCTGCGGACCGCCCGCTCGTGGGTGTTCGCGCGCTCGTACGTGGAGGAGCAGGACATCCTGCTCCGGCACCCCGAGTTGTTGTCCACGGACGCGGATGTCGCCGTCACGGAGGCGTTGTACGGGACGAGCCTGATCGAGGCGCAGGTCATCCAGGCGCGCCGGGTGAACGCACAGCAGCAGGGCGTCGTGCTCGCCTATCGGCCGTGGCTGCTCGCGAGTCTCGCGGACGAGTTCGTGGACGCCACGCCCGCACGCCGGCGCGAACTGTTCACTACGCGCCGGGAGGAGTTGCTGGACAAGGAAGTGCTGAAGAACGTCCGCGACAACCGGCCCGTGCACGCGTTGCTGCTGCTGGCGGACGAGGACGCTGATGTGCTCGACCTCGTGCTGGACGCCATGGAAGACCCTGCGCGTGTGACCGACGTCCTGCGCGGGCTCGCCGCTGGTGCGTCACCTCAAGCGCTCACCCAGGCCGTGACGGCGTTGGAGCCGCACGCGTTGGCAGCGCTGTACAAGGTGGTCGCGCGCGCTCGGGCCGGCGACTCACGGCTGGCGTTGCCCGCGCATGGTCAACGGCTGGCGTGGATCCGCGAGCTGACCTACCTGGTGCCCGCGAACTTCGCGTTGCTCTCCCTCATCCGCAAGCTCGCCGAGGAGTCTTGATGACCGATCTGGTGGTGGTCCTGCCCGGAATTCTCGGCAGCACGCTGCGCAACGAGGACGGCATGGTCTGGGAGGTGTCGGGCAAGGCCGCGTTGCGCGCGGTGCTGACGCTCGGCCGCAGCCTGAAGAAGCTCAAGCTCCCGGCCGGCATCGGCGACGAGCACCCCGGCGACGGCGTCGAGCCCGTGGGGCTGATGGCGGATCTGCACGTCATCCCGGGCATCTGGACCCCGTTGAAGGGCTACGACCGGGTGACCAGGCGGATGAACTCGCTCGGCTACACCGTCGAGAAGGGAAACCTGCTGCTCTTCGCCTATGACTGGCGGCTGTCGAACCGCTACAACGGCGCGTTGCTGGCCCGGCGGGTGGACGAGGCGCTGGACCGGATCGGGCCGGACGCCAAGGTGAGCTTCGTGTGCCACTCGATGGGCGGGCTGGTCGCGCGGTGGTGCGTCGAGCAGTGCGGGATGGCCGAGCGGACCGCGAAGCTGATCACGATGGGCACGCCCTATCGAGGGGCGGCCGCCGCGCTGGACCAGCTGGTCAACGGCGTGCGCAAGGAACTCGGGCCGCTGGCGATCGACCTGACGGAGTTCGCGCGGTCGATGCCGTCGCTGCACCAGCTGCTGCCCGAGTACGCGTGCATCGAGTCCGCCGGTGGCCTCCTCAAGACCACTGAGGTGTCGTTGCCCGAGCTCGACACGAAGATGGTCACGGACGCGATGGCGTTCCACGGCTCGTTGACCGACTCGTTCGCCGACAGGACGTACGCGATCCTCGGCGGTAAGCAGCCGACGGCCACCACTGCTCGTATCGCCGACGGCAAAGTCACCTGCTATCGGACGTATGAGGGCGACGACCTGTACGGGGACTCGACCGTGCCGATGCTCGGTGCCGCACGCCGTGGCCTGGCATTGGACTCGAACACGCTGCACCGCGTGACGGAGCAGCACACGTCGTTGCAGGACAACGCCGCCGTGCTGGACGCCGTGGAGTCGTTCCTCACCGCGAAACCCATCGTCCCGCGCAACGTGACCGCGACCGAGCCGCAGGTCAGCGTGCCGGACCTGGCGCTGACCGGGGAGGACCTGGAGGTCACCGTCGAGCTGAAGGACACGCCGGCACGGGCCTTGAAGGTGGCGTTGCTCGACGAGAACGGCAAACAGGTCGAATCGCGCGGTCCGGCGATCTCCGAGAGGATGTCGATCAGATTCGGTGAATTGGCCCCCGGCGCCTACTACGTGCAGGTCAGCGGCATTTCCGTCGGCGCTCCGGTGGTCCCGGTGACCAGTGCGGTGCTCGTCGTGGATTGCCCCTCGGTCTGACCGGGAGGACGATTTACCTCTGGCACGGAGGAGGCGCGATGACCACGATCAAGCCAACGCCCGTAGTGCCCCATCCGGGGGCGGCACGAGCACGGCCGAAGGGCTCGTACTTCCTCCAGCTGTTCAAGACGACAGATCCCAAGCAGATCGGGATCATGTACCTGACCACGTCGTTCGCGTTCTTCATGATCGGCGGCGTGATGGCGCTGCTGATGCGCGGCGAGCTGGCGCGGCCGGGGCTGCAGTTCCTGTCGAACGAGCAGTACAACCAGCTGTTCACCATGCACGGCACGATCATGCTGCTGCTGTACGCGACGCCGATCCTGTTCGGGTTCGCGAACTTCGTCCTGCCGCTGCAGATCGGCTCGCCGGACGTCGCGTTCCCGCGCCTGAACGCCTTCTCGTACTGGCTCTTCCTGTTCGGCGGCACCACCGTCGTAGCGGGATTCGTGACCCCGGGCGGCGCGGCGGACTTCGGCTGGTTCGCCTACACGCCGTTGTCGTCGGCGATGCACTCGCCGGGTATCGGCGCAGACCTGTGGATCATGGGTCTGGCGGTGTCCGGTCTGGGCACGATCCTCGGCGCGGTCAACATGATCACCACCGTCGTGTGCCTGCGGGCACCGGGCATGACGATGTTCCGGATGCCGGTCTTCACCTGGAACATCCTGGTGACGTCCGTGCTGATCCTGCTGGCCTTCCCGATCCTGACCGCGGCTCTGATGGGCCTGGCGGCGGACCGGCACCTCGGGGCACACGTGTTCGACCCGGCCAACGGCGGCGTGATCCTGTGGCAGCACCTGTTCTGGTTCTTCGGCCATCCCGAGGTGTACATCGTCGCGTTGCCGTTCTTCGGGATCGTGACGGAGATCTTCCCCGTGTTCAGCCGCAAACCGTTGTTCGGCTACAAGGGCCTGGTGTTCGCGACTCTCGCGATCGCGATGCTGTCCGTGGCCGTGTGGGCGCACCACATGTACGCGACGGGTGCGGTGCTGCTGCCGTTCTTCGCGCTGATGACGTTCCTGATCGCGGTGCCGACGGGCATCAAGTTCTTCAACTGGATCGGCACGATGTGGAAGGGGCAGCTGACCTTCGAGACGCCGATGCTGTTCTCGATCGGCTTCCTCGTGACGTTCCTCTTCGGTGGCCTGACGGGCATCCTGCTGGCCTCGCCGGCCGTCGACTTCCACGTGTCCGACACGTACTTCGTGGTGGCGCACTTCCACTACGTGCTGTTCGGCACGATCGTGTTCGCCACGTACGCGGGCCTCTACTTCTGGTTCCCGAAGATGACCGGCCGGATGCTGAACGAGCCGCTGGGCAAGCTGCATTTCTGGACGACGTTCTTCGGCTTCCACGGCACGTTCCTCGTGCAGCACTGGCTGGGCAACGAGGGCATGCCGCGCCGCTACGCCGACTACCTGCCCACCGACGGCTTCACGTTCCTCAACACGCTCTCCACGATCGGCGCGTTCCTGCTCGGCGCGTCCGTGCTCCCGTTCGTGTGGAACGTCTTCCGCTCCTACCGCTACGGCGACCCGGCCCCGCAGGACGACCCGTGGGGCTACGGCAACTCGCTGGAGTGGGCCACGACCTCACCCCCGCCGCGGCACAACTTCATGGAGCTGCCGCGGATCCGCTCGGAGCGTCCGGCGTTCGAGCTGCACTACCCGCACATGGTGGAGCGGATGCGCGACGAGGCGCACTTCTCGCTGACCCATCCCGGCAAGCACCGGGTGGGCAAGGACGAGGTCACCGAGAAGGCGCTCGCGTCGACCGAACGGGACGGCACCGACACGGACTAGGGCGTGTCCCGTAAGTCCGTTCGATGAGAGTCACGGTCGAGAGTCCCGGAGGCGGTGCCGCCGCGACGGCCTCATACCGGGCGTATTCGGGCGT
>NZ_JOEA01000008.1 GCF_000719115.1 Lentzea albidocapillata | reverse complement strand
GAGGGGTGAGGTCAAGTCGACGAAGAGCGTGTCGACTTGACCTCACCCCTCAGGTGCAGCAAGTGCTATGGCGCGACTCGTGATGGGACCCCACCGCCTATGCCGCGCGGTAAGGACGGCTCGCCTTCGGCGTCGCGTGGGGGAGGACGGCTCGCCTTCGGCTTCGCGTGTGAGGGCGGCTTGCCTTTGGCGTCGCGCGGGGGAGGGCTGGGGTGCGTGTTCGTGCGAACTAGGGTGTAAGTGTGCGCATTCGTCGTGTTGTCACCACCCGTGCCGGTGGCGTGTCCAAGGCGCCCTACGAGTCGTTCAACCTCGGCGATCACGTTGGGGACGACGTTCGAGCGGTTGAGGCTAACCGGGGGCGGCTGGCTGAGGGGATTGGGCTTTCGGCCGATCGGTTGGTCTGGATGGAGCAGGTGCACGGGCGCACTGTTGCCACCGTTGACGGGCCGCAGGGGGAGCCGCTTGAGGCTACCGATGCCGTTGTGACGAAACGGGCTGGTCTCGGGCTTGTTGTGTTGACTGCTGACTGTGTGCCGGTCTTGCTTGGGGATCAAGAGGCCGGGGTTGTCGGGGCTGTTCACGCTGGGCGTGTTGGTGCTCGGGTCGGTGTGGTTGTCGAGGCGCTCAAGGCGATGATGGCGCTGGGGGCTGAGCTTGAGCGCATCGAGGTGTTGCTGGGGCCCTCGGTGTGCGGTGAGTGTTACGAGGTGCCTGCCGAGATGCAGAAGGACGTCGAGAAGCACCTGCCCGGTAGTGCGTCCAAGTCGCGGAAAGGTACGCCTGCCCTGGATTTGCGGGCCGGGCTGTGGAATCAGCTGGCGAGTGCCGGGGTCGGGAAGATCGGGGTCGATCCTCGGTGCACGTTCGAGGAGAAGGACCTGTTCAGCCATCGGCGGCAGGCGCCTACCGGGCGGCTTGCGTCGGTGATTTGGATTGAGCCGTGAACCGGGCTGCGGAGTTGGAGGAGAACCTCGCGGAGGTCGAGGAACGCATCGCCAAAGCATGTGAGGTGGCGGGGCGGGCTCGGGACGAGGTGATGTTGCTCGCGGTGACGAAAACCTGGCCCGCCAGCGATGTGGAGATCCTTTACGGGCTTGGGCTCCGGCATTTTGCGGAGAACCGCGACCAGGAGGCCGATGCGAAGGTCGGCCAGTTGAGACACCTCGGCGAGGCGCGGTGGCACATGGTCGGGCGGTTGCAGCGCAACAAGGCGAAGTCCGTCGTCGAGTGGGCCGACCAGGTCGACTCCGTGGACAGCGTCCGGCTGGCCGAGGCGTTGGCGAAGGCGGCGCACGCGAAAGGCACCAGGCTCGACGTGTTGTTGCAGGTCAGCATCGACGGGGACACGTCGCGCGGTGGGGTTGCTGTTGCTGATGTGGCGGAACTGGCTGGCGTGATCACTCGTTCGGGTGATCTTATTCTTCGAGGCGCGATGACTGTCGCGCCTCGGACGATGGAGCCATCGCAGGCGTTTCAGGCGTTGGTTTCGGTGGTATCTCGCCTACGTGATGATCATCCCACTGCCATCCATGTGTCAGCGGGAATGAGCGGTGACCTGGAAGATGCCATCTCGCACGGATCGACCTGTGTGCGTGTCGGAACGGCGTTGCTCGGCAGCCGGCGACTAATCTCGCCGTAGGTTGTCGGGAACCTCGGGACCGTCCGCACCGTCCCTAAGAGTGGGGAACCGCCGAGGAGGGGCTGGAATGAGCGCTTTGCACAAGCTGAAGGCCTACTTCGGGATGGTCCCCGCCGAGTACGCAGACGACCCCGGCTACGAGGACGACCGCGGCCGCTACGGCGACTACCGGTCCGAGTACGCGGCCGAGGCCGACGACTACGACCCGTACCCGCGGCGCAACCGCGTGTTCACGCCGGGCCGGTCGGAGCTCCAGGGCTCCGGGTACCGGGCCGACATCGACGAGCCGGACGACTACGAGCCGGAGTCGCGGCGCGGGGGCAACCCCTCGGGCACGCGACGCTGGAGTGCCGACGCACCCGTGCACGGCGCACTCGCTGTCGAGCCGCAGCGCGAGCCCGTGAGCAGGCTGCGTCCGGTTGCGGAGCCGGCAGGCAACCCGTTGGCGCGCATCACCACGCTTCACCCCCGTACCTACAGCGAGGCGCGCACGATCGGGGAGCACTACCGCGACGGCACCCCGGTGATCTTGAACCTGACCGACATGGACGACGCGGACGCGAAGCGTCTCGTCGACTTCTCGGCCGGACTCGCGTTCGCTCTGCGCGGGTCCATGGACAAGATCACGAGCAGGGTGTTCCTTCTCTCACCGCCGAACGTTGACGTCACCGCGGAGGACCGGCGGAAGCTGGCCGAGGGCGGGTTCGGGAACCACGGTTAGAGTTGACCTCGTGGACCCGATCTGGCTCGTCATCTTCTACCTCCTGTTCGCGTTCTCGCTGTTCCTGACCGCGCGTGTCGTGGTCGAGCTGGTGCGGACGTTCGCGAGGGAGTGGCGCCCCGCCGGCGGCGTTGCCGTGACGCTTGAGACCGTCTACACGGTCACCGACCCACCGGTCCGTGCACTCCGTCGGGTGATCCCGACTGTGCGGATCGGGGGCGTCGGGCTGGACCTATCGATTATTGTGCTGTGGCTAGTCGTTATCATTCTGATGCGATTCGCAGATCCCAGGTGACGGGGAACCGTGGGATGACCGCAGCCCAGGAGTGCGAGAGGTGATCCGATGCCGTTGACCCCCGCTGATGTGCACAACGTTGCATTCAGCAAGCCGCCGATTGGCAAGCGGGGCTACAACGAGGACGAGGTGGACGCGTTCCTCGACCTGGTTGAGGGCGAGCTCGCCCGCTTGATCGAGGAGAACAACGACCTCCGTCAGCAGGTCGAGCAGCTCGACCAGCAGCTCGAGACGTCACGTGCCGACCTCGACGACGCGCGTGCGAAAGCTGCTTCCAGCCCCATGACGACCCGTATGCCGGTGGAGGAGCCGCGCCGCCTGGCGCCGGTCCCGCCGCCCTCCGTCATGGAGCAGACGTCCCCCGGTGGTGGCGGAGACCACCACGTGCAGGCCGCGAAGGTCCTGGGCCTTGCCCAGGAGATGGCGGACCGGCTGACGGGCGAGGCGAAGGCCGAAGCGGACGGCATGCTGTCCGAGGCGCGCACGAAGTCCGAGCAGCTGTTGTCCGAGGCTCGCGCCAAGGCCGACACGATGGTCAACGAGGCGCGCACGCGTGCCGAGACCATGCTCAACGACGCGCGGACGCGTTCCGAGACGCTGGAGCGGCAGGCCCGTGAGAAGGCCACCGCGCTGGACCGTGACGCGCAGCGCAAGCACGCTGAGGTGATGGGCAACATCACCCAGGAGAAGAACACGCTCGAGAAGCAGATCGACAAGCTGCAGACGTTCGAACGTGAGTACCGCACGCGACTGAAGACGATGCTCGAGTCGTCCCTGCGCGACCTCCAGGACCGCGGCCCGGCCGCTCCGTCCGAGGGTCGTTCCCAGGGCTACTCCTTCGGCGCACGCGCCGAAGCGGGCTGAACTACTGTTCGCTAGGTGCTCTTCGTAGTTCTGCTTCTGGTGCTGGCAGCCCTCGGGTTGCTCGTGCCTGCGCTGGCCACGTCCAACACGATCTGGGCGTGGTCGTCCGTGGGCGCGAGCGTGCTCGCCGCCCTGGTCCTTGCTTGGGACTGGTGGCGGAGACGGCCGGGGGACCCCGCTGCCGACGCGCAGAGTGTAGATCAACTACGTGAAGCTGATGATCAACGGGTGGTGGAGCCGGCGGTAGCCGACACGCCGTCCGCTGACGAGGAACCACCGGAAGAGGACACCGACGCGGCAGACCTGCTCGTCGTGGCCGATCTGGTGGCTGAGGTGCGGGTGCTGGACGAACGGCCCCGATATCACCTGAGTTCGTGCTCCTGGCTTGCCGGGAGGCCCACGCTGGGCCTCCCGGTGCAGGAGGCACGGCAGCTGCAGTTCACGCCGTGCGCGCTGTGCACCCCGGACGCGGTGCTGGTGCGCAGGAGCCGTACCGGCTGACTCTGTCCGTTTCGCGGACGAGCGGTGCGGTCTGGCGGTTACGAACGAGCCATGAGGCTGAGGGCCCTGGCCGTCGTTTTCGCATTCCTCCTTGCCGGTGCAGCCCAGCCCCAGCCCCAGACGTCGGCGCCGGTAGCTGAACTCAGCGCGCCATGAGTGGATCTACTACTCAGAGCACGATCGGGCGCGCCCCGTGGGCGGTGACGAGACCTGGCAGGCGTTCGCGACTCGTCACGACGACCCGGCAGCGCGGTGTTCCCGGTAGCAGCGGCACGACCTGCGCGGTGTCCGCGGCGTTGTCGAGCACGATCAGCATTCGCCGGTCGGCCAGCAACGTGCGGTAGAGCGCCGTCTGCGCGTGCGGTTCCGGCGGGATGCCGTCCGGGCTGGTGCCCAGCGCGATGATGAACTCGCGGACGACATCGGCCGGGTCGGAGCCGTCGAGGGCCACGAACAGCCGGCCGTCGGGGTAGTCGGCGGCGTGCTCGTGCGCCCAGTGCAACGCGAGCCGCGTCTTGCCCGTGCCGGCCGGTCCGGTGATCGTGACGATCGGCCCTTCCAGGTCGAGGGCCGCGAGCTCGGCCGCCATGCCGGCGAAGTCCGCCGGGGCAGGTGGAAGTTGCCGCGGGCTCCACTGTGGACGCTGGACCAGTGATGCGTGCAGGTCGCGTAACGCGGGACCGGGGTCGAGGCCCAGTTCGTCCGCGAGCCGATCGCGGAGCCGCGAGTAGTAGGCGACCGCATCGGCGCGTTGACCGGCACCGATCAACGCACGCATCAGTTGCCCCGCTAGCCGTTCGTCGAGCGGGCGTTCGGACGTGCGCGCGGTCAGTTCGGCCACCAGTGACACGTGCTCGCCGGCGGCCAGACGTGCGTCGGTGTGGTCCAGTTCGGCTGCGGTGATCTCACCCGCCAGCGTTGCGCGCAGGCCGGAGAACCACGCGCCATGGAGGCCCTCGAACGGTTCGCCGCGCACGAGCGCCATGGCCTCGGCAGGCCGTCCGAGCGCCACGAGAGTGCGGAAGTGATGCAGGTCGATGGACGCGGGGTCGGCTTCCAGCACGTACCCGCCGGAGCGGCGCACGATCGGAATGCCGTCCAACGCCGTCCGCAACCGCGACACGTAGCTGTAGAGCGCGGCTTTCGCCTGCCGCGGCGGCGCATCGCCCCACACCCGTGACAGCAGCTTGTCGACGCCGACGACCTGGTTGACGTCCACCAGCAACACCGCCAGCACGCTCAGCTGCCGTGCGTGACCCACGTCGACGAGGTCGGTACCCCGCCGGACCTCGGGCGGGCCGAAGAGGTGGAACCTCACCGGTCCAGGAACAGGAGCATGATCAGCAACGCGAGCAGCGCGAGGTCCACGACGACACCGCTGGGCTTCGAGTCGTACCGCAACCGCGTGATCGTGGCGCCGACCATCAGCAGCCCGAGGCCGACGGTGGCCGCGTGCGCCACCCATTCCCACGTGACCAGACCGACGACGAGGCCTGCCGCGCCCGCCCACTCCAGCGCGCCGATGGTGCGCCACAGCGCAGGGTTCATCCGAAAGTGGTCACGTGCCTCGAGTGACGCCTTCGCGCCGAACAGCTTGCCCGCGCCCGTCGCCACGAACAGCAGGGCCAGCACGATCGACAACGCGATGGTCAACGTCATCGGCTGAGCATACGGTTTGCGCCTCCGGTTACCCTGTAACCAACAGGCACCGATCCGGCCATCACCGGGGAGCCTCCGGAAGAACGGGTGCGCGAGCACCTCAGTAGAACCGGACGGGACCGGCCCGTCACAGCCGAAGAACGAGAGGCTCGCCGCAAGCAGGCGGGCAAGCGGGGTGGTACCGCGGCGGGCCGAGCCACATCGGCGTGTCGTCCTCGCGTGTCGCATCTGACCGCGAGGAGCAGTGGAGATGGCCTACCCCAGGGCCGGAGCGAACGAGGTCCCGGCGCAGCCGTCCTTTCCGAACCTCGAGCAGGACGTGCTCGGGTACTGGAAGGACGACGAGACCTTCCAGGCGAGCATCGACCGCAACCCGGCCGGTGAGCACGGCGAGAACGAGTTCGTCTTCTACGACGGCCCGCCGTTCGCGAACGGCCTGCCCCACTACGGGCACCTGCTGACCGGCTACGTCAAGGACGTCGTGCCGCGCTACCAGACGATGCGCGGCAAGCACGTCGAGCGCCGGTTCGGCTGGGACACGCACGGCATGCCGGCCGAGTACGAGGCCGAGAAGCAGCTTGGCATCACGCAGAAGCACGAGATCGACGAGCTCGGCATCGAGAAGTTCAACGAGGCCTGCCGTACGTCCGTGCTGCAATTCACGGACCAGTGGCGCGACTACGTGACGCGGCAGGCGCGCTGGGTCGACTTCGACAACGACTACAAGACGCTCGACCTCGACTACATGGAAAGCGTCATGTGGGCGTTCAAGGCCTTGTGGGACAAGGGCTTGATCTACGAGGGCTTCCGGGTGCTCTGGTACTGCTGGCGTTGCCAGACGCCGCTGTCCAACACCGAGACCAAGATGGACGACGCCTACCGGGACCGGCAGGACCCGGCCGTCACGGTGGCGCTGCGCCTGGAGTCCGGCGAGAAGGCCCTGGTCTGGACGACGACGCCGTGGACGCTGCCGAGCAACCTCGCCGCCGCGGTGCACCGGGACGTCGACTACGTGACTGTCGTGGGCTCCGACGGCGAGCGCTACCTGCTCGCCGAGGCCCGTGTCGCGGCGTACGCGCGTGAGTTGGGCGAGGAGCCCGAGGTCGTCGCCCGCTACAAGGGGTCGGACCTGGTCGGCAAGAAGTACCTGCCGCCGTTCGACTTCTTCCTGGGCCGCGAGAACGCGCACCAGTTCCTGACGGCCGACTACGTGACCACCGACGACGGCACGGGCATCGTCCACATCGCACCGGCGTTCGGTGAGGACGACAAGGTCGTGACGGACGCGGCGGGCATCGAGGTCGTCGTGCCGGTCGGGCCGGATGGCAAGTTCACCGCGGAGGCGGCGCCGTACGCGGGCGTGCACGTCTTCGAGGCGAACAAGCTGATCATCCGTGACCTCAAGGACGCGGGCCTGCTGCTGCGTCACGAGACCTACGACCACCCGTACCCGCACTGCTGGCGCTGCCAGAACCCGCTGATCCAGCGCGCGCTGTCGGCGTGGTTCGTCGCGGTCACGCAGTTCAAGGACCGGATGGTCGAGCTCAACCAGCAGATCAACTGGGTGCCCGGCCACATCAAGGACGGCCAGTTCGGCAAGTGGCTCGAGAACGCGCGCGACTGGAACATCTCGCGCAACCGGTACTGGGGCTCGCCGCTGCCCGTGTGGACCTCGGACAACCCCGAGTTCCCGCGCACGGACGTGTACGGGTCGCTGGACGAGCTGGAGCGCGACTTCGGCGTGCGCCCGGACAACCTGCACCGGCCGTTCATCGACGAGCTGACGCGGCCGAACCCGGACGACCCGAGCGGCCAGTCGGTGATGCGGCGCATCCCGGACGTGCTCGACTGCTGGTTCGAGTCGGGCTCGATGTCGTTCGCGCAGGTGCACTACCCGTTCGAGAACGCGGACTGGTTCGAGAACCACTACCCGGGCAACTTCATCGTCGAGTACAACGGGCAGACGCGCGGCTGGTTCTACACGCTGCACGTGCTCGCGACGGCGTTGTTCGACCGGCCCGCGTTCCGCGACTGCGTGGCGCACGGCATCGTGCTTGGTGACGACGGCCAGAAGATGTCCAAGTCGCTGAAGAACTACCCGGACGTCAACGAGGTCTTCGACCGCGACGGCTCCGACGCCATGCGCTGGTTCCTCATGGCGTCGCCGATCCTGCGCGGTGGCGACCTCGTGGTGACCGAGCGCGGCATCCGGGACGCGGTGCGCCAGGCGGTGCTGCCGTTGTGGAACTCCTGGTACTTCCTCGCGTTGTACTCCAACGCTTCCGGGAAGGAGGGCACGTGGCGCGTCGACTCGAAGAACGTGCTCGACCGGTACGCGCTGGCGAAGACGCACGACCTGGTGCGCGACGTCCAGGCGGCGATGGACGTCTACGACATCTCCGGTTCGTGCCAGCTGGTGCGTGAGTACCTGGAGGTGCTGACGAACTGGTACGTGCGCCGGTCGCGGCAGCGGTTCTGGGACGGCGAGCAGGACGCGATCGACACCCTGCACACCGTGCTGGAGGTCGTCACGCGCGTCACGGCACCGTTGCTGCCGTACACCTCCGAGGTCGTGTGGCGTGGGCTGACCGGTGGCCGTTCGGTGCACCTGACGGACTTCCCGTCGGTGTCGGACGTGCCGGCGGACGACGCGCTGGTCGCGGCGATGGACGAGGTGCGCGACGTCTGCTCGACGGCGTTGTCGCTGCGCAAGGCGAACAAGCTGCGCGTGCGGCTTCCGTTGGCGCGCTTGACGGTGGCGTCGCCGGTAGCGGGCCTGCTGGAGGACTTCGCCGGGATCGTGCGCGACGAGGTCAACGTCAAGGAGGTGTCGCTGTCCACGGACGTCGACGCCTACGGGCAGTTCCAGCTGGTCGTCAACGCGCGGGCGGCCGGGCCGCGGCTCGGCCCGAACGTGCAGAAGGTCATCAAGGCCGTCAAGGCCGGTGACTGGTCCGAAGTGGACGGCAGGATCGTCGCCGCCGGTGTAGAGCTGTTCGAGGGCGAGTACGAACAGCGCCTGGTGGCAACGGATCCCGCCGCCACGGCCGCCCTGCCCGGTGGCGCCGGTGTCGTCGTGCTCGACACGGTGGTGTCGCCGGAGCTGGAGGCCGAGGGTGTCGCGCGTGACCTGGTGCGCGTGGTGCAGCAGGCCCGCAAGGACGCCCAACTCGACGTGTCCGACCGGATCACGCTGACGCTGGAGCTTCCGGACGCGGTGCGTTCGGCCGTCGAGCCGCACCTGGCGTTCGTCCAGGCGGAGACGCTGACGACGTCGGTGGTGTTCGGCGAGGGCACGTCCGAGGGCACCGTCGGTGACGGCGCCAAGGTGAAGGTCGCCGTCGCCAAGGCGTGATCACTAGATGAGTTGTGGCTGGTGCGGGCTCACCCCGAGTGAGCGCCGCACCAGCCGCACCCACGGCGACCACCGAGCGGGTGCGGCGGGTACGCGGCCTGCCGCGCGTTCGCAGGCGTCGAACAGGTCCTCCAGGCACGCGTCGTGCATCCACCGGATGATCAACGCCCACCGCAGGCGCTTGCCCAGGCTGAAATCGCCGATCAACTCGTGCCGCAGGACCGTGCCCGAGGCCGACAGGGTGTGCGTGCCGTCGCCGTCGCTGAACGCGAAGGTGATCGACTCGCCGGGGACGAACTCGGTGCAGTGGTAGCGGATCGGGCCGTGCCCGCCGTCGGCTCCGACCCCCAGCGGGCGGTCGAACTCCTGCTTGCCCCAGGCGGGTGGCCAGAGCTCCTGGATGCGCTCGACGAACGGGCCGGCGGGCACGCCGAGGTCGCGGGTGTGGACGTTCTTGATCATGGAATTCCCCCTCCATACGCTGCCGTATGTTTCTGGAACATACGCTAGCGTATGGAAGCGTGGCGCGGAGGAATCGTGACGACTGGACTGAGATAGCGCTGAGAGCGCTCGCCGAGGGAGGGCTTCCGGCCGTCGCGATCGAGCCATTGGCGGCGCGGGCCGGAGCCACGAAGGGGAGCGTCTACCACCACTTCCCGAACCGCGAAGCGTTGCTGAAGGCGACGGTCGAGCGGTGGGAGCGGGAGCACACCGAGAAGGTCATCGAGCTGGTCGAGTCCGAGAAGACGCCGCACGGCAAGCTCCGGACGCTGTTCGCCATGGTGCTCGACCAGACCCGCAAGGGTTCGGTGGAGATGGCGTTGCAGGCGGGTGCCGGGAACGAGGTGATCGCGCCGGTGCTCCAGCGCGTCACCGAGAAGCGGATCGGCTACCTGACCGAGTTGTTCGAGCAGCTCGGGTTCGGCGAGGCCCAGGCGAGGAGACGCGCGCTGATCGCGTTCAGCCTCTACCTGGGCCAGGCGCAGATGTGGACGACCCTGCCCGGCCTCGTCGAACCGGTGCTCGACGAGGCCGTGCAGGTCCTCACGCAGAAATCAGATCAGGCCGCGGTGGCCCACAACGAGTAGGCGATCACGTCCGCGTTGCGGTCGAGCGCCGTGGCGTTGACGTTGGACGTGGTGTCGCAGGAGCGGTGGTAACAACGGTCGTAGGCCTGGCCGGCCGTGCCGCCCCACTTCTGCGCCTGGGCCGAGGTCTTGATGCCCTCGGCGCCGGTGAAGGTGCCGCCGACCGGGATGCCCGAGCGGGCGAACGCCGCGTGGTCGGAGCGGCCGCCGACGCTGGTCAGCTCGGTCGCGACGCCCTTCGACTGGAAGCCCGCCTGCAACGACTGCTGCAGCGCCAGCGAACCGGAGGGCTGACCGGAGGCGCTGTAGACGAAGTAGCCGGGGTTCGGCGAGCCGGTCATGTCGAAGTTCAGGTACGACTTGATCCTCGACCTCTCGGTCGTGGACAGGGAGTTCACGTAGAACGTCGAGCCGCGCAGCCCGAGTTCCTCCGCGCCCCACCAGCCGAACCGCACGTGCTTGGTGGGCTGGAAGTTGGTCGCCTTCATCTGGAGGGCGACCTCCAGGATCGACGCGGAGCCCGTGCCGTTGTCGTTGATGCCGGGGCCCGCCGTGACGCTGTCGAGGTGGCCGCCCAGCATGACGACGTTGTTCAGGTCGCCGCCGGGGTAGTCCGCGATCAGGTTGTAGCCGGTGGCGCCGTTGTAGGTGAACGACTGCACGCGCGTCGTGAAGCCGGCCGCGTCGAGCTTGCTCTTCACCCAGTTGATCGAGGCCAGGTACCCCGGTCGTCCGTGTGCGCGGTTGCCGCCGTTGGCGTTGGCGATCGACTGGAACTGGTTCAGGTGTGCTTGGACGTTCGCGACGTTGATGTTCGGTGCGGCGAGAGCCGCGGGTGCCGCCGCTTGCGCGGTGGTCGCTCCGGTCACCATCAAGGCGGCCGCCAGCGCGATCAGGATCCTCATGGTTCAACTCCGTGCAGGGTTAGGGATTGAGCCACTGATCAACATGCTCCTTCGTGCATGAGCGCGGTAGAGGCGATCGTCGGATTCGTCGGAATCGGTGGTGATCAACCAGAATGGTCCAGGTGGGTGACGTCACGGTCGTTCTGGGCGTCGGCGCGGCCGTACTGCTGATCTCCGTGATCGCGGTGCGGGTGTCGACTCGCCTAGGGCTGCCCTCGCTCCTGCTCTACCTCGGCATCGGCGTGCTCCTCGGCGAGTCCGTCGTCGGCATCAAGTTCGACGACGCCGACCTCACGCGGTCCCTCGGCATCGCGGCGCTGGTGCTGATCCTGACCGAGGGCGGTATCACGACCCGCTGGAGCGCGGTGAAGTCCTCGCTGCGGCTGGGCGTCGCACTGTCCACAGTGGCCGTCGCCGTGAGTGTGGCGGTGACCGGAACGGCGTTGCACTTCCTGCTGGGCCTCGACTGGCGGATGGCGCTGCTGTGGGGCGCGGTGCTGTCGTCCACCGACGCGGCCGCCGTCTTCAGCGTCCTGCGCTCGCTGGGTGTCGGCTCGCGGCTTACCGGCGCGCTCGAGCTGGAGTCCGGCCTCAACGACGCGCCGGTCTACATAGCCGTGGTGCTGCTGGCCTCGTCGGACCAGATCTCCTGGACCGCACCACTGCTGGTGATCTACGAACTGGGCGCGGGCGCGCTCGTCGGCGTGGCACTCGGCTATCTCGGCGGGGCCGGGCTCAGACGCGCGGCGCTGCCCTCCACCGGTCTGTACCCGCTCGCCACGGTGGCGGTGTGCGTGATGGCCTACACCGCCGCTGATCTCGTGCACTCCTCCGGATTCCTCGCCACGTACGTCGCCGCGCTGGTCCTCGGCAACGCCCGCCTGCCGCACCGCGCCGACACCCTCTCGTTCGCCGAAGGCCTCGGCTGGCTCGCCCAGATCGGGCTCTTCGTGCTGCTCGGCCTCTACGCCTCGCCGTCGCGCCTGCTCGACGTGCTGTTCCCCGCGCTGGTCGCGGGCGTGGTGCTGACGTTCGTGGCCCGGCCGCTGTCGGTGGTCCTCGCCTCGCTGCCGTTCAAGGTGCCGTGGCGCGAACAGGCGTTCCTGTCCTGGTCGGGGTTGCGCGGCGCGGTGCCCATCGTGTTCGCGCTCATCCCCCTGATCCAGGGCGTCGAGGGTGCTCGCGAGCTGGTCGACGTGGTGTTCCTGCTGGTCATCGTGCTGACGGTGGTGCAGGGCACGACGCTGCCGCTCCTGGCGCGGCGCCTCGGGCTGGTAAAGGCGGGCGAGGTGCAGGAGGTCCAGGTCGACGCCTCGCCGCTTGACGAGCTCGGGGCCGAACTGCTGCAGGTGCACATCCAGCGCGGGTCGAAGCTGCACGGCGTCTACATGTCCGAGCTGCGGCTACCGACCGGCGCCACGGTCAGCCTCGTGGTCCGCTCGGGGAAGAGTTTCACGCCACAACCGACGACGAGGCTGCAGACGGACGACCAATTGCTCATCGTCACCACCGAAGAGGCGCGCGACGCCGCTGAGCGGCGCGTACGTGCCGTCGACAGGGCCGGTCGCTACGCCAGGTGGAAGGGCGAGACCGGCGATTAGTCGGTCTCCGAGGCTTCTCACGATGTGATCGGGTGTCGACGGGAGTGTCACCCTCCGCTAACGTCGTCGGCAGGTCATGAGAGCCAGCGTCAAGCCCAAGCTTGCTGGCCGGCAACCCTCCAACCGCGGTGGGGTGCCCTTGGTGAGGACCTGGTCCGGCGCGTGGGGCGCCGGTCAAGCGCGGGCCTTCGCACAACGGGGCCCCTGGCCTCGGAGGCAGCTCGATGACGCTCGCGATCACCCCTGGAACCACCACTTCCGTTCCGGCTGTCGTCGGCGCCGACCTGCGCGTTCCCCTGGTCACCGGAGAGCGCGTCACGTACGCCAACCTCGACCACGCGGCGTCGGCGCCCTGTCTGCAGGAGGTCCGCGACGCCGTCGACGAGCTGCTGCCCTGGTACGCCAGCGTGCACCGCGGCGCCGGGTTCGCCTCGCAGGTCTCGACCCGTGTCTACGAGCAGGCCCGCGACCGCGTCCGCAGGTTCGTCGGGGCGCACTCCTCCGACGCCGTCGTCTTCACCCGCAACACCACGGACTCGCTGAACCTGTTGGCGCGCAGCGTTCCCAAGAACACCGCCGTCGTGCTGTTCGACAGCGAGCACCACGCGGCGCTGCTGCCGTGGCGCGGTCCGAACGTTCAGCGGGTTCCCGCTCCGTCTTCGTCCGGCGCTGCTGTTGTCGCGCTGGACCGGGCTTTGGCCGCAGCCCCGGTCGGCCCTCGGCTCGTGATCGTCACCGGGGCGTCCAACGTCACGGGGGAGCTGTGGCCGGTCGCCGAGCTCGCGAAGGTCGCCCGCCGCCACGGCGCGCGCATCGCGCTCGACGCCGCGCAGCTCGCCCCGCACCGCCCGATCAACGCCCGTGAGCTGGGCGTCGACTACATCGCGTTCTCCGGCCACAAGATCTACGCGCCCTTCGGCGCGGGCGTGCTGGTCGGCCGCGCGGACTGGCTGCAGCAGGCCCAGCCGTACCTCGTGGGCGGCGGCGCGACGTCCAAGGTGACCGACCACGGCGACCGCCTCGGCGTGGCCTGGTCCGCGGTGCCCGAGCGGCACGAGGCCGGCAGCCCGAACGTCGTCGGCGTGCACGCGCTGGCCGCGGCCTGCGAGATCCTGTCGCGGCACTGGGAGCAGACCGTCGCGCACGAGCAGGAACTGCTGACGCGCCTGCAGAACGGCCTGCGCACCATCCCCGGCTTCCGCGAGCTCGCGATCCTGGCCGACGCGGACAAGGTCGGCGTCGTGAGCTTCACGATCTCCGGCTTCGACGCCGGTTTCCTCGCGGCGGCGCTGTCCGCCGAGTACGGCATCGGCGTGCGCGACGGAGCGTTCTGCGCGCACGTGATCGTGGGGCGCCTGGTCAAGCAGGCCGGATCGCACGAGGAACGAGCCGTGCGCGCGTCGGTCGGCCTCGGCACGACGGCCGAGCACGTCGATCGCCTGATCGCCGCGCTGCGCACCCTGGTCACCGAAGGTCCGAAGTGGACCTACACGCAGCGCGACGGCCGCTGGGTGCCGCAGGACGACAACCGAACCCTGCCGCCGTTCCTCGCGTAGTCCCTGTAGTGGACAATGACCTGGTGAGTGACGAGTCCAAGGCCGAGGAGAAAGCCTCCGGGAAGGTCGCTGACGAACCGGCGGAAGCGCAGGTCAGCGAACCCGAGACGGTCGCGGCGCCCGCGATCGTGGTCGAGGAGCCGGCCGCGGGGGAGAAACCCGCGGAGTCCCCCGCGAAGGTGGAGGACGACGACGAGTTCCCGATCTCCGGTTCGATCTCCGGCTCGCTGCCGGAACCGAGGACGAAGATCCTCGCGATCCTGGCGGCCGGCGTGCTGGCCCTCGACGTGCTCACCAAAGTCGTGTCCGTCGCGTTCCTCGAGGGCGCCGACCCGATCAAGCTGTTCGGCGGCGTGCTCTACCTGACGTTCGTCCGCAACCCCGGCGCCGCGTTCGGCCTGGCGGAGAGCATGACGTGGATCCTCGCGCTGATCGCGTTCGGCGTCGCCGGGTTCATCGTCTGGATCTCGCGCAACCTTCGCTCCCAGGGCTGGGCCGTCGGCCTCGGCCTGGTGCTGGGCGGCGCCGTCGGCAACCTCGCCGACCGACTCTTCCGCGAGCCGGGCCCGATGCGCGGCCACGTCGTCGACTTCCTGTCGCTGTTCGACCCGTACGGCCGGGTGTGGCCGGTGTTCAACGTCGCGGACATGGCGATCGTCTGCGGTGGCGTGACGATCATCATCCTGGCGCTCCTGCAGCACGACTACGACGGAACCGTTCACAAGCGGGCCGAGCCCCTCGTGGAGCAGGACGGTCTGCAGGAGTCGAAGTAGCCGCTCCTGGTAGTTTCAGCAGGTTCTGCAAGAAGAAGAAGGTAGAGGCCCCGCGTGAGCGGATACCGAACGCTGCCCATTCCCGACGGTCTGGACGGCATGCGCGTCGACGCCGGTCTCGCGAAGCTGCTCGGCTTGTCCCGCACCGTCGTCGCGTCCATCGCCGACGCCGACGAGGTGCTGGTCGACGGCCGGGTCGTCGGCAAGTCCGACCGGCTCACGGCCGGGTCGATGCTGGAGATCACGCTGCCGGCGCCGCCGCAGCCGATCACCGTCCAGGCGATCCCCGTCGAGGGCCTGGTCATCGTCCACGAGGACGACGACATCATCGTCGTCGACAAGCCCGTCGGGGTCGCCGTGCACCCGTCACCGGGCTGGACCGGGCCGACCGTTGTCGGAGGGCTCCTCGCCGGCGGCCACCGTGTCGCCACGTCCGGAGCCGCCGAGCGCCAGGGCGTCGTGCACCGGCTCGACGTCGGCACGACCGGCGTGATGGTCGTCGCGAAGTCCGAGTCCGCGTACTCGGCGCTGAAGCACGCCTTCAAAGAGCGGACCGTCGACAAGGTCTACCACGCGCTCGTGCAGGGCCACCCGGACCCGATCAAGGGCACCATCGACGCCCCGATCGACCGCCACCCCAAGCACGACTACAAGTTCGCCGTGATGCAGGACGGCAAGCCGTCCATCACGCACTACGAGGTCATCGAGGCGTTCCGCGCGGCGTCGTTCGTCGAGGTGCACCTGGAGACCGGGCGCACGCACCAGATCCGTGTGCACTTCTCGGCGCTGCACCACCCGTGCGTGGGCGACCTGACGTACGGGGCCGACCCGACGCTGGCCAAGCGGCTCGGGGTGACGCGGCAATGGCTGCACGCGCGTCAGCTCGGGTTCCACCACCCGGCGGACGGTCAGTGGGTCTCGTACACGTCGGAGTACCCGGAGGACCTGTTCGTGTCGCTGGAGAAGCTGCGCGAAGAGGGCTGATTGCGTCTGGGCAAATCACCGGTTGACGACGTTGCGCCTGATGTCAACCGGTGTGCTCAGTCTTCGACGGTCCAGACCAGGGTGTTCAGGTCGACCTCGGGGCGCACGCTCCAGCGAACCTGGATCACCTGGGTCTCGTCGGGCAGCACGAACACGCTGTGCCCGCCCGTCGTCTCGCCCGGCTGCACGCCGAGCTTGTGCGCGGGCCGGGAGGACAGCGAGACGGGCGCCTTCGTCACGGTCTCGCCGGTCTTGGTCACGAGGACCAGGTACATGTCCGGCAGCGAGGTGTACGGGACCTGCGAGGTGTTCGTCACCTCGGTGTGCACGACCACGGACCGTTCGCCCTCGGCGAGCTTGTAGCCGGCCGCCGTGAACAGGAAGTCGGCCGGGTCGACGACCTCGACCAGCTGGATGGTGAGACGGGCGCCTTCGAGGCTGTCCGCCTCCAGCACCGAGCCGATCTTGCCGGTCCGCGAGACGACGGGCTTGGGCTGCGGCTGGTCCGCGCGCACCCAGCCTGCGGACTGGGGCGGACCCCAGGTGGCCTGGGGCGGCTGCTGGGTGGGGAACGGCTGGCTGACCGGGCCCTGCGGACCGTAGGGCTGCTGCTGGACCGGGTGGGGGCCGCTCTGGTGCACCGCGTGCGGGCCGGACGGCGGACCGCCCACGTAGCTGCCGTAGGCGGCGGCGTTCGCGAGGGCCCTGCGCACGCCGTTCGGGTCGCACTCCACACCCACCAGCAACGGCAGGCCGCTGCCCGAGAGGGTGATCAGGCGCATGGCGGCCTCGCGCGGGTCCATGCCCAGGCGCTGGGCGATCTCGTGCACGGCGGCGCGGCCCGACTCGGCGAGAACGGCGAGCAGGCGAGCGTCTACGGGATCGGGGGGCACCACGAAAAGAACGCTACCCGGCGGTCGTGACCACCATGTCACCGCCTACCGGATCGAGATCACCCAGACAAACCCTGGAGCCTCCGACAGGTGATCTTCGAGGCGGGATAGGGTTGGCAGATCCGGAATTCGCGTCCTTCCCACGCGTCCGTTCGATCTCATGGAGGTACCGTGGCGGACTCGTTTGTGCATCTGCACGTGCACACCGAGTACTCGATGCTCGACGGTGCGGCCAAGGTGGCCCCGCTGTTCGAGGAGGCCGGGCGGCTCGGCATGACCGCTGTCGGCATGAGCGACCACGGCAACATGTACGGGTCCGACGAGTTCTACCAAACGGCGATGAAGACCGGCATCAAGCCGATCATCGGCATCGAGGCCTACCTCGCCCCGCACAACCGCCTGCACAAGAAGCCGGTCGCCTGGGGCGATCCCGGTCAGCGCAGCGACGACATCTCCGGTGCCGGCGCGTACACCCACATGACGATGTGGGCGCGCAACGCGGACGGACTGCGGAACCTCTTCCGGCTGCACACCGAGGCCAGCAAGACGGGCTACTACTACAAGCCCCGCATGGACCGCGAGCTCGTCTCGGAGCACGCCGACGGCATCATCGCGACGACCGGCTGCCCGTCCGGCGAGGTGCAGACCCGGCTGCGGCTCGGTCAGGTCGACGAGGCGTTCCAGGCCGCGTCCGACTACCGCGACATCTTCGGCAAGGACAACTTCTTCCTGGAGTTGATGGACCACGGCCTGGAGATCGAGCGCCGGGTCCGCGACGGCCTGCTGGAGATCAGCAGGAAGCTCGGCATCCCGCCGCTCGCGACGAACGACAGCCACTACGTCACCAAGGATCAGGCGGACACGCACTCGGCGTTGCTCTGCGTGCAGTCCGGCAAGATGCTGACCGACCCGAACCGGTTCAAGTTCGACGGCGACGGCTACTACCTGAAGTCGTCCGAGGAGATGCGGGAGATCTGGAAGGACCTCCCGGAGGCGTGCGACAACACGCTGCTGGTCGCGTCGATGGTCGAGTCCTACGAGGACATCTGGACCGTCAAGGACCGCATCCCGAACTTCGAGGTCCCCGAGGGCGAGGACCAGGCCTCCTGGTTCCGCAAGGAGATCCGGCGCGGCCTCGAGTGGCGGTTCGAGGGCCGGGAGGTTCCGGACGAGTACATCAAGCGCTGTGACTTCGAGGCCAAGGTCATCATCGACAAGGGCTTCCCGGCGTACTTCCTGATCGTCGCCGACCTGATCAGCTACGCCCGCAGCGTGGGCATCCGCGTCGGTCCCGGCCGTGGTTCGGCCGCGGGCGCGGCCGTGTCGTGGGCGATGGGCATCACGAACATCGACCCGATCCCGCACGGTCTGCTGTTCGAGCGGTTCCTGAACCCCGAGCGCACCGCCATGCCCGACATCGACATCGACTTCGACGACCGCCGTCGTGGCGAGATGATCCGCTACGCCAGTGAGAAGTACGGCACGGACAAGGTCGCCCAGGTGATCACGTTCGGCACGATTAAGACCAAGGCCGCGCTGAAGGACTCGGCGCGCGTGCACCACGGCCAGCCGGGCTTCGCGATCGCCGACAAGATCTCGAAGGCGCTGCCGCCGCCGATCATGGCGAAGGACATCCCGCTCAACGGCATCGTCAACAAGAGTCACCCGCGCTACGGCGAGGCCGCCGAGGTCCGGTCGCTGCTGGAGACCGACTCGCAGGTGAAGGAGATCTTCGACACCGCGCTCGGTCTCGAGGGCCTGATCCGCAACGCCGGTGTGCACGCCTGCGCGGTGATCATGTCGAAGGACCCGCTCACGGAGTCCATCCCCCTCTGGTACCGCGACGACGGCTCGTTCATCACCGGCTGGGACTACCCGTCGTGCGAGAACATCGGCCTGCTGAAGATGGACTTCCTCGGGCTGCGCAACCTCACGGTGATGGGCGACGCGATCGAGAACATCGAGGCCAACCGCGGCAAGGACGCGGTCCCGGACTTCGACAAGCTCACGCTCGACGACCCGGAGACCTACGCGCTGCTCGGCCGGGGTGACACGCTCGGCGTGTTCCAGCTGGACGGCGGGCCGATGCGCGACCTGCTGCGCCGGATGCAGCCGACGACGTTCGAGGACATCGTCGCGGTCGGCGCGCTGTACCGCCCCGGTCCGATGGGTGTGAACGCGCACAACGACTACGCGGACCGCAAGAACGGCCGTCAGGAAGTCAAGCCGATCCACCCGCAGCTCGAGGAACCGCTCAAGGTGATCCTCGGCGAGACGCACGGTCTGATCGTCTACCAAGAGCAGATCATGTTCATCGCCCAGGAGGTCGCGGGCTACTCGATGGGCCGCGCGGACGTGCTCCGCAAGGCCATGGGCAAGAAGAAGGCCGAGGTCCTGGCCAAGGAGTTCGAGGGCTTCCGCGAGGGCATGCGCAACGACCCGCGCGGCTTCTCCGACGAGGCGATCCAGGCGCTGTGGGACACGATCCTCCCGTTCGCCGGCTACGCGTTCAACAAGTCGCACGCGGCCGCGTACGGCCTGATCTCGTACTGGACGGCGTACCTCAAGGCGAACTTCCGCGCCGAGTACATGGCCGCCCTGCTGACGTCGGTCGGTGACAACAAGGACAAGTCGGCGGTCTACCTCGCCGAGTGCCGCCGCCTGGGCATCAAGGTCCTCCCGCCGGACGTCAACGAGTCGGCGCTGCGCTTCGGTGCGGTCGGCACGGACATCCGCTTCGGCCTGGGCGCGATCCGCAACGTCGGCGCGAACGTCGTCGAGTCGATCATCAAGAGCCGCCGGGAGAAGGGCGCCTACACGTCCTTCACGGACTTCATGGACAAGTCCGAGCTCGTCGCCTGCAACAAGCGCGTGATCGAGTCGCTGATCAAGGCAGGCGCGTTCGACGCGTTCGGCCACCCCAGGCTCTCGCTGATCCAGGTGCACGAGGACGCGGTCGACGCCGTCGTCCCGATCAAGCGCAAGGAGGCGGAGGGGCAGTTCGACCTGTTCGGTGGCGACAGCGCCGACGACCAGGACGACAGCAGCTCACCGCTGGCGCACCTCAAGTTCGGCACGGACGAGTACCCGCGCAAGCAGATGCTCAGCCTCGAGAAGGAGATGCTGGGGCTGTACGTGTCCTCGCACCCCCTCGACGGCGCCGAGCGGATCCTGCGCAAGTACGCGCCGCGGCCGATCGCGGTCGTGCTCGACGATCCGCCCAAGGAAGGCGAGCTGATCGTCTCGGGCATGATCTCGTCGATCGAGCGCCGGGTGAACAAGAACGGCCTGCCGTGGGCGATCACGGTCATCGAGGACCTGGACGCGTCCATCGAGGTCCTGTTCTTCCCGAAGTCCTACGAGGTGCTGCGCGACGACCTGGAGCTCGACTCCGCCGTGTGCGTGAAGGGCCGCGTGAACTGGCGCGAGGACAAGATGGCGATCTTCGGTGACGGCGTCGTCCCGCTCGACATCAGCGACGCGGAGGCCAACCCCGGCGCGGACCCGCCGCTCGTGCTCGGGCTGCACACCAAGACGCTGACGCCGGAGTTGATCGAGGAACTCAAGATCGTGTTCAAGTCGCACGAGGGTCAGGTCGCCGTGCACCTGGAGGTGCAGAAGCGCGACAAGTCGAAGGAGATGCTGGTGGTGGACAACTACCGGGTCAGCACGACGCCGTCGCTCTTCGGTGATCTCAAGACCATCCGCGGCGTCACCATCCAGCGTTGATCGCCTGGCTTCGGAAATAGTGGCGAGGGTTGAGTAAACGGGGTTAACTGGGTGAGGTGACGACACTCACCCAGTTGCCCGACGACTACGTCCAGAACCCGCACCACGTGCACGACATGCTGCGTGCCGAGGGGCCCGTGCAGGAAGTCCACATGCCGCGCGGGCTCAAGGTCTGGCTCGTGACTCGGTACGACGAGGCGAAGATCGCCCTCACCGCTCCGCAGGTCAGCAAGAACATCGCGGAGGGCGGCCACCTGATGGCCGTGCACTCTCCCGACACCGACCAGCGCCGCGAGATCGAACCCACGCTCGCCGTGCACATGCTCAACATGGACCCGCCGGGCCACACCCGGCTGCGCAAGCTCGTGACCAAGGCGTTCACCGCCCGTCGCATCGAGCTGATGCGCCCACGTGTGCAGGAGATCGCGGCCGAGCTGATCGCCAAGCTCAACGACGGCGACGAGGTCGACCTGCTGGAGGCGTTCGCGTTCCCGCTGCCCATCACCGTCATCTGCGAGCTGCTCGGCATCCCGATCGACAACCGCGACGACTTCCGCGAGTGGTCGAACCAGCTGCTGTCCTTCGGTACGCCGGACCAGGTGCAGGCCGCCGCGTCCGCGATGGCCGGCTTCCTCTTCCAGCACGTCACGGCCATCGCCCAGGCCGAGCCCGACGACACGTTCTTCTCCGCTCTCGTGCACGCCGACGACTCCGGTGACCGGCTGAACACCGAAGAGCTGATCTCGATGGCGTTCCTGCTGCTCGTGGCGGGCCACGAGACGACGGTGAACCTCATCGGCAACGCGGTGCTGTCGTTGCTGAGGAACCCGGACCAGCTGCAGATCCTCAAGGACCGCCCCGAGTTGATCCCGGCGAGCACCGAGGAGTTCCTGCGGCTGGAGGGCCCGGTCAACGTCGCGACCTTCCGCTACACCAGGGAGGACCTCGAGCTCGGCGGCGTCACGGTGCCCGCCGGCGAGATCCTGATGGTGTCGCTGGTCGCCGCGAACCGCGACCCCGCGAAGTACGCCGATGCGGACAAGCTCGACGTGACGCGGTCGGCGCAGGGGCACGTGGCGTTCGGTCACGGCATCCACTTCTGCCTCGGCGCGCCGCTGGCCCGGCTGGAGTTCGACGTGGCGCTGACGCAGCTGCTCGACCGGTTCCCGAACCTGACGCTGGCCGCGGAGCCGGAGACGTTGGTGTGGCGGGACAGCACGCTGATCCGCGGCCTGCACACCCTGCCCGTCCGCCTCGCCTAATGTGCTGCGGGTGGACGACCTGCTGAAGCTCGACCAGGCGCACGTCTGGCACCCGTACGGCCCGATGCCGGGCACCCAGGAACCGTTGCTCGTCTCGGAGGCCTCGGGTGTCCGGCTGACGCTCGCGGACGGCCGCGAGCTCGTCGACGGCATGTCGTCGTGGTGGGCGGCCATCCACGGCTACCGCCACCCCGTGCTGGACGCGGCCGTCACCGAGCAGCTCGGCAGGATGAGCCACGTGATGTTCGGCGGTCTCACGCACGAGCCCGCCATCAGGCTCAGCGCGAAGCTCGTCGAGATCACCCCCGAACCGTTGCAGCACGTGTTCCTCTGCGACTCCGGCTCGGTGTCGGTCGAGGTCGCCGTGAAGATGTGCCTGCAGTACTGGCGCTCGCAGAACCGGCCGGAGAAGCACCGCCTGCTGACGTGGCGCGGCGGCTACCACGGCGACACGTTCAACCCGATGTCCGTCTGCGACCCCGAGGGCGGGATGCATTCGCTGTGGCGCGGGATTCTGCCGCAGCAGGTGTTCGCGGACGCGCCGCCGGCCGAGATGGACACCGCGTACGTCCAGCACCTCGCCGACCTGATCGAGGAACACGCGGACGAACTCGCCGCGATCATCGTCGAGCCGGTCGTGCAGGGCGCCGGGGGCATGCGCTTCCACGACCCGCGCTACCTGCACGTGTTGCGCGAGCTGGCATACACGCACGATGTGCTGCTGGTGTTCGACGAGATCGCCACGGGCTTCGGCCGCACGGGCGAGCTGTTCGGTGCCGATCACGCGAACGTCAGCCCGGACGTCATGTGCCTGGGCAAGTCGCTGACCGGCGGGTACCTGACGATGGCCGCCACCCTGTGCACGTCACGGGTGGCGGACGGGATCAGCAGGGGCGAGGTGCCGGTGCTCGCGCACGGGCCGACGTTCATGGGCAACCCGCTGGCTGCGGCGGTGTCGCTGGCGTCGATCGACCTGCTGCTGTCCCAGGACTGGAAGCGCGAGGTCGCCCGCATCTCCGCCGGTCTGACGGCAGGACTCGCGCCCGCACGCGCGTTGCCCGGCGTTCGGGACGTGCGCGTGCTGGGCGCCATCGGTGTCGTGCAGCTGCATGAGCCCGTGGACATGGCCCGAGCCACTCGCGCCGCGGTTGACGCGGGCGTCTGGCTGCGGCCGTTCCGCGACCTGATCTACACGATGCCGCCGTTCATCAGCACGGACGACGACATCGCGGCGATCTGTCAGGGAGTGATCGCGGCCGCGAGCTGAGTGTCGGTCGGCTCGACCATGAACTCACCGTTCGGGAGCACGACGACGGGGATCTGCTTGCGGCCGGAGATCTCGATCGCCCTGTCCCGCGCCTCGTCGTCGTGCTCGACGTCGACGTAGGTGAACGGCACGTTGTTGCGGGTCAGCCACGACTTGGCCCGGCGGCAGTCGCCACACCATTCGGCGCCGTACATCACGATCGGTTGCTCGGTCATGCCCTTACGGTAGGTGACGGCCGCAAGGTCGCGTCGACCTTGCCGCTGTCTCCGGAGGAGCAGCCGTCCAATACAGTGAGTGCCTGTGAGCGTGCTGGTGATCACCGGAACCGGGACCGAGGTCGGCAAGACCGCCGTGACCGCGGGCATCGCGGCGCTGGCCAGGGCAGAAGGCAGACGGGTCGCGGTGCTCAAGCCCGCGCAGACCGGCCTGCTGCCCGGCGAGCCTGGCGACGTGGCGGAGGTGGCGCGGCTGGCGGGCGACGTGACGACCCGTGAGCTGGCCAGATACCCCGACCCGCTGGCCCCCGCCACCGCGGCGAGACGCGCCGGCATGGCCACCGTGCACCCCAAGGAGGTCGCCGCCGAGGTCACCGCGCTCGACGAGACCCACGACCTGGTGCTGGTCGAGGGCGCGGGCGGGCTGCTGGTGCGGTTCGACGAGGGCGGTTCGACGCTGGCCGACATCGCGTGGGCGGTGAACGCGCCCGTCCTGATCGTCGCTCAGGCCGGGCTCGGCACGTTGAACTCGACCGCGCTGACGGCCGAGGCGTTGCAGCGGCGTGGACTCGAGTCGATCGGTGTCGTGGTGGGCAGCTGGCCGCTGCACCCCGACCTCGCCTCGCTCACGAACCTGGCCGACCTGCCGGAGGCGGCGGGCGCACCGCTGCTCGGCGCGCTGCCGCAGGGTGTGACGAAGCTCGGCCCGGTGGACTTCCTGACCGTCGCCAGGAGATCGTTCTCACCGTGGTTCGGCGGGGAGTTCGACCCGGAGACGTTCGCGGCTCAATTCGCGGTCCAGTGACCTACATCGCTGCACGAGGAAGGATTCAGTGAGGCACACTGGCTCGCCAGGCCACAGAGGAGGAGAGATCGTGACCGCAGCACCGGAACAGATCGACGTGCTCGACGAGGCTCGTGAGCAGGTGCTCGAACGAGGCGTCGGGCTCACCGAGGCTCAGGTGCTGAAGGTGCTGGAGCTCCCCGAGGACCGGGTCCCCGAGCTGCTCGCACTGGCGCACGAGGTCCGTGAGCGCTGGTGCGGCCCCGAGGTCGAGGTCGAGGGCATCGTGTCGCTCAAGACCGGTGGCTGCCCCGAGGACTGCCACTTCTGCTCGCAGTCGGGCCAGTTCCCCTCGCCCGTGCGGTCGGCGTGGCTGGACATTCCCGGCCTGGTCCGCGCGGCGCGGCAGACCCGTGACACCGGCGCGACCGAGTTCTGCATCGTCGCGGCCGTGCGCGGCCCGGACAAGCGGCTGCTCTCGCAGGTGCGTGACGGCATCAAGGCCATCCGCGCGGACGGCAACGACATCCAGATCGCCTGCTCGCTCGGCATGCTCACGCAGGAGCAGGTCGACGAGCTCGTGGCCATGGGCGTGCACCGCTACAACCACAACCTCGAGACCGCCCGCTCGCACTTCCCGGAGGTCGTCACCACGCACTCCTGGGAGGAGCGCTGGGACACGCTGCGGATGATCCGCGACGCCGGCATGGAGGTCTGCTGTGGCGGCATCATCGGCATGGGGGAGACGCTGGCGCAGCGCGCGGAGTTCGCCGTGCAGCTCGCGGAGCTGGAGCCGGACGAGGTCCCGCTGAACTTCCTCATCCCGAACCCCGGCACGCCGTACGAGAACTACCCGGTCGTCGAGGGCGCCGAGGCGCTGCGCACGGTCGGCGCGTTCCGGCTCGCGCTGCCGCGCACGATCCTGCGGTTCGCCGGCGGCCGTGAGCTGACGTTCGGTGACCTGGGTGCGAAGCAGGGCATGCTCGGCGGCATCAACGCGATCATCGTCGGCAACTACCTGACGAACCTCGGCCGTCCCGCGCAGCAGGACCTCGACATGCTCGAAGAGCTGTCGATGCCGATCAAGGCGCTGAGCCAGACCCTGTGAAGATGACGGCTGTGTACTGCGCTTTCTGCGGCAAGGAAGAGGCTGACGGCGACCACGCGTTCTGCCGTCAGCGTCTGTCGATGATCGATCCGCCGCGCTACTGCCCGGAGTGCGCGCGCCGCATGGTCGTCCAGGTGACCCCGGACGGCTGGACGGCGCGCTGTAGCCGCCACGGAGAGACTGCGTCGGCTCGGTAGTAACCTCTCGCGAATGGACGAAAAAGCAGCGCCGGTGCGCATCGAACCCGTGCCGGAGCCGCCGTACGTCTACCACTACTACCCCCGGCCACGGCCGAAGGTGGTGGTGAAGCGGGATCTGCTGCCGGGCCTCGTGGTGGCGCTGACGACGTTCGCGTTCGGGCTGCCGGCCGCGTACCTCTGGTCGTGGCTGGCCCCGGCCCAGCTCAAGATCGTCTCGGCGCAGGACAGCAAGTTCTACCCGATCGGCGTGGAGAGCTACCACCGGCTCGACGCGCTGATGGTGTTCGTGCTGATCGGCCTGGGCGCCGGCGTGGTCACCGGGATCGCGACGTGGCTGCTGCGGCAGCGGCGCGGGCCGGTCGTGATGCTGGGGATGACCGCCGGATCGTTCGGGGCGGGGTGGTTCGCGCAGTTCCTCGGCGGTTCGCTGGCCGCGGCCGCGTACCCGCTGCCGTCGACGATCAAGGCGAACGACACGTTGCTCATCGCGCCCGCTTTGGAGACGTGGTGGGGAATTCTGGCGTGGCCGCTGGGTGCCGCGCTGGCGTACGGCTGCTGCACGGCGTGGAACGGCCTGGACGACCTCGGGCGGCGCCTCGGTTAGTTCGCCGGGACGCCGCCTTCTTCGGTTACCCGACGCGGTAGGCGAAGTCGGGCATGTCCGTCACGAACATCTGACCGGGCGCGTGCGTGATCGCGAACGGCGGCCTGGACTTCATCAGCACGGCCTGAGGAGTCACCCCGCACGCCCAGAACACCGGCACATCACCGGGTTCGTGCTCGACGGCGTCCCCGAAGTCCGGTGCGTCGATGTCCTCGATCCCGAGCATCCTCGGGTCGCCCGCACCGACCGGGGCGCCGTGCACCGACGGCATGAGCGCGGTGACCTTGTGCGCCATGTCCACAAGGGACTCCGGGATCCAGCGCATCGACACGACCATCGGGCCGTGCAGCCTTCCTGCGGGCCGGCACTGGATGTCCGTTACGTACATGGAGACGTTCTTGCCCTGATCGACGTGCCGCAGCGGCACTCCCGCGTTGGTGAGTGCCGTCTCGAACGTGAAGCTGCAGCCGATCAGGAACGTCACCAGGTCGTCGCGCCAGTAGTCGGTCGCGTTCTCGGGTTCTGCTTTGAGCTCCCCGTTTTCCCAGATGCGGTACCGCGGCGCGTGGGTGCGCACGTCCGCGTCCTGCTTGAGGGCGCTGACGGTCTCGCCCGCGTCCAGCACGTCGAGCACCGGGCACGGCTTGGGGTTGCGGTGGGTGAAGAGCAGGAAGTCGTACGCCCAGTCCCTGGGGATGGCGATCAGGTTGGCCTGCGCCTGTCCCGGCGCTTGTCCCGCGGTCGTCATTCGAGCTCCTTGTTGACCGTCTCCGGCAGCCAGATGAGTGCGACGACGGCGATTCCGTACGCGGCCGCCCCGAACAGCATCGCACCGCCGATACCGAGCCGGTCGGCCATGAACCCGACCACACCGGGGAACACCGCGCCGAACGCGCGCCCGAAGTTGTAGGTGAAGCCCTGGCCGGTGCCCCGCAGGTGCGTCGGGTAGAGCTCGCTGAGGTAGCTGCCGAACCCGCTGAAGATCGCGCTCATGCAGAACCCGAGCGGGAAGCCGAGGAACATGACCAACGTGTTGGCGCCGTTGGGAATCTGTGTGTACGCGACGATCAGCAACGCGCTGGCGACCGCGAACAGCACGAAGGTCTTCTTACGCCCCAGGTAGTCCGTGAGGTAGCCACCGCACACGTACCCGATCCAGGCGCCGACGATGAGGAACGCGAGGTACCCGCCCGTGCCGATGACCGTGAGGCCGCGCCCCGTCTGCAGGAACGCGGGCAGCCACAACGCGAGTGTGTAGTACCCGCCCTGCACACCGGTCGCGAGCAACGCGGCGAACAACGTGGTCTTGAGGATCGGACCCCGGAAGATCTTCGGGAACGTGCCGCGTTCTTTGAGCTGTGCCTTGGCTTCCGGCGCGTCCTCGACGTTGCGGCGCACGTAGAAGATGAGGATCGCGGGCAGCGCGCCCGTCCAGAACATGATCCGCCAGGAGATGGCCGGGTCCGCGAACGAGACGACCAGCGTGTTGACGAGGACCGCCAGCCCCCAGCCCACTGCCCACGCGCTCTGGATGAACGCCACGGTCCGCCCGCGGTACTTCGGCTTGCAGTACTCGGCCACGAGGATCGCCCCGGCCGCCCACTCGCCACCGAAGCCCAGCCCCTGCAGCGCGCGGAAGACCAGCAGGGTCTCGTAGTTCGTCGCGAAACCGCACAGCACCGTGAAGAACGCGTACGCGGCCACCGTGATGACCAGCGTCCTGGACCGGCCGAACCGGTCGGCCATGATCCCCGCCACCGCGCCGCCGATGGCGCTCATCAGCAGCGTGCTGGTGCCCAGCAGGCCGGCTTCCGCCTTCGTCAGGCCGAAGTAGCCGGTGATCGCGACCAGGCTCAGGGGCAGGACCCAGTAGTCGTACGAGTCCAGTCCGTAGCCGCCGAAGGCGCCGACGAACGCGCGCCTGCCCTTCTGGCCGAGACTGCGGAACCAGGCGAAACGGCCTGTGTCCTCGGTCGTGGACGTGCTCATGGGACACCTCGCAGCGTGGTGGAGGAGTGGTCGGGTGTGATGTGAGCCTCAGAGTAAGGATTGTTCAACAATCCCACAAGGCCACAATTCCACGATCCGACGATCGGCGCGCTGCGGATGGGCTGGGTGGCGTCGGTGGGTGCGGCTCAACGGTCCGCGCTCGTGCCTCGCCTCAACGCAAACGGGGGCCGTACGTACTGACGAGCAGTACGAAAGACCCCCGCGTGCGATCGGGCTACAGCTTGAGGCGACTCGTCCGGCGGCTTCTGCAGCGTGACGCCGGCGGTGCGGCTAGTGGTGTGGCCCGGGACGTTGCCGGGGGAATTCGCGGTCAGACGGGTGCATCGCGGTGTCGCCCCACGTTCTCGTACTGGTTGTACGGGGGCGTGGGGGCGGTGCCGCGAGGCGCCCTGCTGAGCGTGGATTACGTCGCCGACGTCCCGGGCCACACCACTAGTTCGGGCTCGGCACGTGCCCAAACTCGGTCAACGGCACCGGAACGGCCTTCAGCGCGCTCAGGATCCCGGTCTCCCGGTGCAGCATCCGCCGCACGAGCCGCAGCCGCCGAGCCGGTGACCTCTCCTCCAGCAGCCGCTGCCGATCCTCGACGGGCAGCAGGCAGTCGGCGGCCAGCAGGTACGACAACGCGCCGAGATCGACGTCCTCGGCGGGCGTGGACCAGTCCTCTCGATGCCAAGCGGCGCCGCAGTAGCGTTCATGGGCGGCACGGGCTCCGCGCTCCAGGATCGGCACGACCTCCTGAGCCGCCTCGGGCACGGGAACGTCGTCCAGGTAGTCGACGTGGGCCAGCAGGTACGGCGCCGTCGTCGTGTCGACGTCCAGCAGCCGGAACCGCCGCACCCCGCGCGTCACGATGTCGAAGCGGCCCTCGGGCATCGGCCGGGCGTCCAGCAGGTCCGCCGAGCAGCCGATGTCCTGCAGTGAGTGGACGTTGTCGGCGCCCACTTCCCAGCCCTGCTTGATGCACACGACGCCGAACGTCCGGCCGAACAGCGAGCCGGTCATCAGGTCGACGACGAGCTGGCGGTAGCGGGGTTCGAAGATGTGCAGCGGCAAAGACGCCCCTGGAAGCAGCACTGTGCCAAGGGGAAACAAGGGAAGCGTCTCTGCCACGCGCCCAACGTTACGTCGTGCCACTCCCGCCCGCCGGACGGCCGGATCCGGGCGGCCTCAGGACGGCGAACGGATCGGTCACCAGGATTGCCTTGGCGCTGAACCGGAACAACGCCGCCGGGCGGCCGCCGGACGGGCCGGGGGGAGCGGTGCCGCCCGTGGGTTCCAGCAACAACCGGCGTGACAGCACGCGTTGCAGGTTCGTCGCGGACACGCGGTAGCCCAGGGCCGCGGAGTAGTGGTCGCGCAGCAGCGAGATCGTGAACTCCGGTGGTGCCAGTGCGAAGCCGACGTTCGTGTACGACAGCTTCGAGCCGAGCCTGTGCCGCGCTCGATGCACGATCGAGGCGTGGTCGAACGCCATCGCGGGCAGCTTCTCCACGCAGTGCCACTCCGTGTCCGCCGGCCGCTCGGGATCGACGTCCGAAGGCACCAGTCCGAGGAACGCCGTCGCCACGACGCGGGGACCGGGAACGCGGTCTGGCGCGCTGAACACGGCGAGCTGTTCGACGTGTGACAACTGTCGCACGTCGACTTTTTCCGCGAGCTGACGGCGGATGGAGGACTCGACGTCCTCGTCCACCCGCAGCTCCCCACCCGGCAGCGACCAGCGGTGAGCATGTGGTTCCCGAGCGCGCTCCCACAGCATGACCTGGAGTGATGCACCTCTCACCCGCAACACAGCGGCCAGAACTTCGTGCCCCACACCTGCCACCCGGCTGATACTATCGGCCACGTTTTCGACCAGCAGGCGAAAACCCCGGATCGAGGAGGCAGTGATGGTCGCTACCGCAACCGTGGAGCGAACCGCTTCGGGTGTGTACGGCGGAGTCGAGCCGAACGCCGCGTGGCGAGACGAGGTGCTGCGCCTTGCCAAAGAGCGCGACGCCGTCATTCTGGCGCACAACTACCAGCTGCCCGAGATCCAGGACATCGCCCACCACACCGGCGACTCCCTCGCGCTGAGCCGGATCGCCGCGCAGTCCGACGCGCAGACCATCATCTTCTGCGGCGTGCACTTCATGGCCGAGACCGCGAAGATCCTCGCCCCGCAGAAGACCGTGCTGATCCCGGACGAGCGCGCGGGCTGCTCGCTCGCCGACTCGATCAACGGCGCGCAGCTGCGCGAGTGGAAGGCTGAGCACCCCGGCGCGGTCGTCGTGTCCTATGTGAACACCACGGCAGAGGTGAAGGCCGAGACGGACATCTGCTGCACGTCCTCGAACGCCGTCGACGTCGTCAGGTCCATCCCGGCGGACCGCGAGGTGCTGTTCTGCCCGGACCAGTTCCTGGGCGCGCACGTCAAGCGCGAGACCGGCCGCGAGAACCTGCACATCTGGGCGGGCGAGTGCCACGTCCACGCCGGCATCAACGGCCCTGAGCTGGCCGAGCGCGCCGCCGCGAACCCCGAGGCGGACCTGTTCATCCACCCGGAGTGCGGCTGCGCCACCAGCGCGCTGTACCTGAGCGGCGAGGGCATCGTCCCGGCGGAGAAGGTCAAGATCCTCTCGACCGGCGACATGATCACCGCGGCCCGCTCGACGAAGGCGACCAAGGTGCTCGTCGCGACCGAGGTCGGCATGCTGCACCAGCTGCGCAAGGCCGCCCCGGAGATCGACTTCCGCGCTGTCAACGACCGCGCGTCCTGCACCTACATGAAGATGATCACGCCGGCCGCGCTGCTGCGCTGCGTGCGTGACGGCCTGGACGAGGTGCACGTCGACCTGGAGACCGCCAAGCGGGCTCATGGCGCCGTGCAGCGCATGATCGAGATCGGCAAGCCCGGCGGCGGTGAGTGATGGCCGCGCGCTGGGAGGCGCGAGCCGACCTGATCGTGGTCGGCACGGGCGTGGCGGGCCTGACCGCTGCGCTGCGGGCTCGTGAGCTGGGACTGCGCGTCCTGGTCGTCACGAAGGCCGCGGGAGACGACGGCAACACCCGCTGGGCCCAGGGCGGCGTCGCCGTCGTCATGGAGGACCAGCACGACCCCGGCGACTCGGTCGCGCGGCACATCGAGGACACGCTGACGGCGGGCGCGGGCCTCTGCGAGGACGCGGCCGTCGAGGCGATCATCACCGACGGTCCCGCGGCCGTCGCCCGGCTGCGCGAGCGCGGTGCCGTGTTCGACGCGAAGCCGGACGGGCTGCTCGAACGCACCCGCGAAGGCGGCCACAGCGCGTTCCGCGTCGTGCACGCCGGTGGCGACGCTACCGGCGCCGAGGTGGAGCGAGCCCTGCTCAAGGCCACTGTGGACGGACGGGTTCCCCTGCTGGAGAACCACGTCGCGGTCGACGCGGTGAAGACGCCGCTCGGTGCCGTGGCCGGACTCCTCGTGCTCGACGGCAACGGCGTGCCCGGTGTGCTCACCGCGCCCGCCGTGCTGCTGGCGACCGGTGGCCTCGGCCAGATGTACCAGGCGACCTCGAACCCATCGGTGGCAACGGGTGACGGGCTCGCGCTGGCGCTCAGGGCCGGCGCGCTGGCCGCGGACGTCGAGTTCATCCAGTTCCACCCGACCGTCCTCTACACGGGCCGCGGCGCCCGTGGCCGGTGCCCGCTCGTCACGGAGGCCGTGCGCGGCGAAGGTGCCGTGCTGATCGACGCGACCGGTGCCCGCGTGATGAAGGGCGTGCACCCGCTCGAAGACCTGGCCCCGCGCGACGTCGTGGCGGCCGCGATCACCCGGCACATGGCGGCGGGACCCGGCGGCGTCGACGACCACGTCTTCCTGGACGCGACGGCGCTGCACGACATGGCGACCCGCTTCCCGACCGTGTTCTCGGCCTGCACCTCGGTGGGCATCGACCCGGCCGTGGATCCGATCCCGGTCGCCCCGGCAGCACACTTCGCCTGTGGCGGAGTGGTCTCCACCGTCGACGGCCGCACCGGCGTGACGGGTCTCTACGCGGTCGGCGAGGTCGCCCGCACCGGTCTGCACGGCGCGAACCGCCTGGCCTCCAACAGCTTGCTCGAAGGCCTGGTCTGCGGCACGCGTGCCGCCGAGACCGTCGCCGCAGACCTCGCCATCGGCCTGATCTCGCCCGCGCGATCGGTCGAGCCCTCGCTGCCCACCGCTCCGGTCGCGGACCGCGACCTGTTGCAACGTGTGATGTCCCGCTACGCCGCGATCGGCCGCGACGCCGAGGGCCTGGCCGTCGTCGGCTCGGTCCTCGACGTGTCCACTGTGGACAAGCAGCTGGAGTCGCGCGAACTGGTCGAGGACGCGGCGCTGACCACGGCCGCCCGCGCGCTGATCGCGGCGGCGCAGCAACGCACCGAATCACGCGGCTGCCACGTCCGCACGGACTTCACCGAGCGTTCCGAGGCGTGGCGGCGCAGTCAGCTCGTCCGGCTCACCCCGACCGGTCAGCCCGTGCTGGCCGATCCTGTTCTCGCTGAGGGTGTCGCATGACCATCGACGGCAACATCGACTGGGACGACGCGAACCGGGTCATCCAGCTCGCGCTGGAAGAAGACCTCCGCTACGGCCTCGACGCCACGACGCTCGCGACCGTGCCGCAGAAGGCCGTCGCGACCGCCGAGATCACTCCTCGCGCAGCGGGCGTGCTGTGCGGCGTTTCCGTCGCCCGCACGGCTTTCCAGCGCTACCTGCCCGAAATCGAGGTGATCTCCGAGGCCTCCGACGGCGACAAGGCCGTCCCCGGTGAGCCCGCCCTGGTGCTCACCGGCCCGACCCGCGGCCTGCTCACCGTCGAACGCACGGCGCTGAACCTGATCTGCCACCTGTCCGGCATCGCGACGCGGACCGCCCAGTGGGTGGACGCGATCGAGGGCACCGGCGCGGCCGTCCGCGACTCGCGCAAGACGTTGCCGGGCCTGCGTTTGCTGCAGAAGTACGCGGTGCGCGCCGGCGGCGGCGTGAACCACCGCATGGGCCTCGGCGACGCGATCCTCATCAAGGACAACCACGTCGCCGCGGCCGGTTCGGTGGGCGCCGCGATCCGCGCGGCCCGTGCGCACGCGCCCGAACTGCTGATGGAGGTCGAGGTCGACAGCCTCGACCAGCTCGACGAGGCGCTGGCCGAAGGCGCGGAACTGGTGCTGCTGGACAACTTCACGCCCGAGCAGTGCGCTCAGGCCGTGCGGCGGCGTCCGGACGGCGTGAAGCTGGAGGCGTCCGGCGGGCTGACTTTGGACGTGGCCCGCGCGTACGCCGAGACCGGCGTGGACTACCTCGCGGTCGGCGGCCTCACGCACTCCAGCCCGTCACTCGACCTCGGCCTGGACCTGCGCTAGCGGCTGCGGAGGTCAACGCAGCCGTCGGTTCGCCAGCACGGGCAGCACGGAACGAGCTTGTTCCACCTGCGCGAGATCGAGGTCGACGATCGACGACGAGGGCTGGTCCGACAGCTGCACGACGACGTTCCCGAACGGGTCGGCGACCGTCGAGTAGCCGATCCCGGTCGGAGCGGACGAACCCAGGTCGCCGGGGTAGGCCTGCCCGCACGCCACGACGAACGACGTGCAGTCCAGCGCGCGCGCCCGCACCAGCAGTTCCCACTGCTCTTTCTTGCCCGGCCCGGCGCCCCACGACGCCCCGACCAGCACGGCGGAGGCGCCCTGGTCGGCCAGGGCCGTGAACAACGACGGAAAGCGGATGTCGTAACAGGTGGCCACGCCCAAGGTGACGCCGTCCACGTCGAAGGTCACGACCTCGGAGCCGGGAGCGACCGTGCGCGACTCCTGGAACCCGAACGCGTCGAACAGGTGGATCTTGTCGTAGCCCACGTGCAGATCAGGCCCGGTCACCAGCATGGTGTTCGTCACGCGGTCATCCGAAGGCGTGAACATGCCCGCCACCACCACGACGTCGTGCTGGACCGCGATCTCGTGCACCGCTGAGGCCCACGGTCCGTCCAGCGGCTCCGCGACCGGCCCGAGTGGCACGCCGAACCGGCACATCGTCGCTTCGGGCAGCAGCACGACCCGCGCGCCGTCGGCCCTGCGCACCGCGTCGCGGACGAGCTCCAGGTTCGACCGCGGATCGGTGGTCGAGCTGATCTGACTCACAGCGATGCGCATGAGCCTCACTGTAGGGTCCGGAACCGTGCGTTACCCACTGCTCCTAGTCGTGTTGCTGGCCGCCGCGGGCTGCACCGAGACCGCCGCACCCCGCCCGGACGGCGGGTCGAACGGCACGTCGATCGTGCTGGCCGACCGCGACGAGCCGACGACGCTGAGCCCGCTGCTCGGCTACGGCGCGCAGGGTGTCTCGAAGATCTACGACGGACTGGTCGAGCACCGCCAGGACGGGTCGCTGACCCCGCGGCTCGCGGCCGATCTGCCGCAGCCGGCGGCGGACGGCCTGAGCTGGACGGTCAAGCTGCGCGGCGACGTGAAGTTCACCGACGGCAGCACGTTCGGTGCCGAGGACGTCGTCGCCACCTACACCGCCGCGCTGCGGAACCCGGTCAAGGACCGGTTCAGCACGCTCAAGGGCGTCGAGCAGGTCGACCCGTCGACGGTCCGCTTCACCCTCACGCAGACGCAGGCGGCGTTCCCGCACCTGCTCGTGCTCGGTGTCCTGCCCAGCGAGCAGGCGAAGCCGGACGGTCAGCCCGTCGGCACCGGCCCGTACAAGGTCACCGAGTGGAAGAAGGGCGACCGGCTGCTGCTGGAGTCCAACGAGGGCTACTTCGACGGCGCGCCGAAGGTCAAGAAGGTGACGATCGTCTTCGTCACCGACGACAACCAGCGGGCCCGCCGCATGCAGGACGGCGAGTTCGACGGCACGGTGCTGCCGCCCAAGATCGCCACGCAGTTCGCCGCCAGGTCGGGCCTGCAGGTGAACTACCACCGCAGCGCCGACTACCGCGCCGTGCGGCTGCCCGCGGCCAACACGGTCACCGGCAACGCCTCCGTCCGGCTGGCGCTGAACTTCGCCGCGAACCGCCAGGGCATGATCGACAGCCTGCTCGACGGCAAGGGCACCATCGCCTACACGCCGGTGCCGGACGCGCTGGCCGAGCAGTTCGACCCGACCGCGAAGTTCCGCTTCGACAAGGCCGAGGCGACGCGGCTGCTCGACGTCGGCGGCTGGGTGCCCGGTGCGGACGGCATCCGCGTCCGCGAGGGCGTCGCGGCCCGTTTCACGCTGATGTACCCGCTGGGCGACGACCTACGGGCGGACCTGGCCACGGCGTTCGCGGCCGACGCCAAGGCCGTGGGCGTCGACGTGCAGCTTGCCGGCCTGTCGTGGGAGGCGATCCGCCCGCGGATGGCCCAGGACGCGCTGCTGTACGGCGAGGGCTCGCCGTTCGACCCGGACCTGATGCTCTACGACCTGCGCGGACAGGGCAGTCCCGCCGCCGACGCCGCCCTCGAGAACGGCCGTAGGCTGATCGACCCGGCGCAGCGCGCGGTGGCGTACAAGCTCTTCCAGCAGGCGTTCGTCGCCGCGCCGTCGATGGCGGTGCTGGTCTTCCCCGAGCACGCGTACGTGATGCGCGACTCGTGGAACGGCTACCTGCCGGTGGTCGACCCGAACTCCTATGGCGCGCTGACCTGGGGTCCCTGGTGGAACCTGGAGAAGTGGGAGCCTAAGTAGTCCGGGCGTTGATCTCGCGGACGGCCTTCTCCGGCTCGTCCGCCCAGAACTCGACGCGCTCGACCCGCTGCACGCCCGTCTTGCCGAGGTCCACGAGCTGCGGTTCGTGGAACGGCACGGACACGTTCGTCCTGGTCAGCGACTGGATGACGAGCGCGTCACCGATCACCTCGACGCTGCGCTGCCCCTTGTGGGTGCGCTCGGTGATCTGGGCGGAACCGAGGTCGGCGGTCGGGATGCTCCAGTCGAAGAACCCCAGCTGCCGCAGCCGCAGTTCGTCGTCGGAGATGGTGTGCGGCTGCTTGGTCAGCACGTAGAGAGCGCCCACGCACACGACCGTGTTCAGTACACCCAGGACGATCAGCGTGATGAGCAGCCACGGGATGTCCAGGGCGAACGCGACCAGCGCGACCCCGACCACCGTGATGATCAGGAACCTCACGTACCGCGGCTTCATGCGCTTGCCGTAGGGGATCTCCACCATGGTGGACAGCCTATTTCGTGGCAAAGTACCGGCGTGAGCGACCTGATTTTCCTGGACAGCGCCGGTTCCTCGATCCCGCCCGCCGAGGTGGTGGACGAGGTGATCGGGCACCTGCGCCGGGAGACCGAGATCGGCGGTTACCGGGCCGCCGCGGAACGGCGTGACGACGTCGAGGCGGGGTACGGCGTGCTGGCCGGGTTCTTCGGCTGCGAACCGTCCGAGGTCGCGTTCACCGACAGCGCGACCCGGTCGTGGCTCACGGCCTTCGACGCCGTCCCGCTGGGGAAGGGTGACCGCGTCCTCGTCACCGAGGTCGAGTACGGCGGCAACGCGGTGCCGATGCTGCGCCGCGCCGAGGAGACCGGCGCGACGATCGAGGTCATGCCGTCCGACGCGCACGGGCAGTTGGACGTCGGCGCCCTCGACCTGGACGAACGGGTCAAGCTGATCTCGCTCGTGCACGTGCCCACGAACGGCGGTCTGGTCAACCCGGTCAGCGAGGTCACGGCGAAGGCTCACGAGGTCGGTGCGCTCGTGCTGCTCGACGCCTGCCAGTCGACCGGCCAGATCGACCTGCGCGGCCTCGACTACGACATGCTCGTCTGCACCGGCCGCAAGTGGCTGCGCGGCCCGCGCGGCACGGGCGCGCTGGTGGTGCGCGACGACGTGCGCCGCAGGCTGAAGCCGCGGCTGATGGACCACAGCGCCGCCGAGTGGGTCGCGCCCGGCCGCTACGAGCCGCGAGACGACGCGCGGGTGTTCGAGCTGTGGGAGTACAGCGTCGCGGACCGGCTGGGCCTCATCGCCGCCGTGAAGTACGCGCTGGCCAGAGGGCTGGACGTGATCGAGGCCGAGGTGCAGGAACGCGCCCGGCGCTTGCGGGAGGGCCTGAGCGCCATGGACGGCATCACCGTTCAGGACCTCGGTGAACGGCGGTCCGGCATCGTCACGTTCACGAGCGACCGGGTGCCGGCGATGGAGCTCAAAGACCGGCTGTGGCAGGAGAACGTCGCCGTCACGGTCTCGCAGAAGGGCTCGACGCTGATCGACATGACCCGCCGGGGCCTGGACGAGGTAGTGCGGGCCTCCCCGCACTACTTCGTCACTCCGGAGGAGATCGATCAGGCGCTGGAACGGATCAGCAGGTCTGCCCGATGACCCGCTTCACACAGTCCGAGTAGCTCAGGAACAGGTCGATGGCACGGTCGTTGCGCGACGTCTGCGCCGGGATGACCGTGTCACGCGGGTAGAAGCCGTTGAGGCCGCCGCTGCTCGGGTACATCTCGAAGGTGTACGCCCAGATCTTGTGCTGGCCCCACATCCAGTCGTCGCTGGTGCCGTCGGTGATGTACAGGTCGCTCGCCTGCTCCGGCGTGTAGCCGTTGGTGGCGGCCATCTGCCGGCCGAGCGTCTGGAACGCGCGCGCCTCGTCCGCGTTGAGACCGGTGTCGGTGTCGGCGCGGGTGTAGCCGTACGGCCACAGCACGAGCTCCGAGAACGAGTGGATGTCGATGAACGTCTTGATCTGCTGGGTGCCACCGACGACGCGTGAGTTCACGAAGTCGCGGATGCGGGCGGTCTCCGGTGCGGAGAACGCCGACGGGCCGCGGTACGTGTCCGACGTGCTGCTGCCGCTGGAACCGCCGCAGCAGCCCCACTTGTAGCCCCAGTTGCGGTTGAGGTCGGTGCCGTTGCCCTGGCGGTTCTTGCGCCAGCCGCGGAACGAGCCGGTCGCGATGTCGTACTCGGCGCCGTCCGGGTTCATCATCGGGACGATCCACACCTCACGGCTGTCGATGAGGTTCTTGATCGCAGGGGTGGCGTAGTTGTCGGTGTAGCGCTTGATGATCTGCAGGCACTGCTCGACCGTCAGGTGCTCGCGGGCGTGCTGGCCGCAGACGAGCAGCACCTCCGGCTCGCTCTCGTCGGTGGCCACGTTGTCACTGACCTTGAGCGCCCAGATGTCCCGGTTCTGGAAGCTCTTGCCGATGCTGCGCATGCTCGCGAGGCTCGGGTGGTCGCGAACGGTCTGCTGCATCTCCGCGGTCGTCTCCGCGAAGTTGTGGTAGCCCGCGTAGCCGGACGGGAAGTCCTGGGTACCGACCTGGCCGGGCACCGGGTCGGAGAAGTCGACCTTGCCGAGGCTCTTGAGCTGCTGCTCGAAGTCACCCACGTACCTGATCGGCAGGCCGGTGGCCTGCAGGGCCCGGTACTGGGCCTTGTCCGCGACGACCGAGACGGTGGTGAGCTTCGTCGCACCGAGCACGTCTACGCCGATCTCGGCGACCTGGGTGCGTTCGGCGGACGTGTTCGCCGTGACTTCCAGCAGATAACGGCCGGAGTCGGCGGTGCTGGGTGTCGCCATGCCCGCGACCAGCACGGGCAGACAGATGGCGAGCACTGCGGCGATCTTGCCGCGGCGCTTACTGAACATCGTTCCTCCATCATCAGCAGGGGTTTGCGACGGAGTGGTGCTCGACCGAGCGTGGCCGTGCTGTCACAGGGTGAGGTAGCGCCGATAGCGGGCTGACCGTTGACAGATTTCTGCGGGAACTAGGCTGTAGGACATGCTGAACCGCATCGACCTGCGAGGTCGCACCACGACCCCCGCTCAGTTGCGCGCCATCGTGCCGCGCGCCGAGGTGGACGTGGACGCGGTTCTGCATCATGTGCGGCCCATGGTGGAGGCGATCGCCGAGCGCGGCGTCGAAGCCGCCCTGGAGTACACGGAGAAGTTCGACGGGGTTCGTCCCGAATCCGTCCGCGTGCCCGCTTCGGAGATTTCGTCTGCTTTGTCCTCGTTGGACCCGGCCGTGCGCGAGGCTTTGGAAGAGGTCATCGACCGCACCCGGCGGGTGCACGCCGACCAGCGCCGGGAGGACACGACCACGCAGGTCGTGCCCGGCGGCACCGTGACGGAGAAGTGGGTGCCGGTCGAACGCGTCGGCCTGTACGCGCCCGGCGGCCTCGCGGTCTACCCGTCGACGGTCGTCATGAACGTCGTGCCCGCGCAGATCGCCGGCGTGGCGTCGCTGGTGGTGTGCTCGCCGCCGCAGGCCGAGTTCGGTGGCCTGCCGCACCCGGCCATCCTGGCCGCCGCCGCGTTGCTCGGCGTCGACGAGGTGTGGGCCGTGGGCGGCGCCCAGGCCGTGGCACTGCTGGCGCACGGCGGTGTGGACACCGACGGAGCCGAGCTGGCCCCGGTCGACGTCGTCACCGGCCCCGGCAACATCTACGTGACGGCGGCCAAGCGGTTGCTGCGCGGCCTGATCGGCATCGACTCCGAGGCGGGGCCGACGGAGATCGCGATCCTCGCCGACTCGTCCGCCGACGCCGTGCACGTGGCCGCGGACCTGATCAGCCAGGCCGAGCACGACCCGCTCGCGGCGTCGGTGCTGGTGACGGACTCCGCCGAGCTGGCGGACGCGGTGGACGCCGAGCTGGACCGCCAGATCGGTGCCACCAAGCACACCGAGCGGATCCGCACGGCGCTGGCAGGCAAGCAGTCCGGCACCGTCCTGGTGTCCTCTGTGGACGAAGGGGTGCGGGTCGTCAACGCCTACGCCGCCGAGCACCTGGAGATCCAGACGCGCGACTCGCGTGAGGTGGCGCAGCGCATCACGGCCGCCGGTGCGATCTTCGTCGGCGCGCACTCGCCGGTGTCGCTGGGCGACTACTGCGCCGGCTCGAACCACGTGCTGCCGACGGGTGGCTGCGCGCGGCACTCGTCCGGACTGTCCGTGCAGACGTTCCTGCGCGGCATCCACGTGATCGACTACTCCGAGGAAGCACTGCGCGAGGTTGCCGACAAGGTCGTCGCGCTGGCCAACGCGGAGGACCTGCCCGCGCACGGACAGGCTGTGACAGCGAGGTTCTCCCGATGAAGCCTGTGGTCGGCGCGCGGGTGGAGCTGTCGGATCTGCCCCTGCGCGAAGACTTGCGCGGCCGCACGCCCTACGGTGCGCCGCAGCTCGACGTCCCGTACCGCCTGAACACCAACGAGAACCCGTACGCGCCCACCGACGCGCTGGCCGCCGACGTCGTCGCCGCGGTCGCCGAGATCGCCGGTGAGCTGCACCGCTACCCGGACCGCGACGCGGTGGCGTTGCGCGAGGACCTGGCGGCGTACCTGTCGGACGCGACCTCGATCCCGTTGACGTCGGAGAACCTCTGGGCCGCCAACGGTTCCAACGAGATCCTCCAGCAGATCCTGCAGGCGTTCGGCGGTCCTGGCCGCGTGGCGCTGGGCTTCGAGCCGTCGTACTCGATGCATCCGATCATCGCGGCCGGCACCCGCACCGAGTGGTCGCCGACCCCGCGCCGTGCCGACTTCTCGCTGGACGTCGAGAAGGCCGCCGCGCTGATCTCGGACCTGCGGCCGGACGTCGTCTTCGTGACGTCGCCGAACAACCCGACCGGCCAGTCGATCCCGCTCGAGGACCTGCGCCTGCTGATCGCGGCCTGCTCCGGCGTGATCGTGGTCGACGAGGCGTACGCGGAGTTCTCCCCGCAGGAGAGCGCGATCAAGCTGCTGGACGAGTTCGGCTCGCGCCTGATCGTCTCGCGCACGATGTCGAAGGCCTTCGCGTTCGCCGGTGGCCGCCTGGGCTACCTGGCGGCCGCTCCGGCCGTGGTCGACGCCCTGCAGCTCGTCCGCCTGCCGTACCACCTGTCCGCGCTGACGCAGGCGGCCGCGCGCGCGTCGTTGCGCCACGCCGAGGAGACGCTGGGTTCGGTGGCTCTGCTGGCCGCGGAACGTGATCGCGTGTCGTCCGAGCTTGCCGCCCTGGGTTTCCAGGTCGTGCCCTCGGACGCGAACTTCGTGCTGTTCGGCTGGTTCGAGAACGCACGTGAGGTCTGGAAGTCCTATTTGGACCACGGCGTACTCATCAGGGACGTCGGAATCGCGGGTCACCTGCGGGTGACCATCGGAACACCCGAGGAGAACGACGCTTTCCTCGCGGCCAGCAAGGAGGTCAGCCGGTGAGTCGTGTCGGCAAGGTGGAGCGCACCACCAGGGAGTCGTCGGTCTACGTGGAGATCGACCTGGACGGCACCGGCCAGGTGGAGATCAACACGGGCGTGCCGTTCTACGACCACATGCTCACGGCGTTCGGCGTGCACGGCAGCTTCGACCTGATCGTCCGCGCCACGGGTGACACGCACATCGACGCCCACCACTCGGTCGAGGACATCGCGATCGTGCTGGGCCAGGCACTCCGGGAAGCGCTGGGCGACAAGAAGGGCATCCGCCGTTTCGGCGACTGCTGGATCCCGATGGACGAGACCCTCGCGCACGCCGCGGTCGACGTCTCAGGCCGCCCGTACACCGTGCACAAGGGCGAGCCGGAGCAGTTCAACAGCTTCGTGATCGGCGGGAACTACCCGTTCGTGCTGAACCGGCACGTCTTCGAGTCGCTGGCCTTCCACGCCCAGATCGCACTGCACGTGCGCGTCGAATACGGCCGCGACCCGCACCACATCGCGGAAGCCGAGTACAAGGCCATCGCCCGCGCCCTGCGCGTCGCGACCGAGCCCGACCCGCGCGTCGCCGGCGTCCCGTCGACCAAGGGCGTCCTCTGATGCCGAAGGAAGTCGTCGTCATCGGCCTGCTGGCCCTCGCGGGCTTCCTGGCCGGTGGCGTCTACACCACGTGGAAGACCGCCAAACTCCTGGCGATCATCCTGCTGGTGCTGCTCCTGGTGGCGGTCGGCGGCGCCGTTCTCTGGCTGGTCTAGTTCCGCTTCACGCTTCGCTGAGATAGCGCGCCGGCACGTGCTGCGCGAGCCACACCCCGTTCGCGCTGAGCCGGAACTCGTGCCCGTCCACGTGCATCGCCCTGGCGTCCACGGTCAGGATCAACGGCCGGCCGCGCCGCGCCCCCACGCGCCGCGCGGTCTCGCGATCAGGCGAGAGGTGCACGTCGTGGCGTGACATCGGCCGCAGGCCGTCGCGCATGATGTCGTCGAGGTACTGCGCGACGGTGCCGTGGAACAGCTGGTCCGGCGGGATCGCGGTCGGCAGCCCGAGGTCCACTTCGACGCTGTGGCCCTGGTTCGCACGGATGCGGTCGCCTGCGACCGTGAAGCGGTTCTTGTCGTTGCGCTCCACGACTTCGAGCATGTCCGCCTCGGAGATGCCGAGTGCGTTCAGGAGGTCGGCCACCGGCACCCAGCCCGAGGGGTCGAGGGTGAGGCCGACGCGCTCGGGCTGGTGCCGGAGGGCTTTGGACATCCGCTTCGAGAGGCGGATCATTCGTTCGTCTTCCATTTCCCCATCAGGAAACCACAGCGCGTCCAGCGGTTTTGCGGTTTCATGGGCTGGATGTGGCGTCAGCGGCGGGTTCCGGGCGAGACTGAGATCTTCGTGGCCTGGCAGGAGGGCACCGGGGACCGGACGTTGCTCGCGATCCACGGCGGCCCCGACTGGGACCACAGCTATCTCCGCGACCCGCTCGACCGGCTGGACTGCCGGCTGCTGCTGCCGGACCTGCGCGGATGTGGCCGGTCGGGGCGAGCGCCGGAGTATCACCCGGACGGTGTGGTGGAAGACCTCGTGCGAGTGCTGGACGCGTTCGACGTCGAGCGAGCGGACGTCCTCGGTCACTCCTACGGCGGCATGGTCGCGCAGCGGTTCGCCATCACCCACCCGGAGCGCGTGCGCAGCCTGATCGTGTCGGGCAGCAGTGTGCTGCCGGTGCCGCCGGACGCCTTCGACGGATGGGCCGAGCGGGACGAGATCATGGCTGACCAGGAGGATCCGTGGCAGCGCGAGGACCTGACGCCGGAGCAGTGCGTGCGGGCTGACGCGTTCGAGGCCGTGGAAGCCAACGTCCGCCGCGCCGCGCGGATACCGGGCTACCTGAAGCGGCTGGGACAGGTGCGGTTCGGCGCGGAGTGGGTGCGCCGGCTCCAGACCGCCGGCCTGGTCTCACCCCGGCTTCCCGACGCCGCGCGCCGGCTCGCCGACCTCGACGTTCCGGTGCTCCTGCTGCACGGCCGGCAGGACATGACGTTCCCGGTCAGCCTGGTCGAGCCGACGCTCGGCCTGATCCCGCGAGCGCGAGCCGTGATCCTGGAGAACGCGGGCCACATGCTGCACGTCGACGACCCCGACGGCTACCTGCGCGCGGTGCGCGAGTTCCTATGCGGTACCGCCCTCGACGGCGGGCTTGAGCTTGGGAGCGCCCGGCCCGTGTGAGGCCTGTTCGTCGTCGATGTTCTGCAGGGCGCAGCTGCGCAGCGAAAGGCAGCCGCAGCCGATGCAGCCGGTGAGGCGGTCGCGCAGGCGGTACAGGGCGTCGATGCGGGCGTCGAGTTCCGACTTCCACGAGCGGGAGAGGCGTTCCCAGTCGGACTTCGTCGGCGTGCGGTTGTCCGGGAGCTGGGCGAGGGCGTCGCGGACGTCCTCCAGGGTGAGGCCAACGCGTTGCGCGGTGCGGATGAACGCCAGCCGGCGCAGCACCGAGCGCAGGTAGCGGCGCTGGTTGCCCGCCGTGCGGACCGAGGTGATCAGACCCCTGTCCTCGTAGAAGCGCAGGGCGGTGTGGGGGACGCCGCTGCGCTCGGCGACCTGGCCGATGGTCAGCATTTCCGGCAACTTGCTCACCGGATCATGGTAGCCCGCTTGACCTCCAGCTTGGTCGAGGTTGAACAGTTGTTGCCATGCAACGGATACCAGAGCTCTTCGCGAGGATGACCGGGGACGAGAAGCACGAGTGGGCTGCGGCTTCCACGATCGACGTGCTCTGGGTCCTCTACGACAAGGTCCTCAACGTCACACCCGCGACGGCTGACGACCCCGATCGCGACCGGTTCCTGCTGTCCAAGGGGCACGGACCGATGGCGTACTACGCCGTGCTCGCGGAGAAGGGGTTCATCGACGAGTCCACTCTGGACGACTGGACGTCGTGGGACAGCCCGCTCGGCCAGCACCCCGACCGGGTGCTCGTGCGCGGCGCGGAGATCAGCAGCGGCTCGCTCGGCCACGGGCTGCCGATCGCGGTGGGCACGGCGATCGGGCAGCGGATCGCCGGCAGCCGTGGCCGCACGTTCGTGCTGGTCGGCGACGGTGAGCTGGACGAGGGCAGCAACCACGAGGCGATCGCGGTGGCGGCGCGGCTGAAGGTCGCGAACCTCACCGCGATCGTGATCGACAACCAGTCCGCGATGTACGGCTGGCCCGGTGGCATCGCGCGGCGGTTCGCCGTCGAGGGGTGGCAGACCGCCGAGATCGACGGCCGCGACCACGAGGCCGTCTTCACCGCACTGACCGCGCCGCACGACCGCCCGTACGCGGTGGTCGCCAAGATCGAGAAGGGCAACTGATGACCACCATGCGCCAGGCCTTCGTCGAGACGGTCAACGACGAGATCGCCGCCGACCCGCGGATCGCCGTGGTGACCGCGGTGATCTCCAGCAACGAGTTCCCGCAGGAGAACGAACGCGTCGTGGACGTCGGGATCCGCGAGCAGACCATGGTGGGCGTCGCGAGTGGCCTGGCGCTGGCCGGGCTGCGGCCGGTCGTGCACAGCTACGCGCCGTTCCTGGTCGAACGGCCGTACGAGCAGATCAAGCTCGACATCGGACATCAGGACGTCGGCGCGGTGTTCGTGAGCATCGGAGCGTCCTATGACGACCCGGCGTGGGGCCGTACGCACCAGTCACCGGGTGACGTCGCGTTGTTCGACACGCTTCCGGGCTGGACTGTGCACGTGCCCGGACATCCGGACGAGGTCACGCCATTGCTCCAGCAGGCGCTGAAAGACGACAACCGGGTCTACATGAGGCTTTCGCTGCACGAGAACACCCAGGCCTATCCCGTGGGCGAAGGATTCACGACGGTCCGGCACGGAAAACGCGGCGTCGTGCTCGCCGTCGGGCCGATGCTCGACCGCGTGCTCAAGGCCGTCGATTCCGAGAACGCCGACGTCACGGTGCTGTACGCGGCCACGGTACGGCCGTTCGACGCGACCGGGCTGCGCAAGGCCGTGCAGAACACCGACCACGCCGACGTGATGGTGGTGGAGCCCTACTTGGAGGGAACTTCTTCTCATCTCGTATCAGAGACACTGCAACAAATCCCGCACCGCATTCGTTCTACAGGTGTCAAACGACACGCAGAGCTCCGCAACTACGGCACGGCTGAAGATCATGACGCGGCACATGATCTCGACGTGGTGGGGCTGGGGAGTGCTGTGCGGAGTTTCTTCAGGGGGTGAAGAAATGTTCGCAGTCATGGGGGATGACTGGACCGGCGCGCCTTCTCGCGCCGTTTAAGAGGTGAGGCGGTGTGCACGATCAGGCCGATCCTGATCGTGCACACCCCACGTCTGCTGTGGACGGACGTCCGGGACGTCTTTGGCATGTCTGTGCGGGCGCGCGAGGCCGACCAGGAATGATGTTGGTCGTGAGAATGCTGATCTGGACCCCGTTGAACGCCGCCGAGCTGCAGAAGTCCATGCACAGCGGCAACGTGGGTCCCGCGGCGCTGGTTCCGGTGCAGTCCGGCACGGTCCTGCTGCCTCCGCCGGGCACCAAGCTCAGCGAGGCCGCGTACATGACGAACCGGGTGCGCAAGATCGGGCGCGGCGCGGCCCTGGCCGTGTGGAACGACGACGCCGCGCTGCTCTACATGTTCACCACGTCGCTCGGCCGCGCCTCGATGTGGGGATCGCGCGAGGCGGTGCTGCGGCTGTCGGCGCAGGCCAAGCAGTCGGGGCCGGTCGGCCGGTCCTTCGACCGCGCCACCGCGGGCATGGTCGACCTGCGCGAGAAGGAGAAGTGGCAGCTCGACGCCATCGACAAGCTCACCGCGCTGTACCCGGCGGCCGGCCGCAAGGGCACGCTCGAACGCATCCGCGACTTCGGGAACGGCCGTGCGGCGATCCCGGACTTCTTCCGTGCGGCGGGGCTGCACGAGGTCGCGCGGGTCGCGGAACTCACCGAGCAGGGCAGGGCGGAAGCCGTGCTGCGGACGCTCGAACCGCCGCGCACGCAACTGTGGCCGCTCTGGCTGATCGGCCCGCTGATCGTGCTGGCGGCCGCGGCGACGGTGATCTTCGACATCCCGGCGGTCGTGTACTACCTCGTCGTCCTCCTGCTGCTCGCGATGCTGGTAGGGCTGCTGGTCGTGCTCAGGCGCCGGCTCGTGCGCACGAAACCGATCAACACCGTGTTGCCGGTCATACCGGTCACGCAGGGTGCCGTCCCGACCGACTAGCCTGGTGGGCGTGGCACGTGTCGTCGTACTTGACTATGGATCCGGCAACCTGCGCTCCGCCGAGCGCGCGCTTCAGCGCGTCGGCGCCGACGTCGAGGTGACGTCGGACCATCGAGCCGTCCGTGAGGCGGACGGACTGGTCGTGCCCGGCGTCGGTGCCTACGCGGCGTGCATGGAGGGCCTCAACTCGGTGCGGGGCGCCCGGCTCATCGGCGAGCGCCTCGCCGGCGGCCGTCCGGTGCTCGGCATCTGCGTGGGCATGCAGATCCTCTTCGAACGCGGCATCGAGCACGGCGTGCTGACCGAGGGCTGCGGCGAGTGGCCCGGCACCGTCGAGCGCCTCGAAGCGCCGATCGTGCCGCACATGGGCTGGAACACCGTGCGTGCGCCTGAGGATTCGAAGCTCTTCGCCGGCCTCGACAAGGACACGCGGTTCTACTTCGTGCACTCCTACGGCGTGCGCCGCTGGGAGCTCGAGCCGGCCGAACACCTCAAGCCGCCGCTCGTGACGTGGGCGGACCACGCGGGGGACGAGTTCGTCGCGGCGGTCGAGAACGGCCCGTTGTGGGCGACCCAGTTCCACCCGGAGAAGTCCGGCGATGCCGGGGCGCACCTGCTGCGGAACTGGTTGACTACCTTGTCGTGATCACACGACTGCTGACGGTAGCCACACTCGTGGCTGCCTTCGTTGCCGTGCCTGGGGGCGCGCACGCCGCACCGGCACCGTTCCAAGACGACTTCGATGGTGCCGTGACCGCGGATCCCACCTACGGCCTGAACGACAACCTCAAGCAGCGCCAGGGAACCGGCGCCGTCACCTACAGCCGAGTGTCCGGCAGGTGGAACACCGGTGATGTGCCGCGCCCGTGGTACGCGCAGGTCAACCACCCGAACCACCGCGGCAAGCTGTCGATGCACCTCGGCACGACGGCCGTGCGGCTCGACGCGCCGTCCACCGGTTCGTCGATCTCGGCGACGCTGACGCCGGTGGCGGGCGACCGCACGTCCGGCGACTGGTCGTCGATCGCGCTGGCACGTTCGGCGAACAGCTGGGGTTATGTGTCCAATCAGGACATCGATCTCGGCTTCCTGGTGCGCGCCAACGGGGGCGTTCAGGTCTTCCAGGCCGGCAAGTCCGTCGCGAACCTGCCCTCGTTCGCCTCGTCCAAGTCCGACGGCTCGTTCGACGTGACGCTGACGCCGGCCGGATCGACGCTCGGCCTCTCGGTCAACGGCACGCGCAAGACGATCACGCTGGGCACCGCGGTGCCGACCGACCGGCTGTGGATCTACCTCGGCCGCTACTCCGACAACAACAGGACCGTCAGCCTCGTCGACGACCTCCGCGTCGAACGGATGAACTCCGACGACCTGCGCAAGCTTCCCGGGTCCCAGCTGCGCTACTACGGCTATTTCGGCGCGCGGCTGAACGCCGCCGGCGGCAACCACCTGCCCGAGGTGCGCGGTCGCAGCAACCTGAACTGGGTGCAGATCAGCGACTTCGACGCCTACCGTCCCGAGGTGCTGCGGGACTGCGCCCCCGCGGGTTGCGTCGTCCACACGGGCAACGAGTTCTTCGACTGCGACGCGGCCGGCTGCCCGCTGCACCCGAACGCCGCCGAGCGCTGGGAGGTCCTCGCCTCGAAGGTGCGGCCGTACCTCGACCGCGTGGCCGGGTTCGTGCTGCAGGACGAGCCGTTCCACCACGGCGCGCGCTTCGCCGACGTCGAGTTCTCGGCTCAGCGGATCAAGAACACGTTCCCGGACAGGAAGGTCATGCTGATCGAGGCGGGTATCCGGGTCGACGACGCCTTCACCGTGCCCGCCGCCGTCGACTGGGTCGGCTTCGACGAGTACTGCACCGGGTACGAGGCGCTGGACGCGCGCATGACCAAGCTGGCGGAGCGCGCGCCGGGCAAGGAGCTGTTCCTGCTCCCCGAGGCCGCGCCCCAGTCGTGGTGCGCGGACAGGACCGACGCGGACCTCGAAAGCACCCAGTACCTGTACATGGCGCTGGCACGGCAGCACCCCGCGTTCGTCGGGATCATGGTCTTCGGGCCCTGGACCGGCGTCGGACCTGCCGCGACCGGCCCCGGCACGCCGGTCCCGTCGAAGTTCCCGCGGGCCACGGCGGCCCAGGAGCGCGTGGCCGCCCTTGTGCTGGGGGACGCTAGGCTGCTCGGGTGACGTTCACACTCCTCCCCGCTGTTGACGTGGCCGACGGTCGCGCCGTCCGGCTCGTGCAGGGCGAAGCCGGTACCGAGACGAACTACGGCGAGCCGCTCGACGCTGCCCTGCAGTGGCAGCGCGACGGGGCGGAGTGGATCCATCTCGTCGACCTCGACGCGGCGTTCGGCCGCGGCTCCAACCGCGAGCTGATCGCCCGCGTCGTCGGCGAGCTGGACGTGAAGGTGGAGCTGTCCGGCGGCATCCGCGACGACGCGTCGCTGGAGGCCGCCCTGGCCACCGGCTGCGCCCGCGTGAACCTGGGCACGGCCGCGCTGGAAGACCCGGAGTGGTGCGCGAAGGCGCTGGCGGCGTACGGCGAGAAGATCGCGGTGGGCCTCGACGTCCGCATCACCGAGCAGGGCCACCGGGTCAAGGGCCGCGGCTGGACGTCGGACGGCGGCGACCTCTGGGAGGTCCTCGACCGGCTCGACCGCGACGGCTGCACGCGTTACGTGGTCACCGACGTGTCGAAGGACGGCACGCTGACGGGCCCGAACCTGGAGCTGCTGAGCGAGGTCTGCGCCCGCACCGACGCCCCGGTGATCGCGTCCGGCGGCGTGTCCACTGTGGACGACCTGGTCGCGCTCTCGAAGCTGTCACGCGACGGCGTCGAGGGCTCGATCATCGGCAAGGCCCTGTACGCCGGCGCCTTCACGCTCCCGGAAGCACTCGCTGCGGTCCGTTGACCACGGCTTCCACATGAGCGGCCGCGGCCGCGTGCGTCACACCTGTGTTGTGCAGCACGTCGGCCGCGGTTCCGTCGGCCTCCAGCAACACGCCGAGCAGGATGTGCTCGGTGCCGATGAACATGTGGCCCATCCGGAGCGCCTCACGCACGGCCAGTTCCAGGGCCTTCTTGCAGTGCGTCGTGTACGGCTGCTTCTCCGGCCGCTGCTTGGCCTCTGAGTCGAGCCGGTTGAGGGTCGCGATGCGCGTGCTGCCGTCGCCCGACTCCAGCTTCGCGATGGTCTTGGCCGCGAGGCCGGCCGACTCGTCGAGCAGCCCGAGCAGCAGATGCTCGGTGCCGATCCGCTCGCTGAACCGCGCGTGGTGCCTCGCCAGCGCGATGACCCGTCGCGACCGCTGGGTGTAGCGCTCTGTGCTCGGCTTGCTGAGCTCCGGCGACTCCCTGGGCACGAACCGCTTCTGCGCGGCCTGCTTCGTGACGCCGAGGCTCTCGCCGATCTCGGCCCAGCTCGCCCCGCCCCGCCGCGCCTCGTCCACGAAGTGGCCGATCAGGTGGTCGCCGAGTTCGCTGAGCTGGCTACTCATCTCGACGGCCTTGGCCAGGCGCAGGAGAGCGTCGTCTGCTTCTTGAGCGACCGTGACGATGAGGTCGGTCAACTGGATCATCCGTCAACTCTAGGTTGACGCTGAGTTTCGGGTCAACCTAGAGTTGACGCTCAACCCAGGCTCGATGTCGACGCGTCCGGTCGACGTTGAGTCGACATGGACGCGCGAAATCAACGTTGATCCGCCTCGTCAACGTGGACCGGCATCATCAACGTGGACTCGACATTGATTGACGGGCGTCTACCGGTCAGCTCGCCCCGGTGATCCGGATACCCACCGACCCGGTCCGCCCGCGCCGAAGCTTGCTGCCGAACACCGTGAACCATCCGAACAGCCCGTACTTCTTCGAGATCCGCGACCGCACGACGTCGCTCTCGTCGTCGTCCACCAGCGCCGCGTGCGCCTTGACCGACGCGCCCTTCGGGTTGCCGCGGACGTCGCACGGCCCGATCTCCACGTCGCCGTTGCGGCGGATCCGCTTGACCTTGCCGGTGTCCCGCGCGCTCCAGGCGTAGATGACGTCGTCGCTCTCACCCGGCACGACCCAGACCGGGGTGGGTACCGGGGTGCCGTCCTTGCGGAACGTCGTCAGCAGCAGGTACTTGCCCTCGCCCAACTCGGTGATCATGGCGCCGCAGCGTAGTCCCCGGGCCTGCCTTGTAGGCTTTCCCGCATGTCAGTCGCGGTCCGTGTCATCCCCTGTCTCGACGTCGACCGCGGCCGGGTGGTGAAGGGTGTCAACTTCACCAACCTCGTCGACGCGGGCGATCCCGTCGAGCTTGCCAGGGCGTACGACGCCGAGGGCGCGGACGAGCTGACGTTCCTCGACGTGACGGCGAGCAGCGGCGACCGGGAGACGACGTTCGACGTCGTCCGCCGCACGGCCGAGCAGGTGTTCATCCCCCTCACGGTCGGCGGCGGCGTGCGCAGTCCCGAGGACGTCAACAAGCTGCTCCGCGCGGGCGCGGACAAGGTCAGCCTCAACACCGCCGCCATCGCACGCCCCGAGCTGCTCAAGGAGTGCTCGGAGCGGTACGGCGCGCAGTGCATCGTGCTGTCGGTCGACGCACGGCGAGTGCCCGGCGGCACCGGCTTCGAGGTCACGACGCACGGCGGCCGCAACGGCACCGGCATCGACGCGATCGCCTGGGCCGCGAAGGGCCAGGAGCTGGGCGTCGGCGAGATCCTGCTGAACTCGATGGACGCCGACGGCACCAAGGCCGGCTTCGACCTCGAACTCCTCGAACTGGTGCGCCGCGAGGTCGACGTCCCGCTGATCGCGAGCGGCGGCGCGGGCGCGATCGACCACTTCCCGCCGGCTGTCGCCGCGGGCGCCGACGCCGTGCTCGCCGCGAGCGTCTTCCACTTCGGCCAGCTCCGCATCAGCGAGGTCAAGGACGGCCTGCGTCAAGCCGGCGTCGTGGTGCGATGAAACCGGTCGAGGTGCGGGTCGCCTCGGCGGTCGCCTTCGGTGGCGCCCTGGTGTTCTTCGTGATCGGCCTGGTCCTGTGGCGCTCGACCGGCGACGCGGACGTGCTGAAGCTGCCGTCGTTCATCGCGATCCTCGAGCTGCCCGTCGCGGCGGCGCTGCTCATCAGGCTCCGGTTCATGCACTACCCGGCGATGATCGTGTTCGTCCTCGTCGCGCTGCTGCACCTCGTCATCGTGCTGGCCGAGGGACCGGCGTGGACCCGCGTCGCGTCCGGAGTGCTGTCCGCTGTGCACATCTACGGAGTGGTCCTGCTCAACACCGGACCGGCTCGTGAACACCTGGGAGGTCCCCGTTGAGCAACCCGCTCGATCCCGCCATCGCCGACAGGCTCAAGCGCACCCCGGACGGCCTGGTGTGCGCGGTCGCCCAGCAGCGCGGTACCGGTGAGGTGCTCATGGTGGCGTGGATGGACGACGAGGCACTGCACCGCACCCTCACCACCCGCCGCGCGACGTACTACTCGCGCAGCCGCCGGCAGCTGTGGGTGAAGGGCGAGACCTCCGGGCACACCCAGTACGTGCACGAGGTCAGGCTCGACTGCGACGGCGACACGCTGCTGCTGACCGTCGACCAGGCCGGCGCCGCCTGCCACACGGGCGACCGCACGTGCTTCGACGCCACGGTGCTGCTCGCCGACGCGTGATGCTCTAGTCGAGGTCGCCGGTGAGGTAGCGCTGGAGGTTCGGGGCGACGGTTCGGACCACGGTCTCCAGGTCGGTCGACGCCAGCGGCTCGAACTGCACGACGTACCGGACGATGCCGAGCCCGACCATCTGGGTCGCGCACAACGTGGCCCGGAGTTCGTGCTGCTCGGCGTCGAGCGCCGTGAGCACGTTCTTGAAGATCGCGTTGATGAGGAACGACTTCAGGGCGCCCGCCACCTCCGGCTGGCTGGTGACGCTGCGGATCAGAGCCGCGAACGTGCCGCCGCCGGTCGCGTCCCACACCGTCACGAAGGTGCGCACGATGCGTTCGCCCGCCTCTTCGGCCGGTCCGTCGAGGATGCGCTTGAGGATCTCGGCCGGGTCGAACGGGAGCTGCAGCACCGACTGCGCGAACAGGCCTTCCTTGCCGCCGAACCAGTGGTTGACCATCGCGGCGTCCACGCCTGCCTTGGCGGCGATCGCGCGTACCGTGGCGCCGTCGTAGCCCTTCTCGACGAACACCTCGCGGGCCGCTGCGACGAGCGCGGCCTTGGTGTCCTCGCCCGCGGCACGGCGGCCTCGGCGTTTCTGGTTGACTTGCTCCACGAGGGCCATAGTTCAACAGATGTTGAATTTATGCAACAATTGTCGGCATGGTGAGCGTCATCGGGGCTGTGGCCGCCTCTGGTCTGGGGACTGTGAGTCCTACGCGTGAGGAGTTCCGCGAGCTCGCGGTCAACCGCCGGGTCATCCCGGTGGTCCGCAAGCTGCTCGCGGACGCGGAGACCCCGGTCGGCCTGTACCGCAAGCTCGGGGCCAGTCAGGCCGGCACGTTCCTCTTCGAGTCGGCGGAGAACGGGCGGTCCTGGTCGCGCTGGTCGTTCATCGGCGTGCGGTCGACGGCGGCGCTCACGGCGACGGGCGGTGAGGCGTTCTGGACGGGTACGCGGCCCGTCGGCCTGCCCGACGGCGGCGACCCGCTGGAGGCGTTGCGCGAGACCATCGAGGTGCTGCGCACGGACCCGTTGCCCGGGATGCCCCCGCTGACCGGCGGCATGGTCGGCTACATCGGCTACGACGCGGTGCGGCGGCTGGAGCGGCTGCCCGTCATCGCCGAGGACGACCTGAAGATCCCCGAGCTGGTCATGCTGCTGGCGACCGACCTCGCCGCGCTCGACCACCACGAGGGCACCGTCACGCTCATCGCGAACGCGATCAACTGGGACGACTCGGCCGAACGGGTCGACGCCGCGTACGACGACGCGGTGCGCCGGCTCGACGAGATGACGACGGCGCTGCACACGCCCGCGCCGCCGACGGCCGCCGTCTTCTCGCGGCCCAAGCCGGAGTTCCGCCGCCGGCGCTCGCAGGCCGAGCACTTCGCGGCCGTCGAGAAGGCCAAGGAGGCCATCCGGGCGGGCGAGGCGTTCCAGATCGTCGTGTCGCAGCGGTTCGAGATCGACACGGACGCCGACGCGCTCGACATCTACCGGGTGCTGCGCGCGACGAACCCCAGCCCGTACATGTACCTGCTGCGCCTCGACGGGTTCGACATCGTCGGGTCCAGCCCGGAGTCGCTGGTCACGGTGCGCGACGGCAAGGCGACCACGCACCCGATCGCGGGCACCCGCTGGCGCAGCGAGGACCCCGAGGAAGACGCCCTGCTGGAGAAGGACCTCCTCGCGGACCACAAGGAACGCGCCGAGCACCTGATGCTCGTCGACCTCGGCCGCAACGACCTGGGGCGCGTCTGCAAGCCGGGTTCGGTGCACGTCGTCGACTTCTTCAAGGTCGAGCGGTATAGCCACGTCATGCACATCGTGTCGACCGTGACCGGTGAGCTGGCCGAGGGCAAGACGGCCTACGACGCGGTCGCGGCCTGCTTCCCGGCCGGGACGCTGTCCGGTGCGCCCAAGCCGCGCGCGATGGAGCTCATCGAGGAACTGGAGCCCACGCGCCGCGGCCTCTACGGCGGCGTCGTCGGCTACTTCGACTTCGCCGGGGACGCGGACACCGCCATCGCCATCCGTACCGCCCTGGTGCGCGACGGGGTGGCGTACGTGCAGGCCGGTGGCGGCATCGTGGCCGACTCGGACCCGCTGGCCGAGGACAACGAGTGCCTGAACAAGGCGGGCGCGGTGCTGGCCGCGATCGCCACCGCACAGACGATGGCGCCGGCAGTTGAAAGCTAGCTCGCCGCTGTGGATCGCCGCGCTCCTGCTCGTGGGCGCGGCGGGTGCCTTCTGGGGCGCCGGCTCGGTGCCGGTCGCGTTGCTCTGCCTCGCGGCCGTCGCGGCGGTCGTCGCGCTGAGCGGGGTGACGCGCCGGGTCCTCGGCGCGTTGCTGGTCGTCGTCGGCATCGCCGGGGCGTTCTCCGGCCACTGGTTGGCGATCGCCGGAGGCGTGCTCGTGGTGGCCTCCGGCGCGCTTCAGGTGGCGCTGGGGGCTCGGATGCCGAAGATCGGGGTGGGCGGGCAGAAGACCCGCGCACACGACCCCGAGACGGACATGTGGCGCGCGCTGGAGCGCGGGGATGATCCGACCGACGGTACGACCCCTGGCAGGACGGCCTCGAACGAGTGAAGATCATTCACCCACGTTCGTGCATGTGACACGTGTACGGCCTCGGTTAGCTGCGGGGACACTTGAACCCCGGTGGCTGGGGCGTTACTCCGGCGGGGTTAGCATCCCCATAGCGGGAAGGGGAACAACACTGTGACGGTTCTCGAGTCGATCCTCGAAGGTGTGCGTGAGGATCTCGCCGCTCGCGAGGCCAAGTTGCCCTTCGCCGTCGTGAAGGAGCAGGCCGCCAAGGCCTCGCCGCCGCTCGACGTGCTGTCGGTGCTGCGCGGTCCGAACGTGGGTGTCATCGCCGAGGTCAAGCGCCGCAGCCCCTCCAAGGGCGCACTGGCGGAGATCCCGGAGCCGGCCGAGCTCGCGTCCGCCTACGAGGCGGGCGGCGCGTCGGTGATCAGCGTGCTGACCGAGCAGCGCCGCTTCGGCGGGTCGCTGGCGGACTTCGACGCGGTGCGCCGGGCGGTGAAGATCCCGCTGCTGCGCAAGGACTTCATCGTGTCGCCGTACCAGGTGCACGAGGCGCGTATGCACGGTGCGGACGTGGTGCTGCTGATCGTGGCCGCGCTGGAGCAGAACGCGCTCGTGTCGCTGCTGGACCGCGTCGAGTCGCTCGGCATGACGGCGCTCGTCGAGGTGCACACGGCCGAGGAGGCCGACCGCGCGCTGGAGGCGGGTTCATCGGTCATCGGCGTGAACGCGCGCAACCTCCACACGTTGGAGGTCGACAAAGACGTTTTCGGCAGGATCGCTCCGGGTCTACCCTTCGAGACGATCAAGATCGCCGAGTCGGGTGTGACCGGGCCCGGCGACCTGATGTCGTACGCCGGCGCGGGTGCCGACGCGGTGCTCGTCGGCGAAAGCCTGGTGACCAGCGGAGACCCCAAGGCCGCCGTGAACAAGCTCGTGACCGCGGGCTCACACCCCGCGTGCCCCCGGCCCAGCCGGTAGGGCACGGTTGATCCAAGCGCCAGAGGAGTTACCCGATGGGCCAGTTCACGCCCACACCGCATGATCCCGACGCGCGTGGCCACTTCGGCCCGTGGGGCGGCCGGTTCGTCCCGGAGGCCCTGATCGCCGCGGTGGACGAGTTGGCCGCCGAGTACGACAAGGCGCGGCTCGACCCGGAGTTCGTGAACGAGTTCAAGCGCCTCCTGAGGGACTTCGCGGGCCGTCCGTCGCTGCTGACCGAGGCCCCGAAGTTCGCGGAGCACGCCGGTACGCGGGTGTGGCTCAAGCGTGAGGACCTCAACCACACGGGTTCCCACAAGATCAACAATGTGCTCGGCCAGGCGTTGCTGACCAAGCGCATGGGCAAGCAGCGCGTGATCGCGGAGACCGGCGCCGGCCAGCACGGCGTGGCGACGGCGACCGCGTGCGCGCTCCTCGGCCTCGACTGCGTCGTCTACATGGGCGAGGTCGACACCGAGCGCCAGTCGCTCAACGTCGCCCGCATGCGTCTGCTGGGCGCCGAGGTCATCCCGGTGAAGTCCGGGTCGCGCACCCTGAAGGACGCGATCAACGAGGCGTTGCGCGACTGGGTCGCCAACGTCGACGACACCCACTACCTGCTCGGCACCGCCGCGGGGCCGCACCCGTTCCCGCTGCTGGTCCGCGACTTCCACCGGATCATCGGCATCGAGGCGCGCGAGCAGATCCTCGAGAAGGCCGGGCGGCTGCCCGACGCCGTCGTCGCCTGTGTCGGTGGCGGCTCGAACGCGATCGGCATCTTCCACGGCTTCATCGACGACGCGGACGTCCGCCTGGTCGGTGTCGAGCCCGGCGGCTCCGGCCTGGACAGCGGCAGCCACGGCGCGACGCTGACGGCGGGCACGCCCGGTTCCCTGCACGGCGCGATGTCGTACGTCATGCAGGACGAGGACGGCCAGATCACCGAGGCGCACTCGATCTCCGCCGGCCTCGACTACCCCGGCGTGGGTCCCGAGCACTCGCACCTGAAGGACATCGGCCGCGCCGAGTACTTCCCGGTCACCGACGCCGAGGCCATGGAGGCGTTCGCCCTGCTCTCGCGCACCGAGGGCATCATCCCGGCGATCGAGTCCTCGCACGCGCTCGCGGGCGCGCTGAAGCTCGGACCGTCGCTGGGACCGGACGGACTCCTGGTCGTGAACCTCTCCGGCCGCGGTGACAAGGACATGGACACGGCCGTGAAGTACTTCGGCCTCGCTGACGGGGGACAGGCCTGATGTCGTTGTCTGACGTGTTCGCCACCGCGCGGGCCGAGTCGCGTGCCGCGCTGATCGGCTACCTGCCCGCGGGTTTCCCCACGGTCGAGGGTTCCAAGGACCACCTCCGTTCGATGATCGAGTCAGGATGCGATCTGGTCGAGGTCGGCCTGCCGTTCTCCGACCCGGTGATGGACGGCCCGACGATCCAGGCCGCCGCCGAGCAGGCACTGTCCGCGGGCTTCCGCGTGCGGGACCTGTTCGACGTGGTGGCTGCCGTGTCCGACGCCGGTGGGCGTGCGGTCGTGATGACGTACTGGAACCCGGTGCTGCGCTACGGCGTCGACGCGTTCGCGCGCGACCTCGCCGCCGCCGGTGGGCTCGGCATCATCACGCCCGACCTCGTGCCGGACGAGGCCGAGGACTGGATGGCGGCTTCGGCCGCGCACGGCCTCGACCGCACCTTCCTGGTGGCGCCGTCGTCGACCGAGGAGCGCATCGCGATGACCGCGCGTGCCTCGTCCGGGTTCCTCTACGCCACCGCGGTCATGGGCGTCACGGGCGCCCGTGACGTCGTGTCGTCCGCCGCTCCCGCTCTCGTCGCGCGGGTTCGCGAGCACACCACGCTGCCCATCGGTGTCGGGCTGGGTGTGCGGTCGGGTGCGCAGGCCGCCGAGATCGCCGGGTTCGCGGACGGCGTCATCGTCGGGTCGGCGTTCGTGACGGCCGCAGGTGAGAGCGACGCCGCGGTGCGTGCGCTGGCCGCTGACCTCGCCAAGGGTGTGCGATCGGCTGTCGCTCCCGTCTGAACCTCCTTTGCTCCGTGAAGCCGCTCGGCCTGCCGGCCGGGCGGTTTTGCTTTGCGCTGCTTGAGAAGCCGCCTCTGCAGCGGCGGCTTCACCTCTTGGTTGTCGGGTGGCGCGGAATTGCTTTGAACGGGTTGAACACTGTGCTCGCCATCGAGTGGTTGTCGGGATGGCGGGTATGAAGTTTTCGGGAGCCTTGCCTCCTTTCGGAGTCATTGACGTTCCTCCAAGAGCATGACATAGATTCGAACACCTGATCGAGTGAATCCTGAGTCGATTGGGGTCAAAACCCCGTTCGACCGTCGGTCTGAGCTGCGATCGTTGGGTTCATGCACAAGCCAGCCATCCGCTCGACGTGCCACACTGGTGGTACGCAGGCGGTCAACGGAGGTGATGCCCAGTGGCGGCGCCAGCCGAAGTTCAGTCCGATTTCCTGCTGCCCAACCACGAAGGGCCTTGGACGCTCAAAGACGTCCTCGCATTGCCGGAAGATCACAGTCAACGCATCGAACTCGTCGACGGGATGCTTCTCGTGAGCCCGCTGGGGAGTTACCGGCACCAGCGGCTAGTAGGCAAAGTGTTCGTTGCGCTGGATCGCGCATGTCCGGCGCAGTTCGAGGCGACTGTCGAGCTCAACGTCTCGCTGTCGACCGGCCGCTTGCTGATCCCGGACTTCACAGTGGTGAAGCCATGTGATGCAGACATCACGTTCCCGGTGTCGAACCTTGTGCTGGCAGGCGAGGTGCTCTCCAAGAGCACGCGAATGAACGACCTGGTGCTCAAGCGTCATGTGTATGCGGAAGCCGCAGTTCCCTACTACTTGATCGTCGACCCGTCGAAGAAGGTTGTCGAGGCGACGCTGCTCGAACTCAACGAAGAAGGTGAATACGTCGAGATCGCGCGCAGTGAGGCCGGCGTGCTGACGTTCGACCGGCCGTTCCCGGTCACGATCGAGCTGCCGTCCTAGCCGTAGAGCCACTCCAGCCGTTCGTGCAGGTCGGCCACGGTCCACGAGGCGAACATCGCGTCACGGGCCGCAGCCGCACCGCCGACAGGGTGGTAGACCTCCAGACCCATCGACCTCGAGGCGTGGTGGACGCGCGCGGTGCGCTCCGAGCGGAGCGTCACGTACCGCGCAAAAGAGCCGGCCACGTCCTGAGGATCGAAGACGGAGGAGAGGCAGACAGCGTCCTCCAACGCCTGACAGGCGCCCTGCGCGGCGTACTGCAGCACGGGATGGGCGGCGTCCCCGAGCAGCACGACGCGTGAGTCCTGCCAGTTCGTGATCGGCGTGCGGTCGCACAGCACCCACGCACGCCACTCGTCGGCGAGTTCCATGATCCGAGTCGCGTCGTCGCACAACGGCGTGAAGTGCTTCATCACCTCGGTGTGTTCGACGGGCTTGCCGTTCATGGGCTCCGTGGCCGCGTTGTCCGCGGTTGCCACGAGGTTCACGTACCGTCCGCCGGCGATCACGTACCAAACGACGTGGTAGCGCGGCCCCGCCCACAGCGTGACGACGTTCTCCTTCAGCGACTGCGGCACGTTCCGCGAGGGAATGACCGCGCGGAACGTCGTGTGCCCGGACACCTGCGGATCCCCGTCGCCCACGAGCTGCCGTCGCACCGCCGACCGCAGCCCGTCGGCACCGATCAGTGCCTCCCCGCGCACGACGTCGCCCGACCGCAGCACCGCCGTGACTCCGTCAGCGTCCTGCGCGTAGGCCTCGACGCCACTGCTCACCCGGAGGTTGATCCGCTTGTCGTGCCGGCAGGCGTCGAGCAACGGCGCGAGCACGTCGTTGCGGTGCACCACCGCATAGGTGCCGAACCGCTCCCGAAAGCCCGCGTCGATCGGCAATCCGGCGATCTGCCGCCCGGACACCCCGCACCGCAACCGCAACTCGTCCACGTGCACGGCCCGAGCCCGCACCGCGGCACCCACGCCCAGCGAGTCGAGCATGCGGAACCCGTTGGGCCCGACCTGGATGCCGGCGCCGATCTCCTCGAACGCCGCCGCGGCCTCGAGCACCGTCACCCGCACCCCGGCCCGCGCGAGCCCGAGTGCCGTCGCCAGCCCGCCGATACCGCCGCCGACCACCAGGACCGTCATGTCCGACCTTTCACGAGTCCGCCCAGACCGCGTCCGAGTATTGCGGTTCAGCGATCACGAACCCCCTGAGGTCGCGGATCCGCGACCTTGAGGCCCGGTCCACGCAGGCCGCGAGCGGCAGTTGGTCACAGTGGCCTGGCGCGGCGCTCGAACTCTGCGGTGGGCGAAGCAGCTTCGGATCGGGGAAGCGTCCGCGATCCCAGCCTGGTCTCCGCGATCACGAACGCCCCAGGATCGCGAGTTCGGCCCCGCTGGGCAGACAGTCGAAGGTGGATGAACGGGCACCGTTCCACCGTCTGACCGGCGGATCGCAGGCGCGCAGCCGGGCGTCCCGGAAGGCGAGCTCAACGCGCCTATGCGCAGCTACCACACACACGCGCCAGGCCGGGTACCCCCAATTTCTATTCTAGTGATCGGCACCGACAGGGTTCGGGCTCGATAACGATCGTGCGCCCCCACGGGACGCTCACAGGCCGACCGGTACGGTGGGCGCCGTGTTGGACGCCCTTCTGGCCACGATCCCGAGTCCCGACCGCGGTGTTTGGTACCTCGGTCCGGTCCCCATCAGGGCCTATGCACTGTGCATCATCGCCGGCATCGTCACCGCGATCTGGTGGGGTGAGCGCCGCTGGGTCGCACGCGGCGGTATAAAGGGCGAGGTCACGGACATCGCCGTGTGGGCGGTGCCGTTCGGCCTCGTCGGCGGTCGGCTGTACCACGTCATCACCGACAACGATAAGTACTTCGGGCCGGGCAAGAACCCGCTCAAGGCGCTGGAGATCTGGAACGGTGGCCTCGGCATCTGGGGTGCCATCGCGCTCGGTGCCGTCGGTGCCTGGATCGCGTGCCGCCGCAGGGGCATTCCGCTGCCCGCGATGGCGGATGCGCTCGCGCCCGGCATCGTGGTCGCGCAGGGCATCGGGCGGCTCGGCAACTACTTCAACCAGGAGCTCTACGGCGGCGACACGACGCTGCCGTGGGGGCTGGAGATCTACCGCCGCGTCACGCCGGACAAGCGCGAGGACCTGCTCGCCGGTGTCGCGACCGACCACACGCCGATCCAGATCGTGCACCCGACGTTCCTCTACGAGCTGCTGTGGTGCCTCGGTGTGGCGCTGCTGATCGTGTGGGCGGACCGGAAGTTCCGGCTGGGCCACGGACGGGTCTTCGCGCTCTACGTCGCGGGCTACACGGCCGGCCGGTTCTGGATCGAGCTCATGCGCACCGACGAGGCGACGCTGGTCTTCGGCACGCGCGTGAACGTGTTCGTGTCGGCGATCGTGTTCATCGGAGCGGTCGCGTACTTCATCATCGCCAAGTCCCGCGGTGAGCGTGAGGACGTCGCCGCGTTGCGCAGCACCGACGGAGATCCCGTGGCGGAAACGGCGGAAGCGACCGAAGCGGAAGCCGTGGAGGACAAGAGCGTCGCCGCGGACAGCGAGGACGACGCCGCCGAGAAGGACAGCAAGAACTCCCCGGAATCCGTCAAACCGGAGTGATCTGTGCGCGTGCTCGTCGTCGAGGATGACGACCGGGTGGCCCGAGGCCTGCTGACCGCGCTGCGGCACGCGGGCTACGAGGTGCATCGGGTGGCCACGGCCGCCGACGCGCTGCGTGCCGCGCCCGCCGACGTGGTGCTGCTCGACCTCGGCCTGCCCGACGGCGACGGCCTGGACGTGCTGCGCGAGTTGCGGCACCGGCCGGGCACCGCCGTCATCACGGTGACCGCGCGCGGTGAGGAACGTGAACGCGTGCTCGGCCTGCGGGCCGGGGCCGACGACTACGTGGTGAAGCCGTTCGGCACGTCCGAGCTCCTCGCCCGGATCGAGGCCGTCCTCAGGAGGACGCGCACGCACCGTGCGGAGCCGGAAACCGAGGGGCCGATCCAGATCGGTCCACTGCGGATCATCGCCTCGACGCGGGTCGCGACATTGGACGGTGAGCCGCTCTCGCTGACGCGCAAGGAGTTCGACCTCCTCGCGCTCCTCGCGACCCGCAAGGGCGAGGTGGTGAGCCGCGACTTCATCGTGGACCAGGTGTGGCAGGCACACTGGGAGGCGCCGTCGCGGACCCTCGACACGCACATCGCGGCGTTGCGCGGCAAGCTCGGCGGCCACGTCAAGATCGAGACGGTCAGGGGAGTGGGTTACCGGCTCGTCGCGTGACGAGTGTCCGAGAGACATCCACAGGCCGTTGCGGAACAATCACAACCGATGCTCCGCCGACTGCTCGTCATCACAGTTCCGCTGCTCGTCGCCCTGGTCGCGGCGCTCGGCATCCCCTTGGCGTCCGCAGTCGTGCAGCGTGAGACCCAGACGACCTACCTCGACCGCCTCAGCGACGCGAGCAGGTTCGCCGCGCTCGGCGAGAGCGCGTTGCAGTCGGACCGGCTGGAGGCCCTGAGCCAGGAGATCCAGCGCTACGACAACCTCTACGACATCCCGGTCGCGCTGGTCAGCGCCGACAAGCGGATCCTGCTGGCATCACGGCAGGGGTTCGATCCCAGCAGCGACGGCGAGGTCACGAAGTCGCTGAACACGGCGCTGAACGGCGGCGTGCGGCCCGAGCCCGAGTACACGGGCTGGCCGTGGCGCACCGGGCCGATGGTCGTCGTCGAGCCGGTCGGGCGGGACAGTGAGGTGGTGGCCGCGGTCGTCACCATCTCGCAGACGCGGGGCCTGCGGACCGAGGTGCTGCGGCAGTGGGGGCTGATGGCGCTGGCCGGGCTCGCGCCGATGCTGGCCGTGGTCGCCGCCGCCTGGCCCATGTCGCGGTGGGTGCTCAGGCCGGTCGGCAGGCTCGACGAGGCCACCGCCGCCGTGGCCGCGGGCAACCTGGACGTGCGGGCGGACGAGGTCGGCGGGCCGCAGGAGCTCCGAAGGCTCGCGCGCAGCTTCAACACCATGGTCGACGTCGTCGGCAAAGCCCTGAACAGGCAGAAGGCGTTCGTGGCCGACGCGTCGCACCAGCTGCGGAACCCGCTGGCGAGTCTCCGGCTCGCCGTGGACAACCTCGAACCGCACGTGGACGGCGAACTCGCGCGGGAAGCGCACCAGATCGCGGTCGAGGAGGCCGAGGAGATGGGGCGCGTGCTCGACACACTGCTCGCCGCGACCCGGCTCGACAGCGCGCGGCAGACCGAGCCTGTCGAGATCGACCAGCTGCTCACGACGCACCGGGCGGCCTGGCAGGCGCTCGCGAGCCGGTCCGGTGTCACGCTGAAGATCGACGTGCCGGCGGGCCTCACCATGCAGGAACCGCCCGGCGGCCTTGGCAGCGTGCTCGACGAGCTCGTCAGCAACGCCATCCGGCTCGCCAACGCCACCGAGATCACGATCATCGGCAAGCACGGTGAGCTGCACGTCGTCGACAACGGCGACGGCCTGAGCGCCGAGGAACGCGAGCTCGCGCTGCAGCGGTTCTGGCGCGCGACCAAGCACCAGAACATCGCGGGCACCGGGATGGGGCTCGCGATCTGCGCCGAGCTGATCGAGTCGGCCGGCGGCACGCTCACCCTGCACGACGCGGACCCGGGACTGGACGTGAAGGTCGCTCTCAGCGCTTCACGGAACGGAACCAGCGCATAGCGCCGTCGTGCAGCGGAACGAGGCCGGTCGCGATGCCGGTGCGGACGTTGATCCGCGACGCCTCCGGGTGGCCCTCCACGATCCGCGCGGTCTCGGTGAACACCGTGCGCGCCACGACCTCCACGACGTCCGCGCTCAGTGACTCGCGCGCCAGCAACAGGTTCGGCACCGCGAACGTCTGGTTCGCCGGCACGTCCTCGTAGGTGGTGCTGGGGATCGTCGCCGGGATGTAGGGGCCCTTGTACTTCTCGGCGAGCTTGACCGCCTCCAGCGGGATGTTGACCAGCCGCACGTTGCCCTGCAGATCGGTGATCGCGGGCGTCGGGATGCCGGTCAGCGCCAGCATCGCGTCCAGTGACCCGTTCGCGACGCGCCGGGACGCCTCGGCGTGCGCCATGCGTTCGTCCATTGCGGACAGGCCGAAGAACTCCAGCATCCGCTCGGCGGTGAACTCCGTGCCGGAACCGATGGGGCCCAACGAGATCCGCTTGCCGGCGAGATCGCCGAAGGTGTGGATCGGCGACCCCGCCGGGACCGCGATCTGCATGAAGCTGTCGTAGAGCCGGCCGACCGCGCGGACGCTCTGCGGGACGTCGATGGGGTCCAAAGAGGACAGCGCGAGCTGGGCTTCACCTGATCGCAACAACTGCAGGTTCTCGACCGATGCAGCGGTCGGGATCGCGGTGACCTTCGTACCGGGCAACTGCTCCGCCAGCGCGGCCGCCAGAGCCCCTCCGACCTCGCGGAACACCGCGCCCTCGGGGCCGGTCGCGAGCACCAGTTCAGCGGGCGCCTCGACCCTGCGCGGGGTACACCCGGCGAGAGCCAGTCCGGCCCCTAGCAGAAGCGTGCGACGGCTGAGCGACACCGATGAAGCCTAGCTGTTACGTCAGGGCTGTCTGAAGTTTCCTCTGGTCTGCTTGTCGGGCCTGGTGGCGCGGCTCACTCTCTCTCCCAACACGTAGTTCAAGGAGGAACAGTGGCCACCACGACCACAGGGCGCAAACCGATCTACAAGCACCTCTACTTCTGGGTGCTGGTCTCCATCGTGCTGGGCGCTGCCGTCGGCTTCCTGTTCCCCAAACAGGCGTCCGAGATGAAGTGGCTCGCCGACCTGTTCGTGAACCTCGTGAAGGTCGTCATCGCGCCGACCATCTTCGCGACGATCATCGTGGGCATCGCGGGCCTCGGCAACCTCGCCAAGGCGGGCGGCCTCGCACTCCGCACGATCCTCTACTTCACCGCGATGACCGCGCTAGCGCTGGCGATCGGCCTGCTCGTGGTCAACATCGTGCAGCCGGGTCACCACGGAAATGAGATCGCGCTGAACGAGGCGGCGGCCCAGGACACGCTGAAGTCCGCGACCACCGCCGAAACCGGCGTCACCGGCTTCATCCTGAGCCTGGTGCCCAAGTCGTTCGTCAGCGCGTTCACGGACGGGCAGCTGATCCAGGTCCTCGTCATCGCGATCCTCGTCGCCGTCGCCGTGGCGGGCATGGGCGAGCGTGGTGCCAAGGTCGTGTCCGCGATGGACACCCTCGCCAAGGTCATGTTCGGCATCATCAAGATCGTCATGTACGCGGCTCCGATCGGCGCGTTCGGGGGCATTGCCTACACGGTCGGCAAGTTCGGCGGCGGCATCCTCGGCAAGCTGCTGTGGCTGATGGGTTCCTTCTACGCCACCTGCATCCTGTTCGTCATCGTCGTGCTCGGCGTCGTGGCGCGGATCGCGGGTTTCAGCCTGTTGAAGTTCCTGCGCTACATCAAGGACGAGATCCTCATCGTGCTCGGCACCTCGTCCAGCGAGTCGGTGCTGCCGCGCATGATGATCAAGCTGGAGGCGGCGGGCGCCCAGAAATCGGTCGTCGGCCTCACCATCCCGACCGGTTACTCGTTCAACCTCGACGGCACCTGCATCTACCTGACCATGGGTGCGATCTTCATCGCCCAGGCCACCGGCCACGACGTGTCGATCGGTGTCCAGATCGGCCTGCTGCTGTTCATGCTGATCGCGTCGAAGGGCGCGGCAGGCGTCACCGGCGCCGGCCTCGTCACCCTGGCCGCCTCGCTGCAGGCCTTCGAGGCGCACTCGGCCATTCCGGCGGTCGGCATCGCGTTGATCGTCGGCATCGACCGCTTCATGTCCGAGGCCCGCGCCATCACCAACCTGATCGGCAACGGTGTCGGTTCCCTGGTCGTCGCCGCCTGGCAGAAGGCCCTCGACAAGGAACGCCTGAACGAGGTGCTCGACAACCCGGACCTGGTCGACGTGGACGACCTGCTGGAGAAGGAGCACGCGGAGTCCGGCAAGGAGCCGGTCGCGGCTCACTGAGGCGTCCGTGGCTGGAGGCGACTCTTCCCGCCTCCAGCCACGAGACCTCGGTCTCGTTTGGTGGGGAACAATCCCGATCTGCCGGAATGGACGGTGCGCAGGCGATCGGGTCCCGGCGACGTGAGCGTCCGCTAACTGGGACGGCAGGCGGCTGACCAGCCAGAACGTCTCGGTACCCAGCTCATCCACTGGCAAACCGGGAATGTCACGCAACTCTCATCGCGCTGGCCGAAGTTGAACGTTCGGTTACGCTTACCCGGCTGTAACGAACGCCGACGTTGGACGCAATGTCGTTCTCCAGCCGGGAATCGTTACAGTTCCATGACCTAGATCACCCATTGGCGGGTGTTCCTGGGTTTCGCGGCTGTTAAAGTCGCGTCAACACGCGGGCCATCGTCGTCCCGTGCTCCCACCTGTTGGTTCGAGGTCTGAGCACGAGGACTTTGTTCTTTAGCGAGGACGACGAAGGAGGTCTGCGAAGTGATCTTCTCCGCCATCCCCGGCCCCCAGGGTCTTTACGACCCGGCTGATGAGCGCGACGCGTGCGGCGTCGCCATGGTGGCCGACATCCAGGGCAGGCGTTCGCACGGCATCGTGAGTGATGCCTTGACGGCGCTGGCGAACCTGGAGCACCGAGGCGCCGCCGGCGCCGAGCCCACGTCGGGCGACGGTGCTGGCATTCTTTTGCAGCTGCCGGACGAGTTCCTGCGTGCTGTGGTCGAGTTCGAGCTCCCGGAACGCGACCGGTACGCGGCGGGAATCGCTTTCCTGCCGTTTGAGTCCGAAGAACGCGCCGACGCGATGCAGGAGATCGAGCGCATCGCCGAGGAGGAGAACCTCGTCGTTCTCGGCTGGCGCGACGTCCCGGTCGACCCGGAGAAGGCGAACGTCGGCCCGACCGCGATGTCGGTGGCGCCGCACTTCGCGCAGCTCTTCGTGAAGGGCACGCGCGACGAGGCCGGGATCGCGCTGGACCGCCTGGCCTTCTGCCTGCGCAAGCGGGTCGAGCACGAGGGCAGCGTCTACTTCCCTTCCCTGTCGGCACGCACGATCGTCTACAAGGGAATGCTGACGACCGAGCAGCTGCCGGCGTTCTTCCCCGACCTGCACGACGAGCGCCTCTACTCGGCGATCGCGTTGGTGCACAGTCGTTTCTCCACGAACACCTTCCCCTCGTGGCCGCTCGCGCACCCGTTCCGGTTCGTCGCGCACAACGGTGAGATCAACACCGTCCGCGGCAACCGCAACCGCATGCGCGCCCGCGAGGCGTTGCTGGACAGCGAACTCATCCCGGGCGACCTCGCCCGGCTGTTCCCGATCTGCAACCCGGACGGCTCGGACTCGGCGTCGTTCGACGAGGTGCTGGAGCTGCTGCACCTCGGTGGCCGCAGCCTTCCGCACGCGGTGCTGATGATGATCCCGGAGGCGTGGGAGAACCACGCCACCATGGACCCGAAGCGCCGCGCGTTCTACCAGTTCCACGCGTCGCTGATGGAGCCGTGGGACGGCCCGGCCTGTGTCACGTTCACCGACGGCGAGCTCGTCGGCGCGGTGCTTGACCGCAACGGCCTGCGCCCCGCCCGCTGGTGGCAGACCGCCGACGGCCGCGTCGTGCTGGCCTCCGAGACCGGTGTGCTCGACGTGCCGGCCGACCAGGTCGTCGCGAAGGGCCGCCTGCAGCCGGGCCGCATGTTCCTCGTGGACACCACGCAGGGCCGCATCATCGACGACGACGAGTTCAAGTCGTCGCTGGCCTCGGATTCGCCCTACGACGAGTGGCTGCACGCCGGCCTGCTCGACCTCGCCGACCTGTCGGACCGCGAGCACGTGGTGCAGAGCCACGAGTCCGTCGTGCGCCGCCAGCTCACCTTCGGCTACACCGAGGAGGAGCTGCGGATCCTGCTCACGCCCATGTCGATCATGGGCATGGAGCCGCTGGCCTCGATGGGCACGGACACCCCGGTCGCGGCGCTCAGCCAGCGCTCCCGGCTGCTCTACGACTACTTCGTGCAGAACTTCGCGCAGGTCACGAACCCGCCGCTGGACGCGATCCGCGAAGAGATCGTCACGTCCGTCAAGCGTGTGATGGGCCCCGAGCAGAACCTGCTCGACCCCGGTCCCGTCTCGTGCCGCCACGTGACGCTCGACTACCCGGTCATCGACAACGACGAGCTCGCCAAGCTCATCCACATCAACGACGACGGCGACCTGCCGGGCTTCGCCTGCACCGTCCTCTCCGGACTGTACGAGGTGGACGGTGGCGGTGAGGCTCTCGCCGCCGCGATCGAGCGCGTGCGTCGCGAGGCGTCGGAGGCCATCGCGAACGGCGCTCGGACGCTGGTGCTGTCCGACCGCGACTCGGACCACCGCATGGCGCCGATCCCGTCGCTGCTGCTCGTCTCCTCGGTGCACCACCACCTGGTGCGCACCAAGGAACGCCTGCGCGTCGCGCTCGTCGTCGAGTCCGGTGACTGCCGCGAGGTCCACCACGTCGCCGCGCTGCTGAGCTACGGCGCCGCCGCGGTGAACCCGTACCTCGCGTTCGAGACGATCGAGGACCTGATCAACCAGGGCGCCATCACCGGCGTGCGCGCGCACAAGGCCGTGCGCAACTACGTCAAGGCGCTCGTCAAGGGCGTCCTGAAGATCATGTCGAAGATGGGCATCTCGACCGTCGGCGCCTACACCGCGGCGCAGATCTTCGAGGCGGTCGGCCTGTCGAACGACCTGCTGGACGAGTACTTCACCGGCACGCAGTCGAAGCTCGGCGGTGCCGGCCTGGAGGTGCTCGCCGAGGAGGTGGCGCTGCGCCACCGCCGCGCGTACCCGGACAACCCGACCGACCGCGCGCACCGCAGGCTCGATGTCGGCGGCGAGTACTCGTACCGCCGCGAGGGCGAGCTGCACCTGTTCACGCCGGAGACGGTGTTCCTGTTGCAGCACGCCACGAAGACGCGCAAGGAGGACGTCTTCCGCCAGTACACGGCGGAGGTCGAGCGCATCTCCCGGCAGGGCGGCACGTTGCGCGGGCTGTTCAAGTTCCGCAACGAGGGCCGCACGCCGATCCCGATCGACGAGGTCGAGCCCGTCAGCTCGATCGTCAAGCGCTTCAACACCGGCGCCATGTCGTACGGCTCGATCTCGGCCGAGGCGCACGAAACCCTTGCCATCGCGATGAACCGCCTCGGCGGGCGGTCCAACAGCGGTGAGGGTGGCGAGGACCGCGAGCGCCTGTACGACCCGGAGCGTCGTTCCGCGGTCAAGCAGGTCGCGAGTGGACGGTTCGGCGTCACGAGCGAGTACCTCGTGAACGCCACGGACATCCAGATCAAGATGGCGCAGGGCGCGAAGCCCGGCGAGGGTGGCCAGCTGCCCGGCTTCAAGGTCTACCCGTGGATCGCGCGCACCCGGCACTCCACGCCGGGTGTCGGCCTGATCTCGCCGCCGCCGCACCACGACATCTACTCGATCGAGGATCTGGCGCAACTCATCCACGATCTGAAGAACGCGAACGAGCAGGCACGGGTTCACGTGAAGCTCGTCTCGTCGATCGGCGTGGGCACGGTCGCGGCGGGTGTCGCCAAGGCGCACGCGGACGTCGTGCTGATCTCCGGCTACGACGGCGGCACCGGCGCTTCGCCGATGAACTCGCTGAAGCACGCCGGAACGCCCTGGGAGATCGGCCTTGCCGAGACCCAGCAGACGTTGCTGCTCAACGGCTTGCGCGACCGCATCACCGTTCAGGTCGACGGCGCGATGCGCACCGGCCGGGACGTCGTGGTCGCGGCTTTGCTCGGTGCCGAGGAGTTCGGTTTCGCCACGGCGCCGCTGATCGTCGCGGGCTGCGTGATGATGCGCGTCTGCCACCTGGACACGTGCCCGGTCGGCGTCGCCACGCAGAACCCCGACCTGCGCGCCCGCTACACCGGCCAGGCCGACCACGTCGTGAACTTCTTCGAGTTCATCGCGCAGGAGGCCCGCGAGATCCTCGCCGAGCTGGGCTTCCGCACGATCGACGAGGCCGTCGGTCACGCGGAGCTGCTCGACAAGGACGAGGCGATCGAGCACTGGAAGACCGCGGGCCTGAACCTGGCCCCGGTCTTCGAGGTGCCGCAGACCCCGTACCCGACGGCGAAGCGCAAGGTCCGCGACCAGGACCACGGCCTCGACAAGGCCCTGGACCGCACGCTGATCCAGCTCGCCGAGGCGGCGCTGGAGGACGCGCACCAGGTCACCCTGGAACTGCCCGTTCGCAACGTCAACCGCACGGTCGGCACGCTGCTCGGCGCCGAGGTCACCCGCCGCTTCGGCGGCGAGGGCCTGGAGGACGACACGATCCGGGTCAAGCTGACCGGGTCGGCCGGCCAGTCGCTCGGCGCGTTCCTGCCGCGGGGCATCACGCTGGAGATGGTCGGCGACGCGAACGACTACGTCGGCAAGGGCCTGTCCGGCGGGCGGATCATCGTCCGGCCACACGACGACGCGCCGTTCCGCGCCGAGGACCAGGTGATCGCGGGCAACGTGATCGGCTACGGCGCCACGTCCGGTGAGATCTTCCTGCGCGGCCGGGTCGGTGAACGCTTCTGCGTCCGCAACTCCGGCGCGTTGCTGGTGGCGGAGGGCGTGGGCGACCACGCGTTCGAATACATGACCGGTGGCCGGGCCGTGGTGCTCGGGCCGACCGGGCGCAACGTCGCGGCCGGCATGTCCGGCGGCATCGCGTACGTGCTCGACCTGGATCCCCTGTCGGTGAACCAGGAGATGGTGAATCTGCAGCGCCTCAGCGCCGAGGACCTGCGTTGGCTCAAGGACGCCGTCACCAAGCACCACAAGGCGACCGGCTCCGCCGTCGCCGCGTCGCTGCTCGGTGACTGGACCCGCCGGGCCGGTGCGTTCACGAAGGTCATGCCCGGTGACTACCAGCGCGTTCTCGAGGCCATGCGCCTCGCCCGCGCCGAGGGCCGGGACGTTGACGCGGCTGTCATGGAGGCGTCTCGTGGCTGATCCACAGGGATTCATGAAGTACACCCGGTCCGACGCGCCGAAGCGTCCGAAGCCGGATCGACTGCAGGACTGGAACGAGGTCTACCTCCGCGAGGAGCCCCCCGAGCGCAACGCCGCCGTGCGCACGCAGGCGACGCGGTGCATGGACTGCGGCATTCCCTTCTGCCACAGCGGAACCGCGGGCTGTCCACTCGGGAACCTGATCCCCGAGTGGAACGACCTGGTGCGCCGTGGCGACTGGGAGCTCGCCTCGGACCGCTTGCACGCCACCAACAACTTCCCGGAGTTCACGGGTCGTCTGTGCCCGGCACCGTGTGAGGCCGCCTGTGTGCTGGCGATCTCGCACGACGCCGGTGGTGCCGTCGCGATCAAGCGGGTCGAGGAGACCATCGCGGACGTGTCCTGGGAGAACGGCTACGTGCAGCCGGCCCAGGCGACGGTGTCCTCCGGCAAGCGCGTCGCGATCGTCGGTTCCGGCCCCGCCGGACTCGCCGCCGCGCAGCAGCTGACCCGCGCGGGCCACGAGGTCGTGGTGTACGAACGGGACGATCGGCTCGGTGGCCTGCTGCGGTACGGCATCCCCGAGTTCAAGATGGAGAAGAAGATCCTCGACCGGCGCCTGTCGCAGCTTCGCCGCGAGGGCACCAAGTTCGTCACCGGCTGCGAGGTCGGCGTCGACATCACCGTCGAGGAGCTGCGAGCCCAGTTCGACTCGGTCGTACTCGCCGTGGGTGCGTTGCGGGGCCGTGACGACAAGACGACTCCGGGGCGTGAGCTCAAGGGCGTGCACCTCGCGATGGACCACCTGGTCCCCGCGAACCGCGCCGTCGAAGGCGACGGCCCGTCCGCGTACTCGGCCGAGGGCAAGCACGTCATCGTCATCGGTGGTGGCGACACGGGCGCCGACTGCTACGGCACCGCGACCCGCGAGGGCGCGCTGTCCGTGACGCAGCTCGACCAGTACCCGGTGCCGCCGTCGGTCCGCGACGACGACCGTTCGCCGTGGCCGGTGTGGCCGCACATCCTGCGCACGTACCCCGCGCACGAGGAGGCCGGCGAACGCCGCTTCACCGTGGCGGTCAAGCGTTTCGTGGGCGACGACGACGGCCACGTGCGTTTCATCGAGCTGCAGCAGGTACGCGTCGAGAAGGACTCGTCCGGCCGCCGCAGGGTGGTGCCGCTGACCGACGAGATCGAGGTCCTGCCCGCCGACATGGTGCTGCTGGCGATCGGCTTCGAGGGCGTCCAGCACATGCGGTTGCTCGACGAGCTGGGCATCTCACTGACGCAGCGCGGCACGATCTCGTGCGGCTCCGACTGGCAGACGACCGCGCCCGGCGTGTTCGTCTGCGGGGACGCCCACCGCGGCGCTTCCCTCGTGGTGTGGGCGATCGCGGAGGGGCGGTCCGTGGCGAACGCCGTGGACAGTTTCCTCACGGGTTCCTCGAACCTGCCTTCGCCGGTCATCCCGAACCAGCTTCCGCTCGCTGTGGTCTGACAACGGCGTCCGACCACCGGAGAGCAGCATGACGCCCCGCGCGACAACGACGTCGCGTGGGGCGTTCGCCTTTCTCTGGGGGCAGTGCCCGCAGGCGCGCGAACAAGCCGCCAGGCGACACCTCTCCGAACTTCCAGGAAACTTTTCGTGATCGCCACATTCTGCGCCGCGTGGCTGGTGAAAACCCTCGCTACGACGGTCTCCTTTGGCATTCGGTCACCGATTGTGCAGATCTGACAGGGATCGGTGGCCGATCGTCCACTAAATGGCACATTCGCAACGCGCGAGGATCACTCTGCGCATACGTACGTTTCCGTGAACCAGAAGCCCTTTCGGGTGAAATTTGTGTGTGATGCGGGCGAAGTCAGTCTCGTATATCGCGAAGGTTGTCCACTTTGGGCGAAACTGGTAGCTGTAGAGCAACGTGGTCAGGGGGTGTAAGCATGCGCAGCGTTCTTCTCGCTGTCATCGTCGCCCTGTGCGCCGTGCTGACCCCGGCCGTGTCCACTGTGTCGGTCGGCGCCCCGCCGCCGAAGTCGAAGACCTCTGTCCCCAAGGAAGAAGCTCCGCGCGAGGAGCGCGAGACGAGCCGCCTGCGTCTGCTGGTCACGTCCGTCGACCGGTCGTCCAACGTGGCCGCGCCGTCCTTCTTCACGGTATTCACGCCGCGCGCCGTTCCCGGTGTTCTCACGCTCGTGTCCAACGCCGAACCAATAGTGGTCTGGCGAACACCCCCTGCGCTGCAGGTGTTCCGAAACTGATCGGTCCCCACTCCCCGATCTAACCGAAACACTTCCTTAGCAGTGAGGGATTCCCATGGACTTCCATCGCTTTGTTCAGCATGCCCGCGCACACGCCGCATCGCGTTCCCGTGCGCTCGGCCGCAAGCTCGCCGCAGGTCAGCAACCCACCACGATGTTCATCACGTGTGCCGATTCGCGCATCGTGACGGCCGCGATCACGGGTGCCGAGCCCGGTTCGTTGTTCGAACTCCGGACCGCGGGCAACGTGATCCCGCCCTATTCGCTGGCCGCGCCCACCAGTGAGATGGCCACGATCGAGTTCGCCGTCCTGCAACTCGGCGTCAGCGAGATCGTCGTCTGCGGCCACTCGCACTGCGGTGCGGTCGGCGCGTTGCACGGCGGCGGCATCGACCACCTGCCTGCCATGCGCGGCTGGCTGCGTCCCGGACAGCTGCACGAGTCGTCCGATCCGGCGATGCGCGCGGAAGGACAGGACCACGTGCGCACCCAGCTGGACGTCCTGCTGGCGTACCCGTTCGTGGCCGACAAGGTCGCCTCGGGCGAGCTGCGCGTCCACGGCTGGTTCTACGACATCGAGACCGGCCAGGTCTCCGCGTGTGCCGAGCACGCTTTCCTTCCGCTGTAGGGGTTTCGACGTGATGAAGAAGTACTGGACCGATCTCGGCGCATCGGTCGTCGTGTTCCTCGTGGCGCTGCCGCTGTGCGTGGGCGTGGCGGTGGCGTCCGGGGTGCCGGCCGAACTCGGCATCGTGACCGGCGTGGTCGGCGGCATCGTCGTCGGCCTGCTGCCGGGCAGCACGATGCAGGTGAGCGGACCGGCCGCCGGTTTGACGGTGTTGGTGGCGGATGCCGTCTCCCGGCACGGGATCGGGGCGCTGGGCGTGATCGTGCTCGGCGCCGGCCTGTTGCAGGTGGCGCTGGGCTTAGCCAGGTGCGGGCGCTGGTTCCGCGCGATCTCCCCGTCCGTGGTGCAGGGCATGCTCGCGGGCATCGGGCTGGTGCTGATCTTCGGTCAGCTCAGGCACCTGGTCGTGTCGCCGATCGCGCTGGCGCTCGGCGTGCTCACCGTGCTGATCATGCTGCTGTGGCAGCGAAGCCCGATGCGCGTCGTACCGGGCGTCCTGGTCGGCGTGGTCGTCTGCACCGGGCTGGCGGCGACGTTCGCTTCGCCGGTCGACCGGATCAACGTCGGCACGTTGTCGACGGACGTGCACCTGCCCGACTTCTCGTTGCTGAACACCGGGATCATCGGCACGGCAGTCGTGTTCGCCCTTGTCGCGTCCGCCGAGTCGATGTTCAGCGCCGCCGCCGTCGACCGCATGCACGACGGGCCGCGCACGCGCTACAACAAGGAACTGGTCGCGCAGGGCGTGGGCAACACGCTCTGTGGCCTGCTCGGCGCGTTGCCCATGACGGCCGTGATCGTGCGCAGCGCGGCCAACGTGTCGGCCGGGGCGCGCACTCGTGTGTCACGGGTGCTGCACGGCGTGTGGCTGCTGTTGTTCGTGGTGCTGCTGCCGGGGTTGCTGACGCTCATCCCGATCGCCGTGCTGGCTGCGGTTCTGGTGCATGCTGGGTGGAAGCTGCTGGGGCTGCGTGAGGTGGTCTCGTTGTGGCGCACGGACAAGGCCGAGGGCTTCATCTTCGTCCTGACCGCCGGGCTCATCGTGGGCACCGACCTGCTCACCGGCACCGTCGCGGGCCTGCTGGCCGCGGTCGTCAAGACGGCGTGGGACATGTCCAGGCTGTCCGTCGTCGTGACGCCGGAGGGCGTGGCGTTGCGCGGCAACGCGACGTTCCTGCGGTTGCCCGCGCTGCTGGACGAGCTCGACCGCGTGGACCGGGAGCACGTCCGGATGGATCTGAGCGGGGTCCGGCACCTCGACCAGGCCTGCGGGCAGGCGATCGACCAGTGGGTGGACCAGTCCCGGCGGGCGGGCAGGACCGTGGACCTGGTCGGCAGGTAGGCGAAAGGTGCCGCGACCGCGGGGTGGCGGCACCTTTCCGCGATCGCTGCGGACGGGAAACTCGTCGGGAAGAGCTGATGAACACTGGGCCGTTCGGGTGTACCGGGCTAACGGCCCTGTGGGAGATGTCGACCCTGCAGATGAACCAGTAGGGGGCGACACATGACCAGCGCAGGCTTCGACGCGAAGTTTCTCGGCACCACCGCCGGGATCCCCGTCCTCACCGAGCCGGGAGCGGCCGACGCGGTCGAGCTCGACGGCTCGACCACGATCGACTACACGCACTTCTCGCTCGCGATGAGCAAGTCCCGCAAGTTCGCGAGCTGGGTCGCGTGGAACATCGACGGCGGTGAGATGAAGGCGCTGAGCCGCAGCAACATCCCGTTCGTCAAGGACAAGCGCATTCCGGCCGAGTTCCAGACCGGCGACGAGCTCTACCGGGACAACCGGCTCGACCGCGGCCACCTCGCCCGCCGCGCCGACCTGTGCTGGGGGCCGAAGACCGAGGCGCAGAAGGCGAACAGGGACTCGTTCTTCTTCACGAACATCACGCCGCAGATGGACGACTTCAACCAGAGCACCAAGGAAGGCCTTTGGGGCCGGCTCGAGGACGCGGTGCTCGCGGACGTCGACGTCGACAACCTCAAGGTCAGCGTCTACGGCGGCCCGGTCTTCAACGCCGACGACAGGGTGTTCCGCAGCGTCGCGATCCCGCGCGAGTTCTACAAGGCGATCGCGTTCGTGGTGGACGGCGAGCTGCGCTGCAGCGCGTTCCTGCTCACCCAGAACATCATCCTGGCCGAAGCCCTCGACCTGGACGAGTTCCGGGTGTTCCAGGTGTCGCTGACCGAGCTGGAGAAGCGCGTGAGCCTCACCTTCCCGGCCGAGCTGCACGCCGCCGACACCGCGTCGGTGCAGCTGCTGGACGAGACCGAGCGCAAGCCGCTGAACAGCCTCGCCGACATCAGGTGGTGATGATCAGCCCGGGCATGGCCTGACGCAGTTCTTCCAGGCGCGGCAACGACTCCGGCTGGTGCAGCACCAGGTGCTCCAATGCCGGCAGCGCGCGCAGGTCGTCCGCCGCCGGCAGCCCGAACACCTCCAGCGTCGTGATGGTCGGCCACCGCTCCAGCCCCGCCAGCGGGTAGGGCGGGCGGTGGTCGATCGCCAGCTCGCGCAACGCGGGCAACGCCGGTAGCGCGTCCAGCCCCTCGTCGGTGGCCGAGTCGCGGATCTGCAGCCGCCGCAGCGCACCGCCCTCCAGCGACGCCAGATCGACCCGGCTGAAGTGCAGGTGCAGCTCGTCCAGGTCCTTCACCGGCGCCAGGTCGATCCGGCCGAGTGGACGGCACCGGCTCAGGTGCAGCTCCTTCAGGGACCGCGACAGGCCCAGCGGCGAGAGGTCGCGCATGACCTCGTTCTGCCACAACTCCAGCCGGTGCAGCGAGGGCATGGCACCCAACGGGTCGAGCGGGTTGATGTTGCCGATGCACCGCACGTACCGCAGCTTCTCCAGGTGCATGATGAACTGGATCCGGTGCCAGCCGCGGACGTCCACCCGCCGGTCGCCGAAATCCACTTTGGACAGCACGGACCTGGCGTACTTCTCCGCGTCCGGCGTGTTCCGCCACGCCCGCAGCAACTCGTCGATGACCATCGCGTGATCGACGGCCACGAACTCCGCGATCCGCTCCCACGCGCCCTCGCCGCCGATGTTGGCCAGCGTCCGCACGATGTACGCGGCTTCTTCGGATGCCTCGGGTCCTGGCAGGAGATCGACCACGAACGACCCGGCCTCGGACAACGCGTCGGCGTGCGCGAAGCTCTTCGGCGGGATCAGCGAGGAGGCCGCGGCCGTCACCTGCGCCCGCGCGCTCTCCGGTTCGATCACGTCGGCCTGGTCGAGGCACGCCAGCGCGAGCAGCCGCAGCTTGTCCCGGCCGCGCTCGTCCTTGCGCGTGTCGTCGTTGCCCGCCAGCAGGTCCATCAGCACGCGGGCTCGTTCACGCGGACGGGCGTGCGCGACCGCCATCACCACGACGTCGTGCCACTCGTCCAGATGTGCCCTGTCCACCAGCAGGTTCAGGTCACCGGCGTCCACGACCTCCTTGGCCGCCAGGTAGTCCCGGAATGTCCGGTGCACGAACTGCACGCGCTCCGAGGCCACCTCCCGCAGCAGCCCGGCCCGTTCGAGCAGCCGCTGCATCGCCTCGTCCGGGTCGATGTCGTGCGACCGCAGCCCGCGCATCGCGTTCCCGAGCCGGTGCACGGCCTCCTCGCGCGGCACCATCAACTCCCGGTTGCGCACCAGCGAGTACGCGAACCGTTGTAGCAGAACGAGTTGCTCCTCCTTGGAGAACGACGGCAGCGCGAGCCCGCGGTCCTCGTCCCACCGCACCAGCAGCAGGTCCAGCGCGGCCTCGTACAGCGATCGCCGATCGCGTGGCAGGTGCATGTTCCGGTCCTGGTGCAACGCGCACAACAGCCCCGCCAGCAACGGACTCGACGCCAGCCGCCGCAGGTCAGGCCGTTTCACCAGCGTCGCCACCAGCCGCGCCTCGCACTCGGTCAGCCACACCCGCGCGTCCCGCGTCAGCCCCGGCTCGTCGCTGGCGGCGGTGTGCCAGGCCTCCACGAAGTCGCGCACGCCCTTGTCGCTCAACGGCAACAGGTCGAACGCGGCGAAGTCCAGGTCCTCCAGCCAGTCCTCCGGCACCGCGGCCGGCCGGGTCGTGATCGCGTACCGGGCCTGCGGATAGGCGTTGACCAGCTTCTCCAGCCACCGCCTTGCCTCGGCCCGCCGTTCCCACACCAGCTCGTCCACGCCGTCGACCAGAACGAGCGCGCGCCCCTCCTTCAGCCGCGCGGTGACCCACCCGGACGGCTTCTCCTCCTCGATCATCGAGGCCGTCGGCGAGATGAACTCCTCCGGCTTCGGCAGCGTCGTGTACTGCCGCAACGGCACGAAGAACGGCACCAGCCCGAGCCACTCGTTGCCCGAGGTCCGCGTCTCGCCCAGGGCGTTCATCGCGAGCCAGCGCAGGAACGTCGTCTTGCCCGCGCCCGCACCGCCCCGGATCAGCACCCGGGACGTGTCCGCGAGCGCCGCCGCCACCGGCAGCCCGGCCCCGGTCAGCTCGTCGGTGTCACCGACCCGCGCCACCGCCAGCGACACGTACGAGGTGTCGAACGACTGCCGCCGCGGCGCCCGGCCACGCGACACCCCGAACAGCTCCAGCCCGCTCAGCGCGTGCGTGACCTGCTCGGCATAACGGTCCTCGAAGTCCCGGTGCGACGCCGTGAGCGCCAGTTGCTGCTGGTCCGCGAGCCGTGCCACGGCATCCGCGGTCGCCCTGCCCATCCGGAACATCTCGACCGCGAGCCGCCGCGCGTACTCCGGCTGCGACCACACCAGCTCCACGACCGCCACGCACACCCGCAGCAGCAACGCGTCGTAGACCGCCGTCGCCTGGTCGGACAGGCCCGCCGCCCGCCGGATCGTCGCGGACTTCGCCATCACGTGGGCGCGCAACGACTCGGGCGTGAGCATGACCCGCAGCGCCTCTTCGGGACGCAACGGCAGCGCCGCCTCGATGGACTCCCGCACCGCGTCCACCGCGGCCCGCCACTCGTGTTCCTCGACGGTGCTCAGCTCACCGCGCGCGAGCTCGGCGCTGACCCGTTCGACCAGCGGTCCCGGCCTGGTCAGCTCGCGCCGGCGCTTCTTGTCCTTGGCGCCCTTGTGCACGATGTCGAAGAGACCGAGCAGCACGCGCTCCAGCACGGTCTCGAGCACCATCAGCAGTCCGGCGGAAAACGGGTCGGCCACAGTTCCAGTATCAGCACGTGATCACCGGACCCGAGGAGACTTCACCAGCTGTTCATTCCGGCAGCGCGACCTTGCGGACGTGCCCGATGTCGAACTCCCGGCTCGTGCCGTCCTCGCAGTCCGCGCTCAGCACACCCTCGAGGTGCTTGGTCGGCACGATCACGTGCGTCTCGGTCCGGCGCGGCCCGCTCGCGTACTTGATCTCGACGCGGCTCCCGTCGACCAGCGCCGACGACAGCAGCACCACCTCTTCGTCGTGCAGGAAGACGTTCTGGTCGCGCAGCGTCCGCGCCGCGTTGGCCCGCGGGGTGCCCCGCCCCGCGCTCGGCCGTTCCTGCTCGACCAGCCGGACCGCGAGCTGGGTCAGCTCCAGGTCGTTCATCTCGGTGCGCCACCACCGCTCCTGGCGGCGCTCGCCACGAGCCGGTGCCCGCCGCCGTTCGACGGTCTCCACAACGGACTTCTCGCCCGCGTCCAGCCCGGTCGGCGCGTACCCGCACCGGCGTAACGCCGCGAGCGTCTCGGCCATCGGCCGGTCCGACGCCAGCACCGTCGGCGCGAGGAACCGCAGCTTCAGCGACCCGAGCCGCTTCGACTTCACGATCTCCTGCAGCAGCAGGGGATCCGAAGCCCGCACACAGCTCGCCACGTCCGTGACCGTGAGCTGCCCGTGCCGCCGTGCCACGTCGTGCACCTGGTACTCGATCACCTGCGGCAGCGCGGCCTCCGACACGGCTTTCAGCCGCGCGAGCACCTCGTCGGCCGACAGGCCCGAGTCCAGCGCACGCCGCACCGAGCCGGCGGACAGCCGCCACACCCGTGCCGCGTCGTTGTCCTCCAGGTCCGCCACCAGGTTCAGCGTCGCGCTCAGCTCCGGCGACGGCAGCCCGTTCACGACCGCGGTCATGTCCGTCTGGAACGCGGCCTTCTCCGTCGCCGGCGGCATCAACGCATCGGCCGCGCTGTCGACGTCACCGTCGTGCAGCACCGCCACCCCCAACGGCGTGAGCGCTCCACCGGCCACCAGGCCCAGCGACTCCATCTCACCGATCACCGCCGCCGTCGCCCGCGGATCGTGCACGGCGGGGCGTTCCCAGGTCAGGTCCTCGACCAGTTCACTGGTGTTCGTGAAGGCCTCGTGCGCCGAGAACCGCTCCAGCGCACCGCTCCGCAGCGCCAGCCCGGCGGCACCGGTGTAGTCCCGCAACGCCGCCCGCGCCAGGTCCGGCTCCGGCCGCCAGTCCATCCGCCGCCACGCCGCGACCAGCGCCGAGAGCCGCGGCCCCGGCTGCGAGCCGAGCCACGCGTCACCCTGCTTGGTGGGTAGCAGCCGCGACCGTTCCACCCCGAGCAGCTGGGCCTCGGCCGCGAGTTCCAGCCACAGCCGCAGCACACTGTCCGTGACCCGCAGGGCCCTGGCGACCCGCCGGATCTCGACGGTCGCGACGCCGCCGGTGTAGCGGGCGTCGAACGTGTCCTGCTCGCAGTGCGCCAGCAGCCGTGCCACTCCGTCCACAGTGGACATCGCGGCGACGATCGGCGAGATCTCGGACGCCCTGCGCCTGCCGGGGGCCTTCGGGCGCAACGTCAGCTGCTCCTGCGCCGCGCCGTTCGCCCGCACCGAGTTCACCGCGATCAGCCGCGGTCCTTCGGGCCAGGCCAGCGCGCGTTGCTTCAGCTCACCGAACGCCCGCTCGAAGTCACCGGCCGAGCACCGCAGCTCGGCACACACCGTGTCGACCGTGCCGGTGTTGTTCTGCACCACGATCGCGCCGAGCACGTCGAGCGCGCCCTGGTCCAGCGTGTCCTCGGCGGCGTGCACCGAATCGGAGTCGGTCAGCTGCGTGGCCAGGTCCTTCAATGTCCGGATGTAGCGGTCGGCGACATCACGGCGGTGCACGAGTATCGCGGCCACCTCGTCCGGCTCGAGTCGGAGGAGCCAGGTCGCGAGCGCGTTGATGCGGCGGGGCATTCACCGGATTATGGCCTGATTGTGCGCCCTCAAACGAATTTTCACGCTCATGGGCGATCCGCCTAGGCTGACTCGGTGACGTTCGACGGTTTCGGCGAGTACGCCATTGACTTCTACGACGGCCTGGTCCTCGACAACTCGAAGGCGTACTGGGACGACAACAAGGAGACCTACCTGCGTGACGTGCGGGCCCCGATGGAGGCACTGCTGCTCGCGCTGGAGAAGGAGTTCGGTGAGGGCAAGATCTTCCGCCCGTACCGCGACGTGCGGTTCGCCAAGGACAAGACGCCGTACAAGGACCACTGCGGCGCCGTGATCGAGAAGGGCCGCGGCGGCGGCGCGTACTACGTGCAGCTCAGCCCCGAGGGCCTGATGACCGGCGGCGGCTCGTTCCACATGCAGTCCGACCAGCTCGCCCGCTACCGGGCCTCGGTCGACGCGCACGGCGTCCTGTTGCGCAAGATCGTCGACAGGCTGCTCGGGCAGGGCTGGCAGCTGGCCGGCGACGTGATGAAGTCGAAGCCGCGCGGGTTCGCCGACGATCACCCGCATCTCGACCTGCTCCGGCACCGGTCGATCTACGTGCGCAAAGTCTGGGAGCCGGACGACGTGCTGCACGAGCCGGGCTGCCTCGACCGGGTGCGCAAGTCGTGGAAGCAGCTCAAGGAGTTCAACGCGTGGTGCGAGGACCACGTCGGCGTGAGCGAACAGCCGAGGCGATAGCCCAGCCGAGGCCGATCCCGAGCACGTCCACCAGCGCGTCCAGCACGTCGCCACTGCGGTGCAGCGGCGTGATCACCTGCTGGAGCACCTCCGAAATGCCTGCGTAGGCCACCAGGGCGAGCAGAATGTGAGGAAGTTTCGCGTACAGGCCGGTGAACGCGAGCAGCGCGAAAAGCACCGTGTGGATCACCTTGTCCGTGCCGGGCGGGGCCGTCGGCACACCTGACTCGGGGGTGAACAACACGACGACGCTGAGCGACGCCGCGATCACGAACGGAAGTACTCGACCCATTGGCAGAACATTACCGAGGAGTAGTTCGGGATCGGTCCAGGAACGGGGTCTACTCTCTCTACACGTGAGTCGACGCGCAAAGATCGTCTGTACCCTCGGTCCCGCCACTGGCACGCCGGAAAAGGTCCGTGACCTGGTAGCGGCCGGTATGGACGTGGCCAGGATGAACTTCAGCCACGGCAGCCATGCCGACCACAAGCAGGTTTACGACATGGTCCGCGCGGCAGCCGACGAGTCCGGCCGCGCCGTGGGCATTCTCGCCGACCTCCAGGGCCCCAAGATCCGCCTCGGCCGTTTCGCCGCGGGTCCGGTGGACTGGAACAACGGCGACGTCGTCCGCATCACCGTCGAGGACGTCGAGGGCACGCACGACCGCGTGTCGACGACGTACAAGGAGCTCGCGAAGGACGCCAAGGTCGGCGACCGCATGCTCGTGGACGACGGCAAGGTCGCGCTCGTGGTAGTCGACGTCGAAGGTTCCGACGTCGTCTGCGAGGTGACCGAGGGCGGACCCGTCAGCAACAACAAGGGCCTCTCGCTGCCCGGCATGGACGTCTCGGTGCCGGCGCTGTCGGAGAAGGACATCGAGGACCTGGAGTTCGCGCTCTCGCTGGGCGTGGACTTCATCGCGCTGTCCTTCGTCCGCTCGCCCGCCGACATCGACCTGGTCCACCAGATCATGGACCGCTCGGGCAGCAAGCGTCTCCCGGTGATCGCGAAGATCGAGAAGCCGGAGGCCGTGGACAACCTCGAGGCCATCGTCCTCGCCTTCGACGGCGTCATGGTCGCCCGCGGTGACCTGGGCGTCGAGCTGCCGCTGGAGCACGTCCCGCTGGTGCAGAAGCGCGCGATCCAGATCGCCCGCGAGAACGCCAAGCCGGTCATCGTCGCGACCCAGATGCTCGACTCGATGATCACCAACTCCCGCCCGACCCGCGCCGAGACGTCCGACGTCGCGAACGCGGTGCTCGACGGCGCGGACGCCCTGATGCTGTCCGGTGAGACCTCGGTCGGCCGCTACGCCATCGAGTCCGTGCAGACCATGGGCCGCATCATCGAGGCCGTCGAGACCGAGTCGGTCGTCGTGCCGCCGCTGACCCACGTCCCGCGCACCAAGCGCGGCGTGATCTCGTACGCGGCCCGCGACATCGGCGAGCGCCTCAACGCGAAGGCCCTGGTCGCGTTCACGCAGTCCGGCGACACGGTCCGCCGTCTGGCCCGCCTGCACACGCACCTGCCGCTGCTGGCGTTCACGCCGGAGCCCTCGGTCCGCTCGCAGCTGTCGCTGACGTGGGGCACCGAGACGTTCCTGGTGCCCAGGGTGGAGTCCACCGACGAGATGGTCCGCCAGGTCGACGTGGCCATGATCGAAATCGGCCGTTACTCCGCCGGCGACCTCATGGTGGTCGTCGCCGGATCGCCTCCCGGCACCATCGGGTCCACCAACCTCATCCGGGTGCACCGCCTGGGCGAGGACGACCACGCGTAAGTGCTCCGGCTCTCAGCCTGGTACGTCGTGATGCCGGCCCCGCTCCCTCATACTGGTTGTGAGGGAGCGGGGCCGCTGCCTTGCTGAGATGCTGCTAGGGAGAGTTCTGCTGTGACTGAGGCCGCCCGTGCCGCTGCTACGAGCCCGTCGGGCCTGAGCGGACAATCCGCAGTGGACGACCTGGTCGCGTTGCTCGACCTGGAACGCATCGAGGAGAACATCTTCCGCGGTGTCTCGCCTGCGGAGTCGCCCCTGCGCGTGTTCGGCGGTCAGGTCGCGGGCCAGGCCCTGGTGGCCGCGGGCCGCACCGTCCCGGTGGAACGGCGGGTGCACTCGCTGCACTCGTACTTCATCAGGCCCGGCGACCCGCGCGTGCCGATCGTGTACGAGGTGGACCGCATCCGCGACGGCCGCTCGTTCACCACCCGCCGCGTCGTGGCGGTGCAGCACGGCAAGGCGATCTTCTCGCTCTCCGCGTCCTTCCAGTTGGAGGAGCAGGGCGTCGAGCACTCGTCGGACATGCCGGACGTGCCGGACCCCGAGTCGCTGCCGACGTGGACCGAGTCCGCCAAGAGCTACCCGCTGGTGAACCTGAAGTTCCCGCGCCCCATCGACGTCCGCTACGTGACCGAGCCACCGTGGGAGTCCCGTGAGGACGGTCCGGGCCAGGCCGCGTCACGGGTGTGGATGAAGGCCGACGGCAAGCTGCCGGACGACCCGATGCTGCAGCTCTGCGTCATGACCTACGCGTCGGACATGACGCTGCTGGACGGGGTCCTGGCGCGGCACGGCGTTTATTGGGGGCTGGACAAGGTTCTCGGTGCCTCTTTGGACCACGCGATGTGGTTCCACCGGGCGTTCCGTGCCGATGAGTGGTTGTTGTACGACACCACTTCGCCTTCGGCGTCCGGGAATCGCGGGCTGGCTACCGGGCGGTTCTTCACCCGGGACGGGCAGCTGGTGGCGACCGTGGTGCAGGAAGGGCTGATCCGGGTGATCAAGTCGTCCGGGGACGACGCGTAGGTCTTCCGATCCGACGCGGCAGCGTTTCCTACATGGTGAGCGTAAGAAACGCTGCGTCCTGATGTAGGATTTGCTGCATGGAGGCGATTCGTGCTCTTGAGCTGCTCGGTGTCTACACCGCAGGGCAGTGGGGCATGGTCACGACGAAGCAGGCTCTGAACAGCGGGATCGACGACGTCACGCTGCACCGGCTGAAGTCCGCCGGTCTTCTGGAATCCGTACGTCGTGGTGTGCACGCGGTGACATCCGCGGAAGCATCCAACGCGCGCTCGGAGCAGGCTGCCTGGCTCACGCTGCGTCCCGAAGTCGCAGGATGGACACGGCCCAAGCTCGACCCTGACGGTGGCGTCGTGTCCCATCAGTCCGCTGCGCGGCTCCACAACATCGGCGACCTGGTGAACTCGCAGGTCGAGATCACCACTCCGCGCAGGCGAACCACCCGGGATCCGGGTGTGCGGCTGCGCAGAGGGCAGCTGGCCGAAGCAGACGTGATGGTGCTCGACGGCCTGCCTGTCACCACCCCCCTGCGCACCATCTACGACCTGCTCGGGCAACACGCGGACGCGAGCCACGTGGGGACCATCGTTCGCCAGGCGGTCGAAGCCGGGCAGGTTCACCTCGATGAGCTCGCCGAGCGGATCCAGCCCCACGCGCGGTCGTACGGTGCCAAGCCTCCGACCGGTGTGGCGCTGCTCGAGCTGCTGCTCGCTCAGATCGGCCTGTCCGTCCAGGAACTGGCCACCAGGCCAGTTCCGGCGCTGGGCTGGCGCGATCTGCGAGGGCACTCCTGGGACGACCTCAAGACCATGAACGTCACCTGGGGGCAGCTCGCTGAGATGTCTCCGGAGACCCTGCAGCGTCTGCTGCAGATGACCGATCCGGGCCGTGCCGCAGAACAACCTGAAGAGACATGACCTCGAAGCAATCCAGTCCGCAGGCGTTCATGAGTTCGCTCAAGAGCCGTGCGGCCAACAGTTCACAGCTCACCGGAATTCCTACCGGCGAACTCATCGAGCGCTACTACCATCGTCGGCTGCTGGCCCGTGTGTTCCACTCGGATCGGGGCGGCTGGGTGCTCAAGGGCGGTCAAGCACTGCTGGTCCGCTGGCCGCGAGCCAGATATTCGACCGACGTCGATCTCCTGAGGGTGGGCGAGGACGCAACGGTGGACGGTGCGGTCGAAGCGCTGCTCGCGGCGGCATCGATCGGGTTGGACGACCATCTTGCGTTCGAGCACCACGACACATCTCGCGAAACGGCGGCCAACCGGCCGTCTCGCAAAGTGCGATTCAAGGTCATGTTTGGTCTTCGGCAACTGTCCACGGTCAGTGTCGACGTTGTCGCCGCCGAACTTCACCCCGTCGGACAGCTGACCGTCGAGCGGCTCGTGGCACCTTTCGTCATCGACTCCAGTCCGTGGCCGGAGATCCGCATGTGGCCGTTGGAGGATCACGTCGCCGACAAGATCGCGGCGATGTACGAACGGCATCGTGAACGGCTGGTGCCGTCGACCAGGTTCAAGGATCTCGTCGACCTGGTGCTGATCGCTTGCAATTCCACGCTGGACGGAGCGACAACTCATCGGGCGCTGCACGCAGAAGTCCGTCGTCGCAACTCGGCGGGCACGCACCTGGTTCTTCCCACCGAGTTCGCCGTGCCGGATCCCGCGTGGACGACCGGTTACAGGGCGGAAGCGGCCAAGACCAAGGAGCTTTCCGCTGAGCATCGGACTCTTGACGGTGTCACGCCCCTGGCCGACGCCTTCATCACTCCGCTGCTCCAGGAACAGCCACCGAGCGGGACGTGGCGGCTCGGCCGACTGCGCTGGGAGTGACGCTCAGGCCTTTCGTCGCCGGTGAGTAGGCCGCAGGTTCGCCGGCGGCGTCAACGCACGCGTCTCCACCCGCTCCAGCACCACCGAACTCGTCAGGTTCCGCACCTCCGTCCGCGAAGCGATCTTGTCCATCAGGAACGCCTGTAGGTGCGTGGAGTCGGCAACGGCGATGTGCAGCAGGAAATCGGCCTGCCCGGACACGTGGAAGATCGACCGGGTCTCCGGCTGAGCCATCACGAACGCCCGGAACCCGGCCACCACGGTCCGGGTGTGCGGCCGCACGTTCACCGAGATCACGGCCTCCAACGGCAGCCCGGTAGTAGCCGGATCCACGACGGCATGGCATCCCGTGATCACGCCGAGGTCGCGCAGCCGCCGCACCCGTTGCAGACAAGAAGAAGGCGCCAGCCCGACGATCTCCGCCAGAGCGCGGTTCGGCAGGGTCGCGTCGTTCTGCAACTCCTCCAGGATGTGCCAGTCGACCGAATCGAGTTCGGCTTGTTCGCGCATAACCGAACATCGTACTGACCTGCTGGAATTCACACGAACAAACCACCGACGATCAGCGCCATGCACATCGCGTGGACGTCGTTCCTGCTGGCACTCGTGGTGATCACGGTCGTGCCCGGTCCCGACTTCGTACTGGTCATGGGGAACGCGGTCCGCAGCCTCCGCAAGGGTGTCGAGGCTGCGCTCGGTGTGCTCACCGGGCTGCTGATCCACGGGACGCTCGCGACTGTCGGGTTGTCCGCGCTCGTGGCGGCGGCACCGGCGGCGCTCTTCGTGGTCAAGGCGATCGGCGCGCTCTACCTGGCCTACATCGGTTTCATGACGCTCAAGGCAGCCACCAAACCGATCGAGCAGCAGCCGCAGCAGAAGAACGTGTTCCTGCGCGGCATGTTGTGCGATCTGTTGAACCCCAAGGTGATGCTCACGTTCCTGAGCCTCATCCCGCAGGCGATGGACCCGAACGCCGCGCCCCTGCCTCAGGCGGCGGTGCTGAGCGCCGTCACGGTCGGCGTGTTCGCGGTGTTCTGGGTCATCGTGGTGCCGTCCGCGCGTCAACTCGGCAGGCTGCTGAGCAGGCCCCGGACCCGCGCGGCGTTCGAGCGGATCTGTGGGACCGCTCTCATCGGGCTGGCTGCGTCAGTTCTCGCTACCTGAGTCCCACGTGACGGACAGCTCGTCGCGCGTCCCGAAGCGGACCAGGTGCCGTTCTACGACGTCGCGCAGGCGTGCGACGTCCTCCTCCGACGTGCACACCACGCGCATGGTCAAGCCGTCGTCGGCGGCCTCGAACTCCGCGAGGCCGGCGGAGAAGCGGACGAAGCCGCGGGTGTCCTCCCAGGACCCTTCGAGGTCCTTGGCCGTGAAGTGCTTCACCAGCTGCGATCCGTACCTGGAGGCACGGTCGGTCGCCGAGCGTCCCACGCTCGTGAATTCCGTCATGAAGCCAACTTACGCCTAGCAATACGTACGGGCACGTGACGCGGTTCACCTGCCGAAACGGAGTCTGAGAACACCCTGTGACGTCTCGCGCAAAGGCGAAGAACACGGCAGGCTGTCGCCTATGACGGAAGGCAAAGCACGTATCGCGGTCACCGGTCTTGCCACCATGGGCAGCAACCTCGCGCGCAACCTCGCGCGGCACGGTTTCACAGTGGCAGTGCACAACCGGACGCCCGCGAAGATGAAGGCCCTGCTCGACGAGCACGGCCACGAGGGCGACTTCGTCGGCGCCGAGACGTTGCAGGAGCTGGTGGACAGCCTGCAGACGCCGCGCCAGATCATCATCATGGTCAAGGCGGGTGGCCCGACCGACGCCGTCATCGACGAGCTGAGCGGGCTCCTGGAGCCCGGCGACATGGTCATCGACGGCGGCAACGCCCACTTCAACGACACGCGCCGTCGTGAGGCCGCGCTGAAGGAGAAGGGGCTGCTGTTCGTCGGCGCCGGCATCTCCGGTGGCGAGGAGGGCGCGCTCAACGGGCCCAGCATCATGCCGGGCGGTCCCGCGGAGTCCTACCGGCACGTCGGGCCGGTCTTCGAGGAGATCGCGGCCAAGGTGGACGGTCAGCCGTGCTGCGTGCACGTCGGGCCGGACGGCGCCGGGCACTTCGTGAAGATGGTGCACAACGGCATCGAGTACGCCGACATGCAGCTCATCGCCGAGGCGTACGACCTGCTGAGCCGCATCGGCGGGCAGTCGCCGGCCGAGATCTCCGAGGTCTTCACGCAGTGGAACTCGGGTGACCTGGAGTCGTACCTGGTCGAGATCACCGCCGAGGTCCTCAAGCACGTCGACGCGGACGGCACGCCGCTCGTCCACGTCATCGAGGACGCGGCCGAGCAGAAGGGCACCGGCCGCTGGACCGTGCAGGAGGCGCTGGAACTGGGCGTCCCGGTCACCGGCATCGCCGAGGCGGTCTTCGCCCGCAGCCTGAGCGGCCACACCGAGCAGCGCAAGGCCGTGCGGGACGCGTTCGGTGCCAGCGAGGTCGTCGCGAAGCCGGACGCGGAACTGGTCGACGACGTGCGCCAAGCGCTCTACGCGTCGAAGGTCGTCGCGTACGCGCAGGGCTTCGACATGATGCGCGAGGCGTCGAAGAACTTCGACTGGGACATCGACCTCGGTGCGATGGCGACGATCTGGCGTGGTGGCTGCATCATCCGCGCGCAGTTCCTCAACCGCATCCGCGAGGCGTACGACGCGAACGCGGACATCGCGTCCCTTCTGGTGGACGACTACTTCCGCGACGCGGTGCAGAACGCCGAGGGCGCTTGGCGCAGGGTCGTGGTCCGCGCGGTCGAGTCCGGCGTGCCGACGCCGGGCTTCGTGTCCGCTTTGGCCTACTACGACGGACTTCGCTCCGAGCGACTGCCCGCCGCACTCGTGCAGGGACAGCGGGACTTCTTCGGGGCGCACACGTACAGGCGCACCGACAAGCCCGGTAGCTTCCACACGTTGTGGTCGGGTGATCGATCAGAGGTGGAAGCGTGAAGTTCCGAGTTCTGGGCGCGGTCATCGCTGTGGCGGCAGGGGTTTCCCTGACGTCCAGCGGCGGCGCCGTGGCGGTCGGCAACGAAGCCCTCACGGCTGATCTCGACACGATCCTGGCCGACAACGCGCTCAAGGGCGCGGACGTCGGCCTGGTCGTGCGGGACGCCGGTTCCGGAGAAGTGATCTACACCAGGCAGAGCAGCAGGCGTTCCCAGGTGGCGTCGAACATGAAGCTGCTCACCACGACGACAGCGCTCGACCTGCTGGGCCCGGACTTCCGCTGGAAGACCGAGCTCGTGTCGAGCGGCACGAAGTCCGGGGCGGTGCTCAAGGGCGACCTGGCGCTGCGCGGTGGCGGCGACCCGACGATGTCCCGGCTGCGCTACCAGCAGCTCGCGGACACGTTGAAGGCCAGCGGTGTCACCACCGTGAACGGCGCGTTGGTCATCGACGACACGAAGTTCGACGCGCAGCCGTACGGCACAGGCTGGGCGTGGGACGACGAGCCGTTCTCCTACAGCGCGGAGACGTCGGCGCTCACGTTCTCGCCGGACGCGAAGTTCAGCGCGGGCACGGTCCTCGTGCGCGTCAAGCCGGGTGCCGCGGCGGGCGCCCCGGCCGTCGTCACGACCGAACCGGCGAACGACCACGTGCAGGTCGTGTCCACGGCGACGACCGGCAACGCCGGCCTCTTCGTGGAACGCGAGCACGGCACGAACCGGATCATCGTCAGCGGGTCGACGTCCGTCGAGACCACCAGGCTCTCGTCGGTCAAGGACCCGGCCGGGCTCGTGACGTCGGTGTTCCAGAAGGCGTTGCAGGCCAGCGGGATCACCGTCACCGGCGGTGTGAAGCGGCAGAAGGCGCCGGCCGATGCCACTGTCCTCGCGACCGACACGTCGATGACGCTCGGCGAGCTGATCGTGCCGTTGCTCAAGGACAGCAACAACATGCTGGCCGAGGTGCTGGTCAAGACCGCGGGCGGCTCGTTCACCAACGGCATCAACCAGCTCAGCACCAAGTGGTCCGGTCTGGGCGTCGACCCGAACGCGGTCGAGGTCTTCGACGGTTCCGGCATGTCCCGGCTCGACCAGTTCTCGCCGGACGACCTCACGTCGGTGCTGATCAAGGCGAGGACCAAGCCGTGGTTCTCCGCGTGGCAGGCCTCACTGCCCGTCGCCGGTGTCGACGGCACACTGGTCAACCGCATGAGGAACACCCCGGCAGCGGGCAACGTGAAGGCCAAGACCGGGTCGCTCTCGGGTGTCTCGGGCCTGGCGGGCTACGTGAAGACCGCGGCGGGCCGTGACCTCGTGTTCTCGGTGGTGCAGAACAACGTCCTGCTCTTCAACAACCCGAAGAACATCGAGGACAGGATCGCCGTGCGCCTGGCCTCGGAGGGCGGCACGGTCTCGCCGCAGGTCCAGTCGGTGCCGCAGCAGCGCAAGGCTCCGGCGCAGGACCGCGCGAAGGTTCCCGCCCAGGAACGCTTCGACGTGGAGTGCTCCTGGATCGGTACCTGCTAGCAGAACGTCCCAAGTGGAGCCGCCCCGAGTCTTTTGGGGCGGCTCCTCGTTTTTATGCCGGTGAAGGCACGGGTTCGAGCCCGTTGCGGTCCGCGTCCACCAGGTACACGCGGGCGTTCGAGATGTCGAAGTACATGCCCTTCAACGTGAGCGTGCCCGCCACGATCGCCTCCCGGACGCTCGGGTAGCCGAGCAGGTTGTCCAGCTGCTGCGCGACGTTCGCCACGGCGAGCCGGTCCGCCACCGGCAGTTCCGCGCAACCGGGCGCCGTCGGCGCGTGGAACCTGATCAGCGACGGTTCGGCGTTGCGCAGCCACGAGCGCAGGTGCGATCCGCGCGGCGCGGACCCGCTGACCAACGCCTTCATCGCGCCGCAGTCGGAGTGTCCACACACGACGATCGTGCTGACGTTCAGGATCTCCACGGCGTACTCGACTGCAGCCCCGACCGACCTGTCCTCCGCGGACGACATCGGTACCAGGTTGCCGATGTTGCGTACGCAGAAGAGGTCGCCCGGCCCGGACGTGGTGATCAGGTTCGGCACCACGCGGGAGTCCGCACACGTGATGAACAACTGCTGGGGACGCTGCCCGCGCATCGCCAGTTCGTGCAGGAACGGCCGCACCAACGGCGCGGAGCGGCGTTCGAACTCGCGCATCCCGAGCAGCATCGGGTCGCTTTCCGCCGAGGCGCGCTGGGCCGGCAACGTCACGGCGCCGGGCGTGCCCTGCCAGTGCGACCACGGCGCGAACCAGCGCGGCAGCGGGCCGGGCAATGTCTTGCGCCGCCCCGGTTTGCCCTGGTTCGCCCGGTCGAACCAGGTGTCGTGCACCTCGTCGACCCGCACTCGGCCACCGAGCCGTTCGTAGCCCTCGCGCCAGTCGTTGATCGCCTCGTAGGACGCGTGGTCCAGGTAGTCGACGTGCAGCTCCAGCACGACGGTCTCGCCCTGCGGCATCCCGCGCAGCTCGCGCACGAGCCGTCCGACTCCCAGGAATACCAGCGATCCCCGCACGCACACCCGGTTGCCCTCGACGCGCACCGAGCAGTGCGTCAACCGGTACAGCGCACGCAGCAGCGCGACGACGAGCCCGGCGACCACGCCCTCCAGCAGTCCGAAGAGGACGACGCCGAGGACGGTCACGGCGTAGACCACGAACTCCCTGTGCTGCAGCAGGTTCCGCATCCGCTGGAGCGACACGAGCTTGAGCCCGACGACGAACAGCACGCCCGCCAGCGCGGACAACGGGATCAGCTCCAGGGCGGGGCTGAACGCCAGCACGGCCACCGCGATCCACACGCCCTGGAAGATCGCGGCGTACCGGGTCTTGGCGCCCGCCGCGACGTTCGTGGAGCTGCGCGCCAGGCCGCCGCTGATCGGGAACCCGCCCAGCGCGCCCGCGAGCACGTTGCCGGTGCCCTGCGCGATGAGTTCCTTGTCCAGCCGGGCACGCGGCCCGTCGTGCAGCCGGTCCGTGGCGACGGCGGACAGCAACGACTCCATGCTCGCCACCAGCGCGACCGTGACGATGGCCGTGACCACCGTACCGACGTTGCCCTGCGGCATCTCCGGGAACGTCAGCGCGTGGCTGTCCGGCAGGTCGACGTGGGCGACGTCGAGGCGCAGCACGAACGCCAGCGCGGTCGCCAGAACCACGGCCACCAGCGGCGCGGGGACCAGCGAGGCACGCGGAACTCGCGGCCACACAAGCAGAACCGCGATCGCCACTGCGCCGGCGATCACCGAGCCCAGCGAGGCGCCGGCCACTTCTCCCGGCAGCAGGGCGAGGTTCGCGGGCACGGACGACGCCGCCGTTCCGCCCAGCACCACCACGAGCTGCCCGGCGGCGATCGAGATGCCGATGCCCGCGAGCATGCCGTGCACGACGGCGGGGGACAGCGACATCACCACGCGGCTGATCCCGGTGAGCCCCAGCGCCAGTTGCAGCATGCCCGCGGCCAGCGTGATCGCCGCGGTGGCCGCCCACCCGAACTGCGCCACCAGCCCGGCGACGATGACCACGAGCCCGGTGCCCGGACCGCTGATCTGCAACGGTGCCCCGCTGATCGCGCCGACGACCACGCCGCCGATGACCGCGGAGATGATCCCCGCCATCAACGGCGCGCCCGTGGCGTGCGCGATGCCGAGCGACAGCGGGATCGAGATCAGGAACAGCACGAAGCTCGCGGGCAGGTCGTGCTTCAGGATCAGCGGAGGACCGTGCGGGGTGTGCTCGCCGGCGTTGGATCTGGGCAGATGGTTCACGGGTTTCCCTTTGCGGATAGCGGCATAGCCCTGTGCGACGGAGGCACAGGGCGGGAGGGGAACTGCGAAGGGTTGCGCTCTAGAAGCGCTCTAAGGGCAGCATGCGTCGCGGCCGGACGGCATCGAGCTCGTCGGCGCGGTCATGCGGGGTCGGCACGGGAACACCTCCGTGTCGGCACAGGCATCGAGGGCCGGGATCAGGCCGCGTCGACGTCCATGATGAGGCCGGAATCGCTGCGGTGGCAGATCTTTCAGCCAACCGTGTTGATCTTGACCGGCGTCGTTACGCGAGGTGATGACCTAGTGCCGCGACCGGCAGCCTTTGCCCCGTATTCGGCGGTCAGACGGGTGTCTCGTGGTGCCGGCCCCGCGTCCTCATCCTGGTTGGCTGTGGGCGTGGGGCCGGTGCCGCGAGGCGCCCTGCTGAGCGTCGAAGACGCGGCGAAGGTTGCCGGTCGCGGCACTAGCAGGGCCGGCTCCGGTCGGGGGATGCGGAGCCGGCCCAGGTCGGGACGGAACTGAAGAACTATCGAGTTCCGGAAATTCAGCCTACCGAGCGCAGGTGCTTGCCGTGTGAAGTCTCCTGGCCGACGACGGTCAGGATCAGCTGCGCCGAGAGGTAAGCACGGCACGGTGCGGGCATCCGCCGTGAGAACCAGCCGCGCTTGCAGGTCGCGCACCGGCCGTGCTCGTCGGGCTGGTGCTCGTCGAGCAACGCCTTCACCACCGCGACCACCCTCGGCAACTCAACCCTGGCGAGTACGAGAGCGGTCTGGTCGTCGCCGCGTTCGGCGAGGTCGGTGAGTGTGGCCAGGTGCGAGTGCAGCGAATTGTCCAGTTGGCTGAACACCGTGACGGCCATCAGGCTCAGAGCTCCAGTCCCTACGTAAGCAGCCCATGCAGACTGTCGCGCCGAACCTGCGATCTGCAAGTTGCAGTACACGAATGGATGACGTCTCTTTGCGACGCGCTGGTTTGCTCTCAAACTGGGAACGACCAGGAGGTGTGGGATGTCACGGGGCAGCAGCCCGACCCTGCGCAAGCGCCGGCTCGTGAGCGAGCTTCGGAGGCTGCGCGAAGTGGCCGGGCTGACGATCGAGGAGGTCGGCGAGCGCCTCGAGTGCTCGGCTTCCAAGATCAGCCGCATCGAGACGGGGCGTGTGGGGGTGAGCCCGCGTGACGTGCGGGACATGCTCAGCGCTTACGACGCGGACGTCGCCACCCTCGAAGAACTGGTCCAGCTGGCAAGGGAAGCCCGTCGCAAGGCGTGGTGGGACGAGTTCGGCGACATCGTGCCCGGTCGATACGTGGGGTACGAGGCCGACGCGGACTCGATCAGGACCTACCAGGGGCTGATGATCCCGGGCCTGCTGCAGTGCGAGGCGTACACGAGGGCGTTGATCTCACAGGTGCTGCCGGACGCGCGCACCGCCGAGATCGACCGGCGCGTCCGGTTGCGCAAGGCCAGGCAGGCCTTGCTGAGTGAGGACGACCCGTTGCGCCTGCACGTCGTGATCGACGAAGCCGCCCTGCGCCGGCTCGTCGGCGGCGTCGAGGTGATGCGCGCGCAGATGGCGCGTCTTCTCGAAGTCGGTGCATTGCCGAACGTCACGATGCAGGTCGTGCCGTTCAGCGCCGGTGGTCATGCCGCGATGGACGGCCCGTTCGTCATCCTGAGCTTTCCCGAGCGGCTCGACCCCGACGTGGTGTACATCGAAAGCACCAGAAGCGGCGTCTACCTGGAACAACAGTCGGACGTCCATTCCTACGCCGAGATGTTCGAGCGTCTCGTGACTTCCGCCCAGACCCCGCGGGAATCGGCAACCCTGATCACGGAGATCGCTCGCACTCTCGCGTGACAGCGACCGGGAGTGAACAGAGTGGAAAGCTTGCGTTGGCGAAAGAGCAGCAGGTCGTCGGCCGGTGGGCCCGATTGCGTGGAGATCGCGCTCGTCCCAGCCGGCGCCGCGGTCCGTGACAGCAAGAACGCGGACGGAGCGCGGCTGGAGTTCGGCGACGGGGGATGGGACACCTTCCTCACCGCCGCGAAGATCGGCTCTTTTGTCAGCTGATCGGCAGGTACGGCAGAAGGCCCTGGCTGGATCATCCAGCCAGGGCCTTCTCGCGTAAAGGGGACGTGGGCCGGCCGGCGTTCCGCCGCCGCGGGCTGGATGCCCCTTGCACGCCGGCCGACCCACGTCGATCATGGGGAGCAGCGGAGGTTCCGCTGTCCGGTCCAACCTGTTCCGACTCGCGGATCTCCGGTTTCCGTTGATCTCGCCGTCTGTGGTTGGTTGGACACGCTAAGCGTAAGAATGCCTTCTACAGCACGACTGGAGCCCGACTGAAGTGATCTTCAAGCTCCAGGTGGCCCACAGGCGAAGGACAGATCGGTGACGCACGGCGAGGAACCCCTTCGGTTCGAGGTTCTCGGCCTTCTCCGGGTCGTTCGCGCAGGTCAAGAGGTTGATCTCGGTGCGGCGAAGCAGCGCGCCGTCCTCGCGGTCCTGCTGCTGGCGCGCAACACGCCGGTCAGTCGCGGGCACATCATCGAGGCCGTGTGGGGCGACAACGTGCCCTCGAGTGCGGTCAACCTGGTCCAGACCTATGTCGCCGGACTGCGCAGGGCCCTCGAACCGACCCGTGCCAGGAGGGCTCCCGCCGAGCTGCTGACGTCGGTCGGCGACGGCTACCTGATGCGCGTCGAGCCCGGTGCCCTGGACCTCGACGTGTTCGAACGTCAAGTGCTGCTCGCGAACCGCATGCGCGCCGCCGGTGACCTGGCCGGAGCCGCGGTCGAGCTCGACGACGCGCTGGCGTTGTTCCGCGCCGAGCCGCTGGGCGGTGTGTCCGGTCTCCTCGCCGACGTCGAACGCGGTCGTCTCGTCGAACGCCGGCTCGCGGTGCTGGAGGAACGGGCCGAGCTCGGTCTCGCGATCGGGCAGGGTCCGGAACTGGTCTCGCAGCTGAGCCTGACGGTCGTCGAGCACCCGTTGCGCGAACGCGGCCACGGGCTGCTGATGAGGGCGCTGGTCCAGGCCGGCCGGCAGGCCGAGGCGCTGGCCGCGTACCGGGAAGCGCGCGCCGTGCTCATCGAGGAGCTCGGCGTCGAGCCGGGCCCCGAACTGCGCCGGGTGCACCAGGCAGTGCTGGCGGGGGACAGCCCCGAGCCGGAACGCGCGCCCGTCCGCGTGCCGCAGCCGGTGTCCGCGCCTGAACCCGTGCCGGTGACGATCCCCGCGCAGCTGCCCCGCGCGCCCGTCGCGCTGATCGGCCGGGACGCCGAGCTCGGCTACCTGGACGCGTTGCTGCGCGGCCACGACGGCCCGGTGATGCTGGTGACCGGACCGGCGGGGGTCGGCAAGACCGCGCTGGCCCTGCACTGGGCGCATCGCGTGCGTGAGGAGTTCCCGGACGGCCAGCTCTACGTCGACGTGCACGGGTACGACCCGAACCGGGAGCCGCTGGAGATCGGCGAGGTGCTCAACCGGTTCCTGCGTGCCCTGGGCGTGCCGGCCGGCGACACCCCCGTCTCGGTCGACGAACGTTCCGCGTTGCTGCGCACGTTGCTGGCCGATCGCCGGATGCTCGTGATGCTCGACAACGTCCGCAGCTCGGCCGACCTGTTACCGCTGCTGCCGGGTGCGCCGTCGTGCGTCGTCGTGACGTCGCGGCGCCGGTTGGTCGGGCTCGTCGCGCAGGTCGAGGCGAAGCTGGTCGAGCTGGACATGCTCGACCCGGACGCCGCCGTCGACGTGCTGGGCCGCATCGCCGGCCGGTCCGACATCGAGGCCGGCGCCCTGCGCGAACTGGCCGAGCTGTGCGACGGCCTGCCGCTCGCGCTCCGGATCGCCGCGGCCCGTCTCGCCGTGTCCCCTCGCCTGCGCGTCGCCGAACTGGTCGAGGAACTGCAGGACGAGCAGGGCCGCCTGGCCGCGCTCGGCCTGGAGGACGGTGAGGGCACCGTACGAGCAGCTCTGGACGCCTCGCGCCGTGCGTTGCCCGCGGAGCCGTCGCGACTGCTGGCGATCGTCGGCCTGCACCCCGGCGCGGACCTCACCCCGCATGTGGTCGCGGCGATGGGCGACGTCCCGTTGCTGGAGGCCCAACGCGCGCTGGACGCGTTGACGGCCGCGAACCTGCTGTCCGTCAGCGAACCCGGCCGGCACTTCGCGCACGACATCGTCCGCGTCTACACCAAGACGCTGGCCGGTGAGCTGTCCGAGCCCGAACGCCGTGCCGCGACCGGCCGCATGCTCGACTACTACCTGCACTGCGCGGACCTCGCGGACGGCCTGCTGCCGATCAACCGCGGCAGCGTCCTGGTCGCGCCGGAGCACCGGCCCGTGCACGTGCCCGCGATCTCCGGTGCCGCGGACGCGACGGCCTGGTTCGACGCCGAGCGCGCGAACCTGATCGCCGCCGCCGAACTGGCGTCGGGCTCCGGCTGGCACGTGCACGCGTGGCAGCTGCCGTACACGTTGTCGCGGTACCTGTGGCTGCGGACCGAGCGCGAGACCTCGTTGCGTCTCACCGAAGCCGCGCTACAGGCCGCCATCGCCCTGAACGACGCCGACGCCCGGTTCGTCATGCAGTTCAACCTGGGCGTCGCGTTGCTGCAGTTCGAACGGTTCGAAGAGGCGTTGCAGGCCCAGCAGGGCGCACTGGAGGTGGCGCGCCGCAAGGAGGACGTGCACCAGCAGGCACGGGCCCTGACGACGGTCGCCGGCACGTTGCAGGACCTGGGCCGGGCCGCCGAGGCGGAGGAGCACTACCGCGAGGCCATGGAGATCTCACGGATCGCGGGCTCGAAGTGGGCCGAGGCCAACGCGCACCACCACCTCGGTTTGTTGTACTTGAGCACCCAGCGCTTCGACGACGCGATGCCGTGGCTGCGGGTGGCGTTGCGGATGTACCACGAGGTCGGCGAGCAGTGCGGGGAAGCGGCCTGCCATACCGACATCTCCACGGCTCTGCTGGAGACCGGCGATACGGACGGTGCGCTGTCGGCTGCCCGTACGGCGTTGGCCGTGGCGTGCGATGCCGTCTCGCCGTACCACCAGGCGTTGGCGCACGACCGGCTCGCGGCGGTGTTCGAGCAGCTCGGCGCAGCGGGAGCGGCGGCGCACTGGCAGCGGGCGCTGGCGTTGTTCACGGAGCTGGGCGCGCCGGAAGCCGACGGGGTAAGGGCCCGGCTGGCTCGCGCACGTGCGGTGACGGTCGGGTAAGGGGTTCGGCGGGCAGGACTGCGTGATCGCCCGATGCCTTACCGCGTCCCTCAGGACGACCCTCAGGACCATGAACGAATGGACCCCTGAGGCGATCAAGGCGGAAATCGACTACCGGCGTGGCAACGCGGTGTGCAACTGGCGGCGTTCGAACGGTCGCGGGCCGTCGTGGCTGAGCCGCATGATGCACCGCACAATCTCCCGGGCGCGGTGAAACCCACTGCAGGCGCCCCGGCGAAATCCGTGCAACGCCCTGCTGAACAAGTTACTCGTGAACTAGCACTGACCTGTGACAGCATGCCACTTGTGGCGCGCCTTGGTTCCGGAATCCCGTTGGTCGCGCGTGATCGCGAGTTGGACCGGTTGCGTGCCGCATTGGCGCAGGCCGGGGAGGGCACCGCGGGGGCGGTGCTGCTCGCCGGTGACGCCGGTGTCGGCAAGACGCGGCTGATCGAGGAGCTGGCCGCCGGCGCCGACGACACCATCGTCCTCATGGGACGGTGTCTGGACGTCGGCGAGACCGGTCTGCCGTACCTGCCGTTCGCCGAGGCTTTGAGCAAGTTGAAGAGCGACGTCGCGCACCGGCCCGCGCTCGCGATGTTGCTGCCGCAGCTGGCGTTGCCGGCCGAACGCGAGCCCGGCACCGAGGGCATGATCGCGCCGAGCCTGGTCCCCGGCCGCAGGCCCGAGCAGGACGTGGGACAGCTCCAGCTGTTCGACGCCGTGCTCGGGCTGCTCAGTGATCTCTCCGAGCGGCAGCGCGTGCTGTTCGTGGTCGAGGACCTGCACTGGGCGGACGCGTCCACCCGGTACCTGCTGTCGTTCCTGTTGTCCCGCCTGCGTTCCCAGCGTCTGCTGGTCGTCGGCACCTACCGCGCGGACGACCTGCACCGCAGCCATCCCTTGCGCGCCTTGCTGTCCGAGCTGGTCCGGCTGCCCGCCGTCGACCGCCTGGACCTCACGCCGTTCAACGCGGCCGATGCCCGCAGGTTCGTCGAGGCCCTGTCCGACGACCTGCCGAAGGACGTCCTGCGGCAGGTCGCGGAACGCTCCGAGGGCAACGCCTTCTTCGCCGAGGAACTCATCGCGGTGGCCACCTGTGACGACGGCAGGTCGTTGCCGTCCGCGCTGGTCGACGTTCTGCTCAGCCGGGTCGAAAGCCTTGGTCCCGAGGCGCAGCACGTCGTCCGCGTCGCGTCGGTCTGGGGCCGCCGGGTCCGGCACTACCGGCTGCACGAGGTCGCGGGCATGGCGGACATCGCGTTCGACACGGCGTTGCGCGAACTGATCCAGCACCACCTCCTCGTCGTGAACGAGGACGAGGTCTACGCCTTCCGGCACGCGCTGGTCCGGGAGGCCGTCTACGGCGACCTGCTGCCCGGCGAACGAGGCCGGCTGCACGCCGCCTATGCCCGGCACCTGGCTCAGAGGCTGGACGAACGCGGTTCGTCGGCGGCGCTGGCCCATCACGCGTTCGAGAGCCACGACCTGCCGCAGGCGCTGAAGGCCTCGATCCAGGCGGCCAAGGAGGCCGAACGCGCCGGGGCGCCCGCGGAGTCGTTGCGGTACCTGGAAAAGGCCCTCAACCTGTGGAACGCCGTCGCCGAGGTGGATCGTCCGTCCGATGTGGACGAGTCCGTGCTGCTGCGGCGCGCGTCCTGGGTCGCGGGCACGGCCGGGCAGCCGGAACGCGCGGTCGCGTTCGCCCGCAGCGCCACCAAGGCGATCAGCGCCGAGCAGACGCCGGAGGAGGCCGCCGAGATCTGGTTGCGGCTCTCGCAGGCGCTGTCGATCCTCGACGGCAACGAGGAAGAGCACTTCCTGGTCCTGGCGAAAGCGCTCCAGCTCGTGCGGGACCGCGAGCCCAGTCCCACGCGCGCCCGGGTGTTCGCGGGCAAGGCGTCTTCCCTGCGCCAGCAACGCAAGGACGACGAAGCGCGCGAAGCGGCAGAGCTGGCGATCGCGGACGGCCGGACGGCGAACGCGCCGGGTGCGATCGCGGACGGCCTCGGCACCCTGGCGATCCTCGACGACCACGCGAACCGGCCGGAGGAGGCCAAGGCCAGCTTCGAGCGCGCGATCCAGCACGCACGCGAGGTCGGAGCGTTCAACAACGAACTGAGGGCTTGGTACTACTACGGAATGATGCACTACGACCGCGGCGAACTGGCCGAGGCGGCGCGCGTCTACAACCTCGCGGGGGACAGGGCCAAGGAGACCGGCCTGACCTGGAGCATGTTCGGGCTGGAAATCCGCATCCTGCAGGTGCTGGTGCACTACTACATCGGCGACTGGGACTACGCGGCGTGGGCCAGCGAACCGCCCGGCATGTCCGTGTCGTCGACGGTGCTGGCGCGGCTGGCGTCGGCGAGCACGCACCTCACGGTCTCGCGCGGTGATCTGGCCGAGTCCGAGCGGATGATCACCAAGCTGCGCAGCGACTGGCACCGCGACATCCAGATCGCCCTGATCAACGGCGGTACGGGCGCGGAGCTCGCGTTGTGGCGCGGCCGTCCGGAGCTGGCCGTCGAACGCGTCACGGACGCGCTGGAGTGGGCGCGCAAGCTCGGCGGTCCGTGGATGCTCGCGGGCATCAGGATCGGCGCGATCGGCATCGCGGCGCACGCGGAGATCGCCGCGAAGGCGCGCCGCAAGCGCGACGCCGAAGCGGAGGCCAACGCCGTCAAAGCAGGCCATGAGCTCGCCGAGCACGTGCGGCTGACCGCGCGGAACGGCAAGCCGCGGGCGGGCACCCTCGGTCCGGAGGGACGCGCCTGGCTGGCCCGTTCCAACGCCGAGGAGTCACGGCTGCGCGGCGCGGGAGATCCGGAGCTGTGGCGCAACGCGGTCGACGAGTTCGGCTACGGGGTCGCGTTCGAGCAGGCGCTGTGCCGGTGGCGGCTCGCGGAGGCGCTGCTCGGAGCGGAACGCCGCGACGAGGCCGCCGAGCAGCTACGCCTGGCCGACGAGGTGGCGACGCGGCTCAAGGCCGTTCCGCTCGCCACGGCCGTCGCGTCGTGCGCCAAGCGGGCCCGCATCAGCCTCAGGGCCGACGAACCGGTGCGCGAGCAGGTCGACGTCTTCACCCCGCGGGAACGCGACGTGCTCGGCCTGGTGGCCGCGGGACGGACGAACCGCGAGGTCGGCGAGGAGCTCTACATCAGCGAGAAGACCGTTTCCGTGCACCTTTCCCGGATCATGGCGAAGCTGGGAGCCTCGCGGCGCGCGGAGGCCGTGGCCATCGCGTACGACCGGGGTCTGCTGGAATAGCGCCGGTTGTCATACCTCAGGCTGATGCGCAACGCGTCGCGGAGTTGATGTCCGCGTACTCAGCTTCCTCATAGCTTCTTCCTCATCAAGGAACGCCCCTGTGAGGAAAGGCAAGTCACATGTCTGCACTGGTGTCCGAGGTCGGCACCCGGACCGCCGCGGCGGCCCACAACCTGGTGAAGGTCTACGGCAAGGGTGACACCGCGGTGCGGGCGCTCGACGGCATCAACGTCGCCTTCCAGGCCGGTCGTTTCACCGCGATCATGGGCCCGTCGGGGTCCGGCAAGTCCACGCTGATGCACTGCCTCGCGGGACTGGACACGGTGGACAGCGGCGAGATCCACATCGGACAGACCGAGATCACCAAGCTGAACGACAAGGACCTGACCAAGCTGCGCCGCGACCGCGTCGGCTTCGTGTTCCAGGCATTCAACCTGCTGCCGACGCTGACCGCCGAGCAGAACATCCTGCTGGGCCTGGAGCTCGCCGGCCGCAAGCCCGACCGGGAGTGGTTCGACACGATCGTCAACGTGCTGGGCCTGCGTGACAGGCTCACGCACCGCCCGACCGAGCTGTCCGGTGGCCAGCAGCAGCGCGTGGCCTGCGCCCGTGCGCTCGTCGCCCGTCCCGAGGTCATCTTCGCCGACGAGCCGACCGGCAACCTGGACTCCCGCAGCGGCGCCGAGGTCCTCGACTTCCTGCGCATGTCGGTCCGCAAGATGGGCCAGACCGTGATCATGGTGACGCACGACCCGGTGGCCGCGAGCTACGCGGACCGCGTGGTGCTGCTCGCCGACGGCCGGCTCGCGGGCGAGATCCACCAGCCCACCACCGAGTCCGTCGTCAACGCCCTCACGCACCTGGGGGCGTGAGGTAGATGCTGAAGACCATCCTTGCGGGCCTTCGAGCCCGCACGGCGAGGCTGGTGCTGTCCAGCATCGCCATCGCGCTCGGCGTCGCGTTCGTGACGGGCACGCTCGTGCTCGGCGACGCGGTCGGGGAACAGACGAGGGACAACTTCGCCCGCAGCGCCCGCAACGTCGACGCGGCCGTGCACATGGCGGAGAACAGCCCCGACCGGGAGAAGGGCATCCCCGCCGACTTCCTGCAGAAGATCCGCAGCACGCCCGGTGTCGAGGGCGCGGACTCGCGTGAGTTCGGCAGCGCCGCGTTGCTCAGCGGGGAAGGCAAGGCGCGCAGCGCGATGGTGCAGCCGCTGCCCACGACGGAGAAGCTGCGCGACTTCAACCTCAAGGACGGCAAGTTCCCGGTCAAGGCCGACGAGGCCGCGATCGACGTCAAGACCGCGCAGGTCGCGAAGCTCAAGGTCGGCGACAAGCTCAAGCTGCTCGACGAGGAGAACGCCGAGCACGCGTTCACCATCGTCGGCACCTACCAGCAGGGCGCCAGCAGCATCTCGATGTCCGGCAGCGACCACGTCCTGGTCTCGCCGGAGGGCCTGCGCACGGTGATCCCGGAGCAGCGGATCTACGAGATCGTCGCGGTCGCCAAGTCCGGTGTCTCGCAGCAACAGCTGGTCGACGACATCACCAAGGCGATCGGCGCCGGCTACGAGGTGCAGACCGGTGAGCAGCTGACCCAGGCCACGCTGGCGCAGGTCGGTGACGCCGCGAGCGAGATCAAGACGTTTCTGCTCGCGTTCGCCGCGATCTCGCTCATCGTCGCGGGCATGGTCATCTACAACACCTTCACGATCCTCGTCGCCCAGCGCACGAAGGAGCTCGCGCTGCTGCGCTGCGTCGGAGCGAACCGCTCGCAGGTGTTCCGCAGCGTGCTCGCCGAAGCGCTCTTCATGGGTCTCACGGCGTCCGTGCTCGGCCTCCTCGGCGGAGTCGGCGTCTCGGCAGGCCTGCAGGCGTTCATCAGCACGGTGGGCGGCCCCGGTGGCGAGGACGCCCCCATCCGCCTGCCGATCTCGTGGGTGACCATCGCCGCCGGCTTCGGTGTCGGCGTGGTCGTGACCGTGCTGTCGGCCGTGCTGCCGGCCCGCCGTGCCACGAAGGTCGCCCCGGTGGCCGCCCTGCGTTCGCAGCCGGACAGCTCCGACGACGTCGCCCGTACCGGCAAGGTCCGGATCGTCGTCGCGACGCTGATCGCGCTGATCGGTGGCGTCGCCGTCTACTTCGGACTGCAGCAGGAGAAGGAAGAGCCGGCGATGTTCATCACCGGTGGCGCCACCATGGTGCTGTTGCTCGCGGTGCTGCTGCTCGGCCCGCTGTACGTGCCGCTGGTGAACCGCCTGTTCGGCAAGGCGCTGCGCGGTGTCCCGGCGAAGCTGGCCTCGGCCAACGCGGGCCGCAACCCCAAGCGCACGGCCGCGACCACGGCGGCGCTGATGATCGGCGTGACCATCGTCGCCATGGTGACGGTCGTGGCCGGCAGCGGCCGCGCGACCATGAACGAGCAGGTCGACAAGAGGTTCCCCTCCGACTACGCGGTCAAGTCGAACGTCTACAGCCAGCCGCTCACGCAGAAGTTCACCGACGACCTCGCGAAGGTGCGCAACGTCGCGCAGGTCGCGCCCGAGCTCCGGGCCTACGGCGAGTCGCCCAAGCTGGAGTACGCCGACGTCACCGGGTACCCGGCCGACGCGATCGGTTCCCTGGTGCGCCCGGACGTCGCCGCCGGCACGCTGGCCGGGCTCAAGGACGGCGAGCTCGCCATGCGGGAGAAGGAGGCCAAGGAAGCAGGCCTCACCGTCGGCTCCACCGTCCCGATCAGCGGCAAGGACTTCAAGATCGTCGCCCTGATCAAGGACAACAGCTACGGCACCGGCATCATGACGCTCAAGTCCGCCGAGTCCCTGCTCAAGGAGCCCGCGAAGGGCTACCAGAATGTGCTGGTCAAGCTCGTGCCGGGCACGGACATCACGCAGGCCCGCGCCGACCTGGAGCGGTTCATCGCGACCTCGCCGGTGGCGGTGCTCGACTCCGCGGCCGAGACCAAGGCGGAGCTGAACGGGCAGATCGACCAGATCCTGATGTTCATCTGGGCCCTCGTCGGCCTGGCGCTGATCATCGCCCTGTTCGGCATCGCGAACACGCTGACGCTCTCGGTGCTCGAACGGACCCGCGAGTCCGCCCTGCTGCGGGCACTCGGCCTGACCAGGGGCCAGCTGCGGCAGATGCTGGTGGTCGAGTCGATCCTGATGGCGCTGATCGGCGCGGTCGTGGGTGTGCTGCTCGGCGCCGGGTTCGGGTGGCTGCTGGTCGAGGCGATCTCGAACTCGGAGTTCCGGATCAGCTTCTCCATCCCGTTCGGTCAGATCGGCATCATGCTCGGCCTGGCCGTGATCGCGGCGGTCATCGCCGCCGCCCTGCCCGCTCGCCGCGCGGCCAGGAACTCCGTGGTCGCGGGCATGGCGGAGGGGTAGGACACCCCGCCTGGCCCTGGCTGTCAGGCGGGTTCGGGAGTGCGGAAACAGGGGCCGCACGACCGGGGGATCGGTGGAGGTCCGGTGCTGTCGGGGCACCGGGCCTCCGCTGCGTTCGGCCGGTTCGGCACCCGCCGAACCGGCAGGTGGATCGCCGCTTCGGAAAAAATCTTCGGGGGCGCGCGTCACTTTTGCCCCGCAAGCCCCTCTACCTGGGGTGAGGGACGACCGGAGCGAGGGCCCGGTCGTCCCTCTTCGTCGTTCCGAGGGGCCTCTGGTCGCCCCATCCGGGACGTTCGGCGTTCCGGTCCAGGTTTTTGTTGCCTGCCTCCACAAAGTTACGGAACGATGTCGACCGCTTGACACCCGCGCGTCTCCGGTTGAGTGTGAGAGCGCTCTCATCACAGTTAAGCGCCGCTCACGGCGTCGTCGAGGAGGACGGATGAGCACAAGACTGGTCGGCAGCGTCGCTGCGACCCTCGCGATGGTTCTGGTCGCTGGATGCGGCGGGAGTTCCGGGGCCGACGGCAAGATCGAGCTGTCGCTGGGTCTGTTCTCCGACTTCGGCTACGACAAGCTCATCGAGGAGTACATGGCCTCGCACTCGAACATCAAGATCGAGCAGCGCAAGGTCAAGATGGAGCAGCACAACACGCAGCTCGCGACTCAGCTCGCGGGTGGCCGTGGTGCCGCGGACATCGTTGCCCTCGAGGAGGGCGTGGTCTCGCAGTTCCGCGCCTCCAAGGACAAGTTCGTGAACCTGGCGGAGTACGGGGCCAAGGACCTCAAGGACCAGTGGGCCGGGTGGAAGTGGAACCAGGGCACCGCCGACGGCGGTGAGTTCGTGCTGGGGCTGGGCACGGACATGGGCAGCCTCGGGCTCTGCTACCGCGCGGACCTGTTCGCGGCGGCGGGCCTGCCCACCGACCGGGCCGAGGTCGCCAAGCTGTGGCCGACCTGGGCCGACTACGCGAAGGTCGCCGACCAGTTCACGGCCAAGACGCCGAACGTGAAGTTCGTCGACACCGGCCGCAACGTCTACAAGGCGATCCTCGACCAGACCGAGGAGGGCTACTTCGCGAAGGACGACTCGTACATCGCGGAGAAGAACGACAAGGTCAAGGCCGCGTTCGACACGGCGGCGGCGCTCGGCACCAAGCAGCAGACCGGTGCCCTGGAGCCGTTCAGCCAGGACTGGAACGTCGCGCTGAAGCAGGGTTCGTTCGCCACCACCACCTGCCCGGCCTGGGCGCTCGCGCTGATCAAGGCGGGTGCCGGCGACGCGGCTGCCGGGAAGTGGGACGTGACGACGGCGCCCGGCGGTGGCGGCAACTGGGGTGGCTCGTTCCTCGCCATCCCGAAGCAGGGCAAGCACCCCAAGGAGGCCTACGAGCTGGCCAAGTGGCTCACGGCCCCCGAGCAGCAGAAGCGGATCTTCAAGGAGACCGGCAACCTGCCGAGCCAGCCGAAGGTCTACCAGGACGCCGAGGTGCAGGCGACCGTCAACGAGTACTTCAACTCCGCCCCGGTGGGCCAGATCTTCGCGACCTCCGCCGAGTCGCTGAAGCCGACCTACCGCGGCACGAAGGACTCGAAGGTCGGCCCGGTGTTCGGCACCGCGCTGACCCGCGTGGAGCAGGGCAAGCAGTCCGCGGCTGAGGCGTGGACGCAGGCCCTGAAGGAAGCGACGGACGCCGCCAAGTGACGGTGACGCGTCAAGAGACCGAGGCGGCCCCGGCCGTCTCGGTTTCGCCTTCCAAGGAACCGAAGCGCCTCCGGCTGAGCAGCTGGGACGCCAGGTACACGCCGTACCTGATCATCGCGCCGTTCTTCCTGGTGTTCGGGATCTTCGGGCTGTACCCGCTGGTGTACACGGCATGGGTGTCGCTGCACGACTGGCAGCTGATCGACGGCAACCAGGGATTCATCGGTCTCGCCAACTACGTCGAGCTGTTCGGCGACAGCAAGTTCTGGAACGCGCTGTTCAACACGCTGAGCCTGTTCGTGCTCTCGACGGTGCCGCAGCTGCTGGCCGCGCTGGGTCTCGCCGCGCTGCTGGACCGGGGTCTGCGCGGGAGCGCGTTCTGGCGGGCGGGCGTGCTGCTGCCCAACGTCATCTCGGTCGCCGCGGTGGCGCTGGTGTTCGCGCAGTTCTTCGGCCGCGACTTCGGCATCGTCAACTTCCTGCTCGGCTTCGTCGGCATCGACCCGATCGACTGGCGCGCCGAGACGTGGGCCTCGCACCTCGCGGTGTCCACCATGGTCATGTGGCGCTGGACCGGCTACAACGCGCTGCTGTACCTGGCGGCGATGCAGTCCGTGCCCAAGGACATGTACGAGTCGGCCACGCTGGACGGTGCCGGTCGCTGGCGCATGTTCTGGTCGATCACCGTGCCGTCGATCCGTCCCACGATCCTGTTCACCGTCGTCACCTCGACGATCGGGGGTCTGCAGCTGTTCGCGGAACCGGCGCTGTTCGACCCCGGGTTCGCCGCCAACAACTCCACCGGCGGCTCCGACCGGCAGTTCCAGACGCTGGTGCTCTACATGTACGAGAAGGGCTTCCGGTTGTTCGACGCCGGCTACGCGGCCACCGTCGCGTGGATGTTGTTCGTGGTCGTCCTGGTGGTCGCGGTGGTCAACTTCACGCTGACCCGGCGCATCGCGGGCAAGGGGTGATCGCATGAAGAACGCCAAGGCAGGCCCGCTGCTCTACGGGTTCCTGGTCGCCGTGCTCGCCGCGTCGATCTTCCCGCTGTACTACTCGTTCATCGTCGCGTCGAAGGACAACTCGGTTCTCGGCGAGAAGGTCCCGCCACTGATCCCCGGCGGCAACCTGGTCGAGAACATCACCCGCGTCTTCGACACCGTCGACTTCTGGCTCGCCATGCAGAACTCGTTCATCGTGGCGTCGAGCGTGGCGATCTCGAACGTCGTGCTGGGCACGCTGGCCGGGTTCGCGTTCTCGCGGCTGAGGTTCAGGGGCCGCGACTCGCTGTTCCTCGTCGTGCTCGGCACCGCGATGGTGCCGACGCAGCTCGGCGTGATCCCGCTGTACATGCTGATGTCCGACCTCGACTGGTACGGCACCCTGCAGGCGGTCATCGTGCCGGTGCTGATCGGCTCGTTCGCGGTGTTCTGGATGCGCCAGGCGTGCGAGGAGACAGTGCCGTACGAGCTGATCGAGGCCGCGCGCATGGACGGCTGCTCGGTGCTGCGGACGTTCTGGCACGTAGGGTTCCCCGCGGTGCGGCCCCAGGCCGCCGTGCTGGGCATGTTCACGTTCATGACGGCCTGGAACGACTTCTTCTGGCCGTTGATCGTGCTCGACCCCAACGACAGCCCGACGGTCCAGGTGGCCCTGTCGACGCTGGCCAGCGGGTACTACACCGACTACTCGCTGATGCTCGCCGGCGCCTCCATCGCGGTGCTGCCGGTGATCGCGATCTTCGTCCTGCTGTCGCGTCAGATCGTGGGCGGCCTCATGCAGGGCGCCCTAAAGGGATGACACTCAGCAGGGCTCAAGCCACAAGGATGTGAATGTATGACGACCGACTCGGACGTCGAGGTCGGGCGGGACGTGCTGACCTTCCCGCCGGACTTCCTCTGGGGAGCGGCGACCGCGGCGTTCCAGATCGAAGGCGCGACCACGGTGGACGGTCGTGGCGCGTCGATCTGGGACACGTTCGCCGCGACGCCCGGCAAGGTGCTGGCCGGTGACACGGGCGACCCCGCCTGCGATCACTACCACCGGTACCAGTCCGATGTGGACCTCATGGAGTCCCTCGGGCTGGCCTCGTACCGGTTCTCCATCGCGTGGCCCCGGATCCAGCCCAGCGGCAGCGGCCAGGTCGAGGAGCGCGGGCTCGCGTTCTACGACCGGCTGGTGGACTCGTTGCTGGAGAAGGACATCCAGCCGCTCGCCACGCTGTACCACTGGGACCTGCCGCAGGTCCTGGAGGACTTCGGCGGCTGGCGCAACCGCGACACCGCCTACCGCTTCGCCGAGTACGCGGCCATCGTGCACGAACGGCTCGGCGACCGGGTACAGGCCTGGACCACGCTGAACGAGCCGTGGGTCTCGGCGTTCCTGGGCTACGGCAACGGAATCCACGCGCCGGGCATCACCGACGCGGTGGCGTCCCTGGAGGCGGCGCACCACCTGCTGCTGGCCCACGGGCTCGCCACGCAGGCGTTGCGCGCGCAGGCACCGGAGTCGCACCGGCTGTCGATCGTGCTCAACTTCAGCACGATCTGGGGCGACGACGCGGAGGCCGTTCGCAAGGTCGACGGCCTGCAGAACCGCATCCTGCTCGACCCGGTCCTCGGCCGTGGCTACCCGCTCGACGTCCTGCAGGACACGACGTGGCTGGGCGACTGGACGAACGTGGTCCGCGACGGGGACATGGAGACCATCGCGACCCCGATCGACTGGATCGGCGTGAACTACTACAACCCGACCCGCGTCGCACCCGCCGACCCGGACTTCGTGCCGGCCGGTCCGCACGCGGGCCTGCGCGGTGTGTCCATCCAGCCGCCGCAGGGCGAGCTCACCGGGTTCGGGTGGGAGCAGAACGCCGACGCGTTCACCGAACTGCTGGTGCGCCTGTCCCGGGACACGGCCGGCGTGCCGCTGGTGGTCACGGAGAACGGGTCCGCGTTCCCGGACGTCGTCGACCCCGCGGGTCGCGTGCACGACGTCCAGCGGACGAAGTACCTGGTGGACCACGTCCGCGCGGTGCACAGGGCGATCTCCGAGGGCGCCGACATCCGCGGCTACCTGGCGTGGTCGCTGCTCGACAACTTCGAGTGGGCGGCCGGGTACTCCCAGCGGTTCGGGATCGTGCACGTCGACTTCGAGACGCAGCAGCGCACGGTCAAGGAGAGCGCGGCCGCGTTGTCCCGGATCATCGGGCAGAACGGGCTTCCCGCGCACGGTTACACCGTTTAGCCGATAGGACGGGCCGAGGGGGCCTCAGCGCTCTCACCTGCGGATACTTGTGCCTGCAGGTGAGAGCGCTCTCTTGTGTCAGCGCCTGCGCAGGACCCTCGGGTCGGCGTGCAGGTTCTGCCCGAGCTTGATGGTGATGAACTCGTTGTTGTCGGGCTTGCCCGGCGTGCGGCCCGACGACGACGGGAAGTTGTTGTCGTTGAGCACCGCGATCGTGCGGTCGTCGAGGATCGTGACGTCCTCGATCGTGACGAACGGGAACCTGAACGGGTCCGCCTGCCCGCCGACGTGCTTCGGGTTGGCGAGGTTCAGCAGGTCGGCGACCAGTGTCTTGTCGAGCCTGCCGTCGTTGTTCCGGTCCCGCTTGTCGGCCAGGTAGACGCGCTTGACGATCGCGTCGGCGCCCTGGGCACTGTCCCGCTCGATGATCAGCAGCCGGTTGGCGTCGACCGCGATGGCGTCGCCGATGGCGAAGTTCGGGTCCTCCAACTGGTAGCGCCAGGTCTTGCCGGTGAAGCTGTTGCTCGCGATGTCGAACTCGTTGAGGCGCAGCGTGCCCGGCGTGTCACCGGCGACGGTGCCCTCCAGCAGCGCGTTGATCGTCCTGCCGTCCGGCGAGAGCGTGATGCCCTCGAAGCCCTTGCTGCCGCCCAGGTTCGGGTTGCCGGCGGGGTTCTCCGGAGCACGCACGCCCGGCAGTGGAGCCGGAGGTGCCATCAGGCGACCCGCTCGGTCGAAGTGCAGCAGGTACGGGCCGAACTCGTCGCCCATCCAGTACGTGCCGTCGGCGCCGCGGGTGACCGACTCGATGTCGATGTCGGCGCCGGTGATCACCCGGTCCTGCCTGGTCAGCGGGAACGGGATGTGGCCGTTCGGGTCGGTCAGCGTGATGCCGCCGAGCACGTCGACGGTGTTCTTCGCGAAGTCGGGCGCGATGCGGTGGATGCGCAGCAGGAAGTCCGCGCTGTTGGCCTTGGTGCCGTAGCCGTTGTCCGAGATGGCGTCGAACGTGCCGTCGCTGTTGCGGACGAGACCGCTGAAACCCTGGATCGGCTGGTCCGCGAACGGCGGCGTGACCCCGTTGATCGGGGCCGTCCCCAGTGCCGCGCCGCTCGGTTCGCTGCCGGGCAGGTAGGTCTCCGCCGGGAGAAAGGCGAAATTCGTCAGCGTGGCCTGCCTGGGAGGCTTCTGGCCGGCCGTACCGGGAGCGGCGGTGGTGGGCGTGGCCAGTGCCGTGACGGTGAGCAAAGTGAGGCCTACGGCCAGTGTTCTCCTCATGCGGCGACCCTATGACGAGCGTTTTACCCGTGGTTCGCCTCGCGGCAACAAGTTCCATGAACTCTTGACGTCATGACGACGACCTGGCGCCTGCGCTTCGAACTCAGCGACAGCCCCGGCGCGCTCGCGCGCGTCACCGTCCGGCTGGCCGCCGCCGACTGCAACGTCCTCGCGCTGCACGTGATCCCCGTGCCCGGCGGGGTGCTGGACGAGATCGTCGTGCGGGCGGCTCCCGGCGTGCTCCCCGCGGACCTCGTCGAGGCGGTGCGCAGCGAGGGAGGCAAACGCGTCGGCATCACCCGAGCCGACCTGCGCGACCTCGTGGACGAGCCGACCGCCGTGCTGCGCGCCGCGCGGATGGCGCTCACCGACCCGGAACAGACCGGCGACGCGCTCCGCCAGGTACTGGCCGCCGACTCCGTGACGGTCGGCGAGGCCGCCGACGGCCAGGTCCAGCTGGGAGAGTGGGTGGCCCGGCGAGGCTGGGCTCCCTTCACCCAGGTCGAACTCACGCGCGCACAGGCGTTGCTCGACCTCGTGGACGCCCCGGCGCCCTCGATGCGTGCGGTGCTCAGCGACGACGGCGCGGCATTGGTCCTGCGTCCGGGGTCCGACGCGGACGAGGACGCCGTCGCCGCCCTGCACTCCCGCTGTTCCATGAGGACGATGTTCAACCGCTACCACTCGGGCATGCGCACCGTGCCCCGCCGCTGGCTGCACCGCCTGCTCAGCCCGCCGCGCGGCACCACGGTCCTCGCTCAGTGCGGCGACCAGGTCGTCGCCCTGGGACAACTCATCCACACCGGCACACCGGACTGCGCCGAGGTCTCGTTGTTGGTCGAGGACTCCTGGCAACGCCGAGGCGTGGGCGCGGCCCTGCTCGGCGCCCTGGCGTCGGACGCCCGCGCCGCCGGGTTCACGGAGCTCGTCGCGTGGTGCCTGCCTTCGGAGACCGCCCTGGTTCGCACGGCCGCACGCGCCGGCCTCGCCACCACGACACGCCGTGAAGACGGTCTGCTCCGAGTGTCGATCACGCCTCGCGTGCGTGCCCTGAAGGCACCGGAAGCCACCGAGGTCGCCGAAAAAACACGATGAACAGCGCGGAAACCCTCCTTGGAGATCCTTTGGGGCTAAGCTGCTTAGCGGATCAAAGGTTTTCATCGAGGAGTGGTGGTGCTCGTGTCCAACCACGCGCGTCCGACGTTGGAAGACGTTGCCGCGAGGGCAGGGGTTTCCCGCGCGACAGCGTCACGAGTGCTGAACGCGTCACCGCGCGTCAGCCCGGAGGCACTGGAAGCGGTCAACGCCGCAGTAGCGGCGCTGGGCTACCAGCCCAACCGCGCCGCGCGCGCGTTGGTCACCCGCCGCACCGGCGCCGTGGCCGTGCTGTTCTCCGAGCCGGAACCCAAGATCTTCGATGACCCGCACTTCGCGCGCCTGATCCGTGCGGGGGCACGGGCACTGGCCGACGTCGACGTGCAGATGGTGCTCATGCTCGTGCACTCGCTGGACGACCAGATCCGAGCGCACCGGTTCCTGGCCGGCGGTCACGTCGACGGTGCCCTGGTGTTCGCACCGCACCGCAACGACGAGCTGGTCTCGATCGTGAAGAAGCTGCCGCTGCCCGTGGTGTACGCCGGCAAGCCGTGGGGGTCGTTGCGGGGCATGCACCTCGTGGACAACGACAACGAGGGCGGCGCCGTACTCGCCACCGAGCACCTGAAGTCGCTCGGGCGCAAGAAGATCGTCCACGTCTCCGGGCCCCTGGACGAACTGTCCGCCATAGACCGTCTGAACGGGTTCAAGTCGGCCATGTCGCTGGACGACAAGGGAGCGGCTCGCCTCACCGAGGACGGTGGGTTCACCCGGGAGGGTGGGCGCAAGGCCATGTCCTCGTTGCTGGCGCGGGTGCCCGCGCTTGATGCGGTGTTCGTTGCTTCCGACCTCATGGCGGCTGGGGCGCTGGAGACGTTGCAGGAGGCCGGTCGGCGGGTTCCCGAGGATGTCGCCGTGGTCGGGTTCGACGATCACGTGGCCATCGCCGAGCACACTTCGCCGCCGTTGACCTCGGTTCGGCAGGATTCTGACGAGCAGGTCAAGGTGATGGTCGAGCACCTGGTGAAGCTGCTCCGGGATGAGACTGTGAAGAGGAAGCAGCAGATGTTGCCCACCGTGTTGGTGCGGCGCGAGTCTGCCTGACCCTTGCGCAAGCCTGCGCCCGGCGGCTAGTTGCCCATGTTCTTGCAGGTGGGCGGCGGGAGTGGGTTCAGCGGGCTGCACGGCCAGCCGGACGAGGACGGCGCCGGCGTCGTCGTTTGTGCCGGTGGGGGCGGGGGCTGGGCCGGGTTCGTCGCCGCCGGGGGTGGCGTGGTCGTTTTTTGTGGTTGCTGCGTGTTCGGGGGCGAGCTGATGGAGCTCGACGGTGCGCTGCTGTCCGCGGTCGAGCTCTCCGTCGAGCTCGGTGGGGTGCTGGAGGTGGACGTGATCCAGGTGGATGCCGGGGTTCTGCTCAGCGGGTCTTCGCCGGCCGCTCCATGGATCGCCATGCCTACCAGCACGCCGAGCAACGCTGATCCGAGCACGGCGGAACCACCTGCGGCCCACAGTGCGCGCACGGCAGTCCTCCTCTGATGCTCACGGTGTGAAGTCGGGCGATCACGCTCTTCGGCAGATTACCGGCTGGGCCGGTGGTAGGAGAACGCTCGCCTGGTTGCCTTATCGGCTCCTTGATGGCCCCGGTTGAGTGATCGCTGTCACTGAACTGTGATCCGGGCAAGTACCAAACTGGCCCCGGAAAGGCCTGCCACCAGCACGGTTCCGGTCAGATGCCACGTCGGAGCGTCACCCGAGCAGGTGAACACCTCGGTGAAGCGTTCCGTGGAGCAGGTGACGAACGGGACCGAGGAGAGGGCGATCGAGGCTGCTGCCACGCCGCCCAGCAGTGCGGAGCCGAACGTGCGCATGAGGGGGAACGCGGCGTTGGCCGTGCCTACTGCTGCGATGGCGAAGAGGAGCGGCACGGGTCTGGGAAACAGGCCCGTCAGAGCGCAGCCGATCATCAGGACGCCGAGCACGGCCTGGCCGATCCTCGCCTGTGTCGCCACGGCTTGGCACCCTAACAACTCCGTAAGCTCTTTTCGGTCCGGTTTGGGTCAGTATTTTCGGTATGCGCCTTCGTCGATTCTTGATTCCCGTCTCAGTTCTGGTGGTCGTCGCGCTCGGGGTCGGGTTGTACCTGTTCCAGCCGTGGCGGCTGCTCACGGTTCGCGAAACGCGCGACGCGTTGCTCGTGCCTCCGGCCACGGTTCAGTCGACGGCGCAGTCGACGGCGCAGTCGACTGCTTCGAGTGCCACCGCGCCCGTTGTCGAAACGCCGAAGGAGGTCGCGGCCGGCGAGTGGCGCTCACTGGAGCACGCGACCACAGGTAAGGCGAGCCTCATCGAACTGCCTGGTGGCGGGTATTCGGTCCAGTTCGCCTCGTTGAACACCAGCGATGGGCCTGACCTGTACGTTTACCTCTCGCCGCACGTGTCGAGCTCGTCCGAGAAGACCTTTGGTCAGGGATTCACGAGTCTCGGCAAGTTGAAGGGAAACCGTGGCGATCAGGTGTACGCAATTCCGGCGAGCGTGGATGTGTCCGCTATTCGGAGTGTCGTGATCTGGTGCCAGAGGTTCAGTGCGGGCTTCGCTGTCGCGCCGCTGGAACAAGCCTGAAACATCAAGACCGGACGACTCTTTCACTATTGACTTTCCTGGTCTAGACCACATAGCGTCGACGGACGCAACATCGTCCCTTGCCGGCGGGCGTGCGGAAGCCCCGTTGGCGAGGAGTACGGCTCACTGGGTGGGCCCACTGCGGCGGTGACGCGACTCCCACTCTCCCCGGAGCCGCGTCGCCGCCGGTGGCGTTTACTGTGGGTCGTGCACACCAGGACAGTGGCGATCCACTACGTGCGTGCGGCACTCCGCGCGTGCCCGGAGCCGTCCGTCGTCCTGCTCGGTGCCGGTATCCCGCAGAGCCTTCTCACGGACGACCGTGCGCGTGTCACGCCCGCGCAGTACACGAAGTTCATCCAGACGCTCTGGGAAGTCCTCGACGACGAGTTCATGGGCTTCGGGCCGCGGCCGTCGAAGCGCGGCACGTTCGCGATGATGTGCCTGCTCGCCGTGCATTGCCCGGACCTCGAATCGGCACTCAAGCGCGGCCTGGCCTTCTACGCGCTCTTCGACGAGCCGCTGGAGCTCTCGCTCGACGGCGGCCGCTTCACACTCCACGTCCCCGGCGACCCCGACCACTTCCTCACCGAGTCGCTTCTCGTGCTGTGGCACCGCTTCTCGTCGTGGCTCATCGGTCGCCGCATCCCGTTGCAGGGGGCCGAGTTCGGTTATCCGGAACCGGCGCACGCCGCCGAGTACCACCTGATCTTCGGATGCCCGCTGCGATTCGACGCGCGCGTCACCACGATCGCGTTCGACCCGAAGTTCCTGCGCATGCCCGTCGTGCAGGACGAGGCGGCGCTGAAGCGTTTCCTGCGGCACTCGCCGGCGGACCTGTTGTCGCGGCGCGACCACGGCGCGGACACGTCGGGCCACGTGCGGCGGCTGCTCGGGCGCGGTGTGACCGGGCTGGAGGCCGTGGCGGCCCAGCTCGGGGTGTCGGCGCCCACGTTGCGCCGGAGGCTGGCGGCCGAGGGGACGTCGTTCCGCGAGGTGCGTGAGCAACTGCTGCGCGACCAGGCGGTGGCCTCGCTGGTGCGGGGCGGGGAGTCGGTCGAGGAACTGGCGCTGCGCCTCGGGTTCTCCGAGGCGAGCGCCTTCCACCGGGCCTTCAAGCGGTGGACCGGGTCCTCACCCGGCTCCTACCGGGCCTGACTCACCATTCCCAGCCGTCCCCGGCCGCCACCGTTTCGGTGTTGGGCAGCAACGTGTCGATCGACACGGGGCCCGCCAGCGCGAGCATCGCGGCCGCGGCGGACACCAGTGCGGTGAACAGTTTCTTCATGGCAAAGAGAATGCGGCCGTCCTGTGGACGGCCGCAAGCACTCCAAAACATGCCAAAACGTCAGAACCTGTCGCGCTCCCGCAGCGAGGCGGGCGGCCGGAACCGCTCCCCGTACGTGTCCGCGAGGTAGTCCGCGCGTTCCACGAACGCCTGCACGCCGTAGGAGTTGATGAACTGCAGCGTGCCACCGCTCCACGGCGCGAAGCCGAACCCGAAGATCGAGCCGATGTTCGCGTCCGCCACCGACGTCAGCACGCCCTCGTCCAGGCACCGCACGGTTTCCAGCGACTGCACGAACAGCAGCCGGTCACGCACGTCCTGTTCGGACACACCGGCGTCGGCCTTCGCGTACCGGGTGGTGAGCTCAGGCCACAGGAACTTCTTCCCGCCTTCGGGGTACTCGTAGAAACCCGCGCCGGTCGACTTCCCGCTGCGGCCCAGCGACACCAGCTCGCGGATCAGGTCGTACGCCGGGCTCTCCGACACCAGCGACGGGTCGTCGGCGACGGTCTGGTCGTGGATCTTCAGCTGCAGCGACAGCGTCACCTCGTCCGACACCGCCAGCGGGCCGACGGCCATGCCGGACTTCTTCGCCACGTTCTCGATCAACGCCGGCGCCACACCCTCGGCCAGCATCGTGATCGCCTCGATCACGTACGTGCCGAACGTCCGCGAGGTGTAGAAGCCGCGCGAGTCGTTGACCACGATCGGCGTCTTCCCGATCTGCCGCACGTAGTCCAGCGCGCGCTGGAGCGTCTCGTCGGACGTCTTCTCGCCGCGGATGATCTCCACGAGCCGCATCTTCGGCACGGGTGAGAAGAAGTGCAGGCCGATGAACCGCTCCGGCGCCGTGACCGCCGACGCGAGGCCGGTGATCGGCAGCGTCGAGGTGTTGGACGCGATCACCGCGTCCGGCAACGCCTTCTCCTCGGCCGCGGGGAGCACCTTGTTCTTGAGCTCGCGGTTCTCGAAGACGGCCTCGATGATCAGGTCGCAGCCCGCGAGGTCGTCGTCGGAGTCGGTCGGCGTGATGCCCGCCAGGCCCTGAGCGCCCTTCTGGGCACCTTCGAGGCTGACGTCCTTGAGGACGACCTCGATGCCCGCTTTCGCCGACACCTCGGCGATTCCGGCGCCCATCATGCCCGCGCCCAGCACGCCGAGCTTGGCCACCCGACGTCCCGTGGCGGACGCGCGGCCGTTGACCTCGTTGAGGTTGAACCAGAACGCCGTGATCATGTTCTTGGAGACCTGGCCGGAGGCCAGTTCCACGAAGTAGCGGCCTTCGATCTTCAGCGCCGTGTCGAAGTCGACGTAGGCGCCCTCGACGGCCGTCGCCATGATCTTCTCCGGCGCCGGGTACCCGCCGTGCGACTTCTTGCTGAGCACGGCCGGAGCCGCCGCGAGCAAGCCATAGCTGTTGGGGTCGCCGAACTTCAGGTCCGGCACGCCCGCGCCCTGCACGTCCCACGGCTGCGCCGGCGCCGGGTTCTCCTTGATCCAAGCGCGGGCCTCGGAGATCAGCTCCTCGCGCGTGTCCACGACCTGGTGCACGATTCCGGCTTGCAGCGCGCGTTCCGGCCGCAGCTGCTTGCCCTCCATGAGCAACGGCAACGCTTTCTGCACGCCCAGCAGACGCACCATGCGCGTGACGCCACCGCCGCCGGGCAGCAGGCCCAGCGTCGCCTCGGGCAGACCGACGCGGATGCTGTTGTCGTTCAACAGGATCCGGCGGTGCGCGGCCAGCGCGATCTCGAAACCGCCGCCGAGCGCGGTCCCGTTGATCGCCGCCACGACCGGCTTGCCGAGCCTCTCCAGCCGCCGCAGCTGCGACTTGAGCTCCTCGACGCCTTCGAGCGCCTGCGAGGCGTTCTCCGGCGTGATCGCGATCAGGACGTTCAGGTCGCCACCGGCGAAGAACGTCTTCTTGGCGGACGTGATGATCACGCCGGTGATGTCGTCGCCCTCGAGCTTCGAGACCGCGTCGCCCATCAGGCCCCGGTACTCGTCGTTCATCACGTTGGCGGAGCCGGACATGTCCATCGTCAGGGTGACGATGCCGTCCGCGTCCTTGTCGTAGTGGAACGGCATGCCTCAGACCCTCTCGATGATCGTCGCGATACCCATGCCGCCGCCCACGCACAGCGTGGCGAGCCCGCGGCGCAGGTCCCGGCGCTCCAGCTCGTCCAGCAGCGTGCCCAGGATCATGCAGCCGGTGGCGCCGAGCGGGTGGCCCAGCGCGATCGCGCCGCCGTTGACGTTGACCTTGTCCTCGGGGATGTCCATGTCCCGCAGGAACTTCAGCACGACCGACGAGAACGCCTCGTTGACCTCGAACAGGTCGATGTCCTCGACCGAGAGCCCCGCCTTGTCCAGCGCCTTGCGTGCGGACGGCGCCGGTCCGGTGAGCATGATCGTCGGCTCGGTGCCCACGACGGCGACCGACACGATCCGGGCGCGGGGCGTCAGGCCGAGAGCCTTGCCCGTCGCCGCCGAACCGATCAGCATCGCCGCGGCGCCGTCGACGATCTGCGACGAGTTGCCGGGCGTGTGCACGTGGCTGATGCGCTCGACGGTGGGGTAGCGGTCGATCGCGACGGTGTCGTAGCCGAGGTCGCCGTGGAACTGGAAGCTCGGCTTCAACCGGCCGAGTGACTCCACAGTGGACTCGGGACGGATCGTCTCGTCCTCCTTGAGCACCACCGTGCCGTTCTGGTCGACGACCGGCACGACGGACCGCTCGAATCGGCCGTCCTTCTGCGCCTCGAACGCGCGGGCGTGCGACCGGGCGGCCCAGGCGTCGACGTCCGTGCGGGAGAAGCCCTCCAGCGTCGCGATCAGGTCGGCGGACACGCCCTGCGGCACGAACGACAGGTCGAAGTTGGTCTGCGGGTCGATCGCCCACGCGCCACCGTCGGACCCCATCGGCACGCGCGACATCGACTCGACGCCGCCCGCCACCACCAGGTCCTCGAACCCGGACGCGACCTTGGCCGCGGCGAGGTTCACCGACTCGAGGCCCGACGCGCAGAAGCGGTTGAGCTGCACCCCGGCCGGGCGCTGGTCCCATCCGGCGGCCAGCACCGCGGTGCGGGCGATGTCGCCGCCCTGTTCACCGAGCGGAGACACGACGCCGAACACGACGTCGTCCACCGCGGAGGTGTCGAGGGAGTTGCGTTCGGACAGCGCGCGCAGTACACCGGCGGCCAGCTCGACGGGCTTGACGCTGTGCAGCGACCCGCGCTTTCCCTTGCCGCGCGGCGTGCGCACCGCGTCGAAGATCAAGGCTTCGCTCATGGCACCACGCTAGGCCCGCGCGCAGGAGCTGGCCATGACCGTGAAGGGTGACCGATTAGCTCACCCGGAACTCCATGTGCTCGGGTTCCTCGGCGTCGACGAACCCGAGCCGCCTGTAGAGGCGTCGCGCCGGCAGGTTGTCGTCCCACACGCGCAGCCGCACGACCTTCCAGCCCTCCTCGGCCGCCCACGCCAGGACCGTCCTGACCAGGGCTTCCCCGACCCCCTGGCCGCGATGGGAGTCACGCACCCACATCGAGTAGAGGTAGAGGCCCTCGGGTTTCGCGGTGGCGGCGACCAGGGCGACCGGGCGGGGGCCGAGCGCGACGAGCTTCAGGCCCTCCGCCGCGCGTGCACGCCAGTCGTCCTCGCCGTACGCCTGCTCGCGGGCCAGTGTGGAACCGAACTCCTCGGGGTCGCTGGCCAGCGCGTCCAGTCGGATGTCGCGCCAGAGCTCCCACTCGTCCGGCGTGACCTGGTGGATCTGCATACCCGTCAGTCTGTACGAACGGGGTGGGAATTTCGCTCAGTTTTTCCGGGCTGTGCAGGCGCGGCGGTCATGGTGTGGATCACCGCCCGGTGGTTTCGTGGACCGCATGGCAGAGCGTCGATCGCGGTGGATGGACAGTGACCTGGACCAGTTGCGCCAGCTCGCACGCACGTTCTTCGAAAAGGAGGTCACACCGCATGTCGAGCGCTTCGCCGAGCAGAAGCAGGTCGACCGCGAACTGTGGCGCAAGGCGGGTGAGCTCGGCCTGCTGTGCCTGAGCATCCCCGAGGAGTACGGCGGCGGTGGCGGCACGTTCGCGCATGAGGCCGTGTTGCTGGAGGAGCAGGCACGGGCCGGCGACAGCGCGTGGGGCAACAGCGTCCACAGCGGCATCGTGGCTCACTACCTCAACTCCTACGGCTCCGAGGAGCAGAAGCGGCGCTGGCTGCCCAAGCTCGCGTCCGGCGAGTACGTCGGCGCGATCGCCATGACCGAACCCGGCGCGGGCTCCGACCTGCAGGGCATCCGGACGAAGGCGATCAGGGACGGCGACGAGTACGTCATCAACGGCTCGAAGACGTTCATCACCAACGGCGTGCACGCCGACCTGGTGATCGTCGTGGCCAAGACCGACCCGGCGCAGGGTGCCCAGGGCATCTCGCTGCTCGTCGTCGAGAACGACATCCGGCGCGGCCGCGTGCTCGACAAGGTCGGCATGAAGGGCCAGGACACCGCCGAGCTGTTCTTCGACGACGTCCGCGTGCCCGCCTCGAACCTCCTCGGCGAGCAGGAGGGCCTCGGGTTCATCCAGCTCATGCAGCAGCTGCCGCAGGAACGGCTGATCATCGGCGTCTGCTGCATCGCGGGCATCGAGGCGGCCGTCGACGTGACGCTCAAGTACGTGAAGGAGCGCACGGCGTTCGGCAAGGAGCTGATGAAGTTCCAGAACACCCGGTTCAAGCTCGCCGAGTGCGCCACTGAGGCAGCGGTGACCAGGGCGTTCATCGACGAGTGCGTCGAGAAGCACCTGAAGGGTGAACTGGACATCCCGACTGCCGCGATGGCGAAGTGGTGGGCCAGTGACCGGCTGGGCAAGGTCGTCGACGAGTGCGTGCAGCTCTTCGGCGGCTACGGCTACATGAACGAGTACCCGATCGCGCGTGCCTGGTCCGACGCCCGCGTGCAGCGGATCTACGGCGGGACGAACGAGATCATGAAGGAAATCATCGCGAGGCACCTGTGACTACTTCTACTGGCACGGGGCCCCTTGCAGGACTTCGCGTGATCGAACTCGCGGGCCTCGCGCCCGCGCCGTTCGGCTGCATGGTGCTCGCCGACCTCGGCGCGGACGTGATCCAGGTGCACAAGCCGGGGAGCGTGCCGACGATCCCCGGCGACTTCCTCGGCCGCAACCGGCGCTCGATCGCGATCGACACCCGTAAGCCAGAAGGTGCGGAGCTGGTTCTCGGCCTCGTCGAACGCTCCGACGTGCTCATCGAGGGCTTCCGGCCGGGCGTCACCGAACGGCTGGGCATCGGCCCGGCGCAGTGCCTCGCCCGCAACCCGCGCCTTGTATATGGACGCATGACCGGCTGGGGCCAGGACGGGCCCCTGGCCGACCGCGCCGGCCACGACATCAACTACATCGCCGTCGCGGGTGCCCTGGAGCCCCTCGGCCGGGCCGGCGGGCCGCCGTCGTTCCCGATCAACCTGCTCGGCGACTTCGGCGGGGGAGGGCTGCTGCTGGCCCTCGGCGTGCTCGCCGCGCTGTACGAACGCGAGCGCTCCGGGCGTGGCCAGGTCGTGGACGCCGCCATGGTCGACGGGGCGGCGTTGCTGACGACGTTCCTGCACGGAATGCGGTCCGCGGGCATGTGGGCGGGCGGGCGCGGCGAGAACATGCTCGACGGTGGAGTGCCGTTCTACGACGTCTACGAGGCCGCGGACGGGAAGTACGTGGCGATCGGGGCGCTGGAGGAGAAGTTCTACGCGGACCTCGTGCGCGTGCTGGGCCTGGCGGACGCGCCCTCGCGCAACGATCCGGCGAACTGGCCTGAGCTGCGGGAACGCATTGCGGCGGCGGTGAAGACCCGGCCGCGGGATGAATGGGCCGACCTCGCGCGGGACACGGACGCGTGCCTGGCGCCGGTGCTGACCCCTGCCGAGGCGGCACGGCATCCGTACAACGAGGCGCGGTCCACTTTCGTGGACGTGTCCGGTTCGCCGCATCCGGCGCCGGCGCCCCGCTTCGACCGCACTCCTACGGCCGTTCCCACAGCTCCGGTTTCGGCCGGGACGAACACCGGGGAAGTGCTTGCCGACATGGGTGTGGCGGACGCACGGATTATGGAACTGCGACGGTCTGGAGTAATTGGATGAATGCTCGGGTGCGCATTAATAACGCCACGCGGGCGTGACGGTGCGTGATGGGGGACGAGCGGCATCCGGGTGAGGGCCGGTGCAACAGTCTCTCTTCCAAGCTGTGGGATGCGAGGGGTTCCGTGTTCACCTCGTGCCCAGGACATCGGCGCTGCTGACGCCCGTCTTTAGCCGCCATTCGGGTGACGTTGGTCGTCGTGCAGGCGTGCGCCGCTGGTGGATCCTGGGAGGAGTTTGGCGTGGTCGTTGTTCATCGCAAGGGTGAATGAGGGACCATGACGGGTGACACGGGCGGTCTGCCGCTCGACCGGTGAACCACACGGACGGAGAGGTACCTGTGAACCTCAAGAAGGTGCTAGTGCTGGCGGGCGTCGCGCTGGTGCTGTTCCTCCTGATCACCCAGCCCGAGCAGTCCGCCTCGGCGGTGCAGCAGGTACTCGGCTGGCTGCGTCAGGGCGCGGAGTCGATCATCACCTTCATCAGGAGCCTCTTCGGCACGGCCACCCCGCTCAGCTAGTGACAGTGGGTGATCCTCGGCCGTCTGCGTTGAGCCGGACGGGTGGAATGAGGCCAATCACGCACTGGTAACGGGTGTTCTCGGGATTCAGGGTCTGGCGATTGTCAGACCTACCGAATACCTTCCGCTGCAATGGCCGATCCCCGACCGACGAGGAGGCACATATGGTCGAGGACTCCGGGGTCCACGAGCTGTTGCAGCAGTGGGCGGCTGAACGGTCTGATGACGCAGAGATGCAGGAGGTGAACCGGATCAAGAACGCATGGCTCGCGGAGGCTCCCCCCTCGGCGCCAGGCATCCCCGCGCAGCGGGGAGGCAGGAGCGGGTCGCGTGGCTTGGTCAAGGTCGACTCGGCGGATCCGGCCTACGTGGCCGCGATGCGCAAGCGGGCGCCGGAGGCACCCGAGGCACTGCTCGCCGCCGCGGCGAGCTACTGGCAGCTGGTGGGCGACGTCGCCGAGGCCGAGCAGTGGTGGGACGCGGGCATCAGCCCGTTGGACCAGCGCGCGCTCGACTACCGCGCGGCCGGCCTGTCTCCTGCCGACCTCGGTCGGCGCCTGGGACCGATGACGGTTCTCCAGCACCTTCGCCGCGGTTCCGCCGCAGCCTGGTGCGTTGCACGTCTGCAGAGGCAGCGCCGGGACGGCGTCGCGTAAGCGTAGGTCGGACGGGGCTCCACGATCGGGGCCCCTATGTTCGCGGAACGCGCTCACAGGAATCGTTCCACGTGTTCTGTGGGGGCCGAGCCCCCACGCCCCAGCCGGGGGCGAGCCCCCGGACCCCCCACGGGGTGGCCTCCGTCAGGAGGCCTCACCCAAGTAGTCTGGGAGCCGTGCGCGGCCTCCTTACTCCCCAACGTGTGCTGATCGCGTTCGCCTGTCTGGCGGCGCTGGTCGCCTGTTGCGGGCTCGCGTGGTGGCAGTGGCAGCGCTTCGAGTCCGCCAGCGGCACGTTCCAGAACCTCGGATACGTGCTCCAGTGGCCGCTCTTCGGCCTCTTCCCCCTCTTCATGGTGTGGCGGTTCCGGCGCTTGGCGCGCCTGAACCGTGACGCGGATCTCGTACCGGAGCCGGTTGCGCCCGCTCCTGCACCGGTGGCTACCGTTGACGCCGTCAAACCCGCGCCTGTCGAGCACTTCGACGACGAAGAAGACGCGGAGCTCGCGGCCTACAACCGCATGCTCGCGGACCTCAACGCGCGGGACGGTCGTTGAGCGAAGGCGGGCAGATGAAGGGTGCGTTGACCCGGTTCAGGGTCATGGCTTACGTGGTCGGAGTCTTCCTGCTGCTCCTGGTCGTGGCCATGGTGCTCAAGTACGCCGCGGACATGGACGGCGCGATGAAGGTCGTCGGCCCGATCCACGGCTTCCTCTACGCCATCTACCTGGTGATTTCCGTCGACCTGGCGCTGAAGCTGCGCTGGTCGATCAAGGGCACCGCGCTGGTGCTGCTCGCCGGCACGATCCCGTTCCTGTCCTTCTGGGCGGAGCGCAAGGTGGTCGAGAAGACCGCGCAGGGCGTGCCCCTGTGACGTTTGGCCTGCTAGCGTCTGGGGCTGACAACTGAACACGGCCGTCGATGTCGCGCGGGAGAGCTCCCTTCGATGGGAGCGCCGAAGGAGCAACTCCTCCCCGGAATCTCTCAGGTACAAGTACCGCGCGACGAAGGCAACTCTGAAAAGCAGGCTCATCAGCAGCCTCGCCCACGGTGCAAGCCACTTCGGTGGTGAAGCTCTCAGGCTCATGACAGAGGGGGAGGCTCGCTCTAGTGAGGAGTCTCCGATGGACCGTGTCATTCTTCTGATGCCTCAGCCGGCCGCGTCCGGCTCTTCGGCGCACCCTGGAGGAGCGTTCTGATGTCCCGCCTCACGCCTCTGAACGCCGAGCACGAGCAGCTCGGCGCGATGTTCACCGACTTCGCGGGCTGGCGGATGCCGCTGCGCTACTCGTCCGAACTCGCGGAGCACCACGCGGTGCGCACGACCGCGGGCCTGTTCGACCTCACGCACATGGGTGAGATCGTCCTGACCGGACCGCAGGCCGGTGAGGCCCTCGACTACGCGCTGGTCGGCCACATCTCGGCACTGGCCGTCGGCAAGGCGCGCTACACGATGATCACGCAGGCCGACGGCGGCGTGATCGACGACCTGATCGTGTACCGCCTGGGCGACCAGGAGTTCATGGTCGTCGCGAACGCCTCGAACGCCCTTGTCGTCGCCGAGGCGCTGGTCGAGCGTGCCGCCGGGTTCGACACCGTCGTCACCGACTCCTCGACCGACTACGCGTTGATCGCGATCCAGGGCCCGAAGTCGGTCGAGATCCTCTCCGGCCTGACCGCCACCGACCTGTCGACGGTCAAGTACTACGCCTCGTACCCGTCCACCGTGGCCGGTGTCGACGCGCTGCTCGCCCGCACCGGGTACACCGGCGAGGAGGGCTTCGAGCTCTTCGTCGCCCCCGCCGACGCGCCCGCGGTCTGGGCGGCGTTGCTGGGAGCCGGCGAGGCGCACGAGCTCAAGCCGTGCGGTCTCGGCTGCCGCGACACGTTGCGTCTCGAAGCCGGGATGCCGTTGTACGGCAACGAGCTCACGACGTCGCTGACGCCCTACAACGCGAACCTGGGCCGCGTCGTGAAGCTCGACAAGCCCGGCGACTTCGTGGGCCGCGACGCGCTGACCAAGGTCGCCGAGTCCGGGGTGGACTCGGTCCTGGTCGGACTGAAGACGCCCGAGCGCCGCGCCCCCCGCCACGGTTACGCGGTGCTTGACGGCGACGAGGTCGTGGGCGAGGTGACGTCGGGCGCGCTGTCCCCGACCCTCGGCTACTCCATCGCCATGGCCTACGTGACGAAGGCCAGTGCCGAGCCCGGCACCTCACTGCTGGTGGACGTCCGAGGCAAGAAGCAGCCGGTCGAGGTCGTCGCACTTCCGTTCTACAAGCGCGCCAAGTAGGGAGATCCTCCAGATGTCCGACCAGTTCAACGCCTCCCTCGCGGAGTACGACCCCGAGGTGGCCGAGGCCGTCGCGGCCGAGCTGGCACGCCAGCAGGGCACGCTCGAGATGATCGCCTCGGAGAACTTCACGCCCGTCTCGGTGCTGCAGGCCCAGGGCTCCGTGCTCACCAACAAGTACGCGGAGGGCTACCCCGGCCGCCGCTACTACGGCGGCTGCGAGCACGTGGACGTCGTCGAGCGCCTCGCCATCGAGCGCATCAAGTCGCTCTTCGGCGCGGGCTTCGCGAACGTCCAGCCGCACTCGGGCGCGCAGGCCAACGCGGCCGCGATGTTCGCGCTGCTCCAGCCCGGCGACACGATCCTGGGCCTGGACCTCGCGCACGGCGGCCACCTGACGCACGGCATGCGCATCAACTTCTCCGGCAAGCTCTACAACGTCGTGCCGTACCACGTCGCGGACTCCGACGGCCGCGTCGACATGGCCGAGGTCGAGCGCCTGGCACAGGAGCACCGGCCGAAGCTGATCGTCGCCGGCTGGTCCGCCTACCCGCGCCAGCTGGACTTCGCCGAGTTCCGCCGCATCGCGGACTCGGTCGAGGCCTACCTGATGGTCGACATGGCGCACTTCGCCGGCCTCGTCGCCGCCGACCTGCACCCGTCGCCCGTGCCGCACGCGCACGTCACGACGACCACGACCCACAAGACCCTCGGCGGTCCCCGTGGCGGCGTGATCCTGTCGAACGAGGCGGACATCGCCAAGAAGATCAACTCGGCGGTGTTCCCCGGCCAGCAGGGCGGGCCGCTGGAGCACGTGATCGCGGCCAAGGCGGTGGCGTTCAAGCACGCCGCCTCGCCGGAGTTCGCGGACCGTCAGCGCCGCACGCTCGAGGGCGCGCGGATCCTGGCCGAGCGCCTGTCGCAGGCGGACGTCGCCGCGGCCGGCGTGAAGGTGCTGACCGGTGGCACGGACGTGCACCTGGTCCTCGTCGACCTGGTCAACTCCGAACTGGACGGCAAGCAGGCCGAGGACGTGCTGCACCGGATCGGCATCACGGTCAACCGCAACGCCGTTCCGAACGACCCGCGGCCGCCGATGGTCACCTCCGGTCTGCGGATCGGCACGCCGGCGCTCGCGACCCGCGGGTTCGGCGAGGTGGACTTCACCGAGGTCGCCGACGTCATCGCGGAGGCCCTCAAGCCGGGCGCGGCGATCGACGAGCTGCGTGCGCGCGTCGAGGTGCTGGCGGCGAAGCACCCGCTGTACTCGACGCTCTGACGCTGAACGACAAGGGGCGCCACCGGATTTCCGGTGGCGCCCCTCGCGTTTGTGACCCGAGAGCGAAACGACGGGAACCCCGGCCCCTTCCCCAGGGCCGGGGTTTCACCGTGTCAGGGTGTTGTGTGTTTCAGATGGACCGTCCTAAAGGGATGCTGTGGGGTTAGGCAGCGGGGGCCGTGACACCAGGGGGCAGGCACTCCACGTTGCGCTTGCCGTCGGGCTGGATGACGAACCAGGTGCCACCGACACCCTGGCCCTTCCAGGCGCCCGGCTTCGGGTCCTGCGAGTAGGTGTAGAGAGCCCAGCCGTCGATGGCGACCTGCTTCTTGCCGTCAGCGCGGGTGATCAGCGAGACGAGCTTCGCGTCGACGCCCTCGACCTGCGGGATCGTGTCCGCGATCAGCGGCGGCCAGGTGACGGCGCACTGGTTGTTGCAGTTCGACTTGCCTTCGGGCTTCGGGGTGTCCTTGTCGAAGCGGTAAAGGGTGCGGCCGTCGCCGTCCTGGACCACGAGGCCCATCTTGTCGACGGGTTTGCCGACCAGCTTCAACGTGCTGACCGGGGCTGCTGCCGGGGGCTGCGCCGCCGGGGGCTGCGCGGCCGGAACTTCCGGGGCCTGCTGCTGGACAGGGGCTTCGGGGGCCTGCGCGGGCTCCTGGAGTACCGGGGGCTGACCCACGTCGCCGTAGTCGCCGAGGACGCCCAGGTCGGTTTGCGTTTGTGCCACCGGCTTGGAGTTCGTGCCACTGCCAGTGGCGCTCCAGACACCCAGACCCAGCACAACTGCCAGTCCCGCGGCGAGCCCGATGGCAATGCGGTTACGTCGGATCACACTCATGTCCTCCTCGTCCATCCGTTCGCTCTATCCAGGCCATACGGCCCCGGTTGCGTCTCGGTTCAGAAACGAACCGAACCTCGTCCCGTCTCGAACGTCTGGCGGAGCCGGGTAACGCAGGAGGTGCAAGGTGGTCGTCGCTGGTCAGCTGGCGGGAATGGCCGAACGGGTGCTGGGTGCAGCGTTGCCGATCGGATTTCGGGCCTGGGACGGAAGTGTGGCCGGGCCGCAGGACGGCACGGTGGTCGTGATCCGCTCGCGCGACGCGTTGCGACGGCTCGTCTGGAGCCCGAACGAACTGGGGCTCGCGCGCGCGTACGTGAGCGGGGAGCTCGACGTGGAGGGTGATCTCGCGACCGGTCTCTCGCAGATCTGGGGGCTGGTGCGGCGGGGCGTCACCCGGCGGCCGCGGCTCTCGGAGGTCGCGAAGCTCGCGTTGCGGCTGAAGGTGCTGGGGCCCAACCCGGACGCGCCGAAGGAGGAAGCCCGGCTGCGGGGCGCGCTGCACACCAAGAGCCGGGACCGTGATGCCATTTCGCATCACTACGATCTGAGCAACGACTTCTACCGGCTCGTGCTCGACCCGAGCATGGCCTACTCGTGCGCGTACTTCACGTCCGAGGACGAGCCGCTCGCGCAGGCGCAGCACAACAAGCTGGACCTCGTGTGCCGCAAGCTCGGCCTGGAGCCGGGCATGCGCCTGCTCGACGTCGGCTGCGGGTGGGGTTCGATGATCATCCACGCCGCGAAGCACTACGGCGTGCACGCGACGGGGGTGACGATCTCCGCCCAGCAGCGCGCGCACATCCTGGGGCGGATCGAGGCCGAAGGACTGACCGGCCGGGTCGAGGTGCGGTTGCAGGACTACCGCGAGGTGCGTGACGAACCGTTCGACGCGATCTCCACGATCGAGATGGGCGAGCACGTCGGCGAGAGCAACTACCCCGAGTACGCCTCGACGCTGCACCGGCTGCTCAAGCCCGAGGGCCGCCTGCTGCTGCAGCAGATGTCGCGCGGACACAACGCACCCGGCGGTGGCGCGTTCATCGAGTCGTACGTCGCGCCGGACATGCACATGCGGCCGGTCAGTGCCACCACCGGCTTTCTCGAAGGCGCCGGCCTGGAGATCCGCGACGTGCACGCGTTGCGCGAGCACTACGTGTGGACCGTGCGGGCGTGGGCGCAGACTCTGGAAGAGCGCTGGGACGAGGTCGTCGCCCTGGTCGGCGAGGGCCAGGCGCGCGTCTGGCGGCTGTACCTCGCGGGCGGCGCGCTGACGTTCGAGGAGGGCCGGATGGGCGTCGACCAGATCCTCGCGGTGCGCAGGAGCGAGAACGGCCGCAGCGGCATGCCGCGCGTGCGCCGTGAGCTGGTCGCCCGATGAGCTTCCTGATCAGCCTTGTCGTGGTGCTGGTGCTGCTCAGCGGACTGTTCCTGTACGCGGACTCCCGCAAGCGCTACGACCTGATCGACTCCGTGTGGGGCCCTGGCTTCGCCGTGATCGCGGTGATCACGTTGCTGTTCGCGGAGGGCGAACCGACTCGGCAGTGGGTCGTCACCGTCCTGACCGTGGTGTGGGGTCTACGCCTGGGCGTGCACATCCACTCGCGCAACAGGGGCAAGGACGAAGACCCGCGCTATCAGGACATGTTGAGGCGTGCCAAGGGAAATCCGCGCTTGCGGATGTACCGCGTCTACCTGCTCCAGGCCGTGCTGATGTGGATCGTGTCGCTGCCGGTCCAGGCCGCGCAGCATCTTTCGGCCCCGTTCGGAGTGTTAGATTGGGTGGGCACTGGCGTGTGGATGGTCGGCTTCGTCTTCGAGGCCGTAGGTGACTGGCAGCTCTCCCGGTTCCGTGCGGACCCGGCGAACAAGGGCGCCGTGATGGACCGCGGTTTGTGGCGCTACACAAGGCATCCGAACTACTTCGGCGACTCTGTGGTGTGGTGGGGCCTCTACCTGTTCGCGTTGCACTCGTGGCTCGCCGCGCTCACGATCATCGGTCCGGTGATCATGACGTGGCTGCTCGCGAAGGGCAGCGGCAAGCCGTTGCTGGAGAAGGACATCGTGTCGCGCCGTCCCGGCTACGCCGAGTATGTGCGGCGCACCAGTGGTTTCATCCCGCTGCCTCCGAAGAGTCGCGTGGGGTAGGGGCTGGCGGGGGTGCGCGGCGAGGTGGCGTGCCTGGAGGTCGTCGTGCCCGGCTTCCCAGCGCCTGGCCTGGTGGCTCGGCGGCGCCTGTCGTGCGAAGCAGTGCACGTCACAGCGCCCGTGCGGCACGCGTGCGCGGGTTAATGTTGGAGCGTGGGCAACGACATCTCCTTCCCGCGCCAACAGGCGCGCACCCAGCGGTTCACCGTCGGCGCACCGAGGACATTCGCGGTGTCAGCGGACGGCGCACGTGTCTTCTTCCTGCGCCCGGCCACGGCCACAAGCCGTGCGAACGGGCTCTGGGAGCTGAACACGACCACCGGCGTCGAACGGCTGCTCGCCGACCCGGCGACGCTGCTGTCCGATCCGGAGGATCTGCCTGCGGAGGAGAAGGCACGCCGCGAGCGCACGCGTGAGTCCGGTGCGGGCATCGTCGGTTACGCGCTCTCCCGGGACGCCTCGGTGGCTTCGTTCGCGCTGTCGGGCCGCCTGTTCGTGGCCGACCTGGTGAGCGGTACCGCCCGTGAGCTGCCGACCCGGGGTGGCGTCGTCGACCCGCGCGTGGACCCGACGGGGCGGCGTGTGGCGTACGTCACGAACGGCACGCTGCGCGTGGTCGAGCTGAGCTCGGGTGAGGACTATGCCGTCGCCGAGCCGGACGGCGAGGACGTGACGTTCGGCCTCGCCGAGTTCATCGCGGCCGAGGAGATGTCGCGCTACCGCGGCTACTGGTGGGAGCCGAACGGCGACCGCCTCATCGCCGCGCGCGTGAACAACGCCCCGGTGCAGCGCTGGTACATCGCCGACCCGGCGAACCCCGGCACCGCCGCCACCGAGATCGCCTACCCGGCGGCGGGTACGGCCAACGCCACGGTGTCGCTGCACGTGGTGTCGCTCGACACGACGTTCGTCCCGGTGCTGCTGGAGTTCGACTACCTCAACGACGTGCACTGGTCGTCCGGTGGCGCCCCGCTGATCACGACGCAGACCCGCGACCAGCGCACCCGCCGGATCTACACGCTGTCCCCGGAGACCGGCGCTGTCACGGAGCTCGCGGTCGAGACCGATCCGACGTGGCTCGAGGTCAGCGACGGCGCTCCGGCGTGGACTCCGGACGGCCGTCTCGTGCGGATCGTGGGGGAGGGCGACGAGTACGCGCTCCGCGTGGGCGACGAGGTCCTGACCTCGGGACTCCAGGTGCGCCGGGTGCTCGACATCGCCGATGACTCGATCCTCGTGGCCGCCTCCGCCGCTGACGACCCGACGCAGGTGCACGTCTACTCGGTCGGCGGCAGCGTTGAGAAACTGTCCTCTGAGGACGGTGTGCACTCCGCGATTCGGGGCGGTGACACGGTTGTCCTCGTGTCGGCCACTTTGGACTGGTTCGGCGCACGGGCGCGCGTCGGTGACCACATCATCGAGTCGTGGGCGGACACGCCGGTTCTCAAGGCGTCCCCGCGCATGCTGACCCTCGGCGAACGTTCCATCCGCGCCGCGCTCCTGCTGCCCACCGGCCACGTCCCGGGCACCAAGCTCCCGGTGCTGATGGACCCGTACGGCGGCCCGCACGCCCAGCGCGTCGTGTCGGCCCAGAACGCCTTCCTGGCCTCGCAGTGGCTGGCGGACCAGGGTTTCGCGGTCCTCGTCGCCGACGGCCGCGGCACCCCGGGCCGGGGCCTCGCCTGGGAACGCGCGATCGCGTTCGACTTCGCCGGCGCCACTTTGGAAGACCAGGTGGACGCCCTGCAAGCGGCCGCCGCGCTCGAACCGGACCTCGACCTCACCCGAGTGGCGATCCGTGGCTGGTCCTACGGCGGCTACCTGAGCGCCCTGGCCGTCCTGCGCCGCCCGGACGTCTTCCATGCGGGCATCGCCGGTGCCCCGGTGACCGACTGGCGCCTCTACGACACCCACTACACCGAGCGCTACCTGGGCCACCCGGACGACAGGCCCGAGGTCTACGACTCGAACTCCCTCATCGCCGACGCGGACAAGCTCTCCCGTCCATTGATGATCATCCACGGCTTGGCCGACGACAACGTGGTGGCCGCGCACACGCTGCGCCTGTCCAGCGCCCTGCTCGCCGCCGGCCGCCCGCACACCGTGCTGCCGCTCTCGGGCGTCACGCACATGACCCCGCAGGAACAGGTGGCGGAGAACCTCCTGCTGCTGCAGGTCGAGTTCCTCAAGCAGTCGCTCGCCTGACCGCCATAAGAAAGGGGCGCTTCCCGCAACGGGAAGCGCCCCTTTCGAAAGCCTGCGATCAGGCCAGCGACTGCCGTACCCGGTAGGGCGGGATGCTGTTGCCCAGCAGCGCCAGGTCGTCGATCGACTCCGGCTGGTACCCGGCCGTCTTCAGCCGCTCGACCATCAGCGCCGTCGGGTCCTCGACGACGTCCGCGCGGCCGAACAGGTAGGCCCACTCGTGCTCGTCCGAGCCGTAGTAGGCGACGGTGTCGAACACCTCGTTGAACCGCTGCCAGGAGCGGATCAGCGTGGTGTTGCGCCACATCGTCTGGCAACCGGACTGGTTGACGACGACGCCGCCGGGACGCAGCAGGGCCTTGCACATGCGCAGGAAGTCCGCGCCGTACAGGCGGTTGTGCTGCGCCTCCTCCTCGCGCTCGTCGGGCAGGTCCACCAGCACGATGTCGTACTTCTCCGACGTCGTGCGGATGTACTCGAACCCGTCGATGTACTGCACGCGGATGGGGCCGGAACCCTTCTCCGCCTCGGCCAGCTCCTCGGACGTGTAGCCGTACGGCAGGTGCTCCGCGCACAGCTTGACGGCCTGCTCGTCGATGTCGATGTGGTCGACGACCGTCGCACCGTGCTGGACGGCCATCTGGCACACGACGCCCTCGGAGGAGCCGATGACCAGCACGCGCTCGACGGTGTCGGCCAGCAACAGCGCCGGCACCATCAGGGCCTCGTGGTAGGTCAGCTGGCTGAACTCCGTCGACTGGCGGTCGTCGTCGCAGAAGAGCGACAACCCCTGCGCCGTACGGGCGATCACCAGGTGCTGGAAGTCGGTCTTGGTGTCGACCAGCACCTCGTCCACCTGCCAGTGGCGGGTCATGCCATCGGCGAGCGGCTCGTTGATCGTGTTCACGCGACATGCTCCTTGACGCCACGAGTGACGAGGTCCGTGCTCACGTGAGCAGCGCCCAGAGCGTCAGCGAGTAGCTGGACGGCCAGTGCGGGTTTCGCACGCGTACCGCAGGTGAACACGTCGACGAACACCGAACCCACTTCGGGATAGGTATGGATCGACGCATGGGATTCCGACAGCAGGGCCAGCACGGTGACTCCTTGGGGATCGAACTTCTTGGAGATCACCTCCAGCACGGTTGCGTCGGCCTGCGTGAGAACCTCACCAAGGGCGTGCTTCAGGAACTGCTCGTCGTCGAGCAGATCGGCACTCACACCCGAGAGCTCTGCAAGTACGTGCTGTCCCGCGAACAAACCGACGGTCTCCTCGGTCTGACAGGGCGCTTCGGACATCAATCACTCCAAACTATGTGAATTGCAGACGGGCTTAGATGCAGTACGTGGCCAACGGCGGGAAGCCGTTGAAGCACACGGACGAATAGGAGGAGGTGTAGGCACCCGCGTGGAGGATGTCCACGTGGTCGCCCGCCTGCAGGTCGAGCGGCAGGTCGTAGCGGGTGTGCTGGTAGATCACGTCGTCCGCGTCGCACGTCGGGCCCGCCAGCACGATCGGGCCCACCGGGCCACCGTCGCGCGAGGTCCGCAGCCGGTACGCGATCGCCTCGCCCTCGGTCTCGGCGAGGCCCTGGTAGCGGCCGATGTCGACGTACACCCAGCGGCGTTCGTCCGAATAGGACTTCCGCGACACCAGCACGACGGAGGAACGGATCATGCCGGCCTCGGCGGAGATCGCCCGGCCGGGCTCGATCATCACCCTGGGGCGGGCGGCGCCGAAGTGCCGGGCGACCGAAGCCTCGATGGCGGTGGCGAAGGCCTCCAGGGACGGCGTGGCCTCCTGGTAGACGGCCGGAAGCCCGCCACCGAGGTTCACCGTCGACGTCTCGATGCCCTCCGCGCGCAGCTTCGCGGCGATCAGCGCCGCGTCGGCGATGCCGGAGTCCCAGCCCTCGACGGAGAGCTGCTGCGAGCCGGCGTGGAACGCGACACCGAGAGGAACGAGGCCCAGTTCGTGCGCCAGCCGCAAGAGATCCGTCGCCATCTCCGGATCGCAACCGAACTTGTTGCCGAACGGGTACGTGGAACCCTTGCTGTGGACAAGAATCCGCACCAGCACGGACGAACCGGGCGCGTGGGAAGCGACGAAACGGACGTCCTGCTCGCTGTCCGACACGAACATCCGCACGCCACGCGAGTACGCGTACGCGATGTCAGCGGCCTTCTTGATGGGGTTGCTGTAGGAGATCGACGACGGCTCGGCGCCGCGCGCCAGGCACAGGTCGATCTCGGCGGGCGACGCCACGTCGAAGTGCGACCCCTCCGCGACCAGCGTGCCGACCACGTCGGACTCCGGGTTCGACTTCACCGCGTAGAAGATGTCGATGGACGGCAGTGCCGCGCGAATGGCCTGGTAGCGCGCGCGAATCGTCTCGAGGTCGATCACCAGACATGGTGTCGATGGGTTCTCCTGGTCCAGGAAACGCCGAATACGAGCCTCTGCCTCGTTGCGCCGATCAACGGCGAAGCTCTCGGTCATTTCCCCAGGAGTCCCCCTTCATCCGCCTCGCGTTCCGTACGCGGGCACGGCCGTGCACTCTACGGCCTGGACACCCGAAATGCGCAAGCCAGTCCAGGCGAGTGTGATTTACCCAGCAGAACGCAGCTCGATCATCGTGATGTCCGGAGGCGCGCCCACGCGCACCGGCGGACCCCAGAAACCCGCGCCACGACTGGTGTAGAGCCAGGTGCCGTCCACCTTCGACAGCCCGGCCGTGCTGGGTTGCTGCAGCGGCACAACGAAGTTGAACGGGAACATCTGTCCGCCGTGTGTATGACCGGACAACTGGAGGTCGACGCCGCGTGAAGACGCGTCGCCCACCTGCACGGGCTGGTGTGACAACAGGACTACGGGGTTGTTCCGATCACGTCCCGACAGGGCGCGGTCGAAGTCCGGCCCGTCGTTGTAGGACCTGCCGGTCACGTCGTTCACCCCCACGACCTCGATGCCGCCGGCGACCGTCAAACCCTCGTTGCGCAACGGGTTCACGCCGAGCCTGTCGAGCTCCGCGATCCACTGTTCGTGTCCGGAGAAGTACTCGTGGTTGCCCGTCACGAAGAAGCTGCCGTGCTTGGACACCAGGTCCCGCAACGGTGCCGCGGCCTCGCCGAGCTCGGCGACGGTGCCGTCCACCAGGTCGCCGACGATCGCGACGATGTCCGCTTCCTGCTCGTTGATCATCCGCACGATCCGCTCGGTGTGCGAACGCCCGAGCAGCGGCCCGAGGTGGATGTCGCTCACGACCGCGATCCGGAAACCCGACAGCGACGGCCGCAGCTTGTCCAGCGTCACCGGCACGTTCAGCAACTGCGGGTCGCCCAGTGCCTGCGTCATGCCGTAGCCGACGACCCCGCCCGCCGCGATGCCGGATCCGATCGCCACGGAGCGCGAGATGAACAGCCGCCGCGACGGGTCCGGCACGATCTCGACCGGTTCGGCGGGCGCGGGACCGGCGGCGACGGGCACCGGCGCGAGCGTGGCGCGCTTGAGCAGGATCCGGCGCGGCACCTCCGCGATGCCGAGCGCGATCGCCAGGTAGAAGAGCACCGCGAGCCAGACGAACCCGGGCCACGCGAAGAACTTCCCGTACTCCGGCGGCACCCTGCGCGTCACGACCAGCGCGCTCATCAGCATCAGGAACGCACCGATGACCGCCACCGCGCCGACGCGACGCCCGAGCGTGCGGGGCCGCGTCGTGTCCACGACCAGCCGCCGCCACAGGTACAAATGGCCCAAGGCGACGGGGACGCCGAGGAGCAAAAGGAAAATCACGACATCAGTATGCGTTTCGAGAACTCCATGCAACCCGCCAGGCCCCAGGTGGCGTGACTAACCCGGCACCGCAGACAGGGGGAGACCTGATGAGTGATCGGGACGCCGCGTTCCAGGAGTACTTCGCGGCCCGTTCCGACGCCATGCGCGGCACGGCATACCTGCTGTGCGGCGACTGGCATCGCGCGGAAGACCTGGTGCAACAGGCCTTCACCAAGCTGTACCTGGCTTGGAGACGGGTCGAGCGGCACGAGGCGCTGGACGCCTACACCAGGCAGATCCTGGTGCGGACGTTCCTGTCCGAGCGACGGCGCGGGTGGTTCCGGTTCGAGTCGGCGACAGACGACGTGGCGGACGCGGCCGCGCCGCCCGGCGGCTACCCCGAGGAACGGATGGTGTTGCTGGAGGCGCTGGCGAAGGTGCCTCCGAAACAGCGTGCGTGCCTCGTTCTGCGGTACTGGGAGGACATGTCCGTCGAGAAGACGGCCGTCGTCCTCAAATGTTCGGAAGGAACCGTGAAGAGCCAGGCCGCGCGGGGGCTGCAGACGCTGCGCGGCCTGCTCTCAGAGCAGGAGAGGGTTCGATGAACGAACAGGACCTCAAACGAGCTTTTCAGGACGTGGTGGTGGCGAGCAGCCCGCCTCCCTCGATGGATCCGGGCATCGCGCTCGGCAGGGCGCACAAGGCCCGTTCCAAGCGGCGGGCGTCCATCACGGGGGCCGCGGTCGCCGTGCTCGTGGTCGGTGTCGGGCTCGGGTCGGCGTTCGCGCTGAACCCGCAGGGAACGACGAACTACCTGGTCGGAGCGGGGCAGAGCAGCAGCTCCAACCCCGGAATGCCCGGCTCGCAGTGGGGCGAGAAGTGGCCGGTCGGGCAGTCCGACCGGACGGCCACCAACGGTCCGCAGGCCGACCGCGGCGTGCAGCTGCTGAACGCGCTCATGGCATCCGCCCAGGCCGGCGGGTTCGAGACGCCCAAGCTGAAGTACCAGGCGCCGGAGTACCAGAACGGCGAGATGCAGCGCACCCGGGCGCAGATCTCGACCAACAAGGGCCAGACGCCGGAGGTCTGGGTCTACACGGCACACGTGCCGGTCCAGAAGAACGGCAAGGTCGGCATGATGCTCGCCGAGGTCTCGATGCCGAGGCCGTCGGATCCGGCCGAGCCGTGTGCACTGGCCAAGCGGTTCTGGGGCATGAGCGAGGCGACGTGCAAGGTGCGCGACGTCAACGGCGTGCAGGTCGGCGACGCTTCCAGTCAGGAGGAGGGTCGCGTGATGCAGTGGATGTCCTACAAGGCCCCCAACGGCTGGACGGTGAACATCGCCCAGAACGCGAGCTACGAGGGAAGCGGCTACCCCGGGCTCGACGGCAACCCGTTCCTGGCCAGCGAGCTCGCGACCATGGCCACGGACGCGAAGTTCCTTCTCGGGAGCTGAGCAGGTGAACACGAGGGCGGTCACGTTCTGTGGCCGCCCTCTCTCGTTGGTTCTTTCGGGTGTTTTGCCAGGTAGAGTGCCGTCCTGCAATGCGGACTCTGCTCATCGACAACTACGACTCGTTCACGTTCAACCTCTTCCAGCACCTCGCTGAGGTGAACGGTGCCGAGCCCGTGGTCGTCCACAACGACGACCCGCGCTTCCGGCTGGCCTCACTGCGGTCGTTCGACCACGTGGTGATCTCGCCAGGACCCGGCCGGCCCGGCAATCCCGCCGACTTCGGCATCTGCCGCGCGGTGATCGACCACGCCGAGATCCCGTTGCTGGGCGTGTGTCTGGGACATCAGGGGTTGTGCCTGTCGTACGGCGCTGTCGTAGGGCCCGCGCCCGTGCCACGCCACGGGATCATCTCTCCGGTCACGCACACGGGCGTCGACGTGTTCGCGGGGCTGCCCTCGCCGTTCGACGTCGTGCGGTACCACTCGCTGGCGGTCACGGAGCTGCCTTCCTCGCTGGAGGCGATCGCGTGGAGCGACGACTCGGTGCTGATGGGCGTGCGCGCTCTCGACCGGCCCGCGTGGGGTGTGCAGTTCCACCCCGAGTCGATCTGCACGGACTTCGGCCGCGAGATGCTCGCGAACTTCGCCGCGCTCACCCCGACGAGGACGGCCGCGGTGCCGGAACCGGTACTGGTTCGCCCCACGCCTCAGAAACGCCCTGTGCACGTCCGGAAGCTCGCCGTGGCCGTGAACGCGGAGGAGGCGTTCGCGGCACTCCACCGGGCTTCTGAGACGGCGTTCTGGCTGGACAGCGGGCCGGGCGGGCGATTCTCCTTCATGGGGGACGCCTCGGGGCCTCTCGCGCGCATCGCGCAGTACTCGGTGCAGGACCAGGTGCTCACGCTCGACGGCACACCGCGCCCCTGCCCTTCTTTCTTCTCCTGGCTGGACGACGACCTCGCGTCGTGGAGCGTCGAGCAACCCGATGTTCCGTTCGATTTCGCCCTGGGCTGGGTCGGATACCTCGGCTACGAGCTGAAGGTGGAGTGCGGCGGCGACTTCGCACACCGCGCGGAACAGCCGGACGCGTCGTTCGTCTTCACGGACCGTGCCGTGGTCATCGATCACGCCGATGATTGCGTCTATTTGCTGTCGTTGTCCGATGACGGCTGGTTCGACGAGGTTTCGGCTGTTCTGGCCCAGTTGACACCAATGGCCGAACCTTCACGTCCGGTCGTCTCCGACGTGACGTTGCGCCATCCGCGCGCGCACTACCTGAAGCTGATCAGCGCGTGTCAGGAAGCGATCACGGCCGGGGAGACGTACGAGGCGTGTCTGACGAACATGATGTCGTGGCGAGCCTCGCTCGACCCGTGGGACACATATCGGCTGCTTCGCGCCGCTAATCCCGTTCCGTTCGGCGCGTTGCTGCGTTTCGGTGACCTCTCCGTGCTCAGCACGTCACCCGAACGATTTATCAAGGTGGACCGAGATGGCGTCGTGGAGTCATCGCCGATCAAGGGGACACGGCCCCGAGGCGTTGATGCGGCCGACGACGAGATGTTGCGCACAACCCTGGCGCGATCGGTCAAGGACCGCGCGGAGAACCTGATGATCGTGGACCTCGTCCGCAACGATCTCGGCATGTGCGCGGAAGTGGGTTCCGTCGAGGTGACGCGGTTGTTCGAGGTCGAGACCTACGCGACCGTACACCAATTGGTGAGCACCGTGCGGGCTCGACTTCGGCCGGACAGTTCTGCTGTCCGATGTGTTCGAGCCGCGTTTCCCGGAGGATCCATGACGGGTGCGCCGAAGATCCGGACCATGCAGATCCTTGATGGGCTGGAAGCCGGTCCACGTGGGGTGTACTCGGGAGCGCTCGGATACTTCTCGCTCAACGGAGCAGCCGACTTCAGCATCGTCATCCGAACGCTGGTCAGCAACGGCGACCGGGTGAGTTTCGGTGTGGGCGGAGCGGTGATCTCACTGTCCGACCCTGACGAGGAATTCGAGGAGACAGCGGTCAAGGCCACTGCTGTGTCACGCCTGTTCGGAGCACACTTTCCAGGCCGTTGATCCTGCGTTCCGGGGATAGTGTGAACGAACCGGTATGTGATGGGTCTATGCGGTTAACACGTCGGCCGGCGAACCGGCCGACGTGTGGAAACCTCGCGTGTTCGCGCAGGTCAGGAGGCGTGCGCTTCCTGGAACTGCACGACCAGGTTCTGCGGAATGCGACCGCGGTCCGAGATCTGGTGCCCCTGCGCGCGAGCCCAGTCACGAATGCGCTGCGCCTCAGCCTTGTCGGTGGCCTTGACCGTGGACTTGCCGGTGCCCTTGCGCTGCTTGCGGCCACCCGCACGACGAGCCTTGCCGACGAAGTCCGCCAGCGACTCGCGAAGCCGCTCCGCATTTCCCTTCGACAGGTCGATGGCGTACTCGACACCGTCAAGTGCGAAGGTCACGGTCTCGTCGGCTTCTCCGCCGTCGAGGTCGTCGATGAGTTGGACGACGGTCTGCTGTGCCACTGTTCCTCCGTTGGGTACTCACATAGCACGCGGATCCTCGACGTAACCACGTGCTTCGACAACACCGTAGTACACACGAGGAAAAACGGCGAACCTTTCGCCGCTAAAATGTGACCCCAACCCCCCGGTCGGGGCATTTACCCGGTAAACCACACGGGTGTTATGGGTCCAAAATGTGCTGCTAGTCGTCTCACTTCGACCCGTTGCTGGGCTTGCCGGACGCTTCCTCATTCCCGCTGACGGAGCAGTGCCGGACATATCGCACCCCCATCCGGTGCAGGTATCCTCGACATACCCGCCAGGGGTAGGGAAGGTCAGGGGCCGATGCACGGGTACACCGCGGACAAGGACGCATACCTCAAGCGACTGCGCCGCATCGAGGGACAGATCCGTGGTCTCCAGCGCATGGTCGAGAACGACGAATACTGCATCGACGTCCTCACCCAGATCTCCGCCGCCACGAAGGCGCTGCAAGCGGTGTCCCTGGGACTGCTCGACGAGCACCTCAAGCATTGTGTCGCGCAGGCGGCCGCGGAAGGCGGCCTCGTGGCCGAGGAGAAGCTGGCAGAGGCGTCGGCGGCCATCGGCAGGCTCGTCAAGTCGTAGGGGTCCCACAAGAAACTCGCTGGGATGATCCGCTACAGTTCATCCCAGCTACGCCCCCGTAGCCCAATCGGCAGAGGCAGCGGACTCAAAATCCGTCCAGTGTGCGTTCGAGTCGCACCGGGGGCACGTACAACGTCCACACAGGAGCCCGTGACCATGCTGGTCTCGGGTTTCTGTGCGTCTTGGGACATTTCGTCGATCCTTTCCGCAGCTCCGGCGATGGCGGTGAGCCGGTCGGCCGGCATTGATGGTCAGAGTCACGTAGTTGCTGTCCGGGTGTAGCCGGATGGTCAGCTGGGTGGTGTCGAACAGCTTCCGCAGCAGCTTCTCGGGTGCCTTGGCCAGGTCGATCCGCAGCTGCGGGAGGGCGTCGATCAGGTTGACGTCCTCTTCGCTGGGCTTGGTGGGCTCGGCATCGTCGATAGCGTCGAGTTCCGTGACGGCGGCCAAGGCAGCCTGTTTCTCGGTTTCGAGGTCGTTGTAGCTCTGGCGCAGTCCTCGGCTGAACGGGTCATCGGGATCGCCGCTCTGCGCCTGACGCAGGATGGTGTCCTGGCGGCGAGCGATATCGGCAATGCCGCGTTGCAGTCGCTCTCGCTGGGTCTGTCGTTCCTGGGTCTGCCGGTCGTCGACTGTGGCGAGTTCGGCGGCGAGGATCGCTCGGCGGTGTGGGCCGAAGACCCTGTCGGCGTAGAACGCGGCAATCGCGTCGAGCAGCTTGCTCTCGCGGATGTAGACCGTCTTGGCGTGGTTGGGGTAGTTGTCGGGGCGGCCGCGGTTGTTGTTGCGTGGCCAGCACAGGTAGTAGGCGCGCTCACCGCGTTGGCTGCCGAACATCCGGCGCCCGCAGGAGTCGAACACCATGCCGCGAAACACGTACGTACGGGTGGTCTCGGGATGGCTGTTCAACTCGTTGCCGTCGCGCGAGCCCCGCTTGACCTGCCTTCGAGCGTTGAGCTCGTCGAACATCCACTTCGGAATCAGCGGTTCATGCGCAGGCTCGGTGGACCACACCCACTTGACCGGATCGTTGATCTTGCCGCGTCGTGAGCGAGAGGCGCGGCGGTTGAACACCTGGTAGCCGGTGTACTTGGGATTGCGCAGGATCTCGTAGACGCTGGTCTTGCCCCAGGCCCCGCGTGCCCGGACCTTGCCGGGCGGCACGGGTGGCGGGTACTTGGCGGGGTCGGCATTCAGACGGTCGGCGATGGTGTCGTAGCCGAGACCTTCGTGATAGCGCCACGCGGCCATCTGCGTGACAGTCTCGCCCTGCAGGCCGTCGGGCTCGAGCCGTGTCTTGGTCTGACCCTTGACGGCTTTGGTGGGGTTGGGGTGGCGGTAGATCTTGGCCTTGTAGCCGTACGGCGGTTTGCCGATGTTCCAGCCTTCGCGTACGTGCGTGCACAGTCCACCCCAGGACTGTTCGAGGGTGTTGAGGACCTCGTACTCAGCCACTGACTGGTTGATCCGCCGCTGCAGAATTCGCTGCGCCCGACTCCCGGCCAGTGTGATCGGTTCGTTGGAGGCGAACAGCGGGACCTCGACTCGTTCCAACTCCCGTTCGATCGAGAGGCCCTCGAAGGTGCGGCGGGCGACTCGCGCGACGCTCTCGCAGATCACGACATCGAACCGGCGGCCTGGATGCGTGGCCTCGTCGAGCAGATCGGTGACGCCGCCGTCACGAGCGATCGGGATGTCGTAGCGCTCGTAGTTCTCACCACGGCCGCGTTGGTCGAGTTCCATACGGCCGGACTCGACGTCGTAGAAGTGCGTGACGATCACCCACGACTCAGGGATGGCCGCCTTGCAGTTTCCGAGCTGCCGCAACATGGACTGGCGCGGATCCTGCTGGTCGTCCGTGGACGTTCGAGCGAGGAAGGCGACTCGGACTTCGTTGCGCAGCAAGGCTGTCGGCATGCCGAGTGGCGAGACCGCGTAGTCCGACAACCCTGACGGCCCGGATGGCACGACAGCGAGCGCCGCGGGGAACCGTGCGGCCAATGCCGGTGCGGGCGGGTCTATTTCGGGGTTGTTCGGCGTGTTCATGCAGCCTCCCGTTCGTCGGGCTGTTCAGTGCGTTCCTGGGGCATAGCCCAGTCGAGAAGGTCGTGGATCACGGCGTTCAGCTCGCCGTGCAAACGATCGCCTTCGGCGCCACTCACGTAGCGCACGTGACCGGAGAAGGTCCAGTTCTTCGTGCGCTTTCCTGTCCCATCATACCGCCATACGGCCTGGTCAGGGATGTCATGGGGCGGGTTTTCGATGTCACCATCGGGTGCTTTTCGAGGCAGTGGAACAACAATCGCCTCGTCGTGCGGTTGGGGGTCCATCGTCGGCACCTCCAGATACCCGTGAGCACGCTCCTGGTGCGCGTGATGTCGCGGGCGGTTGTTCGGCAGGCCAGGTAGTGGCGTCGAACAGGAAAGCCAACTGGTGGGCCTCGACTCCCCGACTGCACTTCGGCACCCATCGGGGCCGGCGATCACCGGCTGTGTGGTTGCGCTCCGGACGTTGTTGCCCTTGGTACAGCGAGACAAGCGGCGAGACTGGCCGAGACCAGCGAGACTCGGTGTCTCGCTGCGGTCTCGGCGTCGTCTCGCTGTCTCGGTGCTGGTCTCGCCGAAGGCGAGACAGACGGGCGTTCGACGCGAGTCCGAAACATGTTGTGGGAAATGAGTTTCAGGCGGAACGAAGGTGGGAGTCTCGATCATCCTCCAACTGTTGCGTGCGGCGTGACATGAGGGTGGCGAGCGAGCGGCGGCGTCCATGCCCAGCTGGTAGCCAGAGCTCGTCCACGATGGATGGTGTGGCGGGCGTGATGCGGTGGTTCGGCGGGGCGAGTTGGTCGGTGGGCAAGGTCGCCACGGGCACAGGTGTCTTGTGCGGCCAGCGCTGTGCGAGGCCGATGTGGAAGTTGTGTTCGCGGCTCGTGCTGGGGAGCTGGAACAGGACAGGCTTGCGGATGCCGGCGTCGGCCAGTTCGGTGTACTTGCCGACTTTCTCCACCAGGGTCGCGATGGGTTCGGTTCCGGTGTCGTGTTCGTAGAAGAACGCGAGTGTGCCGTCGGCAGCGGTGTATTCACCGTAGGCATCAGGGCGGACGATGCCTGCGCAGGTTTCGGCGATCTCGTTTTCCGGCCACCATTCGTGCAGCGCGCACTCAGGGTGGTCTCGGGTGTGTCCAGCTAGGTTGGCGAAGAAGTCGTTGATGCCGAGCCGGTGTTCGGTGTGGGTGGAGTGCGCCAGCCGAAGCACGGTTTCGGTGACTGTGGCGGGCCGCGGCAGTGCGGCTCCGGTTGCAGCGGCGTGCACGACAGCGCCGACGGGGCCGAGGGTGTAGCGCCACTGCTGGGAGCCGGGCCAGATGTCGCGGCGGAAGCGGGCGAGCACGCCGCGTTCGTGGAGCACCGCGAGCCGGGAGCGGGCGTGGGAGTAGGAGCCGAACACCAGCCGCGCGAGCTGCAGTGCGGTGAGCACCCGATGCCTCGCCAGGTAGGAGATCACCTCGGCATCGCGGGCGGTGAGCCCGCGCGAGTGCGTGAGCATGTCGGCCCGGCTTGCCGGGCCGATCTCCACCCTTGGGGGTGTGTGCGGATGTATCGATGAATGTCGGGAGACGCGCACTGTTCCTCCACTTCTGCCGTGAGCTGCGGAAAGACCGGTGCCGGGGCGGTCAGTCAGTGGGCCAGTCATAGGTGACCTGTTGAGTGGCCGGTGGCTGGCCCGCTGAGTGGCCCGCTGACTGACTGGGCACCACAGTGCGAGTGGGATCGGCGCTCAGCCGGGCGGCGCGGGGCGCGGTGTCGACATGCCGGCGGCGGGTGGCGCGGGCGCGCTGCTCGGCGGTCAGGCCGGTCCGTTTGCGTGCCGCGGCCCGGAGTTGTTCAGCACGGCCACGAACAGGCGGCGGCAGCGGTTCCGTGGCGAGCGTGAAAGGTGGCACGTCGTGTCCGTGGTGGACGCTGCGGGCCAGGACCTCGAAGGCGGGACGGCGGGCGAGGTCACGTTCGTCGAAATAGGGTGCCACGTGCCGGACGAGTTTGGTCGCGTCATTCGGAGAGACGGTGAACAGGATTTTGTTGCGGGCGTTGGCATCCACCGCCTCCCGCACATCCGGAGGCAACTGGGCGAGGTGCTGGTGCGCCAGCACGAGCGAGAGGCGGTAGCCGCGTGCTTCGGCCAGCGCGTCGTCCACGCCGATCGGCATGTGCAGGAAGTTGTGGCACTCGTCGACCACGATCGTGGCGTCCCTGCGGTCTTCCGGCGCCAGGGCGGCGCGGCGCGTGGCGGCGGACCACAGCCCGGACAGCAGCAATGACCCGACGAGCTGGGCGGCATGCTCACCGATTTCGCCCTTGGGCAGCCGGGCGATCAGGATGCCGCCGTCGAGGATGTCGGCCAGGTTGATCGTGGAAGCCGCGGTGCCGAGCAGATCGCGGGCGAACCGGCGGGACAGCACCGACCGCAACCGTGACAGCACCGGCCCGGCAAGTTGGTTGCGCTGCCCCGCAGACAGGGCGTCGTAGCCCTCCCAGAACCCGTCCAGCCCTTCCGGTTCTCCGTGTTTCGCGAGGATGGCGCGGCGGAACTCCGGCCGCGTCAGCACCGGGATCACCTCGGCCAGCGTCGAACCTGGCCGCCGCACCAAGGTCAGGCAGGCGGCGCGGAGCACGTCGTCCATGCGTGGTCCCCACCAAGCGGCGTACAGGCGGCGGAACACACCGACCACGCTCTCAGCGGCCCACTCTCGCCCGGTCTCGCCGTCTCGCTGCAGCGTCTCGCGGTCTCGTTGGGCCGTCTCGGTGTCTCGTCCCGGCGTCTCGTCGCCGGGACGGCCGAGTGGGGCGAGCACGTTCCACGCCGACGGCGCCTCGGTCTCGGTGGGGTCGAGGATCACCAGCCGGTCCCCGCATGACGCAGGGAGCCGATCGAGCACGTGGCGGGCGAGATCTCCTTGGCAGTCCAGCAACACGACGCCGCGCCCGGCGTCGGCCTCGGCGAGCACGTGGTTGGCCAGCCAGGTGGACTTGCCCACCCCGGTCACGCCCTGCACGTGGATGTGGTGGCGGGCGTCGGCGACCCGCAGCCCGATCACGTCGGGAGGGCCGTCGTTGGCGACTCCCAACAGTTTCGGCGTCTGCCGGTTCGGGTGATCCGCGGGAAGGAGCCGCAGGCGCGTCGACCTGTGTCGACCTGCGGATGCTTCGTCGCGTTCAGGCTGCGGCATCTTGGCCTCCCTCGGGCTGTTCCGGCCGACGGCGGGGATGGAAACGGGGCAGGTCGCGGCGGGGCCGCCGGACACGGGCGGTGGCATCGGCGATGCCGTACTGCGCCGGCTGGTCGGGCAGATGCCACAGCGCGGCGGCCTCGTCGAGGGTGACCAGGAACCGGTCCTGGCGGCGTGCGGGCAGCCGCTGCACCAGCTGCCGCTCCGTGCGGTGGACAGGGCGAGTCGCCAGGATCGCCGCAGGGGCGGCGAGGTCGTAGCCGTTGACGAGCGTGTTCACCGCGCGCCGCCGCAGCCGTCGCGACACCGGAGAGCACACCGCCAGGCGCAGGGTCGCCTGCAGATGCGGGCCGTGTGCCTGCTTGGCCGCGATCGCCTTGCGGTACGCGGCCACCGCCGGATCCTCCGGCGTGCTGGTGGCCGCGGCAGTCTGGTGACTGGCGGCCGAGCCCTTGTCGAGGAATACGTCCGCGATAGCGAGGATGATCACGAACGGTGCTTTCAGGAAGCCGAGTGCGATCCGCGCCCACCACGGCCGGCTCCGGTCGCCACGGGGGCGGCCGGTGCGGGCCACGGACACGATGAGCTGCACGCACGCGCTGTCCGTCTCACCGCGGTCGGCCAGCGCGGCCAGCACGCTGTGCAGACCGTCCACCTCGGCAGCCTGTCGCCGCATGGCGCGGGAGGGGTCCAGCAGCGGCGCCCACGGGCCACCGCGTGGCAGCACGTGCGCGGCCGTCACCCGCCCCGCACTATCACGGTGCACCGTGGGCGGGGTGTTGGTGATGGTGGCGCGGGCACCGGGCCAGCATCGGCTGATCACCTCGGCAACCGACGATGCCGACAACGCCGGAGGCACCCACACTCCTGCACGCATTCCGGTGGCGTCGGCGACGAACTCCACGGCCAGATGCCGCGGGGCGAGTCCTCGGCGGGTGCGGGACAGCAGACCTGCCAGCGCTCGCCACAGTCCGCGCGCACCGTCGGCGGGCATGACCGCGGGTGGGGTGATCTCCACCCACGATGCCTGCTCAGCCGCCTCTGTACGGGCTCGCCGTACCGCCACGGCGAGCAGCGCGCCCACCGTCAAGGCCGCCGCCACCAGGACCAACAGCGGCCACCAGACTTGGATCGTGCGCCAGGCCCAGCCCGCGGCGTAGGACAACCACGCCCACAGGCTCGACGGATCGCACAGAAATGACCCCACCGGCGAGTCCACATCCGTGCACCCGTCCGATGTGGACGGGGCAGGGGCCGGCCCGGCTTGATGATCAATGATTCGTAGATCGCGTGATGACATGGCGTCTCCACCTCCACGGTGCGGGGGATGCGTCGTGTTCGCTGGGCAGCCGTTCGCGCGACGGTGCGCCGCGATGCAGAGAGCCCCGCACGGATTCGTGGCGCGGGCATGTCGCAGCGGCGCGGTGTCGGCGGACGAACACGAAAGATCAGGAGCGCAGCCAGATCCGGCAGGGACTCCACGGTCATCGAGGAGGGCCGGCTCCAGATAGCCGGGGCATGAACTCCTCTACCGCGCCTGGCGTCACGCCCGATCAGGCGTGACGCCGCATCCCTGCGCCTACCGTGGCGCTCCGCGCCACCGGGACACTCGACTCCAAGCGCCCCTACAGCGGGGGCCGCCCGGCCGGTCCATCGGCGAGGCCTACCTTGTGATCACTTGCCCTGTGCGATAAACTCCTCTCGGCGGAACCTGCACATCAAGCGATCCGAGCTAGGACCTTCCAGGGTAACCTGGGATCGGAGCAGTGTTCAATACCCCATTCGGGTGAATGATGGCGCAGCTGCCTGCGTCATGGGTATCGCACGCCGACCCATCGCATCGGCTCGTGTCGAGGCGGTCGAAGTCTCAGGGTCTGCGCTCAGCGGCACGGCGTCGACGATTCGGGGATTTGCCTCCAGTTAGCAGCCCGCCCAGTTCTTTGCGGCCCCTGCCTGATTCAAGCGCAAGGGCTGGTTCTGGCCGCTCGGGTGCGAGACTGGTCGAGGACGTTACGACTCAAAGGAGTTCGGCGTGGCCTCTGATGCCCTCGAAGGACCGGTCCCGGCGTCGAGCGGACGGGGCCAGTCGATCCTCGACCTGCTGGACAAGGCCATCGGCCTGCAAACACCGCTGATCCGCAAGAACATCGCCCGTGCCCGCCAGCGCAACCCAGAGGCGACACCGGCCGAGGTCATCCGCACCCTGGAGAAGATGTACGTCAGCGCCCTGGCGAGCACGGGGGCCGCGGTCGGGGCCACCGCGGCCGCACCTGCCGTCGGCACCGGGGTCGCGCTGGCGCTGTCGGCGGGCGAGTTCTTCACCTCGCTCGAACTGAGCACCCTGTTCGCGCTCTCAGTCGCCGAGGTCCACGGCGTCCAGATCGACGAGATCGAACGCCGCCGCACACTCGTCATGGGGATCCTGCTCGGCGAGTCCGGCTCCGCGACCATCGGCAAGGTCGCCGAGCGCACCGGCCAGCACTGGGCCCGCCAGCTCGTCGGCAAGGTGCCCATGTCGACCCTGAAACAGATCAACAAGGTCCTGGGCAGGCACTTCATCACCAAGTACGGCACCAAACAGGGGATCATCGTGCTCGGCCGGGTGGTCCCGTTCGGCATCGGCGCGATCATCGGCGGCGGCGCCAACGCCACCGTCGCCGCCCTGGCCGTCCGGGCCGCCCGGCGCGCGTTCGGCCCGGCACCGCAGTCATGGCCCGAGACAGGGCCGGAGCCCACACCGGAGTCCCCACGCGAGACACCGCCGGGAGTCGTCCCAGGGACCGTGCTGGAGCCTGAACCGGAGTCGAACCCGGGATCAAGACCGCTGACTGGCTGAGACCCCGTCCAGACCGGCAGGCTCCTGCCACCCGTGCTCGTAGCACCCAAGAGTGTTCACGCGCTGCTGGTGCTCTCGCGGGCGTACGTCGCCTGGCTGAATTGCCCCATGGCCACGTGGATGCGGGTCGCCTGCTCGGTGCCGAATCTGCCGATCCGTACGGCATCACCGTTCCGCGGCTGGACGATCAGTGCATGGCGACGCGTTAGCCGCACCTCCTGAATCTCAGCCCAGCTGAGGTTCGCTCCGCGCCACTCCAAGCCTTCGGGCGAGATCGCGATCATCGGCCCCCGCACCAGCCGCCATGCGACGTTGGCGATCACGAGTACGACCACCGCCCAGGACGCGATCGCTGCACCAGTGGCGACGTTGTCTTCCTGGAATGCCGACGAGGTGTACAGGAACGCTCCGACGCACCCGACGAGGAAGACGACGAACAACCACACGCGACGGTGCCCGCCAAAGACACGAACCGTGCGATCGGGTTCTGTTGGGGTGTCAGGACGTTGATAGCGCACCGGCTTGCGCCGGGACTTCCGCCGCTCGGGCAACAGCGGCCACGCCACCTTGATGTACACGTAAAACCACAGAAGACCGAACGGCAGGAGCAGGACCATGCCCCACCCCGCATAAGGGCGCTCCGGATACAGGTCGCCACGCCTGAACCCGGTACCCGCGACTTGCTTACCGATGAGCTCGGGGTTGAGAAACCCGCGCGCTGTCGCGGTCACGACGTTGCCATTGACCGTGTTCGTCACCGTGGCGCGGCACTCGTACACATAACCGAAGCCTCGCAGGGTGACCGGGCCGTGCCGGTCGCACGACGTGGCGACGATGATGTGGCTGGCTTCGCTCAGGTCCTCGGTCTCGACCTTGTTCCAAAAGTGGTTGAAGATCGTCGCGCCGAGCAGGTACCCGAGAACGGGGATGATCAGGAACGCAAAGATCCGGTGCAGGATGCGGACCGCTTTCATCCGCCGTTGGCCTCCTTGCGCTTCTCTTCCTGCTTCTCCTCTTCCTCTGCCCTCAGATCCCGCCACGTCCTCCAGCCGCCGCCGTCCTTGGCCTTGTCCTCCCAGTCGTTGAACTTGGTGGACTCCTTGGTCGCCTCGACTCCCAGCTTGGGCAGGAAGTCCGCGGGGGCGCTCTTGATGCCGTCGACCGCGACCGTCTTTGCCTCGCCGAGCGCGTCCTTGGCCATGCCGGTGAACGAGAAGTCGGCCATGCTTCGCCGGATGTCCGCGTCGATGCCCTTCTTGAGGACGTTGACGAAGTCGTCGCCGCTCTTGGAGAGCGCGGTCTTGGCGTTGACCAGGATGTCGTCGAGCTTCTTGAACAGCCCGCCGGCGTTGCTGAACGCCTTCGTGAGCTTGCGGCAAGCCTCCAGTGCCTTGTTCGCCCACTTGATCGCGGTCGGCACGCATTCGGCGATCGCTCCGGCGAGGCCCGCGCCGGCTGCCGCGACGGCGGGCGCCCACCGGATACAGATCGAGATCAGCTTGCCGATCGCCTCGGCGATGATGTCGCGGACGATGTCACGGACGACTTTGAGCACGATCTTGCAGGTTCGGACGAGGCTCGCGATGCCACCGGCGGCGGTGGCGACGCCGGCATAGGTGTCGGCGCGATCGGCGCCGAACAGCCGGTACTGGTCGCTGTCCTTGCCGGTCCATCCCGTGGTGTCGTTCTTGACCCAGTTCCTGAGGTCGTCGGAAGTGTCCTTCAGATAGCCGGAGACGGACTCCCACGTCTTCGCCATGCCGTCCAGGGCTTCCTGGTCTCCGACGAGCCAGTCGAGCGGCTCCTTCAGGAAGTCGACGTGTTCGATCAGCCAGCCGAAGCCCGCGCTGAGGAGTGCGGCCATCGGGTCGGCGAGCACACCTGCGACGCCTGCGACTGTCGCTCCTGCGTTGATCAGGCCCTCTGCCCAGTTGCCGCTCGAGAAGCCCTTCACCGTCTCGGTGGCGTCGTGGAGGATTCCCGCGCCCTCCGTGCTCGGCGTCGCCTCGCCGGTGTTCACGAGGAAGTTCTGGCCTGGCATGGGTGCCGGTCCCATGGTGGTCATTGGTCGTGCATCCCGTCGAAGATGTCGGACTGAGCCTGCTCGTGTTCCTCGATGTGCTTGCGCCACCCGTCGAATCGCCTGACGTGGTCGACCGCGGCGTCTGAGGCTTGGCGCATGGTGTCCATCGCCGCGTTCTGCGCGGCGGTGCAGAGGGCTGCGAGCGGGAAGCCGAGCTTGCCGAAAGCCTCCGGATTGGACACGGCCTGCCCTGCGCTCAGCGCGTAGTTCACCTGCTGGCCGACGTTGTTGAGCTTCATCCCGTGGGCCTGCATCTCGACCAAGTCGATTCGGTAGTTCATCGCAGGAACCCCTTGTTGCTGAAGTCATCGTCATCATCTTGCGGCGGCCGAGGCCGCTGCGAACGAGGCGGCACTGGTGGGGGAGGAGGCGGTGGCGTGTCGTCCTCGATAGCTCCGAGCCGAGGCTGACCGCCGCCGTACCCGCCACCGCCCGGCACGTACTGCGGCGGAGGTGGTGGCTGGGCGCTGCGCAGTTTGTCAACTATGAAGTGCATTGCCTCGGAGTCGCTGCCGAGCATTGGCGACATGGCCTCCTGGACCGTGGCGGCCACCCGGCTCTGCGCCGCCTGCAGCACACGCAGCACCTCCTGGGCGACGCTGTCGCCCTCCCTGCGCTGCAGCGAGTTACCAAGCTTCAAATCCACGAGGTTGCCGGCATCGTTGACCGTGACGACGATCTGGCCGTCCGCGCTGCGTTCCATGACGCGCAGGTTCGCCAAGCTTTCGCGTATCGCATCGCTTTTCCGCTGGGCCTCAGCCAGCTTGCCTTCGTACTGATTGAGGATCTGATCAGGGTCAGTCATCGGCCCACGTGGTCCTTCTCGTTGTGCGTTTCGTCCCAAGCCCGCCTGAGCGCTCTACTTTGGACAGTAACCGGAGGTGTGTTCTGAGCGCGTTGTGACGAAGTCATTCTCCGAGTACCGGAGGGGCGACGAGCGTTTCGTTGCCGAAGATCTCGTCTGGATCAGGCTCCAACAAGTAGGACGGAGTCGTCCGCTCGATGTCCTCGTCACCCTTGCCTTTGGCGCCGCCGGCTCCCATGCCGCCCATCGCGCCGCCAGCGGCACCGCCACGGCCGGTCGCTCCAGCTGAAGCAGCATTGCCGCGCCCGGTGGCGCTTTCGTTCCCAGGCAACACGCCGGCCGAGCCCCCAGGACCGAAACCCTTGGCGGCGTTGGGATTGCCGAGCGCCGTACTGCCTCCGGGCATTCGGCCACCGCCTACACCTCCACCACCGCTACGGCCGCCTGGTCCGCCGCCAGTCCGGCCCCCGGGACCGCCCTGGGTGTTTTTGGTGCCAGGCAACGGACCGCCGCCCAGGTTGATGTTGTTGCCGCCAAGCTGGCTGTTGTTGCCGCCTTGATTGCCCAGGTTGGGGCCGTTGCCGCCGAGATTGTTGTTGAGACCGCTGGTGTTCGTGGTGCCAGGGTTCTGTGTCGGCGGCGCCGTCCAGGACGTGTTGGTGGTGTCGTTGCTGACCTGCGGCGGTGGCGTGTTGCCCTGACCGGTGAAGCCTGGGTTCGGCGCGATCGGTGGCCTGCCAGGATCGACCGGATCCTTCGGCGGGGCAGGCGGTTCGGGCGCGAACGCTGGCTGAGCCGCAGCGGTCTGTGCCACCGTGCGGTCGTAGGTCTCCACCGCCCGCGCGGCCTGCTGGTGATCGGCCTGCTGTTGCTGGAACGCGGCCTTGTCCGCCGCCGCCTGCTGGACGAACTGAATCGGATCGGTGATCGACATCAACCGCTCCCGCGACGCCGCCGCGTCGTACGGCTGCGCGGGCGGTGGCGGCACGTTGTTCTTCGCGTCGCTCAATGCCCGCGACTGCTGAGTGAACAGAGTGCCCGCCAGCTGCGCGGCGGTGCCGGTCTCGCCGGCGCGGTTGCCCATGTTCGCCAAGGCTTGCCGGGCACCGTCACCGGCCTTGCCGGTCCAGTTCGTCTCGCTGTCCCCGATCGCGGAAGCGACGTCGTCGTTGAAGGTCGCCAGCTCGTTGCCGATCTGAGTCCAGATGTCGCCGATCTCGCCGATCGCACCGGGATCGACCCCGTTGTTGACCGATTCGTGCAGCTGCTGGTGAGGGATGCCGATGTAGTGCGCATCCGGCTGCGCGGGAGCAGAGCGAGTCAGTACCTGGCCCTTGAGCTGTGCGGCCTGTGCGTCCAGCATGTCGTCCACCTGGCCCGGCGCCTGCACCAGGCCAACGACCACGCCGATCAACGGGCCGTAGCGCACTTGCATCTCGGCGTTGACCTGCTCCTGCACCTGCTGGCCGGTCTGCACCTCCGAGTGCCGCTGCACGCCGTAGCGCGAGTGCACATCGGACGGTCTTCCTGGCGCTCCCTCGTTCATCCCCCGCACCCCTCTCTCAGCGACAGCCGCTACTGCAACTTCGGCTCAACCAGCTCAGCGACCTTCAACGCCAGCGGACAAGGATCGGTCGACGCACCCGCGTTCAGGACGACGTCAACCCGCGACGACGAATCGACTCCCAGATAGACGCCGCAACTACCAGTCGCGCCGAGTAGTTGCTTGGCTTGGTGACCACCAACCTTGATGTCCTTGATCTCGCCGCCGTTCGCCTGCACGCCCGACAACCCGACGTTCGTCCGAATCCCTACCGAGAAACTGCCGCGGTCCGGCGCGAACTGACATGTCCGCGATGATCCGACCTTTTCCGAGGTCGGTTCCTCAACAAGCGGTCCCACGACCTGCTCGGCTTCGCTCCGGGTGAGCAGGCTGCACGGGTCGGTGTCTGCCAGCGAGCCGCTCGCTTTGGTAGGAGTGGACGAGCTCGTGGAACTCGGGGTGTTCGTGTCCGAATTGGGCTTGGGATCACCACCGGTCGAGGCCGTACAGGCGGGGAGAGCGACCAGAGCGGCGAAAGCGAGGCTGGTCAGGACAATCCGAGAGTTCACGAGTTGATTCCCTGGTTGATCAAGCGGAGTAGGTGGGGCCACCGGCCCTCTTGATGCCTTGCTTGGCGTCCTCGTCGGTCGCCTGGTACGCGGCCATCGCCCGCTCGACGTCAGAGCGCATCCGTTCCAGATCCTTTTCCAGCTGCTTGGCAGCAGGCACAAAGCCCTGCACCGGGTCGGCAGCGATGCTGGCCAGGAACGGCTTGTACACCTGTGCGGCCGGAGTGGTCCCCAGCGGCGGCTCTTGGCCGAGAATTTCTGCCTTCTGGAGAGCTTTCGCCACGCCCCGCTGCATTTGGCCGATGGCCTTGATCAGAGCCTCACCGCCGGACTCGCTGACGCCGACGCCTGCCGCAACCGAGGCCGAGAAGCTGGCCGCCGAGTCGCTGATCCCCCGCATACCGGCGAAGAACGCCTCCGGCATGACCAATCCCCTCCCTAACGCTGCGTCGCCTTACGGTAACAAGTAGTCGCAGCTCTGTCCGGTGAATCTGACGCATTGAGCCCGCGGTCGGTTCCTCTGGGTTACCGGTGCGAACTGATGATCCTGTTGAGGTGGCGATCGAGTGCGGCCTGGTCAGCGGGGGTGTAGGTGGCCATCAGTCGTCCGTCCTGGCCGGTGCCGGGGATCACCGCGTACCTCCCGACGTCGGTGTCCAGGTAGCTGACCGTCCCCAGCTCGGTCTCCTGCCCGTGGCGGCCAAGCGCCGAGACCTGCAGATAGCCGGCGCCCAGCCGTGGACGGCGCAGAATCTCCTCGGCTGCCGCCCGCTGCCCGCCCGGCGACGGCGCCGCTGCCTTCACCGGAGATCTGAAGGTCTGTTCGGAGAAGTCCTCCTCCACTCGCCTCCGACCTGCTGGAATCGAGGTATCGGCCACCGTGACGGAGACTCCCGGGCCTGGGCGCATCGGGGGCAGCAGCCGAACCAAGCGAGGCACAGCCGCGTCGGGCTGGCACAGCCGGAAGACGATCGCGTTGTCCTGCTGCTCCGCGACGACGCCCGTGCGGTCGTCGGAGACCGCGAGCGCCACAGGCTGCGTGTCACCGGCGGTACCGACCAATGCGATCACAAGGTGCCCGCGGGCGAACACGTGCAGCGCCTCCACCAGCTCCGGTGCGAACTCACCGTCACGGACAAGTCCCCGGTCGATCAGGTCCCGGTGCACGGCCTCGACCAGCCGGACCCGGTCTTCACGCGTCGCGCCGTGATGCGGGATGGCGAACGGGAACCGCCGCAGATTGATCCGCAACGCCACACCGAGCACATCCAGCGCCGCGAACGAACAGACGATCTCCCCCGACACCCCTGTAACCACCTCTCGCCGGCCGCACCGCTCCCTACGGTGCGTGACCGCGCGACATACTGCCAGTTGAACACCCATCAGCAGAGCGTTACCGGCCATATCTCGATGAAGATCTCACCCAGTTGGCGCTGTCTGTCGGTAGCTGCCTAATACGGGCAAGGTCTTGGCCAATCTCGGAGCGCGACGGTTTCTCACAGGTCCGCTGCGTCTAAACCGGCGGCGGAAACGGCTCAGTCGAGCGCGTTGCCGCCGTGGCGGCTTGGTCGTGAGCAGGCTGTAGTGCCTCGTACAGACGGGCGATCAACGCCGTCGAATCGGCCTCGTTCAGGCTTTGCGCCTCGAGCGCACGGACGACCGTTGCGTAGCCGTCGATCGCGTCTCTCGCCTCGGCGAGGAGGCTGGAGTTCTCGGTCTCCACCCACACCAGCGATTCGTACTTCGCGAAGGTCAGCTGCGTGAACGGCCCAGCCAGTCCGGCATGCGCGCCGTGTGCCGCGGGCACGATCCGAATCCTGATGTTCGGCCGGTTCGCCATGAACATGAGGTGCAGGAGCTGTCCGGCGTGTATCTCGGCGCCGCCGACTCGGAGGTGCAACGCCAACTCGTGGATGAGGAACGTGCACGTCACGTTGCGCTGGACCACTGCTTGCATCGCGAGTTGCGCCTGCACCCGCTCCGCCAGCTCGTCTGCCGGCGCCGTAGCGGATGCCCGTAGCACCTCACGCAGGTAGTCAGCCGTCTGCAGAAACAGCGGCACCATGTGGGTGTGCCAGCTGATCAGCGTCTCGGCCACCTTCAGGTGCTCGACGATCGTGCGCAGCCGGACGGGCGAGCACCTGCCGTGCTGCTGCCACCAACCCCGGATGTGAGTCTCGCCGTAGAGCGACAACAGATGGACGATCTCATCGGCGTTCGCGCGGCAGACACCCAGCAGCACGGCGACCTCGAGCTGGGTGGCGCCGCCCTTGCCGTTCACCACGTCCGAGACCTTGGCCTCGTCCCAGTCCACGATTTCGGCGGCAGCGCGCGAGGTCAGGCCTGCGCTCGTGATGGCTGCCCGCAGGCCGGTACCGAACTCACGACCACGCGCAGTGGAAAAGCGCTTCGGCACGGCTACCTCCCCGCCCGATCGGAAACCAACTGCAAGTGCCGCTGCCGATCACCAGAGCCGTTGCCCAGCAAGGGCTCCAGAAGACGTAGTGATGCGTGGCTGAGCCGGCGCGCAGACTCCTCCTCGGATCGGAGAACACCATCGAGTACAAACAGTGCGCGCTCATAGGACTCGCGTTCGGCGGCGGACTCAAGCCAGGTGTCACCGCTGTGCAGAGTGCGCAGGAGGACGACATCATCGAAACGTTTCTCGGCGAACCGCATCATCGTGAACGACGTGCCTTGGCCGAAGTACGGCCCCGCATCGCCATCCACAACTAGGAACTCGAACCCAGGCAGTTCGGTCAGCTCCTCCAAGCGCTCCAGCTGGTCTGCCATCACCCGCGCGCCACCGACGGTGTCCCTGATGAGCGACTCGGTCACGATCAGCCGCACACGCAATCGTCGCGGACTGCCCGGCCGCGCGGCGTCCCTGGCGTCCACCCCCAGGCGTTTGAGGACCTCGTGCTGCAGCGCGAGGTCAAGCTCGTTCACAGCGGCCCCGGACTCCAGCAGAGCCGCGTGGTAGGAGTCGACGCGCACGAGCTCAGGCAGCACGTTGTCCGCCACGATCACCAGTTCGCTCGCTTCGGCCATGACGTCCCACGGGGTCCACGTCAGCCGTGCCCACGCGTCACCGTTGATCCGATCCCACATGCCAGGGTCGACAGCGCGCTGTGCCACGCGAACGCAGAGCTCGACTTCCTCGTCGGACGCGCCGCACACCGCGCCGATCGCCACGACTTCGAGCGGAGACATGCGCAGTACGGCCCTGCAGAGTTGCGACAGCTTGGCCGCCGAGAAGCCGACCAGCTCACCCAGCTCCGCGAGAGACCAGCCACGTTTCGTCCGCCAGTCCAGCACGGTCCGGCTCAACGCCCGGACTTCCAGGCTTGCTCTCCCGTCGACCAGATCCAACGCCATGTGCCATCAACCTGTTCTTGATTCGTGAATCCATTTTCGACGTTCACGTCTGGTGGCGTCGGGCCGCCAGGGCCGTTGCGCCAGACCTGTCTGCCGACGCCACTGCCGATCGCATTGCGGGCACTCGCTCCACAACCCGTCCGGGTACTTCGGCGGCGCCTTCTCCGGAACCACAACCTCAGCACCGCACAGCGCCTCTCCGCATGCACCCGGAGCCGCCAGTGCCCGGGGGATCGCATGTCGCGCCCCGAGGTACGGCAGCCAGCGGAATGGGCGGGGCGGCGTAAGACCTTTCACCGCAACGACTTTGCGTTCCGGTGGTGTCATTTCCGATCGGGAGCGCACACGATCACCTCGACTGGAGGGTCGCGTGTGTCACGGTCGTGAAGTCAGGAACTTCCACACCACCCGGTTCGGTGATCCACCGCAACCGGTGCAGTCCGAACCGGCTGGGCGGCAGATCGACGCACCGCCCGGCCCCGACATGATCGACGCCCTGTTCGGCTACCTCCGGAAGAGGAGGGCCGGCGTGCGACACGACGAGGAACACCCAGCGCACACCGTGGTCGTCAGGCGACTCGAACAGCGGTACGGAGTCCCCCAGTGCGGTTCGCGCTCGCTCTCCGAGCTTCCTGGGCATGTCCAGCGCGTCGATCTCGCGACCGGAGACCAGCCACACACCGGTCCGGTACACACCCACCGTCCATCCGTACTCGTCCTGATAGGACTGTGCGGCGGCCTCGAACTCGGTCTGCGGTCCCTCTCGGACGCCGAGGCCGAGACGAATTGCATTGCGGGGCATGGACATGGTCACCTCACGATCGCGGGTAGGAGAAGACGGGAGCCAGCCGCGACATCGGTAGCGGTAGGTCGTCCAGGCCGTCCAGCACGTCGGCGAGCGTGCCCGTGGCCAGCCAGCACGCCCGAGGACAACCGCCACCGACCATCGACTCGGTGAGGAACCGCCCGGCCTGGGCGTCGGTGTCCGATCTGACCCGCAGCACATCGAGCCACTGGCCGTGGCAGAACGAATAGATCAGCTCCACCAGCTCGTGCGGCGGGTCGGGTGAGCGGACCGGGTCGAAGGACCAGTCCCGCACTTGGTGCAGATGCCGCAGGCGCTGCATCTGCGTGACCGCATCAAGAGCGCGGGCGTTCACAACTCGGCCCTCGTCAGGGCGTGACGGCCATGGCCGACAGGATGGAACAGGGCGATCTGGGCTTGTAGGAACACCCGGCAAGGCACCCGGCGTCGCCGCCACCACCGGCCCGCTCGGTGGCACTGGCGGCAGTGACCGTTGTCGTCCGGGATGTGCCCGCCGAACAGCGCGTCGAAGGCGTCGACGATCAACGGCAGTTCGTCGCGAGCGATGACCAGCGCGGCCTCGTTGCCGCCATCGGCGGCCACGTTCTTCACGGTCGCCAGGTAGCTCTTCACCCTGCGGTGCAGCTCGTCGAACACTACGTCCATCGCCCCGACACCCCTTCCGTCGAGCCCGGGTGCCCGTAGCGGGCACTTCTGCTGGGCCGACGGGACTGCAGGGGCGCTTCACCACCACGTGACGGCCCGGCCATCGAGGCCAGCAGTCCCGTCGACCCATGCAACATATACCGTGCAATAGCACGACTTCTATCGCCCAATCGGGTCGCTGGAGAGCTGTTGCATGGGAGCGTGCAGCGCTAGTCTCGCCTGCATGGCAGCACCAACTCGGGCGAAGAAGCGTCTCGGCGATCACCTCGCGCGATTGCGAGACAGCGCTGGCAGATCTCTCGCGCAGACGGCAAAGGAACTCAAGACGTCAGACAGCACCATCAGCCGGTACGAGTCAGGACACGTGCTGCCGAACTGGGCGAGCGTCGCCGCCTTGTGCGCGTCCTACGACGCCAGCGACGAGGATCGCGACACCGCAGCCCGGCTGTGGGAGAACGCGAGCGATGAACCTCCGCGCGTGCGCCTGCCTGCAGGCTCGACCAAGGCGTTCCGCACGTTCGTCCGCGCCGAGCTCGAAGCCGACAAGGTGCGCACCGTTCAGTCGCTGGCCGTGCCCGGCCTGATCCAGGTGAAGTCCTATGCCCGTGCCATCGAGGCGGCCGCTCACCGGTTCTACAAGCAGGATGTGCGGCTCGACAGCCACGTCACCACACGCCTCAACCGGCAGAAACGGCTGGAGAACGGCGAACTGCAGCTGCACGCGCTGATCGACGAGGCGGTCATCGAGCGCGAGGTCGGTGGTCCGGACGTGATGGAGGAACAGCTTCACCGCCTGCTGACCGTGGGCGCACGAGCAAACGTCATCTTGCAGATCATCCCGAAGACCGCCGGTGCCTACGGCAGCATGTCCGGGCCGTGCACGATCATCAGCTTCCCGAGTCCGGCCGATCCGCCGGGCGTTTACCTGGAATACCCGGCCGGAGGCGCGTGGGTGGACAATGAGGCTGACGTAGTCCGCTTCACCACCATGTTCGACGACGTGAGCCTGGTCGCGTTGTCGCCCACCGAGACGGCAGCGCGCATCGGCCGACAGATAGGGGCGCTCGGCAGACAATGAGCAGCAGCAACTCCATGTGGCGCAAGAGCAGCTACTCGGGAGGAGCCGGCAACGAGTGCGTGGAACTCGCCGTGAGTACTGACGACGTCGGCGTCCGCGACTCCAAGAACCCGGACGCGGAGCCGCTGCGGTTCCAGCGCACCGCGTTCTGCAGCTTCATCAACGACCTGCGAGACAAGGCAGGTCGGCAGTAGCGATCGCACAGGACGGACTGCCTATAGGCAGTCCGTCCTGTGCTCAGGTCGCAGCTGTCACTTGCGAGCACCGTGCAGTCTGGGCGCTATGCCAGCCTCTCGGTCGGTCAGCCGTGGCTGACGCAACGAGTCAACGTCTTGCTCGTTCGTGCGTTCGGCAGAGTACGTGGACATTCGCCTCCAGCCTGGAGGATGTTGTCCTTTGACGAGGTGGGAGGCCCAGTGTCCGATCGATGGATCGCGACAGCGGAGGGGCAGCATCTGCGAGGCCGACCCACCCGCAACACGAAGCCGGAGCTCGCGTTACGTTGTGCGGTGCACGCCCTTGGCCTGCGGTACAGGATTCACCAGCAGGTAGCGCCACGATGCACACCAGACTTCATCCTCCCGCGTCATCGCTTGGCCGTCTTCGTGGACGGATGCTTCTGGCACGGCTGTCCGGCCCATACACCTGCAAGATTTCGCGGGCCGAACGCAGATCAATGGGCCAAGAAGATCAACACGAACCGTGAGCGCGACCTGCGCAACAACCAGTCTGCTGCCGACGCTGGTTGGCACGTAGTTCGAGTCTGGGAATGTGAGATCCGTCGAGATGCGGTCGGCGCTGCCCAACGGATCTGGGCTGAGACGTCACGCGGAGCAGCAGACTAGAAGAGCGTCTCGGTCGCCTGATCTGCTGTCGCGCCAATGCACTGCTGACTGAGAGGGCAGGCTGCGCAGAGTGTGCTGGGAGCTCTGCAGACGGTGCTGCCGAGCAGCCGGAGTGCCGCCGCCCGGAGCGGGGCGTCCTCTCCGGCTCCGATCAGCCTGGCAAGATCCACGCGACCGTCACTCAGCCGGTTGGTCCTGTCCGAATCCGAGCCGACAACCCGTGCTGCGACCCGGAGCGTGGTTTGCGTGGCGAGAAGGACATCCTGACCAGCTAGGAGTCTGAAGGTCTGTTCTTCCGCAGGCTTCATGTCCAGTTGCTCGACGAGTAGATCGGGGTCGGTCCAGACCTTGCGCTTGGTGAGCAGTGGCCGGAAACGCTCAAGCTGGCGACGTCCTGGCGGTGTCGCGAGGTGCTGTTGCAGCGCTTCGAGTTCGGCCTTTGTCAGTCGTGTCCTACCTCGGATGCTTTCGAGGACCTGCTCGGTACCTTTGGGCATCGTGCCACGGCTGGTCAGAACTGCTGCCACCGCAGCTACTGCAGGAGTAACTGCGGGGCCCGGCATCGTGTGCCACTGTTTTCCACGCCGTTGCTGGCGTGCCCATGTGGTCAGCGCGCTACGCGCTGCGACCCAGCGTGAGGAAGCATCGTGGGGATTCTTCTCGTGTTCCTCCTGGCTGACCGGCCGTAGCGCAGTCGCCACAGCTTGGCCAAGCATCGGGGGTACCGCGTTACCAATCTGCCGGAACGCGTCGCTACGGGTGCCGGCAAAACGAAATCGATCAGGAAAGGTCTGCACCCTTGCGGCTTCCCGAACGGTGAGGGTTCGCAGTTGCTTTGGATGGATGTACCAGTACCCATCCTTGGCGATGTGTGCGGTGATCGACCGACTTACCGATTTCCAGTCCAGCTTCTTGTACTTGTCGTCGAAGGTTTCGACCTTGTACCGCCGGTACTTCTCCGGGATGTTCGCGTAGAGGGTGGTCGAGTCCATGAGATCGAAGATCTCGCGGTCATCGTCACGCACTGGACGGGTCATGTGATCCCAGATCACTCCACCCGGAGCCCCAGCCCGCATCGCGTCGCCGAACCATGGGAGCTTTCGTGGCCTGCGATAGGTCAGCACACGAGCGCCCGTGGTGTCATTGAGGTCGGGCAGGTCGCCGATCGCATCCCACAGCGTCGTCTGTACCTCCTGCTCCTCTGGCCAGGGGAAGTCCTCGATGTCGCGGCGCGCAAGCAGGATGAGGCGCTTGCGATGCTGTGGAACGCGATATCGCCACGCGTCGACGAGTCGTAGATCGGTGTAGTAGCCCGCACGCTCAAGTTCGTCGGCCATGGTGCGAACCACGGCGAAGTCGTCGCCGAGCGCCATGTCGGGGACGTTCTCCATCAGCACTGCCCGCGGACGTACAGCCAACGCGATGTCAAGAAACGCCTGCCACAGTTCGCGTCGGTGGTCGTGCTCGTCGCGGTGTCCGGCCACCACAAGGCTGCGGATCTTGCTTCGGCCTGCCCGGCTGAATGGCTGACAGGGTGGTCCACCCGCAATCAGGTCTACTGTCGTACGACGGAGAAGGCTGACGAGCTCCTGGCGCTGGGTTTCGTCGCCAAGGTCGCGGGCAAGCGCCAACCCCGGGAAGTTGTGGCGATGGGTCTGCAGCGCCTTGTTGTCGTTGTCGACAGAGACCGCGACTGTCCAGCCGGCCTCTTCCAGACCAAGACTCAGGCCACCCGCGCCCGAGAACAGGTCGACGGCCAGCTTCTGGTTGTTTGCGAGCCTCTGTGAGCACCATTCGTCGAAGGTGTCCTCGGTACAGCCATCGGGGTGGCTGGCTAGTTGCAGATCGTCGCTGCGCTGCAGCTTGACCCCGTAGTAGGACACCTATCGCACCCTTTCGAACACTGCGCCAACGAGTACCAGGACCATGTAGCCGTCCCGTGACAACCGCTTCCATGATCTCTGGTATCGGTTACGGTTCGCCGCCAGGTTCATGTGCGTGGATAACATACCTGAGTGTGGAAGTCTTCGATGCGGAAGTCGTTTGGCGCCTCGTCGGCAGCGATCCACAATGGACGTTGCCTGACGGAAAGTCCTGGTGAGCAGGCGAATCAAGCGCTCATGGCGGGCGTGCTCTCGGAGCCTATGGTGTCGGCTGGCCAACTGTCCAGTCGCAGTTGCGCCACTCGGATGGCGTAACGGCGGGATGTGACTTCAGTAAAACTGGTCAAAACAAGGACATCCCGGTTCGGGTGCAACGCTGCTGTCGGCGCCTCTGGTGTACTCCTAGCTGCGAAAACGCTCCTCGCTACCCCTGTCGCTGCCGTTGCGTGGGTGTCTGATCCGATGCTCCGCGCGCGCGATTGCGTCAGAATGACTCAGGCGCGTGCTGAATATGGTCTTATTGCGCGCAGTCGCGTCTCATGCCCGTGATCGGAGTTCGAACTCGTGCGATGTAACCGAGGCTGGCAACGCAGCGATAAGCGATCGCATGTGTTTGTTCAGGTCGGCCGGCAAGGAGCGCTTCACTGAGGATCTCGAACATGCATTCGACTCTCATGCCCGTTCGTCGTAAAGCAGGCGTATCTCGATGAGGATGATCCCGAACCGGATAGGTTCCAACCCCAGCCGTGCCGAGAAGGACATCTTTGCTCAGCTGTCCGAACTTGAAGCCGACGGCTGGCAATACGCCCTGCACAGCCTCAACCTGCCCGAACACGAACGCAAACGTGTGTGTGAGATCGACTTCCTGCTGTTGGGGCCGCGCGGTCTGCTGGTGCTGGAGGCCAAGGGCGGTGGCATCTCCCGCAGGAACGGCGTCTGGCACACCCAGGATCTTCGTGGAACCAGGCACCGGCTGAAGGAGAGCCCGCTCGAGCAGGCAAGATCGAGCATGTTCGCTCTGGAGAACGTTCTGCGACGCGATGTCGGGCCCGAACTGGTGCGTCGCACGGTGTTCGGGTACGGCGTCGTCTTTCCGGACTGCGACTTCAACGCAGTCAGCGTCGAGTGGCGTCCGGAGATGGTGATCGACGCTGCCCGGCTTCGGGCGGAGGGCTGGGCGGCCTGCCTCGACAAGCTGGGTACCTTCTGGGAGGGCAGGTCCAACGGGCGAAGCCAGCTTTCCTCGGAGGAAGTCGAGCAGTACCTCAGCGCCCTGCGTCCGGACTTCGATCGTGTGTTGTCGTTGCGGCGACTTGACGACCTCGTCGAGAAGGAACTGGTCGCTCTTACGACGCGTCAGTACAGGGCTCTTGACCACCACCGTCGGAATCCCCGACTGATCTTCGAAGGTGGCGCAGGCACGGGCAAGACGATGCTCGCGGTAGAGATGTGCCGACGCGCACGGAGTTCCGGTGATCGTGTCCTGCTTACGTGCCGCAGTGACATCCTTGCGAGTTTCATCCGTGCGCAGCCCGACCTCGACGACATCACCGTGGTCGCGTTCGACCAGGTGCCGACCTTCGACGTCGACGCCTTCGACATGGTCGTCGTGGACGAGGCGCAGGACATCGTCAACGAGCAGGACCTCAAGGTCATCGAGGCCGCGCTATGCGGGGGTCTCGCCGACGGACGTTGGTCCTTCCTCTTGGACTCCAACAACCAACGTGGACTGGTTGGCCGGTATGAGGAAACCGCGATGGCCACGCTGCAGGCGCAGCGACCGGCCGTTGTGGACCTGATGGACAACTGCAGGAACACGACCGAGATCGTTGAAGCCACGCGTGATCGGACTGGCGCCGACCTCGGTGTAACGACGGCGGGGCATGGTCGCGAGGTCGTCGTGATTGATGCGCACCGCTCGGAAGCCGCTGTTGCCGTGGCCGCAGTCCTGGCGGAACTCGAAGAACACGACGTGCCGCTGGAGCAGGTGGTACTGCTGTCGCCACACGACATGGCGAATTCCGTCTTCGTCGAGCTGCCTGCCCCGTGGCGCCAGCGTGTGGACGCGCTCGACCTCATGCGTATGCGCAAGCCGGGCCGCGGACGCGTCGGTTTTGCCAAGGTAGCCGACTTCAAGGGCTTGGAAAGTCGGTACGTCGTTCTGGAAACGGACGAGGACACGGACGAACAGACGGCGCGAGCTCAGCTGTACGTCGGCATGACCAGGGCCAAGGCTGCGCTGTGGATCGTGAAGCCTGCCGATCAGGAAGCGGGACGGTGATGGAACCGGATGCCACCCGATTCCCCGACCGGGACCGGATGCTGGGCTACCTTCACGACCAACTTGTGGGTCCAGTCGACGGTGACAGCGAAGTCCTGTACGAGAAGGCTCCACAACACCGATATCTGACGGCCATCCTTTACCCGACATCCCTCGATGTGGCGGCAGCCGATGCGGGAAGTCCCGTCGAGGACGACGAGGAGATCGATGACAGGGCAGGGGCACTCCCGGAGGACAACGACGAGGACCCCATAACACTGGCCGGCCAGAACCGCCCAAGCTCAGCAGGCATCAGCTTCATGACCACGAGCCGGTCGACGCTACTCGTCGACGTCCACGCGGCTCGCTATCTGAACGTCGCCGAGGACGAGTGGCAGCGTCACTCTCTCGACCTCAACGGAACCGATGCGGTTCGGTGCGTTCCGCCGGAATCTGGCGGAACGCACCGAAGCGTTCCCCTTTGGGACGACGCAGCCACCTTGGAGGTGACCTGGCGTCAGCATCCCGGCGGGCTCATAGTCACCGTCGTTCTGGTCAACCGCAGGAAGCAGGAAAAAGGCCGTCCGGTACAGCCTGAGGACTGTCTGTTCCAGGTCGGGCTGCGTTGCTCGGTGACAGATGGCGGTATCACCCGCTATCCGACGCAGGTTCACACCCACAGCGATGAAGAGGCAGAGGAACTCGAACTCCTATACCGCGACGTACCGGTTTATGCGGTGGGACACGGGGCAGCGGCCTGCTGGGACATCACCACTGAACGCCCAGACTGGGTCAGCACGTCCTTTCTTCCCGTGCATGTCGTTCCAGATGTTGCATTCGACGTGCCGGACGTGGCGGATGCCGTCCGGTTGAACCGGCTGGCCGAAATCGAGTCCACCACAGAGGAAACTGTTGGTTTCCTGACCAGGTTCGTCGGCAGATACACGGACTGGATTGCATCGACATGGGAAGCTGTGTCGGAGAACCTCCCGCCGCGACTTCTTCCTGCGGTACAGCGGCTTCAGGATCGGGCCGAGAACGCGCGGGACCGCATGCTTGCAGGGGTCGAGTTCCTCCGCGACGATCCAGACGCACGTAGGGCGTTCGGACTGGCGAACCGTGCGATGGCCATGCAGATGGCGCACAGCCTTGAGGACCTCGGCGGTTCGCCGCATCCGCTCTCCCAGGCACCGGATCCAACGGTGGACTACGAGTCGCTTGACCCCACGTGGCGGCCGTTCCAGCTCGGATTCCTTCTCCTGGCAGTGAAGGGCGTTGTGCAGGAAGGTGAGGACCGCGATCTTGTTGACCTGATCTGGTTCCCCACCGGAGGTGGCAAGACAGAGGCATACCTTGGGCTCGCCGCGTTCACGATCCTGCACCGACGGCTGACCCGTCGCGACGAGGGAGCCGGCACCACGGTCATTACGAGGTACACGCTGAGGTTGCTCACAACCCAGCAGTTCCAGCGCGCGGCCACCATGATCGCGGCCTGCGAGGTGCTGCGTGACCAGGCCAACGGGGCGCTGGGCAGCCGACCGGTGTCGATAGGGATCTGGGTCGGCGCCAACAACAGTCCCAACACGTACTCCGATGCGCGCAAACTGTTGGCCCGTGCGCGCGAGGGTGTGGTGGAGGACCAGGGCTTCCAGATCGAGGCGTGCCCGTGGTGTGGGACCAGGATCGTGCCGAACGGTCCTGAGGACGAACAGCTGTGGGGCATCTCGGTAACCAACAGCTCGTTCCGGGTCAGGTGCCTGAACGAGAAGTGTCGGTTCCGCACCGGGCTGCCCATGTCGTCCGTGGACGAGGATCTCTACGAGAACCCGCCCACGATGCTCGTCGGCACGGTCGACAAGTTTGCTCGGGCCGTGTGGAACAAGGACACCGGAGCGTTCTTCGGCGCGGGCCACGACCCCGGACCGTCTCTGATCATCCAGGACGAGTTCCACCTGATCTCCGGTCCGCTCGGCACCATCGTCGGGCTCTACGAGGCCGCCTTCGACGTTCTGATGCAGCACCTTGGACACAGGCCGAAGATCGTCGCCGCGACTGCCACCATCCGCCGCGCGGACGAGCAGGCACAGGGTGTGTTCGGACGCGAGGTCGCGCTGTTTCCTCCCGCAGGAGTCAACGCCGCCGACTCGTACTTCGTCCGGACCGACGATATGCGGCCCGGACGCGCATACGCAGGGATCATGCCTCAGGGGCACACGCCCCTTACGGCGCTCATCCACGTCGCCGCCGCGCAGCTCCAGGCTCCGCTCGAGATCGAGCTGTCGGCCCAGGTTGCCGATGCCTACTCGACACTCGTCGTCTACCACAACAGTCTTCGCGAGCTCGGTAAGACGATCAACCTCGCCTCGGATGACATCCCCTCGCGTCTGAAGGTGATCGCGCGGGCTGAGGACGAGATCAGACACATCGATGATGACAATGTCGTTGAGCTGACGAGCAACGTCGCTTCCATCCAGATTCCGAAACGACTCGAACGGTTGAAGAGGCCACACGACGACGTTGAGGGTGTGGCCTTTCTGGCCAGCACCAACATGATCTCCGTCGGTGTTGACGTTGGTCGTCTTGGGCTCATGACCGTGGTTGGTCAGCCCAAGACGACTGCCGAGTACATCCAGGCAACCAGCCGCGTAGGCCGAAAGGCTGACAGGCCAGGTCTCGTTGTGACGGTCTACTCACCGTCCAAGCCGCGCGACCGCTCGCACTACGAGTCGTTTGTCCCCTACCACGCAAGTCTTTACCGCTCTGTGGAACCGAGTTCGGTGACGCCGTTCTCGGTACCAGCGCGGGAACGCGCGCTGCACGCTGATCTTGTCATCCTGGTCCGTCATGCCCTCGGCCTGACCGAGAACCAGGACGCAGCCCTGTTCGATCCGGACGACAAGCGCCTGACAGCCCTGCTGGAGTTGTTTCTCGCGAGGGTGGAGCAGGCGGATGCCACCGAGCTCGCGCGCGTACAGGTTCACCTCGATGACCTGATCGAGACGTGGTCGAAGCGGGCGATCGACTCACAGGCCTTGGGAGGCCTTCGTTACAGCAACTTCGGCCACGAGCGACCGAGGTTGCTGAAGCGGTTCACCGAACGAGGAGACGGCTGGGCGACGCTCGACTCGATGCGCAGCGTCGACGTCGAGATCGAGGTGCAGGTGAGGGGAACCCGGAGATGACCGCCCGCAAGGTACGACGTGCACAGATCATCAGTCCGTTCGGTCCGGGCGCGATCATCGATCTCGTGGGCGAGTCATTCGTGGTCGAGGACGCCGGAAAGTGGCGACGCCCCCTCGTACCTGTTGACTTCCCGAGACTGGCGTCGTACCTGAAGATCGATTCACTTGCCGCGCCGTCGCCGCGCCGGCCGATTCCCTACTACAGGTTTCCCCAGTGGCTCTTCTGCGGATCCTGCCGACGTATGTACCGGTGGTCGTACAAGAAGGAGATCGCCAACATCGCGCCGGCGTGTGAGCAATGCCCTGGCAGTAAACAACTTGTACCGATGCGGTTTGTCGCCGTGTGCGGCGACGGGCACTTGGCCGATGTCGACTGGGGAAAGTGGGCACACAGCGGGATGCGCCGTGGCCGCAACCAGTTCCAGTGTGAGCGACCCGACCTGAGGTTCCTGAACAGATCCAAGGTCGGCGGCGGACTGAACTCACTGGTCGTGCGTTGTGAGACATGCAGTGGAGAACGATCCCTGGACGGGCTCACGACCAGAATCGGCCTGAGGCAGATTGGCGTGCGCTGTACGGGCAGACAGCCGTGGCAGGACAACTCCGACGCGCAGAACTGCTCCGAGCCGGTGGTGGCCATGCAGCGGGGAGCTTCCAGCGTGTACTTCCCGCACGTCGAAAGTGCGATCGACATCCCGCCGGAGTCCGCTTGGCGCATGGTCAGCGATCCGCTGAACGCACTGCGCCGAAGCAAGGAGTTCAAGTTCCTGGTCACTGATCCGGGATATGCGCTGGCCAGTCAGATGATCGACCTTGCTGCAGCACAGTACGGACTCGCCAGGTCCGAAGTGGAGGCCGCGCTGGCGCATGAGACGACGGACCCGCTTGTGCCGGCTGACGGAGGACCCGAGAACATTCGGCCAGACGAATGGTCGGCGCTGATCAACCCCCAGGTTGAGGAACACCACCCGCGCGATCTGTTCATCACCCGGCGCGCCAGCCGCTCGATGCGGGGTAACCCCTCCACCGAGAGCCTGTGGAGTCAGGTGATCGCTGATGTTGTGCTGGTGGACCGCCTGCGCGAGGTTCGCGTGCTCACACACTTCGAGCGCCACACGATGCAGCAGAAGGTGAAGTCGAACCTGAGCGTGGATGCCGACTTCCTGCCAGCCATCGAAGTGTTCGGTGAGGGATTCTTCCTGAGGTTCGACGAGAGTGCCCTCACTGAGTGGGAACAACGCGATCCTGTGGTTGAACGGTGCCGGAAACTGTTGGAACGGCATGAGAGAAAGGGAGCCGCGTGGCTCCCGAAGCCGACGCCACGGCATGTACTGCTCCACACGTTCGCGCATCTCCTGCTTCGCAATACCGCGTTCGAGGCGGGTTACTCGACGTCCTCGCTGCGTGAGCGCCTTTACGTGACTGACGAGACCAATTCGCCTGCCATGGCCGGCGTACTGATCTACACCGCGGCCGGTGACTCCGAGGGAACGCTGGGCGGTCTTGTTCGCATGGGGGAATTCCCGCGGTTGGGGCGGCTGCTTGACATGTCAGTGACATCGGCGCAGTGGTGCTCGTTCGATCCAGTGTGCGGAGAGCATCCTGGTCAGGGGCCGGACGGTCTGTCTCTGGCCGCGTGTCATGCGTGCTCGTTGGTACCCGAGACCAGTTGCGAGGTGACGAACAGGCAGCTGGATCGAGGACTGCTTGTCGATCCTGAGTTCGGGTTCTTTGCAGATCTTGTGACCGCCATCGGAGGAGTACCCGGAGGTGTGGTGTGAGCGCCGCGCTCCGCGCGCCTGTTCACGAAGCAGCCAGTTACGAAGTTCTGGTTGCCCCGCCCGGAATTGATCAGGCCGCCGAGGCAGCTGCTGCGTATCGCCGCCTGCGTGGTCATGGCAAGGAACTGCACGTCATCACCAGATCGAGCGTGCTGAACCACCGCATCCGCGGCCTGATGCCGTTCGAGAGCCGCGGAGACACCGTGATGACCTTCGCTGCGTACTGCAGCGACACGTGGCGCGCCGCACTGCGCGTTCCCGTTCAGAAGGTCGACGACCACAACGTGGATCTGTGGGAGTTTCGCCAACGCCTCAGGGCTCGCTACGTTCGGCCACTCGACCGACGGCACGTTGTCGTTGTCCATGGCCAACAGTTGCCGACCGAGTTCTATGCGGTGCTCCGGCTGCTTGGTGTCGCAGCGACCGTGTTCATCGATCCCGTGCAGCCGGTTGACGAGTCGGGCACGCCGCTCGACGAACTGGTCACTGTTCTTGGCGCACAAACACCAACGATGCTGCGAGACAGCAGCGACGGCACCAGGCAGATCCGTGAGTTTCTGGGGCACTTCGAAGGACACTTTCACATCAACGCGCCGTGTCGGAACGGCCCTCGACCGTTGCTGGTTGGACACGACGATGTCGATGAGGAGATCCGGTTCATCGTGGACCACGCGACGAACCACCGTGAGGCACAGATCGGGGTTCTCCTGCCGACGCAGGAACTCGTCCAGGTGTTCAGAACCGGGATCGAGGATCTCTTCGACGGTGTAACCCAGTGGTACCTGTCCAACCACGTCGTCCCACGCCATGCCTGGGTGACGGCGTCCGATCCCGGCATCAAGGTGCTCACATGGGCAAGTGCCATAGGAATGCGGTTCGACCACGTCGTACTGGCAGCCCTCGACACCCTTGCAAGCCAGGAACGCTCTGAGAACGTTCTGCAGGTCCTCGGCTCAACCGCCCAGGTCGAACTGGTTCTCTCCTATTCGGGGGCGGGTCGGCCGACGGCGCTGCGCGGCTTGCCGGCTGACCTTGTGGACAACCGTGTGCAGGACCGCACGGATCGTGAGTGGCCGGATCTGACCCTGCCAGCAGCTCGTGTACCTGTTGACGATCTGGCGGAAATTGAGCCTGCTCCTCCGGCGGCCAATGACGAAGCGGTGTCGGCTGCCCGCAGCCTGATCGGGACGAAGCTGACGAGCAATGCCCGGGCCAAGCGGGTCATGACGGCGATCGAGGAAGTCGGACTTGCCCTGCTGATGCGTTCCGTCGGCGTCGGCCTAGTGGACGAACTGCCGCGAGGATTCCGCTCGACAGTCCGCGATGACGACGAACGGGCGCGGGCCTTCGACGTCATGGTGATGCACAACATGGGCCTTGTCGGATCGAGTGTCAGCAGGTACCTCGGTGCTGGCCTCGATTTCGAGGACCTGCAGCAACACGGGGTACTCGGTCTCATGCGGGCCATTGAGAAGTGGGACGGTTCCCGCGGACTCAAGTTCTCGACGTACGCCATCAACTGGATCAACCAGGCAATGAGCCGTGCCGTTGCCGACGAGGGTGCGACCATCCGGTTGCCCGTCCACATGTACGAGATCGTTCGCAAGGTTCAGGCAATCCGAAGCAAGCTGCAGCGCGAGAACGACGACTGCTCGATAGCCCAGATAGCCAGGCGCGCCGAGTTGTCGCCGGAGCAGGTTGTGAAATGTCTGCGTCTCGCAGCCGGTGTTATCAGCATCGATGCGCCGCTCGGTGCCGACGGCGAGATCACCTTTGCCGAACTGGTGCCAATTCCGTTCGAGCACGACGCCAACCCGGACTACGTGGTGGACCGAGCAGTTGGGGCGGAGCTCGTACGGAAGGCGGTGTCGTCGCTCAAGGAACGCGAGGCCAAGGTCCTTGAGCTACGGTTCGGCTTTGACGGCGAGGATGACCTCACGCTGGAGAAGATCGGCGAACACTTCTCCTTCACCCGCGAGAGGGCCCGCCAGGTCGAGGGCAAGGCCAAGAAAAACCTGGTCACCAAGCTTGCCGAGGTAGGGATCGTCGCGGACGACGCAGAGCCGAGTGTTTCTGTGTACGCCACGCCCCCGCAGGCACCTGCTCCGATACGCAGGTCCCTGCCGAAAAAGCGGCTGTTCGGTGATGAACTTGCGACCGGTCTGGGGTTGGTTGACCGCCTCGGCGCCACGAGCGACGAAAGCAGCGTCATGAAGATGCTGGCTGCACTAGTGGATCAGGCAATGCGATCCGGTGCTCACAAGATCCGGATCCGAACGGCAGGCACCAACACAACCGCCAGACTGGCGTTTCTCCACGACGGCGAGCCGTTCGTCGAACCCGTGTTGCAGCAAGTGCTATGCGGCGGCGGTCCATCCACCCACGCCTCAACGGCCCTCGGTATCGCGGCTTCGCTCTACGACGAAATTACGAGCTGGAACTCCCGCACCGCTCCGGACTGCCGGATTCTGACCTCGGCGTCGGGTACGGACACATGGTGGTTGCATCGTGCGCGCAAGAACCCGCCTTCGGGTCTGATCGCTGACGATGAGGCCGGCGCATGGACGACCGTCCTGTTCCGGGCTCCACGCCCACAGGTGGCGCGAGCGAGCGTGGCTGCAATCTTGGACCGCTGCATCCGTGAACTTGGAGTCGTTTTCGGAGATTTGCTGCCTGTTACAAGCATCGATGTCAACGGCATCGACGTGACCGCGCAGGACCCGTTCCTCTGGAACAACCCGGCCGGGCAACATCTCGGCGAGGAACACGTTGCTGCCGAGGGACTTTCGATAGTGGTGAGCCCGCGTGTTCTTCCACATCCGAACGCTCTTCGGACCAGTGACTCTCACTCCGTCGGTGATCCTTCCGAGTGGCAGCGCGCCCAAGGATTCTACGTGCGCTGTGAGGATCGCTACCTGTCGTGTGGTGGGTGGCTCGGGCTCGACGGCCTTGACATGTCGACTGAGACCTCGCTCGCCCGCGTGCTCGTGGAGTTGCCTGTTGACCAACTTGGTGCATGGGGCGGTACGGAGCCTGGTGCACACCTCATACCCCCGGAACCCCTGCGGCCACGGCTGACTGCCCTCGCCCGGATTGCACGTAACAAGTCTGCCCTCGTGATCGAACGACACCAAACTGGAGTAGCGACGTGACGGACGGCGAACTGGTCAACTTCACCGCCGAGTTGCAGCGCCGAATCGAGGACCGTGTCGACGCCGAGCCCGAGCTGATGGTGCGGGACGCGTTTGTGAGCATCGTCGGCGAGTACCTGATCGACGACGGTGTGCTCGACGACCTCGAAACCTGCTACCTGTTTGTGCCGTGGCAGAACCGGCGTGTCGAAGTCGCTGGCTACGACATCGCTGGCGACGGAACAATCCTCCAGCTCGTAACAACCGAGTATGGGCTGGGAGCCGAGCCGTTGAAACGCGAGCGACTGACTCAGTTGGTCCGACGCGTGGGTGCCTTCGCCGAGTTCTGCCGGAACGGCATGCACGAACAGCTTGAGCGATCAAGCCCGACCTACGACATGGTCCAACGGATCCACACCGCGTGGCCGGATCTGCACACGATCCGGATTTTCGTCTTCACCGATGGGACGACTGGGCTGCGGCGTGCCGAGGAAGCAACTGTTGCGGGGCTTCCAACAGCCGTGCATGTGTGGGATGCCACCCGACTGCATCGACTGATCAGCTCCGGCGCCCAGCAGGAGGACATCCTCATCGACATCGCGAAGCTGGGCTACGAGGTGCAGTGCCTCGAGTCTTCCGAACAGGCAGATGGTTACCGCTGCCTTCTCACCATGCTCCCCGGAAAGCTTCTTGCAGATCTGTACGACGAGCACCACAGCCGCCTGCTCCAGCGCAACGTGCGAGCCTTCCTGCAGGCGCGTGGCAAGGTCAACAAGGGCATAGCGGCAACGATCAAGAGCCAGCCAGGCCGTTTCCTGGCCTACAACAACGGCGTCTCGGCTACGGCTCGAGCTGCGGAGATCGAGCGGACACCGGACGGGCTGCTCCTGCGAGGCCTGACAGAGCTCCAGATCGTTAATGGCGGCCAGACCACGGCTTCGCTGCACAATGCTGCGCGCAGAGGGCTCGACCTGTCCCAGGTGACAGTCCCCGCGAAGATCACGTTGATTCCGGATGACCGTCTTGACCACATGGTTCCGGAGATCTCCCGCTATGCGAACTCGCAGAACGCTGTTACTGCTGCTGACTTTGAGGGCAACAGCCGGTTCCACGTCGGTCTGGAGCGTTCCTCTCGCAGTATCTGGCTGACACCATCCGGCGACGAGCTCGTGCAGACCCGTTGGTACTATGAACGGGTCCGCGGGCAGTACGACGTGGACAAGAACAAGTTCACGACCACGGCGTCACGGCGACGGTTCGACCGCGAGAACCCCGTGCGGCAACGCTTTGGTAAGACGGACGCAGCGAAGTACGAGTACGCCTACAACGAACGACCGGACGTCGTATGCCAGGGCGCGGAAAAGTGCTTCCGGACGTGGACTCTCGAGGCCGAACTCGCCGAGCGGGAGGCACCTGATGACGCGTACTTCCGCCACCTCGTCTCGAAGGCGATCGTGTTCCGGCAGACGCGATCGCTGATCCAGAAGGAGAACTTCGGAGGCTACCTCGGACAAACCGCAGCCTACGTCGTGTCCCTGATCGTGCATGCTGTCGGCGGACTGGACCTCGACCGTATCTGGCGTGAGCAGGCCCTGCCAGAGGCGATCGCGACAGTGGTACCTGATGTCGCCCGAATAGTGCGCGGCGTCCTGACGTCGCCGCCGAGTGGCGGAAACGTCACCGAGTGGGCGAAGAAACCAGCATGTTGGGACCGCGTGCGTGCAGTCGGTTGGATCGCGCCGGCCGATGTACTTGCTGGATAGAAGTCGGTAGTAAAGCGCTACTACGATCTGGGCTTCAGCCACAGCAGATCGACGAGGTCCACGGACGATGATCCAGATCGGTGACGAGCAGATCTATCGGCAACGCGATCACGACCCCTCGCAGCGCGTGCGCGTCGTCGCCATCGACACGTCCAAGCGGAACCCGCGGTACGAGGTCGAGTTTCTGGACGGCGAAACCGCTGAGAAGAAGGCGAACGTTCCACAACGGCGCCTGCGCGGGCCGTGGTCCGATGTGCGTCGGTACGACGAGATGATGGCGAACTGGCAACGCGTCTGTGGGTTCGAGCTGACCGAGACCGAAGGGTCAGCTGCGGAATACATCTTCGAGATGTTGATCGCAGAAGAGATCGCCAATCTTGACTGGTCCGATCGGACGGCCGAGATCATCGATCCGGCGAAGCTCGAACCGCTGATCGGTGTCCCGGTCGCGCAGCTTGTCGATCGGGTTGAGTCACTGACCAACTCCGACGGGCACGACGTGGTGTCACCAGAGGGAAGCCTCTTGATCGCAGAGTTCGCGTGTCAGGTCAATCCCACACCGGTGCTGGACTTCGTGTTGGAGGACGAGCGCGAGTACCGCGAGAAGACTAGACGCGGCGAGACCTACACCAATCATCGAGGCGAGGAGCGGACCTCGGATCCGGAGTGGGAGTACAGCTGGTACCTCGAACGCAGACGCCCACTGCACGAACTGCTGCGCTCCTGGTGCGGTCATCGTGCTGTGACCATGCAGGAACGGCTGGGCGCGGCGGAAGCGGAAGTGCGCCGCTTGGACCTGCTCGTCACACGGCTGGTCGACCAGCTGCGCGAGAACGGGCACAGCAACTTCGCCAACGTGATCGCGAGCGTGCACGAGGAAGAACGGATCACCCCTGCGAACCATCGCCCCGTCGTCGACCGTCCGCTGAAGCCATCGGAGATCCCCGTCCGGTATGTCGAAGTGCGGCGGCGTCGTCGATGGTGGGGCTAGGGCTGCTCATGACTCACAGGTCCATGAACGCCTGCAGGTCGCTCTCCGAAGGCGCAGCGATGTCGGCGGGCGGAAGGGCCTGATCTGGGAACGGATCCAGGGCGTCGGCGACCTCAGTGATCCTCTCCGCCCACGCGTGCGCCCGTTTCTCACCGTCCGTACCGAGCGCCGAGGCACGGTGACGGACCTCAGCGGCGTAGTCCCGCATCTGTTTGGCCTCATGCCACCTCTTGGCTTGATCACGAGCCTCTTCGTCGATTACGTGTTCCTGGTACGCCACTGCCGCACGGGCACGCGCGGCGTCCAATCGCCTCTGACGCTCAACCCGTGCCTCCTGGGCCCGGTGCTGTCGCTCCTGTTCCTGTACGCGCAAATCGGTCAGGTACCCGTGACGGAGACCTATCTCTTCCAGCATCTGTGCAAGGTCGTCCTCCAAGCGGTGGTCACTGGTGTCCTTCCACCTGCTTGCCCAGAACTGCGCGCCAGGCCCGTCCAGGACGACGCCGAGGTGCTCGTCCGGGATCTCGTCGAAGTCCGGGAACATGTAGCCACGGCGTGCTTTTGCGAGTTCCTGTTCCGTCGGTTCGTGGGGACGTTGCAAGGTGGCCTGGGTGAAGCGCAGCTGGAACGTGTCCTGGCCGATGCGGAATGTGACCTCGTCCTGGGTGCGAGCGCCGGTCCCGTACCCGCGGCGCGCCTGATGCCCGGTATCGACCGTCATTCCCGCTTCCTGAGCGCCAGCCACAAGCGCCTCCAGCAACCGGAAAGCCCGATCTCGGGGCTCGCCGGCGACGGGGAAGTTGTCGCTCGCCATCATGGTGCGCACGACATCACTGGGGTTCGACAACTCGTGCGAGACGTGCAACGGGTCCAGCACTTTGGTCTGCCAGTCGGGTACTGGCTCCAGAGTCAGCGTCACCATGAAGCCGCCGGATTCCCGTGAGTGTCCGAAGGAGATGAGGAACCCTTCCGGGATCCGGTCGAGGTTCTTTGCCATCCCGGCGAGCCTTCGGTACCTGCCAGCCTCGGCGTGCGGTACGACGACGCGGCGATCGGGCGCTTCCGCGAGCGACGTCATCAGCTGGTCGACTGGCCCGTGCTTCCGTGCCTTGACAGGGCGATCGTTTGTCGGACGGCTGCTTTCCACGCGGACGTCGGCTGGCGGGTGCTCGCCGTGTTCGAGGAAGTGGTTGCCCTCGTCGGTCATTCGTGCCGTCCACGACGGTCCGTTGCCCTTCACCACGATCAGGCCGCGGTTGTGCAGCGCACGAGCGACCAGGCGGTGAGCTGTTCCCTCGTAGACGCCGTCTGCGCACCCGCCGCTGACCCACCTGAGAACAGCCAGCTGCTTCGCGTTCAGCGCCGCGTTCCGCACCATTCATTCCCTTCCTGGTTCAGAGCTCTCGGATGCGTTCTTTGACGAGACGTCGAGCGTCCTGCCACGCTGCGCGTTCGGCGGCAACAACTTCAGGAGGCCGGGAGTAAGGCGCGGGCAGTTTCGTCCGGCGGGTCAGCGGGCACGTTCTGTTCGAACCAGACGCGCAAGAAGGGGCGGGCGGCCTTGCGTAGCCGCTCGGCTTCGGCTTCCTTCCCCGCCCGCCGTAGCTGGTTGAGCTTGTTCGCAACCTCGCCGACGAATGCTGAGCTCGCCCAGTTCTCAGCAAGCGAACGGGCTGTGGGCGCGGTTGCCTCAGCGATGAGGCGGTCGACGTCGTTGCGGCTCAACAAGCCCCGACCGTCGGAGAGCGCTTGAGCGGAGACACCGCGGTTACGAAGGTGCCACACCACAACGAGCAACTCACCCCAAAGGGCGTAGAAGGCAGCCTGGGAACGAAAACGGCTGTCGGCTACCTGAACCGGGCGATTGAGTACAGCCTCGGCCAAGGCGATCGGATCGGCTGCACGAGTGGTCGAGCAATAGGCATTCCCCACCTCGTGGTATCTGTCGAACAGCTTGTCCACCTGCGGATCGGTACGCCAGCCAGACTTCGTCATCAGTCTCAAGCCCCTGTCCTACACCAATCAGTACTTGATGTTCGTCAACGCGTCGATCACTGCTTCCCACCGGTCGAACGGCAACTGGTGTGGAGCAGTCACCAGCTGCCGTACTTCCGCGTCGTTCAGCGCGAGCTCCTCAGCGACCTGCTCAGCCAGCGCCACCCAGCGCGTGCCACCCCACCAGTCCGAGCAAACTCGGCCAGCCCAGCCGACATACGTAGCAGCGGTCATACCGTTCGCGACCGCACTCGTGATGCGATCAGCGATGCGGTGTTCGATCGCGCGCCACGCCGGTCCGAGAGCATCGCGCACGCCGGTCTTCGGCAGGACTTCGCGGTCACCATCGGTCATCACACGTCGAACGCCTTCAAAGTTGATCGCGTTCGCCCTGACGTCAATCAGGTGAGCGATATCGCGTGTAGTGATCATGCTCATCCAGGCCATCTCGGCGTCGCTGAAGTAGTAGTGCCAGGGCTCCAAGACGTCGCGCCAACACTCGACAACGATTCCGGCAGCGCTCCGGGTGCTCAGCAGTTCGTGCGACGTCCTTTGCTTGCTCAACTGCTCTCTGACCGCGGCATCGGCGGCGCTGACGAAGTCGCTGAGCAACTCGCGCGCATCATCACGGTCAGCATGCAGAGCCGGAGACTCGCCACGCGTCAGCGCTTCAACAAACTTGCGCACTCCGTCGAAGGCATCTTGCGCGTGCTGAGCCTTGCTCTGCTCGACCTCGCGCGCGTACTTGATCATGTCGTTGGACGCGCCTGTCTCCTGCAGCCAGCGACGCCGTCCCCAGGCATACGCACGAAGATCTGAACAGATCGCGTAGTCATCGATCATGTCGATCAACTGTGCCGCCTGCTCCGGTGTCATGGATTGATCCATACACGACCTTGGAGAGCTTGTCCCAGGAGACTCGCACATGGCTGACGCGCTTTCTCAAGATCGATGTAGTGTTGTGTTGCAGTTCGGCGGGCTTTGCTGGCGAAGCTGAGCAGCCGTGGAGCTGACTCGGCCCTCCTCGTGCCACTGGCGCAGCACCCGGCGACCGTAGTTATTGGTTCCCGCTGCACGATCCAGCTCCGCACCGGATGGCATCCGACCGCGTGCGACCTGTGCCCGGAAGTAGGCCCACATTCGCTGCTCGGCGGTCGGTTCTGCCGGCGGTAGAGAGTCGTCCGAGATCGCCGCGAGACGCACCACGTCGGCGCTCTCGTCACTGTTCTCGTTGCTCTCGGTTCCGGTCTTGTTCGCGCACTCGGCGCGGCGGCGTTTCAGCGCATGGTTGAGCAGCTCGACCGCCAGGAGAAGCGCCAATGGCGGACACGCCGCGACCGCCACGGCGAACACGCTCAACTCCGGGGCCGCGGCCACATTGGCGCAAAGCGAGAGCACAATGCCGAACACGAACGCCAGCCAGGCCTTCCAGCGCCCGCCGCCGTGACCGGTCTTCCACAGCTCCACCGTCGCCGTGGTCAACAAGCCGTCCACGATCAGCGGCCAGATCGCCGCGGTCGTCTCGTCCGCGCCGAACCGGAGCGCGAACTCGCGCCCGTGTCGGTACGAGGCGTACGCCGCGCCGAGCGCGACCAGAGCCGTGCACGCGCACTGGACCCACAGCGAGCGATCGCGCCGGACAACGGCGGTCATCGTGCACCGCCAGCTCGACGCCGAGCTGCGACGGCTGCCGTAGCTGATGCGACGCACCCGTCGACGCACGCGTGGACCTGGGAGCCGGTAACCGAGCGGCCAACAGGCACCGAAGCAACATGGACCTGCATGAAGTTCGCTGCGCAAACTGGACAGGCCAAGCCGTCAGCCTGCAGGTCAGTCAGGCCATGGATGATCTCGTTCGGATTCATCCTTCACCGCCGGTACGACGGCGGCGGCCACGGGGGACCTCTACGGTGGCGGAAACCTGCAGTTCACGGCGGGTGCGAGAGCGTGTAGACGTTGTACGAGACGCGCCGGGGGCACTCGATTCGGTGAGGTGTGCTCGCGGAGAGCGCTCGCCCTCATCGAGTGCTTGTGTTTTCTGGGGGCCGAGCCCCCAGGCCCCAGCAGGGGCGCTGCGCCCCCGGACCCCCGCTTCGGCCTCGCTTCGCTCGGCCGTCCGCGTCGGGCGGGAGGGCGCCTTCGCTTCGCTCGGCGGTCAGGCCGTTCCTGGGTCCCGCTTGGATTTCGCTTCGCTCAGCGGTCGGCTTGGTTCGTCGCAGTCCTGCTCGTCGAATGTGGAGTTGCACCGCAGTCGGTCCACGCAGGAAGACACGTTCCATGACTGGCGAGTGCGGCAAGGATCGCCTCCCGCTCTTGGTCGAGCTCGTTGTATCGCTGGCGCAGACCTTGCGTGAACCGGTCGCTGGGGTCTGCGTCCTCCGCCTGGCCGAGTAGGTTTTCCTGTCTGCGCACCGTGTCAGCGAGCTTGCGCTGTGACGTTGACGTTGTTCGCCACGTTCGTGTCGGGCCGTCCGCGGTTGTTGTCGGCGGGGTGACAGCGGTAGCACGTGGTTCCGTGGCGAGGATTGCCGATCATGCGGCGCCGGCACTCGCACAGAATGCGACCGCGTGGGAGACAGGTGCGTTCGCCCTCGGATCCTACTTCGGGCGGTGCCGTCACGCGAACCTTTGTTGTTCGCGCTGCGTGCGTTGAACTCATCGAACATCCACTTTGGAATCAACGGCGTTGGAGACCCGGTAGCCGGTGTACTTCGGGTTCTTCAGCAGTTCGGCGACACTCGACTTCGACCACGCGTTTCGTGCACGAGCAGCACCTGGTGGCTCGGGCGGAGAGTTCCAGTCGTGTCTTCGTCAGGCCCTTGAGCGCTTTGGAAGGGTTGGGGTGGCTTGTACCCGCAGGGCGGCTTGCCGATGTCGTAGCCGGACCGCGATCGTGCGGCCTGAACGGGTCCTTTGTGGACCAAAGGCGGACGCTGCCTCTGAATTGCCCGATGACCCCCATGAACAGCTCCGGCAGGCCATCTTCGTTCTCGGTCCATTGTGGACGCTGCCGCGCCGATCTGGAGAAGCTTCGGAGAACTGGCGTTGATTCACCGCGAAACAGGCCCGGCGGATTCGCCGGATCTGTTCGCCATCGATGTTTTCGCGGAACGGGTTCCCGGCGGCGGGCCGTGTCGTAGCCTGGGCGCGTTTTGATAGGCGAGCAGACGGTCTCGCGCATCGAATGTCACCGGGGGAGCACCATGTACGACGTCCACACGCGACCGGCAATGGTCCTGGACGGATCATCGTTGACCATCCGGGAGATCGCCGGCGCCGCGCGGTCGGCGGCCCCGGTCCGGGTCGGCCTGGACCCTGTTTCCGTGGTCCGGATGGAGGATTCGGTCAGGGTCCTGGAGAAGCGCCTGGCCGAGGGTGTCCCCGTCTACGGGGTGACCACCGGCTTCGGCGACAGCTCGCACCGGCGGATCGCGGTGGAGGACGCGGCCGAGCTCCAGCGGAATCTCATCCGCTACCACCTCAACGGCGTCGGCCCGCTCGCGTGCCGCGACGTCGTGCGGGCGACCATGCTGATCCGGGCGAACAGTTTGGCGCGCGGCGATTCCGCGATTCGGCCGGAGGTCGTCGACCTGCTGCTGGGGATGGTTCTGCACGATGTGGTGCCGCGGGTTCCGGAGCGGGGTTCGCTCGGGGCGAGCGGCGATCTCGTTCCGCTGTGCTACATCGCCGCCGCGTTGATGGGAGAGGGCGATGTCGACTATCGCGGGTCGACGTGGAGTGCGGTTGATGCATTGATCGATGCGGGCCTGAACCCGATCGCGTTGGAAGCGAAGGAAGGGCTTGCGCTCATCAATGGAACTTCGTTCGCCGCAGCGTTCGCCGCATTGGCCGTAGCTGATGCCGAGGAGCTGGCATTCGCGGCGGATCTGGTCACGGCGATGGCGAGCGAGGCGATTCTGGGCAACCGTGCGCACTTCGACGAGTTCCTGTTCGCAGCCAAGCCGCACCGAGGTTCGATTCAGAGTGCCGAGCTGATCCGCCGGATCCTGAGCGATTCCCGGCTGGCGCGGTCCCAGGACGACGTGACGTCCGCTCGGTGCACGGCAGGTGAACAGAACTGTTCCGGCGGGGAACGTGTGCAGGACAATTACTCGATTCGATGTGCCCCTCATGTCACCGGAGTGCTGTGGGACACGCTGGAGTGGGCGAGCCGCTGGGTTGCGGTCGAGGTCAATTCGAGCACCGACAACCCGCTGTTCGACTCGCGGGCCGGGACGGTCCACCACGGCGGCAACTTCTACGCGGGTCACGTCGGACAGGCGATGGACAGCCTCAAGATCGCCGCGGCGAACGTCGCCGACCTGCTCGACCGGCAGCTCGCCCTGGTCGTCGACCCGCGCTTCAGCCGCGGCCTGCCTGCCAACCTCGTCGGCGCCGAAGCCGGGCGCGGCGTGCACCACGGCTTCAAGGGAATGCAGATCGCCTGCTCGGCCGTCACCGCCGAGGCGCTGAAGGAGGCAGGGCCCGCGGGAATCTTCTCCAGGTCGAGCGAGTCCCACAACCAGGACAAGGTGAGTATGGGCACGATCGCGGCCCGAGGTGCGCGCACTGTTCTCGAATTGACCGCGCAGGTCGCGGCGATCCACCTTCTGGCCGTCGCTCAGGCGCTCGAACTGCGTGGTCTGGAACGCGTGTCATCAGTGTCGCGACGTGTCCACGGTGTTGTCCGTGAATGCGCTCGATTTGTGTCGGGAGACCGCCGACAGGATGGCGATATCGAGTCCGTCGCCCAACTTCTGCTTTCCGGAAGGTTGCGCGCCGTGGTCGCCGAGACCTCGAAGTAATTGGTATAGGCCATTCGGCGCAGCGGTGTGCTCTGGGTCACATTTAGCGTGATCTGCTTTAGCGCGTTGCCGCTGCTGTTACGTTCTGCGCCGTGCTCGGCAATGCGCGGGCGTATCTGTTTGGGGAACAGTGGGGATCTGGGGATCTTTGTGCTGATAAACAGCTATGAGCTCTTGACAGAGCTGTGCTCTGCGATCGACGAGATGCGCACGATTGGAGCCTCCGCGCCCGATCGGTCCTTCTACGACAGGAAACTCGCCTCGGTGTGGAACCGGGCGAAGAAGTCCGCCGCGTACGGGGACCTGGGTGATTTCTCCATGGCCGCGCTGCGCGGGCGACCGGTCACCACGAAGGACGCCATCAAGTCCCAGCCGTGGGACTACATCGTCGCCGACCTCGGTGCTGCGGCGAAGTACTACGAGACCACCGGCACGTCCGGTCAGGTCACGCCCACGCCGCGGCTCGCGGAGGACATCATCTGGAACGTCGCCTCGGTCTCGGCGGCCTGGCAGGACGTCCTCGCCGACGACGACCGCGTGCTGGTGCTGCTGCCCTCCGACGTCGTGCCCGTCGCCGACCTGATCGTCAACGTCTGCGAGCACCGCGGCCTCGTGCACACCCGTGCGTACCCCTTCGCCACCGGGATCACCGACTGGGACCGCCTTCTCGGCCTCTTCGCCGTCCTGCGGCCCACGGTCGTCTTCGCCGCGCCGGGTGTCGTGATGCAACTGTCCAGATTGCTCAAGCAGCGCGGACAGCTCCCCGACGTCAGCGCATCGGTGCGTTCGCTGATGCTGCTCGGCGAGGTCAGCACCGCCGCGATGCGTGAGCGCCTCGGCGCCTGGTGGGGAGCCACCGCGTTCGACGCCAGCTACGGCAGCACCGAAACCGGCACCCTGGCGGCGACCTGCGTGCACGGGAACCTGCACCTGCTTCTTGCCGCCAACCACTTCGAGCTGGCGACCGGCCGGGGCGTGGTCGGGCTGTCCGAAGGTGACCGGGGCAGGCTCGTCGTCACCCCGCTGAACCTCCACGCTCGGCCACTGATCAAATTGGACACCGGCGACGACGTGGTGGTCACGGCCGGCTGCGCCTGCGGCTCGCCCGCCCCGGTCGTCACGGTCAGCGGCCGCTCGGCGGAGGCGCTGTCGCTACGTGGCAGCGCTCTCACGCTGCGCGCGGTCGAGGACGTCGTCTACCGGGCCAGCTCCAGCACCGGCTACCTGATCGAGCTCGACCGCGATGGCGGCTACGGCAGGCTCCTGCTCGAGCGCGACATCGACGCCGACCGTGCCACCGAGCCGGCCCAGCGGGAAGCGGTGCAGGAGGCGTCGGCCACCGCGCTCGGCCTCCGGTGGGACGACGTGTCCTTTGTGAACACACTGCCCGCCACCACCAAGAGCGGCGGCTCGCAGAAGAGCTGGAAGCGGTCCAACATCCGCATCGTGGAACCCGCCCGATGATCGCCGGGACGGGCACCGGCGAGCCCGACCTCTGGTGCACCTACGCCGCCGTGCGCACCCTCGCGTGGCTCGACCGCCTCGACTCGGTGCCCGAGCCGGAGGCCACTACCGCCTACCTCGCCAACCGGCGCAACGCCGACGGCGGGTTCGCGTGGAGCCGCGGCATGCCTTCCGATGCGTGGGCCACCTTCTACTGCACGCAGGCCATGCGCGACCTCGGGTCGCCGCTCGCCGACACCTCCGGCCTGTGGACGTGGCTGGAGCGCACCTGGTCCGGCGTGGCCTTCGCGATGATGCCGGGGCAGGCGCCCGACGTGTGGGCCACCCACTTCTCCACTCGCACCGCGGTGGAGATCTGCGGGCGGGACGTACCCGACCGCGCGAGACTGCTCGACTGGCTGCGCGGACTGCAGACCAGCGGCGGCGGCCTCGCCTGGACGCCGGAGCACGCCGGGACCGGCGCGGCGGACGTGCGGGCCTGCTACTACGGCATCGCCGCGTGGCGTGCGCTGGCGAACCACCAGCCGGCCGACCCACCGTGGGACGTCGAGGCCCTGGTGTCCTGGCTTCTGTCCCAACAGGACGCCACGGGCGGCTTCCGGTTCGCCGAGGACACCGAGGTCCCGTGCCTGTGGGCGACCTATCGGGCCACCGGCGCCCTGTCCGCCCTGGGGCGCAAGCCCGCCGACTCGGTCGCGGCCTTCGTCATCGGCCTGCGCGGACCGACCGGCGCCTTCGTCCGCTGGGATGGCTACGCCGTCGAGGACGTGTGGGCGTCGTTCTGCGCGGCAGGGACGCTCACCGACCTGCCCGGCCAAGCCGCGGAGGCGGTCGTGACCGCGCTCGCCCGCTTCGCCTGCCCCGGTGGGGGCTACACCTACCGGGAACCGGGTGCCGCCTGGGACGCCCTGACCACGGCGGCGGCCGTGCTGCGCGGCGAGCCCCATGCCGCGGACATGGTGCGCTGGCTGGAGAGCTGCCAGCTGCCCAACGAAGGTGGCGTCATGTACATGCCGGGACGTGGCGCGGAAATCCGGTGCACGGCCTGGGCGCTCGCGGCGGGTGCGTTCGCCGCCGACCCGGACGGCCGGGCCCTGGTCGCCCAGTGGCTGGTCGCGATGCAGAACCCCGACGGCGGCTTCGGCTACTGGGAGGGCAGGGGCTCCGACATGGTCTCCACCGCGTCCGCCGTCGCCGCGGCCACGGCCGTCGGCGCACACCTGGACCGCGCCGGGCTCGCCCGGTTCCTGCGCTCCTGCCGGGTGGGTGAGTCCTACGCGCACACCCCCGGTGAACGGCCGACGCTGCGGTCCACGCTCCAGGCCCACCGGGTCCGGCACGCGCTGGGCGAACCGGATGCGACCGTGGTCGCCGAGGTCCTGCGCGCCCACCACGTCAAGGGCGGCGGATATGCCAACGAGGGCAACCGCATGCCCGACCTCCTCTCCACGTACGAGGCGGTCCTCGCCGCCGACGTGCACGGCGTCGCCGTCGACGCCGACCATGTGGGCAGGTTCGTGGCCAGGGTGTCCACAGTGGACCAGGCCACCTGGACCCCGCTGGCCCCGCTCGGCGACGACCCGCTCGCCCGGTGCCTCGCGGCGCTGCTGCGCGCCCGGTTCGGTGACCGCCTGACGGCGCTGCCCGCCGTCGTCCTCTCCTGATCCGCCCAAGGACCATGCCCACCATCACCATCACCTGTGATCCCCTGCCCGTGCCCAGGCGCCGCGCGGTGGCCCTCGGCCTGACCCGCTGGCTCCGCGACCGCGGCGTCGAACCGGCACACGTCGTGGTGCACTTCACCGACCACCGGCCCGGCACCGTCTTCACCGGCGGGATGCCGGTCGAGGCGGTCGCCAAGGACGCCGACGGCCTCCGCTTCGCCTCGGTCGTGGCGTGCGTCGGAACCGACCGGGACGAGGAGTTCCGCGCCGCGTTCGCCGAACAGGTCGCCGCCGCGCTGGGCGTCGTCCACCCGTCGGCGTTCCTGTACCTGGAATTCCGTCCCACCCCACGCGAGCACGTGCACATCTGGCGCTCGGGCGTACTGCGTCGAGCTGACGAACCGAAAGGCTGACCAATGAGCGAACTGCCCACCACCGAGCAGGTCAACGCCAGGGTCCGGCACGTGCTCCGCGACCAGTTCGGCCCGGCCGTCGACGCCCTTGCCGACGACGTCCCGCTGACCGAAGGCCTCGACGGCAACTACGACAGCCTCTCCGCACTGGACTGCATCGCCAGGGTGGAAGCCGAGTTCGGCATCGAGGTCGACTTCGTCGGGCACGACGTGCGGCACTGGTTCGCCTCGATCGCCCGCATCGCCGAGTTCGTCCGCGACCAGATCGAGGACCAGGCCGTGCTCGGGGCGGCGAGGTGATCACCGTCGCCGACCGGGTCTTCCGCACCTCCGGGCACACCGGCGAGCCGGTCGACTGGGCGCGCACCGGCGCGCAGCTGGTAGCGGAGACCGAGCTGGTCGCCGCGGCCTCGCTCGGCCCGGTGGACCAGGTCGTCACCTTCGCCCCGACGACCCACCTCTACGGCACGCTGTTCGGCGACCTGCTGCCGCGCATCCTCGGCGTGCCCGTGCAGGATCTCTCGCACGACGTGCTGGCCCTGCCCGTCCTGCCGGCCGGCGCCCGCACCCTGTTCGTGTGCCTGCCCGCGAGTTGGCACGTCATGCGCGCGGTGGCCGCGGGCGCCGCCGACCTCACCGGCTCGATCGCGCTGCACGGCACCGGGCCGACGACCGCGGCGACCGCGCAGGCGCTGCCGGCGCTGACGGCTCGCGGGCTCCGCGCGGTCGAGCTGTTCGGGTCGACGGAGACCGGTGGCGTCGCCCAGCGCGACATCTCGGCTGACCCCGCACCCTGGCGGCTGCTGCCGGACGTGGCCTTCGCGGACCGGCCGGAGTCGCCGGACGAGACCTGCCTGCTGCACGTGCGCAGCCCCCGCATCGCCCGGCGCGTCGGCGCGGCCGCGGCCGCGACCACCCACCTCCTCACCGACGTCGTCCGCGTCGTCGGCGATCGCGAGTTCCACTTCGTGGGTCGCAGCTCCCGGCTGGTGAAGATCAACGGCCGCCGCTGCGACCTGGGCGCGGTGGAAGGGCTGCTCGCCGCGGCGCTGCCGGGAACCGAGGTGGTCTGCCTGGCCGTGCGCGACGGGATCCGCGGCGAGCACTACGAGCTGTTCCACACCGGCCCGGCCGACGACCTCAGGCCGCGGCTGCCGGGACTGCTCGGTGACCTGCCGCTGCCACGCGGCGTCCATCGCGTGCCGCGCATCCCGCGCACGGCCACCGGCAAGGTCAAGACCGACCGGCTGTACTCGCTGGGCGTGAGCGCGCGATGACGACCACGAGCCTGGGCGGCGACGGCGTCACCAGCCGCGAGCGGACCGCCGCGCAGCAACCGGACTGGCAGGCGCCGGACGCCGTCGCACGCGTGCGCGCCGAACTGGGCGCGCGACACCCGCTGGTGGATGCCGCGGCCTGCCACGCGCTGCGCGGCGAACTGCGCGCGGCCTCCCGCGGTCAGGCGTTCGTCATCCAGGGCGGCGACTGCGCCGAACCGTTCGCCGACGCCACCGCCGACCGCATGCAGGCGAAAGCCGCGCTCCTGGAAGACCTGGCGGACCTGTTCGAGGGGCACACCGGCCTGCCGGTCGTCCGGGTCGGCCGCTTCGCCGGGCAGTACGCGAAGCCCCGGTCGAGTCCCGTCGAAACACTGCCGGACGGCGCCGTCGTCCCGGCGTTTCGCGGCGAAGCGGTCAACGGGTTCGACCTGGCCGAGCGCGAGCCCGACGTGCGGCGGCTGCTGGCCGCCTACGACCACGCCGCGGCCGGGCTGGACGCACTGTTCCTCAACAGGTTCCTCCCGCTGGCCTGCGACGGGCCGTTCGTGCAGACCTACGTCAGCCACGAGGCCCTCCTGATGGACTTCGAGCAGCCGCTGGTGCGGCCGGACTGGTACGCGGGCGGGCACTACGCCTCCTCGGCGCACTTCCTCTGGATCGGCGACCGGACCCGGCAGCCCGACGGTGCGCACGTGCACTTCGCGCGGTCGATCACCAACCCGGTCGGGTTGAAGGTCGGGCCGACGATGACCGCACCGGAGATCACGGCGCTGGTCACCGGCCTTGCCCGCGGTGAGGGCAAGCTGACCCTGATCGCGCGGATGGGCGCCGAGCAGGTTGTCCCCAAGCTCACCGAGCTGATCGCCGCACTCGGACCGATGGCCGGGTCGGTGGTCTGGATGTGCGACCCCATGCACGGCAACACCCGCAAGACCGCCGCAGGGCAGAAGACCAGGCTGCTCGCCGACGTGCTGACCGAGGTCGGCGGGTTCGTCGGCGTCCTGCGCGGGCACGGCCTGCGGCCAGGCGGTCTGCACCTGGAGATGACGCCGGACCCGGTCGCCGAGTGCCTGGCCCGGCCGGAAGACCTCGTGCGCACCGAGCCGCTGGCCCCGTACACGTCGCTGTGCGACCCGCGGCTCGATCGCGGCCAGGCCGAAGCCGTCGTGCGGTACGCGGCAGAACTGATCAGCCCCGGAGGAAACCGGCGATGAACCACCGACAGCCACCGCCCGCGTTGCTGGCGCCGCTGCGCGAGCGCGGCCCGATCGACCCGGCCGAGGCCGACGCCTGGGCGCGTCACGCCGACGCCCGCTACCGCGCGGCCGTCGAGCTGCACCCGGTGACGGACCCGCGGCTGCGGATCGGGGTGAAGGACACCGTCGACGTCGCGGGCTTCGCCACCCGGCTCGGCCTGCGCAGGCACCGCGCCCACCCGGCCGCCACCGCGGCGGCCCTGGCGGGCGTCCCGGCGGGCTCGATCACCGCGAAGCTGGTCACCACCGAGCTGAACATCGGCCTCGACCACGGCTGCGTGAACCCGTACTTCCCGCACCTCGACCCGGCCGGGTCCAGCACCGGGTGCGCGGTCGCGGTCGCGGCGAACATCTGCGACGTCGCGATGGGCACCGACACGGTGGCCTCCGTCCGCCTGCCCGCCGCCGCGTGCGGGTTGACCGGGCTGCGCATGACCAGCGACAAGCGGCTCCTCGAAGGCGTGTTCACCATCTCCGGGCGGCTGGACGCGCCCGGCTGGATCACCCGCACCGTCGACGACCTCGCGCACTTCTGGGAGCAGCACGACCCCGCGCTCGGCCTCGTCGGCCGTGAGATCCTGACCGGCGTCCCGCTGACCGTCGGTGTCGTCGCCGAGGCGCTCGACGCCGACCTCGAACCGGAGATCCGCGCCTCGGTCGACGCGGCGGTCGCCGCTCTCACCGACGCGGGCCACCGGGTGCGGACCGTCGAGCTCGGCGAGCTGTTCACCGCCCGCGGCACGGCCTACCAACTCTGCGCACGGGAGGCCGCCGACACCTGGCAGCGCACCAGCGACCAGATCGACGACGAACTGGCCGAGGCGACTCGCCTCGCGCTCGCCTCCGGCCGCTCCTGCGACGACGTGCGCTACGCCGAGCTGATCGGCATCCAGGACGCCTACCAGGTGCGCGCCGCCGAACTGCTCGCCGGCACCGGCATCTGGCTGCTGCCCGCGGGCACGATGATGCCCCGCAACATCCACACCGAGCCCGCCGTCGCGTCCACCATTCCCGATCCGGCGGAGCTGGCGACCTCGCCGCGGGTGAACTACGCGGCCATGGCGAGCCTGCTCGGCCTGCCGTCGCTGACGTTCCCCGTGGCGCACAGCCCCGGCTTCGACGCGCCCATCTCCCTGCAGCTCGTGGGCCCGCGGTGGAGCGAGGCCGAGCTGATCGGGGCGGCCGCCGAGATCAACGCCCTGGTGGGCGTACCGCGCTACCCGCTCGGCGGTCGCACCTCTGGGGGGACGGCATGACCGTTACCGCCACCTCGGACCGCTCCACGCCGGCGTTCCTCGCCGTGTGGGTGCCCAGTCTGATCGTCATCATCGCCACCGGGGCGTGCCTGTTCACCGTCAGCTGGTGGATCGGGAAAGCGCCGGGCGGCGGCGCCGCGCTTGGCCTGGTCATCGGGTTCTCCAGCGTCATCTCGCTGCTCACCGTCGCCGCAGTCTCGGGGGTGATCGACCGCGCGGACAGTCGCACGACGCTCGTGCGGCTCCTGTTGCTGATGACGTTGCCCGTCGCTGGTCTGGTCTACGTCGTCGGGCAGGAACCCGCTGGGGCGGTGGTGCTGCTGGCGGGCACCTGCTACGTGCTCATCAGCACCGGCGAGTCCCTCTACCTCGCGGCCACCGAGACCGTGGCGGTCGACCTGGCCCCCACGTCCTGGCCGCAGACCCGCACCGCCCTGCTGACCCAGATCCACTCACAGGTCGAACGCGTCGTCGGACCGCTGCTCACCGGTCTGCTGATCGCCGCGGGCGCGGTGGGCGTGGTGCCGCTGACCGCAGTCGCAGTCGTCGTCTGCATGATCGGCGCGACGTTGCTGGCCCGCCGCCACCTCGACGCGGTCACCCGCAGGCGGCTCGGCGCGGCGGACGCGCCGGAACCCAAGCCGGCCTCGGTGCTGCGCGGCCTGGTCCGCGACGCCAAACCCGCGGTCAGTCTGGTGCGTCGGCACCGCGACCTGACCTTTCTGGTCCAGCTGGGCGTGCTGGCCAACCTGATCGTGTTCCCCTTCTACGCCGTGCTGCCCGCCGTGCTGGGGGAGTACACCTCGGACGCCACCGACCTGGCCGTGTGGTTCGGCCGGGCCGCCACCGCCTACGGCGCGGGCATGCTCGTCGGTTCCCTGGCGCTCACCCGCCTGCGCCGCGACTTCCGCGGCACCGCGGCGATGGCCTGTGCCAGCGCGAGCCTCGGCGTCATCTGCCTGGTGCTGGTGGGCGCCGCCGCCGGGCAGGCACCGGTGCTGGTCGTCGCGGCGATGGCGGCCAACGGCGCGCTGTTCTCGGTGCTGGTCGCCGTGGGCGGCGCGGTGTGGCTGCACCGCACGCCCGCCGAGGTCCGGGTGCGGGTCTTCGCTCTGCGCAGGCTCACCGTCTACTCCAGCATCCCCGTCGGCACGATGCTGATGGGCTTCGGCGGCGCCGCCGTCGGCTACCGCACCTTCGTGCAGGCACTCGCCGTCGTGGTGCTCCTGCTCCTCATCGTCGCCTGGGTGCGCTTCCGGGCCTCCCGTCCCCTGAACGAGACCGAGGGATCATGAAGAAACTGCTGTTCGTGCACGGCAAGGGCGGGGTTCCGCTCGACCACGCCGTGCCGAGGATGGCCGCACACGCCGAGGTACACCTGCTGGCACTGGCGCCGCTGCCGGACGGGCCGTGGCGCGAGCACTGCGCCGAGATCATTCCCCGGTGGACCGAGCCGGTCCGCGGCGACGACCTCGTCGATCTGATCGTCGAGACCGCGAAAGCCGTCGGAGCCGACGCCGTGACCGGGTTCGCCGAGTGGGCGCTGCTTGCCGTGTCGCTGGCCGCGCAACGGCTCGGACTGCCCGGCCCCGGCGCCAACGTGCGTGACTCCCGCGACAAGCGCCTCATGCGCGAGCGCTGGGCCGAAGCCGGGGTGCCAGGACCGGAGTTCCGCCGGGTGGGCAGCGAGGCCGACCTGCTGGCCGCGTTCCGCGAGCTGACCGCGCCCATGTTGCTCAAGCCCGCCTGGGGCGCCGGGTCCATCGGGCAGTTCGTCCTGCGCGAGGAGGCCGACGTGGCCATCGCGTGGATCACCGTCGCCAAGGCACTCGACGACCTCGTGGCCTACGGCGCAGGCGAGTACTACGAAGCGGAGGCGCCACGCCAACTGCTGGTCGAGGAGATCATCGCGGGAACCACCGACGGCTGGTACGACGAGCCCGGCTTCGGCGACTACCTCAGCGTCGAGGGCATCGTCGCCGACGGCGTGTACCACCCGATCGCCATCACCGGCCGCATCCCGACCATCCCGCCGTTCACCGAGCTGAGCAGCCACGCCCCGTGCGCGCTGCCGGAGCCGCTGCAGCGCGAGATCGAGCGGGTGGCCACGGCCGCGGTGGACGCGCTGCGCCTGGATACCTGCGGCACGCACACCGAGATGAAGCTGTGCGCCGACGGAACGGTCATGCTCCTGGAGTCCGCCGCCCGGTTCGGTGGCTCGGCCATCACCGGCGTCGTGGAGTCGGTGTTCGGCGTCGACCTGGTCGGCATGTTCATCCGGCAGCTGCTCGGTGAGCCGGTCGACTACCCGGACCGCATGCTGGTCGACGCCGGATCGGCGGCCGCGGAGTTGTCGCTGATCGGGACGGACTCCGCGGGCAGGCCGTGGCGAACCGAACCCGTCTGGGACTCGCGCACCGCCGAACTGCACCGGTTGGTGTCGCCGGGCAGCACGATCACCCACGTGCACGGGCTCACGGCGCCGGACGGCACGCGGGTGCCCCACTACACCGAGGCCCGCGGCATCGCCAACTGCATCGGCATGCTGTTCCTGACCGCCCCGACCCGCGCGCAGATGGTCGCCGACACCTACGCGGTCTTCGACTGCCTGGAGGCCAGGCTGAAGGAAGCCGCGGCCGGAGAACCGGAGTGAGCCCGGTCGCCGTCGCGGACCTCGTCGTCGAGGAGGCCGGCCGGGTCGAGGAGGTGCCCCGCACGGAGTGGGACGCTGTCGCCGCCGGGGCCGCCGTCTACTCCAGCCACGCCTGGCTGCGGTTCGTCGAGACGTTCGGCGACTGCGAGCACCGGTACCTGCTGGTGCGCCGCGACGGGGAGCTCGTCGCGGCGCTGCCGGTGTACCGGTTCGAAGGCGCTATCCCGCGCTACTACGACCCGCAGTACTACGGTGCGCCCGCGGGCAGCCCCGTCGTCCTCGGCGGGACCAGGCACGGCTACAGCTCGGAGTACCTGATCCGGCCCGGCCTGTCGGAAGACGTGCGCGCCGCCGCCGTCGCCGCGCTGCTGGAGCGCCTGCGCGCCGAGGACGCGGCGGCGACCGCCGTGCTCTACCTGACCGATGACGCACTGGCCATGACCCCGTCGAGCCCGGACGACCGGGTGTTCCTGCTCGACGCCCACGCCCGGCTGCCCGTCGAGCCGAGCGGGCTGGCCGGATACCGGGCTGCGGTCAGCGAGAACACCGCGGCGCGCATGCGCAAGGAGATGCGCAAGTTCGCCGACGCGGGCTGCCGCGCCGAGGTGCTGCGCCTGTCGGAGTGCCACGAGCACCTCGGCGAGCTGTCCGCGCGGGTGCTGCGCCGCTACGGCCACGAGATCACCGCCGAGGCCGAGGCAGGCCGGTTCGCCGAGCAGGTGGCGACGATGGACGACATCTGCCACGTCGTCCTCGCCCGGCAGGGCGGGCGGGTCGTCGGCTTCACCCAGTTCTTCGGCTGGGGCAGCACCCTGTTCGGGCGCGTCCACGGGCTCGACGACGACATGGCCCGGTCCGCCGCGCTCTACTACAACCTCACCTACTACCACGCGATCGAGTTCGCCGCGGCTAACGGCTTCACCGCGATCGACCTCGGCTGCGACTCCTACGAAGCCAAGGTCCGCCGTGGCGCCCGCCTGCACCCGCTGTGGGGGCTGGCCACCGCTCCTGGCTGGGACGCGGACACCACCCGCGAGATCGCCGACCGCGCCCGCGCGCGGGCCGAGGAGTTCGCCGCCTGGGACCCGCGCATGAACACCGCTGTGCCGCACCCGCACCTGGAGACACGATGACCGCCGCTATCACCACGCCGGCCGACGACGCCCGGCCGCTGATCCCGCTGGCCGCCGACCTGCCCGCGCTGAGCGAGAAGTACGCCCGGTTCGCCGCCGCGGACGGGCCGGTCCCGCTGGCCGAGCTGCCCGTGCTGTCCAAGGACGACTTCGCCGCCGTGCGCGCCGACGTCCTCGCCAGGGCACGCAGCCGCGACCACGGCACGGTGGTCTTCGGCACCGGGGGCACCACGTCGGCGCCCAAGCTCAGCGTCATGCCCGGCGACCTGTTCATCGAGGAGATCTGCGCGCAGTGGCAGCCGCTGCGCCGCGACGACGTCCTCCTCAACTGCAACACCGGCAGCGAGCTGGGCTCGATGAACCCGTTCTACAACCGGCTCGCCGAGCAGTGCGGCGCCGCGGTCGTCCCGCTCGGCGGCGTCGGCGGGGACAAGCTGGGCCGCTGGCTGGACTTCGCCGCCGACTGCGGGGTGACGGCCATCGGCGCGACCCCGAGCTACCTGGCCACGCTGCTGGAGTTCTGCGCCGCCACCGGCCGCGACACCTCCCACTTCCGCAAGGTCGTGTGGACGGGGGAGCGGTTCAGCGACCACGCCGCCGAGGTGGCCACGCGGCTGCTGCCCGACGCCGAGTACCACTCGGTCTACGGCTCGTCCGAGACCTGGGTGATCGGCCACAACGGACCCGAGTGCGACCGGCACACGTTCCACCCCATGCCCTACCAGCACGTCGAGGTGGACCAGGACCGCGTGCTGGTCACAAACACCCACCCGCGCTGCGTCAACCCGATCCTGCGGTACCAGATCGGCGACCGCGGCGAGTTCGTGAGCTGCCCGTGCGGCAGGCCGGACCCCGCGCTGCGCATCCTCGGGCGAATGGACCAGCAGGTGAAGTTCCGGTCGATCCTGTTCGTCCCGCAGGAGCTGGCCGACACCGCGCTGGACGACCCCGAGGTGCGGGACGTGCAGATCGCCGTCTACGAGTCCGGCACGCCCGGCGAGCGCATGCACGTCCGCATCCGGCCGGCCGCGGGCGCCGACGCCGACGCGCTGTGCGCCCGGCTGCGCGTGCGGCTGCTGGAGGAGCACTACCGGGTGCACGGCGAGGTCGCCGGCGACGAGGACGGGTTCAGGGTGCGTGCCGACGCCGAGTTCACCCGCAACGAGCGCACCAACAAGACGCCGCTGCTGGTGCGGGAGGAGAGCTGATGCGCACGGTTGTGATCAGTGGCGGAGGCACCGGCATCGGGCTCGCCACCGCCGAGCGGTTCGCCGCCGACGGCGACCGGGTGGTGCTGATCGGCCGCAGGCGGCAGGTGCTGGACGCCGCCGTCGCCCGGCTGGGCGAGCTCGCGAGCGCCGTGGTCGCCGACCTTGCCGAGCCCGTCGACGTCGAGCGAGTGGCCGCCGAGATCGGGTCCGTCGACGTGCTCGTCAACGCCGCGGGCGGCAACGCGCTGCTGGACGCCCCGGACGACGGGCCGGACGGCGTTGCGGGCGTGGCGTGGCACTGGCTGGCGAACTTCCGGGCGAACACATTGACGACCGCGCTGCTCACCGAGGCCATGCGCGACCGGATCGCCGACGGAGGCCGCGTCCTGCTGATCAGCTCGATCGCGGCGTACCGGGGATCGGGGTCCGGCTCCTACGGGGCGTCGAAGGCAGCGCTCCACCCGTATGCGAGCGACCTCGCGGCGGCGCTCGGGCCGCGCGGGATCACGGTGAACGTGATCGCGCCCGGCTACATCGAGGACACCGAGTTCTTCAGGGGGAAGCTGTCCGCGGAGCGGGAGCAGACGCTGATCGCGCAGAGCCACACCGGCCGCGCGGGCGTCCCGGCGGACGTGGCGGAGACAGCGCACTGGCTGGCTTCTCCCGCTGCGGCCCACGTGACCGCGCAGATCATCCAGGTCAACGGCGGCGCGGAACGCGGGCGCTGACCCGGATGGATTCTTCAGCACATCGACCGATGGGGGTTCGGGTGGATTCCGCCCTGGCGAAGGACATTCTCGACGTGGTTGGCATCGGGTTCGGCCCGTCCAACCTCGCGCTGGCAATCGCGCTCACCGAGCACAACCAGCAGGGCGGGGCGCTGACGGCGCGTTTCCTGGAGCGCAAGCTCGAGTTCGGCTGGCACCAGGGCATGCTGCTCGAAGGCGCCACGATGCAGGTTTCCTTCCTCAAGGACCTCGCCACGCTGCGCAACCCGGTGAGCCAGTTCAGCTTCCTGTCGTACCTGCACACGCGGAACCGCCTCGCCGACTTCGTCAACCACAAGAGCTTCTTCCCCTCGCGCGTGGAGTTCCACGACTACTTCCGGTGGTGCGCCGACCAGCTGAGCCCACTGGTCGACTACGGCACCGAGGCCGTGACGGCGCGCCCGGTGTACGAGGCGGGGATGGTCACCCACTATGAGGTGACGGCCCGCTGCGTCGTGACTGGTCGCATCACCGCGTTGCTCGCCCGCAACGTCGTGGTCGCGCCAGGTCTCAGCCCCGAACTGCCCGCAGGCATCACCGCGGGCGAGCGGATCTGGCACAGCTCCGAGTTCCTCGACCGGGTCGGAGGGATCACGGACCCACGGCGGCTCATGGTCGTCGGGGCCGGGCAGAGCGCCGCCGAGATCGTCGACCACCTGCACCGCGCGTTCCCGTCGGCCGAGGTCTACGCCGTCTTCGCGCGGTTCGGCTACAGCCAGGCCGACGACAGCCCGTTCGCCAACCGCATCTTCGACCCTGCCGCGATCGACGACTTCCACGCCGCCACCGAGGAGACCAAGTCGGCTCTGCTGGCCTACCACGCCAACACGAACTACGCCGTGGTGGACGTCGACCTCATCAAGGACCTGTACGCCCGCACCTACGAGGAGAAGGTCCGCGGCGTCAGCCGGCTGCGCCTGCTCAACATGTCGCGCCTGAAGTCCGCCCGCGCGTCGGGTGACGGGGTCGAGGTGACGATCCGGCACGAGAACACCGCGCGCGAGTCCCTCGTGGAGGTCGACGCCCTGGTCTGCGCGACCGGATACCGCGAGACCGACCCCACCACCCTCCTCGGCGAGGTCGAGCCGCTGCTCTGGCGCGACGAGCAGGATCGGCTCCGGGTGGAGCGCGACTACCGGGTCGCCACCGGCCCCGAGGTTCTCGCGGGCGTGTACCTGTGCGGCGGCACCGAGCACTCGCACGGCATCACGTCGTCGCTGCTGTCCACTTCGGCCGTCCGCGCGGGCGATATCGTCCAGTCGATCGTCACGCGGGTCGAGACGCATGCCGCCCCGCTGCGGGCGAACGCCGGGACGTCATAGGCCCTGACAGGTCGCCGGGTCCGCTCACAGCGTTGCAGCCGCCCGTCTGATACGGCTGAATCAGACGGGCTTTCGCTTTCGCCGCCCGGTACACCGCCACCACCGCGCGGCGCGTGCCGTCCGCATGGGACGAACGGCGCGTTGCGAGTGGACAGACGCTCGTTACTCGCAGCTGGATGCGTGGGCCGACGGTGTTGCGCGGCAGTTGGCCGGGCTTGGTGATCTACACGTCTGGTCGCCTGAGTCCTTTGTGGACCTTTTGCGGCGGGAGCAGGTTACTGTGCTGTCGCAGACGCCGTCTTCGTTTTGTCGGACCTCGTGAACATGTACGGCATCACCGAGACGACCGTGCACGTCACCTTCCTGCGGCTGGGAGACGAGGAAGGCAGCCATCGGGACTCGTCCCGGCGCCCGCAGTGCCTGCTGTGAGCTGATCTGCCCTCAGCAGAGAAAGCGGCGGACCCGTTGGGGCGGCGGGCATCGTCAGTGCCATGACGAACAGCGAGAAGCTCTTCAGCCCAGGGCTGCGAGAACGGTTCTTCGGTCAGCGGGTGCTGATTCTCGACGGCGCGCTCGACGACGACAACGGCACGGTGCTGGCGACCCAGATGCTCTCGCTGGCGAGCGAGGACCCGCGGCAGGACATCGCGTTGTGGATCAACTCGCCGGGTGGTTCGGTGCCCTCGATGCTGGCGATTCGCGACGTGATGCGGCTCGTGCCGTGCGACGTGGCGACGCTCGCGCTGGGCCTTGCCTGCAGCGCCGGGCAGTTCCTGCTCTCGGCCGGAACGCCGGGCAAGCGGTTCGCGTTGCCGCACGCGCGAATCCTGATGCACCAGGGAAGTGCGGGCATCGGCGGTTCGGCCGTCGAGGTGGAGGTGCAGGCGGACGACCTGCGGCACACCAGGGACACCGTGCTCGGCCTGATCGCGCAGGACACCGGGCAGCCGTTCGACCGCATCTTCACCGACTCGCTGCACGACAGGTGGTTCACGACGGAGCAGGCCCGCGAGTACGGGTTCATCGACCACGTCGTCAGCGACCTCGGGCAGGTCGTCCCCGTCCGCATGCACAAGCTGGGACTGCACTCGGGAGCCATGGCATGAGCACCTACACCATTCCCAACGTCATCACGCGGGACGCGCGGGGCGAGCGGGTCATGGACGTCTACTCGCACCTGCTGTCCGAACGGATCGTCTACCTGGGCACCGGGATCGACTCCGGCGTCGCCAACGCGTTGATCGCGCAGCTCTTCCACCTCGAAGCGGACAACCCGGACCTGGAGATCAACCTCTACATCAACTGCGAGGGCGGCGACCCGTCGGCGATGCTCGCGCTGTACGACACCATGCGCTACATCAAGGCGCCGGTCGCGACGACCTGCGTGGGCCAGGCGGTGGCGGCGGGAGCGGTGCTGCTGGCCGCGGGCGCGGAAGGACGCCGGTCCGTCCTGCCGCACTCCAGGGTCGTGCTGCACCAGCCCGCGGCGCAGGGGCGGGGCACGATCCCGGACCTCATCCTCGCGGCGGACGAGGTGGTGCGGGTGCGCACGCAGCTGGAGGTGATCCTGGCCAGGCACACCGGCCGGACCGTGGCCGAACTGCGCCACGACACCGACCGGGACCGCGTGTTCGACGCGGCGGGCGCCGTCGAGTACGGGCTGGTGGACCAGGTGCTGGACCAGCGGGGCTAAGCCGCCCAGGCCATGGCCACGGGACCGGAGGGGCGGCCCGTCGGGCGTGCGGTGTGGAAGTGGCTGACCTGCTGGACGCGCAGGTGGCGGACCTGGCCGGCGACACCGATCAGCAGATCGGCCAGGTCGATGCCCAGGGCACCGGCGACCGCCGCGATCATCTCGCTCGACGGCTCCTTGCGGCCGCGTTCGATCTCGGACAGGTACTGCACCGAGATGCCCGCGCGGTCGGCCACGTCGACCAGGCGGTCGCCGAGGTCCTCCCGCGTCTCGCGAAGCTTGCGACCCAGGGCTTCACGCCACAGGGGTTCCGGGGTGCGCTTGAAGTCCAGGATCTCCGCCATGTCGCCATGGTGACAGCAGCCCGGCTACTTCAAAGGGCCGTTCTGCCAGGGGCAGAAAGAGGCGTCAGATGATGGCAGGCTGGCAGTGACTGCCAAACCGCGGCGGAACTGTGGGTCCGCCACGGCGGCAAGGCCGATGCGTTCGAACTGTACGAACGGGCGCTTGCCGCCGTGCGCGGTCAGACCGTCACCTCGGACTTCTTGCGGCGCAACCGAAGCACCACCGCGACCACCAGAAGCACGACGAGGATGCTGTAGGCGACCGCCGCGAACGGACTCGTCACCAACGCGCTGAGCTTGCCCTCGCTGATCTGCAGCGTGCGCCGGACCTGTTCCTCCGCCATCGGCCCGAGGATCAGGCCGACGACCAGCGGCGCGACCGGATAACCGTGGCGCCGCATGAAGAAGCCGATCACACCGATCACCAGCAGCACGATCAGGTCGTCCACGACGAAGTTCACCGCGTAGGTGCCCAGCGCCGCGAACAGCAGGATGCCCGCGTAGAGGTACGGCCGCGGGATCTGCAGCACCTTCACCCAGATCTTCACCAGCGGCAGGTTCAGCACGAGCAGCATCACGTTGCCGATGTAGAGCGACGCGATCAGCGCCCACACCATCGGGCCGTTGTTGGTGAACAGCAACGGCCCCGGCTGGATGCCGTAGCTCTGGAACGCGGCCACGATCACCGCCGCCGTGGCGGTCGTGGGCAGCCCGAGCGTCAGCAACGGCACCAGAACGCCTGCCGCAGCGGCGTTGTTGGCCGCCTCCGGACCGGCCACGCCCTCGATCGCGCCCTTGCCGAACTCCTCGGGCCGTTTCGAGAGCTTCTTCTCCGCCGCGTACGACAGGAACGTCGACACGTCCGCGCCACCGGCCGGCACGGTGCCGATCGGGAAGCCGATGAACGTGCCGCGCAGCCACGGCTTCCACGAGCGCGCCCAGAAACCACGCGTCATCCACTTGCCGCCCACGGGAATCACCTCGATCGGCCCGTGCCGCAGCCGCGACGCCACGTACAGCGCCTCGCCGACCGCGAACACGCCGACCGCCACCACGACCACGTCGATGCCGTCGGACATCGTCGCCACCCCGAGGGTGAAGCGCTGCTGACCGGTCAGCGTGTCGGTGCCGACGAGCCCGATGAACAGGCCGAGTCCCAGCGACGCCAGGCCCCGCACGGGAGAGGAGCCGAGCAGTGCGGCCACGGTCGTGAACGCCACGACCATCAGCGCCACGTAGTCCGCCGGACCCAGCTGCACCGCGAGGTCCGCGATGACCGGCGCCAGCAACGTGAGCAGCACCGTGGCGATCGTGCCCGCCACGAACGAGCCGATGGCGGCCGTTGCGAGCGCGGCGGCACCGCGCCCGGCCTTGGCCATCTTGTTGCCTTCCAAGGCAGTGACGATGGAGGCCGACTCGCCCGGTGTGTTGAGCAGGATCGACGTCGTCGAGCCGCCGTACATGCCGCCGTAGTAGATGCCGGCGAAGATGATCAGCGCCGCCGTCGGTTCCAGCGTGTACGTCAGCGGCAGCAGCAACGCCACCGTCATCGCCGGCCCGATGCCCGGCAGCACGCCGACGGCCGTGCCGAGCGTGACGCCCAGCAGCGCGTACAGCAGGTACTCGGGTTGCGCGGCGGTCGCGAAACCCTCCAGCAGCATGGTGATGCTATCCATCGAGGAACGGCACCCCTTCGAAGATCCCGGCGGGCAGCGACAGGCCCAGGCCGTACGCGAACACCACCTGCACGAGCAGCGCCAGCACCACCGCGATCGGCAGCGCCCTCCACCAGGTCGCGCCCAGGGTCCAGGCCGCGCCGAAGAACAGCAGCGCGGCCGCGACCGGCCAGCCGACCACGTCGATGAGCACCAGGTGCACGATCAGCACGGCCACCAGCTTGGCCACGGTGAGCCAGTCGGTGCGGACGTTCTCGTCGACGTCCTCGGCGTCCTCGGCCTGGCCGAGCTTGCCGCGGGCGGTCGCGATGATCGCCGCGATGCCCGTCACGACGAGCAGAATCCCCACCGCGTATGGGAACGCGCGTGGTCCAACGACGTTGTCGTCACGCCCGGCGATCGTGGTCGCGTCGACCAGGGTGAAGACCCCGACCGCCGCGACCAGACCGCCGAACGCGTACTCCTCGGCTTTTGCTGCAATCACTTGACGAGCCCGATGTCCTGCAGTGCGGGCTTCACCCGGCCGATCTCCTTGGCCATGAACGTGGAGAACTCGCTGCCGGTCAGGAACGTGTCCGTCCAGCCCTTCTTGGAGAGCTCGTCCTTCCACTGCTGGCTCGCGTGCATGTCGGTGACCAGCTTGGTCAGCCGCTGCTTGGCCTCGGCCGAGATCGAGGCGGGCGCCACGACGCCACGCCAGTTGATCAGCTCGACGCCCAGGTCCTTGAACGTGGGCACGTTCAGGTCGGGGACCGGGTTCGGGCCGGACGTGCCGAGCGCGCGCAGCTTGCCCGCCTTGATCTGCTCCTTGTACTCGCCGACGCCGGAGATGCCCGCGTCGACCTTCTTGCCCAGCAGCGCCGCCAGCGACTCACCGCCGCCGGAGTACGGCACGTAGTTCAGCTTCGCCGGCTCGATGTTCTTCGCCTTGAGCAGCAACCCGGCGAGGATGTGGTCGGTACCGCCGGCCGAACCGCCGGTGATCGAGACGCCCTTGCCCTTCTCGGCGACCGCGGCCAGCAGGTCGTCGATCGTCTTGTGCGGCGAGTCGGCGGGCACCACGACGACCTCGTCCTCGGCCGTCAGCCGGGCGATCGGCGTGGTCTCCTCCAGCCGGGCCGCCGACGCGTTGGTCTCCACCGCGCCGACCATGACCAGGCCGGTGATCATCAGGAACGACTCGGAGCGCTCGTTGAGGAGCTTCTGCAGGCCGACCGTCCCGCCCGCGCCGCCGACGTTGGTGACCTGCACCGAGTTGGCGAGCTTGGCGCCGGTCACCGCCGACTGCATCGACCGCGCCGTCTGGTCCCAGCCACCACCGGGGTCCGCGGGCGCCATGATCTCCAGCTTCGCGATGGAGTCACCGCTGCTCGCGCTCTTGGCCCCCTGACCGCATCCTGCGAGCACCAGTCCGGTGGCGGCGACCGCCACCGCTCGTCTCCATGCCGTACCCATCGAGTACTCCTCGCTTCGTTGCGAACGTTGGGCGGGGACGCTAGGTAACGGCCGTGCGGCTCGTAAGGCTTAGGTCGTAAGTTCCGTATTGGTCGTTTAGTTCGTGACCTGTTTCACAGCTGATGCGTCAGAATCCATCCATGTTCCGTCGGTCTGTTTCGTTTGGGGCTTTGCTTCTGGCGTTGCAGGTGGTCATCGTGCTCATGACCACCTGTGCGGCCGGGCTGCTCGCCGCCAAACTGCAGAGCGACCGGATCCGCGACTCCTACAAGGACCGGATGTTGTCCGTCGCCGAAAGCGTGGCGCGGCTACCGACGGTGATCGAGGCGTTCGGCTCGGTTGACCCGCCCGCGACGATCCAGCCCCTGGCCGAGCTGATCCGCAAGGCGTCCAACGTGACGTACGTGGTGGTCACCGACCACAACGGGGTCCGTTATGCCCACCCCGACCCGAAGCGGATCGGCGAGCGCGTGTCGACCGACCCGACCAGCGCGTTGTCCGGCGAGGTCTTCGTCGGCACGGAGACGGGCACGCTCGGCACGTCGCTCCGCGCGAAGGTGCCGGTGCGGACGGAGGACGGGCGCGTCATCGGCATGGCGTCGGTCGGCATCCTGGAGAGCCAGCTCTCGGCCGACCTCGCCGAGGACCTGCCGGAGCTGATCGGCTGGCTGGCGGCGGCCGCGCTGGTCGGCGTGCTCGGCGCCGCGTTGATCACGCAGCACGTGCGGCGGCGGACGTTCCGGCTCGAACCGGCCGAGATCGCGCAGCTGCTCGAGACCAGGGACGCGATGCTGCACGGCATCCGCGAAGGTGTGGTCGCCGTGGACGACCAGGAGAAGCTGGCGCTGGTCAACGACGAGGCGCTGCGGTTGCTGGGTCTGGCCGAGAACCCGAGCGGACGCCCGGCGGCGGAGGTGCTCGACGCCGGTCTGCTGGACCTCGCCCGTGGTGACGACGACGTCGCGGACCGGCTCGTCCTTGCCGGGGAACGGGTTCTGGTCGCGAACCGGATGACGGCCAAGACGAACGAACGCGCCGTCGGCGTCGTGCTGACGTTGCGCGATCGGACAGAGCTGCACGACGCGTTGCGCGAGCTCGACGGGCAGCGCACCGTCACGGAAGCGCTGCGCGCGCAGGCCCACGAGTTCTCGAACCACCTGCACGTCATCGGCGGTCTTTTGGATCTGGACCGCGGCCCGGACGCCGTCGCCTACATCGAACGGGTCGGTGGCGCCGGCTCGGTCACGGCCGACATCATCGACGGAGCGAACGCCGATCCCGCCCTGGCGGCGTTGTTGCTGGCAAAATCCTCCACCGCGCACGAACGAGGTGTGGAGCTCCGGCTCGATCCCGGCAGCTCCGTCGACATTCGTGCGGGCGACGACGCGTTGACCGTGCTGGGAAACCTGGTCGACAACGCGGTCGACGCCGTGGAGACCGGTGGAACCGTGCGGGTGCTCGTGCGCTCGTCGGTCACCGGAGTGCGGGTGGTCGTGGACGACGACGGGCCGGGAGTGGCGGAGTCGCAACGCGGCCGCATCTTCGACCTGGGCGTGAGCTCCAAGGACGCCCAGGGCGCGCACGGCAGAGGAATCGGACTTGCATTGGTGTCGAGGGTGGTGACCCGGCGCAGTGGCCGGGTCGCGATCACCGACTCGGAACTCGGCGGCGCGTCGTTCGACGTGTGGCTGCCGGAAACGGGGAACCGATGAGCGTGCGAACGCTCGTGGTCGACGACGACTTCGCCGTGGCGGCGATCCACCGCGGGTTCCTGGAGGCGATGCCCGAGTTCGAGGTGGTCGGCGAGGCCCACCGCGGTGGTGAGGCGTTGCGGGCCGTGGAGGCGTTGCGGCCGGACCTGGTGCTGCTCGACATCCACCTGCCGGACATGTCCGGGCTGGAGGTGCTGTCACGGCTGCGCGCCCGCGGTGGGCCGCCCGTGGACGTCATCGCGGTGACGGCGGCACGCGAACGGGAGACCGTGCGTCAGGCCATGTCCCGCGGAGTCGACAACTACCTCGTCAAGCCGTTCACGCGCACGGCGTTCCTCGACCGGATGCGGGAGTACCTCGCGCAACGGATCGAGGTGCAGCGGCTGGGGCAGGTGCTGGACCAGGACCAGGTCGACTCGCTGATGCACCACCGGCCGAGGACTCCGGCCATGCCCAAGGGACTGTCCGCCGTGACGTTGCGGCTGGTGACCGATGCGTTGCGGGACAGCGCGAACGACCTGTCGGCCCAGGAGGTCGGCGATCGGGCGGGGCTGTCCCGCGTGAGTGCCCGCCGCTACCTGGAGCACCTGGTGACCATCGGCAAGGCGGAGGTGCAACCGCGGTACGGCATGGCGAACCGCCCGGCGCACGGTTACCGGCTGACCTGAGCGCCCCGGCGTCGTGCCGGTCCTGTCGGGTGTGTTAATTCTTCTGGTGGCGCCGTTCTTCCGTGTTCTCATGGCGTCATGTCGACCACCGCCCTCCTGAGCTTCACGCTCGTCGCGTTGCTGACGGTCATCACGCCGGGCCTCGAGACGCTGCTGGTGTTGCGCACGGCCCTGCTGGTCGGCCGGCGCACGGCCATGGGCGTCGTGGTGGGCAGCACGCTGGGCTGCCTGGCGTGGGCGGTCGCGGGCCTGGTCGGCCTGACAGCGCTGCTGCAGGCGTCCGAACTGGCCTACGACATCGTGCGCTGGCTCGGCGCGGGATACCTGATCTACCTGGGCGTCAAGGCGTTGTGGCAGTCCAGGCGTCCCGTCGAGATCGACGAACCCGCGCCCGTGCCGTCGGTGCGCGCGGCCGTCCGGGTCGGACTGCTGACGAACCTGCTCAACCCGAAGCCGGGCGTCTTCTACATCTCGCTGCTGCCCCAGTTCCTGCCGGTCGGCCGGCCCGCGTGGGGCGCGGTGCTCGTGGCCATCCACCTCGGCATCGGGCTGGTGTGGTTCCCGATCCTGATCACGGCGGCCGGCCGGGCCCGTGCTTTCCTGCTGCGGCAACGGCTTCTGCTGGACCGGTTGTCCGCTTCAGCGCTGATCGCGTTCGGCTTGAAGACGGCGGCGGACGCGCGGTGACGTGTGATGTGATGTCCGCATGTCGGCCGCCGCGCTCCTGAGCTTCTCGCTCGTCGCACTGCTCACCGTCCTGACACCCGGTCTGGACACGGTGATGGTGTTGCGCACTGCGTTGCTGAGCGGCAAACGCGCGGCGATGGGCGTGGTCCTCGGCATCACACTCGGCTGCCTGGTCTGGGCGGTGGCGAGCCTCGCGGGCCTCACCGCGCTGCTGCAGGCGTCCGAACTTGCCTACGACATCGTGCGCTGGCTCGGCGCCGCCTACCTGATCTACCTGGGCGCCAAGGCTTTGTGGAACTCCCGGAAGGCCGTGTCCCTCGAGGACTCCCGTCCGGTGCCGGGCGCGGGGGCGTCGTTGCGCGCCGGACTGCTGACGAACCTGCTCAACCCCAAGGTCGGCGTCTTCTACCTGTCGCTGCTGCCGCAGTTCATGCCCGCCGGTGAGCCCGCGTGGGGCGCCGTACTCGTCGCCATCCACCTCGGGCTCGGCCTGGTGTGGCTGCCGATCCTCATCGCGGTGGCCGGCCGTGCTCGTGCTTTCCTTTTGTGCCAGCAGGTTCTGCTGGACCGGCTGACGGCGTCCGTGTTCGTCGCGCTGGGACTGAAGCTGGCGTTCGAGGCGCGCTAACGCTCCCCGGTGACCGAGCGGTGCCAGGCCGCGAGCGCGACCCTGCTCGGCAGGCCGAGCTTCACCCGGATGTTGACCACGTGCCGGTCCGCGGTGCGCGGCGAGATGAACAGCCGTGCCCCGATCTGCTTCGACGTGAAGCCGTCCGCGACCAGCCCGGCGATGGTGAACTCCTGCCGGGTCAGGCCGCCGGGCAGCAGCGGCTTCGCCGGTCGGCGTTCGGAGTCCGGCACCGGTTCGAGCGCGAACGCCATCGCCTGCTCCGGTCGCAGGTCGGCGCCGAGCGTCAAGATCACCTGGTAGTCGTCGCCGAGCGAGCGGCGGACGGTCCGGTCGGCGCGGTCCAGCAGCCGGTGGAACGGGCTCATGCCACCGAACGAGATTCGCGAGATCCGTTCCTGCGACCGCAGCGCGCCGAGCAGCCGTGCCGCGCGGTCGAAGGCCCCGAGTTCGGCGCACGCGCAGGCGAGCAGCCACAGACTGAACGGCGCACCCCACGTGTCGCCGAGCGTCAGCTGGATCCGCAACGCCTCGATCACCAGCGGATGCACCTGTGCCGGGTCGCCGTGCAGCAGTTCGTAGAGACCGCGATGCCACAGCCCCCAGGCGTGCGACCAGTTCACGCCGTTGCTCTCGGCCTGCCTGGCGAGCGCTGTCGTGGCCTTGTCCGCGGCTTCGGCGTCCAGCAGGAAGCACGACGCCATCGCGTGCATCAGCTCGGAGACGTAGGTGTCGCCCGGCGACGCGTACTGACGGCACAGCTCCACGACGTGCGCGTACAACGGCACACAGTCCGGTGAGCCCTCCACGAAGAAGAGATGCGTGGCCTCGGCCAGAACCAGGTGCACGTCGGTGATCGGCAGCCGCGGCAACGCACGTGCCTCGTTCATCAACGGGAACGCCACCGCCGAATCGCCACGCACCTGCGTCATGTACGCGCTGTGCGCCAGCAACGACGTCCGCAGCGGTGCCTCGGTGATCACCTCGCGGGCGGCGCCGAGCATGTCCCACGCCTGCCCGAGCATCCCCGCGAACGAGGTGAAGCGCGCCCGCTGCACGTTCATCGTCACGACCGCGCCGGCCGCGGCCAGGCCGGGTGTCCGGAGCGCGTGACCGACGGCCGCGCGGATGTTCGGCCACTCCTCCCACAACCGGCCCATCCACAACGCTTCACCCGGCGAGAACCACGAGCGGACGGCCTCGTCCACGAACTCGCTGTAGTGCACGGCGTGGCGGCGTAACGGCTCGTCCGCGTCCATCAGCAGACGAGCACCGAACTGCGACACGGTGTTCGATAATCGATAGCGGGTCTCACCGGTGACGGGGCTCGTCGTCGTCGCCACGATCGACCGGAGAACCAACGTTGACAAGGGTTTCAGCACGTCCGCGTCCGCCACCGCCTCGGCGGCGCCGAGGTCGAAGTCCGCAGGGAACACCGACAGCTGTGCCCACAACCGCCGTTCCTCGTCCGTACACTGCTGCGCCGCCCACTCGAGCACCTGCTCCAGAGAGGCGGGCTGCCGGGGCACCTCGGGAAGCACCACACCGGCCGGTAGCGCGGCCAGGAGTTCGATCGCGAGCGGCAGCCCTTCGACCGCCTGGCACAGCGTCGTGACGCAGGGTGAGCCGGGCGGCAGCTCCGCCCGGTCCAGGAACAGCTCCACCGCTTCGTCCACGCTCAGCGGCGGAACCCGCAGCAGATGCTCCCCGTAGACGCCGAGCGGCTCCCGCGAGGTGGCGAGGATCGTCAGCCCCTCGCAGTCGCGCAACAGGTGGTGCGCCAGATGCCGGACCGCCTCAAGCAGGTGCTCGCAGCCGTCCAGCACGAGCAACAAGTGCTTGTCGTGCAACGACTCCACGAGTCGGTTGAGCCCGGCCTCCGGTGAGTTGTCGACGATCCGGAGCTCGGCCGCGACGGTGCGGGACAGCGCCGCCGGGTCGTGGAGATCGGCGAGCCGCACCCGCCACACCCCGTGCTGGAACGTCCCCGCCCCAGCCAGCGCGCGTCCCGTCTCCCCGGCGATCCGCGTCTTGCCCGCACCGCCCGCACCCACCAGCGTGACCAGCCGGGATCGGCGCAGAAGTGCCTCGGCTTCGGCGAGCACCGCCCGGCGGCCGATGAACGTCGTGGTCTGGGCAGGCAGATCGCCCCGCACGGTCATCGGCGCATCTTCGCCTAGTGGTGCGGGAGTGTGATGACGAGCATCACCTCTCCACCCTTTTGGACTAGTGCCGCACTAGCGAGTTCGACCAGGCGTGGTCACGCGCTCACGCGTCCGAATGATCATCTTGGTCGCGAGCCGCAGTCCCTGCCGCGCGTTGAGGTGCGGGAGGTACGCGCGGCTCACCGCGTTCGCGATGCGCGGCAGTGCCGCCGAGTCCGGATACGCCATGAACATCGGCTGATAGGTCGGCTGGAACTTCGCCTTGAACGCGAACAGCGAGCGGAACCCGTACACCGGCTCCAGCACCTGCCCGGTGAAGTCCAGGACGCGCTGCAACGCCCGCGGCCGCTCACCGCGGTCCAGCCGCGCGAGTGGTGCCCCGGACAGGCTCAGGAACCGCGCTCCCTCGGCCTGGAGTTGTTGTGCCGCCGAGGCGATCAGGAACTCCATCGAGCCGCGGAAGCCGTGCGAGCGGCGGCGCATGAAGTCGAGCGTCCACCCGACGATCTCGCCGTCGGCGTACACCGGCAGCCAGCTCGTGATGCCGTGCACGGTCCGGTCGCCGTCCACCGCCAGCAGGCAGCGGACCCCGTCACCGGTCAGCTCTTCCAGCCCTCCCAGCGTGAAACCCATCTCCGGCAGGCCCTTGTCCGCCACCCACTCCGCCGAGATCGAGCGGATCTGGTCCGTGATCGCGTACGGCGCGTCGGCGTACGTGCACCACTCGGCGGTGATCCCGGCCTTGGTAGCCTTGTTCAGCGCCGTGCGCACGTCCTGCCACTTCTTGCCGGTGAAGCTCAGCTCGTCCAGCTCGATCATCGTGTCCTCGGCGACCTGCACCGCCGACCAGCCGAGTTCCTCCACCGCGGCTCGCGTTTCCGCGCCCACGCTGTAGAGGCACGGTGTCCAGCCGTTGCGCGCGCAGAACTCCGCGAACCCGCGCACGGCGTCCAGCCGCGCCGGGCCGATCGGATCGCCGACCGTCAGCGCGATGGTCGCCACCACGCGGTACGCGATGGCCGTCTCACCGTCAGGCGTGAACCAGTACTGGTTGCCGCGCCACGTCGTCATGTACGACAACGACGAACCGCCGTGGCGCCGCATCAGTTCACGGGCATGCGCTGCCTCCTTCTCGCACGACGACGGCCACGTCCGCCACGACGCCATGAGCAGCCCGGCCAGCACGATCAGCCAGAACACCACGCCGGTGTACTCGAACAGCAGCGTGCCGGCCAACCCCTCGGCGGAGAACCGCAGCGGCACCAGGTCGAGGTAGCCCGGCGGCAGGAACCGCGTCGGCAGGTCCGCGAGCAGCGCACCGAACCCGGGCTCCGGCGTGAACTGGTCGCGGACCAGGTACCCGCCGAAGATGTACAGCGCCGACAGCAACGCGACGCTGATCGCCGTGAACCGCCAGAACCTCACCACGGCATGCCGAGGAAGACGCACGTCGAAATGCTTGCGCGTCAACAACAACACCACGATGATCGCGAGCGGTGCCAGCATCGGCACACCGAACGAGACCGCCAGCTCCAGCACGCTCGCGTCCGGGAACTGCGCGACGTACACGACGTACGAACCGATGAACGCCGCGAACGCCACGTTGAACACGAGCGCCGCCCGCCACGCGAACCGCCGCCCGCGCCGCAGCCCTTCCGCCAGCACGAGCAGCAGCAACGCCGGCAGCAACGACATCACGAGCGCGGGGAACCGGCCGTACGACAGCTGGACCACCATCGTCCGGCACAGCTCGACCGCGTCCGAGGAGCACATCGCGTAGACGTCGTCCTGCGACGGCTGCGCGACCGCGACGACGTCCGCGAACCACCACAGCGGTCCGTTCGGGTACGGCGACATCATCGACACCACCGGCCCGAGCGCCGACGCCGCGAGCAACAACGCCACCAGCACCCGCGTCTCCTGCAGCGAACGCGCCTTGTGCACCGGCCCGCTCTTCAGGAACAGCGCTCCCACCACCAGCCCGGCCACGCCACCGGACAGTCGGAGGAGGTCTTCCAGCCAACCTGAGTACAGCGTAAGGACCAGCACCGACAAGATCATCATCAGCCGGACGCGACGCCTCCACAGCGGTGGCATCCGGAACGTCAGGGCGAGCGTCAGCCCGACCCCGCCGATCGACGGCCCCGCCGCCGACTCGCCGACGAGCGACTCGAGCCAGCCCCAGTGCAGGTCGCCGCCGACCAGCACCAGGCAGAGCCCCAGGAACGAGCCGAGCACGTGCGTGGCCAGGAAGATCGCCGCGGTGCGCAGCGCGCCGAACTCGCGCTCCGCCAGCGGTCCGGTGACGGCCAGCAGCACGGTGGTCGCGATGTAACCCAGCAGGTCCATCGACCACAGCGCCGAGGTGAGCACCGTCCACCACGGGCTCCCGGTGCCGAACCCGGTCTGCGTGAGCAGCTCGTCGCTCGCGCCGCCGATCGCCCCGCTCAACGCCCCGGCCGTCCAGAAGACGATCAGGAACGTGCACGTCAGAGGCGCGGCGCGGAACAGCCGGCCGATCATCTGACCAGCCCTGTTCGCTGCGCGAGCCACGGCAGCGACCCGAAGAGACCCTCGCGGGCCATGTTCCAGTCGTGGTTGTTCGGCAGTTCTTTCCACTGCACGTCCATTCCGGCCTTCCGGCACGCCTCGAACACCTCGGCGTCCGCCTTGCGGTACGTGACGTCGTCGCGTCCGGCGACGACCATGCCCGCCGTGTGCGGGAATCGCTGGCGCGCGAGGATGTCCATCGGGTTGACCCGGACGAACGCGGCCTCGTCGCCGTCGAACGCCGCCTTGACCGTCTCCTGCCGCGTGCCCAGCGAGGGCTCGGGCTGGGGGGCAAGGGCGACGAAGTTGCCGTACACGTCCGGCGCGCGCACGGCCAGCTGCACCGAGCACGTGGCGCCTTGGGAGAAGCCCGCGACGGTCCACGACTCCCGGCGCTCGTCGACCGTCAGCCGGTGCTTGATCCACGCGGGCACATCGCGTGCCAGATAGGTCTCCGACTGACCCAGCTTCGAGTCGAGGCACAGCGGGTTCGCGGTCGACGTGCCGAGCTGGTCGACCACCACGACGATCGGCGCGAGCCCGTCGTGCTCACGCGCGTACGCGTCGAGGTTGTCGAGGATCCGGCCACCGTCGAACCAGTCGCGTGGACTGCCCGGCTGGCCCGCCATCAGGACGATGACGGGCAGTCGCGGGCGTGGGGTCGTGTTGTAGGCGGGAGGCAGGTAGATCCACGCCGGCCGCGCCTTGAACGCGCCGGGGATCTCCGCCTCGGTGACGACGCCCTTGTCCGGCAGGTTCGCCGGCCGCTTCCAGACGTCGGCGAGCTTCTGGCCCGCGGGCACCTCGACGACGCCCGTGGGCGGGGGAGCGGCGTCGTTCAGGTCGACCCTGTCGTTCCTGAAGACGTCCAGCATCGCGCGCGTGGTGGGGTACTGCCCGAAATGGGCGTTCGTCGCGACCACCGCGCTCGCCGTCACACCCAGCGCCAGCAGGACGCCGAAGGCCCGTCCGTACCATCGGCCGGAGCGCAGCCGCACCGCTGCCAGCGTCAACGCGACCAGCGCCGCGCCCAGCCACACCGCCAGAACGACCGGCATCGGCTCCGGCCACGGTTTCCACACGTGGTCGACGACGAGCACCAGCCCGGTCACCACGAGCGCGCACGCCAGCACGACGATCGGCAGCACGCGGATCCACCACGTCCGGTTCTTCCGGATGGCCAGGTAGGTGAGCGCGAGCGCGGCTGCGGCCGTGGCGAGCTTGGGGATCGGTCCGCTTATCAGGGACAGGTCCAACGGGCTGAGCATGTCCTCAATGCTTCAGGAAGTCTTCAGGAAGCACATCGGTGATTCGTCTCGGTCCAGAGCTGTGAACATCAGCCTTAAGAATGACAACCGCTCAGCCGGTCGACGCGTCACGCCAGGCGTTCGTCAGCACCCTCAGGGCGTCCGGATGCTCGGCGATCTCCGCGGCACCAGACAAATCGGACTCCGCCATCCCCAGTTCCCGCAACGACGTCGCCGCGCCGAACCGGGTGGCCGTGTCGTGGACGCGGGTGGCCAGATCGGACGGTGCCGTGTGGGGAAGCAGCGCCGTGTGGGTGGCGGCGTGCGGCAGTCCGAACGTACCGCCCAGAACGTGCGCGAGCTTGTGATGCAGTCCCATGGGGACGGACGCGAGACACGTGCCCGCGAGCCATGCCGACGACAGCAGTTCCGTCCGTGCCTCCACAGTGGACGGGTTTCCGCTCAAAGCGTGCAAAACGCCCTCGATCGCTCTGGTCGCGACAGCGTCGATCAGCGGGTTCTCGTTGCCTCGGGCGGCGACGGCGTGCGCGAGAGAGTTGAGCGCGCTCGTCACCGTGACGTCGAGCGGCAGGTCCAGCGTGAGGTCGACGTCGTAGATCACCGTGTCCGGCTGGATCGCCGGATCGCGTCGTGTCTTCTTCCGCCCCGAGGCCGTCTCGCCGAGCACTTGTGTGACCTCGGAGCCCGCGTAGGTCGTGGGGATGACGATCTGCGGTACGCCCGCCCGTACAGAGAGCGCCTTCGACAGCCCTGTGCTCGACCCGCCGCCGACCGACACGATGCAGTCCGCGCCGTGTTCACGCAACGACGCGAGCGCGCGCTCCGTGACCTCGACCGGCGTGTGCATGGCCGCACCGGTGAACCGGGTGACCAGCAGCGGGCCGAGTTCGGTGGCCACCCTGTCGCCACCGTGCCGGGCGATCAGCAGCACCCGCCGCGCGCCCAGCCGCTCGGCCTCGGCGCGCACGGAGGAGACGGTGCCGCGGCCGAAGACGACGCGGGTGCGGCCGGGTTCGAAGGTGAAGCTCACGAGGAACGAATATTCGTGAGGGAAGTGCCGGGCGCAACAGCAGAGGGTCAAGCCTTTCGGCTCTGACGGGGCGACTTCGTCACTCCTTAGCGTGAATCTTCATGAAGCGTGTTCGTGTTGTAGTGGCGTTAGCAGGGGCCCTGACCCTGACGCCGATCCCTGCCACAGCGGCGACACCAGCGTTCACCCTGTCGGGCGGCGTGACCGCGCCGATCCACTCGATGGCCGACGCGGTCCGCGAGACGGTCTACGTCGACTCCGGGCTCGACCTCGACGGCAACGGCACCCGCGATCGGGTGGCGGCCGACATCATCAGGCCGTCCACGACCGGGCGCGTGCCCGTGATCATGGACGCCAGCCCCTACTACCAGAGCGCCGGGCGCGGCAACGAGAGCGAGGTCAAGACCTACGACTCCGCCGGGGTGCCGGTCAAGTTCCCGCTCTTCTACGACAACTACTTCGTGCCACGCGGCTACGCCGTCGTGCTCGTCGACTTCCTCGGCACGAACCGGTCGCGCGGCTGCGTCGACGTCGGCGGTCAGTCGGAGATCGCCTCCGGCACGGCCGTGATCGACTGGCTGAACGGCCGGCGTACCGGCTACTCGACCCTGACCGGCGCCACCACGAAGGCCGCGTCCTGGTCGACCGGCGCCGTCGGCATGATCGGCAAGTCGTGGGACGGCTCGATCGCGAACGGCGTCGCGTCGACCGGCATCGACGGGCTGAAGACCATCGTGCCGATCGCGGCCATCAGTTCCTGGTACGACTGGTTCCGCTCGGACGGCGTCGCGTACCCCGGCTACAGCTCGCCGACCGGCCTGGGCTCGCAGTTCGAGAACTCCAACGCGCGCTCACGGTGTGGTGCGGTGCGCACGCAGATGACGAACGGTTCTCCCGCCAACGGCGACTACACGGCGATGTGGCAGACGCGTGACTTCGTGCGCAACGCGTCGAACGTGAAGGCGTCGATCTTCGCGATCCACGGGCTGAACGACCTCAACGTGAAGACGTTGCAGTACGGACAGTTCTGGGACGCGGTGCCCGCGTCGGTGCCGAAGAAGCTGTGGTTCTCGCAGACGGCGCACGTCGACCCGTTCGACTTCCGGCGCAGCGAGTGGGTCCCGACGCTGCACCGGTGGTTCGACCGCTGGTTGCTGAACGTGCAGAACGGCATCGAGAACGAACCGCAGGTGTCGGCGGAACGCGCGCCCAACCAGTGGGCGGACGACCAGACGTGGCCTCCTGCGGGCACCGTCGGCACCGTGCTGCGTCCCTCTTCTTCGGGACTCGGCACGACCCCCGGCACGGGCACGTCGGCGTTCACCGACAACGGCAGCGGCACGCCGGCGAACTGGCTCTCGGGCTCGAACACCGGGAGGACGATCTACTCGACGGCGCCGCTGACCTCCGACCTGCGCGTCGCGGGCACGTCCTCGATCACGGTGGGGGTGTCGTCCTCGACGCCGACCGCGCACCTCACGGCGTACCTCGTCGACTACGGGCCGGCGACGGTGCGGACCGGCGAGGGCATCCGGACCCTGACCACGGAGTCGTGCTGGGGAGAGAGCCGCACGGGCGATGACGCCTGTTATCGCAACACGGAGGCGACGACGGGCAACGTCGACGCGCAGATCATCGCGCGTGGCTGGGCGGATCTCGCGAACTACCAGTCTCTCTCGACTCCGCGCACGATCACGCCGGGAACCAAGTACCGCATGACGTTCCGACTGTCCACAACGGACCATCTGGTCAAGGCGGGACATCGTCTGGGCCTGGTCATCGGCGGCACCGACTCGACCGCGATCGTGCGGCCGAGCCAGCTGCCGAGGCTGACCGTGGACCTGGCGGACACGTCGGTGCGGATCCCGCTGAAGGGCTCGGTGCCGGCCGCCTCGTCCGCTCCGCTGGTCGCCGGCAGCGTTTCCGCTGGTACGAAGGGTGCATTGGGCTAGCGAATCGGGCTGTCGGTGCTGCTCGCTAGCATCGGCGGCATGGGTTCAACCGACCACGGCGACGCGCTGCAGGTCCTGCAGCGCGTCTTCGGGTACCCCGAGTTCCGCGGCGACCAGGCCGCCATCGTCGAGCACGTGATCGCGGGTGGCGACGCGCTCGTGCTCATGCCGACCGGTGGTGGCAAGTCCCTCTGCTACCAGGTGCCGGCGCTGGTCCGGCCGGGCGTGGGCGTGGTGATCTCGCCGCTCATCGCGCTGATGCAGGACCAGGTGGACGCGCTGCGTGCTCTCGGCGTGCGCGCGGGCTTCCTGAACTCGTCGCTGTCCTGGGACGAACGCCGGATGGTCGAGGCCGAGTTCGTCAACGGCGAGCTCGACCTGCTCTACCTGGCGCCGGAGCGGCTGACGTCCGACGCGACGCTGCGCCTGCTGGAGCAGGGTGAGATCGCGCTGTTCGCGATCGACGAGGCGCACTGCGTCTCCCAGTGGGGCCACGACTTCCGGCCCGACTACCTCTCGCTCACGCACCTGCACGAGCGCTGGCCGAAGGTGCCGCGGATCGCGCTCACCGCCACGGCCACGGAGGCGACGCGCAAGGAGATCCTCACGCGCCTGGAGCTGAACGAGGGGCGGCAGTTCGTCTCCAGCTTCGACCGGCCGAACATCCAGTACCGCATCGTCGGCAAGAAGGAGCCGAAGAAGCAGCTGCTGGACCTGCTGCGCGGCGAGCACCAGGGCGACGCGGGCATCGTCTACTGCCTGTCCCGCGCGTCGGTGGAGAAGACGGCGGAGTTCCTGGTGGCGAACGGGATCCCCGCGCTGCCGTACCACGCGGGGCTCGACTCGTCGGTCCGCCAGCGCAACCAGGCCCGGTTCCTGCGGGAGGACGGCCTGGTCATGGTCGCCACCATCGCGTTCGGCATGGGCATCGACAAACCGGACGTCCGCTTCGTCGCCCACCTCGACCTGCCGAAGTCGGTCGAGGGCTACTACCAGGAGACGGGCCGTGCCGGCCGCGACGGTCTCCCGTCCACCGCGTGGCTCGCCTACGGCCTGCAGGACGTGGTGCAGCAGCGCAAGATGATCGAGTCGTCGGAAGGCGATCTGGCGTTCCGCCGCCGCTCGCAGGCGCACCTCGACGCGATGCTCGCCCTCTGCGAGACGGTCACGTGCCGCCGCACCAGGCTTCTGGAGTACTTCAACGAACCCGGTGGTGCCCCCTGCGGCAACTGCGACACCTGCCTGACGCCACCCGAGTCGTGGGACGGCACCGTCGCCGCGCAGAAGGTCCTGTCCACGGTCTACCGGCTGCGCAAGGAGCGCAACCAGAAGTTCGGCGCCGGTCAGGCCATCGACATCCTGCTGGGCCGCAAGACCGCCAAGATCATCCAGTTCGACCACGACCAGCTCAGCACCTTCGGCATCGGTGAGGACCTGAGCGAGGGCGAGTGGCGCGGCGTGGTCCGCCAGCTCCTCGCGCAGGGCCTGCTGGCCGTCGAGGGCGAGTACTCGACGCTCGTCCTCACCGAGGCGAGCTCCGAGGTCCTCGGCCGCAAGCGCGAAGTCAAGATGCGCAAGGACCCGACGCCTGCCCGCTCGACGACGCGCACGGCGTCCTCCTCGTCCGGCGCGGCCAAGGTGAAGGTCGACCTCCCGGCCGAAGCGGGCCCGCTCTTCGAGGCGCTGCGCGAATGGCGGGCCGGCCAGGCCCGCGAACAGGGCGTCCCGGCGTACGTGATCTTCCACGACGCCACGCTGAAGTCCATCGCGGCGTCGCGCCCCGGCTCGCTCACCGCCCTGGGCGCGGTGAGCGGCGTCGGCCAGGCGAAGCTCACGAAGTACGGCGACCAGATCCTGGAGGTGGTGGCGGCCGGCGGTCCCGCGCCGGAGGCGGCCGCACCTGCCGCGGCACCCAAGCCCAAGCTCAAGGCCACGAGCCCCGGTGGTGCCGCGTGGGGCTCGGGCGACGCCGTGGACGAGTGGCCGGAGCCGGACGAGCCGGACGAGCCGATGGACTGGTGACCGGGTCAGGTCACCTTCTCGATCTGCACCCGCTTGATCACGTTCTTCCCGGACTCCCCGACGAGTTCGAAAGCAGCGCTGTTCAGCACGACGCAGGCCGGCCCGACGCCGACGACGCGGACGGTCGTCTGCTTCCCGTTGTCCAGATTGGTGACCCGTACCACGGTCCCGACCGGGAGCTGTGACGAGAACGCCCCAGGTGCCCCACCGACGGCCGACAACCCGACGGTCGCGCCGTCGCAGACGACCTGCCCGACTGTTCCGGAAGCCCGCACCCGCGCTGTGGAGGTGCGGGTGGTGGGTGTCGGCGCCGGTGCGTTTCCGACGATCTCCACCCGAATGCGCCGGAGAACGCTTTCCGCTTCGCCGCTTTCGGCGGCCCCGAGTGAATCGAATGCCGCGATGTTCAGCACCGCGCATCCGGTCGACGGTCCGGTGACCGAAACCGTGATCGCCCGACCGTTGGCGGGATTCGTGATTCGCAACAGCGTGCCGACCGGGAACTTGTCCGACAGGACGGTCGCGGGCCCCTTGGCGTTCGTCGTCTTCACCTGCTGCCCGGCGCACACCTCTTTGCCCGCCACCACGGGCTGCGACGAGGAGGCACCCGATCCGGCGAGAGCGAAGGCCGTTCCCCCGATGGCCGCGACTACCGAGAAGACCCCGGCACCCACGATCCAGCCCTTCGACCAGCGCATGCGCAACACCCGACCTTTCTGTCAGGCCGTACGGCCCGCAGATCGGGAAGGTTCAACGGCGCGTGGCCCGAACCAGCGCCGTCGGGTCGCACGACGCCAGGTGGTCGCGCAGCGCGACGTGCGCGAAGCGGTACTCGCCATCGACGCGGGTGAGCAGCAGCCTGTCCTGTGCGAGGTGCAGCAAAGCCTTGCGGCGGAACGACAACTCGCCCAGCGACAGGGGCCGTGTGACGGCCTCGGCAGCCATTTCGGCGAGCGCGTCGAACGGCCAGACGTAGTCGCGGGCGGCGGTCGGGGTCACCAGTAGACCGAGTGCTACTCCCAGTGCTGTTCCCCAGGATCCCAGCGCGCCGATCCCGCCCAGCAGACCGATCGCGCCGAGTACCGGGACGGCCGGCTGAACCCACCACGGGCGCCCTTGCCGCATGCGTTGTTGTTGCACCGTGCGCACCGTGCGCCACACACGCCCCACAGCGGCAGCAAAAATCCCGCCCGCCACGCCAGCCGAGAACCCGACCCCCATGCCCGTCAGCACCGCGTAGGGACCGGTCCAGATCATCGAGACGCCGGGCGCGGCAGCGATCAGCAACGCCCACGGCACGGGTGCGTCACCCGGTATGAAACCCAACGCCAAGAAGAATGACGCCACCACCACGAACACGTACGCCACGAAATACGGCCACGGCGTCCCGATTGCGCCCAGCCACAAACCGGCCAGACCGACCAGTAATCCCGCGAGCACTCCTGCGAGGAATCCCAGCGCGGCAGTCACAATGCCGTGCGCGCGTCCGGGCGGGTGGAAGACGCGAGGCAGTTTGTTCACCAGCACGAGCAACGCAGAAGCGGCGACCACGAACACCAATGCGGGCCACAATCCTAGGCGGAGTCCCGTCATGAACGACACGGCACACACCCCACCGGCATATGCCGCAGGCACCGCGCGCACGAACAGCAACCACAAGGGGCGCGTCGGCAGCAGCGGAAGCCACGCACGGCGCTGAGGCATGTGCACGGGTGCACCGAGGTCCGGCCGCCCCAACCGCGCGAGGAACTTCAACGCGCGAATGGTGGGTCCTGCGCCGCGTTGGCCGGAAAGCCTTTCCACGACGAAGGACCCCACAAAGTCGGTGCCGATCGTGTCGACCTGCTTGTCCAGGTGCGTCAGCGCCAGCAGGTTCAACGCCAGTGGCGAGTCCAGCCGCTCCCAGATCTCCGGGGTCAGGGCTGATTCCAGGCTGTCGAGCCGAGGGCTGACCGAAGCGATGTACTCGAGCACCTGACCGCGGTTCAACGGCTCCACGAACACCGACGGCAGGTTGTCGATCGGACCTGTCGAGCTCACGACGGAGGCGAACGGGGCGAGTTCGGACTCGCAGTGCGCGCGGTCCACGCCCGGCACCTCGTCCAGTCCGTCGATGAGCACGGCCACCCGCTCGCGGCGCAGCCAGATCGTGCCTGCCGAGCGGCTGATGCCGTACCGGCGGTTCATCTCGCGCAACAGCCATGCGGTGAACTCGGTCGGCTTGCGCGCGCCGTACGCCCGCCACGTCGCCAGGTCCACGACGACCGGGATGGGCGCCTGCGGGTCGTTGCGGGCCCGTTCGACCAGCGCCAGGCACAGCTCGCGCAGCAACGTCGACCGGCCGCTGCCCACCGGTCCGACCAGGACCATCGTGTGGCCGAGGCGGTCGTAGACGGCCTCCAGGTCCCGTGAGGAGACTTCTTCGCCGTCGACCCGAACAGAGATCGCGGGCTGCTTCAGGACACCGAGCTTGATCTGTGTCTGCGCGGCCAGGGAGGCGGCGAGCAGCGCTTTCACCCGTGACTCGACCCGTGCGAGGGCGGCGGTGCGGTTGCTGGTCTCGTGGCCGCGGCCGCGCTCCCAGAGAGCGAGACCGACCGCGACGAGGACCATCACGCCGACCGCGGGCCACAACCACCGGCCGAACTCGCCGATGAACCCCGGCACGGCCCCGCCGGTGCTCACACTGATGGCCGCCGGCAGTAGCAAAACGACGGTGACCAGGCACAACGCGGCCAACGCAGTCAGTCGTGCCGCTCTGGTCACCCCGCTCGGATCCACCTTCACCTCCGCGATCCCGGCGAACGACGGTAACCGGGCCGCCGGGATCGCGGAAGTGAATCCGATCAGGCGTAACTCACACGCGAACCAATCGCCTGCGCCGCCTCAGGAACCCACTTTGGGTAGGTCCTGTCACTCCTGTTGCTGGCCGCCGAAGTTGCGAAGGCCTTCCTTGAGCTTGTCTTCGCCCTTGTCGATGTGCTCGCTGTGCTTGCCGCCGGTCTTGTCGTCGGCGACCTGCCCCGCGCGCTCGACACCGTCGTCGACCTTGTCACCGTGCTGGCCCGCGAGGTCCTTGGCCTTGTTCTTCAACTCGTCGAATCCCATGACTGCATTACCTCCCTATGCAGTTCGGGTACCCGGTCCTGGATCCGGTACACGTCACTGGATCGAGTGAAGTGCCGCGACCGGGCTCACCCGTGCCGCGCGGCGGGCCGGCAGCAGGCCCGCACCCGCGGTGAGGGCGGCCAGGACGAGCACCACCACGCCGACGGACACGACGGGCACCTGCAGGGGCCACTCGATGCCGAGCGAGATGATCGCGAGCCACGCGTAGGGAATGCCGATGACGAGTCCGATCATCGCGCCGACGACCCCGTACAGGCCGGCCTCGGCCGTGACCATGCGGCCGAGCTCCCTGCGGGTCAGGCCGATCGCGCGCAGCAGACCGGACTCACGGGTCCGTTCGAGCACCGACAACGCCGTGGTCGAGCCCACCCCGACCACGGCGATCAACACCGTGAGGAACAGCAGCCCTACCGCGATCGCCACCAACGAGGCGAACCAGTCCTCCTGGGTAAGACGATGCGCGGCGAGCGACTCGACCTCCAGCCCCGCGGGCACGCGTTCCCTGGCGCCGTTGGCGAGCACGCCGACCGGTTCACCCTCCAGGTCGGAGGAGTGCAGCAACGCGCTGCCGAGCGGAACCCCGCCGAACAACGTCGCCGCCACGGTCATCTGCACGCCGTTCACCTCGGCGCGTGACCCGGCGGTCAAACCGAGCCGGCTCGCGGTGGAGGTCGACAGGATGATCTTGCGTGGTCCCATGTCCTGGAGAGCACCGGAGTCGACGCGGAAGTCCGTGAGGTCGCGAAGCTTGGTCATGTCGAGGTCGGTGGCGCGCATCGTGAGCGTGCCGTTGATGGTGATCTCGGTGCGGCGGTAGGGGAGCACGTCCGTGAGCCCGGAGGCTCTCAGCCTCCCGGCGTCGACCGGACCGACGATCTCCAGGTCGGCCGGATAGGCGCTCGCCATCTCGGCCTTCCCCAGCCCCTGCAACGTGTTCGCGCCCGTCAGCGTCGCGATGATGAGACTGACGCCCAGCGCCACCACCGCCGTGACCGAGGCGGCCCGGCGAGGCGCGCCACCGACACCGCTCACCGCGAGCGACGCGATGGTGCTGCGCCGCAACGGAAGGCCGATCAGTCTCAGCACCGGTGAGATCAACGCGGGCCCGAGCGTGATCAACGCGCCGAACGCCAGCGCACCGCTGATGGTGGTGCGCAGCAGCAGGTCCTCGGTCATCCCGCTCGGCCGTTGTGCGGTGGCAAGCCCGTCGATCGCGACGTGGACCAGCAGCGCGACCGCACCTACCGCCATCAGGATTCCGAGCACCCAGCGCGGCCGGCCGATCCGGCTTTTCGCGTCCTGCACGGCTGAGGTGCGCAGTGCCTCCAGCGGTGAGACCTTGGCCGCGGACCACGCGGGGGCCAGCACGGCGAGCGTCGTCAGCACGAACGACCCGGACACCACGACCAACGCGGGCGCGAGCGGGAAGCCCGGCGCCACCAGGCCCGCCAGCGGCACGAGCTGCCCGGCGCCCGCCGCCAGCGCGACCCCGGCGACCGAGGCCAGCAAGCCGGTCAGCGCCCCCTCGGCGATCAGGCCACGCGCCAGCCGCGCCCGTGAAGCGCCGACCACCCGCAACAGCGCGAGCTCCCGCATCCGTTGGGCGAACACGATCCGGAACGTCGAGGTGGAGACCAGGGCGGCCACGATCATCGCGACCGTGACGAACGCGCCGAGCAGTGCGAACACCTCGACCAGGCGGGCCGCCCTGACCGCCAGGGAACGTTCGGTGACGTCCTTGGCGAGCACGGTCGAGTAAGCGAAGAACGCCGCGATCGTGATCGACAGGACGGGCAGCAACCTCCTCATGCGGCGACCGCCTGAACGACCCGTCCGTCAGCCATGTGCACCACGGCGTCGGCGTAAGAGGCGGCCCTGTCGTCGTGCGTGACCATCACGATCGTCTGACCGAACTCGCGCACGGCCTGACGCAGCAGGTTCAGCACGTCCACGGACGACCGCGAGTCCAGGTTGCCGGTCGGTTCGTCGGCGAAGACGACCTCGGGCCGGGTGACGAGCGCCCGCGCCAGCGCCACGCGTTGCTGCTGCCCGCCGGACATCTCCGAGGGCCGGTGCGACAGCCGCGACGACAGCCCCAGCGCCTCCACGAGCTGCGCGAACCAGGCCTTGTCGACGTGCCGCCCGGACAGGCTCAACGGCAGCAGGACGTTCTGCCGGGCGGTGAGCGTGGGCAGCAGGTTGAACGCCTGGAACACGAACCCGATGCGGTCGCGGCGCACCTTGGTCAGCGCGTTGTCCGGCAGCCGGGTCAGGTCCTTGCCGCCGAGCAGGGCCGCGCCGGACGTGGCCGTGTCGAGGCCCGCCAGGCAGTGCATGAGTGTCGACTTGCCGGAGCCGGACGGCCCCATGATCGCGCTGAAGGCGGCGGGCCGGAACCCGACGGTCACCCCGTCGAGCGCTCGAACCGCGGTGGCACCGGAGCCGTACACCTTCACGAGGTCGACCGCGGCGGAAGCGAAGTTGTTCACATGGTCAGCAAAGTCCGGAGTGGAGGCGAAAACCTCGGTCCCGAGCAGGGTTCGCCTCTGTCTTTCGGCCGATCTGCGGACCGGGCACAAGTGCATAAGGTCATGGCCATGATCTGGAGGTTCGGCGGGATCGCCGCACTGATCGCTGCGGCGTTCGTCGATTTCTACTACGGCCTGTTCAGGTCGCCGGGCCTCTACCCGTGGACCGGCTGGGCCGCGCTCGGCTGCATCGTGCTGGCCTCGTCGGCCTGGCTGCGCCCCCATCGAGCCCTGGCCGCCGTCGCCGCCACCGCAAGCCTCACGTTCACCCTGGTCAACCCGCTCGACAAGGAGTTCGGCGTCGCCGAGACGCTGGCGCTCACCGGCGTCCTGGCCGTCACCACCCATCGGGCAAGGTCGCGCCGGGACGCGCCGCTGATCGGCTGGATCGTGATCGCGCTGGTCACCCAGCCGCTGCGGTACCCGCTCGGCCCCACCGAGCTGACCCTGGCGATGGCCCTGGTGGTCGTCGCCACAGGCGTGGTCGCGTCCGTCGGCTACCTGCGGCTGCTGGGCAACGCCAGGGAGAAGCAGGTCGCGGCGGTCAAAGCCGAGCAGAAGGCCGAGTTCGCGCGCGATCTGCACGACTTCGTGGGCCACCACATCACCGGCATGGTCGTGCTCGCCCAGGGCGCGGGCCGGATCGTCGAACGCAACCCGGCGCAGGCCAAACAGGCCCTCGACCGCATCGAGGAGGCCGGCGGTGAGGCCATGGCCGCCATGCGCCGCATGATCGGCATGCTCCGCGACGACGCCCCCGTGGCACCGGTCGCGGGCATCGTCGACATCGAGCCGTTGGTCGCGGCCGAACCGCGAGCCACCCTCGAAATCCACGGCGACACCACGGCGCTGCCGCTCGAAGTGGCCGGCTCGGTCCACCGCGTCGTCATGGAGTCGTTGACCAACATCAGGAAACACGCCCAGGAGGCGACCACGGTGGACGTCCAGATCCAGACCACACCGGACTGGGTGACGGTCAAGGTCTCCAACGACGGCAAGCCCGCGAGGCAGGGCAACGGTTTCGGGCTCGTCGGACTCACCGAACGCGTGCAGGCGCTCGGTGGCAGGATCAAGGCGGGGCCGGGCATCGACGGTGGATGGGTCGTCGACGCCGCGCTCCCGACGGGGAGGGCGACCGCGTGATCAGGGTTCTCGTCGCGGACGACCAGGCGATGGTGCGCACAGGGTTCGGCATGATTCTAGGGGCCGAGTCCGACATCGAGGTCGTGGCGGAAGCGAGGGACGGCGTAGAGGCCGTCGCGGAGGCAAGGCGCACCAAGCCGGACGTCGCGTTGATGGACATCCGCATGCCGCGCATGGACGGACTCGAAGCGCTCAAACAGATCGCGAACGACGTCAACGTGGTGGTGTGCACGACGTTCGACCACGACGAGTACGTACACACAGCACTGAAGAACGGTGCGTGCGGGTTCCTGCTTAAGGACGCCGGCCCGAACCTGCTGATCGAGGCGGTGCGTGCGGCCGTCACGGGCGATGCGCTCATCAGTCCGTCGATCACGGTCAGGCTGTTGCAGCACATGAACTCGCCGCCACAGCAACAACCTCACACCCTCTCCGCGCGTGAACTGGACGTGGTGAAGCTCGCCGCGATCGGCCGCACGAACGCCGAGATCGCGCAGGAACTGTTCATCTCGATCGGGACGGTCAAGACGCACCTGGCGAGCGTTCAGGCCAAACTGGACGCCCGCAACCGCGTCGAGATCGCCGCCTGGGCGTGGGAATCCCGGCTGATCGGCCAAAAGTAGGACCCACAACCGGTCTGCGGACAGAAGCCGTGTTCCGCGGCCATCACCAGAATTCGGGTCATGAAGAAACTCCTCCTGCTGATTCCCGTGCTGGCGCTCACCGCGTGCGGCCCGAAGAGCCACACCTACGAGGCGTTCTACGACGTCGAGGGCACCGGCAAGGCCGAGCTGACGCTCACCGTTCCCGGTGGCGCGTCCCAGTCCGAGACCGTGGACCTGCCGGTGAAGGACCGGGCCATGCTCGCCAACGCGCTGGGCAGGATCACGCTGACGGTCAAGCCGAAGACCGGCCAGGCGACATGCAAACTCCGCGTGGAGAAGGAGAAGGAGATCACGAACGCCGGCGCGGAAGCGAAGTGCGAGTACGAGATCACCGAGTCCACGGACAACTGAGTGATCCGTTAAACCTTGCCCGTTCACCCCGGCTCCACTAGGAAACGCGCATGAGGCGAATCGCAGCTGGACTGGCAGTGGCGGCGCTGGCCGTTGGTTTCATCACGACGGGCACCGCGTCCGCCGAGGTTCAGACGGCCCGGCCCGACTGCGGCTACACCGCGACCCCGGAGGAACCGGCCGCGCGTCCGGTGTCGATCCCGCACGACCCGTGGTTCACCAAGGGCAAGGTCCTGGTCAAGGTGAAGACGAACCAGGGCGACATCCCGCTGGTGCTCGACCGCTCCAAGGCCGCGTGCACCGCGCACAGCTTCATCCACCTCGCGCACCGGGGGTTCTACAACCAGACCGAGTGCCACCGGCTCACCGCGTACCCGACGCTGAAGGTGCTGCAGTGCGGCGATCCGTCCAACACGGGTGAGGGCGGCCCTGGTTACAAGTACAAGGACGAGCTGCCGACCGACCTGCAGCCCGCCCCGAACGACCCGACCGGGCAGCGCCGCATCTACCCGCGCGGCGCGCTCGCCATGGCGAACGCCGGCGCGGACACGAACGGCTCGCAGTTCTTCCTCGTACAGTCGGACTCGATCCTGCGCCCCAACTACACCGTGTTCGGCCAGATCCTGCCCGAGGGACTGAAGACCCTGGACAAGATCGCGGCCGGCGGCATCGCGGGGGAGAACCCGCTCGACGGCCGCCCGAACGTCAAGTCCGAGCTCAAGTGGGTGCTCCCGCTCGGGATCTAGACCCTAATGAGAAGCCCAGCCCTTCAACGCGCCGTAGAACGCGTCCGAGAGCCGCCGGACCACCTGTTCGTCAGGTAGTCCGGCGGTTTTCGTCAGGTCGAGGATCTCCCGCGGGTCGAACAACGCATGGTGCAGGAACCGCGCCACGTTCAGCAGGGCGTCCGGGAGTGCCAGGTCGATCAGCACGCCGCGCAACGCCTGGTCCCACGCGCTGCACGTCAACGCCGCCACCTCTTCGGCGTTGTGCATCCGTTCCAGAATCCCGCGCTGCGACGAGAACCGCACTATCACCGGGCCGTGCATGTTCTGCAGCTTCACCCACCGCGCGGCTTGATGCTCGAACAGTTCTTTGCCGGTCTTGCGAGACCGTTCGCCGTGTTCGACCAACGACGCTATGACGTCTTCGTGATAGGCCACCACGAGCGCTTCCACGGATGGAAAGTGCCGATACGCCGTCGCTTGCGAAAGCGCGGCCTTGCGCGCGATCGACTGCATCGTCGCCGCTGCTGGTTCAGCCCGCAGGACGTGCGTCGCGGCGTCCAGCAATCGCTTGCGGTTGCGACGCGCGTCACTGCGGCTGTTTGTCTCCTCCGGCAGAACGTCCTCCCACCCGCGAACCCCGTTGCGGAGTGCAGGATAGGGCGAACGATCAACGGAAAGCGGCGATTCCGGTCAACGCGTGGCCGATGGATAGCAGGTGGATGTCGGAAGTGCCCTCATAAGTCAGTACGGATTCCAGGTTGTTGGCGTGACGCAAGGGCGAGTACTCGAGCGAGATGCCGTTCGCGCCGAGGATGGTCCGGCTTTCCCGCGCGATCGCGATGGCCGACTCGACGTTGTTGTACTTGCCGACGCTGATCTGCTCGGGCTTGAGCGTGCCGGCCTCCTTGAGCCGTGCGAGGTGCAACGCCAGCAGCATCGAGTTGCTGAGCTGCACCGTCATGCTCGCGAGCTTGCGCTGGGTGAGCTGGAACGAGGCGATCGGCTGGTCGAACTGGATGCGCGTACCGGAGTAGCCGAGCGCCGCCTGCAACGAATCCCGCGCGGCACCGACAGCGCCGAACACGATCCCGAACCGCGCCTCGTTCAGACACGTCAGCGGTGCGCGCAAGGAAGTCGCGAGCGGCAGCCGAGCGCTTTCCGGCAGCCGCACGTCCTCCAGGACCAACTCGGAGGTGACGGATGCTCGCATCGACAGCTTCTGCTTGATGTCCCGTGTGGAGAATCCGGGCGTGCCACGGGGAACGAGGAATCCTCGAACTCCCTCCTCGGTCCGCGCCCACACCGTCGCCACGTCCGCGAGGCCACCGTTGGTGATCCACATCTTGGTGCCGTTCAGCATCCAGTCCGCGCCGTCGCGCACGGCCCGCGTGCGCATGCCGGACGGGTTCGAGCCGAAGTCCGGCTCGGTCAGCCCGAAGCTCCCGATCGCCTCACCGGCGGCCAGCCGCGGCAGCCACTCCTGCTTCTGCTCCTCCGACCCGTACTTCCAGATCGAGTACATCGACAGCGAACCCTGCACGGACACGAAGCTGCGGATGCCGCTGTCGACGGCCTCCAGTTCCAGACACGCGAGCCCGTACGCGAGCGCGGACGTCCCCGCGCACCCGTACCCCTCCAGATGCATGCCCAGCACGCCGAGCTTGCCCAGCTCCTGCGCCAGCTCACGCGGCAGGATGCCCGCCTCGAACCACGAGGCGATGTGCGGCCGGACGTGGTCGGACAGGTAGGCCGCGACGGTGGCCTGGATGTCGCGCTCCTCGTCGCCCAGCAACGACGGGATGTCCAGCAACTCCAACGGGTCCTGCACGTCACTGCTCCAGTTTCGGCGGGCGCAGCCGGTAGGTCACCGGCGTGCGCGACAGGCGGATGGGGTTCGCGACGAGCGTCATGCCGTCGATCGTCGCGGTGGGACCGAGATCCAGCGACTCCGCCAGCGCGAACGCCCGAGCGACATCGTTGACGGGACCACACGGGACACCCAGCGGCGTCAGCGTCTCGAACCAGTGCTGCGCCGGGTGCGTCCGCAGCCTCGCCGCGAGCACCTCGAACAGTTCGTCCACGTTCTCCACCCGGTCGGAGTTCGTGACGAACCGCGGGTCCGTGGCCAGCTCGGGCACGTCCAGCACCGAGCACAACCGGCGGAACTGCCGGTCGTTGCCGACCGCGAGCACGATCGGCTGGTCGACCGTCGGGAACACCTCGTACGGCGCGATCGACGGATGCCGGTTGCCCATCGGCTTCGGCACCGAGCCGGCCAGCGTGAAGCCCGCGCTCTGGTTCACCATGCTCGACAACAACACCGTCAGCAGGTCGAGCTCGACGAGCTGCCCCAGCCCCGTCGCCTCCCGGTGCCGCAACGCCGCCAAGATGCCGACGCACGCGTGCAACCCGGTCAGCACGTCGACCAGCGCCACGCCGGTCTTCACCGGCTCGTACGGGCCGGGCCCGGTCACGCTCATCAACCCGCCCACGGCCTGCACGAGCAGGTCGTAGCCGGGCAGGTCCGCGCCTTTGCCTGAACCGAATCCCGAAATCGAGCAGTAGATCAGGTCGTCCCGCCCGAGTGACTCGTAGTCGAGCCCGAACTTCTTCATCGTGCCCGGCTTGAAGTTCTCGACCACGACGTCCGCCCGCGCGATCAGCTCGCGCGCCGCCTCCCGGCCCGCTTCGGTCGACAGGTCGATCTGCACGGACGTCTTGTTCCTGTTGACGGACAGGAAGTACGTCGCCTCGTCCTCGTAGTGCGGCGGACCCCACGTGCGGGTCTCGTCGCCCCTGCCGGGCTGCTCGACCTTGACCACCTCGGCACCGAGGTCGCCCAGCATCATCGTCGCGTACGGCGCCGCCAGCACCCGGCTGAAGTCCGCGATCACCACGCCTTCGAGGGAGCTCATGCGACCCGCCCCCGCAGCTTCATCGCGGCCAGCACGCGTTCCTGCGCCAGCTCGCGCGCCGCCACATGTGTCGTGGCGCCACGACTTCGCGCCTCGGCGATGATGTTCGCCGCGTTCGCCCTCAGCTTCGAGGACACGGCCTCCAGCACCGTCGCGGGATTCACCGGGAACGGCGAGTACCGCGCGTCCATCCCGAACGCCGCCGCGACCACGCCGCCGGCGTTCGCGATGAAGTCAGGCACCACCGTGATCCCGCGCGCGGCGAGAACCTCTTGCGCCGCGGCGGAAGTCGGCAGGTTCGCGCCCTCGACCACCAGGGCGGTGTCGAGTTCGCCCGCGAGTTCCGCGTCGATCACGTCCTGCAGGGCGGCCGGCACCAGCACGTCGCACGGCACCCGGAGTTCGGCACCGAGCGCGCGGACGGCGCCGTACTCCTTCACCGCGAGGTCACCGAATTCGCCTCGCAGCTTCAGCAGTCGCGCGACGTCCAGGCCGCCGGCATCCACCAGCGCGCCGTGCACCGACGACACGGCGACGACGACAGCGCCCAGTTCGGAGAACCGCTTCGCCGCCGCGGCACCTACCGCGCCGAAACCCTGGATCGCCACGCGTTTTCCGCGCAGCACCACCAACTCGTCCGCCACCTCGGCCACGCCGTACCCGGTGACGCCCAGCTCGTCGTACGGAAGACCACCGAGTTGAGCCGGTGCGCCCATCATAGCGCCGCGGTCCGACAGTTCGTCCTGGACGATCGCGGCGTCCCGTTCCGTGAGGCCCATGTCGAGCCCGAGCACGTACTCGCGCGGCACCTCGTTGGAGAGCTTGCGCGCGAACGCCCGCAGCGCCGCTTCCTTGCCGGGAGAGGAAGGATCGAACACGATCCCCGCCTTCGCGCCGCCGAAGAACAGGTCGACGCCGGCCCACTTCCACGTCATCACGCGGGCGAGACGGGCGATCTCCGCGACCGTCACGTGCGGGCTCATCCGGGTGCCGCCCTTGCCCATGCCGCGAGCGGTGTTGTCGATGACGAGCACACCTTTCATGCCGGTGCGCCGGTCGGACACGCAGACGACCTTCTCCGGCCCCCACTCGTCCATGAGCTCGAGAACGTCCATCACATTCCTCACACGCAGTTGAGTTCCGGCCGTGCCTGGTCGGCGGCGAACCTGGAGGCGTCCAGACTGGACACGTCGACAAAGGGCTCGCGACCGAGCACGAGGTCGCGCACGACCTCGCCGACCGCGGGACCCTGCAGGAACCCGTGCCCCGAAAAGCCCGTGGCGTAGAAGAACCTGCCCACCGAGCCGATCAGCGCGTTGTGGTCCGGCGTCACCTCGTACAACCCGGCCCACCCGTCGCGCACGCCCACGTCCAGCAGTCTCGGCGCACGCCTGCCGATCGCCTCGGTGAGGCGGGGCAGCCACGCGTCGGACATGTCCAGCTTGAAACCCGGTGTCTCGTCGGGGTCGGACATGCCGAACAGCAGCCCCTGGCCCTCGCGGTGGAAGTAGAAGGTGCTGCCGAAGTCGATGGTGAAGGGAGTCACCCGATCGTGTAGCTCCGGCATGGGTTCGGTGAACATGATCTGCCGTCGCAGGGGAGAAACGGGCAGGTCAACGCCCACCATCTCGCCGATCTCCCGCGACCAGGCGCCGGCCGCGCACACCAAGGTTCCCGCCGAAACCGTTCCGCGGTCGGTTTCGACGCGAAAACTGTCGGACCCCGTCCCTACGATCGATCTCACGGTTGTTCTGGTGTGGAAGCGGACACCGGATCGGCGGGCCGCGGTGGCGTAGCCCAGTACGACGGACTCAGGCGTGCAGTGTCCGTCGTCGGGCGAGTAGGTCGCCGCGAGCAGGCCGTCCGTTTCGATCAGCGGCGAGATCCGCCGGGCCTCCTCGACAGTCAGCATGCGACTGCGCACGCCGAGGGAGTTCTGGAGATCGACGTTGCGCTCGAACGCCGTGACGTGTTCCCGAGAGGAAAGGAGGAACAGGTAGCCGACCTGGTGCAGATCGATCTCCTGCCCGGGGCGCTGCGGAAAGCGCTGGAACAGTTCGATGGATCGAGCTCCGAGCCTGATGTTCAGTTCGTCGGAGAACTGGGCGCGCACTCCACCCGCTGCCTTGCAGGTGGAGCCGGATCCCAGGTCATCCCTCTCCACGACCACGACGTCCCGGACTCCTGCCTCGGCGAGGTGGAAGGCGATGGATGTGCCCATCACCCCGCCGCCGATGACGACGACCTCTGCTTGAGCGGGCAGCTCAGGCGAGTCGGAAGTCAAGGTTCGCCTCGATCGCGAGAGTGTCCATCTGCGCCTTCTGCAGCTTCCCGGAGTAGTCCCAGTTCATGGACTGCCAGCGGGTGAACTGGTCGAGCACCCACACGCCCGACTGCCGGGAGCCGTTGCCGCTCTTGCCGTTGCCGCCGAACGGCAGGTGCGCCTCGGCCCCGGACGTCGAGTTGTTGACGCTGACCATTCCGGCGGAGATGCCGGCGCGGAACCGGAAGGCCTTGTTCGGGTCCGTCGTGTAGATCGAGCAGGAGAGGCCGTAGCCCGGCTTGTTGCCGAGCTCGATCGCCTCGTCCAGGTCCGAGTACCTCATGACGCTGACGAGCGGGCCGAACGTCTCCTGCAGGAACAGTTCGTCGTCGTCGCGCACGCCGGAAACGATTGCGGGGTGGTAGAAGAAGCCGTTCTCACCAGTGAAGCCGTTGCGGGGACTGGTGGCCGAGATGCGGCCGGTCGGGCCGTGCACCGTGTGGTGCCCGCCGATCCAGCCGAGGTACTTCTCGTACGCCAGCGCGAACTTCTCGTCCAGCAACGGTCCATAGAGGACATCACCGGTCGGGTCGCCCACGGTGGCGCCGGCGGCGGCCTCGACGAACCGGGTCAGGAACTCGTCGTACACCGACTCGTGCACGATCGCCGTGCCGAGCGAGGTACAGCGCTGGCCCGCGGAGCCGAAGCCTGCGAACAACGCGCCCTGCACGGCCAGGTCGAGGTCCGCGTCCTCGGTGACGACCATCGGGTTCTTGCCGCCCAGTTCCAGGCACGGCGTCTGGAGGTGGCGTCCGCACAGTTCGCCGATGCGCACACCGACCTCGCTGGACCCGGTGAAGCCGACCTTGTCGACGAGTCCTTGCCGCAGCGACTGTTCGAGTCCGTCGAACGTCTCCGAGCCCTCGGCGAAGAGGATCTCGAACACGCCGGCCGGAATGCCGGCGGCCTGGAACACGTCGTAGAACGCCTGGGCCGACGCGGCGGAGTACTCGGCGGGCTTCCAGACGACGGAGTTGCCGCACAGCAGCGCCGGGATGATGTACCAGGACGGCACGGCGACCGGGAAGTTGCCGGCGGTGATGATCGCCGCGACGCCGACCGGGTTGCGGAAGGTGAAGAGCTGCTTGTCCGCCATCTCCGAAGGGACCGTCTGCCCGTAGAGGCGCCTGCCCTCGCCGAGGAAGAAGTTCGCGGTGTCGACGATCTCCTGCACCTCGCCGCGGGCCTCCGCGATCGGCTTGCCGATCTCGCGGGTCACGAGCTGGGAAAGGGGTTCGAAGTTCGCCTCGACCAGGCGGCCGATGTTGCCGATGACCTGGCCGCGCACGGGCGCGGGTACGCGTGCCCACGCGCGCTGTGCGGCCTTGGCCCGCTGGGCGGCGTCGACGAAGTCGCGGCTGGTCCCGAGCTCGATCTCGGCGACCACGTCGGAGGTGTTCGACGGGTTCGTGGAGATGTAGGGCATGCATCCACCCTGGTAGGTGCGCGGTGGATGCGCCAGAGGTTGCAGAATGAAACCTCGCGACGTCCAGCATAAGCTGCTCTGGTGCTCAACCCGGTCCATCTCCGCACGCTCGTCGAGGTCGTGAAGACGGGTTCCTTCGCCGAGGCCGCCCGCCGTCTCGGCTACACGTCGTCGGCCGTGTCGCAGCAGATCTCGGCGTTCGAGCGGGCGGTCGGCGTGACGCTCTTCGAACGCGAGGCGCACTCGATCAGGCCGGCCGCCGCCGCTCTGCTGATCGCCGACCGCGGCGGCGAGTTGCTCGCCGCGTTCGACGGGTTCGAGCACGAGGTGAAGGCGATGGTGCAGGGCCTGCGGGGCCGCCTGCGGATCGGCACGTTCCCCACCGCGAGCGCGCGGGTCGTGCCGAAGGCGCTGGCGAAGCTGCAGGCCGAGTTGCCGGGCGCCGAGGTCCGCCTGGACGAGGCGGAGCCGGACGACGTCCTGCCGCTCGTGCTGTCCGGCGAGCTCGACCTCGCACTGGTCTACGCGTACGACCTGGTCCCGCGCACGTGGCCGGAAGAACTGACGGTGCTGCCGTTGCTGGACGAATCCCTGCTGGTCATGGTGCCGTCCGCGCACCAGGCCGCGAAGAACAACGTCAGACTCGAAGACCTCAAGGACGAGCGCTGGATCGCGTCACGCGACGGCACCTCCGGTGCCACCTGTCTCACACGTCTGTGCGCGGCGGCGGGTTTCGCGCCCAAGATCGCTTTCCGAAGCAACGACTACGAGGTCGTGCAGTCGCTCGTGGCGGCCGGTGTCGGCGTGGCGCTCGTGCCCGCGCTCGGGTACAAGGAGCTGCCCGGCACGCACGCGATGCCGTTACGGCACAAGCCTGTGCGCAGACATGTGCACGCTGTCCACCGCACCGCGAACACCAACCCGCTGCTGCGAGACGCGGTGAACGCACTCCAGGAAGTGTGCCGAAACGCCGTGGCCGGCCATCTGTACCAGCCGTGAAGGAGAAATGCGGCGCGGCTTGCCTGGACCAGTTCCTGCTGCTACTCGCCGGTCTGCCCGTCCGCGAGTTCGCGGAGAAGGTCCAGATGTCCGACGTGGCGCGCGGTCTCCTGTGCCACGTGGGCCAGAATCCACCGCACAGTGCGCTCGCCGTCCGCGGCCGTCGCGTCGGGGGCCAGCTCCTTCAGCGCCTCGGCGTTCGTCCATTCCTCGCGGTACGCCTGGATGAGCGACGCCGGGGTGTCGCCGTCCTCGAGGTTCCAGGACGGGTCCGGGCTGCCCTTCCACAACGACGGCAGGTCGAGGCCCGCGCCCGCGATGCACAGCCAGTACCGCTCGACGGCCGTCAGGTGCTTGAGCACGCCGAGCGCCGTCAGCTTCGGGGAGGTGGCGATCGGGGCCGCCGCAGCCTGGTAGCGGCTCAGGCCGTCGACCTTCAGCACGGCGGTCTTGCGCAGGAAGTCGAGGAATTCCCAGGCGAGCGTGCTTTCGTCGGTGGCGCGCTTCTCGGGCCAGGTTCGGGTCACCGGGCGAGCTTGTCAGCCTTCGTGGCCGTCCGGAACGTGGGATCAGGCGAATGTTCTGAACTGGTGCCACTTGCGGCCGCACTCGCTGCGAGGTGATGTTGCGGCCGTCATCCGGCGACGCTGGTGATTGAGTTCTCTGGATTGGAGTTCGTCCAACGCCACTAGGTCGAGCGCCTTGAGGATGTTGAGATGCACCTTGACGGTGTCCTCGTCGTCGAGGAACAGGCCGTAGGTCTCCGCGTCCGTGTAGACGAGCGATTCGAACTTGTCGAACTTCAGGAAGGTGAACGGACCGACGTGTCACGCGTTCGTCGGCTTCTCCTGGGCGACGTTCAGGTTCGCTGCGATCATGACGCGGTGGGTCAATCGGCACGGCGTCACCAATTCATCTGCTTGCTCTGACGGGATTCGGCAGACGCCCACAAGCCTGTTGACGTCGGACTCGGTCACGCCGCCCTTGCCGTTGAGCAGGTCGGACAGCTTCGAAGGATCCATCCGGCGAGGCTCGACACCTCGCGGCCAGACAGCCCACATGTCGAAGTGCTTCGCGCATGGAGGCGCCGAACTCTCGCCCGCTCACCGTGGACCGTGTTGGAAGTTCTCCAACGTCCTAAGTGGCCGGTGTTGTTTCAGTAGTAGTGGCGGAGTTTCGGCCAGAGGGTTTCCCATGGTTCCGTGGGTGCTGTGCACAGCTTTATCTCCGTGCCGTCTTCTTCGTTCTCCACGGGGTTGTGGTGCCGGGCGACGACCTCGCAGTCGCTGAACGGCGCCTCGACGAACCCGACCAGGAGCACCTTCGCGCGGCCGGACGGGGGAGGTCCCCAGTCGTAGAAGGACATGTGCCCGGACCAGACGTGCACCTCGGTGTAGGCCTCGATCGCGCCGGCCTGGCCGTAGTTGCGGGTGATGACGGTCGGGTAGTCGTTCGCGAAGAACGCGTCCTGGACCGTGAGGGCCAGTTCGCGCCAGCCGACCTGCTCGCCCTGTTCGGGGTTGATGGCGATGACCGGTGCCAGTGCGCTGGGCGGCAGGATCGGCAAGGAGCCCAGCAAAGCCGGCACGACGCTCAGGGCGACCAGGACGCTGCCGGTGGTCTTGCGGCGTGCCAGCCATTCCTGGGCTTGGCGGGCTCCTGCGGCCGTCAGCACCAGGAGCAGCGGGACGGCGTAGTAGGGCTTGCCTCCGGTGATCAGGCACAGGGCGCAGAGGATCGGGTAGGCGAGTGCGATCGAGCGGAAGGTCCTGTCGCGCCACAGGTTTCGGAACCCGATCAGCCACACGGGTACCAGGAGTGGTGACAGCAGCAGGATCTGCATGGGGACGAACATGATGCGGTTCTCGGTGCCGTCGTCTTCGCTGATGCCCTGGGCGACGGTCAGCAGCGGGAAGTCGTGCAGCGCTTGCCAGATGACGGCAGGGGCGGCGAGCACCGCGCACGCCGCGAGGCCGGCGAGGAGCCACCAGGTGCGCAGGACGTTGCGCGGGCCCACGGCGAGCAAGGCGATCGCCATGGCCGCCAGCAACAGGAGCAGCAACCACTTGTTGGCCAGGCCCACGCCGGCCGTTGCGCCGAGGGCGAGCCACCAGCGGCCGTCGCCGGTCTTCAGGAGCTTGATCGCGAAGTAGCCGATGAGCACCCAGATCAGCAGGTCGACTGTGGCGGTGGAGAGCATGTGGCTCACGGCCAGGACGAACGTCGAGGTTGCCGAGGCGGCCGCCGCGAAGACCGAGCCTCCGCCCAGCTCCCTCGCGATCAGGGCGACCACGACCGTGATGGCCAGGGCCAGGACGGTGGCCATCACGCGGAGGCCGACGGGGGTCTCCCCGAACACCTCCGTCGTGAGGCGGGCGAGTGCCGGGGTGATCGGAGGCTGGTCGACGTAGCCCCAGTCGAGGCGTTTGCCCGCCGCGATGAAGTAGAGCTCGTCGCGGTGGAAGCCGTAGCGGCCCGACAACGCGGTCAGCACCACCGCCTGCACGGCGAGCACGATCCCCAGCCCACGTCTCATGGACGGACGGTACCCATGGTGTGTCCGATCAGGTGGCGGTTTTGCGGTACCAGCGAGGGGAAGTGTTGATCGGGGGCTTGAGGTGCGCGTTGACCACGATCATGGTGGGGCCCTCGGCGTCGGCGAGGGCGGACCTGAGGTCGTCGAAGCCGTCGAGGGTGACCGCGGGGATGCCGAAGCTCTCGGCGAGCTTGGCGAAGTCCGGGCGGGTCAGGTCGACGCCGCTGATGGCGTGGTTCGCGATCTGCTGGTCGTAGCGGAGCATGCCGTAGCCGCCGTCGTCGACGAGCACGATGGTGAGCGGCAGGCCCTCTTGTTTCAACGTCGCGAGGTCGCCGCACGCGAAGAGGAAGCCTCCGTCGCCGACTACTGCGATGGTGCGGTGTTCGACGGCTGCGCCGATGGCCGCCGGGAAACCGAAGCCGAGCGTGCCCCAGCCGACCGGGTAGGCAAGACCGCGCGGTTTGGTGACGTGGTGGAAGCCGCCGATCCAGTAGCCGGGGATGCACATGTCGGCGACGATCGTGGCATCAGTGTTTTCCAACGCCTGCAACAGTTTCGCGGCTTCGGGGGAGTCGGTTTCGGCCAGTGCGCGCACCTCGGCGTTGACGGCTTCGATGTCGACGGTGCCTTGCTTGGCGGTCACTTCCGCGGCGAGAGCGGTGGTGACGGCGGCCGCGTCGCCTTCGAGCGTGACGTCAGCGGGGTAGTTCTTGTTCGCCTCGGCCTTGTCGATGTTGATGGCGAGCAGGGCGCGCGGCTTCGGCTGCAACCAGTTCTGGGTCATCATGCCGTCGAAGTCGGTGCCGATCGCGATCACGAGGTCGGCGTCGTCCCACAGCTTTCCCACGGGCGGTGCGTGCACCGGACCACGCACGACGTAAGGGCCGTCCGTCAGGCCGCGGGCGCCGTACGTAGTGATGATCGGTGCCTGCAGTTTGGCGGCCAACGCACCGATGGCTGCTCCCGCGCCCGACCGCGCCGCACCGCCACCGGCCCAGATCAGAGGCCTTGACGACCCGGCGACGAGCTTCTCGGCTTCGGTGAGGTCGGCGACGACGTGCGTGTGCTCGACCTTGGTCACGGTGTGGTGCGGGACCTCGTCGGACAGGAAGTCCGTCGGGACGCCCAGGTACACCGGGCCGTGCGGGCTCCGCGTGGCCTGCTGGACGGCCTTGTCGGCGTAGACCCCGAGATCTAGGGCGGACGGCACTTCGAACGACGCCTTGGTGACCGGCGCGAACATGGCCTTCTGGTCGCGTGTTTCGTGCAGGACGCCGCGGTACACCCCCGGCTTCCGGAGGGTCGAGGGGATGTCCGTGGCGATCACGAGCACCGGGCTGCCGGACGCCCACGCCTCGCCCGTGGCGCCCAGGGTGTTCGCCGCGCCGGGTCCGGTGGTCACGACCGCTACACCGAGCTTGCCGGTGGCCCGTGCGTAGCCGTCTGCCGCGTAGACCGCCGTCTGCTCGTGGCGCACGCCGATCATGCGGATGCCTGGGTACTTCTGCAGCGCCTCCCAGATGGCGAGGTTGTGCACGCCGGGTAGCCCGAACACCACCTCGACGTCGTGCGCGGCCAGCACTTCCAGCAAGCTCTCGGCACCCCTCGGCATGTGTCCGACGCTAAGGCTCTCTTACTACCTGGGCAACGGGTGCGCAGCAGGTCTGGCGCTCAGCGTCAGCTCCTCTCACGGACTCCAGTCCAACTAGGACGGTGTGGACGTTCCGGTGCGCGAAACCTCGTTCGAATCCGGTGAAACGCAATTCGGTCCCGTGTGACGACGCGTCGAATTCCGCCGCGCCAGTTTCGGCGGATTCGCGGCTTCGTGAATTGGTCTCAAGATGATTGACATGTGAACTGTGTTCAGGGAGTGGCCGCTTGTGTCACCATGTGCGGCGACCGCATGACCTGGGGGTGGAGATGCTGTACTTCGGTGGGCTGTTCGGAGTGCTGATGCTGGGCCTGACGATCTTCGCCGTCGTGGATGTGATCACGACCGACGAGGGCTCGGTTCGCAACCTGCCGAAGATGATGTGGCTTCTCCTGGTCCTGCTGTTCCCGTTGGTGGGTTCGATCGCGTGGCTCCTTGCGGGCCGTCCGGTGGTGGGGACCGGACGAGCGCGATTCGGATCGTATGAACGAGGTACTCCTGCTTTTCCCGAGTACGACCGGCCGGGACGGTTCGCGGCCACCGATGCTGACGACGATCAGGAGTTCCTGCGCCGCTGCCGTGAGCGCGCGGAGGAACAACGACGCAAGGGACGCGAGAACCAGTGAGGATTGTCCTGCTGTTCTTGGTTTTTCTGCTCGCCGGTTGTGGCGGAAACGCGCAAATGGCGGCACAACCCCCCACCTCTCAATCGTCTACTTCGGACAAACTGGCGCCGGCCGACTTCCAGGCGCGCTGGTGGAGCTGGGCTTCCCAGCCCTCGGGCAGCAACCCGATGTCCGACACCTCCGGACGCTTCTGCATGCGGGACCAGCCCATCGAGGTCTGGCTGCTCGCCGGGTCGCTCGGCGAAGCGCCGGTCGAGCGCCAGTGCCGGGTCCCCGCCTCCAAGCCGTTGCTCGCGCCGGTCGTGAACCTCGCGAGCGATGTCGCCTCCTGCGAGACGTTCATGAAGAGTGCGCAGGGCGAGGTGCTGCTGGACGGCTCGACGCAGACGCTCACGAAGGTGTCCGCCACGCCGTTCACCTACGAGGCGCGCGCGGGCAACCCGTACGGCACCTCGGCCGGGCGGATCAACTCCGTCGGCTGTGGTCTCTACGCCTGGATCCCCGCGCCCGCGTCGGGTGAGCACGAGCTCGTGATCCGCGGGTCGGCGAACGGCAAGGAAGTCGACGTGAGGTACAAGCTGATCGTGGGCGCCGACTAAGGCGAAAATGGGGTGCGCCGGTCCGGTAACGTGGTGGACGGCGTCCGAGCAGACGTGAGGCTGGAGCCGCTCCCCGGCAGTGAGCGGCACTCTCCGCCGCAGTGTTCAGCAACTCCTGCTCACCGAAGCGAACTGACCACGTAGACGCGTGACACATGCGTCCTTGTCGGCCGAGCCGGGCGGCGGAAACGAGGACTGCTGTCATGGCACGTCTGTCCACCACGGACCAGCTCGCCGATCTGCGGCGCACCTACACGGGCGAGAACCTGTCCCAAGCGGTCCCGGCCGTCCGCGACGGGGATTCCGTGCTGCCCGGCGCCACCACCGAGGCGCAGCGCCGGCTGGAGGCCAAGGTCCTGGTCGCGGGCTGCACCGCAGCCAGCATGCTCCAGCTGATGCCGCCCGCGAGCATCATCAGGCCCGCCCACGCGTTCCGGACGGTGGAACCGGGGGAGACCCTGAGGCTGCACCTGAGCGACAGGGCTCTGGGCCCGCTGCTGTTCGAACTGCTGCCGCGCACCGAGGGCGGCTTCGGCATGGGCGTCGCCGGTCTCGAACACCGCCAGTACCGCAGGTCGGCCGAGCTGACCACCGGTGACGCCGGCGTCGTGCTGGCCGGGGTCGACGAGCAGGCCTGGGACCTCGGCATGCGCTACGTGCGCTGGATGCACGAGCACCGCGGCGTCGAGTACACCGACGGCGGCGGCAACGACGACGAGATCGCGGAACCGGCCACTGGGAGCGCTCTTCTGCGCCGGGTACACCTGTGGCATGACGCCAGCTGGTTGCGAGCACTCCCGATGGGCGGGGCCTGGTTCGTCGAGTGGCCCGGTGGTCCGACCGAGGACGAGATCAGGCAGAAGCTCGGCCACCCGGACTTCGGGACCACCCGCGACATCACGTTGCGCCGCATCGACGCGCCGGCCGGGGACGTCGAGGAGGGCATGCGGACCTATCCGTGGCCTGAGGAGTTCGTGTCTGCCGTCACGGCTGGTCAGCCCGATGATCGGCCCGACCGCCGGTAGACTGCGCTTTCGCCCGCAGGAACGATCGTCAGGAGGACCCCGGTGACCCAGCAGGCTGCCGAGGCCCAGTCCGAAGCCACGCGCAAGGCCCCCCGCGTGCTCGTCGCCGAGGACGAGGCGTTGATCCGCCTCGACCTCGTGGAGATGTTGCGCGAAGAGGGCTACGACGTGGCGGGCGAGGCCGCAGATGGTGAAGAGGCCATCAAGCTCGCGACCGAACTCGACCCCGACCTGGTGATCCTGGACGTCAAGATGCCCAAGGTCGACGGGATCGAGGCGGCGCAGCACATCGCGGGCAATCGGATCGCGCCGGTCGTGATCCTCACCGCGTTCAGTCAGCGCGACCTGGTCGAGCGCGCCCGTGACGCGGGTGCGATGGCCTACCTGGTCAAGCCGTTCGCCAAGCGGGACCTCGTGCCCGCGATCGAGCTGGCGATGAGCCGGTTCAGCGAACTGGCCGCGCTGGAGCAGGAGGTCGCCGGGCTCACCGAGCGCCTGGAGACCCGCAAGGTCGTGGAGCGGGCCAAGGGCATTCTCATGACCAAGCAGGGTCTGAGCGAGCCGGAGGCGTTCCGCTGGGTGCAGCGCACCGCCATGGACCGCCGTACGACGATGAAGGCCGTCGCAGAGGCCGTCATCGAGAACTTCGGCTGATCAGCGTCTGAGTTCGAGCCACACGGAGTCCGTCTGCCGCCCCGGATCCTCGGGGCGCAGGCGGACTTCGACGTGGTGGCTGCCTTTCAGCGAGAGCAGCAGCTCGTGCCGGCCACCTATGCCGCCGGGCATCGGCACGGTCGCCGCGAGAGAGCTGTCCACGTACACCTCGAAGCCCGCTATCGGTGCCACCGAGCGTGCGGAGGAGGCGTCGAGGGTGACCACCAGCGTTGTGTCGTTCGGGCCCGTAGCGGCGAACTCAGCGGTCATGACGGGCAGAACGGGCGGCGGCTCGTCCGGGGCGTTCTCCAGCTTCACCGGCGACCGGCCCGGCACCTCCAGGTAGCTCTCCAGCACCTGGGCCTGCGACGCACCGGGCATTCGCAGTACGAACGGCGTCAGCGCGTGCGGCCCGGCCTCTCCGAGTAACTCGGCGGGCACGTCCCCGGCCAGCGTCAACTCGCTGTCCTCCGCCGCCGACCAGCCGCTCACCACCGGCCGCAACGGCAGCTTCGCCGGTCCGAGCTCCGCGACCAGGCCGTTCGGGTCGCCGCCGTCGCCGAACCGCACCGTCGTTCGCAATCGAGCTGAAGGGGCCGCACGCAACGGTGCGCGCGCTACGCCGACGCTTGGCGCCTCCTCGTCGGGTTCGAGCACGCGCAACGTCCCCGCCACCAGCGGTGTCTCGATCACCTCGTCCGCCGGGCCACGCGAACCGGTGATGCCCACAGCGTCGATCTCCACACGTCCGGGATAGCTGGGCGGCGGGGTCACGCTGATCAACACGCTCGCCTCACGCCACTTCGGCGGGCCCGGCACCGTCGCGATCTGCACGCCATCTTGCACAACGCGCACATCGTTATCTGTCAGCACCGCTTCGAATCGATGCAGAACGCCTGCACCGCGCGTTCCGGGGGCCACGGAGTCGTCCACCACCACACGGATCGCATCAGGAGGAGGTATGGGTCCGAGGCGATCGGGGGTTCCGGGGACCAGGTCGAGCACGAGCTTCCCGCGCGGTCCCGCCGCGTCCGTCACCACGGCCACGCGGCCCAGTTCGCCCGACTCGTTCAACTGCAGAAGCGACCGTGCGCGCAACACGGCCGTGTCGTTGCCGCACGGCATGTCGAGCACCAGGCGGCCGCCCGAGCCCGAGCCGGGGTTCACACACCCCCTCCGCCCGCTCAGGTGGTAGCGGCGTTCCAGGAACGTGTCGTCGAAGTCGTCGATCCAGCCGTTGATCTTCTGGCGCCAGCTGTCGTCGCTCGGACGTTCCTCCGCCTTGACCGGCTGGGATCGCTGGCCGAAGGCGTCCACGGCGCGCACCTCGGGCCGTCCGGAGCCCGCGGCCTCAGGAGACGCGACGAGTTTCCCGGCGACCTCGTAGCCTGCCGCGCCGTCCACGGGAGCCCATTGGACCCGTCCGTCGCTGCTCCAAACGGTGGACGGAGGGCTGGGCCGCGCCGGCTGAGGCGAAACCTCGACGAAATCCGCCGTGTACTTAGTTAAGCGAACGGCCTCTGAACTGGGCTTCTTCGAGGCATCATCGGTGGCGCGCAGTACCAGCACCGAGGCGACCAGAACCGCGACGATGCCCAACGCGGCGATCACCCGGCGACGCGGAGTCATACGTCCTCGTTATGGCAGCCGTCCAAAGAGTGAACGAAGGTTACAGGCTGTGAGATTGCTTAAGTAAAACATAACGCCGCGTTGCGTTATGGTCACGAGCCCATTGGCTTTGATGACTGCGGTCACAGTCATCGCCTAGGTTCCGGCCATCCCTCAGGAGAGGGTGATGGAGCGGCGCGCGGAGATCTCGCGTGGCCGGGAGCAGGGATATAGGAGGGACATCACGTGCGTAAGCACTCTGTGAAGTCCGCAGCGATCGTCGGCGCCTCGCTGCTTGTTCTTGCAGCCTGTGGCTCGAACAAGACCGAGGGCGGCGGCACCAACGGGGGCAGCTGCGACACGTCGAAGGGCACTCTGACCGTCGGTGTTGTCGCCCCGTTGTCCGGGAACCTGTCCGCTCTCGGCGTCGGCATCAAGCAGTCCGCCGAGCTCGCCGTGGACGAGGCGAACAAGAAGTGCACGGTTCCGGGCTTCAAGCTGACCGTGTCCGCCCAGGACGACGAGGCCAACCCCGCCAAGGGTGCCCAGGCCGCCACGAAGCTGTCGACCGACCCGAACGTCGTCGGTGTCGTCGGCACGCTGAACTCGTCGGTCGCCCAGACCGTGCAGCCGATCCTGCGGGACAAGAAGATCCCCATGGTGTCGCCCGCCAACACCAGCCCGACGCTGACCAGGGGCAATGACTTCCTGACGGCCCCGAAGCGTCAGTTCGACAACTACTTCCGCGTCTGCACCACCGACGACCTGCAGGGGCCGTACGCGGCCAACTACCTCGTCGAGAAGGCCGGCAAGAAGAAGATCGCCATCATCACCGACGGCAAGACCTATGGTGAGGGCCTCGCCGCCGAGCTGTCCAAGCAGGTCGCCAAGAAGGGCGGCACGATCGTCGGCTCCGAGAAGGTCGGCGAGAAGGACACCGACTTCTCCGGCGTCATCGCCAAGATCAAGGCCCTCGGCCCGGAGGCCGTCTACTACGGCGGCGAGTACCCGGTCGCCGGCCCGCTGTCCAAGCAGATGAAGGACAGCGGCCTCGACGTTCCGCTGATGGGCGGCGACGGCATCTTCGACGGCAAGTACATCGAGCTCGGCGGCAAGGAGGGCGACCTCGCCACCTCCGTCGGTGCCCCGACCGAGTCCCTGGCCACGGCCAAGGCGTTCGTCGACGCGTACAAGGCGAAGTTCGGCAAGGAGGACTACGCCGCCTACGGTGCGTTCTCCTACGACGCCACGAACTCGATCATCGGTGGCCTCGCCAAGTCCCTCGAGGGTGGCGCTGCCTGGGACGAGTCGAAGCGTGACGCCATGCTGACCAACGTCGCTGCCTACACCGCCTCCGGTGCCACCGGCGAGATCAAGTTCGACGAGTACGGCGACAGCACGAACAAGGTGCTGACCGTCTACCAGGTCACCTCGGCCAAGTGGAAGGACGTTCAGACCGGCACGTACACCGGCTGACGACTACCGAAAAACTGATTGAGCCACGGCGGGGGCGGGCGTTCTTTGCTCGCCCCCGCCGTCTACGGAGGTAGTCGTGTCAGTCCTGCTCCAACAGCTGGCCAACGGGGTCATTCAGGGTGCGTTGATCGCCCTGATTGCCCTCGGGTACACGATGGTGTACGGCATCATCCAGCTGATCAACTTCGCCCACGGCGAGGTTTTCATGGTGGCCTCGTACGGAGGCCTCGCCACGTTCACGCTTCTTCCTGACGATCTCAAGAAGTCGCCTGCCGTGGCCCTGCCGCTCATGTTCGCCGGCGGCATCGTGGTGGCGGTCATCGTTGCCGTGATCATGGAACGGTTCGCCTACCGGCCGCTGCGTAACGCACCACGGCTCGCACCGCTCATCACAGCGCTCGGCGTGTCCGTGTTCCTGCAGGAGGCCGTGCGCGTCTTCTACCCGAACGCCAAGTCCAACCTGCCGTACCCGAAGGTCTTCCCCGAGGGCAACCTGACGATCGGCACGGTCAACATCTCGTGGACCGGCGTCATGCTCGTCGTGCTCTCCGTGGGCCTCGCCGTCATCCTGCAGACCTACATCAACCGCTCCCGCATGGGTCGCGCGATGCGAGCGACCGCGCAGGACCCCGACACCGCGAAGCTCATGGGTGTCAACCCCGACCGCGTGATCGTGCTGACGTTCATCATCGGCGCTGTTCTCGCCGGTGTAGCGGGCATCATGTTCGGCGGCTACCTGAACAACATCAACATCGACATGGGCTTCCAGAACGGCATCTTCGCCTTCACGGCGGCCGTCCTGGGCGGCGTCGGCAGCATCCGCGGCGCGGTCATCGGCGCGTTCATCATCGGTCTGATCAAGACCGTTGCCGGTCAGTACATGCCGGGCGGCACCCAGTACGACTACGTGTGGATCTTCGTCGTGCTGATCCTCGTGCTCGTCTTCCGCCCGCAGGGTCTGTTCGGTGAGCCGGAAAGGGTGCGCGCATGAGTACGGTCGACACTTCTGCGAAGCGCTCCGCGCTCGCACCCCTCGGCAAGCCTTTCGCGGCCGCCGGCGGCGTCCTCGGCATCGTCGCGGCGCTGCTGCCGTGGGTCACGTTCGTTCTCAACGACGGCAACTGGCCTGACAAGTCGACGCTGCAGTTCTTCGACGCCCCGTTCCTGGTCACCGGATTCCGCTGGCACCTCCTGGTGCTGGGCGTCCTCGTCCTGGTCGCGGCGTTCGCGCCGGTCCCGTCCAAGGGCCGCGTCGTCCGGGCGCTCGGCTGGGGCCTCACGGCCGTGTCGTTCATCAACGCCCTCTACATCACGGTCAAGGGCGGTGGCCTCGGCGCCATCACGGCCCTCGACGGTGCGACCGCGTTCGGTGGTGTCGTCGGCCTCGTCGCCGGCGTGCTGACGATCCTCGCGGGCTACGGCATCGGCATCGAGCCGGTGGGCGAGTGGAAGTTCAAGATCTCCACCCCGGTCGCGTACCTGGTGCTGCTTCTGTCGTTCGGCGCGGTGCTCTACGCCGTCGCCGCGATGCTGACCACCGGTGGCGTCGGTACCGCCAACCCGTACGCGGGCGCGGTCTTCCTGTCGTTCCTCGGGTTCGCGGCCGGTGTGATCGGCGCACTGAGCGGCGTCGGCTACGTCCGCTGGCTCTCGGCACTGTCCGAGCAGCACCGCGTGTTCAGCGTGATCGTGCTGGCGGCGTGCGCGTTGCTGTTGCCGTTCACCGAGGCGGGCAACGAGTACTGGATGACCGTCGCGGCGAACATCGGCATCTACGCCGCCACCGCGATCGGTCTGAACATCGTCGTCGGCCTCGCGGGTCTGCTCGACCTCGGGTACGTGGCGTTCATGGGCATCGGTGCCCTCGTGGCGGCGAACTTCTCCGGTGCCGCCACCGCGTACTTCGGCTTTTCCCTGCCGTTCCCCGTCGCCGCCGTGATCGCGGCCGTCGTGGCCGGCATCTTCGGCGCGATCGTCGGTTCGCCGACGCTGCGGGTCCGCGGTGACTACCTGGCGATCGTGACGCTGGCGTTCGGTGAGATCTTCACCCGCTCCGCGCAGAACGACATCGGTGGCTTCACCAACGGCTCCAACGCGATCCCCGGTGTTCCGGCGCTGTCGCTGTTCGGCGCGGAGTTCAACAAGTCGATCTCGATCGGCGCGGTGAAGCTGCCCGCCGGTGTTCTCTACTACGTCCTCATCGTGCTGCTCGTCGCGGCGACGATGGCGGTGTTCGCGAACCTCAAGTTCAGCCGCATCGGCCGTGCGTGGATCGCGATCCGTGAGGACGAGGACGCCGCCCGCGCGATGGGCATCCGCACCGGCAAGATGAAGATCCTCGCGTTCCTCATCGGTGCCATGCTGGCGGGCCTCGCGGGTGCGGTGTTCGCGCACAAGAACGGCACTGTGTCCTACGAATCGTTCAAGTTCCTCGAGTCGATCACGCTGCTCGCGGCGGTCATCCTCGGCGGCATGGGCTCGATCCCCGGCGCCGTTCTCGGTGCCGCGCTGCTGTTCGTGCTGCCCGAGAAGCTCCGCGACTTCGAGGACTACCGCCTCATGATCTTCGGCCTCGCGCTGATCCTGATCATGCGGTTCCGGCCGGTCGGCCTGATCCCCGATGCGCACAGGCGCGCTGAGATGGTCGAACGCGCCGACGAGAATGCCGAAGAGGCGCATGTGGAGGCGAAGAAAGCATGAGCACTCCGGTATTGGAGGCGCGTGACGTCTCGATGGTCTTCGGTGGCCTCAAGGCGTTGAAGGGCGTCACCCTGACGCTCGAAGAAGGCAAGATCGTCGGTCTGATCGGTCCGAACGGCGCGGGGAAGACGACGTTCTTCAACTGCCTGACGGGTCTGTACACGCCGACCACCGGCGAGGTGTTGCTCAAGGGCAACATCCTGCCCGGCGACCCGGCGAAGGTGACGGACGCGGGCGTGGCCCGCACGTTCCAGAACATCCGCCTGTTCCCCAGCATGACCGTGCTGGAGAACGTCATGGTCGGCCGCCACGTGCGGATGAAGCAGGGCCCGCTGGCCTCGCTGTTCCACGGCCCGGCGTACCAGCGCGGTGAGAAGGCCGCTCGCGAGCGGTCGCGGGAGCTGCTCGCGTTCGTCGGTCTGAACGGCGTCGATGACGAGCTCTCGCGCAACCTCCCGTACGGCGACCAGCGCCGTCTGGAGATCGCGCGCGCGTTGGCGACGGACCCGGCGGTGCTGCTGCTGGACGAGCCCACCGCGGGTATGAACCCGCAGGAGACGGAAGCGACGCAGCAGCTGATCTTCCGCATCCGCGACACGGGTGTGTCCGTCGTGGTCATCGAGCACGACATCAAGTTCATCTTCGGGCTGTGCGACTCGGTTTCCGTGCTCGTGCAGGGCGAACTGCTCGTCGAGGGCAGCCCCGAGGTCGTGCGGGCGGATCCGCGGGTGATCGAGGCCTACCTCGGCAAGCCCCCGGAGGAAGTCCAGCACGACGTCGAGGCCGCCGCTGCTTCTGTTGAGGAGGAGCAGGCATGACCGCGCTGCTCGAAGTCCGCAACCTCTCCGTCTCGTACGGCGCGATCGAGGCTGTCCGCGACATCTCGTTCACGGTCGAGGCCGGCCAGATCGTGTCGCTGATCGGCTCGAACGGTGCGGGCAAGACCACGACCCTGCGCACCATCTCGGGTCTGTTGCGGCCGACGTCCGGCTCGATCCGGTTCCAGGGCAAGGAAATCCACAACGACCCGGCGCACGCGATCCTCGGAGAGGGCATCGCCCACTGCCCCGAGGGCCGCCGGCTCTTCCCGCGGATGACCGTGGAGGAGAACCTGCAGCTCGGTGCCTACGTCCGCAAGGACGACGGCGTCGAGGCCGACATCCAGCGCGTGTACGACCTCTTCCCCGTGCTGGGGGAGCGGCGGCAGAACAAGGCCGGGCTCTTCTCCGGTGGTGAGCAGCAGATGCTGGCCATCGGCCGCGCGATGATGTCGAAGCCCCGTCTGCTGATGCTCGACGAGCCCTCGATGGGTCTCTCGCCGATCATGACGCAGAAGATCTTCGACACCATCAAGGAGCTGCAGTCGCTCGGCACCACCATCCTTCTGGTGGAGCAGAACGCCCTTGCCGCGCTGGCGTTGTCGGACCACGGGTACGTGATCGACCTCGGCAAGACCACTTTGGACGGTCCGGGGCACTCGCTCCTGGCCGACCAGCGGGTGCGCGACGCGTACCTGGGTGAGGCTCACTGAGGTTCGGCTTGTGGGAGCGGGGCGGAGGGATTTTCCTCCGCCCCGCTTTCGTTCTACGAGCGGTCGAAGTCGGCCAGGATTCGGGGTAAGGCCAGCTTGGCGGCCTTGCCGTGGTTCACGTCCGCGCCCAGGTCGACGAGCGTGCTGCGGGCGTGGTGCCGCTTCAGGCGCTGGTCGCAGTAGGCGGAGGTTTCGAGCAGCGTGTCCTGGTCGCCGGCGGACGAGTAGATCGTCACCGGGACCGCGGGGCGCCAGTCGCAGTAGCCGTCGGCCTCGCGCAGCTTCGCGCGCAGGATGCCCGTGGGGTGCTTGACGCGGTCCAGGTAGGACTCGGTCAGGAGTTCCCCCATCGTCGCCGGCAGGTGCGGGAAGATGTCCTCGTTGCGGTGGTCGCCGTCGAAGAGCGCCTCGACCGAAGGGTCGCGGAAGGCCTCGGCCGGGTCGTCGTAGAGGTGGTGCAGGCGGTTCCAGGCCACGGTCCAGTACGCCATGTACGCGACGCCGTTGGAGATCTCGTCGTTCGTCGCCTTGGCCACGAGGAGGCTCGGCTTGAACGGGCCGCCGATGGGGGCGAGGGCACCCACCTCCAGGCGTGGGTCGGCGCCCCGCTGCAGGGCCTGGCCCAGCGCCATGGCGGCGTGGCCGCCCTGCGAGTGGCCGGTGATCATGACGCGCGGGTCGGGGCGGAGGCCTCGGCGGGCGGCGAACTCACGGGCCGCGCGCAAGGCGTCCACCGAGGCGGTGACGGTCGACGGGGCGTCGACGTACGGGTGGTGGCCGGGACCGGTGCCCAGGCCCAGGTAGTCCGGGGCGGTGGTGAGGTAGCCGGCGGCGGCGAAGAGGTAGGTGGCGGCTCTGTCGTTGCCGTCCGCCACCGAGGCGACCGAGCCCCGGTAGCCGGTGGTGCCGTGCAGCCAGGCGGCCTGCCGGGGTTTTCGGTCACCGTTGCGCGGTAATGCGATCAGGGCGCTCGCCGTCGTCGGTTTCCCGAAGGCGTCGATGGTGCGGTACGTGATGCGCTTCGCGTCCACGGCGAAGCGGACGCGCGAGGCGTCCAAGGCGTGGTCCCCCAGGTATCCGACCAACTGGTTGGTGTCCATGGTGGACACCGGGACGACGTCGAGGAGGCTGCCGCGGACCGGGCGGGCGGAGGCGGTGGCCGGGACCGAGGCCGCGACCACCGCGCCGCACAGGACTGCTGCTGTCAGTCGAGTCGTGAAGGTCATGCGGCCAACGATGTCGTGCTGATCTTGGTCGCACACTGGGGCTTACCGCAGACCTGGGGTGTGGTTTACCCCAGCACTCAGGCGCCCGGAGGCTTCGGGCGGATGAGACACGTGAGGCGGGCGGTGCAGGTGCGCTTGCCGTCTTCGTCGGTCATGACGATCTCGTACGTCGTCGTGCTGCGGCCCAGGTGGATCGGGCGCGCCACGCCGGTGACGGTGCCCTCGCGCGCCGCTCGATGATGGGTGCAGGACAACTCGAGTCCGACGGCGATGCAGTCGAACTGGGAGGCGTGCATCGCGGACGCGATTGAGCCCAGCTGTTCGGCGAGCACCGCGTTCGCGCCGCCGTGCAGCAGGCCGAACGGCTGGCGGTTGCCCTTGACCGGCATCGTGCCGATCATCTCCTGAACATCCCATTGGGTGATTTCGATGCCCATCCGTACGTGCAGCTGCTCGTCGGCGAACTCGATAGGCAGGTCGGGGGTCACACGTGCTCCAAGGGCTCAAGCAAAACTGTCAGACCCCCACCCTAGACTCGGGCCCGTGACTACCTCAGACGTGAAGCGGCTCCTGCTCATCGACGGTCACTCGATGGCCTACCGAGCGTTCTACGCCCTGCCCGCCGAGAACTTCGTGACGAAGACGGGCCAGGTCACGAACGCCGTGTACGGCTTCACGTCCATGTTGATCAACATCCTGCGCGACGAGAAGCCGACGCACGTCGCGGTGGCGTTCGACGTCTCGCGCAAGACCTTCCGCTCCGAGCAGTACCCCGAGTACAAGGCCGGTCGCACGAAGACGCCGGACGAGTTCCGCAGCCAGGTCTCCCTGATCAAGGACGTGCTGGCCACGCTGGCCATCCCGACCATGGAGAAGGAGAACTACGAGGCGGACGACATCATCGCGACGCTGACCACGCAGGCCGTGGCGCAGGGCGTCGAGGTGGAGATCGTCACCGGCGACCGGGACGCGTTCCAGCTGGTCAACGACCAGGTCACGGTGCTGTACCCGGTCAAGGGCGTCTCGGAGATGGGCCGCTTCACCCCGGCCTACGTCGAGGAGAAGCACGGCGTGCGCCCGGAGCAGTACGCGGACTACGCGGCGGTGCGCGGCGACTCCTCGGACAACCTGCCGAACACCCCCGGCGTCGGCCCGAAGACGATCATCAAGCTGCTCAACCAGTTCGGCGGCCTCAACGAGCTCGTCGACCGCGTCGACGAGGTGCCGGGCAAGGTCGGCGAGGCCCTGCGCGGCAACCTGGCGAACATCATCATGAACCGCCAGCTCACCGAACTGATCAAGGACGTCGAGCTGCCGTACACGATCGACGGTCTCGAGGTGCAGCAGTGGGACCGCGACGCGGTGCACCGCCTGTTCGACGAGCTGGAGTTCCGCGTCCTGCGCGACCGTCTGTTCCAGACGCTGTCGACCGCCGAGCCCGAGGCCGAGGAGGGCTTCGAGGTCTCCGGCGGCGCGATCCCCGCGGGCACGCTCGCGACGTGGCTGGACCAGCACGCCCGCAAGACGCGGGTCGGCGTCGCGCTGCGCATCACGACCGACCTGGAGGGCGTCGCGCTGTGCACGGCCACCGGTGAGGGCGGGTACGTCGCCGTCGAGGAGCTGAACGAGGCCGACGAGCAGGCTCTCGCCGCGTGGCTGGCCGACGAGTCGGTGTCCAAGGCGGGCCACGACCTGAAGCTGCCGTTGCGCCGCGTGCGCGCCCGCGGCTGGAAGCTGCGCGGCCTGTCCTCCGACACGGCGCTGGCCGCCTACCTGGTGCGTCCCGGCCAGCGTTCGTTCGCACTGGACGACCTGGCGCTGCGCTACCTCAAGCGCGAGCTGCGCGCCGAGGAGTCCGGCGACGGCCAGCTGTCGCTGCTCTCCGACGAGTCCGAGGAAGCCCAGAAGGTCGCCACCAGCACGATCCTGCGCGCGCGTGCCGTCGCCGAGCTCGCCGACCGCCTCGACGAGGAACTGGTCACGATCGGCGGCACCGACCTGCTCGCGAACCTCGAACTGCCGCTGATGAACGTGCTCGACGAGGTCGAGGCGGTCGGCATCGCGATCGACGTCGACCACCTCTCGGAGCTGGAGGCGCACTTCGCGGCCGGCGTGAAGCAGGCGGCGCAGGACGCGTACTCGGTCATCGGCAAGGAGATCAACCTCGGCAGCCCGAAGCAGCTGCAGACGGTCCTCTTCGACGAGCTCAACATGCCGAAGACGAAGAAGACCAAGACCGGCTACACCACGGACGCAGACGCGCTGCAGAACCTGTTCGAGCAGACCGAGCACCCGTTCCTGCAGCACCTGCTCTCGCACCGCGACGTCACGCGCCTGAAGTCCACTGTGGACGGCCTGCTGAAGTCGGTGGCCGACGACGGCCGCATCCACACGACGTTCCACCAGACGATCGCCGCCACCGGCCGGCTGTCCTCGACGGACCCGAACCTGCAGAACATCCCGATCCGCACGGACGAGGGCCGCCGCATCCGCCAGGCGTTCGTCGTCGGCGAGGGCTACGCGGAGCTGATGACCGCGGACTACAGCCAGATCGAGATGCGGATCATGGCGACGCTGTCCGGCGACGAGGGCCTGATCGCGGCGTTCAACAGCGGCGAGGACCTGCACACCTACGTGGCGTCGCAGGCGTTCTCGATCCCCACCGCCGAGGTGACGGGGGAGATGCGCCGCCGCATCAAGGCGATGTCGTACGGCCTCGCGTACGGCCTGTCGGTGTTCGGTCTGTCGCAGCAGCTGCGCATCCCGACCGAAGAGGCCCGCGAGCAGATGGAGGCGTACTTCTCCCGCTTCGGCGGCGTGCGCGACTACCTCAACGAGATCGTCGAGAAGGCCCGCAAGGACGGCTACACCGAGACGGTGCTGGGCCGCCGCCGCTACCTGCCGGACCTGACGTCGGACAACCGCCAGCGTCGCGAGATGGCCGAGCGCATGGCCCTCAACGCGCCGATCCAGGGCAGCGCCGCGGACATCATCAAGGTGGCCATGCTGGGCGTCTACCGCGCGCTGGAGTCGTCCGGCCTGCGTTCGCGGATGCTGCTGCAGGTCCACGACGAACTGGTGCTGGAGGTGGCCGACGGCGAGCGCGAGGCCGTCGAGGCCCTGGTGCGCGCCCAGATGGGCAACGCCTACCGGCTGCAGGTGCCGCTGGAGGTCTCGGTCGGCGTGGGCCGTTCCTGGGACGACGCCGCCCACTAGGGTCTGTATCGAAGTCTGGTTCGATGAGAGTTGCGCTTGAGGTGGTTCCTGGTGGTGCGGCCGGACGGCCCGCATACCGGTGTTGTATGTGGGTTGTCCGGCCGCACCACCAGGGGCCACGTCGGGCCCGGCTATCGCGGATCAGACTTCGATACAGACCCTAGGGCTCGCAGCCTCGCCGAGGCACTTCAACTGGGGCAGAACGGCTGATGGCGCTCTGATTCGCCTGATGCGGGCGGTGGCCGCGTGGTAAGTCAACGGCATGAAGATCCTTGCCGTGGTGCTGCTCCTCGCCGTCGCCGCCTGCACGACCACCCCGCAGGGCGAGCAGCAGAAGGAAGCGTGGCTCACGGGCAAGCTGACCTTCCGCAAGGTGGAGAGCGTCACGCCGGCCTCCGCGCCGTCGCCCGGTAACGCCGTGCCCCGGAACGAGGCCGGCGACCCGGCCGTCCAGACGGCGCGGGCGACCCGGCAGAGCACGGACGCCACCGTCCGCGAGCAGGCGCTCAGCACGTTGGACTGCGGCGCCCCGGACCCGCTGACCGGCAACGACGACGCGGCCGCCCCGCTGGTGACGTGCGACGCCGACGGGTTCAAGTACGACCTCGGCCCGGTCTTCCTCGACGGTGACCGCGTCGTCAAGGCGGAGGCCAGTCCCAGCGAGTACGGCACCGGCCACGTGGTGACGGCCGAGTTCGACGCCGAGGGCGCACGGACCTGGAGCGACTTCACGACCGCCCACGTGGGGAACCAGGTCGCGATCCTGATCAACGGACGGGTGCTCAGCGCACCCAGCATCCAGTCGCCGATCACCGGTGGCGCCACGCAGATCGCCGGCAAGTTCACCGCGGACGAGGCCGATCAGCTCGCGAGGCAACTGGTCGGCCGATGACCCCGGACGGTGCGGCCGCGACGGGTGCCTACCTCGAAGCCACGCCGTTCATCGCGCACGACGCGATGAACCAGCCACAGGTGAGGATGGAGAACACCAGCGTGCAGCTCGAACCGCCGGGAACGGCCGAACTGCCCCGCATCACCGAGCCAGGGCGCTGATCTCCCGCACCGTCCGGTCGATCTCCTCCGATGTATTGAGGATCGACGTGCCGACCCGCGCGTACGGGATCCGGTAGGACGCCGTCGTGATCTGGATCTGCTTGCGCGCCAGCAGTTCCACGACCTCGGGGCCGCTGTGCCCGGTGACGTCGAAGCACACCATGCCCGCGGACGTCGCTGGGTCGCGCGGCGTGTGCACGACGACGCCGGGGATCTCGGCCAGCCCGTCGGAGAACCGCCCGGACAGTTCGGCGATCCGGGCCGCGACGCGGTCGCGGCCGAGGCGTTGGTGGAACCGCACCGCCGCCTGCACCCCGAAGTACTGCTCGAACGCGTGGAAGCCGCCGGGCCCGAGCAACGCCGTCTCGCTGCGGTCGCTCAGGCTCGGCAGCATCGGCACGATCTCGCCGCGCACCTCGGGGTTCACCCACACCATGCCGGTGCCACGCGGTCCGAACAGCCACTTGTGCGTGCCGGCGACGAACACGTCCGCACCCATGCGCGCCGCGTCGTCGTGCACGGCCGCCAGTCCGTGCACGCCGTCTACGACGAGAAGGCAGCGGTCTTCCTGTTTGCGGCCCTTGTTGGCCTCGGCCACGACCTGCGCGCAGGCTCGCACCGGCATGCGCAGGCCCGTGCTCGACTGCACCCACGTGATGCCGACGGCACGGGTCTGCGGCGTGATCGAGTTCCGCAGCCGGGTCGCGATCTCGTCCTCGGTGGCCTTCGCCGGGTTCTCGTAGAGCGTGCCGACCCTTGCCTTCGCGCCTGCCCGCGCCGCCGCGAGCCTCGCCGCCTGCTGGTGCCACGCGTGGTCCTGGTCGCTGAGCAGCAACTCCTGGTCCGGGCGCAGTTTGAGGCCGCCGTAGACGATCGAGAGACCCATGGTCGTGTTGGGCACGAACGCGATGTCGTCCGCTGCGCCACCGACGTACTGCCCGAGCGCGACGGCGACCTCCTGTGCCTGCTCGGGCATCAGGTCGTGCGAGTTGGCGTCGAGCCTGCGCTTGAACTCCTCGACCGCGTCCCTCACCTCGCGCGGGTTCGACGCGAGGTAGAAGAGCCCCAGGTTGGTCAGGCCCAGGTCCAGCCGGAACTCGCGGCGCACGGCGCCCCAGTCCGCTCCCTGTGCGGCTGACGACGCGGTCGGTGCGACCGCGAGCAGCCCTGCCCCCACGAGGAAGTCACGACGTTCCATGCCTGCCATTGGACACCCGTTCCGGTGCGAACGGCAGGCCGGTGTTCAACGCCTTCACGCCCACGGCGCACAGCTCGCCGAGCATGCTCACGCCGATGGAGAGCTGCGTCGGCGCGTGGTGGTCGAGCAGCAGCAGGAAGCCGAAGCTCGCGCCGATCGACGCCACCCACACGAGCAAGGTCCACGGCGTGTACCGCTGCCACAGGTGGCCGTCGCGTTCGAACAGCTTGATCGTCATCCCCCGGATCGCGCCGAACGCGAAGCCGGCGGCGAGCGGGAGCAGATGGACCAGATGGAACTCGTCGACCGCGCGGATGCCGAAGAACAACAGGAACGCGGGCGGCGCCAGCAGGTCCCTGGCGTTGAGCGGTTCTCCCCGGAACCGGCGTACGAGCACGTACAGCACACCGACCGCGATCAGCAGATATGTCATTGCTTCCCCCTAAGTAGCATGACCCTGCTACTTAAACTAGCAGGGTCATGCTACAAACGGGAGGTGTCACCGAGAGTCGTGGATCCCGCCGCCCGCCGCCAAGCCGTCGCCGAGGCGGTGTTCCGCGTGGTCGTGCGCGACGGCGTCGAACAGGCCTCGCTGCGCAACGTGGCGGTGGAGGCGGGCCTCGCGATCGGCTCGATCCGCCACTATTTCGACAGCCACGACGACATGATCATCTTCGCTGTCGAGGCCCTCATCCACTCGACGGAACAGCGCGTCTTCGCCCACGTGCGGTCGTTGCCGGACCGCAGCGACCCGCGCCGGCCGGCCGAACGCGTGCTCTCCGAGGTGCTCCCGCTCGACGACCGCCGCCGCGACGAAGCCGTGCTGTGGCTGGCCTTCGTCACCGCCGCGCGCACCCGGCCGTCGCTCGTGCCGCACGCCGAGCGGCTCTACGACGGCCTGCGCATGCTCTGCCGCCGCGCGCTGACCGTGATGACCGAGGCCGGGACCATTGGGGCCACGCACGACGTAGACCTGGAGGCCGAACGGCTGGCGTCGCTGCTCAACGGCATCACCGTCGACGGGGTGCTGCACCCGGACCGGATGACGCCGGAGCTCACGGTGTCGTTGCTGCGCAGGCACCTCGACTCGCTGCGGTAGCCTCCCCGACCCACACCGCCGGATCAGGACAGACGAGGGGCGTCGACGGCCCAGTACCAGTTGTTGCCGGCGTCGAAGAGGCGCCAGGAGACGCGCGCCGTGCGGGCACCCGCCGGGACGGTCACGGTCAGCGAGACCTGCTGGGCGAGGCCGTTCGCGTTGTGGGTGCGGACGACCTGCTCGGGGCCGCCGTCGAACGACACGCTGACCGTGCCGCGCTGCGTGCCCTCCTGCAGGTAGTGCGAGAAGTAGTCGACCTTGAGGCTCGGCTCGCCCGTCACGTCGTGGGCGGGCGAGGTCAGCGTCGAGTCGAACCTGCCGCGCGCGGAAGGCGAACCCTTGTCGTCCCACTCGTCGGGGTCGGCGACGGCGAAGACACCACGTGCGCGCACGTTCGCCTCACGCGACTGGGAGGGCGCGGTGCGGGTCCAGAAGTCGTCGGTGGTGAACGACCAGCCCTGCCACTCCGCGACGCCCTGCGGCATCGACGAGGCGGTGGTCACGGTCCAGCCCGCCGGACCCTGGTGCGTCCAGCCGAGAACTGAAGCGGGCACACCGGTCTCGTCCTGCCGCGGCTTCAGCGTCACCGAGTCGAACGGGTCGACCGGCGCGGTGCCGAGCGCATAGCCGTCGAGCGACGCCGGGACGTTGAGGTGCTGCAGCGCGGACGCTGCCACGTCGACCAGTTTCGGTGCCACGGCGGGGCGTGCCGGGCCGGTGGAGATCACGAACGTCATCCGCTCCTCGGGCGAGTCACCGCCGTGGCCGCCCGCCGCCGTGTGGCCGTGGTCAGTGGTGATCATGATCAGCCAGTCCTCGGAGGCGTACGACGGCCGCGCCTCGACGGCCTTGATCAGACGGCCGATCTGCGCGTCGTTGGTGCGCATGGCCGTGGCGTACTGGGAGGAGTCGGCGCCGCTGTCGTGGCCCGCGATGTCGATCTGGCCGAGGTAGACGAACGACGCGTCGGCGGCGTCGGTCCTCAGGTGCTGCTCGGCGTCGACGGTGATCTTCTCGTCCGAGCCGGTGTAGCCCGCCGCGTCACCGTCGAGCACGTACTTGCGGTCCTGGCCGGTGCGCAGGACGTGGTCGCTGATCGGCTTCCAGTCCACCGCCGCGTACGTCGACAGGGCCGGGTTCGCGGTGTTCGCGCGCTCCAGCCAGCTCGGGTACGACGTGAGGGCGTTGCCGGCGAAGGAGTTGTCCTTCACCTTGTGCTTGTCCGGCCAGACGCCGGTGAGGATCGTCGACCAGCCGGGGCCGCTGGAGGTCTGGGCCATGCCCGACCCGTACAGCGCGCTGCGGGCGCCGTAGCCGCGGTTCAGCAGCGCCTTGATGTTGGGGGTGTCGCCGCTGACCAGCTTGTCGTAGCGGGCACCGTCGAGCCCGATCACGAGCACCTTCGGCGTCTTCGCCGGTGCCGCGACAGCAGCCGGGGTCACCAGCAGGAGGGGCAGCAGTACCGCAAGAGCAGCTCTTGTCATGACAGGCACTCTCGCCGCCTGCAACCGTGTTCGGCAACGGTGTGGATCTCGAGTTCACCCGGGATTCGGCAGTTGTCAGTACAAGTTCACTGCTTGGCCGTGACCTGGACGTCGCGGGCGGTCAGTTCGGCGGCGCACTCGGTGCACTCGACCTTCGCCCGCACGTCTCCGCCGCAGTCGCGGTGGTGCAGGTGGAACGACTCCTCTTCTTCTGGAGCCATCCACTTCTCGCCCCATGTCCGCAGAGCCATCAGCACGGGGTAGAGGTCGCGCCCCTTCTCCGTGAGGCGGTACTCGTGCCGTGTGCGGCCATCCTCGTGATAGGGCACGCGCTTGAGCACGTTCTCCTGCAGCAGCACGTTCAGTCGATCGGTCAGGACGCTCCGCGAGATGTCCATCGTCGCCTGGAAGTCCTCGAAGCGGCGGGTGCCCAGGAAGATCTGGCGGAGCAGCAGCAGCGTCCAGCGCTCGCCCAGCAGCGCCGCGGGGCGGCTCAGCGTGCAGGGCATGCTCGCGAAACTCGAGTACGGCATGAGCCAAGGATATCCCTTGCGTTCGATTTTCGAACTCAGCTACAGTTCGGATTCCGAACTTAGAGGGGTCGATCCTCATGCGCGTCACCGAGCTCAACCGCGACACCGCGCCGGAAGCTGTCGACGCGGTGTTCGAAGGACTGTCCGCGCGAAGCCGCTACCTGCGGTTCCACTCGCCAACGCCGCGGTTGACCGCGTCCGCGCGCCGAGTGCTGACCGATGTGGACGGTGAACGGCACGGGGCCGTGTGCGCGACGGTCGGTGGTGAGCCGATCGGCATCGCGAGGGTCATCAGGACCGGCGAGTGCGGCGCGGAGATCGCGGTCGCCGTGATCGACCTGTGGCAGCGACGTGGCGTCGGCCGTCTCCTGCTGGAGGAGCTGACGTCGATCGCGGCCCGGATGGGCGTCGCCGAACTGCACGGCAACGTCCTGCCCGACAACCACGCGATGCTCGCGCTGGTGCGCAGGGTGCTGCCCGGCGTGCGGCTGACCAGGGAGATCGACACGATCGAACTGAGCTACCCGCTCGCCTGGGTCACCGCCGAGATCAGCGACGCCGACCTTGTAGAGAGTTTGCAGGGAACTTAGAGATCCGGTCCCGACCATGTCCGCGTGACCACCGCTCGTGCCGCCGGCCGCCTGATCCGCCGCTCCGAGATCATGGAGCGCGCGTGTTCCTGGCTGCGCGACTCGGTCCCGTACAGCCAGAAGAGGTTCCATCAGAACGAACACGGCATCTATCGCGCCGACTGCTCGGGCTTCGTGTCGATGGCGTGGGGGCTGCCCGGCAAGCCGGACGACCGGCACGGCGGGTTCGACACCCCGGGCCTGGCCACGGTGAGTGGCCTGATCCCCGCGCACGAACTGCGGCCGGGCGACGTCGTCATCCGCGCGGACGGCACCAACCTGACGCGGCACGTGGTGATCTTCGCGTCGTGGGCGGAGGAGCCCGGACGGTACTGGGCCTACGAGCAGGCCGGTGGGTACAGCACACGCTTGCGCGCCCTCGCCTATCCCTATGAGGCCGAAGCTGAGCTGTACGTGCCGCGCCGGTATCTGAGCGTGCTCGACGAGGCGTGACGATCATCCACACGGGTGCCCGCGCGTTCACGGTTGACCGTCGGAAGACAGGACGTTCGACCGGACCAAAACTTCACATCACCTTGCTACGGTGACCGGCATGAGATCGTGGGGGATGTTGGCGGTCGCCGCGGCGGCCATCACGTTCGGCTCGACGCTGGCCATGCCCGACGTCGCGGTCGCCGCCGCCGAGGGCGGGGTGGTCTGCGGGACGTACGAGGCCAACTCCAAGATCACGCGCAGCGAGGTCCTGGCGCGCTCCCGGACGTGGATCAGCGCCCGTGTGCCGTACAGCCAACGCGACTGCTTCGGCAACAAGTACGGCGCCTACCGCACGGACTGCTCCGGCTTCGTCTCCATGGCCTGGGGCCTGCGCATCTCCTACACCACGCACATCCTCGAGCAGGTCGCACACCGCATCGACTGGGAGGACCTCCGTCCCGGCGACGCGCTCAACGACCGCGAGAACCACGTCGCGCTGTTCATCGGCTGGGCGGACGCGGCCAAGACGCGGCCCATCGTGCGCGAGCAGGCAGGGCCGGACGGCAGCAGGCCCGTGCAGCGCGTGTGGAGTGCCGGCACGGCTCGCAAGTACGTGCCCCTGCGCTACAACAACATCCTCGAAGCCGGTAGCGGCGGCAGCACCGGCAGCGAGACGCCGGTGACGGACAAGCTCGTCGTCAGCGCCGGCCCGCAGATCTCGAACACCGGCCAGCAGCAGCTCGAGATCTTCGATCGCGCCGCCGACGGCACGATCGTCACGAACTTCCACAAGACGAGCCGCTGGAACGGCTGGCAGCAGCTCGGGCCCGAGCTCTTCGCCGGCGAGCCGGTCGCGCTGATGAACCCGCAGACGAAGATCGTCGAGGTGTTCGCGCGCGGAACGGACGACAGGATCTACCGCCGCGTCGACGGCAAGTGGCTCGCGCTCGGCGACACGGCCGTCGCGGGCGAGCCGACGCTGTTCTGGAACGACAAGACCAAGGCCGTCGAGGTCCTCGCCCGCGGCGCGGACGGCCTCCTGCTCCGCTTCACCGACAAGTGGGCGCCGGTCGGCGACCGCAAGATCGAGGGCAACCCGGCCGTCGCCGACAAGGACGTCTACGCGCGTTCCGCCGACGGCAAGCTCGTCAAGTGGGACGGCAGCACCTGGGCGGACCAGGGCGACAAGAAGATCGTCAGCGACCCGAGCGTCGCCGTCGACCAGGTCTTCGTGCGTACCGAGTCCGGCAGCGTCGAGCAGTACGGGGCGGGTGTCTGGAAGTCGTTGGGCGGCAAGGGCACCGGCGCGCCGTCGGCGGTCTTCAACTCCACGACCGGGTCCATCGACGTCGTGCAGCTCGGTGAGGGCGGCATCGTCGAGCACTCCCGCGCGACCGACGGCGGCTGGACCACGTGGGCCAAGCTCGGCACCACCAAGGTCGCCGAGGCGCCGACCGCGATGTACCACGCGCAGACGAAGACCGTGGAGGTCTTCGCCCGCACCGACGACGGCAAGCTGATCCGCCGCTTCTACAAGGAGAAGGCGGGCTGGAGCCAGTGGGCCAAGCTCAGCGACAAGACAGTGTCCTGAGCCGGGCCACGGCCTCGACGACCAGGCCGAAGAACCGGTCCACGTCCAGCCCGACGGCCACCTGCGCGTTCGGCTCCCGGCCGAGCCTGCCGTGCAGGTCCACGACCGTCGCGCCGCGCGTGTACGTCCCCGTGGTCTCGATCCCCACGAACGCCTCGACGCACCTCACCAGCGTCGGATCGATCACCCGCGCCACCGCCACCGGGTCGTGCAGCGGTGGTGCTGCGAACCCGAACACGTCGCGGTAGGTCGCCGCGAAGAACGTCATCAGCTCCCCGCACGTCCGCCCGAGCGGCCCCAGAGCGTTCAACTGAGCCACGATTTCCGGCGTCACCAACGCCTGGTGCGTCACGTTCAGCCCGATCATCGTGATCCTCACGCCGCTGCCGAAGACGATCGCGGCCGCCTCCGGGTCGACGTAGATGTTGAACTCCGCGTACGGCGTGGTGTTGCCGCGCTCGGTCGACCCGCCCATGAGCACGATCTCGCGCACCGCGGCAGGCCCGTACCGCCGCAGGTACATCGCCACGTTCGTCAACGCGCCGGTGGCCACCAGCGTCGCCGGCATGTGAGCGTGCATCACGTCGATCGCGTGTTCCTCCACCACTCCGACGGTCAGCGGGCCGAACGCCGGACCGTCCATTCCAGACTCTCCATGGATGTCCTCCGCCACGTACAGCGGTCGCACCAACGGTTGTGCGCACCCGCGCGCGATCGGCACCGAGATGCCGGCGGCGGAGCAGATCCGCTGGGCGTTCGCGGTGACCTTGTCCAATGTCTGGTTCGCGGCCACGGTGGTGATCGCGCGCAGGTCGATCTCGGGTGAGCCGGCCGCGAGCAGGATCGCGATCGCGTCGTCGTGGCCGGGGTCGCAGTCGAGCACCACAGGAGTCGGCATGACCTCATCTTGACGAGGCCGGGGCACGTGCCGCTAGCGTGGAGAAAACGTTTTCAGCGGAGGTCGGAGATGGCGCGCAGGCGGTACGCGGTGGTCGGCACGGGATCGCGGGCGGAGCGGCACGTCCGCGCCATCGCGGTCGAACACGCGGACACCTGCGAACTCGTGGCGTTCGCGGACGTGAACCGGACCAGGATGGACGTCCACAACGACCGCCTCGCGGAACTGGGCGTCGAGCCGGTTCCCACGTACGACGCCGAAGACTTCCTGAAGATGCTCGACGAGCAACGGGTCGACGTGGTGGTGGTGACCACCGTCGACCGTTTCCATGACACGTACATCGTTGAGGCGTTGGACGCCGGTTGTGACGTCGTCACGGAGAAGCCGATGACGACGGACGTCCCGTCGGCCGGCAAGATCCTGGACGCGGTGCATCGCAACGAAGGCAGCGTTACGGTCACCTTCAACTACCGTTACAACCCGATCCACGAGAAGGTGCGCGCGCTGCTCGCGGACGGTGCTGTCGGCGAGATCGGGTCCGTCCACTTCGAATGGTTGCTGGACACCCGGCACGGCGCCGACTACTTCCGCCGCTGGCACCGCGACAAGGCCAACTCCGGCGGTCTCATGGTCCACAAGGCGACCCATCACTTCGACCTGCTCAACTGGTGGGTCGGCTCGGTGCCCGAAACCGTGTACGCGCACGGCCGGTTGTTCTTCTACGGCAGCGAGAACGGTGAGCGTCACGGGTACACGCACGACGACAGGTTCGACGTCGATCTGGAGCAGAACGCCTGGCTCAAGAAGCTCTACGTCGACGCACGGCACGAGGACGGCTATCGCCGCGACCAGAACCCGTTCGAGCCCGGCGTGTCCATTGAGGACGACATGTCGGTGCTCGTCCGCTACGCCAGCGGCGCGAATCTGACCTACCACCTCACGGCCTATTCGCCGTGGGAGGGCTACCGGCTGATGGTCAACGGCAGCAGGGGTCGTCTCGAACTGGAGGTCGTCGAGAACTCCTGGGTGTCGGGTCAGGACCCGTCCGTGCACGGCGTCGCCGCGAACCCCGAGCAGGGGTGGGCGAAGCTCTCGGTGCAACGGCTGTTCGCCGAGCGCGAGGACATCCCGCTGGAGTACGACCGGGACGGGCACGGTGGCGCCGACCAGCGCATGGTCGACGCGCTGTACGGCCCCGCCGGGCAGGAGGACCCGCTCGGGCGCAAAGCGACGCACTACGACGGCACGCTCTCCCTGCTGACCGGGTTCGCCGCCAACCGCAGCTTCGAGACCGGGCAGCCGGTCCACGTCGCCGACGTCATCGACCTCCGATAGCGGTCACCGTGCTCCCTGCGCCATTGCCCGTTCGGGTGGCTGTGTTGACGCTTCGGGCGCCGTTGGTGCCGGGATGCTGCCGCAAACGAGTCTTGGTTGGCGCGGCGCATTGAAATTACCGGCACCTCGGCTGATGCTGGTGGCCGCGTTGGTGGCGGAGTCCGCCCGAGAAGGGTGAGAGCGATGCGTGTTGCGCTGGTCGGTGCTCGGGGACATGGGGCGCGGCACGTGGAGAACCTGGTCCGGCTCGGCCACGACGGGCTCGCCACGTTCGTCGGCGTGGTCGACGTGGCGGACGTCGACGTGCCGGTGCCGTCCTACCCCGATCTGCCGTCGCTGGCGGCCGAGCTCCACCCCGAGGTCGTCGTGGTCTCCTCGCCGCCCGCGACGCACCGCGATCACGTGCTGACGGCGTTCGAGCTGGGCTGCGACGTGCTGGTCGAGAAGCCGGCGGTGCTGTCGGTGACCGACTTCGACGAGATCTCCGCGGTGGCGCTGGACCGCGGCCTGGTGTGCCAGGTCGGCTTCCAGGCGCAGGGCACGGGCTCGTACCGGCGGCTCTGCTCGTTGATCGGCTCCGGGGCGCTGGGCGACATCACGGGCATCGGCGCCGCCGGGCGTTGGGTGCGCTCGGACTCCTACTACGAACGCTCCGAGTGGGCGGGGCGGCAGGGCGAGGACGGAACGCTCGTCAACCCGTTCGCGCATGCGCTGCAGAACGCGCTGTTGCTAGCCGATGTCGAGGAACGAGCCGACATCGCTGTCGAACTGGAGTTGTACCGGTGCCGCGACACGATCAGCGCGGACGACACGGCCTGTGTCCGGGTGACGGCTGATGGCGCGCCGCCGGTCGTGGTCGCCACCACGCTCTGCGCGGCGACATCGTTGCCGCCGGTCGTGCTGGTGCACGGAACACTCGGCCAGGCCGTCTGGTGGTACGACGACGACAGACTGACGGTCAACGACCACCGCATGGCCGTGGCGCCGTCGGTCGACCTCCTGGAGAACCTCATCCGGCACCGGCAGACCGGCGAGCCCCTGGTCGCGCCGCTGGCCGCCGCACGGGCGTTCACGTCGATCGCCGAGCAGTGCGGCAAGGCCGACGTGCCGCTGCTGCCCGCCCGCCGCGTCGGTGAACGGGTGGTGCTCGACGGCATCGACGAGGTCGTCGTGCGGGCGGCCGAGAAGATCGCGACCTTCACCGAACTGGGCTGCGGATTCGGACGGTAGTCTGCCGCGCAGTTCGCCGCGTTCGGGGAGTGTTGTGTTGGACACCTACATCGACCTGAAGGACGTCCGGGTCACCGGCTACGTCAGCATGGGCCTGATCGCGCTGGTCGCCGCCGAGTCGATCTGGGGCACGATCAACGACTGGCAGGGTGGCTCGTCGTCATGGAGCTTCCTCGCCATCATGCTGGTCGTGCCCGCGGGTGTGGCGTCCATCGTGTGGTTCCGCGGTGTTACCCACAATGCCGAGGCGATCGCGCTGCACGGCGTGCGGACGGTTTCGCAGGTGTGGAAGGCGAGCGATCCGGCGCAGCGCGAAGTGCCGTTCGCGCAGCGCGTGGCGAGCCCGTTGATCAAGCCCTGGCAGTGGGCGTTCCTCGCCATGGTGCTGTGCGATGTGTTCGAGTCGTTGCTGCTCGATACCCCCTTCTACGTGGTGTTTTCGACCCTGTCGACGTTGTGCGCGATCGGTGCGGGAGGGCTTGCCTGCTTCCTTGTCTTCCGCATCTCGATCATGCAGCGGAGGTTCGCGGTACCTCAGCGCAAACGCGGCTAGGTTGGGGTATACTTCTTTGTTGGTTGCAGTTTCGTGTTCGTGTCTTTCACGCTCGCCAAACTTCAGTTGCGAGTGCTTCTCCTTCTTCACGGTTGGGGCAAGGCTCATGACCAACCACGGAGTGGCCGCACAGTGCGGCTCGCTCTTCAGTAATCAAGGAGAAGCAGTACATGGCAAACGGCACCGTCAAGTGGTTCAACGCTGAAAAGGGCTTCGGCTTCATCGCCCCCGAGGACGGCGGCGCTGACGTCTTCGTTCACTACTCGGCCCTCAACGGCGGCGGCTACCGCAGCCTCGAGGAGAACCAGAAGGTTTCGTTCGACATCACGCAGGGCCAGAAGGGCCCGCAGGCGACGAACGTCACCGCTCTCTGACGTTGTTTCACCCCGAAGGGCCTCCGGAGTTTTCCGGGGGCCCTTCGGGCGTTTCCGGGCCCGCTCCGCACCGTGTCGTGCTCATCGGGTTTTCGCTAGCCTGGCCCGATGCCGTTGCTCGGTCCAGCTGATCCGCTGCCGCACATGCCCCGGCGCATCCTCGTCGCCGGCAACGCCGGATCCGGCAAGTCGACGCTCTGCCTGCGCATCGCCGAGCAGCGCGAACTGCGGCGCGTCGAGCTGGACAGCCTCTACTGGGGTCCACAGTGGACGCCGCGGCCGGAGTTCTTCGCGGAGGTCGCCGCGTTCGCGCAGGACGACCACTGGGTTACGGAGTACCAGTACCAGGCGGCGCGGCCCGCGTTGCTCGCCAGGGCGGACACGGTGGTGTGGCTCGACCACCGGTTCCCGGTCGTGATGGGACGGCTGGTGAGTCGCACGATCAGACGTCGCGCGGCAGGCGTGGAGTTGTGGAACGGTAATCGGGAGTCGTCGCTGTGGTCGGCGTTCACCGACCCGGAGCACATCCTGCGGTGGGGCTGGAAGAGCTACCGGCGCAACCGGGCCAGGGTGCTCGCTCTGGTCGACGACGTGGTGGTCGTGCGGCTGCGCGGGCAGGCGCAGGTGGAGCGGTGGCTCTCGGGACCGCTCGCCTCGGTCGGCGAGGAGCGTGCTCGGTGAGAACTGCGCTGGTGCTCGGTGGGACAGGCATGCTGGCCGGCTGCGCGGGCCAGCTCGTGGCACGCGGATGGCGGGTGGTGCTGCCCTCGCGCACGCGGCCGCTGATGGCCGGCGACGGTCCCGGACGGGCGGCGCGGGCGTCGATCTCACTGGGCCATCGGCCGACGTGGGTGAGGGCCGACTGGGCGGAGCCCTCCAAGCTCGCGTCGGAGGTCGAGTACGAGCTCGACGGCAATCTGGTGAACCTGCTCGTGGCGTGGGTGCACGACAGCTATCGCGTGAGCGTCCTCAACGCCGTGCGGCACCTTCTCGCAGAAGGAGCGCCGGTGGTGGAGGTGCACACGTCCGCGCCGGTGCCCGACCCAGTGCTCCCGCACCCGACGCAGCAGGTGTTGCTCGGTCACTTCGCTCACGACGCCACGCTGCGCACGAACCGTGCGGTGCTGCAGGCCGTCGAACGAGGACTGGAGGGACGGGCGCCCTCGCTGCACCACGAGGACGCCCGCTGAAGCCCTACCGGACCTCGGTCTTCACGATCTTGGCCCGGCCGATCTCCGCCTGCACCTTGATGCCGGCCGCCACGTTCACGAGCTGGCGGACGACCACGTCCTCGTTGCGGAGGTCCGCGATCTTCTGCTTGGTCTCCGTGACGAACTCGAAGTCCGCGACCTCCGCCGCCTCGATCTCGGCGACCTTCTGGAAGTCCTTGCTGAAGTCCAGCACCACCTCCGCGCCGTCGAGGACCACCAGCTGGTAGTCCGACGGCGCGTCGGAGGAGAAGCCCTTCTGGAACGTGCCGCTGACCTTGATGCCCTCGGCTGTCTCCTCCAGATCGAGCACGCCGTCGACGGGCGTGAACAGCGCTTCCTGGAAGTCGGCGGTGGCTTTCACCGGCTCGGGCTCGGCCAGCGCCGGGGAGGCCGTGAGGGCGATGGTCGCGAGCAGGGCGGTGGCGATGTTCAGCAGTTTCGGCATGTCTTCGTTCGTACCGGCGGGCATGTGGCCCTGCTCGGTCAAACGCGTCGCTCGTTCGGGGTGACTCCGCACGCCCTGCGCTCAGCTCTAACGCGCCGAGCGCATCCCGCGCACCAGCAGCATGACCGACTCGCGCACGTCCGCCCGTGACCGCTCCGGCTGGAACACCTGCCAGTCCAGCGCGATCACGAGCAACGTGCCGAACAACGCCGCCGACGCCGTGCCGACCTCGACCCCTGCGGGCAGGCGGCCCGCGTCGGCCAGGCGCTTCATCTGACCGCGCACGATCGAGACGATGTCGTCGCGCAGCAACGAGAGAGTGCCGTGCCATTGGCCCGGCGTGCGCCACAGCTCCGAGACGAGGAGCTGGCCGAACGCCGGGTACTCGGCCCAGAAGCCGAGCATCTCGTCGACCAGCGCCTCCAGCGAGTCCTCGGACCCCTCCGCGGACCGCAGCCGGCCCGCGAGGATCTCCACGCCGTGGTGCAGCAGCGCTTCGACCAGGGCGTCCTTCGAGGCGAAGTTGTAGTAGATCGTGCCCTTGGCGACGCCTGCCTCCGCGGCGATCTCGTCGACCGTCACCGAGGCCGCGCCCCGTTCGCCGACCAGCTTCAACGCCGCGTCGAAGAGCTTCTGCCTGGTCGCCGTCGTCCGCGCGCTCACAGCACGAGCTCCGGCTTCAGCTTGGACGCTGTCCAGACGCGCTGCTTGTATGCCGCCACGGACGTCAAGGCTAGGGCTCCGACCAGCCAGGCGAGAAGGACAAGGGCGTCCTTTCCGACGCTGCCCAGGTCACCGCCGTACATCAGGTGGCGCAGGCCGTCGACCGCGTAGCCCATCGGCAGGCCGTAGTGCAGTGGGTACAGCGGCACCGGGATCGTCTGCCACGGGAACGTGCCACCCGCGCTGACCAGCTGGAGGATCAGCAGGATCAGGCCGAGGAACTTGCCGACGGCGCCGAACGCGGCGTTCAGCGCGTGCAGGATCGCCACGAACGTCAGCGACATTAGCGCGAGGAACCCGAACGTGCCGATGGGGTTCGACGGCTCGATGTCCACTACGAATCGCACGACCGTGAACATCACAAGCACCTGCACGATGCCGAGCAACGCACCCGGTAGCCAACCGCCCAACGCGACCCTGAGCGCTGACTGACCGGCGGCGAGCGCACGGCGTGAGAGCGGGCGCAGCAGCAGGAACAGCACGAACGCGCCGATCCACGTCGCCAGGCCCAGGAAGAACGGGGCGAGGCCGGCGCCGTACGTGGCGGCCTTCGTCTGGGACAGCCCGCGCACCGCCACCGGGTCGCCGATCGCCTGCGCGATGGCCGCCCGGGTCGGGTCGTCCTGGTTCGGGATCTTGTTCACGCCACCGGACAGGCCGTCACGCAGCTGCGCCGATCCGTCGGCGAGTTTCGCGGCGCCGTCCTTGAGCTGCGGCGTGCCGGTGGCCGCCTTCTGCAGGCCGTCGCGGAGCTGGGCGTTGCCGTCGGCGAGTTTGGTGGCGCCGTCGTCGAGCCTGCCGACGCCGGCGACCAGGCCGGGCATCTTGGACGAGAGCTGCTCGGCGCCGTCGGCCACCTGGTCCGCGCCGGTCGCGAGCTTGCGGAGATCACCCGCGGCACCCTGGACCTTGCCGTTGGCGTCGTCGACCGGCTGGCGCACCTGACCGATCGTGGTCAGCACGCGCTGCACCTGTTCCTCGGTGAAACCCAAGGCGCGCAAACGGTTCGCGATGTCGCCGTTGGCCTGGTCGAGCACGCCGACGAGAGCCTGCGCCTTCTTCGCGTACTCCTCGGCCTGGGTCGCGGCGGTCTCGTTGCCGGTGGCGACCTGGCGCGCGCCGTCGGCGATCTTCTTGGCGCCCTCGGGCAGTTGCGCGGTCTGCGAGCGGAGCTCGTGCGTGCCGTCACGGAGCTGCGCGGCACCGTTGGCCGCCGTCACCGCGCCCGTGGAGAGCTGCTGGACGCCGCTGTCGAGCTCGCCGAGTTTGTCGCGCAGCGTCGCGCTGCCGTCCGCGAGCTGCGTGGCGCCGTCGACGGCCTTGGTGGTCTCCTGGCGGATCGTGGAGAAGCCGAGCAGCAGCTTGTCGGCGGCTTCGGTGGAGACCTTCGCCGTCACGGCCCGACGCACCTCGCTGACGACCTGGTTCGCGATCGTGCTGCCCAGGTAGTTGTTGGCGTCGTTGGTCGTCAGGGTCAGCACGCCCTGGCGCGGCTTGTTCTGCTCCGCGGACGTGAGCGCCTCGGAGAAGTCCTCCGGCAGCGTGAGGGCGAAGATGTACTCGCCCTTGCGCACGCCCTCGTCGGCGTCGTCGACGACCTTCCAGTTGAACTTCTTGCCGTTGAGCAGCTCGTCCGCGACGTCCTTGCCCGCGTTGAGGTCCTTGGCGCCCTTGTCCTTCACGACCAGTGCGGCTGGCACGTGGTTGAGGTTCGCGTACGGGTCCTTGTTGGCGTACAGGTAGAGCGACGCGTACAGCAGGGGCACGAGCGCCAGAGCCAGAACGGCGAGTTTGGGCAGCTTGCCGGACGTGACCCGGCGAAGTTCGTTGAAGGCCATGCGTAGGGCGCTCATGCGGTGATCTCCATCTTGGCGTTGTCCTCACCAAGGCGTGCGTGCGGGATGTCGAGGATGTGGGCGGAGGAGTTCGAGCACAGGACGACGACGGACCGTTCGGGAGTCACGTGGTCGTGGGCCAGGGCGAACCACTCGCGCGGGTCGGGGTGGTAGCGGTCGGGGCAGTCGAGGACGAGCGCCGTCACGCCCGGACGTGACGCGGCCAGTTCGAGCAGCACCGCGCACCGCGTCCGCGCCGGAACGTGCTCGAAGCGTTTGTCCGCGTGCTCATCGGCGGCGTGCTCCACCAACCAGTCGTGCACCGCCTTCTTGCCGGACGGCATGCCGTTCATCGCGAGCTCCTCGCCGACGACGGCGGACAGGCTCAGCGCCTCCTCCGGTTCGTTCACCTCGGGGGCGTCGACCAGGACGACGCGCTTGCGCAGCGTCTTCGCGTCCGGGGACACGGTGCCCGTCGAGGGCTTGATGCGGCCGGAGAGCAGCAGGCCGAACGCCGTGTGACCGGTGCCGGGCTCGCCCGCGACCAGCGTGAGCTCGCCGGGCTTCACGGTCAGCGAAGTCGGCCGGAGCAGGGGACCATGGCCCCCGTTGACGCCTGCACGACTTGCGTGGATCTCCACGGCTTTACCTTCCGTTTAAACTGACCGGTCAGTACAAATTCTCGCGCAGACCTCGGCGCCCTGCAACTCGGACATAGGTCACCTAAGGGCTGCGGCGGGGCGTACTTCCCAGACGGTCCACAGCGGCCGGTAGCCCTGGCGAGGCCAGAAGACGCTGCTCAGCGGGTTCGGCGGGTTGTAGTAGAGGTACGTGCCGACCGTGCCCATCCGGTGAAGTTCCTGGTGGGCGTAGGCGAGGAGCTGCTGGCCGATGCCGGTGCCACGGGCGCCCGGCAGTACCGAGACGCAGTTCACATATCCCCAGCGGCCGCGGGGGAGTCTCGCCGCCGCGGCCGTGCCGGGTTCGGACGACACGATCGCGCACTCGGCGAGTGCCACCGCGATGCCGTCGCGTTCGGCGAGCCAGATGGGGCTCGCGTTCTCGAGACGCTCGATCAGCGCACGGCGTTTCACATGGGCGGCGTTCGGGCGCACGATCGTCGAGCCGACGTAGGAGGAGTACTCCAGCTCCGTGAGCGACAGCTCCAGCACGGTCTCCAGGTCGTGCGGGGTCGCACGGCGCATCGTCAGCGTGCGGGAGATGTGCTGTGCCGGAGTCCTCAGGCGCACGGCGAGCACGGACAGCGGCACGAGTCCGTGGTCGAGGAACGCCCGTGCGGCTTTGGTGTCGCGGCTCGGCCAGTGCACGACGCACGCCGTGTCGTCGTGCACTTCCTGCGTGTCGAGGTGCCGGCGGAAGCGGGTGAGCAGCGCGTCCATGCCCTGGGACTCGCCGACGAGCGGCAGCATCTCCCACACCTCGGCCGCCGACCACAGCCGCGTGGTCGTGTGGGGCTCGAAGCTCTGGTGGCTGATGATCCCGGCCACGCGGGTGCCGTCCGCCAGCGCCGCCGTGATGACGTGGCCGTCCGTGGGCGGTTCGGTGGCGGGTGGAAGCAACGGGTCCAGTGAGGCGAAACGGGCTGACTGGGCCGCCACTAGTCCGCGTGCCGAGGTCATGGCAGGTGAGATTACGACGTCAGGCGGGTCCGGAAGATCGCGGTGCCGGGGAAGAGCTTGCCGCGCAGCGGGCTCCACTGGCCCCAGTTGCGGGTGTGGCCCTTCGGCCACTCGGGCTCGACCAGGTCTTCGAGCACGAAACCCGTGTTCGTGAGCGCGCGGACGTAGTCGCCGAGCGTGCGGTGGTGCTCGACGTAGGTCGCCTTGCCCTCCTCGTCCACCTCTACATAGGGCGTGCGGTCGAAGTACGACTGCGTGACGGTGAGACCGAGCGGTCCGGGGTCGTCGGGGAAGATCCACCTCATCGGGTGGTTGACCGCGAACACCCAGGGCGCGCCGGGCCTGAGTACGCGGGCGACCTCGCCGAAGACCTCCTGGACGTCCGCCACGAACGGCACGGCGCCGAACGCGCTGCACGCGGCGTCGAAGGAGTCGTCCCGGAACGGCAGCTGGTCCGCGCTGGCCTGGACGAGCGGCACGTCGATGCCGGTCTCGGCGTTGTTCCTGCGGGCGTGGCGGAGCATGCCGGCGGAGATGTCGAACGCGGTGACGTCGGCCTTGTTCTCCTTGAGCCAGCGGGCGCACATCGCACTGCCGCAGCCCACCTCCAGGATGCGCTGACCAGCGATTTCACCCAGGAATCGGGCATCGGCCTCGCGCAGGCCCTCGGGGCACCACACGAAGTCCGCCGCGCCGAGGAACTCGCCGTGCGTCTCGTGGTAGTCGTCGGCGTCCGCGTCCCACCAGATCTGGTTCGCCACGCGCGACTCCGCGGCGTCCGCCCCGCGCTTGACGATGCCGGCGGTACCGAGCGCTTGTTCCGCGCTCGTGTGCTGGTTGGACACACTGCTCCTTCACATGGGGGCTGGTTTGCTTGCGCGTCTCCGGGCCGCGTACGATATCGCGTGCGTAGTGGGTTAGCGCTGCCCATGATCCAGAAGTGCCGGCTTTCAAGGTCTCTGTGTCGCTGCGCGCGCACCACCACCCAGCCAATCGATGCCAATCCGTACCGGAGCCACCTACCTAATGTCCACCGACACCACCACCGCCCCCGTTGCCGCTGCTCCCAAGCAGGTCGCGATCAACGACATCGGGACGGAGGAGGACTTCCTCGCAGCTATCGACTTGACGATCAAGTACTTCAACGATGGCGACATCGTTGAGGGCACGATCGTCAAGGTCGACCGGGACGAGGTCCTGCTCGACATCGGCTACAAGACCGAGGGCGTCATCCCCTCGCGTGAACTGTCGATCAAGCACGACGTCGACCCCAACGAGGTTGTCAAGGTCGGTGACGAGGTCGAGGCGCTTGTTCTCCAGAAGGAGGACAAGGAAGGCCGTCTGATCCTCTCCAAGAAGCGCGCCCAGTACGAGCGCGCGTGGGGCACCATCGAAGCCCTCAAGGAGAAGGACGAGCCCGTCAAGGGCACGGTCATCGAGGTCGTCAAGGGTGGTCTCATCCTCGACATCGGCCTCCGCGGCTTCCTCCCCGCCTCGCTCGTCGAGATGCGTCGCGTCCGCGACCTCCAGCCGTACGTCGGCCGTGAGCTCGAGGCGAAGATCATCGAGCTGGACAAGAACCGCAACAACGTGGTCCTGTCCCGCCGCGCGTGGCTCGAGCAGACCCAGTCCGAGGTCCGCAGCGAGTTCCTCAACCAGCTGCAGAAGGGCCAGGTCCGCAAGGGCGTCGTGTCCTCGATCGTCAACTTCGGTGCCTTCGTGGACCTGGGTGGCGTCGACGGTCTCGTCCACGTGTCGGAGCTGTCCTGGAAGCACATCGACCACCCGTCCGAGGTTGTCGAGGTCGGCCAGGAAGTCACCGTCGAGGTCCTCGACGTCGACATGGAGCGCGAGCGCGTGTCGCTGTCGCTCAAGGCGACGCAGGAAGACCCGTGGCGCCAGTTCGCCCGCACCCACGCGATCGGCCAGATCGTGCCGGGCAAGGTCACCAAGCTGGTTCCGTTCGGTGCGTTCGTCCGCGTGGACGAGGGCATCGAGGGCCTGGTCCACATCTCCGAGCTGGCCGAGCGCCACGTGGAGATCCCGGAGCAGGTCGTCCAGGTCGGCGACGACGTCATGGTCAAGGTCATCGACATCGACCTCGACCGTCGCCGCATCTCGCTGTCGCTCAAGCAGGCCAACGAGGGCTTCACGGTCGACACCGAGTTCGACCCGACCCAGTACGGCATGGCCGCCGAGTACGACGACCAGGGCAACTACATCTACCCCGAGGGCTTCGACCCGGAGACCCAGGAGTGGCAGGACGGCTTCGACAAGCAGCGTGAGGAGTGGGAGCGCCAGTACGCCGAGGCGCACACTCGTTACGAGGCCCACATGAAGCAGATCCGCAAGGCCGCCGAGGCCGAGGAAGAGGCTTCGGCCGAGGGTGCGGGCAACTACACCTCCGGTGGCGAGGCTCCTTCCACGTCCGTGGGCGCGCCGGCTCAGTCCGGTGGCACGCTCGCCTCCGACGAGCAGCTCGCGGCGCTCCGCGAGAAGCTGTCGGGCGGCATGTGAGTCGCTAGTTAGACCTTCGAAGGCCCCTGCACCCGGTTCGGGTGTGGGGGCCTTTGTGCCTTGCGTTGCGTGCTTGCCCTGGGGGCTCTGCCCCCAGACCCCCGGCAATCTGATCAGGGGGTCCACGCCACGGGTGGGTTGATGGCACGCCTGTTGAGTTGGGCGGCCGCCGGTTGCTTAGAGAGTGCGTTGGCGGTGGGGTCCCATCACGAGCCGACCTCACCCCTCAGGTGCAGCAAGTGCTATGGCGCGACTCGTGATGGGACCCCACCGCCTGGCCCGTTTGGTAAGGACGGCTCGCCTTCGGCTTCGCGGGTTGATGTCTGCGTACCCGTTCACTCTGTGGTGGAGGCCCAACCTCGTTGTGTAGGTTGACAAACCTATGCGTGGGAACAAGTTCTTCGTGGCACTGGGTGTGGGTGTGCTGGCGGTCTGCGCCGCCTGTTCTACTGCCGAGCCGCAGACTCAGGCGCCGCCGCCGCAGATTCCGAAGATCACTCCGTCCACCATCCCTTCGCGGGTGCCGGTGATGGTGGATCGGGCGTTGCCGGACGACTGTGAGCTCGTGGTGTCCGTCGAGGTCATGAACGCGACGCTCGGGCAGGAGCTTCCTGGGGAGCCCCGGATCATCATCGGCATCAAGGAGCCGGGGATCGGGCGGACCGGGAAGATCGACTGCTACTACGGGATTCCCCCTAAGAAGAACCTCCCGGAGGCCAAGATCGTCATCGGGTTGTCGACCTACAACGACGATCTGACGGCTCGTACGCGTGTCGCCGAGAGCGTTGAGGCTGAGCGGGCCGAGGGTGCGAAGATCACCGAGGTCGACGTCGGCAAGCAGAAGGGGACGCTGGTCGAGGGCAAGGACGAGCAGTTGGTGATCGGGTCGCTCGGGAAGTCGACGTTCGTGGTGCGCAACCGGAACAACTTCCTCCCGAAGGAGAAGCTCATCGCGGTCCTGCCGGTGCTGGCCGCGCAGTCGATGACGCCGCCGGTCTAGCAAGCACGTCGGCGTACACGCGGTGGTTGCTCGCCCGGCTAACCTGACCGGCATGCTCAGGGTGGGGTTGACCGGGGGAATCGGGTCCGGCAAGTCGACGATCGCGCGGCTGCTGGCGGAGAACGGCGCCGTTGTCATCGACGCGGACAAGCTTGCGCGTGAGGTGCTGGAGCCTGGCACCGACGGGCTCGCGGAGGTCGTCGAGGCGTTCGGTGAGGACGTGCTGAACGCGGACGGCACGCTCGACCGGGCGGCGCTGGCGGCTAAGGCGTTCGCGACCGAGGAGGCTCGGCAGACGCTCAACGGGATCACGCATCCCCGGATCGGTGCGCTCACCGGGCAGCGGATGTCCGAGGCTGCCGAGGACGCCATCGTGGTGCACGACATCCCGTTGCTGGTGGAGCGGGACATGGCGGCGATGTACCACCTGGTGATCGTGGTCTTCGCGGACTCGGCCACGCGGCTGGAGCGGCTCGTCACGAGTCGCGGGATGGACCGGCGGGACGCCGAGAACCGGATCGCCGCGCAGGCCACCGACGAGCAGCGCCGGGCCGTCGCGGACGTGTGGCTGGACAACAGCGGTGAGGTTCCGGACGTCACGGCGTTGTGGGATCGGCTGGTGGCCTTTGAGAAGAACGTGCGCACCGGCTCGTACGCGTCGGGGTCGCCGATCGTCGTGCCCTATGACGAGCGGTGGCCGGCGCAGGCGCGGCGGATCGCGCGCCGGATCAGTGTGGCGGCCGGTGGGCGGCACGTCGAGCACATCGGGTCGACGGCGGTGCCGGGGCTCGCGGCCAAGGACGTGCTCGACTTCCAGCTCGCCGTCGAGGACATGGAGACCGCGGACGATCTGCGGGAAGCGTTGGCGCAGGCTGGTTTCCCGTACGTCGGGCCGTACGTGGACACGCCGCGTGGCGAAGGTGACTGGAGCAAGCGGCTGCACGCCGGGGCTGACCCTGGGCGGCGCGTGAACCTGCACCTGCGCGTCGCAGGTGCTCCGAACTGGCGGTGGGCGGTCGACTTCCGCGACTGGCTGCGGCACGACGCGCAGGCCCGCGAGGAGTACGCGAATCTCAAGCTCGAGCTGTCACAACGGTTTGCGGGCGACGCCGGCGCCTTTGCCTACGGTGAGGCGAAGGAACCCTGGATGGAGGCGGCCGCGCGGCGCGTCGAGGCCTACAGGGGTGGCCAGGAGTCGTAGATGCCGTGCCACGTCAGCCACGACGTCAGGTTGTGGTTGACGTTGCTGAGCTCTTCGAGGGTGCGGTGGACCGTGCGCAGCGCCTGGTCGGCGTCGCCCGGTCGCAGCACGCGGCCCGCGACTGCGGCGGCGAACTCCTCGCTGCGCACGATGCGGGCCGTGGTGCCGCCGGGGACGGCCAGGCCCAGCAACAGGTCCGTGGTCTGCCAGTGCCGCTGGTCGCGCTCGACCCGCACCGCGGACAGCACGCTCGGGCTGCTGCGCGCGTGCCGCGAACGCGGGCGGTGAGTGGTCAGGCGCAGGCCCAGTTCGGGCATCAGCCAGGTGACCTCGGAGTCCGAGAACGGGTCTTCCGGAGTGGGATGCTCGATTCGCAGACCCCACCGTTCGGCATAGCACGAACTGAGAGTTCGCGAGCCGCCCGACGAATACGAGCGCACGCCCGAAATGGTGTCGACGACATCGACCAACTGAGGTGTAGTGACCGCTCCCACGACGCCGAGCGTAGTCAAATATGTGCTCCCAGTTACACGCTGGGTCGATTTGTTACGTCACGGTCAGGTGACGAACACGCTCTGTGTATCAGCGCCAGGTCGTGGGACAACCCGAATAGGTGAGCCACCTGATCACATCGTGACCGTGCGCTGAAATGCCGGACACCGCCGAGTAGGTGGTTTCCAGCGCCCATTGCGCGCGTTCCGCGGAGAGCAGGTTGTGCTGAACTGCGGAGATCAACTCGTCCGTGTCCAAAACAGTCACGCTGTGGCCCGTCCGGACTATCAGGTCGAGGTACAGATCGGTTGTTTTCCAGACACTGCCGATCGCGTTGATCTCCACGACGTCCACGTAGAAGTCGAAGTCGAGCTGGTGACCGGGGTGCCAGGACTGGCGCGTCACGCGGATGTTGAGCTTCGGCAGGAACCAGCTCTCGAAGTGGCTGATCTTCGGATGTCCCGCGAGCGGCCGGAACATGTAGAGGCCGGTCGGCGTGAGCCGGAACTCGTCGACGCTCCTCAGCTGCCCCTTGGGATCGGTGTTGCTCTTGGCGTCCAGGTCGAAGTACTCGATCTTCGGCGGATGGATGTGTGCCACGTCCGCGATACTGCCATCGTCAGGCGCCGCGGCCACTTAGGATGCCGCGCATGTTCGGGATCATCCGCCCCTGCCGCAACAGAATGGGCGCTGAGCTGCGGTCCGCGTGGCTCTCACACCTTTGTGGAATGTGCCTGTCGTTGCGCGACGAGCACGGTCATCTCTCGCGTCTCGTCACGAACTACGACGGGCTGATGATCTCGGCCGCGGTGGAGGCACAGTCCGGCGTTTCGCGGCGGTCGGCCGGACCCTGTGCGTTGCGCGGCATGAAGTCCGCGGACGTGGCCATCGGTTCCGGAGCGCGGCTGGCTGCGTCGGTGTCGCTCGTGCTCGCGTCGTTGAAGATCCAGGACCACGTGGACGACGGTGACGGGCTCGCCGGCCGCGTGGGGTGGGCGGGGCGCGCGGTGGCGCGGCGCTGGGCCTCCAAGGGGCTGGGCACGGCCTCCGACCTCGGGTTCGACGCTTCGGTGATGGTGGACGCGGTGCGGCGCCAGCCCGAGGTGGAGGCCGGGGCGGGGCTGGGCAGTTCCGTGCTCGTGGTCACCGAACCCACCGAGACCGCGACCGCGTTCGCCGTCGGGCAGACCGCGATCATCGCCGGCAGGCCGGGGAACGTGGAGCCGCTGCGCGAGGTGGGACGGCTGTTCGGGCGGGTGGCGCACCTGATCGACGCCGTGGAGGACCTGGAGGAGGACCGCGCTTCCGGCGCGTGGAACCCGTTGCTCGCCACCGGGACGCCCGTCGAGGAGGCGCACCGGCTGTGCCTGGACGCGGTCGCGGGGATCAGGCTGGCGCTCGGCGACGTGGAGTTCACCGACGCGCGGCTCGTGCACAAGCTGCTGGTGCACGAGTTGGAGGAGTCGATCATCCGGGTGTTCGGCAAGCGCAGGCGGCACGAGTACCCGCCGGGCAAGCCCCGCTGGTCGGATCCGGGCAGCGGCCTGTGGGCGTACCCGAGGCTGAACTGGCAGCGGCAGCCGCGCGGGTGCTTCGAGGGCTGCGGGGCGTTCCTCTACATGTGCGGCACGTGCCAGTTCTGCTGCCGCGACCCGTTCCCCGGCCCGTGGAGCGACAAGCGGCGGGACGGGTGCGATCCCGGGCCCGACTGCAGTCCGAACTGTGACTGCGACTGCAACTGCTGCCCCTGCGACTGAGGTCTTCGAGGGTGCCTGACCAGGCACAATCGGAAATTGTCAGACCCTCGGCGTAACGTGCTTCCCGTGGCTTTCGCAACCGAGCTCCCGCCAGAGGAAAGCACCGTCAAGGCGCACTCCGAACACCGTCCCGTCGGCGACATCGTCCGCACCGACGGGCAGTTCCGCGTGGTCAGCGACTACCAGCCGGCAGGCGACCAGCCGGCGGCGATCGCCGACCTCGAACGGCGCGTGCGCTCCGGTGAGCGCGACGTCGTGCTGCTCGGCGCCACGGGTACCGGTAAGTCGGCGACCACGGCGTGGCTGGTCGAGAAGCTGCAGCGCCCCACCCTGGTGATGGCTCCGAACAAGACCCTGGCCGCCCAACTGGCGAACGAGCTGAAGGAGCTCTTCCCGCACAACGCGGTGGAGTACTTCGTCAGCTACTACGACTACTACCAGCCCGAGGCGTACATCCCGCAGACGGACACGTACATCGAGAAGGACTCCTCGATCAACGACGACGTCGAGCGCCTGCGCCACTCGGCCACGATGTCGCTGCTGACCCGGCGCGACGTCATCGTGGTCGCGTCCGTGTCGTGCATCTACGGCCTGGGCACGCCCCAGTCGTACCTCGACCGCTCGATCCCGCTGGAGACGGGCGTGGAGGTCGACCGCGACGCGTTCCTGCGCCTGCTGGTCGACGTCCAGTACACCCGCAACGACATGTCGTTCACCCGCGGCTCGTTCCGCGTGCGCGGCGACACGGTCGAGATCATCCCGTCCTACGAGGAGCTCGCCGTCCGCGTCGAGTTCTTCGGCGACGAGATCGACAAGCTCTACTACCTCCACCCGCTCACCGGCGACGTGGTGAAGGAGGTCTCCGAGCTCCGGATCTTCCCCGCGACGCACTACGTGGCGGGCCCGGAGCGCATGGAGCGCGCGATCCGCGACATCGAGGCGGAGCTGGAGACGACACTCGCGCAGATGGAGCGCCAGGGCAAGCTGCTCGAAGCCCAGCGCCTGCGCATGCGCACCCAGTACGACCTGGAGATGATGAAGCAGGTCGGCTTCTGCAACGGCATCGAGAACTACTCGCGCCACATCGACGGGCGCGGGGCGGGCACGGCGCCGGCGACGCTGATCGACTACTTCCCGGACGACTTCCTGATGGTCATCGACGAGTCGCACGTGACGGTGCCGCAGATCGGTGGCATGTACGAGGGCGACGCGTCCCGCAAGCGAAACCTCGTGGAGCACGGCTTCCGGTTGCCCTCTGCGATGGACAACCGCCCGCTGACGTGGGAGGAGTTCGCCGACCGCATCGGCCAGGTCGTGTACCTGTCGGCCACCCCGGGCCCGTACGAGATGGGCCAGGCCGGCGGCGAGTTCGTCGAGCAGGTCATCCGCCCCACCGGACTGATCGACCCCCAGGTCGTCGTGAAGCCGACCGAGGGCCAGATCGACGACCTGGTGCACTCGATCCGCGAACGGGCGGAGCGCGACGAGCGGGTGCTGGTCACGACGCTGACCAAGAAGATGGCCGAGGACCTGACGGACTACCTGCTGGAGCTGGGGATCCGGGTTCGCTATCTGCACTCCGAGGTCGACACGCTGCGCCGCGTCGAGTTGTTGCGGCAGTTGCGTCTGGGCGACTACGACGTGCTGATCGGCATCAACCTGCTGCGGGAGGGGCTCGACCTCCCCGAGGTGTCGCTGGTGGCGATTCTCGATGCGGACAAGGAGGGGTTCCTGCGGTCGGGAACTTCTCTCGTGCAGACGATCGGCCGTGCCGCTCGTAACGTGTCCGGTGAGGTCCACATGTACGCGGACCGGATCACCGACTCGATGCGGCACGCGATCGACGAGACCAACCGGCGGCGTGAGAAGCAGGTCGCGTACAACACCGAGCGCGGCCTCGACCCGCAGCCGTTGCGGAAGAAGATCACCGACATCTTGGAGGCCGTGTACTCCGAGATCGAGGACGAGGTTCCGGTCGGCGGGTCCGGGCGGAACCAGTCCCGGGGGAAGCGGGCCGCAGGGGAGAGTGGCCGGTCTTCCGGGGTGGTGGCTTCGGCTGAGCGGGCTGGGATGGCTCGGTCCGAGTTGGCAGACCTGGTGCAGTCGCTGACGGATCAGATGATGAACGCTGCCCGGGATCTGCAGTTCGAGTTGGCTGGTCGGTTGCGGGACGAGATCCAGGATTTGAAGAAGGAACTGCGGGGGATGGACGCGGCCGGGGTCAAGTGATCCTGGGCGCGTTGGCGAGGAATGACTGTTCGCCTGATCGCGTGCGGGTTGGCGTGTCCACTGTGGAGGCGGGCTGCGTGCGGTGGGTTAGATCGCTGTGTGCGGTGCGTAGTCCGGTGCGCTTGTAACGATTCGCGCGGCGCGCGTAAATCGCCCTCTGGGGTGAGATGTTCGCGGTCTGCTTTCGTCAGGCCCGCGGGCGGCCATGATCTCGGGGTGGATGTGGACTCCCACCTTGCCGCGGTGGAGCAGGCGCTGATCGCTGTGCGGCGTAGTCAGTCTCGTCGGGCCTTGGCCGAGTTGGCTGTGCCTGCCTTTGACGTACTGGATGTCGTGGAGACGGCTGAGCGGACCGGGGCTCAGGCCACGGTTTCCAGTGTTGCCTTGGCTTTGCACGTTGATCAGCCTCGGGCCAGCAAGCTCGTCACCAGCGCCGTCGAGACCGGGTTGGTGGCGAGGATCGCGGACAAGGCCGATGGGCGCCGGGTGTTGCTGGTGCGGACGCCTCGGGGGCGGGCTACGTCCGCTGAGCTGCATCGGGCCCGGCAGAGTGCCTGTGCTGCCGCGATGGCGGACTGGAGTGAGGAGGAGCGGGTGGTGTTCGCCCGGCTGCTCACTCGTTTCGTTGCCGTGTTCGGCGCGCGATAATTCTGTTGTGACACTGGATGAGTTGATCGTCTACTGCGCCGGCAAGCCTGGCGCCGAGGAGACGTATCCGTGGGGCGAGGCCGAGCTGGTGTGCAAGGTCGGCGGGAAGGCGTTCGCCTTCATCGGGCTCGACCTGCACACCGTCGGGTTGAAGTGCGGTGCCGACGCCGAGGCTGCCTCGGTGTGGCGAGAGCGCTTTCCCGGTGACGTCACGGTGAGCGGGTACGTCGGGCGGTACGGGTGGAACACCATCGCGCTCAAGGGGTCTGTGCCCGACGACGACCTGCTGGAGCTGGTCGACGGCTCCTACGAGGCCGTCGTCGCGCGGTTGCCCAAGGGGAGGCGGCCCGCTGTCTAGTGCCGGTCACGGCGCTGGCAGCGACCCGCTACTGGCGTTCTTCCGGCTGGATGATGCCGAAGATGTTGTTCTCGGTGTCCTTGTAGTACGCGAGCAGGCCGACGCCGGGCATCTTGTCCTTGGGCAGGGCCACGGTGCCGCCGTTGACCTCGATGGCGGCGATGGTCACGTCGATGTCGGGCACGCCGATCGTCATGACGTAGCCGTGGACGGGTGCGTCCGGGGCCGGGTCCGGGCCTCGGCGGGGGAGCAGGCCGCCGTTCACGCCGGGCTGGTCGTCGTCGCCGGTCACGATGGTCCAGTAGGGGATGTCGCCCCACTGTTCGATCTTCCAGCCGAAGACGGAGGAGTAGAAGTTCCGCGCTCGCTCGGGATCGGCGGCGTGGATCTCGAAGTGCACAGGACGTGACATGAGAGGGCACGCTACTCCGGACAGTGGTTGTCCGCATTGGTCTCTACGGTGGCCGCATGGCAACCGAAATCCAGATCTCGTTCGACGCCAACGACCCGCCCAAGCTCGCCGGCTTCTGGGCGCAGGCGCTCGGTTACGTCCAGCAGCCGCCGCCTCCTGGCTTTGCCACGTGGGAGGAGTTCGCGGTGAAGAACAACATCCCGTTCGACTCGGTGGACGACTACGCGGCGATCATCGACCCGGACGGCAGGGGACCGCGGTTCCTGTTCCAGCGGGTGCCCGAGGGCAAGACCGCGAAGAACCGTGTCCACCTCGACATCCGGCCAGGTCTCGACGCAGTGGCCCGCCTGGTTTCGCTGGGCGCCACGCGGGTGCGTGAGCACAACGACCAGACGGGCCACTGGGTCGTGATGCTCGACCCGGAAGGCAACGAGTTCTGCGTGAGCTAGCTCGTGATGTCCTTCGTCTTGAACTGCCGTGCCGCGAGCAGCGTGAAGATGCCGCCGTAGGCGAGCGCGGAGAACGTGCCGCGAGCCATCTCCGACCAGTCGATGTCGGTCGAGAGCAGGTCGGCCCACGCCATCGCGTAGTGCGTCGGCAGGTAGTTGCGCAGGTCCCCGAGCGGCTCGATCTGGTCGAGGATCTGCGACACGATCGAGACGAGCACCGTGCCGCCGACCGCGCCGAGAGGCGCGTCGGTGGACACGGACAGGAACATCGCGAGGCCCGCGACCCAGAACAGGTTGATCGAGATGTAGACGACCGCGAGCGCCATGCCGAGCACGCCGTCACCGAACGGGGCTGCCTCGCCGGTCGGGCTCACCACCTCGCCCGCGCCGTACCAGGCGACGCCGACGCCCAGGGCCACCGCGGGGAGCAGGGCTAGGGCGAAGACGCTGAGCAGGCCGCTGCTGATGGCCTTCTGGCGCAGCAGGCGGTGCCTCGGGATCGGTGCGGCGAGCAGGTACTTGAGGCTCGACCACGACGCTTCGGACGCGATCGTGTCGCCGAAGAACAGCGCCACGATCATCGGCAGCAGGAAGCTGCTGCTCACGAACAGCGTGAGCACCACGAAGTTGATGCCGCTGGCGGTGGCGAGGTCCACGAAGCCGCCGGAGCGGCGGTTCGGGTCGGACTGCCCGATCTCGAAGCTCGCCGCGAGGATGAACGGCAGCAGCACCAGGAAGCCCAGCACGAGCTGGGTCCTGCGGCGGCGGATCTGCCGTTGCAGCTCCACGTGGATGCGGAGGGTGCGGCGCGCCTTGTAGCCGACCGACGAACCGTCCGGCGCCACCTCGGTGTGCTGCTGGGCGGCTGCGTCGGTGAGATCCTTGAGCGCGCCTGGGTCGGTGTGGACGCTGTTCTCGTTCACCGGTCCACCTCCTGCGGGATTGGTGCCTTCGTGCGGTTCGGGTTGGCGGTCCGCACGGGTGCGAACGCGGGCGTCGCCGCGATCTCGTCCGCCACGTCGAGGCCGGCCTCGGCCAGCACCTCGACGGCGGCGGGGTTCGGGGCGTCCGCCGTGGCGGACGCCGCTGCCATCAGGAAGTCATTCACCGACCAGCTCCAAGAACGCGTCTTCCAGCCTGCGTCGCGGGCCCGCCTGGTCCACCGCCACGCCGGCTGCCACGAGAGCAGCGAGGGCGGCGGCGCGCGGGACGCCATTCATCGACGCGTGCACGGCGTCCTCGTCCTCGTGCACGTCGTGCACGCCTTCGAGGCTCCGCAGCACATCGGCTGCCTTCGAGGGGGAGTCGACGCGGAACGTCGCCTCGCCGCCTCCCGCCGCGATGTCGGCCACCTCGCCGGCGGCGACGAGCTGACCCCTGTGCATCACGACCACATGCGAACAGGTCTGTTCGACCTCGGCCAGCAGGTGCGACGACACGACGACCGTGCGGCCCGCCGCGGCGTAGCGCCGCAGGACCTCGCGCATCTGGTGGATCTGGGGCGGGTCGAGCCCGTTGGCCGGCTCGTCCAGGATCAGCAGGTCCGGGAGGCCGAGCATCGCCTGGGCGATCGCCAGCCGCTGGCGCATGCCCTGGCTGTACGTGCGCACGCGGCGGTGTACCGCCTTGCCGAGGCCCGCGATCTCCAGCGCCTCCGCGACGTGCGCCTCCTCCACCGGGCGGCCGGTCGCCGCCCAGTACAGGCGCAGGTTCGCGGCGCCGGAGAGGTGCGGCAGGAAGCCGGAGCCCTCGACGAACGAACCGATGCGCGACAGCACCGGAGCGCCCGGCGTGACCTTGTGGCCGAAGACCCGGATGTGGCCCTCGGACGGGTGAATCAGGCCCATCACCATGCGCAGCGTCGTGGTCTTGCCGGCGCCGTTGGGGCCGAGCAGACCGAGGACCATGCCGTGCTCGACGCGGAACGACAGGTCCTTCACCGCGGTCACGCCGCCGGGGTAGGACTTCGTCAGGTTCGAGATCACCAGCGGCACGCCGGCGAGGTCGGGGTCCGAGTCCTGCGCCAAGCGGCGGCGGAACATCGCGATGATGCCGGAGCCGATCAGCACGAGCAGCGCGATCACGATGCCCCACAGTGCTCCCGTCGGGAAGCCCTCGGTGACGTTGCGACCGGGCACCACGGGCACCGAGATCTCGTCGGAGGCCAGCGAGATCCGGTACGCGGCGGGCTGCTCGGCGTTCGCGAACGCCTGGTCCGTCGTCGACACCACGAGAGCCAGCTTGTGCTCGCTCTCGACCGGACGGACGGCGCCGGGCAGCGTCACCGTCACCTCGGCGGCGGAACCGTCCGGCGGCAGCGCCACGCGGAACGGCGCGACGATCGAGCCGGGCAGCGTGCGGGTGCCGTCCGCGGAGACGTCGTAGAGCTTCGCGAACAGGATCGCCTCGCCGGAGGACTGGTCACCGCGCGCGACGCGCAGCTTCACCGTGGACGAACCGGTCAGCAGCACCTGCGAGTCCAGGGCGTCCGAGGTGAACACCGCGGCCTGGCCAGGCATGTCGAGCGACAGTCGCGACGAGATCGCCGACGACCGCGACAGCGCCGAACCGAGGCCCGGCAGGTTGCTGATCGACGCCGGGTTGCCGCCCGCTGGGTTCACCACGACCTGCTCGCGTCCGCTGAGCTTCATCGTCTTGCGCTCGGTGGAGGAGCCCTGGGCGAGACCGGGGTACGACGGCGCCATGACCGTGCGCAGCGACGGCTGGCCGGACGAGCGGAACGCGCCCTGCACCGTGTACTCGAAGCCCGTACCGGGATCGGTGCCCTTGCCGCGCAGGTGGAAGTCCATCCAGTCGGCGATCTCGCCGCGCAGCGCGGTGCCGGGGTTGCCGCCGTCGTGGCCGCCCGCGTACCAGACCATCTTGACCTGGGCGCCGGCCGCGGCGATCTGACGCGCGGTGGCGTCGGACTGGTCGAGACCGAACAGGGTGTCCTGCTCGCCCTGCACCAGCATCGTCGGCTGCTTGATCTGGTCGGTCACGGCGACGGGGGACGACTTGCGCAGCAGGTCGAGCGTCTGCTGCGAGGCACGGCCCTTCGTGGCGACCTCGGTGTAGGCGGCGCAGACCTCGGGCGTGAAGCGGCCGCACGCGCCCAAGGACGGCGTGGGTGGCTGCTGGCCCTGGGCGCCGGAACTGCCGCCCGGCTGCTGCTGTGGTGCCTGGACCGAGTTCTGGTTCGGCTCCCGCTCGCCCTGCTCGGGCGCGTCACCCGTGGGCGACGAGAGGTCGATCGACGTCATGCCCGCGGAGAAGAAGATGCCCGCCCACGAACGCTTGAAGACACCGTCCTCACCGAACGCCGTGGCGGACGGGGTGGCGTCCGCCCGCGGTGTCGCCAGCGCCGAGTTCGGCAGCAGCGCCTGCGCGAGGTCGTTGTAGGTGATGACGGGAACGAGTGTGTCGACGCGCTTGTCGACGCCCGCGAGCAGCAGTGACAGCGCACCGCCGTACGACGCGCCTGTCACGCCCACGCGGGGGTCGCCGCCGCTGTCCTTCTCCACCTCGTCACGTGTGCCGAGGAAGTCGAGGAGCTTCTGCGCGTCGCGGACCTCGCGGTCGATGGAGTTCAGCGCGATCTGGCCCGTGCTGCGGCCGAAACCACGTGCGGACCACGTCAGCACGACGAAGCCGCGCCGGGCGAACTCCTCGGCCTGCGTGTGCACGCTGCGCAAACTGCCGCCGAAGCCGTGCGCGAGCATGATCGCGGGCGCGGGCGTCTGCTGGGGGAGGTAGAGGCGGGTCTCGATCGTCACCGTCTGAGCGCTGTCAGCGCTCTCAGGTGCGTCGATGTTCGCTTCTTTGAAGGAAACGGCTACGGGGTCGTCTCCGGATCGAGTGAAGTACACGCCACCTGCGACGAGGGCGAGTACCACGATCAATGCGGGGATCGTCCACCTGCCGCGAAGGCGGGAGAGGCGGGACACGTCGATGACGATATGCGAGTTTTGCTGAGAACGGCCTGTCGGGATCCGGCCGCGGTCTCAGCATCAGTGGATCTTCAGCAGGGCTTCAGGTAGTGGTCGGCTTAACCCGAACGACACGCTGCGTATTCCCATTGCAGCTGGTTGCGTGGGTCTGCTCACCCTGTGTGGCGCTAACCGCTCTTCGTAGAGCACAATATTGACGCAGCATGGAGGGGAGTACTCCCTAAGCAGCGGTGTCGTCAGTACGGAGCTCGGCGTAGAGCTCCCGGTGCCGTTGGTCGTTCGAGAGATCATCTCGGCGGCGGAGGAGACCTCCGGGTTTATCTGGCATGCGCTGAGAATCCCGGAGGTTGGGTTGTGAACGTCCCCGCATGGATGTGGATCGCGACGATCGGTGGTCTGCTCGTTCTGCTGGCTGTGGACCTCGTGATCGTCGATCGGAAGCCCCATGAGGTGACGATCGGTGAAGCCGCCCGCTGGGTGATCTTCTACGTGGCGATGGCCGCCGTCTTCGGCCTCGGCATCTGGTACTTCTCCGGTGGTCAGTACGCGACGGAGTTCTTCGCCGGGTACATCACCGAGTACTCGCTGAGTGTCGACAACCTCTTCATCTTCTTGATCATCATGACAACGTTCAAGGTGCCCGCGATCCACCAGCACAAGGTGCTGTTGATCGGCATCCTGCTCGCGCTCATCATGCGAGGCATCTTCATCGCGGCCGGTGCGGCGCTCATCAGCCAGTTCAGCTGGGTCTTCTTCATCTTCGGCGCGTTCCTCATCTACACCGGCTGGCAGCTGGCGCGGGAGAACCACGACGAGGAAGAGGAGTACAAGGAGAACCTGATGCTGCGCATGGTGCGCAAGGTTTTCCCGGTCACCGACGACTTCCACGGCTCCAGGTCGTTCATCAAGATCGACGGCAAGCGCTTCGTGACCCCGATGTTCATCGTGATGGTCGCGATCGGCTCCACCGACCTGCTCTTCGCGCTCGACTCGATCCCCGCGATCTTCGGCCTCACCAAGGAGCCGTTCCTGGTGTTCACGGCCAACGCGTTCGCGCTGATGGGCCTGCGCCAGCTGTACTTCCTGCTCGGCGGCCTGCTCGCGAAGCTCGTCTACCTCTCGATCGGTCTGTCGGTGATCCTCGGCTTCATCGGCGTCAAGCTGATCCTGGAAGCCCTGCACACCAACACCCTGTCGTTCCTCAACGGCGGCGAGCCGTTCAACGTGCCGACCATCGGCATCGAGGTCTCGCTGTCGGTGATCATCGGCGTGCTGGCGATCACGACGATCGCCAGCCTGCTCAAGGTGCGTCGCAACCCGGATGCCGCGAAGCACATCGGCGCCGACGTGGACGCCAACCACTAGTCGACACTGACACCGTTCTGGTAGACGGCGCGGACTGCCTCCTTCAGGGTTCCGGCCTTCACGTGCTGTTCGGCGTCACCCTCCACGAGTACGAGATCGGCGAGCTTGCCAGGGGCGAGCTCGCCGAGTTCGTTTCCGAGGCGCATGAGCTCGGCGGCGGACGTGGTGGTGGCGTAGAGCGCTTCGGCGGGCGACATGCCGTACTCGACCATCAGCGTCAGCTCGTTGAGGTTGTCGCCGTGCGGGCCGACGCCGGAGTCGGTGCCCATCGCGATCTTCACGCCTGCCTGGTGTGCCTTCTGGAACGACTGGAAGTGTTGCGAGACAACGGCATTGGCCTTGTCGAGGATCACGTCCGAGATCGCCACGCCGGCGGCGGCCTGGTCGAGCACCATGCGCGGGGCCATCAGCGTCGGCACGAGCCACGTGCCGTTCTTGATCATCTCTTCGACGCCCTCGTCGGTGAGGAACACGCCGTGCTCGATGGACCGGACGCCGTTGCGCACGGCCGTGAGGATGCCGTCGCCGCTCATGGCGTGCGACATCACCGCGATGCCCGCGGCGTTGGCCTCCTGCACGATCATCGCGATCTCCTCGTCGCGGAAGTGCGCGTGCCTGGGGTTGCTGCGCGGGGACATCACGCCGCCGCTCGACGCGATCTTGATGACGTCGGCGCCGTGGCGGACCAGCGTGCGGATGACCTTGCGCAGTTCCTCGGGACCGTCGGCGACGGTGTCCGGCAGGCCGGGGTGCAACGGCGGTGAGACGTGGGCGCCGCACTGCATCCAGTCGTCGTTGTGGCCGCCGGTCTGCGAGACCATGTTGACCGCGATCTGCATGCGCGGGCCCTGGACCAGGCCGCGCCGGACCGCCTCCGCGACACCGAGGTCGGCGCCGAGCGCGTCGCGGACCGTCGTGATGCCGCACTGCAGCGTCGCTTTCATGTTCCCGATCGCCTCGTAGAACGGCAGCGAGAACGGCGTGTTCAGCGACCGCACCAGATCGGCGCCGCTGAACATGAAGTGCACGTGGCAGTCGAACAGTCCCGGCAGGATCGTGTGGCCGGTCGCGTCGACCTTGGTGTCGCCGTCGAGCCCGATGCCCACGTCGACGATGCGGTCGTTCTCGACCACCACGTCGCCGGGCTCTGTCGCCCGGCCGGTGAAGACCCTGCCCCCAGAGAACACGATGCGCGTCATACGCGGGAATCTATGTGCTGAGTCAATTTTTGTGATCGGTCAACAAATAACTCTGAGCGTTGCTAACAAGTTCTGTTAGCGTCCACGCCGTGCGCCCTGAAGACCTGCAGCTGCTCACCACGCCCGGCACCGTCGCCGTGTCCGGAGACCTGGTGCTGGTCAGCATCACCACGCCCGACCTCGACAAGAACACGTACCGGGGCGGTCTGCACCGGGTGTTCCCGGATGGCACGACAACACCGTGGACGCACGGTGATCGTGACAATGCGCAGCGCATTTCTCCCGACGGGAGGCTGGTCGCGTTCTTGCGCGTCAGTGGAAAGTCGAAGCCGCAGCTCTACGTCGTTCCGGTGGACGGCGGCGAGCCTCGCCGGTTGACGGATCTGCCGCTGGGCGCCGGTGCCCCGGTGTGGTCGCCGGACTCGTCGCGACTCGTCTTCGTGGCCCGCGTGCCTGAAGAAGGCCGCTACGGCACGACCGACGACGGCCCCGAGTCCGAGGCGCCGCGCCGCATCACGCGCCTGGACTACCGCGTCGACGACGTCGGCTTCCTCGCCGACCGCCGCCCGCGCCTGCACGTCGTCGACCTGGACGGTGTCGTCTCCGAGGTCACCGACGGTGCGCACGACGTCTCCGACCCGGCCTGGCTCGACGACTCGACGCTGGTGTTCGTCGCCCCGCGCGACCTGGGCGTCTCCGAGACCCTGCACTGCGACCTGTACACGATCCCCGCCGCCGGCGGCGAGGCGTCGCTGCTGGTCCGCGGCGCCGGTGAGGTCTCGATGCCGTTCGTGGCCAACGGGTCGCTCTACTGGCTGGGCACCGAGTTCACCGGGATCGACGCGGTGGCGCGCAACCACGGCCTGTGGAAGTCGCCGGTGGACGGTTCCGCTCCCGTCCGGCTCACCGACGCCGAAACCGTCGACGTGGAACGGCTTTCCGGTCAGCCGGTGGCCGACTCGTCGGGCGTGCTCCTGGTCGTGCGCAACCGCGGCGCGTTGGAACTGCAGCGAATCCCGTTCGACGGCGGGCCCGGCGAGGTGCTGGCGGGTTCCTCGGCCGCCGTCCGGTCGTTCGCCTCCGACGGGTCCACTGTGGTCGTGGTCGTGTCCACTCCGGACAGCCCCGGTCAGGTCGAGTTCGTCGGAGCCGGTGTGCGCACGGCGTTCTCGTCGGTCCCCGCGCGCCGAGTCGTCGAGCTCTCCGGCTCCGCCTCCGACGGCTACCCGGTGCACGGCTGGCTCGTGCTGCCCGAAGGCGACGGCCCGCACCCGGTCGTCGTGGCCGTGCACGGCGGCCCGTTCATGTACCACAGCTGGGGTTTCTTCGACGAAGCCCAGGTCTACGCCACCGCCGGATACGCCGTCGTGCTGCCGAACCCGCGCGGCTCGGCGGGTTACGGCCAGGCCCACGGCCAAGCGGTGATCGGTAAGTTCGGCACGGTCGACGTGGACGACGTCCTGTCCCTTTTGGACGTCGCACTCGCCCGTGAGGACTGCGATCCCGAACGCGTCGGCGTCATGGGCGGCTCGTACGGCGGTTTCATGACCTCGTGGCTGTCCGCGCACCACGGCGAACGCTTCAAGGCGGCCTGGAGCGAACGCGCCGTGAACGCCTGGGACTCGTTCTCCGGCTCGTCGGACATCGGCTACTTCTTCGCGGACGCCTACTGCGGCACCGACCCCGAGGCGCAGCGCGCGATGTCGCCGCTGACCTACGCCGAGAAGATCAACCTGCCGTTCGCCGTCGTCCACTCCGAGCACGACTGGCGCTGCCCGCTGGAACAGGCGCAGCGCATGTTCGTGGCGTTGAAGCGGCGCGGGGTGGAGACGGAGATGCTGATCTTCCCCGGTGAGGGGCACGAGTTGACCCGCTCGGGGCAGCCTCGGCACCGCAAGCAGCGGTTCGACGCTGTGCTGGAGTGGTGGGACCGCTACCTCAAGGCCTGATCACCCCAGCAACGTGTAGTTCAGCTCCTCGCACACGCGCGCCAACGGCAGATCCAGACCCGGATGGTCCAAAGGAAGCAACACGTCCGGGGCGGCCGGCAACCCGGAAGCCCCAGGCGGGTCCCACAGGCATATGGCGGGATCGCCCGAGTCCATCGACGACCGGTACCAAAGCCCGTCCAGCTCCGGGTAGGCCGCCCGAATCGCCCGCGACCACGCCTGGGTCACCAGCTTCGGCCCGGTCGAGATCTCCTGCGAGGCCCCGACGCGCGTGGGCCACAACCCGCCCAGGTCCAGCAGTCTCAGGGTGCGACGAGGCCGGAGCACCACCAGGAACGGCGAGCGGGTGCGGCGGTCCACTATCGACGTGGCCTGGAAGACCTCGGCGATCGACGTGCGGACGGACAGGCCGAAGTACAGGACGCCGTTCTCGTGGTCCTGGACCGGGCTGCCGTCGTCGGCCGGTTGTTGTGCGTCGAAGCGCGCGTGGGTGAGTGGGCCCGTGTAGCGGAACGTGTTCCAGCGCTGGGGGTGGGAGCCCTTCGCGGTGAAGACGCGGACCAGGCGGGTCGCCCGGTGCACCGCAACCACGTCCTCGGTACGGCGCAGTTGCGCTTGGAGCACGGCAGGGGCAGGCGGCTGCGGAAGCCGTGACATTCGGGTCCTGTCGGGTGTTCGGGAACGCTCAGGCAGGTGTGCCGAGCGTGGAGGCCAGGGTGGCGACTCGGCGCGGGTCCCCTCCGGCGAGGAGCCAGTCGCGCGGGGTCGCGGGCTTGCCGTCCACAGGCAGGTCCTCCTGGAGGGTGGTCATGAACGCGGCGACGACGAGCGCCGGTTGGTCTGACGGGATGTCCGCCAGGACGGTTTCCAGGCCTGGCAGCACGCCGGTGCCCGCGAACTGCCACGCGGGCAGGCGCCAGCTGCCCCTGTCCTTCCAGCCCACGAGCCTGCCGACGCCGAGGCGGTGCCGGATGCGGCTGGTGTCGACCTGGAGCTGGCGCGCGGCCTCGTTCACGGTCAGCGCCGAGTCGCGCAGCACCGCGTGCGCCACGACCGTGCGGGTGCGTGGCTTGGCGTCACCGGGGCCCGCGGGCGAGAGGTCGAGGCCCACGTCGGTCAACGCCGCCTGCTGGTCCGGCGTGAAGTAGGTGGCCGGTTCCGGGTGCGGCGGGGCGAGCCTTCGTGCCGCGTCGGCCACGAGGGCCAGGAACTCGTCGGGACTCACCTGCAGGCCGGCCTTGGCCAGCACCGTCTCCAAGGCTGGACTCATGCGCACAGAATAACCCGTGCGTGCGCATCTGTGCGCCCTACGAACGGTCTAAGCAGGAACGATCGACGTTGCGCGCTCACGTGACGACGCTACGTGAGAATTCCCGGTCCGGACCGGTGACGTGGGCCTCATCTGGCACATCGATACCATTCCCCGATGCAGCTCGACCGCACCGCCAAGCGGGTCGTGGTGGCGTGGTCCGCCGTCATGGTCGCCACAGTCACCTACGTCATGCTCCGCCCACCGGGGTGGTCGCTCGACCTGCGGGTCTACCGCAACGGCGGCGCGGCGTTCCTCAAGGACATCCCCCTCTACGCCGAGGGCTTCGCGAAACCGCTGGGCGGTCCTGACCTGCCCTTCACCTACCCGCCGATCGCCGCAGTGCTGTTCAGCCTGCTGGCGCTCGTGCCGCTCGGCGTCGCGATCTTCGCGGTGGCGGCGGCGAACCTCGCGATGCTCACGGGGTTGTGCCTGATCGCGGCGGGACGAGTGGTCGGCTGGGGCCCGGACGCGGTCAAGTGGGGGCTGGGCGCGGCGGCGGTGTCGTCGATCTTCGATCCGCTGCGCGAGACGCTGTGGTTCGGGCAGATCAACCTGCTGCTGGGCCTGCTGGTGATGGCCGACTGCCTGCTCGAACGCACCCGCTGGTGGCCGCGCGGCGCGTTGATCGGGCTGGCGGCCGCGATCAAGCTGACGCCGGCGTTCTTCGCGTTGTTCTTCCTGGCGCGACGGCAGTGGAAGCCCGTGTTCGTGTCCATCGGGTCGTTCTTCTTCTTCGTGCTGGTGGGGTTCCTCGTCTCGTTCGGCGACGCGAAGGAGTACTGGACGCACGCGCTGCTCGATCCGGCCCGCGTCGGTCGCCTCACCTACGCGTCGAACCAGGCCATTCGCGGCACGCTCGCGCGCTTCGGCCTGGAGAACGGCGCCCAGGTCGGCGTGTGGCTCGTGCTGGCGCTTCTGGTCGTGGCGACGGTGTGGTGGCTGGCCTCGCAGCTCGGGGAGATCGAGGCGTTCTTCGTCGTGGCGATCGGCGGCCTGCTGATCTCGCCCGTGTCGTGGGGTCACCACTGGGTCTGGATCGCGCCTGCGCTCGTGCTGCTCTCACGGCCTGCGTTGCGCCGTCACTGGGCGTCGTGGGCGATCGTGGCGGTGTTCGCCATCGGGCCGCACTGGCTGTTCCCGCGCGACAACGACGTCGAGCGGGACTGGGTGTGGTGGCAGCAGGTGATCGGCAACCTCTACGTGTTCGTCGGGGTCGCCGTGCTGGTCACGCTTGCCGTACGCGTGGTGCGAGACCGCCGTCGAGCTGCTTCAACCGCAGGCTGAACAGCACCAGCACCACACCCCACAGGATCGCGAACACACCGATGGTGATCACGAACGCCAGCGCGCCCGCGGCCGGGTTCACGACCAGGATGATGCCGAGCAGCACCGTCAGCGCGCCGGTGACGATGTAGAACCACTCGTTCGTCATCACCTTGCGCAGGCGGATGGCGTCGACGATCTGCAGCGCGCCGGTGACGAGCGCCCACACCGCGATGAGGAGCAGCAGCGCCGTCGCGGTGATGCCCGGCCAGAACAACGCGATCAAGCCCGTGACCAGGCCGAGCACGCCGATGAGACCGAGCGCCCAGCGCGCGGGCCACTCCTTGTGCGTCAGCGTCAGGTACAGCATCGTCGCGCCGTCGAAGAGCGCGTAGGCGCCCCACAGGATGATCAGCGCGAGCAGGGTGAGGCCGGGCCAGATCAGGGCGGCCAGTCCGAACAGGACTGCGAACACCCCGCGCACCGTGAAGAGCCACCAGCGTTGCATGGTCCGAGATCGTCTCGGCTGTCGCCGGGGCCTGCAACCTGAGACCCTCGTTCGGTGCTGATCCGAGTGGCTGACTGGGAACGGATCCGGTCCGGCGAGATCACGCTGCAGTTCCGGCGGTGGAAACGGCCGACTGTGCGCGCCGGCGGGACGTTGCGGACGTCGCAGGGCGTCCTGGCGATCGACGCGGTGGACGTCGTGTCGCGGGTGTCGCGGGCGGAGGCGGTGGCGGCCGGGTTCCCGACCGTGACGGCCTTGAAGTCCTCAGTGGACGGACGAGAGGGCACGCTCTACCGGATCCGCCTGCGTTTCGTGGGCGAGGACCCTCGCGTCGAGCTGCGTTCGTCGTCCGATGTGGACGGACTGGAGCTGAAGGAGGACGCTCTCGCGTTGCTGCGGCTGATCGCCGCCAACCCAGGCGTGCGGGCCGCGGACCTGGCCGCGTCGGTCGGCCGCGAGAAGCTGCCGTTCAAGGCGGACGTCCGCAAGCTCAAGGCCAAGGGGCTCACCGAGTCCCTCGAAGTGGGGTATCGCCTCTCCCCGCGGGGAGAGGCGTACCTGCGAACCCTCGACTAGCTCTGACCCGTGATGAGCGAGACCGCCCGATCCTGCGTCTGCTCGTTCACCTCGGCGATCTGGAAGCCGCGCGCCACCGCGTGCGCCACCAGCTCCGGCTCCGGCGGCAGGCCGTACTTGCGCAGGTAGTGCGGCACGGCGCCGGCCCAGATCCACGTGCCGTCGGTGCGGAAGTTGAGCGGCACGTCCTGCTCACCGCTCTGCGAGAACTCGTCGAGGTCGTAGCTGCGCGCGGCCAGCACGACCGGCGCCGACTCGAGGTAGTTCAGCAGACCGTCGAGCACCTGCGGGTCGACCGGCTGACGGTTCACCATGATGCGGCCGTCGTCGTTCTTGCCGTCGTACACGCGTGCCGTGCGCAGCTCATCCGAACCGGCCTGCGGCTGGGCGGGCGGCACCTGGTACTCCTGCTGCGGCGGCTGCTGGGGTTCCGGCTCGGGCGCGGGCAGCGGCGGCAGGCCGACGCGCTGGCGCCACCAGTCCGGGATCTGCCGGTCCGGCCGCGGGAACGTCTGCAGCTCGTCGCGGAAACCGATGGGCGGCGGCGCGTTGCGCCAGCGTGGCTCGTCCTCGGCGTTGAAGTCCACCGTGAACGCCGCGGGCGCCTCGATCTCGTACGTCGCGCTCAGCCACGTGCCCCGCTCGGGGTGGTACATGCCCCCGCGCAGGTGCCCGAACATCTGCACGACATCCATCGGCGGCCGCACCGGTCGCAGCTGGCCATCGGGCCCCGCGAACGCCAGGTCGACCTCGATGTGCCTGCCTGCCGCCCGGTACTCGGCCCGGATGCGCTGCCAGCCCTGCGGTACGGCCGGCAGCATGGCACGGCCGATCTGCCGCACCAGCTGCTGCTGGTCCTGCTCGCTCAGCGGTGTAGCCGGCTGGCTCATGTGGTCCTCGCCCCTCTCCCCGTGAAAGCCCGCTGATCTTATCGGGCTGCCGTGACGCGCGCGGGCCGGTCACACACCCCACGCCGTTCATCACACTCTGAGTGGGTGTAGGGCCCCGCGGTTCCAGCCGATCAGCGGCTCGACCAGGTGCCGTGCGTCGGCTTCGCGGCCGAACGGCGTGCTCTTGGGCGGGGCGTCCGGGTGGCGTTTCAGAGTTGCTTTTCGCCGACCCAGGTGCCGTCGAGGAGGTTCTTGGGGAGGTAGTCGGATTCGACGGTGATGTCGACTCCGGCGTCTTTGGCGAGGCAGGCGATGGCGAGGACGCGCCAGGCGACGAACCCGTGCGAGTCGGTGGTGCGCTCGGCCGACGCGGTCCAGTACCGCTTGTGGAGCTCGAGGGCTTTCGTGAGTGACTCGTTGAACTTCTCGTCCTCGCGCTGGGTGAGCAGGTAGAAGAGCTCCATGGGCGGGTAGAGGACGTGCGCGACCATCTCGGCGCCCGCGACGGTGTCGGACTCGGGGTCGGCGCCCCGCATGGCGCGCAGCAGCGTGTCGATCAGGCCTTCCTCGGAACGCCAGTAGGCCTGGAGCGCCTCCACCCAGTCGTACTGGAACTCGTCGGTCTCGCCGGTCCGCTGGCGCAGCGCGTCGATCGAGGTCCGCGCCAGCACGTCGACGCGGGGCCGTTCACGGCAGATCATAGCCAGGGACATCGCCCTCGACCACAGGCTGACCACGGCGTCCTGGGTCGGGCCCGTGGCGGGGATCGTGTAGTCCACGTCCAGGACCCGGAAGGTGACCTCGCCCGTCGTTTCGCCCGAGGCGACGAAGACCGCCGTCGACGCCTGCATGGCCAGGCCGACCGCCTCCCACGTGTCACCCCGGGACGCCGTCGGGTCGACCACGGTGCGCCACGCGGCTTCCCTGATCGCGTCCGCTTGGAGGTACTGCAACGCCTTCACGGAGCGGTGGATCCGGCTGGTCATCCGTTCTCGTTCGCCTGCGATGTCGTCCGCCTCGTGCTGGGCTTTGACGACGTCGATCTGGTGTCGTGCGACGGTCACCACCGGACTGAATCCCCTCCGTCTAGAAATCCGACATGTCGAAGTGCTTCTGGCTGTAGCCACCGTACTCGGCGGTCGGACCAGTGCCGTTCACCTTCGCCTTGACGACCTGGAAGTCCAGCAGTTCGTCGATCCTGGCGTCCTTCAGCCGCCTGGCGAGGTCCTTCTCCGCGTCGGTGCCGCGTTCCAGCATGTTCTCGATGACGCTGTCGACGTACTGCGGATGGCCTTGCTGGTAGTTCTCGCCCTCGTGGCGTCGGGTGCCGAGGTCGGCGTTGGGGCCCTTGGCCTCGACGATGACCAACCGGGTTTCGCCGGTCTCCTTGTTGTGGACCTCGTAGACCTGGTCGAAGCGACCGGAGCCCTTGAGATCCGGGTCGTGCAACGGCTTGAGGTCGAACTTCTCCGGGGGGAACGAGTCGCGTACCGCGTCTGCCGCCGCGTGCTCGCCGAGCTCTTCGCCGACGTCGGTGCGTTCGTGGTGTGCCGCGCGGCGTTCCTCGACCGTTTCCGGTTTGGCGTCGCGGTCGCCGGCGATCTCTTTCTGGTAGGCGTCTTCCGCGGTTTTGGTGCGGTCGAGCGAGGCTTCGCGGCGGTCGATGATGTCCTGCGCCGCCGATTTCTGATCCGGGGTCGCGTTGTGCTTGACCTCGGGCATGTCCTCGCGGAACTTCGCGGGCGTGTAGGCGTCCGAGGACGGCTCGAAGTTGCCGGAGCCCTTCGGGCTCTCGACGAGCTTCGGCACGTCGTCGCCGTTGGCGTCGGTCTGGTTGGCGTTCTTGCGGCTGTAGTCGCCGTTCTTGTCCGGACCGTCGTAGTACTTGTCGCGGTAGTCCTTGTCCTTGAGCTTTTCCTCCATCAAGGCCTTGGGTTCGCGCGTTTCGATGTCGACCGCCTTGTCCGGGATGTCCCGCTGCGCCATGCGGTCCCGCGCGTCGGCCGGGTCGACGTCCTTGTCCTTGTCGTGGGTGCCGGGTGCGAAGCCGTCATCGCTTGCCTTGGACTTGGAGCCGTCCGGGTGGTGGGTTTCCCATTCGCCGTTCGGCGGGATCTTCGGTTCGCGGGTGCCGTCGGGGCGGATTTCGGCGTCGCTGGTGAAGACGCGGCCTTGGCTGTCGGTCCAGGCAGGTTTGGTGGGCGCGAGGACTGGAGCGTCGAGGTTCTTGGACAGTTGCTGTGCGAAGTCGTTGCTGCCCGCGTCGCAGCCGATCAGGCGGACCGGTTTGCTGCCGTCGTAGCCGCTGCGCCGGAGCATGTCGGCGTACTCGGCGGGGGTGTAGTCGTGGCCGCCGATGCGTGCCTTGCCGTCCGGCGTGATGTGGACGTCGGCGGTGAAGTAGCGCGGGTCGTCGGGGACCTTGTGGGGGAGGTCGCCCATGTCCTTGTCGCCGCCGTGGTGGGAGACGCCGGCCGGGGTGCTTTCCGCGTGGCGGGCGTGCGCGTCCTCCGGGGACGGGCGGTCCGCGGGCGGGGCGTCGGGGTCGTGGTTGTTCGGCGCGTCCGGGTCGTGAGGCTTGTCCGGGGTGTTGTCGTGCGGCTTGTTTCCGTCCGGGCCGTGGTGGGGGGCGTCGCTGTCCGGGGTGCGGTGTGGTGCGTCCGCGTCGGGGCGATGGGGTGCGTCGGGACGGTGTGGTGCGTCGGGCCGGGACGGTGCCTGGGCAGTGTCGGTGCCGCGGTGGCGGGGGCCGTCCGGGCTGTGCGGACGCGAGCCGTCGGGCCGGGTGCCGTCAGGACGTGAGCCGTCAGGGCGGGTGCCTTCGGGACGGTTGCCTGGGCCGCTGCCGTCCGGGCGGGACGGGCTGTCGGGGCGGTGCGGTGCGTCCGGACGGTTGGGGGCGTCGGGACGGGACGGTCCGCCGTGCGGGGTGTTGGGGCCGCCGTGTGGTGCGTTCGGCGCATGCGGTGCGTTCGGACCGCCGTGTGGTGCGTTCGGCCCGTGCGGCGAATTGGGGCCGCCGCGTGGTGCGTTTGGCGCCTGCGGTGCGTTGGGTGCGTGCGGCGAGTTGGGGCCGCCGTGGGGAGCGTTCGGGCTGTGAGGCGCGTTCGGCGAGTCCGGGCGTGTTGGCGCGAACGGGCCGTTGTGCGGTGCGTCGGGACGTGACGACGGCGTTGTGTTGCCGTGCGGTGCGTCAGGGCGCAACGGGGTGTTGGGCGCGTCGGGACGCGACGGTCCGCCGTGCGGACCGGACGGGCCCGTGTGCGGGGCGTTGGGGCGGCCTTGGGGTGCGTCCGGGCGTGATGACGGTGCGTTCGGGGCGTCCGGGCGGGCCGTCGGTGCGGACGGGGAGTGCGGGGCGCCGGCCGATGGTGCGTGCGGCATGCCGCCGCCCGAAGGCATTCCACCCGAAGGCGCGGAAGGCATCGACGGCGAGGACGGCATCGAAGGTGTCGAGGGCGAGGACGGCATCGATGGGGCCGACGGTGCGCTCGGCATCGAGGCCGGGCGGGGCGGGGCGTCGGCGCGGGAGGCCGACGTCGACATGTCGGGGGAGCGTGGCGCGGGGGCGCTGGGGGCGCCGCTGCTGCCGGGGGTGCCGGTCCAGCCCTGGCCACCCGTCGGCGGACGGCCTCCCGCCGCGGGAGACGACGGTGCGTTGCCGCCGCCGCCGGCGTTCGGGGTGCCGCCGCCCATCGGGCCTGCCTGGGCGGGCGTCGACGAGGGGGAGCTGTCCGGGGCGCGGGTGGGGGCCTGCGGGGCGTCCGGGCGGAGTGGTGCGTCCGGCGGTGCCACCGAGGACTGGACGGTCTGGCCCGTGTTGCGGGGTGCGTCCGGGGTCGACGAGGTGTGCGGGGCGCTCGGGCCCGCCGGTGCGGACGGCGAGCCGGGAGAGCCCGGAGAGCTGTCGGGCGTGCGCGGGGCCGAAGGGGCCGAGGCGTTGTCGGGAGTGCGCGACGGCGACGGGGCGTCGGGCGCGGAGCTGTCCGGGGTACGCGAAGGCGACGGCGCGGACGAGGGCGACGAGCTGTCCGGAGCCCGCGACGGTGCGTCCGGCGACGAGGGCGAAGAAGGCGACCCCGGCGAAGAGGGAGACGACGGCGAGGTAGGCGACCCCGGCGGCGAGGACGAAGAAGGAGACGACGGCGAACTGTCCGGAGAGGACGGCGACGACGGCGACGACGGCGACGACGGCGACGACGGCGACGACGGTGACGAGGGCGAGGACGGCGAACTGTCCGGAGTGGACGAAGAAGGCGACCCGCCGGGAGACGAAGGCGAACCGGGAGAGGACGGCGAGAGGTCCGGGGAGTTGGTGCTGTGGAACAGGCCGCCGGGCTTGATGGACTTCGTGGAGATCACGTCGAGGCCGGTCACCTTGCCGACCAGCTTGCCGACGACCTTCATGATCTTCGTGAAGATCTCGACCAGCTTGCCCAGCAGCGGCGAGACCTTCTTGATGGTCTTGATGAGCTTCTGGATGAGCTCGCCGATGCGCGTCGCCCACTTCGAGATCGCGGTGACGGCCTGCGCGACGATCACCGGCGTGCCGAACCCGAGCGTGAACACGGCCTCCAGAACCCACGTGATCAGCTTCGCGACCAGGTCGGCGATCAGGTCGCGCACCATCTCGCGCACGAAGCCGACGACCATGCCCATCACGCCGACGACGGTGCCGACCGAGCCCGCGGTGGAAGCCGCGCCGGACAACGCGTCCAGCTGCTCGCCCGCGGACTTGCGGTAGGCGTCGGCCGCGGCACCCGTCCACTCGCCGGTGCCGTCGACGGCGGACTTGTAGTCGCCCGCGATCTTGCCGAGCTCCTGCGAGACGTTGCCCCACGTCGTCGAGTACGACTGGATCACCGGCGGGTCGCCCGCCAGCCAGTCCAGCGCCTCCTTCAACGGCTGCACGTGTTCCATCAGGAACGACGCCGCGGACGACAGCAGCGTGCCGAACGGGTCGATCGCCATCGAGGCGGCGTCGGCGACCAAGCCGACGACGCCGAGGCCGCCCTCGATCCAGTTGCCCTCGGAGATGCCCTTGTACGCGTCCACCGCCGAGTCGGCGATGGAGAAGCCGGTCGCCCAGCCGTTGTCACCGGTGCCTGCGTTGAAGAACCCGGACGGCTCGGCGGGAGCCTGAGCCACCAGCGGGTTCGGCGACGACATCAGGCGCCGCCCTTCAGCGCCTGGGCGATCTGGTCCTCGACCTCCTGGTAGTGCTTGGCGGTCGCGGTGATCTTCTTGGCGGTGACGTCCATGGCCTCCGCCGCGCCCTTCAGCGCGTCCATGCCCCACTGTTCGACGGGGTCGAGCAGCATCCGGAACGGCTGGCAGATGATCCCGTACGCGTCAGTCGGCATCGACACGGTGTTCGCCGCGTCCACTGCCCCCTGCAAACGCCCGTGCAGGCCCTCCAAGGCCTTGGCGTGCGCTTCCAGCACGTCCGAGGTGACGTTGAAACCACCGGCGGTCATCGAACCCCCTCAAGTTCGAGCAACGGACAGGAAGATCAGGAGAGCACGGACTGCCCGCCGAAGTCGTCGTCGTCATCCGACGGCGGGCGGCGGCGCGGGGGAGGCGGCGGCGTCGGCCGTGACGGCGGCGCGTCTTCCTCGACCCGGAAGTTGATCTCGTTGCGGTCGTACGGCGTGCGCGCCGGCTCCTCGGCGGGCGGCGCGGGGAAGTTCTTCTTGGCCTCGTTGAACAACACGTTGGCCGTCTCGTCCTGCGTGCCGATCGTCTCGGCCATGGCTTCCTGCAGCAGTTCGGGAATCCGGGACTGCGCGCGCTGCAGCAGTTTCATGATCTCGCCGCTCACCTCGGACATGCGCTTGCCGGAGGCGGATTCCCCGATCACGAGGTTCTGCAGGATCCCGTTGGACCCGACCAGGATCTCGATGGAACCGTCCGCGGAGCGCTCGGAGATCGTCATCCCCTGCACACGCGTCGCCATCTCCTGATAGCGCGCGGCGCGTTCCTGGACGTTCTTGTTCCAGCTCGCGAGCATCTGCTCGGACCCGGCGATGTCCTCGGGCACCTGTGTTTCCCTCCTGAGGCGGCGACGGACTCAAGGATGACGCAGCCCGATCCGGTCCAGTTCCACACCGGGACCAAATCGGCCGCGCAGACCAGCGGCGTTCCACTGAACGGACCAGTGGAACGCCGCTCGGTAAACTAGTTCACGCCCAGCAGGTCGACGACGAAGATCAGCGTCTCGCCGGGCTTGATCACGCCACCGGCGCCGCGGTCGCCGTAGCCCAGGTGAGGCGGGATGACCAGCTTGCGGCGGCCACCGACCTTCATGCCCTGGACGCCCTGGTCCCAGCCGGCGATGACACGGCCGCCACCGAGCGGGAACTGGAACGCGTCGCCGCGGTCCCAGGACGCGTCGAACTGCTCGCCGGTGGAGTGCGAGACACCGACGTAGTGCACGGAGACGAACTGACCGGCCGTGGCCTCCGCACCGTCGCCAACGGTGATGTCCTCGATCAGCAGGTCGGCGGGCGCCGGGCCGTCGTGCGGGTCGACCTCAGGCTTCGTGGGGGCCATCACAATTTCCTCTCGGAACGGGGTTGTTCGCGGTCGATCCAATCACGCGAGGGCGCGCGCGGCCGAATGGCCTACGCGGACCAGCTGCAGAGAAAGGCCGGGAAGGGCGGCAACCCTTCCCGGCCTCGCTTACGTCCTCATGACATGAACGGCAAGAAGTTGTTGGCCGGTGCCGCCGTGCTGGCCGTCGCCGGAGTGTGTGTGAGCTCCGCGGCGCGGGACGAAATCCCCGCGCCACCACCGATCGTGGACTACGGGCCGGTGCGTCTCGTCGCGTTCGACTCGTGCGACAACGCGGTGGCCGAACTCCGCCGTGCCATGGCCCCGTACGTCAGCGCGTACGGCCTCGGGGGCCGCAACATCACGTTCGCCGAGGGCATGGCGACGGACAACAGCGCGGGGGTCGCGCAGAAGAGCGTGCCCGACGCGCGCACCGCTGCCACGCCGCCCGCGCAGCAGCAGGGCCACTCGACGACCAACGTCCACGAGCAGGGCGTCGACGAGCCGGACGTCGTGAAGACGGACGGGAAACGCGTCTTCTCCATCGCCGACGGCAAGTTGCGCGTGATCGACGTGGCGAGCAAGGCCGTCACCGGCACCGTCGACCTGGGCGAACGCCGTGCGAGCCAGTTGCTGGTCTCCGGTGACCGCGGGTTGGTGGTGACCGAAAGCCCTGTGCCGATGCTGGAGCCGACGCTGCCACCCGGCCGCCCGTCGTTCGCTCCGCAGTCCGGCACCGAGCTCGTTCTGGTGGACCTCAAGGGACTCAAGGAGATCAGCAGCCTCAAGACCGACGGCTTCTACCTCGACGCCCGCCAGATCGGCGGCACCGCCCGTGTCGTCGTCCGTTCGCAGCCGCGCATGCCGTGGGTGTACCCGGACCAGGCGACGAACGAGGCGGGATCGTTGCGCCGCAACAGGGAGATCCTGCAGAGCGAGCCCATCACGTCGTGGCTGCCGCGCTACGAGCTCGACGAGAGCGGCGCCAAGTCGAGCGGAACCCTGGTCGACTGCGCGAACGTCAGCCACCCCGTGGTCCACTCGGGAACGTCGATGCTGACCGTGCTGACGTTCGAGCTCTCCGGCAAGCTCGGCACCGGTCAGCCGGTCTCGATCGTGGCCGACGGCGACACCGTCTACGGCACCGACCGCAGCCTCTACATCGCCGACGACCACCGCCTGCTGCCCGAACTCCCCTCCAGGCCACCGGTTCAGCGCCCGATCACGACAGCGATCCACCAGTTCGACATCGGCGCGCCCGGACCGCCGAAGCACGTCGCGTCCGGCGACGTCAACGGCACGCTGCTCAACCAGTACTCGCTGTCCGAGCACGACGGTGTGCTGCGCGTCGCCACCACCACGGGCACCGAAACCCGTTGCTGCTGGCGGATGCCGACGGAACTGCTGCCGCAGCGGCAACCCGCGCCACCGCAGTCGGAGAGCTTCGTCACGACGCTGCGCCGCGACGGCAACCAGCTCACGAAGCTCGGCCAGGCAGGCGGCCTGGGCAAGGGCGAGCGGATCTACAGCGTGCGGTTCATCGGCAAGATGGGCTACGTCGTCACGTTCCGCCAGACCGACCCGCTCTACACGCTCGACCTGAGCGATCCCCGGCAGCCCAGGGTGATGGGCGAGCTGAAGATCAACGGGTTCTCCGCCTACCTGCACCCGGCGGGTGACGGCAAGCTCATCGGCGTCGGCCAGGAGGCGACCGACCAGGGCAGGACGACGGGCACCCAGGTGTCGTTGTTCGACGTGGCCAATCCCGCGTCACCGCAACGGATCGCGCAGTACCACCTGCCGGACACGAACTCCGAGGCCCAGTTCGACCCGCACGCGTTCCTCTTCTGGCCGCAGGACGGCACGCTGGTGATCCCCGTGGCGTCGTACAAGGCGCACTACGAGCTGTCCTCGCTGGTGCTGCGCGTCGACGGCAACCAGTTGCGCGACGTCGGCAAGATCGCCGAACCGTCCAGTCAGGACTACGGCAGCGGGCAGCGGCGCACGATCGTGATCGGCGACCAGCTGTGGTTGATCTCCAGCGCGGGCGTGCAGATCAACGCGCGCAACGGCCTGGCCCAGCAGGCCTGGCTGCCGTTCACACGGTAGCGCGGTCCCCGTTGAGCAGGCGGTGCGACAACACCGTGCCGCCTGCCATCGCCGCCGGGATCACGACCAGCGCGGCGAGCGGGACCAGGCACAGCAGGTAGGTGGGCACGGCGAGCCCGAGCACCAGCCCGCGCCGCGTCGCGAGGATCTGCCTGCGCTGCTTGAACGACCGGCCGCGGCGGGTGAACGGGATGCCGGTGAGCTCGATGCCGAGCAGGTAGCCGTTGATGCACACGGCCAGCACCGGCACGACCGTCTGCCCGATGACGGGGATGAACCCGCAGAGGAACAGCGGGACCGCGAACAGGATCGACGTGCCGACGAGCAGGACCGTGCTGCGCAGCCCGACGAGGAACCCGCGCCACCAGCCGATCTGCTCCGCCTCCGGCACACCGCCGAGCTCGTCCTCGACCTCTTCGGAGATGTACTCGTAGAACGGGCCACCGATCATGATCGTGATCGCGGTGAACAGCAGCACGCTCAGGCCCAGCCCTGCCGCGATCACCGAAATTCCGACGGCGACCTCGACGATGCCCTTCCAGGTGTCGCTCCACGAGTCCGCGAAGCCCGTCAGCCACCCGGCGATCGAGTCGATGTTCGTGAGCAGGAACACCCAGCCGGTGATCATCAGCACCGTCGTGATGACCGCGGGCAACGCGCCGACCAGCACCCGCTTGGGTGAGCTGAACACCAGGCGGAACCCACGCAGCAGCAGACCGACACCGGCACCGAAGTCCTTGATCACGCGCGCAGGATAGTCGGTCTCGTGCCCTGCCGAGACGAGGTGGAGCGTTTTCGCCGTGAGCGGCATGATGGCGGCCCGAGCGTGGGAGGCGTTGAGATTGAGCGACCCTGCTGTGAACGCCGTTGTCGTCCCGGACGGGCCGCTGCCGATGCTGCCGCCGTCCACCTGGGAGTCGAGGGCCGTGCGGGACGCGGTCGCCGCGGAGTCGCCCGGCGCCGTGATCGCGATCGCGCGCAGGGCCCACGGCCTGCGCCAGGACGAGCTGGGCGCGTTGGCCGGGTTCTCCCAGTCGGCGATCTCACGGCTCGAGTCCGGCAGCAACATCGCCTACGACCTGCGCGTCCTGCGCACGTTGCAACGGCTGCTCGGCGTTCCCGCCCACCTGCTCGGACTGACCGACCGCACGGTGCCGATGCGGTCGGGTGACGTTGTGGTCGGCATGGAGGGCAAGGCGCTCATGGCGTTGTGCGCCTCCGCCGTCTTCAACGCGGACAACGACGACGACGCGGTGAGCCAGCTGCTCGTGCTGCGCCGGATCGTCAACGACGCGCACAACTGGCGGGCGACCGGCGCCCTCATGCCCGCTGTTCGCAGCATGTACGACGTCATCGACGCGTTGCGCCGCAACGCGCGTGGCGAAGTCCGCCGTCGGTTGCTCGGCACGGGCGCGATGTACGCGGAGTTCTTCGGCTGGCTGCACGAGGAGGTCGGCGACCTGCGCAACGCGGCCGCGTGGACGTCACGGGCGTTGGAGCAGGGGCAGGCCGCGGACGACAGGGACGTCGTCGCGTACTGCTACGTGCGGCTGAGCCAGCTCGCGGAGGCGGACGGTGACGACGACCGCGTCATCGGCCTGGCGCGCGCCGCACAACGCGAGACCGGTGCGAGCCCGGTCGTGCGCGCGATGGCGTTGCGGCAGGAAGCGCGTGGTCTCGCACGTGCGGGCCAGGACGCGTGCATGTCGCGGTTCGACCTCGCGCAGGCATTGGTGCTGGAGGTGCCTCCGCCGCAGTCCGACGAGTACTCCATCGGCTACTGCTTCACCGACCTGCACGTGCAGTTGCAACGCGCCGCGAGCCTCGTCGACCTCGCCGACCACCGTCGCGCCATCGACGTCTACACGCAGCTCATGCCGCGGTGGGGCAGCGCGTGCCAGTGGGAACAGGGCGTGCACACGGCCACCCTCGCCTATGCGCATGCCGCCGCCGGTGATGTGGAACGGGCCGTCGAGCTGGGGTTCGTCGCACTGGACCTGGCCCGGGTGACGGGCTCGCAGCTCATCGTGAACGAGCTGGCCAGGCTCGGGCCGTGGGCCGCGACGCCCGCGATGGCCGAGCTCACGGCGCAGCTCCGGTAGCCGCTGTATGCGAGTTCCGCATACGTGGCCCGCAAACCACTGTGCGGCCACCACGCTCTACGCATGGCTGTATTGCTGGTCCGCAAGCGTGCGGGTGTCGTAGGCGAGACACAACGCGCGTGCCACCTCGTGCCCGTGCCTGACGACGAGACGCCGCTCGCGTTGACCGCCTACTGCGGCGAACTCATCCGTCAGGGAGAGGCCGAACTGCTCGCCCAGCCGTCCGGCATGCCGTGCGTCGACTGCCTGTTTCGCGTGCCACACCACTAGGTCGAGGCGATGCAGGCCGTGCCGATCCGGCGGAACCCGACGCGCTCGTAGACCCGCGCGATCTCCTGGCTGCCGGCCGACAGGAACACCAGCTCAGCGCCCCTCTCCAGGGCATCACGTGCCAGTTCGGCGGTGACCGCGCCACCGAGGCCACGCCGCCGTGCCGCCGGCAACGTGCCGATGCCCGCGATCTCGACGACATCACCCGCCCGTTGCGCGGTGCCCACCGCCAGTACGCCCTCGCCTGGCAGGTCGGCCACCGCGTGGCGGTGGCGGGTGCTCCCCGGGACGGCGCCTTCGAGCGCCGCGTCCCGTTCCGCCACACCGGCTTCGCCTCGTCCCGTGCCCGGCGACGAGAACGCCAGTTCCGCGACGACGGACACCTCGGCAGGCAGCGTGCCGAGCACGCGTACGTGCGGATGAGGTTCCGGCAGCTTCTCGGGGTCGAGCACCAGCAACGGAGCTTGGAGCACCGCCAAGCCGGCCTGCCGGGCGACGTCGAGCAGGCCCGGCGTCGTCTCGTGCACCCACTCGAACGCTTCGGGCACACCGATTTCGAGCTGTCGTTCGCGCACCTCCAGCACGTCGGCGACCGTCGGCCGCCCGCCGGGGAACCGGGGACGCGCGTAGAACGGGTAGCCGTCGCCCGCCTGGACGAACAACACCAGCTCACCGTGTTCCTCAACGCGAGATCCCGGTCGGGGCACAGAGTCGTAAAACTTCTCCAGAATGGTGAGCACGAAGGATCACGCTAGCTACCTTTGGCGGTATGACGCACGGCAATTACCGCAGCGAACTGTCATGAGGGCCCTGGCGGCGCTCGTCGCCCTGCTCCTGGTCCTCACCGGCTGTGGCGGCGACGGCGAGGACCGGTTCGCGAGACCGGGCGCGCCCAAGCAGTCGCCGAGCGGGAAGTTCGTCGCGCACGCCGAGAGCGCGAGCGAGGTACGGGTGACCGACCGTAACGGCGGCGACGTGTTCCGCAAGTCCTACGAGTACGCGACGAGCTCGCGGGCGGACGGCATCGGCGTCGTGTGGCTGTCCAAGAAGGACCAGCTGTGGGTGCTCGTCCCCGGTGACAAGAGCGAACGCATCGAGGCCGGGCCCGACGGGGTGTGGACGGCGGTCGAGGCCGAGTTACCCGGGGAGATCACGCGGCTCGGGTGAGGGTTCCTTCTCCCCCTGCGCGAGCCTCCTGCCGCGCTCCAGCTCCGCGTCGAACTCGGCACCGAGCAGCACGGCGATGTTCGAGATCCACAGCCACACCAGGAAGACGATCACGCCACCGAGCGAGCCGTAGGTCTTGTTGTAGGACCCGAAGTTCGCCACGTAGATCGCGAAACCGACGGTCGCGAGCGCCCACAGCACGATCGCGAGCAGGCTGCCGGGGCTGATCCAGCGGAAGCCGGGCTGCCGCACGTTCGGCGCCGCCCAGTACAGAATTGCGAACGCCAGGCTCACGAGCAGCAGGATGACCGGCCACTTCGCGATGTCCCAGACCGTGACCACGGTGTCGCCGAGCCCGATCGCGTTGCCGACCGCGTCCGCGACGCCGCCGGTCAGCACGAGCGCGCCGAGCGTGAGCGACACCAGCACCACCGAGCCCAGCGTCAGCGCTAGTCGCAGCGGCACCAACTTCCAGAACGGCCGGCCCTCCTCGACGTCGTAGACGGCGTTGCAGGCCCGCATGAACGCACCGAGGTAGCCCGACGCGGTCCAGAACGCGGTCAGCAGACCGATGATGCCCAGCAGACTCGCGGCGTTCTGGCTCTTCCGCAGCTCCTCGATGGACGACTTGACCACGTCGCCGGCCTGGCCGGGCGCGACCTGGTCGACGTACTTCAGCAGCTCCTGCGTCGTCGCGTCGCCGAGCAGCGCGAGCGCGGACGTCAGGACGATGATGCCGGGGAACAACGACAGCACCGCGTAGTAGGTGAGCGCGGCCGCCCAGTCCGTCAGGTTGTCGTCGCTGAACTCTTTGACAGTCCGCTTGAGAACGCCCCACCAGGCGCCTTTCGGCAACCTGGAGGGGCCGTTGACGGTCTTACCTGCGGGCACGGCGCCATCCGAAGGAACGGGTGCCGGTGCCGACACCGGCGAGGTGCAACGCGAGCAGCAACAGTCCGAGCACGACCAGGGTGTTGACCGTGATCACTTCACCGAGCGCCGCCTTCGCCAGGTCCAGGATCAGGGCGAGGCCGAACGAGACTGCGGCGATGATGGCCAGCATGTGTCCACCTCCTGCCAATTGGTAGAGCACTGTGTTGAGGTGCGGATACCCACTTCATCGAGGGGGAACCGCGCCGTTCGGAGCAACGGACGTGTCATGATCGGTCCCGTGGACGTCCAGCGCTGGCAAGCAGCCGCGGTTCCGTGGTGGGTGACCAAGGTCGGGCTCGTCGGTGGGTGGATCGCCGCCTTCTACTTCGCCGTGAGCGCGAACGAGGCGCCGTGCACGGCCGCGCAGCCGTGTTTGCCGGACCCGTTGTTCTCTCTCGCGGTGGTGCCGTTGCTGGCGACGCCGTTGCTGCTGTTGTTCAACCGCGTGCTCACGGGCTGCGCGATGGGCGTGCTGTTCGGTGTGCTGGACATCGCGCTCGACGGCAGTGCGGTGGCGAACTTGGCGTTCGGGCTGCACGCCGGTGCGTGTGCGTTGGTCGCGCTGTGGACGGTCAGGGCGCGTGCTGAACAGCACGAGGCGGCGGGCGCGACGATCGTTTCCCTGCCGGACCTGCCGCCGCAACGCGGAGTTCTGCGCGTGGTCGCCGTGCTGCTGGTCGTGTTCGGGTTCCTGACCTTCGTGCAGTACGGCCTCATCAACGACGCGATCGAGCAGCACATCGCGAACGCCAGCCGCGTCGAGGCCCAGGTCGTCGAGATCAAGGACTCCTACGAGGTGTGGGTGGAACTGCCGGACCGGCAGCGCACCGCGTTCCAGCCGCTCGCGCCGGAGTCCTACCGGGTCGGCGACGAGGTGCCGGTGCTCGCGGACGGCACGTGGGTGCGGATGGAGAACGAACCCGAGGATGTCACCTGGTGGCTGACCATCGGCGGTGCCGCCGTGTTCTTCGCGATCATGCTGGCCGCGCGGGAACGCCGCCGCCGCGCGTTGTGGTCGGGCCCGGTGAAGGCGATCCGGCTGCAGGCGCGTCCGCTCGGGCCGCGCCGGATCCTGTTGCGGCACGGCAAGGAGGACGTCGCCACGGTCGCCACGCTCGCCGACCTCGGGCTGGAGGAGCCGCTCTACCACGACACCGAGCAGTTCGGCCGGGTGTGGCGCGGCGAGGAGGACCCGCCGCCGCGGCTCGACCCGGCCGAGGTCCTCGTCGCGGGGGAGTGGCACCACGGCGGCCAGGTGGCGTTGCTGGTCGAGGGAGAGGTCATGGCGACGAGCACGCTGAACCGCGTCCGCCCGCGCCACACCGTCCACAGTGCACACCTGCCGGGCGTGCCGGTCACCGCGGGCACACCGGTCGACCTGCCGCACGCGATCTGGCCGGGCGACCGGCGGCGGATCGAGGGAGTGGCGCTGCTGCTCGGCGCCGCCGGGGCGTTGATCGCGCTGAAGTCCTACCCGGAGCTGATCGTGCTCGGGCTGATCGGCGTGCAGTGCGTTCTGTCGGCGGTGACGCGGTTCCAGCCGATGCTGCGTCTCGACCACAACTCGGTCGTGCTCTACACCGGCATCTTCACCTACCGCGTGCCGTGGGCGCAGCTGCACGGCGTGCGGCGGTCCGGCCCCCAGCTCATGCTCGCGTTCGGCCCGCACGGCGACGTTCTCACGACACCGCACCTGCCGGACAAGGAGGCGGGCGAGAAGGTGATGTGGGCGCGCGCCCGGTCGTTGATCGCCGAACACCCCGGCGACCGCGTGACGCGCAAGCTCAACATCAGCGTGCTCGTCGGCGCGGTCTACGCCGCGCTGGTCCTGTTCATCTGAGCTTGGCCACGGCCCGGAGCAGACGATCCACATCGGACTCGTCGGTGTACGGCCCGATGCCCGCCCGCACCGCGCCCTTGTCGCCCAGGCCGAGCCACCGCGAGCACTCGATCGCGTAGAAGTGGCCGGCGGGCGCGTTCACGCCCTCGGCCCCGAGCCGGCGGTAGACCTCGGCCGGGTCCAGCCCGTCGACGGAGAACAGCACGGTCGGCGTGCGCGACGAGGCCTTGCCGTAGATGCGCACGCCGAGTTCCCGCAGCCCGGTCTCCAGCTTCTCGCGGAGGCCGAGCTCGTACTCCTCCAGGCCTTCCAGCGACCGCATGAACTCCACGGCCGCGGTCGTCCCGGCGAGCAGCTCGTACGGCAGCGTGCCCAGCTCGAACCGTTCCGGCACGGCGTTGCTCGACGGCAGCAGCTTGTCCGGCCGCAACGTCTCCAGCAGCTCGGGCGCCGCCGCCAGCACGCCGAGGTGCGGGCCGAGGAACTTGTACGGCGAGCACACGAAGAAGTCGGCGTCCAACGCCTCGACGTCGACGGGCACGTGCGGTGTGTAGTGCACGCCGTCCACGTAGACGAACGCCGCCGCCTCGTGCGCCGCCCGCGCGATCTCCGCGATGGCCGGGCGCGTGCCGAGCAGGTTCGACGCCGCCGTGATCGCGACGACGCGGGTGCGGTCGGACAGCAGCTTCGTCACCGACTCGACGGGCAGCTCACCGGTCGTGCGGTCGAACGGCGCCCATCGCACCGTGGCCCGCGCGGACTCGGCGGCCTGCACCCACGGCCTGATGTTCGCGTCGTGGTCGATCCTGGTCACGATGACCTCGTCGCCCGGCCGCCAGTTCTTCGACAGCGTGCGGGCGAAGTCGTAGGTCAGCTGGGTCATGCTGCGCCCGAACACGATGCTGCCGGCGTTGAGGAACTCCGCCATCGTGCGCCGTGCGGTCCGCACGATCTCCTCGGCCCGGCGCTCGGCGGCCGTGACGCTGCCCCGGTTGGAGACCGCCGAGGTCAGGGTGTTCCTGACCGCCTCGGCCACGACGTCGGGCACCTGCGCGCCGCCGGGCCCGTCGAAGTGCGCGGCACCCTCGCGCAACGCGGGGAAGTGGGCGCGGACCGCAGCGACGTCATAAGCCATGCCCTCATGGTGCTGGAGCACCCACGAATCGGGAAAGGATCAACCGGAGGGTCCTCACCTGTTCGTTCGCGTCGAAGTCGGGGTCGATCAGCCTGCCGAACAGGCCGTCGACCAGAGCCTGCGCCCAGCTCGCGGCCGTCAATGCGCTCACCGGCAGTGCGATCTGGCCGGCGTCGTGCGCCTGTTGCAGCAGGGCGGCCAGTTCGTCGCGCACGACCTGTTCGTTGCGGCCGACCAGCTCCCACAGCTCCGGATCGCGGCTGGCCTGCGCCACGACCTCCAGCACCAGCCCGGCCACGGACCGGTCGAGCGCGGGCGCACACAGATGCCCCACCATCAGCAGGACACCGTCCCACGGGCTCAGTTCGCGGGCTCGGGCGAACATGGCCGCGTTGTCCTCGGCGTCCTGCACGAAGATCTCGCGGAAGATCGCCCGCTTGGTGGGGAAGTAGTGGAAGAGGCTGCCGGTGCTGATGTCCGCGGCCCTGCAGATGTCCGCGACGGTCGTGCGTTCGAAACCCTTCTGCGCGAACAACCCCGCCGCGGTGTCGGTGATGTGCCGCTTCTTCTCCGCGTGCTTGACCGGATCTACCGTTCGCACCTGTAGTACTGCCTCTTCTTCTCGTCCCGCACGGAGACGCCGCGTTTGCGGATCTCCCGTGCCAATTCTGCGGCCTCCTCGTTCTCGTACTTCGCGATGGCCTTCCTCCTGGCCGTGAACAGCGCGTTCACGTCCGCCGTCAGTTCGGGGGCGTGCTCGACCCACATCCGGAACTCGCCTGCGAACGGGTCCGCGGCGCGCCACCGGTAGCCCTGCTCGGTGAAGGCCCGTTCGAGCCTCGCCCTGCTCAGGTCGGACTTCTCGCGGGCCAGTTCGGCGCCGCTCGGGGAGAGCAGCACGAGCTGCTTGCCGTCCGCGAACACCGACTCGACCTGGTCGCGGCCGAAGTCGAACGTCCTGTCGTCCTTGCGCAGCGTGATCCGCGCGTGGGAGACCTCGACCGACATCATCTCGCTCGCCCAGATCAGCGCGAACACGAAGCCCGCGACCGCGCCGACGGCGAGCGCCCCGATCGTCCGCCACGGCTGCGCCATGTCCGTGACCAGCTCGAACACGCCCTGGAACGGGAACCAGCCCAAGGTCGTGATCCACCCGGCCGCCAGCGTGAGCCCCCACGCCGCGGCGGCGCCGGCGGCCGGGCACGCGACCCAGATGCCGTACCGGACCGCCGCGGTCTCCTGCACAGTCGTCATGCGGCCAATAATAGACCGAGCGCTCGGTTTATTCTGGATTATGGGAGGTAGAAGGTCAGCAGATCGCTCGTGACCGGCGGAAACAGCCTGGTCATCAGTGTTGTTTTCGGACCGGGATAGACGTCGGAGAAGATCCGGCGCAGGCCGTCCATGCCGTGCGGCCCGAACAGCAGCGGTGCCAGCAGGTCCGGGGCGATGCCCGCGCCGCCCTGTGCGCCGGGGCCGAGCAACGTGCCACCCCACTCGTACGTGCCGATCTCGGTGCCGTCCCAGTGGAAGCGGACGTGCGAGCGGTAGAAGCCGAGCACCACGTCGTCGGGCTCGTGGCCTCGCAGACGTTGCGCGAAGACCGGACGCAGGTGCTCCAGCAGCTCCGGGATGCCGGGGATGCGCACCATGTACTGGTCGAGGTCCGGTCGCCTGGCCTCCAGGTGTTCCTCCAGTGCCGGGTGCCGTTCGCCGATCTCGGCCGGATTCACCAGTGTCACCAGAGCTTTCACGGCGTCGTCGTCGATGCCGGCGATCTCGCCGAGTACGACGTCGCCCTCTTCTTCCGGCGTGCTGCGGCCCGTGGCGACCGGGATGCCGTCGCGGTCGACGATCCACGTGGTCGAGCCGGTGCGGCCGATCAGCCAGCGCCAGCACGGCGCGCCATGGGCCACGCGCAGGTCCGCGCCGTGCTGGCGTCGTCCTGGAGCCTGTTCAGCACCGGGATGTCGGCCTCGGTCGCGCGCCGGATCGTATGTCCCGCAACGGCTTCGGGCCTGGTGGCGAGCGGCCGGGTCTGTTTGACCGGGATCGAGTAGGTGTAGCCGAACTGCCGGTAGAAGTACGGGACGCCCATCACGAACTGGAGCAGGTGACCGCGTTCGGCCGACCTGTCGTGCGCCCAGCTCATCAGCTGCCGCACCAGGCCCCTGCCCTCGTACTCGGTGTCGGTGGCGACCTGTTCGACCTGCCCTGCCGGGATGTCCAGGCCGGCCAGCATCACCGTCTCGTCCATCAACGTGAGGGTGGAGACGATCCGGCCGTCGTCGTCGGCGACTCCGACCCAGTCGCAGCCCGCGTCCGGATCGGTCATCAGCAGGCGGGCGTCGACGCCGTCGCTGGGGTCCATGCGCGAGACGATGAGCTTCTCGATCTGGGGAAGGTCTTCCGGTCGCGAGGTACGGATTTCCACGGTCGGAGTGTTTCCAGGGCGGTGGTTGTCCGCAAACGGATTTACGGTCGGGGCATGGACTGGAACAAGCAGTTGACGGACCAGCTCGAGTTCCACTGGACCGTGCACGCGCGGCCGCGGCTGGAAGGGCTGACGGACGAGGAGTACTTCTGGCAGCCCGTGCCCGACGCGTGGACCATCCGCGAGGACAACTCGATCGACTGGCAGTACCCGGCGCCCGAACCGACGCCCATCACCACGATCGCGTGGCGGATGGCGCACATCATCGTCGGCGTGTTCAACGCGCGCACGGCTTCGCACTTCGGTGGCCCACCGGCCGACTACACGACCTGGCAGTTCGCTCAGAGCGCCGACGAGGCGTTGAAGCAGCTGGACGACGCGTACGACGGGTGGATGGCCGGCGCGCGCACAGCCGATCTGTCGAAGGCCGTCGGGCCGGCGGAGGGACCGTTCGCGGAGGAGCCCATGGCGACGCTGGTGTTGCACATCAACCGTGAGGTGATCCACCACCTCGCGGAGGTCGCGCTACTCCGCGACCTGTATCTGAGGGAGAGTTAGTCACCTACAAGTGCCTACTTTCTACAAGTTGGCGCTAACTGCAAGATGGTGCCCATCGAGAACATCGAAGGGGGATCATCGTGCGAGTCATCACGCAGAACGCCGTGGGCGACGCGTCCGTGCTGGAGGTCGCCGAGGTCGCGGTGCCCGTCGCCGGACCGGGTCAGGTGCTGGTCAAGGTGGGTGCGGCGGGGGTGAACCCGGTCGACACCTACATCCGCGGCGGTGGGTTCCCGGCGCTCGGCGAGCCGCCGTTCACGCTGGGCTGGGACATCGCGGGCACCGTCGAGCACGCCGGTGAGGGGTTCGCGGCCGGGGACGCGGTCTATGGGTTGCTCGACTTCCCCGGCACGGGCGGCGGCTACGCCGAGTACGCCGTGGTGCAGGCCTCCAACCTGGCGAAGCGGCCCTCGTGGCTGACCGTCGAACAGGCCGGCGCAACGCCGGTGGCGGCGTTGACCGCCTGGCAGGCGCTCGTCGGCAGAGGTGGCGTTTCCGCTGGTCAGCGCGTGCTGGTCCACGCCGCCGCCGGAGGTGTCGGGCACGTCGCGGTGCAGATCGCCAAGGCACGGGGCGCGTACGTGATCGGCACGGCGTCGGCGGCCAAGCACGACTTCCTGCGCTCGCTCGGCGTGGACGAGGTCATCGACTACCGCCACCAGGACTTCACCGAGATCGAGCCGGTCGACGTCGTGCTGGACACGATCGGCGGCGAGTACGCCGAGCGCTCCGCCAAGGTGATCAAGCCGGGCGGCGTGCTCGTGTCGGTCACCCCGGGCAACCCGGGTTTTGACGTTGACCGAGCTTCCGAGCTCGGCATCCGGTTCGAGCTGTTCCTGAGCGTCTCCGCGTCTGGCACCGATCTCGCCGCGTTGCCGCAGCTCAGGGTGCACATCGACCACGTCGTGCCGCTGGCTGAGGTCTCGAAGGCCCACGAACTGGTCGAGTCCGGCCGCACGACGGGCAAGGTCGTCCTGGTGCCGTGACCGCTCGTTAACCATCCGTTGACCATGTACACCGATCGTGTGTGAAACATCCACACGATCGGGGAGTGCTCATGGCGCGGTGGAGTCCACTTGCTTTAGTCGTCGGTTTGTTGGCGGCGGTCGGCCTGTACGGGTCGACCGCCGCTGTCGCAGCAGCTCCGCTCACTGTCGCGCAGGCGATCGCGACTCAGAACGGGTCGTCGGCGACCGTCCGCGGTTATGTCGTCGGCCAACCCACGGCCACGACGACCGTCGTCCGTTCGGGTTATCCGAACGACTACGCGCTCGCGCTCGCGGACTCGGCGTCCACGACCAGCACTTCGAGCATGGTCTACGTGCAGATCCCGTCGTCGTTCCGTGCGGCGTGGGGCATGAGGTCGAACCCGTCGCTGCTGGGCAGGCAGATCGACGTGACGGGCTCCCTGAGCGCGTACTTCTCGCACGCCGGCCTGACCTCGACCACGGCGTTCGCGTTCGCCGGCACCACACCGACGACCAGCACGACCACTCCGCCGACCACCAGTGCGCCGCCTTCGGCCTGCGAGGCCTACTACACCTCGGCCTGCGGCAAGAGCGGTGCGGCGCTGAAGTCGGCGTTGAACTCGATCATCCGCACCCAGACCAAGCTCAGCTACGACCAGGTCTGGGACGCGCTGAAGGCCACTGACCAGGACCCGGCCAACGCGAACAACGTGATCCTGCTGTATAGCGGCCGTTCGCAGGCGAAGTCGACCAACGGTGGCGGCGGCAACGACTGGAACCGCGAACACGTCTGGGCCAAGTCGCACGGTGACTTCGGCACGGCCACCGGTCCCGGCACGGACATCCACCACCTGCGTCCCGAGGACGTGTCCGTGAACGCCGCCCGCGGCAACCTGGACTTCGACAACGGCGGTTCCCCGGTCAGCGAGGCGCCGGGCAGCCTCGCCGACGGCGACTCGTTCGAGCCGCGCGCCTCCGTCAAGGGCGACGTCGCGCGGATGATCTTCTACATGGCCGTGCGCTACGAGGGCAACGACGGATACGTGAACCTGGAGATGAACAACTCGGTGTCCAACGGCTCAGCGCCGTACATGGGCAAGTTGTCGGTCCTCAAGCAGTGGAGCGCCGGAGATCCGCCGGACGCGTTCGAGAAGCGCCGCAACGACGTGATCTTCAACAACTACCAGAAGAACCGCAACCCGTTCATCGACCACCCGGAGTGGGTTTCCTCTATCTGGCCGTGAGTCGTTCGAGGAAGGGGCGTTGCGCGGAGACGATCTTCGCGCTCGCCTCTTCCACGCTGAACCACTGGACGCGGTCGACCTCGGGGAACGTCTTGCGCTGACCCGACTTCGGCGGCCACTCCATCTCGAACGTGCCCGGTGTGACCGTCTCGGGGTCCAGGTCGCCTTCGAGGGCCCACACCGTGATGACCTTGCCGGAGCCCTTGGCCTCGCCGAGCGGGATCAGCTCGCCGTTCGGGACCGGCAGCCCGAGTTCCTCTTCGAACTCCCTGCGCGCGGCGGCCTCGGGCATCTCGTCCTCGGTGTACTCGCCCTTCGGCACGGACCACGCGCCGGCGTCCTTGCGGGCCCAGAACGGGCCGCCCATGTGCCCGAGGAGCACCTCCAGCTGCTCGCGCCTTCTGAAGAGCAGGATTCCGGCCGACCGTTTCATACTGTCCAGCATGGCGGACTGGGTCCTGCACGTGGACCTCGACCAGTTCATCGCGGCGGTCGAGGTGCTGCGCGATCCGTCGTTGCGCGGCAGGCCCGTGGTGGTGGGCGGCAACGGCGACCCGACCGAACGCGCGGTCGTGGCCACCGCGTCCTACGAGGCGCGCGAGTTCGGCGTGCGCTCGGGACTGCCGCTGCGGACCGCGTTCAAGAAGCTGCCCGACGCCGTCTACCTGCCGGTCGACCACGCGCTGTACGAGGCGGCGTCGGCGGACGTGATGGCCGTGCTGCGCTCGTTCCCTGTGGTCGTCGAGGTGATGGGGTGGGACGAGGCGTTCGTCGGCATCTCGGCGGACGACCCGGTGGCGTTCGCGCGGTCGATCCAGGCGGCGGTGCTGGCGAAGACCGGTCTGCACTGCTCGGTGGGCATCGGCGACAACAAGCTGCGGGCCAAGATCGCGACCGAGTTCGGCAAGCCCGCCGGCGTCTTCCAGCTCACGAGGGAGAACTGGGTCGAGGTGATGGGGCACCGGCCGACGTCCGCGCTGTGGGGGATCGGCGCGAAGACCGAGCGCAAGCTCGCCGAGTTGGGCCTCGTGACCGTGACGGACCTGGCTTCCGCACCCGTGGAGGAGTTGGCCCTGCGTTTCGGCCCGCGGATGGGTCCGTACTACCGGACCGTCGCCCAGGGCGCGGGGGACACGGTCGTGAGCGCGACGCCGTGGGTGGTGAAGTCCCGGTCCCACGAGAAGACCTTCCAGCAGGACCTTGTGTCGATGGACGACATCCGCCGCGAGGTCGTGGCGCTGGCGCACCAGGTGGCTGTTGACGTGGTCGCCGAGGGACGTCCTGTCATGCGCGTGGGCGTGAAGGTGCGGTTCGTGCCGTTCTTCACGAAGGTGCGGCTGATGAAGCTACCTGCACCGACGTCCTCCGCCGACGAGCTGGCGGCCGCCGCCCTGGTCGTGCTGGACCGCTTCGAACACGGCCGTGCCGTCCGTCTTCTCGGAGTACGCGCGGAATTCTCTGACGATGATGTCGAACCGGAACCTTCTCCTTCGACGTATCTGTAAGTAGAGGATTCACCGCTAGGAGAAGAAGATGACCGAATCATCGCTCACACACCGCGACCGGGCCGTTCTCAGAGCAGTCGCCGACGGCCGCTGCGAGATCGCCGGAAGCTCTCTGCTCGTCGACGGCCTGTGCTGCGCCGACCAGTTCGCCGGACTGCGTCTGAGGACCGCGGGCCTGATCAGCACCCGTCCCGGCCCTGCCGCGCTGACCACGGCGGGCTACGAGATGCTCGCCGCCTGATCTTTGCGGAAGACCGACATCAGGTACTTGTTCGAGAACCGATAGGTGCCGTCCGGTTTTTGGAACGGTTCAACCGCGGCCCTGATTTTTTCCGCGACTTTCTCCTCCCCTTCGTTCTCGATGATGCGCTGATAGCTGCCCACGCTCAGGAAGCTGCGCAGCATCGTGGCCTCGTCGGGATGCACCAGGGGAATGTCGATCGTGAGTTCTTCCTGCGGCTCGGGCAGCTTCGCGCCCCTGCGCCCACCCGTCCCGCGCACGGCCCTGCCGACGACCAGCAGATCGCTCGGGAACTCCGGGTGCCACTGGCACACCACCACGTAGTCCTTGCTGACCCTGACCGCCTCCGCGAACGCCTCGTCGGGGTCCCGCGCGAAGAACAGCGCGTTGAACGCCGTCACGACGTCGAACGTGCCGTCCTGCCAAGGCAACCGCCCCAGCGGCAGCTCGTGGAACTCGGCGGTGCTCGCCTGCCGCGCGAGCGCGATCATGGACGGCGAGATGTCGATGCCGGTCGCCTCTGCACCCGCATCCGTTGCGGCGGCGCAGAACTCGCCGCTTCCGCACGCCAGGTCGAGCACCTTGGTACCTGCCGTGATGCCCGTGCGTTCGATCGCGGTCTTCCAGGCAGGCATGGACATCTGCGCGCCCAGCGCTGCTCGCTGCGCGGCCATGCGGCCCCACAGCTCGCCTTCCTGTTCCGCCTGCGTCTCGGTCATGATTCCGACCCTAATCCGCTGATTCCAAGTGATGTCAACGGTTCCGTGTGCGCGGTGTCCTTGATGTGTCCTCTTTCCCTTGCTACGGCGTACCTCTGGCGGTGTTGATGACCGTCCTCGCTGATTTATTCTGAGCACGCGGGCGGGCCGGGGCGAGGACTGTGGGTTCGGTCGGGGACCCCGTGCGATGGGAGCGACGAATGGCTTCGGAGTTCAGGTGGATCCGCAGCTCGTACAGCAACGCTACCGGCGGTGACTGCCTTGAATGTGCAAGCAACGGCGCGACCGTGTGGATCAGAGACTCCAAGGATGTCGGCCGACGACTCGAGGTTCCGTTCGTGAGCTGGCTCGTGTTTCTGATGGCCTTGTCCCAAGACTGAGCCGTCACCCGATCAACGGGTGAAGCCGTGATCACCGGCGGCGTGGCACGCATACGTGTTCGTCTGATCTGATAGGTCTCCTTCTGCTGTCTGCCAAATGGTTGACAGCACTACGATGTCGCGCTATATGCGCGCTACCATTCTGCTAGTACGCAGAATGAAGGGAGACGTGTTACCGCCGTGAACAGTCCCGTTGTTCTGCAGAAACGCCTGCTCGACGAGCTCAGGCAGATGCGGGACGATCTAGATCTCACCCAGCAGGCCGTCGCGGACGCGCTCGACTGGTCGGTCTCGAAACTGATCAGGGTCGAGAAGGGCGAGAACAAGATCTCGGTCACCGACGTCCAGGCCCTGCTCTTCTACTACGGGGTGACGGGCAAGGAGCGAGTCGACGAGCTCGTCGGGCTGGCCAGGGCCATCAAGCGGTCGCGTTCCGCGTGGATGGACAAGTACAAGGGCTTCTTCACCGAGCAGTTCGCGAGGTTCCTGGAGCTGGAGACGTCCGCCATCCGACTTCGGCAGTGTCAGTTGAACGTCATTCCCGGATTGCTGCAGATCTCGGACTACGCGCGCGTGCTGGTCGCCGGCAACGCTCCCGATGAGGTCGCCATCGCGCGTGGCGTCGAGATTCGCCTGCACCGCCAGGCAGTGCTGGAGCCTGGTGGTCCCGAGATCTTCATCGTCGTCGACGAGGCCGTGCTGCACCGGGTGATCGGCAGCGAGGACGTGCTGCGGCGCCAACTCGTGAGGATCAAGGAGGTCGCCGCGCTGCCGCACGTGACGATCCAGATCCTGCCGTTCTCCAAGGGCATCCATCCGGCGATGAAGAGTTCGTTCTCCATCCTCGACTTCTCCGAGAACGAGGACGACTTCGCGTTGCTGATCGAGCAGCCGTACAAGGACAACCTGCTCACCGCGGGGCCGGAGCTGAAGGAGTACCTGAACTACTTCTACCAGCTGGAGAAGTTCGCGCTGCCCGCGAGCGAGACCCCGAACGTGATCGACCGGCGGCTTGAAGAACTGGGAGGCGTTTGATCGCTGTGGCCGGGCGGGTGGCTGCTGGAACAGCCACCTGCCCGATGGCAACCAATACCGACCCCAAGTCCCATGAGGCGAGGCAACGTCGCCGTTCGTCAGCGTATGACGTTCGACCCCTGATGAGTTCCGCCATCCAGGTCCCCTTCAGGTGATTGGCCCTCGCCGCACTGATCCAGCCCGGATCTGTTCGTCGAACCCGTCCCCAGGAGGCGCACCATGTGCAGCAGCACCAGAAATCCCGTCCTTCCCCTCGTCCCCTGCGCGCGAGACGGGGGAGGCCGCCGAGATGGGCATATTCGCTAGCTACAGCTGCAGCGACGGAGGACAGATAGCGGCGCCGGTGGTCGAGGTGTTGCGGGGGCACGGTTTCGACGTGCTCTGGGACGCCGATCTGAGCTCCTCTCATCCGATGTCCATCCAGGCCTGGATGGAGAACGCGGTCCGCGAACGGATCATCGTGGTCATCGTGTCGGAGTCGTACCTGAAAGCGTTGTTGTCCAACGACTTCATGGAACGCCTGGGTGTCCGCTACGAGCTGGGGCTGATCCGGCAGAAGCTCTACCACCACGTCGGGGCGGACGGGTGTCCGGTGGTGGTGGTCGTGCCGCCGGGGATCGAGATGAACTCGCTGCCGGCTTTGCTGCAACAGCTCGTGGTTCATCGGTTCGATCCGGGCACTCGCGACGGTGAGGAGGAACTGGTGCGGAGTCTCAAAGCACTTGAGGAGGGCAGCTGCAGCCGCTCGTCGCCCGCTGTGCAGGAGAGCGACGAGGTGTACCGCACCCGTGCGACGTTGAGCGGTCTGCAGGCAGAGCCGCTGTCCTCGGAGAAGGCGTACCTGCTGGCGCGGGAGCTGGTGGAGCGCGGTGCCGGTGACTTCGAACTGGCCAGAGGGTTCGAGTCGGTCGCGGCCGTGGCCAAGGCCCGCGGTGACGTCCGGCTGGTTCGGCGCCTGTCCGAGGTGTGCCTGCGGACGTTGGCGTCCGGGCCGCCGTTGAGGGGGGAGGAAGAGCTGAAGGCGAAGGTGCTCGTCGCGGGGCGGGCGTGGCATCTGCTGCGTGAGCACCGTTTCAGCGAGGCGACCCTGATGGCACAAGACGGCACGCACATCGCGGAGAAGGTCCGCGATCTGAAGACGGCCGCGAGGGGGAAGCGTGCCGAGGCGAGGGTCTTCCTGCATCTCGCCGCCGAGGCGGTCGGGTACGACCGCGAGTACTACCTCGGCAAGGGCGAGCACCTGTTGATGATCGCGAAGGAGCTGTTCTGCTCGATCGGCGGTCCGACCAGCGAGGAGCTCGGGGTGTGCGCCTCGCTGCACGCGGAACTGCAACTGCTTCGGCACGAGTCGACGGGGTGTCCCGATGAGCTCGCGGCAGCGGTCCGGCGGGCGCACGCGGCCGAGACGGTGCTGACACCGGGAACGGAGCCCTATCACTGGCTCGCGGTGCTGCAGGCGCGGCTGTGCCTCGCCGACAAGAAGTACAACGACGGCAAGGAACTGGTCACGGCCGTCATCGCCACCGCGGACTTCCCCGAGGTGGTGGCCAAGTCCCGGCAGGTACGAGCCGACCTCCTGCTCGCCACCAGGGAGAAGGCCGCGGCGCTGCGCGACCTGGTCGCCGCGGAGGAGTCGTACCGGAGACTCGGCTGCGAGCGCGCCGCGGACACCTGCTGGTGGAAGATCGCGAGGTACGACGCCTCGAAGGTGACCGACGTCCGTCTCACCGCAGCCGACCTCGACCGGCTCGAGGAACTCGCGCCGAATCCGGGAGATCGGCGGCGCGCGGTGCTGGAACACGAGTTGAGGACACCGAGACGGCTCGTCCGGCGAAGCGCGCCGGACTGGGTGTGTCTCATTGACCGCGTGCAGCACGACTGAGGTCCTCGGCGCGGCCGGACCTCGGTTCGGGAACGGCCGCGCTCGTGATGTCCGGTCAGCGCCCGGCGTAGCGCCGGGCCAGTTCCTCCTCCCGGTCCACGGGCCACGGGCAGCGGATCTCGCCCTGCGTGGCCGCGAAGAACAGTTCGAGGTGCACGTGCCAGGCCGCGAGCACTGCGGGGCCGTGGGCGTTCTCCTGGACGAGCGTGACCGTGGTGCCCTGCAGCGGTACGTGCTCGAACTCCCAGCGCACCTTGCCCTTCGGCTCGCCGTCCTGCAGCCACTCGTACTCCAGCAGGCGCGGCGCCTCGGACCTCGTGACCTCGCCCGGCGTGATGCCGGGATGCGCGGAGCGGACCGGTACGCCGTTCTCCGTGTCCTCGGTGAGGAGCTTCCAGACCTCGTCCAGCGGCGTCCACACCAGATCGCGTTCGAAGCGCACGCCTTGCGGTTCGTCGGTGCCCTCGTCGAGGCCGAAGTGCCTGACGTAGTGCTCGATGCGCGACAGCCACTCCGCGGGCGGCTCGAACTCCGTGCCGTCGGCGTGCGCGACCAGGGCGTCGAGGCAGGTGGCCCAGCCTGGTGCGTCGCGGCCCACCGACAGCCTGTTCGTGACGACCGCCGTGAAGACCAGCAGGCAGCCGGCCTCGCGCGGCAGGATCTCGAAGCGCAGCACGTCGGTGAGCCAGCGGAAGGCGAAGACCTTCGGCGGGTCGGACTCCAGCAGTTCGCCCTCGCCGCCGTCGGAGTCCACCGGCGCCTCGTCCGGGAACGTGAAGCGCATCCTCCTGCCGTCGATCTCGACCTCGGCCGGGAACCAGTGCTTCATCTCGGCCGGATCGGTGACGACCCGCCAGACCTTCTCCGGCGAGTGCCGCAGTGTGCGCTCGAAGCGCAGCACGGGCTTGCCCTCGATCATCCGCAGTTCGGCGTCCACGGTCAGTCCCCTTCGATCTCGTCGAGTCGGCGTTCCAGCGCGTCGAGGCTCTTCTCCCACATCCGCCGGTACGGCGCGAGCCAGGCGTCGATCTCCGCCAGCGGCCCCGGCGAGACCCGGTACCAGCGCTTCTGGGCGTCGGTGCGCACCTCGACGAGACCGGCCTCGCGCAACACCCTGAGGTGTTTCGAGACGGTCGGCTGGGCGAGTGTCAGCCGGTCGACGAGGTCGCCGACCGGCCGCTCGCGTTCCCGCAGCAGGTCGAGGATCTCCCGGCGACTCGGATCCGCCAGCACGGCGAATGTAGATGCCATTCCAGAAATATAGCCCGATCGGCATATAAGCGCCACTCAGCCCGCGAGGCGGATGGCCAAAATGGGCGTCCGGAACCAAGAGGCGCCGATTAACGTGAAGTTCATGCACCGCACCCTCTCCGTGGCCAGTTCCCCGGTGCGCGACCTGCTCGCGCTGACCTCCCGCCCCGAGGTCATCTCGTTCGCCGGCGGGCTGCCCGCCCCCGAACTGTTCGACCTGGACGGTGTGCGCGCCGCCTACGACCTCGCCCTGCGAGATCGCGCCGTCCTGCAATACGCCCCCACAGAAGGAGATCCGGCGCTGCGCGACCTGGTCTCGGCGCGCCTGACCGGTCGTGGACTGCCTACTTCGGACGTCCTGATCACGACCGGCTCGCAGCAGGCGCTCGCGCTCGTGGCCACCGCGATGCTCGGGCCGGGCGCCGTCGTGGCGGTCGAGGAACCGACGTACCTGGCGGCGCTGCAGTGCTTCCAGATGACCGGTGCCCGGATCGTGCCCGTCGCGAGCGACGCCGACGGACTGGTTCCCTCGTCGCTGCGGTCCGTCGTCGCCGCCGAGAACCCAGGACTGCTCTACCTGGTGCCGACGTTCGGGAACCCGACCGGCCGCACCCTCTCCGCCGCGCGCCGGGCGGAGATCGCGGAGATCGCCGCGGCCCATGACCTGTGGATCGTGGAGGACGACCCGTACGGCGAACTCCGCTACCGCGGCTCCGCCGTGCCCCCGCTCGCGTCGATGAGCGACAGGACCATCTACCTGGGCAGCTTCTCGAAGATCGGCGCCCCCGGCATGCGCCTCGGCTGGCTGAGAGCCCCCGCCGACCTGTTGCGCACCTTGACGATCGTGAAGCAGGCCGCCGACCTGCACACGTCCACAGTGGACCAGGCCGCCGCCGCGGTCTACCTGGCGAACAACGACCTCGACGCCCACATCTCCCGCCTGTGCGCCGAGTACGGCGCCCGCCGCGACGCGATGCTCGCCGCACTGCCCGCGACCATGCCCGCCGGCACTACGTGGAGCGACCCGGACGGCGGCATGTTCGTGTGGCTGCGGCTACCCGGCGACGCGGACAGCGCCGTGCTGCTGAAGGACGCCCTGCAGCACGATGTCGCCTTCGTGCCCGGTGCGGCCTTCTTCGCGACGACGCCGGACCACGCCACGTTGCGGCTGTCGTTCACGGCCAACACGGTGGAGGAGATCGGGGAGGGTATGGCGCGCCTGGCGAAGGTGCTGCTGTGAGCCTGCGGGAGGGACGTCTGCGAGCGCTCACCCGAACAGTTCGAGCGCGTTCTGGTGGTGCTCGCACCGCCCGCCACCGGTGGCGATGGAGCAGGGCGTGCCCTTCTTCGTGGTGGCACCGCACTGCAACGCCGGGTCGTGGATGTGGCACAGGCCGTTCGAGCCCGCCGTGATCGGGCAGGGCGTGCCCTTCTTCGTGGGCGCGCCGCACGGTTCGCCGCTCAGTTCGCGCGGCTGCTTGGGCTTCGCGGCTTTCTTCGGCTTCGCCTGGGGCTGCTTGACTTCACGCCCCGTCACCTCTTCGACACCGCGCACGGCGAGACGGTCGGCGCGCTCGTTCTCCGGGTGACCCGCGTGGCCCTTGACCCAGTGCCACTCGACCTCGTGCCGATCGGCGGCTTCCTCCAGGCGGCGCCACAGATCGGAGTTCTTGACCGGCTCACGGGCCTTCGTGAGCCAGCCGTTCAACTTCCAGCCGTGTACCCACGACGTGATGCCGTTTCGGACATAGGTGCTGTCCGTGTACAGGTTCACGGTGGACGCGCGGGTGAGGCTCTCCAACGCCATGATGGGCGCCATCAGTTCCATGCGGTTGTTCGTCGTCGGGCCGATGTCACCGCCGTACATGTCCTTCTCGTGCGCGCCGTAACGCAGCACGGCACCCCAGCCACCCGGTCCGGGATTGGGACTGCACGCACCGTCGGTGTAGATCTCGACCTCCATGCGGCATGAGGCTACCGACGCGGTCCGACACCTTTGCGCTGACGGTTGTTGGCGATGATGTGGCGGAACATCTCGACGAGCGCCGGCGCGTTGATCGGCTGGTCTCGATACACGGAGATCATGCGCGCGGTCTTGTTGCCGTGGCCGCTCGTGATGATGTTGTGCGGGTCCGGCACGATCGCCTTGTCGTAGAGCATCACGTTCACGTGGTCCTTGGTGCCGAGCAACGCGCACACGTTGCCGTCCAGCACGAAGTAGGGCCGGTTCGTGAACTTGATCGTCTCCTCGACGTCCGGGTCGGCCTCGTGCACGAGCCTGCGCACCTCGCGGCAGATGTCCTGCTGCCAGTCCGGCAGCCCGGCGATGTAGTCGTCAACACGTGTGTCCATAGCCCTGTGTCGCAGCCTCTCGCCGTTTCTCGACATCGTGCCGTGACGGTCTAGTGCGGCAGCCAGCTCGCCCGTGGCCTCCTTCGGGTGACGAGGACACCGCATGGGCCGTGATCAGCGAGGTGAATTGGGGCCAAAGAACTCGATCGGGCGGTTCTGCAGAACGGCGCGGGCGGCGGCGACCAGGTCCGCTTCCCGGCCATGCCGCGCCACGGCCTGCAGCCCGACCGGCAGGCCGCACGAGTCGAACCCGGCCGGGATGCTGATCGCCGGATGGCCGCTGAGGTTGAACGCCCACGTCAGCGCCGTGTTGATGCGCGGACCCGGGCCGTCGTGCCCATGCGGTGGGCCGGGGGTGGTCGGCGTGAGCAGCAGGTCCGTGGTCTCGAACAACGAGTCCAGCGCCGGATTCGGGCCGCAGCGGTCCGCGAACCAGTCGGAGGCGGGGTCCTTGAGCGACAGCGAGACAGCGCGCGGGCGCAGGGCGGCGGCCGCACGCCGGGCGATCGACGCCTGTTCGTCGTCGACCGCGGCGAAGCCCAGGTCCGTGGACCAGACGGCAGAGGGCGAGCTGACCTCGGTGATGCCGAGGTAGGTCGCGAGCAGGGACGGGTCGCGGGTGAAGACGCCGACCGCCGCCCGTTCGGCCGAGGTCGTCTTCAGGCCGAGGACGCCGCACCACGCGGCCGGGATGCGGATCGAGCCCGCGCCGTCCACGCCGGTGGCCAGCGGCACGATGCCGGACGCCACCGCGACGGCCGAACCCGCTGATGAACCGCCCGGTGTGCGGTTCAGGTTCCACGGGTTGCGTGTGAGGCCGCGAGAGTTGCGGCCCCACGTCTGCCACGGGGTGCTGCCATCGGGCGTGGTGGTCAGGCCGATCGGTACGCAACCCATGGCGACCAACGCTTCCCGGTGGCTTCGGCGTTCGCCTCGCTTCACCGCGATGGGCATGCCCGCGAACGGCAGCGAAGGGTCGACCTCAAGAGAGGGTGTGCGGAAGACCTCGTGGAACGCACACAGCGTGGGTTCCATCGAAGCCAGCCGTGCCATCGCCTCGGCCACGCGGTCAGGCATGATCCACCTCGTGAAATGGACTCGCGCTGTGCACCACCTGGCCGAACTCGCCGAGAAGTGCGGCGAGCTGCCGGCCTCGTTCTCCCGATTCCAGGTGGTCGAGGTGTGGGTGTTCGGCGAGCTGCTCGACGTCCCCCGGGATGTCGACGCCATCGAGGTCGCGCTGGTCACGGACCTGCCGGTCGAGGAGGTGCCGTGGATGAGCGAACCGGTCGGGGCCGAGCACTGGGCGAACTCGACGCGGCTGTCGCGCAACCCGTTCGAGGCGCGGTGGCGATCGAAGGACGCTCCGGTGTGGAACCACCGCATCGAACGGCCCGCGCTGGTCTGGAGCGCGGCGGACGGCATCAACGAGGAAGCGCTCGTCGCGGTCAGCGACGGCACGGGTGAGCTCGTGCGCCTGGCCGCGCCGTCGGCGGAGGACCTGCGGCAGCGCGTCGAGGACGAGTTCGCGGTGAGCCTGAGGGCGTTGCGGCGCGAGAACCAGGCCTACACCGACCACCGCTGGAGCCCTGGCAAGCTCACGCCGTACTCCGACGCCCTGTGGCGCACGACCACCGGATATCTGGACCTGCTCGACGTGGTCGACTGACGCCGAAACCACGACGGCCGAGCCGTCCGCCGCGCTGGTTTGCGCGCCGTGCAGAACAGTCGCCGCGAGTTCGCATGGCTCTGGGGCCCGGTGGCGCTGGTGCTCCTCGCTCTTTTCAACGTCAGCGACTATGCCCTGCTGTCGAAGCGCGGCGCGCATTTCGGCGTCAGCAAGTACTCCGTCGCGACGCTCGGCCTCCCGGCGCTGGCGGTGATCGCCGGCGTGTGTCTCACGAGACACAGGCAGTGGCTGCTCGTCCTGGGCAGCGCCGGTGTACTGGTCGCGTCGGTCGAGTCGCAGGTGCACTTCTTCAGTCTGAGGCCGGGCACCTCGGGCATTATCGACTGGCTGGGCGTCGCCGGTGCGGTGCTGATCGTCATCGGCGTGCTGGCCGTCACCCGCGATGGCCGGTCGACCGTGGCCTGCCCTGCTCATCAGCCTCTACCGCGACGAGGACCGCGTGGGCGACTTCGATCCGTGGGAGCGCAACCGTGGCTGAACGTCCCGAATCCGGGGTGCTCGACACGTGCGCCTACATCGACCTCGGTCTTCTGGACCCGGCCGAACTGCCGGCGATACCTGAACTCACCGCGTCACGATGGCTGAGTTGCACCAGGGTGTGGTGATGGCCAAGGACGCGGCCTCCAGGGCCGCACGCACCGAGAAGCTCGGAGCGGCGATAGTGGACTTCGAGCCACTGCCCTTCGACGGTCAGGCAGCCGCCCGGTACGGCACGTTGGTCGCGCTCACAATGGCGGCGAACCGGAATCCGAAGCCTCGGCGGACGGATTTGATGATCGCCGCTGTCGCGTCATCGCGTGGATTGCCGCTTTACACGCGAAATGCCGAGGACTTCAAAGGGCTCGACGGCATGGTCACGATCATCGAGGTCTGATCGCGGTCGCCAGGAGAGCCCGCACTGGCAGGCTCCCCGTCCGGTCAGGTCACCAGCCGCGCGAACGCCACTCCGCGAGCGAGGGGCGCTCCTTGCCGAGCGTCGAGTCGTCGCCGTGACCGGGGTAGAACCACGTGTCGTCGGGCAGCACGGCGAACAGCCGGTCCTCGACGTCGTTGATCAGCGACGCGAAGTTGTCGGCGGACGTGGTCTTCCCCACACCCCCCGGAAAGAGTAAATCACACTAGCGGTGAACATCGGTAGCCTATTCTCATGACCGAGGTCGTGGGGATCTACGCGCGCATCAGCGAAGACCCGATGTTGCAGGAGAAGGGCGTCACCCGCCAGCTTGAGGACGGTCGTGTACTCGCGCAGTCCCGTGGGTGGACTGTCCTCGACGAGTGGGTCGACAACGACCTGAGCGCACTGCGCGGGGGACCGCGGCCTGCGTACGAGGCGCTCATGAAAGCGGCTTCGCGCGGCGAGATCACCCGCATCGTCGCCTACGGCATGGCGAGGCTGTGGCGCAATCGCAAGGAACGCGTGGACGCGATCGAGCTGTTGGCAGCGGCCCGCGTGTCCATTTCGCTGGTGAAAGGCTCCGACATCGACCTCACGAGCGCAGCCGGCCGCATGGTCGCGGGCATCCTCGGCGAAGCCGACACGTTGGAGTCAGAGCTCAAAGGCGAACGCGTTGCCCGTGCCGCACTGCAGCGCGCCGAGGAGGGCCGTGCCAACGGTGCCGTGGCATACGGGTGGCGGCGGGTCTACGAGCAAGACAAGAACGGTCGTGTCTTGGGCTTCACCGACGAGGTGGACGAGGCGGAAGCGGCCATCGTGCGCGAGATCGTCGATCGCCTGCTCGCACGGGAGTCCTTGAACGTGATCACCGCGGACTTGAACGCCCGCAAGGTCCCAACGCCGTACGGCGGCGACCGATCGTGGGGCACAAGCTCAGTCCGGAAGTTGGCGCTTCGGCTGTCCAACATCGCTCGTCGGAAGCGCGCCGGAGAGGACTTCGGACCGGCAGCCTGGCCGCCGATCGTCGAGCAGGACAAGCACGATCAGGTGGTCGCGCTCCTCACCGATCCCTCGCGAGTGCAGACGCGTGGAGGTGCCCGACAGCATCTTCTGACGTTCGGAATCGGCTGCTGTGGCAAGTGCGGTTCAGCGCTTCGAGTCTCCAACAGGTGGGTGAACCAGCGCCGCAAGGAGCTCGGCAAGACACCGCTCTACGTCTGTGATGCGGCGTCCTCGTGCGTCGGGCGGCGTCAGGAATGGGTGGACGACCTGGTGGAACGCGTGGTTGTGCGACGGCTCCAGGAACCCGATGCCCGCGACCTGCTGACTCGGGACGATGTCGCCGCGCAAGCCGCACGAGAGCATGCCGCTGGCATCCGCGCCCGGCTCCAGGCCGCAGCCGACGACTACGCGGACGACCTGCTTGATCGCGAGCAGTTCCACAGGATCAACGCGAAGCTCCGGCCGGCTCTTGAAGAGGCTGACCGAGAAGCCATGCGTCTGGTTGTCGGTGTTCCCAGCGACATGGTCACCGAGATGGTTGGGCCTCAAGCGCAGGAGCGTTGGAAGCAACTGACCGTGCTTCAGCGCCGGGCACTCCTCACGGCGATGGGTGTCACGGTCACGATCATGCCGTCCCGAGGTGGCCCGGGCTTCAAGCCCGAGTCGGTCAAGATCCAGTTCGAACGGGACGACGATCAAGCCACTCGCGAAGCGATTCGCAATCTGGCCACGGATCTCTTGGAAGCCCGTTCCTGAGCTGTCTACTGTGGTCACATGGGTACTCGGGGGAGCTCAGAGGCGCGGCGGGACGCAGTGGTGCGTCAGGTAACCGCGCCCGCCGCTCGCGCCGAGTGCTACTCCGCGCGTGAGATCCATCGACGAGTGCACCTCGTTCGCGAGCTGCGTAAGTCCCTTCCGCCTGAAGAGATGCAGGCCATCGAAACGGCGTTGCCTCGCGGTCTGCTCGGGGGCTTCGAGGCCTTCGCCGACCGAATCGACGCGGCGAACACGCGGGTTTCCGCGAGTCATCCGAAGCGGCTCAGGCTGCTGGCGAAGGTGATGGATCTTCCGTTCACGGTTCACCAAGAGCTGATGATCCTCAGCGAACATGACCCGTTTAAGCGGTCCGTAAGCCGTGACTTTGGCCGTGCGTACGGCTTCGGTGTGAAGTCCGCAGATCGACCAACGATCGCGCTTGAGGTCGACGCTGCGATGCGACTCATCCGGCTCTTGGTGTTGCTGTCCAGGGCTGCCGAACAAAAGTTTCCTGTGTCGGTCCTGCTGTGGCTGCTTGACCTCCTCGCCGGCGAGTTCGTCGCGCCGCCGGCTACCGAGCCGTTGCAGAACGCGCCACCCGCGCGTCGAGCGCGTCCACCAGGTCGACTTGTCGTCACCGGTCCGCGCGTTGCCCGTGCTCCAGGACGCCGCGTCCCTCGCAGCTCGTTGCAGCGAGGGCCGGGATGGGCTGTGCGCGTTCGGGGGAACGCTGTAGCCGCATAGCGCGTCGCTGGCCTTCCTGTTCAGGAAAGGCCACACCGTGGCAGACAAGACTCCACCTGCTTACCTCCCTGTGTCGGAGGCGGCCGCACATCTGTCCGTCTCCGAGGTCACAATCCGCCGGGCGATCAGGGCCGGAAAGCTCCCGCACATCCGTCTTGGACGGCTCGTGCGGGTCGCCGTCGACGACCTCGACGCGTTCGCGGCGGCCCATCGGGTAGCGGGGGTGACCCGTGACCCGCAGTAGAAGGACACGCGAAAAACCTGCTCGTCACATCGACGACTACGTCGAGGAGATCGTGCGTAGCGCGCCGCCGTTCAGCGCGCGGCAGCGGCTGAGGATTGCCGCGATCTTGTCGACCGGCGACGACTCCAGTCCACGCGGCGGATGTCGTTGACCGGCTTGATTTTCGGGGTGCCGGTGCGCGTTGTGACACCGGCACCTCGCCGCTCCCAGCAGGAGTGTCGACAGGAGCAAGGTAGACAAAAAGCAGCCTTTGGCCTCGCTGGCCGACGGCCATCAAGCTTGGCTCATCCGGGGGGATGGCATGGCGCGTAACGGAAGCATCGGGGGATACCGACCGCACGCTCTGCAGAAGCGTGACTTCGCGAAGACAGCACGGTTCAACGAGCCCGAGATGAGTGCAGTCGTTTCAGCCGCAGCGCGAGCACAGCTCCAAGTCGGTGCATGGATCGCAAAGGCAGCCGTTGAAGCGGCACTCGCTGACAACAACCCGCGGCGAGTAGCCGCGAAGGCGATCGGGCAGCAGCTGATGCAGGTACAGACGGAGCTTCAGCAGCTACGTCGCGCGAGCGTCCTGCACGGCAACAACCTGAACCAGTTGGCGGCTGTAGCGAACACGACCGGCGAAGTCGGCATCGCTTCGTCTCGCGTCATCGCGAACATCGATCGAGTCGTGGCTCAACTGGATGAGCGCTTGTCCGCAGTCGATGCACTCCTGGCACGCATCGTCGATCGCTTCGAGTCGACATGATCGGAAAGGTGACGCGCGGCTGGAACGTCTACGGCCTCATCCGCTACCTGATGGGACCAGGAAGCACCGAGCAGTCGGCGCACACGGATCAGCACGTCTTCGCGACGTGGGACAGTCGTCCCGAGGTGCACCAGCCCGAGCAACTCGGAACCGACCGGTTCGACATCGGTGCCTTGGTCGCAGCTCTTCGGGCACCTGCAGCGCTCGCCGGGGTGCCGAAACGGCGTCCGCGTGAGGACGGCTGGCCAGGCACTGTCAGCCGGGTTCCGAAAGGTCCTGTCTGGCAGTGCTCGTTGCGCAACCATCCTGACGACCCTCTGCTGACGGACGAGCAGTGGGCAGAGGTGGTGGCGGACGTACTGCACCGCACGGGGATTGCCGAGCGCGACGATCCCGGCGGCTGCCGATGGATAGCGATCCGTCACGCGCCTGACCACGTGCACATCGCCGCGGTGCTGGTTCGACAAGACACCGGCGAACTTGTGCACCCGCACCGCAACTACGACTTCCGGCGGGTGAAGGAGGCGTGCAACGCAGCCGAGGAGCGATATCGCCTCACAAGCACCGGCGCCGCGGACCGGACAGCGACACCTCGTCCCACTCGCGCTGAGCTGGAGAAGGCCTCCAGGCTCCACGCCGCCGGCAAGAGGCAGGCGGACGTTGCGATTCGCATCAGGCTGCGCCGCCAGGTATCCAGCGCCGCTGCTGCCGCGCGGAACTGGGACGAGTTCCTGGAGTACCTGGCGTTGGCGAATGCGACGGTACGCGTCCGTCAAGGTCACCACGGCCGGATCCTCGGCTACTCGGTCACGGACGCCTCCGACCCGGCGTGCCGCACCGCGTCGGGTGATCCGCTGTACTTCGCCGGAGGAAAGCTCGGTCCGGATCTCACCTACTCGAAGCTCATGAGCCGGTGGAAATCGGTGGAGACGGCCGTGCCTGCCTCGGTGCAGGTGATCGTCGATGAGGTTGTTCTGCCTGCACGTGAGCGGATGCGGCACCGCGGACCATTGAACAAGACCGAGTTCGGACAGGAGGCTATGCAGGGCATCGCTCATGCGACAGGCGACATGCTGTTGGCTCTCGTCGTTGTCGCGGATGCGGATCGAGTGCCACTGCTGATCGACGCATGGGAGACATACGCGCGGGCCGGCCGCGTACCCGAGCAGATCCTGCTGCGGCGGTGGGCAGCGGTGTCGCGCGATCTGCGTACGGCTGCCAACCAACTGATCAGAGCAGGTATGCGTAATCCAGCACGCCAACGGGCCACACCCGGCCAGTTCATCGCGCTCTTGATAGCGGTGGCAGCGCTCGTCGCCGAGATTGCGGCCTGGCACGAGGCGCACCAGCGCCACGTCGCGGCTCGGCACGCGTGGGCCACCCACGGTGTGCTCGATCAAATAGTGCCTGTGCAGGCAAACCGCCTGGAACCACCAGCTCTCGCGCCGCCGATGGCTGCAACAAACCTGCGTCGAGAGCTGACCAAAAGACCGTCGGCAGGAGTGCACTCAAGCCGTCAGTCAGCTTTCCCGACGAGCGGTCGCTCGCGGTGACGAACTCAAGATCAAGCTTGCCAACCGTCAAGTCAAACAGTCGAAAAGTCCGTCCGCCTGTAGGTCTTATGGGCGGAACAAACTGTGGGACGACACCGGAGGGATATCGAACGTCTGCCTTTTCTATGAGTGGGCGTTCGGTGCAATCATCGGCCGATTCGGTAGCAACTGCGCGGTGGTGACTGCAGGTCGATCGCGCGACGGCCTCTGCGGAAAACCTGACTGGTGGTGCCCGTGCGTCACTCATGCAGGTGATGGTGTCGGCGGTTCGAGTCGTAGGTGGATTCATTCTCCAATTGCGAGATGTGTCTAGTTTGCTTCGACGTGCGCTATATTATTCTGTATGTCCCTCGATCTTCGTAAAGTCTCGTGCGATGACATCATTGCCCGCGCGCAGACGGCATTGCAGACTAGCTTCGACATAGACACCGAAGTGCGAAAACGGCGCTCGTTGGGCTTCCGCGCAGGCCGCGGTACGTGGGTGCGCATTGAGGTCCGAAGTCTCGACCGCATCGACGGTCAAGGCTGGGGCATTGAATGCGCGGCGATGCTGACTGGCATCGCTATGCCTTCCTGGTACCAAGGAGTTTCCTGGATCGACCACGAACGCGGTGTGATGTGGCGAGCAGACGAAACCGAGTGTGTTTCGGACCAGGCTGTGAAGCTCGGTGGCACTCTCACCGCCGCGCCGGACCTGTCCGAATCGTGGTGGTCGACCTTTAGCGCCTCAATGACGACGCTGGCCGCGCACACCACGACCCGGACGGCCACCCCGCACCTGCAACCCATTACGCAAAGGCGATTCAGCGCCACCATCCACCAGGCCTTCCCTGAGTTGGACTCCCACATCGGGGAGTGGCGGGTGGCTCATGCAGATCTCGCCTGGGGCAATCTGACCGCCCCGAACTGCTACTTCCTCGACTGGGAGGACTGGGGTATGGCGCCCCGCGGCTTCGATGCTTCGGCGCTGTGGAGTGCGTCGCTTGCCGTGCCCGAGCTAGCGGACCGCGTCTACCGTGCGTGCCAGGCCGACCTTGACAGCCCCACTGGCAAACTCGCACGCCTCTACCACTGTGCTGAGATCATGGCCGCCCCCGCCGGCTACGCCGGGCCGTTGCTCAAACCAGCCGAGGCCCACGCGGCAGGGCTGGTCAAGGAGCTTCAGGGGTAAGCAAGCCGTCGTATCCGGCTGCGAGTTCGGGCGTGACCTCGGCGCAGATGCCCTCGCGGATGAGCGTCTCCGCGATAGTCATCGCGTCGAGGCCCGTCGCTGCGGCCACCTTGTCGACGAAGACCGGCCTGCCGCACGTCAAGAGCTCAACAGCAGGCAACGCCTTGGCGGCGAAGGTGATGCGCCGTGTAGCGGCAGCCACGACGATGCGGTCACCGTCCTGTTCGATACGCGGCGGAAACTCGGTCATGCAGACGACCGAGAGCGGCATCCCGAACAGCCCGTGGGTGATGACATGACGAGCGCTGGACGATTGGTCCTCACGCGCCGCCAGGAAGTCGTCCAGCGAGTGAGTGGCGGCCAGTCGCACCGCCATGTCTGTGAAGGCCAGCTGTTGCTCTTTGCGCGCGCCGGTCGTGCCCCAGCGGTCTACGTCATGGCGCATCAGCTCGGCCTGACGCGACTCGTCGGCAATCCACGTGAAGTAGTCCACGCCGGTGCGCTTGGGGAACCCGAACGTCAGATGCAGGCTGAACCCATCGCCGCGTTCTTGCCGCGTGGCCTGGTGCCAGTAGCCGCGCGGGATGTGCATGACCTCGCCGGTTTGGAGCGTGCCCTTCCACACGATCTCGTCAGTCGGCGTCGGGTTCGGCACCGCGTCGCGGTACATCGGTACGGGTCGCGACAGGCCACGCACTTCCCAGGACTTCTCCCCGGCCACCTGCACGATCACGACATCGTGATCGTCCCAGTGCATCTGGAAGCCTGCCGCGCTCCCGGTGGTGAGGTAAGCGTTCACCTGCACCAGTTCGCGCGACCGCCATTGCAGCGCCCGACAGGCCACTTCCAGCGTCGCGTCGTAGGCGTTCACGCCGTCTAGCACCAGCGTGCAACCCTCCTTGAGGAGGATGCCGAGCCGTTCCATGTCCACCATCTGAACGGCCTCGGCGCGCCGCATCGCTTTCGTGGTCAGGTATGTCTGCGGGTGCACGTAGTCGCCGTCTTGAAGGCAACTGATACGAGCGGCGCTGAGGCTGCGCCGCATGATGAGATCAAGGAGACGGGTAGGGGTCATCAGCCGCCCGCATAGGTCGCGATCGGCGAGCTTGCCTCGGGCGAACGTGTCGCCGAGTTCTGACGGGCCGTCCCAACACAGCGCCTTCTCGATAGCGCCAACCAATCGATGATGGTTCATAACAGAGTCCTCCGAATTGGCAGGAGGGACCCCGCTGTGGGCAGAGCGGAGTCCCTCCCGGACTACGAGTGCGAACTAGTGAGCTGGCGGTTTACGGGTCACGGGTGTCGCCCCAATCGCCCTGCGCGCCATCGGACAACTGCACTTCCGTGCGGTCCTGGACGATCGGCGTCCGCTCGACGCCGAGCACCAACTCTTCGGGTGCGGTCATACGTCACCTCCCTTCGGATAACTGGTTTCCTAGATCCCTCCAAGGAGGGCGGCTTATGACGTGCGCTTACCGGGGCGATGCGGCGACGGCACACTTTTGGTGTTGCCGCGAGCCCGCATGTAGGGCCGCACAAGTTCGGGTGGTTCTTCCAGTTGCCAGGCGGCCAGCACCAGCGTTGGATGGTCGTCTTCTGCCGGATACGCGGGCGCTTTGGCGTCTGGTGACACTTGCTTTAGCGCCCAGACCTCAGCCCTCACGCGTCGCCGTTCTTTCAGTACGTCGGCTAGCACCCACCACAGGACGCCCGCGCCGATCAGGCCGAGGACAACGAACGCGAGTTGGGTTGGCCCGTCCATCAGGCACGATCCATGACGATGATGTGGGCCTTGGTGTTGGAAATGAGCAAACCCAGGATCTTCAGCGTGGTGTCGTCGCGTGACAAGTGCTCAATGCTCGGCACGACCAGGCCGTACGTCTCGGGTAGTTCGAGCACATCGAGCAGGCCACTCAGGCCCGCTCGTTTGACGCAGTCGTGCGGTACGCCGCGGTCGGTGAACACGCCCGCGAGCTGGTAGCCCGCCTCGCCGCAGAAATGCGCCATGTCCTTGTGCCAGGCGGCAATCTCAAGCGCGCCAGACGTTTCAGGACGGAGGTAGCCGTAGACCACGCGGGGGACAGCGAGGAGTTGCAGCAGTTCGTCGTCTGTGACTGCCATCATTTAGAACGCCTCGATCAGGAAACAGGCCCGCTTCATCTGGGCGCACGGCCACCCCTCACCACAGGCCTCGCACAGCCCCGAGGCCTTCTGCGGCGTGTGGAGAAACAACGCGATCACGACGCGGCAGTACAGGTCGGCCGGCTCGGGCAGGGGCCGAAGTGGCGCCACTGCTTTACGTACCAACGGAATCACGCGGGCTAGCGTCGTCGCCATGATCGGTGCTCCTGGTTGCGGGCGTTTGGCGGCACCCAGCGGTGGGGACATCTCAGCCGCAGACGAGCGAGGGAGAGCTATGTGAGGCTGCTCGCCTGCGGTTCGGGGAGAGGTCTGTCAACCCGCCGCCGGGTGCCAACGAGGACGTTAGAGCGACAGCGCGTCACGGCTTGTACAAAATGTGTGACTGTCTGATCGGTAGAGTGAAACCGTCTTCGCAGGAGCCGGGGAGGTGATGCATGGAGCCATCTGACGAGCACATTGGCGCGCGAGTGCGGTATTGGCGGGAACGGCGCAAGCTGTCCCGCAAGCAGTTCGCCGACATGGTCGGGCGCTCCACCTCATGGCTGGACAAGATCGAATCCGGCGAACGCGACCTGGTGCGGCTGCCCATGATCGAGCGGGTGGCCGAGGCGCTCGGACTGGACCCGGCCGTCCTGAGCGACGAGTCCCGCGCCCAGCGCGCCCGGCAGTGCGTTGACGCCTGCGAGGTGCAGTCGATTCGCCGCGCGCTGGCGGCCTATCCCGGCCTGCAGTCAGGAAAGCCCGAAGTCGTTGCACTGGAAGCCGTCACGGGCCAAGCCTTCTATCTGGACCATGCGTGGATGACCTCGCGCTTCACCGTCGTGGCGCGGCATCTGCCGTCGCTGATGGCTGAGGCGCAAAGAGCCGTCCAGACGGCCTCTGGCCGTGACCAGGTGGCGGCCTACCGCGTTCTGGTCACCGTGTACCGCTTGGCTTCATCCATGCTCCTCAAATTCGAGGCCAACGACGTCGCCTGGCTGGCGGCTGACCGAGCGATGCACACCGCGATGCTCGTCGACGACACCTGGTCTCTTGCGCGAGCCACCCGCAGTGTCGCCCGCGCCATGACGAGCATCGATGAACAGGCTCAGGCCATCACCACGCTGCTGGCGATGGCAGATCGCATGCATGGTGAGGTCAACACCAACGCGGCCGAGCTGCTATCGCTGCACGGGATGCTGTACCTGGCCGCTTCCATTACTGCGGCTGAGCAGGAGGATCCAGGTCTTGCGCGGGACATGCACGAAGCAGCACGCGCGACGGCCCTGCGGTACGAGCCGCATTACAACGACCATCACACCTTCTTCGGGATGACCAACACCCAAATTCACCGAGTAGCGGCGTTGGTGCGGCTCCGTGAGTGCGGACAGGCCTTGGAGTTTGCCGCCAGCATCGACCCCAAGGCGGTCGCTGGCTTGTCTGCCGAGCGGCAGTCCAACTACTTGCTCGACCTCACCGAGGCGCATACCGGCGTCGGCAACTACCGCCAGGCGGTGCGGATGCTGGGTCGCGCCGAACAGATCGCACCCGAGGAGGTTCGCTGTCGGCCGCTTGCGCACGGCCTGTTGCGATCGCTTCTGGGTAGCACCAGCGGCGAGTCAGCCCGGCTCGTCGGTCAGATGGCCAGTCGTGCGGGAGTCGAAGCGTGAGTGCACCCGTTCTATACCTCATGATCTGCGGAGCGGGTCCAGCCGACCACATCGACCGCATGGTGAAGCTGGCCCAGGTGGACGGCTGGGACGTGTGGTGCATCGCCTCGCCGTCCGCGGTTGAACACTTCCTCGACCTGGAGGCGCTTGAAGCCCTCAGCGGTCACTCGGTACGGACGGGTCACCAACGGGCCGGACAGCCGGCGTTGCCCAAAGCCGCGGCTGTCATCGTGGCCCCTGCTACGTACAACACGATCAACAAGTGGGCTGCCGGCATAGCCGACACCTACGTGCTGACCCAGCTGGCCGAGCTGACTGGACTCGGCGTACCCATCGCCGTGCTTCCGTTTGTGAACACGGCGTTGGCGAACAACCGGGTCTTCCATCGCAGCGTGGCAGAGCTGCGAGAGTCCGATGTGACCGTGCTGTTTGGGGAAGGTGGCTTCATCCCGCATCCGCCTCGCACTGGCGGCAAGGTCATGGACTCGTACCCGTGGCAGGCGGCATTGGATGCGGTGAAGGCCAGCATGTAGGGGCTCGGCGACGTCCCCCGACTCGCAGTTGTCAGAAGAAAGCGAACAGTCTTCAGGTTCGTGTCGGCTGTAGAACGTCACGAGCGACGGAAACCCCATGCAGTGACCTGCGTCTCACGTTCGAGTGTCAGCGGCCCCTCGAGCGCGTGGCGTATTTGCAGAGACGGTCATTGACCAATTTGTGCTGGGACCGTGGCTCGTCCAGCGGATTGATTGGCGTTGGAGAAAGATATCGACTATTACCTGCGCTGTGTTACAGGCGATGGGAGATCCAGTTGCTGGCGCGAGTCTGCTGCCCAGATCCAGACCACTTTCTCCTGGACGACTTCTGCTGGCCACGCTCGTAGCAGGCGGCTGACAGCGGGGTCGATATCGAGCCCTGGATCGGTTTGCGCTGGTCGGATCTCCAGCGACGCAGCGGGACGACACCGACATGGATCGCCTCTTGCTGCTGCCGAAAGAGTGAATCGTGCTGCTCAGCCAGCGTCTTGTGTCGGAGGGATTCGCGAAGGGGACGCTTTCGGTGCAGGTCGCTGATAAGTTTCTAGTCGTGCCTGGGATTGATACCGCCACGGTCGCTGCGGAGAGTTCGAAGCGCAGCACATCGGCTATACCGCCCCTGCCCGAGCCTGGGCAGGTTGTCGAGGTGCGTGGCTCGACATGGGCCGTCGCCGATGTTCGCGCTCAAGGGCTGCCACGCAGTCCGGCTGATGAGGCGACCGCGCAGCTTTCCCACGTCGTCGTCCTCCAGTCGCTGGACGAGGAACGTCTCGGTGAGCAGCTCTCGGTGGTGTGGGAGCTGGAAGTCGGCCACACCGTCACGCCGGCGCAGGGTTTGCCGGACATCGTCTACGCGGACGCCTTCGACGAACCGGCAACACTCGCTGGATTCATCGACGCGATGCGTTGGGGAGCGGTCACAAGTGCCGACCCGAACCGCTACCAGGCGCCCTTCTGGTCAGGCGTGAACGTCGAGGCATACCAACTCGAACCGCTCCGCCGCGCCCTCGGCGCACCCCGCGCCAACCTCCTCCTGGCGGACGACGTCGGTCTCGGCAAGACGATCGAGGCAGGCCTGGTCATTCAGGAGCTGTTTCTGCGGCACCGTGCACGCACCGCAGTGATCGTGTGCCCGCCGAGCCTTGCGCTGAAGTGGCAGGACGAGATGCGCGAGAAGTTCGGACTCGAGTTCACGGTCGTCAACTCCGAGTTGATGGCGCAGGTGCGTCGCACCCATGGCCTGCACGCCAACCCGTTCCAACTCTTCCCTCGTGTGATCGTCAGCATGGCCTGGCTTCCGCAGGTCCGCGCTCAACGGCTGCTCCGTGATGTATACGCCCAGGCCACCAATCCCAGGACCGGGAGACGGTACGCGTTCGACGTTCTGGTGGTCGACGAGGCTCATCACGTCGCACCTTCCAGCCCGTCGGCCATCGCTGGTGGCCGCGGCTACGCAGTGGACACGCAACGTACGGTCGCGGTCCGTCAGATCGCAGAAAAGTCTGAGCACCGCCTGTTCCTGAGCGCGACCCCACATAACGGTCACCCGGAGTCGTTCACCGCTCTGATGGCGATGATCGATCCACGTCGATTCGCCCGCGGTGCGAACCTGGACCCCGTCGCGTTGAAGGACGTTACGGTTCGGCGGCTCAAGACCGACTTGACCGGCAAGGGCTTCAAGCAGCGCAAGGTCAGCATTCTCGACGTCACTCCGTCAGACTCCGAGCAGCAGATGTTCTCTCTGCTGGACGAGATCGTCACCAAGAGCGCAAAGCAGAACGGCACCAAACCTGGCGGTGACATCGTCACCATGTTGCTGAAGAAGCGCTTCCTCTCCAGCCCGTTCGCATTCGGGATGACGCTGAGCCACTATCTGTCGTCCAAGGCAGGTCGTGGGTTGTCGGACGATGAGTACGACGACATCTTCGGCGAGGGTCAGGCAGATGAGGAAGAAGGCCTGTGGGAGCAGGACGAGGCTGAGAAGCTTCGGGAGTCCAAGGGCTCTGACCCGCTGATCGCTGCCGAGTCAGGCCAGTTGGAAGCCCTCATGGAGTGGGGGCTTAGTTACGAGAGCCGTGCTGACTCTCGACTCGACCGGCTGATCGGTTTCCTTGAGGCCGTTTGCCGTCCCGACGGCAGTACATGGTCCAACGAGCGCGTCGTTGTGTTTACGGAATACGCCCACACGATCGATTGGGTCGCCCGCGTCCTGAACCAGCGCGGCTACGCAGGCGACCGCCTCGCGGTGATCCAGGGCTCGACACCGACCGACGAGCGCGAGTACATCCGATCGCAGTTCACTGCCGACCCTGCGAAGGAGCCTGTGCGGGTTCTGCTCGCCACCGATGCCGCAGGTGAGGGCATCGACCTCCAGACCTACTGCCATCGCCTGGTGAACTTCGATATCCCGTTCAACCCGTCCCGTCTTGAGCAACGCATCGGTCGAATCGACCGCTACGGCCAGACCGAGGAACCCCGGGTGTTCCACTTCGTCCCCGTGGCCGACTCGTCCACCTACGGTGCCGACCTGAGCTTCATGGAGCGCATCGCCCGCAAGATCGCCCAGGTCGAATACGACCTGGGGTCGGCCAACCAGGTCGTCGGCGAAGAGATCCAGGGTCACTTCGGCAAGCGGGCTCTGACCAAGGTGAAGTCAAAGCGTCTCGACGCCAACGAGGTCATCAACTCCGCTCTCGCCGGCGGTATGGAGCTCAACGCTCGCTTGACACAGTTGGAGCAGCGCTATCGCGTGTCGCGCACCGAGATGCACCTCGATCCAGCCAACCTCCGGCGAGTCGTCGACACTGCACTGCGCATCAATCACCAGTCACCGCTCATACCGAACTACGACTTCGCGCAGGACACGGATGCTGAGGTCTTTACAGTCCCGGTCCTCACGGCTGGCTGGCACGGCACCTTGCGCGGACTCGATACCCGTCTCAATCCCGGCGTTCTTCGCCCCATCACCTTCGATTCCGAAGCGGCAGAAGGACGTGCCGATCTGGTCTACGTCCACTTGGGACATCCGATTGTGCAAAAAGCTCAAAGACTTCTGCGCCGCTCGCTCTGGAGCGTCGACTCACCGCTTAGCCGCGTTACCGCTGTCGTGGTCGACGATCTTGACGAGTCTTTCGTCGCAGCGGTCACCCGTATGGTCTTGGTCGGCCGCGGTGGCGTTCGCCTGCATGAGGAGGTCTTCCTCGCCGGTGTCCGATTGAAGGGACGCCGGGCAATGGCCGAGGAGAAGGCCGAGTTGGCGCTCGACAAGGCACTTGACCGTGAGCGCCTATCGCCCGCAGACGAGCGAGTGCGCGATCAACTCTGCAACCTGTGGAACGTCCCCGACGCTCCACTTCGTCTCCGGCTCGAAGAGTCGATGGAGGCTCGTGCTGGAAGGCGGCATGAGTTGGTGCTGGAGCAGCTCACCAGGCGTCAGGCCGCAGACGTACAGCGTGCCAAGGAGATTTTCGCGGCTTTCCGCGCGAACCTGCGAGACTCACTCGCCCGTCTGAGGGACGAAGAAGCCGAGGCGCGTGGGCAGTTGTTCAGCGACCCCGACCAGCAGCGACAGTGGAGGCGTGACATCGAGGCGATGTCCCGTCGTCTTGACGAGCTTGACGACGAAGAGACGCGAGAGATTGCGGCCATCACTGACCGCTATGCAGATGTCAAGCCGCACGCCACCGCAGCAGCGGTCGTGTTCGCGTTGACCCGCAGCGATGCAGACAGGTGGTCTGAGTGATGGCACGCGCAACGTCACGTGGTCGCAAGGTGATCAACGCTACCGACCAACACAGGGCATGGCTCGAACTCGTCGACGCCGAAGGCCCGTTCCTCGCCATTCCGCCGCTCAAGCGGGTGTGGCCACAGGGGATGCCCAGCCTCGCAGCTGACCGCAAGAACGCACTCACCGGTGCCCGCAAGGACTTCGAGTCTGCGTGGGAGAGCCTCGACCGATCCCCAGACTCCGAGTCTGCCCTCGATGACTACCGCGTCGCCCGCGACAAGTGGATCGAAACGGTTCTGCGTGATGTCGCGGGTTGGGCCGAGTCGCTGTCGTGGGGCGAGGTTCCAGGCATCGAGGCGCAGTCACCTAGCCATGCCGTCACGATCCGAGCGCAGGCAGCCCTCAACGGTGCCGACGGCATCGGCGCCCTCGTCCACGTCGTCGAACCTGTCGACTCGTTGCGCCAGACATCTGGTGACCTGTGGGCGGCGAACCCGATTGATCGGGTCGAGGTGATGTTGCGGGAGAACAAGATCCCAATCGGCATCGTCACCGACGGTCGCTGGTGGGGCTTGGTCTGCGCACATGAAGGCATGATGGCCGCATCCGGCATCATCGATGCACTGACCTGGATTGAGGAGCCCCGGACACGCGACGCGTTCCTCACCCTGATCGGGCGCCAATACCTCATTGGTGGCGACCCGGCGGAGCGTCTGCCTGTTCTGTTCAAGGAGTCGGTCGCCGCAGCCGAGGAGATCACCGAGGCTCTCGGCGCTCAGGTGCGGCGAGCCGTCGAACTGCTGGTCCAGTCATTCTCTGAATCGGCCGCCGATGAACGTCTCCGCGGTCTCCCTGACCCGTTGCCGGAACGCACCCATGACAGCTACGAGGGCGCTGTCACGGTGATGATGCGAGTCGTCTTCCTGCTTTTCGCCGAGGAACGAGGGCTCCTGCCATCTGGTGAGCTGTTCGAACAGGGCTACGGCATCGCCCGCGAACTCGACCGTCTCATCGAACGCGAGACCGAGGAGAGCGAGGAAGCGCTCGACTCCACATCGCTCACCTGGCATCGACTTCTCGCCACAAGCCAGGCCCTCTACCAGGGCGCCAGCTTTGAGAACCTCCGTATGCCAGCCTACGGCGGTTCACTGTTCGACCCGGTGAGGTTCCCTTTCCTGACAGACACGAACGAACAAGGCACGCTAGCGATCACGGTGTCGGACCGAGTCATGCTCCACGTCCTTCGGTCGGTCCAGATCGCCGACATCAAGGGCGAAGCGCGCCGCATCTCCTTCCGCGACATCGACGTTGAGCAGATCGGCTACATCTACGAGGGCCTGCTCGGCTACACCGCGGTCATTGCTGGCGAAACCACCGTCGGACTGAAGGGCACCCCAGGCGAGGAACCTGAGATCCCGCTTGCGAAGCTTGAAGCGCTCGCTGCCAAGCACGCTGATCCGAAGAAGCTTGCCGCCGCGATCCGTGCGTTCGTCGAGGAAGATCAACCTTCGTCGAAGCCGTCCTCCGCAGCCGCAATCGCTAAGGCTACCGACGCCCAAGTCGAGCCCAGTGTGGTCAGCGCGCTCACGCAGGCCGTCGGAGACGATCTTCATCTGCGTGACCGGGTGAAGCCGTGGCTCGGGCTGATCCGCCTTGACCTCCGCAAGCGCCCCTTCGTCGTCCTCAAGGACGGTCTCATCGTTAAGGAGACGCCTTCCCGCAAGAACGCCGGCGCCCACTACACGCCCAAGTCACTGGCCGAAGAGGTTGTCCTCCACGCACTTCAGCCACTCTGCTACTCACCCGGTCCACACCAGACTGCTGCCGAGGAACAGTGGAAGCTCAGGCCCTCTAACGAGCTCTTGGAGCTCAAGGTCGCTGACATCGCGTGCGGCTCCGGCGCCTTCCTCGTCGCAGCAGCCCGTTACCTCTCCGAACGCGTGGTCGAGGCATTGACCGCGGAAGACCCGGCCAACATCGGACGCAAGGACCTCTACACCCGCGCGATGCGGCAGGTTGTTGCCAACTGCCTCTACGGCGCCGACATCAACGACATGGCCGTCGAGATGTGCAAGCTCTCGCTCTGGCTCGTGTCACTCGACCGCGACCTGCCGTTCTCGTTCGTCGATGACAAGGTCTTCGTCGGCAACTCACTGCTCGGCCTCACCAGAATCGACCAGCTCCAACGGCTTCACATCAACCCGGCCAAGGACCGCGGAGAATCCCTCTTCAGCCGCCTCATCGATGTCGACGCGATTCTCCACCGCGCCGCCGAGATCCGGCGCCGACTGCTGGAGGAGATCGACGAAACCCACCCTGTCCGCAACAGCACGGCGAAACGCCGTCAGCTCGCCCAGTTCCGCGAGGTGACTTCGGATCTTCGCAAGCTCGCTGACGGCGTCGTAGCCGCTGGTCTTCCACTGGGTGGAAAACCCGGCAAGGCACTAGACGAGGCGTACGAGAACCTCCGCGTCGCCGTTCGTGCTGCGTACCCAGACAAGGGCGAGGGCGACAGTGCGTTTCTCGAGTCGCTCATCGACGACCGTCTCAAGCCGACGGTGAAAACGGACTACGAGCGCTGGAAGCCTCTGCACTGGATCATCGAGGCCCCCGACGTCATGATCGACAACGGTGGCTTCGATGCAGTCGTCGGTAACCCGCCCTTCCTGGGCGGTAAAAAGATCAGTGGTGCTGTGAGCACCGAGGTGCGCGAGTGGCTGGTCAACCAGCTTGCAGGAGGAACAAAGGGAAACGCTGATCTTGTCGCCTACTTCTTTCTTCGTGCGACCTCACTCCTGCAGAGGAAGGGCACCGTCGGACTGGTCGCCACGAACACGGTCGCCCAGGGCGACACGCGCGAGGTCGGCTTGGACGCGATGGTCGC
>NZ_JOEA01000007.1 GCF_000719115.1 Lentzea albidocapillata | reverse complement strand
GAGGTGTTCGCGGCGGAGGCTTCGGCCGACGCGTTCCGCGGTCAGTCCGGGCTGCTGTCCTCGTTGCAGGGCAAGGACGTCGTCTTCACGTTCGTGGAGTTCGCGGTGGCCGGCAGCCGATGCAGGGTGGCCCTCCCGGCGGTGGCCGAGGTGAACTCACCGACGAACAGAAGCGAATCCTCAGCTACGCCAAGGAGAACAGCGGTGGCGCGGGGATCACGCTGGCGGTCGCCGGTCCGGCGCAGATGGCGTCGCCGTTCATCATGGGTTCCGACGAGGTGGTGATCGGCATGGGCGGGTTCTCCGGCTCGGACGACGCGCCGTCGGTCGGCCAGTTGCAGGCGTGGCTCACCGAGGGCAGGCTCAAGTTCGTGCTCGGCGGTGAGATGGGTGGCCGCGGTCCTGGCGGCCGTGGTGACAACGGCCGTCAGGAGTGGATCGCCGTGCACTGCTCCACAGTGGACCCGAGCGCCTACGGTGGCGGGTCCGCGCAACTGCTGGAGTGCCGCGCGTGACATCGATCCCTAGTCTTGAGGCCGGTCTTCGGCCTCGACCTCCTCGTCGGCCTGCCGCGCCTCTTCGAGGACGCGACGCACCTGCTCCTCACTCGCACCGAACATGAAGCACATGCCTGCGACGTTAGGCGCCTCGTCCTCGTGAGTGCTTCTCGATTCCTGCTCGCTCTTTTGCGCGCCCGGCTTCTCTCGCGGACATCGGCGTGCTGTTATGCACCATGACAGATCGCGGCGACCGCATCGTGAGCGTGCTCGAGGAGGCCTTCGCCGGCCTGATGGCCGCCGACCCCGCCGCGTTCCGGCACAAGTTCCGCAAGATGGCGGCCGAACCGTTCACGTTCTACCGGGGCAGCGCGTGCCTGTTCTACGCCGACATGGCCGACCTGCCCGACGAGTGGGCTGACGAACGCACCGGCCGCATCTGGATCCAGGGCGACCTGCACGCGCAGAACTTCGGGACCTACATGGACTCCGAGGGCACGCTGGTGTTCGACGTGAACGACTTCGACGAGGCCTACCTCGGCTCGTTCACCTGGGACCTCCGCCGCTTCGCCGCCTCGATGGCCCTCCTCGGCTGGCGCAAGGCCCTGCCCGACAGCGCGATCACCGACCTGATCCGCACCTACGTCGCTTCCTACGTCGCGCAGGTCCGTTCGTTCGCCGAGCGCCCGGACGACGAGCTCTTCAGCCTCCGCCTCGACAACACCGACGGCGCCCTGCACCGCGTACTGCAACACGCCCGCCTCGCCACCCGAATCGGCCTGCTGGACGAGAAGACCACGATCGTCGGCTACGAACGCCGCTTCCGCCGCGACCGCGAAGGCACCCACGAACTGCCGTCCGACGTCCTGGCAGCCGTCCTGCTCGCCTACGAGTCCTACCTGGACACCATCCCGACCGGCAAACGGGCGTCGAGCCGCACCTACGCCGTGAAGGACGTGGTGGGCCGCAGCGGTTTCGGCATCGGCTCAGCCGGCCTGCACGCCTACAACATCCTGGTGGAGGGCCGCTCCCAGGCGTTGGAGAACGACGTCGTGCTGTCCATGAAGCAGGCCAACGTCGCCGCCCCCAGCCGCATCGTCCCGGACGCCAGGATCCGCGAGTACTTCACCGACCACGGCCACCGCACCGCCGTCTCGCAGCGGGCCCTGCAAGCCCACGCCGACCCGTGGCTCGGCCACACCGAGATCGGCGGCGTCGGCTACGTCGTCTCCGAGCTCTCCCCGTACGAGGCCGACCTGGACTGGTCGGACCTCACCGAGCCCGCCGACATGCTGCCCGTGCTCGGCTACCTCGGCCGCGCCACCGCGAAGATGCACTGCGTGGCCGACTCCGACTCCGCGCAGACCCTCGTCGACTTCCAGTGCGAGGAGGCGATCGCTGCGGCGATCGGGGGCCGGGACGCCGAGTTCTCCGAGTCCGTCGTGGCGTTCGCCCTCGGCTACGCGCGGCAGACCAGGGAGGATCACCGGCTGTTCGTGGACGCGTTCCGGGACGGCCGGATCAAGGGCGTGGGCTCGACGGCCTAGGCCGTCCAGCGGTACGTTTGCGGCCAATCGAACGACAGGAACCTCGATGGCCCGCTCCGACGACGCCCAGCACGACCTCGACGACCTGGGCGCCCTCCTCCGTGTGCACCGCAAGAAGGCCCAACTCACGGGTGTCGAAGCGGCGCGGCGGGCCGGGTTCACGCAGTCCAAGCTCTCCAAGATCGAGAACGGTGTCCTGCTGCCGAGCCAGGACGACGTGCGTCGCCTCACGACGGCTCTGGGCATGGATTCCGTCGCGGCGGCGCACGCGCTTGAGTTGATCGACCGCCTGCAGGACGATCCGGCCGCGCGGCGAATCGTGATACGCCGTGGAGCACTCACCGAGCACACGGCGCTGTTGGCGAAGTTCGGCGACGCCGGCTGCGTCGTGGCCGCCGATCCCGCCGTCGTGCCGGACTGGCTGCGCACCCGCGAGTACCTGCTGGCGGCGACCGGTCCGTTGTCCGAGCGCAACACCAGAACAGCGATGGCGTTGCTGCGCAAGCGGAAGCGGCTGATGGCAACGCCGGGCCTGCGGTTCGAGTTCTTCGTGTTCGAGTCGGCACTGGGTACCCACGTCGGTTCGGCGCGGATCATGAGCGAGCAGATACTCGAACTCTCCGCAGTCGGCGAGCGTCACCCGGACGTTGTCGTGCGCGTGATTCCCGCGCGGACCACTGTCACTCCCGCGCTTCTGCACGGCTTCGAGGTCCACGGCGACCAGCAGGTGGTGCTCACGCTGATGCCGGGCGTCGTGGTGATCACGTCGGAGGACGACGTGCAGCCGTTCCGGCGGATGGTTGCCGCGCTGCGGGTCTGTGCGCTGAGCGAGGACGCGTCGCGGCACCGCCTGCGCCACTTCGGGCTGGCTTACCGGTTGAACGCGCTGACCGAGAAGTTCGCGAGTTGATCCCAGGCGGGCGTGCGACCGCCCACCTGGAAAAGCAATCAACCTGAAGCGATTTCGACTGCCGGAGCGGGGGAACACCCGGCGTCGGGACCAGCTCAGACCAACGGACCTGACTGCTCGATCATGTTGATCCAGAAACGGCTGGCCACGATCGCTGACAGCGGATTGGTGTAGACCAGCGCGACAACAACCGCGAGCATGCCGGACATGGGCAGCAGGCGGCGCAGGACCTTCTTCAACTGGTTGTACTCCTGCATCTTCGGGGAGATTCCGGGTTCAGCTGGAATCGGATACTCACAGAGATGAGATGCAAAAGTCAAATTCCTACTAACGGGCGACACCCATCAGGTACGAGCTGGTTCAATTACCTACCGGTAGTACCACTAACTTCCAGGCTCGCAGCCGGGTTCGAGCACCGGCGACTCGGAGCGAGCGGTCGGCAATGCCAGCTCCACCTGGAGTTCCCGCAGCTCAGCAGCAATAACCTCCGCGCGTTCCCGATCCAGGTCGGCGAATATGACATGCGCACGCTCCAGCGCCTCGACGGCACCGTCGAACTGCGCCACCCGTTCGAGGATCCTGCTGAGCACGTGCAGCGCCGTCGCCTCGTGGAGCGACGCGCCCGCTCTGCCGCAGAGTCTGATCGCCTGGCGGGCATATTGCTTCGCCTCAAACAACCTTCCGTCTTCCAGTTCGATCTCGCTGAGAAGGGCGCAAACCTCACCAGCGAGGGCGACCGCGTGCAGCCGGGCATACTTGAGGAGTGAGGCCTCTGCGAATCCGCGGGCCTCTGCCGCATGTTCACGAGCGAAATTCAACGCTCCGAGCAGGTGCAGGACCGTCGCCTCAGACGCCTCGTCGCCCACTTCACGCGCGAGCGCGAGAGCTTGGTGGTAATAGGACGCGGCGCGCGCGTATTCAAAAGCGTGCTTGTACGCCTCACCTGCGCGATAGAGAAAACCAATCTCCATGCTGCGAGCCTCGGACCCTGACTGGCGCAGCATCAGCAATGCACGTTCATGTGAGTCTATTCCCATGACGATACTGCCGGTCGCGACCAGAATGCGGGCACCGGTGTGCAGACAGGTGGCGATGGCCAGGCTTTGGTCACCCTCGGCACGGGCGAACCCCAGATGTGCCAGGTGCACGTGATGTTCCGCGCGTCCGTACTCCTGCCTGAGCAGATAGGTGAAGCCGATCTGGAGCAGCAACGCAGAGGACTCCTCCTCGGCGGACGCACCGAGGAACTTCGCCGCGGCGAGTCCGGCGTGCAGGAGGTTGAGCACCTCCACCGTGTTCCCCTGCCGCAGCCATATCTCACCGACCAACTGCGGGATCGACACGGCGTGCTCGTAGTGCCCCGCGTGAAAAGCGAGGCGCACCGAGGCAAGGAGGTTTTGCGCTTCGGCCGAGCACCAGTGATGCGCGGCGGCCGCGCTCTCGAACTCGATCGCTCCGGCGTCCTGCTCGCTGTCGGGCGTGGGCACCCTGACCCTCGTCGAGAACATCATCTGGTCCGCGCGCTCGGCCGTCCGGAGGTAGTGCTCCAGCATGCGGAGTTCGAGCGCGCTCCGTTCCTGTTCATCCTCGAGCAGACCCGCGGAGAACTCACGCAGCAGGTCGTGCAGTTTGAAACGGTCCAACTCCCCCGCCTGCTCCAGCAAATGAGCCTCAGCCAAGGCGTCCATCGCCTCGTGGACCCTCCGCCTGGGCAACTCCGCCATCACGGCCGCCAAGCCGACCGTGATGCTCGGCCCCGGATGCGCGCCGATCGTCCGGAAGAGCACACCCGCGTCGGAATCCAATGCGCGCAACGACTGCATGAACACCGCCCGTGGACCGTGGGTGGCGCCGAGGTCGAGCACATCGCGTTCGCGGAAGTGCTTGACGAACTCGCTCAGCGGCACCGCGGGCCGCGTGGCGATGTGATTCGCAAGCACCTTCAAGACGATCGGCAGGCCCTGACACACCCTCGTCAACTCGACGAGTTCCACACGGTCGCGAGCACGCCCTCCGATGCGGTCGACCAGAAGCGCGCCAGCGTCGTCCATGCTGAGGGGGCCGATCGAGATCCGTTGCGGTGCAAGGCGTGCCGACAGTCCGGACAGTCGCGAACGGCTCGTCACGATCACCACGCTCGACGAGAACAACGGCAGCAGTGAATGGATCTGCGTGGTGTTGCGGACGTTGTCCAGCACCACCAGAACTTCGCGTCCGGACAACACGGACTGCAGCTTCGCCATGCGGTGGTCCGGATTCGCGATGCGGTCCGGCGGAACACCCAAGCCCTGCAGGAACCGGTCGACGACGAACGACGCATCCACGATCGCGCTGTCGGAGAAACCTTGCAGGTCAGCGAAAAGCACGCCGCCAGGGAACTGTTGCCGCCGGGTGTGGGACCAGTGCACGGCGAACGCGGTCTTGCCGACGCCACCAACGCCGTCGATGACCACCACGCCGGGATTCGCGGCTGCGGTGTCGAGTTCGGTGAACTTCTCCTCGTGGCCGACGAACATCGGCACGTCGAGCGGGAGTTGTTCGGGTACGAGCACGCCCGCGACGCTTTCCCGTTGCCGACTGCCGGCGATGCCGTACTCCTTCAAGTGGTCGTGGAACTCGCGCAGGTCATCAGCCGCGGCGTCGTTGACGTCGGCCTTGAAACCCTTGTAAGCGCTGAAGAACAGCTCAGTGGCCTCCTCGGTGCGGGAGAGCCGGTAGAGCGCCTCAAGGCGCCGCTTCAGCAACGCCGGGTGTTCCTTGTGATCCAGGTCTTCCAGCACTTCCAGGACCTCGGGGTAGTAGCCCAGGACCAGGTACTCCCCGCACAGCAGGTCGTAGGCGGGCAGCAGGACGTTCAGGCGGATCCGATGCCGCCAGGCGTCGGCCCGCCCGGATCTGAGGTCTTCGAGCAGGCGCTGATCACCCCAGAGGGAGAATGCGCCGCGAATGACGTCCAGAGCCTGTTGATGATCTCCGCGGCGCACCAGACCTCGCGCACGTTCCAGGCGATCGCGAAACTGGAAGTAGTCCACGGATCTGCGGTCGACGTCGAGCCGATAAGCGCCGTTCGCGACCACCAATTCCACTCGATCCTGCATGGAATCGAGTGCGCGCCGGATCCGCCAGGAATACGAGTACAGGGTTTGCACGGGGTTCCGCGGGAGGTCACCGTCGTCCGACCAGACCCAGTCGGCCAGCTCCGCCGCAGGTAACGACACTCGAGGCTGTGCCAGCAACGCCCCGAGCATGGCCCTGAGCTTGAGCGGGCCCCACTGCCTGTCGACCGCGTCGCCGACCCGTATTCCCGTCTGTCCCAAAATCATGAATCGCGCATCCACCAGCGCCACCCCTCGAGTCCCCGACCAAAGAGTGTCCTCCCAGTTCAGCATCAATGCAATGCACTCGATCGGCCCAAGATGACAGTTCCGTGACAGTCCATTGACATATGGACATGAATTGCCCCCCGGAGAGGACACGGGACTTGATCGAAAGCGCATTGAAGTGCGCGAAGAGTTTCTGACAGCTCGATGAACACTCGGGCCGGGACGGTCTTGGCATTGCTTCGACCGATGGAGGCCGCGATGAACTGGTTCACCACCCCGCTCGGTGCGGGAGGCGCGCACCGGGTGACGGTGCCGGGATGCCGCAAGGTGCTCGTGATCGTGCCCAGCGTGGTGGCGGGTACGCGCCTGTTCGACCTGTTGCCCCTGCTGGACAGCGATTTCCGGGTCCAGACCTACTTCACGCTGCCCGAGCCGGACGCGGCCACCGCACGGTTCGTCAGTGCGGCCGGAGGGTTGGTGATCGGATGGGAGATGGCTCTGCAGCACGAGTTCGACCTCGTGCTCGCGGCCAGCTACCGGTTCATCGACCGGGCGCCGGGGCCTGTGCTCGTGTTGCCGCACGGGGCGGGCTCGATGAAGTCACGCCGGCGGGTCCGGGCTGCGGGACCGGAAGCGGAGCCCGTGCACGGGCTCGACCGGCAGATGCTGACGCGCGACGGGAAGGTGCAGGCCTCGGCGATCGTGCTGTCACACGACGACGAACTCGAAGTGCTCGCCGAGTCGTGCCCTGAGGCGCTGCCCGCCGCTGTGGTCGCGGGTGACATCTGCCTCGACCGGATGCGGGCCAGCCTGCCCTTCCGCGAGCAGTACCGGCGGGCGCTGGGTGTGGAGCCGGGCGACACGCTCGTCACGATCAGTTCTACGTGGACCGCGGAATCGACCTTCTACCAGCGCCCTGAGCTGTATCGGGAGCTGACCGGCAAGGCACGGGTGGCCGCGGTGCTGCACCCGAACATCTGGGCCGTGCACGGCGCCTGGCAGGTGCGGTCCTGGCTCGCCGACTGCGATGTGGTCGTCGTTCCGCCCGAGGAAGGCTGGCGCGCGACGATGATCGCGAGCGACGTCGTCATCGGTGACCACGGTTCGACGACGCAGTACGCCGCGGCTGTCGGTGCACGGGTGCTGCTCGCCACCTGTCCCGACGTCCGTCACGGCAGCCTCGCGTACACGATCAGCGAGAGGGTGCCGAGGTACACCGGCGACATCGCGGAGGCCGTCGCCGTCCCGGACTTCGCGTGCCTGATCAGCTCGCGACTCGACCGGTCCGGCGAGATCCTGCGCGCGGCCATGTACCGCCTGCTCGGCATCCCGGAGCCGGCGCACGCCGTGCCGGTCTCGCCGGTGCGCCATGGTCGTTGACGAAGGTGTGGTCAGGCACAACGGCGTGTTGCTCGTCCGCGGCGACCGGGCGGCACCGAGGTGGCGCACGCTGGCGGACGTGCTGCTGGCCGGGCCCGAGCCGTCAGCCGAGATCGCGCTCGCGGTCGCCGGGCTGCTGCTGTCGCGGTACGTCGGGTGTTCGCTCGTCGTCGTGCCGATCCAGCGCCGCGAGCCGGCCCCGGACGCGGTCGGCGCTGGGATCGAAGGATTCGCCGTAGCAAGCGAGCGCGGAGCGGTAGTGGTCACGAGCGTGCACGAGCTCGCCCTGCCGCTCGGCGATCTCGCCCTTGAGCTCGAAGGCATCGGCCACGTGCAGCGGTGATCCGGCGGCACGGACGTCGGCGAGCACACCGTCAGCGAGGCGCGCGGCTTCGTCGCACCGGTCCGCATGGAGAAGCGCACGGGACTGGAACAGCCGTGCGCGCGCCTTGTCGATGACGTTGTCGAGCAGTGTCTCGGACTCACCGAGTTCGGTGATCGCCTCGTCGAGGCGGCCCATCTCGATGAGCACCTCGCCGACGCGCCGCCGGGCCAGGCCGATGCCGCGGATCCGTCCGTGGCGGGTCTCCAGGTCGACTGCCTCGCGGAAGTACCGGAGCGCGATCTCGAACTCGCCCTTCAACCTGTAGGTGTAGCCGAGCTGCACCAACGCGGTCGCCCTGCTGCCGAGATCGTGCTCGCCTGCGAGGTCGAGCACGATCCGGACCTGGGCGGTCGCCTCGTCGAGCCGCCCGAGGTTGCGGAACGCGACGGCGAGCTGGTTGCGCAGCCGGGCTTCGGCGGTCTTCTCTCCGCACGACTGCGCGGCCCGCACGCCGAGCTCGTGGGTGAACAGCCAGTCGGAGTAGTGGTGCCGGCGCTGGAACAGCGCGAACATCGCCTCGGCCAGTTGCCAGACGAGGTCCGGCCGGCCGTAACCATCGGCGGCACGCAGCGACTGCACGAGGTTGTCGCGTTCGTGGTCGAGCCAGTCCAGAGCCTCGGCTCGCGAGGCGAACACGTCCGGATCGGCGGACTCGAAGCGCGGCCCCACGCGCGGCCGGCCAGGGATCGCGGCCGCGTCCGCGACAACCGCCTTGTCCAGGTAGAACTCCACGGCCCGTCGGACCGCCTCTTCGCGTTCGTCGTCGTTCTGCCCGCGAGCGTGGAGGCGCAGGAGGTCGTGGAACCGGAACCTGTCGTCGCCCGCCTCGATGAGGAGGTTCTTCTCCACCAGGTCGTCGAGGTCGTCCTCGACCTCACCGACGTCGTCCGCGAGCATCGCCGCCGCGGCCCCCACACCGAAGCTGACACCCGGATGCCACGAACTCAAGCGGTAGAGCCGGGCCTGACGCGGCGGCAGTTCCACATAGGACAGGTCGAGCACCGCGCTCACCGACGTGGCGCCGCCGCCGAGGTCGAGGCCGGCGAGCCGGCGGTTCTCCGCGCTCAGCTCGTCGACCTCCTTGGCCAGCGTGCGCCGCGGCCGCCGGGACAACCGCGCTCCGATCACCCCGAGCGCGATCGGCATTCCGCCGCACAGCCGCGCAAGCTCCCGTGCCGCGTCGGCCTCCACGGCGAGCCGGGGCTCCCCCACCACCCGCTCCAGCAGTGCGACCGAATCCCGCAGGTCCATCGGATCGACTTCGATGAACCGGGCGCCGTCCATGCCGAGCGGACTGAGCCTCCACCGGCTGGTCACCACCACCGCACAGCTCGGCGACGCCGGGAGCAGCGGCCTGACCTGGGCCGCACTGGCGGCGTTGTCCAGCAGGATCGCGAACGACCTGCCCGCGGTCAGCGACCGGAACAGCGCCTGCCGCTGGGCCAGGGTCGGAGGCACCACCTCGACGCCGAGCGCACCGAGGAACCACTCGAGCACGTCGTCGGGCTGCGCGGCTTCCGCGTGGGCGCCGAGATCGACGTACAGCTGTCCGTCGGGGAACTGGTCGCGTGTGTCGTGCAGCCATCTCAGCGCCAGCGAGGTCTTGCCGACACCGCCGGGCCCGCTGACCACGACGAGCAGCTGGTGATCACGCCCGTGCCAACTGTCGAGTTCGGTCAGCTCGTCCGCCCGCCTGACGAACAGCCTGGGCGCCGGTGGAAGCTGTTGGGGCACAGGTTTTCCAGGTGATCCGGAATGGACGTGCACCGTTCCGATCGATCCTGCCTGCACCAGGTTCCCGTAGGAGGCCCCGGACACGGTGTTCTCGACTCTTGCCACCCGGCATCACCCCGAAGACCACGCTACGACTTCGTGCGCCTCCAAAACACCCGCCCTACGGCGTGATCCCGCGAAAATGACTGATCGAGGCAACCGCTGACACAGGCGAACGGGTGACGTTCTAGTGGACGAGGCCGTGGTGGCGGTTCGTCCACGCGGCGACGGCCGGCAGCACGTCGGTGATCCATTCGCGGGCGGCGGCCGTGAGTTCGTAGCGGGCCGCGCGGCGTAGCACGAAGCCGTTGTCCTGCAGGCGTTCCAGCGTGAGGATCACCTTCGGGCCGAGGATCGAGAGCAGCTCTTCCGCGTTCTTGGCGCCGTCGGACAGCGCGACGAGGACCTGCGGCAGCTGGTCGCTGCTCATCAGGTCCTGCAACGCGAGCAGGTGGTGCAGGGCCGCGGAGTCCGCCTTGCGCTCGGCGGCGAACGCGCTCGGGTCGTGGACCTGGACGCGGGCCCGGCCGCCACGCTTGGCTCGCTGCAGGGCCGCGTCGGTGTCACGGACCAGGTCGATCAGCGTGTCGTCGGCGGTGGGCACGTGCGAAGCGACGCCGATGGACGCCGTCTGGCCGTGCAGGGTGACGTGGTAGCCGTCGTTCGTGGTGATCTCGGTCTGCAGTGCGCGGATGCCGCGCAGGATGCGGTCGGCCACCATGGCCGCTTCTCCGCCCGTGGTGCGGGGCAGCAGCACGAGGAACTCGTCGCCACCATGGCGGCACACGAGGTCCGTAGGGCGCGTGTGGGCGGTCAGCACGGCGGCGACATCGCTGAGCACGACGTCGCCTGCGGGGTGGCCGTACTCGTCGTTGATCTTCTTGAACCGGTCGAGGTCGATCATGAGCAGCGCGACCTGTTCCCACCGGCGCTGGGCCCGGCGGTACGTCGCGGGCGCCTGGTCGTCCCAGCCCCAACGGCCGAGGAGGCCCGTCAAGCGGTCAGTTGCCCACGCGCCAACGGGTTGTGCGCACGAACCGCAGCGCGAGGGAGCGCTCTCGTCGTGCAGGCGCAGAGAACCGTGGTCCACCGGTAGCCCCATCCGCACAGTCGCCATGAGTCCCCCCAGACTTCAGCTCTGACTGGCCCGATCTGCCCCTTTCAACTGAGGTGACGTCGTTCGGATCAAACGCGACACATCAGTGCAAGCGGCGGAGTGTGATCATAGGGCTACTGACAGGTGGATTCAACCCTTGTGATGCCATATGCTCTTCGGGTTCCACAGCAGTGGAAAGATCCCCCGGGCCCTTGGTCGCTCCAGCGGAGGTGTGGCGTGAGGCCGTTCGCCGAGGTCCTCAACGAGCTGTGCAACAACCCGCCCGATGGCCGAGGCAAGGTCACCAACGTAGCGCTTGCGGCCGCGGTGAAGTCGCGAGGCGGGGACATCGGGCACGGCTACATCTCGCAGCTGCGGCTCGGTGTGAAGGACAACCCGACGTGCCAGGCGATCGTCGACCTCGCCGACGCGCTCGGCGTGCACCCAGCGGCGTTCCTGAATGGTCGCCGTGACCTGCACACGGCAGAACAGCCCGGTTGGCGCCCAACGGCGTTGAGCACGCTCTTCGAGGCAGTGCACCCGCCGGACCGCGGGCCCTGGTCACCGGAGGAGGTCGCGGCCGCGATCAGCTCGTCCGGTCAGTTCGGCAGCATCTCCGCCAGCTACATCCGCGAACTCCTGAGCAACACCAGCGACAACCCGCGGCTCAAGCACATCCTCGGCCTGGCCGACCACTTCGGCGCCGATCCGGCGTACTTCTTCGACGACGACCTGGCGGCACGGGTCGACTCGGAGCTGACGGACTTCCTCGCCCTGCGCGAGCTCGGCGTCGTCGAGTTCGTCACCCGTCTGGCCGAACGTACCGGCGATCTGTCCCCACAGGCCAGGGCCGCTGCGGTAGAAGGGTTCCGGCAGGCGCTCGAAGTCGGCGAGGGGTGGTCGTTCCCACTGAACAGCCGCCGTACGTCCGCGGACCACACTTGATGACGACGCCCGCGTGAAGATCTCGGCCTGGACCGCTGCAGACGACATCGAGAGGAGGCGACGGGTGAACCGCAGGAAACTGCGCAAGCTGGTCGACGAGGTCGCCCGGGACCTCGACCTGCCGCCCGACGCCACGCACCAGGAGGCGAGCCGCCGGGTCTGCGAGCTGATGAGTGAACGGCTCGGGCGTGCTGTCGACGTCCGCTTCTCCGCCATCACGAACGCGGTCTGCCTGAGCGGTGCGACCGCGTTGCTCGAGAACGGCACGTACCTCGTCATCTGCGCGGACTCCCCGTCCTGGTACCACCGCCTGCACGTGCTGCTGCACGAGTTCGCGCACGTACTGCTGAAGCACCAGCCCGTCGCGCTGACCCGCGACGAGGGCATGCGCAGGCTCGCGCCGCACCTGCTGCCGCGGATGGCGAAGATCATCGCCGGGCGGACGACGCTGACCGAGGACGAGGAGCGCGAGGCCGAGAACCTCGCCGACCACCTGCTGGAAAGGCTGACGGAACACCGGGTGTGGGCCGACACGGCCACCACCGAGGAGCCCGCGCACGTGCGCCGGGTGGCCGAGTCGCTCGAGGGAAGATCTCGCTGGGTGCGTCGTGGCGATCTTTAACCTGATCTACCTCTCCTGCGGCATCGTCGGTCTGCTCCTCCTCGCGTACAAGATCCGCGCGCTGCGGTCCAGCTGGGGCAGTCCCCGTGTCGTCGCGCTGATCTCGACCGTGTTCTTCTCGGCGTTCGCCGTGCTCTTCGCGGCTCCCGCGAACATCACCTGGATCAACTGGACGAGTGGCGTGCCGAACTTCGCCGCCCTGCTCGTCTACAGCCTGGTGGTCTGCTTCGCCGGAGCGGCGTTCGCGCTGGTGATCTACTGGCGGTACCCGGCGACCCAGGCGTGGCAACGGGTCCGGCTGATCGTCGTCAGCTACAGCACGATCGTCGCGGCGATGGTCGTGCTGTTCTTCAAGTCCGAGGTCGGCGAGGAACGCCAGGTCGACTTCGACACCTACTACGCGACGCAGCCGACGATCGCGGTCTTCCTGTTCATCTACTTCGTCGCGACCATGGTCGGCTGCGGCGGTCAGGCCTACCACTGCTGGCAGGGCTCGCGGGACGAGGCGATCTCCGCGCGGCGGTGGCTTCGCCTCGGGCTGCGCTGGTACTGCGCGGCGGCGCTGTTTCCCATGGCGTTCGCGGTAATCAAGCTGTTCGTGCTGCTGATGGACTGGGCCGGTGAGCGCAGCTTCGACGTATTGAGCACGGCGGCGCCGCTGATGGCATCCCTGAGCATGTTCCCGCTGGTGATCGCGATGGCGCTGCCGGTCTTCGGGCCGCGCCGCCCGTCGCCCTCACTGTGGGTGCGGCGGTGGCGCACGTACTTCGCGCTGCGGCCGCTGCACCGCGCGCTGGTGCACGTGAACCCCGGCATCGTGCTGGTGGCGCCGGGCAAGTTCCTCAACCCGCACCACCGCGTGCGCCGGCAGATCATCGAGCTCAACGACTGGCGCTGGGCGCTCACGCCGTACTTCGACCTGAGCGTCGGCGAGGCCGCGACGTGCCTCGCGCGCCAGGCCTCGCTGCCCACGGACGAACTCGCCGCCGTCGTGGAGGCCGCCCAGCTGCGCGCCGCGGGTTCGTCCGACGGCCGCGCGCGGGCGCCCGAACGCCGTCCCGCCTCGGTGATCGTCGACGGCACCGACCTCGCCGCCGAACACGACAGGTGGGTCCGGATCTCGCGTGCGTACCAGCACTCGCCGATCGTCGACGCAGCCGTCGCCGGCGCGGCACGCGTCGAAGCAGCAGGGGGAATGGATTAGATGGCACCCACACACGCCGTAGTCCTCGGCGGTGGACTCGCGGGCATGCTCGCGGCGTCCGTCCTCGTCCGGCACTTCGACGAAGTCACCGTGGTGGAGCGCGACAAGCTGCCGGACGGCCCGTCGCCGCGTTCCGGCGTGCCCCAGGCCCGGCACGCGCACCTGCTGATGTCCGGTGGCGCGCGGGCGATCGAGTCGTTGCTGCCGGGCACGCTGGACGCGTTGCTCGCCGCCGGGGCGCACCGGATCGGGGTGCCGAACGACCTGGTGTCGCTGAGCGCCCAGGGCTGGGTGCCGCGGTTCCCCGAGATGCAGTTCATCGTCTCGTGCAGCCGCGGGCTGCTGGACTGGGTGGTGCGCAGCCAGGCGTTGCGGGACAACAAGATCTCGGTGCTGACCGGCACCGAACCGGTGTCGTTGCTCGGTGACCGGCACGCGGTGGCCGGGGTGCTGGTCGAGGACAGGATCTCCCGCGAGCAGATCTCGCTGGAGGCCGACCTGGTCGTGGACGCGACCGGGCGCGGCTCCCGGTTGCCCGCCTGGCTGGTGGACTTCGGGCTGCCCACCGTGCACTCCGAGAGCGTGGACTCCGGACTTGCCTACGCCACGCGGATCTTCCAGGCGCCGCCGACGGCCGCCTCCGGTTTCCCGATCGTCAACGTGCAGGCGAACCCGCGTGACCCGTTCCCCGGTCGCACCGCGACCCTGCTGCCCGTCGAGGACGGCAAGTGGCTGGTCACGCTGTCCGGGACGCGCGGCGGTGAGCCGTCGACCGACGAGTCGGAGTTCGTGTCGTTCGCCCGCTCGGTGCGCAACCCGGTCGTGGGCGAGCTGATCGCCGAGGCCGAGCCGCTGTCGCCGGTGTACGGGTCGCACAGCACCGCGAACCGGCGGATGTTCTTCGAGCGCTTGAAGTCGTGGCCGCGCGGCCTGCTGGCGCTGGGCGACTCGGTGGCCACCTACAACCCCGTTTACGGGCACGGCATGTCGATCGCGGCGCAGAGCGCACAGACACTGGACGCCGGTCTGGCGGCCGGGCACTCCGCGCAGCAGGTCCAGCGCGGCATCGGCAAGGTGGTCGACGAGGCCTGGGCGATGGCGACCAACCAGGACATCCTGTACCCCGGTGCGGTCGGGAAGCCGTTGCCGCTGGCCGGCCGGGTGCTGCAGCGTTATGTGGACCGGCTCGTCCGCACGGCGACCACGGAGGCGGCGGTGACGCGGGCGTTCCTGGACGCGTTCACGTTGTCCGCGCCGATGGCGAACCTGGTCAGCCCCAAGATGATCTGGGCGACGATGCGCGGGCCCCGGTCGGCGGCACCGGAGCCGACGCTGACCGCGGACGAACGGGATCGGGTCACCGGCTGACGTTGTCCGGACGCTCCGGTGGCTCGGTCACGTCCGCGGGGTGAACTCGGCGCTCTGCACGTAGTTCATGGCCTCGACGAACTTCGGGTCCGCCATCCTGGCGGCCAGCTCGTCCCCGGTGGGTTCCGCGACCCGCTGGTGCAGCCACCACAGGTTGCCGACCGGGTCGGCGAACCGGCTGACCCGGTCTCCCCAGAACAGCTCGGTGGGCTCGGTGACGACCCTGCTGCCGAGTTCCACGGCGCGCTTGAGCGTGGCCGCGTCGTCGGCGATGTAGAGGCGCAGGAATGCGGGCGTGGGCTGCCAGTTCGGCTGGTCGAACAGCATCACGACCGAGTCGCCGATGCGGACCTCCGCGTGGCCGATCTCCGGTGCCTCGCCGACGCGGCCGAGTTCGGTGGCGTCGAACACCTCGGTGATGAAGTCGATCAGCTCGGCCGTCCTGCCTCGGCTGATCAGCCACGGCGTCACGGTGTGGTAGCCCTCGGGCACGATGTTCATCTGGTCTCCCCTTTGCTCGTCGGGATGACCGTATGAGCCATGTAGGACGATGTCGGTCCTAGTTCTTGACTAGGTTCCTGGCATGAGTGATGCGGCCCGGTTGTTGCGCCTGCTGTCGTTGCTGCAGACACCGCGCGAGTGGCCCGGCAGCGAGCTCGCGGCACGGCTGGAGGTCACGCCGCGAACGGTGCGGCGCGACATCGACCGGCTGCGCGACCTCGGCTATCCCGTTGAGGCGTCGATGGGCGTGCTCGGCGGGTACCGGCTCGGCGCGGGCGCGGCGATGCCGCCGTTGCTGCTCGACGACGAGGAGGCCGTGGCCATCGCGGTCGGCCTGCGCACCGCCGCCCGGCAACCGGTGGCGGGCATCGCCGAGGCGTCGTTGCGCGCCCTGGCGAAGCTGCAGCAGGTGCTGCCGCCCCGGCTGGCGCGGCGCGTCTCGTCGCTCACGGCGGCCACCGCACCCGCCCCGGCCTCGTACGCCGCGCTGGTCGACCCCGGCCAGCTGACCGTGATCGCCGGCGCGGTCGCCGCCCGCGAACGGGTGCGGTTCGCCTACGTCGCCCACGAGAACGTGGTGTCGAAACGGCACGTGGAGCCCATTCAGTTGGTAGCGCTCGGCCGGCGCTGGTACCTCCTCGCTTTCGACGTGGACCGTGACGACTGGCGGATCTTCCGGCTGGACCGCGTCTCAGCCGCGCTGGCCACCGGGGCCCGCTTCACACCCCGCGTGCCGCCCGGCGGGGACGCGACGGAGTTCGTGACGCGGAAGATGTACGACTCGGCCCCGACCTTCCGGGCCCGCGCGACTCTGCGGCTGCCCGTGGAACTGGCACGGGCCCGGCTGGCGGACTTCGCCGGCGACCTGACCGCCGTCGACGACGGGTCGTGCTCCTGGCACAGCGTCGAGGACACGATCGACTACCTCGCGTTCCGCCTGACCTTGCTGGGATGCGACTTCGTGGTGCACGGGCCCGGCGAACTGGTGGAGCACCTGCGGGGGCTGGGTGAGCGGATCAGCCGGGCAGTGGGCTGAACCTCCTGCGCTGGCGGGCCGCGTGGTCGAGAACTGCGGCGCCGGGCGGTGGGCTGAGCCTCTGCACAAGCAGATGTCGCGTGGCTGGGGACTGCCGGCGGCGGCGCGGCTCACCCGTCCGGCGGCCCCGCTCTCACCCCCAGCACCGGCTGGCCTCCCACCACCCCCTCGTAGGACCGGTCCCAGGGCCAGCGCCCGGACTCGTCGGCGTGCACGAGTTGCAAGGCCTCGATGCCCTCCCCGTACAGCCGCGCGGACACCAGCAGGTGGGCCCAGGGGCGCGCCACGCGGACGACCTCCAGCAGCGGGCCGCCGGGCACGGTGAAGCGGTGGCCGGGTGCGGGCAGGCAGCTGTGGACCAGGTGTTCGGCCATGTCGTCGAGCAGGCGGCCCGCTTCCAGGACAGCCATGCCCGTCACGACGAGTTCCGGGAGGCCGCGCGGGGTCAGGCCGACGGTGTAGGCCCAGGGTGGATGAGCTCGGTCCCGTTCGATCGCCTGCACGGCCCAGCCCCGCACGTCGATGCAGCGGCGCAGGGTCGCCAGGTGTTCTTCCATGCGGCCGGCGGGGTGGTCGCAGTTCCAGCACATGACGGTCTCCTCGGATCGGTGGTGGATCCAGTGTGCCGAGGAGCACCGACAAGATCGTTTGAGCAGTTCGTTGACAGAAAGTGGACAAACGATCTGTGGGCCGTCTGGATCGTTAATCTGCGACGCACGGAGGATCGTGCATGCGCCAACGAACGCTTCTCATCGCGTTGGCCGCGGCCGTGCTCGTCGCGGCCGTGGGCAGCGGCAAGCCGACCACAAAGGACAGTGCAGGCATTCTGGGCTGCGGGAACTGATGCACTTCGAACCCGGTACCCCACTCACGGACGCGGTCAAGGCCGCCAGGTCCGCCGCACTGCGCGGCAACGTCCTCGGCGTCGACCTCGCCTACGCGAGGGCCGCGAAGATCAGCCCGGCCGTCGCCCACGACCACTGCACGACCCTGCTCAACCTCGGTGCCATCGCCAAGGCCGCACGGCGCTGCGACGAGTACCTGGGCGCGGGCAACGACACCACCCTGAGGATCCTCCGGGCACAGATCCGCAGTGCCGCAACGGATCACGTCGCGGCCGAACGGGACGTGCGCGAGCTGCGGAAGCTGAAACTCACCGAGCTGGAGCAGGCGAGGCTCGCGCGCGTCGCCGCGCTGGCCGCCGCCGACCGCTACGACTACCCCACCGCGGAAAGCGAGCTCGACGCCGCCGAACGCCACTTCCGCCGCGCCGGCCATCCCGAACACCTGGAGCACATCGGCAGGGACCGGCTCCTGCTGGACGTGCGCAGGGGCGCCCGCGTCTCGAAGCTCCGCGACCGGACTCCCCGCACGCCGGCCGAGTTCCTGCAACGCGCCGCCGCGCTGCGGCGCGAGGTCCGGTACGAGGAAGCGCTGGCGTTGATGACGAGGTGCGTCACCAGCTACCAGATCGAACCCGCGCTGAGGTTCGCCGTCCTGTACGAGCTGACCGTGCTGCTCGTCATGACGCGGCAGGCGGGCACGGCTCGCAGACTCTTCCCGCTGCTGGCCGCCGCGGCCGGTCCGGAGGTGATCTCACAGCTCCCCGACGCCACCCACACGCTCCGGCCGGAACGACGGCTCACCCACGTGCGCCGCCTGATCGCCAGGGACGAGCTGCTCAAGGCCGAAGGCATGCTGGGCGAGGGGAACTCGCCGCTGTGGCACCTGACCGCCGCCGAACTCGCCTACGCGCAGGGCCGGCTCGAACAGGCCGCGCAGCACTTCGAGATCGCGAGCCGGGCGGGCCACGCCGAGCTCACCGCGCTGGCGCTGCGCAAACTCGGCGACACGTTCGCCGACGCGGGCCACGAGGACATCGCCGCCCGGCACTGGGCCGAGTCGCACCGACTCGAGGAGGACCTCGCGGACCACCGGGACAGCCCCAGCGTCAAGCTCCGGATGCTGCGCGCCGCCCCCGACGTGCGGGACGGCCGCGTGTGTGCCGCGGCTCGCCGAGCCAGGCGCGACGGCCGCAAAGCATTGGCGGGCCTGGTGGTCGCCGTCGAGGCGGCACGGGCCGGACCTGGCCCCACCGAGCCCGGGCCGCGCGAGCTCCCGGGTTTCGCCGACCTGCGGGCGGCCAGACGCTGGCTGGCCGGGACGACGAGGCACCTGCCGAAGGACCAGGTCGTGTGGATGATGCACGCGACGCCGGACCAGCTCCACCACGTGCTCGTCGGCCGCCGCAAGATCACGCACGTGACGACCTCCGTCCACATCGGCGACCTCACCGACACGATCCGCCGGCTCAAGACCTGGAAACCCAAGTACGACAAGGCGATCCTCGGCGCACTGCTCGCCGAGCTGGCCCGCCTGATCGGGCTGCGGGACGTCGTCGCGGCCCTGCCGCCCAAGACCGCCAGGATCGTCGTCGTGGCGGGCGACGTCCTCGCGGACGTCCCGCTGGCCGGCCTGCCCGTCCCCGGCACGAACCTCTTCCTCGGCATGACCCACGCGCTGTCCAGCCTGCCGTGCCTGTCCGCGCTGCGCCCCCGGCAACGCGGCGCCCGCGGGCAAAGGGGCGACGAGGCGGCGACCTGCGAGGAAGCCTCGCAGCTGCGGCGAACTCTCGAAGAAGGCCGCTCCCAACGCGTCCGCATCGACGCCCAGGCCGCACACGACCACATGAACCCCGATCAGTCGTGGCTGCAGTTCGCCGACGAACGGGTGTCCGTGGAAGCACTGGGAAAGATGGACTTCAGCGCGTGCGGCACGGTCGTACTCGGCGCCTGCGAGTCCGGCATCGTCCACGCGGTCACGTCCGCGGGGGCCGGAGCGGTCGTCGCCGCCCGCTGGCAGGCGGAGGAAACGGCCGCACGGCAGGTGCTCGACGCGTTCGACCGCCACCTGGCGAAGCTCCCCCGAGATCGCGCTCTGCAGCACGCGCTGGTCGAAGTCGCCGATCGGCACCCGGCGGACTGGGCGTGCTGGTCCCTGCACGGCGACGCGGGCTTCCAGACCTCAGCGGGCCCGCTGCGCAGAAGACTCAGGAAGAACGGAGACCCCGTGCCGCTCGAAACCCGTCCCAAGGTGTTCCTGTCGTTCGCCGGAAAGGACCGTGCGCACGCCGAGCAACTCCGTGCCGAACTGGAGTCCCGCAACGTCAGCGCCTATCTGGCCGAGGACGAGATCGCGCCCGGTGACAACGCCGCCACCGCCATCGACGAGGCACTGGCCACCTCCGACTACCACGTCCTGCTGTGGTCGGCGAACACCCCGCGACGCGAACCGGCCGCGGAGTGGACTGCGGCGTTCACCCTGGAGATGACGCGCCGCCGCGCCTTCCTGTTCATCGTGCGGCTGGACGAGGAGCCGCTGCCGCCCCTTCTCGCGCCCCGCAAGCACATCGACCTCGTGGACGCCGCCGACCGTCTCGTCGCCACCTGGCGCTCCGACCGCAAGTCGGAGCTTCCCGTGTTCCCGCAACCGGTCCCGCCGAAGCCGGGCGGCCCGACCGTCGCGATCGCGGTGCGCAGCCACGACCTGGGCACCACGCACGTCGTGATGACCCCGCTGCACCTCACCGGCGCCTCGTTGTACCGGGCGGTGTTCGACGCGATGCGGCTGCCGACCGAGCAGATCACCTTCGACGGCACGATCGGCATGCGGTTCTCCTACGAGCTGTACCAGCAGAACGAACCGATCCCGGACGACGAGTCCATTGTGGAACTGGCGTCGGACGTCGTGGACATCGCCGTGCGCGTCGAGTCGTTCGGTGGGCAAGGCTCCCCCGGCAACCGGGAGTACCGCCAGGACGAGGAGCTGGACGAGGGCGTGGACGTCGACCAACAACGCATGCTGCTGGTCGCCGCCTTCCGCCACCTACTCCCCTAGGACGTCCGAACGGGTGAATTCCCTTCCGTCTGTCAGCCTTCGCTGGTTTCAACGCCTGTAACCGGTGAAGGTCGCCCCAGGGCGGTTAACGACACGTGCGGACGCTGAAGGGAAGGCCGTTGAGCGCACCGGATCTGGGCTTCGCGGAGTTCTTCCGCGAGTGCCTGCCCGTGGTCACCAGGACGCTGACGGCTCTGAGCAGCGACACTCGCGCGGTAGACGACATCGCGCAGGACGCCATGCTGATCGCACAGCACCGATGGAGCGACATCCAGGCGTACGACAAGCCCGAGGCGTGGGTGCTCAAGGTCGCAATCCGGCTCATGAGGCGCTGGCAGCAGCGGTACGGACGCGAAACGCTGCTGGCAGAGGTGCCCGAGGTCGTTCAGCCGGCGCACGACGTGGAAGCGCTGCACGCGGCGTTGCGCGAACTCTCCCCCCAGGCACCGCGAGACCGTGGCGCTGCACCACCTGCTCGGTTACTCGGTCAGCGAGATCGCCGCGGTGCTGGTGGTCGGCGAGTCGACCGTGCGCACGCACCTCACCCGCGGCCGCGCCGAGCTGCGGCGAATCCTCGGAGGCAGTGATGAGTGAGCTGCTGGCCCAGTTCGAGCTCGACGACGCCGTCGAGCGGCAGTACCGCCTGGGAGAGGCCGCGGAACGGGCCGGTCGTCTGCGCGAGGCGGCCGTGCACTTCCGGGTCGCCGCCGACCAACGCCTCGGTGACGCCGCCGTGCGGCTGGCGCACGTCCTGTTCGCGCTCGGCGAGGAACCCGAGGCCGCGCAGTGGTGCACGGCCGCCGTGGCGGACGGGTTCCCCGAGGCCGAGGAGCTGGGCAGGGAGAACTCGCAGGCGCGGCAACGGTTCCTGGAGCACGCCGCCCGGATCACGGTCGGCGCGCCCACGTTCGACTGGCTGCCGCCCGCGATGCCGTCTCGCCGCCTCTCCCCCGAAGCGATCGCGGCGCGCACCCAGGCATTGCGGGTCCTGGACCAGCGTTACGGCGGCATCGCCTGCCACAGCTCGGTTCTGGAACACCTCGCCGCCGTCGAACCGATGATCGTCGTGGACGACACCTCGTGGACCGCCGTCGCCGAGGTCCACGAACTGGCGGGCTGGACGGCGTTCGACAGCGGCCAGCCCGGCACGGCCCTGCCGCACTTCGCGAAGGCGCTGACGTTGGCGCGACAGGCGGAGAACGAGGCACTCATCGCCTCCGTGCTGACCCGCGTGGGCCGAATGTTCCTGCACCACAACGCTCCCGACGACGCGCTGAAGGCGTTTCAGCTCGGATTCGTGGCGGCGCACAACGCCTGGGCCGACCGGCGCGCGTTGAGCAATCCCGCGCAAGCCGTTGCCGCGCTGGCCACAAAGGTCGGCACATATGGCGAAGGCCGGGCACGCACCCTGACGTTGACGGCGCTGGCCCGCAACCATCTCGCTCTGGGCGATCTCCCCGCGGCGACCGAGTTCGCGGAAGAAGCCGTGGAGTCGGCCAGGAACCTCCGTTCGGCACGAGCGGAGGACCACCTGCGCTGGCTCGACCAGGAAGCGCGGGCGGCCGGCGCTTTCCTGCTGGCAGAGCAGATCTCGGCTCGTTTCACGCGTTCCGGATGACGCTTTCACCCGATCCGGGCCGATACACGCGTGCGCGCGAGCTAGTAAGTTCTGCGGCATGTCCGAGCCTTTCTCCTGGGTGCCCGCAGAAATCAACACGGATGTGCCCAGCGCGGCGCGTGTCTACGACTTCCTGCTGGGAGGTGGCCACAACTTCGCCTCGGACCGCATGGTCGGCGACAAGGTGCTGCAAATCCTGCGAGACGGCCGTGCGATCGCCGCGTCGAACCGCTCGTTCATGCGCCGCGCCGTCCTGCTGATGATGGAACAGGGCATCACGCAGTTCCTCGACCTCGGCTCAGGCATTCCCACGGTCGGCAACGTGCACGAGATCGCACAACAGGCAAACCCCGACGCACGAGTCGTGTACGTGGATTACGACGAGGTGGCGGTCTCGCACAGCCAGCTCATCCTGGAGGGCAACGACAACGCGGGCGTGGTGCAGGCGGACATGTGCCGCCCGGACGACGTCCTGTCCGACCCGGTCGTGAAGGACCTGATCGACTTCTCGAAGCCCGTCGGCCTGCTCATGATCGCCGTGCTGCACTTCGTCTCGGACGCGAAGGGCCCGGCCGAGGTCGTCGCCCGCTACCGCGACGCCGTGCCCGAGGGCAGCCTCATCGCGCTGTCGCACCTCACCGCCGACTTCAAGCCGGACGAGATGGGCGCCGTCGTCGAGGCCATGCAGCACAGCCGCGACCCGATGTACTTCCGCACCTTCACGGAGTTCGAGCCGATGTTCGCCGGCATGGAGGTCCTCCAGCCGGGCGTCGTCCCGGCGCCGAACTGGCACCCGGAACTCGGCCCGGCCGGAGAAGGCGGCCCGGAGGACGTCTACGTCGGAATCGGCCGCAAGAACTAACGAGGTCTAGCGGAACTTCCAGGCCTGGGCCGCGGAACCGTTGCAGCTCCAGATGTTCAGGCGCGTACCGGGAGTGGTGGACGCACCGGGGTTGTCCAGGCACAGCCCCGACTGCGGGTTCTGCACGGAGCCGTCCGACCGCACGCGCCATTGCTGCGCGCCCGTGCCGTTGCACTCCCACAGCTGAACGCTCGTGCCGTTGGTGGTGCCGCCGTTGTTGACGTCGAGACACTTGCCGGCGATGGCGATGGTGCCGTCGGCGACGACGCGCCACTTCTGCGCGTAGGTGTTGTTGCAGCTCCAGATCTGGACCGGGTTGCCATTGGCGGTGCCGCCCTTGTCGTTGTCCAGGCAGAGGGTCGAGGTGGCCGACAGCGCGACGGATCCGGCGCCGGACGGGTGGCGTTCGGCCGGGAGTGACGGCGTGTTGAGGTGGTAGAAGTCGACGGCCAGGTAGTTCGGGGTCTTGCGGGCCGCGGGTTCGCAGAAGCGCTGGGCCCTGTTGACGAGCTTGGAGTTGTCCGTGGCGACGGTGCCCTGCATCGGGACGTCGCGGAAGTGGTTCATCACGAACAGCGGGCGGAAGCCGGTTTCGGTTGCGGTGAGCGGCTTCTCGCCCCAGCGGGAGTAGCAGGACCAGTCGGAGGCGCCGGTTCCGGAACCCATCGACCAGTAGTTCTCGACGGTCCAGTCCCGCTGGTAGAGGACGCCGGAGTTCTCGCGGCCGTCGCGGCTGTGGTCGGTGAAGATGAGCAAACGCTTGCCGGATGCCCTCATCTGCGACAACGTCGGCCAGCCGTTCTCCCGGACGCCCTCGGCGCGGAACAGGACGTCGTTGAGGCCCTGCACGCGGGCGAGTTCGTTGCGCAGGACGTCGGCGGAGACGTAGTCCTCGAGGAACACCGTGACGACTTCGGTGGGGCGTGCCTTGAGGAAGTCGACGATGCGCTGGATGTCGACGTTCAACGCCACGGGCCTGCTGACGGCCGTGCAGCTGTTGTGGCAGAGGATCGCGCCGTCAGGGGTCTGGTGGATGTCGAGCATGAAGCCGCGGACGCCGTCGTTGAGCTGCTGCACGATGCCGCGGGACTGGTTCGGGGCGATGTTGGCGAACATGAAACCGCCGTCGACGCCGTTCGCGTAGGCGTTGTGGGAGGTCAGGAACGTCATCTCGTCCAGGCGCGGATCGGCCGGGGGCTGGACGCGGACCGGGTTGACCGGGGTGAGGAACCACCTGTCGTTGCCGGTACCGACGCGGATCTGGTCGGTGCCGGACGCGATGAGGTAGCGGTCGGCGCCGGGGTCCTTGAAGCGGTATCTGTCCTGGTCGTCTAGGAGCCCGACCCACTTGGCCTCGGCACTGGAGCAACTGACCATCTGGGCAGCGTCGCCTGACCGGCCGAGGCACTGGCCGCCCTCGGAGAGGGTGCTGCCGTTCCAGGAGAACTGCTGGCGGTCCTCGTTGCCCTTGGGGCGGTGCTGGACCACGGACGAGCCGGAGACGGCGGCGTTCTGGCCGGTCACGGCGCTTTGCAGGTAGTAGTTGCCGTTGGGAGCGGCCGCCGCGTCCACAGGGACGAGCAGCAGCGACAACAGCGCGAGCACAGGGATGATGCGCATGGGGTGAAGGCTCGACCATGGACGTGAACATGAAAAGACTTCACTTCGAAATCCGTCCAAACCGAGACATCTGTGGTCCGGGCCACAAAAGCCGATGCAGCGGATCGAGGGGTGAAGGGGGTTTCCCACACCGCAAACGACCAAGGACGAGAAGGGGGCGGCGTGGGGTTCGACCAGTTCGTGGCTGATCGCCTCGACCGGCTGTTGGGGTACGCCACAGCCATCACCTGTGACAAACACCTGGCGCAGGACATCGTGCAGAACGTGCTCATGCGCGCGCAGGGCAAGTGGGAACGCATCGGGGCGATGGACGCGCCCTATCTCTACGTGAAGCGCATGGTGACCAACGACTACCTGTCGTGGCGGCACCGCAGGGCCGCGCGGGAGATCGCCGTGGAACGCGGTGAGCTCGCAAGGCACGTGCCGTCGATGGCCGATCCGGCTGAAGCGCACGCCGAACGCGAGGCCATGCGCGCACGGATCGCCATCCTGCCGCGTAAGCAACGTGCCGCGTTGGTGCTGCGGTTCTACGAGGACTGCAGCGACGCGGAGATCGCACAGGTGCTCGGGTGCACGGAATCGACCGTGCGCAGCCAACTCTCTCGCGCATTGCAAACGCTGCGCACTCACGAACTCGCCCGGTCCGTCACCCTGGGGGTGCACTCATGAACGAACTGATCCGTCAGGCCATCAACGCTGAGGCCGAGGAGCGTGTCGACTCCCGGACGGTGCTGGCCAACCTGCACAAGGCCAGGAAGCGCAAGCCGCTGGGCCTGATCGTCGGCGTCGCGACGCTGACGGCGGCTGCCGCGGCCGCCGCCGTGATCATCCCGGCGACGATCAAGAAGACCGAGGCCGCGCCGCCGGCGGCGCAGACGACGCCCGCGCAGAGCGTGCTGCTGCTCGGCACCGACGACCGCAACCGCACCGACGCGATCGTCCTCGCGCGCTTCGGCGAGGACGGCTCGGTCGACGCCCTCTCGCTGTCCCGGGAACTCGAGTACCAGTCGACCAGGCTCAGCCAACTGGAGTCCCCGGCGAAGGTCGTCGAGGCCGTCGAGAACCTGACCGGGACCAGGGCCGATCACCACGCCGTGATCAAGATGGCCGACTTCGGCAAGATCTCGCAGGCCGTCGGAGGCGTCGAGGTCTGCCTGAACTCGGCGACGAACGACCCGTACAGCGGCGCGAACTTCCCCGCCGGCAAGAGCACCCTGGCGGGCGACCAGGCGCTCGCGTTCCTGCGTCAGCGCTTCAACCTTCCCCGCGGTGACCTGGACCGGATCGCACGCCACCAGGCGTTCCTCGCCGGGATCGGCGCGAAGCTCACCAAGGACAACGCGGTCGCGATGGCCCGTGAGGTGAGCAAGTCGATCCAGGTCGACGCCGGCTGGGACGTGCTGGAGTTCGCCCAGAGGTTCCGGGGGCCGGTCAAGGTCCGGACGAAGACGTTCGAGAGCGCCGCCGGGAACCCGAACGGGCAGGCTCCCGAATCCGGCGCCCCGGAGCCGGACAAGGGCCCCTCGGGATGCGTGAACTGACGATCACTCCAATGGAGCATCAAGTCGCCCTTCTGCGCAGCCGATGATCTGCATGTAGCGCGCGAGACGGCCGCTACGATCAATTCGTGCGCGAACCACTTGAACGTGACTCCGAGATCGCGCACATTCGTGAAGCTCTGGACGCAGCCACCCGTGGTGAGGGTCGCGTCGTCGTCATCGAGGGCCGTGCGGGCATCGGCAAGACCAGGCTCGTGCACGAGTGCCGCGAGCTGGCCAAGGAGCGCGGATTCGGGCGGCTGCAGGCCGTTGGGGACGCCATGGAGAGCGCGATGGCGTGGGGCGTCGTCCGGCAGATGGTCGAGCGGTCGGTGTCGCGGTACTCCGGCGAGCTGCGCGAGAAGATCCTCGCAGGGCCGTCCGGGGCGGCGCTGAAGGCCCTGGACGACGCCGCGCTCGACCCGAGCCAGGCCGAGCTCGCCCGCACGCTGCACTCGTTGTGGTGGGTCGCGGTGGACCTCTCGTCCACCCGGCCGCTGCTGATCACGGTGGACGACGCGCACTGGGCCGACCACTCGTCGCTGCAGTTCCTCGTCTACCTGTCGCGCCGGATCGCGGACCTGCCGATCGCGCTGGTCGTCGCGACCAGGCCGCCGATGGACAACTTCGGGCCGCTCGCGCAGCTCAGCGTGTCCGCCGACCGCTTGCTGCCGCGTCCGCTCACCACGGAGGCGCTCAGCGCGCTCGTCGGCGGGCACCCCGAGGTGATCACCGCCCTGCACGCGGCCAGCGGCGGGAACCCGTTCCTGTCCGGCGTCCTGGTCGACGAACTCGCGGCGCTCGGGCTACCGCTGGACGACGCCGCGACGGCCGGGAAGGTCGGCACGCTCGGCCCCAGCACCGTCTTCCGCGCCACGCTCGGGCGCCTGCCGGCACCGGCGGTCAAGCTCGCCGGCGCGGTCGCCGTGCTCGGCACGCACGCCGATCCGTGGCAGGCCGCGGAACTGGCGGAGGTCACCGATCTCCCGGCCGCGGCCGAGGCGTTGACGGCGGCGAACGTGCTGATCACCGGCGAGCACCTGGAGTTCGTGCATCCCGTTGTGCGCGAGGCGGTGCTGACCAGTCTCGGGCCGATCGCGCGTGCCTCGTTGCACGCACGGGCCGCGACGTCGTTGCAGGAGGCGCACGCATCGGCTGATCGCGTGGCCGCACACCTCGTCCACGCTCCCAAAGGGACGTTGCCGAACGCCGCGGACGTGCTGAGGAAAGCCGCGGCGACGTTGCTCTCGGCCGGCGATCCGCGCACTGCCGCAGGACATCTGGCACGAGCGGTGGACGAGCGGCCCACCGACGCCGGACTGCGTGCGGAACTCGGGCGCGCGTTGCTGCGGCTCGGCGACGCGGTCAACGCCCACCGGCACCTGAAGGCGGCGGCGCAAGGACTTCCGGACGCGGAACTGGTGGCGGCCGCGGCCTCGGCGACGGCCGCACTCGAAGGCCCCGCGGCGGCGATCGCGGAACTCACCGAAGCCATCGACGCCCGCCCGGACGGCGAGTCGCGCCTGCACCTGGAGGCACGGCTGGCGGTGTTCCGCTCGTTCCTCCCCGACCAGCGCCAGATCGCGTCCGCGCACCTCAGCGGCTACTCCGGCCTCGCGGGCGGCACCCCGGACGAACGCACGCTGCTCGGCCTGCTCGCCCAGATGGGCCGCTACGAGGTGTGGCCGCACGACGAGGTCGCCGCGACCGCGACGCGCGCGCTGGCGAACGGTGCGTACCTGGACGACGCGACGGGCAGCACGGACGCGATGGTCGCGTGGCTGGTGGCGTTGCTCGCGCTGATGGCGGCGGACGGCGTCGGCACCGCACGGCACGAGATCGAGCGGGCCAGGCTGAAGGTGCGGGCCCACGGGTCACCGATCGAGTTCGCGATGGTGGCGAACGCGTCGCTGTTCCTGAACTGGCGCTGCGGCAACATGCAGGCCGTCGAGGCGGAGGCCGAGGGCGCGCTGGCCGCCGTCGCGCTCGAGGACCCGGTGTCCGAGGTGATCAGCCTGCGCGCCACCTCGACGCACTTCGCGGTCTACGCGGCGCTCGAACGAGGTGACATCGCGGCGGCGTCCGCGTTCATCGGCGCGTTCGAGGGTGCACACGCCGATGCCCGGCTGACCATGCCGATGATCTGGTTGCACGAGGTGCGCGCGTTGATCGCACTGGCCGAGGGCGACGCACGGCGGGCAATGTCCGAGGCCTACCGCCAGCGCGACGCGATGCACCAGGTGCACGTCGATCCGCCCACGATCCCGTGGCGCGGGCCGGCCGCGCGCGCGGCGTTGCTGCTCAACCAGCAGGAACTCGCGCTGGAACTGGCCGCCGAACAACTCGAGGTGGCCCGCAAGTGGGGCGCGGCCACAGAGGTCGGCGCGGCTCTGCGGTTGCTCTCGAACGCCGACGCGGACTCGCGGCTGGAGCTGCTGACCGAGTCCGTGACCGTGCTGGAGGCCTCGCCTTCACGCCTGGAACTCGCCCGGTCGCTGGTGGACCTGGGCGAGGCCCTCAGGGTGGCGCGGCGGCGGACCGATGCGCGGGAGCCGTTGCACAGGGCGATCGAACTGGCGGGCGACTGCGGTTCGGCGGTGCTGCAGACCCGCGCGGTCGAGGCGCTGGAAGCCCTCGGCGACCGGCCGCGAAGGCAGATCGTGCTGGGGGCGGAGGCGCTGACGGCATCCGAACGGCGGGTGGCCGACCTGGCGGCGGTGGGCCGGGCGAACAGGGAGATCGCGCAGGAGCTGTTCGTGACGCCCAAGACCGTCGAGAACCACCTCGGCCGGATCTACACGAAGCTCGGAATCGCAGGTCGCAGGGATCTCGCACGCGTCCTTGCCTAAGGCAGAGCGACGTGGGGGTGTCCCTGATACACCCATCTTTCCGGTTGGAGGGTTGAGGGATCTCCCCTCATGCCCTTGGGGGGTCGCCTCGGCGAATCTTGTGTCACCGCAGGGGAACACAAGATCTCAAAGGGGAAACCGAAATGATCCGCAACGCTCTGATCGCCGCCGCCGCTCTCACCGCCGTCGTCGCTCCCGCCACCGCGGTGGCCGACCCGATCATCGGCACGCCGCCCCCGTGCGTCGGTGCCGCCGACCTGGCCGGTGCGGACTTCAACGTCAAGAAGTGCGGTGTCAGCGACGTGGATCAGCACCGCGCCGGCCTGGAGAGCAACGGCGGCGCCTACTGCGGCCCCGCGTCGCTCTACAACGTCCTGCACTACTGGGGTCACCAGAAGGACGCCCCGGTCGGCTGGCTGACCACCAAGGTCGGCAACCTCAACCCGAAGGACCCGGCCGACTTCGGCGTCATCACCAACTCGATCGGACGCATCGGCGTCGACGCCCAGTACAACGGCGGCACGAACCTCACGAACCTGCGCAAGGCGTGGGACATCGCCACCAAGCCCGCCCGTGACGCCGGTTGGACCACCTCCACGGGCGTCACGAGCACCCACAACAACGCCGACTTCGCCGGTGAGCTCGCGAAGAAGCTCAACGAGGGCCCGTTGCAGCTCGTGTACGGCCGCTACAAGGCCGGTCCCACCACGGGTTCGTTGCAGCGCAGCGGTGGCCACATCGTCACCGTCGTGTCCGCGACCGGTTCGTTCAACGGCAGCACGATCAAGCTGAAGCTGGCCGACCCGGGCCGTGCGCTCGACAGCGGTGAGGGCAACTACCTCTACACGCAGTCCGCGTACGAGTCGCTCGACGTCACCCTGGCCAAGAAGTCCATCAAGGAGTACATCCCGGTCAAGGACGACGAGAACACCCGCGCGGACGAGTCGCTGGAGCCGGGCACCTACCGCACCGTGACGCGCTGGGAGCTCACCGGCCCGCGCTACGTCAGCGACACCACCCGTCAGATGGTCGAGGGCTTCAACTGGTTCGACATGGCCAAGTAGTTCTCCAGCAAGACCGGGGCCGCACTCTTCAAGGGTGCGGCCCCTTCGCCATAGCCTGGTTCCATGCTCAGCCGCGATCGGGAACGCATCGAGGCACCCAGCGCGTGCGGTTAGCCTGGATTCATGCGTGTTCTCGTGGTCGCCGCTCCCCTCCTGGGTCATGTGTTCCCGTTGATGCCGCTGGCCCTGGCGTTGCGCGAGGCGGGTCACGAGGTCGTGGTCGCGACGGGCGGCGAGGCGCTGCGGGTCCGCGACTCCGGCCTGCGGGTCGAGGACGTCGTGCCGTCCGGCGTCCGATTCGGACCGATCGCGCTGCGCATCATGCTCGCGCATCCGCTGGTGGCCAAGAGGGAGCTGCGGGGTAGCGGCCGGCTCGACTTCGTGTCGCGGATGTTCGGCACGGTCGGCGACGCGATGACCGAGCCGCTGCGGACGTTCGCCCGCGGGTGGCGCCCGGACGTCGTGGTGCACGAACCGCTCGCCGCCGCCGGGTCGGCGCTGGGCGTGCCGTCGATCGTCCACGACGTGTCGCTGTTCGACGGGCTGGTGCTGACGGCCGCGGTCGGCGCGCGTATGAAGGCCGAAGTGCGTTCTCCCGCAACGGTTCTGCGCACCGCGCCGCCGTCGCTCGCGGAGTTCCCCGGCGGTGAGCGGATGCGGTTCGTGCCGTACAGCGGCGACGGCGAGGTGCCGCAGTGGCTCGCGGAACCGTCCGGCACGCCGCGCATCCTGGTCAGCCGCAGCACCGCGCCCGGTCCCGGCGCCGGGCGGATGATGGCGGCCGTGGTCAGGGCAGCCAGGCAGGTGGACGCCGAGTTCGTGCTGGTCCGCCCGGACCGGACCGAGGGCCTGCCGGGCAACGTCCGCACGGTCGGATGGGTGCCGATTCCGCAGGTGCTGCCGTTCTGCGACGGGATCGTGCACCACGGTGGGGCGGGAACGGTGCTCGGCTCGCTCGCGGCCGGGGTGCCTCAGCTGGTCGAGCCCGGGCCCGGCGACCGGACCGTGCACGCGACGGCGATCACCGGACGCGGGGCAGGGTTGCGGGCCGAGCCGCGTGAGGTCACGGCTGCGCTGCTCACCCGGCTGATCGAGGACTCGAAGCTGCAGCGGGCCGCCGGCGAGGTGCGCGCCGAGATGGCGGCGATGCCTTCACCCGGCGAGGTAGCTGAACGCTGGGAAAGTCTCGCGATGCAATAGAACAGCACCTAATCTGGCCGGGTGCGCATTCTCTTCTCGAGCTTAGGCTCGCACGGACACGTTTATCCGTTACTTCCGCTCGCGATCGCCGCGCGAGCGCAAGGACATGACGTTCTCTACGCCGTCGACCCGGGATTCCACCCGACCGTGGGAAAGCTCGGGTTCACGGTGGTCGACGCGGGCATCAGCATCTGGGACGCGTTCCGCCAGGCGAACGCGCTGCACGGCACGGCCGGGTTCCGCCGGGACATGCTGCGGCAGACCGCCGTGGACGCCTTCGGGTCCTTACTGCCCAGGGCCTTCGTGACCGATCTGGAACCGGTACTCGAACGGGACAAGCCCGACCTCGTCGTCTTCGAGCTCATCAACCCCGGCGCGGGCCTCGCCGCCCTGCGGGCCGGGATTCCGGCGGTCTGCCACGGGTTCGGCAAGATGGACGGAACCCTCGTTCCGGAGGCAATGAGCGACCTCCTTCTGGAGTACGTCGCCGAGCTCGGTATCACGCTGCCCAATGGGCACCATTACGGACTCGGATCGACGTATCTGGACGTCTTCCCGCCGTCATTGCAGGATCTGGACTTTCTTGCGGACGTGGATCGAATTCCGATGCGGCCGGTTCCGTTCGCCGAACCGGGCGATTTGCCCGATTGGGTTGTCGAGCACGAGAGGCCGCTGGTCTACCTGACGTTCGGCACCGCGTTCTCGAACCCGGACGTGCTGCGCACCGCGATCGCCGGGCTGTCCGGAGTCGACGCCGAGGTGCTGGTCGCGACCGGGCCGCAGGTCGACCCGTCCGTGCTGACCGACGTGCCGGGCAACGTGCACGTGCTCCCGTGGGTGCCCCAGGCGGATCTGCTCGCGCACGCAGATCTCGTCGTGCACCACGGCGGCGCCGGCACCACGGTCGCCGCGATGACGCGCGGCCTGCCTCAGCTCGTGCTGCCGCAGGGTGCCGACCAGTTCCGTAATGCCGAGATCGTCACGAACACCGGGCTGGGCTCCCAGCTCGCCGGTGAGGACTTCACGACGGACGCGGTGCAGGAGGTCGCGCGGAAGTTGCTGCGGGACAACGATGTTCGAGCCGCGAACGCCGGTATCGCAGCGGAGATCGCCGCCATGCCGTCCCCGGACGACGTGGTGCCGAAGCTGGTCGACCTGGCCGGTTGAGGACGGGGCCGGTGCCTACTCGCTGGGCACCGGTTTCAACGCCGACACCGCCTCCTCGACGGAGTCGTACAGCGAGAGGACGTCCGCCACTCCCGTGACCTGCAGCGGTCTGCGGACGGCGCGCTGCGGGGCGACGATGTGGAGCTTCTTGCCGTGCTCCTCGGCCAGTTCGTGGGCCGAGATCAACGTCGAGATGCCGGTGGAGCCGAAGAAGCTGACCAGCGTGAGATCGGCGATCAGAGCGGGCCTCTCGGAGGCGAACCCGAGACGAACGGCGTTCAGCACGTCGTCGGCGGTGTCGACGTCGATCTCGCCTTCGACTGCGACGACCATCAGCCCGGCCACCTCGGCGGCACGCACTGTGAGCAGCGATGACTCCTTGAACTGTTCTTCGTTCACCAGCACTCCCCGGTGGCCGAAGCGCTTGGGACTCTGACTCCGAGCACGCTGCTGAACCCGGCTACATCCCCGACGTTACGGCCGTTGCTTCCCCACCACAACCTACCCGCCCGCGGAAAACCAGGTGACAACGATCCAGCCGCGCTGTCACGATCACCGCATGTTCCTGACGGCTGAGCACAACACGTTCGCAGGTGTTCCTGCGGGCGCGCTCGCCGTTGCACTCGCCGATGTCTCGGCACAGCTGGCCGGCGCCCGACTCTGACCCTTCTCCAGTCCATCCTTCAGGACCACTGGAGGAGGGTGGCAGCGGTCCATCGGTTCTGAACCTCCAGCTGTGACTCCTGAGGGACATAGGGCAATGAAGCAAGAGTTCGTGCGTGCCAAGCCGCACCTCAACATCGGCACGATGGGGCACGTCGACCACGGCAAGACCACGCTGACCGCGGCCATCACCAAGGTTCTGTCCGAAATGGACCCTTCGGGCACCACCTTCACGGCGTTCGACCGGATCGACCGGGCGCCCGAGGAGCTGGCCCGCGGCATCACGATCAACATCGCGCACGTCGAGTACGAGACGCCGACGCGTCACTACGCGCACGTCGACATGCCCGGCCACGCCGACTACGTGAAGAACATGATCACGGGGGCGGCGCAGCTGGACGGCGCGATTCTCGTGGTGTCCGCGGAGGACGGCACGATGCCGCAGACGCGCGAACACGTGGTGCTGGCGCACCGGGTGGGCGTGCCGTACGTGGTGGTGGCGCTGAACAAGGCCGACGCGGTGAGCGACCCGGAGCTGCTCGACCTGGTGGAGCTGGAGATTCGTGACCTGCTCTCGCAGTACGGCTTCGACGGCGACGCCACGCCGGTCGTGCGGGTCTCCGGCCTGCGCGCGCTGCAGGGCGACCCGGAGTGGGTGCGGTCGGTGGTGTCGTTGCTCGACGCCGTGGACTCGCACGTGCCGGTGCCCGAGCGGGATCTGAATGGCGCGTTCCTGATGCCGATCGAGAACGTCCTGACCATCACCGGCCGCGGCACCGTCGTGACCGGTGCGGTCGAGCGCGGTGTGCTCGGCCTCGGCGACACGGTCGAGGTGCTCGGCCTGGGCGACTCCGTGTCGTCCGTGGCCACCGGCATCGAGACGTTCGGCAAGCCCATGCAGCAGGCCCAGGCGGGCGACAACGCCGCGATCCTGCTGCGCGGGGTGAAGCGCGGTGACGTCCGGCGCGGCCAGGTGCTGGCCCTGCCGGGCAGCGTCGCGCCGCACACCCGGTTCCGCGCGTCCGTGTACCTGCTCTCGCACGCCGAGGGCGGCAGGCACACGGGTATCGCGTCGAACTACCGCCCGCAGTTCCACTTCCGCACCGGCGACGTCGTCGGCGTGGTGGAGCTCGACAGGACGCTGGCCCTGCCAGGTGACACCGTCGAGGTCACGGTGGAGCTGGGCAAGGCGGTGGCGATGGACACCGGGCTGGGCTTCGCGATCCGCGAGGGCGGCAAGACCGTGGGTGCCGGCACGGTCGGCGAGATCCTCGCCTAGGGCGGCGGCGACGACCCGCGAAGGTGGTCGCGCTGCCTTGGAGAGCGCGGCAGGACAGCCTTGTCCTGCCGCGCTTTTCGTCAGGCGTGCTAGCCCGACTCGTCGCTCACGGAGTGCGCGGTGCCGACCGGCTTCGACTCGGGCGACCCGCGCTGCCGCAGGTAGACGCTGAGGATCGCCATCGACGCGATCGCGAGGAACTCGGACTGCCAGTTCTGCAGCGACCGGTTCCAGAAGTCGGCGGAGAGGAAGTAGCCGAACAGCCCCATCTTCTCGGCCAGCGGGTCGGAGTTGTTGGCGTACCAGCCGGCGACCCACTGCAGGGTCCAGGAGAACAGGAACAGGACCAGCATCGCGAGGCCGAGCGACTTCGAGAACACCGCGGTGCGCCAGCCACCGGCGCGAGCCCACTTCGGCGACGACTCGTCGGCGTACCGGCCGACCTGCTGGTCCTTGTCAGTCCCCTCGCCGACCTTGCCGGCCGGCTTGGACTCGGGCGATCCCTTCTGGATCAACCAGACGGTCGCCGTGACGTACAGGAAGAACTGCAGGTACTCGGACTGCCAGTTCTCCACGACGTCGACGAGGAAGTCGGCGGAGAACAGGTACGTCCCCAGAGTCAGCAACGGCCGCCCCAACGCGGCCTGACGCTCGTTGAAGTCGGCGTGGCCCGTGAAGAACTGTCCGACCAGAGCCGCGAGGAACAACCCGGCGAAGACGAGCGTCAGGCTGTGCTCGCGCAGGAAACTCCTCATAGGACCGGGTGCCCTGCGCCAAAAGCATCAAACATCGATCAAAGGCACTACTTCCTTGGCCCAGAACTCGAAGAATTCCTGCTGCTGCGGCCCGATCTGCTGCACGTGGAGCTCGTCGAACCCGGCCTCGGCGAACTCCTTGACCTTCTCCGCGTACTTCTCCGGATCCGGGCCGCACGGGATCGCCTTCGCGATCATCTCGGGCGTGACCAGCTCCGACGCCTGCTCGAAGTGCTTGGGCGTCGGCAGCACCTGGGCCAGCTCGCCGGGCAGGCCGTCGTTGGGCCACACCCGGTGTGCGGTCGCCACCGCGTCCTCCTCGGACGCCGCGTAACAGACCTTCAGCCCGCTCTGCGCCGGGCCGCGGCCGCCCTCGGCGCGGTACTTCTCCACCAGGTCGCCGGCCGGGCCGACGCTGACGTAGCCGTCGCCGCAGCGGGCCGCGAGCCGGACCGCCTTCGGGCCGAACGCCGAGACGTAGATCGGCACCGGGCGTTCGGGCACGGTGTAGACGCGGGCGTTCTCGACTGTGTAGTGCTTGCCGTGGTGGGTGACCTCGTCGCCCTGGTGCAGCGTGCGGATGAGGCCGATCGCCTCCTCCAGCATCTCGAGCCGCACGTCGGCGGACGGCCAGCGGTCGCCCAGCACGTGTTCGTTCAGGGCCTCGCCGCTGCCGACGCCGAGCACGAACCGGCCTTCGGTCTGGACGGCCGCGGTGGCGGCGGCCTGTGCGATGACGGCCGGGTGGATGCGGACGGTCGGGCAGGTCACGGCCGTGGTGATGGGCAGCGACACGGTCTCGGACAGCGCGCCGATCGTGCCCCAGACGAACGGTGACTGGCCCTGCTCGTCGTTCCACGGGTGGTAGTGGTCCGAGATCCACAGCGACTCGAAGCCGTGCTCCTCGGCCATCTTCGCGTTCCTGACCAGCTCACGCGGTCCGTGTTCTTCTGAAGAGAGGAAATAGCCCAGTTTCACGGCAGCAACTCCTGGATCTTGGTCTTGAGGCCGCGCGTCATGAACTGCCAGGCGTCCGGGTCGCCGCGCAGCACCGCCTCGGTCATGTCCTTGATCTGTTCGAACGTCGCGTGGGGCGGGATCGGCGGCACGTTCGGATCGCAGTGCACGTCGAGGACGGTCGTGCCGTCGAACGCGAGCGCCGTCTCCCACGCCGTGCCGAGCTGCGTGGGGTCGTTGATCTCGATGCCGTGCAGGCCGATCGACCGTGCGAAGGCGGCGTACGAGATGTCCGGAAGGGTTTGCGACTCCTCGAACTTCGGCGCTCCGCCCATCGCGCGCAGCTCCCACGTGACCTGGTTGAGGTCGTTGTTGTGGAACACACACACGACGCAACGGATGCCGTATCGCCGCAGTGTCAGCAACTCGGCCATGCCGTTCATCTGCATCGCCCCGTCGCCGACCAGCGCGATCAACGGCCTGTTCGGCTGCGCGAAAGCGGCACCCAGCGCGTACGGGACGGCGCAGCCCATGGTGGCCAGCGTGCCGGACAGCGAGGAGCGCACGTTGCCACGGATCTTGAGCAGCCGCGCGTACCAGTTCGTCGCGGAACCCGAGTCCGCCGTGACGATCGCGTTGTGGGGCAGGCGTTTCGAGAGCTCGGAGACGATCCGCATCGGGTTGACGGGATCGGCCGGCACCTGCGCCTGCCGTTCTACGACCTCCCACCAGCGCTCGACGTTCGCCTCGATCGTCTCCCGCCAGGAGCGGTCGGTCTTGTTGTCCAGCAACGGGATCAGCGCCCGCAACGTCTCCCGCGCGTCGCCGACGAGGTTGACCTCCGTCGGGTAGCGCATGCCGATCGCGCGGCCGTCGAGGTCGATCTGCACTCCGCGCGCTTTGCCGTACTGCGGCAGGAACTGCGAGTACGGGAAGTTCGATCCGATGATCAGCAACCGGTCGCAGTCCCGCATGAGCTCGTAGGACGGCCTGGTGCCGAGCAGTCCGATCGACCCCGTGACGTACGGCAGGTCGTCGGGTAGCACGTCCTTGCCCAGCAACGCCTTCGCGACGCCGGCACCGAGCAGGTCGGCGACCGCGCGCACCTCCTCGGCGGCGTCGCGGGCGCCCTGCCCGATCAGGATCGCGACCTTCTCGCCGCTGTTGAGCACCTCGGCCGCGCGCCGGATGTCGTCGAGGGCCGGCACGACGAACGACACCGGACGGGACGGCGGGCTCGACGGGATGTACTTGAACTCGTGCTTGGGCGCGGCGTACTCCTGCTCCTGCACGTCGTTCGGGATGATCAGCACGGCGGGCGCGCGGTCGGCGGCGGCCGTGCGCATCGCCCGGTCCAGCGCGTTCGGCAACTGCTCGGGCACCGTCACGTCGACCAGGTACGAGGCCACGTCGCGGAACAACGAGTGCAGGTCGACTTCCTGCTGGTAGCTGCCGCCCTGAGCGGTGCGGGCTGTCTGGCCGACGATCGCGACGACCGGCACGTGATCGAGCTTCGCGTCGTACAGCCCGTTGAGCAGGTGGATCGCACCGGGACCGCTGGTGGCCAGGCACACGCCGACGTCGCCGCTGAACTTCGCGAAGCCGACCGCGGCGAACGCGGCCATCTCCTCGTGGCGGGTCTGGATGAACCTCGGGTCGTTGTCCGCCTTGCCGAACGCCGCCACGATCCCGTTGATGCCGTCGCCGGGATACGCGAACACCTGCTTCACGTCCCAGTCGCGCAGGCGTTGGACGATGAAGTCCCCGACGGTCATGAGGTGTTCCCTTCCAGTACGTAGACCGTGTAGGCGGAGCGGATGATCGGCTGCGCGACGTTGCGGACCCGCACACCGCCCGGCGTGATGCCCTGCTCGGTGCCGAAGTGCGCGTGACCGTGCACGGCGAGATGCGTGCCCGTCGCGTCGATGGCCTCGCCGAGCAGGTACGAGCCGAGGAACGGGTAGATCTCCGGCGGTTCGCCGCGCAACGTGTCCGGCACGGGCGCGTAGTGCATCAGCGCGACCTTGATGTCGGTGTCCAGTTCCGACAGGGCCTGTTCGAGGTTCTCCGCGATGTCGGAGGTGTGCTGGATGAACGCCTTCATCTCGCGCTCGCCGAACGCGCTCCCGCATTTGCCCGCGAACCCGCCGCCGAACCCCTTCACACCCGCGATGCCGATCGAGCAGCCGTTGACCCGGTAGGTGAACGTCGTGCCCTCCAGCACGTGGATGCCCTTGTCCTGCAACGTCTTCGTGACTTCGAGCGGCTTGTCGTCGTGATGGTCGTGGTTGCCCAGCACGGCGACCACGGGCACCGGCAGGTCCGCGAACTCGTCCGCGACCACCTCGGCCTCGACGACCGTGCCGTGCCGGGTCAGGTCACCGGCCAGCAGCAGGATGTCCGCGTGCTCGCCGACCTTCTCCAACGCCGGGCGGAGGTGCCCGCGCATGTCCTCGCCGAGGTGGATGTCCCCGACCGCTGCGACTCGGATCATCGCAGGTCCTCCTCACCCTCCGGTTCGCCCGCAGGTGTCACGCGCACGTCGTTGAAGATCGTCAGCTCGGGGGCGGCCTCGTGCAGGACCTCCTCCAGTGCGGCCCGCCGTTCGGCGCAGGCGACATCTCCGGAAAGCATCACGTGGTCGCCGCGCACGGTGACGCGCACGCCGAGTTCGGCGGTCCGCGGGTCCTCGGCCACCGCCCTACGCAGATTTGCCGCCAGATACTGCTCGGAACTCATGGCCTCTCCCGATGATGTCCAGGCGTTCGATGAGCATCAGGAACGCTTCGGCGTAAGGCGACTCCTTGGTCTCCTCGCGCACCTGCTCCCAGTCGATCTGTTCGCGCAGCGCTCGGGCGAACGGCAGCAGCTCGCTGAAGTCGCACCGGTGGCCGTCCAGCACGAGCAGCTTGCTGGTCAGCACGAACGTCGCCGGCATCACCGGCAGCATCACCGAACCGACCGGCATCTCCTCGGCCATCGCGAGGGTCTCGTCGGTGACGATGCGCTCGTTCGGCCGGAACAGCAGATCCACCAGCGAGTCCCCGTCGTAGACCTTGAGCAGCCAGTCCTCCGGCGGTTCGGCGGCGCGAAGCCCGCGCTTCACCAGCACGCGCACGGCCTCCGTGGCGTCCTCCGGGCGCACGAGAAGATCGACGTCGTGCTCACTCGCCGGCCCGCCGCGCGCGTAGCCCGCACAGCCGCCTGTCAGCGCGAAGGGGATCTCCGCGCCACGTAGAGCGTTCGCGACCTTGACCAACGTCCGCAGCAGCTTGTCCTGCAGTCCGCTCATGCACTCCGGGCTACCCGCCGATCAGCGGCGTGAACCTCAGTCGGTGGCGAGTCGCGCGTGGGTCTCCGTGTCGAAACGGACGCCGTCGTAGAGCAGCCTGGCCCGTTCGACACCTTCCACCGCGAAGCCGGCGCCCGTCGCGACGCGGCAGGAAGCGGGGTTGTCCAGCCGATGCGCGAGCTCCAGGCGGAACAGGCCGAGCTCGGCGAAGGCGAACTCGCTGACCTCGCGGCACGCCCTGGTCGCCAGCCCCTTGCCCCGCGCCTGCTCCCGCATCCAGTAGGAGACCCACCCGGTCAGGTGACGGCGCTCGACGCTCGACACGGCGACGTTGCCCACGGGAACGCCCTCGTGCAGCACGGCGAACGAATAGGCGGTGTCCTCGTTCCGGCGGGACGTGAGCAGCGCGATCCACTCCTCGGCGGCGGGGAGCGAGTCGATCTGCGAGGTGAACTGGCGGTCCATCATCTCCTCGCCCGACGCGGCCAGGATGATCGGTGCGTCGTCGGGGCGCCAGGGCCGCAGCAGAGTGTCGTCCACCCGTCCACCTTCCGAATTCCGCGGGCCGGCTGCAACTCAGCGGGGTACTCAGACGTCAGAAGGACATCCGGCACAAGGAGAGCAGATGGTCATTTTCGGCTGGCGGACGACGATCGAGCAGCTGCGGATGCTGACGCTGGTGTGCGGGCACTGCCACCACCAGTCGGCGCACAACCTGTTCCGGCGCTACACGAAGCCGACCATCTTCTTCATCCCGCTGTTCACCATCCGCAGCACGTACGGGCTGCAGTGCACGTTCTGCGGGGTCTCGTACGACATCAGCAGGATGCACGCACATCAGCTCGTCTGACAGGCAGGGCACCCAGGCGCGTACTCGTCGGTGGTGACGCGCCCGCACTCCGGGCAGATCAGCTCGAGAAGGCAGGCCGGCTCAGCTTCGGGGACACGACCGAGGTCCACACCCAGCCGATCGTCGCGACCGCGTAGAGCACGCCCGTCAGGGCGCTCGTCTCCGTCAGCCATCTCCCGAGCCTACGCGTCCAGGAGTTCGGTGAGGCGAGGACGGCACCACCGACAACTTTTTTTGTCCAGACTAGTGTCACTGTCTTGACGAAGAGAATCGTCGGCGGCAGGATGGGACCATCCACGAACCAGGACAGGGAGAACCGATGGGCCACGAGTTCAAGAGCACCGACGAGATCGAGGTGCCGGCGTCCGTCGACGACGTCTGGACGGCCATCGCGACGGGGCCGGGCATCGACTCGTGGTTCATGGGCCGCAACGAGGTCGCGAACGGCCAGGTCAAGATGGCCTTCGGCGGGTACGAGCCGACGAGCGAGATCACCGCGTCGGAGCCGGGGCGCCACTTCGCGTACGACAGCGGCAAGGCACCCGACGGCCGGTTCATCGCCTACGAGTTCCTCGTCGAGGGCCGCGAGCACAGCAGCACCGTGCTCCGCATGGTCACGAGCGGCTTCCTGCCCGGCGACGACTGGGCCGACGAGTTCGAGGCGATGACGCTGGGTGGCGCGCTGTTCCGGCGCACGCTGCTCGAGTACCTGACGCACTTCCCCGGCCGCACGGCCCGTCCGCTCACGGTCTTCGGGCCGATGATCGGCGACTGGGACGAGGCCTGGAAGAAGCTCGACGTGGCGATCGCGGCCAAGCTGCCGGACGCCGTCGAGTTCCACCGCAACGAACACACGCTCGGCCTGCGCACCGACAACGGCATGTACCGGTTCATGCGCGGGTTCTTCGGGCCGGTCATCGCCGCCCATCACGTCTTCGGGGGCGACGAGACCGAGCAGGACTGGCAGGAGTTCCTCGACACCACCCTGGGAGAGCAGAAATGACGCGCTTCACGACTTCCGCAGACGGCACCGAGGTCGCCTACTCGATCACCGGCTCCGGCCCCGCGCTGATCATCGTGGACGGCGCGATGTGCCACCGCATGTTCGGCCCGACGACCGAGCTCGCCTCGGTGCTGGACAAGAACTTCACCGTCTACACCTACGACCGGCGCGGCCGCGGCGAGACCGGTGGCGGCGCGACGCCGTGGTCCCTGGAGCGCGAGGTCGAGGACATCGACGCCGTGATCAGTGAGGCCGGCGGCAGCGCGTTCGTCTTCGGCGTGTCCTCGGGCGCGGTGCTCGCTCTCGAAGCGGCCTCACGGCTGCCGGGCATCTCACGGCTCGCGATCTACGAGGCGCCGTTCGTCGTGGACGACACCTACCAGCCGCGTCCCGCGGACATCGTGCGGCAGATGAACGACATGCTCGCCCGTGACGACCGCTCCGGCATGCTCTCGACGTTCATGAAGATGGTCGGCGCGCCCGGCTTCGGTGTCGCGATCATGAAGCTGACGCCGGTGTGGAAGAAGCTCAAGCTGGTCGCGCACACGCTGCCGTGGGACCTGACGATCCTCGGCGACGACGGCCGCGGCTCGAAGCTCCCGGCCGACCGCTGGACCGTCAAGGTGCCGACGCTCGCGATGGACGGCGGCAAGAGCCCCGAGTACCTCCGCAACGCCATGAAGAACGTCTCGGAAGTGCTCGGGGCGGACACGGAGTACCGGACGCTGCCGGGTCAGACGCACATGTACAAGCCGTCGGTCATGGCGCCGGAACTGGTGGAGTTCTTCTCGCGGGCCCAGCGCGCCGCCGGTCCCATCGCATAACCGGCCACGACGATCGAGCTCGTCAGCTAGGCGTACGCGAGTCGCCGTGGGACATCGACAAGCTGCGTTTCCCAGCCAGTTTGTTGCCGGTCCACGACACCGCGTACGCCAGCAGGCCGAACACCACCGCGACGAACACGCAGCTCACGAGTACCTCGCCGTAGCCGTTCTGGCGCGGATCCATGAACGGGTAGGGGTACCAGCCCACGATCGGGCCCCTGACCAGCGTGTACGTGAGGTAGGCGAGCGGGAACGACAGCCAGATCCACGCCCGCTTGGTCTTCTCCGGAGCGAGCAACCACTCCACGACGACGAGGATCGGCACGATGGTGTGCAGCACCCAGTTCGCGTAGGAGGGTGTCTGCACGTCGATGCCTCGCAGCAGCAGCCAGTACACGATTCCCGTGGTGCCCATGTAGAGCACGGCCGCGCCCCTGACCTGCGCTGACACCGGACTGAACACGCCCAGCAACGCCACGCACGCCGCGAAGACGTTCGAGAGCACGGTGAAGTAGCTGAAGTGGTTGACCGGCTGGAACCGGTCCCCCAGCACGACGATCAGGTAGATCTCTGCCGAAAGTACCAGCAGGAACACGGCCATCCGGAGCAGCTTGATCACGCACGCATTAGAACCCGGTTTCGTCAGGGGTGCATCCGGGCGCCCTTGAAGATCTTGTCGACGGCGTTCTTCTGACCGTGGATCGCGAGGCCGACCAGGTCGAGGTCCTGGGTGTGCACCTTGCGGACGGCTGCGCGGTTGTCGTCGTCGTTGCCGGTGGCGAACAGATCGGCGGTGAAGATGCTCATCGGCTGCTTGCGACTGAGGGCGCGTTCGTGGGCCTTCTTGAGCAGGTCCTGGTCACCCTGCAGGACCACGACGGGCTGGCCGAACATCGACAGGTAGTGCACGTCGTCGGCGTCGATGTAGGGCTCGCCGCGCAGCGTCTCGGGCAGCCCGCTGACGAGGAAGGCGGTGACGTTCAGCGCCTGCCAGCCGGCCAGGTCGTCCCGCAGCAACACAGCGATCTTGGTGTCGAACATGGACTCAACGATCGCGGTCACGCCTGTCGCGCGTCTTGTACGTTTCTTACATGAGCGTCGCAGCCTGGCGACTGTGTTAGGAACGAGTAACCAGTACAGATGGGGCTTGAGCAGAGCTCGGCCTGGCGGCCGGCCATCGAGGGCGTGAGGGAGGTCTTCCACGCCTCCTTCACCACGCACGTCTACCCAGCGCACACGCACGACGCGTGGACGTTGATGGTGCTCGACACCGGTGCCGTGCGGTACGAACTGGACCGTCATGAGCACGGCGCGCTCGTGGATGGCGTCACGCTGTTGCCGCCGCACGTGCCGCACGACGGCCGCTCCGCGCACCCGGCTGGGTTCCACAAGCGCGTGCTGTACCTGGACGACTCGGTGCTGCCGTCCTATCTGATCGGCAAGGCCGTCGACACGCCTATGCTGCCCGATCCGCTGCTGCGGCAACGGGTCCATCAGCTGCACCTGACGCTGGACGAGCCCTTCGAGGCGGCGAGCAGGCTGGCGTTGATCACCGAACGTCTCACCCACCACTTCGCCGGCACCGCACCCGTCGTGCACTCGGACCCGACGCTCGCCGACCGGTTGCGGCAGCTGCTGGACGCCTCCCTTCCGGACGGGATGACCCTGAACGCGGCCGCGCGGGAGTTGCAGACCAGCCCGACGCACCTGGTGCGGGCGTTCAGCCGCCGGTTCGGGTTGCCGCCGCACAAGTACCTGACCGGCCGCCGGGTGGATCTCGCACGTGGCCACCTGGTCGGGGGACGGTCGGCGGCGGAGGCGGCGGTGCTGGCCGGGTTCACGACCAGTCTCACCTGACGCGTCACTTTCGCCGGGTCCTGGGTACGAGTCCCGGGCGCTTCGTACGCTGACACCGTGCACATCGGCATCCTCGGGCCAGTTGAAGCGCACTCTCCCGACGGCAAGATCGCGGTAGGCGGCCCACGGCCGCGCACTCTGCTGGCGTTGCTCGCGATCCGGGCGGGCGAAATCGTCCCGCTCGGCCGCCTGGTCGACGAGCTCTACGGCTCCGAGCCGCCGTCGGACGCCGCGAACGCCCTGCAGGGCCAGGTCTCGCGCCTGCGCCGGGCGCTCGGGGACGCGTCGCTGATCGAGTTCCACCCGGCCGGCTACCTCCTGGCGCTGCCCGCCTCGCAGGTCGACGCGCACCGGTTCGTCGCGCTGGCGACGGATGGCCGGCAGGCGTTGGAGCAGGGCGATCCGCAGGCAGCGGAATCCCTTTTGTCCGAAGCACTTCGGCTCTGGCGCGGCCCCGCGCTCGCCGACGTCGCCCTGGCCGACCACACGACCCGCCTGGAACAGCAACGCTCCGCCGCCGCGGGTTCGCTGGTCGCGGCACGGATCCGGCTCGGCAAGGCCGACGTGGCCGAGATCGGGGACCTGGTGCGGCAGAACCCGTTGGACGAACGCCTCCGCGGTTACCTGATGCAGGCGCTGAACCAGCAGGGCCGCCAAGCCGAGGCGCTGCAGGCGTTCGAGGACGCGCGCGCCCTGCTGGCCGACGAACTGGGCACCGACCCGTCGCCCGAACTGCGTGCCGTGCACCTGCAGGTCCTGCGCGGACAGACACATCGCGAACTACCGGCCCAGCTCACCAGTTTCGTTGGCAGGCAAGAAGAACTCACGCGGATCGCCTCGCTTTCCGCCCGGCTCATCACCCTCACCGGCCCAGGAGGCGCGGGCAAGACCAGGCTCGCGCTGCAGGCCGCCGGTCCGGGCGCGATCTTCGTGGACCTGGCACCGGCCAAGGACGTCGCGGCGGCGACCCTGCAGGCGTTGGGGCTCAAGGAGACCGTGCTGGAGCCGGAGGACCGGCTGACGCTGGCGCTGCGCGAGCGCGACACGTTGCTGGTCCTGGACAACTGCGAGCACCTGATCGTCCAGGCCGCGCAGCTGGCCCAGCACCTGCTCAGCACGTGCCCGTCGGTGCGCATCCTCGCCACGAGCCGGGAGGCGCTCGGCATCACCGGCGAGACGCTGTGCCCGGTGCCACCGCTGGACCCCGAGCAGAGCGTGGCGCTGTTCGCCGACCGCGCCCGGCTGGTCAACCCCGCGTTCGTGCGCGACCGGCACACGATCGACATCTGCCGGGAGCTGGACGGCCTGCCGCTGGCGATCGAACTGGCCGCGGCGCGCACCCGCACGTTGACGACCGAGGAGATCGCCGCCCGCCTGAACGACCGCTTCCGCCTGCTCACCAAGGGAAACCGTGCGGCCGCGCCCCGCCACCAGACGCTGCGGGCCGTCGTGGAGTGGAGCTGGGACCTGCTGACGGAGGACGAACGCGACCTGGCCGCGTGCCTCGCGACGTTCAGCGGCGGGGCGAGCCTGGAGGCCGTCGAGGAGGTCTGCCGGCACGACATCGGGACGCTGGAAGCGTTGGTGGACAAGTCCTTGGTGGAAGCCGCCGACGGGCGCTACCGGATGCTGGAGACCATCCGCGAGTTCTGCTCGGAGCACAAGCGCGTCGACGCCTTGCACGCCACTTACTTCCAGGAGCTGGCTCGCCGTGCGGATCCCGAGCTGCGCCGGCGGGACCAGGTGCGGTGGTTCACCCGGCTGACCGCCGAGCACGCGAACCTGATGCAGGCCCTGGAATGGACCACCTCGTTCGCGCCCGAGCAGGCGTTGCGGCTCGTCAGCGATCTGGCCTGGTACTGGTACCTGAAGGGCAGCCGCACAGAGGTCCGGGGCGCGGCCCGCCGGCTGCTGGACCGGGTGCCCGAACAGTCCACAGAGGAATACACGGTCCTGCTCGCCCTGGCCGAACCCGAACACGTCCAGGAGAAGCTCCTGGCGTTGTGCGGCCCGATCAAGCAACCGTTCGTACTCATCGCCTGGGCCATGCTCAGCGGCCCGCCCGACCCGTCCGAGCCGCGCACCGCGCTGCAGGACGAGGTCGAGAACAGCGAGGACCCGTGGATCCAGGGCCTGATCGGCTTCAGCAACGCCTACACCACATGGGCTGCCAGCGGCGACCGCGCCGTCGCGATCGAGCAGTCCCGCGAAGCCCTGCGGCGGTTCCAGGACCTGGGCGAACGCTGGGGATCGGCCCAGGTCCTGGACGTACTGGCCACCATGACCGAGGACCCGGCCGAAGCTCTCGCGCTGACGGACCAGGCACTCCAGGCCGTCGCCGAACTGGGCGCGGTGGAGGAGTTGGCCGAACTGCGGGGCCGGCGCGCGGACCGGTTGCTCGACATCGACCAGGACCAGGCCGAGCGTGACTACCTCCAGGCGCTGGAGATGGCGGCACAGGCAGGCCTGGCCGCCACTCGGGCGCTCGCCAACGCCGGACTGGCCAAGATCGCCCAACGCCGGGGAGATCCGGCACGGGCCGAGGAGCTCCTGCTGGCAGCACAGCAGGAGCTCGGGTTCGGGTGGATGCACACAGCGGCCAAGCAGCAGGTGGACGAGGCGCTCAGTGAACTGTGGCGTAGTCGGGAAGTGTGATCGCGGTAGCGGCCCGCAGATCCATCCGCGCGAACATCGGCATCTTCGGGAGCAGCCCGAACATCCGGTCCCGCACCCACATCCCGAGCCTGCTGCCGGGTGCGAGGAACGGCCCAGGGTTACCCTGGCTGCCGCGGGCGTACGGCCCGATCAGTGCCTCGTACCGGGCGAAGGCGTCGCCTCCCGCCGCCATCTCCCCCGCCAGGACGTAGGCCGAGACGACCGCGAGCCCGGTTCCCATGCCGCCCAGCGTGGATCCGTATCCGGCGTCGCCGATCAGCGTGACCCGCCCGGAACTCACCGCGGGCATGCGCACCTGGCTGATCGAGTCGAAGTAGACGCCCTGCGCCACCACCTCGTCCGGCATCAGTTCGGGAGGGATCGGCGACTTGTACAGCAGCCACCCCGGTGAGGTCAGCACTCCCGGTGAGCAGGTCAGGTCCCGGTCGTCGCCCTCCGCGTCCCAGATCGCGAAGTAGTAGCCCTGGAACTTCGGCCGGTACTCCGGGAAGACCAGCCGCCGCACCCCGGACCGCATCCCGTCCGCGCCGATCACGAAGTCGAACCGCCGTGATCTCCCGTGCGCGAACGTGACGTCCACGCCGGCGCCGTCGTCGTGCAGCGCCGTGATCCAGTCGCCGAACACGTACTCCACGTCGGAGGCGGTCTGCTCGTACAGCAGACGCGACAGATCACCGCGGCGGATCTCCACGTCCCCGGCGGTGAACGCTGCGGGCAGCCGTGCCCGCTCGCGTCCGTCGACGCCGCGGAACACCATGTCACGCGGCGTGGTCTGCGCGGCGAACACCGCGTCGAGCACACCCATCCGCCTGAGCACGGACAGGTGCGCCTCGCCACGGAAGTCCACGGCCTGACCACCGTCACGCAGCGACGGCGCCCGCTCGACCACCACCGGGGAGAAGCCGAAACGCGTCAGCCAGTGCGCGAGAGCGGGCCCGGCGATTCCCGCTCCCGAGATCAGTACGTCCATGCTCGGGATGCAACGCCGGGCCGCTGACCAAACCCTGGTGAAACGCTGACCTACGCCCCGCCGATGATCTTCAGCATCTGCGAGATCTGGCCTTGCCGGGTGTTGACCACCCGTTCCGCGTAGGCCGTCGTCTCGGGGTTCATGCCGTCCTTCTTCTCCGTGAGCGCCATCTCCACGCCGGCACCCTGATGCCCGGTCATCAGGTTGAGGAAGAGCTGGTCGAACTCGGCTCCGCTCTTCTCCTTGGTCTCGTTGATGACCTTGTCGTCGAGCAGCGGCTGGCCGCCGTGGGCGGCGTGCAGGTCGGCACCGTCGCCCTCCGGCTTGCCCCAGAGCTTCAGCCACGACTTGAGCATCGTGAGTTCCTCGCGCTGCGTCACGTCGATCGCGCCCGCGAGGTCCTTCGCCTCCTGCGTGGTCGCCTTCGCCAGGCCGACCTGCGAGAGGCTGATGCCGAGTTGCAGGTGGTCCACCATCATCTGCACGAACATCACGTCCGCGTCGTTGAACCTCGCACTGGCGGCAGGAACGGGTGGTGCGGCGGAGCTCGCGCCGTGCCCGTGGGCTCCTTGGCCCTCCGGCACGACCGCCTCTCCGCCGCACCCCGCCAGCGCCAGGACCGCGGCCGCGATCACCAGGCGCTTCATCAGGTCAGACCTTCTCCCACAGCGCCGCCACGTTCGGCGGTTCCCAGCCGGTCAGTGACGTGTGCGCCTGCCGGCAGCGGTAGGTCGAACCGCCGTAGGTGACGGTCGATCCGGTCGCGTAGGAGGTGTTCGCCGCCCACGTGCCACCGGCGGGCGGTGGCGTCGTGGTGCTGGACGTCGTGGTGGGAGGAGGGGTGGTGGTCGTGGTGGTGGGCGGCGGGGTCGTGCCTCCACCACCGTTGATGTTGAGGTCGATGCACGAGTAGAACGCGTTGACCGTGTCGCCGATGTTCCAGATCGCGTACAGCTTCTGGCGGCCGGAGAACCCGCCGAGGTTGATCGTGTGCGTGGTCGGGTTGGTCGGCTGCTGGTTGTTGCCGGCGACGTAACCGACGCGCGTGCCGCCGATGAAGTACTCGTAGTCACGCGTGGCGTGGCGGGCGGTGAAGGTCCACGTCAGCGACAGGGTCTGACCGGTGTTGGTGACCTTCCAGGGCAGCCCGTCGTTGTCGAGAGGCGCGAAAGCACCGTTCGCACCGCTGCAGTTCTTCAGGCCCTTGGGGCCTTCGGCACTCTGCGGCTCGTACTTCGCCTGGCCGCAGAGGTCGACGGAGACGTCTCCCCTGGCACACTGCGCCGAACGGCTGGCCGGCGACGACACGTAACCGTGCGCGCTCGCCGAACCGACCGGCGTGATGAAGACGATGGCAGGGACAGCGGCCATGACGAGCGCCGCTTTACGCATGAGTTTCATTCGTCCGAACTCCTTGGATCGTTCCCGAACGGGTTGACCCGTAGGCAGGGGGAGGGAACCGGGAGCGCTCTAGATCGCTCGCCGATCCAGTTTCGGTCTGTGGTCTAGACCATAAACCGGGATTCGGAAAACGGTCAAGCAATCACCGGACACGAACGAAAAAGTGCCGCCTGCCAACAAGTTCACTCGAATCGATGACTTCGACTCCACCATTCGGGTCACAGGATCAGACCAGTCGGCTCATTGGTACGAACTCCGCCCAGTGGGTATCCCCGTGCCATGCGCGAATTCGACGAGCCCAGCAGGGCAGCCGGCCCCGGCGTTGTCACCGACGGACCCGCAGGTGCCCCGACTGTCCTCGTGATCGATCCAGCGGGAGAATCAGTCCACCACGAGATTCCCGCGACCTGGCGACCGCTGACCGAACACCTGCGGATCGTGTGGCTGCGAGTCCCCGCCGCGCCGACCTGGAAGTCCACAGTGGACACCGTGCTGACCAGGCACCGCGACGACACGCCGACCGTGTTCGACATCGTCACGAGCGGACCGCTCGCGGCCGACGTCCTCGATCTCGTGGCGGCTCACCGCGACCTCGTGCGCTCGGTCCTGCTGGTGGACCCCGAAATCCAGGTGCACGCGCCGTTCGCCCAGGTCATCCCCCACACCAACACCACCCCGGTACCGCTCCCGCTCGGCCACCCCGACGTCGTCCAGGGCGTGCTCGCGGCACTCGAACTCCACCGAACCACTTAGGCTCCGAAAGTTTCGCTGAACCGGACACTTCGGCCACCCGTATCCCTCGGCAGGGAACACGAGACGGGAGGCTTCATGCGAGCGCGTCTGCTCATCATCGTGCTGGGGCTGCTTGCGCTGACGGGCTGTTCATCTGTCGGCGGCAGCAGTTCGGGCGAACCGGCGGCCAACGAGGCGGACGCGACGTTCTCGTTGCGAATGATCCCCCACCACCGCCAGACGATCGAGATCGCCAAGGTCGCCAGGCAGAAGTCCAAGGACGAGTTCGTCGTCAACGTGGCCGACAAGATCGCCACCGCCGAGTCGGGCGAAATCGAGCAGATGGCAACCTACTTGCGCAGCTGGAACATCCAGGTGCCCGGCGACGACGCCAACGCCACGCACAAGATGGCGGGCATGATGACCGTCAAGGACGTCGAGGCGCTGAAGTCCGCCACCGGCAAGCAGTACGACGACCTCTTCCTCGCCACCCTCTCCCGCCACCTCCGCAGTGGCGTGGACATGGCGAAGGACGCGCAGGCCAAGGGCGAGCACATCGGCTCCAAGGCCCTTGCCGGGAAGATCATCGTGTCGCAGACCGAGGTGCTGGACCAGATCAGCGCCAAGCAGAAGTCCTGACGCCACACCAGGACTCGCACGCCAGTCACACGTCCACGGCCGCCGCGGCAGTGGGCGTGTCGGCGTATCCGCTGTGACCAGCCCGCTGAAACGCGACACGCGAACGCAAGCCGACCCGCCCGCCCTCAAAATCCGGTCGGCCCCCGCCCCACACCCCCAATAACCTCCCCGGCATGTACCCACAGGTGGAGCCCTACGCCCAAGGCATGCTCGACGTAGGAGACGGTCAGCAAATCCACTGGGAAGCCAGCGGCAATCCCAACGGCAAACCGGCGTGCGTCTTCCACGGCGGTCCAGGGTCAGGCTCGAACCCCAGATGGCGCGAGGACTTCGACCCGGACCACTGGAACCTGATCCTCTGGGACCAGCGCGGCAGCGGTCAGAGCACCCCTTCGGTGGCAGACCCGGCGACCAGCATGGAACACAACACCACCCAGCACCTGATCGACGACGCCGAGAAGCTCCGCGAGCACCTCGACATCGACAAGTGGCTGCTGGTCGGCGGTTCCTGGGGCTCCACCCTCATCCTCGCCTACGCCATCCAGCACCCCACCAGGGTCAGCGAGATCATCATCCCGGCGGTCACCACCAGCCGTCCCGAAGAGCACGCGTGGATCACCCGCGGCCTCGGCATGTTCTTCCCGGACCACTTCGACGCCTTCCGCGACGGCGTCCCGGAGGAGGACCGCGACGGCAACCTGGCACTGGCCTACAACAAGCTCCTCAACTCACCGGATCCGGCGGTCAGGGACAAAGCCGCCTGGGACTGGAGCAAGTGGGACCTGTCCACGATCACAGGCGGCGACAACGACTTCGAAGGTACGAGGTACGCCGACCCCGTCACGCGCTACCGGCTCGCGCGGACCGTGACCCACTACTGGGGCAACGAGGCGTTCCTGGAGCCGAACCACATCTTCGACAACCTCGACAGGCTTCAAGGCATCCCAGGTGTGCTCATCCACGGCCGCAACGACTTCGGTGGGCCGTTGTACACGGCGTGGGAAGTGGCGAAGCGGTGGCCCGACGCCGAACTGGTCATCCTGAACGACGCCGGGCACGTCATCATGGAGGGCAACAGCATGCCCGAGTACTGGACGTACGGGGGCGCGGGGACGGTGCCGCGAGGCGCCCTGCTGAGCGCCGGAAGACCCGGTGAAGGTTCGTGGTCACCGCACTAGGGCGCGACGGGTCCGGACCGGTAGAGGTCCTCGCCCGCCCACCTGATCCGGTCGTTGAAGCCGAAGCCTGGTGCGGCAACGAAGTTCGTCGCGTCGTCCACCGAACCCGAACCGTCGTACTCGGCGCGCAACGGGTACGGGAACACCGGGCGGGTGCGCACGACGTTGCCGTCCGAGTCACGTCCCGTGGCCAAGATCCGGGACGGTGCCTGGCCTCCTTCGACCCACGAGACGAGTGCGCGGAACGGGTCGAATTCGGTCAGGGTGTCGCCGCCGGCGCAGTGCCACATCGACGGCACGACGAAAAGCCTTGCCCAGGACGGGGTCTTGCCGCCGGTGAGGCGTTGCCAGTAGTCGAGCGTGCCCTCGAACGGGATGCCCTGGTCGCCCGCGCCGTGCCAGATGATCAGCTTGCCCCCTGCGCGCTGGAACGCCCGCAGGTCCAGCGAGAGCGAGTTCGCCTTCACGGTTTCGGGCACCAGGCGACGGAACTCGCGCACGGTGAACTCGAAGGACTCCAGTGACGAGTGCGGCCTGCCGATCGGATAGACGAGGTGCTTCAGGCCGTTGTCGGCGAGTTCGGGGGCGATGCCCCTGCCCAGTCCGGGAGACGGGTTGAGCCAGAACGTCCACGAGATCTCGGAACCGTAGGGCTGGCCGCCGGGGTAGAGCCGCACGCCGCCGTCGGACGGGCCGGCGTAGAGGCGGCGGACGCGGGCGATCTCGTCGTCGGTGAGCCGGCCTGCCAACGAACCCGGATCGAAGGTGCACAGGCGCGGATCGTCGATCTGGCCGTCGACGAGGCCGTCCAGGCCGTCGCAGGCCGCCATCACCGCGTTGTGCAGCACGACGATCTTGTCGTTCGGGATTGTGTTGCGCGCGATCCACGCCTGGTAGCCGATCAGCGCGGTGTAGTACGCGCCCGGTGCGGCCGCGATGACGCCGTCGAAGTCGCGCGGGTAGCGCTGGGCCAGCAACAGGCCCTCCCGGCCGCCGTTGGAGCAGCCGCTGAAGTACGACTTCGACGGCGCCTTGCCGTAGAAGACCGAGATGATGTGCTTCGACACCTTCGACAACGCGTGGGGCGCGCGGAAGAAGTAGTCGTCACGGGCCTTCTGGTCCGACACGGCCCACGTCGTGTCGAACGGGTTCTCCGGCGGGGCTTGGTGTCCGTCGTCGGTCGCGGCCACCGCGGCGTCACCGAAGGCGGGCCCGCAGCCGGCGGGAAAGGCCGGATCGCCGATGGCCCCGCAGAATCCGCCACAGCCGTACTGGAGGTAGCGGCCCTGGTAGCCGCGCACCGGCAGCTTCAGCTGGAAGCCGATGTTCGGTTCGATCGTGCCGCGCACGTCGCAGAACTCCGTGGCACCCGTGACAACCGCGGCTGACGTGACGCGCGTGCGGGCGTCCGGCACGTCGAACGATCGCATCAGATCGGCGCACGAACGCGTTGGACCGGTGGCGGTGGCGGGAGCGATCCCCGCCGCCACCGTTCCCAGGACAGTGAGTGATGTCAACAAACTGCGGAGCATGGAGCGTCCTTCCCCCTGTAGTAGGACGTACGGGGGGAGTTTTCCAGCTAACTGACGTGCACGCGTGGCCTTCGAGTCGGATCCGACTCAGCCGAGCGGATGATCTCGCGTACGACCGGAGGCGTGTCGCCGCGCCCGAGGATCAGGTAGCGGAAGAGGTGCGCCAGCGGATTCCCCTCCGACCACTCGAAGTGCGCGTGCGGGATCACGCCGGTCGAGTCGCGCAACGCCAGCAGGATCGCCGCGATCGCGTTCGGTGAGGCGGGAGCGGAGGCGCGCAGGACGCGGTGGCCGTCCACCTCGGCGCCGGACACGCACAGGACGTTGCTGAACGCCGACGGGTCGACGATCTCGATCTCCAGGAAGAGCACGTCCGCGGATCCCGGCACCGGGTTCATGCCGCGCTGTTCCGCCTCCTTCTCGTCGTACTCCGCCTTGTCGCCGACCTGGCGGCGGTTCGCGATCAACGTGATCAGGCCGTCGTTCTCGATCGTGTCGGTGACGAACCGGCGGGCCTGCTCGTCGAACTTGATGCTGTCGACACGCAGTTCGGTCGTGCGCGAGATGCGCGACACCAGGGAGATCACCACGATGCCGATGATGAAGCCGAACGAGATCGTGATGCCGTCCGGCTTCTCGATCACGTTCTCCACCAACGCGTACAGCAGCACCAGCGTCAGCACGGTGAACCCCATTCCCGCGCCGCGCTGCCTCTTGCGCCACGCGGACACCGCCACCGCGAACGAACCCGACACCATCATCGCCAGGATTCCGGTGGCGTAGGCACCGGCCTGCGCGTTCACGTCGGCGTTGAAGATGATCGTGATGATGATGCAGATGATCGTGTAGACGATCACGACGGGGCGGACGGCACGGCCCCATTCCGGTGCCATGCCGTAGGAAGGCAGATAGCGCGGCACGATGTTGATGAGGCCGGCCATCGCCGAGGCGCCGGCGAACCACAGGATCAGGATGCTGCTGATGTCGTAGACCGTGCCGAACACCTCGCCGAGCATTTCGTGCGCGAGATATGCCAGAGCACGCCCGTTCGCGGGACCACCGGAAGCGAACTTCTCCTGCGGCACCAGCACGGTGGTGATGAACGACGTCGCGACCAGGTACACCGACATGATCAGCGCGGCGGTCGTCAGCAGCTTGCGCGTGTTGCGCACACGGCTGTCGAGGCGCTTCTCCGGCGTGTCACCGGACGCCGCGACCAGCGGCATCATGCTCACGCCGGTCTCGAAGCCGGACAAACCGAGCACCAGCAACGGAAACGCCAGAATCGCCGGGCCGATGACGCCGAAGAACCCGTCGCCGTGCGCGCCCAGCGCCGACACCCAGTGGTCAAGCGCGTCCGGCGTCGCGAAGACGTCCACGAGGCCCACCACGACCACGACGGCGTTCAGCGTGAGGAACACCGCCACCAGCGGGATCGCGACGCCCACGGCCTCGCTGAAGCCCATCAGGAACACGCCGCCGAGGATCAACAACAGCACGATCGTCAGCCAGAGCTCGGCGCCGTGCAACGACTCCGGCACGTACGGGTTCTCCAGCGCGTGCACGGAGGCGTCGGCGGCGGACAGCGTGATCGTGATGATCCACGACGTCGCCACGAAACCGAGCAGCACCAGCACGAAGATCTTGCCCCGCCAGAACGGCAGCAGGTTCTCCAGCATCGCCACGGAGCCCTGGCCGTGGGGACTCTCCCGCGCCACCCGCCGGTACATCGGCAGCATGCCGAGCAGCGTCAGCGCCACGATGAGCAACGTCGCCAGCGGGGACAGCGCGCCGGCGGCCAGAGCGGCGATGCCGGGCAGGTACGACAGGGTGGAGAAGTAGTCGACGCCGGTGAGCGTCATGACCTTCCACCACGGATGCGGCCTGGCGTGCGACTCGTGGCTTTCGGGACCCGAAGGCGCCACCCGGTCCGCGAGCAACCACCTGCCCAGAGGTCCGCCGGGAGGCGCCGGGCGTTCCGGGCTCGGAACCTCGGCGGGGATGGCGAACTCCGTGCTCATGGCGCAGAGCATGCCACCGTCAGCTGATCACGGCCGGAACTCAGCCGGAAAACCAGCCTCCTGAACAGACAATCCGGACGGACGCAGCGTTCCGATGCTGCCCTGCGTGTGCAGGTCGAGAAAAAGGTCCACAACGTCCGGATCGAACTGCTGCCCGCGACCCGACCAGAGTTCGCGCCGCGCGCGGTTCTCGTCCAGCGCGGTCTGATGTGGACGGTTCGACCTCATCGCGGCCCACGCCACGCACACGGACAGGATCCTTGCTTCCGCACGGATGTCGGCGCCGCGCAGGCCGTCCGGATAACCGGCGCCGTCGTAGCGCTCGTGCTGCTGCCTGATCACGTACGCCACGCCCGCGAACCCCGGCACCATCCGCGCGAGCCGGTAGCCGAAGTCGGGGTGCTGGCGCAGCAGCCGCCATTCCTCTTCGGACAGTGCGCCGGGCTTGGTGAGCACCACCTCGGGGATGATGACCTTGCCGATGTCGTGCAGGCGCCCGGCGAGCTGGGTGACCCTGATCGTGGGCGCGTCGAGCCCGAACTCCCCCGCGGCCACGCCGGCCCAGCGCGACACCGACCGGCTGTGGTCGTAGCGGTGCAGCCAGCCGTCCACGCGGTCGGCGACCTGGCAGAGGAACTCCGCCATCGCGCCGTCGGTGTCCGGATCGACCGCGGGCAGCGGCTCCGGACCGACCGCGATCCTGTTGCGTCCCGCCGCTTTCGCCGCGTACAGGGCCCGGTCCGCGATCACCACGATGTCGTCGGGACCGTCGCCGTGCGTCGGGAAGCTCGCCGAGCCGACCGACACCGTGACGAACAACGGGATGTCGTCGTTGCCCGCGTTGACCGGAATCGGTTTCTCCGCAACGCGTTCGCGCAGCCGGTTCGCGATCACGGACAACCGGCCGGGACCGGCGTCCGGCACCAGCAGCGCGAATTCCTCGCCGCCGTACCGAGCGAGCACCTCACCGGCTCTGGACGCCGCGCGCAGCCGCGCCGCGACCTCGATCAGCACGTCGTCGCCGGCGGGGTGGCCGTAGTTGTCGTTGATCGACTTGAAGCGGTCCACGTCGATGATGAACACCGCGACCGACCCGTCGCCCCGCCGGGCGCGGGAGATCTCCAGCGGCAGCTGGGCCTCGAAGAACCTGCGGGTGTGCAGCCCGGTAAGACTGTCGGTGATCGCGAGCTTGCGCTGGTCCGCGACCAGCCCCGCGAGGCGCGCGATGATGAGCAGCGACAGCAGCCCGCTGCCGGCGGCGATCACCAGGACGTCCTGCGACGACTGGCCCACGTCGTGCACCAGCATCAGGATCGGGGCGGCGAGAGCGGCCGAGCACAGCGCGATGATCCGCCCGCGGCTCAGCCCGACGTCCTTGACGTGCGCGCGGTCCACGAGCCGCGCCATCGTCGGGTGCAGTGCCGCCGCGCCCATGCACAGGTTCGCCGACAGCCAGATGGCGTCGAGGAAGTTGCCCGCGTGGTAGCTGCCGTCGAGGCGCTGCAGCACGTAGATCGTGTCCGCGGTCAGGATGCCCAGCAGGTTGCACGTCAGCAGGATGAACGCGCGCGGCCGGGGGCCCGCCCCGAAGATCAGCCGCAACGCCACCACGAACAGCGCCAGGTCCATCATCGGGTAGCCGAGCGACGCGATCTTCACCAGAACCGGTGAGGTGAGGCGGGCCTGCGGGCCGATCACGTAGAGCCAGGACGCCATGCCCGCGACGACCGCGAGCACCGCGGCGTCGAGCAGGCTCGGCAGGTCGAGGCCCGGGGTGCGGCGGCGGATCAGCAGGATCACACCCGCGACCATCAACGGGTAATGACCCAGGTAGAAGATGTCCGCGTACGAGGGGTAAAGCGTGTTCTCGAAGATGTAGTGCGATGCGTAGAACGTCAGGTCGGCGATCGCGTAAACGACCTGGCTGAGTGCGAGGAACACCCATGGCCGCCTCCATTGGGGGCGGTTGCGCTTGACACCCGCGAATGTCGCGATCGCTGCCGAAGCGCTGATCGTGCAGTAGAGCACCACCCGTACCGTTTGGCCCGCTGTCCCCGCGGGACTCACCGGAATCAGGTAGTAGACGCCCAGCAGCAGGTGACCCGCCACCAGGTACATCCACCACGCCCCGGTGTGGCCGGTACGGAAGATGGTCACACGAGACCCCTCGTTCTACGACATCGGTCGAGCCAGGTGATGATGCCCGACTTGGGATGATCGCGGCACCGTCGTTACTCCAATGAGGTGACCCACCATTACGGACGCTACCGCGAATCCCTGTTCTGTTTTCCACCACTGCGACTGCGGTGATCTCGCCGATCGCCGATCCGTGCCTGCGGGTGGTACCCAACGATTTTCGCACGACTTTTCGCTGCTCGACGGTGATTCGTGCACCTTGTGCCACTGATATTTCCGACCTGTTGGTCGGTAAACGGGTTCACCAGACGTTCGTCGTTGACCGTTGCTCGTGTGCGGGCCGGGAGCGACGATCAACGGACTATCGTGAGCCGGTGGACGGCGTTCGGTTCGGGGTGCTTGGGCCGCTGCTCGTCACGTACGAGGGGCGGGACGTCCGCATTCCCGCAGGCCAGCCGCAGCAGGTCCTGGTGCTGCTGCTCCTGCACACCGGTCAGACCGTCAGCGTCGACCACCTCATGTCGATCCTCTGGGACGGCGATCCGCCCGCCAGCGCGCGCAAGGCCGTGCAGGTGCACGTCTCGCAGCTCAGGAGGGCCCTGAAGGACCTTCCCGGGGTGTCGCTGGAGTGGTCGCGGCAGGGGTACCGGCTCGACATCCCCGAGCGGTCGCTCGACCTGCGGCTCTTCCGCGACGCGCAGGACCCGGACGAGGCGCTGGGGTACTGGCGCGGGCCCGCGCTGGCCGAGCTGACCACGAACACCCAGCTCGCGAACCAGCTGGAGGAGGAACGGCTCGCGGCCGTCGAGCGCCGTGCCGACAGGGCGATCAGGGACGGCCGGCACCACGAGATCATCGGCGAGCTGACCGGGTACGTCACGCAACACCCGACCAGGGAACGGCTGCGGGGCGCGTTGATGGTCGCCCTGCACCGGAGCGGACGGCAGGCGGACGCGCTCAGGACGTACGACGAGGGCCGTCGCCGGCTCGCCGAGGAGCTCGGGCTCGATCCCGGCCAGGAGCTCCAGGACCTGCACGCCGCGATCCTGCAGGGCGACATCCCCGCCGTGCCGCGCGAACTGCCCGCCAGACCTGACCCGTTCGTGGGCCGCCGCGCGGAGATCGAGTTGATCACGGGCTCGGCCGAGACGGTGATCGCCGTGCACGGGCCGGGCGGGCAGGGCAAGAGCGCGCTCGCCACCACCGCCGCGCACGCGATGGCCGAACGTTTCCCGGACGGACAGTTGTACGCCGACCTGCACGGCGCCACGCCGGGCCGGTCGCCGCTGTCCCCCGCCGAGGTGATCAGGCGGTTCCTGCGCGCCCTGGGCACGCCACCGCTGGCCGTCCCGACGGACGTCTCCGAGGCCGCCGCGCTCTACCGGTCGACGCTGGCCAGGCGGAAAGTCCTGGTACTGCTCGACAACGCGGTGGACGCGGCGCAGGTCGGCCCGCTGCTGCCCGGCGAGCCGGGTTCCACCGTGCTGATCACCAGCCGCCGGATGCTGGCGACGCTGAGCGCCCGGCACGTCCGGCTCGACCCGTTGCCGGAGGCCGACGCGCTGCGGTTGCTGGGCGACGACAGCGAGGCGGCGAAGCAGGTCGCCCGGGCCTGCGACCACCTGCCGCTGGCGCTCACGATCGCGGCCGCGCGGCTGCGGTCACGGCCGGACTGGACGACCGGGACGCTCGCGAGACGGCTCGCGGACCAGCGTCATCGGCTGGACGAGCTCGACTTCGACGACCTCGGTGTGCGGTCGAGCTTCCAGCTGGGCTTCGAGGGCCTGAACGCCGTCTCGACCAGGGCGTTCATCCTGTTGTGCTGCCTCAACGTGCCGACCGTCGGCGAGCCGGTGGTCCGGGCGTTGCTCGGGCAGGACGACGTGGACCGCGCGCTGGACCCGTTGGTGGACGCCAGACTCGTGGAGCCGTGCGGGCCGGAGCGGTACCGGGTGCACGACCTGCTGCGGTTGTTCGGCGCCGAGCACGTGAACGACGAGAAGCAGGACGCGCTCGCCCGTGCGCTCACGCACTACCGCTCCACGCTCGCCGCTGCCCTGAAGAAGCTGCGGCCACACGCTTACGGCGCGCTCACGTACTCCGCGACCAAGCAGGACATCGACGAACCGTTGCGGTGGCTGACCGACGAGGCCGAGAACCTGCTGGCCGCGGCGCGTTCCACCGTGGCGTCCGCCGCGTTGGCCGAGCACGGGCTGGCCATCGCGCACATGCTCTACCCGCACCTGTTCAAACAGGACAGGGTCGCGGACCTGGTCGAGCTGGGCCAGATCGCGGACCAGGCCGCTCGCACCGTCGGCACCTCGGCCGCGTTGCAGACGGCGCTCCTGGTGCGGTCGGCCGCGAACCGCAGGATCGGCGCGTTCGAGATCGCCCTCGCCCAGCTGGAAGAAGTGCTGGAGGCGCGCGCCGACGACCCGTTCGGGCAGGGTCGTGCGCTGTCCGGCATCGGCACGATCCAGCGCGAACTGGGTGAGCTGGAGCAGGCCGAGTCGACCCTGGCGCGGGCGATCGAGCTCACGTCGGAGCACGGACCCGCCGGCGCGCAACGGGTTCCGTTGTCCGCACTGGCCCAGGTGCACCAGGTCGCCGGACGGTACGAACAGGCGCTCGACGCCGCCGAGCTGAGCCTGAAGCTCGCCCGTGAGCACGCGGACGAGGCTGGAACGGCGTACGCGCTGGCCTCGCAGGGACAGGCGTTGTTCAAGCTCGGCAGGCCGGCGGAGGCCGAGGCCTCGCTGAGCGAGTGCATCGAGCTGTGCCGGGTCACGGGCGAGCACAACGACGAGTGGCAGGCGCTGCTGTGCCGCGCGGAAGTGTTGCTGGCCGCGGGAAAGCCCGAACGGGCCACAGTGGACGCCGAACGCTGCCTGGAGATCACCGCCGCTCGCGGCGACCGGTACGGCGAGGGGGTCGCCCACCTCGTGCTCGCCAGGACAGGCCGGGAAAAACACGCGGACCGGGCGGCCGAACTGCTCGGCACACCCGGTCTGCGCAGGGACAACCTCCTGGACAGCCTGATCGGCTGATCAGGCGCAGTGCTCGAAACCGCTGGTGTAGCTGGAGGAACCGACCATGCCGCCCCACTTGACGCACTTGCCGGGCGCCTTCTTCTTCACCGGGCCGGCGTAGTAGCCGTACTTGTCACGGTCGGTCGTGCGTGCGGCGCCCTGCACCTCGAGGAACGCGCCGACGTCGGACGCCGTGCCGATCTTGGTGGTCTTGATCGCGACCACGCAGTTGTAGCCGTTGGAAGCGTTGTACAGCAGGGAGACCCGCGCACCGGTCACGTTCGCGCCGTCGATGACCTTGTAGCCGTCGCCGCAGGCCTCTTCCGGCGTGTACGGGTTGGTGGCGCCACCGCCGCCGCAGTTGTTGCTCTTGTAGCTCTTGGAGCCGTAGTACAGCGCCTGCGAGCCGTTCATCACGACGCGCTGCGGGGTGCCGTTCTTCAGCTGTTCGAAGTGCAGGTGCGGGCCGGTCGAGCCGCCGGTGCTGCCGACGTTGCCGATCTTCTGGCCCTGCGTGACGCTCTGGCCGACCGAGACGCTCTGCACGGACAGGTGGGCGTAACGGGTGGTCCAGCCGCTGCCGTGGTCGATCTCGATCCAGCGGCCGTAGCTGGTGTTGCCCTCGTTGCGGACCTTGCTGACCTTGCCTGCCGCCGACGCGACGACGACGTCGCCCTGGGCGTTGGCGCGGCTGAAGTCGATGGCGGCCAGCGGCTTGTGCGGGTTCGCGTCGTTCGGACCGCGGGTCTGGCCCGTCCACGTCTGCCCGCACGGGAACGGCATCTGCCAGTTGGTGGCGGCCGAGGCCTGCGGCGCGATGGCCACGAGCACCCCGATTCCGACGGCGAGGCCCGCGACGGCGGACACGATTCTCTTGACGTTCATGACTTCCCCTCGTTCACCCGAAGATCCGGCGGACCTTGGAGTACGGCGTGCCATGGCTGTTGAGCTCGCAGATCCGGACGCTCCGCCCGTCGCGGTGAACGTGCGGACCTCGGCCTGGGCCGTGCCGGCGCTCGTGAGAGGCACCGGCACGGCCAGGCTGCGACCGCCGCGAGGACGGTCGTCCGCATGTCAGCAGCGGATGCTGGTCCGGGCGGTCGGCGTGTTGCCGCTCCACTTGATGTTGCCGACGGCGTGGGTGCACACGCTCAGCGTGTTCGTGCCCGACGACCAGTTGTCAGCCTTGTTGCTGATGCACTTCAGGCCTTCGAGCATGTACGGGGCGCTGGAACCGGTCGCGACCGAGACGCAGACCTCCCAGTTGGAGTGCGAGGAGCGGAAGCCCTGCCACACGTAGACGTAGGCCCAGTTCTTGTTGCAGCCCTTGAACTGCTTGACCGAGCCGATGTTGGTGCCGCCGCTCGTGATGTAGGCGGTGGAACCGATCTGCGTCACCGGGCCACAGCCAGGCGCCGACTCGGCCTGCGCGGGCGAGGTGAGCCCGAGCATCGCGCCACCGACGATCACGGCTGCCCCGAGCGTACTGGCGATCTTGCTGAACATGCTTCTCCCTCAATGGTTCTGCGATGGTGCTGCGGAGATTGGTCAGTCGGTGATGTAGCCGGTCACGGCGCGCCCCCTCAGCAAGCGCTCGACGCGAGACGGGCGGTGCGGTGCACGCCGTTCTTGTCGACGTAGAGCACCTCGCCACGGGCGCAGCCGGGCGCGTAGACCATGTTTCCCCAGTGGTTGCCGGGCGTTCCCGCCGCGACGAAGCCGACGCGGTCGCTGCTCGACCACACGGTGATGCGCAGAGCCGAGTCGCCGCCCGAGTAGTTCGAGACCCGCACCCAGTTCGTCCGGCAACCGGGCGACCACCGCAGCTCCGCCGTACCGCCCGTGTACATGGGCGCGGTGTCCGCGGTCGTCGAACCACTGCTGCACCCGGCGGACACCGGGTCCTTGTCGTTGCACCCGCGTCCGCTGCAGGACGCGGCCTGCGCGTCCGGCGCCATGAGGAGCGTGAACGCGGCCGCGGCGATCAGGGCTGTCGACTTCATGGCGCTGACACTGCCGACCGGCGCTCACAGCGACCTGACAGCTACACCCCGTCCGGTGTCAGCGAGGTGTCAGAAGGCCACGTCAGCGAGCGGTGCGCGATCGGTCAGCGGCGGTGGCCATGGTGTCGCCATGACGTGGTTGCGCAAGCCCTGGGTAGGCCCGTTGGCGTTCGTGGTGGTGGCCTTCGTGGCGTTCTCCGTGCCGCCGTACCTGACCGGTGATCGTCTGCAAGCACGCGTGCAGTCGGACTGGGGACCGCACTACCCCCTGCTGGTGATGCACGTCGTCTGCGCGTCGATCGCCATCGTCACGTGCGTGGTGCAGATCTGGCCGTGGTTCCGTGGTCGTTTCCCCGTGTGGCACCGCCGCATCGGCCGTGTGTACGTGTTCGCCGGTGTGCTGCCGGCCGGGTTGTCCGGGCTGGTGATCGGCTGGATGACGCCGTTCGGCCCGGTCGCTCAGGTGAGCAGCGTGCTGTTGTCCGTGCTGTGGCTGGCGTTCACGTTGCTGGCGTGGCGCGCGGCCCGGCAGCGCCAGTTCCGCGACCACCGAAAGTGGATGATCCGCAGCTTCGTGCTGACCGTCTCGACCATCACGAACCGGATCTGGGGCACCGTCGCGTTCCTGCTGCTGGCGGACCGCGTGCCGGAGGCGGACCTGCCGCAGACGATCGCCGGGATCTCGACTTGGGCCGGGTGGACGATTCCGTTGCTGCTTTCGCAGTGGTGGCTGGAGCGCAAGCCTCGCCGGCGTGCCGTGGTCGAGCAGCGGGAGGCGGTCAGCGTGAGCTGACAAGGGGTTACGCGGCGACTACGGTCGGCACTCATGAGGCTACTGCTCGCTGTCCTGATGATGGTCGTCCTCGCCCCGGTCGCATCAGCCGCACCGACCGCACCGCCGACCGCGAGGTGCGAGTTCATCCCGACGCCGGAGAACCCGGCCGCCCGCCCGGTCCAGCCGCCCAAGGCCGTCGTGCCGGCTCGCGGCATCGTGAAGGTCACCATCGTGACGAACTACGGGGTGGTCGTCGCGAACCTCGACCGCGCCAACGCCCCGTGCGGCGTGGAGAACTTCGCCCACCTGGCGCGGAGCTGGTTCTACACGATGTCGCAGTGCTGGCGCCTGACCGACACTTCGCGCCTGGGCGTGCTGCAGTGCGGTGACATCTACCGCGCCGAGGAGGGTGGGCCCGGTTACCGGTTCGCCGACGAGGTGACTGGCAAGGAGACCTACCCGCGCGGCACCATCGCGTACGGGAACCAGGGGCCGGGCACGAACGGCAGCGAGTTCTTCATCGTGCACTCGTTCGCCAACATCAAGCCGCTCTACACCGTGATGGGTCACGTCACCTACGGCATGGACACGCTGGACCGGATCGTGAAGGCCGGGATCGTGCCGCAGCCGGACGGCCTGCTCGACGGCGCGCCGAAGAAGCCGGTGCGGATTCTGCACGTGCTCGCCTAGTTGCTCATTTTCCGAGTAGTCGCCGTTTTGCTGAAACGGCGACTACTTTGCGTTTCAACCAGTTAGGGCGAAATTCCGGTAAGCGATCTTGGTCACACGGCCTACCTGCGCATATTGAGCCATTCGCACCATCGCGCATTAAGGCGGATTTGATACTGGTTGTGATCCCGCTCGCCCCCAGGAATCAATTCCGCAGCTCCTACGCTTCTGTCACCTGAATGGCGGCTGTACCAGCCAGTAGCCTCATTTCGGTCAAAGGAGGCACACAGGTGACACCCGAGTTCGAGCCGGCTCGACTCGACGACGTCGACGATCTACTCAGGCTCTACCGGCGGGCGCACGGCGCGAACTACCCCATCGCGATGGGCACCGACCCCGACGTCATGGCCGCCGAGATCGAGGCCCCGCACACCACGTGGCTGGTGTGGCGCAGGGACGGCCGGGTCGTCGCCTCGATCACCGGGCACATCGAGAGCGCGGACCGCCTCGGCAAGATCGCCGGGCTGGTCGTGGACCCGGACGTGCAGGGCGGCGGCATCGCGCACCACGCCGTCGGGCAGATCACCGGCCGCATGCTCGCGAGCGGCGATGTCGACTCGGTCTACGGCACCGCGCGGACGATCCACCTCGCGCCGCAGCGGGTGTGCCTGCGCAACGGGTTCCACCCGCTCGGGCTCGTGCCGAACCTGTTCAAGCACGCCAAGCGCGAGACGATGACGTTGCTGGCCAAGCACCGCGACGGCGTACTGGAGCAGCGGGCGGAGGTGCACAAGGTGCCCCAGAGCCTGGAAAGGCTCGTCAGGGCCACGCACGCGACGATGCCCACGCTGCCCGAGTTCGTCGAGGACACCACCTTCACCGCCGCCGAGGTGTCGCGGCTGGAGGTCATCGAGGCGCCGCAGTTCGTGCAGCGGCACTTCGAGCACACGATCAACGACCCGGCACGGCGGTTCTACCCGTTGCACAGGCCGAACGTGCTGCTGGCCGACGAGCGCGGCGAGTACCAGATCTACGGGCACCTCAACCGGCACGACGGCTACTGCACGATCTTCGGTGCCACGCCGAGCCCCCAGGCACTGCTCCCGCACCTCGGCGGCGTGATCGACACGCTGGCCGGGCTGGGCGCGCCGCACGTCGAGACGCTCGTGCCGCTGCACGAGTTCGACGAGCTGAGTGCGTTGGTGGCCTTCGGCTTCCTGCCTGTCGCGCTGTACCCGGCGATGCGCAAGGACGGCGAGGTCTACCACGACTACGTGGTCATGGTGCACACACCGCAGCCGCCGGACTTCCGCGGACTCGCGATCGACGAGGCGTTCCGGCCCTTCACCGAGCAGTACATCGAGCTGTGGACGCAGAAGTTCCTCAACACCAACGGAGTCTTTCGAGCATGAACCCGCATTTAGGTCCAGCAACAGTGCCGGACCCATCGCTGCGCGCCGTCCAGGCGCTGTGCGACATCGCGGCGCCGTACGACCACAGCGACGAGGACCTGTTCCTGGAAGCGATGAACGAGTCGAACCGCTGGCACGCCCAGCGCAACGAGTTCTTCCGCAGCCTCTGGAACGGCAAGCCGCTCAAGGACATCACCGACCAGCCGTTCGTGCACGCCAACTTCTTCAAGATGCACGAGGTGCTGTCGGTACCGCGCGCCGAGGTCGTCGTGCACGCCACCTCCTCCGGCACGACCGGGCAGAAGTCGCAGATGTTCTGGGACGCCTGGACTCTGCGGGCGGGTCAGCGGATGGTCGCGCGGATCTACGACCACAACGGGTTCATCTCCCGCGAGCCGGCGCACTACCTGATCAACCTGAACCAGCCGGCATCCGACGTCAAGCTCGGCAGCTCGTTCACCGGCCAGTTCATGACGGACTTCGCGCCCGTGGAGTCCGTCGACTACGGCCTCGCGCACACCGGCAGCGGGCACGAGTTCGACGCGTTCGGCAGCATCCGTGCGCTGCAACGGTTCGCGGACAGCGGCCGGCCGGTGCGGATCTTCGGGTTCCCGGCGTTCCTGAGCTTCACCATCGACCGCATGCGCGCGATGGGGATAGAACCGTTGCGGCTCAACGACCGCTCGATGGTGTGGTTCGGCGGCGGCTGGAAGGGCAACGCGGACAAGCAGATCTCCAAGTCCGAGTTGCGCGCGAAGGTGACCGGCATGCTCGGCATCCCGGACGCGCGGATCCGTGACAGCTACGGCTCTGTCGAGCACTCGGTGCCCTATGTCGAATGCGCGCACCACAACCTGCACGTGCCGACGTGGTCACGTGCGATCGTCCGGGACGTCCGGACGCTGGAACCGTTGCCGTACGGCGAGTCCGGCTACATCCAGTTCGTGTCCCCCTACATCACCTCGGCGCCCGCGCAGAGCGTGCTGATGGGTGACCTGGCCGCGCTTCACGCACCTGAGGAGTGCGGTTGCGGCAACAAGACCCCGTGGTTCGAGATCCTCGGCCGCGCCGGCGTCTCCCGCAACCGTTCCTGCGCCATCGCGGCAGCAGAGCTCCTGAAAGGCAGGGCATGAGACACTTCTGGCAGGGCGAGTGGGTCGGCGACGAGGCTGTGGCGCTGCGGCTCGACACGCTGGACGACCGCACCCAGCAGGTCATCACCGGACCGCGCCTGAACCCGCTCGTCGTACTGGCCGCCGCCGAGAAGCTGGATCTGGAGCAGCACCGCGCGTCGCTGGTCTCGTGGGGCCTCGACGAGGTGGAGGTCGACGAGACGCTGGACGCGCTGCGGCACGCGTTGAGCCGTGATTCGCTGGAACGCAAGCTGAAGCGCGAGCTCGGCAACCTCGACCCGGCCCGCATGGTCCGCTTCGACTTCCGCACTCCCACCTACGAGGCCTGGGTGCCGCTCGGCCTGCTGGCTCACGTGACGGCGGGCAACGCACCCGCCGCCGGCGTCCTGAGCGCCGTCGAGGGCCTGCTCTCGGGCAACCTCAACGTCATCAAGGTCGCGTCGGACGACTCGGGCTTCACCGCCGAGGTGCTCGCCGCGCTGGCCTCACACGACCAGACCGGTCAGATCGCCGCGCGGCTCGTCGTACTGCACTTCTCCTCTTCGCGCACCGACTGGATGACACGCATGCTCGGCGCCGCCGACGCCGTCGCGGTGTGGGGCGGCGAGGAGGCGATCACCGGCGTCACCGAGCTGGTCAAGCCCGGCGCGCGGGTGATCGACTGGGGACCGAAGCTGTCGTTCGCCTACCTGACCCGCGACTCGTGGTCCGATGTGGACACCCTGCGCGCGCTGGCCGCCGACGTGTGCCGGCTGGAACAGCAGGCCTGTTCCAGCCCACAGGTGATCTACCTCGACACCGAGGACTCGTCCCAGGTCTTCGCCTTCGCCGAGCGCTTCGCCTCCGTGCTGGAGCAGGCGGGACCACCGACCCGCGAGCCGTCACAGGCCGAATGGGCGGAGATCACGAACACCGTCCTCGTCACGCAACTGGAAGAACACCTCGGGTTCACGAAGGTGCACGCCGGCGGGAACTGGCGCGTGCTGGCGGACGTGCGGTTCGCGCCGCGCACCTCGCCGCTGTACCGGACGGTGTGGGTCAAGCCCCTGCCGCGCAAGCAGATCACCTCCGTGCTGCGGCCGATGCGCCGTTACCTGCAGACCGTCGGCCTCGCGGCGGACCGGCCCGACACGGCCGCGCTCGCGCGTTCGTTCGTCTCGGTCGGCGTGCAGCGGATCACCACGCCGGGTTCGATGCTCGGCGGCTACAGCGGTGAGCCGCACGACGGCGTCTACGCGTTGCAGCGCTACAGCAACCGGGTGTCCGTGCAGCTCGACGACAGGTTCGCCACGGACGCCTCGCTGGACGACCTGGCCGAGTCGCGCCAGCTTCCGGTTCCTCCGGTTCCGGTGACCCTGAAGTCGGACTTCGAGACGCTGCAGGACCGTCCGGCGGACGTGTACTTCCGCAGCGGTGGCAGCTCCGGCGCGCCCAAGCTGTCCGCGTACACCTGGGCCGACTGGGACGAGCAGATGTGGGTCGGCGCCGAGGCGTTGCTCGCCACCGGACTCGACCCGCGCCACGACCGCGTCATGAACCTGTTCTTCAACGGCCACATGTACGCGAGCTTCGTGAGCTTCTTCTCCGCGCTGGAGCGGATGAACGCCGTGCAGTTCCCGATGGGCGGCGAGTGGGACCAGCTCGACGCGATCGCCCAGGCCATTGTGGACAACCGTGTCGACACGCTGCTGACCGCGCCGTCGTTCGTGCAGCGGCTCTTCGCCGAGCACGGTTCGATGCTGAAGGAGTACGGCGGCATCCGCAAGATCTTCTACGCGGGCGAGCACTTCGGTGCGCAGGCCATCGCGCGGTTGCGGGACGAGTTCGGCGTCGAGACCATCCGTTCGGCGGCATACGCGACCGTCGACGCGGGGCCCGTCGGCTACCAGTGCCAGGCTTCGGCCGGCAAGGTGCACCACCTGTTCACCAGTCTGCACACGCTGGAAATCCTTGATCGCGAGACGGACCGTCTCGTCTCGTCGGGCGAACCCGGCAGGCTCGTCTTCACCACGCACACGCGACGGGGCCAGCGGCTGGAGCGCTACGAGATCGGCGACCTGGGCCGCTGGGTCCCCGGTGACTGCCCGTGCGGCCGTCAGACGCCCCGGTTCGAGCTGCTGGGACGCACCGGAGACGTGTTCCGGGCCGCCGCGCAGACGCTGAACTACCGGCGGTTCCTCACGATCCTGGAGGACGAGCACAGCTACTCCGGCGCGTTCCAGGTCGAGCTGAACGAGGACGCTCGCGGCGAAGAGCTGGTCGTACGGCTGGAAAACGGCCGCGCGCCGGAGCCCGCGGTCACCCACCGCACGCTGCTGTCGTTGTATCCGGAGGTGTCCGAGGCCGTCGAGCAGGACGGGCTGCTGACCGTGCGCGTCGAGAACGTTCCACTCGCGGAATTCCAGCGGACGAAGAGCAGCGGCAAGTTGATCGCGGTCGTCGACCGGCGCAGCAGCAGGAGTGTGTGAACGATGTCCGTGCTCGACCTCGTCTGCTACGCCCGCACGCACTCCCCGTTCTACAGGGACCTGTACGACGGCTACGACTCCTCGACGCCGTTGTCCGAGCTGCCGGCGGTCGACCAGGCCGCGTTCTGGGCCGCGAACACCGTCCGCGACAACCACGTGCTGACCAGCGCGCACACCGACGGCCTGATCTTCAAGACCGGCGGCACCACCAAGGCCCCTCGCGTCTCCTTCTACACCAACGGGGAATGGGACGCGATGTGCCGCACGTACGCGGAAACGCTGCCCGCGGCCGGACTGCGGCACGGCGACCGCGTCGCGAACCTCTTCGCCGCCGGTGAGCTCTACTCCAGCTTCATCTTCGCCCTGAACGCGTTGCAACACTCCCCGATCGACCTGGTGCAGCTGCCGATCACCGGCAGCGCGCCGGTCGAGTTCACGCTGACCACGATGCAGGACTTCGACGCCACCGTCGTGGCGGGCTTCCCGACGACGCTGTGCCGGCTGGCCGCGCACGTTCGTTCCGAGGCCGGCTCACTGCCGTCGGTGCGGCTGGTCCTGTTCAGCGGTGAGGCTCTGTACGACGACCAGCGCGCACTCCTGCTCGAGGCGTTTCCCGGCGCCGAGTTCCGTTCGTTCGTCTACGGCAGCGTGGACGGCGGGATCATCGGCACGGCGGTGCTCGGCTCGGACGACCCGAGGGTGTTCCGTTCCTTTGTGGACAGCTCGGTGCTGGAGATCGTCGACGCCGACACCGGCAAGCCGATCACCTCGCCGGGCCGGCCGGGCCGGTTGCTGCAGACCGACCTCACCCGGCGACTGCAGCCGATGATCCGTTACCCGGTCGGCGACCTGGCCGAATGGGTCGACGTGGAGGACGGGATCTTCCGCCTGCTCGGCCGCGCCGACGAGGGCGCACGGGTCGGCCCCGTGACTTTGCACCTCGACCACCTGCGGGCCGCCGTCGACCGCGCCGGGATCACGCACAACGGCGTGCAGGTCGTCATCCGCCGGATCGACGCGCGGGACCAGCTGGTGCTGCGCATCGCCGGTGCGGCACAGGACGTCTCCGCCGTCCAGGACGAGGTGCACCGGATCAGCCCGCGGTTCGCGCTGCAGGCCGGTCGGGGTGTCGTGGCACCGCTCGCGGTGGAGTGGGTGCACGCGCTGGAGGTGAATCCCCGCACAGGCAAGACCGTGCGGCTCCTCGACGAGCGCCCCGTGTAGTTAGTGTGTGCCGGTGCGAAAGATCCTGGTCATCGGTATCGGCGCGGGCAATCCCGACCACCTGACGGTGCAGGCCGTCAAGGCGTTGCAGACGGTCGACGTGTATTTCGTGCTGGACAAGGGTTCGGTGAAGCAGGAACTCGTCGACCTGCGCGCGTCGATCCTGGCGGAGCACGTGACGCGCCCGTACCGCTGGGTCGAGGGCCGGGATCCGGAACGCGACCGCAACCCCGCCGACTACAAGGCGACGATCGACGCCTGGCGCCGCGACCGCGCGGACGTCGTCCGGGGGCTGCTCGCGGAACTGGGCGAGGACGAGGTCGGGGCGTTCCTGGTGTGGGGCGACCCGTCCCTGTACGACTCGACGCTGGCGATCCTCGACGACCTGCTGGCCCGCGGCGAGTCGTTCGAGGTAGAGGTCATCCCCGGCGTGACGTCGGTGGCCGCGTTGACCGCGGGCCACCGCGTGTCGCTGAACCAGGTCGGCAAGCCGGTGCAGATCACGACCGGCCGCCGGCTGGCCGCCGGATGGCCGTCCGGTGTGGACGACGTGGCCGTGATGCTGGACGCGACGTACTCGTTCGAGGGCGTCGACCCGGACACGTGGATCTACTGGGGCGCCTACCTCGGAATGCCGGACGAGATCCTGGTGTCGGGGCGGGTCGGGGACGTGGCGGCGCGGATCCGCGAGGTGCGTGACGAGGCCCGTGCGCGCAAGGGCTGGATCATGGACACCTACCTGCTGCGCCGTAGCTGACGAGGAAACCCCCTACTCTGCGATCAGGCGGCTGACCGAGCGTTCGACGAGTGCACGGGTCGCATTCGGGGTGGTGAACGCCAGGATCGACATGTGCACGACCATGTCCAAGAGATCGTTGGCGTTGAACTCGGCCGAGATCTTGCCTTCCATCTGCGCCAGCCCGATGGCCTCGACCTTGTGCCGGTACGCCTCGGCCTCGGCCTCGGGGATGGCCTCGAAGCCGTTCTCGAGCCGGTGGTAGGCCGCGAGCCTGAGCAGCCGCGGCTGGTCACGGTAGGAGTCGAACAACCGGCCCGCGTAGCCGGGCAGGTCGTCGGGCGTGATCGGGACCTGCTGGATCATGCGGTCGATCTGGATCTTCAGCAGCTCGTCGTACAGCCTCTCCTTGCTGCCGAAGTAGGCGTAGATCATCGCCTTGTTGCACCCGGCCTTGGCCGCGATGCGATCGACCCGCGCGCCGGCGAGGCCGTACTGGGCGAACTCGTCCATCGCCGCGTCGAGGAGGTTGGCCTTGGTCGCTTCCTTGTCCCTCACCACGCCTCGCATTCTAACCAACCGGTTGGTCGAGACAACTAACCGGTTGGTTGACGGCTCGGGGCGCAGCAGATCCTGTTCGCGCGCAGGGTGTTGTCCGACCGGGCGTTCGACGCCCTGTTCGTCGGGGCGATGCGCCGGTTCGTCTAAGGCGGGTTCCTACTGTCTGACCAGGTACCTTCGGTTCAGAACCATCGAGGGGAGTCGTGTGCACGAGGGGCTGTCGCCAGAGGCCGAGAAGCTCTACCTGGCGATGCTGCGCGGAGCCGTCACCGAGCCCGGCCCGGCACACGAGGAGCTCGAACAGCTCGGGCTGCTCCGGAACGACGACGTGCGCCCGCCGCGTTCCGCGCTGGCCGCGATCGCGTCGGGGCATGAGGTCGCGGCAGCGCGGGCCAGGGAGACCGCCGAGGTCCTGGCCGCCGCCTATGCCGAGCGCGGTGCGAAAGAGGTCGACTTCGTCGAGGTCCTCAAGGACGCGGACGAGGTGATCAGCGCGTTCGAGGAGATGCAGAGCCAGGCCAAGTCGGAGATCCGGGCGCTCGATCCCGGTTCGTACCTGAGCCCTCAGCCGGAGGCGAGTCCCGCGCAGCCTCCGGCGCTGGCCCGCGGTGTCGCCTACCGGGTCGTGTACGAGTCGGCGTTGCTGCAGACCGAACGCGGGTTCGCGTCCGTGCAGGAGAGCATCGCGGTGGGCGAGCAGGCGCGGACGTTCCCCGGCGTGCCGCTGAAACTCGTGATCGCCGACTCGGACCGGGCGTTGATCGCGGTGCCGACCGTCACGGGCGGGAACGTGGTCGCGCTTCTCATTCACCCGTCCGTGCTACTGAGCGCGTTGATCGAGTTGTTCGAGGCGTTCTGGCGGATGGCGGTGTCGATCACCCCCGGTGGTCAGGGGGACGCCCAGCAGGAGCCGACCACGGCTACCCGGAGGTTGATGGCGCTGCTCAGCGCCGGTCTGACGGACGAGTCGATCGCACGCGAGCTCGGCGTCAGCGAACGCACGGTGCACCGCCGGGTGAGCCGGCTGCAGCAGTTGCTGGGGGCGCAGACCCGGTTCCAGCTCGGCGTCCAGGCATCACGGCGAGGTTGGCTGTAGTCACCCAATGTCACAGAGTTGACGATCTTCATCACTCTGTGAACACGATCGGTGACGGTTTCCAGACATGGCGACTTTCTGCCATCACCCAGGAGTGTTAAACGCAGTTTTTTCCTTTCTCCTCTGTTGCAAGCGCGGTCTTACCCAGGCCGTGCGGGGGCAGGAAGGGATCTACCGTGAGGCAGTACTTCAGAGGCGGCATCGCCGCGGTCACAGGGGCGCTGATCGCGACGAGCATCGTGCTCACGCCGACGGCGAGCGCGGCCGCCAAGCAGGACCCGGACACCCAGGCAATCGCGGGTGCCCTCGCCACGCAGAAGGTGACCTGGGAGGAGTGCACCTTCCCCGGCGTGGCAGAGGAGACCGTCAAGAGGTTCAAGACCGTCAAGGGTCTCGCCTGCGCGACCATCCAGGTCCCGCGAGACTGGCACAACCCGGCCGACGGCAACACGATCGGCATCCGCGTCTCCAAGACCGAGACCGCGCACAAGGGCACCAGCCGTCAGGGCATCGCGCTGGTCAACCCCGGTGGCCCCGGCGGCTCCGGCCTGCCGTGGGGCGCGGCGATGGCCCTGCGCACCCCGGTCCTCGCCGGCCAGTACGACTTCATCGGCTTCGACCCGCGCGGTGTCGGCCTCTCCACGCCGCTCAAGTGCAGCTACACCGTCCCGAGCAGCACCGACATCAACGTGCTGAACAAGGCGAAGGTCGACGGCTGCCTCGAGAACCCGCTGACCAAGTTCATCACCACCGAGCAGACCGCATACGACATGGACTTCATCCGCGTCGTGCTCGGCGAGAAGAAGATGAGCTACATCGGCTACTCCTACGGCACGTGGCTCGGCACCTGGTACGCCGCCACGTTCCCGAGCAAGGCGCACCGCTTCCTGCTCGACTCGGCCGTCGACGCCTCGCAGACGACCCTCGAGAACACCTGGGATCTGCAGCCGCGCACCCGCGACCGCCAGTTCCAGGAGGCGCTGCTGCCGTACATGGCGCGCAACGACGCCGAGTACGGCCAGGGCACCGACCCGATGGAGATCCGCCGCAACTGGGAGAAGACCGGCGGCACGCGTGAGTTCCTGGGTCAGCTGTTCGTCGCGTGGTTCGTGATCCCGGCCATGTACGACACCTCCCAGTACCCGACCGCCGCCGCCGCGGTGTCCGCGGTGATCGGCACCCCGGCCGCCGGCACGGACGCGGAGAAGGTCGAGCAGCTCGTCTCGAAGATGCTGGCCACCAAGGGCCTCACCGACGAGAACAAGGCGTTCATCGCGAAGGCCAAGTCCAACGCGCTCGCCGCGATCGCCAAGAAGGAGCGCGTCGCGGTGAAGACCACGACCGCCGCCGCCGAGGTCGAGACCTGGGACGCGACGTTCGAGGCGATCCGCTGCCAGGACGGTCAGTGGAACCAGAACCTGCACTACTGGAACTACTGGCTCGCCGACCTGACCGTGAACGCGCCGTTCATCGCGCCGTTCATGGGCACCCCGCTGTGCGCGTACTGGCCGACGAAGAACGCGATGCCGAAGCCGGACAAGAAGACGTTCCCGCGTCTGCTGGTCGCGCAGTCCGAGCTCGACGCCGCCACCGCCTACGAGGGCGGCCTCGCCACGGCGAAGGCTCTGCCGAAGGCCAAGCTGATCAGCGTCGACAACGAGGGCTCGCACGGCCTGTTCCCGTACAACACGGACTGCGTCGACGACCCGATCGTCTTCTTCTTCCAGACCGGCGCCACCCCGCGCAAGCAGTTCACGGGCTGCCAGGCGCTTCCGCTGCCCGGTGAGGACAAGACGTTCGACGTCGGCGGCAAGCTCACCAACGGCAAGGTCAAGATCAAGATGATCACGCCCGCGGTGAAGGAAGCCAACAAGATCGTCAAGGACCTGCTGAGCGGTTCCTCGACGGCGGCTGCCGACGAGTCGGGCATGCCGGCCAACCTGTAACACCCTTGTAGAGCAACGGTCTCCGGCACGCTGTGCCGGGGACCGTTTCCATTTGCAGGTAGTCACATACGAGGATCAAACCAGCGTGTCGATGATCAGCGGACCCTAACGCTGCCACCACTTCTTGCGGACCACGTCGATGACGACGCAGGTGATGTTGTCCGGGCCGCCGTTGCCGTTCGCCAGTGCGATCAGCTGCCAGGCCGCCTCGGTTCCGTCCTCAGTGGACAGGAGGACCTCGTGGACGTCACCGAGGTCGGTGTAGTCGGTCAGGCCGTCGCTGCAGAGCAGGTAGCGGTCCTCGACCTTGGCCTGGTGCCACGAGAGATCCGGGTCGTGCGAGTTGCCGGACTGCAGGGCGCGCAGCACGTAGGCGCGGCGCGGGTGCACCAGGGCTTCTTCCGGTGTCATGCGACCGGCGTCCACCAGAGCCTGGACCATCGTGTGGTCGTGGGAGATCTGGCGGAGTTCGCCTTCCCTGAGGACGTACGCGCGCGAGTCGCCGATGTGCGCCAATTGGAAGGCGAGGCCCTCCCACCGGATGGCGGTCAGCGTGGTGCCGGCGCCCTGGGGTGTTTCGGCGTCGAGTCTGCGCGCGATCTCGGCCACGGCCGGCCCCAGGTCGCCCTCCCAGCCCGCGAGGACGTTGACCGCGAGTGCGCTGGCCACTTCGCCGTGCTCGTGGCCGCCCATGCCGTCCGCCACGGCCTGCAGATCCGCGCGGACGTAGACCGAATCCTCGTTGTGCTCGCGGACGAGCCCAGGATCGGTCGCCACGGCGATGCGCAGCTCGTGTGTCATGTTCTCCAGTAGATCAGTTGTGAAGTGAGTTCACAAGCAATACGGTTGTGAACCATGGATGAGACTGTCAACGCCGGTGACATAGCGCGCCTCGCCGATGTGGGGCGGGCGGCCGTGTCGAACTGGCGGCGGCGGTTCGAGGACTTCCCGTCGCCGGTCGGTGGGACTGCCTCCAGTCCGTTGTACCTGTTGCGCGACGTGGAGTCATGGCTTCGGCGCAACGGAAAGCCGTTCCGGGTCTCCCCGGCCGAGCGGCTGTGGACGCGGTTGCGGACCGCGGACGACCTGAAGCTCGGCGAGGCACTGGCCGCGGTCGAGGCCGACGCAGAGACGTTCGAGTTCCTGCACGAGCGGTACCTGGAGGCCCACTCGCGGCTGCTGAACCCCACTCCGCCCGAGGTCGTCGAGGTCGTCCTGGCCACGACGGACGGTGACACGGTGATCGATCCGGCGTGCGGCACGGGGAGTCTGCTGAAGGCGTCCAGGGCGCGGAACAAGATCGGGCAGGAGCTCGATCCCGTGTCGGCGGTCATCGCGCGGCGCCGGATGCCGGCCGCGCAGATCTTCACCGGCGACTCGTTGCGGCACAACGGGGTGCAGGTGAAGGCCGACGCGGTGGTGTGCGATCCGCCGTGGCACGACCGGGCCTGGGGACACGAGGAACTGGTCGGCGACGCCCGGTGGACCTACGGCCTGCCGCCCCGCGGCGAACCGGAGCTGGCCTGGTTGCAGCACGCCCTGTCGCTGGCGAAGCCCGGCGGGCTGGTGGCGGTGCTGCTGCCGTCCGCGACGGCGTCGAGGAGGCCGGGCAAGCGGATCCGCGGCAACCTGCTGCGCGCCGGGGCGTTGCGCGCGGTGATGACCGTGCAGCCGGGACGCGATCTGTGGCTGCTGCGCAACCCGATCGGCCGCGCGCCCGAACACATCGCGCTCCTGGAGGCACCGGGTCCGCTCGACCCGAACACGCGGGTCATCGACCTGCTGGACGACGACGTCGACCTCAGTCCGTCGCGCCGCAGCGGCACGGACGCGTCCGCCTACCTCGCGGCGCAACCGACGTTCGGTCTGCCCCCGCTGCCCGAGTTGCAGCAACAGGACGCTCCCCCGATGACCACGATCGGCGAGCTGGTCCGCGCGGCCCCCGGCCGGCACGTCGTCACGTCCCCCACCGGCGCGACGTACGAGATCGACCCGCGCAAGCTCGACCCTGACTTCCTCGAAGGCGTGCTGCGCGCCGCGTTCGCCAGGACGCCGACCGGCTCGACCCGGCTCGACGTGCGCCGGACGCAGGTGCCGTCACTGCCGCTGGCGGGACAACAGCGGTACGGACGGGCGTTCGCGCAGCTCAAAGCGCTGGAAGCGGGCCTGGACGAGGCCGCCACGCTGGTCCGTTTGGGCTACAGTGGACTCCTGAGCGGACAGGTCGGGCCGGCGTGATGGCGGCAGATTCACCCGATCGGGATGTCCTGAAACGCTGTTACCGTCGCCTCGCGTACGAGGAAGCGCGGGGTGGGCGAACAGGTGACGGCAGTTAGGCTCCCGGGGTGCTGATCGCCGACCGCTATGAGATCGACGACCTGCCGCTGGGGCGGGGTGGCATGGGTGCCGTGCACAAGGGCCGGGACCTGCGGCTGGATCGGCGCGTCGCGGTCAAGCTGCTGCGGCTGCCCGGCAGCGACGACGAGGTGGCGCAGCGCTTCGCGCGCGAAGCGCGGATCGTCGCCAGGCTGGAACACCCCGGAGTGCCCGTCCTGTACGACTTCGGGACGTTCGAGCAGCGCCTCTTCCAGGTCATGCAGTTCGTCGACGGCGTCACGGTCGCGGACCTGGTCGGCGAGTTCGGCCCGCTGCCGCAGGCCTGGGCCGCGAACATCGCCGCGCAGACCGCCGCGGTGCTGGCCGCGGCGCACGAACGCGGCATCTGCCACCGGGATCTCAAGCCCACCAACCTGATGCTGTGCCCGGACGGGGCGGTGAAGGTGCTGGACTTCGGCCTCGCGCTGCTGCGGGAGAGCGACGTCGCGCCGTTCAGCCGAGCCGGCCAGATCCTCGGCACACCCTCGTACATGGCGCCGGAACAGATCCAGCGCGGCACCGCCGAGCCGCGCAGCGACCTGTACGCGCTGGGGTGCGTGCTGCACGAGATGCTGACGGGCGAACAACTCTTCACCGGGCCGACGGCCTACGCGGTGTTCGACAAGCACGTCAAAGAGGCGCCGCGCCCGGTCGAGGGCGCGCTCGACCCGTTGGTGCAACGGTTGCTGGCCAAGGAACCCGACGGGCGGCCGGCGACGTCGCTGGAGGTTTTCGAGGACCTGCAAGGGTTTGCGCAGGACCCGCCGGCGTTGCCCGGCTTCGTGCGGGACGGCTCGACGGCGATGTACTCGAGCGTGCAGGTCAGGCCGGGATTCGGTTCACTTCGTGATCACCGGTCGCCCATAGGTGCTGCACCGCGTACGCACGCCACGGCCGCCACGCCTCCGAACGCCTGACCAGCGCCGCGGGCGTCGACGGCAGCCCCAAGGCCTCCGCGGCCAGCCGGATCCCGAGATCGGTCGGCAGGAACGCGTCGGGATCGCCCAAAGAGCGCATCAGGATCGACTCCACGGTCCACGGACCGAAGCCCGGCAGCGACGAAAGCCATTCGCGCGCAACGGCTCGGTCCGCGCCGGGAGACAGGTCCAAACCGGACTCGAGGGCATCCAGCAACGCGGCCATCGTGCGACGGCGGGACTCGGGCATCGCCAGCGCCGCGGGATCGAACGACAGCGGGAACAGGTACAGGTCCCCCACCGGCGTACCGAAAGCCGCCACGAGACGTGCGGCGTGCGTGCGCGCGGCCTTCGTCGATACCTGTTGACCCAGCACGGCGCGAATAGCGAACTCCGCGCCGTCGACCGTGCGCGGCACACGACGCCCCGGAGCAGCCGAAACCAACGGCGCCAAAAGAGGATCCGCGGACAACGCCGCATCGACCGCCAATGGATCGGCGTCGAGGTCCAGCAGAAACCGGCAAAGGTCTAGAGCACTAGCCGAATCGCGAGAATCCGACAGTTCCAGCGTGCACGCGACGTGATCCGGGAACGGCCGCAAAGACGCGATGCCGACACCGCGAGGAAGTCGCAAGGATCGCCGATAGACACCGTTCCGCCACTCCTCCACCCCGGGTACGGCGGTGGCGATGAGGTGGCCGAACAGGTTGTCGGGCCACAACGGTGCTTGAAAGTACAACTGTTCCGAGAACGTGGCCGGCGGCATACCCGCCAGCATGACGCCATTCCAATCGGGACGCTGGCGGGAAAGCGACATCATTCCGGACGGGGCCAACCGGGTGACCTGCTTCGCGGCGCGAAAATCCGTGGCTAGGCTGACCGTCGCGCCGTGGCAACAGTTGTCGGTTTCAGCATGGAAGGGCGGCGTCGCGTGCGATGAGAGCGGCCTGGACGCGGTTGTCGCATCGAAGTTTCGTCAGCAGTCGGCTGACGTGGGCCTTGATAGCCCCTTCTGAGAGGTACATGAGCCGTGCGATCCGTGCATTCGCCATGCCCTGCGCCAGGTACACCAACACTTCCTGCTCGCGTCGGGTGAGCAGGCCGATGCGGCTGCGCGCGGCGTCACGGCGTTCCGAGTCGGCGCCGGTGAAGTGGTCGATCAACGCACGCGTCGCGGACGGCGAGAGGATCGCCTCTCCGGCGGCGACGGCGCGCACGGCGTTCACCAACGCGTCGGGTTCGCCGCTCTTGAACAGGAATCCCGCCGCGCCGGCGCGCAACGCGGGGAAGAGCATCTCCTCGGTCGGCGGGGTGCACAGCATGATCACCTGCGTACCCGGCACGTGCCTGCGCACCAGCCGCACCGCCGCGAGGCCTTCCATGCCCGGCATGGAGGCGTCCATCAGCAGTACCTGTGGACGCTGGCGCCGCGCGAGTTCGAGCGCTCCGCCGCCGTCGCCGGCCTCGCCGACCACCACGACGTTGCCGGAACGCTCCAGCACACCGCGTACTCCCGTGCGGATCAGAACCTCGTCGTCGGCGATGCCGACCGTGATCGTGCGCGGTTTGTCCACCAGTTGCAGACCTGCGCTCGCCCACGAGGTGCTCGTCGTCAACGTCATGCGCACTCCCTGTCAGACCGGACCAGTCACCAGTTTGTTCCCGAACGAGGACTCCGGGAAGGCAGGCATAACGAAGAGGTTGCGAACCGTCTCACGCACACGCAGGCGTAACGGGTTGCACATAACGGGTCACCACACACGACCTGCGAGAACGCCGGACCGAGACAGGAACAGCCTGCCGTTACGGCTTGAGGAGAGGGACTCATGACCAGCAACGGACGTTGCGCGCTGTGCGACGGCACGATGCCTCCCGCCACCTCCGAGCAACGCAGGTCCTACTGCTCCAACGCATGCCGCCAACGCGCGTATCGCCGCCGGGTCACCGTGTCCACGGCAACGCCCGTCACCAGGCAGAACATGCGCGTGCTCTCGAACCTGCCCGCCGCGCGCGACACGTTCATCGGCCGCCAGCAGGAGCTCTCGAAACTCGACCAGCTCCTGCGCAGGCATCGTCTCGTTACGCTCGTCGGCAGTGCGGGTGCGGGCAAGACGAGGCTCGCGCTGGAGGCCGCCGGAAGACTGCGGCGCGGGAGAACCGACCGGGTCCTCCTCGTCGCGCTGGGCGAGATCACCGCTTCCCGAGACGTCATGCCAGCCCTCGCTGACGCGCTCGGGGTCACCGTTCAGTCCGACGAACCGTTGCGCGACACCGTGGTCGAGACGCTCGTGAACATGAAAGTGCTCGTGGTCCTCGACAACTGCGAGCACCTCCTCGACACGTGCGCCGAACTCACCGACATGCTGCTCAACCGCTGCCCCGGCGTCCGGGTGCTCGCGACGTCACGCGAAGCCCTCTGGATCACCGGCGAGGTCAGCTTCCACGTCGAGGGTCTGCCTGTTCCCTCAACGGATCGGGACCTGGTCACGATGGCAGCACCACGCTCGGAGGCCGTGAAGCTGTTCGTGGACAGGGCTCGTGAGCGCAAGCCCGACTTCCGGCTGACCCTCGACGACACCGCCGCGGTCGCCCTGTTGTGCGCACGGCTGGAAGGCATGCCGCTCGCGATCGAACTCGCGGCGCGCTGGGTGCAGTTGTTGCCGGTCACGGCCATCTGCGACCGCATGGACGAGCCGCTGGAACTGCTGACGCTGGGCTGCCGCAAGTCGCCGTCGCGCCAGAGTTCGCTGCGCGAGGCCATCGACTGGAGCTACCAGCTGCTGCAGCCGGACGAGCAGTTCGCGCTGCGACGGCTTTCCGTCTTCGACGGCGGGTTCGACCTCGCCGCCGCCAACGAGGTCTGCTCGTCGGAACGCTCCGCGGAACCCGTGCTCGACGTGCTGTCGCGGCTGCAGGCGAAGTCGTTGCTGGCGGCCATCCCCGGTACGACGCGGTTTCGCCAGCTGGAAACGATTCGCTTGCACGCCAGGGAGAAGCTGCTGGCGGCCGGCGAGCTGGACGTCGCCTACGAGGCACTGGCCCGCTGGTTCACGGACCTGTCGGACGTGCTGATCACCGCGCCGCTGTCGATGCCCGCGGACGTGCAGCACAAGCTCGACAACCACGTCGACAGCCTGCTCGGCACCGTCGAGTGGGCGGCCGATCGCGCCGACGAACGGTTGCTGCTGCTCACCGCGGCTCTGGCGGACTGCACCGCTCGGCGCGGACTGCTCGGCCAGGCGCGGGTGATGCTGCGGGACGCGCTGCGGCGACCGTCCACCCGGGACGACTACCGCTGCGTGGCGCTGAACCACGCCGCCAGGTTCGCGGCCGAGCAGGGCGATCACGACGAGGCCGCCGAACTCTCCGCCGAGGCGTCGCGGCTGGTCAGGGACATCGGACAGCCCGCGCTCGTGATGAGCAGCCGCAGCACGCTGGCGGCCGTCCAGCAGTCGTCCGGCGAGTGGGAGGCGTCGGTCGAGAACAACACCGAGTGCCTGCGCGTCGCGGAGTTGCTGGGCGAACCCCTCGCCCGTGCGACGGCGTTGGTCGATCTGGCACGCACGGCGTTGTCGCTGGGCAAACACGAACGCGCCGAGAAGAACGTCATGTCCGCGTTGCCCATCTCGCGCGCGTCAGGCGTTCCCGCGCGCATCGCCTCCGCTCTCAACACGCGCGGCGCCGTCGCGTTGGTGCAGGGCGACCTGGACGAGGCCACGCACGCCTTCCAGGAGGCGCTGCGGATGGACGGCCTCAACCCGATGACCGCGCCTGACGCCCTGGAAGGTCTCGCCGTGGTCGCGTTGACGCGCGGTCAGGCCGAGCGCGCGCTACGGCTCGAAGCGACCGGACGGGCCATGCGCCGGTCTGTCGGTGTGGTGCCGAACCCGTTCTGGGCGGAGAAGGTCGCTGGGGCCATGCGAACCGCACGGCTGATGCTGCCCGTCGCGCGCGCAGAGGCTGCGGCTACCCCGTTGACCGCCGCCGACACCGAGGCGTTCATCCAGGACGAGGTGTGGCTGGACCGCACCGAGGCGGCGTTCGACTCGCTCGACGACCACGAGCGGCGGGTGATCGCGTTGCTGGCGAGCGGGCTCACGAACCAGCAGATCGCGAACCGGCTCAACGTGTCCGTGCGGACCGTGGCCTCCCGGCTGCAGCGGCTGCGGGACAAGCTGGGGCTGCAGAGCCGGGAGGACATCGCGGCCTGGGGTGCGGAGCGCGCTATCGGCTGAGCGTGTAGACGTCCAACCACAGCTGACACATCACCTTCGCCGCCAGCCTGGCGTCGGCGGCCTGGTCGGCGGCGAGCCCGAGCGCCTCGAAGTCGGTGGTCGCGCCGGGAATGGCGAGGACCGTCATCCCGGCCGCGTGCGCCGAACGGATGCCCGGCCCGGAATCCTCGACCGCGAGGCACTGCGCGGGCTCCAGCCCCAGCTTGCGCGCGGCCACCAGGTACGGGTCCGGCGAAGGCTTGCCGTTCGCGACCTCCTCGCCGCTCACGATCACCTGCACGTGCCGCAGGAGCCCGGATGCCGACGCGGCAGCCCGCACGTACCGCCGCGGCGCCGCCGACACCAGTCCGACGGCACCGAGTTCCGCCGCGAGGCCGACGAGTTCCGCGGCGCCCGGCTGAAGCCCGAACGTCCCGCGCGCGATCGCGTCGACCATGCCGTCCACGCACTCCGCCACGGCGCGTTCCGGCGTGAGGCCGTCGCACCGGCCGGCGAGGTAGGCACCCCAGCTCGTCCTGCCCTGGATCGCGGCCCAGTCGGCGCGCGTCCAGGAACGGTCGTGGCGGGCAGCGACAGCGCCGATGACCTGGTTCCAGGTCGCCGCGCTGTCCACGAGGGTGTCGTCGAGGTTGAAGACGGTCGCGAGAAGCGTCACGTCGATCATGGTTGGGGCATGACGCGCGGGGACGCTCGGCGGACTAGCCGGTTTGACCCGATGGTGCGAACTCGCCGGCCTTCACGGAGAGCAGGAACGCGGACCACGAGCCGGGCGCGACAGCGAGGTGGGTGGCGGGGGCCTTGGTGTCGCGGATCCCGACGCCACGGCCGATCTCAACACAGTTGCTGGCTCCGGCGCTGTAGCTGCTCTTGCGCCACATGTGGCGCCTCCTCAGGTCGCTAGCTTGGAGATCCTCTCTCGGGATTCTTCCGCACTCAAAGCGATCCGATCGAGTGCTTTGAGGATCTCCTCGTAGTCCTTGACCGAGTCCTTGCGCTCGATGATGAAGTTGGAGTTCTCGCCCTCCAGGAAGACCATGGGCTCGAACCGGTCGAACCTCATCAGCTCGAAGCTTCCGCAGAGTCCAGCGTGAGCACCCGCGTCAACCGGAACGACCCGCAGCTCGATGTACGGCCGCACCAGCATCATCAGCAGGTGGTGCAACTGTGTGCGCATCGCGTCCTGGCCGCCCACCGGCAGTACCAGCGCCTGTTCGTGGATGTAGAACTTGCACTTGAGCCCCTGCCGGAAGACTTGTTGCATGGCCATACGCGCGGCCACTCGCTGCTCGACCTCATCTCGGGGACAGGTCGCAGACGCGAGGCAGAGTGCCCTGACGTAGTCAGCGATCTGGAGCAGGCCAGGGATCAACAGCGGCATCCAGCTGATGAACGTCGAGGCTGTCCTCAGGTGCTCCTGGAAGGTTCTGATCCGAACCGGCAGAGGAGCACCGTTGTGGTGTTGCCACCAATCCTTCATGTCGGTCTCGCGGTAGATGGTAAGCAGGTGCTCACGTTCGTCCGGCGGTGTGCGGCAGAAGCCGAGGAGAACGGCCAGGTCCACCTCTGAGCAACCGCCCTTGCCGTTGACGAGGTCGGACAACTTCCCTGGGTCCCAGTCGATCTTCTCGCAGATCTCGCGCGCGGTCATGCCCGTGGCGGACAGCGCGGCTCGTACCGCGTCGCCGAACTCGCGCCCGCGCGCCGTGGAGAAACGCTTTGGCATGGAACGAAGTTAGGGCCGACCGTCCTCTTTGTGCAGTCACCGGCCGAAACTCGACCCGAAGGGCTGTCGTCTCGGAACCCCTCCAATGGTTAACCAACTAGACCGAAACAGGACATCCGGACCTTACTAAACCGTTTTCGAACTACTCCATTCGAGTGACGGCAGAGGTCTAGACCTTGACCATTGAGTGGTCTAAACCACATCGTTCCGGTACCCCCTGCGACTGAGGAGACCGATGTCCAAGTCCCGATGGCATCTAGCTGCTCTCTTCGCGGCTGTCGCCGCGATGGTCCTCGGAATCGTCGTCGTGCCCGCTGCTAGCGGCGCCGGTGGCGTTTCCGCCACGTTCTCCAAGGGTTCTGACTGGGGAACGGGCTTCGAGGGCAAGTACACGATCAAGAACAACAGCGCGGCGGCCCTGACCGCGTGGACCGTCGAGTTCACGCTCCCCGCCAACCACAAGGTCACCTCGCTGTGGGACGGCTCGTACACGACGAGCGGTCAGACCGTCACGGTCAAGAACACCTGGAACGGCAGCATCGGTGTCGGCGGGACGGTGAGCTTCGGCTTCAACGGCTCCTACTCCGGCACGTTCGGTGCGCCGACCAACTGCAAGCTCAACGGTGGCTCGTGTGAGGCCGGCGGGACCGACCCGACGACGACCACGACGACCAGCACCACGACTACGACCACCACCACGACGACCACGACCGGCCCGCCCCCGCCTCCGGGGAAGATCAACCTGGGCTACTTCGCGGAGTGGGGTGTCTACCCGGCGCGCAACTACCAGGTGAAGAACATCGACACCTCCGGTTCGGCGTCGAAGCTCACGCACATCAACTACGCGTTCGGCAACGTGGTCGGCGGCAAGTGCACCATCGGCGAGACCTACCCTGCCATCGAGAAGTCGATGACGGCGGCGGAGAGCGTCGACGGCGTCGCTGACACCTGGGACGCGCCGGTGCGCGGCAACTTCAACCAGCTGCTCAAGCTGAAGAAGAAGTACCCGCACCTCAAGGTGCTGTACTCGTTCGGCGGCTGGACCTGGTCCGGTGGCTTCGGCGATGCGTCCAAGGACCTGAACACGTTCGTGAACTCCTGCTACAACCTGCTCAAGGACCCCCGCTGGGCGGGCCTGTTCGACGGCATCGACATCGACTGGGAGTACCCGAACGCCTGTGGTCTGAGCTGCGACACCAGTGGTCGGGCGGCGTTCGCGAACATGGCGTCGGCGCTGCGCACCAGGTTCGGCCAGAACTTCCTCGTGACCGCGGCCATCACGGCTGACGGTTCCGCCGGCGGCAAGATCGACGCCGCCGACTACGGTCCCGCGGCGGCGCACCTCGACTGGTACAACGTCATGACGTACGACTACTTCGGTGCGTGGGCGGCTCAGGGCCCGACGGCTCCGCACTCCCCGCTGACGTCGTACACCGGCATCCCGCAGGCCGGCTTCAACTCCGAGGCCGCGATCTCCAAGTTGCGCTCCAAGGGCGTTCCGGCCAGCAAGCTCCTGCTCGGCATCGGCTTCTACGGCCGTGGCTGGACGGGTGTGACGCAGGCTGCCCCCGGTGGCACGGCGACGGGTCCGGCTCCGGGCACCTTCGAGGCGGGTATCGAGGACTACAAGGTCCTGAAGACCAAGTGCCCCGCCACCGGCACCGTCGCCGGTACGGCCTACGCGTTCTGCAACGGCCAGTGGTGGAGCTACGACACCCCGCAGACGATCACCAGCAAGATCCAGTGGGCACGCGGCCAGGGTCTCGGCGGCGCGTTCTTCTGGGAGCTCACGGGTGACACCGCGAACGGTGAGTTGATCACAGCGATGAAGAACGCCCTCGGGTAGTCCTTCTCAACGCCGGGAGGGGAGCTGGGTCAACCCAGCTCCCCTTTTGTTTTGCCGGAAAGTCAGCAGAACACCTGGTCCAGCAGCCTGCGGTAGCCGTCGCCAGGGGTACCGCCGTCGGCGGCCTCGGTGATGGACAGTTCGAGGCGCTTGCCGTTCGGCGAGCCGACCATCATCGTCCCGTAGCCGTGGATCTGGCCGTCGTGGCCGTAGATCTTCGTACCGCAGGGCAACGACGCGACCGCGACGCCCAGGCCGTAGTCAGGGCTCACCGCCGACGTCTTCGTCAGCTCCTTCTGCTGCACGGGTTCGAGCAGCTTTCCGGCCAGCAGGGCCGTCAGGAACGTGTCCAGGTCGCGGGTCGTCGAGATCATCTCCCCCGCCGCCCAGCCCCACGACGGGTTGAGCCGCGTGACGTCCACGGGCTTGCCGGAGGCATCGGGGTAGTAGCCGTGCGCGTGCGGTCCGGGCACCTCCACCGAGTTCCTCGGCAGCACAGTGTCCTTGAGTCGCAACGGCTTGAGGATCCGCTGCTCGACCTCATGCTGGAACGGCCTGCCGGTGACCTTCTCGACCAGCAGGCCCGCCACGACGTAGTTCGTGTTGGAGTAGCTCCATCGCGTGCCGGGCTCGAAGTCGAGCGGCTTGCCCGTGGAGAACGCGAGCAGCTCCTGCGGCGTCCAGGTCCTGAAGCGGATCGACGGGAACCCGGCCGGGTCGAGCGGCATCGAGTCCGTGTAGTTGTGGAGGCCGCTGGTGTGCTGCAACAACTGCCGGACGGTGATGCGGTTGTCGACCAGGCCGGGCAGGTGGCGCGACACCGGCGCGTCCAGGCCGAGCTTCCCCTCCCCCGCGAGCTGCAGGACCACGGTCGAGACGAACGGCTTGGTGACGCTGCCGATGCGGAAGGTTCCGTTGTTCGGCACGGGTTTGCGAGAGCCCAGCTCGGCGATGCCGGAGCGGACGGTGTCACGGCCGTTGATCCGCGCCTGGATGCCCAGTGCGCCACCGGACTTCGTCAGCTGGTCCATGATCTCCTGCACGGCACCCTGCCGGGCCGGTGCCGCGGAGGCGACACCGGCCGTGGCGAGCAGGGTGGCCGCGGTGAGTGCGGCTACCAGTCTCATGATCAGCAGAAGACCTCGGTCAGGAGCTTGTTGAAGGCTTCACCGGGGTCGCCGTCGGTGGGCCCGCTGGTGGCGTTCATCTCGAAGCGCTTCTTGCTGTCCGGCGTGGTCAGCAGCTGCGACGAGTAGCCGGGGATGCCGCCGCCGTGGCCCCACACCTTGGTGCCGCACGGCAGGGTCTCCACCTGCAGGCCGAGACCGTACTGCGGGCTCACGGCCGTGGTCTTGCTGATCTCCTGCTGTTGCGCGGGCTTGAGCAGCTTGCCGCTCGACAGGGCGGTGATAAAGGTGTCGAGGTCACGCGTCGTGGAGATCATCTCGCCGGCGGCCCAGGCGACCGACGGGTTCATGCGGGTGATCTCGGCCGGCTTGCCCGCCACGGTCCAGTAGGCGCGGGCGTGCGGGCCGCTGATGCCGACCTTGCCGCCCGGCACCTCGGTGTCGTTGAGGCGCAACGGCTTCAGGATCCGCTGCTCGACGGCCTTCTCGTACGGCTTGCCGGTGATCTTCTCGACCAGCAGGCCGGCGACGACGTAATTGGTGTTGGAGTAGCTCCACTGCGTGCCGGGCTCGAAGTCGAGCGGCTTCGAGGTCGAGAGTGCGAGGAGCTCCTGCGGCGACCAGTTCTTGTAGCGGATCTGCTCGAACTCGTCCGGGCTGAGCGGCAACGTGCTGGTGTAGTTGAAGAGTCCGCTCGTGTGCTGCAGGATCTGGCGGACGGTGATGCGGCTGTCGACCAGGCCGGGCAGGTAGCGGACGACCGGTGCGTCCAGGTCGACCTTCCCCTCGCCGGCGAGCTGCAACGTCACCGTCGACACGAACGTCTTGGTGATGCTGCCGACGCGGAACCGGCCGTTCTCCGGCACCGGCCTGGCACTGTTCAGGTCGGCCTTGCCGGAACCGGCGGTGAAGCGCTGCCGCCCGTCCGTGATCCTGGCCTGCACGCCGAGCGCCGCCCCGCTCTGCGTGATCTGGTCCAGAGCCTGCTGGACGACCTGGCGGTCGACGCTCGACGTGTCCGCCGACGCGACGCCCACCGTGGTCAGAGCCAGCAGGCTCGTCGCGGTGACTGTGGCTACCAATCGAATCCCCATGCGCACACCTTGTCGGGGCAGGGCACCGGCGCGCATCCACCTTCAGTCGTACGAAGGCCCTAGGGGTTTTGCTGAGAACGTCGGCGAAAGACCCTTGCTCCGTTCAGCAGAAGAGCGTGTCCCCATGCCTCCACACTGCTTCAGTACGGCTGTTTCGCCGCATTCATGGCCGAAACGAGCATGGGACGCACTTTCGGCCAATGCACGTCCTTCTGGCAGGAGAACGGCGGCAGGAAGCCGCCGCACCTGCCGGAGCCGGCGCCGATCTCCCAGACGAAGCTCGGCACGCCCAGGTCGTCGTACACCCAGTCGTCGGTGGCTCCGGACGCGTTGTAGAGCACCTCGCCCGGCTGGCCGGCCGTGAAGCCGGACAGCGCGGCCATGTCGTTCGCGATCCGGCGCAGGGCGGCGTCGTTGCCTGTCTTCTGCGTGCTCCAGCCCCACGGGAAGAGCACGTAGTCGCCGTAGCTGTGCATGGAGATCACGGCGCCGGTCGTGTCGGCGGAGGCCGCCGCGGTGTCGCCCGGCGCGCGGGTGTCGCGGTAGAGCTTGCGCCACAACGACTCCAGCGCCTGCACCTCCACCTCCGAGTCGGCGCGCGAGCCGCGGTAGGTCTCGCTGCACTTGTTCGTGGACGAGCCGACCTCGCCCCAGTGCGAGCCCGCGTTGCGGTTGAGGTCGACGCCGCGCGGGCCGGAGGTGCACGTGCCGTTGGCGTTCTTGCGCTGCAGCACGGGCGAGTCGCCGCCGGACTCGACGATCTCGACGCCGTCCGGGTTGGCGATCGGGACGACCCAGACCTCCAGGTCACCGAGCATCGTGGTGAGGTTCGAGCCGACCAGGTCGTCGATGAACCGCCACGCCATGTCGCCGGTGGTGATCTCGCGGGCGTGCAGCTGACCCATCACGAACAGGCGCGGTTTCGGCGCGGTGGGCGTCAACGCGCAGTCACCTGGGCTCTTCCGGGTGATGCAGATGGCTTTCAGGTCGTGTCCGCCGCTGCCCTGGGTCTTGCGCCAGGAGTCGCCGTAGTCGACGACGGTCGCGAGCCCGGGGTGTGCCCGGGCGACCTCGTCTAGGTGGGCGAGCTGCGCGGTGATGGTCCGGTAGCCGCCGTAGTACGTCGTGTCTCCGAGTGAACGTGGTGCCCATTGAGCCGGGGGCATCGCCGTCTCGACAGTGGACGGGAAGCCGTCGGCGCGGAGCTCCTGTGAGGTCTGCGGGTCGCCGACGACGAACAGGTCGTCGCCGTCGCGCTGCTCCAGCACGTCGTAACCGAGGCCCAGCAACCGTTGCGCGGAGTCACCCAGCGGTGCGGGCACACGCAGCACGTATGTCGCTTGTGGACCCTCCGCTGGAGCCGGGGCGGGACTGAACAGGAGGGCCAGACAGGCGAGCAGGGCGACGGCGGTCCGCATGATCAACGATGATCGACTGTTCGGCCGAGTACCGCCAGTCCGTTCGACCGACCGGATGACTACCGTTCGGTGCTGAGGCGGTGGGCCAGTGCCGTGTGGCGGCGGCCCGCGCCGACGGTGCGCACGGCCTGGCCGATGGCTCTCTTGCTGCCCACGAGCACCACGAGCTTCTTCGCGCGCGTGACGGCGGTGTAGAGCAGGTTCCGTTGCAGCATCATCCACGCGCTGGTCGTGATCGGGATGACCACGCACGGGTATTCGCTGCCCTGTGAGCGGTGGATGGTCATGGCGTAGGCGTGGCTGAGCTCGTCCAGCTCGGAGAACTCGTAGTCGACCTCCTCGTCCTCGTCGGTGCGGATGGTCAGCTTCTGCTCGACGGTGTCGAGCGCGATGACGACGCCCAGGGTGCCGTTGAAGACGCCGTTCTTGCCTTTGTCGTAGTTGTTGCGGATCTGGGTGACCTTGTCGCCGAGCTTGAACACCCTGCCGCCGAAGCGCTTCTCCGGCAGGTTGTCGCGGGAGGGCGTGAGGGCTTCCTGGAGCACTGTGTTGAGCGCGCCCGCACCGGCCGGGCCGCGGTGCATCGGGGCCAGGACCTGGATGTCCTTGCGCGGGTCGAGGCGGAACTTGCGCGGGATGCGGTTCGCGACGACGTCGACGGTCAGCGTGGCCGCGTCCTCGGCCTCGTCGGCGCTGAAGAGGAAGAAGTCCGGGAGTCCCTGGATGATCGGGTAGTCGCCGCTGTTGATGCGGTGGGCGTTCGTGACCACGCCGGACTCCTGGGCCTGGCGGAAGATGTGCGTCAGGCGGACGTTCGGGATCGGGCTGCCCTGTGCCAGCACGTCCCTGAGCACCTCACCCGCGCCGACGGACGGCAGCTGGTCGACGTCGCCGACCAGGAGGAGGTGCGCTCCGGGCGGGACGGCCTTCACGAGTTTGTTGGCCAGCAACAGGTCCAGCATCGAGGCCTCGTCGACGACCACCAGGTCGGCGTCGAGTGGGTGGTCGCGGTCGTACGCCGCGTCGCCGCCGGGCCTGAGTTCTAGCAGGCGGTGGACGGTCCGGGCCTCGTGGCCGGTCAGCTCGGCGAGGCGTTTCGCGGCGCGTCCGGTGGGAGCGGCCAGGACGATCTTGGCGCCTTTCGCCTGGGCCAGGCGGACGATCGAGCGGACCGTGAAGCTCTTGCCGCAGCCGGGGCCGCCGGTCAGCACGGCGACCTTCCGCGTCAGAGCCAGCTTGACCGCTGCCGCCTGGTGTTCCTCGAGGTCGCTGCCGAGCCAGGCGAGTGCCTTGTCCCAGTCGACGGTGGCGAAGCTCGGCATCCGGTCGGTGTCCGCGTGCAGCAGGCGTTTGAGCTGCGCCGCCATCGAGATCTCGGCGCGATGGAACGGGACCAGGTAGACGGCGATCTCGTCGTCCGGGAGCTCCTCGCGGACCACGCCTTCTTCCTCGACGAGCTCCGCCAGGCAGTCGATGACCAGGCCGGTGTCGACCTGGAGGATCTTGATGGCGTCCGCGATGAGGGCCTGCTCCGGCAGGTAGCAGTTGCCGTCGGTGGTGGCCTCCGAGAGCGTGAACTGCAGGCCTGCCTTGACGCGTTGCGGGCTGTCGTGCGGGATGCCGACGGCCTTCGCGATCACGTCGGCGGTCTTGAAGCCGATCCCCCAGACGTCGCCTGCCAGCCGGTACGGCTCCTCCCGGACGACCTCGATGGCCTTGTCCCCGTACTGCTTGTAGACGCGGACGGCGAGGCTCGTGGATACGCCGACGCCCTGCAGGAAGACCATGACCTCCTTGATGGCCTTCTGCTCCTCCCAGGCGTCCGCGATGAGCTTGGTGCGCTTGGGGCCGAGCTTCGGGACCTCGATCAGGCGTTCCGGAGAGTGCTCGATGACGTCCAGGGCGTCCACGCCGAAGTGGGTGACGATCTTGTCCGCCAGCACCGGGCCGATGCCCTTGATCAGGCCGGAGCCGAGGTAGCGGCGGATGCCCTGGATCGTCGCGGGCAGGATCGTCGTGTAGTCGTCGACGTGGAACTGCTTGCCGTACTGCGGGTGCGAACCCCAGGTACCGCGCATGCGGATCGACTCGCCGGGTTGCGCGCCGAGCAGCGCGCCGACGACCGTGACCAGGTCACCGCGGCCGGTGTCGACCTTGGCGACGGTGTAGCCGTTGTCCTCGTTGGCGTACGTGATCCTCTCCAGGACCGCTTCGAGGACGTTCATGGTGCGAACCTACAGCGCGGGTCTGCACACGATCTTCACAACTTGTTCCGGCGTCCTCCACGACATACCCATAAAGTCGCCGTCATGACAGGTCAGCGCAGGGTGCTCGTCGTGGAGGACGACATCACGATCGCCGAGTCCGTGGCCGTGCGGCTGCGGGCCGAGGGGTTCCTGGTGTCGGTGGCTCATGACGGGCCCTCCGGGGTCGCCCAGGCGGCCGCGTTCCTCCCTGACCTGGTCGTTCTCGACGTGATGCTGCCGGGGTTCGACGGACTCGAGGTGTGCCGGCGGATCCAGGCGTCGCGGTCGGTGCCGGTGCTGATGCTGACCGCGCGGGGGGACGAGACCGATCTGCTGGTCGGGCTCGCCGTGGGGGCGGACGACTACCTGACGAAGCCGTTCTCGATGCGCGAGCTGGCGGCACGGGTGCACGTGCTGCTGCGCCGGGTGTCGCGGGCGACGTCGACGCAGTCGATGGAGCTGGGTGATCTGCTGATCGACCTGGCTTCGCGGCGGGTGTCGCGGTCCGGGGTCGAGGCCCATCTGACGCCCACCGAGTACGACCTGCTGGTGTTCCTGGCCGAACGGCCGTCCGCCGTGCAGGCCAGGGAACGGTTGCTGGCGGAGGCGTGCGGGTGGCACGAGGGGGCTTCGTCGCGGACGGTCGACAGCCACGTGAAGGCGCTGCGGCGCAAGCTCGGGGCCGACCTGATCCGGACCGTGCACGGGGTGGGGTACGCGCTGGAGGTACCCGTGAAGAAGGTGTCCTCGTGAGGCGGTTGCTGGATCTGCTGGACATGCTGCCGCGCCCGCTGGACTCGGTGGAGTCGATCAAGCTCAAGCTCGGCATCGTGATCGTGGTGTCCGGGTGTGTTTCGTTCGCCTACTTCCGTTACGTGACCGGATGGTTGCCGCCCCGTACGACGCTGATCGCTCTCGTGCTGGGGTTGCTGACCTCGCAGTTGCTGGCGCACGGCATGACCTCGCCGTTGCGGGAGATGACCTCTGCCGCCCGGTCGATGGCTTCCGGGGACTACTCACGGTCGGTCCGCGCCACGTCCTCGGACGAGGTCGGGCAGCTGGCCGAGGCGTTCACGGTGATGGCCGCCGATCTCGCCGCCGCGGACCAGCAGCGTCGGGAGTTGATCGCGAACGTGTCGCACGAGCTCCGGACCCCGATCACGGCGTTGCAGGCCGTGCTGGAGAACGTGGTCGACGGGGTGGCGGTGGCCGACGCGGCGACCATGCGGACCGCGCTGGCGCAGACCGAACGGCTGGGGCGGCTGGTCACCGAGCTGCTGGACCTGTCGAAGATCGATGCGGGCGTGCTGTCCCTGAACCGGGAGTCGCTGTCCGTTTCGTCCCTGGTCGCCGACGTGGTGGCGGAGGCAGCGGTGGCCGCCCCTTCGGCCTCGTTCTCGATCGACGTCGCCGGAGATCTGACCGTTCTCGCCGATGGGGAGCGACTGCACCAGGTGCTGGTGAACCTGGTGGACAACGCTGCCCGGCACGGACCCACCGGGGGGTTGGTGTCCGTGGCCGGGTACTCCACGGCTTCGGCTGTGGTGCTGGAGGTCCGGGACGAGGGGCCCGGCATCGCGCCGGCCGACCGGTCGCGGATCTTCGAGAGGTTCACCCGAGGGGAGAGGGCGGGCGGTGGCGGGACCGGGCTCGGGCTCGCCATCGCCCAGTGGGTGGTGGACCTGCACGGCGGGACGATCGCCGTGGTGGAGCCCGGATCCTGCATCCGGGTGACCTTGCCTCGCTGACGTTTGCCCCGTACTGACCGCTTGCTTGTGTGGCGATGAAGCACGCCCGTTTCCGGGCTTGGGAGAGAGACATGACTGACGACAAGGCCGCTGGGCGGCCGAAGTACCGGAACTTCCGCAAGTCCGGGTACCGGCCGGTGTCCGGGAGCGGGAAGCCGGTGGGCACTGGGGGCTCACCGGAACCCGCAGAGGGTGCGGACGTTGAAGCCCCGAAGGTTTCGGAGAAGAAGCCCGTCGAGGGGGGCGTTGACGAACGCGCTGGTGAGGCCGCCGGCGAGGCCGGGGCAGGCTCGCGCAGGGGTACCCCCGAGCCGGGAACCCCTGCGACTCAACCTACTCACGAGGTCCGACAAGATCAGCCGGCGAAGGCGAAGCCTGCCGCGGTCGCGGAGAAGCCCAAGCCCGCGGAAACGCCGCAGCCCGCTCAGCCGGCCGCGGTCGTCACCGCCACCCTGCCCCCGCCGTCCCCGTGGCAGGGCCCGCCCGGCTACCCGGCCCCGGTGTCCGCCATGGCGGCCCCAGGGGTTCCGTTCATGCCCTGGTGGCGGCCACCCACGACCGGCGCACCGAGCAAAGCCCTGGTCGCGGGCCTCGTGGCGGGTCTGGGCGGCGCGTTCCTCGCGGTGCCGAACAACGGCATCGGCTGGTTCCTGGCGGGTCTGGCCGGCGTCGGCGGGGTGCTGTTCTACGCGGGCAGGCCTACCGTCGAGCGGGCGCTGTGGCTGGCGGGTGCGCTGGCGTTCCTCGCGATGGGCTTCCTGCGCGCCGCGGAGTGGGTGTTCCCGCTGGCGCTGATGGCGTCGATGTTGTGCGGTTCGATCGCCATGGCCGGCGGCAGGACCGTGCGGGGGCTCGTGTTCGGCACTCTGGGTGTCGGGCTGGGTGGGCTTCGGTCCATTCCCTGGGTTGCCAAGGGGGTCCGCAGGCGGGGGCGGATCGGCATCCGGCCGTTCGTCTCCGCCGGTGTGGCGCTGGTGTTGCTGGTGGTCTTCGGGTCGTTGCTGGCCGGGGCGGACAAGGGGTTCAACGACTTCCTCGAAGGCCTCGTGCCGGACCTCGACATCGACACGTACGTGCAGAAGGCGTTCTTCGGGATCGTTGCGGCGCTTGGTGCTCTGGGGGCCTGCTATCTGGTGGCGGCGCCGCCGGAGATCGACGAGGACGCCGAGGTGAAGCCGGGATCGTTGCGGCTCAAGGACTACGGGCTGCCCGTCGGTGTGCTCGTGTTGCTGTTCACCGGGTTCGTGGGCACGCAGCTCGCGGTGTTGTTCGGCGGCGAGGCCTACGTGATGAGGACGGCGGGCGTGACGTTCGCCGAGTACGCGCGGACCGGGTTCTGGCAGCTGCTGTGGGTCGCCGTTCTCACGCTCGGCGTAATCGCGGGTGTCGCGCGGTTCGCCGTGAAGAAGACGAAGCAGGAACAGTTGTGGCTGCGGGTGTTGCTCGGTTCGCTGGCTGTTCTCACGCTGGTCATCGTGGCGAGTGCCTTGAGCCGCATGTGGTTCTACCAGCAGGCGTACGGTTGGACGGTGCTGCGGCTGCTCGTCGCGTCGTGCGAGGTGTGGCTGGCGGTCGTGTACCTGATGGTGATCGCGAGCGGGATCTCGTTGCGCGCCAACTGGTTGCCCAAGGCGATCGTGGCCACCGGTGCCGCGTTCTTCCTTGCGGTGGTGGCGATGAACCCCGAACGGGTGGTCGCCGACTACAACGTGTCGCGGTTCGAGGCGACACAGAAGATCGACACGTACTACCTGTCGAAGTTGTCGGAGGACGCGGTGCCCGCGTTGATCAGGCTGCCCGCGCACGAACGCTCGTGTGCCTTGCGGTGGATGAAGAATCGCACCGTCGAGCAGGACTGGCGGGAGTGGAACCTCGCGCGCCACAACGCAAGGAAGTCACTCGAAAGTGTTGCGGTGACTGAGGTCACCTGTGAGGGTCGGTACTCCGGAGAGAGGTAGTCCTTTACACGGCTGTAAAGTTGTACAGCTACCGGTTGCCGAGAGGGTGAGAAGTGACGCTGACGTGACGATCGCGGCTGAACCCGTTGTCCTTCGATCGATGTTCACCGCAGGCGAGGCGCCCACACCGCGCACCCTCCTGGACATCCTGCGCGCGAGTGCCGAGAAGCACCCGGACGCGCTGGCCGTCGACGACGGCACCACCGCGCTGACGTACCGCGCACTGATCACGGAAGTACTGGAACTCAAAGAAAAGCTCGCCGCCGAGGGCGTCGGGGTCGGCGACCGGGTCGGCATTCGCGTGCCGTCCGGCACGGTCGACCTCTACGTCTCGATCCTGGCGGCCCTCGCGGCCGGCGCGGCCTACGTGCCCGTCGACTTCGAGGACCCGGACGAGCGGGCAGAGCTCGTTTTCGGTGAGGCACAAGTGGGTGCCGTGCTCAGCGAGGGCCGTTCCCTCGTGCGGCACGGCACCACGCTCGGCGTGCCCGGCGAGCCGGGTCTGGACAACGACGCGTGGATCATCTTCACGTCCGGCTCGACCGGTAAGCCCAAGGGCGTCGCGGTGACGCACCGCAACGCCGCCGCGTTCGTCGACGCCGAGGCGCGTCTGTTCCTGCGGGACGAGCCGATCGGGCCGGAAGATCGTGTGCTGGCCGGGCTTTCCGTCGCGTTCGACGCCTCCTGCGAGGAGATGTGGCTCGCGTGGCGCTACGGCGCCTGCCTGGTGCCCGCGCCGCGCTCCTTGGTGCGCACGGGCATGGACCTGGGCCCGTGGCTGGTCGAGCAGGAGATCACCGTCGTCTCCACGGTGCCGACGCTGGCCGCGCTGTGGCCCGTCGAGGCGCTGGACGACGTCCGGTTGCTGATCTTCGGCGGCGAGGCCTGCCCACCCGAACTGGCCGAGCGGCTCGCCGTCGACGGTCGCGAGGTCTGGAACACCTACGGGCCCACGGAAGCGACGGTCGTGGCCTGTGCCGCGCAGATGTCCGGCACCGGTCCCGTGCGCATCGGCCTCCCGCTGGACGGCTGGGACCTCGTCGTCGTGGACGCTCAGGGCGAGGTCCTGCCCATGGGCGAGTCCGGCGAACTGGTGATCGGCGGCGTCGGCCTGGCGCGCTACCTCGACGTCGAGAAGGACGCGCAGAAGTACGCGCCGCTGCCCTCGATGGGCTGGGACCGCGCGTACCGCAGCGGTGACATGGTCCGCGCCGAGCCGGAGGGCCTCGTCTTCCTCGGCCGCGCGGACGAGCAGATCAAGCTCGGCGGCCGCCGCATCGAACTCGGCGAGGTCGACGCGGCGCTGGCCGCGTTGCCCGGTATCGCCGGTGCCGCCGCTGCCGTGCGCACGACGCGGGGCGGCAACCAGATCCTCGTCGGTTACGTGGTGACCGACGGCGAGTTCGACCAGGAAACGGCTGTCGATCAGCTGCGTTCCGAGCTGCCGGCCGCGCTGGTGCCGTTGGTCGCGGTGGTCGAGACCCTGCCCACGCGCACGTCGGGCAAGGTCGACCGCGCCGCGCTGCCGTGGCCGCTGGAGTCGATGGACACCGCGGGCGTGGTGTTCTCCGGTCTCGAAGGCTGGCTCGCGGAGCAGTGGGCCGCCGTGCTCGGCTCCGGTCCCGCCTCCGAGGGCGCGAACTTCTTCTCGTCCGGCGGTAGCTCGCTGGGCGCCGCGCAGCTGGTCTCCCTGATCCGCACGCGGTACCCGAGCACGTCGGTGCAGGACATCTACCAGAACCCGACGCTGTACAAGCTGGCCCGCCGGCTCGAGTCGTACGGCGAGACGGCCGAGGTCCACGAGGTCGCGCCGACGCCGCGCTGGACCGGCGTCGTCCAGACGCTGCTGATGATCCCGCTGCTCACGATCTCCGGCGCCCGCTGGGTCGTCGCGCTGACGGCGCTGTCGAACGTGCTGGGCTGGACGTCCGTGTCGTGGTGGTGGGTGGCCGCGGGGTTCGCGGTCTTCCTCAGCCCCGCCGGACGCCTCGCGATCTCCGCCGGTGGCGCCCGGTTGCTGCTGCGCGGTGTGAAGCCCGGCGAGTACCCGCGCGGCGGAACCGTGCACTTGCGACTGTGGACCGCCGAGATGCTGGCGCGGATGTCGCGCGCCACCGAGCTTTCCGGCTCCTGGGTCACGCACTACGCGCGGGCGCTGGGCGCGAAGATCGGCCCCGGCGTCGACCTGCACTCGCTGCCGCCGGTCACGGGCATGCTGAAGGTCGGGCGCGGTGCCGCCGTCGAACCCGAGGTCGACCTGTCCGGCTGGTGGCTGGACGGCGACCGGCTGCGCATCGGCCGCATCCGGATCGGCGCGGGCGCGACGGTCGGTGCGCGCAGCACGCTGCTCCCCGGCGCGCGGATCGGCAAGAAGGCCGAGGTGGCGCCCGGTTCGGGTGTCGTCAGGTCCGTACCGACCGGTCAACGCTGGTCCGGCGTGCCCGCCACCCGCGAGGGCAAGGCGGCGCGCTCGTTCCCGTCGCGTCGCCCGGAGCGGTCGCGCTTCTGGAACCTCATGTACGGCGTCTCGTCCGGCCTGCTGGCCGCGCTGCCGCTGCTGGCGGCGGCTCCGGCCCTCCTCTACGTGCTGCGCCGGCCGGTGACCCTGACGTCGGCGCTGTGGGACGTTCCGGTCGCCTCGGCGATCTGGTTCGGCACCTACGCGCTGCTGATCCTGGTCTCGGTGCGGCTGCTGGGCATCGGCATGCGCGAGGGCCACTACCCCGTGCACAGCCGCGGCGCGTGGGCGGCGTGGACGACCGAGCGGTTGATGAACAACGCGCGCACGGCCCTGTTCCCGCTGTACGCGTCGCTGTTCACGCCGGTGTGGCTGCGGCTGCTCGGCATGAAGGTCGGCCGCCACGTGGAGGCCTCGACCGTGGTCGCGCTGCCGAAGATGACCCGCGTGGGCGACGGGGCGTTCCTGGCCGACGACACGATGGTCGCGACGTACGAGCTCGGCGGTGGCTGGCTGCGCATCGCCAACGCACGCGTGGGCAAGCGGGCGTTCCTGGGCAACTCGGGCATGACCGCGCCTGGCCGCAACGTGCCGAAGGGCGGGCTCGTCGGCGTGCTGTCGGCGGCGCCGAAGCGGGCCAAGGCCGGCTCGTCGTACCTGGGCATGCCGCCGATGAAGCTGCCCCGCGCCGCCGAGGTGTCGGACCAGTCGCGCACGTTCAACCCGCCGAAGCACCTGATGTGGGCGCGGGCGCTGGTCGAGCTGTGCCGGTTCGTCCCGGTGATGCTGAACGTCGCTCTCGTCGTGCTGGTGCTGTTCGCGCTGAAGGAGTTCGGGCTCTGGTGGTCCGGCGTCGTGCTGCTGGGCGCGGGCGTCGCCGCGTGTCTGGTCGCCGTCGTTGCCAAGTGGACGCTCGTGGGCCGTTTCAAGGTGCGTGAGTACCCGCTGTGGTCGGCGTTCGTGTGGCGCAACGAGCTGGCGGACACGTTCGTCGAGGTGCTCGCGGTGCCGTGGCTCGTCGGGTTCTCCGGCGGCACGCCGCTGATGAACCTGTGGCTGCGCTCGCTGGGCGCGTCGGTCGGCCGTGGCGTGTGGTGCGAGTCGTACTGGCTGCCCGAGGCGGATCTGGTGAAGCTGGGTGCCGGCGCGTCGGTGAACCGGGGCTGCGTCGTGCAGACGCACCTGTTCCACGACCGGATCCTGCGGATGGACCGCGTGGAGCTGGGCGCCGGTTCTACTTTGGGCCCGCACGGCATCGTGCTGCCCGGAGCGTCCGTGGGCGCTCACACCACGATCGGACCCGCCTCGCTCGTCATGCGCGGAGAGGATGTACCGTCGGGAACCCGTTGGCTGGGCAACCCGATCTCCGCGTGGACATGAGCCTCTCCGTACAGCATTACGCACTGGAGCTTGACTACAAGCCGTACTCCGCGCGCCTCTCCGGACGTGCGGTGTTGCAGGCTTCCTGCACCTCGCTGTCGTCGTTCTCGTTGTCCTTCGGTCCTCTGCGGATCTCGAAGGTGCTGGTGAACGGCAAACCCGCGCGCTACGGCCACGCTGGTGGCGTTCTGAACATCCGTGCCGCCGTACGAGGGGCTTTCTCGGTCGAGATCCGCTATTCGGGCATGCCGGTGCCGGTCTCGACGCCCGAGTGGGGCGATCTCGGCTGGGACCAGCTCACCGACGGCTCGATCGTGGCGTCCCAGCCGATCGGGGCGCCGTCGTGGTTCCCGTGCCTGGACGACCCGTCCTCGAAGGCCTCCTACCACCTGGAGGTCACGGCGCCCTCGCCGTACACGGTGGTGTGCAACGGGGTGCTGGTGGACGGCAAGGTGTCCGGCAGCACGACCCGGTGGACGTACTCGATGGCCGCGCCGATGGCGACCTACCTGGCGACCGTCCAGATCGGACAGTACGTCGAGGCCCTGCCGGACGTGTGGGCGCCTGTCCGGCTTGGTCGGCTCGTGGCGCACGACTTCGGCCGCCAGAACGCGATGATCGAGCTGTTCTCGTCGTTGTTCGGGCCGTACCCGTTCGAGAGGTACTCGGTCGTCGTCACCGATGACGAGCTGGACGTTCCCGTTGAGGCGCAAGGGTTGTCGACGTTCGGGGCGAACCACGTGGACGGCCGCCGCGGTTCGGAACGGCTGGTGGCGCACGAGCTGGCGCACCAGTGGTTCGGCAACTCCGTCGGGATCGCCGCGTGGGAGCACATCTGGCTCAACGAGGGCTTCGCCTGCTACTCGGAGTGGCTCTGGTCCGAGGCTTCCGGCGGCCGGTCCGCAGACGCTTGTGCTGCCGCAGCACGAGATCTGCTGCGCCGGTTGCCGCAGAACCTGGTGATCGGACGGCCGCCGCGCGCGGACTGGTTCGACGACCGGGTCTACAAGCGCGGTGCTTTGACGTTGCACGCGCTGCGCCGCGAAATGGGCGACGACTCGTTCTTCGCGCTGCTGCGGGAGTGGTGCGCCCGCCACCGGCACGGCGTGGTGACGACCGAGGACTTCCTCTCGCTGGCCGGGCACCGCGAGTTGCTCAACAGCTGGCTCTTCAAGCCCGAGTTGCCTCGTTAGGGGCCTGTATCGAAGTCTGGTCCGCGATAGCCGGGCCCGAGGCGGCCCCTGGCGGCACAGCCGAATGGCCCACATACAACACCGGTATGCGGGCCATTCGGCCGCACCACCAGGAACCACCTCAAGCGCGACTCTCATCGGACCAGACTTCGATACAGGCCCCAGACCACTTCCACACCAGCGGCGGGCGGCCTCCCTTGGGCAACGCGGCCGCGTGCTCACTGGTGCGGCCGAGGCCCGGCACGCGGTCCATCGTGCGGCCCAGGTTGGCCGGGTAGGGCCGGTCGCCGGTCAGCGACTCGGTCACGTCGAGCGCCTGCGCCGTGGTGAACTCGGGCCCGAGCAGGCCCGCGGTGAACGGCACGTCGCGCCAGAGCTTGTCCGCGAACAACGGCCGGCAGTCGGCGACGATCCGGTCGTGGTCGAAGGCGAGCGCGGGCATGGCGTCGAGCCGGCTCCAGACGGCCAGGTCGCCGGTCGCCCTGGTCACCGTGGCCCACAGCGCGATCGACAACGTCGGGCCACGCGGGTCACGCGACGGCTCGTCGAACGTGGCGAGCTGGCCGGTCGCGGTCACCGACTTCTCGCTGAGGCCCAGCTTCCCGGTGACGGCCCTGGCGGTCGCGTCCCGCAGCCGCTCACCCCTGCCCAGCAGCACGCCGGGCAGTGCCAGCTCACCCGCGAACGGCTCCTGTGCGCGCGGTGCGACCCCCACGAGCACCGTGCGTGCCTCCGGATCAAACCGGAGCACGATCACATCTACCGAGACCAACGTCGACTCGATCATGTCGTGGATTGTCCCGCACCGCGTAGTCCGTCCTGGCCGGCCCCGCGCCGGTGACGAGCACGTCGACATCGAGCAGATCCTCCAGGTACGCGACGGGGTCGGACATGTCCTCCAGGCTCGACCCGGTGGCGACCTTCAGGCCGTCGGCGTCCAGGTGCGTCACGGCCAGCCCGTCGATACCCCCACAGCAATCGACGGAATAGCGCAGCAACGCGGCGTCCAGGTGCCCGGCCCGCCATGCGCCCTGGAACTCCCCTGTGCCGTTGTGCAACTCCGGGAAGCGCTCCAGGACGGCCTGGTCCTCGGTCGGCAGCGGACCGGCGCCGTGGCGCGTCTGGTAGGTCCTGGTCACGCCGATCACGCGGGCCGGACGTCCTTGCAGCAGTTCCCGGGCGTTGCGCGGCACGACCGTGGACCAGGTGGTGTGCGGGTGGAAGCCGTAGGTCTCGTCGAGCAGGACGCCCTGCGCGCCCTCGAAGACGACTCGGCCCGCGTCGAGCAGCCCTTCGTGGCCCTCGGTGATCCGGACGGCGTCCGCGAACGCGCCGTAGAGCCCGACCAGTTCGTCGACGTCCGGGCCGTCGCCGATCAGCGGCTCGTAGAACCTGGCGAGCGCGTCCAGCCTCGTGCGCAGCACCGCGGGGTTCAGGCAGTCGCCAACGGTCGGGGCGGGGCCCGGCTCGCCGAGCACCCGCTGCCCCTCGACCACGTCCCCCTCGCTCGCCCCGGCGAGCAGCCCGTACCAGGCGGTTTCGCCGATCCCCTTACCGCACGACCCGTGCCGGTCGCCGCCCCTGGCCCTCTCCCTGGCCCGGTTCGCGGCGACGTGGAACGGCGTGGTGAGCAGCGCTCCGGCGTCGATCGACATCAGCGAGAGCGGGTTCGCCACGCCGAGCGCCTCCAGTTCGCGTGACTCGGTCGCCAGCGCGATCGGCTCGACGAGCACGTACCGCGACAGCCAGGTCGGCACACCCGCGAGCGTGCCGGACCCGAACTGGCTGAAGGTGTGGTGCCTGCCGCCGGCGATCACGTTGTGCGCGGCCTGCGCTCCCCCGTTGAACCGCACGACGGCGGATACCGGCCCGTCGGCGCACAACGCGTCGACGACGGCTCCCTTGCCCTCGTCGCCGAACCCCAGCCCGACGACGATCACGTGGTCGTTCATCAGCTCAGCGCCACGTCGTCAGGACCGTCGATGCCGAGCGGTGCGGCGACGACCGGCCGTGCGGCGTTGCCGACGGCGACCAGGGCCTTGCCGACGGCCTTGCTCTCGGCGACCGACCCGATCTCGGCGAGGTCCACCAGGGCCTGGTCGAGGTCGACCACGCGTTCCTCCATGCCGATCGTCGCCGCGATGAGCTCGCACACCGCGCCGGGGTCGTCCAGCTTGAGGAAGTTCTGCCCGAGGATCGTCCGCCAGTGGTCGCCGATGCTGTCGTCGTTGAAGTACGACGACTGGTTGGGCAGGATGAAGTAGACGTTCCACTTGAGAGCGAGCTCGCGGTAGACCGACACCGGGTCGATGTCCTGCTTCACGTCGTCACCGATGATCCGGCGGATGTGCTTGGCCTCCAGCCGCGGCTTGTTCAGCTCGTCGCCGATGATGAACAGGTAGCCCTTGCGACCCCGCTTCTGCCACGCGTCGGTGACGACGTGCCGTGCGACGAAGTACGCGGCAAGCTCGTAGGACTCGCTCTTCTGCCCGCCGCCGTTGCCTTCGAGGAAGATGTCCCGCAACTGCTCGTCCATGCGGTTGTCCGACTCGAACTGGCCGACCTGCAGCGGCACGCGGTCGCTGTCGGCGTCACCGATCCCGCCGAACATCAGCTGCGGGTCGGCGAGATATCCCTTGCGCTGCAACAGTCCGTGCAGCTTACCGAGCTTGCCCTGCATGATCCGCGGCACCGCGCCCATCGACCCGGTCACGTCGAACAGCACCGCGATCGGTGTCGAGTCGGCGTGGTCGGGCGAGTCGCGGCACTCGCGGTACTCGACGTTCAGCGGGTCGAGTGACGGCGCTGCCTTCCAGCTCGACGAGGGCGCCGACTTGATCGAGGCGGTGTAGCCGAAGTCCGCGATTCCCTTCGCCGCGCGGAAGGTCTTCGCCGCCGCGTAGGCATTGTCATCCCACTTGCCGTGTCCCATGGTCATTCTCCTTTTGGCAGAGCGAACGGGCGGAAAACCCTTGGTCCGTACAGTTCTTCGAGCAGTTCGTCGTACTCGCGCAGCAGGTCGGCGGCGTCAGGCCGGCGCGACGGGCGTTCCTGCAGACATCCGCGGGCGAACGCGATCTGCCGATTTTCTTCGTGTCGCAACAGATCGATCATCAGCGTGTGTGCCATGTGGACGTCCGTCGCGGCCGTGACCGGTTCTCCCGCTTGGACTTCCGGTGGATAGCTGATGGTGCGACTGGTCGCGAGGAGTCGCTGGCCTTCCTCGACGGCGAACGACCAGCCGGCCAGCACGATCCCGTGCTGTTCCGGGTGCACCATGACGTTCTCGGCCGTGACGGCTCCATGCACCAGCCCGATCCGGTGTGCGCCGGCCAACGCCTTGAGCAGCCTGCGATGCATCCACGCGTAGTCGCGCCCGTCCAGCCCTCGCGGGAAAGCGTTCTTGACGTCGGCGAGCGTCACGAACCCGTCCACCAGCGGGTCGAGCACCGTGAAGGCCCTGGAGCCCTTGGCGACATCGCCCGACGTGTCGAGCAGCCGCGGGTAGAAGGGCCGCAACCAGTGGTGCACGTCGGTGAAACGCTCCAGCCTGCGCAGGGCCTGCCACTCGCCGTGCAGCAGCGGGTTGAGCGCCGGATTGCGCACGACCTTCACGACGTACGGCCCGTCGGCCTCGTACAGGTTCGCGATGCTGCCGACCGCGAACGGCTCCCCGATGCGGTAGACGCCGGTCTTTGTTTTCAGTTCGACGCTCGTGCTGTGCGTCCACTCGTGGTGCAGCCGCGTCAGGTTCGCCGAGGCCGCGTGCGCCCGAGCGTTGGCTGGTCCGACCACGTCGGGGTGCAGCACCGAGGCCAGCGCGTGGTATCTGCGCCGCACCTCCCTGCGTCTGCCGGGATCGGCGCTGCGAGGCCCGAACAGGGCCTCGGCCGATGCGGCGCGCTCGACCAGTTCCAGCGCCTCCGATGTGGTGAACATGGGTTTGAGTCTATAAGACTCAAACCTGGAACGCAATGGTGAGCCGCGACATGGTGTTCCCCGCCCCGAAGGCCGGGTACCCGGCCTCGACACAGGAGGAGGCACAGTGCTGTTCGTCGTCATAGGCTGTTCGGTGGTCTTCGCGCTGCTCGCGGTGGAAGTGATCCACCGCCTGGTCCGCCGCTTCACCCACAGCGGCAGGATGTACCGGCCCGGCCAGGTGTTCGGAGCGTTGCTGGCCGCACAGATAAGCCTGAGCGCGTACCCGGTCGACGCCCCGGTCGCGTTGCACGCGCTGGGAATCGCGTTGATCCTGGCGGGAGCGTGGCTGCTGGCCGCGCTGATCAGCACCCTTGTGGACGTTTCGCTGTCGCGGATTCGCACTGATGTCATGGACAACCGGCACGCGCGGCGGGTGCACACGCAGGTCGTGCTGGTGCGGCGGCTGGTGCTGGTGGTCATCGGGGTGCTGGCAGCCGGCGCGATCCTGATGACGTTCCCCGGTGCGCGGGCGGTCGGATCGACCGTGCTGGCCTCCGCCGCGGTCATCGGTGCGGTGGCGGCGTTCTCCGCGCAGTCGTTGCTGGGCAACCTGATCGCGGGGCTGCAGATCGCGTTCAGCGACGCGGTGCGGCTCGACGACGTCGTGGTGGTCGAGGGCGAGTGGGGGCGGGTCGAGGACGTCACGCTGACGTACGTGGTGCTGCACCTGTGGGACGACCGGCGGATGGTGTTGCCGACCTCGTACTTCCTCAAGACGCCCTTCGAGAACTGGACGCGCACGCAGTCGGCGTTGCTCGGGACCGTGGAGCTCGATCTGGACTGGACGGTGCCGGTCGAGGCGATGCGGCAGGAGATGCGGTCCATGCTGGAGGGCAGCGACCTGTGGGACGGGCGGGTGTCCGTTCTGCAGGTCACGCAGGCCACGCACGGGTTCGTGCGGTTGCGTGCGCTGGTGAGTGCCGCTGATGCCGGAAAGCTCTGGGACCTGCGGTGCCTGACGCGCGAGCACCTGGTGGATTGGGTGCAGCGGCAGCACGGCGGTGCGTTGCCGCAGGTCAGGACCAAGACCGTGACCGGGGTCAAGAAGGCCCAGCCCGCCGGTGACCAGCACACGGACGCTCGGGTGTTCGGCGAGAGCGCCGACGGGACGCTGCGGGAGCAAGCGTTTGCGGGACCCAAGCAGTGACCGGCGGAAAACAGGATGCAACCGCCCGTGGAGCCCGTCCCGTCCTCACCACATGAGAAGACCGCTCGCCGTCGCGTTCTGCGCGCTGGCTCTCGGCAGTTGTGGTACGAACGGGTCTCCAGCCGTGCTCTTGGCGGAGGTGCCGACCGTGTCCTCAGCGAAACCGGACAAGCTCCGGGTCGAGCAGGCGAAGCGCGACGGCCACCTCACAGTGCCACTGATGATCTCCGTGCAGCCGGGACGCGACAAGGAGGTCGAGCAGGCACTGGAGAGGCTGGGCGCGACCGTCGAGTCGCGGGATCCCAGAATCGGCTACCTGCGCGCCGAGATGCCGGTCGACAAGGTGGAAGACGCGTATCTGATCATCGGCGTGTCCAAGGTGGACTTGGACGAGCCCCTCGGCAACAAGCTGCCCGAACCGTAGAAAGCCCCAGGATCTCGTGGACCCTGGGGCTTTCTACGTTCAACCGAACTACTAGCTGACTGCCTGGATGATCACGGCCCCGCCACCGACGACGGTGTTGTCGGCCGTGCGCACCTCGAGCTCACCGCGCAGCACGCGGCCGGCACCGGGCTGGCCCAGCGGCGTGATGACGCCCGTCGCGTTCCACGACGCACCGGCGGCGCGGTCGGCGTTGTTGTCCGCGATGGACAGCGTGCCGAGACCGGCCGAGGTGAAGACGTCGAAGTAGTCGAACGCCGTGGTGCCCGCGGGCACCGCGTAGCCGTCCACCAGGGCGACCCAGTTGCCTGCGGCCGGGTTGGTGATCGTCACCGACTCCTCGGAGTCCGCGTCCGCCGACTGACCGGCGAGCACACAGCTGCCCGACGTGCAGTTGTAGACGGACAGGTCGAGGTCAGCGCCCTGGTCGGCGGTCTTGCCGATCGTGACGGTGAGCTTCGACGCGCCGGCCGAGACCGCGATCGGGTACTGCTGGGACTCCAGGTTCGCGATCGTCGGACGGGCCGTCTTGGCACTGCCGACAGCGCCCGCCGCGAGCCGGCCGTTGAAACCGGCCTGCGTGTTCGTGACGGTGTAGGAGCGCTCGATCGGGGTGCCCAGCGTGCCGGACGCGATGGTGTCCGGGTTCGGGCTGACCGTCGTGCCGAGCACGGACGCGGTCACCGAGTACGGCGCCACGTCGGCGTCGGAGGTGCGACGCGCCTCGATCACGATCTCCCACACGCCGGCCATCGGGCTGGCCACCGTGCGGCTGGTCGGCGTGCCACCGGCACAACCGGCGCCCGCGTCCGGGTTGTAACAGTTGAGCGAACTGGTCGAGTCGGCCGCCGTGCCCTGCGGGGTGTAGCGCAGGAAGCGGACCTGACCCTTGCCGGCCTCGGCGCCACCGGCGTTCATGTCGATCTTCAGCGCGGTCGTGCCCTTGGGCACGTTCACGAAGAGGCTCGTCGACTGGTTGCGCGCGATCGTGCCGGACTTGGTGACCGAGAACTTGTTGGCGGCGTTGAAGTTCTCCGCCGCGAACACGGTGTTCAGGGTCTGCGAGTCGACGCCGGGGGTCTCCGGGTTGTCGAGCTGCAGGACGGCGCTGTGCACGCCCGCGGTCTTGGCCTTGACCTTGACGGCGAACTGGACCGGCTTGTTCAGCGGCAGGTCGACCTTCTTCGGCGCCGAGAACGTGCCGTCGTTGCCCTTCCACGAGACGTTGTAGCGCTCGTCGTCGTGGCCCGTGGTGCGGGTCAGCGTGTAGGTGCGGGTGTACTCCTGGCCCGCGGTCACGCCTTCACGGTCGTGGATGCCGACACCGACGTTCGGGGTGGCCAGCAGTCCACTGAGGACGGTGTTGACCGCGACGGACGTGGTGACCTGGTCCGGCACGGAGTGCTTGTCCAGCAGCTTCCACGCGGCGTTGGTGTTGAAGAGGCCCGCGCCCTGCTCGTACGCACCGAGGTCGGCGACATAGTTCGCGCTGCGCTGGATCGCGTAGCGCAGCTCGGCGCTGGTGGGCCTCTGGCCGTCGTGCGTGGCCTTGAACGCGCTCACGAGCAGCGCGGCGGCACCGGTCGCCTGCGGGGCGGCCATCGAGGTGCCGTTGAACATCGCGTAACCGGCGGGGAGGGCGAAGGTGCCCGCCACCGGGCCGCCGGCCTGCCAGCGCGGCGTGGTGGAGATCGCCGAGCCGGGCGCGATGATGTTCGGCTTGAAGCCGCCGTCCTCACGCGGGCCGCGTGAGGAGAAGCCGTGCAGGTTCTGCTTCTGCTCGGTCTTCGAGCCGTAGTTGGAGAGCCAGGTCTCCTTGGTGATGGACGAGCCGACGCTCAGCGCGTTCGTCGCCACTGACGGGTCACCGACGGTGTTCGCGCCCGCACCCGAGTTGCCCGCCGAGATGAAGAGCTGGACGTTGTACTCGTCGATCGTGCGGTTGTAGAGCTCCGCACGGGCGTTGTTGCCGTCGTTGAGCGCCGGGAGGCCACCGATGGAAATGTTCACGACGTCTGCGCCGTTGCGCGCGGCGTAGAGGACACCGTCGATGAGACCGGAGCTCGTGCAGGCCGGCGTAGAGAGGCAGGCCTTGATGGACATCAGCTTCGCGCCGGGTGCCGCACCGGCCATCTTGCCGTCGAACAGCCTGTGCGCCGAGGTGATGCCGGCGACGTGGGTGCCGTGCGCACCGGCGGAGATGCCGAGGCTGACGTACGGCGTGCCGCCCGTGTCGTAGATCGACTTGTCGGTCTGCACGACGAACGCCACGCGGTCGATGACCGGCGTCGCGGGGTTGTCGGTGCCGAAGAACCCGGAGTCCTTCTTGACCTTGTAGTCGATCATCCGCGGGTTGTTGGTGAAGTTGGCGTCACCATCGGTGTCGACGAAGACTTCCTTCGTCGTGATGTCCTGGATGACACCCCACGAGTCGAGGCGGTCGCCATCGCGGTTGATGTCACCGCCGATCTCGCTGCCGGCGCCGCCGAGGTCGCCGGCGATCTCACGGAAGAGACCGAACGAGTAGGGGCCACCGGTCGCCGGCGCCGTCCACTCCTTGCCGCCCTCGACGAACTTGCCGACCTTGCCGGTCTTGGTCATGGTGACCCAGGTGCCGTCGCCGGACGCCGGGTTGTTGGCCGTGAACCAGTCGACGATCTTGCGGTCGCCGGTGCTGGTGGTCGCCAGCGCGGGGTGGTCCAGGTCGATGCCGGAGTCGATCACGGCGATCGTGGTGCCGCGGCCGTCCCACTTCGGGTTCGCGACGGCGAACTGCGCCGCCTGCGTGTCCTTCGTCGGCATGTACGGGTTGGTGCGCGGCGTCTTCGAGTCCGGCGCCTTCTGCGGCGCGGGCTGCTCCATGCCTTCGGGACGCGGGTCGTCGAGGGCGACGAGGCCGTCGACGTCCACGGTGCTGACCGAGGCCAGCTTGGCGGCCTTCGCCGCGTTCTCCCGCGGGATGGTCACCTTGACGTAGTCGACGTCCTTCTCGGTCTTCTGGACCGTGGCGCCGAGCGCCTTGAGGTCGTTGACCGCGGCGTCGGCCTTGCCGTCCTCGGCGGCGACCAGCAGGTCGACGGTCGGCTTGCCCTCGCGGGCCGCCTGGTCGACGAGTGCCCGGTCCTGCTTGTCCAGCTGCTTGTCAGCGGCCGGCTGCTGCTGCGGTGCGTTCTGCGCAATGGCAGGGGTGGCGGCGAAGCCGAACCCGGTAGTGCCCAGCACCGCGGTCAGCAAGACCGTGCCGGTGCGGCGTCTCCAGTTCTTCACGGCGCATGTGCCCTTCGTGGGGTAAAGAGTGCTCCGAAGCACATCTCTTCGCCTCGCGATGGGCAATCGTCGGACTGGACTAACTTTCAGATCCACATTGGACTGTTCAGCGGCTTGAACGGGCACGCTTTTAATGCTGCACGTTTCTTTTCCATCACGGAACGAGCAACCGTCCTCCAGTCAAGGGCTGATGGAGGGGAATGTCAAGGCTCCGTCAACGGTGAACGGCGTTGGCGTGTAACAGGATCCCGGTATCAGGCGATGGACTGATCGCTATTTCCGCCCATTAGCCCACGCAATCTCGCCCGCAGGCGACCGACGATCCCCTGCGGGGTGGCGAGCACTTTAGGCTGCGCTCCACACGCGGGACAGTGGGCGCGATGTGCGACGAGGACCTGCTGGAGTTCCGTCACGTGCTTCGCGGTCCGTTCGGGCACCGAGTCCTTTTTGATCGAGAGCAGGCTCAGCTCGGTCAGCGCGTGGCGGCCCCGGCGCAGTCGTGCCGTGGGCGCGATGGTGTGAAAGAAGATCAGGTTTCTCTTGCGCGCGGGTTCGATCACCTCGACGTCACACCATTCGACGGTGACCTGCCGGTCGAGCCCGTTCGACGTGATGCCCTCGCTAGTGACCTTGGTGCCCATCTTGAAGGTCCGCCACGCCACCGTGCCGCCCATGAGGAACCACAGGCCGCCGAAGACGTAGCCGTACCAGGGACCGTCCACGGCCGCGAGCGGACCGACCGCGGCCACGGCGGCGCCGAGGCCGAACAGGACCCATCTCCACCTGGTATGCATCTCCCCATCCTGTTTACCCGATCCTGCCTCTTGAACGCCGCCGGAGCTCATCTCGTTGAACGCCGTTCGGCAGGACTGGGGGCCGGTCAGGCGCTACCTTGCGCCCATGGACCTGAAGCCGGTCGCCGACGAGCTCTACGGCCTGCCTCCGAAGGACTTCACCGCGGCCCGCAACGCCGCGGCCAAGCAGGCCGACGACAAGGATCTGGCCAAGGCCATCCAGGAGCTCCGCAAGCCCACCGTGGGCGCCTGGGCGGTCAACAAGCTCGTGCGGGACGCGCCTGAGGGCCTGGAGGAGGCGCTGGGCCTCTCCACGGCGCAGCTGACCATGCGGGAGCTGGGCCGCAAGCGCAAAGAGCTCATGGAGGCGCTGGTCTATCGCACGCTGGAGCTGACCGGACCGCTCGCGGACGACGCCGTCACGCAGGTGCGCAACACGCTGACGGCCGCGATGGCCGACCCGGAGTCCGCCGAACAGGTGCGCGACGGCCACCTGACCAAGGCGCTGGAGTACTCGGGCTTCGGGTTCGCACTCCCCACGCCCGAGCCGGCTCAGGCCGGCGAGGACGCGCTGGCCCGCAAGCGGCGGGAACGGCAGGAACGCAAGCGGGCCGAGGCCCAGCAGGCACTGGACGAGGCCGAGCAGGCGCTCGGGGAGGCCCAGGCCGACCAACTGGCGGCGCAGCGGGCGTTCGACCGCGCCGCGGAACGGCTGGAGGACGCCAAGCGGGTCACGAGCGGGGCGGAGAAGGCGCGGAAGGCCGCCGAACGCAAGCTCAATGATCTGAGTTAGAACGGTCGAGCGGTCCCCACTCGTCGGAACGCTGGGCGCCGACCAGCTCCGAGCACTCCCGCAGTGCGCTGTCAGCCACCCAGGCGAGCGGCTCCCGGCAGCGGACCAGGGGTTCGTTGTCCGGGCCGCGGCCCACCTCGGTGCCGCGCAGCACCCACGCGCGGACGTCGGGCCCGCGCAGGTCGCGCAGGTGGCGGTAGTCGAAGAGGCGGCGGGCCACCCACAGCTCGCGGGAGCGGTCGCCCCACCACGGTTCGATGTGCAGCGGGCTCGCGGACAGGCCAGGGAGTTCCACGCCGGTCAGCGAGTCGCTCGACGTCGAGGCTTCGTCGGCCTCGGGGCCCTGGGACCAGCGCAGGTAGACGTCGTCGCCGATGAAGCACGTGAGCTCGGCGAGGCTTGTGATCGTCGGCAGCCGTGCTGTCACACCCGGTGACTTACCCGGCCGAAACTGAGGGAAACCTGAAGACCGGCTGAAGGAATTGAGCCTGGTCACAGTGAAAGCCGACCGGAACACCACGCTCCGGTTGTACGTTCAACAATGTGGTTGGCCGCTGGCGCTCGAGCCGGTCGCCAGGGCGATCCGGCACCCCCAGGCCGGAAAAGCCCTTCCGCAGGCGTCGCGTGCTCGCGCCGCGGTCAACCCGCCGTCGACCGGCACTCCGGTAAACCCCCCTCACCGGCAGTGACGGTCGACGGCACTTAGAGGTTGTACTGGTCATGGCTCTCGTAGAACGCGACCAGTTCGTCCGGCGAGAGCCCCTTCGCGTTCCGGACCTCCAGGAAGAAGTTCTCCCGGGCGATCCCGGGCGAGAACAGGATCAGCATCCGCACCGGAGCGTCGCTGTCGTTGCGGAACGCGTGCGGGCGGTCCGGCGGGACGTAGAGGAAGTCACCCTCGCCTGCCGTCACCCACTCCTCGCCGTCGAGCAGCGTGATCTCGCCTTCGAGCACGTAGAACGACTCCGAGAAGGTCTTGTGGAAGTGCGGCCGGGCTCCGGGCTGACGGGCCTCCATCCGCCACTCGAACAGGCCGAACTCACCGTTCGTGACGGATCCCGGCGCCACAAAACGCGTGGTCGACGTCGTGAAACCCACCTCGGAAGCAGGTCGGAAGCTCATCGAGCACCATCCCCAAAAAGTGAAACTGACTCAGGTCTCGTGCGTGACCAGCGGTAGTTCTAGACTCGCCCGATGGCACATGACGCGGATGTCATCGTCGTCGGCGCGGGCCTCGCAGGTCTCGTGGCGACCGCAGAACTCGCGGACGCGGGTCGCAAGGTCATTCTCCTCGACCAGGAGCCGGAGGCGTCGCTCGGCGGCCAGGCCTGGTGGTCGTTCGGCGGGTTGTTCATGGTGGACACCCCCGAGCAGCGCAGGCTCCGGGTCAAGGACTCGCACGACCTGGCGTTGCAGGACTGGATGGGCTCGGCGGCGTTCGACCGGGAGGCCGACCACTGGCCGCGGCTGTGGGCGCAGGCCTATGTGGACTTCGCCTCCGGCGAGAAGCGCTCCTGGCTGCACAACATGGGGATGCGCTGGTTCCCGTTCGTGCAGTGGGCCGAGCGGGGCGGCTACCTGGCGGACGGGCACGGCAACTCGGTACCGCGCTTCCACGTCACGTGGGGCACCGGGCCGGGCGTCGTCGAGCCGTTCGAGCGCCGGGTGCGGGAGGCCGTCGCGAAGGGACTCGTGACGCTCAAGTTCCGCCACAAGGTCACGAACGTCAACGTCACCAACGGCGTGTGCGACGGCGTGTCCGGCGACGTGCTGGAGGCCTCGTCGACCGGCAGGGCCGAACCGAGCTCGCGGACGGTGGCGGGCGACTTCTCGTTCAGCGCCCAGGCCGTGATCGTCACGTCCGGCGGCATCGGCGGCAACCACGACCTGGTGCGCAGGAACTGGCCCGAGCGGATGGGCACGCCACCGAAGTTCATGCTGGCCGGTGTGCCGGACTTCGTCGACGGCTCGATGATGGAGATCACCCAGAAGGCCGGCGGCGCGATCATCAACGCCGACCGCATGTGGCACTACCCCGAGGGCATCGCGAACTACGCCCCGGTGTGGTCGCGGCACGGCATCCGCATCCTGCCCGGCCCGTCGTCGCTGTGGCTCGACGCCGAGGGCAAGAGGCTGCCGATCCCGCTGTTCCCCGGTTTCGACGCGCTGGGGTCGTTGCAGCACATCACCTCCCACGGCCATGAGCACTCGTGGTTCGTGCTGAACAAGAGGATCATCGGCAAGGAGTTCGCGCTGTCGGGCTCCGAGCAGAACCCGGACCTCACGGGCAAGGACACGAGGGCCGTCCTCAAGCGCGCGCTGCCGGGCGCCGTGGCACCCGTGGAGGCGTTCGCGCAGAAGTCCAAGGAGTTCATCCAGGCGGGCACGGTCGCGGACCTGGCCCGCGGCATGAACGCGCTGACCGGCGACTCGCGCATCGACGCGGCCGAGCTCGAGAAGACGATCGTCGAGCGCGACCGCCAGGTCACCGCGGGCCTCAGCAAGGACATGCAGGTCAACGCGATCCGCGCGGCACGGCACTTCCTCACCGACAAGCTGATCCGCGTCGTCGAGCCGCACCGGTTGCTCGACCCCAAGGCCGGTCCGCTGATCGCGGTCAGGCTCTCGGTGGTCACGCGCAAGACGCTGGGCGGCCTGCACACCGACCTGTCGTCGCGGGTGCTCGACACGTCCGGCGAGGTGCTGCCGGGCCTGTACGCCGCCGGTGAGGCCGCCGGGTTCGGTGGCGGTGGCGTGCACGGCTACCGCGCGCTGGAGGGCACGTTCCTCGGCGGCTGCCTGTTCTCCGGCCGGGTGGCCGGGCGTGCGGCGGCGGAGGCCGTCAAGTAGGTCCGCGTGGTGGACGCGGGTTGACGGTCCCCGAGCTTGCGGTCGTGCTGGAAGGCATGACACAGATCGGGGACCGTCAACCCGCGACCCGCGGCGCCATTCACTAGTTCAAACGAGTGAATTCGTGGCCGATCCGTCGATTCTCGACCGGGGTTCGGGGTTCGGTTGGACCCGTCCTGACTGATCAGTAAGCTTTCGCGCTGGACCCACTCCTGGTGGTGGTACCGCGCCAGCCGATCGAGCAGATCACCCCCGGTCCCCCACGAACGGCCACCTGAGCTGAATGAACATGGTCGACAGCCGAGAGCCCGCCGTTCGCTGGGCGGCGACGATCTCCAACACCCTCATCGCGAACTTCACGCGCGAGAAGCTCGAGCAACTGCTCGGCGGCTACGTCGAGCAGTTGCTCAGTGGCGGTGTGGACGAGGCGCGGCAGGTCGGCCGGTCCATGGTCGAGCACGACTTCATCGCCTCGGCGACGCTGGAGCACTCGCTCACGTTCCTGGGTGAGCACACCCCGGTCACGCCGGCGCAGCTGGCCGCGCTCGCCGCCGGGTACGCGGAGGGGCTGCGCGACCGCACGCTCGACCAGCAGGAGCTGAGCCGCACGGCCGCGATCACCACGATGCGCCGGGCCGAGGCCGCGGTCAGGGCGAGCGAGGCCAAGTTCCGCGCGGTCTTCGAGAGCTCGGCGTTCGGCATCATCGTGAGCGGCCTCAAGGGCAAGATCATCGACGTCAACGAGGCGTTGCTCGCCATGCTCGACTACCGGCACGAGGACCTGCGCAGGATGAGCGGCCGCGACATCGTGCACCCGGACGACAGGGCCGGGCTGCGGGAGCTGACGAAGCAGCTGATCGCGTCCGAGCACGACAACATCCGGGTCGAGAAGCGGATGGTCCGCAGCGACGGCGAGACGATCCAGACGCACATGGCGATCTCCGTGGTGCGCGAGGAGGACGGCACGCCGCCGTACCTCGTCACCATGATCGAGAACATGAGCGAGATGCGCGCGCTGCAGACGCAGCTCGTGCGGCAGAGCCTCAACGACGTGCAGACGGGCCTGCCGAACCGCGCGCAGTTCCTCGGCTGGCTGGAGGGCGTGGCCGGCTCCAAGGGGCCGGAGACGCTCGCGCTCGTGCAGGTCGACATCGACGGGTTCCGCGGCGTGAACGACGCGTTCGGGCACGAGGCCGGCAACCGGGTGCTGATGCACGTCGCGACGCACCTGCGGGCGGTGTTCTCCGAGGGAGTCGCCAAGGTCGCGCGCATCGGCGACGACGAGTTCGGCGTGCTGGTCAAGGACCCGCAGGACGTGCGGAGCGTGGTCGCCCTGGTCGAGGACTTCACCGCACGCCTGGAAGAGCCGATCTGGATCGGCTCGCACGGCGTCGGCGTGACCACGAGCGTCGGCATCGTGGCGCGGGCGGCGCGCGGCGGCGACTCGACGGACCTGTTGCGCGCGGCGGACGTCACGGTCGGCTGGGCCAAGCGCGACGGCAAGGCGCAGTGGGCGCTGTACGACCACGAACGGGACGTGCACGACAAGGAGAGGTACGCGCTCGCGGCCTCGATCCCCGGCGCGCTGGAAGAAGGCCAGTTCCGCGTCGACTACCTGCCCGTCCACTCGCTGGCCGACGGCTCGGTGCTCGCGCTGGAGGCCAAAATCGTCTGGGACCACCCCGAACGCGGGGTGCTGTGCCTGGACACGTTCCTCGACCAGTCGTCGAACAACGGCATGGTCGTCCGCCTGATGCACTGGGCGCTGGAGGCCGCGTGCCGGCACGCGGCCGACTGGCACCTGGCGCTGGGCTCGCGGATGCCCGCGCTCTCGATCGACCTGCCGCCAAGGCTGTGCCAGGAGCCCGAACTCGTCGCCGAGGTCGCCCGCGTGCTGGAGCGCACCGGCCTGCCCGCGACGTTGCTGCGCTTCGAACTGCACGAGCACCTGCCGGCGTTGCTGAACGACGAACAGCTCGACGAGCTCACGATCCTCGCCGAGCGCGGCATCGGGCTGGTGCTGGACCAGATGAACGGCGGCAACGTCGGCGTCGACCGGCTGCGCCAGCTGCCGTTGAGCGGCGTGAAGTTCACCGGCACCGTCGTGCACGGTCTCGACGAGGGCGCGAACCGCGTGGAGGAGAGTGCTTCGGTGGCCCTGCTGCGGTGGGCAACGTTGCTCAAGCTGCCGCTCTACGCCGAGGACGTACGGACTCCCGCCGAGGCCGCAAGGCTGGCGAAGCTGGGCGTGACGGGCGGGCAGGGCGCGCACTTCGGGCCGGCGCTGTCGGCCTCCGAGGTCTCCGCGCTTCTTCTCAGCTAGTTCTTATCAGGGTATTCCAGGGTTTCGGCACAGCTGGTTCACATGATGGGGGTCCATCGTGGAGTCATGACCGAGCAGAGCTTCCCCGCGATGAGCGGGTCACTGGTGGAACCGCAGCCCGCCGTCGTCGCCCCGAAGTTCTGGCGCCGAACGGCCCCGATGCTCACGGCCGCGGCACTCGTCGCCGGCCTGTTCGGGGGCGTCACCGGAGCGGTGATCGCCTCGCCGGACTCCACCCCCACGACTTCCTCCGTCTCCGCGCAGACGATCGCGAACACGTCCACACTGGACTGGAGCGCCGTCGCCTCCGACGTGCTGCCCTCGGTCGTCCAGGTGAACGTCGGCAACGGTCTCGGCTCCGGCGTGATCCTCTCCGCGGACGGCAAGATCCTCACCAACAACCACGTCGTCGCCTCGTCCGGCGGCCAGATCACGGTGAAGTTCAACGACGGCCGCGAACTGCCGGCCACCGTCGTCAACACCGACCCGACCTCGGACCTCGCCGTGCTGCAGGTCTCCGGGGCGTCCGGTCTCACGCCGATCAAGTGGGCGAACTCCGGTTCGGTGAAGGTCGGTGACGCGGTGATGGCCATCGGCTCGCCGTCCGGGCTGCAGGGCACCGTGACGACCGGCATCGTGTCCGCGCTGGACCGCAAGGTGACCGTGCCCGGCGAGACCCGCCGCGCGTCTTCCGTGTCGTACCAGGCGATCCAGACCGACGCGTCGATCAACCCCGGCAACTCCGGTGGCGCGCTGGTGAACGCGGCCGGTGAGCTGATCGGGATCAACTCGGCGATCTACTCGCCGGCGTCGAGCAGCGGTGAGGCCGGGAGCGTCGGCATCGGGTTCGCGATCCCGTCCAACACGGCCAAGCAGATCGTCGACCGGCTGAGCTGACCGGCGAAACGACCAGGGGCCGCGGCGACGCCGCGGCCCTCAGCCGAAGATCAGGACAGCCAGTCCGGGCGCAACGGCATGTGCGACGTCGTCCCGTCCAGCCTCACCCCGAGCACCTGGTGCAGCTGGATGTTGTTGCGCTCGAACCCGAGCCGTGAGGCCGCGAGGTACAGCCGCCACACCCGCGCCCGAGCCTCGCCGACCTCGTCGACCGCCTCTTCCCAGTGCGTGTCGAGGTTGTGGCTCCAGGCGGCGAGTGTGAGGGCGTAGTGCTCGCGGATGTTCTCCTCGTGCCGCACCTCGAACCCGGTGTCGTGCATCAGCGACACGAGATGGCCGGGCCCGACCAGCTCACCGTCCGGGAACACGTACCGGTCGATGAACGGCCCCGACAACGCCCGCTGCTTGTTGTCCGGCCGGGTGATGCAGTGGTTCAGCAGCCGGCCGCCGGGCTTGAGCTTCCCGTGCAGGGACGAGAAGTACGCGGGCAGCTTCGCCTTGCCGATGTGCTCGGTGAGGCCGATGGACGACACCGCGTCGAAACCGGTCTCCCGCACGTCGCGGTAGTCGAGGTGCCGCACCTCGGCCAGGTCCGACAACCCGGCCTCGACGATCGCCTTCTGCGCCCATTCCGCCTGGTTGCGCGACAACGTCACGCCGATCGCCCGCACGCCGTACTCGCGGGCCGCGTGCATGACCATGCCGCCCCAGCCGCAGCCGACGTCCAGCAGTCTCATGCCGGACTTCAGCCCCAGCTTGCGCGCCACCAGATCGTGCTTGGCGAACTGCGCTTCCTCCAAAGTGGACTGCAGGGTCGGGTACACCGCACAGGTGTAGGCCATCGACGGGCCGAGGACCCACTCGTAGAACTGGTTCGAGACGTCGTAGTGGTGCGCGATGGCCTGCGAGTCGCGGGCCTTGGAGTGCCGCAGGCCACGCAGGCGCGTCTCCTGCGGCGGCGGAGACACCTTGTGCGACAACCGGATCCGGCCGAGGAACCGCAACAGCTCTACCCGTTGCAGCCACGGGAGCTCTCGCAGCGAGAACTCCGACAGCCGGGAGAGACCGGCGTGCACGTCGCCGAGTATCTCCAGGTGACCCGTCACGTAGGCACGGGCCAGACCCAGTTCACCGGGCGCGGAAGCCAGGTAGGACAGGGCTTCCGGTGTTTTGATGTCGATGGACACCGAGGCTGCCGACGGCCCGGCGGTACTGCCGTCGTAGGCCTGGAAGCGAACGTCGCTGCCACCTGTGATGCTCTGGAAAATGGAGGCCAACCGCATTCATCGTCCCCTGACACACTTGGCGTACAGATCAGGCAGGCGGTTCGTCTGGTCGTACCGGGCCTTCACGGACCGGTAGTGCGAACCGTTGTAGTGCCGCCAGAACTCGTCCTCGGTGTAGTAGGAGTCCGAGTACAGCGACTTGTGGCCGCCCAGCCGCGCCACCTCGCGCTCGATCAGCCGGTTGCGGTCACCCATCTTCTCCCCCGGTCGTACCGGGACCTCCGACCAGAACCCGACGTTGACGTACAAGGTGTCCTTGTCCATCGGGTACAGCGGCCAGCCTGTGGTGTCCCGCAGGCGAACGGGACACAGCCACACCGGCGTGATGCCGATCTCGCGGTCGAAGAAGTCGAGGAAGTCGGCCAGGCCGGCGACCGGGATCTCCACGTCCTGGATCACCGGCTCGACGTCCGTGCGCGGCCTCAGCCGCCGGTGCTTCGCGACGAGCCCGCGGTACACGTCCGAACGCAGGTAGCGCTTCGGCCACATGCGACGGACGACCGGGTTCTGCGCGCCGAACGCCCGCGAGCACCAGAACCAGTCGGTGTCCCAGCGCCACAGGTAGTCGTGGATCGTCAGGTGGTCCGTGCGGCGTTTCTGGATGGACCGGTAGTAGATCTGGTTGCCGGTGTAGTCCGACGTGTAGGGCGCGATGTCGGTGTAATGGCCCAGCGTCAGGTACATCTCGCCCCGTGAGAACACGGTGCCGTCGACGAAGTCCGCCGAGCCGTCCTCGCAGACCTCCTCGATGACGGCGGCGCATTCCGCGAAGGAGCCGAACGGCACATGCCGCAGCCGGACGTACTGGCGCACCGGCTCCAGCTCGATCTCCAGCCGCAGCGCGTAGCCCAGCGTCCCGTAGGAGTTGGGGAACGCGCGGAACAGGTCGTCGTCCGGTTTGGCGACGACCACCTCGCCGTCGCCGGTGAGGATCTCCAGCTCCCGCACGGACTCGTGCGGCAGCCCGTTGCGGAAGGACGTGGACTCGATGCCGAGTCCGGCGACCGCACCGCCGATGGTGATGGTTTTGAGCTGCGGCACCACCAACGGCATCATGCCGTGGGGAAGTGTCGCGGCGACGAGGTTCTCGTAGGTGGTCATGCCCTGCACCTGTGCGGTGCGTCCGACCGGGTCCACGGACAGGACCTGGTCGAACCTGCCGACGTCGAGCCCGCCGGCCTGGTCGGCCCGGAACCGGAAGAGGTTCGACGTCTTCTTCGCGAGCCGCACTGGCGCACCTTCGCGCATCGCGGCGTACTGCGCGCTCAGCGCAGCCACGGCCGAGCTGTGCCCATGGTCACTCACCAGAACGACGTTATTCCTCGTCAGCGTCCTTGGCACGCCCAAAAGCCCGAATGGGCCAGCGATCTTCACCGGCACCCTGCCCAAAGTTACTTACGAGTAGTAACGTGCGGGGCATGGCTACGCACGAGGTGACCAACCAGGTCCCGCCGCTGAGCGGCCACGACGTCGCGGACGACCCGGCCCTGCTCAGCTGGGTCGACGACGCCGAACTGCACTCGCTGGGCAGGCTCGCGGGCAGCCCCGAGTGGCAGGAGCACGGCAGGCTCGCAAACGCCTACCCGCCGGTGCTGCACACCCATGACCGGTTCGGGAACAGGATCGACGAGGTCGAGTTCCACCCCGCCTGGCACGAACTGATGGACGTCGCCGTTTCGCACGGTTTGCACGCCTACGTCGACGGTGGGCACCTGGAGCGGGCGGCCAGGTTCTACGTGTGGTCCCAGGTCGAGGCCGGCCACGGATGCCCGATTTCGATGACTTACGCATCAGTACCCGCTTTGCGCGTCGCGCCGGATCTGGCCGAAAGCTACGAACCTCTTCTCACTGCGCGGAACTACGACTTCGGGCTGCGCGCACCGCTGTCCAAGCATGGCCTGATCGCCGGCATGTCGATGACCGAGAAGCAGGGCGGATCGGACGTCCGCGCGAACACCACCGTCGCGAAGCCGGTCGCCGACGGCTACCTGCTGACCGGGCACAAGTGGTTCACCTCGGCACCGATGTCGGACGTGTTCCTGACCCTCGCGCAGGCCCCCGGCGGGCTGACGTGCTTCCTCGTGCCGCGAGTGCTCCCGGACGGCACGCGCAACCGGTTCTTCCTGCAGCGCCTGAAGGACAAGCTGGGCAACAAGTCCAACGCCTCCGCCGAGATCGAGTACGACGAGGCGTTCGCGCACCGGGTCGGCGACGAGGGCCGAGGCGTGCGGACCATCATCGAGATGGTCAACATGACCCGGCTCGACTGCGTTCTCGGCAGCGCCGCGGGCATGCGCGCCGGACTCAGGCAGGCCGCGCACCACGCCGCGCACCGCAAGGCGTTCGGCAGCTACCTGATCGACCAGCCCGCCATGCGCAACGTGCTGGCGGACCTCGCGATCGAGTCCGAGGCGGCGACCACGGCCGCGATGTGGCTCGCGCAGCACCGGCCGCGGCTCGGCCTCGCGGTCACCAAGTACTGGGTGTGCAAGCGCGGCCCGGTGCACGCCGCCGAGGCGTTGGAGTGTCTGGGCGGCAACGGGTACATCGAGGACAGCGGGATGCCGCGGCTGTTCCGCGAGTCGCCGCTGATGTCGATCTGGGAGGGCTCCGGCAACGTCGCCGCGCTGGACGTCCTGCGCGCGATGAAGAAGGAACCCGACTCGGTGCAGGAGTTCCTCGCCGCCGTCACCGGGGTCGACCAGCGCATCGACAGGGCGTTGAACGATCTCGGCACCGCACTGTCCGATGTGGACGAGTCGCAGGCGCGCCGGGTCGTGGAGAAGATGGCGCTGATCCTGCAGGGTGCCCTGCTGGTGAAGCACGGGCACCCCGCCGTCGCGGACGCGTTCCTCGGTTCACGGCTGGGCGGGGACTGGGGAGTCGCGTTCGGCACGCTCCCCAAGTCCACCGACTTCGCCTCGATCATCGACCGAGCTGTCACAAAAACCTAGGCAGGGCAACCGTTGGCCAGCTTCGGCGAATCCGTGCTGTAGAGGTCACCGGTCGCGAACACGCACGTGGGCTGCTCCTCGAAGTCGTGGATGTTCTTGAGTTCGAGGATCGTGAAGTTGCGCCGCTCCCCAACGCGAGACGCGGCGAAGTCCGTGCGTCCGGTGGCTCCGTGGGAGTTCAGCTCCCGCAGCTCACCTCCGATCGCACCCCGCTGTGGCGTGCGCCCGGGCTGGTTGCCCAGGCGCTTCTGGGCGTTGCGCACGGCGTCGAGGAACAGTCCGGCCGCGTCGTAGGCGACACCCATGTGCTCACCGGGCCACGGCTTGGCAGGTTTGTCCTCCGGCGCGAGCGGGGTCTCCTGGATCTCCTTGGCTAGCCTGCTGTAGCCGGCACAGAACGCGTCCAGCGGCTGGCCGCCACGCACCTTCGTCGGATCCGGTTTGCCCTGCACGCAGTCCTTTCCCGCGAGCACGATCAGCCCGGCCATGCTCACGTAGGACACCCGCATACCGGCCAGTGAGTCGTGCGTGCGGCTGGCCTTCTGCGCGATGAACCGGATGATGGCGTCGTCGGCGAGGATGCGGGGCAGCCGGCTCTTGTCGTAGCAGTCCCTGCCGACCGCACGCAGGAACTCGCCGAAGTCCTCCTCCCGCCCCGCGAAGAACGCCATCTCGCTGGAGTGGTCGTCCGCGCACTGCGACTGCAGTTCCTGCGGGCTGTTGACCCACGGGACGGCCTGGGCGTTGACGGACGCGGCTGCCAGGTGCTTGCCCAGCACGTCGACCAGGTCGGTGAGGTAGATGTCGTTCTTGCCCAGCGGCGGGTGGTAGATCGTCACCTTGCTCACGCCGAGGTGCTGCGCGTACTTCTGGACCAGGTCGGCCTGCCGGACGTTGCCGGGGATCAGCTGGAAGTACGTCGCCGACTTGCCCGGCAGCGAGGCCTCGGTGAGCGTGGTGCCGACGGTCGGCACCCCCAGCGCTCCGAGTTCGGTGATGACGGCCTGGGTCTCCGCGACGCTGCGGTCGAGCCCGATCACGCCGATGATGCTGGGATCGCGTTCCAGCAACGGGGTCAGCATGTCCCGCAGCACCTCGGGCGCCTTCTTCATCGTCGCGCCGCCGTTCGCGATCACGATGCGCAGCAACGGTTCCGAACGCGACCTGTCGTTCTGCTGCCGTTGCTTGAGCAGCATGCCCTCCAGTTCCTCGGCACGGGAGTGGTCGGCGTCGGGGTTGGCGTCGCGGTGGGTGAGACTGGAGAAGTACAGCAACGAGACCAGTGGACGGCCGGGAGCGTCCTCGTGCAGCCGTTCGGCCACCGCGTTCTGCGCGAAGACCGCCTGCTGCGTCCACCGCAGCCGTTCGTTCGAGCCGAACACCTGGTTGTCGTTGTCGCTGTAGCCGACGCACTCCAGGTGGCCGTCGACGTCCATCAGCCTCGTCGACACTCCCGGCGAGATCGCGGAGCCGACGATCGAGCAGTTCGCCTCGATGTTCGCCTGCACCTTCGTGAACCCCGGCACCAGCAGCAACAGCACCATCGCCGAAATGATCAGCTCCAGCCTGCGCGACTTCGCGAGCCACCGCACGGGCGGCGCCCGGAAGACCGGTGCGCCCAGCCACGTCGCCCGCTCCGGGTCGGGGAACGGCAGCTTGATCATGAGGTAGCGCGCGGCCACGTCGAGCTGCTGACGCTTGCCCGGCAGCTTCTGCTGCCACGTCGCCAGCGCTTCGGCGGCGTTCTCCGCACGCCACGGCCTGGTCTTGAACATCTCCGACAGCGCAGGCTGCGCCGAGCTCGCCGCGATCACCAGCAGCGGGTCCAGTTCGCCGGTCCGGTTGCGCACCTCGTTGATCAGCTGGAGCAGCTCCCAGCCACCGTTGCTCTCGTTCACGCCGTCGAGCAGCACGGGAACGTACGCGGTGCGCCGCCAGCCGACCCTGCGCGGCAGGAACCGTCCGCGCCGCCGGTACGCGATCCGCAGGTCCTCCAGGAACGCGTGCACGAGCAGCAGCTTGATCTGCTTCTCGCTCTCGGCCTCGCGCCGGCCCAGCGTGAGCCGCTCAGCGAACCCGAGGAACTCGATGGAGTGGTTGGGCAGCGCGAAGTTCTGTCCCTTCATGAACCACTTCGACTCGCGCGCGAGCCCGGGCACCCTCTTGGCCAGCCATCGGAAGCCCAGCTTCGTGCCGACCCAGGCGACGAGCCCGAGCCCCAGCCTCGTCACGAGACCCGGGATGAACGCGTCGACGGCCCGGTTGACCGCCTCGCCGTCCTGGCCCGTCCGGCCGGTCCAGCTGCGCAACAGCTCGATGACGCTCGCCCGGTCGTCCTGCCGTCCCGGTTTGCTCGGCAGCTTCTTGCCGGTGAGCCAGTCGGCGAGCCGGTAGTGGTCGAACCTGGTCAGTCGTTCGGTGCCGATGTGGATCTGGGACAGCCGAAAGGACAGTTCGTCCAGCAACGGCAGCAGCGGTGGCGTCTCCCGCGACTTCGGTGGCCATCTTTTGTCAACTTCTCCGGCCACCGCGGACACGTCGACATATGCGTGCGGTATTCCCGGAACGCCGGTGTCGAGCTTCGCCTCCAACGCGCGCAGGAAATCCGTCGGACTGGCTTCGCTCTCCACGTAGAGCAGCGGAAGCGGCTGGTCACCGACCACTTCCTCGGTCGGACTCCGATAGAAGAACCCCGGCCGGTCGCACAGCCCGCGAATCACTTCGAGGAGCTGGTTCAATCCGGGAAAGACCGGTTCTGGCCGACTACCTGTCATCTGCACCCTCACACTCGTGCGGAAGGCAAACGACGGTAGCCGGACAGCTCGATTCGGACCGGCGTTTTGAAGTTATTTAGATGGAACGGCCTAAAGGCCCAGTTCGCGAGCGATCAACATCTTCTGCACCTCGGAGGTGCCCTCGCCGATCTCCAGGATCTTGGCGTCGCGGTAGAACCGGCCGACCGGGTACTCGTTCATGAAGCCGTAGCCGCCGAAGATCTGCGTGGCGTCGCGGGCGTTGTCCATCGCCGCCTCGGACGAGACGAGCTTCGCGATGGCCGCCTGCTTCTTGAACGGCTCGCCGCGCAGCATCCGGGACGCGGCCTCGTAGTAGGCCAGACGCGCGGTGTGCACGCGGGCCTCCATCTCCGCGATCTTGAACTGGATGGCCTGGTAGGTGCCGATCTTCGCGCCGAACGTCTCGCGCTCGTGGGCGTAGCGGACCGACTCGTCCACGCAGCCCTGGGCGAGGCCGACCGACAGCGCGGCGATGGCGACGCGGCCCTCGTCCAGCGTGCGCAGGAACTGGGCGAAGCCGCGGCCTCGCGTGCCGAGCAGGTTCGCCGCGGGCACGCGGCAGTCCTGGAAGGACAGTTCGCGGGTGTCGGAGGCGCTCCAGCCGACCTTGGAGTACTTCTTCGACACCGTGAAGCCCGGGGTGCCGGACGGGACGATGATCGAGGAGATCTCCTTGCGGCCGTCGGGCCGGGTGCCCGTGACCGCGGCGACCGTCACCAGGCCGGTGATGTCCGTGCCGGAGTTCGTGATGAACGCCTTGGTGCCGTTGATGACCCACTCGTCGCCTTCGAGGCGCGCGGTGGTGGCCAGGGCGGCCGCGTCGGAGCCGGAACCGGGTTCGGTGAGGCCGAACGCGCCGAGCTTCTGGCCGGACGTCAGGGAAGGCAGCCACTCGGCCTTCTGCTCGTCGGTGCCGTAGCGGTAGATGGGCATGGCGCCCAGCGACGTCGCCGCCTCCACCGTGATCGCGACCGACGAGTCGACGCGCGCGAGCTCTTCGAGCGTGATGCACAGGGCGAAGTAGTCGCCGCCCATGCCGCCGTGCTCCTCGGGGAACGGCAGGCCGAGCAGGCCCATCTGCCCCATCTTCGCGACGATCGGGTACGGGAACTCGCAGCGCTCGTAGTAGTCGCCGATGACCGGCGCCACCTCGTCGCGCGCGAACTCCTCGACGGTCTTGCGCAGGTCCTCGTACTCGCTCGGGAGCCTGAAGTCCAACATTGCTGTCACTCCTCGTGAGAGACGACGAGGGCCAGTACCTGGTCGAGTGCGACCTGCTGGCCTGCTTGCACGTTCACTTCGGCGAGCACGCCGTCGACCGGTGCGGTCACGGTGTGCTCCATCTTCATGGCCTCGACCACGAACAACGCTTGACCGGCGGTCACTTCCTCGCCCTGCTGAGCGCGGACGACCAGCACGGTGCCGGGCATCGGCGACTTCACCGGGCCACCGGAGGCGGCGGCACCAACCGCGGCACCCACCAGGAACTCGGCCTCGACCAGCGCCCAGGAGGCACCGTCGTGGCCCAGCCACAGCACGTCACCGTCGCGGGCCATCGAGTAGCGGCGCGAGCCGACGAGCAGGTCGGCGCCTTCGCGGCGGGCCCGAGCACGGACCGGTTCTCCCGCGCCCACAGCGACTTCCTCGCCGCGCACGCGCACGTCGACGTCGTTGATCCGCCAGGTCGTCCAGGCGTGTTCACCGACGCGCCAGCCGCCCAACTGGTCCCACGGGTCGGCACCGTGTGGCTGCAGCGAACGCTCCAGGCCGGCCGCCACGTACACCTCGTCCGGAATCTCGGCCGAGGTCAGTGAATCCAGCTTCCGCTCGACCAGACCGGTGTCCAGGGCGCCGGAACGCACGTCCTCGTCACGCAGAAGCGCGCGCAGGAACGGGATGTTCGTCGTGACGCCGAGCAGCACCATCCGGCCCAGCGCGTGATCCAGGCGCCTGAGAGCTTCCTCGCGGGTGCGGCCGTGTGCGATGACCTTGGCAAGCATCGGGTCGTAGTCCGAACCGACGACAAGCCCTTCGTACAGACCGGAATCCACACGGACATCCGTCGGCTCGCTCAGCGCCAGCACGCGTCCGCCGGTCGGCAGGAAGCCGCGCGCCGGGTCCTCGGCGTAGACGCGGGCCTCGACCGAATGGCCGTTCAGCTCGACCTTGAGATCCAGTTCTTCACCGGAAGCCACGCGGAGCTGCCACTCGACGAGGTCGACGCCCGTGACCATCTCGGTCACCGGGTGCTCGACCTGCAGCCGGGTGTTCATCTCCATGAAGAAGTAGTCGCCGGACGCACCGTCCACAATGAACTCGACGGTGCCCGCGCCGACATAGCCGACGGCCTTCGCCGCGTCGACCGCGGCGGAGCCCATGGCCTCGCGGACCTCGGGCGTGAGGAACGGCGACGGGGCTTCCTCGATGATCTTCTGGTGCCGGCGCTGGAGGCTGCACTCGCGTTCGCCGAGGTGGATCACGTTGCCGTGCGCGTCACCGAGAACCTGGATCTCGATGTGGCGCGGGTTCGTGATGAACCGTTCGATCAGCAGCGTGTCGTCACCGAACGAACCGCGCGCCTCACGCCGTGCGGACTCGATCGCCTCGCGCAGCGCCGATTCCTCGTGCACCAGCCGCATGCCCTTGCCGCCGCCACCCGCGGAAGGCTTGAGCAGCACCGGAAAGCCGATCTCCAGGGCCGCTTCGACGATCTCGTCGTCGGACATGTCCGGACGAGTGCGGCCCGGCACGACGGGCACGTCCGCCGCCGACACGGTCAGCTTCGCGCGGATCTTGTCGCCCATCGCGTCGATCGCCGACGCGGGCGGTCCGACGAACACGATTCCGGCCTCGGAGCAGGCCGTCGCGAACGCCGTGTTCTCGGCGAGGAAGCCGTAGCCGGGGTGGATCGCCTGCGCGCCAGTGGAAACGGCGGCCGCAACGATCTTCTCGATGGACAGGTAGCTCTCGCGGGCGGCCGCAGGACCGATCCGCACGGCCTCGTCGGCCAGCTTGACGTGCAACGCCTCGGCGTCCGCGTCGGAGTACACGGCGACGGAACGAACCCCGAGCGACCGCAACGCGCGGATCACCCTGACCGCGATCTCTCCGCGGTTCGCCACCAGAACGCTGTCGAACATGATCACATCCGGAAGACGCCGTAGGAAACATCGTCGATGGGGGCGTTCGCCGCACTGGACAAGGCAAGTCCTAGCACCGTGCGGGTGTCACGCGGGTCGATCACGCCGTCGTCCCAGAGCCGCGCGGTCGAGTAGTACGGGTTGCCCTGGTCCTCGTACTGCTGGCGGATCGGCGCCTTGAACGCCTCCTCGTCCTCCGCGGACCACTCGTCACCGAGCTGGTCGCGGCGGACGGTCGCGAGCACGGACGCCGCCTGCTCACCGCCCATCACGGAGATGCGGGCGTTGGGCCACATCCACAGGAAGCGCGGCGAGTACGCCCGGCCGCACATGGAGTAGTTGCCGGCACCGAAGCTGCCGCCGATGATCACGGTGAACTTCGGGACACGAGCACACGCGACCGCCGTCACCATCTTGGCGCCGTGCTTGGCGATGCCGCCCGCCTCGTACTCGCGGCCGACCATGAACCCGGTGATGTTCTGCAGGAAGACCAGCGGGATGGACCGCTTGTCGCACAGCTGGATGAAGTGCGCGCCCTTCACGGCGGACTCGCCGAACAGGATGCCGTTGTTGGCGATGATGCCGACAGGGTGGCCGTGGATGCGCGCGAAGCCGGTGACGAGCGTCTGCCCGTACTCCTTCTTGAACTCCTGGAACTTGGAGCCGTCGACGACCCGTGCGATCACCTCGCGCACGTCGTAGGGCGTCCGGGAGTCCGTCGGCACGACACCGTAGAGGTCGTCCTTGACCACCGGCGCCTCGACGGGCGCGACGTCCCAGGGCTTGTGGATTCGCGGTCCCAGCGTCGAGATGATCGAGCGGACCATCCTCAACGCGTGCGCGTCGTTCTCCGCGAGGTGGTCCGTGACACCGGACGTGCGGGAGTGCAGGTCGCCGCCGCCGAGGTCCTCGGCGCTGACCACTTCACCGGTGGCTGCCTTCACCAGCGGCGGACCGCCGAGGAAGATCGTGCCCTGGTTGCGGACGATGATCGCTTCATCACTCATCGCCGGCACGTACGCGCCACCGGCGGTGCACGAGCCCAGCACGGCGGCGATCTGCGGAATCCCGCGCGCCGACATCGTGGCCTGGTTGTAGAAGATGCGGCCGAAGTGCTCGCGGTCGGGGAACACGTCGTCCTGCTTGGGCAGGAACGCGCCGCCGGAGTCGACGAGGTAGATACACGGAAGGTTGTTCTGCAGCGCCACTTCCTGCGCGCGCAGGTGCTTCTTGACCGTGATCGGGTAGTAGGTGCCGCCCTTGACCGTGGCGTCGTTCGCGACGATCACGCACTCACGGCCGGAAACGCGTCCGACGCCCGTGATGATGCCCGCGGCCGGTGCGTCGTCGCCGTACATGCCGTTGGCGGCCAGCGGCGACAACTCCAGGAACGGCGAACCGGGGTCGACCAGCGTGTCGACGCGCTCACGCGGCAGCAGCTTGCCGCGGTCGACGTGCCGCTGACGTGCCTTCTCGGGACCGCCGAGAGCGGCGGTGGCGAGCTTGCCGCGCAGCTCGTCGACGAGCGCGGTGTGCTCCTTGGCGTAGCGGTCCGACGGCTCGGCTGCGCTGCGCAGGACAGGTGCGTCCATGCTCCCCAGACCTCAGGTTAGCGGGCGTTAACAAGGCCATGTTAACGCCCGCTCACCCAGCGGTCCACAGAAACAGGTCGAGAGTGACCCGAACGCAGGTCAAGCGGCCTTTCGGGCACTCTCACGTTCCGGAATCAACCCTCAGCAGTTGATGTCGTAGATGAACACCGAGTTCCGGATGCGGATCCACTCACCCGGCTCGTGCCAGCCGAGGTAGAAGACCCGGCAGGTGGTCGAGCGGAAGCAGTCGGTGTCCTTGAAGTACTCCGGGGACTGGTTCGAGTTCCGCCCCGGCGGCACCTGCTTGCGGGGGTGGGCGCTGCTGTCCGGCCACAGACTGCAGCCGGTCGACGACGACGAGTCCCTGGCGGCCTCAAGTGACCGGTTCGTGCGGTTGTTCACGATTCCGCACGGGTCGAAGAGCCCACCACAGTCGGAACCGAAGGTGGTGGCCTGGTTGTCGGCGGCCACGACCATCATCGCGCCGGGCGCGGGCTCCGCGAGGCTCGGCTGCGCCATGGTCAGCATGGCCATGATGACGGCCAGCGCCACCGCTGCGCCGCGCCTGAGCCTGGAACCCTCGTGTGCCAATGACATGTTTCTCCCCCTTTGGGTGATCCCTTCACCGGCCTCTGGGCCGGCGGCCAAACCTTGCGGAAGGCTGTCCCCTCGCGGCAAGCCCTGCGCCGTCCCGGCCTGGTCGCGGGACGAGGAAAGGGACGCTTACCGGCCGTTTTGCCGTAACGATGGGACGGCGTGTGGCACGCTCCGGCGCAAGGCCGATCATGGGGGAGCGTTGGTATGGCCGTAGTGCGGGACGGACACGACCTGGCCGGGTTCCTGTCGGAGCTGAAGCGGCGCAGCGGACTGAGCTATGCGGAACTCGCCCGGCGCACCTACACCAGCAGCTCCGCGCTGCACCGCTACTGCTCGGGGCACAGCACCCCGGCGGACTACCAGGTGTTGGCGCGGATCGGCCTGGAGTGCGGCGCCTCGGACGTCGAACTGAACGAGTTGCTGCGCCGGTGGCGTGATGTGAACGATGGTCCGCCGCAGCCGCCGGTCGAGCACCCGGCACCGGCCCGGCACCCGGCACCGGTCAACCAGCGACCCGCGGCCCGGCGCCGCACAGGGGTCGGCGTGCTGATCGCGGTCGCCCTGCTGCTGGTCCCCATCCTGAGCGCATCGAGCCCGGACACCGGCCCGGCGCGGGCCGAGCCGATCACCGCACCCTCCTGGGTGACGCACCCCAGCCCGGTGTCCGCGGCGTCGTTCGGCGTCACGCTCAACAGCACCACGGGGGCGATGCCCTCGTTCCGCATCGGCAGTGTCCGGTTGTGGGACAGCCGCACCCGGTGGGCGAACCTGCAGCCGCGCCGCGACCGGTTCGACTGGGCCACGCTCGACCGGCTGGTCGACGGCTCGCAGCGAGCCGGTCTGCCCGCGTTGTTCGTGGCGGGCGGCACGCCGGAGTGGGCGGCGCCGAACTCACCGAAGACCGCCTACGACGACGACTCGCGGACGGGGGCACCGGACGACCTAGCCGACTGGGACCGCTTCGTCCGCGCAGTCGCCGAGCGGTATCGGGGCAGGATCGAGGCGTACGAGCTCTGGGCGTACGCCAACGACACGAGGTTCTACTCGGGCTCTGTCGAGACACTCGTGGCCATGACACGGCAGGCAGCGGCGATCGTGCGCTCCATCGACGGCAAGGCCGTCGTCGTGTGTCCCTCGATGGGACGCCTGTGGCACTCCGCCGGACGCGACTTCCTGCTCCGGTTCGCCGAACTGGGCGGGTACCAGCACTGCGATGCCGCGGGGGTGAAGCTGCACCAGCGCGACGCCGCCGACCCGCCGGAGACACTCATGCAGTTGATCACGGAGATCGACCGCGTCATGCACGCCGCCGGCGTGCATCCTCCGCTCTGGAACACAGGCACCACGTACGACCTCCCACTGCAGAAACCGCTGGCCCCACAGCGCTCGGCCGACTACGCGATGCGGTTCTACCTCACCGGCCTCTACGGCAGAAAGTTCGGCCTGGCCCGGATGTACTTCTACAACTGGGGTTCCAGCCGGTTGCCACTGGTGCTCCAGGCGGAGGGCACGGCGCCGACCGAGGCTGCGATCGCCGTCGAGACGCTCCAGCGCTGGCTGGCCGGCGCCCGGCTGCGGAGCTGCGGCCAGGGTCTTGCCGCCGGACTTCCCGGCAACGTATGGCAGTGCGAGTTCATCGGGGAGACGAACCGCCGACTGGTCATCCGCTGGACCCACGCGGGAACCGCCGACACGACCGCTGGGCCCGGCGCCGAGTCGGTCACCCGTGCGGACGGCGCGACGACCGCGTTGCGCGTGGGTGACCCGGTCGAGATCACCGAGTCACCCACGTTGATCGGCTACCGCTAGTGTCCCGAGTCCGAAATCCGCGATGGAAGTCCCGCCTCGCCGCTGGTGGCACGCGGGGGCCTTTTGTGCGGTCACAGCGCACGAACGCTCCCCGCGTGCGCACCGGCGACAACGTGGCGCAGCCCGACACACCGTCGAGAGTCGGCTGCTTTTGGCGCTGAAGAAGCTAGCCGATCGCTGACCGCAGAGCGGGCAGGTAGCCGCTCTGGTGCCCTGCCCTGTTCGGGTGGTACGACTCCTCGACCGGCCAGCTCAGGCTGTTGAGCCACCAGCTCGACGAGCAGATCTCGTGCCCGGTGAACACCCCGCGCACGTCGACGTAGCGGAACCCGGCCGCCGCCGCCCGCGCGCCGATGGTGTTGTGCAGCGCGTCGGAACCGGAGTTGATCGCGGCACGCTTGGTGTCGCTCAGGCCGACGTTGCACGAGCCCGGCACCTTGTAGAGGCGCGGGTAGCCGAGCACGACCACGCGTGCCGACGGGGACTTCGACTTGATCGTGTTGTAGACGTTGGTGAGCAGGCCGGGAAGCGTGTTCGCGGCATAGGTCTTGGCCTGGTTCACCCGGTTGGTGCAGTCCTGGTCCGAGCCGAAGGTGCACGTGGTGATGACATCGGTGAAGCCGGCGTCGTTGCCGCCGACCTGCACGGTGACCAGGTTCGTCGCCGCCGTGAGGTTGCCGGCCTGGGTGATGACGTCGCCTGTTCGCGCGCCGGAGCAGGCCACGGACTTGAATGTCGCGGGCGCTGTCGCAGCCGCATACAGGGCCGGATACGCGAGCGGACCGCGCTTGCAGCCACCGCTGGAACCGTCGTAACTGCCGGTCCCGAGCCCGGAGGCGTAGGAATCGCCGAGCGCGACGTAGTTGATCGGGGCCGCGCTGGCGGGGTTGGCGAGCGCGATGACGGCCGCGGCGGCGGTGACCACCGAGGCGATGAGGTGAGCAGGACGCATCGAAGACTCCCGAAGGGGCCGCAGGGGTGTGATGCAGTGCACGTCAATGGTTACCCACGAGTAAGGCCTGTGTGAAGTATTGGTCAATAGTCAACAATCAGGGCTTGCACCTGCGTGAATTCCACCCATCGGACGACAAAGTGAACGGCTGCTAACCTCCTTCCGTGGTCGAGAAACCCTCACGTCGGGACCAGATCCTCAACGCCGCGGCCGAACTCTTCGCGCGCCACGGCTTCCACGGCGTGGGCATCGACGACATCGGTGCGGCCGTGGGCATCTCCGGCCCAGCCCTCTACCGGCACTTCCGCAGCAAGGACGCGATGCTCGGCGAGATGCTGACGTCGATCTCCGAACGGCTGCTCGACGGCGGCCAGGCTCGGGTGGACGCGGCCTCGGACGCCGAGGAGGCGTTGCGGGAACTGGTCGGCTGGCACGTCGACTTCGCGCTGGACGACCCCGCGCTCATCACCGTGCAGATGCGCAACCTGGCGAACCTCACCGATCCGGACCGCCGGCGCGTGCGTGCCTTACAACGCCGGTACGTCGAGGTGTGGGTGGAGACGATCCGGCGCACGGTGCCGGGCTTCGACGAACCGACCGCACGGGCCGCCGCGCACGCCGTGTTCGGGCTCATCAACTCGACGCCGCACAGCGCCCACCTCGACCGCGACCAGATGGCCGCGCTGCTCTCTCGCATGGCGCTCGCCTCGCTCACGCCCGCAGTGGTGGCGTCCTAAAGCAACCCTCGCTGGTGCGCAGCAGAGACCGCGGAGGCCCGGTCCGGCACCTCGAGCTTGGCGTAGACGTGCTGCAGGTGCGTCTTCACCGTCGCCTCGCTGATGTGCAGCACCGCACCCACCTCGCGGTTCGTCTTCCCTTGTGCGACAAGGGTCAGCACCTCCCGCTCCCGGTTGCTCAGCGGTGCGGCCGACACCGGCGTGCGCACCCGCTGCACCAGCCTCGCCGCGACCGAGGGCGACAACACCGTCTCGTCGCGCGCCGCCGCCCGCACCGCGCGGAACAGCTCCTCCCGTGGCGCGTCCTTGAGCAGGTAGCCGGTCGCGCCCGCCTCGATCGTCGACAGCACGTCGGCGTCGGTGTCGTGCGTCGTCAGCACCAGCACCCGCGTCGAGGGCGCGCGTGAGCGGATCAGCCGCACCAGCTCGGCCCCGCTCGGCGCGGGCAGCCGCAGGTCGGTGACCGCGACGTCCGGGCGCACGGCCGCGATCACGGTCAGCGCCTCCGTTCCGCTCGCGGCCTCGCCGACGACCTCGAAGTCGTCCTGCGTGCCGAGCATGCCGCGCAGGCCGTCCCGCACGACCGGGTGGTCGTCGACGACCACCACGCGGATCATCGGGCGTCCAGCGTGACGTTGACCGCGGTTCCGTTGCCGTACGCGGATTCCACGGTCACGGTGCCGCCCAGCAACGCCACCCGTTCCTCCATCGCGGTCAGGCCGAAGCCGCGCACCGACGGGTCGAACCCGACGCCGTCGTCGAGAACGTCCAGCACCACCACGTCCTCCATGTAGGACAGTGTGACGTCCACCCTCCCGGCACGGGCGTGCCTTCCCGCATTCGCCAGGGCCTCCTGGGCCGCGCGCAGCACCGCGACCTCGGTCTCCGCCGCCAACGGACGTGCGTCGCCGGTCACCGTGCAGTGCACCGGCACGCCGTGTTCCTCGCGCCACGCCACCACGGCCCGTTCCACCGCCTCGCCGAGCCGGGCGTCGCGCAACGGGCCCGGCCGCAGGGCCTCGATCGACCGGCGCACCTCGACCAGGCTGTCCCTGGCGAGCCGGCGGGCGGTGGCGATGCGGCCGCGCACCGGATCGCCGGCGGACGTCAGCTCCTCGGCGACCTCCAGCTGCGTCACGATGCCGGTGAGGCCCTGGGCGACGGTGTCGTGCATCTCGCGCGCCACCCGCGCCCGTTCCTCCAGCACCTGCAGCCTCGCGTTCTCGGCGGACAGCACGGTGAGCCGCTCGTTCATCTCGCGGCGGCGGATCACCTCGCGTTCCATCACGCGGATGATCCAGCCGATCAGGATCGCCATCGGGGTGGTGACGCCGAAGTTGACCAGCAGGGTCACGCCGAGGTCGGTGCCCTGCGGCACCAGCCACAATCCGCTCACCACCAGCACGCCCGCGTAGGCGAGCCAGCCCGGCAGCGCCAGGAACGCGAGGCCGTAGCAAGCCGGTACGAAGATCGCGAACGCGCCGTCGTGCCACAGCAGCGAGGAGGTCGCGGCGAGCAGGCCGGCGAAGTACAGCAGCATCAGCCCGGTCCTGTGCTCCCACCATTCGGGGTGCGCCATCACGAACCACCAGTGCCACACCGCCAGCGCGGCGACCACGACCAGAGGCGCCGGGGTGACCGGCCGGCTCACCAGGTAGACGCCCGTCGCCACGGCCAGCAGGCCGTACGGCGCGAGCGCCCACACCAGGTTCCACCGGCGTTCCTGCTCCACCATGGACTTCACGCCCGTGAGCTTCGCAGCTCCCGCGCCTTCCGGAGCACGGTCTCGGCTGGTCCGCGCATGTCCCTGCGCCGCAGTAGATCCGCGAGCAGCACCGAGACCAGCCACGTCGCCAGCGCCAGCACCGCGACCTCCGCGGACCCGAGCGTCCCGCCCAGCCCGAGCGTGTAGGGCTTGAGCAGCAGCACGAAGACGACGGACTGGAACAGGTAGCAGCTCAGCGACCGTTCCCCGCACGCCGCGATCGCCCGCACGACCGCGTTCGGCCGCCTGATCCGCATCGCGATCAACCCCATCAACGCGGCGTACCCGAGTCCGCCGGCGACACCGGTGACCGCGTGCACCGCGGCCAGAAGCCACAGCCCGCCGGGGTGCCAGACGCCCGCGACCGCGAGGCCGCTGGGCAGTCCGCCGAGCATCGCCGCGGTGATGCCCCAGGTCGCGACGTGCCGCAGCAGCCGCCGGTGCCGTTCCGGCTCGGCCAGGACCTCGCGGCGAGCGGCCCAGACGCCGACGAGAGCGGCCGCACCGACCCCGAGCAGCCCGAACGGCGTCATCAGCCATTCGACCGGGTGCAGCGCGAGCGCGGCCAGCGGGTCCGCGGTCTCGAACGACCAGAAGAACGACCGCTCACCGTTCGACGGCATCGAGTAGGCCCCTCCCTGGATCACGGCGGTCAGCACGAGCCAGCCGCCCGCGAGCACGAGCAGGGTCCTGTCCCGCAGCCTGCTCATCGCGATCACCCCGAAGCCGAGCAGGCCGTAGAGCCCGAGCACGTCGCCGGGGAACAGCAGCACGGCGTGCACGAACCCGAAGACGATCAACCAGAGGTTCCGCGACCGGGCCCGCTCCGGCGCCATCCGCGCGACGCCGTACGCGAACAGGAAGGCGAACATCGGATAGGCACGGGAGTCGGCGAACACCACCACCAGGGCACTGATCACCCGGTCTGTCAGGTCCGTCTCGACGATGTGATTGCGCACTCCGTACGGGCGGCCGTAGAGGTAGACGGCCGAGTTCACCAGCGCGATCAACGCCAGCATGGCGCCTCGAGCGAGATCGGGTGTGAGCAGGCGTTTCATGCTTCGAGCCTGTCGCCGAGACCGGCCGGGCAACATCGTCCGTGTCGTGCACCCCGCCCTCCACCGGGGCTGGCCCGGGATCCACCGATCGGTGGATGGCGTGCGCCTGACCTGGTGAACTGGCAATCTGCCGAGACCCTTCCGTAACCTGACGCGACAATGGGTGCGCGCAAACTCCTCCTCCGACTCCCGGCCTGGTTCCGGTTCACGGTGATCACGCTCGCGGTGTTCGTCTGCGGGGTGATCGCCTCCCGCCCGGCGACCGGTGACAACGGGGTTCCGCCCAGCGCCGACGTGATCGCCGCGGCCAACGCCGTCGACGCGTTCGTGGCGCCGTCCGCGACGCACGACCCGCACCTCAACCTGCCGTCGGACTTCGCGCGCGAGATGGGGCGCGATCCCAAGACCATCACGGCACCGGACGGCACGCTCCGGGTCGTCGACGCGGGTGGCGGGTGCTCCGGGCCGGCCGGTGACACGGAGTGGGACTTCAGTGCCGCGTGCCGGGCGCACGACCTGGGCTACGACCTGTTGCGCTACGCCGACCACAAGGGCGATCCGCTCGGGCAGCAGGCGCGCAAGGCGTTGGACGACAGGCTGGCGACGGACCTGCACGCTCAGTGCCGGCTGAACCCGCGCGGTGCCGAGCAGAGCTGTCACGCGGTGGCCGAGACCTACGCGATGGGGCTGAAGTTCAACTCCTGGCGGCAGCGGTGGGGAGCGCCCGGCCACGAACCCGTGGTGGCGTGGGCGTTCGGCAGCGCTGTCGTGGTGTTCCTCCTGCTGGCGCGGCTGCACGGCCGGCGCCGCGAGAGCACGACCGCGAACTCGCTGCCGCTGGTGCTGGCCCACGCGGAGCAGGACCGGTACGCGACCTTCTTGCGGCTCTTCAGCCTCGCGCTGCTCGTGCTCGGCGAGACGGTGGCGACGCTCGCGCACCTCAGAGGGTTCGGCACGTCGTGGTTGTGGGCGTTGCAGGCGGTACCGCTGTTCTTCTTCGCCGGCGGGCACGCGAACCTGCGCAGCTGGCAGGCGCACCAGGGCGGCTTCGGCTGCTGGGTGTCGAGCCGGACGTCCTGGCTGCTGCGGCCCGTGATGGCGTTCGTGCTGCTGTGGGTGGTGCTGTTCGCGGCGCTGAACCTGATGGACGTCGAGGTCGAGGCGTACAGCCGGTTGATCACGCATCCGTTGTGGTTCCTCGGGGTCTACCTGCTCGCCGTGGCGGCGACGCCGGCGGCCGCGTGGCTGCACAAGCACCTCCGCCGGACCACGCCGTTCGTGCTGGTGCTGCTGACGCTCGCGGTCGAGATCGCGCGCACGTCGACGGACTGGAAGACCGGCGGGTACGTGAACCTGATCGTCGGCGCGTTGCTGATGCAGCAGATCGGTTTCTTCTACGCGGACGGCACGCTGACCGGTCTCTCCCGCAGGCTGCTGGCCGCGCTGGGCGCCGTCACGCTGCCCGCGCTGGTGTTCTTCAGCGACTACCCGCGCTCGATGATGGTGCTCGGGGTGGCGCAGGTGTGCCTGGCGCTGCTGGCCCGCGGGCGGGTCACCTCGTGGCTCGACGGTCGGTGGTGGCACGTCGTGGACTTCGCCCGCCGTGCGCCGATGACGGTGTACCTCGCGTACCTGGCCGGGGTCGGTGCGCTGGTCGGGTTGCTCGGGCTGACGCAGGCGCCGGTCTGGCTGGTGTTCGGGCTGGTGCCGCTCATCCTGCTGTTCCACCGGTTCGAACGGCGCCTGGTCCGGCTCCAGCTCCTGCCGCACGAGTCGCACCGCACCCGTCTGGCGACGGCCATGGGCGTGTCGTTCGGAACGCTCGGCGTGCTCGGGTTCGTGGTGAGCGGGTTCCTCGGCGACGGGGTGCTGGTGCTGCTGCCCGTGGACCCGTTGCAGAACGTCATCCACCTGCTGCTCGGGTGGTACCTGATCCACACCGCCCGTACCGGCAGCTGTGACACCCGGCTGCCGTGGCTGCTCACGGCGCTGGCGTGCGTACCGCCGATGCTGGCGCTGGCCCCGGGCCCGCCGGTGGTGGTGCTGCACGCCGTGGCGATCGGCCTTGCAGCGCTCGGAGCCATCCCCAGGTCACGGCCGCGCACACCGGCAGCCACAGCAGTCGCTGCCACACCCAGTCCGGATGATCTGGTGGCTGCTGGAGCCCCGGCAGCGAGCCCCACGCGCTGAGCACCAGCGTGACGGTGATCAACGCGCTCTGGTGCGCCAGGAAGATCCCGAGTGCCCGCTTGTTCAGCCACGCCACGGGTTTCGCCGTGCCGAGCCTGGTCAGCAGCGGTGCGATCGTGAGCACCAGGCCGATCTGCGCGAACGCCAGCGCGAGCGTCGCGTAGTTCGGCGGGTTCAGGTTCGAGACGGCCTCGCCGGGGATGCCCACCGCCGACAGCGGATAGCCCCCGAACGTCGTCAGCAGCGCGTACCCGAGCACGCCCAGCACCAGCAGCGGCGGTCCTGGAATCCTCCTGCGCGCCAGGGAGTAGCCGAGCTGCCACGCCGCCCACCACACCGCGTACGGCACGACCAGCACCAGCAGGACCGGGACGAGCACACCCCATGAGTGCTCGTCCAGCCTGCGCACCAACGGTTTCAGCGCGAGCAGCACCAGGTAGACGCCGAAGAACCACAGCGGGGTCGTGACCAGGAACCCGATGTTCCAGGCGGTGCCCTGGTCCACGCCACGCAACGTCAGTCCAAAGAGGACAGCGGCCCAGCAGCCGAGCATCAGCACCGTGGGCACGGCGAGCTGCTTCAGCCGGACGAAGAACGGCGTCTTCGAGTGCGCGGCCGCATATCCGCCCACGAAGAAGAACAGGCCGAGCGTTTGCAGCACCCACGAAACCGGTGTCAGCGAAGACAAGTGCTTCAACGGACTGTCGATGTACATGCCGGCGGGTGTGTCGACGAGCGCGGTCACCAGCCAGTGACCGAGCACGACCGTGACGACGGCGATCGCCCGCACGGCGTCGATGAACGGATTCCTCACAGCTTCTCCCCCGAACCCGAAGCGATCCGGACGAGTGCGTTCAACGTCTCGCTGCCCGGCTCGTAGTACGTGTCATGCTTTCCGCCCTCGAACCGCAGCACGGTCGCCCCGAAGCCGTCCGACGCCGGATCGGTGCCGTGCCCGAGGTCGAACAACCGCGCGTTGGGCACGAACCTCATCCAGTCCCCGCTGGACCGCAACGCCCAGACCCGAGCCCCGGTCCCGAGGTCCGCGACGGAATTCGCTCGCACACCAGGACTTCCGGTGAACACGATGTCCGCCACGTCCAGCTCGTGTGCCGCGAGTCCGACCACCACCGACCCGTAGCTGTGGCCGATGACGTGCACATGCGCCTGGGTTTGCAACGACCGCACGAAGTCGACGAGCGCGGCCGCTCCTTGGCGCGCCAAGGAGCCGGTCATCGCGTCCACGCCGAGCCCTTGCGGCGTCCGGTACCCGAGCCAGGCGATCACCGCGAGATCGTCGCGGTGTGCCTGCTCGTAGAGGTTGGACGCCATCCGCCCGACCGTGCGCTCGAACCTGCCGACGTCCACATCGGACCCCGGCACGAGGACCACGACGTCACGCGCGGTGCTCAGGTCACCGACGATCGCGACGCGGCGGGCGACGTCGGAACGCCACTGCGCGATCGACGGCGCGACCGACGGGAGGGCGATCAGCAGGAGGAAAAGGACGGCTCGGCGCATGAACCGAAACTAGGAAGACCACAGGCCCCGGATCGTCACCCCGGCGTGCCGTTTTCCCGTTGCTACCCCGGTATCACGAGCCCGCTCTCGTAGGCCGCGATGACGGCCTGGGCGCGGTCACGCAGGCCGAGTTTGGTGAGCACGCGGCTCACGTGCGTCTTGACGGTCTGCTCGGCCAGCACCAGGTGCGCGGCGATCTCGGTGTTCGACAGGCCCTGCGCGACCAGCACGAGGATCTCTGTCTCGCGTTCGGTCAGGACCGACAACTGCGCGGGCCGGACGCGGTCGGAGCGCCGTGACCGCACGAAGTCCTCGATCAGGCGCTTGGTGATCGACGGCGCCAGCAGGGCTTCGCCCGCGGCCACCACGCGGACGGCGTTGAGCAGCTCACGGGCGGGCGCGTGCTTGAGCAGGAACCCGCTCGCGCCCGCCTGCAACGCCTCGTAGACGTAGTCGTCGAGGTCGAACGTGGTCAGCACGAGGACCTTCAGGTCGTCCGACCCGTTGAGCAGCAACCGCGTCGCCGTCAGTCCGTCCATTTCGGGCATGCGGATGTCCATCAGCACGACGTCCGGCCTGACCGTACGCGCCAGTGCGACGCCCTGCACGCCGTCGCCCGCGGCGCCGACGACCTCGATGTCGTCCTGCGCGTCGAGCAGTGCGGAGAACCCCTCGCGCACCATCTCCTGGTCGTCGACCACGACCACCCTGATCACTTGTCCCCCAACGGAATTCTCGCCCTGACCAGGAACCCGCCGTCCTCGGTCGACTGCACGGTCAGCGTGCCACCGTGCACGGCGACGCGTTCACGCATCCCCACTAGGCCCTGCCCGCTGCCGCCGCCCCTGGACGGTCCACCGGCGGTGTTGACCACCAGCACCTCGAGCACGCCCTCGTCCTCGTGCACGTGGACGGACGCCTTCGAACCCGGCGCGTGCCTGGTGGCGTTCGTGAGCGCCTCCTGCACGATCCGGTACGCGGTCAGGCCGACCGCCTCCGGGATGTCGCCCACGTCGACCTCGGCCTCGTCGCCGGGCCGCACCAGTTCCGTGATGCGGCTGACGCCCGGCTGCGGTTCCCGTTGGGGAACCTCACCGTTCGTCCGCAGCACGCCCAGCAGCCGTTGCATGTCGGTGATCGCCTCTCGCGCCGCTTCACCGACTTCCGCGAACTCCTGCTGCGCTTCCTCGTTCAGTCCCTTGAGACGGTAGGGCGCGGTCTCGCACCTGACCACCACCAGCGACATGTGGTGTGCCACGACGTCGTGCATCTCGCGCGCGATGCGGGCACGTTCTTCCAGCGCGGCCTTGGCGTCGCGCTCTTCCTCAAGTTCGCGTTCCGCCCTGCCGCGCGCACCGAACAGGTAGACCGTCGCGGCAATGACGGGCACGGCGAACGCCCTGTCCGCTGCTGTGGGCTGGGCGCACGCGAACACCACCGTGCTGATCAACGTGGCCGTGACGACGATCGGTCGCGAGTAGAACGCCGCGACCACGGCGAAGAGCGGCGCCACCGTCCAGTACTGGAAGATTGCTACGCGGTCGCCCGCCATGAGAAAGCTCACGAAGATGAACCCGGCCGCCGCCGCCCGCCAGGCGTAGAGCGGGGACCAGACCAGCAGCACGTACGGACCGAGCGTCACGAGGAAGATGACGACCCACCAGCCGTCCGAGTCCACCTGGCGCACGTACATGGCGCTCGCGACGATCGCCCAGACGAAGGCGTAGATGATCAGCGCCGCGTGCACTGGGACGCGCCAGCGCCCGAGCGACCTGGTGAGGACCTGGGTGCGATCGGGGCCGAGAACGGTTCGGTACAACGCGCGGAACACCAGCCGATGCTAGGTGGATCCGTTCATTCGCACATTGACCTGCGGAGTGACATACCCCGGTAGCACTCTGATCAAGATGGGGCATTGCGAACGCGTGACACCGCGCGGTAGGCAGTACCTGTGACACCACCACAGGATCCAGATCGCTGGTCACGGCTGACGGCCGTGGCCGGTGAGGCGCTGGCTGCCGCCAGTGCCGGGGAAGACGCTGTGGCGGTAGACCTCGTGACCGGGTACCTCAGCGGGTCGCCCGAGGGCAACGAGGAGATCCGTGAGCTCGTGCTGCTGCTGTTCGCCGAGTGCAGCAGCATGGTCAGCGCGCTCGGTTCCGGCGGCGCCACCCCGGTGAAGATGCAGGTCTTCGACGAGGAGGGCAACGAGGTCCAGATCGACGACGCGGACCCGCCCGTCCGCACGGCGATCCGCGCGTTGCTGGCCGAGGTGCACGGCGACCAGGACGCGGCCTCGGAGCAGATCGAGATCGCCCTGGCCAACGGGCAACCGCAGGAGCTTGCGACAGTCGTTTTACAAGCCCTGCGGTGGACCCTGAAGCTGGCGATCGAGTGCGACACGCGCGACCTGCCCGTCGCGCCGTGGATCACCGCGTCGCTGGACGACCAACCCTGATGTGCAGCAGAGCGTCCACACCGTCCATGAGGTGCTGGTCGAGCGGGAAGTAGGCCATCGCCAGCATCGGGTCGGCGCCGGTGTCGGTGCGCGACGCACCCTCCGGCTTGTCCTTCGTGATGCCCCAGGTCGTGAACCGGTCCTGCAACCGGCCTTCGAAGGTGGCTTTGTCCGGTTCACCCAGCCCGATCGAGTCGTTGCGGCCGAGCGTGCCGCCGATCACGGTGTACTGGTCACCGAGGATCGGCGCCACGAGCGCGCCCGCGGAGAACCACTCGATCCGTTCGCCGGCCATCTCCATCGAACTGTTGGTGCGCTGCAGGTGGGCGTTGTGCCCGAACACGAACGTCGGTCCGTTCGCGGCCTCGGCGCGCCGGATCTCCAGCAGGTTCCGCGCCATCACGCCGTCCCTCAGCTGGCACAGGCGGTTGAGGCGCACGCCCAGCGGGCTCGGTTCCGCGCACTCCCGGTGGTACTGGAGCAGGCTCAGCCCGGCCACCAGGTACGTCTCCGCGCGGGCCCAGGCCTCGTCGGTGGTCCTGCGCTCGTGCAGCCGCCTGAGCATCCCGGTGCCGATCTCACGCAGCCTGATCGCTTCCTCCGACCGCCCCGGCGACTGGGTGAGGTCGAGGACGGCTTCGTCGCGGCTCCACTTCTCGTCGTCGGTCGTCAGGTCCACGTCCTCGCTCAGGTAGTCGCGGGCGTGTTCGAGGTAGGGACGCGGGCTGGGCGCGCTGGTCGTCTCGGTCTGGAAGTCGAAGCCGTGGAACGACAGGCGTTCCCGCGGTGCTTTGCCCGCGTTGTACTCGCGCATCCACTGGACGAGCTCGCGATTGGCGGGCCAGTTCTCCCCGAACGTGTGGGAGAAGCCCTCCTTCATGATCGTGTCGAGGTCGCCAGGGCCGCCGTGGACGTAGTCGTTGACACTCAGGCCCCGGATCCGGCAGGTCTCCAGGGCGATCGAGCGGAAGCCCAGGCCTGCGAGCTGCTCGAACAGCTCGTTGCGGATCCAGGTGTGGGCGTGCTCGAGGTGCGTCGGCTCCCCGAACCCCAGCAGCTCGGTGAAGGGGGTGATGAACTCGCGAATGTCCTGGCTCATGTGGCTCAACCGTAACATTGAAAGCTCTGTTGAGACTTTGACGCGATCTTCTCGACATTTACGCCTAAAGTCTCAACCGTGCGACCAACCGACCTCGCCCGCGAGCACGGCCTTTCAACCCAGGCGGTGCGCAACTACGAGGAATCCGGCTTCCTCCCGCCCGCCGAGCGAACGCCGTCCGGCTACCGCGTCTACACCGAGGTCCACGCCACCGCGCTGCGCACGTTCCTCGCGCTGATCCCTGCCTTCGGACACGCCACCGCCGGCCAGATCATGAACGCGATCCACGCCGGCTCGCTGGACGACGTGCTCACGGCGATCGACCGGGGCCACGAACAACTGCTGCGCGACCGCTCGACCCTCGACTCGGTCAGCCGCGCGGTGCAGGACCTGACCGACTTCGAACCGGTCCTGGAACCACGCACGATCGGCGAGCTGGCCCGGCGCCTCGGCGTGACCCCGGCGACGCTGCGCGCATGGGAGGAGGCCGGCATCCTCGTGCCGTCCCGCGAACCGACCGGCTACCGCCTGTTCCGGGCAGAGGACGTCCGCGACGCCGAACTCGCGCACCTGCTCCGGCGCGGCGGCTATCCGTTGGCCCGCATCGCTTTGGTGGTCGACCAGATCCGCACCGCAGGCGGCACCGACACCCTCGGCACCGCCCTCACCGACTGGCGCCGCCGCCTCACCGCACGGGGCTTGGCGATGCTCGCCGCCTCCGCACGTCTCAACGAGTACCTGACCACACACCGGCGATGATCGTACGCGCGGTGGTCCAAATAGGACTCGACCTCGAACGGCGTGGTCATGGTCACGAACGCAGGGGGCCGGACGTCCCTCCAACACCCCGTCCACCAGGTGAGACCGCTTAGGCTGACCGCATGCGCACAGCTCTGGTCGGCTACGGACTAGGTGGGGCGGCCTTCCACGCCCCGTTCATCGAGGCAACGGAAGGCCTGGACCTCTCCGCCGTCGTAACGTCGAACCCGAGGCGCCAAGCCGAGGTAGCGGCCCGCTACCCGAACGCAAGCCTTCTGTCCTCTCTGGACGAAGTCTGGGCAGGCAACTTCGACCTGGTGGTCATCACCACCCCGAACCGCTTCCACGCAACGCACGCCCGCCAGGTCCTGGAACACGGCCTCAACGTGGTGGTGGACAAACCCTTCGCAGGCTCAGCAATGGAAGCAAGAGCCCTGGCCTCAATAGCCTCTTCCCGAGGCCTGATGCTCGTCCCGTTCCACAACCGCCGCTGGGACGGCGACTTCCTGACGGTAAAGCGCCTGCTAACCGAAAACACCCTGGGCACAGTCCACAAGTTCGAGTCCCGCTTCGAACGCTACCGCCCAGAGATCAAGTCCTCCTGGAAGGAATCAGGCGACCCGGCAGACCTGGGCAGCATCCTCTTCGACCTGGGCACCCACCTGGTAGACCAGTCAGTAGCCCTGTTCGGCCGCCCAACAGCAGTCCACGCCGAAATCGCCACCGTCCGTCCAGGCGCAAAGGCAGACGACGACGTCTTCCTCTCCCTGACGCACGAGCACGGCGTCCGCTCCCACCTCTGGATGAGCGCCCTGGCAGCAGACCAGGGCCCACGCTTCCGCGTACTGGGCCACGACGCCGCCTACGTGAAGTACGGCATGGACCCCCAGGAAGACCGCCTGAAGGCAGGCGAAACCCCCGCAGGCCCAGGCTGGGGCGAAGAACCCGAAGCGGCCTGGGGCACCCTGAACGGCAAGCCCCACCGCACAGAACCAGGCGCATACCAAGCCTTCTACGCCGACGTAGCAGCAGGCAAGGCCCCAGTATCACCCCAAGACGCAGTAGCAGGCCTAGAGGTAATCGAGGCAGCAAAGCAGTCGGCAACGACAGGCGACTCAGTCCACCTCTAACCACGCGATGCCGAAGGCGAGCCTCCTCCCGACGCGATGCCGAAGGCGAGCCGTCCTTACCGAACGAGCCGGGCGGTGGGGTCCCATCGCCAACGCAACCCTCTAAGCAACCGGCGGCCGCCCAACTCAACAGGCGTGCCATCAACCCACAGGCGGCGCTACCCCCTGATCAGATTGCCGGGGGTCTGGGGGCAGCGCCCCCAGGGGAAGCACGCAAGGCGACCAGGCCGCCCGCAAGGTGACCACAGCACAAGAGTCGCGCTAAAACCCCGCCGGAGACAACGGCGAAGCACCAGACTCCCCACCCACCGGCTCAGCCTCATGCGCCGCCCCAATCACCAACAAACAAACCCCGGACACCACAGCACCCAAGATCAAATACAGCGCAACAGCCCAAGTCCCGGTACGCAGCAACGACTGCGCAACCAACGGCGCCAGCCCACCACCCAACACCGCCCCAAGCTGGAAGCTCAACGCCACCCCGCTGTACCGCACCCGAGTCCGGAAGAGCTCAGCAAAGTAAGCGGCCGAAGGCCCGAACAACGCCGCCGACCCCACGAACCCAAGCACCATCGCGAACGTGAACCAGCCGGAATCCGTCAACCAGAACAGCGGAAACGCGAACGCGGCCTGGAAGATCGCCCCACCGAACATCACCGGCAACCGCCCAACACGGTCGGACAGCAACGCGAACGCGGGCACCGCGACAACCTGAGCCAAAGACCCCACCACCGTCGCGATCAGCAGGTCGTCCGCGGAGATCTTCAACGCCGTGCGCCCGTACCCGATCATGAACACGCTCAGCACGTAGATGAAGATCGTGAAGCCGAGGTTCACACCGGCACCCAGCAGCACGACGCGCCACCGGTCACGCAGCACCTCGGCGATCGGCAGCCGCGACTTCTCCGCCCGCACGAACTGCGGCGACTCCGACACGCGCAGCCGGATGTAGAGGCCGATCCCGACCAGCACGATCGAGAACAGGAACGGCAGCCGCCAGCCCCAGCTCAGGAAGTCCGGCCCGGAAGCGCGCGACGACACGTACATCGCGAGGTTCGCCAGCACGAGCCCGACCGGCGACCCGATGAACACCCAGCTGCCGTACCAGCCCCAGCGCCCCGGCGGCGCGTGCTCGACGGCCATCAGCGACGCGCCGCCCTGCTCGCCGCCCATGAAGAAGCCCTGCACGATCCGCAACAGCACCAGCAGCACCGGCGCGAGGATGCCGACCTGGGCGTACGTCGGCAGCAGGCCGATCAACGCCGTCGACAGACCGGTCGCGGACAGGGTCACCACGAGCATCGAGCGGCGCCCGATCCGGTCGCCGAGGTGACCGATCACCGCACCGCCCAGCGGCCGGGCGAAGAAGCCCGCGCCGAACGTGGCGAACGCGAGCAGCACGCCGACGCGTGAGTCGAACTGCGGGAAGAAGATCTTGTCGAACACGAGCGCCGATGCCGTGCCGTAAAGCAGGAAGTCGTACAGCTCGATCGTGTTACCGACCGCGGATGCGGCCGCTACTTTGCGTACCCCCGTCATCGTTCCAGCCTGGTCGAGGGATTGACACTGCGCAATGGCCCGGTCACCCTTCGTCCTACGTTCCTACTCTTCAGTAACGAGGTAGCAATGACGCGCCGAGTGACTGTCGTTTCCCTGCTCACGGCCCTGATCGCGGCAATGTTGGCACCGCACGCCAGCGCCGCCCCGCAGTACCGGAACTACGTCTCGCTCGGAGATTCGTTCGTGTCGGGACCGTTCATCCCCCTGCAGCGGCTCGACCCGCTGAGCTGTTTCAAGTCCACCCAGAACTACCCGTCCGTCCTCGCGAAGAGGCTCGGCATCGCCAACTTCACCGACATCTCCTGCGGTGGCGCGCAGACCAAGGACATGGCGGGTGTCCAGAGCGGCATCCCCGGCCAGTCCGTGCCGCAGTTCTCCGCCCTCAAGCCCGACACGGACCTCGTCACCGTCTCCATCGGTGGCAACGACATCGGCTTCTCCGACATCATCCTGACCTGCGCCGGCAAGAGCGTGCTCGACCCGCACGGCGCTCCCTGCAAGGCGAACTACGGCGACTCGCTCGCCCAGCGCGTCGGCGCCACCGCCGCCAAGGTGGCCGCCGTGCTCGCCGGCATCAAGCAGCGTTCGCCCAAGGCCAAGATCGTCGTCGTGGGCTACCTGCGCATCCTGCCGTCGTCCGGCGGGTGCTGGCCGATCGTGCCGATCTCGAAGGGCGACGTGCCGTACCTCGACAACGTGCAGAAGCAGCTCAACGGAATGCTCGGCGCCCAGGCGAAAGCCGCAGGCGCCACGTTCGTGAACCCGTACGACATCAGCTCCGGTCGCGATACGTGTGCGGCACCGTGGGACAAGTGGGTCGAGGGCATCATCCCGACGAGCCTCGCGTTCCCGGTTCACCCGAATGCCAATGGCATGGCAGCGGTGGGTAAGCAGGTGGCCGCCGCGCTCGCCGGGACGGAACTGACCGGCGTCTAGTTGCACGCACTTTCGGCGGTTTACACGATCTGGTGTTACCGCTCGGTTGAATGGAATTCCGGGTCCTTGCCGCGCCAGAGTGTTGGCATGGCAAGGACCCGACTTCTGTTTGCCTGTCTCGCGCTCGCCGCACCGCTCGTCCCCGCGACGGCCCAGGCGGCACCCCTGACAGCGCCCCTCCTTCCCGCATCCGGCCTGGTGCTGTCGGTGCAGCCGGAGATGGGCACACTCAGCACCACGCAGCTGACCTGCGAACCCGCAGGCGGACTGCACAAGAACGCCGAACAGGCGTGCGAACAGCTCATGCCCGTCGAAGGTGACTTCCGCAGACTGGAAGAGACCGGCGCGATGTGCACGATGGAGCTGAACCCGACCAAGGCCACGTTGCGCGGCAAGTGGCGCACCAAGAAGATCGATTTCCAGCAGGTGTTCTCGAACCCGTGCGTGCTGCGGGCGTACACCGGCAAGGTCTTCGACTTCTAGACCGCACGGCCGGTGTCCCGCCGCACCGCCGTCGCGGCGGGGCACCGGCCGTGTTTCTAACCCGGCAGACCCCAGGACGGCGCCGGAGCGCCGGCCACGGGGCCTACCTTGAGATCAGGCTTGTCTCCGTTGCCGTGGATGACAGCCTCCTCACCACGCCGCAGGTCGATGCGCAGATCCCCGTTGGGCAGCAACGAGAACCGCTTCGCACGCCCGGCGCGGTCCCTCACGACCGGATCCTTGATGTCCGTGCGCACAACGCAAGGCGCACCGGCCTCACTGCGCAGCTTGATCCACCGCGTGACGCCGTTCTCCCGTGACGCGGAGAGCAGGAACGCGCCCTGCGTCCGGAAGTCGTCGAGCGAGATGTCCGGCCACGGCACCGCCGGGAACACCCGGATCACGCCACCCCAGCTCTGGCAGAGCATGTCGTACATCGACTGCACGGCGCTCAACGGCGTTTCGATGACCGGCCCGGACTCCTGGTACATCGTGTTCGGCTTGATGTACCGGCGCATCAGTTCACCGAGGTAGAAGTCCGCCCTGTCGCCGCGCAGCATCTGCGCGCTGATCGACGCCGCACCCGTGAACGTGTAGCCCTGCAACGCGCCTTCGAAGCTGACCCAGTGGTTCAGCGAGGTCTCGATGAGCTGACGACTGGCGGCGTCCTCCCACGTGACCTCGTACAGCGGGTAGATCTGCAGCAGGTGCGAGTAGTGCCGGTGCGACTTCGCGAACGGCACCCCGGCACCGATCATGTACCCGTTGGCGTCCACCGGGTACGGCGTCAGGTGCGCGAGCGTGTCCTGCCACTTCGGGATCAGCGGATCGTTGACGCGCAACGACTTCGCGGCCTCCAGCAACGTCCGGCAGCCCCACCGGAGCAACGCGAGGTCGTAGGTGCAGTCGGGCGCGTTCACGCCGTACTCGGGCGAGAACGTGAACGGCAGGTGCCACTTCCCGTCCGGTCCCTTGGTCAGGAAGTGGAAGTAGTAGTTGACGGCCCTGCGCAGCAACGGGAACAGCACGCCCCGCAGGACACGGTCGTCCATCGTGTGCCGGTAGGTGAGCCAGACGTTGTGCAGCGTCCAGGTCAGGTTGCCGACCTCGGGCGTCGGCACGTCCCTGCCGGGAACGCCCACGCCGTAACCGGAGTTGCCGATGCCCGCGCCGTTGTTCAGCACGGTGTCGGTGGTGCGCGGGATGCCCGCCGAGTCGTGCCGGTACTCGGCGGGCACCTGCTCGACCAGGGCGTCGCGGTACCTGTCGACGGAGTAGGTGACGGCGTCGAAGTCGACGTGGTTGGAGCCGTGGATCAGCCAGTACTCCAGCTGCACGTTGAGGTTCCACCACGTGTTCGGCCACGGCGTGTTCTCGAGCCACGGCCCGCAGGTCGCGATCGCGGGTGCCTCTTTTCTTGCTGCCGAAGCGAACTTGTAGAGCTGGATCCAGTAGAACGCCTCCAGCCGTTTGTCCGGAATGGACAGGAAGCTCCTGCGGTAGAAGTCGTGCCACCACAACCGGTGGTCGACCGCAAGAGCGTCGATCGAGCCGCACCGGACGTTGGTGATCGCCTTGCACACAGCCGTTTTCGCCGGATGTGACCACGCGACGCTCGTGAACAGCGTGCGCCGAGTGCCACGGGTGACCTCGCGCCACGCCGTCACGTGCTCGCCGCCGGAGTTGAGCGGCTGCACGGCGAGTTGCACGTCGCCGGCGCTGGCCCGCTGCACGGGCGGGTTGTCGGTGAACCCGGCCGGCGGTGGACGGTTCCACTTCGGGTCTGTGCGCGGGCTGATCGCCTTCAGCGGGTGGAACACCCACTGGAACGCTCTCTCGCCCTCGCTGGCCTGGACGTCGATCGCGTAGAGGTCGCGGCGGGTGTGGATGAACGCCCGCACCCGGAGGCTGCCCGCGGCCGTGGTGATCGTGCCGGTCAGCTCGGCGTTCCAGAGGTCGAGCCGCAGGTCGACACCGGTGATCGCGCCGACGGGTTCGAGCGTGAAGTAGCCGATGGGCAGCCGCGCGAGGCCGAACAGCGCCCCGAACTCCGGGCGGTGGTCCTGCACCTGGGAGTGCTGGACGTTGAACCGGACGGCGTTGGCGCCTGGCTCGGCGTAGATGCCTGAGCCGAGGTAGCCGTTGCCGAGGAACGGGCCCTCGAACCAGGTCGCGGGCATTTTCTTCCAGATCAGATCGGATGACCCGATGAAGTCCTTCCAGCTGAACCCATCACCTGCGGACGCACTCCCCGAGAGCAGCGCGCCACCCGCTACCCCAGCTAGAGCGCCTCCGAGTACCGTGCGCCGGTTGATTTCGCCCACTGCCGAGCACCTCACTTCGCTGTGCGGTCAGATCAACGCTGGCGGCGATTCATCGGATCTTTCGCGACCTGCCAACCTGAGTCAAGGGGCACGCCTAGGCTGCCGATCATGGGGGATTTCCTCGTCTACACGATCGGCTTCCCGATCACGTTCCTGCTGCTGGTCATGGGCATGGCCCTGGCCGCGCGGCGAATTCTCGGGCTGCGCATCGGCCTGATCCGCACCGCGCTGACGTGCGGGCTCGCGATGTCGATCGCGACGAGCATCTTCGGCGAGGCGGCCACCGAGCCGTCCGCCGCGCTGGTCACCGTGCAGCTCGGGCTGGCGATCCTGGTGGTCATCGGGCTGCTGGCGTTCGCCGAGATCATCGTGCCGACCGGCTCGATCCCGCCGCCCACCGAGTGGTGGGGCATGGCGCGGCGCCGGATCGCGCGGACCCGGCGGTATTCGCGGATCACCGCGATCGCGTTCCGGCACGGCCTGGGGCCCTACCTGCGCGGCCGGGAGCGGACGTCCACGGGGCTCTCGCGGTCGCTGCGGCTCGCGTTGCAGGACGCCGGCGTGACGTTCGTGAAACTCGGGCAGGTGCTGTCCACGCGCGCCGATCTGCTGCCCCAGGACTTCGTCGACGAACTGAGCCTGCTCCAGGACAAGGTGCCGGCGGCGAAGTGGGACCAGGTCCGGGCGGTGCTCGACGCCGAGGTCGGGCTCGACGCGTTCCAGGAGGTCGATCCCGAACCCCTGGCGGCGGCCTCGATCGCCCAGGTGCACCGGGCGGTGCTGAAGTCCGGCGCCGAGGTCGTCGTGAAGGTGCAACGCCCGGACGTCCGGGCGACCGCGGAGGGCGATCTGGACATCGTCACGCGGCTCGCCGAGAAGCTGCAACGCACGCGGTGGGGCTCGGCGCTGGGCATCCGCGACCTCGCGGCGGGGTTCGCGGCGGCGTTGCGCGAGGAGCTCGACTTCAAGATCGAGGCCCGCAACATCATGACGGTGGCGGCGGCGTCGGACTCGTCCGTCGGGCTGCCCCACGTCCACCTGTCGACGTCTCGCGTCCTGGTCATGGACCGGCTCCACGGAGTGCCGTTGCGCGGCGCCTCGGAGGACGTGGGGCTCGCACGCACCCTGCTGCGGTTCGTGCTGCGCCAGGTGATGCTGGACGGCGTCTTCCACGCCGATCCGCATCCCGGCAACGTGCTGCTGCTCGCCGACGGACGCCTCGGTCTGCTCGACTTCGGCTCGGTCGGGCGGATCGACTCCGCGCTGCGCTCGGCGTTGCAACGGCTGCTGCTGGCCATCGACCGCAGTGACCCGGCGGGGCTCACGGACGCGCTGCTGGAGCTGACCTCACGGCCCGAGGACATCGACGAGCAACGGCTGGAGCGCGCTCTCGGCCAGTTCATGGCCCGCCACCTCGGCGCGGGCATGCGGCCGGACGTGGAGATGTTCGGCGACCTGTTCCTGATCGTGTCGCGGTTCGGCCTGAGCATTCCGCCGGAGATCGCGGCGGTGTTCCGGGCCCTGGCGACGCTGGAGGGCACGCTGGCGGTGCTCGCGCCCGGCTTCAACATCGTCGTGGAGTCGCGGTCGTTCGCCGCCGAGCAGATCTCCGAACGGCTCACACCGGAGTCGATGCAGCGGACCATGGCCGAGGAACTGCAGGCCGTGCTGCCGATGCTGCGCCGGTTGCCGCGGCGGATCGACCGGATCACCGGGGCGATGGAGCAGGGCCGCCTGAGCATGTCGATGAGGCTGTTCGCGGACGAGCGCGACAGGTCGTTCATCACGGGCCTGCTGCACCAGGTGATGCTGACCGCGCTGGGCGCGACCGCGGGCGTGATGGCGGTGTTGCTGCTCGGCTCGTCCGGAGGACCGCAGATCGCCGCGGACGTCGGGCTGCACCAGGTGCTCGGCTACAACCTGCTGATCATCGCCGTGCTGCTGGGCCTGCGCGTCGTCGTCGCGGTGCTCAGACCACGCGCCTAGATCAGACCAGGCGCCTAGAACTGCCTGCGGTACACCGAGACGTCGTCACGCCACACGCCGAACACGTCGGGCGCGGACTGGACGACCGTCATCTCGTTGAGGTGACCGAGCACCCTCCAGGCGCGCGCAACCGCTTGCGCACCCGCGTAGGCGATCGTGCAGAAACGACGCGGCTCGACGACCGTACGCACGCGGTCGACGTGGCCGACGCTCATCGGCGTGTCCTGCCACAGGTCCAATGTGTACCCGGTGCGGATGGGATCACCGGACCCCAGCACGCCCTCGATGCTGACGACCAGCCGGTCACGTTCGAGCCTCAGGTCGTAGTGACCACTTCGTGGCGGAGTGCCACCGGTGTACGCGGAGCGTGCCGGGTCGAGCACCCAGTGCCCGAGAAAAGGCACGAGATCGTCACTCATGTGTGTCCCTTCGCGGAACCTGCGCCACTGGCGGATTGTCCGGCGCATCGGCGTGGGCGACCATCACCCGATGAGTTATGAGACGGGCGTTCGGTGGAAGTGGATACCGGCCGTCGTGCTCGGCTTCGTGCTGCTGAGCTGGATCGTGTTCGAGGCACTGGACCTCATCGACTTCGACGGGGTCGTGACGTGGGTGCGCGGCATCGACCCTGTGTGGGCGGCGGTGGCGATCTTCGCCCTGCTGGTCGTGGACGTGCTGCTGCCCGTGCCGTCCACCCCGCTCATCGTGCTGGCCGGAACGGCACTCGGCCTGCCTCTCGGGCTGGCACTCGCAATCGTCGGATCACTGGGTTCCTCTGCCGCAGGGTACGCCCTGGGCCGGTTCGCGGGCCCGTGGCTGGTGCGCCGGGTGGTCACCATCGAGGAACTGACCGAGATGCGGCGTTGGGGCCGTCAGTTCGGGCCCTGGTTCTTCGGGGTGGCGCGCGGCATTCCGATGATGGCGGAGACGGTGTCGGTGTCCGCCGGGGTGTCGAGGGTGTCCTTCCGGACCTTCATGTCGTTCACCCTCGTCGGCACCATCCCGATCTGCGCCGCCTACGTGTTCGCCGGATCGCAGGCCGACACCGTCGAGCAGATCGTGATGATCAGCGCCGTCGGTTTCCTGCTGACGGTCGGCCTGTTCTACCTGCTGCGCCGGCTCGTGAAGACGGCGCCCTAGGAAAACCCTTTGCGCGCTGTGGTTGTATGAATGTGCGCCCGGTGCGCAGCGAAGGGTTACTTCGGTGATTACTCAGGTTCAACTCCTGAGGCCGGTTCCGGCCGGTCTCTGCTCACCCCGGTGAGCACGTCACCCTCCGCGATTTGATCTCGGGCGTCCAAAACTCCACATCTGCCGGAACTAAAATCGCTGGCCAGGTGTGGTTGCATAGAAATCGCACCCGGTGCGAAGCCAACGGTTACTTCGTCTTGAAAACGCAAACACACCGTTGGCGATTTTGATCTCGGGAGCACACAACTTCACACGTGTCCGGTGCGAAGCAGAGGGTTACTTCCACTGTTAATGGGCGGGTTGCGGGTTCGAGTCCCGCCAGCCGGGAAACCGGCTGTAGCTCAACTGGCAGAGCAGCTACGTACCTTCCGCGACCTTGATCTCGGACACGTGTGGGGTTTGTGGGCTCCCTTTGTTTTCTTCGAGGGGGAAGAGCCAATGGCGAAGTTCAACATCTTCCGCGCGCGTCCGGCGGCTACCAGCCCCGTCACGACCGCGCCGGTTCCGGCCAGCGTCACCTACGAGGGCGGCGACGGCTTCGTGCGCGACACGAAGTCCGAACTTTTCTTGCTTGCCGTGTCGAACATGGGCGGCGAGGACACCTTCTACGAGTCCGGCGCCCAGCGCGACAACCGCTTCGCCCAGCTCGTGCACCAGGCCGCTCTGTCGGATCCCGAGTGGACCGCGCGCCTGCTCCAGTGGCTGCGCAACGAGGCCAACATGCGCACGGCGTCGCTCGTCGGCGCGGCCGAGTTCGTGCTCGCGCGGCTCGTGGCCGAGTCCGACGCCGGCGTCACCAACCGCGCCGTCGTGGCATCCGTGCTGCAGCGCGCCGACGAGCCGGGCGAACTCCTCGCCTACTGGACGAGCCAGAACGGCCGGCGCGTGCCGAAGCCGATCAAGCGCGGCATCTCCGACGCCGTCCAGCGCCTCTACAACGAGCGTGCGGTCCTCAAGTGGGACAGCGACGCCCGCGGTTTCCGGATGGCCGACGTGCTGAACCTCGCTCACCCCTCGCCCGCCGCACCGTGGCAGGGCGCGCTCTTCCAGCACGTGCTGGACCGCCGCCGTTCCGCCGACGCCGACGTGCCCGCCGACCTGCGGGTGATCGCGGCACGGCGGGAGCTGATGGCGTGGCCGGTCGAGCAGCGCCGCGCGTTGTTCGAGCGCCCCGACGCGGTCGACGTGCTGCGCCGGGCGGGGATGACGTGGGAGTCCGTGGCCGGCTGGCTGCAGGGACCGCTGACTCGTGAGGTGTGGGAGGCGCTCGCGCCGTCCATGGGTTACATGGCGCTTTTGAGGAACCTCAGGAACTTCGACGAGGCCGGCATGTCCGACGAGGCGGCAGCCGCCGTCGCGGCACGACTGGCCGACCCCGGCCAGGTCGCGCGCTCGCGACAGTTCCCGTTCCGCTTCCTGTCCGCCTACGAGGCGGCGCCGAGCCTGCGCTGGGGCCACGCCCTGGACCAGGCGCTGCAGGCGTCGCTGGAGAACCTGCCCGCCCTGCCCGGCCGCTCGCTGATCCTCGTCGACACCTCGGCGTCGATGACGACCGGTGCGATCTCGGCGCGTTCGAAGGTCACCCCGGCGAAGGCCGCGGCGGTGTTCGGCGTCGCGCTGGGCGCGAAGGGTGAGCAGGTGGACGTGGTCGGGTTCGCGGACAGCACGTTCCGGCACGACATCAAGCCGGGCGCTTCGGTCATCCGCGAGGTGGACCGGTTCCTCAAGCGGATCGGCGAGGTCGGGCACGGCACCGACATCGTCGGGTCGCTGAAGCGCACCTTCCGGGGCCACGACCGCGTGTTCGTCATCTCGGACATGCAGACGATGTCCGGGTACTACGGGCAGGGCGTCTCGGACGTCGTGCCCGCGCACGTGCCGATCTACGGGTTCAACCTCGGTGGCTACCGGAACGCCGCGTACGCCACCGGCAAGGCGAACCGCCACGAGTTCGGCGGCCTGACGGACGCAACTTTTCGTATGGTGCCCTTGCTCGAAGCAGGTCAGAACGCCACCTGGCCGTTCTGAGGTGTGAGAGCTCTCATGACGCGGAGAGCTCTCACACTTACTTTCCGTTAGCGTTGTGACCAGGTATGATGCCGGTATGGACTACAACGTGTTCGCGAAAGCGTGCCCGTCTCGTCCCACGCTGGAGCACATCACCGGCAGGTGGGGCAGCCTGACGCTGACCGCGCTCGCCGACGGGCAGCTGCGCTTCAACGAGCTGCGCCGCCGCGTCGACGGGGTCAGCGAGAAGATGCTGTCCCAGACGTTGCAGGCGCTGGAGCGCGACGGGCTCGTGCTCCGGGAAGCCCAGAACACGAACCCGCCGCGCGTCGACTACAGCCTCACGCCGCTGGGCCGCGAGACGGCCGAGCGGTTGCTGGCGCTGATCCACCTGCTCGAGGGCCGGATGCCGGAAGTGCTCGAAGCTCAGCGCCTCTACGACGCCAGGGCCTGATCAGCACTCGATGACGTTCACGGCGAGTCCGCCGCGAGCTGTCTCCTTGTACTTCACCGACATGTCCTTGCCGGTGTCCCGCATGGTCTTGATGACCTTGTCGAGCGACACGAAGTGCGAGCCGTCGCCGCGCAAAGCCATGCGCACAGCCGTGATGGCCTTGATGGACGCGACGGCGTTGCGTTCGATGCACGGGATCTGCACCAGGCCGCCGATCGGGTCGCAGGTCAGGCCGAGGTTGTGCTCCATGGCGATCTCGGCGGCGTTCTCGACCTGTTCGGGGGTGCCGCCGAGCACCTCGGCGAGGCCGCCGGCGGCCATCGAGCAGGCCGAGCCGACCTCGCCCTGGCAGCCGACCTCGGCGCCGGAGATGGACGCGTTCTCCTTGAACAGCACGCCGATCGCGGCGGCCGTGAGCAGGAAGCGCACCACGCCGTCGTCGGACGCTCCGGGCACGAACTTGGTGTAGTAGTGCAGGACCGCCGGGACGATGCCGGCCGCGCCGTTGGTCGGTGCGGTGACGACACGGCCGCCTGCCGCGTTCTCCTCGTTGACCGCGAGCGCGAAGAGCGTCACCCAGTCCATGACCCGCAACGGGTCGGTGACGAAGTGTTCGCCCTCCAGGCTTTTGCGCATCTCGGCGGCACGGCGGCGGACCTTCAGGCCGCCGGGCAGGATGCCTTGTTCGTTGCAGCCGCGTTCCACACACTCCTGCATGACGTGCCAGATGTGCAGAAGTCCTTGGCGGATCTCGGCTTCCGTGCGCCACGACTGCTCGTTGGCCATCATGATCTCGCTGATCGACAGGCCGGTCTCGCGGCAGCGCGCGAGGAGCTGGTCGCCGGTCAGGAACGGGTGCGGCAACGGCGTGGAGTCCGGCTTGATCCGGTCGGTGCCGCTGGCGTTCTCGTCGACGACGAACCCGCCGCCGATCGAGTAGTAGACGGCGTGCTCGACCGGCTTGCCGTCCGCGTACGCCTCGAAGCGCATTCCGTTGGGGTGCAACGGGAGTGACTTGCGGCGGTGCATGACGAGGTCGCGGTCGTGCACGAAGTCGATCTCGTGCGTGCCGCCGAGCCTCAGCCGGCGGCTGGAGATGATCTCCTCGACGCGGACGGCCGCGGCGGCGGGATCGACTTCTTCTGGGAGGTTGCCTTCGAGGCCAAGGAACACGGCCTTGGGGCTGCCGTGGCCATGGCCGGTCGCGCCGAGTGAGCCGAACAGCTCGACGTGCACGCGGTCCACTTCGGACGCACGCGCACCGAGTTTCTCGACGAACATCGCGGCCGCGCGCATCGGTCCGACCGTGTGGGAGCTGGACGGTCCGATGCCGACGGAGAACAGGTCGAAAACGCTGATCGCCACTGATCAGTCCTTCGTGGTGGTGGTGCGGTCAGTCAGTCTTGGTGAGTTCGGCGTACTTCGCCGCCGTGAGCAGGTTCTCGGCCGAGTCCACCCGGACCCTGAACAGCCAGCCGGCGCCGTACGGGTCGCTGTTCACCACGGCCGGGTCGTCCACGACGGCGCTGTTGACCTCGATCACCTCACCGGTGACGGGCGAGAACAGGTCGCTCACGGACTTGGTGGACTCCAGTTCGCCGCAGACCTCGTTGGTGACGACCTTGGCACCGACCTCAGGCAGCTGGATGTAGACGATGTCGCCGAGCGCATCAGCCGCGTACTCGGTGATTCCGCAGGTCAGCGGGTCCTGGGTGCCCGGCGTCCAGTCGACCCACTCGTGCTCGACGGTGTAGAGCAGGTTCTCGGGGAACTCCACGGCGCGACTCCTCTGGCTGTGACGGGTCAGGAAACTTGCGCCCCCTCCGCCGTGCAGAGTTGCCTACCCCGGGTGGTCTTGCTGCCTGAGAGTGTGCGGGAGCTTGCCCCTTCGGCGCCTCGACCAGTTCGTCGAGGTCTCTCCCACGCGGGTTCTGGCGCTGGCGCGCCGCGGCCGGTGTTCAGTTGTCCGGGTCGAACGCTATGTGTGGCCCCCGCCGAGTGTCAACGCGGGACGGTCGAGCGGAACGCGAACGGGGCTCAGGTCGCTTTGTTCCAGGTGAACAACCAGGCGGGTATCAGATAGTGCGACCGTCACAGTGACATGACCTTGCGACTGCCCCACATTGTGAGATGTCGGCCACCGAACGGAGGAGTAATCGTGCGGATCGCAGTTCCTCGCGAGATCAAGAACCACGAGTACCGCGTCGCTCTCACGCCTGCCGGTGCGCACGAACTGACCAGCCGCGGGCACGACGTCTACGTCGAGCAGGGCGCCGGTCTCGGTTCCGCGATCACCGACGAGGAGTACCTCGCCGCGGGCGCCAAGATCCTCCCGACCGCCGACGACGTGTGGGCGGAAGGTGACCTGGTTCTCAAGGTCAAGGAGCCGATCGCCGAGGAGTACCCCCGTCTCCGCGCCGGCCAGACCCTCTTCACGTACCTGCACCTCGCCGCCGACAAGCCGCTGACCGAGGCGCTACTGGCGTCCGGCACCACGGCCATCGCCTACGAGACCGTGCAGCTGCCGAACCGCTCGCTGCCGCTGCTCGCCCCGATGTCCGAGGTCGCGGGCCGGCTGGCCCCGCAGGTCGGCGCGTTCTCGCTGATGAAGCCCTCCGGCGGCCGCGGCGTGCTGCCCGGCGGCGTTCCCGGTGTCGCCCCGGCCCGCGTGGTCGTGATCGGCGGCGGCGTGGCCGGCATCAACGCGGCCACCATCGCCGTCGGCATGGGCGCGGACGTGCAGATCCTCGACACCAACGTCGACCGCCTGCGCCAGATCGACGCCCAGTTCCAGGGCCGTCTGCGCACGCTCGCCTCGAACTCGTTCGCGATCGAGCAGGCCGTCCGTGAGGCCGACCTGGTCATCGGCGCCGTGCTGGTGCCCGGTGCCGCGGCTCCGAAGCTCGTGTCGAACGCGCTGGTCGCCGACATGAAGCCCGGTTCGGTGCTCGTCGACATCGCCATCGACCAGGGCGGCTGCTTCGAGGACTCCCGCGCGACCACGCACGCCGAGCCGACCTACGAGGTCCACAACTCGGTGTTCTACTGCGTCGCGAACATGCCGGGCGCCGTCCCGCGCACCTCGACCTACGCGCTGACCAACGTGACGCTGCCGTACGCCGTCGCGCTGGCAGGCAAGGGCTGGGAGAAGGCGCTCAAGGACGACCGTTCGCTCGCCCTGGGCCTGAACGTCCACGCAGGCCAGCTGACCTACGGCCCGGTGGCCGAGGCGACCGGCCTCGTGCACACGCCGCTGGAGACCGTCGTCTGAAAGCCAACTGAATGATTGAGGCCCCCGCACGCGTGAATCGCTGCGGGGGTTTCGCCTATCTGAGGGCGGCGACGCGCGCCTTGATGCCGTCGATCACGCAGTCCAGTCCGAACTCGAACTGCCCCTCCAACGTCCAGATCTCCTGCACGTCGAGCATCCTGACGTAGTTCGGGTGCTTCTCCCGGTACATGTCGGCGATCTTCGCCACGTCCGGCGGCGGCGAGTCCATTCCGCCGCGGGCGATGAAGTTGACCTCGGCGATCGAGTACCCGACGACGAAGCTCGACACCGTGGAGATCGACTGCGCCGCCGCGCCCAGCGACAGGCCAGCCCGCAGCAGGGGTTCGAACATCGAGTCGGACATCGCCACCGCCTTCGGGCCGATGCTGTTGAACTCGCCGATGCCGCGCACCCACCACGGGTGCTTGAGCGCGAGATGACGCAACGCGTGCATCATCCCGCGCACCGCGCTCTCCCAGTCCGCGTCGGGGTCCGGCAGGGGGAACTCGCCGTAGATCTCGTCGAGGCAGAGTTCGATCAGCGCGTCCTTCGTCGGCACGTGCCAGTACAGCGACATGGGGGCCGCGCCCAGTTCCGCCGCGAGCTTGCGCATGGAGAGCTTCTGCCTGCCGTGCGCGTCCAGCATCTCCATCGCCTTGCGGACGATCGCCTCCCGGCTCAGGCCGAGGGGCTGACCGCCGCCGGGCCTGGGCTTGCTGAACCACACGCTCTCCACGGACCGATCCTATGCACGCCGCAGCAGGACGCTCGCCACAACACCTCCCAGGAACACGGCCACGGCGCCGATGATCAGGCTGACGCTCATGCCGTTCGAGAACGCCTCACGTACGACCGTGACGTCCGCGCCGCTGTGCAAGGCCTCGCTCAGCGACCGCCCCGGAACGCCGTCCGGCAGCGACGCCACGAACCGCGCCGACAGCAACGCACCGAGCACCGCGATGCCGAACGAGGAGCCCAGTTCCGTCAGCGTGCCCGACAGCCCGGACGCGATTCCGGCGCGTTCCGGTGGGATCGAGCCCATCAGCGCGTTGACCGCAACCGGTTGGGAGACACCGACACCCACGCCGATGAGGATCAGCCCGGCCAGCGTCGGCGGGTAGGTGGTGCCGATGGACAGCAGTGCCACGCCGCCCGCGACGATCGTCATGCCGAGCAGCATCGCCCGGCCCGCGCCGAGCTTCATCACGAGCTGTCCCAACGTATTGCTGGTGACGAGCAACGCGATCGCCATCGGCGCCACCCGGAGACCCGCTTCCAACGGGCTGTAGCCGAGCACGCCCTGAAGGTGTTGCGTCAGCAGGAAGAGCGAGCCCGCCATGCCGAACGCCGCCAGCACTCCCGACGCCACCGCGCCGGTGAAACGGCGGTTCCGGAAGAACCCGAGATCTAGCATCGGATCGTCGGTGTGCCGTTCCCACAACGCGAATCCCGTCATGGCCGCCAGCCCGATCGCGACCGGCACGCCGAACTCCGACGAGCCGAACCCGTGCTCCGGCACCTCGATCACCGCGTACACGATCGACACCATGCCGATGACCGACAGCACCGAGCCGAGCACGTCCGGCTTGCGCACCGTCGGGTCCTTGGACTCCGGCACCAGCATCGCGACGGCCGCGATCGCGAGGACCGCCACCGGCACGTTGATCAGGAACACCGAGCCCCACCAGAAGTGCTTGATCAGCGCGCCACCGATCACCGGCCCCGCCGCGAAGCCGAGACTCGTGACGGCGGCCCAGATGCCGATGGCCTTCGGGCGTTCCCGGTCGTCGAACAACTGCATCAGCACGGCCAGCGTGCCCGGCATCAGCACCGCGGCGCCGATGCCCATGAACCCGCGGGCCGCGATCAGCGCCTCGGACGAGCTCGCGTACGCCGCGACCGCGCTGCCCGTGCCGAACAGCACCAGGCCGGTCAGGAGGGCGCGCTTGCGGCCGAACCTGTCGCTGAGCGAACCGGTCGTGAGCAGCAGGCCCGCCAGTGCCAGCGAGTAGGCGTTGATCATCCACTGGATGTCCGCGGTGCTCGCGTCCAAGCCCGTCGAGATCGACGGGATCGCCACGTTCAGGACGGTGTTGTCCAGCACCACGACCATCACGGACAGGCAGAGCACGCCGAGCACGGCCCAGCGTTGAGGGTGCGGGTGCACCACGGCCTTCTCGGTCGTCGAAGTCATCGTTCTCCCCCCTTACGGTGTACGAGCAACTTACAGCGTACGAGGCGAGAGAACGCAAGAGATTTTCACTGCGAGAAGAAAGTGGAGAGGGAGGAGAGGGGAGAGAGAAAATAAAGGGGCGGCCGCGCTCAACCAGCCTGGGGGTCACTGGGAGCGGGGCCGCCGTGTCCAAATATAGCGGGCTTTGGCGCGCGGCGCCCAGCACCCCCACCGAAACGCGACCCGAAAGTTTCCCCGAGTGGACCACTGCCCGTGTCCGACCCATCCAGCAAACGAGTGAAATACCGAGATCGCGGTGCGGCGAGCAGCGGGTTCGGCCGATGAAGACGGAGTCGGGTGTCCCTCGAAGGGAGATTCCATGGCTGAACCACAGGGATGGATCCACTGCCACGACCCGTTCGGGCGGGACAGATCGATGACCGTTCTGGTGGAGAACGACCGGGTCCTGCTGGTCACGCCACCGGGCGAGACCGCTGTGATGTCCGCCACTCAGACGCGTCGACTGGGCTCTTTGCTCGACCAGGCCACGGCGAAGATGTGATGGACGAGACCCTGCGCGACGCGGTGCTGCAACGCCTGGCACTGCTGGACAAAGTCGCGGAGCACGGAGAAGCCGAAGCACTGGTTCCGTTGGCCCGCGCGGAGATCCACCGCCTCGCGGACGGCTGGCGGCTGTTGCTGACGGTGCACCAGCCCGACGAGGACGGCCGGTGCAGGGCCTGTCCCGGCTGGCTGCGCCGCCGCCGATGGCCGTGCCAGATCTGGAACATGGCGCACCAGCACCTGATCGGCGAGGGGCTGCCCCACCGCGACCGGCGGCGGCCGTTGCGCAACCCTTTCACTCGATCAGGTGTGATCGAACTGCCGGAGGAGACACCGGCCGAGATGACCACCGAACTGCCGGTCCTGGTGGCCGGACCGCCGGTGGTGCACCGCGCGCCCGTCGTGTCTCGTCCCAAGCACGCCTTGCCGGACTGACGTTTCAGGCAGGATGGGCCGCATGCATGACGGCAGCGGCCTCATCGCGGTCCAGAACCTGACCAAGCAGTTCGGTTCGGTGACCGCGGTGCAGAACCTGAGCTTCACCGTGTCACCCGGCAGCGTGACGGGCTTCCTCGGCCCGAACGGCGCGGGCAAGACGACGACCCTGCGAATGCTGCTGGGACTGGTGAAGCCGACGAGCGGTACGGCGACGATCAACGGACGGCCGTTCCACCAACTCGGCCGGCCCGGCCGCGTGGTGGGCGCGGTGCTGGAGGCGCAGGGGTTCCATCCGAACAGGACGGCGCGCAACCACCTGCGCGTGTACGCGTCGGCGATCGGTGTGCCGGACGCTCAGGCGGACCAGGTCCTCGGCCTGGTCGGTCTGAGCACCGCCGCAGGCCGGAACGTCGGCGGGTTCTCGCTGGGCATGAAGCAGCGGATGGCGGTCGCCACCGCGTTGCTCGGCGATCCGCAGGTGCTGGTCCTCGACGAACCGGCGAACGGGCTGGACCCCGAAGGCATCGCGTGGCTGCGGAACTTCCTGCAGTCGTTCGCGCGCATGGGCCGCACCGTGCTGATCTCGAGCCACCTGCTGGCCGAGGTGGAGCAGACCGTCGACCAGGTCGTGATCGTCTCGCGCGGGCAGACGATGTACTACGGGCCGCTGGAGCACCTTCGCCAGCAGCAACAACGCCGCGTCTTCGTGCAACCGTCGGACGTCGGCGCCCTCGCGACGGCGTTGCGGGAAGCCGGTGTCCAGGCGCTCGAACAGCTGCCGGACGGACGTCTCGCCGTGTCCGGAGTGGACGCCAAGCAGGTCGCGGACACCGCGTTGCGCGCGGGCGTGTCGGTCTACGGCATCCAGGAGGAGCAGGCCGATCTGGAACAGATCTTCTTCCGGCTCACCAGCGGCCAGTTCGCCGGACACGCGCCGGCTCCGTACCAGCAGCAGCAGGGTGGTTGGGCCTGATGGGCGACCTCGTACAGGCGGAGCTCCGCAAGACCACGACGACCACGCTGTGGTGGGCTCTGCTCATCCCGACCGTGCTGATCGCGCTGGGCGGGGGCCTGCTGTCCGGCCTGGCCGGCCAGACGTTCGTCGAGGTCTTCTCGTCGTCCGAGGCGGAGCAGCTCTCCGACGCGCTCGGGGTGACGCCGGACCAGTGGAAGTTCTCCCTGCTCGGCATCGGGCGGACGATCAACCTCGCCACGATGTTCCCGTTGATCTTCGGTGCGCTGGCGATCGCCAATGAGGTCGGCACGCGCACCATCACGACGACGTTCCTCACTGCGCCGTCGCGCGTGCACGCCATGGCGGCCAAGATGATGGTCTACGCGCTCTGGGGCGCGATCTACGGCCTCGCGATCATCGGGTTCACCGCGCTCGGCATCGTCCTCACCAGCAACTCCGGCCAGATGCCCGACGCGGGTGGCTGGGCGATGCTCGCCCTGGTGTGCGTGCTGTCCTCGATCCTCATGACGATGTTCGGCGTCGGCCTCGGCGCACTGATCCCGAACTCCGCCGGCGTGGTCGTGCTGCTGATCATGTACTTCCTGGTGATCGAGAACGCGCTGCAGTTCGGGCTCCGGCTCGCGGGCGTGCCGGAGACGGCCGTCGGGTTCCTGCCGAACGGGTCGGTGGACGGGCTGACCGGTTCGGTCGCGGTCGACCTGTTCCTCGCCGACGCGGGGGTCGTGCCGGAGGACGGCGTCTACTGGCTGCGGGTCCTCGCGGGAGCGGGTGGCGCGCAGGCGTGGTGGCTGTCCGGGCTGATCTTCTTCGCCTGGGTCGCCGCCGCGTTCGGTGGCGGCTGGGCCCGGATGACCCAGAAGGACATCACCTGACCTGCGGTTTCTGACGTCACAATTTTATGTCGGACCCCGAACGTACTGTGAGTCCCGTGACGAAGGGCTGGATCCGCCGACTGACCGCAGCGTGCTGGCAGCACCCCCGACTGGTGGTGCTGTCGGTCCTCGCCGCGGTCGTCGGCGTGGGTCTGCAGGCGGCGGGGCCGTTGCTGCTCAAGACTGCGATCGACGACTCGACGGGCGGCCGCACCGATCGGTTGTGGCCGTTGATGGTGGCGTTGATCGTGCTCGAGGTGCTGACGTTCGGGTCGGCGTTCCTGCGGCGCTACCTGGGCGGGCGGCTGGCGCTGGGCGTGCAGCACGACCTGCGGCTCGGCGTGTTCTCGGCGGTGCAGCGGCTCGACGGCGCGAAGCAGGACGAGCTGCGGACCGGGCAGATCGTGTCGCGCTCGATCACCGACCTGCAGCTGGTGCAGTCGCTGCTGATGATGGCGCCGCTGGCCGTGGGCACGGTGGTGTTCGCACTGGCCGCGCTGGCGGCGATGATCTACCTGTCGATCCCGCTGACGATCATCGCGGTGATCGTGCTGCCGCTGGTGGCGTGGCTGGCCGGGCGCACCCGGCTGACGCTGTTCCCCGCCACGTGGTCGGCTCAGCAGCGGGCAGCGGATCTGGCGCAGCACGTCGAGGAGACCGTCACCGGTGTCCGCGTCGTGAAGGGCTTCGGCCAGGAGGCGCGTGAGGTCGCCCGGCTGGAGAAGCACGCCAAGTTCCTGTTCGCGGAACGGATGCGCGCTGCCCGGCTGTCGTCGAAGCCGCTCGCGACCGTGACGGCGCTGCCGTTGCTCGGCCAGGTCGCGGTGCTGGGCCTGGGCGGCTGGCTGGCGTTGCACGGCCAGGTCACGCTGGGCACGTTCCTGGCCTTCACGACGTACGTGGCGAACCTCGTCGGCCCGACGCGGCTGCTGTCGAGCCTGATGGTGTCCGCCCAGCTGGCGAGGGCCGGTGTGGAGCGGGTCTACGAACTGATCGACTCGCAGCCGGACGTGACGGACGGCCCCGACGAGGTGCCTTCGGGTCCGCTCGGCGTCTCGTTCTCCGGCGTGTCCTTCGGTTATGCCCGCAGTGAGCCAGTTCTGAAGGACTTCTCGATCTCGGTCGAGCCGGGCGAAACGCTGGCGCTGGTGGGCACCGCGGGTTCGGGCAAGTCGACGGTGTCGTTGCTGCTGCCGCGTTTCTACGACGTGCACAGCGGCTCGGTCCGGGTCGGCGGCGCGGACGTGCGCACACTGAAGCTGGAGTCGTTGCGTGGCGCGGTGGGCGTGGTGTTCGAGGAGGCTTTCCTCTTCTCCGACACGGTGTTCTCGAACATCGCGTACGGCAGCCCCGACGCCTCGCGCGAGGAGGTCGAGCGCGCCGCGAAGGCCGCCGAGGCCCACGACTTCATCGAGGCCCTGCCGCTCGGCTACGACACGGTGGTCGGCGAACGCGGCCTCACCCTGTCCGGCGGCCAGCGCCAGCGCGTCGCCCTGGCCCGCGCCCTGCTCTCCGACCCGCGCATCCTCGTGCTGGACGACGCGACGTCCGCGGTGGACAACGCGACGGAGGCCGCGATCCACGCGACGCTCGCCTCGGTCACGGCCAACCGCACGACTCTTCTGGTGGCACACCGGCGTTCGACGCTGTCGCTGGCCGACCGGATCGCCGTCCTGGACGCGGGCCGCGTGATCGACATCGGCACGCACGCCGAACTGACCGCGCGCTGCGCCCTCTACCGCGACCTGCTGGCGGGGCCGGGCGAGGCGATCGAGTCCGCCGCGCCGGCCACGGCCGGCGAACTGTGGCCGAAGCTGTCGCAAGAGGACCTCGACGAGCGCCTGATCGCCGAAGCGAAGACCTCGACGCCCGCCGCGCCTGGCCGGCGTGGCGGTGGCGGAGGTGGCACAGGCGGCGGCATGGCGGCGCTGGCAGGCGGCCCACCCACTCCCGAGTTGCTTGCCCAGGTCCGTTCGCTGCCACCGGCCACCGAAGTCCCGGTCCTGCACGGCGAAGACCCGCGCGCTCCGGACCCGGCCTTCCGCCTCGCCCGCCTCCTGCGCCCGGTCCGCTGGGCCCTGGGCGGCGTGACGGCGCTGGTGGTGCTGGACGCACTGGTCGGCATGGGCATGCCCTCGCTCGTGCGCCTCGGCATCGACGGCGGCGTCGTGGGCGGCGCCGAGTCGGCGCTGTGGCAGGCCGTGGTCCTGGGCATCGGCCTGGTCGTGGTCGGCTGGCTGACCACGGCGGGCAGCACGGTCTTCGCCGCCCGCCTGGGCGAACGCCTGCTCTACCTGCTCCGCGTCCGCAGCTACGCCCACCTGCAACGCCTCGGCCTCGACTACTACGAGCGCGAGATGGCCGGCCGCATCATGACGAGGATGACGACGGACGTCGACGCCCTCTCGACGTTCCTGCAGACCGGCCTCGTCACCGCCGTGATCAGCCTGATCACCGTGGTGGGCATCACCGCGGCCCTGGTCGTCACCGACGCCTCACTGGCCCTGATCGCCCTCTCGGTGCTCCCGCTCCTGGCCGCCGCCACGGTGCTCTTCCAACGCCTCTCCTCCACCGCCTACGCGGAAGCCCGCGAACGAGTCAGCGCGGTGAACGCCGACCTCCAGGAGAACGTCTCGGGCCTCCGCGTCTCCCAGGCCTACACAAGAGAACGCCGCTCAGCAGAAGCCTTCGCCGAACGCAGCGACGCCTACCGCCGCACCCGCCTGCGAGCCCAGCGCTACATCGCCACCTACTTCCCGTTCGTGGCAATGCTCTCCGGCGTGGCCCAGGCAGTCGTCCTGGCCGTAGGCGCCCACCGAGTAGCGGCAGGCACCATGACCCCGGGCGTCCTGCTCGCCTTCCTCCTCTACCTGGGCCTGTTCTTCAGCCCGATCCAGCAACTCTCCGGCGTCTTCGACGGCTACCAGCAGGCCAGGGTGGGCCTCCGCAGGATCGGCGACCTCCTCCGCACCCCGAGCACAGTCGAACCGTCATCAAGCCCGATCGAGGTCCCACCCCGCCTGCAGGGCGAGGTGGAACTCCGCAACGTCTCCTTCACCTACGCAGGGGCGGAAACCCCGGCCCTGGACAACGTCACGCTCCACGTGAGCCCAGGCGAAACCATCGCCCTCGTAGGCGAAACAGGCGCAGGCAAATCGACCCTCGTCAAACTCATAGCCCGCTTCTACGACGCCACCAAGGGCACGGTCCTGATCGACGGCGTCGACGTCCGCACCTACGACCTCTCCGCCTACCGCCAACGCCTGGGCGTAGTCCCCCAGGAAGCCCACCTCTTCGGCGGCGACCTGGCCACCAACGTCGCCTACGGCCGCCCCACAGCCACAGAACAAGAAATCCAACAGGCAACAGAAGCCGTAGGCGCCCTCCCGATGGTCGCCACCCTCCAGAACGGCTTCCACCAACCGGTGGGCGAACGAGGCAACCACCTCTCCGCAGGCCAACGCCAACTCGTAGCGCTGGCGAGAGCAGAACTGGTCAACCCAGACCTCTTACTCCTCGACGAGGCAACAGCAGCCCTGGACCCGGCCACCGAGTCCGCAGTGCTGCGCGCCAGCGACCACCTCGCAGGCGCCAGAACCACCTTCGTAGTGGCCCACCGCCTGGCCACCGCAGCAAGGGCCGACCGAATAGTCGTCCTGGCCAACGGCCGAATAATCGAACAGGGCACCCACGCCGACCTCATGAAGTCCAACGGCACCTACGCCCGCCTATGGCGCCACGGCGACACTCCAGAAGCCGCGTAACCACCCCCAAGCGCAAGGCACAACGGCAACGCCAAGCCCTGTCCGGTCCTGTCCTGCCCCCTGCCAACGCAACGGCGGAGCCGAGGCGTCCCTCCGCACCAACGGGCAACGGCGAAGCCGAGCCGCCCTGCCGCCAACGGCAATGGCGAAGCCGAGGCGTGTGAACCTCTACGCCCTGGTCAAGCGGTGGTGAGCCACGCACTCGGCGATTGGGGCTTTACCTTGAGTGGGCGGGATGCTCCCCTCATGGGCACGGCCGGGCGCTTTCAGCCCGGCCCTTTTCCGGCCGTCAAGCATCCCGCCAGAGGCTCAAGGTCAAGCCCCAATCGCTATCGACGCGAAGCGGCGATGACCGGCACCGACCCGGTACTGCCTGAGAGACCACCCTCGCAAGGTGACCGCCCGCACGGCAGGTGACCACCCCGCTGGAACGCGACAAGCCAACGCAAGCCGACCCGTTGGTGCCCATGTGGCAAGCCCAGACAAACCGACCCGCTCGGTGCCCATGGGCGAGCCACAGAAAGCCAACCCGCAATCCCAACCCCGTGGCCCCCACCACGAACCCTCGTCCCCACCCCACCCAATCCCGTAGAAACCATCTCCCCAGACCACCAAGGTCAAGGAGCACGAACGATGCCCTCCCGCCCCTCAATCCTCTACGTCTCCAACCTGGCCTACCCAGCCAAAGGCCGCCGCTACTGCGACGAGGACATCTACCTGACCTCCCACCTCAGACAGCACTTCGACCTGGCCATCTGCCATCCGGAAGACGCCGCGGCCGTGATGGCGAACTTCGACACGGTGGTGGTTCGCAACAGCGGGCCGGTGATCGACTACCTCCCCGCCTACCACCACTTCCGCGAGCAGGCGAAGGCGACGAACCAGCGCGTCTACAACCCGCTGACCGGCAAGGCCGACATGACCGGCAAGCAGTACCTGATCGACCTGACCGAGCAGGGCTACCCGGTCATCCCCACGGTCGGCGACGCCAGTGCCCTGAACCGCCTTCCGCGGACCGGCACCTACGTCGTGAAACCCAAGACGGGCGCCGACTCGCACGGCCTCGAGTTCGTCGTCCGCGACGAAATAGCGAACAAAGCCGGTGACCTGCTCATCCAGCCCAAGATCGATTTCCGGTACGAGGTGTCGTTCTACTTCGTGGACCACGACTTCCAATACGCCCTGCACGCGCCGGACCCGGCCAAGCGCTGGGAACTCACGCGGTACGCGCCCGGCAAGGAAGACCTGGAGTTCGCGCAGAGGTTCATCGACTGGAACGCGCTCGGCCACGGCGTGCAGCGGGTCGACGCCTGCCGGACCCAGGCCGGTGACCTGCTCCTGGTCGAGTTGGAGGACCTGAACCCGTACCTGTCGCTGGACCGGACGACGGACGAGACCAGAACCGCCTTCACCAGAGCGTTCACGGCCTCGATCAGGCATTCACTGGCGTGAACGAGATGCAAGATCAATCCGCAGGGCGACCGCGTTGTACCTATCGTGAACTGATCACCACTCCCGGTGCGTATGCCCGTCCGACGGCCACGTGAGCATTGCTCGAAAGTGAGGCGACGATGTGAGACGCACATCAAGAACTGCTCAATTGCGGGTGACGACAGGCCCGTCCTGATCGATCCTGTGACAGAGCACTCCTTGCCATGTGCCTCCAGCGTGTGAAGGCCCGGGCCAGGGGGACTAACCTGACTACCGCATGAGTCAACACCAAGAGCGAGATGGATAGAGGCGAGCGCCAGCCGTGTCCAGCAGCAGTCCTGCGTCACAGTTCGGGCCGAACGAATGGCTCGTCGAGGAGATGTACGATCAGTTCCTCGCGGACCCGTCATCCGTAGACCCGGCATGGCACGACTTCTTTGCCGACTACAAGCGTGGGGGCGGCAACGGTAGCGCCGCCACGGCCAGCGCGGGTGGCTCCACGGCCACCACGACCGCGACCGTGACGCCGCCGGCCGCCGACAACGGCAAGCCCGCGCCCGCCACCGCACCCAAGCCGGCCGCAGCGCCGCCGAAGTCCGCGGCCACGCTGCCGCAGACCGGCAAGCCCGCGCCGCAGCAGGCAGCGAAGGCCGCCCCGGTCAAGCCGCCGAGCGCGCAGCCCGAGCAGAAGCAGTTGCGTGGTGCCTCCGCCGCGATCGCGAAGAACATGGAGCTCTCGCTCACTGTTCCGACCGCGACCAGCGTGCGTGCCGTGCCCGCGAAGCTGCTGGCGGACAACCGCATCGTCATCAACAACCACCTGAAGCGGACGCGCGGCGGGAAGGTCTCCTTCACGCACGTCATCGGCTACGCGGTCGTCCGGGCGCTGCAGGCGTACCCGAACATGAACCGCCACTACGCCGAGGTCGACGGCAAGCCGTTCGTCGTCACGCCGGAGCACGTCAACTTCGGTCTGGCGATCGACCTGCCCGGCAAGGACGGCAGCCGCACGCTGGTCGTCGCGTCGGTCAAGGGCTGCGAGAACATGACGTTCACGCAGTTCTGGCAGGCCTACGAGGACCTGATCCGCAAGGCCCGCGGCGGTTCGCTGACGGCGGACGACTTCTCCGGCACCACGATCTCGCTGACCAACCCCGGCACGATCGGCACGAACCACTCGGTGCCGCGTCTGCAGGCAGGTCAGGGCGCGATCATCGGCGTCGGCGCGATGGAGTACCCCGCGCACTTCCAGGGCACCAGCGAGCAGGCGCTCACCGACATGGGCGTCAGCAAGATCATCACGCTGACCAGCACGTACGACCACCGCATCATCCAGGGTGCGGAGTCGGGCGAGTTCCTCAAGCGCATCCACCAGCTGCTGCTCGGCGAGGACGGCTTCTACGACGAGATCTTCGCGTCGCTGCGTCTGCCCTACGAGCCGATCCGCTGGGTCGCGGACATCCCCGAGGGCGCTGTCGACAAGACCGCGCGCGTCATCGAGCTGATCGACGCGTTCCGTACGCGCGGTCACCTGATGGCCGACACGGACCCGCTGAACTACCGCCAGCGCTCCCACGCCGACCTGGACGTGCTCAGCCACGGCCTGACGCTGTGGGACCTGGACCGCGAGTTCCCGGTCGGCGGCTTCGCCGGCAAGGAGCGGATGAAGCTCCGCGACATCCTGGGTGTGCTGCGCAACTCGTACTGCCGCACCGTCGGCGTCGAGTACATGCACATCCTCGAGCCCGAAGAGCGCCGCTGGATCCAGGAGCGCGTCGAGGTTCCGCACGAGAAGCCGCCGGCCACCGTGCAGAAGTACATCCTCAGCAAGCTGAACGCGGCTGAGGCCTTCGAGACGTTCCTGCAGACGAAGTACGTCGGCCAGAAGCGCTTCTCGCTGGAGGGCGGCGAGACCGTCATCCCGCTGCTCGACGCGGTGCTGGACAAGGCCGCCGAGCACGAGCTCGACGAGGTCGTCATCGGCATGCCGCACCGCGGCCGCCTGAACGTCCTCGCGAACATCGTCGGCAAGCCGATCTCGCAGATCTTCCGCGAGTTCGAGGGCAACCTCGATCCCGGTCAGGCGCACGGCTCCGGCGACGTGAAGTACCACCTCGGTGCCGAGGGCAAGTACTTCCGCATGTTCGGCGACGGCGAGACCAAGGTGTCGCTGACGGCGAACCCGTCGCACCTCGAGGCCGTCGACCCGGTCCTCGAAGGCATCGTGCGCGCCAAGCAGGACATGATCGACAAGGGCGGCGACTTCTTCCCCGTCCTGCCGGTCGCCATGCACGGTGACGCGGCGTTCGCGGGTCAGGGTGTCGTCGCCGAGACGCTGAACCTGGCGCTCGTGCGCGGCTACCGCACCGGTGGCACGGTCCACATCGTCGTGAACAACCAGGTCGGCTTCACCACGGCACCGGAGCACTCGCGGTCCTCGAAGTACTCGACCGACGTCGCGAAGATGATCGGCTCGCCGGTCTTCCACGTGAACGGCGACGACCCCGAGGCCTGCTACTGGGTCGCGAAGCTGGCCGTCGAGTACCGCCAGGCGTTCCACAAGGACGTCGTGATCGACATGGTCTGCTACCGCCGCCGCGGCCACAACGAGGGCGACGACCCCTCGATGACGCAGCCGGCGATGTACGACGTGATCGACCAGAAGCGCTCGGTGCGCAAGACCTACACCGAGTCCCTGATCGGCCGCGGCGACATCACGGTCGAAGAGGCCGAGAAGGCGCTGCAGGACTTCTCCAGCCAGCTGGAGCACGTCTTCAACGAGGTCCGCGAGCTCGAGAAGCACCCGGTGACGGTCAGCCCGTCGGTGGAGGCCGAGCAGCAGATCCCGGCGAAGCTGCCCACGGGCATCAGCCGCGAGGTGCTGGAGCACATCGCCGACGCCCACGTGAACCTGCCGGAGGGCTTCACGCCGCACGCGCGCGTCAAGCCGGTGCTCGAACGCCGCGCCAAGATGGCGCGCGAGGGCGGCATCGACTGGGCGTTCGCCGAGCTGCTCGCCTTCGGCTCGCTCGCGATCGAGGGCCGCAACATCCGTCTGGCCGGCCAGGACTCGCGCCGCGGCACGTTCGTGCAGCGCCACGCGACCCTGATCGACCGCAAGACGGGTGCGGAGCACACGCCGCTGCAGCACCTGTCCGACGACCAGGGCAAGTTCATGGTCTACGACTCGGTGCTGTCGGAGTTCGCGGCCGTCGGCTTCGAGTACGGCTACTCGGTGGCGAACCCGCAGGCGCTGGTCCTGTGGGAGGCGCAGTTCGGTGACTTCGTCAACGGCGCGCAGCCGATCATCGACGAGTTCATCTCGTCCGGTGAGGCGAAGTGGGGTCAGCGTTCCGACGTCGTGATCCTGCTGCCGCACGGCCACGAGGGCCAGGGTCCCGACCACACGTCGGGCCGCATCGAGCGCTGGCTGCAGCTGTGCGCCGAGGGCTCCATGACCGTCGCGGTGCCGTCGACTCCGGCGAACTACTTCCACCTGCTGCGTCGCCACGCCCTCGACGGCGTCGACCGGCCGCTGATCGTGTTCACGCCGAAGTCGATGCTGCGTCTCAAGGCAGCGGTGTCCGGCACGGACGAGTTCATCAACGACCGCTTCCAGTCGGTCATGGACGACCCGACGATCAAGGACCCGAACGCGGTCACGAAGGTCCTGCTGTGCAGCGGCAAGATCTCCTACGAGCTGCACGCCGAGCGCGAGAAGCGCGGCGGCGGCGACGTGGCGATCGTGCGCGTCGAGCAGCTCTACCCGGTCCCGGCCCGCAAGCTGACCGAGACCCTGGAGCGCTACCCGAACGCGAAGGACGTCCGCTGGGTGCAGGAGGAGCCGGCGAACCAGGGTGCCTGGCCGTTTTACGGTCTGGCCCTGCCGGAGCTGCTGCCCGAGCATCTGGGCACCGTCCGCCGCGTGTCGCGCCGCCCGATGGCCGCCCCGTCGGCCGGTTCGAGCAAGGTGCACGAGGTCGAGCAGCGCGAGATCATCACGCGCGCGTTCGACTAAGTCCCGCCTGAAGCGAACGAGCCGCCGGATCCCCAGGGGTCCGGCGGCTCGTTTTCTAAAGCCCCCACAGGAGTTTCGCCATGTACCACACCGATCGCGGCATCGAGGAGCTCGAGAAGCGGCGCGGCGAGGAAGAGGTCACGTTCGCGTGGCTCGCCGACAAGCTGCGGGAGTTCGTCGACGCCAATCCCGACTTCGAGACGCCCATCGAGCGCTTCGCCACCTTCCTGGCGCGCGACGACGACGACTTCGAGGACTGAGCTTTCGGGACCTTTTGGCTTTTTGCCAACGTTTTTGAGCATCCCGATGCTCAGGTGCTCCCCCTCGGCCGCCGCGATGATCGGTTCGTTCGATCACCGCGATTCCTGAGGGGGAGTTTTGCTGAAGAAGACGATGATCGCCGCTGCGGCACTCACGATGGCGGCGTTGCCGGCGGTGGCGTCCGCCGCACCGGCGCCGGTGGGCGCGCAGGCCGTGGCCGGACCGTACGTGCTGCAGGTCGGCACCCCGCCGGGCTTGGTGCTGGAGGCGTTGCGCAGCCAGATCGGCACGAACGGCGGCCTGGTGCGGCAGTACAACCGCGACGGCACCGATGAGCAGAAGTGGCTGTTCTTCGACGACCGGACCATCCGGCCGGCCCTGAACACCTCGATGTGCCTCGACGCCAACCCGAACGAGAACTGGGACGGCGGCAAGGTCTGGGTGTGGGGGTGCAACGGCACCCCGTTCCAGAAGTGGACGCAGGCGCCGGGACTGCCCGGCACGCTGCAGAACGAGCACAGCCTGAGGTGCCTCGACGCCGATCCCAACGAGAACCGCAACGGCGGCAAGATCTGGCAGTGGCGCTGCTGGGGCGGCAACCCGCAGGTCTGGAAGCGCATCGCCGCCTGACCTGACGGCGTCTGCGAGGACTGCCTGACGCCCTCCTCGCAGACGCCGGTCAGCGGCTACCAGGCGTAGGCCTCCGGGGCCGGCTTCGACCCGTTCGGAGCCGGTGCCGGGAACAGCTCGTCGAGCTTCGCCAGCACGTCCGCGTCGAGCTTCAACTCCGCGGCACGCAACGAGTTGTCGAGCTGCTCGATGGTGCGCGGCCCGATGATCGGCGCGGTCACACCCTCCTGGTGCAGCAACCACGCGAGGCCGACGTTGGCCGGGTCCTCGCCGATGTCCGCGCACAGCTTCTCGTAGGCGTCGATCGTGTCGCGGTGCTTCTCCAACGCATCCGCGGAACGGCCGGACGCGCTACGGGACGTGCCACCTTCACGCTGCTTGCGCAACACACCGCCCAGAAGGCCGCCGTGCAGCGGTGACCACGGGATCACGCCGAGGCCGTAGTGCTTGGCCGCCGGCAGGACCTCCAACTCGACCCAGCGGGTCATCAGGTTGTAGATCGACTGCTCGGACACCAGCCCGAGGAACCCGCGGGTGCGCGCGGCCTCGGCAGCCTGGGCGATGTGCCAGCCGGCGAAGTTGGACGAGCCGAAGTAGATGACCTTGCCCTGCTGGCGCAGCACGGAGAAGGCTTCCCAGATCTCGTCCCACGGCGTGTCACGGTCGACGTGGTGCATCTGGTAGAGGTCGATGTAGTCGGTCTGCAGGCGCTTGAGCGACGCGTCGGCGGCGCGGCGGATGTTCAGCGCCGACAGCTTGGTCTCGTTCGGCCAGTCGCCCATGCTGCCGTAGAGCTTGGTGGCGACGACGGTCCGTTCGCGCCGCGTGCCGCCCTGGGCGAACCAGTTGCCGATGATGTTCTCGGTGACTCCCTCGCCCTTCTTCCAGCCGTAGACGTTGGCCGTGTCGAAGAAGTTCAGGCCGTGTTCGTGGGCGCGGTCCATGATCGCGTGGCTGTCGGCCTCGGACGTCTCGGGACCGAAGTTCATCGTGCCGAGGCACAGGCGGGAGACGGACAGGCCGCTGCGACCGAGGTTGGTGTACTCCATACCTCTCACCCTGCCTCGCGGCGCGGCATTGTGCCACGTGGAGTTGCTCCAGCTCGCCACAGTCTTGACAGTATTGGCGACCAAATTTTCTCCACTGTCATTTCACCCACTCGTGAAGTTACTTTTCATCGCGTCAAGCCTGCCTGGAGGACCCGATGAGAATCAACACCTGCATTGCCGTGGCATTGTTCGGAACCGTTCTCTGCACTCCCACCGCCAATGCGCAGCAAGCACTGCGCGGCGAGGGCGAGGCCGTTCCCGGCAGCTACATCGTCGTCCTCAAGGACGGCGTCAGCGCCTCCCCGCAGAGCCTGCTGAGCAAGTACGAGGGCAGGCTCAAGCGCACCTACAAGGCCGTGCTCAACGGCTTCTCCGTGCGGGACATGTCCGAACTGCAGGCCAGGCGGCTCGCCGCGGACCCGAATGTCTCCTACGTCCAGCGCAACCTGGTCCTCTCCGGCCAGACCACGCAGTGGAACGCGCCGTGGAACCTGGACCGGATCGACCAGGGCACCCTGCCCCTCAACAACCGGTACACCTACCCGGACAATGCGGCGGCAGGTGTTCGCGCTTACGTTCTCGACAGCGGCGTGCGAATCACGCACAACGAATTCGAAGGTCGCGCGTCGCACGGTTTCGACTTCATCGACGACGACGCTGACGCCAGTGACTGCGCGGGCCACGGCACCCACGTCGCCGGCACGATCGCGGGCCGGACGTCCGGTGTCGCCAAGCGGGCGCGGGTCGTCAGCGTGCGGGTGCTCGGCTGCAACAACAGGTCCGACCAGGACAGCGTGGTCGCCGGCATCGACTGGGTCACTCTCAACGGCGTGCGTCCCGCGGTGGTCAACATGAGCCTCGGCGGGCTGGGCCAGGACGAGCTCATGGAGAACGCCATCAGGCGGTCGATCGCGGCCGGGTTCACCTACGTGCTCGCGGCGGGCAACGACGGCCGTGACGCGTGCGGTTTCACCCCGGCCCGGCTGCCGGAGGCGATCACGGTCGGGGCCACCGACCGCAACGACAACCGGTCGGTCTGGCCGCAGTGGGGCACGGCGTCGAACTGGGGCCGTTGCGTCGACGTCTGGGCGCCCGGCTCGGACATCAGTTCGGCCTCGCACGTCAACAACTTCGGTCTCCGGCTCGACAGCGGCACGTCGATGGCGGCGCCCGCCGTGGCCGGGGCGGCGGCGCTGCACCTGAGCGCGAACCCGAACGCGACGAACCAGCAGGTGCGGGACGCGCTCGTGAACGGCGCGAGCGCGAACACCCTGCGCGGCCTGCAGTTCGGCTCGCCCAACAGGCTGCTGCGCATCGGGCAGTAGGGAACAGGTAACCCGATGCGCAGTCGTGGGAGTAGCGAGCGAGGGCCGCTACTCCCACTCCCATTTGATGCCGTGCACGGAGCCCGCCTGGGCTTCGTGCACGACCAGGTGCGCGGACGCGGTCGTGCCGATCCAGAGGTCCCCCGTCTCCACCTCGGGCGCCCCCTTCTCGGACCGCGTGAAGCTGTAGCAGCGCACCGGCACCGCGTCAGGGTGGAACTCGACCTCCAGCACGTAGTCGCGCAGGTTGCGGATGAACGTGCGGTCCGCCGAGGCGCTGTCCGCACCGGGGTCGGCGATCATCCTGAGGTCGACGAGCGCGGTGTCGCCCGCCCGCAGCACCCGGTCGAGGATGATCTCGGCGACGAGCAGGTTGTGCTCGTCGTCCCTGCGCACACGACCTACCCGGCACGACCTCTTGGCGACGATGTCGCCGGTGGAGAGGTCGGTGTCCTCGGCGACCTTCGCGACGAGGAGCCGGTCGACGCCGTCCTCGAACGCCTCGATCACCGAACTGGTCCGCATCTCGATCTCACGCCGGTCGGAACCGATCACGACCACGTCTCGCAGGCTGATGTACTTCGCGGGGGACGCCAGCAGCCTGTCGACGCGGTTGATGGCACGACCGAGGTCGACCGCAGCCTCCTGCCAGATCCCCTCCAGCGCGGCGGCGCGCTCGACCCATCGCCCGCGCGGTCGCTTGTCGCCGAGGCTCCCGGTCAACGTTCCCGGCTGCAGCTTCAGGATCTCTTCGAGCACCGCGACGGCGTGCAGCGACTCCGGCCGTTCCGGGCGGCTGCGGCCCCGGCGCCAGTAGCTCAGCGTCGACTGGCTCACCTGCACGCCGCGCAACTCGAGGTGGCGCTGGATCCGTTCCAGACTGAGCCCGCTCGCCTCCACGGCCTTCGCCAGCGCCACAGCGAAATCCTGCATGGAGGAATGCTACGGCCAGTGATCAGAACCGGCTCGCCCAGCACTGCGAGTGCGCAAAACTCCAGTGCGCCACAGTTTTGACAGTATTGCGCACTGAAGTTTCGAACCTGTTATCCGGAGCACAACTCGCGTTAGTTTCTTGGTGTTCCCCAGTTCATTCCCTGCCAGGAGGAACCCCCATGGCACTTCGGCGTCATGTCGCCATCGCGGCGGCATTGGGCATCGCTTCCACAGCTCTGTGGACGCCCACCGCGATCGCTGAAGAAGCAGTGCTGCCCGGTGCGGGCACACAGGCGGTCGAGGGCAGCTACATCGTGGTCCTGAAGGACGGAGCGCGCACCCCTGCCAGCGCGTTGGCGTCCCGCTACCAGGGCAACGTCAAGCACACCTACAGCGCCGCGCTGAACGGGTTCTCGGTCACCGGAATGTCCGAACGTCAGGCGCGGAGGCTCGCGGCGGACCCGGACGTGCAATTCGTCGAGCGGAACACGTTCGCCACGATCCAGGAGACACAGTCGAACCCGGTCTGGGGTCTCGACCGGATCGATCAGGCGAACCTGCCGCTCAACCGGGCCTACACGTACCCGAACACCGCGTCCAACGTGACGGCGTACGTTCTCGACACCGGAATCAGGAAAACGCATTCCGAATTCGAGGGCCGTGCATCCGACGGTTACGACTTCATCGACAACGACGCCGTCGCGCAGGACTGCCAGGGCCACGGCTCGCACGTCGCCGGCACGGTCGCGGGCAGGACCTACGGCGTCGCGAAGAAGGCCAAGCTCGTCGGCGTCCGCGTCCTCGACTGCAACGGCAGCGGCCCGTGGGACGGCATCATCCGCGGCATCGACTGGGTGACGGCCAACGGCAAGAAGCCCGCCGTCGTCAACATGAGCCTCGGTGGCAGCGGCACGAACACCTCGCTGGAGAACGCCGTCAGGCGCTCGATCAGCGCGGGCTTCACCTACGTGCTGGCGGGCGGCAACAGCGGCCAGGACGCGTGCAACTTCACCCCGGCCCGCACGCCGGAGGCGATCACGGTCGGTGCGTCGGACCGTGCCGACAAGCGTTCGATCTGGACGGCCGGCTCGTCGAACTACGGCAGGTGCCTCGACATCTGGGCACCCGGTAGCGACATCGTGAGCGCCTCGCACAGCAGCGATACCGGCACGCGGTCCATGGGCGGCACGTCGATGGCCTCCCCGCACGTCGCCGGAGCGGCCGCGCTCTACCTGAGCGCGAACCCGGCCGCGACGCCCGCCCAGGTGCGCAACGCCCTGGTCGGCGCCGCGACGCCGAACAAGCTGACCGACATCAGGACGGGTTCACCGAACCTGTTGCTGAAGGTCTAGGAACTCGCTGTCGCCGCCCCCTGCAGCGGTGACGGCCATCCTGGGCGCCCTTGATGAGCAGGCCGAATGCGGCTCGGCCGAGCGCATCGTTCCGACTGGGGGCGCTTGCGGTGGGAGTGGGAGTGGGAGCTACTCCCACTCCCACCGCACTCCATAGATTCCGGGCTTCGAGTTCCGCACGTGGATGTGCGTCGAGGCCGTCGTACCGATCCACAGGTCGTTCAGCGCGGTTTCCGGTTCGTGCAGCGACGGCCGCGCGAACTGGAAACATCGTGCGGGCACCGCGTCCGGGTGGAAGTCGATCTGCAGCGTGTACTCGTTCACCGGCCGCAGGAACCGCCGGTCGCAGACCTCGCTGTCCGCGCCGGGTCTCATCCGGACCGTGTAGTCGACGAGAGCCGTCTCACCCGCTCTGAGCATCCGGTCGAAGAGGATCTCCGCGACGAGGAACCCGGTGGAGTCCTCACTGCGCACCCTGCCGAGCCGGCACGGCGGCCCCGCCTCGATCGACGGCACGCCGAGGTCCGTGGCGTCGGCCAGCTGGATCGCGAGGAACCTGTCGACGCCGTCCTCCAGCGCCTGGATCACGCCGGTGCAGCGGTTGCGGACCTCACGGCGGTCCGGCCCGACCACCTGCCGGTCCTGCACGCTGAGGTACGTCGTCGCCGTCGGCTGCAGCCGGTCGATCCGCGACATGACCTCGCCGAGGTCGGTCGCCCGCGAGTCCCACATGTCCTCGATCGACAGCGACTGGTCCACCCAGCGCCCACGCGGCCGTTTGTCGCCCAGCCGGTCGGTCAGGAAGCCCTCACCGAGGTCGAGCAACTCCTCCAGGGCGGCGACGACCTTCAACGACTCCGGGCGTTCCGGGCGGCTGCGGCCGCGGCGCCAGTAGCTGAGCGTCGAGATGCTGACCTGCATGCCCCTGGCGGCCAGGTGGTGCTGGATGCGTTCGAGGCTGAGGCCGCTGTTGTCGACGGCTTTCGTCAGGGCCTCCGCGAAATCCACCACAGTGACACCGTACGGCCCCGCACCTTCCGCCAATAGGCCCACACGGAGGGTAATGAGACGCCAGTCTCAATTGGTGCGTTCCCCCTGACGCCACACCGAGTGGGTCAACGGGACGCCGGGGCGGTAGGCCAGATGCGTGATCGAGGGTGCGTCCAGCACGTGGAGATCCGCGCGCGCACCAGGCCTGATGACGCCGACGTCGGTGCGCCGCAACGCCTGCGCGCCGCCCGCTGTGGCCGCCCAGACCGCTTCCTCGACGCTCATCCGCATCTGCAGGACCGCTGTCGTCACGCAGAACGCCATCGACGAGGTGTACGACGAGCCGGGGTTGCAGTTGCTGGCGAGCGCGACCGTCGCGCCGGCGTCGAGCAGGGCGCGGGCGGGCGGCAGCGACTGGCGGGTCGAGAGGTCGCACGCCGGGAGCAGCGTGGCGACGGTGTCCGACGACGCCAGCGCGTCGATGTCCGCAGCGGACAGGTACGTGCAGTGGTCTACCGAGGCGGCGCCGAGTTCCACGGCCAGCCGCACGCCGGGACCCTCGCCGAGCTGGTTGCCGTGGACGCGCAGGCCGAGGCCCTTCGCCGCGGCCGCCTGGAGCACGGCCTTCGACTGGTCGTAGTCGAAGGCGCCCTTCTCGCAGAACACGTCGGCCCAGCGCACGAGGGGCGCGACGGCGTCGAGCATCTCGCCGCGGACCAGGTCGACGTAGGTGTCGGCGTCCTCGCCGGGCGGCACGAGGTGGGCGCCCAGGAACGTGACCTCGTCGGCCTCCTCGGCGGCGATACGGGCACTGCGGACCTCGTCGGCCACGTTCAGGCCGTAGCCGGTCTTGGTCTCGATGAACGTCGTTCCCTGGCGAAGGGCTTCGGCGATGTGCTTGCGCACGACCGCGGCCAGCTCCTCATCGGTCGCGGCACGGGTCGCATTGACGGTCACGGCGATGCCGCCCGCGGTGTACGGCTTGCCGGCCATGCGGGCACCGAACTCGGCGGTCCGGTCGCCCGCGAACACCAGGTGGGTATGGCTGTCGACCCAGCCGGGCAGGACCGCGCGGCCCTCGACGTCGACGCGCTCGTCCGCCGCCGGGGCGTCGCCCACGTTGCCGACCCAGGCGATCTCCGCGCCGTCGATCACCAGCGCGTCACCGGTGACCTCGCTGTTCGTGGTCAGCTCACCGATGCCGGTGATCAGCACGCTCATTCCCACAGCTCCTCGATCGCGTCCGCCAGCAGCCTGCCGACGTCACCCAGAGTCTCGTGCACTCCCCCTGCGGCGACCACCCGGCCGCCGACGACCACGGTGTCCACATCGGACGCCGTCGCCGACAGGAGAACCTGCTGCGGCAACGAACCCGCGGTGCGCGGCGTCGAGCAGCTGATCGCCACGAGGTCGCACGGCGCACCCGGCTCGATCCGCCCGCCGTCCCGGCCGAGCGCCGAGTGACGGGTGGCCGCGCCGAGCAGTTCGGCCGGTGAGAAACGGCCGCGCTGACCGGTGCGGAGCCGCTCGTTGTGTTCCAGGGCGCGGGTTTCCAGCAGTGGGTCGATCACCGCGTGCTGGTCGCTGCCCAGCGAGAGGGGACTGCCCGCGTCGGCCAGTTCGCGTGCCGGGCCGATGCCGTCGGCCAGGTCCGCCTCGGTCGTCGGGCAGAAGCACGCGCCCGTGCCGGAGCCGCCCAGCAACGCGATGTCCTCGGGCGTCAGGTGTGTGGCGTGCACGGCCGTTGTGCGAGGTGAGAGTGCACCAGCTTCGTGCAGGAGCCCGGTCGGCGTGAGGCCGTACGCGGCCAGGCACGCTTCGTTCTCGGCGGGCTGCTCGGAGAGGTGGACGTGCAGCGGGGCGTCCGGGAACGCCTGCGCCACTACGGAGAGCTCGGCTCGCGGCACGGCGCGGACCGAGTGGATCGCGGCACCGACGCGCATCACGTCGTCGGACTTCAGCTCGGCGACCCGCGAAGCCCACGCCTCGGCGGTGCCGTCGGAGAACCGTTGCTGCACCTCGTTGACGGGTTGGTCGATGCCACCCGCGAGGTAGCAGGTGTCGAGCAGCGTCAGGCGGATGCCGGCGTCTTTCGCCGCCTCGCGCAGGGCGTAGCCGAACTCGTTCGACCTGTCGTGGACGTAGTGGAACTCACCCACGGCCGACACTCCGGCGAGTGCCATCTCGCCGTAGACCGCGCGGGCCAGGCGGTAGTACGACTGCGGGGTGAGGCGGGAGGCCAGCGCGTACATGCCCTCGCGCCACGTCCAGAACGTGCCGCCGCCGTCGTGCGTACGGCCCCTGAGGGCACGGTGGAACGCGTGCGAGTGGGCGTTCGCGAAGCCCGGCACCACGATGCCGTGCAGCCGCCGCACACCCAGGGGAATCGTGTCCACTGTAGACACGTTGGCGATCACGCCGTTCTCGACCCTGATCAGGACGCGCTCGGCGAGCCCGGCGGGCAACCAGGCTCGCTCGCACCAGAAGTTCACGAGCCGAGGTGTTCGATAGTCGCGGCCAGCGCCCTGACGCCCTCGTCGACGTCGGCCTGCTCGGCGAACTCCTCCGGCGCGTGGCTCACGCCGGTGGGGTTGCGCACGAACAGCATCGCGGTCGGCACGTGCGCGGCGAGGATGCCGGCGTCGTGACCCGCCCCGGTCGGTAGCGCCGGAACGCCACCGAGCGCCCCAGCGATGTCGTCCCGCAGTGCGGAGTCGAAGTACACCGTGTCGCCGTACGACTCCTCGGTGATGGTGATCTCGCAGCCTTCCTCCTTGGCGGCCTGGTGGGCCGCCTCGGAGATCTCCGCGACCATCGCACGGGTGCGTGCGTCGTCGCTGTCCCGCGCGTCCAGCCAGACGTCCACAGTGGACGCGATGACGTTGGTGCCACCGGGGTTGGGGACGAGCCTTCCCACGGTGGCACGCCCGCCTGCCCTGGCCGCCTTCCTGGCGGCGAGGACGAGTTGGGAGGCCGGAAGCATCGGGTCGCGGCGGTCTTCGATCAACGTCGCACCGGCGTGGTTACCCTCACCGGAGAACGTGAAGCGCCACCGGCCATGCGCGAGAATGCTGCTCGCCACGCCGACCGGCACCGTCAGGCCGCGGCCCTGTTCGACGTGCAGCTCGACGAACTGCCCGATGCGCCTCAACGCCCGTTCGTCGCGGCCGGCCAGGTCGGGGTTGTAACCGGCGGCCTTCATCGCCTCGGCCAGCGTGATGCCGTCCGGGTCCTTGAGCGCCAGCGCCTTCTCCGGCGAGATGGCGCCGGTCAGCAGCCGCGAACCGAGGCAGGCGACACCGAACCGGCCGCCTTCCTCCTCGGCGAAGACCGTGATCGCGAACGGCCGCGCGGGCTTGAACCCCTTGGCCTGCAGGAGGTCCACGGCTTCCAGCGCCGACGTCACCCCCAGCGGGCCGTCGAACGCGCCGCCACCGGGCACCGAGTCCAGGTGGCTGCCGGTGATGAGCGCGTTGTCGCCGCGCTCGCCCCACCACGCCCAGAGGTTGCCGTTCTGGTCGGTCTCGACGTTCAGGCCGCGCTTGACGGCCTGCTCGACGAACCAGTGCCGCAGCTCCAGCTCCGGCTTGTCGTAGCCGTGGCGGGAGTAGCCGCCGCGCTTGGTGTCACGCCCGACGTCCGCGATCTGGTCGAGCATCAGCCCTCCATCGGAATGCGCACGCCCTTGTCGGCGGCCACCGACTTCGCCTCGTCGTACCCGGCGTCCACGTGCCGGATGACGCCCATGCCGGGGTCGTTGGTCAGCACGCGCTCGATCTTCTGCGCGGCCAGCGGAGTGCCGTCCGCGACCGTCACCTGGCCGGCGTGGATCGAACGGCCGATGCCGACGCCACCGCCGTGGTGGATCGACACCCAGGTGGCGCCGGAGGCCGTGTTGACCAGGGCGTTGAGCAGCGGCCAGTCCGCGATCGCGTCGGAACCGTCGGCCATCGCCTCGGTCTCGCGGTACGGGGAGGCCACCGAGCCGCAGTCGAGGTGGTCGCGGCCGATGACGATCGGCGCGGACAGCTCGCCCGACGCCACCATCTCGTTGAACTTGAGGCCCGCGAGGTGCCGTTCGCCGTAACCGAGCCAGCAGATGCGGGCGGGCAGGCCCTGGAACTCGACGCGCTCACCGGCCATCTTGATCCACCGGTGCAGCTGCTCGTTCTCCGGGAAGAGCTCCAGGATCGCGCGGTCCGTGGCAGCGATGTCGGCGGGGTCGCCGGACAGCGCGGCCCAGCGGAACGGGCCCTTGCCCTCGCAGAACAGCGGCCGGATGTAGGCGGGCACGAAGCCGGGGAACGCGAACGCGCGGTCGTAGCCGCCGAGCTGCGCCTCGCCGCGGATCGAGTTGCCGTAGTCGAACACCTCGGCGCCGCGGTCCATGAACCCGACCATGGCCTCGACGTGCGCGGCCATCGACTCGCGGGCGCGCTCGGTGAACTCCTCGGGCTTCGCGGCGGCGTAGTCCTGCCACTCCTCCAGCGGGACGCCGACGGGCAGGTACGCCAACGGGTCGTGCGCCGAGGTCTGGTCCGTGACGATGTCGACGGCGACCTCGCGGCGGAGCAGTTCGGGCAGGATCTCGGCCGCGTTGCCCACGACACCGACGGACACGGCCTCACCGGCAGCCTTGGCGGCCAGCACGCGCTCGATCGCCGAGTCCAGGTCGTCCGCGACCTCGTCGAGGTAGCGGGTCTCCAGACGACGCTGGGCGCGGTGCGGGTCGACCTCGATGCACAGCGCGACGCCCTCGTTCATCGTCACGGCCAGCGGCTGCGCGCCACCCATGCCGCCGAGGCCCGCGGTGACCGTGAGCGTGCCGCGCAGCGTGCCGTTGAAGCGCTTGGTGGCGACGGCGGCGAACGTCTCGAACGTGCCCTGCAGGATGCCCTGCGTGCCGATGTAGATCCACGAACCGGCGGTCATCTGCCCGTACATCGTGAGGCCCTCGGCCTCCAGGCGGCGGAACTCGGGCCAGTTCGCCCAGTCCGGCACGAGGTTCGAGTTCGCGATGAGCACGCGCGGCGCCCACTCGTTCGTGCGCATGACGCCGACCGGGCGTCCGGACTGCACGAGCAGCGTCTCGTCGGCTTCGAGGTTCTTGAGCTCGCGGGTGATCGCGTCGAACGACGGCCAGTCGCGCGCGGCCTTGCCGGTGCCGCCGTAGACGACGAGGTCCTCGGGACGCTCGGCGACGTCCGGGTCGAGGTTGTTGTGGAACATCCGCAGGGCAGCCTCGGTCGACCAGTTCTTCGCGGTCAGCTCGGTGCCGCGGTCAGCGCGAACAACCATTACAGGGCTCCACTTCGGATCAGGGCCTCGGCGGCGGCGATCTCGGGCGCGAGGTGACGGTCGGGACCGGGTCCCTGGACCGTCTCGCGCAGCTTCGCCACGGCGGCGGCCGTCGCGGGGGCGGGCTTGAGGGGCGCGCGCAGGTCGAGGGCCCGTGCGGCGGTGAGCAGTTCGATGGCCAGCACGGTGGTGAGTCCGTCCACGGCCTTGCGCAGCTTGCGGGCGGCGGACCAGCCCATCGACACGTGGTCCTCCTGCATCGCGGAGGACGGGATCGAGTCGACGGACGCCGGTACGGCCAGGCGCTTGAGCTCGGACACGATCGCCGCCTGGGTGTACTGGGCGATCATGTGGCCGGAGTCGACGCCGGGGTCGTCGGCGAGGAACGGCGGCAGGCCGTGCGAACGCGAGACGTCGAGCATGCGGTCGGTGCGGCGCTCGGCGATCGACGCCACGTCCGCGAGCGGGATGGCGAGGAAGTCCAGCACGTAGGCGACCGGGGCGCCGTGGAAGTTGCCGTTGGACTCGACGCGGCCGTCCGCCAGCACCACCGGGTTGTCGATCACGGACGACAGCTCGCGGTCGGCCACCGTCGCCGCGTACGCCACGGTGTCGCGCGCCGCGCCGTGCACCTGCGGTGAGCAGCGCAGCGAGTACGCGTCCTGCACGCGCGTGCAGTCCGGACCGCGGTGGGAGGCGACGATCTCGGAGTTCTTGAGGAAGGCGAGCATCCGGGCGGCGCTGACGTTCTGCCCGGGGTGCGGGCGCAGGGCGTGCAGCTCCGGGGAGAAGACGCGGTCGGTGCCCAGCAGGGCCTCGACGCTCATCGCGGCGGTGAGGTCGGCGATGTCCAGCAGCCTCGTGAAGTCGGCGATCGCCAGCGACAGCATGCCGAGCATGCCGTCGGTGCCGTTGATCAGCGCGAGGCCTTCCTTCTCGGCCAGCTGAACCGGTTCGATGCCTGCTTCGGCGAGTGCTTCGGCCGCGGGCACGAGCTCGTTGCGCGAGTTACGGACCATGCCCTCGCCCATCAACGCCAGCGCGCTCGCCGACAACGGCGCGAGGTCGCCGGAGCAGCCCAGCGAGCCGTACTCGTGCACGATCGGCGTGATGCCGGCGTTCAGCATCCCGGCCATCGCGTCCACAGTGGACAAGCGGACGCCGGTGTGGCCGGTCGAGAGCGTGCGCAGGCGCAGCAACATCAGCGCCCGGACGACCTCGCGTTCGACCTCGGGACCGGCACCGGCGGCGTGCGAGCGGATCAGCGACCGCTGCAGCTGGGCACGGCTGTCCGGCGGGATGTGCCGGACGGCGAGCGCGCCGAACCCGGTCGAGACGCCGTAGGTGGGGCGTTCGGCCGTGGCGAGCTGTTCGATGTGGCCGCGGGCGGTGGTGACCGCCTCGCGGGCCGCCGCGGTGATCTCCACCGGGGCGCCGTCGCGGGCGACGGCATGAACGTCCTCGAGGGTCAAAGGCTTCGGACCCAGCTCCACCGGTTGTCGCATGGAGACATCACAGCGCTCCGGGGCCGGATCAGCGACCCCGGAGCGCCCGATGGTGTCTGGGACCCCAGACAGGCTGCCTAGAGGCCCTTGCCGATCCAGCCCGTGTCCGGCTGGCCGGCGATCTCGACCTTGTTCACCAGCTCGATCAGCTCGTCGGACCAGGCGCTGGAGGTCGCCGAGATCCACAGGCCGCCGTCCTGAACCGCCACGGTGTTGCCGCTGCGCACGCCCTGCTTGCCGCGCACGGTCAGCGCCTCGTTCGGCGCGGGCAGCTCCGGCCTGTCCGTCGCCACCTGCACGGAGATCGAGTTCCTGCCCAGCGACGAGTGCCACTTGTCCGGCGCGGTGCCGCGCACGAGCTCGGCGTACCTGCCTTCGAGCTTGAACGGCGGCTCGTGGGTGATCTTGGCGTCGGCTCGCACCGACTCGGCCACGCGCAGAGCGACCTCACGTGCGTCGCTCACCCCGCTCATGGTCACCTCCAGGACGTCCTGCGCCTTCCAGACGACGGTTGCGGCGTCCCCCCTGACCTGCACCCACGCCTCCAGGCCGCGGACATTGGCCGGCTCCCACCCGTGGGTGTCCGGCATCCCGCCGAGCGCTCTGATCACGAGGCTCGGATTGTTGTAGGGCGTAGCGCCCGCGGGACCCCACACCCTGGTGGGCCCCACGTTCGTGGCGCGAAGGCTCTCGACGAACCCGGACGGCAACCAGTGCGGTGCGTACTTGAACGCGACGCTCTTGCCGTTGTCCTGCACGAGCGCCGCGGCGGCGTCGTTGGCGTTCGGCGGCGTGTACCTGTCGCTGGCGATGACGCCCGCGAAGATCAGGACGACGACCGCGGCCATGCCGGCCGTGGCGATCAGGAAGATGTTGTTCCGCTGCCTCTTCCGCTTGCGCCGCAGGGCGTTGAGCGTCGGGCCCGGATGCGGAGTGCGTTCGGCCAGCTGGCCGAGTGCCTCCTTGATGAGCTGTTCGGTGTCGTTCACGACAGGCCCTCCCCTAGCCGCAACCCGACACCAGCGGGTTCCGGCGTGTGGTCCAGGCGGAGTGTGGCCAGCGCACGCGAGATGTGGCTGCGCACGGTTCCCTCGGCACAACCGAGCATCTGTGCGATCTCCGAGTCCTCGTAGTTCTCGTAGTAGCGGAGCACGACGGCGGCCCGCTGTTTGCGGGGCAGCTTCGCGATCCGCTGCAACATTGCTTCCCGCTCGTCGTAGTGGTGCGTCTTGTCGCCGACGGGCGGGGTGACGGACTCGAGCGTCGTCATGCAGAGAGCGACGTCCTTCGCGGCCCTGCGTCTGCGCCACGAGAGGTACTCGTTGGTCACCATGCGCTTGACGTAGGCGTTGGGGAGGTCGACTGAACCGATGCGGTCCCACTTCTGCTGCGCGCGCAGCAGCACTTCCTGGACCACGTCCTGGGCCAGGTGCGGGTCGCACGTGAGCACGGTGGCGTAGCGCAGCAACGGGGTCACCTGTGCTGCCACGAAGTCATCGAAACTCGGTGTCAATCCCGACCCCCTTCAAAACCGTCACGCCCCTCTAACGCACCTCAGGCCTGTTCTGTTGAGTGTGCCCTGATGTCGTAACGGCGTGGGCTGCATCACGTGGGAAAATCACGGATGTGGGCAGCAGCAGTGACGTTCCCGCGCTGCGGCGAGGGTTGGCGGTCCTCCGGCTGCTGGCGGGCAGACCGGGGCCCGTCTCCGCGGCGTCCGTCGCGCGCGAGCTGAATCTGCCCAGGTCCACGACCTATCACCTGCTGGCGGAGCTGACCGAGGCCGGCTTCGCGACGCACTTCCCCGAGGAGAAGCGCTACGGCCTGGGCGTCGCGGCGTTCGAGCTCGGCTCCGCCTACCTGCGCCACGATCCGCTGGAACGCCTGGCCCGGCCGCTGCTGCGCAGGCTCGCCGATCGGATGGAGAAGGTCGCGCACCTGGGCGTCCTGCATGGCGCCGAGGCCCTGTACCTCGTCCGCGAGCAGCCCCGGCAGCCGCAGTCGATCGTGTCCGACGTCGGCGTCCGGCTGCCCGCCCACCTGACGGCCTCGGGCCGCGCGATGCTGGCGAACCTGCCTCCGGCGCAGGTCAGGGCGTTGCTACCGTCCGTGGCCTCGTTCGTCGACCGCACCGGTCGCGGCCCGCACAACCTGCCGGCGTTGCGCCGGCTGCTGACGCTGGAACGGCGGCAGGGCTGGTCGGTCGAGGACGGGTTCGTGACGGCCGGGTTCGCCTCGGTGGCCGCGCCGGTGTTCGACCACGGTGAGCGGCCGATCGCGGCCATCACGCTGACGTTCCGGCACGTCTGCGACACGCCCTGCGGGCAGACGTGGCCCGACCTGGCCAAAGAAGTACTCAAGGCGGCCGAGGAACTGACCGTGCGGATCGGTGGGCACGCGGCTTCAGGATAGTAGCCATGTACAGTATCTGCCATGAGCAGCGCGGAACCGACGGCTGGGCACCTCGTGTGGCGCCTGGCGATGAAGTGGCGGACGGCCGTTGACCGCGCGTTGGACCCTCTCGGGCTGACGCACGCGCAGTACGTCGTGCTGTCGTCGCTGCTGGCCCTGGACCGGCCCTCCCAACGCGAACTGGCCGATCACACGGGCCTGGAAGCGTTGTACGTCTCGAAGCTGGCGCGCTCACTGGAGGCGTCGGGATTCATCTCGCGCACACGGGACGCCGTCGACACACGGACCGTGCGGCTTGCTCTGACCCCACACGGCCTCTCCACTGTCGAACCTGCCATCGAGCTGGTCCGTTCGCTGCTGGACCGCCTGCTGGAGCCGCTGGGCGACCGGACCGACGCGCTGTCCCGCGACCTGACCGCACTGCTGGCCGTTCCCCTCTGAGGAGCCCCGATGCCCGCTGTTCCCGTCCTCGACTCCTCGATCCACTACCTGGAGTCCGGCTCGGCGCCGTACGTGTTCCTGCACGGCAACCCGGGCTCGTCCCACTCCTGGCGCAACGTGCTGCCGGAACTGGGTGGCCTGGCACCCGACCTGATCGGCATGGGCCGCTCCGGCAAGCCGGACGTCGCGTACTCGTTCGCCGACCACGCCCGCTACCTCGACGCGTGGTTCGACGCCCTCGAACTGGACCGCGTGGTGCTGGTGGGCCACGACTGGGGCGGCGCGCTCGCGTTCGACTGGGCGGCCCGGCATCCCTCGCGCGTGGCCGGCATCGCGTTCTTCGAGACGATCGTGAAGCCGATGACCGGGTCCGAACTTCCCCTGCCCGCACAGGAACGGGTGCGCCGCTTCCGCACACCGGGGCTGGGCGAGGAACTGGTGCTGTCCGGCGACGGGTTCGTGCGGCAGGCGTTCACCGGTGGTGTCCGCACACCGGTGTCCGAGGAGGACATGGCGGCCTACCTGGCGCCGTTCCCCGATTCCGCGAGCCGCCGGCCGGTGCTGGCGTGGGCGCGGCAGATGCCGTTCGACGGCGAACCCGCCGAACTGGTGCTGCGGATCGAGGCCTACGGCGAGTGGCTCGGCACGTCCGAGGTGCCGAAGCTGCTGGTGACGTTCGAGAACTCGCCGACGTTGCTCATCGGGCGGCAGCTTCAGGACTGGTGCTCGGAGAACATCGCCGCGTTGGACGTGGTGGCTGTCGGTGAGGCCGGGCATCACGCTCAGGAGGACCGGCCGAAGGAGATCGCGGCCGCCATCGCCGCTTGGGCGGAGCGCCACAGCCTGCTTGCATAGTGCGCATGGGGGACATTCACATCGAGGAACTCGACTTCGCCAGTGCCGGTGAAGCCGATCAGCGCGCTCTGTTCGACCTGCAGGTGGCCTGGTGGACGAGCGCCGTACCGGCACGTGAGCTGCCGGACTTCAGCGGATGGGTGCGGCGGCGGCAGGTGTCTGAAGTCGGCTGGGGCCGCCCGCGGTTCGCCGTTGCCCGGGAGAACGGGCGCATCGTCGGCTATGCGGACGGATATCTGCCGACGGCAGACAACGTGCACCTCGTCGCGGGCAACGTCGTGGTGGATCCGCGGTGGCGAGGCCGGGGCATCGGTACCGCCCTGCTCCGGTTCGCCCTGCGCCAGGCAAACCGGGAAACGGCGGAAGTGTCATGGGTTCCTGAAGGCAGCGAGGGTGTGCGGTGGGCCGCCAACCGCGGTTTCGCCGTCGTCAGCGCGCTCACCCTGCAGGAGCTCGTGCTCACCGATCCGCTGCCCGAGGTGGGCGAGGTACCGGCCGGGTACCGCCTGACGCAGTGGACGGGACGGGCGCCGGACGAACTCCTCGACGCCTACGTCGACGCGCTCAACTCGGCGAAGGACCAGCCCATGGGCGACAGTGCGATCGAGCTCGCCACGTACACACGAGAACGAGTGCGGCTGGAAGAAGAAAGCCTGTCAGCCACAGGCATCGACGTGTGGGTGGTCCTCGCGACACACGGCGACGAAGCTGCCGCGGTGACGGTGCTGCACCGGACCCTCTCGCGGCCTTCTGTTGGCCACCAACGGCATACCAGCGTGCTTCCCGCGCATCGTGGCAAGGGCCTCGGCCGGCTGGTCAAAGCACACTTGCTCCGCCAGCTGACCGGCATCGAGATCATCGAGACCGAGACGAACAGCACCAACGAGCACATGCGGCGGATCAACCACTCGCTCGGCTTCACCGACCGGATCACGACCGTCGACCTGAGCGCCCGCGTGGCCGATCTGAAGCTCTAGGAACGACAACGGGGCGGACACCCGAAGGTGCCCGCCCCGTCCGTTCGTCAGGTCAGATGCCCGCGGAGGCGAGCCACTCCTTGGCGACCTTCTCCGGTTCCGGCTTGTCCGGCGCCGAGAGCTTCTGGTTCAGCTCCAGCAGCACCTTCGTGTCGAGCTTCTTCGAGATGGCGTTGAGCGTGTCGCGGACCTGCTGCGACGCCTTCTTCTCGTTGATGAGCGGCAACACGTTCTGCGCGGCGAAGACGTTCTTCGGGTCTTCCAGCACCACGAACTCGTTGGCCTTGATGGCCGCGTCCGTCGTGAACAGGTCGGCCGCCTGCACCGTGTTGTCCTTCAGGCCGGCGACGGTCAGCGGGCCGCCGACGTCGAGGGACTTGAACTCCTTGAACTCGCAGGCGTACTTGGCCTTCAGGCCCGGCAGGCCGTCCGGGCGGTTCTGGAACTCCGGCGGGCCGCCGAAGACCAGGTCCTTGCAGTACGGCACGAGATCGTCGATCGACTTCAGGCTGTACTGGGCCGCGATCTGCTTCGTGACGACGACGGCGTCCTTGTCCTCGGCGGAGGACTTGTCGAGCACGATGAGGTTCTGCGGCAGAGCCTTCTTCAGCGCCGCGTACACCTCGTCGGAGCCGACTTCCTGCGCCTCCTTGTTGATGTACTTGAGCAGTACGCCGGTGTACTCGGGGATCAGGTCGATCGAGCCGTCCTGCACGCCCTTGTAGTACAGCTCCCGGTTGCCGATGTTCAGCTTCTTGGACACCTTGACGCCCTTACTGGACAACGCTTCCGCGTAGATCTCCGCGAGCAGGCGCGACTCGGGGAAGTTGCCCGAACCCACGACGATGGTGTCCGTCGGGGCCGGGTTGTCGGCGCCGCCCGTCAGCGGGTCACCACCGCACGCCGACAGAAGCATCACGGCAGCGACAGCCGTGGCAATGCGCTTCATCTCTTTCCTCCGGTTCCCACTGGACGCAGTCCTGGCGAGACCGTCAGCCTTTGCAGGCCGGCGAACCCCAGGTCGACGAGTACGGCGAGCAGTGCCACGAGCACCGCGCCGGCGAGCATCTGTCCGAAATCCTGCAGGGCGAGGCCGTCGAAGACGAACCTGCCGAGACCACCGGCGCCGGTGTAGGCGGCGATGGTGGCGGTCGCGACCACTTGCAGTGCGGCGCCGCGAAAACCGCCGTAGATCAACGGAAGCGCGTTCGGGATCTCCACCTGGAGCAGCACGCCCGACTCCCGCATGCCGACGCCTCTCGCGGCGTCGACCGTCACCGGGTCGACCGCGCGGACGCCCGCGTACGTGCCCGCCATGATCGGCGGGATCGCCAGCAGCACCAGCGCGACGTACACCGGGAAGTCACCCAGGCCCGCCCACAGCACGACGAGGATCAGCACCGCCGTGGTCGGCAACGCCCTCAGGGCGTTCGAGAGTCCGACGATCACGAACCCGCCCTTGCCGGTGTGCCCGACGAACGCGCCGAGCGGGATCGCGATCAGCGCCGCGATCACCAGGGTCAGCAACGTGTAGCCGAGGTGTTCCAGCAACCGCAGTGGAATCCCGGTCGAGCCGGACCAGTGCGCGGGATCGAAGAGCCAGCCCATCTCAGCTCACCTCCCCGCCCGTGCCCACGGCGTGAGCAGCCGTCCGATCAGCAACAGCAGTCCGTCCGCGAGCACCGCCAGCACGACGGTGCCGATCAGGCCCGCGAGGACCTTCGGGGTGTTGTCCGTCTGGTAGCCCTCGGTGAAGAGCTGGCCGTAACCGCCGAGCCCGACGAGCGCGCCCACGCTCACCATGCTGATGTTCGACACGGTCGCGACGCGCAGGCCCGCGATCGTGACCGGCAGTGCCAGCGGGAAGTCGACGGTGAGGAAGCGCCGCAGCGGCCGGAACCCCATCGCGTTCGCCGCGGCGATCACGTTGCCCGGCACCGCGGACAGCGCGTCCGCGACCGAGCGCAACATCAGCGCGACGGTGTAGACCACCAGCGGCACGATGACGTTGATCTCGTCGAGGATCTTCACGCCGATCAGCACCGGCGTGATCACGATCAGCGCGATGGACGGGATCGTGAACAGGACGTTGGCCAGCGGGAAGAGGACCGCGCGCGCCGTCTGCGACCGGTTCGCCCACCACCCGAGGGGGATCGAGAGCACGAAACCGATCAGCACCGGCACGGCGGAGAGCCGGAGGTGCACCTCGGTGACTTCCCAGAACCTTTCCCAGTTCTCGAAAATCCAGGTCACTTCGGGACCTCACCCGCCGCGCGGGCCTTCGCGAGCGCCTGGATCACGTCGCCGGCCTGGACCACGCCCGTGACCGCGCCGACGCCGTCGACGACCACGCCGAGCGCGGACGGCGAGCTGAGCGCCGCGTCGAGCGCGCCGCGCAACGTCGTGCCGTCGTAGAGCGAGCCGCCGGAGATCAGGTCCTTCTCCCTGACCTCGACCTCACCGTCCACACCGGACAGCCAGCCCTTCGGCCGGTTCTCCTCGTCGACGACGAGGGTCCAGCCGGCGACGGTGATGCGCTCGCCGAGCTTCGCGGTGGTGACGGGGTGCACGGGCACGTCCGCGTGCAGGAACGTGAGGGTGCGGTAGCCGCGGTCACGTCCGACGAACGAGGCCACGAAGTCGTTGGCGGGGGCGGCCAGCAGCTCGGTCGGCCGCGCGTACTGCGCGAGGTGCCCGCCCGTCTGGAACACCGCGACGCGCTCGCCGAGCTTGAGCGCCTCGTCGATGTCGTGCGTGACGAACACGATCGTCTTGTCGAGTTCCGCTTGCAGGCGAAGGAGTTCGTTCTGCAGGTCCTCGCGGACCACCGGGTCGACGGCGCTGAACGGTTCGTCCATCAGCAGCACCGGCGGGTCGGCCGCGAGCGCGCGGGCGACACCCACGCGTTGCTGCTGGCCGCCGGAGAGCTGCGCCGGGTAGCGCTTGCCGAAGTTCGCGTCGAGCCCGACGATCTCCAGCAACTCCGCCGCACGCGTGCGGGCCCTGCGTTTGTCCCAACCGGACAGAAGAGGAACGGTCGCGATGTTGTCGAGCACGGTCCGATGCGGGAAGAGGCCCGCCTGCTGGATCACGTAGCCGATGCCGCGCCTGAGAGTGGGCGGGTCGACGGTCAGGACGTCCTTGCCGTCCACCAGGATCGTGCCCGACGTGGGGTCGATCATGCGGTTGACCATGCGCAGGGACGTCGTCTTGCCACAGCCGGAAGGACCGACGAACACCGTGATGGTGCCCGCCTCGACCGTGAGGTCGAGCTCGTCGACAGCGATGGTCCCGTCCTCGAACCGCTTGGTTACGGCCCGGAACTCGATCACCCTTCGGATCCCTCCGGTCGCGACGACCACCCCGATTGGGCCGCCCTGGATGTAGATCCCAACGACCTTAACTCGTTCGGCGTACCCCGGCACAGCCTTCCACCATGTGACGGCCCGTATGGTTTACCGCTTGTGACGATCGATCAGGTCCGGCAGTTGGTAACAGAGCGCGGCGTGCACGCCCGCAAGCTTCGCGAAGTGTTGTCCCTGCTCACTGAGGACTGGCACCCGCTGGCCGAACTCGTACGCCTGCCCGCTGTGCCCCGCCGCACCGTCCAGGACCTGCTCAAGGCCCTCGGCGACGACGCCGAATCTTCAGGCGATCGTTACCGCATCGCTCCCGGCCTGGTCGCCTCGTACCGGTCGGCCTTCGGTGTTTCGGGTGTCCGAGACCACACGGACGTGCTGCGCCAGATCCTCGTGGACATCGCCGACGTCCCGCCGCCTTTGTCCTCGTTGGACCATGTGCAGGCCACGGCCGAGACGGCGCTGAACCGCGCGGTGTGGCTGGACTCGGCGTACGACCTGACGGGCAGGCGCCTGCTGTGCCTGGGCGACCACGACCTGACGTCGCTGGCCGTCGCCGCGGTCAACCCGCACGTGTCGATCACGGTCGTGGACCTGGACGAACGCCTGCTGGAGTTCATCGACTCGCGGGCCGCCGCACGCGGGCTCGACATCCGAACGTTGCACTGCGACATGCGTTTCGGTCTGCCCGCCTCGATTCTCGAGTCCTTCGACCTCGTTTTCAGCGACCCGCCCTACTCGCCGGAGGGCATGGGCCTGTTCGCCGGCCGCGGCATCGAGGCGTTGGAGGACATCGCATCGGGACGGCTGCTGCTCGCGTACGGCTTCTCGGACCGCACGCCGGCCCTGGGCCTGAAGGTGCAGCAGGAACTGCAGAAGCTCGGCCTGGTGTTCGAGGCGATCCTGCCCGCGTTCCACCGCTTCGACGGCGCGCAGGCCATCGGCTCGGCCGCCGACCTCTACGTGTGCCGTCCCACGGGACGTCGCGCGGTGTCCGGTGGCACGCGGATCTACACGCACGGCGCGCAGTCCGTGGAGTCGTCCGGCCCCTCGCAGGAAGCTTTGTCCGCGTTGTCGGACCTCGCTCCCCGCCCGGAGTCCTCCCCGCCGCCGAAGCCCCGTCCGGCGGGCTGGGCCGAGCCGGTCGGCAAGGGTGCGGCCTCCCTGGCCGTCGACCTGTCGGCGGATCCCGGCCCGTGGCTGCTGCGCACGCTCCTCGCCTCGTCACCCGCGCGGCTGGCCTGCCTGGTGCCGAACAACCACCCGGCGGTGTCGTCGGAGGCCGGGCAGAAGGAACTGCAGGAGCTGGTGCGCACCCGGTTCAAGTTGAAGTTCCTGCGCAACAACCCAGATGGCAGGACGACGATCGTCGTCGCCGATCAGGTGCTGACCGGAGGGCTGTCACTGGGCGAGCGCGCGGTCCGCGAGGTCCTGATGAAGGCGCACGGCAAGCTGCGCAACAGCTGGCGTGAGGCCTTGATCACCGCGTCGCAGGGCGTGCTGACCAAGAAGCAGGCAGCGGAGATCATCGACAACGCCCCGGTGGGGCAGGACGACCTCGAACTGCGGTTGATCGACCTGCCCAAGCACCGGATCGCGGCACTGCTGCCGGAGATCTCAGCCAGCGCGGGGTATGTGGAGCGGCCCGAGAGCTAGCACCGCGCGGAACTCCTTGGGCGGCACGGGACGCGAGAACAGCCAGCCCTGATAAGCGTCCACGCCGACACCGCGCAGGACGTGGAACTGGGTGGCGGTCTCCACGCCCTCCGCGACGCACTTGCGTCCCATCGCGCGGGCCATGTCCACGACGGCGCGGGCGACGGCGAAGTCCGAGGAGTCGTTGCCCACGCCCGAAACGAAGCGCCGGTCCACCTTGATGATCTGGGCCGGCAGGTCCTTCAGGCGGGCCAGTGACGAGTAGCCGGTGCCGAAGTCGTCGACGGCGAACTGCACGCCGCGCTTCACCAGTTCGTCCATCGACTGGCGGACTCGGGACGGCAGGTCGACGAACGCCGTCTCGACCAGTTCCAGCACCACGCGTTCCCACGGGACACCGGACTCCATGATCGCGGTCGACACGATGTCGACGAACTCCGGATCGCCCGGCACCAGGCCGGCGAGGTTCACGGCGACCGACACCGGGCGGCCGTCGGGCGCGGGCCAGGTCGCGGCCTCCTTCAACGCCGTCCGCAGCACCCAGCGGTCGAGTTCGCGCATCAGGTCACCCTGCTCGGCGACCGGCAGGAACACGTCCGGCGGCAGCAGTCCGCGATCGGGGTGCGGCCAGCGCACGAGGGCCTCTGCGGTGAGGATGGCGCCGTCGACGCCCACGACGGGCTGGTAGTGCAGCGCCAGGCCATCGTTCTGCAGGGCCTCGCGGAGCTGGCCTTCGAGGTGCACCTGGCGGTCCGCGGACGCGATCAACGCGGCCGAGGCCAGCGAGACCCGTCCGGCGCCGGCGCGCTTCGCCTCGAACATCGCGGCGTCGGCGAACCTGAGCAGGTCGGCGCCGTTGGCGCGCGAGCCGTTCGGGACAGCCGCGCCGATCGAGGCCGAGACCCGGACCAGCTGGCCGTGCACCGGAACCGCGGTCCTCAACAGCGACGCGACCCGTGTCGCCAGGGCGTCGACGCCGCCCACGGCGTCGAGGTCCTCGGCGATGATCACGTACTCGTCACCGGACAGCCGGGCCGCGGTGCAGCCGTCCGGCAGACCGCCTTCCAGGCGTCGCGCCAGGGCGACCAGGAGCTCGTCGCCCGCGTCGTGGCCGAGGGAGTCGTTGACGCGCTTGAAGTTGTCGATGTCGCAGAAGAGGACGGCGACCTTGGAGCGGCCGGGACCCTCCAGCAGCTTGCCGAGGATCTCCTTCACCAGCGCGCGGTTCGGCAGGCCGGTCAGTTCGTCGTGGGTGGCCTGGTGGCGCAACGCCTCGGCGGCGCGACGGCGTTCGGTGATGTCCAGGAACACGATCAGCCAGAAGCGGCGGCCGTCGTCCTGCACGGACAGCGCGATGTGCAGTTCGCAGTAGACCTTCTCGCCGTCCGGGCGGACGAGGATGCGCTGCGGGATCTTCTGCGTGCGCTCGGCCGCCCACTGCAGGCCGGGCGAGGTGTCGTCGGGGTGGGTGAGCTGTTCGGCGGTCATGCCGCGCAGCTGCTCCAGTTCCATGCCGAGCAGGTCGCACAACGCGTCGTTGGCGTCGACCAGGCGCTCGCCCTCGTCGAACAGGCCGATGCCCACCGGCGTCACGGACACGAGGTCGGTGAAGCGCTGCGAGGAACGCTTCATGCGCGTCTCGGCGGCACGTTGTTCGGTGACGTCCTGGGCGGTGCCGACAGCGAGCTGCTTGCCGTGCGGGTCGTGGACGATCATGCCGTGGCAGCGGAAGATCCGCATCGAGCCGTCGTGGCGCACCACCCGGTGTTCGCACTGCACGGCGACCTCGTCGACGGCCAGCTGGCGCCACAGGTCGTCGACCCAGCTGCGGTCCTCGGGGTGCACGAGTCCGAGGTAGGTCTCGTAGTTGCCCACGGCTTCGCCCGGGATGCCGAAGAGCTCGCTCAACATGTCCGACCACACGACGGCGCCGGTCGCCGGATTCCACTCCCACATGCCCAGGCGCGCGGCCTGCTGCGCGTCGGCCAGCCTTCGGCGGTCCTCGCGCATCTGACGTTCCAGCGCACGAGCCTCGGTGACGTCCTGGATCGTGCCGTGGTAGCGCTCGATGCGGCCGGACGGCGCGATCTCCGCACGGGCGCGGCACATGTAGACGCGCTCGCCGACCTCGCTGCGGACCTCGACCTCGACCGGTTCGCCGTCGCTGGCGTGCAGCAACGAGTGGCGGATCGCCTTGACGGCCTCGCGGTCGTCCGGGTGCACGCCGCTGAGCAGGTCGTCGTCCGGGTGCATGCCCAGCTCGGCGTACATCTCCATCAGCACTTCGCTGCGGTGCACGGCGCGCGTGCCCGTCTCGTACGCCCAGCTGCCGATGCGGGCGATGCGCTGCGCCTCCAGCAGCCGCGCCCGTTCCTGGGCGAGGTCGGTGGCCGCGCGCTTCGACTCGGTCATGTCGCGGATGTAGCCGGTGATCTTGTCCAGGGCGCCGGCGTCGTCCAGCCTCGCCTCGGCGACGCCGCGGATCCACCGCAGCTGGCCGTCCGGGCGCACGATCCGGTACTCGATGTCGATCGGGTCGCCGGTGATCTCGCGACCGTGCCAGTACGTCTCCACCATCCGGTAGTCGTCCGGGTGCACGACGTCGAGAACGGCCTGCGCGCCCGGCACGACGGTGCCGCGTTCGAGACCGAGGAGCTCGTAGTGCGTGTCCGACCAGACGGTCAGGCCGGTCCGGGGGTCGAACTCCCACGAGCCCAGGTTCGCGACCCGCTGCACCTTGCGCAGCCGGCGCTGTTCGTCGCGCAGCGCGTCCGCGACGGAGGCGAGGTCGGAGACGTCGATCAGCAGGACGGCCTGCAGGCCCGTGCCGGGAACGGCGTGCCGGGCGACGCGCACCGGCAGTTCGGTGCCGTCCGCGCGCAGCAGTCTCAGGTCGGCGGAGTTGCCCAGGAGCAGGTCACCGAGCGCATGCCCGACCAGGTCGTCGGCGCCCTGCGCGACCGCGAGCTCCACGGCGGCGGGGTTCGCCTGCATGACGACGCCCTTGGCGTCGACGAGCAACGACGGTGCGTCGGGCAGGGTCAGGCCGTCCAGTGTCATCGGAGGTTTCCTGCTCTCCGAGACAGCCGTCCGTGCACGGCCGTTCACCACCGTCGCGCGTCCCACCCACTTGGGCACCGGCCCACCCTCTCCCGCATCCACCGCCCGCGGCAATTCAGGTGGGCACGACAACGGCACCCGAACGGCGGCAAACACGAACCCTCTCCTCGGGTGAACACCCGAGGAGAGGGACGGTAGCGCTTCGGAGCGTCATCGCCCACCCCTGCACGGGTTAACGAAAAACCACGTTCGTGGTTCCGGTACCCGTGCACTTGCAAAAGGGTGGCGAATAAACGGGTGGATCAGGCGACTCCGTCGGCCTTCGCGGCCACGGCCACAGCCGCCGCGACCTCGGGTCCGACGCGCGGGTCCAATGCCGAGGGCACAATTCGGTCTGGACCCAAATCATCCTTCGCGACCGCGAGAATGGCATCCGCGGCGGCGAGTTTCATGCCTTCCGTGATCCGTCGCGCGCCCGCGTCGAGAGCCCCGCGGAAAATGCCGGGGAACGCGAGCACGTTGTTGATCTGGTTCGGGAAGTCGCTGCGGCCGGTGGCCACGATCGCGGCGTGCCGGGCGGCGACCTCCGGATGCACCTCGGGGTCCGGGTTCGACAGCGCGAAGACGATCGAGCCGCTCGCCATGCTCGCGATCAGGTCCTCGGAGACCTTGGACGACGAGACACCGATGAAGACATCGGCGCCCCGCAGCGCCACGTCGATGCCCCCGTCGAGGTCGCTGGAGTTCGTGACCGCGGCGATCTCCTCCTTGACCGGGTTGAGACCGGCCCGGCCCGTGCGGACGATGCCGCGCGAGTCGAGCAGCGTGATGTCGCCGGCACCGGCGGCGATGAGGATCTTGGCGATCGCGATGCCCGCGGCGCCCGCACCGGAGATGACCACCCGCTGGTCACTGATGTCCTTGCCGAGCACCGTGTTCGCGCCGTTGAGCGCGGCGAGCGACACGACGGCCGTGCCGTGCTGGTCGTCGTGCATGACCGGGCAGTCGAGCGCCTCGATCAGCTTCCGCTCCAGCTCGAAGCAGCGCGGCGCGGAGACGTCCTCCAGGTTGACCGCGCCGAACGACGGGCGCAGCCGCACGAGCGTCTCGACGATCTCGTCCACGTCCGTCGTGTTGAGCACGAGCGGGATGGAGTCGAGGCCGCCGAACGTCTTGAACAGCGCGGACTTGCCCTCCATGACGGGCAGCGACGCGCTCGGGCCGATGTCGCCGAGACCGAGCACCGCGGTGCCGTCGCTGACGACGACGACCAGGCGGTGCGCCCACGTGTACTTCGCGGCCAGCGAGGGGTCCTGCGCGATGGCCTTGCTCACTCGTGCGACACCAGGTGTGTACGCGATGGACAGCGCCTTCGGGTCAGCGAGCGAGGCGGTCGCGCCGACCTCGAGCTTCCCGCCCAGATGCGCATTGAAGATCTCGTCGTCCGTCAACTGCGTCGGATCGGAGTTCTCGGTGCGGGCTTCGTTCACTGCTGTCACGGCGTCCCTCCTGCGGTGCGGGCGGCGTAGTGGCCCAACATGGGCTCATCACCAAACGGCGCACCGGCCCAGCGTTGTCACGCCGGGTACACGGGGCCTGGAAACTCGGTCGATGCCCTCCGACGAGTTGCGTCGGAGAACCGCCCGAGGGGTGCGGATGACGGGAAGTGTGGCAGGGTCGCGCGTTGCTGTCTGCGGCGGGGATCACACTTTTTCCGCAGGTCAGAGGGCATGTAGCAAGACGTCCGTCCGGTTTTCTGCACCGACCGGTCGGTTTCTGCAGGCAGGAAGCACCCGATCGGTCAAGAAAAATTGACGCCTTAGAGTGACGCCATGCAGGCGAGTTCGCTGAAAATTGACGGCGCGTTCGAGTTCACCCCTCGGACATTTCCCGACGACCGCGGTGTGTTCGTCTCGCCGTACCAGGAGGCCGCCTTCGTGGAGGCGGTCGGGCACCCGTTCCGGGTAGCCCAGACCAACCACAGCGTCTCCCGGGCGGGGACGATCCGCGGCATCCACTACGCGGACGTGCCGCCGTCCCAGGCGAAGTACGTCTTCTGCCCGCGCGGCTCGTTCATCGACGTGATCGTGGACATCCGCGTCGGCTCCCCCACCTTCGGCCAGTGGGACGCCGTGCTGGTGAACTCCGAGAAGTGCAACGCGGTCTACCTCGCCGAGGGCCTGGGCCACGCGATGATCGCTCTCGAAGACGACACGACGATGAACTACCTCTGCTCCACCGCCTACAACCCGTCCGGCGAACACGGCCTGACGCCACTCGACCCGGCGCTTGACCTGCCGTGGCCGCGCGAGCTCGAGTTCCAGCTGTCGGAGAAGGACACCTCGGCCCCCACCCTGGCCGAGGCCTACGAAGCCGGCGTGCTGCCGCGCTACGAGGACTGCCTGGCCCTGCACGCGTCCCTCAAAGCCTGAAACCCGGCCTCGGCCATAGTCGAGCTTTGACGACTCCGAGCACCTCCGCAGGTCCGAGGTGTTCGGAGTCAGTGCTCGCGAACGGGTTGTCTCCCACCACGTGCCACCCCCCGTCCACTTCGTGGGAGGCACGCTTCACCGACAGCTGGCCAGGTCTGCTCGCCCACCGCACCAGCACGACCTGCCCCGGCCTGGGCGTCGCACCCCACCTGACCAGCACGATGTCGTCGTCGCGCAGGGCAGGGACCATCGACGGACCCCGCACGAGCACGGTGGAGAGACGCGGTCTCAACGATCACCCTTCGGTCGGCCGGAGTAAGGTCCTACCTGTCGGAGCATCCACTGTTTTTTCATTCTGGGAGGAACGATGCGACTCGTGTCGCGCATTCTCCGCCCGCGCGTCGAAGCCACCGCGCACTGCGACCTGCCGTGCGGTGTCTACGACCCGGCGCAGGCCCGCATCGAGGCCGAGTCGGTCAAGGCGGTCCAGGAGAAGTACCAGGCCAACGAGGACCCGGAGTTCCGGGAGCGCGCTGTCCTGATCAAGGAGCAGCGCAGCGAGCTCGTCAAGCACCACCTGTGGGTGCTGTGGACGGACTACTTCAAGCCGCCGCACTTCGAGAAGTACCCCGAGCTGCACGACCTGTTCAACCGCGCCACCAAGGCCGCGGGTGCGAGCGGCACGAAGGGGTCCATGGACCCGGCTTCGGGTCAGGCGCTGCTCGACCTGATCGCGCAGATCGACAAGATCTTCTGGGAGACCAAGCAGGGCTGAGCCCTTCCTGGTCTTGCTGAACGGCGCCGCTCCCCTGTTCGGGGGCGGCGCCGTTCGTCGTTGCGGGGCAGACGTGGTTACGCCGCCTCCCTGACCTTGCCAATCACCTCGAAGTCCGTGCCGGTGGGCGAGACGCCCTCGAACTTCAGCCTGACCTGCTCCTCACCCTCGGTCTCGCTGTCGGCCACGGTCGGCACCGAGAACTCGACCGAGGTCTCGCCCGGGCGGATGAAGGCGTAGAACCCGAGCTGGGTGGCGGACAACGGCCGTGACGGCAGCGCTTCCTCGCCCGAGTTCCGCAGGAGCCACTCGGCGTTGACGTCCGTTGTGGACAGTTCGGTGCCGGAGACGGGTGCCACCGGCGCTCCGCTGAGCGTGACCGGCGAATCGACCGGTTCGGACAGGGTCAGCTTCCACTTCAGGGCGCCGCCCTCCACCACGCTGTCGGCGACGGGCGTGACCGTCACCTTGGGCGCGGGGTCGTCGTTGCGCACCAGCAGGCCACCGGTCGCGGAACCGACGACCGCGTTCGAGATCGCCTGCACCGACACGGGATGGCGGACGTCGGCACTCCACTTCGTGTTGCCGGTGTAGGTCACCGGCACCTCGGCGCGGTGCTCGCCCGGCTTGAGCGTCACGAGCCTGGTCGCGGGCTGGTTGCCCGGCTCGTTGCAGAAGAGCCTGATCACGCGGGTGCCGTTGCCGGTCGCGGTGACGACGATGTTGTGGGTCTGCGTGCCGGAGTCGCCCTCGTCGACGGCCGTGACGACGGCGTCGACACGGGCCAGGCGCGTGGGAACCACCGGGACGAGTCCCCTGTCCCAGCCGTAGGCGTCGATCAGCCACGCCTCGCCGGACGCGGACTCGGGAACCAGTTCCAGCGAAGCGACGCGGCCTACGCCCGAGGGCAGCGGCACGCGGACTTCCTGCGCCCACAACGAACTCGTGCGGTCCGAGCCGGGAAGCCCGGTCACCGAGACGGAGCCGAGCGGGTGCTTCCGTCCACTGTGGTCGGTCACGGAGACTCCGAAGCGGGTGGCCGCGGCGTTCGGCGGAACGGCCAGGCGGAGTGCCAGGTCGCGCGAGTCGTTCAGCGACACCGGCGCGGAAGGCGTGACCACCCCGGTCTGACCGGCGGCTGACCACTTCAGCGCGACCGACAGGCGTTCGGGCTGCGCCACCGCACCGCGGAAGCCGACGAAGTGCGGCGAACGCGTGGTGCTGCAGGCGAGAGCGGCGTCACGGGACGTCTGCTGGCAGACCCGCGCGCTGCCGGACACCTGGGTGGAACCGTCCGGCACCACGAACGACCTGCGGTCGCCTCCGATGGCGTGCGAGAGGACGCGGGCCGGGTCGGCGGACGGCGCACGGACACCGGAGCCGTCGAGCAGGGGCAGCACGGACTCGTCGCGGCCGAGGAACAAGCGCGCGGACGCCGCGACGTAGGTGGCGCCCATGGCCTGCTGCTGGTCGGCGGTCAGGCGGGTCGGGGCACCGGGCGTGCACAGCGGGTCCGGCTGCTGGCCTGGCCAGAAGTCGTCGAACGCCGGCGCCTGGGCCTGGCCGGGAGTCCACTCGCTGTTGAAGTAGTTGTGGTTCGCGCCGACCATGTAGAGCGCGCTGTGCAACGCGTCGCCACGGCTCAGGCCGCGCGTCTGGTCCACGAAGATCTGGCCCTGCAGGTCGGACACGTCACCGTCGCAACCGGGCAGGAACGTCACCGAGGGCACGTCCGGCGCCGGGTTGTGACCGAAGATCGTGGGGCCGATCAGCACGTCACCGCGGATGTTCCAGCGCACCGGGCCGCTGAACCCGGTGTCGCCGGGCGGCGGGGTGAGGCTGTCGGTGGCGGCGCGGTTGACGCCCTCGCCGCCACGGGAGTGGCCCACCAGCAGCACCTTCGTCATGTCGGCGGCCGGGGCGGACTTCACGGCCGCGGGCACGGTGCCCCGGCCGGACGCCCAGTCCGCCCACTTCGCCAGGTGGTGGCGCACCAGCGACGAACGCCCCTGCGCACCCGCGTCGGCGGTCAGCGCGTCCTGGGCGTTGACACCGTTGGCGGAGATCGACACCGTCAGATATCCCTGCGACGCCAGCAACTGCTGCGCCTTCAGGTATCCCTTGTGGCTCGGCACGGCCGTCGAACCGCTGGGACACGGCCAGGTCATCAGGATCTTGTTCGGATCGGACTTGCTGTAGCAGGTGAAGTGCCTGCCGTGCAGGAAGAGCACGAGCGGCCGCTTGCCCGGCGCACCCTTGGGCGCGACGACGACGGCCTCCATCTCGATCGGCGCCGCGTACTCGGGCAGCTTGATCGGGTCGAGCGCGTACTCGCCGGTGCCGGTGGCGTACGGCCCCGGCGTGCCGGGATCCACGTCCGCCGGTGGCTGCAACGCCGGCAGTTCGGGCACGGAGAGCCCGGCCGCCGGCGGCTGCACCACGTCCAGGCGCTTGCCGGCCGACCGCACCTGGAGCGCGGCGGGGTCGGTCAGGGCGGCCTTCAACGTGAAGGTCCGCAGGTTCGCCGACTCCTGGGCACGCCCCAGGAACCGGTCGCCCTCCCAGAACTCCACGCCCGCGTCGAGCAACGGCATGGGTGTGGAGGTGGTCCACCGGATCACGTCTCCGGAGACGGTCCAGCCGGGCGAGGAAGGTGATTCCGGCGCGGCCGACGCGGGCAGCGCCGGTAGTACCGCTGCCAGCAGAACAGGTATCAAAAACGCGACTGTGCGACGCATGTGCGGGTCCCCCTCAAAAAGGACGATCCACTCCGTTCTAGCCATGTCGCACAGCACACGGCACGCAATTCCGCCCGGAATCCACCAATTAAAACGGCAACCATCCGGGAGTATTACGCCATTCAGCCCAAGATCGGGGTTTCATCGTCTTCCGGCCGGAAGACGGTGGTCCAGGTCGACTCCAGCACGGACACGACGGTCCCCATCGCGGCGCCGCACTCTTCCGACCCGATTCGATGCGACCTCCCAGGAAAGCAGGCGGTCCCGGCCGCGCGCCCGCATTTCGAGCACAGCCGAAATGCCACCGGCGTTCGGTCCTCTGGGATTTCCGCGCGAGTCAGCCGCAGTGCGGCCTCACTGCTTTCTGGTGTCCGTGTCGCGCTCGTTCTGGCTCAGCTTGTTCCAGGTGGAGGTCAGCTCCGCGCGAATGCGTGCGACGCGAACCCCGAAGGCCTCGCGGATCTCCTGGGCGTCGACCTCGTCGGGGGCGCCGTGGTTCGGGTGCTCGGCGGTCATGGCGCGCTGGGTACCTCGAAGGAGGACTCCCCCAAACGTGCTCCCCGTCACTCCCTAGGATCGAACAGGTGAGCACCCACCTCTACCTGCTGCGGCACGGCCAGACCGAGTGGTCCGAAAGCGGCAGGCACACGGGACGCACTGACATCGAGCTGACGCCCGAGGGCGAGCAGCAAGCACGCCGCGCGGGCGCCACGCTCGCACGGCTCAGAGGCACCGACCAGGCACCCGCACTCGTGCTGACGAGTCCCCGGCAGCGCGCCACCAGGACGGCCGCACTGGCCGGGCTGGAGGTCAGCGCGACGACCGAGGACCTGGCCGAGTGGGACTACGGCGACTACGAGGGCATCACCACGCCGCAGATCCGCGAGCGCGTGGCCGGCTGGACGGTGTGGTCGCACCCGATGCCGAACGGCGAGTCGCACGCCGAGGTGCAGGACCGGGCACGCAAGGTGCTCGGCGAGGTGCGCAAGATCCTGCCCGGCGGCGACGTCGTGCTGGTCGGCCACGGGCACTTCAGCCGCGTGCTGATCGCGGCGTGGCTCGGCCTCGCGCCCGACCAGGGCGTCCACTTCGGACTGGACCCGGCCGGCATCTGCCAGCTGGGCGACGAGCGGGGCGACCCGCAGGTGCGCAGGCTCAACGTGCCCGCGTGGGAGATGTGATGATCCGGCGGGTCGAACCGCGTGACATCGACGCGGTCGTGGGCCTGGTCCACGAACTGGCGCTGTACGAGAAGGCGCCCGAGCTGTGCCACCTCACCGCGGAACAGCTGCACACCGCACTGTTCAACGAGAGCCCCGCGCTGTTCGGCCATGTGGCCGAAGTGGACGGTCAGGTCGCCGGCATCGCGTTGTGGTTCCTCAACTTCTCGACGTGGGACGGCGTGCACGGCATCTACCTCGAAGACCTCTACGTCACGCCGGACCAGCGCGGCAACGGCCTGGGCAAGCAACTCCTGGAAGCGCTTGCCCAGGAGTGCGTCGCGAAGGGATACACCCGCCTGCAGTGGTGGGTGCTCAACTGGAACGAGCCCAGCATCGGCTTCTACAAGTCGCTGGGCGCCGTGCCGATGGACGAGTGGACGACGATGCGCGTCGCGGACGAAGCCCTGGTCAAGCTCGGCTCTGCACGCTGAAGGTTGACGGAAGGTCTCAAAAGGCTCACGAAACGGGTATTCCACTCAGGACGGGTCCACGACCCTGGCAGCGTCCCCGCACGCCGATCCCCCGGCACAAAGTAAGCGTGGAAAGAAGGAAAGACCGTGGACCCGTCACAGCAGCCGACTCTCACTGAGGCCGACACCGCCGCACTGCTCGGCACGCTCGCCTTCGTCGGCATCATCAGCCTCGTCATCGTCGTCGCGGCCATCGTCGTCATGTGGAAGACCTTCGCGAAGGCCGGCCAGCCGGGCTGGGCCGCGATCATCCCGATCTACAACCTCTACGTGATGACGCAGATCGGCGGCCGTCCGGCCTGGTGGACCGTCCTGCTGCTGATCCCCGGCGTGAACGTCGTGGTGCTCGCGATCCTGTCGATCGACATCGCGAAGTCCTTCGGCAAGGACGCCGTCTTCGGCATCGTGGGCCTGTGGCTGTTCAGCATCGTCGGCTACGCGATCCTCGGCTTCGGCAACGCGCAGTACCGCGGCCCGGCGGCCCTCGCCGGCGCCCAGGGCGCGTACCGGGGCTGAAACGCCTGAGCACGACCAGGCCGGGCCACGAAGTCACCCTGTACTTCGGGCCCGGCCTTCGTCATGTCCGGAAGTCCGCGCTGCCGGCCAAGAAGAGCTAGACCATCCCGACGGCGCCGTATGTCGACGCGTCGGCGGCGGCGGACGTACCGGGAAGTTCGCCGTCCGCCCTCCAGTGGGCGGCGAGCACCAGGCCGGGCTCCAGCAGTTTCAGGCCACAGAGGAACTCCTCCACGTCCTGCTTGGACCGCGGCACGAGCTTCGACCCCATGTCGTCCCCGAGGCCGACCAGCCGGCCGACGAGCTCGGGCTCCACGTCCTTCGTGAGGTGCGTCAAAGCGAGGATGCTGCCTTCGGACAACGCGGCCTGGTAGCGCGCGACGACGCCCGCGGGCTCGTCGGTGACGTACGGCAGGACTCCGACCATCAGCACGGCGGCCGGCTGGGTGAAGTCGATGAGGCGGCGCGTTTCCGGGTGCCGCAGCACGGCGCCGACGTCGCAGATGTCGGACTGCACGATGGCGGCGTTGAGGTTGTCGCGCAGCATCGTGCGTGCGTGGGCCACGGTCACCGGGTCGCTGTCGACGTAGACGACGTTGCACGACGGGTCGAGCGACTGGGCGACCTCGTGGACGTTGCCGGCGGTCGGAATGCCGCTGCCCAGGTCGAGGAACTGACGGATGCCGTACTCCTCGACGCACAGGCGCACCACGCGGCGGGAGAAGGACCTGATCGTGCGCGCCATCTCGGCGACGGGGAACTTCTTGATGATCTGCTCGGCCACCACGCGGTCGACCGCGAAGTTGTGTGCTCCGCCGAGGTAGTAGTCGAACAGGCGAGCCACGTTCGGGCGTTCGGAATCGCCGTTTGTCGTCACCCGCTTCGGGCCGTCCTGCACTGGGCACCTCACCATGCTCCCGAGCGGCGCGAACGCTGGAGGCACGGTAACTGGCTACTCCGTTCGTGTCCATCCACCATTAGTGGTCACGTAGGGTGATGGCCCCCGGCCGGAGCCGGGGGCCATCGCAGGGTTACCGCTGGTCAATCAGGGTTGGTCACACTCCCGCGTGCTGGCGGATCCAGGTGCGGTAGGGGCCGTGGTTGACGCTGGTGTAGTTGGAACGCGTGGAACGGTCCGACGTCGAGGCGACGCCGACCTGGCGGCCGTTGGCGAACATCGGACCGCCGGAGTCACCGCCGGCCGCGATGCCGTCGACCCTGGACACCGAGATGGCGACGCCACCGCGGTAGTCACGGCCGTTGGTGTTCGTGACGCGCGTGTTCGCGACCTTCAGGTAGCGCGACTGGCAGTTGATCTCCGGCTGGTTCGTGCACGTGGCACCCCACCCGTAGAGCTGCACGGTCTGGCCGGTCCTGACCTCCGCGACGAGCGGGGAGAACGGGCCGGACATCGCCGGCGAGACCCTTGCCAGCGCGAGGTCCGCCGACGAGTGCTTGATGATCTGGCTGGCGGTGACCATCTGGCCACCGGAGTGCTGGTCCAGGCTGCCCGCGCGGAACGTGTACGTGGCGTTGCTCGCCACGCAGTGCTCAGCCGTCAGGATCCAGTTGGGCGCGATCTTCGTGGCGGAGCAGTTCTCCCGTCCGTTGGCGAACAGGCGCGCCGCGTACGGGAAGTTCTGGGCGTAGCTGCCGCCAATGATCATCGGCGACATGTCCGGGTTCTCCGGAGCGGCCGTGGCGGTGGCAGGGGCGAGGGAGAGAGCCGTCAGGACGGCGCCCGCGATCGCAATGGTGAAACGCATGGTTGGTCACCTCGGTGAGTGCAGGGAGTGGTTAAGCAACCACCCACAGCTTCACCCGGCCGTGTGACTGTGACCACCCTCCGTTAGTCGGCTTTGTCGCCTTCCGATACGTCGTCCAGGCCCAAAGCCCACTTGCGCCCGTCGCTGGTGAACAGGAACACCAGCACGACGACGCAGTAGATGCCACCCAGCGAGCCGAGCAGCGGCTGCTCCGAAGGCCCGTACGCGTACCAGGCACAGCCGAGCAGCAGCAGCTGCGTGACGATGACGGGCGTACGGGCGCCATGATGGCCGCGGAACAACATGACCGTCGCCAAGAGCACCCCGCCGAACCAGATCACCAGCACGCCGGCGGCGCCGAGGATCGGTCCGGCGGGCGTTGATCCCCCGATCACCCGGATGACGAGCGCGACGGCCAGCGCGATGCCGCCCAGGGCCTGCACAAAGGTGAGCGCGGACGCGATGCGCACCGCGCGCGGCGGCGCCTGGATCTGAGTGGTCACGGGAGACCTTTCATCACGTTCTGTACTGGTCACGGATCGTAGGCCACCCGGTTGGAGGGCTCTCCGAGCACGTCCCGCGCGGGAAGATCAAGGGGCCTTCAGCGAGCCGGCGGTCGTCCGGGGTGCACTCGGCTGCGAGGTGAACGCGGTGCTGACGGAGGGGAGATTTACGCCACTTTCGTGAGGCTGTAGCCACCCTGAGGGAGGACATGCGAGCCGCGGACGGTCACGCACTGTCTTACTCTCAAGTTGTGCGCGCTCTTCTCGTGGTGAACCCGCAGGCGACTACAACGACGCCGGCGGGTCGTGACGTATTGGCGCACGCACTCGCCAGCGACGTGAAGCTGGAGGTCATCGAGACCTCCTACCGCGGCCATGCGGCGGACGCCGCCCACCAGGCCGCGGCGGACGGGGTCGACCTGGTCATCGCCCACGGCGGCGACGGCACGGTCAACGAGGTGGTCAACGGCATCCTGCTCGGCGGTCCCCGCCCCGAGAAGCCGATGCTGGGCGTCGTGCCCGGCGGTTCGGCCAATGTCTTCGCGGGCGCGCTCGGCATTCCGCGCGACCCCGTCGAGGCCACACACGTCCTGCTGCAGGCGATCGAGCACGGCACCAGGCGCCGCATCGGGCTCGGCCAGGTCTTCGCGGACGTCATCGAGGGCGGCCGCTGGTTCACCTTCAACGCGGGCATGGGCCTCGACGCCGATGTCGTCGCCGCTGTGGAACGCAAGCGCGCCAAGGGCTACAACGCCAGTCCCGCTCTCTATTTGAGCGTCGCCCTCAAGGCTTATGCGCAGAACGTGCGCAAGCCGCAGCACTTCACCGTCGAGGTGCCGGACGAGGCGCCGTTCGACGACGTCGGCATGGTGTTCGTGTCGAACACCGATCCGTGGACGTACTTCGGTGACAGGGCGATCCAGCTCAACCCCAGCACGTCGTTCGACGGCGGCCTCGGCCTGAGTGCGTTGAGGACGTTGCGGGTGCCCACGGTCGGGCGCTACGTGGCCCAGGTCCTGGCGACGGGGAATCCGAAGAGCGCGAATCTCGTTCGGCGTGATGACGTGGGTTATGTCAGAGTGAAGTGCGAGGAACCCGCGAACCTCCAGGTTGACGGAGATTTCCTCGGAACGACCACGGCGGTGGAGTTCCGTGCGGTCGCCGATGCATTGACTGTTGCCGTATAAGGAACTTGACAGTCCGTGATCGCTTCGTGACCGTCTCGGTATCCAGCCGGGATGTACTGCGGTCGAGTGACAGCAGAGCGTGAAACCCCAGGTGAACGCTGTCGATCTTTTGGGTGAGTTCACTCACCGGGTCAGTGGTTACCCCTTGACATCCCAGCCGTTCGTGAAAGCATTCACAAGCACCCCAAACCGACCGCTGACAACCGGCGTGCCTTTGTGCGCGCCTAGGCTGAGGAGTAGTTCCAATGGACTGGCGCCACCGCGCGATCTGCCGCGACGAGGACCCCGAGCTGTTCTTCCCCGTTGGGAACAGTGGTCCCGCGCTGCTTCAGATCGCCGAGGCGAAGACCGTCTGCCGCCGGTGCCCCGTCGTCTCCGACTGCCTCGCGTGGGCGCTCGAGAGCGGCCAGGACGCCGGTGTGTGGGGCGGGATGAGCGAAGACGAGCGCCGCGCCCTCAAGCGCCGCAACGCCCGCACGCGGGCCCGCAGCAACGCCTGACCAGGCAGTTAGCCGCGAACTAGCGATAAAGAAGAAGCCCGACACCGTGCCAGGTGTCGGGCTTTTTCTTTTGTTTGCACACCCTCCCGCATGACCACGTGAGACCGCTGAGGCTGGTCGTCACGTGTGCACGGCGTTAGTTTAGCGCCGCCCTCTGAGCGGCACGCGCAGGACCGCCTCTGTACCGCCTCGGGGCCTTCGCCGCAAGCTCAGAGAGCCTCTCAATTCGGAATCGACAAGGGTCCGAACGATCTGCAGACCCAGCCGATCGGTGCGTTCCAGGGAGAAACCCTGCGGAAGGCCCTTGCCATCGTCGGTGATCGTCACGTCGAGCCATTTCGCGGACCGCTCCGAGTGCACGACAACCTCCCCGCGCTGGCCAGGCGCGTAGGCGTGCTCAAAGGCGTTCTGCACGAGTTCGGTCAGCACCATCACCAGTGGGGTGGCGATCTCGGCCGGCACGATGCCGAACCCACCCTCACGGCGCACGCTGACCTGGGTCTCGGTGACCGCCACATCGCTCATCATCGGGATGACCTTGTCGACGACGTCGTCGAGGTCGACCCGCTCGTCGACGCTCATCGACAACGTCTCGTGAACCAGTGCGATCGAGGTCACACGGCGAACGGACTCGGCCAGTGCCTCCTTCGCCTCCGGGTTGCTCAACCTGCGGCTTTGCAGCCTCAGCAGGGCCGCGACGGTCTGCAGGTTGTTCTTCACGCGGTGGTGGATCTCGCGGATCGTGGCGTCCTTGGACATCAACGCGCGGTCGCGGCGGCGCACCTCGGTGACGTCGCGGCACAACACGATGGCGCCTGCGGCCTGTCCGCGTGGCCTAAGGGGCAAAGAGCGGAACAACACGGCGGCGCCACGGCGTGACTCGGCCTCCATCCGCATCGACGGCTGGCCGTCCAGCGCCTGCCTGATGCGCTGAGCGACCTCGGTGGCGTCGAACGGGTCGCCGATCAGGCTGCGCGTCAGCGGTGCGAGATGCACGCCGACGAGATCTGATGCGTGTCCCATGCGGTGGTAGGCGGACAGCGCGTTCGGCGAGGCGAACACGACCGCACCGGACGGATCGAGCCTGATCAGGCCGTCACCGACGCGCGGGCTGGTGTGGACGTCCGGCGAGGGTTCGGGCGCGGGGAACGTGCCGTCCGCGATCATCTGGCACAGGTCGGCCGCACTGCCGAGGTACGAGATCTCCAACGGCGACGGCACGCGCGGCACCGCCAGGTTGGTGCTGCGGCTCAGCACCGCGATGACCTGCCTGCCCAGTCGCACCGGGATGGTCTCGCGCCGCACCGGCACGCCCAGGTGCCAGCGCGGGTCCTCCTCGCGGCAGATCCGCGACTCGTCGATGGCCCGGCGCAGCTGCGGATGGTCCTCCGTGTCGACCTCGCTGCCGACGACGTCCTCCGGGTGGGCCGTGGGCGCCGTCGTGGGACGGGCCTGGGCGACGCAGAGGAACCTGTCGTCTTCGAGCGGGACCCACATGACGAAGTCCGCGAACGACAGGTCGGAGAGGAGTTGCCACTCCGCGACGACCAACTGGAGGTGGTCGACGGCGGCGCCGGAGAGCTTGGTGTGCTCGGCCAGCAGGTCCGTGAGCGTGCTCAGAACTCCTCCATGAGAAACTGGTCGGTGAAGCAAGTTCTGATCCTAGGAGACTCCCATGTCGAAGCGTGCTCGCAAGCGCCGCGACCGCAAAAAGGGCGGCGCCAACCGAGGCAAGCGCCCCAACGCCTGAGTACTGCGAAAGGCCCTGGCCACCACCACGGTGACCAGGGCCTTTCGTCTTGCTGGGGGCTTGCTGGGGCGTTCAGTCCTCGGCGCGGATCTCCACGATCGTGGCTCGGATGCGCGCCTTCAGATCGGCCGGCGCGTAGTCTCCGCCACACTTGCGGGCCAGCAGCGCCTTGAGGTGCTCCTCCAGCCCGAACTGTTCCAGGCACGGATGGCACTCGTCGAGGTGCGTCTGCAGCGCCGCGCGCCGGCCCTGGTCGCATTCCTGGTCCAGGAACAGCCAGACCTCGGACAGCACCTCCGAGCAGTCGGTGTCGTGGGGTTCGCCGCAGTTCATGACGCGCCTCCGTTGCTACCGTTGCCGCCTCGGAGGAAACCGCGGTCGCGGGCGACGTCCGCCAGCATGTCGCGGAGCTGGCGACGGCCCCGGTGCAACCGGGACATCACCGTGCCGATCGGGGTGCCCATGATGTCTGCGATCTCCTTGTACGCGAAGCCTTCGACATCGGCGAGGTAGACCGCGATCCGGAACTCCTCCGGCAACCGCTGCAATGCTTCCTTGACGTCGCTGTCGGGCAGGTTGTCGAGTGCCTCGACCTCGGCGCTGCGCAGCCCGGACGAGGTGTGGCTCTCCGCTCGCGCCAGCTGCCAGTCCGTGATCTCGTCGGTCGGCTGCTGGAGCGGCTGGCGCTGCTTCTTGCGGTAGCCGTTGATGTAGGTGTTCGTCAGGATCCGGTACAGCCAGGCCTTGAGGTTCGTGCCCTCCGAGAAGGACGCGAACGCCGAATAGGCCTTGAGGAACGTCTCCTGCACCAGGTCCTCGGCGTCCGCCGGATTGCGCGTCATGCGCAGGGCAGCCGAGTACAGCTGGTCGAGCATGGGCATCGCGTCGCGCTCGAAACGTGCAGCGCGCTCCGCCGTCGTCTCTGTCGTGCCGGTGGCGGGCACCGCGCTCCCTTCCCACAGGTTCTGGGTCGGGACTGACTTTACGCGTGACCGCTCAAGCATGTTCGTTGCCACGTTCTCAGTAACAACCGTGGTGCTGGTAGTAATTCCGCATGGCCGGACGTGGGACCCCCGCCACAGCGCTGCTGGACAAGCAGCGGGTGGCGCACACCTTGCACTCGTACGAGCACGACCCCCGCCACGAGTCCTACGGGCTGGAGGCGGCCGAGGCTCTCGGGCTGGTGCCGGAGCGTGTCTTCAAGACGCTCGTGGCCGAGGTGGACGGCAAGCTCGCGGTCGGCGTCGTGCCGGTGACGGTGCAGCTCGACCTGAAGGGTCTCGCCGCCGCGCTGAAGGGCAAGAAAGCGAAGATGGCGGTCGTCGCCGACGCCGAACGCGCAACCGGTTATGTCGCCGGAGGTATTTCACCTCTCGGCCAGAAAAAGCGCCTGCCGGTGGTGGTCGACGCTTCTGCTCTGGAGTTCGACACCCTGTTCTGCAGTGCCGGCCGGCGCGGACTCGAAGTCGAGCTCGCGCCGGCCGAACTGGTGCGACTCACCAACGCGGTGGTCGCGAATATCAGCGCCTAGCTGACCGGCCACGTGACGGTGACCCGGTCACCGAGGCTGCCCTGGCCGGGCAGGTCGAACTGGATGGACGCGGGGACCACGTGCGGGCCACTGACCCGCGAGCCCACGCAGAGGACGGCGTGGAGGTACCCGTGGATGGTCGCCTCGCTGTATTCGCCCTGGCCACCGGTCAGTGGGACGTTCATGTCCGACCTCTGGCACATGTCGTGGGCGCTGATCACCAGGTCATCTCCGGTACACCACCGCGCCTCGTCGGCCTGCGCCGTCGATGAGCATTCGGTTGTCACGAAAATAGAACTACCGTGCTTTCGGCCAGGCGCTATTCGCCCGTCTGGCCGTCGATCGCTTCCCTGATCAGGTCGGCGTGACCATTGTGGCGGGCGTACTCCTCGATCATGTGAGTGAGGATCCACCGCAGGCTGGGGACGCGCCCGTCACGCCACGGCGCTCGCTTCGCCGGTTGGCTCAGGTCGCCGCGCCTGAGCGCCTCGATGAGGTCCTTCCTGGCGCCGTCGACAGCGCGCAGCCACAACGCACGCAACTGCTCCGGGGTGTCGTCGGCAGCCGAGCACCAGTCCCAGTCGTTGTCGGTCTTCCAGTCGACGCTCGCCCACGGTTCCAGCGGCTCACGGTCGTGCAGGACGACGCGGAACCACTGCTGCTCCACGTAGGCGAGATGCTTGACCATCCCGCCCAGGGTCATCGTGGACTTCGCGGCGGTCGCGTTGAGCTGCTCCGCGGTGAGGCCCTCGATCTTCCAGATGAGGGTGGCGCGGTGGAACTCGAGGAAGCCTTTGAGGGTGGCGAGCTCGTCGCCGCCCATCGGTGGTTCTGGCCTGCCCTGCTCATCGAAAACCGTCATGCGCCGCACGTTAGTCGAGCGGACGCAACACCCGGTCCATCCACTCGCCGACATAGCGGCCGACGTCCGCGACCGACGCCTTCAGGGAGTGGTCGCCCTTGAGCAGCACGACCTCACGGTGGTGGGCGTGGCCGGGCTGGCCGAACGGGTCGTTCTCGCCCTGTACGACCAGCGTGGCGACCTCGACACCGTCCAGCTCGGCCATCCGCGACTTCTCCGGCTTGCCCGGCGGGTGCACCGGGAACGCCAGGCACAGCACCGCCACGGCCTGGCCCTCGACCGAGGTCCGGCAGGCCACGCGCGCGCCCGACGACCTGCCCCCGAACACCAGGGGCAGGCCGTCGAACCAGCGTTCGCCCAGGTCCTCGACCACCGACAGCCACGCCGTGTCGAGCTGGCCGGCCGGCGCCGGGGCACGACGGCCCGCGACGCGGTAGGGCTGTTCGATCAACGCCACGTGCACTCCGACGGAGTTCGCGGCGCGGCACGCGGCGACGAGATCCGGGGCCTCGACGCCGCCACCGGCGCCGTGACCCAGGAGCAGTGCCGCACGCGGTTCGTGGGCACAGTGCAGTGAGGCCCGTGCGGGGCCGTGCGGCGTGTCCACCAACAGCGTGGTCATGACAGCTCGAACAACGTGGGTGAGGGCTTCTCGTCTTCGGTGAGCGAGACGCGGTCCATCAGGGACGGCCCGTTGTTCTTCACGCTGTTCACCTCGGTCGACACCGGACGCAGCTCGAGCGCCTCGACGATCGACGGGTCGGGGGCCAGCAGCTCGCTCGGGTCGAGCGACGTCGGGTCGAGCCACGCCGACCATCGGTCCTGAGGCAGCAGCAACGGCATGCGGTGGTGCACCTCGGTCATCGCGCCGATGGCGTCCGTGGTGAGCACAGCGCACGTCACGGTCGGAACGTCGTCCTTCCACCACACGGACCACAGGCCCGCCATCGCCAGCGACGTGTCGTCCCCGAGCGTGATGAAGTACGGCTGTTTGCGCCCCTCACCTGGCTGCCACTCGTACCAACCGGCGGCGGGGATGATGCAGCGCCGCTTGATCGCCGACTGCTTGTACGCGGGCTTGGTCAGCACGCTCTCGGCGCGAGCGTTGATCATCTTGGCCGCGCCGGAGAGGTCCTTGGCCCAGTGCGGGACGAGACCCCAGCGCATGACGCGGATGCTGCGTTCCAGCTCCTCGTCCTCGGGCTGCCGCTCGACCACGGCCATGACGCGCTTGGTGGGAGCGATGTTGTAGTCCGCCCCCGGTGCCTCGTCGCCGGTCCCGTCCACCGCGTCGAACTCGGCCGCAAGCAGCGCCGGGTCCTTGGTGGAGGCGTACCTACCACACAAATCCGATCACCTCCGAAGTCCCAATTGTCCCACGACCGGAACACCTGTGCGAGCTTGCCAAGGCCGATGCGGGATCATTCATGCATGACTCAGCACTGGTCAGCCCCCAGCGCGCCCGGCCCAGTCCACTCGACGGTGCCGGTGCCCGGCTCGAAGTCGATCACGAACCGCGTTCTGGTCCTCGCGGCACTGGCCGATGGACCGTCCACGGTCCACACGCCGCTGCGCAGCCGCGACACGGTGCTGATGACGGCCGCACTCTCGTCGCTGGGTGTCGGCATCACCGATCGCGAGGACGGCGGCTGGGACGTACTGCCCGGTCTGCTGCGCGGGCCGGCCGAGGTCGACTGCGGTCTCGCGGGCACGGTCATGCGCTTCCTGCCGCCCGCCGCCGCGCTGGCCGAGGGCGAGATCCGGTTCGACGGCGACCCGCACGCGCGGACGCGGCCGATGAGCACCGTGCTGGGTGCGCTGCGGTCGCTGGGCGTCGAGATCGACGGGGACGCGCTGCCGTTCACGTTGCACGGCACGGGATCGGTGCCCGGTGGCGAGGTGACGATCGACGCGTCGGGCTCGTCCCAGTTCGTCTCCGGGCTGCTGCTGTCCGCCGCCCGGTTCGACAAGGGTGTGACGATCCGGCACGACGGCAAGCCCGTGCCCTCGTTGCCGCACATCGACATGACGGTCGAGACGCTGCGGTCGGTCGGCGTCGGGGTGGACACGAGCGTGCCGAACGTGTGGCGCGTCGAGCCCGGTGTGATCAGGGCACGCACGTGGCACGTGGAGCCGGACCTGTCGAACGCGACGGTGTTCCTCGCGGCGGCCGCGGTGACCGGTGGCGAGGTGACGATCCCGCACTGGCCCGCCGTCACGACCCAGCCCGGCGACGCGGTGCGCGGCATCCTGGAGCGCATGGGCTGTGCGGTCGAGGTGTCGGAGCGCGGCCTGACCGTGCGGGGCCCGGCGAAGCTGTCCGGTGTGGACATCGACCTGCGGGACGAGAGCGAGCTCACGCCGACCGTCGCCGCGCTCGCGGCGCTGGCCGAGGGCCGCACGACCATCCGGGGCGTGGCGCACATCCGCGGCCACGAGACCGACCGGATCGCCGCGCTCGTCAACGAGATCAACGCGGTCGGCGGCAACGCGACCGAGACCGAGGACGGGCTGGTCATCGACCCCGCTCCGCTGCACGGCGGCGTGTGGAAGGCCTACGCGGACCACCGGATGGCGACCGCGGGCGCGATCATCGGGCTGGTGGTGCCGGGCATGTCGGTCGACGACATCGGCAGCACCACCAAGACGATCCCGGACTTCCCCGGCATGTGGGACGCCATGCTCACCGGGGGCGCGTAGAAGTGAGCAAGCGGGACTGGCGCAAACTCGACGAGTCCGACGTGCGCGTGCGCCCCGGCAGGGGGACGCGCCCACGCAGCAAGAGGCGGCCGGAACATGCCGACGCCGAGACCGCCATGGTCATCGGCGTGGACCGGGGCCGCTGGACGTGCGCGATGGAGTCCGGCGCCGTCGTCACGGCGATGCGCGCACGGGAACTGGGCCGCACCCCGGTCGTGGTCGGCGACCAGGTCGGCATCGTCGGCGACACGTCGGGCCAGCCGGACACGCTGGCCCGCATCGTGCGCGTCGAGGAGCGGACCTCGGTCCTGCGCCGGACCGCGGACGACACCGACCCGTTCGAACGGGTCGTCGTCGCGAACGCGTCCCAGCTCATCATGGTCGTCGCGCTGGCGGATCCCCCGCCGCGCACGGGTTTCATCGACCGCTGCCTGGTCGCCGCGTACGCCGGCGGCCTGGAACCGGTGCTGTGCCTGACGAAGTCGGACCTGGCGTCGCCGGAGGAGTTGCTGGCGCTCTACACCGAACTCGACGTGCCGGTGGTCGTGACACGCTCCGACGAGGAGCCCGCCGAACTACGCGCCCGGCTGACGAACACGGTGTCGTGCCTCATCGGCCACTCGGGCGTCGGCAAATCTACTTTGGTCAACAAACTCGTGCCGGACGCGAACCGCGCGGTGGGCGTGGTGTCCGGCGTCGGCAAGGGCCGGCACACCTCCACCCAGGCCGTCGCCCTGTGGCTGCCCGAGGGCGGCTGGGTCGTGGACACGCCGGGCATCCGCTCGTTCGGCCTCGCCCACATCACGCCGGACGACATCGTGAAGGCCTTCCCGGACTTCGCCGAGGCCGCCGAGGAGTGCCCGCCCGGCTGTGGCCACCTGGGCTCGCCCGAGGACCCCGGCTGCATGCTGGACGAACTGGTGCCGGACGCGCCGGGCCGGTTGACGTCGTTGCGGCGGTTGCTCGCGTCCCGTGCCGGCATGGACGACTACACGGACGGATCATGAGCATGCGCTGGACGTTGCCCCTGCTGGTCGCTCTCGCCGCGTGCTCTACCCCGGAGGAACCCAAGGCGCCGGCGTTCACGGAGGTCGATCCCTGCACACTGCTCGCGTCCGGGGACGCGGGGCAGTTGAACGGGTCTCCCACCAGGACCGAGCGGGCCTGCGACTTCCCGTTCGACTCGCTGACCGTGCGCCTCACGCTGCTGACAGCGAAGTACGCGGACGAGTCGCAGAAGCTGCTGTCCGACGGCGGCTACGGCGGGGTGATCAACGACCGTCCGCTCACGCGCAAATGCGTCGACACCTCGGGCGAGGTGACGTGCGACGCCGTCGTCGAGGTGAAGGAAGGGCAGCTCATCGGGCTGAAGGTCCTGCAGCGCAACCACGACCTCAACCTGGTCGGGCAGGTCACGCAGGGGCTGGCGGCGAAGGCGCTGGAAAGGCTCCCGAAGTGAAGCGTTTGCTGCCGCTCGCGCAGGACGCCTTCGCATGGGTGGTTGTCACAACCTGACGTGCTGTCTCGTCCACTGGCCATGAAGGTATTCGTGATCGGTGCGACGGGCGTGCTCGGACGGGAAGCGGTCCCCCAGTTGCGGGCGGCCGGGCACGAGGTCGGCGTGCTGGACCGGCACACGACCTCGGTGTTCGACGTGGACCAGCTCACGGCCGCGTTCACGGGCTACGACGCCGTCCTCAACCTCGCCACCCGCATCCCGCTCAGCGCGAAGGCCGCGCTCGCGAGCGCGTGGGCGGAGAACAACCGCCTTCGCACCGAGGGCAGTGCCGCCGTGGCCGAGGCCGCGATCAGGGCCGGGGTCGGGCGGGTCGTGCAGGAGGGCATCTCGTTCGTCTACGCGGACGGTGGTGACCGCGAGCTCGACGAGAGCGCGCCGATCAAGCCCGTCGGGCACATCGCCAGTTCGGTCATGGCGCAGCACAACGTCCTTAGGCACCCCGGCGGCGTGTTCCTGCGCATCGGGATGCTGGTCGGGGGCGAGGCCCAGTCGCCGCCGGTGCTCGTGGGCGACGGCTGGATGTCGGTCGTGCACCCCGCGGACGCGGCAGCCGCGGCGATTGCCGCGCTGGATGCGCCTGCGGGCGTCTACAACGTCGGGACGCCGGTTCTCAAGCGGGACATGGGAATCACACGCCTGCCGAAGTTCATGGGCAAGCTCGCCGCGTCGTTCGAGGTCTTCGGCAGGTCGCAGCGGGTGGTGAGCACGAAGCTCACCGAGGCCACCGGCTGGAAACCGCGGCACTAACCCATGTGCGGGTACCGGTGGTCCGTGTGCGGCACCAGGGTCTCCTTGATGGCGCGCGGGCTCGTCCACCGCTGCAGGTTGTAGATCGAGCCCGCCTTGTCGTTGGTGCCGGAACCGCGCGACCCGCCGAACGGCTGCTGCCCGACGACGGCGCCGGTCGGTTTGTCGTTGACGTAGAAGTTGCCCGCGGCGAACCGCAACGCGCGGTGTGCCTGGTCGATGGCGGCCCGGTCGCGCGCGAAGATCGCGCCGGTCAGCGCGTACGGCGTCGCGGTGTCGATGGTCTCCATGATCCTCGGGAAGTCCGCGTCCTCGTAGACGTGCACGGCGAGGATCGGGCCGAAGTACTCGGTCGTGAAGATGTCGTGGCGCGGGTCGTTGCCGAGCAGCACGGTCGGGTCGACGAAGTAGCCCACCGAGTCGTCGCACGAGCCGCCGGCGAGCACCTCGACCGAGGTGGACGCGGACGCCATCAGCAACGCCTCCTTGTGCTTGGCGAACGCGCGGTGGTCGATCACCGCTCCGCCGAACACCGACAGGTCCGTGACATCGCCGTAGGACAACGACTTCGTGACGTCGAGCAGCTGGTCGCGCACGCCGCCCTCCCACAACGACCGCGCGATGTACGACCGCGAGGCCGCTGAGCACTTCTGGCCCTGGTACTCGAAAGCACCGCGCACCAACCCGGTGACGAGCGCCTGGGGATCTGCGGAAGCGTGAGCCAGCACGAAGTCCTTGCCGCCGGTCTCGCCGACGACGCGCGGGTAGGCGCGGTAGTTGTCGAGGTTGCCCGCCATGGTCTGCCACAGCGCCTTGAACGTGCGGGTGGAGCCGGTGAAGTGCAGACCGGCGAAGAACCTGTCCCGCAACGCGACCTGGCTCAACGCCTGGCCGTCGCCGGTCACGAGGTTGATCACGCCCGGCGGCAGGCCCGCTTCCTCGAGCAGCCGCATGGTGAAGTGCGCGGCCAGCTGCTGTGTCGGCGACGGCTTCCACAGCACCGCGTTGCCCATCAGGGCGGGCGCCAGCGGCAGGTTGCCCGCGATGGCGGTGAAGTTGAACGGCGTGATCGCCACGACGAACCCGTCGAGCGGCCGGTGGTCCATCCGGTTCCACACGCCCGGCGACGACACCGGCTGCTCTTCGAGGATGCGGCGGCCGAAGTGGACGTTGAAGCGCAGAAAGTCGATGAGCTCGCACGCCGCGTCGATCTCGGCCTGCTGCACGGACTTCGACTGGCCGAGGATCGTGGCGGCGTTGAGGGTGTCGCGCCACGGCCCCGCGAGCAGGTCGGCCGCCCGCAGCAGCACCGCGGCCCGTTCGTCGAACGGCAGCTCCTGCCAGCCCGGTGCGGCGTGCTGGGCGGCGCGCATGGCATCGGCGACGTCGGAGTTCGTGGCCTGCGCCGTCACGCCGAGAACGTGCCTGTGGTCGTGCGGCTTGACCACGTCGATGCGGTCGCCACCGCCCATCCGCTGCTCACCGCTGATGGTCATCGTCAGCTCGTGCGTGGTGCCTTCGAGCTCCGCGATGCGTGCCTGCAGGCTGGCCCGTTCGGCGCTACCGGGTGCATAGGTGCGCACGGGCTCGTTGACCGGTTCGGGTGCAGACGTGACGGCGTCCATTCCCCCATCGTGGCACGCGGTAGTAGGGTCCGTCGGGTGGCGCGGGTGACTGGCATCGGCGGGGTTTTCCTGCGTTCAAGGGACCCTGTGCGCTTGGCCGCCTGGTATCGCGACAACCTGGGCGTGCCGATGAGCGAGAAGGGCACCGTCACCTTCCACTGGCTCGACACGGCGACGAACGAGTACCCCGGCACGACGACGATGGCGTTGTTCGCGCAGGACACGCAGTACATCGGCGAGCCCCACCAGCGCACCATGCTGAACCTGCGCGTGGACGACCTGGCGTCGTTGATGGCCAAGCTGAAGGCGCGCGGTGTCGAGGTGCTGCCCGACACCGAGGATTCGGAGTTCGGCATGTTCGGGTGGTGTGTCGACCCCGAGGGCAACCGGATCGAGCTGTGGGAGCCCGCGGAGGGAATGTGATGCTGGACGAGGCCGTGCACGGCCCTGCGTGAATGGCAGCACGACGACCTGCCGTTCCAGCTCCACCCCGGGGATCTGGGCTGGTACCGGCCACCTACCGGGCAGCCGGGTTCGACCAGCGGCGCTAGAGCAGTTCCAGGACGAACGGGAGCTCCTGCGCCGCGTACCAGGCCAGTTCGTGGTCCTCGGCGCTGCCCAGGACGAACTCCGCGTCCGGGTCGCCCAGGTCCGCCGCGTCGATGACGTCCGCGGCCGCGCGCACGTCCTGTTCGGCCTCGGCCGTGTCGAGGTGCACGGCGGCGACGTCCTTCAGGGTGAACGAACCGCCGACCTTCACGACCGAGAAGTCGAGGTCCGGACGCAACGTCACGTCGTCCATGTCCACCGCGAGCACCGCGCGCCGCGGCTCGGCCTTCTCGTCGGCCGCGAGCAGCCGCAGGGAGGCACGGGCGGCGTCGAGCATCGCCGCGTACTCCAGCTCCTCCGTGTCGCCCGCCGCGTAGGACTCGCGCAACGCCGGCGTCAGCGCGAACGCCGTACCGGTGATCGGAGCCAGTTCGCCGCTGTCGACGAACGCGCGCAGCATCGGCACCGTGGCCGGGATGTAGACCCTCATGCGCTGGCCGTCCCCATCAATTCCTCCACCGACTCCTCGACCATGGTCGCGAGAACGTCCACATCGGACATGGCGTCGCGGTCGCCGTTCAAACCGAAGTACACACCGCCGTCGTAAGAGGTCACCCCGATGGCCAGCGCCTGGTTCTTGGCGAGCGGGACGACCGGGAAGATCTCGGTCATTCTCGCCCCCGCCGCGTACAGCGGCACCTGCGGGCCGGGAACGTTGGTGACGATGACGTTGAACAGCCGGCGGCTGAACGAGCTGGCGGCGCGTGCGCCGAGCGCGTGCAACGTCGGCGGGGCGAAGCCGGAGACCTTCACCAGCGCGTCGGCGGCGACGGACTGGCCGGACTCCTGGTGCGCGCGCATCGCGTGGCTCACGTGGTGCAGGCGGACGACCGGGTTCGGCTCGCCGACCGGGAGGTCGACCAGGTAGGCGCTCACGTTGTTGCCCGAGTCCGGGTCGGCCTCGCGGACGCTCAGCGGGGCCATGGCGCGGATCGTGGTGCTGCCGGTGACGTTCTCGCCGCGGCTGAGCAGCCAGTTGCGCAGGGCGCCGCTCAGGGCCGCGAGCACCACGTCGTTGACCGTGCCGCCGTGCTGCTTGCGGATGGCGCGCAGGTCGTCGAGCTGGGCACGCGCGACGGCGAACCGGCGCTGCGGTGAGGTGATGCGGACGTTCAGCGGGGAGCCCGGCGCGGGCGTGGCGGCGGTGCGGACGGCCGAGGCGAGCACGCCGAACGCGTTGAAGACCTTCTCGACCGTGTTGAAGGTGTCGAGGGCGGCGCTGCGCACGTTCTCCACGAGCTCGCCGGGGCTGTGCACGATGTCGGTGACCGCGTCGGCCACGAGCTGCAGCGAACCGGGCTCGGGCTGCGGCATCCAGAGGTTCTCGACGTTGGTGCGCGGCGTCGGCGAGACGTCCAGCATGACCTGGCCGATCTCCAGCGACGCGATGCCGTCGATCATGGCCTGGTGGGTCTTGGTGATGACCGCGGTCTGGTTCTTCTCCAGGCCCTCGACCAGGTAGATCTCCCACAGCGGGCGGGAGTGGTCGAGCGGGCGCGACATCAGGCGCGCGATCAGGTCGTGCAGCTGCGTCTCGTTGCCCGGCTTGGGCAGGGCGCTCCGGCGAACGTGGTAGGTGACGTCGAAGTCCGGGTCGTCAACCCACACGGGGCGTGCGATGCGTCCGGGGACGTGCACGACCTTCTGCCGGTAGCGCGGCACGAGGCTGAGGCGTTGCTCGATGAGATCAACGAGCTTGTCGTAGTCGAAGCCCGCCTTGGGCCGCCGGAACACCGCCACTCCGCCGACGTGCATCGGCGTCTTGGCGTCCTCCAGGTACAGGAACGAGGCGTCCAACGCTGACAGGCGGTCCGGCATGCACCCCAGCCTAGTGGCGTTCGCGGTCCATCAGCTTCTGAAGTGCGGCGCGTTCGCGCGGATCGCGGTCGTGCCGCTCCAGCCGGATGCGCGCGGCCTCCGGAATCGCGTCCCTCGCCTCCGGGTCGACGTTGGCCATGAACGAGCGGAGGAACCGCCAGCGCGTGAGCTTCATGACCGGTGCGAGGTGCGCGACGGCGAGCGACACCCAGCTCAGTGCGACGTCGAGCCTGCGGTCGCCCTTGGTGGCGCTCGCCCAGTCCAGGACCACGGGACCGTCCGGGCCGAGCACGACGTTGCCGGGGTGCAGGTCGAGGTGCAGCAGATCGCCCTCGCCGCTGAGGAAGCCGGGCGCCGGGATGACGTCGAGACGGTGGTGCAGGTCCGCGAGCTCCTCGCCGAGGCTGCCCGCGAGCCACGGCTTGCGGCCGATCTCCTCGGACATCCGCGGGCCCGGCACGTACTGCATGACCAGTTCGTCTTCCGTGGCCTCGTGCACGCGCGGGACGGGGATGCCGTAGCCGCTCAGGTACAGCATCATCTCGGCCTCGCGCCGCAGGTCACGGCCTGTGCGCGTGCGTTTGACGAGCAGCCCGTCGGACCGGATGAACACATCCGAGTCCTGACCGCTCGCGAGATGTTGACGTTGCGCGACGCTGCGCATACCTGACGTCATGTGACGATCATCATCGATATGATCCAAAGCACAAGGGCCGAACGGCTCTAGTGGAGCTCTTCACCCGTTTGAGCCCGCTGTGCCCGCCTCTGTCACCCTCTTCCCGTGGAGATCTCGCCCAAGGACCGCTTCGTCACCGTCTACGGCCGCAAGCCAGTGCTGGAGGCGCTGGACGACCCGGCGCTCACGGTCGACAAGGTGGTGCTCGCCGACACGGCCCGTGGCCCGGCCGCGCGCGAGATCCTCGACGCGGCCCGTACGCGTGGCGTCGCCGTGCAGCGGGCGACCGCGCAGCGCGTGAAGGTGCTGGCCGGCAACGGCAAGCAGGACCAGGGCGTGCTCGCCGACGTGGTCGCGCCGCGCATGAAGCCGCTGGCGCTGGCCCTGGAAGAGGGTTCGCTGCGGTCCGTGCTCGTGCTGGACGGCATCACGACCCCCGCGAACGTGGGCATGATCCTGCGCACCGCGACCGCCGCGGGCATCGACGGCATCGTCGTGCCCCGCCGAGGCGTCGCCTCGATCGACCCGCTCGTGGTGAAGGCCTCCGCCGGAGTGGCTTTCCGCGCGCCCGTTCTGCGCTGCGGCACCTCGGCGGAGGCCTCTGCTTTGTTGCGCGCGTCCGGTTATTCGCTCCACGCGCTCGATTCCCACGCGTCCGACACGATTTATTCCGCTTCTTTCCCGCAGCGCGCGGCTTTCGTGCTGGGCAGCGAAACGTCCGGAATCACCGAGGACGTGCGTCCGCACATCACGTCCTGGCTGTCGATTCCGATGGCGGCGGGCGTGGAATCCCTGAACGTCGCGTCAGCGGCGGCTGTGCTCTGCTTCGAGCTGGTGCGCCGGGCTCAGTGATCAGATCCAGTCGACGTGGTACCCGTTGACCCGCGGGTACCCCAGCAGTGACGTGCACTCCGCCACCGAGGGCTCGCCCCTGACCCGGCCGATCGTCCCGTACTGGTCCCAGACCCCGAGCCCGTTCGTGCAGTGCGCGACGGCCCGGAACCGCCCTGGCCGGCCTTCGTCACAGAAGACCTCGATGGTGCGCCCGTCCCTCAGATAGTCCTCGTAGCAGCCGCGTTCCTGCGCCTGCGCGGGTGATGCAATTGCCGTGGCTGCAATGGCGAGCGCAACACAAGCGACAATTCTTCGCATTTTCTCCCCTATTCAATCGACTACCGGCAAATTCAACGCTAGTGCCTGGCCGAAAAAGGGGCAATGACGCGCCGGGGTGAACCCTTAATCGCGGAGCGCGATCGCTAGCAGGATTTCCAGCTCCTCGAGGGTGGACCGTGTCGACCGATGGTGGACACCGACCATGCCCGCCTTGGCAGCCCCTCGGACGTTGACCGCGAGGTCGTCGACGAAGACGCACTCCTCCGGCTTCACGTTCAGCTTGGTGGCCGTGAGCAGGTAGATCTCGGTGTCCGGCTTGACGAGCCCGACCTCGCCGGAGATGACCGCGGCGTCCAGTACCGCGGTCAGCGCGCCGGGCGGCTGCCACCACCCGTCCGCATTGGACAGCAGGGCGGTCTTGAGCCCGTGCTGCCTGGCCTTGCGCAGGGCGGTGAGCAGCGGCGGTTCGGCGGGGTTGTCCTCGCCGGGGTCGGTCAGGACGCCGCCGTAGTCGAGCACCAGGGCTTTCAGCATGGTGGCGACCGTAACCCCACTTTCGGGTGTTCGGTGTCCTGATCTCGTTGCCGGCTCGCCAGGTCAACCATGCCCCCAGTTGTTCGCCGCCTGCCCGCCTACGAGCCTCCGGTCGGAGGCCCCTCCCGGATTCCCCTGCCCCGGCCGCGCCCGGTGTGGGTCCCGGTGCCGGAGCCACCGTCCCCCGCGCTGGATGCCGCACGGCTGCTCTCGGCGGTGCTGGAGGTGCTGGACGGACGGCGCCCTGCCCGGTTGTTGCGGGAGATCGCGGTGCCCGTGCTGGCGGCCCGGCTCGGCGGGTCGGTCCGTGCCCGGACCACGCGGATGGTGCGGGCGCCTCGGGTCTGCCATCCGTCGCGGCTGGTGGCGGAGATGTCGGTGACCTTGCGGCGGGAGGGGCGGGTGCTGGCCGCGGCCGGTCGGGCCGAGCACGCCGGCGGGAGGTGGTGGTTCACGTCGTTCACGGTGCTGGAGTGAGGCCCCCCAAACGCCACGTGGGCCGCGGTCCCGGAGGAACGCGGCCCACGCAGTGGTGGTGCGGTGGGGCGTCAGCCCTTCTTGCGGTTGTTCTTCGCCGCCTGGCGGGCAGCCTCGCGGCGCTCCTTGCGGGTGCCGCCGCCCTGCTGGCCGGCCGCGCCGCCCGTCTCGCCGTGCTCGTCGACGCCGCCGTCCTCGGCCGGGCCGCTGTAGCTCAGGTTCTGCTGACCGGGGCTGCCGAGGCCCTTGCCGCGCAGGGCGGGCGGGATGGCGTTGCCGCTGGCCAGCTGGGCCATGGCCGGGCCTGCGGGGGCGTCGGGCTCGCGCTGGGCCTGCTGCTGGGCAGCCGCCGCGGCGCGGGCACGGGCGCGTGCGCCTCCGCCGTTGCCCGACACCTGCGGGAGGGCCTGCGGGGCCGCGCCCAGGGTCACGGGGACCTCGGGCTCGGCGGGCTCCGGCTCCGCCGCTTCGACCTGGAGGTTGAAGAGGAAGCCGACGGTCTCCTCGCGCAACGCGTCGAGCATCGCGTTGAACATCTCGAAGCCCTCGCGCTGGTACTCGATGAGGGGGTCGCGCTGCGCCATCGCGCGCAGGCCGATGCCCTCCTTCAAGTAGTCCATCTCGTACAGGTGCTCACGCCACTTGCGGTCCAGGACGGACAGCAGGACGCGACGCTCCAGTTCGCGCATGGCGCCTTCGCCGACACGGCCCTCGATGTCGGTCTCGCGGGCGCGGTAGGCGTCCATCGCGTCGTTCACCAGGAGGTCGCGCAGGTACTCGCGCGTGACGTCCTCGTCGGACTCGAGGATCTCCTTCGGGTCCAGCGAGATCGGGTAGAGGGTCTTGAGGGCGGTCCAGAGCTTCTCGAAGTCCCAGTCCTCGGCGTAACCGTCGGCCGTGGCGCCGTTGACGTACTCCTCGACGACGCTCTCGATCATGTGCTCGACCTGGTCGCGGAGGTCCTCTCCGGCGAGAACGCGGTGGCGCTCGGCGTAGATCACCGTGCGCTGGCGGTTCATGACCTCGTCGTACTTGAGGACGTTCTTGCGGATCTCGAAGTTCTGCTGCTCGACCTGGGTCTGCGCGCTGCGGATGGCGCGGGTGACCATCTTGTGCTCGATCGGCACGTCGTCCGGCACGTTCAGGCGCGTCATGACCATCTCGACCATGGTGGCGTTGAAGCGGCGCATCAGTTCGTCCTGCAGGGACAGGTAGAAGCGCGACTCACCGGGGTCGCCCTGACGGCCGGTGCGGCCGCGGAGCTGGTTGTCGATGCGGCGCGACTCGTGGCGCTCGGTGCCGAGCACGTAGAGACCGCCCGCCTCGCGGACCTCGTCGGCCTCCGCCTTGCCCTGGGTCGTCAGTTCCTCGACGACCTTGGCCCACTCGGTCTCGTACTCCTCCGGCGTGGTCACCGGGTCGAGGCCGCGGTCGCGCAGCTCGTGGTCGGCGATGATGTCCGGGTTGCCGCCCAGCACGATGTCGGTACCACGACCGGCCATGTTCGTGGCGACCGTGACGGCGCCCTTGCGGCCGGCCTTCGCGATGATCAGCGCCTCGCGGTCGTGGTGCTTCGCGTTCAGCACCTCGTGCGGGATGCCCTTGCGCACCAGCAGCTTCGACAGGTACTCGGAGCGCTCGACGCTCGTCGTACCGATCAGGACCGGCTGGCCCTTCGCGTGCCTCTCGACGATGTCCTCGGCGACCGCCTCGAACTTCGCCTCCTCGCTCTTGTAGACGAGGTCGGGCTGGTCGGTGCGCCGCGGCGGGCGGTTCGTCGGGATCGGGACGACGCCCAGCTTGTAGGTCTGGTGGAACTCGGCCGCCTCGGTCTCGGCGGTACCGGTCATGCCGCCGAGCTTCTCGTAGAGGCGGAAGTAGTTCTGCAGCGTGATCGTGGCGAGAGTCTGGTTCTCCGCCTTGATCTCGACGCCTTCCTTGGCCTCGATGGCCTGGTGCATGCCCTCGTTGTAACGGCGACCGGAGAGCACACGACCCGTGAACTCGTCGACGATCATGACTTCACCGTTGCGGAGGATGTAGTCCTTGTCGCGGTTGTAGAGCTCCTTCGCCTTGAGGGCGTTGTTCAGGTAGCCCACCAACGGCGTGTTCGCCGCCTCGTACAGGTTGTCGATGCCGAGCTGGTCCTCGATGAACTCCACGCCGAGCTCGGTGACGGCGACCGTGCGCTTCTTCTCGTCGTACTGGTAGTGGTACGACTTCGACTTCTCCTCGATGACCTCGATGCGGTCCTTCTGGGAGAGCTGGGTGACGTCGATGCCGCGCATGCGCGGCACGAGCCGGGCGAACTCGGTGTACCAGCGGGCCGACTGCTCGGCCGGGCCGGAGATGATCAGCGGCGTGCGCGCCTCGTCGATGAGGATCGAGTCGACCTCGTCGACGATCGCGAAGTGGTGGCCGCGCTGCACGCACTCGTCCAGGCTCCACGCCATGTTGTCGCGCAGGTAGTCGAAGCCGAACTCGTTGTTCGTGCCGTAAGTGATGTCCGAGTTGTACGACGCGCGCCGCTGCTCCGGAGTCATCTCGGAGAGGATCGCGCCGACGGTCATGCCCAGGAAGCGGTGAACACGGCCCATCCAGTCCGCGTCGCGCTTGGCCAGGTAGTCGTTCGTGGTGATGACGTGAACGCCCTTGCCGGCGATGGCGTTGAGGTAGACGGGCATGACCGAGGTCAGCGTCTTGCCCTCACCCGTGCGCATCTCGGAGATCTGACCGAGGTGCAGCGCCGCGCCACCCATCATCTGGACGTCGTAGGGGCGCTGGCCGAGGGTGCGCTTCGCGGCCTCGCGGGCCACGGCGAACGCCTCCGGCAGCAGCTCGTCCAGCGACTCGCCCTCGGCGTGGCGCTTCCTGAACTCCTCGGTCTTGCCGCGAAGCTCTGCGTCGGAGAGGTCCACCACCTCGTCTTCCAGGTGGTTGATGTGCTGTGCGATGTTGCGGAGGCGCTTGAGCATCTTGCCCTCGCCGGAGCGGAGCAGTCGGGACAGCACCATCTGGATAGACCTCATCACCTGTATCGCGGCGCGCCCACGTCGGACGCCTTTCCCCTGCCCATCGTAGGCAAGTCGCCAAGATGTGTGCACGGACACAGGCGGATTGGGTTACGCGACCTTGTCTGTGCAGGTCAGGTGCCGTTTCTGCGATCTTCCGCAGTCCGCCTGGCGCCGGTGCCCCCACCTCGGCTACTGGAGTGAAGAACGTACGAGTGCCGCGCAAAGGTTCCTGGCCCGGCCAAGTTCACCTTCACGGTGAACGTCCATGCGCGGAATGGGGGGCCGGGTGGCCGCAGACGCACACCGCCGCCCCGCACACGAGGGGTGCGGGGCGGCGGCGGTCGAAGGAACGTGGGTCGAGCGGGGTCAGGCCAGCCTGATCACGCCGTAGTCGAATCCCTTCCGGCGGTAGACGACACTCGGGCGTCCGCACTCGGCGTCGGCGAACAGGTAGAAGTCGTGTCCGACCAGTTCCATCTCGTAGAGGGCCTGGTCGACGGTCATCGGTTTGGCGGCGTGCTCCTTCTCGCGTACGACGCGTCCGGGCAACTTTTCTTCGAGGCCGTCGTCCCAACGCTGCGTGGGCACTTCCGCCATGCCCTCGTAGTCGGCCTCGGGTGCGTCGAGCACCGCGGTCTTGGCGCGGCGCGACGTCATGCTTTCGCCTGCGGACCGGTCAGCCAGTCCGCTTGTCGCTTCGGCCACCGAGATCGGGGCGCGGGCCCCGTGGTGGACGCGCCTGCGGTCGTGTGACCGACGCAGACGGTTCTCGAGCTTCGCGACCGCAGCATCGAGCGCGGCGTAGAAGTCACCCGCGCAGGCTTCGGAACGGACCACGGGTCCACGTCCCTTGCCGGTGATTTCGACCCGCTGACAGTTCTTCGACTGACGGCGGTTCGGCTCGTGGAAGAGTTCCACGTCGAAGCGGATGACCTTGCGGTCGTAGCGCTCAAGCCGGGCCAGCTTTTCGGCGACGTGAACCCTGTAGTGATCGGGCACCTCGACGTTGCGGCCCTTAACGACGATGTCCATACACGACCTCCCTCGCTTTGTTGCGAGCTATGGCTGGACTGCATTAAAGCGCCGTGGCGATCTTCGATCGCGGATGTGTCGCAGAGGGTCGTCTCCCTCAGCTCTCACGGCGCCAGGGTCATGGGCTGTTCGCCTCCTCCCCGTGGGCCGGGAACGCTGATAGCGGTGCACGTTAGCTTGGGATTCACCGTCGCGTAAGCCCCCTTGCCGGGGGAACGACGAGATTTTTTGATGACTACGCAGCGCGACGACAGCGCGTTGCCAGTCGTTTCCCGAGCGTGCCCCGAACCAAACCTCCCGGCACTCCACTCACCCGAACGGCGCACACCCGGACCGGCACTCGACGGCAGTCTCGCTGCGTCGAACGGGTCCAGTCGCGGCCTCATACCCAGCCAACGGGCGACCCGCGCGTCATGTTCCCGAAACCTGGAAGAGATCGATTCCGAGCCTCTCGGCGGCCCCGCCGCACTTCTTCGCACCGAACTGAGCGCCGCGGATGCCCGATCACAGCCCAGTCACGCCTGGCTGAACGGTAGATTTCGCCCAATGGCGGACAAGGCAGTCGATCACCGTCGGCACGGACGTACCGCTATTGCCCAGTAATAACCGCTGGTCAGCTCCATACGTGAATAATCGTTAACAAGTCGGGGGCGTGAGGCGCACGTCCGAGGCCGCCTCAGGCGCGTGATCGCTCGGGTCCGAGGCCGTTGATCGACGCCTCATGTGCGGACGCCTCAGTTCTGAAACACCGGCTGGGACAAACGGGTCGAAACAAGTTACTTCGTCTCGCAAGATCGTCACAGAACGCGCGCCGAGCAGGGGATTCTCGTCGCGCCGAACCGTCTCGGAGATCGACAACGTCACCGGAACTTCACCCTTGTGGGCGGTGCCGAAAGACCCCGCCGAGCCTCTCCCCCGAATTTTCTGTCAGACCTCGCCGCCATCCTGATCCCATGACAGCTTTCGACCTGCTCGTGCCGGCCACCTGCTCCGGCTGCGGCCGCGCCGGCTCCCAGTGCTGCGCCACGTGCTTCGCCTCGTTCGGCCCACCCACACGGCTCCAGGTCCCCGGTGTGGGCCCGCCAGTGTGGACGCTGGCCGCCTATCACGGCGCCGCAAGGGAACTGGTGCTCGCCTTCAAGGAACGAGGCGCACGGCCCCTCGCAGCGTGGTTCGGCGCCCTGGTCGCGGCAGCCCTCGTCGCTCTCGGGCCTCCACCGTGGACGCTCATCCCCGCGCCTTCACGCCGCAGTGCCGCGCGGGATCGCGGCGGCGACCACATGCTGCGCATCGCGAGGGAGGCGGAGATCGCCGCCGTCGCACCCGTGCTGCGCCTGGCTGCCGGAGTGGCCGACTCGGTGGGGCTCGGCGCCGGAGCGCGGAGGCGGAACCTGGACGGGCGGGTGCAGGTCTGTGGTCCGGCGCCGCCGGGCACCACCGTGCTGCTGGACGACGTGGTCACCACCGGGGCCACGGCGTCGGCCTGTGTTCGCGCTCTGCGGCAGGCAGGGGTGCGGACGAACGCGGTGCTGGTGCTGACGTCGGCCCGGCCGCACCGGCCTGGGCAGTGAGGGCCGCGGCAGTGAGGGCGTCTGCAGTCAGGGTCTGAGGTCCTGGATAGCGACGCCTGTGGTCGGGTGGCGTGGGGCGGGACGCTTCGGCAGGCGGTGAAAACTCGCAACAACGACTCGCCACGTCGGCACCGCCGACCAGTCCGCGCCGCGCCATCCGCCTGGCCACGCCAACTCAGCCACCAACCAGCCCAGACCACCTCAGTCCAGCCGCCCCGACCGCGCCGCACGCCGCTGTCCAGCCATCCCCAGCCGCGTCAGCCCAGCCGCGTCAGCCCAGCCGCGTCAGCCCAGCCGCGTCAGCCCAGCCGCGTCAGCCCAGCCGCGTCAGCCCAGCCACCCAGCGCCACGCCAACTCAGACGCATCAGCCTGGGTAGAACACCAGCGCACCCATCGGCACCCGGATCCCGCTCGACCTCCACACATCAGTGATGTCCGAAGCCGACCACAGCCCGGAAGGGTCCACCACCTGCACCTGACGCGCCGGCGCCGCCGCCACTGAACCCACCGGCACGTTGAGGTTCGACTGGCTGTAGCGGTCCATCCGATAGCCGTCGGTGTAGACCTTGGTGACCGGCCACGAAGGCAGCGAGGAGGAGACCACCAGCACGTCCTGCGAGAGCCAGTCGATGGACTGCACGGCCGAGCCCAGGATCGACGGCTGCAGCTGCCGCGGTGAGCGCAGCGCCACGTCCTGGTTGTTGCGCACCACCGAAGCGATGTAGAGCTTGCCGGCGATCACCAGGGCGGCTCGGGTGCCGTCGCGGGAGAGGCGCAGTTCGCTGATCGAGCCGAACGGCACGATGTCGGTGATGTTGACGCCCTTGGCGGTCCAGCTGCCGTTGTCGGAGCGGGTCACCCTGGTCACCGAGGTGCCGTCGACCGCCGTCCAGACCTCGGTGCCCGGTTCCTTCGGGCCGCTCGAGAGCTGCCACGTCGGTCTCGACAGGGTGGTCGCGGTCAGGTCCACTTCGGACAGTTCCTGTTCCAGCTCGCCGACTCGCAGCCGCATTCCGCCGCCGGAGCGGGAGACCACGGCCAGGCGTGAGCCGTCCAGGGACTGTGCGGCGGAGGCGACGCTGTACGCGCCTGTGCCCGCGGGGCCCTTGATCGGGGCGCCGTCGGTCAGCGAACGGACCGAGCCGTCCGCCACGATCATGCCCTGGAGGTTCGCGTTCAGCGCCAGCAACGCCTCGCCCGCGGTCGCCGACACGTCGGACGGCCGGTAGTCGCGCTGGTCGGGCAGGATCTGCTGGCCGTCCACCAGGACGCGCACGCGCGAAGAGGTGACGCCCAAGTACGACTTCACGACCTGCGCGACGATCTGCTTGCGCTTTTCCGGGGTGAGGTCCTTGCCGACGTTGGTGAGGTTCACCTCCAGTGCGCCGTCGTCGGATTCGCGAGTGTCCGAGAACTTGTCGGCGTCCGGGCCCAGCGCGCTCACCAAGGTGTCGCGGACGGCGTCGCCAGGGCCCGCGATCAGCAGTTCGGTCACGCGCGTCGGAATCGACGTCGCCGGCGGGATCACGACGTAACGCGGATCCGGCACCAGCACGGTGAACTCGGGGTTGTAGAAGTACAGCGTGATGCGGCGGTACGTGGTGTTGAAGAGGTTCTGCGGCATGTAGATGCCCGCGGGCGGTTCGGAGATCCGCCACTGGTTCTCGCTGTTGCGCTCGACCTTCACCGGCTTCTGGAAGTCGCCGAGCTGCGGGACGAACGCGTTGTCGCTGCCGAGCCGGCCGACGTACTTGCCCTGCAGGAGAACGGTCTGCGTCTTGTCCTGCGGCGCCTGCGAGGTCGGCACGGTGGAGAACGCGGTCTCGATGATCGTGGGGTTCTTGGTGTCCCACTTCCGGCTGGCGTCCGGCGTCATGAACGCGCGGGCGGCCGCGTAGTTGTTGTCCGGGTTCGACGTCGCCTCGATGAAGTCGCGCACGAGCGTGAACGGGTCGATGTTCTGGAGCGGTTCCGGCGCGGCGGGGGTGTTGGACGCCTTGCTGTCCTTCGACCCGATCGGTTTCGGCTGGGTGTTCGTCGGGATCGCGGCGCACCCGGACAGGGTCACGAGGACGAGCAGCAGCAATGCCAGCCGTTTCACCGCACTTCCTCCGAAACCTCGTCCGACGACGCGGGCGGCCCGTCCACGGGCTCCGCGGGCTGCCAGGTGATCTCCTCTGGCCGCAGCTCGATCTCGCCGGGCTCCTCCTCGACGACAGGCTCGTCGACCACGGAGCCGGGTTCGAGTTCGATCGCGGGCGCCAGCGGCAGCGGGCTCTCGCGCAGCTCCTCGCCGTGCCTGCGGGGCAACGTCAAGCGGAACACGGCACCGTGGCCGGGCTCGCCCCACGCCTCCAGCCAGCCGCCGTGCAGACGGGCGTCCTCCAGCGAGATCGACAGACCCAGGCCGGTGCCGCCGGTGCGGCGGTTGCGCGACGGGTCGGCACGCCAGAAGCGGCTGAACACCAGTTCGGCCTCGCCCTTGCGCAGACCGACGCCGTGGTCCCGCACGGTGATCGCGACGGCGTCGTCGTTGCCGCGCATGGTGAGTTCGACCGGCTGGCCCTCGCTGTGGTCGATGGCGTTCGCGAGCAGATTGCGCAGAATCCGTTCCACGCGGCGCGAATCAAGCTCGGCGACGAGTTCGGAATCGGGCAGGTCCAGCACCACCGGCGAGTTGGCGCTCGTGGAGATCGCCCGCACCGAGTCATGCGCGCGACGCGCCAGCACGCGGATGTCGACCTGGTCGGCGGACAGCTCCTCGACGCCGGCGTCCAGGCGGGAGATCTCCAGCAGGTCGCCCAGCAGCGACTCGAACCTGTCGAGTTCGTCCACCAGCAGCTCGGTGGACCGGGCGAGCCCGGCGGGGAACTGTTCGCGCGAGGCGTGCAGGACGTCCGCGGCCATGCGCACCGTCGTCAACGGCGTGCGCAGCTCGTGCGAGACGTCGGAGGTGAACCGGCGCTGCAGCTGGCCGAACTCCTCCAGCTGCTTGAACTGCGCCTGGATCGACTCGGCCATCTCGTTGAACGACTCGGCCAGGCGCGCCACGTCGTCCTCTCCGACGACGTGCATGCGTTCGTGCAGGGTGCCGTCCGCGAACCGCTCGGCGACCTCGGCGGCCTGCCGCACCGGCCGCACCACCTGGCGCGTCACCAGGTTCGCGATCAACGCGAGCAGGACCAGCAGCACGATGCCGCCGACCGCCAGAGTGGACTGCACGACCTCGGCCGTGCGTTGCTCGGCGGTCAGCGGGAAGATCAGGTACAGCTGCATCGAGCGCGCGGACGTGCTGATCGGCAGGCCCACGACGAACAACGTGGTCTGCACGCCGTCGCGCTGCACGGTGTGGATCTGGGTGCCGGAACCGCCGTCCTCGACCATCTCGCGCAGCCCGCGCGGCACGTCGTCGAGCTTGCCGACGGACGGCACGCGCCCCGCGCCGGCGGAACCCAGTCCGTCGGCCAGGACTGGTTCGAACGCGCCGGCACCCGCCGTCGTGGCGTCCGTACCGGCGCCACCGACAGCGAGCTTGTTGATCGCGCTGGTGAACCGCGTCTGCACGCTGTCCGGCCCGGGATTCAGACCGACCAGGTCGGACTGGATCAGGCTGCGCGAGGCGATCGCCTGGCGCACCGCGGCCTCGTCCTTGGTGTTCAGCAGCTGGTTGGTGATCTGCATCTGCAGCACCATGCCCAGCACGAACACCACGGCCGACGAGAGAGCGAGCGTGGACACGACGACGCGCAACTGCAGCGAACGACGCCAGAGGTCACCAAACGCGGACCACCGCTTACGCGCTTCCTCGACGAGGAACTGCGCCTTCGCGATGGCCGGCCGAACGAACTTCATACGTCACCTGTCACGGAGGGCCGGCCTTGTACCCGACACCGCGGACAGTCAACACCACCTCGGGGTGTTCCGGGTCCCGCTCGACCTTGGACCGCAGCCGCTGCACGTGGACGTTCACCAGACGCGTGTCGGCGGCGTGGCGGTAACCCCACACCTGCTCGAGCAGCACCTCGCGGGTGAACACCTGGCGCGGCTTGCGGGCCAGCGCGACGAGGAGATCGAACTCCAGCGGCGTGAGCTGGATCGGCCTGCCCTCGCGCAGCACCTCGTGGCCGGGGACGTCGATCGTCAGATCGCCGATCTGCAGCACCTCGGACGGCTCGGCCTCGGTGCGCCGCAGGCGCGCCCGGATGCGAGCCACGAGCTCCTTGGGCTTGAACGGCTTGACGACGTAGTCGTCCGCACCGGACTCGAGGCCCAGCACCACGTCGACCGTGTCGCTCTTCGCCGTGAGCATCACGATCGGCACGCCCGACTCGGTCCTGATCGCCTTGCAGACGTCGATGCCGTTCATGCCCGGCAACATCAGGTCGAGCAGCACGATGTCGGGCTTGAGCTCGCGCAGCGCGGGCAGAGCACGAGCACCGTCGGCGACCACCGCGGTGTCGAAGCCCTCCCCGCGCAACACGATCGTCAGCATCTCCGCCAGGGCGGGGTCGTCATCGACGACGAGCACGCGTGCCTTCATACCCAACATCGTCGCACTGCCGGTCGCGCGTTCGCGCACCGCCCACGTTCCGTTGCTGCTGGTGGCGATGTGCGCTCGTTCGGTAACCGGCCGGAACTGTCGTTCCACGTACCCCACCTCGCCCCGTTTGACCTGTTCGTCGCGGGAGTATCCGCCAGAGGATCACCTTTCGTTACCAAGTGCTCTCAGGCAGTGCGAACGGCGGAGGCCAGCCAGATGCGCGCGTCACCCACCTTCCGGGGGTCGGTGATCGCCGGGACGGCGCGGTCGTGCCGCGCGGCCAGGTCGACCTGGTGCGTCACCGTCGCGTGCCAGCCGTAGCCGTCGAGCCACTCGACGGGGTCCTCCACGTCGGACAGCCAGCGGGCGTCCAGCGCGTCGAACCGCTGGTGCACGGGCTTCATCTGCGGCAACTCGCGGAAGGCGCGGTTGACGTGTTCGAGCGCGAGCGTGCTGCCACGGGCGGACAGCGCGCTCACCCAGTACAGGACCTGCTCGCCCGCGTCCGGCGGCAGGAACATGAAGAGGCCCTCCAGCAACCACGCTGTGGGCCTCTTCGGGTCGAAACCAGCTCCTATCAGCGCTGTCGCCCAGTCGTCCCGCAGATCGCACGGGACGACGACACGTTCACAGGCGGGCTGTGCGAGCTGGTCGCGCAGAGCGTCTTCCTTGAACTCGACCAACTCGGGCAGGTCGAGTTCGAAGAGTGTCGTGCCCGGCGGCCACTGCAGCCGGAACGCTCTTGTGTCGAGGCCCGCCGCCATGATCACTACCTGGGGTTGCGGCGTGCCGAGGAGTTCGTCGTCGAAATACCGGGTGCGCAGGACGAAGTGATCACCTGCGAGGGTCCGGACGCCGTTCAGGTCGCTCGCGGAGCCGGCGGCCTCCACGAGTCCTGCGGCCAGCGGGTCGTCGAAGAGGCGGCGGAGACGACCTTGCTCGTTGGCGCGGGCGGCAGCGATCAGCACCGCCGTCCGGGCGACACCGACCGGGGTTCGCTGCAGTACACGCTTCAAATTGCGATCTCCTATTCACTCACAGTGACAACCGGACACTCGATCGTGTCAATCGGTACGCACGTGAGCGACCACTCAAGGAGTGAACAGCGGTTCCAGAAGCGAATGAAAGTTCACGTTTGACCGCCCATCGACCACTTGCCACGGGGAGAGCCAGCCGATGTTCGCCAATCCGTCGTAAACGACGCCGCATCTGGCCTGCAGCGAGCCATCGGATTCGTAAATGTCTCGGGCGCGTGATTCGTCGGCCTGCTCCCGCTTCGCCGCCCGTTCGGCCGCGACCTCCACCGGCACCCGCAGCAGCAGTTGAAGATCGGGAACGGGCAGCCCGAAGCGTTCGATCTCCAGCTCGTGCACCCACCGCACGAACTCGCCGTGCTCGTCCTGGTGCAGCCGCGCGGCGCTGTACGCGGCACTCGACGCCACGTACCGATCGAGCAGAACGACGTCGTGCTCCTCGAGGTCCTTGCGGATCTCGTCGGCCGCGCCGCGCCGGTCGAGCGCGTAGAGGACGGCCATCCCGTAGACGGACTCGCTCAGGTCGCCGAGCCTGCCGTAGAGGCCGTCGCGGACCAGGTCAGCGTGCACGCTGACGCCGTAGCGCGGGAACGCGTGGCCGGCCACCGTCCTGCCCTGAGCGGCCAACGCCTCGGTCAGTCCGTTGGCGAGCGTGCGCTTGCCGGCCCCGTCCAGACCTTCGATCACCACGAGCTTTCCCACGCCAGAACCCTAACTGGACCGGTTCCGGCCACTCACACGGCCGCAGCGCGTCCCCCACACGGGCGAAATCCGATCTTTCGATCACCAGAACGAGTGACTACGGTGAACAGTCACACGGCGCGTGTGAAGGGTAGGTGCCGCGGTGACCGCGGATTCCGGGCACGCCGGGTCGGTCGACGAACCGACCGGGCACCCGACCGGGGGTCTGCCGACCCCCCTCGCCGAGACGCTGCGCTACGGGCCGTTCCACCGCGCTTTGCGCGAGTCGATCGCCCACCGGGGCCTCTCGCTCGCACGGCTGCGCGCACATCTCGAACAGCTGGGTGTCCAAGTTGGCCAGTCGACGCTCTCGTACTGGCAACGCGGCTTGCGCCATCCCGAGGTGCCACGCGCCATCAGCACAGTGCGCGCGCTGGAGACCGTGCTGCGCCTACCGCCTTCGTCCTTGTTGGACCTCATCGGCCCTCGCACCGCGAACACCTACGCGCCACGCCCGGTCGCGACCTGGCCCGATCACGCGCCACTGCTCGCAACGTTCGACTCCGTACCAGAGGCCGCCCGGGGCAACGCCGACCTCGAAGTGCTCTCCGTGCACGACACCGTCCAGATAGGCATGCACCGCGAGCAACGCTCCATCACCACACGGCTGGTCGTGCGCGCGGTGCGTCAGGGACCGGACCGATACCTGGCGACGCACCACGGCGACGACGGCTCGTTGATCGAGAACGCGATGGTCAGATCAGGCGAAGGCTGCCGGCAGGGGCGACTGCGCCGGGAAAGCGCTTCCCGCAACCTCGCCGTGGAGATGCTGTTCGACCGGCGGCTCGCGGCGGGCGAGGAGCACGTCTTCAGCTTCACGATCGTCGACGACACCGGCAGCGCGACCCCTGGCCACCACCGGACGTTCCGCGACACCTGCGGCTCGTACCTCGTGCAGCTCTCGTTCCACCGGCGCGCGATGCCCGCGCGCTGCATGAAGCAGTTCCTGGCCTCGGCCGACGCGACGCCGGTCGACGTCGACGAGCTGGTGTGCGGGCTCGGCGGCGTCGTCAGCGCGTACTTCGGCGACGTCGGGCCTGGGATCGCGGGCATCGCCGTCGAGTGGAGCTAGACCTGGGGTCTGGGGTGTCCCCAGAGGGCACCCCGAGCGACGCGGTCCGCGCGTTCCGCGGACGCACGTCCCCTGAGCTAGGGCGAGGAAAGCGAGGGAGCTAAAGACCGGCGGTCCGAAGACCAGACCGGTTCCAGATTTAGGAGGAAGCTCTCTCATGGCCTCGCTGGGACCACGTTAGCGCGATTCGGATCAGTCCGACAGCAGTTTCCCGAGTTCTGACACCGTGGTGACGGTTCCGGTCTCATCCTGCACCAAACCGATGCGGAACGCCGGAGCGTCCTTTGTGGATGCCTTGCGGGCGAACAGGTCCCGAAGCCTCGCCACGGTGAAGTACTTGCGCCGCAACGCCGCCGCGGCGATCAGCTTCACGACGTCGCGGTTCTCCTCGACCCGGTTGCCCCACGACGCGCCGCGCAGGTAGAGGTGCAGCCACGTGCCGAACCAGGCGTCACCCTCCCGTTCGAACATCACCGGTAAAGCGACCTTTCCCTTGCCTCGCATGGCAGAGCGCGCCCGCACCGTGCTCGGTTCGAACGGCTTGCCCATCTGGCCGAGGTCGCGGCTCATGAACCCGAACATCGACTCGGCGACGTCGTCGAACCCCTCCCCCGAGTAGATGTTCACCTGCGGCACGACGTACTTGGCCTTCAACCCGTCCCGATGCAGGTCGATGAACTCCGTCGCGCCGTCCGAGGCATCGGTGACGTCACCCGAGTAGTACGCACCTTTGCGCTTCAGCCACGTCCACGACACCTGCCCCTGGTACTCGAACTTCTCGTCGAGCAGCACCGCGGACAGGTCGTAGTCGGTCCGCTTCGCGTGCTGCCGCCAGTGCACGAAGAACCGCAGCACGTCACCTTCGAGCCAGAGCTTCGACCCGCGCGGCAGCACGCCGAAACCTTCCTCGGTACCGGAAACCGGCACCACGACGTCGAGCACCTCGTCGTCCACGACCAGCTCGGAGTAGTCCGGAAGCCGGCGGATCAGCTCGTTCTCGACCACCTCGACGATCTCCGCGACCGCCTTCGCATCGAGCGGCTCGCGGTCGTCGTCGGCGATCCACACCCTGCGCGCACGGGTCGCGAACACGCGTGCGGTGTCCGGCGTCGTGCGGTTCGACAGGTGCTCCAGCACCGAGATGAGCACGCGGCTGGACACCTCCGGCACCGCGGCTTCGACGCGCTCGGCGAGGTTGCCCGCCCCGTGCCGGAGCAGCCTGTCGAGCTGCCGCAGCAACAGTCCGGGCGCCTTGGCCAGGACCTCGGCGGCACGTTCGACGTCGTTCTCCGCGAACGCCAGCTCGACCTGCCCGGCGAACGACCGCGCGACCTTCTCCCCGCGCGCCACCGCGAACACGTCCTGCGCCCGTTCGAACGGGTACTCGTGCGGGTGCAACCGCTCACCAAGACGCTTCCACGCCTCACGGTTCTGGCCGACGTCACCGAGCTTGCTCTCCGCCACCTCGTTCAACGCACCGAGCAACGCCCTGCGCTCAGGCCGGCGGAACGACCGGAAGCGCGTCGGCTCCTTGAGCGTGACGTCTCCCCCGGACGCCTCGGCGGCGAGCCGCAGTACGTCGGTGACGGTGTCGATGTCCTGAAGAGGCCGCTGCGCCACCAGCCGGGCGGCGTTGAGGATCGCGCGGTTCTCCCGGACGGGCACGTCCAGTTCGCCGTCGGGGCAGAGCACGGCCAGCTCCCCGAGCAACGCCCTGTCGTTCTCGGCCAACGGAATCGGACTCGTGGCGAGCTCTTCGAACAGACGCTGCGCCTCTTCTTCGAGCGTGCCACCGAGATGCACGAGCGTGATGCGGTCCTTCAACGACGGGATCAGCTCGTCGTGCGCCCGCAACATCTCCTCGTAGGAGTGCTGAACGCGCCCGTACTTCGGCAGGTCAAGGAGGTTGTTCGTCGGTGCGATGCCCTGCTCCAGCGCGTCCCGCAGGCACTCCCGCCAGAACGCGAGGGTGTCCGGCACGTTGTGCGGGAACTCCTTGAAGTACGGGTTGTGCTGCCCCCGCGCACCGATCAACTCCTTGACCGCGCGCACGACCTCCGCGGCGTAGTCCTCGGCATCAGCCAGGCCGGAAACGTGTTCGAGCAGCTCCCGCGAGGCCTTGAAGCCCGACGTGATCAGCGCGGCGTCCAACTGCCTCGCGACGGCGGCACCGTCCCCCGGCGCGCCGTCCGAAGTGGGCACGCGCAGGGTCTTCTTGATGATGGTCGTCCGCACCCGGTCAGTAAAACCCGCACGTCAACGCAATTCCACCCGTTTGGGCACGATGTTGTTCCTGCTCCATCGCCTAACGTCGAATTTCATGAACGGCGATCCGTCCACCCCGTACAGCCGTGACCTGGGCGATGAGTTGCGCCAGGTGCGCGAGCGCTTCACGACCTTCCGCGGCAGGAAGATCGCCCGGATGCTCGGGTGGGATCCGGGGAAGGTCTCCAACATCGAGCACGGCAAGGTGCGCGCCACCGAGATCGACATCATCCAGTACCTGGGGCGGTGCGGGCGCAGTCAGGCCTTCATCACGGACTTCCTGGAGCGGTACCGGTCCGCGTTCAACCCCTACTTCGTGCAGGTGCCGACCAACCTCCGCACAATGGCGATGGCCGAGTCGACGGCGGACAAGATCACCAGCTACGACATGACGTCCATACCTGGCCTTGTGCAGTCGGAGGACTATGCAGCCGCACTGTTCGAGGCTCGCCTCGCCGCTCCGGATGTGATCGAGAGGAATGTCCGCTTCCGCATCGAGCGGCAGGCGATCCTCCGGCGACACAACCGCCCGCAGTGCACCTTCTACATCCACGAGCACGCGCTGAGGTTCAAGGTCGGCAGCGACGAGATCATGGAGGACCAGCTCATGCGGCTGCTCTTCCACACTCACGTCATCCGGGTCGTGCCTGCGGCAATCGGCATGTCAGGCGTCTTCGCGGCCAACTACGTGCTCTGGGAGTGGGAGAAACGCAGCAGCACGGCCTACACGGAGTCGGATCTCGCGCAGGTGTTCGTGCAGGATCTGGCCGGGATCAAGCAGTGCAAACTGATCTTCGCGCACCTGGATGCGCTCGCGCTCGATGAGGAACAATCGCGATCGATGGTGGCGGATCTCGCCAGCCGATCGCGGGAGGACCTCAGTGACCGGAAACTGCACCTGGCGTAAGAGCAGCTACAGCGGCGGCACCGATGGGAGCAACTGCGTCGAGGTGGCGTTCGCCCAGGTCGTGCGCGTCCGTGACTCCAAGAACACCGCAGGCCCCGAGCTCGGGTTCAGCGCTGACGCATGGGAAACCTTCGTGGGGGCCTTCCATCGATAGAGGAGGCCTGGCGTGGCGTCACTGGGCGATGTGGCCGACGCGCTGTGGCGCGTGCTGGACACGATCGACCAGTCGATAGCAGCCCACTACCGACCGAGGCTACGTCCGCATCAGCGGAGCGGACGACCTGCGGGCGACACAAGGTGATCTGAACGCGACCGGAGACCTGGTTTACGACTTTCAAGGCCACGAGACGCTGATTCCGGCGAACTACGAGGTTCCGCTGGACACCGTCCGATCAGTGCTGACGGCCTACTTCGATCACGGCGGGTTGGTTCCTGCGGACTTCCCGCACCTGGCGAGCGTCAGCTGAGCCCGTCCGGCACCGGCAGGTCCAGCGCAGCGAGGAACCGCCGACTCTTGACCTCGACGAACACCTCGGCCAGGAACGCGAGCAGTTCGGCCTGCTTGGCGGGAACGTCACCGGAGTAGGAAATCGCCTACCACTCCGCCAGGCCGGACGATGGCTGTATCGAAGCCCGGCAGGGGGCTCACCGTAGCTCGGTAGCCGCTTGCCACGACAAGCCCTCAGGCCGCGTTCCCTCGTTCGACAGCAGCTCCCGCAGGGCTTGCCGCACCACGTCGAGCGGCACCTCCGAGTCAGCCGGGAACTCGTGCGCCGTCCCGTAGTACAGGTAGCGGACGCCGTCCGGGTTGACCTGTTCTCCCTTGCTGAACCACTCGCCGTCATCACCGGCGAACCGAACAGCACCGAGCGCGCTGGCCTGGTCGACGCCAACCACCAACTCGTGCGTCGGGTCCTCGTCGGCGGACTCGTCCATGGCGTAGACCGTCGCCGACTGGTAGTCCGGCCCTGCGTTCAGCAGCTCAGTCAGAAAGCCGTCGATGTCGTCGTTGGTGCGCAACAGACTCACGCCCGCGCCGTGTTTGTACGAAGCCTCCAAGACATAGCTCATGTCTGGGCCTCCATTCCCCGGTAGGTCTGCTCGCCACCCGGCCAAGGCGGTCACACACGTCGAGGTCAAGCTCATTGCCGGGCCGCCACCCAGAAGGTGCCGCGAGCGGACCGATTCGGAGTTCTGCCAACACATCGATAGCCTGCTGCCAGTCGTGCTCGCCGCCGACGACGTCGTGTTCGACGCCGCTCTCGGCCGCTTTCCCCCGAAGCGGTTGACCGCACCGGTCACGCCGGCGTGAATCGCGGTCAGCTGATGTTGCAGCTGATCAATCTCACTGATGACCTGGCTGAACCAGTCGAGCACCCGATGAAATTCGGACTGACCGCTTCCCGCGAGACCTGCTCGATGAGGCTGCGGGCCTTCTCAGCGGCCCCGGTGAGCGTCAGCTGAGCCCGTCGGGCACCGGCAGGTCCAGCGCAGCGAGGAACCGCCGAGTCTTCACCTCAACGAACACCTCACCGTCGTCGATCTCGGCGACATCCTCGGACTCGGCCCACTCGAACGCGTTCGGATCCTCGTCCTCGGCCAGGAACGCGAGCAGCTCGGCCTGCTTGGCCGGAACGTCACCGGAGCGGGAAAGCGCCCACCACTCGGCCAGACCCGCAGCCTCCTGCAGGACGTCCGTCGGGTCGGACGCGCTGGGGTTCTCGAAGTACGTGCGCGGCGTCAGGCCCAGGTAGGCGACACCGGAACCGGTGCCGGCCGGGGCGTAGACGACCGAGGTGATGTCGCTGTCGTGGATGTCAATCCACAGGAACGGCTCCGCGAGGGGCGGCAGTTCGCCCTCGGACAGCGTCTTCCAGGAACCGTGCTCGTAGGCGTACGTGCCGAAGAATCCCACGGTGAACATGAAACAGGGGCCTCCCGCGGCGCGCGCGGGAGGCCCCTGTCAAAGAAGTCAGTAGCGGTAGTGCTCCGGCTTGAACGGGCCCTCGACGTCGACGTCGATGTACTCGGCCTGGTCCTTGGTGAGCTTGGTCAGCTCGCCGCCGAGTGCCTCGAGGTGGATGCGCGCGACCTTCTCGTCCAGCACCTTGGGCAGGCGGTAGACCTCGTTGTCGTACTCCTTGAACTTGGTGAACAGCTCGACCTGAGCGATCACCTGGTTCGAGAAGGAGTTCGACATGACGAACGACGGGTGGCCCGTGGCGTTGCCCAGGTTCATCAGGCGGCCCTCGGACAGCACGATGATCGTGCGGCCCGTCGGGAAGATCCACTCGTCTACCTGCGGCTTGATGTTGTTCTTGCGGATGCCGGGGTAGCGCTGCAGGCCGGCCATGTCGAGCTCGTTGTCGAAGTGGCCGACGTTGCCCAGGATCGCCTGGTGCTTCATCTGCGCCATGTGCTCGACGGTGACGACGTTCTTGTTGCCCGTCGTCGTGATGATGATGTCGGCGGTCGGCAGGACCGACTCCAGGCGAGCGACCTGGTAGCCGTCCATCGCGGCCTGCAGGGCGCAGATCGGGTCGATCTCGGTGACGATGACGCGGGCCCCCTGGCCGCGCAGGGACTCGGCCGAGCCCTTGCCGACGTCGCCGTAGCCGCAGACGACCGCGACCTTGCCGCCCATGAGGACGTCGGTGCCGCGGTTGATGCCGTCGATCAGCGAGTGGCGGATGCCGTAGCGGTTGTCGAACTTCGACTTGGTGACCGCGTCGTTGACGTTGATCGCGGGGAAGAGCAGCTCACCGGCGGCGGCCAGCTGGTACAGGCGCATGACGCCCGTCGTGGTCTCCTCGGTGACGCCGCGGACGCCCTCGGCGATCTTGGTCCACTTGCCGTTGTCCGCCTCGAGCGACTTCTTCAGCAGGGCGAGGAAGACCTTCCACTCGTCGGAGTCGTCGGCCTCCGGCGAGGGCACGACACCCTGGGTCTCGTACTGCTTGCCCTTGTGGACGAGCATGGTGGCGTCGCCGCCGTCGTCCAGGATCATGTTCGGGCCGCCGCCGTCCGGCCAGGTCAGCATCTGCTCGGCCGTCCACCAGTACTCCGGCAGGGTCTCGCCCTTCCAGGCGAAGCAGGCGACGCCCTTGGGCTCCTCCTCCGTGCCGTGGGGGCCGACGACGACGGCAGCCGCCGCGTGGTCCTGCGTCGAGAAGATGTTGCAGGAGGCCCAGCGCACCTCGGCGCCCAGGTCAACCAGGGTCTCGATGAGGACGGCCGTCTGGATCGTCATGTGCAGCGAGCCGGAGATGCGGGCGCCCTTGAGCGGGTACACCCCGGAGTACTCGCGGCGGAACGCCATGAGGCCGGGCATCTCATGCTCGGCCAGCCGGATCTCCTTGCGGCCGAACTCGTGGAGCGACAGGTCGGCCACTGCGAAGTCGATGCCGTTGCGGGTCTGCAACCGTTCCGCGGTCATTACGAAGTCCTCCAGGGCACTTCAGCGAGGGTGTCGTCCGACCATACCGCCCGCTGATGCACCACTATGTCCCCCACGTTGGGTGAGGGAGGTCTCGGGTGTTGATTGCCGGCCCGGACACACGTGTCGTCGAGCTGCGCGTGCACGGCGTACAAGGAACGACGCCGCAGACGTTGGTCGACGCCGTTGCGGCCGTGGACGTTGCGGGAGACGGTCTCGGGCGCATCGTGCGCCCGGCTGACAGACTCCGCAGGCCCGCGCCTGGACCAGTTTTGCAGACCGAGGGCCGTCCCATCCCCCGCGTGGTCGAGGGGTATTTGTGGGGTGGAATGACGTCCGGCGGTGTGGCCAAGGCCACGTGGGCGCTGCTCTTCCCGTTCAGCATCGCGAACGTCGCGCACTGGATGCTCCCTCCCGTTCCCGAGCAGAACCTGCCCGCTCACCTGCTCGGCATCGGCCTGCGGTCGTTGTTGCGAGTGTTCGCGCTGCTGTTGACGGCGTTGCTGGTCGCGCAGATCTCGGTGGTCAGCCTCGACCTGCTCGCCGCCCAGTGCCTGCGGCCCGCTACCGCGTGTTTGACCAGCATTCCGGCCGACGTGCGCGCTTTTCCCTGGTTCCGGACCTTCCTGGGGTTGCTGCCGATCCTGGTGGTGATCGCGGTGATGCGACGCGTCTCGCACGTCGAATGGCGGATCGAGCGCAAGGAGATCGCCGACGCCGAGGAGCAGGACAGGCAGCCCCCGTCCGGACTGCCCGGCGCGCACGTGGCGACCGACCCGGACACGCCGGCGTTGCGGTCGCTGCACATCGTGGCCGCGCTCGCGGTGACGTCGCTGATCGCGCTGGGCGGGCCGTTGCAGCAGCTCACGGCCACCGGCGGCATGGGTGTCGCGATCACGGCGGCGTGGACTGTCTCGCTGGTGCTCATCGGCCTGTCCGTGCTCGGCGTGTTGTTGTTGGACGACCCCACGGGCGGTGCGCCTCATCGCGGCGGACGGTGGCTGCGGGCGGCGTTGAGTCGTAAGCCGCGGCGGCTGCTGCTGATGTCCTCGGTGCTTCTGGTGCTGACGACGCTGGGACTGCAGGAGCAGTTGCCGTTGCGGGTGCCCGGCGCGGACGTGACCGTGCAGGTCGTGGCGTTGCTGATGGCGTTCGTGCTGGTGCTGTTCGGGCTGCTGCTGGTGCCCGCCGCGCTGCTGGCCCGCAAGTCGTGGCGCTCGCTGCCGCGCGAACTGCGGCCGTGGGCCGGCGGCTGGTTCGCGGCCCCGGTGCTGGCGATCGCCGGACTGCTCGGCGGCGGCTTCGGCGCCGGAGTGGCGTTGCCGGTGCGCAAGGCGCTGGGCGGCGATCTGGACCTGCCGGTCGGCTACAACTACATCACTCTGCTGTGGGGCGTGGCGGGTGCGTTGGCGCTGCTGAGCATGCTCGCGGTGGCTTCGTTCACCGGTGCCGTGCGATGGCGGGCGTTCCGCAAGGGCAAGGTGTGGGCGCGTGAGGCTTCGCTGCTGCACTCGGGCCGGATGCGTGACCTCCGCATGGCGACGCGGGCATGGTGGTGGGCGCGCTGGGAACGCAACCACGGCCATCACATGATCCTGATTATCGCGTCCGTGCTGGTGGTCGGCGCCGTGCTCGCTTCCTTGCTCCGGTTGAGCAACGTGCCGCTGGCGTCGTGGACGTATCCGTTCTCCGCGTTCGGCGTGTTCGTGCTCGGTCTGCTGGCCGTGTCACTGCTGCGCGCGGTGTACCTGGCGGCGCGGCAGCCGGAGTCCGGGCGACGGCTCGGGGTCATCGCGGACATCGCGCAGTTCTGGCCGCGTGAGGCGCATCCGATCGTGCCGCCCTGCTACGCGCTGAAGGTCGTGCCGGAGCTCGTGGCCCGCGTGCAGGACCACCTGCGCGACCCCGGCACCCGAGTCGTCCTCTGCGGACACTCGCAGGGCTCCCTGCTGGTCGCCGTCGCCGCTGCCCGGTTGCTGGAGGAACTGCCTGCGCACGACCGCGAACGGATCGGGCTGCTGACGGCCGGTTCGCAGCTGCAGTGGGCGTACCCGCGGGCGTTCCCGGCCGTGGTGCCGCACGCGTCGCTGGCCCGGCTGGCCGGTGGGCTGGACGGGCGCTGGCGCGCGCTGTGCCGGGGCACCGATCCGCTGGGCGGCGCCGTGACGACGTGGCGGCGTCAGGTGTTCGACGGCATGTTGCTCGGCGTCGGCTATCGCGAGGACGGTTCGGAGGGTGCTTTGGCGCCTGCCTTGCGCGGACCCACCGGGGCGTTGGTGCTGGGTGGCGACCACTGGCTGCCGGATCCGCAGCGCGGGCCGTTCCCCGGACGGCGGTGGCGGTCCGGGGTGTCGGCGCACTCGGACTACACGTCGGACCCGGAGTGGGATCGGGCGGTGGCGATCGCGGCGGGGCTGTTGCGGGTGGACGCGCCGGAGTCGCCTGCGCTGCCGTTCGCGCGCAAGCCGGAAACTCGGTCGCGGGACGCGTTGGGCGGCTCCTAGTCTGCGGATCATGCTGACCGGGGATCTCGTCCGACTGCGGCCCGTCGAGCCGGAGGACGCCGACGCGTTCCACCGCTGGCACAACGACGAGGAAGTGATGCGGTGGCTGCAGAGCTACTACCACTCGTCGCTGGCGTCGGCGCGCAAACGCTTCGCCGACCGTCAGGAGAACTCGTACGAGAAGGTCACCTTCTGCATCGAGACGCTGAAGGACGGCAAGCTCATCGGCGTCGTCGTGCTGCGGGACGCGGACCCGGTCAACGCACGGGCCGAGGTCGACATCTACATCGGCGAGAAGGACCACTGGGGCGGCGGCTACGGCACCGATGCCCTGCGCACGGCCTGCCGGTACGGGTTCGGCACCATGCGGCTGCACTCGATCGAACTCGGCGTCGTGGAGGCGAACACCCGCGCCATCCGGTCCTACGAGAAGGTCGGTTTCCAGGTCGACGGACGGTTCCGGCAGTCGTTCTTCCGCGACGGCGAGTGGCACGACGCGCTGCTCATGTGCGTGCTGAAGGACGAACTCACCTGAGCGCGGGCGCGAGGTGGCCGATCGCCTCGCGCAGGTGGTCCTCGATCGAGGCCGCCGAGACCACGACCAGACCGGACGGGCGCAGGTCCACCCACCGTTGCACGGCGAGACGGGCGGCTGCGGACACCGCGGCCGCCAGCACCTCGGCGCCCTGGCCGGACTTGCCGAGCCTCGACGCGATCACGTCGGCGATCGGCGGTTCCAGCTCCGCCACCGAGTCGAGGTAGGCCGCGCGCAACGCAGGTGCCGAGGTGATCAGGGCGAGGGCCTCGGTCGGCGGTTCGCGGTACTGCGCGGCGAACGCGGCGATGATCGAGTCGACCAGGGGTTCGTCGGATGGCCTGGCCCGCAACGCCTCCGCGACCTGGAGCGCGCGGGTGGCCGTGATGCCGGCGACGATCGCGTGCTCGCGGCTGGCGAAGTAGTTGTTGTAGGTGCGCGGTGAGACGTTCGCGGCCTCGGCGATCTCGTCGACGCGCACGTCGTCCACGCCCTTCTCCAGGGCGAGCCGCAGTGCGGCGGCCGACAGCGCCGCTCGGGTCTCGGTCTTCTTGCGCTCGCGCAGTCCCACGGCGATCACTGTAGAGACCTGCCGCGACACGATCACTACCGATTGACTTTCGATAGATGACTACCGATACTCGATGCATGATTGCTGAACGTTGGGCGGTGACGGCGCTCCGGGTGTTCCTGGTGGCGCTGTTCGGGATCCTCGTCGTGCTGGAGACGTTGTCGATCCCCGGCTCCTACGCCCACATGGCAGAGCAGAACCCGGACCAGGCCCATCTGAGGTGGCCCTCGACGATCGTGTCGGTCTTCTGGGTCGTGTGCGTGCAGGTCGTGATCGTGGCCACCTGGAAACTGCTCACGTTGGTGCGCAAGGATCTGATCTTCACCGAAGGCGCGATCAAGTGGGTCAACGTGATGGTGTGGGCGATCGCCGCGGCGTGGGCCGTGCTCGTGGGCGTGTTCATCTGGGTCGGTGTCAACGCCGATGACCCCGGTGTGATCGTGTTGTTCTTCCTGTTCACATCGGCGGTCTCGGTGGTCGGGCTCGTGCTCGTGGTGATGCGGGCGCTGCTCAAGCGCGCCACGGAACTGCGGGCTGACATGGAATCGGTGATCTGATGGCCATCGTCGTGCGCATCGACGTCGAGCTGGCCAAGCGCAAGATGAGCGTCGGCGAGTTCGCGGAGAAGGTCGGGCTGACACCCGCCAACGTCGCGGTGCTGAAGAACGGGCGCGCGAAAGCCGTGCGGTTCAGCACCCTGGAGGCCATGTGCCGGGTGCTGGAGTGCCAGCCGGGCGACCTCCTCGAGTTCGTGGACGACGAGGAGTCCGCCTAACCCAGCCGTTTCGCCAGTCGGTCGGCGGCTTCCAGCCGCCCCGACTCGGCGAGCAGGCCCACCGGCGCCAGCACGTAGTCGCGGTCGACGGTGATCTCGGCGGTCTTGAGCACCGGCCGCAGCACCGGGTCGGCCCGCAGCGCCTCTACGATCGGCCCGATGTCGGGCGTGTGCCGGAAAACTCCGCCCGACAACACCAGCAGGCCCGCGCCGTGCGGTCCGAGCTGCCCGTCGACCTGCCTGAGATGCCTGCGCACGGCCAGGATCGCCGCGAACGACGCCAGCTTCACGTCGACGGCCGGATCGTCCGGCAGCCAGCCGACGTTCTCGGCCCGTTTCTGGGCCTCTGCGGCCAGGTCCTCGGTCGTCAGGCGTTCGGTCAGCGCTTCCTTGACCACACCCGGCGCGGACCAGCGCATGCCCAGATCACCCTCGACGGTGCGCCGGTCCGGCGGCAGCGCGACCGTCCTCTCCAGACCTTCACTGTCCGCTGTGGACACCGCCGAGTACACGTCCGTGGTCGCGCCACCGACGTCGACCACCAGCACGGCACCTTCACGGTCCTGTGCCGCGAGCCGGGAAACGCCTGCCAGCACGGCATCCGGCGTCACGGCCCGCACGAGCTGACGGAACCTCGGGCCTCTCGAAAGCCCCTTGCCGCCGATCACGTGCTGCAGGAACGCCTCTCGAATCGCCTTGCGTGCGGGTTCCGGGGCGAGCTGACCGACGTCCGGCAGTACGTTCGGACAGGCCACCACGGTGCGCTTGGCCAGCAGTTCCAACGCTTCCGGCTGCGCCTCGATGTTGCCCGCCAGCACGATCGGCACGGCCACGCGGGCGAGCCTCGCGGCGTTGTGCAACAGGACCGACCGGTCGCCACCGTCCGTGCCGCCGACCAGCAGGATCAGGTCCGGGGCCGACGCGCGCAACGCCCTCACGTCGACCGGGCCCGCGCTGACGTGCACGATCTTGGCGCCCGCGCTGAGCGCGACCCGGTAGCCGGCCTCGGCGCTCACCACCCGTTCCTGGCCGACGACGGCAAGCCTGAGGCCACCGCCTGCCGACGAGCACGCGAGGATGTCGCCGTCACCGACTTCGGAGCGCAGCGCGTCGATGCCCCGCAGCACTTCCGGCGGCGTGGTCGGGTGCTGCCCGGTCCTGACCAGTTCGCCCTCGGGTGTGACGAGAGCGGCCTTGGTCCAGGTGGAACCGACGTCGAGACAGAGGATCACGAGGCAAGCTAGCACTGTGAAGCTCAGCAACGGCTCCTGCTAGGATCGCCAGCGGCGCGGAAACCGCGCCACCACCAGCCACACTGGTTGGAACAACATGCACTACGGGTACCGGTGGTCGACCGGGAGCCTGCCCCGCATCGGGGTGAATGCCTGCGGAGGCGACGTAAGGCGACCAGGCTCTGCCTGGCGCAGTTGCCGATGAAACAGGAACCCTGCGCCGCGAGGCGCGCCCCGCCAGGGGCGTCCGGCCCCAAGGACGGACGGGAATCCCGCTCCTTCAAGGGCGGGAGTAGTCAAGCCCAAGGTGATCCTCTAGGGCACGCGACTGGTCTGCGGAACGGGACCTGTCCTCTTGGTGGTTTGCGCGAACGTCGTTCGCGCAAACACCGACTTGCTGGAGCCGTTCATCGAGGAACAGCACCAACTCCGCGCGCTCGCGGCGAAGTCGATCCTGCCAGTCTTCGAGTTCGACGTGACGCGGCACGGACGTGACGACGTGGCTGACTTCCTGGCGGAACGCGGCCTGCTGACGCTCTAGTCGTCCGCTTTCTCGTGCACGGTCTGCATGAACGACCCGAGCTGCGCGAGCTGGTCCGGCGTGAAGAGGTCGATCAGGTACTCGCGGACCGTGGTGACGTGGCCGGGCGCGGCGGCTTGCAGCAGGGCTTTGCCCTCGTCGGTGAGCACGGCGAGGATGCCGCGTTCGTCGGACTCGTGCGGTTCGCGCCGCACGAGTCCCGTCTTCTCCAGCTTGCCGATCTGGTAGGTCAGCGAACTCTTCGACACCACGACCCTGCGCGCCAGTTCGGTCATGCGCATGCGGTTGCCCGGCCGTTCGGACAGCACGACCAGCACGTTGTACTGCGCGTGCGAAAGGCCCGCGTCGCGCTGCAACTGCTGTTCGATCTGCCTCTCGAGGAGGTGGTACGCCTGGACGAAGTGGTGCCAGGCGCTGCCCTCCTCCTCGGAGAGCCACCGTGCGTTTTCCATGGTGCGCAGGTTAGTTGGTGACGAGCTAGATACCGGGTTCTTCGCCGTGCTTGATCACTGGTTCGGGCTCGACCTTGCCCTGGCCTGTCCTGCCCAGCACCGAGTTGCGCCGGCTGTAGACGAAGTAGACGACGACACCGAGCGCCATCCAGATGAGGAACCGGATCCACGTGAGCGCGGTCAGGTTCAGCATCAGCCACAGGCAGGCGAGGATCGCGAGGATCGGCACCAGCGGCACAAGCGGCACGCGGAAACCGCGCGGCAGGTCGGGCCTCGTCTTGCGCAGCACCAGCACACCCGCGGAGACGAGGATGAACGCGAACAGCGTGCCGACGTTCACCATCTCTTCGAGCTTGCCCGCCGGGAAGAAGCCGGCGGCGACCGCGACGAGCACACCGATGATGATCGTGATGCGCGTCGGCGTGCCGTGGCTGCCGGTCCTGGCGAGCTTGCGCGGCAGCAGTCCGTCCCGCGACATCGCGAACAGCACACGACTCTGGCCGAGCATCAGCACCATGACGACGGTGGTCAGACCAGCCAACGCACCGACCGAGATCACCGTCGCCGCCCAGTCGACACCGTTGTCCGCGAACGCGGTCGCGAGCGTTGCGCGCGTGCCGTCAGGCTGCGTCCTGAGCCGCTCGTACGGCACCATGCCGGTGATCACCAGCGTGACGGCGACGTACAACACCGTGACGATGGCCAGCGAGCCGAGGATGCCGCGCGGCACGGCCTTCTGCGGGTTCTTCGTCTCCTCCGCCGTGGTCGCCACGACGTCGAACCCGATGAACGCGAAGAACACGATGCTCGCCGCCGCGAGCATGCCGAGCACGCCGTACGTGCTGCCCGAGTAGCCGGTGATCAGCGAGAACAGCGACTGCTCGACACCCGCGTGCACGGCAGGACCACTTTCGGCGGCCGGCGGGATGAACGGCGAGTAGTTCTCGGCCTTGATGTAGGTGATGCCGAGCACGATCACGAGCAGCACCACCGCGACCTTGATGGCCGTGATGACCGCACTGACCCGCGAACTCAGCTTCGTGCCGACGACCAGCAGCACCGTGAGCACCGCGACCAGGAGCACCGCGCCCCAGTCGAACTTGATGCCGTCGCCCACCTCGGTCTTCACGTCGAAACCCATGAGCCCCAACGTCGTCTGCAGGTAGGCAGACCACCCCTTGGCGACCGCGGCCGAACCGACCGCGAACTCCAGCACCAGGTCCCACCCGATGATCCACGCGGCGAACTCGCCGAACGTCGCGTAGGAGAAGGTGTACGCACTACCCGCGACCGGCACCGTCGAGGCGAACTCGGCGTAACACAACGCGGCCAGCGCACAGGCGATCGCCGCCAGCACGAACGACAGCGAGACCGACGGCCCCGCGATGTTGCCCGCGGCGCTCGCGGTGAGTGTGAAGATGCCGGCACCGATGACCACCGCGACACCGAAGACCGTGAGGTCCCACGCCGTCAGATCCTTGCGGAGCTTGGTGCCCGGCTCGTCCGTGTCCGCGATCGACTGCTCGATCGACTTCGTGCGCCACAACCCGTTCCCCGGCACGGTGCATACCTCCTTGATGGATCCGATTCGGACCACCCTAGAGGTAACCGCCAGGTGAGATGCCTATAGCTCTTGTCCGCAGGTTGTCCTGCGTTCTGTCTCGACCCGACGGAGCCGCCCTGGGGGAAGGCCGGGCCCTGCCACCCTCGCAAGGTGACCACTCGCACGGCAGGTGACCACCCCGCTGGAACGCGACACGCCCACGCAAGCCGACCCGCGCGCCCCCAACCCACCCCCGAACACGACGAAGCCGCCCCAGGCATTCACCCAGAGCGGCTTCGACAATCCCGAAATCAGGAGCTGGGAACCGCGGACCGGTCCAAATCAGGCTCCAGGTAGATCAACCGAGCATGCGGCACCTTGGCCCGAACCCGCTGCTCCGCATCGTTGATCGCCTGAGCCACCTCGTCCAGCGACAACCGGGGCTCCAGCGCGATCTTCGCCGCCACGAGCATCTCGTCCGGACCGATGTACTGGGTCTTGATGTGGATGACCCGCTGCACCTTGCCGGCGGCCAGCTCGTCGATGATCACGTCGAGGTCCTTGTCGGACGCGCCCTCACCGATGAGCAGCGACTTCATCTCGATGATCAGGATCACCGCGATGATGCCCAGCAGCACGCCGATGGCGACCGTGCCGAGCGCGTCGAAGATCGGGTTGCCGGTGATCGTCGCGAGGCTGACACCGATCAGTGCCAGCACCAGGCCGATCAGCGCGCCCGCGTCCTCCAGCAGCACCACCGGCAGTTCCGGCGTGCGGGAGTTGCGGATGAACTGCCACCAGGTGGCGTCGCCCTTGATCTTCTTCGACTCGACGATCGCGGTGTAGAAGCTGTAGCACTCCAGGCCGATCGCGACGACGAGGATGCCGACCGCGACGAGCGGGCTGGAGAGTTCCTCGGGGTGCTGCAGCTTGTGGATGCCCTCGTACAGCGCGAACACCGAGCCGAGGGTGAACAGCATCAGTGCCACCACGAACGACCAGAAGTAGCGGTCGCGGCCGAAGCCGAACGGGTGCAGCCTGGTCGCCTTGCGCTGGGCCGTCTTCTGGCCGAGCAGCAACAGGCCCTGGTTCGACGTGTCGGCGACCGAGTGCACCGACTCGGCGAGCATCGACGACGAGCCGGTGATCAGGAATCCGATGAACTTGGCCACCGCGATTCCGGCATTCGCGACCAAGGCCGCGACGATGGCCTTGGTTCCGCCCCCTGCTGACACGCCTGTCTCCTTGCTGAGAACCAGTCCGGTTTGTCCGGTCGTGAACCTTAGTCTGTTCCGGCCGTGGCGCGGAAAAGTTCAGCGGATTCAACACCATCCGGTCGCACGAGCACCGCCGGGTCCGACGCGGGGAGCCACACGGACTCGCCACGCGCCAGCCGCAACTGCTCGCCACGGACGTTGGTGAGTACCACGACGCCTTCGGTGCAGATCATGATCTGCGGGCCCTCGTGGTTGATCCGGGTCTCGCCGGCCAGGTCCAACCTGGACAGTTCGAACTCCGGCGCGGACGTGCGGTACACGCGGACGCCGGGCTGGACCTCTTCGCCCAGCAGCACGTCCATGTCACCGCACGTGAAGTCGAGCACTCGCAGCAGCTCGGGCACGTCGACGTGCTTCGGCGTGAGGCCGCAGCGCAGGATGTTGTCCGAGTTCGCCAGGATTTCGATGCCCGTTCCCCGCAGGTACGCGTGCAGGTTGCCGGCGGGCAGGTAAATGGCCTCGCCCGCCTGCAGCACGATCCGGTTCAGCAGCAGGGCCGCGAGGACGCCCGCGTCGCCGGGATAGGACTCGCCCAGTTCGAGGATCGTGCGGCACTCCAGGTCGAACTCGCCGTGCTCCTTCACGTGCAGCACGCACGCGTCCAGCACCTGCGGGAGCAGCGACGACAGCGACGTCTGCGGCAGCGTGATCAGCATCGTGAACAGCGCGCGCAGACCCGCCGAGTCCGGCTGCGCGACCAGCATCTCGGTGTACGGCGAGAGCGCGGGCGCGTCCAGCGTGCGCAGCAACGAGACGGTCCGCGACGGCTCGCGGAACCCGGCCAGGGCGTGGAACTCCGTCAGGGCGCAGACCAGTTCCGGCTTGGCGGCCGGGTCCTTGTAGTTGCGGACCGCGGCGTCGAGCGGAACGCCTCGGCGCTCCTCAGCTGCGAAGCCCTCCGCCGCCTGTGCGGCGGACGGGTGCGCCTGCAGGCTCAGCGCCTCGTCGGCGGCGAGCACCTTGAGCAGGAACGGGAGTCTGCTGCCCCACCTCTCGGCCACGTGCGGGCCGAGTTGGCCGTCGGGGTCCGCCGACAGCAGGTCGAGCAGCGAGCGCTCGATCCCGTCCGCGCCGCGAACGCGGGACGGGTCGCCGGGGTGGGCGCCCATCCACAGTTCGGCTTCGGGATGGGGTGCGGGCACCTCCTTCCCGAGCAGCTCGGCGATGGCCGTGCGTGAACCCCACGCGTACGGCCTTACCGCGTTGTGCAGCAGGTCCACTTCTAAGTCAGCTCCCAAATCAGTACGGGTTGCCGCCGAGAGTCCCGGTGGCGAGCCCGAGGTACAGCGCGGCCAGTTCGAAGCGGAGTGCGAGCAGCGCGGCACTGACCGCGTCGCCTCCCGCCACCTCGACGGCGGGCTCCAGCACGTCGGCGCCCGGCAGGGCGTCCTCGGCGACTTGCCGCACGGCATCGGCCATGGGGCCCTGGCGCACGGCCACCAACAACACGCGCACGAGTCCGCTGCCCGGCTCGTCGTCCGGGTCGGCGAAGAGGTCCGCGCCCGACGTTCCCTGCACCGCCCGGCGGTGAAGCACCGGGCGGGTCAGCGCCTGCGAGTACCCGGAGACGTCGCACGCCACACCGGCGAACGCCCCCAGCACGCCGGCGCCGTGCACGCCGACCGACGTGGCGACCTCGTCGAGGCCCCACAGCAGCGGCGTGCGGTCGGCGACGCGCAACGCGAGCGACTTCGCCGGGTTCACGAACGACTCGTGCATCGGGTGGTCGCGCTCGGCCTCCCGGTCGAGTTCGTCCGCGATCAGTTGGACGTCGGCCTTGAGCAGGCCGAGTGAGTGCAGCACCAGCAGCCACGCGGCGAACGCGCGCGGGAAGCTGAAGCCCGGTGGTACGTCGATGCGGGGCGGCAGCAGCACGGCCCGGCCGGCTGCGGCCGCGGCGATCGGACCGGAGTCCGGCGCCGTCAGCAGTGTGCGGGCGCCCCTGCGGACGGCCCTGTCGATCGACTCGGCGAGCACCCGGTCGCCAGGGTCCTCGGTGTGTGCGAGCACCACGTCGAGAGCGCCCACCCACGGCGGCACCTCGTCGGACACCACGACCGGCACCGAGCAGCCGGGGCCGAGCAACGCCATGACGACGTGGGCGACGGCGACCGAGTGGCCGGGCCGGGTGATGAGCACGACCGCGCGCGGGCGTTCGGAGAAGATCCGCTCCACCCCCGCCTCGGCCGCGGCCTCGGCGGTGGAACGGACCTGTGCCCCCGCCCGTGCGGCGGCGCGCAGCCAGCCGCCCGTGTCGGCATCGGCGAGGCGGCTCTGGTCGTCGAGCAGCGTGTCGTCGAGCACCTACGTCACCCAGCCGGCGGCGGCTCGACCGCCTCGTCCAGCAGCAGCACCGGGATGCCGTCGCGCACCGGGAACGAACGACCGCACGCGGTGCACGTGAGGAAGTCCGCCTCCGGGTCGGACGGCGTACCGACCTGCAACGGCGCGTGCTCGGGGCACGGGCACGCGAGGATCTCCAGCAACTGCTCTTCGATCTTGACGGCCATGATGTTCTCCTCAGGCCCGCACGATCGCGAGGACCTCGTCGCTGAGCGCGGCGACGGCCTCGGGAGTGGCGGCTTCGACGTTCAGGCGCAGCAGCGGCTCGGTGTTCGAAGCCCGCAGGTTGAACCACGACCCGTCCGCCAACTGCACGGTGAGACCGTCCAGCTCGTCGATCGTGACGCCGTCCTTGGAGCCGTACGCGTCCTTGATGGCGGCGATCCGACCGGCCTGGTCGTCGACCGTCGAGTTGATCTCACCGGAGGCGGCGTAGCGGTTGTAGATCGCGGTCAGCGTCGACAGAGGACCGTCCTGCTCACCCAGCGCGGCCAGCACGTGCAGCGCGGCCAGCATGCCGGTGTCGGCCTTCCAGAAGTCGCGGAAGTAGTAGTGCGCGGAGTGCTCGCCACCGAAGATGGCGCCGGTCCTGGCCATCTCCTCCTTGATGAACGAGTGGCCGACGCGCGTGCGCACGGGCTTGCCACCGTGCTCGGCGACGATCTCCGGCACGGCGTGCGAGGTGATCAGGTTGTGGATGATCGTGCCGCCGGGGTCCTTCGCGAGCTCGCGCACGGCCACCAGCGCGGTGATCGCGGACGGGCTGACCGGGTCGCCGTTCTCGTCCACGACGAAGCAGCGGTCGGCGTCGCCGTCGAACGCGACACCGGCGTCGGCACCCTCGGCCTTGGTGCGGGCTTGCAGGTCGACGATGTTCTTTGGGTCGAGCGGGTTCGCCTCGTGGTTCGGGAAGCTGCCGTCCAGCTCGAAGTACATGGGGATCACCTCGATGGGCAGGCCCTCGAAGACCTGCGGCACCGTGTAGCCGCCCATGCCGTTGCCCGCGTCCACGACGATCTTGAGCGGGCGGATGTTCTTCAGGTCGACCAGGGCGTTGAGGTACGCCGCGTAGTCGACGAGCATGTTGCGCTCCTCGAACGTGCCCGGCTCGACGCCCTCGGCGTCCGGGACCTGGTTCTCGGCGTCCTGGCGGATCTGCGCGAGACCGGTGTCCTGGCCGACCGGCGAGGCACCCGCGCGGCACAGCTTGATGCCGTTGTACTGCGCCGGGTTGTGACTCGCGGTGAACATGGCGCCGGGCAGGTCGAGCCGGCCGGACGCGAAGTACAGCATGTCCGTGCTGGCCAGGCCGATGCTGATCACGTTGACGCCCTGCGCCTGAGCACCCTCGGCGAACGCACGGGACAGCCCCGGCGAGGAGTCACGCATGTCGTGACCGATCACGATGGTCGGTCCACCGACCAGGCGCGCGAAGGCGGCGCCGAAATCCCGGACCAGGCCGGCGTCCAGCTGTTCGCCGACCACCCCGCGGATGTCGTACGCCTTGACGATGCCGGACAGGTCACGCACGCCGCACACTCCCGAAACTCGCTCTTGACGGCCACTGCCTGGGCAGCCTACCGGCGAGAGGATTAGTGGTGCGTGTGGTCGGTCAGTCCTCGTGCGGATCGGGCAGTACCCGCAGGTGGCCACGCCGATGAGAGCCCGCGGGCACGTCGGGCAGCTTCGGGCTCACATCAGCCCGCCCAGCCTCCCGCACGGCCTCTGCCAGGGCCGTCAGGTCGTCCACCGTCGGCTCGGGCGCCGCGAACTCACCCTGATGCCTCACGACCTCCCACCCCCGCGGCGCAGTGAGCCGCAAGGCGTGCTCCTCGCACAGGTCGTAGCTGTGCGGTTCGGAGTACGTGGCAAGCGGCCCGACGACCGCGGTGGAGTCCGCATAGGCGTAGGTGAGCGTGGCGACAGCCGGGTTAGCACACCCGGTTCGCGAGCACCGTCTCACGCTCCGCACGATCGGGGACGATAGCGCGTCCACGGGAGGCTGTGTGTGAGGCACGCTGTGTTTAGTCGTCAGGGGTAGCAACTAGGCTGCTTGGTTGTGGTGATGGCACGGGGTTCTCAGCGGCAGGATTCGCCGCGCCGACGCAACCGCGATCGGCACGGGCGAGGTCTGCGCGGCCCTCTCTACCCGGCCACGCTCCCGGCGGCCCGTTCCCGCGCCGAACGCTTCGACGCCCTGGTCATCGAGGCCCTGGAGCCCATCGAGGCTCGCTGGCGCACCGAACTCACCCAGCTCGACGTGGCCGTCGACGACGTGCCGGACGTCCAGGTGGAGGGCGAGGACGGCGTGGTGGAGGACGGCAACGTCCCCCTGGCCCGCCTGCTGCCCGCAGGCTCGGACAACCGTGCCCGGATCGTTCTCTACCGCCGCCCGCTGGAAGCGCGCGCGAAGGACGGCGCCGACCTGTCCGACCTGGTGCACGACGTCCTGGTGGAACAGATCGCGAACTACCTGGGCCTGGACCCGGACGTGGTGGACGAGGGCTGAGCCCTCTCTCACATCAGCCGACCAGCTACGGGACCGGCGCGCCCCGCCGCCGGGTAGGCACCGCGGTCAGCAACGTGAACAACGCCGCCGCAGCCTGACCGAGCAACAAGAAGTCGCGCAACGTACTGGCCATGGAAACCCGGACCTCGGCCCCGCCGGACGGCAACGGCACCCCGACCAGGTGCCCCCAGGCCCGAACAACAGGCACCTGAGCCCCGTCCACGGAAACCTGCCACCCAGGCTCGTCCTCGGCGGCCAGCACCAACACCCGCCCCTCCCCGCCAGGCGACACCCGGACAGCCACATCAGGCAGCGACACGTTCACCGGCGCCACCCCGTCCAGGCCGAGCTCGGCCGGCGGCTCACCACCGGTCCGGGCACGACGGGCAAGGTCAGGCGCCAGCAGAACCCCGGTGTCCGCGACCAGCCGCATCCGCAACACAGGCCGCCCGTCCAAAGCACGTGGCGCCTCGGACACCAGCTCCCCGGCGGCCGACCGAACCCGAGCGGATGCCTCCTCGGACGGCAGCACCACGAATGTGACCCCGGACGAAGCGGCCTGTCCCAGCGCCACCTTCACCGCCGGCGGCGCCCCGTCGAGCAACGATGAGTTCCACCGCCGCAACCGGGCAGGCGACGACACAGTGGGCACGAGGTCGTCATCCCCGAACGCAGGCATCCGACCGGCGACCTGACGAGCCGGCGCCCCGAGGATCAGCACAGAGCGCCCGGTCCGTTCCAGCTCGGCGGTCAGCGACGCGTTCAACGCAAGCCCGCCACCGGACTTCAACGGCCCGGAACGCAGGTCCAGGAACCCGGCCACCCCCAGGCTGACCAGCGTCACCACCCCGACGACGTACACGGCCCGCCGCACCCGAGCCTGCCCGGCCACACCCGGCGGCACCCCGCGCTGACACCCGGCCAGCACCACGCAGACGAGTCCCCAGGCCAAGATCACCAACGGCGCCCCGGGCCAGGCCCCCACCGCGGCCACCGCCGCCAGCGCCCCGATGGCCAGCACGACCACCGTCAGTCCCGGCAACATCGAGGCGTTCGGCCGCAGGACGGCGGCGGCGAACGCGGCAGCGACGAAGACCGAGCACACGATCAGGTTCGGCGGTGGCGACTCGAACGCGGCACCAAGGCCGTTGAGAACCATCTCCGGGTGCTGCAGCAAGACGGCGGGCCACGGCACAAGCAGCCCCATAGGCAGAAGCACGATCACGAACAGAGCCGCGATCCGGCGCGCACCACCGGTCACCGCGATGAAGCCACCCAACGAGCCGATGATCACGACTACATGCGTCAGCGGTGAGAAGGCTCCGAGGACCGCGACACCGATGGCGGTGCCGGACGCCATGGGCAACCAGGCGTGCGTGGACGACGCGCGCAAGACCGCGTACACGCCCGCGAAGACCACGGGCGTGACGATGTGCACGACGACGACGTCCAGACGACCTTCGGCCACGGCGGTCGTGGCGACCGGCAGCAGGCCGTAGAAGGCAGCCACCACCGCGCGCACGGAACGGCGTACGCGCAAGCCGCGTGACGCGATGTAGGCGGACAACGCGGCGAGGGGGATATCGCCGAGCAACAACAAAGCGACGGCGAACGACGGTCCGCCGGGAATCAGGCCCAACACGGCCAACGCCGCGGGGGCGGGCGCCGCGGTGCCACCGAAGACCGGGTGCCAGGAGGACAGGTAGGTCGACCAGACCGACCCCACCGACCCGACCGGGAGCAGCCGGCCACCGGCGAGGTCGAGCCCGAGCCGGGACCAGTTCGCGATCACCGCGACGGCCGAGAGCGACAGCAGCAACAGGACCGGGGGCGCCAGCAGCAGGGAGCGCAGCACCCTGGACTGGTCGACCTCGACGAAGACCATGCCGGACGCGGCACGCGGGCCGGGCGACGGGCGGCGCCGCGGCGAAGGACGCAGCGCACCGGGCAGTGCGGCGTCGACGGGAACGACGACGGGCGGGCGGCGCAGACCGGCTACACGCGGACGACCGCGCGACGCACCGGCCGGCAGGGCGGACGGGCCGACGAGCCGGGAGTCCACTTCGGACGGTTCGAGCCACGCCGAGCCGGAATCGGTTGCGGGCAAACGACCCAGCGCGGCGTCGGCCTCGACCCGGCGGCGGATCAGGAAGGCGGCGCCGGCGCGCACCGCGTTGCGCAGCCGGGTGAGTCTGCTGGTGAAGAGGCCACGCACGACGGCGGAGCCGCGACGGGCGCGCCGCCCCTGCAGCAAACGGCCACGCGTCAGGAGGTAGCGGGCCGCGCCGACTTCGGCGTGTGCGTCCGCGAAACGCCGTAGCAACAGGAAGCCCAGTGCGCGCAGCAGCGACAGGAACAGCAGCCGCGGAACTCCGACGAGAAACGAGGTAGTTGAACAATTAACCAAGAAAGTGCGCATGCCGTGCGCGCGGTCGACGCCACGAAATGACGGACCCGGCCGTGCCATCGTCGCGTCCAAACGGCGTGAGCCTTTAGTCGCGGCGCGTGCATGTCGCATGCGTGCGACAGGTACGCATAGGACCAAATGACCCGCGCGATTAGCGCGCCAGCCGAAGTCGACATCGTCGCGCAGGAGCGGCATCGCTTCGTCGTAACCGCCGAGAGCGTGCCACACCTCACGTTTGATCAACGATCCCGCGGACGATACGGCGAGAACCTCGGTGCTCTGCTGAAACGATGCTGAATGTTCGGCGGATGACAGACCAGTCTGTCGATGTCCTGAAGAATCCGTCGACAGACCCGCCTCGACGACCAGACGAGAATCCACCCAATCGAGGCACAACGGACCGAGCACAGCGGCCGACGGCGACACCTCGGTCGCGGTCAGCAGAGCCGCCAGGCAGTCCGGTTCGGGCGCGCTGTCGTCGTGCAGCAGCCACAGCCACTTGCCAGGGTCACCCCACCGTTCGACGGCGTGGTCGACCGCAATACGCAAGGCGGTGCCGTAGCCCGTGCCACGCGGCGCGGTCAGCACTCCGTCCAGCAGATCTCCCGCCTCCGCCAGGACTTTTGCCGTCCGGTCCGTCGATCCGGTGTCGACCGCGATCACGTGCCGGGGACGAACTCGCTGGCGCCGCAAGGCAGACAGCGCCGTGCTGAGCCACTGGTCGCCGTCGTGGCAGACCAGGACGCACAGCACCGGCGCTGTCCGGAGCCTCGGATGAGGACTTGTCACGTCCTCAAGTTAAGGCAGAAAGATCACGCTTCTGACCGTCTAGACGACTCGCTTCTTCAGCTTGCGGCGCTCTCTCTCCGAGAGACCACCCCAGATGCCGAAGCGTTCGTCGTGCTGGAGTGCGTACTCCAGACACTCCGAACGAACCTCGCAGCCCAGGCAGATGCGCTTGGCCTCCCGCGTCGAACCACCCTTTTCGGGGAAGAACGCCTCGGGATCCGTCTGGGCGCAGAGCGCGCGCTCCTGCCAGTCCTGCTCGTCGGCAGGGTCGAACAGGTACGACAGCTCGCCCTGTACGACCGGCTGCGTGACGTGATCTTCTTCGAGCTCTTCGAATTCCTGCATTTCGTCCGCCTCCTCGCCTTCCGCTCTCCCCGGTTGGCGGACGCCAGACGCCGTTCCCACAACGACGAATGACACCGATGTGATTACACCTGCGTCACAGCGGGCGGTCAAGCGGAGTCCACACGTCGGGGGATATTCCCGCAGATGGCCGCAAAAACCTTGACTCACTGCACAGACAGTGATTCAGGTATCGCAACGGGTCCCCGAACGGCCCACCACGCCAGGCGACACGCCACACTGGAGGGGTGAAGCGATCAGCGGTTCGCCCCAGCCCACTGTTCCTCGGCCTGCTCGCGGCGACCGTCGCCGGAGCCGCGCTCACCCTGCTCGAAGGTGACGTCGCCATCATCTCGGGCACCATCCTCTTCGTACTCGCCGGGTGGGCGGTGACGCTGTGCCTGCACGAGTTCGGGCATGCCGCCGTCGCGTACAAGGGCGGCGATTTTTCCGTACGTGACAAGGGTTATCTGACCCTCGACATCCGTCGTTACACCGACCCGGTGCTCAGCATCGTGCTGCCGCTGGTGCTGCTGGTCATGGGCGGAATCCCCCTTCCGGGTGGCGCGGTGTGGATCAACCACCACGCGCTCCGGTCGAAGAAGATCGACTCGTTGGTCTCACTCGCGGGACCGTTCTCGAACCTCGTGATCGGTGTCCTGCTCGCGCTGGTCGTCACGATCTTCTCGCCGCCCGCCGCCCTCGCCGCCGCGATTTCGTACCTTGCTTTGTTGCAGGTGTTCGCGTTCGTGCTGAACATCCTGCCGGTTCCCGGTCTGGACGGCTGGGGTGCTTTGGAACCGTTCCTCTCCTACGAGGCGCAGCGGTTCGGCGCGAAGGCCCGGCCGTGGGCGCCGCTGGTCCTGTTCGCCGTCCTGATCGGCTTCTCCGAGGTCAGCCGACTGTTCTTCGACGTGTCGACCTGGCTGTTCGAGCTTCTCGGCGGCGACTCGTTCGCGGCGTACCTCGGCTCCGCGACGTTCTCGTTCTGGCGCTCCCTGTAGGCCACTCACCGAGCTGTGGAAGCATGGGCGGGCGTGAAGGTCGTAGCACTCGTCGGCGGGGTCGGCGGCGCGAGGTTCCTACAGGGACTCAAAGCTCTTGGAGCGGACGTCACGGCGGTGGTGAACACCGGCGACGACGTGTGGATGCACGGGCTGCGCATCACGCCCGACCTCGACACCTGCATGTACACGCTGGGCGGTGGCATCGACGTCGAACGCGGCTGGGGCCGTGAGGACGAGTCGTGGACCGTCAAGGAGGAACTCGCGGCGTACGGCGCCGAGCCGTCGTGGTTCGGCCTGGGTGACCGGGACATCGCGACGCACCTCGTTCGCACCCGCATGTTGCGGGCCGGCTATCCGCTGTCGGCCGTGACGGAGGCCCTGTGCGACCGGTGGAAGCCGGGCGTGAGGCTCCTGCCGATGTCGGACGACCGGGTCGAGACGCACGTCGTCGTCGAGCTCGACGACGAGACGAAGGCCATCCACTTCCAGGAGTGGTGGGTCAAGCACCGGGCCGGTCTGCCCGCGCAGTCGTTCGCGTTCGTCGGCGCCGAGACCGCCACCGCCGGACCCGGTGTGCTGGACGCCATCGCCGAGGCCGACGCGGTGATCCTGGCCCCGTCCAACCCCGTGGTGAGCATCGGCACGATCCTCAACGTGCCGGGTGTGCGCGACGCGTTGCGCAAAACCGACGCCGGGGTCGTGGGCCTGTCGCCGATCATCGGCGGGAAACCGTTGCGTGGCATGGCCGACGCCTGCCTGGACGCGATCGGCGTGGAGACCTCCGCCGAGGCGGTCGGGCGGCTCTACGGCTCCCGCAAGTGCTCCGAGGACGGCATCCTCGACGCGTGGCTGGTGCACACCGGCGACCGCGCGGACGTGCCGGGTGTCGCGGTCCGCGCGGTTCCGCTGCTGATGTCCGATGTGGACGCCACGGCGCAGATGGCCCGCGACGCGCTGGAACTGGCCGGAGTCGACGTTGACTGATCACGCCGCGGCGGCGCTGGAGCTGCTGCCGGTCGCGGGCCTGCCGGAATTTCGCCCCGGCGACGACCTGGCCGGCGCGATCACGAAGGCCGCGCCCTGGCTGCGCGACGGTGATGTGCTGGTCGTCACGTCCAAGATTCTGTCCAAAGTAGAGGGACGGCTCGTCCGCGTGCCGGCCGATCCCGAGGAGCGGGACCGGATCCGGCGCGAACACGTCGACGCGGAGTCCGTGCGGGTGCTCGCCCGCAAGATGCGCACGCTGATCACCGAGAACAAGCTCGGCATCGTGCAGGCAGCGTCCGGCGTCGACGCCTCGAACGTGGCGGGCGACGAGATCGCGCTGCTCCCCGTGGACCCGGACGGCTCCGCGGCGACCCTCCGCTCCGCGCTGAAGAAGTCGCTGGGCGTCGAGGTCGCCGTGGTGATCACCGACACGATGGGCCGCGCGTGGCGGATGGGCCAGACCGACGCCGCGATCGGCGCCGCCGGCATCCGCGTGCTGCACGACTACGCGGGTTCGGTGGACGAGCACGGCAACCAGCTCGCGGTGACGATGGTCGCGATCGCCGACGAGATCGCCGCGGCCGCCGACCTGGTGAAGGGCAAGCTCGGCGCGGTGCCGGTGGCGGTGCTGCGCGGTTTCGACGTGGTGGACGACGGTTCCACGGCCCGCGACCTGAACCGGCCGGTCGAGGAGGACCTCTTCAGTCTCGGCACGGAGGAGGCGCTGGCTGCGGGCCGTGCGCAGGCCGTGCTGATGCGCAGGTCCGTGCGGTTCTACTCGGACGAGCCCGTCGATCCGGCTGTGCTGCGGCGGGCCGTCGGTGCGGCACTGACCGCGCCCGCACCGCACCACACGAAGCCGCTGCGCTTCGTGCTGGTGCGGGAGAAGCGCGCGGAACTGCTGAAGGCCATGCGCGAGCAGTGGGAGACCGACCTGCGCGCCGACGGGTTCACCGACGAGCAGATCGCGCGCCGGGTGCGCCGGGGCGACCTGCTCGTGGAGGCACCGGAAATCGTCGTGCCGTTCCTCGTGCGCGACGGCGCGCACTCCTACCCCGACGCCCGCCGCGCGGACGCCGAGAAGACGATGTTCACGGTCGCCGGTGGCGCCGCCGTGCAGGGCCTGCTGGTGGCACTGGCCGCCGAGGGGCTCGGCTCGTGCTGGGTGTCGTCGACGATCTTCTGCGCGGACGTCGTGCGTGCGGTGCTGGGCGTTCCCGCCGACTGGGAACCGCTGGGCGCCGTCGCGGTCGGGCACCCGACCGAGCCGCTGACGCCGCGCGAACCTCTGGAAGGGCTGATCGAACTGTGACGCTGCACGCCGACGCCGTCTCGACGCTGAGCCGGTTCTCGGGACAGGACGCCCTGCGCGAGGCCTACCTGGGCTTCCTGGCGGCCCGCGAGGACGCTTGCCGGCGATCCTGCGAGCCGGGGCACCTCACGGCCTCAGCGTTGGTCCTGGACGCCACGGCGGAGCACGCGTTGCTGACGCTGCACCCGCGCGTGGGCCGGTGGCTGCAGTTGGGCGGCCACTGCGAGCCCGAGGACGTGTCCCTGGCCGCGGCGGCTCTGCGCGAGGCGACCGAGGAGTCCGGCATGCGCGGGCTGCGGATCGAGCCGACGCCGATCCACCTCGACGTGCACCCGATCACGTGCTCGCTCGGCAAGCCGACGCGGCACTTCGACGTGCGGTTCCTGGTGCGCGCACCCGTCGGGGCACAGCCGGTGCGCTCCGCCGAGTCCGTCGACCTGCAGTGGTGGCCGCTGGACTCGTTGCCGGACAACGTGGACGACCTGCACCCGCTGATCGAGAGCGCTCTCGCGCGCCTGCGCTAGAACCTGCGGTAGTCGCGCGGCGAGAACCGCGGTGCCCGCCGCGGCCGCCGCAGGCCCGCCGCCTCCAGGTACATGACCGCGCGGTGGCGTTGCGGCTTGTAGGGCTCCAGCAACTCCATCATGCCGTCGTCGTCGCCCGGCGTGCCGGTCAAGGCCCACGTGACGTTCTTGGCGACGTGGTAGTCGCCGACGCTCACGGCGTCCGGGTCGCCCCAGGCCCGTTGCGCCACCTCGGCCGACGTCCAGACGCCGACGCCGGGCACCTTTTCGAGGAGTTCACGGCTGCGCGTCTCGGCGGCCTTCTCCAGCCGGTGCGCGACCTGGGCGACGTTGATCAACGTCCGGCGCCGGGCACCGTCGAGCCCGCACTGGTGCCACTCCCAGTCCTGCAGGCCCAGCAACCGTTGCGGCGTCGGCGGAACCTTCAGCGCCTTCGGTCCGGGAGCGCTCTCACCGAACCTGCGGCCCAGCTCGCGCCACGTGCGGAAGGCCTCCACGCCGGTGACCTTCTGCTCCAGGATCGAGGCGAACAGCAGGTCCCAGACACGTCCGGTGGCGCCGAGCCGCAGCCCTGGCCGTTGCCTGCGCGACTCGGCGATGACCGGGTGGTGGGCGACGAACTCGTCCACCGTGTCGTCCGCGCCGAGCAGCGCGGGCAGGCCGTCGAGCAGCCACGGCCCGCCCTCACCCCACGCTTCCGCCAGCACCTCACCGCTCGCTCTGGTGATGTGCAGCGTGCCGGGCCCGCACGGCGTGTTCGCCGCGAACCAGACGCCGCCCTCCGCGCTGAAGGACGGGTCGCCTGGCCCGCGGCGCAACCTGCCGAGCACCGCTCCCAGGTCGACCGGGAACGGTGGAGTCCAGGCTTTGCTAGGCATCCGTCGAGAAGCGCACGCCGGCCTCGGGCAACACGACGCCCGGCCACACCCGCGCTCCCCCGATCAACTCACACCGCGCACCGATCACCGCGGAGTCGCCGACCACGGCGTCCTTGAGGACCGCACCGGCCTGCACGAGAGCACCGGCACCCACGATCGAACGCTCGACCACCGCGCCTTCACCGACAACGGCACCGTCGAACAGAATCGCGCCATCGAGCACAGCGCCGTCCGCGACCGTGCAGTTCGCACCGACCGTGCTGCCGCCCTTGAGCGTTGCGCCCGCATGCACCGCAGAGCCTTCGAGCACCAAGTAGTCACCTGGCTGTGCAACCGCCGCCGACGGCGCAACGCCGCGCACGAGGTCCGCAGACCCCTGCACGAACGCCTCGGGCTTGCCGAGGTCCAGCCAGTACGTGGCGTCCACGTGCCCCTGCAACCTCTTCCCTGCCTCGAGCAGCCCGGGGAACGTCTCGCGCTCCACCGACACCGGCCGCCCGGCGGGAATCGCGTCGATCACCTCACGCCGGAACACGTAACAACCGGCGTTGATCTGGTCTGTCGGCGGGTTCTCGGTCTTCTCCAGGAACGCCTGGACGCGCCCCTCGTCGTCCGTCGGCACACACCCGAACGCCCTGGGGTCCTGCACCTTCACCAGGTGCAGCGTCACGTCCGCCTCGTGCTTGCGGTGCGTGTCCACGATCCCCGTCAGGTCGACGCCCGACAGGATGTCGCCGTTGAAGACCATCACGTCGGGCTCACGCAGCTTGTCCGCCACGTTGCGAATCGCCCCCGCCGTGTCCAGCGGCACCTCTTCCACCACGTACTCGAGCTCAAGTCCGAGCCTCGATCCGTCCCCGAAGTACTCCTCGAACACCTCGGCCTTGTAACTGGTACCCAGCACCACGTGGGTGATGCCGGCCTCCTTGATCCGCGACAGCAGGTGCGTCAGAAATGGCACCCCCGCAGTAGGGAGCATGGGCTTGGGAGCGGACAGGGTCAGCGGGCGAAGACGAGTGCCCTTGCCCCCGACCAGCACCACAGCTTCGACGCCGTGCACCTTTTTCCTCCTCCGCGTTACAGCGAGCCGTTCGACGGAATACTCTGACACGAAGCAGATCGTCAGATGGGATCTGGTCCCGGCAAGGAGCTAAATCCGACATGGACCCCCGCGACCGGGCCGACGCCATGCTCGCCCGCGCCCGTGCACGTGGGCGGAACATCGTGACGCCGGACAACATGACGTCCCCGATGGACAGCTCCGACACCCAACAGATCCCTCGCTCGCTGGTCAACGCCGTGGACCCACGCCGAGACCCGGACTCGACCATGATCCTCGCGCCCGCCCAGATGGGCCAGCAGCAGCCGCAGCGACCACCGCACCAAGCACCGCAGCAGCCCATGCCGACGCAGCCGCTGCCGCAGCAACAGGCCCCGGCGGATGACGCGGAGATCACGCAGGTGGTCCGGCCGGGCCTGATCCCGACGGTCTCGAACCACCAGCAGTCCCGCAACTCGCTGACGCAACGGCTGAGCGGCGACATGTAGAGGGCCCGGAGCCCCGCCGATCAGCGGGACTTCCGAGTGAGAATCTTCACCCGCGCCGCAAGCCCGGCCTTCAACGCCATCCGGAACGGCGCCCACAACATCCCGGCATGCCGGTCAGCCATGTACCGGTAAGCACTCCGATGGTGCTCCTTCAACATCCGGTCCGAAGACCGGGCGGTCGAGTGTCCCCCGATGTGCGTGACCTCGGCATCGGGCACGTAGACGTTCAACCACCCGGCCGCACCCACACGCTCCCCGAGGTCGACGTCCTCGAAGTACATGAAGTACCGCTCGTCGAACCCGCCGACGGAGTCGAAAGCCTCACGCCGCATCAGAAAACAGGACCCGGACAACCACCCGGCGGAACGCTCGACCGGAGCCTTCTCCTGCCGATAGGCCCGAGTCCAGGGGTTCGACTTCCAGACGGCACCGAAGAGCGCGTGCCCGGCCCCACGTCCCAGCGAGGGCAACAACCGGGCGGACGGGTAGATCTCCCCGGAGGGTTCCCGGATCAGCGGCCCGAACATCCCACCCCGGGGCCACCGCTGCGCCGCGTCGATCAACGCGTCCACGCTGCCGGGCGAGAACTCGATGTCGGGGTTGGAGATCAGCACCCACCCGACGTCGGAACCCAGCGCCGCGACACCGCGGTTGGCGCCGCCGCCGTACCCCAGATTGCCGCCGGTGGGCAGAAAAGTGACGTGGGAATGCGAAGCCGCAACGGACTCCGGCACCCCGTCGGTGGACCCGTTGTCGGCGAGGACCACCTGCGCCGGACGGGTGGTGGCCTTCGCAAGGGTGTCCACAAAGGGAGCCAGCGTCTCGCCCGGCGAGTACGTGACCGTCACGACACCAAGTCCGTCGCCGTAGTTCACGCGCGTCACCCTAGCGACGACTCAGCGTCGGCTACGCACCAGCATCGCGCGCTCGTAGGCCAGGCGGTGGCGATCGGCGCTGACGGCCCACGAGAAGTCCTTGGCTCGCTGCTGTCCCGAGGCCGCCAGCGAAGCACGGCGGGCCGGGTCGTCCAGGAGGTCGGCGATCGCGGCGGCGATGTCGCCCGCGCCTACGCCGCAGTACGCGACGGCCTCGCCGCCCACCTCGGGCAGTGACAGGCGCCGGGTGGTGAGCACGCAGGCGCCGCAGGCCATGGCCTCCAGCACGGGCAGCCCGAAGCCCTCGCCCAGAGACGGGTACGCCACCAGTTGGGCGCCGCCCAGGAAGCCCGCCAGTTGTTCGAACGGCAGGTAGCCGGCGCGGATCACGCGGATGCGGTGCGGGACGGAGTCCAGGGCGCGCTCGACCTGGCTGTCCCAGCCGGGCTGGCCCGCCAGCACCAGCGCGGGCGGTTCGGCGCGACCCACCATGGCCTGGGCGAAGCCGCGGATCAGCGCCGGGACGTTCTTGCGCGGTTCCAGTGCGCCCAGGAACGCGACGTACGGCGCGTCGCCGAGTGACAGGCTGCGGCGCACCGCGAGGACCTCGTCCGGTGACGGCGGGTGGAAGCGTTCGGTGTCCACGCCGTGCTGGGCGATGTGCAGGACGCGGCGGTCGGCCCCGGCGACGCGCACCAGTTCGTCGGCGGTCGCCTGCGACGGGACCACGCACAGGTCCGCGCGCCGCAACGACGCTCGGGTCCAGGCGCGGAAGAAGCGGGCCTTGACCGACGAGTGCAGCACCGGGTCGGTGAAGAAGGTGGCGTCGTGCAGCGTCACGACCGAGGCGGCCTTGCCGGCCAACGGGAGCGTGTAGTGCGGTGAGTGCACCACGTCCACGCCGAGGGTGCGGATCAGGCGCGGCAGTGTCGTCTGTTCCCAGGCCAGCCGGGCTGTCCTGGTGGCGACGGCGTCAGCGGCGCGGATCACGCGGGCGTTCGGCGCGATCTTGGTGAACAGGTCCTCGTCGCGCGGCTGGCAGACGACGGAGAGCCTGGTCCCGTCCGCGTCCAGCGCCGCGACGAGCGAATCCACGTAACGGCCGACGCCACCACGGTCTGCGGGGATCGCGGTGGCGTCGATCAGCACGCTGGGCTCGGCGGTCGGCACGATCAGCTAGCGTAATGTCATTCGCTAATGCGTTTAACGGGAATGCACCAATCCGATCGTCAAGCGTGTGCGCCCCACACCCCCTGTGCCGTCTTTGCCCAGGTGAACTCACTCGCGCGAGTGATCCCGGCCTCGACGGTGTGACGAGGATCCGCCAAAACGGCGCGCAGACCTTCCGTCAACGACGCCAGGTCGCCACGCCGCACGACGGTGCCGGCGCCGCCCGCGACCTCCACCAGAGCCGGGTCGTCGGAGTGGACGACGGGCACACGGGCGGCCATCGCCTCCAGCACCGGCAGCCCGAAACCCTCCGCCAGGCTGGGCGCGGCGAGCACGGAGGCACCGGCCAGCACCGAGGCGAGCCGCTCGTCGGACACCCTGCCGAGCAACGTCACGTGCGGCGCGCGCAGGTCGACGTCGCCCCAGCCCTGCGGCCCGACCACGACCAGCGGCACCCGAAGCCGTTCGGTCGCCCGCACCAGCAACCCGAAGCCCTTGCGCGGCTCCACGGTGCCGACGGCGAGCACGTACGACGAGGGCAGGTCATCGGCCGGTGAGCCGACCAGCCGCGTCACGCCGTTGGGCACCACGTGCACCGGCACTTCCACACGCACGCACTCCGCCAGTTGAGACGCCACGGCCTGCGTCGGCACCACCAGAGCGCGCGCCTCACGCGCAGCGCGCGCGATCACCTTGCGGTGCCAGGCGACCCCGCGCGGAGTCAGCGTCTCCGGGTGCGTCCACGGCACCACGTCGTGCACGGTGACGACGGCACCCGGCAGCGGCGCGAGCGGCGTCGGGGCGTGCACGTGCGGGCCGAGCTTCGGCGGCAGGCCGCGTTCCCACAACGCCACCAGCGCCCGGCGCGGCAGCCTGATCACGCGGTCGGCGCGGGCCGTCGCCGCGGTCGTCACGGTCCAGCCGGGAGGGGCGTTCTCCCCCAACGCCGCGAGCAACTCCGCCGTGTAGCGGCCGGTCCCGCCGGGGACCGGGGCGTTCAGTTGCTCGGTCAGCACTACTAGCTCGGGCACGTCGCGTACCGTCTCACGCCGTGTCGGCAGTCAGCACCGTGGTGGTCGTGACGTGGCGCGGCCGTGACCACATCACGGCGTGCCTGGACGCCCTCAAGGCCCAGAAGAGTCCTCATAGGACGATCATCGTCGACAACGCGTCCGACGACGGCACAGCCGAGCTGATCAGCGGACACGAGGTCGTGAGGCTGCCCCGCAACCGCGGTTACGCGGGCGGGCTCGCCGCCGTTCTCGGCATGGTCGACACCCCGTACGTCGCGTGGCTCAACGACGACGCGGCACCGGACCCGTCGTGGCTCACCGAACTGGAGAGCGCTCTGGACGGCGAGCCCGGCGCGGCCGCCGCCACCTCGTCGATCCTGCTCATGGACGGCTCGACGCAGTCCGTCGGCGTGGCGCTGACGGCGGACGGCCACGGCAGGGACGTCGTGCTCGCCGGCCGCGAGGTGTTCGGGTTCTGCGGTGGCGCGGCGCTGCTCAGGACGGCGGAACTCAAGGCCGTGGGCGGTGTCCCGGCGAGCTTCTTCTGCTACTACGAGGACACCGACACGGCCTGGCGGCTGCGGCTGGCCGGCCACCGGGTGATCTCGGTCGGACCGGCGCGGGTCCGGCACCGGCACGGCGCCAGCACGCGTCCCGGTTCGGCGCTCTTCCATCGCTGGAACGAACGCAACCGGCTGCTGATGCTGCTGCGGTGTGCGCCCGCCTCGGCGGCGTTCACCCAGCTCGCCCGGTTCCTGGTGATCACGGCGTTGCTGCCGTTGCGCGGGAACGTCCCGGACGCGGCCAACTTCCGGTTCGGACTGCGCACCCGCGTGCTGGCGGAGGTGCTGCTCCGACTGCCGGTGACGCTCGTCCAGCGCCTCGGAATCAGGACGAAGGTCTCACGCGCAAGCGTCTGGCGGGACTGGGCCGGCCGCTGATGTCCCGCGGCGATGGAACCTCCTGCCACCCACAGGCGTCCCCCGGGACGATGAACATCAGGAAGCAACCGTGAGGCGGCCAGTACCACTCATCGTGATCGGGCTCGTCGCCGTCGCCGCCGCGGTCCTGCTGGGTGCCGTCGTGCCCGAGCGGTACGAGCTCGCGGTGCTGGTGCCGTGCTGCCTGCTGTCGCTGGCGTTCGCGTGGGGCGTCGGCAAGCTCGGGCCGGCTTGGCTCATGCTGCCCGCGTTCATGGTCGTGATCCCCGGCACAGCGGTGCTCGTGGGCGACGGTCACCGTGCGTTGATGGACGTCCTCGCCACACCTCAGACGTGCGTGATCACCGGCGTCGAGGACGTCCCGGGGCCGGACAACCCGATCTTCGCGCACCTCGTGACCTGCCCGGACGGCGCCGAGCTGCGGATCGTCGTGCGGGGCGAGCAGGACAAGAGGATGCAGCCCGGTCCGGCCACCGTCCTGCGGTACCCGCTGATGCGGCCACTGCTCGCCGAACGCAACGACTGGTCCGCGGAGTGGGTCTTCGGGGTGCCTCTTGCTGTCGTCTTGCTCCTGATCTGTGCAACCACACTGCGGGCGCGCAGAGTGATGAGGCAGGCTTAGCGCGTGGATCGAGCCTCACTGCCCGTCGTGTCCGTCGTCGTCGTCAACTACCGCGGTGCGGACGACACCATCACCTGCGTGCGCGGACTGGCCGACGTCGACTACCCCGCAGAGCTGCTCCAGGTGATCGTCGTCGACAACGAGGCGCACGACACCGCACGGCTGCAGGCCGCGCTGCCCGGCGTCAAGATCGTCACCTCGCCGGAGAACCTCGGCTTCGCGGGCGGCTGCAACCTCGGCGTCGAGCACGCCACGGGCGGGGTGCTCGCGTTCCTCAACAACGACGCCCGCGCGGACCGGAACTGGATCAAGGCCGCGATCAGGGTGTTCCACACCGAACCGGCGGTCGCCTCGGTCGCGAGCAAGGTCCTCGACTGGGACGGCGAGAAGATCGACTTCGTCGACGGCGGGCTGACCTGGTTCGGCATGGGCTACAAGCGGCACGCCGGTCAGGACGACGACGGCAGCCACGACGGCCCCAAGGACGTGCTGTTCGGCACCGGCTCGGCGCTGTTCGTACGGGCAGAGGTCTACCGCGAGCTCGGCGGGTTCGACGACCGGTTCTTCATGTTCTACGAGGACGTCGACCTCGGCTGGCGGCTCAACCTGCGCGGCTGGCGGGTCCGCTACGAACCGGCGTCGCTCACGTTCCACCGCCACCACGCGTCGATGAGCTCGATCGACCACAGCCGCGAGCTGTACCTGCTGGAGCGCAACGCGCTCATGTCGCTGTACAAGAACTTCTCGGACGAGACGCTGACCAAGGTGCTGCCGGCCGCGCTCGCGCTGTGCGTGCGCCGGGCGACGGCGCGCGGTGAGATCGACCCCACGCAGCTGGAGATCACCCGCCGCCCGGCCGACCCCGCTGCCGACCGCGAGCCCGTCGGCATGTCGCGCCAGGCGCTCGCCGGGTTCCTCGCGATCGACCAGTTCGTCGAGTTGATGCCGTCGCTGGCCGAGTCGCGCAAGATCGAGCAGGCCGCCCGCCGGCTCTCGGACACCGACATCGTTCCGTTGATGCGCAAGGCGTTGGAGCCCGCCTATCCCCTGCCGCGCTACCTCGCCGCGCACGACATCCTGGTGGACGTCCTCGGTCTCGACGACGTGTTCGGCAAGCCGCGCAAGATCCTGGTGATCACCGGCGACGCCATCTCGGACCGGATGGCGGGTCCCGCGATCCGGGCCTGGCACATGGCCGACGTGCTGTCCGGCGAGCACCAGGTGCGGCTGGTCACGACGAACCCGCTGTGTGCTCCGCCCGACGCCCCGTTCGGCATCGAGCGCGCCCGGCCGAAGGAACTGCCGCCGCACGTCGCCTGGGCGGACGTGGTGGTGCTGCAGGGCCACGCGCTGGAGATGGTCACAGAGCTGAAGAAGCTGTCGTCGACCAAGATCGTGGTCTGCGACATGTACGACCCGATGCACCTGGAACTGCTGGAACAGGGCAAGGACCAGCCGGACGACAGGCGCGCCCTCGACCTGGCGGCCGTCACGAAGGTGCTGAACACACAGCTCGAACGCGGCGACTTCTTCCTGTGCGCGTCGGAACGGCAGCGGCACTTCTGGCTGGGTCACCTTGCCGCGCTGGGCAGGCTCACGCCGACGTTGTACGACAACGACCCGACGACGCAGTCGCTGCTCGGGATCGTCCCCTTCGGACTGTCGGGCAAGCCGCCGCAGCGCACCGGCCCGGCGATCAAGGGCGTCGTGCCGGGCGTCACGGACGCGGACAAGGTCGTGATCTGGGCCGGTGGCGTCTACAGCTGGTTCGACCCGCTGTCGCTGATCGAGGCGATGGACCACCTGCGCAGGCGGCAGCCGTCCGCGAAGCTGTACTTCCTGGGCATGAAGCACCCGAACCCCGAGGTCCCGGACATGGACATCGCCGGCCAGACGCGGGCGTTGTCCGCCCGGCTGGGGCTGACCGGCGAGACCGTGTTCTTCAACGACGGGTGGGTGCCCTACACCGAGCGGCAGAACTGGCTGCTCGACGCGAACTGCGGTGTCACCACGCACTACGAACACGTGGAGACCACGTTCGCGTTCCGCACGCGGGTGCTCGACTACCTGTGGGCGGGACTGCCGATCGTCACCACGTCCGGCGACTCGTTCGCGGACCTGGTGCTGCGGGAGGGTTTGGGCGTCGTCGTGCCACCGGAGGACCCGGAGGCACTGGCCGACGCACTGGAGAAGGTGCTCTACGACGAGGAGTTCGCGGCCGCGTGCCGTGAGCGCATCGCCGTCGTACGCGAACGGTTCACCTGGGAGACGGCACTCGCGCCACTGGCCGAGTTCTGCCGCAACCCCAGGCCCGCCGCGGACCGTCTGCCCGGCTCGGCTCCCATGGTGCGCACACCGGAGCTGAGCACGGGGGACAAGGTGAAGCGGGACCTGCTGCTGGTGCGCGAGTACCTGGACGCGGGTGGCCCGACCGAGTTGGCCAAGCGGGCGACGGGGCGTCTGCGGAAAATCGCGCGTGGTGGCAGGTAAATGGCGAGATCCCGCAAATCCCGAGAAGACAGGCCCCTCAGGGTGCTGCTCGACGGCACCCCCCTGCTCGGCAACCGCACCGGAATCGGCCGCTACACAGCGGCATTGGCCGAAGAACTGGCGTCGATGGCGGACTACGTCGACGTGCGAGCGGTGGCGTTCACCCTGCGCGGCTGGCGCGCGTTGCGGACGGTGCTGCCGCACGACGTGACGGCGCGCGGCCTGCCCGTCTCGGCACGGGCGTTGCGCCAGATGTGGCTGCGCGCCCCGTTCCCGCCGGTCGAGATGCTGGCCGGGTTCACCGATGTCATGCACGCCACGAACTTCGTGCTGCCGCCGACGATCCGGGCCGGCAAGGTCGTCACGATCCACGACCTCGCGTTCCTGGACGCGCCCGGTGACCTCCCGCCGTCGGACCGCCGGTTGCCTGAGCTGGTCCGGCTTTCGGCTCAGCGGGCGGACGTGATCTGCACGCCGACGGCGGCAGTCGCCTCCGTTGTGGCGGACCGGTTCTCGGTGCCGCTGGAGAAGATCATGGTGACGCCGCTGGGCGTCGACACCGCCTGGTTCGCCTCGCGGCCGCCGACGCCGACGTTGCGCGGCCGGCTGGGGCTGGGTTCGGAGTACCTGCTGTTCGTGGGTGCGGACGGGCCGCGCAAGGGCCTCGAATACCTGATCAAGGCGCACGCGTCCGATCCGTCGCTGCCGCCGCTCGTCATCGTCGGACCGGGCCGGGCCGGCGTGGACGGCCGGGTGCTGCGGACCGGCTACCTGCCGGACGTGCACCTGCGGTCGGTCGTGGCGGGCGCCACGGCTCTGGTGCTGCCGTCGCGGGACGAGGGTTTCGGGCTGCCGGTGCTGGAAGCGTTGGCCTGCAACGTTCCTGTGGTGTGCTCGGACGTGCCCGCGTTGCGCGAGGTCGCCGGTGGGCACGCGCTGCACGTGCCGGTCGGGGACATCGAGGGCCTGGCCGACGGCCTGGCTCAGGCCGTCGCGGCGCCGACCACCCCCGAGGCGCAGTCCGAACGGCGTGCGTACGCGTCCGGGTTCACCTGGCGGCGGTGCGCGGAGAAGACGGTCGAGGCGTACCGGCTCAGCCGGGCCTGACGTGCGCGCTGGAGGGCGTCAGGAAACCCTGACGCCCCAACGACTTCACCGAGAGTGCGGCCTCGGTGAACGCTTGTCGAGCTGGCCCATCGACACCTGCCGCGAACCCGTGACAACGGCAACGCACTTCAGGAAGCGCTGCCGATCGGAATCCTCTGTCGCGGGACGCTGAGGTTTGCGCCCGGAATCGAACATGCCGAAAAGGGTCCCGCATTTGGAACTACCGTGCCAGACCGGTCACTCCAATGGCGCAGCACCGGTACGGGGAGCTACCACCCCTGCCCGGAATGCCTCCGAAAGGGCGCTGCGCCAGTGCGGCAAAGGGCTTAGTCCCGCCGCTGCCCACGCAGCGCCCGACAGCACCGAGTAGGCGGGTCGCGGTGCGGGGCGCGGGAAGTCTGCCGTGGTGCAGGGCTGAACGCGCGAGGGCTCGGCGCCGAGCTCCTCGAAAATCGCCTGTGCGAAACGGAACCATGTCGTCTCACCGCCGCCGGTCGCGTGCAGCAACCGCTCGGAGGGCAGCACCGACGCCAGCTCCAGAAGTCCGGCGGCCAGGTCGTGCGACCACGTCGGCGAGCCGACCTGGTCGTCCACAACGGACAGAGTCGGTCGCGAGGATTCCAGCGCTGCCATGGTCTTCACGAAGTTCGAGCCGTTCACGCCGTACACCCACGAGGTGCGCACGACGTAACCGCCCGCATCCAGCACGCGGCGTTCGCCTTCGAGCTTCGTGCGGCCGTACGCGGACTTCGGGCCGACCGGGTCCGTCGTCTCGTACGGCCGCTCTCCGTCACCGGAGAACACGTAGTCCGTCGAGACCTGGATCATCGGGATGCCAAGGGAAGCACACGCCTGCGCCAGCAGGCCGGGGCCGACGGCGTTGACCGCGAACGCGCGTTCCTCGTCGGTCTCGGCGGCGTCGACGGCGGTGTACGCGGCACAGTTGATCACCGCGGAGGCGCCGGCCAGGTCGGCGGCCGTCACCGTCGTCACGTCCAGTTCGGCAGAGGACACCGCGCGGACGTCACTGGACAGAGCAGCGAGGTCGTGGCCGAGCTGGCCACGACCGCCGGGAACGAGGATCACCGGGTCAGCCCTTCACCAGCGCGGCGCGCTCCTTGAGCGGCTCCCACCAGGCGCGGTTCTCGCGGTACCACTCGACCGTGTCGGCGAGACCGACGGTGAAGTCGACCCGCGGTGCGTAGCCCAGTTCGGAGGCGATCTTGGAGATGTCGACCGAGTAGCGGCGGTCGTGGCCCTTGCGGTCCTGCACGGGCTCGACGGCCGACCAGTCGCGGCCCGTCGCCTCCAGCAGCTTCTCGGTCAGCTCGCGGTTGGTGAGCTCGGTGCCGCCGCCGATGTTGTAGATCTCACCCGGCCGGCCGGCCTCGGCGACGAGCTGGATGCCGCGGCAGTGGTCGGCCACGTGCAGCCAGTCACGGACGTTCAGGCCGTCGCCGTAGAGAGGCACGTTCCTGCCGTCGATCAGATTGGTGACGAAGAGCGGGATCACCTTTTCGGGGAACTGGTACGGCCCGTAATTGTTCGAACACCGTGTGATGCTCACGGGCAGTCCGTGAGTGCGGTGGAACGCACGGGCGAGCAGATCGGAAGAGGCCTTGGAGGCCGAGTACGGGGAGTTCGGTTCGAGGATGTGCGTCTCGGTCCAGGAGCCGTCCTCGATCGAGCCGTAGACCTCGTCCGTCGAGACGTGCACGAACTTGCCCACGCCCGCGTTCAGGGCCCCCTGCAGCAGCGTCTGCGTGCCCAGGACGTTCGTGAGGACGAAGTCCGCCGATCCCGTGATGGACCGGTCCACGTGCGACTCAGCCGCGAAGTGCACGACCACGTCGATGCCGCGCATCTGCTCGGCGACCACGGCGGCGTCGCAGATGTCGCCCTGGACGAACTCGAACTTGCCCGCGACCGGCGCGAGGTTGGTCTCGCTGCCCGCGTAGGTGAGCTTGTCGAGCACCACGACTTCGGCACCGGCGAACGCCGGGTAGGACCCGCTCACCAACTCCCGCACGTAGTGCGAGCCGATGAAACCGGCCCCACCTGTCACCAGTACGCGCATGCCATTTCCTCCCGTGGTGTACCCCTACAGCAGTCTGTCACCTACCTGATCGTTGCAACCCACAGCAACGTCACGTCGTGTGACTTATAAACGACTAAACTCAGTGTGGTGGGGGAGGAAACGGCTGTGGAAGGCAGGAGTCTGCCGGTCAGTGTGGTCGGAAACCGGCCATCGGCGGCCCTTCGCGCTTTCCTGGTGACAGGGAAGATCTTCGTGGCCCTCGTCTCGACAGCTGTGCTTCTCGTCACGTCGTACGGCTGGAACAAGCTGCGCACGGCGAACGAGGGGATCGTGAAGACCGAGGTCATCTCGGACGAGCTCAGCAAGCAGGGGCCCAGGCCGCTCGACGGCGCGGTCGACATCCTGCTGGTCGGCATGGACAGCCGCACGGACGCGCAGGGCAACCCGCTGTCGGACGAAGTGCTGGCCCTGCTCAACGGCGGCATCCCCGACGGCGAGCAGAACACGGACACGATGATCCTCGTGCACATCCCGGTCGACGGGACGCGCGCGGTCGCGATCTCGTTCCCGCGCGACGCCTACGTCGAGATGGCGGACGGGTTCGGCAAGCACAAGCTCAACTCGGCGTTCGCCCGCCAGCGCAACACGGTCGACCAGGAGCTGCGTTCACAGGGCGTGACGGACGAGGCACGCATCCGCACCGAGTCGATGGCCGCCGGCCGCAAGACGCTGATCAAGACGATCGAGGGCATGTCCGGCGGCGCGGTGCGCATCGACCGGTACGCCGAGGTCAACCTCGCCAGCTTCTACGAGGTCACCAAGGCCATCGGCGGCGTCGAGGTGTGCCTGAACGAGCCCACCTCCGACCGCGACTCCGGCGCGAACTTCCAGGCGGGTCAGCAGACGATCGAGGGTGCGGCCGCGCTGTCGTTCGTGCGGCAGCGCCAGAACCTTCCCGGCGGCGACCTCGACCGGATCGTGCGCCAGCAGGTGTTCATCGGGGCCCTCGCGAAGAAGGTCCTGTCGACCGGCACGCTGACCGACACGAGCAAGCTCAACGGGCTCGTCGAGGCCGTGCAGAAGTCCGTGATCCTCAGCTCCGGCTGGGACATCACCACGTTCGCCGAGCAGATGCAGGGCCTCGTGGGCGGCAACTTCGAGTTCAAGACCATTCCGGTGGGCGACCCGACGGACACGTACAGCGACGGCAACGTGCTGCCGGTGAACCCGGCGGAGGTCCGCAAGTTCCTCACCGGCCTCGCCTCGGACAAGAGCACGTCGAGCACCCCGCCGACGACGAGCACGAGCCTGCCCGCGCCGCCGAACTCCGCGATCACCGTGGCCGTCTACAACGCGGCGGGTGTGCAGGGTCTCGCGTCGCAGGTGATGAACACGTTGACGGCCAAGGGTTTCCAGCGCGGCCCGGTGGCGTCGGCCGTGCAGAACAGCGACACCACGGTCGTGCGGTACGCGGCCGGCGAGGAAGGCTCCGCGCGTAAGGTCGCCGCGGAACTCGGCCCCGGCGTGGGCGTCGAGGAGGACCCGTCCGTCCGAAAGGGACAGATTCAGGTCTTCGTCGGCGGCGACTATCAGGCGCAGGACGATTCCGACATCGATCCGCAGGGCGTTCCCGGCACGTCGACGGCCCCGAGCTCCAGCAGCACCCCGCCGATCACGGCGGGCGGACTGGTCTGTGTGAACTGAAACCCCCGGCGTAACGCTCTTCCGATAGTTACGCTGAGCACGCAAGTCCAGTCCACGGAGGGTCAGACGTTGAGCACTGCCGCACGCGCGAAGAAAACCGCACGGGTCACAGGCCGTACGGTGGTCGCGCTACTGGCCGTGACGACGTTGGTGTTCTCCGGCTACTTCTGGACCGCGCTGCGGCTGGTGAAGCAGAACACCAACACCACGCAGATCCTCCAGGTGCTGGAAGACATCCCGAACTCGCCGCCGGTCGAGGACGGAGCGATCGACATCCTGCTGGTGGGCAGCGACAGCCGGACGGACGCGCAGGGCCGGCCGCTTCCCGAGGACGTGCTGCGCAAGCTGCGCACCGAGGGCACGGACACGGTGAACACCGACACGATCATCGTGATGCGCGTGCCCCGCAACGGCGGCAAGGCCAGCGCGATCTCGATTCCGCGCGACACGTACGTCCCGATCGCCGGCTACCGCGAGGACAAGATCAATTCCGCGTACGGCGCGGTCAAGTACCTGACCGCCGAACGGCTGCAGGCCGAGGGCGTGAGCGATCAGCAGGAACGCGAACGCCAGTCGGACGAGGCCGGGCGCAAGGCGCTGGTGCAGACGGTGCAGGACCTGACGGGAATGCGCGTCGACCACTACGCGGAGATCAACCTCTACGGTTTCTACCTGCTGACCGAGGTGATCGGCGGCGTGCAGGTGTGCCTGAAGGCGGGCACGTCGGACCCGAACTCCGGCGCGAACTTCCGCGCGGGCCCGCAGACGATCTCGGGCGGCGACGCGCTGTCGTTCGTGCGGCAGCGGAACATGCCCGGTGGTGACCTGGGTCGCATCGCGCGGCAGCAGGTGTTCATGTCGCAGGCGATGAAGCAGTTGCTGTCGGCAGGCACGTTCACCGATCCGGGCAAGATGAGCGGACTGCTCGACGCGGTCTCGAAGTCCGTCGTCGTGGACCAGAAGCTCGACCTCGCGACGCTGGCGACGCAGGCGCAGGGCCTCGCGACGGGCAACGTGGAGTTCGCCACGATCCCGGTGACGAGCATCGACGGCCGCAACGAGCGCGGACAGAGCATCGTGACGGTCGACCGCGAGGCGGTGAAGGCGTGGGTGGCTCAGCTGATCGGCGAGACCCCGAAGCCCGCTCCCTCGTCGACGACCCCGGGTATCCCGTCGCGGTTCGGTCCTGAAAAGCTGCTCTCGCTGGACGGCGCGCACGCTGTCGCAGCCGCCCGACAGGATGTGCCCTGCGTCGACTAGGAGTGCCGCGTGAGCGTGACCGAGATCCTCTTCACGCCCTTGCTGAAGGCCGATCCGGGTCGTCCGCTGATCACGCACTACGACGACGCGGCGGGCACGCGGATCGAACTCTCGCGGGCGACGGTGAAGAACTGGGCCGCGAAGACGGCGAACTGGCTGCGCGACGAGCACGACGTCGAGCCCGGTGACCCGGTGGCGGTGCTGCTGCCCGCACACTGGCAGACCGTGGGCCTGCTGCTCGGCGCCTGGTGGTGCGGCGCCCGCGTGGTCGGTGCGGGCTTCTCCGATGCGAAGGTGGCCGTGGTGCCGCCCGGCGGCACGGCGGACGCGGACGTCGTGGCCGTGGCCTCGTTGCACCCCATGGGATTGGGCTCCGGCGCGCCGGTCGACTACGCCGACGACGTACGCGTGCACGGCGACGACTTCATGCCGTGGGCACCGGTCGCGGGCTCGACGCCGGCACTCGACGAGTCCACTGTGGATGAAGTCGTCGCTCAGGCACGCGAACTGGGCACCGCGCTCGGCTCCGAACCGCGCGTGCTGTCCACTCTGGAGTGGGACTCGCCTTCCGCTGTGCTGGAAGGCTTTCTGGCCGCGCTCGCGGCCGGTGGCTCACTCGTGCAGGTGAGCAATCCCGACGCGAGCCTGCTGGCCGCGCGCCGGGAGAGCGAGAAGGTCACGCGGCAGCTGGGTTGAGCACCTTGTTGTTCTTGAACAGCACGCGGTCCAGCGCGTAGGCGCCACCGTTGAAGCCGAGCGCGAGAGCGGCGGCGCCGAGCACGATCACCAGTTCCGCACCACCCTCTCCGAGCAGGCCGTTCGGCAGGTGGACGAGGAGCCACGCGCCGAGCATGTCGGCGGCGAGCAGGATGCCGGCGATCGGCAACGCCACCCCGGCGATCAGCGCGAGGCCACCGGCGAGTTCGACGGACGCGGCGAACCACGCGGACAACGACGGCAGTGGCACGCCCATCTTGTCGAACGACCCGGCGGTGCCGGCCATGCCGAACTCGGTGAACTTCTGCCAGCCGTGCGCGACGAACACGATGCCGACGGCGATGCGCCCGATGAGTGCGGCGACGTCCTTGACCATGATGTTTGCTCCCCGATCCGGTCGTTCGGCTGTAGGTCGTTCAGCCTCGAACCCAAACTAGTACAGCTTTGAACAACCTCATGATTTCGACAGGAAGCCAACAGCGAGTCGTTAGGTTCGCAGGTCGGCGCGGCGGCGCAGTTGAACAGGCCAGGTGTGCTGCGTGTTAAACAACGCGTGCCACATCGTGGTTCCTGGGGGGATTCAATGAGGCGTCGACCGCGCGTGCCCGCGCGTCCGCGGGCGGCAGCCATTCCCTCAGCGTGCCCGTGATCCGCACCTGTCTGGGGGAAGTGACGAGTGAGAGACGCAAGAGAGTTCAGCGCTGCCTGGTGGCGACGCAGAGCGAGCACGGCCGTGATCGTCGCGGTCCTGCTTGCACTGGCCGGGGGCGTCGCACCCGCCGTCGCCGCGCCTGCGCCCGTGCTCACGCAACAGAGCCAGGACCCGCCGCCGGCTGATCCGGTGGACGAGGAGCACGAGTTCTACAAGCAACTCGTGCAGGACATCGCCGAGCACGCCGAGGACGTCGAGGTCCGCGAGGCCGCCGCGGCGGCGCTTGCCGTCGGTACCAAGGAGAAACTGCTCTGGTTCCTCGACCACGGCGAAGCCGAGGCGAGGGCCAAGGCCGACGAGCGCAAGCGCGTCGAGGCCGCGCAGAACCGCGCCAAGGTCGTGGAGTGGGCACGCACCGGCGGTCCGAACGTCAAGGCGGGCGCGGAGGCGGCGCTGAACGCCGGCGACCGCGCGATCAGGGACTTCGTGGCGTACGGCTACGAGATCGCGTTGACGCGGGACAAGCAGCAGGCCGAGGACGACAAGGCCGAGCGGGACCGCATCATCGCCCGCGTCCGGATGATGGTCGAGATGGGCGGCCCGCAGGTCAAGATCGAGGGCACGCCGCTGCTCCTGCGCGGTGACTACGCCCTGATCCGCGAGTTCTACCTCACCGGATACCACGTCGCGAACCAGCGCGACCACGACTTCCAGGCCGTCATCGAGCAGGCGCTGATCGACCGCAACAAGGCGATCACCGACCTGGAGGCGCACGCACGGCGTGCCGAGAAGGCGGCGAACGCGCGGGCGGAAATCCTGCGCGCCAACATCGACGCGGTCAAGAACCTCGACGACGTGACGCTGGCGCTGAATATGGCCGCCAGGGCCGCGCACAAGGCCGACGAGATCCACCGCGACGACAAGCCCGGCCGGGCGCACGGTCAGCGGGGCCGTGCGGCGGAGATCGACGCGTTGCGCGCCGAGGCGACGGAGTGGTCGAACAGGGCGGCACGGACCGCACTGAACTCCGCGGGAACGACTGCCCGTGCGCAGAACGCGGGCGTGCAACTGGTCGAGACCGGCATGACCAACGGCGCGGACTGGGCCAAGGTCACCATCGCCATCGGTGCCGCCGTGGAGGCCGCGGCCAGGGCCGCCGAGACCTCGCAGCACGCCGCCGAGGCCACGCTGGCCGACAGCCGTGCGCTGGACGCGAACGCCGGTGCGCAGGAGCACGCCGAGAACGCGAAGAAGTACCGGCAGGAAGCCGAACGCGGAGCCGAACAGGCCGCCGCTCTCGCCACGGCCGCCCGCGTGCAGCTCGGCATCGCGACCGCCGCGCGGGACAAGGCCGCGGAGCAGAAGCGGGTGGCGGAGGCCGCTTCCGCCAAGGCACGCCAGCACGCCGTCAACGCACGCAACCAGCGCCTCGCCGCGCAGTCCGCGTCGGCGAACGCGGTCAGCAGGTCGCAGGCCGCCGTCGGCGCGCGCAACGACGCCGTCAAGGCGGGCGTGCGCGAGCAGGAGACGATCGAGGCCGTCCAGCGCACCGGCCGTGAGCTCAAGACGGCGACCTCGGTCTGCCAGGGCCAGATGACCTTCGCCGAGCAGGCCGAGGCGGGCCTCAAGAAGGCACGCGAAGAGGCCATCGCGGCGGGCAAGGACGCCGACGAGGCGACGAAGGACATCGCGGAGGCGGCGGGCAGGGCCCGTGCCGAGGCAAACGCCTCCGCCGCGTGGGCGAGCCGTGCCCAGTCGGCCGCCGCGGCTGCGGCCGCCGAGGCGCAGAAGGCGGCGAAGGCGGCCCAGGACGCCCGCGCGGCCGCCAACCGTGCCGAGCAGGAGGCCGTGACCGCCCGCCGTGCCGCGGACGACGCGAACCGTTTGGCCATGGAGGCGGCCAACGTCGCCATCGCCACGATGGCCGCCGCCGAGCAGACGCAGTACGAGGCGGAAGCCGCCATCTCCGAGGCCAACTCGGCGGTCTGGCAGTCCGCGATCGCCGACCGGGCGGCAGCGGCGGCGGCCGCGTCCGCCTCGTTGATCATCGATCCGGCCCGGATGACCGACCTCGTCGCGAGGCCGTACGCGGGGATCAACGCCGACGCCCGCAAGGCGCTGGCGCTGGCCGCCAAGGCACTGCTGATCGGCGAGGAGCAGTCCCGCGCCGCGCAGGAGAAGGCCGCCGAGGCACAGAAGGCGGCACAGGACGCCACTCTCGCGGCGGACCGCGCGATCGCCGAGGTCAAGCCCGCCTACGAAGCCGCTGCCCGTGCCGCCAAGTCGGCGCAGCAGGCCGCCGAGGACGCGGTCGCCGCCACCACCGCGGCGAACGCGGCCACGCAGTTCGCGGCGGGCGCACACGCCGCCGCGAACACCGCGTCACAGCACGCGTCGTCAGCGCGCGCGGACGCCGTCGGTGCGGCGAGCGCGGCGGCCGTCGCGACGAGTGCCGCGCAGACGGCGGGTCAGGCCGCGGCCGCCGCCGAGCAGATCCACCGGTGGGCGATCAACGCCACGGCGTCGATCCACAAGTTCAGCGACGAGGTCGGCGCGGCGCTCGACCAGTTCAACGACTTCAAGAAGCGCGCGGAGGAAGCGCAGAAGAAGGCCGCGGAGGACGCCCAGCGCAAGCAGAACGAGCTCAACGCGCAGTTCACCGACGGCCTCGGGAAGCTGCTGCAGTGCGGGATCTCGCCGCTCGCGCCGGGCTGCGTCGAGATGCAGGTGCGGTACGCCGAGCTCTGGCTCGACGGCATCAACGGCACCGGCAACTACATCGCGAAGGGCATCAACTGCCAGGGCGGCGACCAGCAGGCGTGCCGTGACTTCGAGGACGCCACCCGGAAGATCGGGGAGTTCGCGAAGAACGCCGTCGACGGCTTCGTCGAGGGCGCGAAGAACACCTGGCAGGGCATCGTCACGCTCGGCAACTGCCTGAACATCGGCGGTCAGGCGATGGTCGCGTCCTGCGCGCAGATCGTCGCGGGCCTCAAGGACGTCGCCCAGAACCCGTACAAGCTGGTGCACCTCGACGTCTGGCACGACAACCCCGGCAAGGCGTTCGGCCTGTCGATGTTCGACGTGCTGGCGACCGTCGTCACCAGTCCGCTGGGCGGCAACGCGTTGTCCGGCGCGCTCAACGCCGTCCGGAACACGATCAGGCGGGCGACCGCCATCATCGCCAAGGACGTCGGCGAGTTCGGCACGTTCCTGATCAAGGTCTCGGACAACGTCCCGAACCGGCTGCCCGGCGACTTCGCCCAGATCAACCGGTTGCAGGTCGCGGTCAACAACGGCGTGGCCAAGCTGACCGGCGGGTTCGTGCACCTCGACGGCAGGCTCTACAAGCTTCGCGACGTCGAGTTGGCCGCCGAGGGTGATCTGTCCAAGTTGGACGGTTCGGTCGCGCGCATCGAGAAGGACCCGAAAGCGACCGAGCTGCAGATCACCATCGAGAACGGCCTCGCCAAGATCGAGGGCGCGAAGTTCAAGTTCGAGAAGATCGAGAAGATCGAGCCGCCGGACACGGCGAAGAACGTGGAGGGCGTCGAGGACAAGGTCACCGGCGTCTGGACCGCGGAGGAGTTCGGCCAGCCGCTCAGGCTGGAAGCAGGCCCCAACACGGCCGTGAACGACTTCCGCAAGATCGCGGTGAAGCTCGAGGCGGACCTCACCCCCAAGATGAGGACGCTCGCCGGCAAGGTGGACACCGGCCGGCTGTACGGCGAGAACCAGGCCCTCAAGTCGGTCGACTCGCTCAAGCGCAAGGTCGCCGGCAAGTACGCCGAGAAGCCTGACATGTCGAAGATCCTCCCCTACATCAACGACAGCGTCCGGTACACCATCGTGCTGGACGACGCCGCCTACGTCGCGGGCGTCGAGTCGGCCATCAGGCAGATGGAGGTGGACTTCGACAAGGTCGAGGTGAAGAACGCCTGGTTGAAGAGCGCCAACGTCCACGAGTACAAAGGCGTCAACACGACCTGGCGCGATCGTGAGACCGGTCACCTCTTCGAGATGCAGTTCCACACGGAGAGCAGCCTGCTCGCGAAAACGATCGAGCACCCGTGGTACCAACTGACCCGCATCCCCGGTCTCACCCGGCTGGAGGTGGACTTCGCGAAGGCGCAGTCGGCGCTGCTCTTCGCCGACGTGAAGGTCTCGCCGGGGTTCCTGAGCATCCCCGACTTCGAGTGGGTCGGAAAACCGAAGTAGGTGAGCAACAGCGATGGCCAGGAAGTACAGGTACTACGCGTTGATCGGCATCCCGGACACGCTCGACGACCCGTTCGCCGTGGTGCGCGTGGGTGGTGAGTTCGCGGAGAGCTTCAAGATCGACCTCAAGTGGTCCCGCACCGATCTGATGGACCGCATCAGGACAGGCCGGGACGACTACGAGGTCGTGGAGATCAGCGAGGAGGACGCCACGCGTTTCGAGGCGACCCAGGCCCGCCGGACCGCGGAAGCACGCGAGCGCGACGGCTGGTGATCCACCCGTGAACCGGGCCGGGCACTCCGCCCGGCCCGGTTCCGTCATGTCCGGAGCTTCAGGCCGGACCCTTCGGCGTTCATCAGGGTCATGGTGTCGCGGTCGATCTCGAAGGTGACCTCGCCCAGTTCGAGCGTGTCGGCGATGGCGCCCTCCACCTTCATCTTGTCCGCGTCGCACATCATCGCGGTCGTGGTGAGGCTGCTGCCGAACGTGATCTTCTGACCGTCCACTTCGTACTTCTCGGCGCCCGTGACGTCCGTCGACCCGCTGTTGCAGCCGCCCTGCACGTAGATGAAGCCGTTCTTGAAGGAGATCGTGCCCGTCACGCCGTCCGGCACCGACGACACGACGTCCTTCGTGATGATGCCTTCGACGGTCCAGGTGACGCCTTCCAGCGGCGCCTGGGGTTCCGGCGCGAGCACGATCTCGGCGTTCGCTCCGGTAAGCACGAGGTTCGGGCCGTCGAGCCTCCAGGACGGCTTCCCGTTGAGCAGCTTGGACAGCCACTCGTCCTGCTCCTGCAGGCCCTGGGCGGGACAGGCCATGTCGGTGGTGCTGAGGTCGGTGACCGTGAGCTTGCCGTCGTCGAGCGTCACCGGGCCCTGCATCTGGTTGCAGCCGGCGTTGGCGAGCAGCCTGCCGTCGGCGGTGAACCTCAGTTCCACCTTCGTGCCTGCGACCAACGTGCGCGGCTGGCCCTGTTCGGTGACGGACGTGGACGTGAACACCTTGCCCTGCACGCCGTTCCCTCCTCCCCCAGCCGATCCACATGCGGTGACCAGCAGGACGACGGCGATGAGAATCCGGGAACCCATGTGCGGCACTACTTCCCGAGTTTCAGGCCCGCGCCGGACGCGTTGGTCAGGCTCAGCGTGGCGCGATCGATTTCGTGAGTGGCCTCGCCGTTCTCGAACGTCGCGCGGACGGCGTTCTCCACCTCGTCCACCGGGCCACACGACTTCAGGGTGCTCGCCCCCAGCTTGGCCTTGATCGTCTGGCCGTCCAGCACGTACGGCGTTTCGGCGCCGTTCAGGTTGCAGCCTGTGTCCACGAGCATGTTGCCGCCCTTGAAGGTGATCGTGACCTTCACGCCCGCAGGTACGGACGAGACGGCGTCCTGGGTGACAAGGCTGTTGACGGTCCAGGTGCCCTCCAGGGTGGCGGGCTGTTCCGGTGCGAGCACGATCTCGGCGTTCGAGCCGGTGATCACGAGGTTCGTGCCGTCGAGCTTCCAGGACGGTGTCGCGCTGAGCAGCTTCGACAGCCACTCGTCCTGCTGGTGCAGCTCGGGCTTGGGGCACCCCATCGCGGTCATGCCGAGATCGGCGACGGAGAGCTTGCCGTCGTCGAGCTGCACCGGGCCCTGCATCTGGTTGCAGCCGGCGTTGGCCATGAGCCTGCCGTCGTCGGTGAACCTCAGTTCCACCCGCGTGCCCTCGACCATGGCGCGCGGCTGGCCCTTTTCGGTCACGGAGGACGAGACGTACACCTTGCCCCGCAGGTCGGCGCCCTGGCCCGCGGAGGGGCTGCCACAGGCCGTGGTGACGGCCAGGAGCAGGACGGCGAGCGCGATTCGGTAGCTCATGTAGGTAGGACGGAACGTCGTGGCGTTGGGGTTGCCCGAAGGCGAGGTCGTAGAGGCTCCTAGGGGGGTTGACAGTCAACGCGGCCGGCGCTCTACTTAACCCAGAGGTTAGATAACCAAGTGGTTAGGTACGAGATGGACCAGCTGAGCTCCACCTTCGCCGCACTGGCGGACCCGACCCGCCGGGCGATCCTCGCGCGGCTCACCGAGGGACCGGCAACGGTGAAGGAGCTCTCCGAGCCGTTCGACATCAGCGGCCCGGCGATCTCCAAACACCTGCGCGTGCTGGAGAAGGCAGGCCTGATCACCCGCGGCAGGGAGGCCCAGTGGCGTCCCTGCCAGCTCGACGCGACACCACTGAAGGAGGTTGCCGTGTGGGCTGAGAACTACCGCCGCTTCTGGGATGCGAGCTACGCGCGCCTGGACGCACTCTTGACCGAGATGAAGGAGACGGACCGATGACCACCACCAAGTTCGGCACCACCGTGACCCTCCCGTCGGACACCGAGATCGCGATGTCGCGCACGTTCGACGCCCCCGCTTCGTTGGTGTGGAAGGCTTTCACGACGCCTTCGTTGCTGCGCCGCTGGCTGCTCGGCCCGGACGGCTGGGAGATGCCGATCTGCGAGGTCGACCTGCGCGTGGGCGGCAAGTGGCGCTACGGCTGGGCGCAGCCGGACGGCTCCGGCGCGTTCGAGATGCACGGCGAATACACCGAGGTCACGCCGCACTCTCGCCTCGCGAACACGGAGATCTTCGAGGACTACCCACCGGCCATCACGACGGTCTCACTCGTCGAGGAGGACGGCCGCACGACGATGACCACCACGATGCGCCTGGTGTCGCAGGAAGCGCGGGACGCGGTGCTGGCGTCCGGCATGTCGGACGGCGCGGGACGCAGCTACGAGCGCCTGGGCGAGATCCTGGCTGCGCTCTGACAGTCCACTGTGGCTGTTCTCCCTGCGTAATCACCTTTTGTGGCACCGTTTCCCCCGGTCGGGTTGCGGATTCGTGGTTACCTTCGGGCGCATGGGACGTTTCTTCGTGGCTCTGGCCATCATGCTCGGCTTCGCCGTGCTGTCCGCTCCCCTCGCTCACGCAGCCCCAGGCACCCGCTGGGAAGTCGCCCCGTGCGCGTCCGGCACGAAGGCCCTGTGGCTGCCACGCGTCGACAAGTTCGGCACGGACCTGTCCTGCACGACCGAGGAAGCCCGTTCCGCGGCGGTGAAGGCGGCCAGGGACAGCGGCAGTTTGACGCGGATGGCGAACGTGGCCATCGCGTTCTCGCAGCAGCTCGCCGACAAGTCGCTGACCGCCACCTCGCCTTGCGTGCTGGGTGCCAAGGGGGCTGTGGGCGAGGCGATCGGCACCTGCGTGGCTTCGAGTTAGCGATCTTGTCGGTGGTGTCCTGCATGATGCGGTTTCGGGACACCACCGAGGGGATGGCTCGTGATCGTGCAGGGTTCCGGCGACCTGTTGGACGCCGATGTCGACGCGTTGGTGAACGCGGTGAACTGCGTCGGCGTGATGGGCAAGGGGTTGGCGTTGCAGTTCAAGCAGCGCTTCCCCGGCTACTTCGCGGCCTACGCAGCCGCCTGCGCTGCCGGAGAGGTGCGGCTGGGGCAGGTGCACGTGGTGTCTCTGGACCGGTGCTTCATCAGCTTTCCGACCAAGGGGCACTTCCGGTCGCGTTCGAAGCTGTCCGACGTGGCTTCCGGACTGGACGACCTGGTCCGGGTGATCGACTCGCTCGGTCTGCGGTCGGTGGCGGTGCCGCCGCTCGGGGCCGGGCTGGGCGGGCTCTCGTGGGCCGACGTGGAGCCGTTGATCGCGGCGAAGCTCGGGCCGCTGGACGCGACCGTCTTGGTCTACCGCCCGGAAAACGCTGTGCGGCTGGGGTTGTGACGGCTGCGGCAGCGGCTCCGGTTCGCTGACCTACGGCCCGATCTCCAGTCGAAGCAAACGTTCACGCACGGCGGAGCGTGCCTGCGCACCTTCATCGGCAAGCTGGCTCAGCGCTGCTCCCAGCGGCACCGACATGCGTGCGCGGTGCTCGAGCGGCAACATCGCGGCGGGCGAGGCCGGATCCCACTGGGACAAGGACTGGGCGAACCGCAGGGAGACCGTCCTCGCGGTGTAGGTCAGCTCTGCCCGCCTGATGCGCTTCTGCTTCACAGCATGCGAGTCGATGTTCAGGAACGTGACGCACAGCAGCTCGCCGCGGCCCGCCATGTCGAGCCACCTCCCGTAGCCGAGGAGATAGGACTGCGCCATCTCCTCGGGCTCGATGCCGGTCTCCTCGGTGAGCTCCCTCGTGGCGGCGTTGATGCCGAGCTGTGCCAGTGTCAGCCGTTGCTCGCCGTTGAAGTCCTTCGGCTCGACGCTGCCGGAACCGCTGGGTGCGAGCAGTTTCGGGCTGGAGATGTTCGTCTCCGCCTGCATCGTGCCGACCAGTCTGCCGTCGGTCGTGATGGCCACCGTCGACGCGCCGATCAGGTTGAACAGCCAGCTGTCGCGGAAGTTCCGGATGCGCCCGTCTCGCTGGACGAACAGCGACCGGCCGAACTCCGGCAGCACCCGGCCTTCGACTTCAACGTCCCACGTGGACAGTTCATCGGACTGCACGAAGCCGAAGTGGTTGCCGGCGACCACTTCGATGTCACGGCTCGCCCACGTCGGGTCGGTGAAGTTGGTGTTCCAGCCGACGCAGGGGCCGTTGAACCGGTGCGGGTTCCTCCCCAGCACGTACTTGAGGAACTTTCGCGCGTGAGGCTGCAGTTGCGAGGGAGCGACGTAGGACCGGCTGGCCAGCCGCACATACTGCTCGGGCGACCTCATCCGAGCACTGGTGTGCCGATCGTGGATGAACGTTCCTGCCTGTGTGGCCAGCACGCGGACGCTCTCGTCTCCCACCAGCCGGCTGGTCACGTCCTCGAACCCGTCGTTCGGCCTTGGCAGAAACTCGGTCTTCCTGGCCTCGCGCACGTTCTTGCGCACCTCCAGCACGATGAGCAGGATCGACAGCAGGGCCTCCACGACCAGCACACCGACCGGGATCGTGACGAAGGTTGACACGACACCGACCACCACGACGATCAGGCCGAGCAACGTCCAACGGTATTCGCTCGTGAAGCGGAGCATCCGGTAGCAGACGGTGTTGATCGTACGCATCGTTGTGGCCACGCGACCAAGATCGTGTGGCTGCTACAAGGCGTTACCCCTGCGTGCACCAGCCGCTCGTCGGGCGTGCAGCCGAGCCGAGCGGCAGTCGTTCGTCTCGTCTGCAAGGCTTCCAAGTCGTCCCACACGCGCCAGGTAGGTTGGTCGCTGTACAGAACCAAGCACCCGCCGAGGAGGTAGCTCGTGACCGACAACGCCCAGCCAGGGCGGGTTGGCTATCGCGAGATCGCGGACGACCTCCGGCGGCAGATCGACTCCGGCGAGCTTCCGCCCGGCAGCAAGGTTCCGGGCGAGAACGACCTCACGAGCCGATACGGCGTCGCGCAACTGACCGCGCGCCATGCCCTCGATGTACTGAAGACCGAAGGCCTGATCGTCGCGAAGCGCGGGTCGGGAACGTTCGTTCGCGAGTTCAAGCCGATCAGGCGCGTGTCGCCAGACCGGTTGCGGGCAAGCAACTCGTGGGGCTCGGGCCAGCCGATCTGGGCGACTGACATCGGCACTCGCCCGAGGACGGAGAACGTCGCTGTCGACGTCGAACTCCCGCTTACCTCGATCGCCGAGGTACTCGGCCTCGACGAGGGCGCCCGCGTGGTCGTCCGGCGCCGTACCTACGTGGTCGACGACAAGCCGGTGCAGCTCGCGACGTCCTACTACCCGGAAGCACTGGTCGCGGGATCCGCGATCAACGAGATCAACACGGGCGAGGGCGGTGCCTACGCCAGGCTCAGGGATCTGGGCTACGAGCCGGTCAGATTCCGCGAGGAGTTGCGGGTCCGCATGCCGCGCGAAGCCGAGCGCAGGGCTCTCGACATCACTCAGGACACGCCGATCATCTTGATCGTGCGGACGGCGTACACGGCCGATGACCAGCCAGTCGAGGTCAACGAGATGGTTCTCGACTCAGCGGCGTACATCCTCGAGTACAAGTTCACGTCGCAGGACTGACACTTGCGCTTCTATATAGAACTGCGCTTCACTGTCGAAGCCAAGTTCTATATAGAGATTGGGCGCCTCCATGTCGGGCATCATCGCGCCGTACATCACCGCGTGGAGCGCGGAGCAGGATCTGCCGTGCGCGCTCGTGGAGCGGTCTGACCACAGCATCGGGTACGCCAACGAACTGCTGAGCGACCGCGATCGGCATGGTGTGTTGTGGCGCCAGACCGCACTGCGCCACCGAGTCGGACGACCCGAGTTCGCCAGGGTTCATCCGTCGCGGCAGCGGCGGGCAATGGAACTGTTGCTGTGTCAGGTTTGCGGCGAGCCGGCGGACCGGAATGACGACGGTGTCCTGTGGCTGCAACGAGATTGCCGCGACGACTGGCCACAGTGGCCGGACGGGATGGCTTCGGCGGAGCCGCCGGTGTGCGTGCCGTGCGTGCCGATCGCGAGGCGCATGTGCCCTGCGTTGCAACGGGGAGCTGTCACGGTCCGCGTGAGGGACTGCCCAGTCGTCGGTGTCCGGGGCGTGTTCTACCGGCAGAGCGTGCTGGCGCCTACAGCCGCCAAGGCAGGGAACTTCGCCTACGACGATCCCGCGGTGCGCCGGGTTCTTGCCTCCGCGCTGATCCGCGAGCTGCGCGGCTGCGTCATCGTCCCGCTCGAAGAGGTGAGCGGGACGATGACTCGAAGCCTCAGCCGTTGAGCACGGCGCGCGACATGACCACGCGCTGCACCTGGTTCGTGCCCTCGTAGATCTGCGTGATCTTCGCGTCCCGCATCATCCGCTCGACCGGGAAGTCGCGCGTGTAGCCAGCACCGCCGAAGAGCTGCACCGCGTCCGTCGTGACCTCCATGGCCACGTCGGAGGCGAAGCACTTGGCGGCGGCGGTGATGAAGCCGATGTTCGGCTCGCCGCGCTCCGCCTTGGCGGCCGCCACGTAGACCATGTGGCGGGCTGCCTCGATCTTCATCGCCATGTCGGCGAGCATGAACTGGACGCCCTGGAAGTCCGAAATGGACTTTCCAAACTGCTTGCGGTCCTTGACGTACGCGACCGCGGCTTCCAGTGCGCCCTGCGCGATGCCGACTGCCTGGGCGCCGATGGTCGGGCGGGTGTGGTCCAGGGTCCGCAGAGCGGTCTTCAGGCCGGTGCCCGGCTCGCCGATGATGCGGTTGGCGGGGATCGTGCAGTTCTCGAAGTAGATCTCGCGGGTCGGCGAGCCCTTGATGCCGAGCTTGCGTTCCTTCGGGCCCACCGAGAAGCCCTCGTCGTCCTTGTGCACGACGAACGCCGAGATGCCCTGCGACTTCTTCGGTGCCTGCGGGTCCGTCACGGCCATGACGGTGTACCAGGTGGACTCGCCCGCGTTGGTGATCCAACACTTGGTGCCGTTGAGCACCCAGTGGTCACCGTCGAGCAGGGCCCTGGTGCGCATCGACGCGGTGTCGGAGCCCGCCTCGCGTTCGGACAGCGCGTACGACGCCATGGCCTCGCCCGAGGCGATGGACGGCATGACGAGCTGCTTGAGCTCGTCGGAGGCCGAGAGCAGGATCGGCATGGTGCCGAGCTTGTTCACCGCCGGGATCAGCGAGGACGACGCGCAGACGCGGGCCACTTCCTCGATGACGATGCACGTGGCGACGGAGTCGGCGCCCTGGCCGTCGTAGTCCTCGGGCACGTGGACGGCCGCGAAGCCTGCCTTGACCAGGGCGTTGTGTGCCTCTACCGGGAAGCGCTCGTTCTCGTCGACCTCGGCCGCGTACGGCTTGATCTCCTTCTCGGCAAGCGAGCGGACGGCCTCTCGCAGCGCCTCGTGCTCCTCGGCGAGCTGATAGGTGCCGAAGCTCGGGTTCACCTTATTACCTCCCAGTAGCGAGTACTCGGCACGATGTTAGCGCTCGTTCACGTCGGGCGCCGCTGTGCTGTTGAGCACTCAGAGGGACTTCTGCAGCGCCGCGTCCTTGTCTAGTACGAGCTGCTCGAGTTCTGCCTGGAAGCGGGCCATGCGCTCCTGCAACCCGGCATCCGAGGAGGCCAGCACGCGGACGGCCAGCAGGCCGGCGTTGCGTGCGCCACCGACTGAGACCGTGGCGACCGGGACGCCCGCGGGCATCTGCACGATCGACAGCAGCGAGTCCATGCCGTCGAGGTACTTCAACGGCACCGGAACGCCGATCACCGGGAGCACGGTGGCGGAGGCGACCATGCCGGGCAGGTGGGCGGCACCGCCCGCACCCGCGATGATCACTCGCAGGCCGCGGGACGCAGCCGACGTCGCGTAGTCGAGCATGCGCTGCGGGGTGCGGTGCGCGGAGACGACACTCACCTCGAACGGTACGTCGAACTCGGCGAGCGCCTCGGTGGCCGCCTTCATCACCGGCCAGTCCGAGTCGCTGCCCATGATCACGCCAACCTGAGTCACTCCGCGCTCCCGTGAATGTCGTATCCGTCTGACCAAACACCCGTGGACAGCCAGTCGGCGGCAAGCCGCGCGCGCCGGCGGACCTCGGGCATGTCGTTGCCGAGGAACGTCACGTGCCCGATCTTGCGACCCGGCCGTTCCTCCTTGCCGTACAGGTGCACGTGCGCGTCCGGGTACCGGGCGAACAGGTGGTGCACGCGCTCGTCGGGGCCCATCGCGGGCGTCTCGGTCGCGCCGAGGACGTTCGCCATCACGACGGCCGGCGCCATCAGGTCGGTGCGGCCGAGCGGATAGTCGAGGACGGCGCGCAGGTGCTGCTCGAACTGCGACGTGCGTGCGCCCTCGATCGACCAGTGGCCGGAGTTGTGCGGGCGCATCGCGAGCTCGTTCACGACCACGCCGTTCGCGGTCTCGAACAGCTCGACGGCCAGCACGCCCACGACGCCCAGCGCGTCGGCGACCTTCAGCGCCAGTTCCTGGGCCGCGGCTCCGTCCAGCGCGGGCGCGGGTGCCAGCACCTCGACGCAGATGCCGTCGGACTGCACGGTCTCGACGACCGGCCACGCCGCGCCCTGCCCGAACGGCGAGCGCGCCACGACGGCCGCCAGCTCGCGGCGCATCGGCACGCACTGCTCGACCATCAACGGCGTGCCGGACTCCAGCAGCTCGGGAACGACCCGCTCGGCGCTCTGCGGCGTGTTCAGCATCCACACGCCACGCCCGTCGTAACCGCCGCGGATCGCCTTCAGCACGCACGGCCAGCCGTGCTCCGCGCCGAAGCGGAGCACGTCACGAACCTCGTGCACCTCGGTGAACGGCGGCACCGGCAGGCCCAGCTCGGCCAGCCGCACGCGCATCTTCAGCTTGTCCTGCGCGAACTGCAGCGCGTCCGGGCCGGGGTGCACCTTCACGCCCTCGGCGACCAGCGCGCGCAGGTGGTCCTGAGGCACGTGCTCGTGGTCGAAGGTGACCACCTCGCAGCCCTTGGCGAACGAGCGCAGCGCTTCGAGGTCGGTGTGCGTGCCGAGCACCACCTCCCGCGCGACGAGCGCGGCAGGGTCGTTCTCGGAGACTGCGAGCACGCGCAGCGACTGACCGAGCGGGATCGCGGCCTGGTGCGTCATGCGGGCGAGCTGCCCGCCGCCGATCATTCCGACGACGGGGAGACGGGTACGAGAGTCCACGGTTCAGGCATTCTACCTGCGGCTACAGCGACACTCACCACCACGCCCAGCTCGCGCCCGCGCTAGCCCTCGGCCTTGGTGGCGGTGGAATCCGACGTGCTCTCCGCGCTCTCCTCGCCCGAAGCGGACTTCGGCTCCTCGGCCTCGATTGCCGCTCCGACCAGGACCGCGGCCGGCGCGGAAGCGGCGACCTGCGATGGCTTCCCGATGCGACGGTGCGAGCGGGAGGGCTTCCACCCGCCGCCGTGCCGCATCAACCGGAACACGAGCAAGAACAGCCCCAAGGCCAGTAACGCACAGATGACGAACTCGATGATCTGGAACGTCGCGAGCCGCTCGACCGGCTGGTATTCGACGTACGTGCCGATGGCGGCCTTCTCGTTGCGCATGCAGGTGTTCGTGTTGATCGCCTGCATGCACTTGTCCAGCACGCTCACCGGTTCGAAGTCGGGGCCGACGAAGCCGTTGCCGAGCTCAAGTCCGCGGTCCGGCACGACGGGGGTGTTCTCCCAGCGCACGATCACGCGTTCCGGCGGCAGGTAGTAGTCGCGCGCCACCACGGACACGAGGACGCGCGCGAGCATGAAGAACACCAGGGTGCCCGCGACCGCCGTCATGACGTGCCTGGTCAGCAGGCCGACGAGCACGCCGACCGCCAGCCCGAGGACGGCGTAACCGGCCTGCACGAGCGGGTTGGCCTCGAACGAGGACCACGACCTCCTCGTGCCGACGTAACCGTCGCCGGTTCCGACGAGCGCGCCAAGCAGGACGGCCAGGACGCCGAACACGAGCAGCTTGCCGCGCAACCACTGCACGGGCGTGACGTCCTGGCCCCAGGCCACGAAGTAGGTGCGTTCCTCCAGCTCACGGGCGATGAGCGGCGCGCCCCAGAACATGCCGATCACGCCGCCGAACCCGAGCTGCACCATGAGGGCGTAGAAGCCGACGATCGGCATCGTGACCGCCCCGCCCTCGTACTCCGTCGAGACGAGGCCGTACACGGCGAGCAGGGCGACGGCCATGACGCCGATGATGGGCCAGCGGTGCTGACGCCAGGTCAGCCAGATGATCGAGTCCAGTTTCACGCCGCACGCTCCAGGTGCGCCACGACCAGCTCCTCCAGCGTCACGTACCGCGCGGTCCATGGCTCGTCGATCCGCGTGCCGCCAGAACGCACTAAGTACGACGATTGCGATTGGCCGTGCTTCGCGAGCACCACGGGCCCCTCCACGGGTGATTTCGAGGCGTGCGGGCCGGTGTAGAGAACGTGCTCTTCCAGCAACTCGTCCGTGTCGCCGTTCACCAGCAGCCGTCCGCCGGACAGCAGCAGCAACCGGTCGGCCACGCCACCGATCTCGGCGACGACGTGCGTGGAGAAGACCAGCGTCATGCCGTTGTCGTTGACCTCGGTCAGCAACTCCCGCATGACCTTGTGGCGCGCGAGAGGGTCCAATTCGGACAGTGGCTCGTCCAGCAGCATGACGTCCGGGCGAGAGCCCAACGCCAGCGCGAGCGTCACGTGCGTGCGCTGGCCGCCGGACAGGTCACCGATCTGGAGCCTGCGCGGCACCTTGAACCGGGTGAGCCACTCGTCGGCGCGGTCGTCGTCCCAGATGTCGTTCATGCGGCGGCCGAACTGCAGCACGTCCGCGACCTTGAACGACCTGTACATCGGCTTGTGCTGCGGCACGTACGCCACCCGGCCCGCGATCGACGAGTGACCCGAGTCCGGTGGCAGGTGCCCGGCCAGCACGTTGAGCAGCGTCGACTTGCCGGAGCCGTTGGCCCCGACCATCGCCGTGACGCTTCCCGGCGGCAGCTCGAAGGAGACGTTCCGCAACGCCCACTTCGACACTTCGGCCGCGACCACGCTCATTGCGCTCCCCCACTCAGCACTTCGCGCATCAGCGCGTAGATGTCCTCGTCCTCCAACCCGGCGGAGCGTGCCTCCGCGACCCACGTGGCGAGCTTGGCGCGCAACGGGTCCAGGTCCTCGGGGGCGGCGGACCCCAAGGTGGCCTTGACGAAGGTGCCGGAGCCCTGACGGGCTTCGACGAGGCCGGCGAGCTCCAGCTCGCGGTAGGCCTTGAGCACGGTGTTCGCGTTCACGCCGCTCGTGGCGACGACGTCGCGGACCGTCGGCAGCCGATCACCCGGCTGCAACCAGCCGAGCCTCAGAGCCTCCCTGACCTGCTGCCCCAGCTGCAGGTACGCGGGAAACCCGCTGCCGCGGTCAACGTGGAACTCGACCACGCACGCTCCCCAGATTGTTCTAGTGAGCTAGCACAATAGAACACTTCTGGGAGAGTTGGGAAGCTACCCCGGTGGGGACATGGGGAAGGGCCGCCGGGCGCGGGACAGGGGGGTCAGCGCCCGAGGGAGGTGAGCAGCGCACGGGCCTCGGCGTGCGTGTCCGGCAACTGTTCGACCCAGACCTTCGCGGGCCCGACCGGCCGGACGTGGGGGTCGTCGGCGAGCCGGTCGGCCGCCAGGACCCTGAGGTTCGAGACTCTTCGGGCAAGAAGTCCGTCGCGACGGACCAGCACCGCGGCCACGCACGGACCGAGGGACGCCAGCGTCTCGCCACCGTCGAAAACGATGCGCAACGCGTCCGACGCGAGCGTCATCGCGACGACACGGGACCAGCCCGACGCACGGTGCACGTCGAGCCGCAGCAGGACGAGGGCGTAGTCGAGGGAAGCGACCGGCGTCTCCCGGTACACCTCGCCCAGCCGTGTCCTCAGGTAGGCGGCAGTCGCCAGCCCGGTCAGAGGATCTTCGGCCGCGCAGTCGCCGGCCTGCTTCGTCACCACGTCCGCCCATCCCAGTGCTGTCATGCGCACCATCTGCGAAGGGAGCGCGTCGACGTCCGGCGACACGACGTGCGACACCTCTGTCAGCACGGCGTGCAGCGCGGCCAGGTCCAGCAGCGTCTCGCTCAGGCCCGCTCCGGCCTCGGCGCGTGCGCGGCCCAGCCGGACCAGCGCGTCGCCGGGGTCGGCGCCGTCCAGCATCGCCGCGCACACGTCGTCGACCTCGGCGAGCGGCCAGTCTGCGGGGAACGCCCAGCCGGCGGCCATGGTGGCGGTGCGCCACCTCGACTTCAGCAGGCGCTCCGCTTGTGCGACACCCACCCGGTCTCCCTTCAGTTCGCCCGATTCCAGGTGGGAGACGCAGCCGTCGCTGATTCGTGACGCAACCCGCGCGGGGGATTGAGATGACTGCGCCAGGCGTCGTAAGTCACACTGGGCGCCGCGTGGGAGGGAAACAAAGACTGTGGCGATCGTTTCTGCAGACGTCCAGGGGCCGAGCGACGCGGAACTCATCGAGTCCGTTCGCGGCGGGACCATCGACGCCTACGGCAAGTTGTACGAACGCCACGTCTCGGCGGCCTACAACCTCGCGCGCCAGCTGGCGCGCTCCCCGGCGGAAGCCGACGACCTCGTCTCCGAGGCGTTCGCGAAGGTCCTCGACACGCTCCGCGGCGGTCGCGGCCCCGACTCGGCGTTCCGCGCGTACCTGCTCACGGCGTTGCGCCATACCGCGTACGACAAGACGCGCCGCGACAAGAAGATCGACCTCACCGAGGACATGACCGACGTCGCGCCGGCCGTGCAGTTCAGCGACACCGCGGTGGCCGGGCTGGAGCGCTCGCTCGCCGCCCGCGCGTTCGCCGCCCTGCCCGAGCGCTGGCAGATGGTGCTCTGGCACACCGAGATCGAGGGCCAGTCGCCCGCCGAGGTCGCCCCGTTGCTCGGGCTGACGGCCAACGGCGTGTCCGCGCTCGCCTATCGCGCCCGTGAGGGCCTCAAGCAGCAGTACCTGCAGATGCACCTGGCCGACACGGAGGGGGAACGCTGCAGGGCGACCGTCGACCGGCTCGGCGCCTGGACCCGCGCGGGCCTGTCCAAGCGCGAGGCGACCCAGGTCGAGGCGCACCTCGATGAGTGCGGCCGGTGCCGGGCGCTGGCCGCCGAACTCGCGGACGTCAACGGCGCGCTGCGGATCTTCGTCGCCCCGCTCGTGCTGGGCATCGGTGCCACGACGTACCTGGTGGCCGCCGGCACGACGACGGCCGTCGTCGGTGCCGGAGCGGCCGCGGGTGGTGCGGGCGCCGTCGGTGCCGCGATCCCCCGCCAGCTCGTCACGGTCGGAGGTTCCGCGGCCGCCGTGGCCGCAGCCGTGATGATCGCGCTGGCGGCCGGCGGCGAGCAGCAGGCGCCGGTGGTGCAGGCCGTCCAGCCCCCGCCGGCGCAGACGCAGGTCCAGTCGCCGAGGCCACCGGTGCCCCCGGTTCCGCCCGCTCCCGCCCCTGCCACGGAACCGCCGCCGACGACGGTGCCGCCGCCCCCGGTGACCCCGCCCGCGCCGCCGGCACCGCCACCCGCTCCGGAACCTCCCGCGCCCGCACCGCCGTTGCTCACGCCGACCACGCCGATCGGGTACTCGCTGACGCCGGGCGAGGAGCCCAAGGACTTCCCGATCACCGTCCGGAACACCGGCGGCACCGCGTCGTCGCCCGCGAGCATGGTGCTGAACCTGCCGCCGGGCGTCGTGTCGACGGGCGGGCCGTCGGGCTTCGGCGCCGCGCGCCTGCTGCAGCCGGACGGCTCCGCCGACCAGACCGTGAACTGCCCCGCCGGTACCGGCACGATCACGTGCGTGACGCCGCAGGGCATCGCACCGGGCGGGCAGGCGACGTTCCACTTCCTGCTGCGGGCCACCGACGCCGCCGTGCCCGGCACGATCACCGGTGTCATCAGCGCGGGCACGGCGGTCACGGTCGACATCAGGGTCGAGGTCAACGTGCCGCCGGTGAACGACGACATCGACCTCTTCGTGAAGACGTGGAGCCAGGTGTGGTGGCACCACCCGCGAGCGGACGTCGTGGTGCGCAACAAGGGCCCGCGCGCGGGCACGCTGAAGCTGGACATCTCGTCGACGAAGGACCTGGTGATCTTCGCGCCGTACCGGCAGTGCGCGCAGGTGGACAAGAGGTCGATCCGCTGCGTCGCCGACCTGGACAAGGACGACAGGTTCCGGATGTCCTTCTGGGCGTTCGGACGCCACGGCGGGGACATCACCGTGACGGCCGCGCTGGGCAACGCGACGAAGTCCGTGACCGTGCCGATGAAGGGCTGGCCGGAGCACCCGCCGGGCGAGGAACCGCCGAACCCGCCGACGTCCAGCACGACGGTGCCGCCGACGACCACGACCACGGAGCCCACGAAGCCGACGCGGCCGACCGAGCCCACGAAACCGACCGTGCCCACCGAACCGACGCCGACGACCACGCCGCCCCAGCCAACGGAGCCCTCGACGCCGGAGGCCCCGCCGTCGACGACGCCGCCACCGTCCCTGCCCCCGTCGACACCGCCGACGACCACGCCACCGCCAAGGACCGAAGAGCCGTGCGAGCGGCCGCCGCGCCTGTTTCCGCGACTGATCGGCGGCCTGATCGGCCGGCCGGACTGCGAACCGCCGCGAAGTTGATCAGAAGTTGATCTTTGATTGTCACTGAACGTGCAGGTCATGCACCTCTGTGTCGCGGTATGTAACACCCGGAGGCAGGCACCGTTACCTAGATCCGTAAGCTGGCGCGGTGCTGCCAGTCGTTCGCCGTGCCATGAGCCGGCTGCCGGAACCGGTCCAGTTCCTGATGCACAAGCACCGCGAGTTGCTCCGGTTCGCGCTGGTAGGCGGCACGACGTTCGTCATCGACAACGGTGTCTGGTACGCGCTCAAGCTCACCGTGCTGACCGACAAGGTCGTCACGGCGAAGGTCATCGGCGTGCTGGTGGCGATCATCGCCTCGTACGTGCTGTCGCGCGAGTGGTCCTTCCACACCCGCGGCGGCCGCGAACGCCACCACGAGGCCGCCCTGTTCTTCTTGGTGAGCGGCGTCGCCGTGGGCATCAACATCGCCCCGCTGTGGCTGTCACGGCACCTGTTCGGCCTGCAGGCCCCGTTCGTGTCGGTCATGACCGAGGAGATCGCGGACTTCGTCTCGGGCTCGATCCTCGGCATGTTGCTCGCGACCGGCTTCAAGTTCTGGGCGATGCGCCGCTGGGTCTTCCCCGACGCGGGCGCTCGGCCGGACCGGCGTGTTCACCCGATCTCCGTAGACTCGTCGCGTGTCCCTAGCCGAAACAGTGGTCTCGCGGTTCCCGGAGCCGATTCGGTCGATCGCGCTGAAGCATCGTGAACTAGTCAAGTTCGCCCTGGTCGGGGGCACCTGCTTCGTGATCGACACGGTCCTGTTCTTCGGGATCAAGACGGTGGTCCTGCCGAACAACCCGGTGACGGCGAAGATCATCGCGACGCTGGTCGCCACGATCGTGTCGTACATCCTGAACAGGGAGTGGTCGTTCCGCACCCGCGGCGGCCGCGAGCGTCACCACGAGGCGTTGCTGTTCTTCCTGGTCAACGGCATCGGCATCGTGCTGAACTCGATCCCGCTCTACGTCGCGCGGTACGCGTTCCACCTGCAGGAACCGCACGTGTCGCGGCTCACCGAGGAGATCTCGGACTTCCTGAGCGCGCAGATCATCGGCACGCTCATCGCGATGGCGTTCCGCTGGTACGGCTACAAGAACTGGGTCTTCCCCGACGAGAACGGCCGCAAGGGCCGGTCGATCGAGGACGAGAAGGAACTCGGCCACTCCTAGGGCCTGTATCGAAGTCTGATCCGCGATAGCCGGGCCAGACTTCGATACAGGCCCTAACGGGGTGTGCTCGGCTTCTTCCAGGAGATCCCCACCACGTCCTGGGCCTTCGGCACCGGCAGGAACACGGCGAACGTCGCCGGCCGCGCCGTGGACAGCTCCAACCGGCCGCCGTCCGCGTCGACCAGCGCCCGTGCGAGCGCCAGGCCCACACCGGTCGAGCCGCCGCCGGAGACGCCGCGCTCGAAGATGTGCGCCGCGAGCTCGTCCGGAACGCCCGCTCCGCCGTCGCTGACCTCTACGACGACGGTGCCCTCCTCGCTGCGTGCGGAGACCACGACCGACCCCTCGCCGTGGCGCAGGGCGTTGTCCAGCAGCACCCCGATGGCCTCGCGGAGGCGAGCGGGGGTGGCGCGGGCCAGCAGGCCGTCCGGGACGCGGACGCGCAGTGCCCGGCCCTGGCCCTTGACCTGCTCGCGCCACTCGTCGGCGATCAGGTTCAGCGCGGGCCGCAGCTCCAGCGGCTCGGCGTCGACGGCTCGGGCCGCGCGGGCGGCGGCGAGGAGTTCGTCCAGCACGGCGGCGAGGCGTTCGGCCTGTTCCAGGGCCGCGCGGGCCTCGGCGGCCGTCTCGGGTTCCGGGTGCTCGGCGAGGGCTTCCAGGCGCAGCTGGAGGGCCGTGAGGCGGCTGCGGAGCTGGTGGGAGACGTCGCCGACCAGCTCGCGTTCGCGCTGGACAAGCCTCGCCAGCGCGGTGGCGGACGTGTCGAGTGCGTCGGAGACCGCGTCGAGCTCCTGGATGTTGTAGCGCTGCTCGTCGGCGCGGAAGTCGCCGGCGCCGAGCCGGGACGCGCGGGCGGCCACGTGGCCCAGCGGGCGGGCAAGCGTTTGCGCAGTCACCAGGGCGACGACCGTGCCGGTGCCGACGGAGAGCGCCAGCAGGAGCAGCACCAGGCCTGCCACCTGGGCCTGCGAGGTGTGCATCGGGCCGGAGGGGATCTCCAGGCGGACGGTGCCCTGCTGCGCGATCGGCAGTTCGACGGTCAGCGGGTCGTCGCCCGGCGAGGGACCCGTGGACTTGGTGGTGCCCGCGGACACGACGGTGAGACGGCCATCGGTCGGGATGGCGATCCGGACGGCGTCGATGTCGAGGCTCTGCTGCTTGGCGAGCTGGTCGTCGAGCGTCGTCGCGATCCGCTGGGCGCTTTCGCTCAGGTCGGCGCGGGCCGTGTCCTCGACGAGCTGCAGCGCGGTGTAGCCGAGCGGGAGGCCCAGCACGATTCCGGTGACGGCGACGGCGAGCAGGATCGCCCGCAGGATCCGGCGGCGCACTAGTCGGCGTTGAAGCGGAAGCCGCGGCCGCGCACGGTCGCGATGTGCTTCTCGGCGGAGTTCGGGATGCCGTCGCTGAGCTTCCTGCGCAGCCACGACATGTGCATGTCGAGGGTCTTGCTGCCCTTGAGGTCCGGGTCGTTCCAGACCTCGGACAGGATCTCGTCGCGGCTCACGACCTGGCCCGCGCGCTGGATCAGCACCTTGAGCAGCTCGAACTCCTTGTTCGCGAGCTGGATCTCGCCGCCGTCGACGGTGACACGGCGGGCGGCCAGGTCGACGCGCACGCCGTTGACCTCCAGCGTTCCCGGCGCGCGGCGGCGCAGCAGCGCCCGGATGCGGGCCATCAGCTCGGCCAGGCGGAACGGCTTGGCGACGTAGTCGTCCGCGCCCGCGTCGAGCCCGACCACGAAGTCGACCTCGTCGGCCCGGGCCGTGAGCATCAGCACGGGCACGCCCCTGCCGCTCTGGCGCAGCCGCCGGCACACCTCCAGCCCGTCCATGCCCGGCAGGCCGAGGTCCAGCACCAGGAGGTCGATGCCCCCGGCGAGGGCGGTGTCGAAGGCACTTGGCCCGTCACTGACGACCTGCACGGAATAACCCTCCCGCGTCAACGCGCGGGAGAGAGGTTCCGCGATGGCCGGGTCGTCCTCGGCCAGCAACACCACGCTCACGGGCCCCAGCGTATTCGTGGAACGATCGCCGCGTGTCACGCCACGATGCTGATCTCGAACTCGCCCTCCGCCTCGCCGACGCCGCCGACGCGATCACCGCGACCCGGTTCCGCGCGCACGACCTCGCCGTGGAGCGCAAGCCGGACCGCACGCCCGTCACCGACGCCGACGTCGCCGTGGAGGACGCGGTGCGTGCCGTGCTGGCTTCCGAGCGCCCGGACGACGTCGTCATGGGCGAGGAACGCGGCGGCACGCTGGACGCGTCCCGCGTCTGGGTGCTCGACCCGATCGACGGCACCAAGAACTTCCTGCGCGGCGTGCCGATCTGGGCGACGCTGATCGCCCTGGTCGAGGACGGCGTGCCGGTCGTGGGCGTCGTGTCCGCGCCCGCCATGAGCCGCCGCTGGTGGGCTGCCGCCGGCGGTGGCGCATTCGCGTCGGACGCCTCCGGTGAACGCGCGATCTCCGTGTCGGGTGTGCGCTCTCTCGAAGACGCCTACGTGTCGACGACGGACATCAAGTCGTGGGTCGAGTACCACTCTCGCGAGGCGTACCTGCGTTTGGTGGACGCGACCTGGGAGAGCCGCGCGTTCGGCGACTTCTACCAGCACTGCCTGGTCGCCGAGGGCGCCATCGACCTGGCGCCCGAGTGCGTGGCGAACCCGTGGGACATCGCCCCGTTCCAGGTGCTGGTGACCGAGGCGGGTGGCCGTTTCACCTCGCTGGACGGCGAGGAGCGCTACGACGGCGGCAGCGTGCTGACGTCGAACGGCCACCTGCACGAGGCCGCGCTCAAGCTGTTGGCACGGTGAGACTTCCGCGCGCGACCTGGGCCCAGGCCAGCCGGCCGAAGAGGTAGTGGCACGCCACGCTCTCGTCGTCGAACCGGGCCCAGTCGTAGCGGTTGCCCTGCTCCTGCCAGAACACCTCGTGACCCTTGCCGTCCTCGTCGGCGAGGAGGCACCAGCGCTGGTCCGCCTCCTCGCCGATGCTGACGACGTCGTCGGGCACGCCGATCCTGGTCAGCCACTCCGGCAGCGACTCGACGTTCATGCGGTGATCTCCGTGAGGTAGCCGAGCGCGACGAGGTCCGCGACGGGATGGGTGGTCCGGTACCGGCTGCCACCACCGGGCTGGCCGAACCAGGGCGCGCTGATCGTGCGGTGGACGGGCAGGTCCCTGGTGACGCGGTACCTGCGGTAGCCCTCGTCCGCTGCCTGGGGCGGCAGGGACCGTTGCGCGAACGGGGTGCCCGCCGCGCTCAGGACGCGGCCCTCCGGCGTGCCGAACCTGTCGAGTTCGGCGCCTGCCTGGAGAACTTCCGCCTGGCTGTCCTCGTAGCCGCCCTCGCGTTCCGCGGGCCAGCGCGGGGTGCCGTCCTCGTGCTGGAACAGGCTTTCCCAGTCGCGTTCGTGCATGCCCGCGAGCGGGTCGTGGCCGGCCAGGAGTTCCTGCACGATCGGGTGATCCCTGCCGAGACCGGTGCTGGGACGGACCGGCTGCGCTGTGGACGTGTCGATCGCCTGCGGGTGGTCGTCCGGGGCGAACCTCGGGACGGCCTGCTGGTCCTCCTCCTGCGGGGGCGGCGGGAGCTGGCGGGCCGGCTTCGGGGCGAGGGACGGGGCCCGTCCGGCGCTCAGGAAGATGGCCATGAACCAACTGCCGGCCGCGGCCGCCGTGTAGGTGTGGCGGGCGATCTCGCCGGCGATGCCGGGCGCCAACGCCAGGTCGTTCCGGTTCTCGAGGCGGTCGCTCAGTGCGTGCGAGCCACCGAGGTCCACCGTCGCCAGCGGGCCCGAGGTGGTGGTCCGGGCTCCGAGGTCCACGTCGGCGCCAGGCGCGGCCGGGCCGGCGACGGTGTCGCCGGCCTGGCGCTCGCCGCGTTCCTCCACGGTCGCGACGTCGCCGTCCAGCAGCGCGTCCGCGGTGTCCTTCGCCAGGTCCTTGGCGGCGGCGTCCTTGGCCGTCACCGCTGTCGGCGAAGTCTGCCCCTGGGCGGAGACCTGCGTGCCGGACTGGGTGTGGCCCGGCCCCTGTACCTGGCTCGGCTGGGTTGCGACCTGGCCACCGAACTGGGTGGGCTGGCTCGGTACCGCACCGGGGAAACCGGTCTTGGCCGCGGCTGCCTGCGCACCCGCCTTGGCCTCGCCGGACTTGAGTTCGGCGGCCTTCGCGTCGGCCGCGGCCTTGGCGGCCTGCTGGCCCTGCTGAGCGGCCTGGCCCTGCTGGCCGGGTGCCTGCGCGGCACCGTGCTGGCCCACGACCGCACCGACCTGGGACGCGGCCACCGGAACACCACCGGCAGCGCCGCCGATCGGACCGCCCATCGGGCCACCGGCCGGAGCCGCGCCCATCGCCGGGGCAGCGGGTGCGGACGGGGCCGCGGGCGCTGCGGCCTGAGGTGCGGACGGAGCCTGGCTCGGCAGTTCGCCACCTCGGACGAGAGGCGGGTCGAGCACGGCGGCGGACGCCTGGGTCGTGCCTTCGGTGATGGGGCCGAGAGTGCCCGCGACGCTCGGGATCGCGCCGGCCACCGGCTGCGCGACGGGCGCGACGACCTGGCCCATCGCCTGGCCCGCGTTGGCCACCAGGCCGGGCACCGGGCCCTTGCCCTCGCCACGACCGGAGCCTTCACCACGGCCGTGTCCGTCACCGTTGCCCTGGCCGTCACCCCGGCCGTCGAACACCGGACCGGCGGCGTCGCGGCCACCGGGCACCGCGTCCACCACCGGCTGCACGACGGCAGCGGCGGGTGCGGTCACGGGAGCGGCGGCGTCGAGGACCGGCGCGGCGACCTCGGTCACGGCACCGACGACAGGTGCGAGAGGAGCCGTCACGGCACCGACCACGGGCGCGACCGGAGCAGTCACGGCGCCGGCGACCGGGGCCACCGCTTCGGTCACGGGGGCGACCACGGCGGCGACGGGCTCGACGATCGGAGCGACCACGCCCGCTACCGGAGCCACCACGCCACCGACGAGGTTCGTGACCGGCGACAGCAGGCCACCGCCGGGCCCGTGGGCGCCGGGCGCGGTGTTGACGGGATGCGTGCCCTGGCTCATGTCGATGCCGCTGTCCAGGCGGATCGCGGAGGTCAGCGTGCTCTGGAGGTTCGCGACGTTGGCCGCGGCACCCTTCGTCAGCGTGTCGAGGCCGAGCAACGCGTTGGGGTTGCCGGCACTGGCCGAGGCCGTCGCGGCGTCGTTGTTCTTGGCCAGCGCCACGAGCTCGCGGACGATCTCGACCTTCGCGGCACCGACCTGCTTGGCGGCGTGGTCGAGGCGGTCGGCGGCGGCGTGGCAGCCGCGGGCGGCGCGGTGGAAGTCGCCGTCCGGAGCCACGACCTTGGCCCAGCGACCGCGTGCCGCGTCAGCGGTGCTACCGGTCATGCCGCCCAGTGCGCGGTTCGCGGCGCCGTCGGACGTGGTGCCGAGGCTCTTGATCTTGTCGCCCGCCTCGCGCCACGCGGTGGCGCTGGAACGCATGGCGTCCTCGTCGGCCTTGGGCCAGGAGACACCGGCCTTGGCCGCGACGGCGGTGAGTTCGGCGGGAAGCTCGATGCCCATGTCAGCCTTCCAACCTTCTCATCCCGGCCGCGTTCTGCTCCTCGACATGCCGGTACGTGGAGGCCGTCGCGGTGAGCTTGTCGCTCACGTCCCCCAACGTCGTCGCAAGTCCCGACAACGCCCCGGTGGCGTCCCCGGACGGCTTGTCGTGCGAGGCGGCGAAACTCTGCCCGACGGCGTCGTCACCCCAGCAGGCACCGAACGAGGCGAGCGCCCGGTCGAGCGACCCCGCGATCTCGCCTGCCTGCCCCGCGAACCCCTTGAGCTCGTGAGCCCCGGCGTCCAGCCGCTCGAGGTCGGCCGAGTACCCGGTCATCGGACCCTCCTGTCGATGAGCTCGGAGTCGAGCCAGCTCTCCCGTTGTTCGTTGTCCTCGTCGTCGTCCCTGCGCCCACGAACAGGCTGGCGCCCGAGATCAACTGTCTCGGTGTCGTCCACCGCGTACTCCGAGGGCAACAGGTCAGCGGTCCCGGCGACCAGCGCGGCCGGATCCGTGGCGGAGGGCAACACGGCACTCAACGCCTGATACGTGTCCTCGGCAGCACTCGCCGCGGCCGCGGCCACGGTCCGCACGATCAACTCGGCCAGCTGCTCCGGCCGATGCCTGCGATAGGCCGACTCGGAAAGCTCCAGTCCCACGAGCTTGCCGCCGGACCCCACGGTCGCTTCGACCGTCCCGTCAGGACTGGAGGCCCGCCCGCACACGGCGGCCAGCTCGCGCTGCACCGAAGCAAGCTGCTCGCGGCTACGCCGGTAGTCAGCGAGCAACTCCTCGACCTGCGCACGGTGGTCGTCCACCGAGTCCCCCTCACACGCATAGCCCTGGGCTTGGGCTCTAGGACGCCGTCGCACCTAGATCGGTTCCCAGCGGATTCAGTTACGTAGAATCAACGAGATGATCGCCTTCGAGGATCTGCCCGCAGGCCGCATCATCCCGCTTGGCGAGATCATCGTCGACCGGGACGACATGCTGGACTTCGCGAAGAAGTTCGACCCGCAACCGTTCCACCTGGACGAGGAAGCGGGCAAGAACTCGATTTTCGGCGGTTTGTCCGCCTCCGGCTGGTACACGGCCTCGCTCTGGATGCGCCGCTGGGTGGACGAGGTCCTGGCCGACTCCACCTCGCAGGGCTCGCCGGGCGGCCGCGAACTCTCGTGGCTGGCCCCGGTCTACCCCGGCGACAAGCTCACCTTCGAAGCCGAGGTGCTCACCGCACGACGCTCGAAGAAGCGGCCGGACCTGGGCCTGGTGGAGTTCGAGGGCAGGGCGAAACGGGGCGGCGAACTGGTCTACCGGTTCATCGCCACGGGCATGTTCACCGCACGCGGCTGAACTACTTCGACAGCGCCCGCACCACCCGAGAAGGACTGGGCCGCCCCAGCTGCTCGGCCATCCACGCCGACGTCTCGACCAGCTTGTCGAGGTCGACCCCGGTCTCCACACCAAGACCGTCGAGCATCCACACCAGGTCCTCAGTCGCAAGGTTGCCGGTAGCCGACTCGGCATACGGACACCCACCCAGCCCACCCGCCGAAGAGTCCACAGTCGTCACACCGCAACGCAAAGCAGCCAGCGTGTTGGACAACGCCTGGCCATAGGTGTCGTGGAAGTGCACGGCCAGCGGGGAAACGTCGCGGAAGCCCTCCAGCAACGACTCGACCTGACCGGGAGTCGCGACGCCGATGGTGTCGCCCAGCGACAGCTGCGAGCAGCCCATCTCCAGCAACCGCTCGCCGACGGCCACGACCTGGGACCGCGCGACCGGCCCCTCCCACGGGTCGCCGAAGCACATCGACACGTACCCGCGCACGTCCAGACCTGCTGCCAGCGCACGGGAAACGGTCGGTTCGAACATCTCGAACTGCGAGTCCAGCGTGCGATTGAGGTTGCGCGACGCGAACGTCTCGGTGGCCGAGGCGAAGATCGCGATGTGCGTGACCCCGGCCTCCAGGGCTCGGTCCAGGCCACGCTCGTTCGGCACCAGCACGGGATAGACCACGCCCGGCCGCTGCGTGAGCCCGGCCAGCAACTCGGCGGCGTCGGCCAGTTGCGGCACCCACTTGGGGTGCACGAAGGACGTGGCCTCCAAAACGGACAGTCCCGCCGCGGCCAGCCGGTCCAGGAACTCCAGCTTCACCGCCACCGGCACGACGACCGACTCGTTCTGCAGTCCGTCCCGCGCGCCGACCTCCCAGATCGTCACCCGCGAGGGCAGCGCTCCGGAGCCGACGACGTCCGGCAGCCCTACTTCACGCGCGCCCATCGACGGTCCCGGGGTAGAAGTCGTCGCCGGGGTTGTCGTTGACCTCTCGGTACAACATCGTGTGCACCTTCTCCACGGACGGGATGTCGTCGAACTCGAGCGGCTCGTCCGAGGCCGACTCGATGATCAGGGTGCCGCAGCCGAGCAGGCGGTCCATGAAACTGTGCTGGAAGCGGACGCTGTTCACACGAGCCAAAGGGATGTCGAGGCCTGTGCGCTTGAACACTCCCTCGCGGTACATCACGCGGTCCGACGTGATGATGAAGTGCGTCGTCCGCCAGCGCACGACCGGCGCCACCGTCAGCCACAGGATCAGCACGGCACCGACCACGGCCAGCGCGATCCACACCATCGTGGCCCACGACTGGTCGCCGAGGAGCCCGGCGAGATAGGTGCCGAGCGCGACCACCACCAGCAGCCAGAACACCGGGAAGATCAGCATCTTCCAGTGGGGGTGCTTGTGGATCACGACGTGCTCGCCGGAGCTGAGCAGGTCGTCGGGATAGGCCATGGAACAACCCTAACTACGCCGGGCGCAAATGCACCACGTCACCAGCGGACACGCCGTGCTCCACCCCGTCGGCGGCGCGCACGACCAGCGTGCCGTCGGCCTCGATGCGCTGCGCCACCCCGAGAAGCTGAACACCACCCGAAAGTTCGACCCGCACGTTCTGGCCCACGGTCGACGAGTGCTCCTCGTACTCCTCCAGGACACCGGACTCGACCGCGTCGCCGCCGTTCTTGCGCCACACGCCTTCCAGCCCGGCCAGCTCGACCAGGAGCCGGAACGCGAGCTCGCCGCGGTCGAGCTCCGCGGCACCCAGGTCCTCCAGCGAGGTCGGCGCGAGCCCACCCGGCGCCGGCTGGACGTCGGACGGCAGCTTCGCGACGTTCAGGCCGATACCGACCACGACCGAGCCGTCGGCGGTGATCTCGGACAGGATCCCCGCGCCCTTGCCCGCCTCGGAACCGAGCAGCAGGTCGTTCGGCCACTTCAGCGTCGCCTCGACACCGGCCGACTGGGCGACGCGCACCAGTGCCAGCCCGGCGATCAGGTTCAGCCACGGCAGCCGTTCGGCGGGCACACCGGCCGGGCGGAACAGCACGCTGACGTAGAGGCCGCCCGCGGGTGACGACCAGCTGCGTCCGCGCCGGCCCTGTCCCGCGCTCTGCTCCAGCGCGATCAGCACGGTGCGGTCCGCGGCGCCGGAGGCGGCCAGGTCCGCGTTGGTGGACGCCGTGGTCTCGACGACGTCGAGAGCGGCGTACGGGCCGTTGGGTGCGACGAGCCGTGAGCGCAGCTCTTCGGCGTCGAGTGCGGTGGTCATCGCGTCAGGTTATTGGAACGGAAGAGGGTACGTGCGATCGGAGATTGCCGACAGGTTGCCGTGACCTGGACAACTGCACGGGGCAGTTCAGCAATGGTCTCGTTAGGCTGCGAGCCCATGAGCAGTGCGACCGAGCCGATCGGGCACGTCCCCACCGGCGCTTCAGGCGTCCCGGACGTCCACACCACCGCGGGCAAGCTCGTTGACCTCTACCGGCGCAACGACGAGGCGGTTCACGCCGGCTCGGCACGCGCGGTCGAGAAGCAGCACGCGAAGGGCAAGAAAACAGCCCGCGAGCGCATCGACCTCCTGCTCGACCCCGGATCGTTCGTCGAGCTCGACGAACTCGCCCGGCACCGTTCCACGAACTTCGGGCAGGAGCGCAACCGCCCGTACGGCGACGGCGTGGTGACGGGCTACGGCACCGTCGACGGCCGTCCGGTGTGCGTGTTCTCCCAGGACGTCACCGTCTTCGGCGGCTCGCTCGGCGAGGTGTACGGCGAGAAGATCGTCAAGATCATGGACCTGGCCATCAAGACCGGCCGGCCGATCGTCGGCATCAACGAGGGCGGCGGAGCGCGCATCCAGGAGGGCGTCGTCTCGCTCGGCCTCTACGGCGAGATCTTCTCCCGCAACGTCAAGGCCTCCGGCGTGATCCCGCAGATCTCGCTGATCATGGGCTCGAACGCGGGCGGGCACGTCTACTCCCCCGCGCTGACCGACTTCGTGGTGATGGTCGACCAGACCTCGCACATGTTCATCACCGGCCCCGACGTCATCAAGACCGTCACCGGCGAGGACGTGACGATGGAGGAGCTCGGCGGCGGTCGCACGCACAACACCAAGTCCGGCAACGCGCACTACCTCGGCAACGACGAGGAGGACGCGATCGCGTACGTCAAGGAACTCCTCTCGTACCTGCCGTCCAACAACCTCTCCGACTCGCCCGCGTTCGAGGGCACGCTGACCGAGGGGTCGATCTCGGACGCGATCACGGACGATGACCGCGAGCTCGACACGTTGATCCCGGACTCCGCGAACCAGCCGTACGACATGCACGAGGTCATCAACCGCGTGCTCGACGACGGCGACTTCCTGGAGGTGCAGCCGCTGTTCGCGCCGAACATCCTCGTCGGCTTCGGCCGCGTGGACGGCCACTCCGTCGGTGTCGTCGCGAACCAGCCCACCCAGTTCGCCGGCTGCCTCGACATCAACGCCTCCGAGAAGGCCGCGCGGTTCGTCCGCACCTGCGACGCGTTCAACATCCCGGTGCTGACGTTCGTCGACGTGCCCGGCTTCCTGCCCGGCACCGACCAGGAGTGGAACGGCATCATCCGGCGCGGCGCCAAGCTGATCTACGCCTACGCCGAGGCCACCGTTCCGCTGGTCACCGTGATCACGCGCAAGGCGTACGGCGGCGCGTACGACGTCATGGGGTCCAAGCACCTCGGTGCCGACATCAACCTCGCATGGCCCACCGCGCAGATCGCCGTCATGGGCGCGTCGGGCGCGGCGAACATCGTGCACCGCAAGACCCTCGCGGCCGCGGCTGCCAACGGCGAGGACGTCGACGCCCTGCGCGCGCAGCTGCAACAGGAGTACGAGGACACGCTGTGCAACCCGTACGTCGCCGCTGAGCGTGGTTACGTCGACTCGGTGATCCCGCCGGCGTACACCCGCGGTTACGTGGCGCGGGCGTTGTCGATGCTGCGGGACAAGCGCGAGACGATGCCGCCCAGGAAGCACGGGAACATCCCGCTGTGACCGCGCCAGAGGAAAAGCCGCTGCTCAAGGTCGTCAAGGGCACGCCGGACGACTACCAGTTGGCCGCGTTGACCGCGGTCATCGCGGGGCTGGCTTCGGCCGCGCCCGCCGAGGACAAGCCTTCGCCACGCTCGGAGTGGGCGAACCCGGCTCGCCGGGTTCGCCGTCCCCTCCAGCCCGGCCCCGGCGCCTGGCGCGCTTCCGGTTTCCCGGGTTAGTGCCGTGACCGGCAGCCTTTGCCCCGTATTTCGGTGGTCAGACGGGTGCTGAGCGCCGGAAGACGCGGCGAAGGTTGCCGGTCACGGCACTAAGAGCACTCGACTCGGCGGCTGGTCACGTTCAGGCCGACGGCGACCTCGCGACAGCGGGGCTCGCCGTCGACCTCCAGCCGCAACGTCCAGAACGCGCTGCCGTAGGCGTTGGTCCGGCGCAGCACCTGCACACCGGCGTGGTCGAGCGGCAGGTTGGCGCGCACGGCGGGCACGATCTGCGTCAGCAGCGCGTTCTCCGCGCGATCGGCGGTGTCGGCGAACGGCCAAATGGGCACTCCATAGCCGATCGGGTCACTCGCGAGCACGCTTCCAACGCCGAATGATCCGATGAGCCCGCCGAGCACGACGAGCAGTGCCGCGATCCGTCTGCGCTTGCCTTCGCGATCGGAGCCGCGTTCGGTGAGGACAAGCACCCAGCGCTTCACTCTTCCGAGAGTGCCGACCGAAGAGGTGATCGCGCATCAGCAGTACTACTCAAACGGACCGTGCGAACTGGCGGACCGTGTACGCGCTGTGCATCGGCTTCTTCATGACCCTGCTGGACACGACCATCGTCAACGTCGCGCTGCCGTCGATGATCACCGACCTGAACGCGTCCCTGAACGACGTCATCTGGGTCGTCAGCGCCTACCTGCTCGCGTTCGCGGTGCCGTTGCTGCTGACCGGGCGGCTGGGCGACCGGTACGGGCCCAAGCGGCTCTACGGCATCGGGCTCGTGCTGTTCATCGGGGCGTCGCTGGCCTGCGGTCTCTCCACGAGCGCGGACGCGCTGATCACCGCGAGGGTGTTCCAGGGCCTCGGTGCCGCGGCCATGACCCCGCAGACGATGGCGTTCATCACGCACCTGTTCCCGCCGGTCAAGCGGGGTGCGGCGCTCGGCATGTGGGGCTCGGTCGCCGGGCTCGCGACGGTCTCCGGACCGTTGCTCGGCGGCGTGCTGGTCACGCACCTGGGCTGGGAGTGGATCTTCTTCGTGAACCTCCCGATCGGTGTGCTCGCGGTGGTACTGCTGTTCCTGTGGGTGCCCGACCTGCGGCAGGACCGCGCGCCGAAGTTCGACGTGCTCGGCGTCGTGCTGTGCTGCCTGGGCCTCGGCCTGCTGGTGTTCGGGATCCAGAACGGTGAGCACTACCAGTGGGGCCGGGTCGCCGGACCCGTCACGATCACCGAGATCATCGCCGCCGGGGTGTTGTCCCTCGCGGTGTTCGTGCTGTGGCAGGCGTCCTCACGCAACCCCGAGCCGCTGATGCCGCTGCGGATCTTCCGCAATCGCAACTTCTCGCTCGGCAACGTCGCGAACGTCGCCATCGGCATCACGGTGACCGGGGTGTTCGTGCCGCTGGCGCTGTTCCTGCAGACCGTGCCGAAGCTGTCCCCGCTGATGACGGGCCTGGTCACGGCGCCGGCGTCGCTGATGTCCGGCGTCGTGGCGATCTTCGCGGGCCGGCTGTCGAACCGGGCCGACGCCAAGTACCTGCCGATCACCGGGTTCGCCCTGATGGCGCTGGGCATCGTGGCGATGACGTTCCTGCTCGGCGACGGGTCCCAATGGGTGCTGCTGCCGTCGATGGTCGCCCTCGGCATCGGCATGGGACTCGTGTTCTCGCCGCTGACCAACATCTCCACGCGCACGCTCGACAGGTCGCTGCTCGGTGCCGGATCCGGCATCTACAACACCTCGCGGCAGTTCGGGAACGTGCTGGGCAGCGCCGCGACGGCGGCCGTGCTCCAGGTCGTGCTGGCGGCCACCGGCGACTTCACCTCGGCCGTGCGGGCGGCGTTCTACCTGCTGCTGGGGGTGCTGGCGGTCGGCATCGCCGCCGCGCTCGCCTTCCGCCGGGTCGCCGCGCCGGGCGTGACAGACTCGGCGCGTGCGTCTGATCCTGGCCTCCCAGTCACCCGCCCGTCTTAGCATCCTGCGGTCCGCGGGCATCGAACCCGTGGTCCGGGTCTCCGGTGTCGACGAGGACGCGTTGATCGAGTCGCTCGACAACCCGACGCCGGAGGAGACCGTCGTCGCGCTGTCCGCGGCCAAGGCCGAGGCGATCGAGCACGACGACGAGTGCGTGATCGTCGGCTGCGACTCGATGCTGCTGTTCGAGGGCGAACTCGTGGGCAAGCCCGGCACGCCCGAGGTCGCGCGTGAGCGGTGGCAGCGGGTGGCGGGCAAGAGCGGCGTGCTGATCACCGGGCACACCGTGCTGCGGGTCTCCGGAGGCGCCGTGACCGGCCGCGCCTCGGCCGCCGAGTCGACGACCGTGCGGTTCGGCACGCCGTCGGAGGAGGAGCTGGAGGCGTACATCGCGACGGGTGAGCCGTTGCACGTCGCCGGTGGCTTCACGATCGACGGGCGCGGCGGCTGGTTCATCGACGGCATCGACGGCGACCACACGTCCGTGATCGGCATCAGCCTGCCGCTGACCCGCAGGCTGCTCGGCCAGGTGGGCGTTCCCGTGTCCACACTCTGGTAGTGCTGGTCACAGTTCACCCGATCGGGGAAGACCGCCCTCAACGCCGGCGTTGAGGGCATCGGTGAACGAGTACTTGACGCGTCGCAGGCACATCGACCTGGCACGCAGGACGAGCACGGGCTGTCGGAGCTAACCGCTCCCGACGCCCCGTTTCGCTCATCCCTGCCCAGGAGATGTTCCAGTGTCGTTCGTCCAGACATACCGCAAGCCCAAGGTCTTCGGATTCACCGTCCTAGGCGCGCTCGTGCTCGGCGCACTCGCCGGCTGGCTCGGCAAGGGCACGTGGCTCGCGCCCGTCCTCGCCAAGATCGGCTCCACCTTCACCGCGCTGCTGCAGCTGACCGTGATCCCGCTGGTGTTCACCGCGATCGTCGTCGGCATCGCGTCGCTGCGGAACCTCGGCGGCGGCCGCACCGCCGCCCGCCTCGGCGGCAAGACGTTCCTGTGGTTCGCCATCACGTCGTTCGTCGCGGTGCTGATCGGCATCGCGGTCGCCACGATCCTCAAGCCCGGCGCGGGCCTGCAGATCGAACCCGCCGCGGGTGCCCTCGACAAGCTCGCCAAGCGCGCGTCCGGCTCGTGGCAGGCGCTGCTCGACAACCTGGTGCCCACCAACATCTTCAGCGCGTTCACCGAGGGCGAGGTGCTGCAGGTCGTGTTCGTCGCGGTGCTGGTCGGCTTCGCCGCCTACGCGCTCGGTGACAAGGCAGCGCCGTTCACGAACCTGGTGAAGTCGTTCTTCGAGATCGTCCAGAAGGTCGTCGGCTGGATCATCCTGCTGGCCCCGATCGGCATCTTCGGCCTCATCGGCAACGCCGTGGCGTCCTACGGCAACTCGTTCGTGCAGCCGCTGTTCTCGTTGATCCTCACCGTGTACCTCGGTACCGCGCTCGTGCTGTTCGTCGTCTACCCGGTCCTGCTGAAGTTCGTCGGCAAGACCTCGCCGCTCGAGTTCTTCCGCAAGGCGGGCACAGCACTGCAGTTCGCGTTCGTGTCGCGCTCCTCGGGCGCCACGCTTCCGTTGTCCCGCAAGGCCGCGGCGGACCTCGGCGTGCCGGACGAGTACGCGAACTTCGCCGTGCCGCTCGGCACCACGACCAAGATGGACGGATGCGCCGCGGTCTACCCGGCCGTCGCGACGATCTTCATCGCGAACATGTTCGGCATCCAGCTTTCGGTGTGGCAGTACGTCGGCATCGTGCTCGTCGCCGTGTTCGGCGCGCTGGCCACGGCCGGGACGACCGGCTGGTACACGATGCTCACGCTGACCCTGAGCGTCGTCGGCCTGCCGCCGGCCGTGATCGCGACCGGTGTGGCCGTGGTCTACGCGATCGACCCGATCCTCGACATGATGCGCACCGCGACCAACGTGGCCGGCCAGATCACCGTGCCGGTGCTGGTGGCGCGCAGCGAGAACCTGATCGAGGGGCCCGCGGCTCCCGCCGAGAAGGACCTCGTCAACGCCTAGCCGTTCGCGCAGGGGCGCAACTGCGACAACTTCGGCGCCGGTGCGGGCCAGCCAGCGAGCTGCTCCCGCGCCGGCGCCGGCGTCGTACAGCCGATGATCGGCCCGAGCGCCGAGAACACCTGCACGAACGAGTCGTTGCACTGACCGTCGCAGCCGCGCTGGGCCGAGACGACGTCCGCCGTGCCGTCGTCGTTGACGTCGTGCAGCCCGAGGTACCCGGCGCTGGACAGATAGGCGGCCTGCGCGCGCGACCACGTGCCGTCCTTGCGGATCAACACCTCGCCGAGCGCCTTGCCGTTCTGCTCGCCGCGCACGAGGCACACGCTGATGGTCGCCTCCGAGCACAGCAACGACTTGTCGTTCACCGTCGCGCCGGACTCGGCGATGGTCATCTCGAAGACGAACGGACCCGACTCGCCGGTCACCCTGATCCGCCCGCCGCCCGTTCCGGAGAGCAGCTCGACGAGGTCGCCGCCGACCGATCTGCCGATGACGACCTGGCAGACGGTGGTACCGCACCGCATTCCGGGATCGATGCCGGATTGACCTGAATCGGTGTTGTCAGGCCTCTGGAAATAGGCGAACACCAGCCCCGCTGCGAAGACCACGGCGGCAACGACGGCGACCACCTGCACGGACCTGGTTCCACCCACATCGCAGATTGTGCTCGATGGGCTCACGATGGGTGTGAAGTGAGGCGTCTCTCCCTCTCGGAGTTCACCTATTTCCGTAGACTGCGGCACCAGCCAGAGCCGTAATTAACCGGTCCAGCAGGAGGTACGACGCCGTGTCGCTGCGCAAGGTCCTCATCGCGAACCGCGGTGAGATCGCCGTCCGGGTCATCCGCGCCTGCCGTGACGCCGGTCTGACGAGCGTCGCCGTCTACGCCGATCCCGACCGCGACGCACCGTTCGTGCGGCTCGCCGACGAGGCGTTCGCGCTGGGCGGCAACACCCCCGGTGAGAGCTACCTGTCGTTCGAGAAGGTGCTGGCGGCCGCCGCTCAGTCCGGCGCCGACTCCGTGCACCCCGGCTACGGCTTCCTGTCCGAGAACGCCGAGTTCGCGCAGGCCGTGCTCGACGCCGGGCTGGTGTGGATCGGCCCGACCCCGCAGGCGATCCGCGACCTCGGCGACAAGGTGACGGCGCGGCACATCGCGATGCGCGCGGGCGCGCCGCTGGTGCCCGGCACCAAGGACCCGGTCAACGGGCCGGACGAGATCATCGCGTTCGCCTCGGAGCACGGGTTGCCGGTCGCGATCAAGGCGGCGTTCGGCGGTGGCGGCCGTGGCCTGAAGGTCGCGCGCACTCTCGAGGAAATCCCCGAACTGTTCGACTCCGCGGTCCGCGAGGCCGTCACGGCGTTCGGCCGCGGCGAGTGCTTCGTCGAGCGCTACCTGGACAAGCCGCGCCATGTCGAAGCGCAGGTCCTTGCCGACACCCACGGCAACGTGATCGTCGTCGGCACGCGCGACTGCTCGTTGCAGCGCCGCCACCAGAAGCTCGTCGAGGAGGCGCCCGCGCCGTTCCTGACCGACGAGCAGCGCGCCACGATCCACTCGTCGGCCCGCGCGATCTGCCTCGAAGCGGGCTACCACGGCGCCGGCACCGTCGAGTACCTCGTCGGCATGGACGGGTCGATCTCGTTCCTGGAGGTCAACACGCGCCTGCAGGTCGAACACCCGGTGTCGGAGGAGACGACGGGCCTCGACCTGGTGCGCGAGCAGTTCCGCATCGCCGCCGGCGAGAAGCTGCGTTTCACCGAGGACCCGGCGCCGCGCGCGCACTCGATCGAGTTCCGCATCAACGGCGAGGACGCCGGCCGCGGCTTCCTGCCCGCGCCCGGCACCGTCACGACGTTCATCGCGCCGTCCGGCCCCGGTGTCCGCGTCGACGCCGGTGTCGAGTCGGGTTCGGTGATCGGCGGGCAGTTCGACTCGTTGCTGGCCAAGCTGATCGTGACCGGCGAGACCCGCGAAGAGGCCCTGGCCCGCGCGCGGCGGGCGCTGGACGAGATGGTCGTCGAGGGCATGGCGACGGTGCTGCCGTTCCACCGCGTGATCGTGCGCGACGCGGCGTTCACCGCCGAGAAGCCCGAGGGCTTCACCGTCCACACGCGGTGGATCGAGACGGAGTTCGACAACCAGATCGCACCGTTCGCGGGCGCTTTTGAGGCTGCGGACGAGGAGACGCCGCGGCAGACCGTCGTCGTCGAGGTCGGCGGGCGTCGCCTGGAGGTGTCGCTGCCGGGCGATCTCGCGGTTGGTTCACGACCTGCTGCCGCCGCGAAGAAGCCGAAGGCCAAGCGCGCGGGTGGCAGCGGCGCGGCCGTGTCGGGTGACGCGGTGGCGGCGCCGATGCAGGGCACGATCGTGAAGGTGGCCGTCGAGGACGGGCAGACCGTCGAGGCGGGCGACCTGATCGTGGTGCTGGAGGCCATGAAGATGGAGAACCCGGTGACCGCGCACAAGGCCGGCACGGTGACGGGTCTCGCGGCCGCGCCCGGCGACCCGATCACGCAGGGCACCGTCATCTGCGAACTGAAGGACTGAGGGCGCAGGCTCGCGCAGGGGTCCCCCTGGGTGGTGGGTCCCCCGCGACCCAACGTACTCAGGGGGTCTGACACTTGCGGTGGGCCGAGACTTGCGGCCGGTCGAGACTCGCGGCGGGCCGAGACTCGCGGCGGGCCGAGACTCGCGGCGGGCCGAGACTCGCGGCGGGTCTGGCACCCGCGGCGGATTCGACGCCCGCAGCGGGTCTGACGCTGGCGCCGGGACCGAGGCGGCTGCCTGTGATCTGCACGCTGAAGCACTGACCGGCCGGGTCGCTCACCTACGATTGGTTCGTGAGCGACCCGAGCAGGGACATCCGCATCGGTGACACCGAGCGTCAGCAGGCGTTGCAGGTGCTCGGTGAGCACATGAGCGCGGGCCGCATCGACATCAACGAGTACGGCGACCGGTCCGCGAAGATCACCACCGCGAAGACGCGCGGTGAACTGATGGCGTTGTTCTACGACCTGCCTGATCCGCGGCCGCAGTTCGTCTCGCCCGTGCCGATGTTCAACGAGCCCGCCAAGGCGCCCGCGCGCCGGTGGGAAAGTGCGGTCGTGCCCGTGGTGGGCATCGCCGTGGTGATCCTGTTCTTCGCGCTGGTGAAGAACCCGCTGATCTTCCTTCTCGTCCCCGCCGTGGCGATCCTGTGGGGCCAGTGGAACGGACGCCGACGCTGAAACCCTTGCTGTTGCTGGATCTCGACGGCGTGCTGCGGTCCTTTCCGCCGATGTCCGCCGAGCTGGCCGAGATCGCCTTCGAGCCGTCGCTGCTGCACCGCGCGATCACCGGGGAGATCTCCGACGAGCAGTGGCGGGAGGCGGTCGGCCCGGAGTTCGCGGCCACCTCCGGTGAGGTGATCGCGGAGGCGCTGGCGTTGGTGCGGGTGGCCCGGCGGCAGTGCTTCGTGGCGTTGCTGTCCAACGCGACCACCCGACTGGAGGCGGACCTCGCACTGCTCGGCCTCGACGGCGAGGTCGACGCGGTCTTCAACTCCTCCCGGCTCGGTGTGGCGAAGCCGGACCCCGCGATCTACCGCAGGGTGCTGGACGAACTCGGGTACTCGACGGGCGTGTTCTGCGACGACGACGCCAAGAACGCGGCCGCCGCACGTGAGGCGGGCCTGGACGGCGTGCACGTGCCGGACACGGCGGCCTTGCGGAGGGCGCTGGCGGTGCGCGAACTGATTCCGCCGACCGTGCTGCTGATCCTGCCGGACCGCGACGAGGCCGAGGGGGTGGCGGCGTCGCTGCTGGGGAGCGGCTGGGGTCCGTGCGCTGTGCACAGGGACATGCTGGCGGGCGAGGACGACGCCGAGGACGTGGACTGGGTGGTCGAGCTGACGACCGCGCCGGACGGTCTGCCCGCGTCCGCTCACCGCGCCGAGCTCGACGACCTGGCCGAGCAACACGACGGTTTCACGGGCGAGGGTTAGCCTGCTGGCCGTGGAGCCAGTTGAGATCAACGCGGGCGAGTACTACCTGCGCGCCTTTCGCAGCGACGACCGCATCGACGACGTGCCGGCGCTGGCCGAGGCCTTCGCGGACGCGGAGACCAAGCGGTACATGCCCCGCCTGACCGGAAACGACGCGCCGTCCGCGGAGACGCTCGTCCTGCTGCTGACCGACGGATGGGAGAAGGACTACCGCTGGTCGTGGGCGGTGTGCGAGGCCGTCACCGCCGAGGTGATGGCCGGGATCGTCATCCACAACGTCGACCACCACCTCCTCTCGGCCGAGGTGATGTGCTGGAGCCAGCCGCGGCACCGCGGCAAGGGCGTGCTGCCGGCGGCGCTGAACTCGGTGCTGGGCTGGGTCTACGGCGCGATGGAGATGCACCGGATCACCTACCGGCACGCGGTCTCGAACACGGCGTCACAGAGAGTCGCGGAGAAGTGCGGATTCACTCTTGAGGGTCGTCTTCGCGAGGAGGCGATCGTCGATGATCAGCGCGAAGACCAGTTGCTGTGGTCACGACTTGCGTCGGACCCCTTCCCAGAGCAGCTACGGTGACCGGCCATGCGGACGACCGGGCTCCTCATCGTCGCGTTGGCGCTCGCCGGGTGCACGGCGCTGCCCCAGCAGAGTGCGCTGACCACTCCGCCGCCCCCGCCGCCGTCCCCCACGACGACGCCCTCCGTGCTCGACTTCCCGCAGCGGCCGCGTGCGCTGCCGCTCGACGCGGTCGACCCGTGCGCGGTGCTCACCGCTGATCAGCGCATGTCGCTGAGCCTCGACAACCCGCCCAGCGCGTACGTCGAGCCGAGCTTCGGCAGCGCGCGGGCGTGCACGATCCGCAGCACGACGAGCGGGAACGTGGCGAGGATCGCACTCGTGCTGGTCTCCGGCGCCGACGTGTGGCTCTCGGAGAACGCTCAGGTCGACTACACCGTGAGCGCGATCGAGGGGTACACGGCGATCACTGTCCGCACACCCGACGTGAACAACGCCTGCAACGTCGAGGTAGACGTCGCCGACGGGCAGTTCCTCGACGTGATGTTCCGCGACGGCGGCAATTCCACTGCGGTGCAACAAGATCATCTTTGCCTCGGCGCCCAGCGGGTGGCAGAGGCGGCGATGGCCAGTCTGCTCAAGAAGCGCTGACCCACACGGGCGGATGTCACTGTTCGCACTCCACAGCGTTACCTTCAGTGGTTAGAGTGTCGAAGCGCTTGTAGGCACAACCGCCGGAGGTTTCACCATGCCGCCAGGGGGACGTAGCGGGGCAGACACCTCGCCACCCGGCCAGCACGAGTTGAACGTGGAGCCGGAGGCTATCCCCGCGTTGCGCAACACGTTCTCGGCCGCCTTGATCAAGCTGGACAAGCAGATCGAGATGGCGATCACCGAGTTCCGCGTGCGCCCGTGGGCGGGTGACCCGGTCAGCGCCGAGGCCGCCGAGAAGTTCAACGACCGTTCGATCGCGGACGGTGACTCGGCGCTGCAGGCCCTGCTGAACTACCAGCGCCAGCTCAAGACCGCGATGGACAACCTCAACCAGATCGAGCGGCAGTACAACCTGGTCGAGGGCGACAACACCGGCATGATGAACAAGAGCGGGTGCTGACGATGGCCGATCACCGCTGGCAGGGCTTCAGCCACAAAGAGCTGTACGAACGCATCCACGCGGGTCCCGGCGCCTCCGCGTCGTTCACGTCGATGGAGCGCTGGCAGGGCGTCTCGGCCGCGCTGTCCGAGATCAACGACGACCTGCACAAGGGCATCTCCCAGTCGGGCGCGAAGTGGCAGGGCAAGGCCGCCGACTTGGCGCAGGCCGGCCTGAACCCGATCGCTGCCTGGGCGGACGGCGCACGCACCGGCGCGGACGTCATGCGCTACTCGGCCGAACTGCAGGCCGGTTACGTCTCGAAGGCCCGCGCGGACATGCCGGCGCCGGTCAAGGTGACCGCCGAGCAGCCGGGTGCCCTCGTCACCGGCATCACGCACCTCTTCGGCGGCCAGACCGACCACGAGAAGCAGGAGGCGGCCCAGGACGCCGCCGAGCGCCGCGCCCGTGAGGTCATGTCGACCTACGCGTCGTCCACGACGGCGAACACCTCGACGCTCGGCCAGTTCTCCCAGCCGCCGCAGCTGCAGATCAGCGGCACCGGCCCCACGCACGGCGGTGGCGTCCAGATCGGCACGGCCGCTGTCTGGGGCGTCGGCCCGCACGGAACGGGTGGCAGCGCGACGCGTGGCCGCACCTCGTCCGGCACGCGCGGCTCCACCGCCCCGCCGCCCCGTGGCGGCACGCCCGCACCGGGTTCCACGACGAGCACCTCGGGCACCGGTACCAATACCGGCGCGGCTCCGGTGAAGAGCTCGAACACCTCGCTCTCGTCGGCAGGCACCACCGGCACCGCCGGGCCTGGCGGCACGGGCGCCGCGGGTGTCGGCCTGCCGGGCCAGCGCACGTCCAGCCGTTCGGGTTCGTCCACCGGCTCCGAGGCGAAGCAGATGGAGGAAGGCGCGACCGCCACCTCCAGCGCGGCCGCCATGGGCACGGTCATGCAGCAGGGCCAGACAGCCGGTGTCTCGGGCGCGGCGGGTTCCGCGATGGGCTCGATGGGCACGGTCGGTGCCTCGAACAACGACCAGGTCCACCGCAGGGCCGTGCCGATGCCACCGTCGTTCGACCCGTTCGGCGGCATGGGCGGCGCGCGCAAGGGAGAGGAAGAGGAGGACTTGGAACACAAGGCCGCCGACTACCTGCGCGAGCGCGACGACATCTATGGCGTGGGCAGCTACACGTTGCCCGTGATCGGGGAGAGCACGACCGACTGATGACTCTGTTCGGCTTGGACGTCGGGGCGAGCGACACGCGCGACCCTGTGGTGATCTCCACGCTGGAGTTCGACGTTCTCTGGGACCACCTGGGCCTGGAGACGATGCCACTCGTCCTGAAGGTCCCGTCACCGGGCAAGACCACCGAGGAACGCCGAGCCATCGAGGACCGCGTCTGGCTCCAGCTGGACGCCCGCGGCCTCGGCGGCCGCCGTTCCCTGGACCCGACCCTCGAAGACCTGCTGCACGTCCTGAACCGCCCGCAACAGGAGATCGACGCCCGCATGTGGCTGCACGAACGCAGCCTCCGCGTCCTGGCCGCCGGCAAGGGCCAGGCAGGCGTCCTGGCGATCCTCGACGGCACCCAGCTGATCCTCCGCCCAGCGGAAGCCGACGGCCTCCCCCGAGAGGCCCTGACAGCCCTCCCCACCGCCCCGGCGGGCGAGGGCCACTCCATCACCCTCCCGTCCGCGGACCTGGACGCAGCAGCAACCTCAGCGAGCACCCCGGAAGAGCTGGAAGAGGCACTACGCGGCACTCTCCGCGCCGACGACGCCCACACACTGGCCGAGATGATCCGCGACGCCTCGAACCGAGGCCAGTTCGGCGCAGCGGCCCGCGACAAGTGGGGCAAACGAGTCCGCCCAGACCGCGTGGTCGCGTTCTACGACACCCCGAAGGGCCGCTACCTGCAGATGCGCCGGGCGCCGGAGGGCCAGCCACCCTGGTCGACCATCACGCCGGTCGACTACCGCCGCATGCACCACCACCTGGTGGAACTGCTGGCGGAGGCCACCGGCTCCTGACAGGTCCAGGCCGGGATGGGGCAAAGCACCCGCCGTGGCAACGCTTCTACCGGCGTGTCGACACCCCGGCGAAGCGCAACGACCGCTCGCCCACCGCGCGACAGGGCGATGGCGAAGCCGAGCCACCCTGCCGCCCACGCCAATGGCGAAGCCGAGGCGTGTGAACCTCTTCGTGCTGGTCAAGCGGTGGTGACCCACGCACTCGGCGATTGGGGCTTTACCTTGAGTGGGCGGGATGCTCCCCTCAT
>NZ_JOEA01000006.1 GCF_000719115.1 Lentzea albidocapillata | reverse complement strand
CGTGAACTCGGCGCCGTTGAGCGTCGAGACCAGGTTCACCTTCGGGTTCAGCTTGCCCGACACCGCGCTGACGAGCGTGGTGAGCAGCGGGTTGTTGCTCGCGGCCACGGCGACCGGGTCAGCGGCCATGCCCGACACCGAACCGGCACCGGACGGAACCTGCTTCGCGTAGTCGGCACAACCGGAACCTACGAGGTCCTTGGCCGGATCTGCCATCGCAGCCGAGGACGGCGCGGACGAGGTGGCGGCGGTCGGGGCGGTGCTGGAACTGCCGGCCATGTCGCCCGAGCCGCACGCTGCGCCGAACAGGGCGAGCGAGGCGGCGCCGATGGCCAGGACAGTGTTGCGGACGGTCTTGTTCATGACGAGACATCTCCAAGTACTGAACGGGGAAGTTGCTACTCGTGATTCGCCACCCCTCAAGGAACGGATGGGTGCGGTTATCGACCTGTTACCAACGAGTCCGCAGATCTCGCCTGACCAGGACAAATGATCCACCCGCAGCCCGCAGTCCATAGTGGACGATCAACTCGGCATCCGCTACCTCCTGGCTCTGAACACCAGCAGAGACGACGCGACCCCGACAGCCACCAGGCCGTCGGGGTCGCGTCGTGTGCGGGTCAGGCCATGGAGATCGTGACAACCGGGATCGTCGTCGGGGCGGGCGAGCCACCGTCCGGTTCGACGGTCAACGCGAACGCCCTCGCGTCAGCCAGGCCGTCGGCCAGCACGGGCTTGTCCTTCCACAGTCCGGCCGAGCGCGGCCCATCCGGTCCGACGGCCCACAGCTGGTACGTGCGGTCCGCGGGCAGCGACGGCAACCCGTCGGCGAGGAACGCCGCCTTGCCGCGACTCGGCGACATCACGACGGTTCCGTGGCCGCCGTCGGTTCCCGGGTCGCTCAGCAGCTTCGCGTCGGGAGCTCTCAGCAGATCCAGAACCTGGCTGTTCCCAGCAGCCGTCTGACTCAACGCGTCGAGTTCACTACGGGCCTGCACACCCTGAACGCCGACCACGACGGCGACGAGCACACTGGCGGCCGCGGCGAGCACGCTCGTCCGGACCAGCCACCGGTTCCGCGTGGGAAGCACGAACACAGCCGCTTCCGGAGCAGTGGCCTCCGGCGGCAGCTGGCGTGTGGCCTGCACGCCCGTCAGCACCTGTGCCCGCAGTCGCGCCGGCGGCGCGACCTCCGCCGCCGTGCCGAGGGAGGCCGCGGTGGCCTGCAGCTCGGCGACTTCCTGGGCACACGACGGACAGCGCGGCAGGTGTGCTTCGAACTCCGCGCGTTCGGAGTCGGACAAGGCGTTCATCGCGTAAACGCCAGTCAGCGTGTGCAGATCTGACGACGAGCTCATACCGTCACCCCCAAGCAGTCCCTGAGTCTGATCAGGCCGTCGCGCATCCGGGTCTTCACCGTGCCCAGCGGAACGCCGAGCAGGCTGGACACCTCCGGATAGCTGTAGCCCTGGTAGTAGGCCAGCAGCACGGACTCGCGCTGCAGATCGGTCAGCGACGACAGGCACCGCCGGACCTTGCGCTGTTCCAGGCGTTCGGTGACCTGTTCGACGACCTCGTCGAACGGAGTCGTCACGCCCATCAGAGCAACTCGTTCGTCCCGGTTGGCCGCCGCCTGCGCGGACCGCACCCGGTCGACCGCACGCCGGTGCGTCATGGTGAGGATCCAGGTCGTGGCCTTGCCGCGGTCCGGATCGAACCGGCTGGCGGTCCGCCACACCTCCAGCATGACCTCCTGGAACACCTCCTCGGACTGCGCCTGATCCCGCAGCACCCGGCGCGCGAGCCCGAAGACCATGCCCGACACCTGGTCGTACAGCTGCTCGAACGCCGTCTCGTCACCACGTGCCACCCGCAGCAACAGGTCCTCCACGCCCACAGCCTCCCCGTGGTCCGCGGAATCACGCGGGAAGGTCGACTGCGCCTGATCTCGTTCCCGCATCGCGCTCCTCTTCGTTCACCTGACCGAACCTCTATTCGGAGCCGAGGCCCACTCGGATGGGTGAGGCGTGCGTCACATCAGCCGAGCAACGCCGTGACGTTGGCGCGGTCGGCTCCGAGCGTCACGTAGAGCTGGGCCCACTGTTTGTCGGCTTCGGTGGACGCCTGGCCGTCACAGAAGGGCTTGCGGCCGTGCGCGGTGTAGTAGCGCAGCAGCGAGAGGGTTTCGCTGGTGCTGCGCATCGCTTCGTCGGTGTAGCGGGGGCCCGGCGGCTGGGTTTGGTGGCGCAGGCAGGTGAGGTCGGAGCCGCTCTCGTTGTCGAAGACCGGTCCGGGATCGGGAGTGCCGGTGCAGGCGATCAGAACGGTGGCGGTGCACAGGAGCAGGATCGGGACGCGCATCGCGCCTCCTATTCGAACAGGGCTCGGGCGGTGAGTCCGAGGCCGACGACGAGGACGAGCCCAGCGGTGATGGCGGGCAGGGCGGTGAAGCGGTCTCGGAAGCGTTCGACGGCGGCCAGCCGGTCGCGCAGGCGGACCAGGAGCAGGCCGACGGCGGTGAGCGTGGCGGCCATGCCGAGGCCATAGCCGACGACGAGCAGGACACCGAACCAGGTGCGGCCCAGGGCGATCGCGCCGAGCAACACGACCAGTGCCGACGGGCTGGGCACCAGGCCGCCCGCCACGCCCATACCGATCAGGCCGCCACGACCCACACGGTGCCCATGCCCATGCCCATGCCCGTGGCCATGTCCGTGCCCGTGCCCGTGCCCGTGGCCATGTCCGTGCCCGTGCCCGTGCCCGTGGCCATGCCCTACGGCGACTGGTTGCCGCTGCAGCGCGGAGCGCAGCAGGAACGCCCCGATGGCGGTGACGAGTACACCGCTGGCGACGCCGAGCACCCGCAGCAGGGACTCGCCGGCCAACGCGCTGGAGGCGCTGATCGCCAGACCTATGAGCAGCACGCCGAGGGTGTGGGTGAGGGTGACGGTGGCGCCGACGACGACAGCGTCACGAGCAGTGCCGTCACGGCCCGCGAGGTAGGCGGCGATGACGGTCTTGCCGTGTCCGGGCAACGCGGCGTGGGAAGCGCCGAGCAGCAGCGACAGCAGCACAGCGAGCACTCCGATCAACGGAGTGAGGTCCTGCTTGCCGGCGAAGTCGGTGAAGGCGCGGGTGGCCGTACCGAGCAACGTGCTGCCGCCTTGGGCCGCGGCGGTGTCCGAGGTCGCGGTGGCGCCGGGTTCGACGCGCAGGCTCACCGCGCGGATGTCCAGGGGATCGGACAGCAGGTCGTCGGGATAGGCGCGGAGCTCGTCACTCGCGCTCGTCGTCGGCACGGGCGGGTCGAGCAGCGCGATGCCGTCGCCGGTGGCGGTCATCTCGTGCCAGCCGACGCGGCCTGGCCGGTAGGTGTCGCGCACGTCGATGGTGGCGGCGGAGCTGAGGTCCGCGGGCGCGGTGAGCCGGCAGGTGAGGCGGGTGGTGGCCAGTCCGGCTTCGCCGGGCGGGAACTCGACCGATGCCGACCGCAGGGCCACGGCCGTGCGCGTGCCGTTGACGGTCACGTCAACGCCGCCGAGCACGCTGTCGCACTCACGGCCGGCGTAGTCGTTCTGGCGAGCGGGCTGCTCTTGCAGGGTCGGGATCTCGGCGAGGTCGATGACCGAGACGAGGTCGACGCGGTCGGAGTGGACGGTGATGGCGTGGTGGTGGTTGATGGTGAAGTTGCCCAGCGGGTGGGCTCCTGCACTCGCTGGGACCGCCAGCATGGCCAGCGCGGCGAGGACGAACACGGCCAGTGCTTTCACCGCAGGCCGTCCAGCGCGGCTCGGGCGGCAGGGGCGTCCACGGGTGAGAAGTGCGGGTTGGTCCGCAGCGCCGTGCCGAGCGCGTCGGAAGCATCGGCGGTGCGGCCGAGTGCGCGCAGGATCATGCCTCGGTGGTAAGCGAACGTCGCGTTGCGCCAGCCGGTGGCGGCGGCGCGGTCGGCGTACTGAAGGGCCTCGGCGTCGCGTCCGGTCAGGTGCAGTGCCCAGGCGAGTGCGTCCGCGACGAGCGGGTGCTGCCGGCGGTTCCATTCGCGTTCGGCGGCGGCCAGTGCGGTGGCGGGATCGCCGCGGTCGGCGGCGGCGACGGAGGCGGCCAGGTCGTCGGTGCTGCCCGCTGCGGCGAACAGCCGCTCCTGCTGGGCGAGGAGGTCGAACTGGCGGGCGGCGTCCTCGGTGCGGCCCCCTGCCCGCAGGAGAACGGCGTGCTCGTGCAGGTACTGCGGTGAGGGCACGCGTGCCACGAGATCGGCGTAGCCGGTGAGCGCGTCGTCCAGGTTGCCGCGAGCGGCGGCGATCTTGGCGCGGCCCTGCAGCAGGGCGGGGTCGAGTGGGTCGACCAGGAGGCCCTGCTCGTACTGGGCGGAGGCTTTGTCGAGGTCGCCGTTGTCGAAGGCCAGTTCGCCGAGGTGGTAGCGGCAGAACACCGTGTCGGCCGGTGCGGAGGAGGCGTCGAGTGCACGGGTGAGGGCCTGGCGGGCGGAGTCGACGTCGCCGCGTTGTTCGAAGTCGTAGGCGGCGCGGGTGAACGCGGGCACACCGGGTTCGAGGTCGAGCATCCGCTGCACGGCGGCTCGCGCCTCGTCGGTCGCACCGAGCTGGGTGAGGGCGTCGGCGAGCACGCCGTAGACCTCGGCGGTGTCGGGCAACGCGGTCCGGGCGAGTTCGGCCTGTGCGCGGGCGGCGGCGAAGTCGTGGCGGGCGTTGGCCAAGGCGCCGAGGCCCATGTGGGCGGGGCCGTTTCCGTCTGGCTGGTGGCGCAGCGACGTCTCGAGCGCGCCCTGGGCCTTGCCGTAGTAGGCCGGGTCGCCGGTGATCCGGGCCTGCTCGACGTAGGCGGAGCCGAGCAAAGCCCACGTGTCGGCGTCGCCGGGGAGACGCCGCAGCCGGTCCTGGGCAGCGGTGATGGTGCGCTGCACGTCGCTGCGCACGACAGCGGCACCTGGGCCGGAAGGGGGCGGGTCGTCGCCGCGGCTCAGCGCGGTCGCGGTCGTGGCGAGCAGCGCGACGCCGGCGGTGATCGCCAGCACTGCGATGATCTTGCGGCGGTTCATGGCGCGCTCCGTGGGTTGCTGCGGTGTCAGATCACGGGACCGTGCCGGGGGACGGGCGGATGCGCCCGTCCCCCGGCACGCTGTCATGCGACCGCAGGGACCGCGGTCCGCAGTGGACGGCGATTGAGCAGCCACACGCCCGAGCCGATCAGCAACGCCGCGAGGACGCCGTTGAGGATCAGCCCGTCCGGCAGACCACCACCGCCACCGCCGCCGGCGGCAGGTGCCACCGCACCGGCAGCGCCGGAGTTGACCGCAGCGTTGTTGGGCAGCGCCACGTACGGGAACGAGGTGCCGAACGCCCTGTCGTTGGCGTTGACCTTGTCCCCGGCCGCGAGCGCGGGCACGATCCCGCTCACCGCGGCGCCTTGCAGTGCCTGCACGCCGATGTCGAGCACGTCATCGGCGAGCCGGCGCCCGTTCGGGAAGCCCTGCAGGTCACCGCCGAGCACACCCAGCCGGTTCGGCGACGCCGCCGGCGGCACGGAAGTGTTGAGCCGCAACTGTTCCGACGGCGTGAACCGCTTCGGGTTCACGTCGGCGTTGTTCAGCTGCGAGTTCAGGTCGGCCTTGATCGGCCCGCCGAGCTTGGTGGTGATGCCGGTCAGGAAGATCTCCACCAGGTCGTTGCGCGGCGTCGCCGGGGCCGGCAGGCCGTAGATCGCCTGGATCAGCTTGGGCACCTCGGGGTCGGTGACCCGGTTGACCAGTGCGGGCGTCTTGCCGTCCTGGTCGGGCGTCAGGGCGTTGAACTTGTCCTTCAGCCCCGCCGGGACCACGACCTCGTTGACCAGCGGGTTGCCCAGACGTGAGACCTGCACGAACGGGCCGACCGCCCGCGACTCACCCGGAGTGAGGATCATCGACTGCCGCTCGGTGTCGCTCCACACCCCGATGACCGGGTTGCGGGTCGCGTCACCCTTGAGCGCCAGCTGCGACTTGGGCACCTGCAACGCGATGGTGTTGACGTTGTAGCCGCGCAGCGTGTCCTGGCCGACCTCGGACAGGTTGCCGCCGTAGAGCAGGTCGAACACCCGCAGGTCGAGGAAGAACGCGTCGTCGGACTGCCCGACGTAGCTCTTGCCGCCACCGGGCACGTCGGTGATCGCCTGGGCGCGCAGCGCGCCGTAGTCCGGCATCGAGGCCGGGCCGGTGTTGGACGGCGCGACCTTGCCCGAGCGGATCAGCTTGCGATCACGGCCGTCGCGGTCGATCAGTTCCAGCGTGTAGGTCTGCCGGAACAACAGGTTCTCGTCGTCCAGCGACGTGACCGGCCCGTTGTTGTACAGGAACGTTGACTTGCCCCGGCGGTCCTCGGTGCGGAAGGTCCACCGGTAGGTCAGGTCCGCCTTGGCATCCCCGTCGTTGTCGATGTTGATGTCGTAGCGGGCATCGGTGGCCCACGGGTAGAAGTTCGGCCCGCCGTGCGGTTCCTGGAACGGCGACCAACTCGCCACGAGCGTCACCGTGTCCGGTTTGTCAGGACTGACGAACGCGTAGACGTCGGTGTTGTCCACCGCCGGATCACCCGCGATCAACGGCGCTTCACGGTGACTCGACGCCCCGGCCGGACCGGACCCGCCGATCAGACCGGCCGCGAGCACCATGCTCCCGACTGCTATCAGACTTACCGCCGCGCGTCGTCGACGACGCGCGGGAGGGGGTGCTGACATGCTCCATCCCTTCGGTTCAACGTCCGTCCGGGGCGACAGCCGCCACACGGACAGGACCGCGTTGATTCGGCGCGAAGGCCGCGAAGGCTTGCCCGCTTCACTCGAATGCCCTCTTGCACATTGCAGGCACCAAGCGGCGCCTGGCGGACAGGTGGTCAAATCCGCAACCACAATTCAGCGCCGAGGAAGAACTCTCCGAGATACCGGGCCGAACAGGTGATGTGTCCGCCGTCGCATCACGTAATGGCATCCACATCTTGATTGGCGCCTTAGGTTAGCTTTACCTTGTCGACGCCCGTTCTGACCTGGGGGTGAGCTGAGGAGGACCGCTGGTGAGGCGTCGTGCACGCACCGTGACGCTGGTGGCAGCACTGCTGGCGTCGACGTTGACTGCTTGCAGTTCAGCAGACGACCTGATCATTTACTCCGGCCGCAACGAACAATTGGTCGGAGCCCTCCTGGACCAGCTCGAGGAAGCTGTCGGAATCGACGTCGAGGTCCGCTACGGCGGCAGCGGAGAAATGGCCGCGCAGCTGCTGGAAGAAGGCCAGGGCACCGAGGCGGACCTGTTCTTCTCGCAGGACGCCGGCGCGCTGGGCGCGGTCGCGGCGCAGGGCAGGCTGGCCGAGCTCCCCGCGGACGTGCTCGGCATGGTGCCGGAGAACTACCAGGCGCGTGACAGGCGTTGGGTGGCGACGAGCGCACGAGCCCGCGTGATCGCCTTCGACCCACGTGTGGTCGACGCGGACGAGCTGCCCAGGTCGATCGAGGAGATCGTCGACCCGAAGTGGAAGGGCAAGATCGGCTACGCGCCCGCCAACGGGTCCTGGCAGGCGTTCGTGACGTCGGTGCGCGTCCTCAAGGGCGAGGACTTCGCCAGGGACTGGCTGAAGAAGTTCGCCGCCAACGAACCGAAGCGCTTTGACAACAACATCAACATCCTGAAGGCGGTCGACGACGGTCAGCTCCCCTTCGGACTGATCAACCACTACTACTGGTACGCCATGGTCGCGGAGAAGGGCGGCGAGGCCAACGTCAAGGCCAGGCTGCACCGGGCCGGCGGTGGTGATCCGCTCTCGCTGGTCAACGTGGCCGGTGTCGCGGTGATCCAGGGCTCCAACCAGAGCGAGGCCGCGCAGAAGGCCGTGCGGTTCCTGCTCTCCGAGCAGGCACAGCGGCACTTCGCCGACGTGACCGCCGAGTATCCGGCCAATCCGGGCGTGCAGCCGGGCAAGCACCAGCTGCCGCCGATCACGGACCTGCAGGCGCCCGACATCGACCTCTCCAAGCTGTCGTCGCTGCAGGAGACGGTGAAGCTGTTGCAGGAAGCGGGGTTGTCCTGAGGCCCGGACACCGGGCCGCTCCAGCTCTCACCACGCTTTCGCTCCTCGTCGCCGCGGCGGCCCTGCTGCCGCTGGCGTACCTGGCCGTGCGTTCGTTCGAACGCGGCGGAGGTGTCGTGTGGGACGTGCTGGCCCGGACCCGGACCGCGGAACTGGCACTGCGCAGTCTTTCGCTCGCGGTAGCGGTGACGGCCGCGTGCATCGTGCTGGGCGTGCTCAGCGCGTGGCTCGTGACACGCTCGGATCTGCTCGGGCGGCGGGCTTTCGGAGTGCTGCTCGTGCTGCCGCTCGCGGTGCCGTCGTACGTCGCCGGGTTCACCTGGATCTCCGTGGCGCCACAGCTCACCGGGTTCACGGGCGCGTTCGTGGTGCTGACGCTGGTGTCGTACCCGTACGTGCTGCTGCCGGTCGCGGCCGCGTTGCGCACGGCCGATCCGGCGGTGGAGGAGGTCGCGAGGTCACTCGGCAGGACCGGTCGCCAGGTGTTCCTCTCCGTGACGCTGAGGCAGATCCGGCCCGCCGCGCTCGCCGGCGGGTTGCTGGTGGCGTTGTACGTGCTGAGCGACTTCGGTGCGGTCTCGCTGATGCGGTACGAGGCGTTCACGCTCGGCATCTACACGAGCTACCGGGCGACGTTCGACCGCACACCGGCCGCGATCCTCGGGCTGGTCCTGGTGGTGCTGGCGGTCGCGTTGACCATTGGTGAACGCCGGGCGCGCGGGGTGGTCGCGCTGCGTGGGCGTCGGCAGCCGCTGACCGTGCCGCTGGGGCGGGCTCGGGTGCCCGCGCTGGCCGGGACGGTGGCGTTGCTCGTGCTGACGCTCGGGGTGCCGGTCGTCAGCCTGGTGTGGTGGCTGGTGGCGGGCACCTCGACGTTCGAGGTGTCCGACCTGCTGGTGACCACCGGGAACACCGTCGCGGTGTCGGCGTTCGGCGCGGTGCTGACGCTGCTGCTGGCGCTGCCCGTGGGAGTCCTGGCGGCGCGGCACCAGGGCCGGCTCGCCAGAGGTGTCGAGCTCGCCAGCTTCGCGGGGCACGCGCTGCCCGGCATCACCGTCGGGCTGGCGCTGGTGTTCTTCGGCATCAGGTTCGCTCCGGCGCTGTACCAGACCATCCCCATGCTGGCGTTCGCGTACGCGGTGCTGTTCCTGCCCTTGGCCGTGGGAGCCGTGCGCACCGGCGTGGCGCACGCACCGCCGGTGCTGGAGGACGTCTCGCGGTCGCTCGGCCACGGGCGTTGGCGGACAACGTTGCGGGTCACCGTGCCGCTGTCCGCGCCGGGCATCCTGGCCGGCACCGCGCTGGTGTTCCTGACGTGTGCCAAGGAGTTGCCGGCGACGTTGCTACTGCGGCCGACCGGCGTCGACACCCTGGCGACCGAGCTGTGGACCCGCACCGAAGTCGCCGCTTATGCCGCGGCAGCGCCCTATGCGGCGGTGCTGCTGGTGGTGGCGGCGATTCCCGCGGTGGTGCTGGACCGGTTTCTGCGCCAAGACGATTCGGTGAGGTGAGCGATGAGCGGCTTGACGGTGAAGCGACTGGTCGCGGGCTACGGCGGAGAACCCGTGCTGCGCGAGGTCGACTTCGAGGTGCCGGAAGGCGGGTTGCTCGCCGTGCTCGGGCCTTCCGGGTGCGGCAAGACGACGCTGCTGCGGGTCCTCGCCGGCTTCCACCCGATCGCCTCGGGCGAGGTGTGGCTGGGCGAGCGGCAGCTGACCTCCGACGTGCCGCCGGAGCGGCGCGGGATCGGGATCGTGCCGCAGGAGGGCGCGTTGTTCCCGCACCTGAGCGTGGCGGGAAACGTCGGGTTCGGGATCGGCCGGGCTGAACGCGGTGACCGGGTCGAAGAGCTGCTCGACCTGGTGGGCCTGGGCGGGTTCGGCTCGCGGATGCCCGCACAGCTCTCCGGCGGGCAGGCGCAGCGGGTGGCGCTGGCCCGCGCTTTGGCACCGCGTCCCGAGGTCGTGCTGCTCGACGAGCCGTTCTCGGCGTTGGACGCCGGTCTGCGCGAGGAGCTGAGGGCTGACGTGCGCGCGACGTTGAAGGCGGCCGGCGCGACGGCGTTGCTCGTGACGCACGACCAGGAAGAAGCACTGGGTATCGCGGACCACGTGGTGGTGCTGCGAGACGGCGTCGTGGCACAGTTCGCCAGACCGCAGACGATCTACACCTCGCCCGCCGATCTCGGGGTGGCGTTGTTCGTGGGCGAGGCGGTGACGTTCGCCGGCGTCGCCCGCTCCGGCCTGGTGGAGACACCGCTCGGGACCCTGCCGACGTCCGGTGACGGTCCCGGCACGGTGTTGTTGCGGCCCGAGCAGCTGATCCTCGGCAGCACCGGTGTTCCGTCCATTGTGGACGACGTGCTGTTCCACGGGCACGACGCTACGGTTCTGCTGCGGCTCGCCGACGGCACCCGGGTTCGGTCACGCGTGCAGGGCCGAATCTCGGTGCGGGCCGGAGACGTGGTCTCCGTGTCGGTCGACGGGGCCGCCCTGTTCTTCGAGGGCACGCCGTGACGGCCACGGCGGACCTCGGGTTCGCTGATCGTCTCGCGGAGCACGGCGACCGGCTCGCCCTGGTGACACCCGGCGGCTCGCTGACCTATCACGAGCTGGACCAGCGGGTGACCTCGGCGGCGGAGCGGCTCGGCACGACGCGGCGGTTGGTGCTGCTCGCCGCGGAGAACGACATCGACTCGGTCGTGGCATACCTGGCCGCGTTGCGCGGCAGGCACCCGGTCGTGCTCGCGTCCACCGCGCAGATTCCCGCTCTGACCTCCGCCTACGACCCGGATGTGGTGATCTCGGGCTCGTGGACGGAACGGCATGTGGGCACCGTGCACGCGCTGCACGCCGAGCTCGCGCTGCTGCTGTCGACGTCCGGCACGACCGGGTCACCGAAACTGGTGCGGCTGAGCGCGGACAACCTCGCCGCGAACGCCGCCTCGATCGGCTCGTACCTCGACATCCGGGAGACGGACCGCGCCGTCACGTCCTTGCCGCTGCACTACTGCTACGGCCTGTCGGTCGTGAACAGCAACCTCGCGCGCGGCGCCGGGCTGGTGCTCACCGGACGATCGGTGATCGAGCCGGAGTTCTGGGATCTCGTGCGTTCCCAGGGAGTGACGAGCCTGCACGGAGTGCCGCACACGTTCAGGCTGCTGGACGGCATCGGCTTCGAGTCCATGGACCTTCCGAGCCTGCGCTACGTGACGCAGGCCGGCGGCCGGCTGGCCCCCGAGGACGTGGTCCGGTACGCCGAACTCGGCGCCGCGCGCGGCTGGCGGTTCTTCGTGATGTACGGCCAGACGGAGGCCACCGCGCGCATGGCCTACCTTCCGCCTGAACTCGCCGCCTCACACCCGTCCGCGATCGGTGTCGCGATCCCCGGCGGAAAGCTGCGCATCGACGACGGCGAACTCGTCTACAGCGGCCCCAACGTCATGCTCGGCTACGCCCACGCGCCCGAAGACCTGGCACTGGGGCGCACGACCTTCGAGCTGCGGACCGGTGATCTGGGAGTCGAATCCCACGGCCTGTTCTCGGTGACCGGCCGCAAGAACCGGTTCGTGAAGCCGTTCGGGCTGCGCGTCGATCTGGACCAGGTCGAACGCTCACTCGCCGCCGACGGCCTCCGCGCGGCCTGCACGGGTGACGACAGCGGCCTGGTCGTCGCGGTGCTCGGCGACGCGGACCGCGCGGCGAGGCTGATTCGCGCCCAGACCGGCCTGCCCGCGACCGCCGTTCGCGCCTACGCCGCGACGTCCATTCCGTTGCTGTCCAACGGCAAAGTCGACTACCGGGCCGTCGCGGCACCTTCCGGGCGCGACTCGAACTCCGTGCGCGAGGTGTTCGGCTCGGTTCTCGGTATGCGGTCGGTGCCGTCCGACGCGACCTTCAACTCGCTGGGCGGCGACTCGCTGCGCTACGTCCAGATGACCGTTCAGCTGCAACGGTTGCTCGGTGACCTGCCGTCCTGCTGGCCGACGATGCCGGTGTCGTCACTGGAAGAACTCCGCGCCAGGCACCGCCGCGTCCCGCTGATCGACACCACGATCGTGCTGCGGGCGTTGGCGATCCTGCTCATCGTGGGCTCGCACGTCGGTTTCTTCAAGCTGCTCGGCGGCGCGCACCTGCTGCTCGTGGTCGCGGGCTGGAACCTCGCCCGCTTCCTGCTGCCCGCCGATCCGCTGCGGATCCTGCGGGCGGCGGCGTTCATCGCGGTCCCCACCTCGCTCTGGCTCGTCTACCGCGTCGCGGCCACCGATGACGTCACGATCGACAACGTGTTGCTCGTCAACAACTTCACCCGCGTCGGCGCGGCCGGCTACTGGTTCGTCGAGGTCGTCGTGCACGTCCTTGTCCTGTGCGCCCTGGTCTTCGCCGTACCGGCGATCCGCCGCTGGGAACAACGGCACCGCTACGCGTTCGCACTGGCGTTGCTCGGCCTGACGCTCGCGCTGAGGTTCACCGTCGACGGCGACTTCTTCGCTCGCAACATGACCACGCTCGGCGCGGCCTGGTTCGTCGCCCTCGGCTGGCTCGCCCAGCGCTCCCCCGCACTGTGGCAGAAGTGCCTCGTCGTGGTGGTGATGGTCACGATGGTTCCCGGCCGGATGGAGGACCTCTCGCGCGAGATCATCGTGATCGCCGGCGTGATCCTGCTGCTGTCGCTGGCCCGCGTGCCGGTGCCACGCGGACTGCTCACCCCGGTAAGCCTGCTGGCCAGCGCGTCACTCGCCATCTACCTCACGCACTACGCCGTGTTCCCGCACCTGCAACCACAGGTGCCGTCGCCGATCGTGTGGGCCGCGTGCATCGTGGTGGGGTGCGTGGTGTGGCTGGGAATCGACCGAGCGGTCAAAATGGCTCGCTGACGCGCTGTAGCAGCGGGGTGCTCTTGGCCGCGCGAATGGCGTTGAGGATGACCAGGATCTCAGCCGTCTCATGCACGAACACGACGGTCGCCAGGCCCATGAAACCGAAAGCTGCCAACGGGATCAGCACGCCGATGATCGCCAGCGACAGGCCGACGTTCTGCAACATCACCCGGCGGGCGTGCCGGGCGTGTGCCAGGACCTGGGGCAGGTGGCGCAGGTCCTCCCCCATCAGCGCCACGTCGGCGGTCTCGATCGCCACGTCGGTTCCCATGGCGCCCATGGCGATGCCGACGTCGGCGGTGGCCAGCGCCGGGGCGTCGTTGACGCCGTCGCCGACCATGGCGATCTTGCGTCCGTTGCGCAGCTTGCCGACCAGCGCGGCCTTGTCCTCGGGCAGGAGTTCGGCGTGGACGGTCGTGATACCCGCCTGGCCGGCCAAAGCCGTTGCGGTGGCGGTGTTGTCGCCGGTGAGCATCGCGGTGTCGATGTTCAGGCCACGCAGCCTGCTGATCACCTCAGGTGCCTCGTCACGCAGTTCGTCGCGGACCGCGACGGCTCCGAGCAGCGTTCCGTCCCGTTCGACGAGCACGACGGTGGCGCCCGCCCGTTGCAAACGGTCGACCTCGCCACGCAGGGAGCCGGGATCGACCCAACCCGGCTTGCCCAGCCGCACCTGGGCGCCGTCCAGACTTCCGGTCAGCCCGTGGCCCGGCACGGCAGTCACGTCGTCGGCGACCGGTGCGTTCTCCGCAGCCTCCAGGATCGCGCGGGCCAATGGGTGCTCGCTGCGTGCTTCGAGCGCGGCGGCGGCGGTCAGCACCTGATCACGCGTGGCATCTCCGGCCGGCAGCACCTCCACGACGCGCGGAGCGTTGCGGGTCAGCGTGCCGGTCTTGTCCAGTGCGACGATGCCGATGCGACCGAGTTCTTCCAGCGCGGCACCACCCTTGACCAGCGCGCCCTGCCTGCTCGCCGCTCCGACCGCGGCGACGACGGTGAGCGGGATGGAGATCGCCAGCGCACACGGGGACGCGGCCACCAGCACGACCAGCGCGCGTTCGAGCCACACCATCGGGTCGCCCAGCAGCGCCCCGAGCCCGGCGATGAGCACGGCCAGGATCATGATCGCCGGGACCAGCGGACGGGCGATGCGGTCGGCGAGGCGCTGGCCGACGCCCTTGCGGTCCTGGGCCTCTTCGACGATGTGCACGATGCGGGCCAGCGAGGAGTCCGACGCTCGTGCGGTGACCTCGACCTCGATCGCGCCACCACCGTTGATCGCGCCGGCGTGCACCGTGTCGCCAGGCCCGGCCTCGACCGGAACCGACTCACCGGTGATCGCGGACAGGTCCAGGTTGGTGTGGCCGGTGCGGATGATCCCGTCGGTCGCGGCGCGTTCGCCGGGTCGCAGCACCATCCGGTCGCCGACCACAAGCTCGTCGGGCGCGATCTGCAGTTCGGTCCCGTCGCGCAGCACCGACGCGGTGGGCGGCACCAAACCGAGCAATGCGCGCAGGCCGCGACGGGTGCGGGCGATGGCGTAGTGCTCCAGGCCTTCGGCAATGGAGAACAGCACGCCGAGCATGGCGGCCTCGGTGATCTGCCCCAACGCGACCGCGCCGATGGCCGCGATGGTCATCAGGGTGGCCACGCCGACCCGGCGCCGCAGCAGGCCGCGTACCGCGCCCGGTACGAACGAGGCCGCGCCCACCACCGCCGAGGCCAGCATCAGCCCGGTGCCCACCAGTTCGGCGCCCGTGGAACCGATCCACCAGCCCACCGCGAGCAGGACGGCCGCGACCGCCGCCAGCTGCAGCTCGCGAACCCGCCACCAGCTACTCGGCCCCTGATCGGTTTGTGTGGTGGTCGGGCGCGGTTCCTGCGGCCCGCAGCACTCGTCAGCCACAGCTACGCCTCCAGTGCGCCCGCGACCGCGGACTCGTCCAGGACTGCGGCGACCAACGCCCGCCCACGACCGGTCAGCGCGTACATGACCAACCGGCCGTCACGCCGCGACGACACCAGCCCGCCGATCTTGAGCTGCCGCAGGTGGTGCGAGGTCAGGTTCTGCGCCGCGCCGGCAACCCACGAGGCGTCGCACACGCACAACTCCCCGCCGGTCAGCAACGCCGCCGCGATCCGCAACCGGGTCGGATCGCCCAATGCCCGCGCCGCCGCCGCGGCGGACTCCACCGCGGACAGCTCCGGCAGACCCGTCCGGATCTCCTCGGCGTGCGGCAGGTCCAGGCACAACAGGTCACAGGTGTCCCGGCGCTCGTCAGTCACATGCATATCCTAACGTACGTTGATACGTTGGAACATGCACGGTCGCGGAAGGCTCAAAGCTGGAACCGGTAGCCCATGCCGGGCTCCGTGATCAGGTGCTTGGGATGTGCGGGATCGGCCTCCAGCTTGCGCCGCAACTGCGCCATGTACACCCGCAGGTACTGCGACTCACCGACCGACATAGGTCCCCACACCTCGGACAGCAGTTGCTTCTGAGACACCAGGCGGTCCGGGTTGCGGGCGAGGATCTCCAGCAGTCCCCACTCGGTCGGCGTCAGGTGCACCTCGCGGTCGTCGCGGTGCACCTTCTTGACCGTGAGGTCGACGGTGAAGGTCGACGTCCGCACGATCGGCTCGTCCGCCACCAACGCGGTCTTCCTGCGGACGGCGGCTCGCAGGCGCGCCAGCAGTTCGTCCATTCCGAACGGTTTGGTGACGTAGTCGTCCGCGCCGGCGTCCAGCGCCTCGACCTTGGCCGCCGAGTCGGTGCGTGCGGACAGCACGATGATCGGTATCGTCGACCAGCCCCGCAGTCCTGCGATGACATCCACGCCGTCGATGTCCGGCAGTCCGAGGTCCAGCACCACGACGTCCGGTTTGCCTTCCACCGCGACGCTGAGCGCGGTCTTCCCGTCATACGCCGTCAGGACGTGATACCCACGAGCACTGAGGTTGATCCGCAGCGCCTTCACGATCTGCGGCTCGTCATCGACTACAAGCACTGACGTCATTCCGCCATCTCCTTGTGCACAGGCAGCGCGATCACGATCGTGAGTCCGCCGCCCGGTGTGTCCTCCGCGCTGATCTGACCGTCCATGGCGTCGGTGAATCCCTTGGCCACGCTCAGACCCAGCCCGACTCCGGGTGTCGCGTCGCGGTCGCCGAGTCGCTGGAACGGCGTGAAGATCCGGTCCACGACCTTCTTGTGCAGGCCGGGGCCGTGGTCCACGACCCGCAGCTCGACATGGTCACCGTGGGTGCTGGCCCGCACCGCGATCTCCGGCTCGTCGGCGTCGACCGGCCGGCGCGGGGACATCCGGCCGTGCCGCAGCGCGTTGTCGATGACGTTGGCCACCACCCGCTCCAGCAGTCCCAGGTCCGCTCGCACCGGTGGCAGGTGTTCGTCGACGCTCACCGAGATCGTGTTGCGTTCGTCGATGCCGGACAACGCCCTCGCGACCACCTCGTAGTAGCCGACCGGGCGCAGCAGCGGAGCCACCGATCCGGTGGCGAGCCGGGAGGAGTCGAGCAGGTTGTCCACCAGAGCGTTGAGCCGATCCGCCGACTCCTCCACGGTGGCCATGAGCTCACCCGTGTCCTCTTCGGACAGTCGAAGCTCACGGTCGCGGAGGCTGCCGATCGCGGCCTTGATGGACGTCAGCGGCGTGCGCAGGTCGTGCCCGACCGCGGACAGCAGAGCGGTACGCAACTCGGTCGTCTCCACCTTGCGTTGCGCGTCCGCCGTCTCCGCCGCCATGCGTTGCTGGCGCAGTGCCATCAACGCCTGGCCCGCCGCGGCCTCCAGCACCCGCTGGTCGCTCGCCGGCACCGTCCTTCCCCGCAACGCGAGGTGGATGTCGGAGGTGACCGCGATGTCGGCGTCGGCGTCGTCCGGCTCGTCGCACGGCCGCGGACCCACGCACGCAACGCGTTCCCACCCGCCGTTGTGACGTTCCAGCAGGGCGACCGAGTCGAGGCCGAAGTTCTCGCGGATCTTCTCCAGCAACCGCGACAACGGGTACGGATTGGTCAGCACCGTACGGGAGTAGGAGGCGAGCAGCGCGGCCTCCGTCCGAGCCCGCGCGCCCTGCTCGCCCAGCCGTGCGGCGCGGTCCACGACCAGGGCCACGATCGTCGCCACGATCACCATGGCCACCAACGTGATCACGTTCTCGGGCGAGTTCACGGCGAGGCTGTGGTACGGCTCGGTGAAGAAGAAGTTGAGCAGGCCCGCTCCGAGGAACGCGCTGACGAGCGCCGGCCCCAGTCCCCCGACCAGGGCCACCACGCAGGTGGCGAGCAGGAAGCCGACCAGGTCGGTGGAGTAGTCGATGCCGTCGCGCCAGAACAGGCCCAGCACGGTGGTCAGGCCTGGCAGCACGACGGACCCCAGCCAGCCCGCGAGTTGCCGGCCGCGGCTCAGCGCGTTGCGGCCGATCTTCCAGCGCAGGCCACGGCGTGCCGCATCGTGCGTGACCATGTGCACGTCGATCGGACCGGAGTCGTGGATCACGGCGGCGCCGATGCCCTCGTCGACCGCCCGCGCGAGCCGGGATCGTCGTGACGTCCCCAGCACGAGCTGGGTGGCGTTGACGCCGCGGGCGAACTCCAGCAGTGCGGTCGGCACGTCGTCGCCGACCACCGAGTGGAACGTGGCGCCGAGATCCTCGGCGATCTTGCGGCACTTCGCCACGATCTCGGGTGACGCACCGGTGAGCCCGTCGCCGCGCATCACATGCACCACAAGGAGTTCCGCGCCCGCGCGCAGTGCGATCCGGCGGGCGCGGCGGATGAGCGTCTCGCTCTCCGGCCCGCCGGTGATCGCCGCGACCACGCGTTCGCGGGTCTCCCAGGTGTCGGTGATCTGCCGGTCGTGGCGATACCGCTGCAACGCGACGTCGACCTGGTCGGCCACCCACAGCAACGCCAGTTCGCGCAGTGCGGTCAGGTTGCCGACGCGGAAGTAGTTGCCGAGCGCGGCGTCGATCTTGTGGGCGGCGTAGACGTTGCCGTGTGCCAGGCGCCGTCTGAGCGCCTCCGGCGTGATGTCGACGAGCTCGACCTGTTCGGCGCGGCGGACGACCTCGTCCGGCACGGTTTCCCGTTGCTGGACACCGGTGATCCGCTCGACCACGTCGTTGAGCGACTCCAGGTGCTGGACGTTGACGGTGGACAGGACGTCGATGCCCGCGTCGAGCAGTTCCTCGACGTCCTGCCAGCGCTTGTCGTTGCGCGAGCCGGGCACGTTGGTGTGCGCGAGTTCGTCGACGACCGCGACCTCGGGCGTGCGAGCCAGCAACGCGTCGACGTCCATCTCGCTGAAGTCGACGCCGCGGTGGTGGATCTCCCTGCGGGGCAGAATCTCCAGGCCGTCGAGCAGGTGCTGGGTTTTCTGCCGCCCGTGCGTCTCGACGAGGCCGACGACCACGTCGGTGCCGCGCTCCCGGCGCCGGTGAGCTTCGCCGAGCATGGCGAAGGTCTTGCCGACACCGGGAGCGGCACCGAGGTAGATCCTCAGCTCGCCGCGGCGCTTCTCAGCTCGCTGCGTCGATGGCACGGTTGAGCGCCGTCACGTTGACCGTGGTGGTGAAGGTGCCGCCGGTGCTGACCGACACGAGTTCACGCACCTTCTCCTCGGACAGGCCGCTGGCCCGAGCCACCCGTGGTACCTGGATCGTCGCGTACTCCGGGCTGATGTGCGGGTCGAGACCGGACGCTGACGCCGTGACGGCGTCCTGCGGCACCTGGTCCTCGGCAACGCCTTCGCGCTGCGCGATCTCCGTGCGCCGCTCGGCGATCACCTTGTCGTAGTCCTCGTTCAGCTCTCCCTTGTTCGAGCCACCGGACGCGGGCAGCGTCGCGGCGGAAGGCCGCGGCACGAAGTACTGGTCACCCTCGCGGACGACCGCGACCGACGTGGTGTCCGTGGCTTCGGCGTTGCCGTGCAGACCGGGAATCCGGGACACGCCCCACACCGCCATCGGGTAGAGCACCCCGCAGACCACCGTCAGAACGAGCAGGATTCGCAACCCTGCCCACGCCTGCTTGAAGAAGTTCTCCACCGAGGTCACCCGATTCCAGGAATCAAACGGACGAGCAGGTCGATCAGCCAGATCCCGGCGAACGGCGTCACGACGCCACCCAGGCCGTAGATCAGCAGGTTGCGCCGCAGCAGCGCCGACGCGCTGGACGGCCGGTACCGCACACCCTTGAGCGCCAACGGGATCAGCGCCACGATGACCAGCGCGTTGAAGATCACCGCCGACAGGATCGCGGACTGGGGCGTGGCCAGGTGCATGATGTTGAGCCTGTCCAGCGCCGGATAGATCGCCGCGAACATGGCGGGCAGGATCGCGAAGTACTTCGCCAGGTCGTTCGCCACCGAGAACGTCGTCAGCGCACCGCGCGTGATCAGCAACTGCTTGCCGATCTCCACGATCTCGATGAGCTTGGTCGGGTCCGAGTCGAGGTCGACCATGTTGCCGGCCTCCTTCGCGGCCGACGTACCGGTGTTCATCGCAACGCCGACGTCGGCCTGCGCGAGCGCCGGAGCGTCGTTCGTGCCGTCACCGGTCATCGCGACCAGCCGGCCACCCTCCTGTTCCTTGCGGATCAGGGCCATCTTGTCCTCGGGCTTGGCCTCCGCGAGGAAGTCGTCCACACCGGCCTCGGCAGCGATCGCCTTGGCCGTCAACGGGTTGTCACCCGTGACCATGACCGTCCGGATGCCCATCGCCCGCAGTTCGGCGAACCGTTCCTTCATGCCGGGCTTCACGACGTCGGACAGCCGGATGACGCCGAGCACCTCGTCGTTCTCGGCGACGACGAGCGGCGTGCCGCCGTCCTCGCTGATCCTGTCGACGATCGCGCGGACCTCGTCCGAAGTCTGAAACCCGCTGGCAGCGCCCTTGCGGATGCTGCGACCACCCAGGTCGATGCCACTCATCCGCGTCTGCGCGGTGAACGGCACGAACTCACCGGTCTTCTCGTGCTCGGTCGGCACGGCCGGCAGCCCGTACTTCTCCGCGCAGAGCTCGACGATGCTGCGACCTTCAGGTGTGCCGTCCGCCAGGCTCGACAGCCGGACAGCCTCGACGAGCCGGCGTTCGTCGCTGCCGTTGGCCGCGATGAACTCGGTCGCGCGGCGGTTGCCCCATGTGATGGTGCCGGTCTTGTCCAGCAGCAACGTGTCGATGTCACCGGCGGCCTCGACGGCCTTGCCGGAGGTGGCGAGGACGTTGCGCTGCACCAGCCGGTCCATGCCCGCGATGCCGATGGCGGACAGCAGCGCGCCGATGGTCGTCGGGATCAGGCAGACCAGCAACGCCGTCAGCACGACCACCGACTGCTCGCCGCCGGAGTAGATCGCGAACGGCTGCAGCGCCACGACCGCGAGCAGGAAGATGATCGTCAGTGTGGACAGCAGGATCGTCAGCGCGATCTCATTCGGGGTCTTCTGCCGTTCCGCACCCTCGACGAGAGCGATCATGCGGTCGACGAACGTCTCCCCAGGTTTCGTCGTGATCTGCACGACGATCCGGTCCGACAGCACGGTCGTGCCACCGGTCACCGCAGACCTGTCACCGCCGGACTCGCGGATCACCGGCGCGGACTCACCGGTGATGGCCGACTCGTCCACGGTGGCAATGCCCTCGACGACGTCACCGTCGCCGGGGATGACCTCGCCCGCCTCGACGACGACCAGGTCGCCGATCCGGAGATCGGTGCCGGGCACGCACTCTTCGGAACCGTCCTCGGTCAGCCTGCGCGCTACCGCGTCCTTCTTGGTCCTGCGCAACGAGTCGGCCTGCGCCTTGCCGCGCCCTTCCGCGACGGCCTCGGCGAGGTTCGCGAACAGCACGGTGAACCACAACCACACCGCCACCGCGACGGTGAACACGCTCGGGTCGCTGACGGCGAACACGGTGACCAGAAGCGAACCGGCCCAGACCACGAACATGACCGGGTTGCGCAGCTGGTAGCGCGGGTCGAACTTGCGCAGCGCGTCCGGGAACGACGTCAGCAGTTGCCTGGGGTTGAAGATGCCCGCGCCGACCTGGCGACCCAGGTTCTCCGCGTGCCGGTCACGGATCTCCTCGGGAGTCCGCTGAAGTGTGCTGGTCACAGCAGAGCCTCCGCGATGGGACCAAGGGCAAGGGCGGGAACGAACGTGAGCGCGGCGACCAGCACGATGCTGCCGCCGAGCAGGGTGGCGAACAGCGGCCCGGTCGTCGGCAACGTGCCCGCCGTGACCGGCACCTTCCTCTGCGCCGCAAGAGAACCGGCCAGCGCCAGCACGGCGATGATCGGGATGAACCGGCCGAAAGCCATGCAGACGCCCAGAGAGGCCTGGAACCAGTCGTTGGTCACCGTGATGCCGGCGAACGCGGACCCGTTGTTGTTCGACGCTGACGCGTAGGCGTAGAGGATCTCCGAAAGACCGTGCTCCCCAGGGTTGTTGAGTGCGCCCTGCGTGCTCGGCAGGATCGCCGCGATACCGGCACCGATCAGCAACACCGTCGGCATCGCCAGAATCGACACCGCCGCAGCCGTGACTTCCTTGCGGCCCAGCTTCTTGCCCAGGTACTCCGGCGTGCGGCCGACCATCAGACCGGCCAGGAACATCGCGATGATCGCCATCACCAGGATGCTGTACAGACCGGTGCCGACACCGCCCGGCGTCATCTCGCCGAACAGCATGTTCAGCATCGCGCCGCCACCGCCGAGCCCGGTGAAACTGTCGTGCATCGAGTTCACCGCGCCGGTCGACGTGCTCGTGGTCGAGTTCGCGAACAAGGCGCTCGCGGGAATGCCGAAGCGGAGTTCCTTACCCTCCAACGGACGCAGGCCGGTGGCTTCCGCGACCCAGATGACGGTGAGCATCGCGGACCAGATCAGGCCCATCACGCCGAGCAGGACGTAGCCCTGCTTCCTGTTGCCCACCAGCTGACCGAACGTCCGGGTCAGCGCGACCGGGATCACCAGGATCAGGAAGATCTCGATGAGGTTCGTCCACGAGTTCGGGTTCTCGAACGGGTGCGCGGAGTTCGCGTTGAGAACGCCGCCACCGTTGGTGCCGAGTTCCTTGATGGCTTCCTGCGCGGCAACGGGCGCGTTGGCGACGACCTGGCCGTCAACGTCCACACCGGACTTGAGCGACATCGTGACACCGAGCGCGATCAGCACGATCGCGAACACGAACGCGATCGGCAGCAGGATCCGGACGATGCCGCGCACCAGGTCGACCCAGAAGTTGCCGAGCCGGTCGGTCCGGTGCCGCACGAACCCGCGCACCAGCGCCATCGCGACGGCCATGCCGACCGCGGCGGACACGAAGTTCTGCACGGTCAAGCCGGCCATCTGGACCGAGTGACCCATGACCGTCTCCGGCACGTACGACTGCCAGTTCGTGTTCGTCACGAAGCTGACCGCCGTGTTGAACGCCATGCCGGACGGCACGTTGCCGCGGTCGAAGTTGAACGGCAACCAGCCCTGGATGCGTTGCAGCACATAGAGAAGCACGACGCCGACGAACGAGAAACCGAGCACGCCGTAGGCGTAGGTGCTCCACTTCTGCTCGCTGTCCGGGTTGATCCGGCCGAGCCGGTAGATCGCCAGCTCCAGCTTGGAGTGCCTGGTGGCGCTGTACACACGCGCCATGTAGTCGCCGAGCGGCCGATAGGCCGCAGCCACTGCCACGACGAGGATGCCGACCTGGAGCAGGCCGGCCACAGTGGGTGACATCAGAACTTCTCCGGCCTGACGAGAGCGATGAACAGGTAGACGATCAACAGCAACGCGAGCACGCCGCCGACGGCGTTCGCGAGCAGACCGATGCCGCTCACAACTTCTCCAGTCCACGCACGGTGAGACCCAGCACGAGGAAACTTCCGATCAGCAGCAACGCGTAGGCCAAATCGGCCATGACGCGCTCCCTTCCCGACAACGAGGTGGTCTTGACGCGAGAAGCGTGCATGGCGAAAACCCGCACGTCAGGAGTGTCTGACGGCAATTTGACACCCTTGGCGGCTTCCTTTACGCATTCTTGATGCCGTGAGAACTGCGTCTCACTCCAACGCGGCATTCGCGGGTAACTGAATGTGATCCGCGAGACGTCGAGATGTCATTCAGACCGCGATTTTCACCTGATTCGGGCGCATTCTGTCTGGCGTGCTCACCGCCATGGGCGACCTGGCTCGTCTGGTCGCGCTCCGGCCGGTCGTGACCCGCTGGGTCTTTCGCGCCGCACCGGAAGGGCCTACCCTTCGTGGACTGGTGTGCCGGGAAGCCTGGTCGGCGTGACGTATCCGCCGTGGGAAAAGAGACCGGTCATGCTCACCAGGAGAGCACTCGTCATCGGCACAGGCCTCGCTGGTCTGGCAACCGCTTACCGCCTGCGTCGCAGCGACTGGGACGTCGTACTGGTGGGCGAACCCGCACAATGCGCCTTCACCCGCACCGCTGCCGGCCTCGACGCCGCACGACGCCTTGGGCTGCGGCTCAACCCGGATGTCGCGGCCGTGCTGCGGCGCAGCCTCGGCAACGCGGTGACCTACCGCATCGACGAAGTAGGCACTCTCCGCCCCGACGACTGCGGTGCCACGGTGACCTTCTCGAACGGCGACGACGAGTGGTTCGACCTCGTCACCGAACCCGACCCTGACTTCGATTCGTCGCTCGCCCTCGTCGCAGCCGAGATGCTCGGCGACGCGCTGGACATCTTCCGCGACACGGACGAGGCGTTGCGCTGGTGGGAAGAAACCCTACGGCCGTTCAAAGGAGAGCTGGTTGAAAGCCTTGCTGGTCACGCACGGCACAGGTGAACTCGGCCGCTTATCGGATTTCGGTGTCCCGCAGGTCACCGCTGAACCGCCGGCGCTGCCGCATCTGCCGCTCCGGCATGCGTTCGACAGCCACCGGCCGCATCATCCGATGCCCGGAAACGGGGCGCGGCTTCGCAGGCGGCCTCAGGTAGCGCCGCAGCGACTGCGTCGGCTTCTCCACCAGCTGCCACGACAGGACCCCGGCGACATAGGACAACGGCACCCCCAGCGCCATCAGCAGCCACGGGTCGCGTACCCCGGCCAGCACGACGAGCTGCTGCAGCGGCATGCCCCAGATGTAGAGCCCATAGCTGCCGTAAACCCACTCGTCGTACCCGGCGAACCGCCGCGGCCAGTGGTGCGCCAAGGTGACCGCGCCGTAACCGGCGGCCAGGGGCAGCACGAACCTCGCGGCCGGCTCCAGGAGCGGAGCGAAGTTCGCGATGAGGTAGACGGCCAGAAGAGCGCAGGCCACCCAAGGCTTCAACGGGAGGCTGTCGCGGTAGACGAAGAACACCATGCCGAGCACGAACGGGACCATGTAGGCGACCAGCGGGGCCAGCGGGACGCTGAGGAAGCCGCCGAGGTCGCCGTTGTCGCCGACGTGGGCCTGGCCGAAGCCGTCCAGGACGAGGAACGCGGCGAGCAGGGGGAAGAGGGCGAGGCGGAACCGGCCGAGCACGCCGAGGAGGCCGGCGGCGAGGACGATCAGGTAGCCGGTGGTCTCCATCGGCAGGGTCCAGATGGAACCGTTGACGGAGAAGGGATACGGGTTCTCGGCGAATACGCCGGGGAGCTTGTGCTGCAACGTGTACAGGCCCGCGTTGTTGATGACGTAGCCCCACGTCTGGTGGTCGCGCCAGTAGTCGGCCTGACCGATCACGGTGACGAGAGGGCCGATCACGAAGGCGGTGATCATCACGACCACGAGCAGCGGTGGCCAGATGCGCAGAGTGCGCTTGAGCAGGTAACGCCACCAGGACGCGTCGCGGTGCCAGCTGTCCGCGATCTGGTAGCCGCTCATGGCGAAGAACGCCATCAGCGCGAAGTAGCCCGGTGAGAGGTTCCAGCTCTTCGGGAACATGCCGATGCGGCTGGGGTCGATCAGCGGGAAGCTGTGCTCGACAACGACCAGCACCGCGCCTATCAGGCGCAGCCAGGCGAAACCCGTCTCGATCTTCGCATAGCGCTTCCCCTCGGTGAGCGAGCTGTCCGCCCGCCTCAGCACCCCGTCCACGGTTCTTGCCTGACCGGTGTCATAGGCCTAGCAGCGTAGCGCCCACAGCGAACGGCCCAGCACCGGTTCGATCAATCAGCAACGGAGTGATCAGCAGGGTGCGGCCGGGCACAGGCTCCCCGGTGCCGTCAACCGGTTGATCGACCCACATCGGGCCGAGGACGTTTGGGCTACGTTCGGGTGCATACGGAAGCCCGTTCTACTGCTGGCTGGGCTATGACCCGGGCACCGGGATCCACGAGGACGGTGCGTACGGCCCAGGGACCCGCAACGTCATTCGCTGGCCGAGCGAGAACGAGGGGTGCACGCCCTACCGTGGTGGCAACGGCTGACCAGCGAAGAGAAGACACGTGGGAGAGCACCATGACCGTCGCCGCGCGGCCGAGCCGGTTGGACGTCGTCAGGCAGCACGTCGAACACGCTTTCGGTGCGCAGGTCGCGAAGCGACTCGACATGTTCGAGGACGGGACCTTCTACGTCACGGCAGGCGGGTGGGCGCGACTGCTGTCGTGGTTGGTGGACTTCGTCGTCTACCTGTTCTGCGCGTTCGCCGGTTTCGTCGCGTTCGTGCTCGCCACCCGTGACAGTGGGGTCTCCGACAGCGTGGCGGCGCTGACCATGCTCGGTCTGCTGGCCGGCACGCCGGTCCTCTGCGGCCTGGTCTTCGGTAACGGCCGCGCGCTCGGCGCGATGCTCACCGGGACCCGCCTCGTCCGAGTCAAGAACGGCCGCCGGATCGGTGCCGGAGCCTGCTGGGCCATGCTCGTGCGCACCGTGCTGTTCCCGTTGCTGCTCATCGCTTTCACAGTCGGCGGGACGGTCGCCGGCTCGCTCAGCAGGATCAGCATCGACGACGGCGCCACCCGGCGGCTGCACGCTGCCGGTTTCCTGCGCCTCGACGCGCCCAGCCCGGTCGACCAGCGCCGATGAGACCGGCGGCCGCGAGCTCGTCAGGCGCGGTCGTGGAGGGTGGTTCTGCCTCCGTCCGGCACCGCCGCCGGAGGCAACGGCGTCACCGCACCGAGGCGATCACTTCCCTGCCGGCCGTGCGGCCGGCGGCCGGTCCACCCACGCGCTGGTAGGCCAGGTCCATTTCGAGCGCGATACGTTGCCAGTCGTACCGGACGCGCGCACGGTCCTCCGCGGCACAGCTCATCTCCTGGCGCCGGACGTCGTTCGCCAGCAGTGATCGCAGCGCCCGCCCCAGCGCGGCGGGCTCCCGAGGTGGAACGTGCAGGCCGGTCACGCCGTGCACCACGGTCTCGGCCAGGCCGCCCACCGCCGTCGCCACCACCGGCACCCCGCATGCCATGGCCTCAATCGGCACGATTCCGAACGGTTCGTGCCGCTGCGGGCATGCCACAACGTCCGCGGAACGGATGAGAGGGGGTACGTCCGCGTGCGGCACACGTCCGAGGAACGTGACGCGGTGCGCTACGCCGCACCGGTCCGCCAACTCCCGCAGCCGCACCAGGTTCGCGTCCGGTCGAGAGCTGCTCGGACCACCGGCGATCACGAGCTCGGTCCAGCTCACCGTGGTGAGGGCGCCGATCAGGTCGTCGACTCCGTCGTGCGGTGCGAGACCTCCCACCGTGAGGATGCGCGGCATCCCGTTGCGTGGTGCGCTCGGGCCGTTCGGTGTGAACGTTTGCAGGTCCACTCCCCATGGAACGGCCGAGATCTTGGATCGGCGCACCCCCAGCCTGGCGAGCTCGTTCGTTTCGTGGCCCGACGTGGCGATCACGCACGTCGCCGCCCGGCCGACCAGCCGCTCGTGCGCGGTGGAGTCGCCTCCCTGGAGCGTGTGGTAGCTCTGCACAACGGGGATTCCACTGTGGCGTGCGCCGAGCACCGCCGCCAAGCCGGAGGTCCAGTGGTGTGCGTGGATCAGATCTGGAACATCGCTGCTCCAGAGATCCTGAAGTGACCGCGCGAACTCGCCGACGTGCGGGGTGACGTCGAGCTGCCGAGCCGGTCCGGCGGGCACCTGCACCACCTCGAGCCCGTCCGCGACCCGCATCCGGTCCGGCAGACGCGCCTCGGTCCGGCGGGTGTAGATCGTCAGGTCGTGTCCCTGCAGGCGCAACGCTTCGGAGAGCTTGGCGACGTGCAGGCTCTGCCCGGTCACGTCCTGGTCGCGCAGTGCGGTCAGCGGGTTCGCCCGCATCAAGACCATCGCGATCTTCACCTGGCCACCCCCGGGTTGGGCCACGGGTTCGCCACGCAGGTCTTCCCATCCTTGGCCACCGCCGCCCCCTGAGGTGCGGTGGCGGTGATCTCGGCGAGCCTGTCGTTCGACACCGAGAAGGTCTGCTGCATCATCACGGGCGCGGGGGCGCCGTCCGCGGGACAGGGCTCGTGCCCGTGGCCGAGGAAGTGCCCGATCTCGTGGTTGACGAGGTACTTCCGGTATCCCGCCAGGTCGCCCTTGAACGACTGGGCGCCCCGGAACCAGCGCGGCGCACTCACGTACACCACACCGTTGACGTAACAGGAAGTGTCGTAGGGAATGTCGAACCCGCAGATGGCTCGGGCGGTTTCCGTCGCGGTGAGCCGGATTCGCACGTCCGGCTGGGCGACGTCGACGCGGCGGAAGGCGACGTCGCCCGACGCGGTCCAGCCCCGCGGGTCGGCGAGGGCCTGGTCCACGGCCGCGGCGAACGGGAGCTGGGCCTGCGGCACCACGGCACCCTGTTCGACCTCGACGGAGTAGGTGCGCACCCTTCCGGTACCGACCTGCGCGGTCGTGCCGGGGACGGTGCGCCACCATCCTTCGCCCTGCTGCCGCACCGGAACCCCCGGCGGAAGCTCAGGTCCCGGGCGAACCACGTCCTTGCCGGCCAGTGCGAGTGGCGACGTCGCCGCGGTGGACGAGGACGGCTCCGGGGGCGAAGACGTGGAGGACGAAGGTGCCGGCCTCACCGAGATGCTGCCCACGGCCGGAATCTCCGGCTGCGCCCCGTGCTGCGCGGGCGCGTCCGGCTGCAGGCTCTTCAGCATGCCGATCGTCACCCCGGCCAGCATCGCGGCGAAGACGTACATGACGATTCTTCCGACGGTCACGAGGTCCCTCCCCCCATCACGAGCAGCTGAACAGCACTGGGCACAGCGCGTGGTGCAACGCCGCCCTCGCGGCGGGCTGCAGGCCTTCCGCGGGACCACGCTCACGGCCGGACACCACGAGCAGGTCGCTCGGGAACAGTCGCGTCTCCTCCTGGACCGACCTGACTGCGCGCACCAGTTCGACGATGACGTCGGGGCAGGCGGCGTGGACGCGATCCGCGGCGGCGTCCAGCGAGTCGGCGGCCTTGATGTACGGACGCATCAGCACGCGCAGGCGAGTGGCTCCTCGCGCACGGCAGAAAGCCATCGCACGCCGCAGGACGCCCTCGCTACCCACCGCGTCGAGGACAGCCGTGACCACGCCGAAGCGGCAGGCGACCGCGGCGGGAGAGCCGCCCACGACGACGACATCACGGAGGTCGCGGCCCGCGAGTGGTGGCGCGGCGTGGGCACGAGCGCGGGAGATGACCACCAGCCCGCCTTCCCAGCGGCCGGGCGTGCACTCTGAGTGTTCGACGTGGACGGTGAGACCGGGGTGCTCGGCGAGCACTGCCGCGATGTCGGCGTGCGCGGGGTCGTTCTTCGGGCCCGCATGCACGACCAGGCCGACGCCCAGTGCCTCGGCGCACGCGGCAGCCCATCGAACGCCGGTGGTACCCGAGTCGCGAACGTCCACCAGCACGCAGGTCGCCGTGATGCGTACGGACTCGTTCGCGAGCGCGGTCATCGCGTCACGCTCGACGTGTCGGCCGTGGCAAGCGTCGTGTCGGCCGATGCCGGCTCGGGGCTTCGCTGCGACGGCATGTTCGGCGCGGTGGTGACCTCGGCGTACCACTGGTCCAGCAGCCGCTGCCGCTCCGCGAGCTCGGCGAGCATGGCGCGGGACCGCTCCAACGCCTCACCGACGATCTCCTGGGCGCGCCGGCTCGCCTCGGCCAGCCTGCGCTGGCTCTCCTGCTCGGCCTCGTCCAGCAGGACGGCATGGCGTCCGGCGGATTCCTCGGCACGGTGCACGGCGTCTTCGGTGCGGGCGCGAGCCTCGTCCTCGATCTCGTCCGCCTTGCGCCTGGCCACGTGCAGCAGGTAGCGGATGCACCCGGAGACGGCGTTGTCCTTGGTGTGCCCGGCGTGGAGCGTCCGGTACTCCGCGAGCTCCGACCGTGCTTCCTCCAGATGACGGGCGAGGTCCTCGGCCGTTGCGAGGGCGGCGTCACGGTCGGTGCAGGCCAGGTCGAGTTGCGCCTCCAGCCGGGCGTACTCCTCGTCGACCTGGATCCGGTCGTAACCGAGCCATCGGGTGCGGAAGATCTTGGGCCCCGCGTTCAGGAGATCGTCCATAGCCATGCCCGTGTCCCTTTCCTGAACGTGGGTGGTTGTTGTGGTACATGGCAGGTACCCATGGACCGACCCGCCAGACATCACGACCTGGCAAACACCCTGTCTAGTGAATTCCTCACGGACCGTCATCGCGGCGGGTATCCGGTGAGGACCCTGATCGGAGGTGTCCCGTGAACGAACATGAACCCGCTGCCGAGACGGACGAGGCCTGGCAACCGTTCGTCGACGCGCTGTGCGTGGCAGCCTCCACCTGGGACGCCGGCCTCGGGCGATCTCCGGGCGGCGAGCAGCGCACACCGATCAGCCCCGGTCAGGCCGAGAACGTCATGCTGGCGATGGCCGCTCTCACGCGGCGGATGGCCACGGCGACGGCGACGATCGTGCGCGCGATCGCGGATACGCGGCTGGCACCCGTGACCGGTGCGGACGACCTGTCGGACGAGGTGGAGTCGTTGGGGCACATGGCGTTGTGCGCCGAAGCCATGCAACGCGCAGCGGAGCTCGCGCGGGCGGTCGCCGGTGACCTGAACGACGTGTAGGTCAGTTCTGCCGGCTCCGCGGTCACCGGGTGGCGCGGTGTTGTCCACGGTGAACTCGTGATCCACGACGGCGTCCATGACCAACGGCGTGGTGCTGCGGACGCGAGCTGTCAGCGCATGGTTCCCCTCGGCCGGCGTGAAGCTCTCCAGGGTCAGCCGGTCTCCGTCACGGCTCGTCGCGATCACGGTGTCGTCCACGAGAACTTCGACCCGTCCCAGGACGGCCGGATCACCCGTGCTGATGCGGACGTCGCGAAAAGCCGCCGCCCTCAGCACCGCGCCGTCCTCGAGACCGTCGATGCTCAGGCCGATCTTCTCCATGTGCGTCACGGAGGCCACGACGAGGGTCGACGACACCGCGAACACCATGCCGAGGAAGACCAGCAGGAGGAGTTCGGACCTGCGAACCGGGGCGCGCACGACTCATCCCGACGCCAGGGAGGCGAGCCGGTCGGCACCCCCGTTGAAGACGTTCTGGTCGATCGGCGACGAGGTGTACTGCCAGATGGTGTGGACCGGCCATTTGAAGGGCATGGGACCGACCGACGCCGAGTACCTGGCGAGCCACAACGGGTTGGTGGAACTGAAGTCGCCGCTGCGTCCCGTGCACTTGTCCCACCACTGCGTGGATGTGTAGATCACCGGCCAACGCTTGGTCAGTGCGTGGTAGGTGTCGCTGAAGCTGCGAATCCAGCCCACCATCGCGGCATGGCTCAGGCCGTAGCAGGTGTCGCCGCCGTACGGGTTGTACTCGATGTCGAGCGTTCCGGGCAGCGTTCGCCCGTCCCGCGACCAGCCGCCGCCGTTCCGCACGAAGAACCGGGCCTGCGTCGCGCCGTCGGAACGGTTCGGCAGCGCGAAGTGATAGGAGCCCCTGATCATGCCCACGGCCGCGGAACCGTTGTACTGCTGGGTGAACTTGGGGTTGAGGTAGGCGGTGCCCTCGGTCGCCTTGATGTAGACGAAGCGCTTGCCCGAACGCCACCAGTGTCCCCAGTCGACGTTGCCCTGGTGGCTGCTGACGTCGATGCCGTCCACCCGGCCCACGCCGAGATCGGGCGGTGTCATGAGCATCTCGCCAGTACCTTCGTGCTTGGCGATCTGCGAGCCGGCCGAGTGGTCTTCCGAGCCTTCGGACGCATGGACGTTGACGGGACTCAGCATGCTCGCGACCAACGCGATCGCAGCGGTGCGAACAACATGAGAGCCTGCACTTTGTTGCGACGGCATTGGTTTCCTCCCCGTGCGTGAATGTTCCTGATGGCCAGCTACCCGCGCCAGGAACGGAAAAACCGGACACGCGTTTGTTGGCACGAGAGGGTGAGCGAAACCCCCTTTCGGCACGCTGCGTGACGAATTCCCGGCGGCTGGTTCATTCGATGTGGGCGCGTGTTCAACGGTGCGCCGGGTAACCGTCGAAAGCCGCATTCAGCGAGGGGAGTTTGACCGTGAAACGCAAGTCGATCGCGTTCTGTGTCGGCAAGCTCGCCGGACTCTGCCTGCTCGCCGGTGCGCTGGTCGCCGGGCTTCTCTTCCCCGCCACCGCGACGCTGGGAGCGTTGTCCAACACCATCGGCGACCAGGTGAAGTCCACCTTGGCCCAGATGCTGAACACGGACCCGCCGCTGATGACTACGGTGACGGACAAGGACGGGACGGCGATCGCGTACCTGTACGACCAGTACCGGGTGCGCACTCCGCCGGACAGGATCTCGCCGAACATGAAGACCGCGTTGCTCGCGATCGAGGACCAACGCTTCTACGACCACAACGGTGTCGACTGGCTGGCCAGCCTCCGCGCCGCCGCCCGCAACAACGCCAGCGGATCGGTGCAGCAGGGCGCGTCCACCATCACCCAGCAGTACGTGAAGAACTACCTCGTGCACGTGCTGGCTCGTACGGACAAAAACGCACAGCGCGAGGCCCAGGAACAAAGCATCACCCGCAAGCTGCGGGAGGCGCGCATCGCGGTGGGCCTGGAAACGGCGCTGAGCAAGGACGAGATCCTCGCGCGGTACCTCGACGTCGTGCCGTTCGGTTCGACGATCTTCGGTGTCGCCGCCGCCGCACAGGCCTACTTCGAGACCACACCGGACAAGCTGACCATCCCCCAGGCGGCGACGCTCGCGGGCATGGTGAACAGCCCGACCGCACTGGATCCGGAAGCACGGCCCGACGCGGCTTTGGAGCGCAGGAACCTCGTGATCGACGCGATGGTGGCCGAGAAGAAGCTGTCCAAGGACGAGGCAGAACGCCACAAGGCCGGTCCACTCGGCCTCAGCAAGCCTGTCCGCCCGCTGCAGACCGGGTGCGTCGGCGCCGGCCCGTCGTACGGGTTCTTCTGCTCGTTCCTGGTGGGGTACCTCACCGAGGCCGGCTTCAACCTGGAGGAGCTGAAGATCGGCGGCTACCGCGTGGAGACCACACTGGACCCGAAGATCACCGGGCACGCGAAGCAGGCGGTCGAGGCGCAGGCGCCGAAGAACACCCCTGGTGTGGCCAACACCATGGCCGTCGTGCGACCGGGAAAGGACGCGCACGAGGTCGTGGCGCTGGTGGCCAACCGCGACTACGGCCTGAACAAGGAGGAGTTCGAGACGCAGTTCGACCTGCCGAGCGGCGTGGAGAACAAGTTCGGCACGGGCTCTGTCTACAAGGTCTTCACCGCGGCCGCCGCCCTGGAGAAGGGATTCGGCATCGAAACGGTGATCCCCTCCCCCAACTCCCACACCTCGAAGGTCTTCAAGGGCGGAGCCGCTTCCTGTCCTGCCACGGGTGAACCGAACACCTACTGGTACTGCCTCTCCAACCACAACGACCGCTACCCACCGCAGATGCCGCTGCGACAGGCGCTTTCGACCTCTCCCAACACGGCGTTCGTCATACTGGAGGAGAAGACGGGCCTGGAGGCCGTGGTGAACATGGCGTCGCGGCTCGGCATGCGCAGGACGATGGCCACGAACATCGCCGGCGTGCCGCCGGATCCGAAGGGCCCCAAGGACCTGCGCGTCAGCCAGGCGGAGTTCTACGCGGGCAACGGCAACGCCTCCTTCACCCTGGGCCCCGCGCCGTCGAGCACCCTCGAACTCGCGAACGTGGCCGCGACGATCATGAGCGGCGGCGTGTGGTGCGAACCCACCCCGATCCGGCGGGTCGTCGACAGGAACGGCAAGGAGATCGAGCTGATCAAGCCCCCGTGCGAGCAGGCGGTGCCCGAACCTCTCGCCAACGCGCTCGCCGTCGGTCTCAGTGAGGACAGCAAGGGCATGGGCACCGCGGCGTTCACCGCGCGCAAGGCGGGCTGGAAGCGTCCGATGATGGGCAAGACCGGGACGACCGAGGAGTACAAGTCCGCGGCGTACATGGGAGCCACCCCCGACTACGCCGGCGCCGTCCAGGTGTTCAACGACAGCACGTCGCCGAAGGGCATCTGCGTCGGCTCGGGACCGCCGCGGCTGTGCCCCGAGGGCAACATCTACGGCGGCACCGTGCCGGCGACGACCTGGTTCGACACGATGACGAAGGTGCACGCCGACCTGCCGGAGAAGCCCCTGCCGCAGGTCGAGGAACGCTACCTGCGCGGTGACGCCGCCCAGGCGAGGTGACGACCATCCGGGTGGTCGCCGCGCGCTGAACCGCCGTCCTTCACGGCGATGGAGGAAGTACCACGCCGGACGGATCTCGGTCGGGACGCATGCCACGCCAGGCCGGATGCCGCAACCGGCCGTCCGATGTCCACTGTCGATACTCGACCTCGCCCACCAGTTCGGGCTCGACCCAGCGGGCGTTGCGGGCGTGCTCGCGCGGCACCTCGACGGCGAACGGACTGGTGGGCCGCTCCAGCCTTTCCAGCTCCCGCTGGAGGTCGGCGAGCACGGTCCGGCTGAAGCCCGTACCGACGTGGCCGACGTACGCCAGGCCGCCCTGGCCGTCGTGGGCGCCGAGGAGCAGGGACCCGAGCCTGCCCGCGCGGTTGCCCTGCCCGACGCGCCATCCCCCGATCACGACCTCCTGGGTGTGCCGGAACGGCGTTTTCACCCAGGCAGGTGACCGGCGACCCGGCTCGTAGCGGGACTTGGCGCGCTTCGAGACGATCCCCTCGAACCCGTACTGGCTCGCCACGTGCAGGACGTCCGCCGGATCGGTGCTCAGGAACGCCGGAGGCACCTGAACCGCGTGTTCACCGGGCAGGCCCAGCTCGACGAGCATCGCCCGCCGCGCGTCGTAGGGCGTCGACAACAGCGACCGCCCGTCCAGGTGCAGCAGGTCGAACACGAAGTAGGCGATGCGCGGCCGGCTCGGCCGCAGCTCCCGCACGCCGGGAGCGAGCTTGTCGCGTTGCTGCAGCAGTCCGAAGTTCGGCCGTCCTTCCTGGTCCAGGGCCACGATCTCGCCGTCGAGCACGGCGGTCCGGTGGTGCAGCAGGTCGGGCAGGACGTTCAGCTCGGGGAAGCGCTGCATGAAGTCGAGGTCGTTGCGGCTGATCAGCTGCACGTTGCCGCCCTGGCAGTGCGCGACGCCCCGGTAACCGTCCCATTTGAACTCGACGGCCCAGCCGTCGTCCTGTGGCGCGCTGCCCGGAGTGGCGAGCATGGGCCGGACGAGGTCGAGCGGACGGCCCGCTGGTGCCGCGCTTTCCACCAGGCAGCCCTCCTCCGTGCGCCCCTCCCAGTCATGGTCACTGAGAATCGGCGAGGTCGCGACACGAAGCTCGCCGCCGAGCTCTCCTGCGGCTAACGGGCCGCGGCCACTGCGGCAGGCTCGATCTCGCCGTTGGTGAGGGCCCTGGCGACATCGCGCACCGGCCTGCCGGCCTCGCGGGCGTGGTCGAGGATCCGGGTCCGCGCGACGTCGACACCGACGTCGAGCGTGCCCGCGACCAGGCCGACGGCGTGCGCGAGTTGCACGCGGTCGTTCAGCGTGGTCAGCGTGCGCTCGGTCAGCCGGTGCACGCGCGCTGGTCCGGTTTCCTGGGACAGTCCCAGCACCGCCAGGTCGGCGAGCACCTGAGCCAGCCGCTGCTGCCAGGATTCCAGGGAGGCGGGCTCGAGGTAGAGCAGGTTCAGGCCACCGAGCACCTGGCCGTCCAGTCGCATGGGGCTGGCGTGCACCGCACGGTAACCGGCGGCGAGCGCGGCCGGCCGGAACGTGGGCCACCGGTCCTCGGCGGCAAGATCGGTGGTGGTCACGGCCACCCCGTCCCTGATGCAGTCGACACAGGGACCTTCGTCGGCCTGGGTCTGCAGGAGTTCCACGAACCGCGACCGCTCGTCGGAGGCGGACACGACGCTCATGCCGCCCCGCGGGTCGCTCAGCAGCACGCCGGTGGCGGACGCACCGAGCAACCTCGTGCACGCGGCAGTGACCAGGCGCAACACGGTGTCCGGGTCGTCGTGGTCGATGAGACTCGCGGTGAGGTCGCTCAGCGCGGGAACAACCTCGTCTCGGACATCGGACACGTTCACAGCATACGACCCGTCGAGGTGCGACACGGTTCAGTCCGCCAGCCGATCGAGGGAAATCCGCTGGTCGAGCACGTCGCGCGAGACCTCCAGCACCGACCGCCGCTCGGCGAAGGCGTGCGCCCGCAACCGGGCGAAGGCGTCCTCGAGGCTGATGCGCAGCTTCGCCGCCAGCACACCGGTCGCCATGTGAACGTCCTGATAGGACACTTCCATCCGCAGCTTGTCCTCGTCGTCCGCGAGCTCGTTCTCCAGCAACGCGAGCGTCGCCAGGTCGGCCAGCAGGGCGGCGTCCGTGACCGCCTCCCCGGACAGCCCGCCGGGACGGCGCCGGTACAGGTCCAGGGTGCCGAGCCGGATGCCACCGACCTGCAGGGGAAACGCGAACATCGCGGCGAGGCCCTCCTCCGCGGCCGCGTCGGCGAACCCGGGCCACCTGCCCTGCTCCGCGCGCACGTCCCCGACCAGCACCGGACCGCCACCGCGACAGGCCTCCACCGCGGGACCCTCGCCCAGCGTGTACTGGAGTTCCTCGATCACCGCCGCCCACCCGTCGCTGGCGCTGACCATCTCCTGCGCCCGCGCGTCGCCACGCAGCACCAACGCCGCGGCGTCCACCCCGGGCAGCACCTGCACGCACACCGCGCACAGCGCCAGCGGCCACTCGGAACCTGTGGTGCGTTCCGCGATCATCCGCTCGAGCCGGTCTCGACGTTGCCCGTCCACTCTCGGCCCCTCGCACCGACGCTGTCGTGAAGCACCAGAATACGAACCTCTGCCACCTGCGCGCACCTCGCGGATCCGCGTCCCGCCGGAGCAACGCGGTTGCGCTGTCCGGACCATTTGGACGCCTCGTGGAACCAGCGCGTCCGACGCTGCGTCATCCTGGGGAACCACTGCGTTCCGCTGCGTTTCGGGGGAAGGACGGCACGTGCCGGAGGACATCACCAAGATCATCGGAGGCACGTGATGTCGAATCCTCTGGTGGTCAAGCCAGACGCCGAGCCGTCGGGGTTCATGAACGCCGGGACGGGCGACAACGGCTGGGCGACGGGCATCCCCATCGCCGAGTCCGCAATGGACACGTTCAACGGCATCAAGGACGGCAACTGGGTCGAGGGCGGCCTGGGCATGGTGGGCCTCGTCGCGGACGCCGCGTCGATGGCGATCGACCCGTTCGGCACGCTGCTGTCGTCCGCGGCGTCGTTCCTGATGGAACACATGCAGCCGTTGAAAGAGGCGCTCGACTGGCTGGCGGGCGACCCGCCGGTGATCGAGTCGTACTCGGCCACGTGGAACAAGGTCGCCGAGGAGCTCGGCAAGATCGCGCAGGAGTACCAGCAGGCCGTTCAGGGCACCGCCGAGTGGCAGGGCCCCGCCGCGGACGCGTACCGGGCCGCCGCGGGCGCCCAGGGCGACGCGATCACCGGGGCCGCGTCCGCCGCCGGTTCCGTCGGCACCGTCGTCGGCATCATGGGCATGGTCGTCGCCTTCGTCCGCGAGATGGTGCGCGACCTGATCGCCGACCTGGTCGCGAAGCTGATCACGTGGGTGCTCGAGGCAGTGTTCACGCTCGGGTTCGGCACGCCGGTGATCGTCGCGCAGGCCGTCACCGCGATCTCGAAGTGGGCCACCCGCATCGGCGAGCTCATCCAGAAGCTCATCAAGACCATCAAGAAGGTCTCGCCGCTGCTCGGCAAGATCGTCGAGATCTTCACGAAGATCATGAAGGTCGTCGGCAAGCTGGTCGGCAAGGTGACCGGCCTCGACGTGATCTCGACGAAGTCCATCAAGCCCGGTGGTCTCTTCCAGTCCACGAACACGCCGGACCTCCCGAACGCCGGCGGCACGCCCACCAGCGGCCCGCCGACGTCCTCCTCCCCTGACGCGCCAACGACTTCGTCGCCTTCGGCCCCGTCTGGCCCGTCACCTTCGCCGTCCTCGCCGTCCTCTCCATCTTCACCGTCCTCTCCGGACGGTCCGAGCCCGTCGTCGCCTTCTTCGCCTTCGCCGGGCGGACCTTCACCTTCGTCCTCCCCGAACGCACCGTCGCCGAACGGACCCTCGTCCTCACCGAACGGGCCTTCGTCCTCGCCGGGCCCGGACGGCCCCAGCACCTCGAACGCCCCGTCGCCGGGTTCGCCGTCGAGCGGCGGGCCGTCGGGCGGGCCGTCACCGTCAGGTGGCCCGTCGGGCCCGAGTACGCACGGACCGGCGTCGTCCCCCGACGCACCGGCGGCCCCGCCGCGCAACACGGGCCAGACCACCCAGGCCGGCGTCACGGCGCCGGAAGCACCGTCGCAGCACGCCCCGTCCGCGCCACGGGACGGCGGACCGCCGTCCGGCTCCGCGACCACCCCGCAGCAGGGTCCGATGGGCGGTCCCGCGGGAGGTCCCGCCGGCAGCCCCGCAGGTGGTTCGCCGGCAGCAGGCGGCGCACGTCCGGGTTCCGGCGGAGGCTGGACCGGCACGCCGGGCGCACGCGGTGACCTGGGCTCGGGCATGCCTTCGCAGCGCACCCCGGACATGTCGCCGTCGCCGGCCCGGCCGTCGGCTCCCTCGCAGCCGAACTTCGGCCCGTCCGGCTCCCCGAACGCGCCTTCCGCGCCGCACGGTCCAAGCGCACCGCACGCGCCGCATGGCGGTCCTTCGGCGCCCAGCCCACACGGTGGTCCTGGCGCACCCCACAGCCCCAACGCACCGTCAGCACCGCACGGCGGTCCCGGCGCACCACACGGCGGCCCCAACACGCCGTCCGGTCCCGGCGGCCCCGGCGCACCGCACTCGCCGGACGGGTCGCACGGTGGTCCTGGGACCACGTCGCCGTCCGCACGGACAGACGCCCCGACCCGTCCACAGTCGACCACCTCGCCGACTCACGCGGACACCCCGCGCTCCGGCCCGAGTGGCCCTGGTACCAACCCGCACCCGCCACAGCAGCCCGGCTTCGGGCCGGGTCCGGGAGCGCCACACGCCGGTGGTCCCGGCCCGCACACGCCCGGCGGTCATGGCCCCGGCGGACCCAGCAGGCCGGACTCCCCCGCGCCGCACCAGCGTCCGGACGCCAACCGGCCCGACGGCCCCCGCCCGCGTGGTGCAGACGGCCCCGTCACGCACCCCGGTCAGCGTCCCGACGCGCCCGGTCAGCCGCACAACCGTCCCGACGGCTCGCGCCCTGACACCTCACGCCCGGACAGCAACCGACCGGACAGCAACCGGCCCGACAACTCACGACCCGACAGCAATCGACCGGACGCCAACCGACCTGACGCCGCGCGACCGGACGGTCCCGGCCACGGACCCACCAGTCCCCACCGCGACACCGACGGCCCCGGCCACCACGACGCCGACAACCGGCCGGACAACGACACGCCGCAGTCACACGCGGAAGAGCGGCCCTCCCCGCAGCAGGCGCACGAGCGCCATGCCGAGCAGACCCCTGCCGGTGTGTCGCACCACGGTGGCGACACCGACATGGGCGACCTCCCCCACCGGGTGCCGGAGGACCCGCGGTTCTTCACGGCCGACGTGCACGTCACGCCGGACGGCCGGGCCCGCGTCGGCGGGCACGACTACACGCCCGCCGAGTACGCGGACATGTTGCGGCACAGCGGTTACGACGGCAGCAGGCCCGTCCGGCTGATCGGCTGCGACGCGGGCAGCAACGACTTCGCGCAGCAGTTGTCCCGGCACCTCGACGCGCCGGTGGTGGCGCCCACCAAGCCCGCGTGGACGGACAGCAGCGGCCGGGTCTTCACCAGTGACCCGGAAATCTCGCCCGACGGCACGCGCTCGCCCAAAATCCCGCCCAACGGCGAGTGGGAGACGCACCACCCGGACGGTTCCAGGACCAGGGCGAGCGACGACGGTTACGCGCCCGGCAGCGATCGGGACACCGACGGCGCCGACGCCGTGGACCGCGGGGACGGCACGCAGGGCAACGACCCCGACGCCGACCCCGAGTACACGCCGCCGCCGAAGGACCGGATCATCCCGGCGGACGACCCCGCGTTCAACGAGCGGTTCGTCGACTTCGACCGGCCCACGCACCAGCCGGTCGACCCGAACAACCCGGACGCGCCGCGGCAGCCGCTCAACCGGCACGAGGAGATCCAGGCGCCGCACCGCGATCGCGAGACCGTGCCGGACGGCAACACCGAGCCCGACCGGCTCCAGCCGATCGAGAACCCCGACCCGGTGCCGGTCCCGCTGCGGGACCACCAGCCGTTGCAGCCGTGGACCGAGTACCCGGTGACCAACCAGAACGGCACGCGCACGACGTTCGTCACCGACGGCGACGGCGACGTCAAGTGGGTCGAGGCCACGCCCGGCCGGCAGGACCTGCAGGTGGACGGCAAGGGCAAGTGGTCCGGGTTCAACCCCGACCTCAGCCACCCGTTGCTGCCGGACGCCAAGTACCAGGTGCCGAACTACCACAACAACGACAAGATGCTGGCGTTCCACACGGACCAGCACGGTCAGACCGACTCGATGACCGGCGACGTCGAGGCGGGCGGCCAGAACAAGAACTTCCGCGACGACGACGGCGGCAAGGGTGCCCAGCAGCGCGCCTACCAGGAGGGCGAGGCCGCGTATCCGAACAACCCGCCGGACCGCACGCTCACCGACCAGGAGCTGAAGGACTCGCGCGTCAAGTGGGCGGGTGGCCACCTGCTGGCCAACGAGCTCGGCGGCTTCGGTGAGTACCTCAACATGCACGGGCAGATGGCGGGATCCAACTCCGGCAACGCCAAGGACGGCTGGTTCCACGAGCCGTCGTGGCGCAACAAGGAGACGGAGCTCGTCGAGTTCTCCAAGCAGCCGCACCAGGACGTCCAGAACTACCAGGTGCGGGCGACCCGCGAGGCGGACGGCGTGCCGTCCGAGGTGACCATGCGCTGGCAGGAGGTCACGTACGCGCGCAACGCGGACGGTACGGTCCAGCTCGGCCCGGACAACAAGCCGGTCGTGGAGAACGTGGTCACCAAGGAACGCGTGTTCCCGAACCGGCCGGAGGTGAACTATGGACCCCAGGACCGGTACAAGGGTCGCTGAGATCTGCGCGCTGCTGGAGGCGGGTGCCCCGGCCGGGTGGAACCGCGTCACCCTGGACGTCTGGGCGAACGTCATGGCGTACGAGCTCGCCACGTCCGCGCAGGACGCCCAGGGCCGGTTCGCGGGCGAGGTGCGGCCGGCGGAGATCACCGACCGGCTGCAGGAACTCCGCGAGCAGATGTACGAGGAGGACCGCGGCACGTGGTTGTCGGCGCGGTTCGTGCTGCGCCGCGAAGCCGCGCCCGAGGTGACGTTCAACTACGACGAGGACCCGCGGTGGTCGCCGGAGCTGCACCCGATGATGTTCGTGCGCGATCTGGAGGCGTTCCCGCGCGCGGACGAGCACCTGCGGGGCTGGCTGCGCGAGACCGTCGAGCGCGGGCTGGAACTGCAGCGCGCACACGAGGTGAGCCTGGCCGATCAGTAGGCTGACCGGGCCCGACCGCGATCTAGGAGAAAGCGAACAACCATGGCGAACTGGCCGGCGCTCAGCCCGATCGAGCAGCAGGAGAAGCTCGCGGAGATCACCCAGGAGATCCTGCCGACCCTGCCGCAGGGGTGGTCGCGCCTGGTGCTGCGCGCCAAGATGATCGGCCCGCACAGCGAGGCCGACACGGGTCTGAAGATGACGGACGGTTCGGTGCGCGGCTGGTCGTTCCCGCCGGAGGTGTGGCGGAAGTTCCAGCAGCTGCGCAAGGGCATGTACGCCGAGGGCCTCGGTTCGTGGATCGAGTTCGAGTACATCCTGGACCCTCCCGGCACGTTCTCCATCCGCTACAACCGCGACGAGGCACCGAAGTTCGACGCCGCGCCGTCCCCGGAGAACTTCGCCACCGAGCAGAAGTGGTTCCCGCGCAACGACGAGCAGATGCCGGACTGGTTCCGCAACGGGCTCGCGAACGCCTGACACCGGAATTGTCAGACCCCCTTGCTACGGTCGTTCCAGCTGATCAACGCGAGGGGGAGACCGTGGCTGCTGCCACCACGTACCTGGAGCTGTCCGAGGCGAGCGGGAGCGCGCACAAGTTCTACGAGGTCGTCGTCGACGGCACGAGGGTGAGCATCACGTTCGGCCGCATCGGCGAGCGGGGCTCGACGCGCGAGTCCACGTTCGCCGACGAGGCCAAGGCGGTGAGCGCGGCCGAGAAGAAGATCGGCGAGAAGGTCCGCAAGGGCTACGCGCCCGCGGTCAAGGGCGGGCGGCAGCGGCGGGCGATCACCCGGCGCGAGATCACCAGCGTGCGGTCCAGTGCGCGGCAAGCCCCTGTGCTGTGGCGGTTCCACTCCGGTGCGCCCGCGTTCGGCATCTTCATCGGCGAGGACGAGGCGTGGGTCGGCAACGAGCGCGGCGACGTCTTCACGCTCACGCACGACGGCCAGGTCACCGGGCGCTACGGCCTACCTGACGGCGTGAAGTGCATCGTCGCCGACGACTTCTGGATCTACGCGGGCTGTGACGACGGGCGCGTGTACGACCTGGGCGGCAAGGTTCCGCGCGTCGCGTACGAGATCGCCACCGACGTCGACATCTACTGGCTCGACATCGACGACGGCGTGCTCGGCGTGTCCGATCGTCAGGGCGGCATCACGATCGTCGACCACGAGGACGAGTTCCAGTGGTCCCGCCGCAGCGCGGGCGACAGCGCGTGGATGGTGCGGTGTGCGCCGGAGGGCGCGTTCCACGGGCACTCCCGGGGCGTCACGCACTACGCGGCGCGCACCGGCGATCCCGTGTGGCACGCCGAGACGACGGGTGCGGTGCTGTTCGGCTGGCAGGAGCCGACCGAGGTGTTCGCGGGCACCAGCCGCGGGTGGGTGCACCGGCTGTCCCGTGCCACCGGGGCCGAGACCGCGCGCTACCGTTGCGACGCGGCGGTTTTCTCGTGCGCCACCTCGCCGGGCGGCGACTACGTGTTCGCCGGCGACAACCACTCGTCGGTGTACTGCTTCGCGGCGGACGGCACGCGCCTGTGGAAGCTGGGCACGGGCTGCGGTTCCGCGTTCTCCATGCAGTACCGCGACGAGCGCCTCTACATTGTCACGACCGACGGCTCACTGGCGTGCATCGACGCCAGCCCAGCCGCGATCCACGCGGCGGAGCAGGGCGAACTGCCGCAGCGCAGCGACATCAAGGCCGACCACTGGCAGCGCGTCGAGGCGACGGCCGAGGTGGAAACCGTTGTGGCCAGCGCGATCCCGTCCGGCGGCGTCGTGGTGGAGTGCGTGCAGGAAGGCGGCCGCATGCGCGTCCGCGTGATCTCCGACGGCTACGACCGCTCCCGCGCCGTGCAGTTCCCGAAGGACATCCGGGTGCCCGGCGCGCGGTACCTGGTGACCGAGATCCACACCTCGGCGAGCGGCGGCTTCTACCGGGCGAGGGGAGAGATCAAGCGCCTCCTCTGAGCGGCCGGAAAGTTCGCGGCTTGTCCTGGTTCGCCCCGTAAAGGCGCAGGGCCACCTGGGTCAACTTCGAGTTCGGGTGAGAAGTCGTTGTACGCGTTCGGTTTCTGCCTCCATGCCACGCTGGAGGTAGATGCCGAGCGCCTCCCGCCAGGCGGCCTCGGCGCACGAGTGCCGGCCGAGCGCCACGAGGGTGTGGCCCATGCGTTCGAGGCCGTCCGCGAGTCCGTGCAGGTGTCCTAGTTCCCGCACCACGGCGATGGCTTGTTCATAGTGCTCAACGGATTCCTCGTAGCAGTCGCTTTCGTGCGCGACGAAACCGAGGCACGCGAGCATGGTCGCCTCCCCCGTGCGATACCCCTGCTCGCGGTGCATGGCGAGCGCGACACGGCTGAAACTCCTGGCTGCGTCAAGCCTTCCCAGGAACGCCGTGAGCCAGCTTATCTGGGCGAGTGTGCGCGCTTCCCACTCCCGCGCACCCATCACGCGGTAGACGGCAAGCGCGCGGCGGGCGTGCTTGAACGCCTGCCGCGCGTCCTTCGGGCCCCAGGCGACGCCGAGCGAGTAGTGGACTCCGGCCAGGTGAACGGGATCGGCCAAAGCCAGTGCGCGGTGGAGGTGTTCGACGGCGGTCTCGTGGTGCCCCAGCACGACGAGGGCGGCACCGGTCATGTGTTCGGTGCTCGCGAGGACGGCCGTGTTCCGCAGGTGCGTGGCGGCATCGGCGGCGATCCGCCACATCGCGAGGCGGGCGTGCACGAGGCCGCTCCGCGCCATGAACGTGGTGGTGTTCCACGCCAGCAGCCAGGCGACGGCGTGGCTCTGCTGGTCGAGCGCGGACTGCTGGGCGGCGACCAGGCACGCGAACTCGGCCTCGAACCACTCCTGCGCCGCCTGGTCGTCCGGCACCGGGTCGACGTGCGCGTCGTGGACGACGTGGTCGATCGGGGGCGGGAAGCGGAGCCGGTCCATGGTCCGGTCCGCCGCCCGTGCGGCTTCGAGGTAGTGGCCGAGCACCCGCCGGGTCGCCTCCTCCCGCACCACGGCCGGCAGGTCCTGGGCGACCGCGGCGGCGTAGGCACGGACCAGGCCGTGCATCCGCCACCGGCCCGGAACGTCCTGGTACAGCAGGGAAGCCTCTTCCAACGCCCTCAGCACCTGTCTGGCCGGTGCCCGTTCGATGCCGAGGAGGCAGGCCGCGGCGGCCAGGCCGATGTCAGGGCCCGGAGAGGTACCGAGGAGAGCGAACGCGTCGCGCTGCCACGGGCACAGGGCGCGCAACGACCACGACAGCACGGCGGGCAGGCTGGCGGAGGGCTCCTCGTTGTCGAGCACGTCGATGACGGCGTCACTCAGTTCGGCGGCGAGGACGGCCAGCGGCAGGCCTCGCCGGATCTGGGCATGGGCGATGACGATGCTCAGCGCCAGCGGGAACCCGCCGCACATCGCGATCAGCTGGTCGACGGCCCGCGGTTCGGCCTCCAGGCGACCGGTGCCGAGCCGGCCGGCGAGCAGCGCGCGGGCGTCGGCGTCGTTGAGCTCGGTCAGCACGAGGTGCTCGGCCGCGTACCGGGTGACCAGGCCGGGCAACCGGTTGCGGCTCGTGACGAGCACGGTGCACAGCTCGGAGCCGGGCAGCAGCGGCACGACCTGGTCGGTGCTCGCCGCGTTGTCGAGCACCAGCACCATCCGCCTGCCCGCGACCAGCGAGCGGAACAACGCCGAACGGGACTGGACGTCGGCGGGGATGCGGCCCGGTTCGACGGCCAGCGCGTGCAGCAGGCCTCCCAGCGCCTCGCCGGCGTCCATCGGCTCCTCGGCCGGCGAGAAGCCGCGCAGGTCGATGTACAGCTGGCCGTCGGCGAACCGGCCGGCGTTGCGGTGCGCCCAGCGCAACGCGAGGCTGGTCTTGCCGATCCCGCCGGTGCCCGCGATCGCCGAGATGAGCACGGTGCCGGCGACGGCGGCGTCGAGACGGTCCAGTTCCTCGTGACGGCCGACGAACGTGATGGGTTCCGAAGGCAGCTGCCGCGGCACCACCGGAAGCGGCGGCGCGGCGGTGAGCCGGGGGTCGGCGGCGAGGATCCGCTGGTGCAGCTCGCGCAAGGCGACCGAGGGCTCGGTGCCCAGCTCCGCCTGCAGCCGCTCACGGATCCGCCGGTAGTGCTCCAGCGCATCGGTGCCGCGCCCGGCCCGGTGCAGTGCCAGCAGGTACTGGCGCGCCACATGCTCGTTCAACGGGTGGCTCGCGACCCGTGCGGCCAGCTCGGCCACCAGTTCCCCGCCCCCGCCGGCCGCCAGCCGCGCGTCGACCAGCTCGTGCGAGGCCGCCAGTCGTTCCTGTTCCAGCCGGTCGCGTTCCTCGCGCGCCCACTCGCCGTCGAGGCCGGTCAGCGCCTCCGCCCGCCACAACGCCAGCGCCTCGGTCAGCAACCCGGCCGCGTCCCCGGATCGGGCACGCGCGCGCAGGTCGTGGAACTTCAGCAGGTCGATCTCGTCACCGAGCAGGACGTACCCGCCGGACCGGTGCTCGATCGCCAGCCCGCCGATCGCCGCCACCGCCCGGCGCAGCCGTGACACGTAGCTGTGCAGGGTCGTGCGCGCCCGCGGTGCCGCGTCGGCACCCCAGACCCGTTCGACCAGCCGGTCGACCGGCACGACCTTGCCGGCGTCGACCGCGAGCGCGGCGAGGACGCACCGCTGCCTGGGCGCGCCCAGGTCCACCGCTCCCGCACTCACTTCTCCCAGAAGACACAGCACGGAACCTTCACGCGGCAGTCGGCGTTCAGGTTGCCGTGCCGGTGAGCTAATTCCGGTACAACGGGTTCGGGCAGTCGACGTACCGGCTCGCCGCGCCCTCCGCACGCGTCCAGCGCAACAGCAGGTTCGCCTTCGCGGGCACGAACCGGTTGTCCAGCAACGACATGACCTGTTCACATCCGTGGTCTCGCGCATAGGCGACGAACACGGACCGTGCCTCCGCCCACACGTCCAGGCCGGGGTGCCGGTCCAGCACGGCACCCGCGATCTCGATCAGGTGGTTGACGACGAGGCAGTACCGCAGCCGCTCCCACCCCTTCGCCTCGGACACTCCCCGCGAACCGTCCGATCCGTCCATTGAGGACAGCAGCTCGGCGTGCCGGGGCAGCAGCCGCATGCCTTCGGGATCGCGGTAGATCGCCTGGACCGGCATGCCCTCGGCGTCGACGCCCACCACGACGTTCTGCAGGTGGCACTCCATCACGACACCGTGCGCGAAGAACGCGTGCAGCACAGGAGGAACGACGACCGAGACGTACCGCCGGAACCAACGCAGCGCACCGCCGGAATCCAAGCCGTCCAACGGGTTTCCCTCGAAGCCCTCGCTGATCCCTGCTGCCAGCAACGGGGTCACGCCGGGAAGCGCGTGCTGCCGGATGCCGTCACGCACCACGACCGCCAGGCCTTCGAAGGCATCCGGCGACGTCCGGTAACCGCGGTCGATCAGAAAGGCCGCGCCGGGGAAGACCGAGGCGATGTCCGCGAACACCGGTCTCAGCAGGCGCGCGAGCGGCGGGATCCACCGCAGGTCGTGCGCCCACAACCGGCGCACGTCGTTGGTGATCTGCACGTCGAGGCTGAACTTGTAGAACAGATCTGCCGCCGGGTCGTACACCGTGCGCACCGAGGACGTCGGCCACACCTCGGGCCCGGACACCGGACCTTCGAGCCCCAGTAACGTCAGCTGCCACGGATGCGCGGGGAGGAGCCCGGCGGGCAACGGCACCTCGCCGTCGTCGACGAACGAGCCTTCCAGGTGCGCCAACGAAAAACTCGCGTGCACCTCGGGCGCGTACGGCAGCCACTCCGGCGCGGGCAGGCCGCCGCGGCCCTTCGGCGCGGGGTGGTAGCGGTGGCCGGCGACCAACGCCTGCTCGGAGCGCCGGTAGAGATCGGCGGGCGGAGCGGTGCGGGCGTCGAGCACGGCGGCGATGGCCGACCGCGACCCCGCGATCTCGTCCAGGAAGCCGACCGGCGGGTCACCGAGCTCCTTGGTGATGAGCACGGCGAGTTCGTGCCACGACAACGGCTGCCACGAACCGGTGAACACCTCGGGGTCCGACAGCCAGCGCCCCTCCCGCACGCGCAGCAGCGTGCCGGTGCGCGGCAGCCGGAGCGTGCCGTCCGCCCACTCCCCCACCTCCCGGCGCAGGCAGTTCAGCAGGGCCGTCGTCGTGATGCCGTCGGGGGCAGTGATCGATTCCACCGGTGTCCGCTTCTCTCCGGCGATGTGTCAGGATCAGATCATTCTGACGCAAACACCTGTCGAGTCCGAGTTCGCCGCCGCGCTGGACGAAAGACGCGCCGAAAGGTTCGTCGCGGCGCTGCCCGGAGCCCGTGCGGCGATCCTCGCGCGCCTGCGCCGGGCGTTCGCGATCGAGCCGTTGCCGCAGGTCAGCGTCGACCCGACCGAGTACTCCCACCCGGTCGACCTCCTCACCGCACTGCGCTGGCCCCGCTCGGAGGACCTGATCGCCGAGGTCGCCCACAGCGTGGCCGGACTGGCCCTGTCGCGCACAACGAGCCCGCTCACGACTCCATTCCTGGACAGGTCGCTGGAGGAGCACGAGCAGAGCGTGGTCGACGGCCATCCGCTGCACCCGTGCTGCCGCAACCGCACCGGGTTCACCGCCGCCGACCACCTCGCGTACGGCCCCGAGCACCGCCCGGTCGTGCCGCTGCGGCTGCACCCCGCGGCACAGCACGTGGTGTTCGGCGACTGGCCGGACGAGCTGCGCGACGGCGAGCGGATCCTGCTCCCGGTGCACCCCTGGCAGGCGGACCGGCTGGGCGTGATCACCGCCGGCACCCTCGACGCGAGCCCGCTGATGGCGCTGCGCACGCTCTCGGCCGGCGCGTGGCACGTCAAAACGACGCTGAGCGCGCAAATCACCTCGGCCGTGCGGGACATCTCCGGCGGCTCGATCGCCACGGCGACAACGGTCTCCGACTTCCTGGACGTGGCTGTCGAGGGCATCGAACTGCAGCACAACCGGGCATCGGCCGCCGTGCTCACCGACGGCGAACCCGACCGGCGGCTCGGCGTGATCCTGCGCGACAAACCCGTGCCGCGCGAGGGCGAGACGCTGCTGCCCCTGGCCGCATTGAGAGGCAGGCCGATCGCCGACCCGATCGGCTGGCTCGCGGAGTTCGCCGAGCTGACCGTGCCGCCGCTGATGACGCTGCTCGCGCGCGGGGTGGCCCTGGAGGCGCACGAACAGAACCTGCTGGTCGGCCTGGTCGGCGGCAGGCCGAGCCGGGTGATCTACCGCGACCTCGCCGACATCCGCGTCAGCCCGCGCGCCGGCCTGCCCGGACGCCTGCACGCGAGCCCGGAGGCCTTGCGCGCCAAGACCTTCGCGACGTTCTTCGCGACCGCGCTGACCGGACTGGTCGAGGCGCTCGACGCCCCGGACGCCGACCTGTGGGACGTGGTGGCGCGCACGGTCCCGGACACCCCGGACCGGCACGCGCTGCTGCACGATCCGTTGCCCGCCAAGCCACTCACGCTGATGCGGCTCGACCCGCGCACGACGAAGTGGGCCTTCCTGCCGAACCCGTTCAGGCCTTGAGCAGCTCCGCCCGGTGCTGCCAGGCCAGCGACAGCAGCGCGGCACCGGCGGCCTGCGTCGGTTCGTGATGCACGAACCGCTCGATGTTCGAAGCGGTGAACGGGAGTCCGCGCAGCACCTCGCCCTCTTCGTTGTGCGACACCAGATCGCCGAACAAGTCGTCGAACCGCGAAGCCTCGATCACCGCCACGGTCAGCATGTCGGTGGCGAACGTCAGGGGGTCCACGCCCATGCCGAGGTAGAACACGCGGGCCGCCTCCGTGAGCCGCCGGGCGAACGGCCAGGCCGCGTAGTCGGCGTCGTGGATCTCCTCCGCTCCGAGCATCTCCTCGGCGAACTCGCGGATCATGCAGTGCCACAACGAGAAGTCGGCCTCGGACGAACCCTGGAACACCCCGACCGGCAGCACCTGGAACATGCCACCCGCGTGCCCGACGCGCTTCGGGTCCCGCCAGTGCAGGAAGAACGTCGCCTCCCCGGAGACCTCGTCGTGCCGCAGAGTGAGCGTGCTGATGGCGACGTTGACGGGCCGCCGCCGGGGATCGCACGGATCACCGACCCCCGAGCGCGACGGCAGCGCGTCGATCCGCCCCATCTCGCGCGCCGCGTACTCGTGCGCGCAGGCCTCGCCCACGTCGATGCCGTCGAAGTAGCTGCCGAGCCCGAACGTCAGGTGCCGCCCGGTGAAGCCGAGCAGCCGGTAGGTCTCGCGGTTCTGGAACACGGCCGGCGCGGCGAGCGCCGCCATCGCCTCCGAGTAGCTGCCGAACCCGTCGGGGAGCGCCGAGACCGGCACCTCGGGCAGCGCGGCGGAGGCCTTCAGTTCCAGCGAGAGATCGGCCAGCGGGAGCGGACCGGGAGGCATCCAGTCCGGCGACGTGAGCAGCGGTGTGCCGGCGACCCTGGGCACGTCCGGGTACTCGGAGACGGCCGCGAGCGCCAGCGCGTGGCGGCATAAGAGCAGGTGAGCGCGCACTTCGAGCCACTCGGCTGACGTCGGCATGGCCCCATTCTGCGGGTACGGACCCCCGGACACGACGACATGACCGAGCCACCCGCTGGCCCGGTCTCCGCGTTATGAGGCTGTCAGGCCCGCCAGCGCCGTGACGCGTGGACGACGTCGCCGACCGCGCGTGCCAGGCTTCCGTCGGCATCGACGCGGCTCTCGTAGTGCTCTGCCGGAAGCGGCATGGCCACCTCGGGCGGTGCCTCGTACGAGTCGCTGTCTTCCCAACGCAGCCTGCGTGCCGCCTTGACGAACGCGACCGCCGCTGCCAGCAGCAGCACCCCGACCACGGCCGGCCACCAGACCGATTCCGCGACCGCGATGGCGAACTGGACCTGGGCCACAACGACGAACACGACAGTCAGTCCGACCACCGACCACGGGGCCGATCCACCGTCATGTCTGCGCTTGGCGGCACCGGTTGCCCCCATTGGCGTCACCTCCACCGATGTTGCCTGGACATCGGCGATTGATCGCACGGAGTTACAGGGGTAAGCGTACTCCCCGATCGTTTGGTTGCAGACCGTCATCTTCCGGACGTCCGCTCACCAGCGCGAAACCGGTGTGCAGGGCGTGCACTATTCACTCTGTGGTGTGATCATCGGCTCGTGTCCGCACTGCACGCGGGGGACCCCGCATCATTCGCCGCCGATGTTCTCGACGAGGGTCCGGCCGAACTGGAGTACGTGCCCGGAGTGGCGTCCCGGCAGCCCACCAAGACATGCGCGGGCGGCGCGTTGATCCGTGATTCCACCGGACGCGTGCTGTTCGTCGTGCCGGCGTACAAGGCGGTGCTGGACATCCCCGGCGGCATGACCGAGGCCGACGAGTCCCCGAAGGCCGCGGCACTGCGGGAGATCCACGAGGAACTCGGTCTCTCGGTGGCTCTGGGGCCGCTGCTGGTGGTGGACTGGACGCCGCGCAACGGGGTCTGGAGCGACTGCCACCAGTTCGTGTTCGACGGTGGCGTCGTGGACGGTGCCATGGCGTGTGATCCCGAACTGGAAGGCGTGCTGTACCTGACGCTGGACGAGGCGAAGCCACGCATCTACCCGTCACTGCACCGGCGCCTCACGCTCGCCGTGGCGGCCCTTGAGAGCGGTTCCACGCGGTACGCGGAGTTCGGCAGGGAGGTCTGATCCGGATCGCCTCTCGCTTTAAACTCGGCCCATGGACCTGAGCGCGTTCCCCCGAGTCTCCCTGGGCACCTGGCCGACCCCGCTGGAGGACGCCCCGAGGCTCGCGGCCACGCTCGGCGCCCCGCCGGTCCTGATCAAGCGCGACGACGTCAACGGCCTCGGCGCGGGCGGCAACAAGCTGCGCAAACTCGAGTTCCTGCTCGGCCAGGCGATCGAGCAGGGCGCGGACACGATCATCACGTTCGGTGCGCTGCAGACCAACCACGGCCGCCAGACCGCGGCGGCGTGCGCGAAGCTCGGCCTGCGCTGCGAGCTCGTGCTGACGGCCAAGGTGCCGATGACGGGCGCCTCGTACGAGCGGTCCGGCAACGTCGTGCTGGACCACATGTTCGGGGCGAACGTGCACGTCTGCGCGGACGCCGACGAGACCGTCCTGGCCTACGAGAAGGTCAACCACGACAAGGCCGTCACGCTGCCCGTGGGCGGCTCGAACGGGCTGGGGACACTGGGTTACGTCGCGGCGGCCGTCGAGCTCGTCGGGCAGCTGAACGAGCGCGGCATCGACAACGCCACCATCGTCGTGCCGGACGGCAGCGGCGCCACGGCGGCCGGCATCGCACTCGGCACCGAACTCCTGGGCTGGCGCGGCACCGTCCACGCCGCGAGCGTCTCGCACACCGCCGCGGACGCCGAGCAGGAACTCCGCACCCTCGCCACGGACGCCGCGGCACTCCTCGGCGAGCCGGCCCCGGAACTCGGCCACGTCACCGTCACCGACGACACGATCGGGCCGGGCTACGGCGTGCCCACGCCGGAGATGTGGAACGTGCTGAAACTCTTCGCGGAGACCGAGGGCGTGATCCTCGACCCGGTCTACACCGGCAAGGCCGCGGTGAAGTTCCGCGAGATCGCGCCGCGCAGCCACGTGCCCGTCGTGTTCCTCCACACAGGTGGTCTTCCCGGCTTCTACGGCTACGCACCCGAGGCGGTCGCGCAGTTCTGACGAGCGTGATCAGTACTCTGGTGTGGTGACCGACCTCGCCCACGACCTGGGCCTGCTGCGCGACCTCGAACGGCGGCTGCTCGTCTACAAGTTCGCGATCGAGGAGCTCATGACGAAGCTCCGCATCTTGAGCGAGGAGTTCGACTCGGTCCATCAGCACGACCCGATCGAGCACATCACCAATCGGGTGAAGAAGCCGGAAGGCATCCTGGAGAAGCTGCGGCGCAAGGGTTTTCCGCTCGACCTCGACTCCATCGGCGACTGGCTCGACGACATCGCGGGCGTGCGGGTGATCTGCCCGTTCGTCTCGGACGTCTACCGGGTCAAGGCGATGCTCGCGCGCCAGCACGACGTGGAGATCCTGCACACCAAGGACTACATCGCCGCACCGAAGCCGAACGGCTACCGCAGCCTGCACCTGATCGTGCGCATCCCGGTGTTCCTGTCGGACCGGGTCGAGCACGTGAAGGTCGAGGTGCAGCTGCGGACCATCGCCATGGACTTCTGGGCCACGCTGGAGCACAAGCTGTTCTACAAGTACGACGACAGCCCGCCCGCGGACTTCGTGGGCGAGCTGATGTCGACCGCGATGATCGCGGCGCAGCTGGACGAACGGATGGAGTCCCTCCACCGCCGCATCCACCAGGACTAGTGGTGGGCTTACGGCTTGGTGATCTCCAGCTGCAGCTCGGTCACCCAGTCCGCCGGGTCACCCTCGCCGTAGTTCAGGTACACCTCGCGGGCGAACCCGTTCTGCTTGTACCCGTGCGCCTCGATCCACGCCGCCACGGCCTGGTACGAGGTGTCGACGCCGTCCATCGTGCCGCGGTGCACGATGGACGCCGCCTCGGCCAGCGCGGGCAGGTCGACGACCTCGAAGTCGTAGGCGGCGGACGGTTCGACGGCCACGGTCACGCCGGCCCGCACGACCACCTGGTCGCCCTCGGCGGACTCGTAGGTCGCGATGCCGTGCCCGGACGGCGTGACCCCCGCACGGCCCAGGCGTTCGAAGAGCTCCGGGTACAGCGGCTGGATGACCGGGCCGATGTCCTCGGACTGGTACGACGCGGCGGTCGCGGTCAGGCGGGCGATCCGGACGGCGGGGACGGGCTTCACGACGATCTCGTCGGTGGGCATGGCGCCTTCTCTTTCTATGGCACGGAGACGCGCCTCGACCCGGCGCAGCCGCGACTCGTCCGCGAGGATCTGCTGCCGCAGCTCGGCCCGCCGCAACGAAAGCATGCCGTGCAACTGTTCGGCGGAAAGCTTTTCGTCGAGCACCACACGCACCTGGTCGAGCGTCAGACCGAGGTCCTTCAACGCGACCACGCGGTTCAGTCGTTGCAGCTGGGCGGCGGTGTAGAAGCGGTAGCCGCTGGCCGGGTCGACGTGCGCCGGCAGGAGCAGGCCGACGGCGTCGTAATGGCGCAGCATCCGCACCGACACACGCCCCAGATGGGCGAAGTCTCCGATCGTGAACATGACTGCTCCTGTGTAGGGGCTGACACGGTGTGAGGGTCAAGAAATGATGGTTTGAGCAACGTGCCGGGTGCGCATCCTGGGACGTTGACGAGAGGTGGCACATGACGTTCGCACATCCGGCGCTGTTCTACTCCGACGAGGAGTCCTACATCGACGGAACCGTCCCGTTCGTGGTCGAGGGCCTCGCGAGCGCCGAACCCGTCGCGGTGGCGGTACCGGGCAGGAACCTCCAGCTGCTCAAGGAGGCGCTCAGCGGCTTCGCCCACCTGGTCACGTTCCTCGACATGACGGACACCGGCCGCAACCCCGGCCGGATCATCCCCGAGCTCCGCGCGTTCGCCGACCGGCACCGCGGGGCCGTCCGCATCATCAGCGAGCCGGTGTGGGACCTGCGCACCGACGTCGAGTACCCGGCGTGCACGCTGCACGAGGCGCTGGTCAACTACGCGTTCAGCGGACGTGACCTGAGCATCCTGTGCCCCTACAGCACCACCACCCTCACCCATGACATCCTGGCCGACGCCGAGAAGACCCATCCGGTCGTAATCGACGCGAGCGGCCACCGCCCCAGCGACCACTTCCACCCCGCGCGGGTGGTCGTCGCCGCCCACTCACTACCGCTGACCATCCCGTCCGACGCGGCGAGCACGTCCGTCGGTGCCGGGGCGATGGCGGCGGTGCGGGCGTTCGCGCGTGAGCAGGCCGTCAAGCTGGGGCTGGCTCATGATCGGGTCGACGACTTCACGCTCGCGGTGACCGAGCTCGCCACGAACAGCGTGCGGCACGGAGGCGGCGAGAGCACGGTCCGCGTCTGGGCGGAAAGCAAAAGTATTGTTTGCCAAGTCAACGACAACGGGCACATCACGGATGTTCTGGCTGGCCGGACCCCTGTTCACGCAAACGAACCGGGCGGTCGCGGTCTGTTGCTCGTCAACCGTTTGGCGGATCTCGTCCGCACCCAAACGACGCCGTCGGGGACGGCAATCCAAGTCAGATTCGACCTGACTGACAAAAAGGCAACGTGATCCACATACATTTGGGCGACTTCGTTATAGCTTGGGCACGTGCACGACGAGGAAGCGACGGAAATCGGATACACGGGGGCGCGTTTCGGGTCTCCGGCGACCCGTAGACGGCTGCGCGCCGACGGAAGTGAAGACTTCAACGGCGCGGAGACGCAACAACTGCCTCGTCAGCAACCGTTGCGCCAACGCCCACCGGAACCGCCACCGGAGTGGCCTGTGCAAGAAGACCCGACCAACCGCCCCGCCAGGGACAGCTCGCTCATCCGTCCCTACACCCGCACCGGCGGCCGCACGACGGCCCGCCACGACCTGCGCCTGGAAACGCTGCTCTCCACCGAGGAGGACCGGCTCTACCTCGCGACCAACGACCAGGCCGCGATGATGCGGTTGTGTCTGCAGCCGCGTTCGGTCGCCGAGATCTCGGCGCTCATGAAGATCCCGCTCGGTGTCACGCGGGTGCTGCTGAGCGACCTGATCACGCTGAACCTGGTCGTGGTGCACGAGCCGAGCGCCCAGCCGAACATCACGCTGCTCGAACGCGTGCTGTCCGGGTTGCGCAAGTTGTAACCCGTTCGCCAGCGCGCGAGATCACGCCCGGTCGCCGATAATTCCGAACGTGGCGACCTCCAGCGACGAGACCCCGAAGACACCGGTCACGGAACCCATCCCGGCCGCTCCGCCGACCGCCGCACCGTCCGCGCCGGTGGCTGCACCGAAGAAGCTGCGGCCCACCCGGATCAGCGGCACCTGGGTCGCCGTGCTGGTGGCGATCGTCGTGCTGATCTTCCTGCTGGTCTTCATCCTGCAGAACGGCGACAACGCCACGATCCACTTCCTGTGGGGCCAGTTCAGCCTGCCCCTGGGCGTGGCGCTGCTGTTCGGCGCGATCGGCGGCGCGCTGCTGGTCGCCGTCGTCGGCGCCGCCCGGATCCTGCAGTTGCGGCGTCAGGCCAAGCGCACCGTGCCGGTCACTGGTCGTCCCTCGACCTCATCACCAGCTCGACGCGTGAACTGATCCCGAGCTTGCGGAAGATCTTGCGCAGGTGGAAGTTCACCGTGTGCGGCGACATGAACAGCTGCGTGGAGATCTGCCGGTTCGTCTGGCCCTTGGCCACCAGGTTGGCGATCGCCCGTTCGGTGTCGTCCAGACTGGACCATCCGGACTCCGGCCGCGCCGGAGCGGCCCTGCGGCGCCGGCCGAGCTTGCGCAACCGGCCCAGGACCCGCGCGCTGTCCCGTGACGCACCGATCTCCCGGTAGAGCCCGAGCGCGTCCTCCAGTGCCTTCACCGACTCCGACCGGTCCGGCGAGCCCGTGAGCAGCACGCCGAGGTCCTCGGCGGCGTTCGCCCGCGCCCACAGGTCCCGGTGTTCCCGCACGGCCAGTTCCAGCGACTTCGCGTCGCCGTCGAGCAGGCCGCGCGCGTGCACCGCGGCCGCGCAGATCGCCGGGAACCCCGGATGGTCCCGCGCCAGCCGTTCCGCGTGGTCCACGACGGCCTTCGCCAGCCGCTCGTCCCCCGCCTCCAGCGCCCGGCGCAGGAACCACCCGGCGGCGCGGGGTTCCTCCGCGAACAGTCCCGACGACACCAGGCCCGGGTACTCGCCGGTGAGCAGCGCCAGCGCCTTGTCGAGCCCGGACCCGACGTAGGTGACGAGCACGTCGGTCCACTGGTAGTAGGCGCGCGAGAAGATGACGCCGTCGGCCGGGGCCCGGTCGCGGCAGCGTTCGACGTGCTCGAGCGCCGCGGGCAGGTCGCCGGTGTGGATCGCGACCATCGCCAGCACCGCCAGCGCCGGGGCGACCACCGCCTCGTGCCCGGTCTCCTCCGCCACCGCCAGCGCGCTGCGCGCCTCGGCCGCGGCCTCCTCGATCCGCCCCGCCTGCAACAGGATCCGGGCCTGGACGACCGCGGTCATGACCTCCCTGGTGACCACCGCGGACGGCCCACCGCGGACCCGCCGCACCACGTTGCCGGCGTCGGCGAACTCCCGCAGTCCCGCGAGCAGCGTCGCGAGCAGCAGTTGCGGATACGCGCCGAGGTCGTGCGAGGTGCTCGACCGCGAGGCCTCACGGGCCAGTTCCAGCGCGTCGCCGGGCCGGCCGGTGTCACGCGCGATCGCCGCCAGCACGGCCAAAGCCGTTGCCAGCACGTCGTCCGGTGCGCCCTGGCGGGTGCGCACGACGGACTCGGCCAGCTCCTGCGCGCGGCGACGGTCGTGGCCGAGCAACGCCATCAGCCGGGTGATCTCCACCCAGGGTGCGAGTTCCGGCGCCAGGTCGGGTTCGCGCAGCAACGCCTCGGAGATCTCCAGCGACTCCGCGTACCGGGCCCCCAGCAACGTCGTCGTGGCCACGCAGTGCCGGAGTTCGGCGGCGGGCTCCGGGGCGACCTGACGGGACAGGGCCTCCTGTGCCAGCGCCTGTGCGGCGGTGAGCCGGCCGGCCGCGGTGAGCGCTCGCACCGCCATGACCGTGCGGTGGACCAGCAAAGCAGACGCTTGGTCGGTCAGTTCGAGCGCGCGCACCGCCAGCTCGGCGGCGGCCTCGGGAGCGTTCCACAGCACGGCTTTCGCGGCCGCGACCAGTCCGTCGATCGACCGGGCGTCGCCGCGCTGGGCACCGTGCAACAGGTGCTTCGCGGCGACGACGGCGGAGTCCCCGCGCCCCAGCAGCATCTCGCCGGCCTCGCGGTGCAGCGCGCGCCGCACGGGAGGGGGCACGGAGTCGGCGACCAGGCGCCAGAGCAGTTCGTGCCGGAACGCCAGCCTGTCGTCCCGGGCCGTCACGACGCCCGCGCGGATGACCTCGTCCAGGGCGGGCAGCAGGATCGCGGTCCTCGACGCCAGCATCTCCGCGACGTCACCGGGTTCGAAGCGCGGCCCGAGCACGGCGGCGACCTGCAGGAGGTGTCTTGCCCCGCCGCTCAACGCACCCACGCGGTCGCGCAGCAACGCCTCGGTGCGGTGCGGCGGCCGATCGGCCCTGATCGAGGCGTGCCCGGCGCTGGTCAGCACCAGACCGTCCTCGTGCAGGGCCCCGAAGAGCGCGACCAACCCGGCGGGAATGCCCTGGGCGGTGGAAGCAAGCGCTTTCAGGTCGTCGTCGGGGACTCCGCCCGCGAGGTCGGCGACGAGGTCCGCGACCACGTCGTCCGCCAACGGCCGCAGCTCGATCCTGATGGCACCGCCCTGGGCGGCGGCACCGAACAGGCGGTCGGTGCCCTCACCGCGGCGGCGAGCGAGCAGCCACACCACCTTTTCGTCGGTGGAGGCGGGTAACAGACCGCGCAGTGCGGCCAGGGTGCCCGGCTCGGCCAGGTGGAGATCGTCCAGCACGACGAGCGCGGGACCGCCCGGACGGCGTTCTGCCAGGCGGGCCAACAGGAACGGCTGATCGAGTTCGTCCTGCGCGGTGGCGACCTCGAAGCCGCGGCCGGCGGCGACGGCGGCGATCTCGGCCAGCAACCGCGTCTTGCCGGTGCCCGCCGCGCCGTCGATCAGCACCACACCGGTGCCCGCGTCCAGCACGCCGTTCAGGAGCTCCCGTTCTCCCTCACGGCCGCGGAACATCCCGTCCCGATTCCCCGACACCCATTATTCCTTTCGCTCCGCGGCGGCGGAGAACAAGCGCTGCATTACCACAACGACCAGCACCACGACCAGCCCCGAGCGGCCCTTCTACGCCGTCGGGACGACCTCGAAGCGCAGTCTCCAGGCCTGACGCTACCCATTCGAGTAGTAGCCCGCGGGATCATACGTGCCGCCATCCTGTTGAGACGCCCATAGTGCAGGAAGCTTTACCTGGGCAAGTGGAGCGCTTTCTCCTAGCATCAATTCCGCTGAGCTTTCAGCGGCGGATTGTGGAGAGATCTTGGAAAACCGGCTGAAAGTATGGTGCGCCGGAATCGGCGATCAGGCGGCGCCGGGCACGACCACGGTGGTGGAAGGCGCACCCGGCACGGGGAAGACGGCGACCCTGGACGACCTCGCCGCGCGCTGGGAAACATCCGGCAGGCAGGTCGTGCGAGCGCGCGGAAGTGCATTGGAAAGCGATCTTCCGTTCGGGATCGTGGCCCAGCTGTTCGACCTGGTCGATTCAGATCTCGTGCCCGCGGAAGCGACGGGCGCGCTGCAGCTCACCGCGATGACGGCTGATTTCCCCGTGCTGCACGGCGTTTACCGGCTGGCCGCGGCACTGGCCGCACGTGGCGACCTGCTCGTCGTCGTGGACGACGCACACTGGGCCGATGCCGCGTCCCTTCGCTGGCTCGCCTATCTGGCGTTGAGGGTGCAGCGGTTGCGCATCGCCGTCGTGCTGGCCGTGGGCCTGGGCGAACGGTGTGACGACCCGTCGTTCGGCGAGATCATGGCTTCGTGCCGGCGGGTGACGCTGGACAACCTCACCTCCGCCGAGACGGACCGTCTCGTCTCGGCGGAACTGGGCGAGGCCGCGCCCGAGTTCACGGCCGCCTGCTTCGACGCGACCGGCGGCAACCCGCTGGCGGTGACCCGGCTCGTCAGGGCCCTGGCGGAGGACGGGGTCCCGCCGACCGCTGAGGCCGCCTGGCGGGTGGCCCGGCACGGCGCGGAGGTGTCCGGCGAGATCATGGCGGCCAGGCTGCGCCGCCGGTCCGCTCCCGTCGTGACCACGGCACACTGCCTGGCCGCGCTCGGGCCGTCCCCGCATCCCGGCGTGCTCGCCGAACTGACGCGGCTGAGCCCGGTGGAGCTCGCCGAGGCCGTGCACACCGTCGAACTGCTCGGCGTGGCCGGGCCCGCGGTGCTCAGCGACATGCCCGCTGCGGCACGGGCCGAGTTGCACCTGCGGGCCGCGCGCTCGTTGCGGACGCACGGCGCCTCGGACCGGGCGGTGGCCGACCACCTGCTGGAGACCGCGCCGGGCCTGGAACCGTGGGCGGGCGAGGTGCTCGACCGGGCCGCGCAGGAGGCGGTGAGCCACGGCGACACGCCCGGTGCCGCGCGGTTGCTGTGGCGGGCGTTGCGCGAACCGGTGGCGAACCCGTCGCGGGCGTTGCGGCTGCTGGGAATCGCCGAGCTGGTCGGCAACCTGCCCGACGCGACGGCCCGGTTGCGCGAAGCGCTGCAGTCCGATGTGGACGATGTCGAGTCCGCGATCGCGTTGTCCTACGCCCTGCACGCCGAAGGCAGTCCCGCCGAGATCCCGGCGGTCCTGTCGCGCGAATCCTCTTGCGCACAAGCACATCTGGCGGTGCACGGACTGGTGTGGCAGGAGGCCGTGCCGTCGGCCGTCTCGCTCGACACGCCCGCCGGGGTGCTGCACCGCGTGATGGTCGGGGACATCAGCGCCACCGAGGCCGTCCGGCTCGTCTCGCCCGACGGGGTGCTCGCCGCGCTGACGTCCGCGATGACGCTGAACCTGGCCGACTCGCTGGACGAGGCACTGGCCGTGCTGGACGAGGTCGACCGGGCGCAGGCACCGGCGTTGCGCGCGCTGACGAACGTGATGCGCGCGAACGTCCAGCGCCGCAAGGGAGATCTCGCCTCCGCCCGCGCCGACCTGCTGGTGGCGGCCGACCACCTGCGGCAGGACCGGCGCTGGCACGCCGTCTCCACCTGGCACGCCGCGTTGCTCGCCGACATCCTGCTCGAGGAGGGCCGTCTCGACGAGGCCGCCGCGGTGATCGCCGAGGCCTCGACGGACGAGGCGCGGCGCACGTGGTCGTTCGGCGGCGTGCTGACCGTGCGGGGCCGCGTGCTGACGGCGCGAGGCGACGATCACGATGCCCTGGAAGCGTTCCTGGCCGCCGGACGGCACTGCGCCGCCTGGCCGTACCGCAACCCGGCGGCGCTGTCGTGGCGCTCCGGAGCGGCCCTGGCCTGCGCGGCGATGGGCGACGGCGAACGGGCGCGCGACCTGGCCCAGGAAGAGGTGGCGCTCGCCCGCGTCTGGGGCGCGCCCAGGGCGTTGGGCATGGCGTTGCGCGCGGAGGGCCGCGTGACGGCGGGAACGGCCGGGCGGACGTTGCTGGAGGAGGCCGTACGGGTGCTCCGCGCCTCCCCCGCCCGCCTGGAGCTGGCACGCGCGTTGGTGGACCTCGGCGTCGTGGTGCGGCGCCAGGGCGACACCGCGTTCGCGCGGACGTGCCTGCGTGACGCCGTCGACCTGGCGCAGAAGTGCGGATCAGTCGCGATGGCCGCGCGGGCCTACTCCGAACTGGTGGCGACGAGCGCCGGACCTCGGCGGATGCGGCAGACCGGGCCGACCGCGCTCACCCCGACGGAGCACCAGGTGGCGGAGCTGGCGGCACGTGGCCGTTCGAACGACGAGATCGCATCCACGCTGCTCATGGCCCCGGCTGCGGTAGAAGGCGTGCTCTCGGGCATCTACCGGAAGCTGGGGGTATCCGGCCGTTTGCAGCTGGCCGATGCTCTGTTCGTGGACTAGTTCGGACCCATTCGGCCGATAGTCCTGATTGCGGCATTCGGCCTATCGTCCCTGCGCATGGCGAGCGAATTTCAGCGCAGCAAGGTCGTTCTGGTCTTCGGGGCCATGGACGCCACCGGTGACGGCTATCTGACCGAGGAGGACTTCCGGCTCCTCGCCACGCGCTGGGCCGACCTGGGCGGCAGCGACGAGAAGCTGCTGTCCCAGGTGATGCTGGGCTGGTGGACGATGCTTCGGTCGGCAGCGGGCGGCGCGGACAGGGTGACCCTGGACGACGTGCTGAACGTCGTCGACGTGCTGCCGGACAACATCGAGCCCGTTCTCGGAACGGCGGACGCGATGTTCGGTGCCGTGGACGCGGACGGCGACGACTACGTGTCCGAGGCCGAGTACCGGGTGATGGTCGAGGCCTGGCTCGGGCGCGAGGCCTCGACCGACTTCACGGTGCTGGACCTCGACGGGGACGGCAGGCTGTCGCGGGCCGAGTTCGCCACGCTGTGGGCGGAGTTCTGGGCGGGCGACGACGCGGACGCCGCCGGCTCCTACGTGTTCGGGCCCGTTCAGGCCGCGTGAACGAGGGTGAAGAACTCCTGACGTGACGCGGGATCCTTCCGCAGCACGCCTTTCAACGCCGACGTGATCGTGCGGGATCCGCTGACCCGCACACCCCGGTGCGCCATGCACATGTGCTCGGCCTCGATCACGACACCGACCCCCAAAGGCTGCAGCTGGTCCTGCAGCCAGTCGGCGACCTGCTTGGTGAGCCGTTCCTGCACCTGGAGGTCGCGCGCGAACATCTCCACGACGCGCGCGAGCTTCGACAGGCCCAGGATCCGTTCTCCCGGCAGGTATCCGACGTGCGCGACACCATGGAACGGCAGCATGTGGTGCTCGCACAACGACTGCACGGGAATGCTGCGCGCGAGCACGAGCTCGTCGTAGCCCTCGTCGTTGGGGAACGTCGTCATGGTGAACTCGCGCGGGGTCAGCATCTCCGCGTACGCCTCGGCGACGCGGCGCGGAGTGTCGGCGAGATGCACCGAGTACGGGTCCTTGCCCAGAGCCTTGAGCAGGTCCGTGACCGCCTGCTGCGCCGCTTCGAGGTCCATGCCGCCACGGTAGAGTCGCTGGCCGAATTTAGTCAACAGGAGTAGATTTTAGAGATGGCCGACCCCGTCGCCGCCGTAGCGGCCCTCGACGAACCGAACCGCCGCAGGCTCTACGACTTCGTGGCGCGGCAAACCTCCCCCATCAGCAAGGACGAGGCGGCGCAGGCCGTCGAACTGCCGCGCACGACGGCCGCGTTCCACCTCGACAAGCTGGTCGAGATGGGCCTTCTCACAGTGGTGCACCAGCGGCGAACCGGGCGCAGCGGGCCTGGGGCCGGTCGTCCGGCGAAGCTCTACCAGCGTTCCGAGGAGCAGATCGAGGTGTCGCTGCCCGATCGCCGGTACGAGGCCGCGAGTCATCTGCTCACGGACGCGTTGGTGGAAGCCGAGACCACGGGGGAACCGGCGCGCGAGGTCCTGAACCGGCGCGCCTACGAGTGGGGCGCGGACCTGGCGGCGCAGGCCCCGGGCGGCGTGACGGAAGCGTTGGCGGACTTCGGTTTCGAACCGCGCGAGGACGGCGGCTCGATCCTGCTGGGCAACTGCCCGTTCCACAGCCTGGCGCACCGGCACACGGAGCTCGTGTGCGGGATGAACCTGTGCATGGTCAGCGGTCTGCTGGACGGTATCGGGGCGAACGGCGTGTCCGCCCGCCTCGATCCGTCACCGGGTCACTGCTGCGTCCGGCTCGATCAGACGCCGTCCTCCAGGTCGCCCTCGGTCTCCAGGTAGGCCGCCCGCAGCGCGTCCAGAGTGGACTCCTCCGGGTGCTCCCACATCTTGCGCTCGGCCGCCTCCAGCAGACGCTCGGCGATGCCGTGCAACGCCCAGGGGTTCGACGTCTGCAGGAACTTCCGGGTCTCCGGATCGAGCACGTAGCTCTCGGTCAGCTTCTCGTACATCCAGTCCGCTACGACGCCGGTCGTGGCGTCGTAGCCGAACAGGTACTCGACCGTCGCCTGCAGCTCGAACGCGCCCTTGTACCCGTGGTTGCGCATCGCGCCGATCCAGCGCGGGTTCACCACGCGGGCCCGGAAGATCCGTGAGGTCTCCTCGGTCAGCGTGCGCGTGCGGACGGCCTCGGGGCGCGTGCTGTCACCGACGTACGCGGCGGGTGCCTTGCCCGTCAACGCCTTCACCATCGTGACCATGCCGCCGTGGTACTGGAAGTAGTCGTCCGAGTCGGCGATGTCGTGCTCGCGCGTGTCGATGTTCTTGGCCGCCACCGCGATCCGCCGGTACGCCGACTCCATGTCCGCCCGTGCCGCCACACCGTCGACCCCGCGCCCGTACGCGTAGCCGCCCCACACCGCGTAGACCTCGGCGATGTCGGACGAGTCGCGCCAGTTGCGGCTGTCGATCAACGGCAGCACGCCCGCGCCGTACGCGCCGGGCTTGGAACCGAAGACGCGCAACGTGGCCCGGCGCTGGTCGCCGTGCTCCTCCAGGTCCTTGAGCATGTGTGCCCGCACGAAGTTGTGCTCCGCGGGCTCGTCCAGCGCGGCCACCAGCTGCACGGCATCGTCCAACATGGACACGACGTGCGGGAAGGCGTCGCGGAAGAAGCCGGAGATCCGGATCGTGACGTCGACGCGCGGCCGGCCCAACTCCTCCAGCGGAATGACTTCGAGACCGGTGACACGGCGCGACTGGTCGTCCCACACCGGCCGGACGCCGAGCAGCGAGAACACCTCGGCGATGTCGTCGCCGGCGGTGCGCATCGCGGACGTGCCCCAGACCGAGAGGCCGACCGACGGCGGCCACTCACCGTCGTTCTCGGAGCGGTAGCGCTCCAGCAGCGAGTCGGCCATCGCCTGGCCGGTCTCCCACGCCAGGCGCGACGGGATGGCCTTCGGGTCGACCGAGTAGAAGTTGCGGCCGGTCGGCAGCACGTTCACCAGGCCGCGCAACGGAGAACCGGACGGGCCGGCCGGGATGTAGCCGCCGTCCAGCGCGTGCAGGACGTTCGTCATCTCGTCCGTGGTGCGCGCGAGCCGGGGCACGACCTCGACCGCCGCGAACTCCAGGATCTTCCGCACGTCCTCGGACTCGTGCAGACCCGCTGCGGCGGAACGATCCCAGCCCGCGTCCTCCATCGCCTGGACGAGTACGCGAGCCTGTTCCTCCACGGCGTCAACGTCTTCGCGGCCCGTGGTCGTGAGTCCCAGAGCCTCGCGCAGGCCGGGCAGCGCGGCGACCTGACCGCCCCACATCTGCCGTGCCTGCAGCATCGCGAGCACGAGGTTGACGCGGACCGAACCCGTCGGCGCTTCTCCGAGGATGTGCAGGCCGTCGCGGATCTGGACGTCCTTGACCTCGCACAGCCAGCCGTCGACGTGCAGGATGAACTCGTCGAACTCCGCGTCGTGGGGCCGGTCGTCGAGTCCCAGGTCGTGGTCGAGCTTCGCGGCCTTGATCAGCGTCCAGATCTGCGCGCGGATCGCCGGTACCTTGGCCGGGTCCATCGCGGAGATGTTCCCGTACTCGTCGAGCAACTGCTCCAGGCGCGCGATGTCGCCGTAGCTGTCGGCGCGGGCCATCGGCGGCACGAGGTGGTCGACCAGCGTGGCGTGCGCACGCCGCTTGGCCTGCGTGCCCTCGCCGGGGTCGTTGACGAGGAACGGGTAGATCAGCGGCAGGTCGCCGAGCGCCGCGTCCGTGCCGCAGGACGCCGACATGCCGACCGTCTTGCCCGGCAACCACTCCAGGTTGCCGTGCTTGCCGACGTGCACGACGGCGTCGGCGCCGAAGTTCGACTCGATCCACCGGTACGCCGCGAGGTAGTGGTGCGACGGCGGCAGGTCGGGGTCGTGGTAGATCGCGATCGGGTTCTCACCGAACCCGCGCGGCGGCTGGACGATCACCGCGACGTTGCCGGACCGCAGCGCGGCCAGCACGATCTCGCCGTCCTTCGACTTCGAGAAGTCGACGAACAACGAGCCCGGCGCCTCGCCCCAGTGCTCGCGCATTGACGCGCGGAACTCGTCGGGCAGCGTCTCGTGGAACTCGCGGTAGTCGGCCGCCGCGATGCGGATCGGGTTGCTCTCGAACTGCTCCTGCGTCAGCCAGTCGGCGTCCTGGCCACCGGCGGCGATCAGCGCGTGGATCAGCTTGTCGCCGTCGAGCTCCTGCACCCCCGGCAGCGCGTCGCCGATGTCGTAACCGTGCTCCTGCATGGCCTTCAGCAGCCGTACGGTCGACGCAGGTGTGTCGAGCCCGACCGCGTTGCCGATGCGGGAGTGCTTCGTCGGGTACGCCGACAGCATCACGACGACCTTGCGCTCCGCGACCGGGATGTGGCGCAGACGGCCGTGCCGGACCGCGATGCCCGCGACGCGCAGCGCCCGTTCCGGGTCGGCGACGTAGACGGTGAGGCCGTCGGAGTCGATCTCCTTGAAGGAGAACGGAACCGTGATGATCCGGCCGTCGAACTCGGGGATCGCGACCTGGGTCGCGGTGTCCAAAGGAGACAGTCCGTCGTCGTTGGAGTCCCACGACTCGCGGCTCGACGTGAGGCACAGGCCCTGCAGGATCGGCACGTCGAGCGCGGCCAGCGCACCGACGTCCCACGCGTCGTCGTCGCCACCGGCGGACGCCTTGGCGGGGTTCGTGCCGCCGGCCGCGAGCACCGTCACGACCAGCGCGTCGGCCTGGCGCAGCGTGTCGAGCAGCTCGGGTTCGGCGGTGCGCAGCGAGGAGCAGTAGACCGGCAGCGGCCTGCCGCCCTTGGCCTCGATCGCGTCGCACAGGGCGTGCACGAACGCCGTGTTCCCGGCCACGTGGTGTGCGCGGTAGTAGAGCACCGCGACCGTCGGACCGGTGCCCTCGGTCTCCCGCTCCAGCACACCCCACGAGGGGGTGGCGGCGGGGGCCTCGAAGCCGTGGCCGGTCAGCAGCACGGTGTCGGACAGGAACTTGTGCAGCTCGGTGAGGTTCGCCGGGCCGCCGTGCGCGAGGTAGAGGTGCGCCTCCGCGCAGACGCCACCGGGCACCGTCGACAGCTCCATCAGCGCCGCGTCGGGCTGTTGCTCACCACCGAGCACGACGACGGGCAGCCCGCCGGCCAGCAGCCAGTCGAGGCCTTCCTCCCACATCCGGCGGCCGCCGAGAATGCGCACGAGGACGAGCTCGACGCCGTCGACCAGCGCGGGCAGGTCGTCGACGGTGAGGCGGGCGGGGTTGCCGAGCCGGTATTCGGCACCGCTCGCACGCGCCGACAGCAGGTCGGTGTCGGAGGTCGACAGCAGCAGGATCACGCAGGCTCCATCCCTCGTGGGGTCCTCGCCCCAAAGTGCGGGTGACTGGCGAAGCGGAGTTCCTGACTCCCAGCGGTGTTCGCTGGTCACAGTGGCGGGACCGCGCCGGATTCACACCGGCTTCCTCCTGCGCTTCGTCGTTCGGGCTCACCCTAACCGGCGGGTTACAGTCCGACCTATGCGTAGTCACCCGGACGCCTGCCCCGGCGCCGTCGAGCTGCATGCCGCGGCCGACGGCGGGCTGGCGCGCATCCGGGTGCCGGGCGGCACTCTTTCCGCTGCTCAGTGGGATGTCGTCCGTCTTGCCGCCGCCGAACTGGGCAACGGCTCGATCGAGCTGACCTCGCGCGCGAACCTCCAGATCAGAGGGCTCGCGGACGGCGCGGAGCTGGGCGAGCGCCTGCGTGCGGCGGGCCTGCTGCCCTCCTGGTCGCACGAACGCATCCGCAACATCATCGCGGCGCCCCTGGACGACAACCAGGACCTGGTCGACGCGCTGGACGCGGCCCTGTGCGCGAACCCCGGACTGGCCTCGCTACCAGGGCGTTTCCTGGTCACGGTCGGCGCCGCGGTGAGCGGCCTGGGCGGCGACCTCGGCCTCGCCGGGGACGTGCTGCTGCTCGCCGGTACCGATACAGGTATCCGCGTGTCCGACCCCGTCGACGCCGTCGTGACCGCCGCCCGCCTGTTCCAGTCGATGCGCGGACCCGCCTGGCGCCTGTCCGAAGTGGACGACGGTGTGCGAAAGATCACCGCGCACTTCGGCGTCTCGTCCGGCGCCGCGTTCACCCCGGTTGTGACGCCTGTCGCACCTTCACCTTTGACGCCAGGTGTTCCGCTGGGCCGCTTGGACGCCTCACAACTTCCCGGCGTCGCGCTCCGCCTGACCCCGTGGCGCAGCCTGGTCGTGCCCGCCGGCACCGACGTCACCGGCCTGATCACCGACCCCGACTCCCCCTGGCACGGCGTCAGCGCCTGCACCGGCCGCCCCGGCTGCGCGAAGTCGCTCTCCGACGTACGGGCCGATGTGCAGGCTTGGGTCGATGCACCCGCACAGACCGATGCGCCCGCACGGACCGATGCGTCGCACCACACACACGCGCCAGGCCGGGTACCCCCAATTTCTATTCTAGGGAGCAGGTCCGACAGGCCCGGCGCGGTGCACTGGTCGGGCTGTGCCCGCCGGTGCGGTCGTCCCGCAGGCGTTGTGATCGAGTTCGTCGCGACCGGCGACGGCTACGAGGAGATCCGTTGACGCAGTACATCAGGGACGGGGCGGAGATCTACCGCCAGTCCTTCGCCACCATCCGCGCGGAGTCGGACCTCACCAGGTTCCCCGGCGACGTCGCGAAAGTCGTCGTCCGCATGATCCACGCGTGCGGCATGACCGACCTGCCGGAGGACGTCGCGTTCTCCCCGAACGTAGTGCGCGACGCCCGCGCGGCCTTGCGGGCGGGTGCCCCGATCCTGTGCGACGCCAACATGGTCGCGTCCGGCGTGACCCGCCGCCGCCTGCCGAAGGACAACGAAGTCCTGTGCTACCTGCAGGATCCGCGCACACCGGAGCTGGCGAAAGCCATCGGTAACACCCGCAGCGCCGCTGCCCTGGAACTCCTCGCGGACCGGTTCGACGGCGCGGTGATCGCGATCGGCAACGCCCCCACCGCGTTGTTCCACCTCCTCGACCTGATCGCCGCCGGAGCACCGCGGCCCGCCGCGATCCTCGGCATCCCGGTCGGGTTCATCGGGGCGGCGGAGTCCAAGGAAGCTTTGGCCGCAACGGATCTGGAGCACCTCGTGGTGCGCGGCCGGCGCGGCGGCAGTGCCATGACGGCGGCGGCCATCAACGCGATTGCGAGCGAAGAAGAATGACGGGCAAGCTCTACGGCGTCGGCCTGGGTCCCGGCGACCCGGAACTCGTGACGGTCAAGGCCGCACGACTCATCAGCGAGGCCGGCGTGGTGGCGTTCCACAGCGCCCGGCACGGCAAGTCGGTCGCCAGGACGATCGCGGCGCCGTACCTGCGCGACGGCCAGATCATGGAACAGCTCGTCTACCCGGTCACGACCGAGGACACGGACGACTACCAGGGCGAGATCGACGCCTTCTACGAGGAGGCCGCCGGCAAGCTGGCCGCGCACCTCGACGCCGGACGTGACGTCGTCGTGCTGGCAGCGGGAGACCCGTTCTTCTACGGCTCCTACATGCACATGCACAAGCGCCTCGCCGACCGCTACGAGTGGGAGGTCGTCCCCGGCGTCACGTCGGTGAGCGGCGCGTCAGCCGTCCTCGGCACTCCGCTGGTGGAACGCGACGAGGTGCTCACGATCCTGCCCGGCACGCTGCCGCCCGCCGAGCTCGCGGCCCGCCTCGCCGACACCGACAGCGCAGCGATCCTCAAGCTGGGCCGCACTTTCGGCAACGTCCGCGAGGCACTGGAGGCGGCTGGGCGGCTCGACGGCGCCTGGTACGTCGAGCGCGCCACGACCGGCCGCCAGAAGATGTCGCCGCTGGCCGACGTCGACCCCGAATCCGTCCCGTACTTCTCGCTGGCCCTGTTGCCAAGCCAGTCCCGGCCCGCCAAGCCGAAGGGCGAGGTCGTCGTCGTCGGCCTCGGTCCCGGAGCCCGCGCGTGGCTCACCCCGGAGGCCCGTCAGGAACTCGAGGCCGCCGACGAGCTGGTCGGTTACAGCACCTACCTCGACCGCGTTCCGGAACGTCCTGGCCAGAAGCGGCACTCCTCGCACAACCAGGTCGAGTCCGAACGCGCGGCCTTCGCCCTGGACCTGGCGCGGAAGGGCTCGCGGGTCGCCGTCGTGTCGTCGGGCGATCCGGGCGTCTTCGCGATGGCCACCGCCGTGCTGGAGGTCGCCGCGGAGTCCCCGGACGTGCCGGTCCGCGTCATCCCCGGCGTCACGGCGGCGAACGCCGTGGCGGCCAAGGCGGGCGCGCCGCTCGGCCACGACTACGCGGTGATCTCCCTGAGCGACAGGCTCAAGCCGTGGGACGTCATCGCCGAACGGCTCGAAGCCACCGCCAAGGCCGACCTGGTGATCGCGATCTACAACCCGGCGTCCAAGGCCCGCACGCACCAGGTGGCGGACATGCGCGACCTGCTGCTGAAGCACCGCGCCCCGGACACCCCGATCGTCGTCGGACGCGACGTCGGCGGTCCGGAGGAGGAGATCCGTGTCCTCACGCTCGGCGCCCTCGACCCGGCCACGATCGACATGCGCTGCCTGCTGATCATCGGCTCGTCGCAGACGATCGTGACGTCCCAGGGCGTCGTCTTCACGCCCCGGCGGTACCCAACCAGCTGACGGCGGCATCCACGTCGGCCACCGTCTCCGCGGGTGGGAGCGGTGGCCGGCGCACGATCACGACCGGCACACTGAGTCGACGCGCGGCTTCAAGTTTGGCCGACGTCATCGAGCCGCCGCTGTCCTTGGTGACGAGCACGTCGATCTCGCGTGACCGCATCAGCTCCAGCTCACCGTCCACAGTGAACGGACCGCGCGACAGCAGCACCTCGATCCGGTGCGGCATCGGCGGTTCCGGAGGTTCGACCATCCGTGCCAGGAACCACTGCGGGCACTCGGCGAACTCCGCGAGGTCCTGCCGCCCGGTAGTCAGGAACACCCTGGAGCCAGGCAGGTCCCGCGCGGCGTCGGCCACGCTGTCCACCCACCGCCATCCGGGCTGCGGCGTGAACCCGGGCCGTCGCAGGATCAGAAACGGCACGCCGACCCGCGAACAGGCCTCGAAGGCGTTCGCGGTGATCTGCCGAGCGAAGGGGTGGGTCGCGTCGACCACGGCGTGGACGTCGTTGTCCCGCAACCACTGCGTGAGCCCGTCGACACCGCCGAACCCGCCGATCCGCACCTCACCGACGGGAAGGGCGGGATTGCTCACCCGGCCGGCCAGCGAAGAAACGGCGGGCACGCGGGAGGCCAGCGCTCGCGCTTCCCCCGTGCCGCCGAGGATCAGGATCATCGAACCCGAGTGGCCGAGTACAGGTGGCTGTCCGGAAACTGCGTGGCCCCGAGCGTCTGCCCGACGATGATCACCGCGGTCCGCTTGATCCCGGCGGCCTCGACCTGCGCGGCGATGTCGTCCAGCGTCCCCCGCAACACGACCTCGTCCTCACGTGACGCGTAGGCGACGACCGCGACCGGGCAGTCCAGCCCGTAGTTCGGCACCAGCTCCGCGACCACGTCCGAGATCCGTTGCACGGCGAGGTGCAGCACGAGAGTCGCGTGACTGCGACCCAGCGTGTCCAGGTCCTCACCCTCGGGCATCGGTGTGGCGCGCTGCGAGGTCCGCGTCAGGATGACCGTCTGCCCGACCCCCGGCACGGTCAGCTCGCGCTGCAACGATGCCGCGGCGGCCGCGAAAGCAGGCACGCCGGGAGTCACGTCGTAGGTGATGCCCAGCGCGTCCAACCGGCGCATCTGCTCGGCCATCGCGCTGAACACCGAAGGGTCCCCGGAATGCAGCCGGGCCACGTCCAGCCCCTGCTCCGAGGCGGCGACCAGTTCGGCGACGATCTCGTCCAGCGTCAGCAGCGCCGTGTCGATCTTGCGCGCGCCCGCGGGGCAGAAGTCCAGCAGCTCGACCGGCACCAGTGCACCCGCGTACAGGCACACCGGCGACGACTCGATCAGCGAACGCCCCCGCACCGTGATCAGGTCGGCCGCTCCGGGCCCGGCCCCGATGAAGTGCACGGTCACTTCGTCACGCTCCACGTCGTCACGGGCATGTGCGGCCGCCACCCGGTGAACTTGCCGACCGAGGAGCCGCGGTTCACCGAGATCCGCACCAGGTCACCGCCGAGCCTCGCATACCACTGCGCGACCACAGCCTCGGACTCCAGCGTCACCGCGTTGACCACCAAACGACCGCCTGCCGCCAAAGCGTCCCAGCAGGCCTGCAGCACGCCGGGCACCGTCACGCCGCCGCCGATGAAGATCGCGTCGGGCTTCTCCAGCCCCTCCAACGCGTCCGGCGCCCGTCCGATGTGGACCTCCACGCCGGGCACGCCCAGAGACGCAGCGTTACCGGCGATTCGCTCTGCGCGTTCGACCGACTGCTCGACGGCGATCGCCCGGCACGTCGGATGCGTTCGCGCCCACTCGATCGCGATCGAACCCGACCCCGCCCCGACATCCCACAGCAGCTGCCCGGGCAGCGGCGCCAATCTCGACAGCGAAATAGCCCGCACCTCTCGCTTCGTCAGCTGGCCATCGGATTCGTACACGTCATCAGGCAGTCCGGGAACCCGCGAGAGAGCGCTCCCGCCCGACTCGATCGCGATCACACACAGCGGGTCCGCGTCCTGCCCGGACCAAGGGTAAACCCGCTCGGCGGGCCCACCTAGCTGTTCGAGGACCGTGATGTCTCCGGCCAGTGCCGCAACGGTTGCCGGGTCCCCGCCGAGCACGAGCACGCGCTGTCCCGGCGTCAACACGGGGCGTAGCAGGTCGGCGGATCGTGCCACCAGCGACACGACCTCGACCTCGTTCAACGCCCAGCCGAGGCGGGCGCAGGCGAGCGACACGGAGGACGGGTGCGGGAGCACCGTCACCCGGTCGCCCAGCAGCCGCACCAGCGTCGTGCCGATGCCGTGGAACATGGGGTCACCGGACGCCAGCACGCACACGTCGCGGTACTTCTCGAACAGCTCGGGCAACGCCGGTACCAGCGGCGACGGCCACGCGACCCGCTCGAACTCCCCCGGCACCAGGTCGAGTTGCCGGCGCGAGCCCATCAGCACACGTGAGCGGGAAACCGCCTGCTGAGCGGCGGAAGAAAGCCCGTCCCACCCGTCGGCACCGATGCCGACGACCACGACGTCAGACGGTGCCGGTGACACGCCGCACCTGGATCTCGATCACGACCCGCTCCGGGTTGACCCGCGGCTGCTTGTAACGCAACGCGTACCGCCGCTCGGCCTCCCGCACGGATTCCACGTCGTCGCGCACGACGACCGGACCCTCCAACGTGGACCAGCGCCGACCGTCCACCTGGCACACAGCGGCATACCCGGCCTTGCGGACGTGCTTGACCTTCCACGACGCGCCGGACGTGATGATCCGCGCGATGCCGGTCCCGGCGTCGAGCGTGACGCCGACAGGCACCACGTGCGGAGTTCCGTCGGGACGGACGGTGGACAACGTGCACAGGTGCCGTTCAGCCCAGAACTCGGCGAACTCGGCACCCCGGTCGATCGACATGGCACGCATCATAGGTGGCGGCAGCGATGCGGCCCGTCACCTGGAGGAGGTGACGGGCCGCACTTCAGAGCAGTACTACTACGGGTAGTTGACGACGTTCACCGGCACGGTGCCAGGTGGCGTCACCGCCCCCACGTTGTTGATCACGTGGGTGATCGTGCCCTGGTAGTTGAGCGACACGGTCAGCAGGTTGTGCATCCTCACACCGGGCCGGTTGGGCACCTCGAACGCGTTCTCGGCCCGCACGGACGGGTTGACGTTGAAGAAGCAGTAGCTGCCGAGCCCCCACGCCTCGTGCGTGGTGACGTTGTCGCCGACCTTGTAGGCCGCGTATCCGGCCTGCCCGTTCGGCCTGTTCCAGATCGCCTGGTTCGGCACGTCGTACGGCATCTCGTTCTGGTAGAAGATGGTCCGCCCGCGCTCGCCGTTCCAGATGGTCTGGTACTTCTGGTAGTGCTCGACGAACAGGCCGGTGGCCAGCACGTCGTTGCCGTTCACCACCAGGCCGGTGTCACCGATCGCCTCGTCCCAGCCCCAGGTGCCGGCGTTGCCGTGGTCGGCGCGCCAGATCCAGCTGTGGTCGATGATCGTGTTGTTGCTGTTGACCACGAGACTGTTGGTCGCCTTGCCCGCGATCGCCCCGCCGACGCGGAAGAACACGTCCTGCAGGGTGGTCGGGTTGGACGCGTGCGACGCCGACGAACCCGCCGGGCCGACGGTCAGCAGCGAGTTCGACAGGGTCGTGCCCGCGTCGAACAGGATGCCCTTGATCCGCACGCCGTCGACGTCCGCGACCTGCATCGCGGTGACGCCGTTCTGCGGCACGATCGTCGCGTAGCCGATGCCCAGCACGACGGTGTTGGGCCGCGTGATGTTGATCGTCTGGTTGACGTTGTAGATGCCGGGCGTGAAGAACAGGTTGCAGCCCTGGCCCAGCGCCGCGTTGATCGTCGCGGCGGTGTCGCCGGACTTCACGACGTAGAACTGGCTCATCGGCAACGAGGTGCCGGGCGTGCCGCCGTTGATCCACGACGCACCGGAAGCGTTGGTGCGCAGCGAAGGCAGGAACACCCTGTACTGGTTGCCGTCGAGGTAGAGGTAGGGCACGTCGCGCGAGATCGGCGTCGTCGCGAGGTTCGTCGACGGCGGGTTCGGGAACGTGGTCGCGGGTGCGCCCGGCGTTCCGGAGAACACCATGTTCCACACGCCGCCGTTCCAGCTGCCGTAGTTGGAATCGCGCGTGTACCACTGCTGCTGCGAGACCGACGCCGTCTGGCCGGACACGCGGGTGTCGGCCGTGTAGCCACCGGACGCGAACCCGTACGAAGCCGGGTACAGCGCCAGGTTGCCGCGGACGTCCATGCGCCGGAACGGCGCCGCCTGCGCGACGGCCCAGCGGTTGGTGCCGCTGCTGGGGTTGACCGCCATGTTCTCGGCGGAGCGCCAGAAGTTCTGCAGCGCCACGCCCTTGTCGGACTCGTTGAACGCGTCCACGGTGATGTCGCCATTGATCAGCACGTCACCGGGGTTGCGGCCGAGGCCGGAGACGGACGTGTAGTAGCCGACGTCGTCGTGGATGCCGTTGTAGGTACCCGGCTTGAACAGGTGCGCGACCCGGCGGGGCGCCATCTGCGCGGTGATCGTGTCCTTCTGGTTGTTGAAGTCCGTGTCGAGCTGCGCCTGGATGCTCGTGGCGGACATGCCCGGGTCGAAGATGCGCGTGTTCGGCCCGAAGTTCGGGTTGTCGGACTGCACACACCCTTGCTGCGTACCGATCGTGTACGTCGCGCTGGCCACAGCCGAGTTCGCGAGACCGGACTTGATCCCGATCGCACTGATCGTCCTGTTGCTGGGCACGGAGATCGGCCCGCTGTAGACCGGCGAACTCGCCGTGGGCGTCGACCCGTCCACTGTGTACCGGATCGTCGATCCGGAGGTCGCCGTCGAGATCGTCACCGTCTGCGCGGACGCGTAGGCACCACCCGGCGGACTGAACGTCGGCGTCGCGACCGGCGTGCCGATCACGTACGACGCGCTGCCGACAGACGAGTTCGCCTGCCCCGACCTGATACCGATCGCGTTGATGGTCCTGTTGCCAGGCACCGAGATCGGGCCACTGTAGACCGGCGAACTGCTGGTCGGCGTCGACCCGTCGATCGTGTAGCGGATCGTCGCACCCGAGGTGGCCGTGGAGATCGTCACCGTCTGGGCCGTCGAGTACGTACCGCCAGGTGGGCTGAACGTAGGCGTCGCGACCGGTTGCGGCGCGCTGTTGTGCGTGTAGCTGAAGTGCGGAGTGTCGTACTGCGGCCCGGACTTCTCGTAGGTGAACCAATAATCGATCACCGTGCCGGCCGACAGCGACCCGACGGTCTTCTGCCAGGTCCCGGCGTTGTTGGTCATCCGGAAGTTCTGCTGACCTTGGCCGGAGATCAGGTAGTGCACGTCGACGTAGACAGCAGGGGTCGTCGGCGTGAAGTTGATCCGGGCTTGAGTCGCGTCGATCGCGGTCACGTTCTGCGTGTAGTCGTCGGCCGCGTAGGCGGCCTCGACCGTCGCCAATGACGACAGGGCAATCGCTACGGCGGCCAGTCCGCGCCGCCATCTCATCCTTGAGAGCGCTCTCACACCTGGAACGGTAAAGGTGAGATGACGAGGAGGGAAGGGGAAAGTTTCAGGAAAGGTACCCGGCTCCAGCGAGACCCGAACGGAGCACGCTTATCGTTTTCACCCGAACGAGCAGATGCTTGGATTGAATACAAGCCATAACGTCGGCCTATGACTCCCTCCACCGCGTACAGCAGGGACCTGGGTGACGAGCTCCGCAGCCTGCGCGAGACCTGCACGGGCCTGAGCGGCAACAAGCTTGCCGTGAAGCTGGGCTGGGACCCGAGCAAGATCTCGACCATCGAGCACGGCAAGGCACGCGCCAGCGAAGTCGACCTCATCCAGTTCCTGTCCATGTGCGGCAAGGACATCGACTTCCTGAACGACTTCAAACGGCGCTACGAGCGGGCCTTCGACGAGTACTTCGTTCAGATGCCCGGCAATCTGCGGACCGTCGGCATGGCCGAGTCGACGGCGAGGCGCCTCACCAACTACGACACGATGATCGTGCCGGGCATGTTCCAGATCCCGGAATACGCAGAGGCTGTGTACCACGCGCACGGAACCGTCTCGGAGGAGCGAATTCCTGAACTCGTGCAGTGCCGAACCGACCGTCAAGCGTTGCTGCGGCGACACGACCGGCCGGATTGCGTGTTCTTCATCCATGAGCTAGCGCTGCAGCAGCCGATGGGCGACGACGAGGTCATGCAGGCCCAGTACAGGCGGCTGCACTCCAAGGCACACCTGATCCGGCTCGTGCCCGCGGACATCCCCGTGCTGTCGGCCGGCTTCATACTGTGGGAGTACGAGAAGGCGAACCCGGTCGCATACAGCGAGTCGGAGTTCGCGCGCGTGTTCGTCCAGGACCTCGGCGCGATCGCCAGGGCGCGACAGCACTTCAAGCAACTGGCCAGGGTCGCCCTGGACCATGAGCAGACGCGCCACCGGCTGACGCAGTACCTCACCGAACCGATCGGAGTGGGATGAGTCCGACTCCTCTCGGCTAGACGCGCCGGGACTCGAAGAACGCGAGCGGCGGCGTGCTCGCGTTCTCGTCCCCCGCCTGGCAGGACCTGCTCAGGTCCCTCGGTTCTCGTTGAGGTAGTTGTAGATCGTGTACCGGGTGACCTCCAGGACACCCGCCAGGTGGTCGACCGAGTCGCGGATGAGGAAGAACCCGGCCTCGTCCAGCACTCGGACGACCTGCGACTTGTGCACCTTCTTCATCAGCTCGACCGGCACGCCCACGTCGGCGATCGCCTTCTCCACGAGCACGCGCTGCAGCGTGTCCACGTCCTGTGGAAACGACTCCACCGGACCGGAAGCCTCGTGCGCGGCAAGCTTGTTGACGCACAAGCAACCCACGGCGACACCCGCCGCGTCGCGCACGAATGTCGTCGACGACCAGATCGCCCGCCCGTCCGGCGCATACGTCTCGTAGCCGGGCATGTCGGTGGTCGTGCCGCGCCTCACCAGGCCCAGCAACAGGTCCGTCATCGGGCCGCCCACCTGACGGCCGGTGAGTGAACCGGCGATCGCGATGATCGAGTTCGGCAGCCTGGTCAGGTCGTGCACGACGACCTCGGTGTCCTGGCCCAGTGCGGAGGCGAGGCTGTCGATGGTCGGTACCAGCGCCGACAGTGCGGCCGGGATCGGCGAGGAAGCTGTGCCGGACAACGACTTCAGGGCTGCGCGCAGGCGTTCCAACGTCCCCCGCGACGTGGTGGCGTGCGGTGACAGGCGGACGTGCTCCGGGCGGACCGTGGCGGTGATCCCGAAGGCGTTCAACGCTTCTCCGACGACCGAGGCGGCCTCGGGCATGGTGAACGCCAGGATGCCGGCCCGGCGTTCGCGCGCGGAGACGATCTTGCCGCCGCTCGACAGCACGATCTCCTCTACCTCGGCGACGATCTCGCCCACCGCCGAGTCCAGCGCGGCGACTCCGGCCAGCTCCACCAGTTCCAGCGCCTCCGCGAAGGCGCCCGACACGACCGGCGAGAGGTTGGTGATGCTCCAGGAGGCGGCGTCCGGGGCGGCGTCGTGGACCGAGTCGTCGAACAGGCCGGCGTCCACCGCACCCGTCCAGCCCGACAGCACCGGCGAAAGGCGTTCCAGGGCGCGGTCCGACAGGACGACGAAACCGGTGCTCCACCCGGCGCGCAACCACTTCTGGCCGCCGACCACGAGAACGTCGGCGAGTTCCCACGGTTCGTCGACCACGCCGAAGCCCTGGATGCCGTCCACGACCAGCAGGCGGTCGCCGACGACCTCGCGCAACGCCGCCAGGTCCGCGCGGTAGCCGGTGCGGAAGTCCACAGCGGACACCGACAGGGCCGATACGTCACCGGTCAGGTGGGTTGCCACAGCCGCTGGGTGCACCGGGCCGTCCAAGAGAACAGAAGGGAGGCCCGCCCGCACCCACGGGTAGGTGTTGGACGGGAACTCCGCCGCCGAGTACATGACCGAGCCCGACAGCCCGAAGGCCGCCTGGAACAGGCCGATCGAGGTGTTCGGCACCAAAGCCACATGGTCGGTGTCCGAACGGCAGAGCCGCGCGACGGCGGCCTTCACCCGTTGTTCCTCGCGCATCAGGGTGTCCACAGTGGATGGACCGGCGAGCGAGGCCTGTTCCATCAACCGCGCGGTGGCCGTGACCACCGGCAGGGAAGGCGGGCCGAAGCGGGCGAAGTCGAGATACCCCTCCGGTTCGCGGAACTGGGCGAGGTACGAGGCGTCGATCAAGTCAGAGCACCTTTGCGAGGAACTGTTGCGTGCGCGGCTGCTGCGGATTGTCCAGCACGTCGGACGGTGTGCCGGACTCCACCACCGCGCCGTCGACGAGGAACACCACGCGGTCGGCGACCGAGCGGGCGAAGCCGATCTCGTGGGTGACCACGATCATCGTCATGCCGTCGCGGGCCAGCGAGGTCATCACGTCGAGCACCTCGCCGACCAGCTCCGGGTCCAACGCGGACGTGGGCTCGTCGAACAGCATCAGCTTGGGCTTCATCGCCAGAGCGCGCGCGATCGCAACACGCTGCTGCTGACCACCGGAGAGCTGCCCGGGGTAGGCCGACGCCTTCTCGGTGAGCCCCACTCGTTCCAGCAACGTCAGCGCCTCCGCGCGCACCTCGGCCCGGCCGCGCCCGAGGACCTGGACCGGGCCCTCCATGATGTTCTCCAGCGCCGTGCGGTGCGGGAACAGGTTGAACCGCTGGAACACCATGCCGACGTCGCGCCGCTGGTGGGCGGCGTCGCGTTCGCGCAGTTCGTACAGCTTGCCGCCCGCGGCACGGAAGCCGACGGGCACGCCGTCGACCCAGATGCTGCCGGCGTCGATGGTCTCCAGGTGGTTCACGCAGCGCAGGAACGTCGACTTGCCGGCACCGGACGGACCGAGCAGGCACACGACCTCGCCGCGCTCGACCTCCATGTCGATGCCCTTGAGGACCTCGGTGTGGCCGAACGACTTGCGGACCCCAATCGCCTCAACGAGGGCCATAAGCACGCTCCAGGTAGTGCTGCCCGATCGACGCGACGGACACCATCACGAGGTACCAGGCCGCGGCGGCGAACAGGGTTTCCATGATCTCCAGGTTGCGCGACGAGATGTTGTTCGCGGCGTGGATGAGCTCCAGGAAGGCGATCACCGACGCCATCGAGGTGCCCTTGATCATGTTGATGAAGTTGTTGCCCGTCGGCGGGATGATCACACGCATCGCCTGCGGCAGCACGACTCGGCGCAGCGTCGTCAACGGCGTCATGCCGATCGACTTGGCCGCCTCGGTCTGCCCCTCGTCGACACTGCTCAGACCGGCGCGGACGATCTCGGCCATGTAGGCGCTCTCGTTCAGACCGAGTCCCAGCAGCGCCGCGACGAACGCGGTCATGACCACGTTGGTGGGCACCGAGAACAGCATCGGGATGCTGATCTCCTGGAACACCAGCGCGAGGTTGAACCAGATCAGGATCTGCAGCAGCACCGGCAGGCCGCGGAACAGCCAGATGTAGCCGACCGCGAACCACCGCGCGACGGGGTTCGCCGACAGCCTCATCAGCGCGACGACCACGCCGAGGACGATCGCGCCGCCCTGCGCGGCGACGGCGAGCACGATGGTGTTGAGCAGGCCTTCGAGCATCACGGGGTGCGTGAAGAACCCCGGCACGTGCTCCCACTGGATCTGGGCCTCGGACATCGACCAGCCCAGACCCGCGATGACCAGCAGGATCACCGCGCCGCTGAACCACCGCCAGGGGTGGCGCAGCGGCACGACGACCAGTTCCTCGCGGACGTCGTTCACGGCGGTGTCACTTGCCATTGATGGTGGCCTTCGTGATCGCACCCTGCTTGATGTCCCAGGTGGTAACGATCTTGTCGTAGGTGCCGTCGTCGATCAGCGACTGCAGCGCGCCCTTGATCGCCTCGGACAGCTTGGCGTTCTTCTTCGCGACGCCGATGCCGTACGGGCCGCCGTTGATCGGCGCGAGCGGCACGACCTCGAAGTACTTGCCGTCACCGGCGGTCTTCGCGACGTAGACGGCGGTCGGCAGGTCGTTGAGGATCGCGGCGACGCGGCCGGTGCGCAGCTGGTTCTGGTTGCCGGTGTCGCTGTCGGTGACGCTGAGCGTGACCTCCGGCTTGCCCGCGGCCAGGCACTTCTGGCTCTGCTCCTTGCCGAACTGCTCCTGCGAGCTGCCCAGGTTCACCGCGATGCCCTTGCCGCACAGGTCGTCGACCGACTTGACGCCCTGCGGGTTGCCCTTCTGCACCATGATCGTGATGCCGGAGGTGAAGTAGTCGACGAAGTCGATCTTCTGCTGGCGCTCGGCGGTGTCGTTCATCGCGGCCATCGTCACGTCGACGCGCCCGGTCTCGAGGCTCGTGATCAGCGAGCTGAAGGCCATGTCGCTGTGCTCGGCCTTGAGCCCCAGCTTGGCGGCGATCGCCTTGATCAGGTCGACCTCGGACCCCATCGGGGTCTTGCCGTCCTGGTCGTAGAAGTTGTTCGGCGGGTTCTGGATGTTCGACCCGACCTTCAACGTGCCGGCCGAGGCGATCTCGGGCGGCAGCAGCGCGGCGAGCGCGTCGTCCTTCTTGACCGAGGACAGGTCGGACGACGGCGGAGTGGACGTCTGAGTGGACTCAGGCGTGGACCCGCAGGCAGCGAGCCCCAGTACGAGCAACGAGGTCACGAGCAGGCGCGGCTTCATGGCGGGGACCGTACAACGTCGAGTTGAAGACGTCCACAAAAAGTTGAAATCCAGCGTGACCGGGGGCACGCGGGGAATTCCATCGGGGTCTGCTCCGTTGGGCGGGGTGACCCCAGCGAACGAGGAGGACCAACATGGCGACGGTCGAGCTGACCAAGGAGAACTTCGACGAGGTGGTCGGTGACTCCGACGGCTCCGGCATCGTCCTGGTCGACTTCTGGGCCGAGTGGTGCGGTCCGTGCCGCGCGTTCGGACCGACCTACGAGGCCGCGTCGGACAAGAACGAGGACATCGTGTTCGGCAAGGTCGACACGGAGGCGCAGCAGGAGCTCGCGGCCACGTTCGGCATCCGGTCGATCCCGACGTTGATGATCGTGCGCGAAGGTGTGGTGCTGTTCTCGCAGCCGGGCGCGCTGCCCGCCCCCGCGCTGAACGACCTGATCCAGCAGGCGCGCGAGGTGAACATGGAAGAGGTCCACGCGAAGGTCGCGGAGGCCCAGGCACAGCAGAGCTGATTGGTCCACCACACCTGTGGGTACCTGACGTGCATGAACACCGACACGTCGACCGCACAGCTGGTGCACCAGCTGTCCGAGCAGGTGAGCAGGCTCGCGCGCGATGAGATCCGTCTCGCCGTCGCGGAGCTGAAGGACAAGGGCAAGCACGCCGGTGTCGGCGCCGGGATGTTCGGCGCGGCCGGCGTGTTCGCGTGGTGGGGCGGGCTCAGCGTCGTCGCGGGCCTGATCCTGCTGCTGGCACTCGTAGTACCGCCGTGGGCGGCCGCGTTGATCGTCGCGGCCGCCCTTCTGCTGTTCGCGGGCATCTTCGCGCTCGTGGGCAAGGGCCAGGTCAAGCAGGCCACTCCGCCGGTACCGAGGCAGGCGATGGACAACGTCCAGCGGGACGTCGCGACGATCAAGGAGAGTGCGCACCGATGACCGAACCCAAGGACCAGCTGCAGCGCGATGTCGAACGCACGCGGCGTGAGCTGGGCGAGACGGTGGAAGCGTTGGCGCACAAGACAGACGTGCCCGGGCGCGTGAAGGAGCAGGCGCACGAGACGGCCGGGCGGGTCAGGGAACAGGCACACGAGACGGCCGCGAAGATGACCGCCGCGACCGACCAGGCGATCGGCTCGCTGCCCGAGCCCGTCGCCGAGCAGGTCGAGAAGGCGCGCCGGCATCCCGGTGCCCTCGCGGCCGCGCTGATCGCACTGATCGTCGCGATCTGGGCGATCTCGAGGAGGAACCGATGAAGCTCCTGTACCGCCCGCTGGGAATGCTGTTCGGTGCGCTCGGAGGCTTCCTCGCGACCGCGATCTTCGGTCAGATCTGGAAGCTCGTGGCGGGCGACAAGGAAGCGCCCAGCGCCACCATGCGCAACCGCGCCTGGACCGAGGTACTGATGGCCGCGGCCATCCAGGGCGCCATCTTCGGCCTGGTCAAGGCCGCCATCGACCGCGGTGGCGCCAAGGGCTTCCAGAAGCTCACCGGTGAATGGCCCGGCGACGAGGAAGACTGACAGAGCCGATCCGGACGCCCGGCCCGTACGCGGGCCGGGCATCGGCGTCCGTACCTGCGAACGTTTGAATCCTCAACTACTCTGACCCCATGCCACAGCCAGAGGGTGAAGAGCTCGCCGCCATCCGCGCCAAGCGCGACGAGCTGCGCGAGCAGTACGTGAAGCCACTCGCCGAGCGAGGCGGGTCGCCGACGCGCGGAGTTCACCACATCGCGTTGATCTGCAAGGACGTCGAGGAGACCATCCGGTTCTACCAGGAGTTCCTCGGCTTCCCGCTGGTCGAGCTCGTGGAGAACCGCGACTACAACGGCTCCAGCCACTTCTTCTTCGACCTCGGCGCGAAGAACCTGCTGGGGTTCTTCGACTTCCCGGGCCACGACCACCCGGCGTTCTCCGAGACGATCGGTGCCGTTCAGCACCTGGCCCTCTCGACCTCCCCCGAGCGGTTCGACGAGATTCGGTCCAAGCTGGACGAGGCCGGGATGGAGTACCTGGGCCCCGACCGCGGCGTCGAGGACAGCCTGTACATCCGCGACCCCAACGGTGTAGGGATTGAGTTCTACCGGGAAGAACTCGGCGAGTTCGAAGGCACGACACTGATCAACTAGGACGGAGTCGCAGTGGCGCAAGAGGTCAAGGGCATCGTCGCCCGGGGCAAGGGACAACCGGTCGAGCTGACCTCGGTGCTGGTCCCCGATCCCGGTCCCGGCGAGGCAGTGGTGAAGATCCAGGCGTGCGGTGTCTGCCACACCGACCTGCACTACCGCGAGGGCGGCATCAACGACGACTTCCCGTTCCTGCTGGGTCACGAGGCCGCGGGTGTCGTGGAGTCGGTCGGTTCCGGCGTCACGGACCTGGAGCCCGGCGACTTCGTCGTGCTGAACTGGCGCGCGGTCTGCGGCACGTGCCGCGCGTGCCGCCGAGGCAAGCCCTGGTACTGCTTCTCGACGTTCAACGCGTCGCAGCCGATGACTTTGGTGGACGGCACCAAGCTCTCGCCCGCGCTGGGCATCGGCGCGTTCGCAGAGAAGACGCTCGTCCACTCCGGACAGTGCACGAAGGTCGACCCGTCCGCCCGTGCCGCGGCCGTGGGTCTGCTGGGCTGCGGTGTCATGGCCGGCGTCGGTGCCGCGATGAACACCGGTGGCGTCGGCCGCGGCGACTCGGTGGCCGTGATCGGCTGCGGCGGTGTCGGTGACGGCGCCATCGCGGGCGCCCGCCTCGCCGGTGCCGCGAAGATCATCGCCGTCGACACGGACCCGCGGAAGCTGGAGTGGGCCAAGGGTTTCGGCGCCACGCACACCATCAACGCCCGCGAGGTCGACGACGTCGTCACGGCGATCCAGGACCTGACGGACTCGTTCGGCGCGGACGTCGTGATCGACGCGGTCGGCCGCCCGGAGACGTGGAAGCAGGCGTTCTACGCCCGCGACCTCGCCGGAACCGTTGTCCTGGTGGGTGTTCCGACGCCGGACATGCGGCTCGACATGCCGCTGATCGACTTCTTCTCGCGCGGCGGCTCGCTCAAGTCCTCGTGGTACGGCGACTGCCTGCCGACGCGCGACTTCCCGATGCTCGTGGACCTGTACCAGCAGGGCCGCTTCGACCTGGACGCGTTCGTCAGCGAGGAGATCCCGCTGGACGGCGTCGAGGGCGCGTTCGAGAAGATGCACCACGGCGAAGTGCTGCGATCGGTGGTGGTGTTCTGATGCCGCTGCGCGTAGACCACACGGTCACCTCCGGCACCTTCTCGCTGGACGGCGAGACCTTCGACGTCGACAACAACGTCTGGGTCGTCGGCGACTCCTCGGAGTGCGTCGTCATCGACGCGCCGCACGACGTGGACGCGATCCTGAAGGCCGTCGACGGCCGTCGTGTCGTGGCGATCCTCCTGACCCACGCGCACGACGACCACGTCCGCGTAGCACCGGACCTGGCCCACGCGACGGGCGCGCCGATGGCGTTGCACCAGGCCGACCACGTGGTGTGGAACCTGACGCACACCGGCGTGATCCCGCACCAGTCGCTGGAAGACGGCCAGGTGCTCACCGTCGCCGGCGAGGAGATCCACGTGCTGCACACGCCAGGGCACTCCCCTGGCGCCGTGTGCTTCTACGTGCCGTCACTGGGCGCGGTGTTCACCGGCGACACGCTGTTCCAGGGCGGGCCGGGTGCGACGGGCCGGTCGTTCTCGGACCGGCCGACGATCGAGGCATCGATCCGGGCGAAACTGCTGACGCTGCCTGGGGACACGGTGGTGCACACGGGCCACGGCGCCGACACCACGATCGCCGCCGAGGTGTTCTAGGACGTCAAAACCGCGGAGGCCGCTTCTCCAGGAACGCCGTCACGCCCTCGGCGTAGTCGGCGCTGGAGGCGGCCTCCGCGTACAGCGCGCGCACGAAGTCGTCCTCGCGGCCGCCGTCCGTGATCGAGTTGATGATCTTCTTGGCGCCCCGCACGGAGACCTGCGCGCGGCCCGCGATCTGCTCGGAAAGCTCCTTCACGCGGGCGTCCAGCGACTCGACGACCTCGTTCACGAGGCCGATCCGCAGGGCCGTCGCGGCATCGATCAGGTCGGCCGAGAACAGGATCTGCTTCGCCCACGCCGGCCCCACCGCGTCCACCAGCGCCTTGGTGGAGGTGAAGTTGTAGACGATGCCGAGTTTCGCCGGGGTGATGCCGAAGCGGGCGTCCGCGGCCGCCACCCGGATGTCGCAGGCGAGGGCGATCTCACAGCCGCCGCCGACGCAGAACCCGGAGACCGCGGCGATCGTCGGTTTGTCCAGTTGTGCGATCGCACGTTCACCGTTGTGGACAGCTTCGCCGTAATGGGCAGCGCCCTCGGCACCCCGGCGCAGCGTCGAGAACTCGGCGATGTCGGCACCGGCGGAGAAGTGATCCCCGCCCCGGATCACGAGCACCCGCACGTCCTCATCTGCGGAAACCTGAGCCAGGAGTCCTGGGAGCGCGGACCACATGTCGTACGACATCGCGTTGCGCTTGGCCGGGCGGTTGATCGTCAACGTGGCGACCGGACCGGCCGCGGACAGCTCCAGGAACTCGCTCACCCGCCGCACGATACCCACCGCCTCCTGCGGCACGCGCGGTATCGGATGGGTAGCAATGCGTTCACCTCCTTGTAAAGTCCGGTGCCGAAGAGGGGAGGAAACGTGACGGCGGCTGCCATCGGTGCTTCCACGCTGCGCACGCTCTCGGTGCGGTTGCGCACCAGCGCGCCGGTGTCCGCGCGCATCCTCTCCGAACTCGCCAGCGAACTCGACAAGGGCGGGCCGGTGGCGGACCTGCTGTGTTCGCACAGCGCCGTGCACAGCCCGTTGTTCGGCGTCCAGGCGCTCGCGGGCGTGCGGCTGCTGATGCTGTCGGGGAAGGCCCCGGAGCTCAGCCAGCGGTTCGCCAGCGCACACGCGGCCGCGATGGCCGGCGAGTCCGACTCGACGGCGCTGCTGGCATGGCTGGCGGCACGACGCGCGATCGTGGAGAACGCGGGCGAGATCCTCGCGGCGCTCGACCGGACGGTGCAGCAGCACCAGCCGAAGACGGCCGCGTTCCTGCTGCGGGGCCTCACGATGATCGGCGCACCGAAGGTCCGGCTGCTCGAACTCGGCGCCTGCGCGGGACTCAACCTGATCCTCGACCACTACCGCTGGTTCGGCCTCGGCTGGGAATGGGGCGACAAGGACTCGCCGGTGCGCCTGGCCGCCGTCGGGCCGCAGCCGCCGAACCTCGAGATCGTCGGCAGGGCCGGCTGCGACCTGCAGCCGCGCGACCCCGCCGACCCCAAGCACGCGATGATCCTGCACTCGTTCATCCCGCCGGAGCACGACGCGCTGCGGTGGGACCTCGACGACGCCGTCGAGCTCGCCACCAAGGTCGGCGTGAAGGTCGCGCGCTCCCCCGCCGGGCGGTGGCTGCGGGAGAACCTCGTGCCACCTGACGACCGCGGCACGTACACGGTGATCTGGCACAGCTCGTTCTGGGCGTACCTGACCGAGGACGAGCGCAACGAGATCGAGACGACGCTGACCGCGGCGGCCGGCTCGATGCCACTCGCGCGCGTTGCCTACGAGTCGACGGATTTTCGCTCCAACCCCCGCCTGACGGTCACCATCTACAGCTAGCGCTGTGGCGGGGCCCCGGTACCTGCCGGTGACGGGTCATCCGTTTGCGCATCCCCTGTCCGAGGTGTGCTTCCCCCGTCAGGTGGCCGCCGGCATCGGCGCAGACGCACCGGATGTCGCCCGATCAGCTAGCAGACGTCCGGCAGGTTTTTCGCCGCCGACTCCGGCTACTCCAAACGGCGCAACGAGGGCGTTCCGCTGAGGGAGGTGCTTGGGTCCGGAACGCCGGCGCGACGTAGGCGGCAAGTCCTGTTCCCCAGCTCGAACGTCAACCCCGCGGCCCGGATGCCGGCGTACTCCGGCCCGTGGAGGAACGAGACGGCAGGGCATCCACCACGACAGTCCGCCTCGGATGGGCGTGGCCCACGGCAGCGCCTCCGGCCGCCGACGTGAGTCCACGTTCGAGAGAAGTTGTCGTCAAGGAAGGAAGAACATGCGCAAGAACGTCAAAACCGGCCTCCTGGCCGCAGCCGTGGCCACTGGCCTCGTGCTGGCGGGGCCGACCGCCAGCGCGAACACCAGTGCGTTCCACCCCTTCGGGATGGGCGGCACTGAACATCAGATGGCCTGGGAGTGGTTCAGTCATCAGGCCGCGGCCTACGCCGCGGCCGGACACGGCGGGCATTCCGGCGACGGTGGCGATGCCGGCAGCGCCAACACCGCCACGACGGGCGACTCCGGCGACTCCGGAGATTCCGGCGACACCGGCCACAACTCCGCATGGGTGATGTGCGTCCACTCCCACTGCGAGGCCGACGCGGACTCCGGCGACTCCGGTGACACGTCCACAGGCGACACCGGCAACGCCGCCAACAACAGCAGCACCAACGGTGGCGACACCGGCCACGGCGGCAATGGTGGCGACGCCGACGCCGACGCGGAGAACGCGGTCGCGACCATCTGGGACGAGGACGGCGAACACGGGGACGAGGACAACAGCTCGGCCCACAGCGAGGACTCCACCCACGGCGACGACTCGACGCACCACGGCGACTCGACGCACCACGGCGACTCGACGCACCACGGCGACAACGAGGCCACGGCCTCTGCCACGGCCGGGCACGGCGGGGATTCCGGCGACGGCGGTGACGCCGTCAGCAGCAACACCGCCACCTCCGGCGACAGCGGCGACTCGGGCGACTCCGGCGACACGGGCCACAACTCCGCATGGGTGATGTGCGTCCACTCCGACTGCGAGGTCGGCACGGACTCCGGCGACTCCGGCGACACGTCCACAGGCGACACCGGCAACGCCGCCAACAACAGCAGCACCAACGGTGGCGACACCGGCCACGGCGGCAACGGTGGCGACGCCGACGCAGCAGCAGGAACCTCCACCGCAGTCGAGTGGGATGACGACGAGAACGCCGCGCACGGTGACAGCGAAGCCACGGCTGCCGCCACCGCCGGCAACGGCGGATCTTCCGGTGCGGGCGGCGACGCCGTCAGTGTCAACACCGCCACGACCGGCGACAGCGGCGACTCGGGCGACTCCGGCAACACCGGCCACAACTCCGCATGGGTGATGTGCGCCCACTCCATTTGCCTTACCAGCACCGATTCCGGCGACTCCGGCGACACGTCTACAGGCGACACCGGCAACGCGACCAACAACAGCAGCACCAACGGTGGCGACACCGGCCACGGCGGCAACGGCGGCGACGCCGACGCGATGGCCACGGACCTGAACGAGGGGGAGGACGACTGACCGAAGCCCGGTAGGGCGATCATCCGCTGAGCGGGTGGGATCGGGTTGCCGATTCCACCCGCTTTCCGGGTGCGGTAAAGGGTTCTAGGCCGCGCGCGGGTAGAGGCGGGCCATCCCCGGTGGCGCGGCGAAGGGCGCCCACGTGCCCTCCGCCTGTGCCAGCCGATCCGCGACGACCCACAGCACGCTCGAGTTGAAGCCATATCCCAGGTGTGAGGACGACACCTGGACGTTCTCCTTGCGCGGCCCCGGTTCCTCGACGCACGACTCCCACGAGACGATGCCGTCCGTCCTGGAGTAGATCGACGTGGCGGGCACCGGGATCGGCGGCCGCGTCGACTCCAGCGGCGGGAACTCGTCCTTCGGGATGTGCAGCCGGGAGAACAACGCGAAAGCGGGCATCGCCCGTGACTGCACGGGATCGCTCATGTTGTACGGCGAACCCATCGTGATCACCTGGCGGACGCGGTGCGGGTGGTCGCGTGCCATCTCGCGCGCGAAGATCCCGCCCAGCGACCAGCCGACGATGGAGATCGGCCCGCCATGGGCGTCGGAAACCTTTTTCACCAAGGCGTGCATGCCGTCCACTGCCTTGCGCGTGGGCCCGATGTTGCGGCCCAGGCCCCACGGGTTCACCTGATAGCCCAGACCGGACAGGAAACGGCGCAGCATCACCGTGGACGAGTCGGCGGCTCCGAGGCCGGGAAAGACGAGCACCGGATGGCCGTCACCCGACGGCGCGCCGCGCAACATCGAGCGGGTGGCCACGAACTCGCTGACGTCGAGCGCGCAGCGGGTGGGCTCGGTGAGGTACCAGAACAAACCGGGCGCGGAGCCTCTGACGAGGTGAAGGGGCGAAGCGGCAGGCACTTCGAAGACTTCGTCCGAAGGTACGGCAGACATAGGAGCCTCCCCACACGTCGACAACCCCGAGCCGGCGCCCTGGGCAGCGTTGCCCAGTGAGTCCATGATGTTTCGTGAACGATCTTTTCGCCAGTACTTTCGAGTCTCGATTCGCCACCTACAGGTAACACGTTGGCAACCTCACAGCTGTGCAGTGCCTCTCACCTGCATGGACGTCGATTGAGACGCTCGGTTCCTCTACTCTTTTTCGAGTGGATCGGATGAGCTCTCTGGACGCCAGCTTCTACTTCATCGAGGACGAGAACGTGCCCATGCACGTCGGTTCCGTCCTGGTTTTCGACGGGCCGGCCCCGTCCTACGGAGACGTGATCCGCCTCTTCCTGGCGCGCATGGACCAGGTTCCGCGCTACCGGCAGAAGGTGAAGGCGCTGCCGTTCCACGTCGGGCGTCCGGTCTGGGTCGACGACGACCACTTCAACATCCTCTACCACGTGCGCCACACCGCGGTGCCGTCGCCGGGCGGGGAGGACCAGCTGCGCAACCTCGCGGGCCGGATCTTCGCGCAGAAGCTCGACGACTCCAAGCCGATGTGGGAGGCCTGGCTGGTCGAGGGCCTCGAAGGCGGCCGCTGGGCGATCATCTCCAAGGTCCACCACTGCATGATCGACGGAGTGTCCGGTTCGGACATGCTGCAGCTCATCCTGGACTTCAGGCAGGAGAGTGTGCTGCCGGAGCCGAAGGAGTGGAAGCCGCAGCCGCAGCCCTCCACGCTCGACCTGGTCGTCGACGGCGTGCGTGACGCCATCGTGACGCCGGTGCAGCACCTGTCCGCGTTGCCCGCCGTCGCGCGGAACGTGCGTTCCTTCAGCGAGATCGTGGACTTCGGCAAGTCCGTTCTCGGTTCTCTTCCTGCTACGGCACGGCGTTTGGCCACGCGTGCGGCGACGTCCCTGAACGGTCCTATCGGGCCACACCGCCGCTGGGTGTGGGCGCGCGCGAACCTGGCTGAGATCAAACAGATCCGCACCGCGGCGGGTGGCACCGTCAACGACGTCATCCTGGCGGCGATCACGCGTGGTTTCCGGGATCTGCTGGAGAAGCGCGGCGAACTGACCGAGGGCATGGTCGTGCGGACCATGGTTCCGGTGTCGATGCGCAAGGCCGATCAGCACAACGAGCTGAACAACCGCGTCAGCGCCGTGCTCGTGAACCTGCCCGTGGGCGAGGCCGACCCGGTGAAGCGCCTCGCGTCGATCCGCGCGCAGATGGACGACCTGAAGAGCTCGCGCCAGGCCGCCGGTGCCGACGTCCTCACGAACCTGTCGAACTTCGCCGCGCCGACGCTGATGGCGCTGGGTTCGCGGACCGCGATGCGGTTCCCGCAGCAGATCCTGCAAACCGTCACCACCAACGTGCCCGGCCCGCGCATCCCGCTCTACATGCTCGGCCGCCCGCTGGTCGAGATGTTCCCGTACGTGCCGATCGCCTCGACGATCCGGATCACCGTCGGCATCTTCTCCTACCTCGACAGGTTCACCTTCGGCATCAACGCCGACTTCGACGGCGTGCCGGACGTCCAGCTGCTCGCGGACGGCATCCGCGCGGGCTTCGACGAGATGGTGGCGCTGGCCGCCGAGGCGGCGGAGAGGACGGTCTGAGACACGACCTGACGGTCCAGGCAGGCGCGCACGACCTGAGCCTGACCGTGGTGGGACTCGACGCACGGCTGGGCGCCCTGGGACTGGCTCTCGGCCAGCTCGACGACGTCCGCGTCGAACTGGAGGACGTGCGGTGGTCGCGCTGGCGTGCTCGCCGCGCGACCGTCGTCTGTCACGACGTGCACGTGAACCCGCCCGCGGTCCTGGTGGCCTCGCCGGTCGAGTTCCGCGTGGAAGTGGACTTCGCGGACATTCCGGAACTACAACCGGTCAGCTGGATGCCGTTGACCGTCCGGCTGGTCGGCACGGAACTGCACGTGCGGCTGCACAAATGGTTGCCGGCGCGCGTGTTCGCGGTGCCGGAACTGCCGCGCGGCATCGAACTGACGGGCGTCGAGCAGTGCGACGACCACTTCGTCCTGACCGGCGCCGCCCCCGTGCTGCGGGAGCGGCTCACCCTGGGTCAGCTCGCGGACGTGCTCAGGCGGTTGGCGTCCATCCAGTCCAGGACCCGCTCCGACACGACCTCGGGGATCTCCATCTGGGGCACGTGACCGACGTTCGCGTACTCGTCGTAGCGCCAGTGCGGGAACCGGCGCGCCACGGACCGTGCGGCGGCGACGTTGACCAGCCGGTCGCGGTCGCCGCTCATCAGGAACACCGGCACCCGGACCTTGGCCATCGCCGCGTAGTAGGCGCCGCGCTTCGACGTCGTGAAGACGACGCTGCGCGCGGCCGCGAGGAACGCCTTGTCCAGGCCCTCGACCTTGGCGCGCTCGCCGATCAGGTGCTCGCTGGCCTGCTTGAGCTCCTCGGGGATGCCCGACGGGTCCGCGCAGACCAGCTCCAGCAGACGTTCGACCTGCCGGCGCGCGGGAACAGTCCTCGACCTGGCCAGGAACCGCTCCCCCAGGCCCGGCACCGAGTACAGGAAGAACGTGCTGAGCATCGTCGGGTCCGGCCGGGTCCCGAACACCATCGGCAGCGCGGGGTCGACCAGCACCAGGCCCCTGACCAGCTCGGGGTCGTAGGCGCTCTGGAAGAGCGAGATCAGCCCGCCCATCGAGTTGCCGGCCAGGATCGCCGGCTCCCCCACGACCTCCCGCAGGAACCGGCCCAGGAGCCGCGTGTTGGCCTGGACCGTGGTCTGCCGCCCCTCGGGGTTCGTCAGGCCGTGTCCGGCAAGGTCGACGGCCGTGACGCGGGCCCTGCTCGCGAGCAACGGTGCCAGCAGCACCCAGTTGAGGTGCGAGCCGCCGAGCCCGTGCACGAGCACGATGCGCGGACCGTCCGCCGGTCCGCCGAAGTCGACCCAGTGCACGGGCCCGCCGAGGTCCGCGTGGTGACTGATGCCGCCGAAGTTCGCCACAGTCGTCATACCAACCAGTATGTCGCTTGGAGCGACCGGTCGGTAGTGACGTTCGTGTCCGCTCAGCCCAGAAGTGTTGGCACCAGTTTCACGCGCCCACCACTAACGTCGCGGAACGTGGCACATCTGGGGGTGGCCGACCTCGCGGACATCGCGCAGGCGGCGTACGGCCGTGAACTGCGCGACGTGGTCCGTCTGCACGGCGGCAGCAAGAAGGGCGTCTACCGCCTGACGCTCGACGACGGCACGACGGGCATCGCCTACGTGTGGCGCACGAGCGAGGACTACTGGCCCGCGCACGAACAGGACCCGTTGTTCGGCAACGCGAGCGGGCGCGACCTGTTCCTCACCGCGCACACCGCGCTGTCCGAGGCAGGGGCCGGCGTGCCAAGGCTGGTGCTGGTCGACAACGACGTCATCGTGGTCGAGGACCTCGGGGGCGAGTTCCTCGAAAAGCTGCTCGACCGCGACACCGAGGCCCTGGAACGACTCTGGGAAGACCTGGCCGCCGTGCACCAGCACACCAGCCCGCGCTACGGCCGCCCGAGCGCACTGCAACCCGTGGACGCGCCGCCGGTGCCGGACGTGGTGCTGCAACGGGCCCTCGGGCACCTCGACGCCTGCTGCGAACGGGTGCCGCGCATCGCCGCCGAGCGCGACCGCCTGGAAGCCGAGCTGCGGCAACGACATGCCGCGGTCGAGCCGCGCGCGGAGTACGGGCTGATCCACGGCGAACTGGGCCCCGACCACGTGCTCGTGGCAGACGGACGGCCGGTGCTGATCGACATCGAGGGCGTGATGTTCTTCGACGTCGAGTGGGAGCACGTGTTCCTGGAACTGCGCTTCGGCCCGCACTACCGGCCGGTCCCCGGCCTCGACCCGGCACGGATGTCGCTGTACCGGCTCGCCCAGCACCTGTCCCTTGTGGAGGGTCCGCTCCGGCTGCTGGACGGCGACTTCCCGCACCGGGACGCAATGAAGGAGATCGCCGAGCACAACATCGGGCGGGTGCTGGACTGTCTGTCCGGGCTATCCGTGTGACGGGTGCCCGTAGAGCCCCACGCCGGCAACCTCCAGCGTCGTGAGGAACGTGGCCGAGGCCTGATAGGAGGCCTCGACCAGTTCCGCGGTGTGCGAGAAGTCCAGCGGTGTCACGGCCTGCACGGGCGGGCCCGGCAGGTAGAGCACCGGAGCGCTCTGCGAGGCGAGCTCCACCTCCAGCACGGCCTGGTTGCGCATGCCCAGGGTCGCCCAGAACAGCAGGGTCTCGGCGAGCGTCTCCGGCACGGTCGGCAGATGGCCGGGGAACGCGCAGTCCAGCACCACCAACGACTTCGCGCCCATCGCCAGGGCCTGCCGGATCGGCACGTTCGCCAGCACGCCGCCGTCGTAGAGCACCTGGTCACCGATGCGCACCGGCGGATAGACGCCCGGAATCGCCGCGCTGGCGAGGATCGCGGGAACCAGCTCGCCCTCGGTGATGTTCACGGCCTCGCCGGTCACGCCGTTCACCGACACCGCGCCGAACGGCAGCGTGAGGTCCTCAAAGGACGAACAGCCGCCGAGGCCCTCGGCCAGCACGTGCGCGAGACCGGTGTTCGGGAAGAGGTAGGTCTTGTTGGTGCGCAACGATCTCAGCTGCGCGATCGGCCCGCCGGGGAACACCCGCTGCCGCGTCATGCCCTCCCACAACACGCCCAGCCGCTCGGCCGCCTTGTCGGGGTCCAGCGCGAGCAGCGAGCCGTTGACCGAGCCGACCGAGGTGCCGACGACGAGGTCCGGCCGGACCCCGTGCTCGCGCAGGGCGCGCAGCATGCCGACCTGCGCGGCGCCGAGGCTTCCCCCGCCTCCGAGCACGAACCCGACTGGTCCTGGCAGTTCGATCGTCACGTCCGGTGATCCTAAAGCGAGGCAATGGAAAGGGCTGACTTCAATCTACACTGAAGGTACTGAGTGAACGAGCAACGGGATCGCCAGTTCCGCGCGGGTGCGTGACCCGTGGAACCCGGTCAGGCTGCTCAGCACCGGTTCCGCCTGACTGCGCACCACCACGTGGGCGTCCTTCATCGCCACCACGACGTCCCCGATGCGGTCGACGGCGAGAGGGCTGACCGGGCCGAACCACCCGGCGTCCACCGCCTCGTCCCGCGTCAGCACGTCCGCGCGGCCGCCGAGGAACTCCCGCCACACGGACAGCACCTCGTCGCTCTCGGTGTGCAGGTAACGCACCCTGGGCTCACCGGCGATCACCCGGACTCCCTGCCACAGCAGCGGTTCGGTGTCGAAGTCGATCCGCTCGCCCGCGGTGACCATGCCGTGGTCCGCCGTGACGGCGAGCAGCGAGCCGGCGGGCATGCGCGACGCGATCCGGGCGGCCAGCGAGTCCACGAACTCCAGCTGCAGCAACCACTCCTCGGAATCGGGCCCGTAGATGTGCCCGATCGTGTCGAGGTCGGCGTGGTAGGCGTAGCAGAACGAACGGTCCTGCTCGACGGCCGCCACCGCGCCCAGCGCCAGGTCGCCGAACCCGGCGGCGCCGCGGAACCACGAACCGCGCAGCACCGCCCGCGTCAGGCCGGAGGACCGCTGGAGCAACGGCGCGACCGTGCTGACCGCGACCCCGGCCGCCGCCGCGCGCTCGAACAGCGTCGGGTGCGGCTGCACGACCTCCGGCACGAGCGTCCTGCGCAGGTCGTGGTCGCGTTCGCTCGCCCGCGTCCAGGTCAGCGAGTTGAGCACCTCGTCCCCGACCTCGAACGTGTACCCGACGATGCCGTGCTCACCGGACTGCATCCCGGTGCCGATCGAGGCGAGGCTCGTGGCCGTCGAGGACGGGAACCCGGCATCTATCGTGCGGTCCGGCAACGAGGACAGGAACGGCGCGTGCGAGGCGTGCGCGCGCAGCAGTTCGTGGCCCAGACCGTCGACGAGCAGCAGTACGACACGCCGGGCCCGTGGCAGGCCGAGCGTGTTGTCGGCACCCGGCACGTCCAGGCCCGACAGCAGTGATGGGACGACCTCGGCGATGGTCATGACGGACACCGTGCCACGCCGGATCGGACAACGGGCAGAATGGCGCGCTGTGACAACGCTCATCCACCAGAAGATCGCTGACGAGCTCGGAGTGGCCGCAGGCCAGGTCGGCTCTGCTGTCGAACTGCTCGACGGTGGCGCGACCGTCCCGTTCGTCGCCCGCTACCGCAAGGAGGCGACCGGCGGTCTCGACGACACCCAGCTGCGCACGCTCGAGGAACGCCTCGGCTACCTGCGCGAACTGGAAGAGCGCCGGGCTGCCGTCCTCAACTCCATCCGAGAGCAGGGCAAGCTCAACGACACCCTCGAAGCGCAGATCCTCGCCGCCGAGTCCAAGGCGCGGCTCGAGGATCTCTACCTGCCCTACAAGCAGAAGCGCCGCACGAAGGCCCAGATCGCGAAGGAGGCCGGTCTCGAACCGCTGGCCGACGCACTTCTGGGTGATCCCGGGCTGAACCCGCAGGAGGAGGCCGCGAAGTTCGTCGACCCCGCGAAGGAGGTCGCGGACGCCGCGGCCGCGCTGCAGGGCGCGCGGTCGATCCTGGTCGAGCGGTTCGGCGAGGACAGCGACCTGATCGGCGACCTGCGCGAGCAGATGTGGACGCGCGGCCGCGTGGTCTCCAAGGTCCGCGAGGGCAAGGAGACGGAGGGCGCCAAGTTCTCCGACTACTTCGAGTTCGACGAGCCCTTCGCGAAGCTGCCGTCGCACCGCATCCTGGCGCTGTTCCGCGGCGAGAAGGAGGAGGTCCTCGACCTCGTCCTGGAGCCGGAGGAGCCGCGTGAGGAGGGTCCCTCGACGTTCGAGGTGCGGATCGCCTCCCGCTTCGGCATCGACGACCGGGGCCGTCCCGGCGACAAGTGGCTCACCGACACCGTCCGCTGGGCGTGGCGGACCCGGATCCTCGTGCACCTGGGCATCGACCTGCGCGGCCGGCTGCGCTCGTTCGCCGAGGACGAGGCCGTGAAGGTGTTCGCCTCGAACCTGCGTGACCTGCTGCTGGCCGCCCCGGCCGGCACGCGCGCCACGATGGGCCTCGACCCCGGCTACCGCACGGGCGTGAAGGTCGCGATCGTCGACGCCACCGGCAAGGTCGTCGCGCACGGCGTCATCCAGCCGCACGTGCCCGCGAACCGCTGGGACGAGTCGATCGCGAAGCTCGCGGTGTGGGCCAAGCAGCACAACGTCGACCTGATCGCGATCGGCAACGGCACGGCCTCGCGCGAGACCGACAAGCTGGCCGCCGACCTGATCAAGCGCCACCCCGAGCTCGGCCTGACCAAGATCGTGGTGTCCGAGGCGGGCGCTTCGGTGTACTCGGCCTCGGCCTACGCGTCCTCGGAACTGCCCGAGCTGGACGTGTCGATCCGCGGCGCGGTGTCGATCGCCCGCCGTCTGCAGGACCCGCTGGCCGAGCTCGTGAAGATCGACCCGAAGTCGATCGGTGTCGGCCAGTACCAGCACGACCTGGCCGAGTCGAAGCTCTCGCGGTCGCTGGACGCGGTGGTCGAGGACTGTGTGAACGCGGTCGGCGTCGACCTGAACACCGCCTCGGTGCCGCTGCTGAGCCGCGTCTCCGGCATCACCGCCGGTCTCGCGGAGAACATCGTGCTGCACCGCGACGCCAACGGTCCGTTCAAGTCCCGCAAGGCGTTGAAGGACGTGACGCGGCTCGGCCCGAAGGCGTTCGAGCAGTGCGCGGGCTTCCTCAAGATCCGCGGTGGCGACGAGCCGCTGGACGCCTCCTCGGTGCACCCCGAGGCGTACCCGGTCGTGCGGAAGATGCAGATCGAGGCGGGCGCCGAGCTGATCGGCAACTCGGCCGTGCTGACGAAGCTGCGGCCGGAGAAGTTCGTGGACGAGCAGTTCGGCCTGCCGACCGTCACGGACATCCTGCGCGAGCTGGAGAAGCCCGGCCGCGACCCGCGCCCGGCGTTCAAGACGGCGACCTTCGCGGACGGCGTCGAGAAGATCGCCGACCTCAAGCCCGGCATGGTGCTGGAGGGCGTCGTGACGAACGTGGCCGCGTTCGGCGCGTTCGTGGACATCGGCGTGCACCAGGACGGTCTCGTGCACATCTCGGCCCTGTCCAACACCTACGTGAAGGACCCGCGCGACGTCGTGAAGTCCGGTGACGTGGTGCGGGTGAAGGTGCTGGAGGTGGACGAGGCCCGCAAGCGCATCGGCCTGACGCTGCGCCTGACCGACGAGCCGGGCAAGCCCGCTCCGAAGCAGCAGGGCGGTGGCGGCGGAGGCCGTGACCGCGGCGGTCGTCCGCAGCAGCGCGGCGGGCAGCCGCAGCGTGGTGGCCAGCAGCGCACCGCCGCGCCGCCCGCGAGCGGCTCGATGGCGGAAGCGCTCCGCAAGGCCGGCTTCGGCAAGTAGACAAGAGAAAATGGCTCCTCCCGAAGCCGGGAGGAGCCATTTCTCATTTGGCCGCTACTTGGCTCGGGTGCCCTTGATCTTCACCAGCTCCGACTCGAACAGTTCCTCGACGGTCGTGAGACCGCCGGGCGCCTTCGAGTCGACCTTGGTGATGTACGACTGCGTCGCGGACGGCCGTCCGACGAGCGAGTAGTGCAGCGCGCTGGTCAGGCCCTGGGTGTCCAGGCCGTTGGTGCTGTGGAACGCCTTCAGCACGCCGTCCCGCGTGAGGTCGCCCTCCTGGCAGGCCTTCTCCACAACGGACAGGAACACCTTCGCGACGGTGTAGCCGTGGTCGACGTAGATCGCGGGCTTGTCGTTCGGGTAGTACTTGTTGAACGCCGCCGCCACTTCGCGCGGGCCGGGCTGCGTGCCGGTGAACGGCGCCACCGACGTCACCACGGACACCTGCTTCTCGACGGCCGGGCCGACCGGCGAGTCGAGGATCGCGGTGTCGAAGCCGACCACGTTGACCATGAACGGCACCTCCCACTTCAGCGCCGCGGCCACGCCGACGGCGGCGGCGGTCTGGGCGGGGGTGGTGCTGAGCACGACGGCCTTGGCGCCCGCCGCCTTGAGCGCGCCGATCTGCTGCGCGAGGTCGGCCGTGGTCTCGCTGATCGGCTGCTCGGCGATCCTCATGTTCCACTGCGTGCCGACGAACCGGCTGCCCTCCACGGCGTTGTCGCCGTAGCTGCCCTGGACGTAGACGTGGCCGACGGTGTCGCCTTCCTTGATCACGCCCTTGCGCTTGTAGTGGTCAAGCCCGTTGATGACGTCGAGGTCGTACGTGGTGCCGACGATCATCATGTGCGGGTTGCCGAGCAGCGACGCGGCCCACGAGGCGGGAGCGGTCAGCGTGCGGGTCTGCATGATGTCGGGCTCGATCGCGGCGGTCATCGGCGTGCCCGCGAGCTCCAGCAGGCCGAGGACCTGCGGCTCCAGGTCGAAGTAGGCGTCGAGTGCCTTCTGCACGTCGTACGCGTGGTCCTTCAGCTTGAGCTCGACCCGGCGGCCGCAGATGCCGCCGCGGTCGTTGACCTGCTTCAGGTACAGCTCGTAGCCCTTCATGCGGGTCAGCGCGGAGGCTTTGAACGGGCCTGTCATGTCCGTGAGGATGCCGAGCGAGATCGTGTCGCCGGTAACGCCCGGACCGGTCTTGACCTGGGCCTTCTCGTCTGTCTTGGCACCGCAGCCGGCCACCAGGACGGCGAGCGCCAAAGCGGCGGTGGGCAGTACACGGCGAAGGGGCATGCAGGGTCCTTGTCCGGAAGATCGAGCCATACTAAGCGGTAGCTCAGTATTGGGCGGAGCCCTGACGAATGGCCCCTTATGTGCTACGGAACACAGCCTCATCGGGTTCATGTGACTACCGCTCGACTACGGAGTGTGCTAGCTCTTCGGTACCGAACGAAATGAGATACGCGTGATCGGTCACATCACGGGTATCCGGTGAGGGTGAAAATCGTCGTCACCGGCGCGTCCGGCAACGTCGGCACCGCGCTGCGCCGCCACTTGGACTTCGAAGACGCCGGTGTCGATGTGCGCGCACTCTCGTCCCTGTGCGACGCGTTCCGGGGTGCCGACGTCGTGGTGCACCTCGCGTGGGCGATCAAGCCGACGAATCACGAGACGAACGTCGACGGCAGCGAGCACGTGCTCGCCGCGTGCGCCAAAGAAGCAGTCGGTCACCTCGTCCTCGCCTCTTCGGTCGCGGCCTACGGCCCGGCGGAACGCTGGTCGAGGGTCGACGAGTCGTGGGCGCTGACGGGCATCGCCGGCAGCACGTACAGCGCGCACAAGGTGCGGCTGGAGGAGATGGTCCAGCGCTATCCGTTGCCGTGCACGGTGATCCGGCCGTGCGGCATCGGGCAGGCGTCCGCCGCGGAGAAGATCCGCCGCTGGCTGCTCAGCCCGTTGCTCCCGCCGGGGCTGCTGCCGTTCCTGCCGGTTCCGCTGTGGAACGACCTGCGCCTGCAGCTCGTGCACGCGGACGACGTGGCGCGCGCGATCGTCGAGATCATCCGCCGCACCGCGCTGGGCGCCTTCAACCTCGCCGCCGAACCGGTGCTGACCGCGCCGATGATCGCCGGACGCGTCGGCGCCGTCCGGGTGCCGGTGCCGTACCCGGTGATCAAGAAGCTCGCGGGCGCCACGGCGCGGCTCGGGCTGCAGCCCCTGACGCCCGAGTGGGTCCAGATGGCCGATCAGGCGCCTCTCGTGCACGCCACACGAGCACATGAAGATCTGGAATGGTGGCCCGAACACGACGCGCGTGATGTGCTGCGCGAGGTCATCGTTGCAATGGGAGGGCGTGCGTGAACGAGGTCGACGCGGTCGTCATCGGCTCCGGCCCGAACGGGCTGGTCGCCGCGACCCTGCTGGCGGACGCGGGCTGGGACGTGGTCGTGCTGGAGCAGCGCGAGAAGGCCGGTGGCGCCGTGACATCGGCCGAGATCACCGCTCCGGGCTTCACGAACGACGTCTACAGCGCGTTCTACCCCCTCGGCCTCGGTTCGCCCGTCATCGGCGCGTTGAACCTCGACGTGCAGTGGCAACACGCACCTGCCGTGCTGGCCCATGTGCTGCCGGACGACCGTGTCGCGCTCCTCTCCCGTGACGTGGACGTCACCGCGAAGTCCGTCGGCTCCTTCGCCCATTCGGATGCCGACGCCTGGCAGTCCGAGTACGCCCGCTGGCGGCAGGTGCGCGGCGCCGTGCTGGACAGCCTGCTTCGGCCCTTCCCGCCCGTGCGCGGCGGTCTGTCGTTACTCAGGACGCTCGGCGCCGGTGACGCGCTGCGGCTGACGCGGTTGCTGACACTGCCCGTGCGCCGCCTCGGCGAGGAGCTCTTCGCCGGTGAGGGCGCCCGGTTGTTGCTGGCGGGCAACACGATGCACTCGGACCTCGGTCCGGACCAGGCCGGCGGCGCGGGCTTCGGCTGGCTGCTGGCGATGCTCGCCCAGGACGTCGGCAACCCCGTGCCACGGGGCGGAGCGGGCGAGCTGACCGCGTCCCTGGTCCGCAGGTTCGGCGGACGCATCGAGACCGGTGCTCGCGTCACCGAAGTGCTGCACGCGCGCGGTGTCGCCGTTGGCGTGCGTCTGGCAGACGGTTCCGTTGTGCGCGCACGACGCGCCGTCCTGGCAGACGTACCCGCGCCCAGCCTCTACCTCGACCTGATCGGCGGCAACGCGCTGCCGGCCAAGCTCGCGCAGGACCTGAAGAGGTTCCAGTGGGACGGCGACACGATCAAGGTCGACTGGGCGCTGTCCGGCCCGATCCCTTGGCGCAACACGGAAGCCTCGCAGGCGGGCACGATCCACCTCGGCGGCGACGTCAACGGCCTGGCCGGCGTGGCCCACGAACTGGCGTGCGGCAAGGTGCCGCGCAACCCGTTCATGATCCTGGGCCAGATGACGACGACCGACCCGACCCGCTCCCCCGCCGGCACCGAGGCCGCCTGGGCCTACACCCACGTGCCGCTGGGCGGGAACTGGACACCGGACCGGTTGAAGCGCCGCGCCGACCGCCTCGAGCTGATGATCGAGGAACGCGCGCCCGGCTTCCGCTCGCGCATCCTCGGACGCTCGGTGCTCGGCCCTGACGACATCGGTTCGGTCAACGGCGGCACGGCGGCGATCCACCAGCAGCTCGTCTTCCGGCCCGTGCCCGGTCTCGGCCGCGCGGACACCCCGTTCGACCGGCTCTACCTCACGGGTTCGTCGGCGTGGCCGGGCGGCGGCGTGCACGGTGCGGCGGGTGCGAACGCGGCACGGGCGGCGCTGGCGCGCTGGGGCGTGGCGGGCGGCCTGTACCGGGCTCTGATCCAGGGAGCCCAGAAAGCCATCTACTGACGGGCCAGCCTTCGGGTGCGTTACCTAGTCAAAGGGTGCTGCACGTCCCCTGGCCAGCGCGTTCAGGCGTTGCAGCGTCTCCTTGTTGCGCGGGGTCAGCATGAGGTCCTGCACGACGTTCGGCAGCACGGCCGAAGGGCCGCGCACCACGCTCTCGACCATCCGCACCTCGGTGAGCGACTCGGAACGCGGACGCAGCGTGAAGGTGATCCGCGCCGCCCCCGCCGGCCACAGCCGTGCGTCGAGTTCGAGCAGGTGGGACGGCTCGCAGCGGACCACCTCGGTGACGTCCTGGACGACCATCGGCCACGGCCCCACGCTGTGGTGGATGCGCGTGCCCGGCTCGGGCCAGCCGGTGTCCACGTCGCGGATGTGCGACGCGCCCACCACCCAGCCCGCGTACGACCAGCCGTCGGCGAGTACCGCCCACACGGCTTCGAGGGGTGCTTCGACGTTCAGAGAAACTTCGGCCACACCTGACAGATACCCAGTGGGTCAGGAAGCAATCCGGCGAGTCCGGCGGCTCTCGGCCCTGCGCTGCAGGTGATCGGCGGTCAGTTCGAGCTCGTACGCGCGCAAAGCCTGGTAACGCGGCGAGATGCGGAGCGCGAACGTCCCGCTGAGGCGGTCGATCGCCGACGCCGAGCGATCGAGCCGCCTCCTCGCCGCGTCCAGGCCACCGGCTCGCAGCATGCGCAGGCAGTTCTCGGCCTCGCAGTTGTACGAGCGGAGCATCAGCGCAGACCAGTCCTCGACGAGCCTGCGACCGGTCGCGTCCGATCCGTTGTAGGTGACCTGCCCGCCACCCTCGATCGCCGCGCCGGTCTTGATCAGGGTCTTCATCTCGTCGTGGATGAGGTCCAGCTGCGCCTGGTGGTCCGCGGTGGCGTCGGTGCGGAACACGCCTGCCCGTTGCAAGGTCAGTTCGTCCTTCAACGGTTGCAGTTCGGCGCGTGCGTTGTTGATCCGGTGCCGCAGCGCTACGAGTTCGGCACCGGCTCTGTCGACCTCTTCCAGCGCCTCGGTCTGCGCCGATCGGGCGTCACCGATCCGGGCGAGGAGTTCCTGCAGGCCTTCCACGGCCCGCTCCAGCTCAGCGATCCGGCGGTCTTTGCGCCCGAGCATGCTTACCTCCCCGATCGGCGACAAAAGGCCCATGACCGTTCCATCGCAAGGAGGAATCCGCCGTTATCTACGACGCTATGCACTCACTCCATCGAGTGATCCCACGAAACGAACGAACCCTTCCGGGTCCTCGCTCGTGGCTGACTGTTGCAGGATCACGCTGGTAGCGCCCGCGGCGGCCACCGAGGTGACCAGGTCCGTGACGAACGCGCGGTCCCGCGAGTCCGTCTCCACGTAGACGATCACGGGGTGCTCGCGGGTGGCGCTGACGGCCCGGACGCGGTCGAGGTCGGCCGACGCGTCGAGGATCGTGCCGTCGCCGACCTCGCCCGCCAGGTCCAGGGTCTTGGCACCCAGCCCGCCCACGTAGACGGGCATCGGCGCGGACGGCGGCCAGTCCAGCGCGACGCCGGTCAGCTTCACGTACCGGCCTTCGACCGTGACCCGCTCACCGGCCAGCAGCGCCTTCAGCGCGTCGGTGTACTCGCGCAGCAACGTCAGCGGCGACGCCACCCGCGCGCCGACCTGCCCCATCCAGTCCTGCACGCCGTGCCCGACGCCGATCATGACGCGACCGGGGAACAACCGGTCGAGCGTCGCCGCCTCCATCGCCGTCAGGGCGACGTTGCGCAACGGCACCGGCAGCAGGCCGACGCCGACCTTCAACCGCGAGGTCCAGGCCAGGGCCGCCGAGGCGCAGGCGATACCGCTCTCCAGGAAGCAGTCCTCCCACAGCCACAGCGAGTCCACACCGGACTCCTCGGCCGCGAGGACGACGGAACGAAGGTTCTCGGGAGGGAGCTGGGGCCGGTAGACGGCGCCGAGTGTGATCACCCGTCAACTACTACCGGCCTCACCTCAGATCAGCAACAACCTCAGCAACCGCAGTTGTGGTACGTGACGTCCCAGTGGTTCGACTCGAGGTAGTAGATGTTGCCCGCGTTCGACTTCCACTTGTTGCCGCCGATGGACGCGAAGCTGCGCTTGATGTAGTTGGTGACGCAGCTGGACAGCCGGTAGTCCACCTTGTAGCCGTTCCAGTGCGAGTACGTGCCCGACGCGTGGCCGGTCTCCGTGCCACCGGTGATGGTCAGCGCACAGCCCGACGCGCTCTTGAACGTCTTGGCACCCGCGATGGTCGTCCGGTTGATCTGCTCGAACGACGTGCAGTTCGGACGGTTGCGGTCACTGCAGCCGCCGCTCGACGTCCAGGTGATGCCGGCCGCGCGCAGCTGTGCGGTCGCCTGCGAGTGGGTGTACTTCGCCGGGGCCGCCGACGCGACGGACGCGCCCATGATCAGAGCGGCGAACATCGCGACCACGGCTGCGATCGTGCGAACGAACATGCTCTCTCCTTATGCCCAAGGTGCGGCGACGCTAGGAAGGAGCGGTAAAGGAAGGCCTAAATCGGCCTTAGGCCGTTCTTTGGCGCCACCGTGGACAGTTCCGGTCATCACCAACTGCAAGTCGATCGGAGCTACACCATGCGCATTCGCCACGCAGTCGCGGCGACCGCGATCTCGCTGGGCCTGCTGGGTGGCCTGAGTGGCATCGCCCAGGCCGCACCGGAGGGTCCTGCCCAGCAGGAGACCGCCATCTCGCAGGTCGAGGCGGCGGCCGGGTACGGCGGTTCGATCAGCCGCACCGAGGTCATCAAGCGCGCCAAGAACTGGTGGGACCGCAAGGTTCCCTACAGCCAGTCCGCCTACGCCTGGGACATCAACAAGGGCAAGAAGTACCGCACGGACTGCTCCGGCTTCGTGTCCATGGCGTGGAAGCTCACGACGAGCCGCAACACGTCCACTTTGGACGAGGTCGCCACGAAGATCTCCTGGGCGAACCTCAAGCCGGGCGACATGATCCTGCGCAACGGCCACGTGAAGCTGTTCGAGAAGTGGGCCAACTCGGCGAAGACGTCGGCGTGGATCTACGAACAGGGCAGCACCGCGACGGACATGGACCACGAGACCGTCAGCATCTCCTCGCTGAAGAGCGGTGGCTACGCCCCGTGGAAGTACAAGAAGATCACCGGCTGAGTGCCGGCGGGGCCCATTGAGCCGGCCACTGGCGCACCTCCTCCCTCTCCCTGGTGCCCAGTCGCGTGAACAGGCCGGCGGCCTCGCGCCAGGAGCGGTCCGCGCCTTCGACGTCCCCCAGACTGGCGTGGACCGCTCCCAGGTCCCGGAGCGTCCTGGCCCGCCACAGCGGCAGGGTCAGGTCGTTCCACACCGGCAGCAGGTCGGTCAGCACCACCCGCGCGCCGGCGTGGTCGCCCGCCGCGAGCCGCCACTCGCCCAGCGTGCGGCGCACGAGGGCCTCGCCGAACCGGTCGCCGACGTCACGGCAGCCGTCCAGTGCCTGCTGGATCAGTTCCGCGGCGGGATCGAGAGAACCCTTGCGCAGCAGCACCTTCGCCCACGCCTGCGCGGTGTAGCAGCCGAGCAGTTCGTCGCCGATGCCCGCGACCATCTCGTGGGCGCGCCGGATGTGGTCCTCGGCGAGGTCGAGCTCACCGCGAGCGCGGTGGACCAGCCCGATCCCACGGGCGGCCAGCGCCTCACCCCGCCGGCTGCGCGCCCGGCGGTAGACGGTCTCGGCGAGCCGCAGCGTGCCGAACGCGCCCTCGTCGTCGCCGAGTTCCCGTTTGACGGAGCCGATTCCGTACAGCGCGTGCGCTTCGCCTTCGAGGTCCTGGGACTCCAGCAGTTCACGGGCCCGGCCGAGGGCCTCCAGCGCGCACGGGTACTCGCCCAGATCGCGGCACACCATGCCGATGCCGTTCATCGCGACGGCCTCGCCGCGCTTGTCGCCCAGGTCCACGAACAGCGTCAGCGCGGTGTCGAACCACGACCGCGCCTGCGCCAGGTTGTCCCGCTTGTAGTGCATCTGGCCGAGGCTGCACCGCAGCACCGCCTCCAGCCGCACGTCCCCGGTTTTCCAGACGGCTTCCAGTGCCGCTGTGTGTGTTCGTTCCCAAGCCTCGTAACGGTTCCTGAGCCCGAACCACGCGAACACCAGCACCTCGGCCAGCTGTGACGCGATCTCTGCGAGCCCCAGCTCGGCGGCGCGTTCCACGAGCCTGGTCAGCAACGACTCCTCGCGCGCGAACCAGGCGTCCTTGTCGGTCGGGCGCGCCGCGGACGTGACTATGCCCAGCGAATCCTGCATGCGCGGCACGGCCAGGAAGAGCTGCTCGGTCAGCCCGTCCACAGTGGACAGTGCGGCGACCACGGCCCTTCTGACCACGTCCTCGCGTTCCTGCTCCTGGTCTTCCGCCTCGGCGAGCTCGCGGGCGTGCAGCCGCACCAGTTCGTGCATCCGGTACCGCGCGCTGCCGATGACGTCGAGCAGCCGTGCGTCGACGAGCTGGTCGAGCACGTCCTCGTCCAGCAGGTGCGCCCACAGGAAGCTCGGCACCTCGGGCAGCCCGAGGAACCCGAAGATCCGGTACGCGCGGCGGGCGTTCTCGTCGAGCGCCCGGTAGGTCAGCTCCAGCCCGGCTCGCACCGCGAGGTCGTCCGCGACGAGCTCGTCGAGCCGGGACCGTTCGTCGGACAGCCTCCTGACCAGCTTTGACACCGGCCAGTGCGCCCGCCCGGCCAGCCGCGCGCCGGTGATCCGCACAGCGAGCGGCAGGTACCCGCACAGCCGCGCCACCTCCTGGGCCTGGTCGGGCTCCGCGGAGACCCGGTCGTCGCCGAGGATGCGCTGGAGCAGGGTGACGGCCTCGTCGCTGCTCAGCACGTCCAGCGGGACGCGGCGCACGCCTTCGAGCCCGCACAGCCTGCTGCGGCTGGTGATCAGCGTCAGGCAGCCGGGACTGCCCGGCAGCAGCGACCTGACCTGCGAGACGCTCGTGACGCCGTCCAGCACGATCACCACCCGCCGCCCGCTGACCCTCGCGCGCCAGAGCGCCGCCCGTTCCTCGACGGACTCCGGGATCCGTTCGCTCGGCACGTCCATCGCGCGCAGCAAGGCGTCCAGCGCGCCGGACGGCGAGTGCAGGTCCACGAACAGCTGCCCGTCCGGATACCGGTCGGCCAGCCGGTGCGCCGCGTGCACCGCGAGCGCCGACTTGCCGACACCCGCCGGCCCCTCGATCCACCACACGCCGCCGTCGCTGTCGAGCAGCCTGCCGAGCTCCCGGTCGCGCCCGGTGAAGTCGCCCGCGTCGCGCGGCAGGTAGTTGCGGCGGCTGTCCCGCGAACCCTCCAGGACGTCGCGGTAGAGCTGCTGCAGCTGCTCGCCCGGCTCGACCCCGAGCTCGTCGACGAGCACCTTGCGCGTCTCGCGGAACACCCGCATGGCGTCCGCCCGGCGCCCGGCCCTGGCGAGCGCCGTCATGAGCTGCCCGCGCAGCCGTTCGGCCAGCGGGTATTCGGTGACGAACGTGCCGAGCCGGTCGATCAGCCCGGCGTGCCGGCCGAGCGCCAGTTCGGCGTCGACCCACGCCTCGGCGGCCGCGAGCCGTTGCACGTCGAGCGTCTGCGCGAACACCACCGGCGTGCCGCGCCAGAGCTGCAGGGCCTGCCCGAGGAGGTCGGCCTTCACCCTGAGGTCGGGCTCGTCGCCCGCTCTGCTCACGAGCTTGCGGAACGCGTGCAGGTCGACGCTCCCGGGCTCGGCGCTGAGCACGTACCCCGCCGCGCGGTGCTCGACCGGCAGCCCGGCCCGGCGCAGGCTGGAGATGTGCACCTGCAGCGACTTGCGCGCCTGCGGCGGCGGCTCCTCGCCCCAGATGAGGTCGATGAGCCGTTCGACGGGCACGATCTTCCCGCATTCGACCGCCAAGACAGCCAGGACCTGCGCGGGCTTCGGCGGCACCGAAGGCTCGACCGGCCCGAGAATCCTGATCTCCACTGTGCCCCCACCAGTGTTGAAGATTCACCGAGTTCTGCACGGCGTTGCCAAATATTGACGCAGCGCGGCTTTCCCGGGTTCCACTTCTGGGTGAATGCACTCGAACGGACGCAGATCTGGATGCAACCAGACCCCGGCTCACTCCGTCCAGCCCACTTTCAGTGGGCATGAATGTGAACTTTCGTCGCGGTTTCTAGACGCTGGCTTTGAGCCGCCCGAACTCCTCGGCCAGCGCCGGCAACTGCCAGTGCGCGTTCAAGCCGCTCGGATTGGGCAGGATCCACAGCCGCGCGCCGCCCACGGTGTCCTCCTGCGCCCCCACCTGCGCCTTCTTGCGGCCGAAGGCCGCCCGGTACACCGTCACCCCGAGTACCGCGAGAACCTTCGGTGAATACCGCTCGACCTTTTCCGCGAGCTCGATCGCACCTTGCCGCATTTCGTCAATTGTTAATTCGTCGGCCCTGGCACTGGGCCGCGCGACGACGTTCGTGATGCCGAGCCCCAGTTCGAGCAGCTTCTCCTGCTCGGCGGGCGCGAACTGAGACGGAGTGAAGCCGGACAAATGAAGTGCGGGCCAGAAGCGGTTTCCGGGCCGCGCGAAGTGGTGTCCCGTCGCCTCCGACACGAGGCCCGGGTTGATGCCGCAGAAGAGCACTTCGAGGCCGGGCTTGATCACGTCCACAATCACGTGGCCAAGCCTACGAGCCACGCCACTAGGCGTTGGCCGGCACGCGCGGGCGTGGCGTCCACATCGTGTAGCCCGCCCGGCGGGCGTCCTCCGGCGAGTGGAAGAACGCGTCACCCTTCATGCGCTTGTAGTACGGCGATTCGGGGGTGTGGAACATCATCGTGCGCGAGTTCGCCTTGATCGCGGGCGCGGCGGCGGCGGGCTCCTCCATGATCGACAGGGGCTGGACCTCGACGGCCGGGGACTCGCGCGGGCGCATGGTCAGCCAGGTCAGCAGGACGCCGGCGAGGAAGGCTCCCGCGCACAGCACGAACATCTGGAAGAAGAACCCGAACACCGAACAGCTCCTAGCCCGTAGTCGTGAAGTCCTCGTCGACGCGCAGTCCTGGAGCGGCCGAGCGCAGGGCGTCGCTCAGGGAGCCCGCGCGCTCCGGGTCCGCGACGCGTGCCGACGCGGTCAGGTGTCCTTTGTGGACGACACCGGTGAAGTCGGTGACGTCGTGGTCGAGCACCGCCGCGAGCAGCGACGCGGCCGCGGCCGGGGAGACGGGCAGGTGTTCGCCCGCGTCGGGGGTGATCACGTCGGTGATGCGGTGGGCGGCGGTCAGCGCGCGCACGGCGTCCACGACCTCCTGCCGTTCCCCGGCGGAGAACGCCGTGCCCGCCAGCATGATCTCCGACGCCCGCACCGCGAACACCAGCCGGCCGGGTGGCACGGCGGGTGCGGGACGCACCGCCAGACCCACCGAGGCGAGCAAGGCCGACACGACGAATGCGCCGACGACAACGCGTTGCGGCAACTGCACGCGCTTGGAGTATCCCATCCGGCCGATCGCGTGCTACCGCCTCTGCCGGAACTCCCAGGACACCACGCCCGAATTCACTCGTTCGTGGACACCATGACCGGCTCGCCACCGGCCACGAGGCACCAGTCCGCACCCGCGAACGAGGCGGGGTCCAGCACGCCCGCTGCCTTGACCCAGTCGATCAGCAGCTCCCGGACCTCCTGCTGCTGGTTGTGCAGTACGGGCGCCGAGGCGATGTGCGGGAAGTCGCCGCCGCCCGCCTGCCGGTAGTTGTTCACGGCCACGGCGAACTCGAACGAGTCCGCGACCGGCACGCCGCCGTACGACAACCCCAAGATCCGCGACCCGGCCGGCCGCGAGATGTCGATGTCGTAGGTCAGCGGCTCGGTCAGCCCGTAGGCGATGTCGAAGTTGTAGTCGGGCACGTCGTTCGAGATCTCGGCCGCGGAGAACGGTCCGGCCGAGGACACCTGCCGGAAGTACCGCGCCGACTCCTCCAGCAGGTCGCGCACCTGCCCGCCGGTCATCCGCACGCCCACCAGCGTGTTGTCGAAGATGTAGAGCCCGGCGACGTCCCGGATGGACACCTCTCCCGCCGGAATCGCCGCCGCCCGGTTGAAGGGCGCGCACAGCGACAGCACGGGCAGCGAGGTGGACTTCGCGACCTCCAGCGCCTGCACGTGGTTGATGAACCGCAGCGCGGGCGTGTCCTCGAACCGCGACCGCGCGGCCGACATCGCCGTGGCGCAGGTCCCGATCCGCGCGTTGACGTACGACACGACCCGCTCGTGGTCGTGCCGCAGCAGCCGCACGATCCGCGGGTCTTCCTCCACCGACGCCGACGACAGCACGGACGACCGCGACGTCACCAGCTCCCAGTGCTCGTCGTGGCGCAGGTCGAACTCCATGACCGACAACCGCTTGCCCGAGAACAACGGCTCGGTGAGCAGCACCGGCCGCCCGGTCACCTTGTTCGTCACGAACCGCGAGGGGATCTCCACGTGCGCGTGCCCGACGAGGATCGCGTCGATGCCCGGCACGGTCTCGGCGAGGAGTTCGGAGCAGTTCTCCGGGAACGGCACCTGGTCGCCCAGCGACGACGACAGGTCGGCCCCGGAGTGCGCCACCACGATCACCAGGTCGGACTTCTGCCGGAGCTCCGGCACCCAGTGCAGCGCCTGCTCGACCAGCCCCGGGAACGTCAGCACCCCGTCGACGTGGGCGCGGTCCCACACGGCGATGCCGGGGTTCGTCAGCCCGAGAATGCCGACCCGCAACGGCGGCCCGCCCGTCCGCCACAGCGTCTTCACCACGTACGGCTGGAACGCGGGCAGGCCGGTCGCCACGTCCAGCGCGTTGGCCGCCAGCAGCGGGAACTCCAGCTGCCGCTCGAAGGTCCGCAGCACGGACAGCCCGTAGTTGAACTCGTGGTTGCCCAACGCGGCGGCGGTGTAGCCGATGGCGTTCATCGCGGCGGCCATCGGGTGCGTGTGCGCGCCGCGCGTGATCGGCTCGACCTTCGCGTAGTAGTGCGCGAGCGGCGTGCCCTGGATGGTGTCACCGGCGTCGAGCAGCAACGTGCGATGGCGCCCCACAGCCGCACGAACGTCGTTCACCAGAGTCGAGATCTTCGCGAGCCCGACGTCGTTGTGCGCGAAGTCGTCGTACTCGCGGTTGAGGTAGTAGTCCCAGTTGAACAGGTTGCCGTGCAGGTCGGTCGACCCCATCACAGTCAGTGTGAACGTGCGCACGCCGCTCACCTCCGGTTGTGGTCGGGCTGATCACCCGACCATAACCGCTCACACTTGACCCCAAATCACCTCGTGGGAGGGGCCTGTCCGTCCCGCTGACCACGCTGACCAGGTTCGACGACGCTGGAAGCGACGGACCTGCCGTCTTCTGTGGTGGCGATCACCGTCACGGTGTCCCCCTTCTCGACACCTTCGGCCACGGTGTCGGCGTCGATCACGTAGGCCTTCGTGTAGCCGTCGGTGGACTTCACCTCGACGGACGAGTCGCTGATCGCGGTGACCTCACCGGTCTGGAACTCGCCGTGCGTCGTGGTGCCGGTTCCAAGTCCGAAGCCGCCGCGCATGCCGCCCATGCCGCCGGGTCCCATGCCGCCGGCGCCGGTCTGCTGGTTCGTGCCGCTGGCGGCGTAGATCGCGACGCCACCGGCACCGGCGATCGCGACGGCGATGGCCACGGCCGCCACCGTCTTCTTCACGGTCCATGCCGGGCGCCCGGCAGGTTCGGCGGGCTGGGCTGCGCCCCACTCCGGGGACTGTTGTTCGGTCATGAGAGCCACCGTGCCGGTGCCCGCTGTGCCGAACCTGTGAGCGCAGTAGGCCTGAGCTGTGCGCATCGTTCACAGCTGGTACACAGGGTCCGCGTTCACGATGGGAGCCATGCGCGCGATGAAGACCGAACTCCGCAGGCCGGACGGGCAGCCCGTCCGGGTGCTCGTCGTCGACGACGAGTCCACTCTCGCGGAGCTGATGTCGATGGCGCTGCGCATGGAGAAGTGGGACGTGCGCACGGCGCTCGACGGCACGACGGCGGTGCGGACCGCGCGCGAGTTCCGCCCGGACGTCGTGGTGCTCGACGTGATGCTGCCCGACTTCGACGGCTTCGAGGTGCTGCGCCGGATGCGCGCGGAGGCACCGGTTCTGCCGGTGCTGTTCCTGACGGCGAAGGACGCGGTGGAGGACCGCATCGCCGGACTCACCGCGGGCGGCGACGACTACGTCACCAAGCCGTTCTCGCTGGAGGAGGTCGTGCTGCGGCTGCGCGCACTGCTGCGCCGCACCGGCGTGACCGACGCGGACGCGGGCACCCGGCTGATCGTCGGCGACCTGTCGCTGAACGAGGAGACCCGCGAGGTCGAACGCGCCGGCACCTCGATCGACCTGACCGCGACGGAGTTCGAGCTGCTGCGCTACCTGATGCGCAACCCGAAGCGCGTGCTGAGCAAGGCCCAGATCCTGGATCGCGTGTGGAGCTACGACTTCGGTGGTCAGGCGAACATCGTCGAGCTCTACATCTCGTACCTGCGCAAGAAGATCGACGCCGGGCGCACCCCGATGATCCACACGATGCGAGGCGCCGGATATGTCCTCAAGCCTGCGACCTAGAACGCTGCGGGCGAAGCTGGTCTCGGGCCAGATCGTCCTGCTCACCGCGCTGTGCCTGGTGATCGGCGGGATCTCGGTGCTCGCGCTGCACTCGTTCCTGATGAGCAACCTCGACCGCGAGGTCACGACGCTGCGGCCGGCGCCGCCCGGTTCGCCGTACGGTCCCCCCGGCATCAACGCGAGGATCTTCCCCGACGGCAGCATCAGCGGCACGGTCGAGCTGCCCGGCTGGCAGGCGCCGCGCCGGCTCACCGCCGACGAGATCGAGGTGCTGGCGGCCGCACCGTCGACGCCGCACACCGTCGACCTGGGTGAGGCCGGCGAGTTCCGTGTGGTCACCGACCGGATGGGCATCAAGGGCCTGCCGCTCGCGCCTGTCACGGACATCGTCTGGCAGATGGTCTGGATCCTCGGCGGGCTCATCGTCGCTGGAGCGGCGGCGGTCGCGTTGGCGGGCAGGGTGATCGTGCGGCGCGCACTCGTGCCGCTCGACCGGGTCGCCGGCACCGCGACCCGTGTCTCCGAGCTCCCGTTGCACGAGGGCGAGGTCGCGCTCGCCGAACGCGTGCCGGAGGAGGACACCGATCCGGCCACGGAGGTCGGCAAGGTCGGCCTCGCGCTGAACAAGCTGCTCGGTCACGTCGGCGAGGCGCTGAAAGCCAGGCACGACAGCGAGACCAGGGTCCGGCAGTTCGTCGCCGACGCCTCGCACGAGCTCAGAACACCCCTTGCCGCCATCCGCGGCTACGCGGAACTGACCCGCAGGACCGGCGCGGACCTGCCGCCCGAGGTCACGCACGCGATGGGCCGCGTCGAGTCCGAAGCGGTGCGGATGACGTCGCTGGTGGAGGACCTGCTGCTGCTGGCCCGCCTCGACGCGGGCCGGCCGCTGGAGAGCAAGGACGTCGACCTGTCGCGGCTGGTGCTGGACGTGGTCGGCGACGCCCGGATCGCGGGCCCTGACCACAGCTGGAAGCTCGCGCTGCCGGCGGATCCCGTGGTCGTTCCCGGTGACGTGCAACGGTTGCACCAGGTCATCGGCAACCTGCTGTCCAACGCCCGCGCGCACACCCCGCCGGGCACCACCGTGACGACCGGCCTGTCCGTCCACAACGGACGCGTCGACCTGAGCGTCACCGACGACGGTCCGGGCGTCCCCGAAGGCCTGGAGGTCTTCGAACGGTTCGCGCGTGGCGACTCCTCGCGCTCGCGTGCGGCGGGAAGCACCGGGCTGGGGCTGTCGATCGTGGCGGCCGTGGTCGGCGCGCACGACGGCGACGTGTCCGTCACGAGCAAGCCGGGCAACACCACGTTCACCGTCTCGCTGCACACAGCTCGTTCACAGCGGGAGCACACGACCGACCCAGACTAGGCCGCGATTCTCGTCCCCATGAGACGAGAACGCCTGGCGCTGGCGGTCCTGCTGATCGCGACCGGCGCGCTGTACCTGTGGCGGCTGGGGGACTCGGGCTGGGCCAACGCCTACTACTCCGCCGCCGCACAGGCCGGTGCGACGAGCTGGAAGGCGTGGTTCTTCGGCTCCTCGGACGCCTCGAACGCGATCACCGTCGACAAGACGCCCGCCTCGCTGTGGGTGATGGGCCTGTCCGCGCGGCTGTTCGGCGTGAACGCGTGGAGCATCCTGGTACCGCAGGCGTTGATGGGCGTCGGCAGCGTCTGGCTGCTGTACGCGACGGTGCGCCGCTGGTTCTCCCCCGCGGCCGCGCTGATCTCCGGCGCCGTGCTCGCGCTGACCCCGGTCGCGGTGCTGATGTTCCGCTTCAACAACCCGGACGCTCTGCTGGTGCTGCTGCTCATCGCGGGCGCCTACTGCGTGACCCGCGCCGTGGAGAACGCCGGCCCGTTCTGGCTCGCGCTCGCCGGCGTGGCGATCGGATTCGGCTTCCTCACCAAGATGCTGCAGGCGTTCCTGGTGCTGCCCGCGTTCGCGCTGGTGTACCTGATCTTCGCACCCGCCACGGTCGGCAGGAGGATCCTGCACCTGACCGGTGCGCTGGGCGCCATGATCGTCGCGGGCGGCTGGTGGATCGCCGCCGTCGAACTGACGCCGGACCGCCCCTACATCGGCGGCTCGCAGACGAACAGCGTCCTCGAACTGACCTTGGGCTACAACGGTTTCGGGCGCCTCACCGGTGACGAGGTGGGCAGCGTCGGCGGCGGGCGCGGCTGGGGTTCCGCCGGGTGGAGCCGCCTGTTGAGCGCCGAGATGGGCAGTCAGATCGCGTGGCTGCTGCCGGCCGCCGTGGTGCTGCTGGTCGCCGGGCTGTGGCTGACGAAGGGACGCGCCCGCACCGCACTCGCGCTGTGGGGCGGCTGGCTCGTCGTCACCGCCGGGGTGTTCAGCTTCATGAACGGGATCATCCACTCCTACTACACCGTGGCGCTGGCTCCCGCGATCGCCGCCGTCGTCGGCATCGCGGCCACCGAGCTCTGGGAGCGTCGCAGCGAACCCGTTGCGGCAGCGGTGCTCTCGGGCTCCGTCGCGCTGAGCGCGCTGCAGTGCTACGTGCTGATCAACGAGTTCTCCACGCCCGTCGCGGTGCTGGTGCTCATGGCGGGACTGATCGCCGCGGTCGGCCTGGTGCTGTCGATGCGCTGGGCCGTCCCGGTCGCGCTCATCGCCGCGTTGCTCGGTCCCACCACGTACTCCTTCGCCACCGTCAGCACCCCGCACACCGGCGCGCTGCCCGTCGCGGGCCCGTCGAACGGCCGGATGGGCGGCATGGGCGGCGGACTCCTCGACGCCACGACACCGGACACCGAGGTCGTGACCCTCCTGCAGGACAACGCGAGCACCTACATGTGGGCCGCCGCGACGATCGGCTCCAACAACGCCGCCGGGCTCCAACTCGCCAGCGGGCAGCCGGTCATGGCGCTCGGCGGCTTCAACGGCACCGATCCCGCACCGACCCTGGCTGAGTTCCAGGAGTTGGTCCGAAGTGGACAGATCCACTATTACGTCGCCGCCGGCCGGATGATGCAGGGCGAGACCGGCAGCGACGCCGCCCACGACATCGCCGCGTGGGTCGCCGAGAACTACACCGCGACCACCGTCGCCGGTGCCACCCTCTACGAACTGGACGCGTCATGACCGCCACGCTCGCCCCCGCTTCCGTCACTCCACCGAAGCCTCAGCAGCGCCGGGACACGAAGACGTTGCACCGCCTCGCCTTCTTCGGCCTGCTCGCGGCGACCGCCGTGCTGTACCTGTGGAACCTCACCGCTTCCGGCTACGGCAACGAGTTCTACGCGGCGGCGACGCAGGCGGCGTCGCAGAGCTGGAAGGCGCTGCTGTTCGGTTCGCTCGACCCCGGCAACACGATCACGGTCGACAAGCCGCCCGCGTTCCTCTGGGTGAGCGGCCTGTTCGCGAAGGTGTTCGGCTTCTCCAGCTGGGCCGTGCTCGCCCCGCAGGCGCTGGAAGGCGTTGCGGCGGTAGGACTGCTGTACGCGACGGTCAAACGCACCTCCGGCCCGGCGGCGGCGTTGTTCGCCGGCGCGGCCTTCGCCCTCACCCCCGTCGCCACGCTGATGTTCCGGTTCAACCTGCCGGACGCGCTGCTGGTGCTGCTGATGGTCGCGGCCGCGTACTGCACGGTGCGGGCGCTGGAGAAGGCGAGCCCGCTGTGGCTGGCGCTCGCGGGCTCGGCGATCGGTTTCGCGTTCCTCACCAAGATGCTGCAGGCGTTCCTGGTGCTGCCCGCCCTCGCGCTGGCCTACCTGATCGCGGCCCCGACCTCGCCGCTCAGGCGGCTGCTGCACCTGCTCGGTGCCGGTGTCGCGGTCGTCGTCTCGGCCGGGTGGTTCATCGCGCTGGTCGAGCTGTGGCCGGCGGACAGCCGCCCGTACATCGGCGGCTCCACCAACAACTCGCTGTGGGAACTCGCCATCGGCTACAACGGTCTCGGCCGCATCTTCGGCAGTTCGGGTGGTGGGCCCGGCGGCGGAGGAATGGGCGGTGGCAACGGGAACATCGGCTTCGGCGGCGAAACGGGCATCGGACGGCTGTTCGGCGCCAGCATGGGCCCGGAGATCTCCTGGCTGCTGCCCGCCGCGCTGATCGGACTCGGCGCCGGGCTGTGGTTCCTGCGCCGCGCACCCCGCACCGACCGCACCCGTGCGGCGCTGGTGGTCTGGGGTGGCTGGCTGCTCGTGAGCGGCGCGGTGTTCAGCTTCATGAGCGGCATCACGCACCCCTACTACACGGTGGCGCTCGCCCCCGCGATCGCGGCGGTCGCCGGCATCGCGGGAAGCGAACTGTGGCGTGGCCGCGGCCACTTCCCGGTACGGATGGCGCTGACAGCGATGGTTGCGGCGACCGGCGTGTGGGGCTTCATCCTGCTCGACCGCACCCCGGACTGGACGCCGTGGCTGCGGTGGGCCCTGCTGGCCGTCACCGCGATCGCCGTAGCAGCGCTGCTGTTCGGCCTGAACCGGCGCCGGCTCGCGGGCGTTCTGGTCGTGGCGGCGCTCCTCGGCAGCTCCGGCTACGCCGTGGCGACCGCGTCGGTCACGCACAGCGGCTCGATCCCGTTGTCCGGCCCGCGTTCCCAGCAGGGCGGTGGCATGCGGGAGGGCACGTCGTCCACGGAGGTCGTGCAGCTGCTCAAGGCCACCGGCACCGAGTGGGCGGCCGCGACGACCGGCGCCCAGAACGCGGCGTCGCTCCAGCTGGCGTCCGGCCGTTCGGTGATCGCGATCGGCGGCTGGAACGGCAGCGATCCCGCGCCCACGCTCGACCAGTTCAAGGCGCTCGTCGCGGCCGGCAAGGTGCGCTACTACGTCGAGGGCGGCCGGGGCGGTGGCGGCAGCGACATCAGCGAGTGGGTCGCGGCGAACTTCGAGGCCACCACGGCCGGCGGCCAGACGCTCTACGACCTGGGTTGATCGTCAGAGGCGGCCGGTGTCGGCGGGGAACACCTCCCCCGGCACCGGCCACGCCTCGGCCGGCGTCTCGTCGTTCCACAGCAACGGAACCAGGTCGGTGCCCCGCCGGAACACCCACGGAATCCCCTTGAGCACCAACCACGCCATGTGGTGCCACACCGTCAGCTCGCGCCCGCCGGAGCACTCCAGGCTGATCTCGCCGAACTGGTGCCCCAGCGCGCGCAGCTCCGTCGCGAACGCCCGCGCCAGCATCCGGTGACCACGCTCCGACGGGTGCAGCCGATCGACCGCCCACGTCTCCAGCTCATAGGCGCCGGGCATCGTGTGCAGGTCGACGCACCGCACGCCGTGCCGCGCCACCACCACGTCGACCACGCGGTTGTACTCGTCGATGCGGTCCTTCAGGACCCGCCGCAGCTTGCCGGGCAGCTTGAACACGCGGCCCTGGTCGTGGAACCGCACGGTGACGACGGAGACCCCGGCCTCGGTCAGCTCGCGGCAGACGTGGTCGAGGTCCTCGTGCATGCGCCGCACGGAGAAGTCCGACCTCAGCGTGTCGTTGACACCGGCGATGACCACGGCGGCACTGGGCCTGTCCCGCAACGCCCGCGGCAGCTGGGTGCGTCTGACGTCCGCCAGCCGCGCGCCGGAGACGGCGTGGTTGCGATAGCCGCTGTCCGAGTAGGCGGAGGAGAGGATCGGGCCGAAGCCGCGCCACCCGCCGGGCACGAGGTCGCCGATCCCGACCGCTGTCGAGTCACCGAGTAACACCAGCACGCGAAACAGCATCAGCTGGCCCGGTGATCCGCGAATGACCGTGCGGGAACGGTTCAGCGAAATGCAGGGTAAAGCGGGAGTTCGAGCACCTCGGGGCCGTAGCGGTCGGCCAGGGCGCCGATCACCGCGTCGGCGTGCGACGCAACCGTCTTCTCGCCCAGCAGCAACGCGTCGGACCGCAACCGGATCCACCGGCCCGTCAGCACGACGCTGCGCGGCGGAGCGTCGGCGACGATCGGCATGGGCTTGGACAGCGCCCGCCACGTCGCGAGCCACACCCACAGCAGCTGGGCCTCCAGCAGCCGCGGTAAGAACACCGCGTCGTCGTCCATCTCGGGCCACACCGACCCGACCTCCGCGCGCCAGGCGGCGACCATGGCCTCGGACATCCCCGGTGGCAGGCCCCAGCCGCACCAGCAGGACGGGAACGGCACGCGCAACGCGGCGGCGTCGAACACGATGTCGCGGACGCAACCGCCCTCGAAGTCGACGAACCGGACGCCGCGCGAGGTGACCAGGTGGTTGTCCGGGCACGACGACGACGGACTGAACGCACGCCGCCGCGAGGTGCTGAACGCCCGTGCGGCGCCGGCGGCGTACTCGATGGCCTGCGTGGACGTGCCGACGCCCACAGTGGACTCGAGCAGCGCCGGTAAGCCCGCGATCGCCGCGTGCACGTCGACCGCGATCGGGTCCTGGCAGCACTGCGCACCGGCGCGGCGCATCAACGCGTCGAAGTCCGCGTCACGGCCCGCCGTCGTGGCGTGCAGGCGGCCCATGGCGTGTGCCCACGAGAGCAGGCCACGTTCGGCGGCGCGCGCGTCCTTGGCGTGCAGCTTCTCGGACAGCCTCGGCGCACGACCGAGGTCTTCCAGCACGACGAGACGCGACGCCGCGTCGTGGGCGAAGAGTTCGGGGGTGGCGCGTTCTTCGGCCGGCAGGGCCGTCAGCAGCTGGTGGCTCACGGCCTCGTGCGCCCACGGATCGCGGTCGCCGGTACCGGCGGGATAGCGCTTCACGACCAGCGTGCGTGGCATCGAGAACGGCGAGGAAGCGACTCTCACGCGAATGACGACGGAACGACCGGTACCCCCGAGAGCCTCGGGGTCAGCGAGGCGCACCTGTGCGCCCAGTCGCTTGGTCAGTACCCGCTCAGCCGCCACGACAGCGTCTGCGATCTCAGGTGAAGTCGTGTCAGGAGGGCCCGCGGTGATCTCCACGCTCATCCCCTCCGACCCTACTCCCCATGTCCGTGAGCCGGACCGACGCTAACCGGGCCAGGCCTCGACCACCACCACTCGTTGGTAACGGCTCGCACTGTTCCCGGAGACCCCTCCGAGGTGTGGACGTGTGGAAACACCTTCCGTTGCCCGCTACGGGCCGATCAAGCGGATCGATCGGCCCGCGCTCCTCAATACCGATCAAGTAGTTGCTCGATCGGGCGAACCGGTCTCATGTTCTGGGACGCGCGGAGGCGTCCGGCAGGTTGCCTCCGCGCCGGCCACGTTCCGGGACACGCCGCCGAAAGATCGTCAGGCCTTCGGCTCGGCCTTCTGCTCCGCCTTCTCCTGGGGCTTCGCGTCCACACCGGCCTCCTTGCGCTGCAGCGCCGTGATGGGCGCCGGAGCGGCCGTCAGCGGGTCGTAGCCGCCGCCCGACTTCGGGAACGCGATGACCTCGCGGATCGAGTCGGCACCCGCGAGCAGCATGCAGAGGCGGTCCCAGCCGAGCGCGATGCCGCCGTGGGGCGGCGCGCCGAACTTGAACGCGTCGAGCAGGAAGCCGAACTTCTCCTGCGCCTCCTCGGCACCGATGCCCATGACGTTGAACGCGCGCTGCTGCACGTCCGCGCGGTGGATACGGATCGAGCCACCGCCGAGCTCGTTGCCGTTGAGGATCACGTCGTAGGCGTAGGCCAGCGCGTTGCCGGGGTTCTCCTCGAAGGTGTCGATCCACTCCGGGGTCGGCGAGGTGAACGCGTGGTGCAGCGCCGTCCAGTTGCTGCCGCCGACGGCGACGTCGCCGGCCTCGAGCTTGTCGACCGACTCGAACATCGGGAAGTCGACGACCCAGCCGAACGCCCAGGCGTTCTCGTCGATCAGGCCGACGCGGTGCGCGATCTCGACCCGGGCCGCGCCCAGCAGGGCACGCGCGTCACGCGGGTCGCCCGCGCCGAAGAAGATGCAGTCGCCCGCGTTGGCGCCGGCGGCCTTCGCGAGACCCTCGCGCTCGGCGTCGGTGAGGTTCTTCGCGACCGGGCCGCCCAGCGTGCCGTCCTCACCGACCAGCACGTACGCGAGCCCCTTGTGGCCGCGCTGCTTGGCGAACTCCTGCCACGCGTCGAGCGTGCGGCGCGGCTGCGAGGCACCACCCGGCATGACGACGGCACCGACGTACGGCGCCTGGAACACGCGGAACGTCGTGTCCTTGAAGTACTCGGTCAGGTCGGTGAGCTCGAGCTCGAAGCGCAGGTCCGGCTTGTCCGAGCCGTACTTGGCCATCGCGTCGGCGTAGGAGATCCGGCGGAACGGCAACTGCAGGTCGACGCCCTTGGTCTCCTTCCAGATCGCGGCGAGCAGCTTCTCGGTCAGGCCGATGACGTCGTCCTGCTCGACGAAGCTCATCTCGAGGTCGAGCTGGGTGAACTCCGGCTGGCGGTCGGCGCGGAAGTCCTCGTCGCGGTAGCAGCGCGCGATCTGGTAGTAGCGCTCCATGCCACCGACCATGAGCAGCTGCTTGAACAGCTGCGGCGACTGCGGCAGCGCGTACCAGCTGCCCGGACGCAGCCGCGCCGGCACCAGGAAGTCACGCGCGCCCTCGGGCGTGGAACGGGTCAGCGTCGGCGTCTCGATCTCGACGAACTTCTCGCCGTGCAGCACCTCGCGGGCGATGCGGCTGACCTCGCTGCGCAGCCGGATGGCCGTGGCCGGACCGGACCGGCGCAGGTCGAGGTAGCGGTGCTTGAGGCGGGCCTCCTCGCCGGGCTCCACGTCGCTCTCGACCTGGAACGGCAGCGGCGCGGCCTCGTTGAGGACCTCGAGCTCGCTCACGTAGACCTCGATGGCACCGGTGGCCAGCTCGGGGTTGTCGCTGCCCTCGGGACGCTTGCTCACCTCACCGGTGACCTTGATGACGTACTCGCTGCGCAACCGGTGCGCGCGCTCGGCCATCTCGCCCTCGCGGAACACGACCTGGGCGACACCACTGGCGTCGCGGAGGTCGATGAAGATGACACCGCCGTGATCCCGCCGGCGAGCGACCCACCCGGTGAGGGTGACGGACTGCCCGGCGTGCTCGGCCCGGAGTGATCCGGCCTCGTGCGTGCGCAACACGGTGGTGGCTCCTTGTAGACGAAGTCATCTTTGCCGTCAAGGCTAGCTGCAGCCACCGACAGATTTTCAGGCAGGGCTTTCTCGCAGCTCCAGCAGCACCGACGTGGCCAGCGTCGACACCCGCTGGCCCAACGAGGTCACGGCGTGGTCGTGCACCGCCGCGGCGACGACATCGGTGTACTCCCGGGCCCTCGCGACGCCGACCAGCCACACCGCGAAGGCCCGCAGCCGCACGTCCGGGTCGGCCGCCCACACCGGCACGAACGGCACGACCAGGCCCACGTCCGTCGTGTCGCGTTCGAAGAGCCGGCGCAGGTGGTCGAGCGCTTCGGTCCGCCACGGCAGCACGTCCACCAGCGCCAGCACGAGGTCCATGCCCTCGAAGTCCTTGGGCCCCACCAGCCAGAGCACGTGCTCCAGCACCTCTTCGTAGCCCATCTCGAACGACCCGGTACTCAGGAACAGCTCCAGGTCCCCGGTCAGCCCGCGCAGGATCACGTCGGCGTCCGGCCTGGTCGCCGCGGACACCAGGAGCCGCGCCTGCGGCTCGTCGCCGGTAACCGGCAACTCCAGCAGCCACGAGGCCGCGGCCTCGTCGCCCCGCCCGGCGAACTCCGTCGCGACGAGCACGAGGCACAACCGCGTGGCCGGATCGGTTTCCAGTTCCCACCGCCGCGTCAGGGCGGGCAGCACCGGCGCACTGTCCCCGCGCCCTTGCCCGAGCACGAACAACACACCCCGCCGCACCGTCGCCGAGCTGTGGTCGAGCAATGCCAGCAGAGCCGGTTTCGACGCCTCCCACGCGGGTGGCCAGCTCGGGTGGACGCCGTCGGGGAGGCTGCCGGCGGCGGCCGCGATGCCGCCGCACAGGTTCTCGAGCAGCCACTCGCGGCCGGGAGTGTTGTCGTGGGCGACCAGGTCCAGCAGGAACGGCCACGCCGCCGCCGTCGCCTCGCTGACGGCGGACTCGTCGGCGCACAGGTGGCGTACCAGCTCCTCGTGCGGCTCGACGGAGGTCCGGGCCTGCCTCAGCAACCTGGGAAGGTCGTCGGCGTACCCGTCGTGACCGCGCAACCGGTACCAGTCGATGCTCTTCAGACCCTCCACCATGTACCCAACAATAGGAAAGGGCCGCGACCGGAGTCGCGGCCCGATCGATCAGGCGCTGTACTCAGTGCTCAGCTCACGCGGACGGCGCGAGGTACAGCAGGCGGTTCGGCGAACCGGTGCCCGGGTTCGTCACCTTCGCCGGCGTCGACTGCCCGACCAGGTACGAGGCGACCTGGGCCGGCGTCGCCGCGCGGTTCGTCGAGAGGTAGCGAGCGGCGGCACCCGCGACGTGCGGGGCGGCCATCGACGTGCCCGAGATGGTGCTGGTGGCGCTGTCGGAGGTGTGCCAGGACGACGTGATGTCGCGGCCCGGGGCGAAGATGTCGAGCACCGAGCCGTAGTTCGAGAACGACGAGCGGGCGTCGTTGCGGTCGGTGGAGCCGACCGTGATCGCCTCGGTCACGCGGGCCGGCGAGAAGCCGGACGCGTTGGCGTTGGAGTTGCCCGCGGCCACGGCGAACGTGACGCCCTTGGCGACGGCGTTGCGGACGGCCGTGTCGAGGGTGGCGTTGGCGCCGCCGCCCAGCGACAGGTTGGCGACGGCCGGCTTGACGGCGTTGGCGCCCACCCAGTCGATGCCGGCCGCGACACCGGCGAGGGTGCCGGAGCCGTTGTTGTCGAGCACGCGGACGGCGACGATCCTCGCGGCCTTCGCGACGCCGTACTGCGAGCCCGCGATGGTGCCGGCGACGTGCGTGCCGTGGCCGTTGCCGTCCTGGGCAACGTTGTCATTGTCCACGAAGTCACGGCCGTTGGTGGCGCGGCCACCGAACGTCGAGTGGCTGACGCGGACGCCGGTGTCGATGACGTACGCCGTCACGCCGGAACCGGTCGAGGTGTAGCTGTAGGACTGGTTCAGCGGCAGGTTGCGCTGGTCGATGCGGTCGAGACCCCACGACGGCGGGTTCGTCTGCGTCGCCTGCGTGTGGACGACCTGGTCGGCCTCCACGAAGTCCACCGACGGGTCGGCGGCCAGGCGCTTGGCCTGCTTCTCGGTCAGCTTCACGTTGAAGCCGCCGAAGGTCTTGTACTCGCGCTCTACCGAGCCGCCGAAACGGGAAGCGAGGGCGTGCCCGTTCGTCTTGCCTTCCTTCAGCTTCACGATGAAGCTGCCGGCGATCTTCTCCGGGGAGTTGAGCGACAGCACCTCGCCAACCGCTGCGGAGGCGTTGGGAACCATCAGAACCGACATGGCGAGAGTCGCCGCGCCGGCACCGGCCAGGAACCGGATCTTTCGCGTCATGATGTGCATTCCGTTCTTTGCAGGGGAACGAAGCGCTTTCGACGTTATGGAGAGATCCGGTTCCTGCCAAGGGTGTCCTACGGATTAGGACGCACTTGTATTGCCGAACAATTGACCTTTCACAGGAATGGCGGCCAGTAGAGGATACGACTGACGGGTGGCGTCCCCGGAGTGCCCGTGGTAACCAGCGCGCGCTCGACCTGCGCGGGCGTGGCGGCGCGGTTGCGTTCCAGGAACCGGGCCGCGACACCGGCCGCGTGCGGTGCGGCCATGGACGAACCGCTCAGCGTCGCGGTCGCCGTGTCGGAAGTGTTCCAGGCCGAGGGAATGCTCACGCCCGGAGCCCAGATGTCCACCAGGGGCCCGAAGTTCGACGACGAGGCCTTGGTGTCGTTCTGCGTCAACGCGCCCACGCAGATCGCGGCCGAAACCCGTTGCGGCGACGAGTTCACCGGGTCGGTGTTGCTGCCTCCCGCCGCGACGGTGTACGAGACACCGGAGTCGATCGACTTCTTCACCGCCGTGTCCAGCGCAACGGAAGCACCGCCGCCCAACGACATGTTCGCCACCGCGGGTTTCACGGCATTGCGCGTCACCCAGTCGACGCCCGCGATGACACCGGAGATCGTGCCGGAACCCGACCCGTTCAGCACACGCACGCCCCACACCGTCGCCTGCTTGGCGACGCCGTGCTTCGTGCCCGCCGCGATGCCGGCGACGTGCGTGCCGTGGCCGTTGTCGTCCTGGGCGACCGCGTCGTTGTCGACGGTGTCCCAGCCGTTGCGCGCCCGGCCGCCGAAGTCCGCATGCGTCACGCGGAGGCCGGTGTCGATCACATAGATGTTCACACCACGGCCGGTGGTGGTGTACGCGTAGCGCTGGTCGAGCGGCAACGCGCGCTGGTCGATGCGGTCCAGGCCCCACGGCGGGTTGAGCTGGACGCTGTTGGCGTGCACGATGCCGTCACGCTCCACAAAGGACACGTTCGAGTCGGCCTTCAGGGCCTTGACCTGTGCCGATGTCAGCCGGGCACTGAAACCGTTCAAGACACTCGAATACCTGTGCTCGACGGCGACGTTGAACGATGACACCGTGCCGTCCTTCAGCACGACGATGTACGACGACGTGGCCGCGGACGCCGGGGCGACCACGACCGTTGCCGCGAGTGCGGCGACTGCCAGCAGGGCTCTCACGGGCAGACTTCCTTTCTTTCGCAGGGAAAACGGCCCCGGCTCGCAGGGAACCGGGGCCGCACATCTCAGGGCTGCGCTCAGCTGGTCGGGGCCCAGTACAGGAGCCTCGTGGTCGTGTTCGGTCCGGGGTTGGTCACCTTGCCGTTGGTGGCGTTGGTCGTGATCGCGGTCGCTACCTGCGCGGGCGTCACGTTCCGGTTGCCCTGCAGGTAGCGGGCCACCACGCCGGCGACGTGCGGCGCCGCCATCGAGGTGCCGGAGATGGTGTTCGTGGCCGTGTCACTGGTGTGCCACGTGGATGTGATGCCACCGCCGGGCGCGAAGACGTCCACCACGGGGCCGTAGTTGGAGAAGGAGGAGCGGGCGTCGGTGCGCTCGGTGGAGCCCACGGTCAGCGCCGCCGCCACGCGCGCGGGCGAGGTGTTCGCCGCGTTCGTGTTGGAGTTGCCCGCCGCGACGGCGAACGTCACGCCGCGCGTGATCGCGCCGGACACGGCGTTGTCGAGCGAGGTGTTGGCGCCGCCGCCGAGCGACATGTTGGCGACAGCGGGCTTGACGTGGTTCGACGCCACCCAGTTCACGCCGGCGACGACACCGGCGATGGTGCCGGAGCCGGAGTTGTTCAGCACGCGGACGCCGATGATGTTCGCCTGCTTCGCGACACCGTGCAGCGTGCCCGCGACGGTGCCGGCGACGTGCGTGCCGTGCCCGTTGCCGTCCTGCGCGACGGCGTCGTTGTCCACGAAGTCGTAGCCGTTCTTCGCACGGCCGCCGAAGTCGCGGTGCGTGATGCGGACACCGGTGTCGATGATGTAGGCGTTCACGCCGGAGCCGGTGCTGTTGTAGGTGTAGCGCCGGTCGAGCGGCAGGTTGCGCTGGTCGATCCGGTCGAGCCCCCACGACGGCGGGTTGACCTGCGTGGCCTGGATGCTGACGACCTGGTCGCGTTCGACGTACTCGACCGAGGGGTCAGCGGCCAGTCTGCGCGCCTGCGCGTCGCTCATCCTGACCGAGAAGCCCTGGAAGACCGTGTCGTAGACGTGCCCGACCTGACCGCCGAACCGGGAACCGAGAGTCTGCGCGCTCGCGGTGACCCCGTTGTCCTTCAGCTTCACGATGAAGCTGCCGGCGATGTTCTCACCGGGCGAGACGCGGATCTCGCCTGCCGCGGCGGTGGCCGGTGCCGCGAACGCGGCGATCATGACCGCCGAGCCCAGCAGAGTTGCAGTCTTGCGCATTGTGCAGTCCTGTTCGTCGCAGGGATGCTCAGGAACCTGACCGGGGCTATTGGCGGCGTAATAGTCCCGAGATCTGAACCTGCCGAGTTTCGAACCGGGACAAAACCGCCGATCGGCTGTACCGCGTTCCCTTTGCTGCCGATAGCCTTCCGAGCTTGACTCCGTGAAACGGAGGAGTGGATGCTCACGATTTACCCACCGCGCGAGGAGCTCGCCGACCTTCTCGTGACGGGTCCGTTCGCGGACGCGTTGCGGGTCGCGATCCAGGTTCGGGGACTCAGTCTGGAACGGCTGCAGCACCGCCTGAAGGTGCGGGGCGCGCCGATCAGCGTGACGGCGCTGAGCTACTGGCAGTCGGGCCGGCGCAGACCCGAGCGACCCGAGTCGCTGATGGCGCTGGCGCACCTGGAGGACGTGCTCGGGCTGCCCCCGGCCGCCCTGAGCCGCCTGCTGGGGCCGCCCCGGCCGCGTGGCCGTTCCCGCAGGCGGGAGCAGGACTCACGGGCCGCGTGGGACGGTTCCGGGCTGGTGCTGACCGCCCAGCACGACCGGGTCGACGTCGCGCCCTGCGGCGGCGTGCGCGGCATCCGGTCACGGCAGGTCATGCAGGCGAGCACCGCCGGTGTGGACCGCTGGATCCTTTGCCAGGAAACGGGTTCCGCACAGCCCGCGCTCACGGCCGTCCGTTCCTGCCGGGTCGGCCGGATCGCCAGGGAACGCACGAACGGCGTGCTCGTCGCGGAGATGTTGTTCGACGAACCGATCTCCGCCGGCGACTCGATCGCGATCGAGTACGAATTGATCTATCCACATCCGACTGTCGAGCACACGCATTTCCGGCGGTTCGGCGACCGCGTGCACGACTACGTGCTGGAGATCAAATTCGCGGACGGGTCCCCGCCCGCCTCCTGCGAACAATTCTCGTCCGGCCCGGCCGGAACGGAAATGCACGGCGGCGCCCGCCCCGCCCCGGTGGACGACGGGGGCTACGCGCACGCCGCCGCGCTCGACTTCGGTCCCGGTCTCTACGGGATGCGCTGGACCGTCGCCGCGAACGCCTCGGGGTCGTCCACCCAGGGGAAGTGACCGGCACCGGGCTGCACCACGAACCGCGTGCGTGGGAACAGGTCCGCATACTCCCGCGCGCGCTTGGGCGGCAGAGCCACGTCGTGCTCGCCCACGACGAAAAGCGTTGGCACGTCGAGGTTCGCGAGCCCGGCCCGCACCTGCCCGGTGTCGAACGCACCCTCGGCGTAGTACTCGCGGGCGGCGTCGTCGTTGGACGGGTGGTCCTCCAGCGCCCGCGCCGCGTCATCCCAGCGCCCGTGGTGGAACGGGGCGATCTTCGCGAACGCCTCGTCGGAGAAGTCGCCGGCCCAGATCTCCTCGAACCCCTTGATTGCCTCGGCGTACCAGGGTTCCCCACTGCGCCGCAGAGCGACTTCGCGGCGATCGTCGTCGGTGACGTCGATGCCCACCACTCGCGGACTGGGCGCGACGAGCACGAGTTCCTCGACATGCCGGGGAAAGCGCGCCGCGTAGAGGATCGCCAGGGTGCCACCGGCGGAGTGGCCGAGCAGCCGCATCTTCTCCAGGCCCAGGTGCCGCCGGAGCGCCTCGACGTCGCCGACCTGATGATCGACGCGGTAGTCGTCCGCTTTCTCCGACTCGCCCGTGCCGCGCAGGTCCAGCCTGATCACGTCGTCCAGCGGCAACCCGCCCAGGTACGACGAATCCTGCATCGGCCCGCCCGGCAGGCAGATCAGCGGGTCCCCGGCCCCACCGTGGTAGGCGAGGCCGAGCCCGTCCGCGTTCGTGAAAGTCCCCATGTCCCGCAGTGTGTCAGTACGAGCGCGGGAGCTTCAGCGAGTTTTGTGCGACGAAGTTGAGCACCATCTCCCGCGAGACCGGCGCGATCCGGGACAACCGGGACATGCCGAGCATCGACGCCAGTCCGAACTCGGAGCTCAGCCCGTTGCCGCCGTGCGTCTGGATGGCCTGGTCGACCGCGGCCGCGATGGCCTCGCCCGCCGCGTACTTGGCCATGTTCGCGGCCTCACCTGACTCCTTGTCACGGCCGGAGTCGTAGAGCGCGGCGGCCTTCTGCGTCATCAGCCTGGCCAGCTCGATCTCGATGTGGATCTTCGCCAGGGGGTGCGAGAGGCCCTGGTGCGCGCCGATCGGGCTGTCCCACACCTGACGCTGCTGGGCGTAGGAGACGGCCTTGCCGATCGCGAGGCGGGCGGAGCCCGTCGCCATGCTCGCGCCCATGATCCGTTCGGGGTTGAGGCCGGCGAAGACCTGCAGCAGCCCCTGGTCCGGGGAGCCGACCACAGCGTCCGAGGGCAGCCTGACATCGTCGAAGAACAACGTGAACTGCTTCTCCGGCGCCACCAGGTCCATCTCGATCTGGTGCCAGGTAAAGCCCTCGGAGTTCGTCGGCACGACCACGAGCACCGGCCCGGTCTTCTGGATCGCGACCACGAGCACGGCGTCGACCTCGTCGACGCCGGAGATGTAGGTCTTGGTGCCCTTGAGGATCCAGTCCTCACCGTCGCGCTTGACGTGGGTCTTCAGCTTGTGCGAGTTGGAACCCGCGTCCGGCTCGGTGATCGCGAACGCCATCTTGAGCGTGCCGGCAGCGAAACCGGGCAGCCACTTCGACTTCTGCTCCTCGGTGCCGAACCGCGCGATCACCGTGGCGCAGATCGCGGGCGAGACCACCATGAGCAGCAACGGACATCCCGCCGCCGCCAGCTCCTCGCACACCGCCGCCAGGTCACCGATGCCGCCGCCACCGCCGCCGTACTCCTCCGGCACGGCCACGCCGAGGTAGCCGAGCTTGCCGGCCTCCTCCCACAGTTCGGTGGTCTTCTCCCCCGCCCTGGACTTGGCGATGAAGTAGTCGTGGCCGTACTGGGCGCCGAACTCGGCGACGGCCTTGCGCAGCGCGATCCGCTCTTCGGACTCGACGAAGCTCACAGTTCCTCCACTACGGCCAGGACGTCGCCGGCGTTGACCTGCTGTGCCTGCGAGACGAGGAGTTCGGTGACGGTGCCCGCACTGGTCGCGAGCACACGGTGTTCCATCTTCATGGCCTCCAGTACCAGGAGTTCGGCACCGGCTTCGACCACATCGCCCTGCTGGACCGACACCCTGACAACAGTTCCTGGCATCGGGGCGACGGTCGCACCGGGCGCGAGCTTGGTCTCCGGTTCGGGGAAGCGCGGCACGACCTTCAGCGATACCGAGCCGCGCGGCGAGTCGACCTCGACCAGATCGCCGTACCGGGCAACGCTGAACGGCGTGCGCACGCCGTCCAAGTCGAGCGTGACCACTCCGGGAGTCGCCTGCTTCGGGTCGTATTCGACCTCGATCAGCTCCTCACCGAACAGGAACTTCGCCTTCGGCTGCTGAGAACGCACGTTGCGCCAGCCGAGCGGCAGGTGCCCGATCCTGCGACCGGCCGCGCTCGCCAGTGCCGCCGCGAGCGCAAACGGTTGCGGGTCAACGGTCCTGGTGAAGTCGTGCTCGGTCAGGAAGCCGGTGTGCGTGTCACCGTTGAGGAAAGCCTCGTTGCCGAGGATGTCCACGAGCAGTGCGCGGTTCGTGACCAGGCCGTGGATCTGAGCGCTCTGCAACGCCGTCGCGAGCTTGCGGGCGGCCGCGCGGCGCGTCGGCGCGTACGCGATCACCTTGGCCAGCATCGGGTCGTAGTGCACGGAGACCACGGACCCGTCCTCGACACCGCTGTCGAGCCGGACGTCGCCGGGCACGTGGAACCGGTGCAGCGTGCCGCTCGCCGGGCGCCAGTCGTTCGCCGGGTCCTCGGCGTAGAGGCGGACCTCGATCGCGTGACCGCGCGGTTCCGGCACGTCCACCGGAAGCTTGGCACCCTCGGCGATCCGCAGCTGCCACTCGACCAGGTCGACGCCGTAGACGAACTCCGTGACCGGGTGCTCGACCTGCAGCCGCGTGTTGACCTCCAGGAAGTGGAAGTCCTCGCCCTTCAGCATGAACTCGACGGTGCCCGCGCCGACGTACCCGATCGACTCGGCCGCCGCCGTCGCCGCGGCGAACAAACGCTTGCGCACGTCGTCGGTGACCGCCGGGCTGGGCGACTCCTCGACGATCTTCTGGTGCCTGCGCTGGATCGAGCACTCGCGTTCACCGAGCGCCCAGACCGTGCCGTGCGTATCGGCGAGGATCTGCACCTCGACGTGCCGAGCGTGCTCCAGCAACGGCTCGCAGAACACCGTCGGGTCGCCGAACGCCGACTCGGCCTCGCGCCGCGCACTCGCCAGCGCGTCGGCGAACTCGGCCTTCTCGCGCACGATCCGCATGCCGCGGCCACCACCGCCGGCCGACGCCTTGATCAGCACCGGGAACTCGGTGACGGTCTCCGGGTCCAGTTCCGGCAGCGTCGGCACACCCGCGGCGGCCATTCGCTTCTTCGCGGCGACCTTGGAGCCCATCGCCTCGATGGAGTCCGGTTCCGGGCCGACCCAGGCCAGGCCCGCGGCCTGGACCTTCCGCGCGAAATCGGCGTTCTCGGACAGGAATCCGTAGCCGGGGTGCACGGCGTCCGCGCCCGCCTTGACCGCTGCCTCGACCAGCAGGCCGGCACGGAGGTAGGTCTCGGACGGTGACGCGCCGGGCAACCGCACCGCGAAGTCGGCCTCGCGAACATGCGGCGAATCGGCGTCCGGGTCGGAGAACACCGCGACCGTGCGGATTCCGTTGTCACGACAGGTGCGGATGATCCGGCGGGCGATCTCGCCGCGGTTGGCGATCAGGAGAGTCTTGATCACGGGGCTCACATCCGGAAGACGCCGAAGCCGTCGGCGCCCTTGATCGGTCCGCTGTGGACAGCGGAGAGGCAGAGGGCGAGCACGGTCCTGGTGTCGCGAGGGTCGATCACGCCGTCGTCGTAGAGCTTCCCGGACAGGAACGGCGCGAGCGACTGCTCCTCGATCTGCGCCTCCACCATCTTGCGCATGGCGGCGTCGTGCTCCTCGTTGTACTCCTGCCCCTTGGCCATCGCGGCCTGCCGTCCGACGATCGAGAGCACACCGGCGAGCTGCGCCGGGCCCATCACGGCCGACTTGGCGTTGGGCCAGGTGAACAGGAACCTCGGGTCGTACGCCCTGCCGCACATGCCGTAGTTGCCCGCGCCGTATGAGGCGCCCATCGTGATCGTCAGGTGCGGGACCCGGCTGTTGGAGACCGCGTTGATCATCATCGAGCCGTGCTTGACGATGCCGCCCTGCTCGTACTGGGCGCCGACCATGTAGCCGGTGGTGTTCTGCAGGAACACCAAGGGGGTGTCGCTCTGGTTCGCGAGCTGGATGAACTGCGTGGCCTTCTGCGACTCCTCGCTGAACAGCACGCCGCGCGCGTTGGCGAGGATGCCGACCGGGTAGCCGTGGACGCGGGCCCACCCGGTGACGAGGCTGTTGCCGTACAACGGCTTGAACTCGTCGAAGTGCGACCCGTCGACGAGTCGCGCGATGACGTCACGAGGATCGAACGGCACCCGCTGGTCCTCGGAGACGATGTCGAGGATGCTCTCGGCGTCGAACAGCGGCTCTTCCACCGGTGCCGGCTCCGGCCCCTGCTTGCGCCAGTTCAGCCGGGCGACGACCCTGCGCGCCAGCCGGATCGCGTCGGTCTCGTCCTCCGCCACGAAGTCCGCGAGCCCGGACGTCGCGCCGTGCATGGTCGCGCCGCCCAGCGACTCGTCGTCGGAGTCCTCGCCGGTCGCCATCTTGACCAGTGGCGGACCGCCCAGGAACACCTTGGAGCGGTCCTTGATCATGATCACGTAGTCGGACATGCCCGGTACGTACGCGCCACCGGCCGTCGCGTTGCCGAACACCGCCGTGATCGTCGGGATCCCGGCCGCGCTCAGCCGGGTCAGGTCGCGGAACGCCCGGCCGCCGGGGATGAAGATCTCGCTCTGTGTCGGCAGGTCCGCGCCGCCCGACTCGACGAGGCTGACCAGCGGCAGCCGGTTCTGCAGCGCGATGTCGTTGGCCCGCAGCGACTTGCGCAGCGTGTACGGGTTCGACGAGCCACCGCGCACCGTCGGGTCGTTCGCGACGATCACGCACTCGACGCCCTCGATGCGCCCGATGCCGGTGACCACCGACGCGCCGACCGGGAAGTCGGTGCCCCACGCCGCGAGCGGGGACAGCTCCAGGAACGGGCTGTCCTCGTCGACGAGCAGCTCGACCCGTTCGCGGGCGAGCAGCTTGCCGCGCTTGTGGTGCCGCTCGACGTACTTCGGCCCACCTCCCGCGAGCGCCTTGGCGTGCTCGGCGTCCAGTCCCGCGATCTTCGCGAGCAGCGCCTCCCTGTTGCCCATCAGGCGAACCCCAATCGTCGTGCCGCGAGCTCGGTCATCACTTCACTCGCCCCGCCCCCGATGCCGAGGATGCGGGCGTCCCGGTAGTGACGCTCCACTTCGGACTCCCGCATGTAGCCCATGCCTCCGTGCAACTGCACCGCCGCGTCGACCACCTCGGAGCAGGCGTCCACGGCGGCGTTCTTCGCGAAGCAGACCTCGGTGACGCAGTCCTCGCCGCGGTTGATCCTGGCCGCGACCTCACGCGTGTAGGTCCGCGCCAGGTCGATCTTCTGCGCCATCGCGGCCAGCTTGTGGCGCACCACCTGGTTCTTGATCAGCGGTTTGCCGAACGTCTCGCGGTTACGGGTCCACTCGACGGTCAGGTCCAGCGCCCGTTGCGCCGTCGCGTACGCCTCGACCGCCATCGTCACGCGTTCCACCTGGAACTGCTGCATGATCAGCGCGAACCCCTGGTTCTCCTCGCCCACCAGGTTCGCCACCGGCACGCGCACGCCGTCGAAGTGCAGTTCGGCGGTGTCGCTGCAGTGCCAGCCCATCTTGTCGAGCTTGCGCCGCGTGAACCCGTCCTCGATGACCAGCAGCGAGATGCCCTGGTAGCCGTCGCCACCGGTCCGCACCGCGGTCGTGACGAAGTCCGCCCGGCAGCCCGAGGTGATGAACGTCTTCTCGCCGGTGACGACATAGTGGTCGCCGTCCCTGACCGCTTTGGTCCTGATCGCCGCGACGTCGGACCCCGCTCCGGGTTCGGTGACCGCGAGGCTGCCGATCTTCTCGCCCCGGATCGCGGGCTTGGCGAACCTCTCGATCAGGTCTTCGTTCCCGCTCTGCCAGATGTGCGGGATCGCGATGCCGAGCGTGAACAGCGCCGCCATCAGACCCGACGACCCGCCGTTCTGGATGATCTCCTCGGTCAGCGCGACCGAGTCGAGCAGGTCACCGTGCTCGAACCCGATGCCGAGCAGGTCGAGTTCCGCCGCATTCTTGTGCAACTCACGCGGAACTTCGCCGTCGCGTTCCCACTGGTCGAGGTGCGGCGCGATCTCCCTGCGGGTGAAGTCGCGGACGAGTTGCCGCAGCTCTTTCCGCTCGTACAGATCCTTGGTGATCACAGGAGCTCCTCCGGGATCTCTACTTCCCTGCTGCGCAGCCACTCGCCCAGTGCCTTGGCCTGCGGGTCGAACCGCGTGCTGCTCGCCACCCCGTCACCGAGAAGGCCGTGCAGCACGAAGTTGAGCGCCCTGAGGTTCGGCAGTTCGTACCTGCTGACCTCGGTCGCCTCCGGCAGCAGCTCCCTGAGCTTCTCGGTGGTGAGAAAGCCGTTCAGCCACGCGAAGGCCTCGTCGCCGCGCACCCACACACCGAGGTTCGCGTCCCCGCCCTTGTCACCGCTGCGCGCGCCGACGATCGTTCCCAGCGGCCTCTTTCGACAAACACGGCTCACAGCAACACCGCCTTCGCACTGACCTCGTCACGATTCACGTAAGCCGCCCGGTAGACCCCGAACGGCGTTCCGTCGCCGGGCGGCGCCGTGACGTGGAACCCTGGATAGCTCGCCAGCGCCAGCTCGATGGCCGCCCGGCTGAACCCCTTGGCCCGCTTGGGGTCCGCCGTCTTGATGGTGACGTGCAGCAACGCGCTCGCCTGCTCTTCGGTGGTCGCGTCGCGCTGATCGGTCCGCGCCAGCGTCCACGTCAGACCTTCCTCACCGATGGCGTCGTGGAGCTGCCGCCGGACGAGGTCGGCCTTGGCGTCGACGTCAAGTCCGGTGAGGACGAACGTCGTGGAGTTCCTGAACCCTCCCAGCGTGTTCAGGCAGACCTTGAGCGTGCCGGGAGGCGGACTGCCCTTGGTGCCGCTGATCCTGACCCCGCGCTCGTGCGCGTCGAGCCTGATCGTGTCGAAGTGCGTGGTGACGTCCGGCCCCAGGTACTCGGGCGCCCCGATCTCGTACAACAGCTGCGCCGTCACGGTGTCGACGGTGACCGCGCCACCCGTGCCGTCGTGCTTGGTGATCAGGCACGAGCCGTCCTCGTCGATCTCCGCGATCGGGAACCCGGGCCGGGTCACGTCGATCTCGGTGAAGAACGAGTAGTTGCCGCCCGTGGCCTGCGTCCCGCACTCCAGCACGTGCCCGGCGACCGTGGCCCCGGCCAGCCGGTCCCAGTCGTCGCGCGCCCACCCGAAGTGCGCCGCTGCAGGCCCGACCACGAGGCTCGCGTCGGTGACGCGCCCGGTGACCACGACCTGCGCGCCCTGGTCCAGGCACTCCGCGATCTCCCATGCGCCGAGGTAGGCGTTGGCGGTCAACGCCTCGGGGAACCGCGTCTTGAGGTCGTCACCCGTGACGTAGCCGACCTTGGCGCCGAGCTTGCGCGCCAGCCCCTCGGGGTTCAGGCCACCGGCGTTGACCACGATCCTGACGCCCTTGTCGAGCGCCAGCGCCAGACAGTCCTCCATCTGCCGCAGGAACGTCTTCGCGTATCCCAGCGACGAGTCCTTCATGCGGTCGCGCCCGAGGATGAGCATGGTCAGCTCGGCGAGGTAGTCGCCGGTCAGGACGTCGAGCTCGCCGCCTTCCAGCTGTTCGCGCATCGCGGACAGCCGATCGCCGTAGAACCCGGACGCGTTGCCGATCCTGATCAACGGCCACCTCCGGGCGGTCCCGCGAACGCCTGCGCGATCGGCACCCACTCCTGCGCCACTGGGCCGGAGGCCTCGATCGCGAGCTCCTTGCGGTTGCGGCGCTGCGTCACCAGCCACGCGAAGTCCAGCGCCGGCCCGGAAACCCGGTTCTCCGCGTCCTCCGGCCCCCAGGTCCACGACTCACCGCCGGGGCCGGTCAGCTCGACCCGCACCTCGGCCTCCGGCTGCGCCAGCCCGTTGAGCAGGAACGCGAACCCCATCGTCCGCACGCCGATGTGGCACACGTGCCTGATCCGCGCGGTGGGCTCCCTCACCACCCCGAGCGCGTCCGCCACGTCCTGCCCGTGCGCCCAGGTCTCCATGATCCGCGCGGTGGCCATCGACGCCGGACTCATCGGCGGCCCGAACCACAGGATCTTCCCGGACGCCTGGGCGAGGTGCTCCAGCAACGACTTCCGGCCGTCCCGCCACAGCTCCAGCAGGTTCGGCGACGCCGCCGCCTCCGCCGCGGTGCGGTCGACGATGTCGGCGGTCAGCGGCTGCGCCTGGAACGCCTCGGGGTCGGTGATGGCGAGGATCGACGCCTTGTCCGTCCACATGAGATGGCCGATCTGGTGCGCCACGGTCCACCCCTCGGCGGGAGTGGGTACCGACCAGTCGTCCGCCGCCGCGACGATCTCGTCCAGCGAGCGCGACTCGGCGTCGAGGTCGGCCAGCAGTTCCGTGATCACAGCTGTTCCTCCAGCATCCGCGCCCAGTAGCGCACGACGTGCGCCCGGCGCTTGGCGTCGTCGGCGAGCTGGTTGGCGAGCGCCAGCCCGCGCACAAGATCAAGGGTTGCCTGCACCGCGTCCCTCACCCCCGGCTTCGAGTCGTCCACGTCGAGCAGTTCCAGCGCCAGCCCGTACACCTCGCGGCCCAGCCGTGCCTGCAGTTCCAGCACCTGCTCGCGCAGTTCCGGGTCGGTGCGCGCGGCCACCCACAGCTCGAGTGCGGCGGTGAACAGGTCACTGGCGTGGAAGTCCGCGATCAGCTCCACCACGGCGTGCGTGGTCTTCTCGGCGACATCGGCGCGCCGCTTGAGCACCTCGACGCTCTCCGCGCCCACGTGCTCCACGGCCGCCGCGACCAGCTCACCGCGTGTGCGGAAGTGGTGCAGCTGCGCGCCGCGCGACACCCCTGCCCGCTCGGCCACCTCGGTCGTCGTCGTGCCTGACCAGCCGCGTTCCACCAGACACTCGACGGTCGCCTCCATCAGCTTCCGCTTCGTCTCGCGCGTGCGGTCGGCCTGGCGCTGCCTCGTCTCCACGCCCCGAGTGTTCCGGCGAACAAACAAACAGTCAAGCCTGCTTGTAAATCACGCTGCTAGCGTCCGCGAGCGATGAGCATCGTGGAACGACTGCGGGCCGCCGGCTGCGTTTTCGCCGAAGAAGAGGCCGCACTGCTGCAAGAAGCCGCTCGCGACGCCGAGCACCTGGAAGACCTGGTCAGGCAACGGGCCGACGGTCTGCCGCTGGAGCACGCCGTGGGCTGGGCGCTGTTCTGCGGGCAGCGGATCGTGGTCACCAGGGGTGTCTTCGTCCCCCGCCACCGCACCGAACTGCTGGTGGACCTCGCCACCGAACTGAAGCCCGCCACCGTCGTCGACCTGTGCTGCGGCTCCGGCGCGGTGGGCGCGGTCCTGCAACACCGTCTGCCGTCCGCGACGGTCTACGCCGCCGACATCGATCCGGCAGCGGTCGCCTGCGCGCGGGAAAACCTCACCAACGTGTTCGAAGGCGACCTGTTCGACGCCCTCCCCACACACCTGCGCGGACGCATCGATGTCGTGGTGGCCAACGTCCCGTACGTGCCGACCGACGACATCCGGTTCATGCCGCCAGAAGCCCGCGACCACGAGGCACGGGTGGCGCTCGACGGCGGCCAGGACGGTCTCGAGATCATGCGCCGCGTGGCGGCCCAGGCAGCGACCTGGCTACGCCCTGGCGGCCACCTGCTGTCGGAGACCAGCGAACGCCAGGCACCGGCCGCGCTCGTCGCTTTCACCGCCGCCGGACTCAACGCCAAGCTCGTGACCAGCGAAGACACCACCGCAGTGGTCGGCAGGCGCTAAGTTCCGTACAATGTACGGTATGTCGTACGACGAGGTCATGCAGTGGTTTGCGAAGTGGGACGAGCTCGCGGTCAAGGGCGACGTCGAGGCGATGGCCGACATGGCGCTGTTCCCGGTCAACACGGTCACCGACGGTTCGGCCACGTCGTGGGACCGCGAGACGTTCCTGAAGGAGATGGGGGCCCAGCTGGGCGGTGAGGTGCAGATGGAGTCCACCAGGACGCCGCACTTCATCAACGACAACCTGGTCTTCGTGATCACGGACGGCACGATCAACGGGATCACGGTGCGCTACGGCGACCTGCTCACGAAGGTCGGCGGCGAGTGGAAGTTCCAGACGATGGCCCAGGGCGGGTGGGCCGAGTGAAGGACACCCTGGGGAAGAGGGCGTCCCACTGAGGATCACAGCAGTGTGAGTTGTTCCTGATCGACGCGCGGCGCCGGCACACCCACCGGCAGGCTGCCGTCGGGCCACACACCTTCGTCGTCACCGGGCACACCGGTGACGGCGTCGGTGGAACGGCCGCGTGGTGCGAGGCCGTGCTTCTCGATCAACGGGACCACGCGCGCCGCGAGCCGGGCGCGATACCGCTTGTCCACATAGGACCGGTTGCCGTACAGGTACCGGTACGTCTCGACCAGGTCCGGGTGCTCGCGCCGGAGCCAGGCCGCGAACCACTCCTTCGCACCCGGACGCAGGTGCAGCGGCAGCACGGTCACGCCCGTCGCACCGGCGGCCGCGATCTGCTCCAGCAGGAAGTCCAGCTGCTCGGTGGAATCCGTCAGCTCCGGTAACACCGGGGCCACGAACACCCCGCACGGCAGGCCCGCCTCGCGCACCTTGCGCACCAGGTCGAGCCGGGCGGCGGGCGTCGGCGTGCCGGGCTCCAGCGACTTGTGCAGGTCCCGGTCCATCAACGCGAGCGACACCGCGATCCCGACCGGCACGACCTCGGCGGCCGCCGTCAGCAACGGCAGATCACGTGCCAGCAGCGTGCCCTTCGTGAGGATCGAGAAGGGCGTGCGGGAGGCGGTCAGCGCCTCGATGATCCCTGGCATCAAGGCGTACCGCCCCTCCGCCCGCTGGTACGGATCGGTGTTCGTGCCCAGCGCCACGTGCTCCTGCTTCCAGCGGGCGGAACGCAGCTGGCGCGACAGCACCTCCCCCGCGTTGACCTTGACGATCAGCTGGTTGTCGAAGTCCTTGCCGGTGTCGAGGTCCAAATAGGAGTGTGTCTTGCGGGCGAAGCAGTTGTGGGACACGATCCCGTTCGCGATGAAGTCCGCGGTGCCGGTCGAGATGTCGTAGAGGGTCATCTCCCCCAGCGGTTCCACGGACACGACACCCAGCGGCTGCCGCGACTTGATCGCCACGCCGTCGATGTCGCGCTTGCGGGTGATCGACGGGTCGACGGTGTGGAAGAAGCGCAGGTTCTCCCGCAGCCCGCCGCGCAGCCGCACGACCCGCACGCCACGCCGGCGGCGCAGCTCCTCGATCGCGAAGTCGAAGTCGAAGTGCTTGAGCGCCAGGCAGATCGCTTCCAGCACGGTGGCGTTGCGCGTCGACATCCGCAGGATGCTGCGCGAGCAGGTCCCGAGGTAGTCGAACGCGCCGGCCAGGAATCCCTTGAGCCAGTCAGGGTTCGGGGCTATCTGCCAGTGCGCGAGCTCGCGCACCTGGTGCAGAAATCCCCTCCCTTCTCGCACACCGAAGTAGTCGAGATACTCCTGTGTGCGGTCCATGGCCTCGATGTCGGCCAGGGGGATGTGGAACTCGGTCTCGTCGTCCACCATGCCGCGCAGGTAGCCGCGGCGGTAGTCGTCGGTCACGGAGGGCTGCTCGACGAACGCCCCCGTGCCCATCAGCTTGTTGCCGGTCGTCAGGTGCGGACGCCGGCCGACGCCCGCGGTTTCGCCCGTCACGTGCTTCCAGCCGCGGTCGGTGAGGAACCGGTGATCGCCGGACGCGACGACGGTCGTGCCGTCCTCCAGCGTCAGCCGGTACGCGGTCTTGCGGGTCTCCCAGTGGGCGAGAACGGTCGTGAGCTTGTAGCGCCGGTAGTTGCCGACGAGCTCGGTGCCGTAGATCTCGTCGCCTTCACGCAGCTCCGACAACGGCTTCGTGCGACCGTTGCCCATGAGGATCGGCGTGTCACCGGCCAGGCAGTAGGTGCAGGCGTGTGAGCAGCCGCGATACGGGTTCACCGTCCACGAGAACGGCAACGACGAACCCGGTACCCCGTTGAGCACGGATTTGGCGCGGACCTCGTGGAACACCACGTCCGCGAACTCAGGAGTTCGTACGCTGCGCACCAGTCCCGGTAGCCCCGGTAGCGCCTGCTGCGGCTCTGCCTCGAGTTTCTGTCCGTCCCATCGCACACCGTCGATTCGAACACATGTTCGAACAGCGGTCAAGGAGCACACGGGTCACCCAGTGGGGTAGCTACTGGGCTGTAACCGCCGTCGAACACCTCATGGGGCAGGATGTCGCGCGTGGGTCACGGTCACGGGCATAGCCACGCGCTGAACGAGGAACCGGCATCACAGCGCGTGCGCACGTTGCTGATGTGGCTGCTGGTGCCGTTCGCGCTGGCCACCATCGTCGGCGCGGCGCTGCTGTACCCCTTCGGGCACGAGCAGAAGACCGGCGCGGAGATCGGCCTGCACCAGACGCCGGTCGAGGCCGTCGTCACCGGCCTGGCCCAGGACTGCGGTGAGAAGTGCGTCGCGGTGACCGTGCAGATGAGCGACGGCGCCGCGAGCGGGCAGAGCATCACGATCCCGACCGTGAAGGGCCCCGGAGCGCCGAGCTTCCAGATCGGCGACGAGGTGGTGCTGTCCTACGCGGGCAGCCAGCCCCAGGCCGCCGAGTCGTACCAGATCGTCGACTTCCAGCGCGGCTGGTCGCTCGCCGTGCTGGCGCTGCTGTTCGCGGGCGCCGTGCTGCTGCTCGGCCGATGGCAGGGACTCGCCGCCTTGGGCGCGTTGCTGCTGAGCTTCGTGGTGCTGGTGCTGTTCGTGATGCCCTCGATCCTCGCGGGCGAGAACCCGTTGATGGTCGCGGTGGTCGGCGCCGGACTGATCATGTTCATGGTGCTGTACCTGACGCACGGCATATCGGCGCGCACGTCGACAGCGGTGCTCGGAACGCTGGTCAGCCTCGCGCTGATCGGTGTGCTGGGCGCGTTGTTCTCGGCCGTGTCGAAGCTGACCGGCCTGGACGAGGACACGACGAACCTCGTCACGCTGCTCGGCACCGACATCGACACCCGCGGACTGCTGCTCGCGGGCACGCTGATCGGCGCGCTGGGCGTGCTGGACGACGTGACGGTCACGCAGACGAGTGCGGTGTGGGAGCTTCGCCGGGCCAACGAGGAACTGACGTGGCGCGAGCTCTTCGCGGCGGGCTCGCGGATCGGGCGCGACCACATGTCGTCCGTCGTGAACACGCTCGTGATGGCCTACGCGGGCGCGGCGCTGCCGTTGCTGCTGGCGATCTCGCTGGCCGGGCGGTCGATGGGCGAGATCCTGACGTCGCAGCAGATCGCGCAGGAGATCGTCCGCACGCTCGTGGGCAGCATCGGCCTGGTGGCGGCGATCCCGGTGACCACCGCGCTGGCCGCCCTGGTCGCGGCACGCCAGGAGGTCACCCCCATCGCCGCACCGGCCCCCGAGCCGGAGCCCGAACCGAAGACCGAGAAGCGCGCCGCGAAGCCCGTGAAGCCACGGCCGGCGCGCATCGAGGGCGACCTCTTCATCGGCTACGACCCCGACAAGGGGCCGTGGGAACGTCCTAGTGAGCCAAGAGCACGAAGAGCAGGGTCAGCACGCCCGGCACCACCTGCACGAAGAAGATCTTCCGGCTCGCCGTGAACGTGCCGTAGACACCGGCGACGATCACGAACACCGTGAACAGCACGGACGCGCCGAAGTCCTGGCGGATCAGCGCGTAGATCAGGCCGGCGGCGAGGAACCCGTTGTAGAGACCCTGGTTCGCAGCGAGGGCCTTCGACGCCTGCGCGAACTCGGGCGTGAGGCCGAACGCCTTCTGGCCGCGCGGCGTCGTCCAGAGGAACATCTCCAGCACCACGATGTAGAGATGGATCAACGCCACGAGGGCGAGCAGAACGCCTGCGATGACCTGCACTTGGGTTCCTCCTCAGAGCTGACACACGCGATGGGACAATAGAGCAGTGGGAAGACAGCGGCCCGACACAGAGGCGATCACCGAGTCGATCGACTCCGGCGTCGCAGAACTGGTCCCCGATCTCGGTGGACGGAACTCCTGGACGTTGCGGGTCAACGGAACCCCACAGTCGCATGTGGACCTCGACGACCCGACCTACCTGGAGTTCGAGTACGTCCGCCGGCTGGGTCACATCGTCGATCTCACCGCGCCTTCGCGTGTGCTCCACCTGGGTGGTGGCGCTCTCACGCTAGCGCGCTACGTGGCCGGCCTACTCCCCCGGGCGTCTCAGCAGGTGGCCGAGATCGACGCGGGGCTGATCGCGTTCGTCCGCCGCGAGCTTCCGCCACCTCCACGGGTGAAGATCACCACAGGCGACGCCCGCGCCGTGCTCGTCAAGGCCCGCCCCGGCTCGTTCGACCTGATCATCACCGACTGCTTCGCCGGAGCCCGCACGCCCGCGCACCTGACGTCGGTCGAGTTCGTGGAGCAGGCGTCGGCCGCGCTGGCCGGCGACGGCATCTACGCGGCGAACATCGGCGACGGCAACGGCCTGCAGTTCGCCCGCGCCCAGTGCGCGACCGTGCGCTCGGTGTTCGAACACGTCTGTGTGATGGCCGAGCCGGGCGTGTTCCGCGGCAGGCGCTTCGGCAACTTCGTGATCATGGCCTCGCACAACGGCCTGCCGATGCAGCAGCTGACCCGCGCGACGGCCGGCGACCCGTTCCCGGGCCGGGTGGAGCACGGGACGGGGCTGACGAAGTTCATCGGTGGCGCGCCGGTCACCACCGATGCGACCGCGACCCTCTCCCCCGCCCCGCCCTCGGGGCTCTGGGGCACCTGAGCCGCTTCAGTCCAGCGACGTGACGAACTTCGAGACGGCATCCGGATGGAGCTTCTGCGCCATCCGCCCGGCCGGGGCCAGCGAGCCGAGCCGGTACAGCGGCCGTTCCGCCGCCGCCATCCCGCGCGCCTCGGCGCGCAGCTGGGCGACGAGCAGCTCCGAGAACACCAGCCCGGGTGTGTCCCCGCGTGCGGCCAGCGCGTCAGCGAGCCGGCGGAGCTGGTAGACGCCCAGCTCGCGGCCGCCCGTGCCCGCGTACATCGACAGGGCGATGTTGATCGCCTTCTTGCCGCCGCGCACGAACAGGCCGACGGTCCGGGCGCCGCGCAGGTCCGTGACCAGCAGGTCCAGGCCGTCCGCCACCGCAAGGTCGACCTTGCGCGTGCCGAACGCCCGCACGTACACCGTCGTGCCCGCCAGCCACACCGTGCGGCGCGCCTCGGACATCGCCAGCAGGATCACCGGCACCGACACGATCGCCCCGGCGATGACACCGGGCCAGCGGCCACCGATCAGACCCACGATCGCGCCGAAGGCGAGGGCCACCATGATGCCGCCGATCGCCACCATGCGCGCACGCTTGCGGACCGTCGCCTTGTCGAGCAGGTCGAGAACGAGCTTGTCGTCGCTCACAGCGCCTTCCGCACCTCTTCGACCACGTCCGCCAGCGGCACCGTGACCTGCTCGCCGGTCGCAAGGGTCTTGACCCCGATGTTGCCGGCCTCCAGGTCGCGCTCACCGAGCACCAGCGCCAGCTTCGCGCCCGACTTGTCGGCGGCCTTGAAGCCCGCCTTCATCGAGCGGCCGCCGTAGACCAGGTCGGTCCGGACGCCCGCGGCGCGCAGCTCACCGGCGATCGCGACCAGACGGGCCCGTGCGGCCTCGCCCAGCGGCACGCCGATCACGTCGACCCTGCTGAACTCCGGCAGCACGCCCTCGGCCTGCGCCGCGAGCAGCGCGCGGTCGACGCCGAGACCGAACCCGACACCGGACAGCTCCTGACCGCCGAGCTGCGCCATCAGGCCGTCGTAGCGACCGCCGCCGCCGATGCCCGACTGGGCACCGAGGCCGTCGTGGACGAACTCGAACGTCGTCTTCGTGTAGTAGTCGAGACCGCGGACCATGCGCGGATTCTCGACGAACTTCACGCCCAGCTCGGTCAAGTACCCCTTGACGAGCTCGTAGTGCTCACGGCATGCGTCGCACAGGTGGTCCACCATCAGCGGCGCCTCGGCGACGAGCGCGCGCACCTCGGGGCGCTTGTCGTCCAGCACGCGCAGCGGGTTCAGCTCGGCCCGCTGCTGCGTCGCCTCGTCCAGCGGCAGCTTCGCGAGGAACGCCTGCAGCAGCTCCCGGTACGCCGGGCGGCAGTTCGCGTCGCCCAGCGACGTGAGCTCCAGGCGGTAGCCGGTGAGGCCGATCGCGCGGAACCCCGCGTCGCCGACGGCGATGACCTCGGCGTCCAGGGCCGGGTCGTCGATGCCGATCGCCTCGATGCCGACCTGGTGGAACTGCCGGTACCGGCCGGCCTGCGGCGCCTCGGCACGGAAGAACTGGCCGGCGTAGTAGAGCTTCGCCGGCAACGAGCCGCGGTCGAGGCTGTGCTCGATCACGGCCCGCATGACGCCCGCGGTGCCCTCGGGGCGCAGCGTGATGGAGCGGTCACCTCGGTCGAGGAAGGTGTACATCTCCTTCGTCACGACGTCGGTCGACTCGCCGACGCCGCGCGAGAACAACGCCGTGTCCTCGAAGACCGGCAGCTCGATGTAGCCGTAGCCCGCGAGCTCGGCGGCACGGGTCAGCGTCGACCGGACGTGCGCGAACGCGGCGGACGTCGGCGGGATGTAGTCGGGAACGCCTTTGGGTGCGGAAAACACGTTTCTCAAAGTCCTCGGTGCGGGGCGGCCGGCGCGTCGTTCGTCTGAACAGCATCCTGCAGCTGGAGCAGGTAGGGGTTCGTCGCACGTTCGCGGCCTATGGTCGTCGTCGGGCCGTGGCCGGGCAGCACCACTGTGTCATCGGGCAAGGTCATGACCTTGTTCTGCAGAGACGACAGCATTCGGGAGTGGTCACCGCCGGGCAGGTCGGTGCGTCCGATGGAACCGGCGAAGAGCGTGTCACCCGAGATCACCAGGCGACCGCCTTCCTGCACACCGGACCGGAACATCACCGACCCGCCGGTATGGCCCGGCGTGTGGTCGACGGTGATCTGCAGCCCGGCGAGGTCGAGCGCGGCGCCGTCGGCCAGCTCGCGGACCTCGGAGGGCTCCCGCATCTCCAGGTTGCCCCCGAAGAACGCGGCGGACTCGCGGCTGATGCCCTTCAACGGGTCGGCGAGCATCGCTACGTCATCCGGGTGGATGTACGCGGGGATGTCGTTGCCGTCGCAGACCGGGGTGACGGAGAACGTGTGGTCGAAGTGCCCGTGCGTGAGCAGCACGGCGACCGGCGCGAGACGGTGCTGGCGCAGGGCCTGTTCGATCGGCTCGACCGCGTCCTGACCGGGGTCGATGATCACGCAGGGCTCGCCCTCACCGGCCGCCAGGACGAAGCAGTTCGCCTGGAGCGCACCAGTCGGGAACCCGATCACGAGCACGAAAATGACCTCCCTGTTCAACGACAGCCTAACCACCACACAAAGCTCATATGCCCAGGCCCTAGACTGCCGAGCCGACCGCCCTATTCGCATGAGTCCCTGGGGAGGGAGCACGTGCCCACCAACGAGCAGCGACGCGCGGCAGCCAAGCGCAAGCTTGAGCGTCAGATGGTCTACCGCCATGAGCGGGCCAAGAAGCGTCGCATCATCGCCGTCGTGTCGACGGTCGTCGTTGTTGCGCTCGTCGGAGGTGGCGTGTGGTTCCTCGCGACCAACAACGTCTTCGGCAATGGCGACGCCGCCGCGTCGGAGACTCCTGCCCAGGAGTCGGTGGACAAGGCGGAGAACATCCCCACCGCGATGCACCAGATCCCGAAGCGCACCGCCGCGCTTCCGGCGACAGTGAATTGTGAATACACGAAGGGCCAGGAGCCGGCGGCCAAGCCGAACACTCCTCCCGCGAACGGCGAACAGCCCACCACCGGCACGGTCGGCGTCACGCTCGGCACCTCGATCGGTGACCTGAAGCTGAACCTGGACCGCTCGCTCGCGCCGTGCACCGTTCACAACTTCGTGGAACTGGCGAAGCAGAAGTACTTCGACAACACGACCTGCCACCGCCTCACGGTGACCGGCATCCAGGTCCTGCAGTGCGGCGACCCCGGCGGCAACGGCATGGGCGGCCCCGGCTACTCGTTCAAGGACGAGGTCTACCCGGAGCTCACCTACGGCCGCGGCGTGCTCGCCATGGCGAACTCGGGCCCGGACACCAACGGCTCGCAGTTCTTCATCGTCTACGGCGACGCCTCGAACCTGCAGGCGAAGTACAACATCTTCGGCACGGTCGACGAGGAGTCGCTGAAGAAGGTCGACGAGGTCGCCAAGACCGGCACGATCTCCCAGCAGCCCGGCCAGGGCGACGGCAAGCCGAAGACCCCGGTCGACATCAAGTCGGCACTGGTCGCGAACTAGTCGCCACCCGCACCACGTGAGAGGGCCCCCGCAGCGTTCGCTCCGGGGGCCCTTTCGTGCGACTTGCCCCAGTTACGACGCCGACGTCACTCGGTACACGTCGTAGACGCCCTCAATGCCGCGCACGGCCTTCAGAACGTGGCCGAGGTGCTTCGGGTCGCCCATCTCGAACGAGAACCGGCTGACGGCCACCCTGTCGCGCGACGTCGTCACCGACGCCGACAGGATGTTCACGCGCTCGTCGGCCAGCACCTTCGTGACGTCCGAGAGCAGCCGGTGCCGGTCGAGCGCCTCCACCTGGATGGCGACCAGGAAGACGCTGGAGGACGACGGCGCCCACTCGACGTCGAGGAGCCGTTCCGGCGACTTCAGCAGCTCCTCCGCGTTCGTGCAGTCGGTGCGGTGCACCGAGACGCCACCGCCACGCGTGACGAAGCCGAGGATGTCGTCGCCCGGCACCGGAGTGCAGCACCGGGCGAGCTTCACCCACACGTCGCCCGCGTCCTTGACGATCACGCCCGCGTCGCCGGTGGGGCGGCGCCGGGTGACCGTGGACGGGGTGGCGCGGTCGGCCAGTTCCTCCTCGGCGTGGTCGACACCGCCGAGCTGCGCGACGAGCCGTTGCACGACGTGGCGGGCCGAGGTGTGCCCCTCGCCGACCGCCGCGTACAGCGCGCTCATGTCCGGGTAGTGCAGTTCCTTCGCGAGGGCCTGCATCGAGTCGACGCTGACCAGGCGCTGGATCGGCAGCCCGACGCGCCGGACCTCCTTGGTGATCGAGTCCTTGCCCTGCTCGATCGCCTCTTCCTTGCGCTCCTTGGCGAACCACTGCTTGATCTTCGCCTTGGCGCGCGGGGACGCCACGAAGCTCAGCCAGTCGCGGGACGGGCCCGCACCCTCCGCCTTGGAGGTGAAGATCTCGACGACCTCGCCGTTCTCGAGCTTGCGCTCCAGAGCGACGAGACGACCGTTCACCCGGGCGCCGATGCAGCGGTGACCGACCTCGGTGTGCACCGAGTAGGCGAAGTCGACAGGCGTGGAGCCCGTCGGCAACGTCTCGACGTCACCCTTGGGGGTGAAAACGAAGATCTCGCGCGCGGCAAGATCCCAGCGCAGCCCCTCCAGGAACTCACCGGGGTCCGCGGCTTCCCGCTGCCAGTCGAGGAGCTGACGCATCCACGCCATCTCGTCGATCTCGACGGACTTGCCGTTGTGCGTGCCCTTGGTCTCCTTGTAGCGCCAGTGCGCCGCGATGCCGTACTCGGCCCGCTGGTGCATCTCCGAGGTGCGGATCTGCACCTCGAGAGGCTTGCCGTCGGGACCGATGACGGTCGTGTGCAGCGACTGGTACACGCCGAACCGGGGCTGCGCGATGTAGTCCTTGAACCGCCCGGGCATGGGCTGCCAGGCGGCGTGCACGACGCCCATCGCGGCGTAGCAGTCACGCACCTCGTCCACGAGGATCCGGACGCCCACGAGGTCGTGGATGTCGTCGAAGTCCCGGCCGCGGACGATCATCTTCTGGTTGATCGAGTAGTAGTGCTTCGGCCTGCCCTCGACCTTCGCGACGATCCGCGCGCTCTCCAGCTGGGTGTTCAGCTCGGAGACGACGGACCTCAGGTACGTGTCGCGACTCGGCGCGCGCTTCGCGACCAGGCGCACGATCTCGTCGTACTTCTTGGGCTGCAGGATCGCGAACGCGAGGTCCTCCAGCTCCCACTTGACCGTCGCCATGCCCAGCCGGTGAGCGAGCGGCGCGAGCACTTCGAGCGTTTCACGGGCCTTGCGGGCCTGCTTCTCCGGCGGCAGGAACCGCATGGTGCGCATGTTGTGCAGCCGGTCGGCGAGCTTGATGACCAGGACCCGCGGGTCCTTCGCCATCGCGATGACCATCTTGCGAATGGTCTCTGCCTCGGCCGCTGCCCCCAGCTTGACCTTGTCGAGCTTCGTGACCCCGTCGACCAGCCGGGCGACTTCTTCACCGAAGTCTTCCTTGAGCTGGTTGAGCGAGTAGTCGGTGTCTTCCACGGTGTCGTGCAGCAGCGCTGCCACCAGCGTCGTGGTGTCCATGCCCAGCTCGGCGAGGATGGTCGCCACGGCGAGCGGATGCGTGATGTACGGGTCGCCGGACTTGCGGCGCTGCGGGCGGTGCTTCTCCTCGGCAACGTCGTACGCGTGCTGCAGAAGCGCCAGATCGGCCTTGGGATGGAGGTCACGGTGCACGGCGGCGAGAGGTTCGAGGACCTGCTTCACCGGGGCCGCACGTTGGGCGGTGATACGCCGCGCAAGGCGGGCGCGCACACGCCGGGTCGCCGACGGTTGAACAACCGTCGCAGCGGGTTCGGTGTCTTGACTCAACCCCACGCTCCTCGGGTCTCGCGAGTACCGAGGATAACGCGTTTACGATGCGGAAACTTCCGGTGGCGCGCTGAGCGGCACAGCTCACACGGTGAACGCCGCGCAAACTACCGCTGGGCCGATCAGGCGACGCTCACCACGAACGCCCGCCAGGCGGAGACGGAGAACGCCAGGACGTCACCGCCGGCGGCCTTCGAATCACGCACGAGCGCATCTACGGAGAGTGACACCTCGACACAGGCGCTGTCACCCTCGCCGCTGCTGCAGGTGCTCTTACGCCAGGTCCGCTCGGCGGTCATGAGAGTCCTCTCGCAGTCCGCTGACGTAGTTCGCCAGCAGGCTCCGAGATTGTCCCTCATCCAAAGCGCAGGCATCCAACCACTTGAAGTGTTCCCGGCTGCGGGCGATCGCCTGGCCGTCGTGCGCGAAGACTTTGGCGAGATCGGTCTCGCTGTAGGCCACCGGAACCATCTTCTCGAAGCTGAACAACATTCGTGCGGACTTCATGGCAGGCGCCGGCCCGGCCGACATCGGCACGATCCGAAGGATGTGCGTGTGGAACAGCATGCGCAGGTACTGCTCTTCCATGATCTTGTCGTCGCCGACACGAAGCTTCAGTGCGAGCTCATGCACGTAGAACAGACACTCCGGCCGGTTCTGCCGCTTCAAAATGGCCTGCCGGTCCATGCGCCACCGGAGAAACCTTTCGACGTCTTCCGGCGTGTTTCCGAAGGTGATGAGCAAGGCTCGGGCGTACTCCGGCGTCTGGATGAGGCCGGGCACGTTCACCACGTCGTAGCAGGTGATCTTCGCGGCCTGTGCCTCCGCCAGGGCGAGGGTGCGCAGGTTGTCTGGCACCGTCACGACGTACGGGTCGAAGGCGTAGCGGTAGCGCTCGCGGAACGCCTCGAAGTGGTGGCTGTCGCGGCCGCACGTCATCAGGTACTGCACGAGGTCGATCTCGCTCGCGCGCGCCTTGCCCTTCTCGATGTTGGAGACCTTGCTCGGGTCCCAGCCCAGTTGTTCCGCGAAGGCGTGCCCGGTGAGGCCGGTGAACTTCTCGCGGAGGCGGCGCAGTTCGTCGCCCAGGTCGCGGCTGTACGCGGTGGAGGTGATCGCAGTCATTCGTCCGACGGTAGGCATTGCCCCTCCTCCACGAACCAGCTCGTTCGGATGAAAACGGGAGCGCTGCTAGGCGACGTGGCGGCCGGTGTGGAGCCTGGTGTTGGTTCTCGGAGTGCGGGCGGGGTCGAGCCATGCCGGCGGGATGAAGGTCGGGGTCCCATCGTGGAGCTTTACCTCCCAATCGCTTTGGTGGATCAAGGTGTGGTGGTGGCGGCACAGCAGGGCGGCGTTGCTCACTGAGGTCTCGCCGCCCGCCGACCAGAATCTGAGGTGGTGGGCGTCGCAGTGCTTCGGCGGGCGGTCGCAGCCCGGGAAGGTGCAGCCCTGGTCTCTGGCCACCAGCAGGCGGCGGATGGCCGCGGGGAAGGTTCTTGCCTTGCGGCCTATGTCCATCGGTTCGGAACGGCCTCCCAGGACCACCGGGATCACGCCCGCGTTGCAGGCGAGGCGGCGGACCAGGGTGGCGGGGACGCGAGCGTGGTTGTCGAGCACCGCCACGCCCGTCTGAGCGGCCAGGTCGGCGTACGACATCGTCAGGGTGAGGGTGACCGGCTCGCCGCCGTGCTCGGGGAGGCGGTCGGCTCGCAGCATCAGGTCGATCAGGTCGGCGAAGGCGTCGCCCTCGCGTTCGGCCCGGGAGCGGACGTCCGGGCCTTCCTCGGGTGTGGTCGGGCGGGGTTTCGCCAGCGGGTCGATCATCGCTTCGAACTTCGCGCCGGCGATCTTGTCGAGCCTCGCCGAGACCTCCAGCTGGTCGCCCCTCCACTCCATGCGGAGACGGTTGGCCGGGCGCACCGGCTCGATGAAATCGCTCGGCTCCGCGTCCTGCTGGTAGAGCCGGTACGCCAGCTCCTTGCCGAACGCGCGCACCGCGCTGGGTTCATGAGCCTGGGCGAACTCCACCACGGGCTGCTCCGCTTCGGGCGGCAGCGCCTTCATCACCTCGGCCACCGCCGAGATGTGGTCGCCCGAGAGCGCCCCCTCCGCCATCGCGGCGGCGGCGATCGGCAGCTCCGGCTCCAGGAGCGAGCCGGTCGGCGTGAGCTCACGCGCCAGCAACTCGGCGCGGGCGACCCACTGACGCGCGGTCTTCAAGTCCCACCGCACCGCATGGCGCAGCACGTGCGCCACATTCCGATAACCCAGCTCGGACGCCGCACCGCGCCGCTCCAGCTCGGCGATCTTGTGCATCATCACATTCTCAAGAACGCGAATTTCCACCACGTCTCCGACGACTGCGGCAAGCAGTTCGTCGGTAGCCAGGAGGCGGAAGTCCGGTTCGCTCATGCGTTCGACAGTACCGCAGGATCACCTGATAAATGCACGTCAGCGGTCACACGTTCGGGTGATTGAACTGGACAGGAGCCATAGGTGTCGTTAGTGCACATCTCTCTAGACGCAACGCAACCACGAGCAACCACGCACGCAACAAAACGCGAATAAGGCACAACAACCGCGCCCCGCAACCACCCACACAAAGGGCCACAGAAATTCGTTCCGGCGCACGCCCGACGAAGGAGACATGTGCCGGATCGGCGCGGCCGAGGACGCCTGACAGACTCGGCCACGTGAGGACTCTGTTCTGGTGCGCCGCCATGACGTTCGTGTGGCTCGGCACGATGGCGTACCTCGCCCTCGACGACCCCGGCTACATCGACCCGCGGTCGATCATCGGCTCGTCGGTCGGCTGGGTGGTCGCGACCACCCTGAGCTGGCTGGTGCTGCGCCGTGCGAAGGCGCCGAAGCTGTGGGAGATCGCGGTCGTGACGGCCCCGGCGTCGCTGGTCACGCTGGTCTTCGTCAGCGTCGGTGCCGCCTTCGTGGCGCCCCCGCCGATCGCCTGACGCCCTGTTCCGGATGCTGATCGCAGGCTGACAAGCTGAACCCATGCACTCACACCGGCCGATCTGGCACTGCCTGGCGTTCGCGGGCATCTGGTACGCCGCGATCGTCCTGCTCAACCTCGTCACCAACGGCGGCGACGAGGGTGCCCGCGCGGCCATGCTCGGGGTGGTGCCGTGGTTCGGTGCCTCTGCTGCCCTGATGCGGGTCGGGCACGGTGACATGAAGGCCTGGCAGCTGATCCTGCTGGGGCTGCCGATCTTCTACTTCCTGTGGGCGATCACCGTCGTGGTCGCCTACCGGTTCATCGTGCCGGTCACCGGCTGACCTGGAGGCAAGGAGACGCAGTCACACGGTCATCAGTGCCTGTACGTCACGGCCCGCGAGGCGCGTACGGCCACCGAGAGCCTGGATCTCCAGCACCACCGACACACCCGTCACGATGCCGCCGGCCCGTTCGACGAGCGTGCACGCGGCTTCGGCGGTGCCGCCGGTGGCGAGCACGTCGTCCACCACGACCACGCGCTGGCCCGGCTGGATGGCGTCCGCGGGAAGCTCCAGGGAGGCCTCGCCGTACTCGAGCGCGTAGGACACCGAGTCGGCCACGACCGGGAGCTTGCCCGGCTTGCGCAGCGGCACGACGCCGTAGCGCCAGCCGTAACCCAGGGCAGCACCCAGGAGGAAGCCGCGCGACTCGATGGCGGCGATCACCTGGGTGCTGTCGTCGATCTTGTCCTGGAGAGCGTCGACCACGGCGCGCAGGGCGTCGGGATCGGCGAGAACCGGCGTGAAGTCCCGGAAGACGACCCCCGGCTGGGGGAAGTCCGGGACTTCACGCATCAGTCCCAGAGCACGATCCAGTTTCAACGCTGGCGCTTTCCGGTCGGACGGCGGCGGGCGTCGCCTGCCTTGGCGGTGCGGTGGGGCACCGACGCGGCGGCGGCGTACGCCTCCTCCTTGCGCAGGTCGGCGGAGAGCGCGTCGTCGTCCACCGACTCGATGCCCTCGGCGATCTGCGGGCCCGCGGCCTTGGCACGGCGGGCGGCCACGCGCCTGGCCTGCGCGATGTACTTCGGGTCGCGCATCTTCAGGTCCACCAGCACCGGGGTGGCGATGAAGATCGAGGACAGGGCGCCGATGAAGATACCGACGAGCTGCACGAGCGCCAGGTCCTGCAGCGTGCCGACGCCCAGGACGCCGACGCCGACGACCAGCAGGCCGATCACCGGGAGCAACGCGATCAGCGAAGTGTTGATCGAGCGCATCAGGGTCTGGTTCAGCGCCAGGTTCGCTGCCTCGGCGTACGTGCGGCGGGTCAGGCCCAGCAGGCCTCGGGTGTTCTCCTTGACCTTGTCGAACACGACGACCGTGTCGTACAGGGAGAAGCCGAGGATGGTGAGCAGACCGATCACCGTGGCCGGCGTGACCTCGAAGCCGATGAGCGAGTACACGCCCGCGGTGATGATGATGTCGTGGAACACGGCGACGAGCGCACCGACGGCCATTCGCCACTCGAAGTAGAACGTCAGGAACAGCGTCACCGCGACGAAGAACCAGAACAGGGCCCACAGAGCCTTGACGCTGATCTCACCGCCCCAGGACGCGGAGACGGCGCTGTCGGAGATCGCCGTCTGACCGCCCTGCGGCTGGAGGTCCTGCGCGAGCGTGGTCTTGAGGGTCGCGACCTCCAGGATGGTCAGCGCGGGCGACTTGATCTGGATCGTCGCGCTGGCACCGGAGCCCACGGCCTGCACGGCGTTCGGCTTCTTGCCGGGCAGGGCCTTGGCGAACACGTCCTCGACGGTGTTCGTAGTGATGTTCTGCCCACTCGCCGAGACGGACGGCATCGAGACCTTCGTACCGCCCTTGAAGTCGATGCCCAGGTTGAAGCCGTTGAACACCATCGAGCCGATGCAGACCAGCAGGATGATGGCCGACACGATGTACCAGCGGACGCGCTTGCCGACGATGCCGAAGGCGCCGTTGCCCACGTAAAGGCGCGAGAACACGCTGCTCACGTCAGGCCTCCTTCACGGCGGTGGTCTTGCCGGTCGTGGTCGCGCGGTGCGCGGCACCCTCGCGGGCGGCACCACCCAGACCCGACAGGCGCGGGTTGGACAGGAACTTGGACTTCGACGCCATCGCGACCAGCGGGTGCGTCACGAGGAACACGACCACGAGGTCGAGGACCGTCGACATGCCCAGGGTGAACGCGAAGCCCTTCACCTGGCCGATCGCGATGACGTACAGCACGGCGGCGGCGATGAAGCTGACCGCGTCGGCGGAGAGGATCGTGCGGCGGGAACGAACCCACGCACGTGGCACGGCCGAACGGAACGTGCGGCCCTCACGCACCTCGTCCTTCAATCGTTCGAAGAAGACGATGAACGAGTCGGCTGTGATACCGATCGCGACGATGAAGCCCGCGATGCCGGCGAGGTCGAGCGTGAAGCCGATGACCCGGCCGAGCAGGATCAGCACGGCGTAGATGACGAGCGCGGACAGGGCCAGCGACAGGATCGTCAGGACGCCCATCAGGCGGTAGTAGAACATGCAGTAGACGAAGACCAGCGCGAGGCCGATGCCGCCGGCGATGAGACCCGCCTTGAGCGACTGCAGGCCGAGCGTCGGGGAGATCGTCTGCGCCTCGGACGCGTCGAAGGACAGCGGCAATGCGCCGTACTTCAGCGTGTTCGCGAGGTTCTGGGCTTCCTTCAGCGTGAACTTGCCGCTGATCTCGGTGGAACCACCCGAGATGGCCGCCTGGATGGTCGGCGCGGACATGACCTCGCCGTCGAGCACGACCGCGACGGCCTGCTGGACGTTGGCCGCGGTGAAAGCGCCCCACTTGGTGCCGCCCTCGGACTTGAAGTCGAGGTTGACGACGTAGCCGGTGCCGTTCGGGTTGCTGTTCGCGGCGGCGTTGCTGATGTCCTCACCGGTCAGGCGGGAGTAGTTCGCATAGTCGTCGGCCTTGGTCTGGGTGTCCTCCTTGGGAGGGTTGACCGGGGCCAGCGTGTACTTGAACTCGCCCTTCTCGTCACAGGTGACGAGAGGCTTGTCCAGGTCGTCGTTGCCGCGCAGCGGGTCGGCCTTCGTGCAGTCGAGCAGGAGAGCGGCCTGCTGCAGGACCTGCGGGTCCGTGCTCTGGCGGAGTGCCTTCGCCTCCTGGATCTCCTTCGCGACCCTCGGGTCGACGTTGGAGGGGGCGGACGGCGTGCTCGGCGCGGTGCTCGACGGCGGGGTGCTGGAGGGCTGCGCGGCCAGGTTCGGCGCGGGACGGCCCTGCGGGGCACCACTCGACGGCGGCGTGCTGCCGGCGCTCTGGCTCGGGGGCGTCGACGGAGGCGTGCTCGCGTCACCGGACGGCGGCGTGCTCGTCTGGGTCTGCGGCACGGCGCCCGCGGGAACCGGCTGGCCGATGACCTTGCGGAACGCGAGGCGAGCGGTCTGGCCGAGGCCCTTCGCGCCTTCGCCGTCCGCGCCCGGGACCGTGATCACCAGGTTGTTGCCGTCTCGCACGACCTCGGCACCGGAGACGCCGAGACCGTTCACGCGGACCTCGATGAGGTCACGTGCGCGGATGAGCGCTTCCTCGCTCGGCTGTGCGCCGTCTTCCTGCCGAGCCGTCAGGGTGACGAGCGTGCCGCCCTGGAGGTCGATTCCGAGCTTGGGTTTGGCCGAACCGTTCCCGGTCAAGAACACCAGGGCGTAGAGCGCGACCACGATGAGGACAAAACTCGCCAGATACTTCGCAGGGCGAATTTGCCCGGCCGGAGGTGCCACGATCCGTCCGTCTCCTAGTAGCTATGGTTTCCGAGCGCGCAGCGTAACGCGCGCCGCGTGAGCTGCGCGTCACTACCTGGAGTTGGCGGTGTTCACAGTTGCCAACTCCAGGTGTCACGAGCCTGTCGGTTACTTCTTGGCGCTGTGGTCCAGGGGCTCGGCGACCTGTGCGGTCGTCGCGGGCACCTCTTCCCCGGCGTCGTCGGCCCTGTCCTCGGCCACGGCCTCATCGGTCTCGGCGACCTTCTCGCGGATGGCGGCACGCAGCCAGCGCGTGACGACACCCTCGGAGATCTCGATGTCGATGGTGGTCTCGTGGCTCGCGTCGGCAACGGTGCCGTACAGGCCGGACGTCGTCATCACCTTGTCACCAGGGGCGAGCGAGTCCTGCAGGTTCTTCTGCTCGGCCATCGCCCGCTTCTGCTTGCGCGCGCTGAGGAACAGCGGCACCGCCAGCAGAACCAGAAGCAACGGGAACATCAAAGACGAAAGGTTGCCCATCATTCTCCGATCAGGTGGACATGCCTCGACGCACGTCCGATATGTCCAGGTGCTTTCACCGAATTGTGCCAGGTCACCACAGTTGATCACCGGCGGGCGGCTCCAGCCCCAGGTGGTACCACGCGGCGGGTGTCGCCACTCTGCCGCGCGGTGTCCTGGCCAGCATGCCAGCCCGCACCAAATACGGTTCGCACACCTCTTCCACGGTGGTCGGTTCCTCACCGACGGCGACCGCGAGGGTGGAGACGCCGACCGGGCCGCCGTTGAAGCTCTTGACCAGGGCGTTCAGCACCGCGCGGTCGAGCCGGTCGAGGCCGAGCTCGTCGACGTCGTAGACCGCCAGGGCCTGCTTGGCTATGTCCTCGGTGACCCTGCCGTCGGCCCTGACCTCGGCGAAGTCGCGGACGCGGCGCAGCAGGCGGTTCGCGATGCGGGGGGTGCCCCTGGAGCGGCCGGCGATCTCGACGGAGGCGTCCTCGGCGATGTCGACGCCGAGGATCTTCGCGCTGCGTTTCACGATGAGGTCGAGCTCGTCGGCGCTGTAGAACTCCATGTGGCCGGTGAAGCCGAAGCGGTCACGCAGCGGGCCGGTCAGCGCTCCGGACCTCGTCGTGGCTCCGACCAGTGTGAACGGCGCGATGTCGAGCGGGATGCTGGTCGCGCCGGGGCCCTTGCCGACCATCACGTCGACGCGGAAGTCCTCCATCGCGAGGTAGAGCATCTCCTCCGCCGGCCTGGCCATGCGGTGGATCTCGTCGATGAACAGGACGTCGCCCTCGACCAGGTTGGACAGCATCGAGGCCAGGTCGCCCGCGCGCTCCAGAGCCGGGCCGCTGGTGATGCGGATGGCCGCGCCGAGCTCCTTCGCGATGATCATGGCGAGGGAGGTCTTGCCCAGACCGGGCGGGCCGCTGAGCAGGACGTGGTCCGGGGCCGTTCCTCGCCTCATCGCGCCTTGCAGGACGAGTTCGAGCTGCTCGCGGACGCGCTGCTGGCCGACGAACTCGTGCAGGTCGGCCGGGCGCAGGCTGGTCTCGAGGTCGCGCTCGGCGGGCGCGACGTACGGGCTGAGCTCGTCCTCGGTCACTTGCGCCCCAGGGTCGCGAGCGCTCGGCGCAGGACGGCGGACGTGGACTGGTCGGGGTTCGCGGCGAGCACGCCGTCGACCGTGGCCTCCGCGGACTTGGCCGGGAAGCCGAGGCCGAGGAGCGCCTCGACGACGTGGTCGCGCGTCTGGCTGTGCACGGGCGTCGTGGGCGAGGGCAGCTGACCGACCTTGTCGCGCAGCTCGATGATGAGGCGTTCCGCGCCCTTCTTGCCGATGCCCGGAACCTGCGTGAGCACGGTGATGTTGCCTTCGGCGAGCGCGTGGCGCAGCTTGTCCGGCTCCAGGACGGCGAGGGTGGCCAGCGCGATCCGCGGGCCGATGCCGCTGACCGTCAGGAGCAGGCCGAACAGCTCGCGGGCCTCGGTGTCGGCGAACCCGAACAGGGTGAGGCTGTCCTCGCGGACGATCAGGGTGGTGGCGAGGCTCGCCTCCTCGCCGCGGCGCAGCGTGGCGAGCGTCGCCGGGGTCGTCTGGACGGCGAACCCGACGCCGCCCACCTCGACGACGGCGTGGTCGAGGCCGACGTGCTGCACCTGGCCGCGCAGTGACGAGATCACCTTTGTCCTCCGGACTTCACGCTCACGCAGGCGTCCCCTCGCGAAGGGGACCCCTTGATTTCATTCTTCCAGCCGACCCTGACAATTTCGGCGCGCACTGAAGCCGTCATGACCCGCTCCGCCGCGCCGCCTCGGCCAGCTTCGCCTTGTGCACGCGGGCGAGCTCGGCGGCGCGGGCCTGCGCCTCCTCGAGCCGGTTGCGCATCGGCGCGCGCCAGTGGTGGCAGATCGCGAGGGCCAGCGCGTCCGCCGCGTCGGCCGGCTTCGGCGCGACCTTCAGGCCGAGCAGCTTGGTGACCATGGCGGTCACCTGGGCCTTGTCCGCGCGGCCCGATCCCGTGACGGCGGCCTTCACCTCGGACGGCGTGTGGAACTCGACCGGCAGGTTTCGTTGCGCGGCAGCCAAAGCGATGACGCCCGACGCCTGCGCGACTCCCATCGCGGTGCGGACGTTGTGTTGCGCGAAGACGCGTTCGATGGCCACGACCTGTGGTTCGTAACGGTCCAGCCACACACAAACGCCGTCGTACAGCTCGTGCAGGCGCACGGACAGCGGAGCGTCAACGGGGGTACGCAGGACATCGACGGCCACGGCGCGCACGACCCGGCCCGGCCCGCCGTCCACCACACCGAAGCCGCACCTGGTCAGACCGGGGTCGACCCCGAACACCCGCACAACAGCTCCCCGCATCGCCGAACGAACAACAGTTCGAACCATATCCGGTGCACCTATAGGTGACAGTCACCGACACGGTTCGACAAGGCCACTCCACCGTTACTACGGTGGTCGGGTTTCGATCACGGGAGTGACGGGTGAAGAGGTTCTGGGCCGTTGCGGGATGCGTCGGCGTCTTCATGGCGATCGCCATCCTCACCGCCCTGGCCGCGCCCCGCGATATCGGTATCGCAATCGACAAGGTCGTGCAGCTCGTCTTCGCCGTCGCGGCGTTGATCGCCTACGCGCGGTCGCGGGACCGGTGGATGACGGCGGCGATGGTCAGCCTCAGCATCGGGTTGTCCGCGTGGATCTGGGGCCAGCAGATCATGGGCGTGCAACTGCCGTCGTCCACGATCGCGCCGATCGGCTTCACGATGGTGCCGGTGCTCTGCCTGGCCGCCGTGATCGCGAAGGCGCAGAAGCGGCGCTCCGACGACCTGCTGCCGAACTACCGCAGCCGCACGGTGATCGTGCTCGACGGACTGATCGTGATCGGGTCGCTGTTCGTGCTGACGTGGGTGTCGGCGCTGGAGTCGCTGACCCGCGCGTGGGCCACCGAAGGTCCCGGGTTCGCCACGGTCGTCGCGCATCCCGCCGCGTACCTGGTGCTGCTCGTGGCGATCGTGGTGATGTCGTGGACGCACCAGGCCGTGCGTCAGTGGCCGATGCTTTTCGTGGCACTGGCCGGTATCGCGCAGTCGTCGTCGGGCTGGGTGTTCGCGTTCTACATCTCCAAGGGCAACACGGCGATCCCGGCGACCGCGGACATCGGCTTCATGCTGTGCCCGGCGTTCTTCCTGCTGAGCGCGCTCGCCCCGGTCCGCAACCTCGACCCCACGCCCGGCCGCATGCGCATGGCCGACCTGCTGCACCTGCTCGTGCCGTACCTGCCGCTCGCGATCACCGGGCTGTTCGTCAGCTGGAACACCGCGACGGGCGGGCGGCTGAACCCGGTCGAGATCTACGTCGGGCTTCTGATCGTGTGTCTCGTGATCATGCGTCAGCTGTTCACGATGATGGACAACATCCGGCTGATGGATCAGCTGCGCGTCTCTCGCGAACAGCTACGGCACGAGGCGACGCACGACCCGTTGACCGGCGTCGCGAATCGGTCGCTCTTCCGCGAACGGCTGGAGCGCGCGCTTTCGGTCCGTGACCGCTCCACGCCGTTGATCCTGCTGTTCATCGACGTGGACGGGTTCAAGGCGGTCAACGACAACAACGGGCACGCCGAGGGCGACATGGTGCTGCGCAACGTCGCCGCACGGCTGGTGAACAGCGTGCGGCCGGAGGACACCGTGGCGCGGCTCGGCGGTGACGAGTTCGGTGTGCTGGTCGACGGCGGTGACGCCGACGAGATCGGCGACCGGCTGCTGACGGTGCTGGGACATCCGCACGAGGTGCACGGCCGGGTGCACCGGGTGCACGCCAGCATCGGTGTGGCGCAACGGTTCTCGTACGATCCCATGATCACCGCCGACGACGTGCTCGGTGCCGCGGACGCCGCGATGTACACGGCGAAGCGGCTCGGCAAGGGCATGGTCGTCGTGCACGGTTCACCGCTTCCGGAGATGACGTGACCCCTGAGCAGTTGATCAGCGACCTCGGCCTGCAGGAGCTGCCCGTCGAGGGCGGGTACTTCGCGCAGACACACCGGTCGGACGAGGTGTCCGCGATCGCGTACCTGCTGCGCCACCCGGACTTCTCCGGCATGCACGTGCTGAAGCACCTGGAGATCTACCACTTCCACGCCGGGGCGCCGTTGCGGATGCTGCTGCTGCACCCGGACGGCACGGTGACCGAGCCGATGCTGAGCGCGTCGAACCCGCAGGTCGTGGTGCCCGCGGGCGTGTGGCAGGGCAGCACGCCGGCCGGCGACTGGTCGTTGGTCGGCACGGTGGTGGTGCCGCCGTACACCGACGACATCGTGGAGTTCGGGCACGCGGACGACCTGTGTGCGCGTTATCCCTCACACGCTGCTCTCATTCGGCCCCTGTGCAGGTTCTAGCCTCTCTAAGATCTTCGGAATGGCGCTTGTCCCGCTCAACGGCATCGAGCTGAACGTCCAGACCGAGGGTTCCGGCGATCTCGTCGTGCTCGTGATGGGTACCGGCAGTCCCGGCAGGGTCTGGCGCTCCTACCAGGTGCCCGCGCTGGTCAAGGCCGGTTACCGCGTCGCGTACTTCGACAACCGCGGCATCAGGCCGTCGTCCGAGTGCGCGGAGGGCTTCACGCTCGACGACATGGTCGCCGACACCGCCGCCCTGATCGAGCACCTGGGCGGCCCGGCGCACGTGATCGGCACGTCGCTGGGCGGCCGCATCACCCAGGAACTCGCGCTGACACGTCCGGCGCTGGTGCGGTCGGCGGTGATGATGGCGACCGCCGGCCGGCCCGAACCTGTGTCGCAGGCGTGGTCGCAGGCGGTGTGCGACCTGCACGACAAGGGCGTCGAGATCCCGCTGCAGTTCTACTCGGTGGCGTCGGTGGTCAGGAACCTGTCGCAGACGACGCTGGCCGACCCGGTGGTCGCCCGCGACTGGCTGCAGATGTACGAGTTCGCCGGTGCCACGCTCGGTGCGGGCGAACGCATCCAGCTCGGCCTCGGCGAGTACGACACGCGCCTGGACGCCTACCGCGACATCGCCGTGCGGTCGCTGGTGATCGGGTTCGCCGACGACGTCGTGCTGCCGCCGCGGTTGTCGCGCGAGGTGGCGGACGCGATCCCCGGCGCGCGGTACGCCGAGGTCGCGGGTGCCGGGCACGTCGGGTACCTGGAGCGGCCGGCCGAGGTGAACCGGCTGCTGGTCGAGTTCCTGGGCGGCGCGTGACTCCGCGGGAGTCCCGCACGAGCGGTGGCTACCGGTCGAGGCTGAACTCGTCCGTCGTCTCCCCCCTCACCAGCAGGTCCACGCGGCCGCTGAGCACGTAGGTGCCGTGCGGTGTGCGGGCCGCCGTGGTCGGGGCCGTCTTCCAGTCCCGCTGGGACTTCACCTGCCACGTGCGGGTGTCCAGCAGCGTCACGGCGTTCCTGCCCGGCGCGGCCAGTCCGTTCGTCACGACGACCAGACCCTGCGGGGTGAGGGTGAGGCCGTCCGCGCCCGGCAGTTTCGGTGCGGGCAGTTCCTCGACATGGTTCTGCGTGACCTTGAACAGGGTGCCGTCGGTGTAGTGGCCGGTGACCAGGAATCCCCTGGGGTCCCAGGCGATTCCGTTGTTGCCGATCGACGGCCCGCCCAGCCGGGAGTCTCGGGCGAACGGTGTCACGGTGCCGTCGCGGCCGACCTTCCAGATCGTGTCGCCCAGCGCGCCGGTGACGTAGGCGTTGCCGCGTGGGTCGACCGCGATGTCGTTGGCGCCGTTGGGGATGTCGACGTACTTCAGCGCGCGGCCGGTGCGCAGGTCGAAGATGCCGAGACCGGACTGGCCGGGTACCGATCGTTCGCCGAAGCCGATGTCCCCGTAGGCGACCAGCAGCCGGCCGCCGTCCACCTGGAGGCCGAACGTGGACACCATGTGGGTTCCGGTGACGAGCGGGCGGACTCGGCCGTTCGTGCCGACCAGTGACACGGTGCCGTGGCGCAGCGAGCTGACGAGGAACTGGCCGCGACTCAGGTCCCAGGCCACGCCCTCGGGGTGCAGTGACGGTGAGCGTGCCTCGATGTGCCTCGGCTTGGCCTGGGCCGTGCCCGTGAACAGCACCAACACCGCCATGGCGGCGAGCAGGACGCGCATCTACTTCCCTCCAGTACGAGCACTGATGGATATCAGAGCTCTGATATCCATCCATAGTCTTATCATACTCCTATGCTGGAGGGATGCGCAGCGGTGATCGGATCGGCGGAGACATCAAGCGCGCCGAGCTGGACCTGGTGGCCGCGAAGTCGGCGGCCGTGAAGCCCGCGGGGCTGACCGTGCCTCAGTACTCGGCGCTACTGGCCCTGAGCGAGCACCCCGGTGCGCCCGCGGCGACGCTCGCGCGGTTGTGCCTGACCACACCTCAGACGATGACGACCATCCTGCAGAACCTGGTCGCGCTGGGTCTCGTGGAGCGCACGTCCCACCATTGGCAGCGCAACGTCCTGGAGAACCGGCTGACCGAGGCGGGGCAGGCGAGGTTCCACCAGGCGGACAGGGCCGCCGTGGCGGTGGAGCAGAGGCTGGCGGACGCGTTCACCGAGGAGGAGCGCGCACAGCTGCGCGCACTCCTGCAGCGATGTTCGGACGTGCTCAACGAGAAGTGACGAACTCGTAGTTCTCCCTCAGCGATGCGCGGCCTGTCCGGTCGGCCGCAGCAGGATCTCGTTCACGTCCACAGTGGATGGCTGGGACACGGCGTAGAGCACCGCCCTGCCCACGTCTTCCGGTGCCAGCTTCGGGTCATCCGCCCGCGACGCCGGAATGGCGTCGGTGTCGACGAGTCCCGGCTGCACCACCGTCACCCTGACGCCGGTGCCCACGGCTTCGGCTCGGATCGCCTGTGCCAGGCCGGTGATCGCCCACTTCGTCGCCGAGTACAGGTTGCCGGGGCGGACGCCGCGGCCGGCCGCGGACCCGGTCATCACCAGGTGGCCGCCGGTGCGGATCAGCGCGGGCATCGCGGCACGGGCCGTGAAGGCCGGTCCGCAGACGTTCGTGACGACCATGTCGGTCCACTCGGAAGGCTCGGCGCCCGCCGAAGAGATGAACGACGTGTCCACCGAAACGCCCGCGTTGGCGAAGACGACGTCGATCCGGCCCCAGCGGGACTCCACTCGTGACATGAGATCCTGCACGGAATCCCAGGAAGAAACGTCGCATCGGGCGTCCCAGCCGCGATCACCGACGGATTCTTCGGCCGAACGCGAGGCCCTGACCACGCGATACCCCGCCTGGGCGGCCAGGGACGCGGTCGCCGCCCCGATTCCGCGGGAAGCACCGGTCACCACGAAGACGTTTTCCATGATCCGGAACCCTAGTCAGAGAAACGTCAGTGCCGCCTGTTTTGATGTCGCGCATGACTTTGAACCGCAGGTCCGTGTTCGGGCTGGGAACCGTCGCGGCCGCGACGGCCGTGCTCGGCTCCAACGGCGCAGCGCAAGCGCAGGAAGACGCGGAGGCAGAGATCGAACGCTCCCCGGCGACGGCCGACCGGTCGCGCAAGCGCGTGGCCCAGATCTACCGGCGGCAGACCCGCAAGGCCCGGGGCAGCTGGTCGTCGCTGATCACGGTCGCCGACCTCGACGGGGCGACGAAGCCCGCCGTCGACGAGAACGCGGACACGGTCGTCGAGGCCTACAGCGTCAACAAGATCGCCGTCGCCGTCGCTGTGCTGGACAAGGTGGACCGCGGGCTGATCAAGCTCGACCAGACGGTCACGGTGTCGTCCGCGATCGTCATCCAGGACACCGACGGCATCTTCGCGCTCGACGGCGCGTACCCGAGCGAGGTCACGGTCGGCCACGCGCTCGCGAACCTGCTGACCGTGTCGGACAACACCGCGGTCCGCCTGTGCGGGCTGGTCGTGCCGGCGCTGGAGCTCAACGAGATCCTGCGGTCCAAGGGCTTCGTGCACACCCAGGTCGTCCCGGTCGCGAACCCGAACCGGTTCTTCCTCGGCACCACGACGGCGCGCGAGACGCACACGTTGCTGCAGAAGCTGGTCGATGGTCAGCTGCTCTCGGCCGCGTCCACCGCGTACCTGCTGAACATCCTGCGCGCCACGGCCAGCTTCACCGACGGCGTGCGGCTCAACCTCACGACGAACGAGCGCCTGCGCGTCGCCACGAAGGCCGGTTGGTTCTCCGACGGCCGCAACGAGGCCGGGATCATGTTCAGCGCGGACAACCGGGCGATCCTGATCTACTCGATCTTCGCGTCCGGTGAGTTCTCCGGCGACAAGGCCGTGAACGACGAGGACTTCAGCGCCACGCACCCGGCCGTCGCGGCCCGCGCGGAGCTCGGACGGTCGATGTTCGACGCGGTCATCAAGATCACGACCACGCGCCCGAAGCACCGCGCAAAGGTTTACAGGTTCTTCAACGGTGGCTGATTTCCTGAGATTTGCCTGAAACATCGAGCAACCGGCACTGGTTTTCGGATATACAGACAGCAACGCCGGGGTCGGTCGTCGCCGCCGTCGACGACCGGCTTCCCCGCGCCGGAGTCAGACCGCCGGTTCCACAACGTCGTGGTCCCCGCGTGTCAGACATCGGCGATCTCCACCCGGCGACCCTCCGAAGAGGACTGCAGGCCGGCCGCCGCCAGCGCGACGCCCCGTGCCCCGGCGCGGAAGTCGTGCGGGAACGGCGCGCCCTCGTAGACGTGGCGCAGGAACTCCGCCCACTGCACCTTGAAGCCGTTGTCGAACTCCTCGTTGTCCGGCACCTGCTGCCACTGGTCGCGGAACGGGTGCGTGACCGGCAGATCCGGGTTCCACACGGGTTTCGGCGTGACGGCGCGGGGCTGCACGAAGCACTCGCGCAGCCCCGCGACCGCACTCCCCTCGGTGCCGTCCACTTGGAACTCGACGAGCTCGTCGCGGCGCACCCGCACGCACCAGGACGAGTTGATCTGGGCGATGACGCCGCCGGCGATCTCGAAGATCCCGTACGCGGCGTCGTCCGCGGTCGCCTCGTAGGCGTTGTCCTGCTCGTCCCACCGGGTTGGAATGTGCGTCACGGCCTTCGCGGTGACGGCGTCGACCCGGCCGAACAGGTCGTGCAGCAGGTAGCTCCAGTGGCAGAACATGTCCGAGACGATGCCGCCGCCGTCCTCCGCCCGGTAGTTCCAGCTCGGGCGCTGCGCGGACTGCCAGTCGCCTTCGAAGACCCAGTACCCGAACTCGCCGCGCACGCTGAGGATCCGGCCGAAGAAGCCACCGTCGATCAGCCGCTTGAGCTTGCGGATGCCCGGCAGGTACAGCTTGTCCGCCACCACACCGTGCTTCGCACCCTTTGTCTCGGCCAGCCGCGCGAGCCCCAGCGCTTCCTCGACCGTCTCGCTGACCGGCTTCTCGGTGTAGACGTGCTTGCCGGCCTCGATCGCCTTGGTGATCGACTCGACGTGCTTCGACGTGACCTGCGAGTCGAAGTAGATCTCGACCGACGGGTCGGCGAGCGCCCCGTCGAGGTCCGTCGTCCAGCGCGCGAGGTCGTGGCGCTCGGCGATCTCCTTGAGCTTGTCGGCGTTGCGGCCCACGAGGACCGGTTCCACCTTCAGGACGGTCCCGTCCCGCAACCGCACGCCCTCCTCGCGCAACGGCAGCAGCGAACGGACCAGGTGCTGGCGGTATCCCATCCGCCCGGTGACGCCGTTGACCGCCACGCCAATGCTCCGTTCCGCCATCGCACCTCCCTGACAGCAGCGCCGGAAAGCGCTTTCCCGCCACGCTAATCGCGGCGCTTGACGGACGTCAACCTCCTCGCGAGTTAGTCTCAGCGCTCACAAGCAGGTTTGACGGAGGTGGTCGTGTCCGCCCGACAGGTGACGCTCGCCGAGGTGGCGAAGCAGGCGGGTGTGTCGTTGGCGACCGCTTCTCGCGTGCTCAACGGCAGCACGCGGCAGGTGAGCGAGGACCTGAGCGAACGCGTCCTGCGCACCGCGGAGGAGCTCGGCTACGTGGCGAACGCGTCCGCGCAGGCGCTGGCCCGCAACTCCAGCTCGCTGGTCGGGCTGGTGGTCCACGACATCACCGACCCGTACTTCTCCTGCATCGCGGCGGGGGTGACGCGGGTGGCCGAGGCCGCCGGGCTCTCGGTCGTCCTCGGCACGACCGGGCGCCGTCCCGAGCGTGAGGCGGAGCTGCTCTCTACCTTGCGTGCGCATCGGGCCCGTGCGGTGGTGCTGGCCGGATCCCGCACCACGGACCGCGCCGCGCAGTCCCGGCTGGCGGCCGAGATCGACGCGTTCAGCGAGCAGGGCGGGCGTGTCGCGTGCGTGTCGCAGGCGAAGCTCGGCACCGACACGGTCGTTCCGGGCAACCGCGCGGGTGGTCGCGCCCTGGCCCGTGCGCTGGCCGAGCTCGGCCACAGGAAGTTCGCCGTATTGGGTGGTCCTTCCGAACTCGTGGTGGCCCGCGACCGGCTCGCGGGGTTCAAGGCGGGTCTCGCCGACGTCGGGATCGCGCCGCCCGTGGTGATCAACGGCGCCTTCACCCGTGACGGCGGGTACGCCGCGGCGATGGAGCTGCTGGCGTCGAAGTCGCGTTCCACCTGCGTGTTCGCCGTGACGGACGTCATGGCGATGGGGGCCATGGCCGCGCTGCGCGAACGTGGCGTGCGCATTCCGGAGGACATCTCGATCGCCGGGTTCGACGACATCCCGACGCTGCGCGACACGGTTCCGGCGCTGTCCACGGTGCGACTCCCGCTGGAGGAGATGGGCGAGATCGCCGCAGGTCTCGTGCTGGACGCCGGGGGTGACGAGGCACGCACCGTCCGGGTGGCGGGTGAGGTGGTGCTCAGGGCCTCCACTGCTCACAATTAGACTCATCTGGCTGTTCACGTACTTAGTCATGAGGAGTTGAGCCGTCCCCATGGGGTCTGGCCCTGGCTGGCATACCAACCCGGTCATCCGCTCGCTTGGAGCGCGTAGGTGACCGGAATACTTCTGAGCGTGCTCGGTCTGGTCGCCGTCGTGGCACTGACCGCGGGCACCTTCATCGCGGTGGCGGCGGAGTTCTCGCTGACCGCGCTGGAACGAAGCACCGTCGAACGTCACGTGGCCGAGGTGGGCGACGCCAAGGCGCACACCATCGACCGTGCGCATCGCACTCTCTCGTTCCAGCTCTCCGGCGCACAGCTCGCCATCACGCTGACCACGCTGATCACCGGTTACATCGCGGAGCCCGCGATCGCGAACCTGATCGAGCCCGGACTCACGGCGCTCGGCGCGTCCGCGACCGTGGCCGACGGTGTGTCGCTGGCCCTGGCGCTGGCGATCGCCACGGCGTTGTCGATGGTGTTCGGCGAGCTCGTGCCCAAGAACCTGGCGATCGCGAGGCCGCTGGAGACGGCGCGGAGCGTGGTCGGCCTCCAGGCCGGGTTCTCCACGGTCTTCCGCTGGCTGATCAGCTGGATGAACAACTCTGCGAACTGGCTGGTGCGGCGCATGGGTGTCGAGCCGGTCGAGGAGCTGGCGTCCGCGCGGTCACCCGAGGAGCTGGGCGCGCTGGTGCGCACGTCGGCCGAGCACGGCACGCTGGACCGGAGCACCGCGGTGCTGCTGGACCGGTCGCTGCGCTTCGGTGACCGGACGGCCGGCGAGCTGATGACGCCGCGCGTGCGGCTCGAGGCGTTGCGGGGCGACGCGACGGTCGCGGACCTCGTGCTGAAGGCTCGGGAGACCGGTTTCTCCCGGTTCCCCGTGCACAACGGCTCCCTGGACGAGGTGAGCGGGATCGTGCACGTGAAGCAGGCGTTCGCGGTGCCTGCCGCTCTGCGCACGTCCACGCCGCTGTCGGCGGTGACGCGGCCCGTGTACTCAGTGCCGGAGTCGCTGGAGGGCGATGCCCTGCTGGACCGGCTGCGGGCCTCCGGGCTGCAGACGGCGCTGGTCGTCGACGAGTACGGCGGCACGGCCGGGATGGTGACGCTGGAGGACGTGATCGAGGAGATCGTCGGCGACGTGCGCGACGAGCACGACCGCGGTGAGGCCGCACCGGTGCGGTCGCTGGGTTCGGACAGCTGGATCGTGTCCGGGCTGCTGCGCGACGACGAGGTGGCCGACGCGACCGGGTTCCAGATGCCCGAGGGCGACTACGAGACGCTGGCCGGCCTGGTGCTGGCGCGGCTCGGCCGGATTCCGGACGTCGGCGACGAGATTCGCGTCGACGGGTGGAGGGTGACCGTCATGCGGATGGACAAGCACCGCGTGGCCGAGCTTCGGGTGGTGGCGTCCTCGTGAACTTCCTCATCATCGCCTTCCTGCTGGCCGGCAACGCGTTCTTCGTCGGTGCCGAGTTCGCGGTGATCACCGCGCGCCGGGACCGGCTGGAGTCGCTGGCGGACAAGGGGTCCGCCCGCGCCCGTACCGCGATCAAGGCGTCGCAGGAGCTGCCGTTGCTGATCGCGGGCGCGCAGCTGGGCATCACGCTGTGCTCTCTCGGGCTCGGCGCGATCGCCGAACCCGCGCTGGCTTCCGTTCTTGAGGGGCCCCTCAGAGCCGTTGGGCTGCCGTTGGCCGTGGTGCACGGTGTGGCGTTCGCGGTGGCGTTGGTCATCGTCGTCGCGCTGCACACGATCCTCGGTGAGATGGTGCCGAAGAACCTGGCGATCGCCGGTCCCGAGCGGGCCGCGGTGTGGCTGGTCCCGGTGCACTACGGGTTCTCGCGGATGATCGCGCCCGCGCTGGCCCTGTTCACGGCCGTGGGACGGTGGGTGCTGCGCCGGTTCGACGTGGAGCCGGTCGACGAGCTGGAGTCGGCCTACACGCCGGACGAACTGGCGTTGCTGATCGCCCAGTCCCGCTCCGAGGGCCTGCTGGAGGACTCGGAACACCGGCGGCTGGCGCAGACGTTGTCGTCCGCCGCGCGCACGGTGGCCGACGTGCTGGTTCCGCTGGACCGGCTGACGACGGTGTCCGCGTCGCCGACCGTGGGCGAGATCGAGGCCGCCGTCGCGGAGACCGGGTTCTCGCGGTTCCCCGTGCTCGCCGACGCCGGGCTGATCGGGTACCTGCACGTCAAGGACGTGCTGGACCTGGAGGGCGCGGAGACGTCGGTGCCGCGTGACCGGGTGCGCGGGCTGCCCGAGGTGCCTGCCGAGGCCCGTCTGGACGAGGCGCTGACCGCGTTGCGCCGGGCCCAGTCGCACCTCGCGCGCGCGGTGAGCGCGGACGGCACCGTGCTCGGTGTCGTCGCGATGGAGGACCTGTTGGAGGAGTACGTGGGCACGGTGCGGGACGGCACGCACGTGCGCTGGGTCTAGACGAGGGCGTCGAGCAGGCGTCCTGCCCGAGCCCCGGTATGTGCCTCTCCGACCCATGTCGATCCGGGGACGGCGGCGTTCGACGTCCCTGCGAAGGACCACAACAGGGAGGCACAAGATGAGCAAGGTCTACACGGGCGCCAGCACCTCGATCGACGGCTACGTCTCGGGCCCGGACTTCTCCGGCTTCGACAAGCTGTTCGCCTGGTACGACGCGGGCGACGTGGCGTTCACGGTCCCGACCGGCGCCATGACCGTCAACCTCACGCCGGCCAGCGCCGCCTACTTCGCCGGGCTGATCCAGACGACCGGCGCGTTGGTCGTGGGGCGCAGGCTCTACGACTTCACCAACGGCTGGGATGGCCAGCATCCGATGGGCGTGCACACCGTCGTGCTCACCCATCGGCCGTTGGAGGACAACGAACACTTCACGTTCGTCAGCGGCGGCATCGAGGAAGCCGTTGCGGTGGCACAGAAGCACGCCGGAGAGAAAGCCGTCGGCCTGAACTCGGGCGAGATCGCGCGGCAGGCCATCGACGCGGGCCTGGTGGACGAGATCTTCCTCGACCTGGTGCCGGTGATCCTCGGCGGGGGAACGCCGTTCTTCGCGCCCGGCAAGGGGTACGAGCTGGAGGGTCCGCTCTCGGTGATCGAGAGCGCTTCGGTCACGCACCTGCGCTACAAAGTCAAGTACGAAGCTCCGGAGAGCTCGTGACGCCGATCTCGCGAACAGGCTGATGTGGTCTGCCCCCGAGGAGGACGGGGCCCTGCCCTCCTCGGGATCTTGAGCACCTACGCCTCAAGAGGCCAGTGAAGCCTTCACCGCGCGAGTGCCGTCGTCGGCGAGCACTTCCTCGTCACCGTTCTCAATAGCCTGCAGCACCTGGGAGACGACGTCCTCCGGCGCGATCTTGGGTGCGTCGAGGCCGTCCGTCATGTCGGTGTCGATGAAGCCCACGTGCACCCCGATGACGTTGGTTCCCTGCTCCCGCAACGCTTCCCGCGTCGACTTCGTGAGCGACCAGCCCGCCGCCTTCGACGCCGCGTAGCCGCGCCAGGCCGGGTGGCCGAACCACGACAGGATGCTCAGGACGTTGACGAGGGTGCCGCCGCCGTTGGCCTTCAGGATGGGCGCGAACGCGTCCGTCGTGCGGACGAGGCCGTAGAAGTTGACCTCGAACTCCGCCTTGATGCTGTCCACGTCCTCGCCCGCGACGAGCACGCCGGCGTTGTTGATGACGATGGAGACGTCTCCGAGCTCCTTCGCCGCGGCCGCTACGGAGGCGTCGTCGGTCACGTCCAGCTGGACCGGGACGACGCCCTCGTCCACGACGGACGCCGGGTTGCGCGCACCGGCGTAGACCTTCGCCCCGCGCTTCGCGAACTCCTGCGCGAACGCCCGGCCGAGCCCGCGGTTGGCTCCGGTCACCAGCACTGCCACACCGTTGAAGTCCATGACCCCTACCTCCTAAGTTGGCTTTCCCAACTCACGTTAGCGACGTAAGTTTGATTTTCCAACTCACTGATAGGATGGTCACATGGCACCTCGAAGCTGCTCCGTCGCGAACGCACTCGAAGTCGTGGGCGAACGCTGGTCGCTGCTGGCGTTGCGCGAGGTCTTCCTCGGTGTCACCCGCTTCGACCAGATCGCCGCGAACACCGGCGCCTCACGCGATGTGCTGACCGTGCGGCTGAAGAAGCTGGTCGCCGCCGGGGTGCTGGAGAAGCACCAGTACTCCGAGCACCCGCCACGGCACGAGTACCTGCTCACGGACTCGGGGCGCGCGCTGCACAACGTGATGCTCATGCTCAAGGAGTGGGGCGACGCGTACGTGACGGAGGGGCCTCTCCCCCTCGTGTGGGAACACTCGTGCGGCGCCGTACTGGAGCCACGGGTGGTGTGCGCGGCGTGCGGCGAGGAAGCCACATCCGAGTCACTGACTCGTGCGCCGGAGCTGACCCACTAAGTTGGGCGGCATGAGTGAGGACGACGAGGACGAGTTCGCCGAGGACGACGACTTCGAGGACGAGGAAGACCCGGACGACCTCTTCGCCGTCACGCCCGAGCCGCGCACGGTGTGCCACCTGTGCGGGGGCGCGAGCTACATCGCCGCGCCGACGCTGGCGATCATCGGTGGTGCGCCGCGGACCGTCGACAACGGGCGGGAGTGCCCGCACTGCAACGGCGCGCGGACGTTCACCGGGCTCGTGCCGCCGCTTTAGCCCTGTACGGTAACCGCCCGTGGAAGTCCTGACCCGAGCCGAATGGCACCATCTGCGCGACTCGCACGTGGCACGCATGCGCAGGTTCACCGGGCCGCATCAGGAGCGGAAGCTTCGCAAAGAGAAGCACCCGGTCATGGACTTCCTCTTCACCTATTACAGCCATCGGCCCGTGCGGCTCGAACGCTGGCATCCGGGGCCCGGCGTCGTTCTCGAGGACGCGGCGGAGTACCTGGAGTTCCCGCACTACAAAGCCACGTCCGAGGGCGTCACGCTCGACGTCGACAGCTTCGTGGGACAGCGGGCGAAGACGCTGGAGTTCGTCCAGGGGTTGCTCACGGCGACGCTGAGCAGGCCTGCCCGCCTCGGCTGTTTCGGACTGCACGAGTGGGCGATGGTCTACCGGCAGCAGCCCGAGGAGGTCCGGCACAACGCGTGGCCGCTCAGGCTCGACAGCGACGGCACGGACCAGGTGGTCGAGGCGAGCCGGATCCAGTGCGGGCACTTCGACGCGTTCCGGTTCTTCACGCCACCCGCTCGGCCGCGTAACGCTCTGCAGCCCACTCGTGACGAGCAGTTGCTGAACGAACAGCCAGGGTGCCTGCACGCGAACATGGACCTGTTCAAGTGGGCCTATAAACTGGAACCGGCGACGCCGTCCGATCTCGTCGCCGACTGCTTCGAACTGGCCGCTGACGTGCGCGAACTCGACATGCAGGCCTCCCCGTACGACCTGGCCGGGCTCGGGTACTCCCCGGTGCGGATCGAGACGCCGGAGGGGCGCGCGGAGTACGTCCGGCGGCAGGCCGAGTTCGCTGAGCAGGCACGACCGTTGCGAGAACGGCTCATCTTCGTTTGCCAGTCGATACATGGAGTGACTTCACTTCGCTGACGAAGTTCACCTGTTAGCGTGATTGGCGGTCGTCGGGGGCCGCTGAGTAGTTGTGAGGGATCGATGTCTCGACACCGCGCTCTGCGGGCGAAGGTGAAGCGCGGAATCGCCAAATGGCCCGTGCTCATCGTCGTGCTCGTGGTGCTGCTTGGTCTCAGCTGGCTGGCCCTGTCGTGGGCCGGCGGCGTGCTCGACAAGCGCTCGCAGGCCTTGGCCGAGAACTGCAGCGAGGGCGACTCCGTGCTGCGCATCTCCGTGACGCCCAGCGTCGCGGAGGCCGTGCGGGACGTCGCACACGCGTACAGCGCGACACGGCCCGTTGTGTACGACCACTGCATCGCGATCGAAGTGACTTCCGCGGACTCCTCCGCGGTGCTGGAAGGCCTGACGACGGCGTGGGACGAGCAGAAGCTCGGCAAGCGCCCGCACGCGTGGCTGCCCGACTCGACGCTCTGGGCGAACCGGCTGTCCGCGCTGAACGCGAAGCTGGTCGGCTCCGCGCCGAAGTCCGTCGGCACGTCGCCGGTGCTGCTCGCGGCTCCCGAGGCCGCCGCGCCGGTGCTGAAGGACTTCCGCTGGTCGGACCTGCCCGAGGTGACGGACTGGACGAAGTACGGCCAGTCCTGGGGCCGGTTCAGCGTCGCGATGCCCGATCCGGCCGCGAACACGGCGTCCGCGCTCGCGATCCAGGCGGCGCTGGCCGGCGGCAAGGGTCCGGTCACCGCGGAGTCGCTCGGATCGGACGCCGCGAAGGCCGCGCTGTCCAAGCTCGCCGCCACGGTGCCGCCGGAGGTTCCGCCGACGACACGGGACGCGTTGCGGCGCCTGGGAGACAGCGCGACGGTCAACGCGGCGGGCTTCTCCGCCACGCCGGTGTCCGAAGTGGACCTGTTCAAGCACAACACGGGCAAGGAAGCCCCGTCGAAGCCGTTGGTGGGCGTGCTGCCCACCGGACCGGCTCCGATGGCGGACTTCCCGTACGTCGCACTGGGCGGCAGCGAGGTCGGCGAGGCGGAAGTGCGTGCGGCGCAGGCGTTCCGCGACTTCATGACCGATCCCCCGCAGCAGGCGATCCTGGCGCGCGGCGGCTTGCGGGTGGAGTCCACTCAGGACCGTCCGTCGCCTTCGCCGGGCGTGTCCTGGTCTCCCGTCACGGAGAACCTGGTCGCCGCCGACGCGACGACCACGCAGCAGATCTCCTCGGCGTGGGCGTCGGCAGACCGCGGCGGGCAGGTCGTCACGGTGCTGACGGACGTCTCGACGTCGATGAAACCCAGGCTGGACAAGGTGAAGGCGGCCCTGCTCGGCCAGGTCGACAGGTCGGTGTCGGGGTCGTTCGGGCTGTGGGAGTTCGCCCGGGACCTCGACGGGTCGAAGCCGCACAAGCAGCTCGTCGCGACCGGTCCCGTCAGCGAGAAGCGCGAGGCGTTGCGCAGGTCGATCGACGCGCTCAAGACGGCGGACGGCTCGCAGCTCTACAGCGCGCTGGCGGCCTGCTACGAGACGGCGCACGACGGGTTCGTGGCCGGGCGGGTCAACCGGGTCGTGGTGATCACCGACGGCACCTCGGACGGCGGGATCGACCTGGCGGCGCTGAAGGCGCAGCTGCACGGGACGGACCTGCCGGTCAGCTTCATCGCCATCGGCGGCGAGGTGGACAAGGCGGCGCTGACGGACATCGCGCAGACGACCGGCGGGTCGGTGTCGGTGGTGGAGAACGTGGACGGCGTGGAGGCGGCGCTCGGTCAGGTGCTGTCGACGAAGGCCTGACCGAGCGCGACCGGTCGCTCAGGCGGCGTTGAAGCGGTCGGGGTCCGGACCGGTGCGGGTCCCGTTGTCGAGCTCGGTGATCACGAGCATGTCGTCCTGCGCCAGCTCGAAGTCGAAGATGTCGATGTTCTCCTTGACCCGGTACGGCGTGACGGACTTCGGGATCACGACGTTGCCGAGCTGGACGTGCCAGCGCAGCACGATCTGCGCCGGGGTCTTGCCGTACTTGTCGGCGAGGCCCGCGATGTCGGGCTCTCGCAGCAACGCTCCGCCCTGCGCCAGCGGTGACCACGCCTCGGTGACGATGCGGTGCGTCGCGTGCACCTTGCGCATCTCTTCCTGCTGCAGCAACGGATGCAGCTCGATCTGGTTCACCGCCGGGGTGGTCGGGAACTCGTCGAACAGGCGCTGCAGGTGTGGTGTGTGGAAGTTCGAGACGCCGATCGCGCGCACGCGGCCGTCGGCGTAGAGCTTCTCCAAGGCGCGCCACGAGTCGGCGTAGAGGTCGCGCTTGGGCGTCGGCCAGTGGATGAGGTAGAGGTCGAGCACGTCGAGGCGCAGGCGGCGCATGCTCTCGTCGAACGCGCGCAGCGTGGCGTCGTGGCCCTGGTCGGCGTTCCACAGCTTGGTCGTGATGAACAGGTCCGGCACGCCGGCGATCGCGTCGCCGACGCCGGACTCGTTGCCGTAGGCCGCGGCCGTGTCGATGCTGCGGTAGCCGGCCTCGATGGCCGTCGTGACCGCACCGGCCACCTGGTCCTCCGGCACCTGGTAGACGCCGAAGCCGAGTTGGGGGATCCGTACTCCGTTGTTCAACGCAATCAGCGGAACCATGCGGGTAGCTTCGCATCGTTGTAGACGTCCTGCATCGCCTTGATTGTCTCGACGATGTCGTGCCTGACCTCGTTCGGTGCCAGGACTTCCACGTCCGCGCCGAATTTGAGCAGGTCAGCGACAGCGTGCCGGTTCGACTCGGTGGGGAAGCCGAACTCCTCCCCCGGTTCGGGTGCGGCGTCCCGGATGACGCGCGCCTGGTAGCCGCTGAGCAGGTACTGGGTCTTGTCCAGTCCGGAGCGCGTCATGCGGACCGTGACGCGCTCGCCGTACATGCGGGCCTCGAACTGCTCCGACCACTCCGCCCAGAACCGCGCGAGGTCGAAGTCGCCGGGACGGTCGAACGTGTCCGGCGTGGCCTGGAGCGTGAGCACGCGCGAGACGCGGTAGGTGCGGCCGCTGCCGACGAAGTACCAGGTGCCGGCCTTCAGCACGAGCCCGTACGGGTCGACCTCGCGCTCGACGGTCTGGTTGCCCCAGCGCCGGTAGGTCATGCGGACCCGGCGCTGCTCCCAGACGGCGTCGGCGATCGCGGCGAGGTGCTCGGTGGGTTCGTCGCCGCGGAACCACGTCGGGGTGTCGAGGTGGAAGCGCTGGCGGATCTGCTCGGCTTTGCCGCGCAGTTCGGTCGGGAGGGCGGCGAGGAGCTTGAGCTGGGCGGCGGCCGCGAACTCCCCCAGCCCCAACGCCTCGGCGGGTCCGGGGAGGCCGGCGAGGAACAGCGACTGCGCCTCGCCGGTCGTCAGACCGGTCAGCCGGGTGCGGTAGCCGTCGATCAGCTGGTAGCCACCCGCCGGGCCGCGGTCGGCGTAGATCGGGATGCCGGACGCCGAGAGGGCCTCGACGTCGCGGTAGATCGTGCGCGGCGAGACCTCCAGTTCGGACGCCAGTTCGTCGGCCGTCATCCGGCCCCTGGACTGCAGGAGCAGGAGGACCTGGAGAAGCCTGCCGGATTTCACGGGATGAACCTGACACGATCTGTCAGGAATTGCCAGCAGAGTGGTCCACATGAAGGCAACCGGAACCATCGAAGTGAAGAGCTGGGACGAGAAGACCTGGGACGGCCGGTCTTACAAGGAGGTCGAGGGCCGCAAGCTCACCGAGGCGCACGTCCAGTTCGGGTACGCGGGCGACGTCAGCGGCGTCGGAAGCTGCCGGTACCTCATGTACTACGGCGACGACGTGGCGTGGACGACCGCGATCGAGGAGATCACGACGGACGAGGGCACGCTGGTGCTGCGGCACGTCGGCGCGTATCGGTCCTCTGTGGAGGCCGTGATCGAGATCGTCGACGGCACCGGGAAGTACCTGAACGCGCGAGGTGCGGTGACGGTGAACTGGGCGGAGGATGGCAGCGGCACCTACACCCTGGAGTACGAGGTCTGACGATGACCAACGCCCCTCACTACGACGCGGCCAAGGAACGGATCACCGCGCTGGTCTCCGGCGCTGATCCCCGGACACCCGTGGCGGCGACGCCCGGCTGGTCGGTCAAGGACGTGGTGGCACACCTCGCCGGCGGTCTGCGCGACTTCGCGGACCGCCGGTTCGACGGCGTCGAGTCGGGCGAGTGGGGCGAACGGCAGGTGCGCGACCGCCGCGACAACTCGCTGGCCGACGCCTTCGCCGAGTGGGACGCGAACCTGGAGCCGACCCGGCCGCTGTTCGACACGCCGATGGGACCGGTCCTGATGGCGGAGGTGATCGCGCACGAGCACGACCTCCGTGCGGCACTGGGGGTGCCGGGCGCGCGGGACGGCGTCGAGGTGCGGGCGGCGCTGGTGCGGCCGTTGCAGCAGCTCGACCAGCGGATGCGGGAGAACGACGTGCCGGCGTTGCGGATCACGCTGGAGCACGGCGACCGCGTGCTCGGGCACGGCGAGCCCGCCGGGACGTTGCGGACGACGTCGTTCGAGCTGATGCGGGCCATCGGCGGGCGGCGGTCGGCCGACCAGATCAAGGCACTGGACTGGGACGGCGATCCGGACGTCTGGATCGCCGCGCTGGCGTTGTTCGGACGGCACCGGCCGGAGCCGTTCGAGGAGTAACTTCCTTCGGCGTGAGCGACTGGCTGGCGGACACGCGCGACTCCTACGACACGGTCGCGGTCAGCTATGCCGACCACACGCGCGACCTCCTGGACGGTCTGCCCCACCTGCGGGCGGCGCTGCGGTTGTTCGCGGAGGAGGTGCGCGGGCCCGTCGCGGACGTCGGCTGCGGGCCGGGCACCATCACCGCGCTCCTCAACGAGCTCGGCGTGGACGCGTTCGGGATCGACCTCTCCCCCGCGATGATCTCGCTGGCCCGGCGCAACCACCCCGGGCTGCGGTTCGAGGTGGGGTCGATGACCGAGCCGCTCGGCGACCCGGTCGGCGGGATCATCGCGTGGTGGTCGCTGATCCACGTACCCGATGACGAGGTGCCCGCGGTGTTCGGACACTTCCGGGAGGCGTTGCGGCCGGACGGGTTGCTGCAGCTCGGTTTTCACGTCGGCGACGAGACCCGGCTGAAGACGCGGGGCTACGGCGGGCACCCGATGCGCGTGCACGTCCACCTGCGCGAGCCCGAACGGGTCGCGGAGTGGCTGCGGGAGGCCGGGTTCACCGTCGAGGCGCGGTGGCTGCTAGGTGAGGACGGGGCGGTCCTGTTCGCGCGGCGCGGGTGAGACGATCAGCCGGTGTCAGAGGAACAGACGTGCCAGCGTTGTGGTGAGACGGTCGAGCTCGACCAGGAGGACTTCGAGCTGTTCGAGCGGATGCACCCCGAGTGCTTCCACTTCGCGTTCGAGCACGACCTGAACAAGCCGGGTCTGAGCGTCGACGAGAACTGCGGCGACGACGCCTGCCCCGCCGGAGCATGAAAAACGGGCGCACTCACGAGTGCGCCCGTTCCTCTCAAGTACTAGCTGCTGTAGGCCGAGAGCGGCGGGCAGGAGCAGACCAGGTTGCGGTCGCCCTTCGCGCCGTCGATGCGGCGGACCGGCGGCCAGATCTTCGGAGCACCGGTACCGGCCGGGTACACGGCCTCCTCGCGGGTGTACGGGTGGTTCCACTCGCCGACGGTCACGCAGGCCGCGGTGTGCGGGGCGTTGCGCAGCGGGTTGTCCTCGACGGGCCAGTCGCCGGCGCCGACGCGGTCGATCTCGCGCTTGATGGCGATCATGGCGTCGATGAACCTGTCGATCTCGGCCAGGTCCTCGGACTCGGTCGGCTCGACCATCAGGGTGCCGGCGACCGGGAACGACATCGTCGGGGCGTGCAGGCCGTAGTCGGCGAGGCGCTTGGCCACGTCGTCCACCGTCACGCCGGTGGCCTTGGTGATCGGGCGCAGGTCGAGGATGCACTCGTGGGCGACGAAGCCGCCCTCACCGGTGTAGAGGACCGGGTAGTGCTCGTCGAGGCGGCGCGCCACGTAGTTCGCGGCGGCCACGGCGGTCAGGGTCGCGCGGCGCAGGCCGTCGCCGCCCATCATGCGCACGTAGGCCCAGGAGATCGGCAGGATCGACGCGGAACCCCACGGAGCGCCCGAGATCGGGCCGACACCGGTGGCCGGTCCTGCCGTCGGCTGCAGCGGGTGGTTCGGCAGGAACGGGGCGAGGTGGGACTTCACACCGATCGGGCCGACACCGGGGCCGCCGCCGCCGTGCGGGATGCAGAACGTCTTGTGCAGGTTCAGGTGCGAGACGTCCGAGCCGAACTTGCCGTAGCGGGCCAGGCCGATCAACGCGTTGAGGTTCGCGCCGTCGACGTACACCTGGCCGCCCGCGTCGTGGACCAGGCCGCAGACCTCGCGGACGGTGTCCTCGTACACGCCGTGGGTCGACGGGTAGGTGATCATGATCGCGGCGAGGTCGTCGGCGTGCTCGGCGACCGTGGTGCGCAGGTGGCCCATGTCGATGTTGCCCTTGTCGTCGCACTTCACGACGACGACGCGCATGCCGGCCATGACGGCGGACGCGGCGTTGGTGCCGTGGGCGGACGACGGGATCAGGCAGACGTCGCGGGCGGCGTTGCCGTTCGCGCGGTGGTAGGCGCGGATCGCCAGCAGGCCGGCGAACTCACCCTGCGAACCGGCGTTCGGCTGCAGCGACACCGCGTCGTAGCCGGTGACCTCGGCGAGCCAGGCCTCCAGGTCGGACACGATCTTCAGCAGGCCCTTGGCGTCCTCGACGGGCGCGAACGGGTGCAGCGTCGAGAACTCCGGCCACGTGATGGACTCCATCTCCGCGGTGGCGTTCAGCTTCATCGTGCAGGAGCCGAGCGGGATCATGCTGCGGTCCAGGGCGACGTCCTTGTCGGACAACGCGCGCAGGTAGCGCAGCAGCGCGGTCTCGGAGCGGTGCGCGTGGAAGACCGGGTGGGTCAGGTAGTCCGAGGTGCGGCGCAGGTCGGCCGGGATGCCGTCGGCGGTGTCGGCGTCGATGGCGTCCACATCGGACCCCGTGACACCGAAGGCTTCCCACACCGCGAGGATGTGCGCGCGCGTCGTCTTCTCGTCGCAAGCGATTGCCACGACGTCGTCGTCGACCTTGCGGAGGTTGATGCCGGCCTCGCGCGCCTTCTCGAAGACGGCGGCGGCCTGGCCCTCGACGCGCACCTGGACGGTGTCGAAGAACTCGCCGTGCACGACGTCGAGCCCGGCCTCGCACAGGCCCGTGGCGAGCACGGTGGCCAGGCGGTGCACGCGGGTCGCGATGGCGCGCAGGCCCTCGGGGCCGTGGTAGACGGCGTACATGGACGCGATCACGGCCAGCAGCACCTGCGCGGTGCAGATGTTCGACGTGGCCTTCTCGCGGCGGATGTGCTGCTCGCGCGTCTGCAGGGCCAGGCGGTAGGCCAGCGAGCCGTCGGCGTCGACGGAGACACCGACGAGACGGCCGGGCAGCTGACGCTCCAGACCGGACCGGACGGCCATGTAACCGGCGTGCGGGCCACCGAAGCCGATCGGTACGCCGAAGCGCTGCGTGGTGCCGATGACGACGTCCGCGCCGATCTCACCGGGCGCGCGCAGCAGCGTCAGCGACAGCAGGTCGGCGACGACGACGGCCTGGGCGCCGGCGGCGTGGATCTCCTCGATCAACGCGGCCTGGTCGCGCACCACACCGGACGCGCCGGGGTACGACAGCAGCACGCCGTAGAAGTCGCCGCCGAGGCCGAGTCCTTCGATGCCCTGCGACAGGTCCGCGACGACGATCTCGATGCCCAGCGGCTCGGCGCGCGTCTCGATGACGGCCAGCGTCTGCGGCAGCGTGTCGGCGTCGATGACGAACTTGTTCGACTTGGACTTGCCGGCGCGGCGCACCAGCGTCATCGCCTCGGCGGCGGCGGTCGACTCGTCCAGCATGGACGCGTTCGCGACCGGCAGGCCCGTCAGGTCGCCGACCATGGTCTGGAAGTTCAGCAGCGCTTCGAGCCGGCCCTGCGAGATCTCCGGCTGGTACGGCGTGTACGCGGTGTACCAGGCGGGCGACTCGAGCACGTTGCGCAGGATCACGCCCGGCGTCACGGTGTCGTAGTAGCCGAGGCCGATCATCTGCGTCATCGGGCGGTTCTGCGAGGCGAGCTCACGCAGTTCCGCGAGCGCTTCGGTCTCGGTGGCCGGGGCGGGCAGGTCCAGCACGAGGTCGCGCTCGTGGATGGACGAAGGCACCGCGTGCTGTGCCAGCTCCTCGAGCGAACCGACGCCGATCACATCGAGGATGCGCGCGAGTTCGGCGGGGCGCGGACCAATGTGGCGGTCGGCGAACGGGGTGCCGTGCTCGAGAGCGGCGAGCGGAATGCGGTCCTGCGTCATCAAACGCCTCCGGGAGTGGCTGAGGGCACACGTGTCCTGTGCCCTCCCCGCTCTGTCCGTACCCCGAAGGGCGCCTGAGAGGTTCACCCACCACGAGGATGGGCTTTCACCGTCGGCGGGATTCCCCTGCGGGGACTCCACTTTCCAGAGGCGTCTCACTCTGGCGGTCCTGGATGCCTGAGAGGTTCCCGGGGAGGGACTTGCTCCTTCGGCGCCGGGCTCGAAGCCCGGGCTCTCCCGCCTGAGTTCAGCGACTACCCGAGAAGAATACCCGCAGGCAGCTCAGGTAGTCCCTAGGGACGCGACCTACATCTCAGTGCCGAGACCGGCGAGCGCCCCGGCGACCGGGTCCGCGGGGTCGTCGCGCAACGCGGCGAGCAGGTGCGTGGTGCCCACGACGGAGTCCCCGCGCCGGGCCGCGACGAGCTTCGCCCGTTCCATCGCACGCTCCACCTTGCCGCCGCTGACGGGCAACGCGGCCAGGTCGATCCCTGCCTCGCGCAGTGCCGCCGCCCCGCCCGACTCGAACTCCGGCTTCAGCTTCCTGCCCGCCGCCTTCACCTGGCGGTCGACTGTCACCACCGCCTCCACCAGGTCGCGAGACGACACTTCTCGCCTCGCGGCCACGGCCAGCCGTCCGGCCTCGTTGCGCACGACGGTCAGCACCGGCCCGCCCAGGCCCTGGCCGCGCGCGACCCAGCGGACGAGCCAGCGCACATACCCGCCGCCGGACTCCCCCTCCAACGCTCCCGCTTTGCGCAGCAACCGCACGGCGGGCGCTTCCTCGACCTCCGCGTGCGGCCCCGCGGCATCGGCTCGCACAGCGGCGGCCGTCGCCTCGACGTCGACTCCGCGCAGCACGAACAGGTCGGCGGCACGTCCCGAACGCTGCTCCAGCAACGCGAGCGAGAGGTGGGCCGTGGTCAGCACGCCGTCGCCGGCCTGGGCGACCGCCGCGAGCAGACACTCCTCCAGCGCACGGCTGACGGGCAGCACAGTCCCGATGAGACTCTGGTCGCAGGCGGCGTTCATCAACGCCGTGACGTCCGGATGAGCCTCGGGAACGACGCCACCGTCGTCGTCGGCCCAGTGCTCCGGCCCCCGCGCCATCGCCTGGGCCCGCAGCGACTTCACGCCGAGCTTGCGGCCGGGTCCGATGGTGTCGATCAGCGAGATCAGCAGGTTCTCGGTGCCGAGGAAGCCGAACTCCAGCCGGAACGCGCGCTTCGTCGCCGCGGCCAGCACCTTCACGACCTGGTAGGAAGGGGTGAGCGTCATGCCGGAAACGCTACGGAAGAACAAGATCCGGGCGCTTCTGCCGACCGGCCACTCACCAGCGCCAGTCGGCCACGATCATCAGGCCGGTCAGCCGGTCGCACGCTCGCGACGCCGGCGGGTCAGCTCGTCCTCGGTCATCGGGGCGATCTCGACGCCGTCCGCGCGTTCGGCCGGGAACTCGTGGATCGTGCCGGAGATCTCGCGCATCGCACCGCTGACCGCGATGCCGAACACGCCCTGGCCGCCCTGCAGCAGGTCGACGACCTCTTCCGGCGAGGTGCACTCGTAGACGGTGGTGCCGTCGGAGAAGAGCGTGATCCTCGCCAGATCCTGCACGCCACGACGGCGCAGGTGGTCCACCGCGACCCTGATGTTCTGCAACGAGACACCTGTGTCCAGCAGCCGCTTCACGACCTTGAGCACCAGGATGTCCTTGAAGGAGTACAACCGCTGACTGCCGGAGCCGTGCGCCATCCTTATCGTCGGCGCGACCAGCCCGGTCCTTGCCCAGTAGTCGAGCTGCCGGTACGTGATGCCCGCGATCTGACACGCCGCGGGTCCTCGGTAACCGACGAGCTCGTCCGGCAGCGAGGAGTCCGGGAACAGTTCACCCTGCAGCCCGGATTCGGCCCTCAAGGGCGCTTCCTCGACCACGCCTGCCTCCCCTCGGAACGGCCACGAAACTCATGACCGTCAAGCCGCCGCGTCCACTTCCGCGAAGCAGCGACGTCCACTCGAGTTCGACGGTAGGACCGGTCCGATGGCAGGTCAACGCGACGCGCGGGGAGTTGCGACTCTCAACCTGAGGTAGAGAGTCATACCGTCACCCGAACAAGCACGTTCAGGTGACGTTTAGTGATCGTTTAGCGGTCATGACGACCGTAAGTAGTCCAATCGAGGGACATCCAAACGAACTGACCTCAGGCACTCGCCGAACGGAGTGCGAACTCAGGTATCCGCTCCACGGAAGTCTTCCGGGGAGATGGAGTCGAGGAACTCGCGGAACTTCTCCACCTCGTCCTCCTGCTCGTCCGGGATGATGAGGCCCGCTTCGGCCAGGACGGACTCCTCGGCGTGGATCGGCACGCCGACCCGCAACGCCAGCGCCACCGAGTCCGAGGGCCGCGCGGAGACCCGCACGTCGCCGTCGAACACGAGCTCCGCGAAGAACGTGCCCTCCTGCAGGTCGGTGATCCGGACCTGTTCGAGGTTGCGTCCCAGTGCCCCGATGACGTCCTTGAGGAGGTCGTGGGTGAGCGGACGAGCGGGGCGAACGCCCTGCTGCTCGAGTGCGATCGCCGTGGCCTCGACGCTGCCGATCCAGATGGGCAGGTACCGCTCGCCCTCGGTTTCGCGCAGAAGAAGGATCGGCTGGTTTTGGGGCAGCTCCACCCGCACGCCGACGACACGCATTTCGCTCATCGGGCCTCGCCTCCCTCTAATCCGTTCGGGGACGACCCGGTTTCACACCCGAGCATCCCCCGGCGTACCTCTCCGACGCTACCCGCCAAGCGGGCCCAGTGCTCAATCATTGCGGGCAGATCGTGATCAAGAAGGCACCGTCCATCGGCTGATCAGGACTGGCGCAAGCCCGCTCGCACCAACAACGTGTGCAACGAGGTGAAGAGGTCTGCCAATTCCCGGACCGTCTCGGTATCTGAGAACGACTTCAGCAGAACCACCTCGTGATCCGCTGCCGCGCGGACCGCGCGCAGGTGCTCGCGCTCGACGCCGAGTCCGGTCATCGTCCGGATCGTGCGGAGCGCGGTGATGTCGTCGGTGGTGAACCGGCCACCGGGGCCGGGGCGCAGCAGACCGTCACGTTCCAGCTGGGACAGCTGGTCCGCGCTGAAACCGGCCTGGGCCAGCAGTTCGAGCCGCGAGATCGAGCCCGAGTCCACCGGGGTGGTGTCGAGCTGCTCGCGGATCACCTTGAGCGGCAGGTACCTGTCGCGTTGTGCGGACAGCACGAACCGCAACCTCTCGACGTCCGCCACACTGAACTGGCGGTAGCCGGAGGCGGTGCGTGCCGGGCGGACCAGCCCCTCCGCTTCCAGGAAGCGGATCTTGGAGATGGTGACGTCGGGGAACTCGGGTCGAAGCTGCGCGAGCACAGCCCCGATGCTCGAGACCCCGCGTTGTGGCCGCCCGGCCGTCACGCGTCAGGCTCCCGCGGAGCCGGGACCCGTCAGGAAGACAAGGCGGAACTTGCCGATCTGGACCTCGTCGCCGTTCGCGAGAACGGCCTGGTCGACCGGCTCACGGTTGACGTAGGTGCCGTTGAGGCTGCCGACGTCGATGACGACGAACTCGCCGCTCTCCCGGCGGAACTCGGCGTGGCGGCGCGAGACCGTCACGTCGTCCAGGAAGATGTCGCTGTCGGGGTGGCGCCCGGCGCTCGTCGTGTCGCGGTCCAGCAAGAACCGGGAACCGGCGTTCGGGCCGCGCTTCACCACGAGCAGCGCGGAACCGGCGGGAAGGGCGTCAACACCGGCAACGGCCGGCTCCTGTGCGGGCGCCTCGGCGCCGCCTTCCATCTCCTGGAGGAAGTCCGCCCGGAAGACGGAGGTCCGCTCCGGGGACTGCTCCGGCGGAACGCCTGGGCCGTCGTTCGTGCTCACCTGAGCTCTCCTCCTGCTGCTGGATCCGTCACTTCCGGTAAAACCTATCGCGTTGGGGTCACCGCCTTCAGCGCGGCTCCCCTTCCGGCCGAAGATCCGGCGAAAGATCGACGTCACTCTTTCTCCACCAACGCCTTGTACGCGTCCGCGTCCAGCAGGCCTTCCAGCGCCTCGGGGTCGTTCAGCCTGATCTCGACCATCCAGCCCTCGCCGTACGGATCGGTGTTGACGGCGTCCGGCGACTGGACCAACGCCTCGTTGATGGCGGTCACCTCGCCGTCGAGCGGCGAGTAGAGGTCGGACACGCTCTTGGTGGACTCCACCTCGCCGAACGTGTCCCCCGCCGCCACGGTGTGACCGACCTCGGGCAGCTGGACGAAGACGACGTCACCGAGCTGTTCCTGGGCGTAGTCGGTGATGCCGACGCGCACCGTGTTCTCGCCTGTGCTGGCGATCCACTCGTGCTCCTCGGTGTAACGAAGCTCCTCGGGAATCAACTGACTGCGCTCCTCGTGCTGAACCTGTATGGGGTGATCTTTTCACGCGACCGTGCGAGGTGTGACCCGCAGGGCCAGGAAGAACTGGTAGACGTACAGCAGCGCCGACCACAGGTAGAGGGCTCCGCCCCAGACCGTGAAGGCGTAGGCGACCGGCTGGGCGACCTGCGCCCACCCCGAGTCGCCCTGCGCGAGGAGCAGCAGCGGGAAGGCGTACAGCAGGTTGAAGGTCGCGGCCTTGCCCAGGTACGTCACCTCGAACGTGCCCCAGCCCCGTTGCCGCAGCACGAGCAGGCAGATGCCGACGACGACCTCTCGGCCCACGAGCACGAGGGCGACCCAGAGCGGCACGATGTCCCTGATCACGAACGCCAGCAGCGTGCAGAACACGTAGAGGCGGTCGGCGGCGGGATCGAGCAGGGCGCCGAGGTTGCTCATCTGGTTGAGCCAGCGCGCGAGCTTGCCGTCCAGCCAGTCGGAGAAGCCCGCGAAAACGAGGATGAGCAGCGCCCAGCCGTCTTCGCGGGGTCCGAGCAACAGGTACAGGAACAGCGGAACACCGGCCAGCCGCAGCACGCTGAGCAGGTTCGGAATCGTCAGCAGGCGATCAGCCGGATCACGCACACCCGCACTCTAAACGAGTGACTGCGCAAGGGCTGCCGGATGGCGTCACGGCTCGCTGTGCGACTGGTTGCGGGTATGCAGATCTTGCGGGGTGCGGCTCAGGCTGTGTGGGTGAGCGTCCAGCCGCGGCGCTGCATCTCGGCGCCGGTGATGGCGTGCGGGCGGCCCCGGTCGTCGCGGCCCACCCAGCGGGCGCGGAAACCCTCGAGCACGTAGGCGTGACCCCGGCTCCACACCACGCTGCACGGCGTGGTCGGCAGCGCTGAATCGGACTCTGCGTCCTGCTGCGACTGGGTTTCCATGGCGGTTCTCATTTCTGTCCCTCCGTGACATCAGGGATGTCGCGTGCCGGGGCTCCGGCGTTATCCCTGAGAACGAATTCTGTCCGACTGTGGTTCAGAACACGTGTCCCGTTTGGGTCCTTAGCGTTAACTGGGCCAAACGGCGCGCCGAGCTGTTCGGGCCCGAAGCGCGACGGAAGAGCGGGTCCTTGCCTGCGCAACCGTTCGTCGTACGCCGATGACCGCACAACGCGGATCCACGATCGGTTGGGACGCGCTATGCGTTTGACCCGCCCTTTGTCCGGGTATGGACCTCACGACCTGTCCTGTTGGGCGGCCGCCTCCCGTACGGTGGTGTCCGCAGCGGTTGAGCCACCAGCCGCGTCGGGGCCGCTGCGTGGCGGCTTCCTGTATTCGAGAGGAAGTGCTTCGGTGACTGTGCAGGATCCGCGTGCGGAGCAGATCGAGCTGAACGTGCGGCAGCCGGCGCCCGGAGTCACCGTGCTCGCCGTGTCAGGCGAGGTCGACATGGTGTCCGCGCCCGCGTTGCGCGAAGCCCTGATCAACGGTCTCGGCGACGGTGGCGTCTTCGTCGTGGACATGGCCAGTGTGACGTTCCTGGGTTCCGCCGGACTCGCCGTCCTCGTCGAGGCCGCGAAGCTGGCGCAGCAGGAGAACGCCTCGCTCAAGGTCGTGGCGAAGGCACGGGCCGTGACGCGCCCGTTGGAGGCGACCGGGCTCGGCGAGGTCTTCAGCCTGCACGACTCCGTCGACTCCGCCCTGGCCTAACGCCTGCGGACGACGAGTCGGTTGCCCGCCGCGGTGAGCGCCTCGGCGACGTCGTGGAGGGCCTGCTCGACCCCGCCCTCCTCCACGCCGAGCCCGCTGAGTTCGACGGTCAACGGCACGGTGCCCCCGCGTGCCGCCGTGGTGAGCGTGCGGCGCAGCGACGGGCCGGCATCGACGGGCACGTTCCCGCGCACGACCGCTACTACGCCGGAGGAGGTCTCGTGGATCTGGACGTCGCATTCGGGCGCCGTTCTGGCCATGGGCAGCACGGGCGAACGGGCTCGCCGCAGGCGCACGGTCGTGCCGCTCGCCCTGCGGTGGATCTCGACGTCGTCCACGCTCTCCCGCATGAGCAGGAGACCTCGTCCGCGCATGGTCAGCGCTGGAGGCGGCACGCGCCATTGGCCGTGGTCGGTGACGTCCACGTGGACGGAGCCGTCCGGTTCACGGTGGGCACGCACCTCCACGGTGCCGCGGGCGGCCCCCGGATAGGCGTGTTCCACCGAGTTGTTGACCGCCTCGCTGACCGCGAGGACCAGATCGCTCGCTTCGTCCTCGCCGAAACCGGCACCGTGCAGCCATTCGCGAAGCTGGTGCCGCACAGGCGCCACCTCGCGCGCGTCCGCCGGGAAGCGGAGGGCCAGAGAATCTTCGTGCACAAGCACAGCGCTCCTCCGGTCGATTGCCTTCAGCAGGTGACTTCCCTGAGCGCCCAGTCAGTACACGTGTGAAATGAGATCGATTCGGGTACGGCAACGACATGCCGTCCCCCAGCAGAACGGACTACGAGGTGGCTGTGACTCAACTGTCAGGCGTCGAGCTCCGGATGGCGGCGGATCCCACTCAGCTTTCCATCGTGCGTGCGGTCGCGGCGGACATCGCGATGCGGCAGGACTTCGACCTCGACTCGATCGAGGACCTGAAGCTCGCCGTGGACGAGACCTGTTCCACGCTGATCACGCTGGCGGCGCAGGACGCCGTGCTCAGCTGCCACTTCGCGGTGGACGACAAGGGTGCCGTCCACGTCGCGGCGAAGATCTCCGCGAAGTCCGCGGCCGGGCCCGACGAGGCCAGCTTCGGCTGGCGGGTGCTGACCGCGCTCGTCGACTCCGTGCAGACGCGAGTCGAGGAGGTCGAAGGGTTCCTGGTCCATATCAACCTCGTGAAGTCCACGGCAGGGGCGGTGGATGCGTGACCGGATCGGAAGAGGCGACCAGGACCGAGGAGAAGAAGAAGACGCGGTCGGGTGATTACGACCACCTGGCGCCGTTGTTCGCCGAGCTCTCGGGAACCCCTGAAGGCCCGGCGCGCGAGACGTTGCGGGACAGGCTCGTCACCGAGCACCTCCCGGTCGCCCAGCACATCGCCCGCAGATTCGGCCACCGCGGCGAACCGCACGAGGACCTGGTGCAGGTCGCGACGGTCGGTCTGATCAACGCGGTCGACAGGTTCGACCCCGAACGCGGCAGCGACTTCCTGTCGTTCGCGGTGCCGACGATCATGGGTGAGGTCCGGAAGTACTTCCGCGACTCCAGCTGGTCGGTGCGGATGCCGAGGCGGCTCAAGGAGCTGCACCTGGCGATCAACGCGGGTACCTCGCGGCTGGCCCAGTCACTCGGTCGTGCCCCGACGCCGTCGGAACTGGCCGAGCACCTCGGCCTGTCGCGCGAGGAGATCCACGAAGGACTCGCGGCCGGAAACGCTTACCAGAGCGCGTCCCTGGACGACATGCTGATGTCGGAGGACTCGTCGATCTCGCTGGGCTCGACCATCGGCGAGGAAGACCCTGAGATCGCGATGATCGAGCAACGCGAGGCACTGCACCCGTTGCTGGAGAAGTTGCCGGAGCGCGAACGCAAGATCGTGGTCATGCGCTTCTTCGGCAACATGACCCAGACCCAGATCGCACAGAAGGTCGGCATCTCCCAGATGCACGTCTCGCGCCTGCTCGCGAAGACGTTGCGTCAGCTGCGGGACGTGCTGGAGGAGTAGGCACGAACACGGCGCCGGGCCGCGTTGACGATCTGGCGCCGTTCGTCCTCCCCCATCCCACCCCACACGCCGTACGGCTCCTGGGCCTCGAGCGCGTGGGCACGGCATCGTTCGAGCACCGGGCAGTTCCCGCAGATCGCCTTCGCCTTGTCCTCACGGGCCGCTCGCGCGTAGCCGCGCTCGTTGTCGGGGTGGAAGAAGATCGCACTGTTCTCACCGCGGCACAGGCCGTCCATCTGCCAGTCCCAGACCTCGGTGACCGGCTTGGGCAGACGGGTGGTGCAGGTCATCGCGACTCCCTGGGAACTAGGGGAAAGAGTTGCGATCACTGCGTACCCGTGGCCTGACCAGGGATAAACCTGTTACAGCCGTTCGGGTGCGCCGATCCCCAGCAGCGACAGGCCCAGCGTGAGCACCCGTGACGTCAGCGTGAGCAGGTGCAGGCGCGAATCCTGCAACTCCTGGGTCTCCGCCGTCAGCACCGGGCAGTGGTTGTAGAAGGTGGAGAGCGCCGTCGCCGTCTCGAACAGGTAGGTCGTGAGCTTGTGCGGCGCGAGCTCGTCGATGGCCGCCTGGATGGCTGTGGGCAGCTGCAGCAGCTTCAACGCGAGGTCTCGCTCGGCCTGCTCCCGCAGCACCAGCGGCGCGTCCTGGGGCGCCTCACGGCCGACCTTGCGGATGATCGACAGGATGCGCGCGTTCGCGTACTGGATGTACACCGACGTGTCGCCGGTCTTGGCGAGCATCTTCTCCCAGGTGAAGACGTAGTCCTTCTCCCGGTCGTTGGAGAGGTCCGCGTACTTCACCGCGCCGAGTCCGAGCGTGCGGGCGAGAGCGTCCTTCTCCGCACCCTCCACATCGGAGGATTCCGGCATCACCTGGTAGGAGTTCTCGACGGCCTCGGTGAGGAGGTCGATCAGCTTGATCGTGCCGCCTGCCCGCGTCCGGATCGTCTTGCCGTCGGCCCCGAGGATCGTGCCGAACCCGGTGTGCACGGCGGTGTGCGCGTCGTCGAGCCACCCGGCCTGCTTCGAGGTGGCGAAGATCATCTGGAAGTGCTGGGCCTGCGGCGTGCCGACGACGTAGATCAGGTCGTCGACCTTGCGCTCCCGCACCCAGTACCGCACGGTCGCGAAGTCGGTGGTGGCGTAGCCGTAGCCGCCGTCGCTCTTGCGCACGATCAGCGGCAGCCGGTCGCCCTCACGGTTGGTGAACCCCGGCGGGAACACGCACAGCGCGCCGTCGCTGGTCTCGATGAGACCCTTCTGCTGCAACTCGGTGATGGTGTCCGCGAGGTACGGGTTGTAGAAGCTCTCGCCGTAGTTGTCGCCGGCCGTCAGGCCGATGCCGAGCAGTTCGTAGACCTGGTTGAAGTGCCGCTGCGACTCGCCCACCAGCTCGTGCCACAGCGCCAGCGTCGCCTCGTCGCCGCCCTGCAGCAGCACCACCCGGCGCCGCGCGCGGTCGGCGAAACCCGGCTCGTTGTCGAACTTCTGGCGCGCCTGCTGGTAGAACGCGTTGAGGTCGCTGATCTCGTGGTCGGCGCCGTGGCCCTCGTCGGTCAGGTGCTCGATGAGCATGCCGAACGGGGTGCCCCAGTCACCGAGGTGGTTGTGCGGGATGACCTCGTGCCCGGCGAAGGTCAGCAGCCGGCAGAACGCGTCGCCGATGATCGTCGACCGCAGGTGCCCGACGTGCATCTCCTTGGCCACGTTGGGGCTGCTGTAGTCGATCGCGATCCGCCGGGGCTCCTCGGTCTCGGGCACCCCGAGGCGGTCGTCGGAGAGCAGCTTCGCGGCCTCGGCCTCCAGCCACTCGCGGCGCAGCCTCAGGTTGATGAAGCCGGGGCCGGCAATCTCCGGCGTCTCGATCGCGTCCCCGGCGTCCAGGTGCTCCACGATGAGGGAGGCGACCTCGCGCGGGGTCCTGCCGACCTTCTTCGCGAGGCTCATCGCGACGTTGCACTGGTAGTCGGCACCGTCTCGGTTGGACGGTCGGATCAGCGCTTCCCCGGCGGTGATGTCCACGTCCAGGGCGACGCGCAACGCCCGCGCGACCCGCTGGCCCAGTTCGAGCCCGACATCCCCACGCAGCACTGAACCCACCTCTCGACCGCCGGCTTGTTCCCCCGAGTATTTCACCCGCGGCAAAGCGCGTTCACCACCGCCCGAGCAACAACGCCCCGCCACCGACGAGCGCGGCGACGCTGATCGCCCCGAAGAACGTCACCCAGCCCAGTGCCGGCACCCCGGTCAGCCACGCGAGCTGGTCGGCGTCCGACCGGGGGGCCTGCCGCCGCCACCGCTTGACCTGCAGCTCCCACACGGGCCGGACCCCGCCCAGCAACAGGAACCAGGCGAACACGTAGGCGGCCGCGTCCCGGACCTCGACGGAGGCATAGAACGAGACGAAGAAGAACACCCCGCCCGTGACGATGATGGACAGCACGCCGAACACGTTGCGGATCATGATGAGCATCGCGGCGAGGAACGCGATGCTGATCCACAGCATCAGCTGGATCTGCTCGTTGGTGATCAGCACGGCCGCGCCGAACCCGAGCAGGGACGGCGCGACGTACCCGGCCACCGCGGTCAGCACCATGCCCGGCCCGCGGGGCTTGCCGCGCGACACGGTGAGCCCGGACGTGTCGGAGTGCAGTTTGATCCCGCTCAGCCGCCGTCCGGTCAGCACGGCCAGCAGGGCGTGCCCGCCCTCGTGGGCGATGGTGATGACGTTGCGGGTGACCCGCCAGATCCCGTGCAACGCGACGGCCAGGAACGCGGCGGCCGCCGTCCCCCACGTGATCAGCACTTCGTCGGTCAGCAACTCGGAAGGCATCGCGACATCGAAACAGACGCGCCGTGAGAGCCGCATGTGGGCCTCTCACGGCGCGTCTGTTTCGGACCAGGTCAGTGCTTGATCCTGTTCTTGTTCATCCGCTCCGTCTTGGGATCGACCACCGCCTGCTCGTGGGTGATCGGTTCCTCGCGCCGCTGCGCGGCCGGGATGGGCTTGGTGATCGGCGAGGTGCTGACCGTCGGGTCCATCTGCTCGATGCGCGGCGACCCGTCCCGCTCATCGCGGAACGCCTCCGAGCGGGGCTCCGGCAGCACCGGCTCCTCGTCCTCGACCAGCTTGCGGCGCGCGGGCATGACCGCGAGCAGCAGACCGAACAGCGCGATGCCGAGATGCAGCCAGTTGTCGTTGACGTTGACCGCCAACGGGTTGCCGAACCGCTCGGCCGGGTTCTGAGCGAGGATCCCCGTGATCATCAGGTCCCACACGAAGAGCGCTCCGAAGCCGGCGAACAGCAGCCAGCCGTACAGCCGCGCGAGGCCAGAACCGAGAGCCGTGAGCAGACCGAGCACGCCGACGGCCACGATCACCAGGTTGTGCAACGGGTTCACCGAGAACCCGAGCACGAACGAGTTGGCTGCCCAGTCGCCGATCCCGGTGCGGGTGAAGCCCACGATGCCGAACACGATGAACGCGATGCCGGCCAGTCCGGCCAGCACCTGCACCGGCTGAAGGCCGGCGATCTTGATGCGGTGGGTCATGACGCCCTCCAGGCTCCGTCTTGTCGCTCGGCGGACTACCCCGGGCACACATTGACCAAACGCCTGGAACTAGTTGTGCCCCTTGCGGCCGATGCCCGCGTATGCGCCCGGCACCACGGCCGGCGCCTCGATCGTCAGGCCCTCCATGAGCTGCTCCACCGGCGTCGGGTGCGACACCACGAGGAACCCGCCGGCCGGCAGTGCGTGCCGGTAGCGGCGCACGACGCGGCCCGGTCCGGTGGCGTCGTCGACGTACCTCAGGACGTCGACCATCAGGACCGCGTACGGCTCGCGCAGGTCGAAATGGGACAGCACGCCGGGATGCCGCAGCACCTGGTCCGGGCGGCGCAGGTCCGCCTCGATCGCGCACGCCCGCGGTTCGCCGCGCAGCAGTCCACGGGAGAACGCGACCGTCACCGGGTCCGTGTCCACGTAGACGACCCTGGCGTCGGGCAGCGTCTGGTGCGTGGCGCCGCATGTCGGGATGCCCGAGCCGAGGTCGAGGAACTGGCGCACGCCCGCCGCCCAGCAGTGGCGGACGGCGTGGCGCAGGAACGTTCGCTGAGCCCGTGTCACGAGCGGCAGTTCCGGGTCGATCCGGACCGCCTGCTTGGCGAACGCACGGTCTGCGGCGTAGTTGTGCGCGCCGCCGAGGTAGAAGTCATGGATACGCGCGGCGTTCGGCCGACGTACGTCGACCTCGTAGCGTGCGAAGGCGGGGACCGCAGCCATTCGCAGAGCGTAACTGGCGCCTAGACCATTCGGGCGAAGTTTCCGAAGATTCTTTGGGTCCGTCTGACATGGACTCTCTCGCGGGAGGGCCCGGTCCACCCCACGAAGACCGGGCCACGTAGCGCGTACGGGGATCGAACCCGTGTTTCCGGATTGAGAATCCGACGTCCTGACCACTGGACGAACACGCCTGAAACGAGCATTGATACACAAATGCTCGCCAAAATAGAAGAAAGTGAACTAGCAGGTCACAGCTTGGAGGGCGCCCCGGCCCATTCATCTGCTCGGATCATGTGAACAATGATGACCGAGAGCGCACACCCGCCGCAAAGGAATTAATCGAGCCACGTCAGAGCAAGCCACAGGGCGGCCCGCGCGTCGGCCGTTCCAAGATCACGATCGAGCAGCCGTTCGACGTGCGAGATCCGGTGCCGGACGCTGTTGCGGTGCACGCCGAGCACCGTCGCGGCCCGGTCCCAGCCGCCGTGCTGGGCGAGCCAGACCCTCAGCGTGCCGATCAGTTCGGGGCGCCCGAGGAGCGGTGCCAGCTGACGGCGGGCGAACTCCCTGGCCGCGACCGGGTCCACCAGGGAGGCCAGGTCGGCCGCCGGGTAGGCGGGCTCGCCGGTGGCCAGGGCCCTGGCGAGCAACGCCGAGGCCTCGTCCACGGCGCGCTCCACACCGGTCTCCGCGACCGGCGACGAGACCCCGACCGGTCCCGACACCTCCACCCCCGAAGCCACCAGCGCCAGGAAACCGCCGTCCAGCACGGAAACCAGCGGCCCGTACCGCTGTGCCAGCACGTCGTAGTCGGCGCGCGACTCCCCCGCCACCACACGGTAGGGGCCGGGACCGAGGACCTTCTCCACCCCGGACACCTGCGACCGCAGCACGGCCGAGGCAGCGAGCCGGGCGACCTGGCCGCGTTCGCTCTCCAGGTCCCGGCGCAACAGCCCGAGCAACGCGAGCGCCACCGCGACGACAGCCCGTTCGGCAGGCGACAGCGGTGTCACCCGCCGCACGACCAGCACGGCGGACTCGACGGGATCGAACGTCACGTGGTCCTCACCCACCTGGGCCGAGGCCGAACGGGGTCCCCGGCCGGAGGACACCCGCGCGGCGAGCGAGGCGACGTCCTCGGGCGCCGATGCCGGATCCACCAGGTCGGCCCGGCAGTTCAGCACCACGGCGAGGGTCGTCAGCACCGACTCGACGGGACGGACGCGGGTCGCGGCACGGGTCAGCACGCGCTGGCTGTCGGCGAGCATCCGCTGCTCCCGCACGGCGATCTCCGCGAGCAACGCGCCGAGTGCCTGCGAGACCGCCAGGAACGGCGTCGACGGCGGCACCTCCAGCAGCGGCATCCCCTGCGCCTCACAGGCCTCCACCAGCGACGACGGCACCGTCGGGAACTCCGGCTCGATACCGAAGCCGATCGCCGAGACGCCGGAGGACACCAGCCCGGCGACGTACGCGGGCACGTCGGACGGGAACCGCACGCCGGCCGTGAGCAGCAGCTCCTCGCCGACCAGGTACGGCGTCGGGTCCTCCAGTTCGGACACGTGCGCCCAGCGGACCGGCCGGTGCAGCGCGCCGGCTCCACACAGGACGGTCAGCCCGAGGTCGACTCGGGCCACGAGATCCTTCAGCGGGACGGTCTGCACAACCATAAGCACAGGATTGTGCACAACGACCACTTACCGGCGCCAGCCCGCGTTCCTACTGTGACCTGCAACCCAAGGAGGTCCGACAGTGGCTCTCGACTACGCGGTGATCGCCGCCTACGTGCTCGGCATGATCGGCATGGGCTGGTGGGGCATGCGCCGCGCCACCAGCAAGAGCGAGTACCTGGTCGCCGGACGCAGGCTCGGCTTCACGATGTACTCCGGCACCATGTCGGCCGTCGTGCTCGGCGGAGCGTCGACCATCGGTGGTGTCGGGCTCGGCTACAAGTACGGCGTCTCCGGCGCCTGGATGGTCTTCGCGATCGGGCTCGGCATCCTGTTGCTCAGCGCGCTCTTCGCGCGCCGGATCGTCCGGTTGAAGGTCTACACCGTCTCCCAGATGCTCGACCTCCGCTACGGCGGCAACTCCAGCATGGTCTCCGGCCTGGTGATGGCGGCGTACACGCTGATGCTCACCGTCACGTCCACGATCGCGTACTCCACCATCTTCAACGTCCTCTTCGGACTGCCGAAGTCCGTCGGCGTGATCATCGGTGGCGGCATCGTGGTGCTGTACAGCGTTCTCGGCGGCATGTGGTCGATCACGCTCACCGACATCGTGCAGTTCGTCGTGAAGACGGTCGGCATCCTGTTCCTGCTGCTGCCGATCAGCCTCGCCACCGCGGGCGGCTTCGACGGCATCCAGGCGCGGCTGGGCGACCCGGCGATGTTCGAGGTCGGCAACATCGGCGTCAGCACGATCATCACGTACCTGCTGATCTACGTGTTCGGCCTGCTGATCGGCCAGGACATCTGGCAGCGCGTGTTCACCGCCAAGTCGCCGGAGGTCGCGACGTGGGGCGGCATCACGTCCGGCCTCTACTGCCTCGTCTACGCGGTCGCGGGCGCGTTGATCGGCCTCGCGGGCAAGGCGCTGTACCCCGACATCGCGAACAAGGACGAGGCGTTCGCGACGATCGTGGAGAACCTGCTGCCCACCGGTGTGCGCGGACTCGTGCTCGCCGCCGCGCTGGCCGCGATGATGTCGACCTCGTCCGGTGCCCTCATCGCCTGCGCCACGGTGGCGTCCAACGACATCTGGCGCAGGAAGACCGATTCCGACGTCCACAACAACCGGATGTTCACGCTCGTGATCGGTGTCGTCGCGATCGCCATCGCGGTGGCGCTCAACGACGTCGTGGCCGCGCTGACCGTCGCCTACAACATCCTCGTCGGCGGGCTGCTGGTCGCGATCATCGGCGGTCTGGTGTGGAAGCGCGGCACCCGGCTCGGCGCGATGGCGTCGATGGCGGTCGGCTCGCTGACGGCGATCGGGTTCATGGTGTTCGTGGACGTGTACGCCAACGAAGCCATCTACTACAGCCTCGGCGCGTCCTTCGTGACGTACGTCGTGGTCAGTCTCGCCACCCCTGCCACGGATCCGGCGGTGCTCGCGACGTGGGACCGCCGGGTGGCCGGTGACGCGACCGAAGAAGAACTGGTGAACGCATGATCGGCCCCGTCGACTCCTCGCGGGTCCCGCGTTACGCGGGCCCGGCGACCTTCGCCCGGCTGCCGCGCCTCGACCAGGTGGCGCACGCGGACGTCGCGGTGGTGGGAGTCCCGTTCGACACCGGCGTCTCGTACCGGCCGGGCGCGCGGTTCGCGCCCGCGGCCGTGCGGGAGGCGTCCCGGCTGCTGCGCCCCTACAACCCCGGCCTCGACGTGTCGCCGTTCGAACGCCTGCAGGTCGTGGACGGCGGGGACATCGCGGTCAACCCGTTCCACATCGGCGAGGCCATCGAGACGATCGAGCAGGCTTCTTCCGATCTGCAGCGTGACGGCACGCGGCTGGTCACCATCGGCGGTGACCACACGATCGCGCTTCCGTTGCTGCGGGCGGTGTCGCGGATCCACGGGCCGGTGGCGCTGCTGCACTTCGACGCGCACCTCGACACGTGGGACACCTACTTCGGCGAGCCGTACACGCACGGGACGCCGTTCCGGCGGGCGGTCGAGGACGGGATCCTCGACACCGAGGCGATCTCGCACGTCGGCACGCGCGGACCGTTGTACGGCAAGAAGGACCTGGAGGACGACCGGCGGCTCGGGTTCGGCATCGTGACGTCGTCGGACGTGATGCGGCGGGGCGTGGACGAAACTGTGGACGCGCTGCGGCAGCGGATCGGGTCGCGCCCGCTGTACGTGTCGATCGACATCGACGTGCTGGACCCGGCGCACGCCCCCGGCACCGGAACGCCCGAGGCGGGCGGGATGACGTCGCGCGAGCTGCTGGAGATCGTGCGCGGGTTGCGCGGGCTGAATTTGGTGGGCGCCGACGTCGTGGAGGTGGCGCCCGCCTACGACCACGCGGACATCACCTCTGTGGCAGCCTCGCACGTAGCTTATGACCTGGTGGGCCTGTTGGCGTTGAAGGAGGGGCAGTGACTCGCAACGGCGGTGACGTCGTGGTCGAAACGCTGGAGGCGCTCGGCGCGCACACGGTGTTCGGCATCCCCGGTCAGCACGCCCTGGGCCTGTTCGACGCCCTGCGCCGGTCCGAACTGCGGTACGTGGGTTCGCGGACCGAGGTCAACGCCGCGTTCGCCGCCGACGGTCACGCGCGGATCACCGGTTCGGTGACGCCGCTGCTGGTGTCGACCGGGCCCGGCGCGCTGCAAACCCTTGCCGGGCTGCAGGAATCGGCCGCCGGGTCGGCGCCGGTGCTGGGCATCTCGTCCCAGATCCCCTCGGCCGGCCTCGGTGGCGTGCGGGGCGGGTACCTGCACGAGCTGACCGATCAGCTGGCCTCGTTCCGCGACGTGGTCAAGCACGCGCGGGTCGTCCGGCACGCGTCCCAGATCCCGTCGGCGCTGGCCGAGGCGTGGGAGATCGCGCTGACCGCGCCGTTCGGGCCGGTGTGGGTGGAGATCCCGCAGGACGTGCTGCTCGGGCCCGCCTCCGTGCCGCCCGTGACGTCGGTGGCCTGGTCGCCGCGCGAACTGCACCCGCGGGCCGAACTGGTCGAGGAGGCCGTGCGGCTGCTGAACGGCGCCGACCGGCCGGTGATCCTGGCCGGTGGCGGCGCGATCGGTGCGTCGGCCGAACTGCTGGAGCTGGCGGAGAAGCTGCGGGCGCCGGTCGTGTCGACGTTCGGCGGCAAGGGCAACTTCCCCTGGGAGCACCCGCTTTCCGCGCAGTCGTGGCTGGAGGACTGGCACACCACGGAGTTCCTCGCCGACGCGGACGTGCTGCTCGTCGTCGGATCGGGGCTGGGTGAGCTGTCGAGCAACTACCGGACGTTCCGGCCGCGCGGCGCCGTGGTCCAGATCGAGGCCGACCTCGGCAAGCTGGAGTCGAACTACCCCGCGCTCGGCATCCACGCCGACGCCCGGCATGCCTTGCGGGCGTTGGCTTCCGGCGTGACGGCCCGCGCGGTGGACGGTGCCGCGGAGCAACGGGTGCTGGGGCTGCTGGCGAGCGTGCGGGAACGGTTCTCGGAGCAGGAGCTCGACCTGGAGTGGCAGGTGCTCGCCGCGCTGCGGGCGGCGGTTCCGGACGGCACGCCGACCTGCTGGGACATGACGATCCTGGCGTACTGGGCCTGGTCGGCCTGGGATCCGCGGGGTGGCGCGCAGTTCTCCGCCCAGGGCTCCGGCGGGCTCGGCTACGGCTTCCCGGCCGCGCTCGGGGTCGCGGCGGCCGTCGACGGGCCGGTGCTCGCGGTGTCCGGTGACGGCGGCGCGATGTACGGGATCTCGGAGCTCGCGACGGCCGCGCAGCACGGGTCGCGGGTCGTGTGGCTGATCGTCGACGACGGCGGCTACGGCATCCTGCGCGAGTACATGACCGACGCGTTCGGCCAGGCCACCGCCACCGAACTGGCCCGCCCGGACTTCGTGGCACTCGCCGGGGCGTTCGGGGTGCCCGCCACCCTCAGCACACCCGAGTCGCTGCGCGAGGACCTCGCCAAGGCGTTCGCCGGGGACGGCCCGCACGTGGTCGTGCTGCCCGCGGTGTTGCGCATGTTCGCCCCCACGCACCTGGAGCACACGTGATCGTCGCGAACTTCGTCAACGGCACCTCCGCCGCCGCTGAAGAGACCTCACCGCTCATCGATCCCGCCACGGGCGAGGAGTTCGGCCGCGCGGTCGTCTCCCGGGCCGCCGAGGTCGACGCGGCGGTGCGTGCCGCCGAGGCGGCCTTCCCCGCCTGGTCGCGCACCACGCCCGGCGAACGTCAGCTGGCGTTGCTGAAGCTCGCCGACCTCCTCGAAGCGAACGCCGAGGCCGTCGCCGGTGCGGAGGTCCGCGAGACCGGCAAGATCCGCTCGGTCCTGCTGGACGAGGAGATCCCGCAGTGCGTGGACCAGATCCGGTTCTTCGCCGGTGCGGCAAGGGCTTTGGGCACCGCCGCCGCGGGTGAGTACGTGCCCGGCCACACCTCGTACCAGCGGCGTGAGGCGGTCGGCGTGATCGCGCAGATCACGCCGTGGAACTACCCGCTGATGATGGCCGTGTGGAAGATCGCCCCGGCCCTGGCGGCGGGCAACACGGTGGTGTTGAAGCCGGCCGACACCACGCCGTCGTCCGCCGTGCTGCTGGCCACACTCGCCGCTTCCGTTCTCCCGGCGGGCGTGTTCAACGTCGTGCTGGGCGACCGCGACACCGGCCGGCTGCTCGTCGAGCACCCCGTGCCCGCCATGGTGTCGCTGACCGGTTCCACCCGGGCCGGCGTCGAGGTGGCCCGTAGCGCCGCGGCGACGGTGAAGCGCACGCACCTCGAACTCGGCGGCAACGCGCCGGTCCTGGTGTTCGACGACGTGGACGTCGTCGCCGCAGCGGAAGGCGTTGTGGGCGCGGCGTTCTACAACGCGGGCCAGGACTGCACGGCCGCGTCACGCGTGCTGGTGCACTCGGCCGTGCACGACGAGTTCGTTGCCGCACTGGTGAAAGCCGCATCGTCGCAGGTTCCCGGCAGCGACTTCGGGCCGTTGAACAGCCAGGCCCAGCTGGACCGCGTGCTCGGCCTGCTGTCCCGCACGTCCGGCACCGTCCATTGTGGAGGGAAGCGGCACGGCTCCGAGGGCTTCTTCCTGGAGCCCACCGTCGTGTCCGGCCTCGCGCAGGACGACGAACTGGTCCAGGAGGAGGCGTTCGCGCCGCTGATCACCGTGCAGACCTTCGGTTCCGATGACGAGGCGATCGCTCTGGCCAACGGGGTTCCGCAAGGACTCGCGTCCTCGGTGTGGACCCGCGACACGGGCCGGGCCGCGGCACTGACCGCACGGCTCGACTTCGGCATCGTCTGGGTCAACACGCACGGCCTCGTCGCGGCCGAGATGCCGCACGGCGGGTTCGGCGCCTCGGGTTACGGCAAGGACCTGTCGATGCACGGACTCGAGGACTACACGCGCGTCAAGCATGTGATGATCGCGCACTCCGGCTGTTGACCTCCAGTTAAGTCGAGCTCCTAGCGTCGGCGGCATGTTCGCGATTCGGCAGTACGAGTTCGGCCCGGCGGAGAACCTGCGCTTCGAGGAGGTTCCCGACCCGGAACCGGCGAGCGGTCAGGTGCGGATCACAGTTGCCGCGGCCGGGGTGCACCTGGTCGACACCACGATCCGCAAGGGCGGCTTCGGGCCCGTCGACTTCCCGATGACGCCGGGGCGTGAGGTCGCCGGGGTCGTCACGTCGCTCGGGGACGGGGTCGAGGCCGAGTGGCTGGGGCGGCGGGTCGTCGCGCACCTCGGCCAGGCGAACGGCGGCTATGCCGAACTCGCGGTCGCCGGCGTCAGCGCGTTGCACGGCCTGCCCGACGACGTGTCGTTCGAGGTCGCCGTCGCCATGATCGGCACCGGGCGGACGGTGGTCGGGGTGCTGGACGCCGCGAAGCTCACGAAGGACGACGTGGTGCTGGTGACGTCGGCCGCCGGTGGCATGGGCGCGTTGTTCGTGCAGGAGGCGCGCAACGTCGGGGCCCAGGTCATCGGGCTCGCCAGTGGCGAGAAGCTCGACCTCGTCATGGACAACGGGGCGGACGCCGCCATCGACTACACCCGGCCCGGCTGGGCGGACGGCCTCAAGGACATGACCGTGGTGCTGGACGGCGTCGGCGGTGAGGCGGGGGCCCAGGCGCTGAGGACGCTGGGGCCCGGTGGGCGGCAGATCATCTACGGGTGGGCGTCCGGGACCTCGACCCCGATCAGCACGGAGGCGTTGTTCGCCAACAGTCTCACCGCGACCGTCGCGCTCGGGCCCGGCCTGATGCGGCGCGGGCTGCGGGTGCTGGAGGACGAGGCGATGGCCGGGCTGGCGAGCGGGCGGTTCGTGCCGCTGGTCAACCCGCCGTTCGCGTTGAAGGACGCCGCCCAAGCCCATGAGGCGCTGGAATCCCGTGCCACGGCGGGGAAAGTCGTGCTCAGGCCGTGAGAGGAGTGGCCGCTTCCGACCAGCGGAAGCGGCCACTCGGTCACGCCTGCACCGGCACCTCGACGAACTTCTTGCCCGCGAAGTTCTCGACCACCACGGACTTCACGTCCTTGGGGTCGACCAGCGCGGAACCGTCCAGGTTCGTGCCCTCGGCGGCGCCCTTCTTGGACACCACCCAGGAGCCCGCCTCCTGGCGGCTGCCGTCCTTCGAGACGACGAAGATCCGGCACTTCTCGCCTTCGGGAATGCCGTTGATCGCCATGTTCGTGCGGACCCACCCGGCGGCGGGGACGACCTTCACGGTCATCGACGCCTTGGTCAGCGGGTCGGTGAACGTGGCGAGCCTGGTGCCCGCCGGGTCCGGTGCCACCGTCGGGGTGGGAAGGGCCGTCACATCGGGTGACGTGGCCTTACCGACGAAGACACCGGCACCGAGCACCACCGCGGCCACGACGGCCGCCGCGGCACCGAGCGCGAACTGACGACGCCGTGCGACGCCGCCCCGTTCGGAACGCACCTGGCGCAGGGTGCGCTGCAACAACAGATCGGCGCCCTCGGGCGGCCCGTCCAGCATGGCCTCCGGCGGCACCTCGCCGAGGAAGGCCTCCATGTCGCGGAGCTCGCCGAGTTCACGTGCGCAGTCGGGGCAGGACGCCAGGTGCTCGTCCATCTCACGCACCTCCTGCTCGTCCAGTGCCCCGAGAACGTAGGCACCGAGCAGTTGCGGGTCGTGTCGCGTGGTCATCCGGCCACCCCCTTCAGTGCGACCTTCTGACCGCCGAAGGTCTCCCTCAAGGCTCGCAACGCGTAATACGATCTCGATTTCACTGTGCCAGGTGGCACCCCGAGCGCCGCCGCCGCCTCCGTCACGCTCCGGCCGCGGAAGTAGATCTCCATCAGCACGTCGCGGTGGTCGGAGGACAGCCTGTCGAGCGCTTCGAGTACCACGACCGAGTCGACGACCTGGTCAGCGTGGTCGCGCTCGATCGGTGGCGTCGCCGGAGACTCCGCCACCTCCTGAGGACGCGCGGCCTTCGCACGAACCCTGTCGGTGACGATGTTGCGCGCCACCGTCAGCAGCCAGCCACGCACCGATCCCTTGCCGTTCACGAGGGCGTCGGGATGGCGCCAAGCTCGGACCAGGGTCTCCTGGACCACGTCCTCGGCAGCCGCCCGATCGCCGGTGAGCCGCGTCGCGTACGCCAGCAGCGCACGGCCGTGCTCCTCGTAGAGCGATCGGATCAGTGCCTCGTCGGCCGCGGCCTCCCGTTTGCGGGAGAACAAAGCCGCCATCCACCCACTCCTCCCCGCCCGCGAACACCTCTGCGGGCGTCCTGTTCAAGACCTCAGCCGACACACGAGCGACAGAGAGCTTCGGTTCAACGGCTTTTCAACGAAAAATTGGAATGCCGGATGTTAGCGGGAACGGTTGAGATGTCCGACCAACTCGGCCATCTGCTGCTCCGGCATTGCGTTGACGTACATCGCGTGGTCCGTCGCCGGGTCGCGCAGCTCCTCCTCGAAGCTGTCGATCGCGAACGGGCGACCTGCGGGGATGTCGTAGCCCACGGTGACGTGCACGCGTGGGATCGGAAACGTCTTGGCCGGGCACATGCCGCCGGCCAGCGGGAACACCACGTGCGTGCGGTGCGAGGCGCTGTCGGTGTTGTTGCCGTCCCAGCAGCTGCCGAAGTCGTAGCTGCGCAACGTGGTCGCGTTTCCACACAACGGGTACTTCGTCGTGTAGCGGTCCGGCCGGTCCGAGCAGCCCCACCGGGCGCGCGTGTTCGGGCCGTAGTCGTTGGAGAACGCCGACGGATCACCGGTGATCAGGCGCAGGAACCGGGGCATCGGCAGGACGTTGCTCACCGGGCTGCCGTCGTACCGGATCTCCACGCTCTTCGGCCGGAGCACCTCACCGGTGTTGCCGTGCAGGCCGCCGCCGTCCGCGTGCTCGTCGTGCCCGACGCCGTCGGTCAGGCGCAGCACGGGCCAGTAGTAGGTCGAGAGGTCGTCGTTCTCGCACGTGGTGGTCGCGGCCGCGAGCGACTCGTCGGTCGACTTGGCGTCCGCCGACCTGTTGCCGACGTACTCGTGCGTGTGGTGAGCGCCGAACGGGATGCCGGGTGAGACGACGGGGTTGTCCGCGTTGAGGTGGCGGTCCTCGTTCGCACCGCACCGGATGACGACGCTCGGCGTCTTCGGGCCGGTGAGCACCTGGTCGAGCTCGCTGACGTACTGGTCGGCGGACAGCGCACCGTTGGACGTGCCGCACAGCAGCACCGCGGAGCCCGTGACGACGAGGAGCGCGACCACCGCGACCGCGAAGGTCACCGGTTTGTTCCGGGCCACGTCCACAGCCTGCCAATCCGTCCGCGCGAACAGAAGCGCGCCGTCTCAGCAGGACTGGCCGGCACGTCCGGGCACGACGATAACCCGGCGCGCCGGGAGTCCCGCGTCAGTGGGCGGTCACCAGCGGCCGGCGATCGTGGTCGACCACGCTGACTCCGGCCACGTCCCCTGCCCGCACCATCGCGGACCCGGCCAGGGTCACCTCACCGGCGTGCGCCCTCCATGAGCCGGCGGTGAACGTTCGCCCGTCCCTCGTGTGCACGACCAGCCAGCAGGCTTCCCCGTCCTGCATGCCGTCGACCGTCGCGACCAGCTTCAAGCCACCTTCGGTGTCGGTGACCTGGACGGCCATCCGCGCACCCGACGACGAGGTCCCCTGCAGGAGCGCGTCGACGTTCTCGGTGCCACCGACCCCCATTCCCTGACCCAGCCAGACGCCCCCGGCGAGCACTCCGGCGACGACAAGGGTCGACGACAGTGCCGTGATGCGCCCTCGGCGGCGCACGGCCTGATGTCTCTCTTCACGGACCGTGCCCAGCGTGCGCTGGAGCAGGTGGTCCAGGTCCGGCGGAGGCCCGTCGATCGCGGCCTCCGGTGGCAGTTCTTCCATCAGCATGTCGTTCTCGTTCAACTCGTCGGTGCCCAGGACGTTCGAATTTCTTCTTCTCCAGCCCCGCGTACGGCGGTGACCAACATCTTCAGAACGAGCCTGCGAGGAAGTTGGTTCAACGTGGATACAAGGAGGTTGTACAGCCCACACGAAACGGTTGACCTGGGGCTCTACCAGCTCCTACGCTCTCATATATGATGTATGACCGGCCCGGAGTCGTTCCGGCGTCCCGGACGGACTTCGTTCTGGAATCGATCAAAGAAGCGATTCTTCACGGAAAACTGAAGCCCGGTCAGGCGCTCGTGGAAACCGATCTCGCCGCGACGCTCAACGTCTCGAAGACGCCCGTGCGCGAGGCCCTCAAGACGCTCGCCGGGTCGGGGCTGGTGGTGATGAGCCCGTACAAGGGCGCCACGGTCCGCACGGTCGACGCCGGGATGGCCGCGTCCGTCTACGACGTGCGGATGTTGCTGGAGCCGGAGGCGCTGCGCCGTTCCGTCGAGCTGGGAGCGGACCTCACCGAGGCGAGATCAGCCCTGGAGGAGGTCCCCGGCCTGGCGCGGCGCAGCCTGGCCAACCGCCGCTTCCACCGCGCGCTCTACGCCGGGTGCGGCAACCCGTTGCTGGTCGGGATCCTCGACGGGCTGCGCGACCAGGCCGCGTTGATCACCATCGCCGGCTGGGGCCTCCACCCCACCTGGGACGCCGAGGCCGCCGAGCACCGGGCGATCCTCGTCGCCGCCGAGGAGGGCTTCGGCGACGTCGCGGCCGATCTGTTGCGCCGCCACATCCGGACTTTCGCCGATCGAGTGGTCGAGGAGCTTTCCGATGTCGTTCGATGACCTGTCCGAGCAGCTGGCTTCCGTGGTGGCGATCACCGTCACACCGTTCGGCGCGGACGGCGCGATCGACGAGAAGAGCTACGCCGCGGTCGTGGACCGGATGGTCGAGGGCGGGATCTCGGTCGTGACGCCGAACGGCAACACGAGCGAGTTCTACACGTTGTCCTCCGCCGAGACCGAACGCGCGCTGCGGATCACCGTGGACGTGGCCGGGGATCGTGCGGCGATCGTCGCCGGGGTCGGGCACGACCTGTCGTCCGCCGTGGCCGCCGCCCGGTTCGCGGATCGGGCCGGCGCCCAGGGGATCATGATCCACCAGCCGGTGCACCCGTACGTCTCGCTGGACGGGTGGGTGGACTACCACCGGGCGATCGCCTCGGCGGTGCCCGAGCTGAGCGTGGTGCTGTACGTGCGGAACCCACGTATCGGCGGCGCACAGATCGCGGCGTTGGCGGACGCGTGCCCGAACGTCGTCGGCGTGAAGTACGCGGTGCCGGATCCGGTGCGGTTCGCCTCGGTGGCCCGCGACGCCGGGCTCGAGCGGCTGACGTGGATCGCGGGGCTGGCCGAGCTGTCGGCGCCGGGGTACTTCGCGGTCGGGGCCACCGGGTTCACGTCCGGGCTGGCGAACGTCGCGCCGCAGCTGTCGGTGCAGATGTTCCGGTGCCTGCGGGCCCGCGAGTTCGGTGCGGCGATGGAGTTCTGGGAGTTCGTCCGGAGGTTCGAGGAGCTGCGGGCGGCCGGCGAGTCGGCGAACAACGTGTCCGTCGTGAAGGAAGCCCTGGCACAGCTCGGGTTGTGCCGCCGGGACGTACGGCCGCCTGCCTCGGTGCTGTCGGAGGCCGACCGTTCGGCCGTGGGTGTGCTGTTGAACTCGTGGAGCCTGCTGTGAGGCTTCGCAGCGCGGAGTGGTTCGAGGGCGAGGGGCTGCGGGCGTTCTCGCACAACGCCCGGATGCGTCAGCTCGGCCTGAACCCCGCCGAGCACCTTGGCAAACCGGTCATCGCGATCCTGAACACGTGGAGCGGCATCAACCCGTGCCACATGCACCTGCGCGAACGGGCGCAGCAGGTCGAGCGCGGGGTCTGGGCAGCGGGCGGTTACCCGTTGGAGTTCCCGGTTTCCACCCTGTCGGAGACGTACCAGAAGCCGACTCCGATGCTGTACCGGAACATGCTGTCGATGGAGACCGAGGAGATCCTCCGGTCCTATCCCGTCGACGGCTGCGTGCTGATGGGCGGCTGCGACAAGACCACCCCCGCGTTGCTGATGGGTGCCGCCTCCGCCGGGCTGCCTGCCGTCTTCGTGCCCGCCGGGCCGATGCTGCGGGGCCACTGGCGGGGCGAGAAGCTCGCGTCCGGCACGGACATGTGGCGGTTCTGGGACGAGAAGCGGGCGGGCACGATCTCGTCCGGCGACTGGGCGGAGATCCAGTCCGGACTGGCCCGCTCCCCCGGCACGTGCATGACGATGGGCACGGCCTCGACCATGACGGCCGCCGCGGAGGCGCTGGGGCTGACGCTGCCGGGGGCGTCGTCGATCCCGGCCGTCGACTCGGCGCACCACCGGATGGCGGCCGCGTCGGGCATGCGCGCGGTCGAGATGGTGCGCGAGGGGCTGACGATCGGCGACGTGCTGTCGGCGGAGGCCTACGAGGACGCGATCCGGACCGTGCTGGCGCTGGGCGGCTCCACGAACTCGTACATCCACCTGATCGCAATGGCCGGGCGGTCGCAGATCCCGTTGTCGCTGAACGACTTCGACCGGTTGTCGCGCGAGGTGCCGGTGCTGGCCTCGGTCCAGCCCGCCGGAACGCACCTGATGGAGGACTTCTACTACGCGGGCGGGCTGCGCGGGCTGCTGTCGCGGTTGCGGGACTCGTTGCACCTCCAGCGGATCACGGTGACGGGGCGGACGTTCGGCGAGGACCTCGACGGCGCCGAGGTGTACGACTCCGACGTGATCCGCCCCCTGGACGATCCGATCTCACCCGAGGGCGGGCTGGCCGTGCTGCGGGGCAACCTGGCCCCCGACGGCGCGGTGATCAAGTACGTCGCGGCCGATCCCGCGTTGTGGAGGCACACCGGGCCCGCCGTGGTCTTCCACGGCTACCAGGACTTGCAGGCACGGATCAACTCCCCGTCGCTGGAGGTGACGAGGGATTCGGTGATCGTGCTGGCCGGTGGCGGCCCCAAGGGCGGGCCCGGCATGCCGGAATACGGGATGCTGCCGATCCCGGACAAGCTGCTGCGCGAGGGTGTCCGGGACATGGTGCGCGTGTCGGACGCGCGGATGAGCGGAACTTCTTATGGCGCATGCGTTCTGCACGTGGCACCGGAAGCGCACATCGGCGGTCCGCTGGCACTGGTGCGGGACGGCGACCTCGTGACGCTGGACGTCGAGGCGCGGGTGCTGCGCGTGGAGATCTCCGACGAGGAGATGGCGCGTCGTCGTGACGCGTGGACAACGCCACCGCCGAAGTTCGAACGCGGTTACGGCGCCTTGTACTACGAGCACATCACGCAGGCCGACAAGGGCTGCGACTTCGAGTTCCTGTCACGGCCTGGGCGAAACCCCGAGCCGAACGCGCACTGAGTCCTATTTGGACTCGACGCGGCCTTCGGTGATCCCGGCGGCCTTGATGTCCTGCCAGTCCGTGGTTCCGTGCAGCTGACCGCGCAGGTAGGCCGCGGTGAGCCGCTGCACGGCCGCGACCCGTTCCGGGCTCTCGTCCGTGGTCTCGGCGACGTCGTAACCGGAGATGCCACCGAACCCGTGCTCCGCGCCGAACAGCGTGAGCAGATCCTTCGGGCCGGGCGCGAGGTGGTACGGATCGGCGTGCCAGTCCGGCCCCATGGTGGTCAGGTGCGCGGAGGCGTCCGCGTCGCCGGCGACGACGAGCGCGGGCGTGGTCATCTCGCTGAAGTCCGTGTGCTGCATGAAGGAGTAGTGCTCCTTCACCACGTCGGTGACCACGTCGCCCCGGCCCGTCGAGCCGAGCAGCACGCCCGCCCTGATCCGGTCGTCCCTCAGGCTGACGCCCTCGGTCCTCATGCCCAGCAGCAGGCTCGCGGTGTGGCCGCCCATCGAGTGCCCGGCGACGGCGATCTTCGTGCGGTCCCAGCGGTTCTGCAGTTGCGGCACGGCCTTCTCGATCTCGTCGAGGCGGTCGATGATCTGCGACATGTCCTCGGCGCGGGAACGCCAGAACATCGGCGCGCCAGGGGTGTTCTCCGGCAGCGTCAGGCTTCCGCTGCTCAGGTGCGTTGGCTGCAGGACGACGAAGCCCTGCTCGGCCCAGTGGTTCGCGAGCGGCGCGTAGCCGTTCAGCGAGGACAGGTGGTTCGAGTAGCCCTGCCCGTGCGACAGCAGCAGGATCGGCAGGCCGGTGCCCTCGGTCGGCGCGGAGACCTTCAACTGCAGGTCAACGGGCCTGCCGGGGATTTCGAGCACAACAGGGCTCACCGTGAAGACGGTCATGGGGTTCCCTTCGAGTACAGTCCACTCAAGCGGAGCGACGTTCCGGAACGATACGGAGCACTGTTCCGTTTTGTCAACCGTCCGCTCGGGAAGGAGCGCGCGTGCCACCACGCAAGCGAGCCGACGCCGTGCGCAACGAGCAGACGCTGCTCGCCGCCGCGGCCGAGGTGTTCGTACGGTCGGGCGTCGACGCGCCGATCCGCGAGATCGCCGCCGAGGCCGGTGTCGGCATGGGCACGATCTACCGCCACTTCCCCACCCGCGCGGACCTCGTCGTGGCCGTCTACCGGCACCAGGTCGAGGCCTGCGCGGAGGCCGGCCCCGCCCTGCTGTCCACAGAGGACTCCGCTGCCGCCGCGCTGCGCAAGTGGATCGACCTGTTCGTGGACTTCCTGGTGACCAAGCACGGGCTCGCCGGCGCGATGCAGTCGGACAGCAGCGGCTTCGCGTCGCTGCACGCGTACTTCCTCGACCGGCTCGGACCGGTGTGCGGCTCGTTGCTCGACGCGGCGGCCGAGGCCGGCGAGATCCGCGCCGACGTGCGGCCGTTCGAGCTGATGCGCGGGATCGGCAACCTGTGCATCGGCCGGGACGACGACCCACGCTACGACCCCCGGCGGCTGATCAGCCTGCTGCTCGACGGGCTTTCCCGGCAGCACCCGTCATGATTGGTTCAACCAGCTGTTGAGGGTGAGGTACAAGTGGCAGTCACCATCCGCGACGTGGCGCGCAGGGCACACGTGTCGGTGGCCACCGTTTCGCGTGCGCTGACGTCCCCGGAGCTCGTGCGCCCGGAGACCAGGACCCGCGTGCTGGCTGCGGCGACGGAGCTCGGCTACCAGCCCAACAGGGCGGCTCGCGGGCTGATCACGGGCAAGACGGGCAACATCGGCATCGTCGTGCCGGACCTCGACAACCCGTTCTTCACCGGCGTGCTCAAGGCCGTGCAGGCACGGGCGATGCAGGCCGACTACGCGGTGTTCGTGGCGGACAGCGACGAGGACCCGGTCGCCGAGGCCAAGCTCGTGCACGCGATGGCCAAGCAGGTCGACGGGGTCGTGCTGTGCGCGCCAGGTCTGGAGGACTCGCAGGTCCGCGAGGTGGCCGGCGTGACGTCGCTGGTGCTGCTGAACCGGCGTCTGCCCGGCGTGCCCGCGGCGTTGATGGACTCGGCGGGCGGCATGCACGCCGTCATCGACCACCTCGTCGCGCTGGGGCATCGCCGCATCGCCTACCTCAACGGGCCGCGCACCTCGTGGTCCAACCAGGAGCGTCGCCGCGGCCTGATGACGGCGGTGGCGAAGCACGGGGTGGACCTGGTCGACCTCGGGCCGTTCGCACCGCGTTTCGAGGGCGGCCTGCAGGCGGCGGACCTTGCCCTCGCGGCAGCCACGACGGCGATCGTCGCCTACAACGACATCATGGCGCTGGGCGTGCTGGCACGGCTGCGCGACCGGGGCGTGTCCGTGCCGGGCGACGTGTCGGTGACCGGCTTCGACGACCTCACGTACGCCTCGCTGTGCTCGCCCGCGCTGACCACGGTGGCGATGCCGGTGGCGCAGGCGGGACGCACGGCCGTGAACCTCCTGCTGGACTGGCTGGACTCGGACCACACCGACGCGCCGCAGATCATGGCGGAGACCCAGCTGATCGTGCGCGGGACCACGACGCCACCGAAACGCTGACACGGATCCGATCGGTCGCCGGCGCGACCACAAAGGACGGAGATGCAAGGCGGCCCCGGCTGGGCGTCTGGGGGGAGTACGCCTTGAGCCGGGGCCGCGAAGCGGCTGGGCCCGAGGGGGGAGGGGGCCTAGCGCCGCTTGGTGTCCCACTCTGCCCTGACCGGAACGAATCCGCCAGGGTGGATGTACCTGTTTTTGGATTTCTCGTACGTTCGGGTTACCCGTAGAGCCCTTCGTACAACGCAGAGTGAAGGCGATGGACGACGTTGCGTTTGACCTTCAACGTCGGGGTGAGCTCACCTTCCTCCTGGGACAGATCACGGGTGAGCAGCACGAACCTCTTCACTTGGGAAACACTGGCGAAGTGCGAGTTCGCTTCGTCGACAATTTCCTGCACGAGCGTGCGCACGTCTGGGTGACCCACCAAAGATTCGACGTCGGAGGGCAAGCCGCGGGCCGTCGCCCACGGCGCGATCTCGTCGGCGTCGAGTGTGATCAGTGCCACACAGTACGGCCTGCGGTCGCCGAACAGGACGGCGTGCGAGATCCAGCGGGACTGGCGCAGCACGTTCTCCACGTTCGCCGGCGCGATGTTCTTGCCGCCCGCGGTGATGATGATGTCCTTCTTGCGCCCCGTGATCGTCACGAACCCTTCGGCGTCGATCTCGCCCAGGTCGCCGGTGTGCAGCCAGCCGCCCCGCAGCGTCTCGGCCGTGGCCTCGTCGTTGCGCCAGTAGCCCGCGAAGACGTGCGGGCCGCGCATCAGCAGCTCGCCGTCCTCCCCCAGCGACATCTCGAGGCCCGCCACACCGGACGCGCCGACCGAGCCGAGCCGGAAGCGGTCCAGTGTGTTGATCGTGCCGACCGCCGTGGACTCGGTCATGCCGTAGCCCTCCAGCACCGGCACCCCGGCCGCGTGGAAGAACCGCAGCACCTCACGCGAGATCGGTGCGGCACCGGACAGGGCCTGCACGAGCCGGCCGCCGAACACCGCCCGCACGTTGGCGAACAACGCGTCGACCTGCTCGAACGCGGCCGCCATCTCCGCCGGCACCGGCTCGCCCGCCGCCCGCCTGCGCCGGACCTCGAGGCCCAGCGCCACGGCCTGGTCGAGCTGCTCCGCGGGCACGCTCGACGTGACGAACGTGTAGATCTTCTCGAAGATGCGCGGCACGGACGGCAGGAACGTCGGCCGGACCTCGGCCAGTTCCGGCACGATCGCCTTCATATCGCCGCCGAAGTAGGCCAGCGCCCCGCCGCGGTACATGGTGCCGAACATGATGATCTGCGCGAAGACGTGCGCGAGCGGCAGGAACAGGTAGACGACGCCGGTCATCGCGTCGATGCGGGCCTCTTCCGCGACCCGGCACAGCGCGACCCAGTTCGCGTTGGTGAGGACGCAGCCCTTGGGCGGGCCGGTGGTGCCCGAGGTGTAGATGATCAGGCTCGGGTCCTCCGGCCTGATCGCGGCCCGGCGGGAGTCCAGCACGCCGGCCAGCGGCGAGGTGCGGCCGGTGTCCTGCAGTTCCGCGACCCGCGGGCGGTCGCCGGCCGGATCGATCGAGAGAACCGCGCGCAGCTCGGGGAGTTCGGATCGGACAGCCTCGACCTTGGCGCACTGCTCCTCGTTCTCGGCCACGACAATCGACGCGCCGGAGTCGCCGACGACCCAGGCGATCTCCTCCGGGGCGCTCGACGGGTAGATCGGCACGACGATGCCACCCGCCGCGAGCACCGCGAGCTCGACCGCCGTCCACTCCGGACGGGTGTTCGCGAGCACGCAGACCCGGTCGCCCACCTCCAGTCCGGTGTGGACGAACCCGGACGCGAGGTCCAGGACCACCTCGGCGACCTCCGCGTAGGTCTGCTCGCGCCACTGCCCGTCCTGCTTGAACCGCCACGCCACCGCGTCGCCGTAGGCCTGCTCCGCGAGGAACGGCAGGTCGGCTATCCGGCGGACGGCTCGCACCGCGTTGGGGCTGGTGACTCCGGCGGTCATGGCGGCTCCTACACGTCGGGAAACGGGGTCTCAGGCGGGCACGACCTGCACGCGGGTGCCGTTCAGCACGGCGGTGCCCGAGAGCGGGTCGATGCGGAGGTCGTCGGTGAGGAGGTTGACGTTCACGCCGGCGTGCTTCTCGGCGACGGTGAGCCGCGTGCCGGGCTGGTCGTGGCCCCAGCCGTGCGGCATCGAGACGACGCCGGGCGCGATGTCCGCGGTGACCTCGACCAGCACCTCGATCTTGCCGACGCGCGAGGTGACCTGGGCGGTCGCGCCGTCGGTCAGGCCGATGCGGGTGGCGTCGCCGGGGTTGACCAGGAGCGTGCACAACGGCTTGCCCTTCACCAGCGCGGGCACGTTGTGCATCCAGGAGTTGTTGGTGCGCAGGTGCCTGCGGCCGACCAGGACCATCCCGGTCTCGGGCGTCTCCAGCGCGGCGAGCACGCGCGGCAGGTCGTCCATGATCGGCTGCGGACTGAGTTCGATCTTGCCTGACGGCGTGCGCAGGATCTCCGGCAGGCGCGAGGTGAGCGGGCCGAGGTCGATGCCGTGCGGGTGGTCGAGCAACTGCCGCAACGTCACCCCGTACGCGCCGGTGCGGAGTTTGAGGTCCAGCAGGCGTTCCTCGCGCGTCTCGCCCTCGGGTTCGAAGCCGGCGCCCGCCTTCTTCTTCAGGTCGTCGAGCTGGAACGCCGCGATGGCGTCGAGATCGGCCGCCGGGCCCATGCCGGCGAGGATCGTGGTGAGGCGGAAGAAGATGTCCGTCTCGTCGACCCTGCCTTCCTCCAACGGGATCGCCGCGCGGGAGTACTTCGCGACGTTGCGCACGGAGTTGTTGAGGAACGCGATGTCGTAGTGGTCGCGGCGGGACGGCGGCGGCGTCGGCAGGATGACGTCCGCGTGCCTCGTGGTCTCGTTGAGGTACGGGTCGACGCTGACCATGAAGTCCAATGAGGACAGAGCGTCGTTCACCCGCGCCGAGTTCGGCAGCGACAGCGCGGGGTTGCCGCCGATCGTGAACAGCGCCCGCACCTGGCCCTCGCCGGGCGTCTCGATCTCGTCGACCATCGTGACGGCGGGGTACTCCCCCATCACCTCGGGGTGGCCCTTGACCCGGCTGTGCCAGCGGCCGATGGCGAAACCCTTGCCACTGCCGGAACCGCGTTTGCTGTGCGCGGGCAGCGGCCACATCACGCCACCGGGCCGGTCGAGGTTGCCGGTCAGGACGTTGAGGGTGTCGACCGCCCACGACGCGACCGTGCCGAACTCGACGGTCGTCGTGCCGATCCGGCCGTACACCGCGGCGCGTTCGGCCCCAGCCAGCTGCCTTGCCAGCGCGCGGATCGTGGCCGCGCCGACGCCCGTGCGTTCCTCGACGGCCTCGGGGCTGAACTTCTCGACGTGGTCCCGGATCACCGTGTGGTCGGTGACGTGCCCCGCGAGTTCGCGGAGGTTCACCAGGTCCTGCGCGAACAGTTCGTGGATCAACGCCAGCAGCAGGAACACGTCCGTACCCGGCTTGATCACGACGTGCTGGTCGGCGGCCTGGGCGGTGCGGCTGCGGCGCGGGTCGACGACGACGAAGGAACCACCGCGTTTCTGCAGGTCCCTGAACCGGCCGGGCGCGTCCGGGACCGTCCACAGGCTGCCGTTGGACGAGAACGGGTCCGCGCCCAGCACCAGCATGAAGTCGGTGCGGTCGATGTCGGGCACGGGGATCGAGAAGATGCCGCCGAACATGTGGCCGACCTGCACGTGCTTCGGCATCTGGTCGACGGTGCTGGCGGTGAAGACGTTGCGGCTGCCCAGCGCCTTGCGCAGCGGTCCCGCGTAGAGGCCGCCGGCGAGCGAGTGGACGACCGGGTTGCCGAGGTACATCGCGACGGCATCGCGGTCGGGGAAGTCCTTCAGGCGTTCGTCGATGTACGCGAAGGCCTCGTCCCAGGTGGCCTCCTGGAACTCGCCGTCGCGCTTGATCAGCGGGGTGCTCAGCCGGTCGGGGTCGGCGTCGAGCGTGCCGAGCGAGGCGCCCTTGGGGCAGATGAAGCCCTTGCTGAACTCGTCCTCGCGGTCGCCACGCACCTTCGTGATGCGGTCGCCCTCGACCGTCAGCTCCAGCCCGCACATCGCTTCGCAGAGCGGGCAGGTCGTGAACACGGTCTTCATGGGTCCCCTTAAGCCGCTTGTTACTAACGGGTACTAGTCGTCTGCCATCCGACGCAACCGCCCGGCCGAGGTCAACCCGAACAGCCCAACGACCGCCTGAGAGTCGCCGAGCATACCAGCCGGTATGTCGATTTGCACTGGTCAAAGCCGGGTGTGCCGGCGGGACCGGCCGGCGTCTACCTACGGAGTGAGTCCAGGTGGGTACGCCCTGTCGCGGGGTATGGCCAACGTCTGTACACAGGTGCAGCATGTGGCGGTGAACGCCACACTCCGCACCGTCGTCACGATCGCGGCGATCGCGCTCGCGTACTACGCGACCGCGCAGGTCGGCCTGGTCCTGGCCCTCGTGAAGGGTCAGGTCACTCCGCTGTGGCTGCCGACGGGGATCGCCGTGGCGGCACTGCTGATGTCAGGCCGCAGGGTCTGGCCGGGGATCACGCTGGGAGCGTTCGCCACCAACATCTCCCTGGGCGCGCCGCTGCTCTCGGCGTTGCTGATCACCGCGGGCAACACCGCCGCACCCCTGCTCGCCTGGTACCTGCTGACCCGCTTCGGCTTCCGCCCGGCGCTCGACCGGTTGAAGGACGCGCTGCTGCTCGTGTTCGCGGGAGCCCTGGGTGCGATGTCGGTCAGCGCGCTGGTCGGCGCGGCGGCGTTGAGGGCCGGTGGCGTGATCCCGTGGAACGACGTGCCGGCCGTGGTGTCGGTGTGGTGGACGGGCGACGCGATGGGCGTGCTGGTGTTCACGCCGCTGCTGCTCACCGTGCCGCGCCACTGGAACGCCCCGCCACGCCGGCTGGCGGAGGCGGCCGCGCTGCTGGTCGTGACCGCCGTGATCGCCGCCTTCGTGACGACAACGGAGTCGCGCCTGCTGTTCCTGGTGTTCCCGATGCTGATCTGGGCCGCGCTCCGCTTCCAGCACGCGGTCGCCGCCCCGTGCGCGGTGATCATCGCCGTGGCCGCCGTGATGTCCGCGGCCAGCGGCCACTTCGTCGCGCACGACCTGCTGACCACCATGATCGTGCTGCAGGCGTTCAACGGATCGGTGGCGCTGACCGGGCTGATCCTGAGCGCCGTCACCAGCGAGCGCAACGAGGCCAGGCAGGCCATCGAGCGGGCGTGCGAGCAGTTGGCCGACACCGTCGCGCGCTATCAGGAGGACGGCGTGCGCAAGCGGCTCGGCCCGGTCGTGCCGCCTGGTTAGACGGCGACCTGCTACAACCGTGAGTCACGAAGCAGAGATCAGCCAAGTCACAGCACCGCGCTCGGACCGAGCCAGTCCACGAAGTTCGAAACCGTGTCCGACTTGCGGCGTTCGAGCGTCGCGATTCCGCGAAGAGTCTCGCGGACCATCGGGTGCAGCCGTGTCTGCTGCGGTGCAGCCTTCCGAGCCCGGTTGAGCGCCCTCAGTGAGTTTCCGGGGTCTCCTGCGAGCAGGAATGCACGTGCGGTGTCTTGCCAATGGTGGCCAGCGCGGGGTGCCGCAATCGACTTCGGGAGGCGAAGCGTGGAGCCTTGACGAGCAGCCGTCGCGGGGTCTCCAGCTTCCAACTCCACCGCGACTGAGTGGATGCCGACGTTGGCGAGCCCAAAGAGCGTCCCGTAGGCGTCAGACTCTCCATCGACGTGCTCAGCGACGCTCCGCGCTTCGGCGATGTGTGCTCGGGCAACGTCCGGCTTCCGCCCGCGTGCTGCCACGATCGCCCCGGCAAGGTGGCCGTATCCGCGAACAGCCAGTGCTCGTTCGCCGGTGCCTTCGATCTTGCTGAGCCCTTGCTCGACCAGCGTCAGCCCCAGGTCGTAGCTGTCGTGGTACATGAGCACCCGAGCGCGCTTCACCAGCGCTTGAGCAACGTACAGCGGATCGTCGGCGCGTTCGGCGAAGACCTCCAGCCGGTCCAACGTGGGAGTGGTGAGCGGCAAATACCCGAACCGACGCGCGATCCGCTCGGCGGTGACGTAGGCGCTCGCGAGCTGCGAGTACACCGCGCTTCGCTCGGCTTCAGTGCCGGCGGTGTGGAGTGCGCCGTGAAGTTGGCGGATGAGGATCGGAAGCTTCGCGAGTGCTTGCCTGCCCCGGTCGTTGCGATAGAGCAGGTTCACGCGGTTGACCTCAGCGGCCAGCTCGTCGAGTGGCTGCGGTTCGATCGCTCGCACGTGGAGCCCCTCCGCGAGGATCGCGCGAAGATCGCTGAGCCCGTCCAACTCGATGGTTCCGCGGTACGGAGCGCCGGTCAGGTCGTTGACGTCGGCTCGGAGTGCGCGTGCGGCGGCTGACAGAAACGCGGGCGACGCGGGCTCAAGTCCGCGCTCGACCTTGCGCACCATCGAGACTGAGTACGTGATCTCACTAGCGAGTCGTTCTTGGGTGTAGCCGCGTAGCTTGCGTGCCCGCGCGACGTTCGCACCGACGCCGGTCGAGTCCGTCACGAGTCCTCCCGGTGGGGTGGCAGGTGTTGTCGCCGCTTCCCCAGAGTACCCAGGCCACACCTTCACTCGAACGGACTGTCATTTCACTGTCACTCTAAGTTCATGATCCCGCTTACCGTCAGCAAAGCCCGCTCACGAGATGTCGAGCAGGCCAAGAACAGGGCGGGGTCTGGATCCCCGAGCGCCTCGGTTACGGAACCTGATGGCGCTTCAGCCTCCGTCCTGTTCGCACGGTTGGGAGGAGTCTGATGCTCGCAGGGATTGTGCTCGCACTATCGGGAGTAGCGCTCGGGCTCCTCGCGGTCTGTGCTTGCCGCTTGTTTCACGCGAGGGCTTGCGGGTGCGTGAGTTGCCTCGCGTCCGTCGAGCGCTACTCACTCTGCCCGGAGCGGAAGCCGTGAGCGCGGACGTGGTCACCGATGTCGCCATCATGACGCGACCTGGATATGCGTACGGCTATCGCGGGATTCTCACCGCATCTCCCGACCCGTTCGAGCCCAACTTCGTGTCGTGGACCTATTCCGACCAGCCCGTACACGTCTTCCGAACTTCCCTCGCGTTGCCTGCTCCCGGGCTGCAGGAGGCACCGCTAGGACACCGATCAGTGCCGGCCCACCTGACCGAAGCCGCCGGACCTTCGTTCGGAATTGCGGCATCCGGCCACCGCAAAGCACAGAGAGACCCCAGCTATGAGCATCGGAGCCCCCAAAGGCTCCTACTCGGTGGCACCAATCATCTGCGCGCAATCGCGGGTGTCACCACAGGAAACGACGAAAGGACGCACAATGACGACAACGCTTGAGCCTGAGGTCAAGGCCGCTCAGGCAACTGTCTCCACGGAGTTCCGCATGACGTGGCGGAATCAGATCACGGAGGACAGCGGACTTCCGCTGATGGAGGCGGACCAGATCATCAGCGACACGTTGAGCTTCCTCACCGTATGCGCGCTGAACCCGTGCAACCGCTACCGGCCGAGTAAAAAGGTCGACATCGGCTGGCATCAGTTCATCCTGAGCACAAGAGACTACGCCGAGTTCTGCGAGCGCGTCGCGGGGCGGTTCCTTCACCACGTCCCGGAAAAGTTCGCCGCGCCGAGCGGGGAGAGCACCGACGTGGCCGACACGCTGAGGCCTACGGTGGACGCGATCGAGGCAGCAGGCCTGCCGATCCACAAAGAGCTGTGGTTCGCGGAAGCGGGCAAGTGCACTCAGTGCCACGCCGGCTGTACCAGCTGCGGGCAGGAAGACCAGCCGTAACACCGCCTGGACAGGAGACTGACGATTAACCGCCTTGACTGGACCGTGCTACCTCCGGCCCTCGTGAACGCAGTCGAGAAGGAGGTCGGCGATGTGATCGACACGGAGGACGCGCCAGCGGGCCGGAACTCCGAGATCGCCGTCTCACTCATGGCTACGGATGGCTGGTTCTTCTGCAAGGGCGTCAAGGCGGACGATCCTCAGTCCTTCATGCACCGCAACGAAGCAGCCGTGAACCCGTTCCTGCCCGAGGGGCTGGCACCACGGTTGCTGTGGCAGATCGAAGAGGAAGGTTGGCTGCTGCTCGGGTTCGAGCACGTGTCCGGGCAGCATGCCGACTTTTCCCCTGGATCGCCGCATCTGCCGATGCTGGCCGACGCTGTGCGAACGATCAGCACGACCAACGCGCCCCCTACTTCCTCTGCGAAGCGCGAGATGGGGAAGCAATGGGCTACCGCTCTCGACCGCGAGTTGAGCATGGAGCTACCCGAAGATGCCCACGCCTGGTCTCGGGAGAACGCAGCCACAATCAGGGAGTGGGCCAGCCGCGCACCGGCCTACATGGACGGCACGGCCTTGATCCACTCCGACCTGAACCCGTTCAACTTCCTCATCTCGGACCGCGCTCGTGTCGTGGATTGGGCATGGTGGAGGTCTGGCGCTCCGTGGGTTGACGGCGCTCAAGTCGCTGTTCGGCTCATCGCCGCAGGACATCCGCCCTCAGCCGCTGAAGCATGGGCCGGGCAACTCGACGGATTCCGGGCAGCGGATCCAGACGGGATCACCGCGTACACCGCCTCCCTCGTGCGCCTCTGGGAGCGGAAGTTTGCCGGGACAGACGCCACCGAAGGCGCGCGCCGCTGGCTTGAACACAGGCTCGACAACCGCTGACGGCCGGCACCAGCGACGCCCGCAACGGCGCAGCTCACAGGCGGCCCGAGAGTGCTGCCGAGGATCGGATGTGATGCTACCGCGTAGCAGCACATCCGACCGTCAGTAGCAGCAACCAGGCGAGTGTTCCCAGCTCACTGGTAAATCACGGAATCGGTAGATCTCAACGTACTCGGAGGGTCCGACAAGATCGTTCACACGATCAGAACGGCTTCGTCTCCGCCGCGATCTCACCCAGGATGTCGCTCAACGGCCGGGCCGGCTGCGCGCCCAGGGCCGCCGCCTGCCCCGGAGGCACGGTCTCCGCGATGTCCGTCCCGGCACAGGTCACCCGGGACGCCGGCAGGATTCCCGACACCAGGTACTTGTTGACCAGCGTGTCGACGCAGGTGTTGCGGCGCAACGCGTAGTGGCCGTGCTGGCCGTCGTTCGCCACGCTGATCAGCGGCTGGCGCAGGTGCTCCGCCATGACGCGGCCGTTGGCGAGCGGGGTCTGGGTGTCGCCGTCGGAGTTGACCACGAGGCCGGCCGGGTACTTGCGGGTGATGGCCGGGATCTTCTCCGGGCGTTGGAAGGCGCGGAACGTGCAGTTGGTCGGCGCCATGTAGTCGACGGTGCCGCCGTAGGGGTTGGTGTCGCGCCAGCGCTTCATGTCGTTGTAGTACGTGTTGACGTCGGAGAACCAGTCCCACTCGCACACGACGGCCTGGAAGGTGCCCGGTGAGGTGGGCTCGATGTCGCCCTTCTTCAGCGCGGCCACGATCGCGGAGGCCTCGGCCGGGTCCGCGGCACCCGCCTTGATCGAGGCGATGTGGCGGGAGAACGCGGCCCACGAGCGGCGGTAGCGGGTGGCGCCGGCCGCGTAGTCGAAGGAGGTCACGTCCGCGTAGCCGCCGTAGGGACCGGTCTTCAGGCGTGCGGCGATGGCGTCGAGTTCGCCGCGCACCGCTGCCGGGGTGGTGCCGAGGCCGTAGGTGCCGTTGCGGGCGGCGGTCCACTCCGTCCACTTGCGGAGGTTGTCGGTGATCGCGTCCACCACGTCGACGTCCTGCTCGTGCCACGTCTTCAGCGGGTCCAGGGCGGAGTCGAGGACGCTGCGGTCGAGGCGCGCGGGGAACATCGAGCCGTAGACGGCACCGAGCTGCGTGCCGTAGGAGTAGCCGACGTAGGAGATCTTCTTCTCCCCCATGGCTCCGCGGATGACGTCCATGTCGCGGGCGGTGTTCATGGTCGAGATGAACCGGCGCATCTCACCGCCGCCGCGCTGGCAGTTCTCCTCGACCGCACGGGCGTAGTCCGACCAGTTCGCGAGCTGCGAATCCGTTGGGCGCGACGGGAATTCATCGTCGGACGGCGTCGAGATGCACCGGATCTGCGTCGACCGGCCGACACCGCGGGGGTCCATGCCGATGACGTCGTAGATCTTCAGGACGTCGGTCTGGGCGTTGAACCAGTGCACGGCGCCGAGACCCGAACCACCGGGACCGCCCGGGTTCGTCATCAGCACGCCTCTGCGGCGCGCCGGATCTGTGGCCTTCCTGCGCGAGATGGCGATCTCCAGGTTGCCGTTGCCCGGGTTCTTGTAGTCCATCGGCACGATGACCGTGGCGCACTCGATCCCCGTCGAGGGCGAGACCCAGCCCGCCGGGCACTCGGCCCAGGCGACGGTCTGCGTGTAGTACTCGTCCAACGGTCCCGGCGCCGCCTGGGCCGTTCCCACCAGGGACATGAACAGCGGAGCGACCAAAGCCGCCGCGCCCCAACGCTTCCTCACGCGTACCCCTCACGATCGTCGGCCAGCGACAGAACGCTTTCGCAGTCGCCGTCCCGGTCGACACCCCCGAAGGTCGGGTGAAATTCACCGCGACGGCGCCATTCGAGACAGCGCGCGGACACCGCCGATGAGGTAGGAAGAGGTATGGATCCGGTCAAGGCGTTGAAGCAGGTGGCCTTCCACCTCGAACGTGCCGGCGAGCCGACCTACCGCGTCCAGGCGTTCCGCAACGCGGCCGCCGTCCTCGCCCACCTCGACCCCGCCGACGTCGAGAAACGGGCGAGGCTCGGCACGCTCACCGACCTCAAGGGCGTGGGCAAGTCGACGGCCGGTGTCGTCGCGGACGCGCTCGCGAACCGCGAGCCGTCGTACCTGGCGAAGCTGCGGCACGTCGACATCACCGGCGGCGAGGAGATGCGCGCGCGACTGAAGGGCGACTGCCACGTCCACTCCGACTGGTCCGACGGCGGCAGCCCGATCAGGGACATGGCCGAGGCGGCACGCGATCTCGGCCACGAGTTCATGGTGCTGACGGACCACTCCCCGCGCCTCACCGTCGCGAATGGACTCTCCCGCGAGCGGCTCGAGAAGCAGCTCGAGGTCGTCGCCGAGCTGAACGCCGAACTGGCGCCGTTCCTGGTCCTGACCGGCATCGAGGTCGACATCCTCGACGACGGTTCGCTGGACCAGGACGAGGATCTGCTGGCACGCCTTGACGTCGTGGTCGCGAGCGTCCACTCGAAACTGAAGATGCCGCGCGCCGAGATGACCCGCAGGATGGTCAACGCGGTCAGGAACCCGCACGTCGACATCCTCGGCCACTGCACGGGCCGGCTGGTCGTGGGCAAGGGCCGCCCGGAGTCCCAGTTCGACGCCGTGCAGGTCTTCGAGGCCTGCGCCGAGCACGGCACCGCGGTCGAGATCAACTCACGGCCGGAACGGCTCGATCCCCCGCGCCGGCTGCTCAGCCTGGCCGTCGACGCCGGCTGCACGTTCTCCGTCGACAGCGACGCGCACGCGCCCGGCCAGCTCGACTGGCTGAACTACGGCTGCGCGCGTGCGGAGGAGTGCGGTGTCGAGCCGGAGCAGGTGATCAACACGAGGACCGCAGCCCGGCTGCTGTCCGGGTGAGGTGCTCGTACCAGGACACGAGCGGCCCGGTGTCGGCCAGCGCGCGGCTCAGCGCGACCCGGCACAGGTCCCGGACGGGTTCGGGATCCCACGCGGCCACCAGGTCGTCCAGCGACCCGAGTGACCCGAGCGCGTACCGCTCCAGCCCGGCGCAGATCGGCACGACCGTCCCGTCGGCCTTCACCACGAGCGGATCGACCCGCACGAACGCCGTGGGATCGGCCCGCAGCAACGCGGCGGACGTGACGTCGAACTGCACCTCGACGGCGTCGTCCTCCGCGATCCGGTTCAGCTCCACCGCCGCGTAGACGAGGTCGACCCGATCGACGCCGTGCGGCCGCACCCGCACCTTGCGGGCGCCTTCGCCCACGGCTTCGGCGGCCAGGCCGCGCAGCATCGACACATTGCCCGGCACCAGGTCGATCAGCACCGTCACCCGGTGCCCGTCGGCGGCGTATCCACCCACCTCGTCCAGCGCGACCACAAGCTCGGCTTCCGGCACGGCCGTGAGCCAGCGAGGGTCGCAGACCTCGACTCCCATGTTCTTACGGAGCGAGCGGCAGCCGTGGAAATACCGAGCCGCCGGAAGTCACCCCCTGGTGGGGTTTTCCCACCGTTCACCGAACCGCCGCCGAACGATCATTGGTGACCGAACCATCGCACCCCTACTCTTCGCGACGGCCCATGTCCGCCCACCACCACAAGGACCGGCATGTCACGTCGCAGGGCTCCCTTGGCCGTGCTCTCCACCGTCATCGTCACGGCGGCCACGCTCACCGCCTCCACCGCAGCTCAGGCTGCCACCACCACCTTCACACCCACCGCCGACACCTACGTCGACAACGGGTCCACCGGCACGAACTACGGCACCTCCGGCCAGCTCGGCATCGACAACTCGCCGATCAAGCGGACGTTCCTCAAGTTCACCGTCTCCGGGATCACCGGCAGCGTCAGCAACGCCAAGCTGCGCATCCACACCGACGACGTCTCCGGCGCGGCAAGCCCCAACGGCGGCACGTTCAGAGCGATGTCGAACGTCAGCTGGACCGAGACCGCGGTCACCTGGAACAACCAGCCCGCGATCGACGGCGCCACGGTCGGCTCGCTCGGCTCGGTCGTGCGCAACGCCTGGTACGAGGTCGACGTCACCAGCTACGTCACGGGCAACGGCACGTACAGCATCGGCATCACGTCGAGCAGCACGGACGGCGCCGACTACGACTCCCGCGAGTCGGGTTCCACCGCACCACAGCTCGTCGTCACCGACGGCACCATCCCGCCTCCCGGCGACCCGGTCTGGGTCGGCGCCGGCGACATCGCCGACTCCGGTTCCGGTGACACGGCCACGGCCGCGCTGCTGGACAACATCCAGGGCACCGTCTGGACCACCGGCGACAACGTCTACCCGGACGGCACCGCGAGCCAGTTCAACACCTACTACGAGCCCACGTGGGGCCGGCACAAGGCGCGCACCCGGCCTTCGCCCGGCAACCACGACTACCACACCAGTGGCGCCACCGGTTACTACAACTACTTCGGCGCACAGGCCGGGCCGTCCGGCCGGGGCTACTACTCCTACGACCTCGGCAACTGGCACATCGTGTCGCTGAACTCCAACATCAGCATGTCGGCGGGCAGCGCGCAGGAGCAGTGGCTGCGGCAGGACCTGGCGGCGAGCACGAAGCCGTGCACCGCCGCGTACTGGCACCACCCGCTGTTCACCAGCGGTGCCAACCACGCGCCCTCGACGGCCACCAGGCCGTTGTTCCAGGCGCTGTACGACGCCAACGCCGACGTGGTGGTCTTCGGTCACAACCACCAGTACGAGCGGTTCGCCCCGCAGAACCCCACGGGCGGGCTGGACAACTCGCGCGGCATCCGGACGTTCGTCGCGGGTATGGGCGGTGCGGGCGCCTACGGCTTCGGCACGATCAAGCCGAACAGCGAGGCCCGCAACACCGGCACCCAGGGCGTGCTGAAGCTGACGCTGCGCAGCAACAGCTTCGACTGGCAGTTCGTCCCCGTCGCGGGCAAGACCTACACCGACAGCGGCACCACCAACTGTCACTGACGGACCGCTGGAGGCCGATGATGTACCTGTCCACGATCGACAAACCCAGGACGGCGAACTGGAAAGGGCTGAGCGGCAACGTCTTCGCGCTCGGCACGGTCAGCCTCATCACCGACGTCTCGTCGGAGATGGTGGCCGCCATCCTGCCGCTGTACCTGGTCATCGGCCTCCAGCTCAGTCCCGCCGCGTACGGGCTGATCGACGGCGTCTACACCGGCGCCACCACGCTCCTCAGACTCGCGGGCGGCTACCTCGCCGACCGGACGAACAAGCGCAAGGCCGTCGCGGGCTTCGGTTACGGCATCTCGGCGGTGGCCAAGCTCGGACTCCTCGCCGCCGGCAACTCCCTGACCGCGCTGGGCTTCGCGATCACCGCCGACCGCGCGGGCAAGGGTCTGCGGACCGCTCCGCGCGACGCGCTGATCACCCTCTCGACGCCCAGCGGCGACCTGGGACGGGCGTTCGGCGTGCACCGGGCGATGGACGGCATCGGCGCGTTCGCCGGGCCACTGGTCGCGATGGCCGTGCTCGCGGCCTCCGCCCAGTCGTTCGACGCCGTGTTCGTCACCAGCGCCTGCATCGCCGCGTTCGGTGTGCTGGTGCTCGTGCTCTACGTGCGGGACCGGCCGGAACCCCTGGCGCGCAAGGAGCCTCTCAAACTCGCGTTGCTCAAGGACCCGGCTGTCCGCCGGATCGTGCTGGCCGCGTCACTGCTCGGCCTGGTCACCATCGGCGACGGCTTCGTGTACCTGTTGCTGCAGAAGCGCGAAGGGCTGGCGTTCGGCTGGTTCCCGCTGCTCGCGGTGGGCACGAGCCTGGTTTACCTGCTGCTCGCCGCACCGCTGGGCGCGCTCGCCGACAGGATCGGCCGGCTCAAGGTCATGCTGGCCGGCTACGGCGCGCTGACCGTCGTCTACCTGCTGCTGCACGGACCGTTGGGCGGCTGGCCGCTCCTCGTTCTGGTGGTGCTGCTCTACGGCGTCTTCTACGCGTGCACGGACGGCGTGCTGATGGCGCTGGCGGGCCCGGTGCTGCCGGAACGCCTGCGCACCACGGGAATCGCGCTGATCCAAAGTGGACAGGCGCTCGCCTACCTCGGCTCGTCCGTGCTGTTCGGCCTCGCCTGGCAGTTCTGGAGCCCCGAAGCCGCCACCAGGATCGCCGCCGTCGCGGTGGTCTGCGCCCTGATCGCCACCGCCGCACTCCTGGGACGCCGCCGATGAACAAGCGCCTGCTGATCACCCTGACCGCCGCCGTCCTGCTCGGAGGCGTCGCCGCCGGCTACACCGCGTTGTCCGGTGCCACGCCGGACGATGCCGCGCAGTCCGTTCCGGCCGGTGCCGGGCCGCGGCTGATGGTTCTGAGCAACGGCAAGCTCTCCACGGTGTCGCGGACCGATCCGGCCGGTTCGCGGGAAGTCACCGAACAGCGCTGCGACCGCGTCTACTCGGCGGCGGGCACGATCTCCTGCCTGCGGCCGGTAGGAGCGCTGAAGGCGAGCGAACTGGCCGTGCTCGACCGCGACCTGAAGGAGCTCAGGACGGTGCCGCTGACCGGTTTCCCGAACCGCACGAGGGTGTCGGCCAGCGGCCGGATGGTGGCCTGGACACTGTTCGTCGACGGACATTCCTACGCCGCCAACGGGTTCTCCACCAGCACGGGCATCCTGGACACGAAGACCGGCACGCTGGTCACCTCGCTGGAGGAGTTCGCGGTCGAGGGCATGCCACAGCGGCCGATCGACACGAACTACTGGGGCGTCACGTTCACCGCCGACGACAACCGCTTCTACGCCACCATGTCCACCGGCGGTCACCGCTACCTGCTCGAAGGCGACTTCGCGGCACGCAGGATCCGGCCGCTCACGGACATGGACGACGTCGAGTGCCCGTCGCTCTCACCGGACGGCACCCGCATCGCCTACAAGAAGGCGGTCGGCGGCGACCCGCAGAAGGGCTGGCGGGTGTCCGTGCTCGACCTCGCGACACGCGCGATCACGGAGCTCGCCGAGACCCGCAGCATCGACGACCAACCGGCCTGGGTGGACGACAGGACTGTCGCGTACGGCATCCAGCGCGACGACGGACTCAACGACGTGTGGGCGGTGCCCGCGGACGGTTCGGGAACGCCCGCGATCCTGGTCCCGGAGGCGAGCTCTCCCGCGCCGATCAACTAGATCGGGAGGGGCCTCATCCGGTCCGGCATGTGCGCGCGAAGCGTGTCGTGCAACGCCGACACCTCGTCGGCGTCCAGCAGAACGGACCCCGTCTCGCACGCCAGCACCGCCTCACCGGTGCGCTGGTCGGGCACGTACCGCAGTGCCACGTCCGGCACGGTGCACGACTGCGCCTGACGAATCGCGGTCAGCAACTCCGATACCCGTTCGTACCCCAGCCGCGCGCTCCAGCGCAACGCGGCCGGGGGACGGACGAACAACCGGAGGCCTCCGGTGGAGCGGCGAACCTCGACGCACGACAACACCGTCACAACCTCCTACCAAGCCTCAGCAACGAGACTAGTCAGGGATGTCCGGTTTCAGCGTCGGGTGTCACCCGTTCGGTTCATTGGTAGCAGGGCTTCTCGAACTTGAAGTCCTTCGCCGTCGAGCCGGTGAAGAAGTCCTCCACCAGCGTCACTCCGGTCGGAGCGGCGTCGTCGGGCCGGTAGAGCGTCGACTGACGGAACAGTGCGTCCTGGGGCGAAGCGGAGAAGTTGCCCGCACCCGAAGGAAGCATGCCCTCGTAGTCCACCGACGTGAGCTGGCGCACCGCGGCGAGCAGGCCGGCGCGCGTCAGATCCTTGTTCGAGGCAGCCTTTTCGAGCGCCGCCTTGAGCGGGTACGCCCACACCCAGCCGGCGGTGTAGCCGTCGTTCGGCGTCACGCCGGGCAGTGCCGCGCGCATCGCGGTGTGGCCGACGGACTCGGTGCCCCACGACTTCCACGGCGCCGACTGCATGTACAGCGCCTTGATCGCGGGTGCGGCCGGCGACTTCAGGAGACCGGGGTTCCACGTCGGCGAGGTGCCGATGAACTTGCCCTTGAAGCCACGGGCCGCGGCCTGACCGATGATCACGGCCGCGTCGGTCGGTCCGGTCGTCAGGATCACCAGGTCCGGCTTCTTCGACACCACGGCGTCGATCGCACCGCCCTGGTTGTCCTGGCCGGCCGTGGTGGTCACGTTCTCGAACGTCAGCCCGCGCTTCTCGGCCGCGATCTTCGTGCCGGCCGCCGCGTCGTCGCCGTAGTCACCGGCATTGTGCACGGCCATCACGGACTTCACGCCCAGCTTCTCGGTGGCGTAGTCGACGGCGTTCATCGACTCGACGCAGTAGTTCGCGCCGGACTCCAGCACGACCTCCTGGTGGCCCCACAACGAGGTCCAGGACGCCGGCACGGAGACCATCGGGGTCTTCTCGAGGTCCGGCAGGATCGCGACGGTGGTGGGCGAGCCGAGCGTCTGGGTCAGCGCCAGGATGTTGCCCTTGATCTCCTGGTAGACCTGGTTGTGGATCTGCGGGTTGTACTTGTTGTCCTTGACGTACTTGGTGACGTCGACCTCGTAGCCGCCGATGCCGCCCTTGTCGTTGACGCGCTTCCAGAACGCCTTCTGCGAGTCCGTGATCGGCACGGCCAGGGTCTTGAACGGGCCCTCGGTGAGGTCCGAGATGGTGCCGAGGTAGATGCAGCCCTTGGACTTGTCGACGGCGTTGGGACACGCCTCCGACGTCACGCCGGCGTCGACCTTGATGCCGCCCGCGCCCTCCTGAGGTGCGGCCCCGTCCCCGCCTCGACATGAAGCGAGCAACAGCGCCCCGACGAATATGACTGCGAGTCTCTTACCGGACATGGGGATTCTCTCCTCAGTACGAGAACGGCCAGGTACGCCAGTAGTTGCGGACGCGGACCCAGATGCCGAACAACCCTCGTGGCTCGACGATGAGGAACACGATGATGAGCACGCCGTAGAGCACGGCTTCCAGCTGGAAGACCGTGATCCCGCCGGTCGCGTCACCACTGATGAACGGCAGCACCGTGGGCAGTTCCCTGGTGATGCGTGGCAGCAGAGTGATGAAGAGCGCGCCCATGATCGCTCCGGAGATGGTGCCCGCGCCGCCGATGAGCACCATCGCGATGTACTGCACTGACAACAACAGGCTGAACGAGCCCGGATCGAAGAACCCGTTCACCACGAACAGCAACGCGCCCGCGACACCCGCGTAGAACGAGGACACCGCGAACGCCAGGACCTTGTACCTCGTCAGGTCCACGCCGATCACCGACGCGGCCAGGTCCCGGTCCCGCACCGCCGCGAACGCCCGGCCGACGCGCGAGCGCACGAGGTTCCGCGCCAGCACACCGAAGATCACCAGCAGCACGAACATCAGCAGGTACAACTGCTGTGCCGCCGTGAACAGCGCGCTGTCCTGGTCCAGCCGCACCCCGAACAGCTCGGGCACGGCGGCGGGCCGGCCGACACCGGGGCCGCCGGTCAGCGACGTCCACTCCCGGAACACGTGCTCTCCCAGGAAGACCAGCCCCAGCGTCACGATCGCGAGGTAGAGCCCCCGCAACCGCACCGCCACCGGCGCCACCAGGACGCCGAACAACGCGGCCACCAACCCCGAGGCCAGCAGCCAGATCGGCAGCGACGTGATGCCGAACCCGATCACCCGCCCGGTCTCGGGACCGCTGAGAGCCGCGGCCGTGTACGCACCGATCGCGAGGAAGAACGCGTGGCCCAGGGAAACCTGGCCCGCGTACCCCGTCACGATGTTCAGCCCGATCGCACCGATCGCCGCCACGAACCCGGTGGCGAGCAGCTGCAACAGGTCGTCGGTGATCATGAACGGCAGGATCAGGGCGACGACGACGAGCCCGCCCGACCACGCGCGTTTGGGACGCGTGTTCAGGAACCCCATGTCCTGCCCGTATGAGGTGTACAGCTCAGGACGACCTTTCACAGCCGCTCCACCTCTCTCTTGCCGAACAGTCCGTACGGTCTGACGAGCAAGACGAGCAGCATCAGCGCGTACGGCGCGACCAGCGCGAAGTTAGGCCCGAGCCACGGTGCGAAGTCGTTCTGGTACGTACCGAAAAGCGACTCGACAATGCCGACCGCGAGCCCGCCGACCACCGCGCCGCCCAGCGACTCCAGGCCGCCGAGGATGATCGCGGGCAACGCTTTCAGCGCCACGATCCAGAGTTGCTGGTCGACACCGGCGCCCGTGGCGACGAACACGCCGGCGAGAGCGGCGAGCCCGCCCGCCAGTGCCCACGACAGCGCGAACACCGATCCGACCGAGATGCCCTGTGCCAGCGCGACTTCCTGGTCGTAGGCAACCGCCCGCATCGCGAGCCCGATCCGCGAGTACCGGAAGAACAGGAAGAGCAGCGCCGTCACGACCGCGGTCGTCGCGATCATCACGAGGTAGCGCTGCTGCACCTCGGCACCCAGGAAGCTCACCGTGTCCAGGCCCCACGGATCACCGACCTGCCGCACGTCCAGACCGATGAACGCGTTGGTGACCACCCTGACCACGACGTCCACGCCGATCGTGATGATCGCGACCACGAACACCGGTTTGCCGACCATCGGCCGCAGCACCGTGCGTTCCACGCCCAGCGCCAGCACCGCGATCACCACGGCGGCCACGAGAACCGCCCCGACGAACGACACGACGGGTGACAGGTACGAGACCAGCACCGCGCCCGCCAGCATGAACGCCGGCTGCGCGAAACTGATCACCTGCGTCGACTTGTAGATGATCACGAAGCCGAGCGCGAGCAGCGAGTAGATCGACCCGGTGCCGAGACCCCGGATCAACGACTGGAGAAACTCATCCATACATGCTCTCCACGAGGTCGTCGAACATCTTGCCCAGCGCGGATCTCTTGACCTTCTGGGTCGCGGTCAGCTCGCCGTCCTCGTGGTCGAGCTCCTTGGGGAACATCCGGAACTTCTTGATCTGCTCGACGGTGGCGAACTTGCCGTTCACCTCGGTCACGATCTTCTGCATCAGCTCCAGGACCTCGGGCTTCTCCGACAGGTCCCGGTAGGTGGTGTAGGTGATCCTTCGTTGCTGCGCCCAGTGGCCGACCGTCTCGTACTCGATGCCGATCAACGCCACCAGGTAGGACCGCTGGTCGCCGATCACCACGGCTTCCTTGACGTACGGGGAGGTCTTCAGCGCGTTCTCGATCTCCGACGGCGAGATGTTCTTGCCGCCCGCGGTGATGATGATGTCCTTCATCCGGTCGGTGATCTTCACGTGCGTGCCGTCGACCCACTCGCCGACGTCACCGGTGTGCAGCCAGCCGTCGTCCAGCACCCGTTGGGTGGACTCGGGATCACGCCAGTAGCCCGCGAACGTGCCACCGTGCCTGGTGAGGATCTCGCCGGTCTCCTCGTCGATCCGGAGCTCGGTGCCGGGCTGCGGCTCGCCGACCGTGCCGATCTTCACCCGGCCCGGCCGGTTTCCCGTTGCCACGGCGGTGTTCTCGGTCATGCCGTAGACCTCGTGCATCGGCACCCCGATGCCCATGAAGAACTTCAGCACGTCCGGGGCGATCGGCGCGGCACCCGAGGCCGCGTACCGGACGTGCCGCATGCCGATCCGGGCCTTCAAGGCGCGGAAGCAGAACAGCCAGCCCAGCGCGTAGATCAACCGGCTCTTGCCCGTGTGCCTACCACCGTTGTGCACCAGCGTTTCGCCGATGGCTTCAGCGCGCTTGAGCCAGAACCGGGTCGTCGTGCGCTTGAGCCGGGAAGCCGACGACACCCCGATCGTGACGCCCGCCAGCACCTTCTCCCAGATGCGGGGCACGCCGAACAGGATCGTCGGCTGCACCTCGCGCAGGTTCGCCTGCACCGTCTCGATCGACTCGGCGAAGTGCACCTGCACGCCGCTGGCCGCGCTGAACCACGTCGTGAAGATGCGTTCGGCGACGTGGCACAACGGCAGGTAGGACAGCGTGACGTCGGTGGAGGACGGTGGTGGCGAAGTGAAACCGCCGCCCTCCACCAGCACGTGGACGGCGAACTCGACGTTCGCCACGGTGAGCATCGCGCCCTTGGGCGGCCCGGTGGTGCCGGACGTGTAGATCAGCGTCATGACGTCGTCGGGTTCGACGGCCGCCATGCGTTCGGTGAGCTCATTGGGGAACGAGTCGCGGTGCTGGGCGCCCAGCGCCAGGAAGTCCTCCCAGGCCAGCAGTTTCGGGTTGTCGTAGCGGCCCTTGATGCCGCGCGGTTCGATGTAGACGATCCATTCCAGGTCTGGCGTGTCCTCCAGCACCAGCAACGCCTTGTCGACCTGTTCCTGGTCCTCGGCGATCAGGATCCGCGAGCCCGAGTGGGACAGGAGGTAGGCGACCTCGGACGCGGGGTTGGTCGGGTAGAGCCCGACCGTGATGCCCCGGGCGGCGACGATGCCGAGGTCGGCGTAGAGCCATTCGCGCCGGTTCTCGGAGTGGATCGCCACCCGTTCGCCCGGCTGCAGGCCCAGCGCGAGCAGCGCGTGGCCGACCAGTTCGACGTTCGCCCAGTAGCCGGACCAGGTGACCTCCTGCCAGATGCCGAAGTCCTTGGCCCGCAGGGCGATCTGGTCGGGCGTGTTCTCGGCGCGGTTCCTGACGCGCGTGACGACGGTCGTGGTCATGGCGTCACGCTCTTGTGCTGCTCGCCGAGGTACGCGCGGATGACGTCGGGGTCCTGCTGCACCTCCGCGGGCGTACCGGTGCGGATCGGACGGCCGAAGTCCATGACCATCACGCGGTCGGCCAGGTCCATCACGAGACCCATGTCGTGCTCCACCATGATCATCGGGATGTTCAGCTCCTCCCGGACGTCGAGGATGAACCGGGCCATGTCCTCGGTCTCCTCGACGTTCATGCCGGCGACCGGCTCGTCGAGCAGCAGGAGCTTGGGCTCCATCGCGAGCGCCCTGCCCAGCTCGACGCGCTTCTGCACGCCGTAGGGCAGCAGGCCGACCGGGTACCGGCGCCACTGCTCCAGTTCCAGGAAGTCGATGACCTCCTCGACCGCGGCCCTGTTCTTCAGTTCCTCGGCGCGTGCCTTGCCGAGCCAGAGGAACGCCGACAGCGCGCCGTACCGCATGTGGTTGTGGCGGCCGAGCATGAGGTTGTCGACGACGGTGAGGTGGGAGAACAGCTCGATGTTCTGGAACGTGCGGGCCATGCCCTGCGCGGCGATGCGGTGCGGCCGCATGCCGATCAGGTCGTGCCCGCGAAACCGCACGGTGCCCTGCTGCGGCCGGTAGACGCCGCTCAGGACGTTGAAGATGGACGTCTTGCCGGCGCCGTTCGGGCCGATGACGGCGAAGAGCTCACCCTCCCCGACCTCGAACGACACCCCGTCGACCGCCACGACCCCGTCGAACGCGAGCCGGACGTCGGTGACTTCCAGAACGCTCATGACAGCCACCGCTTCCTGCGCTTGTAGTGCTTGACCGCACGGAACGAGGAGGTGCCGAGGCCGAGGTAGAACTCGCGGATGTCGTCGTCGGCGAGAAGTGCCTCCGCCGGCTTGTCCATGACGACCTTGCCGGTCTCCAGCACGTAGCCGTGGTCGGCGATGGAGAGCGCCATGCTGGCGTTCTGCTCGACCAGCAGGACCGTGGTGCCCTGTTCGTTGATCTTCACGACGAGGTCGCGGATCTGCTGGACGAGCAACGGCGCGAGACCGAGGCTGGGTTCGTCGAGCAACAGGTAGGACGGTTCCGACATCAGCGCACGGCCGATCGAGAGCATCTGCTGCTCGCCGCCGGACAGGTAGCCCGCGCTCTGTCTTCGCCGTTCCAGCAGCAGCGGGAAGAGCTCGTAGCAGCGGTCCAGGTTCTGCTTGAGCCGCTTGGGCCTCGCGTGGCCGCCGACCTTGAGGTTCTCCTCGACGGTCAGTTCGGCCAGGATTCGGCGGCCCTCCAGGGCCTGTTTGATGCCTCGGTCCGCGATCTTCGCTGGTGAGAGGCGGTGAATCGGTTCACCGTCGAGCGTGATCGAGCCCTTGGTGACCTTGCCGTCGTGCACGTCGAGCAGGCCACTGAAGGCCCTCATCAGGGTCGTCTTGCCTGCTCCGTTCGCACCGAGCAGGGCCACAACCTTGCCCTGGGGCACCTGCAGGCTCACGCCCCGGAGCACCAGCATCACGTCGTCGTAGACAACCTCGAGGTTGTTCGCTTCGAGCACCAGCGCCTCCTAGGGGCCCCTGACATACCGCGCAGTATGCAGCCCCTGAGACTTGGATCACAGAGCGATTTGACCACTGCGGGCGATTTCGTGATGTGCGGATCGCAAGTGGTTCGGCACTCTGCGTGACCGTCCAGAATGGACACGTATCGGATGTGTAACAGCGCGTCGCTCGGGTACTCACCTTCCGACACCAATCGAAGGAGGAGGTTTCGTGACCACCATTGAGAAGTCGGTGGACGTCCACGTGCCCGTGAGCACGGCTTACAACCAGTGGACCCAGTTCGAATCCTTCCCGGCGTTCATGGACGGAGTCGAGAAGATCGACCAGGTCACGCCGACCAGGACCCACTGGACCACGAAGATCGGCGGGGTCGTCCGCGAGTTCGACGCGGAGATCACCGAGCAGCACGCGGACGAGCGAGTCGCGTGGACCACGGTCGACGGGCCGCCGCAGGGTGGCGTGGTGACGTTCCACCGCCTGGACAACGACACGACGAGGGTCCACCTCCAGATGGAGTACGACCCCGAGACCATCACCGAGAAGGCCGGAGCGGCGCTCGGCGTCGTCGGCCACCGGGTCGAGGGCGACCTGAAACGGTTCAAGGAGTTCATCGAGAAGCGCGGTGCCGAGACCGGCGCCTGGCGGGGCGACGTGACGCCGCCGCCCCAGGTCTGATCGCGGTGCACATTGACGCCAGACCAGCACGCGGCGTTTGAGGAACTCGCCCGCACCAGCCGTGACTCGCCGCGTTACTACGTGCTGCGAGACCGGCTGGTGCGCGAGTACCTCCCCCTTGCCCGGCACATCGCTCGCCGCTTCAGCGAACGCGGCGAGCCCATGGAAGATCTCGCGCAGGTGGCGGCGGTCGGACTGATCAACGCCATCGACCGGTTCGACGTCTCGCGGCAGACGGACTTCCTGTCCTACGCCGTGCCGACGATCACCGGCGAGGTGCGGCGTCACTTCCGCGACCAGTGCTGGGCGGTCCGCGTGCCCCGCAGGTTGAAAGAGCTGTGCGATTCCATCGACGGCGCGACCGCCGAGCTCTCGCACAGGACCGGGCGGTCCCCCACTCCCTCCGAGATCGCCCGGCACCTCGGGGTGTCGCTCACCGACGTCTACGAGGGCCTGCGCATCGAGAAGAACATCGCGTTCGCGCCACTGGACTCGCTGGAGAGCTCGACCGTCGACGATCCGGCGCTGGAAGGCGTGGAGATCCACGAGGCCCTGCAGCCGATGCTGCGGGGCCTTCCGCGCCGTGAGCGGACCATCGTGGTCCTGCGTTTCTTCGGCCGGCTGACCCAGACGGAGATCGCCCGCCGCGTGGGCATCTCCCAGATGCACGTGTCGCGGCTGCTCACCAAGTCCCTGGAGCAGCTGCGACACGATCTGCTGGCGGAGGAGTGAAATGAACGAGCGAGAATGTCCGCTTCTGGCGATACTGGGTTCATGAAACGGTTGCGGTGGCCCCAGAAGCTGGCGATCAGCACTGGTGCCCTGCTCGTGCTCTGGGGCGTGGCCGGGTTCTTCGTGACCGGCTTCTCATCGTTCGCCGGCGAGTCCGATACCTGGGTGCTCGGACTGCGCGTCAACCCGCTGCAGAACGTCATCCACCTGGTCTTCGGTGCCGCCCTGCTGGTCGCGGTACCGCACCTGAAGGCACTGACCGATATCGGGCTGCTGGTGGCGGTGCTGTTCCTGGTGATGTTCGGGCTCGGCCTGGCCCGCTACGACGGCGAGCTCGTGAACTTCCTGAACGTCAACTCCGGTTCGAACGCGCTGCACCTCTTCGCCGGGTTCGCCGCGCTGGCGTCGGCGCAGGGCGCGGTGTGGTGCCGCCAGTGCGACCGCGCCGCCGCCGTCAGATCCGCCTGAGCAGCTTCCGCACAGCCCGTTCGGGGTCACCTCCGCCGATGACGTCACCGTGCTCGAACGCCTCCACCAGGCGCGGGTCCACGTAGGACTTCCTCGCCACGGACGGCGTGTTGCCGAGGTCCTGCGCGACCTCCTTCATGACGGCACTGACCGCGCGCTTCGACGGCCTGCCCCGTTCGCGCAGGGCCTGCGCGAACGCCTGGGCGGCGAAGACCGTGGCGTGCCAGGTGCGCAGGTCCTTCACGCTGAACTCGTCGCCGACCAGCTCGCGGAAGCGTTCGTTGACGTCGTCGGCGGTGAGGTCGAAGACGCGGCAGTCCGGCGTCCGGTCGCGCAGCAACGACCGGACGGCCCTGGCGAGCGCGCGATCGGTGATCTCCTGGTCCACCTCGACGCCGTGCTTGGCGGGGAACCGGAAACGGACCCGGTCGCCGGTGACCGAGAGGTGTTCGCAGAGCAGGGTCGCGACGCCGTGCGTGCCGTTCTCCTCGGCGTACTCCTCGTGGCCGACGCGGAAGACGCCGAGATCGAGCATCCGCAGCGCGATGGCGAGCAGCCGCTTCCGGCCGCGCGACCTCATGTCCTTCTCGACCTGCTCGCGGAACCTCCCGAGCTTCGGGGCGAGCTCGAGCACGCGGGCGAACTTCTCCGTGTCGCGGTCGGTCCGCCACTTCTCGTGGTAGAGGTACTGGCGGCGGCCGGCGTCGTCGTAACCGACGGCCTGGATGTGGCCGTTCGGGTGCGGAGAGATCCACACGTCGCGCCAGGCGGGTGGGATCACGAGGGCCTTCACCCGCTCCACGTCGCTCGTGGACAGTGCTCCGCCATCGGCGTCGAGGTACCGGAACCCCTTGCCATGCCTGCGGCGCGTCCAGCCTGGACCTGCGGTGATACTGCGCCGCAGTCTCATCCGGGCACCCCGGGATTGATCAGCATGAAACGCGGGTACCCGCTCGCCGATGAATCACTACACGGTCGGTGTGGAACAGGAGTTCCTGCTCGTGGATCCCGATTCGCGGCGGCCGGTGGCACTGGCACCCCGGGTCAGGGAGATCTCCCGCGCGCCGGGAGACCTCGACGTGCAGGGCGAGCTCACGCCGTTCCAGATCGAGATCGCCACCGGCGTCACCTCCTCGTTCGACGAACTGTCCGAACAGGTCCGGCTCGGCCGCCGGGTGCTCGTGGACGCCGCCGACGAGACAGGGTGCCGGCTCGTGGCGACGGGTATGCCGCCGATCGGCGAGGCCGGGCCCCCTCCCGGATCGGATGACGGGCGCTATCACCGGATCGAGTACTCCCATCGCAGACTCGTGACCGGAACGGGTGCCTGCGGCCTGCACGTGCACGTCGGTGTCTCCTCGAGCTCCGAAGCTCTGGCGGCGTCGAACAAGCTGCGGGCGTGGCTGCCGACGTTGCTGGCGCTGAGCGCGAACTCCCCGTACTCCCAGGGAGAGGACACCGGGTACGCCAGCTGGCGGTCGATGGTGTGGTCGCGCTGGCCGGTGAGCGGGCCGCCGCCGTTCTGGCACGGCCCCGCCGACTACGACCGGACCGTCGAGGCGCTGATCAGCTCGGAAGCGTTGATGGACAGGGCGATGGTGTACTGGGACGTCCGCCCGTCCGCCGATCATCCGACCGTCGAGGTGCGCGTCGCGGACATCCCGCAGCTGGCAACGGAAGTCGTGGTCCTCGCCGAGTTGGTCCGGGCCCTCGTCGTGACGGAACCCTCCGAACAGCGGGTGGACGATTCCGTGCTGCGAGCGGCATATTGGCGGGCGTCGCGCGACGGGGTCGACGGACTGGCCGCCGATCCACACACCGGAAAACTCTCCCCCGCGTTCGACCGGGCGGCGTCGCTCGTTGAGCACGTCGCGGTCGCGCTGCGCGATCGCGGCACTCTGTCTACTGTGGAGCAGCAGTTGGACTGGTTGCGCCACAACGGCTGCGGTGCCGCTCGGCAACGACGATACCCGGACCCCGAGTCCCTTGTGGACATGCTGATCGCCCGAACGCGTGAGGAAACCTGATGCGCCTCCCCGGCCCCCGCGGCCACATGAGCTCAGCCCTGGTCTCAGCGCTGCGCCTGCCGCCCCCGCCGCAGCCCGCGCTGCTCGTCAGCGGCGGTGCAAGGGAAGCCTGGCAGGACGACGACCTGCAGCTGTCGCTGTGGATCTGCTACGAGCTGCGGATGCGCGGCTTCGACGATGTCGCCGCCGGCTGGGAGGACCACCCGGCGCTGGCCCAGTTCCACGCGGCACTGGAGACCCGCTGGGAGGAGGCGCTGCGGTCGTTGACCGAGGTCACCTCACCCGCCGCGCTGTCGGACGAGGGGCTTTCCGAACTGCGCGGCCACCACGCGTTCTGGCAGCCGCGCCGCGAGATGCGCTCGGTGCTGCGCGACATCCAGGGCGACGCCTACGGCACGCGCTCCGAGCGCACGCATTCGGTGCTGTTCACCGTGACGCTACGCGACCTGGACCCGTTCTCCGGCGTCGACGAAATGCCCGCCCCGACCCTCGCACTGGCGAACGCGCTGTCGTTGTTCGGCCTGCACCGGCGACTCGTCGGGGCCCTCGTCGGCTTCCTGACCGCGGTCGACACCATCGGCGGCGACCCGTTCGCGCAACTGCTGCCCGTCCAGTGCCCGCCGGAGGACGTCCGCCTCGGCTTCACCGCGTGCCACGAACTGCACGCCCGCCTCACCCAGCACGTCCACGCTTCCCTGCAGGCAGGTCGCACCTCGTTGAGGTGCCGTCGACCGCCGGTCTCCAGCCGGGTTAACGTGGGGTGCTGACAGCTGACGAAGGAGATCACGTGCCTGACCCCACTGCTCTGGCCACCGTGGTCGTCGACCGGCCCGCCCCTGACGTCGTCGTGCTGCGCGTGTCCGGCGAGCTCGACACCACCTCCAGCGGTGCGCTGACCAGCCCGCTGGAAACTCACGTGGCGGAAGGCCTGCGGGCCGTCGTCGTGGATCTCGGCGGAGTCCGCTTCCTGGGGTCCGCCGGGCTGGAGGCCCTGGTCCTCGGCCAGCAGCGCGCGTCGAAGGCCGGCGTCGAGTTCGTGGTGGTGGCGTCGAACCGGGCCGCGTTGCGCCCCATCGAGGCGACCGGGCTCGACGCGGTGTTCACGATCGTGAAGTCGGCGGACGAGGCGGCGCAGCGCTACACGTCCTGATCACCAGAGCGGGGCGCCCGTCGCGTCGAAGTAGCCGCCGGTCGGCCCGTCCTGTCCAACCTGCGCCATCCGCACGATGGCGCCGGCGTCCTGCTCGACGGCGTTGATCCGCATCCGCGGGAACGCCTTCGCGTACTGCACGGTGACGATGTTGACCGCCGCCGCGGACGGCGAGTCCCGGGGGCCGCTGACGTTCACCACGACAGCGGACCGTTGCAGCAGCGGCAGGTAGGTCTGCAGGACGCGCGCGGCGCTCTCGACGGCACCCTCGAACGTCTCCTCCGCGGCCCCGCCGATGTTGACCAGCACGTCGAGCGAGTCCAGGGACTCGGCCGAGGCGCCGTCGAGCGGCGCGAACCGGACGGTGTGACCGGCGAGAACGAGCCGGCGCGCGATCTCCGCGTCCTCGTCCGCCCCGGCGATCAGCACAGCAGCCATAAGTCCCACGCTAATCCTGGCCGATGTCCTCGAACCAGAGTTCGGGGCGTTCGGCGATGAACGTCGTCATCAGCTCGACCAGCGCCGGGTCCTCGACGACGGTGATGCCCACGCCGTGCTCCGCCAGCCAGTCGTGACCGCCGTGGAACGTCGTGGCCTCGCCGATCAGGACGTGCGAGATGCCGAACTGGCGGACCAGGCCGCTGCAGTACCAGCACGGCGACAGGGTCGTGACCATCGTCGTGCCGCGATAGCTCCGCTGGCGGCCGGCGTTGCGGAAGGCCGAGGTCTCCGCGTGCATCGAGGCGTCGCCGTCCTGCACGCGGCGGTTGTGGCCCCTGCCCAGCAGACGGCCGTCTGCGTCGAAGAGTGCCGCGCCGATGGGGATTCCGCCTTCGGCGAGCCCCGTCCGCGCCTCTTCTACGGCGACGGCGAGCATGTCTTCAGCAGTCATGCGTTCGACGCTACTTCGTGTCGGCTCACTTCGGCGGTAGCGCTTCCACGAACTCGCGGCAGCGCGCGATCCAGTCCTCGAGCGCCTCGTCCTCCGCCACGGCCTCGCCGTCGACGACCACCCAGCCGTTCATCGGCCGTCCGGTGAAGTCGAAGACGCGGGCGCCCGGCTGGGCCAGCGCGTCCGCCTGCGCCTCGGGGCCCACGCGCGCTATCAGGTCGGAGTTCAGTACTCCTACCAGCATGTTTCCGCGCCACATGAACACCAGGCTGCCGAACATCTTCTTCGTGCCGAGGTCCGGGAGGTCGCCCAGCGACTCGCCCAGACGGTGGGCCAGGCCCTCGTCATACGCCACGCGCTGAATACTGTCTCAGCGAGTTGCCAGGCGCCTCTCAGTTTCGTGTGGCTTCATGGACGTACAGGACGTAAGGAGGCCATCTTGTTCGGCTTGGTCGGCTGGCTGCTCTATTGGCTCTTGACGCTGTTCATCCTCGTGATGATCGGCCGGATGATCGTGGACTGGGCGGTCACCTTCCAGGCGCGCGGTGACTGGGTGTGGAAGGTGCGCCGGGTGACCCACGGCGTCACCGAGCCGGTGCTCGCGCCGGTGCGCAAGGTGTTGCCGCCGGTGCGGTTCGGCGGGTTCGGGCTCGACCTGGCGTTCACGCTGGTGTTCATCGCGGCGCTGATCCTCAGGTCGGTCGTGTCGTGAGGACGCCGGGGTTGAGCAGGCCCTGAGGATCCAGCGCGGCCTTGGCACCGGACAGGGCCGCGCCGAAGACGTCCGGCCGTTGCCGCGTGTACCAGGGCATGTGGTCGCGGCCGACGGCGTGGTGGTGCGTGATCGTGCCGCCTGACGCGATGAGCGCCTCGGAGACCGCGGCCTTGATCTCGTCCCACTGTGCGGTGAGGCTGCCCCAGCGGCCCGGCGCGTAGATGCCGTAGTAGGGCGCGGGGCCGTCCGGGTAGACGTGGGTGAAGCGGCACGTGACGATGCCGATGCCGCACACCTCGCGCAGCGCTTTGGTCGCCGCCTCCGTGACCGCCGCGTGCAGTTCGGCGAAACGGTCCCAGGTGCAGGCCGTCTCGAACGTCTCGGTGATCATCGCGTGCTGAGCCATCGCGTCCCGCTGATACGGCATGCGCAGGAACGACTTCCGCCACTGCTGCGCCGCGCCCTCGACGACCTCGCCATCGCCGCAGAGCTCCAGCGCTCGCGCGAGTTTCGCGTCGACCGGGTGGTCCGCGGACTCGAACGCCAGCACCAGCACGGAGGACGGCGACCCGGCGTTGAGGAACGCCTCCGCCGGGTCCAGCAGGCGGCAGTTCGCCGGGTGGAGGCCGGACTGCGCGATCAGCCGAGTCGCCTCCACGGCCCGTTCCCACGACGCGAACCGCACCGAGGCCCCCGCCCGGTGGACCGGCGGCTCCTGCAGTCGCATCCACGCCTCGGTGATCACGCCCAGGGTGCCTTCGGAGCCCAGGAAGAGCCGGTCCGGCGACGGCCCCGCGCCCGACCCCGGCAACCGGCGCGACTCGCTGATCCCTTGGGGCGTCACGACCCTGAGCGACTCGGTCAGGTCGTCGACGTGCGTGTAGAGCGTGGCGTAGTGGCCGCCCGCGCGGGTGGCGAGCCAGCCGCCGAGCGTCGAGAACTCGAACGACTGCGGGAAGTGCCGCAACGTCAGGCCGTGCGGCTTGAGCTGTGCCTCCAGCGACGGCCCCAGCACCCCCGCCTGGATGCGGGCGGCGCGGCTGGCCGGGTCGACCTCCAGCACCTGGTCCAGGTGCTGGAGGTCCATCGTCACGACGCGATCCAGGTCGCGCGGCTCGACGCCGCCGACCACGGAAGTGCCGCCGCCGAAGGGAATCACCGCGACGTCGTTCGACCCGCACCAGTCCAGCACGTCGACGACGTCCTGCTCGGTGCGCGGACGGGCGACGGCGTCCGGCAGCGGCCCGATGTCACCGGCGAGGTTGCGGGTGACGTCGCGATAGGCCTGGCCGCGGGCGTGCGCGAGACGGTCGACCGGATCCGTCGAGTAGATCTCGCTCGGCTGGATCCGTGAGGAGGGCAGGTCGAGGGTGGCGGGGTCCGGCGGCTCGTGGAACGTCAGGTCCGCGTCCGGCAGCACCGCCCGGACCCGTTCGACCAGCGCACGGCGTTCCTCCGGGGTGACGGCGTCCTCGACGTTGCCCCAGCCCCACCACGACCTCGTTGTCATGACGAGCAACCATAAGCGAAACTCAAGCGTTCTGGAATGACCTGAGTACAACTACTCGCGCGGCCGCGATGGTCGTGCCGCTAGCGTCACCGCCATGAAGTTCTGGGGGTAGCACTTCTGGTGATGGCGCTCGCGGTCACCGCGTACGTCGCCGGCCAGCCGGACGGCAACAGCGCCACCGACGAGAAAGCCAGGCAGGTCGCCGAGCGCATCGGCTACCCGCGCGGCACCGACGGCAACGCCTACGCCCGTTCCGCGCTGTGGGGCAACACCGACCAGAAGTACTTCGCGGTCCTGGAGATCACCGACAGCCCGACCACCGACCCGGAGAAGGTGCACGCCAGCCTGCTCTTCCGCGTCCACCACCCCGGCACCTCCGAGTCCCCGCCGAGCTTCCGTCTCTGGGACGAGGATCCGGTGACCGCCTGCTACCGAGCCGACTTCAACCACTACGGCGTCACCGAAGGCGGCCCCGGCCGAGTCCGCTGCCCGGCCGACGCCCGGCCGGTCGTCCCGCCGCCCACCCAGCTCACCGGCGTGCCGGAGGACTACCTCGAAGCCTTCAAGACGATCCTCACCGCACTGCCGCCCAACCCGACGGCGGACGAGGTGCTCGCGGCACTGCGCGCGAACCTGCCTCCGGTGCCGGTCGACCCGGAGACCAAGCTGCCCTGGGCCGAGCCCCGGCTCGACGCCTTCGTCAAGGACGGCGCCGTCGGCATCGTCGCCGGTGGTGGTGGCTCCTGCCTCAACGGGGTGCGGCTCGCCAACGGAACGGTCGAGGCCTGGTACCCGCCGCGCGTGCAGACCCAGCCGGGAGAGATCGGCTGTTCCGGACAGAGCGCACTGGTCCTCTACAGCACCCCGCCGCCCAAGTAGGGCGCTAGCCCGCGCCGAAACACACGAAGCCGACGGCGGCGGCGTAGGCGGCGTCGTCCACCGCAGCGCGTTGCACCGCAGCCAAAGCCTCGGCCGAAGCCATCCCGGCGGCCAGCTTCTGGTGCAGTTCCACCATGACCGGCGCCGTGCCGTCGGTCGGCACCGGCACGACGGGCGCGATCAACGTCCGCGTGCCCAGGCCGAGAAGCGCCGCCGTGAACCCCATCAACTCGTCGCCGGGACGAACGGCGGACTGGCCCGTGTCGCACGCCGACAGCACTACCCGCGTAGGCGGCTGACGCAGGCGTTCGATGTCGTAGACGGTCAACGGCCCATCGGCCAGTTCCAGGGCCGAGAACAGCGGGTTGTCGACGCGGAACGAGCCGTGGGCGGCGATGTGGGCCAGCGCGGCACCGTCCATTGCGGACGCCACGGCGCTCACGGTCGCCTCGCCGCCCACCAGGACGCGGCCCGGCACATGGGCGCTGATGGCCTTGATCTCGGCGGGGGCGGCGGCCATGCGCGGCCCGGCGGCCAGCACGGATTCGCCCGAGGCGTCCGGCACGGAAGTGGCGCGCAGCCAGACGGACGCGGACGGCGCGACCGCCACCTGGCGGTTCAGGACGGCCCACGGCAGGCCGTTCAGCGCGCCGGTGGGCACGACGACCAACGGGCGGCCGTCGATGCGGGAGGCCAGCGGGTCCAGCAGGCGGCGGGCGAGCAGTGCGGCGGCGTGGGATGCCGATGAGCGGGCCACGGCCAGGTTCGGCAGGTTGGGCGGCAGGGTGACCAGGCGGTGCAGGGCGAAGCGGAGCAGGCGGATCTCGCGGACCACGCCCTCCGCGGCACCCAGCGAATGCAGGGAGGCGCGGCCGCCGGCCAGGACGACGGCCATCAGCGTGCCGTCGTCCTCCACGAACTCGATCAGCGCCGCCGAACCCAGGGCGGCGACCAGCGACGGGACCGACGGCGGTTTGAAGACGGAGACCTCGCCCGACACCTGGCGGGTCAGGTCGCGGACGCGTTGCTCGGCGCGCACCAGCTTGGCGCGCAGGGCGCCCGCGGGTTTTCCGGCCAGCACAGCGGATTCCACGTCGGCCGCCACCGCGCGCAACGACGCCAGCGCGTCTTCCAGGCGCGGGTCGTCGGGAGGCGACACGGACTTCATCCGCAGCGCGCCGGCACGCCAGCTCTCGGTCCACGACAGCACGCGTGCGGCGTTGCCGGAGGCGACGGCCAGCCGCAGGCCCTCCAGCGCGAGAGCCTGGCCCTGCACACCGGCTGACGCGCGCAGCTCGGCGGCACCCAGGGACACCCGGTACTCGTCCAGCAGCCCGATGCCCCGCCGGAGAGCCGAAGAAGTCCCCCGGATGTCGCCGGAAAGCTTGCGGCGCAACGCTTCCGCGTACCAGCCGCGCACGCGCAGACCGGCCGGGCCACGCAGCCGCGCGGCAGCCGCCACCGACAGCTCCGCGACCGCACGCGCGCGGTGGCCCAGGTCCGCGGCGACCAGGCCCGCGTCGATGCGGGCCTCCAGCGCGGGCAGCCGCCAGTCCATCGCGTCCAGTTCGGAGGCGACCCGCGACAACGCCAGGCGCAACGGACGCGAGCGGTCGCCGCGCAGCACGGCCGCGTGCAGCTCCAGGTAACGCGCGCCGGCCGCCCACAGCAGGCGTTGCTCGCGGCGGAACCGGCGACGCGCCTCGGCGGCGAACGAATGCGCCGCAGAAGGATCGTCGTCCAGCAGGGCGATGCGGGCGCGGAAGTACAGGGCCTCCGAGACGCCCATCGGGTTCTTCAGCGCCTTCAGTTCGGGAATCGCGCGGTCGGCCGCGGCGCGGGCCTCGTCCAGCAGCGGCACCGAGACGAGCAGCTCCAACCGGTTGACCAGCAGCACCGGGCGCATCACGTCGAGACGGCGGTAGACCTCCTCCGCCTTGTCGAACAGCGTCAGCGCGGCGGGTACGTCACCGCCTCGCGTCGCCATGATGCCGGCGTTCCAGTGCACGTCGGCGACGCCGAGTTCCTGGCCCAGCTCCCCCAGCAACGAAGCCGCCAGCGAGAAGTCGGCCGACGCCTCACGCATGTTCCCCACGTACGCGCGCACGAGGCCGCGGTTGTTGAGAGCGCGCGCTTCGACGAGTTGGTCCCCCACTCGTCGCGCACCGGCGATGGCGGCCGTGTAGTCGCGCTGCGCGTCGTCGTAACGCGTCAGGTAGTGGAAGACGACGCCACGTTGCATCAGGGCGGCCACCGAGTCCGCGCCCGTCAGTTCCGGCATGGCGTCGTCCAGCAACGTCAGCGCGGCCTTCTGCCTGCCCGTGTAGGCGAGCACCCACGCCAGGCTCATCTGGGCCAGTGCGGACAACCGGGGCAGCGACGCCTCGGAGGCGATCCTGATCGAGCGGCGGAGGTGCCGGGCCGCGCCGGGGAAGTCGTGCATCTCCCGCAACGCGAGGCCGATCGCGCGCTCGGCGATCGACCATTCCGAACGATCTTCCGTCGCGCGAAGGACAGCGCGGGCCATCTCCACGGCCGCGCGCGGGTTGCGCTGCCTGGCCTCCAGCGCGTCCTCCGCACAAAAGTCGGTCACGGCGACACTTTATCCGCTGTGGTAGCTTGATCAAGCTCGGTCGGGGTGCCCGTCAACGCTGCTTTAGTGAGGCCGTGGTGTCGAAAACGCCAGAAAGCGCGGAGCTTTACCAAAGAGCTTTCCTGCAGCTCATCGCCGAGGACAAGACCATCAGCTTCCACGCCGAACGCGGGCGTGAATTCCTTTATCGGCCCGGTCAGTTGCTCGTCGGTGCCGAGGACCAACAACGCGTGGTCGAAAAGCTCCGGGAAAACAACATCGTCGCCCGGCCGGGCGAAGGATTCGCCGGTTTGGCGCGATTGACGTTGCCGAACAACGCGGAGGACATTCCGCGCATTGTCCGCCTGTTGCGCGACCAGCGGAACTGGCCGAACGAGCGCGTGCCGCTCGTGCAGCCGCACCATGTGATCGTCGGTCACGGCGGCCTCGTCATGGGCAACCCCGGCGACCGGCCCTACCCGGCCGACCCGGTCTCGGCGCCGAAGTTCGACGAGCGCCTCAAGGACGTCCGCGTCGGCATCATCGACACCGGTATCTCCTCCGGCGCCGACAGCGAGCACTCCGAGTGGTTCGACGGCCGCTACGCCAAGGAGGCCGACGACGTCGACGCCGCCTACAGCAACGGCGACAACTTCGCGCTGCAGGGCGGGCACGGCACGTTCGTCGCGGGCGTCATCCAGAACGCGGCGCCCGGCGTCACCTTCGACCCGGAGATCGGCCTCGACCCGAACGGCTTCGGCGACGAGGAACGGATCTGCCGCAAGATCACCGAGCTGGGCCAGCACAAGATCAACCTGCTGAACCTGTCGCTCGGCTGCTTCACCGCGGACGACGTGGCCTCCGAACCGTTGCGGCGCACCATCGAGGCGCTGCCCGCCGACATCGTCGTGGTCGCCTCCGCCGGCAACCAGGGCACGCAGCGGCCGAGCTGGCCCGCCGCGCTGTGCGGGGTCACCGCCGTCGCCGCCGCCCAGCAGGAACGGGACGGTTCGATCGGTCCCGCCTTCTACTCGAACTGGGGCCACTGGGTCGACGCGTGCGCGATCGGCAACCGGGCCTCGACCTACCTCAAGGGCGAGTGGCAGCTGCCGGGCGAGGCCGCGGCTACGCCGTTCGCGCTGTGGGCGTACTGGTACGGCACGTCGTTCGCCGCTCCCCTGGTCACCGGCCGGATCGCCGCCACCATGGTCTCGGACGGCATCGACGCACGTCAGGCGCGTGACAAACTGCTGACCGGGCCGGAGTTCCACTCCGGTTACGGAGTTTTCGTCAAATAGTTGTATCTGGGAGGCAACCTCGGCCTCCGCCAGTTGTGACCGCAAGGAGTCGACGTGAGTTCTGCATCCCCGATCGCCGCGCTGGTGAGCGCGGCGGCCGAGGGCGATCAGTCGGCGTGGAACGAGATCGTGGACCGTTACACGCCGCTGGTGGTGTCGGTGATCTACAAGCACCGGCTGCGCCCTTCGGATGCGGCCGACGTGAACCAGACGCTGTGGCTTCGGCTCGTGGAGCAGATCGGACGACTGCGCGAGCCGGAGGCACTGCCGGGCTGGATCATGACGACCACCCGCAACGAATGCCTGCGCGTGCTGCGTGTGCAGCAGCGGACGCACCTCTACGACCCGTTGTCCGAATCCGACGCGCTGGAGGCGGAGCAGGCGGACGCGGACGTGGAGGCGGACCTGCTGGCGGTGGAACGGCGGCAGGCGTTGCGCGACGGGTTCGCCGAGCTCACGGACCAGTGCAAGCGGTTGCTGCAGAAGCTGATGACGGACCCGCCGCCGAGCTACCAGGTCGTGAGCGAAGAGCTCGCGATGCCGGTCGGCAGCATCGGCCCGACGCGGATACGTTGCCTGGAGAAGTTGCGGAAGACCCCTGCGATCTCGGCCTTCCTGGGCTCGCCGGCGAAGAGAGGAGGTGTGCTGGGTGCGGCACGAATGGGACAGTGACGAAGTACTGCTCGATGCCTTGCGTGACGCGTTGAGCACACCCCAGGACGACGTCCCGCCGGAGTTCGTGGAGGCCGCGAAGGCCGCGTTCACCTGGCGGAACATCGACGAGGAGCTGCTGCTCATCACGTCGTACGACTCGGTGCTGGACGACACGCTGTTCGCCCGTGCCCGGTCGACGGCCACGGCGCGGCAGCTGGTGTTCGACGCGGACGGCGTGATGCTGCAGGTCGAGGTGTCCGCGGCGGGGGTCACCGGTCAGCTGATGCCGGCGACCGGACCGGTCACGCTGGTGACGCCGAACGGCGACCACGAGACCGCGGCGGTCGACGAGCTGGGGATGTTCGTCATGGGGGTCGCACCACGAGGACCGGTGAAGTTCCGGTTCGCAAGTGGTTGCACCGATTGGTTCATCCTCTGACTCACATTCGTGTGAACGGGTAATTCATTCGTTCGGCCCACATCTGCGGCCAGTAGGGTTGTCGATGCTCAGAATTCGCATCGCGAGAGGTGTGCTGCTGTGGTCGATCGAGTCAGCTGGGTCCCGGAAGGTGTCAATGTCGACGTCCCGAGTTCCGCCCGGATCTACGACTACCTGCTCGGCGGCGGGCACAACTTCGAGGCGGACCGCGCGACGGCGGAAGCCCTGATCAAGGTCCTTCCGGTACGGGGCATGGCGCGGCTCAACCGCGCCTACCTGCGCCGCGCGGTACTGGAACTGGCGGATCTCGGCATCCGGCAGTTCCTCGACCTCGGTTCGGGCATCCCGACCGTCGGCAACGTCCACGAGGTGGCGCACGAGGTCTCGCCCGAGTCCAAGGTTGTGTACGTCGACTTCGAGCCGGTCGCGATCACGCACGCCGAGCTGATGCTGGCGGGCGAGCCGAACGTGACGGCGCTGCTGGCGGATCTGCGCGAACCGGAGAAGGTCGTGGCGCAGGCCGCGCAGCACCTCGACTTCTCCCAGCCGATCGGGCTTCTGGTCGTCGGTGTCCTGCAGTTCATCCCCGACTCGGACGACCCGTGGGGCGTGCTGTCCCGTTACGTGGATTCTCTCCCGTCCGGGTCGTACCTGGCGCTGTCGCACTTCACCGCGGACAGCATGCCGGCGGCCATGGCGGCGGGTAAGGAGATCTTCGCGAAGACCGCGGAGCCGATCACGCCCCGCACCAAGGCCCAGGTCGCGGACATGCTGGCGGGCACGGAGATCGTCGAGCCCGGCATCGTGTTCACGCCGCAGTGGCGGCCGGAGACCCCCGAGGACGTCGGGGACGAGCCGTCGAAGGCGAACATCTACGCGGCGGTGGGTCGCAAGCCCTGATGTCCGCCTCGCCCCTCGCACAGCGCTGGGCGGCTGTTCTGATCGAGAGCGCGTACTCGCCGATGTCGCGGCGGAAGCTGACGCAGCACCTCGACGAGCACGCCGCCCGGCTGCGTGCTGGGCAGGCGGCGGTGGCCATCGGCGAATGGCTGGTGCGCAAGAGTTTCACCGGACCCGACTCGTTGCGCCGCACGCTGGAGGTGCTCGGCGAGGAGTTCTCGCCCGAGGTGCTCGGCGCGCTGGCGTCGGGCTACGTGCGAGCGACGCGCGACCAGTTGTTCGCCGAGCAGGAGAAGGTCAAGAACTCGCTGCTGAAGGCCGTCGAGGACGCGCAGCGCGACCTGCACGACAGCGAGGCCCGGTTCGCCCAGGTCTTCGCGACGACGGCGGTGGGCATCGCGATCTTCGACCTGCAGGGCGCGGTCGTGGAGGCGAACGAGGCGCTGGCCACCATCCTCGGCCACGAGGAGATGCCCAAGGAACTGTTCGCCGAGCCGGACGCGACCGCGCTGGCCGCGGCCTGCCACCGGCTGCTCGCGTCCTCTGTGGACACCGATCGGCGCGAGTGGGAACTGGCCCGGGGCAACGGGGACACGGTGTGGGCGAACGTCGTCCTGTCCGTGCTGCGCGGATCGGACGGGTTGCCGAAGTTCCACGTCGCGCTGATCGAGGACGTCACCGAGCAGCGCATGCTCCAGGAGTGGCTGCGGCACCAGTCGCTGACGGACCTGCTGACCGGGCTGCCGAACCGGGCGTCGTTCACCGACAAGCTGGAGTCCGCGACGGCGTCCGGCGAGCCGTACACGCTGGGATACCTGGACGTCGACAGCCTGACGATCGTCAACGACGGCCTCGGTTACGCGGCGGGCGACGCCGTGCTGGTCGAGGTGGCGCGACGGTTGCGGGTCGCGCTGCCGGACGCGGTGGTGGCGCGGGTCGGTGGCGACGAGTTCGTGGTGCTGATCCATGGATCGCCCGACGTCGCGGCGCTGGCGACGATGATCGACGAGGAACTCTCCGAGCCCGTGTACCTGGAGGGCGCCGGTGTCGCGGTGTCGACGTCGATCGGTTTCGTGCACACCTCCGGCCCCGGCGTCGATCCCACGGCCGTGCTGCGGCGCGCACATTCGACGTTGCGCAGAGCCGAGACCGGCGGCAAGCGGCAGTGGGGCATCTACGACCACGAGGCCGACGCCGCCGACCGGGCGAGATTCGCGCGCATCGCGGCGATGCCCGGTGCCTTCGAGAACGGCGAGATCTCCGTGGAGTACGCGCCGGTGTCGTGGGTTTCGGGACCGCCGGCCTTCGTGGAGGCGTCCGTGCGCTGGGGTGCCACCCGGCACGACGACGTCGTGGCCTACGCCGACGCCCTCGGACTGGCGTCCCGGCTCGGGCAGCTGGTGCTGCGGGACGCGTGCTCGCGCGGCGAGCCGGTGCTGATCCGGTTGTCCAGGGACCAGTCGCGGGATCCGGATCTCACGGCACACGTGCGGTCGACGTTGCGGGCCAGTTCGTTCGCGGCCTCGTCGTTGTTCCTGGCGCTGGACGTCAGGTCGATGCCCGACGGCGAGGAGAACCTCGAAGTGCTGCACGACATGGGCGTGCACGTCCTGCTGCACGAGTTCGGCGGCGGGTTCGCCGGGCTGTCCACTGTGGACCGCTCTCCGGTGTGGGGTGTCCGGCTGGCACGGCCGCCGTCGGAACGCCTGGCGCGCCAGGGCCTTGCTCTGATGGTGCCACTGCTGCGGTCGGCCGGCGTGCACGTGATCGGCGGGCCGGGCGATCCGGACGAGCTGCAGGCTCTGGGCGTGGACCTGGTGGTCTCGCCGTGAGTGGTTGTGGCCGTCAGGGAGACCACAACCACCCACCCGCCGCTTAGGCGGCGTCCGCGAAGGTAGTCGGCTGGACGGTCACCATCGAACGGAAGTTCGCCTCGACCTCTGCCTTCTCCCTGGTGTTCGGGTTGGGGTTCTTGCACGACGTGCCGGCGCTGGCACCGGACATCAGGTCGGTGCACAGCCCCGTCCGGCGGTCGGGCAGGCCGAGCAGGTGCCCGAACTCGTGCGACGAGATGCGCACGGTGTCGTGGCCCTCGTTGACCGCTTGGCGGCCCATGACCCAGCTGCCACGGCCGAGGCTCGTCACGTAGGCGCGGGGCCACTGGTTGTCGACGCGCACGGTGATGTTCGCGGCGCCGGTCACCTTGCGCAGCACGACGTTCGCGACGCTGGTGTTCCACACCTGGGCGCCCTTGTCGATCGCGGCCTGGAACTCACCGGTGTTGCTGGAGTTGTAGGTGACGATGCGGGGCGCGGCTTCCGCGGTGCCGATGAGACCGACCGAGAGGGCGGCAGCACTGGCGACCACAGCAATTGTTTTGCGCAGGGACACAGGAATCTCCTCGCAATGCAGGGTAATTGCACCCCGACTGTATCGCCGCACCGTTGACGCACAAGAAGAGTCAAGTGTGAAGCGGCGCTGCCACGATCAAGAGACTTCGTAGGTGATCAGCCCGCCACCGGCCCCGACGTGCGGCCTGGCGAGCGGAAACGTGCCCTACCACCGGATTTCCCGCGTTCTCCTGCGCCGAACAGGCCGCCGCCGGACGGAGGTATAACTGTTCACACGCGGCTGGTTCTTATGGACCGGAAGGCCGAACGCGAACGGGACCGGTGCACGTGGCACCGACCCCGTTTCCGCGGAAAGCGAATGACTAGGCGAACGAAGGCTGGCGCAGCGCGTGCTCCACCAGTGCGATCAGGATCTGCTTCGTCGACTGCCGGTTCCGTGCGTCGCACGGAATTATCGGCACCGAGGCCGAGATCGTCAGCGCGTCCCGGATCTCCTCCGCCCGGTGGTGCATCAGGCCGTCGAAGCAGTTCACCGCGATCACGTACGGCAGGTCGCGGTCCTCGAAGAAGTCGATGGGCGCGAACGCCTCGTCGATCCTGCGGGTGTCGACCATGACGACGGCACCGATCGCGCCGCGGACCAGGTCGTCCCACATGAACCAGAACCGGTGCTGACCGGGCGTGCCGAACAGGTACAGGATCAGGTCCTTGTCCAGCGACACCCGGCCGAAGTCCATGGCCACCGTGGTGGTCACCTTGTCCGGCACCGCCGACAGGTCGTCGACTCCGACCGATGCCTGGGTCATCACGGCCTCGGTCGTCAGCGGGGTGATCTCGGAGACCGACCCGACGAACGTCGTCTTGCCGACGCCGAACCCACCGGCGACGACGATCTTCGACGACACCACGCTCAGGCCGGCCCCAGGTGACCCCGGACGACCCGGAGCACCGTTGCTCATGGGAACTTCTCTCTACTCAGGCTCGCATGGAAACGTGCAGCTGGGCCCGGATCTCCGGCGTCAGCTGAAGACCGACCCGCTCCACCAGCCGGGTCATCGCGTAGCCGATGAGCCCGATGTCGCAGTTGGGTGCGGCGAGTACGGCGAGGCAGGACCCGTCGCTGATGGACATCAGGAAAAGATAGCCCCGTTCCATCTCCACGACGGTCTGTTTGACCTCACCCGCCTCGAAACAGCGCGCCGCGCCGAGGTTCAGGGAGACCAGTCCGGACGAGACGGCGGCGAGCTGCTCCGCGCGGTCGTGCGGGAGCCGATCGGACGATGCGAGCAACAGGCCGTCGGCGGAGACCACGATCGCGTGCGCGACACCGGCCACCCTGCTGACGAAGTCCTCGACCAGCCAGCTGAAGTTGTCCAGTTCCTCAGTCGCGGTGGTCACTGGCGTTCCCTTTCTGCGATCACGGGGATGCCTCCGACGGCGGAGTCGAAGAGCGACTCACGGCCCATCTGGACACCCTTCTGGTACGTGGCGAACCGCTGGCGCAGCCGGTCGGCCGACCGGCCGGGGATGCCGACGGTCGACAACTGGGGTGCGGGCGACGACGGCTTCGGCAGCGAACCGGGAACCAGGCGCGCCTTCGGGACGCGCTTGGGCAGACCGTTCTCCGTCGTCTGCGCGGCCGAGCCCTTGTCCAGCGCGCCCGCGGCCTTCCAGCCTTCGTCCGCCACTCCCCAGTCGGACTCGGCGTAGTCGGCGACCGCGCGCGGCACCGCCGTCGGCGCCTCGATCTTGACGGTCTCCGCCGAACGGTGCCGCTTGGGCAGGCCGTTCACGGTGGCGGGCTCCGCGTCCTCCTCCTCGTGGTGCTCGGCGCGTTCCGGCTCCGCTGCCGGAACGTCCTTGGGGGAGGGTTCGGGGGCCGAGGGGGTCTTGAACCACCTCGACAGGTCGTCGTGCGAGATCAGCGGCTCGTCGACGATCGCGGGGAAGATCTCCGTGGCGGGGTCGGTCGGGCGTTCGACCGGCGGCTCGTAGGAGTACCCGTCCTCGGCGACGTCTTCCGAAGCCTCGATCCGCGCGGTGAACAGGCCGTCCGTCGAGGTCTGCTCGATGCGGTGCCGGCCGGAGTTCTCGTCCTCGGTGGCGGGCGACGGCATGACGACCGGGTGTTCCGGCGTCCACTTCGGCACACCGGACAGCGCCTCACCGGTGCCGGTGGACTCGGACGCGGAGGGCAGCGGCGCGGCCGGCAACGGCAGCGCGGGCACCGATCCCTTGTGCAGCAAGGAAAGCGGCAGGATCACCTGGGCGGTGACGCCACCCTCTATGTCGTCGTTGTTCGCCAGCGTCACGCGGATCTCGTGGCGCTTCGCGAGCTGGCCGACCACGTACAGGCCCATCTCGCGGGCCACCGAGACGTCGACCTCCGGCGGCTCGGCGAGCTTCGCGTTGAACTCGACGACGTCGTTCTCCTGCATGCCGACGCCGCGGTCGTGGATGCGGATCGCGACCTCGCCCTTGCGGGTCTCTATCGTCCGCACCGTCACCTTGGTGGTGGGCTTGGAGAACGCCGTCGCGTTGTCGAGCAGTTCGGCGACGAGGTGCGCGAGGTCGTTGACCACGCGGCCCTGCACCATGAGCTCCGGCGTCGGCGCGATCTGGACGCGCGCGTACTTCTCCACCTCGGACACCGCGGCGCCGAGCACCTCGGCGATCGCGACCGGGCGGGTGACGCGGCGGTTGACCGTCGTGCCGGAGAGCACCAGCAGGTTCTCGCTGTTGCGGCGCATCTGCGTGGCGAGGTGGTCGAGCTCGAACAGCGACGCCAGATGGTCCGGGTCCTGCTCGTCCTGCTCGAGCCGGTCGATCACGTTGATCTGCCGCTCCACCAACGCCTGCGAACGCCGCGACAGGTTGATGAACATGTCGTTGACGTTCGCGCGCAGTGCCACCTGTTCGACGGCGAGGCGGACGGCTTCGCGCTGCACGAGGTCGAACGCCCGTGCCACCTGGCCGACCTCTTCGGTCGTGTTGAGCGGCACCGGGACGATCGCTTCCTCCGCGGCGCGTTCCGGGTCGCGGTGCGAACGGATTCGCTTGATCGCCTCGGGCAGCTGGTTGCGGGCCACGTCGAGCGCGCTGCGGCGCAGCACGCGCAGCGGCCGCAGCATCGACTGCGCGACCATCGCCATCAGGCCGAACGCGATCAGCAGCGAGACGGCGACCAGTGCCGCGTCACGCCAGGCGTCCGAACGAGCCGTGTCGGCAAGGCGCGTGGTCGTCGCGTCGGCCTGAGCCTCCACGTGGGTCGCGACCTCGCGAACCAGGTTCGCGGTGTCCTGGCCGATCTGGAGGACCTCGGCGTCCGTGATGGACACCGGCTTGCGCTCGAAGTCCTGCGCGAGCGCGAGTCGCACGAGCCGGTTGCGACCGTCCACGGACGAACCGGACACGACGTCCTGGAACTTCTGCCTGTTCGCCGGCGACGCCACGTCGTTGAACTCGTTGAACGCCGCGTCCAGACGCGACTGCGCGGCACGCAGCTCGTCCGCGGCGCCGGGCGCGAAGCCCCTGCGCAGCGCGGTGGACGTCAGGAGCGAGTTCTGCTGGCCGAGCTGCTCCTGCGCGGTGTAGAGCGCCTGCGCGGCGGCCACCAGCGGAACGATCTCCGGCTCGCTCAGGCTGGAGATCGCGGCGCGGTGCACCGTGCTGAGCGAGGCGATGATCTGGTTGTACGCACTGATCACCGCGACGTCCGGGTACTTGGTGGTCAGCAACGTCACGCGCAAGCTCGCCAGTCCGTCGAGCGACTGCAACGACTTGGTGAACGTCTCCCGCAGGGACGCGCTCAAGGCCGTGGCCGTCGCGCCCGAATCCCGGTACTTGCCCAGTTCCGTGTCGGTGAGACCCGTTCTGGCGGCGTGCTCGGGGCACGCGTTCTGCCTGCCGGCGGCCACACACTGCACCGCCCAGTCACGTTCGACCTGTAGAGCGTTCTCCACCCTCGCGGCCTGGTGGCTCACGGCGAGCTCGCGCTGGACGTTGCCGAAGAGTTCGACGTCGTCGAGCTGGGTGTTCAGCCGCAGGCCCGCGAGCGTCGCGGTGCTCAGAGCCGGAACTAGCAACACCACTGCGAGCTTGCTCCGCAACCGCCAGTTGCGTAGGCGGAACCGGTCGATGCCTCGCTGGTCCTCACGACCGCGCACCGTCAACACTCCCCGCCCCGTTTAATAGCTGCAAACCTGGTGGATCTTGGAGTAAAACGCGCTGTTCTCATACCGCCGTTCGGACGACAAAACAGTGGTTCGAGAATCAACAACTTTGAGCTGCGCGGCTAAACGGCCGTCGCACGATAATTCATCTGGAGGAAACGGTCGCGCGGGTGGCCGTGATCACAGCCTGATCACAGTCACCCGCGCTGTTCGTCAACTACCGGAGGGCTGGATGAGCATCGGCTTGACGTCGAGCTCCTTGTCCAGCATCTGGTACCGCTGCATCAGCTGGACGACGCGCTGCAGACGCGTCGCGTCGAGCGTCGTCGGGAAGGCGCCGAAGTGGACAAGACCTGCGGTTTCCTTGTCGACCTTGGCGTACTCGACGAGCAGCGGCTCGACCGTGGGACGGTCGGTGGCGTCGGCCTGGCCCTTGGCCATCGCGCGCTGGAAGGCGGCGACGGTCTTGGGGTTCTCCTTGGCGAAGGCGCCGGTGGTCGCGTAGCCCGCGATCGGGATGTTGTCGGTCGGGCCGGACGCGGCGTCCAGCACCTTGATCTGACCGGCGGCGCGCTGCGCGCGGGTGATGAACGGCTCGACCATGAAGGCCGCGTCAACGGTCTTGTTCTGGACCGCCGCCTGCATGTCCGGGAACGGCATCTCCTTGAACTTGACCGAGCTCACGTCCACGTTCGCGGCCTCGAGCGTGGCCTTCGCGGTGAGCTCCGCGATGTTCTTGAACGTGTTGATCGCGATGGTCTTGCCGGCGAGGTCGGCAGGACTCTTGATGGCCGAGTCACCGCCCGCCAGGATCAGGAACATGTCGGGTTTCGCCTGGTAGCCGTCGGAGATGAGCTTGATTCCGTCGACCGCCTTCGCGGCGTCCTTCGATTGGGCGGCGAAGAACGAGACCCAGTTACCGAACGTGAAGTCCAGCTCCTTGCTGACCAGGCCGGGGATCGCGGCGGCCCCACCCTGGATGATCTTGAGGTCGACCTCGAGGCCTTCGGCCTTGAAGTACCCCTTCTTGATCGCCACGTGGACGGAGGCCACGTCGAGGATCGGCAGGACCCCCAGGCTGATCTTGGCCTTCTCGACCGGACCGCTGCTGTTCGCATCAGCCGGTGCTTGCTCTTTGCCGCCGAGCGCACCACAGCTCGCCACGGTGGCGAGCAGCGTGGCAAGGGCGATGCCACGGATGGCCATACGGCGGACTCTTCGAGTCATCGGGAGCACTCTCCTGTCGGAGCGGTGTCGTCGTTGCGGGGAGGGATCGCGACGGTCAACCACTCAGAGTAATGGCGCTGCTCCAAAAGACCCCAGTTGACCGACACGAGCAGGTTCCAGTCAACTACCTGCGGTGAGCATCTAAGCACAGCAGGTCTAGGGCTAGGAGAACCCCAGTTGAAGCGCTCCGTGACCGTTGTCGGCGCAGGGCCGGCCGGTCTGACCTTGGCAAACTTGATCCAGCAGTCAGGTATCGACTGCGTTGTGCTCGAAAAGGCCAGTCGAGCTCAAGTGGAAACACGAGCACGGGCAGGAGTCCTGGAGCACCGCTCCGTGACCATGTTGGAGTCGCTCGGTCTGGCGGATCGTTTGCTGATGGAAGCAGACCGTCACGGAACGTGTGAATTCCGCGTGAGCGGCCAGGCGTTCCAGGTGTCGTACAGCGACCTCTATGGCGGCCGCGAACACTACGTGTACCCCCAGCAGGAAGTCGTCAAGGACCTCATCGGGGGATTTCTGGACAGAGGGGGTGACATCCGGTTCTCGGTCAGCGACGTGGAGTTGCGGGAGCTGACGTCCTCTCGTCCGTCGGTGGCCTTCACCAGCGCAGACGGGGTCCGGGAGACCATCACGAGCGACTTCGTCGCCGGGTGCGACGGGTTCCACGGCGTAAGCCGTCCGTCCATTCCTGTGGGAGCGCTCTCAGAATTCTCCCACCAGCACGGGATCGAGTGGCTTGCCATTCTCGCGGAAGCCCCTCCGTCGACTAAAGCCATCATTTACGCACTGCACGAAGACGGATTTGCCGGCCATATGTTGCGGTCGCCCTCGATATCCCGCTTCTATCTTCAGGTACCGGTCGGAACCAAAGCTTCGGATTGGTCCGACGAACAAGTCTGGGAAGCGTTGCACAAACGTTTCACACTGCACGACTCATCGTGGGCGCTGACCGAGGGAAAGATCATCGAGAAGCGTGTTCTCGACATGCGCAGCCATGTGGTCGAGCCGATGTCGTACGGCAGGCTCTATCTGCTGGGTGACGCAGCCCACATCATCACCCCGGTCGGCGCCAAGGGCATGAACCTCGCCATGAACGACGCCGCAACCTTCGGACGTGCGCTTATCGACTTCTACGCCAGCGGATCCGAGACCGGTCTCAAGACCTACTCGGAGGACTGCCTGCGCCGCGTCTGGCGGGCACAGGAATTTTCCCAGTGGATGGTGAACATGATCCACACCGACGTGAGCTCGCCGTTCTTCGGACGGTTGGCCCAGGCGAGGCTGGAGCACCTGGCGGAGTCTCCCGCCTACCGCGCCACCTTCGCGGAGAACTACGTCGGACCCTGATGGGTAAAAATCAGCCCTACAGGGTGAAATCCCCGCTCCCCTAACGGGTGAAGCTGATCCCCTAAGGACCTCACTACGTCACGATCTGGGGCCAACTCCCGATGCCGGGGGATGTCGTTCATCCATACGGTTCAACACGACATCCCCCGATCCACCTACAGGAGCCTGAGTCCCATGCAGCAGACCGAGACCACCACGGTGCAGACCGGCCCGACCACGGCCCAGACCGGTGACACCAGCGTGCAGACCGGTGGCACCGAGGCGCAGACCGAGCAGACCACCCTGCACGACTTCACTCTCGGCCTCCTGACCGACCTCGACGCCCGCGAGGCGTTTCAGCAGGACCCGCTGGCCGCCCTGGAGGCAGCCGGTCTGGGCGACCTCACCCCCGGCGACGTCCAGGACATCCTGCCGCTGGTGCTCGACGCCGCGTCCGTCCCGAACACCGGCGCGATCGACGAGGTCCTCTCCGGCTGCGGCGAACTGCCCGCCGTCGACCAGCTGACGCTGATCGCGAGCAACGTCGAGGGCATCACCGGCACCACCGGCGTCTCCGCTCCTTCCGCCATCACCGCACTGACCGGCGACTTCTCCGGCCTGGGCGATGTGTCCGGCACCCTCGACTCCACCGTGCTGACGGCCGGCGACGTCGTCTCGAACGTCTCCGGCGTGGCCCACGACAACGCCGTCGTCTCCAAGGTGACCGACGTCGTCGACGTCGACAACGTCACCGACGTGGTCGTCAAGGACCTCGACACCGACGTGCTCGTCAAGGACGTCCTGGACTCCGACGTGCTGGTCAAGGACGTCGCCGGCTCGGTCGACCTCGACGTGAAGGACGTCGTGGACGTGACCGACAACGTGGTGCACAACGTCGTGCAGGTCGGCGACGTGCACAACGACCTCGGCCAGGTCGTCGGGGACGTCAAGATCGGTGACATCGACATCCTCGACGGTGGCATCGGCAACGGCAACGGCATCGACCTCCACCTCTGAGCTGTGTCTGGTGCACTGTGAACACAGGTGAGCCCCGGACCGCGGCGGTCCGGGGCTCACCTGTCTCAAGCGACTGTCAGGACGAGACGGTCTCGCTGAGCGATTCCCGTTCCGCCGCAGCCCACTTGTCGACGTCGAGGGTGGGCTTGCCGCCGACGTTCAGCAGCCGGGCCACCTTGGACCGCAGCGCCACGAAGGCCTCGTCCGTCCGCGTCGTCACCTGGTCGCGCTCGGCGGGCAACGGCACCTCCAGGTCCGCCACCAGCTTCGCGGGCGAGCCGGAGAGCACCAGGATGCGGTCGCCCAGGTACACCGACTCGTCGATGTCGTGGGTGACCACGAGAACGGTCGTGTCGTGCTCACGGCGCACGCGCAGCAACAGGTCCTCCAGCTCGAACCGGGTCTGCGCGTCCACCGAGGCGAAGGGCTCGTCCATCAGCAACAACGCCGGCCGGTACGCCAGAGCGCGCGCGATCGCCACACGTTGTTGCATGCCACCGGAAAGCTGCCACGGCCGCTTCTTGGCGGCCGCCGATAGACCCACCCAGGCCAGGGCCTCGGCGGCGCGGGAGCGGCGTTCGGCGCGCGGCAGGGAGCGCAGCGGGAACTCCACGTTGCCCTGCACCGTGAGCCACGGGAACAGCGAACGCTGGTAGTCCTGGAACACCACCGCGAGGTGGGAACCGTTGAGGGTCACGTCACCGCGGGAGGGCGCGATGAGTCCCGAGATCGTGCGCAGCAGTGTGGACTTGCCGCATCCGGAGGGTCCGACCACGCACACCAGCTCGCCGGCGCGCACGGTGAACGTGAGGCCACCGATGGCCTCGTAGTCGCCGTAGCTGTGGCCTAGGTCGGCCACCTCAAGCATGTTGCTCATCCCTGCTCCTCGGTTGCCAAGCCAAAGCTCTGCGTTCCACCGCCAGAAGCACGGTGTTCAGTCCGTAACCCAGCACGCCCAGCAGGACGATGCCGGCCCACATGCGCGTGTAGTCGAACTCGCGCTGTGCCTGCATGAGTTGAGAACCGATGCCGTTGTCCGTGCCCACGAGCTCGGAGATGACCATCAGCACCAGGGAGAGCGACAGCGACACCCGCAGCCCGGCGAAGATCTTCGGTGAGGCCGCGGGCAGCACCACGCCCAGAACCCACTGGTGGCGAGGGATCCGGAAGACCGCGGAAGTGTCCACTTTGGTCACGTCGACGGAACGGGCGCCGTCCACGCTGTTGAGCAGCACCGGCCAGATCACGCCGAAGATGATCGTCGCGAGCTGCATCGACGTGCCGCCCCTGAACAGCAGCAGGAACACCGGCACCAGCGCGGGCGGCGGGATCGAGCGCAGGAACACCAGCAGCGGTCCCGCGTAGTCCATCGCCCGGTCGGAGCGGCCGAGCAGCACGCCCAGCGCCACGCCGATGACCGAGGCGATCGCCCAGCCCGACAGCAGCCGGCCGATCGACGGCAGGATGTGCTCGGTGACGTTCTGCGGCTCCAGGACCCACCACTCCCAGGCCGCCGTCACGATGTCGGACGGTGGTGGGAAGAACGGGTCGTCGGCCGCCATGCCGGCCAACTGCCAGAAGACTATGAGACCGGCGAACACGGTCCACCGTTGAAGGAACTTGTTCACCAGGCCACCCAACGCTTGCGGACGCGCTCGAGACCGCTGTTCAGCAGGACGCCGATCGCGCCCGCGACCACGGTGCCGACCAGTACCTGGTCCATCCGGCCCGGCCCGCTGCGGGCCTCCATGATGAAGAAGCCGAGACCGATCTGGCTGCCCGCCATGAGCTCCACGCTCACCATCACGATCAGCGCCGTCGTCGCCGCGAGCCTGATTCCGGTGAGGACGAACGGCAAGGCGCTCGGCAACGCCACCCGGAACAGCACGCCGACACGTCCGGTGCCGAAAACCCGTGACGTCTCAACGAGCAACGGGTCCAGTTCGTCCAGCGCATAGATGGTGTTGAACAGGATCGGCCACAGTGCCGCGTAGACCGCGAGCGTGATCTTCGTTTCCGGGCCGAAGCCCAGCACCACGAGCGCGAGCGGAATCAGTGCAACAGAAGGGATCGGACGGAGGAACTCGATGACCGCCCTGGTCGCGTGGCGCACGGCCGGGACGCTGCCGAGGACGAGTCCACTCGGCACCGCGATGGCGATGGCGATCGCGATGGCGATCAGCACAGCCAGAACCGTTGCCACGACATGACTGATGAACTCGGGGGATGTCAGCTGCACGACCAGCTCACCGAACACGAGGGACGGTGGTGGCAGCGCATCCGCGGGTAGAAGGGGAGAGCGTCCTAAGAGCTCCCAGAGCGCGAGGAACCCGGCGATGCCGATGAGTCCCCTTGTGAACGCACGCACTCGGTCACCCTAGAGAGTGGATCTCCAGTTCACAATGCGTGCGCACTCAACTCCGGGTTGTTTCCCGCACATCGCGGGATTCAGCAGACGTTCACGCGCGGCACTTCGCCGAAGCTCTTCACCCATTCGGAGTCAGTGAGCCTCGCGCCGTCTTTTTCACACATCCTCTTGATGATGCTGTCGGTGTCGAGGTCGTACGGCAGCAGCTCCGGATCCTGGCCCCCGCTGCGCACCAGGAAGTCGCGGTTCTGCGGCCGGAACACCGCACGCGTGGAGTTGCCGTGCCCGACGACGTACACGAGCCGGTCCGCCGGACGGTCGCTCGCGTGGAGCTGGTGGACCTCGAAGACGTTGTCGCGGACCACGGCCACGCGGCCGTCGTCGGAGAACGTGACTCGGGCACCGGCCCGCAACGCCGTGTCAAGGCGTGCGCGCAGCACGGGCGTGCCGCTCGGCACGCGCTGCCACACCTCGACGACCGACTCCGGCGAGGAGTGCTCGACGGCCAGCCAGCGCCCGTCACCGCTGTAGGTGATGCCGCGGACGTAGGCGTGCTGGGACATCGCCGGGCCCGCGGACTCGACGGTGCCGCCGATGCTCCAGAACTCGATCGTCGTGGTGCCGGTGGCCGAGTTCCAGACACCGGTCGCGAGCTCGCGGCCGTCCTGGCTCAGCGCGACGGTCCCGGGGTTGCTCACCGGCATCGGGAGCTTGCGGGGATGGCGCGGGTCGCTCAGGTCGTAGAGCTCCGCGTACTCGGACTCGTCCGGCGTCGGGAGCCCGACCTCGACCGAGGCGCCGACCTTGCCGGCGAGCCGGGAGCCGTCCGGGCTGAGGTCGAGCGTGCGGAACCGGCCGGGCAACGCCGTCAGGTAGGTGACGTCGTTCGCGTCGCCGACGGCCCACAGATGTTCCTGGCCGTTGAAATCCCTCGTGATGGCACGGCGTTCGGCAAGTTTCACGACCCGATGGCGGTCGGCGAACTTCTTGCCGGGCCACGCCTTGCCGTCGTCGATGCCCCACATCCGGTCGGTGCCGTCCTGGTCGGTCACCGCCGCCATCTCCCCGCGCGGGGAGACCACCACGTCCGCGTCGTCCTTCGGCGTGCCGGTGAACAGGATGCCGCTCGCCACCGCGTTCGCGAGCCGCAGCACCTTCTCGGCCTCGGCCGACGGGCTGACCGCGTAGCCGACCAGCGCGTACTTGTCCGCGTACGGCCGGCGTTGCTCCAGCAGCGCCTCGGACTGCGACAGCGCCTTGCCGCCCAGCGCCCTGTCGCTCATCTCGGTGAGCTTGCGTTCGTTCGCGAGCGCGTAGACGACCCCGCCGGGTACCAGCGCCAGAAGCACCGCCACGACCGCGATCAATGCCGTCGAGCGGCGCGTCTCGCGTCTGGTGCTGATGTCGACGAACCGGCGCTCCTGGACCGTCAGGAACTCGCCGAGCTCCTTGGCCTTGCGCAGCCGGACGCCCCGGTAGAGCGCCAGCGGGTCGCGGTCGCTCGCCTCCCACAGCTCGATCGCGGTGACGAGTTGCTGGTGCGTCCTGAGGTTCTCGCGTTCCTCGTCGATCCACCCGGCGAGCCGCGGCCAGCGCAGCAGGGCGTCGTGGGTCAGTTCGACGCCGTCCTCGGTGAGCGTCACCAGCCTCGCCTTCACGAGGAGGCCGAGCAGGCGGGCGTCGACGTCCAGCAGGCGGTTGCGGCGTTGCACGATCCCGTTGCGCGGCACCGAGACGAGCCTCAGGAACAGCTGCCTGGCCACGCGCTGGTCGGCCTCGCCGAGGCCCGCGAAGAAGGTCTCCGCGGACTGCGCGACGACGTGTTCGATGCCGCCGGACTCCTCGAAACCGGCGAGTGACAGCGTCATGCCGCGCTTGCGCCGCCACGTCTCGACCAGCGCCTGCTGCACCAGTGACAGCGCGTGCTGGTTCGCGGCGTCGGCGACCAGGCGCGCGATCACCGCGGTCTCGACGGTGGCACCGATCTTCGCAGCGGGTTCGGTGATCGCGCGGCGCACCTGGTCCGCGCTCATCGGCTCGATGGTGATCTCGGCGGCGTCGACGCCCTTGTCGTGCCAGCGCCGCCGCTCGTCGGCACGCACGGAAAGCACGACGTGGGGGCAGCGGGTCACGGCGGCGACGAAGTCGTCCGCGTCCAGCGCCCTCTCGAAGTCGTCGACGAGGAGCACCAGGCCGGGGCGGTGCTGGCGGATCCGCAGCCTGAGGTGGTCGGGGTCCTCCCGGAACTCCTGCGCCAACCGGCTCGCGGTGGTGTTCTCGAAGATCTCGGCGAGGGCCGCGGCGAGGTCCCGGACCGGGTCCTGCCCCGGCGTGACCACCACGGCGTCGTCCAGGGCGGGCAGCAGACCGGCGCGCAGCAGCGACGTCCGGCCCGATCCGGAGGCGCCGAAGACAACGGTGACGGTCTTGGCCCTGACCGACTCGACGACCTGCTCGACGAGGCACTCACGGCCGAAGAACCGCTTCGCGTCGGTCTCGGTGAAGGGCGCACCGCCGGGGTATGGCGTGTTCGGGTGCAACGGCTGGGTGTGCTCGGCGGCGAGTTCACGCCATCGCCTGGTCCACGAGGCGGGATCGGCCTCGCAGGCCCGCACGAACGCGAGCGTCAGCGCGAGTGAGGGCAGCTTGCGTCCGCCGGCCGCGTCGGACAACGCGGTCGGCGAGTAGTTCGCGCGCCGGGCCAGTTCGCGATAGCTCGGTTTGCCTGCCTGGTCACGCAGTCTGCGCAGGTCACCGGCGAACCGCAGCAACGCGGTGTCCTCCGGGCCCAGCGGACGTTCCCCTCTTGGCATGCCGCCTCCTGGCCGGATTGTCCACCAGAGGTTCGCCCTCCGTCTAACGGCCCGCTAATCACTCACCATCCGGACGTGCGCTTCGTGATCGTTCCACCGGTCAGGTCCTGGGCTTTCAGTCTTGGCACGGCGGGGTGAAGTCGAGATCGCCGAAGTACTGCCCCCACTGCTCGCGGCTCATCCGCGGAAAGGCCTGCTCGCAGATCCTGACCGCCGGGTCGCGCGGGTCGGCGTTCCACAGCCGCACCGCCCGGTCCGCGCCACCCGTCACGACCTCGTCACCCCTGGGCGTCAGGCCTACCGCGGTGACCGGCCCGGTGTGCCCGCGCAGCAGGGCCTGCTCGACCGGTTCGCCGTCCCCGAGCTGCCAGAGCCGCACCAGGCCGTCGTCGGTGGCGACCGCGACCCGGCCGGCGGCGAGCCAGGCCGACGTGACCTCGCCGCCGCCGGACCGGATCACGGCGCGCAGGACCGGGTCACGCGGGTCGGTGGTGTCCCAGAGGTGGACGGCCGTGCCCGCGGTGGTCATCAGGCGGTCCGCGCCGGCGAACTGGGCACTGCGGGCGAACTCCCTGGTCAGCGACAGGAGCTTGACGTCACGCGGGTCGCTGACGTCGACCAGGTGCACGGCGTGGCCGGTGGTGACGGCGGCGAGGACCTGGCCGTCCGGGCGGAACGACATGCCCGCCAGCGGTCCCAGGCCGGGCTGGGCGGTGGTGAGGAGCCTCGGGCGTTCGCGGCGCAGGTCCGTCCAGAAGCTCAGGGCGCCGTCCGTGCCGGTGGTGACGAGGGTGCTGCCCTGCCAGGCGATCGCGGTGGCACGCACGGGAAGCGCGGCCAGTTCGCGCGGTTTGCCGAGGGAGACGTCGACGAGGTGCACGGTGCCGTCGTCCGCCGCGGACGCGATCAGGCCACCGGTCGAGTCCATCGCGAGCGCGGTGACGGCGCCGGAGTGCCTGGTGGCGTCGTGGGAGGTGCGTGGGGACGGCAGGTCGTCCAGCGTCGTCAGCACGACCGTGCCGTCACGGTGCCCGGTCGCGACCTGCTGCTGGGTCGGGCCGACCACCAAGGCCGTGACCTCGGACTGGGCTTCCCGCAGCACCTGGGACGGCACGTCCTCCTGCCTCAGCCCGTTGCGTGCCTGGGGCAACGGCACGAGCTGGTAGGCGGCGAGCGCGACCTGCTGCGCCAGGGCGGGGTTCGTGGAACGCAGGGCAGTGGCCTCCCCCACTGCTCTCAGCACGGCCGCGTTGGCGCGCTGCTCGTCGGCGGCGATGCCCGCCCGCAGGGCGAAAACGGTCGAGCTGGCGGCGACGACCACGAGTGCCGCGAGTGCGGCGAGCAGCTGGCGTTGACGGCGGGTGCGTCTTCGGGCGCTCGCCGAGACCTCCTCTTCCGCGGCCAGGCTCGCGGCGAGGAAGGCGCGTTCCTTGGCGTTCAGGGAAAGTCCTGCCGGGACGTTCATCAGGCGGCGTCCCCGCCACAGCACGCCGGGGTCGCGGTCGAGCGACTCCCAGGTCTGCGTGGCGTGCGTGAGTTCGCGCTGCGCCTTGATGTTCTCGCGATCCTCCTCGACCCAGCGCCGGAACGTGGGCCAGCTGCGGATCAACGCCTCGTGGGCCAGTTCGACGCCGTCGCGGTCGATCACGACGAGCCTCGCCGCGGCCAGCGCGAACAACACCTCGTCGTCGGCTTCGAGTTCGGCCTGGTGCGCGCGGCGTTTGGTGTCGTCGGCGGTGACGAGCCGCAGCAGGATCTGCCTCGCCTGTTCCTGCCCGGCCGGGGACAGGCCGTCGAACACCTCCTGCGCGGTGCGGGCGACGGCGTGTTCGAGGCCGCCGACCTCCTCGTAACCGGCGAGGGTCAGCGTCATGCCGCGCCGGTGCTGCCAGGTCTCCGCGAGCGCGTGCGACAGCAACGGCAGCACGGCCGCCTGCCCCACCGCGTCGGCCATCAGCCTGGCCAGCAGCGCGGTCTCGACCTTGGCCCCTGCGACCGCGGCGGGTTCGGTGATGGCGAGGCGAAGCTCGTCGGGCGTCATGGGGCCGAGGAGGAGTTGCGTGCCTTCGAGGGCGTCGACCAGATCGGGGTACTGCGCGCAGTGGCCGTAGTAGTCGGCGCGCACGCCGATGACGACCTTCGGGCAGCCGACGAGTGCCTCGATCAACCACCGGCGAAGCTCTTCGTTGCGGCACAACGTGAACAGCTCCTCGAACTGGTCGACGACCACGAGGTGCGGGTGCCTGCGGCTAAGCGCGCCGGGGTCCCCCAGTTCGCCGGAGAGCGTGGCCGCCTCCCCGCCGGTGAGCCGGGCGAGCGCGATCGCGCACTCCTCCACGGGGTTCGCGCCGGGCGTGAACAGCAGCACCGGCTCGCGGGTGCGGGCGATGAGACCGGCCCGCAGCAACGAGGACTTGCCCACACCGGACGGTCCGAAGACGCCGGTGAAACGGTTCCGGGTGGTGAGCAGTTCGGCCGTCAGCCGCTCGCGCCCGAAGAACTTCGGCGCGTCGTCGGGCTGGAACATCGCGAGCCCCACGTACGGACTGTCGTTCCCCCCGCGGGGTTCGGACTCGACGACCGCGCGCCACCGCCGCGCCCACTCCTCCGGATCGGCGTCGCAGGCCTTGGCGTACGCCATGGTCACCGCGAGGCTCGGCAGCTTGCGCCCACCGGCCGCCTCCGACAGCGCCGCCGCCGAGTAGTGCGCCCGCCGGCTCAGTTCCCGGTAGGTGGGGCTGCCCGCACGCTCCCGCAGCCGGCGCAGATCCGCCGCGAACCGCAGGAGACCACTCTCGCCCTCGTCGAGAGGGCGTTCCCGTCTCGGCATCCCGTCATTGTTCAGAGAACTTTGTTCAGCGGCGAACACATGACCGTGAACAACCCGTTCGCCCTAACGTCGAGGCAGACACAACTCGGGGAAGACCCGGTGCTCGCGCCCCGAACCGGCGCCGGAGTGGCCGTGGGTGGCCCGCGCACGCGCCACCCACGGCTCAGAACTCAGCGGGTCAGGTTCTCGTCAGAGACCGACGAGCTTGTACAGCCCGCCGACTTCCTGCCGGTTGAGCACCCGCATCGAACCGGGACGCTGGTTTCCGAGGGAAACACCGCCGACAGCGACGCGGACCAGCGACTGCACCGGGAATCCGGCGGTCTCCATGAGGCGGCGGACGATGTGCTTGCGGCCTTCGTGCAGCACGATCTCGACCAGCGCCTTGCCAGGCACGGAGCTGATGAGCTTGAAGGAGTCGACCTTGGCCAGCCCGTCCTCGAGCTCGATGCCCTCTTTGAGCTTCTTGTTGAGGCCCTTCTCGAGAGGTCCGGGGACCTCGGCGAGATAGGTCTTCTTGACGTTGTAGCTCGGGTGCATCAACCGGTGCGCGAGCTCGCCGTCGTTCGTGAGGAGCAGCAGCCCCTCGGTCTCGGCGTCGAGACGCCCGACGTGGAACAGTCGCTCCTTGCGGCTGCGCACCAGGTCGCCCACGCACGGCCGGCCCAGGTCGTCCTCCATCGTGGAGAGCATCCCGTACGGCTTGTTGAGCGCGATCGTGACGACGTCCTCGCGGATCTGCACCCGCAGTCCGTCGACGTGCACGACCGCGGTCTCGGGGTTGATCCGCCGCCCCTGCTCGGTGACGACCTTGCCGTCGACCTGCACCCGCCCCTGCTCGATCAGTTCTTCGGAAGCGCGGCGCGAGGCGACCCCCGCCTGCGCGAGCACCTTCTGCAGGCGCACGCCCTCGTTCTCAGACATCGTCGATCGCATCCACTTCGGGCAGCAGCGGGGCGATTGGCGGCAAGTCGGCAAGTGACGACAGCCCCAACCGCTCCAGGAACAGTTCGGTCGTGCGGTACAGGATCCCACCTGTGTCGCTGTCGGTGCCCGTCTCCTCGATGAGCCCCCGTGCGACCAGGGTCCGGATCACACCGTCCACGTTGACGCCTCGAACCGCCGCGATCCGGGCCCTCGTCACGGGCTGCCGGTAGGCGATCACCGCAAGCGTCTCCAGGGCAGCGCGGGTCAGTTTCGCGCGCTGGCCGTCGAGCAACAGCTTCTCCACGAACGGGGCGAAGCGGTCTCGCGTGTAGAACCGCCAGCCGTCCCCCGCCCTGCGCAGGTCGATGCCGCTGCCGGACTCGGTGTACCGGTTGGAGAGTCTACGGAGTGCCTGCTTGATTCGCTTAACCGGCTGCTCCAGAGCACTGCTGAGGGCATCTTCGCCGATCGGGCTGTCGACGACCAGGAGGACGGACTCCAGTGCCGCCTCGAAGGTGGCGTCGTCGGTGAGGTCGGGCAGGCCGCTGTCCTCGATCGCCTCTTCCGGGGCCGCGGCGAGGAGTTGGGCCTCGAGGGTGGCGGCGTCCTCGGTGTCGGCCGGGTCGGGTTCCGGCTCCGCGACCTCGGGCTCCGCGACCTCGGGCTCCTCCAGCACGACGGCGGGGGGAGCGGCGTCGTCCAGCGCGGCGTCGGGCTCCTGCGGCTCGCCGCCGTCGAAGGCCGGCCCCGGCTTCTCGATCTCCGCCGCGTCCGGCCCGACCAGTGGCTCACTCATCAGCCGTAGTCCTCATCCTCGTCGCCGGCGTGCACCTGCGCCTGCGCGTCCTCCAACGTCCCGCCGACCCACGTCACCTGCAGCGGACCGAGCGGGTCCTCCTGATCGAAGGCCAGCGACTTCTCGCGGTACAGCTCCAGCAGTGCCAGGAACCGTGCCACGACCTCCATGGTCTCGGTGCACTCGGCGACGATCTCCGAGAACGACGCGGTGCCCTTCTCGATCAGCATCGCGCGCAGGATGTCGGCGGTGTCGCGGATCGACACGCGGTGCTGGTGGATGTGGTCGACCGACAGCGTGCGCTTCTGCTTCGGGCGGAAGGCGGCGGCCGCGATCAGGGCGAACTTGTCGGGCGTGACGCCGAGCATCACCTCGGGCAGCAGGCCCTCGAAGCGCGGTTCCAGCGACACCGAGCGGGGGTAGCGCCGGAACGCGCCCTGCTCCAGTTCCGCGAACAGGGCGGCGACCTGCTTGTAGGCGCGGTACTGCAGAAGGCGGGCGAACAGCAGGTCGCGCGCCTCCAGGAGCGCCAGGTCGTCCTCGTCCTCGACGTCGCCGGTGGGCAGCAGCCGGGCGGCCTTCAGGTCCAGCAGGGTCGCCGCGATGACCAGGAACTCGGTGGTCTCGTCGAGGTCCCACTTGTCGCCCATGCCGCGCAGGTGCGCGATGAAGTCGTCGGTGACCGTGTGCAGCGCCACCTCGGTCACGTCGAGCGTGTGCTGGGAGATCAGCTGCAGCAGCAGGTCGAACGGACCCTCGAAGTTCGTGAGCCGGACCCTGAACTTGCCGTCGTCAACCGGAGTGTCAGCAGGGGTTTGCTCTGTCACTGCTCGCGCAACCTGCGTACCAGCAACGACGCGTCACCGTGCGTTTCGAGGTCGTCCAGCACGATGGCGACCGCCTCGCGCACCACGCGGCCGCGGTCGACGCCCAGCGAGTGCGAACCGCGCAGCACGAGCCGCGCCTGTTCCAGGGCGAGCAGCTCCTCGTCGGACACGTAGACCGTGATCTTCGTGGTGTGCTTGGTGCGGCCGGAACCCCGGCGTTGCTGCGGAGCGTCCTCGGAGGAGGAGACCTCGGTGGAGGGCGCGGCAGCGGTCAGCCTGAACAGTTCCGCGGCCCCGGGAAGCGTTGGGCGACGGTTCACCGGGCGATCACCTCGCGAGCCAGCGCGCGGTACGCGTTGGCACCTGCGGACCGCGGTGCCCAGCGGGTGATCGGCTCGCCGGCCACGGTGGTCTCCGGGAAGCGCACCGTGCGGTTGATGACCGCGTCGAACACGATCTCGCCGAACGCCTCCACGACGCGGGCCATGACCTCACGCGAGTGCAGCGTGCGCGGGTCGTACATCGTGGCGAGGATGCCGGTGATGTTGAGCTTGGGGTTCAACCGTTCCTTGACCTTCTCGATGGTGTCGATGAGCAGCGCCACCCCGCGCAGCGAGAAGAACTCGCACTCCAGCGGGATCAGCACACCGTCCGCGGCCGCGAGGGCGTTCACCGTGAGCAGGCCGAGCGAAGGCTGGCAGTCGACCAGCACGTAGTCGTAGTAGTCGATCACGGGACGAAGGGTGCGCACGAGCGTGTGCTCGCGGCCCACCTCCGACACGAGCTGGATCTCGGCCGCCGACAGGTCGATGTTGCTCGGCAGCAGGTCCATGTCGTCGACCATGGTCTTGCGGATCACGTCGGGAACGGCGGTGTCGTTCTCCATGATGACGTTGTAGATCGTGGTTTCCAGCTGGTGCGGGTGCACGCCGAGGCCCACGGAGAGCGCGCCCTGCGGGTCGAAGTCGACGAGCAGCACCCGGCGGCCGTACTCGGCCAGCGCCGCGCCCAGGTTGATGGTCGTCGTCGTCTTGCCGACGCCACCCTTCTGGTTGCAGACGGCCAGGATCTTCGCCGGGCCGTGGTGCAGCAACTGCGGCGGATCCGGGATGATGCGGCGCGTGCGGCCTGTCGGACCGATCCCGTCGACCTGCTCGTGAGCGACGTCGTCCACCGGCGCAGCGTGCGGGGCCATGTTCAGATCGGCACGGGGCGCGAAAGCGTGCTCCGGTGTCGACATGGCTGGCGTTCCCTCATCTGGTCGTAGTCGTCTCTCCGGGCGCAGCCTAGGCCGCACCCGTGCGAGCAGCAACGCGCCTCGCCGGTGTTTGTCAAGACTGAGTTAGACCGCGACATCCGTTCGTGTTCGCCTGTCCGCGGCGGACAGCACCACGTCCAGCAGGCCGGGGAAGAGAAGATCCAGGTCATCGCGACGCAATGACACCCAGCGCTGGTTGCCGCGGCAGCGTGTTCGGGTGATACCCGCTTCGCGCAACACGCGCAGGTGCTGGGACAGGGTCGACTTCGCTACGTCAACTTCGAAAGCCCCGCACAGCCTCTCGCCGCTCGACTGGATCTGGCGCACGACCGCGAGCCTTGTCGGGTCACTCAGCGCGTGCAGCACGGCGGCTAGATCGATGGCCTGTGGGGACGGCTCGTCCAAGTTCGGCACCTGCCCACCGTACCCGTGGAAGCCTCATGTTCCAGTGGCCCGAGGGTGTGCAGTTGCGTAGACCTCCCTCAAAGTCGTAACGGTTACCAGTGTGTACACCTGAGTGGTCGTAACGGATGCATGCCCGAGAAGTTCCTGCACCACCCGAACGTCGGCACCCCCTTCGAGCAGATGGGTGGCGAACGAATGTCGCAACGTGTGGGGGGAGACCACCGCGGTGATTCCAGCCTGCTCCGCCGCGGTCTTCAGAACCGTCCACGCGCTCTGCCGCGACAGCCTTCCGCCACGTGTATTCAGGAACAATGCAGGCGTACCACGTCCTTTGGCCGCCAACGCGGGACGTGCTCGCACCAGGTAGGCGTCGACCGCCGCCAACGCCGGCCGCCCGACCGGGACCAGCCGTTGTTTCCCTCCCTTCCCGTCCAGCAGCACCGTGCGCTCGGAAGCGTCGATGTCGTCCACGTCCAGCCCGACGACCTCGGAGATTCGCGCTCCCGTCGAGTACAGCAGCTCCAGCAGCGCTTTGTCCCTGAGGTTTCCCACAGTTTCCAGGAGGGTGAGAACCTCATTGATCGGTAAAGCTTTCGGCAGCCTCTTCGGCGGCGACGGCGGATGCACAGCCCGTGCGGCGTCATGCGGCACAACGCCTTCACGGTGCGCGAAGCGGTGCAATCCGCGCACGGCGACCAACGTCCGTGCGGCAGACGACGCCGCGAGCCCGCTTTCGCGCAGCACGGCCAGGAACTCACTCACCTGCAGTTCCGTGACCGCGCCCAAATCCGTGACACCTATGGACTCCAGGTGCTCGGTGTAGCGGCGCAGGTCGCGCGTGTAGGAGTCGAGCGTGTTGCGGGCGGTGCCGCGTTCCACGGCGAGGTGGTCGAGATAGGTCGCCACCAGCTCGGCAATCACTCCAGCCCTTCCAGCACGATCTCTCCAGCACGCGCGTTGACACCCTTGGCGAGCGCCGGGTCATCCGCGACAGCACGATCGAAACCCTTGTCCGCCAACGCGATGACGTACGGCAGCGTCACGTTCGTGAGCGCGTACGTCGACGTGTTCGGCACGGCACCGGGCATGTTCGCGACGCAGTAGAACACGGAGTCGTGCACGCGGTACGTCGGCGCGTCGTGCGTGGTCGGCCGCGTGTCCTCGAAACACCCGCCCTGATCGACCGCGATGTCCACCAGCACACTGCCGGTCCGCATCCGCGACACCAGGTCGTTGCTGACGAGCTTCGGCGCCTTCGCACCCGGCACCAGCACCGCGCCGACCACCAGATCCGCCCACTGGCAGGCCTTCTCGACCTCGTAGACGTTCGAGGCGATCGTCTGCAGGTGCCCGCGGTAGGTGAAGTCGATCTGCCGCAACCGGTTGACGTTGTTGTCCAGCACGACGACCTCGGCCTGCATACCCACGGCCATCGTCGCCGCGTTCATCCCCGCCACTCCCGCGCCGATCACCGCGACCTTGCCCGCCGCCACTCCGGGCGCCCCGCCGAGCAACACCCCGCGCCCGCCCTGGGCTCGTTCCAGGCAGTGCGCGCCGACCTGGGCGGCCATCCGCCCGGCGATCTCGCTCATCGGCGCCAGCAACGGCAACGACCCGTCGGGCAGCTGCACGGTCTCATAGGCGATGGCCGTGATGCCGGAGGCCGCGATCGCCGCGGTGCACGACGGCGAAGCCGCGAGGTGCAGGTAGGTGAACAGCACCTGGTCGCGGCGCATGCGGTGGTACTCGGGCTCGATCGGTTCCTTGACCTTGAGAACCAGGTCCGCCGACCCCCACACGTCGTCGGCCGACGACGCGATCCGCGCGCCCGCCGCCACGTACTCGTGGTCGGGGAACGACGAACCCGCGCCGGCGTCGCGTTCGACGACGACCTCGTGGCCGCGGCGCACCAGCTCGACGACTCCGGCGGGTGTGATCGCGACGCGGTACTCGTGGTTCTTGATCTCCTTTGGGACACCGACCAGCATCGTCGCAGCGTATTCCCGATATCGATCTGTTGCATCGGATACCGTGCGTGCCGTGTCAGAAGCATTCGGGCCTGAGCAGCAACGCATCGGCAACCAGCAGCGCGAAGAGGCGATCACCGCGCTCAACGACCACTTCGCGATGGCGCGGCTCGACATCGGTGAATACCAGGAACGCGTGAACCGCGCGTCCGGCGCGCAGAGCTACGCCGAGCTCGCGGAGCTGTTCCGCGACCTGCCGCAGCCCCATCCGCCGTTCCTCGCGCCGCCGTCGGTGCCGTTCGCCGTGCCCCCGGCCCCGCCCGGTTACGCGCCTCAGCCCACTCAGCCGTACTACCCGCCGCCCACCGGGCCCCAGCCGCAGTACGCGGTTCCGCCGCCCCCGCCCGGCATGCCTCCGCCCGGAATGCTCCCGCCCGGCTACGGCAGTCCCGGCGCCCCGTACGGCTACGACCCGATCACCGGCGTGCCGCTGTCGGACAAGTCGAAGGTCGCCGCCGGCGTGCTGCAGCTGTTCCTGGGCAACCTGGGCATCGGCCGCTTCTACACCGGTCACACCGGCATCGCCGTCGCCCAGCTGCTGACCTGCGGTGGCTGCGGCATCTGGGCGCTGATCGACGGAATCATCATCCTGGTCAACGGCGGCACGGACGCTCAGGGCCGCAAGCTCAGGGACTAAACCCCCGCGAGATTTCTACCCACGCCCCACACGGCGGCAACGACGAGAACGGCGACACCGACCGACTTCGGCACGGATCGCCGTTCGCCATTCCACCGGTCGCGAGTCCAGCGCGCGAACAGCCACACGGCCAGAGGCACGCCCAACGCGAGCAACACGGCGTTGAAGTGGAACGCGCCGACGACATCCCCGTGCAGCAACGCGTGCACCATGCGCGTGGCACCACACGCAGGGCAGTTCAGCCCCGTCAGCCAGTTGATCGGGCATTTCGGCAGCAGGTTGCCCGGCTTGTTCGGATCGACGAACAGCAGCAGCACCGCGCCCGCGCCACCCAGTGCGAGAACGCCGAAGGGTGCCTTCACCCGTGCGAAGGCACCCTTCAACGTCTGCATGAGTCCAACTTACTTCTTGCGCGCGGCGAACCGGGTCGGCTTGTCGCGGAACGGCGCGTCGGCCGGACGCGTCTGCGCCCGCCCCGCCAGCACCTCGTGCGCCGCGAGCAGCCCGGCCACGGTCGAGGAGTTCACGATCTCCCCCGCCAGCACCATGCGCACGGCCTCGTCGAGCGGGAAGCGGTGGATCTCCAGATCCGCCTCCTCCTCGCCCTGCACCTCACGGTCCACTTCGGACAGTTCGCGCGCCAGGTACACGCGCACGACCTCGTCGGTGAAGCCGGGGGACGCGGCCGTGTCGACCAGCGTGTCCCAGCGCGCCGCATCGAGCCCGACCTCCTCGGCCAGCTCGCGGCGCGCGCCGATGACCGGCTCCTCGCCGTCGTGGTCGAGCAGCCCGGCAGGCAGCTCCCAGAGGTGCCGCCCGAGCGCGTGCCGGTACTGGTGGACCAGCACGACCTCACCGGCGTCGTCCACGGCCACGACCGCGACGGCGCCCATGTGCTCGACGATCTCGCGCTTGGCCGTGCCGCCACCGGGCATCTCGACCTCGTCGATCCGCAGCGCGACGACGCGTCCGACGTGCAGGTCCTCGCTGGAGACCGTCCGGAAGTCGTGCCGCGTCCCAAAATCAGATGTCACTTCGAAGCTCCGGCCTTCAGGGGCAGCCGGTCGGCCACGCGGTAGTCGATCGCGGCCTTCACGAACGCCGCGAACAGCGGGTGCGGCTTCGTGGGACGCGACTTGAGCTCCGGGTGCGCCTGCGTGCCCGCGTAGAACGGGTGCACGTCCGACGGCAGCTCGACGAACTCGACCAGGCGGCCGTCCGGCGACAGGCCGGAGAACACCAGGCCGGCCTCGGTGAGCTTGCCCCGGTACGTGTTGTTGACCTCGTAGCGGTGGCGGTGCCGCTCGGACACCTCGGTCGCGCCGTACGCCTGAGCGACGACCGACCCCGGCGTGAGCTTCGCGACGTACGCGCCGAGGCGCATCGTGCCGCCCATGTCGCGCTGACCGGCCACGACGTCCTGCTGGTCGGCCATCGTGGAGATGACCGGCGTGCCGCCCTCTTCGAACTCGCTGGAGTTCGCGTCCTCGATGCCCGCGAGGTTCCGCGCGGCCTCGATGACCATGCACTGCAGGCCGAGGCACAGGCCGAGCGTCGGCACACCGCGCGTGCGGGTGTACTTCAACGCGCCGAGCTTGCCCTCGATGCCGCGCACGCCGAACCCGCCGGGGATCAGTACCGCGTCCATGCCGGACAACGCCCGTGCCGCGCCCTCGGGCGTCTGACACTCGTCCGACGGCACCCACTTGATCTCGACCTTGGCGTGGTGCGCGAAACCGCCCGCACGCAGCGCCTCGGTGACCGAGAGGTACGCGTCCGGCAGGTCGACGTACTTGCCGACGAGCGCGATCTTCACCGTCTCGGACGGGTTGTGCACCCGCTCCAGCAGGTCGCCCCACACCGTCCAGTCGACGTCGCGGAACGGCAGGTCGAGGCGGCGCACCACGTAGGCATCGAGGCCCTCGGAGTGCAGCACCTTCGGGATGTCGTAGATCGAGGGCGCGTCCACGGCCGCGACGACGGCCTCCGTGTCGACGTCGCACATCAGGCCGATCTTGCGCTTGAGCGCGTCCGGGATCTCCCGGTCCGCGCGGCACACGATCGCGTCGGGCTGGATGCCGATGTTCCGCAGCGCCGCGACGGAGTGCTGCGTCGGCTTGGTCTTCAGCTCGCCGCTCGGCGCCAGGTACGGCACCAGGCTGACGTGCAGGAAGAAGACGTTGTCGCGGCCGACGTCGTGACGCACCTGACGGCACGCCTCGAGGAACGGCAGCGACTCGATGTCACCGACCGTGCCGCCGACCTCGGTGATGACCACGTCCGGCTTGACGCCGTCGGCGTCCGGCTCGGCCATCGCCCGGATGCGGCGCTTGATCTCGTCGGTGATGTGCGGGATGACCTGGACCGTGTCGCCCAGGTACTCACCACGCCGCTCCTTGGCGATGACCTCGGAGTACACCTGACCGGTGGTGACGTTGGCCTCGCCGCTCAGATCCCGCGCGAGGAACCGCTCGTAGTGGCCGATGTCGAGGTCCGTCTCCGCGCCGTCGTCGGTCACGAAGACCTCGCCGTGCTGGAACGGGTTCATCGTGCCGGGGTCCACGTTCAGGTACGGGTCGAGTTTCTGCATCGTCACCCGCAGGCCGCGCGAGGTGAGCAACTGGCCGAGGCTGGAGGCGGTGAGCCCCTTGCCCAGGGAGGACGCGACGCCTCCCGTGACGAAGACGTGCTTGGTCGTACGTGCCTGCTGCACCAACGGGGCTCCCGTGAAAATCGTGGGGGCCGAATCCCCCTATCCACGGGCCATAACGCTAACACGCCGCCGGTCACTCAGCGCACCACGACCCGGCAGATCACATCACCCGATCGGCGCAGCGAGGGGTTTTGCCGAACCTCCCACGGCAAGGGCCGGCATCAGGAAAAGTTGTCACGTGACCTTCGACGTGGCAGGGGAAGCCGCAAGAGCCGTGCGCGAACGCTCAGGGGCGTGGCGTTTCATCGAGGGTTTCGCGGCCGCGTGGGCCGAGCCGATCGAACCGCAGGACGGCTGGAACCGGGCCGATCTCGCCGCCGCCGAGGAACAGCTGCTCGTCCGGCTGCCCGAGGCGGTGAAGGAGGCGCTGTCGCTGTTCGGCAAGCGCCCCGACCTGACCAGCAACCAGGACCGCCTGCTCACGCCGTCCGAACTGCGCGTGGACGACGAGGTCCTGGTGTTCCGCGCCGAGAACCAGTGGGTCGCGGCCTGGGGAACGACGCTGGACGGCGACGACCCCGAGGTGATGATCAAGCTCGACCTCGTCGACAGGACCGAGGAGCGCTGGGACACCTGGCTGCCGCGGTTCTCGCTCGCGTGCGTGGAGATGGTGCTCTCCGAGTCGCTGTTCCGCGACGGGGCCGGAACAGCGGACAGGGAGACATCCGAGGCGGACGTCTCCCTGCTCGAGGACCACTTCGCCCTGCTGCCGCTGCACAGTCCCGGCACCCGCTGGTTCGTCGCGGACGACCTGGTCGTGCGCGAGGACGACCGCCAGTGGCTGTGGGCCCGCGCCCGCACACCGGACGCCTTCGAGCAGCTGCTGAAGATCCTTCCGGGCGACTGGACGACCGACTACTAGCCCGCCGTCCCCGGTGAGGACGCCTCCGCGTTGCCCGCGACGCCGTAACGGCCGGAGCGGCCCTCCAGCTGTTCGCTCAACGCCATCACCACGACGACCTGGCCCGCCGGGGTGTCGGAGTTGTCCACCGTGGACAGGATCGACGTCGCGGCGGTGTCCGCGCGGACCACGCCGATCGCACCCGTGCCGTTCGCCGAACCGTTCGCGCCCGCCAGCACGACACCCGCGCCGGCCCGGTCGAGCTGGGTGGCGAAGCGCGCGACGGTCGAGGCGCGGTCCGCGGCCGAGTCACCGATCGCGGCACCGCCGGTCAGCACGATCGCGAGCTGCGCAGGCTTCATCCCCGAGGTGGCCTTCACGAACCCGGCGTTGGTCAGCCCGGCGAGCGCGGACGCCGTCTCGTCGGCCGTGGCCTGCGGCTGGTTGTTGGACGGGTTGAGCAGCAGCAGCGCTCCGAACAGGCCACCGGCGCGTGTGCCGGGGTCCGCGGCCGTGGGCAGCTGCGAGCCGGCGGGCTGCAGCCGTGCCACGAGATCGCGCAGCTGGTCGCCGCGGGACGGGTCGGTGAACGCGTCGGTCAGCTGGATCTCGCCGGTGACGGTGGCGCTCGCGGACTTGAGCAGCCCGGTCAGCGCGTCCCGGTCGGACGGACGGGCGTCCGCCGTCGTGACGATGACGACCGTGCGTTCGGCGAGGCGGTCCTTGACCGCGAGCGGGCCGACGGACGCGGCGAACTTGTCCGCCTCGGTCAGCTTGGCGTTCAACGCGTTGCGGTCGTTCTGCAGGTCGTTCACCTGCTGTGCCAACGAGTTCTTCTCGTCGCTCAGCCCGGAGAGCAGCCTTCCGCTGATCGCGGTCGACCCCAGCACGACACCGACCGCCAGCGCGAGGAACACCGCGGTGATCGAAACTATGTGGTAGCGCAGCGTGATCACGAGAAGAACCCCTTGAACCAGTTGACGACGGATTGCCAGCCGTCGACCACGATGTCGACGTAGACGTGACCGACACCGGACACCGCGAGGGCCGCAGCCATGGCGACGATCGCCGCGGTCACCAGCAGGACGATCACGCCCAGCGAGACCCGGCTGCGGTGCAGGGTCGCGACGGCCTCCCCGTCGACGAGCTTGCTGCCGAGCTTCAACCGGGTGAGGAACGTGGAGGGGTTGGAACCGGAGTGCCCGCGGTCGAGGAACTCGCGCAGCGTCGCGCGCAGCCCCACCGTGACGACCAGGGACGCCCCGTGCGCCTCGGCGAGCAGCAACGCGAGATCCTCGGCGTTGCCCGACGCGGGGAACGTCACCGCGCCGATGCCGAGGTCCTGGATCCGCTGCAGGCCGGGCGCGTGACCGTCGGTCTGCGCGGGCACGACCACCTCGGAGGCCGCGCGCAGTGACGCCGTGCCGATGCCGTCCGGGTCGCCGACGATGATGTCCGGCTTGAGCCCGGCGTCGATCAGCGTGTCCGCGCCCGAGTCGACGCCGATCAGCACCGGCCGGTACTCGCGGATGTACTTGCGGAGCTTGCGCAGCTCCTCGGCGTGCGACGGCCCGCCGGCGACGACGAGCACCTGCCGGTCGCGCATCGGCACGTACACCTCGGGTACGCCGACGCCGTCGAGAACGAGCGCGCGTTCCCGGCGCAGGAACTCGATGGTGTTCGCGGAGAACGCCTCGAGTTGCGCCGACATGCCGGCCTTCGCCTCGATCATCGCGTCGGCGATGCTTTCGGCGTTCTGCTCGATCCCCTTGGCGAGCTCGCGTTCCCCGGCGTACACGACACCTTCGTGCAGCCGGATCTTGACGCCTTCCTTGATCTCCCGCAGCGCGACCGCGCCGACGTTGTCGATCAGCGGAATGCCGGCCTCGATCAGCAGTTCCGGGCCGAGGTTGGGAAACCGTCCGGAAATGGACGGTGACGCGTTCACGACGCCGACGACCTCGGCCGCGACGAGCGCTTCGACGGTCCGCCGGTCGATGTCGACCAGGTCCATCACCGCGATGTCACCGGCGCTGACGCGCCGAACCAGGTCGCTCGCGCGCCGATCAACCCGCGCGACGCCGGTGACTCCGGGAAGTTCGTGGTTGGTGCGGCTCAGCAGCCCGGAAAGCTTCATGAGCCGATAGTGGCTCACGGTGCGCACGCGACAGGTGAGGCACGCCGGACAATTCCGGCTGGTCAGTCGTCGGGGTGAACTACTACGGCTCCAAACGCGAGAACCACTGCACTTATGAGCACCCAAATACCGTTGCCGAACCCGGCTTCCAGCGCCGGATCGATGGCGATGTTGCCCTCCTTGTGAAAGCTGATCGCGTTCAGCAAATACACGAACAACATTCCGGTGACGCCCGCGAGCGCGGCCGCTCCGGCAAAGGCGGCCTTTCGCCATCGCATCCCGGCCAGCACGGCGGCGGCCGCCACCACGATCGGGATGGCGAACAACGGACCGTGCTCGTCCTGCGTGCCACCGAACCGCGTGCTCCACCCCGTGGTGACGTACGCGGTCTGCGGCTGCCCGGGGGCAAGGCTGATCAACAGTTCCGAGAACGGCAGGAACGTGGCCGCGACCGCGGCCGCGGCGGCAAGTCCGAACAGGACGACGCCCACGACCTTCCTCACATCGCCTCCCGTTGCACCGCAACGGCTCCGGCCAGCGCGACCAGTGTCCCCACCGCGAGGAACACCAGCCCGAACCCGACCGCGAAGTCGCCCTGCTGCTCGACCGCGTGCCCGCGCTCGGACACCACGAGCGCCCCGATCACGCCCACGGCGCCGAGCTGCCCGGCCGCTCCCGCCAGCGCCGCCCGGCTGATCCAGACCCCGGCAACGAGCAACGCGGCGGTGACCACGACGGGCACCCCGTACCAGGGCGAAAGCTCTCCCGCGGGCCAGTCTCCGGGCTTGTTGAGGATCTCCGTCCCCCACGCCCGGACCACGACCTCGACCCCGCCGGCGTAGGCGGTCGAGTACCACGGCAACACCATCGCCGTGGCGGTCAGCACCACTCCCGCCGCGATCAACGCGATCGCCGTAGGTCTGCCGATCACCGAGCCTCCCGCTGCTCGTCGTCGTGCGGAATGGCGAGGCCGAAGGGCGGAGTGTCGTCGTCGCTGTCGAGCTGGTGCACGACCACTTCCTCCCCCTCGTCGTCGTCCTCCGCCACCGGCTCGGGACTCCGCCGCTGGACGAGCACCGCACCGACGAGCGCGGCTACGGCCGCGACCATCAACAGGTAGAAGCCACCGTTGTAGAGCAGCTCGTCCTTGCCGGCACCGGACTGCGGCTGTGCGTTGATGCCCCGCTCCAGTTCCCAGACCTGAACCACGTAGAGGAGCACGACCCCGGCCAGCAGCCCGGCCCCGCCCATGGCCAGCGGCCGCCCGACGAACGCGGTCCGCTCGCGCACCACGAACACCACGGCGACGGCCATCACGACCGCCGACACCACCACCGGCCACCCGGCGGCGAAGAGAGCGGACTGACCGGCGACCCCCTCCTGCGGAGCCGACCTGATGGCCCACAGGGTCCAGGTGACCGTCAGGTCGGACCCGAATCCCTTGTAGACCGTGCTGAAGACGTCCTGGAGCGACGCCACGACCGACAGCACCGCCCCCAGCGCCAGCAGCACCCATGCGGTCTTGCGACTATCAATCACTCTTGGGCTCCACGATCACCGGATATCCGTACGGCGGTGTGTCGGTGTCGTCCGCCTCGTCGTCGATCTGGTGGACGACCACCCCGTCACCGTCGGGTTCCGCCTGGTCCGCCCGAGGCAACTCCTGATGCAGCACGGCGGACACCACGGCCACCCCGGCTGCCACGATCAGCAGGGTGACCCCTTCGCCCTGCTCCACCTCGATGGGCACGGGTGAGTCGATCTCTCCCAGCCCTTTCAGCAACCCCTGGATCCGGGAGACGGCGGCCCACGCCACCCCGGCCAGCAGCCCGGCCCCGAGCAGCGACCCGACCCGCAGTGCCGGAATCCGGAACGCCAGCACGGCCGCCAGCGCCATGATGAGCGCGGCCCCCACCGCGGGCTCCCCGAACTCGAGGGGTTCAAGCAACAACACTTCACGGAAGTCGTCCCGCTCGACCACCCAGGAGGTGGCCTCGAAGCGCAACGTCTGACCTCTGACCACGACCTGCACGGAGTACGCGGACAGGAACGTGGCCGCCACGGCCAGTCCGGCCGCGACGACCACCAGCACCGCCCCGAGCACCCGGCGCGTGGTCAAAGTTCCCGTCACTCCCCCATCATGCCGAACCCGGCCGGGAACAGCGGGAGGAGAAGCGACCGGGACGGTCAGGCCTTTTTCTTCTTCCGGCGGACCACGGGAGCAGCGGACTTGTCCGCCTTGGCCGCGGCCAGCAGCTCCTCGGCGTGGGCCCGGCCGGTGTCGGTCGAGTCCATGCCGGCCAGCATCCGGGCGAGTTCGACGACCCGCTGCGTCTCGTCCAGCCTCCGCACCGCGGACCGCGTGAACGTCCCGTCTGCGGACTTGTCCACCACGAGGTGCCGATCGGCGAACGCGGCCACCTGCGGCAGGTGCGTCACCACGATCACCTGGTGCGACCGGGCGAGCCGGGCCAGCCGGCGGCCGACCTCGACCGCGGCCCGTCCGCCCACACCGGCGTCGACCTCGTCGAACACCAGTGTCGGCACCGGATCCGAGTGCGACAGCACCACTTCCAGCGCCAGCATCACCCGGGAGAGCTCACCGCCGGAAGCACCCTTGTGCACCGGCAGGGCGGGCGCCCCGGGGTGCGAGATCAGCCGCAGCTCGACATCGTCCACGCCGGACGTGCCGGCGTGCAGGATCGAGCGTCCGACGGACAACGCCTGCGCGTCCCCCGCCTCGGCGTGCCGGGGCCGGACGGCCAGCTCGACCGAGGCGTGCGGCATGGCGAGCCCGTCGAGTTCCTCAGTGACGGCCTTGCCCAGCTCCAGAGCGGCCTCGACGCGAGCGGCCGTCACCTGGCCGGCGAGCGTCGCCAGTTCCGCGGCCAGCTCGTCGCGACGGGCGGCCAGGCCGGTCAACGCCTCTTCGGACGTGTCCAGCCCGCCCAGCCTGGTGCGCGCGTCCTCGGCCCAGGCGATCACACCGTCGACGTCGGCGGCGTACTTGCGGGTCAGCGCCTTGAGGTCGGCCTGCCGCTGCAGCACGCTCTCGAGCCGGCCGGGGTCGGCCTCCAGATGGTCCAGGTAGCCGGAGATCTCGGCACCGACGTCGGCCAGCAACGTCGCCGCCTCGACCAGCCGCGGCTCCATCTCCCGCAGCTTCGGATCCTCCGACGCCGACAGCTTGCGGGCGGCTTCGGAGATCAGCCCGAGCGCACCGGGGTTGTCCGGGTCGCCCTCCAGCGAACCGGACACCGCGAACTGCGCGCCCTGGGCGGCCTCGCGGAGCTGGTCGGCGTCCGCGAGCCGCCGCGCCTCGTCGTGGAGTTCGGCGTCCTCGCCCAGCTTCGGGGCGACGGCGTCGATCTCGGTCAGGCCGTGCCGCAGCAGGTCGGCCTCGCGGGCCAGTTCGCGGGAGCGCTCGGTGCGTTCCTTCAGCTCCGCCGAGACACGCAGCCACTCTTCGCGAACGGCCTGGTAGGCGCGCAAAGGCGAGCTCACGTCGTCGCCGGCGAAGCGGTCCAGCACACCGCGCTGCTCGGTCGGCCGCATGAGCCGAAGCTGGTCGTTCTGCCCGTGGACGGCGATGAGCTGCTCGGCCAGTTCGGACAGGACGCCGACCGGCACGGAGCGGCCACCGACGTGGGCTCGCGAGCGGCCGTCGGCGCCGACGGTGCGGATCGCGATCAGCGACCCGTCCTCGTCGGCCTCGCCGCCGACCTCCTCCGCCACCTTCGCGGCAGGGCTGCCCGCCGGAGCCTGGAAGCGGCCTTCGACCACCGCTTTGTCAGCCCCGGTGCGCACCCGCGAAGCCTCTGCCCGGCCACCGCCGAGCAGGTGCAACCCGGTCACGACCATGGTCTTGCCCGCGCCCGTCTCACCGGTCACCACGGTGAATCCGGGGTCTAGTTCAAGGGTGGCCTCGTCGATCACGCCAAGGCCATTGATGCGCATCTCGGCCAGCACAGGGCGAACCTTACTTGTCGAGTCCGACATTTCCTCGCGGGCACCATAACGGGCAAGTGCCGACGCACCGAGCGGCGCTGTCAGCCTGCCGATGGTCCCCGCCATCCCTTCACCGGCAGGGCGAACTTCTCGACCAGCCGGTCCGTGAACGGTGCCTGGCGCAGCCGCACGACCTTGAGAGGCACCTCGCCTTCCACGATCTCGATCCGCGCGCCCGCGGGCAGCTCGAACGTGCGCCGCCCGTCCGCGGACAGCGCCGCCGGGTGGCCCGACGGGTCGATCTCGAACGCCACGTGCGACTTCGGCGAGACGACCAGCGGCCGCGAGAACAGCGCGTGCGCGTTGCTCGGCACCACCAGGATCGCCTGCACGTCCGGCCACACGACCGGACCTCCCGCGGAGAACGCGTAGGCCGTCGAGCCCGTCGGCGTCGCACAGATCACGCCGTCGCAGCCGAAGGCCGACACCGGGCGGCCGTCGACCTCGACCACGACGTCGAGGATGCGTTCGCGGATCAGCTTCTCGACGGTGATCTCGTTGAGCGCCCAGGTCTTCGCGACCACGTCGCCGTTGACCTTCGCGACGAGGTCGAGCGTCATGCGCTCTTCCACGAAGTAGTCGCGCTCCAGCACGTGGCCGACGGCCTCGTGCAACGCGTCCGAGTCGGCCTCCGCGAGGAACCCGACGCGGCCCAGGTTGACGCCCAGCACCGGCACCCGCGCCGGGCGGGCGAGTTCGGCGCCGCGCAGCAGCGTGCCGTCACCGCCCAGCACCAGCACCAGTTCGGTGCCCTCGGCCGCGTGGTCGTCGGCGGGCACGACCTTGGTGCAGCACGACGGGCCGAGGTCACGCGCCTCGTCGTCGAGCACCCTCGTCGTGACGCCCCCGACCGCGAGCCGGCCGGCCACCTGACGGGCGAGATCGATGTTGCTCTGGTGCCCGGTGTGGACGACCAGCAGGACTTCCCTCATTGGGGCCCTTCTTCGACGGCGGTGCGCACCATCTGTGCAACAGCGTCCGATCCTTCCGGGAGCGGATCCGCTTTGCGCAGCCAGAGGAAGTACTCGACGTTGCCGGACGGTCCGGGCAGCGGGCTCGCGACGACCCCGTGCACGGCCAGACCCAGTCCGGTCGCCGCCCTGGTCACGTCGAGTACGGCTTCGACCCGGAGTTCGGGGTCGCGCACGACGCCACCGGAGCCGAGGCGCTCCTTGCCCACCTCGAACTGCGGCTTGACCATGGGCAGCAGGTCGCCTTCCTCGTCGAGGCACGCGGCCAGTGCGGGAAGCACAAGCCTCAACGAGATAAACGAAAGATCGGCTACCACGAGTTCAACATTGCCGCCGATGTCCTCGGGCGTGAGGGTGCGGACGTTGGTCTTGTCCTTCACCACGACCCGGTCGTCGGTCTGCAGCTTCCAGTCGAGCAGACCCCTGCCGACGTCGGCCGCGACGACCTGCCGTGCGCCTTTGCGCAGCAGCACGTCGGTGAAACCGCCAGTGGATGCGCCCGCGTCGAGACAACGCTTGCCGGTGGGGTCGATCTTGAAGCCCTCGAGCGCGCCGATGAGCTTGTGCGCGCCGCGCGACGCCCAGTTCGGGTCGTTGCCGATGTCCTTGACGACGACCGCGTCGGAGGTCTCGACGGCGGTCGCGGGCTTCGTCGCGACGGTGCCGCGCACCTTCACGCGACCGTCCGCGACGAGTTGGCTGGCGTGCTCACGGGACCGGGCAAGCCCCCTGCGCACGAGTTCGGCGTCGAGCCGCACCCTGCGAGGCACTGTGCATCACACCTTGTCGATGCTCGACAGTGCGTCGGTGAGCGTCGCATGCACTGCGTCGAACCGGGCAACATGCTCGTCGAGGGGAACGTTCTCGAGCCCGTCGAGCCGCTCCAGCGCGCCGTCGATGGCGTCAGCCGGGTTGGGCGGCGGTCCGGGCAGGGGGTAGCTCACTCGTCTTACGGTAGCCGATGGAGTACCGACAGGTCCGCGCCGACATACGTGGGCTTTTGCTCATCCGGAAGCGCTTGCGCCTCTTGTTCGGTGGATACACCCGTGAGGACGAGCAAGGAGTCCATTCCGGCGTTCACGGCGCCCAGGATGTCCGTGTCGAGGCGGTCGCCGATCACCAGCGGGCGGTTCGCGCCGAGGTCCTTCGCCGCCTGCTGCAGCAGCGGGGTGGCGGGCTTGCCGGCGACGAGCGGCTCCTGGCCGGTCGCCGTCTTCAGCGCCGCGACGAGGCTGCCGTTGCCGGGCAGCAGACCGCGTTCGGTGGGCAGGGTGGCGTCGACGTTGCACGCCACCCACAGCGCGCCGGCGCGGATGGCGACCGCGGCCTCGGCCAGCTGACGCCAGCCGAGGTCCATGGACAGCCCCTGCAGGACCGCCACCGCGCCGTCGGCGGTGTCGGTCGGGATGAGTCCGCGCTTGAGCACCTCGGCCTCCAGGGCCTTGGTGCCGAGCACGAGCACAGTGGATCGCTTCGGCAGGCGTTCGGCCAGCATGGCCGCGCCCGCCTGCGAGGAGGTGCTCACCTCGTCGATGCTCGTCTCGAACCCGAGCTCGACGAGGTGATCAGCGACCATCTGCGGTGAGCGGGAGGCGTTGTTGGTGACGTACCGGATCCCGACGCCCTTGCTTCTGGCCGCAGCGATTGCTTCGGCTGCGCCCGGCACGGCCTGGGATCCTCGGTAGACGGTGCCGTCGAGATCGATCAGCAACGCGTCGTACCTGTCGACCAACGTCTCGCTCACTGCTCCGGGGTCTCCTCCTGGGTCAGCTCGAACGCGCGCTCGGCGGCGTCCGTCTCCCCCTCGTCGTCAGCCTCGGCGGCGTTGAGGAACCATTTGACGGCTTCCTCGATACGACCGGCCGCGGCCAGGTTGTCGGCGTAAGCGTAGAAGAGCCGCGCGGAGTAGGGATTGCGCTGCCCCGGATCAAGGTCGGGCCCCTGCAACGCCACGACGGCGGCGTCGAGCTGGCCCATGTCACGACGAGCGGCGGCCGCGACGATGCGCAGCTCGATCTCGTCCTCCTGGCTGAGGTCCTTGACCGCCGGGTCCTTGGCGAGGTCGATGGCCCGCTCCGGCCGGCCCAGGGCCCGCTCGCAGTCCGCCATGATCGCCAGGTGGCCCGGGCCGGTCATCATCCGGCGGGCGGCCCGCAGCTCGCTGAGAGCCTCGGCCCACTCGTCCGCGAAGTAGGCCGTCAGACCGGCCGCCTCGCGCACGACACCGACACGAGCAGCCTTGCTCCGCGCGTACCGCGCGTGCTCCAGCGCCAGCTCGGGGTCCTCGTCGATGAGCAGCCCGGCCGCGGCCAGGTGCTTGCCGATGATCTCCGCGAGGCCCTTGGGCAGGCTGCGCAGCTCGAGCTTGATCTCCGGGTCGAGCAGCGACAGGTCGGCCTCGTCCGGCAGCGGGGGCCGTCCGCCACGGGGCGCGGGCGCCTCGTCGCGCGGCTCGTCGCCGCCGGCCTCACTGCTGACCTCGGCCGCGACGACGTCACCCTCGGCAGGCGACTCGTCGGTCTCGGTCTTCGCCACCTCGTCCGTGTCGCCTTCAGCGGCGACCTCGGCCTCGGCGACGGTCTCAGCTGCCGTCTCACGACCGGCTGCGGCACGCGTGGCCGCGGCGCCGTCGCCCAGGCGGTAACCGGCGCGCTCGGCGGCCGGGGTCACCTCGGCGGCGACCGGCGCGTCCTGGCCGGCGGCCTTGACGTCGGTGCCGTCCTGGCCGGTGGTCTCCGGGTCGGTCTGACGATCCTGGAACCGCGCCGCACGCTCACGGCTGCGCTCGTCCTTACGACGGTCGTCGCGCACCGGAGCGGAACGCTCGTCCTTGCGGTTGTTCGAGTCGTCCTTGCGGTAGCCGCCGCGATCGCTCGACTCGCTCTTGCGGTAACCACCGCGGTCGTTCGAGTCGCTCTTGCGGTAACCACCGCGGTCGCTGGAACGGTCGCTCGAACGGTCGCTGGAACCGCGGTAACCACCACGGTCACTCGACTCGCTCTTACGGTAACCGCCACGGTCGCTCGAACCCTGGCCGCGGGAGCCGCCCCGGTCACCGGAGTCGCTCTTGCGGAACCCACCGCGGTCGCTGGAGCCGCTGGAGCCGCCACGGTCGCTCGAACGGTCGCCGCGATAGCCACCGCGGTCGCCCGAGTCGTCCTTGCGGTAAGCGGGACGGTCGCTCGAACGGTCGCTGGAACCGCGGTAACCACCACGGTCACTGGACTCGCTCTTGCGGTAACCACCGCGATCGCCCGAGTCGTCCTTGCGGTACGCGGGACGGTCGCTCGAACGGTCGCTGGAACCGCGGTAACCACCACGATCGCTCGACTCGCTCTTACGGAAGCCGCCACGGTCGCTGGAACCCTGGCCGCGGTAGCCACCGCGATCGCCGGAGTCGTCCTTACGGAAGCCGGGACGGTCACTGGAGCCCCGGTAGCCACCACGGTCACTCGACTCGCTCTTGCGGAACCCACCGCGGTCGCCCGAGCCGCTGCGCTCACCGGAGCGGAAGCCGCCACGGTCGCCGGACTCACTCTTGCGGTAACCACCACGGTCGCCCGAGTCGTCCTTGCGGAAGCCGCCACGGTCGCTGGAACCCTGGCCTCGGTAACCGCCACGGTCGCCGGAGTCGCTCTTGCGGAAGCCGCCACGGTCGCTCGAGCCAGTGCGCTCACCGGAGCGGAAGCCGCCACGGTCGCCGGACTCACTCTTGCGGTAACCACCACGGTCGCCCGAGTCGTCCTTGCGGTAGGCAGGACGGTCGCTGGAACCGCGGTAACCGCCACGGTCGCCGGAGTCGTCCTTGCGGAAGCCGGGCCGGTCACTGGAGCCCCGGTAGCCACCACGGTCGCTCGACTCGCTCTTGCGGTAACCGCCACGGTCGCTCGAACCCTGGCCGCCGCGGGAACCGCCGCGATCGCCTGAGTCGTCCTTACGGAAGGCAGGGCGGTCGCTGCGGAAACCGCTGCGCTCGCTGGAACCCTGACCGCGATAGCCGCCCCGGTCACCCGAGTCGCTCTTGCGGTAGCCACCACGATCGCTGGAGCCGCTGGAGCTGCCACGGTCGCTTGAACCCTGGCCGCGGTAACCACCGCGGTCGCCGGAGTCGTCCTTGCGGTAAGCGGGACGGTCGCTGGAACCGCGGTAACCACCACGGTCACTGGAGCCGGCGCGGTTGTCTCGACGGTCACCGCTGTTGGTGCGGTCGCCGGAGCCTTCACCGCGCTGGGAGTTGTTGTTGCTGCTGTTGCTGCTGAACTTGCGATCGCCTGATGGACGGCCACCGTCGGAATGGCGCGGTCGGTCTCCCTGGCCACGCTGACGGTCGCCGGGACGATCCCCGAACCTAGACACCAAATCCTCCTACTATGGACACGCTGAAAGGGGCCTGTGAGCAAAGCACTGTAATTGTGCCCCGCGATCACAAGCCCCTTCAGGGAAGTAAAGTTCGGCGGCGACCTACTCTCCCACACCGTAACCAGTGCAGTACCATCGGCGCAGAAGGGCTTAACTACCGGGTTCGGAATGGGACCGGGTGTTTCC
>NZ_JOEA01000005.1 GCF_000719115.1 Lentzea albidocapillata | reverse complement strand
GAGTGCCGCCATCGGGATCAGGGAGACGACCGGGCCCAGGGTGAAGACCAGGATCAGCAGGAAGACACCGGCCGCGAGGGTGGACAGCCGGGTGCGGCCACCGGACTTGATGTTGATGATGGACTGGCCGATCATCGCGCAGCCCGCCATGCCGCCCAGGAAGCCGGTGGCGATGTTGGCGATGCCCTGCCCGCGCACCTCCATGCCCTTCTTCGACGGGGTGTCGGTGAGGTCGTCGAGCAGCTGCGCGGTGAGCAGCGACTCGATCAGGCCGACGACCGCCAGCGTCAGCGCGAACGGCGCGACGATGGTGAAGGTCTCCAGCGTGAACGGCACCATCGGCAGGCCGAAACCGGGCAGCGCGGTGGGCAGCTCACCCATCCCGCCGACGGTCGGCACGGCGACGTGCAGGAACACCGTCAGCGAGGTGATCACCACGATGGCCACCAGCGGCGCGGGGATCGCCTTCGTCAGCTTCGGCAGCAGGTAGATGATGCCCAGGCCGAGCAGCACCAGTGCGATGACCGGCCAGCCGCCCTGGGTGATGTGCGGGATCTGCGCGGTGAACAGCAGGATCGCGAGCGCGTTGACGAAGCCGACCATCACGGTGCGGGGCACGAACCGCATCAGCTTGTGTACGCCCACGAGACCGAACACGATCTGGAAGGCGCCGGTGAGGATGGTCGCGGCGAACAGGTACTCAACGCCGTGGTCGCGCACCAGCGGCACGAGCACCAGGGCCATGGCGCCGGTGGCGGCGGAGATCATGCCGGGACGGCCGCCGGAGAACGCGATGATGATCGCGATCGTGAACGAGGCGTAGAGGCCGACCTTCGGGTCGACGCCGGCGATGATGGAGAACGACAGCGCCTCGGGAATCAGCGCGAGCGCGACTACGAGGCCGGACAGCAGGTCGGCGCGGGGGTTGGAGAACCAGGTCGTGCGGACCCTCGTCAGCAGCGAGGGACGCGGCGCAGCCACGTGTGAGGACAAATCGACACCTCAGGGTTGTGCGCGCGAGCAGGCAGAGGCTCGCGTGGTGAACAGGACTGGGGTCCGCGCGCCCCAGTGCGCGCAGGGAGAGTGCCGACGTCGACGTCGGCATCACGTGTGATGGGGTGGTGCCGCGAACTGTTCGGGTCCGCAGAGCGTGGAGCTAGGCCCTGCGTCCCTCCCTGGCGGTACTCATGCGTCCGGGTGCCTCTCGAAGTCCGGGAGAGCCCGCGCTGTACGTGGTGTCACAAGCGATCGGGGCTCACATGACGGGCCGCGGCATCTCCGGCGCAACCCCAGTGGACTCTACCGTGACGTCACTGTAGGTCCAATTGTGAACGGCTTGATCGTGAGCAAGCTCTCCGGCTCGACCGCGATGTTCACCTCAGGGACACTGCGGTCACGACATGGTCATGTCGAGCGCGGCCCGTACTTCGGACAGGCGCACAGGCCACCGCTGGACGATCAACTGCCACGCTGTCCGCAGCGACACGTGCTCGGCGAGCACGAGCACCGGGCCTTGCCCCCAATGGGTCGCCACGACCGTGCCGAGGCGGTCCGCCTCGCCAGGTGCGGGAGCGCCGCCGGGCAGGAACTCCACAGTCATGGATACGGACTCACCGGTCAGATCGTCCTCGACGCCCTGCATGGCGGCGTGATAGCCCCGCAGTCGGGATGGGTCGGCAGGCAGGGCGCACTGCGGGTAGGCGGCGTTGTAGTGGCTCGCCGCTTCGAATCGGCGCGGGCTGCTCATGGTCATCACCACGTGCAGGTCAGGCTTCGATGACGACCGGGATGACCACCGGTCGGCGGCGGTAGGTGCGTTGTGCCCACATCTGCACCTGCTGGCCGATGAGACGTTCGAGCTCCGCCACGTCGGTGGTGTTCTTCTCCGCGGCGCCCGCGAGGGCCTTCTCGATGGCGGGGATCACCGGCAGGAACGTCGAGGCGTCGTGTTCGAAGCCGTGGGCGATGAAGTCGGGTGCGTCGTCGAGCCGCCCGGTGTCGGTGTCGATGATGGCGACCACGGTGATCATGCCTTCTTCGCCCAGCGTGCGGCGCTGCGCCAGGGAGTCCTCGGTGACGCCGCCGACAGTCTGGCCGTCGACGTAGATGTTGTGCACCTCGACCTGGCCGGTGACCGAGGCCCGGCCCTCGTGCAGGTCGATGACGTGGCCGTTGGCGGCGACGAGCACCTGGTCGCGGGCGACGCCGGTCTTGACGGCCAGTTCGGCGTTGGCGCGCAGGTGGCGTGCCTCGCCGTGCACCGGCAGGACGTTGGCCGGTTGCACGATGTTGTAGCAGTAGACCAGCTCACCGGCGCTGGCGTGCCCGGAGACGTGGACCTTGGCGTTGCCCTTGTGCACGACGTTGGCGCCCAGGTCGGTCAGGCCGTTGATCACGCGGTAGATGGCGTTCTCGTTGCCGGGGATGAGCGAGCTGGCCAGCAGGACGGTGTCGCCCTCGACGATGGTGATCTCGTGCTCGCCGGCCGCCATGCGGGACAGAGCGGCCATCGGCTCTCCCTGCGACCCGGTGCACACCAGGGTCACCTGGTGGGCGGGAAGCCGGTTGGCGTCCCTGATGTCGACGACGAGCCCGTCGGGCACCTTCAGGTATTCCAGTTCGGTGGCCAGGCCCATGTTGCGGATCATGGAGCGGCCGACGAAGGCGACCTTGCGGCCGTGCGCGGCCGCGGCGTCGAGGACCTGCTGGATGCGGTGCACGTGGCTGGCGAAGCTGGAGACGATCACCCGGCGCGGCGTGGTGCGGAACACCTCGTCGATCGCGGGGGCGAGATCGCGTTCAGAGGTCGTGAAGCCGGGCACGTCGGCGTTGGTGGAGTCGACGAGGAACAAGTCGACACCCTCCTCGCCGAGGCGGGCGAAACCGCGGAGGTCGGTGATCCGCTTGTCGAGCGGGAACTGGTCCATCTTGAAGTCACCGGTGTGCAGCACGAGACCGGCGTCGGTGCGGATGGCGATGGCCAGACCGTCGGGGATGGAGTGGTTGACGGCGAGGAACTCCAGGTCGAACGGCCCTCGAGTGAGCTGTTCACCTTCCTTGACCTCGACCAGGACGGGCTTGATCCGGTGCTCGGCCAGCTTGGCGGCCAGGAACTTCAGCGTGAGCCGGGAGCCGATGACCGGGATGTCGCGTCGTTCCCGCAGCAGGTACGGCACGCCCCCGATGTGGTCCTCGTGGCCGTGGGTCAGCACGATGGCGACCACGTCGGCCAGCCGGTCCCGGATGCAGCTCCAGTCCGGGAGGATCACGTCGACGCCGGGCTGGTGCTCCTCGGGGAACAGGACCCCGCAGTCGACGATGAGCAGCTTGCCCTCGTGCTCGAACACGGTCATGTTCCGGCCGATCTCACCGAGGCCGCCGAGGGAGATGACCCGCAGGGCATCCGGGGCGAGTGCGGGCGGAGGGGTGGACGTTCGAGCCATGGTCACACCCTCACGTTACGTGAGAGTTGCCGGTGAGAGGAAATCGGCGACGCGGGCCAGGCGTGATGTCCGTCAGTTCGAGGGCAGGTGGGACCGCAGGGTCGTGGCGAAGTCCTCGGCGATGCGCAGCTGCGCGCGCAGCTGCTGGCACCGTTCGTCGGCGGCGGTCCAGAACCCGGACAGGCGGTCGAGATGCTTGTCGCGATCGGGATCGTCACCGGCGGACAGCGCGTCGAGGATGCCGAGCAGCTCGCGCATCTCCTCGAGCTGGAAGCCGAGCGGTTTCATCCGCTTGATCACGTCGAGGCGTTGCACGTCAGGCTCGGTGTAGAGACGGAAACCGCCCTGGCTGCGCGCGCTCGGCACCACCAGGTCGACCTCCTCGTAGTACCGGATTGTGCGCAACGACAGACCGGTTCGCTCGGCCACCTCGCCGATCTGCATGTGCTCGCCCACAACATCCCTTCCCGAACTGCCACGATCACTAGCCATTCTGGCATCACGCCCCGTGCTCGTGCCCCACTCGTGCCGCCGGGTAGGAGTCAGCTTACCGTGACGTGAGGGTAGAGTTCTGGTCGGATGTTGCCTACCTGAAGGATCGCGAATGACCACCGCCACCCCGGCGACCGCCTCGTCCGCAACCGTGCTCGCGGAAGCGGAACGCAGGCGCACCTTCGCGGTGATCAGCCACCCGGACGCGGGCAAGTCGACCATGACTGAGGCGCTGGCACTGCACGCGAAGGTAATCTCCGAGGCTGGCGCGGTGCACGGCAAGGCCGGTCGGCGCGGTGTGGTGTCGGACTGGATGGAGATGGAAAAAGCCCGTGGGATCTCCATCACGTCCGCCGCGTTGCAGTTCTCCTACCGCGACTGCGTGATCAATCTGCTGGACACTCCCGGCCACGCCGACTTCTCCGAGGACACCTACCGGGTGCTGTCGGCGGTGGACTGTGCGGTCATGCTGCTCGACGCGGCCAAAGGCCTGGAGCCGCAGACCCTCAAGCTGTTCGACGTCTGCCGCTACCGCGGCATCCCCGTGATCACGTTCATCAACAAGTGGGATCGTCCCGGCCGCGACGCGCTGGACCTGTGCGACGAGCTCGTGGAACGGATCGGGTTGCAGCCAATGCCGCTGACCTGGCCGGTGGGCGATGCGGGCCACTTCCGCGGTGTGCTCGACCGGCGCAGCGGGGGCTTTGTGCGCTATCAGCGCACCGCGGGTGGCGCCACGGTCGCCGGTGAAGAGCACTTGCCGCCGGGGCAGGCGGAGGCTGAAGAAGGCGTGGAGTGGACGCGTGCGTGCGAGGAGGCGGAGCTGCTCGGCGCGTCCGGCGGTGGGTTCGAGCTCGGGCGATTCCTCGAAGCCACGGCGACACCGGTGCTGTTCGGGTCGGCGGTGCTCAACTTCGGTGTGCGGCAGCTGCTCGACCTGCTGGTCGAGATCGCGCCGCGCCCCACCGCGCGGGCGGACGCCGCCGGTAACCCGCGCGAGCTGGACGCCCCGTTCTCTGCGTTCGTGTTCAAGGTGCAGACGGGCATGGATCGTGCGCACCGAGACCAGGTCGCGTTCGCGCGTGTGTGCTCCGGCGTGTTCGAGCGAGGCATGGTCGTGACCAACGCCGCCACGGGCAAGCCGTTCGCCACCAAGTACGTGCAACAGGTCTTCGGCCAGCAACGCTCCACCTTGGACACGGCCTTTCCCGGTGATGTGATCGGGTTGGTCAACGCCACCGCGCTGGGCGTGGGCGACACCCTGCACGCGGGCAAACCCGTGGTGCGTTTCCCTGGTCTGCCCAGCTTCGCGCCGGCATACTTCGCCGTCGCGCGACCGGCGGACCTCAGTCGCTCCAAGCAGTTCCGCAAAGGCATCGAGCAACTGGAGTCCGAGGGCGTCGTACAGGTGCTGCGTTCGTTGCGTCGCGGCGACGGAGCGCCGGTGTTCGCCGCGGTCGGCCCCATGCAGTTCGAGGTCGCCGCACACCGCCTGGAGGCGGAGTTCAAGTCGCCGGTGCGGCTCGAACCGTTGCCCTACACCGTCGTGCGCCGCCTGGCCGACCCCAAACAACGGTCCATCGTGGACAGCGGCCGAAGCGAGGTACTCACCCGCACCGACGGCGTGGACCTCGCCCTGTTCGTCGACTCCACCGCGCTGGGCGTCATGCGGCGCCTGCACCCCGAGGTGCGACTGGAGCCCCTCGTCGCAGGAACAGACGACTGACCGTTCTTCGCTGGGGGAGAAGTCCTGATCTCATTCCGCTCGCTCACGCCGTCCGGCTTCTACGGCTGGCACGTCGTCGGCTGGTCGACGCTGCTCGTCGCGCTCACAGCGCCTGGGCAGACCGCCGCCGTGTCGATGTTCGTCGACCCGATGATCTCCGATCTCGGCCTGAGCCGGTCCGCAGTGTCCACCGCGTACCTGGTGGGCACTCTCACCGGTGCCGTCGCGATGCCGTGGGCCGGTCGTGCGCTCGACCGCTTCGGTGTCCGCCGCGTCCTGGCGGTGATCGGGCTGGTGTTCGGCGCCGCGTTGTGCGCGATGGCGGCGGTCAGTTCCATCGTCGGTCTGACCATCGGCTTCGTCGCGATCAGGATGGCAGGTCAAGGCGCGCTGGGCCTGGCCGCCACCACTGTCGTGGCGTTGTGGTTCGAACGTCGCCGGGGAACCGCGCTCGGCCTGGTGAGCGCGATCGGCGCGGCGGCCATCTCATCGGCACCGCTCCTGCTGGAAACGCTGATCGCGGATTGGGGCTGGCGTCGCGTCTGGTTCGCCGAAGGCGTGGTGGTGCTGGTCGTCGTGCTGCCGGTGGCGTGGTTCGCGCTGCGCGACCGGCCAGCCGATCTCGGCCAGCGTCCTGACGGGACCGTGCGGGACATCGGCTCGCCGCCACACATCGCCTGGGGAGTGACCCGTGCCGTGGCGCTGCGCACTCCGTTCTTCTGGGTGGTGACCGGTGGCATCTCCGCATGCGGCCTGTTCGGCACAGCGGTCAACTTCCATCAGGTCAGCCTGCTCACCGAACGTGGACTCACCGCGACCGCGGCGGCGGCGAACTTCCTGCCGCAGACCGCGGCGAGTCTCGTCGCCACGCTGGTCATGGGGCTGCTCGTCGACCGAGTCGACAGCCGGGTGCTGATGACGGCGTCCATGGCCGCGCTGCTCGGTGCTCTCCTGCTAGGTACGGCAATTGCGCCAGGTCTTTCCGCGGTGCTGTTCGGCCTGCTGCTGGGAGCCGGCAGCGGTGGCATGCGCACGCTGGAGGCGGCCACGTTCCCCCGCTACTTCGGCACCCTCCACCTTGGCGGCATCCGCGGCACCGTGACCGCGATCAACGTCGGTGCCACCGCTTTCGGGCCGCTGATGTTCGCGCTCCTGCACGACCTCACCGGCAGCTACACCCCGGCTCTCCTGGCCTCGCTGCCGCTGCCGTTGGTCCTCGGAGTGGCCGCGTTGTTCGTACGGCCGCCTGCGGTCCGCCCGATTGAGCCGGCACCCATGGAGGCGGCCGCCAAGCAACTCTAATCTAACGTCAGGGTAGAGTTGCGGTATGTCCGGATTTTCTTATTTTGCGCGGCAGCGTCGTGGTAAGTAGCGCCCGGCCAACAACACCGCGGCGAAGCAGCTGGGATGTTCTGCGGGCAGTGGCGATCCTGCTGGTCGTCCTGCAACATGCGACGTGGGGTGGTCCGCTGCTGATGCCCGAACTGGGTACCCGGCCCTTCGAGATGAGCGTCCAGGTGGGCGCCAGCACGCTGATGGTGATCTCCGCCTACTTCGTCTGCCAGACACTGAGCTCGTCGGGAGCGTGGCTGTTGCTGCGCAACCGTCTCGGTCGCATGTTGCCGCCGTTCGCGGTGGCTTCCGTGATCACCTACGCCGTGACCCGATGGTTCGGGCCTGACGCCCTGGGTCGCGACGGCGACGACCTGGTCGCCACGCTGCTCGTCCTGCCGCCCGGCCTGTCAGCCGAGCTCGACCTGGTCGACCCGAGCTACTGGACGGTGCCGCTGCAGGTGCTGGCGTTCGTCACCGCGGCGGTGCTGTGGCGGACGCGGAGCCGGAACGGATGGCGCCTGCGGATGGTGTTGTGGGCGGCCGTCATCGCTCCGATCGTGATCAGCGCGGTCGTGCTCCCACTGGACGACAGCGGAAGGCTCGCGGCGTTGCACGGCGACCTCGGAGTACATCGCACGCACCTGTTCGCGGCAGGCGCGGCACTGTGGCTGTGGGCCACCGGCCGCGCCGGCCCCACGCTCCTGCTGCTGATCCCCGCCGCCGTGGGCGCACACCACTTCCACACCGAGGACCTGCCCTCATCCCTGGCACTGGGCATGGCATGCGGCCTGATCGCCACTGCCGCGACCGGCCCGGACTGGTCACACCCCACCTTGCGCCCGCTCATCTGGCTGGCCGGAATCTCCTACGGCATCTACCTGGTCAACCACAGCATCGGCTACACCGTGATGTACCAGCTGCAGCAAGCCGGAGCATCACCGACAACCCAATGCGCTGCGATGGTCGCCGCCTCGATCGCTCTCGGCTGGTTGCTCACCCGTGCTGTGGAACGACCGGTGGCGAAGTGGATCACCACCGCTTGGCCGGACGCGATACCGGCACCGAACCCGACCTCGTTCGGTCCACGATGAGGCGCACCGACGTCCATCGGTGCGGCTGCCTCGACCGCAATGCCACCTGCCCGGACTCGCGGCGTCTTCGGTTGTGCGGAACAGGCATCCGGCGTCTGCGCACCGGCCGCTGCTAAGGGACGCGGCCCTGCTCCAACTCGTCCGTCCATGCCTGCGCGCGGCGGCACATCAAGGCAGGTTCGCCCTCATGCCGTTCCAAGACATGTCTGCGCCACCACAACATCAGCTCTGTGCGCCGGCCGTCGCTCGACACGGTGACCACGAAAGCGTCCCTGTTGACTGGCAGCACAGCGCTGGCCGTGATCCGCATCGAGTCGTTCTCCGACAGCAGGAAGCGGCCGTCGGCCGCGGCCAGTGCGCGCACTGCGTCACGTCCTGGCGGCATCTGAACCTGCATGCGCCTCCTCCGGGCGATGGCCGGTGCGGGTTCGCGGTCAAGGCCGGGCCGGGAGTGGTCCGGCCATCTGATCCGTCAGGCGGGAAAGCGGCTCAGCCGCTTCGAGCCGCGTGATCCAGGACTCGGAGAACACCTGTGCACCGTTGCGAGCACCTGCCAGTGCTCCAGCCATGGACGCGATGGTGTCGGCGTCGCCCCCACCGAGCACCGCGAAGCGGATTGCCGCCGCCGCATCGTCAGGTCGTGTCAGGAAGGCCAGCAGCGCCAGGGGAACCGACCCCAACGCGGACACGTCGTTGCCGAGAGCGCGTGCCGCGTGTGCGGGCGAGGCGTCGTGCCGGATCAGTTCGCTGATGCGGTCGAACCGCTCGTGCCACGGCCGGGACCGGATCACCCTGGCAAGATCCTGGAGGAACCGGGTGGCATCGAGCCGGTGCCTCCGATCGCCGTGCAGTGCCAGGTACGCCGCTGCCGCTTGGCACGCAGCACCTAACTGGCCGTGCTCGTGTCCGTGCGTCACCTCGGCGCTCTGTCGTCCCAACTCGGCCGCGTGATGCACGCTGCTTGCCACCAGCGCGACCGGCGCCACGCGCATGGCAGCGCCGTTGCCGTAGGAACCTTGCCCTCCGAATGTCGCGCGGGCCGCGCTGCGCCACGACGCCCCATCGCCGATCAGGCCGAGCACCTGTGCGGCACCCGAGCCATATCCACGCCACGGCTCGGCTCGCCACGCCGCCGCGAACTCGAGGGCCAGCACGTCACGATCAAGCCCACGCTCGACGCGGCGCCTCGCCAGGTGGGCGGCAAGAACCAGCGCCAGTGCTGTGTCATCGGTATGAGTCAGGCGGGTGGCCGCCCCCCTCATGTGCGTCCAAGTCGCTCTGTTCGACCGTCTCCCGGCCCTCGAAAGGGGCCCCCAAAGCGTCGCCCAGTGCGCCGCCGACCAGCAGGCCGAACGCCATGTCGTGGCTGGGGACAACAGGCTCTGATGTCATCTGGTGAACTCCAGGAAACGCGAGGCTGACCCTTCGTGGGTCAGGTGGAGGTGGTGCATGGCCCTGGTGCAGGCGATGTAGAGCATGCACTTGTCCATCTCGGTGGCGTAGTTCGTGTCATCCACGCCCGGGACGATCACCTCGTCGAACTCCAGCCCCTTGGCGATGTGCGCGGACGTGATGATGATGCCGCCGGCGAAGGCCGTGCTGTCGTAGTCGATGAAGGTCAGCTCGACGCCGTCTTCCGACAGTGCGCCGTACAGCTTCTCCGCCTGATCGACCGTCTTGCAGATGATGCCGAGCGAGCGGTGATCGCTGCTCTCGTGCTCGTTGATCAGCTTCAGGATCTGTGCCGCCTGGTCTGCGCAAGCGATGACCTGAGGCGGCGGTCCGTGCCGCTCGATGGGGACGAGCTTGTCGTTGCGGGAGATCTTCTGGGCGAACTCGGTGATCTCGGTGGTGGAACGGTAGCTCTTGCACAGCTCCAGGCAGTCGGCCTCCGGGAACATGCTGCGGATCGTCGGCAGCGACGAGGAGCTGAACGGGTTCACCGACTGGTTGGCGTCACCGAGGATCGTCATCTTGCAGGAGAACAGCTCACGCACCACGGCGTACTGGACGGGCATGTAGTCCTGCATCTCGTCGATCAGCAGATGGCGAATGTGGCCGTAGGTGTCCTGCCTGGCCGTCCTGATCATCGTGTAGATCAACGGGAAGACGTCGGCGTACTCGATCCTCTTGCGCCCCAACGGCTTGAACAGACCCTTGCGGTCCGCATCGTCGTAGAACGCCTTGTACACCGCGTATGCGTCCTTGTACGGGAACATGGAACCGACCTGCTTGCGAATGTTCGCTGTGTCGGCGGCGGCCCACTTCCCGCCCTTGTCCACAACCTTGTGCTTGAGCAGGTGGACAGCGCTGTTCGCCACGCGGTCGAGCCGGGTGAAGACCGGTAGACCCGGTGACTCGTGGAACATGTCCGCGACCCACTCGGCGGTGAGCCGCGTGCCTTTCAGCTCGATGTCCGCGGCCTCGAACTCTTCGTCGGTACGCGAAGTGATCCAGGCGTCGAGGCGGGCGACGAACTCCGGCGTGGCCTTGTAGCGCATCCGTTCGGCGGAAGCCTCGTCAGCATGATCGAGCAGCTTCACCACCTGCTCGCTGAACGTCTCGTATGCGGTGACCTTGGCGAGGAACCTCTCCGCGATCTTGTCAAAGTGGATCTCTTTGACCTGCTCTTCGCCCAGTTCGGGTAGCACGTTGGCGATGTAGTCGCCGAAAACCCTGTTGGGGGACAGGATCATGACGTTGTCCGATGAGAGGGTGTCCTTGAACCGGTAGAGCAGGAACGCCACCCTGTGCAGAGCGATCGACGTCTTACCGGAGCCAGCTACGCCCTGCAGGATCAGCACGTTCGCGGTTTCGTTGCGAATCACCGCGTTCTGCTCGCGCTGGATGGTCGCGACGATGTTCTTCATCTTGTCGTCGGCCGACCGGCCCAGTTCGCGCTGCAGAACGTCGTCACCGATGTTCAGCGCGCTTTCGAACATGTACTCCAGGCGCCCGCCCTGGATCTTGTACTGCCGTTTGCCGGTGATCTCACCGTGCACGATGCCCTTCGGCGCCGCGAACGACGCGTCCCCGGACTCGAAGTCGTAGTAGAGACTCGACACGGGGGCCCGCCAGTCGTGGACAACGACATCCTGAGTGTCGGGCGCGGAGAGGTTGTGCACACCGATGTAGTAGGCCCTGGTCGTCGCGTCCTCGACCCGGCGAAAGTCGACACGCCCGAAGTACGGAGACTCGAGCAGGCGCTCTATGCGCTGCCGCCGCAGCACCGCGTGCTCGCCCTGAAGGACCGACATGTTGATTTCAGTGCGGAAGCCGGCCTTCTCCGCGCTGTCCATATCCCGCCAGTACGCCCACATGTGCTCCTTCTGGTCCTTGATCGTCCTGGCGGACTTGTCGATGGAGTTATTCAGCAGGTCCAGTTCCGCTCTCAACAGGCGAACTGTCGCCTCCAGATGCTCCCGCTCTTGTTCGTCATCTCGAATGTGCTCGTCGGTCAAGGCCATCTCCGGGTTCCAGGTCGCACGGAGTCTACCCTCACGTTAGAGTAGAATGAATGACTGATCCTCGTGACGACCTCGGCCCCACGCCCACTCCCGAACGATCTCCGCTGCAGGTGTTCGCATCGCCACAACGTCGACTGGGTGATGAGCGGATCCGTCGTTCTAGCCGTCTACGGCGCGGACGTGCAGCCCAACGATCTCGACGTCGTGCCGTCGCCGGCCCCGGACAACCTCCAGCGCATCGCGGACCTGCTGGTGGAACTGGAAGCGGTGCCCGCCTACGACCCGAGCTGGCGCAACGGGCTCACAGAAGCACAATGCCGTAGCTGGCAGCCGGAACCGGTGACACTGGAGCAGTTGGATCATCTGTTCGTCACGCGCCTGGGCATGCTCGACGTGCCACCGGAGCTCACCGGCACGTACGCCCACTTGCGGACGGGCGCCACCGAACTGGAACTGGCCGGGACTCCGGTGTGGGTGTGCGATCCCCGCGAGGTGCTCAAACGCGTTCCGGATCCGCCACGGCCCAAAGACCTCGCCCGCGCTGATGCGTACGCCGAACTGCGGCAACGACTTCAGAACGACAGCAGCCCAACTCGGGTTCGCCCGATCTGCTTGAGTCCGATTCGGATGCTGTTCGATCAATGATCGCGGCACCGGAGACGGCCCTCGTGTCTACTGAGCTGAGTCACCCGGTTGCGGGTGTCCAGCCACGGCTGTGAGTTGACGATTGCGGCGGTGATGAGCAGCTGCGTGCCTCTCTTTTGCGAACGCATCAAGGCGCTTGTGTCATCGGCGAACAGGGCTCGGAAACGGATCCCCGGACGGCCAAGGCAGGGAGACGAACTGCCGTGTGGGCTTCAGTCACCGAGGGCTTGCGCTCGACTAGGCCGTCGACGAGTCGAGCTGTTCTTGGGGCCAAACTCAAGGCGAAGGTTTGCTATGTCCGGGTATGAGCTTGGGGATGACGCGGACGTAGATGACCATGCCGACGACCTCGACGAGGGTTTGGGTCACAATCACGATGCCCGCGACCCCGAAGGCGTCGGGCAGTGCGAGTGCGAGTGGCAGCACCACCAGCGAGTTGCGGGTGGCGCCGGTGAACACGATGGCGCGGCCGTCCTGGGTGCGGAGCCGGAACACGCGTGCGACGGCAAGGCCGAGGACGGCCATCACTACGAGGAACACCACGTAGAACGGGATCACGCCGAAGACGGCGCTGACGTCGTCTCCGAGCTTGGGGATCTGCGAGGCGACGACCACCAGCAGCGTGGCGACCATGAGCGGCACCATGGTGGTGCTGGCCTTGTTGGAGAAGGTGACTCCGGAAGGGTGCCGTGCCGCCCATGCCTGGGTCGCCCAGGCCAGCGCGAGCGGGATCACGATCAGCACGAGGAACGCTTCGAGGAACGGGCCGAGTTCGACGATGTTCGCGAGATCGGAGCCCAGGAACAGCAGCAGGAACAGCGGTAGCAGCAGCATCTGGGCGATGAGCAGCAGCGGCGTCGCGGCGAGGAGACGCTCGCTGCTGCCGCCGGCAAGACCGCTGAACACGATCACGTAGTCCACGCATGGTGTGAGCAGCACGAGCAGCACGCCGATTCGCACCGCGTCGTCGGAGGGCAGGAAGCCGAACATGGCCGCGACGACGAGGGGCACGACGACGAAGTTCACGACCAGGGCCGCGGCCAGGAAGCGGCCCGCGCGTAGTGATCGCAGCAGTTCGCGTGCCGGGACTTGCAGGAAGGTCACGTAGAGCAGGACGCCGAGGACCGGGTTGATCGCGGTTTCGAGGCCTGGTCCGGCGCCTGGGGCGAGGAGGCCGACGAGGATGCCGGCCGCGATGGCGCCGACGTAGATCGGGACCTGGTGGCGCTCCATCTGCGAGACCAGGTCGCGTGTGCCCTGCATCAAGCTGCCCTTCGACCATGTGTCACTTGCGGTAGTTCATCTTTCCCGACGCTCTCCGTTGATGGACGGACGCGGTCACGTGATGGTCAGCACGAGCAGTTGCCCTGAGCGCAGGAGTGCTTGGACTTCTGGCGGTGGTGGAGGAACCACAGCAGGCCGGCGAGTCCGAACAGGACGGCTGAGACGACGAGCAAGCCGGTCGTGGCCGCGGCGACGCCCGCGCCGCCGAGCAGGCCGAGCGGGACCAGCAATGGCAATGCGCAGCAGCCGACGCAGGCGATCGCGGCGAGGAACGCGACCACTTTGCTTCGTTTCGGCGGACCGGCCTGTTCGTGCTGGTCGACGTGAACGGGGAGGACGGAGTCGGAACCGGGGGTTGCCGGGGTGCTCATGTGAGACCTTTCGTGACGGTGGTGAGCGCGATGAACGGGATGGGGCAGTCCGGGCAGGTGCAGTTGGTCAGGCTGTCGCAGCGGGCGTCGATGACTCGGACTAGGCCTTCGCGGATCTTGTTGAGGTCTTCCATCCGCCGGTCGACCTCTTCGAGCTTGGCGCGTGCCCGGACCTGGAGGTCTGGAGACGGGTGGCGTTGCCTGCCCGTGTCGATGAGTTCAGCGACCTCGTCGAGGGTGAAGCCGAGCCGCTGGGCCGCCTTGACGACTCGCAGCAGGGCGACGGCGTCCTCGTCGTAGTCTCGGTGCCCGCCGAGTGAGCGGTCTGGTTCTGGCAGCAGACCTCGCCGTTCGTAGTACCGCAGCGTCTGTACGTTCACGCCGGCCGCCGCGGCCAGTTCTCCAGACCTCATCGTTGTTCACTCCTCATACCCGTGCGGCCAGCGCTGTCTCGGCTTGGGCGGCGAGGCCGTCGAGCACGACTTCCTTGTCCGCAGGCACCCGTACGTCGACGAGCACCTCGTCGCCGGTGCGACTGACTGTGAAGCGGAAGAACGAGCAGCACTCGGCCTCTCGTGCGGTCAGGTCCCGTGCGGTGGCCTCCACCTCCGCACCGCCGTGTAGACGCAGGCGGAGCCAGCCTGGCTCCTCGCGGCGTACTTCGCGCAGCGACGAGGAGAACAGCCGATCGAACTCGGCGAGTCGCGCCGGTTGATCAGCGGTTGGCAACGTGCAGGCTTCCGCGGGCGCCCATCCGCTGATCAGGTCGGTTCCCCTTTTGGCGATCTCGCTGGAACCTGATCCGCAGGTTGGTCCGCATCCGCATCCCGAGACGGTCCCGCTACTGGTGGTATCGGCGGCGGACTCGAACAGGGCGCGCAAGATCGGTGTCGGTTGTGCGCCAACCGTGGACGCCACCTGCCGGACACCTGCCATCGCGAACAACGTGGGGGTCGAGGTCACCGCGAACCGGGACACCAGCTCCGGGTTCTCGTCCGCGTTGACCTTCACCAGCTGTACGCGCGTCGTGAACTCGACGGCCAGCTCGTCGAGAACCGGCGCGATCCTCCGGCAGTTTCCGCACCACGTCGCATAGAACTCCATCACCACCGGTTGCTGCGACAGCCCGACCTCCTGCTCGAACGTCGCATCGGTGACTTCGATCGCCATATCCCCTACCTCCGGAGGTCCGACCAGGGCCAACAACACAACGCTAAGCCGATACCTAGGTACAGGATTCAAGGAGACCTATGTCACGTTGACGGGGTCGCTTCGATGCCGTTCGTGGAACTGAGCTGCGAGGCGCACAGTGGCAACGTGGACAAGCAGGCAGTTCACGAGGACCTCAACCGAGCACGCGACACGTTCCGCCAATTGCTCGACGGTGCCGTCGCCGAGCAGTTGCGGTGCCGTTCGAACGGCACGCGCTGGAACGACCGCCAGCTGCTGTTCCACATGCTGCTCCGCTTCCTGATCATGCGCGCGTTGCTGGTATTGGTCCGGATCGTCGCGAGCGTGCCGCGATGGGCCGGTTCGGCGTGGGCGCGACGGCTCAACGCGGGTACGAGGCCGTTCGACGTCGTCAACTTCGCCGGTTCTTGGCTTGGTGGCAGCGTCATGCCTCGCCGGGCGGTGCTTCCGCGAGTTCATGACGGTGGCGGACCCGTACCGCTTTCCTGTGCAGCACTTCGACTTCCACCGGAACCAGCTCTCGCTCAGCTAACTCCCTTCAGCAGGCGGCGCGCCACGTGGGCGGCGTCGCGGCCGACGCCTCGCAGGGTCGCCGACGAGAGACTGCGCTGCCATTCCAGTCCGACGAAGCCAAGACCCGGATGCCGGCGGGACACACCTCGGTCGTGCTCGGTGCCGACTCCGCGGAGGTACGGCAGGTCGGGGCGGTAGCCCGTGGCCAGGATGATCGCGTCGACATGTTCGCGCTGCTCATTCGGCCAGATGCCCTTCGAGCCTTCCAGGGCGGTGAACATCGGGCGGCGGTCCGGGCGGTGTCGTTCAAGGGCGGCGCGGTAGACGCCGGTGTCCAGAACCGGCGTGGTGAAGCCGTCGGGCAGCCAGGGGCCGATCGGCAGGTGGTCGAGGCGGGTGCGGTCGAGCCAGAAGTGCAGGTCGCGGCCGAACGGGCGTTGGGCGGAGAACTTCACCGGTCTGCGGGTCGCGAGAGTGACGTGGGCGTGCTCGGCGAGCTCTGCCGCGATCTGAACCGCGGAGTTGCCGGCGCCGACCACGATGACGCGCTGGCCGTCGAACGGCTCGGGCGAGTGGTACTGCGCGGCGTGCAGGACGGTGCCGGGGAAGGTGTCGAGGCCGGGCAGTGCGGGCCGGTGTGGGTTGCCGAAGCCGCCGGTGGCGGCGATGACGATGGGTGCGGTGAAGCTGGTGCCGTCGGTCGTGGTGACTCGGAAGCCGTTGTCGCGTGTCACCCCTGTGACGCGTTGGCCGGTGCGGATGTCGGTGTTGAGGTGTGCGGCGTAGGTGCGGAGGTAGTCGACGACTTCGTCGCGGCGCGGGTAGCGCTCGGGATCGCCGGGGAACTTCAGGCCTGGCAGGGCGCTGTATCTGGCTGGCGAGAACAAGGTCAGGCTGTCGTAGTAGTGCGGCCAGGAGCCGACGGGTTCGTCGCCGGCTTCGAGTACGAGTGGCCGTAGGCCTTGTGTGACAAGGGCATGGGCTGCGGCGAGGCCGGACTGGCCGGCGCCGATCACGATGGCGTCGTGGCTGTTCATGGGCACCTCGAAGTAGCCGTCGCCGAGCACGGCGACGGATGAGCGGTCAGATGGCGTGTTAGTTGGCTGTGCGGCGTTCGAGGAAAACGGTGTCGCGCCACACGCCGTGGTGTTGCGCGATGCGTTCGCGGACGCCGAGGGTGCGGAAGCCCATGGAGTGGTGCAGCGCGAGACTGGCGCGGTTCTCGGGGAAGATCGAGGTCTGCAACGTCCACAGGCCAGCGTCGTCGGCGGCGCTGACTTGCTTGTGCACCAAGGCCTTGCCGACGCCTCGGCCACGGAAGTCCGCGCCCACGTAGACGGACGTCTCGGCGACGCCTGCGTAGCAGTCCCGTGTGGACACCGCGGTCGCGGCAGCCCAGCCTGCGACCTCGCCGTCGATCTCGGCGATCCAGCGGTGGTCTGGCAGCCACTTGGCGTCGAGTGCCCTGCGCAGGGGCACCTCGGTTTCGAAGGTCGCGTCGCCGGTGGCGATGCCCTCGCTGTAGATGCGGCGCACGGCGTTCCAGTCCGCAACCTCCAGCGGACGGACCAGCACGTCTGCCGGGAGGTTGGCTGGGCAGCACGGGCGTGGTGCGAGTACGCCCATGACGACGTCCGCGGCGTGGGGCAGGCCGGTGCAGCATGAAGGATTCACGCTGATATGTGTGGCGGTGCCTTCCTTGTGCTGCCGCAGGAACCCGACCTCGACCAGCTTGCGCAGGTGGTGTGAGCAGGTGGACTGGCTGATGCCGAGCAGCTCCGTCAGTTCGCCGACGGTCATCGACCGTGCCGCGGTGGCGACGGCGTGCAGCAGGCGAACGCGGGTCGGTTCGGCGAGACACGCGAACCAGTCCGCGTAGGTCGCGGCGTCGTCGGTCGGCAGCACGGCCGGCGTGGCCGCTGTGGTCGTCATGGGTGAAGTATCGACGCAAATCGATGGTTGCGTCAATCGATAGGGGTCGATAGAGTCCCAGTGTTGATTCGAAATGTGTCGATACAAGGGGTGTGCGGTGAGCGAGTTGCCAGTCGTCGTGGTGGGTGCCGGACCTGCGGGTTTGTCCGCGGCGGCGAACTTGGTGGAACGGGGCGAGCGGGTGCTCGTGCTGGAGGCGGGCGATCGTGCCGGTGCAGCCGTGTCGCAGTGGAACTACGTCCGGCTGTTCTCGCAGTGGAGCGAGCTCGTTGATCCCGCTGCCGAGCGCCTGTTGAAGGAAGCCGGCTGGGTGCGGCCGGACGGTGACGCCTACCCGAGCGGTGGGGAGTGGGTGGAGAGCTACCTGCAGCCGCTGGCCGAGGTGCTCGGTGACCGGGTGCGACTCGGCACGCGCGTGGTTGGGGTGGCTCGGCGTGGGCGGGACCGGATCGTTGACGCTGGGCGCGAGGACGAGCCGCTGACGGTGCACGTGCAGACTGCGGATGGCGAGGAGCGGATCTCGGCTCGTGCGGTGATCGACGCTTCCGGCACTTACAGCTCGCCGAACCCGCTGGGCGGAGACGGCCTTCCAGCGGTGGGGGAGAAGGCGGCGGCCGAGAAGATCGCCTACCGGGTGCCGGACCTCGTGGCCGAACGCGCTCGCTACGCGGGCAAGCGGATCGCGGTTGCCGGTAGCGGGCGCTCGGCGCTGACCGCGTTGGTGGTGCTGGCGGAACTCGCGGAGCAGGAGCCCGGCACGAAGATCGTGTGGCTATTGCGCCGTGGCGCCGTTGGCAACGCTTTCGGTGGCGGGGAGGCCGACCAGCTGCCGGCGCGCGGTGCGTTGGGCTTGCGAGCCAAGAAGGCTGTGGAAGCCGGTCACATCGAGACCGCCACCGGGTTCCGCACGGCGGCACTCGAACGTACGACGAACGGCAGCCTCACGCTGGAGTCGTTCGACGGCCACCAGGTCGAGGACATCGACGAGGTCGTGGTGCTGACCGGGTTCCGGCCAGACCTGTCGTGGCTGTCGGAGGTTCGCCTCGACCTGGACCCGGTGCTGCAGGCGCCGACGAAGCTCGCGCCGCTGATCGACCCGAACGTCCACTCGTGCGGCACCGTCTACCCGCACGGTGAGAACGAGCTGCGCCACCCGGAACCAGGCGTCTACCTGGTCGGCATGAAGAGCTACGGCCGGGCGCCGACGTTCCTGTCGCTGACGGGCTACGAGCAGGCGCGGTCCGTCGTCGCGGCGATCGCCGGCGACCACGAGGCCGCCGGGCGCGTCGAGCTCGTGCTGCCCGAGACCGGGGTGTGCGGCGGAGCTGGCGTGTTCGACGCGCCCGAGGAACAGAAGAACGAGGGTGGCTGCTGCGGCTCACCGGAGCACGGCGAGCTGACGATCGGGCTCACTGCCAGTGCACGCTGAAACAACGACGCGGCCCGGCGTTGACGGCGGGCTGCGTCGCGTGCTGATCGTGTTGTGCAGCACCGAGATCATCAGCTGGGGGATTCTCTACTACGCGTTCCCCGTGCTGCTGCCGACGATCGGCGCGCGGACGGGGTGGTCGTTGGCCGCGATCACCGCGGGTTTCTCGGCGAGTCAGATCGTGGCAGGGATCGTCGGCGTGCCGGTGGGCAAGCTGCTCGATCGTCGTGGTCCTCGCGCCATCATGACCACCGGTTCGATCATCGCGGTACCCGCACTCGTCATGGTGGCCACCGCGCAGTCGTTGGCGTGGTTCACGGCGGCATGGTTGCTGATCGGAGTCGCGATGGCCGGGGTGTTCTACGCCCCCGCGTTCGCGGCACTGACCCGCTGGTTCGGGCCGAGGCGGGTGTCGGCGCTGACCGCGCTCACGTTGGTGGCCGGGCTGGCCAGCACGGTGTTCGCGCCACTGACCGCCGTGCTGAACACACATCTGGACTGGCGCGGAACGTACCTGGTGCTGGCCGGAATCCTGGCTGTCACCACGGTTCCGCTGCATCTGTTCGGCTTGCGACTGCCGTGGCCGGAGATCGAGCACGAGGCGGAGCATCAACCGTCCGCGATCGCGCGCAGCAGACCGTTCCTCGTGCTGACGCTGGCGATGAGCTTGGCGGCGTTCAGCGTTTACGCGGTGGTGGTCAACCTCGTGCCGCTGCTGACCGAACGCGGCATGTCCACGTCAATGGCCGCGGTGGCCCTGGGCCTCGGTGGGGTGGGCCAGGTCCTCGGGCGGCTGGGGTACGCGAGGTTGACCGCGAAGACGTCGGTGCGCACAAGAACAGCACTGATCTTGCTGGCGAGCGCCGTGGTGACCGCGTTGCTGGGTGTGGTGCCCGGCCCGGCATTGCTGCTCATCGCGGGCTCGGTGCTCGCCGGTGTCGCACGCGGGATCTTCACGCTGGTGCAGGCGACGGCGATCACCGATCGCTGGGGTGCGGTCCACTACGGACAGTTGAGCGGGCTGCTCGCGGTGCCGGTGATGCTGACCGCCGCGATCGCGCCGTGGGCGGGCAGTGCCATGGCCTCGTGGCTCGGCGGCTACCCGGCGGTGTTCGTCGTGCTGGGGGCGATTGGGGTGCTGGCGGCCGCGTTGTCGACCGCCAGCGTTCCGCGTTAGTCCAGCAGCTCGGCGACCAGGCCGCGCACTCGGCGGTCGATGTCGTCGCGGATCGGACGGACGGAATCGACGCCCTGGCCCGCCGGGTCCTCGAGCTCCCAGTCGAGGTAGCGCTTGCCGGGGAACACCGGGCAGGTGTCACCGCAGCCCATCGTGATCACCACGTCAGAGGCTTCGACGTCCTCGGTCGTCAGCTTCGAGGGCACCTCCGCGGTGATGTCCAGGCCCCACTCGGCGAGCGCCTCGGCCGCTGCGGGGTTGACCTTCTCGGCCGGGGCCGAGCCGGCGGAACGGACCGCGATCCTGCCCATGCCGTAGTGCTGCAGCAACGCGGCGGCCATCTGGGAGCGGCCGGCGTTGTGCACGCAGACGAACAGCACTTCGGGGGTCTTGGACACGTCGATCTCCTCCTGGCGGGCGTTTCCTTGGTTCGATAATGCCCGATCCAGGTGAACGGTTGGTGACACGATTCCTCACGTCACATACAGGTACAGACCGCCTACAACCAGTGCTCCGCACACGGTGAACCAGATACAGGCGAAGGTCTTGCGGGCCTGAGAGAGGTTCGAGACGCCGAGCGCGAACGTCGCGACGATCCCGACCGTCCCGATCAGCGTGACCAGCAAGACCTGCAACATCAGTCGCCCAGAAGTTCGGACAGCAGGCTTCTGACCCGCCGGTCGATGTCGTCGCGCACCTCGCGAACGCGGTGCAGCGGAGCGCCGACCGGGTCGGCCACCTCCCAGTCCAGGTAGCGCTTGCCGGGATAGACCGGGCACGAGTCGCCGCAGCCCATCGTCACGACGACGTCCGCGGCACGCACGACCTCGTCGGTGAGCGGCTTCGGGAACGCCTGCGTGAGCGGGATGTTCAGCTCCGCCAGCACCTCGGTGATCTGCGACGGGATGGAGCCACTCGGCTGGCTGCCGGCGGAACGCACGGCGATCTTGCCGAACGCGTGGTGCTCCAGTAGCGCCGATGCCATCTGCGACCGGCCGACGTTGTGCACGCAGATGAACAACACCTGCGGCACCTCGACCTTGGTCAGGCCCTGGGCGCGGCCGTAGTCGTGCAGGCGCTGCTTGGCGAATCGGGCTGTCAGCGTCGCGAGGTGCGTCTTCACCGTGGCGTTCTCGTTGAGCAGGGCGTAGGTCTCGTCGACGAAGCGCTCGACAGTTTCCCGGCCGAACACGCCGTGGAACTTGTCAGCCAGCTCATCGGTGATGCGGAGAAGCTGGGCGGTGAGCTCGTGCTGGGGAAGTCCGCCTGCGCGGGTCATGAGGTCTCCTTGGACCGAGAATTACCGATGCAAAGCAGACCGTTTGCATCGACTTTTGTCAATCTAGGTCGTACCCTCGGGCCATGGTGGAGCGTCGGGATGAACTCCAGATGGACAGCGGCGGCCACAAGCGCTGCGTGCCACTCGGCCAGGGCATGGATCCCGCTGAAGCGCGCCGGATCGCCGAGATCTTCAAGGCGCTGTCCAGTCCCGTCCGCCTCGAACTCCTCCGCCTGCTTCAGCTCGCCCCGAGCGGTGAGTCGTGCGTCTGCGACCTCGTCGACAGTGTCGGCTTGAGTCAGGGAACCGTGAGTCATCACCTCCGCGTGCTCGCGGAAGCGGGCCTCGTTCGCGGCGAGCGCCGCGGCACCTGGGGCTGGTACGTCGCGATCCCGGAGCGCCTGGAAGAGGTCGGGCGGCTGCTCGGTCAGCCGATTGGCTCAATGTGAACACGGGTTGGATCGAGATTTTTCAACCATAGTTGTTCTGGTCACTCCACGTTCACCTTCTGTTTAGAACGGGATTCTTCGATGCAGTGGCCCTCGAACGAGGGTTCTCGTCGAAGATCCCGGTCCCGATCCGGGTCCCGAGCAGGAGGCACGTCAGTGACCATCCGCCAGGTGAAGCGTGCGCACGTGTTGTCCGTCGTGGCTGTCGCCGCGCTGACCCTGTCCGCCTGTGGTGGGCAGAACAACGGCAGTGGCTCCGAGAGCGGGGGTGAACAGCTCTCCGGCCCGGTCGTCATCGACGGCTCCAGCACCGTGGAACCGCTGTCGATCGCCGCGGCCGAGCTGTTCATGGAGAAGAACAGCGGTGTCCAGGTGTCGGTGAGCGCCTCCGGCACCGGCGGTGGCTTCAAGAAGTTCTGCGTCGGTGAGACCGACATCTCCGGTGCCTCTCGCCCGATCAAGGCCGAGGAGGGCAAGGTCTGCACGGAGAAGGGTGTCAACTACTCCGAGCTGCAGGTCGCCAACGACGCGCTGACCGTCGTGGTGCACAAGGAGAACACCTGGGCCGAGTGCCTCACGGTCGCGCAGCTGAAGAAGATGTGGGAGCCGGACTCGAAGGTCGCCAACTGGAAAGAGGTCGACCCGTCCTTCCCGGACCAGAAGCTCGACCTCTACGGCGCCGGCGCTGACTCCGGTACGTTCGACTACTTCACCGGTGCCATCAACGGCAAGGAAGGCGACAGCCGCAAGGACTACAACCCGACCGAGAACGACAACATCACCGTCCAGGGTGTGAGCGGCTCCAAGGGGGGTCTGGGCTACTTCGGCTTCTCCTACTTCGAGGAGAACGCGGACAAGCTCAAGGCCGTGAAGATCGACGGAGGCAAGGGCTGTGTTGAACCGTCGGTGAAGACGGCGCAGGACGGCACCTACGCCCCGCTCGCGCGTCCGCTGTTCATCTACCCCTCCGACGCCGGCCTGAAGAAGGCTCAGGTGGAGAAGTTCGTCGAGTTCTACCTCGCGAGCAACGACGAGATCGTCAAGGCCGCTCGGTTCGTGCCGCTGACCGAGGACCAGAAGAAGAAGGCCAAGGACGAGCTTGCCGCGCTGCAGGCGAAGGCCGCCGGTAAGTGAGCACCAAGACTCGCGACGGTGGCCGCCCCGGTTCGGGCGGCCACCCCGTCGTCTGGGACGGGCCGCCGGTCGACCTGACCGCGCAGAGCCCGCGCATCGGCGAGAAGATCATCAAGGCCGTGCTGGTCAGCGCGGCCGCGTTGTCGGTTCTCGTCACGGTCGGCATCGTCGCGTCGCTGTTCGCGCCGGTCGCCGAGTTCTTCACCCACGTCAGCCTCGGTGAGTTCCTGTTCGGCACCGAGTGGACGGCGCTGTTCGGCGACAAGTTCAACTGGGACGACAAGTCCTGGGGCGTTCTGCCGCTGGTCACCGCGACGCTGATGATCACGCTGATCTCGCTGGTGGTGGCGGTCCCGTTCGGTCTTGGCGCCGCGATCTACCTCAGCGAGTACGCCTCGCAGCGGGTGCGGAAGATCTTCAAGCCGATCCTCGAGATCCTCGCCGGCGTGCCGACCGTGGTCTACGGCTTCCTCGCGCTGACCGTGATCACGCCGATCCTCAAGCCCTTGCTGGGCATCGAGGGCATCTACAGCATGATCTCGCCCGGCATCGTGATGGGCTTCATGATCGTGCCCACGGTCGCCTCCCTGAGCGAGGACGCTATGTCGGCCGTTCCGCTGGCACTGCGGCAGGGCTCCTACGCGTTGGGCGCCAACAGGATGCAGACGACGGTCCGCGTCGTGTTCCCGGCCGCGTTGTCGGGCATCGTCGCCGCGATCGTGCTCGGCATCTCCCGCGCGATCGGCGAGACGATGATCGTCGCGATCGCCGCGGGCAACATGCCGCTGTTCACCGCGGACCCGCTCAAGGGTGCGCAGACGATGACCGGCTTCATCGCGCAGGCCGCGAGCGGCGACACCCCGCAGGGCAGCCCGTCGTACTACGCGTTGTTCGCGATCGGCGCGCTGCTGTTCGTGATCACCCTCCTGATCAACATGATCAGCATCCGGCTGGTCCGCAAGTACAGGCAGGCCTACTGATGACCGCGACGACACTGGTCGTTGACCAGAGCCTGAAGTCCGGCCGCCGCAAGGGCGTGGGGGCGACCGTGTTCGCCGTGGCGCTGTGGGCGTGCCTGGCGATCATCTGCGCGTTCCTGTTCTTCGTGCTCGCCGTGATCATCCAGAAAGGACTGGCGCGGTTCGACCTGAACCTCGTCACCGAGCACCCGTCCCGGTTGCGGCCCGACACCTCCGGCGTGAAGTCCGCGCTGTTCGGCACGATCTGGATCATGGTGCTGACCGCGCTCATCGCGTTGCCACTGGGCATCGCGGCCGCGGTGTACCTGGAGGAGTACGCGGACAACACCCGCTGGTGGAACCGCCTGATCGAGCTCAACATCCAGAACCTCGCCGCGGTGCCGTCGGTGATCTACGGCATCCTGACGCTCGGGTTCGTCGTCCGTGGCCCACTGTCCATCGGCGCGGTGCTCCTCGCGGGCGCGATCGCACTGGCGTTGCTGATCCTGCCGGTCGTGATCATCACCTGTCGGGAGGCGTTGCGCGCGGTGCCGTCGGAGATCCGCTCCGGCTCGCTCGCACTGGGCGCAACGCAGTGGCAGACCACGTGGAAGCAGGTGCTGCCCTCGGCGGTGCCCGGCATCGCGACCGGCTCGATCCTCGCGCTGTCCCGTGCGATCGGTGAGGCGGCACCGCTGCTGCTCGTCGGTGCGACGACGTTCCTGACGTTCAACCCGGACGGTGTGTTCTCCCGCTACACCGTGCTGCCCACGCAGATCTACAGCCTGGTGCCGCTCGATCGCATCGAGTTCCGCGACCTGGCCTACTCCACGATCCTGCTGCTGATGATCGTGCTGCTCGTCATGAACGCGCTCGCGATCTGGTTGCGCAACCGCTATCAGCGCCGTTGGTGACACGCGAATGAAGGAGCGAGAACTCATGACCAGATCGGAGCAGCGAACCGTGTCCACCGGACAGCGCACGACCAAGGGCGACTCCACACCGGAGAACCAGGTGACCATCGAGCGCTCGAACACCATCGCGCCCGTGGAGGGAGCACCGGACGGCGTGATCACCCTGAAGGACCTGGAAGTCTTCTACAGCGACTTCCGTGCCGTCACCGACGTCAACATGTCGTTCGGCAGCAGGGAGATCACCGCCCTGATCGGCCCGTCCGGTTGCGGCAAGTCCACCGTGCTGCGGTGCCTGAACCGGATGAACGACCTCGTGCCCGGCGCCCGCGTCGAAGGAGCCGTTGCCTACCACGGCGTCGACATCTACGGCGAGGACGTCGACGTCATCGAGGTGCGCCGGCGCATCGGCATGGTGTTCCAGAAGCCCAACCCCTTCCCGAAGTCCATCTACGACAACGTCGCCTACGGTCCGCGGGTCACCGGCATGAAGGTGTCCGACATGGACACCGTGGTGGAACGGGCGTTGCGCGGTGCCGCGTTGTGGGACGAGGTGAAGGACAAGCTCAAGCAGAACGCGTTCGGCCTGTCCGGCGGTCAGCAGCAGCGACTGTGCATCGCCCGGGCCATCGCCACCTCGCCCGAGGTGATCCTGATGGACGAGCCGTGCTCGGCGCTGGACCCGATCGCCACCGCGAAGATCGAGGACCTGATGGTCGAGCTCGCCTCGACCTACACGATCATCATCGTCACCCACAACATGCAGCAGGCGGCCCGCGTCTCGCAGCGCACGGGCTTCTTCACCGCGGAGGCCGACGAGAAGGGCCAGCGCACCGGCAAGCTGGTCGAGTTCGACACCACCGAGCACATCTTCGGCAACCCCTCCGACGCCCGGACCGAGGCGTACATCACCGGACGATTCGGTTAAGCCATGACGGGCTCTGCGTTGGGGGCTTGGGAGTCCGACAGCTCACAGTTCCACACGCGGCGGCGAGCCTGCATGGCGAACAAGAGCCGGGTCCAGAACCGGCTCGCCGTCCTCGTGGTGGACCACGACGCCGACGTCGTGCACCAGCTCCTCGAAGGGTTCACCGGTCAGCCGGTGGAGCCACGGGTCTGCCCTGACCCTGCGGAGGCCCTGCTGGTGCTCGGCCGGACGTGTCCGGACGCTGTGCTGCTCGGTCCCGCGGTGGGGAAGCTCGACCCGATCGACTTCCTCACGATCGTGCGCGCCGACGATCCGGACGTGCCGATCGTGGTCGGCGCGGGACCGGGCTCGGGCGACTTCGCGGCGCGGGCCGCGGAGGTGGGCGTGTCAGCGGTGGTGCCGCGCCCCTACCGCACCCGTGAACTGCTCGCGTTCCTCGGATCGCTCGCACCGAAGACCGACACGGTGGAGATCCGGCCGATGGTCATCGACCTCGGCCGGCTTCGTGTCGACGGTGCGGTGCCGCAGTTCTGGCTCGACGGCGTCCTGGTCCCGCTGCCGCCGATGGAGTTCCTCATGCTGCGCTACTTCGCCGAGAGACCTGGCGCGGTTGTCAGCCGCAACGAGCTCGTCGCCGCTCTGTGGGCGGACCGGCCCTCGGCGAAGAGCAACACGCTGAACGTCCACATCATGCGGCTGCGCAAGCGGCTGGGTGACGACGACCACAATCCAACGTGGATTCGTGTCGTGAGAGGCCTTGGCTACCAGTTCAGCGTGCCGCCGGTAGGGTCGCGTTCACCGGACGTTCATCCTGTTTGATGAACATGTCACCATGGCGACAACGGACCTGGATGCGCGAAGGGAGGCGCTGGTGGCGGTGCCTGACGACCCGGCCTCCGCCGCACGTCTCTTCAAGGCTCTCGCGGATCCCATCAGGGTCCAGCTGGTCGTGCTCGTGAGACAGGCGGCTAGCGGCGAGGCGTGCTTCTGCGACCTCGCCGACGAGTTCGACATGCCGCAGTCCTCGCTGAGCCACCACCTGAAGATCCTGGTCAGCGCGGGTGTGCTGCAACGTGAACGGCGCGGCACGTGGAGCTGGTACCGCGTCGACCACGAAGTGCTGGACACCATGGAACAGTTCCTGCGCCCCGGCGGGCCGCTCCGCGACGCGCCCGCCTCCCGCTGCGACTGACAAGCTGTCCTGCCCCTGCGTCTCATCAGAACCGACTGATGTATCATTCCGGACTGATGTCACTCGATGCTGATGTGTTGAAGGTCCTCGCCGACCCGCTGCGCGCTCAGATCCTGCAGCTGTTGTCCGGCGAGGCCCTGTGCACCCGCCACCTCGTCGACGAGACCGGCGCGACGCAGAGCAACGTGTCCAACCACCTGAAGATGCTGCGAGAGGCCGGGTTCGTCGACACCGAGCCGTGCGGACGCTTCACGTACTACCGCCTGCGACCCGACGCACTGCGCCGGATCGCCGACAGTCTTAACGAGCTGGCCGACCGTGCCAACTCCGATGCCAGGAGGCCCTGTTGAGCACCACCAACCCGACGGAGGAGCAGGACGTCCTGCACCGGCTGTCTTTTCTGGACCGGTGGTTGCCGGCGTGGATCGGCCTCGCCATGGTCGCCGGCCTCGGGCTCGGCAGCTTCGTGCCGGGCCTGCAGGGTGTCCTGGAAGCGGTGAAGATCGACGGCGTCTCGCTGCCGATCGCGCTCGGTCTGCTGCTGATGATGTACCCGGTGCTCGCGAAGGTCCGCTACGACAAGCTCGACACCGTCACCCGCGACAAGCGCACGATGGTGTTGTCGCTGGTGCTGAACTGGGTGCTCGGTCCGGCGTTGATGTTCGCGCTGGCGTGGATCTTCCTGGCCGACCTGCCCGAGTACCGCACCGGTCTGATCATCGTCGGCCTTGCGCGCTGCATCGCCATGGTCATCATCTGGAACGACCTCGCGTGTGGTGACCGCGAGGCGGCCGCGGTGCTGGTCGCGCTCAACTCGGTGTTCCAGGTGGTCATGTTCGGTGTGCTCGGCTGGTTCTACCTCGACCTGCTGCCCGGCTGGCTCGGCCTGGACACCGCGTCGGTGGACTTCTCCGCGTGGGAGATCGCCAAGTCCGTGCTCATCTTCCTCGGCATCCCGCTGCTGGCCGGCTACCTCAGCCGCAAGCTGGGGGAGCGGTCCAAGGGCCGCGAGTGGTACGAGTCGAAGTTCCTGCCGCGCGTTGGCCCGATCGCGTTGTACGGCTTGCTGTTCACGATCGTCATCCTGTTCGCGTTGCAGGGTGAGACCATCACGAACCGGCCGTTGGACGTCGTGCGCATCGCTCTGCCGTTGTTGGTCTACTTCGCCATCATGTGGGCGGGTTCGTACGCGCTCGGCAAGGCGTCGGGACTCTCCTACGAGCGGACCACGACGCTGGCGTTCACCGCGGCGGGCAACAACTTCGAGCTGGCCATCGCGGTCGCGATCGGTGTGTTCGGCGTGACGTCGGGCCAGGCGCTGGCCGGAGTGGTCGGGCCGCTGATCGAGGTGCCCGTGCTCGTCGGCCTGGTTTACGTGAGCCTTTGGCTGCGGCGCCGGTGGGCCGCCCGAGCGGAACTCTGACGTCGTGAGCCTCGGTGGCGGCTGGTGGTGACCGGCCGCCACCGAGGCTCATTCGCTCATGAAGGCTTGACAGCCCGGATGATCGCGGAGTGCATGCCGTCCGTGACTTCGCGGGTCGGAGTGATCTCGATGTCCGCGAGTCCCGCGCTCTCCAAGCCTCGACGGTATTCGGTGAACGACAGGACGCCCGCGATGCAGCCGACGTACGAACCTCGCTCGGCGCGTTCCTCTGCTGTCAGGTCGTCCTCGGCCACGACATCCGACACACCGATGCGGCCACCGGGCGCCAGGACGCGGAAGATCTAGGCGAACACCGCCGACTTGTCCACGGACAGGTTGATCACACAGTTCGAGATGACCACGTCGATGCTGTCGGCAGGCAACGGGATGGCCTCGATCGCGCCCTTGAGGAACTCGACGTTGGTCGCGCCGGCCCTGGCCGCGTTCTCCCTGGCCAAGGCGAGCATCTCGTCGGTCATGTCGACGCCGTAGGCTTTACCGGTCGGGCCTACCCGGCGCGCCGAGAGCAGAACGTCGATGCCGCCGCCTGAACCGAGGTCAAGGACGCGTTCGCCCTCGCGCAGCTCGGCGACGGCCGTCGGATTGCCGCATCCCAGTGACGCGGCCACTGCTTCGGCGGGCAACTCGGTGTGGTCGGACGTGGCGTACAGCGTCGCCCCGAAGTTCTCGCCGACCTCGATTCCCTGCGGGTCGCAACACGCGGTGCCGCCTGCGCTGACGGCGCTGGCAGCGGCGGCGTACTTCGCGCGCACCACTTCACGTAAGTCGGCAGCCTGCTCGTCCATCAGGATGTCCTCCTCGATGCCACAGCGGCTCGGACACGGCGTTCGCCAACCTTCATCTTGCGCCCCAACCTAGATGAGCGTCAATATAGATGGATGTCTAAGCAAAGCACGCCGAACCTCTTGGCAGCGATGTGTTGCGGAGACATGCTGTCGGCTCCACTGGCTGACGACGAAGCGGTCGAGCTGGCGGCAGCGTTCAAGGCGCTCGGTGATCCGGTGCGGTTGAAGCTGTTGTCGATGATCGCGTCGCACCAGAACGGGGAAGAGTGCGTCTGCGCGCTCACGTCGGCGTTCACGCTGTCGCAGCCGACGATCTCACACCACCTGAAGATCCTCCGGCAGGCCGGACTGATCGATGGCGAGCGCAGGGGCACCTGGGTGTACTACTGGTTGATGCCCGACACCGTGAACAAGCTCGCCATGATGCTCACTCCCTCGGCGGTCCCGAAGTAGGGCTGGACGTCGCGCTGTCAGGAGACGGCGGTGGCCACGGCGGGTGCGAGCGCGGCGGACAGCTGCCCAAGGGTGTCAGGCAGGGCTCGGTAGTAGACCCAGGTGCGCCGCCGTTCGCTGTCGATCAGCCCGGCGTTGCGCAGCACCTTCAGGTGGTGGGAGATGGTGGGCGCGGTCAGGTCGAACGCCTCCGTCAGGTCGCACACGCACACCTCGCCATTGGGGTGAGAGGCGATGAGGCTGAACAGGCGCAATCGCACTGGATCGGCGATCGCTTTGAAGGCCTGGGCGAGCTCGGCGGCTCGTTCGGGCGTGACCGGCCGCTCGGCCAGAGATGCCGTGGACCGCGCCCGCTGTTTCGACATGCGTCTAAGTTGACACTGTGCTGACGGCGTAAGCAAGCCGCCTACCTGTTCTCCGCCCAGGCGAGAAGCCGGGCATCAAGGGTATGCAGGAAGTCGCGGCCGAACTGGTCGTTCTCCAGGCCTGCGCGCAGCGCCGCAGGAAGATCGTCGACCACCTGTGACGACCGGGATGCGGCAGCGAGCGCCACCGTGGCCACGGTGTCCACGTCGCCGCAGAAGGCCACGCAGGTGTGCAGGATCTCGGTGAGGCTGGTGTTCGAGCTCAACGCGGTGAGTGCCGCCCGCACGCTCATCCAGCCCTGTGCGCCCACCGGCCCGCTCCACGGTTCCGACCAGCGGTCTGCAGAGCCCAGTTTCTGGTCGATCCACCGACCGGCATCGGCGAGAGGGCCCAGTTCGAAGTGGCAGTAGTGCACGGCCAGAGCGGCGGCCTGTGCTGCTTCGATGCCCAACGGCGTGTCGTGGGTGATCCGCGCCTGCACCTCGGCGTGCTGAACGACCTCGGACGCGGTGGGCAGCAAACCGATCGGGCCGGCTCGCATCGCCGCTCCGCTCTTGTCGCTGTGCGGCCTGATCCTCCTCAGCAGCTCGGTGCCGTCACTCACCTCGCACAGCAGGTCGTAGAAGTTGCTCGCGTAGCCCACTCGCTGATCCCGGTGGAAGGTTCGGACGAACTGCTCGGCCAGGTTCGCCGGGGTCCACGATGCGCCGGAGAGCAGCATCTCGGCGATGGCGATGGTCATCTGGGTGTCATCGGTGTACCGCCCAGGCCGCAAGCCCGACAGGCCCGGATTCTGCACGTATCCGCGAACCGTGTTGTGCGCGGCGACAAAGTCCGGGTCGGCGTACTCGAATCCGGCGCCGTACGCGTCGCCGATCGCAAGGTGGACAAGCACGGGATCACCCTATTCGGTCAGGAAGACAGTTGATTAGATAGCGATCTAAGTTGACACTCATCTAATCAAGGAGGACGCTCGGAGGTACTGGAGCAACGATCTAGGTAGGTGGCGACATGTTCTCGTGGTTCCGCCGCAGGCGTGCATGGACTGGGCGCGTGACCTTCTGCGACTCGTGCGGTCAGGTGTGCACCTCCGAGTGCCGATCGACGGCACTGGTCGAGCAGACCCGCGTGCACGTGCTTGAGCGAGTCGGACGACTCGCCTGAACTTCAGCTGGCGCGCGCGACGATCGTCAGCAGGGTCCGCGGTGTGAAGGGTGCACCTTCGAGATCGCCGAAGCAGTCGACGCGCGGGAACCCTGCGGTGTGCAGCATGTTGACGAGTTCGCTGACGGTGTACAGCCGCACGGAGTATTGACGTTTTTGTGATGGCTCACCTGATGCGATGAACGTTTGTCCGATGTGGAGTGTCGCGGAGATCGGATCGAACTGTGCTTCCTCGAGCAGGACCGCGCCATCTGGAAGCTCGTAGAACGTTCTCGGCTGTGACGTCAGCAAGGTGCGGTCGCGGTGCATGGTCTCGATGACGAGCCTGCCGTCCGACTTGAGCACGCGCCGATACTCGCGTAGGACCTGCTGGTCAGTGGTGTCGTCCACGTAGCCAAGTGAGCTGTAGAGGCACAAGGCCGTGTCGAACACGCCGGTCTTCAGCGGGATGTGCCGATAGTCGGCGCGCACCAGCTGTTCGAGCTCTGGACGTGGCCATCGCCGCCGCGCCTCGGTCAACTGGGCCCACGAGTAGTCGGCGCCGACCACGCAATAGCCCGCGGCGACGAGTGCGCTGGTGTGCCGGCCGTATCCGCACGGCAGATCGAGCACTCTCCCGCCGCGGGGAGTGTCGGCCAAGGCGAGTGCCGCGAGAGCCTCCTGTGAAGCTACCTCCGAGGTCTGTCGCGGTCCGTAGGTCCGCAGGTAGTACTCGTCGAAGAACGTGTGCCACCACCCGGAATCGTCCGTCGTCACGGCTGCCCGCACGCGTTCCCGGGACTTTCCAGCAGACACAGGCCGAACTCCAGCATCCGCGGCACGCACGGGTCGACGATCCGGTAGTAGATGCTGGTTCCTTCGCGGCGGGTCGCGAGGATCTTCTGGTCCACCAAGCGCTGCAGCTGGTTGGACACGCCCTGCTGGCTCATGTCCACCGCCGCCGCGAGATCGCTGACACGGACTTCCTCTGCTCGGCTGAGCGCGTGCAGCAGACGCAGTCGTGTTGTCCCCGACAACACCTTGAACAGGGCTGCCACGCCGGCTGCTTCGTGGTCGTCGAGCAGTGGGCGGTCGCGCAGGGGTGCGGCCTCGGCTTGGCCGGAGGTGCGGATCGGAGTCGCCATGGCTTCCATTCTAACTACCTAATTACATGGTTCTGTGTAATAGTGGCCCGGTGCTTGGGCCTGGCCGACGGGGAGTCAGCCACGAGCACCACACCACAGTCCTGAACTGTGTCCGCCGTGGGGGTCGATCATGTCTGATTCGTCATGCTTAATCGTCTCGTCCTATGAGAGTGAACTCCAGCCCATCGCCGCCGCCAGCGCGGTCGCCGCGCTGAAGCGCGAAGGCCTGAACGTGCAGGCCTGGGACGCACACATGTTTCCCGATGATCGTCCGGAAGGTCCGTTCGACCTGGTACTGCTGTCAGTGCAGCAGTACGCCGGCCTTGATCGCGGCATCGCGCTGCTGGACTGGTTGCAGGACCCGTCGGTCGCGCGACAGGTGGTGGCCTTTGGTCAGTACGCGCAGATGAACTCCCGGGCGTTCATGGGTCGCGTCGACGCCATCGCGATGGACGAGCCCGAGCGGATCTCCAAGGGACTCGCTGACCTGGCTCGCGGTCACGCGGCCCGGCACGAGATTCCGGGGCTCTTCAGCCGCGACGGCGGCAAGCCGCGACCACCGAACTCGCGGATGGAGTGGGCCAGTCCCGATCGCGCGGCATTCCCGCCGATCACGGAATATCCGGCCCACAACACCAAGTTCGGGCTGATGGGCAACATCGAGGTCAGCCGCGGGTGCCACCACAAGTGCACCTACTGCTCGGTGTACGGCGCGTACGAGGGCCGGTTCTCGCCGATCTCCGTGGACGCCGTGGTCGCTGACGCGCTGGTGCTGGAGGAGCAGGGCGCCGAGCACTTCGCCTTCATCGACGCGGAGTTCTTCAACTCCCGGAAGTTCGGCATCGAGGTCGTCGAGGCGATCAACGCCACCGGCCGCAAGCCGCACACCTACGAGATCACCACCCGTGTCGATCACATCCTGCAGTACCCCAAGGAGATCAAGCACCTGGCTGATCTCGGGCTGAAGGTGATCACGTCGGCGTTGGAGTTCCCCTCCGACCGCATCCTGCGGATCTTCGACAAGGGCATCGACATCGACGACACCCGCCGGGCCATCGCGGCAGCCGAGGATCTCGGCGTCGTCCTCAACCCGACGTTCATCCCGTTCACGCCCTGGGTGACGTACGAGGAACTGCTGGGATTCGAGGACTTCCTGGAGGAGACCGGGTTGAGCCGTGTCGCGGCTCCCACGGTGCTGCAGACGAGGCTGTTGCTGTTCAAGGGTTCACCGCTGTTGACCTCCCCGTGGATCGAAGGGGTTCCGCTGGAGGACCGCGGCTTCTACTTCGAGTGGACGCATTCCGACCCCCGCGTCGAGGAGCTGTGGCAGGAACGACGCGGCGAAGCGGTCGACGTCGGCGAGGTCCGCTGCTGCGTCAAATGCTGACCGCGCAGGCGAAACACTCGACTTCAGGGGGAGCATCATGGGTGGAGTAGGACGCATCGTGACCCAGGCGGGAGCGGAACTGCCGTCCTGGGACTGGGAGTTCGAGCGCGAGAACCTGAGGGAGGCGTGGCCGTACATCACGCCGACCTGGCTGCGGTCCGCGGAGTCGGCCATGACCGAGGGCGAACCGTTCCACACCACCGCGCACAGGTTGCGCAACGAGGACGCCCTGCTGCCCGGCTACATCTACACCACACCGCCGGACCTCGACTTCGATCCTCGTACCTATCTCGGCTGGCAACCCTCGCCCGACGTTCAGGCGTGTTGCGGCGGGGCAGAACTGCCCCAGTCGGCAGTGGACCGGGTGAGCGCACTGGGTGTCGACGCGTTCTTCCCCGCGCTCATGCTGGGGTCGCCGTTGGGATATCGCACCGAGGCGGCGTTCACCTTCTGGACGCCGGAGCTGTTCCGCCATCTGGTCACCGCGTCCGTGCAGGCCGCACAGGAACGCGGTGTGCAATGTGTTGTGGCACCGTGGATCCCGGACCGGATGGGCAATCAGCACCTCGTCACCGCGCTGGAGCGGCTCGGAGCAGCGGTGGGATTCCGTGGGACCGAGGACTTCCTGCAGTTGACGGCTGACAACTACGCCGACCACGTGGCGCGCATGCCCAGCCGCAAACGACGCCGGCTGAACCTGGACCGCCAGGCGGCCGTCGACGCCGGGGTCACGTTCGACCGCATCGAGAAGGACGAACTGGCGAACAACGCGGCACGCGTCGCCGAGCTGACGATGATGAACCGGCAACGCTATGGCGCCAGCGCACGCTTCGAACACAACGAGACCGTGCTGCGGCAACTTCTCAGCGAGGGCGTCGACGTCCGCTGCTGGGTCGGGCGTCGCGGTGACGAGATCGTCGGTGTGTGCCTGGGCTTCCGCAAGCACGACCGCATCTACATCAAGTCGGTCGGCTTCGACTACACCGCACTCGGGGAACGCAGCAGCGTCTACTTCGTGCTGATGTTCGACCTGCCGGTCGCGGACGCCTACGCCGAGGGAGTCCGTCAGGTCGAGTTCGGCATGGGGTCGCACGAGGCCAAGATCGTGCGCGGCTGCGAGTCGCGGAACATCAGCTCGGCGTTCATCATGACCGACCCGGAGCTGCGGCCCGAGGTCGCCGGACTGCTCGAGGAGTACTCCGCGCAGCGCGCGTCGATGTTCGGAGCGGAGCCTGTGCTCGCGCACAGCTGACACGTACGCAAACGAAGTTCACCGCCGTCGTCGCCGCCGCCACGACTGCCTGGGTCATGACTGCCACGTGTGTGGGACACGTGACGTCTTCGGCATGGGGTGGATCGGCCGCCGACGATGGCTCACCGAGGGGAGCACGTCGTGCACATGAGAGGTCAAGAGGAACGCAACTTCGCGGTACGCCTGGAACACCGCGGGGGATTCAGGTTTCTCAGCCAGGCATCGGAGGACGGCCGGTTGCACGGCGCGCCGATTCAGTCCGACGAGCCGGATCCGGTGGGTGAGGCATCGGCGCACGCGACGCCGGCACTGTTCGGCGCTGCGCTGACGCATTGCTTGTCGGCCAGCCTGCTCGAGACGTTGCGGCACGCGCACGTCGACGTGCAGAGCTTCACCGCCGACGCGATCACGGTGGTCGCGCCGAACGACGAGGGCCTGCCGCGCATCCGCCGCGTCGAGGTCGTTCTCCGGCCCGTCGTGCCGGCGGACTCGCAGCGGCTGGAGCGGTGTGCGGAGGTGTTCGAGAAGCACTGCACCGTCACCGCCTCCGTGCGCAGCGCCGTTCCGGTGGAGGTCAGGGTGGACTGGCAACTGGTGGAGGCTCCTGAGGTACTGCGCGAGGTGGCCACGACCCGCACGTGATGCTCTCGGAAGCGAGAGTTGGGGGAGGTCACATGTACGCCGAGATCGGCTTGTGGATCTCGGGCAGCCTGCTGCTGTGGGTGCTGAGCGCTGGACTGGCGATGAGCGCGGCTCTGCTCATCGCCGTCGGCACCCACAGCAGGCACAGGGTGTTCCGCCTCGCTGCCACCGCCGCCATGCACGTGACGCGAGGCGTGCCCACCAGTCTTCTGGTGATCGTGTTCGGCCTTGCCTGCATGCGGGTTGGTGACGTACCGGCACTTCCTGTCGTGTTCCCCGGTACGTCACCGCAGTTCCAGTTCGTCGCGTGGGGCATCGTGGCCGCACTGGGCGTGGGATCGGCCGGCCACATCGCGGTGATCTACCTGACGGCCTGGCAGTCGGTCGGCAGCAAGCGGCTCGAACAGGCCCGCGTCATGGGATTGTCGCCGTCCCAGCAGCTTCGCGTCGTGGGCCGGGAAGTGCTGCCACTGGTGCTCGGGCCGCTGGGCGCACGCCTGGTCCACCACCTGCACAACACCGGCTTCGCCGCGCTGTTCCCCGTGGTCGAGATCTTCGGTGGAGTGGTGGAGGCGAGCAACGAGACCTTCGCCGTGGCGCAGTACGCCGGGCTCGGCGCGGTCATCTACATCGTGTTGAGCCAGGCGATCTGGATCTCCACGCGTCTGCTGGAGGCGCGTCTGCGACCTCCATCCCGCGCCGTGCCGGAATCCACGCCGCAGGCGGTGCCGGTGCCGTGATCGAGAACCTGTTGCTCGGCTTCCCGGGCCAACGTCCTGGCGGGTTGGTGCTGAGCATCGTGCTCGCGGCCGGCGCACTCGGCTGTGCTCTCGCGCTCGGATACGTCTACGCGGCGATCTGCTCGGCCTTCCCGCGAGCAAGCGTTGTGCTGCAGGCCGGTCTGTCACTGCTGCGCGGCGTTCCGTTGCTGCTGCTGGTGTTCTTCATCGCGCAGGCCTCGACGTTGATCTTGAGCATCGCGGGGTTCGTGGCACTGCTGCTGTATTCGCTCTCCCACGTCGGGGAGATCCTGCGGTCCTACCTGGCGGCCTACCCGGCCCACATGTCGGAGCAAGGGCTGGTGCTGGGCATGGGGTGGACGCGACGGGAGCTGCAGCTGCGTGCGCCGTGGACGTTCCTGCGGTCATTCGAAGCTCTTGGCACGCACGCGGTGTCGCTGCTCAAGGACACCGGCGCGCTGACCATCGTCGGCATCGGAGAGCTGACGACGGTCGCACGATCACTGGGCGCGGAAGCCAGCTTCAGCCGGTGGGCGCTGGTGCTGGGCACGGCAGCGGCGCTGTACCTGGCGGCGACGCTGACGCTGGTGGCGGGAATTCACGTGTTGGAACGCTGGGTACGGACTCGAAGGGGGGCCATGGCATGAAGGTGATCTCACACAGACGGTGCTGGGGGATAGTGGCGTTGCTGGCGGCGCTGCTGGCTGTGGCCGGCTGCACATCGTCAGCGGGTTCCACAGCCGGAGGCAGCACCCTCGATCACGTCAAGAAACAAGGCGTGCTGAAAGCCGGCATCCGGTCGGACAACCCACCACACAGCTCGATCGACGCGAACGGACAGCACGTCGGATTCGACGTTGACATCGCCAACGCGGTCGCCAAGAGCCTCGGCGTGCGATTGGAGATCGTCAAAGTCGACGAGCTGACCAGGATCAGCTTTCTTGAGAAGGGCACCATCGACATCGCGGTGGCCAGCATGAGCAAGACCCGCAAACGCGCCGAGAAGATCGACTTCAGCCAGACCTACTTCCGGTCCTTCCAGACGTTCCTCGTCCGCAAGGACACCGCGCGCTCGCTCGAGGACCTGGTCGGCAAGTCCGTCGCCATGGACCGCGGCAGCAGCGCGATCGGCAACTGGAAGAGCTGGCTGAGCGGGAAAGGGCACAGCGGGGAACCGAAGATCGAGGAGTTCAGCGACAAGCGGGCTGCGGCCGAGTCGGTTCGGCAGGGCAACCTCGCCGGCTACGCAGAGGACTACGAGATCCTGGCCGGCTTCGCCAAGAACGATCCCGGGCTGGTCGTGCTTGACCAGCCCATCGGCGTGAAGCTCGACGGCATCGGCATCCGCCGAGGCGACTCTCAGATGCGGGCAGCCGTCGACTTCGCGCTTCAGGACCTGTCCGCCGCCGGCGAGTGGCAAAAGATCTACGACCGGTGGTTCGGCCCCTCGTCGAACACACCCGTGCCGGTGCAGGGTGAGCTGGAGGTGTGGCCCCGTGGCTGAACCGTCGATCGCCCTGGAGGACGTCGAGGTCCGGGTCAAGGACTGTTGCATCCTCGACGACGTCAGCCTCACCAGCGGTACGTGCGAGTGGACGCTGCTGGTCGGTCCGAGCGGCTGTGGCAAGTCCACAATCTTGCGCACCATCAATGGCCTGTGCCCGCCGAGCAAGGGCCGGGTGCTCAACCTCGGCACCTGGCTGCCCGGTCGCAACCGCCACGAGGCGCGCAAGGCCTGGCGATCCACCGGCACCGTGCTGCAGGAGGTCGCGCTGTTCGAGACACGCACCGTGCTGACCAACGTCGAGCTCGGTTGCCGAGCCGCTGGATTGCCTGCTGACAAGGCACGCTCAGAGGCACTGACCTGGTTGGACCGTCTCGGCCTCGTCGATCGTGCCGCGGACTATCCCGCCTCGCTGTCCGGTGGACAACGTCAACGCGTCGCGCTCGCTCGAGCGTTCGCTCCTCGTCCGCGGTTGCTGCTGCTCGACGAACCCACCTCCGCTCTCGACCAAGTCACCGCGCAGGTGGTGCTCGACGGAATCAGCGAGCTCGTCGAGAACGGAACCTGTGTGGTGATGTCCAGCCACCGTCCCGAGGAAGTCGGCATGCGATGCACCCGGTGTGTCGTGCTGGACGGCGGCCGCGTCGTCCAGGTCACCTCCGGTGTGCCAGATCTCGCCGTGCCCTAGGCCCAGTCCTTGTTCGACCACACGTGAGGTCATCATGACGACAGATCCAGTGTCCGACACCGACCTGATCGACATCCCGGAGATTGCGCGTGACGACGTGGCCGCGGGTGTTTCCTCGGGCGCGGTTGTGCTCGTCGAAGCCCTTCCAGAGGAAGTGTTCGCGACCGGGCACCTTCCAGGAGCACTGAACATCCGGCCTCGGCGCGCCAAAACGCTCCCACAAGTGCTACTGCCCGATCTGGACGCCCGCATTGTCGTCTACTGCGGCAGTGACACATGTGACGCTTCCTTGCGGGTTGCGAGAAGTCTGCACGTGCTCGGCTACCGAGATGTGCACCGTTACGTCGGAGGCAAACAGGATTGGGTCGCAGCGGGCCTTCCTCTGGAAACAGGCGAGGCCGCGTCACAGGATTAGGCGACGGCTGATCTCTGGGTAACCGGCAGCGGCTGGTCCTATAGTCGAGGCTGTGAGCGCCTCCGCAGGATTGTCACCCGCAGCGACCCGCGACACGCAGGACCTGGCGAAGGTCTTGCGTGTCATCGCCGATCCCGTGCGCCTGCAGTTGATCGCACTGCTCGCTGACGCGCCTGATCAGGAAGCGTGCGTGTGCGACCTCGTCGAAGGCACGGGGTTGACGCAGCCGACGATCAGCCACCACCTGAAGAAGATCCACGAGGTGGGACTGCTGGACCGCGAACGGCGCGGCGTGTGGGTCTACTACCGCCTGCGTGACGGGGCGATGGACGCCGTTGCGCAGCAGTTCAGCGCGCTCGGACGGCCAGGCGCCTGAGTTTCCCGGAGATCCGGTGTTCAAGACATTGACAGCCGTCGATGTCTCGGTAAGACTCGATTCACCTCGCGTGGGGAGCGAACGAAGGGGAATCGTTGTGCATGTCGTCATCGAGCTGCTGTTATACGCGTTGAACCGGCTCGTGGGGCTGATTCCTTGGTTCATGTTCGCAGTCGTCTTCAGCGTGCTGCTTCAGCACATGAGGGTCGACGTCCTCGTTGGTAGATCATTTCGCAAACGGACGGTCATAGCCATCGTCCTCAGCACGGCCGTTGGCGCGTTCAGTCCATTGTGCTCCTGCACCGTGATCCCGTTGATCCGCGGTTTTCTCGCCGCCGGTGTGCCGGTCTCGGTGGCTATGGCGTTCTGGATCGCCTCGCCCTCGATCGACCCGGAGATCTTCGGTCTCACCGCGGCCGCGCTCGGGATGCCGGTCGCGGTGGCCCGGCTGCTCGGGGCGCTCCTGCTGAGCCTGGCGGCGGGCTTCGTGACCCTGTTCATGGAGCGGCGCGGGTGGCTTGACCAACCGTTGCGGCTGGAGATGGCCACGACGGCGAAAGCCGCTGACCCGGTGACCGTGGGATCGGCCTCGCGGTCGGCGGCAGGGACAGCTCTTCCGGATCGTGCGGACGACACCGCCGAGTCGGGAGGCTGCTGCGGATCCGAGCCGGCGAGCCCGCCCGTGGAGCAGAAGCCCGAGCCGTGGTGGCCGCAGGCACGTGCAGGCCTGGCGCAGATGGGCGCACGACGGTTCGGCAGCGAGGTGCTGCGCGACGTGTGGCTGCTCGGGCGCTGGATGCTCGTCGCGGTGCTGGCCGAAGCGCTCATCGTCAAGTTCGTCCCGCCCTCGGTCGTGTCCGCCGGCTTCGGAGACAACGTCGTGCTGTCGGTGGTGCTCGCCGCCGCCATCGGTGTACCGCTGTACCTCAACGGTGTCGGCGCGATTCCCGTGGTCGGTGGTTTGATGGCGACGGGCATGAGCCCGGCGGCCGCGACGACGTTCCTGCTCGGCGGCGCCGTCACGACCATTCCCGCCATCGCCGCGGTACGCGTGCTGGCCTCCACCCGAGTTTTCTTGCTGTATCTCGGTATCGGCTTCTTCGGCAGCATGCTCGTCGGGCTTGTCACAGCGGTCTTCGTGCACTGACGAGGTGTCTGGGGGAGCGGTGACCGCAACGGCAAGACTGAGTGACAGGCCGTCCTTGGTGTGGCGTGGTGACGCGCTGATCGCGGTCGACCAGACATTGCTGCCGCATGAGCACCGGCTCATCACTTTGTCCACTGTGGATGCGATAGTCGACGCGATCCGCCGGCTGGCCATCAGGGGTGCGCCCGCGATCGGCGTGGCTGGAGCGTTCGCGGTCGTGATCTCCGCCCGCAGGAGGTCCGGCCCAGACGCCATCAGAGCGGACGCGGTACGCATCACGGCCGCGCGGCCGACGGCGGTCAACCTGACTTGGGCGGTCCAGCGGGTGCTGACGCGTCTGCCGGAAGGCCCGGACGCGATGCTGGCCGAGGCGTTGACCATCCTGCACGAGGACGCGGACATCACCGCCGCGGTGGCGGACAGAACCGCCGAAGTGGTGCTCGAGCTGACCACACGGCGACCGCTGCGCATCCTCACCCACTGCAACACCGGCAGGTTCGCCACAACCGGTGTGGGCACAGCGCTCGGGGCGATTCGATCTCTTGCAGATGCGGGTCATGTGGAATCGGTGCTGGCCACGGAAACCCGCCCGTTGCTGCAAGGTGCTCGACTGACCGCCTATGAACTGGCCGAGGCAGGTATCCCGTGCCGGGTGTGCGTCGACTCCGCCGCGCCGGCCGCCATCGCAGCCGGGGTGGTCGATGTGGTCGTCGTCGGAGCAGACCGGGTGACGGCCAACGGCAGCGTTGCCAACAAGATAGGCACGTACTCGCTCGCGTTGGCCGCCGCGCGCAGCGGTGTCCCCTTCATCGTCGCCGCTCCCGAATCAACACTGGACGCCGGTACGGCGATCACCATTGAGGAGCGCGACGAAGAGGAAGTCCTCAACTTTGTAGGCGGCCGCATTACTCCCCCAGGTGCGGCCGCTTACAATCCCGCCTTCGACGTCACCCCGGCCGACCTGGTCAGCGCCGTGGTCACCGAACTGCGAGTGCTGGCCGCCGGCAGTGCACATCGTGTGGCAGCACTGGCGCGCCAGCTGCACGCCAGAGGGTGGATGGACGGAACAGCGGGCAACCTGTCGGTCAGGTTGCCGGGCGGCCAGGCGCTGATCACGGCAAGTGGTCGCAGCAAAGGAGAACTGACCGCCGCCGACATCGTCCAGATGCACGCCGAGTCCGGTCTGCCGACCCGATGCCCGGGACCTCCTCTGTCGGCGGAAGCAAGCATCCACGCGGCGCTGTACCGCGCGTTTCCGGACTGTGGTGCCGTTGTACACGCTCACCCGCCTCACACCACCGCGGTCGCCGCCTTGGCAGCGGAAGCCGGAGCGGTGACGTTCACCGACTTCGAGATCATCAAAGGGCTTGGCGCCACGTCTGTCGTACAGGTGCCCGTGTTCACGAACTGGGCCGAGGTCCCGAGAATCGCGGCGGAGATCTCCCAGCGGCTGACCGACCGGCAAGGCCCGCCGGTCCTGTTGATCGCCCATCACGGCGCCACCGCCTGGGGCGCGACGCTGGACGAGGCACGCAACCGGTTGGAAAGCCTGGAAGCGTTGTGCCAGTTGCACTTGCTCACAGACCAACGATGACCGTCTGCGTACGGAAGGCACGATCATGGCTCTGTTACAGGTCATTCCCGAGAACGACGGAAACGCTGTCCTGCTGCGGACCACGGATGTCGGTCTGATCGCCGAAGAACTCGCGCGGTTCGGCATCTCGCTGCAGCAGTGGCCGACAGTCGAGCTGCCTCCGGATGTGGGGCAGGCGGAAGTGCTCGCCGCCTATGGCGCCGAGGTCGACCGCTTGCGCGCTGACGAGGGCTTCCGCTTGGTCGACGTGGTCCGGCTGCGTCCGGACGACTCCGATCCCGAGTGGCCGGCGAAGGCCAAGGCCGCCAGGGAGAAGTTCCTCGACGAGCACACCCACGACGAGGACGAGGTCAGGTTCTTCGTCGAAGGACGCGGATGTTTCTACCTGCACCTGGGCGACCGGATCTACGCGGTGGTGTGCGAGGCCGGTGACCTGATGTCGGTGCCCGCCGGCACCCGGCACTGGTTCGACATGGGTACGGTGCCCGAGTTCTGCGCGATCCGGTTCTTCGAGGAGGAGGACGGCTGGATCGCCGGGTTCACCGGCGACACCATCTCGTCCCGGATGCCGTCGCTGGACGGGCTGCTCGCTCCCAGCCATCAGGTTCGGACGTAGCGGCGCAGGGAGAACGCGATCAGCGGCAGCCCGACGATCGCGGGCAGGAACCAGAACGTGACTGGCGGCAAAAGCTGCCACAGCGGCAGGCGCGGGCCGTTGTCGACGTAGAACGCCGTCAGCATCGCGATGTAGGAGCCGCCCATGCCGACGATGTGCCAGGCGAGCCAACCGCGCCATCGCGTCCGTCGCGCGGCGAAGCCCATCGCGGCCAAGGCCGCCGCGGCGGCACCGAGGGTGGCGAGGTGCCACAGGTGCGTCCAGTCGGACATGGCGATCACGCTGCCGGTCAGCGCGACGCCCGTGAGTCCGGCGAGGTAGAACAAGCCCCGGCGGGGATGTCGGCCGGCTCGCTTGGGGCTGAGCATGGCGGCGGCTCCGGTGATCGTGGCCATGAGGCCCAGCAGGACGTGGCCGACGATCAGGACTTGCAGGGCCATCGCCATCACCAGCTCACGACGCCAGTGGTGCCGTCGACCGCGACAGTTTGTCCTTCGGACAGCACGCGGGTCCCGTTGCCGGTTCCTACGACCGCGGGGATGCCGTATTCGCGGGCGACGAGCGAGGCGTGCGCGGCGAGGTTGCCGCCATCAGTGATAACCGCCGCCGCAATGGCGAACAGCGGAGTCCATGCAGGCGTCGTCGTCGGTGCGACGAGCACCTCACCGGGGACGAACCGATCGATCTCGCTGGGCTCGCGCAGAATCCTGACCCTGCCGCTGGCCCGCCCCGGGCTGGCCGGTTGGCCGGTGATCGAGTTGTCCGCGGCGGGTGTCGGGGAGTGGGCAGCGCCTGCTCTGCTCATGACCGCGCCGATCAGGCGGGACGGGGTACCCAGCTGCAGCGGTGCTGCCAGACGACGTTGCCGTTGCCAGGTCGTGCGCCGCCGCTGAATCACCGCAGCGAGGTTGTTGTCCTTGGCATTCAGCTCGGCGCGGGTGCAGAAGAAGATGTCGGTCGGATCGCCGGATAGCAGTTCCGCGCCATGACGCAGGGCAAGGCGGCGCAGCAACGGCCAGCCGAGCGTGAGGTCACGCGCCTGCTGCTCGCGAATGACGGCATAGCGCTGAGCGACGGCGAGCAACGCGTCGAACTTCGCCCGCAGCGAGGGCCGGTTGGTGAGTGCGTCGCGACACAGGTTCTCTGCGGCCGCACGGTTTGTGGCGGACGTGACGCGTCGCGATTCATCCACTGTGGATCGCGTTGTCATCGGGTGGTACCAGTCGAGCGAGTACACCGCGTGCGGCGGGATGTCCGTCTCGATGCCCGGCAAGCCGGCGAGCAACACCGCTATGCCGTCAGGAAGCTGATCTGGAAGGTACCGCCGGGCGAAACGTCCCAGCGCGGCCTCCATCTTCCACGCGGCGCCTCCGACGACGGCCAGCAGCCACAGGTACTTGCCCGCGAGGACGGCGATGTCGTCAACCGTGCTGTCCGTGCTGTCGACCAGCTGCTGGTAACGCGTACGCAACTCCGTCCAACGGACATGGAGTTGCGCGAGAAGCGCAGTGTCAGCAGCAGAAGGGTTCACCAGAGGCTGGACCAACGCATGACGCATGAACCGCAGCAACGTCAGCCTGCCGCGGACGAGAGCGCCGGCGAGCCGCGCAGGTGTGATGACCGGGTGCGGCGTCGTGTAGTACCAGCCGTGCACGAGCTCGTGCCCGAACGGCAGCGAGACGCCGGCCGTCGCCTTCATCTCCTCGTTGAACCCGGCGATGATGCGGGGGAGCACCCAGTCGGCGAACAGCGGAGTCAGCGGCTCCGGCAGCCACTCGCCGAGCCGGAAGTTGCGCTGCCACAACCCTGGACCGGGTGCGCGCCAGTCGACGGGATCGGGCAGGGCGGTCATCGGCCGTGCCTGCAGCAGGAACAGCCGCCCCGCCGCGAAGGCCCACTCGATGTCCTGCGGCCGTCCGAAGTGGGCCTCGACTCGGCGGCCCAACTCTGCGACCGCGCGAACCTGATCGGCGTCCACCGCGTGTTCGGTCACCCGCTGACATCGCACCGCACTGCCTCGCACCGTCCACTGATCGCCGACGGCCTCGCCGCCGACCAGTCGCTCGCCCAAGCCGCGGACCGCGGTGACCAGTAAGTCGTCCCGGTCACCGGTGAGCGGGTCCGCGGTGAACGCCACTCCCGCGGCGTCGGCTTCGACCATCGTCTGGACCAGCACCGCCATCTGCGTCGGCGTGTCCCGGTACGCGGTCACGCGCGCGGCGGCCATCGAGGCTCGGCAGGCCCGGACCGCCTCGGGGAGTCCGTCGAGGGGGACGTTGAGGAACGACTCGTACAGCCCGGCGTAGGACGCGTCGGGGAGATCCTCCGCCGCAGCCGAGGACCGCACAGCGAATGGGCTGCTGCCCAGCCGCTCGGCGGCATCGAGCAACGCGGCGTCGAGAGCTGTGTCGGACTGATCGAAGGCGCGTGCGAGCACGACGAAGCCCGGTGGCACGGGGAAACCGATCGCGAGCAGCTCGGCCAACGTGGACGCCTTGCCGCCTGCTTCCTCGCGGTCGACGTCTATCGCCTCGGTCAGGTGAAGGATGTCCACGGCCACCACCACCTATAGCTAGTATTGCTATAGGTAGCGATGCTACTCCAAGGCCTTGAACTGGCAAGTCGTGACTTTGTCAAGCTGCCGGAGTAGCGTTGCTACCTATGAGGCCCGAGACGCTCAAGGGGCACTTGGACGCGTTGCTGCTGGCGGTCCTGGAAGGCGGGCCGCGACACGGCTACGCGGTGATCGACGCCGTGCGGGAAGGCAGCGACGGCACTTTCGATCTGCCGACCGGGACGGTGTACCCGGCGCTGCATCGGCTGGAGCGTTCTGGACTGGTGCACAGCCGGTGGGACACCGTTGGCGGTCGGCGTCGCCGCACCTACGAGATCACGCTCGCCGGGCGCGAGGCCTTGAAGGCAGAACGGGTTGTTTGGGACACGTTCTCGACGGCGGTGTCAGCGTTGCTGGCGAGGCGACAATGGCCCGCGACGTCCTGATCATCGAGGGTTATCTGGCCGCCCTCGCCACTCGTCTTCCAGGCCCGCGCCGGGCGCGCGTCGCGGTGCTCGACGAACTCCGCGACGGTTTGACGGAAGCCGCCGCCCGCCACACCGACAGCGGTAGCCCACCCCGAGCGGCCGCCGAAGCCGCCGTCGACGAGTTCGGCACGGTTGACCAGGTCGCTGCCGCGTTTGCAGGGGAATTGGTCACGCAGCAGGCACGCCACGTCGTCACGGTGCTGGTCGTCACCGGCCCGCTGGTGGGTGTCTGGTGGCTGCTTCTGCTCGCGCCGACTTCACCGGCAGGCATTCCGGTGCTGCCGTTGATCTGTGTCGCGGTCCTCATAGGACTGCTGGTGCTTGCCACCACTGGCGGTTTGACGCGCTGGGTGCCGTCCGCTGTCCCTCGGCGGGCCTTGGCTGGCGCTGCAGCGGTCGTGGTGGGCTGCATGGTCGGGGACCTCGGCATGCTCACCGTCCTGGCCACCAGTTCCGATGCCGGGCTCAGCGTCTTGGCCATCACGGCCGCACTGGCGAGCCTGATTCGGCTCGGTTGTGGCGTTCATCTGCTGCGCGCGTGCCGCCACGCGCAGCAGGCGCTCAGTGGTGACGAGCCAATTTCGCCGCGGAGATCGGCAGGATGACGGCGAGGAACAGCCCGCCGAACATCGCGCCAGTGATCGAGCAGGCGCCGTGATGGTGGCGAAGCGCAGGTTGTGCCGCAGGTCGCGGAAGCTGTTGTCGCGGCTGTAGCGGGGCGAAGGCGGCGTGCGTCGTTGGCAGTGAGACCAGCCCGCTGCCGCGCCACCGCGCAGGTCGACCGGCTCGAGTCGTCACGAGTCCTTCGTTGACCGTCATGCTTTCATCTCCGCCTTCCGGCCCCACGGCATGTGGCCGTTGTGAGTTGCGTCGTGGCAGCGCAGCACCGTTGACAGCCGAAGAATACTCAACCATCATTGAGTCAATGAACATTGAGTGGTCTTCCTCGGTGGTGGAGCGGGCACGGCTGTACGCGGTGCTCGGCGAACCCGCGCGGCTGGCGATCGTCGACCGGCTGCTTCTTGGTGACGCCTCGCCCAGCGAGGTCGGCCGCGAGCTCGGCCTGCCCAGCAACCTGCTGGCACACCACGTGAAGCTGCTCGAACAGGCAGGCGTGCTGGAGCGCATCCGCTCGGAAGGGGACCAGCGCCGCAACTACCTGCGCCTGCGTGCGGACGCGCTGACGGGGCTCGGCCCGGCGGGAAACCGGACAGCGCCGCGCGTGGTGTTCGTCTGCACCTACAACTCGGCGCGCTCTCAGCTCGCCGCGGCGCTGTGGAAGAAGCGCAGCACCGTTCCCACCGCCTCCGCCGGTACGAAGCCGGCGGACGGAGTGCACCCGCTCGCGGTCGCGACCGCCAAGGCGCACGGCCTGCCGCTCGCCCGTGCCCGAACCGCACGCGTCGAAGACATCCTGCGGCCGGACGACCTCGTGGTCGCCGTCTGCGACAACGCCCACGAACAGCTCGACAGTCACCTCGACCGCCTGCACTGGTCGGTTCCCGACCCGGCCCGCGCCGGCACCGAGGACGCCTTCGAACACGCCTTCCTCGATCTCGCCGACCGGGTCGACCGGCTGGCCCCCGTCGTTCACCAGTCTGGAGAAGACCGATGACCCTGAGCATCGACCAGCAACTCGCCCTCAAGACCGCCGCCAGCCGCCTGCAGTCGCAGTTTCACGGCATCTTCGGCACCGAGACCATCGAACGGTTCCTGAACACCAGCTACGACCAGTTCGCCTCGAACAGCACCATCCCGAACTTCCTGCCGCTGCTGGCAGAACGGTTCGCCCGCCAGAGGCTGCACGCGCTGGCCAAGGTCGAAGGACACGTGACGGACAACAAGCCGATCGTGCTCTTCCTCTGCGTGCACAACGCCGGGCGCAGCCAGATGGCGCTCGGGTTCTTCGAAGACCTCGCCGAGGACCGCGCGGTGGCCTGGTCCGGCGGCTCCGAGCCCGGCAACCAGATCAACCCGGCCGCCGTCGAGGCCATGCTCGAGCGCGGCATCAACATCTCCCGCGAGTTCCCCAAGCCATGGACCGACGAGATCGTCCGCGCCGCCGACGTGATCGTCTCTATGGGCTGCGGCGACGCGTGCCCGGTGTTCCCAGGCAAGCGCTACCTGGACTGGACGCTCGACGACCCAGCGGGCAAGGACGTCGCCGACGTTCGCCCCGTGCGCGACGAGATCGAGCGCCACGTGCGTGAGCTCCTCCAGGAACTTGGGGTCGAGGCACGCGTCTGACTTTCTCGAGGGCGTTCATGAAGGTCCGGAAGCGAGAACGGGGCCGAAAGTCCGCGCGGCGATCTCTTCCGCCTGCGACTGCTCGACGATGCGTCCGGGGACCTCGGGATGCTCGCTGATCCAGGCGTGGGCGGTGGTGTGGCTCCGGAAGAAGTTAAGTGCGTCGCAGCATGCCGTGGCCGCGGGTCCGCCGCCTGGGCGTTGTCCGACGAACACCACCGCACCGGCAGGTTCCCAGGTCGCCTTACCGTCCCGCGTGGTGACGGTGATCGGCTCGCCGGTCACCGGGTCAGTGGAGGTGATCTCGGCGTCACGGTTGAGCATCGCAGGGATGCCGAGCGCGTCGATCGCGCACATCGACCACACCTCGGCGCCACCATCGATCCGTACATGGTGGCGCGTCTCCGTGGCGGAGAACGGATAAGCGGCGCGGATGTGCCCTTGCCCGTCCAAGGTCAGGAAGTCCTCGCGGGCCAGTTCCTCCAGCACGTCACCGGCCGTCCGGCCCGCTTCGGCGGCGATCGGTTCCAGCTCGTCCAGTGCGGAAGCGGCGCCGGTGGCGGCGAACTGGCGCAGCACCGCCTGATGCACCGCCCGCAGGCCGCGCGCGTCGGGCGCGCGACGCCCTCTCCCGCCACGGCCGACGACGTCGAGCGCATCCGATTCACAGCAGTCGCCGACAGCGGCCGGTTGCGCAAGGCCGGTACTGTCGATCGCCTGCCTCAGTGCGGCTTCGCTCGGCGCTCCTGCCACCGTTCCGTCCGCGCCCCGGTATAGGCGGCATGACACCGATGGCACCGCCTCGGCAGCCGCGAACGGGTCGATGCCGTCGAGCAGGATCGTCGGAGAGCCCGTCATCCCCAGTGCACAGGCCTGGTCTTGGTCGTGTACCTCGACCAACTCGATCTCAGCGGCCCGGCCCGCGAGCGCAGCTGTGACCCGCTCGAGCGCAGGGGCCGCATTCGGGCATCCCGGAACCGTCAGCACCGTGATTCGCATTGCGTGCCCTCCAGCCTTGTTCCATACACCACGACGCTAGACCTTCCAGCGCACTGGAAGGTCAAGGAGTAGCGTCCGGGGTATGCGCATCGGGACTCTTGCTGCGACAAGTGGCTTGAGCACGAAGACCATCCGCTTCTACGAGCAGTCCGGTCTGCTGCCGGCGCCGCCACGTACAAGTGGCGGCTACCGCGACTATCCCGAGCAAGCCATCGCGCGACTCGCCTTCGTCCGCAACGCGCAGAGCGCCGGGCTCACGCTCGCCGAGATCAGCTCTGTCCTCGCGTTGCGCGATGGTGGACAGGCACCCTGTGGTCACGTCACCGCATTGATCAGCGAGCGCCTGGCCGACATCGAGCGCCGCCTGGCCGAGATGACCAAGACTCGCGACGCGCTCCGCGGTCTTGTCCGCCGAGGTGCTGTGACCGACCCGGCGACCTGTACCGAGAACGACATCTGCACGATCATCAACCCGGCTGGGCATCGGCCTCGCCCAGCTCATCACAAGTGACCAGCTGTCAGGTCGAAGCGGTTGGTGTTCAACGGAAGTGGGGACCGCCCGCGTGGACGGTCCCCACCTTGGTTAGTCGTTCCCACTAACCGATCCCGGCCATCGGTAGCCGAGTCTTAGTCGCCGATCCGGCCGCAGTCCGTCCGGCGCACCGCGATCACGGACGGGCGTGCGATCGTGCCGGGTCCGCCGGGCCAGGTCGAGCCGGGCTTCTCCACCGTCGCACCGTCGATCTCACCGGGATGCTGTACGGCGACGATGACACGCCGTTCCTCAATGATTGGCCCGCAGGTCTCCGCGCCGACGGGCACGGTGAGGAACTGCTTGACCTGACCGCGATAGCGACCGTCCACAGCGACGCCGAAGAGGCCGTCGTTGGAGCCGAGCGCGCTGCCGTCCGTTGCGATCCACAGGTTGCCGTGGCGGTCGAACGCGAGGTTGTCCGGGCAGGACACCGCCGACACCTTGTCCTTCGGGAACCCGGCGAAGTAGGTACTCGGGTCCGCAGGATCGCCGCACACCAGGAACAACCGCCACCGGAAGCTCGTCGCCGCGGCGTTGTTGCGCGACTCCATGACCTCCATGATCTGGCCGTGCCGGTTGCGGGTGCGCGGGTTGGCCTCGTCCGGCGCCGCCTTGCCTGCCACGCCGCGGTCGGAGTTGTTGGTCAGTGCGATGTAGACGGTCCCGTTGTCCGGGTGCGGCTCGACGTCCTCGGGCCGGTCCATCTTCGTCGCGCCCACCTTGTCTGCGGCGAGACGCGTGAACACGTAGACCTCTTCGGCGGTCATGCCCGGCACGAACGACTTGCTCCCGCTCGCCAGCGCGACCCATTCGCCGGTGCCGTCGAACGCGCCGTCCGAGGGCAGCTTGCCGGACCCGTCGATTTCTGCGGCGGGGCTGTCGCCGGTGAACTTGGCGACGTACAGCGTGCCTTCGTCGAGCAGCGTGAGGTTGTGCCGGCGGGCGGCCTGGCTGTTGCCGCGCCGCATGCTGTTCTTGGAGACGTACTTGTAGAAGTAGTCGAACCGCTCGTCGTCACCCATGTAGAGCACGACCCGGCCGTCAGGGGTGAGCCGCGGCTCGGCGGCTTCGTGCTTGAACCGGCCGAGCGCGGTCCGCTTGCGCGGCACGAAGTCCGGGTCGAACGGGTCGATCTCGACGACCCAGCCGTGCCGGTTGGTCTCGTTGGGCTCCTGCGCCACGTCGAAGCGCTTGTCGAACCGCTCCCACTTGCGCTCGCTCGCCGTACCCCGCAACCCGTAGCGGGTGAGCCGCGCCTTCGTGGTCGGGTCGGTGACCAGGTCGGCGTTGCCGAAGTACTGGTTGAAGTTCTCCTCGCCGGACAGCACCGTGCCCCACGGCGTGACGCCACCACCACAGTTGTTCAGCGTGCCCAGCACCGTGCGCCCGGCCGGGTCCGCCGAGGTCTTCAGCAGCGCGCTACCCGCAGCCGGCCCGGTGAACTCCAGCTTGCTCGTGGCGGTGATCCGGCGGTTGAGCCGGTGCTTCACCGGCGAGAGCTTGCCGGAGCGGCGCTCTTCCGCCAGCACGACAACGCTCAGACCGTGCGCCGCCCAGGCGATCTCGACCTGCTCACGCGTCGGGTTGGCCGCGCTGTACCCGGCGAACATCACCAGCTCGCTGGTGTACTCGTGGTTCGCGACCAGCACGAGCCGATCGTGGTCGAGGTCCAGCAGCGCGAGGTAGTCGACGTTGAAGCCGAACTGCTTCGCCTGCGCCGCAGCGGTCTGCTTGGCCGGATCGAATGCCGGCGCGCCCGGTAGAACCGGGTCACCCCACCGGATCACGACGTCTTGCTCGTAACCGGGCGGGACGACCACGGAGTCGAGCTTGTTGTGCGCCACCGGCTCGAAGCTGAGCCCGCGAGCACCGCGGCCGCCATGGAGGCTCAGCTCGACATCGGGCTCGGGGCCGGCGAAAGCAGGTGCGGCGACAGCGGCCGTTCCGGCGGCAGCCAGCGACAACACTGCCGTCGACCGCAGCAGCGAACGGCGGGACAATGCGCTGGCGATCACGTCGCCGAGGTAGGGATTGGCCGAGGTGTTGGGCGCCTCGTGGAAGCAGGCGTCGCCGCAGCGGTAGCGGCAGGTCAGGGCGGAACGCCCGGCGTGGTTGGTCGACGCCAACGGCAGCGGGATGATCCGCTGGTCCGTGGTGGGACGCGGCGGCACGGTACCTCCATGCGAGTCCATCGGGAACGACAAGCGCGGTAGATCGGCTTATGTCGATCCAGGACAGTAGGTGGTCGTGCCGGTCGGCTGGCGACGCGAACATGAACAGCGGGCGAACCCTGCCTGACCTACACCGCGGTGCGCTCGCCGCTGACGCTGGACAGCACGGCGGCCATCCTGTCGGTGGTCTCCGGCCGCACCCGGTAGTACACCCATGTGCCCCGGCGCTCGGAATCGACCAGACCGGCCTGCCGGAGCAGCTTGAGGTGATGGGAGATCGTCGGCTGGGAGAGGTTGAACGCCGGTGTGAGCTCGCAGACGCAGACCTCGCCGCTGGGTCGCGAGGCGATCAACGACAGCAGCCGCATGCGCACCGGGTCGCCGAGCGCCTTGAACATCGTCGCCAGTTCGACTGCCTGGACTTCGGCGAGCGGCTCCTCGGAGAGGGGCTCGCAGCAACCGCCCTCTTGCTTCGACATACTTCAATATTGACTGTTCTTCGCCCGAGGTGCAACATGACATAGACAGACTTCAATACAACCTGGAGGTAGGACACTCATGAGCGAGCAGACCGAGCTGCGGGAAACGGTTCGCGCCAGCTATGCGGCAGCAGCGACCGCTGTGGCCCAAGGGGGAGGTGGGTGCTGCGGCCCGGAGGCTATGGAGATCGACGAGAACTTCGGCGCCACGCTCTACGCCGCGGCCGATCGCGACCAGCTGCCCGCCGAGGCGGTCGCCGCCTCACTCGGCTGCGGCAACCCCACCGCGGTTGCCGAGCTCCGCGAGGGCGAGCGGGTGCTGGACCTGGGCTCGGGCGGCGGCATCGACGTCCTGCTCTCCGCCCGCCGTGTCGGTCCGACCGGTAAGGCCTACGGGCTGGACATGACCGACGAGATGCTCGCGCTCGCACTGTCCAACGCGGATAAGGCCGGCGCCACCAACGTCGAGTTCCTCAAGGGCAACATCGAGGCCATCCCGTTGCCCGGCAACACCGTCGACGTCGTGATCTCCAACTGCGTCATCAACCTCTCCGTCGACAAGCCCGCCGTGTTCGCCGAGACCTTCCGCGTTCTGCGCCCCGGCGGCCGCATCGGCATCTCCGACGTGGTCGCCGACGACCACCTCACGCCCGCCGAGCGAGCTGAGCGGGGTTCCTACGTCGGCTGCATCGCCGGGGCCCTCACCTTCACCGAGTACCGCGAAGGTCTGCAGGCGGCTGGCTTCGCCGGCATCGAGATCACGCCGACCTTCGAGGCCGCGGACGGGATGCACGGAGCGATCGTGCGCGCGACCAAGCCGATCGAATCGGCTGACATCCCTGTTGTGACGCAGGGTGAAGCGTCGTGCTGTGGCGTCAGTGCGTGCTGCACGCCGACCGAGCAAGCGGTCGAGCCGGGCGTGACGTTGGCCGAAGCCAAATCCGCTGCCGGATGCGGCTGTCAGTGACTTACATCAGGTATCCGGGCACAGGCTTACCGTCGAAGCTTGACCACAGAAGCTGAGCCCTGGGCACCACAAGGTTGCACCTTGCCCACCGAGGAGCGTGCACTGCGCGTCGCCGACGTGTTCGAGGCGCTCGCGGCGCCGGTCGAAGGAATGTCGTCGTGACCGGATTGCGCGCCGAGAGGGTTGTCGAGGCTGCGGGTGTGAACTGGCAGACCCTGCGGTTTTACGGGCGGGCCGGACTCCTCGCCGAACCGGACCGGATGTTGGGCGTGCGGGCACCGGATCGGTCTACACGAGAAAGCCGGCGATGCAGCCGGAGATGGCCTTGACGGAGTCTGGTTCGCTGTCACCCCGACCGGCGAGAAAGCGAGTGGTTAGGGCCTTGCTGCTCACCTCAGCGCCACATCGGCCTCGCAGAGGATACGACCGTTGTGACGCATGCGAATGGGAAGGAGGGACAGGCGACGTCGCAGCGCCAACGAGACCGGGCCCTTCGGTGCTTCAGCGGAGCTCAAGGCCATCACACGTCGCCTTGACGAGCTGAACGACTACTGGACTCGCCTTGGTGATGACCTGAGGATTCTGCGGACTGCCCAAATCGAGGCAGACCAAGCGTTTGTGGGAGCGCGTGCGCGAAGCAGAGGCGCAGGCTGACCGGCTTTCTGGTCACGCGTCACGACTTTGTGCGGAGCGGCGCCTGGCTGCAGCACGTCCAGAGCCCGCTGCCGTGCTGCGCAGGCTCTCCCAACGCTTCGGCGAAGTGCCGGCGGACATTGGGTACCCGAAATTGCGCGACCCGATGCTGGACGACAAGCTCATGCCGTACGTACGCGGACTTCCCTATACGTCGGCGAGCAGCGGCGGCCTCGTACTGATCAGCCTCGCGTGATACCTCTCCTTGTGGGAAGTGGCCTACGAGCAAGGTGCACGCGCGCCGGGACTGCTGATCATCGATAGTCCCCAGAAGAACCCGGGACACGGCGCACATCCTGACGACCCCGACTTTGCAGATACCCGGCTGGTCGAGACCTTCTACAGCCGCGCCTTCGCGTTTCGGGGCCGCGAGGCGCACCGGCAACGTGGACAAGCAGGCCGTTCGCAAAGGCCTCGACCGACCGCGCGATTCGATCCACCTACTGCTCGACGGCGCCGCGGCCGAGCAATTGAAGCGCCGATCGAACGGTACGAACTGGAACAACCGGGAGCCGCTGTTCCACATGCTGCTCGGCTTCTGAGCGCGCGTTGCCGGCATCGGCCCGGCTCGTCGCGAGGCTGCTGCGAAGAGCCGGTTGTTCTTCATGGTGTCCGCTCGGAGGGTTGTCGGTAGTGCTAGGTCCGATGTGGTCGGTGGCGCGGTCAGTGATGGTGATGAGCTCTCGCGGTTCAGGTGCTGCCGAGGGCGAGTTGGCATTGGCCGGCTCGGCATCCTTCGAGGATCCCCTGCGTGTGGCGACGTGCGCGCTGTAGGTCGGCGATCTTGGCGTCGATCCGGTCAACCACGCCTTCCAGGCGCCATCTTTCACTGTCGCAGGTGGCATCGCCCGTGTCGTGAGCGTGCAAGGCATCGATGACCTCGTCCAGGGTGAAACCCATGTCTTGCAGGGCTTTGGCCATACGGATCCGTTCTACCGCGGACTCGCTGAACACCCGGTAGCCGGACGGTCTGCGGTCAGCGGCTGGCAGTACACCGCGGCGTTCGTAGAAGCGGACGGTGTCGATGCTTACGCCGGCTTGATTGGCGACTTGGCCGATTTTCACGCGGTCACCTCTTGACTCTGGACTCAGGTCCAGACTCTAGAGTCGGATTAGGCAGGAGACAAGACGACGACAAGGAGCCTGACCATGCAGATCCCGGACGCTGCCACCCCGATCGTGTGCGACATGACCGACGCCCCGGACACCGATGCCGAGAGGTTGGCCGAGTACCGGCGGCTGTTCACCCATGCGGCTTTCCTTGGCCGGGAAAGGACCACCGATGGGATTCGGTTCCGGTTCCGTGTCGAGCCCGGCTTGGAGGAGTGGGTGCGAGACCTGGCCGCGAGGGAGAAGGCGTGCTGTGCGTTCTTCGCCTTCGACATCACCATCGAAGACGGCGAGGTGCGCTACGACTGCGCGGTGACCGACAACGACCAGGCCCGCGCGATCCTGGAGGAGTACTACGCCCTGCCCGACCTGCTGGTCGAAAGCGTCGACGACCTGCGTGAGCGGCTGGTGGAGCGCGGGGTGGTCTTCACCTCCTCCGCCGCCGGCACCGTGCACCACGTCCAGCCCGTCGTGTCTGGGCAGATCGGGGGTTGACCTTCGAGCCGTGTTGAAGGTTTGGCGTCGGCGTCGCGAGCACCTATCACCGCATTCGTACACACGAGCCGAGTCATTCTCACGAAAGGCTGACGACGGCCAGCGGGTGTTCTTCGTTCGTGAGCGAGGCGAGTGCCGTGGCGACTTCGTCGATGGTGGCTCGGACGTAGGTGGTCGTGGTGCCTGCGTCGCTCTTGCCGAAGTGCCCGCGCGACGGCATAGCCGAAGTACCGCTCGACCCACGTGAGCGTGGGGTGGATACAGTGGGTGCTCACCTGCCGCGTCGCGACCCACGGCAGGTGCTTGCCGAGCCGGTGCCACAAGTAGTCGTAGCGGCGCCTCGTTGTCCCGTGCCGCTTTTGGGAGTGGAAGGTGCGCCGTTGGTGTGTCTGCCACTCAGGTGGGTGGAGGAGGAAGAACTCGCCGGTCCACGTTCGATCCATCGGAGGGACGAGGTTCGGTAAGAGGTGGTGCAGAGTCTTCGTGCCGGCCACGATCTTGGCCTTGTTGTCGACCACGCTGAGCGACTCCAAGATGTTCCAGAGCTTGTCGGCGATGTCGGCCGCTAGGCCGTCGTCTCCAATGTGGAGCGACTCGAGTTCTGTGACCGCAGGCTCCGCTCTGCGGAGGGCTTGGGCGAACTCGGTGATGGGTGCGAGCCGTGAGCTTCTATGCCCTATGCCCCATGCGTTGAGTGTGCGGTGCAGCGTGGATACGAACTGCGGGTCGCCGACAGCATCGCGCACTGTGCCTGCTGCGTACCTTGTGGCGATGGTGGCTCGGTGCGCGTCCCTCTGTGCGACGGCGAATGCGGGATCGCGGTCGTAAACCTCCACATACCTGCGGAAATCCCCGACAAGCTGATTTACTCTGGCCTGGACCCCGGCAGCACGTGCCATAGTGCTCATCCTCCCGCCAGGGTTCCGCTGTGTGGAGGACAACGCCGCCGGTGCTCTGGGCGTTGCATGCCGTGGTAGTCACGCCAGCTCCTCGCTGAACCGGCGAGCATGTGGTGCCCACGTGTTCGTCGCGTGATGGCCGACCGGGGCGCCCGCGAAGTGCTCGTCCACTACGCCGTGGCCGCTGAGAACCTATTCGACTACATCGACCGTATGCAGGGCCACGTCGAGACGCCCACACGTGCAGGCCACTGCACCGATGTAACCCGCGCCGCGCGCGACGGGCAGGGCTTCTTCCGCGTCGACAACCCGTGGATGCAAAGCCGATGGGACGGCTTCGTCGAGGCGGCGGGCCAGGCGGGAGCGCACTGCACGCGCGCGATCATGGACCTCGACGACGAGGCTCTGCGGATCGGGTTAAGCGAGATCCAGACGCAGCACCGAGTAGTTGGGTGCCTGCACGCACGACTTCGGGGATCTACGGACGGCACCTGCTAGCTCGTGCCGCGACCGCCGGCCTTCGCCACGTCTTCGACGCTCAGTGGTCCATCTCGCGACAGCTCGACCGCCTCTGCCCACTACACCCTCGTCGGCCAGACCGATGTACGTACTGGAGTTCCGCACTGCTGGAAATGGCCTACCTGATTACCGGAAGCGTCCTCATGACGGCGATGAATGCCGAACCTGGGTCCGCGGGGCACTACGTCTCGGCAGCAGGGGTCCGTTATCCGCCGGAAATTGTCGGACCCCGGACGTAGCATGCCGGTCATCAGAAGGTCCACGAGCTGGAGCGAGTCGCCGATGTTCATCGCCACCGTCTACATCCGCTTCTTCCGCTCGTTCAACTTCGACTACCTGCGCAAGGCTGACGAGGGGTTCGTCGCCGACCCTTGGGACGTGCTGAAGTCGGATGGCATGGAGTTCCCCTTCGTCAGGGTGCCGCTGGAGGATGGCGTGACCACTGTCGTGGGCGCGAACGAGTCCGGTAAGAGCCAGCTGTTGTGGGCGGTGAAGCACGCGCTCACCGGCCAGGGCATCGAGCGTGGTGACTTCTGCAGGTACTCGCAGTACTTCGCGGTGAACAAGACCATGGCGTTCCCCGACTTCGGGGTGGAGCTCAAGGGCTTGGACGCAGGCGATCGAGCGGCCTTGGCCAAGGCCTGCAAGACGGAAGTGGACGACGAACTGGACTCCTTCTTGGTGTTCCGCATGGGAGGACCTGACCCCGTCGTCTACCTCCAGCAGGACAACGAGTGGAAGAAGCTTGCCGTCAAGGACAGGAAGGCACTCGACGGTGCCCTCCCGCAGTGGTTTGAGATCAACGCTGACGTTGCGCTACCTGAAAGTGTTCCGATTAAGTACCTCGCCCACGGTAGGAAGTCGCTGCGTACCAGTCCTCGTAAGGGACGGCAGTCGTTCCTCAACGAGATCCTGGAGAACGGGTCGTCGTGGTTCGGCTCAGCTGAGCAGGTCGCAGCAGCGGCGTCGAACATCATGAGCGCTTTCGCGGCAGTGGATGTGGAGACCGAGGAGCACGACGAGCAGCTCGCGCTTGCTGACGACCTTCTGCTGAAGGTGGCCGGCATCGACCGCACGGCGTTCGAGGAGCTGCTGAAGGCGGTCGACGCGAGCAAGGACGGCTTCGCCAACGGGATCGTGGAGCGGATGAATCGCGAGCTCGCGGCGTCGCTGAACTTCCCGAAGTGGTGGTCGCAGGATCACCAGTTCGAGCTGCGGTTGACCTTGCGCGATCAGGACCTGGTCTTCACGATCCGGGACAGGACCGGTACGGAGTACTCCGCTGACGAACGCAGCGGTGGGCTCAGGTACTTCCTCAGCTACTTCGTGCAGTATCTCGCCCACGAGGCGCCGAAGTCCGGTGCGCGCGAGATCCTTCTCATGGACGAACCGGACGCCTACCTGTCCAGCACGGGCCAGCAAGATCTCCTCCGCATCTTCGAGGACTTCGCGAACCCGCAAGACCCGAACCGGGCAGCGTGCCAGGTCGTCTACGTGACACATTCCCCGTTCTTGATCGACAAGAACCACGGTGAACGGATCCGCGTCCTGGAGAAGGGCGAGGGTGACGAAGGCACCCGCGTCGTGCGCAACGCCGCACGAAACCACTACGAGCCGCTGCGGTCAGCGTTCGGCAGCTTTGTTGGCGAGACGACCTTCATCAGCAACTGCAACCTGATGCTGGAAGGCATGTCCGACCAGATCATGCTCGCGGGCATGTCTGCGCACCTGCGCAAGCAGAAGGCGTCGTCCTTGGACAACCTCGACCTGAACACCTTGACGCTGGTGCCGGCAGGCTCAGCCTCCCACGTCCCGTATCTGGTGTACCTCGCACGAGGACGAGACGTCGACCGGCCCGCTGTGATCGCCTTGCTCGACAGCGACACCGCGGGCAACCAAGCGTGCAAGGCGCTCCGGAAGGGGCCAGACGGCATGCCACTGATCGAGTCCAAGTTCGTCCTGCAGCTCGGTGATCTGACTGGTGAAGGACTCGTGAGCACGTTTCCCGACGGGGTTGTTGCCATTGAGGACCTCGTTCCGCTGGAGATCGGGATCGCCGCGGTGCGACGGTACGCACACGACTTCCTTGAACCCGATCAAGCAGCGAAGATCCGTACCCTTACCGCCAAGGACGTGTCCTTCGCAGGCTGCTCCGGTACGCATGACGCATTGGAGAAAGCAGCTGCGGGCAAGCTGGAAGGCTTCCACCTCGACAAGGTGGGGTTCTCTCGCAACGTGCTCGAGGTGGCCCGGCAGGACGCGGGTTTCGAGGCCGCGGCAGAGGTCATGGCCAACAACTTCCGCATCTTGTTCCGGGAGTTGGGTGCTCGACAGCGTCAAGCGATGCGCGAGATCACGACCGAGAAGACGAGCGCCAAGATCAAGCGCTTGAAGCGTTCGTTCTTGCGCGACCACCCGGCCACCGCCACCCGGGAAGAGGCCACGCTTCTGCTGGAAGAAGTCGAGGCAAGCCTGGATAACTCAATCGACGCAGAAGACCTGAAGAGCCACATCCGAGGGATGCGACGAAACTTTCAGCTAGAGGACGAACCGACCGAGCCGATCGATGACTTCAAGGCGTTCCGCGATGCACTGGACACCTTGGTCTACCGCGAGGTCAACATAGTCCAGGAACGTTGACACGACCTGTTGGGGCACGTCCGCAGAACGCGCCCCAACAGGTCGTGCAGGGCGGTGGACAGGCCTCCGAGTCCGCTCGCCCTGTCGCGTCACGCCAGCCTCGGTCGCCGGACTCGCTGGTGGCGTGAGACTCGTCCGAGGCCGATCGGTGCTGGCCGATGGAGCATCGACCGAACGCCTTCCTGACCAGGCCCGGCGGCGTGCGGCCCGACCTCGTCAGCCGCTACGCCGAGGTCTGCTCGAAGGGGTCCGAATCGTCGCGGCGATGCCAGATTTGGCTGAGCGACCGGATTCTGCCGATCATCGCGGAGCACGGTCTGCCCACGCCCGACGCGGCCGTCGAAGACAAGTTCGCGCTCAACGGGCAGACCACTCTGACGAGTCGAAATCTGACCAGCAGATGCTGTTCTGAGCACACGGCCCAGTCGCCTGTTGGTGCTCTCCCGCAGGTTGCCTAGTCGAGGCGCGCATGCCGCTCTTGTCCAAGTCGGGTGTGCCCGTGGCGCGGAGGGACGGCAGGTCAGTTGGCTCTCACACTGCAGGGCGGACCACGCTGACCATGTATTTGGAATCAGATGGGGAAGTGCTGCTCACTGGGGGTACGCAGGCACCAGGTTGCGTAGCTGGGCGGGGTCGTCGTCGGAGACGAACCTGTAGCTCTGGGGAGGTTGGAACTTGGCGGTGTCCCGCAGTGCGGACAATGGCCAAGGGGTGGCCAGTCTTCGCGGGTCTCCCACATAAACGGCAGTGGCCAGTTCGGAACCGTCGAAGTACTCGTCGTACTCGGGTCGCAACAGCCCGACGTGCTTGCGGTGGCGCCGCCAGATCCGTGCCGGTGTGTCGGTGTCCCGGCCTACGATCACCGCGGTGCCGACGACGGCCATCACCGGTGAGCTGGCGTAGAGGATCAGGTGTGTTCCGTCGGGCGCGGACAGTCGGGTGCGCCGCAGTTCGACGGTCTTGGTGCCGTCCAGGATGGCTTCCGCGAATCGCGGACGCAGCGACATCAGCAAAGGGCGCACAGCAGGTGTCCACGCGCTCGATTCCACCGCTGTTGCAGTCACAGGGGGTGACCTTAGCGGTCGACGGGGTCGAAGTGATGTTGCACCACGATGATCGTGGATCACGTCACCGCTTCGTCGTGTTCGCCATGTCGTAGATCGCGGCGAACGTCGCGGTCGGCATTCGAACCGGTCCCTGGATCCGTTTCGGACCGTCCATCGATTGGATCAGGTCGAGGTACTCGGACCAGCGGATGTGACGCGGGAACAGCTCGGTGTAGGACACCCGGAGCGCCTGCGCGCTACCTCGTTGCCCTGCGGCGCCGTCGATGTCAGCAAGGGTGAAGACCCCGTAGTGGGCGAACTGTTCGTGCAGTTCCAGCGGCGCTCCGATGTCGATCGCGTCGAGAAGCGACGTGCCGATGAACCGTCCACCACCGGTGGTGGCGTCCTGCGTCAGGTACCACAGAACTCGACCAGGGGCCTTGAGCACGCTGGGGTGATTGCCGCGGTAGTAGACGTGCTCCCGTCCCAGGGCCAGCGTGGTCGGCCGGTGGGTGAGGGTCTGCGGCTCACCGAGGAGCTCAGCGCTCCAGCGCGGCTGGATCGCGACGGCGAAGTGGGGTAGGTCGCTGTCGGTGATCTTGGCGGGCCACCAGGTCCGTTCGTACTGCGCGGCTGATTCGGGGGCGAGACGAGGTGGAAGCAGGGCGGCAGGCCCGAGACCGACCTGGGCCTGCGCTGCGGAGACAGCGGAGCTGACCTGGGCGCCGGTTCCGGCGGCCTCAACCACCCAGCTGTGCCATGTGTCGTTGACGCGCTGGTAGCTCTCGTGGCTCGCCGCACGTTCGATGGCGGGGGAGAGATAGGGGTCCTCGATGCGTACCACGTGGGCGCCGTGGCTCCGTGCTTCCAGTCGCAACGTCCAAAGCAGGTAGCGAGCCATGGTGTCGGCGTCCGGGTGATCCGGGACGCGTAGCAGCGGTGCTTTGAGGACGTGGTCGTCGACGATCGACGCGTAGCAGCCGACGGTCGTCCCGTCGCTTGCACGCACGATGGAGTGAGATCGCGGTGCACGAGCTAGTGCGTTCAGGCGGGACTTGAGTTCCTGCTTTGTCTCGCCGCCGCGCCGGTCCAGGAAGGTCAGGAGTACCGCCTCGGACTGGGCGTTCGCCAGCTCGGTGCTGAACGAACTGCCGGCGAGCGTCCTGGGTTGGTAAGCCACCGAGTGGGCCAGCTCATCGAGATGAACGACCAGGTGGTGCGGGTCGATCACACGCAATGCCATGAGTTCGGGAAACGCGACGAGCCGGGGGAGCAACGGGGCCATCTGAGACCGCAGTCGTTCGTCCCAGGTCAGGAACACCTGGATGCCTGCCCCGGCGGTCTCAGCGAGATGCCACAGGTCTCCCTTGTCCTGCGGGGTCAGCGCACGGTCAGGTTCGGCCGTTCGAACCGCGTCGAGTAGCACCTCGTGCAGCTCTTCGGCTCGCTTCGGCGGCCCGCTCGGGCGCCGGTAACGCGCGGCGACATCGGCCAACCTGCTGCGCGACTCGGCCGAGTGCCGGTCGAGGTCACGTTCGAGTCCGTGCGGCACGACCATCTCGATCCGGTCCGCTACATCGGGTGCGAGCAACACCTGGGACCGTTCCGCCTGAGGATGGTCCTTGCGGGTGTGCAGGTCCATCAGGATGTTGACGTCGATCGCCACGGCCAGCTCGGTTGGCTCGTCCACCGGAGTGAACAGGTTGGCGTGCTCGTGGTCGAGCCACCACACAGTCATCGGAGCCTTGTCTTCACCACGCCCACGCGCACGTCCGAGGTGTTTGAAGCCGAGCCCACGCCACACCCGCTGGATGTCGGCGTAGCTGTCGCGGCACTTCGCGCGAACGCCCAACCTCGCCCGGTGCCGACGGCTCACCTCGTCGACGAGCAGCTGAGCCACGCCCTTCTCCCGGAAAGGCTTGTCGACGCAGAGGTGCACCAGGGTGACCTCGTTGCGTGGCAAGCGAAACAGCGCGTAACCGACCAGTTCGCCGTCTCTCATCGCGCCGAGCAAGCAGTGTTTGGCCGCGTACTCGAAATACGCTTCGCGCGGGAAGAGACCGAGCGTCTTCTTTGCCGTGTTGCCGAGTTCAACCGCACGCTCGATCGTCGCGGCGTCGGTACCGGCCACGACCTCGATGACCACGTTCGCGGACTTCGTCGACATCACCGCAGTGTGACTCACCTGCGCCGACCTCGGCCCGTATGCGCTGATCAGTCACCTGACAGGCCTATTTGCAGACGCACAAGTGTTCGGTTCGAGCTGAATCGCGGCGCCAGTCGCACATCTGTTCGTTTGCTTTCACCCGAAGCGACCGTCACGATTTCCGGACCACAATCTGACATTTTCAGGACATCCACTCTCTAGCTTCGCTACACATGCGACTTTCTATCGCGTTGGCGAGTGTCGTGGTGGTGGCCGGTTCGAGCGGCGCCGCCGCCGACGTCCCGGCGGTCACCTACCAGGACATCGTTCCCCGCCTTCGGAAGTTTCAGTCGATCGCTGATCAGAACGGCGGCAACAGGGCACACGAACGTGCCCAGGGTTCGCGGCGTCGATCGACCACGTGAAGTCCACGCGGGACGCCGAGGGTTTCGTGACTCGCGTCGACGTGTTCGAACAGAGCGGCGCGGTCGGATGCAACCTTGTCTCGGACTGGCTGGGTGAGGACGAGAACCACGTGCTGAGGCTCGGCGCCCACCTCGACGGCGGCTCCAGACGGGCCGGGCATGAACGCCTCGGGATACACAGGCGTGCTGAACCACTCTGCCTCGCTAGAGATCATCGACAGGGCGGAGATCGTGCTTGGACAAGATAAGTAGCCGCAAGCCTGCCGCATCTGCCAACTCTTGGCTCGTACGCTTGACTTCGCTGGGGATTTCATCGACTGCGGCGAGCAGGTGAGTCTCGGCGCCCAGGCGTGAGCTGACGGAGAGGTCTCGTTTGAGCTGGGCCGGGGTGAAGTCGCTAGCCTTGGTCTTGACCTCGCCGGCGATGAACTGCTGGGCGTGAACACCGAGGACATCTATCTCGTTGACCGTGCCGTTCTGGAAGGTGGCGAGCACGCCACCCAGCAGGTGGGTGTGCGGCTCGCGCTTGTGCAGCGCGGCGACAACCAGCAGATGCGGGATCACTCCTTGATCACTTGCCAAGTCGATGAAGGAGTTCAGCCTGTACTGCAAGGTGAGGCCGGCATCGGTGGACGTGTAGTAGGTGGCGGCTCTGCAGCCAGGACAGCGAGCCACTGAGCTCACGTCGGAGATCGGTACGAAGCTGCTCAGCCCGCAGCGCGCGCAGACAGTCTCGAATCCTCTTTCCGCCCAGTTCATCGCGCACAGCGACTCCAGGGCTTCGACAGGCTGGACCGCGGACTTGCCCAGCCTGTTCGTCAACCCTTCAGCGCTGTCGTATCGCCGTACACCGCGACCACCCCAGCGCGCACCAAACGCCTGCACCTCGTCCTCGGACGTGCCGCTCTTGCGCATCTTCTCCATCTGGCGCAGGTACGAGGTGGAACGAGGCGAGGTCAGATGAGAGATCGCTTCGTGCACGCTGGGCCGTAGCAGGATCGAGAGATCCGAGTCGGCGTTGAGTGCGTCGGCGATCTTGCCTTTCTCCGAGAGGTGCCACTCGGAGGTGTGCTCACCGATGAGGAGGGTTGTCGCCTCGTGCAGCGATGGGAAGTGCAGCTCCAGTTGGTAGGAGTTCATCGCATTCGTTGCGATCTCAAGACGATCGCTTCGCCAGGTCGCTCCGTTCGTGATCCGTTTCGCAAGGATGTCCTTGCGGGGAAACGGATCGAACAGCGGGCTGGACATGCGGAGCAGTGTCTTGCCTGAGCCGGAGAACTCGATCGGCGAGGTGAACCGCAGTCGTGCTCGACCGGCGGTGGCATAGGTCTCTACCTCACGTGACTCTCCGTACCTTCGTTCGAAGAGCAGGAAGTCGCGCAGTTCGAGATTGGTGAGGTAGGTGTGCGGCGGCACGCGAGCGTCAGCGGGAAACCTGATGCGTGACGTCAGCTTCTGCTCCGACACGTGCAGACCGAGGAACTCCTGTGCGAGCGAGTGCAGTCTCTCTTCCGAGACAGAGAAGCTGTTGACGACCACGTCAGGGTCGAACTCGTCCGGTCGATCCAACTGATGGGCGAGATTTCGGTCGAAGCCAATCCAATGAGGAAGGTCGTCGGCCGAGACGATCATCATTGGAGCGGGGTTGTGTCCCCGGTCGTTCAAGGCGCGGAAGTTCCAGAACCACAAGCAGTCGCGGTACGTATCCCTGGTTGTCATCCAGATCAACGCCGGTATGGACGAGGCGCCGGCGGTGTAGTTCTCGGCGAAGTTGCTGACGGTCTGATCGAGACACGTCTGGCCGTGCAGCGCCGCGCGGGCGACTTGATCGGCAGTCGGGGCCCTGCGGTAGCCAAAGCTTCCGTCGAGAGCTTGCTCGTGCTCGGCGGTGAAGTCACCAGCCAAGACGACCTGCCACAACGGGCTTCCGACCGCAGGGATCACCCGGGCCTGCGTTGGGTCGCCGTAGTCAGGAAGACGTGCAGGATGCGTTGAGAAGCGGGTAATTCCGCCCCGGTCTATGTGCTTCAGTTCGGTCACCGGCAGTTTGAACGACTTGGCCACGTCGGCGGCTACAGAGGCGCCGACGTCCACGTCGACAAGTCCTTCGACGCCGGCGAACTCCACGACTTGCCGCCACCATCCCTCGACCGATCCGTCGCGCCGGACAGGGATGATCGGTTCGGCCATGCCGCCCCAGCGTGTGGTGGCTTCTTGGACTGCGCGTCGCAGGCCGCGCCGACTGCCGGCGCGTATCAGGTATGCGGCCCGCGCGGGTAGGAGTTCGGCCCTCACCGCGACTGGGCCGGAGTGCTCTCCAGGAGTCATAGAGCGAAGACTTCACCACATGGGGCGGTGCTCGACACGGCGCCACGCTGAACGGAAGCTGCCACTTCCGAATCTCCTTGTTGACGTGTCTCCAACGGTCTCCAATCTCGGACTTCAAGGTCGTCAACCCGCTTGCCATGGCAGCGCATCCAGCCGCCGGTTGGAGACGGATTCGAAGCGAATCTTGGTCAGCTCGCCGGCGCTCTCTGCCTTAATCTTTCGGTAGATCGTCCCGAATCCCTCAAGCGTCTTCTTGAGGCCCAAGAAGGGGACTCATCCGCTGCGTGACGAGCCGAGTGCTTGAGCTGGCGGTATATAACCCGGTGCGCTTCCTGAGGAGTTGTTCCTCCGTAGTAGTCGGCGAGATCGATTGCCTCCTCGCCGTCACCGAGGTCGGAGTCTCCGATTGCGCCACTCTCCGCGTGGATAGTCGTCAAGTCTGGGCTCGGGCGTAGGAGTCGAAGTGACTGGCGTGAAACTGGTCGTCATCCCTGCCCAGGCGATGTGTGGAATAGCCCGCTCTGGGAGAAATTGCCGAATATGTAGCCCGAACCAGTGCGCGATCTGACCGAGTTTTGGCTCGTAGTTCCGCTAACCGGTCGCGCTCGTGGTTCGGACTGGACATGGGTACGTCTTGTGCTAAGGCCGTGGTCCGCCGGGTATCTGGTCATGTCCGGGTGCCGGTACAGATGAAATCACTGACAGTGCCGGGCTCGGTTCGACAAGCGGGGGAGTCAGGTTGTCCGGCCCCCTCGCCGAAAGTGCGACGTCTAGGAGGGACTGCGCGAGCTTGCCTGGAAGCTGCGCTACAGCCGCCAGCGAGCTCACGATCAGCTCTCGGAGCGCGTGGACTACGAGCTGCCGGTCTTTCGGGTCATTAACATCCCGAAGAACAATAACGAGCGGTGGGCACAGTCCGATCAGGACTGTCAGAACGACCGCGCAGACGCCGATGATGATTGAGAGCACGCACGCAGTCTTGTAGACACACGTCGTCCATTGAAAGAAGGAAGGTAGCAGCTACCCGCTTCAAGCACGCGTATTTTCGCTGAAGTGGCCTAGTGTTCGCGTTACAAGCTTCACCTGGATGACCTAGCGTCGATAGCGATGAACTGCGCTTTCTATTTGTCCGAATTTGGTGACGTGTTCTCGGTCACAAGGACTGCCCGTCTGCGGTCGGTGACCCGTGAGTCATCGACCGGAATCGCGGTGAGGGAGTCAGGGATAGCTCGGTGCGCGAGGGAGCAGTGGTTGGCTTCGCTGTAGGCGCGATCTTCCATCGCGGGAGAACGACCCCTGTCTGATGGCAGACGTGCGAGTCGCCGCGCGCTAGACCATTCGCTGGCCGGCGGTGTCCACTGTGTACCTGAAACAGTGTCCACTGTGGACTTCTGGGGCCCCTTCTGGGCCCCTTCTCGTCGAGACCCAATGAGTCACGATGGGCCTGAACAGGCAAAACATGCCGACGGGGCCGCCTCCGGGAGGTGTCCCGAAAACGGCCCCATCGTGGCCCGTCAGGCCTGGTCGGTCCACCACTTCTGGCCGGCCGCGCCGAGGGTGGAGATCGGGTCGTAGTAGGGGTAGCGACGGTCGAGAGCCTCCGGGTCCTCGAGCTCGATCCCGGTGCGGTAGTTCTTCGTCCAGTAAGAAATGCCCAGCTCACGGTCATATTCGGCGAGCTGGTGCACCCACCGCTTGCCCACGTACGGGACGTCGCAGACGATCCGCGGCGTCGCGTAGCCGGGTAGGTAGCCCATGATCGCGTGCTGAAGTTCTTGGGCTTCCCAGACGGACACCCTCCAATGTTCTGCGTTGGGGATCATGTCGCACATATAGAAGTAGTACGGCAGGATGTTCGCTTCCCCTTGCAGCGCAAAGCAAAGATCCAACAGGTCGTCCGACGTCGCGTTGACGCCCTTCATCAGAACACCCTGGTTGCGCACATCCCGCACGCCGACTTCCAGTGCGGTACGGGCGGCCTCGGCGACGAGAGGCGTCACGGACTGTGCGTGGTTCACGTGCGTGTGGATCGCGAGGTTCACGCCACGCCGGGACGCGGTGCGGGCCACGCGTTCCAGGCCCTCCACCACGCGGGGCTGGAGCCAGTGCTGCGGCAACCCGGCCAGCGCCTTGGTGGCCAGGCGGACGTCGCGGACCGTGTCGATGTCGAGCAGGCGCATCAGGAACGACTCGAGTTGTGGCCACGGCACGTTCGCCACGTCTCCGCCGGAGACCACCACGTCGCGGACGCCCGGGGTCTTCTTCAGGTACTCGATCATCTGGTCCTGGCGGTCGACCGGCTTGAGCGAGAGCTTGTGCTTGTCGATCAACGGCGTGGAGTTGCCGACCAGGTCCATGCGGGTGCAGTGCCCGCAGTACTGCGGGCAGGTCGACACCATCTCGGCCAGGACCTTGGTGGGGTAGCGGTGGGTGAGGCCCTCCACCACCCACATCTCCGCCTCGTGCAGCGAGTCGCGCTGGGAGTGCGGGTGCGACGGCCACTTCGGGTCGCGGTCCGAGGACACCGGCAGCATGTAGCGGCGGACCGGGTCGTTCAGGAACGCCTCGGTGAAGGCGTCGGGAGAAAGTTCGGCGTCGACCGCCATCGTGTTGAACATCTGCGGCGGGATCAGCATCGACATCGTCGCGAAGGCGTCCATGTCCTTGGCGAGGTCGTCGTAGAACCTGTCGGTCAGCAGGTCGCCCGCGACCTTGCGGAGCTGCTTCACGTTCTTCACGCAGTTCACGCGCTGCCACTGGGCGTCGCGCCACTGCGTCTCGGTCACGTGGGACCAGCCGGGGAAGCGCCGCCAGTCTGGTTCGACCAGCTCACGGCGGACGTACGTGTACGGCTGGCGGTCCAGCCGCTCCAGCGCCGTGGGGGCGTCGTGCAGCGCGGTCATCCGTACTCCTCAGCGTCGAGGTGGCGTAAAGATATCCTGTCATATCGCTAGGCTGCCGTAAATATTTCTGCTCAAGGCCTGGTCGAAGGCCGGTCGGGAGCAAAGACGGCCTGTTGTGCGTTGAACGGGCATGCCCCTCTTCGCGCTGCTGCTGCTCGGGATGTTCGCCGAGATCGCGGTCATGGTCGCCGTCGGCAACGCCATCGGCGGGCTCTGGATGATCGCGTTGCTCCTGCTCGGCACACTCGTCGGACTGTCGCTGGTGCGCCGCCAGGGCGCGCAGACGATGGCCGCGTTCTCCGAGTCGGTGTTCAAACGCCGGCAGCCCCACCAGGAGATGGCGGACGGCGTGCTGATCGCGGCGGCCGGTGCGTTGATCATGGTGCCGGGCTTTATCAGCGACGTCGCCGCGTTGTTCCTGCTCTTCCCGCCCACGCGCAAGCTCGTGAGCCGGCGGATCGCGCGCAAGGCGGAGGCGGCGGCGCTCAAGTTCGAGCACGAACGCCGCTTCGGCGCCGGTCAGGTCGTCGAGGGCGAGGTCCTCGACGTCGACACCGAGCCGGTCGTCATCACGGAGCGGCGCGAACTCAGGTGATCCGCACGTACCGGCCCGCTGACCTGGACGCGCTGTACGACATCTGCCTCGACACCGGCAATGGTGGCCTCGGCGCGCGTCACCTGTTCGACGATCCACGCCTGATGGGCCACGCCTACGTCGGCCCGTACGTGGCGTTCGAACCCGATCTGGTGTTCGTGGCGGAGGACGACGAGGGGATCTGCGGATACGCGCTCGCGGCGTCCGACACGGAGGCCTTCGAGGACCGCTGCGACCGCGACTGGTGGCCTGACCTGCGCGTCCGCTACCCGATGACGCCGGACGCGAACCGGATCGTGCAGCAGATCCACCACCCGGCCCGTGCCGATCTGATGATCGCGAGCGACTATCCGGCGCACATGCACGCGAATCTGCTGCCCCGCGCGAAGGGCAAGGGGTTCGGTGGCGCGCTCGTTCGCAGCGTGCTCGAACGCCTGGAGAAGGGCGTCCATGTGCACGTGCGGCACCACAACACACACGCGGTCGGCTTCTGGGAGCACATGGGCTTCCGCGTGGTCGACTCCGCGGAGAAACTGGTCCTGGGACTGCGTCTCTAGCCGAGGAGGTCCTTCATCAGGAGGTCGAAGTCGATCGCCTCACGCCCGGCCGGGACTGCCGCGTAGGTCGAGTCGAGGAACCGCTGCAACTCGGCCGCCGACAGGTGGAACACCGCGTGCGAGTCCTCGGTCAGCAACTCCAGCACGAGCACGTCGCCGTCGCCCGGCCGCAGCCGCACGTCCCCGAGCCCGGTCGGCGACAGCAGCCCGTCCGCGAGCAGTTCGCGGCCGACGAGCCAGGTCGACTCCTGGTCCCGCGCCTGAAAACGCATGGTCACGGCATGCGGATCGTCTGATCGGTACTGGAAGTCGACGTTCATGGGCTCGACCGAGCCGTCCGGCCGGATGAACTCAACGACGGTGGCAGTGCCGACCCGGGTCTCGTTGAACATCGCCGTTCCTCCTCCGCGGTGAGGGTGCTGCACTCAACACGGACGCCGTCCGGAGTCGGTTCAAAGCTTTCCCGAACTTCTTCATTGGGTACCTGAAGTCCCATGACGGTCTATGGCATCCATGCGTCACACGAGCAGATACACCCCGCAGACCTGCTGACCGCCGTGCGCAGGGCTGAGGAGGCAGGGTTCGGCGCGGCGATGAGCTCGGACCACTTCTCACCGTGGAGCGCGCGCCAGGGGCAGTCCGGGTTCGCCTGGTCCTGGCTCGGCGCGGCACTGCAGGCCACCGGACTGCCGTTCGGCGTGGTCACGGCGCCGGGGCAGCGCTACCACCCGGCGATCACCGCCCAGGCGATCGGCACGCTGGCCGCGATGAACCCCGGCCGGTTCTGGGCCGCGCTCGGCACCGGCGAGGCGAGCAACGAGCACATCACCGGCGACGGCTGGCCCCGCAAGGACGTGCGCACGGCACGGCTGCGTGAGTGCGTCGACGTGATCCGCGCGCTGCTGTCGGGCGAGGAGGTCAGCCACGACGGCCTGGTGACGGTCGACCGCGCCAAGCTCTGGACCCTGCCCGGCGAGGTGACGCTGCTGATCGGCGCCGCCGTGAGCCCGGCGACCGCCCGCTGGTGCGCCGAGTGGGCCGACGGGCTGATCACCGTCAACGCGCCGCCCGAACGACTGCGCGAGGTCGCGGACGCCTATCGGGACGCGGGAGGCAAGGGCAAGCTCCACCTGCAGGTGCACCTGAGCTGGGCCGATGACGACGACACGGCTCTCGCGATCGCGCACGAACAGTGGCGCACCAACGTCTTCCGTCCACCGGTCTGCTGGGACCTGGAACTGGCCGAGCACTTCGACGTGGTCGCCGAACACGTCACGCCGGCCGAGGTGGCCGAGGTCGTGAACGTGTCCTCCGACCTGAAGTGGCACGCCGAGCGGCTGAACGAGTACGCGTCGCTGGGGTTCGAGGAGATCTACCTGCACCACGTGGGCCAGGACCTGATCCCGTTCGTCGACGCGTTCGGCGAGCACGTGTTACCGGAGGTGACCGCGTGATCCGCACGTCCGACGTCTGGTGGAAGAACGCCGTTCTGTACTGCCTTGACGTGGAGACCTTCTCCGAAGACGGCTTCCGCGGTGCCACCGAACGCATCGACCACCTCAACGCCCTGGGCGTCACGTGTGTGTGGTTGATGCCGTTCTACCCGACCGCCGAACGCGACGACGGCTACGACATCACCGACTTCTACTCCGTCGACCAACGCCTGGGTTCACTGGGCGACTTCGTGGAGTTCGTGCGTGCCGCACGAGACCGAGGCATGCGTGTGATCGCCGACCTCGTCGTCAACCACACGTCCGACCAGCACCCGTGGTTCCACGACCCGGAGAAACGCGACTGGTACGTCTGGGCCGACGAGCCCCAGAGCGACGGGCCGCAGGGGGTCACGTTCCCCGACAAGGAGAACTCGCTCTGGGAGTACTCGGAGGAGGTGGGCAAGTACTACCTGCACCGCTTCTACAAGCACCAGCCCGACCTCAACGTGTCCAACCCCGAGGTGCGGGACGAGATCGCCCGCGTCATGGGCTTCTGGATGGAACTGGGGCTGAGCGGGTTCCGGGTCGACGCCGTCCCGTTCCTGCTGGAGCACAACGACCCCGTGGACGCCGTCTCGCTGCCCGACCCGCACGACTACCTCACCGACCTGAGGGCGTTCCTCAACCGCCGCAACGGCGAGGGCGTGCTGCTGGGCGAGGTGAACCTGCCGTACAAGGACACGATGGCCTTCTACGGCCAGGGCGTCGGCGACGAGCTGACCATGTGCTTCGACTTCGTCGGGATGCAGGCGATGTACCTGTCGCTGGCGCGGCGGTCGAGCGGGCCGCTGGTCAAGGCGCTGCAGGAACGCCCGGAGCCGCCACGGGACGGGCACTGGGCGACGTTCGTGCGCAACCACGACGAGCTGACCCTGGACAAGCTGCCCACCGACGAACGTCAGGAGGTCTTCGACGCCTTCGGGCCGGAGAAGTCCATGCAGCTCTACGGGCGAGGCCTGCGCCGGCGGCTGCCGTCGATGCTGAACGGCGACCAGCGCCGCATCCGGATGGTCTACAGCCTGCTGTTCACGCTGCCGGGTACGCCGGTGCTGTTCTACGGCGAGGAAGTCGGCCTGGTGGAGGACCTGTCGCTGGAGGGCAGGCTGGCGGTGCGCGTGCCGATGGACTGGGAGGCCGCGGGCGAGCAGCGCCACGACCCGGAGTCGTTGCTGATCTGGATGCGGCTCATGATCACGCGGTACCGGGAGTGCCCGGAACTCGCGTGGGGCACGTTCCAGGTGCTCGACACGGGAGAGCCGTGCGTGTTCGCTCACCGCGCCGACTGCGATGGCGGCTCGGTGATCGCCGTGCACAATCTCGCGGATCGGGGGATCACGGTGCGGGTCCCGGCCGAAGGTGTGCTCGCCGATCTGCTGACGGGCGGCCGCGTGAAGCCCGCGAAGACCGGGGCCAAGGTCGACCTCGAGCCCTACGGCTGCCGCTGGTATAGGCTGTTGCCTGAGTGATACTTGCGCAATCTTGACGTCTCACGTGAAGATATCTTCGAGACAGCGTCGTCGACCGAAGGATTTTCGCGTGAGCGCGTACGGACTGCACCGCGTCATCGAGCCCGCCGGTGTTCTGCCGCAGCAGGCCTGGCGGCTCGACGCGGAACCCGTGCCCGCTGCCGACGAGGTGATCGTCTCGGTCGAGCGGCTCAACCTGGACGCGGCCTCGTTCCGGCAGCTCAGGGAGCAGCACGGCAGCGGTTCGGCGGTGCGGCAGGCCGTGCTCGACATCGTCGGCGAGCGCGGCAAGATGCAGAACCCGGTCACCGGCTCGGGCGGCATGCTGCTCGGCACCGTGCTCGAGGTGGGGCCGGAGTCGCCGCTCGGGCTCAAGGCCGGCGACCGGATCGCGACGCTGGTCAGCCTCACGCTGACGCCGCTGCGGATCAACGACGGCCTGCAGGACTGGGACGGCGAGGACGAGCAGGTGCCGTGCCGGGGGACCGCGGTGCTGTTCGGGCGCTCGATCGCGGCCGTGCTGCCGGACGACATGCCGAACGAACTCGCGCTGTCCGTGCTCGACGTGTGCGGTGCGCCGGCGCTGACCGACCGTGTCGTGCGCAAGCACCCTGGTGGCTCGGTGCTCGTGCTCGGCGGTGGAGGCAAGTCCGGGTCACTCTCTCTTGCGGCCGCGCGTCAGGCCGGTGCGTCGCGCCTCGTCGCGTTGGTGCCGACCGAGCGTGAGGCCGCGCAGGTGCGTGAGTCCGGTCTCGCGGACGAGGTCGTCATCGCGGACGCACGCAATCCGGTGGCCGTGGCCGAGGCCGTGGGCAAGCAGGTCGACGTCACGGTCGTGTGTGTGGACGTGCCGGGGTGCGAGCACGGCGCCATCCTCGCGACCGCGGACGGCGGCACCGTGATCTTCTTCTCGATGGCGACCTCGTTCAGTGCCGCCGCTTTGGGAGCGGAGGGTCTCGCGGCGGACTTGGAGATGATCGTCGGCAACGGGTATGTGCCTGGTCACGCCCAGTTCGCGTTGGACCTGGTCCGGACGCGGGCGGGTGTGCGGGCGTTGTTCGAACAACGGCAGACTGCGTGACGTGAGTACGCAACTTTTGGTCGGCGGCCGCATCTACGCACCGGATGCGACGGCGATGGCCGTCACGGACGGCGTCGTCGTGTGGATCGGACAGGACTCGGTCGGGCACACGCTGCACCCGGACGCCGAGGTCATCGAGCTCGACGGCGCCTTCGTCGCGCCCGCGTTCGTCGACGCGCACGTGCACGCCACGTCCGCCGGCCTGCTCCTGACCGGCCTCGACCTGACGAAGACGTCCTCTGTGGACGAACTGCTCGACCGGGTGCGCTCCGCCGAGGGCCCCCTGGTGTGGGGTCACGGCTGGGACGAGACGCGCTGGCCGGAGAACCGCCCGCCGACGCGCGCCGAGATCGACGAGGCCGCCCAGGGCAAGACGGTGTACCTGTCGCGCATCGACGTGCACTCCGCCCTGGTCTCCTCGGATCTGGTCAGCGACGAGGCCCGTGCCGCCGACGGCTTCTCCGCCGACGGCCCTCTCTCGCGGGCCGCCCACCACCACGTGCGCGGCACGGCGAAAGCCGCCATCACGCCCGAACAGCGCCAGGCCGCACAACGCGCGTTCCTGAACTACGCGGCTTCTCGCGGCATCGCGTCCGTGCACGAGTGCGCGGGCCCGGACATCTCCGGCGAGGACGACCTGCGCGAACTCCTCGCGCTCACCGAAGGCCCCGAGGTGGTGGCCTACTGGGGTGCCCACGACCTGCCTGCGGTGCCGGTGCGCGGACTCGCCGGCGACCACTTCGTCGACGGCGCCATCGGCTCCCGCACGGCCGCGCTGACCGAGCCCTATGCCGACGCCGACACGTCCGGAGCGCTCTACCTCGACGGACGCCAGATCGCCGACCACCTGGTCAAGTGCACCGAACTGGGCATCCAGGCGGGGTTCCACGTCATCGGCGACGCCGCGATGGCCGCCGTGATCGAAGGTTTCTCCCTCGCGGAGAAGACACTCGGCACCCCCGAACTCGCGTCGGCCCGCCACCGCCTCGAACACGTCGAGATGGTGTCGAAGGAGCAGGCGGAGAAACTGGCCGGGTGGGGCGTCGTCGCCTCCGTCCAGCCGCTGTTCGACGCCGAGTGGGGCGGACCGACCGGCATGTACGCGCAGCGACTCGGTGACGAGCGCGGTGTGGGGCTGAACCCCTTTTCGCGGCTCGCCGCCGCGGGCGTGGTGCTCGCGTTCGGTTCGGACACCCCGGTGACCGCCATCGACCCGTGGGCTGCCGTGCGCGCGGCGGTGCACCACAAGACCGACGGTCACGGCGTTTCCCCGCGTGCCGCCTTCACCGCGCACACGCGTGGTGGCTGGCGTGCGGCGGGCGTGAACGACGGCCTGACCGGCACCCTGCAGCCCGGCGCGCCCGCGACGTACGCGGTGTGGGAGACCGGGGACCTGGTCGTCGCCGGCAGCGACGCGCGGGTGCAGCGCTGGTCCACCGACCCCCGTTCGGGCGTGCCCGGACTGCCCGACCTCACCGGCCCGGCGCCGGTCTGCGTGCGCACCGTCCTGAACGGCCGGACGATTTACGAAAGGAAGTGACTCATGGCGTTGCTCGACCTCGACCCCTCGGTGGTCGCCACCGCGCGCGAACTCGCCGCGCGGGCGGCCGAACCGGTGGTGTCCCTCGCGAAGGCGCACACCACCGTCGCCGTCGAGCGCGCCACACTCCGCCTGGCGGGCATCACCGGCGCGGACTCCACGCACCGCGCCGGTGACGTCCCGTGGGTCAACCGCGTGATCGACACGGTGCGCGAGCAGTGCGGGCTGGAGCACGGCGTCGTGCTGCCGGCGTTCCACGCGCTGCGCGAGCACAACCTCGGCACCCTCACCGAACTCGCCGAAGCCACGGCGGCCGGCCAGATCCAGTTCAGGATCCCCACCGGCAAGGACCTGACGGCGGCGCGCAAGGCGTCCACGTCCGCGGTGTCGAAGGGTCTCAAGTCGGTCGACCGCAACCGGGCCCAGCGCGACAAGCTGATCACCAAGTGGGGCGACCCCGCGCAACGCCCGTGGATCTACCTGATCGTCGCGACCGGCGACATCGACGAGGACGTCGTCCAGGCCCAGAACGCGGCCCGCGCGGGTGCCGACATCATCGCGGTGATCCGCTCGACCGGGCAGTCGCTGCTCGACTACGTCCCGGAAGGCGCCACGCACCACGGGTTCGCGGGCACGTACGCCACGCAGGAGAACTTCCGGATCATGCGCGCGGCCCTCGACGACGTGTCGAAGGAGGTCGGCCGGTACGTGCGGCTGACCAACTACGCGTCCGGCCTGTGCATGCCGGAAATCGCTGTCCTGGCAGGACTTCAGCGCCTGGACATGATGCTGAACGACTCGATGTACGGCATCCTGTTCCGCGACATCAACCCGATCCGCACGTTCGTCGACCAGCGGTTCTCGCGTCAGGTGCACGCCCGCGCCGGCATCATCATCAACACCGGCGAGGACAACTACCTCACCACCGCGGACGCCGTCGACGCCGCGCACACCGTCACCGTCTCCCAGCTCCTCAACGAGCACTTCGCCCACGAGGCGGGACTGCCCGACCACCTGCTGGGCCTCGGGCACGCCTTCGAGATCAACCCGAAGGTGCCCGACTCGTTCCGGCTCGAGCTCGCGCACGCGTTGCTGGCCCGCGAACTCTTCCCGGACGCGCCGCTGAAGTGGATGCCGCCGACCAAGCACATGACCGGCGACGTCTTCGACGGCTATCTGCTGGACGGGTTCTTCAACCTCGCGGGTGTCCTCACAGGACAGTCCATCCTGCTCGTCGGCATGATGACCGAGGCGGTCGTGACACCGTTCCTGTCGGACCGCGACCTGGCGCTGAAGAACGTGCGGTACGTGCTGAACGCGGCGGGCAGCCTCGCCGAGGACTTCCGTCCCGCGCCGGACGGTCTCATCGTCAAGCGGGCGCACCAGGTGCTCGGCGAGGCCGTCGGCCTGCTGGAGCGCATCGTCGACGACGGCCTGCTCAACGCCATCGCGGACGGCACGTTCGGCCTGATGAAGCGCCCGGCGCACAAGGGCAAGGGCGCGGACGGCGTCGTCGAGAAGGCGCCCGAGTACTTCAACCCGGCGAGCGAGATGCTGGAGGCACAGAGTGGCTGACGCGAAGAGGTACGTGCGCCCCTACGGCGACACCACCGGCGACGGCATGATCCAGACGTCGTTCACGCTGCCGATCCCCTTCGGCCCCAAGGCGGACGGCGCGGCGCTGCAGCTCGCGAACAAGATGGGCATGGACCCCGCGATGGTGGTCCACTCGAACCCGATCGGCGACGACTTCACGTTCTTCGTCGTCTACGGGTCGGTGAAGCACCTCGTGGACCTCGACGAGGTCAAGGTCGTCGAGCGCGAGTATCCGCTGCTGTCGCCGGCCGAGGTGAACTCGGCGCTCAAGAAGGTGTTGCGGCGCAAGCTCGTCGTCGTCGGCGGGTGCATCGGCACGGACGCGCACACGGTCGGCATCGACGCGATCCTCAACATCAAGGGCTTCGCGGGCGAGAAGGGCCTGGAGTACTACCGGGAGCTGAAGGTCGTGAACCTCGGCGCCCAGGTCTCGGTACCGGAGCTGGTCCGTTCCGCCCGTACCGAGAAGGCCGACGCGGTGCTGATCTCCCAGGTCGTGACCCAGCGCGACGCGCACATCCTGAACACGCAGGAGATGTCGGCGGCGTTCCGCGAGGCGATGGGGGACCGGAGGCCGCTGCTGGTGGCCGGTGGTCCGCGGTTCGACCCGTTGATGGCGGGCGAACTGGGGGTCGATCGAGTGTTCTCCCGGGGTACCACTCCGGGTGAGGTCGCGAGCTACCTGGTGCACGCGATGCAGGAGAAGAAGGGGGTTGCCGCGTGAGCGGGGCTTTGGTCGAAGGTTTCTCGGTGACGCACCGCCGTTACGTCCCGCACTCGCACGCGCACTACGGAGGCAGTCTGGTCGACGGGGCCTACGGGCTCGGCATGTTCGGCGACGTCGCCACCGAGCTGCTCATCCACACGGACTCCGACGAGGGGCTGTTCGCGGGGTACAGCTCCGTGGAGTTCGTGGCGCCGATCCAGGCCGGTGACGTCATCGAGGCGTCCGCGACGCTGGTGCGCATCGGCAAGCGGTCGCGTGAGATCGAGTTCGAGGCGCGCGTCGTGTGCCGTTCGGCGCCCGAGCGCGGTCCGTCGGCGGCCGATCTGCTCACTGAGCCGATCGTCGTAACGCGTGCCCGCGGCACGGTCGTTGCTCCGAAAGCCGCTGAATAACCCGGAAACAAACAGCGACACCCGGCTCAGACCGATTCGCGCTGAATCGACCGCAACCTTCGCCGCCTTCTCCCGTTGGTCAATACAGAAGTAGCTACATGCGGGGAGGATGCGGCGTGGTGAAGATCGACCACCAGGGGGAGACACCTCCCTACGAGCAGGTGCGCGTGCACTACGCGCACGCCATCTCGAACCGAGAGCTGCCGGTGGGTGCGAAGCTGCCCACGGTGCGTGCCCTGGCGAAAGACCTGGGGCTGGCGGTGAACACGGTCGCTCGCGCCTACCGTGAGCTGGAGGAAGCCGGCCTCGTGGAGACCAGGGGCCGCGCCGGCACCGTGGTCAGCGCGAACGGCGACAGCAACCGCGAGCGGGTGCGTGCGGCGGCGGCCCAGTACGCGGCCATGTCCGCGGAGCTGGGCCTCTCGTCCCAGGAGGCCATGGAGATCGTGCGGGCGGCCCTGCGGGCGTAAAACTGCCGCTTCGGGAACGGCGACGTTTCACAATGGTCGCCTAGAGCGGCAACAGGTCCTGGGCGAGGCGACTGGTGACCTCCCGCGCGTCGGCCTCCTCGCCGTCGGCCATGGGGAACCCGCCGGTTTGGAATGCCCGGTTCAGGTAGGAGACGAACGGCGTCATGCCGTTCTCCCAGCTGAACAAGCCGTCCACGCGCCTGTCAGGCAGGACGACGCCGTAGGGATCGCCACCGCTGGTGTTGTCCTTGTGGAGGTGGTCGGGCGAGAGCGGGAGCACGAACACGCCGGCGCTCCCGTCCTCCTGCCACATCTGCCATTCGTCCTCGACGTAACGGCGCAGCGAGGCGTCGGAACAGCGTGACCCCTCCACCTCGACCACGAGCGGGTCGGAGCCCGCGGAGGTCTGCCACCGCGGGTGGGTGCCGACGAGCCACACGTCACCGACGATCCGCGTCCATGACGACAACGTCAGCGGCACGGCTCCGAGGCGCTCCTCCATCCACTCGACGTGGGCGGCCGCTTCGGTGGTGGGTGGGGTGTGGGGCCTGGCAGGGGTCTGCTCGTCATCATTGTCGTGGAACAGGAAACCGTCCGCGGTCAGTCGTTCGACGATCAGTTCGACGTTCTGCCGGGCCCGGTGTGCCATCTCGTCGCACACGGCCTGCGCCTCCTCGAGCCGCCCGGACCTCCGCACGTCGCCGAGCAATGCCAGTTCCTGCCACACCACGTGTCGCTGCCCGTTCCGGTAACGGGTGAGCCAATCCGCCATCCTGTGATCATTCCTCAGCGCGTCCGTTCAGGTACGCCCAGGCCTCGGGCTGCTCCATGCAGGTGATCAGTACTCCTTCGGGGCTCGCGGCAGGTCGGTCGGACCGACTCACTGTTGTGCATTTGCCCTGGTAGTCACCCGTTCGCGACCCCGCTGACCCGCCGTGGCGGAGCTAGGCTGCCCCGTGGATCGTGAATAACTGATTCGTCAGTCAATCTAGGAGTGCGCGATGGGGCGGACCGTCCGCGACGGCCTGCGGCTCACGGCCGAACAGGAGCAGTTCGTCGAGGTGGCCAGGGAGTTCGCCGCCAGGGAGATCCGGCCGCGCGGACGCGCCGTCGACGAGGCGGACACCGAGTCACCGCTCGACGTGTGGGAGAAGGCGTCCGAGCTCGGGCTGACGTCGTTCATGCTCCCCGAGAAGTTCGGCGGCGGTGGTGTCACCGACCTGCTCACCCAGGTGCTGGTCCAGCAGGAGCTGTGCCACGGCGACATCGGCATCGGCAACCTGGTCACGTCCAACGGCTTCTTCAGCGCACCGGTCGAGCACCTCGGCACGCCCGAGCAGCAGGACCGCTTCCTCAGTCCGCTGGGGGCCGCGCAGCCGCCGCTCACCGCCGTCGCCGTGACCGAGCCCGGCAGCGGATCGGACGCGGCGGGCATCCAGACGTCGGCGCGGCGCGAGGGCGACGGTTACGTCCTCAATGGACAGAAGACCTGGATCTCCAACGCTCCGTACGCCGAGACGTTCGTGATCTTCGCGACGGTGGACCCGTCGCTGAGGTCCCGCGGTGTCACGGCATTCGTCGTGCCGCGCGCCGCGGCGGGGCTGACGGTCGGCCCGCCGTTCCGGAAGATGGGGCAGCGCGCGATCGTCAACGCCGAGGTGTTCCTCGACGACGTGCGCGTGCCCGTGGAGGATCGGCTCGGCGAGGAGGGGCGGGGGTTCGCCGGGCTGATGCGGACGTTCGACGCGTCGCGCATCCTCATCGGCGCGGCCACGACGGGGCTCGCCCGTGCCGCGCTGGACTTCGCCACCTCCTACGCCGCCGAGCGCGTGCAGTTCGGGGTGCCGATCATCGAGCACCAGGCGGTGGCGTTCCGGCTCGCGGACATGGCCACGCGTGTGGACACCTCGCACCTGCTGACCGTGCGCGCGGCGACGTTGTACGACGCCGGGCACGCGGTGGCGCAGGAGTCGGCGATGGCCAAGCTCGTCGGCTCGGAGAACGCCATGTGGTGCACGCACGCCGCCGTGCAGACGTTGGGGGGCTACGGATACTCCCGTGAGTACCCCGTCGAACGCTGGATGCGCGACGCGAAGCTCGAGGAGATCGAGGAAGGCACCTCGGACATCCAGCGCCTGATCATCTCCCGCGGCCTCGGTGCGAGATGATCTTCTCCGATCCCGCGTCCGTCGCCGTCGTCGGCGCCAGCGACGACCCCGCCAAGTGGGGCCACTGGCTCGCGCGCGGCGCGCTCGTCGGTCATGATCGCCGCGCCGTGCACCTGGTGAACCGTGGTGGTGGCGCCGTTCTGGGCCAGCCCACCGTGCGCTCGCTCTCCGAACTCGCCGAGGCTCCCGAACTCGTAGTGCTCGCCGTGCCCGCGGCGCACGTACCGGCCGTGGTGGACGAGGCGCTGGCGGCCGGCGTGCGCGGATTCGTCGGCATCACCTCGGGTATCGACGATCGCGTCATCCGCCGGATTCGTGACGCGGGCGCACGGCTGCTCGGGCCGAACTGCCTGGGCGTGTTCGACGCGGCGACGTCGCTGCACCTCGCCTGGGGCCGGTTCCAGGCCGGTTCGCTGGGCGTGGTGTCGCAGAGCGGGCAGGTCGGGCTGGAGATCGCCGGGCTCGCGGCGTCGTCGGGCACCGGGGTCTCGCGGTTCGTCTCGGTGGGCAACCAGGCGGACGTGACGGCGACGGAAGCGTTGCTGGACCTGGTGTCCCACGACCTGACCACCGTCGTGGGGGTTTACCTGGAGAGCTTCGGCGCCGGGATCGTGGCGGCCATGTCGGAACTGCGCGCGGCCGGCAAGCCCGTGGTGCTGCTGACCGTCGGAACGTCGGTCGCCGCCCGCGAGGCCGCCCGCACGCACACCGGTGCCCTGACGTCGTCTTCGGACGTGGTGGACGCGGCCTGCCGGCGCGCGGGCGCGGTCCGCGTGACTACACCCGCGGCTCTGGTGGACCTGGCGGCCGTGCTGACGTCCGGGGTGCCACGTGGGGGCAGGGTGGGGGTCATCTCCGACTCGGGCGGCCAGGGCGCGATCGCGGCGGACCTCGCGGTGGCGGCGGGCCTGACGATGCCCGTGCTGTCCGTTGTGGACGGTCTGCCGGCGGGTGCGTCGACGCGGAACCCGATCGACCTCGCCGGGACGGGGGAGCAGGACCTGGCGAACTACGCCAGGGCGGTCGAGGTGCTGGCGCGCGGAGGTGAGGTCGACACGGTCGTGCTGTCGGGCTACTTCGGCAGCTACGGGCCCGACGCGCCTTCGCTGGAGGAGGCGGAAGTGGCGGTGGCTGCCCGGATCTGTTCGCTGGCAAGGGAAACCGGCGTCACCGTCGTCGTGCACAGCATGCGCGAGGACTCCGCCGCGGTACGTACGTTGCGGACGGGCGGCATTCCTGTCCAGCACACGATCGAACGTGCCGTCGCCGCGCTGGGTCACGCGAGCAGGCTGGGCAGGAACTCGCTGGAGGTCGTGCCACGCACTACTTCCGCCACCCCCTTCCGCCCCGGTTACCTCGCGGCCCGCGAACTGCTGAGCTTCGTCGAGTTCCCCAGTGCCCACGCCGTCACGACCGCCGCCGACGTCACCGCGACCGCTCTGAAGGGCCCGTTCGCGCTCAAGGCCGACTGGCTGCCCCACAAGAGCGAGCACGGCGGAGTGCGGATCGGCCTCACCGAGCCCACGGCGGCGTTCGAGGAGATGCGGGCGAGGCTCGGCCCCGGCACGTACGTCCTCGAGGAGATGGACACGCGCGAACACACCGTCGAACTGATCATCGGCGCGAAGCGCGACCACTCGTTCGGCCCGGTCGTTCTCGTCGGCTCGGGCGGCGTCCACGCGGAGTTGTTCAGGGACACCGCGATCGAGCTCGCCCCCGTGACCCCCGCGACAGCCCGGGACATGCTGGCGCGCCTCACATGTGCCCCGCTCCTGTCAGGCTGGCGTGGCGCCCCGGCACCCGACGTGACGGCGTTGGCCGAGGTGATCGCCCGGATCTCCGAGACGCTCGCGGCCAGATCGGACCTCGCCGAGATCGAGCTGAATCCCGTGCGCGTGGGTCCGGACGGCGTGCTGGCCGTGGACGCGCTGATCATCCCTTCGGAGGAGACGGTGAACGACACGGGCGGGCAACGCGTGGCTTGAGCCGGACGGCACAGGGCTGGTCCGATTGCGGGATTGCGGGCCCCGATAGGTTCTCCTGCAGTGACGTGAGGAGTCCTCGATGCTGGTTGTGGTGGCGCTGCTGGCCTTCCTCGTGCCGCCGCCCGGTCCGGTGACGATCGACGTGGCCGGCGTCGGTGGCTCGGGGTGCCCGGCCGGCACGACGAACGTCGCCATGTCGCCGGACAACGAGGCGTTCACGGTCACCTACAGCGACTTCCTGGTGCAGGGCAACGGGAGCGAGGCCAAACGGAGCTGCACGATCGCGCTGAGGATCAACCACGCGGCCGGGTACACGTACGGCATCGCGGCCACGGACTATCGGGGGTTCGCGCATCTGACCGGCAAGGCCCGCGGTGTGGTGCGCAACGACTACTGGTTCCCGGGATTTCCCACGCGGCACAGCAGCCGCACGTATCAGGCGCCGATGAGTGACAACTGGCAGGTGACCGACATGCCCAGCGGGGTGGCGCACGGGCCGTGCAAGGATCGCAAGCCGTTGACCGTGGAGACCGAGCTGAAGCTCACCGGCAAGGGGAGCGGCAGCTTCATGACCATGGACTCGACCGACTCGAGTGTGAGCACGACGTTCCGGCTCTCGTGGAAGAGGTGCGCGGAATAACAAGCGCGCTGCCGGCGTTCTCTGTTATAGTTCGTTTGTACCGGCGGTGCGCAGGTAAGCGCACGTAAGTTCCGACCAGCTGCTGGACGATCACAACGCCGCAGCCACTCCCCCCGGCTTCTCACGCCGGCGGACCCACATCAGATGCAGTCGGATCAACGGCATCTGCAGCGCTCTCCTCCCGTCGCACCTCGTGCGCGGAGTCGATGAAGCGCGTCTCGAACAACCCTCCTGAAAGGACACACCCCCGATGCACATCGGTGTACTCGACGTACGTAACAACAAGGCGTTTCTCGTTGACGGGCCGCAGGTCCCGCAGAGTCTCGTGAGGCAGTACGACCTGCGGCGCGGCGACCAGATCAGCGGCGAAGCGGAGAACGACAAGCTCGTCGGTGTCGACACGGTCAACGGACGTGCGCCGCACAAGCGGCCACGGTTCGAGGACCTGACGCCGCTCTATCCCAACGAGCGGCTGCGGCTGGAGCACGATCCGAACGAGCTCACCAGCCGGGCGATCGACCTGGTCATGCCGGTCGGCAAGGGGCAGCGGGCGCTGATCGTCGCGCCGCCCAAGGCAGGTAAGACCATTGTGCTGCAACAGATCGCGGCCGCGATCGCCAAGAACCACCCCGAGGCCCACCTCATCGTCGCGCTCGTCGGCGAACGGCCGGAGGAGGTGACCGACATGCGCACCACCATTCCGGGCGAGATGTTCACGTCGACCTTCGACGAGCACCCAGGCGAGCACATCCGGGTCGCCGAACTCGCCGTCGAGCGGGCCAAGCGGCTCGTCGAGGACGGGCAGGACGTGGTGATCCTGCTCGACTCGCTGACGCGGCTCGGGCGTGCCTACAACCTCGCGCAGCCCAACGGCGGGCGCATTCTCAGTGGCGGCATCGACGCCAGGGCGCTGACGCCCCCGAAGCAGTTCCTCGGCGCGGCACGCAACATCGAGGACGGCGGCAGCCTCACGATCTTCGCCACCGCGCTCGTCGAGACCGGGTCGCTCGCCGACACGGCGATCTTCGAGGAGCTCAAGAGCACCGGCAACGCCGAACTGAAGCTCGACCGCAAGGCGGCGCAGCGGCGGATCTACCCCGCGATCGACCTCCAGCAGTCGAGCACGCGCAAGGCGGAACTGCTGGTGTCGCCCCAGGAACTCGTCATCACGAACGCGCTGCGACGCGCGCTGGCGGACCGCGACATCGACGTGATCGTCGACGGACTGCGCAAGACGCAGAGCAACGCGGAGTTCCTCATGCAGATGTCGCGGTGACGCTCCAGGTGGTTGACTGGCGGCGATGAGTCTCCTCCAGGTCACGTGGACCGACCCGGCTACACAAGCGCGCGGCTACCTGGTCATCGACCGGCTGGTGCGCGGGGTCAGCAGTGGGGGTCTGCGCATGCGTGCGGGCTGCACGCTCGACGAGGTTCGCGCCCTGGCCGAGGGCATGACCGCCAAGGAAGCCCTCAACTACGACCCGGCGGCGCGCTATGTCCCGCTCGGCGGCGCCAAGGGCGGTATCGACTTCGACCCCTACGACCCGCGGGCGAAGGACGTCCTCACGGCCTACCTGTACGCCATGTCGCCCTACATCGAACGCTTCTGGACGATGGGGGAGGACCTGGGGCTGCGGCAGTCCACCATCGACGAGGCCATCGCGAAGATCGGCCTCCAGTCGTCCATCCAGGCGGTCTACCCGCTGCTCGACGACGAGAAGAAGGCCAGGCAACGCCTCGCGGACGCCTTCCAGGTCACCGTCGACGGTGTCAGCCTCGACGAACTGGCCGGTGGCTACGGAGTGGCCGAGGCCGCGCTGACCGGCATCGAACATCTCCACCTGCACAACCCCACCGCGTTCGTGCAGGGTTTCGGATCGATGGGTGGCGCCACCGCCCGTTACCTGGCCAGGGCGAAAGTCAGGATCGTCGGGCTCGCGGACGTCCACGGCGTCGTAGCGAACCCGGCCGGGCTCGACGTGGAAACCCTGCTGCTGTCCCGCGACGCGCACGGAGCCATCGACAGAACGAAACTCCGCCCAGAGGACCGGGAACTCGCCGGCGACAGCTGGCTCGGCGTCCAGGCGGACGTCCTCGTCCCCGCCGCCACCAGCTACGCGATCGACAGCGGCAACGCGGGACAGGTCAGGGCCAGGCTCATCGTCGAAGCGGCGAACATGCCCGTGACACCCGAGGCGGAGGCGATGATCGACGCGTTGATCATCCCGGACGTCGTCGCGAACTCCGCCACGAACTCCTGGTGGTGGTGGACCCTGTTCGGCGACATCGACGCCACGGCCGAGTCGGCGTTCGAGAAGATCGGCACGAACATGCGCCGGCTCGTCACCGCGGTCATCAGCGAACCGTCACCGCGAACAGCGGCACGGCACCTCGCGGCCGCCGCCGTGAAGGAGATCGAACTGCGGTTCCCCGAGTCGTAGACTCGGCGCATGCCAGGCATGGAGCACACCATCACGATCGCGGCCCCGCCGGAACGCGTCTGGGCGATCCTCGTCGACATCGAGCGCTGGCCGGAACGCATCCCGACGGTCGACTCCGTGGAACGCCTCGACGAAGGACCGCTCGTCGTCGGCTCCAGCGCCCGCCTCCGCCAGCCGAAGCTGCCCGAGGCCGTGTGGACCGTGACCGAACTGACCGACGGCACCTCGTACACCTGGGAGTCGAAGTCGCCCGGCGTCCTGGGCGTCGCCTCGCACGTCGTCGAGCCGCATCCCGGCGGCACCCGGCTCACCCTCGCACTGACCGTGTCCGGCCTGCTCGCGGGTGTCGGCTGGCTGATGACGAAGGCGCGGGCCAAGCGGTACGTCGAGACCGAGGCCGCCTCGATCAAGAAGGCAGCCGAGCAGAGCTAGTGGCTAGAGCGGGCCGAGCAGCCAGGCTCCCGGCCCGTCCTCGTCCTCCGAGAAGTAGAACGCCCGCCAGGCGGCGAGCAGGTCCTCGGTCCCGATCAACCCGTCACCGTCGTGGTCGAGCCGCGCGTGCACGGCCCGTGCGTCGGCCTCGGACACGTGCATCAACGCCGTAGACCACCGCACGTGCTCGTCCACGCCGAGCCGGCCGTCACCGTCGTGGTCGGCGACGGCCAGCAGCGCGTCGAGGTACGGCACGTACACGTCGTCGAACGCCTCGGGGCGCCCCAGCAGCCCGCGCACGAACGCCGTCCGGTACTCGGCCAGGCTGATCCGGCCGTCGTCGTTCGTGTCCGTCACGGCGACGAGGTGGCTCCACACGCCCAGCAGCTGCTCGTGCAACCGCTTCGCGCGCACATCGTCGTCCGTCAGGCCGAACGCCGAGGTCAGCCGAGTGCTCGCCAGGTCGAAGTCCTTGCGCTCGACGTACCCGTCCCCGTCGCTGTCGTAGGTCTCGAACCTGCGACTGAGCCTGCGGTCCAGGAACGGCGTGATCTTCATGCCCCCTTGTGTACCCCGTCAGCGCCTCTTCTTGCGTGCCGGGGCTCCCACGTAGTCCGCGAGGTGCTCGCCGGTCAGCGTCGAGCGGCCGGCGACCAGGTCGGCCGGGGTTCCCTCGAACACCACCTTGCCGCCGTCGTGACCGGCGCCGGGGCCCAGGTCGATGATCCAGTCGGCGTGCGCCATCACGGCCTGGTGGTGCTCGATCACGATCACCGACTTGCCTGACTCGACCAGGCGGTCCAGGAGCGCCAGGAGTTGCTCGACGTCGGCCAGGTGCAGGCCGGTCGTCGGCTCGTCGAGGACGTAGACGCCGCCCTTGTCCGCCATGTGCGTGGCGAGCTTCAGGCGCTGCCGCTCGCCGCCGGAGAGGGTCGTGAGCGGCTGGCCGAGCGACAGGTAGCCGAGGCCGACGTCGTTGAGCCGCTCCAGGATCGCGTGCGCGGCTGGCGTGCGAGCCTCACCGGAGCCGAAGAACTCCACGGCCTCGGCGACGGGCATCGCGAGCACCTCGGAGATGTCGCGGCCGCCGAACTTGAACTCCAGCACGGCCTGGTCGAACCGCTTGCCCTCGCAGACGTCGCAGGGGGACTCGATCGTCGCCATGATGCCGAGGTCGGTGAACACCACGCCGGCGCCGTTGCAGTTCGGGCACGCGCCCTCGGAGTTCGCGCTGAACAGCGCGGGCTTCACACCGTTGGCCTTGGCGAACGCCTTGCGGATCGGCTCCAGCAGACCGGTGTAGGTGGCGGGGTTGGACCGGCGCGAACCCTTGATGGGCGTCTGGTCGACCACGATCGCGCCGGAGTCGCGCGGCAGCGACCGGTGGATCAGCGACGACTTGCCCGAGCCCGCCACACCGGTGACCACGGTCAGCACCCCGAGGGGGACGTCGACGTCGACGTCGCGCAGGTTGTTCGTGGACGCCCCGCGGATCTCCAGGACCCCGGTCCTCTCCCGCACCGACGGCTTCAGCACCGCGCGGTCGTCGAGGTGGCGGCCGGTCACGGTGTCGCTCTTGCGCAACCCCTCCAGCGTTCCCTCGAAGCAGATCGTGCCGCCGCCCCGGCCGGCACCGGGACCGAGGTCGACGATGTGGTCCGCGATCGCGATCGTCTCGGGCTTGTGCTCCACGACGAGAACGGTGTTGCCCTTGTCCCGCAGGCGGAGCAGCAGGTTGTTCATCCGCTGGATGTCGTGCGGGTGCAGCCCGATCGTCGGCTCGTCGAACACGTACGTCACGTCGGTCAGCGCGGACCCGAGGTGCCGGATCATCTTGACGCGCTGCGCCTCACCACCGGACAGCGTGCCCGCCGGCCGGTTCAGGGACAGGTACCCGAGACCGATCTCCACGAACGAGTCCAGGGCGTGCGCGAGCTTGTCCACCAGCGGCGCGACGGACTTGTCCCGCACACCGCGGATCCAGTCCGCCAGGTCCGTGATCTGCATGTCGCACAGGTCCGCGATCGACACGCCCTTGATCCTGGACGACCGCGCCGCCTCCGTCAGGCGGGTACCGGAGCAGTCGGGGCAGGTGCCGAACGTCGCCGCGCGGTCCACGAACGCGCGGATGTGCGGCTGCAGCGCCTCGCGGTCCTTGGACAGCATGGACTTCTGCAGCTTCGGGATCAGGCCCTCGTAGGTCACGTTGATGCCGTTGACCTTGATCTTGATCGGGTCCCGGTACAGGAAGTCGTGCAGTTCCTTCTTGGTGTACTTGCGGATCGGCTTGGCCGGGTCGATGAAACCGGACTGTGTGAACGTCTGCACGGTCCACTGGTTGTCGATGTTGTAGCCGGGCACCCTGATCGCGCCCTCCATGATCGACTTCGCCTCGTCGTAGACCTCGGTCAGGTCGATGTCGGAGGTCTGGCCGCGCCCCTCGCAGCGCGGGCACATGCCGCCGGTGATGGAGAACTCGCGGCGCTCCTTGATCTTCTGGCCGCCCTTCTCGATCGTCACGGCGCCCGCGCCGGAGATCGAGGCGACGTTGAACGAGAACGCCTGCGGGCCGCCGATGTGCGGCGTGCCGAGGCGGCTGAACAGGATGCGCAGCATCGCGTGCACGTCGGTCGCGGTGCCGACGGTCGAGCGCGGGTCGGCGCCCATCCGCTGCTGGTCGACCAGGATCGCCGTGGTGATGCCCTCCAGGAGGTACACCTCGGGGCGCGGCAGCGTCGGCATGAACCCCTGGATGAACGCGCTGTAGGTCTCGTTGATAAGCCGCTGCGACTCCGCGGCGATGGTGCCGAACACCAGCGAGCTCTTGCCGGACCCGGAGACACCGGTGAAGACCGTCAGCCGGCGCTTCGGGATCTCCACGTCGACGTCGCGCAGGTTGTTGACCCGCGCGCCCTGCACACGGATCAGGTCGTGGGTGTCGGCATCATGCGCCGCCGGTGCTGTCCTGGTCATGGCGCAAAGCTAACTCGCGCCACTCGGCTCTGCCTTCTTGATTCCTGATTGGTTATGCCCGAATCCGGTAGTGGTAGGTGCACACCTCGCGGAACCCCGTCCGTTCGTACAGCCGGAACGCCGTGGTGTTCGCCTTCTCCATCTGCAGGTACATGTGGTTCGCCTCGCGCGCGGCCGCCCATGAGGCCAGTGCGGCGAGCACGGACCGTGCGGCGCCCTGACCGCGTGCGTGCGGGAGCGTCGCCATGCCGAACACCCCGGCCCACCCCTCCTCGGTCACCGCACGCCCTACGGCCACCACCTGACCGTCCACCTCGGCGTACGCGTAGGCGGACGGATGCTCGACGCGGCTGAGCAGGTCGCGTTCGGCACTGACGTCGCGTGTGGTCGCCGCCTGCCACGCCGCGAGCCACTCGTCGGTCGGCCGCGCCGTCACCTCGCCCGCGTCCGAGTGGGACTGGCGCAGCACCTCGGAGGTCGACGCGATCTGCAGGGACATGTCATGACCCCGCGCATAACCCCGGTCGTCCAACGTCCGGTCGAGATCGTCCGCGCACACGCCCGGCGTGATCTGGAACCGCGCCCCGGCCCCGCGTTCGGCGCAGAACTCCTCGGCCCGCGCCACCCGGTCCTCGCGGTCGTGCGGCAGCACCGCGCTCACCCACCAGGCGTCGCCGGGGGAGTGCCGCAGCCACCAGCCGCCGGCCTCCTCGACGTGCGCGGCGGGCTGGGCCCGTGCCGCGTACTCCTGCAGCGTCTTCAGCAGCACGTCAGTCCAACGACCCCAGCAGCCAGTTGCCTGCCTCGGCGGGATCCTCGGAGAAGTAGAACTCCCTGATGGCCGCCAGCAGGGCCTGCGTGGACAGCAGCCCGTCCTCGTCGGACAACAGGTCGTGGATCCCGCGCGCGTCGCGCTCCGAGAGGTCCATCAACGCGCCGGTCCACTTCACGTGCTCTTCGAGCGTGAGTTTGCCGTCGTCGTCCTCGTCCGCGACCGACATCAGCGCGTCCAGGAACGGCACATAACCCTCGTCGAACGACTCCGGCGTCTCCAGCAGCCCGTTCGCGAACGCGTTCTTGTACTCCTCGACGCTGATGCGCCCGTCGCGGTCCAGATCGGCGGCCGACGCCAGGTGCTCCCACAGCCCGATCAGCATGTCGTGGAACCGCACGGCCTTCGGATCGTCCGCCGCCAGCCCGAACGCCTTGGTGGTGCGTTCGCCCGCCTGTGTGAAGTCCTCCCGCTCGATGAACCCGTCGCCGTCGATGTCGTACGTCCGGAACCTGCGGGCGAGCTTGCGGTCGAGGAAGGCGGTGATTTCCACAGGACCCTTCTACCGCATCCGGCTCTGGAGCAACACGCCCGTGTTCACACCACCAGAACGAATTCGCCGGACCTCAGCGACGCCCCAGCCCGGACAACGCGCTCGCGACGACCACCATGCCGATCATCCCGATCACCGCCGCCACACCGCCGACCGCGGGTTTCGACACCTGCTGGACGTGCGCGACCGGCTGCGGAGGCGGTGGTTCGTCAGGTGTCGGCGCGGGCGGAGCGGGATCGGGCGGGAGCGGGGCGTTCACCGACTCGATCCGGACGACCGCGCTTTCGCTGATCGCTGCGCCGGCACCCGCGCCGGACACCGTCAGCCGGGAGTTCATCGGGGCGGTGACCTGGCAGGTGTAGGTGACGCGGGCACGGGGTGCCAGCACCGGGAACGTCCGGCGGCACGCGGCGGGCTCGCCGGTCACCTGGACGTCCGCGATCGGCAGGTCGGACGGGTTGCCGACCGTGACCGTGACGGTGACGACCTCGCCGTCCCGCGCGCGGTCCTTCGACCAGACCGCGCTGATGGTCAGGCGCGGGTAGATCACCTCGACCCGCACCGATGCCGACGCCTCGACCTTGCCACCGATCCTGTCGGCGGCCGAGATTGCCGAGGTCAGCGCGCCGCTCTCATCACCCGCCGGGGCGGTGCAGGCCACCACCGCCGTGGCTCCGGGGTCGAGCTGACCCTGCATGGGGTCACACCCGGCACCCGCACGGGCGACCAGGCCGTAGAGCGGGGTGTCGCCGGTATTGGTGACCGTCGTCGTGAACTTCACGGCCTGGCCCGGGAGCGCCGTCAGCGGTTCGGACGCGGTGGTCGCACGCAACGCCGGGTGCAGCACGTCCACGGTCGACGACTGCTGCGCCGCGAGTGGATCGCCCGCGAGGCTGGTGCCGCTCACCGCGACCGTCGTGGCGTAGTCGTCGTCGGCCGCCGTGGACGAGCACGTGCGCGTCGCCGTGGCGTGCGGGGCGATCGTGCCGACCTGCTGACCGCACACGGTCACGCCGGTGGCGGGCGCGTCACCGGCGTTGGTGACCGTCGTGGTCTGCGCGACGGTGTCCTTCGGGTGCGCGACGGGCTTCACGGGGTCGACGGCGAGGGTGAGTTCGGGGAGCGGGAACGACCACGCGATGCTCTGCACGAGGAACGCGTCCTCGGCCCTTCTGAACGCCAGCTCGGCGCTCTTCGTGCCGGGCTTGAGGACGTTGGCGTCAACGGTGACCGTGCGCGCGTCGACGCTCATGTTGTTGGGATACGCGGCACCTTGTGCGGACGACACGAACGCGTTGCGCCCGCCGACCGCGGTGCCGTTGATCAGCATCTGGTCGCCGTCCGTGGCCCAGTCGCCCTCGTACGCGGTCATACCCACCCGGATGACCCCACCGGTGGGGTGCGTCGGCGCGATCGGGGTGTGCAGCACCGGCTTCCTCGTGGGAAGCCGGACATGTCCGCCGTGCACCGCGATGTGCCGCTTCGCGGGTGCTGCCGCGGTGGCGTTCGCGAACTTCCACACGACCGTCAGCGACCAGCCGCCGAAACAGTCGAACCCCTGCGGCGCCCAGACGTTGCCGACCGTCACGGTGCCGCTCGTCAACGCCCGCGTGACGTCGGCCTCGGCGCTGTAGAAGGCGTTGTCGGTGTGCGAGAGGTCGTCTGGGCCGTCGATGACGAACCGGCCGGGGCTGACGCGGGTGCCGTTGAACGTGACGGGGTCTCGTGGGGTGCCAGGTGGGGTCACACCGTCACGGCAGGTCGCGCTGCCCGCCCAGCCGAGCTTGGCGTAGGCGACGGTCGCGCCGGCCGGGATGCCGATCTGGGCGTTGGACGAGTTGAACGTCGCCGGGTCGTCGTCGACGTCGGTCCAGGACATGGGGTGGCTGTTGTTCAGCGCGGACGGCCCGTGCCCCTTGCGGTTCAGCGCGTCCACACAGGACTTCGGCGAGTACTTGGGGTCCGGTCCCGCCTGCTCGGGCGTCGGGCAGGTCAGGACGGAGTTGCCGACGACCGTGACATCTCCGTACACCGCCTCGTCGAACTGGGTGCGCCACACCTCGGCCGCGGCGACCGGCGGACCCGGGGTGAGCAACGGAACCAGCAGCACGACGGCGATGAGGATCGGTACACGCATGCCACGCCTTCCGGTGGGGTCGCCGCACAGGTTGGCACGGTTGGACCGGCGTTGTCACCGCCCGTTGACCACCACGTCCTCACTCTCCGTCGAGGACTGACGTCGCTGGTTCTCCTGTTCGTGTCAAAGGCTTCCGAGCCGGCCGTTCGAAGTGGACTTGCTGTGTACTTGATCAAACTCCGTTGCTCTTGTCGGGCGGGGAAGACTGCCGGGAAGCGTGGTGTTGGTGGTCAAACGGTGTCCGCTGTGGGGAGATGGAGGCCATGTGGACCGGGCTCGTCATCATTCTCGCGTCGGTTGTCGTCACGGCGATCGCCCTCCTGCTGTTCGGGCGTTCCCGTGCCCACGACCAGGCCGACGACAGGGACGCGGACTCGCGCGGCTTCCTCGGCGCGGTGATCAGCGGCCTGTTCATCGTCGCGCTGGCCTTCTACATGGTGATCGTCTGGGAGGAGGGCGGTGCCGCCGAGGACAACGCCGCCCGCGAGGCCGCCGCGGTCGCCGACGTCTACTGGCAGACCGCGGTCGTGCCGCAGCCGCAGCGCGACCACATCCGCTCACTGCTCACCGAGTACCCGAAACTGGTGGTGGACCAGGAATGGCCCAAGCTGGCGGCGGGGGAGCCCGACGACAAGACCACCGAGACGCTGAACTCGCTGCACACCGAGATCCTGTCGCTGCCCACGTCACCGGACCAGGTGAAGAGCGCCCGCGAACGGTCGCTGGAACGGATGCGGGAGATCACCGACCTGCGGCGCGACCGGCTGGATTCGGCCGGTGGCCTGGACAACACCGGCCGGATCATGCTGATCGGGACGATCGCGGGTGCCGTCGCGATGATCGTGTTCCCGATGCTGATCGGGTTCACGGCGCGCAAGCGGCACATCCTGCAGATGAGCCTGACCTCCGCCGTGCTGGCGTTCGTCTGCGTGCTGTGCGTGGGGATGACGCAGCCGTTCGACGGGTGGTTCCGGGTGCAGCCGGAGGCGTTCACGAGCCTCACGGAGGAGCTGGCCGGCATACCCGTGGAAGAGAGCCGTTAAAGTCGTAGAACCCTTCTACATCTGCTTCTTTCAGGTCAATTTGGGCCCGAAATGATGGAGGCGCGGGGAGCGGCGGGGCTAATTTCTCTGGCATGCCAAAGAGAGTGTCCACTGTGCTGGGGCGCGAGTTCGGTGAATGCCTGCGGGAAGCGATCGCGCGAACCGGAATGCTGGAGAGTGAGTTGGCGCGGCGGGTCAAGTGGGAGCACGCCAAGCTGTCGGATCTGGTCAACGGCAAGGCCGGGGTGTCTCTCGACGATTTCACCTACCTGCTGGGCATGTGTCAGGCTGCGCCAGATGAGTTCAAGTACTTGAAGGATCTCTACCTGGAATCCAGGGAGAGAGGCTGGCTGCAGCTTTACGATTCGCCGGTGCCGCCCCGTCTTCGGGCGCTCAACCGCCAGCAGAAGATGGCCGAGACGGTGGTGGCCTGGAGTTTGTTGTTCCTGCCAGGTCTGACTCAGGTCGAGTCGTACATCCGCGTTCTGGCCGAAGACTCGCCGTTTGTGGAGGCGAAGGATGTGGAGGCGCTCGTCGCCGCTCGCGTCGAGCGCCGAGAGCTCGTCGACAACACCAAGCGATTCGTCTTCTACGTGTACGAGCCCGTGTTGTACTCGCCGGTGGGAGGTCTCGATGTGTTGGCGGAGCAGCTCCACGAGATTCTGCGCCTGATGATTCGGCCGTACATCAGCGTTCGGATCGTGCCAGCCGGCCGGGCGTTGACAGGCGACTTCACCATGCTGTCGTTCGCCAAGTACGAACCGATGGCCTACGTCGAGGGCCTGAACTCGGCGCTGTTCCTCGACGACAGGGCATCGATCTCGCTCTACTCGAAGGTGCTCAAGAAGCTGGATGGAGTCGCGCTGAGTGAAGACGCTTCGCGGAGATTGATCGATCGTGTGCTGACACGCGGCTTCGATCCGAACGACCCGCCGGTGGAGCTGTTGGGCCGTGCCGGAATGTACTGAGCATCGTTCACGCGTCGCCCGAGCCAGCAGCGTGGGAGGCGTTCCTGCGCCTGGTCACCGGACCCGCCGGTCGAGGCTTCTGCGATGATCCCCCGACAAGCCTGACCTGGGGGGAAGCACATGTGGGGACGCAGGACCGCGCCGCAGCGGCTGGCCGAGTCGGCCGGGTTCACCTGGAAGCACGTCGAGGACCAGAGCGAGCTGAACGTCGCCACGATGGCGGCGTATGTGGCCGCGAACCGGGCGGCGCCCGGCGACGTGCTGCCGATGGTCGGGAAGGTCGCGGAGAAGCTGGCCGCCGAGGAGGCCAACCACGACCTCGTGGTGGCGCTGGTCGAGGACCTGCAGAACCTCGCCTCGCACAGCCTGGAGCAACTGTGCACGGCGGACGAGATCCGGGCGGTGCTCGGGCCGCGCTGCCTCGTCGTGTGGAACGCGGTCGACGAGTTCTGGACGGCGGTCGCCGAGTGGCGGCGGGCCACCGGCGAGCCGCTGCGGTCCAATGAGGACATCCTGTCCGTCGAGAACCAGGGACTGCGCGCGAACCTCTGGACCTCGAACAGGAGCCTGGGCGACGGCACGCGTGCCGGCCTCAGTGAGGCGCTCCTGTTCGAGAAGGCGGGCGGTGCCCCGATCCCCGGCTACCGCGCGCTGATCGCCGCCGGTCAGTAGCCGCGGTCGGGCAGCATCACCCAGAGCACGAGGTAGACGACGAACTGCGGTCCGGGCAGAAGGCAGGACAGCAGGAACAGAAGACGCACGGTGCCCGCCTTCATTCCCCAGCGCTGGGCGAGCCCCGCGCAGACACCCGCGATCATCCGGTTGGTCCTGGGCCTGCTCAAAGCAACCTTCGTGGTCATACACCCAGGATGCCCACTATCGGCCATCTCTCGCATCGGGACGAACCCTGGTTTGACCCGGATGAGGCACGTCACCCGATGCCAGGGGTCCGCACTGCAACAGCGCGGGGCTATCCGACGTTGGCGGTCGAGAGCTGGTCGACGAACCTGAGGCACGTGGTGCGCATCGCGTCCACCGTCATGGCCCGCGAGCCCGCCAACACCTGGAGCGCGAGGCCGTCGAGCATGCTGACCATCATGTTCGCCAGTTCGAGCGGGTCGCCGGACAGGTGGATGTCGCCGGAGGCCTGGCCGTCGCGGAAGATGCTCGCCACGATGTCGCGCCACTCGCCGTAGAAGCGCTCGTTGAGCTCCTGCAACTCGGGGTTGCGGATGGCCTCGACCCAGAGTTCGGCCCAGACCTTCCATGCCTCGACGGTCTCGGCGCCCTCGGGGAGGTACGACTCGACCACCATGCGCAGGCGCGAGAGCGGCGGCTCGTCGGACTCGAGGATCCAGCGGCGGCGGGCCACCGAGACCTCGAAGCAGTGCTCGAAGGCCGCGTCGGTGAGTTCGCGCTTGGTCTCGAAGTAGTAGTGGACCGTGCCGCCGGACACGCCGGCGTCCTTGGCCACGTCGGACACCCGGAGGTGGCGGAAGCCCTCAGCCGCGATCACCTTGCAGGTGGACGCGAGGATCTGCGCCTTGCGTTCGGCTTCCACGCTTGGACGGGGCATCCGTCACCTCCTGATTTGGCCCGACCCTACCGAAACAGGGAACGAAGCTTGCGCTTGCCGACCTTTTCCGCCTCGGCCAAGGGGCCACGCGGGAAGGATCGTTACCTGCCTTCGCCAGTGCTGAACAAGCCATCGGCCGTTTCGCTCAACGCACGTTCGGCCCTTCGGCTGTTCACCGCCGAACCGTCCGTGGACAGCGCTCCACCCGGGATCGACATAGGTCATACGTCCCGTGTACATCCAGGGCTCGTACGCTGACCGGGTGGTCGCACCCCCCATCGCGCCGGAATCGCCGGAACTGCCCGCGCGCAGGCGAAGAGTGAGCCGTCCGGTGTTGTCGCGCATGGCACTCGCCGTCGCCGGCGGCGCGCTGGTCTACCTGAGCTTTCCGCCGCGTCCGCTGTGGTTCCTCGCGCCGGTCGGGTTCGCGCTCCTCGCGTATGCCATCTACGACCGGCGTGCGCGCGCTGGATTCGGGTACGGACTGCTGTTCGGGCTCGGGTTCATGGTGCCGCTGCTGCGGTGGACCGGTGAGTTCGTCGGGCTGGTCGCCTGGCTGCCGCTGGCGCTGGCGTGCGCCCTGATGATCTCGATCGGCACCGCCGCGATGGCGTTCGCCTCGCGCGTGCCGGGGTGGCCGCTGTGGGCCGCGTGCCTGTGGGTGGCGGACGAGGCGCTGCGTGGTGTGGTCCCGTTCGGCGGCTTCACCTGGGGCAAGATCGCGTTCGGCCAGCCGGAGGGCTGGTTCCTGCCGCTCGCGTCGCTGGGCGGGGCGCCGCTGGTGACGTTCGCGGTGGTGCTGACCGGCTTCGGGCTGTTCTGGCTCACGAAGAACTGGAGGCTCGCCGCCCCGCTGGTCGTCGTGCCGCTGGGGGTAGGGCTGGTGGTACCGGTGGGGGTAGATGCCTCCGCGGGGACCGTCACCGTCGCCGCGATCCAGGGCAACGTGCCGCGCGCCGGGCTCGACTTCAACGCGCAGCGCCGGGCCGTGCTCGACAACCACGCCAAGCGCACCCTGCAACTGGCCGCCGACGTCGCCGCTGGCCGGGAGAAGCAGCCCGACATCGTGATCTGGCCGGAGAACTCGTCGGACATCGACCCGTTCCGCAACCCGGACGCCGCCGCGGTGCTCGACGCGGCCGCCGACGCGATCAAGGCGCCGATCGCGGTGGGTGCCGTGATCCTCGACAAGAACGACGGGCTGCCGCGCAACACCGTGGTGCTCTGGGAGCCCGGCAAGGGGCCCACGGACACCTACACCAAGCGCAAGCTGCAGCCGTTCGGCGAGACGATGCCGATGAGGTCGTTCTTCCGGTTGTTCGCCTCCGAGGTGGATCGGGCGGGCGTGTTCCAGCCCGGCACGGACCCGGAGGGTTTTGTCATGGGGCCCGCGAAGGTCGCACTTGACACATGTTACGAAGTGGCGTTCGACTCAGTGGTCCGCGACTCCGTGACGGCCGGCGCGACGATCATCGCGATCCCGACGAACAACGCCACGTTCGGGTACACGGAGATGACCTACCAGCAGCTTTCCATGTCCAGACTGCGGGCGGTGGAGCACGGCCGGGCCGTGGTCGTGGCGGCGACATCGGGGGTCAGCGCGATCGTCGAACCCGACGGTTCCGTCACTCGGAAGACTGGGCTTTTCGAGCCTGGTGCCCTGGTCGCGACACTGCCGCTGCGGTCGCAGACTACTCTGGCGACTTGGCTAGGAGCCTGGCCCGAGTGGGTGATTACCGCTGCGGGCCTCGCGGCGTTGGCGCTGGGCTTCACCCGACGACGGAAGGACTCGAATGGCGCAGCAGCCTGACCAGGAACTCGGGCAGGTGCTGGTGGTGATCCCGACGTACAACGAGCGGGACAACATCGGAAAGATCGTCAAGAGGCTGCACACGGCACTGCCCGACGTGCACGTGCTGGTGGTCGACGACGGCAGCCCCGATGGCACCGGCCAGCTCGCCGACGAGATGGCGGCCGCCGACGACCGTGTCCACGTGATGCACCGCACCGAGAAGGCCGGGCTGGGCGCCGCGTACGTCGCGGGCTTCCAGTGGGCGCTCGACCGCGAGTACGGCGTCATCTGCGAGATGGACGCCGACGGCTCACACGCCCCGGAGCAGCTGCACCGGCTGCTCGACGCGCTGCCGAAGGCCGACCTGGTGCTGGGCTCGCGCTGGGTGCCGGGCGGCGAGGTCGTGAACTGGCCGGCGCAGCGCAAGTTCCTGTCGCTGGGCGGCTCGCTGTACTCGCGGCTCGCGCTGGGCGCGAACATTCGCGACATGACGGGTGGCTACCGCGCGTTCCGCGCGGACACCCTGCGCAAGCTGAACCTCGCCTCGGTCGCGTCGGCCGGGTACTGCTTCCAGATCGACCTGCTGTGGCGGACGCTGGAGCTGGGCTTCCGGGTGCGCGAGGTGCCGATCACGTTCCTCGAGCGCGAGTTCGGCGAGTCGAAGATGAGCGGCAACATCGTCCGCGAGGCACTGATCCGCGTGACGAAGTGGGGCCTGCGCCGCCGCGGCAACCAGGTCAAGGACCTGTTCACCGGCAAGAGGAAGTAGTCGCGCGGCCACTTCGGACCGTTCGTTGTGGACGGTCCGAGGTGGCGGCCGTCACGGGTCTCAGTTGACGGGCGAGTTGCTGCGCGCGCGTTCGACCGCGGTCGTCGCGATGCCGAGCACGATCATGCCTGCGCCGAGGCCGAGGTGCAGCCAGTTGTCGGCCGTGTTGACGGGCAGGAAGTTCGCGCCGGTGTGTTCGCCGATGGCCGAGCCGTACACCCACAGGAACACGTAGACGCCTCCGCCCGCCACCAGGAACGCACGGGCGAACTGGGACCGCTTCGCGGCGAGCAGGCCGAGGATCCCGAACAGCAGGTGCACGAGGTTGTGCAGTACGGACACGGCGAAGAGGCCGAACAGGAGTGCGCCCGAGTGGCCGGCGAAGCTCAGCTCGTCGTAGTGCGTGGTGATGCCCGGGATGAAGCCGAGCACACCGACGAGCAGGAACGCCGCGCCGACCACCGAGGCCGCCGTTTGTACTGGTCGCATGCGAGGTGGCTACCCGGTGACGGCCGGGATGAACTCCCGCAGCACCTCCATGCCGGTCATCGTGGGCGCTCCGGCCGGTTCGGGGCCGAGCACGCGGGCCAGGACGGGGCCGAGCACCTCGCGGAAGAAGCGGTCGGCGTGGTCCTTGCTCTCCCACACGGCGATGATCCGGAACTCTCCGTCGGCCCGGCAGGCGTAGCGGGCGCGCAGGCCGTCGGGGGTGGCCGCGCCCATCACCCGGTCGAGCTGGTCGAGGGACTGGGTGGGCGGGGTCGCGATGGTGAGCCACATGGGGTTCCTCCTCGGTCGGTGTGGCTCCCAAGGTAGGAAGTTCGCGCTGGTCAGCCATCCGCCGGAGTACTCGGTGCGGTACTCATCCACGCCGCGATCTGGCTGCGGGTGCGGAAGCCGAGCTTGGTGAGGACGTGCTGGACGTGGTTCTGGGCGGTCCGTTCGGAGATCACCAGCCGGCGCGCGATCTGCCGGTTCGTCAGGCCCTCGGTGACCAGCGTCGCGACCTCGTGCTCGCGGCTGCTCAGCTCCGTGGTGGTGAACGCCGTCATGCCCAGTGAGCGGATCGCCCGGTCGGCGGCGCGCTGCACGGCGTCGGCGTCGCGGCCCAGGGCGCGCAACGCCGCCGCCAGGTGCCAGCGGGCCTCTGCGGCGAACGCGGGGGCGCCCGCCCGGGAGGCCTCGTCGGCGGCGGCGGTGAGGTCGGTGACGGCCTGCTCGTACTCGCCGAGGGCCAGGTGACCGCGCCCCAGCGCGAGGGTCACCGGCCCCATGTACGCGACGCCGTTGCCGGCCGCGTGCTCGCCGCGGAAACCCGCGAGCCGGGGCAGGATCAGGCGCAGGTCGCCGGTCAGGCCCAGCCCCGCCGTCACCAGAACGGCGTCGACCAGCCCAGGTAGCACGAAGAACGCGGGCAGGTCCCACTCGGCGACCGGGCCGGAGCGGCGATAGAACTCCAGTGCCTCGTCGCGCAGACCCGCGCGCAGCAACAGGAACGCCCGCGTGAGCTTCGACATCAGCCGGAACCGCGGCGGCGGGTCGTGGAAGTGGCGGGCCAGCGCCAGGCCGTCCTCGGTGGGGCCGAGATGGCAGGAAAGCCCGCACTGCAACGCGAAGTAGGCACCCGACGCCGGTTCACGCTCGATCACCCGCATCCGGTCGTAGCCCCGCCGCCCGACCTCCTGGGCCTCCGCGAAACGGCCCTGCGCCTGGGCGATGCACGCCGTCACGACGTCGAGGTGCCACAACGGGACCTGGCCGCCGACGCGTTCGCAGGCGAGCTTGAGCGCAGGCAGTTCTTCTTGTGCGGCAGCGAGTTCGCCGCTCTCGACCAGCGCGTGGATGCGCCACAGCGAACCCCACATGGCACCGCGTGGGCTGTGCGTGCGGTGGGCGAGGGCGATCATCTCGGTGGCGAGGCCGAGGCGTTCGGCCCGACCGGCAGGGCCGGGACACGCCTCCTGCCTGGCGTGCAACGCCTCGGCGAGCGCGCGGTCGTCGCCCCGTGCCAGGCGCAGGGCCTCCCGGCTGAGTTCGTCGAGCCGGTGCTGTTCGCCGCGGTAGAACGCGAGGTGGCTGCGCTGGGCGAGCAGCCTGGCGCGGGTGGCCGGGCTGACGTCGTGGCGAAGGGCGTTGTCGCACAACGGGGTCGCGATCGCGTTGACGCCCGCGCCGGGTGCGGCCTCGAGGACCAGGGCGGCTTCCGCGATCTCCTCGGAAGTCGCGGCCAGTTCGGCGGCGCGCTGGGCGGCCTGGACGCACCCCGCGAGATCCCCGGCGAAGTAGGCGGCCCGGCCCAGTGCCACCTGGACCTCGTGGCTGTCGCCGAGGGCCGCCGCGGCGCGGTAGAGACGCGCGCCCTCCTCGTAGGCGAGCCGTGTCACCGCGTCCTGCGCCGCGCGGACCGTCCACGTGCGGGCTTCCTCCGTCGCACCGCAGGCGTTCCAGTGCCGGGCGACGTCCGCGTAGTGCGTGCTGTCCGCCATCGCCTCGGCGATCCGGCGGTGCAGCGCGCGGCGTTCGGCGGGGGTGAGCGCGGCCTCGACCGCGTCCCTGGTCAGCGCGTGCACGAACCGGTGCCCGGTCGCGTCGATCAGCGTCGCCGCCTCGTCCAGCGCGCTGACGGGCACTCCCGAGGCCGCCTCGGCGAGGTCCAGGTCGAAGTCACGGCCGATCAGCGCCGCCGTCCTGATCAGCTCACGGGCGTCGGGGGACAGCCGGGCGAGGCGGGCGGTGACGATGTCGCGGACGCTGCGGGGCGGCTGGTCCGCGTGCCACGTGCCGTCCTCGACCGCGCGCGCGATCTCCGTGACGAACAACGGGTTACCGCTGGTCAGCTCCATGATCGTGGCCGCGTGCGCGGCACCGGCCAGTTCGGCGACCTCGTCGGCGGACAGCCCGTGCAGGTCGATCCGGTCGGCCGAGCGCATGAGGTCCGCCACCGCCGGGCACGGGTCGCGGAAGGTCGCGAACAGCAGCACGTTCCGCAGTCGGGTGGCGAGGTGGGCGAGCACGAGCAGCGACGCCTCGTCGGCCCAGTGGACGTCCTCGATCACGATCACCAGGCCGTCGCGGTCCAGCGCGGACGCGATCGCGTCGAACACCCGGAACCTGTCCTGCGGCACCTCGGCGTCGTGCGCGAGCACCCGGTCGGGATCGGCGTCGGCCGCCTTGAGCACCTGCCGCCACGGCCAGAACGCCGGTGCGCCCGCGGTCTCGACGCAATGCCCCCACACGACCTCGCGGCCGAGCGCGAGCGCGTGCCCGGCCAGTTCCTGGGCCAGTCTCGTCTTGCCGATGCCCGGCTCGCCGCCGCAGAGCACCAGCCGTCCGGTCTCCGCCGCCAGCCACGACCGTGCCGCAGCGAGTTCCCGAGCACGCCCCACGACCTTCACGCCTGGATATCGCTCCACCGCGTGACCCCGTTTCCTGCGAATGCGGAGATAAATGGTTGACCGCCGCGCGGACGGTCCGGCAAGGTAGCCCGCATGCGCCGCTATCGCAGCTATTTGCCCATCTCAGGCTCTCCGTCGTGACGCCGTAAGGCCTCGCTGACGTCGAGAGCCGCCCTCCCGTGAGAACGGGTGAGGGCGGCTTTTTCGTGCGCTCGAAAAGTGCTCGAACAATGGTGGAGACGGGGCTGTGGAGCCCCGCCCGTCTGTAAAACGGGAGCCCCCGCGCAGAGTCGGTTCGACTCCGACCTCCACCACCATCCGTTGCGCCACCGGGGTGAACCCCGGCAACGACCCCCTTCCTCCCCGCGACCTAACTGGTGGAGGAAGGGGAAACATGTCCATCGACATCCAGCAGCCCCGGCCGCAGGGCCTGGTCGGGAGCCTCGTGCACATCGCCGGCACCGCGGGCGGAGCGTTCGAGGCGCAGTTCAACTACCGCATCCACGAGGGTCACGACGAGGTCGTGGGCGGGTTCATGGCAGGAGACGGGACCGGCGGCCACGGCCAGTTCCAGGTACAGGCCGACGTGTCGGGTGCGTCGTTCGCGCTCGACCGGCTCTTCGTCGAGGTGTTCTGGGTGTCGCCCAAGGACGGCGCCGAGCTCGACAAGATCATCGTGCCGGTCGTGTACGGGCCGCGCATCGTGCCCGGCTACCGTGTCTACCAGGAGTACGAGATCAAGCCCGGTGACACGCTGTGGGGGATAGCGACGCAGTTCTACGGCGCCGGCAACCTCTACCCGCGCCTGGTGCGGGCCAACCCGCACGTCATCACGAACCCCAACGTGATCACGCCCGGGACCGTGATCCGGATTCCGCAGTCCTGAACCCGGCGGGTCCTCCCTCGACCGCGGACAAGGGGGAGGACCCGCGTTCTTTCCGTCAGAACACCTCTGTGACGGCGCCGACACCCCCGGTCGTGAGTTGGGACACGGGCTCAAGTGATGCTGTGCCGAGGACCTGGTGCCTTGTTGGTTTCATACAAAGCACGCTGCTCAACTCGTTCCGCTCCAGCGGTTTTGTTACCGGGTAGTAGACGAGAGTGTGTACATCGATTGGGCGGCGACTGCCGCTGAGGTTGTCTGTCCGCGAGGAGAGAAGTCGTTGTTCAGTCGTGTAGCGATCGTCAACCGCGGGGAAGCCGCAATGCGGCTGATCCACGCCGTCCGTGAACTCGCCGCCGAGTCAGGGGAACGGATCGAGACCGTCGCCCTGTACACCGATGTCGACAAGTCCGCGCCCTTCGTCCGGGAAGCCGACCTCGCCTACAACCTCGGTCTGGCGGCGGACCGTCCGTACCTGAACCTGCAGGTGCTGGAGAAGGCGCTCGTCGAGACGAAGGCCGACGCCGCGTGGGTCGGCTGGGGCTTCGTCGCCGAGATCCCGGAGTTCGCCGAACTGTGCGAGAAGGTCGGCGTCACGTTCGTCGGCCCGTCCGCCGAGGCCATGCGCAAGCTCGGCGACAAGATCGGCTCGAAGCTGATCGCCGAGGAGGTCGGGGTCCCGGTCGCGCCGTGGTCGCGCGGTGCCGTCGAGAACCTCGAGCACGCCCTGAAGGTGGCCGACGAGGTCACCTACCCGCTGATGCTCAAGGCGACCGCCGGTGGTGGTGGCCGCGGCATCCGCAAGATCACCTCTCCTGCCGAGATGGAAGAGAACTTCGACCGCACCAGCATGGAGGCCGAGCGCGCGTTCGGCTCCGGCGTGATGTTCCTGGAGCGCCTGGTCACCGGCGCCCGGCACGTCGAGGTGCAGGTCATCTCCGACGGCCAGGGCACGGCGTGGGCGCTCGGCGTCCGCGACTGCTCGGTGCAGCGGCGCAACCAGAAGATCATCGAGGAGTCGGCCTCCTGCGTGCTGGAGCCGCACCAGGTCGACGAGCTGAAGACCTCCGCCGAACGGCTCGCGAACGCGGTGGGCTACCGCGGCGCGTGCACCGTCGAGTTCCTCTACCACCCCGGCGAGAAGCTCTTCGCGTTCCTCGAGGTCAACACCCGCCTGCAGGTCGAGCACCCGATCACCGAGATCACCACCAGCTTCGACCTGGTCAAGGCTCAGCTGCACGTCGCGGGCGGCGGCAGGCTCGAAGGCGAGAAGCCGGTCGAGCTCGGCCACGCCGTCGAGGCCCGCCTCAACGCCGAGGACCCGGACCGCGACTTCGCGCCGTGCCCCGGCAGGATCGTCCGGCTGGAGCTGCCCGCCGGCCCCGGCATCCGCGTCGACACGGGCGTGGCCGAGGGCTCGCAGATCCCCGCCGACTTCGACTCGATGATCGCGAAGATCATCGCGTACGGCCGCAACCGCGACGAGGCGCTGGGCAAGCTGCGCCGCGCCATGGCCGAGACGACCGTCATCATCGAGGGCGGCACCACCAACAAGAGCTTCGTGCTCGACCTGCTCGACGAGCCCGCCGTGATCGACGGCTCCGCCGACACCTCGTGGATCGACCGCGTCCGCGCCGAGGGCGGCCTGATCTCGCACCGCCACTCCGCGATCGCCCTGGCGGCCGCCGGTATCGAGGTGTACGAGGACGAGGAGCAGATCAACCGCACCGCACTGCTCGCGTCCGCCCGTGGCGGCCAGCCGCGCACGAACCACGAGGGCGCGGTCAAGCTGGAGTTCGTGCTGCGCGGCCAGCCGTACATCGTGACCGTCGCCCGCGTCGGCGCCACGAGCTACCGCGTCGGTGTGGCCGCCGCCGACTCCGAGACCGTGCTGACCGGTGACGTCGACGTCGAGCGGTTCGACCACCACGTCGGCCAGATCACCGTCAACGGCGCGCGGTTCCGCGTCGTCACCGGCACGCACGGCCCGGTCCACCAGGTGGAGGTCGACGGGGTCACCCACCGCGTCACCCGTGACGAGGGCGGTGTCCTGCGCTCGCCGATGCCCGCGCTCGTCGTCGCCACGCCGCTCGCGGTCGGTGCCGAGGTCGAGGCCGGTGCCCCGGTCCTGGTGCTCGAAGCGATGAAGATGGAGACGGTGCTGCGCGCGCCGTTCCGCGCCCGCCTCAGGGAACTGAACGTCGTCGTCGGCACCCAGGTGCCCGCCGGTGGCGCGTTGCTCAAGCTCGAGGAGATCGAGGACGAGGCCGGCGCCGTCGAGGAGCAGAGGTCCGAGTCGGCGGTCGAGCTGGAACTGCCCGCGCCGCGCACGGACGTCCGGCCGGAGGAGCTCGTCGCGAGCGGCATCGACGACCTGCGCAACCTGTTGCTGGGCTTCGACACCACCGCCGCCGACACCGAGCGGGTGCTGAAGAACTACATGGACGCGCGGCACGACCTGCCGGAGCGGCCGCTGGTCCTGGAGGCCGAGCTGCTCGGCATCTTCGCCGACCTGTGCGACCTCTCGCGTAACCGCCCCGCCGGTGAGGAGTCCAAGCCGGAGAACCACATCCACTCTCCGCGCGAGCACTTCCACACCTACCTGAAGACGCTCGACGCCGACCGCGCGGCACTGCCGGAGGGCTTCCGCGCCCGCCTGCAGAACGTGATCGGCCACTACGGCATCACCGAGCTCGACCGCACGCCGGAGCTGGAGCAGGCCGTCTTCCGGATCTTCGTGGCGCTGCGCCGCGGCGTGTTCGACGCGGCCGTCGCGACGACCCTGCTGCGCCAGTGGGTGCAGGAGGCGCCGCCGGTCGAGTCGGAGCAGGTCCGGATCGGCCTGGTGCTGGAGCACATCGTCGCCGCGACGCAGGTCCGCTACCCGGCGGTGGCCGACCTCGCCCGCAGCGTCGTGTTCACCTGGTTCGCCCAGCCGCTGGTGCGCCGCAACCGCGCCCGCGTGCACAGCGAGGTCCGCAAGCACCTGATCCACCTCGACGCGCAGCCGCAGGCGGCGGACCGCGAGGAGCGGATCGTCGCGATGGTGGCGTCGGCCGAACCGCTGGTGCGCCTGCTCGGCCAGCGCATCGGCAAGCCCGGCGCGGACAACACCCCGCTGCTGGAGGTGCTGGCCCGCCGCTACTACACCAAGAAGGCACTGGAGAACCCGCGCGTGCACGGCGCGTTCTTCATCGCGGAGAACGAGCCGGAGCAGACCCGTCTCGTCTCGACCGCGGTGGAGTTCCCGTCGCTGACCGACGCCATCGGTGACGTCGTCAAGCACGGCACCGGAAGCGCGGTCGTCGCGGACCTCTACGTCAACTGGCCTGGCGGACCGTCCGACCAGGACGAGATGGCCGCCGGCCTGGGTGCCGCCCTGGCCGCGCACCAGCTGCCGCCGACGATCACGCGCATCACCACCACGGTGGCGGGCCGCCGCGGCGAGTCGATGCACCACCACTTCACGTTCCGCCCGTCGTCCCACGGGTTCGCGGAGGAGAGGCTGGTGCGCGGGCTGCACCCGCGCATCGCCGAACGCATGCAGCTGGAGCGGCTGCGGGAGTTCGACCTCACCCGGCTGTCCTCTGTGGACGAGGACGTCTACCTGTTCCGCGCGGTCGCCAAGGCGAACAAGTCCGACGAGCGCCTCGTCGCGCTCGGCCAGGTCCGCGACCTGACGCCGTTGCGCGACGACGAGGGCCGGATCGTGGCCCTGCCCGCCGCCGAGGACGTCCTGGCGACCTGCCTGGACGGCATCCGCAGGGCTCGCGCGCAGGCCGGCGGCCGCACGCGCCTGGCCACGAACCGCGTGGTGCTCTACGCGTGGCCGCCCACCGAGCTCGGCTCGAAGGACCTGGACGCGGTCGGTCAGCGCGTCCTGCCGACGACCGCCGGCCTGGACCTCGAGGAGGTCCTGTTCCTGGCGCGCCGCAGGGACCCCGTCTCCGGTGACGTCTCCGACATCGGCGTGCGGATCGCGAACGACGCCGGTTCCGGTGTGCGGTTCTCGTTCGTGCAGCCGCCGACGGACCCGATCCAGCCGTTGGACGACTACCGCCAGAACGTCCTGCGCGCTCAGTCGCGCGGCACGATCTACCCGTACGAGCTGGTCGAGATGCTCGTCGGCGACGGCGGGTCCTTTGTGGAGCACGACCTGGTCGACGGTGCGCTGGTGCCGGTCGACCGCCCGCGCGGTGGCAACAAGGCCGGCATCGTCGTCGGTGTCGTGACCACGCCGACGCCCGCGTACCCCGAGGGCATGAAGCGCGTGGTGCTGCTCGGCGACCCGACGAAGTCCCTGGGCGCACTGGCCGAGCCCGAGTGCTCGCGGGTGATCCACGCCCTCGACCTCGCCGAGGAGCTCTCCGTTCCGCTGGAGTGGTTCTCGCTGTCGTCCGGCGCGAAGATCTCGATGAGCTCCGGTGTCGAGAACATGGACTGGGTGGCCGCGGCGCTGAAGCGGATCGTGGAGTTCACGCAGGACGGCGGCGAGATCAACGTTGTCGTCAACGGCATCAACGTCGGCGCCCAGCCGTACTGGAACGCCGAGGCCACGATGCTCATGCACACCAAGGGCATCCTGGTCATGACCCCGGACTCGGCGATGGTGCTGACCGGCAAGCAGGCGCTCGACTTCTCCGGTGGCGTCTCGGCCGAGGACAACTACGGCATCGGCGGCTACGACCGCGTCATGGGCCCGAACGGCCAGGCGCAGTACTGGGCCCCGAACCTGCGGTCGGCGTTCGACGTGCTGCTCGGGCACTACGAGCACAGCTACATCGCGCCGGGCGAGACCGGTCCGCGCCGGGTGTCCACTTCGGATCCGGTCGGGCGCGACGTCTCGTCCTACCCGCACGTCGTCGGCGACAGCCCGTTCGCCACGGTCGGCGAGATCTTCTCGGTCGAGTCGAACCCGGACCGCAAGAAGCCGTTCGACATCCGCACGGTCATGCGCGCCCTGTCCGACCAGGACCACGAGGTGCTGGAGCGCTGGGCCGGCATGGCCGACGCCGACACCGCCGTCGTCCAGGACGTGCACCTCGGCGGCATCCCGGTGACGTTGCTCGGTGTCGAGTCGCGCGGTGTCGCCCGCACCGGCTTCCCGCCCACCGACGGCCCGGACACCTACACCGCCGGCACGCTGTTCCCGAAGTCGTCGAAGAAGGCGGCCCGCGCGATCAACGCGGCCTCCGGCAACCGGCCGCTCGTCGTGCTGGCGAACCTGTCCGGCTTCGACGGTTCACCGGAGTCGATGCGGGAACTGCAGCTGGAGTACGGCGCCGAGATCGGCCGCGCGATCGTCAACTTCCGCGGCCCGATCGTGTTCACCGTGATCTCGCGGTACCACGGCGGCGCGTTCGTGGTCTTCTCCAAGGCCCTGAACCCGTCGATGACGGTGCTCGCGGTCGAGGGTTCGTTCGCCTCGGTCATCGGTGGCGCGCCCGCCGCGGCCGTGGTGTTCGCCCGTGAGGTCGACGGCCGCACGGCCAACGACCCGCGCGTGAAGAAGCTGGAGTCCGCGGTGGCCGAGGCCTCCGGTGCCGAGCGGTCGGCCCTGACCGCCGAGCTGACGTCCACGCGGCAGTCGGTGCGGACCGAGAAGCTGAACGAGATGGCCGCCGAGTTCGACCGGGTGCACAGCGTGCAGCGCGCGGTCGAGGTCGGGGCGGTCGACGCGATCATCTCGGCCGCCCAGTTGCGGCCGGCGATCATCAAGGCGATCGAGGACGGTCTCGCGGGCTAGCGCTTAGGATCAGGCCCGGTCATCCCGTTGGGGTGGCCGGGCCTTTCCTTGGGGGGAACTGTGCGCGACATCGCCGAACTGACCGAAGTGGACGAGCCGGGGTGGCCGTTCGTCGTGGAGGCAGTCGCCGCCGGGCCGACTGAATGCGTGGTGTTGCCAGGGGATCCGGGCGCGTGCCGGACGACGTTGCTGCAGCTGCAGGTGACCGCGCGGTCGTTGCTGGGCGCTGTCGTGCTGAACAGCGGTGGGCTGGTGCTGCATCACGGCTGGCTGCGCGTATACGGCGGGTCGGGCGGCGAGCTGGCGGGCCTCGCCGAGGTGAACGGGTTCCCGGCGGAGGTGGACCCCGCGTGGGCGCCGCCGGCGGGGCTGGTCGTCGGGCACGACGTGCTGGGTGGTGAGTTCGCGTTGAACGGCATGGATCCCGCACGTTCCGGCAGGCCGGGTGAGCCGGGGCAGATCGTCTACTTCGCGCCGGACACGCTGGAGTGGGAGACCTTCGATGGCGGCTACAGCCACTGGTTGATGTGGATGCTCGCCGGCGGGCTGGCGGAGTACTACTCGACGGTGTTCTGGCCGTCCTGGCGGGAGGAGGCGGCGGCTCTCGGCCTGGGGGAGGGGATCGCGATGTACCCGCCGCTGTGGTCTGCCGAGGGCTCCGCGGACATCGCGGGCACCAGCCGCAAGCCCGTGCCGATGCCCGAGCTCGTCGCGTTCCACGCGGACACGGCCAGGCAACTCGGCTGATCACTCGTTGACCACCCCGAACGGCACGTGCACGCACGGCACGCTCTCGATCAGGTGCCCGCGCTGGTCGTCGAAGAAGATGTGCGGCCGGAGCACGTCCAGGATCGGCGCCTTCTTCAACCCTCCCAAGAAGAACGCGTCGTTCACCGTCAGGCCCCAGGCCTTGAGGCTGTTGATCGCGCGCTCGTGCGCCGGGGCGGACCGGGCGGTCACCACCGAGACCCGGATGCGGTCCTCGGCCTGCCGCTGGATCCGGTTCACGCCCGCGAGGAAGTTCCGCAACGGCCCCGGATCCAGTGGTGTGACGACGTTCGTGGCCTCGTGCTGCTGGAATCGGTCGAGGCCGCCGCTCTGGTAGATCCGCTCGGACGCGTCGTCGGCGAGCACGCCGTCGAAGTCGAACGCGATCCGCAGCGCCGGATCGTCGTCGTCCCGGAACGACGACTTGAGCACCTGACCCGCGGGGAGTCCGGCCGCCGTCGCCCTGCGGACGTCCTTCTCGTTGGCGGACAAGAAGAGTGACATGTTCAGGGCCGGCATGAACTCGTGCGCCGCGCGGCCCTCGGTGAAGATCGCGCGGGTGATCCCGAGGCCGTGGTGCGCTGCCGACCTCATGATGCGCAGGCCCGTGTCGGGGGAGTTGCGCGACAGCACGACCACCTCGACCAGCGGGCCCAGCGAGTTGAGCCGCAGCAGCCGGTGGAGGAACGGGAACGCGACTCCCGGTGCGAACGGTTCGTCGAGGTGCGCTTCCTGGTAGGCGCGGTAGGCGTGCTCACCCTCGGCTTGGAAGACGGCGTCGGACTCCGTCAGGTCGAACAGGGCGCTTGACGCGACGCCTATGACCAGCAGGTTTTCCAGGCTGGGAGCCACATCACGTGATCGTAGCCGCCCGGTCGACGCTTTTCTGGTACGGTCGTACCAATGTACTGGGTTGTGCTGGTGGTCTCCGGGGTGCTGGAGGCCGTGTGGGCCACGGCGCTCGCGGCGTCGAAGGGTTTCCGCCGGCCGCGGCCGGTGGTGGTGTTCGCCGTGTCGATGACGCTGAGCGTCGTCGGGCTCGCGTGGGCGATGCGGGGAATTCCGGTCGGCACGGCGTACGCGGTGTGGGTCGGCGTGGGGGCCGTGCTCACGGTGCTCGTCGCGGTGCTGCGCGGCGAGGAGAAGCTCGGGGTGGCCAGGGCGTTGCTGCTCGTCGCGTTGATCGGCTGCGTCGCGGGCCTGAAGGTGGTGAGCTGATGTACTGGGCCGTGTTGCTGGTCAGCGCCGTGCTCGAAGCGGTGTGGGCGACGGCGTTGTCCCAAGGGGCCTACGTGCTCTTCGTGATCGCCGCGACGTTGAGCATGGTCGGGCTTTCCGTTGGCATGAAACGAATTCCGGTCGGGACCGCGTACGCCGTGTGGGTCGGCATCGGCGCTGCCCTGACGGTGGCGTGGGCGATGATCACCGGCGAGGAGACGGTCTCCGCGTGGAAGATCGTGTTCCTCACCGGGATCATCGCCTGCGTCATCGGCCTGAAGTTCCTGAAGTCCGGAGGATCAGGCGTTGATGGTCCACCGCTGGTTGGCGGTGCCGGCGCAGTCCCAGAGCTGAAGCCTGGTGCCGTCGGCGGAGCTGTTGCCGGTGGCGTCGAGACACCTTCCTGACGCCGTGTTGCGCAGCTGGCCGTTGGCCTCGGCCGTCCACTGCTGGTTGCCGCCGCCCGTGCAGTCCCACAACCTGGTCACCGCACCGTTGGCGGTGCCGGACGCGTCGAGGCACTTGCCCAAGGCGCGCAACGTGGAGCCGTTGCGAGTCCACTGCTGGGCGTTGGTGCCGTTGCAGGTGTAGAGCTGCACCGCCGTGCCGTTGGTGGCGTTCGCGCCGGCCACGTCGACGCACTTGCCGCCGAAACCGGTGATGGTGCCGCCGGTGGGCGGCTGGGGGTTGCCGCCGCCGGCGGTCTCCCAGATCGCGTTGAGCAGGCTGGTGCTGCCGGTCGTGTCCTGGGAGAGCTCCCAGTTCATGATGCCGCCCGCGTTGGCCATCGCCCACTGGGTCTTGCGACGGATCGTCGGAAGACCGTTGTAGGAGTTGCCGTTGTAGCTGTCGCGGTTGGCGTTGGCCGGGTCCTGCGCGACGAGGTCGCGGTAGGAGATGTAGGTCGGCCGGCTGTAGAACGGCACGCCGAGAACCGCCTTGGCGGCCGGGAGGCCGCGGTTCTTCCAGAAGTTGACCGACGCGATCGACCAGTCGTAGTTCGCGTGCGGGCTGCCGCCGTCGTAGGCCATGATGTTCAGCCAGTCGACGATGCCGAACACCGCGGGCTGCACGCCGTTCGCCGTGCCGCCCTCACTCACGACCGCGGCCGTGAGCAGCTTGCCGCGGCTGTGCAACTGGTCGCCCAGCTGGCGCATCAGCAGCGTGTAGTTGTCGCCCTCGACGCCTGGATCCGGGTACTCCCAGTCCATGTCGACGCCGTCGAGGTTGTACTGGCTGACCAGGTTGATCAGCGCGTTGACGAACGTCGTGCGGCCGTTGGCGCTGGCCGCGAGGATCTCGAAGTTGTCGTCGTTGCCGTTGTTCCAGCCGCCGACCGCGATCGAGACCTTGACGCCGTTCTGGTGGCTGAGGCTCACCAGCTGCTGCAGCTTGCCTGGGTCCGGCACGCCCTGGAGCGTGCCGTTGGAGTTCGGCAGCACGAACGAGTAGTTGATGTGCGTCAGCTTGTTGTAGGGAAGCGTGCTGACGTTGCCGGACCACGACGGCATGTAGCCGACGCTCTTGAACCCGGCGGGGTAGGCGGCCTGCGCGGCAGGCGCCATGACTGACAACGTCGCCGCGGCGGCGGCCAGCGCTAGGCCGGCGGCACCGAGGCGTGAGCGGAATGAACGCATTGCAGGGAGAGGCCTTCCACTTCGTCGAGCGCCCACCGCGACGTTAGTGGTCTAGACCGGTTGCGGGAAGATCAACTGGGTACCGGAACTGGTTCCGGTCTGCTGTCGGCGAATCACCGCAGGTGGGAAGCGCCGTTCACGTCGATGATCGTGCCGCTGGCCCACAACGCGTTCTCCGTGGTCAGCCATGCGACGGCCGCGGCGACCTCCTCGGGCTCAGCGACGCGGCCGAACGGGCTCTGCGCCCGGATCCGCTCACCCTCGGGACTCGCGAGGAGGTCGGTGACCATGCCGGTCCTGACGAAACCCGGTGCGACGCCCGCGACCGCGATGCCCTGCGGGGCCAGCGACTGGGCGAGCGACTGCGTCATCGCGTGCAGGCCCGCCTTCGCCGCGCCGTACGCGGGGGCATCGGGCTCACCCCGGTAGGCACCCCGCGAACCGACGTTGACGATGCGACCGCCGCGGGGCATGTGCCGGACCGCGTGCCAGGCGAGGTCGGCCGGCCCGTACAGGTTGAGCTCGATCGTGCGGCGCCAGGCCTGCTGCCACTCCTCGAAGCTCGTCGTGGCGATGGGGTGGTGGAAGTAGGTCCCCGCGTTGTTCACCAGGACGTCGAGACCGGCGAGCTTCTCGGCGGTCTCCTGGACTACCTGCTCGGCCTGGTCCGCGCCGAGGTCGCCCTGGACGGTGACGTGTCCCTCGCCGGGGAGGTTCTCGGCCACGGTGCGCGCCTCGTCCGCGCCGGAGCGGTAGTGGACGGCGACCTGGTGGCCTTGCTGGGCCAGCGCGTGGGCAACGGCGGCACCGATGCCGCGCGATGCCCCGGTGACGAGAGCGCGTCGAGTCATACGACGATCATGCCTGATTGTCGATCAGCCACTTGCCGTTCTGCTGCACGAACGTATACGTGTGCGTCTCGGTCGTGGAGACGCTCGAACCCTGCATGTACTGCAGTGTCACGGTCACGATGTTGTCGCCCTGTGGCACGAAGTTCGACAACTGCACCGAGGTGTACCTGCCCCAGAACTGCTGGTAGTTCGCGAAACTCGGCGTCCGTACCGCCTTGAACCGGTCCGTGAGCGACGCGTAGCCGGCCTGCAGGTCGCCTGGGATCAGCGCGTAGTAGGCGGTGATCGCCTCCTGGGCGTTCTTCGGTCCGGCGGGCGGCGGGGCCTGGCTCGGAGTGCCGGCCGGCGGGTTCGTCCCGGTGCTGGGCGGGGGCTGCGTCTGGCTGTCCGCGGGCTGCTGCGACTGGCTCGGGCCCGTCGACGGCTGGTTCGTCGGCTGGCCGGTCGGGGTGCCCGTGGCGGACCGGCTGTCGGTCGGCGACAGGGCGTTGTTCTGGTTGCCCTTGGGCCACAACAGGAACGAGCCAATGCCGACGGCCAGCACGAGGAGAACGATCGCGATGGGGACGAGAGGGAACTTGCGGCGGTTCTCGTCGGGTTCCGCCGGGGGTGCGGGCGGGGGCACAACGGCCGGGAGAACGGGAGTGACAGCGGTCTCGCGGGCCGGGGCTGCTTCCGATGCCTTCTGCTCCGGGAGCACGGGAGCCGCTGCTTCCGGTGCCTTCTGCTCCGTCACGGGCGCCGGTTCCGGTGTGGCTTCCGGCTCTGCCTCGGGTTCCGCCTCGGGCTTCGCGTCCGGCTCGGCCTTGGGTTCCGCGGGCCGCGCGGTCAGACCCGCTGCCTCCACGGCCGCGGCACCCGCGATCAGTCCCGCCGCGGCGGCCGCGGCCTCCTGCTTCGCCTTCTCCTCCGGCTGGGCCTCCACCGGGAGCTTGACTGTCGCCGGGATGACGGCGGTCGCCTCGGAGACGTGCGGCGTCTCGTTCACGACCGCGGCCAGCAGGTGGACGGCCTCCTGCATGGTCGGGCGGCGCGCGGGGTCGGTCGCGAGGAGCCGGAACAGCACGGGGGAGAGCAGGGGGCCCGCGTTGGCCGGCGGCATGATCGAGCCGGCGGCGACGCGGTGCAGCATCACGAGGTTGTTGTCCGCGGTGCCGAACGGCGGGCCGCCCTCGACGGCGTTGTAGAGCGTGGCGCCCAGCGAGAAGACGTCGGAGGGGAGGCCTGCGTCCTCGCCGCGGGCCACCTCGGGGGAGAAGAAGGCCGGGGTGCCGACGGTGCCCGTCGCGGTGGCGGTGCCGTCGTCGCCGGTGGCACGGGAGATGCCGAAGTCCGTGATCTTGACTTCCTGGTCGCCGATCAGCACGTTGCCGGGCTTCACGTCGCGGTGCTGGATGCCGTGGCGGTGCGCGGCGGCCAGGGCGGCGGCGGTGTAGCACCCGATGCGGGCAACCTCGCGGGCGGGCAGCGTGCCCTGCTCGGCGATCACGGCGGCCAGGCTGCGGGAGGGGAGGTACTCCATGATCAGCCAGGGGCGGCCGTCCTCCTCCACGACGTCGTAGACGCGGATGGCGTTCGGGTGCTCCAGCCGTGCGGCGAGGCGGGCCTCGCGCATGGCCCTGGCTTTCGCGCGGTCCACTCGGGCGTCGTCGAGGCCGTCCAGCGCGAGCAGTTCCTTGGCCGCGACCACGCGGTGTAGTTGCTCGTCATAGGCCTGCCAGACGACTCCCATCGCCCCTTGGCCGACCTTCTGCTTCAACTGGTAGCGGCTTCCGATCAGCCTGCTGCTCTCCTCCACGCGGGTGCTCCCGTCCCCTCTCGTCACTCACAAGTGTGACGGTTGCCGCGTGAGCCGTTGACCATAACCCTACTTGGGGGTACATATGGGGTTATGCCGAAAATCAACGTGTACCTCCCCGATGAGCTCGCCGAATCCGTGAAGGACATGAACATTCCCGTCTCGGCGATCTGTCAGAGAGCCCTCGAGGGCTCGGTCAAGCGGATCACGGCGATCCGGGCGCTCACCGTCGAAGACCTCAAGCGCGACAACTTCCCGCACTTCACCGACCGCGCGTGGAAGGCGCTCCAGATCGCCGCGGAGTGCTCCCAGGGCACCAAGATCGGCACGTCCCACCTCCTGCGCGGCATCGTCAGCGAAGGCGGGAACCTCGCTCTGGACGTGCTCCGCGCGATCGACATCACGCCGGACGGGCTTCCCTCCTTCATTCCCGCGGACATCGGCAGGAAACCCGGTTTCGCCGCCGACGGCGCCGCCGCGCTGGAACTCGCCGTCACCGAGTCCATCGCGCTCGGGCACAACTACGTGGGCTGCGAACACCTGCTGCTCGGCATCGTGGCCGAACCGGACGGCGCGGGCGGCGAGGAGCTGCGCGAGCTGGGCGCGGAGATCAAGGGCACGCGCCGCGCCGTTCAGACCGCGCTCGCGGGCATCGTCCATCTGAAGAAGCAGCAGAAGGCGGCCCCGGACGCGGCGAAGGTCCTGGAGATGATCATGGCCCGGCTGGCGCGGCTGGAGCAGCACGCGGGTATCGGCTGACGAGCTCGGCGCCGATGCGCGCCAGGTGTTCCTCCACCTCGGGCGACTCGACGGTGATCAGGCCGCCCCACCCGGCGACGTTGCGGGCGATGTCGAGCGGTCGCGGCGCCGTCAATTCCACCTTCGTGTGTTCGCCCTGCTCCTCGACGACCGTGCAGTGGCGTCCGTGCTGGTGCTGGAAGACCTTCAGGAACCTGGTGGGCACGAGCACGGTCGCCGACGTCTCCGACCGTCTCGCCTCCATCCTCGTGACCACCTCGTCCCAGGCGCCGGTGAGCTCGAAGTCGGCGGGGCGGGAGGACGGGGTGCCGGTCAGGGAGACACCCGTGACGCGATCGAGCCGGAATGTGCGCCGCCCGTCGCCGGTACCGGCGATGAAGTACCAGATGCCGTCCTTGTCGACGAGTCCCCACGGGTCGACCTCGCGCACCGTCGGTGCCTCGCCCCGCTTCTGGTAAGTCAGCCGCACCCGGACCTGTTTGACGACGGCCTGCTGCAGCGCGGTGGCCAGCGCCGGCCTGTTCTTGGTGTCCTCGCCCCACGCCGCCGTGTCGACGATCGTCGCGTCCGCGGCGGCCTCGGCCTCGGCACGGAACGTCTGCGGCAGCGCGCGGACCAGCTTCCGCAGAGCCGACTTGATCTCCGGGGCGACGGACGCGGCCGGTCCGGCGACCAGGAACAACGCCTGGGCCTCCGCCGAGGTCAGGCCGCTCAGGTCGGTGCGGGCGCCGCCGACGAGCGACCAGCCCCCGCCTCTCCCCGGTTGGGGGTACACGGGTACCCCCGCCGCGGACAGCGCTTCGAGGTCGCGCCTGGCGGTGGCGTTGGAGACTTCGAGCTCTTGGGCCAGCTCGGCGGCGGTCACCCGGCCGCGGGCCTGCATCAGCAGCAACGTGGCGACTAGACGGTCTGCGCGCATGTCTCCAGATTTCCGCTAAAAGTGCTCATTGGATGAGCACTTTACGGCGGAAGCTGAGAACACAACCGAACGAGACCTTCTGGAGGCAGTTGTGTTGCGAGGCATGTCGACCGTGTCCTACTTCGCCGACGACCTGACCGAGGCCCGCGACTGGTACGCGTCGTTCCTCGGCGTCGACGCGTACTTCGAGCGGAGCACCCCGGACGGCGTGCTCGCCTACGTCGAGTTCCGCATCGGCGACTACCAGGCCGAACTCGGCCTGGTGAACCGCCGCTTCGAGGTCACGCCGTCCGACGGACCGGCGGGCCAGATCCTCTACTGGGCGGTCGACGACCTCGACGGGACGCTGGCGAGGTTGCTGGAGCTGGGCGCCAAGCTCCACGACGAACCTCGGGTGCGCGGCGAGGGGTTCGTGACGGCGTCGGTGACCGACCCGTTCGGCAACATCCTCGGGGTCATGACCAACACCCACTACCTGGCCATCGCCGAGCGGAACCAGGCCGGCCGCCGCGACGGATGACACAGGTCCGCATGGTCCGCATATCCTCCGGTGATGACGACGCGGCTCGCCATCACCGGACATCGTGGACTCACCGCGGCACTGGAGGCCGAGATCGACCGGATGATCCGCGCCGCCGTGGCGGAGAACGGTTCCGTGGTGGGTGTGTCGTGCCTCGCGGACGGTGCGGACGCGGTGTTCGCGCAGGCCGTGCTGGACGCGGGCGGGGCACTGGTCGCGGTGCTGCCGGCATCGCGGTACCGCGACACGTTGCCCGAGGCCTACCGGCCCGTCTACGACGGACTGCTCGCGCGGGCGGGCAAGGTCGTGCGGCTGGAGTACGTCACGCCGGACCCGCACGCCTACATGGAGGCGGGCGAGCGGATGGTCGACGAGTCCGATGCGTTGCTCGCAGTGTGGGACGGGCTGCCGGGACGTGGCCCTGGTGGGACGGCCGATGTAGTGGCGTACGCGCGATCGAAGGGCGTGCCGGTCACGGTGCTGTGGCCTGAGGGCGCCGTCCGCTGAGCGTCTTTCCCGCCAGCACGCGGAACAGCACCGCCGGGCGGAGCAGAGTCACCGGGTGGTCGGCCAGCTGCGAGACGCGGACGTACGCGCGGTAGACCTGCCGGTTGCCGGGTATCGCCGCGATCACGCGGCTGGAGTACCACCGCAGCAGGCGCGCCGACAGCGGGAGTTTCCTGGTGCTCCAGCCGAGATCGGCGGTCGCCGCGAACGTCCACGGGAACCTTGCGGCCCTGGCGACCGCGCGCTGGAACACCAGCGGCTCGCCGGCCAGGTCGTGGTCCCGCAGCAGCGTGCGCAGGTCCGCGCAGTTCAGGGCGGTGACCGTCAGGCCGTGTCCGTGCACGGGATCGAGCGAGACCACGGAGTCGCCGAGCGCGAGCAGGCCACGCGGCCAGTCCGGGACCTGGTGGAAGCGGTTCCAGCGGTTGCGCAGGTGGCCGGCGCGGTGGATCGCCGACGCCGGGGTGGCCGTCTTGACGATCTCCGCGACGTCCTGGCACCGCAGGCTCGTGGCGTGGTCGAGGAAACCGTCGTCGTCGGCCGGCGCGGTGTCGCCGTCCGCGCCGAACAGCGTCACGAGCCAGCGTGATCCGTCCACAGAGGACACTGCACCGCCGCGTCTCGTGCCGGGCGCGTGGGTGATCTCGCAGGCGTTCTTCCAGCCGAGATCCAGGTCGCGGTTCACCTCGTAGAGACGCGAGGCGCAGGTGAGGTGACCGTTGACGATCCTCGGCGCGGGGCAGTGCACGCCGAGTTCCGCGAGCCACGACACCAGCTTGCTGTCACGGCCCGACGTGTCCACCACGAGGTCCGCGTAGTCGGTGAACGGACGGTCGCCGCGCCTGCCGTGCACTCCGGTGACCGTGCCCCGGTCGTGCAGCAGGCCCTCGATCGTCACACCGTCCACAAGGGACACGTTGGCGAGGCGCAGCACCCGGCGCCGGATGATCCGGTCGAGCGTCACGCGCGTCACCGAGAGCACGCTCAGACCCAGGGGATCGCGCGGTGCCGGGCCGGCCGGGAAGTGGTTCAGGAAGTCGCTGCCCAGGTCGGCGCGGACGGCTCCCGCGTTCTCCAGCTCCCTGCCGATCCGCGGGAAGAGCGCTTCCAGCGCCTGCGCTCCGCGCGCCGGCAGCGGGTGCGGGTGGTGGGCCTGGGGAATGCCCGCGCGGTGGCCGGCGTCGGCGGTGATCGTGTCCCGTTCGACCAGCACGACGTCGCCGTACGACTCGGACAACACCCTCGCCGCCAGCAGTCCCGCGAAGCCGGCGCCGATGACGAGGGCGCGGTCGGAGTACATGGCGGCCATGCTGACAGAGCGTTCCTCCCGGGGAACCCGCCAAGAGTCCTGTGTTTCGCCTCCGGTCAGGACAGCTTCGCGGCCAGTTCCGCCCGGCTGCGCACCCCGAACTTGGCGAAGAGCGACTTGAGGTGGTCCTGCACGGTGTAGGGCGAGATGGCCAGCCGTGCCGCGATCTCCGAGGTCGGTTGCCCGGCCAGCACCTCGTGGCAGACGTCCTCCTCGCGGCTGGTCACGCCGTGCGCCTTGAGCCGCAACCCCAGCAGGTCCGCGGCCGACGCCCGGCTGATCGTCACGGCCGCCTCGCTGTCGCCGGCCTCGTCGCTCACGAGTTCGCTCGCTTCGAGCAGGATCCAGCCGCCGTGTGCGTCGCGGAGCCTCGCCCTGAACGTGCCCGAACGCGCTCCGGCCGCCGCGGCCCGCAGCATCACCGCGAACCGGCCGGGCGCGATGTCCTCCAGTTCGTCGCGCCACTGTGCGGCGGACGCGGTCGAGGACCGGACCGTGCCGTCACCGCTGACCACGACGATGGCCGGAGCGCCGGTCCGGCGGGCCGAGGTGCGAGCCGCGACCTGGGTGGCGGCCCCCAACGCGGGTGCCACCCACGTCATGAACTCCAGTTCGCGCTCGCTGAAGTCGTTGGTGCGCACCATTCCCGCCCCGCCCCAGCAGATGTCGCCGGCGCGGAACAACGACCGCAGTTCGTGGCTGAGACCGAGCGGCCGCCAGACCTCGTTCAGCCGCGCCGACCGTTTGTCCTCGAGCCTCGCCACCGTGTCGCCGCGCTGCGCCAGCGACGCGAAGGTGTGCGGTTCGCCGGGCGTGTACTCGCAGGCCGCGAGCACCGGTTCGTACTGCCGCGGGATGCGGTTGACGCCGCTGGTCATGGTGCTGAACACACCCGAGTCCGGGTCCATCGACGCCCAGCAGGTGAGGTCGCACGGGACCACCCGGTCGACCAGGGCGATGGCGGCCTCGTGCAGTCGCGCGACGTCGAGCCCCGCGCTCGCCAGTGCCGTGACGTCGCGTCGCACGCCGAGCGCCCGACCCTCCCACATGGTTGGCAGTATGCGCCCGCTCCCGGCGGTCCGGGATCCCAGTTTTCCGGGATGTCCCGGCCTGTCCGGCGCGCGGAGGCTTCAGCGCATGCTGACCACCACAGGCGAGGGCGACGTGCTCACCGTGCCCGACGCGACGATCACCGTCCGGATCCAGGGGAAGTCCACGGGCGGTGCCTATGAGTTGTTCGAGGTGGACGCGCCACGGGGAGAGGCCGCGCCGCCGCACCGCACGCCGTGGCCGAAGGCCTACTACGTCCTGCACGGACGCATGGCGGTGTTCCTCGACGGCGAGCTGTTCGACCTGTCGCCGGGTGATGCCATCACGATCCCGCCCAACGCGTCCCACACGTTCACCGTGCACACGCCGTCCGTGCAGTTCCTGGCGTTCGCCGTGGGGGAGGTCATGGGTGCGTTCTTCCGTGACCTGTCCGAGAACGGCATGGAGGCGCTGGGTCGCTACGGGGTGACGCGATGAGCGTCGTCGCGCAGATCGCCGCCGTGGTCGCGGCCCTGGTGCACCTCGTGGTGTGGGTGTGCGAGGCGTTCCTGATCGGGCGCGTCCACCAGTCGATGTTCGGGCAGCCCGCGCGGGACGTGCCGGCGATCCGGCTGTGGGCGTTCGGGGTGGGGTTCTACAACCTGTTCCTGGCGTGCGGCCTGGTCGCCGGGCTGATCGCGGTGCACGGCGGGCACGAGTTGGTGGGGCGCACGCTGGTCTTCTACGTGTCGTGGTTCATGCTGGCGGGCAGCGTCGTGCTGGCCGTGGCCGACCAGCTGGCGCTGAGCCGCCCACGCAACCAGGCGTGGGGAGGCGTTGCGGCGGAAGGGATTCCGCCGCTGGTAGTGTTGCTGTTCGCTTAGGAGCCTGGGGGCGCATTCCTTGAAGACGATCGAACTACCTGACGGCGCGGTGATCACCGGGCGGGGCCTGCGTGACGGGAAGATCGTGGAGCCACACCCCCAGTACGGGGTGTACCTGCAGCCGAAGCCGGTCGACGTGCCGTGGTCGCACGACTGGATCGACTGGCCGGACTTCCGCCTCCCGCGTGACCACGACGCCGCGATCAGACTGATCCGCTCCCTGCACGCCAGGGCGCTCTCCGGCGAGCAGGTCGAGGTGGCCTGCAGCGGTGGCATCGGCAGGACCGGCACGGTGATCTCATGCCTGGCCGTGCTCGCCGGTGTCCCGGCGGCCGAGGCCGTGGCGTGGACGCGCGCGAACTACCACCCGCGAGCCGTCGAGACGCCGTGGCAGAAGCGCTGGGTCAGGAACTTCCCGCCCGCTTAGGAGTCGAGTTCGACCACGGAGCGCTTGTGCACCAGGTCGACGACCTCCGGCGGCACCGAGTCGCCGGCCGCGAGCAGCCGGGGCAGCAACGCGGCCTCCGTGGTCACGGCGCGGAAGAACAGCTCGACCGTGACGTCGTGGCCGGGCCGGTGCACGACGCTGATCTCGTCGCCCGGCCCGATCAGGCCCTCCTCGAGCACGCGGAAGTAGGCGCCGGGCCGGGCCTGCTGCGTGAACCGCTTCACCCAGCCGCGTTGCCCGAGGAACTCGGCGAACGTGCGGCACGGGATGCGCGGCCCGGTGACCTCCAGCAGCGCCGAACCGATCTGCCACTGCTCGCCGACCAGCGCGGTCGTGTGGTCGATGCCCTGCGTGGTCAGGTTCTCGCCGAACTGGCCGTTGTGCAGCGGGACGTCCAGCTCGGACTGCCACCAGTCGAGGTCCTCGCGCGCGTAGCCGTAGACGGCCTGGTACTCGCCGCCGTGCACGGTCCAGTCGGCGATCGAGTCACCGGCGACGCCGCTGCCCGCCGATCCCTTGGCGCCGGTCGGGCTGACCCGCAGCGGCCCGCCGACCGGGCGTTTGCCGATGCCGGTGGCGCCCACGCGGGCGTAGTCGACCGGGACCGTCTTCTGGGCGACGTTCAGCGAGAGCACGACAGGCATGGGTCCGAGACTATTGGCCGACCGCCCTGGCGGCGATCGAATTGACGTAATCCTGGTAGATGCCCACCTTGTAAGTGATCAGGTCCATGCACTCCTGCAGTTGCACCATCTGCTGCTGGACGCGTTCCTGGTGTTCCTTCAGGATGTCCAGGCGCTGCGACTCGTTGCCGTCGCCTTGACGGACCAGGTCGGTGTAGCGGCGGATCTCCGGCACCGGCATCCCGGACATACGCAGCATGATGCACATCCGCAGCCAGTCGACGTCCCGCTGCGTGTACACCCGGCGGCCTCCCGGTCCTCTGTGGACCTGGTGCGCGAGGATGCCCTCCTTCTCGTAGAACCGCAGCGCGTGCACGCTCAGTCCGGTGCGTTCGGCCACCTGCCCGATGCTCAGCCCCATGTCACCGAGCATAGGCTTGACCTAGAGTCGGCTCTACTTCGTAGGTTCTCGCCATGAACATGCGCTATCGCGTTCTCGGGGGAACCGGCATCGAGGTCAGTCACCACTGCCTCGGTGCCATGATGTTCGGCTCCGTTGCCAACAACGACCACGAAGAGGGCGTGCGGATCATCCACCGCGCCCTCGACGCGGGCATCAACTTCGTCGACACCGCCGACATGTACTCGGCCGGGGAGTCCGAGGAGATCGTCGGGAAGGCACTGAAGGACCGCCGCGACGACGTCGTGCTGGCCACGAAGGTGCACTTCCCGCTGGGGGAGGGGCGCAACCGCAGCGGCAACTCGCGGCGCCACGTCGTGCGCGCCGTCGAGGACAGCCTGCGGCGGCTGGACACCGACTGGATCGACGTCTACCAGGTGCACCGGCCGGACTACCGGACCGACGTCGAGGAGACGCTGTCCGTGCTGACGGACCTGGTGCGGGAGGGCAAGATCCGGGCGTTCGGGTGCTCGACGTTCCCGGCCGAGGAGATCGTCGAGGCGCACCACGTGGCGCTGAACCGGGGCCTGATGCGGTTCCGGACCGAGCAGCCGCCGTACTCGATGCTCGCGCGCGGGATCGAACGGTCGGTGCTGCCGACCGCCCAGCGCCTCGGGATGGGCGTGCTGGTGTGGAGCCCGCTCGCCAGCGGGTTCCTGTCCGGCAGGCACCGGCGGGGCGCGTCGGCCGAGGCGTTCCGGGCGACGCTCACCCCGGAGCGGTTCGACGAGTCGCTGCCGGGCAACGCGGCGAAGTTCGAGGCCGTCGAGCAGTTCGCGAAGCTCGCCGACGAGATGGGGGTGTCGTTGCCCGCGCTGGCCATCGCGTTCACGACGACGCATCCGGCGGTGACCTCGGCGATCATCGGGCCGCGCACGATGGAGCAGCTGGAGTCGTTGCTCGAGGGCGCCTCGCTGGTGCTCTCCGACGACGTGCTGGACCGGATCGACGAGATCGTGCCGCCCGGTGCGGACACCTACGACGTGCACGGGTTCTGGAAGCCGGCGTCGCTGCTGGAGGTCCACCAGCGACGCCGGCCACTCGATCAGCGGTAGCTCACCACTGCTGGGTGCTCAGCCCGGTGCCCCGGTAGACCTGGTCGTACCCGTTGCCGTCGTTGTCGTCGGTGTAGACGACGGTGACGCGGCCCCACGGGTCGACGCCCACGGCGGGTTCGTCCTGCCTGCCGGTGGCGTTCGAGACCGTGAGCTGCCGCGCGGGACGGCCCGTGGTGGTCCCGTCGGGGTTGTAGACGCTGGTGTGGACGTCCTGCGCCTCCGCCGTGGTCACCGCGACGCCGAGCTGGTCGTCGATGCCGATCTGCGGGTCGGCGCCGGTGGTCTGCGCTGTTCCGGCTCGTGCCGCCCCAGCCGCCGTGAAGGACTGGACGCGGACGCCCGACTGCTCCCAGGCGACGGCGAAGTCACCGTTGAAGTTCGCCGCCACGGCGGGGCGTTTTCCCTGCCCCGTCGTGGTCTGCGCCTGCTTCACGCCACCGGCCGGGGTGACGATCTTGCGGGCGACGTTCGCGTCCGCCTCCCACACCACGACCGCGTTGCCCGCGGCGCCCATCGCCACCTGCGGTTTGGCGTGGGTGCCGCCGGCGTTGCTGACCTGCGCCTCGTAGGACTTGGAGCTGATCGACGCGAACATGCTCACCCGCACGGTGGGCGCGGCGGTGCCCTGCTTGTCCTCCCACGTGACCGCGAAGCCGCCGCTGTCGGGATCCGCCGCGACGCTGGGGAAGTACTGCTGGCCGTCCGCGTTCGCGTTGGCCCTGCCGGAACCCGACACGGTTCCGGTCGCGCTGACGGAGCGCACGGCGATGTTGTAGTAACCGTTGCCGTCCGGGTCCTCCGACCAGACGACGACGGCGCTGCCGTCCTCGCGCACCGAGACGTCGGGCTGCCAGTGGCGCCACGTGCCGGTGCCGCCGGTGGAGAGCTTCTTCTCGTAGACCGATGTGCCCTCTTTGTAGAGACGGATCCAGACGTCGGAGTGGATCGGGTCCTCGGGGGCGGTGGTGTCGCGGTCGTCCTCCCAGACGACGGCGGTGTAGCCGTTGCGGGAGGCCGAGACGGACGCGTTGTCCTGGTCGCCGGTCGAGGCGCTGTTGACCGTGGACCACGTCATCGGGGCGGGTGCCAGCAGGAGGCTCGCGATCAGCAATGTCTTCACCACGACCTCCGTGCGGTGCGTCGATGTTCGGTTCGGCAGTCCGGCGTCACAGTCCTGGTGCCTTCCCAAGTAGAATGAGTGTCGTGCGTGTGGCGTACAGGTGCCGGGCCTACCCGACGCTGGACCAGACTGCGGTGCTGGCCCGCACCTTCGGATGTGTCCGTCTGGTGTGGAACAAGGCGTTGAGCGACTGCCGTGATCGCTACCGCGCCGATGGGGTGCACACGTCGTACCGGGAAGCCGATGCAGCACTGACCGCGTGGAAGCGCACCGAGCAATTCGCGTTCTTGTCTGAGGTGTCCTCGGTGCCGTTGCAGCAGACACTGCGACACCAACACACCGCCTTTCGGAACTTCTTCGCTGGACGCTCTCGCTACCCCAGGTTCAAGTCCCGCACGGGTCGTCAAAGCGCGCACTACACGCGATCGGCGTTCAGGCTGCGTGACGGGTCGCTGGTACTGGCCAAGACCAGGACGCCGCTGCGGTTCGTGTGGTCGTTCGATGACAGGGATCTCGAGAGGCTGGATCCGACAACCGTTGTGGTCTCTCGTGAGGCGGACGGTCGCTGGTACGTGACGTTTGCTGTCGACACCGATGCTCCCACTCCGGCTGAGCCCACGAGCCAGGACATCGCCGTCGACCTCGGTTTGGCGGATTTCGCGGTGACCAGTCAAGGGGAGCGGATCGCGAATCCGCGGCACCTGGTCCGCAAGGCGCAGAATCTGGCTCGCTATCAGCGGAGGTTGGCACGTTGCCTGCGCGGCAGCAGTAATCGCCGCAAGGCGAAAACCAAGGTCGCTCGTGCTCATCGCAAGGTGCGCAACGCTCGGCAGGACTTCTTGCACCGGACCAGCACCAGGTTTGTGCGGTCGGCTGACCTGATCGTGATCGAGGACCTCAACGTCGCGGGCATGGTTCGCAACCGTCGCCTCTCTCGGGCCATCTCCGATGCCGGCTGGGGTGAGTTCCGGCGCCAGCTTGAGTACAAGTGTGAACGAGCGGGCCGCACGCTGGTCGTGATCGACCGTTGGTACCCGTCCAGCAAGACCTGTTCTGTGTGCGGGTATCTGCTCGCTGAACTGGCGCTCTCTGCCCGGCACTGGACGTGTCCGGGTTGCCGCACCCGGCACGACCGGGATCTCAATGCGGCCAAGAACATCCTTGCGGCTGGTCGAGTCGCAGCCCGAGGCAACTCGGGCGATGCCTGTGGAGCTGATGTCAGACGGCAAGGGTTCTCCCTTCCGCGGTCGGCGATGAAACAGGAAAACCGCGCCGTGAGGCGTAGCGCTTAGCGCTGAACGCCACACGGCGTGAGGGCTCCTGCGTTGAACAACGCGGAGAGAAGTCAAGGCGCCTGCAATCCTGGGTTGGTGGACTCGACGACGTAGCTGCCGACCGTCTTCACCGGGTAGTCGCGGACGGTGACCTTGTCGACGGCGCGGAAGTCGACGCGCATCTCGGCTGACGTGGTGCGGGTCTTCACGTAGCCGCGCAGGTTCTTGAAGTACTTCACGTGCGGGTTCAGCGTCGGGTTGAGGCTGTTGTCGGCCGCGTTGCCGTCACCACCGGACGTGACGGAGGTGGTGACCAGCTCGGTGCCGATGATCCGGTTCTGGGTTCCGTAGTTCTGCATGAGGTTCGCGCCCCAGCTGCGGTGCACGTCGCCGGTGAGCACGACCGTGCCCTTGTTGCCGTTGGCGTCCCAGGCGTTCTGGATCCGCGTGCGGTTGGCGGTGTAGCCGTCCCACGCGTCCATGCTCTTGGACCCGTCCGCGGCGGCGAGCCGTTGCGCGAAGAACACCTGCTGGCCCAGGAAGTCCCAGGTGCCGAGCTTCTGGCGCAGGCCGTCGATCAGCCACGTCTCCTGCGAGGTGCCGGTGAGCGTGCGTGCCGGGTCGTCCGCGGCCGGGCAGACCTTCGTGCCGTCGCCGCACGCCTGGTCGTTGCGGTACTGGCGGGTGTCGAGCATGTGGAACGTGGCGAGGCTGCCCCAGCGGACCCTGCGGTGCAGCAACATGTTCTCCGCCGTCGGCGCCTGGGCGGATCGCAGCGGCATGTGCTCGTAGTAGGCCTTGTACGCGGCTGCGCGGCGGGCCTTGAAGTCACCGGCCGGGTTCGTGTCGTTGCGGATCAGGCTGGCGTAATTATTCTCGACCTCATGATCGTCCCAGACGACGAGCCAGGGCGCCATGGCGTGCGCGGCCTGCAGGTCCGGGTCGGTCTTGTACTGGGCGTGGCGGACGCGGTAGTTCGCGAGAGTGCTGATCTCGGTGGCGGGCGCGAACTTGCGGACCTTCGTCGTGGTGGCGGCGCCTTCGTAGATGTAGTCGCCGAGGTGCAGGATCAGGTCGGGGTGTTCCTCGGCCATCCGGCGGTAGGCCGTGAAGTAGCCCTCCTCGTAGTGCGAGCACGAGGCGAAGAGCATGGTCAGTTCGGGTTGCGTGCCGACCGCTGGTGCGGTGAGCGAGCGGCCGGCGGGGGAGATGTGGCCGCCGGTACGGAAGCGGTACCAGTACTCACGTCCCGGCTCCAGGCCGGTGAGGGTGACGTGCACGGAGTGAGCGCTCGCCTGGGTGGTGGTGACCGTGCCGGTGCGGGCGATGGCGGTGAAGCGCTCGTCGGTGGCGACCTGCCATTCGACGGCGGTGTTGGTGTTGGGCATCCCGCCGAGTCCGTCGGCGTTCAGGGGGTTCGGGGCGAGGCGGGTCCAGATCACGAACCCGTCGGCCGCCGGTTCGCCGGACGCGACTCCCAGGGTGAAGGGGTAGCCGATGGCGTTGGCCAGTGCGGGAAGCAGTACGCCGGCGCTCGCTCCCGCGAGGCCGCCCACGATGAAGGTGCGTCTCCGTAACGTGGTCATGACCCGCAGGCTTACCGAACGCGGGTAAAGGCCCGCCTAACGGTGTGCGGCTTCGGAATGGTTTCCCACCGACCAAGGCGCTAGCGGGACGACTCACCCAAGGACAGGTCGTCCGCCAGGCGGAAGACGTTGCGCGTCGGGTGCACGTCGACCAGGAAGCTCGCCCCGACTTCGACGATCTTCTCGCCGTGGACGAGGTGGCTCGTGGTGAACGGCGGCCTGCCCGGCACGGTGACCAGCATCCGGACCCTGGTGCAGCGGTCCTCGCCGCACCACACGCGCTCGGCGGACGTGACCTGCCCCAGGACGCGCACACCGGCCGTGTCCAGGTCACGCCACACTCGCCGGTCCCGCGCGGTGCCGACGACGGCGATGATCGTGACGACCACGGTGACAGCGGTCAGGACAATGCCGGTCACGACGACGGCCAGCTTGTCGTCGTCGGGGACGTATCCGCCCACGCCGGCCACCAGGGCCAGGGGACCGGCGCTCATGACCGCAAGCCCGAGCGCGGTCCAGAACGGCTGCTCGAAGAAGACCGGCGGGCGACTCACCGGGCCTTCGGCCTCAGGTGTTCCCACGCTCGTCATGGCATGGCCCGCCTGCCGCTGGGCGAAAGGTCCGAAGCACCTCGAAAGCGTCCTGGCACGAGCGAAATATAGCCCGGCCGCCAAGCCTTCGGGGTGACCGCATCGACCGGTAGAGGTCTGGACCATTTCGTGCTTCAATGACGGTGGGTCGCCGCCTGTAAGCGAAAGGTGAGCGAATGTCCGCCCGCTTGTTGCCGAGGGCACTGACAGCCCTGCTTCTGCTCATGAGCACGATGCTCGTCCCGTCCACCGCCCAGGCGGCCGACACGTGCGCGCTCAAACCCCGCCCCGCGGGCAAGGTCCTGCACGGGTACTGGGAGAACTGGGACGGTGCGTCCAACGGGGTCCATCCGCCGTTCGGCTGGACCCCGATCACCGACAGCCGCATCAAGCAGCACGGGTACAACGTGATCAACGCGGCGTTCCCCGTGATCCGCTCCGACGGCACCGTGCTGTGGGAGGACGGCATGGACGTCGGCGTGAAGGTCGCGACGCCTGCCGAGATGTGTGCGGCGAAGGAGGCCGGGGCCACGATCCTGTTGTCGATCGGCGGCGCGGCGGCGGGCATCGATCTGAGTTCGGCCACGGTGGCCAACCGGTTCGTCGCCACTGTCGTGCCGATCCTGAAGAAGTACAACTTCGACGGGATCGACATCGACATCGAGACCGGTCTGGTCGGCAGCGGCAACATCAACCAGCTGTCGGCGTCGCAGGCGAACCTCGTTCGCATCATCGACGGCGTGCTGGCGGCCATGCCGGCCGGGTTCGGGCTCACCATGGCGCCGGAGACCGCGTACGTGACGGGCGGCAGTGTCGTGTACGGCTCGATCTGGGGTGCCTACCTGCCGATCATCAAGAAGTACGCGGACAACGGTCGTCTGTGGTGGCTCAACATGCAGTACTACAACGGTTCCATGTACGGGTGCTCCGGCGACAGCTACTCGGCCGGGACCGTGCAGGGGTTCGTGGCGCAGACGCAGTGCCTGAACAAGGGACTGGTCGTGCAGGGCACCACGATCAAGGTGCCCTACGACAAGCAGGTTCCCGGTCTGCCCGCGCAACCGGGTGCCGGTGGCGGCTACATGAACCCCACGCTGGTCGGGCAGGCCTGGAACAGCTTCGGCGGCCAGCTCAAGGGGCTCATGACCTGGTCCATCAACTGGGACGGCTCGAAGAACTGGACCTTCGGCGACAAGGTGAAGTCGTTGCAGGGCCGTTAGAGCACGATGGTGTTCTGCCCTGCGGCGATGCGCCAGACACCGTCCTCTTTGGACAGGATGTAGAGCGGTGAACCCTCGTTCTGGTCGAGGATCGGAGTGCCGTCGGGTAGGACGGGACGCTGGCGGATCTTGACGGCCGCCACGTCGGGCCGGATGAAGAGCACGTGCGCCACCTCGTACGTGGCGGTCGCCTCCTTCGCCGCGCCGGGCAGGACCTGGCGGGTGAAGGAGGCGATCTCGTCGCGGCCGGTGAGCCGCTTGCCGTGCGCGGTCGTCCAGATCGCGTCGGAGCGGAAGAGGCCGATGAACTCCTCGGGGAGCTCGTTCTGCTGCGAGTGCTGGACGGTGGCGACGAGCTTCTTGATCTCTGCGGTGTCGGTCATGGTCAAGATCGTCGTACCTCGACCAAGCTGGAGGTCAAGCCCTTGTTCGCTGGGTCACTGGCGAGGCGTGACCCGGGACTCGTAGGAGTTCGGCTGGTACCAGGGGTTGTAGAAGCAGCCGGTGCCGTACTTCTGGTCGTGGCCGGGGCAGGCGTACGAGATCAGGAACGGGTTGGAACGCACGCCGAACTTCTCCCAGGCCGCCAGGGACTGCATGGCCACGGCGTACTCGGAGTCGCTGAACGCGCTGTGCGTCGCCTCGGTCGTGAAGGTCTGCACGAGGTTGTACCAGCGGCCGGCCTTCCTCACGACGTCGCGATAAGCCGACTCGTGCTCGACGAACGCGGTGGGGTCGCCGATCGCGTGCACCGACAGGACCGGAATGTCGATCTTGCCGGTGAGATCGCTGTCGTAGACCAGTTCGGCGCGGGCCGCCGGGTCGGCGGCGAAGCGTTCGACGCCGGCGTTCAGCGCCTGGTCGTCGTGCGAACCCTTGTACACCACACCCGTGTTGCTCCACGGGTTCCGGTCGCCCAGGCGGTTGTGCACGATGTCGCGGAACGTGAACGTCGCGAAGTTGAGGTGCGAGTTCAGCGTCTGCTCGGGAATCTTCGTGACCGTGAGGATGTCCGTGAGCTTCTGCTGCTGCTCGGGCGTGCGACTGCCTGCCACGCCAAGGCATTCCTCGATCCGGCCGCGCAGCCCGGCGGTGGTCATCGTGGAGCCGGGACGCAGGCCCTGCCACAGCGGGTACTGCGCCTCGGACGGCCGCGGATGGTTGCCGCAGTAGTACTGGTAGACCACGCGCAGGTCGACGCGGTAGTCGTAGCCACGCGAACCGCCGGCCAGGACGCCGCTCGTGAGCAGCGCCGCGTCATAACCCTTGTACAGCTCGATGGTCTTCGCCGCGACGTTGCCGCCCCACGACTGCCCGTGGAGATACACCTTGTGCGGCTTGAGCATCCCGACGACCATCCTGCGCAGGTTGTCGGTGTCCTCGGCTGCCATCCGCGTGCCGTAACCGCCGCGCCGGTACGAGGTGCCGGCCCACGCGTAGCCCTCCTTGACCATGACCGACCAGCGGTTCAGGTCGTCACGCGTGCGCTCCGGGGTGGGGTCGCCCAGGTCAGGGCCGCCGTGCGAGTGCACGACGAGCGTCTTGTTCCACTTCTTCGGCACGGCGATCGTGTAGTACGCGCCGTTCGGGTCCCGGCCTTCGTAACAGGTGGTGCCGGCGGGGACGTTCTCCGGGCACGGTGCTGTGGGAGGCAGGTGCACCGGCGACGTGAGACTCGCGGTGAGTGCGAATGCCAGCAGGACGTTCATGGCCGGAATCGTGGGTCCAGCTCGGCAAGTGGTCCAGCTCACTCGCACAAACTTGGGATTTCCCTGACGTTACGATCGTGGCCCGGTGCGGTAGCGGACGCTGTTCAGCACGTGGCGTGCCCACGCGTGGTCGGCCGGGTCGTCGTGTACGCAGGTCACGACGACCATCTCGCCGAACCGCGCGACGTGGCCGTGGAACTCGTGCTGGCCCGAGGCCGAGGTGAGCCACAGGGCGTGCCGCAACTCGACGCCGTCGCGCTCCTGGAACCGCTGGTCCTCCGGCACGTCCGGCGCGCCCTCCAGCGCCAGTTCGAGGAACCGGTCGGCCGACGTGCCCTGGGCCCGGCGGACGTCGACGAACACCGCGCGGCCGGGCCCGGCGAACCGCAGGCCCTCCTCCAGCACGTGTGGGGCGAGGCCCGCAGTCCGTTCGACGCTCCACCTGCCGGGCAGTTTCTGCTGGATCGACACCGGCAGCTCGACCAGGTACCCGCTGAGCACCTCGTCGCGGTCCCAGACCTTCCCGAGCAACGGGTGCCGGACGTATTCGGGCAGGCCCTCGGGCTCGCGGACCTCGGCGGCGACCTCCACGCCGCGCAGGCCGTCCCACGGCTTGATGTCGTGCGCGAACGTGCCGGTGAACTTCAGCGAGGCGTAGCCGGGGCCGTCCCACGAGTCGGCCGCGTGCCGGGCGTCCTGCGGATCGACCCGCATCCAGGCGCCGAACCACAGCTCCAGGTCGCCGGTCAGTTCGACGAGCAGCACGCACCGGACGTACGCGGCGTCGCCGGTCAGGAGCACGTTGCCGCCGGCCAGGAGCGTGGGGGCGCGCACGCCGGGCGGCAGGCCCAGGTCCAGGTCGATGGCGCCCGAATCGTCGAGCTCGGTGCCGCAGCAGTCGCAGGCCGTCACCCGATGTACCGGACGCTGTTGAGCACGTGCTGCGCCCACGCCCTGTCGACCGGATAGCGGTGCACGCAGCGCACGGAGATCATCGTGCCGGGACGGACGACGTGCGCGTGGAACACCTGTTCCTCGTGGCCGTCGATCACCTCGCTGAGCCAGAACGCGTGACGCAACTCCGGGCCGTTGTGCTCCACGGAGTGCTCGGCGCTCGCGGGGTAGCCGTCGAGGACCGCGCCGAGGAAGTCACTCACGCTGCCACCGGTGAGGTCGGCGTAGACGTCGAGAGCCACCCGGCGGTCCGGGCTCGTGAACCTGACCGTGCGGCCGTCGACGACGCAGCGCATGCCCTCGGTGCGTTCGATGGTCCAGACCTCGCCCAGGGTCTCGCGAACCGGCACGGGCAACGGGTGCCGGATGCGGCACAGCACCTCGTCCCGGTCCCATTCGCGGTCCAGCAACGGGTGCGAGGTGAAGTACGGCAGCTCGTCGGTGTTGAGCACGGTGGCCTCGACGGGCACCCCGAGCAGGTCCCACGGTTTGATGACGTTCGCGAACGTGCCGGTGATCCGCAGGTTCGCGTACTGCTCGTCGTTGTCCCACACGGCGTGGGCGTACATCGCGTCGACCTTGCTGATCTGCGTCCACGCGCCGAACACGACCTCGGTTCCGCCGGTCAGCCGAACCGGGAGCAGGCAACGGATGTAGGAGTCACCGTCCGGTCCGACGAGCAGGCCGCCCGTGGGGGCACCGAGTTGCTCGCCGGGCACCCCGAGCAGTTGCTCCGGACGGTTCAGCCTGTAGTCGATGCGGTCCGTAGAGGTGATCTCGGCTCCGCAGCATCCGCATTGGACGGTCATGCGGCCACATGGTAGTGCGGCGACCGCAATCGTCACCGTGCCCTCCACCGCTCAGCAGGGCACCTCGCGGTACCGGCCCCGCGCCCCCGTACAACCAGTACGAGGACGCGGGGCCCGTACCGCGATGCACCCGTCTGAGCGGCGAAGGACGCGGCAACGGTTAGCGGTCGCCGCACTACAGCTCCTTCTCGGTGAGCAGGCGAGAGCGCACCAGAAAACGTACTCCAAGCGGTGCCTCCAGCGAGAAACCGCTCCCACGGCCGGGCACCACGTCGATCGTCAGGTGCGTGTGGCTCCAGTACTCGAACTGCGCCGCGGACATCCACACAGGAATGACGAACTCGTCCACCGCGAGATCGCCGAGGTGGACGTCGGACGAACCGGTGCGGAACTCCCCGGCCAGGTAGCACATCGGGGCCGAGCCGTCGCAGCAGCCGCCGGACTGGTGGAACATCAGGTCGCCGTGGTCGGCCCGGAGGCCGCGGAGCACGTCCGCGGCCTCCGGCGTCAGTGCGACGCGCGGCATCAGAAGAAGCCCAGGGCGTTCGGGGAGTAGCTGACGAGCAGGTTCTTGGTCTGCTGGTAGTGGTCGAGCATCATCTTGTGGTTCTCGCGGCCGATGCCGGACTGCTTGTAGCCGCCGAACGCCGCGTGCGCCGGGTAGGCGTGGTAGTTGTTCACCCACACCCGGCCCGCCTGGATGTCGCGGCCGGCACGGTAGGCGACGGACCCGTCGCGTGACCACACGCCGGCTCCCAGGCCGTACAGGGTGTCGTTGGCGGTCTTCATGGCGTCGTCGTAGTCGGAGAACTGGGTGACCGACACGACCGGGCCGAAGATCTCCTCCTGGAAGATCCGCATCTTGTTGTCGCCCTCGAAGATCGTCGGCGTCACGTAGTAGCCGCCGGACAGTTCGCCGCCGAGGTCGGCGCGCTCGCCGCCGGTCAGCACGCGGGCGCCTTCCTGCTTGCCGATGTCGATGTAGGACAGGATCTTCTCGAGCTGGTCGTTGGACGCCTGCGCGCCCATCATCGTCTCGGTGTCGAGCGGGTGGCCCTGCTTGATCGCGCGGGTCCGTTCCACGGCGTCACCCATGAAGCCGTCGTAGATGTCGCTCTGCACCAACGCCCGCGACGGGCAGGTGCAGACCTCGCCCTGGTTCAGCGCGAACATCGTGAAGCCTTCGAGTGCCTTGTCGTAGAAGGCATCCCGCTGGGAGGCCACGTCGGAGAAGAACACGTTGGGCGACTTGCCGCCGAGCTCCAGCGTGACGGGGATGATGTTCTCGCTGGCGTACTGCATGATCAACCGGCCGGTGGTCGTCTCGCCGGTGAACGCCACCTTCGCGATGCGGCGCGAGGACGCGAGCGGCTTGCCCGCCTCGACGCCGAAACCGTTGACGATGTTCAGGACGCCCGGCGGGATGAGGTCGGCGATCAGTTCCATCAGGACGTGGATCGACGCCGGCGTCTGCTCGGCGGGCTTGAGCACGACCGCGTTGCCCGCGGCCAGGGCGGGCGCGAGCTTCCAGACCGCCATCAGGATCGGGAAGTTCCACGGGATGATCTGCGCGACGACGCCGAGCGGTTCGTGCAGGTGGTAGGCGACCAGGTCCTCGTCGATCTGCGAGATGCCGCCCTCCTGGGCCCGCAGCGCGCCCGCGAAGTAGCGGAAGTGGTCGACGGCGAGCGGCAGGTCGGCGGCCAGGGTCTCGCGGACGGCCTTGCCGTTGTCCCACGTCTCCGCGACCGCGAGCATCTCCAGGTTGGCCTCGATGCGGTCGGCGATCTTGTTGAGTACGTTGGCGCGTTCCGCGACCGACGTCCTGCCCCAGGCACGGGAGGCGCCGTGGGCGGCGTCCAGCGCGCGGTCGACGTCCTCGGAGGTGCCTCGCGCGATCTCGGTGAAGTTCTCACCGGTGACAGGGGTGGGGTTGGCGAAGTACTGGCCCTTGGCGGGCGGCACGTACTCGCCTCCGATGAAGTGGTCGTACCGGTCGCGATACGTGACCACGCTGCCGGGTTGTCCTGGAGCCGCGTACTTCGCCATCTGGGCCTCCCGCGTCGTTGCGAACCGGTGGCGAACGTAGAACCGCCGACGTTTCACCCACGTTGCATCCGAACGGAGTAGCCGCGGGCTTGCTCCGGCGGCAACGGGCCCTGCATCCTGGAGCAATGGACCCCGGCGAACTGGGTGCCGCCCGGCCGGTGATCTTCGAGTCGTGGCGGAGGTCGCTCGACGCGCGCATCGATCCCGACCGGCACGAGGCGCCGGTCGTCTACGGGCCGGACGAGGTCGCGGACCTGCGTGGCGCGCACCCGCTGGCCGCGACCGTCCCGCTGCTCACGCACACGCTGTCGATGGACGACACGATCATGATCGTCACCGACACGCGTGGTCACATCCTGTGGTGCGAGGGCGACAACCAGGTCCGGCACAGGGCCGAACGCGTCCACCTCACCGAGGGGTCGCGGTGGAGCGAGGACGTCATCGGCACGAACGCGATGGGCACCGCGCTGGTGACCGGCAGGTCCGTCACCGTCCACTCCCGCGAACACCTCGTGCGCACCTACCACGGCTGGACGTGCGCGGCGAGCCCGATCCACGACCCCCACACGGGGTTACTGCTGGGGGTCGTCGACGTCAGCGGGCCGTTGAAGACGATGCACCCTGCCGTCGCGCAGCTCGTGTCCGCGGCCGCGCGGCTGGCCGAGCACCACCTGCAGCGGTTCGCGCCGCGGCAGCACGTGCTGACGCTGAACTTCCTCGGCGGCCTGCACGCCGGCCTCGACGGACGGCCGCTGGCGCTGACGTTGCGCAACGCGGAGGTGCTGACGGCGCTCGCCCTGCACCCCAAGGGTCTGACGGCGGAACAACTCGCGTTGTTGCTCTATGGTGAACGTGGGAACCCGACCACGGTCCGCGCGGAGCTGCACAGGCTGCGCGCGCAGCTCGGTGGTGTCCTGCTGACGAGGCCGTACCGGCTCGATGCCGTGGTGCGCGGTGACTTCCTGGACGTCCGGTCGGCGCTCAGGTCCGGCGACGCCGGCAAGGCGACCAGGCACTACCACGGTGATCTGCTCCCCCGTTCGGACGCGCCGGTGGTCCGCGAGGAGCGGGCCGACCTCGCCGCCGCGGTGCGCAAGGGTGCGCTGGAGCGGGGAGATCTCGACGCGCTGCTGTCGTTCGCGGACAACGGCGAGGACGCCGAGGTGCTCGAACGCCTGCACCTGCTGCTCCCGGTCACCGATCCTCGTCACGCTCTCGTCTCCTCGCGCCTGCGAAGGGCGCTGGAATAGGCTTTCCCGCCAGGGGAGGGCAAAGTGAAGCAGTGCATCAACTGCATGACCCGGTTGCCGCGCAAGGAGGTCACCGAGGTCGCGTGGTGCTCTTTGTGCGCGCCGTGCCTGCAGGTCGTGTCCGACCAGATGAAGGTGCTGCACGACCGGCCCGGTGGCGCGCCCGTGCAGATCCAGCAGTGCGGCTGGTGCGGTGTCGCGCGCTCGTGCGGCGTCGGCTGGCGCACGAGGTGCCTGGTGTGCCTGGACGACAGGTCCGTGCCGGACCCGGCGGTCCAGAAGATCGCGCACCGGCTGGAGCTCGACGGCACCTGGCGCGAGAACTCGGAGTTCATCGCCGCGACGACCGTGAAGGTCCGGCTCGCCAAGTACTTCCGGCCCGGCTTGACCGTGCTCGCGACGGACGTGCACGGGCTGCCGTGGACCGGGTACCGGTGGCTGACCAAGTCGCACGGCACGTGGGGCCGCGACGACGAGACCGGGGAAGTGCGGCAGCTCAAGCGCGTGCGCGGCGAGGAGGGCCTGCTCTACCTCGTGCGGTACGGGACGGTGCTCAAGTTCGGGCGCGGGACCGCGGACCGGGTGAGCGCGCACGTCGCCCAGGGCGCGGTGCCGGTCATCGTGCTCTCCGCGCCGAGCCAGCAGGTCGTCGTGGCCAGGGACCGGCTCAAGCGGCTGCACCGGGGCGAGATGGTGTCGCAGCGGACGCCGGTCGACCTGTTCGCGGTGCTGCCGGACGGGCTCGACGTCACCGACCGGTTCCCGCGGAGTTGATCCCGGGTAGTCCACCACCATGGACGACGTCGTGGTGGTCGGGCAGGTGGGACGGGACCTGGTCCTCGTCGTGGACGAGGTGCCGGAGGCCGGCGGCTCGACTCCCGTGCGGGAGCGCCGGGAGATGCTGGGCGGCAAGGGCGCGAACATCGCGGTCGGGCTGGCGCAGCTGGGGGCACCGGTCGCGCTCGTCGGTGTGGTCGGGGACGACGACGTGGGCGCCCGGCTGATCGCGCGGGCCGGGGCGGACGGGATCGCCACCGAGGGCGTGGTGCGGCGGCCCGAGTGCGACACCGCGCTGTTCGTGGACGTGGTCGCCGACGGGTGGCGCTACCTGGAGGACGTTCCGGACGGCGTGCTGCTGCGCGAGGAGGACCTGCCGATCGAGGTCATCGCGCGGGCGGCCACCGTGGTCGTGCAGCTGCAGCAACCACCAGAGGTGGCTCTCAAGGCGGCGCGGGCGGCATCCGGGCGGGTGGTGCTCGACGGCGCACCCGAACGGCTGCGAGACGAACTGCTGGCGTGCGCGGACGTGGTGCGCGCGGACCACCGCGAGGCCGAGCAGCTGACCGGCCGGAAGATCAGGAGCGCGGACGACGCGCTGGCCGCGGCCAGCGAGCTGATGCCGAAGGAGCTCGTGGCGTTCGCCGTGGACGGTGTGGGCAATGTGTTCATGTGGGACGGAGGAGAGCTGGTGGTGCCGCTGGGGGACGTGGAGGTGGTGGACACGACCGGGGGCGGTGACGCGTTCGTGGCGGGGCTGGCGTTCGCTCTCACGCGTGGAGACGGCCCCGGGCAGGCGGCGCGGCTCGCGGTCGAGGCCTCGGGGGCCACGGTGACGCATCCCGGGGGACGGCCGAACCTCACTGCAAGCTGATCAGGCGCGTTATCGTTGAGACGTCCAGTGAGGGGAGGGGTCGCATGCGAGTACTCGCCGTAGTGCTGTTGCTGCTGCTCTCCGCCACGCCCGCGCACGCCGCGACAGGCACGTACATCCGCCTCGGGCACTTCTCGATGGACCAGGCGCGCGTCGACGGCACGCTCGACGGGGTCAAGCTCGGCACCCTCGACTACGCCCAGCTCTACGACTACCGCCGCATCGAGCCGGGGGAGCATGTCGCCGAGTTCCGCATGGCCGAGCCGGGGAGCCCGTTGCTGCGGTCGGTGTCGATGCGGGCGGAGCCAGGGAAGACCTACACGGTCATCGACATCGCCTCCTCGATGAAGGTGCTGGAGGACGACATCAGCCTGCCCCCGGACGGGCAGGCGCGGCTGCGCGTGATCAACGCCGGTGACGCCGACATGGACCTGGTGCGCGGCGGCGCGCCCGTGCACCGAGGCGTGCAGGCGAACTCCACGACCGGCTACGTCCTGCTGGCACCCGGCTCGGACGGGCTGCAGGTGCTGCCGCGTGGCAAGGACTCGACGACGCTGGAGGCCACGATCGAACCCGGCGGCGTCTACACGTTGCTGGTCAGCGCGCGGCGGATCGAGCTGCGGACCGACGCCAAGGGCGCCGAGGTCGTGCCCGGTGGCGGGCAGGAGACGGGGTTCGGCGGCATGGCGGGCGGCTGGGACTGGCTCACCGCCCTGGTGATCACGCTCATCGTGGGCGTGGCGATGTACTCGGTGCGCGGCCGGCTGTTCCGGTTCGGCTGATGGCCAAGGGCAAGCTCCTCATGGGGGCGGCGGTGCTGGTCACGCTGATCTACGTCGTCAAGGGGCCTGGCGCGGACGAGGTGCCGGAGCCGGTGACGGTGCTGATCCCGTCGATCGGCGTCGACACCACGCTCGAAGCGCTGAAGGTCGACTCCGCCGGGGCGCTGGAACCGCCGACCCGCTCGGACCAGGCCGGGTGGTACGCCAAAGGCATCGCGCCTGGTGACGCCGGTCCGGCCGTGATCGCCGGGCACGTCGACTCGAAGACCGGGCCCGGCGTGTTCTTCCGGCTGCCCGAGCTCCAGCCCGGTGCCGAGGTGCTGGTGGAGCGCGAGGACGGCAGCAAGCTCACGTTCGTCGTGAACAGCACCCAGACGATGGAGAAGTCCGCGTTCCCGACCGCCCTGGTGTACGGGCCGACGCCGTTGTCCGAGCTGCGGCTCGTCACGTGCGGGGGCGACTTCGACCGGGTCGCGGGCAGCTACCGTAACAACGTCATCGTGGAAGCGGTGCTGAAAGTCTGACGGTCTCGTCCGCCCACCGCGTGAGCAGCGTGGTGTCGTGCGAGATCGCGAGCACGCCCGCGCCGGACTCGCGTTGGTACGCCCGGATCACGCCGACCAGCGCCGCCGTCGTGGAGGCGTCCAGCATCGTCGTCATCTCGTCGCAGATCAGGTACCGCGGGTTCAGCGCGAGCGCACGGGCGAGGCAGGCGCGTTGCAGCTGGCCGTCGCTGACCTCGTGCGGGCGGCGGCCCAGCAGGTCGTCGGTGAGCATCACCAGGTCGGCCAGTTCGCCGACGCGGTCGCCGCCGGGTTCCGCGATCGCCCGGCGGAGCGTGAACCGCGGGTCGACGGACAACCTCGGCTGCTGGAACAGGACACCGATCCTGGTGCGTTGCGCGGCCTTGAACCGGAACCCGGTGACGGTCTCGCCGTCGATCTCCACCGTGCCTGCGAACGGCTTGTGCAGCAACGCGAGCACGCGCGCCAAAGTGGACTTGTCCGATCCGCTCGGCCCGGCGAGACCCACCGTCTGTCCGGGGTGGACGGTCAGGCTGACGTCGGTGATCACCGGAGCCTGGTAGCCGGCGGTGATGCCCAGCCCGGTCAGCACGGGCGGTGGCACGCGACGGCGTGCGGGTCGTCGGTGAGCACGGGTCGGTCCTCGCAGATCGCGGTGGCCTGGTCGCAGCGCGGGGCGAACGCGCACCCCGCCGGCAGGTCGGTGAGCAGGGGAGGCTGGCCGGGGATCGGGAGGAAGTCCCGTTCCGGCAGGGCGTTCGCGAGCCCTCGGCTGTAGGGGTGCTTCGAGGCGTCGAGCACCTCGTGCGCCGGGCCGACCTCGACGATCCGGCCCGCGTACATCACCGCGATCCGGTCGGCGACCCTGTGCGCCGCCGCGAGGTCATGAGTGATCAGCAGGACGGCGTGGCCGTCGTCGACCAGCCTGCGGAACTCGTCGAGCAGCCCGTCCACGAGGTCGCGGTCGAGGCCGGTGGTGGGTTCGTCGGCGATGAGCAGCGGCGGGTTGCCCACGAGCGCCAGCGCGTTCGCGACGCGCTGCGCCATACCGCCGGACAGCTCGTGCGGGTAGCGGTCGAGGTGTCCGGGCAGCAGGCCGGCCCGTTCGGCTGCCTGCCGGGCGTCGCCGCCGAGGACGCGCGCGGCCTCCTCGAGCTGGGACCGCGCGGTGCGGACCGGCGTCAGGTGGCTCGCCGGACTCTGCGGGATGAGCCCGATCCGCCGTCCGCGCACCGTGGTCGCGAGCTCGTGGTCGGTCGCCGTGAGCAGGTCGATCTCGCCGAGTCGCGCGCTGCCCGAGGTCTCCGCGTTGCCCGGGAGGAACCCGAGCAGGGCGGAGGCCAGCACCGTCTTGCCACAGCCGCTCTCGCCGACCAGCGCGACGCACTCGCCGGGCCTGATCCGCAACGACACGTCGTTCACGGCCTCGACGGTCGCGCCCTTGAGCGCGAACCGCACCGACACCCGGTCGATCTCCAGGTTCACCACGTCAGCTCCGTGCGCCGCTTGGGGTTCAGCCGGTCCCGCCACACACCGCTCAGCCCGGACACCGCCAGCGTCGTGATGATCAGCAGCAGTCCGGGTGCCAGCGACATCCACCAGCCGCCGATCAGCAACGAGCGCTGGGCGTCGTTGATCATGTTGCCGATGCTGGCCGCGTGCGGCGGCAGACCGAGGCCCAGGAACGACAACGCCGTCTCGTGCCACACCGCGTGCGGCACCATCAGGGTGGTCGCGAGCAGCACCTGCGGGGCGACGTTCGGCAGCAGGTGCCGGGTGAGTACCTGAGTCCGGCTCGCGCCGCCGACGATCGCCGCGTCGATGAACGGCCTCGTGCGCAGCGACAGCACCTCCGACCGTACGATCCGGGCGGCGGTCAGCCAGTGCGTCAGCGCGATCGAGATGATCACGGCGGAGAGGCTGGGCCGCAGGATCGCCACGATCACGATGCCCAGCAGCAGGTGCGGTACCGAGGCGATCGCGTCGACCACGCGCATCAGGATCCGGTCGAACCAGCCGCCGATCGACCCCGCGAGCGCACCGACCGCCGTGCCGGCGACCGCGGAGATCACGGCCGCGACCACACCGACCGTGAGGGACACGCGCAGGGCGTAGACGCAGCGCAGCAACACGTCACGGCCCAGTTCGTCCGTGCCGAACAGGTGCGCGGCGGACGGCGGCTGGTTGGCGATCGCGAGGTCGACGTACTGCTCGTTGAGCTCTGCGAACAGCGGCACGACCAGGACGACCAGCGCGACGACACCCAGGACGATCGCGGACGGCAGGAGCCGCCACTTCGGCGATCGCGGCGGGCTCGCGGCGGTGAGGCGGCTGCGTGGAGCAGGACGCCAGGTCAGGTCAGCCATCGAGCGCCACCCTCGGGTCGGCCAGCGCGTACAGGACGTCGGCCAGCAGGTTGCCCACCAGCACCACGCCCGTCGCCATCACGGTCAGCGCGCCCAGCAACGCGAAGTCGACGTTCAGCGCCGCCTCCACCGTCGCCCGCGCGATGCCCGGCCACGAGAACACCGTCTCCACCAGCAACGCCCCGGTGATCAGCTCGGGCAGCCGTGCGCCGAGAAGGGTCAGGAACGGCAGCAGCGAGGTGCGTAACGCGTGCCCCGACACCACCAGGTGGTCCGGCAGCCCGCGCGCACGAGCGCCGATCACGTGGTCCTGTGTGAACGACTCCAGGAGGTTCTGCCGCACGAACAGGACGAACCACGGCGCCTGCGAGATCGCCAGCACGGCCACCGGCAGCACCATGTGGGCCGCGACGCCGCCGGCGGACACCGGTTCGGACCCGGTCGTCACGCCGCCGCCGGGAAGCCATCGCAGCTGCAGCGCGAACACGTACAGCACCGCGAGTCCCACCCAGAAGACCGGCGCGGCCTCCAGCGCGTAACAGCCGCCCGTGATCGACCGGTCGAGCCACGACCCCTGCCGCCACGCCGCGAGCGTGCCCAGGAGCAGTCCGAGCACCAGTGCCAGCGTGAAGCCGACCGACACCAGCAGCACCGTCCACCCGAGACGGTCGCCGATCACGGCCGACACGGGTTGCTGCAACGACAACGAGTCGCCGAGGTCGCCGGTGACCGCGTGCCGCAGCCAGGCCCAGTACTGGGACACGACGGGTTCGTCGACGCCCCAGTTCGCGCGCAGCTGGGCCACGCGTTCCGGTGAGGCGCCGATGATCCGGACGCCGAAGTAGCGTTCGATCGGGTCGAACGGCGATGCCTTGGCCAGCACGAACAACGCGAAGCTGACCACGAGCAGCACCGGGACCGCGAACGCGAGCCGGCGCAGCGCCAGCCTGCCGATCGCCTGCCCCCGCGTCACGGCTTCGGGGTCCAGCGCTCGAGGTTCCACCACACCGCGTGCACGAGGCCGTGGTCGTGCGGCTCGACCTGGGTCTCCTGGCCGTTCCACCTGTCCCGCACGACGTAGGTGTGGTCGAGGAACACCAGGAACGCCCAGCCGGGATCGGCGGCGTAGGCCTCCTGGAAGTCCTGGTAGGCCTGCTTGCGCGCGGCCGGGTCGAGGCTGCGGCGGGCGGTGTCGAGTGCGCTGTCCACAGTGGAGTTCCGGTACAGCGTCATGTTCACGTAGCCGTCCTGGCCCGCGTACTTGCTGTGCAGCAACGTGTACGCGGCCGTGTCCGGGTCGTACGGGTCGCCGCCGCCCCAGACCGACGCCGCTTCCTTGCGCCGCTGCAGCATGATGTCGAACGTGGTCGCCTCGACCGGGGCGTCGATGCCGAGCTTCGCGATGTCCGAGGCCGCGGCGAGCGCGAGTTCCTTGCGCAGCACGTCGGGAGCGGGGTAGAGCACGGGCAGCTTCGCGGCCTGGCCGTCCTTGGCGCGTTTGCCGTCCGCACCCTTGCGCCAGCCCGCCTCGTCGAGCAGCTTCTCCGCCTCGGCGACGTCGAAGGTGAACGCGGTCTTCTCGTCATACCAGTCCTTGAGGTACGGCGAGATGGGCGTGGACGCGGGCTTACCGGAGCCGGCCAGTACGGCGTCGATCATGGCCTGGCGGTTGATGCCGAGGTTGATCGCGCGCCGGACCTGCGGGGACGAGGTGAACGGCAGTTCGGACGGGATGCCGAGACCGCGGTAGTCGGCCGACGGGTTCCGCACGATCTGGTAGCCGGACCGGTCGCGGTAGGTCTGCGCGAGCTTGGGTGGCAGCACCGTGCCGTCGAACTCACCGGCGGCCATGCGGGTCGCGCGGGCGTTGTCGTCCGGCACGAAGACGACGGTCACGGACTTGATCGCGGGCGCGCCGCCCCAGTACTTCTCGTTGGCCTTCAACACCATCCGGTCGCCCTTGCGCCACGTCTCGATCGTGTACGGGCCGGTGCCGACCGGGGCGGTGTTGAACGGCGCGCTGTTGATGTCCGTGCCGGTGAGCCTCGCGGCGGGCACGATGCCGAGCGCGAGCTGCTGCGCGAACGGGGCGTAGGGGTAGGCGAGCGTGAACTCGACGGTGGCCGGGTCCTTCGCCACGACGCCGGCCAGCGCGTCGAACCGGGAGGCGATCGTGGAGTTCACCTTCTTGTCCACCACGGACCTGTAGGTGAACACGACGTCATCCGCGGTCAGCGGGGTGCCGTCGGAGAACGTGATGTCCTTGCGCAGCTTGGCCGTCCACGTCAGGCCGTCCGCCGACGCCGTCGGCAGCTCCTGCGCCAGAGCCGGTTTCAGCGCCAGCGAGGCGTCGCGCGAGACGAGTCCATCGAAGATCTTCGCGGCGCCGTCCGGGGCGTAGCCGAGCACGGGGTTGAGGTTCTCCGGCTCACTGCCCGCACCGATCAGGATGGACGTCGCCGGTCCGGTCGTCGAGCCGTCGGGTGACGAGCACCCTGCCAGCAGGACGACGGCCAGCAGAAGCGCGCGCCGCATCCAGTTCCTCCCCAGTGTCCGTGTTGCCAGAGGCAGCTAACAGCAAGCAAGTTGCAATAGGCAAGACCTTGCAGCTGCGCACTCGAGGAGAAGTCGGGCCCGGCTATCGCGGATCAGACTTCGATACAGGCTCTAGTGGCGTGACCCGGAACGTCGGCGAGGTAATCCACGCTCAGCAGGGCACCTCGCGGCGCCGCCCCCACGCCCCCGTACAACCAGTACGAGAAACGTGGGGCGACACCACGATGCACCCGTCTGACCGCGAATTCCCCCGGCAACCTTCCGGGCCACACCACTAGTGCGATTCGCGGGCGACTGCGCTGCCGCTGGAGCCGACCAGGAAGTCGAGGTCGGCTCCGGTGTCGGCGCCCAGGACATGGTCGACGTAGAGCCGTTCCCAGCCTCGCCTCGGTGAGGCGAACGCCGATGTCATGGCGGCGTTCGGGGTACGGGACAGGAAGTCCGGCGCCTCGACGTCGATGCGGCGGTTCTCGACGTCCAGCACGATGACGTCGCCGGTGCGCACCAGTCCGAGCGGCCCGCCCGCGGCCGCCTCCGGTGCCACGTGCAGGACGACGGTGCCGTAGGCCGTGCCGCTCATGCGCCCGTCGCAGATCCGGACCATGTCGCGCACGCCCTGTTCCAGCAGCTTCTTCGGCAACGGCATGTTCGACACCTCCGGCATGCCCGGATAGCCACGCGGGCCGCAGCCCCGCAGCACCAGCACGGAGTCCGCGTCCACGTCGAGATCGGGGTCGTCGACGCGGGCGTGGAAGTCCTCGATGCTGTCGAACACCACGGCCCTTCCGCGGTGCTGCAACAGGTGTGCCGACGCGGCCGCCGGTTTGATCAACGCTCCCGACGGCGCCAGGTTGCCGCGCAGCACCGCGATCCCGCCCTCGGCGATGATCGGCGCGGACCTGCTCCTGATCACTTCGGGATCCCAGATCGGCCCGTCGCCGAGGTGGTCGACCAGCGGCCGGCCGGTGACCGTGAGCCCGGCGGGGTCGAGCAGGTCGCGCACTTCCCGCAGTACGGCCAGAAGCCCGCCGGCGCGGTGGAAGTCCTCCATCAGGAACCGGCCCGCCGGCTGCAGGTCCACCAGCAACGGCACGCCCGAGCCGATGCGGTCGAAGTCGTCCAGCGTCAGGCCGACACCGAGCCGGCCCGCGATCGCGAGCAGGTGCACCACGGCGTTGGTCGAGCCGCCGATCGCCGCCAGCGCCACGATCGCGTTGTGGAACGAGGCCCTGGTCAGGAACGTGCTCGGCCGGCGGTCCTTCTCGATCAGCTCCACGACCAGCCTGCCGGTGCCGTGCGAGGCCTCCAGCAGCCTGCTGTCCGGCGCCGGGGTGCCCGCCACGCCGGGGACGACGGTGCCCAGCGCCTCGGCGACCAGCGCCATCGTCGACGCGGTGCCCATGGTGTTGCAGTGGCCGCGGCTGCGGATCATCGCCGACTCGGAGCGCGCGAACGCCTCCTGCGACAACGTGCCGGCGCGCACCTCCTCGGACAGCCGCCAGACGTCCGTGCCGCAGCCCAGGGGAATGCCGCGGAACGTGCCGGTGAGCATCGGCCCGCCCGGCAGCACGACCGCCGGGATGTCGACGGACGCGGCGGCCATCAGCAGTGCTGGAATCGTCTTGTCGCACCCGCCCAGCAGCACCACGCCGTCGACGGGGTTCGCGCGCAGCATCTCCTCGGCCGCCATCGCGGCCATGTTGCGCCACAGCATCGCGGTGGGGCGGACGTTGGTCTCGCCCAGCGACACCACGGGCAGGTTGAGCGGGATGCCGCCCGCTTCGTACACGCCGTTGGAGACGGACTTCGCGACCTCGTCCAGGTGCGCGTTGCACGGCGTGAGGTCGGAGGCGGTGTTGGCGATGGCTATCTGCGGGCGGGCGAAGGCGTCGTCCGGGGTGCCGCGCCGCATCCAGGCGCGGTGGATGTAGGCGTTGCGGTCCTGACCTGCGTACCAGTGCTCGCTGCGTAGCCCCACTGCGCGCCTCCTAGCCGTCCGCTCCGACCATAACTACATCGGCAGGTCGGGCGGCAGCTGCAGCGCGATGGTGATCAGGGAGTGGACCCGGTTCGCGATCACCGACAGCAGGCCGTGCATCTCCGGCGACGCGGCGTCGGCGGCTTCCTGGAGCGTGCGCAGGTCCGTGTCGATCTGCCCGAGCACCGCCGCGGTGTCGGCGGGAGCGGCCGTGAACGCGCGGGCGATGTCCTCCAGGGGAAGACCGTGGACCTCCAGGCGTTGTACGAGGTGGATGCGCTCCACGTCGTCGCCGCGGTAGAGGCGGTAGTTGCTCGCGGTGCGCTGGGCGGGGCTGATCAGGCCCAGCGTCGTGTAGTAGTCGACGGTGCGGATGCTCACGCCGGCGCGGGCGGCGAGCTCGCCGATCTTCAGCAGTGCTTCGGACATGGCGGTGACCTCCCGTCACCGCAAACCATACAGTGCTACGTGCTACTGTTGGTACATGTCTGAAGAAGCCGATGTAGACGGCTGTAGTACTGGGCCGGGTGCGTCTTGTTGATCGCATCCGGCTTGCTCGCCATCGTGGCCCTCACCGTGGCCACCGGTTATTTCGTGGCGCAGGAGTTCGCGTACATGGCGGTCGATCGCGGCCGCCTGCAGCAACTGGCCGAGGGCGGCTCGAAGGCCGCCGAGCGTGCCTACCGCGTCACCCAGAAGCTCTCGTTCATGCTGTCCGGTGCCCAGTTCGGCATCACGGTGACGGCGCTGCTCGTGGGTTACGTCGCCGAGCCGTTGCTCGGCACGGGCCTCGGGGTGCCGGGCTCGATGGTGATCGCGCTGGTCTTCGCGACCTTCGTGCAGATGGTGCTCGGTGAGCTCCTGCCGAAGAACCTCGCGATCGCGCGGCCCGAGAAGCTGGCACTGGCGCTGAGCTCCTCGACCCTGGTCTACCTGAAGATCGCCGGCCCGGTGATCCGGTTGTTCGACGCGGCCGCGAACCGGCTGCTGCGCGCGATCGGCATCGAGCCCGTCGAGGAACTGCCCCAGGGCGCGACGCCCGAGGACTTCCGGCAGATCGTCGAGGAGGCCGGGGAACAGGGACACCTCGACCCCGAGTTGACCCGCCTGCTGGAGCACGGCATCGGATTCCGCGAACTCGTCGCGGAACAGGCGATGACGCCCCGTGTGAACGTCCACACCGTACGGTTCGACGAACCCGCCGCGCGCGTGGTCTCCTTGCTGGAGACCGGTAACTCGCGTTTCCCGGTGGTCGGCGAGGACCTGGACGACCTGCGCGGTGTCGCCGGGCTGGCCGAGGTGCTGACGCTGCCGCCCGAGCAGCGGGCGTCCGTGGCCATCGAGAAGATCGCCTCACCCGCCCTCGTCGTCCCGGCGACGCTGCCGTTGCCCGCGGTGCTGGAGAGGCTGCGCACCGAACGCCGCCAGCTCGCCTGCGTGGTCGACGAGTTCGGCGGGTTCGCCGGCGTGATCTCGCTGGAGGACCTGGCCGAGGAGCTCGTCGGTGAGATCCACGACGAGGACGACCGGGTGGCCGAGATGATCGAGAAGGTCGGCGACGCCTGGCGCGTGCCCGGCCGCATGAGGCTGGACGAGGTCGAGGACGCCACCGGCGTGGAACTCCCGGAAGACGACGCCTACGACACGGTGTCCGGTCTGGTGCTCCACCAGCTGGGCCGGGTCGCCGAGGCCGGAGACGAGATCGAGATGAACGGCGTGCGGCTGGTGGTCACGACCGTGGCGCGCAACGTGCCCGACTCGGTGGTGTTGTCCCGATGAGCATCGCCATTTCCGTTGTGCTGCTGGCGTTGAACGCCTTCTTCGTGGCCGCCGAGTTCGCGTTGATCGCGTCCAAGCGGCACCGGCTGGAGCAGGCCGCCGAGACTTCACGCGCGGCGCGCGCCGCCGTCGCGGGTGTCCGCGAGCTGTCGCTGATGCTCGCGGGCGCCCAGCTCGGCATCACGCTGTGCACCCTGGGTCTCGGCGCGCTGGCCAAGCCGGCCGTCGCGGACCTGCTGGAACCGGCGCTCCGCCTGACCGGCCTGCCGGAGGCGTTCGCCTACGGCATCGCGTTCGCGATCAGCCTGATGCTGGTGGTGTTCCTGCACATGGTCGTCGGCGAGATGGCCCCGAAGTCGTGGGCGATCTCGCACCCCGAACGGTCCGCGCTGATCCTGGCGCTGCCGTTCCGCGCGTTCGCCCGCTCGGTCCGCTGGCTCCTCAGTGGACTGAACGGCGTCACGAACTCGCTGCTGCGCCTGATGAAGGTCGAGCCGCAGGACGAGCTGGCGCAGGCGCACCGGCCGGACGACCTGCGGATGCTGCTGCGCCAGTCCGCCGAGCACGGCCTGATCCCCGAAGCCCAGCAACGGTTGCTGACGAGGATGCTGCAGGTCCAGCGCACGACCGTGAGCGAGGTGATGGTGCCGATCGCGGAGACGTCGACCGTCACCGAGCACACCACCGCGCGGGAGATCGAGCAGCGCAGCCTCCAGTGTGGACGGTCGCGCTTCCCGGTCGTCGGCCTGCGCGGCGACTACGTCGGACTCGTGCACATCCGCGAGGCCATGCGTGCCACGGCCCGAGGCGAGGACCCGTCGGCCCGCGAGCTGATGGGCCCGGTGCTGACGCTGCCCGCGTCGATGCCGGTGGCCCAGGCGGTGACGGCGATGCGGGCGGAGCGCTCGCAACTCGCACTGGTGGCCGATGGCGAGATTCTCGGCATCGCGGCACTCGAAGACCTCCTCGAAGAGCTGATCGGCGACTTCGAGGACGAAACCGACACCCGTCCGGTCGGCGTCCGCTGACCGGAGTTTCCCAGGGAGGAAACACACATGTTCAAACGGATGCTCAGCGCCTTCGGCGTCGGCGGCCCGTCGGTCGACACCGTGCTGGACTCGCCGCACGCCACGCCCGGCCAGCTCGTCACCGGACAGGTGCGCATCCAGGGCGGCAGCGCGGACGCCGAGATCGGCCAGGTCGTGCTGTCGCTCGTCACCCGCGTCGAGGTCGAGCGCGGTGACCACGAGTACGGCGGCGTGTCCGAGTTCCTGCGGGTCGTCGTGCAGCAGGGCGTGCGGGTCGGGGCCGGTCAGCTGGTCGCGATCCCGTTCCAGCTGCCGATCCCGTGGGAGACCCCGATCACGGCGGTCGGCGGCGGCCAGCTGCCCGGCATGACCGTGGGCGTGCGGACCGAGCTCGTGATCGCGGGCGCGCCGGACAAGGGCGACCTCGACCCCGTGCTGGTCAACCCGCTGCCGTCGCAGGACGCGGTGCTGAACGCGTTCGGGCAGCTCGGTTTCTCGTTCCGCAGCGCGGACGTCGAGGCCGGCCGCCTGCACGGCGTTCCGCAGGAGCTCGGTTTCTACCAGGAGATCGAGTTCTTCCCGCCGGCCCAGTTCGCCGGTGCCGTCCAGCAGGTCGAGCTGACCTTCGTGGCGTCGCCGCACGAGCTGTTCGTGATCCTGGAGGCCGACAGGCGCGGCGGGATGTTCTCGTCGGGCGGTGACGCGTTCGGTCACTTCCGCCTGTCGCACCAGGAGGCGGAGGTCGCCGACTGGGCGACGTCCATCAACGGGTGGCTGGCCCAGGTGGCGCAGCGTGGCGGCGGCATGCATGGCCACGGCCAGCACGGTCACCACGGCGGTCACCACGGCCGGGGCGGCATGGGCATGGGCACGGTCGTCGCGGCCGGTGCCGCCGGTGTCGTCGGCGGCATGGTGGTCGGCGAGATGATGGACGACGCGTTCGAGGACTTCGGCGGCGAGTAGCCGAGTTCGCGTTTGAGTTCCTCCTGCCGGGGTAATCACGTCCTGCGTCAAGCAGTCGGCGTTGTTACCCCGGTGGATGGAGGGCGGTGACGACGTGATCGAGCTTGACTACGCGCTGAGGGTCACGCGGGAACTGGGCTTGAGCGGTGAGTCCTCGTGCGTGGACCAGCTCAAGCCGTTGCGGGTGTACATCGCCGTGGACGGCCGGCTGCCCGGACATGCCGACCGCGACGTCGCGCTGCTGTGGACCGAGTGCCACGGGTGGGCGATCGCCGTCGAGGACGGTGCCGAACTCACCGTGGTGGCACATCTGGGTGGAGCCGTGGACCCGCCACCGCGCACTGTCGCCCGCTGGGTGCGGCGTCAGTTCACCGAGAGCAGCTCATCGTTGCGCGCCGGGCAGGTTGCCTGAGCGTTGTAACGCCGAAAGGTCCGTCGTGCCCGTGATCACGGGCACGACGGACCTTTTCGAGCGGAATCAGCCGACGCTGACCGGCTCCAGCTTGTCCTTCTTCTCGGTCTCGTCGAGCGCGGTGCCCTCGACGTCGAGCTCCGGCAGCCAGCGCAGGGACTTCGGCAGCCACCAGGCCCGCTCACCGAGCAGGGCGAGCGCGGCCGGCACGAGCACCATGCGGACCACGAACGCGTCCACGAAGATGCCGACGGCCAGGGCGAAGGCGATCGACTTCACGGTCGCCTCGCCGGCGGGGACGAAGCCCGCGAACACCGAGAACATGATCAGTGCGGCGGCCACGACGACCGGGGCGGCCTGGCGGAAGCCCGTGGTGATGGCCTCGATGGGCTTGGCACCGCGGTGGTGCGCCTCGTGCATCCGGGACACCAGGAAGATCTGGTAGTCCATGGCGAGGCCGAACAGGATGCCGATCACCAGGATCGGCGTGAGGCTGATCAGCGGGCCGGTGCTGTCGAGGTTGACCGCGCCGGCGAGCCAGCCCCACTGGAACACCGCCACCGTCGCACCGAGCGACGCGCCGATGGTGAGCAGGAAGCCGAGCACACCGACCAGCGGCACGAGCAGCGAGCGGAACACCAGGACCAGCAGCACGAGCGCGAGGCCGACGACGACCGCGAGGTAGATCGGCAGGGCCTTGTCCAGGGACGTGGCCACGTCGACGCTGACGGCGGTGGCACCGGTGACGTAGGCCTTGCCACCCTCCACACCGGACAGTTCGGCGCGCAGGTCGGCGACGAGCTTCTCGGTCTCCACCGTGTCCGGGCCGGACTTCGGGATCACGGTGACGAGCGCGGACTTGCCGTCCTGGCTCGGCTGGGCCGGCGTCACCAGGGCGACGTCGGACAGCTTCGCGATCGGCTTGGACGCCTCGGTGGCCGTCGCGCCGGCGCCTTCACCCTCGAACAGGACGATGATCGGGCCGTTGAAGCCCTCGCCGAAGCCCTTCGCGAGGATCTGGTCGGCGCGTTCCTGCGTGGAACCGGCCGGCGGCTTCTGGATCAGCGTGGTGTCCATGGACGCCACCGGGATCGCGACGATGCCGAGCGCGACGACCGAGAGCAGCAGCGCGAGGACGCGGTTGCGGGTGATCGCACCACCCCAGGCGCGGATGACACCGCGGTCCTTGGGCTCCGAGGCGGCGGCCGCACGTTCCTTGCGAGTCAGCACGCGGCGGCCGAGCAGGCTCAGCACCGCGGGCACCAGCGTGATGGCGATCAGCACCGAGACGACGATCGTCGCGGCGGCGGAGACGCCCATCTGCGTGAGGAACGGGATGCCCGCGATCGCGAGACCCACGAGCGCGATCACCACGGTGAGCCCGGCGGTGACGACGGCGGAACCGGCGGTGCCGACCGCGGTCGCGACGGCGTGGCCCACGTCGGAGCCGCGGCGCAGTTCCTGGCGGTAGCGGTTGATGATGAACAACGCGTAGTCGATGCCGACCGCGAGCCCCAGCATCGAGGCGAGGATCGGCGTGGTCGACTGCAGGTCCATGAACCCGCTGACGATCGTGATGCCGAGCGTGCCGATGCCGACGCCGATACCGGCGCTGAGCAGGTTCATGCCCGCGGTCACGAGCGAGCCGTAGGTCAGCGCGAGCACGACCAGCGCCAGCACGACACCGATGGCCTCGGTGGGCCCGCCGACGTGCGGCGTCTCCTGCATCGCGGTGCCGGTGACCTCGACGGTCAGGCCGGCGGCGCGTGCCTTGTCGACGGCCTTGGTCAGCTCGGCGCGCTGCTCGTCGGTGACCTCACCAGGCTTCACGTCGTAGGTGACGGTGCTGTAGCCGACGTTGACGTCGGCGTTGACGCTCGGCGCCGCCGGGTCGAGCGGGTTCGTCGCCGACCGCACGCCCTTCAGCGCGGACTCGTCGGCCACCAGGTCGGTGATCGCCTTGATGTGCTGCGGCAGCTTCTGACCGTCGGGAGCCTGCACGACGACCCTGGCCGACGCGGTCTCACCGGAGCCGAACTTCTCCTGGATGCGCTCCAGGGCGGTGGTCGACTCCTGGCCGGGGATGGACATCGAGTTGGACGTCTCACCGCCGAGCGTGAACGCGCCGACACCGGTGCCGATCAGCACGAGCAGCCAGATCAGGACGACGGGGAGACGGCGCCGGTAGGTGCCCATTCCCAGTTTGTAGAGCAGTTTCGCCATGATGGTCAGGCCTCCTGGTGCCCGAGTGCGTCGTAGCAGGTAGCGAGGATCAAGGGACGCCAGGTCGTCTTGTCACCCTCCTGGTTGGCCAGAAGGGTGAGCACGGCCATGGCGCTCAGCGCGCCGACGATCCGGATCGCGCGGGGCAGTTCGTTCTCGGGGTCGATCACGAACATCTCGTTGAGGAGCAGCTCGTCCTGCGCCTGCTGCGGGTCCTCACCGGGCGCCGTCATCGTCCGGAACAGCAGTGAGACCAGTCCCGGCCGGTCCAGCGCGTGGTCGGTCAGCAGTTCCAGCGCCCGCCGATCCCGCTCAGGCCCGGCGGGCAGCGGCGAGACCTGGTCGAGAACGTGCATCGTGAGCACGCGGCTCTGCTCCCACGCAGCTTCGAAGAGAGCGTCCTTGCTCGGGAAGTGGTGCAGGAGACCGGCCTTGGACAAGCCGACAGCGTCCGCGAGCGACTTCAGCGAGGTCTGCTCGAACCCGTGCCGCGCGAAGAGCGCGGCGGCGGCGTCAAGGATGTTCTCGTCGACCCCGGTCCTGGGCTGTCGTGGCATACGGCCGACTTTACGGCGTTCACCGACCGATTCGGTAGGTTTACCGACCGAAATGGTCGGTGGCGTTCGTCACCACAAGGGGTGAGTGATCGAGATGCAGGCGGTGGTCGAGGTGACCGGCGGTGACGTCGTGGCGCTGTCCGGGCGGATGAGCCGCGAGGAGTTCGACCGGGCGCTCGCGGCCATCGCCGACTACGGCTCGGACGACGACGTCGAGTTGGGACCGGAGCAACTCCGTGCGCTGCTGGACGAAGAAGTGATCATCATGGCCGGCGGGCTGGAGGTGCATGACACCGAGACCGGCGTGCGCGTCGGACCCGGTTGCTGCGCCGGGCTGGAGAGCTGGCGCGACTGGGCGAGGCTGCTCGACGAAGAGGTGCCGTGGCTCGGGCACTCCCCGTCGCCTGGAGTGGAGTTCGCCGCCGGCGGGGTGAGAGTGCGGCCGGACGAGGAGCGCCCTGACAGCCCCGCGTGCCACATCGTGGACCTCGCCGGGCACCTGGAGCGCGTGCGCCAGGACCTCGCCGGGTTCCTGGACCTGGTGCGGCGGTGGACGCCGTACGGGCTGGGCGAGGCGCTGGCCGCGCGGTTCGACGAGGACTTCGTCATCAGCGCGCCTCTGTGAGAATGGGCCGATGTTCGTCTTCGACGCGGAACTCTGGATCTGGGACGCCCGCCGCACGGATACCTGGACCTTCGTGACGCTGCCCGAGGACGTCTCGGACCAGATCCGCGACATCGCCACGCCCGGCGCCGGCTTCGGCGCGGTCAAGGTGCGCGTCGGGGTCGGCATGAGCAACTGGTCGACGTCGGTGTTCCCGGACAAGCAGTCCGGCTGCTACGTGCTGCCGATCAAGGCGGCGGTGCGCAAGAAGAACGACGTCGAGCCGGGCGACGTCGTAGAGGTGACCGTCGAGCTGGTCTAGAGCGTCCAGTCGATGTCGGCGTAGATCGCGGCGTGGTCGCTGGCCGCGTGCACCTCGTTCGTCATGGTTTCGTAGACGTCCCAACGGTTCTTCGTGCGCGGGCCGCGCCACACTCCCTTGCGGAAGATGCCTCCGCCGGTGGCCTTCGCGAACAGTTCGGGGGTGAGCAGGACGTAGTCGATCTTGCCCTTCTCGTTCACGCCGCGGTAGGTGCCCATGCGGTGGTCCCAGTCGAAGTTCTCGTGCTCGCTGATGTCCCGCAGGCCCGTGCGCTGGAACAGGGGGCGCAGCGCTTCACTGTCCGCGGTGTCGTTGAGGTCGCCGACGACCGCGATGTACTCGTGGCCCTCGTCGCGCAGCCGGTTCACGATGCGGGCGATGCGGACCGACTGGCGGAACCGGCGGCGGGCGCCGATCGGGTCGCCGGGTGCGCCGTAGCCCTTGGACTTCAGGTGGTTCACGAGCAGGACGACCTCGGGGCCGGCCGGGGTGCGGACGTGGTATTCGGCGCAGTCGCGGGAGAAGATGACGCCTGAGCTGTCCTTCGCGTACACGTGCGTGCGGATCGTGATGACCTGATGTTCGTCCCGTGTCAGCAGTCCGACGTTGATTCCGCGCTCGTCGTTGCCGTCGATGAGGTGGACCTCCTCGTAGGGGGTCCACCCGACGTGCTTGAGCATGCTGGTGGAGAACATGTGCAGCAGTTCGCGCGACTCGGCCTCGACCACGCCGAGGACGTGTGCGCCGACGTCGCGCATCACCTGTGCGGTGTGGCGCGTGGCGAGTTCGCTGATGGGTTCGGTGGTGAGCTCGACCCAGCCGACCCAGGACTCGCGACCGCTTGCCACGACTGAGGTTTCGCCAGTGCGGTGGCGCGCGAGGAAACGGCCGCGGATGCGCCGCAGGATCGCGTACTTGCTGCGGTCGCTCCTGAGCAACTCCAGCGTCGCCAGGTGTTCCTTGAGCTCTTCCTTGACTTCCGGCAGGTACGTCTCGGCGGCGATGAGTTCGTTGAAACGGGCGTGGGCGGCCAGGATCGGGGCCGCGTGTCTGGTCGCGTTGCGGCCCATGACTTTCGGGCGCTCGAACATGTTCTCCACGTTGAACGAACCGATTCGCGTGGTGCTCACACACTCCAGGGTCGCATGTGGAGGAACGTGTTCGCCCTGGTCCGCTTGGGTGATCTTTCGTTGCGCCGAAGGTGGGGAAGGCCCCGTGGCTGGGCTGCCGGATCCGGTCGGACCGGGGCCTTCCTGCGGTGCCGACGTTGCCCGTTCGATCAAGGGTGAACCTAGGATGAACCTTGAATCCACTGGCTGAGGGGTGATCTTGGAGTTCGGGCTGCTCGGCGCCGTGGAGGTGCGGGACGCGGGCGCGCTGGTCGAGATCGGCCACGTCCGGCAACGGTCTGTGCTGGTCGCGCTGCTGGTGGAGGAGGGACGGCCGGTTCCGGTCGATCGGCTGCTCGGCCGCGTCTGGGGTGAGCGGGCGCCGCTGCGAGCGCGCGAGACGCTCTACGGGTACGTGTCGAAGCTCCGCAAACTGCTCGGACTGGACATCGAACGCTCGCCGGCCGGATATCGGCTCGTGGTGGACCCGTCGCAGGTCGATCTGTTCCGCTTCCGCGCACTCGTGCGGCAGGGCGCTCTCGACGAGGCGCTCGGGCTGTGGCGCGGGCAGGCGCTCGACGGGCTCGACTCGCCGTGGTTCGACGCGGTGCGCGAGAGCCTGCACGCCGAACGCGTCGCCGCCGAACTCGATCGCAACGACGCGGCGCTCGCGGACGGCCGGCACGCCGCGCTGCTGCCCTCGTTGAGGCAGCTCGCCGAGGCACTGCCGCACGACGAACGCCTTGCCGCGCAACTGATGCTGGCGCTGCACCGGACGGGCAACGACGCGGAGGCGTTGCGGCACTACGAGATCGTGCGCCGCCGCCTCGCCGACGAGCTCGGCGCCGACCCGAGCAGGCCGTTGCAGGACGTGCACCAGCGGATCCTCGCCGGCAGCGTGGAGGAACGCGCCGCCGGTCCACGTCAGCTGCCCGCGCCGCACCCGTGGTTCACCGGCCGCACCGGCGAACTCGCCGCACTGGGGTCGTCCGGCACGGTCGTGATCACCGCGATCGGCGGGACGGGCGGGATCGGCAAGACCGCGCTGGCACTGCACTGGGCGCATCGGCACCTCGACGAGTTCCCGGACGGCCAGCTCTACGTGAACCTGCGCGGCTTCGACTCCTCCGCCGAGCCGACGCCGCCCGAGACCGTGCTGCGCGAGTTCCTGGAGGCGTTGGGGGAGGAGACGATCCCGGCGGGCCTGGACGCACGGGCCGCGCGATACCGCAGCGTGGTCGCGGGACGGCGCCTGCTGGTGCTGCTCGACAACGCCCGCTCGACGGAGCAGGTCGTGCCGCTGCTGCCGGGCTCCGACGCGACGGTGCTGGTCACGAGCCGCCTCAAGCTCGCGGGCCTGGTGGCCGCGCACGGAGCGCGGTCCGTGTCGCTGGACGTGCTGCATCCGGCCGATGCCCGCGAGTTCCTCGTGGCGAGGCTGGGCGCCAGGCGCGTGGCGGCCGAACCCAGGGTGGTCGCGGACCTGGTGAGCTGGTGCGGCGGACTGCCGCTGGCGCTGTCGATCGTCGCCGCCCGCGCCGCGATGGAACCGGACTTCCCCCTGACCGCGTTCGCCGCGGAACTGCGTGAGCACCCTCTCGACGCGCTGGACGCGGGCGAGATCGGCACGAACCTGCGGACGGTGTTCTCCTGGTCCGTGGCGGCGCTCTCGGACGAGGCAGCGCGCGCGTTCGGCCTGCTCGGCACCGTCGGCACGGCGGACGTGAGTCTCGCTGCTGCGGCGGCGTTGCTCGACCGGCCCGTCACGCGGGCGCGAATGGTGTTACGGGAACTGGAGAACGCGCACCTGGTGCAGCAGCACGTGCCCGGCCGGTACCGGATGCACGACCTGGTCGGCCTGTACGCGGCGGACCTCCCCGCCGATCCGGGGTCCCGGCTGGCCGACTTCTACGCCGCCACCGCACGGGCCGCCGCGCTCGCGCTGGAACCGCACAAGGTGTTGCCGGAGCACGAAAGCGGCCACGCGCTCACCTTCGAGACCAACGCGGCGGCGATGGCCTGGTTCGACGCCGAGCACACCAGCCTGATGGCCGAACAGCGACAAGCCCTGGGGCGCGAGGACTTCGACGCGGCATGGCTGATCGGCCGCGCCTTGAACAACTACCACCTCCGGCGTGGCCGCACTTCCGACGACATCGACGCCTGGCTGACGGCGTTGCGCGCCGCGGAGGCGCTGGGAGACCCGATCAAGCAGTCCACCGCGCACAGGTGCCTCGGTGCCGACTACATCGAGGTGGGCCGGACATCGTTGGGGCACAGTCACTTCGAACGAGGCCTGGAACTGGCGGCGCGCACCGGCGACCACGAGGCGCGCGGCGGCGCGCACCGGGCGATCGCGTGGGCGGCGGAGTTCGTGGGTGATCTGGAGAAAGCTCTGGAGCACTCGCTCGCCGGGCTGGAGGAGTTCCGCGCGGCCGGGACGGCGATCCGCGTGGCCGAGTCGCTGAACGAGGCCGGCTGGCGCTACGCCTGCCTGGGCCGTTATGCCGAGGCCCGCACGTTCTGCGAGGAAGCCATGCTGCTCAACGACGAGCTCGGTCACGCGGAGGGATGCGCGGCCACTCTCGACAGCCTCGCGCACATCGCCCACCACGACGGCCGCCACGCCGACGCCGTCGCGCACTACGGCTCGGCGCTGGCTTTGTACCGGGAGCTGGACAACTCCGCCGAGCAGGCCACCGTCCTGGAACACCTGGGTGACGTGCACGCGGCGGCGGGGGAGACCGCGCAGGCGCGCGAGCAGTGGGATCTGGCGTTGGCGCTGTACCGGGAGCAGGGCCGCGACACGGAAGCCACGGCCCTGCAAGCACGCGTTTAGGGTCTGTATCGAGGTCTGGTCCGCGATAGCCGGGCCCTCAAGCGCGACTCTCATCGAACCAGACCTCGATACAGACCCTAGACCCGGCTCATCTGCCGGCCGCTCTCGATCAGCTCGTCGGTGAACGAGTCGAGTGCCTGCGCGAAGTCGCGCTGGTCCGGCTCGTGCCAGTCCTGCAACTGGTCGAGCAGCCAGCGCCGCCACGCCCGCACGAGCTCGGCGAACACGTCCGCGCCCTGGTCGGTGAAGCGGTAGCCGTCGTCACCGAACGCCAGGTGCCCGGACCGCACGAGGGCCTGCGCGGTCGGTTCGAAGATGCCGCCGGGCACCTTCGTCATGTCGGCGATCTCGTCGAGCGTGGCCACGCCGTCGTCCGCCGACGCCCGGTACACGCGGCCGAGCAGCCACGCCTGTTCCAGCGGCAGGTCGACGCCGGAGCGCCGCAGCACGGCCAGGCCGGGGTCCTCGCCGGACCTCGCGACCACGGTGGAGACCAGTTTGCGCAGCTCGTCGTAGGAGTTCGACGGCGGTGCGGCGAAGCTCTCGCCCACGCCGCTGTTGCCGGCCGCGGCGGCACGGGACGTGTCGCGCAACTCGACCTGCGGCAGGAAGAACGCGACGGCCAGGGCCACGAGCCCGATCGGCGCGGCGATCAGGAACATCATCTGCACGGTCTCGGCGTACCCGGCGACGATCGGCGCTCTCAGCGCGTCCGGCAGCGCGTGGACGGCGGCGGGACTGGCGATGGCACGCGGGTCGACGCCCTGGGGGACCACCAGGTTCTGCGGCAGCTGGTTCGCGTAGATCGTGCCGAACATCGCGACACCGAACGAGCTGCCCATCGTGCGCAGGAAGGTGATGCCGGACGTGGCGACGCCGAGGTCGGTGTAGTTCGTGGTGCTCTGCACGACGATCACCGGCACCTGCATCACCAGGCCGATGCCCGCGCCCAGCACCATCATGAACGCGCCCATCTCCCAGTAGCTGGTCGACGCGTCCAGTAGCGACAGCAGGAACAGGCCGATGGTGAGCCCGGCCGAGCCGACCAACGGGAAGATCCGGTACTTGCCGGTGCGGCTGATCGTGTTGCCGGTGAGCAGCGCCGTGGCCATCAGCCCGGCGATCAGCGGCAGCATCCACAGACCGGACGCAGTGGCCGACTCGCCGCGCACGTACTGCAGGTAGATCGGCAGGTAGGTGATGCCGCCGAGCATCGCGAACCCGACGACGAAGCTCAGGATGCCCGACACCGTGAACACCCTGCTGCGGAACAACCTCATCGGCAGCATCGGCTCGGCCGCGCGCTGCTCCACCAGCACGAACGCGACCAGCAGCACGATCGAGCCCGCCGCCATCCACAGGATCATCGGCGACGTCCACGCGTACTCGGTGCCGCCCCAGCTCGTGACCAGTGTCAGCCCGGTCGCCGCCAGGGCGATCAGCGCGATGCCGGCGTAGTCGATCTTCGGGCGGCCCTCCGTCCTGATGGTGGGCAGCGCGGCGATCGCCACCAGCACCACCGCGATGCCGAGCGGGATGTTCACGTAGAACGCCCAGCGCCAGCTCAGGTGGTCGACGAACAGCCCGCCGAGCAATGGCCCGGCGACGGTCGCGACGCCGAACACCGCGCCCGCGAGCCCCTGGAACTTGCCGCGTTCCTTCAACGGCACGACGTCCGCGATGATCGCCATCGACGTGACCATCAGCCCGCCGGCGCCCAGCCCCTGCACCGCGCGGAACGCGATGAGCGTGCCCATCGACTCCGACCAGCCCGCGAAGAACGACCCGACCAGGAACAGCGCGACGCTGACGAGGAACGTCTTCTTGCGCCCGTAGAGGTCGCCGAACTTGCCGATAAGCACGGTCATGATCGTCTCGGCGAGCAGGTACGACGTCACCACCCACGACAGGTGCGCGCCGCCACCCAGGTCGGCCACCATCGTGGGCAGCGCGGTGGACACGATGGTCTGGTCGAGAGCGGCCAGCAGCATGGCGAGCAGGACGGCCGCGACGACCAGGTTCCGCCTGCGAGTGTCGATCATCTCGGGCACGGGGCGATGGTCGCGCAGGCCGGGCGATCTCGCAGGGCGGGACCGCACGTCCAGGGTCTGTATCGAAGTCTGGTCCGCGATGGCCCGACTCTCATCGAACCAGACTTCGATACAGACCCTAGGCTCGGAAGCGATCACCCGAAGGAGGCCGTCTTGATCTTCATCACCGCCAAGTTCCGCGTCCTGCCCGAGCACGCCGAGGCCTGGCCCGCGATCAGCCGCGGCTTCACCGAGGCCACCCGCGCCGAACCCGGCTGCCTGTGGTTCGACTGGTCGCGCAGCCTCGACGACCCGAACGAGTACGTGCTGGTCGAGGCGTTCCGCGACGGCGACGCGGGCGGCGCGCACGTGCAGTCGGACCACTTCAAGGCCGCCCAGGCGGAACTGCCGCGGTACCTCGCGGAGACGCCGCGCGTCGTCAGCCAGATGGTCGAGCAGGACGACTGGTCGGCGCTGGGCGAGATGGAGGTTGCGCCACGAGGGTGAGCCTTGCCCGGATCGTTTGGCGCAGTGCGGTTCCTCCGCCCAGGATGGCGCCATGGACGCCTTCGTGGAGTTGTCCGCCGAGCTGACCGGGTTCTCGGCGGAGGAGCTGAGGTCGACCGGACTGGTCGAGCAGTACCGCGCGCTGGCCGACGGCGCGCCGGAGAACGAGATCATCCAGCTCTGGTACACCGGGGTCTGGCGAGGGGTGATCCCGGACGAGCGCGCCTACGCCGAGGGCCTGGCGTGGAAGGCGGTCGGCGTGGCCGCGCCGGGCACCCGGGCTCCCGGGTTCGGCAGCTGGGAGCAGAGACCCCGGAGCAGCGCCCGGTGAGGGCCGTGGTCGTCGGCGCGGGGTTCGCCGGCTCGCTCATCGCCAAAGTGCTGGGGGACAACGGGTTCCGCGTGCTCGTGCTGGAGGCGGGCGCCGAGGCGAACCACGACGCGGTCGGCAGGTTCCGCACGGCGCTCGTCAAGTCACCGCTGAAGCCCTACCGCACGACTGCCGCCGCGCCGTCCAGCGACTACCTGATCAACACCGGGCCGTTCGACTACTCGAGCCCGTACCTGCGGATGAACGGCGGCACCGGCACCGCCTGGACCGGCATCACACCCCGGATGCACCCCGACGACTTCCACACCGCAGACCTGGGGCGCGGCCGCAACTGGCCGCTGAGCTACGCCGATCTGGAACCCTCGTACCGCGCCGCGGAGTGGGAGATCGGGATCGCTGCCGACGCCGACGAACAACGGCAGCACCTGCCCGTCGCGGACGGCTACCGCTATCCCATGCATGCCCTGCCCCGCACGTACCTCGACCATGCCATCGCGTCCGTTGTGGACGGTGCCAGCATCGACGGCCGCGAACTGCTCGTCGTCGGCACACCGCAGGCGCGCAACGGGGTTCCGGTGAACGGCTACCGGCCGGACGGCCGTCGGTGCACCGGCTACGCGAGTTGCGTGCCGGTCTGCCCGGAGAACGCCAAGTACACGCCGCACCGGACACAGAAGCGGTGGTCCGCGAACGTCGAACTGCGCACGCGCTGCGTGGTGAACCGGGTGCACGCCGACGCGTCCGGGCGCATCACGAAGGTCAGCTACCAGCGCTACGAGGACGACACGTCCGGCAGGCACACGCGGCACGACGAGGAGGCGGACGTCGTCGTCCTCGCCGCGCACGCCATCGAGAACGCCAAGCTGCTGCTCATGTCCGGGCTCGCGAACAGCAGCGACCAGGTCGGCCGCAACCTGATGGACCACCCCGCGCTGCTGACGTGGGCGCTGATGCCGCAGGCGATCGGCCCGTTCCGCGGTCCGGGCTCGACGACGGGCATCGAGGCGTTCCGCGGCGGTCCCGAACGTGGCGCGCGGGCGCCGTTCCGCATCGAGATCGGCAACTGGGGCTGGGGCTGGTCGGCAGGCAGCCCCGACTCCGACACCGCGGAGTTCGCCGCGGCGGGACTGCGGGGCAGGGCGCTGCGGGAGGCGGTGGCGGACCGGGTCGGCCGCCAGTTCACGCTCCAGTTCGAGATCGAGCAGGAGGCCGATCCGGCGAACCGCGTGACGCTCGACCACGCGCACCGCGACCCGCTCGGCAACCCGCGCCCGTCGATCCACTACGGACTGTCCGACTACGTCAAGGACGGCCTGCTGGCCGCGAAACGGGTCTCGGACCGGATCTTCGAGATGCTCGGCGCCGACGACTACACCTCGTACAAGCCCGACGAGGAACGGTACTTCGAGCACGACGGCGAGCCGCTGCGGTACTGGGGCGCGGGGCACGGCGGCGGCACGCACGTCATGGGCACCTCGCCGCGTGATTCGGTGGTGGACCAGTGGCAACGCTGCTGGGACCACCCGAACCTGTACGCGGTGGGGTGCGGCAGCATGCCGTCGCTCGGCACGTCCAACCCGTCGCTGACGATGGCCGCCCTGGTCCTGCGCACCGCGGACCACCTCGTCGCTACGTGCCGGACCGGTCCGGGCGCCGCGCTCGCTGAATCAGCAGGATCGCGGCCGCCACCGCGATGATGACGACGCCGTTGCCGAACGCCCAGAGCACGGCGTGGTCGTGGACGACGTCCCGGGAGACGGACGGGTCGCGGAAGACCGGGTTGACCTGCGTGATCAGCAGGACCTTCATCGCGACCGAGACCGCGAGGCAGCCCAGCGCGGGCGATGGCGCACGCGTGACGACCGCCAGGACCACGGCCAGCGGCCCCCACGGCAGGTAGTAGTAGATCGGGCTGCCCGCGGCGAACACGCCCACGAGCGAGCCGGGCCGCGGGTCCGCCAGCAGCTGCGGATTCCACACGACCTGTTCGTAGAGGTTGCCGAACAGCCACATGCTGAGCAGGGGCACGACCAGCCGCGAGAATCTCACCGGGCCATCATGGCGAAGATGTCGAAAGCGCCGTGACGTCGATCGACGCAGGGGTGGCAGCGGACGCTGCCAGTCGACAACGAGGAGACAACATGCGGTTCATGCTCATGCACCGAGTCCCGCAGGACGACCCGGCCTCGTGGGAACCGGGCCCCGAGCTCATCGAGCGGATGAACGCGTTCGTCGAGAAGCTGACGGCGGACGGCGTCATGCTCGGCGCCGAAGGCGTGCTGCCGCAGGGCGCGGTGGTGCGCAGGAGCGGTACGGCGATCAAGTCGACCGACGGGCCGTTCGCCGAGGCCAAGGAGGTGGTCGGCGGGTTCCTGCTGATCGGCGCGAAGGACCTCGCGGAGGCCACCGCCGTCGCCGAGGAGTACATCACGTGCTTCGCGGGCGTCGAGGAGATGTCGGTCGAGGTGCGGCGGGTCGCCGAGCTCGAGGACATCGAGCCCTACTTGGCCAGGTAGCCGGCAAGGTCCTCCCAGGTGGAGCCGCACGTCCTCAGGGTCGAGCGCGTGCGGCCCATCCAGCTGGTTGTCTAGTTGGACGCGCCGCCCGCGGCCAGGCGCATCAGGTCGGAGTCCAGGTCGATCGTCAGCTCCGTGCCGCCCGCGCTGCCGTACTCGTGCTGGTAGCTGCCCCACGACTCGTCGCGCACGGTCTTCTCGAAGCCCGAGGTCATGAGCGCCACCAGTTCGAGGGCCGCGCGGTCGATGCGCTTGTTGAGGCCGTTGTCCTGCCAGTCCTCGGTCGAGGCGAACAGCGAGGTCGGCACCACGACGGTCCGCAGGTAGGCGAACAGCCCGCGCATCTGGTCGTCGACCACGAGCGCGTGCCGCGCCGTGCCCGCGGTCGCGGCGAGCACGACGGGCTTCGCGATCAGCAGGTCGTTGTCGAGGATCTGGAAGAACGACGTGAGCAGGCCGCTCGCGCCCGCCTTGTAGACGGGGGTGCTCGCGACGATGCCGTCCGCGTGCTGCAGGGTCGCGATGGCGTTCCGCAGCTTCGGCCCGATGTGGTTGGACACCAGGGCGTTCGCGATCTCGGTGGCGAGCTCGCGCAGTTCGACCACCGTCGTGCCGACGGTGTGCGCCCGCTTGCCGGCGAGCGTGGTGACCCGTCCGGCGACGCGGTCGGCGAGCAGGCGGGTGGACGACGGGTCGCTCGTGCCGGCGGACACCACCACCAGCTGGAAGTTCTGGCCCATTACTCCTCGCTCTGGCTGAGCTTGCCGGTGATCGCGGCGAGCTGTTCGAGTTCTTCCGGCGTCAGCACGCTCAGGGCGCGCGTGACGCTGCGTGCGTGCGGGCGGCCGATCGCCCGCTGGGTCTCCCGGCCGGCCGGGGTGAGCGTCAGGCGCACACCCCGGCGGTCGCCGAGGTCGGGGCAGCGTTCGACCAGACCTCGTTCGACCAGGCGCTCGACCATGCGGGACAGGGCGGGCTGGCTCAGCAGCACGTGGCGGTTCAGCTCACTCATCCTGAGTGGACTGTCGCACTTGGACAGCTGGTAGAGCACGTCGTACTCCCGCATGGTCAGGTCGCCCCAGACGTCCTCCGCGTTGAACTGCTTCATCAACACGGCGTACGCCTTCATCAGGGACTCCCACGCCTCGTTGGCCCGGGTCACCGGGAGTCCTGGTACGGCGAGCCACCCGTGACGTTGTCACCCCGGTTGGCGTTCGGCTTGGGCTGGCGGACCGGGCCGTCGCCGTACTTGTCCCTGACGCGCCCGGAGTGCGTCGGCGGCTTGGCGGTCCCGGGGTCCTGGCGCGTCTCGATCTCCTTGCGCAGCACCGGAACCACCTCCTCGCCGAGCAGGTCGAGCTGGTTGAGCACGGTCTTGAGCGGCAGGCCGGCGTGGTCCATCAGGAACATCTGGCGCTGGTAGTCGCCGAAGTGCTCGCGGAAGGTCAGCGTCTTGTCGATGACCTCCTGCGGGCTGCCGACGGACAGCGGCGTCTGCTCCATGAAGTCCTCCATCCGCGGGCCGTGGCCGTAGACGGGGGCCTCGTTGAAGTACGGGCGGAACTCCTTGACCGCATCCTGCGACCGCTTCGCGATGTACGCCTGGCCGCCGAGGCCGACGATGGCCTGCTTCTCCGTGCCGTGGCCGTAGTGCGCGTACCGCTGGCGGTAGAACTCGATCAGCCGGATGTAGTGCTCCTTCGGCCAGAAGATGTTGTTGGCGAAGAAGCCGTCGCCGTAGAAGGCGGCCTGCTCGGCGATCTCGGGCGTGCGGATCGACCCGTGCCACACGAACGGCGGCAGGTCGTCCAGCGGCCGCGGGGTGCTGGTGAAGCCCTGCAACGGCGTGCGGAACTTGCCCTCCCAGTCCACGACGTCCTCGCGCCACAACCGGTGCAGCAGGTTGTAGTTCTCGAGCGCCAGCGGCAGGCTCTGCCGGATGTCGGCACCGAACCACGGGTAGACCGGCGCGGTGTTGCCGCGGCCCAGCATCAGGTCCATGCGGCCCTTCGCCAGGTGCTGCAGCATCGCGTACTCCTCGGCGATGCGCACCGGGTCGTTCGTGGTGATCAGCGTCGTGGCGGTGCTGACGATGAGCTTCTTCGTCTTCGCCGCGATGTGGCTGAGCAGCGTGGTGGGCGCGGACGAGAAGAACGGCGGGTTGTGGTGCTCGCCGATCGCGAACACGTCGAGCCCGACCTCCTCGGCCTTCTCCGCGATCTGCACGATCGCGTCGATGCGCTCGGCCTCGCTCGGGGTCTCGCCGCTCACCGGGTCCCTGGTGATGTCGCTGACCGAGAAGATTCCGAACTGCACGGCACCCGCCTCCTTCAAACTTAGTGACTTATGCGTTTGCATCTACTCTAACGCCTGGGTGCCCCACCTATTCCCACTACCCTGATCACATGTCGCTGGGCGTGGGGGACGCCGGCTTCAGTTACGGCGGAGTCCCCGTTTTCGCAGATCTGTCCTTCACCGTCGATCCTGGTGAGGCCGTTGCCGTCGTGGGCCCGAACGGTTCGGGCAAGTCGACGCTGCTCCGCTGCCTGGTCGGGGCCGAGGTGCTGGACTCCGGCACCGTGCTGTTCGACGGCGCCGAGCTGGACGAGTCGTCGGCCGCGGTCCGGTCCGGCGTCGCGTCGCTGCTCGACGACGCCGACTACTTCCCGGACGTGTCCGTCGTGGAGCACCTGCGGCTGCTGGCCTGGCTGCACGGGTCGCCGGCCGATGTCCCGGCGGTGCTCGGGGAGGTCGGGCTGACCGCGGTGGCGGACCAGCTGCCGCCGACCCTGTCCTCGGGGCAACGGCACCGGCTCGGGCTGGCGTCGTGCTTCGTGCGGCCGCGCTCGGTGCTCGTGCTGGACGAACCCGAGCAGCGCCTCGACGCGGCCGGCCGCACCTGGCTGCGGTCCCGCCTGCTGGCGGAGAAGGCCGCCGGGGTGGCCGTGGTGTTCGCGTCGCACGACCACGAGCTGGTGGAGGCGGTGGCGTGCCGGACCGTCACGCTGTGACCGCGTCAGCCGTCCGGCGCCGGCTCCGCCCGCCCGTGCCGTGGCGCTTCCAGGTCGCGCGGCTGTACGCCCCGTTCGTCAACTTCTCGATCGCCGGCCTGGTCGGCTACGGCTGGGCGTATGCCGGGCTGACCAAGACCTCCTATCCAGGGGGCGCGTGGACCGCGCTCTGGTTGTCGGTGCTGGGCGCTACCGTGCTGATGAAGGTGGCGCTGGCGGCCGGTCCCGTCTTCGCGGTCGCGGACCGGATGTTCTGGGTGCTGAGCTCGCCCGTGCCGCGCGAGGCGTTGTTGCGGCCTCGGTTCCTGTGGCTGCTCGCGGTGGGTGCGGTGGTGGGTGCCGGCTGGCCCGCCGTTGTGTCCGGGATGGTGGGGGCCGTGCTCCCGCCCCTGGTCGCGGCGGGAGCCGGGTCTGCCTGCGGGGTGGCTGTGGTGGCCGGTGCCGTGGCGTTGCAACGGGCTCGGGTGCGGCCGCAGGGGTGGTTGAGCGGGCTGGTCGGGCTGGCGGTGGTGGCGCTGCTGGTACCGCCCGGCCGGTTCGGCCTGCCGGTGTCCTGGCCTGGTTCCGGTGGTGGGGAGGCGGGTTCGGGCGGTTCCGCGGTGCGGCCGGGGTCGGTCGGTACGCAGGTGGGCGAGCCGGGTTCGCTGGGCGGCTCGGTGGGTGAGCTGGGATCACTGGGCGGGCCGGTGGACGAGCCGGGTTCGTTGAGCGGGCTGGTGGGTGAACCGGGTTCGCTGGGCGGGTGGACCGGTGTGGTCGGCGCTGCCTGGGTGGTGGCGATCGGCCTGGCGGTGGTGGCGGCCGCCTCGCTGCGGTCCCTGCGGCGGTCCGACCTCGCGGCGGGCGGTGCGCTGGCGGGCGTGGCGCGGGTGTCGGTGAGCTGGTTCGACCTCGCGCTCCTCGGCGCCGTGCTGGCCGAACGCCGTGCCCGCGCGCTCGGCCGCGTGAAGTCGGTGCGGCTGAGGGGGTCCCGGCTCGTCGTCCTCGCCTGGACCGACGCGCTCCGGCTGCGCCGCACCCCCAACGCCGCGCTCGTCTGGGCGGCGTTGCTGCCCGCTCCGGCGCTGGTGTCCGTGGGCTGGCAGGGCGCTGTCGTCCCCGCCGTCCACCTCGTCGCCGCGTTCCTGGCCACCGACCGGCTCGCCGCGGGGCTGAAGTTCGTGTGCCGTTCCCCGGCGATGCGCCGCGCCCTGGGCCTGCCGGACCGTCAGCTGATGCTGGCGCACCTCGTGTTCCCCGCGGCCGGCGCGTTGCTGTGGTGTGCCGTCACCGCGGCGTTCACCCCGCACGTGTCCGCGGTCAACGCGCTGATCTCGGCGGTGGGGGCGGTGGCTGTCGTGTACCGGATCGCCACCCGGCCGCCGGTCGACTACGGCGCCGCGATCATCGACTTCGGGGTGCTCGGGCCGACGCCGCTCGGCCTGATGGCGCAGTTCAGCCGCGGTCCGGCGTTGCTGGCGGTGCTCGGCCTCCTACAGCTGGCGCTGTAGGAGGTCCGGCGTTCTGCGTCAGCCGAGCAGTTCGGCGACCCGCGTGGCGGTGGCCACGGTGGACTGCGGGTTCTGACCCGTCACGAGCAGGCCGTCCACCACAACCGTGCTCGACCACGGCTCACCCGACGCGAGCCGGGCGCCCAGAGCGGTCAGCCGACCGGCGACCGAGTAGGGGACGGCCAGGCCTCCCTGGCGCTCCTCCTCGTCGCTGAACACCGCCATCTCCTTGCCGGCGAACACGAACGTGCCGTCCGCGCGGACCGCGCTGAGCAATCCGGCCGGTCCGTGGCACAGCGCCGCGACGAGCTTGCCGCCGTCGTGGAAGTCCGCCAGCAACGCGCCCAGTGACGCGTCGAACGCCAGGTCCGCCATCGGGCCGTGCCCACCCGGCAGGTAGATCGCGTCGAAACCGGCGGCGTCCACATCGGACAGCACGGCCGGAGCGCGCAGGTCCTCCAGTGAGGCAACGGCTTCGTCGAACTTGCCGTCGAGGCTCGCCTTGTCCACGGTCGGCACGACTCCGCCCGGCGTCGCCAGCGTCACCTCGACACCGGCTTCCCGCAGCACGCGCACGGACTCGACGACCTCCTCAGCCCAGAACCCCGTGGGGTGGGCCGAGCCGTCCGCCAGCGTGAGCGAGTCGGCGCCGGACACGACCATCAGTAGCTTCTTCATGTCGACCAGGACATCACAGATCTGACGAACGCGACGAACGAGCTATAAGATGACTTATGGCTTCGAGGTTGACGGACCTGGACCTGCTGGCGACGTTCCTGGAGATCTACCGGGGCGGCTCGCTCACCAGCGCGGCCACCAGACGGGGGCTCACCCAGCCGGCGGTCAGCGGCCAGCTCGCCAAGCTGGAGAAGGAGCTCGGCGAGCCGCTGTTCGTGCGGAGCAGTCGCGGGGTCACACCCACACCCCGTGCCGACGACCTCGCCCGCCGCGTCGGCGGGCACGTCGACCAGCTCCGCACCGCGCTCGAACCCGGAGGAACCCTCGAGGGCACGGTCCGGGTCGGGGGAGCGGCGGAGTTCATGACCGTGCGAGGCCTGCCCGCACTCGCCCCGCTGACGCGCAGGGGACTCCGGGTCGAGGTGACGTTCGGCCTGGCCGGTGACCTGCTCGCCGCGCTGCGGGCCGCGAAACTCGACGTGGTCCTGTCCTCTGTGCGCCCCGCCGCCGGGTTCACCGCCACGCCGTTCACCGACGAGGAGTTCCTGCTGGTCGGGCCACCTTTGCTGGCGAGGACCGTGGACCAGGACCTGCTGGCCACGGACCCGGCGCGAGCCCTCGAACACCTGCCGCTCGTCGCCTACGACGGCGGTCTGCCGATCATCCGCCGCTACTGGCGCAGCGAGTTCGGCACACGCCCGGCGAACACCGTCGCCGTCACCGTGCCCGACCTGCGCGCCGTGCTGGCCGCGGTGATCGCCGGGGCCGGGGTGTCCGCCCTGCCGCGCTATCTCGCCGAACCCGCGCTCGCCGCCGGATCCGTCGAACAGCTGCACCACCCGGAGGTACCCCCGCTCAACACCCTCTACGTCGTCACGCGCGGCACGACCACGGCGGCCACCGACGCCGTCGCCGAGCACCTGCGGTCACGCGACTGGGGTGTCCTCTGAGCGATCAGTCCTGAGTGGACCGCGGCTTCTCAGACGCTCCTGAGCACCGAGACCACGATGCCGAGGATGACGGCCTTGTCGCCGTCGATGACGGGGTAGGCGGCGTTGCGCGGTTCGAGGAACACGTGGCCGCCCTTGCGCTGGTACACCTTGACCGTCGCCTCCTCCTCGATCATCGCGGCGACGATCTGCCCGTTGTACGCCTCGTGCGTCTGCCGCACCACGACCGTGTCGCCGTCGCAGATCGCGGCGTCGATCATCGAGTCGCCGCGCACGCGCAGCGCGAACACGTTGCTGCCCCGGCCGACCAGGCCACGCGGCAGGTGCAGCACCTCGTCCACGTGCTCGACGGCGGAGATCGGCGCACCGGCGGCGATGTCGCCGACGACCGGCACCGAGATCGAGTCCTCGGAGATCATCCCCGGCGCCATCGGCGCGCCGCTCAGGAAGACCCGCACGTCCATCGGCCTCGTCACCGAGCCGCCGCGCTTGAGGAAACCCTTGTCCTCCAACGCCATCAGGTGCCGGGAGACGCTGGAGGACGACTTCAGGCCGACGGCCTCGCCGATCTCGCGCGTGCTGGGGGAGTAGCCGTGCTCGACGACCCAGTCACGAATGGCGACCAGGATCATCTGCTGGCGCTCCGGCAGCACGGTCGTGTCGAGCTCGAGATCGTCGTAGGCGGTCATCGGTCGATAGTAGTAATCCGCTTGCCAGCCACGATCGGGTGGTCGTTCGATCATGAGATGACCTCTGCCTGGGTAGGAGAACTCGTCCGGCTCCGCGGCGTCGAACCGGAGGACTGGGACGCGTTCCAGCGGTTCGACGAGAACACGGACGACATGCGGCGCGCGGACCGGGTCCACCCGCCGCGATCCGCTGCCGCCCAACGGGAGTGGGCGCAGACGACCTCGCTGAAGAAGCCGGCGGACGACAGGGTGTTGCTGGCCGTCGAGTCGCTCGCCGGTGGGGTACTGGCCGGGATGGTCTCCACCGGCGAGATCGACCACCGCGCCGGCCGGTTCATGTACGGGGTCGCGATCGGCACCGAGCACAAAGGACGCGGCTACGCGACGGAAGCCGTGCGACTTCTGCTGAACTTCATGTTCGGCGAGCGGCGGTTTCACAAGTGCGAGGCGAGCGTGTGGGCGTTCAACGACGCCTCGATCGCGTTCCACCGCAAGCTCGGCTTCACCGAGGAGGGCAGGCTGCGCGACCACGAGTTCTTCGCGGGCCGCCACCACGACGTGGTGCTGTTCGGGATGACCGCGGCCGAGTTCGCCGCCCGGCACCCGTACCCGCGCGAGATCTGACCGGTTGCCGCACGATGTGGCGGTGAGCACACGTCGGGAACGCTCCTGGGGCCTGCGACCAGGTAGGTCTGTGCGAACCGAAGCGGCGCCCGTGGCGCTGACACCAGAAGTGGCGCCGGCGGTGCTGGACGAGTCCGCGCTGCTGGAGCTCTACGAATCGACGGCCGAGCGGTTGCACCGCTACGTGGCCAGGCGGGTCGGCGCCGACACCGCGCAGGACGTGGTGTCGGAGGCGTTCCTGGTGCTCTGGGACCAGCGCGGCGGGCAGGCCTACGAGGCCGACGCCGTGCGGGCCTGGCTCTACGGGGTGGCGACGAACCTGCTGCGCGGCCACGTCCGTGCCGAGGAACGCAAGCTGCGGGCGTGGAGCAAGGAGTACGCGGGCCGTACCGACGAGGCGGACATCGGCGACCGCGTGAGTGCCGTCGCCGACGCCGACGTGCTCGCAGGACCGCTCACCTCCTGGCTCGCGGAACTGCGCGTCGAGGAACGTGAGGTGCTGCTGCTGCACGCGTGGGCGGAGTTCACGCCCACCGAGATCGCCGTGGCGCTCGACGTCCCGGTGGCCACCGTGCGCACCCGTCTGCACCGTGGCCGCGCACGGCTGCGCACCCGCCTCGCCGCGACCGACTACGACTTCACCGAGGAAAGCCATGTCTGAGCCCACCAAGCCCGAGACCCTCGACCGAGTGCTCGACGCCGCTCTTTCGCGTGCCGGTGACGAGCCCGTCCAGTTCGACGTGACCGCCGGCAAGAACGCCCTGGCCGCCGCTCTGAAGTCACGCGCCGAAGTGGCCGAGCCGATCGCGGCCGGCGCCGGGCACCGGCCACGCAAGCGGGTCCGCTGGCTCGCCGCCGCGGCCGCCGTGGCCGTGCTGACCGGCGGTGGCCTGGCCGCGTCGACCGTCGACCTCACCGGTGTCGGCAGCAACTCCGCGACCGCCGCCGAAGAGCTGATCAAGGCCGCCGACCTGGCGTCCCGCGTGGTCGAACGCCCTGTCGCCCCTGGCCAGTTCCTCTACGTGCGGACCCGGTACAAGGGCATCTCCATCGAGGACCCCGTCGACACGGCGACGACCACCGACATGACCAACGAGGAGTGGATCCCGGCTGACCGCCGCGACGAGTGGATGTTCAAGATCAAGATCAACGCGGTCGGGTGGCTGCCAGGACACGAGGGCGACGGCGAGCCGGAGGCCGGCACGCATTTCAAGGACGGTCAGGAGTTCCGCGGCAAGTGCGGCAAGTACTCCTACTTCGCCGAGGGCCAGCCGGATCGTTGCACGGTCGGTGACTTCCACAACCCCACACCGGAGTTCATCGCCGCGCTGCCGAAGGACCCGAAGGAGCTGCTGACCAGGCTCAGGGGCGAGAGCGGGGACTCGGACGGGGCTGCTCTGCAGCAGGCTCGCGAGGCGCTGCAGTCGGGTGAGTACCCGGCCGAGGTGCGCGCGAACATCTTCCGTGCGCTCGCGCTGATGCCTGGTCTGGTCGTCACGGACAAGAAGGCGAACGTCGACGGCAAGGAAGGCGTCGCGCTGGGCATCCGGTACATCGAGGACTTCACCGAGATCATCATCGACCCGGAGAACGGCGACTTCATCGGCGGTCGGTACACCGTTGCCGAAGACCTGTCCAAGGAGCAGGGCGGGCTGGACAAGGGCACCGTCCGCCAGTCCTACTCCGTGGTCTCCGGGGTGGTCGGCTCGTTGGGTGGCCGCCCCTAAAACTTCTCCCGCCGTTCGGGGCGCGGGAGAGACATGCAACCCTGGGGTTGCGCATCCTCGGGGGGATGTGCAACTCTGGGGTTGCACTTATTAGCGGACCTGGGAGTTGTCGTGAGCGTGGACCGGATCGAACGCGAGACCCTGATCGAAGCACCGCCGGCGCGGGTCTGGCAGCTGGTGACCGAGCCGGGGTTCTGGGTGGCCTCCCAGCCGTCCGGCAACGCGGTCGAGGGGGAGACGACCCTCTGCAAGAACGAGCAGTACGGCGACTTCCCGGTGCGGGTCGAGACCGTGACGCCGCAGACGTACGTGTCCTACCGCTGGGCCAGCGCGTTCGGAGGGCAGGAGCTGAGCGCGGACAACACGACGCTGGTCGAGTTCACCCTCACGCCTGAGGGCACGGCGACCAGGCTGAAGGTCGTGGAGAGCGGGTTCTCGCGGCTCGCGGGTTCGGAGGAGTTGCGCGCGAAGGCTCTTCAGGACAACACCGGTGGCTGGTCCGAGGTGCTCGAGGCGTTCACGAAGAAGGCCGAAAGCTAAGTTGAGCACGTGCCCAAGTCAGCCGACCGCGGTCGCCGCACCCGTGAACAACTGATCGACGCCGCCGCACAGCTCGTGGGCGAGGTCGGCTGGGGCGCGGTGACCACGCGGCTGGTCGCCGAACGGGCGGGCGTCAACGCCGCGCTCGTGCACTACCACTTCTCGTCGGTGTCCGAACTGCTGTCGACGGCCGCGCTGCAGTTCGCCTCACGCGCGCTGGCCGAGTCGGCGCAGGCGCTGGCGGCGGTGTCGCCGGCCGAGGGCGTCGAGCGGATCTTCGCGGACCTGTCCCGCTTCACCGGCACGGATCCCGAGTCGTTGCTGCTGGCCGAGGCGTTCCTGGCCGCGCACCGGCTGCCCGGGCTGCGGGCCGGGCTGTCGGCACTGGTCGTTGATTTCCGGACGCGGGTCGCCGAGTGGTTGCGGGACTCGGGCGTGCAGGACGCCGACGCGGTGGCGTTGTTGCTGGGCGCGGCCATCGACGGCTTGGTGCTGCATCGCGCGCTGGACTCGTCAGTCGACTTCCGCGTGGTCGCGGGTCCGTTCCGGCGCCTCGTCGCGGGCTGACCAGCGCGGCTCACCGCCGGCCTCGGCGAACGCGGTCAGCGCCTCGACCAGGCCGTGCCGCAGGTGCTCCGGCATGCGGGCGACGATCCTGCTGATCTCGGCCCTGCGCCGGGACATCACCTGGCTCACGACCAGGCTGCCCTCCACGCTCGCGACGACCACGACCTCGCGTTTCGAGGCGGGGTTCGGGGCGCGGTCGACCATGCCGGACGTGATCAGGCGGTCGATCATGCGGTTGGCCGTGGACGGGTTGACCTCTGTGTTCGCGAATCGGCTCAGGGCGGCGCACGGCGGTGTCTACAAGTTCCTCGCCGCCGTGCGCACCGGCACGCGCAACACCGCGATCCGTGACTACGCCAAGGTCTGCATGGACACCGTGCTCGACCACATGACGGTGCTCGAAGCCACCGGGATGGTCGACTTCAACGACACCGAGGCGATTCCGCTGGCGTTGGTCGCGCAGCCGTCCTCGATCGCACCCACGCCGCCTGCCGCCCGTGTGCCGCAGGCGGTCACGCAGAACTCCCAGCGGTTGCAACAGCAGGACGACGGCGACATCCCCGACGGCGCGCTCGGGCTGGGTGTGCTGGCGCTGGTCGTGGCCGGTCTCTGGTTCTGGACGAGTGGGCGGGGCAGTCGCAGGCACGCACCCGTAGTGTTAGATTGGGCATATGCCTAAGTCGAACGCCCAACAACGTGCGCTGATCGTCGGAGCGGGGATCGCCGGGCTCACGTCCGCGTGGTGGCTGGAACGCGCCGGGTGGGACGTGTCGGTGGTGGAGAAGGCACCGTCGTTCCGCGCGGGCGGCTACATGATCGATTTCTTCGGGCCGGGTCACGAGGTGGCGCGGCGGATGGGGCTGCTGCCGGCGCTGGAGGCGCGGCGGGCACCGATCTCGTCGGTGACCAGCGTGGACTCCTCCGGGCGCCGGCGCGCTGAGATCTCCGCCGCCGCCTACGAGGCGGTCGCGGACGGGGTGATCAGCCTGTTGCGCGGTGACCTGGCCTCGGTGATCCGCGACGACCTGCGAGCCTCGATTAGTTACGGCACAACGGTTTCCGCTGTCTTCGACGACGGCCGGGTGACGTTCCCCGACGGGTCTTCGGACGAGTTCGACCTGGTCGTGGGGGCTGACGGGGTGCATTCGCGGGTGCGGGAGCTGGTGTTCGGGCCGTCGCCGTCGTTCGTGCGGTATCTGGGGCATCACACTGCGGCGTTCTCGGTCCGGGACGCGGAGCTGAGCGCTCGGATCGGCCACCGCTACCAGATGCTGACCGTGCCGCATCGGATGATCGGCTGCTACGCCGTGCGGGACGGGGCGATGGCCGCGTTGATGCTCTACCGGTCCGCTTCTCCCGAGCTGCCCGCTGATCCGGCTGCGGCGCTGCGGGAGCGGTTCGGCGACCTCGGCTGGGTCGCGCCCGCGCTGCTCTCCGTGGTGCCAAAGGACGTCTACTACGACGAAGTGTCCCAAGTGGACATGCCGGTGTGGCATCGCGGCAAAATCGTGCTCGTGGGCGACGCGTGCGGGGCGGTCTCGCTGTTCGCCGGCCACGGGGCTTCACTCGCGATGACCGGCGCCTGCGTGCTGGCGGAAGAGCTCACTGCTGGTGCCGAGGGCGCTTTCGAGCGCTATCAGGGCCGGATGAAGCCCGCCGTGGAGCACACCCAGGAGTTCGGGCGGCGGTTCATCGGCTGGATGGCACCCTCGTCCGCGTGGCGGATCACGTTGCGCGACATGGTGTTGCGGCTCTCCGGCCTGCCCGTCGTGCGGAAGCTGATCCGCGGCTCCGTCGCGCCGGACGTCGACGGCGTGCTCACCCCCGCCTGATCACCTCGCGTGCGTCAGCGCGCGTCGTAGGCCTGGCGGTTGATCAGCACCTCGGCGATGTGCTCCTCCGCCCACCGGCACAGCGCGAGCAGTGGCTCGTACAACGTGAACCCGAGCTCCGTCAGTTCGTACTCGACCCGCGGCGGCACCTCGGCGTACACGTGCCGCGTGACCAGTCCGTCGCGTTCGAGGTCCCGCAGCGTCTCGGTCAGCACCTTGCCGCTGATGCCGTCGAGCTGCGCCTTGAGGTCGCCGATGGACGGAGCCGGGATCGACCTGATGCGCGTCGTCGGCGGGAAGGTCGTCGAGGTGTGGCTGTTCACGGCCGACCCGGCGGAGGAGGACGCCTTCTGGGGTCAGGGGTGATTTCGGCGCGTCCCGCCACCCGATCGGGCTAGGTCACGACAGACTGTGGGACGTGGAACGGGATCGCAGGTGGGCGGACAAGGGTGAGGCCATCGGGCACGGCGTGAGCTGGCTCGCGCGGTGGAGTCTACGGGTGGCGCTGGCCGCGCTCGGCTTCTGGATGGTCTTCTGGCTGGTCGGGAAGCTGTGGGTGGTCGTCATGCCCGTGCTGCTCGCCCTGCTGATCACGACGGTGCTGTGGCCGCCGGCGCGATGGATGATGTCGAAGGGCCTCAACTCGGCCCTGGCGGCGACGATCGTGCTGCTCGTCGGGCTCGGCGTGCTGGGCGGGGTCATCGCGGCGATCTCGTCGTCGATCGCGTCCGGTGTGCCGGAGATCGCGCAGAGCGCGCAGAGGGCAGTCAGGCAACTGCAGGACTGGGCGTCCGGGCCACCGTTCAACCTGCGCGACACGGATCTCGACCGGCTCATCTCGCAGGGCGTCGACCAGATCCAGTCCAGCATCGGGTCGATCGCCGGCGGGCTGCTGACCGGCGCGGGCGCGGTGACCTCGGGCCTGGTGACCGGGATCGTGGCGCTGCTGCTGGCCTTCTTCTTCGTCAAGGACGGCATGCGGTTCACGCCGTGGGTCCGCGGGCTGATCGGTGAGCGCGCCGGCGGGCACGTCACGACGGTGCTGGAGCGGATCTGGGTCACGCTCGGCAGCTTCATCCGCAGCCAGGCCATCGTGTCGCTGATCGACGCGATCTTCATCGGGGCGGGCCTGATGATCCTCGGCGTGCCGCTGGCGGTGCCGCTGGCCGCGCTGACGTTCCTCGGCGGCTTCATCCCGATCATCGGCGCGTTCATCGCCGGTGCGCTGGCCGTGCTGGTCGCGCTCGTCAGCAACGGCCTGACCACGGCCATCATCATGCTGATCATCGTCATCGTGGTGCAGCAGGTCGAGGGCAACGTGCTGCAGCCCATCCTGCAGTCGCGCAGCCTGCGCCTGCACGCGGCGGTCGTCCTGCTCGTCGTCACGGCAGGCACGTCGCTCTACGGCATCGCGGGCGCGTTCTTCTCCGTCCCGGTCGCCGCCGCCGTGGCCGTCGTGGTGCGCTACCTGGGCGAAGTCATCGAAGCCAGGTCCGTAATGGTTACGTCACAACCTGACGGGGATGAACCAGGGGAGACCGAACGTTCTCCTGAGTGAACACCGAGAAGAGGAGTGACACTGTGACGGAGAAGGCTGTTCTCGCGGGCGGCTGTTTCTGGGGCATGCAGGACCTGTTCCGCCGCCACCCCGGCGTCGTCTCCACGCGCGTCGGTTACACCGGCGACCCCAGCACGCCGAACGCCACGTACCGCCGCCACGGCAACCACGCCGAGGCCATCGAGATCGTGTTCGACCCCGAGCAGCTCAGCTACCGGCAGGTCCTGGAGTTCTTCTTCCAGATCCACGACCCGTCGACCCGCGACCGCCAGGGCAACGACATCGGCGCCGGTTACCGCTCGGCGATCTTCTACACCGACGACACCCAGAAGAAGATCGCGGAGGAGACGATCGCCGCGGTCGACGCCTCCGGCAAGTGGCCGGCCAAGGTCGTCACCGAGGTCACCCAGGAGTCGGACTTCTGGCTGGCCGAGCCGGAGCACCAGGACTACCTGGAGCGCTACCCGAACGGCTACACGTGTCACTACGTGCGGCCGGAGTGGCAGCTCGGCGAGCGTTGATCGTCGCGCCGCTCGCCTGAAGCGCGCCGGCTGATGAGGGCCGTCCATGCGGACGGCCCTCATTATCGTCTCCGCGCTCAACAGCGGCGAGGCCCTAGATCAAGTCCGCCAGCTCCACCCGGCGCAGGAACTCGCCACGGACCCGGTCCGCCACCGCGTTCACGACCTCCGCGCCGTCGGAGGACGGGTCGACGTGCACCCGGAACGGCGGCTTCGCGGCGCCGACCACGTCCACGATCGCGTCCGCCACGGCGCCGACGTCCGCCCAAGAGGGCTCCAGTTCGGCGAGGCGGCGACCCACCTGGTCCATCAGGCCGGGGTAGAGCTCCTCGTACTCCGAGGCGCGGGACGTGTCGGCGGGCGCGCCGCTGTGCGTGAAGTGGTTGGTGCCGTGGGTGAACGCGCCCGGCACGACGATCGTGGTCTCGATGCCGAACCGCAGCAGTTCGGCGCGGTAGGAGACGGCGACCGCGTCCATCGCCGCCTTCGCCGCGAAGTACGGGGCCAGGTACGGGGGAGTGCCGCCGCGCGTCGAGCTCGAGCCGACCCACACGACGTGGCCGGAACGCTGCCCTCGCAGGTGCGGCAGGGCGGCGCGGTTCACGCGCTGGGTGCCCAGGACGTTGACGTCGTACAGGTTCGCGTACTGCTCCGGCGTGAAGGCTTCGGCCGGGCCGGTGACCATGTGGCCCGCGTTGTGGACGACCACGTCCAGGCGGCCCTGCTCCAGGACGATCGAGCCGATCGCGGCGTCCGCGGACTCCTGTGACTGCACGTCGAGTTCGACGGCGTGCACGTCGGCCTTGTTCTCGACCCCGAAGGCCTTCAGGTCCGCGACGGCGGTGGCGTTGCGGCCGAGGGTTTCCCTCATGCCCGCGTAGACCGTGTTACCGGCGAGGGCGAGCCTGCGGACCGCCAGCGCGCCGAAGCCGCTGGACGCTCCCGTGACGACGATGACCTTGCCCATCAGATGATGCCTCCGTTCGCACGAATGGTCTGGCCGTTGATCCAGCGGGCGGGACCGGCCAGGAACGAGATGACCTCCGCGATGTCGCCGGTCGAGCCGAGGCGCTCCAGCGGCGGCTGCTTCGCGAGGGTGTCGATGGCCGCCTGGTCCTTGCCGTCGAGGAACAGTTCGGTGGCCGTGGGGCCGGGCGCGACGGTGTTCACGGTGATGTCGCGGCCGCGCAGCTCACGGGCGAGGATCAGGGTCAGCGCCTCGACGCCGCCCTTGGACATGGCGTAGGCCCCGTACTGGGGGAAGCGCAGGCCCACCACGGACGACGACACGTTGATGACCGCGCCGCCGTCGCGCAGCCTGCGGGCGGCCTGCTGGTTCACGATGAACGTGCCGCGGGCGTTGGTGCGCATGATGTGGTCGAACGTGTCGAGGTCCATGTCCGCCACGGTGCCGAGCGGCATGATGCCCGCCGAGTTCACCACGACGTCGACGCCGCCGAAGGTCTCCTCGGCCAGCTCGAACGCGGCGGTGACGGCCTCCTCGTCGCCGACGTCGGCCTGCGCGGCGACGGCCTGGCCGCCATTGGCCCTGATCTTCTCCACGGCCTCGTCGGCGGCGGTCTTGTTGCCGGCGTACACGATGACAACGGCCGTTCCGTCGGCGGCGAGGCGTTCGGCGGCTGCCCGCCCGATGCCCCTCGATCCGCCGGTGACGATCGCAACGCGAGTCATGTCAGTGCTCCTAGCTGCTGTTTCCGCTGTTACCCACAGAAACGTATCACTGATATCAAATCAGCGCTACCGCTCACGTGTTATCGTCGTTACATGGACACGAGAGAGCGTCTGGTGAAGGCTGCGGCCGACCTGCTGATCGAGGGCGGCAAGGAAGCGGTCTCCACGCGCGCGGTGGCCGCGGCCGCGGGAGTGCAGGCGCCGACGCTGTACCGGCTGTTCGGCGACAAGGACGGGCTGCTCGACGCCGTGGCGGGGTTCGGCTTCTCCGACTACCTCGCGTCCAAGCACGCGATGGGGGTCGGTGGCGACCCCGTCGACGACCTGCGCGGGGGGTGGGACCTGCACATCGGCTTCGGCCTGGCGCGGCCCGCGTTCTACCTGCTGATGTACGGCGAGCCGCGCAGGCGTGCGGCGCGGCTGGAGGCGGACGCGATGCTCCGCGAGATCATCAGCCGCATCGCGGCGGCGGGCCGCCTGACGGTCCCGGTGGAACAGGCGGCGCAGTTCGTGCACGCGGCGGGCATGGGCGTGGTGCTGGCGTTGCTGGCGACGCCGGAGGAGGACCGCGACCTGGAGCTCATCACGTTCTCGCGGGAGCAGGTCATCAGGGCGATCACGACCGACGCCGCGCCGAACGGGCCGACGGACATCCCGAGCCGGGCGATCGCACTGCGCGTCGCATTGGAAGAGGACCCGCCCCTGATGCTGTCTCCAGCGGAACGGGTCCTCCTGGCCGAGTGGCTCGACCGGGTGGCGAAGTGACCTACGCGTTCGGGTCGAACGCGATGCCGGCCGGCTTCGCCTGACCGAGGTTGTGGTTGAACGCGCCGTCCTTGATCGCGAGGGACGCGCTGCCGAAGTTCGCGTTCACGAGCTTGTCGCGCACGCCGGCGGGGTAGCGGTCCCAGCTGACCAGAGCGGGGTACTGGTAGACCCCGTAGTGGTTCTCCGCCTGCTCGCCCGCGCCCGCGAGACGGAAGCAGTGCGTGCTGGCGCCGTCCTTGTGGTAGATGATCTTCGGGTGGGTGCCTTCCCACTGCACGTTGGCACGCGGGTGCGTCTTGTACTTGCCGTGCTCCGACGTCGAGACGTACTGGGCCACGTCGTTCTGCACCCAGACGACCACGTGCTCGATGTCGTGGCGGTGGCCGCAGCAGTCCCAGAGCGGCACGGCCTGGTCCTTCTCGAAGTACAGGTCGTACAGGTAGGCGCACCAGCCGTTGTTGCACTTGGAACGGCTGTAGGAGTTGGTGTTGTCCAGGTCGGACCGGTCGTGGCAGTTACCGTTCAGGGCGCCCGAGTTCTTCAGGCCGGGCGCGATGTCACCGGTCGGCGAGATCGCCGGGGTGGGGTAGCAGCCGTCACCGTCGTAGTCGAACGCCGGTTGCCACTTGCCGTCGGCCGCCTCGTGGTTGGCGGGGATGGCCCGGGGCGGGTCAGCGAGCGCGATGCCGGGGAACAGTGCCGTGATCAGCAGTGCTCCGGCGAGCGCGGACAGGAGTTTCTTCCTCAACAGCGGCCTCCGGGATGCAGGGGGAGCGAGGCTTGCGAGGCTGAAGGTGGTACATGAAGCACCTTCACGTCTAGGTACTTCGCCAAATCTTTGCCGTACCGGGAAATTAACAACCCGGAACGGAATCGGTCACGTCCCGGGGTCGCGCTCTCATCGGCCCGCGTGCGACGGGTCGCCGGGCGTCTCACATGCGGGCCGAGCCGACCTTCCAGTACCCGCTGAACATGATCGCCTTGCGGTCCACCCCGCGCTCCTTGACCAGGTGCCGGCGTACCCCGGTCGCGAGCGCCGACTCCCCGCACGCCCACGCGTAGTCCACAGTGGACAGCGCCTTGTCCTGGATCGCCTTCAGTACGGCAGATCCCGGCTCGGCGTCGCCGCGCAGCACCCATTCCACGTCGAGGTCGACGCGGTAGGACTCGTCCGGCACCTCGACGAAGACGTGCACCGGCCGCGTCTCGGCCTCGAGGATCGCGGCGAGGGCGGGCAGCGCTGTCTCGTCGGCCGCGAGCAGCACCGACCCACCGGCGGGCGGACGGTAGGCGGAGCCGCCCGCCCGGAACCCGGCCTTGTCACCCGCGATCGCGCGCCGCGCCCACCGCGTGCCGGGGCCGGCGTCGCCGTGCACGACGAAGTCGACGTCGATCTCGGCCACGTCCGGCCGGTGCGCGCGGACCGTGTACCAGCGCAGGTCCGGCCTCGTGTCCTCGGGCATCGCGCGCAACGACGTGCGGACGTTGATGCGGTCGTCGGCCGGCATGACGAGTTCGCGGCCGGTCGCCATCAGCAGGCCGAAGTACTCGTCGGGTCCGGTCACCGCGAACGACGCGAACTCCGGCGCGTGGAAGGTGATCCGGCGCATGTGGTCACTGAGTTCGGTCACCGCCGTGACGGTCATGACGAACTGGTCGAAGACCTCGCGGCGGTTGGCCGGGGCCATCATCATCTCGGCGGCCTTGGTGGCGGCCTTGAGGGTGAACCGGTCGAAGGCGGAGTAACGCGACATGCCAGCAACGTACACGTTTGGTTAGGCTTACCTAAACCATCGGGCCAAATCGAGATCGAGAGCGCACACTGCGGACATGTTCCCCAGGACCGCGCAACAACAATGGTGGTTCGAAGAGCCCGCGAGCAAGAACCGCAGCCAGGCCACCGGTCTGCGGCTCGCCATCGCCTACCTCCGGCGCGACGCCGAGGCCGTCGAACGGCTGCTGCCGGACGACCAGGGCGAGATCTGGCTGGTGATGGGCGCGTTGGAGAACGGTCTGCTCGGCCTCAACCAGCTGTACCCGCCCGGCCCGCCGGACGAGGTGTGGGAACGGGTCACGCCGATCATCGACGCCTCCGCACCCAAGGGGGTCGCCCCGCGCGCACGCGCATTGCTCGCGGCGATGACGGACGCCATGTACAACGCCACGCTCGGTGAGGTCTCCGAACGCAAGGAGCAGGATCCGTACGTGGGTGCGCACCTGTATGCGGCGATCACGGCGATGCGCTCCATGGAACACGAGGGCAGCATCCAGCGCATGCAGGCCAAGGCCGACGAGCTCGACCCGCCCCTGGATGGCGTCCCTGAGCTGTGGCGACAGGGCTGAGGCGCAACTAACAGAGACCCCGATGTGCATGCCCATACATCGTCGTGCATAATTCTCAACGTGTCCAAGGTGCTCACTTCACTTCCCGCCGGCGAACGCGTCGGCATCGCCTTCTCAGGTGGTCTCGACACCTCCGTCGCGGTCGCGTGGATGCGTGAGAAGGGCGCAGTGCCCTGCACGTACACCGCGGACATCGGCCAGTACGACGAGCCCGAGATCGAGACCGTCCCCGGTCGCGCGGGCACGTACGGTGCCGAGATCGCGCGTCTCGTCGACTGCCGTTCCGCGCTCGTCGAGGAAGGCCTCGCGGCGCTGGCCTGCGGCGCGTTCCACATCCGGTCCGGTGGCCGCGCCTACTTCAACACGACGCCGCTCGGGCGGGCCGTCACGGGCACCATGCTCGTGCGCGCCATGCTCGACGACGACGTGCAGATCTGGGGCGACGGCTCCACCTACAAGGGCAACGACATCGAGCGGTTCTACCGCTATGGCCTGCTCGCGAACCCGTCGCTGCGGATCTACAAGCCGTGGCTCGACGCCGCGTTCGTGACGGAGCTCGGCGGCCGCAAGGAGATGTCCGAGTGGCTGCTGGAGCGTGACCTGCCCTACCGCTCGTCCGTCGAGAAGGCGTACTCGACCGACGCGAACATCTGGGGCGCGACGCACGAGGCCAAGTCGCTCGAGCTGCTCAACGAGGGCATCGAGATCGTCGAGCCGATCATGGGCGTCAAGTTCTGGGACCCGTCGGTCGAGATCGCGACCGAGGACGTCACCATCGGCTTCGACCAGGGCCGCCCGGTCACGATCAACGGCAAGGAGTTCGGCGACGCCGTCGACCTCGTGCTGGAGGCGAACGCCATCGGCGGCCGCCACGGTCTCGGCATGTCCGACCAGATCGAGAACCGCATCATCGAGGCCAAGAGCCGCGGCATCTACGAGGCGCCCGGCATGGCGTTGCTCTTCATCGCCTACGACCGCCTCGTGAACGCGATCCACAACGAGGACACCGTCGCGGCCTACCACAACGAGGGCCGCAAGCTCGGCCGGCTGCTGTACGAGGGCCGCTGGCTCGACCCGCAGTCGCTGATGCTGCGCGAGTCGCTGCAGCGCTGGGTCGGCGCCGCGGTCACCGGCGAGGTCACGCTGCGGCTGCGCAGGGGCGACGACTACTCGATCCTCGACACGTCCGGCCCGGCGTTCAGCTACCACCCGGACAAGCTGTCGATGGAGCGCACCGAGGACTCGGCGTTCGGCCCGGTCGACCGCATCGGCCAGCTGACCATGCGCAACCTCGACATCGCGGACTCGCGCGCCAAGCTGGAGCTCTTCGCGAGTCTCGGCATGGTCGGCACCCGCCAGTCGGCGCTCATCTCGGCCCTGCCGGAGCCGACCCAGCTGATCGGCGAGGTGCCGGACGGCGGCGCGGAGGCCATCGCCTCACGCGGTGAGGTCTCGGCGGCCGACGAGCTGCTCGACGCGGCGGCCATGGAGTTCGGCACGGACTGACGTCGCGGGGTGGGCGGGATCGACCTGCCCACCCCCGCCGGCGTCAGGTCTGCGGCCACATCGAGTAGATGACGTTCTCCCCGTCGGCGCACACGACCTGGGGCATGATGCCCTCGGCGACCTGGTTGCACGACAGGGGCCCGATGTCGATCGGTGGCAGGCCCGTCTTCGGCTCCGCGCGCTGCGCGTAGTAGTCGAACAGCACCGCCCCGGCCTGATCGCAGTTCAGCCGACCCTGCGGGGTCTCCACGACGACAGCCAGCATCTGCTTGCCGAGCGCGCCGGTGAAGGGCTGCTCGCAGTACTGCGAGGGCATGCCCTCGTACCGCTCCGGAGGCACCCCGTCGAGGGCGGCCGCCGTCGTGGTCGTGGTCGTCTCCGGGGTGGTCGTCTCCGGCAGGCCGGTCGCCGAACCGGACCCGGTGACCTCCGGGGTGCAGCCCGCGGCGAGGAGGGCGAGGAGCACAGGTGCGATCAAGAACCTCATGCCTGCGGGTCGGCGCCGGGCTCGTTGTCGTTACTCGTTTCCCTGGTCTGGCAGCGATTCCTCACACCGCGCGGTAGGCGTCGCACCCCAGCGTGATCAGGTCGGTGAGGTGCCGTGGCGGCTGGTCCTTCCACCACGCCAGCCACACCGCGATCGGCGGCGCGTCCACCACGGCACGGTAGGCCACGCCGGGACGCGGGTTCAGGCTCGCGGTCGCCTCCGCCGTCATGCCGACGGCCTGCCCGGCGGCGATCAGCGTCAGCCACTCGTCGACGCTGTGGGTGTTGCGCACGACGGCGGGGGCCTTGCCGGGCTGCCACAGGTCCAGGGTGGTCGTCCCGGTCCGGTCGTCCACCGCCAGCGAGTAGCGGGCGAGGTCGGCGAGCTTCAGCGAACGCTTGCGCGCCAACGGGTTGTCCGTCGCGACCACGCCGTAGCGCCGCTCGGTGCCGAGCAACGCCGTCTCGAACCGCGTGTCGTCGAGTGCCCTGCGCACGACCGCGACGTCGGCCATGCCCTCGGCGAGCCCGGCGGTCAGCGAGTTCGACTGCACGAACACCAGCGGCAACCCCGGATGCTCGGCGGCCCAGGCCTTCTGGACGCGCCGGGTGTGCTTGCCGAGCGCCGCCCAGGCGTAGCCGATCCGCAGCTCGGTCAGCGACTGCGACGCGATCCGGTGCAGGTGGGCGACCTCGTCCAGCACGCGCCGGGCACCGTCGAGCACCTGGGTGCCCACGGCGGTGAGCGCGACGTGCCGGGTGGAACGTTGCAACAGCCGCACGCCGAGCGCGGCCTCCAGTGCGGCGACCGAACGGGACACCGACGCCTGGGTCAGGTCGAGTTCCTTTGCCGCGTCGGTGAACGTGCCCGCGTCGACGACCGCCACGAACGCCCGCAGGTGCCGCAGATCCATGCGCCCAGCGTATAGGTGACGCGGCCGATGCATTTCCCGTATCAAAGCCCGGACCGCAGGCTGGGCGGTATGAAGAGCCTCGGTGGATTCGCCACGATGACCGCGAGCGCGGCCAGCAACCAGATCGGCGCCGCCGTGGGCGCCCACGCGTTCGCCGCCATCGGCCCGGCGGGTGTCGTGGCGGTGCGCCAGTTCGTGGCCGCCGCGGTGCTGCTCCCGATGGCCCGGCCGAACCTGCGAAGATTCACCTGGGCGCAGTGGTGGCCGACGCTCGCGCTCGGGCTCGTGTTCGCCACGATGAACCTCAGCCTCTACATGGCGATCGACCGCATCGGCCTCGGCCTCGCCGTCACGCTGGAGGTGCTCGGGCCGCTCGGCATCGCGCTCGCCGGCTCACGAACCCGCCGGGACTTCCTGTTCGTGCTGATCGCGGCGGCCGGCGTGTACGTGCTGGTGCTGCCGGGCCCCAGCAGCGACTACGTCGGCGTCGGGCTCGGCCTGCTCGCCGCGGGCTGCTGGGCCGCGTACATCCTGCTCAACCGCCTGGTCGGCGCCCGGCTGCCCGGTCTGCAGGCGCCCGCCGTCGCGACCGCGATGTCGGCGATGCTCTACGTCCCGGTCGCGGTGCTGCTGGTGCTGCACGGGAAGCTGACCGGGATGTCGATCCTGTACGCGGTCGGCGCGGGCGTGTTCTGCAGCGTCGTGCCCTACGCCGTCGACGTGATCGCGCTGCGGAAGGTGCCCGCGCGCCTGTTCGGGCTTGCGATGAGCGTGCACCCGGTGCTGGCGGCACTGGCGGGGCTCGTGGTGCTAGGGGAGACGCTCGCACTCCACCATTGGGCTGGAATCCTGCTCGTCGTCACGGCCAACGCACTCGCGGTGACTTGCTCGAAGTGGTCTGGATCACCTACCGTCAACCCTGAAATGTGAATCCCATTCACTTAGCGGGGTGCTCATGCGGACGAAAGTCTTGACGGTGGTCGCCGCACTGGTCGGTGCGGCGCTGGTCAGCGGCCCGTTCGCGTGGGCGGAACCGGAGCCTTACCTGGTGGGCCGGGGCATCTCCGACGTCACCGGCCCGGCCGCCGAGAACGGCATGATGGGCTATTCCAAGTTCGACCAGAAGACGACGGGCATCCAGCAACGGCTGCGGTCGCGGGCCTACGTCGTGGTCGACCGCGCCACGAACAAGCGCGTCGCGTACGTCAACGCCGACCTCGCGATGATCTTCCGCGCGGTCCAGGAGGGCGTGCTCACCAAGCTGCAGGCCAAGTACGGCAGCACCTACACCCGCGAGAACCTGCTGCTCTCCGCCACGCACACGCACAGCGGCCCCGGCGGCCAGTCGCACAACCTCGCCTACAACCTGTCGATCCTCGGCATGCAGCCGCAGGCGCTGGCCGCCGTGGTCGACGGCATCACCGAGTCGGTCGTCGAGGCGCACGACGACGTGCGGCCCGGCTCGATCAGCCTCGGCATCGGCGAGCTCACGAACGCGTCGGTCAACCGCTCGCGCGTTGCGTTCGACCGCAACCCCGACAAGGGCGCCTTCCCGGCCGGCATCGACCCGCAGATGACGGTGCTGAAGTTCAGGCAGGGCACCGAGAACGTCGGCGCGATCAGCTGGTTCGCCACGCACAACACGTCGATCACCAACGCCAACACGCTGATCAGCCCGGACAACAAGGGTTACGCGGCGTACCAGTGGGAGCACGACGACGAAGGCGTGCGGTACCTCGACAACACCGCGGACTTCGTGGCGGCGTTCCCGAACACCAACGCGGGCGACATGTCGCCCAACCTCAACCTGAAGCCCGGCTCCGGCCCCACCGAGAACGAGTGGGAGAACGCCCGCGTCATCGGCGAGCGCCAGAACCGCAAGGCGCAGGAGGTCTACCGCGGCCCGCAGTCCGCGATGTCGGGCGGTGTCGACTCGCGCATGCGGTTCGTGGACATGTCGGCCGTGCGGGTCGAGGGCCGCTACACCGACACCGGTCAGCCCGGCACGACGTGTTCGGGAGTCGTCGGCGCGTCCACGATGGCGGGCAGCATCGAGGACGGCCCGGCGATCCCCGGCTTCTCCGAGGGCATGCAGTCGCCGTGGAAGAAGCTCTTCGAGCCGTTGCAGATGGAGGTTCCGCAGTGGCTGCGGGACTGCCAGTTCCCCAAGGCCTCTCTGGTGCCGACGGGTCTGATCGGCGCGACGCCCAACATCGTGCCGCTGCAGATCGTCCGCATCGGACAGCTGCACCTCGTCGCGGTGCCCGGTGAGGTCACGATCACCGCGGGCCTGCGCATCCGCAAGACGGTGGCAGCCGAGGCCGGTGTGCCGCTGCGGAACGTGCTGATCCAGGGCTACGCCAACGACTACAGCCAGTACGTCACCACGCCGGAGGAGTACGACTCGCAGCAGTACGAGGGCGGCTCCACCCTGTTCGGCCGCAACACGACCCCGGCCTACCAGCAGGAGTTCGGCAAGCTCGCCGCGTCGATGAAGGCGGGAACCTCCCTGCCTGCCGGTCCGAACCCCGGCAAGCCGCCGTTCACCGACATCAACCTGCAGACCGGTGTCGTGCTCGACGACAAGCCCGCCGACAAGAAGTACGGCGACGTCCTGACCGCGCCCAAGGCCTCCTACGGGCGCGGCGAGACCGTCACGTCCGTGTTCGTCACCGGCCACCCGAAGAACAACCTGCACCGCAACCACACCTTCCTGGAGGTGCAGCGGCAGGTGAACGGCCAGTGGACGCGCGTCGCCGACGACGGTGACTGGTCGACGCGCTACAAGTGGGAACGGGTCGGCATCGCCTTCTCCAACGCCACGATCACCTGGCAGATCCCGGCGGACACCCCCGCCGGCACCTACCGGATCGTGCACCACGGCGACGAGAAGAGCGGCTGGACCGGCAAGATCACCGGCTTCACCGGCGCCACGGCGGGCTTCACCGTCAGCTAGTACGGCGCGTTCGGCGACGGCCCCTGCCCCGTTCGGGCAGGGGCCGTCGTTATTTCCGCCTCCGATGAGGCCGTGATTACATTGTGCACGATTTAATCGCGCACTAGCTTTATGGCATCACCCCGGAACGCCAGGAGGAAGCCATGAAGCGCCCCGTCCTCGAACCCGCCGCCGCCGAGTTCGCCGCCGCCACCGCCACGCCGCCGTTCCTGTTCGAGATCGCCCCCGAGGAGGGCCGCAAGGCCGTCGACGAGGTGCAGTCGGGCGCGGTGGACAAGCCCGGGATCGACGAGCAGTGGGTCGAGCTGGACGGCTTCAAGGTTCGCGTGGTCAAGCCGGCAGGGGTCACCGGTGACCTTCCGGTCATCCTCTACATCCACGGTGCCGGCTGGGTCTTCGGCAACGCCCACACCCACGACCGCCTGGTCCGCGAGCTCGCCGTCGGTGCCGGTGCCGCCGTCGTCTTCCCCGACTACTCGCTCTCGCCCGAAGCCCGCTACCCGGTCGCGATCAACCAGAACTACGCCACCGCGCGGTGGATCCAGAGCGACGGCGCCTCGTACGGCCTCGACGTGACCCGCGTCGCGGTCGCCGGTGACTCGGTCGGCGGCAACATGGCCGCCGCGCTGACGTTGCAGGCCAAGGAACGCGGCGACATCGCGCTGAAGGCCCAGGTGCTCTTCTACCCGGTGACCGACGCGTCCTTCGACACCGACTCCTACCTGCAGTTCGCCGAGGGCTACTTCCTGCGCCGCGACGGCATGCAGTGGTTCTGGGACCAGTACACGACGAACCCGGTCGAGCGTGCCGAGATCACCGCGTCCCCGTTGCGCGCCACCAGGGACCAGCTCGCCGGCCTGCCGCAGGCACTCGTGATCACCGCGGAGGCCGACGTGCTGCGCGACGAGGGCGAGGCCTACGCCGACAAGCTGCGCGAGGCCGGCGTGCCCGTCACCGCCGTCCGGTACGCGGGTGCGATCCACGACTTCGTGATGCTGAACGCGTTGCGCGGCACGCATGCCGCCGAGGCCGCGATCAACCAGGCCGTGGCGTTCCTCCGCGAGGCGCTCAAGAAGTAGGCACCGTTTCCCGGCCCCGTTTCCCGGCCCCGTTCCCCGAGTGGAGCGGGGCCGAACGGTGTCAGGAGAACCACGGCAGGACCACGAGCACCACCAGCACCGCCATCGCCGCGACGAGCAGCACCAGCCCGGTCAGCACGAGCGCGACCCTAGGCCACCGCGCACCGGCCCGGACGTCTTCGCGGGGCGCACTGCCCACCGGGGCGGGGAACTGGCCGGTCGGCTCGGCACTGGGGGCGTTGTGATTGATCATGCTTCGGCCCACCACCGGCCACGCCGGACCGATCTCGGCGGAACCATCGGTCTCATCGGGTTTCCCGGCCATCACGGCCACCCCTTCATCTGGGCGAGCTGCACACACCACGCCGACACCTCGACGAGCAGGAGCACGAGGCCGGCCACGAAGCACCACTGCAGCTTGCGGAGCTTCTTCTCGTTGGCGTCGAGCCACTGTTCGAAGTCGGCCGCGAGATGACGTCGCATCGAGTCGAGGTCGTGCCCGAGGTCGACCGCACCCAGCAGCCGCGACGCGCTGGACAGGAACGTCCACCGCCAGATCGGTGCGCAGATGACCAGGGCCAGCGCGAGAACGCCGGTCATCGCCGCGATCGCGACGACCGTGGCCGCTCCCCAGCGCGGACTCTGCAACGCGGTGCCGACGAACGAGGAGCTGACGAGAGCCGCGCCCGCGGTCAGCAGCGTGACCCGCGAGCGGAGGTTGTCGAGCGCGCCCTGCTGGTAGCTCAGCGCCCGCAGGGACTCCGAGAACACCAGTTCGAGCCGTCTGTCCGGCTCTCCGCTCTCCATTGGCCCATCATCCGCTGACCGGCGCAGCGCAGCGTGACCCGAACGGGTGGAGTCAGCCGCGCCGGGTGCTCGTGACGTGGAACGGCGTGCCCTGCTGGCACGTGGTCATCCCACCGGGATCAGCCCGCCCGGTCACCTCCACCGAGGCACCGGCCACCGCGATCGCGGGGTCGGCGCCGAGCAGCAGGTACTGCTCACCGCCGGAGTTCAGGATCATGCAGCCGGACTCGACGCCGGCCGACACCGTGCCCCGCACCGTGGTCATCCCGGGCTCCAACGCCCGCGAAGGCGTGGTGGTCGTCGGCAGCGGAGTCGACGATGGCGGCAGCGGCGCCGGAATGCTCGGCGTGGACGTGTCGGTGGTGGGAGTGCTCGATGCAGGCGCCTGTGGCGGCGGCACCTGGCCGCACGAAGCCAGCACCAGGCACAGCAGCACGGCAGCTAACCCGCGCATGTCACGTCACCTCCCATGAACCACGGCGACCGGGCACGGCGCGTGGTGGAGCACAGCGTGGCTCACCGAACCCAGAATTGCACGCCTCACCGCGCCACGGCCGTGACTGCCGACGGCGATCAGGGCCGCGCCATCAGCCGCCTGGAGCAACGCGCGGGCGGGAGCGTCGAACGCGACCTCCTGTGCCACATGCACATCCGGCCACCGCGCGGCGTGGGGCGCCAGCTGTTCGTCCAGCGACTTGGCCAGGTCGACGCGGACGTGGTCGAAGTCCTGCTCGGGGAGTTCGGCCCAGCCGACGTCGTTCCACGCGTAGATGGCGAGCAGCTCACGGCCGTGGCGGGCGGCGTGCTCGAAGGCGAACGCGATCGCGTCCGTGGAGGTCTCGGAGCCGTCGACGCCGACGACCACGCGGCCGTCGACAGGGCCGGAACGGGTCACGATCACAGGACGCCCGCCGGTCGACACGAGCTCGATGGCGGTGGAGCCCAGGAACATCTCCGCGATGCCCGTGCGACCGGAGGAGCCGAGCACGAGCAGGTCGCCGGGTTCGGCGGCGAGAACGTCGACCGGGCGGCCGATGCGCACGTGCGTGGCGACCTCGAGCTCCGGCCAGCCTTGCCTGATCTCGGCCGCCAGCTCGTTGAGATGGTCCTCGGCGGCCTTGGACATCGTCTCCTCGGTGACGAACTCCGGCACCGGGATGGACATCGGCGTGAAGACGGGCTCGGGCAGGGGAGCGCGTACGGCGTGGACGACCTGCAAGGCCGCGCCACGACGGGACGCCTCCTCTGCACCGAAGTGCACCGCGCGCCGGGCCAGGCCGGAACCGTCGAACCCCACCACGATCGTGGACATGAAGAACCACCTCCGACCGGTGCATACCCGATCGGAGGTGGTTCTAAATGTGATCTACGGCCGACTCCTTAATTGATGGCGAACTGCGAACCCGGTTCGATGGTGATGTCGCCGTCCCGCGAGTTGGTGATCGTGACGTTCGTCAGCCGCGCCGAACCGCGGGCCTGGGCCATCGCGAGGATGCCGGAGCCGTTGTTCGACCTGTCGATGCGGACGTTGGTGATCTGCACGTCCGGCATCCCGCTGCCGCCACCCTTGAACTGGATTCCGTCGTAGGTGGAGTCCAGGATCTCGGTGTCGCGGATGACGACGCCGGGGATCGGCAGGTTCTGCGAGAACAGCGTGATGGCGCCGAACTCCTGCGCCTCACCCCAGAACGCGCCGCCCGTGCGGTGCAGGGCGTTGTTGGCGAGCGTCGTCGTCCCGCCGAACGGCAGCGGGTCGTGGTCGGTCGCCAGCATGATGCCCGGGTAGTTGGCGGTGTCGGAGATGATGTTGTTCTCCGCGCGGTTGTTCGAACCGCCGTAGATCGCGATTCCGTTGGCACGCCACGGCAACGCGATCGTGTTGTTGAGGAAAGCGTTGCCGCTGCCGACATCCACGTTCTGGTCCTTCACGTACTTCGACGCCCACACCGCCAGCGCGTCGTCGCCCGTGGTGCGGAACGACGAGTTGAACACCGTGGAGTTGCGCGTGCCGTTGGTGAAGTTGATGCCGTCGGCGTAGGTGTCGCGGATGCGCATGCCGCTGAACTGCAGGCCGTCACCGGGGTTCCAGAGCTCGGGCAGGTTGCTGTAGTCGCGGCCCACCCAGACACCGACGTTGGCGTGCTCGATCCACACGTTGGTGATCTTGGTGTTCTTGCCGAACCGGCCGTTGAGACCGACGCCGCCCTCCGCGTTGCCGTCACCGCCGCGGATCCGGCCGGAGCCGAAGATCGCGATGTCGGAGATCTGCGTGTTGTCGTCGATGTCGAACCCGAAGTTGCCCTCGTGCGGGTGGTTGATCGTGCCCGCGTCCTGCGGCTGGATCAGCGAGAACAGCTGCGAGTGCCACATGCCCGCACCGCGGATGGTGGCGTTGCGGATGCCGACCTGGTTGTGGCCGCCGCTGCCGGACTGGGTCAGGATCTTCTTCTCCTGGCGGAACCTGCCCTCCGGGATCCAGACGCACGGGATCTGGCCGGTCTGGTCGGCCGTGACCGCGCGCTGGATCGCGTCGGCGTCGTCGGTCTGGTCGTTCGGCGTGGCACCGTACTGCGTGATCGAGACGCAGTCCGCGGGCTTCTGCCCGGCCGGCGCGACCTGCTCCAGGTCGATCAGGTCGATGACGTAGAACTGCGCGTTGTCACCGGAATCGCGCTGCAGCTTGAACTTCGTGCCCGCCGGGTAGCTGCTCGCCAGCAGTTGGGAGGTCTCGTCGAACAGCCTGCGGGCGTCGCCACCCGGACGGTTCGTGAGGCCTTCGGGGTCGTCGGTCGTGCCGTAGAGCCAGCTGTGGCGCGACGACAGGGTGAGCTTCTGCACGAACTGGTCGTTCGCGTACAGGCTGATCGTCGCCTCCTGGCCACCGCCCGCGGCGGCGTCCGGGATCGAGTTGCGCACGACGATCGAGTTGGTGCTGACCGTCGAGGTGACCTCCACGAACTGGCCCTGCGCGTCGAGGCGCACCGACTTGCGGCCCGAGGACTCGGACCCGAAGTTGGTGTGCCCGAACGTGCGCTCCGCGTCGGCCTGCAGCAGCGTGCCCTGGTAACGGCCCGCTTCCGCCTCGTAGCTCGTGAACGGCACGGACGCGCCGCGTCCGACCACAATGGACTGGGTCGCGGTGTTGTTGTTCTCGTTGGTCTCCGCGACCTGGCCGGTCGCGTCCGCCGTCGCGGTGGCCGTGGCGCCGCCGTTGGTGGCGGTCCAGGTGCCGACGTTGACGGTGACGGTCTGACCGGCGTTGATCGCTCCGGTGTTGGCCGTCAAGGTGCTGCCGCCGACGGCGACCCGCGTCACCGACGCGCCCGCCGCGGAGGTGCCGCGGTTGTTGACCTGCACCGCGAACGTCACCTGCTGGCCCGCCGCCGGGGACGACGGGTTCGGCGTGACACCGGTGATCTGCAGGTCCGGTCCCGGTGCCTGGTCGACGACCAGGGGAGAGCCGGAGGTGAAGGTGTTGTTGCCCTCGTTGGACTCCGCGACCTGGCCGGCCGGGTCCACGGTGGCCGCGGCCGCGTAGGACCCGGCACCTCGCCGACCGGCGTCCACGGTGACGGCCGCCGTGGCTCCCGCAGCGAGCGCGCCGACCTGGGCGGTGCCGGCGGCGGTGCCGCCGAGCGTGACGTTCAGCGTCGTCGCGCCGGACGCCACGGTGCCGCCGTTGCGCACGGTGGCGGTGAGCCTGATCGCGTCGGCCTCGCTCGGGCTCGCCGGGGTCCACGTCAGGTTCGTGACGGTCAGGTCGGGCGCCGGCGCGGAGGCACCGAACACCTGGAACTCGGCGACCTGGCCGCCGGGCGCGCCGGTGTTCGAGTAGAAGTGCAGCCGCACGTCCGACGCGCGGCCGGACACCGGGATGGTCACGCTGTTGCCGGTGGCCGGGTCGAACCGGTAGTCGGCGCGTGCCTTCAGGGTGCCGAACGCCGACGCGCTCGCCTCACGGCCGAGCACCTCGAAGTTCTGCGTGCGGGCACCCCACGCGCCGTCGGGGTTGAGCTTGACGACGACCGACGTGACGTCCGCGTTCGAGCCCAGCTTCGCGGTCAGGTGACCGGGGAGGCCGCTGGACTCCCAGTACGTGCCGGTGTTGCCATCGACCGCGTTGCCCGGCACGTAGTTGTGCACGTGCCCGGACTCCTCGACCGGCTTGCCTGCCGCGAGGTTGTCCCCAGGGGGCGGCGGGTCGACCGGTCCGGACTCGCCGTGCACCTCGAACTCGCTGAGCTGACCGGCGGCCCAGCCGGTGTTCGCGGTGATCGTGACGCGCACGTACCTGGTGCTGGTGGCGGTGAAGTCCAGCGTCACCGTGTTGCCGGAGCCGGGCGAGAACACCCGCCCGCCGGAGCCGACGAGGTCGCTGAACTGCGATCCGTTGAAACTCCCTTGCACAGCAAGCTTTTGCGTGCGCTGCTCCCAGTTCGAGGGCAGGCGCAGCACGACCTTGCTGACGCTCTTCTCGGCGCCCAGGTCGGCCTGGATCCACTGCGGGAAAACACCGTTCGTGCTCTCCCAGTAGCTGCCCTGGTTGCCGTCACCGGCGTTCCCGGCGCCGAACGAGCCGTTGGTGCTGGACGCGGTCAGGTTCGCGGACAGCCTGACGACCGCTGCTCCTGCCGTGGGTGTCAATCCGAACAGTGCGAGGGCGCTGACCAAGGCAGCACTCACCGCACGCCTCACTAGCGTGTTTTTCATTGAATTGTCCTTCGCGGCAGGGGAAATCAGTTGATATTGATCTTGAAGGTGGACGTCGTGTTCCTGATGTCCTGGAAGTTGTCGCTGAACCTGAGGCCGTTGAACGTGACCTCACCGACGGCCGGGCCCTGACCCTGCTCCGGCATCTCGTTGGCCCACAGGCCGAAGCCGGACTTGGCGTCGAAGGCGTCACCGCTCTTGCGCGCACCCGAGATGCTCACGTTGGACAGCACCGTGTCCTGGAAGACGTTCTCGGCCGCACCGTTGTACTTGGTCTGGAACATGATTCCGCTGTACGTCGGATCGATGATCTCGACGTCGCTCACCCGGATCCCCGTGTACTTCTTGGAAGCGGAGAACATCCAGATCGCGCCGAACGTCTGCGCGCCCCAGAAGTGACCGCCGGACCGCACGAGCGTGAGCCCGCTGAACGTCGTCGGCTCGGGCCCGAAGTCCTCCATCGGGTAACCGAAGTCGAGCGAGCTGATCGTCACGGCGGAGTAGGTGAGCGTGTCCGCCACGTAGATGTTGCGGAACGTGTTGAGCTTGCCGCCGTAGACCGCGAGACCGGCCGCACGCCACGGCGTCAGCACCGACAGGTTCTCGAAGACGTTGTTCTGCTGGCCGCTGCCACCGCCGTCGGTGGCGGCGAACAGCGCGAACGCGTCGTCACCGGTCGACCGGGCCTCGATGTTCGCGATCCGGTTGCCCGCCGACCCGTTGGTCAGGTTGAGGCCGTCCGCGTACATGTCGCGGATGCGGCTGTCCCTGATGACGTTGTTGTCGACGTTGTTGCCCCAGAACAGGCACATCATGTGCTCGACCCAGATGTTCTCGATGGTCATGTTCTGGACGCCGGCGAAGTCGAACACCTTGCCCGGCCCGTCGATGCGCGCGGTGTAGTTGCCGAACACCGCGAACCCGCTGAACGTCGAGCCGCTCGCGGACGACTGCGCGCTGAAGCCGATGTCGGTGTTCTCCTGCGCGAGCGGGGCCTGGAACCGGGTGAACCAGGGACCCGCGCCGACCACCCGGACGGCCTTGCCGTAGACGTTGAACTTCTGCGCCGTCTGGTAGGTGCCCGCGGGCAGGTAGACGCCGACGAACGTGCCGGTCGTGTCCATCCGGACGCGGTCGAGCGCGTTCTGCACGTCCTGGTGGGTGAACCCGGCGGGCACGGCATAGCGTGCGGCGTCAGGATTTCCGGCAGCCGTCACCTGTTCGAAGTTCACGAAGTCGATCGCGTAGTTCGTGGTGTTGGCCGCGTCCTTCTGCAGCTTGATCTTTGTGCCCGCCGGGAACGTCGAGTCGAGCATCACGTTCGCCTCGTCGTAGATGTGGCGCGGCCCGCCCGCTCCCGGGGAGTTGCCCGGTCCGGCTTCGTTGCCGTAGAGCCACATGTACTTCGACGTCAGGTCGATGGCCTTGTGGAACTGGCCGTTGACGTAGACGTTGAGGTTCGAGGTGATGCCGCCGCCACCGGAGCTGTCCGGGATGGAGAACCGGGTGACGAGGGTGTTGGTGGGACCGGACGTCGTGAACTCGACCGACTGGCCGGTGCCGTTCAGCGTGACGGCACGGCGGCCGGACGCCTCACCGGCGAGGTCGCCGATCGTCCTGTTGGGACTGAGGACCTGCGCGCCACCGCCGACGGCGGCGTCCTCGGCCTCGACGTGCTGCCACGGAACGCTGGCGCCGCGGCCGATGAACAGCGACTGCTCGCTGGTGTTGTTGCCCTGCTTGGCAGGGATCTCGTTGCCGTCGTTGGCGATCGCCGTGCGGACGGTGTAGCGGCCGTCGGCGGCGGGCCACGTGCCGAGGTTGACCGCGGCGGTCGTCGCGCCCGCGTTGATCGTGCCGTTGTGGCTGCCGGTCAGCGTGCGGACGGCCTGGCCGCTGCTGTTCAGGATCGTGACCGTGATGCCGTGGGCGCCTGCCGCGCTGGCGATGGTGCCCTGGTTCTTGATCGCGACGCTGAACGTGGTGGCCTGACCGTTGGCCGGGTTGCTCGGCGACCAGGACGGCACGGCCACCAGGTCGGAGCTCGGGACCGGCGTCACGACCAGCGGGTCCGGGTGGATGCGGGCGTTGTTGGTCTCGTTCTGCTCCGCGACCTTCTTGGTCTCGTCGACCTTGGCCGTGTACTCGTAGCTGCCCGAGGGACGGGCCGCGATCGTGGTGCTCACGTTCGCCTGCGCACCGGCCGTGAGGGCACCGACCTGGGCCGTGCCGACACTGGTGGTGCCGAGGAAGAACGTCACGTCGGTGGCCGTGCTGGCCGCCGTGCCCGCGTTGCGGACGGTCGCGTTCAGCGTGATCTGGTCGGTCTCGACGGGGCTCGCCGGCGTGATCGACGTCGCGGTGACGGTGAGGTCGGGATTCGGGGCAGGGGTGCCGAACACCTGTACCTCAGCCACCTGGGCGCCGGGCGCTCCGGTGTTGGACGTGACGCGCAGCTGCAGGTCGGCGACCCGTCCGGCCGCGTTGATCGTGACGGCGTTCCCCGATGCCGGGTCGAAGCGGTGGTCGCGGCCCGCGGCGAGGCTCGTGAAGCCGGTGGCGTTCTGCTCGCGGCCGAGGACCTCGACGTTCTGCGTGCGGGCGCCCCAGGCCGAGTCAGGGTTGAGCTTGACCACGACCGAGCTGACGTCCGCGTTCGATCCCAGTTGGACGGTCAGCGTGCCGGGGAACCCGTTGGACTCCCAGTAGGAGGCCACGTTCCCGTCGTTGGCGTTGGCGGCGACGAAGTTGTGCACGTTGTTGTTCGCCGTGACTGGCTTGCCCTGCGCCAGGTTCGTGCCGGTGGCGCCCTCGCGCGTCACGGAGTCGCTGGCGGGGGACTGGTTGCCGGCCGCGTCCTTGGCGATCACGTGGTAGGTGACGCGCAGCCCGTCGGGCTGGCTGTCGGTGTGGGTCGTGCCGGTCACCGTGGTCCGCAGGGTGCCGTTGGCGTAGACGTCGTAGCCGGTGACGCCCGCGTTGTCGGTGCTCGCGTTCCAGGTCAGCCGGATCTGGCCTGCCTGCGGCTGGGTGTAGGCGAGGTTCGCCGGTGCCGAAGGGGCCTGCGTGTCACCCCCGGTGGGGCCCTGCACCTCGAACTCGCTGAGCTGGGCCGCCGGCCAGCCGGTGTTCCCGGTGATCCGCAACCGGACGTACCGCGTGGTGGCCGCGGTGAAGTCGATGGTGACGGTGTTGTTCGCGGAAGGCGCGAACTCGTAGCCCCTCGACGCGACGAGGTCCGTGAAGTTCTGGCCGTCCGTGCTGCTCTGGACCGCGAGGGTCTGGGTGCGGGCACCCCAGCCGCCGGTCGGGAGCTTCAGCACGACCCGGTCGGCTTTGAGCGCGGCACCGAGATCGGCCTGGATCCACTGCGGGAACGCGTTGTTCGCGCTCTCCCAGTACGTGCCCTGGTTGCCGTCTCCGGCGTTGCCCGGCCCGTAGTTCTGGTTGGTGCTGCTCGCGCTGTACGTCGCCTGCAACTGGGCGCTGACGGCTGCTTCGCGGACTTCGAGCTTCGCGGTGGTCATGGTGGCGCGGACGTGCCGGACCACCGTCGGGTCGACCTGGAACGTCACCTTGCCGTTCTTGAAGTCGTGTGGTCGTTCCGCGACCAGCGTCGACCAGCCTCTGCCGTCCAGGCTGGTCTGCACGGCGAAGGTTTCGGTGCTGTTCTTCGGGGCCGTGAGGGTGACCTGGTCGATCCGGGTGTGTCCGGCCAGGTCGAGGCTGACCTGAGCGGCCTGGGCGGCGGGGGCGATGGTCAGGGTCGCCGCCGCGGTGATCAGTGCCGTTAACGGGGCTAGCAGGGAGCGAGCGCGTGTCGTCGGTGACATGGCGTGCTTGGCCCTTCTCGGTGGGGACGCGAGGGGGTGTGGCGCGCCTCACCGTAGAAGTGACTAGCAGATTACCGCAATATCTCGACGTGATTGCGCAAATTTGCGACATACCGCTTTGAGCAGGAAAGACGGGTGTTCGTTGACGTGTTCGACCAGTGTCTCAACGTGCGCAAGGGCGATCACCAGCGGCAGGACATCCGGTGTTGCGGGAGGTTCGGGTCCGAACCTGCCCGGAAAATTGATGTGATCTTGATGGTCCCGCTTGCGGCCGCTTGCTCTGAGCTTGCTTGCCTTGCGTAGGGTTTGCGCAAGTTTCAGAGCTTCGCGAACAACCTTCTGGCTCGGTTCAGCAGATCCAGCCTGTGCTCACGCTGCCGAAGCGAGTGCCCTTCGCCCGGATAGACGACGAGTTCGGAGTGCTTCACCGCGCCGTGCAGTAGTTCGGCTTGCTCCACCGGCACGTTCGTGTCGTCCGCGCCGTGCACGATCAACATCGGTGTGGAGATCCGATCCGCGTAGGTGAGCGGACTGTGCTCCGGGCTGTCGCCCAGCGCCGCCTCGAACGCGCCCCACTCACCTGTGGCGATCAGGCGTGGCCAGTCCGAGATTCCCGCGCCCACCAGCGCGACCTTGAACCGATCCGTCCTCGTCGTGGCCCACGCGGCCATGAACCCGCCGTGACTCCACCCGGCGATGCCGAGCCTGTTCCCGTCCGCGACTCCTTCCGCGACGAGCAGGTCGATGCCGGCCTCGATGTCGTGCCACTCCTCCTGCCCCACCTTGTGCGCGACGGCCGCGGCGAACTCGTGCCCGCGCCCCTGCCCGCCCCGCGGATTGGGCAGGAAGCACGCGATCCCCTGATGCGCGAACCACTGCGCCGACGGCACCCAGTGCAACTGCAGGTCGTCGGTCCAGCGGTCGTAGGGCCCGCCGTGAACGAGCGTGACCAGACGACACGGTCCGTCTCGTCTGGTCCTGCCTGGCGGCAGCACCAGGAGGCCGTCGAGTTCCAGGCCGTCCGGCGCTCGGTACCGGAGGCGTTCCTGGGTGCCCCAGGGGATGCCGTCGAGGTCGCGGTAGCGGGGCGGCAGGTGCGATCCCCTGACGCGGGCGAGGAAGCGGCCGTCGAGGCGGCGGAACTCGGTGTCCAGGCCGGTCGCGACGACCACGACCGGTGCCTCGCCGTCGTCCTGGACGAGGTCGATCGGGCAGGCGCGCATGCCTTCGGTGAGGTTGCGGTGGCGCTGGTCGAAGACGGCGTTGCCGCCCTGCAGGTGCGGCGGTGTCAGCGCGAGGTAGCAGACTTCGTCGCCCCACCACACCGGCGAACCGGCGTCCGCGGGCGTCGCGCCCAGGTCGGTGACGGTCCCGCCGGTCTCCACTACGTGCAGGGCGGGGTTGAGCAGGCCGGGGTCGATCTTCGGCGACGACCAGGTGATGACCGCGAGCCGGCCGTCGGGATGTCGCGCGACTTCGGCGACGTGGCGGCCAGGGATGCTGACCCCGGTCGACGTGGGTTTGGTGGGTGGCGGGCGGTGGGCGGCGGCGATCTCGTCAGTCAGTTCCCGCACGGTCTCCAGACTACGGAAGGCCCGCGCGCTCCTTCGCCTCGTGGGCTCGGGAGCGCGCGGGCCGGTTCGGTCAGCGGAGCAGGTACGCGTTGACGATCGTCTGCTCCACGGTCTGGCCGCTGCCGGACGCCTTGGCACGCAAGGAGACCGACTTGGCGTCCCTCGGGTGGGCGAGCAGCACGCGGTTGGCCGTGATCTGCGTGCGCTTCCACGTCGTGCCGCCGTCGTAGGAGACCTCGACGGACGTCACGCGCACCGAGTCCACCTGCGACTGCGTGGAGATCGGCACCGAGAGCATCTGGCCGGCGCGGCCGTAGCCGTTGTCGTCCAGCTGCGGGGCGAAGCGGACGACGGACAGCGGTAGCGCCGTCTGCCGGGCCGTCGTGTCGCTGCGGAACGTCCACACGCCGGACACCTTGGAGCTCAAGGCGTCGTCCCGGACGGCGGAGGTTTCCAGGCGGTAGTGCGCGGCGCCCGGCTGGACGTCGACCGCCGCCCAGCCCGGTTCGGCCGTCTCGACGGCCTTCACGTTGTCGCGGTACAGCGTCGTGCGAGCCTCGGTCACGCGGCCGTAGCCCTCGTTGCCCGCGTTGTCGCCGTACAGCGGCACGGTGATCCGGACGAAGTCGCCGGTGCGGAACGAGTGCGGGATGTCCCGCGACGGGGGCAGTGCCGGGCCGAACACCGCGCGGTTGAACGGTTCCACGTAGGACCTGCCCGGCTTGTAGTGCCGCAGCGGGGTGACGAGCGCGCCGATGTTGCCGGTCTCGTCGAACAGGTTGAACCTGCGCGACCAGTCACCGCCCTCGCCGCCGTAGTACTCGGTGCGCTGGCCGGGAACGAAGTTGTCCAGCGAACCGTACGTCCAGTCGGCGCGGCCCTCGGGCGAGGAGGTGTGGCCGATCGACGCGCTCTGGCCCGGTTTGAGGGCGGGCATGTCGACCTTGACCGTCGCGAGGTCGTTCTTCGCGACCGTCTTCGTCAGGCCGTTGGGCGCGGATCCCTTGTGGTACCAGGCGAGTCCGTAGAAGTCCGGGCCCGCGGTCCAGAACGTGGCGATCTTGCCGGTGACCTCGTTCGAGTCGGGGCCGAGGCTCGCGACGCCGAGGTGGTCGATGGAACCGCCGACCGAGAAGTTGCCGATGGTGTAGGCGGTGCCGTCGACGACCCGCTCGAAACCGGTCTGCAGCAACGAGAGCCGCGCGGTGACCGGCAGCGTCACCTTGACGGGCTTGGCCTGGCGGGCGTCGAGGTTGATCGTCGTGGCGCCGGAGACGGTCAGGTTGGGGTAGTTGATGACGTCGTGGGTGTAGGCACCGGACGACGACATCACGCTGCCGTTCAGGATGTAGCGGCCCTTGGCCACGCGTGCGACGCCGGTCGTGCTGTTCGGCCAGACGCGGGCGCCGGTGTCGACGTTGATCAGGAACGCGAAGGTCGACGCCGTCGTGACTCCGGACCGTTCGACACCGGTGACCTTGATGTCGTAGCTCTCCACCTCCAGGTCGGCCACGACGGCCGTGCGCAGGCCGCTCGCGACGATGGCGCCGCCGAACACGCCACCCGCCGGCTGCTTGGTGACGTCCGCGGTGACCGTGGCCGTCGCGGTGCCGCCCGCCGGAACCGTGAGCTTGGCGGGGGAGACGCTGAACAGGGTGCCGTTCGTGTCCGTGGTGAGGTCGAGCGTGACCGGCTCGGAGCCCGCGTTGGAGTAGGTGATCTCCTTGGTCAGCACGGGTTCGGCGGTGTGCGGCCACTGGTGCGCGCCGAAGCTGATGCTCGCCGGGGAGGACGTCACGTGCTGCTTGATCAGCTTGGCGACGTCGACACGGCCGGAGCCCTGCTCGAACGGCGTGAGCTGCTCCGTCGGCGTGGTGGTGCCGGTGAGACGGGCCTTCAGCGCGGTGCCGCCCAGTTCCGGGTGCTGCTGGCGCAGCAGTGCCGCCGCGCCCGCGACGTGCGGGGTCGCCATCGAGGTGCCGTCGAGCGAGGTGTAGCCGTCGGCGACCGGCGCGCCGATCCTGCCGTCGGAGTGCAGGGCGGCGACGATGCCGACGCCGGGCGCGGTGAGGTCGGGCTTGAGCGTGCCTGCCTGCGTCGGGCCGCGGCTCGAGAACTCCGCGATCCCGTTCTGGTCGTCGACCGCGCCGACGGTCAGTGCCGCGTCGGCGGTGCCGGGTGAGCCGATCGTGCGCGCGTTGGGTCCGCTGTTGCCCGCGGCGATCACGAACAGCGCGCCCTTCTCGGCGCTGAGGCGGTTCACGGCCTCTTCGAGGGGTTCGACCTCGGGGGTGTCGTAGCCGCCGAGGCTCATGTTGATGATCTGGGCGCCCTGCTCGACCGCCCACTCCATGCCGGCGATGATCCCGCTGTCCTGCCCGGAACCGTTGTCGCCCAGCACCTTCACGTCGAGGATGCGCGCGTCCGGTGCGACGCCGCGGTACTTGCCGCCGCTCTTCGCGCCGGTGCCGGCGACGATCGACGCCACGTGCGTGCCGTGACCGTGGTGGTCGCCGTTGTCGGGAGAGTTCGAGAAGTTGCGCTCCCCAATCTCGCGGTCCGCGAGGTCCGGGTGGGTGTTGTCGACGCCGGTGTCGAGGACGGCGACGGTCGTGCCCTTGCCGGTGAGGCCCGCGGCGTAGGCGGCGGGGGCGTTGATCTGGGCGACGCTGCGGTCGAGGTTCGCCTTGCGCCTGGCGTCGAGCCAGATCTTCTTCGCGCCCGACGCGGACAGGGTGCCGGCGAGCGGGGTCCTGGCCGCGTCGAACGCCACGCCGTTGATGCTGCGCAGCTGGAGGCCGGATTGCGCGCTCAGGGTGCCTTCGGGGTAGGTGGCGATGACCGGGAGGGCGCCGCCGTATGTCGCGAGCTCGGTGACGTCGAAGAGGCGTTCGTCGAGACGGCCGTCCGCGATCATCGGGATGGCGTCGTGCGGCACCACGTACTCGTGTCCTCCGGAGGTGTACGTGGAGAACAGGACGCGCTCACGGCCGGGCGCGGGTCTGATCGCGCGTTGTCCGGTGAGCACCTGGTCCCCGGTGATCAGCGTGACGGTGGGCGCTGATGCCGTGGTTGGTGGGGGAGATGCACCGGCCTGGCCCGCGGTGAGCAGGGCGCCGGCCAGTACGACGACTCCGAGTAAGCGCACCCGGTCCTCCGTAGGTTCGTGAGAGCGTTCTCACGGACCGTAATGAGGTGCTCACCTGGCTGCAAGGTCTACACCAATTTCCGGCACGCTTTAATCTTTGCGCCATGACGGGCCTGCGTGAACGCAAGAAGGCGGCGACCAGGGAAGCGCTGGGTGACGCCGCCTGGAGCCTGTGCGTGGAGCACGGCCTCGACCGGGTGACGGTGGACCAGATCGCGCGGGCGGCCGGGGTGTCGCTGCGGACGTTCTTCAACTACTTCTCCTCCAAGGAGGAAGCGGTCGTCGCCGGTGACACGGCCACGGCGCTCGCGTTCGTGGAGGAGTTCGCCGCACGGCCCGAGAGCGAACCGGTGCTCGTCGCGCTGCGCGAGGCCCTGCGGACGATCTACCCGCGCTACGTCGACCTCGACCGCCTCCGGCAGCTGCGTGAGCTCCGGCGGGACCCCGCGCTGCTGCCGCACGTGTTCGCTGCCTACTCCGCCCGCGAGCAGGCGTTGACGGCGGCGATCGCGGTGCGCTGCGGAGTGGACCCCCAGGTGGACCCTTATCCGGCGGTGACGGCGTCGACGATCCTCGCGTCGATGCGCGCGGTCGTGCAGTGGTGGCTCGACACACCCCAGGCCACGGACAGGTTCGACGTCACCGAGCTGGTCGGCCGGATGATCGACCAGCTCGGCGCAGGGTTCACCAGGTGACCGTCTTCACCAGGTGACGGGAAGCCGGTGCACGCCGTAGATCGACATGTCGGTCCGCAGCGGCACCTCGTCGGCGGGCACGGCGAGCTTCAACGCCGGCAACCGGCGCAGCAGCTCGGTGAAGCCGACCGCCATCTCCACGCGCGCCAGCTGCTGGCCGAGGCACTGGTGGATGCCGTGCCCGAACGCCACGTGATGCCCGCGCGGCCGGTCGACCAGGAGCGCGTGCGGGTCGTCGTACTGGGTGTCGTCGCGGTTGACCGCGGGCACCGACACCACGACCGTCTCGCCGGCGCGGATGGTGGCGCCGCCGATCACGACGTCCTCCGTGGCGTGCCGTGAGACGCCCGAGCTGATGATCGACAGGTACCGCAGCAGCTCCTCGACCGCGTTCTCGGTCAGTTCGGGGTTGTCGCGGAGCCGGGCGAACTGGTCGGGGTGCTCCAGCAGTGCGAACGTGCCGAGCGCCAGCATGTTCGCCGTCGTCTCGTGGCCCGCGATGAGCAGCAGGTTCGCGATGCCGGTGAGCTCGTTGTCGTTGAGGTCGGTGTCGCGCACGAGTCCGGACAGCAGGTCGTCGCCGGGGTTCTGCCGCTTGGCGCGGACGAGCCCGTGCATGAACTTCCGCAGCTCGGTCGTGTTCTTGATCTGCTCGTCGACCGTGGTGTTCAGGCTGAGCAGCTTGGAGGTGCGGCGCTGGAACTCGTCGCGGTCGCCGTAGTCGACGCCCAGCAGTTCGCAGATCACCAGCGACGGCACCGGCAGCGCGAAGTCGTGCACGAGATCGGCCGGCGGTCCCTTCTCGATCATCGCGTCGAGCTGGGAGGTGACGATCTCGTGCACGCGCGGCGTGAGGTCCCGCATCCTGCGCACGGTGAACTGCCCGGTCAGCAGCCGGCGGTAGCGCGTGTGCTCAGGGGCGTCCATGAAGATGAACGACCCGGCCTGGCGCTCCGGCGGGAACATTTCCGCGTGCAGCTCGGGGGAGATCAGCGCCCTTGCGCGGGGGCTGTTGATCCGGTCCGAGCTCATCTGCGGTGCGGCGAGCACCGCCCGTGCCTCGTCGTGCCCGGTGACGAGCCAGACGGTGTCGCCGTTGTGCTCGATCCTGTGGATCCGCCCGTGCTCGCTCAGCTCGGTAAGCCCGGTGGCCGGGTCGAACGGGCACTTGCCGCGGTTGGTGAGTTCAGCGGGCAACTGCGGGCGGATGAGCTCCTGCGCGTTGCGCTGCCGCTCGGCCGTGGTCATGGCCTCTCCCTGTCTGACCCGGTGTGACCGGGCCGTGGCTCGGCGTCACCTCCACGGTACCGAAACTTGCGCGTTGTGCAAGATTTTTAATCAGGGCTTCAGACCGCGAACACCTGGGCGTCGTCCGCGAAGGCCTTGAACTCCAGGGCGTTGCCCGCCGGGTCCAGCAGGAACATCGTCCACTGCTCGCCGGCCTCGCCCTTGAAGCGCACGTACGGCTCGATGACGAACTTCGTGCCGGCGCCGGTCAGCTTGGCCGCCAGCACCTGGAACTCGTCCACGGTCAGGACCAGGCCGAAGTGGGGGACCGGCACGTCGTGGCCGTCGACCGGGTTGCTGACGCGCTCGGTCCTCGGCGCGAGGTGGGTGACGAACTGGTGGCCGTGCAGGTTCCAGTCGATCCAGGTGTCGGAGCTGCGGCCCTGCTCCAGGCCGAGGGTCTCGCCGTAGAACTCGCGGGCGGCGGAGAGGTCGTCGACGGGCATGGCGAGGTGAAAGCGGGGGATGTTCGGCATGTAGGAATGTTAACATCTCTACAAGGTGTCGTCTTGTTAACATTGCTCGCATGACAGTGGGTCCGGCGCGACGGCGAGGTCTGGGCAGCGAGGTCGCGGACATGATCCGCGAGGCCATCTTCGACGGCGGCTACCCGCCGGGTAGCGCGCTGCGCGAGGTCGAGCTGTCCGAGGCACTCCAGGTCTCGCGCGGTCCTGTCCGGGACGCGCTGCGCGTGCTCGAACACGAGGGCCTGGTGCGCGCCGAGTGGCACCGCGGCACCACGGTCGCCGAGCTGTCCCTTCAGGACGTCGCCGAGCTGGACAGCCTGCGTGGCGCCCTGGAGGTGCTGGCCGTCCAGCGCGTGGTGGCCACGGGCGCCTCGCTGGAGAAGATCGCCGCGGCGGCGCTGGAGATGGAACGCGCCTTGACGCCGCACGAGATGGTGCGGTGCGACATCGCGTTCCACGACGCCGTGTACGCCGCCGCCGGCCATTCGCGACTGACCCAGGCCTGGGAGGCGATCCGGTCGCAGGTGCACCTGTTCCTGATCACGCGGGTGCGGCTGAGCACGGACGGGTACCTGGAGCAGATCCGCGACGAGCACCGGGACCTGGTGGCCGCGCTGCGGCTGGGGAACGTGGAGGGGGCGCTGAAGCTGTTCGCGGAACACCGCAGGCACGCGTTCGACGTTCTCACTTCAGGTTCCTGAGCCTGTTGCACTTACTCCAATCGAGATCACCGCCGCTCACGAACGCGTGGAATCACTGGGCTGAAGAGGTGATCATGGCGATCAACGGCCCGGAGGGACCCATACGCTCGGCGCCGTGGACCTGGACGCGCTGAAGTACGAGGGCGACCCGCTCGCCGATGCCGTGATCGCGCACCTGGTCGAGAGCGGCAGCCTGAACGAGGTCAACCAGGTGCTCGCGGAGTTCCGTGGCAACGACGAGCCCATCCCGGCGCACCTGCCGCCCGTGGTCCGCGACTACCTCGTCGCCACCGACGACCCGCCCGAGTGGATGGACGAGGAACGCGTCGCCCGCGCGCACGAGTTCTTCGTCGACGACGGCGTGCACGTGGCGTCGGTGCTGTCGTTCGGCGCGATGGTCAACTGCTACGCGCAGCCCAGGCCGTCCCGGGTCCTCACGATCACCCACCGGCTCAACCAGCCGCACCGCAGGCTGTCGGAGACGTCGCAGTTCGTGCTGAACATGATGGAGCCCAACGCTTTCGGCACGGGCGGCTCGTTCGTGCCGACCATCCAGAAGACCCGGCTGATCCACGCGGCGGTCCGCTACTTCGTCGGCCGCTCACCGGAATGGGACCACGAAGCGGACGGCGTTCCGGTGTGCCAGCAGGACCTGCTCGGCGCGCTGCTGATCTTCTCCGTGCAGGTGATCGACGGCATGCGCCGCATCGGCGTCTCGGTGACCGACACGGAGGCCGAGGACTACTACCACGTCTGGCGGGTCGCCGGCGCGGTGCTCGGCATCCGCCCGGACGTGATGCCGGAAACGCTGGCAGAGGCCGAAGAAGTCAGCAACACCATGGTCCGGGCGTCCTACGCGCCGTCGCAGGAAGGCATCGAACTCACCAGGAACCTCGTCGAGCTGTACGAGAAGTTCGTGCCCGGCAAGGCTTTCGACGGTGTCGTCGCGGCGATGGTGCGGCAGGTCGTCGACGAGGAGGTCGCGGACTGGCTCGAGGTCCCGCACTCACGGGGCTGGACCACGGCGGTCAGGACGGGCGCGAAGGTCATGCGCGTGTTCGAACGCGGCGAGGACCGCAGCCGGGTCGCCCGCGCCGTGCTCGACAAGGCTGGTGATCTGCTGCTCGGCGCGAGCGTCCGCACGCTCACCGACGGCCAGTCGACCACCCTGACCGTGCCGGCCTGCCTCCGCCGTTAGGGTCTGTATCGAAGCTGATCCGCGATAGCCGGGCCCGAGGCGGCCCCTGGCGGCAAGCGCGACTCTCATCGAACCAGACTTCGATACAGACCCTAGAGCCAGCCGTGGTCGTGCGCCACCGAGAACGCCTCGGAACGGCCGGTGACACCGAGCTTGGCGACCGCGGCGGACAGGTGGTTCCGCACGGTCCCGGCCGACAACGACGTGCGGGCGGCGATCTCGGCGACCGGGGTGCCGAACTCGCTGAGCCGCAACACTTCCAGCTCGCGCTGCGTCAGCGGGCACGGGGGAGCGGCGAGCGCGTCGGCGGCGAGTGCGGGGTCCACCCAGCGCGAACCGGCGTGCACGCGGCGGATCACGTCGGCCAGCGTGCCGCCGGGCGATCCCTTGGGCAGAAAGCCTTTCGCGCCCGCGTGCAGGGCCTGCTGCAGGTGTGGTGGCCGGCCCCGGCCGGTCAGAATCACCACGGCGCACGTCGGCAGCACGCGCGCCAGTTCCTCGGTGACCTCCAGGCCGTCCAGCAGCGGCATCTGCAGGTCCACCACGGCCACGTCCGGGCGGTGTGCCCGTGCGGCCTCCACGGCGGCCCGGCCGTCACCCGCGCGGGCCACCACCTCGAGATCCGGCTCCAGGCCGAGGAGCGCCGCGAGCGCGTCGCGGATCAGCTCCTCGTCGTCGGCCAGCAGGACCCTGATCACGCGGGCACCACGACCTGCAGCGTGAACACGTCCCCGGACTTCTCCACGGACACCTGACCACCCACGGCAGCGAGCCTCTCCCGAAGGCCGCGCAGGCCGTTGCCCTCACCCGAAGGCTTCTCGGTGCCGTCGTTCGTGACGGTCATCCGCATCTCCTCGTCCGCGACAGCGACGTCGATCATGCACCAGGTCGCGTGGCTGTGCCGCAGCACGTTGGTGCACGCCTCCCGCAACGCCAGCGCGAGCTGCGTGGCGCGCTCACCGTCGACCGGCACTTCCGAGACGGTGCACCGGATACCGGCCTCCTGCAGCACGTTCCGCACGGCCTCAAGCTGTTCGGGCAGGTTCACGGCCCGATAGCCGTGCACCGCGTCACGCACCTCTTCCAGCGCCGAGGACGCCAGCCGTTGCGCCTCGAACGCCTCCGCCGCGGACCGCTCCGGGTCGGTGGAGGCGAGCCGCCCGGCCAGTTCGGACTTCAGCGCGATCACCGTCAGCCGATGTCCCAGGAGGTCGTGCACGTCGCGCGCGAACCGCAGCCGCTCCTCGCTCACCGCTAGATCCGCCTGCGCCTCACGCCCGGCCCGCGCCTGCCCGAGCAGGCCCGCGAACCACATCGGCAGCCCGGCCATCGCGATGATCGTCACCCCGACCGACGCGGCGATCATCTGGTACGTCGTGTGGTCGCGGCTGACGAAGAACCCGACCAGGCCCGACACCACCACCGCGCCGATCGCCGCCAGCCACCGCCAGGGGCCGCTCAGCAGCAGCGGCGCGAACCCGGCCGCGGCGCCGCCGATCCACGCCCACGTCGACAGCTCGTCCGGCCCGACCGGCGCCACCAGCGGAATCGTCACCAGGGTCGCGGCCACGAGCGCCCACAGCGGCCCGCCGCGCAACGTCACCGCGTACGCCACGGCCAGCACCAGCAGCCCCAGGACCCCGAGCCAGCGCAGCGCGGTCGGCTCGCGCAGCACCGAGATCAGCGGCACGGCGAGCGAACTCAGCCACAGCACGTGCAGGGTGCCGCGCAGCGTGGTGTGCGGGAGATCGTTCATCGTCATGAGCCTAGAACCACACCATCAGGATCGTGACCGCGATGACCAGGTCGAACACGCCGCAGAACTCCGACCACCAGCGCGGCACGACGGCGTTGCGCACGTGGTGCACCAGATCCCAGATGGCGTGCGCGCCCCAGCCCAGCGCGATGAGCAGCACCCCGGTGTGCGGCGACACGAGGATCACCGCCACGGCCAGCACCGCGTACAGGCCGAACACGACGAGCAGCGTCCGAGGCGCTCGCCGTCCCCAGCACAGGTAGGCCGCCTGGCAGAGCAGCAGGGTCCACACGGGAGGCACCAGCGGCGCCTGCCAGAAGTCGAACGAGGCCGCCAGCGCGATCGCCGCGGGCCAGCGCTCGCCCAGCGCCCGGATCACCGGGTTCGTGCTGGGGGTGCCGTGCTCGTGGCGGTAGCGGACCAGCACGGCGATCATCGCGGGCAGCATCAGCAGGTGCCCGCCCATCTCGACCGCGTGCCCGTCCAGCACGCCGAGCCAGTACGGCACCAGGACCACGAGGTACGGCACGAACATCGCCGCGCACATCTCGAAGATCCGGCCGTGGCCGCGATAGCGCATCCACAGCGCCATGGGCACGGACATCGACGCCGCCATCCACAGGGCGGCCACCTCGACCCGTACGGGCGTCCACAGAGGCCCGAGCAGGGCCATTCCGATCAGCATCGCCACGAGCATCTCTGCCCCGTGGCGCACCAGCGGCCGTACCGCCGGCGAAACCGTTGTTGTCATGCTTCGAGCATCGAAGAGACTCGCGGCAAGACCTATCCGCGCGCTGTCATGACTTCTCTGTGCGAAACGCACAGACGACCTATGCGTTCACCTCTGCCCAGAGGGTCTTCCCACCCGTGAACTCCCGGGTTCCCCAGCACCGGGAGAGCTGGGCGATCAGCACCAGCCCACGGCCTCTCGTGTCACCGAGACGCGACTGCCCCAGCCGAGGGAGTTCGGCCGGTGTGTGGTCGTCGACCTCGACCCGGATGAAGTCCGTGTGTCGTTGCACCCGCACGGCGCGCGGCCCTTCGGCGTGCTCATATGCGTTGCTCGCGAGTTCCGTGCATACGAGGAGGACGTCGAGCACGACGTCCTCCGGCAGATCCCTCAGCAAGGTCTCGATCCACCCGCGCATCGCGCCGAGATCCGGCTCGTCCTCCGGCAGGGTGTGCAAGGTCCTCGCGGAGGCGCTCAGCATCTCGGGGGCGTCCATATTCATCCCACCTCGTCCCTGAGGGCGTCCTGGTTGCTCAAGACGGCCGTCAGGGTGCGAAATACCACCGTGCGTGCTACCCCAAACGTGTGGACGGCTATGGCTTCAACCTCGCGCTGGTCGCGGTTCTGGTGTTGCTCAACGCGGCTTTCGCGGGTAGCGAGATGGCGTTCGTGTCATTGCGCGAAGGTCAGCTGCGCTCGCTGGAACGCTCAGGGCATCGCAGGCTCGTGCGGCTCGCACGCGATCCGAACAGGTACTTCGCGACGGTCCAGATCGGCATCACGCTGTCCGGGTTCCTCGCCTCGGCGACCGCCGCGGTCTCGCTGGCGGCACCGATCGTGCCGCTGCTGGGCTTCCTCGGAGGTGCGGCGAACGGGGTCGCGATCGCGCTCGTGACGGTGGCCTTGACGTTCGTCACACTCGTCTTCGGGGAACTGGCGCCCAAGCGCCTCGCGATGCAGTACGCCGTGCGCTGGGCGAAGATCGTCGCCGGCACGCTCGACCTGCTGTCGACGATCTCCCGGCCCGTGGTGTGGCTGCTCAGCAGGTCGACCGACCTCGTGGTGCGCGTGTTCGGCGGCGACCCGAACGCCGACGAGGAGCAGATGTCCGCGGAGGAGCTGCGTGATCTCGTCGAGGTGCAACAGCACCTGAACCAGGAACAACGCACGATCATGACCGGTGCGCTGGAGATCCACGAACGAAGGTTGCGCGAGGTCCTGGTGCCGCGGCGGCAGGTGACGATCGTCGAATCAGGTTTGGACACCCCCGCCGCACGGGAAATCCTGGCGAGGACAGGACATTCGCGGGCCCCGGTGACCAAGAACGGACACCTCGACGACGTGGTCGGCGTGGTGCATCTGCGAGACCTGCTCGACGACACCGTGGCCGTCGCGGACGTGGCACGGGCGCCGATGGTGCTACCGGACTCGCTGCGCGTCACGGACGCGTTGCGGCGCATGAAGGCCGAGCACGAGCAGCTGGCAGTGGTCGTGGACGAGCAGGGCGCGGTCGACGGCATCGTGACGCTGGAAGACCTGCTGGAGGAGATCGTCGGTGAGATCTACGACGAGACCGACTCCGACGTGGTGACGGTGAAGGCCGGACCTGACGGTTCGATCGAGCTGCCCGGCGCGTTCCCGATCCACGACCTGGTGGACGTCGGCGTCGAACTGCGCGACGCGCCCGCCGGGCCGTACGCGACGGTCGCCGGGCTGGTGCTCGTGATCCTCGGCCACATCCCGGAAGAGCCGGGTGACGTGGTGGAGGTCTCCGGCTGGAAGATCGAGGTCCGGCAGGTCGAGCACCACGCGATCACCAAGGTGAGGCTGAGGTCACAGGCGAAACCGCGGAATGAAGTGGACCTCTGAACCGTTACATATGAGTGCAGCGGTGTATAGGGCCGTTGCTCCGCAGACGGCGGCGAGTTCACCCGCGCCGGCTGCAACACCTGCCAACGGATACGGGGGATTTGGCATGCCCGCAGATCTGAAGAACCGCGCGTCCGGGCAGCAGGACGCGGACCTGGTCGGCCAGTACCTCCGCGAGGTCGGGCGCACGCCGCTGCTCACCGCGTCCGAGGAGGTCGACCTGTCCCGGCGCATCGAGGCCGGCGTGTACGCGGCCCACCTGCTCCAGAGCGGCGACACGACGCGCGAGCCGAGGCTGCTGCGCCGGATCGTCGCCCAGGGCGAGCGCGCCAAGGACCACATGATCCGTGCGAACCTGCGCCTGGTCGTGTCGGTCGCGAAGAAGCACTCGTTCCGCGGGCTGCCGTTCGGGGACGTGATCCAGGAGGGCAACCTCGGCCTGATCCGCGCGGTCGAGAAGTTCGACTACGCCAAGGGCTACAAGTTCTCGACCTACGCCATGTGGTGGATCCGCCAGGCGATCGAACGGGGTCTGGCCGAGCAGACCCGCACCGTGCGCCTGCCGGTGCACGTGGTCGAAGAGGTCAACAAACTCAGGAAGATCGGGCAGAAGCTGTCCGCGTCGTTCGGGCGCGAGGCGACGATCGAGGAGATCGCCGCCGAGGCCAAGTGCTCGCCGTCGCGCGTGCAGGACATGCGGGACGCGGCACGCACCTGTGTGTCGCTGGAGACGCCGGTCGGCGGCGAGGGCGAGTCGGTGCTGGGCGACCTGATCCAGGACACCGACGGCGTGTCCGCGCCGGACCTGGTGGAGCAGCAGGAGTTCACCGAGGGCATTCGCTCCCTCCTGGACATCCTGCCCGAACGGCAGGGCCGGATCATGCGCCTGCGCTACGGCCTGGAGGACGGGCGTGCCCGCACCCTGCAGGAGGTCGCGCAGGAGCTCGGCCTGACCCGTGAGCGCATCCGCCAACTGGAGAAGCAGTCGCTCGCCCTGCTCAAGCAGTCGGGCGACCGGGACGATCTTTTCGCGCTCGCCGGCTGACAACCGTACGAAAGTCGCTTGTTCTTCCCCTTGTCGCAACTAAAGACTCATCACGTCCGATAACGGACTAACGCTGTTTCGCAACCGCGTGTGAACGCATCTGTAGGGCCGTCGAGGGCCGGCCCGCGTTCGCACGCGGTTCCCTGCGAATGAGGAGCAGTGATGAGACAACGCACCCTGCGCACGCTCGGGGTGGCGGCAGTTGCCGTCGCCGGAACCGTGCTCGCGCTCCCACAGGCTGTGGCCGCACAGCCCGAAGGGCCGATCGTCGCGGAGAACGCGCCGAACGCGGTCCAGGACAACTACATCGTGGTGCTCAAGGACGGCACCATGGCGCGCTCGGAGGTGAGCGGCCGCGCCGACGGCCTCGCGTCCCGATACGGAGCCAAGATCGGCTTTACCTACAAGGCCGCGTTCAAGGGCTTCTCGGCCACCTTGTCGAAGCAGCAGGCCAAGCGCCTCGCCGCCGACCCGGCCGTGTCCTACGTGGAGCAGGACCGGACCGTGCAGGTCCTGACCGACCAGCTCAACCCGCCGTCGTGGGGTCTCGACCGCACCGACCAGGCGAACCTGCCGCTGGACAGCAAGTACAGCTACAGCACGGGCGCCTCGAACGTGACGGCGTACGTGATCGACACCGGCATCAACTACGACCACGCCGACTTCGGTAGCCGTGCGTCGTTCGGCTTCGACGCGTTCACCGACGGCCGCAACGGCAAGGACTGCCAGGGCCACGGCACGCACGTCGCCGGTACCGTCGGCGGCGCGGCCTACGGCGTGGCGAAGAACGTCAAGCTCAAGGCCGTCCGCGTGCTCAACTGCCAGGGTGGCGGTTCCGTCGCGACCGAGGCGGCGGGCGTCGACTGGGTCACCGCGAACGCCGTCCTGCCGGCCGTCGCGAACATGAGCCTCTACACCGGTACGGCGAACGAGCCGAGCCGCGTGCTCGACGACGCCGTGCGCGCGTCGATCCGCGGCGGCGTCACCTACGTCGTGGCGGCGGGCAACTTCAACGACGACAGCTGCAAGTACTCGCCGCAGCGCGTCACCGAGACGATCAACGTCATGGCGACGGCCCGCACCGACGCCCGCGCGTCGTTCTCGTCCTACGGCACGTGCAGCGACCTGTTCGCTCCCGGCCAGGACATCGTTTCCGCCTCCTACAGCAACAACACCGGCTCGGCCACGATGAGCGGCACGTCGATGGCGTCCCCGCACGTCGCGGGCGCGGCGGCGCTGTACCTCGCGGACAACCCGGCCAAGACCCCGGCCGAGGTGCACGCGGCGATCCTCGCCCAGGCCACCCCGAACAAGGTCACGAACCCCGGCGCCAACTCGGCGAACCTGTTGCTGCGCACCAACGCCGGCGTTACCGGTGTCTCGGTGACGAACCCTGGCAACCAGTCCACGGCCCTGAACGGCACCGCCAACCTGACGCTGTCCGCGTCCGGTGGCACCGCGCCGTACACGTGGTCGGCGACCGGCCTGCCCACCGGGCTCTCGATCGGTTCCTCGAACGGTGTCGTCACCGGCACGGCGACCACTGCCGGCACGTACAACGTGACCGTCACGGCCACCGCGTCCGCTGGCGGTTCGGGCAGCACGTCGTTCACCTGGACGGTCGGCTCGGCCACCTGCGCCCCGCAGACCAACGGCACGGACGTCGCGATCCGCGACAACGCGACCGTGACGTCGACGGTGGCGTTCACCGGCTGTACCGGCACCGCGTCGGCGAGCAGCAAGGTCGAGGTGCACATCAAGCACACCTACAAGGGTGACCTCGTGGTCGACCTGGTCGCGCCGGACGGCTCGGTCTACAACCTGCACAACCGTGCGGGCGGCAGCGCCGACAACATCGATCAGATCTACACGGTCAACCTGTCGTCCGAGACTCGCAACGGCACCTGGACTCTCCGGGTCCGTGACGCGGCCACGGCCGACGTCGGCACGATCGACACCTGGACGCTGACGATCTAAAGGTTCGTCAGTGTCTCTGTGAAGTAGTGCAACGTGAGCTCCGCGTCCCGTGACTGTTCGTGCGGGGCGCGGAGCTTCTGTGTGAAGTCCGCGATGTCGTTGACGGCCCGTCTCAGCGAGTAGAAAGCGCTGTAACCGCCGACCAGCCAGTGGTCACGTTCCGGCGGGGCCAGTCCGACCGTGTCCCAGTCGATCAGGCACAGGCCTTGCGGACTGTGGATCACGTTGCCCGCGTGGGGTTCTCCGTGGGTGACGACCCGCTCGTCCGGGAGCTGCCCGGCGAGCAGGTCCAGTTCGGTCAGTGCGGCGTGGAGGATCTCGGTGTGGGCCACGAAGACTTCGCGGGCCTGGTCCGAGAACCACTCGCCGGGCTCATCGAGCAACGCCGTCAGCGCGGCCCTGGCCGGGACGTCGATCGGGGCGACCGGGGTGTCCGCCGGTGGCTCACAGCGGTGCAGCGCGGTCAGCAGCTCGCTCACCCCGGGGTGGACCGGATCACCGAAGGACCCGGCTTTCCCCATGACGTAAGGGAAGACGCTCAGCGCGTAGCGGTCGTTGAGCAGGACCACGGTCTCGCCGTCGTCCGATCGCACCGGTGCGACGACGAACGGCAGTTGCTCAGCCAGACTCGCCGCGGTCTCCATCGCCTGCCGCAGACCGGCCAGTGGCTTGGCCGTCAGGTCGGACACCGAGGTGAACCACCGGTCGTAGACCGTCCAGTGGTAGTCGCCGAAGCCGACGGGGGCGTAGACCGGTGGCCCGGTGATGCCGAACCGGGCGAGGCCGGCGCGGAGGTCGTGACCAGGCAGACCTGCAGGAAGATCTCTCACAGCGAGCGACGGTACCCAGCTCCGGCGCCCCGGCGCATTTCACGGTTCACCCTGCCTGTACTGGTTACTCGTGTCGAATGCTGCAGGATGTCTTGCGTGAACGTTCCGGCTGTGTTGCGTACCCTGGCCCGGCTTAGCGCCGCCGAGCAGCCGCAGAAGCTCGTGCTCGACCTCACCAAGGCCGCCGGGCTGCTCTGGCTCGGCGACCACGAGCCGTCGTGGCGGGCGATCACGCTCGTGCAGGAGGGTCCGCACTGGACGCCGGTGTCGTGGACGGCGCCCAAGCTGGCCCGCGACGAGGTCGCGCACCTGGCGGCGTACGACGCGCTGCACCAGGAGGACCGGTTGCTGCGGCTGGGCTGGGCGTTCCTCACCGGGCCCGCGCAGATCGGCGGGCAGCGGCGCCGGGTGTGCCTGCCGCTGGTGTCGCGGCCGGTGCGGCTGCACCACGGGCTCGGCCTCGGCTACGCCTACCACGTCGCCGGTGACGCCGGGGTGTTCCCGCTGATCGACGACTGGGCCAGGACGGCCGAGCGGGAGGCCGCGCTCGCGCCGACCGAGGCCTGGATCACCCAGACGCTGCGGCTCGCCGGGTTCGAGAACGTGCCGATCGTGCACGACGACCCCAAGAAGCTGATCTCCGGCAGCGAACTCGTCGTCGCGATGGGAGCAGGGCTGCACGCGGGTGAGCCCGTCGTGAAGACCGAGCACGGCACGGCCCTGTACGACTGGTCGGGCAAGAAGGGTATCGATGGCACGGCGTTCGCGGCCCTGTACGGCGCCGCCGCCGAGCCGGACCACCACGACGAGCCGATCAGTTCGGCGTTGCCGCTCAGCCACAGCCAGATGCGCGCGGTCGAGCACGCTCGCCGTGCGCGGATCACGGTCGTGGGCGGGCCTCCTGGTGCGGGCAAGACGCACACGCTCGCGGCGTTGGCGCTCGATGCGGTGGCAGCGGGCAAGTCCGTGCTCCTCGCCAGCCGCACGCGCAACGCCGCCGACGTGCTCGGTGGTGCGCTGCGGAAAGCGGGCGGGCCGGTGCCGGTGCTGTTCGGCGACTCCGAACTGCGGCAGGAGATGGCGCGCGAACTGAGCGACGGGCTGACCGCCACGAGCAATCCCGAGCGACTGAACGAACTCGATCGCATTCGGCGAGCGGCCGCCGCCGCTGTCAGCCGTGTCGAACGCACGACCGGTGGCTCGCTCACCGACGAACAGCTGGCCGCTGAAGCCAAGAAGCACCAGGCGTTGATGCCGGCGCATCGGGCCGTGGCACCGAAAGCGTTCGACGCGGGCGCGGACTTCGCCACACTGCACGGACTTCTCCAGCCGCGCACCGGATTCCTCGGTGGCCTGCGGACCGGGTGGGCGGTGCGGAAGGCACGCGGGCTCGCCGGTGCGGGCGAGGTCTCGGTCGAGGACCTCCGCGCCGCGATCGAGGCGGCCGAGCAGACCGCGGCGTCCGTCCGGATCGGGGCGAACGGCGGGACGGCGTTCGGTGAGCTGCGGCCGTTGCTGGCCGAGCAGGACGTCGCGAGCCGCACGGCCACGGCCACGTGGCTCAAGGAGTACTCGGTGAGCCGCCGGGGTGCCGGCGCACGCCGGGCGGTGGCGGCGCTGGCGAAGGCGCTGCGGTCCGGGCGGGCGGCCCGGCGGCGTGGGCTCGCCGAGATCGACAGCGCGGATCTCGTTGCGGCACTGCCCTTGTGGGTCGGCACGCTGTCCGATGTGGAGGACATCCTGCCGCCCGTGCCCGGCATGTTCGACCTGGTGATCATCGACGAGGCCAGCCACGTCGACCAGCCGCTGGCCGCACCCGCGTTGCTGCGCGGCCGGTCCGCGGTGATCGGCGGTGATCCCCGGCAGTTGCGGCACGTCTCGTTCGTCAGCGACCAGGCGGTGCAGGCGGCGGTCGACGCGGAGGGCACCCAGGACCTGCGCGACCGGCTGGACGTGCCGAAGGTGAGCCTGTTCGACGCGGGCGCGGCGACGGCGGGCGTGCACTGGCTCGACGAGCACCACCGCTGCGCGCCGCACCTGATCGGGTTCGCGGCGGCCAAGTTCTACGACGGCAAGATCGCGCTGCTCACCACGCACCCGTCGATCGCCGACGTCGACTGCATCGACACCGAACGCGTCGACGGCGACCGCACCACGAAGGGCGTCAACCAGACCGAGGTCGACGCCGTGCTCGCCCACGTCCGCAAGCGGGTGGCCGCGGGCGTGCGCTCGATCGGCGTCGTGACCCCGTTCCGCGCGCAGGCCGACGCGCTGGAGGAAGCGCTGCTCAGCGAGCTCACGCTGGACGAGATCACCACCGGTGGCGTGCGCGTCGGCACGGTGCACGGCGTGCAGGGCAGCGAGTTCGACGAGGTCGTGATCAGCCTCGCCGCGGACGCCAAGCCGGGCGCGTGGCGGTTCGTCAACGACCGCAACCTGCTCGCCGTGCTGACCACCCGCGCGCGCCGGAAGGTGCACGTCATCACGTCCGCGCCCGAACCGCCGGGCCTGATCGGCGAGTACCTGCGGCACGCCGACGTCGCGCCGACCGAGACCGCCGGCACCGAACCCGAGGACGAGTGGACCGCGCGCCTCGCGCACGAACTGCGGGCCGCGGGACTGACCGTGCGCACGGGCTATCCGGTCGGGCAGTGGCGAGTGGACCTGGTGGTGGGGGAGAAGGACGACGCCGTCGCGGTGGAGACGCGCCCGCACCCATCAGGAGTGCGGGCGCATCTCGCTCGCTGGCGTGCGCTCACCCACGCGGGGTGGCGCGTGCACGACGCGTTCGGCAGCCGGTTCGGCGACGACCCGGCGCGTGCCGCCGTGGAACTGACCCAGGAACTACCTGCGGCTGGGCTTGAACAACGGCTCGGCTGAGGCGACCGACGGCAGGAACGGGTTCGGGTTCGCCGGGCACACCGTCCCGACGGGCGGCAACGTGCCGTTGAGCAGGTACGCGTTCGTGTGGTCGGTCGCGCACTGGCTCACCCCGTACGCCGTGTGGCCCCAGCCCGCGTAAGCGAGCAAACGACTGCCCGCGAGCTGACGGTTGGCGGCCTGTGCGCCCCGGAAGTCCGTCACGCCGTCGAAGTAGTTGCCCACCACCAGAACCGGCGCGTTGGTGCGGGTGCGCCACGGCCCGGTGAAGCGGTCGGGGTTCACAGGCCAGTTCGCGCACGCCGCGTTGCCCCACCACCACGCCGGCCCGAACTCCGAACCCGCTGCGGCGTAACGGGAAATCGCCTTGTAGGCGTTGAAGTCGCGCGGGTACTCGATGTCCGCGCACACGTTGCCGTTGTAGGCGTCGAACCCGTTGGCGTAGTCCGGTTCCGCCGCAACGGAAAGCGACCCGGCGGCGGCGTCGGACAGCTGGTCGAAGAGCGCGGCGGCGTCCGGCCAGTCGCTCGGCGAGTACATCGCGCCGAGCGCGGAGTTGATCACGGCGTCGTAGGTGAAGACCTGGCCGCCGAGCTCGATCGGCTTGGCGCGCACCGACTTCAGCAACGCGTCCCAGCGCTTCTCCGACTGCGGCCCGAAGACGCACGCGGCCTCGTCGCAGGTGCGGAGGAACTCGCGGAACTCCTCCTTCGTCGCGATCCGGTCCGACTCGATCTGCCGGCCGCTCGACCACAGCTCGGGATCGAGCACGCCGTCGATCACGAGCGCGCGGATGTTGTCCGGGAACAGGTTCGCGTAGGTCGCGCCCAGGAACGAACCGTACGAGAAGCCCAGGTAGCTGAGCTTGCGGTCACCGACGGCGCGGCGCAGCAGGTCCATGTCCCGTGCGACGTCGGCGGTGCTCATGTGCCGGGCGATCCGCTGGTCGTCGCGGCACTCGGGGCCGAGCGAGCGGTAGCGGTCGAAGAACGGCCGCTCCTGTGACGCCTGGTACGGGAAGCCGGGGATGCCCTCGAAGAACTTCCCGAGGTCCGCTTCGCTGGCGAAACAGTGCAGCGGATCGGATTTGCCGATGCCGCGCGGGTCGAACCCGACGATGTCGAACCGGCCCTGGAGGTTCGCCGACAGGGCGTTGCCGGCGCCGAGCGCGAAGTCCACGCCCGAGCCGCCGGGCCCGCCGGGGTTGAGGAACAGCGACCCGATCCGGCGTGCGGTGTCCGTCGCGGGCTTGCGCGCCAGCGCGACGGTGGTCGTGGCGCCGCGCGGGTCGTCGTAGTCGAGCGGCACCTTCACGGAGGCGCACTCGAAGCCGGGGTGCTCGGGTCCGCAGGCCGCCCAGTCGATCTCCGGGACCTGCGCGCCACCTGCCGAGGCCGGTACGGCGGGTGTGCCGGTGATCATGAGCGCGGCCGCGGCGGCCAGCACGGTGAATCGCATCGACAAGCTCCCCTCTCGTCCCCAGAAGCGCTCTTCCTACCGGCTCGCGACCGGCGGCGTCGACCGCCGAAAGTCGTGACCGGCCAGTTGGGACGCGCCGCGCTCAGTCGGGGCGTCGATGCTTTTGGCGAACTCCCAGATGATCGGCGATCTGGTCGTGGATGGGCGTGCCCATCACGACCGGGTTCGCCGGCGGGGTTTGCGGTGTTGTCGCAGGTGTGTCCTGGCTGTCAGGCATGAAGGGAGAGTAAGGATGGTCATTGACACCTCACGGACTCTGATCAAGGAATCACCAGGGTCATACCCCAAGAGGTGACCCCGGTTCCCCCGATCTATACCCAGCGTGGGACCACGGTCCTGCTACGAGCCCCCCTGTGGGTGCCCTCGATCGAGTTAACGCGCGTTGCCCCGCAACGTGGAATCTCAGCGGACGGACGCGCGGTTGCGTGATCTCGCGGCCATGCTGAACGATCGGTCCGAGGCCGGACGAGCGTGGAGCGTGACGATGGTCAGCGGCAAGCCGGGCATCGCCAAGCGGCAGCTCATCCTGCTCACCGGCAGGGCGCACCCGGAGCTGGCCGAGGCCGTGGCCAAGTACCTGGGCGCCGCCATCACCCCGCAGGCCGCCTACGACTTCGCGAACGGCGAGATCTTCGTCCGCTTCGAGGAGTCGGTGCGTGGCGCGGACGCGTTCGTCATGCAGAGCCACAGCGCGCCCGTCAACGACTGGCTGATGGAGCAGCTGCTCATGGTGGACGCGCTGAAACGCGCCTCTGCCAAGCGCATCACCGCGGTCATGCCGTCCTATCCGTACGCGCGCCAGGACCGCAAGTACGCCGGCCGCGAACCCGTGTCCGCTCGCCTGATCGCGGACATGTTCAGGACCGCCGGTGCCGACCGGATCGTCACGGTCGACCTGCACACCGCGCAGGCCCAGGGCTTCTTCGACGGCCCGGTCGATCACCTGCACGCGATGTGGCTGCTCTGCGACCACGTCGGCAGCCGCTACCGGGGCGAGGACCTCACGATCGTCTCGCCGGACGCCGGCCGCACCAGGCTCGCCGAGAAGTGGGCCGACCTGCTCGGCGGCTGCCCGATCGCGTTCATCCACAAGACGCGCGACCCGTTGCGCCCCAACGAGGTCGTGGCCAACCGCGTCGTCGGTGACGTCGAGGGCCGCACCTGCGTCGTGGTCGACGACATGATCGACACGGCACTGACGAGCACGACGGCGGCCCGGCAGCTGCTGGAGCAGGGCGCGAAGGACGTCGTCCTCGTGGCGACGCACGGAGTGTTGTCCGGCGACGCCCACGACCGGCTCATCGCGAGCAAGGCACGCGAGGTGATCCTCACCGACACCCTGCCGATCCCGCCCGGGAAGCGGTTCCCCGGCCTGACGGTGCTGAGTATCGCGCCGCTGCTGGCGCGGGCGATCCAGGAGGTGTTCGAGGACGGCTCGGTGACGAGTCTCTTCGACGGCAACGCGTAGCCGGGAAGCCCGCACGCCCGTCCTGTGTTGACATGTGACATGGGCGACTTGCGAGTGGAGACCTCGGCGAAGCGGGTCCGTGCGTACTTCGGTGGCGAACTGGTCGCGGACGCGACCGCGCCGCGCCTGGTCTGGGAGGTTCCGCACTACCCGGCCTACTACCTGCCCCTGTCCTCGGTCCGCGCCGAACTGAAGGCGACGGGGGAGACCAGGGGCGACGGCGTGGTCCACGACGTCGTCACGCCCGGTGGCACGGCCTCGGGCGCGGCGTTGACGTACCCGGACTCGGCGCTGCTGAGGGACCTCGTCCGGTTCGAGTTCTCGGCGATGGACGAGTGGCTCGAAGAAGACGAGCCGATCTACGTCCACCCGCGCGACCCGTACAAGCGGGTCGACGTCCTGAGCAGCTCACGGCACGTGCGGATCGCACTGGACGGGGTGACGCTGGCGGCGTCGTCCCAGCCTCGGATCCTGTTCGAGACAAGCCTTCCGCCGCGCTTCTATCTGCCGTTGAGCGACGTCCGGTTCGATCTGCTCAGGCCTTCGGACACGCAGACGCAGTGCCCGTACAAGGGCACCGCCACGTACTGGTCGGCCGAGGTGAACGGTGTGACCCACGACGACCTCGTCTGGATCTACCGGTCGCCTCTGCCCGAGAGCCAGAAAATCGCTGGAATGGCGTGCTTCTTCACTGAGAAGGTCGACCTCTTCCTCGACGGCGAGCTCCAGGAGAAGCCGAAGAGTCCCTGGTCATAGCTACCGTGAACGAGTCCTAGTTCACACACTGCAAAGTTGCAGTGACTGCAAAACGATCCTGTACTCTTGCCTCGTGAACCAGCCGGGGGAGAGCCTGCGCGACCGCAAGAAGCGCCGCACCCGTGCCGCGCTCGAGCGGGCGACCGTGCGTCTCGCCGCCGAGAGGGGCTACGACCACGTCACCGTGGAGGAGATCGCCGCCGAGGCCGACGTCTCGGTGCGCACGTTCTTCAACTACTTCGCGAGCAAGGACGAGGCGCTCATCGGCGCGGACCCCGAGGCGGGCCCGCGCATGGCCGAGCGGATCCTCGCCTTCCCCGGCACCGTCACGCCGTTCGAGGCGTACCGGTCGTCGGTGCTCGCGGAGATCACGGACGAGCTGAACAACGCCCGCGACCTGTGGCTGCTGCGCAAGGAAGTCCTGATGCAGCGGCCGGACCTGCTGGTCCGCGCGTTCACGAACAGCGCGGAGTCCGAGCAGTTGCTGGCGGACGCGGTGGCACAGCGGGCAGGGCTGCCCGAGTCCCACGCGTACCCACGGCTGCTGGTCGCCGCCGGAAGCGCCGCGTTCCGTTGTGCGGTGACGCGCTGGGCCCGCGACGACAGCGTCTCGCTGGGCGAGCTCGTCGACGAGGCACTCGACCTGTTCGGCACGGGGCTGGCTCACACACCAGGTCGTCACGAAGGGGGATCATGAGCATCGAGGCAGAACCGACACCGGTCCACAGCAAACGCGAAGTCGTCCAGGCCATGTGGGGCCTGATGCTCGGCATGTTCGTGGCCATCCTCGCCGGCACCGTCGTGTCGAACGCGCTGCCGCGCATCGTCGCCGAGCTGAAGGGCTCGCAGTCGATCTTCGCGTGGATCGTGACGGCCGAGCTGCTCGCGATGACCGCGACCGTGCCGTTGTGGGGCAAGCTCGCCGACCTCTACAGCCGCAAGCTGCTGATCCAGGCGTCGCTGAGCCTGTTCGTCGTCGGCTCGCTGATCGCGGGCTTCTCGCAGAACGTCGAGATGCTCATCGTCAGCCGTGTCGTGCAGGGTCTGGGCGCCGGTGGCGTCACGGCGCTCGCGACGATCGTGATGGCCGCGATGATCCCGCCGCGTGAGCTCGGCAAGTACTCCGGCATGTTCGGCGCGGTGTTCGGCGTCGGTACCGTCGCGGGCCCGCTGATCGGCGGCGTCATGGTCGACACCTCGTGGCTCGGCTGGCGCTGGTGCTTCTTCATCGGCATCCCGTTCACCCTCGCCGCGATCTACATGCTGCAGCGCACGCTGCGCCTCCCGGTCGTGCGCAACGAGAAGACGAAGATCGACTACCTGGGCGCGTTCCTGATCGTGTCCGGTGTCTCGACGCTGCTGATCTGGTCGTCGCTGGCCGGGCAGAAGTTCGAGTGGGCGTCGGGCTGGACCGCCGGTCTGGTGTCGCTGGGCGTGTTGCTGCTCGTGGCCGCCGTCCGTGTCGAGGCCACCGCGCACGACCCGATCGTGCCGCTGTCGATCTTCCGCAATCGCACCGTCTCGCTGACGACCATCGCGAGCGCCCTGGTCGGCATCGCGATGTTCGGCGGCACTGTCTTCCTCTCGCAGTACTTCCAGCTCTCGCTCGGCAAGACGCCGACCCAGGCCGGACTGCTGGGCCTGCCGCTGATCTTCGGGCTGCTCATCTCGTCCACGGTGGCCGGTCAGCTGATCACGAAGTTCGGCAGGTGGAAGGCGTTCCTGGTCGCCGGTGGCGTGTTCATGGTCGGCGGCATGCTGCTGCTGTCCACGATCACCGCGCAGACCACGGTGTTCATGGTGTCCGTGCACATGTTCGTGCTCGGCGTCGGCGTCGGCCTGATGATGCAGAACCTGGTGCTGGCGGCGCAGAACGACGTGCCGGCCAAGGACCTCGGCGCCACCACGTCCACGCTGACGTTCTTCCGCTCGCTGGGCGGCGCGATCGGCGTCTCGGCGCTGGGTGCCGTGCTGGCCGGCAAGGTCTCGTCGCTCGCGGACGAGAAGTTCGTCGCGATGGGCGGTGCCACCGGCGGTGAGAACGCGGTACCCGACATCTCGGTGCTGCCTCCGGAGATCAAGGCCGTGGTCGCCGAGATCTACGCGACGGCGACCGCGGAGATCTTCCTGGTGGGCGCGCCGTTCGCGGTGCTGGCGCTGCTCGCGGTGGCGTTCATCAAGGAGAAGCCGCTCAAGGAGACGAGCGGTGACGACCGCCTGGCGGCGGAGATGGCCGCGGGTCACTGATCTGCTGGGAGCGGACCCCTGACTTTCGTCCGGGGTCCGCTCTGTCTTTCGGGCCGGGTTTCTCCACGCCCTGATCCTTACGTTCTCTCTCATGAACATCTGGGGTGCAGCGCTCACGCTGCTGGTGTCCACGTACATGGGGGAGGCGTCGTATCCGGGCGTCGCGGTCGCGATCACCAAGGGGGACCAGGTGATCGCGGTCCAGGGCTTCGGGCACGACTCGGCCGGTGCCCCGATGACCGAGAACACGAAGATGGCGATCGCGTCGGTCAGCAAGTCGTTCACGGCGCTGGCGGTCCGGCAGCTCGCCGATGCCGGCAAGATCGACCTCGACCGGCCGGTGTTCGACTCCCGTGTCACGCCGCGGCAGCTGCTCGCGCACAAGTCGGGGATCAGCGACCGGACGTTGCCGGAGAAGAGCCTGTCACAGCCCGAGAACGCGGCGGGAGCGGTGGAACGGGCTCGGGAGGCGCTGCGGGAAGCCGTGCCCGACAACGAGTTCCGCTACACCAACACCAACTACCACCTGCTCGCCCGGCTGGTCGAGCAGGCTTCGGGCGAGAACTTCAACGCGTACCTGAAGAAGCACGTCTTCGAGCCGCTCGGCATGCGGGACACGATCGCGATCGACGTGACGCCGCGCGATCTGCCGCCGGACTACCGCAAGGGGTACGGCTACGCCTACGGCTTCTCGGTGCCGCTGACCGAACCGGACCGGTTCGTCACGGGGTCCGACGGGGTGATCACCACGGCCGCGGACATGGGGAAGTGGCTGGCCGCGCAGCGGACACTGGCACCTGAGGACGGGATGGGCTGGGAGGCCGATCAGCAGGGACGGCTGCGGCACGGCGGGATCTGGTTCACGAGCACGGCCGGGCAGCTGCTGACGTCGTCGGGCTACGGCATCGCGGTGATGGCCAACAGCGGGATCACGCTCGGCAACGAGGGCACGTACGGGCTGGAGAACGGGATCGCCGGCGTCCTCGACGGCAAGACGCCGCCGGAGCCGGAGTCGTACCGGCTGCTGATCGATCTCGTGCTGGCGGGACTCACGCTGTTGTCGATCGGCTTGGGGATTCGCGCGTTGCGGCGGCCCCGCAGGTTCCACAAGGCGTGGCAGGTGTTCAGGTTCGTGCCGCTGGGCGTGCTGCTGGCGTTGCCCACGCTGCTCGGGCTGCTGTACGGCGGCGGGCGCGACATCACGTTCGGCCAACTGGCGCACTATTCGCTGCCGCTTGTGGTGTGGTTGGGCGTGTCCAGTGCGATGAACCTGGCTCTGGCGGTCGTGAGGTGGGTGCGATGAGGGTCGTGGCGCTCGGGGCCTGCGTGGCCGTCGCGTTCGGCATGTCGTTCTTCATGGAGGACAACGTGCCGCCGTGGACGATCGTGGTGTGCGCGGGGCTGTTCGTCGCCGCCTTCCTGCTCGGCAGGAGGATGGCGCCCGGCTGGCCCGCGATCATGTTCGCCGCGGCGGGTTTCATCGGGTTCACCCAGCTGATCGTCGTCGGGCTGGCGGTGGCGCTGCCGTGGTTCCTCGGCCGCGTCGCGGGGCAGCAGGCCGCGTTGGCCGCCGCCGAGGTGGAGGCCGCTCACCTGCGCGAACGCACCCGGATCGCGCACGAGGTCCATGACACGCTGGGCCACGAGCTCAGCCTGCTGGCCCTGCAGGCGGGCGCGCTGGAGCTGAACCTGCCCGCCGAGCACCAGGCGGCCGCGGCCCAGCTCCGGGTGACCGCCTCCGACGCCACGGAACGGCTGTCGGCGCTGGTGTTCCTGCTGCGCGACGGCGAACCGCCCGCGGTGGCCGACCTGCGGGACCTCGTGGACCGCGCCGCGGCGTCCGGGATGCGGGTCGAGTTCACAGTGGAGGGTGACCTGCCGTCCACTGTGGAACGCACCGTGCACCGCGTGGTGCAGGAAGCGCTGACGAACGCCGCCAAGCACGCGCCGAAGTCCGTCGTGGAGGTGAAGGTGACGTCGGGGGAGGGCAGCACCGTGGTGGAGGTGGCCAACGAGGCCGGGCTGCGCCGGGGCGCGGGCAGCCGGCTGGGGCTCATCGCGTTGCGGGAACGGGTCCGGATCGCCGGCGGTACGCTCAGGGTCAGCCGCGACGAGGGCCGGTTCGAGCTGGTCGCGACGGTGCCGCACACGGGGGAGCTGTGATCCGGGTTCTGCTCGCGGACGACGAGGCGCTGGTGCGCGCGGGGGTGCGATCCATCCTCGGCGCCGATGCCGAACTCGAGGTCGTCGCGGAGGCCGCGGACGGCCGTGAGGCGATCGACCTGGCGTTGAGGCACCGGCCCGACGTCGTGCTGATGGACATCCGGATGCCCCGCCTCGACGGCCTGGAGGCGGCGCGCGAACTGGCGCGTCTCGGGTTCGGCGTGGCGATGCTGACGACGTTCAACGACGACGGCTACCTCGAACGAGCCCTGGACGGCGGTGCACGCGGATTCCTGCTGAAGTCAGGAGATCCGCGTGAGCTGATCGCCGGTGTGCACGCGCTCGCGTCCGGCGGCGCCTACCTGGCGCCCAAGGTGGCGGCCAGGATGATCACGCGGTTCCGCGGCGGGCGGGTCGGGCAGGCGCGGTCGCGGGTGGAGACGCTGACCGCGCGGGAACGCGACGTGCTGGCGTTGCTGGGCGAGGGGTTGTCGAACGCGCAGATCGCCCGGCGCCTCGATCTCGTCGAAGGCACCGTGAAGGGGCACGTGAGCGCGATCCTGAGCCGCCTGGGCGCGGAGAACCGCGTCCAGGCGGCCATCGTGGCCCACGAGGCGGGCCTGATCGTTTAGAACGGGAAGTGGCCGTGCTCGCCGGCGATCGTCACCCAGCGCGTCGCGGAGAAGGCTTCGATACCCCAGCGGCCGCCGAACCTGCCGTACCCGCTGGACTTCACGCCACCGAACGGCGCCTGCGGCTCGTCGTCCACCGTCTGGTTGCCGACGTGCACGATGCCAGTGCGGATGCGTTGCGCGAGCCCGAGTCCGCGCCGCGAGTCCTCGGTGAGGATGCCCGCGGTGAGGCCGTGCTCGGTGTCGTTCGCGATCGCCACGGCCTCGTCGTCGTCGGCGACGGGCACGACGATGACGGCCGGTCCGAAGATCTCCTCCTGGAACACGCGCATCTGCGGCGTGACGCCGTCGAGCACGGTCGCGCCGCCGTTGCCGCCCGCACGGACGGTGGCGCCGTTCGCGACCGCGTCCTCCACCAGTGCGGCGACGCGCGCGGCCGCTCGCGGGTTGATCACGGGGCCGATCACGGTGCCGGGATCGGCGGGGTCGCCGTGCGGCAGCGAACCGACCTTGGCCGCGAGCTTCGCGGTGAACTCCTCGGCCACGGCCCGGTGCACCAGGATGCGGTCGGTCGACATGCAGATCTGGCCCGCGTTGTGGAACGCGCCGAACGTCGCCGCGTTCACCGCGTGGTCGAGGTCGGCGTCATCGAGCACCAGCAACGAGTTCTTGCCGCCGAGCTCCAGCACGGCGGGCTTGAGGTGTTGCGCGGCAAGGGTTCCGACGATCCGGCCGACCTCGGTGGAACCGGTGAAGTTCACGGCGCGCACACGGGAGTCGGTGATCAGCGCCTCGGCGACCGCGGCGGCGTCCTCCGGGGCGTTCGTCACGACGTTGAGCACACCTGCCGGCAGTCCGGCCTCGCGCAGCACGTCGGCGATCAGCAGCCCCGCCGCGATCGGCGCGTCCTCACTGGGCTTGAGCACGACGGTGTTCCCGGCGGCGATGGGCGCGGCCACGGCCCGCGTGCTCAGGATGACCGGCGCGTTCCACGGCGCGAACGCCGCGATGACCCCGAGCGGCTCCCGCACGGCGAGCGACAGCTGACCGGGCACCTCCGTCGTCAGCACCTCGCCGACGGGCTGGGTGACCGCCGCGGCCGCCTCGCGCAGGACGTTCGCCGCGAGCATGACGTTGAACCCGGCCCACCCGCCGACGCCGCCGACCTCGGCGGCCATCAGGGCGACGACCTCGGCAGTCCTGGCCTCCAGCCCGTCCGCGGCCCGCAGCAGGATTCCGCGTTTGACGGACGGCGACGTCGCCGCCCACCCGGCGAACGCCTGCTCGGCGGCGTCGACGGCCCGCGTGACGTCCGCGGGCCCGGCCGCCGCGACGACGGCGTAGACCTCGCCGGTGAAGGGGTCGAGGTCGTCGGTGGTGCGGCCGTCCAGCGCCGGAACGCTGTCGCCGCCGATGAGGAGCTCACGTTTTTCGCTTGCCACGGTCAGGGATTCAAGCGGCAGACCACCTGATCATCCAAGTCCTGCTTCCGATGGATGGAAACCGGGTTCCAGCATCCGGGCGATCCCGCGAGCCGCCACCTGCAACGCCGCGACCAGCCGCGCCCGCACATTGCGCAGGTCGGGCACCACGATCCCCAGCGCCGCCACGACCTGCCCGTCCACTTCGATCGGCACCCCCACACTGCACGCCCCGAGCGTCATCTCCTCGAACGTCTGCGCGTACCCGTCCCGCCGAACCCGGTGCAACTGGGCCCGCATCCGCCCAGGTTCCGTGACCGTGAACGCCGTGATGCGCGTCAGCCCGTGCGTGAGTACCTGCTCCTGCACCTCCTTCGGAGCGTGCGCGAGCAACACCTTCCCGACCCCGGTCGCGTGCAACGGCAACCGGCTCCCGGTGGTGCTCACGATCGGCACCGACGCATGCCCGGAGACCCGGTCGAGGTACAGCACCTCGGTCCCCTCCCGCACGGCCAGGTGCACCACGGCGCGCGTCGCCGCGTGGATGTCGTGCAGGAACGGCTCCGCGACCCGGCTCAGGTCCACCTCACCGGCGGCCAGCAGCCCGAGCCGCCAGATCCGCCTGCCGATCACGTACTCACCGGAGTCCAGCCGCCGCAGCGCGCCCCACGCCGCCAGTTCCGCGAGCAGCCGGTGCGTGGTGCTGATCGGCAGCCCGCTGCGCCGCGCGATGTCGCTCAGCGTCTGGCGGCGGTGCCGGCTGTCGAAGGTGCCGAGCAGCGACAGCAGCTTGGAGGAGACGGTGGCGGCCACCCCGGGGATTCTGCCCGGTCCGTTCCAGCCCAGCAGGTGAGGCGCACCCAGGCCACCTCGGAGCCCTAGTATCGGCCGGGTGGCCGTGACACCCGAGGGAAAACTGCGTGCCCTGCACCGGGCACTGGCCGCACATCCCGGCGAGCCGGTGCTGTTCGCCGACCTGATCCGCGAGGTCTGGGGCGGGCAGCCGCCCTCTGGCCCGCTGCCCGCACTCCGCAGCCTGGTGAAACGGCTGCGCCGCTCCATCCCGGACGAGATCGTCACGGACGCTTCGGGCTACCGGCTCAAGGTGCGCACGCCCGGTCCGTGCCAGCTGCCCGCCGACCTCCCGGACTTCGTCGGCCGCGAGCCCGAGCTGGCGCGTCTCGAACGCCTGCCCGGTGTCACGATCACCGGCGCGCCCGGTGTCGGCAAGACCGCGCTGGCCGTGCGGCTCGCGCATCGGTTGCGGGAGCGGTACTTCGACGGCCAGCTGTACGTGAACCTGCGTGGGTTCGCCTCGGGACCGCCGGTCACCGCGCAGCAGGCGCTCAGCGGGTTCCTGCGCGCACTCGGCGTGCCGCAGACCGCCATCCCGCTCGACCTGGAGGCCCAGACCGAGCTGTACCAGCAGAAGCTCGACGGCAAGAGGGTGCTGGTCGTGCTCGACAACGCCGTCGAGGACCTGGTCGAACCGCTGCTGCCGCGCGGGCCCGGCTGCCTGGCGATCGTCACGAGCCGCCACGACCTGCCCGGCCAGCTGCGGCTCGACGTGCTCGCCGACGACGACGCGCACGAGCTGCTGACCCGCATGGGTGTTCAGGGCACGCCCGAGGAACGTGCCGAGCTCGTCCGGCTCTGCGCGCACCTGCCGCTCGCGTTGCGCATCGCCGGGGCGAACGTGGCGCACGGCCACATCGAGGACTACCTGGCCGAGCTGCGCGGCGATCGGCTCGACGTGCTGGAGATCGACGGCGACGCGGCCGTGCGGGCCACGTTCGAGCTGTCGTACCGGGCGTTGAGTGACGAGGCGAAGCGCGTGTTCCGGCGGCTCGGCCTGCCGCCGGGCGCGGACACCGGGCTTGGCGCCACCACCGCGCTCGCGGGCCGTGATCCCGGGCCGCAGCTCGGCGAACTCGTGAACGCCGGGCTCGTCGACCACGTCGGCGTTCGCTATCAGCTGCACGACCTCATCAGGCTGTTCGCCGCCGACGCGGCGGACGACGACGATCGAGCCGGCCTGCTGGACATGTACGCGTGGTACCTCAGGACGGCCTACAACGCGATCTCGAAGGTCGTGCCCGAGACGAGCCTCCTGACCCGGCCGGACCTGGACGGGCCGAGCCTCGCGTTCGGCGAACGGGCCGAGGCGGCGGCGTGGCTGGAGGAGGAACACGCCAACCTGGTGGCGCAGGTGGTCGCGGCACCGTCGCCGTACGCGCAGCAACTGGCCGACGTCCTGCGGATCTACCTGCACGTCGGCCGGTTCGAGATCGACAAGGCCATGGTGTTCCACGCCGGGCTGCGCACCGCACGGGCGGCCGGCGACCTGGAAGGGCAGTGCGCCGCGCTGTACGGGCTCGGCATGTCCGCGTGGAGCCGCAGCGAGTACGGCGACGCGCTGGACCAGTTCGCGCAGGCACTGGAGTACGCCCGGACGCCGTTCGCGATGGCGGCGATCAGGAACGGCATGGGGATCGCGCACCTCGAGTCGGGCGACACCCGCCGGGCAGAGGAGTGCTTCGCCGAGGCCCTGCGACTGCGCCGGGAGATCGGCGACGACCACGGCGCCATCGGCACGCTGATGAACCTCGGCATCACCCACGGCACCCGTGGCGACCTGCGCAAGGCTGCCCAGAACTTTCAGGAGGTCGCGGACCTCAGCCGGCGGCTCGGGCTGTTCAACCAGACCGCGATCACCCTGGACAACCTGTCCGTGGCCTACTTCGAGCTGGGTGAGCTGGACCAGGCGCTCGCGACCAGCGTCGAGTCGGTGCGGCTGCACGCCGACCAGGACCAGCAGCGAGCACTCGCCAACGCGCTGGGCAGTCTCGCCCGCATCCACGCCGAACGCGGCGAGATCGCCGAGGGCCTGGCGGCGGCGGAAAGGTGCTTCGAGGTCGCGAGGGACGCCGAGCACCCCAAGGCGCGCGTCGACTGCCTGATCGCGATGGCCGTGCTGGAACCGGCGGGCGCGAAGCAGCACGCGGCGGACGCGGTCGACCTCGGACGCAAGATCGGCTACGGGCCGGGGGTGATCACCGCGTCCATCCTGCTCGCCCGCGCCACCGGGTCGGCCGAGCTGATCGACGAGGTGCTCGGCACCATCGAGGAGACCGACAGCCTCATGGACCAGTCCCGCGCGTTGCTCGTCCGCGCGGAGATCACCGGGTCCGTCCACACGGCACAGGAGGCGCTCTCCGCCGCCGAGCGGCGCGGTCAGGGGAAAGTCGCTTCGGACGCACGGGAGTTGCTGGTAACACTGGGCGGGTGACGTACCTCGGTGAAGGCTGGGACAGCACGGCCGTCCTGGTCGGCGGGCGCTGGGTGGAACGGCGGCCGCGCCGTCCGGAGATCGGGCCGCAGCTCCTGCGCGAGTCCGTGGTCATGCCGTGGCTCGCGCCCCTGCTGCCGCTGCCCGTCCCGGTGCCCGTGATCGTGTCCGAGGCACCGGTGGTCGTGCGGCACGAACTGGTACCGGGCGAGGAGCAGCACGCGCTCAACGCCGTCCAGGGCCGTCAGCTGGGCGAGTTCCTGCGCGCCCTGCACGCCGCTCCCGTCGCCGAGGCCGTCGAACGAGGCGCCGGCCCGCGGCGGCTGCCGATCGCACGCTTCCGGGCCGAGGTGCGCGTACCCGGCGGTGAGGAGCTGCTCGCCCGGCTCGACGGCCTGCCCGCCGACACGCTCGTCCACGGCGACCTCGGCCCCGAGCACGTGCTGGGCCGTGACGGCGCGCTGACCGGCGTGATCGACTTCGGCGACCTGCACGTCGGCGACGCCGCCATCGACCTCGCGTGGGCACTGCACTCGACGTCACCCGAGTTCGCCGGCGCGCTCGCCGAGGCCTACGGCGTCACGCGCGAACTGCGGGAACGAGCCCTGATCTGGCACCGCCTCGGGCCGTGGCACGAGGTCCTGTACGGCAACGACATCGGCGATCCGGAGGTAGTGGAGGTTGGGCTGGCTGGAGTACGGGACCGGCTCGGAGTCGGGGTAACCCACGGCTGACAGCCACCGCCGAGGAGGACGAGATGCCCTGGGTTCGCCGGCACCGCCGCAGCGCCCCGTACAGCTGGTTCCGCACCACGACGGTCCGCAGCCACTACCGCAGGCCGCAGGGGTCCAGGTGGATCCCGATCGTCGCCGTGATCGCCGTGATCGTGCTGCTCATCGCTCTGTTCTGAGGGTAGGGTCGGATGCATGGGACAGTTGGGCGAGTTGTTCCCCGGCCCCAAGGTCCGCCGCGAGGCGACGGACGCGGGCACGGGTGAGGACTACGAGGAGACCGGACCGCTCGACCTCACGGCGGGCGCGATCCGCCTGAGGCCGCGGCCGAAGCCGGCCCCGCAGCCCGAGAGCACCGACAGCACCGAGTGATCATCGGTACTACCCTTGCCCGGTGCTAGCCGGGCTGCTCTTCCTCATCCCCGCCACGTTCTTCTTCGTCGGCGTGCTCCGCGACCGCCGGAGGCTGAGCAACGCCGTGTGGCTCGGCATCGCGCTGGTGATGCTGCTCCTGCTGCTGGCGGAGGCCGGGCGGGACAACCCGTTGCTGAGCCTGCCGCTGGTCCTCGCGTTCATGCTGGCGGTGCTGGGCCTGCTGCTGCTCCCGCTCGCGTTGCTGGCCAACGGCATGGTCATGCTCCGCCGCGAGGGCCGCTCGCTGGGCAACCTGTTGTCGTTGCTCGCGGGCCTCGCCCTGCTCGGCGAGATGGTCTACTTCGGGTGGGGCATCACCCAGCCCAACGACTGGATCCGCGGCTCCGCGTTCGGGTTGTTCCTGGTGTCCGCGTACATCGCGTTCCTGTTCGTGAGCCTGCTGCTGTACTCGGTGATCTACGGCCGCACCGGCCGCCGCCACGGGTTCGACGGCATCGTCGTGCTCGGCGCCGGCCTGATCGGGGACCGCGTGCCCCGGCTGCTGGCGAACCGGCTCGACCGCGGGCTGCGGCTCTACCACCGCGAACGCGAGGCCGGCCGGTCACCGGTGATCGTGGTGTCGGGCGGGCAGGGCTCGGACGAGCAGGTGTCGGAGGCGTTCGCCATGAGCCGGTACCTGCTCGAACGCGGCGTGCCGGAGGACGACGTCGTCCTGGAGGACCAGGCGACCACGACCGAGGAGAACCTCCGCTACAGCAAGGCTTTGCTCGCCGAGCGGGGCCTCAACGGCCGGGTCGTCGCGGTCACGAACAACTACCACGTGTTCCGCACCGCCGTGCTCTCCCACAAGCAGGGCCTGCGGTTGCAGGTGATCGGCGCGCCGACGGCCTGGTACTTCGTGCCCAGCGCGTTCCTGCGGGAGTTCGTGGCGCTCCTGCTGCGCAACCCCGTCGTGCACGGCCTGGCGTGCGCCTTGCTGATGGCCGGCGGGCTCGCGCTGACCCAGATCGGCTAGCCGGCTGCACTGCCTCACCGGCTGCGCGATCGGCGAGGTGCTCGGCATGGTCATCGGCACGGCGCTGGGCCGAGCAACCTGGCCACGATCGCGCTGGCCGTGGCGCTCGCGTTCTCGCCGGCCGTCGCGTTCGTGGTGACGGTGCCGGTGAACCGCTGGATGATCGCGCGCGGCAAGGGCCACGCCGTGGTCCACCAGCACCACCACTGACCGGGCTCAGGCGCGGGTGAAGCGCATGACCCAGTTCGGTTCCCAGGTCTCGCCGCCGTCGTAGGAGAACTGCTGCTCCCAGACGGGTTCGTCGCCGGTCGTCCAGTCGAACCGCACCTTCACCGCGTGCCCGCCGACCTCGTCGTCGCCGAAGAACACCCCGTGCCCGTCGGTGAACCGGCCCTCCAGCGGCGGGTCGAGGTGACCGGGTGCGCGGGTGGAGGCCCACCAGATCCGCCAGACGTCGGCGGCGGGGTCGTACTGGCGCAGGGTCATGCCCTCCCAGTCGCCCGCGAAGAAGCTGTCGATGACGGCGGCGCCGCCCAGCAGTGGTCTGGCCTCGGCCGATGCCTCGAACTCGGTCCACTCGGTGCCGCGCCCGATGATGTCGGCGATCTTGCGGTTGTCCACCCGCCACCGTCCGTGCAGGAAGTCGAAGTCGTGTGAGCTCATGTCACGGGAGCTTCGCGGCAAACCCTGACAGACGTTGTCAGTGACCTAAACATTGACTCAAAGGTCTGGACCATTTTACGGTTCCTGGCAGTGGCCGCCGCCCTAGCCAGGAGGTCCTTCCCTTGCGACTGCTCGCCAGAGTGGTCCCGGTGCTAGCACTGCTAGCCGGGACCGTGATAGCCGTGACCAACGCACCGTCCGCAGCCGCAGCCCATGAGGACTGCCGGCCGGACGGGCTGTACAAGACGCCGGGCGTCGAGGTGCCGTACTGCACCGTCTACGACACCGCCGGCCGCGAGACCATGGGGGACAAGTCCAGACGCGTCATCGGGTACTTCACCAGCTGGCGGACCGGCAAGAACGGTCAGCCCGGGTACCTCGCCAAGGACATCCCCTGGAACAAGGTCACGCACCTGAACTACGCGTTCGCGCACATCGACGCCCAGAACAAGATCTCGGTCGGCGCGAACAACGCGAACAACTCGTCCATCGGCATGGAGTGGCCGGGTGTCGCCGGCGCCGAGATGGACCCGTCCCTGCCCTACAAGGGGCACTTCAACCAGCTCACGAAGCTCAAGAAGCAGAACCCGAACGTCAAGACGCTGATCTCGGTCGGCGGCTGGGCGGAGACCGGCGGCTTCTTCAACGCCGACGGCACGCGCTACGCGTCGGGCGGCTTCTACAAGCTCGGCCAGAACCAGGCCGCGATCGACACGTTCGCCGACAGCACCGTCGCTTTCCTGCGCCAGTACGGCTTCAACGGCGCTGACATCGACTACGAGTACGCGACGTCGAACAACCACGCCGGCAACCCGGACGACTTCTGGATCTCCAACGCCAACCGCGGCACGCTGTGGGCCGGCTACCAGGCGATCATGAAGACGCTGCGCGAGAAGCTCGACCGCGCCGGTGCCGCCGACGGCAAGCACTACCTGCTGACCGCCGCCGTGCCCGCCTCCGGCTGGCTGCTGCGCGGCCAGGAGGCGTACCAGGTCGTCAAGTACCTCGACTACCTCAACGTCATGAGCTACGACCTGCACGGCTCGTGGAACCAGTTCGTCGGCCCGAACGCCGCGCTCTACGACGACGGCAAGGACGGCGAGCTCTCGGCCGGTGGCGTGTACACGGCGCCGCAGTACGAAGGCATGGGCTACCTCAACACCGACTGGTCCTACCACTACTACCGCGGTGCCATGCAGGCCGGACGCATCAACATCGGCGTGCCGTTCTACTCGCGCGGCTGGCAGGGCGTCACCGGCGGCACGAACGGCCTGTGGGGCAAAGCCCCGCTGCCGAACCAGTCGCAGTGCCCGCCCGGCACCGGTTCGTCGGTCGGCTCGACCACGCCGTGCGGCAACGGCGCGGCCGGCGTCGACAACCTCTGGCACGACGTCACGGCGGGCGGCGCCGAGGTTCCGTCCGGTGTGAACCCGTTGTGGCACACCAAGAACCTGGAAGCCAAGATCACCGGCTCCTATGGCTCCCAGTACGGCCTCGACCCGGTCAACGACCCGGCCGACCGCATCACCGGCACCTACACGCCGTACTACGACTCGACGCTGAAGTCGCCGTGGCTGTGGAACAACGACAAGAAGGTGTTCCTCTCCACCGAGACCGAGCAGTCGATGGCGGAGAAGGCCAAGTACGTCAAGGACAAGGGCCTCGGCGGCATCATGATCTGGGAGCTCGCCGGCGACTACCGGTTCGACTCCGCGAAGAACGAGTACTTCATCGGTGACACCCTGCTGTCGACCATCAACACCGGCCTGAACGGCGCCGCGCCCTACGGCAACCTGAAGGCCTCGACGCAGCAGACCCAGTCCCTCGCGGTCGACGTGGACGTCCACGGCTTCGCGCTGGGCGACAACAACTACCCGATCACGCCGAAGATCAAGTTCACGAACCGCTCGACCGTCACCATCCCCGGTGGTACGAAGATCGCGTTCGACTACGGCACCAGCGCGCCGGGCAGCATGGGCGACCAGTCGGGCTTCGGCCTGAAGGTCGTCTCGAAGGGACACAGCGGACCCAACATCGGCGGCCTGAAGGGCGACTTCCAGAAGGCGGAGCTCACGCTGCCGTCGTGGCAGTCGCTCGCTCCGGGCGCGTCGATCGAGGTGACCGTCAGCTACCAGCTGCCGATCTCGACGCCGTCGAACTTCGTGTTCACGTTCGGCGGTCAGTCGTACGCGATCAGCGCGGACCACCCGCGCATCGGCGGCGGCAACCCGCCGACCTCCACCACCACGTCCACGACCACCTCGACCACGACGACCACCACGACGACGACCACGACCACCACCACGACGAAGCCGCCGACGTGCGCGCTGCCCGCGTGGGAGGCCGGCAAGGTCTACACCGGTGGCAACGAGGTGTCGCACAAGGGCCGCAAGTGGCGGGCCCAGTGGTGGACGACCAACGAGGAGCCCGGAACCACGGGTGAGTGGGGCGTCTGGCGCGACCAGGGTGCCTGTTAGTCCCTCCTGATCCGGGCGCGGGTCTTAGGCTGTCCTCGTGACCGCCCAAGACCCGCGCCTGCAGGAGCTCGTCCTGCTACGCAAGGTCCGCGACCGGATCGACCGCGAGTACCGGCAGCCGCTCGACGTCGCGGCGCTGGCCCGCGGCGTGCACCTGTCCGCGGGCCACCTCTCGCGTGCGTTCCGCGCGGCCTTCGGCGAGTCGCCCTACAGCTATCTGATGACCCGCCGCATCGAGCGGGCCATGACGTTGCTGCGCCGGGGCGACATGTCCGTCACCGACGTGTGCTTCGAGGTCGGCTGCACGTCGCTCGGCACGTTCAGCACCCGCTTCTCCGAGCTGGTCGGCATGTCCCCGAGCCAGTACCGCAAGGTCGCCGCCACCGACGGTCAGGGCATCCCGAACTGCCTGGCCAAGGCCGTGATGAGGCCGATCAGGAATCGAGAAGCGGCGGCCGGTCCGTCCGATTAGGTTGACCGCCATGTCAGTCATCATCGCCTCGGCGTTCCTGCCGGCAGACGACCCCGAGAAGTCCCTCGGCTTTTTCCGCGACGCACTCGGCTTCGAGGTCCGCCAGGACGTCGGGCAGGGCACCATGCGCTGGATCACCGTAGGGCCGCCCGGCCAGCCGCAGACCGGAATCGTGCTGCACCCGCCCGCCGCCGACCCCGGCGTGAGCGACGAGGAGCGCCGCACGATCGCCGTCCTCATGGCGAAGGGCGTCTACACCGCCATCTCGCTGGCTTCCCAGGACCTGCAGGGCACGTTCGACCGCGCCAGGGCGTGGGTCGAGAAGGAGGGCGTGGGCGAGGTGCTGCAGGAGCCCGAGGACCAGCCGTGGGGCGTGCGCGACTGTTCGTTCCGCGACCCGGCCGGCAACCTGGTCCGCATCAACCAACTCTGAACGTGGTGCCCGGCTCGGCGTAGTCGACTGAGCCACTGAAACGGGCCGAGGCACGGGTGACCGCTTCCTGCGGGGCCAGGAAGCGGCCCACGTGCGTGATGACCAACCTCCGTGCCTGCGCCGCGGCGGCGGTGTCACCCGCGTCCTCCGGCGTGTGGTGGACCATGTCCGGCGTCTTCTCCGTGCTCTCGGACTCGCACAGCAACAGGTCGGTGCCGTTCGCCAGCTCGGTGAGCCTCGGGCACGGCGCGGTGTCGCCGGAGTACGTCAGCGACACACCTCCCGCCTCGATCCGCACGCCGAACGCCGGGATGGCGTGCTCGACGGCCGCTGTCGTCATCCGCATCGAGCCGACCGCCGCCTGAAGGCCGTCGCGCAGTTCGATCACCTCGAACGCGTCCTCGATCGGGCTGCGCACCGGGCCGTTGGTGAGGAAGCCTGCCAGGCGGTCGGCGATGCCGGGCGGACCGTACAGCGGGACCGGGTCGCGCGAGACGTCCGCGAACAGCAGGGCGTAGTAGGCGGTCAACAGGTCCGCGCTGTGGTCGGCGTGCAGGTGCGAGATCCAGATCGCGTCCAGGTCCTCCAGCCGCGTGTGCCGTTGCAACGGACCGAGCGTGCCGGTGCCGGCGTCCATCCACACGCGAGTGTCATCGTGCGACACCAGGTAACCCGAGCACGGGTTGTCCGTGCTCGGGTATGGCGTCGCGCACCCGAGCACCGTCAGGCTGAGGTCCATCGGTTCACCGTAGATCAACGCGCGCGTACCGGCGCAAAACGTCTGGCGGGTACCGTGATCCGGTGGAAGAGCCCGTGTGGAACGAGTGGCGGCGGCCCGGCCCGACCGTCGCGCAACGGCGGCGCGACATCGGCATCGCCGCGATCGTGCTGGCGTGCGCGGTCGAGGTCACGACGCTGGTCAACAGCATGGGCGCCTACCTCTTCCAGAACCCGCCGGGGCTGCTGGAGCAGGTCGGCTGGATGTTCGTGCTGTCCGTGCCGCTGGTGGTGCGCCGCCGCTACCCGCTCGCCGTGATGCTCGTGGTGTCCGCGCTGTTCATCGCCGCGCAGGTGAACCGCGCCGGCGACACCCTGGTGCCGTCCGCGATCCTGTTCCTCGCGATCTACACGGTCGGCGCCTGGGAACAGAACCGCCGCGTCGCGCGCTGGGCGCGCGTCGGCGTGATCTCCGCGATGTTCCTGTGGCTCGGGTTCAGCCTCGTGCGCGCCCTGCTCGGGCCCAAGGGGGACTTCAAGGACGCGGCCGGGCCGATGGACCCGGTGCTCGCCTCCGTCCTTTACGGACTGGAGTTCAACATCTTCTTCTTCCTGTTCGCCTACGTGGTGGGGGAGATGGCCTGGTCGGGTGCCCGGCGCCGGGCACAGCTCGAGTTCCAGGCCGAGGAACTGCGCCGCTCGCAGGAGCAGAACACCCGTGGCGCCATCGCCGCCGAACGCATGCGCATCGCCCGTGACCTGCACGACGTCGTCGCGCACCACGTGTCCGTCATGGGCATCCAGGCCGGTGCCGCGCGCCGCGTCCTCGACACCGACACCGCCCTGGCCCGTGACGCCCTGCAGACCGTCGAGCAGACCGCCCGCACCGCGATCAGCGAACTGCGCGGGCTGCTGGGCGTGCTGCGCGCGGACGCGGAGCCCGATCTGAAAGCGGCGCCCGGACTGGACGACCTGCCGGAGTTGTTCGAGAGCGCCCGCGCGGCCGGCCTTGAGGTCTCGCACGGCGTGTACGGCGACGTGCGCGAGGTGCCGTCCGGCGTCGCGTTGTCGGCGTATCGGGTCGTGCAGGAAGCACTGACGAACGTGGTGAAGCACGCCGACGCGCAGCACGTCGACGTGCGGATGCGGTTCCTGGACAGTGCGCTGGAGCTGGAGATCACGGATGACGGCCGCGGCCGTTCCACCTCCACGAGCTCAGGGTTCGGTCTCGTCGGGATGCGCGAACGTCTTGCCGTGCATGGAGGTTCGCTGGAAGTAGGGCCACGGCGCGAGGCGGGCTTCCTGGTCCGTGCGTCGCTGCCGACCTTGTTGGAGGAGAAGGCGTGAGTCTGCGAGTAGTGCTGGCCGACGACCAGGACCTGGTCCGCGCCGGCTTCCGGGTCATCCTCGGTACCGAGCCCGGCATCGAGGTGGTCGGCGAGGCGGGCGACGGCGCCGAGGCCGTGGAACTCGTCGCCGAGCTACGCCCCGACGTCGTGCTGATGGACGTCCAGATGCCCCGCATGGACGGCCTGGAAGCCACCCGCCACATCCTTTCCGCAGGTCACGGCACCCGTGTTGTCATACTGACCACGTTCGACCGCGAGGACTACCTCTTCGAGGCACTGCAGGCGGGCGCGAGCGGTTTCCTGCTCAAGAACGCCTCCCCGGAAGACCTCGTGGACTCCGTGCGGGTCGTCGCGCGCGGGGACGCGTTGCTCTCGCCCGAAGTCACCCGGCGGGTGATCGCCCGTTTCAGCACGGCGCCGAGGGAACGCACCCGGCCGCCCGAGCTCACCGATCGCGAGTTCGAAGTGCTGGTGGAACTGGCCAAGGGCGCGTCGAACGCGGAGATCGCCGCGACGTTGTTCCTGGGGGAGACCACCGTGAAGACACACGTGTCGCGCGTGCTCACCAAGCTCGGCCTGCGCGACCGCACGCACGCCGTGGTGTTCGCGTACGAGAGAGGGATCGTCACGCCAGGCGGCTGAGACCTACGCGCCGATGTGGACGTATCCGGCCCACAGCAACGGTTCTGCCTTGCGCTGCGCACGTACGAGAAGAGCCACCTCACCGATGGCGGTCGCCGCGGCGTCCGGTCCGGACACGACCACCTTGCGGTAGAACACCTCCGCGATCATGGCGGCCAGCTGGTCGTCCACCGCCCACAGGGTGCCGACGACCTGCCGGAAGCCGGCGAGGAATAACGCGGCGCCGAGGTGGATCGACTCGTCGGACAACTCCGGTGCCCCCATCGCCGTCCGGCACGCCGACAGGTACGCGAACTGGGCGTCGTCGGTGCGCACCTTCGCGATGTCCAGCACGCTCAGCACACCGTCGGCCAGCACGATGCCGCTGCCCGACGGCGCGGTCGGGTCGTGCGCGCCGTGGCAGGAGACGTGGACGAACCGGTGCCGGGCCAGTTCGGCCGCTGCGGCCGCCCGAGTCGCCTGCAGGTTCAGCAAAGCCGTGTGCCGGGCGGACGGCAACAGCCGTTCGACGGTGGCGACCTCGGTCCGGACGTGGATGAGTGCCAGCTTCTCGTCGGGGTGGTCGTCGATCGCGATGGTGAGGAACTCCTCGATCTCCTGCCCTGCACCGCGACGGGCGAGCGTGGTCGCGAGAGACCTCATGCTCGGCACGTACGACGAGACCGCCAGGTCGAGACAGGACCGCCCGGTCCCGTGGTCGGTCGCGGCGTGCAACGGCATCATCGCGAGAGGCCCGGTAGGGCACCAGAACAACCGCCGTCGTCCCTCGGCCTCGGGCAGAGCCGCGAGGACGGGCTCGACGACCACGTGCCACAACCAGTCGAGGACGGCGGCGGCCGCCTGCTGGGCCTGCTCGTAGTTCTCGTGGTCGCCGGAGCCGAACGCACTGGTCGCGGCGTCCAGGACACCGCACCACCGGTCGATCTCGGGCGCCGTCATGCCGGGAAGCTCGATCGCCCGGACGTCGTCGCGGCCGACGAGCACCGCGTGGCCGAGTTCACCGTGCGCGACCAGTACTACCGCCGACTCGCCCGCACCGAGCTCCAGATCGGCCGAACCCTCCTGCTGCCACAGGATCGACCGGCCGTGCTCCAGCAGGTCCAGCGCGCGCCGCGGATCACCCGCCTTGATCGCGAACGTGGCCGCGCGGGCGACGTGGTGCTGGTACGTGGCCAGGAACCGTTCCTGGTCGCTGCGCGGCAGCCCCTGCCAGGCGACGACGCTGAGCAGGCGAGTGACCTCGTCCCACGCGGCGAGCGCGCCCTCCGGGGAGTCGGCGCGCTCCGCCAGCACCGCCCAGCCCACTCCGGCCTTGAGCCTGGTCTCCGCGGCCGCCCGTGGCGCGCGAACGATGTCCTGGAACACCTCCATCGCCTCGGTCGCCGAGTCCGTCCGCAGCGTCAGGGCGCTGGCGAGCACGTAGGCCGCTTCGAACCGCCTCGGTTCGTCCGGCCCGTACCCCGCCAGCTGGTCCCGCATGATCCGCAGCGCTTCCGTCTGGTCGCCGGGGCGTGCGGACGACGTCTCCGACCGGTGCAGAAGTGCCTGTGCGAGCGACACCCTCCGGCTGTGCCGCGCCGGGTGCCCGGCCGGGGTGGCGTCCACCGCGGCGCTGAACAGCCGCACGATCTCCTCTGGATCCGCGCCCTCGTCCTGGGTGGTGCGGTAGAGCAGGAACCCGGCGAGGTTGTGCTGGGCCATCGCCCTGTCCGGATGGTCGTCCGGCAGGGCGTCGAGCGCGGCACGCAGTGCGGCGAGCGCCCGGTCCAGGTCCGCCGGGTCGGCGGTGAAGGCGAACCGCTTCCGGTAGCCGCCGGCCAGTCCGTTGTGGACGATGAACCGCATCCACTCGCCGGTGTCGTCGCCGATCAGGTCCCGCGCGTGCTCGCCCAGCGCCAGCGACTCGTCGAGGTCGGCCTTGCTCCCCATGGCCTCGAACCGCTCCGAGAGCTTGTGCGACAGGTTGGCCAGCATCAACGCGTCGCCCGGCCGGAGTTCCACCGCCTCGCGCATCGCCGTGATCGACCGGTCGAGATCGGCCCTGTCCCCGGTCTTCGCGAACCGTTCGAGGCACGCGCCGGACAGGTCGGAGAGCAGCAGCGCGCGGAAGTGCTTGCCCGTCCTCTTCGAGAGCAGCTCCTCGAACAGCCGGGTCGCGCGATCGAGGTCGTCCGTGGGGGTGTCGTCCGCGTGCGTGCCGATCAGGGAACGGGCGAGCGTCCACTTCGCGTGGTCGTCGTCAGCCGGCCGGTCCTCGGTCAGCTTCTCGTGCCACATGCGGGCCCGGTGCTGGAGCCACTGGAACGTCTGCTCGTCGTCGACGACGAGCATCGCCCGTGTGCACAGCGCGTACAGCCGTTGCACGGCCTCAGGGGGCAGCGGTGTGCTGACCGCGCTCGCGGCCGTGTCGAGACGCGCCACCAGGTCGGCGAAACCCGCGCGGATCTTGGGGATGTCCGGGAGCTGTTCGTCCGGCTGGTCCAGCAGGCCGAGCGCGGAGAGCCAGTCTCCGGTCTCCTGGTCGCGGTCGAACCGCATCAGCAGTGCGTTCGCGTGCACCAGGGCCGTTGTGTAGTCCGGAGAGCCCGTCTCCGCCAGGATCCGGACGGCCTCGTCCAGATCGGCGCCGGCGCCGATCCGCCGGTAGTTGGAGAGCAGCGCGTTCGCGAGCCCGCCCAGCGCGCTGGGCGACCGGTCGGCTGCGAGCCGCCGGTTCACCTCGATGAACGCCCTGCCGTCGCCGGGATCCGCCGCGCGGTTCAAGTACTTCAGGTGCAACGCCGACAGCGTCGACAGCAGTGCCTTGCGGCCGCCCTCGGGAACGACGTCGACCACCGGCTCGATGATCTCTATGGCACTTTTCAGCGTGGCGGGGGACAGCTCGGCACCCGAACTGCTCCACACGTTCGCGATCAGCATGAGCTGCACGGTCAGGAAGTTGACGAGATCGCCGAAGGCGGTGTGCGTCCTGATCGCGTGCGCGCACAACCCGAGCAGAATGATGATCTCGTGGTCGAGGAGGTCGATCGGGGCGTACCGCTCCTGCCGGTGGCCGGCCCATTCGAGCACGATCTCCCGCGCGAAGAGTCCGCGCGCGTCCTCGTATCCGGCCTCGGTGTAGAGGCCGAACAACATCCTCAGCAGACTCGGCTTCCCGGTCGCCTTGTACCGGCTCGTCACGATCATGGCGACCAGTTCCTGGTGGAACTGCCGATCACCCTTCTCGTGCAGTGCGTCGCACAGCACTGCCACAGCGTCCGCGGCCGCGGCGGGCGTGTCGGGCAGGCTCTGCAGGCAGTCCGCGAACAGCCCGCCCGCCTCCAGCCTTCCCTCCTCGTCGTCGCGCTCGTCGGCCTCCAGCATCACCACGACCGCCAGGCCGATCGCGCGGACGAGGTCGTCGACGCGCTGGAAGGACTCGTACCTGAAGCGCAGCAGACTGCCGAGCAGCCACCGGGTTCGCCGCGGATCCGCCGAGGGAAGCCCCGCCTGCGCGGTCAGCTTCGCGATCGCCTCGTTGAGGTCGGAAGGGCTGTTCGCGACGGTGTAGCGCCGGACGAGCAGGTTCGCTTCTTCCTCCGCCGCCTCGGGGAACTCGCCGGCGTACGCGCTCACCTCGGTGATCGCGGCGTCCAGCATGGCCCGCGACGGATCCCGCTGCGCGCGCATGCCCCACGCGGAGACCATCGCCAGCACCGCGTTCCTGCGGGACCCCGGAAGGTCCGCGACGACGCGGAACATCGTGATGGCCTCGTCGAAGAGGCCGTCCTCGCCGCCGGCGTTCCACCACGTGATGAGCGCCCAGCCGAGGAACCAGAGGTCCTCCGCGCGCATGTCGTCGGACGGGCTGTGCAACACCACTGCGCGCGCTGCCTCTACAGCGGCTTGCGCAACTTCGGCGGTGGGTGACTCTCGTGCGTTCGCGTGCAGATCAGCCGCGTGTGCGCGAAGAGCATCGATGTCCACCGAACGACCGTATCGCGACCATTGCGGCCTTTGGGTGTGAACGAACCCGTTACTGCTTGGCGGGCGGCGGTGGGGGAGGGGGCGCGTCCGCAGTCGGAGGCAGCTGGGCATGACCCGCCACCGCCTGGCCCCGCACGGTGCCGACGTCGAGGTCGGAGAGGTCGAAGTCGGTGAAGTCCGGGTCCGGTGGTGATGACACGGGTGGCTCCGTCCAGCTGCTCAAAAGATCTTCGTGACACAATCATAGGCCGCGGAGCACCACTGGGAGGGCGGCATGATCCCCACGACGCTCGTCGGGCTGGTCCTGTTCATCGCACTGCTGACCCCCGGCTTCGCGTACAGCGCGCGGCGGGAGCGGTCGGGGCCGGAGCGGCAGTTCTCGGCGCTGCGGGAGACCGTGGCGATGGTCGTGGTCAGCGTCGTGTGCGACCTGGTCGTGCTGTCCCTGGCGCTGGTGGTGTGGTCGGTGCTGCCGAAGCAGACCGTCGACCTCACCGCGTTCCTCACCAAGCCGGCCGACTACGCGGTCAAGCATCACGTGGCGCTCTGGATCTGGGGTGTGGGCCTCGTCGGCGTCGCGACGCTGCTGGCCGTACTGGTCGCGGGACCGCTGTTCGACCGGCTGGGCAGGAGGAACGAGGCCCCGTACCTCTCCGCGTGGGGGCGCCTGTTCACCGCCCATCCCGCCTGCCGGGTGCACGTGGGCTGCCACCTGTCGGACGGCACGTACGTCGCGGGGTGGCTGCTCACCTACAGCCGGTCGGCCGCGGACGTGGCTGATCGCGAGCTCACGATCAGCGGGCCCGTGCAGTACCGGGCCGCGGGGCAGCAGGAGGCGATCGAGCTGCCGAACGTCGGTGCCACGGCGGTGAGCGCGCGGCAGATGACGCTGTTGCAGGTCAGCTATGTCCGCGTTGCGCAGCCGGGTACGCAATCTGACGTACGCGAGATCAGAACGTGAGCGGATGATGCAGCCGCCCGTGGTGACGAGAGTAGGACGCGACACCACGGGAGAAGGAGTGCATCGAGATGACTACGACCCGCAAGCTCAGTGGCCGCGCCCGCAAGGCAGTTCTGCTCGTGCACGTCCTGTCTGCGGCGGCGTGGCTCGGCATCGACCTGGCGCTGGGAATCCTCATCGTGGTCGCACTGTCCACTGAGGACATCGGTACCGCGGGCGTGGCGATCCAGGCGGTCGACCTCTTCGCGATCTGGCCGATGTTCGGTGCCAGCGTCGTCTGCATGATCTCCGGCGCGGTGCTCGGCCTCGGCAGCAAGTACGGGCTCGTGAGGTACTGGTGGGTCGCGATCAAGCTCGTCCTGAACGCCGGCATGTCGTTGCTGATCGCGTTCTCGCTGCGGCCCGGCGTCGCGGAGGTGGCCGGGATCGGCAGGCGGATGCTGGCGGGCGACCCGGCCGCGGTGATCCCGGCCGACATCCTGTACCCCGTCGTGGTCGCGCCGACGCTGCTGCTGTTCGCCTACGTCCTTTCGGTGTTCAAGCCGTGGGGCCGGATCCGCAGGTCGGCGGAACCAGTCAAGAGCCGGCGCGACCTCGTCGGGGCTGCCTAGATGTTCTGGGTCAGATTGACCGGGTTCCCGTCCGGATCGAGGACGTGTGCCACGCGCTGCCCCCAGGGCATGTCGTTGGCGGGCCCCCGCACCCGTCCGCCGGCGGCCTCGACCAGCGGCAGCACCGCGTCGACGTCCTCCACGCCGATGCTCAGAACGATGCGCGCGGGCAGCGAGACGTCCGTCTCCTGGGCCACGAGCCCCAGCTCCCCGTCGCCGATCTTCAGCGTCTTGAAGAAGACCGGTCCCTCGGCCGGGTAGCGGAGCACCTCGACAGCGCCGAGCACCTGCGAGTAGAACGCCTGCGCCCGATCCAGATCGGGCGTCAGGATGATGGGCTGAACAGCCATGGACTTCCTCCAGAACTAGTCGTCCACAGACGTACGAGACGGCAGCCCGGAACTGATCGGTGTGGCCGGGGGCGAGCCGAACAGGGGCAGCAACTCCTCCACGTTCAGGTACGTGGTGTTGCCGGTCACCAAGCCGTCCCGCACGTCGAGGAACACCAGCCCGAACGGCTTCTCCAGGCCGCGCCGCATCTGCCAGAACGCGGGCGAGGCGTTGGCCCGCACCGGCACCAGCCAGGCGCCGGCACAGGAGGCGCCGGGATCGCTCAACGCGAGAGAGATCGACTCACGGCCCCGCAGCCACCAGCTGAACGGCGGCATCGACATCGTCGCGTCCTCGTGCAGCAAAGCCACGAGTGTCCGCACGTCGTGCCGGTCGAACGCCTCGCAGTAGCGGCTCAGGAGCGACTTCTGCACGGGATCGGACACGTCCAGCGGTGCGCCGACGTCGGCTACCCGCAGCGTCGCGCGGGCCCGTTGCAGCGCGCTGTTCACCGACGCGACCGAGTCGGACAGCAGTGCGGCGACCTCGGAGGCCTGCCACGCCAGCACGTCCCGCAGGACCAGCACGGCACGCTGGCGTGGCGGCAGATGCTGCAACGCGGCCACGAACGCCAGCCGCACGGTCTCGCGCCGAATCGCCTGGTCTTCCGGCAGCACCGAGGCGTCCGGCACCGGCTGCACGAAGACGTTCTCCAGCAGAGGAGCGCCGAGTTCCCCGCCGGACGGGCCCAGGTCCACGGCCAGGGCGCGCCGCTGAGGGCTGCGCTGCATGTCGATGCAGATGTTCGTGGCGATCCGGTAGAGCCACGTCCGCAGCGACGCGCGCGCGGAGTCGTAGCTGTCGAACGCCTTCCATGCGCGCACGAGTGTTTCCTGCACGGCGTCCTCGGCCTCGAAACCGGAGCCGAGCATGCGATAGCAGTAGCCGGTCAGCTCGACCCGGAACGGCTCCAGCGTCTCGATCACGCACAGGACCCTACGCGGACCGATGAGTTCTCGTCGCCCGACTCGTACATCTGGACATGACCGAAGACATCCGCGCCGCGGTGGCGGCGGAACGGCGTGACCAGGCGGAACTCCTGAGTGGACTCACCGTGGAACAGTGGCTCGCACCGAGCCTGTGCGAGGGCTGGACCGTGAAGCACGTCGTCGCGCACACGACGTTGCCGTTCCGATCGTCAGTAACGAGAGTGGTCCTGGAGACCCTGAAATCAGCCGGCCGGTTCAACCACGCCTCCGACCGCATGGCCCGCAAGGACGCACAGCTTCCGGCGAGCGACCTGCTGGACGCGCTGAAGAACAACATCGACCACCCGTGGACGCCGCCCGGCGGTGGCCCGGCCGGCGCGCTCTCGCACGACGTCATCCACGGCCTGGACATCACCGTCGCCCTGGGACTGGACCGCCGGGTCCCGCACGACCGGCTCCGCATCGTCCTCGACGGCCTGAAACCCGCCCACGTCAGGTACTTCGGCGCGGACCTCGACGGCACACGCCTGGAGGCCACCGACCTGGACTGGACGTTCGGCGAGGGCGAGCCGGTCAGGGGGCTGGCCCAGGACCTGTTGCTGCTGGTCTGCGGACGGACGCTGCCGGCCGGCAGGCTCAGCTGACCTGTTCGCGCACCCGGGCCGTCGCCTCGATCGTCGAGGCGAGGAAGCGCGCGACGACCTGCCGTTCCTCCGCGCTCATCCGCCCCCACGCGGAGGCGTAGCCGCGCGCCAGCGGCTGGAAGAACGTGGCGGCGAGTTCCGTCGCCGTGTCGAGCACCCGGAGTTCGACACGGCGACGGTCGCCGGGATCGCGATCGCGGACGACGTGCCCCGCCTTCTCGAGGCGGTCCAGGACGGACGTCGTCGCGGACGCGCTGAGGTTCAGTGCCTTCGCCAGCGTGCCGGGTGTCATCGGAGCGGTCATGATGAGATTCAGCGCTGTCATGTCCGTGGGATGCAACTCGTGCGCCGCGCTGAAGATCTCCAGGAACCGGTTCGACTCCATCACCAGCGCGCGCAGCATCATGCTCAGCTCGTAGTCGGTTGCGTCGCTCACGATCGCAGCTTACTGTTTCGACCATCGAAACGTTCGACGATCGAAGGAAATTCTGATGCGCGTCCTGGCCGGGGTCCTGCTCGTCGTCTGGCTGGCCTTGGGCGGCTTCACCGGGCCGTACGCGGGCAAGCTGTCGGAGGTCGCGGAGAACGACGGCAGCGCGTTCCTGCCCAACTCCGCCGAGTCCACCCAGGTCGCCGAGCTGCAGAAGAAGTTCCAGCGCGAGAACGCGATCCCGGCGATCGTCGTGATCGAACGGACCAGCGGCCTGACCGAAGAGGACAAGAGGTACCTCGCCGATCAGACCAAGGGCTTCCAGGCGTCGCCGGTGATCCCCTCACCGAACGACGACCAGGCCGCGCAGGTCGTCGTCCTGCTCGACCCGGCCAAGGACGTCAAGGACTCGATCTTCCAGCTCCGCGACGGCACGCGTGACGCCCCACAAGGGCTGACCGTGCTCGTCACGGGCCCGGCGGCGCAGGTCGCGGACCTCGTCGAGGCGTTCGGTGGGATCGACGGACTGCTGCTCATCGTCGCGGGCTCGGTGGTCGCGTTGATCCTGCTGGTGGTCTACCGGAGTCCGCTGCTGCCGGTCGTCGTGCTGGTGTCGGCGGTGTTCGCACTGGGACTGGCCAGCTTCGTCGTCTACCTGCTCGCGAAGAACGACGTCCTGACGTTGAACGGCCAAAGCCAGGGCATCCTCTCGATCCTGGTGTTCGGCGCCGCGACGGACTACGCGTTGCTGCTGGTGTCGAGGTTCCGCGAGGAACTGCGCGACACCGAGGACAGGTTCGCGTCCGTCCGAACGGCCTGGCGCGGCACGATCGAACCCATCGCGGCGTCGGCCGGCACGGTGATCCTCGGCGTGCTGTGCCTGCTGTTCAGCGACCTCGACTCGAACAAGGGCCTCGGCCCGGTCGCCGCCATCGGCATCGGCGCCGCGCTGCTGACCACGATGACGTTCCTGCCCGCGGCCCTGGCACTGCTCGGCCGCGGCGCTTTCTGGCCGTTCGCCCCGAAGTTCGGCTCGAAGCACCCCGAGACGAGCGGGCTCTGGGGCCGCGTCGCGACCCTGGTGCGCCGCAGGCCGCGCGCGATCTGGATCGTCACCACCCTTGTGCTGCTCGCCGGCGCCGCGTTCCTGCCGCAGCTCAAGGCATCCGGCACCGCGCAGTCCGACGTGTTCCTGACGCCGGTCGAATCCGTTGCGGGACAGGAGCTGCTGTCGCGGCACTTTCCCGGCGGCACCGGCTCGCCGACCGTGATCATCGCCGCCGAGGACAAGGCCGCCGAGGTCGTGCAGAAGTCCAAGGTGGACGGTGTCGCGGAGGTGCGGCCGTCCGGAACGGCCGACGGGCTCGTGCGCATCGAGGCCACGCTGAAGGACGCGCCGGACTCCGATGCCGCGGTCGAGACCGTGCAACGGCTTCGTGCGGCCGTCGACGGCATCGATGCGACGTTGGTGGGCGGGCCCACGGCGACGTTGCTCGACACCAGGACGACCTCCGAGCACGACCGGATGCTGATCATCCCGATCGTGCTGGTCGTGATCTTCCTGATCCTGGCGTTGCTGCTGCGGTCGTTGCTGGCGCCGTTGCTGCTGATCGCGACCGTCGTGCTGTCGTTCGCGGCCACGATGGGCGTGTCGGCGCTGGTCTTCAACCACATCCTCGGCTTCCCCGGCGCCGATCCCGTGGTGCCGTTGTTCGGGTTCGTGTTCCTGGTGGCACTGGGCATCGACTACAACATCTTCCTGATGACCCGCGTCCGCGAGGAGACCCAGCAGCTCGGCACGGTCGAGGGAACGTTGCGCGGCCTCAGCCTGACCGGCGGCGTGATCACGTCGGCGGGTGTGGTGCTGGCGGCGACGTTCGCGGCGCTGGCCGTGCTGCCGATCCTGTTCCTTACGCAGATCGCGTTCATCGTCGCGTTCGGTGTCCTGCTCGACACGCTGCTGGTGCGGTCGTTGCTCGTGCCGGCGCTCTCGGTGGATGTCGGCGGCCGAATCTGGTGGCCGTCGAAGCTGCGGTGAGCCAGGATCTCGGGCATGACCTTCACGGCACGTCAGCTCAACCGCGCCACGCTCGACCGGCAGATGCTGCTGCGGCGCGAACCGGTCGACCTGCCGACGGCCGTGGACAGGGTCGTGGCGATCCAGGCACAGGAACCCGCGTCGCCGTACATCGCGCTGTGGAACCGGATCGAGGGCTTCGACCCCGCCGATCTGGACGAGGCGTTCGTGAGCGGGGTGGTCCGCAAGGCATCGCTGATGCGGATCACCCTGCACGCCGTGACGTCCGCGGACCACGAGGTCTTCCACCACGCGATGCTGCCCGCGCTGAGGGCGTCACGGCTGTACGACAAGCGGTTCAAGTCGATGAACGTCACGATCGAGCAGACCGACGCGCTGCTGGAGCACCTGCTCGAGTTCGCCGCGACTCCCCGCCAGAAGGCGGAGATCGAAGAACTTCTGCACTCGCACGTCGGCGACGTCGGTGAACCCGGCGTCTGGTGGGCGCTGCGCACCTACGGCGGACTCGTGCACGCGCCGACGGGCGGGCCGTGGTCGTTCGGACTTCGGCCGGCCTATCGGGCCGTGACGACTGAGCCGCGCGAACATCTGACCGCCGTCGCCGAGACGCTGCGCCGCTACCTCACCGGGTTCGGGCCCGCGACCGTCCTCGACATGAACCAGTTCAGCATGCTGCCGCGCACCACGATCCGCGAAGCGCTGGCGTCACTGGACCTCGTCCGGCACGGCGACCACTACGACGTTCCTGATCGGACGGTCCCGGACGAGGACGTCCCGGCGCCGCCACGGCTGATGGCCATGTGGGACAGCACGTTGCTCGCCTATGCCGACCGGAGCCGGATCATTCCGGACGAGTACCGCAAGCTCGTCATCCGCAACAACGGCGACACCCTGCCGACCCTGCTCGCCGACGGCCACGTGGCCGGGGTGTGGCGCCCGACCGAGGACGGAGGCGTCGAGGTGACCGCCTTCCACGCCCTCGACGAGGAGCAGTGGGCCGGGCTGGCCGATGAGGCGGCGGCCCTGCGCAAGCTCCTGGGTGACCGGGAACCGCAGGTGTACAAGCGTTACGCGCGATGGTGGAACGGCCTTCCGGTCCACGACGTTCGTGTTCTGTGAAACTCTCCGCAAGAGTGGATGTCACGCGGTGCGCACCCCCGGGACGACCTCGGCCGCATTCTCCTCCGACGCAACGGAAGCGAGCCGCTGGGCCATCGTGCCGCCCTCGGGGGTTCCGGCCGGCGACGGCACCTTGCCCAGCAGATATCCGGCGTGACTCACCGCGAGCAACACCAGGAACGCGGAGGAGAACGCGGGCAGCCCGGCGATGCCGGCGGGGTTGTCCACGGCCCTGAACGCCGAGACGGCCTGTGCGACGTAGATCAGCACCAGCAGCACGGTGATCACGAAGTTCTGGAACTTCGCGAGGTCGATCGACCTGCCCGCCGACGTGCCCTCCTCGGCGGTGAGCATCTCCCAGAACCGCCCGCCCTTGGCCCCGAGCGGGTAGGCCGCCACCGAGTCCGGACGGCTCGTGCTCTTCGCGACCTTGATGGCGGCCGCAACCACTCCGGACCCGACGGAGATGCCGAGCAGCCAGAGCACCTGGTCCGGGATCTGGAACCCGGCCACGTCGACCTGCCCGGCCGCGAACCGGCCGAACGTCATGCCGCTGACGAGCGAGAGCAGCACGACGGTCCACACCATCACCTGCACCCGCGAGAGGCTGTAGCGGCCACGGGCGTCCCTGAGCACGTTCTGCGTGCCGAGACGGCTGGGGACCACCACCGCGAGCAGCACGATGACGAGTGCGGACACGAGCCAAGCCCAGAACGTGGTCGCCATTGCGGCCTCCTCGCTACGCCGTTCGGACGCTGTGGCCCTTACGTCGTTGGGAGGTGACCTGGCGTTATCACGTTCGGTAACGATTTGGGGGTCGGTGCGCGTCGTGGTCGATCACCAGACCGGCCCGCGCGGCCGGCTCGCACGCCGCCAGGTACAGCCGCTGGCCCTCGACGTACCGGCGGTTGCGGGGGTCGTCCGGATCGGGCGGACTGCCGTCGCGCACGGCCATCCGCGCCGCGGACACCTCGAAGGCGACGTCCAGGAACACCGAGAAGTCCCAGTGCCGCACGAGTTCGTCGCGGTGCAGGAAGATCCCGTCCACCAGCAGGAGCGCGTCCGGTGCCGCGATCTCGGCCGGCGGGTCGACGTACGCGTCGGTCTCCAGGTCGTGACTGGCCCGGCGGAACGGTTTCCCGGCGGCGAACGGCGTGAGCAGGTGGTCGACGAACCGCGCGTAGTCGTAGCTGTCGAGGAAGAAGCCTTCGGGTGAGGTCCTGCCGCGCTGCCAGCGCACCGCTTGCGGGTGGTGGAAGTCGTCCACGGAGGCCCGCACGACCTCACGGCCTCGCGCGCGCAGCACGACCGCCAGTTCGTCGCAGAACGTCGTCTTACCCGCCCCGTCGACGCCGTCGACCGCGACCAGGCCTCGTGCGGGCAGCAGGTCAGCGACTTTGTTCAGCACCCCGGCACGATTTCACACATGGGGTACCGCTTCGAGGTTGACGCGCGGCCGTGAGAGCGCTTCCATGGAAGTCCGCTGCCGTGCGATCGTGACAGAGAGGTCATCATCGTGGCTCGAAAACTCACGCGCGCCCTGCTCGGACTGGTCCTGGTCCTCCCACTCTCCGGCATCGCGCAGGCAGCGGTCCCGCCCACCCCGTCAGCCTGGTCGCCGAGCTGAAGTTCGGATTGGTCGAACGACTACGGCGGCACAAACAGCTCGGTGCAGACTGCGATCAGTTGCACCGTAGATGCCGGCCACGGCCGCTGGGAACTCCCTGCCTGTACTGGTTACTCGTTCAAAACACAGTGAGATCCAGCGCTACACCAACGACCGTGCCAACCTGCGCCTCGACGGCACCGGCAACCTGCGGATCGTTCCGTGGCGTGCGGCCAACGGCGAGTGGACCTCGGGGCGCATCGAGACCCGCCGGTCGAACTTCAAGGCACCGGCCGGCGGCGTGCTGCGCATCGAGGGCCGCATCCAGATGCCGAACATCACCGGCACCGGCGCGCTCGGCTACTGGCCCGCGTTCTGGGCCCTGGGCTCGCCGTACCGCGGCAACTACTGGAACTGGCCGAGCATCGGTGAGTTCGACATCATGGAGAACGTCAACGGCATCAACAGCGTCTGGGGCGTCCTGCACTGCGGCGTGAACCCCGGCGGTCCGTGCAACGAGACGAACGGCCTCGGCGCCTCCCGCGCCTGCCCCGGCAGCCAGTGCCCCGGCAACTTCCACACCTACCGCTTCGAGTGGGACCGCTCGGTCAGCCCGAACCAGCTGCGGTGGTACGTGGACGGCCAGCAGTTCCACACCGTGCGGCAGAACCAGATGGACGCGACCTCCTGGAACAACATGACGTCCCACCAGGGCTACTTCATCCTGCTGAACGTGGCGATGGGCGGCGCGTTCCCGAACGGCGTGGCAGGCCGCGGCACTCCTGTCCCGGAGACGACGCCCGGCCGTTCGATGGCCGTCGACTACGTGGCGGTGTGGACCCGGCCGTAGTTCTTCCGGCTGGCCCCACTGCTCCGCCGCCCCGAAGTCGCTAGCTTGGAGGCAGGGGACTTCGGGGGAAGGTGGAGCGGTGGGGGAACTGGCGCGCCGGGACGTGTTGTCCTGGCTGGGGAAAGGCGCACTCGGAGCGGTCGCGCTGGGCGCTGTGGGGCAACCCGCGACGGCGGCGAGCGGCGTGACCGTGTTGCGAGGAGCGACGCTCGTCGACGGTACGGGCCGCTCGCCCGTGCGTGACTCGACCGTCGTGCTGGCCGGCGACCGGATCCTGGCCGCCGGTCAGCACCGTGACGTTCCCCGCGGCGTGCGGGTGATCGACGTGGCCGGGAAGTACGTGATCCCCGGCCTGTGGGACCTGCACACCCACGCGACGTTCTTCGAGAACACCGTCGCGACACTGCACGTCGTCCAGGGTGTCACGGGCATCCGCGAGATGTGGGGCCAGCCCGAAACCCACGACACCCGCCGCCGCATCGAGTCCGGCGAGATCCTCGGCCCGCGCATGGTGATCGCCAGCGCGATCGTCGACGGGCCCGGCTCCATCTGGCCCGGTTCGGACATCGTCCGCACCCCGGCAGAAGCCCGCGCCGCCGTGCGCAGGGCCAAGGACGGGGGAGCGGACTTCGTCAAGGTCTACTCGTTCCTCTCGCCGGAGTGCCACGCCGCCATCGCCGACGAGGCCCGCAGGTTGCGGATCCCGTTCGCGGGCCACGTTCCAGCCCGCGTGCCGGTGCAGGACGCGCTGGCGCAGCACACCCACGAACACCTCTACAACCTGTTCACGTCCACATCGGACGAAGCCGACGCCCTTTATGCCCGGCTCCGCGCCATGCCCGACGACCCGGCGGACCCGAACTGGTGGGGCCGCCACGCGGGCCGGATCGAACGCGCGGCCGTCGCCACCCACTCACCGGCCCGCGCACGACGACTGTTCGCCGCGATGGTCAGGCAAGGCACCTGGCAGTCGCCGACGCTCTTCGTCGAACGGAACATGTCCCGCTCGCCCGAGACCATCACGAACGACCCGGTGGCCCTCGAACGGATGCGCTACATCCCGGTCGGCCTGCGCGCGCAATGGCAGCAGATCATGTCCGGCCGCCCCGCCCGCAGCCCCGAGGAAGTGGCGGAACTGCAAAAGTTCGGTGACGCCCGCATGCGCCTGCTCCGGCAGATGCACGAGGCGGGCGTGGGCGTCGTCGCGGGCACGGACGCGGGTTTCGCCTACGTCTTCCCGGGCTTCTCCCTGCACGACGAACTGGCGTTGCTGGTCCAGGCAGGCCTCAGCCCGGCCCAGGCCCTCCAGTCCGCCACCCGCGACGCCGCGCGCTGCCTCGGCCGGGAGCACGAGTCGGGCACGGTCACCCCGGGCAAGCAGGCGGACCTGGTCGTGCTGGACGCGGACCCGTTGCGGGACATCACGAACGTCAGCCGCGTCCACGCCGTCGTCAGCCGGGGCTGCTACCTGGGTCCGGCTGATCGCACGCGAATCCTCCGGGAGATCGAGGCCGCCGCACAGGAACCCGTCGAGGCACCGGCGACGCCGATGGGGTGCTGTACGCACTGATGTGGTCCCCGCCACCGTGATCGTCAGGATCGCGTCAAGGCGGGGCCCGTCCGTGTCAGGGTCTCGTCCGGGACCTGGGCACGGACCCGCGGCAGGCGTGTGCTGGTCGTATGACACTCGCGGAGTTGTTGCCCAGCACCGGATGCTCCACCGAACCGGTGCTGGAAGACGGTCTCTGGCCGGACGGCACCCGGCTCGCCGGCCAGGACCTGGTCATCGGTGGACTCCCCGCCACGCAGCTGGCGGCCCGTTTCGGCACCCCGTGCCAGGTCCTGGACGAACGGACGGTCCGCGCCAGGGCGAGGGCGTTCCGCACCGCACTCCCCGACGCCGAGGTCGTGTTCGCGGGAAAGTCGTTGCCCTGCCCCGAGGTCTACCGCTGGATGGCGCAGGAAGGCCTGTCTTTGGACGTGTCCTCGGCCGGAGAGCTCGCACTGGCCAGGGCCGCCGGCTTCCCGGCGAGGCGCATCGTCATGCACGGCAACGTGAAGACCGCTGAAGACCTCAAAGCAGCGCTGGAGTACGGCGTCTCCAGGATCGTGGTCGACTCGTTCGACGAGATCACCCAGCTCGGTGCCCTGGCGACACACGGCCAGGAGGTCATGATCCGCGTGACACCTGGCGTCGACGCCCACACCCACGCCAAGATCGCGACCGGCGTGGAGGACCAGAAGTTCGGCTTCTCACTGGCTTCCGGCGCCGCCCTGGAGGCGATCCTGCGCGTGGTCGAGCAGCCGTCACTGAAGCTCGTGGGCCTGCACTGCCACATCGGCTCGCAGGTGAAACACGTTGCGAGCTACGAAGAAGCGGTGCGGCGGATGGTGGGCCTGATCGCGTCCTGCGGCACCAGGATCGGGCAGCTCGACCTCGGCGGCGGGTTCTGCGCGCCGTACCTGCGGGGCGATCCGGACTTCGACCTCGCGGGGTTCGCCCACCGGGTCCAGGGCGCCCTCAACTACGAGTGCGCGCTGCACCGCGTCCCACCCCCGCGCCTGCTCGTCGAACCGGGCCGCTCGATCGTCGCGAACGCCGGCGTGACTCTCTACCGGGTGTGCGCGGTCAAGGAATCGGCCCGCACGTTCGTAGCTGTCGACGGCGGCATGAGCGACAACCCGCGTCCCTCGTTGTACGGCGCCAAGTACGCCGTGCGACTTGTGGGCCGTGGCGGGAAACCCAAGCCCGTCACCGTTGTCGGCAGGCACTGCGAGGCGGGCGACGTGCTTGCCGAGGACGTGCTCCTGCCGCGGGACGTGCACGCGGGAGACCTGCTCGCGGTTCCCGCGACCGGCGCCTACCACCATGCCCTGGCCTCGAACTACAACCAGGTCTGCCGTCCGCCGGTCATCGCGGTCAGGGACGGGGTCGCCCGGCCGATCGTGCGCAGGGAAACCGAGGAGGACCTGTTGCGCCGCTACGTTTGAGCATTCGGGTGCCGAGTCGAACGTCTGTTCCCTAGAGTGGCGCGATGCACTCGTACGCCTACGTGGCCGACTCCCGGCTGGACGAGACACGGCGCGCCCTCGGACTGCAGACCTCCGGCGGCCGGGCGCCGAACCCGCGCTTCTTCACCGGGTTCCTCGGCGACTCGCAGCAGGCCGCCACGGCGTTGCTCGCCATCGCCAAGATCGCCGGCACCCGCTACTTCCAGCCCACCACCGAGCGGCTGCGGGACCCGGTCGTCACCTGCAACGGCGACCGGCTGCGCTTCGAGTCGTTCTCCGGCTGCAGCGGTGTCTACGCGCGCCTGGATGTCCTCGGCGACGCCCTCGACGGTGAGGTGCACGACCGCGGCACCACGAACGTCGACGTCAACGAACCGCTGCGGCGCGCTCTCGCCCGCGTGACCAAGGGCGACCCGCTGCACCTCACGGTCGGGCCCGACCAGGTCGAGTTCGGCACGCTCGACGGCGCGGTCGTCGAGAAGAAGGTCCCGCTGCCCCCGCGCTGGTTGCGGGGTTTCGCCGAGACCCAGGTCCTCACCTCGAAGTTCGACCTGAAGGCCGAGCTCTCTGCGGCGGACGCGCAGCGGTTCCTCAAGACGCTGCCCAAGGGCCGCGCGGCGGTGTGGGCGGTGCCGTCCGGGAAGTCGTTGCGGCTCAGCGGAACGGCCTCGGCCAACGCTGTCTGCCTGGCGGGCCCGAACCGCCTCGAGACCCTCCTCCCGTTGCTGCGCTTCGCGAAGGCCGTCCGGCTCTACGGCCCGCCGGCCGAGGGCAAGCCCGTCGCGAGCGGCTGGGAGGTCGACCTGGGTGCGCAACGCCTGACGCTCGTCCTGTCGCCCGAGGTGACCCGCGGCCTGTCCGGCGAAGGAGCCGTCCTCGACGGACTCGCGGCGGGAGACGCCGACACCGACGCCGAGCTGGTCGGCGCGCTGCTCGACTTCGAACCCCGCGTGGACGTCGCCGACCTGGCCGACCGTGCCGGACTCACCCCGGCCAGGGTCAGGGACGCGCTGGCGCAACTGGGCACGGCCGGCCGGGTGGGCTACGACCTCGCCGAGGCGTCGTACTTCCACCGCGAACTTCCCTACGGCGGCATCGACATCGAGGCCATGAACCCCAGGCTGCGCAACGCGAAGGCACTCGTCGCGCAGAACGCCGTCGGCTGGGACGGCGACACCGCGGTCGTCGGCTCCTACCGCGTCAACGGCGAGGCCTGCACCTGCCAGTGGTGGGCCGAGTACCGCGGCGGGCGCGGCAAGTGCAAGCACGTGCTGGCGGCGGACATGGTCAGGGGCAAAGCGTGACGTTCGAGCGGATCCAGGCGCTGATCGAGTCGGATCAGAAACTCGCTCTGGGGCAGGTGTTGAAAAGTCTCACGCCCGCGGAGCGCAAGGAGTGTGTGAAAGACCTGATCGCGTTCGAGAGACAGCACCGCGCGGGTGACCGGCGCTGGTCGCACGGCGAAACGCTCGCGATCGCCGGCGCAGGGCTGCTGCCCACCGCCTCGGTGCTCGCACCGTGGCTCGTGCGCTACCGGATCGTCTTCCAGGGCGGAAGGCCCGACAACGGCATCAACGTCATTCTCGACGTGTTGCGGCACCGTGAGCTCACGTGGCTCACGGACCTGGTTACGAGGGTCGCCGCCAAGATGCCGACGCGCGAACGCTGGCGGCAGGACCTGCTCGGCGTCGTCCTGGAGTTCTGCGGCGACACCCCGCCGGACTCGGACGGGTTCCTGCTGCACTTCATGGACTTCGACGGCCACACCAGGTGGAAGCCCGCGTTCGACGCGCTGATCCCGCGCATGCTGGAGGTCGTCGGCAGCGGGGCGATCTTCGCGAACACCTGGCAGTGGCAGCGGTTCCTGTGCGAGCGGGCCGACCGGCGGGTGCTCCTCGACGGCTGCCTGGCCCGGCTCCAGCAGGGTGGCGGCGCTACGGAGATGGAGGGTTTCCTCGCGTTGCACAAGACTCTCGACGTGACGCTGGACGAGACCGCCGAGCACGCACGGGACTACGTCGCGATGCTGCCCGACTCGCGCTCGACGGTCGCCACCCTCGCGCAGGACCGGCTGAAGTCGTTGGACGAAGCGGGGAAGCTCAGCTTCGACCTGCTCGCCGACGCGAGCCGGTGGGTCTTCGGCCGTACCGAGAAGAAGCTCATCCGCGCCCAGCTCACGTGGCTCGGCAAACACGCGAAGTCCACTCCGGACGAGGTCGTGCTGACCGTCGCGGAGCTGTTCGCGCACGAGTCCGACGACCTGCGCGGTCAAGCGGTCAAGCTGATCGCCAGGCACCAGGCGAAGATCAGCGACACCACCCGGACCGAGCTGGTCGCACTCGCCGAGCAACTGCCCGCCGATCTCGCCGCCCAGCTCGGCGCCGAGACGGTCGCGGAGGAGGCGTTCGAGCTCGCACCGTTCACGCCGCGTCCGTGGCCGGACCCGATCGCCACGCTGGACGAGCTGACCGGCGAGGTACACGGGCTGTTCGGCCGCAACACGGCCTACGCCGACCCGGTCACCGTGGAACGGATCCTCGAAGCCGTGGTCAGGTTCGCCTGGCAGGACAGGGAAGCGGTCGCGAACGCGTTCGGGCCGATCTACGACAAGTACCCGTGGATCAGGAACCGCCTCGACCTGCAGGCCTATCTCGACCGCCCTTCGCCCGACTGCAGGTCGATGTTCTTCTCGATCATCGCCGCCGTGCCCGTGCCCGCGGAGCCGCTCGGTCAGATGGAACAGCTGACGCCGGTGTTGAAGGGCGCCGTGCCTGGCACGCCCAGTCAACTCCTCGCCAAGAGGCTGCGCGAGATCGCCAGGGGACTGGTCAGGTCACCGCGCCCGTTCCTGCTGTCCACTCCCACCGAGATGTCCGGCCTGCTCGACCCGGGAACACTCCTCGAACGGCTCGCGAAAGCCGAGGCGGAGGAGTGGGAACCGTGGCCGCTGGATCTCAGGCAGGCCTACCGCCGGCTACCGCGTGACACCCGGCCCGAGGACTTCGCGTCGCTGCGCGGCACCGCGGGATCACTGCTGCGCGAGTGGCTCACCGGCTTCTCCGACCCTGCCGTCGAACTGGTGGAACGCACCCGTTCGACCTCCAGCGGTTACCTCACCCGGCAGCGTGAGGAGAAGCGGCTGTTCGTGACGCTCACGCCTGGCCTGTCCGACCCGGAGCGGTACTGGTACGGGTACAACGACTGGGAGGCCATGCTCCCGTGCTGGCCTGCTGTCCTGCCGGTGCAACGCGAGGTCGTCGCCGCGCATCTGGTGGCGCACCTCGCGAGCCGTTGCGAGTCGAAGGGCGACGATGGCGCGTTGCTCCCGGCACTCGCCGAGATACAAGGCCCGATCGGCGTCGCCACGTGCCTGGCGCTCGCCTACGGGCTCGGCGCTGAGGGAACGGTCGGCCGCGCCCACGCAGTCGACGCGTTGCTGATCCTCGCGGCTCGCGACCAGTTCGACGGCAAGGCGCTGGGCGAGGTCGTCGGCCTGCTGCTCGAACGTGGCGAACTCGCGCTGAACCGCGTCGCGCCGTGTCTTCGCGATACGGCACGCTCTGGTGCCGCAGCGCAGATCTGGGGTTTGCTGCAGGCCGCGCTGCCGAAGGTGTGGTCGCACAACAGGGCCGCGGACCTGGTCGAGCTCGCGGTCGAACTGGCCCAGCGGCTCAAGCCGGGCGGCACCGTCGACGGTCTCGCGGAGGTGGCGGCCCGCAAGGGTTCCAGCAAGACGGTCGTCCAAGCCCGGAGGCTGGTGAACGCACTAGGCTGAACCGCATGGACCTGGGAGTCGTCGTCGCGGAACGGCAGATCGAGGGCAAGGCACCGGACGGATCACGCTTCGAGGTGGTGATCAGGTTCGGTGCCCCGCGCCCGGACCCGTTGAGCAGTAACGGCGACTGGCAGTGTCCACATCAGATCGTGGGTCTCAGCGACGAGGCCGTCAGCGCCGCGTACGGCGTGGACTCGGTGCAGGCCCTGCTGCTCAGCGTCTACGCCGTGCGGATCAAGCTGGCCGAGTCGGGCGCCACTCTGGACTGGCTGGGCATGCCCGAACTCGGCCTGACAGTCGCGCCCATGCTCAGCTAGCGAAGACCGGGTAGTGGTCGGACAGGTCGTTGAAGGTGTACTTGCGTCCCCATGACCAGATCGACCACTCAGGACTCTTCACGCGCCGCGTCTCGTTGCGCAGCAAGGGTCCCTGGATGGTCAGCACGTAGTCGAGGTGCTCGGACGCGTACTCCGGCCCGTACTGGTCGCGGCAGACGCTGTTGTCCGCGCAGTCCCACGAGAACGGGTGCCCACCCACCTCGGGCGTCTGCGCGCCCAGTTCCGACACCATCCGCGGGAACTCGTCACCGGCCTTGACCACGTTCAGGTCGCCCGCCACGTACACGGGCTCGGCCGCAGGGATGTTCCGCGCGGTCAGGAACGCCCTGATCTCGGCCCGCTGCTTCGCCCGGTACCCGCCCGGCGCGCTGGTGCAGGTCGAGTCCTCGGCCTGCATGTGCGTTCCGATGACGTGCAGCGGCCCGGTCGGCGCCTCGATCCGCACGTACGCGAACCCCTTGTTGGAGAACCAGTCCGCGCCGCAGCCGTCCGCGTAGACGTGCTGGACCCGCGTGGTGATCGGCCACCGGCTCAGCACCGCGACACCGCCGTCCTCCGGCGTCGAGTCGCTGTACCTCCCGCTCGTCACGTCCCACCCGGCCTTGCTGCGGCCCAGCACCGGCGTCTGGTACGGGTAGGTGTCGCGCAGGTTCGCCAGCAGCCGGTCCGAGGCGGCGTTGTCGAAGGCCTCGTTGAGCACGACGACGTCCTGGCCGTTCAGCACACCGGTGCTGTCGATCAGGTCGGCGCGGGCCACCTGGCCCCAGTTCGGGTAGAGGTTCCGCGACAGCATGAAGACGTTGTAGGTGGCGATCTTCGGGGCAGCTGGGGTCGCGACCGCCGGGGTGGCGAGCGAGATCGTCAGCGCGGCGGCGACGGCGAGCGGGAACAGGCGCATGAAGCCCGATGGTGACGGACGTGAAAGTCTTTCACAACCGCCTGGGGTGACCCGAAGGTGTCGTATCGATCAAGACTTCATGCGTACCGGTTTCGATGGTGCGCCTGCATACCGATCAGTAGAACGATGTGCAGGCGCACCATCGGCCAGCGGCGAAGAGTGCCTGACCACCTTTCAGGCAGGTGATCAAGCGCGGGTTGTGCTGCGGGAGTGAGGTGACCACTCGCCGGTTTTCGTCGTTGCCTGGCCGCGGCTCTCGAGACGTTCCGCCAGCATCGCCTGACCCTGCGGTTCGCCGTGTACCAGCATGACTTCGCGCGCTCCGATTTCGGCCGCGATGGTCACCAGCTCATTGGCTGTGGCGTGGGCGCCGAGTCCATACTGTGCGACCTGCGCCTCTACGGGAACTCGAACGAACTCTCCCTCCAAAGTCGGCAGCTCGAACTCGCCGCCTCCGTGCTTGGCGAGAGCCAGCAGTCGCCCGCCAGGCGAGTCCGCGTCCTGGTAGCCCACCACCATGAGCGCGGCCGATGCGTCCGGCAGCAGCTTTCTGGCCCAGGTGACCGCGGGGCCGGCGGTCAACATTCCCGAGGTTGCGATCACCACGCCACTGCGCAGGTCCGCCAGCGCATCCCTGGTGCCGCCCGGCGGTACCGCGCGCACCCTCTCTCCGAAAATCCGCATCGGAGCACGGTCAGGACCGAGTTGCTGCTCATAGATGGATGTGACGCTGCGGGCAAGTCCGTCGATGAGGACCTCGACCTCGGGCAGTGCGGTGGCGATCGTGAGGGCGACCTCCTGTGCCCTGCCAAGCGCGAACGCAGGGATCAGCACTCGCCCGCCCGCACTCGTCACGGCGGCGATGTCGCCCACGAGCCTGGCGACCTCCTTTGTGCGAGAAGTGCTGTTGTGCGACCCGGCGTACGTCGACTCGAGGAGCAATAGATCCGCCCCACCTGCCGAGGCCGGCACCTTGATTCCGCTGACCGTGCGCTGCGCGTGGCGCGACACGTCACCCGAGATGACGACGCGCCGCTCGCCGGCGTGGACGATCACGCTGGCCGCACCGACGATGTGCCCAGCTGGGAACAGTTCCAGGTCGACATCGCCCACGCGAGCCCGCTGACCGAACGGGAGCACCCGCAGGCGCGTGAGCGCGTGCTGGACGTCCTCCCGTCCGTAAGGAGCGGCGAGACCTGTGCCATCGGTCTCCCGGTTCCGCCGCGCGAGTACCTTGGCGGAGTCGAACCACATGATCGGCAACAGCGCTGCGGTCGCATCCGTTGCGAAGACAGGGGTGTCCGGACGACGGATGAGCACCGACGGAACCCAGCCAGCGTGGTCGTTGTGCGCATGGGTGATGACGATGCCGTCGAGACGTCCGTCGTACGCCCTGTCGATCGCGGGCGGGGCGAGTTGTGACGGCGTCAAGGCACCGGGGCGAGTACCGGCGTCGACCAGCAGCCGGGTGTTGCCCGCCGTCACCAGCACGCACGAGCCGCCGATCTGCGTGCCTCCACCAAGCACCTCGACCCGGAGGTCGTGATCCCGCACTGTCGCCGGTCGGCGCGGAGGTACCACGTAGGCGTTCAGCAGCGTGGGGAGCCAAGTCGCGACCGATGCGGTCAGTTCGTTGGAGAGTCCAGCAGACTTCGCCGCGGCAGTAACCCTGTCGAGGTCGATGCGCGGCAACAAGGCGGTACGTCCCGGATCGATGCGCGCCGGCTCGCCAGGACCGATACCGCGACTGTCGTTGGGAAAATCGGAGTTCGGCGACGTGAACGCTGCGGCAAGCGTGGCGGCGGCCTTCACGGGATCGGTGGCATCGACACGTATCGCGGAGAGCCGAGCCTCGGCCGCGTCGGCACGAATGATCGCGGAGTGGAGTTCGTCCACCGTCTCAGCGAGCTGGGCCCGCAGCGCGACTGCTTCCTGAGCGGCGGTAGTCGCCTGGGCTTGAGCACGATCGCGTGCGTCTCTGACCTTCGCGAGACGCCGTGCCTCGCGTTCCTTGTACCTCTCTTCCGCAGGCGCACGGCTGGCGCGTTCCGCTTCCCGCGAAGCCCGCCGTGTGGCCTTGCGCGCGTCGTCGAGCAACTTGCGGACGCCGTTGGCGGCGCGAGCGGCATCCTCCGTGCCGGCAGCCACGAGCCCGGTCGCGAGGGTGTCCAAGTCGCTTTCGCCGTGAGTGGCCACCCTGGCGGCGACCGCGGCTCGAAGACCCGTCGACTGTTCGAGGAGGGCCAGCAACGTCGCCACCCCATGAGGATCCGCGACAACCTTGTCCGGGAGAACCGGTTCGCCCGATCGCTCACTCACGACGGTCGCGGCGTGGTGCAACACGATCCGGACAGTGTCCGGCATAGCCGCGTTCACCGTGGCGGTCATGCTTTGGCCTTGGCCGGGGCGTCCGACGTGATCGCTGCCGTCGTGGGTTCCGGTCGCAGCCGGCCGGAGTCGGTCACCGTGAAGCAGCCGAGCGCGACGAGGGCGGCGATCACGTCTTCGAACGAGTTGAATCCATCGGCGTCGAGCGCGGCCGTGCCGACGTACGTCTGAAGTGAGTCGGCGATCTCCATGACCAGGTCACCGTCTGCGCCGGCGATCGTGACCACCGTCCGGAAGGACTCGGACAACACTCCCTTGCCCGGCGCGATGCCCGCCGCCGTGACGAGACCGCGTCCTCCGTCGCCGTGCAGCCACGATTCGAGGTCGGCCAACAGCTTCGCGCTTCGCGCCGCCGCTCCGGTGTTAGCCGCCAGGCGCTCAGCCTGCACGATCGCCTGCGGCCAGCCACCCGTGGCTTGCAGAAGCTCCGCACGGGCCTGGTCGTCCCGGAACGGCAGGTTCTCCTCATCGCACCACATCCGGAGACCCGGCTCGTCCACACGGCAGAGATCTATCCTCGCCTGGCGCTTGATCCAGGCAGCCGCGTTGGCGGGCGTCACCACGAACGCCACGGTGACGTCGTGACGAGCCGCGTGCACCGCCGTGTCGGCCGTCTCGAGCAACATCTCCAGCACAGCGGCAGTGATGCCCTGTGCGTCGACGAGCAGCAACGTGGAGTACCCGGCTGCGAGGGATACAGCCGCCTTGATCCCATCGGAGGTCACGGTGTGGACTTGGGCGACCTCGGAACCCAGTTGCGCTCCCTGCTCGTGGGCCGCTTTCACCGCCGCCATGACGCGGTCGATCCCGAGCGCCGCCGAACCCGCTACCGTCAGCACTTCGCGCCGGGCGTCGAACAGCCGCCCGAGCTGCCTCTCGGTGAGTGGGGACCGGCTGGAACGGATCGTGCGCCGGTAGGAACCTCCGTCGGACGGGGACGGCACCACGAGCCGCTCGGATGCCGTGTAAAGCGTGTCGAGCACTTCGTCTTCGGTACCGAGAAGACGCAGAACCGTCGGTGTGCGCAGGCGGTACCGGCTGCTGTCGAGAGCGAGCACGCCGAGGTCAACGCATTCGGTGACGAGGCCCCGGAAGTCGTCCGCGCCGACTTCGGAGAAGCCCGCCGGCCAGTGCTGCCGGGCGATGTCGGACAGCTCGTTGAGACTCAGACTCGCGTCGATGCCTCGCTCATGTGCTGCCTCCGCGACCGCGTATGCGATTACGAGGTAGCGGTGGTCGAGGTTGAGAGTCAGCACGTACTTTTCCCTGAACGCCGCAAGCAGGTCTGCGTCCGCGAACACCTCATCGATGTCAGCATCGGTGATGAGCTGCGGAGGGCCGTCGGCGGGGACGGCCTGCGCGGCGAGGTGCTTGACCAGCGCTTCGCCGAACAACTGCAACAGCGCGGGCATGTTGTTGGCCATCGCGAGGATGCGCGCGGGCTGAGCGGTCTTGTCCGCGAAGGTGAAGCCCAGCGCGGCCAGCGGGTGGATGAGCAGGTCCTGTGCGTGCTGCGGCCGCAGCGGGCCGACACTGATCGGCTTGCCGAAGTGCGACAGCGGCTGGTTGGGCAGCGACTCGAAGCGTGCGGTCCGGTGCAGTCCTGCGAAGACGACCTTCACCCTGCGGTTCGAGTCCACCATCAGCCTGCGGCACCAGTCGACGTGTACGAAGAAGTCCTCGTCCCGAGAGGCAGCGTCCGCGTCCAGGAACGCGTCGGCCTCGTCGAGCAGGATCAGGAGCGCGCGAGAAGGGTCGTGCTCGAGCCAGCGCATGACGGAGTCGTAGACGACCGGGGCGATGTCCTTGTCTCCGGTCGGAGCAGAGTCACCGACGATTCCGATGCGGGCGAGGAGCGGCCACAGCGCGCCCCAGATGCGCTCCGGTCGTCCGTCCCCGCCCACAGTGAACACGCTTGTCAGAACCGCGTGCCTGCCGTGGCCGGAACCGTTGAACCGCCGCGCAGCCGCGCGAAGCAACGCCGACTTGCCGAGCTGCCGTCCGCCAGAGACGAACGACGGACCGTTCAGGTCGATCACGGCCGCGAGTTCCTCGGTGCGGCCGTAGAACATCTCGGGAGGGGTGTCGCCAGGGGTGTCGCGATACGGATTCGCTGCGCTGAACGGCAGCGCGATCGCGGCGAACGTCGAGCGCCTTGGCTCCGGCTGGCACACCAGGTACGCGAGAGCTGCCACGTCGAACACGACCAGCGGAGGGTTGGGACGTCCGCGTGCCGCATTGGCGATGGCTCGCCTGTCGGCCGGGCTGAGGGCGCCGCCCAGCCAGATCGCGAGCACCGTGTGGTCCGCCATCTCGCCGCTCATCCACTCGATGAGCGTCGCCGGCGTGGGAGCGGTCTTGACCAGCAGAACGCGGAGAGCGGTGCCATCGGGACTCATCGCCGAGCCCAGCGCGGGGGTGAGGGCTTCACCTGTGCCGGTGACGCTGTTGAGCCGCAACCAGTTCCTGCCCGTGAGCCTGGTGCTGGCCTGCTCGACCTTGATGGTTGTGAACTCCAGACCGGCCTGCGCCAGCACCATGCGCAGCAGCTCGGCGGTGTCCGTCTTGCGGGTGCCGCCGGTGTTGTGACCCACCAGCTGCCCCCACGCGTTCAACGCACGGCGGCCCGCGTCGCGGCGCGCTTTTGAGAGGTCCGCCACGTTCAGTCCTATGCGTGCGAGTGCGGCCGCGCTGGCGTCGTCCGGAGCGGCCGACAGTGCCTTCTGCAGGTTCGTCAGGAGGTGCGGGCGCTCACTTGCCGCCTTGGCGACGACAGGGAAGAAGTTGCTGAGGTGCTCTGCCTGGTGCTCGGTCGCCGGCAGGGTGCCACCAGCGAGCAACGTCTGGAGGTACTCGTCAGCGCTCGCGACATCGCCCTTGCGGGCGAGTTCGTTGAGCTTGTCGAGGTTCGCGGCGACGGCGGTGTTGCTCGCCGCGCGCTCCTCGATGCGGGCCCGCGTCGAGGCGATCTTCTCCTGCACCCGGTCGTGCAGTTCGTTCTTGATCGCGGTGACGGACGCCAGGATCCGCCCGAAGTCGACGCGCCGCCGGGGCTGTGGCCAGGGACCGTCCATCCGTGGCCAGAGAGCTACGGCGCGAGAGGCCAGTGCCGCCCACGGCTGGTCGTCCAGCGTGCCGGCGAGTCGCTTGGCGTCAATCTGCTTGGCCAGCTCGGCGACTTCCGCCTCGACACCGGAAGACCTGTCCGGGAGGGAGGTACCGCGCTTGCGTTCAAGTGCGGCCGCGACACTCGGGTTCGACACCCGCACGCCCGCGATCAGGACCGCCGTGAGGTCGTGGTCTCCGCGTTCGGCCCGCGACTCGTACACCGCCGACGGCTCGGCGGCCGGTTGCTCCGCCACCTCCAGCAGAGCGGGTATGTGCGCTGGCGACAAACCGTTGTCCGGCAGCAGGCTCTCCGCATCGAGCGTGAGGCGCGCGGCCAGCAGTTCCCGGTGCAGAACGAAAGGCAGCGGCGGTTCGTCGATCTCCGGCACCTTGCCGTCGCAGATGGCGAAAGCCTCGCTCAGCAGTAGTGCCGCGGCGTGGGCGTCCTCGCCGGAGCTGATCTCCTTCAGCGCCTGCGCGCGCACTCCAGCGAGCTGGCGGCGGAGCTTGGTCAACGACCCCGCTTGCCATGCGCCCGCGTTCATGACCGCCTGGCGCTCCGTGGCCCGCTCGGCCAGATCCGCCCAGCGTCCGGCCAGTTCGAGTGCTTCCTCCCAGCGCTGTACAAGGCTGGTGCGGGCCCCCGCGACGATGCGCTGGGAGTGTGTGCGGCGCAGCGAGGCGAACGTGCTGTCGATCGACTTCTGGACCTTGCCGCGCAGGGTGACGACGGACTCGCGGACGGTCGTCACCAGGCGGGCGTCGTTGGTCGCCACCTGGTTGAGCAGCGTGCCGAGTTCCCCGGTGGGGCTCATCCAAGCCAGATAGACGCCGTTGGCGGGGATGTACTTGATGGTGCGCCTGGCGGCTGAGGTGACCAACGCCGCCGCAGCCGTCGCGGCGTCGGCCGCGGCGGTCTCCGCTTCGGCGAGGGTGCCTACCGCGTTCGCGGCTTCCGCGAGCACGACGATGCCCGCGCGGCTGGCATCGGCGAGCGCTTCGAGTGCTTCCGTGAGCGCCGGCTGCTCGCTGACGCAGGGCAGCAGCTCAAGCATCACGCCGGCGGGACCGGCAGACGGTGCCACCAGGGCGATCCGTGCGGCGGCCGTCAGAGCCACGAGCTGCCCGGCGCGGTCGTCGCCCAGCGACTCTCGTTCCACCTTCGGTGCGAGCTCGGCGAACGCGGAGGCCAGGCGCCCGGTGGGGTTGGTGATCGCGGCCGCGCACGCGGCCAGCCGCCTTGCGGCGACGTTCGGTTCCGGAGCGCCGCTTGCTTCGAGCAGGTCGGCGGCGAGCCCGTACCGGCGATCCGACAGGAGCACGTTGGCGATATGGACCGTCCCGGTCTCACGCGAGCTGTTTGCCTCGACGCGGACGGGTGATGCGGTTTCGGCCTCGGCCTGAATCGGCTTCGCCGCGAGGGCCAGCTTGTCCGCCAGACGCCGGCCCGGCGTGCTGATCGCCGCGAGGGAAGCACCGGCACCCGCATCGAGCAGGGTGTCGAGATCGGACAGGTCCGCCGCCGGGGGTTCGAATGTGGCGGGCTGTTCAACGTCCGACGGGCTCCGCAGCACGTTGTCGTCGATACCGTCAGTGTGAGAGGACTCCGGTTCGCCGGTGGACGGCTCGCTCGCGGGACTCCCGGTCTCTGGCACGAGCGTCTTCCCTGCGGGCTCTGCCGATTTGCTGGGCTCCGCGGACTCTGGTGCGTCAGGGAGGGTGACGGCTCCGAAATTGATCGCGGTCAGCAGCGGGCCCATTGCGGGCCAAGCTTCCTGTGCCGCCGCGTGAGCTTCGCTGAGAGCTGAGTAGTCGGTGTCACCGCCGCTTCTGCTCGCGGTGGCCAGCGAGATGAAGCCCCAGATCGTCTTGAGACGCTCTCTGGGAGCGTTCGGGTCGTCGACGGCTGCCGTTGCTTCCGCGCGTACCTGGCCGAGCGGCGTCTTGAGGTTGTCCGGCCCCGAAAGCGCCGCGAGGCGCATCAACCAGTCGAGTTCGGCCTCGGCCGAGCGGGATGCGAGCAGGTCGATGGCCTGCTGCAAGCCGTGACGGGTATCGGGGACCTCTTCGCCCAGTTCGGATCGCAGCTCGGTCAGTACGGTCATTGCCTCCTCGACGTACGCGACGATGCGATCGAGGTTGTCGATGTCGGGCAGACCGCCGTGGCGCAGAGTGCTGGCCACGGCCGCGGCCACGTCGCTCACCTCGTCCCAGCGACGCAACAGTTCAGAGGCGTGCGTCGAGGCGTCGGCGCAGTCGCCTTCGGCCGGTGTGAGGACGTGTGCTGTGTTCTTGTCGTCGATCATCTCGTCCGCCTGCGGTAGGAGGTCCTCTGAACTGTCGGAATCGTCGAGTCCGATCGCGTTGCGGCGCGCGGAGTACACGAGGTCGCGCAACGGCGCGGCGGGAATCGGTGGAAGACCCGGATAGGATTCGGACAGACTGTTGTGGACGGACCGAGCATCGTCGTTCTGCTCTGCCAGCAGCGCCAGCGCGACAGCGGATCCCGCTGTGTCACCGATGATCGCGACGGCCAGGCCCGCCGTGAGCAGCGCTGTGCCGAGGTCCCGTACGACGCTGGTAAGCATCTGACGGAGGTCGTGTCGCTCGGAGTACACCTCGAGTGCGCGCCGGGGGTCCGGCCCGAGGACCGAGGACCACTGATCCGGGCCCGTCCTGCTGTCGAGTACCACGCTGACTGGGGCGGTGACGTCGCGCAGCAGCTCGGAACGCCCCTGAGTCGCGTCGGAACGCAGACGTGCGAGAAGTTGGGCCGCCATGCCCCGGTTGACGGTCGCAACCAGGCGGAGCCCGAGTGCGCTGAGCACGTGCTGGCGGTAGTGCTGCGGCATGGCACGCAACACCTTCAGCACGTCGTCGGCGGTTACGTGCGCAAGCGCATCGCTGGCTATCGCGCGGATGTCGCATTGCTCTGCGATCTGGCGACCTGAAGGCCACTGTTCAGGAGTTGTGGGCAGGGGCGTGTGGTCGTGCGCTCCTGTGCGGCATCGGCATCCTCGCCGGCGTCGCGGACTCGCCACGGTGTGTCCTCCTGTGAGCTGATAGCCGAGCTCCGCACCTGGGCATCAGGCTTGGAATGGTCTGAATCGGCGTTTGCGGGCAGGTCAATAGAGCGGTCGGCTCGTGTTGATGGGACCGATATTTGACCTGTAGTTCGCGCTCGTCTTGAGAAATGTTACGGAGGTGCGCAAGTCTCGGAGTTGCGTCGATCCGGCGGGTGTTGCGAATTAGGAATACTCCAACTTGTTGAAGCTGGTCGTCCGTCCCCATGCCCTGGGGGCGTTCCCCTGAACTGGCCGGATGGGGGACACGGGGCTGTCGGCAGTCTTAATGAGCGATTGTGGTATTGAGAGGCGGAGTCGCCACGTTCGGTGCGGCTGTGATGAGGTAGGTGATTTCCGCAAGTGGCTGACCTGCGGCCAAATGGGTGAATCTGTTGGCGTGACCTATTCCAAATGGTTTGGAAATTGGCCACATTGTGGACAAGTGGAATGTCGGTGATGCCCGTTGGCTTCTCCGGAGTGTTGTGCCTGCTGATCGCTGAGGCGGCCTCGGCTCGATGTTCGTCCCCGGTCAGGGCAAGGGGATCTTCGTGCATCGGGGGAGCGGCGACACGCTGCACGCCTACGTGAAGTTCAGCCGTCTGCTGGAGTGGTTCGACGACCTCGGCCGGATCGTGGCGGAGTTCGAGGGCTGGGCGCCGGCGATCACGAAGCTGATCACCGAGTCCTACATGGAGCCGGTGTTCCGTCCGCACTACGCCCTGCTGGCGGAGCACCGCTGGGGAACGGGTAGCGGGCGTGACCCTGGTCGGCGACGCCGCGCACCTCATGCTGCCCAACGGTGAGGGCGCCAACCTGGCCATGCTGGACGGCGCCGAGCTCGGCAAAGATGGACCAGAGCCCGTTCGGCAATGAGTCCCCGCAGAAGCTGCTCGACCTGCTCATCGACCCCTGAGGACGACGGCGAACAGGACCGCCATGATGGCCACACCGGTCCACATAGCCGTCCGCCAGCCATCCACAAAGGACCCGTTGGTGGCCATCACGCCGAGCAGCGCGATGCCCAGGGCCGTGCCGAACTCGCGCGTCACGTCGTTCAGCGCGGACGCCACTCCCTGGCGTTCCACCGGCAGGGAGCTCGTGATGGCCTCGGTGGCGGGCGGCATCGACAGTCCCATGCCCATGCCCATGCCCAGCCGATCGCCGAGCGCGCCGAGCGGCAGCAGGGCGGCCAGCGCCAGCACGTAGCCGTTGATGATCCACAGGACGGCGCTCTGGGACGCGCCGAACTCGGCGGCGAGGTGGGGCTGGGCGACGTTGAGCCCGGTCACCGACGAGATCACGGCCATCAACGCCACGCAGACCGCGACCGGGGTCTTCGTTCGAGTCAAGGCCGCGAAGCTAGGCGGGATTTGCTGGAGAGGCATACAGTCGTGCGCATGACGCAAGAAGATGGTGATCTGGACGGCCTCGTGCGCAAACGGATCCGCGCCCTGCGGGTCGCCCAGGGCTGGTCCCTGGACGAGCTCGCCACCCGTGCCAAGCTCAGCCCGTCGTCGCTCAGCCGCATCGAGAACGGTCAGCGCCGGCTGGCCCTGGACCAGCTGGTGACGCTGGCCAAGGCCCTCGACACCTCATTGGACCAGCTGGTCGAGACCGACACCGACGACGTGATCGTCAGCCCGATGCTCGACGGCGCGCACGGCACGATGCGCTGGCCGATCAAGGCCGAGCCTGGCATGACGGTCATGCGCCAGCGGATGACCAGCCCGCCACCCGACAACCCCGCCTCACTCCGCGCGCACTCCGGCCGCGAATGGCTGGTGGTTCTGAAGGGCACGGCGGTGTTGCTGCTCGGCAACCGGAGGCTCCGCGTGGAGACCAACCAGGCCGCCGAGTTTCCGACGATGCTGCCGCACGCGATCGGCACGGCAGGCGGTCCGTGCGAGATCCTCGGCATCTTCGACCGGGAGGCGCGCCGCGGCCACAACGCCGACAAGAAGGCGTGATCTTGCGCGCGCGGCAGCGTGGAGACCGACCGTCTTGCGTAATACGCAAGCCACCGTGCATTTGAGGCACGATCGACCTACGTTGGGTCCATGAGCGAACACGGACACGGACACGGACATGGGCACGGGCACGGGCACGGCCACCGACACGGGCATGACGACGGTGACCAGGCGGAGGTCCTCGACCTCGACGCGGAACTCCTCGCCGGCCACACCGCCGGCATCATCGACTGGCTCCCCATCGCGAACCCCCGTCACATCGTCGACCTGGGAGCCGGCACCGGTGCGGGCACGTTCGCGCTGCTGAGCCGCTTCCCCGAAGCCCACGTCACCGCCGTCGACTCCTCGGTCGAGCACCTCCAGCGCCTCCGCGCCCAGGCCGGTGAACGGGGCCTGGCCGACCGGGTCCACACCGTCGTCGCCGACCTCGACTCGGACTGGCCGGACCTCGGCACTCCGGACCTGATCTGGGCCTCGGCCTCCCTGCACCACATGGCCGACCCCGGCCACACCCTCGCCCAGCTGCACAAGACCCTCGCTCCCAGCGGCCTGCTCGCCGTGGTCGAACTGGCCGGCATGCCGCAGTTCCTGCCCGAACACGCGCCGGACGGCCACGACGAGCGCATTCCGCACCGCGGTGCCGACTGGGGCCCCATGCTGACCGGAGCCGGGTTCACCGTCGAGGGCGACCGCACGATCACCGTCCACATCGAACGGTCCGAGGCCGTGGAACGCTACGCCCGCATCGTTCTGAAGCGGCGGCTCGACCCGGAAGACCTCGAAGAAGCGCTGCGCCGCGACGACCTGGCCCTGCGCACCGAACGCACCGTATGGGCGGCGAGGAAATGACCTACGAACAGTGGCGCGAAGCCAGGTGGGACGAGATCGCGGGCTCCAACGGCAAGGCGAAGGTGGTCGCCAAGGGCATGGTGTCCGGAGACGGCGGCACAATCGAGCTGCCGGACGGACGAGTGGTGTTCGCGGGAGGCGGCGACGGCTCCTACGGCGTGGTCGTCATGGACGACAAGGCCCTGGAACAGTCGGGCCTGCAAGGGATCGACACCTACCCCTACGACCCGGCGTGGGTCTTCGAGGGCGAGTTCCGTGCCGCCCCAGCGGATCGCCACATCGAGGTGGAGCACCTGACGGCCCCGCGCACCACGGAGGCCGTGCGGGCTCCGGTCGACCTGGCGGTCACGATCAACGGCGAGGAACACGTCCTCGCCGTCATCGAAACCATGCCGGGCCAACGACTTGTCATCTTCACCGACGAGACCAACGGCTCCGGGACGCCGGACATCGGCCGCTGGCTCGTCCTGCCACTCCTGGAGCCCGGCAGCAAGCTCACCGTCGACTTCAACCAGGCCAGCCTCTCGCACCACCACCTGGTCCCGGAAGTCTTCACCTGCCCGCTGTCCCCGCCCGGCAACCACCTCCCGACCAGAGTAGAAGCAGGAGAACGCGCCCTCATGTACGACCTCAGGACCAAGGCCACCACCTACCTCCGCCACCTGGAGAACCGCGAGTGGTCCGAGGCGAAGGCGATGTGCGCCACCGATGCCACCGTCTGGCACAACGACGGCAAGGGCGACTCCTCGATCGGCGAGAACATCGCCGGCATGGAAGCGCAGGTCGAGCCCATCGAGTCGATGCGCTACGACATCACCCGCCAGTTCGAGCAGCCGGGCGAGGTCCTGCAGCAGCACGTCGTGAACGTCGAGACCAAGGACGGCGGGCTGTTCAGGGTCGACGCCGCCGTGTACTTCCGCTTCGAGAACGGTCTGATCACCCGGATCGAGGAGTACGCGAGCCTGCTCGGCTGACGAGCGCCGTCCTCAGCAGGTCGAGCGCGGCGGCCCGCGCCCCGGTCAGCGACGGCTGCTCGACCGATGCCGCGACCACGTCGACCTGACGTGGCAGCCGTGAGCACTCGGCGCTGATCGCGTCGAGCAGAGCCGGTCCCCAGGTCCCGCCGATCACCACGACCTCGGGGTCCGCCAGCGTCACCAGGGCCGTGATCACCCCGCCGACCGCACGGGCCGTCACGTCCGGGTCCGCGGCCCGCAGTCGTGGCACGTCGATCGCGGTCGAGCCGGGCCGCCGCAAACCCAGTTCACCGAACACCGCGATGAACGGCATCGCCGTCCCGGACGGCCCGACCGTGATCACGTGGGCAATCTCGCCGGCCAGCCCGGAGTGCCCGCGCCGCACCTCGCCGTCGCTGACGAGCGCGCATCCCAGGCCCTCGCCCAGGTGCAGGTAGGCGAAGTCCGCGACTCCCAGCACGGCGTGCTCGGCCTGCGCTGCCCAGTTCACGTCGTTGTCGACGACCACCGGGCCGTGCAGCAACGGGCTCAGCACCTCGACCGGGTCGAGTTCGCCCACCAGGAACGGCGAGTCGGGGAGGTGGACGAGCCTGCCGGTGCGGCGGTCAACCGGATCGGCCGCGCTCACGGTGCAGAGCCGGACGTGGTGCGCCGCAACGGCTTTCGCAGCGACGGAGGGCAGCACGGTCGCCACTTCCGCCGGTGAGTCGATCGGGTGGTGCGTGCGGTCGGCGACATCTCCGTACGCGTCAACGCATTCCGCCGTCACGCCGTCCGGCGCGATCGTCATGACCAGTGCGACACCGACGTCCTCCGCGAGGCTGTAGAACGAGCCGACCCGTCCCTTGCCGCGCCCGCCGGGAGTGCGTTCGCCGGTGTCGGCGACCAGCCCGCTCTCGACCAGGCGGCGCACGCTCTCGCTCACCGTCGGCTTCGACAGGCCCGTCTCGATCGCGAGCTCGGCCCGCGTCAGCTTGCGCGCGGCCATCAACGTGCGCAGCACGCGCTCGTCCGAGATCGAGCGCAGCAACTCCTGAGACGGCTTGGTCACCCGGCGGATTCTAGTTAGAGGTCTTGCCTACAACGGCTCGACACGCCTATGGTTCCAAGTTAGGAGACCTTACTGGAAGGAGTTGCCGTGCTGCCGCACTGGGACACGACCCCCGCTGACCTGACGAAAGCCGTCCGCGAGGTGAAGAAGGCGATCCGCGCGAACATCGTGGCGTCCGGGCGCACTGTCGAGGAGGTGTTCGCCGTCGTCGAGCAGCAGATCCGGCGCGAGGTCGACGACGTCAAGGCGGGCCAGGCCTGGCCCGTGATCGACTACGCCGACATCGAGGCCGGCACGGCGAACACCGAGCTCCTGAAACGCCGAGGCTGCCTGGTGGTGCGCAACCACTTCGAGCGTGAACAAGCCCTGGCCTGGGACAAGTCCATTGTGGACTACGTGGAGAGCAACGACTTCTTCGAGAACTACCGCGGCCCCGGCGACGACTTCTTCGGCAGCGTCGGCTCGAAACCCGAGATCTACCCGATCTACTGGTCACCCGCGCAGACCGAGGCCAGGCGACACCAGCGCATGGCCACCGTCCAGCGCTTCCTCAACAGCCTGTGGCGCCACGAAGGCTGGTTCGATCCGGCCACGGACGTCGGCTACCCGGACCGAATCCGCCGCCGCCCGCCCGGCGCCGACTCGAACGGCCTGGGCACCCACCTCGACCCCGGCACGCTCGACCTGTGGATGACGCGGGAGTACCAGCAGGCGTTCCGGCACCTGTTCAACGGCACGCCGGAGCAGTACGACCCGTGGGACGCCGCCCACCGCACCACCGGCCCGCAGTACCCGGGAACCACGATGTGCTCGGTGTTCCGCACCTTCCAGGGCTGGACCGCGCTCTCGGACATGGCCCACGACCAGGGCGTCCTGCACACCGTCCCGATCCCCGGCGCCATGGCGTACCTGATGCTGCGCCCGCTGCTCGACGACGTCCCGGACGACGACATGTGCGGCGTCACCGTCAACCAGGTCTTCCCCGTCAACCCGAAGTACCACGAGCTGCTGATCGAAGCCCTCAGCGGCATCCCGGACGTCCGGGCCGGCGACTCGGTCTGGTGGCACTGCGACATGATCCACAGCGTCGCGCCGGTCGAGGACCAGCAAGGCTGGGGCAACGTCATGTACATCCCTGCCGCGCCTTCGTGTGAACGCAACGACCGCTACGCCGAGGAGATCCGGCGCGCGCACGCGACCGGGTCCAGCCCGAGCGACTTCCCAGAGGAGCACTACGAGCGGGCGTGGCCCAACCGTTCGCGGCCTGAATAGCCCCGGAACACCGCGCCCTCGCCGGGCGCGGTGTCGCGGGAACCCTGCGTCACCCGGTGGCCGGCCGCTGGGTGATGGTCTGCCCGGTCACCGTGCCGTCGGAACCGGCCTGACCCTGCACGACGACCTGCTGACCCGCCTTGAGATCCGTGAGCTCGCCCTCCGAGCTGATCTCCACCTTCGTCGTGTCCGAAGTGGACACCTTCACGACCTGCCCGTTCTGCGTCTTCACGTACACGGTAGTGCCGTCGACGTGGTCGATCGTGCCGATGGTGCCGCGTCCTGCGGGGTTCGGCCGGTTCTGGCCCGAAGGCGGAGTGCCGCCGAACTGCCGGCCGGCGGCGTTCTGACGCGTCGGGGTCTCGCCGGCACCGAAGGACTTCTGCACGAACACCCCGCCGACGAACGCCACGATCGCGAGTACCGCGACCCCGAGGACCACCGTGGTCTTGCCGACGCCCGCCTTGCGTTCCTTCAGCTCAGCCGTGATGTCGTTCTCCAAAGGCTGATCGAGTGGGTTGGTCACGTCAAAGACTCCTTATTCGTGCCTGAGGGCTTCGATGGGACGGAGCTTCGCGGCGCGGGAAGCCGGGTAGCTGCCGAAGAACAGGCCGATCAACGCCGACACCGCGAACGCCAGCAGCACCGACGACGGCACGAGCACGGGCTGGATGCCCGCGATGGTGAACCGGCTGCCGATCACGCCCGCCGCCACCCCCAAAGCGCCGCCGAACAGGCTCAGCAGCGTCGCCTCGATCAGGAACTGCCCGAGGATCGAAGACCGAGGCGCCCCAACGGCTTTGCGGATGCCGATCTCCCGGGGAGGAGGTCGAGATCCCGTCGGCCGTGCCGGTCGCCGAGCCCGTCCGCCGCGGCCTGTCCCTGGTCAGCTAGGCGCTCAGCGCGTCGTCCAGCTCAGCCAGCAGGCGGCCCTTGGGGCGCGCTCCCACGATCTGCCGGATCGGCACGCCGTCGCGGAACAGCAGCATCGTCGGCAGCGACATGACCTGGTGGTCGCGGGCGGTGGCGGTGTTCTCGTCGGCGTTGATCTTGACGACGGTCAGGTCGGCGCGCTCGCGGTCGATCTCCTCGAGCACGGGGGTGAGCATGTGGCACGGCCCGCACCACTGCGCCCAGAACTCCACGAGCACGGTGCCCGTCCGGGTCTGGTCCGAGAACGTGGCGTCGGTCAGTTGCTGCACTGGAACTCCTTGGGTTCGGGCACGAGGCACGGGTCCTGGAAGGCGAGTCTGGCCAGCAGGAACTCCCGGACGGTGTTGAGCCGGTCCAGGCAGGCGTCCACCTCGGCGAGCCTGCGCCGGTAGACCTCCCGCGAGTCCGGGCACGAATCGCCCGACTCGTGCCCGGCGCGCAGGCACGCCACGAACGGCCGGGCATCCTCCAGGGACAGCCCGACCGCCTGCAGTGCTTGGATCTCGCGAACCAGCCGCAGGTGGTGCTCGTCGTACTCGCGGTAGCCGTTGGGCGTGCGTTCCGCTTCGAGGAGCCCCTCGGACTCGTAGAAGCGCAGCGCACGGGTCGTGGTGCCGGCTCGCTTGGCCAGTTCGCCGATCCTCATGGGCCCAACGCTAAACCTTGACGCTCACGTCAACGCAAGCCCGCGAGAATCTCGGTATCCGACGGTTGTTCAGCACGTGGACGTCCTTGTCCAGCCGGTTCGCCGGTACCTAACGTGAACGTCGCTGAGGAGGTGCGTCATGAGGTTCAGCATCACCATCGACACCGAGGACGAGGACACCGCGCTGCGGCTGCTCGGCGCGTTGTCCGACGCGGGCCTGGTGCCGGCGGTCGAGGCCGCGGTCGAGGAAGTGGACGTCCGGGTCCTGCCGGACACGCGACAGGTGCTGGTGCACGAGAAGCCCGTCGAGCTGACGCGGCTGGAGTTCGAACTGCTGCTGCACCTGTGCTCCCACACCGACCGCGTGCATCGCCGGCGTGAGCTGCTGTCGGCGGTGTGGGGTGTCGACGACGACTACAGCGGCGGCCGCACGGTCGACGTGCACGTCCGGCGGGTGCGGCAGAAGCTCGGCGACGCGGCGGAGATTATCCAGACCGTTCGCGGCGTCGGGTACCTGGTCGCGTCGAGCGGCCGGTTCCGGGTGGAGCGGTCGCCGGACGTCGTGCGGCTCGCGGACCGGCGCGCTGGGTAAACGAGTTGCTCCGGCCGGAGGTGCGGTGTTGCATGGGAGGCTCATCCGGGGGAGTTGATCGATGCTCGACGGCGAGACCGCCACTGACGTGTCCCTTGTGGACGAACTGATCCGCACGCAGTTCCCGCGCTGGCACGGTCTGCCGATCACCGAGGTCGTGCACGGCGGCACCAGCCACGCCCTGTACCGGCTGGGCGACGACCTGGCGGTGCGGCTGCCCCGCCGCGAATGGGCGAGGGACGACGCGGCGAAGGAAGCGGTCGTCGTTCCGCTGGTGGCGCAGCACGTGCAGGTCGCCGTCCCGGAACCGCTGGCACTGGGTGAACCCGCGCGGGACTACCCGTACCAGTGGTCCGTGGTGCGCTGGGTCGCGGGCGAGACCGCCCCGGTCGAGGAGACCGCCGAGGACACCCCGCTCCGGCTCGCCGCCCTGATCCGCGCCCTGCACAAGGTCGACGCGACCGACCGGCCGTGGACCGCCAATCGCGGCCGCCTCGATGGCAGCGACCACGACGACATCATCCGCGACCACATCGCGCAGGTCGGCGGCGACCCCAGGCTCGTCACGATCTGGCAGGACGCCCTGAACGCCCCGCGCTGGGACCAGCCGGGCCGGTGGCTGCACGCAGACCTGCACGTCGGCAACCTGATCTTCACCGGCGGCGAGCTGACCGGCGTGATCGACTGGGGCAGCGCGGGCGTCGGCGACCCGGCCGCGGACCTCATGACGGCCTGGCTCTACCTCGACGAACGCGGCCGCAAGGCGTTCCAGCGCGAGATGGGCGAGTACGACGACGCCGCCTGGGCCCGCGCGCAGGGCTGGGCGCTGCACCTCGCCGTGCTCGCGCTGCCGTACTACCGCGACACCAACAGGTTCCTCGCGGGCATCGCCAGCCGGACGCTCGACCAGCTCTGCCCCGGCTGGGACGACTGAAGCGGATCGATGAGTCCAGCCGGCACGGTCCGCTCCGCTGGGTGCACGCCGATCTCCACCGCGGCAATCTGCTCTTCACCGACGGCGAGCTGACCGGCGTCATCGACTGGGGGTGCGCGGCCGCCGGTGACCCGGCGGGCGACCTCATGACCGCGTGGCTGTTCCTCGACGAACGCGGCCGCGCGCAGTTCCGGCGCGAGCTCACCGAGTTCGACGACGCCACCTGGGTCCGCGCACGAGGCTGGGCACTCGAACTCTCCGTGCTGGCGCTTGCCCGCCGCGGCGACAGCAATTCGTTCGTCGCGGGCATCGCCCGGCACACATTGGCGCAGCTACTCGCAGGGTGACAGGCCGGTCTCGCGGACGAAGAACTTCGTGGCCTCGCTGAACCGAGCCCGTGCTCCTCATGCCATAGCACGTCGCGCTATCCGCGAACCGGAGTAAGAGGCCCCGCCATCCGGGGCCATTCGTCAGGTTACGTATGTGAGAAAGTTTCACTACCCCCCTCGACGGCGCCGCGGGTTTGTGCGTACGGTGAGCGCGCTGTAACCGTACCGGTCAGTAGGAACCCTAGCTGAATTCCTTTCTCCCCACCCCTGCAGGGTGAGGAAGTGAGCGCAGTGAACATGCTGTCGGATCGAGAACGGGTGCTGTGCCTGAGTCCTTTCGGCACCCCCAACCCGGCCCTCGTGGTCGCGGCCGAACGAGCCGGCGGGCTTGGTGTGCTCGACCTCGGGCCCCACGCCGCCGCCGACCTCGGCCGTGTCGCCACGCGTCACTCGCGCGCCTTCGGGGTGCGGCTGCACGGACCGTTGAGGGTGCCCCTGCCGGACACCGTCGACACCGTCGTCGTGGATCTTGTTCGTTATGCTCCGAACCTTGCTGAACTGGGTGAACGCCGCGTCCTCGCGGTGATCACCTCGGTGGCGGAAGCCGTTGCGGCGATCGAGTTCGGAGCCACCGGCTTGATCGCCAAGGGTGCCGAGTCAGGCGGCCGAGTGGGTGGTTCGCCCGCGTTCGTGTTGCTCCAGCAGGTGCTCGCGCTGACCGATCTGCCGGTCTGGGTGGCCGGGTCGATCGGCCCCGACACGGCTGCGGCCGCGGTCGCCGGCGGTGCTCGCGGAGTGGTGCTGGAAGGCCAGCTCACACTGGTCGCGGAGGCCCGAAAACATATTTCCGGCGAAATTGTCAACGCGGTCCGGATGATGGACGGCGCCGACACCGTCGTGAACGACGGGTTACGCGTTCACGTTCGTCAAAAGGCGCTCGAAATCGGTCAGGAAGGTTCCCTGGCTGATTTTTACCGTACCTCGTTCGGCACTGTCGGAGGCGTGGTCGGCGCCATTGCGCGGGGGATGAGGGACAATCTCACCCTGGCGGGTGAGCACCGCTCCATCCGGGCCGGTGGGCCGTTCTGCGACCGCGTCCCCGGCCTGCGGTACCCGATCGCGCAGGGTCCGATGACCCGCGTCAGCGACCAGCCCGCGTTCGCCGCTGCCGTCGCCGAGGGTGGTGCGCTGCCGTTCCTCGCGCTCGCGTTGATGGAGGGCCCGGCGGTCCGCGTACTGCTGGACCACACCGCGGCCAAGCTCGGCGAACGGCCGTGGGGCGTCGGCCTGCTCGGGTTCGCTCCGCCGGATCTGCGGGCGCGGCAGATGGAGGCCGTGCTGGCCGTCCGGCCGAAGTACGCGATCGTCGCCGGGGGCACGCCCGCGCAGGCGCGCGAACTGGAGGACGCCGGCATCGAGGCGTTCCTGCACGTGCCGTCGCCCGCGTTGCTGCGCCGGTTCCTCGACGAGGGCGCGCGCAAGTTCGTCTTCGAGGGCTCGGAGTGCGGCGGGCACACCGGTCCCCGGACCAGCTTCACGTTGTGGCAGCAGCAGATCGACGTGCTGCGCGGGCGTGAGAAGGACGTCGTCGCGTTGTTCGCGGGCGGCATCCACGATGCCCGCTCGGCCGCGATGATCTCCGCCATGACCGCGTCGATCGCGGCACGGGGAGCGGCGATCGGTGTTCTCGTCGGCACGGCCTACCTGTTCACCGAGGAAGCCGTGACGCACGGCGCGATCCAGCCGGTGTTCCAGCAGGTCGCGCTGGAGTGCGAGGACACCGCGCTGCTGGAGACCTCGCCGGGCCACGCCGTCCGCTGCGCGCAGACGTCCTATGTGGACACGTTCGAGCAGGCGCGGGCCGAGCTGACCGGACTGCCGAAGCAGGAGAGCTGGGAGAGGCTCGAACAGCTCAACCTGGGACGGCTCCGGCTCGCCAGCCGCGGTCTCGTGCGCGGGGACGGCGGCCTCGAGCCGGTCGGCGAGGACGAGCAGCGCCGCGAGGGCATGTTCATGATCGGCCAGGTCGCGACGCTGCGGTCCGAACGCACCACGATCGCGCGGCTGCACGAGGACATCGTGTCCGGCGTGCTGCCCGAGACCGGCGCGGAAGCCGTCGAGGCCGCACCGCTGGATGTCGCCATCGTCGGCATGGCCGCGATCATGCCGGGTGCCCGCGACGTGGCGGAGTTCTGGGCGAACGTCCTGGCGGGCACCGACTCCATCACCGAGATCCCGCCGGACCGCTGGTCGCCGGAACGTTACGGCAGCCCGTTCCGGTGGGGCGGCTTCCTCCCGCGCACGGCCTTCGACCCGCTGGCCTACGGGATCCCGCCCACCTCGCTCACCTCGATCGAACCAGCCCAGCTGCTGGCGCTCGAAGTGTCGGCGCGGGCGCTCCAGGACGCCGGGTACGCGACGCGGGTGTTCGACCGCGAACGCACGTCGGTGATCTTCGGTGCCGAGGCCGGCGCCGACCTCGCGAACGCCTACACGGTCCGCACCGCGTTGCCCGCCCTGGGCATCCACGGCCTGGACGACCACCTGCCGTCGCTGACCGAGGACTCGTTCCCCGGCGTGCTCGGCAACGTGATCGCCGGCCGGGTCGCTAACCGGCTCGACCTCGGTGGCGCGAACTACACGGTCGACGCGGCCTGCGCGTCCAGCCTGGCCGCGCTCGACGTGGCGTGCAAGGAACTCGTCGGCGGCACCAGCGACATGGTCCTGTGCGGCGCGGTCGACCTGCACAACAGCGCGCACGACTACCAGATGTTCGCGTCGGTGAAAGCCTTGTCCGCCAAGGGCCGTTGTGCCACGTTCGACTCGGCGGCGGACGGCATCGCACTCGGCGAAGGTGTGGCCGCCGTCGTCCTGAAGCGACTCGCCGACGCCGAACGGGACGGTGACCGCGTCTACGCGGTGATCAAGGGCATCGGCGCGTCGAGCGACGGCCGGTCGCTGGGCCTGACCGCGCCGCGTCCGGAAGGGCAGCAACGCGCTCTGCGCCGTGCCTACGCGTCGGCCGGGCTGCCGGTCACCGCAGTTGGACTGGTCGAGGCGCACGGCACCGGAACCGTGGTAGGCGACCGCACCGAGCTCGCGGCGCTGACCGAGATGTTCTCCGGCGTCGAACCCGGCACGTGCACGATCGGCTCGGTCAAGTCGCAGATCGGCCACACCAAGTGCGCGGCCGGACTCGCGGGTGTGATCAAGGCGGCTCTGTCCGTGCACACCGGCGTGCGGCCCGGCACGTTGCACGTCAAGCAGCCCAACGCTTTCTGGGACGCGCGGACCAGCCCGTTCGCGTTCGGCCACCGCACGTGGGCGAGCAGGAACCGGGTCGCGGGCGTGAGCGCGTTCGGGTTCGGCGGCACGAACTTCCACACCGTGATCGCGGGCTACACCGGGGCCGACGAACCCCGGCACGGCCTGACTGCCTGGCCCGCCGAGCTGTTCCTGATCTGCGGTGACGACCAGGCTGCCGCACAACGGGAAGCCGTTCGTCTCGCCGGGCTGGTGGACGAGCGGACGCCGTTGCGGTCGCTGGCCGCCGCCTGCGGGAACGGCACGGTCCAAGCGGCATTCGTGGTGAGTGACCACTCTGGACTGAAGAAGGCTTTGGAGGATGTCGAAGCCTGGCGTGCTTCGAACGTCGTGTCGTTGCGGACGGGGGAGCGGCCCCAGGTCGCGTTCCTGTATCCCGGCCAGGGCAGCCAGCGACCGGGCATGCTGCTCGACCTGGTCACCGCTTTCCCGCGCCTGCAGGACTTCCTCGACGCACGTTACGAACGGGCGATGTACCCGGCGACCGCGCTGACCGCCGAGGACGTGTCGCGGCAGCGCGCGGAGATCACCGACACCCGCAACGCGCAGCCGACGCTCGGCATCGCCGGGCTCATGGTCACGGCGCTGCTGGACTCCGTCGGCGTGCGGCCGGACCTGGCCGGTGGCCACAGCTACGGCGAACTGGTCGCGCTGTCGGCGGCCGGCGCGTTCGGCGCCGCCGAGTTGCTGGAACTGAGCGCGGCGCGCGCCGAGGCCATGCTGGAGGCGGTCGGCGAGGACCCCGGCACGATGGCCGCGGTGACCGCGCCGGTGGCCGAGGTCGAGGCACTGCTGCCGGCCGATGTCGTGGTGGCCAACCACAATGCGCCCGAGCAGGTCGTGATCTCGGGTCCGACCGAGGCCGTGGCCCGTGCGGTGGAGGAGCTTCGGGCCGCCGGGCTGACCGTGAAGGACATCCCTGTCGCCGCCGCGTTCCACAGCCCGCTGATGGCCGGTGCCCGCGACCGGTTCGCGGCCCGTCTCGCGGAGATCTCCCTGGGCGAGACGCGGTTCCCGGTGTGGTCGAACGTGTCCGCCGCTCCGCACGACGACGTGCTCGAAGGGTTGTCCGCGCAGCTCGCGGGCCGGGTGCGGTTCGTGGACCAGATCGAGTCGATGTACGCGGCGGGCGCCCGGATCTTCGTCGAGGCGGGACCCGGCGGCGTGCTGACGTCGCTGGTCGGCAAGACCCTCGGTGACCGGCCGCACCAGGCGTTGCGCTGCGACGACCACGTGACGTTCCTGCGCACTCTGGCGACGCTCGCGGTCGCCGGTGTCGAGGTGGACACCGCACCACTGTTCGAGGACAGGGCCGAACCGGCCACGGCCGTGCCGCCAAGGCCGGGCTGGTACGTGGATGGAGGACTCGTGCGGGACGCGAACGGTGACGCACTGCCCGGCGGGCTGCGGCCCGCGACGGAGTTCCCGACGCTGCGCGTGGGATCGGGGCTGGGGCGTGACGAGATCATCGAGAAGTTCCTGGACGGCATGCGGGACGCGGTCAGCGCCCAGCGCGACGTCCTGCTGAGCTACCTCGGCACCGAGCCCGCGTCGGTGCCGGTGCCCCGCCAGGTGATCGACCAGCAGCCCGTCGTCGTCGCGGAGCCGGTGGTCAAGCCGCAGGAGGACGTGGGCGCGGTGGTGCTGCGGACGATCAGCGCCCGCACCGGCTACCCGGTCGAGATGCTGCAGCCAGGGCTGGACCTGGAAGCGGACCTGTCGATCGACTCGATCAAGCGGACCGAGATCGTCGGCGAGCTGGTGGCCGAGCTGGGCGCCGCCGGTTCGGTGGACGAGCTGGCGCAGCTCAAGACCATCGAGGGCATCGTGGGCTGGTTCGGCGCCGCCGCCCCGGTCGCCGCTGTGGACGTCCGGGAGGTCGTGCTGCGGACGATCAGCACCCGCACGGGCTATCCGGTCGGGATGCTGCAGCCGGGGCTGGACCTGGAAGCGGACCTGTCGATCGACTCCATCAAGCGCGCGGAGATCGTGGGTGAGCTGGCCCAGGAACTCGGCGCGGTGGGCGCGGTCGACGAGCTGGCGCAACTCAAGACGATCGACGGGATCGTCGGCTGGTTCAGCGACACCCCGGCGCCGAAGGCGATCGAGGCAGGTCCGGGCAGGCTGGTTCGGCTCGTGCCCCAGGTCGTGGCCGTGGAACCCGCCGCCCCCACCGACCTCACCGGCAGGACCGTGCTGATCGTCGACGACAACGGGATCGGGCTCGAACTCGCCGACCTGCTCGAACGCCACACCGCCCGGCCGCGCGTCGAGCCGTCCTTCCCGGCCGACCTGACCGGCGTCGACGTCGTGATCCGGCTCCAGGCACGGCTGCCGGAGGCGTTCAGCGAGGTCAAGGCGTGCGTGACGAACGGGGTCGCGCTCGTCGTCGTGACCACGGGCGGCGGCACGTTCGGCTTCGACCACCAGCCCGACGAACTGCCGGCGGACATCGGCCTGCACGGCCTGATCCGCACGGCCGCGCTCGAGTACCCGGACCTCGTGGTCCGCTCGGTCGACGTCAACCCCAAGGAAAGCCACCGCGACATCGCCACCGCGCTGCTCGCCGAGATCGGGCCCGGCCCGGCCGTCGTCGGCTACCAGGCCGGCCGGCGCCAGGTCATCGAGGTGGCAGAGGCAGAACTCGACGCCGCGCCCCTGACCCTCGGCGCGGACAGCGTGGTGCTACTGACCGGCGGTGCCCGCGGCATCACCGCGCTCGCCGCGACCGGACTGGCCGAGCGCACCGGCTGCCACATCGAGCTGATCGGCCGCACTCCGATCGCGACCGAGGACCACCGGCTCAGCCACGCCACGACCGAGCCCGAACTCGTGAAGGCGTTGTTCGAGCTCGGAGAGAAGGACGACGTGCCGGCCAAGGCGCGCAAGGTCCTCGCCGAACGCGAAGTCCGTCAGACCATGGAACGGTTGCGTGCCAAGGCAGCGAGCGTGCGCTACCACGAGTGCGACGTCACCGACGCCGAAGCCGTGGGCAGGGTGGTCGACGACATCAAGGCCCGGTTCGGCCGGCTCGACGGCGTCGTCCACGGCGCGGGTGTGCTGGACGACAGGCTGATCGAGGCCAAGACCCAGGAGTCGTTCGACCGGGTGTGGGCGACGAAGGTGAACGGTGCCAAGGCGTTCGGCGACGGATTCCTCGTGCTGTTCGGCAGCGTCAGCGGCGTGTTCGGCAACCGCGGCCAGGCCGACTACTCGGCGGCGAACGACGCGCTCGACCGGATGGCCAGGTTCTGGGGTCCGCAACGCCATGTCGTCGCCGTCGACTGGGGTCCCTGGGCCGGTGCGGGCATGGCGGCCGGGCTCGCCGGCGAGTACGCGCGGCGCGGCATCCCGATGATCGAGCCGGCGCAGGGCGTGGACGCGCTGCTCAACGAGATCGCGAACGGTCAGGACGTGCAGGTGGTCTACCGATGGGAGGCATAGCGATCGTCGGGATCGGCGCCGTCTTCCCCGGTGCCCCGGACGCGGCGACGTTCTGGCGCAACATCGTCAGCGGCGTCGACGCGATCGGCCAGATCCCGCCCGGCCGCTGGGACCCGGCCACCTACTACGACCAGGACAGCAGGACCGGCGACAGGTTCTACTGCCGCAGGGGCGGGTTCGTCGACGACCTCGCGGAGTTCGACCCGACCAGGTTCGGCATCATGCCGTCCACTGTGGACGGCGCGGAGCCCGACCAGTTGCTCGCCCTCGCCACGGCCGCCGAGGCCATCGCGGACGCGGGTGGCGAGTCCGTGCTGCCGTCCAGGGACCGCGTCGGCGTGGTCGTGGGACGCGGCGGTTACCTCACGCCCGGCTGCGCGCGGCTGGACCAGCGGGTCAGGCTCGCCGACGAGGTCGTGTCGGTGGTCAGGGACCTCTTCCCGAACCTCGCCGGCACCGAGCTGAACACCGTCCGCCAGGCCATTCGCGACCGCCTCGGCCCCGAGCAGCCGGAGTCGTCGATCGGCCTCGTGCCGAACCTGGCGGCGTCGCGCATCGCCAACCGGTTCGACCTCAGGGGCACCGCGTACACCGTGGACGCGGCCTGCGCGTCCGGGCTGGTCGCCGTCGAGCACGCCGTCCGCGAACTCCAGGAGGGTCGTGCGGACGCCATGCTCGCCGGCGCCGTCCACGTCTGCCACCACCCGACGTTGTGGAGCGTGTTCACCCAGCTCAGGGCGTTGAGCCCGACCGAACGGATCCGGCCGTTCGACGCAAGCGCGGACGGCACGCTGCTGTCCGAGGGCGTCGGCATGGTCGTGCTGAAGCGGCTGGAGGACGTCGGCGACGAACGGGTCTACGCGGTGATCCGCGGCATCGGCACCGCGAGCGACGGCCGCGCGACCAGCATGATGACGCCCAACCCGGACGGTCAGCTCCTTGCCGTGCAACGAGCTTGGGCCAGCGCCGGCCTCGATCCCCGCGAGAAGGCACCGGGTCTGATCGAGGCGCACGGCACGGCCACGCCCGCCGGTGACGCCGCCGAACTGCAGACGATGATCAACGCGTTCGGCGGGCAGGGCGACGAGATCGGCATCGGCACGGTGAAGTCGATGATCGGTCACGCGATGCCCGCCGCCGGGATGGCCGGGCTGATCAAGGCCGCACTGGCACTGCACCACAACACGCTTCCGCCGACCCTGCACGTCGACACCCCGCACAGCAGTCTGGCCGGCACCCGGTTCACACCCGTGACGAGCGCTCGCGAGTGGACCGGACGGCATCGCGCGGTCGTGAACGCGTTCGGGTTCGGCGGGATCAACGCCCATGCCGTCCTCGACGGCCACACCATCGCCAAGCCGCGCAAGCCCGTCATGACGTTCGCCGCCGACACCGCCGACGAACTCGCCGACGCGCTGAGGGAACGCCGCACCTCCAGCGCCGACAGGGCGTTCCGGCTCGCCATCGGCAACCCCGACGACCGCAAGCTCAAGCTCGCCGAACGGGTGCTGGCCCAGGGCAAGGCGTGGCCCGGCCGCCACGACATCTGGTTCTCCCCGCAGCCGTTGCTGACCGGCACCGACCAGGTCGCGTTCGTGTTCCCCGGCTTCGAACGCGAGTTCAGCGGCGAGGTCGTCGACCACGCCGTCGGGTTGTTGCAGGACGGCCGCCGCGAGGCCCGTGAACTCATGGCACTCGGCATCACGCCGGGAGCGCTCGCCGGGCACAGCATGGGCGAGTGGACCGCGATGGTCGTCGGCGGCATCTACCCGACGATCGACGAGTTCGTCTCGGCGCTCGGGCCGGGTGCGGTCGCGGTCGTCGACATCGCCTACGCCGCACTGGGTTGCTCCGCCGACACCGCCGAGCAGTACCTGGTCGACGGCGTGACGATCAGCCACGACAACTGCCCGCACCAGTCGGTGATCTGCGGACCGATCGACCGCCTCGAACAGGTCCTGGTCACACTCAAGGCCAACGGCGTGATGGCGCAGCTGATGGCGTTCCGCACCGGCTTCCACACCCCGGCGCTCGCCCCCTACCTGGGGCGGGCCCAGGAGATGCTCGACCAGCTGCCGGTGCGCGCGCCGGACATCCCGGTGTGGTCGGCGAACTCCCTCGAACCGATGGGCGCGGACGAGGTTCGCGAACTGGTCCTGCGCCACCTGGTCGAGCCCGTCCGGTTCCGTCCGTTGCTGGAACGCCTGCACGGCGCGGGTTTCCGCGCGTTCGTCCAGATCGGACAGGGGAGCCTGCCCGGCTTCGTCGGCGACACGCTGAACGACAGGCCGCACATCGCCGTGAACGCTGACATCGCACCGGAGGCGTTGTGGGCGTTCGGTCTCAAGCGCGGCACCGCCCACAAGGTCAAGCTCCGGCTCGGCACACCGAAGATCACGCTCGACGCGCTCGGCACCGAACCCGTGCTGGTGGCCGCCGACAGCCCGATGTCCGCCGCGGTCAACAAGCTCCTGGCCCACACCAACGCGGTGGCACGTGAAGTCGTCGGCGCGCTCCGGCCGAACGAGGCGGGGTTCACCCGCGAGTTCTCCTTGCGGACCATGCCGGAGCTGGCCGACCACTCGGTGTTCCCGCAGGCGCCGGGCTGGCCGGACCTCGCGGACGGGTTCCCGATCGTGCCCGCGACCGGCCTGCTGGAGGTGTTCGCGGACGCCGCGCGCCGGCTCACCGGAGGCACGGTGTACGGGTTCGCACAGGTCAAGGCCAAGCGCTGGCTCACCGCGCTGCCCGCGACGACCGTCAAGATCTCCGCCCGCGCGGAGGGCCAGGACCGCGTCCTCGTCAAGGTCGGCGACTACGCCGAGGGCGTCGTGCTGATGTCGCCGCAGGCCCCGGAACCGGTTGGCAGGGAACTCGAAGGCGTGCGCGAGGCGCCGGTGACCGCCGCCGAGCTGTACCAGGACAACTGGATGTTCCACGGACCGGCGTTCGCGGGCGTCACGAAGATCGACTGCCTGGCGGACAACGGGATCGCGGGCGTGCTGACGCCGTTGCCCGCGCCGGGAGCGTTGCTGGACAGCGCCGGGCAGCTGATCGGTCACTGGATGCAGGTCTGCCGCACCGAGGACCAGACCGTGCTGCCGACCGGCATCGAGCGGGTGACGTTCCACGGGCCCGCGCCGGCCGGTGACGTCCGGTGCACCGCCTGGATCCGCGAGGTCACCGCGCAGGTGATGGTGGCGGACGCCGAGCTGACCGTGAACGGCGAGCTGTGGTGCCGGATCGCCGGCTGGACCACCCGCCGGTTCACCACGGACGACCGGATCTGGCAGGTCAAGCTCAAGCCGGGCACCGAAACGCTGTCCACTCAGGACGGCGAGTGGGTGCGGGTCGTGGAGAACTGGGCCGACAGCGCGACCCGTGACCTGATCATGCGCCGCTACCTGAACTCCGGCGAGCGGCGCCACTACGGCGACCTGGACGTGCCCGCCCAGCGGGACTGGCTGCTGCGCGTGATCGCGGTGAAAGACGCCGTGCGCTCGTGGCTGTGGGATCGCGGAGCAGGGCCGGTCTACCCGGCCGAGCTGAGTGTGACCGCCGACGGCCGCGTGCGCGGGGCCTTCGCCGTGCCGCGAATCGAAGTGACATCCGAACCGGGGCGAGCCGCGGCCCGCGTGCGAACGGAGATCTGATGGACGAGGTGCTGCAGCAGGTCGCGAAGCTGATCACCGAGGTGGTCGGGCCCGACTTCCTGCTGGGCGTGGAGATCACCCGCGACACCACGTTCAGCGACGACCTGGGCCTGGAGTCGATCGAGTTCGTGGCTCTGGCGGACAAGCTCAACGCCCACTACGGCGTCGATCTCGTGGCCTTCCTGGCGGACATGGACATCGACGAGATCATGGCGATGTCCGTCGGCCGGCTCGTCGACCACATCACGGCCCGTGTCTGAGGTTCACGCCCGAGGGCTGCGCTTCCACGTGCAGCGGCTCGGACCGGAAACAGGACCAGCGGTGGTGTTCGTGCACGGCCTGGTGATGGACAACCTGTCCAGCTTCTACTACACACTCGCCGCGCCGCTGGCCCAGGCCGGGTTCGGCACCGTGCTGTTCGACCTGCGCGGGCACGGCCTGTCCGAACGGCCACCGTCCGGCTACACGCCGGAGGAGAGCGCGCTCGACCTGGTCGCCGTGCTCGACGAGATCGGCGTGACCGAACCCGTCTTCCTGCTGGGCAACAGCTACGGCGGCGTCGTCGCGATGCACGCGGCCGTCCAGGCCCCCGAACGCGTCGGCGGTGTCGTGCTGGTCGAGTCGGCCGTCGGGGGAGTGGTCGGCGACGCGTGGTTCGAGGACATCACGAACACGCTGACCGTCGCCGCGCTGGGCCTGGAGTTCGACCGGACGCAGGACCAGTTGATGGCCCTGGGCCAGCGCAAGATCGCGAAGCTCGCCGTGAACGCCAACGCGTTGCTCAACGGCACGACGCTGATCGACGACCTCGGCTCCGGCGCGAAGCTCGACCTCACCCAGGTCCAGTGCCCGGTGCTCGGCGTGTACGGCGCCGAGTCCGAACTGATCGGGGCCGCCGCGGAACTGCGCGAGCGCATCCCGTCGTGCCGGCTGCACGTCGTTTCCGGGCTGGGGCACACGGTTCTCCGTGAAGCCACGGCCGAACTGCTCGACGTACTGTTCGACTGGTTGCCGTCATGAGCCGGTTCCTGTTCGTCGTGCCGCCTCTGACCGGCCACGTCAACCCGACCGCCTCCGTGGGCGGCGAGTTGCTGGCGCGCGGGCACGAGGTCGCGTGGGTCGGGCATCCCGGCACGCTGCAACCACTCCTGCCGGACAACGCCCGAGTGTTCCCCGCGATCGACGATGCCCTGGAAGCGGACATCCGCGCGCAACGGGAGCGCTGGCTCGCGTTGCGCGGGATGGCGGTGCTCAAGTTCTTCTGGGAGGAGTTCCTGATCCCGCTGGGGCACGCGATGGTGCCGGGAGTCTCGGACGCGGTCAGGGCGTTCGCCCCGGACGTGGTCGTCGCCGACCAGCAGGCGCTGGCGGGACCGTTGGTGGCGCGGGTCGCCGGCCTGCCCTGGGTGACGTCGGCCAGCACGTCCGCCGAACTGGTCAATCCACTCAGGACGATGCCGAAGGTCGACGCCTGGGTGCGCGACCTGCTGCACGACTTCGCCGGCGGTGACATCAGGTTCTCCGACCGGCTGGTGCTGGTCTACAGCTCGAAGGCGTTGGTGGCGGGGGACTTCGGCGAGGAAGTGGCGTTCGTGGGCCCCGCGCTGAGCCATCGCGTGGAACGGGTGGACTTCCCGTGGGAGAGGCTGACCGGCGGGCGCCGGGTGCTGATCTCCCTGGGCACCCTGAACGGTCCCGCGGGCGAGCGTTTCCTGGGCCAGGCCCTGGAAGCGGTCGCGGAACTCGATGTGCAGGCCGTGATGGTCGCTCCGCCGAGGCCCGCCCCGGCGAACGTCCTGATGCTGCCTTCGGTGCCGCAACTCGCGCTGATGCCGCACCTGGACGCCGTCGTCACGCACGGCGGCCACAACACGGTCTGCGAGGCACTCGCGCACGGGCTGCCGCTGGTGGTAGCACCGATCCGCGACGACCAGCCGACCGTCGCCGCCCAGGTCGTGCAGGCCGGCGCCGGGGTGCGGCTGACCTACTCGCGGGCGCGGGCGGCAGACATCCGAAGCGCACTGGCGTCCGTGCTGGACGAGCCGGAGTACGTGGCCTCCGCCGAACTGGTGCGCGAATCGTTCGTGGCGGCAGGCGGCGCAGCGGCCGCAGCCGACCTACTGGAAAAGGTGGTGGCCGGATGATCCTCAGCGTGCTGGTCGTGGTGGTCGTCCTGCTGGACGTGCTGCGCCTGCGTTCCCGCGCGTCCAAGCTGCGGGTGCTCGCCCAGGGCGCGGGCGGGCACTCGCTCCTCACCGCCACCGGAGTCCATCCGGAGGGCTCGTGGGAGTCCGACGCCGATCTCGTCGACCTCGTTCCGCGCGACCTGCCCACGGTCGCCGCGCTGGACCTGCTCGGCGCGGTCGATCCCGGCAAGTACCGCGACGACCAGTGGGCGCGCGGGATCAGCGCGTCGCAGGCTGTTCTGGTGCGGGAGCCGTACGTCGAGGAGGTCGACCCCGACGACCCCACCGAGTTCGTGGCGTACGTGCGGCGGGTCAAGGACCACGTGCGCGCGCGGGTCGACATCGCGGTCGCGCCGGGGCTCAAGGCCGGGCCGTACGACCTCGGGTACCGCGCGGCGACGTTGCGGCGGTTCGGGAAGCGGCCGTCGCTGTGGATCGCGGGCTCGGTCATCGGGTACGCGACCGTGGTCGCCGCCCTGGTCACGAACTGGCAGTGGGGACTAGTCGCGCTGGCCGCCTACTGGGCGCATCCGATCCTGGTGTTCGCCGGCACGCCGCTGCGGCCGCGTGACCTGTGGGTGCCGCGCGTCCTGCGCACGCCCTACCTGTGGTTCAAGACCTCCGGCGGCAGGAAGTCGACGGCCGAGAAGCGGCAGGCCCAGCACCTCGAACAGGCCGCGCCCTGGTACGAGCAGAACCGCGACCGGAACTTCCACGAGGCCCCGCGCGACAACTGCCCGTCGTGCGGGAGCACGGACCTGCGCCGCTGGGTCACCGCGACGGACCTGGTGCAGCGCAAGCCCGGCACGTTCACGATGGACCGGTGTGTCCGATGTGGACATGTCTGGCAGAACCCGCGCCTGACCGAGGAGGGCCTGGGCTTCTACTACCGCGACTTCTACGACGGCCTCGGCGAGACGTCGGCGGAAGCGGTGTTCTCCGGCAAGACCGAGCCGTACTACGGCCGGGCGCGCATGGTCGAACCGTTCACCAAGCCCGAACGCTGGCTGGACGTCGGCTCCGGGCACGCGCACTTCTGCCTGGGAGCCAAGGAGGTCCTGCCGCAGACGAGGTTCGACGGGCTCGACCAGGGCGCGGCCATCGAGGACGCGGCGAGGCTCGGCCGGATCGAGAACTCCTACCGCGGCAGCTTCAAGGACTTCGCGGGCGAGCTCAAGGGCCGCTACGACGTCATCAGCATGCACCACTACCTGGAACACGTGCGCGATCCGTGGGAGGAGCTCGACATCGCCGCGGACGTGCTGCCCGGCGGCGGCTACCTGCTGATCGAGCTGCCGGACCCCGAGTGGCGGCTCGGGAGGTTGTTCGGCCAGTACTGGATGCCGTGGTTCCAGCCGCAGCACCAGCACATGATGCCGATCGGCAACCTGCAGGACGCCCTCGCTGACCGCGGACTGACCACAGTGGCCACCGAACGCGCGAAAGCCCACCTGTGCAATGACTTCACGCTCGCGTTGCTGTTGTGGCTGGGCGACAAGGCCCCGCGCACGCCCGCCCCCTGGCGGCCGGGGAAGGTGCGGCTCAGGAGGACCCGCAGCTTCCTGGTGTGGACGCTGGGCATCCCGGCGTTCTTCGTCGCGCTGGCGCTGGACCAGACGGTAAACCGCTTCCTGGCGCACCGCACCGGTCAGGGCAACGCCTACCGCCTCTTGGCACGGAAGTCGTGACGGACATCGCGGATCGGCCTGAGCTCGCGCCGGAGCTCAGGCTGGTGCCGCACGCGTTCCGGCGCACGTTCGGACGGCCCGCGGCAGGCGTCTGGTACGCGCCGGGCGTGCTGAACCTGCTGGGCGGCGCGGTGAAGGTGCCCGCCAAGTGGGGTGCGATCGTCGCGGGAGACCGGCGTGACGACGGCAGGCTCGAGCTGGTGTCGGTGAACCGGCCGACCGAACGCGCGCTGCTGCCGTCCGACGACATCCCGGCCTGGGCCGCGGGCGTGGAGGCGAAGGGCGGCGCCGCGTTGATGTGCAGCGTCGACCTGCCGCAGGGGAGTGGCCTGTCCGCGGCCGAGGCGCTGAGGACCGCGGTGGGACTGGCGCTCCATGACCTGGCGGGCGAGCGGTTCGAGGAACCACGGCCGGAAGTGCTCGACCTGCCCGGTCAACGGCTGCTCGTCGTCGACACGAGGATCCGGCGCCCGGAACCGCAGGTGGAGCAACCCTACGTTCGGGGCACGGACGACCTGGGCGCGGCTTTGACGGCGTACCACCACGCCCAGAACCCGGATCCGGAGCAGGACGCGGTGGTCCAGGCCGCACTCGCGGCCGGCGCGCGCGGCGCCAGCCTGCTGATCGACCCGCCGGGCAGGCCCGCTGTCGCGCTGGTCGACGCGGACCTGGTCCCGGCGGTGAAGAAGGCGATCACAAAGGCGGTGGAGATCCCTCCCCGCTACCTCACGATCGTTCCTGCTCTCTTCAATACTGTGGCTTTACGGTGAACTCGGCCCGGCGGAGGTCCTTCGAGCTCGGGCCCACCAGCAGGACGAACTCGCCGGGCTCGACCACCCGGTGACCGTCCGCGTCGACGATCGTGCAGGCGGAGACCGGGAGTTCGAGGTCGACCTGCACGGTCTCGCCCGGCTCCACGTCGACCTGCTTGAAGGTTTTGAGCTCCTTGTCGGCCCAGCTCACCGAGGTGACCGCGTCGCTGACGTAGACCTGCACGGTCTCGCGAGAAGGCCGTGACCCGGTGTTGGTGAGCGAGATGCACGCCTTGACGGTCTCGTCCGGGCGCAGCACCGCCGTCTCCACGTGCAGGTCGCCGTACTCGACCGTCGTGTACGACAGGCCCTCGCCGAACACGAACGCCGGCTCCTGCGTCAGGTCGGCGTAGCGCGTGCCGTGCTGGCCGCGGATCTGGTTGTAGTACGTCGGCTGCTGCCCGGCGTGAGCCGCGAACGAGATCGGCAACCGGCCGCTGGGCTCGATCAGCCCGTGCAGCACCTCGGCGATCGCGCGGCCACCCTGCATGCCGGGGTTCGCCACCCACAGCAGCGCGGCGGCGTTGCGCGCGGACGCGGGCAGGACCAGCGGCTTCGACGCGAGCAGCACCACGACCAGCGGCGTGCCGGTCCCGGCCAGCGCGTCGAGCAGGGCGATCTGGCCGCCGATCAGGTCGAGCGTGGCGGTGGACCGGCCCTCGCCGACCAGTTCGATCACGTCACCGACGACGGCGACCACGTAGTCCGCGCCCTCGGCCGCCGCGACGGCCTCGGCGATCAGGCCGGCGTCCGGCGCGCAGGCCCGCACGACCGGCGGGCGCGGCTGGCCGTCGGGGAACGTGTCGCCCTCGGGGTCCGGCTCCAGCGTGAGGATGTCGGCGCCGCGGGCGTACGTGACCTCCTGCGACGAGAGCTCGCGCAGTCCGTCGAGGACCGTCGTGATCATCTCGCGCGGGTGGCCGTCGGGCAGCCAGTCGGCCTGACCGGACGAGCCGGCCCAGTCGCCGAGCTGGGTCTGCGCGTCGTCGGCGAGCGGGCCGACCACCGCGATCCTGCCCTTGGGCTTGCTGAACGGAAGCACGCCGTCGTTGCGCAGCAGCACCAGCGAACGCCGCGCGACCTGCAGGTTCAGCGCCACGTGGTCGTCGTGGTTGATCATCACGCGCTGGCGTTCGGTGTCGGGCCTGCGCGGGTTCTCGAACAGCCCGAGGTCGAACTTGAGCGTCAGGATGCGGGTGACCGCGCGGTCGAGGTCCGACTCGGCCAGCAGCCCGTCCTCGACGGCCTGCAGCGCGCCGTCGAAGAACTGCGGCGTCGTCATGATCATGTCGTTGCCGGCCTTCACGGCGGCCGCGGCGGCGTGCGCGTAGTCGGGCTGCAGCTTCTGCTCCCAGACCATGCGGCCGACGTTGTCCCAGTCCGTGATCAGCGTGCCCTGGTAGCCCCATTCGCCGCGCAGGACCTCGTCGAGCAGCCACGAGTTGACCGTGATCGGCACACCGTCGGTGGACTGGTAGCCGAGCATGAACGTCGCGCAGCCCGCGCGGGCGACCTTCTCGAACGGCGGCAGGAACCACGACCGCAGCTTGCGGCGCGACAGGTCGGCCTCGCTCGCGTCCCGGCCGCCCTGGGTCTCCGAGTACCCGGCGAAGTGCTTCGCGGTCGCGAGGATCGCCGTCTCGTCGGTCAGGCCGTCGCCCTGGTAGCCGCGGACCATCGCGGCCGCGAGCTCACCGATCAGCACCGGGTCCTCGCCGAACGTCTCGTCGACGCGGCCCCAGCGCAGGTCCCGCGAGATGCACAGGACCGGCGAGAACGTCCAGTGCACGCCGGTCGCGGCCGCCTCGACCGCGGTGACGCGGGCGACCTGCTCGACCAGCGCCGGGTCCCAGCTCGCGGCCATGCCGAGCTGCGTCGGGAAGATCGTGGCGCCCTCGTAGAACGAGTGGCCGTGGATGCAGTCCTCGGCGATCAGCAGAGGGACGCGCAGACGCGTCTGAGTGGTGAGGTCCTGCGCGCGCAGCACTCGCTCCGGCGAGGTGTGCAGGATCGAGCCGACGTGCTTGCGCAGCACGTGGTCGTCCAGGTCCTCCCTCGAGTCCAGCTGCATCATCTGGCCGACCTTCTCGGCCGGCGTCATGCGGCCCAGCAGGTCGGCTACCCGCTCTGCGGTGGGCAGCGTGGCGTCGAGGTAGGGCACGTCGTCGCGATCCATGTGGTCTCCGAGAAGGCTCGTGCGGCGGCAGCGTGATGGGAGCGCTCTCACAGTGATACCTGAAACCGGTTCCGCGCGAAACCGGTTTCGGCATTTCCGGTACGAACGGTGGGGTCGACTAGGCCGAACGGGACAAACCGGCTGCCCGCGCATCAGGCGGAGCCGCATTGCCATCAGCTCGGCTGGATGGACCTAGTGGGATGCCCCGAATGATCGATGCCGACCTAACGTCTCCCCCATCAAGCTCCCCCCTGCAAACGGAGATGACATGAGGGTCAGAAATTCTCGGAGATCCCGGGAAGTGGCGGTCGGTTTCGCCGCCGCGATGCTCGCGGCCGGGACGGTCACGGCGGGCAGCGCGCAGGCCGCGGAGGGCACCATCCTGTCCGCGAACGGGGCCCAGCAGGTCCCCGGCCGTTACATCGTGGTGCTGTCCGACGCGAAGTCGCCGCGATCGGAGTCCGCGGCGTCGGCCCGGTCGCTCACCGGCAAGTACGGCGGCGCGGTGCGCAGCACCTGGAGCACCGCGCTCAACGGCTTCTCCGTCGAGCTGAGCGAGGACAAGGCGCGCAAGCTGGCCGCGGACCCGCGGGTGGAGTATGTGGCGCCGGTGGTGGAGATGCGGCTGGCCGACACCCAGAACGGTGCCACCTGGGGCCTGGACCGGGCCGACCAGCGTGACCTGCCACTCAACGGCGCCTACACCTACGACACCGGCGCCTCGAACGTCACCAGCTACATCGCCGACACCGGCATCAACACCCGTCATCAGGACTTCGGCGGCCGTGCCACCGCGGGCTACGACGCGTTCAACGACGGCTACAACGGTCAGGACTGCCAGGGGCACGGGACGCACGTCGCGGGCACGGTCGGCGGCAGCACCTACGGCATCGCGAAGGCCACGCGACTGGTCGCGGTGCGAGTGCTGAACTGCCAGGGCAGTGGCACCAACGAGGGCATCATCGGCGGCATCAACTGGATCACCCAGAACGCGGTCAAGCCGGCCGTGGTGAACATGAGCCTGGGTGGTGGAGCGAACTCCCCGCTGGACAACGCGATCGTCAACTCCATCAACTCGGGCATCACCTACGTTGTCGCGGCCGGCAACGAGAACCAGAACGCCTGCAACGTGTCTCCCGCCAGGGTCGGCGCGGCCATCACCGTGGGCGCCACCGGCCGCAACGACGCGCGTGCCTCGTTCTCCAACTGGGGTAGCTGCCTGGACCTGTTCGCCCCCGGCGTGGACATCACCTCGGCGTCGCACTCCAGCACCACCGGCACCGCGACCATGTCCGGCACGTCGATGGCCTCCCCGCACACTGCCGGTGTCGCCGCGCTGTACCTGGCGGCCAACCCTGGTGCCGGCCCGGCGCAGGTGCGCGACGCCCTCGTGACCAACGCGACGCCGAACAAGGTGACCAGTGCGGGCACCGGCTCGCCGAACCGGCTGATGTACTCCCGCTTCGGTGGCACGAACCCGCCCGGCGGCGGCACCTGCTCCGAGTTCACCGGCACCGGCAGCCTCTCCAGCGGACAGTCCGCCTACCAGCCGAACGGGCAGTACTACCAGAGCACGGTGTCCGGCACCCACCGCGGCTGCCTGACCGGCCCTGCGGGCAGCGACTTCGACCTGTACCTGCAGAAGTGGAACGGCTCCGCCTGGGCGAGCGTCGCCCAGGGCACCACCGAGGCCGCGGACGAGACGGTGACATACAGCGGCACCGCCGGGCACTACCGCTGGCAGATCCATGCCTACAGCGGTGGCGGCAGCTACACCCTGAAGTTCGACAACCCGTAGACCGGTAGTTCCGGGGCGGCGCCGCGCGGGCACGATGCGCGGCGCCGTCTCATATCTGGACCCCGAAGTCCGGGAACCGTTCCAGGAACGCGGCGTATCTCGGCCTGCGCGTGATGATCTCGCCGTAGGCCAGACCCGCGCACTTGAGCACCTCCTCGGCGAACGGGGCCGTCGCACCGTCCCCGTGCCAGCCGATCATCGTGCGCCAGCTCAGCGGGTTGCCCGCGATCGCCGTGGCCACGATCCCCTGCATCGGCCGGAACATCGGCTGGCACAACACCACCGTGTCGCCCGCCTCGACCATGTCGATGTTGGTCGCCACATCGGTCTCGTACAGCACGCGCGGACTGAACCCCGCCCTCGCGCAGGCGGCGGCGAAGCATTCGCGGAAGCACCCGTCTCCCGGGGTCGCACCCCACTGCGCGTCCGCCAGCTCGGCGAGATCGACCTCGACCTCGACGTCGACCCGTTGCGCGACCGGGTGCCGCTCCGACAACAGGACGAACACCGGGTCCACGGCCAGGGTGCGCCACCGCATTCCAGGCCGCGTGGGTGGTGCGGCGTCGCCGCACACCCCGACCAGGGTGAAGTCGAGCTGGCCGTCGTCCACCATGCCGACGAGCTCCTCGGACGACCAGGACACGTGCGTGCTGACCCGCAGGTCGGGATAGGCGCTGCCCAGGTGGCGGATCAGCCCGCCCAGCACCGGACCGGATGCCGCACCGATGCGTACTCTGCCGGGCACATCACCGCGCACGGTCGCACTCTGGCTCAGCCGGGCCGCCTCGGCGCGCAGTCCCGACACCGCGGGCAGCAGCACCCTGGCCCTCTCGAGCACCAGCTCGCCCATGGCCGTGGGCCGCACGCCACGCCGGTCCCGGTCGAACAACGGGCCGCCCATGATGCGTTCGATCCGCTGCAACTGGCCCGTCAGCGCAGGCTGCGCCAGCCCCAGGGCGGCCGCGGCCTTCGTGATACTGCCCGCCTCGGCGATCGCCGCCACGATCCGGAAGTGGCGAAGCTCCAGCTCCATCCGACCACAGTAGACGGCCGGTGGCCTAGCGTGAGGCCTTGGACCCGTCGGGCGCGATGGCGAACCAGCGGTCGTCGACCCCGTGCCCGGTGGCGTCGCCGGCCTGTTCGTCATCGACGTACCGGTAGAGCGGCTTGCCGGCCAGGGTGACCTGCTCCAGGCCGTCGGGACGCTTGACGGTGCCGAGCAGCTTCCGGTCGAGAGCCGGCGCCTCGATCTGGCCGCCCGCGGCCAGTAGCGGCGGCCACACCAGCGTGCACTCTGGTTCGAGGCACGTCGGGGCGGTGCCGTCCCGGGTGGTGAAGTACAGGGTGTAGTGCTCGCGGTCGGCGACGACGGGGCCGACCGCGGGCGACTGTTCCACCTGCAGTTTCGCGATGTCCCCTGGTAGCACCTGAGTAGGCCCCGCGACGGGACCGGCAGCGGCCTCCAGTTCCGTCAACGTGGTGGTCTCCTCCGGAGGGGAGGAGCAGGCACCCAGGCACACGAGCAGCGCGAGAACGGCGAATCGGCTCACGCAGGGGAGTACGGACGGCGGCACCCGATCGGTTCAGCGCGCCACTGGGGTCTGTATCGAAGTCTGGTTCGATGAGAGTCGCGCTTGAGGTGGTTTCTGGTGGTGCGGGCGAACGGCCCGCATACCGGTGTTGTATGTGGGCCGTTCGCCCGTGCCGCCAGGGGCCGCCTCGGGCCCGGCTATCGCGGATCAGACTTCGATACAGGCCCTAGGGCCGGGTGATCGCGGCCAGCATCAGCTCGCGGATCTCGGCGGCGATCTCGTCGACCGCGAGCGGCGGCCGGTGCGCCTGCCACTCGCGCAGCAGGCCGGTGATCGCGCCCACGAGCGCTATCGCGGTGAGCCGGTACGACCGCTGCGGCGCCACGCCCGCGGCCGCCGCCCGCAGCGCCTCCGACTCGATGAAATCCGCCCACGTGTTCACCCAGCGCACGTGCTGCTGCTCGATCTCCGCGTTCACCCCGACTGCCTCGACGTAGTTGAGGTGCGGCGCACGGGGATCGGCCGTCACGCTGCGCACGAACACGTCCAGCAGCGTCGTGATCCGGGTGGCCACGTCGGCGGACTCCAGGCCGGCGAGCGTGTCGCGGACCTGGGCGAACGCCGTGGCGTTGATCAGGTCGTGCAGGTCGCGCAGCAGGTCCTCCTTGGCGGCGAACTCCTCGTAGAAGTTGCGCGTGGAGACACCGGCCTCGGTGCACAGCTCGGAGATCCTGGTGGCCGCGAAACCGTTGGTGGTGAACAACTGGAGACCTGCCTGCAGCAGCTTCGCCCGGCGCTCGGCCTTGCGCTGCTCGGGTGGGATACCGCCGTAGGCACGGGCCACCGTGTGTCGCCCCCACGTCTTCGTACTGGTTGTACGGGGGCGTGGGGGCGGCGCCGCGAGGTGCCCTGCTGAGCGTGGATTACCTCGCCGACGTTCCGGGTCACACCACTAGACCTTTGCGCGGGGTTCAACTGCCCGTCGCGCTGGGGATCAGGGCGGGGCAGCCTCCGGTGGAGTAGCTGGAGTCGTACTCGAAATGCCACTGCTCGTTTTCGTAACGGCGGCACCAGCCGAGGGCGCCGCCGTTTTTCTCGACCCATTTCGCTGATTCGATCGGCTGAATGTCGACCGCGAGCCCGATCACGTGCATCGAACGGTCCGGCGGATTCAGCACGTACTTCGACGCGAGTTCTTCGGTCCCGAACTTCTCGACGGCCTCGTCGAACTCCGCCTGCTGTTGCTGCCGGCTGCGCTTGCCGTCGTTCAGGCAGAGCTTAACGCCCTGTTCAGAGGCCTTCTGGCGCAGCTGGAGCCACGCGTGCAGCACCTCGGGGCGCAGACCCTCCGGCTCCTCGTCGAAGTAGCGCGCGTCGATCGAGCAGTTCGGCCCGTCCGGTGGTCCGGGCACCTCCTCGATTATCGCGAGCGGTTTTCCCGGATGGCGGTCGAACACGAGCGTCAATCTGCCCAGGTATCCCAGCGCGCCGCCGGTGGAAACCACGAGTGTGACGATCAGGAGCACGCCGAACACGACGCGTCTGGAGGTCTTGGACATGATTCGAATAATACGTCGATGCGCGACCGCGTCTGTCAGCAACCCGTAACAGTCCATCGGCAGCTGTGTCCCCGCGAACGTGGCGATCGACACATCCGTTCGGCCCAATCACACTTCTGGTGGAGTGGACAAATGTGATCGGTGAACAGTTTCTGGCCCCTTTCGCCGCAGCGATTCGAGATGGCAACATCTGCATCGGCCGAGAACCGGCCCGTTTTTGTGAGGTCTCAGGAGGACCGCTTTCATGTCCGGCCGCATCTTTGCGCTCGTCACTCTGTTCGTGTCGCTTTTCGCCTTCACCGGCACCGCTCAGGCCGCTCCCGCGGCGCAGTCGCCGTCCTCTTCCCGGGGCGGAACCGCGCTCGTGCTCTCCGTCCAGTACTCGGAGTTCGACGGCAACGCCTTCAAGGCGACCGTCCTGACCTGCGAACGAGGTGACCAGCACCCGCGCAGGGCCCTCGCCTGCGCGACGCTCGCCTCCGCCGGTGCCGACCTGCAGACGATGCAGGCCGACGGCAGGGCGTGCACGTTCCACTACGCACCCGTCGAGGTCGCGATGTTCGGTTTCTGGCGCGGTGAGCCCGTGAGCGAGGTGCACACCTACCCGAACTCGTGCGTCATGTTGGCGCACACCGGTGCCCTCTTCGATTTCTAGGAATCGATCACGGCACCTCAGATAAAATGTGGAGCGGGGCGCGGCAGGGGCGCTCCGCTCCACATTTTGTTGCACCCGGAATGGGTGCTGCGCCGAATGGCGGATGGTCCATCCGGTATGCGAGGGTTGGATCATGGCCGCCGCCCCACGCTTCCCGCTGCTCCACTGGACGACCATCACCCCCGTGCTCGGCATGGTCCTGCTCGCCCTGACCTGGGGGCGTGACCTCGGGGGCGTGCTCGTCGCGCTCGTCGCCCTGGTCCTCGCCGCGACCGTCCTCGCCGCCGTGCACCACGCCGAGGTCGTCGCGTTGCGGGTGGGGGAGCCGTACGGATCCCTGGTCCTCGCGGTCGCGGTGACGGTCATCGAGGTGGCGCTGATCGTCACACTCATGGTGTCCGGCGGGCCCGAGGCCTCCTCCTTGGCGCGCGACACGGTGTTCGCGGCGGTCATGATCACCACGAACGGCATCGTCGGCATCGCGTTGCTGCTCGGAGCGTTGAAGCACGGCACGACGTTGTTCAACGCGGAGGGCAGCGGCGGCGCGCTCGCCACGGTGATGATGCTCGCCACGCTCACGCTCGTGCTGCCGACGTTCACGACGACCACGCCGGGCCCCGAGTTCTCCGGCCCGCAGCTCGCGTTCGCCGCGTTCGCCTCCCTCGGTCTGTACGCGCTGTTCGTCTTCACCCAGACCGTCCGGCACCGCGACTTCTTCCTGCCGGTCGACGAGGACGGTGTGATCGAGGCCGATGAGCACGCCGAGGCGCCGTCCGGCAAGGCCGCGTTCGCCTCACTCGGGTTCCTGCTCCTCGCGCTGATCGCGGTGGTCGGCCTCGCGAAGATCGAGTCGCCCGCGATCGAGGCGGGCGTGCGCGCGGCGGGGTTCCCGCCGTCGTTCGTCGGTGTCGTCATCGCCCTGCTGGTGCTGCTGCCCGAGTCGATCGCCGCCGCGCGCGCCGCGTTGCGCGACAGGATCCAGACCAGCATCAACCTCGGCTACGGCTCGGCGATCGCGAGCATCGGCCTCACGATCCCGACCATCGCGCTCGCGACCATCTGGCTGGACGGGCCGCTGCTGCTCGGTCTCGGGTCGACGCAGATGATCCTGCTGCTGCTGACGGTGCTCGTCAGCGTCCTGACCATCGTGCCGGGAAGGGCGACGCGTCTGCAGGGTGGCGTGCACCTGTTGCTGCTGGCCGCGTTCCTGTTCCTGGCTGTGAACCCTTAGCCGGTCCTCAAAGCCGAACGGACTATTGTCCTGTTGCGGCGTTCGGCCCTACATTGCGGTAACGCCGGTTACCACAAAGGGGTCCAACGATGCAGCTCCGTGCCGTGCTCGCCGCCGTCCTCCTGTTGTTCACCCTGGTCGCGCCCGCCACCGCGGCGGCGCCGGGGGAGCTGGTCAGCAGCCGGGAGGTGGCGTGGCACCCGGAGCCGCTCAGGCTGCTACCGGCCCCGGTGAAGGCCTACGACATCCGCTACCGCTCGACGTCCGCGACGGGTGCGTCCACCGTCGTGTCCGGCATGGTGCTCGTGTCGCCGCTGCCTTGGAACAACGGCCCGCGGCCGATCGTGGCGTACGCGATGGGCACGCAGGGCATGGGTGACCAGTGCGCGCCGTCGCGGCAGTTGCAGAACGGCACCGAGGTCGAGATCGCGTTCCTCGCGCAGGCGATGTTCAACGGCTGGGCGGTCGCGGTGACCGACTACGAAGGCCTTGGCACGCCTGGGGATCACACGTACGCGGTGTCGCGTTCGGAGGGACGGGCCCTGCTGGACGTGGCACGGGCGGCGAGTGGCGTTCCCGGTCTGTCCGCGGCCGCGCCGGTCGGCGTTTTCGGTTACTCCCAGGGCGGTCAGGCCGCGTCGGCCGCCGCCGAGCAGTGGAAGTCCTACGCGCCCTCGCTCAACGTCGTCGGTGTCGCCGCCGGTGGCGTGCCGGCCGATCTGAACGCGGTCGCGAAGTTCAACGACGGCAACGCCGGATCGGGCCTCGTGTTCGCGGCGGCCGCCGGATACGCCGCGGCCTACCCCGAACTGCCCCTGGCGTCGGTGCTCAACGCCCGCGGCAAGCAGGTCATCGACAGGATCCGAGAGGCGTGCGTCGCCGAGATCGCTTTGGTGGCACCGTTCACGCGCCTCAACGCGCTGACGACCACGCCGGACGTCATCCAGAACCCGTTGTGGCAGCAGAGGTTGAAGGAGAACGCGCTCGGCTCGGTCAAGCCGGCCGCGCCCGTCTACCTCTACCACGGCACGCTGGACGAGCTGATCCCGTTCGGCGTCGGGCAGAAGCTGCGTTCGCAGTGGTGCTCGCTGGGTGCCGACGTGCAGTGGACCGCACTGCCGTTGCTCGGGCACGTCACCGCTGTCAGCGCTTGGGGTTCGAACGCGATGCTGTGGCTCGGTGACCGGTTCGCCGGGAAGCCGACCCGCCCGAACTGCTAGCCGGGAACCGGCGGGCACCCGCCACATCACGTCCAGCCGACCGACTCCCGGCGAACGTGCTCGCGACCCAGCACCTGGGTTACGCGGGTGCGCCCGTCCGGGTGCTGACCCACTCCCAGTAGGTGTCCGTTCGGCCGAACGGGTGATTGCCGTCGACTCGCCGATCCGAGGGTTAACGGTCGCTTCTGAGCGAGCGACTACCCGTGGTGGCGGCACAGGTGTGTCCTGCGTCACTCCATTTCGGATCAACTGACCTGGCAGCGAGGCATCGGGGGCCACGCCGTCGAGAAGGCGGGCCGGCCATGCGGTTTTCGCGTAGCAGCAGGCGAGCGATCGCGGCGGTGACCAGCGGCGCACTGGCGCTGCTGGGGTTCGTGGTGGTCAGTCCACCGGCAGTGGCCCAGGCGCCGGACGTGCAGAAGCTCCTCGCGGGGATCAGCGCGTTCGGCGACTTCTCCCGGCAGCTCGCGAGCGTCGGGAAGCTGGGCGAGGCGCTACCACTCGTGGGGGTCAGCCCCGGTGCCGCGCTCGGCTTCGGCGATCTCGTGGCCAAGACGGTGCACGACCCGCTGAAGGACAAGCAGAACTTCCCCGACCTCGCGGGCACCTACGAGCTCGGGGGCGGCCGGCCGGGCACGCTGACCGTGCAGACCAGCGACACCAACGGCGTCAAGCGCGTCGACGCCACGCTGCACGTCACCGTGGTCGCCGACAAGCAGCCGATCAGCGTCGCGGACCCGTCGGTCAGTTTCACCACGTCCGGTGCCGTGGACGTCACCTTCACCCTGGACGCGAGGTTCCGCTTCGCCTACCAGGAGTCCACCGGCTCGTTCTGGCTCGTCAAGGACGGTGACTCGCCCAAGTTCACCGTCGCGGCGTTGGGGGCGTTCGACCCGGACGGCGTCCCGTCCGCAGGCTTCGGCATCCTCGGCGTCGACCTCGACAAGAGCGCGTCGCACGTCTCCGTCGAAGCGAACATCACCGCGTCCGCCGACGACCCCAACGGTGACGGCAAGCTCACCGAGATCAGCGAGCCGGGCGCCGCCGCCGGGCTCTTCCACATCAACCTCGGCAACCCCGCGGGCAAGGTCGACGCGAACCTCAAGTTCACCAGCCAGCCGCTCGCGGGCGCGAACGTCGGCGGGCTCACCGGCACGATCGGCGTGCAGTGGCCGGACATCGCGAGCGGCACGCCGTCGATCACTGTCAGCGGCCCGGACCTGGCGCAGCTCACCCGCTTCACCACGCTCAACCCTCGCGACCTGCTCGAAGGCCTGAGCCACCTGGTCAACTCGATCGACGCGGTGCAGCGCGCCCAGTGGGGCTCGGCGGCCGACCCGGTCGGCAACGTGAACCTGCCGTTCATGCGCGGCACGGTCGCCGACGCAGTCAAGGCGGGCAGTGCGCTCGCGAAGTTCGTCGACGACAACGTGTTCAAGCCGGAGGAGGACCCGGCCAAGGCCGGGTTGCCCAAGTTCAGCTCGGTCCAGGAGCTCTTCACCAAGCTCAACGCCGGACCCATCGCCGTGTCCGGCGTGCACTACCGCGACGACGTGAAGAAGCTCGAGTTCACGCTGACCATGAAGCAGGACGCGCCGGACGACGGCCGGCCGCTGGACGTGGTGGCGAGTCTCAGTTCGGGCCAAGGCGACGGCGTCACCTACACCGGCACGACCCTCAAGCACGTCGGCAAGGCCAAGCCGTGGACCGTCGATGCGTTCAAGGGGCGCATCGTGTCCGCCGGCACCTCGCAGGGTGTCGTGAAGAGCAACACCGCCGACGAGATCACGCTGGAGGAAGGCTGGCAGGGCGGAGAACCCGCAGACAAGTCGCCGTACAAGGTGAACGCGCCGGACCCGATGACCGGCCAGGTGACGTTCGGCGACATCTTCGCGAGCAAGGGGCTCAAGGGCGCCAACGCCTTGAACGCCACCGCGACCGTGAAGCCGTCCTACGAGGCCAAGGCGACGCTGGTGCTCGACCTGCGCGATCCGATCAAGGGTGACGCGTGCAAGCCGCTCGACCCGGACGCCGCGGCCACCGGCTGCCCGTTCGCGGACAAGAACCCCGACGGCACCACGACCCTGGTGTCCAGCCTGCCGCGCACGCCCGACAGGTTCCTGCTGCGCACCGGCGGCAAGCTGCTCGGGGCGAGTGCCCAGGTCGACACGAACGTCGACGTGAACGGCAGCGTCGGATATCTCAAGGTGCACATGTCCGGCGACCTGCACATGTCCACTAAGGACGGCTCGGCCGACATGCTGTCGATCAGCCTCAAGAAGGTCGGTGACGCCGACGGCGACCTGCCGCTGTCGCAGATCTTCGCCAAGGTCGTCGACAACCCGGAGACGCCCGCGCTCGAACCGGAGAACCTGCTCACCGTCGCGGTCGGCGCCAAGGCCACGGCCACGGTGAAGCTCGACGTGCCGGGCATCCAGGACTTCTTCGGCGGACCGGTGCAGGTCGGCATCACCATGCCCGACATCACCGACCCGGCGAACGTCCAGTTCACCGGTCTCGACGCGCTCGACAAGGCCAAGGCGTTCGACTTCGACCCGGACAACCCGCGGGCGATGTTCGGCCAGATCATCAAGGCGCTGCAGGTGCTCAACGGCTCGCTGCAGGCCGTCGACGGCGACGGCAAGGTCAAGACCGCCATGACCACACCGCTACCGGTCGTCGGCAAGTCGCTGTCCGAGCTGCTCGGCAGCGCCGACGCCGGCACGGGCAAGTACGGCAACACCACGCTCGACGGCAAGAGCGTCGGCTTCCTGCGAGACGACACCAGGACCGGGGACAAGGCGTTCGGCGCGGACCTGCGGGGCCGTGCCGTGCTGGTCGGCACCCAGGTCGCGGTCGTCGTGGCCGCAGACCCGCAGAACAACCGCGTGCTGCTGGCCGAACCGTGGGGCCAGGTGCCTTCCGACGGCACGGCGTACGGGTTCCGCAGCCCATTGGAGGACGCGGTCGACAGGCTCACCGCCGCACCGCCGGACTACCTGCAGGACCTGGTCACGCAGCTGAACGCCGCGCTGCCCGCCGGCAGCGGCATCTCCTTCGCCTACCAGGTCGTCGACTCGAAGCCGTCGATCGTGCTCAAGGTCGACGTGAAGCGGAAGGTCGCGACCACGCAGCCGGTCCGGTTCTCGTTCACCGACGACAAGGGCACCGCGCGGTCCCTGGTCGGCGCTGAGGGTGAGGCCACCGCGAACCTCGCGCTGACCGGTTCCACCAAGATCGGGTTCGTGCTGCCGCTGGAAGCCGGCGACGGACCGGCGAACGCGGGTGGGCTCAAGGTCCTGCCCGACTCCACTGTGGACATCACCGCGCACGGTGGCATCACCGGTGTGGTGAAGTCCTCGGTCGGGCCGTTGTCCATCGCGCTCGGCAACCCGAAGGGCCCGGAGAAGGCCGTCGCGAACGCGCACTACAACGCGCACCTCGGCTACAGCGGGCAGAACCCGGTGTCACTGAGCGATTTCGTGAAGGGCGTGTCGCTGACCCTCAACGGCGACAACCAGCCCGTGACCTGCCAGGGCGACCCGGCGCAGGGCACCGACCTCGCGCTGTGCGCGGTCATGCCGGTGTTCGTGAGCTCCGACAACGTCAATTGGACGAAGCTGTCGAGTCCCGGTGACTCGTTCATCGTCCGGTTGCCGCGTCAGGTCGCGGATCTGGACCAGGCCTTCTCGTTCAGCCCTGATCTGCCCGGAGGCGTCAAGCGGTTCGAGATGCCGACCGACATCGGGCAGAAGATCCTCGACGCGCTGCTGGACTTCTCGCAGTTCGGCGACGGCATCGAGAAGTACCTGGCGATGATCGAACGCGCGCTGCGCACGGCCGCGTTCGACGGCAAGCTGCCGCTGGTCGGCGACGACGTCCAGCAGGGAGCCGACAAGTTCGGTCAGCTGCGCGCCAAGATCCAGGAGGCGATGACCAAGCTGCCGGGCGGCGGCCGGGTGAACAACACCGGCGAGCTGACCACGTGGGTCAACGACCACCTCAAGCCCGCGGTCGGCAGCGCGGTCACGGTCGGCTTCACCTGTGACGCGACGTTGCTGCCGGCGACGGAGGCGAAGGCCACCGCGCAGGGCACGGCCGGGACGAAGAAGTACGTGTACGGCGTCGTCGCGAGCGCCCAGGGCAAGGACGCGCCACCGGCCCTCGCCGAGGTGACCAACGGCGCCGATCCGCTGACCAACGACAACTTCAACCGGATCACCTGGAAGAAGTCGCAGTACGCGACCGGGTACAAGGTGATCCGCAAGACCGACCCGAACGCGAACAACTGGGTCGTGATCAAGGGCGACCTGGGTGCGGACGCGGTGTTGTTCGACGACAGGAACACGCCCAACGGCGCGGCGTACGTGCCGGCGACGACGAACCCGAAGCTGACGGACTGCCCGGCAGCGGCGGCGTTGCAGGACATCACCGGTGCCACGTTCACGTTCGACGTCTGCGACGGCGACGTCTTCGGCAACGACTGCGACAAGGAAACCCTCGCGCTGGAAAGCCCGCTCGACATCGGCATCCCCGGCCTGTCGCTGAAGGCGGCGGAGGGGGCGCCGAAGATGAAGGCGGCGCTGGCCTACCACCTGCACGTCAAGGTGGGCGTCGACAAGAGCAGCGGCTTCTACGTGGCGACGAAGGACGGGCCGAACCCAGAGCTCGGCGTCAAGCTGAGCTTCACCCTGCCCGACGCGATGAAGGCACGCCTGGCGTTCCTCGACGTGGACCTCAAGCAGCACGCGGGCGGCGCGACCGACCTGTTCGCCGGCACGTTCGTGGTCGACCTGCACAAGAAGGGGCAGGCGGCCTGTTACGAGAACTGCGGTCCCGCCGTTCCGGAGGACCGCATCACGCTGGCCGACCTGGCCGACGTCGGCCAGGTCACCGACGTGTCGCTGAAGGCCAAGGTCGGCATCGACTGGGACTTCGACGTCAGCGCCGGACCGCTGCCCGGCATCAACGGCTGGTTCCACCTCAAATGGGAGTGGAACGCGTTCGGCGGCAAGCCCGGCGACGGCACGCCGGAGATCGCGTTCAACAACGTCCAGCTCAACGCCGGCAAGTTCCTCGGCGAGGTGCTCAAGCCGATCGTCGAGAAGATCGCGCTGTTCACCAAGCCGATCCAGCCGGTCATCGACCAGCTCTACGCGCCGATCCCGGTGCTCTCGGACCTGTCGCGAGCAGTGGGTGGCGGTGACGTCAACCTGGTCACCATCGCCAAGGAGTTCTCGACCATCGCCGGTGGACCGGACCTGGAGTTCGTGGACAAGGTCCTGCGCGCGATCCAGCTGATCGGCAAGATCACCCAGAACGGCGGGGCGATCGACATCGGCAGCTTCGCCGTCCTCGGCGACAAGGCGAAGACCACGACCAACTCGCCGGACAACGCCGCGTCCCTGATCGACCCGAACAAGATCACGCTCGCGCCGGGCGACCTGGCGTCGAAGATCGACGCGTCGGCCGGTGGGGCGAAGGTCGTGTCCGAGGGCGAGGAGGGCAACAAGGCCGGCTTCACGTTCCCGATCCTGAAGGAGCCCTCGAAGCTCTTCGGCCTGATCATGGGCCAGGACGTGGACCTGATCCGGTTCGACTCGGGCCCGCTGCGCCTCGGTTTCTCCTACAGCCAGTCGTTCGGCCCGGTGTACGCACCGCCGCCGGTGCTGGTGACGATCTCCGGCAGCGCCTCGGTCGAGGCGCGGTTCCGGGCGGGCTTCGACACGTTCGGCCTCCGCAAGGCGATCGAGTCGGGCAAGGCGGCGTCCATTCTGGACTCGATCTACCTGGTCACGCAGGACGAGTCCGGAAAGCCGCTGCCCGTCGTCACGTTCCGCGGTGAGCTGGCCGCGGGTGCGGCGGTGAGCCTGGTGGTGATCGAGGTCGGCATCAAGGGCGGTGTCGCACTCACGATCAACCTCACCTGGGCGGATCCGAACAACGACGGCAAGTTCCGGTTCTTCGAGTTCTCCAAGGTGGCGCTGAACAACCCGATGTGCCTGTTCAACATGGACGGACGACTCAGTCTGTTCCTCAAGGTGTACATCACACTCGGGTTCTCGATCTTCAGCGTCTCGTTCGACTTCACGCTGGCCGACATCACGTTGCTCGACTTCTCCGTGAAACCCGACTGTTCGCCACCGCCACCCGTTCTCGCTCACAAGAACGGCACGACACTGGTGCTGCACATGGGTGACGGCGACATCGGCAAGCGCGGCCACTCCGCGTGGACCGCGAACAACGACGAGGAGAAGTGGACGATCACCCAGCTCGTCAAGGACGGCGGCGGGTTCGACGGCTTCGCCGTGAGCGCGCTGGGCTTCCGCGAGGAGTTCCGCGACCCGAACCTCACCAAGGTCCTCGGCAACGCGAGCGGCGACGACGGGAAGCGGATCATCGTCTTCCAGGGTGACGGCGACAAGAGCGGCGCCGCGAACGACGCCAAGGCCGCAGCCTTGCCGTTCGACAAGGACGTCGAGGTCACCGGCGGTGACGCCGACGACTCGGTCAAGACCGGCATCGGCAGGTCGGTCGTGAACGGCGGTCCCGGCAAGGACCAGATCACGACCGGCGACCTCGCGGCCGCGTTCGGCGGCAAGGGAACGGCGACGGTCGACGGTGGTGACGGCGATGACACGATCACCGTGGGCGGCGCTGACGACGTCGTGAGCGGTGGCGCGGGCAAGGACCGCATCGCCGCCGGGCTGGGCAAGAACCGGATCGACGGCGGCGCCGACGACGACAACATCGGCATCGCCTCGGACAGCCCGCTCGCGGTCAGCAACCCCGGCAAGCCGGAGTACGTCGCGCAGGCCAACGTGATCATCGGCGGAACCGGTAGCGACCGGATCTCCGGTGGTTCGGGCAACGACACGATCTACACCGGCACTGAGGTCGCGACCGGCGTGGACGACGCGGGCCCGGCCGACAAGGGGTTCAACGGCGACAACGGCAAGGACGCGATCAACGTCGTGGACACCGGCACGGGTACGGACACCGTGTACGGCAGCCAGGGCGTGGACCTCGTGACCGGTCATTCGCTGCTCGAGCAGGTCGACGACATCCGTGGCGGCGGCAACAACGACGTGCTGACGGGTGGTTACGGCAAGGACAAGGTGTACGGCGGCCCGCAGGACGACTACGTCATCGCGGAACCGTCGGACGTGGGCGAGGTGGCCGGTTCCGGCGTGTTCGGCCCGGTGCGGCCGGTCAAGCACCGCGTCCTGCCCGCCGGGGTGACGCCGCAGCCGAAGCTGCTGGTCGGCGGTTCGCACAACGACCATGTCATCGGTGGTGACGGTGGCGCCGACGTCTTCGGTGACAAGCACGCCAACCCGTGCGTGCCGCCGAGCGAGGACCCGGCGTCGATGCCGCCTGCCGAACCGCAGGACGGCGACGACGGCCGCGACATGATCACCGGTGGCACCGGCGTCGAGATCGTCGCCGCCGGTGGCGCGGCGGACAACGTGGACGCCAGGTCCGCCAAGGACCGGCTGTGCGGTCAGCTCGGCGACGACGTGCTGGCCGGTGGCAACGACGACGACACCATCTACGGCGGTGGTGGCAAGGACGTGGCCTACGGCGACGCGGGCAAGGACAACGTCTATGGCAACAACGACGACGACGCGCTGTACGGCGGTGCCGAGGACGACGTGATCGAGGGCAACAACGGCGTCGACCGCGCGTTCGGTGGTGCGGGCAACGACCGCGTCATCGGCGGCACCCGCAAGGCCGGAGAGCCCGACGTCGGCGACTTCCTCTACGGCGACACCGGCAACGACGTCGTCATCGGCGACAACGGTGTGGACGCGCCGTTCGACCTCGACGGGACGAACGCCGGTGCCGGTGGCGCGGACTTCGTCTTCGGTGGCGAGGACGAGGACCGGGCGTTCGGCGGTCTCGCGCACGACGAGGTGTTCGGTGGCCCGAAGGACGACTACCTGGAGGGCAACAACGCCGACGACGTCGTGCACGGTGACTCCGGCGAGGACCGGATCGTCGGCGGCAGCGCCGAGGTGGCCTCCGGTGCCGGTCGTCCGGACGCGGGCGACAGCCTGTTCGGCGACTCGGGTCCCGACCTGATCGCCGGTGACAACGCGGTTCTGTCCCTTGTGGACGGTGCGCAGGCAACGCCGGTCACGCTCGGGCGGCAGTTCGCCAAGGCGCACAAGGCCGAACTGCTCGACCTCGGGTACACGCCCGCCGCCGGCACGTCCGGCAAGGACAAGATCAGCGGTGGCGACGACTCGGACGTGATCTACGGTCAGGGTGACGAGGACGCCATCACCGGTGACGGGTCGGACGACTACGCCGAGGGCGGTCCCGCCCGGGACAGGATCGACGGCAACGACGGTCAGGACGACCTGGTGGGCGGCAGCTCGACCGAGGAGTCGGCCGGCGCAGGCCAGCCCGACGCCGGAGACGTCGTGCACGGCAACAACGACCAGGACGTCGTGCTCGGTGACAACGGCCGGCTCGTGCGCGGCGGAACGCTCAACCGGATCACGCTGGAACGCGGCATGACCGGGCGCGCGATCTTCCTGTACGACCTCGGTCTCACCCCGCACGCCGACTCGTCCGGTCCGGACGAGGTCGACGGTGACGACGCGAACGACGTGATCATCGGCCAGGCCGGTCCCGACCGGTTGAAGGGCAACGGTTCCGACGACTACGTCGAGGGTTCGCAGGGCATCGACTTCATCGAGGGTGACGAAGGCGACGACGACCTCGTCGGTGGCAACAGCACGCCGCTGTCCGGCACGGGTGACACGACGGCCGGCCAGCTCGACTCGGCCGACGCGATGTTCGGTGGTCCGGGTGACGACGTCGCCATCGGTGACAACGGCGTGGTGCTGCGCCCGGCGCCGGGGGAGACCCCGACGCGGGCCACGGTCCGGCTCGGGTCCGCGGGCGGAAACCCCGCCGCACAACGGATCGTGCAGCGCTACGACCTGCAGGCCGGTCCGGCCGACCGGTTCGGTGACGACCGGATGTCCGGCGGCTCGGGCGTGGACGTCCAGTGGGGCCAGGACGGTGGGGACTTCCTCACCGGCGACGGCGACGCGGACTACCTCGAGGGCAACGGCGGCGGTGACGTGCTGCGCGGTGACCGCGGGCTCGGCTCCCCGTCGGAGCAGACCACGGTCGTACCGCTGGTGGAACCGAACTGGCCGGGAACCGCGAGCGGACCGGACCAGCTGGTCGGCACCGCGCCCGACGGGCAGGACGACATGATCGGCGGCAGCACCATCCAGGGCTTCCGCGATGGTGGCGACGCGTTCGAGGGCAACCGCGAGGACGACGTCCAGCTCGGTGACAACGGTTCCCTGAGGCGCACGCTGCAGGGCCAGCCGGGGTCGATGACCGAGCAGGTCTACGCCGAGCGTTACGAGTCCGGAGCCGTGCCTTCGAACGCAACGGTGTCGCGCGTAGCCGACATCGGTCCGTCGACCAGGTTCTGCACGACAGCGCAGGCGACCTGTGAACCCGGTGGAGCCTTCGGCAACGACACCATGTTCGGTGACGACGGCAACGACGGGATGTGGGGTCAGGACGGCAACGACACCATGCACGGCCAGAACGGCGATGACGACATGTACGGCGAGCTCGGCGACGACGTGATGTTCGGCGGCGACGGCGAGGACGCGATGCTCGGTGACCGCGGTGGTGTGGTCAACGAGTACATGAACGCCAACGACGTGGCTGCGCGTGGCTTCACGGTGAGCCTGAACTCGGTGCCGCAGGAGTCCTACACGGGCTTCCGCGCCGACTCCTACGACCGGCGGGCCGACCTGCTGCACGACGTCGACGGCGACCAGTTCGTCGGCGGCCCGACCGCACCGGCCATGCCGCACAACGGCATCGCCGAGGGCGGCGACGACCGCATGCGCGGCGGTCAGGGCAACGACAACATCCACGCCGGGTTCGGCGACGACCTGGTCAACGCCGACAGCGGCGGCGACCAGACGTTCGGCGGCGACGGCGCGGACGTGCTGTGGGGCGGCAAGGGCTGCGACCAGGTGGTCAACGCCCAGACTCCGGACTGCCTCACGAACGGCACGTTCGACGCGGCCTCCCGCGGCACGAACGACAGGTTCGTGGACCACACCTTCGGTGGCGTCGGCGGTACCTCGTCGGCATCGCAACAGGGTGCGCTCGGGTCGGACGTGCTGGACTTCAACCCGCGCGGCTCCTACCCCGGCAACTGCGCGCAGGGCCTGTGGCCGCAGACGCTCGGCGACGGCGCGGTCGACCCGTGCCTGTGGTTCGAGATGACCGAGAAGACCAACGACAACCCCGCCGTTCCCGCGACGCTGGCCGACAACCAGCACCACGACGGCACGGACTGGATCTACGGCGGCTGGGACCGCGACGTGCTCCAGGCCGACCGCGCGCAGAACGGCCCGAACCCCGGTGACCGCCTGATCGACTGGGCCGGCGCGTACAACCTGTACACGCACTGCCCGGCCTCCTACGGCGGTTACAACGACATCCGTCAGCGCAGCCCCGGTATGGAGGCGTTCCTGCAGAAGCTGGCGTGGGCCTCGGGTGCCGGCCAGACGGCCGGCGACGCGACCACCAGTGGCACCTCGGCGTTCCGCGAGCTGGCGCTGGTCTACCCGTCCGACAACAACCAGCACGGCGTCGGGCCCGCCTATCCCACGACACCGGGCCACTTCGACTCGCCGGTGTCCTGCTCGGACTGAGAGCGAGCGGGAGCATCCGGAGCCGTGGGTAGCGGCTCCGGATGCTCCCGCGTTGGACCGACAGGAGGTCGGCGTGAACGACGCCGGACTGGTCGTGGTCACCGGTGCGACCGGACGCCAGGGTGGTTCGGTCGCACGGCACCTGCTCGCCGGTGGCTGGCGGGTGCGTGCGCTGACCCGTGATCCCTCGTCACCCGCGGCCGGGCGGCTCGCCTCGGCGGGCGCCGAGGTGGTGCGGGCGGACATGGCCTCCCCCGACTCGCTGCGGCCTGCCTTTGCGGGCGCGCACGGGGTGTTCAGCGTCCAGAACCCGATGATCAGCGGCCTCGACGAGGAGGTCCGCCAGGGCCGCGCGGTCGGCGACGCCGCGGCTTCGGAGGGCGTGCGGCACGTGGTGTACGCCTCGGCGGGGCCCGGAGTGCCGGGAACCGGTGTGCGGCAGTGGGAGAACAAGCTGGTGGTGCGGGCCCACCTGGAGTCGCTCGGGCTGCCGCTGACCGTCCTGCGCCCGATGGCGTTCATGGAACTGATGACGGACAAGGACTTCTACCCGGCTGTGTCCATGTGGCACCTGATGCCGAAGCTGATCGGCGCTGACCGGCCGCTGTTGTGGTTCTCGGCCGACGACGTCGGCGCCGTGGCGGTCAGGGTGTTCGCGGAGCCGGACCGGTTCGTGGGTGCGGATCTCCCGCTCTGCGCGGACGTGCGGAGCGTCGACGAGTGCCGTGCGCTCTGGCGGGAGGCCCGTGGTCGTCCGCCGCGGGGTTTCCGGATGCCGATCTGGCTGTTCCACAGGTTCGTCGGCGATGACCTGACGAGAATGTGGCGATGGCTGCGCACGCATCCCGTTGCGGCCGACATCGGCGCGACGAGGGCGATCGTGCCGTCCGTTCGCACGGTTCGTGAGTGGCTGGTGCAGCGAACCTACTCGTAGTAAGTTCGGCCTCATGACGCCGGACGCCTCTGCGCACATCGACGTTGCCGCCTCGCCGCAGCGAGTGTTCGAGCTGGTCAGCGACCTCCGTGGGCTCAGTCGGTGCGCCGAGGAGTACTCGGGCGGCAAGTGGCTGAACGCCGCGGGCCCACGGGTCGGTGCGCGGTTTCGCGGCCTCAACAAGCGCGGCTGGCGGAAGTGGCCGACGACCTCAACGGTGACCGACTGCTCCGCGACCCGGTTCGCGTTCGAGGTGAAGTCGCTCGGCATGGCCGTGTCGCGCTGGCAGTACGACATCGAGGAGACCGGCGAGGGCTGCCGCGTCACCGAATCGACGTGGGACCGCCGGCCTGGCTGGTACGTGCCGGTCACGCGGCTCGCGACCGGGGTGAGGGACCGCGCTGTGACGAACCAGCGCAACATCGAGGCGACGCTGCAGCGACTGAAGCAGGCCGCCGAGTCAGCTTGATCGTTCCTCCCGCTCCGCGGCACCAAAGCGGCCCGCGCCCACGAGAACCCGCCCTGACCAGCAAGATCACCATCACCCGCAAAACCTTAAAAGCATTTAAAACCAACAAGGTCCAGTCCATTTTGAACCCCGTTCGTGACCTCCCCGTAGTCATCGGTACAACACCGTTCGACCCCCGAGGAGACACAGAATGGGCGCTCGACACCGCAAGCCCGCCATGATCGGCGCGGGCGCCGTGCTGGCGATCGCTGCTGTCGCCGGTGGCATCTTCGCCTTCAGCGGCACCAACTCGAACGCGGCTGAGGACTGCGGCGGGCTGGACACCGCCCTGCAGAACAACCTGACCTTCATCGCCGGTCAGCAGGCGAACCCCGACGCGCAGTCGGACGCTCGCATCCAGAACCGCCAGCAGGTCGTGAACCTCATCAACCAGCGGCGTGCGGCGGCCGGCTGTGGCAACAACGTCCAGGCCAAGCCCGAAGCCGGGCAGGCCGCCACGTCCGGTGAGGACTGCGGCGGGCTGGACAAGGCGTTGCAGAACAACCTGAGCTTCATCGCGGGCCAGAAGTCCAGCCCGGACTCGCAGTCCGAGGCGCGCATCGCGAACCGGCAGGCCGTGGTCGACCTCATCCAGCAGCGACGCAAGGCGGCGGGCTGCGCGGGTGACGGTGGCGCGGCCGACGCCGGCCAGGGCAACGCGAACCAGGGCAACGACAACGCCGGCAACCAGCCCACCCAGCAGCCCGATGCGAACCAGGGCAACGACAACGGCGCTACCGGCCAGCAGGTCTGCAACGGCTCGACCGTCACGCTGTCCGGTGAGGGTGGCGCGCCCGCCGCGTCCAGCGGCACGTTCCCGATCGGCACCACGCTCAAGGTGACGAACCTCGACAACAACAAGTCCACGACCGTCAAGGTGGCGTCGGTGTCCGGCAGCTGCGCGCTGCTGAACAACGCGGCCTTCGAACAGGTCCGTGAGCCGGGCAAGTTCCTGATCCGCAACGCGCGGATCGAGAAGATCGGCTGATCTGTCCACAACGGACAGCACACCACGACAGCCGGGTGTTCCCTTCAAGGCGCGGGGGAACACCCGGCTGTTGCGTGGTCACCGGGAATAGTGTGGTCAGGAGTCCGCCAGTAGTGAAGCCTTGGTCGTCGTGACGGAGAAAGCAACGGCACCATCTGTCCTGAAGAACGTGGCCTTCCTGCGGCTGTGGACCGGCACGACCGCGTCGGGGCTCGCGATGTGGGCCCTGCCGTTCGTGCTCGGCCTGGCCGTTCTCGAACGTTCGATCACCGCCGTCGAACTTGGCGTCGTCCTCGCCACCAGAACCGTCGGTTTCCTGGTCGTGGTACCCGTGGCCGGTGTGCTCGCCGATCGCCATTCACGACGCAACGTGGTCTTCTGGTCGTGCCTCACCGGCGCGGTCATGACACCCGTGATCGCGCTCGGCATGGGCAGGTCGTTGGTGCTCATGGCCGCCGCGGCCGCGATCGTCGGTGCCGGTCAGGCCGGCTGCCGGCCCGCGTTCCAGGCGATGGTGGCCGAGGTGGTTCCCGAGTCGCAACGGCAGCAGGCCAACGCCGCGACCACCCTCGCCATCAGGGTGACCACGCTGGCCGCCCCGAGCCTCACCGCTCTCGCCGCGCTCCTGGTCGACGCCAGGGCACTACTGATCATCACCGCCGCGCTCTGGCTGGCCGCCGCGTTCGTGCTCCCCCAAGGCACCAGGGCACCAGATCGCACCACCGCCCAGGCCAGCTTCGCGGCGGACTTCCTCGAAGGCCTGAACGAGGCACGCCGCCATCCGTGGCTGCTCTCCGGACTCGGCGCGCTGACCGCGATGGTCGCCTTCGGCTACTCCGCCACGGCCGTCCTGCTGCCGGTGGTGAGCCGCGACCGCTACGACACGGAGGCGGTGCTGGCGGCCGCCACGACCGCGTACACCCTCGGTGCGCTGGCGGGAGCCGCGCTGATCGGCCGCTGGCGTCCGAAGACGCCAGGATGGGCCGCACTGGCCGGACTGGCCTGCTACGGCCTGGTCCCGCTGGCCCTGCTGCTGCCGGTGCACTGGTTCGTGCTGATCGCCGTGTACGTCGTGGCGGGTGTCGGGATCGAGCTGTTCAACGTCCCGTGGTTCACCGCGGTCCAGCGAGAGGTCGAGCCGGGCAAGCTCGCCCGCGTCTCCTCGCTCGACTTCCTGCTCTCCTTCGGCCTCGCGCCGGTCGGCCTGGCCTTCATCGCACCGGCCATCGACCACTTCGGGGCCGGCGTCGTGCTGGGCGCCTGCGCGGTCATCTGCTTCGCTGCCCCCGCAGCAGCCGCACTGGTCCCGAGCTCCAGGGGGTTCACCAGGTCCAGCTGAAGCCGCGGACGCCGGGCTGCACGTCCAGAGCGACGTCCAGCAGCGTGCGGCCGGCGGCGACGGCGGACCCGTCCGCGAGCTGGGTGACGGAGCTGGGAGGGGCGCCCTCGAACGTCACCTCCAGCACGTACTCCCGCGTCGGCAGCCGGAACTTGCGCTCGTAGTTCGTCGCGGGCGGACACGGGTCCTGGTTCACCAGCTCGTGCTCGATCACGACACTCTCGCCCTTGCGCAACGGCCGTTCGAACAGCAGCTCCGCGACCAGCAGCCCCTCGGCCGGCTCGCGGACCACCTGGCCGACCGTGCAGTTCTTCAGGGCGCTGACCAGCGGCAACGGCCGGTCGTGGTCGTCGATGTGCATGATCACGACCCACCGGTCGGGCCCGGTCATCGACGCCGACAGCACCTGCCGCGACCGGAAGACCCGCTCGGTGCGGTCCGCCCCGATCGTCACGAAGTCCTGCTGGCTCACGCGCAGGAGCTGGTCGTCCCACTGCGTGTCGAGGCCGTTCAGCGCGTGCTCGACGGGCGTCTGCGGGGACCAGAACGCGGACATCGGCGCCGGGGCGTTGCGCAGCCAGCGGCCACGCGGGCGCGGCGGCCCCAGCAGTTCCGAGAGGTGGCCGGGCGGCAGCTCCAGGATGTGTTCCAAGTGGACGACGGCCTGCAGCGACTTCTGCCGCTCGGGCCGGCTGCGGCCCGTCTGCCAGTAGCTCAGCGTCGCCATGGAGACGGTCACGCCGTTCTGGGAGAGGTGTTCGCGCAGGCGCTCCAGACCGAGACCGCGATTCGTGATCGCCGTCCGGAGCGCCTGCGCGAACTCGTCCACGCTGGTCACGCTAATGCATCTGCACGTCCGGCTGCAGCCCTCCAGGCGGCTGGTACGGCCGGTAGGTGACCTGCCGTCCGTCCATCACCACCTCGACCTCGACGGTGTCGGGGAACGGCGGGCCCATCGGACGCAGCAGCACCGGCTCGTGGCCTTCCTGGTGGATCCGGACGTTGACGCTCTGCTGCGTCGCGATCAGGTGTCCGAGCAGGTCACGGGCGTTGGTCCAGCCGCTGTTCTCGGCGGCGTCGGCGTGCATGTGCCAGTTCTGGTTCTCCACCAGTGCCCCGTACAGGTGGCCCTGGTGCATCGGCCTGCCGACGGAGTAGTCCGCCACGGCCTTGGTCACGGCCCGGTGGCCGGCGGCCAGTCCGACGACCTGCCGGCGCAGCGTCACCGGATCGACCCCGCGGGCCTGGCCGACGACCGCGTACAGGCCGTTGGCGGTGACCGGCGGCGTGGGCTGGCGGACCAGCAGGTCCTCGTTGAGGAACCGCAGCTGCCGCCGCGCGGTGCTCACGTGGTCGGACGCCACCAGCCCGTGGGCCGCGACGACCTTCTGGTCCTTCTGGATGCCCGCCTGCACCTGCTCGAACGGCGCGGGCATCGGCGCGGACACCGCCGGGTTCATCCGGTTCTTCTGCGGCGCGCCGAGCTGGGTCTTCATCTTGGCCGGCGGGTTCCACGTGTTCGTGGTCTGCCCGTCCGCAGGCGGCAGGAACGGCTCGACTACCGCGTGCGCTCCGGTGGCGAGACGTTCGCGCTCGTCGGCGAACTTGGTGCCCGCCTTGGAGGACTTGCCGTCGAGGAACCGCTCCGACACGTTCGGCAGCGCGGTGTGCGACTGCGGCAGCTTGCCGTCCTTGATCAGCCCGTAGGCGATCCTGGACAGGTCGGTGCCGGTGTCGCCCGCCACGAAGTCGGTCGTGAACGCCTGGCCGCGCACCGGGTGCCGGTTGTTCTGAACGTCCACTTTGGCGCGTTCGGTGGCGGCGTCCATGTCCGCGGCGTCGGCCGGGGTGTGCAGCTTGGCGAGCTCCGCGGCGTAGAACCGGTTGAGCGACTGGCCGAGCTGCCCGAACTCCGCCTGGCCCTCGCCGAACCGCACCTTCGGCTCCGCCAGCGGCACGAGGCCGTCGACGAACAGGTTCGGCTCCGGCGTGTAGGGCAGCAACGGGTGGATGCCCTGCTGGGTCCGGCGCGCGTGCATGTCCGCGTCGATCACCTGTACGAACCGCTCGTGGAAGTCCGGCTCGGCCAGCTTCGCCCGCAGGGTCTCCTTCTGCGCGTCCGTGGTCTTCGAGTCGTCGCCGATGCGCGTGAGGACGGCGGCGTGCAGTTGCTCCGGCGTGACGGCGACCCGGTACCCGCCGCCGATCATCAGCGGCCGCGACGGGTCGACGGCGTCGTCGCCGACCGTGCCGTCGATGAGCCGCGTGACGTGGTCGAAGACGTGCCCGCCCTGCCGGGTCGTGCGGTCGCCCGCGTCGAAGTCCATGACCGCCACGTACGGGTGCGTTCCGGTGGCCGCCAGGGCCGTCACCGCGAACACGTGGGCGTCGCTGTCCAGCGTGGCGTTGCGGGTCTCGCCGAACTTGAAGCCCTTGGGCCCGTGCGGAACGCTCACCAGTGCGACCGGTTCCGTGCGGCCGTTGACCGACGGGGTCGCGCCGGCGATCGAGGCGTCGATCTCCGCCTGCGTCGCGCCGTTCACGCCGAGCACGAACGCCACGCGGCCGTCCATGTCCTGCGAGCCGGCCATGACACCGTTGATCACATTGTCGAGCTGGTCGAGCTTACTCGCCTCTACGATCATGCTGACCACGAACGACGGCTTCTCGTTGGCGTCGATGCTCTCCTGCGTCCGCTGCAGGTAGTTCTCCGCGGTGATCTGGGTGAGCGGGTGGCCCTGCGCCAGGTTCTCGTAGGCCGCGTTGTGCACGCCGTTCTCGTTGAACGGCGCCGCTTCCTGCTCGGTCATCTCGGCGTCGTCGTCCTCAATGGACAGATCGGCGAGGTCCTCGCGGGCGCGCTTGACGGCGTCCCCGGCCGGGTCGATGGGCAGGTGTTCGTTGCCGCGCTTCGGCATGTTCGGCGGAGGCAGCTCGGAGCGTTCCTCGACCGCTGGCTGCGGCGGGTTGTGCGTCTGCAGCGCCGCCATCCGGTCGGAGACCAGCTGCAGGTGGCGCGGCTTGAGCCGGGCGTCCGCCGCGTCGATGCCCTGGGTCATGGGGGAGTTGTCGTTGACGACGCGTCCCCTGCCGTCCTCGTGCTGGAAGATCGGCTTCACGTCGCCGGTCTCCAGGTACTCGTCGCGCAACCCGAGGAAGTGCCCGACCTCGTGCGCCAGGCGCCGCGAATCGGTGTGCGCGGGCCAGGTGAGCTGGTTGGCCCGCCCGTCCGGGTCGTTCGTGACGTCGATGGTGGCGTGCGCGTCAGCGGGGTCGTTCGTGAACTCGACCGTGACGTGGAACTGCTCGCCGCCGGGCAGCCGGTAGCCCTGGTTGTACAGCTCCTCGACGCCCGCGCGGGTGCGGTCCTGGACGTCGGCGTCGCCGTTGTTCAGGTGCAGCCGCACGGTGAAGTCGCGGACCGGCACGCCGTCCACGTCCAGAACGCGGTTGTCGTAGGCGATCGGGCCGCGCCAGGCCTTCATGGCGATGCCGTGCGGGCCGACCTTCGTGGAGTCGAGGACACCGCCGTCCTCGCCGCGCACCCAGCTGGTCGCCGGGGTCGTGGCGCGCACGTCCGCGATGGCCTGGGAGGACACCGGGTGCTGCGGGTCGAACCACGCCGCGCTCGTCTCCGTGCTGTGCGACGGACTCGGGTCGGCGGGCGGCACGGTGGACGTCGGCGCGTCCATCGGGGGAGCGGACGGGGCCGGGTCGTCGTCGATCTCGGAACGGTGGTCCGTGAACGCCTCCGGGCTCACGTTCGCGCCGGACGGGATGATCTCCGCGTCGGCCGGCGACGGTGCGCCGACCAGGTCCGTGAACGCCGTCTCCTGCGCGAAGTTCGTGCCGTGGTTGTAACCCTGGTCGTGGTTGAAGACGTCGGCGGCGAGCTTGTCCGGGTTCGAGGTGTAGGACGGCGTGTTGCCGACCGTCTCCCACATCCGGTGTGCCCAGCCGTCGAACGCGGCCCGGCTCTGCGGGGTGCTCAGATCGCCGAACTGCGCGATCTGCGCCGTCTCGATGATCGGGCGGCCGAACTCCCTGGTGAACGCCCGCGCGACCGGTTCGGCGCCGTGCCGCTGGATCATCGTGGCGATGTCGTCGGTCCTCGTGTCGAGCACGACCGACGCCCGCAGCAGGTCGATGCCCGCCTCGGACTGGCCTGGGTTCGACCGCAGCGCCGACTCGACCTGCCGGGCCAGCGGAGAGGCGTTCGTCATCGCGTCGGCGGTCAGCGCCTTGAGATGGCTCTCCACCACGACGTCCGGCACGCCGGCGGGTGCCTGGGTGCCCGACGTGCTCGCCTCGGTGGACGGCGGTTGCGGTGCCGGACGGGTCTCGGCGTCCCTGCTCGTCGACGCCTCAGTGGACGAGGACGTCTCGGGTGCCGGCGGAGGCGGGGGAATGGATGACGTCGTGGTCGTGTCCGGCGGGGTGTTGTACTCGGCGATCTTCCGGTCGACCACCGCCTTCTTGTCCCACCACTCCTGCTGACGGCCGTCCGCCGTCGTGCGGGCGTCGTTCAGCCTGGTCTCGGCCGCCGTGACGAGCGCCCTCTGCGCCGCGTGGTCGGCGGCGAGCTGGGCCGCGGCCTGGTCGTGACGGGCCTGCGCCGCGATCCGTCCTGCCTCGGCCTGGGCCACGACCTGTTGCTGCGCCACGAGGTCCGCACGCCGGGCGGCGGCCTCCGCACGCAGCCCGTCGATCGCGTCGTTGGCGGCGTCGAGCCGGTGCTGGGCGTCCTGCATGCTCGCCCTCGCACCGGTGAACGCGCCTTCCGCGGTGCGCAACGTGGTCTGGGCGTCGGTGTGCGCCAGACGTGCGGCGTCGGCCTGAGCCTGGAGGGCTGCGTTGCCCGGCGCCGCGGCCAGCTGGTCCTCCAGCGTCCGCAGCGTCTTCGCCTTGGCCTCGACGTCCGACTTCGCGTCGTCGACCTCGAACTGCGCGGTCATCGCCAGTGCTGCGAAGCCGCCGACCTTGGGCGACAGCTCGGAGATCGCGTCGAGCGTCCGTTGCGCCTCCAGGCGGGCGGTCTCGGCGTTGGTCTCCAGTTCCGGGAGCTTCGCCTGCTCGTCCAGGTGCGTCTGGATCGCGTTGTTGTAGTCGATCTGGACGGGGGTGAAGGCGGAGTCGGCCCTGGCGAGCACCGTGGCCGAGGTGTTGATCACCTGCTGCGCCTCGTGCCGCACCGTGTCGACGGCGACCTCTGCGGTGCGCCAGGCGTCCGCCGCGGTCTTCACCTCGGTCTGGGCGGTCGCCAGCTCCGGGCTGAAGTCCTTGCCCAGCAAGGTCTGCGCGTCCGACGCCGGCATCCGGACCGCGGCCGAGTTCGGCACGGACAGGTCGACGACGGCGGTCCTGCCGCCGATGGTCGCCACCACGCGGTACTCGACACCGAACTGCACCAGTCCGGTCGTGGCCTTCGGCTTGAGGTTGTTGACCTTGTTGTCGGTCTGGCCGCCGGAGTTCGCCGTGGAGTCCTCGCCGGCGTGGCGCAGCTCGACGCCGCTCGTGGCGAAGGTGACGTTGTCCTTCGGGTCGGTGTTCTGCTTGATCCCCGCGCCGCCGGTCGCGAGCCCGACGGACACGTCGCCGCTCTCGGTGACCTTCGAGTCGGTGCTGGTCGCGGTGACCTGTGACGTCGGGTTCTCCAGCGCCACGCCGTCACTGAGCGACCCCAGCGTCGGGGCGACCAGCTTGGCGTAGACCTTGACGTCCGCGTCCTGGCCGAACGTCAGCGCGGCCTCGTGCAGGCCCGGCACGCTCAGCGGGCCGGACAGCATGCCGGGCAGGTGCGGCTGCAGGTTCTCCGGGCTCAGCGTGGCCAGCAGGCTGTTCAACGCGCCCGTGCCCTTGCCGGTGAGGCCCTTGTTCGCACCCGCCGCCTTCAGCGCGTCGATCGTCGCCGCACGCAGGTCCTGGGCGCCGCGCAGGTTCTCCACCGACGAGCCCGGTGGCAGCGCGGAGGGGCTGCCCTCCTGCTGCCAGCCGGAGGCGGCCTGCGGGGTGCCCTGGTCGGCGGGGCGGGCGTTCTGGTCCTTCGTGTAGGGCTGCGGCGCGGCCGAGCCGTCGACCTTCTGGTTGTCCGCGTGCAGGCGGACGGTCATCTCCTGCGGGCCGCTGGGCGCGCTCGCGACGAGCTTGTCGCCCTTCTCCACCACGAGCTCGAACTCGATGGGCACGGTGTAGCGCGCCGCCGGTCCGCTTCCCGCGCGGAAGCTCGCGAACTGGTCGGTCGTCGACGTGCTGACCGAGCTGCTCTTGGACTGACCGACGTTCGCCGCCGCGAGCACACCCGCGGTGCCGGAGACGTTCGGGTTCGCGCTGCCCGGCGAGGCGAGACCGGGCGCCTTGAGCCCGATGCCCCAGCCGGTGCCGCGGCCCTGGCCGTCGGTCACCCTGTGCGAGCCGGCGATCGTCGACTCCATCTCGACGCCGTCGTTGACGACGTCCTGGAACTGCGGGGTGTCCGCCTTGGCGCGCAACGTGACCTGGAACGAGTCCTTGCCGAACGTGCCGGGCTGGTGCACCAGCAGCGGCACGCCGCCGTCCAGCGCACTGTCGATCATCGCCTTGACGCTGGCCGGCGAGCTGAAGTCGACCAGGCGCTGCAGGTTGCTCATCGAGTCGTTGAGCACCGAGTCCGGCAGCAGCGGAGCGCCGAAGCGCTTCGCCGTCTTCGCGTTGACCTTCTCGGAGAGGTCCGCGACCACGGCCGTCAGGTCCGGCACGCTCTCCACAGTGGACAGACCGAGCGCACTGGGCTCGCCCTTCGCCACCGTCGCGGGCGGCGCCATCTTCGGGAAGTCGGGCTTGGGCACGGTCGGCTGCACGTCGGGCAGCAGCCCCATGTCCCTGGCGACGTCCTCGGTCACCCGCACGAACACGGACTTCGGCAGGTTCACGGTCGCGCCCTCGGCCTTGGGCGTGGAACCGGCGATGAAGTTCGCCGCGCGGCTCTCGCCGACCACGGTGACCTCGGCGTCGAGCTGCACCAGCACGGTGCGGCCGCCCGCGGGCGTCACGTAGTTGCGGTCGTGGCTGCCGCCGACCTCCTTGCCGGACGACTTCGAGTCCGACCACGGCGTGAGCTTGCCGGCCACCGCGACGCCACCGGCACCGCTGGCAGGCGTGGGCTCACCCGCGGGAGGAGGCGTGGCGTTCGGCTTGATCGGCACGTTGACGCCGCCGGTGACATCGACCGACCGGTTCGTGGACGACGACTGGCCGGCCTTGTAGCCGCCGGTGCTGGCGTTCTCGGTAGCGGTGTTGTCCGAGATGGACACGATCTTCGGGTTGCTCAGGCCGAACTTCACGCCGATCGCGCCGGTGCGGTCGGTGACGCGCCGGTCGTACTTGAGGCCCTGTTCCTGGATGCCGGTCTCGGTCAGCGTGCGCAGGTTGGCCTTGATGTTCTCCGGGGAGAACATCTTGTCGATCTGGGCGCGCGACGCGGTGCCAGGCACGGTCAGTGCCGAGTCACCACCGGCCGCGCGGTTGAGCGCGTCGATGGCCTGGTCGCGCAGCGCCGTCGTGTTCACGACGGCCTCCACATGCAGGAAGTCCGGTGCCTTCTCCTTGGGCCCGGTGCTCAGGAGCTGCTTGACGGTCGGCGCGTCCTTGAGGGGCCTCCGTTCCGGCGTGCCCGGCTCGAAACCCTTGCCGGGATCGGAGTCCAAAGTGGAGCTGTCCGACACCCAGAGGTTGACCTCGCCCTTGATGGGCTTGAGGCCGGTGGTTCCGTCACCGGTCTTCGCCACCGTGCTCTGCTCCGGCGAGTGGAAACCGGGAGCGCCGGGCACGACCCGCCGCACCCAGGCCCGCGGCCGGGTGAACGTGGTGATCTCGACCTCGAACTCCACGTCACCGCGGAACACCTGGGCGTTCGGGCTGCCGACGGTGAGCGAGGTGCTGTTGACCGTCGGACCGGCCGAGGTCCTGTCGGTCCACGCGTGGTTGTACTTCACGCCGGCCTGCGGCGTCGGCGTCAGCTTGACGAGCTTGGTCTCGCCGGGGATGACGACCTTGCCCTCGACGCCACCGCTCCAGCCCTTGGTGGTGCTGGTGGCGCTGTCGAGCTTCGGGCCGGTCGACGACGCGTCACGGACGTTGCGCGCGTCGGCCTGACCGAGGTGCTTCGGGTCGGAGACCTTGGCCTTCACCGTCACGTTGACGTAGGTGTTGGTGGTCTTGCTGCTGCTCTTCAGCTGCACCTGGACGCCGGGACCCATGAGGCTGTCCATGTTGGTCCGCAACGCCGCCGGCGAGAGCTGCGAGGTCAGCCTGCGCTGGTTCGCGAGCTGCTCGGCCACGTCGGAGAAGGCCTTGCCCTTGCTGCTGCGCGGGTTCGCGGCCGGGTCGTTCCAGCTCGGCAGGAACCGGGCCATGCCGGGGATGTCCCGCAGCGCGTCCTCGACCTGCGTCTGGACCTCCGCGGCGACCTCGAACTCGCCGACCTTGGCGTTGCCCGCGGCGATCGCGTCACCCATGTAGGGCGGCGGGAACTTCGTGCCCTTGTTGGAGTCGTCGACGATGGAGTGGCGCGTGCCGTCCGGCGTCGGCAGGCCCATCTGGCCCGCCTCGGGCAGGCCGACGCGCAGGTAGGTCGTGACGGGGATCTTGACGTTCTCACCGCTGGGCGTGCGGACCTCGACCTCGGCGGTCACCTTGTACAGACCGGTGTCGCCCTTGAGTTGGATGCCGCTCCTGTGCGCGGTGTTGATGCCCGCGTTGACGTTCTCCGCCTTGCGCGCGGAGTAGCCGGCCGTGACACCGGCCTGGCCTCCCACGACGTTCGGCAGACCGGTGTTGAAGCCGACACCGGCGGTGACGTCGCCACCGGACTTGGTCGTCGAGGACACACCACTGCTGTGCGCCGAGGTCTCGTGCAGGCGGAGCTGGCCGGTGCCGAGCGTGCCGACGAGCTGCGCGCTCTGCAGCGTCGCCTTCATCTGCACCGCGGCGCCCTTGCCGGCGTGCGGGCTGATCAGGTCCGGTGACGTGACGTAGGCGCCGCCGAGCATCGCGCCGAGGTTGTTGCGGATCTCGGTGGGGCTCAGGAAGTTCTGCAGCGCCTCACGGCCGGGCGAGCCGACCTTGACGATCGACGGGTGGAGCTTGCGCGCCACGTCGGCGAACGCCTTCGCCGGGTTGTCGACCGAGACCGCCTCGGGCGCGGGGTGCTCGAGCTTGGTGCCCCACCTGCCGTCCGCCGGCGTGACCGCGGCGGAGGTGTTGCCCGAGTTGGTGATCACGGCGAGGTCGTTCGGGATCTGCAGCGTCACGGAGGTATCGGTGTCGACCGTGGCGACGGGCCTGAGCCCACCGCCGGCGTTGGTCAGCGTGATGTCGTAGGACACGTTCACGGTGGCCTGCGTCGACCCCTCGCCCGCGCGGATGATCCGCTGGTCGGTGAGCGACGACGACATGCTCTGCGACTGCGCCGGCGTGGCGAACTGCGCCTTGCCGCCGAGCGAGCCGTACGCGCCGACGCCGCCACTGGCCGTGGCCGAGGCGCCGATGTCATTGGCCGTGGCGACGGTGTGTGTGGCCGACGACGAGTTGCCCGACTGCGCGGTCGCGTCGACCTTGACACCCGGCGCGGCCTGCGGGGCGATGTCCGTCTGCGCCTGCATGGTGGCGCGGATGTTCGCCTCGTACCAGTTGTTGCCGATCTTGACCTGGAAGTTGCGGCCCTTGTCCAGGAACGACTCGAAGTCGCCGTTGATCGCCTGCTGGATGCGGGCGGCGTCCTGGGGCTTGAGGTTCTCGATCGCGTTCGTGACGTTCTCGGCGCCCCGCACGTCCGTCGGCGCGATCGTGCCCAGCGCCCTGTTGTCCTGGAAGAAGCCCGGCAGTGCCTGCGTGCCCGGCATGACCTGACCGACGGGCTGCGGCGCGATCGTGGTCATCGGGATGACCGGGTTCGGCGTCGGCGGCGCCGGACGCGTCTCGGCCTCGGGTGCCGTCCACGCCGGAGCGTCCTGAGTGGACGTCTCCTGGACGGGCGGCGGCGGTGCCGGGCGGGTGTCCATCGAATCGTCGAGCGGCTGGTTCGCCGGGGCGTGCCGGGTGAACGCACTCCTGCCGTTGTCCTGCAGGCGGGCGTCGATCTCCAGCGGAGCCGGGAACACCGGCTTCCTCCAGGCGTTCGCCTTCCTGACGTCCGCTTCGGACGACCTGGAGTTGATCTCCGGCCGTGGCTCGAAGAACGGCTCGACGGTCACGGACCCGCCGGGTCCGTGGATCTTCAGCGGCCTGCCGATCTCGGTCGCGAGCAGCTTGGCGGCCAGTTCCTCCGCCTTGGCCAGCTTGGCGACGTCGGCCGGGTACGCCAGGGCGAACGGGTCGGCCGCGGGGTCGGTGACCGGCGGCGGTCCCGGTTCGACGAGCGCGGTGACCGGCGGCGGCGGGCCCGGTTCTACGAGCGCGGTGACCAGGTGGCCGTTGTCCAGACCGTGTTCCTGGCGGAACCTCGCGATCTCCTTGGTGATCGCGGGCGAGGAGATCGAGGCCTTCTGGACCGCACCGGCCCGCAACTCCGTCGCGGTCTTGATCGCCGGAGCGGCTTTCGCCTTGCCCTTCTTGCTGGAACCGGCCGCCGGGGGAGGAGCCTGGCTCGTCAGGGCGTCGTGCACGGCGTTGAACAGGCCGTCGGGCCGCGGGTCCCCGGCGATCGGCAGGATGCCGTGTTCCAGCGTGCCGAACGTGCGGGTGACGTTGCTCGTGTTGGCCGACATGGCCAGGTTGAGCATCGTGGCCATCTTCTGCTGCTTGTTGCCCGGCACGATGTGCTGGACATCGGCCTCGGTCCTGGGCTTCTTCGCCGGGGCCTTCTCGCCCTTGGCCGGCTTCTCCGCCACCGGCTTCTCCGGGTAGACGGTGGTGGGGTCGACCTGTGGGTCCACGCCCATGTGGCCGTGGCCGGGGATCGGCGCGGAGATCGCACCGCCGAGGGTGTTCTTGTCCTCCCAGCCGAGGTGCAGCGCGTCGAGCTGGGACGGCTGCCAGCCGCCGGACCTGCTCGTCTCCGTGCGGACACCGGTCTGCGGGTCGTAGCTGTACTCGTGCTGGGTGACCTGCTGGGCCTCGCGCTGCGAGTGCGGCTTGTTGCCGGGGTTCGGCGCGCCGCTCGCCCTGGGCTTCTTGTCGCCGTAGCCGTCGCGGATCTTCGCACCGGACACGTCGGCCTTGGCCGCCCTGTCGGCCTTGTTGTCCACCTTGCCGTCCGCGTCCGGCAGACCGCCGTACGCGCGGTTCGTCACCGAGGTGAGCGCGACGTGCGACTGCGGCCACTGCTTGCCCTCGGTCTTCGCGAAACCGAGCGCGAGGCGGGACAGGTCGGTGCCGACCGCGCCCTTGACGAAGTCGCTGGTGAAGTTCTCGCCGCGGTAGGGGTTGCGGTTGGTCTGCATGTCGACGTCGATGGCCGACTCGATGGTGTTCTTCGCGAGCGAGCCGTTGACCACCGCCTCGACCGCCGAGTCGATCGTGGCCTGCGGAAGATCGGGGCGCTGGGCCCGGTAGGTCGCTTCGACCTCGGACCTGAGCTGGGCGACGTCCGCCTCGGCCTTGTCGATCGCGGCCTGGAACCGTTGCAGGGTCACGGTTTCGGCCGGGTTCGGGGCACGGCCCTCCGCCGCGATGTCCGACTCCAGCTTCGCCTTGGCCTCGGCGAGCGACTCGCTGGGCTTCGGTGGCGCGGGCAGCTCGTTCTCGTGGAGGTCGACGAGCTCCTTGCCGGCGAACTCGTTGATCGAGTCGCTCAGGTCGCCGAACTCGTTGCCGCCGTCGCTGAACTTGACGTCCGGGTCCACGACCGCGACCGCCGCGTCCATGAACAGGTTGGGCTCCGGCGAGTAGGGCAGCAGCGGCGCCGAGTCCTTCTGGCGGCTCCGCGCGTCCATGTCGTCGCTCATCGCCTGCTGGAACTTCTCGGCGAACTCCGGTTTCGCGAGGTAGTCCTGCGCGACCTTCAGCTCTGCGAGCGCATCCGTGCGCTGCTTGGCCGTGAGCGTCGTGTCGTTCTTGATCGAGGCCCGTTCGGCGTCGATCCGCGCCTGGGTGTCCGTGACGAGCTTCGCCGGGTCACCGACGCGGTAGCCGCCCGAGTACAGCAGCGGGCGGATCGGGCCCACCTCCGTGCTCATCGACTCGGCGACGTGGTTGAAGACGTCCTTCTGGTTGCCGGAGACGAGACGCGAGCCGGTGTCGAAGTCCTGGAACGAGATGTACGGGTGGGTGCCCTTGCCGTTCATCGCGCCGATGGCGAACTTCGTGGCAGGGCTGTGCATCGTGCCGTTGCGCATCCGGCCGAACGGGAAACCGTCCTTCGGCGCGAACGGCGGCAGCGGCACGAGGGCGATCGGTTCCTTCCGGTTCGCCACGTGATCGTTCGCCTTGGCGATCTCGGTGCCGATCTTCGCGTCCGCGCCGGTCGGGCCGTTCACGCCGATCACGAACACCATGTCCTTGCCGAGAGGACCGGCGTCCTTCGTGATGGCGTCGATGACCTGGTTGATGTCGGCCTTGGGGTCGTTCAGCGCGCTGTGGCTCACGATCATGTTGACCACGAACGACGGGCGCCTGCCCTCCTCGACGCTCTTCTTCAGGTTGCCGAGGTAGTTCTCCCTCGTCGGCAGCTCGACCTCGACGCCGTTGGCGAGCTTCGCGAACGCGGGGTTGTAGGCGAAGTCGACTTCGCCCAGCGAGAGCTTGTCCAGCTCCGCGGCCAGGTTGTCGAGGCCGGAGTCGCTCCGGTCGTCCGAGTCGACGTCCATCGCGGAGCCGGTGTTGCTCGGCCCGGCCTCGGTGTTGGTCCAGGCGTCGGCGGCCGGCTTCTTCTTGGTGATCCGGTCGTCGACCGGGGTGCCGCTGTCGCTCTCGGGGGAACGGTCGCGCTTCGGCACCACCGGCCGGGTGTCGCCGTCCGGCGTGGAGTCCGGCGTCGTGCTCGGCGGCGTGATGGCCGGGCCGTGCGAGTCCAGCCTGGTGTCGGGCACCATGACCTGGCTGTTGGCCGTGCGCTCGACGAGCCACAGGTGCCGCGGCCGCAGACCGGGCTCCTTGCCGTGGACGTCGGCGCCCATCATGCCGCCGTCGTCCTTGTGCACACCGGAGCTCGTGTCGTGCTGCTGGAACACGCGCGACTTGTCGCTGTACTCGTCCGGGATGCCGAGGTAGTGCAGCGTCTCGTGCGCGAGAACCTCGGGACTGGTACCGGGCTTCCAGTGCGTCTGGTCGACGTTCGGGTTGGCCGGGTCGACCTTGATGCTGGTGTGGGCGTCGGCCCTGTTGTCGGTGAACTCCAGGTTCAGGTGGAACTGGTCACCGCTGGGGAGCCGGAAACCCTGGTTCAGCAACGAGTCGACGCCGTTGGCGGCGTTCTCCCTGACCTGCGCGACGACGTCCGGGTCCGCGGCGGAGTCGAGGTGCACCTTGACGGTGTACTCCTGCACGAAGTTGCCGGGCGAGGTCTCGATGCGGCGCAGGTCGTAATTGATGAGGCCCTGGTAGGACTTCAGCTTCGACGGCGTGCTGTCGGTGCGGACGTCGTGCACGACCACGTCGACCGTCTTGACGTTCGCGCCGGCCCTGCGGTCCGCCCACGTGCTCGGGTCGGCCGGCTTGCTCGGCGCGAACCAGTCGGCGGTCTTCGCGGGGTCGTGCCGCCACGACTCGTCGGTGAGGACGTCCTTGCCCCGGTGGGACTCCGGGGTCGGCGGGGTCATCGCGGGCGGCGCACCGCCGCCGCGGACCTTCTTCGGTGGCGCGTCGGTCTTGGCGTCGCCGTTCGCGGGAGCGGGACGCGGCGAACTCGTCTCGGCACCGCTCCTGCTGGTCTCCGCCGCGGACTCGGGCTGCGGAAGGGACGGCGGCGGCGTCCGGCCGGCGTCCGGGGTCGTCGTGGAGGCGGTCGTGGTCGACGTGGGCGGCACCGGCGGCGGGGTGTTCGCGGTGGTGTTGAACGAGGTGACCTCGGTGTCCACCTTGGCCTTGGCGTCCCACCACAGCTTCTGTTTGGCGTCCGCCTCGCGCCGGGCCGCGTCGAGCCTGGTCTCCGCGTCCTTGATCGCCTGCTCGGCCGCGGTCTGCTCGTCCACGAGCTTCTGGCGCGCGTCCTCGGCGGCGGTGCGGGCGGCGTCGGCCTCGGCGGCGACCTGCTGCTGTGCCTGGAGTTCGGCACGGGCGTCGGTCGCGGCCTGGCGCTGTGCGTCGAGTTCCGCACTCACGTCGGCGACCTGCTGCTGGGCGTCGGTCAAGGCGGTGTGCGCCGCGTCGGCCTCCTGCGTGAGCCGGTCGATCTCGGCCTGCGGCGCACCGTTGGCCCGCGCGTCGCTGACCGCGTTGCCGGCCACCTGCGCGTCCTGGCTCAGCGACACGACCTGCGCGTTGAGGTCCTTGATCGTGGCGCGGGTCTGGCCCGCGTCCCTGATCGTGGTGTCGAACGCCGTCTGGACCGGCGTGACCTTGGCCTCGGCGTCCAAGTGGGCGTCGATGGCCGTGTTCAACGCCGTTGCGGCGTCACCCAGGGGCCTGTCGGTCCTGGCGAGTACGGCCGCGGCCTCGTTGATCGCGTCCTGGGCGTCGTGACGGGCCTTCTCGACGTCCTGCTCCGCGGTCCGCCAGTCGTCGGCCGCCTTCTTGACGTCGGTCTGGGCGTCCTTGAGCGAGTCGCTGAGCTGCTGGTTCAGCATGGTCTCGACCTCGGCGGCGGGCATGCGCACGCCGGCCGAGCCGGGCACCGTCAGGTCGACGACACCGGTCTTGCCACCGATCGTCGCCACCACGCGGTACTCGACGTCGAACTGCACGAGACCGGTGCGGGACGCGTCCTTGGGCTTGACGTTGCCGCCCTCGGCCTGCGAGGGACCGCCGGACACCGCGGAGGAGTCCTCACCAGCGTGCCGCAGCTCGACACCGCCGGTGCCGAAGTTGACGGTGTCCGTCGGGGCGCCCTGCTTGACCGCCGCGCTGCCCTGCGCGAGACCGACCGACACGTCGGCGGTCTCGGAGACCTTGGCCTCGCTGGAGGTCTCGGTGGTCTTCGTGGCGAGCGGGTTCTCGATCTTGACGTCGTCGCTGAGCGATCCCAGCCGCGGGTTCACCAGCTTCGCGTAGACCTTGACGTCGGCGTCCTGCCCGAACGTCAGCGCGGCTTCCTTCAGGCCGGGCACGTCGAGCGGGCCGGACAGCATCGACGGCAGGTGCGGCTGCAGGTTCTCCGGGCTCAGCGTGGAGAACAGGCTGTTGAGCGAGCCGGTGCCCTTGCCGGTCAGGCCCTTGCCCGCGCCGGCCTCCGTCATCGCCTTCACCGCGGCGTCACGCAGGTCCTTGGCACCGCGCAGGTTCTCCACCGACGCGGTCGCCGGCAGCTGCGAGGCACGGGTGTCCTGCTGGAACGCGAACGTCGCCTCAGGGGTGCCGAACTCGCTGCTGCGCTTGCTGGCCGCGGACATGTACGGCTGCGTGTCCGCGCCGCCCGCGACCTTCTGGTTGTCCGCGTGCGTGCGGACCTTCATCTCCTGCGGGCCGCTCTCGGCCTTCGCGATCTCCTTGGAGCCCTTTTCGACGACCAGCTCGAACTCGACCGGCACGGTGTACTGCGCCGCCGGACCGCTGGCCGTGCGGGTGTGGCTGAACGCCTCGCTGGTCGAGGTCGTCACCGAACTGCTCGTGCTGCCACCGATGTTCGCGCCCGCGCTGACACCCGCGGTGCCCGAGACGTTCGGGTTCGCGCTGCCCGGCGAGGCGAGGCCCGGTGCCCTGACGCCGGCACCCCAGCCGGTGCCGCGGCCGGTGCCGTCGCTCTCCTTGCGGGAGCCGCCGGCGTTGTGCGACATGTCCACGCCGTCGTTGACGACCTGGTCGAACCTCGGCGTGCCCGCCTTAGCGCGCAACGTGACCTGGTAGGAGTCCTTGCCGAACGTGCCGGGCTGGTGCACCAGCAACGGCACGCCGCCGTCCAGCGCGCTGTCGATCATCGCCTTGACGCTCGCCGGCGAGTTGAGGTCGACGATGCGCTGGAGGTTGCTCATCGAGTCCTTGAGGACCGAGTCCGGGATCAGCGCGTCGCTGCCGAACCTCTTGGTCTTCGCGGACAGCTCGGCGGTGAGGTTGTTGACCACACCGGAGAGGTCCGGCACCGACTCCACATTGGACAGACCGAGCGCACCGGGCTCGTTGGTCGCCACCGTCGAGGGCGGCGCCATCGTCGGGAAGTCCGGCTTGGGCACGGTCGACTCGACCTTGGGCAGCACGCCCATCTCGCGCGCGACGTCCTCCGACACCCGCACGAACACCGACTTCGGCATGTCCACCTTGACGCCCTCGGCGTGCGGTGTGCCGCCGTGCAGGAAGTTCCCCGCGCGGCTCTCGCCGACGATGGTGAACTCGGCGTCGATCTGGACCAGCACGGTCCGGGCGTCGCCGGGGGTGGTGCGGCCGCGGTCGACGGTGCCGCCGATCTCGTTCGACGTGGTCTTGCTGTCCGACCACGGCGTGATCTTGCCGGTCACCGCGGCGCCACCGGAACCGCTGGGGTTCGACGGCGTGCCCGCGGGCGGCGGGGTGACGTTCGGACGCACCGGGACGTTGATGCCGGCGGTGAGGTCGACGGACCGGCTGGTCGTGGACGACTCACCGGCCTTGTAGCCGCCGCTGACCGAGTTGTCGGCGCCGGTGGTGTCCGAAATGGACACCAGCTTCGCGTCGCCCAGCTTCACGGACATGCCGATGGCACCGGAACGGTCGGTGACGCGCCGGTCGTACTTCAGGCCCTGCTCCTGCACACCGGTCTCGATGAGCCGCTGCAGGTTCGCCTTGATGTTCTCCGGAGCGAACATCTTGTCGATCTGGGCACGGGACGCGGTGCCCGGCGTGGTGAGCGCCGAGTCGCCGCCGGCCGCGCGGTTGAGCGCGTCGATCGCCTCGTCGCGCAACGCGGTCGTGTTCGCGACCGCCTCGACGTTGAGGAACTCCGGCGACTTCGGCCGCGCTTCCTTCGGGCTGAGCAGGTCCTTGACGGTCGGGGAGTTCTCGAGCGACGTGGCCAACGGGTCACCGGGCTTGAAGCCGTCGCCCGGGTCGTTCTTGAGGGTCGAACCGTCCGACACCCACAGGTTGACCTTGCCGTCGATCTTGTCGAGGCCCGCGCCCGTCTTCGCGACAGTCGTCACCTCGGGCGAGTGGAATCCGGGCGCTCCGGGCACGATGGTGCGCACCCACGTGCGGGGCCGGGTGAAGGTCGTGATCTCGACCTCGAACTCGACGTCCTGCTGGAACACCTGGGCGTCCGGGCTGCCGGGGTTCGACGACGTGCTGCTGACCGCCGGTCCGGCCGAGGTCTTGTCGGTCCACGAGTGGTTGTAGGACACACCGGCCTGCGGCATCGGGGTGAGCGCGGCGACGCCGGTCTTGACCGGGATGTTGACCCGGCCCTGCACGCCACCGGTCCAGCCCTTGGTGGTGCTGGTGCTGGCGTCGAGCTTCGGACCGGTCGTGGTCGAGTCGCTGACCGCGTGCGCGTCGGCCTGGCCGAGGTGCTTCGGGTTGCTGACCTTGGCCTTGACCGTGACGTTCACGTAGGTGTTCGTCGTCTTGCCGGAGTTCTTGAGCTGCACCTGGACGCCCGGACCGAGCAGGCTGTCCATGTTGGCCTTCAACGCGGCGGGGGAGAGCGTCGCCGCGATCTTGCGCTGGTTCGCGAGCTGCTCGGCGACGTCGGCGAAGCCCTGGCCCTTGCTGCTGCGCGGGTTGGCGTCCGGGTTGTTCCACTTCGGCAGGAACTTGTCGAAGCCGGGCAGTTCCCGCAGCGCACCCTCGACCTGGCCCTGCACCTTGTTGGCCGGCGTGAACTCGCCGACCTTGGCGTTGCCGGCGGCGATCGTGTCGGCGACGTACGGCGGCAGGAACAACGCGCCCGCGGTGGCCGGGTCGGTGATCGAGTTCCTGGTGCCGTCCGGCGTGGGCAGCCCCACGGCACCGGCCTCGTTGAGGCCCATGCGCATGTGCGTGGTGACTTCCATCTTCACGCTGTCACCGGCGGGCGTGCGGACCTCGACCTCGGCCGTCACCTCGTACAGGCCGGTCTCGGACTTCACGCCGATGCCGGTCTTGTGGCTGCTGCTCGACCCGGCGTTCACGCCTTCCGCGGTGCGCGCGGAGTAGGTCGCGGTCGCGCCGACCGTGCCGCCGACCTGGCCGGGCACGCCGATGTTGCCGCCGAACCCGGCGGTGGCGTCGAACCCGGTCTTGGTGGTCGCGGACACACTGCTGCCCCAGGCAGAGGTGTCCTTCAGGTCCAGTCCCGCCTCGGCCGCCGTGCCGACGAGCTTCGCGTCCTTGAGCGTCGCCGACATCTGCACCGCGCCGCCCTTGCCGGCGTGCGGGCTCATCAGGTCGGGCGAGGTGACGAAGCCGCCGAGCATCGAGGGCAGGTTGTTGCGGATCGAGGTGGGGCTCAGGAAGTTCTGCAGCACCTCGCGACCGGGCGAGCCGATCTTCGTGATGGACGGGTGCAGGCCGGCCGCGACGTCGGTGAACGCCTTGCCGGAGTCCTTGACCACCACGGCTTCCGGCACCGCGTTCTCGATCTTCGTGCCCCACTGCGCGTCGGCGGGCGGGGTCATGTCCGAGGTCTTGCCGGAGTCGACGATCGTGCTGAGGTCCGCCGGGATCTGCAGCGTGACGTCCGGGCCGGTGCTCAGGGTCGCGAACTGCTTCGGGTTGCCGCTCGCGTCGGTCAGCGTGATCTCGTAGGAGACCGGGACGGTGACCTTCTTCGAGCCGTCGTCCGAACCCTTGATCGCGCGCTGTTCGGTGGTGCTGTTCGTGTTCGACTGCGAGACCGCGGGCGTCGCGAGCGCCGCCTTGCCGCCCGCCGAGCCGTACGGGCCCATCGGGACACCGGCCGTCGCCGAACCGCCGACGTCGTTGGACGTGGCGATGGTGTTCGTCGTCGTGGTCGACGTGGCGGCCTGGTAGTTCTTGTCCACCTTGGTGTCGGCGGTGGTCTTGACGTCCGTGGCGGCGTCCGCGTGCATCTCGGCGCGGATGTTCGCCTCGAACCAGGCGTTGCCGATCTTCACCTGGAAGTTGCGGCCACCGTCGAGGAACGTCTCGAAGTCGTTCTCCAGCGCGTTCTTGATCCGCGCCTGGTCGTCCGGCTTGAGGCCGCCGATCTCGGCCACGACCGCGTCCGCGCCGCGGACCTCGGTCGGCGTGATCGAACCGAGCGCCTTGTTGTCCTGGAAGAAGCTCGGCAGGTTCGTGCCCGGCACCTGGCCGACCGGCTGCGGCGCCACGGTGGTCATCGGGATGACCGGGTTCGGCGTCGGCCTGGGCGGCGCGGGACGGGTCTCGACCTCGGTATCCGAGTCGGGAGCCGACCGCGTGTCCGTGTCGGGCGCGGGCGGAGCGGGGCGCGTGTCCGCGTCGGCGTCCGCGTTCTGGCGCGCTTCCTGGACCTCCTGGGTGAAGTCCCGCAGGGCCTCGAGGTGGCCGGTGTTGTGGCCACCCGCCTGCGCGTCCTGGATCTGCTGGTCGAGGTGGGTCTGCACGGCCGCGATGTCGGCGTCGCTGAACTGGCGCCAGCCGTAGGAGTTCGGGTCGGCGGGCTGCTGGAGCGCGTACGCGGTGAGCGCGGCGTCGCGGTTGTTCGTGAACTGGTCGACCCGGTTCTGGGCGCGCTCGATCTCGCGGTTCGCCTGGTCCTGGCGCACCGCCTTCTCGTCGAGCATGTCCTGGGTCTTGAGAGCGTCGGGCACCAGGTCGGCGGCCTTCCACCGGTTGTCGGCGTCCTCGGCCCTGGCGAGTCCGTCCCGCGCGGACTGCGTCTGCCGGTCGTAGACCTCGGGACCGCCGATGGACCGGTAGTTGGTGTCGATCTGGCTCTGGATCGCGGCCGCGCGCTCCGGGTTGCCGCGGTACGCCGGGTCCTGCAGCATTTCGCGCAGTGCCGCGGAGTCCAGGCCGTACAGCGACGCCTCGAACGACCGCTGCGGCGAACCCTCCACCAAGGGGCCGAAACCGCCGGGGACGACGAGGTCCACGTCCGCGACCGCGGGCCGTGCCGACGGGTCCTGCATGAACGGCTGAGGCCGCGGGCGGGGCTCGGCCGCCGGCGCGGGCTGTCCCTGCTGGTTCTCCTCCGCCGTGGTGCGGTCCTGGACGTCGTTGCCGGACTGGACCGACGCGGAGTCGTCCGTGTGGACCGACGGGGCGTCGTTCTGGCCGGCGGCGGGGTCGTACGGCTGGATCGGGCCGCTCTGGTCGTCGATCCGGAGGTCCCTGAGCGTGCCGGCCAGCCGATCCAGGTCCGGGGTGGGCTGGCCGGTGGCCCGTGCGTCGTTGATGAGGCCCTCGACGTGGCTCTCGAGGTCCGCGACGTCCTTCGGCGTCACCGACTGCCATCCGGGGGCGTCCGGGTCGGCCGGCAGGTTCAACGCGTACGTGGTGAGCGCGTCGTTGCGGTCGAACTGCAGCCGGTTGAGCTCGTTGTTGAGCTCCATCTCGTGCAGCTTGAGGTTCTGCTGCTCCGCTTGGCGCTGGGCCTGGTCGGTGCGCATCAGTTCGGTCTTGAACGCCTCCGGCAGCGCGTCGGTGATGTTCTTCAGGTCGTTGATCTGGTCGCGCGTGTTCTTGATGTCGCCCTGCAGGTCGTGCAGGTGCTGCCCGATGCCGCCCTGTTTCTGGGCGGCTTCCTGGTTGCGGGACATCTGGTCGATCTCGAACGTGCGGTCCGGGTTGCCCTGGTACTGCGTCTTCAGTTCGTTGAGCTCGGCGGAGGACTTGCCGAACAGCGAGGCCTTGAACGCGGCGTGCTCCTGCCTCGCCTGCGTCTGGGCGCGTTCCTGGGCCTCCCGGACCTCCTGCGCCTGGGCCTGCCTCGCGGCCTCGCGCTCGGCGGTCCTGGCGGCGTTCTCCCTGTTGGTCTCCTGGAGCCGGTCCAACCGCTCCACGACCTCGTGCATCAGCAGGGCCTTGTCGACCCGGTTGCTGTACTCGGGGTTGGTCGCGAACGACAGCTGGTGCTCCGACTGCCGCACCACCGCCTCGGCTTCGGCGATCTTCGCGTCGACCTCGGCGGAGCTGTAGCTCAGGCCGTCGCCGAACCACCGGTTCATGAAGCCGTTGAAACCGGTGTAATCCTCCTTGGCCTCGCGGAACTCCTGCAACAGCCCGTTGGCCTTGTCCACCTGGGCGGTCAGGCCGTCCACACCGTGCCGGGTGATCTGGGCCATCGCGGCGCTTGCGTCCGGCTCGTTGAGCACCCGCTCGTGCAGAGCCTTCAGCTCCGTGGTGTCGAACCCGGCCTTCTCCGCCGCCGCGATCTCCTGGGTGAGGTGGGTGTCGAGCTGGGCGAGCGCCCGCGGGCGGACGTTCGCGAGCTTGTCCGCGTTCGGGCCCGCGACGAAGTTGTCGACGGCGTGGGTCAGGCCCACCCTGGGACCTGCGTCCCGGATGGAGTCGATCTGCTTGGTGACGTTGTCGAGGAGATCGGTGTCCCGCGCGATGTCCTGCTGGATCTGGGCCTGGTTCTGGCGTTCCTGTTTCGTCTGGAGCGCTTCGGGCTTCCAGGTCGACTTGGACTTCGAGTCGTCGATCCGGTTCTCGAGCTTCGCCTGCTGGTCCAGCAGGTCCTTCATGAACACCTGCGGACCGCCGGGGTGCGCGGCCGCGCGCTTGATCAGCTGGGTCTGCTGTGCCGCGTTGTAGAGGCCCTCGTCCTGACGGCCCTTGTACAGGTCACCGATGGTCTGGTTGACCTCCGCGGAGGACTTGCCCCCGAGCCAGGCCTCCATGCCCGCGCGGACTTCCTGCGGCGTCGGAGCACCGAGCGCACCGAAAGTGCCGTTCTGCGAGCTGACCTGCACCTGCGGCGCGCCGTCCGGACCGTGGACGGTCTGCACGCCGTTGTTGTCGACGACGACCTGCACGCCCAGCGACTGCGCGATCGTGTCGGGCAGGTGGGCGCCGACCTGGGAGTCGGCCCACGCCGGCGTCTGCAGACCCTTGGTGACCAGGTCGGCCGACGTCGGCATCGCGCCGTTCTCTTTCACCTGCTGCGTGACGTGGCTGACCACGTCGGCGTCGCCCGGCTTCATGCCGTCGGTGCTCACGACGTCCCAGCGCTTCGACGTCCCGTTCGCGAGGTCGTTCGCGAGGTTCGCCCGCCACTGGTCCACCTTGGCGTCACCGGTGAGGCCGGGCACGTTCGGTTCCAGGTCGGGGTGGAACTTCGCCAGCGTGTCGGGGTCGACCTGGCTCGCCACCCAGCTCGACAGGCCGTTCGGAGTGAGACCGGGGTGGTCGTGGTTCTGCGGGTTCTGCCGGACGTCGTCCAGGACGCTGTCCACAGTGGACTGGACGTCGCCGGCGCCGACCAGCGGCGAGGCGTTCGCGACCGGCACGTTCTGGAACGCGGCGCTGCGCAGCACCGACTCGACCAGACCGACCTTGTCCAGGTTCGGCAGGTGCGTCTGGTTGGGCCGGACGTCGGCGTCCACGTCGCCGGGGAAGGCGCCCGGCATGGGCGCCGGCCTCGTGTCCGTTGCGGGGTTCGAGGTGCTGGAGTCGGTGGACGGCGTGGGGCTGCTGTCCGGAGTGGACTTGGGAGTCCAGTCCGCGGGCGGCGGCACGGTCGCGGGGCCGGCCGGGTCGATCGTGGTGTCGGGCACCGCGACCTGGCTGTTGGCGGTGCTCTCGATCAGCCACAGGTGACGTGGCCGGATGCCGGGGTCGTCCAGATGGACGTCGTCGCCCATCATGCCGCCGTCGTTCTGGTGGACGCCCGAGTTGGTGTCGTGCTGCTGGAAGACGCGGGTCGAGTCCTTGTACTCGTCCGGGATTCCCAGGTAGTGCAGAGTTTCGTGCGCCAGGACCTCGGGGCTGGTGCCGGTGCCCCAGTGCGTCTGGTCCGGGTTGGTGGTCTTGTCGTCGACCTTGATGCTGGTGTGCGCGTCGGCCTTGTTGTCGGTGAACTCGAGGTTCAGGTGGAACTGGTCACCGCTGGGCAGCCGGTGGCCCTGGTTCAGCATGGAGTTCACGCCGTTGGCGGCGTTCTCCTTGACCTGCGCGACGGCCTCCGGCGTCATGTTCGCCGCAGGGTCGATGTGCACCTTGACGGTGTACTCCTGCACGAAGTTGCCGGGGCTGGTCTCGATGCGGCGCAGGTCGTAGTTGATGAGTCCCTGGTAGGACTTGATGTTCGACGGCGTGCTTTCCGTGCGGACGTCGTGGACCGTCACGTCGACGGTGCGGACGTCCGTGTCGTTGCGGCGGTCGGCCCAGGTGCTGCGGTCGGCCGGGTTGCTCGGGTTCGACCACTCCGCGGTCTTGGCGGGATCGTGCCGCCACGACTGGTCGGTGAGGACTTCCTTGCCCTTGTGCGACTCCGGGGTGGGCGGGGTCATCGCCGGCGGCGCACCGACCTTCGGCACGTCCTTCCTGGTGCCGTCGGGGTTCAGGTTCGAGGCCGGAACAGGCGGTGCCGGGGGCGCGGGCGGGGCCGGCGGGGCCGACGCGGGCGGGGTTGCCGGGGCGTCCCTGGTCGGCGTCGGACGGTTGTCACCGGGGTTGTTCTGTGAGGGCGCGTTGTTGTCCGCGGCCGTGTTGGTGTCGGTGTCCGGCTTGACGTCGGTGTCGGCGTTGCCGGGCGACGGAGGCGCGGAACGGGTGTCGTTCTTGGCGTCGCCGTCCTTCGCGTTGTCCTTGCCGTTGCCCGGGTCGGGACCGTCGTCGTTGCCCTTGTCGTTGCCGTTGTCGGCGGTGTCCGGCTTCGGCTGGGGGTTGTTCTCCGCGACGGCGTCCTTCAGCACGTCCCAGGCCGGCGTGACGCCCGGTTCGGTGTCGTGGTCCTTGTGCGGGCGGTCCTGCTGGAACGTGTCCGGGTTCTGGTCGAGGATCTTGTAGGACCCGTGCTCGGCGAAGTCGTCGAAGGCCTCGTTGCGGAACGCGTCGCCCAGCGGGTGCCTGAAGGGGATCTCGTGCGTTTCGATGCTGTCCCGGAAGTCCTGACGGGCATCCGCGCGGCCGGTGCCGTCCAGGTACTGCTCGTAGAGGCCCTGGAGCCTCGACCCCGGCTGCGCGGCGGCGTTGATCGTGTTGTTGATGTCGTTGCGGTTGGTCGCCTCGTGGATCGCGAACGCCTGCACGTGGGCGTCCGACCCGTTGTTGGCCATGTGCTGCTGCAGCTGGCTCTGCGCCGACACCAGCGACAGACCGCCCTGCGTGTAGTCGATCAGCAGCACGTCCTTGCCGGGAGGCAGGTCGCCCAGGAACTCGCCGAAGTGCTGGTCGAGCATGTCCTGCTGCTGATCGGTCAGCGGCTCGGTCCTGGGTTTGCCATCGGGTCCGATGTACGCCGGGGCGAGGATCGAGTTCGGGTCGGAGGGCAGCGGCCGGAAGTTCGACAGCGGGATGGACACCGCGTCGTGCCCCTGGTTCTGCAACGCGGCGACCACGGCGGCCGGACTGCGGCCCAGACCGACGTAGTTGAACTGCTCCGGCGGGTACTTGGTCGTGATGTCCGTGGCGAGGTCGTTCACCGCGTTCAGCACGTGCTGCTGCTCTTGGATGTTCTGCTCGGCCGCGACGCCCATCATCTCGCTGTGGAAGTCCGCGGCGTTGTTGACGTCGTACACCTCCGGCTTGCGGTTGCCGCCACCCAGCTCGCCGTTGTAGAGCAGCGGGTGGATCGCCGTTTCGACAGTGGTTCCCGGCGGCACGGTGACCCCGTTGTCCGCCAGCCACTGCTTGGTCATGTACGGCGTCAGGCCGACCGTGGTGTTCCCGTCGACCCTGATGCTGACGAACTCCGACGGCTTGTTCGGCCCGTACTTGAGTTCGCCGTTCGCGTCCGGCCAGTAGCCCGAGTCCTTCTTCGGGTCCTCGGCCCGGTAGCTGTCCACCCGCTGCTCGACCGTCTGGAACTCCACGGCGTCCTCGTACACCGAGTCGGTGTCGCTGTCCGTGTCGTTGCTCGGGTTGTTGCCGGACCGCTGGCCCTGGTTGTTCGGCGAGGCCGGCCTCGGTGCGGGCGTGACGACCGGCGCCACGACGACCTCGGGCGTGGCGTTGGGGTTCGGCGCCGCGCCGGTGGGCGGTGCGGGCGCCGGACGCGTCTGCGCGGGCGGCGGCGTGGTCGTGTCCGGGGTGGGCTTCGGCTGGACCGGGGGAGCGTTGGTCTCGGGCTTCGGCGTGTTCGCCGGGGGAACGTTGGCCTCGGGCCGCGGCGATGGCACGGCTGCGGGCGGCGTCGCGGCGTTCGGCGGCGGGGTGTTCACCGGTGGGGTGCTGGCCGGGGGAGTGCTGACCGGGGGTGCCGGGCGCGTCTGTGCGGGTGGTGCGTCGGTGCGCGGCGGTTGTGTGGACGGTGTGGTGTCCGTGCGCGGCGACGAGGTGTTCGCGGGTGGGACGTTGGCCGAGGGCGCGTTGGTCGTCGGGTTGGCTGAGGGCGTGTTGGTGTTCGGCGTGGGTGACGGGGTGTTGACCGGTGGGGTGCTGACCGGGGGTGCCGGGCGCGTCTGTGCGGGTGGTGCGTCGGTGCGCGGCGGCTGTGCGGAGGGCGTGGTGTCGGGGCGCGGCGACGGGGTGTTCGCCGGTGGGATGTTGGCCGAGGGCGTGTTGGTGTTCGGCGTGGGTGACGGGGTGTTGACCGGTGGGGTGCTGGCCGGGGGTGCCGGGCGCGTCTGTGCGGGTGGTGCGTCGGTGCGCGGCGGTTGTGCGGACGGCGTCGTGTCCGCGCGCGGCGATGGCGCGTTCGTGGTCGGTGCGGGCGACGACACCGGTGGCGCGGCGGGAGCCGGGCGCGACTGGGCGGGCGGCGGCACGTTCGCCGCGGGCGGCGGCGTCGACACCGGCGGCGTGCCCGGCCGGGACTGGGCGGGCGGTGCGGTGTTCGGGGTGGTCGTCGGGGGAGCAGTGGCCGCCGGGGGCGCGGTGGCGGCCGGGGGCGGGGTCAGCGGCGTCGGCTTCGGTGCCGGAGGTGGCGTCGAGGGCGACGTTGCCGGTGGGGCCTTGGTGATGGTGCTGTCGGGCGTTGGGGGCTTGGGTGCGTCGAAGACGCCCTTCGCGCCGCCGCCGGCAGGGCTGAACTTGCTGCCGCCGCGTTCGCCGCCGGTCGCGCCGGGGGTCGCTCCCGGTGCCATCGGCGGGGCCATACCGGGTGCGGCCGAGGCGGGTGGCGTCATACCGGGAGCCACGGCGCCGCCGCGCGGGCCCGCGCTCTGCGGCGGGGTGCTGGTGACGGCGCTCTGGGCGCCGGGCGTCGTCGCAGCCGGGGTGCCGGGAACGCCGGGAACCCCACCTGGCTTCGGCGCGCCGGAGCCGGGGGTGGAACCGGGAGGAGTCGCGCCGCCGGGAGTGGTGCCACCGGGAGTGGTGCCGCCTGGAGTGCCGGGCGTCGCGCCACCGGCCGGCGGCATGGTGGGCGACGGCTTCGGCGCGGGCGGGGGAGTCGAGGGTGAGGTGGCCGGTGGGGCCTTGGTGATGGTGCTGTCGGGCGTTGGGGGCTTGGGTGCGTCGAAGACGCCCTTCGCGCCGCCGCCGGCAGGATTGAACTTGCTGCCGCCGCGTTCGCCGCCGGTCGCGCCGGGGGCCGCGCCACCCATCGGCGGCGCCATGCCGGGCGCCATGCCGCCGGGCGTCGCGCCGCCACGGGAAGGCGGCGTCACCGCGTTCTGCGGGCCGGGAGCGGTCGTGGCGGGCTTGGTGCCGGCGGTGTTACCGGGGTTGCCGGGACCGTTGTAGCCGGGTGCCGTGGGCGTGAAGGGCGCGGGGCCCTTGGCGCCGCCGCCGGGCGTCGTGCCCTTGCCGCCGGGAGGGGTCGCGCCGACGCCGCCCGGAGTCGCACCAGGGGTCGCGCCGCCCTTGCCGCCGGGGTTGCCGGGACCGGTGTAACCCGGTGCCGTGGGCGTGAAGGCGGCCGGGCTCTTGACGCCGGGAGTGGCGCCGCCGCCCTTGCCACCGGGGTTGCCGGGGCCGGTGTAACCGGGCGCGGTCGGGGTGAAGGGCGCGGGACCCTTGACGCCGCCGGGCGTGGCACCGCCACCGCCCCTGGTGGTGGGCGGCGCTCCGGCCGCGGGTCCGCCGGACGTGTTCACACCGGATGTCGCGTTGCCGCCGCCACCCTTGATGTTCGGTGCCGCGCCGACAGCCGCGCCACCGGGGCCCTTGACGCCCGAGGTGGTGTTGCTGCCGCCACCCTTGAGGTTGGGTGCCGCACCGGCGACCGGTCCGCCGGGCGTGTTCACGCCCGAGGTCGCGTTGCCGCCACCGCCCTTGATGTTCGGCGCCGCACCGGCGGCGGGACCACCGGCGGTGTTCACGCCGGACGTCGCGTTGCTGCCGCCACCCTTGATGTTCGGTGCCGCGCCGACAGCCGCGCCACCGGGACCCTTGACGCCGGACGTGGCGTTGCTGCCGCCACCCTTGATGTTCGGTGCCGCGGCGGTCGGGCCTCCGCCCGGTCCCCGGACGCCGGACGTGGCGTTACCGCCGCCCTTGACGTTCGGTGCCGCGGCGGTCGCGCCTCCGCCCGGTCCCTGGACGCCGGACGTGGCGTTACCGGCGCCGCGCACGTTCTTCGCGTCGGTGGTGGGGTCGATCGACTTGATGTTGGTCTGGTTGGTCTGGTCGACCTGCGTCGAAGTCTGGTGCGTGGCCTTCAGGTTGGTCTGGACGTCCGTGAACGCCTTGGCGCCCCGGTCGGCCTGGGAGACCGCGTTGTCGTTCGACGCGTTGAGCGCCGGCACCGCGAACAGGCCGATGGGGCCGAGCGCGTTGCCGCTGAAGTTCAGGCCCCGCAGGCCGGACGAGATGCTCGACAGCCGGGACCCCAGGTCACCCGCCTTGCCCTGCAACCCCTGCATCGAGGAGTCGCTCATGGAGTAACCGCTGTTGCCGGTGGGGCCGCCTCCGCCCGTTCCGCTGGTCGGCGGTGCCGAGGGTGGCGGGTTCGAACCCGGACTCGGCGACGGGCTGGGAGTGACGTTCCCCTTGGCCATGAGCGGCGATTCTCCAGTGCTGCGTCAGAACAAGGCGGGATCGCGGGATCCCGGCTGTTGGCTGGGACTTACTCTGTCGGCCGGACGGAACGCTCGTGCGCGATGGTCGGCCGCAGAGGCTGGGCCGCAGCACCGCCGGCCGCCTCGTACGCCGTGGTCTGCTGCAGCGGCTCGCTCGCAATGAGCGGGTTGACGCTCTCGTAGACGGGTTCGGCGTCGACGCGCGAGTACGCCTCATGAGGCTGTGACGGCTCGAGGGCGTCGTACGCGTGCGACATCTGCGTGCGCGCGAGCGGCTCGTAACCCGACTGGGCCTGCAACGGCTCGGACGGCGTTTCCGGGCTGATGTACATCTCACGCGCTTGCATCGGCTGGACGGCTTCGTACGCCGGCGTCCCCGAGGTCATGCTGACGCCCGACACCATCGTCGAGTCCGAAGCCTCCGAACGGGAGAACGCCACGGGAGCCTGGAGCGCCTCCGCTCGCTGCATCGGCTGCATTGCGTCCATCTGCTGCGTGTGCTGGAACGCCTGTACAGGCTGGTCCGCGATCATGGCGGTGCGTTGCAGCGGCTGTACGGGCTGTTCTGCGCTCACGGCCATGCGCGCCTGCAACGGCTGTTCTGCGCTCACGGCCATGCGCGCCTGCACGGGCTGTTCTGCGGACACGGCCATGCGCGCTTGCATCGGCTGGACCGCGTCCATCGCACGGACAGCGCGCATGGGCTGCAACGGCTCTGCGACGTTCCGCCTGAAGGCCTGCACCGGCTGGTCCGCTTCCGCCGGCCTGAGGGCAGTGTTCGCGAGCGTGGCCTGCGCGGTCCCCTCCTGCTGGACGGCGCCGACACGGGCGTTGGCCAGCGTCGCGCTCGCGGTGCCGGTGCCGTCGGTGCCACCGGGAGGCGTGTTGCCGCCCCCGCCGCCGCCCCTGCCCTCCATCGCCTCGTCGATCTTCTTGTTGACGCCGTCCTGGGCCTTGTAGCCCTCGTAGGTGATCTCGGCGACGTCAGCGGAGTTCTCGAAGCGCTCCCAGCCCTTGCTGACCTTCTTCATGATCTCGTCGAGGTCGCCGATGCGCTTCATCTGCCGGCCCAGGGCGGCGACGACGCGAGCCACGCGGGACGCGATGTTCACGCCCAGCGCGACCGCCTTGCCGACCGCGAAGCCGCCGAAGACCGCGATCGAGGTACCGAAGGTCGGGATCATCATGGCGGCGGCGATGATCGCGCCACCGATCAGCGAACCGATCAGCTGGGCGATCAGGTCGCGGACGATGTCACGCAGCACCGTGACGAGCATGCCCATGATCGCGACGATCTTGGCCTTGCTCTCGACGGCGTTCGCCAGGTCGTCGAGCTCCTGGCCCATGCCGTCCATCGACGTCTTGAAGCGCTCGGACGACGCACCCGTCCAGCCGTCGAACGTCGCGAGGCCGCTCTTGTGGTCCTCCGCCAGTACCCGCAGCTCGGCCGCGCGGGCCTTGTTGGCCTCGACGTTGGCCTGGATCTCCTCCGGGTTGCCCATCAGCTGGTTCAGGGCGTCACGCAGGAACGACACGTGCTCGATCAGCCAGCCGACGCCGGCACCGATGATGCTGCCGAGCGGGTCGATCGCGAACATCACCGTGGCCGAGGCCGCGCCGATGGCGTTGAACGTGATGTCCAGCGCCTTCTCGGTCTCGCTCTCGGCGTCCTTGCTGATGCCGTCGATCAAGCTGCCGTAGGCCTCGATGAACAGCGAGCCCTTGAGCTTGTTCTCCTCGGTGATGTGCATCCCGGGAGGTGACGGGAGGGGAGTTTCAGGCGCGGTCATCGCTGTTCCTTACCAGGGCTGGTTGTCGTCGTCATCGTCGTCGGCCGCACTGCGACGGCCGCGGGCCGGCGCGGGCTGCGGAGTCGCCGCCGGCCTGCTGACCGGGGGAGCCGGAGCAGGTTCCGGCTCGTCGTCGACCTCGTCGTACGGGTCGTTGTCCTCTTCGACCTCGTCGTCCGGGATCGAGTCCGAGACCATCTGGTAGGCCTCGGTGCCCTCACCGAGAGGCTTGAAGAGCTCGAGGACCTGGGTGGCCGCCTGCTTCTGCGCGGCCCGCGCGGTCTCCAGGATCAGCGCGGTGAGCCTGGGCCCGCCGAGCTCGACCGCGCGGTGCCCCAGCTGCAGGTTCTGCAGACCGCCGTTGGGGCCGACCGTCACGGTCACCGCGCCGTCCTTCGACGTCACGGTGGCGGAGGCCGCCGCGACGTTCTCCGTGAGGTCCTCCGACTTCTGCTTCAGGTCGGCCAGCTTGGCCTCGTACTCTTCGACCCACTGATAGGGGTTCGCGGGGTTCACACGGTCCTCCGGCGGCGGCGGTTCAACTACGGTTCGGCTGTGACGCGTCAGTTCACGCGAGCACGGCGTCGATTCGGGTGGCGATGCGGTCGTTGTCGGTCGGCGAGAGGCTCAGCCAGCCGTCCGAGTTGACCATCAGGTAACGGCCCTGGTGGGTGTCGAACCAGTTGATGACGACACCCGACCGCTGGCGGTCCTGGGTGACGCCGAACTGGCCGCCCGCGACGCGGTTCGACGCGAGTTCGCCGAACTGCTTCGCGTCCTGCGCGGACAGACCGGCCTGCTGCAGCGCCTCCTGGTCGTCCACCTGGCCGTCGCCGAACAGGTCGTCGTCCGCATCGGACTCCTCGGCCTCCTGCAGCACGACGGCGTCCTGCAGGGACTGCACCCGCACGTTCACCGCCGTGCCCGGACCGGGCACGGCGTCGGGCAGCACCTTGACGATCTCGCGGGCGATACCGGTCTCCCGGATCTCCAGCAGCCCGACCCGGTCGTCGTCGATGATCGCCAGCGCGGCGCGCTCACCGTTGGAGACGGCGAGCGCCCGCACCGTGCGGTCGAGACCGGCGACGGCGTCCACGGACACCCTGTGGTCGGCGAGCAGCCGCAGGAAGTCCTCGAGGCGGTCGTTGTCCACGAGGCCCCGCGACCGCAGGTCGTCCATCGTCTTCGTGACGAGCACGCGGCGTTCCTGCTCGGTCGCACCCTCGTTCGGCACGTCGAGCGGGTAGGGCACTCTGCCGAGCCGCAGGCCGTGCCACAGGACGTCGAACTCGCGGGGCGAGAGCAGGAACTCGGGCGTGATCAAGACGACTCGGCCCCCTTCTGCTTCTTGACCTTCGCGGCACCGATCACCGACGGGGGCAGGTTCTCACCGGGGACCTCGAACAGGTCGCCGCCCATGATGTAGCTGGCGGAACGGTGTTCCTTGTCCTCCTCGCCACGGCCACCGGCTCCGGGAGCACCACCCATGGGCGCGCCCGCGCCCATGCCGGCACCGGCCGCCGCGGCGCCACCGGGACCCATGCCCATCGGCATGCCGCCACGGCCTGCCTGGCCCTGGACACCGGCCGCGCCACCGGACTGCATCGCGCCACCACCGGCACCCGCGGTACCGCCCGCGCCGCCGCCGAACGCGCCGCCACCACCACCGCCGCCGGCACCACCACCGGCACCCATCTGCGGGGTGTACGGCATGGGGCCCTTCGCGCCCGCGCCGCCACCGGCACCACCACCGGCACCGCCACCGCCGCCACCGCCGCCACCACCGGCGCCGCCGCCCGCGCCACCGGGACCGTTGTAACCGGGCGCCGTCGGCGTGTAGGGAGCGGGACCACCCTTGATGTTCTGCGGGGTGTAGTTCGGGTTCGCGATGTCGCGGCCGACGACCGGGGGCTTCGGGATGTTCTGGTTGCCCCCGCCGGTGTTCGTCTTGCCACCGGGGCCCATCTGCGGCGTGTAGCCGGGACCCATCTGCGGGGTGTAGCTGCTACCGCCGCCACTGCCACCGGTGCCGCTGGTGTGCGTGCTGCCGGGGTTGTAGCCCGGGGCGGTCGGCGTGTAGGCCGCGGCGGTGTTCGTGTTCGTGTTGCCCATCTGAGGCGTGTAGCTGCTGCCGCCACCGGCGCCACCACCCGCACCGCCGCCCGCGCCACCGGGTCCGGTGTAGCCAGGAGCGGAAGGCGTGTAGGCCGCCGCGGCGGGCTGGTTCACGCCACTGCCGCCGCCCGCGCCGCCGTTGGTCACGCCGCTGGTGCTGGAACCCGACTGCTGGCCGAGCGGAGCGGCCGTCGCCGTGCCGGCACTCGCAGTCTGGGTCGACATGAGGCCGTCCACGCCGTTGGTGAATGCGGCCGCGCCGGAGCGCGGCACCGCCATGACCGGTTCCTCGACCTTGCCGGTGTTCGGGTTGAACGGCGGCTTGAAGGCGGGCGTCGACGAGTCGATCTGCCGGGAGTTGTTCTCCATGTTGGTCATCACGCCGACCGCCTGGTCGTGCGCCGCGCGCGAGGCGGCGTTGGCGGCCTGGATGTCGGCGGAGGCCAGCACGAAGGCGGGCGTGCCGGGCTGGGAGAGCGCGGCCGCGGCCTTGTTCCAGTCGAACTGGACGGGCTGGGGCATCTGCGCCCTGGCGGTCTCCATGACACGGCCCTGGTCGGCGACCTTGTTGCCGACCTCGACGGCCGTGCGCGCGGTCTCGTCGACCCAGGTCCCGAGCTTCTTCATCGCGGCGCGGGCGGCCTCGGCGGCGTCACCCGTCCACTTCGACTCGGACGAGGTGATGACCGAGTTGATGACTCGGGACGCCTCGGTAAGCTCGTTGCCGTACTTGCCCCAGTCGGAGCTGATCTGGCCGGCCTGACCGGGGTCGTTGTTGTTGTGCACCGCGGCATACAGCTCTTGGTGCGATCGAGACGCCCAGTTCTGCGGGTCCGTGAGGACAGGGACGTTCTCGACTTCGCTCGGGTCGGTCTCGGGGGGCATGACCGGCTCGCCTCTCACTCCGTTGGATCAGCTGGCCACGAGATCAGCTGTTACCCATGTGCTTCTTCAGTTCGGCCTGCTGGTCCTCGTCGAGCTTGGTGAAGTTGCCGATCGCCTCGACGATCGAGTTCTTCGTCTGCTCCAGAACCGTGCGGTACGCGGTCATGACGCTGACGAACGAGTACTGCTCACCCTCGGCACGATGGGTGAACTTGTCGCGCATCTTGTCGCCGACCGGGTTCGCACCGAGCGGCGCCGGGCGGGCGATGCTCGTGTTGGCGCGTTCGATCCAGGAGTCGACCTGGTCGATCTGGGCCTGGAACTGCTTGCGTAGTTCCTCGCCCGCGTCCGGGTCGATCTGCACCTGACCCGAGCTGACGGTGTCCCCGAGCGGGACAGCGTCTTTGTCACCGACGATGTACATGCGGGCAGTATCGGGTGTCTTTTGGTGCAACGCTCACTTTGCGGCGTGCGAGTTACCAATTGAGACCCATCTTCACAATGCGTTGCCACGGACCGAAACGGGCCACGGGCGGGTGAACATGGAGTAACGGGCGTGATCGTTTGCGCTGGTTGTGGGAGCGCTCTCCGGGTACTGCCCGTTCGGGCTCTCGATCTCTGTTCACATCCCTGGAACGGCCCTTGACCTGGGGTCACTGTGACCCAAATCACAGGGGCCATTCACTGGGATTTAGGGCTCTCTTGAGGTCCGTCACCAGCTGGTTCGGCGTTCACCGGATCGGCTGAATCCTTGGGTGGACACAAGAAGACGGGCGCACCCCGGAGAGTACGCCCGTCTTGCCCGTTTTGGATCATTGTTGTGCGCTGCGACGCACCGCGTTTCACCTTCAGGCCAGCACCGCGTCGATCCGCGTCGCGATCCGGTCGTTGTCGGTGGGCGACAGGCTGAGCCAGCCGTCGGAGCGGACCATCAGGTAACGGCCCTGGTGGGTGTCGAACCAGTTGATCACGACGTCGGCGCGGTGCCGCCCGTGCGTGACGCCGAACTGGCCACCCGCGACCCGGTTCTGCGCCAGCTCGTCCATCTGGCGCGCGTCCTGCGCGGACAGCCCGGCCTTCAGCAACGCCTCGCGGTCGTCCAGTTCCTCGTCGGCCGCGCCCCACGGGTCCTCGGAGTCCTCCTCCTGCTCGGCCTCCTGCAGTGCGACCGCCTGCTGCAATGTCTCCAGCCGCACGGACAGCGCGCTGCCGGGGCCGGCGACACCCTCGGGCAGCACCCGGACGATCTCGCGGGCGAGCGCCGTGGCCCTGATCTGCGAGAGGCCGACGTTGTCGCCGTCGATGACGGCGAGAACGGCCTGGTCTCCGCTGGACGCGGCCAGCGCCCGCACCGTCCGGTCGAGCCCGGCGACGGCGTCCACGGACACCTCGTGGTCGCCGAGCACCTGCAGCAGGTCCTCCAGCCGCACGTCGTCGGCGATGCCGCGCCGGCGCAGGCCGGCGATCGTCCTGTCCTGCAGGGCCTTGACGTCCTGCTCGGTCGCTCCTTCGCTGGGCACGTCGAGCGGGTACGGCATTCTGCCGAGCCGCAGCGTCTGCCACAGCACCTCGAACTCGCGGGTCGACAGCAAGTACTCGGGCGTGATCACGAGTGCTCGGAACCTTTCTGCTCTGCCTGCTTTGCGCGCAGTATCAAGCAGAATTGGGGCAACGGTTCACCATTGAGCGATTACGTACCCGGTTGAGACGAATGTTCACAATCTGTCGTGGTCCGGGGAATCGGGCAGATTCCGGGCGAACGCCGGCAGGGTGAACGCTTGTTTTCCCAGGTTCCGAGAGCACTTTCAGGACGTGAACAGGGCGGACCCGCGCCGCCCGGTCACGCGTCCGCGGCGGCCGGATCCGCGGTGGCCCTGTGACCCAAATCACTCACGAGTAAGGCGTGGTGCTCTCGGTAGTTTCAGTGTTGACCAAAAGGAGTGGTCGCGGCATTCGGCAAGCGGCACCCGCGGATGTGAAGATCGGCGAGTGACCGTCTCCACGTGGGCACCCTTGCGCCGCAACGCGTTCCGCGCGCTGTGGCTCGCCCAGTTCGCCTCCAACATCGGCACGTGGGCGCAGACCGTCGGCGCCCAGTGGCTCATGGGCGACCTCGGTGGCACCGCCCTGCAGGTGGCGCTCGTCCAGACCGCCACGACGCTGCCGGTGTTCCTGCTCGTGGTGCCGTTCGGTGCGCTGGGCGACATCCTCGACCGCCGCCAGGTGCTGATCTCCGGCCAGGTGTTGATGCTGGCAGGCGCGGGCGGGCTGATGCTGCTCGCGGGCACCGGCAGGGCCACGCCGGTGAGCCTGCTCGGGTTGCTCTCGCTGATGGCGATCGGGCAGGCGTTGTCGATGCCGTCGTTCCAGGCGATCCAGCCGGAACTGGTGTCGCGCGAGGAGATTCCGCAGGCCGCGCTGCTCAACGGCGTCAACATGAACGTCGGGCGCGCGATCGGGCCCGCGCTCGGCGGGTTGCTGATCGCGCTGGCGGGACCGGAGGCGACGTTCGCGTTCAACACGGTCAGCTTCTTCGGAGTGCTGATCGTGCTCACGCGGTGGAAGCGGCCGTCGGACCACCGGCCGCTCGGCGCGGAGCACATCACGACCGCGATGCGGACGGGCGCGCGGTACGTGGCCAGTTCGCCGCTGTTCCGGCGCGTGCTCACGCGGCTGACGTTGTTCATCGTGTTCGGCAGCGGGTTGTGGGCGCTGCTGCCGGCGATCGCGCGCGGCCCGTTGCGACTCGACGCCAGCGGGTACGGCGTGCTGCTCGGCAGCGTCGGGGCGGGGGCGATCGGCGGCGCGTTCGTGGTGCCGAAACTGTTGCAGCGCATGAGCAAGAACCGGATGGTCCTGTTCGCGACGTTCGTCTACGCGGGAGCGACGAGCACGGCGGTGCTGACGCAGAGCTTCGCGCTGGTGATCGTGGCGATGTTGCTGACGGGGGCCTGCTGGATCGCCACGCTGTCGACGTTCAACGCCACCGCGCAGGTCCTGCTGCCCGCGTGGACACGGGCGCGGGCGCTGGCCTACTACCAGCTGATCCTCATGGGCGGACAGGCGCTGGGCGCGGTGGTGTGGGGTGCCATCGCGGACGCGTACAGCCTCAAGGTCGCCATGATCGTGCCCGCGGTGGCGATGGTCGTGCTGGCGCTCGCGGCGACCAGGTGGCTGCCGCTGAACGACCGGCCGCTCGACATCAGCCCGGCCACGTACTGGGAGGCGCCGCCGGAGATCACCGACACCGCCGCCGGTCCCGTGCTGGTCACGGTGGAGTGGCCCGTGGCGCCGGAGAACGAGGACGCGTTCATCGACGCCATGCAGCGCGTCGGCCGGGCCCGCAGGCGCACCGGGGCGACGATGTGGGGCTTGTTCCGGGACACCGAGCAGCCCGGGACGTTCCTGGAGACCTTCACCGTGGCGACGTGGCAGGAGCACCTGCGCCAGCACGTCGAACGCGGCACCGTCGTGGACCAGCAGAACCAGGACACGGCTCGCGCGCTGGCCAAGGGACCCGCGCACGTGCGGCACCTGCTGTTCGCCGAACCGACGAAGCCGGACTAGTCAGGAAAGTCGTGGGTGCTTCCATAGCAGCGCGCTATGCGGTGGATCGAATCCGTGAACTGACGTCAGCCGGCTGAGGTGAGGGCCGCGCCCCGTTCCTCCCACCAGGGCCGGAACACCGGGCTGGCCAGCGCCTGATCCGAATAGGCACCGAGCACCTCGGCGAACACGCGGCTGGCCTGGCTCCAGGTCAGCCGCTCCCGACGCCACGCGAACACCAGCCGCATCCGCATCGGCGCCCCCGCCAGCGGTCGCACCGCCACGCCCGGACCGCCCTGCGACGTCGGTTCGACCAGCTGTACCGCCTTGCCCGCCGCGATCAGCTGCCGGCCCGCGCCGCTCGGCATCTCGAACCGGATCCGCGGCACGAACCCCACCGCCCGGCACGCCGCGCGCAGCGCCGTCAGCGAGCCGTCCTCGGCACCCGGCGGCCCCACCCACGACTCCCCGGCCAGGTCGGCGAGCTCCACCTCGCGCTGGGAAGCAAGGCGATGAGCGGCGGGAATGGCGATGTACACCGGCACCCACGGCACGACGATCCGCTGCGCCACCCCGCGGGGCAGCCCCAGATCGGCATCCTCGTCCACGGCGATGACCGCCGCGTCGAGGTGACCGTTCGCCAGCGCCAGCGCCAGGCCCGTCGAGGACGGATCGACCACGAGTGTGATGTCGGGGAGCACTTCCTCCAGCCGTGTGTACAGCGGGGCGACGCACTCCATGTGCACCGAGCCGAGACGGGACGGTCCGTCTCGCTGGGTCATGTCCGAACCGAACGCGTCCAGCTCGACCAGCAGCAACCGGGCCCGTTGCAGCATCTGGGCGCCCAGCGCCGTGGGTTCGGCGCCGGCGCGGCCGCGGTCGAAGAGCCTGCCGCCGACCAGGCGTTCCACCCGTTGCAGCAGGGTGGTGAGCGAGGGCTGGGAGATGCCGAGCTGCGTGGCCGCGCGCGACAGGCTGCCCGCGTCGCCGATGGCGCAGACCGCCCGCAGGTGCCGGATCTCCAGTTCCATAGCCTGAGGCTATCCCCGATCCGGATTGGCGAGACCCCTCCGGCAGGAGGAAGGGTGGCAGGAAGGACCACTCTGAGAGGACGCGAATTGGCTCGGACACGCCGCGACATGGCGAAACTGGTGGATGCGGACGGTTTCCGCACGTACATCCGCGACGGCTGGGGTGAATGGGACAGCTCCGTCGACCTGCCCCAGGGCACTGCCGAGGCGGCCGCGGCTCACCGCGCCAGGCTCGTGCAGGCGCTGCCCGGCAAGCGGATCACGCTGGCGGCCGGGCGCGCGCACGTCAGGTCCAACGACACGTTCCACGAGTTCCGCGCCGACAGCGACTTCGTGTGGCTGACCGGCTGCCAGGTCGAGGGCGCCGTGCTGGTGCTGACCGACGACGACGCCACGCTGTTCGTGCCGGTCCCGAGCGAGACCCACAGCGTCGACTTCTTCGGTGACGCCGACCGCAGCCCGTTCTGGATCGGCGCCGCCGCCGGACCGAAGGAGTGGGGCCAGGCGCTCGGCATCACGGCCCGGCCGCTGGAGGACCTCGCGAACGCCCTGCGCGGACGCCACCCGGAGACGCTCGTCGCCAAGGGCGTCGACCCGCTGCTCGACGCGCTGACCGGCTCGCACAGCGACGAGCTGCGCACCGTGCTCGCCGAGCTGCGCCGGATCAAGGACGACTGGGAGATCGACCAGCTCCGCCAGGCCGTCGACGCGTCGGTCAAGGGCTTCGCCGACGTCGCCATGGAGCTCGGCCAGGCCGTGCGCGGCGGGGGAGAGCGCTGGCTGCAGGGCACGTTCGACCGCCGCGCCCGCACCGAGGGCAAGGGCCCCGGCTACACCTCGATCGTCGCCGCCGGCCCGCACGCCCCGGTCCTGCACTGGACGCGCTGCGACGGCCGCGTGAACGACGCCGACCTGCTGCTGCTCGACGCCGGCGTCGAGATGAACTCCCTCTACACCGCTGACGTCACCCGCACGTTCCCGGTCAGCGGCGAGTTCAGCGCGCCGCAGCGCCAGGTGTACGACCTCGTGCTGAAGTCGCACGTCGCCGCGCTCGCGGAGGTCCGGCCGGGCAACGACTACAGCGCGTTCCACCACACGGCGATGCGCGTGCTCGCCGAGGGCCTGCACGACTGGGGTCTGCTGCCGGTCAGCGTCGACAAGGCGCTCGACCCGTCCGGCCAGCACCACCGCCGCTACATCGTCTGCGGCACCGGGCACTTTCTCGGCCTCGACGTGCACGACTGCGCCGACGCCCGCCAGGAGACCTACCAGCAGGGCATCCTGGAACGCGGCATGGCGCTCACGGTCGAGCCCGGCCTGTACTTCCACCCGAACGACGAGACGCTGCCGCCGGAGCTGCGCGGCATCGGCGTGCGCATCGAGGACGACCTGGTCGTCACGTCGTCCGGCGCGGACGTCCTGTCCGACGCGCTGCCGATCGAGACCGACGACGTCGCCGCGTGGGTGCGCAAACAGCGTTCCTAACTGGACGGAGTGGAGCGGGCCCACGCGAACGTGAGTTCCACGGCCCGCTTCCAGTTCGCGTACTCGTCCTCGCGGTGGCGGGCGTCCATCGCCGGGTTCCACCGCGCGGCCAGGTGCCAGTTCCTGCGCAACCCCTCCAGGTCCGGCCAGTACCCGGCGGCCAGGCCCGCGGCGTACGCGGCGCCCAGTGACACGGTCTCCGCCACCAGCGGCCGCATCACCGGGATGTCCAGCACGTCGGCGATGAACTGCATCAGGAGGTGGTCGGCGGTCATCCCGCCGTCCACCTTCAACACCGGCGTCGGCACGCCGAGATCGGCGTTCATCGCGTCGACGACCTCGCGCGTCTGCCAGCCCGTCGCCTCCAGTACGGCCCGTGCCAGGTGGCCCTTGTTGATGTACGACGTCAGCCCGACGACGAGCCCGCGCGCCTGCGAGAGCCAGTGCGGCGCGAAGAGGCCCGAGAACGCCGGCACGATGTAGCAGCCGCCGTTGTCCTTCACCGTGCGCGCCAGGGTCTCGATCTCCGGTGCGGAGTGGATCAGCCCGAGGTTGTCGCGGAACCACTGCACCAGCGACCCGGCGACGGCGATCGAGCCCTCCAGCGCGTACGTCGGTTCACCGCCGATCTGGTAGCCGATCGTCGTCAGCAGCCCGTGCTTCGACCGCACCAGCTCGGTGCCGGTGTTCATCAGCAGGAACCCGCCGGTGCCGTACGTGCCCTTGATCGACCCCTTCTCGAAACAGGTCTGCCCGAAGAGAGCCGCGTGCTGGTCACCCAGGGCCGCGGTGATCGGGATGCCCGGCACCACCCGCGTGGTCATGCCGTGGATCTCGGACGACGGGCGGATCTCCGGCAGCATCGAGGACGGCACGCCGAAGAACTCCAGCAGCATCGGATCCCATTGCCGCGTCGAGAGGTTCATCAGCATCGTCCGAGACGCGTTGGTCACGTCCGTGACGTGCAGGCCGCCGCTGACGCCGCCGGTGAGGTTCCAGATCAGCCAGGTGTCCATGGTGCCGAACAGGACGTCGCCGCGGTCGGCCTTCGCGCGCAGCCCGGCCACGTTGTCGAGCATCCACCGCAGCGACGGCGCCGAGAAGTACGTCGCGAGCGGCAGGCCGCAGCGGTCGCGGACCTCCTCGATGCCCTGCTTCTTCCCGAGCTCGGTGACGAGGTCCTCGGTCCGGATGTCCTCCCAGACGATCGCGCGTCCGATCGGGACACCCGTGTGCCGGTCCCACAGCACGAACGTCTCGCGCTGGTTCGTGATGCCCATCGCGACGACCTGGTCGGCGCTGATCCCCGCCTGCCGCAACGCCTGCGGCACGATCCGGTCGACGTTGCGCCAGATCTCCACGGCGTCCTGCTCGACCCAGCCCGGCCGCGGGTGGTACTGCCGGTGCTCGCGCTGGGCGACCGCGACGAGGCGGGCGTTCTGGTCGAACACGATGCAGCGCGTCGACGTCGTGCCCTGGTCGATCGCCATTACGAACCGTTGCACGGCGAGCCTTTCAGTTCTCGTCGACAAGCGAAGTGGTGACGGATTCCGCGGCCTGCACGACCTGACGCACCAGCGTCGCACGCGGACGTCCCGTGGAGTCGCACAGCCGGTCCGCCGCGCCGGAGATGCCGATCGCGCCGATCACCAGGCCGCCGGGGATCCGGATCGGCGCGGCGATGCTGGCCTCACCCGGCATGTACTCCTCGGCCTCGCCGGCCCAGCCCTGCCCGCGCACCTCGGTCAGCACGCGCTCCAGCATCTGGGTGCGCGTGATCGTCCTGCGCGTCAACGACGTGAGCTCCCGCCGGCGTGCGGCCGCCGACAGGTCCGGGTCGTAGGCGAGTAACACCTTGCCCAGCGCTGTGGCGTGCAACGGCAGCATCGCGCCGATGCCGAGTGTTTGCACAGAGTCATCGGGACGGAACACGTGGTGCACGACGAGCACGGCGCCGTCGTGGTGCATGCCGATCCGCACCTCCTGGCCGGACCGCGCGGCGAGCGTGTCAGCCCAGTTGATCGATCGAGAGCGTAGCTCGTTCGCGTCGAGATAGGACGTTCCCAGGTGCAGCAGCGCGGCGCCGAGCCGGTAACGCCCCGTCGTGTGATCCTGCTCGACGAACTCGACCCGTTGCAGCGTACGGAGAATCCCGTGCGCGGTGCCCCGCGCGAGACCGAGCGAGTCGGCTATCTCTGTGAGACCGTGGTGGCCGGAGCCACGCGCCAACAGCCGCAGCACGGCTGCGGCTCGTTCGATCGACTGGATGGGTCCCGGCACGCGAGAAACGTAATTGAGACGACCCGTGTCGGCAATGTCGAACAGCTAACGCAACCGTCACGCCTGGAAACAGGCCCGAAACGCCTTGTCTGCGCGCAGCGTGACCACTCGGTCACACCTTCGGGGGTCGCAGGTGTCGACATTGTCGAAACGTCCCTGTTGAGCCGGCGTGACGTGGGTCATTACGTTCCGCCTCAATCACCACGTGGTGATCAGCCGTTCAAGGACGAATGGGAGGCCAGCGTGGGTCTCGGGACAGTGTTCCTCAGCGAGGTGCTTGGTACGGGCATCTTGCTGTTGCTGGGTGCGGGTGTGGTGGCCAACGTGCTGCTCGCCAAGTCGAAGGGTTTCGACGGCGGCTGGCTGTTGATCAACTTCGGTTGGGGCCTCGGTGTCTTCGCCGGTGTCTACATCGCTTACAAGTCGGGCGCGCACCTCAACCCCGCCGTGACGATCGGCATCCTCACCAGTGGCGCGGACGAGTTCGCACCCGGTGTGCCGGTCGGCGTGGGCTCGACGCTCGTCTACTTCGCCGGTGAGATGCTGGGCGCCTTCCTCGGTGCCGTGCTCGCCTGGCTCGCGTACAAGCCGCACTTCGACGCGACGCCCGACGAGGGCCTCAAGCTCGCGGTGTTCTCCACCGGCCCGGCGATCCGCAGCTACACCTGGAACCTGGTGTGCGAGATCATCGGCACGTTCGTCCTGGTCTTCGTGGTCCTCGCGCTCGGCAAGACGCCGACCCAGCTCGGCCCGCTGGCCGTGGCCATGCTCGTCGTCGGTATCGGTGCCTCGCTCGGTGGTCCCACCGGCTACGCGATCAACCCCGCCCGCGACCTCGGCCCGCGCATCGCGCACGCGCTGCTTCCGTTGTCCTACAAGGGAACCGACGGCGAGGCAGTGGGCAAGAAGGACTCCGACTGGAGCTACTCCTGGGTGCCGGTCGTGGGCCCGATCATCGGCGGCGCGATCGCCGGCGTGATCGCCTCGCTCGCGTTCTGACGTGTTCTGACTCTCCGGAAAGGACTTATCGATGTCGCAGTACGTTCTCGCCGTCGACCAGGGCACGACCAGCACGCGGGCGATCATCTTCGACCACAGCGGCTCCATCGTCGCCGTGGGCCAGAAGGAGCACGAGCAGATCTTCCCGCGGGCCGGCTGGGTCGAGCACAACCCGGTGGAGATCTCCGAGAACACCCGGTTCGTGATCGGCCAGGCGCTCTCCGCCGCCGACCTCAACACCGGTGACCTCGCCGCCGTGGGCATCACCAACCAGCGCGAGACCGCGGTGGTGTGGGACAAGAACACCGGCGAGCCCGTCTACAACGCCATCGTCTGGCAGGACACCCGCACCCAGGCGATCGTCGAGGAGCTCGGTGCCCTCGGCGGCGGTGCCGAGCGCTACAAGGCGAAGGTCGGCCTGCCGCTGGCGACCTACTTCTCCGGCCCCAAGATCCGCTGGATCCTCGACAACGTCGAGGGTGCCCGTGAGCGTGCCGAGGCCGGCGACCTGCTGTTCGGCAACACCGACACGTGGACGCTGTGGAACCTCACCGGCGGCCCGAACGGCGGTGTGCACGCCACGGACGTCACCAACGCGTCGCGGACCATGCTGATGGACCTCGACACGCTGCAGTGGGACGCGGAGATCGCCGCCGACATGGGCATCCCGCTGTCCATGCTGCCGGAGATCCGTTCCTCCTCGGAGGTCTACGGCAACGGCGGTCCCGGCGGCGTGCTCAAGGGCGTGCCGATCGCGGGCATCCTCGGCGACCAGCAGGCGGCGACGTTCGGCCAGGCCTGCTACGAGCCCGGTACCGCCAAGAACACCTACGGCACCGGCAACTTCATGCTGCTCAACACCGGTACCGAGAAGGTCGCCTCGAAGAACGGTCTGCTCACGACCGTCTGCTACAAGATCGGCGACGAGGCTCCCGTCTACGCCCTCGAGGGGTCGATCGCGGTCACCGGTTCGCTGGTGCAGTGGCTGCGCGACAACCTCGGCATCATCGGCTCGGCCGCGGAGATCGAGACGCTGGCCAAGACGGTGGACGACAACGGTGGCGCGTACTTCGTGCCGGCGTTCTCCGGTCTGTTCGCGCCGTACTGGCGGGCGGACGCCCGCGGTGCCGTCGTCGGCCTGACCCGGTTCGTCAACAAGGGTCACCTGGCGCGGGCCGTGCTGGAGGCGACGGCGTTCCAGACCCGCGAGGTGCTGGACGCGATGAACGCCGACTCCGGCGTGCCGCTGACCGAGCTGAAGGTCGACGGCGGCATGGTCGCGAACGAGCTGCTGATGCAGTTCCAGGCGGACGTGCTGGACGTGCCGGTCGTGCGTCCCGTGGTCGCCGAGACGACCGCTCTCGGTGCCGCGTACGCCGCCGGTCTGGCCGTCGGCTACTGGTCGTCGCTCGACGAGCTGCGCGCCAACTGGTCCGAGGACAAGCGCTGGACGCCGGAACTCGACTCCGACGAGCGCGAGCGCGAGTACCGCAACTGGAAGAAGGCCGTGACCAAGTCGTTCGACTGGGTCGACGCCGACGTTCGCTGACTTCTTTCCTTAGGAGCTGAAGAAGTTGTTCGCAAGGCTGGATCCGGCTCGCCGTGCCCGATCGCTCGAAGCGCTGGGCAGCACGGAGTTCGACGTCCTCGTCGTCGGCGGCGGGGTGGTCGGCGCGGGCGCTGCTCTCGACGCGGCGTCGCGCGGCCTCTCCGTCGCCCTGGTCGAGGCCGACGACTGGGCGGCGGGCACGTCGAGCCGGTCCAGCAAGCTCGTCCACGGCGGGCTGCGGTACCTGGAGCAGCTGGAGTTCAAGCTGGTCCGGGAAGCTCTGAAGGAACGCGGGTTGCTGCTGCGCCGGCTCGCACCGCACCTGGTGCGGCCGGTGCCGTTCCTCTTCCCGTTGAAGAAGCAGTGGGAACGCGCCTACGTGGGCGCGGGCGTGCTGTTGTACGACTCGATCGGCGGCGCCGGGGCCGTGCCGATGCACCGGCACCTCTCCCGCCGCAAGATGGCTTCGGTCGGACCGTCCGTGGACTCCTCCGCGTTCGCCGGCGCCATTCGTTACTACGACGCGCAGATGGACGACGCGCGGCTCGTGACGACGTTGGTCCGCACGGCCGCTCAGCACGGTGCGACGGTCGTCTCGCGCGCCCGGGTCACCTCGCTGTTGCGTTCGGAGGGCCGGGTTTCCGGTGCCTCGGTGCGCGACGAGCTCACCGGCGTGACGCACGTGGTGCGGGCCCGGCGGGTGATCAGCGCGACCGGTGTGTGGACCGACTCGCTGAACTCGATGTCGCCCGGCACACCGCCGTTCCACGTGCGGATGTCCAAGGGCGTGCACGTGCTGGTGGAGCGGTCGAAGATCCAGCTCGACGGCGGGCTGATCACACAGACCGAGAAGTCGGTGCTGTTCGTGATCCCCTGGGGCGCCTACTGGATCATCGGCACCACGGACACGCCGTACTCCGGTGCGCCCGAGGACGTGTCGGCCACGGCCGGCGACGTCTCCTACATCCTCGACCACGTCAACGCCGTGCTCCGGACCCCTTTGTCGGTGGACGACGTCGTGGGCACGTACGCGGGCCTGCGGCCGTTGCTCGCCGGAGCGTCGAGCGACACGTCGAAGCTCTCCCGCGAACATGCCGTCGCACAGCCCGAGCCGGGGTTCTTCGTGATCGCGGGCGGCAAGTACACGACCTACCGCGTGATGGCCGCGGACGTGGTGAACGCGGCCGTCGCCGGACTGGGTCGCGGCGTGGCACCTTCCCTGACCGCGCGCCTGCCGTTGTGCGGTGCCGTCGGTTTCCAGGAGCTGTGGGCGGACCGGGCTCGGGTCGCTGCGGAGTCCGGCCTGCCCACGTCCACTGTGGAGCGTCTGCTGCGCCGCTACGGCTCGGCCGTGTCCGACGTGCTGGCGATGATCGCGCAGGACCCGTCGCTGGCCTCGCCCGTGGCGGGCTACCTGGCGGCGGAGATCGTGTACGCCGTGACGCACGAGGGCGCGCTGGGACTGGAGGACGTGCTCGCCCGGCGGACCCGGATCTCGATGGAGCACCTGGACTTCGGTGCGTCGGTCGCCGGTGAGGTCGCCGATCTGATCGCCGGCCCGCTGGGCTGGTCCTCCTCTGAACGTGACGCGGCTGTGGAGACCTATCGGGCTGACACGGAGCTGGCGGCGAGATGAGATGGACAGCGCGGAGCTGATCGAGAGGTTGCGGCGGGAAGGGGGCTTCCGGCTGCTCCCGCTGCTGGGGAACACCGGGCAGGTCGCAGGGGTGCACCTGGCCCGGTTCCTCCCCGGCGGGCAGCTCGACGTGATCCAGGCCTGGGACGAGCGGTGGGCCGTGTGGGCCCGGATGCCGGACTCGCTGGATCCTGCCGCGCCGTTCGCCGGACCTGGGGGTGGTGTCGTGCGGAGCGGACCGTTCGCCAGGGTGGTCGCGCCGTTGCTGCCGCTCCAGGCCGGGCTGCTCGCGCCCTGAGGTGCTGGTTCAACCCGGACTTACCGCCCCTTAGGCGCCCTGCGCGAGGGTCGGAGCCATGATCAGAGCACTCGCGCTGGCCCTGCTGGCCGTCGTCGCCACGGCCCCGGCCGCGCACGCCGCCAGCCCCGTCGGCCTGACTGACGGCTTCTACGTCGACCCCGACTCCAATCCCGCCGTGTGGGTGCGCGACCACGCGGGCGACGGCCGCCAGGCCGCGATCAGGGCGAACATCTCGACCAAGCCGATCGCCCGCTGGTTCGGCGCCTGGAGCGGCGACATCAAGACCGCTGTCAGCGGTTACGTGAACAAGACCGGCACCAAGCTGCCCGTGCTGGTCGCTTACAACATCCCCGGCCGCGACGCGTGCGGTGGCCACTCCGGCGGCGGCGCGGGGACGCCTGAGGCCTATCGGACCTGGATCTCCTCCTTCGCTTCGGCGATCGGCACGCGGCCGGCCGTCGTCGTGATCGAGCCTGACTCGCTGGCGGACTTCGGCTGCATGGACGGCGGCAAGGTCGCCGAGCGCACGGCAATGATCAAGTACGCCACCGAGCAGTTCAGGGCCAAGGCGCCCAACACGTGGGCCTACCTCGACGCGGGCAACGCGCAGTGGGTGCCGGCCGCGACCATGGCCGGCCGCCTGGACTCAGCCGGTGTGCGCAACGTCCGCGGCTTCTCGATCAACGTGTCGAACTACCACACCACCGCGGCCTCGACGGCGTACGGCAACTCGGTCAGCGGTGCGCTGCCCGGCTACACCAAGCCGTACGTGATCGACACCAGCCGCAACGGCAACGGCCACAACGGCGAGTGGTGCAACCCCGGCGGCCGCAAGCTCGGCACGCCCGCCCGCACCGGTGGCGGCGCGGAGATGTTGCTGTGGGTCAAGGTCCCCGGCGACTCGGACGGGCGCTGCGGCAAGGCGCCGGGCGTCGACGCGGGCAAGTTCGACCCGCAGCTCGCGTTCGACCTCGTGTACGGCTACTGAGCCAGGGCACGCAGCGGTGTGGGCCCGCGGTACTCCGCGAGCTTGCGCCGCGTCTGGTTCTCGTCCAGGGCGATCTCGTCGAGCAGGTCGAAGAGCCCGCGGCCGCGTTCGACGGCGGCCTCGCCCTGGGCGAAGACCTTGGCCAGGCCGGATTCCGAGTAGACGAGCGGTGGCGCCTTCTCGAACTCGAACAGCGTGCACGCCGACTGGAACGCCGCTGTGGCCGCCTCTTCCGGCACGACGCGGATGATGGCGGAGTTCGCCAGGAGCCACACGTACTGCTCCTCCATGACCTGCTTGGTGCCGAGCCGCATCCGCAGCGCCAGCTCGTGCAGGTAGAAGACGCACTTGGGGCCGTTGGGGCGGCGCATGACCGCCTGCCTGTCCAGGTCCTCGACGGCCTGCCCGGTCGCGGCCTGCAGGGCGCGCGCGTAGTTCGGCGTCTGCAGGAGGCTGTTCACGGTGAGAACGTCGTAGGCCGTGATGCCGGTAGCCATCGCCTCCGTCATCGCGAGCGTGCGCGTGGTGCCCGGCATCTGCGCGAGGTACGGGTCGAAGGCGTTGTGGTAGCGGCGGAGGAAGTCCTCGAAGTAGTCGATGTCCTTGCCGCAGACCGTGAGGTACTGCGCGAGGTCGATGTCGCTGCCGCGGATCTTGCCGTGCTCGAGGTTGGAGACCTTGCTCGGGTCCCAGCCGAGCTGCAGCGCCATCGCGCGGCCCCTCAAGCCGGTGAACCTCTGCCGGAGGCGGCGCAGTTCGTCGCCCAGATCCCTGCTGTACGCGGTGGAAGTCGTCACTGTCACGACTTCGAACGTATGGGTTGGAATTACTCCATGGTACGGGCTCGTTCGGGTGAAAACGCGCTCGTGCTAGTCGATCAGCTTGCGGAGTTCCGCGTCGAAGTCGACGTAGTCGCTCTCGCAACCGGGGGAGACCACGTCGTAGGTGGAGTTCAGGAACTCCTGCAGTTCGGAGGACCGCACGTGGAACACGGCCTGCGACACGTCGGACCGCAGTTCGAGCACGGCGGTGGTGGAGTTGTGGGGCCGCAGCCGCACGTCACCCGCGCCACTGGTGGTGATCAACCCGTCGGCGAGCAGGTCCCGGCTCACGAGCCACACGGTCTCCTGGCGTCCCATGCGGAACGTCATGGTCACGGCGTGCGGGTCGTCGGCGCGGTAGCCGAGCTCGACGTCGACGGGCAGCGGGCGCCCGGACGGAGCGATGAAGGCGAATGTCGAGTCGGCGCCCACTCGTGTCACGTTCCTCATGCCCCCTTAGACGTCCGGCAGCCTCCGTGGATGCCTCGATCAGGAAAATGGATCGGAACGTAATTTTCAATGGTCCTCGAGTATGACTTTTCACATGCAGTGGCGACCGCCGGGTGAGACGGCGTCGCCCATGTGTTCTGACCAGGCCTTTGACGATATTCGGCCTGGTCGGGTTCGGTCATCTGTGGATGAGGTCACGAGATGAGACGGCCCGAATGCCGGGACGGCGTGAGGTGGGGAACCTTAATTTTAGTTAAAGGTGGAAGTGCTTTCCGTAGTTATTTCGGCACGCAAAGTGATGCCGAGGTCAGGCCGGGTTGCCGCGGGGCCGCAGCCGTCCGCCCGGCAGCGGAGGCGCCGGCAGGCGGGCACCGGGGTAGCCCTCGACCCGGCCGAACCGGTCGGTCTCCGCCTGCCATTCCTCCCGGAACGCCGCGATCTCGTCGTGCGTGCGCCCGACGAAGTTCCACCACATGACGATCTCCTCGCCGAACGGCACGCCGCCCAGCAGCACGACCCGCGCGCCGCCGGCCGAAGAGAGCGTCAGCGTCGAACGACCGGTGCCGACGTAGCCGAGGTCGCCGGGCTCCAGAGCGGTCTCGCCCAGTGCCACGTCGCCGGTGTCGAGCAGGACGCCGTGCTCGAACGACGGCGCCACGTCCAAAGTCAGCGACGCGCCCGCGGACAGCACGATCTCGGCGCCGAGCAACGGTGTGAACGTCCGCACCGGCGATGTCGAACCCGCCAGCGAGCCGAGGAACACGCGCATCGAGGCGCCGTCCGCCACCACCGTCGGCGGGACGTAGTGCTGGAAGTCGCGTGGCGCGTCGCGGTGGGCGTCGGGCAGGGCGAGCCAGAGCTGCACGCCGTGCAGGACCGAGGACGAGGCGGTGGACTGCTCGGAGTGGCAGATGCCGCTGCCGCCGGTCATGAGGTTGAGCTCGCCGGGGCGGACGAACGCGTGCACGCCGAGGCTGTCGCGGTGCTCGATCTCGCCGGTGAACAGCCAGCTGACGGTCTGCAGGCCCGTGTGGGGATGCGGGGCCACGTCCATGGTGACGTCGTCCGGGCCGTAGTGGTCGCAGAAGCACCAGGCGCCGATCAGTGAGCGCTGCTTCTGGGGCAGCGTCCGGCGCACCGACATCGCTCGCGGGCCGCCCAGCGGGACGTCGCGCGGGGTCAGCACCTCCACGCCGCCGGGGGTGGAGGTGCACGTCACTTCTGCGGGCTCGGCCTCGACATTGCTCACGGGGTCGATCGTAGGCTGGCGCGGGGGCAACAGTGGATCTTCGTGGACACATGTCGAGCCGGGGGTACGAGCTCGGCGACGCGCGGTTCGAGACCGGCGGGATCATCACGCCGGTACCGCCGGCAGGCTGGAATTGATCAACACGACCGGGTGATCAGTCGGCGGTCCTGCGTACCGATAGTGCCCTTGTCCCCCCGGCAAGGAGTAGTCAGGCATGGCATTGCGCGCACGCATCGGCGAGGTCGTCGAGAGCACACGGTTCCAGTGGATGATCATTTGCGTGATCGTGGTGAACGCGGCCGCTCTGGGAGCCGAGACCTCACCTTCGGTCGTCGCGAAGCACGGTGCCCTGCTCGGCGTCATCGACCACCTGGCGCTCGCCGTCTTCGTCGCCGAGCTCGCCGCCCGGCTCTACGCGTTCGGCTGGCGGTTCTTCCGCGACCCCTGGAACATCTTCGACTTCGTCATCGTGTCGGTGGCGCTGATGCCGGCCGCGGGTCCGCTCAGCGTGCTGCGGTCCCTGCGGATCCTGCGGGCGCTGCGGCTCGTGGCGATGGTGCCCAGCATGCGCAGGGTCGTGAGCGCGCTGGTGAAGTCCGTTCCCGGCCTGATCTCGCTCACCGGGCTGCTGATGCTGCTGCTGTACATCGGTGGCGTGATCGCGAGCAACCTGTTCGGCGACTCCGGCGACCCGCGGTTCGCCGATCTGGGGTCGACGCTGCTGACGCTGTTCCAGATCACCACGGGCGACGGCTGGTCGGACGTCATGCGCGACCTGATGGTGTACCAGCCGCTCGCGTGGATCTTCTTCCTCTGTTACCTGCTGGCCGGCACGTTCACCATGCTCAACCTGTTCATCGCCGTGGTGTGCAGCGCGATGGAGCCGGACGTGCAGCAGTTGCCCGCGCCCCGTTCCGCGTCGCACGACGACCTGCTGCTGCTGGAGGTCCGGGCACTCAGGGACGAAGTGCGAGCACTGCGTCAGAACGCCTGAAACAGGTGATGACGCGTCACGGGCTCGTCCAGTCGGCGTGGAATTCTGGCCCGGTTTGTCATCCGGCCGGGCGGCAGAGAACCCACGAAAGGGGGGATAGCGATGTGCTTGCACAGGTTAGGAGGCCCACCGGAACGCGACATCGGCCTACCCGTTCGTGTCCGAACCAAGCCTGAACGGTGGATCGCCGATTGGTCCATCAGCTGCAAAGGTCAGTTGCTGTTCGGCAGTGAGCGTTCCAACGAACAGGAGCCACTCAGGTCATGGCGAGCCCCACTGTGAAGCCGGTTCTGCGCACCGACTACCAGCGTTCCGTCGCGGAGTACTGGAACAAGGAGAAGGACCCGGTCAACATCAAGCTCGGTGAGGTGGACGGGCTCTACCACCACCACTACGGGCTCGGCCAGTACGACCCGGCGGTGCTGCAGGCGCCCGCCGAGGTGCGCGACCAGGTGATGATCGCCGAGATGCACCGGCTGGAGACCGCACAGGCGGAGGTGCTGCTGGACGCGTTCGGCGACGTTCCCGTCGGCGGCCACCTGATGGACGGCGGCTCCGGGCGTGGTGGCACCAGCTTCATGGCCAACGCGCGGTTCGGTGCCCGGATCGACGGCGTCAGCATCTCCGAGGAACAGGTCGCCTTCGCCAACAACCAGGCCGTCGAGCGCGGAGTCGCCGACCAGGTGCGGTTCCACTTCAAGAACATGCTCGACACCGGCTTCGAGACCGGCTCGTTCAACGGCATCTGGACCAACGAGACCACGATGTACGTGGACCTCCAGCAGCTGTACGGCGAGTTCGCGCGCCTGATCGCGCCCGGCGGCCGGTACGTCTGCATCACCGGCTGCTCCAACGACCTGACCGGGCTGCGGTCGCGGGCCGTCAGCCAGATCGACCAGCACTACATCTGCAACATCCACCCGCGCAGCGAGTACTTCAGGGCGTTGGCGGACAACGGGTTCGTGCCGATCAGCGTGGTCGACCTGACGCCGGAGACCATCCCGTACTGGGAGCTGCGCGCGCAGTCGTCGGTCGCGACCGGCGTGGAGGACCCGTTCCTGACGGCCTACAAGGAAGGCAGCTTCCACTACCTGCTGATCGTGGCGGACCGCATCTGATGAAGGACCTCCTCACCGGGCCGTCCGGGCTGGGCACCTCCGCTGCCCGGCTCGGGCGGCCCGAGGCCGTTCAACCACCGCCCGAACCCGGATATGCCGAACGCCCGTGGGGTGACGGCACCGCGCCACCGCTGTACGTGCCGGTGCCCGAACGCGAGGACGCGCTGCTGGCGGCCGCCGTGGACGAGCGCCTCGTCGCGTGGGCGGAGGAGTGCGGCTTCGAAGAGCCGGAACGGTTCCTCGGCGGCATGTTCGGCCGGCTCGCGGTGCTGACCCACGTCGACACCGACGACGTCGACCAGCTGCTGATCGCGGCGAAGCTGAACGCGGCGTGGTGGGCCGCGGACGACCTGTACGCGGACGACACCGAGATGGGCGCGATCCCGGCCGAACTGCCGCCGCGCCTGGCCCTGGCGATGGCCGCGATGGACCCGGTCGCGCCGGCCGCCGAGTTCACCGTGGACCTGGAGGAAAGGATCGCGTCCGACCCGGTGCTCGTCGGCCTGCGCTCGGGCATCGCGCACCTCACGTCGCGCAGCACGGCCACTGTGGTGCAACGGGTCTGCTACTCGACGTTCGCGATGTTCGTGTCGTGGGGCGCCTACGCGGCCTGGCGGCACACCGGCAACTATCCGCCCGCGTGGCAGTACCTCGCGACCAGGCAGCACGACACCTTCTACACGTCGATGACGCTGATCGACGCCGTCGGGGGCTACGAGCTGCCCGCGCCGCTGTACTACGACCCGCGCGTGCGGCGGCTGCTCACGGACGCGGGCACGGCGTCGGTGATGGTGAACGACCTGGTGTCGGTGGAGAAGGACGCCGCCGACGAGAAGCCGGTCTGCAACATGGTGCTGCAGATCGCCGCGGACCGTGAGTGCTCGATCGCCGAGGCCACCGCACGGACCGTGGAGCTGCACAACCAGCTGGTGCGCGACTTCGAGGCAGGGCACAAGGCGTTGCTCGCGGTGCCGTCGGTGGAGCTGCACCGGTTCCTGAAGGGCACCAAGGCCTGGATGGGTGGCGGCTTCGAATGGCACACCACGCATCCGCGTTACAGGTAGAGCGTCCGCCTGAGCCACGCCATCCGCGTGGCTCGGGCACGGCGCGACAACGCGGCTTCCGGCACGAGCTGGTCGAAGCCGTGACAGCCGCCCGGCCACACGTGCAGCTCCGCGTCACCGCCCGCCTGCCAGATCCGGGACGCGTAGCCGACGGCCTCGTCGCGGAACACGTCCACCGAGCCGACGTCGACGTAGGCCGGCGGCAGGCCGGAGAGATCGGCCGCGCGAGCCGGAGCGGCGAACGGCGACACGTCCGGCCCGCCCCGCGCGTCGCCGAGCAACGCCGTCCAGCCGGTGATGTTCGAGGCGCGCACCCAGGTGGTGCCGTCGAGGAACTGGTGGCTGGACGGGGTTTCACACCTGTCGTCGAGCATCGGGCACATCAGCAGCTGGCCGCGGACGGCCGGACCGCCGAGGTCGCGGGCCATCAGCGTCACCGCCGCCGCCAGCCCGCCGCCCGCGGACGTGCCGGCGACGACCGGGGAGGCGAGACCGTTGCGGGCCATCCACATCAGCGTCCGGTAGCAGTCCCGCACCGGTGCCGGGTGCGGGTGTTCGGGTGCCAGCCGGTACTCGGGGGAGACCAGCGTGACGCCGAGCTGCGAGACCCACTCGGCCAGCACGTGCAGGTCGCTGCGCCGAGTGCCCGCGACCATCCCGCCACCGTGCAGGTGCAGGACGGGAGGGCCTGCGGAACCGGCCGGGCGCAGCACGAGCACGGGCACGCCGTCCGCGTCCTCCTCGGTGAACGTCACCGAGCCGTCCCGCGTCAGCTCGGCATCGGTGACGACCCGGTTCGACGCACGCCTGGCCGCGATCCCGGCCGCGGTCAGCGGTGGCCGGGAGAAGTCCACCGCCGCCGCGATCTCCGGGTCGATCACCCCTTGACGCCCGTGTGCGCGAGGCCCTCGATGAACTGCCGCTGCGCCACCACGAACACCACCAGGATCGGCACGGCCGTCATGGTCGCCGCCGCCAGCTGGACGTTCCACATCGGGCCGCCGTAGATGTCCACGAACTGGGTCAGCGCCTGCGGCAGCGTGAACATGTCCGGTGTGGACAGGTACACGATCGGCTCCAGGTACAGGTTCCACGAGTGCAGGAACGTGAAGATCGCGACCGCGCCCAGTGCGGGCCGGGACAGCGGCAGGGCGATCCGGTAGAAGATCCCGGCGCGGCCCAGGCCGTCCATGCGGGCGGCCTCCTCCAGTTCCGGCGGCAGCGCGATGAAGAACTGGCGCATGATGAAGATCGCCAGCACGCACGGCGCCCCGAAGATCGGCACGATGATCAGCGGCCAGTGCGTGTTCGTCATCCCGAGCGACTGGAACATCTGGAACAACGGGACGATCGTGACCTCGCTCGGGATGAGCAAGCCGGTCAGCACGACCACAAACAGCGCGTTCTGGCCGGGGAACCGGATGCGTGCGAACGCGTAGCCCGCGAGCGCCGCGACGGCCATCGTGCCGGCCGTGACGACCACCGCGATGTAGAGGCTGTTCCAGTACTGCTGCCCGAACGGCTGCATCCTGAACACCGTCTCGTACGTGGAGAACGTCCACTCCGACGGCAGCAGCGACTCGGAGAAGATCTCGCTGATCGGTTTCATCGACGAGGTGACCATCCACCACGTCGGGAACACGAACGGCACGCACAGCAGGCACAGCAACCCGTAGAGGGCGACCTTACGATTCATGGAGCACCCACTTCCGGCGCATCTGCCACTGCAGCAACGTCAGAGCGGCGACGATGACGAACAGCAGCACCGAGATCGTCGCGCCGTAGCCGAAGTGGTGGAACTGGAACGCCTGCTGGTACAGGTAGTAGATCAACACGGTCGTGGACGTGCCCGGCCCGCCCTGGGTGAGCACCGCGATCTGCGCGAACACCTGCAGCGAGCCGACGATCGTGATGATCGACGTGAGCAGGATCGTCGGGCTGATCAACGGGATCGTGATGCTCCGGAACCGCCTCCACGCGCCCGCGCCGTCGATCTTCGCGGCCTCGTACAGCGGGGCCGGAACGCCTTGCAGTGCCGCGAGGAACAGCACCATGTTCAGCCCGACGTTCTTGATCACCTGCACGACGATCACCGACACCATCGCCGTGGTCTCACCTCGCAGCCAGTTCGGGCCGTCGACGCCGAACACGCCGAGCAGCCCGTTCACGCTGCCCTCCGGCTGCAGCATGAGCTGCCAGACCAGCGTCCAGGCCACCAATGACACCAGCACGGGGGAGAAGAACAACGTGCGGAACAGCGTGGTGCCGCGCAGTTTCAGGTTGAGCAGCACCGCGAGCAGCAACGCCAGCGACAGGTTCAGTACCACCAGCCCGGCGGCGAACCAGGCCGTGGCGACGAGCGAGTCGCGCAGCTTCTCGTCGGCGAGAAGCTGTTTGTAGTTCTCGCCGCCGATGAACTCGAACGTCCCGCCGAGCACGTTCCACTCGTTGAGGCTGTACCAGCCGACCATCCCCAGCGGGATGAGCACGAACGCGAGGCTGCCGAGCAGAGCAGGCGCGACGAACAGGTAGCCGACCAGGTTGTCGCGCCTGCGATACGTCCAGAACGTCACTGGCGCTCCAGCAACGGCTTGATCTTCTCGCACACGCCGTCGAGCACCTGGCCGATGTTCGCGTCCGGCTTCCACAACGGGTCGAGTGCCGCGCGGATCGTCTGGTTCAGCTCCTCCTGGCCCTGGTGGCTGGGCTTCACGACGCCCTTGTTGATGCCGTCGATCACGACCGACTGCAGCTGCTCCGGCTTGAGCAGCGGGTTGCTCTTGGCCAGCGTGTCGGCGTTGAGCAGCGACTGGCGGATCGGCGGGAAGAACTGAGCGAGCTTCGCGGAGTTGGCCGCGTTGGTGAAGAAGCCCAGGAAGTCCGCGGCGGCGTCGGCGTTCTTCGACCGCTTCAGCACGCCGACACCGGCCTGGCCGATCACCGCGTAGTCACCCTTCGGGCCCTGCGGCAGCGGCAGCAGCGTCCAGCCGAACTTGGCGTCCTTCAACCCGCCCGCCCGCGAGATCTGGCTGACGGCCATGGCCGCGTTGCCCGCGAAGAAGTCCACGGTCGTGCCGGGGCCGGGGATCGCCTTGTCCGTGAAGATCGCCTTGTGGACGAACGTCATGGCGTCCTTCATCTCCTGGCTGGAGAAGCCGCACGTCCTGCCGTCCTCGCTCCACGCGTTCGCGCCCCAGCCGCGCCAGATCGCCGAGAGCACCGCCCAGTTCTGGTACTTGAAGTCCGGCAGCACGAGGTTCTTGCCGGCCGAGGCCGCGACGGCCTGCTCCCAGGTCTTCGGCAGGTCCTTCACCAGGTCGGTGTTGACGAACAGCCCGAACGGCGAGGTGGAGAACGGGTACGCGTAGAGCTCGCCGTCCTTCTCCCACAGCTTCGTGGCGGACGGCACGAGCTCGTCGGCCTTCTCCACCTTCGCCTTGATCGGGGCGAGCGCGCCGGAGGAGACGAAGTCCGGCGCGGACTCCTCGAGGATCCACGCCAGGTCCGGCGCGTTGCCGCCGGCGATCTGGGTGGTGAGCGTGGTGGTGTAGCCGTCGGCCGGGATCGTGTCGAACTTGATCTCGGTGACGTCCGGGTGCGACGCCTTGTACTCGGACGCGATCTCGTTGAGCAGCTTGAGATGCGCCTCGTTGGCGGTCCACACGGTCATGCGCAGCGACTTGGGGCCGGACTGCGCGGACGAACCGCTGCAGGCGGTGAGCGCCAGCAGTGCGGCGACGATCAGAGCGGTGAGGCGGGACATCGTTGTCTCCCTGGACTAGTAACCGGACACGTCCGGCCAGCGGAGCTCGACCCCGTCGCGTTCCAGCCGGTGCTGGAAGTCCGCGAGCAGGCCGGGGGTGTTGCGCACCGCGCGAGGGGTGACTCGGTGCGCCAGGCAGAAGTCCGCGAGCGCGCCCGCGACCTCTCCGACGTTCCACTCGACCGGGTGCAGCCGATGGGAACCGTTGGTGATGTGGGTGGTGCCGATGTTCTTGCCCGCCGGGAGCAGGTTCTCGACGCGCTGGGGGATGAGCGCGCCGAGCGGGATCTCGAACGGGCAGCTGGCGATGTCGAGGTAGTTGTCGCCGCCGGTGGAGGGGTGCAGGTCGATGCGGTACATGCCGACACCCACGGCGTCGGCGTGCTGCGCGGCGCCCTTGTCGCCGCGCACGGCGAGTGAGAGGTCCTGCTCGACGATCGTGTACTCGGTCCGCATCCGCCGTGACTCGCGGATGTAGGGCGCCTGGGCCAGGCCGTCCGCGCTGCCGGTGACGTCGCCGCGCAGCCGCAGACCGGGGAAGCCGGTGCCGCCGTCCTGCCGCGGTGCCTCGGTCTGCAACCAGTACAGCACCGACTTCGACAGTTCCCGTGCCGCCGCGATGTGCTTGTCCGCGTCCGGCACGTCGATCACCGGCGACTCGAAGTAGTCGATCATCGGCCAGTTGACCAGGCAGATGTCGCTGTCGTAGGCGCCTTCGGTGAAGTTGCGGCGCGCGGCGATGCGGCGGAACGTCCACAGGTTGCCGTCGCCCGCGCTGAGCCGCTGGTCGGAGAGCACCGACAGCGGGTCGTCGTCCGGGTTCGGGGTGAACGTGCGCTCGGCGGTGTTCAGCGTGCGCGGGTCGGGGGAGCGGAACGACAGCATCCGGTCGCCCCAGTAGGCGGGCTGGTACTCGCGCCAGAAGTCGTACCGCCCGGGCCTGTCGATGGTGTGGTCGCCGTCGACGTGGTCGATCGCGAAGCACACCGACATCGCCTGCATGTTCGCCGGCTGGGCGGTCTCGGGCGCGCTGGGCTCCCCGGTGTCCAGAGTGGACTCGAAGCCCGTCACGTACTCGGTGCCGGACAACGGGAGCAGCTCGCCGGTCTCGGTCGCGTCGAGGACGTACGGCGCGGCCAGTTCGACCTCGGTGCCGTTGTGCTCGACGGTGACCGACACGATCCGGTCGCCGTCGGTGCGCGCGGAGATCGGCCGGGCGGGCTGCAGGACCGTGAGCCTGCCGCTGCCCCGGTAGGGGGCCAGCATCTCGTCGATCACGGCGACGGCGACGCGGGGCTCGTGGCAGAGCCGGCTCACGTTGCCCGCGCCGGGGTTGAGCTCGCGCCACGCCCGTGCCTGCGGCGTGAGCGGGTAGTGGCGGCGGTAGTGGTCGCGGATGCCGTCGCGCAGCGCGCGGTACGACGCGGTGACGCCGAAGCGCTCGACCCAGCTGTGCTCGTCCGGCGGCACGGCCTGGCTGGTGAGCTGCCCGCCGAGCCACTCGAACTCCTCGGTGAGCACGACTCGGCGGCCGGCGCGCAGCAGGGCGAGGGCCGCGGCGACCCCGCCCAGCCCGCCGCCTACTACGACGACGTCAGTGTTGTGCGGCAACAGATTCCTCCAAATCAACGCTGAGCGGTGGAGTGGCCCAGCGTGGTGCCTTCGACGAACTCGCAGGCCAGCAGCTCCTGCGGGGTGGTGCCGTGTTCGAGCACCTCGGTCAGCGCCTGCACCGCCCGCCGTCCCATCTCGCGGCGCGGAATGCGGAAACCGGTGAGCCGTACGTCGTCCGGCGCGGGCCGGGTGGCGGCCCCGAGCGTCAGCACGGACAGGTCGCCGGGGACCGACAGGCCGCGCTCGCGGGCGGCGAGGACAAGCGCGGCACCGTCGGAGAGCTCCTCGGCGAGCACGCATGTGACACCGGCGTCGAGCAGCTGGCGGAGCCCGGCGGACTGGACGTGCGTGCCCTTGACCCCATGCGCCGCAACGGCTTGCTTGAACCCGCGCAGCCTGTCGGCCGACGACTCCGCACCCGTTCCGGCGCCTGCGTACACGAGCTCGCGGTGCCCGAGAGCCACCGCGCGGTCCACGAGGTTCCGCACGGCGGCGGCGTAGTCGGCGCCGACGTGCGGCACCGGGCCGCCCGCGTCGTCACGCCGTCCGACCGAGACGAACGGGATGGCCTCCTTGACGAGCTGGGCCAGGTCGTCGCGGTCGATCGAACGACCGAGCAGCACACAGCCGTCCGCGAGCCGGATCCTGCTGTCGTCGCTGAAGATCCGCCGCTTCCCGCTCGTCGCCTTGGCGCTGGTGAACAGCAGCAGGTCGCAGCCGGCCTCCTCCGCCTGCTCCTCGATGCCCTCGAGGAACGGCTGGTAGAAGTCCGCGCGGGTGCTCGGGAAGACGGCCTCGTAGGTGAAGACGCCGAGGATGCGGTTGCGCTGGTCGTGCAACCGGCGTGCGATCGGGTTCGCGACGTAGCCGGTCCGCCGGATCACCTCGAGCACCCTGGCCCGCGTCTCCTCCGCGATCCGGACGCCGCTGTCGGTCCGGTTGTTGAGCACCAGCGACACCGTGGCCTGGCTGACGCCCGCCATCCGGGCGATGTCCTGCTGGGTGAGCCTCTTCGCCATGAACACCTGCCAATTCGAATTGGCACGGAGTCTGCGACAGCACCCGTCCCACCGTCAACCCTGTAATAATTCGAATTAGCATCTTGACGGGCCGGGCTTGGGCGGGTGAGGGTGCCGCATCAAGGAGGTAGGCCCGTCATGAACTCGTCCCTGAAGGAACGAGCTTGCCAACCGCCGCGAGCGGCGGTTTCCAGGCTTGCTGCTGCCGTCCTAGCTGGCTGCCAGGATGGGCGCTGCGTCTGGGCGCATGACTTCGCCCCGGCGCTCAACACCGCGAGCCGCGATGTTGAGTGCTGCGTTGTGGTCGGCGTGCCCAACGAAGTCACACCGGCCACAATGGAACACCGCCTGACTACGGCGGTTGCGTTTGTCGACATACCCGCAGGCGTGGCAGGTCTGCGAGGTGTAGGCCGGATCGACCTGCACCATCACTACACCGGCCCGCCGGGCCTTGTAGGTCAGGAACTGACCGAGCTGGGCGAATGCCCAGCAGTGCAGCGTGGCCCGTTGGGGCTTGCGAAGCCGTACCCGCGCGCGGATTCCCGTCAGTTCCTCGACGGCGATTCCGCGCCCGGTGCGTTCAGCCTCGGCCACGATGGTCTTGCTGATCCGATGGTTCACGTCGGCGGCGAACCGGGCCTCCTTGCGGCGGCGTTTGTTCAGCAGCCGCCGCGCGGAGGAAGTCTTCTTGGCCTGCAACCGCTTCCGCAGCCGCAGTTGACGCTTGCGGTAGCGGTTCAGGCGTGCTCCGGACGTCCGGTCACCGTCGGAGGTGGTCGCGATGTTAACGATGCCCAGGTCGACTCCGAGGAACCCGTTCACCGGTTCTCGCCGGGCGGCCTGGGGACTGTCGATGACGGCGTGCAGCAGCCACACCCCGTCCCGGTGCAGCAGATCGGTCTCCCCGATCGCAGGCCGGGAGCGCAGCAGGGCCAGATGCCTGGGGTCTCCGACGATCCGCATGTTCCTGAGCCGACCGGCGACCGTCCAGATCGACACCGTCCCGTCGCGGCCCGCGTCACCGAGCTGCCAGGACAGGCAGCGGGCGTCGAACGGCTGCGCCGCCTGTGGGCGGAAGACGATCGGACTGCCCTCAACCTTGCGGCGCCGGTCCGACCCAGGCGGCCCGTAGTTGCCTGCCTTGAGGTTGGCCCGCAGGGTCGTGTAGGCGTCCACGGTCTTGCCGATGACCCGGATCGCCGGTTGGGCGGCCAGCCCGAACCGTTCCCGCAGTTCGGTGTAGAGGCGTTTCTGCACGTCGAACTTCCGGAACACCTGGTCGGTGTACATCCGCTCAGACAGCCAGGAAGCTGCCGTATTGCAGGCGCGCAGGGTATCGCTCAGCGCCGACGCCTGCTCGGGTGTCGGCAGCAACCGCACCTGCACAACCTGCTTCACGTTGATCACCATAGCGTTGGTCTATGTCACCACGGTGGGAACCCGACCCCAACGTACGCAGGGGACGCAGTGTCATCTCAACCTTCGCCGGGTCGTGCGGAGGAGCGCCCTTGTCAATCATCAAGGAGTACATCGACCGGCAGAAGCGTCCCGACTGACGGCCCGCTACGCGGGCCGCACAAGCCGGGATCGGCTCATCCCAGCCGCAAACGACCAGACTTCCGCCGATTGGAGTTCAGGTGAACGCATTCAGCCGTCGCAGCCTGATCACCGGTGCGACCGCCGTCGGACTGCTCGCCGCTCTGCCCGCGTCGGCGCACGCCTTGTCCGCGCCCCCGGCCGTCACCCCGGACCGCCGCTCGTTCGCACCGGACGAGCAGCGGTTCGCGCAGTACCTGATGCTCGTCTCGCCGATGGTCGCGGACATGAACGCGAGCGGCTTCTTCGGCGGTGGCTGGTGGCGCAGCCCCAACGCCCCGTACAACGCCCGCGTCCAGGAACACGTCTACACACTGGCCTGGTTCGCGACCCAGGCCCGCCCGTGGAACCCGTACCGAGGCGACGCGAACGTGCTCGCCGCGCTCGACGCGGGACTCGCCCACTACCTCGGGCTGCAGCACGCCGACGGTTCGTGGCCGGAGTACTCGGCGGACCAGCACTCGCTGGCGGCGACCGGGTTCGGCATGGGCTACCTGAGCAAGACGAACGCGTTGCTGAAACGCGCCGGAGCGCTGCGGTCGCGACAGGCCCAGATCAGCGCGGCGCTGAGGCGGGCCATGACGTGGTTCCTGGACCCGTCCAACGGCACCGTCTGGCAGTCGCCGCTCACCTGGGCGAACCAGACGGCCTCAGGCCTCGCCGGTGCGGCGCTCGCGTTGAGGCACGACCCGGACGCCGTGCTGCGGCAGTGGCTGACCGAGGCGTTCCGGAGGCTGGCGACGGTCGGCCAGAGCCCCGCCGGGTACTTCTACGAGGAGTCCGGTGCGGACACCAACTACAACTTCGAGGTCATGCTGCCGGAACTGGCCGACGCGTGGCGGCAGACCGGCGACCCGAACCTCGTCGCCATGACCCGGAGGTACACCGACTGGCTCGGCTACAACCTGCTGCGCGAGCCGGACGGTTCCGGCTGGTTCGCCAACATCGCCCCGAACTCCCGCACGTCCTCGAAGTTCTACGCCGACGTGCGGCCCGATCCCGAACGGACCGCGCTCAACGCCCAGTTCGTGCCGGAGGTGCCCGGCCTGGCCGCGTTCGTGTCGGGCCGCGAGGACCTGGCCGCCGTGCGCGCTGCCTGGGCGGCCTCGGCGGCGCCGGTGCCCGCGCTCGTCAAGCCGGACACCTCACCGCGCATCCTCACGCACGCGATCTACGGCGAGCGCTACCCGAGCCGTGCCGAAAGGACGGCGGCCATCGCGCGGCTGCCCTACCGGCGCGCGCACTTCACCGAGCGGCGCAGCGATCAGGGGCAGGACTTCCTGTTCGTGCGGCGGCCACGCTGGTATGTCGGCGGATACTTCGGCACGCGCCGGGCGACCTCGTTGGCGCGCACCGGGTTGACGTTCCTGTGGCATCCCGTCGCGGGCACGCTGGTGCAGTCGATGAACAACAACGACCACGCGTGCTGGGCCACCGTGTTCCCCGGTCAGGTGCCGGACTCCCGCGGCCCGCAGGAGGCGGAGTTCCTCGGCGGCGAGCCGTACCGGTTCCGCTACCGCACGCCGTCCGGTTCGGTCGTGACGGAGGTGGCGGTGGGCGACCGGATCGTCCGTTCGGTGCGGGCCGGGAGCGCGGCCACCGAGCAGATTCCTTTGGTGGTAAGGGATTCCGACACGGTGGCGCTGGACTTGCGTGGCCTCACGCTCACCCGCGGCCGCACGGTGATCCGGTTCGACTGGGCGCGCGAACTGGAGCCGCGGCTGCGGCCGGCGACCACGATCACCTATCCCGGCCGCCGGATGCAGATCCTCACCGTGCCGCACGACGGCACGTTCACCCTGACGGTCACCGTGCGTTAGTCCAATGTGGACAGAGAGGTTCACTCTGATGTAGCAACGGTGTCGCGCATGTCCAGTCGACGTTCGCACCGGTGACGAGTTCGATCAGCCGGCCTCATACCGGGCGTATTCGGGCGTTGCGGCGGTGCCGCCTCCGGGGCCCTCGGCCGCGACTATCGCGGACGAGACTTACGGGACACGCCCTAGCGGCCAGCGACCGCGAGCTGCGGCAGGTCTCATGAAGTCAGCGTGTGAAGGGCGCCCGCACCGGGTACTGCCAGGTGCGGGCGGCCCGGCCGGGCGCCCGTGCGAAGGGAGTTCGACATGGACTTCGGACAAGGGCTGAACGACGCCTGGCGCGCCGTCGCCACGTTCGTGCCCAAGCTCGCGGCGTTCCTGCTGATCCTGCTGATCGGCTGGTTCGTCGCGAAGGCGGTGGCGAAGCTCGTCGACAAGGTGCTCGAACGCGTCGGTTTCGACCGTCTCGTGGAGCGCGGCGGTATCCGCAGGATGCTCTCCAACAGCAAGTACGACGCCTCTGACCTGCTCGCGAAGCTGGTCTACTATGCGCTGCTGCTGATCACGCTGCAGATCGCGTTCGGCGTGTGGGGCCCGAACCCCGTCTCCGAACTGCTGACCGGCATCGTGTCGTGGCTGCCGAAGGCCGCGGTCGCGATCATCATCGTCGTCGTGGCGGGCGCGGTCGCCAGTGCTGTCAAGGACTTCATCGGCGGTGCGCTGGGCGGGCTGTCCTACGGCCGCGTTCTCGCGAACATCGCGTCGATCTTCATCTGGGCGCTCGGCATCATCGCCGCGCTGAACCAGATCGGCGTCGCCACCACGGTCACCACGCCGGTCCTGATCGCGGTGCTCGCCACGGTCGGCGGCATCCTCGTCGTCGGTGTGGGCGGTGGCCTGGTGAGGCCGATGCAGCAGCGGTGGGAAGGCTGGCTGGGGCGCGCGGAGCAGGAACTGCCGCAGGCCCAGGCCCAGGCGGAGGCGTACCAGCGCGGGCGTGAGGACGCCGTGCGCACCGGTACCCCGGCTCAGGCCGAACCCGTCACCGCGCCGGTGCCCGCCGCCGCGCGACCGATGCCGGCGGCGGACCCGGTGCTCGGCGAGCGGAGGCCCGACGAGCGCTGACCGAGGATCACCGACGAGGCGCACCTCCTGGGGTGCGCCTCGTTTATCTATGTGAGCTTCGGAAGCGCGGGCACGTCGTCGGTCAACGGCCTCGCGTCGTGCAGGTGCGCGAGCTCGCAGACGGCCATCAGGCGGGCACCGAGCCACGACGTAGGTGTCCAGTCCGACTCGAGCGCGTTGTCCAGCAGGCCTCGCCCGTACGCGGCGAGGAGCACGACCGCGCCCACCGTGCCGGCGCCTTCGACGCCGACCAGGAGGATGTCGCGCACCGCGGCGCCGTGCTGGTCGACCTCGGCGGCGAGGGCAGGGGTGAGGGCGAGGGTCGCCCACCCGGCCACGCCGATCCGGTCGGAGAGTTCGGAGATCCACTCTCGCGCGTTCTTCTCGCGCCAGGTCACACGCATTCCGACACGGTAGCCGCGTCGGGTGAACTTCCGGTTTGAGGGCGCTCGAACCGGGTATTCGGGCGCGGGCGCGTCAAGCAGTCGGCGCGAGGGATCCGGCTGTGAAAGCAGGCGATGACCATGGCCACCGAACTCGACGAACCGTCGTCGCGGCAGCAGCGCGCGATCGCGCTGGAGAAGCTGGACAACGCGGTCTGCACCGCGTTGGCGGGTATCGACGAGGACGAGGCCCGCAGAGGCCTCCAGGAGGCGCTGGCAGGGTGCTCGGCCGTGCACGCCTCGGTGTCACCGCAGGTCATGGGATGTGTCGAAGCCGCGGGCGAGCACCTGCGCTACGGCGAGCGGATGGAAGCCCGGATGCTGCTGACCCTCGCTCATCGGCTGCTCAGCCGCGTCTCGCGCCCGATGGCCGTACCGGCTCCCTCGACTCCCGGTGATGTCGTCCTCGGCCGCTGATTAGGGCCTGGGTATCTCGAACGCACGTTCGGGTGGAAGTTGATCGTGTGGAACGCCGTCTCCGCGGGTACCCGGAGGACGTGGACATCAAGCACGAAGTGACCCAGACGGAATCGTCCCTCCTGGCCAGTTTCCCCGACTACCTCGACGCCCAGCGCCTCGTGGACCGGATGTCCGACGACGGGTTCCCGGTGGAGAGCGTGCGGATCATCGGCGACGGTATCCGGACGGTCGAGCAGGTGACCGGACGCATGACGCGGGTCCGCGCGGCAGCGGCGGGCGCGGTCGGTGGTGCGTGGTTCGGTGTGTTCATCGGTCTGCTCTTCGGGCTGTTCACCGCCGGCCAGACGTGGGCCTGGTTCGTGTTCATCAGCCTCGTGGTCGGTGCGTTCTGGGGCGCGGTCTTCGGGTTCGTGGCGCACTGGAGCACGCGCGGACGCCGTGACTTCGCGAGCACCATGACCCTGCAGGCACGCCGGTACGAGGTGCACGTCGACACGGAACGCGCTGCCGAAGCGGCGAAGTACGTGCTCTGAGGCATGCAGACCTTCCTGCCGTATCCGGACTTCGCCGCCACGGCCCGTGTGCTGGACCGCAGCCGCCTCGGCAAGCAGCGGGTCGAGACGCTGCAGATCCAGCGCGCGCTGGTGGTGCCCGGCCACGGCTGGCGCCACCACCCGGCCGTGAGGATGTGGGCGGGCCACGAGGAAGCGCTCGTCCGGTACGGCATGGACATCTGCGCGGAGTGGCGGTCGCAGGGGTTCCGGGACACCTGCGAGGCGACGATGCGCTCGGACCTGGCCCGCGCCAAGGAGATCGTCGTCGTGCGCACCCAGGAGGAACTGGCCGCCGCGGACGAACTCCCCGCCTGGCTGGGCGACCACGACGTGCACCTCAGCCACCAGTCCGCCTTGGTACGCAAGGATCCCGGCCACTACCGCCGGTTCTTCCCTGACGTGCCGGACGACCTGCCCTACGTCTGGCCGCCGACGCTGACCCGCACGGTGAACCCGTCGGCGTCGCGGCCCATGGACACGTAGTCGCACGTGCGGTGCAGGATCCACAGCCCGAGCCCGGCCGACCTCGTCTCGGTCGTCGGCACCAGGCCCGCCGTCGGATCGGACGGGCCGGGCCCGTGGTCGGTCACCGCGAGCACCACGCGTGCCCCGTCCGCCCACAGCCGGAAGCGGACCGGCGCGACGCCGTGTGTCAGGCCGTTCGTGACGATCTCGCTGGCCGCGTAGACGGCGTCGTGCGCGGCCTCCTCGTCCAGGTCCATCCCGTCGATCGCGTTGCCCACGGCCTCACGGACCGTGCCGGCGGCCGGGTCGACGAGTTCGACCAGTGGGACGCCCTCCTCGAGCACGTCCGGGAGTGGTGGCGACGAGGCCAAGCCCGCGCGGTAACCGGGGTTGGCCTCGTGCGTGCCGGGCGCGGTGGCGATGTTCGGGTGCGTGCTCACCACGTCGGCCAGCACGTCGGCGGGCGTCGTCCTGGTGTCGTACGGGCACAGGCCCCACACCGGGAACTCGGCGTACGCCTGGTTCACCGCGGCCTCGTAGCGCGCCCACCAGTCCCAGCGCGCGCCCGTGCCGGGGTGCGGGACCTGGCCGATCACGCGCATCTGCTGTGCGCCGCCCGCCGTGTACTCGCGGAAGAGGTCGAGGTAGTTCGCGATGGCTTCGGACGGCCGGGAGTACTGGCCGGTGCCCGGCCGGAAGATCACACCGGTGCGACCCAGCGTGCCGCGCAGCAGTTCGGTGTTCTGCTCGGAGCACGCCACGACGGACGGCTCTCCTGCGCGCAGACCGTCTTCGAGGAACGGCACGGCATGCGCGAGGAAGTCGTCGTCAGTGCCGTAGAAGGCGGTCTCGTGGAAGAAACCGGTCACGAGGACCGATGCTACGCCCGCTCTCAGTAGTCCATCTGAGGGAACCTGATATTCGGCCGCCGGCCTCCGGGCCGCGTTCACCCGGGGACTGCGCTACGGTCGGCACGGGTTGAGCAGCCAGCCCGTTGGAAGGCCATGTGCCGCTGACGTATCTGGAGGTTGCCACGTGCTCACCGACGGTCAAGCCCCCTTCCGCACAGCATGCGAAACCGTGGGCGCCGCCGTCCTCCTGCACGTCGCCGGTGAAATCGACTTCACCACCGCCCCCGACCTGGCCGAACGCCTCGGTGAGGCGCTCAGGTCGGTCACCCCGCCCGCGCCCGTCGTCGCCGACCTGAGCGGCGTGCGGTTCCTCGGCGCAAAGGGCATCGGCGTGCTGCTCGAACACCAGGACCTGTGCCTGCGTCAGGGCAGCGCGCTCGTGGTCGTCGCGAACACCGCCGCCGTGCTGCGGCCGTTGCAGGCACTGGAACTGATGAGCGTGCTGGGCGTGCGCTCGTCGGTGATGGACGCGCTCGCTCCGGCCTAGGCAGGCTCTACCCGGGCGGGTCAGCCGCCATCGGGTTCGCCCGAGTCCAGTCGTCGACGTGGAACGGCGAGCCACCGCCGGCCCGGGACGCATGCGCGACCACGGCGGGAGGCAGCTGTCCATCGGCCAGCCCGAGCCGGTCGCGGTAGTCGGCCGCGAACGCCGCGGCCACCTCGGCTGAGGTCAGTGCCGGTGCGTAGTCGGCGAGGCCGGCGATGGAACTCTGCCGCAGGTCGTAGCCGAGCGCGCGCGACACGTCCGTGATCACGGCGCGTACCCGGTCCGAGACGGCGACCTGGACGACCGTGCTGAACAGGGAACCGGTGGCGGTGACGCGTTGTGCGGAACCGACGACCTTCGTGACGCCGCCGACGTTGATGCTGTACTCGCCGGGGCAGTACTCGCCCTCGACCTCGCCGATGCGGGCGTCGACGTCGCCGAGTCCGCGCAGCACCCGGACGTGGCTCTCGGCGTTCGCGGCGAACGTCGCGCTGCCCGCGTGGCGGATGTCCGTGGTGCTGTCGAGGTGGTCGATCACGACGGCACCGCTGTCGTAGGCGACCATCCGCCCGCCCGGCGACCTGACCACCGGCTCGAAGCCCGCCTCGCGGGCCAGTGCGGTCGCCTCGGTGATGCCGGGCGAGCGGAGGTCCCTGCCGCTGAAGGCGACGGTGGGACCGGACGGCACGTAGATGTGGACGAGCTGGTGCCACGCCGCGCCGGGGGTGCGCAGCAGCAGTGCCGGGATCACCAGGTCGGTGATCGCGGGGCCGGTGCTCCCGGTGGTGACCAGCAGGCGGGTGTTCGTCGCGGTTGACACGCCGTGATTCTCGACGACGGCGGATCAGCCCGCGGCGCGGTACGCCTCACCGGCCTCGTTCGGGGTGCCGCCGGGGGTGTAGAGGCCGGTGCCGGGCTTCTCCGCGGGCAGTGCGAACCAGGCGTAGCGCTCGACGTACGGGAGGCCTTCCATCATCGCGCTGGAGCCGCGCGCGAAGGCGGCGAGCTGTGCCTGGGTCGGGAAGCGGGCCGTGCCGCCGGAGAAGTCGATCAGCGAGTACTCGGTCAGCCAGATCGGTTTGCCGTACCGCGCGTGCACCGCGGCGAGGTAGTTCCGCAGGTGGCCGACAGCCGCGTCGCTGAAGTCCGAGCCGTACCAGTGCACCGCGACGAAGTCGACGCGCAGGCCTCGCTGGGCCGCGCCGCTCATGAACCGGTCGAGCCAGCCGCCCGCCTTGTCACCGCTGTGCGCGACGGCAGGGCTGCCGAGGCGCAGGCCGGTCGCGGCGAGCTTCGGCCACAGGTCGAGCGCCTGTTCGGGGGTCATGTTCGCCTGGTCGGGGAAGTCCGGCTCGTTGAAGCCGAGCAGCACCTTGCCGTTCGCCTTCGCCTTGGCGAGGGTGGCGTCGTCGGTGAACTTCGTGCCCCAGATCATCGGCACGAACTCGACGTTCGGCGGTGTGGCGATGCCGTCGGGGTGTGCGGCCCAGTTGTAGTACCACCCCGCACGGACGTCGGTGAGCGCTTTGCCGACACCGTCGAACTTCCAGGTGCTGACGCCCTTCTTCACCGACGCCGTCACGGGGACCGCGGGCGGTGGCACGGGCTTGGCGGACGTGGTGGTCGCGGACGGCGCCGATGAGGGAACGGACGAAGTGGTGGTGGCAGGCGAGGACGTCGTGCTCTCGGCGGTGGCCACCGGGATCGCGCGGGCGACCGGCTCCTCGCCCGAGGGCAGCACGGCGACCACGATGCCCGCCGCCAGCACCGCCGCCGCGGCGGCCGCGACGGGTTTCACCAGCGCGCCCTTCAGGAGCAGGCTGACCTTGCCGCCGGTGGCGGGGGCGGAGGTGACCTGGGTGATCGCCACGTGCGAACCGGTGAGCGTGGCCGGGTCGAACCCGAGCGCGGCGGGCAGCGGCACCAGGGGCAGCCGGGCGAGCAGCCCCTCGACGGACGCGAGGTCACGCCCGCAGCGTTCGCATCGGGCGCAGTCCCGGCTGTGCCGGGCGATCCGCTTGCGCCACAACGGACTGGGCACGCCGTCCCACTCCGCGACGATGTAGGCCAGCTCCGGGCAGCGCGGTGTGCGCTCCAGCGTCCGCACGACGATGCGTGCGGCGTCGAGCTGGGCTTTGACCCGTTGCACGCGCACGGCGGTGTGCTGCGGGGTCAGTTCCAGCGCGGTGGCGACCTCGGCACGGGTCAGCCGTCCGGCCGCCTCCAGCCACCACAGCGACAGCAGCTCGCGTTCGTCCTCGCTGAGCCACCGCGTGGCCGTGACGACCTCGCGGCGTTGCCCGGACAGCTGCAGGCGCATGATCGTGAGGTCGACGAAGTCCGCGCCGGGGTCGGCCACGTCCTCCGGCACCGGGCCGGTGATCGGCAGGCGCTGGTGGTCGCGGTGCCGCAGCCGGATCTGGTTCATCGCGATCACGACGAGCCACGACCGGAACCCGGCGGGATCGCGCAGCCCCGGCAGGCCGTGCACCGCGCGCAGCATGGTCTCCTGGACCACGTCGTCGGTGTCCGGATGACCGCCGAGCGCGTGCCCGACGATGTTGTAGACGAGGGGCAGGTACCCGCTCACCAGGTCGTCGAGCGCACGCTGGTCGCCGTCCCGCGCGGCCGTCACCGTCGCGACGCCGGGTTCCTCGGCCATCGCCATGCCCACCTCACCTACCAGTCCGGGGTCGTCTGACCAGGAGATGTCCCAGGCGGCCGGCGATAACGGAAAATTTCTGCCGACGTGCACCCTATGACGGGTGGCGCTGTGTGCGGATGCGATCACAGCCGGCGGTTCTGTGAAGGATTGCATAGAAAGCCGATTGAACCCTTTTCGTCCTTGACGGTCGCGCTACCTGCGACAACACTGCCCCGGACAACGACGGAACCAGCCGGGAGCACCCTTGCTCAACGCCTCCGAGCCCCCGATGCCCACGACCGGTCCGGGGATCGTTCGCCGCTTCTGGTGGCGCAGCGGCCAGCGGGCGAGACTCGCGATCGCCTGCGCCGGTGTCCTCGGGGCACTCGCCGTCACCGGTGCGGCCGGTTTCAGCGGCGACGCGCGTCCGGGGGAACGCGGCGGACCCGGTGTGGCCGTGCACAGGGGAGACTCCTTCGAGGTGACCGTTCGCACGGTGTCCGGAGTGGACCTGTTCGAGGGCGTGGAGCCCGGCAGCGGACGGGTCTTCGGCGCCCGTGTCGCCGGGGTGAACGCGGCGCCCTGCTGGCAGTCGCAGTCCCTGGCAGTCGCGGAGAACCTGTTGCGCGGCAAGAAGGTGCGGCTCACCGTCAAGAGTGACGGCGAGACCGGCACCGACCGGCTCCTGGTCGACGTGGAGCTGCCGGACGGCTCGGACTACGGGTGGACGATCGTGGCCGAGGGCACGGCGTCCGCGGACCTGGCGGCTCGCGGGGAACTCGCACCGGTCGAGTCGGCCGCGCGCCAGCAACGCCGCGGCCTGTGGGCGGGCGGGTGCACCGGCTACCGCGACGACGCGCTGCCGACCCCGTCCAGCACTCCGCAGACCTCGTCCACCACCACGCCGGCCCCGACGACGACAACCACGACGACACCACCGCCGGTGGCCACCACGACGACGGAGGAGCCGGCGCCTGAGCCACCGCCCACGCCCACCAGGGAGCCCAGCGACGACGAGTGGCTGGGCAGGTTCGTGGGCAAGCGGTGCTTCCTCGAAGGGGCGGGCAAGACGTCGCCGAAGGGGACCGAGATCGTCTGCACCCGCGGCCCCAAGGGACAGCTGAGGTGGCAGCGTGCGGACTGAGGAACACGTCGACCTGTTCGCCGAACGCGCGGACGCCGACTCGACGCCCACGCGGGTGGACGGCGGACGGCCGCGCGGGCTGACCGCCGAGGGCTGGGTGCGCACGACGGGCTGGCTCCAGGTCGGCGACCACCCCGTGAGCTCGGTGCTGCTGGCCGCGCTGGCGGGACTGTTGTGGGCGCTGGTCGGAGCGGCCGCGCTGGTGACCGAGTTCCCGGTCGCCGCGGGAGTCCTGACGTTGACGACCCCGGTGCTCTTCGGCGTCTCGTGGTGGCTCTTCACGACGCGGCTGCGGCCTGCCTCGACGGCCCGCAACGTCGACACGTGCCGCGCGGACGAGCTGGAGCCGGGGGACACGATCCGGCTGCACGGCTCGATAGGCCCGATCGGCGAGGTGGCCGAGGTGGCCCTGGACGACGACGTGCGGGTCGTCCTGTACGGCGGAGGGCGGCGGACGTGGGCTCGCGACGACGTGGTTCACCTCGCGGAGCTGCTCGGCTGAGCAGCGGCGAACTGCCGGTTCTGTCCCACGATCAGCGCTGCCACCAGCGCATTGCGCGGCACTAGCGTAACGAGATGTGCTGGGAACAGGTGGCGAGGTAAGGATTCTCGGGCCCGTCGAGGTGTGCGGCCCGTACGGCCGTGCGGTGCTGACCGGAGCCCGGCAGCGCAGCATCGTCGCGGTGCTGGCCCTGCGCGCGGGCACACCGGTTCCCGTCGACCGTCTTGTGGACGTGCTGTGGGGTGAGGATCCGCCGCGCACGGCCGTGCGGTCGTTGCACAGCCATGTCGCGCGGGTGCGGCAGGCGCTCGCCGACTGCGGCCTGCCCGGTGCGCTGATGACCAAGCCCGGTGGCTACCAGCTCGACGCGTCCGTCGACGCGGTGACGTTCGAACGGACCAGAGATCTCAGCCTGTGGCGGGGCGAGCCGCTGGCGGGCACGGAGTTGTTCGGGTGGGGCCGGGCGGAGATCGATCGGTTGCGGGACCAGCGGATCGCCGCGCTGGAGACGTACTGGGGCGAACGGCTCGACCGGCGGAACGCGGTCGAGGAGCTGGAACGGCTGGTGGTCGGCCACCCGACGCGGGAACGGCTCGTCGGGCTGCTGATGCGGGCCCTGCACCTCGGCGGACGGCACGCCGACGCGCTGGAGGTGTTCCGAAGACTCAGACATCGGCTCGCCGACGAACTCGGCGCCGACCCAGGCCCGGACATCACCGCCCTGCACACCGCCATCCTCCGCCGCGATCCGTCGCTGCACAGCGCGAGACCCGCCCAGCTGCCGGCCAGGGCGGGCCACTTCACCGGTCGCGCCGCCGAGTTCGCCTCGCTCGCCGGCCTTCCGCCGATCATCGTCGTCTCCGGTGTCGCCGGGGTCGGCAAGACCACGTTCGCCGTCGAGTGGGCGCGCCGCGTCGCCGACCGCTTCCCGGACGGGCAGGTGTTCCTCGACCTGCAACGGCTCACCCCGGCCCAGGCGCTGACCGAGATGCTGCACAGCCTCGGCGTTCCGGCCGACCGGGTGCCCGCCGACCCGTCCGCCACGTACCGGACGTTGTTGCACGGCAAGAGAGTGCTCATCCTGCTCGACGACGTCCGCCGCGCGCGGGACGTGCTGCCCCTCGTGCCCGGCGACCAGGGGAACCTGCTGCTGATCACGAGCCGCGACACGCTCTCGGCCCTCGGCACACACCACGCCGTGCACACCATCAGCCTCGGCCTGCTGAGCGAACCCGAGGCGCACGACCTGTTCGCCGACATCCTCGGCGCTTCCAGGGTGCACGCCGAGCCCGGCGCGACGGCGGAGCTGGTGGTCCACTGTGGACGGCTGCCGCTCGCGTTGCGCATCGCGGCCGCGCGGCTCGCGATCCGGCCCGGCAGGCGGATCGCCGACCTGGTGCGCGAGCTGACCCGCAACGACCCGCTGGACGTGCTGTCGGTCGACGGCGACGACCGGACGGTCCGCACCGTGTTCGCCAGCGCGCACCGCACGCTGAGTCCGCAGGCCGCGCGGTTGTTCCGGGTGCTGGGCGAACATCCCGGCGCGAGCTTCCCCGCCGACCTCGCCGACGCGATGGGCCCGGGGCTCGACGAGCTCGTCGCCTCGCACCTCGTCGGCGAGGTGGGCAACGGCCGGTACGCGCTGCACGACCTGATCCGGCTGTTCGCCCGGCAGAGCGGCGATCTCGGCGACGGGGTGGAGCGGCTGCTCGACCGGTACCTCACGATCGCCCACGCGGCGGGGGAGGTCCTCAACCCGCGCCACGACCTGGTGACGCGGCCGCGCTGCGACGACCTGCCGTTCACCGAGGACCGCGTCGAGGTGCTCGCCTGCCTCGACGCCGAACGCGACAACATGCTGCACATGATCCGGCTGGCCGCCCGCTCGGGACTGCACCGCGAGACCTGGCAGCTGGCGTACCTGCTGACGGGCTACTTCGAGGCACGCGGCAACTGGGCGGCGCGGGTCGAGCAGTGCGAGCACGCCGTGGCGGCCGCCCGCGCGCTCGGTGACCAGCGGGCCGAGGCGGAGATGTTGCGGGGACAGGGCATCGCGTTGCAGATGACCTCCCGCATCGCCGAAGCCATGGTGGTGCAACGGCAAGCGCTCGCGCTGGTGCGCGAGGCGGGCGATCTGCGCGGAGAAGCACGGCTGCACAACAACATCGCCAACGCGCATTCCGAACTGCGCGAGTTCGACCTCGCGCTGGACTCCTACCGCGCGGCGATGGACGTGCACGGGGCCGCGGGCGACGAGGTGGGCGTGGCGCTGGCCCGGCGCAACCTCGGCTACACCTACGTCCGGATGGGCCGCCCGGAACTGGCCGTCGAGCCGTTGTTCGCGGCACTGGAGACGTTCCGCGCCAAGGAGAACCTCCGGCTGGAGGCGGCGACGCTGATGTCGCTGGGCAACGCCTTCCACCGGCTCGCCGATCTCGAACCGGCACTGCGCTATTTCGGCGACGCGCTGCGGATCAGCCGCGAGATCACCGACGACCGCTTCGAGGCGGACGCGCTGACCGGCCTGGGCGTCACCCAGCTCGCGCTCGGAGATCCCGCGGTGGCAAGGGAATGCCTGACCGCCGCCCTCGTGGTGTGCCGGGCGCTGGGGGACGGGCACCGCGAGGCGTCGACCCTGCGCGACCTGGCCGACGCCGAACTCGCGCTCGGTGACCTCGCCGCCGCCCGTGACCACCTGACCGCCGCCCTGGAGGCCAGGACCCAGGCGCCGGACGGGTTCGAGCAGGCCAGGGCCCACCGCACGTTCGCCGACCTGGAGGGCCGGAGCGGGCGGTGGACCGAGGCTGCCCGGCACCTGGCGGCGTGGCTCAGAACCTTGGCTGGGTAATTCACGCTCAGCAACGTTCTGAGTCACGCCACTAGCTCAGGCGGTCACGCTGTTCACCTCTTGCCGCCGATCGTGAACACGGCGACGCGCTTGCCGATCTGTCCCGGCTTCACGGAGGTGATCTCCAGGGTGAACTTCTTCTGTTCGCCCGTCACGCGCAGCACCTTGTACGGCACACCGGCCTGGCTTTCGCCCGCCTTGATGGTGACCGTTCCGCGTGGCATGGCCTGGTAGTCCTCACCCAGCTTCGCGGTGCCGTCGACGAACCTGTAGGCCACCTCGACGTTCTGCTGTGCCGGGCCGTTGCGCAGTTTCAGCGCCGCCGTATACGAGTCCGCCGACTCGTGCACGGGCCCGTCTATCGCGTCCACGACGACCGGGCAGTCCGGCGGCTCGCAGTCCGCTGCTCCATGCGCGGGCACGATCCCGAGCAGAAGCAGCAACAACACCATGATGGTTCTCATTGACAACCCTTTCGGTGGGTCCGTCTCCGAGTAACGGAGACGGACCCACCGGGGTTGATACTCAGTCCTTTTCGTTGATGAGGTATTGCGCTCCGCCGAGATCCATGCCCTGCGCGTCGGTCTGGCGCACGTGCAGCTCGGCCGGTCCCGCCTCCTTGTCGGTCTCGAACGTCAGCGCGGTCTGCACGCGTTCGTCACCCTTGAGCGTCAGGTTGTCGAAGCGGGCCTGGGGATCGACGACCTGGAACCGCGTCTCGCCCACCTGCTTCACGCCGGTCGCCCTGCCGCCGGCGGCCTTCCACCGTGCCGTGAGCTCCTGGCCGAGGTCGAACGTGATCGTGCCGGCGAACGGCCGTGGCTGCTCGAGGACGAGGTTCTGCCGGGCGTCGGCGCGCTCGGGATTGCCGATCGTGTAAGGCACGCGGACGGGTTCGAACGGGCGGACCCGCACGGAGTCGACGTTGCGCCACGCGATGTTGTTGTTCCGCTGCGCGTTCTGCTGGGTGTTGCTGCCCTCGGCGAACGTCATCGGGTCGGCTTTCGACTCCCACCGGGCGAGCAGGCAGAAGTGGGCGGGACCGGGCACGTTCCAGCCCGGCCAGGTGATCATGACCGTGGTGCCGCCGACCGGCACGGTGGAGCCCGCGGTGCCGACGTAGGTCCAGCCACCCGGCCAGGCCGTGCCGCCGCCGAGGTTGCTGCGGTAGAGGTGGAGGTTGCCGTCCACGGTGCCGATGCCGCCCGGCTTGCGTCTCAGGGTGACGAAGACGTAGTTGTTCACGCCCACGACGGGGTTCTGGGACACCGCGCACGGCACCGGCGTCGAGCACACCTTGATGTCCGGGCTGTAGTAGATGCTGCCGGTGCTCGGCTCGTTGCCGACGTCGCTCACGTTGTCCCGGACGAAGACGTCACGCTGGAACGGCGTCGCGCTCACGGCCGGAGCGATGAGCGTCGCGGCCGCCAGCAAGCCTGCCAGCATCGTTGCCAGTTTGGCTTTCACCATGTCCTCCATCGGTTGTGGACTGCCGAGGGAAGAAGTACCGCCGCGCTGTTGTGGCGACGTTGTCGTGCGGTTGTCGGTGGCTCAGTACGCCCCGATCAGCCGGTAGCCGGGCCACAGTGCGGACCAGGGTGCCCGAGGCTCGCGGCACACCGAGATGGCCCGGCCCTGCTCCGTGGTCTCCAGGCCGTACCCGTTGTCGATGCGTGCCACCACGTCGCACTGGTGGAAGTCCTGCTTCAGCCGGTTCTCGTCCACGCCGACCGCGATCACGACGTCCGCGCTGTCGGGCGGTGCTCCCCGGAAGTACAACTCGTTGTGCCCGCTGTGGATCGGAGGGAGCGGGTGCTCGTCGCGCATCCAGTGCAACGCGCCGGCCTCGCCGAAGTTCCGCGTCAGCACCACGGCGCGCGACCGTTCGTCGGCGGGCAGTGCGGCGTAGGCGTCCGCGACCTGCCCGACCAACCGCTCCCAGCCGATGGTCTCGGTCGTCAGGCTCGACCCGGGGTACTTCACGTACACCCGCGCCGGCATCACAGGCAGGGACACGACGACCTGAACCACGGCGAACACCGACAGCACGGCGACCACCATCCGGAGCCGTGACCGGCTGCGGGCGATCCACTCGTCCGCCACCACACTTCCCGCGGCGATCAACGGCACCCAGTAGCCCTCGGTGTAGTCGATGCCGCTGGGCGCGAGGGCGAGCACCAGCGCCGTGCCGAGGAGGTAGGCCGCCCCCAGCGCCCGCACCGGTCGCCACCGCGGCCGGCGCAGCACGAAGGCCAGGCCCGCTCCCAGGATCACGGTCACCGCCGGCCCCGCCATGATCGCGACGTCCAGGGGGAACATCAGGCCGTCGGTCCAGTTGCCCTCGGACAGCGCTCGCGCCATGACGAGCTGCGGCCAGCCGTTGACGGCCTGGTAGACGAAGTTCGGGGCGGTGAGCACGAGTGCCAGCCCGGCGCCTGCCCACAACCAGCGGCTGCGCAGTTCCCGGCGCGGGCCCACCACGAGCAGTGCCACCACCAACGTCACCGGTAGCAGGAGCACCACGTACTTGGCGTAGGTCGCCACCCCGCACGTGACACCCGCGGCCAGCCACCACCGGCCGTTCCCGCGCAGCAGCGCGCGCATCGCGAACAGCGCCACCGCGCACCACGCGACGAGGTCCGGGCTGTTGGTCAGCAGGAAGTGCCCCATGACGAGCACGACACCCGACGTGCCCGTTGTGGCCGCCGAAAGCACTTGTGCCCGTGTGCCGCCGCCCAGCTCCGCCGTGATCAGCGCGGAGAACACGACGATCGCCATGCCGCACAACAGGGCCGGCGCCCGGACACCCCACACCGTGTCGCCGAACAGCACCGTGCCCGCCTTCGCGAACAGCGGTGCGAGCGCCGGCTGGTCGAAGTAACCCCAGCGCGGATCGTCGCCCAGCATCCGGAAGTACAGCTCGTCGGCCGTGAGCCCGTAGTTCCCGGCCAGTGGGAACACCAGGGCCGCGTAGAGCACCGCGACCACCGCCACCGGGCGTCGCGCCAGCGGCACGGCCAGGCCGGTCCGTGCTGCCACGCCCTCGATCGTGAACACCTAATCGCTCCCCTCGTGGTGACCACGGGGTCACCGCGTCGGCGATGCTATCGATGATCAGCTTCCCGCGTTGCTCCAATCGGCAGCAATCACCTATGACGCAGAATCAAACACGAAGAAGATTGAATCCGATGGAACCGTCATAGGCCGGCGTGCGTCCATAGCACGTGCCAGGACACAGCGTTGTGCAATGGCTTCGAACGCGGACGATTGGCCGACAAACAACGGTCAGCTCGTCTTCGGCCTGTCTCAACTGGTTGGGTGAATCGGTGTTTAAATACCAAATTCCCGCTGAATGCAGGGGCTTTCGGGGTGCATGTGACGCGTGGCACAGGACTCGGTCACAGCCTGTGTCCGAGTGGGTGCGTCAGGTGACAATATGCACTAGTCCGCCGATCGGCGTATAAGCGCGTTGATGAGTTTTATAAGATTTGGAATTGGGCTGTTCGGCGGATTCATGCTGGTCCTGGGCCTGGCTAATCTGCGGTTGTCGCTTCGGCGGCTCTGGGGGCTTCTTTGGGGTGGGGTGCTTTCGCCGACCCGCTGATTCGCGTGTGCATCTCGCGAATCCGGTGGTCAGCGGATGACGCAAGGGGGTTTTCATGACTGTTGTACGAGAATTAACGCTTGAGTCACTCGCGGGCTGGTTACCCGCATGAGTGCAGCGTCGGTGAGCCGTAGATCGCGGTTCACTCCCAAGAACGCGACCTGATCCGCCGGCATCCTCATGCCCGGCGGCAGTCCACGAGCCCGGACTTCAAAAGGGGCTCCTTCAGCCGCTGTATCTATGGCTTCAGCGGTCTCTCTGTCCTGTTGTGTCGGGACAATCAGCAAAGAGGAGCAGTTCAGTGGTTGAGCGGCGCGCGCCCGGCGTTCGGTACTCGCTGACGGCGGCGCAGGTGGACATGTGGCTGTCCGCGGAGTTGCTCGGGGACACCCCCGAGTTCAACCCCGCGCAGTACGTGGTGCTCCGCGGGCCTGTCGACGAGGAGCTGCTGCGGGCAGGCGCCCGTGTCGCGGCACAGGAGACCGACGCGTACCGGCTGTACTTCGGTGAGCACGCGGACGGGTCGCCCTGGCAGGCGCTCGCGGACGAGCTTCCCGGCGACGTCATGCCGGTGGTGGACCTTCGTGGTGAGGCCGATCCGGCGGAGGCGGCGCGGGCGTGGATGCACGCCGACAGCGCCCGGCCGATCGACCACCGGGCGGCGCCGCTCTGGCGCTGGGCGCTGCTGCGCGTCGCCGGTGCCGAGTACTGGTGGTACCACCGGGCGCACCACCTCATCACGGACATCTTCTCGTTCAACCTGCTCACGCAACGCGTCGCGGAGATCTACTCCGGGGAGCACCGGCCGCGCTACTTCGGTTCCTGGGCCGATGTCGTGGCCGAGGACGAGGCCTACCGGCGGTCCGCCGACCGGGCGGCCGACGAGCGGTACTGGCTCGACTCGGTCGCGGACGCGGTGCAGGACAGGCAGGACGAACGGCGTGCCGACCGGCAGCGGCCGTCACGGCGGCGCACGGTCGCCGTCGACGCGGCGTTGCGCGGCGCGGTCCTCGACCGCTGTGCCGAGCTCGGCGTGCGCGTCCCGCACTTCCTCGTGTCGGCGTTCGCCGCCTACCAGCGGCAGCTGACCGATCGGGAGGACGTGGTGTTCAGCCTTCCCACGGCCGCCCGGCGCAGTCCGCTGGCCCGCGCTACTCCCGGCCTGCTCGCCAACGTCGCACCGATGGTCCTGCACGTGCCGGACGCGACGACGGTCCGGCAGCTGACCGGCGCCACCACCGCGCGGCTGGCCGAGATCGGCGCCCGGTCGAGGTACCGGGGTGAGGACCTGGCCCGGCGTCTCGGGGTCACCGGCAACGGCGCCTGGTTCGGTCCCACGCTCAACGTGGTCGACTTCAACCGGCCGCGGAACTTCGGTCCCGAGGTGTACGCCGACGCGCCCCGCAACCTGGCGGTCGGCCCGATCCGCGACCTCACCGTCACCACTTACGGCTGGTCTCGCGGTGATCAGGCGTGGCTCGACGTCGACGTCGAGGACGGCGTGGCCGCCGACGCCGAACTCGTGCTGCACGAGCAGCGGTTCCTGGAGGTGCTCGACCGGCTCGCCCGCGGGCCGGTGGACGGCGGGGTCCCTTCGTCCACTGTGGATCAGAGCTTCACCCGGCGCTGGGGATCCGGAGCCACGCCAGGAGCTGCGGCGAGCGTCCCCGATCTCATCGCGGGATACGCCGAGACCCGGCCCGGCCAGTCCGCTGTCGTGTGCGGTCAGGAGCGGCTCTCCTTCCGCGAGCTGGGGGAGCGGGCCGACGGGCTCGCCGCCCGGCTCCAGCGGGCCGGTGTGACGTCGGAGTCGCCGGTGGCGGTGCTCGTGCCGCGCGGGATCGAACTGGCTGTCGCCTTCCAGGGCGTGCTGCGCTCCGGTGGCGTGTACGTGCCGATCAACCCGCGGCTTCCCGCGGAACGGCTGGCGTTCCTGCTGGCCGACGTCGGCGCGGTCGTCGCGGTGACGACACCGGCGCTGGCCGGTGAGCTGGCCGGCTTCGCCGATGTACTGGTGCTCGGCGAGGAGTCTCCGGTCGCCGAGGCGTTGCCGGTGCGCGTCGAGCCCGGCGCGATGGCGTACGTGGCCTACACGTCCGGCTCGACCGGGCGGCCCAAGGGTGTGGCGGTGACGCATGCCGCGTTGTCGTCGTACGTGGCCGGTTGGCGCGAGGCGCTCATTCCGCTGGGCGGGGCCGGCACGGTGCTGTCGATGTCGGGCCCCGGTTTCGACGTGTCCATCGGTGACATGACGCGGGCGCTGGCTTTCGGGCAGACGGTGGTCTTCCTGCCGCACGACGAGGTCGTGTCGGTCGACTCCCTGCACCGGACGCTGGCCGACCACCAGGTCGAGGTCGCCGAGATCGTGCCCGGCATGCTCCTGCGCGATCTCGCCGCCCACTGCCGGGAGGCGGGTCCGGTCGAGTCGTTGCGCCTGGTCATCTCCGGCACGGACATGTGGACGTACGACGCTCTCGTCTCGGCCGTCGCGGCCGTGGCACCCAATGCCGTGCCGGGCAACGTGTTCGGCGTGACCGAGGCCGCGATCGACTCGATCTTCCACCCCGTTCTGGCGCGGCCGGAGCACGAGGGCGAGGTGGTCCCCATCGGCGGACCGCTGGCCGGCGTCGGTGTCTTCGTCGTGGACGGGTCGTTGCGGCCGGTGCCGGTGGGCGTCGAGGGTGAGCTGCTGGTCGGTGGCGCCGGTCTGGCCCGGGGTTACGTGGGCCGTCCGGACCTGACCGCGGAACGGTTCCTGCCCGACGTGTTCGGTGGATCCGGCGGGCGGTTGTACCGCACCGGTGACCGGGCGCGGTGGCGGGCGGACGGCGTGCTCGAGTTCCTCGGCCGGGTGGACGAGCAGGTGAAGATCCGCGGTTACCGGGTCGAACCTGGTGAGGTCGAGGTCGTCATCGGCGACCACCCGGACGTGCGTGATGTCGTCGTGGTGGCCCGAGATGGTGGCCCGCACGGCGACAAGCGGCTCGTCGCGTACGTCGTCGCGGAAGGCGAGTTCAGCGGTTCGGCGTTGCGGTCGTGGTTGCGGGAGCGGGTGCCGGACTACCTTGTGCCGTCGGTGTTCGTTGCGCTGGACCGGTTGCCGCTGACGCCGAACGGCAAGGTCGACCGCCGGGGCCTGCCCGACCCCGAGCCGGAGACGAGCGAGCTGTACGAGGCACCCCGGACGTCCACTGAGGACGCTCTGGCGGCGGTGTGGTCGCAGGTGCTGGGTGTCGAACGTGTTGGTGTGCATGACAACTTCTTCGAGCTGGGCGGCGACTCGATCCTGAGCCTGCAGATCGTGGCGCGTGCCCGTGCCGCCGGTCTGGGCCTCGGTGTGGCCGACGTGCTGTCCCGCCAGACCGTCGCCGAGCTGGCGGCCGCGGTGCGCGACAGCCCCGCGGTGACGCTGGCGGAGCAGGGCGTCGTCACCGGACCAGTGCCGCTGACGCCGATCCAGAACTGGTTCCTGGCGCAGGACATCGAGGACCGGGACCACTGGAACTGGTCGGGCGTGTTCGAGCTCGCACCGGGCACCGACCCCGATCGGCTCGCCGGGGCACTCGACGTCCTGGTCGCCCATCACGACGCGCTGCGCCTGCGGTTCTCCCCCGACGGCCAGCACAACGCCGGCGTCGAGGCCGCTGACCTGCTTCGGGTCGTCGAGGGCGACGCGGACGTGGTCGCGGAGATGACGGCGGCGCAGAAGTCGTTGCGGCTGGCCGATGGCCCGCTGGTGGCGGCGGTCTTCTTCGACCGCGGCTCTGAGCCCGCGTGGCTGGGCCTGGTCGTCCACCACCTGGTGATGGACGGCGTCTCGTGGAACGTCCTGCTGGAGGACCTCGGCACCGCGTACCGCTCGGAGGCGCTGGGGCCCAAGACGACCTCGTTCCAGCAATGGGCCGAGCAGCTCCAGGCGTTCGATCCCAGCGGCGAACGGGACCACTGGGCCGGGGCGACGTCCGGCGTGGTCGCGCTGCCGGTCGACGGCGACGGGCTCAACGACGAACGTTCCGCGCGGGTGCACACAACGTGGTTGGACGCCGGTACTACCGCCGCGCTGCTGGGCGACGCGCACAAGGCCTATCGCACGCAGGGCAACGACCTGCTGCTGGCGGCGCTGGTGCGCACGCTCGGTCCGTGGGCGGGCACCGACGAGCTGACCATCGACCTGGAAAGCCACGGTCGTGAGGCGATCGCCGACGGGGTCGACCTGTCGCGCACCGTCGGGTGGTTCACGTCGATCTTCCCTGTGCAACTGCGCCGGCACGAAGATCTCGGCACGACGGTGAAAACCGTGAAGGAGCAGCTCAGGGCGGTGCCACGCCGAGGTGTCGGCTACGGCGCGCTGCGGTGGTTGCACGGAGAACTGGCCGATGCGCCGGACCGCCCCGTGCTGTTCAACTACCTGGGAGCCGCCGCGGCCACCGGCGATCTGCTGCGCCGTGAACTGCCCGCGACATCGAGGGGCGCGGCGACGTCCGGCGAAGGCACGCGGTCCCATGTGCTGAACCTCGAGGTGACCCGCACGGCCGACGGGCGGTTGCAGGTCGAGTGGCACTACAGCGCAGGGCTGCACGAGACCGCGACCGTCGAACGGCTCGCAGGCGCTTATCAGCGGGAACTGGAGGCGGTGGTCGAGCACTGCCGGTCCGGGGTCTCGGGTCTCACGCCGTCGGACTTCCCGCTGGCGTCGCTGGCGCAGCACGAGGTCGACCGGCTGGCGGCGCGGTTCCCCGGCCTGGCGGACGTGTACCGGCTGGCGCCGGTGCAGTCGGGCATGTTGTTCGGTGTCGTGGGTGCCCCGGCCGAGGACGGGCTCTACTGGGGTCAGGGGATCTACGAGCTCACCGGCACCGTCGACGCGGACCGGCTCGCCGGTGCCTGGCGTTCGGTGATCGCACGCCAGGCGGCGTTGCGCAGCGGGTTCGTGTGGGAGGGCGTCAGCGAACCGGTGCAGGTGGTGCTGTCCGATGTGGACGTTCCGCTTCAGGTGCGCGACTGGTCAGGACTCGACGTAGACACCCAGCAGGCCCGGTTGCGGGAGTTGCTGGAGGAGGACCGCGCGCTGGGGTTCGACCTCGCCGCGCCGCCGCTGACGCGTCTGTACCTCGTCGATCGGGGTCTCGGGCAGTTCTGGCTCGTCTGGGGCCTGTACCAGGGTCTGTGCGACGGGTGGAGTCTGCCTGTCGTCATGGACGAGGTGCTGGCCGCCTATGACGGCTCGTCGCCAGGTCCGGTGCGGTCGTACCGTGAGTTCATCTCGTGGCTGGACGGGCGTGACCCCGGCGAGGCCGAGGGCTTCTGGCGGTCCTATTTGGACGGCTTCGAGGCGCCGACGCCGTTGGCGGTGGACCGCTTGGCCACCAGCCACTACGCGCAGGACCGGCGGCGCACGCACCTCGACGCGAGAGTGACCGCCGGCCTGGTCGACCTGGCCCGCCGGGAACGCGTGACGTTGTCGGCGGTGGTGCAGGCCGCGTGGGCCAAGGTGTTGTCGGCGTCGTCCGGTGAGGACGAGGTGGTGTTCGGCCTGACCGTGTCGGGCCGTCCGGCCGAACTGGCCGGGGTCGAGTCGACCGTGGGCCTGTTCATCAACACGCTGCCGGTGCGGGTCGCCGTCCCGGCGGACGTGCCGTTCACGTCATGGCTGCGGGAGTTGCGCGACAACCAGGGTGCGGTGCAGCGGTTCGAGTACACGCCGCTGGTCGACGCGCAGCGCTGGTCGTCCGTGCCCGGTGGCCGCGCGTTGTTCGACAGCATCGTGGTGCTGCGCAACTACCCCGGCGGCCAGAGCCGTGTCGCCGACTTCGAGCTGTCGCCGTTGCTCGACTCGGTGGAGCAGGGCAACTACCCGCTGACCTTCGCCGTGGATGTGGAGGCCGAGCTCAAGATCGAGGCCGAGTTCTCCACCGCCGCGTTCGACGCGGTGACGGTCGAACGGATCCTCGACCAGCTCACAGTCGTGCTGACGGCGGTGACCGAACGGCCGGACCTGGCCGTGCAGGACGTGCCCTTGCAGCGGCCGGAGCAGGCGGCGGCGTTGGTGGCGTGGGGCGAGACCCCCGAGCCCGCCGTCGAGCGGCCGGTGCCGGACCTGATCGACGACTGGGCGCGGATCTCGCCCGAGGTCGCGGTGGTCTGCGGTGCGGAGAGCCTGACGTTCGCCGAGCTGGGTTTCCGGGCCGACGCGCTGGCCGGTCGGCTGCAGCGCGCCGGAGTGGTGGTGGGGTCGCGGGTCGCGGTGCTGGTGCCGCGCGGGATCGATCTCGCCGTCGCCTTCCAGGGCGTGCTGCGCTCCGGTGGCGTCTACGTGCCGGTCAACCCGGGGCTTCCCGCGGAACGGCTGGCGTTCCTGCTGGCCGACGCCGGTGCGACGGTCGCGGTCACGACTCCGGCGCTGGCCGGTGAGGTGGCCGGGCTCGCCGAGGTGCTGGTGCTGGACGAGGACTCTCCGGGATTCGGCGCCCTGCCGGTGCGCATCGATCCCGATGCGTTGGCGTACGTGGCTTACACGTCAGGATCGACCGGACGGCCCAAGGGCGTGGCGGTGTCCCACGGCGCCTTGTCGTCCTACGTGGCGGGATGGCGGGAAGGGCTCGCCGATCTGGGCGGTCCTGGCACGGTGCTGTCCATGTCGGGCCCCGGGTTCGACGTGTCCATCGGCGACATGACACGTGCGTTGGCTTTTGGCCGCACGGTGGTGTTCCTGCCGCACGACGAGCACGTGACGGTGGAGTCGCTGCGCGAGACCTTGGTGGATCACGAGGTCGAGGTCGCGGAGATCGTGCCGGGCATGCTGTTGCGCGACCTGGCGGCGCACTGCCGGGAGGCCGGGCCGGTCAAGTCGTTGCGCCTGGTGATCTCCGGTACGGACATGTGGACGCATGACGCGTTGACCACCGCCGTGGCCGAGGTGGCGCCGAATGCGGTGCCGGGCAACGTGTTCGGTGTGACCGAGGCGGCCATCGACTCGATCTTCCACCCGGTCGGCGAGGACCATCCTGCCGCGGTCGTGCCGATCGGTACGCCGCTGGCCGGTGCCCGTGCCGTCGTGGTGGACAGCAGGATGCGGCCGGCGCCGGTGGGTGTTCCTGGTGAGTTGCTGGTCGGTGGTTCCGGTGTGGCCCAGGGGTATGTGGGCCGGCCTGACCTGACCTCGGAGCGGTTCGTTCCCGATGTGTTCGGTGGGTCCGGCGGGCGGTTGTACCGGACCGGCGACCGGGCGCGGTGGCGTGCGGATGGCACGATCGAGTTCCTGGGTCGTGTCGATGAGCAGGTGAAGATTCGTGGCTACCGGGTTGAGCCCGGTGAGGTCGAGGTCGTCATCGGCGATCACCCTGATGTGCGTGATGTTGTTGTGGTGGCGCGAGATGGTGGCCCCCACGGTGGCAAGCGCCTTGTCGCGTACGTGGTTGCGGAGGGCGAGTTCAGCAGCTCGGTGCTGCGGGCGTGGTTGCGCGAGCGGGTGCCGGACTACCTTGTGCCGTCCGTGTTCGTGGCGCTGGACAGGTTGCCGCTGACGCCGAACGGGAAGGTGGACCGGCGCGGTCTGCCCGAGCCGGAGCTGGAGGCGGTCGCCGAGACCTATGTCGCGCCCCGGACCGCTGCGGAGGAAACTCTCGCGGCGGTGTGGAGTGGCGTGCTCGGCGTTGAACGTGTTGGCATGCATGACAACTTCTTCGAGCTGGGCGGCGACTCGATCCTGAGCCTGCAGATCGTGGCGCGTACTCGTGCCGCCGGTCTGGGTGTGGACGTGGCGGACGTGTTCGCCCACCAGACCGTTGCCGAGCTCGCGCTCGCGGTGCGGGAAGCACCTGCGGTCTCGCTGGCGGAGCAGGGAGTCGTCACCGGACCCGTGCCGTTGACGCCGATCCAGCGGTGGTTCCTGGCGCAGGACATTCCGAACCGGGACCACTGGAACTGGTCGGGTGTGTTCGAACTGGCTCCCGGCACTGACCCGGTCCGGCTGGGTCAGGCGCTCGACGTCCTCGTCGCGCACCACGACGCACTGCGGATCCGGTTCGGTCCGGACGGCCAGCACAACGCGCCGGTCGGGACCGGTGGGTTCCTGCGCGTCGTCGAGGGCGACGAGGCCGTGGTCGCGGAGATGACCGCCGCGCAGACGTCGTTGCGTCTGGCCGATGGCCCGCTGGTGGCCGCGGTGTTCTTCGATCGCGGTGATCAGCCTGCGTGGCTTGGTTTGACCGTGCATCACCTGGTGATGGACGGCGTCTCGTGGAACGTGCTGCTGGAGGACCTCGACACCGCGTACCGCTCGGAGGCGTTGGGGCCCAAGACGACGTCGTTCCAGCAGTGGGCCGAGCACCTGCTGGAGCTGGAGGCCGGCGGCGAGCGGGAGCACTGGGCGGCGGCGACGTCGGATGTGGTCGCGCTCCCCGTGGACGGCGACGGCCCGAACACCGAGGCGTCCGGCGCCGTGGTGCGCACCTGGCTGGACGCGGACACGACCGCTGCGCTGTTCGGCGAGGCACACAAGGCTTATCGGACGCAGGCCAACGACCTGCTGCTCGCCGCACTGGCGAACGTCCTGGGGGAGTGGGCGGGCACCGACCACGTCACGGTCGACCTGGAGAGCCACGGCCGTGAGGGCCTGGACTTGTCGCGCACCGTCGGGTGGTTCACGTCGATCTTCCCCGTGCGGCTGAGCCGGTACGAGGGCGTCGGCGCGACGGTGAAGGCCGTCAAGGAGCAGCTGCGGGCGGTGCCGCGCCGCGGTGTCGGCTACGGCGTGCTGCGATGGGCACAGGGCGAGCTGGCCGGTGCGCCGGACCGGCCGGTGCTGTTCAACTACCTCGGTGCGTTCGACGCCGTGGACTCGGCCGGGCTGATCCGCCGCGAACTCGCCGCCGAGCTGGCCGGCCCGATGGAGGGACCTGGCGGGACGCGGGCCTACCCGTTGCAGCTCGAAGTGGTCCGCGCGGAGGACGGGCGGCTGCGGATCGACTGGCTGCACAGCACCAACCTGCACCTCTCCGAGACCGTGGAACGGGTCGCCGCCCACTACGTCGAGGCGTTGCGCGCACTGGTGGCGCACTGCCGGACAGGGGTCACGGGCTTCACGCCGTCGGACTTCCCGTTGGCGTCGTTGACGCAGGACGAGTTCGACGGGCTTGCTGCGCGTTATCCGGTGGCGGACGTCTACCGGCTGGCGCCGGTGCAGTCGGGCATGTTGTTCGGTGTCGTGGGTTCTCCTGTCGACGGCCTTTACTGGGGGCAGAGCGTCTACGACCTGGCCGGTCCGATCGACGCCGACCGGCTGGCCGGTGCCTGGCGTGCGGTGATCTCCCGGCATGCCGCGTTGCGCAGCGGGTTCGTCTGGGAGGGCGTCAGCGAACCGGTGCAGGTCGTACTGTCCGATGTGGACGTTCCGCTTCAGGTGCACGACTGGTCGGGTCTCGACTGGGACGCCCAGCAGGTGCGGCTGCGCGAACTGCTGGCCGAGGACCGTGCGCTGGGCTTCGACCTGGCGGCGCCGCCGTTGATGCGCCTGTACCTGGTGGATCGCGGCGAGGGCCGGTTGTGGCTGGTGTGGGGCCTGTACCAGGGTCTGTGCGACGGGTGGAGCCTGCCCGTCGTCATGGACGAGGTGCTCGCCGCCTACGACGGCTCGCCGCTGGCTCCGGTGCGGTCGTACCGCGAGTTCATCTCGTGGCTGGACGGGCGTGATCCGGACGAGTCGGAGTCGTTCTGGCGCAGGACGCTGGACGGGTTCGAGGCGCCCACGCCGTTGCCGGTGGATCGGCTGGCGGCCAGCCACTACGCGCAGGACCGCCGCAAGACGATGCTGGACGAGCGCGTCACCACGAAGCTGGTGGAGCTGGCGCGCAAGGAGCGCGTGACGCTGTCGACGGTGGTGCAGGCGGCGTGGGCCAAGGTCCTGTCCGCGTCGTCCGGTGAGGATGACGTGCTGTTCGGGCTCACCGTGTCCGGCCGGCCGGCTGATCTGGCCGGCGTCGAGTCGATCGTCGGCCTGTTCATCAACACGCTGCCGGTGCGGGCCGTCGTGCCCGCGGACGTGCCGTTCACGTCGTGGCTGCGCGAGTTGCAGGACAACCAGGTCGCGGTGCAACGGTTCGAGTACACGCCGTTGGTGGACGTGCAGCGCTGGTCGGCTGTTCCCGGCGGCCGCGCGCTGTTCGACTCCATCGTGGTGTTCGGCAACTACCCCCACCGGGAACTGCCGGACGACCTCGCCGAGATCCCGGACGGGTACGCCTCCGTCGACTCGGTGGAGCAGGGCAACTACCCGCTGACCTTCGCGGTCGACCTGGAACGCTCGCTGCGCATCGAGGCCGAGTTCTCCACGGCCGCGTTCGACGCCGTGACGGTCGAACGCGTCCTCGACCAGCTGGTGGTCGTGCTCACCGCCGTCGCGGAACGGCCTTCGCTGGTCGTCGCGGACGTGCCGTTGCAGCGGCCGGAGCAGGCCGCGGAACTGGTGGCGTGGGGCGAGACCCCTGTGCCGGAGGCCGAGCCGTCCGTGCCCGAGTTGATCCACAGCTGGGCGGACACCGACGCCGTTGCCGTGGTGTGCGGCGATGAGCAGCTCACGTTCGCCGAGCTGGGTGCTCGCGCCGATGGCCTCGCCGTCCGGCTCCAGCAGGCCGGTGTGACGGTGGAGTCGCCGGTCGCCGTGCTGGTGCCGCGTGGTCTTGAGCTGGCCGTGGCGTTCCAGGGCGTGCTGCGCTCCGGTGGCGTGTATTTGCCGATCAACCCTGGGCTTCCCGCCGAACGTCTCGCGTTCCTGCTGGCCGATGCCGGTGCGGACGTGGCGGTCACGACCGCGGCGCTGGCGGGTGAGCTGGATGGGTTCGCCGGGGAAGTGCTGCTGGTGGACGACGTGTCCACAGTCGGCGAGCTTGCCCCGGTCGACCTGAATTCCTTGGCGTACATCGCTTACACGTCGGGCTCCACGGGACGGCCCAAGGGTGTCGCGGTCACGCATGCCGCGCTCTCGTCCTATGTGGCCGGTTGGCGTGACGGGCTGGCCGCGCTGGGCGGACCTGGCCCCGTGCTGTCGATGTCCGGGCCTGGGTTCGACGTGTCGATCGGTGACATGACTCGGGCTTTGGCGTTCGGCCAGACCGTGGTGTTCCTGCCGCACGACGAGCACGTGTCGGTGGAGGCGCTGCACGTGACGTTGGTGGAGCACCGGATCGAGGTCGCCGAGATCGTCCCCGGCATGCTCCTGCGGGATCTGGCGGCACACTGCCGGGTTGCCGGGCCGGTCGAGTCGTTGCGCCTGGTGATCTCCGGTACGGACATGTGGACGCATGACGCGTTGACCGCCGCTGTGCGCGAAGTGGCGCCGAATGCGGTGCCGGGCAACGTTTTCGGTGTGACCGAGGCGGCGATCGACTCGATCTTCCACGCCGTGACGGAAGACCATCCGGCAGCCGTGGTGCCCATCGGCACTCCGCTGGCCGGTGCCCGCGCGGTCGTCGTCGACTCCGCGCTGCGGCCTGTTCCTGTTGGTGTTCCCGGTGAACTGCTGGTCGGTGGCGCCGGTGTGGCGCGTGGCTACCTGGGACGTCCCGACCTGACCTCGGCGCGGTTCGTGCCGGACGTGTTCACCGGTTCTGGCGAGCGTCTTTACCGCACTGGTGACCGGGCTCGGTGGCGTGCGGACGGGACGATCGAGTTCTTGGGTCGTGTCGACGAGCAGGTGAAGATCCGTGGTTACCGGGTCGAGCCTGGTGAGGTCGAGGTCGTCATCGGTGACCACCCGGCTGTGCGTGATGTCGTTGTGGTGGCACGAGATGGTGGGCCTCACGGCGGCAAGCGCCTGGTCGCGTATGTGGTTGCAGAGGGCGAATTCAGTGGTTCGGCTCTGCGGACGTGGTTGCGCGAGCGCGTGCCGGATTACCTTGTGCCGTCCGTGTTCGTGGCGTTGGACCGGTTGCCGCTGACGCCGAACGGGAAGGTGGACCGTCGCGGTCTGCCCGATCCCGAGCCCGAGATGACGGGTGAGGCCTACGTCGCGCCTCGGACCGCGGCCGAGGAGACTCTCGCGGCGGTGTGGAGCGGTGTGCTCGGTGTCGAACGTGTTGGCGTGTATGACAACTTCTTCGAGCTGGGTGGCGACTCGATCCTGAGCCTGCAGATCGTGGCGCGTACTCGTGCCGCTGGTCTTGGTGTGGACGTGGCGGACGTGTTCGCACACCAGACGGTCGCCGCACTGGCCGCCGTCGTGCGTGACACGCCGGCGGTGACCCTGGCCGAGCAGGGCGTGGTCACCGGAGCTGTGCCGCTGACGCCGATCCAGCACTGGTTCCTGGCGCAGGACATCCCGAACCGGGACCACTGGAACTGGTCGGGCATGTTCGAGCTGGCGCCGGGCACCGACCCGGAACGGCTGGGGCGGGCACTCGACGTCCTGGTCTCTCACCACGACGCGCTGCGCATCCGTTTCACGCCGGAACGCCAGTACCAGGCGCCGGTCGACGGCAGCGGGTTGCTGCGGGTGGTCGAGGGCGACGAGGCCGTGGTCGCGGAGATGACCGCCGCGCAGACGTCGTTGCGTCTGGCCGATGGCCCGCTGGTGGCCGCCGTGTTCTTCGACCGTGGTGATCAGCCTGCGTGGCTTGGTTTGACCGTGCATCACCTGGTGATGGACGGCGTGTCGTGGAACGTGTTGCTGGAGGACCTCGACGCGGTCTACGCGGGCCGGGAGCTCGGGCCGAAGACGACGTCGTTCCAGCAGTGGGCCGAGGTGCTGCAGGACCTGGACGCTCAGGGCGAGCGGGAGACCTGGCTGGCGCAGACCGCCGACGTCGTGGAACTGCCGCAGGACCAGGAGGGTCCCAACACCGAGACCTCGGCGGGTGTCGTTCGGTCGTGGCTGGACGCCGCCACGACCGCCGCGTTGCTGGGTGACGCCCACCGCGCCTACCGGACCCAGGCCAACGACCTGCTGCTGACCGCGCTCGCCCAGGCTTTGGGCGAGTGGGCTGGTAGTGGCCACGTGACGGTGGACCTGGAGAGCCACGGCCGCGAGGCGGTGGCGGACGGGGTGGACCTGTCGCGCACCGTCGGGTACTTCACGTCGATCTTCCCGGTGCGGCTCACGCACGAGAGCGATCCGGCGGCGGCGATCAAGGCCGTCAAGGAGGAGCTGCGGGCCGTGCCGCGCCGCGGTGTCGGCTACGGCGCGTTGCGCTGGCTGCAGGGTGATCTGGCCGATGTGCCGGAGCGTCCGGTGTTGTTCAACTACCTGGGTGCGTTCGACGCCGTCGACTCGCTGGGGCTGGTCCGCCGGGAGCTGCCCGCCGAGCTGGCCGGTCCGAGCGAGGGACAGGGCGGGACGCGTTCGCACGTCCTGCAGATCGAGGCGGAGCAGGACGCGGACGGACGCCTGCAGGTCGACTGGCACTTCAGCCACAACCTGCACGACATGGCCACCGTGGAACGTGTCGCCGCGCGCTACGTCGAGGCGTTGCGTCAGCTGGTGGCACACTGCCGGTCCGCCAGTGGGTTCACGCCGTCGGACTTCCCGCTGGCGTCGCTGACCCAGCCCGAGGTCGACCGGCTCGCCGAGCGTTATCCGCTGGTGGACGTGCATCGGCTGGCGCCGGTGCAGTCGGGCATGTTGTTCGGTGTCGCGGGTTCTCCCGTCGACGGCCTCTACTGGGGCCAGGGGGTCTACGACCTGACCGGTCCGCTGGACGCCGACCGGCTGGCTGATGCGTGGCGTCAGGTGATCACCCGGCATGCCGCGTTGCGCAGCGGGTTCGTGTGGGAGGGCGTCAGCGAACCGGTGCAGGTCGTGCTGGCCGATGTCGGCGTTCCGCTCGAGCGGCGGGACTGGTCTCGTCTCGACGACGTCGAGCAGCAGGCGCAGTTGCGGGCGCTGCTGGACGAGGATCGCGCGCTGGGCTTCGACCTCGCCGCGCCGCCGTTGACCCGCCTGTACCTGGTGGACCGCGGCGACGGCCGGTTGTGGCTGGTGTGGGGCCTGTACCAGGGCTTGTGCGACGGGTGGAGTCTGCCTGTCGTCATGGACGAGGTGTCCGCCCTCTACCAGGGCCGGACGCTGGAGCCGGTGCGGTCCTACCGGGACTTCATCGGGTGGCTGGGCCGGCGTGACCCGGCCGAGTCCGAAGGGTTCTGGCGCACGCACCTGAGCGGTTTCGAGGCACCGACGGCACTTCCGGTCGATCGGCTGGCCGCGAGCCACTACGACCAGGACCGGCGTCGCCTGCGCCTCGACGAGACCGTCACGGGCAAGCTGGTCGAGCTGGCCCGTCGCGAGCGCGTGACGTTGTCGACGGTCGTCCAGGCGGCGTGGGCACTGCTGCTGTCGACGTACTCGGGTGACGACGACGTGATCTTCGGCCTGACCGTCTCCGGCCGTCCTGCTGACCTGGCGGGCGTCGAGTCGATGGTCGGCCTGTTCATCAACACGCTGCCGGTCCGGGCCGTGGTGCCGGCGGACACGACGTTCGCCGCGTGGCTGCCCGAGCTGCAGGACAACCAGGTTGCCCTGCAACGGTTCGAGTACACGCCGTTGGTGGACGTGCAGCGGTGGTCTGCAGTGCCGCACGGTCGTGCGTTGTTCGACTCCATCGTGGTGTTCGGCAACTACCCGCAGGAGGAACTGCCGGAGGATCTCGGCGGGGTGCAGGCCGCCGACTCGGTGGAGCAGGGCAACTACCCGCTCACCTTCGCCGTCGACCTGGAGCGCACGCTGCGCGTCGAGGCGGAGTTCTCGACTGCCGCGTTCGACGCCATCACGATCGAACGGATCCTCGACCAGCTCGCTGTCGTGCTGACCGCGGTGGCGGAGCAGCCGGAGCTGGCCGTCCGGGACGTGCCGGTGCAGCGTCCCGGCCAGGCTGCGGAGTTGGTGGCGTGGGGCGCGACCCCCGTACCCTCCGCCGAACTCCCGGTGCCGGACCTGATCGCCGGATGGGTTTCGTCCGAGATCGCTGTGGTGTGCGGTGACGAGCGGCTGACGTTCGCCGAGCTGAACGCTCGTGCCGATTCCCTTGCCACGCGTCTGCGCCGGGCCGGTGTGACTGTGGGATCGCCGGTCGCCGTGCTGGTGCCGCGCGGGATCGAGCTGGCCGTTGCGTTCCAGGGCGTGCTGCGCTCGGGTGGCGTGTACGTGCCGATCAACCCGGGGCTTCCCGCTGAGCGTCTTGCGTTCCTGCTGGCCGACGCCGGTGTGGTCGCGGCCGTCACGACGTCGGCACTGGACGGGTTCGCCGGGGAAGTGCTGCTGGTGGACGACGTGTCCGCGGTCGGCGAGCTCGCTCCGGTCGACCCGAACTCCTTGGCGTACATCGCCTACACCTCGGGTTCGACGGGACGTCCCAAGGGTGTGGCGGTGACCCATGCCGCGCTCTCGTCGTACGTGGCCGGCTGGCGTGACGGGCTTGGCGCCCTGGGCGGTCCAGGAACCGTGTTGTCGATGTCGGGTCCTGGGTTCGACGTGTCGATCGGTGACATGACGCGTGCGTTGGCGTTCGGTCAGCGCGTGGTGTTCCTCCCGCACGACGAGCACGTGACTGTGGAGTCGTTGCACCGCACGCTGGTCGACCACGACGTCGAGGTCGCGGAGATCGTGCCGGGCATGCTGTTGCGTGACCTGGCGGCTTACTCCCGGACGGCTGGGCCGGTCGAGAGTCTGCGGTTGGTGATCTCGGGTACCGATCTGTGGACGCATGACGCGTTGACTTCGGCGGTGGCCGAGGTGGCGCCGAATGCGGTGCCGGGCAACGTGTTCGGTGTGACCGAGGCGGCGATCGACTCGATCTTCCACGCCGTGACCGAGGATCACCCGGCGGCGGTGGTGCCGATCGGTACTCCGCTGGCGGGTGCTCAGGCTTTCGTGGTGGACGGGTCGTTGCGGCCGGCGCCGGTAGGGGTGCCGGGTGAGTTGCTGGTCGGTGGTCCGGGTGTGGCCCAGGGTTATGTGGGCCGGCCTGACCTGACGGCCGAGCGGTTCGTTCCCGATGTGTTCACCGGTTCTGGTGAGCGTCTTTACCGCACCGGTGACCGGGCTCGGTGGCGTGCGGACGGGACGATCGAGTTCCTGGGTCGTGTCGACGAGCAGGTGAAGATCCGTGGCTATCGGGTTGAACCTGGCGAGGTCGAGGTCGTCATCGGCGACCACCCCGATGTGCGTGATGTCGTTGTGGTGGCCCGTGAAGGTGGGCCTCACGGTGGTAAGCGCCTTGTCGCGTACGTCGTTGCGGAAGGGGAGTTCAGCGGTTCGGTTCTGCGGGCATGGCTGCGGGAGCGGGTGCCGGACTACCTCGTACCGTCGGTGTTCGTCGCGCTGGATCGTCTTCCGCTGACGCCGAACGGGAAGGTCGACCGTCGCGGTCTGCCGGACCCGGAGCCCGAGATGACGGGTGAGGCCTACGTCGCGCCTCGGACCGCTGCCGAGGAGACTCTCGCGGCGGTGTGGAGTGGCGTGCTCGGTGTCGAGCGCGTTGGCGTGCAGGACAACTTCTTCGAGCTGGGTGGCGACTCGATCCTGAGTCTGCAGATCGTGGCTCGGGTTCGTGCGGCCGGCCTGGGTGTGGACGTGGCGGACGTGTTCGCGCATCAGACCATCGCCGAACTCGCACTTGCCGTGCGTGACGCTCCGGTGGAGTCGTCGGCCGAGCAAGGCGTTGTCACCGGGCCGATTCCGTTCACGCCGATCCAGCACTGGTTCCTGGCGCAGGACATCCCGAACCGGGACCACTGGAACTGGTCCGGCATGTTCGAGCTGGCGCCGGGCACCGACCCGGAACGGCTCAGGCGGGCACTCGATGCTCTTGTCGCTCACCACGACGCCCTGCGCATCCGGTTTAGCCCCGACGGCCAGCACAACGCCGGCGTCGAGGTCGCCGACGTTCTTCGTGTCGTTGCTGCGGATGACGTGGTCGCGGAGATGACGGCGGCGCAGAAGTCGTTGCGTCTGGCCGATGGTCCGCTACTCGCCGCTGTCTACTTCGATCGAGGCGACCAGCCCGCGTGGCTTGGTCTGACCGTGCATCACCTGGTGATGGACGGGGTGTCGTGGAACGTTCTGCTGGAGGACCTCGACACCGCTTATCAGGGCGGTTCGCTCGCGCCGAAGACGACATCGTTCAAGGCGTGGGCCGAGCAACTCCAGACCATCGATGCCGCAGAGGAGCGCGATCACTGGGCCGCCGCGACGGCGGATGTCACGGTCGTCCCGGTGGACGGTCATGGGCCGAACTCCGAGGAGTGCGGTGCGGTCGTGCAGTCGTGGCTGGATGCCGAGACGACGGCGGCGTTGCTCGGTGATGCGCACCGGGCGTACCGCACGCAGGGCAATGATCTGCTGCTGACCGCTCTCGGGCAGGCTTTGGGCGAGTGGGCCGGCAGTGACCACGTGACGATCGACTTGGAGAGCCACGGCCGTGAAGGCGCGGACTTGTCGCGCACGGTCGGCTGGTTCACGTCGATCTTCCCGGTGCGGCTCACGCACGAGAGTGATCCGGCGGCGGCGATCAAGGCCGTCAAGGAGGAGCTGCGGTCGGTTCCGCGTCGGGGCGTCGGCTATGGCGCATTGCGTTGGCTGCACGGAGAACTGGCCGATGTGCCGGAGCGTCCGGTGTTGTTCAACTACCTCGGTGCGCACGACTCCGCCGACTCGGCGGGGCTGATCCGCCGGGAACTGCCCGCCGACCTGGCGGGGCCCAGTGAGGGTGAGGGCGGAACGCGCTCGCACCTGTTGCAGCTCGAAGTGCAGCAGACTGCTGACGGCCGGTTGTCCATCGAGTGGTTCCACTCGGCCGCTGTGCACGACACCGCGACCGTCGAACGGGTTGCCGCCCGGTACGTCGAGGCCTTGCGCGAACTGGTCGCGCACTGCCGGACCGCCGGTGGGTTCACGCCTTCGGACTTCCCGTTGGCGGCGCTGGCCCAGCCGGAGGTCGACCTGCTGGCGGAGCGCTATCCGCTGGCGGACGTGTACCGGTTGGCGCCGGTGCAGTCCGGCATGTTGTTCGGTGTCGTCGGTTCTCCCGTGGAGGGCCTTTACTGGGCGCAGAACGTCTACGACCTGGCCGGCCCGATCGACGCCGAGCGGCTGGCGGCGGCGTGGCGTGAAGTGATCGGCCGGCACGCGCCGCTGCGGAGCGGGTTCGTGTGGGAGGGCGTCAGCGAACCGGTGCAGGTCGTGCCGGTCGATGTCGAGGTGCCGTTGACGGCCCACGACTGGTCGGACCTTGACGAAGCCGCACAACAGGTTCGGCTCCAGGAACTCCTGGACCACGACCGCGCGCTCGGGTTCGATCTTGCTCACCCGCCGCTCATCCGGCTTTACCTCGTAGACCGGGGCAACGGGCAGAACTGGCTGGTGTGGGGCCTGTACCAGGGTTTGTGCGACGGGTGGAGCCTGCCTGTCGTCATGGACGAGGTGTCGGCGGCCTACCAGCAGCAGGCGTTGCCGCCGGTGCGTCCGTACCGCGACTACATCGCGTGGCTCGGTCAGCGCGACACTGCTGCGACCGAAGGGTTCTGGCGCACGTACCTCGATGGTTTCGAGGCACCGACGGCACTTCCGGTCGATCGCCTGGCCGCGAGCCACTACGCCCAGGACCGGCGACGCACGCATCTGAGCGAGAGCGTCACGGCCGGGCTGGTGGAGTTGGCTCGACGCGAGCGAGTGACGTTGTCGACAGTCGTGCAGGCGGCGTGGGCCAAGGTGTTGTCCGCATCGTCCGGTGAGGACGACGTGGTGTTCGGCCTGACCGTGTCGGGTCGTCCGGCCGATCTGGCCGGCGTGGAGTCGATGGTCGGCCTGTTCATCAACACGCTGCCCGTGCGGGCCGCGGTGCCTGTCGACACGTCGTTCGCCGCGTGGTTGCCCGCACTGCGGGACAACCAGGTTGCGCTGCAACGGTTCGAGTACACGCCGTTGGTGGATGTTCAGCGGTGGTCGGCAGTGCCGCACGGCCGGGCGTTGTTCGACAGCATCGTGGTGTTCGGCAACTTCCCCCAGGAGGAACTGCCGGAGGACCTGGGCGGGGTGCAGGCCACCGAGTCGGTGGAGCAGGGCAACTACCCGCTCACCTTCGCGGTCGACCTGGAGGCCACGCTCAAGATCGAGGCCGAGTTCTCGACGGCGGCGTTCGACGCGGTCACGGTTGAACGGATCCTCGACCAGCTGGTGGTCGTGCTGACCGTTGTCGCGGAACAGCCGGAACTCGCGGTCGGCGACGTGCCGTTGCAGCGGCCCGAGCAGGCGGCGGAGTTGGTGGCGTGGGGGAGGACGCTGGAACCGGCGGCCGAACGGCCGGTGCCCGACCTCGTCGACGGCTGGGCACACGCGACCCCGGATGCCATGGCGGTGGTGTGCGGCGAGGAGAGCCTCACGTTCGACCGGCTGGGCGCTCGGGCCGACGCGCTGGCCGCCCGGCTTCAGCGGGCCGGCGTGGCGGTGGGGTCGCCGGTGGCGGTCCTGGTGCCGCGCGGAATCGAGCTGGCGGTGGCGTTCCAGGGCGTGTTGCGCTCTGGTGGCGTGTACGTGCCGATCAATCCTGGGCTTCCGGCTGAACGGCTGGCGTTCCTGCTGGCCGACGCCGGTGTGGTCGCCGCTGTCACGACTTCGGCCTTGGATGGTTTCACCGGCGAAGTGCTGCTGGTGGACGACGTGTTTGCAGAGCCTGGTGAACCGCTTGCTCCGGTCGACCCGAATGCCTTGGCGTACATCGCTTACACGTCGGGCTCGACGGGCCGCCCCAAGGGCGTGGCGGTGACCCATGCCGCGCTCTCGTCGTACGTGGCGGGGTGGCGTGCCGGACTCGCCGATCTGGGCGGTCCGGGTGCGGTGCTGTCGATGTCGGGGCCCGGTTTCGACGTGTCGATCGGTGACATGACGCGTGCGTTGGCATTCGGTCAGCGCGTGGTGTTCTTGCCGCACGACGAGCACGTGACTGTGGAGTCGTTGCACCGCACGCTGGTCGACCACGACGTCGAGGTCGCGGAGATCGTGCCGGGCATGCTCCTGCGAGACCTGGCGGCCTACTCCCGGACCGCGGGGCCGGTGGAAAGTCTCCGCCTGGTGATCTCCGGTACCGACCTGTGGACGCATGACGCGTTGACGACCGCGGTGGCCGAGGTGGCGCCGAACGCGGTGCCGGGCAACGTGTTCGGTGTGACCGAGGCGGCCATTGACTCGATCTTCCACCCGGTGGGTGAGGATCATCCTGCTGCCGTGGTGCCGATCGGCAGGCCTTTGGCGGGTGCTCAGGCGTACGTGGTGGACGGGTCGTTGCGGCCGGTTCCGGTGGGTGTGCCGGGTGAGTTGCTGGTCGGTGGTTCCGGTGTGGCCCAGGGATATGTGGGGCGTCCGGATCTGACGGCGGAGCGGTTCGTGCCCGATGCGGACGGTGGGCGGTTGTACCGCACCGGTGACCGTGCTCGGTGGCGTGCGGACGGGACGATCGAGTTCCTGGGTCGTGTCGACGAGCAGGTCAAGATCCGCGGCTACCGGGTCGAGCCGGGTGAGGTCGAAGTAGTCATCGGCGATCACCCTGATGTGCGTGATGTTGTTGTGGTGGCACGGGATGGCGGGCCGCACGGCGGTAAGCGCCTCGTTGCGTATGTCGTGGCTGAGGGTGAGTTCAGCGGTTCGGTCCTGCGGGCATGGCTGCGGGAGCGGGTGCCGGATTACCTTGTGCCGTCGGTGTTCGTCGCGCTGGATCGCCTTCCGCTGACGCCGAACGGCAAGGTCGATCGACGTGGTCTGCCCGACCCGGAGCCCGAGACCTCTGGCGAGGCTTACGTCGCGCCCAGGACCGCGGCTGAGGAAGCCCTGGCCGCGGTCTGGTCGAAGGTGCTCGGTGCGGAACGCGTTGGCGTGCATGACAACTTCTTCGAGCTGGGTGGCGACTCGATTCTGAGCCTGCAGATCGTGGCTCGGGTTCGTGCGGCCGGCCTGGGTGTGGACGTGGCGGACGTGTTCGCCCATCAGACCATCGCCGAACTCGCTCTCGCCGTGCGCGACACCCCGGCGGAGTCGTTGGCCGAACAGGGTGTTGTCACGGGCCCGATTCCGTTCACGCCGATCCAGCGCTGGTTCCTGGCGCAGGACATCCCTGACCGGGACCACTGGAACTGGTCGGGCATGTTCGAGCTGGCACCGGGCACCGATCCGGGGCGCCTCGCATTGGCGTTGGACGCGGTGCTGGCGCACCACGACGCGTTGCGCATCCGATTCACCCCCGACGGCCAGTACAACGCGCCGGTGGAGACCGGGTTCCTGCGTGTGGTCGAGGGCGACGATGACGTGGTCGCGGAGATGACCGTGGCGCAGAAGTCGTTGCGACTGGCTGATGGCCCGCTGGTGGCGGCTGTGTTCTTCGATCGTGGTTCGCGGCCTGCGTGGCTCGGGTTGACGGTGCACCACCTGGTGATGGACGGGGTGTCGTGGAACATCCTGTTGGAGGACCTGGACATCGCCTACCGGGGTGGTGTGCCGGCGCCGAAGACGACGTCGTTCAAGGCGTGGGCCGAACAGCTCCAGACCATCGACAACGCCGGCGAACGTGAGCACTGGGTTGCGGCGACCGCGGACGTGGTCACGCTTCCGGCTGACGGCGACGGGACGAACACGGATGCGTCCGAGGCGATCGTGCAGTCGTGGCTGGATGCCGAGACGACGGCGACTCTGCTCGGTGATGCGCACAAGGCATATCGGACGCAGGGCAACGACCTGCTGCTGGCGGCTCTTGCCCAGGCTTTGGGTGAGTGGGCCGGCAGCGATCACGTCACGATCGATCTGGAGAGCCACGGTCGTGAGGGTGCGGATCTGTCGCGCACGGTCGGCTGGTTCACGTCGATCTTCCCTGTGCGGCTGAGCCGTCACGACGAACCTGATGCGGCGATCAAGGCGGTCAAGGAGGAGTTGCGCGCTGTTCCGCGCCTTGGTGTGGGCTTTGGCGCGTTGCAACTGGTTGATGTGCCGGAGCGTCCGGTGTTGTTCAACTACCTCGGCGCGTACGACGGCAACGACGACTCGACTGGCTTGATCCGTCGTGAGCTGGACGGCGATCTCGCCGGCCCGAGCGAAGGTGAGGGTGGAACCCGTTCGCATCTGTTGCAGCTCGAAGTGCAGCAGACTGCCGACGGCCGGTTGTCCATCGAGTGGTTCCACTCGACCAACCGGCACGACACCGCCACCGTCGAACGGGTCGCGGCCCGGTACGTCGAGGCGTTGCGTCAGTTGGCCGAGCACTGCCGTTCGACCGCCGGTGGCTTCACGCCGTCGGACTTCCCGTTGGCGTCGCTGACCCAGCCGGAGGTCGACGGGCTCGCGGTGCGTTATCCGCTGGCCGATGTGTACCGGTTGGCGCCGGTGCAGTCGGGCATGTTGTTCGGTGTCGTGGGTTCACCTGTCGACGGGCTTTACTGGGGACAGAGCGTTTACGACCTCGCGGGCCCGATCGACGTGGAACGGTTCGCGGCGGCGTGGCGTGCGGTGATCGCCCGGCACGCGTCCCTGCGGAGTGGCTTCGTGTGGGAGGGCGTGGCGGAGCCGGTTCAGGTGGTGCTCGGCGATGTCGAGGTGCCGCTGACGACCCGTGACTGGTCGGGTCTTGATGAGGCCGCACAACAGGTGCGGCTGGAGGAGTTGCTGGCCGACGACCGTGCGCTCGGCTTCGACCTGGCCCGGCCGCCGTTGATGCGGCTCTACGTCGTGGACAGGGGCGACGGGCAGAACTGGCTCATCTGGGGTCTGTACCAGGGTTTGTGCGACGGGTGGAGTCTGCCCGTCGTGATGGACGAGGTGTCCGCCGCCTATCAGGGCAGCGCCCTCGAACCGACCCGGCCCTACCGGGACTTCATCGCGTGGCTCGACGGGCGCGACCCGGCCGAGCCGGAAGCGTTCTGGCGCGAGTACCTGGGCGGGTTCGAGGCGCCGACTCCGCTGCCCGCCGATCGGCTGGCCGCGAGCCACTACGCCCAGGACCGCCGGCGCACGCACCTGGACGAGGGCGTGACCGCCGAACTGGTGGCGCTGGCACGACGCGAACGCGTCACGCTGTCGACCGTCGTGCAAGCCGCGTGGGCCAAGGTCCTCGCGGACACCTCGGGTGAGGACGACGTGGTGTTCGGCCTGACCGTGTCGGGTCGTCCGGCCGATCTGGCCGGGGTGGAGTCGATCGTCGGCCTGTTCATCAACACGCTGCCGGTCCGGACGGTCGTGCCCGCGGACGTGCCGTTCACGTCGTGGCTGCACGACCTGCGGGACAACCAGGTCGCGGTGCAACGGTTCGAGTTCACGCCGTTGGTGGACGTGCAGCGGTGGTCCGCCGTGCCGCACGGCCGTGCGTTGTTCGACAGCATCGTGGTGTTCGGCAACTACCCGCAGGAGGAGCTGCCGGAGGATCTGGGCGAGGACTGGTTGCAGGCCACCGAGTCGGTGGAGCAGGGCAACTACCCGCTGACCTTCGCGGTCGACCTGGAGGCCACGCTCAAGATCGAGGCCGAGTTCTCGACGGCGGCGTTCGACGCGGTCACGATCGAACGGATCCTCGACCAGCTGGTGGTCGTGCTGACCGCCGTGGCGCAGCGGCCGGGCCTGCGGGTGCAGGACATTCCGTTGCACCGCCCGGCGCAGGCTGCCGAGATCGTCGAGTGGGGGAGCACGACTCCGCCCGCGGCTGAGCTGCCGGTGCCGGATCTGATCGCCGGGTGGTCCTCTGCCGAGGTCGCGGTGATCTGCGGCGACGAACGGCTCACGTTCGCTGAGCTGGGCGCTCGGGCCGATGCCCTGGCAGCCCGCCTCCAGCGGGCCGGCGTGACAGTCGGATCGCCGGTCGCAGTGGCGGTGCCGCGTGGGATCGACCTCGCGGTGGCCTTCCAGGGCGTGCTGCGTGCCGGTGGTGTCTACGTACCGATCAACCCTGGTCTGCCGGCGGACCGCGTCGCGTTCCTGCTGGCCGACGTCGGCGCCGTTGTCGCCGTCACGACCGGGGCACTGGCCGGGTTCACCGGCGAGGTGCTGGTGCTGGACGACGCGTCGCCGGTCTTCGCCGCGGTGCCGGTCCGCATTGACCCCGGCGCGTTGGCCTACGTGGCTTACACCTCTGGCTCGACGGGCCGCCCGAAGGGGGTGGCGGTGACCCATGGCGCGCTCTCGTCGTACGTGGCCGGGTGGCGTGACGGGCTGCGCGCGTTGGGTGGCCCGGGCCCGGTGTTGTCGATGTCGGGTCCTGGGTTCGACGTGTCCATTGGGGACATGACTCGGGCGTTGGCGTTCGGTCAGACCGTGGTCTTCCTGCCGCACGACGAGCACGTTTCGGTCGAGTCGTTGCACCACACCCTGCGCACGTACGATGTCGCGATCGCCGAGATCGTGCCGGGCATGCTCCTGCGCGACCTGGCGGCGCACTGCCGGACGGCTGGTCCCGTCGGCAGTCTGCGGCTGGTGATCTCGGGTACGGACATGTGGACGCATGACGCGTTGACCACGGCCGTGGCCGAGGTGGCGCCGAATGCGGTGCCGGGCAACGTGTTCGGTGTGACCGAGGCGGCCATCGACTCGATCTTCCACCCGGTGGGTGAGGATCACCCCGCGGCGGTCGTGCCGATCGGCACGCCGTTGGCCGGTGCTCAGGCAATCGTGGTGGACGGGGCGTTGCGGCCGGCGGCCGTGGGTGTGCCGGGTGAGCTGCTGATCGGTGGCGCCGGTGTGGCCCAGGGTTATGTGGGGCGACCGGATCTGACCGCCGAGCGGTTCGTTCCCGATGTGTTCGGTGCCGGTGGCCGGTTGTACCGGACCGGTGACCGGGCGCGGTGGCGTGCGGACGGGACGATCGAGTTCCTGGGTCGTGTCGACGAGCAGGTCAAGATCCGTGGCTACCGGGTCGAGCCCGGTGAGGTCGAGGTCGTCATCGGCGACCACCCCGACGTGCGTGATGTCGTTGTGGTGGCTCGTGATGGCGGGCCGCACGGCGGCAAGCGCCTGGTCGCGTACGTGGTCGCGGAGGGCGAGTTCAGCGGTTCGGTTCTGCGTGCCTGGCTGCGGGAGCGGGTGCCGGATTATCTGGTCCCGTCGGTGTTCGTGGCGCTGGATCGCTTGCCGCTGACGCCGAACGGCAAGGTCGACCGGCGCGGGCTGCCTGATCCGGAACCTGAGTCGGCCGGCGAGCAGTACGTCGCGCCCCGGACCGCGGCCGAGGAAACTCTCGCGGCGGTGTGGAGCGGTGTGCTGGGCGTCGAGCGTGTCGGCGTGCACGACAACTTCTTCGAACTGGGCGGCGACTCGATCCTGAGCCTGCAGATCGTGGCGCGTACTCGTGCCGCCGGACTCGGCATCGACGTGGCGGACGTGTTCGCGCACCAGTCGGTGGCGGAGCTGGCGTCAGCAGTGCGGGACGCTCCGGCGGAGTCGTTGGCCGAGCAGGGCGTGGTGACCGGGCCTGTTCCGTTCACGCCGATTCAGCGGTGGTTCCTGGCTCAGGACATTCCTGACCGCGATCACTGGAACTGGTCGGGGATGTTCGAACTGGCACCCGGTACCGATCCTGAACGGCTGGGCCGGGCGCTCGACGTCCTCGTCGCGCACCACGACGCGCTCCGGATCCGCTTCAGCGCGGATGACCAGTTCAACGCTCCGGTCGACGGCGGCGGGTTCCTGCGCGTCGCCGACGGAGCTGTGGTCGCGGAGATGACCGCGGCGCAGAAGTCGTTGCGACTGGCCGATGGTCCGCTTCTCGCCGCTGTCTACTTCGACCGTGGTGATCAGCCCGCGTGGCTTGGTCTGACCGTGCATCACCTGGTGATGGACGGAGTGTCGTGGAACGTCCTGCTGGAGGATCTGGAAACTGCTTATCAGGGCGGTTCGCTCCCGCCGAAGACGATCTCGTTCCAGCAGTGGGCGCTCCAGTTGCAGGAGGACGATCCCAGCGGTGAACGTGACCACTGGGTTGCGGCGACCGCGGACGTGGTCACCCTTCCGACTGACGCTGATGGCCCGAACAACGATGCGTCCGAGGCGATCGTGCAGTCGTGGCTCGATGCCGAGACGACGGCGGCGCTGCTCGGCGAGGCGCACAAGGCGTACCGCACGCAGGGCAACGACCTGCTGCTGACCGCTCTGGCGCAGGCTTTGGGTGAATGGGCCGGCAGCGATCACGTGACGATCGACTTGGAGAGCCACGGCCGTGAAGGCGCGGACCTGTCTCGCACGGTCGGATGGTTCACGTCGATCTTCCCGGTGCGACTCACGAACCAGGACGATCCGTCGTCGGCGATCAAGGCGGTCAAGGAAGAGCTCCGTGCGGTTCCACGTCGTGGTGTGGGCTATGGCGTGTTGCGCTGGCTGCGGGACGAACTGGCCGGTGTGCCGGATCGTCCGGTGCTGTTCAACTACCTCGGCGCGTACGACGGCAACGACGACTCGGCTGGACTGATCCGTCGTGAGCTGGACGGCGACCTCGCCGGCCCGAGCGAAGGTGAGGGCGGAACCCGGTCGCACCTGTTGCAGCTCGAAGTGCAGCAGACCGCCGACGGACGGTTGTCCATCGAGTGGTTCCACTCGGCCGCTGTGCACGACACCGCGACCGTCGAACGGGTCGCGGCCCGGTACGTCGAGGCATTGCGTGAACTGGTCGCGCACTGCCGTTCGGCCGTCGGTGGGTTCACGCCGTCGGACTTCCCGCTGGCCACCCTCACCCAGGACGAGGTTGACGGGCTCGCCGGACGCTGTCCGTCGCTTGTGGACGTTCATCGGCTCGCGCCGGTGCAGTCGGGCATGTTGTTCGGTGTCGTCGGCGCTCCCGACGAAGGGGACGGGCTCTACTGGGGTCAGGGCGTCTACGACCTGGCCGGCCCGATCGACGCCGAACGGCTGGCCGGTGCCTGGCGTCAGGTGATCTCCCGGCATGCCGCGTTGCGCAGCGGGTTCGTGTGGGAGGGCGTCAGCGAGCCGGTGCAGATCGTGCTGGCCGGCGTCGACGTCCCGCTGACCACCCATGACTGGTCGGATCTCGACGAGGCAGCACAACAGGAGCGGCTGCAGGAGTTGCTGGCCGACGACCGTGCGCTCGGCTTCGACCTGGCCCGGCCGCCGTTGACGCGCCTGTACCTCGTCGACCGGGGCAACGGGCAGAACTGGCTCGTCTGGGGTCTGTACCAAGGACTGTGCGACGGGTGGAGCCTGCCCGTCGTCATGGACGAGGTGTCCGTCGCGTACCAGCGGCAGGCGTTGCCGCCGGTGCGGCCGTACCGCGACTACATCGCGTGGCTCGGTCAGCGCGATCCCGCTGCCACCGAAGGGTTCTGGCGCACCTACCTCAACGGTTTCGAGGCGCCCACCGCACTGCCGGTGGACCGCCTGGCCGCGAGCCACTACGCCCAGGACCGGCGGCGCACGCACCTCGAGGAGAACGTCACCACCAGGCTCGTCGAGCTGGCGCGACGTGAGCGCGTGACGTTGTCGACGGTCGTGCAGGCGGCGTGGGCCAAGGTGTTGTCCGCGTCTTCCGGTGAGGACGACGTGGTGTTCGGCCTGACCGTGTCGGGTCGTCCGGCTGACCTGGCCGGGGTCGAGTCGATGGTCGGCCTGTTCATCAACACGCTGCCCGTGCGGGCCGAGATCCCCGGCCGGACGCCGTTCTCCGCCTGGTTGCACGAGTTGCAGGACAACCAGGTCGCGCTGCAACGGTTCGAGTTCACGCCGCTGGTCGACGTGCAGCGGTGGTCCGCGGTGCCGCACGGCCGCGGGTTGTTCGACAGCATGGTGGTGTTCGGCAACTACCCGCAGGAGGAAGCACCCGCCGACAGCGGCGAGGAGTGGGCGGACGCGGTCGAATCCGTGGAGCAGGGCAACTACCCGCTCACCTTCGCGGTCGACCTGGAGGCCACGCTCAAGATCGAGGCCGAGTTCTCCACGGCGGCCTTCGACGCCGCCACCGTCGAACGTGTTCTCGACCAGCTCGTCGTCGTCCTCACCGCCGTCGCCCACGAGCCGGAACTGGCCGTCGCCGACCTGCCGTTGCAGCGTCCGGAACAGGCCGCGCGGCTCGTGGCGCAGGGTGAGACGGCGGTGCCGATCGCCGAACTGCCGGTGCCCGAGCTGATCCACGGCTGGGCGCACACCGAGGCCGTGGCCGCGAAGTGCGGCGACGAGCGCCTGACGTTCGCCGAACTGGACGCCCGTTCCGCCGGACTGGCGGCACGGCTCCAGCGCGCCGGTGTGACGTCGGAGTCCCCGGTGGCGGTGCTGGTGCCGCGCGGGATCGACCTGGCGATCGCCTTCCAGGGCGTGCTGCGCAGCGGTGGTGTGTACGTGCCCGTCAACCCCGGCCTGCCGCAGGAACGTCTCGCGTTCCTGCTCGCGGACGCCGGTGTGGTCGCGGCGGTCACCACCGAAGGCCTCGCGGGCGAGCTCGCCGGGTTCGCCGGCGAGGTGCTCGTGCTGGACGGCACGGTCGCCGCCGGTCCGCCGGTGCGGATCGACTCGGACGCGTTGGCGTACATCGCCTACACGTCGGGGTCGACCGGGCGGCCGAAGGGTGTGGCCGTGACCCATGGCGCACTCTCGTCGTACGTGGCGGGATGGCGTGACGGACTCGCCGAACTGGGCGGTCCTGGCGCGGTGTTGTCGATGTCGGGCCCCGGTTTCGACGTGTCGATCGGCGACATGACCCGCGCGCTGGCGTTCGGGCAGACGGTGGTGTTCCTGCCGCACGACGAACACGTGTCCGTGGAGTCGTTGCACAGCACGCTTTCCGGTGACGGTGTGGCGATCGCCGAGATCGTCCCGGGCATGCTGCTGCGCGACCTGGCGGCGCACTGCCGGACGGCCGGCCCCGTCGACAGCCTGCGGCTGGTGATCTCGGGTACGGACATGTGGACGCACGACGCGCTCACCACCGCCGTGGCCGAGGTGGCGCCGAACGCGGTGGCGGGCAACGTCTTCGGAGTGACCGAGGCGGCGATCGACTCGATCTTCCACCCGGTCGGCGACGATCATCCGCAGGCCGTGGTGCCCATCGGCACTCCGCTGGCCGGTGCCCGCGCCGTCATCGTCGACGACGCGCTGCGACCGGCTCCCGTCGGCGTTCCCGGTGAGCTGCTGGTCGGTGGTCCGGGTGTGGCCCGTGGCTACGTGAACCGGCCCGACCTGACCGCGGAACGGTTCGTGCCGGACCTCTTCGGCACGGCCGGCGGCCGGCTCTACCGCACCGGCGACCGGGCGCGGTGGCGTGCGGACGGCACGATCGAGTTCCTGGGTCGTGTCGACGAGCAGGTCAAGATCCGCGGCTACCGGGTTGAGCCCGGTGAGGTCGAGGTCGTCATCGGCGACCACCCCGACGTGCGTGATGTCGTCGTGGTGGCACGGGATGGCGGCCCGCACGGCGGCAAGCGCCTGGTCGCGTACGTCGTCGCGGAAGGCGAGTTCAGCTCGAAGGAACTGAGGACCTGGCTGCGCGAGCGCGTGCCGGACTACCTCGTCCCGTCGGTGTTCGTGGCGCTGGAGTCGGTGCCGCTCACGCCGAACGGCAAGGTCGACCGCAAGGGCCTGCCCGACCCCGAGCCGGAGACGACGGCCGAGGTCTTCGAGGCACCGCGGACGTCCGTCGAGGACGTGCTGGCCGAGGTGTGGTCGCAGGTACTGGGCCTCGAACGCGTTGGCGTACACGACAACTTCTTCGAGCTCGGCGGCGACTCGATCCTGAGTCTGCAGATCGTGGCACGCACGCGTGCCGCCGGTCTGGGTGTCGACGTGGCGGACGTGTTCGAACACCAGACCATCGCCGAGCTGGCCCCTGTCGTGCGGGACACCCCGACCGCCATGCTGGCAGAGCAGGGTGTCGTCACCGGTCCCGTCCCGCTCACCCCGATCCAGCACTGGTTCGTCGAGCAGGACATCCCGGACCGCGATCACTGGAACTGGTCCGGTGTGTACGAACTGGCCTCCGGCACCGACCCGGAGAAGCTCGCGCGGGCGCTCGACGCCGTCATCGCCCATCACGACGCCCTGCGCATCAGGTTCCGCCAGGACGGGGACACCTGGGTGCAGGACAACGACGGTGAGCTGACGCAGGTCCTGCGCGTCGTCACCGCCCGGGACGACGACGAGGTCGTCGCCCACATGACCGAGGCGCAGACGTCGTTGAGCCTGGCGGACGGTCCGCTCGTGGCAGCGCTCTACTTCGACCGCGGCGCGGAACCGGCCTGGCTGGGACTCACCGCGCACCACTTCGTCATGGACGGCGTGGCGTGGAACGTCCTGCTGGAGGACCTGGACACCGCTTACCAGGGCGGTCTGCTCGGGCCGAAGACGACGTCGTACCAGCAGTGGGCCGAAGTGCTGCGCGACGACAACCCGGAAGCCGAACGCGCCCACTGGGCCGCGCAGACCGAGCGGGTCATGACGGTGCCCGTCGACGACCACGGTGCCAACACCGAGGCGTCGGGCGACACCGTCCGCACCTGGCTCGACGCGAAGTCCACCGAGGTGTTGCTCGGTGAGGCCCACAAGGCCTACCGCACGCAGATCAACGACCTGCTGCTGGCCGCGCTGGTCAGAACGCTGGGCGAGTGGGCGGGCACCGGCGACGTCACGATCGACCTCGAGAGCCACGGCCGTGAGGCGATCGCCGACGGAGTCGACCTGTCCCGCACCGTCGGGTGGTTCACGTCGATCTTCCCGGTGCGCCTGCGTCACCAGCGTTTCGGTGACGACGGTGAGCTGATCAAGACGGTCAAGGAGCAGCTGCGCACCGTGCCGCGCCGTGGCGTCGGCTACGGAATCCTCCGCTATCTGGAACGCGACGACAATGTTGTCGAAGCGCCTGCGCGGCCTGTTCTGTTCAACTACCTTGGAGCGTTTGACGCAGCAGGCGACGACGCGGTCGGCCTGATTCGCGAAGAACTCTTCGCTGACCTGTGCGGACCGACGGAGAACGAACAAGGGAACCGTTCGCACCTTCTGCACATCGAAGCCGAGCAGACGCCGGACGGACGCCTGCTGGTCGAGTGGTATTTCAGTACCAATGTGCACCGGGAGGCGACCGTGCAGCGGCTCGCGACCCGCTACGTGACCGTGCTGAGGGAGCTGGTCGAGCACTGCCAGTCGGGCGCCGGCGGCGTGACGCCATCCGACTTCCCGCTGGCCAACATCGATCAAGCAAGTCTCGCCGCCGTGCTCAAGCAGATGGGAGGGTGATCAACTCAAGCTGGGCGGCATCCAGCGCACCGCGGTCTGCGCATCTGGGGGAATGAATTACACGGTGATGAACGGTTCTATTCGGCGTGCCGTTTTTAATTGATGACGGCCGCCGAACGACCCTCATGCAAATGTTCTGCGACTCGTCTCGCGAATCGCTTGACCCAGCAAATGACGATTGTGTAAAAATGACGTCAGGGGAGGGCTTATCTGTGATCGAAGATATGTATCCGTTGGCGCCAGTTCAGCAGGGCATGCTGTTCCACGTCCTGGAGGCGCAATCGGACAAGGGCGTCTACTGGGCGCAGGGGCTCTACGAGTTCGACGGGGTGCTTGACCTCGACGCCATGCGGCGCTCGTGGGAACTGGTGGTCGCCCGCCACGCCGTGCTGCGCACCGGATTCGTGTGGGAGGGCGTGCCCGAGCCGCTCCAGGTCGTCATGAGTGATCTCCAGGTGCCGTTCCAGGTGCACGACTGGACCGCCGTGACCGACCAGCAGGCCGCGCTCGACGAGCTGCTCGCCCACGACCGCGCCCAGGGCTTCGACCTCACCAAGCCACCGCTCATGCGCGTGCACGTCATCAACGACGGCACCAGCCACCACCGGATGGTGTGGGCCCTCTACTCCGGGCTGTGCGACGGCTGGAGCGTGCCCGTCGTCCTCGAAGAGGTCGGCGCCACCTACGACGCCCTGTGCCGCGGCACGACCCCCGATCTCGAACCAGTTCGCCCCTACCGCGACTTCATCGCCTGGCTGGGCAAGCGCGACCGCGCGGAGGCGGAAGCCTTCTGGCGCGACTACCTGGCCGGCTTCGACGCCCCGACGGCGTTGCCCGTCGACCACTCGGTCCGCGACCACTGGGCCCAGGGACGCCGCCGCGCCGAGCTGCCGGAGGACCTGACCACCTCGATCATGGACCTCGCCCGGCGCAGGCGCGTCACGCCGTCCACGGTGATCCAGGCGGCGTGGGCACTTCTGCTGTCCGCCTACTCCGGTGACGACGAGGTCGTCTACGGCCTCACCGTGTCCGGCCGCCCGGCCGACCTGCCCGGCGTCGAGTCCATGGTGGGCGTCTTCATCAACACGCTGCCCGTCCGTGTGCGGGTGTCGTGGGAGCGTTCCTTCGCCGACTGGCTGGGGGAACTGCAGGCGAACCAGGTCGCGGTCCAGCGCTACGAGTTCACCGCGCTCTCGGACATCAAGCGGTGGTCGGAACTGCCGCGCGGCAGCGGTGTCTTCGACAGCATCGTGGTGTTCGGCAACTACCCGCAGGCGCTGCTGTCCGAAGAGGACGAAGAGAGCGACGGCGACGAGGACCGCTTCGGCGCCCTCGACTCGATCGAGCAGGTCAACTACCCGATCGCGTTCGCGGTCGACCTGGAGGACACGCTCAAGATCGAGGCCGAGTTCTCCACCGGCGCGTTCGACGAGGCCACCGTCGCCCGGCTGCTCGACCAGCTGCAGGCCCTGCTGGCCGCCGCGGTCGCCGGTCCTGACCGGCCCGTGCGTGAGATGACGCCGACGCCGGCGACCGGCTGGGGCACGGGCCCCGCGTTCGACGAGCCGTACGTCGGCCTGGCCGAGCGGTTCCGTTCGGCTGTCACCGAGTTCGGCGACCGGCCGGCCGTTCGTGCCGCTGACTCCGTGCTGACCTACGCCGAGCTGGGCGAGCGGGTGGCGCGGGTCGCGTCGGGCCTGCGCGCCGCCGGTGTTGGCGCGGAGACGCGGGTCGGCCTGTGGTTCGAGCGATCGGCTGACCTCGTCGTCGCGATCCTGGCTGTGGCGCAGGCAGGCGGAACGTATGTGCCGCTTGATCCCGCGTTGCCGCACGGCCGGCTTCGCGATGTGCAGACCGCCGCCGGCGTCGAGCTGGTGGTGTCCCGTGGCGACTACGCCCTGGACGGTCCGCGCGTCGTCGAGTTCGCCGACCTGGTGACCGGGGCGGCCGAATGGCCGGAACTCGTTGCCACGCCTGATCGTCTGGTCTACACGATGTTCACGTCGGGTTCGACCGGCGTGCCGAAGGGCGTCGAGGTCACCGAGGAAGGCGTCGTGCGGGTCGTTCTCGACCCGGCGGTGACCGCCGAGCCTGGTGACGTGGTCGCGCACATGGCCGCCGTGTCGTTCGACGCGTCGACCTGGGAGATCTGGACCGCGTTGCTGAGCGGCGCAACGCTCGCCGTGGCCTCCGCGAACCTGGCTGAGCGGCTGGACGTCGCCAAGCTCTTCGCTGAGCACGACGTCACGTTGTCGTTCATGACCACGGGTCTGTTCCACCAGCTCGCCGACACCGATCCAGCCGTGTTCTCGGGACACCGCAAGGTTCTCGCCGGTGGCGAGGCGATGTCGCCTCTCCAGGCGCGCAAGGTGCTCGACGCGAACCCAGCCGTGGCTATTTACAACATGTACGGCCCCACCGAGTCCACTGTGTACGCGTCGTTCCACGACATGCACACCGGACGGCTCGGGCCGTCGTCGGTCCCGATCGGCACCGCTTTGCGGGGCCTGCGTTTCTACGTGCTGGACCGCTGGCTCCAGCCGACGCCCGTCGGTGTGCCGGGAGAGTTGTACATCGGCGGAACCGGCCTCGCACGTGGTTATGCGGGCCGGGCGGACCTGGCCGCGGAACGGTTCGTCGCTGACCCGTACGTGCCCGGTGCGCGGATGTACCGCACTGGTGACCTGGTGCGGTGGGGTGCGGATGGCGCGGTCGATTTTGTTGGCCGCACCGACAACCAGGTGAAGATCCGCGGCTTCCGGGTCGAGCCGGGCGAGGTCGAGCACGTGCTCGTCGGTCACCCGGACGTCGCGAACGCCGCCGTGATCGTGACCGACAAGCGCCTGATCGCCTATGTCGTGAGCACCGCCGAGCAGGCAGACCTCCGGCCCTTCCTCGCCGAACGTCTGCCGGAGTTCCTGGTGCCGTCGGCGATCGTGCTGCTCGACGAGTTGCCGTTGAACACCAACGGAAAGCTCGACGTGCGCGCGCTGCCCGACCCCGGCGCACCCGAGAGCACCACCGCGTACGAACCGCCCAGCACCGATGCCGAACGCACGCTCGCCGAGGTGTGGTCGCAGGTCCTCGGCGTCGAACGGGTCGGCGTCCACGACAACTTCTTCGAACTGGGCGGCGACTCGATCGTCAGCCTCCAGATCGTCTCGCGGTCCCGTGCCGCCGGGCTGCGGCTGGAGATCGCCGACCTCTTCACGCACCAGACCGTCCACGAGCTCGCCGCCCGCGTCGGCACCTCCGAGCCCAGCTCGGTCGACCAGGGCACCGTCAGCGGCCCCGTGGCGTTCACGCCCATCCAGAGCTGGTTCCTGCGCGAGAACCTGCCGCAACGCGACCACTTCAACTGGTCCGGCATGTTCGAGCTGGCACCGGGAACCGACGCGGACACGATGCGCGCCGCGCTCGGCACCGTCGTCGCCCACCACGACGCCCTGCGGCTGCGCCTGAACGGCGACACCCAGGAGAACGCTCCCGCCGAGACCGCCGAGCTCGTGACCGTGCTGAGGACGGACCTCGACGGCGCGGCGCTGGACGAGGCCGTCACCGCGGCCATGACCACGGCGCAGACGTCCCTGAGCCTCACGAACGGGCCGCTGCTGCGTGCCGTGTACGTGGATCGCGGCGACAAGCCCGCGTGGTTCGGCCTCACCGTGCACCACTACGTCGTGGACGCGGTCTCCTGGAACGTCCTGCTGGAAGATCTCGACACCGCGTACTCCGCCGGCGCGCTCGCGCCGAAGACCACGTCGTACCAGGACTGGGCCGCCGCACTGGAGGCGTTCGACCCGCGCGACGAGCTGCCCTGGTGGCGTGAGGTCGTCCGGACGACGACTCCTGTGCCCACCGACCTCGACGGCCCCAACACCGAGGACTCGACCGAGTCCGTTCGCGTCGCCCTCGACGCGGATCGCACTTCAATGCTGCTCACCCACGCCCACCGCGCCTACCGCACCCAGGGCCACGAACTGCTTCTGGCCGCACTGCTCCAGGTACTCGGACGGTGGACCGGCACCGGCGCCGCCGCCATCGACCTGGAGAGCCACGGACGCGAGGCGATCGCCGACGGCATCGACCTCAGCCGCACCGTCGGCTGGTTCACCGCGATCCACCCCGTCGGGCTGCACCACGCCGACCTCGGGGACGTCGCCGGTGTCATCAAGGCGGTCAAGGAACAGCTGCGCGCCGTGCCGCGCCGCGGTGTCGGCTACACCGTCCTGCGCGAGCGGGACGAGCAGCTCCGCAACGCCCTGGCGCGCCCGGTCGTCTTCAACTACCTCGGTGGTGTCGACGCGGCCGAGGACGACGCCGTGGGACTGTTCGCCCGCGAGCTCTCCGAGGACCTGTGCGGCCCCGCCGAAGGTGATGGCGGCCTGCGCTCGCACGTGCTCGGCGTCGAGGTCGTCCAGGCCGCCGACGGAACGCTGTCCGTGGAGCTGCAGTACAGCACCAACCTGCACGAGCGTTCGACGATCGAACGGCTCGCCGAGGCCTACCTGGCCGCGTTGGCCGGCATCGTCGACCACTGCCGGTCCGGCGCGCACGGCCTGACGCCGTCCGACGTCGCGCTGGCGGCCCTCGACCAGTCCTCTTTGGACGCTCTGGTCGCGCGCACGCCCGGACTGACCGACGCCTACCCGTTGTCGCCGTTGCAGCAGGGCATGCTCTTCCACGCCGTCGAGTCACCGGACAGCGGCGTGTACTGGACGCAGGACGTGCGGGAGCTGACCGGCGACCTCGACGTCGACGCCATGCGCGCGGCCTGGCAGCTCGTGCTCGATCGGCACCCCGCGCTGCGCACCGGCTTCGTCTGGTCGGGTGTGCGCGAGCCGCTCCAGGTCGTCATGGGCGATGCCCAGGTGCCGTTCGAGGTGCACGACTGGTCTGACGTCACCGATCCCGACGCCGCCGTCGAGCAGTTGCTCGCTGACGACCGCGCTCGCGGGTGCGATCTCGCCACCGCGCCACTGCTGCGCGTGCACGTCGCCAGCGGACGCGGCCGCCACTGGATCCTGCTGGCGTTCCACCACCTCTACGCCGACGGCTGGAGCATCCCGCTGCTGTGGGACGAGGTCACCGCCGCCTACCAGGGCGAGTCGCTGCCGCCGGTGCGGCCGTACCGGGACTTCATCGCGTGGCTGGCACAGCGTGACTCCGCCGAGGCCGAGGCGTTCTGGCGCGAGTACCTCGCCGGGTTCGACTCGGCGACGCCGTTGCCGGTCGACCGGGTGGTGCGCGAGCACTGGGCCCAGGACCGGCGCGAACTGGCGCTGCCCCGCGACGTCACGACGGCACTCGTCGCCCTGGCCCGCGACCGGCGCGTCACCCTGTCGACCGTCGTGCAGGCGGCGTGGGCCGTGCTGCTGTCGGCCTACTCGGGCGAGGACGACGTCGTGTTCGGCCTGACCGTGTCCGGGCGTCCCGCCGACCTGGCCGGGGTGGAGTCGATCGTCGGCCTGTTCATCAACACCCTGCCCGTGCGGGTGAAGGTGGCGTGGGAGCGGTCGTTCGCGGACTGGCTCGGCGAACTGCAGGAGAACCAGGTCGCCGTGCAGCGGCACGAGCACACGCCGCTCGCCGACATCCAGCGCGTGGCCACCGGTGGCCTGTTCGACAGCATGCTCGTCTTCGGCAACTACCCGCAGGGCGAGGCGCCGGAGGAGGGCGAGGAGGACCCCGAGGAGCTGTTCGCCTCGACCGACTCGGTCGAGCAGATGCACTACCCGATGATCCTCGCCGTCGACCTCGAGGCGACCCTGAAGGTCGAGGCCAACTTCTCCACCGGCGCCTTCGACCCGTCCACTGTGGAGCGTCTGCTCGGTCAGCTGGCCGAGGTGCTCACCGCCGCCGCCCGGCAGCCTGCCGCCGCCGTGCGCGAGGTGACTCCCGCGCCCGTCACCGGGTGGGGCCTGGGTCCTGTGGTGGACGAACCCTTCGTCGGGCTGGCCGAGCGGTTCCGTCTTGCAGTCGGCCGCTTCGCCGACGAGGTGGCTGTTCGTGATGGTGACCGTGAACTGACCTATGCCGAACTGGGCGAGCGGGTGACTCGGGTTGCTTCGGGTCTGCGCGCCGCCGGAGTCGGTGCGGAGACGCGGGTCGGGCTGTGGTTCGAGCGGTCCGCGGATCTCGTCATCGCGATTCTCGGTGTGGTGCAGGCGGGTGGCACGTATGTGCCGCTTGATCCCGCGTTGCCGCACGGCCGGTTGCGTGACGTGCAGACCGCCGCCGGCGTCGAACTTGTGGTGTCCCGTGGCGACTACGCCCTGGACGCACCGAGTCTTGGCGTGATCGATCTGGCCGATCTCGACGGCGAACCCGGCGGCCTGCTGGAGTCGTTGCCTGAGCGGCTCGTCTACACGATGTTCACGTCGGGCTCGACCGGTGTGCCCAAGGGCGTCGAGGTCACCGAGGAAGGTGTCGTGCGGGTCGTGCTCGACCCAGCGGTCGCCGCTCGCCCCGGCGATGTCGTGGCGCACATGGCCGCGGTGTCGTTCGACGCCTCCACCTGGGAGATCTGGACGGCGTTGCTGAGCGGTGCGACGCTCGCCGTGGCTCCCGCGAACCTCGCCGAGCGACTGGACGTCGCCACGTTCTACCCGGCGCACGGCGTCACGTTGTCGTTCATGACCACCGGTCTGTTCCACCAGCTTGCGGACACCGACCCCGGCGTTTTCTCCGGGCACCGCAAGGTCCTCGCCGGTGGCGAGGGCATGTCTCCGGTCCAGGCGCGCAAGGTCCTCGACGCGAACCCGTCCGTGGCGATCTACAACATGTACGGCCCGACTGAGTCCACTGTGTACGCGTCGTTCCACGACATGCACACCGGACGGCTGGGCCCGGCCACCGTGCCCATCGGCGATGCCCTGCGCGGCTTGCGCTTCTCCGTGCTCGACCGCTGGCTCCAGCCGACGCCGGTCGGCATGCCGGGAGAGCTGTACATCGGTGGCACCGGTCTGGCGCGCGGTTACGCGGGTCGAGCGGACCTGGCCGCCGAGCGGTTCGTTCCCGACCCGTACGCGCCTGGTACGCGGATGTACCGCACCGGTGACCTGGTGCGGTGGGGTGCCGACGGTGCGGTGGACTTCGTCGGTCGCACCGACGACCAGGTCAAGATCCGCGGCTTCCGGGTGGAACCGGGCGAGGTCGAGCACGTGCTCGCCGGCCACCCGGACATCGCCAACGCCGCCGTGGTCGTTCGCGAGCTGCCGCAAGGCAAGCGGCTCGTCGCCTACGTCGTGGGCACCGCTGAACCGGCGGACCTGCGCGCGTTCCTCGGCGAACGGCTGCCCGAGTTCCTGGTGCCGTCGGCGATCGTGCCGCTCGACGAGTTGCCGTTGAACAGCAACGGAAAGCTCGACAAGCGCGCACTGCCGCTGCCTGAGGCGCCGGACTCCGCGAGCCACGAGGCGCCCAGCACCGACGTCGAACGCGCGCTCGCCGCGGTGTGGTCGGAAGTGCTCGGCGTCGAACGCGTCGGCGTCCACGACAACTACTTCGAACTGGGCGGCGACTCGATCGTCAGCCTCAAGATCGTCGCCAGGGCCCGGGAGGCGGGCCTGGAGCTGAAGATCGCCGACATCTTCACGCACCAGACCATCCAGCAGATCGCCGCCCACACGGGCGTCGCCACCGCCACGTCGGTCACCGTGAAGCCGCTGGCCGACCTGGAGCCCCTGCGGGCACGGGTGCCGGACCTGGTCGACGCGTACCCGTTGTCGCCCATGCAACAGGGCATGCTCTTCCACGTCCTGGAGGCGCCCGCCGACACCGCCGTGTACTGGGCGCAGGACGTGCGCGAGCTGCGCGGGCCGCTCGACGCGGCGGCGCTCCGGGAAGCCTGGCGCACCGTCGTCGGCCGCCATCCCGCGTTGCGCAGCGCGTTCGTGTGGGAGGGCGTCGAGGAACCGCTGCAGGTGGTCATCGGCGGGGTCGACGTCCCGTTCGAGGTGCTCGACTGGACCTCCGTCGCCGACCCTGCCGCCGCTCTGGACGACCTGCTCGACGCCGACCAGCGGCGCGGGTTCGACGTCACGACGGCGCCGTTGCTGCGGGTGTACGTGGCCGACCGGGGCGACCGCCAGTGGGTCGTGTTCACGTTCCACCACCTGTACCTCGACGGCTGGAGCATCCCGCTGGTCTGGGACGAGGTGTTCGCGGCCTACCGGGGACAGTCCCTGCCCCCGGTGCGGCCCTACCGCGACTACATCGCCTGGCTTCAGGAACAGCCCTCCGCCGACGACTTCTGGCGCGAGTACCTCGACGGCTTCACCTCGCCCACGGCGCTGCCGGTCGACCGCACCACCCGTGTGCACTGGGAGCAGGGCAGGCGCCACCGCGAACTGCCCGAGAGCGTCGCTCTCGCCCTTGAGGGACTCGCACGGCGCGAGCGCGTCACGATCAGCGCCGTCGTGCAGGCCGCGTGGGCGTTGTTGTTGGCGTCGCACAGCGGTGACGACGACGTCGTCTTCGGCCTCACCGTCTCGGGACGCCCGGCCGCGCTGGCCGGTGTCGAGTCCATCGTCGGACTGTTCATCAACACGCTGCCCGTGCGGATCAAGGTCCCTGGCGACCGCACCCCGTTCGACCAGTGGCTGCGGACCGTCCAGGACGGCCAGGTCGCCGCGCAGCGGTTCGAGCACTCGCCGCTGGTCGACATCCAGCGCGTGGCCGGTGTGCCGAGGCTGTTCGAGAGCATCGTCGCGGTCCAGAACCTGCCCGGCGGGTTCGACGACGGCGATGACGGTGACGACGCGGACGAGTTCGACTCACCCGCGTTGCTGGAGCAGGGGCGCTACCCGCTGAAGCTCGTCGTCGACGTCGACGGCCAGCTGGCTCTGCTGTGCGAGTACTCCACCGGCGCGTTCGACGACGCCACCGTGGAGGCGCTGCTGGACCAGCTCGAACGCATCCTCACCACAGTCGCCGCGCTGCCCGGCACGTCCGTGCGGGAGATCGCACTGCTCGACGCCGCCCAGCGCGCCGAGGTGCTCGGGTGGAGCTCGTCGGAGTCCCGCGAGATGCCGGCTGCCCACCTGGCCGAGCTGTTCGGGCGTCAGGTCGTGGCACACCCGGACCGTCCCGCACTACGCGGCGGCACCGAGCTCACCTACGCGCAGCTCGACCGCAGGGCCTCGGGTGTGGCCGAATGGTTGCGCGCCAACGGTGTCGGCAAGGGCACCAGGGTCGGACTCCACCTGGACCGCGGCGCCGAGCTGATCATCGCCATGCTCGGCGTGATCGGCGCGGGCGGCAGCTACGTCCCGCTGGACCCCGCCCAGGGCACCGCCCGGCTCGCCCAGATGATCGGCACGGCCGGAGTCGGACTCGTTGTCACGGCAGGGGAGTGGCCTCTCGACATCCCTCGGGTGCGCGTGCTCGACGCGAGCGTGCTCGACCTGCCCGAGGCCAGGGGATCACTGCCCGTCGCCGGCGGGCCGGGCAGCGAGCTGTACGTGCTGTTCACGTCGGGTTCGACGGGCGTGCCCAAGGGCGTGTCGCTGACCCACGAGGGCGTGGCCAGGGTCTGCACCGACCCCGCCGTGCGCGTCGAGCCCGGCGACGTCGTCTCGCACCTCGCCGGCATCGGCTTCGACACCGGCGCGTTCGAGATCTGGCTGGCACTGCTCAACGGCGCCACCCTCGTCGTCGGCCCCGCGGACCTCGCCGAACGGATGGACGTCGGCAAGTTCCTGCGAGAGCACGGAATCACCGCCTCCCTGCTCACCACCGGCCTCTTCCACCAGCTGGTCGAGACCTCACCCGACGTCCTCGACGGCCTGCGCCTGCTCGTGGTCGGCGGTGACGCCCTGCAGGCCCAGCACGCCCGCACGGCTCGCGAACGCCGTCCGGACCTGCGCATCGTGAACGCCTACGGCCCCACCGAGACCACCATGACATGCACGATCCACACGCTCGACGACATCGGCGCGCAGGTGCCCATCGGCACGCCGTTCGCGGGCATGCGGGCCTACGTCCTCGACCCGTGGCTGCAGATCGTGCCGGCGGGCGTGGCGGGCGAGCTGTTCGTCGGCGGCCCCGGTGTGGCCCGTGGCTACGTCGGCCGCGCGGATCTCACGGCGGAGCGGTTCGTCCCCGACCCCACGGGATCCGGGGAACGCCTGTACCGCACCGGTGACCGTGCTCGCTGGCGGTCCGACGGCACGCTGGAGTTCCTCGGCAGGGCCGACGAGCAGGTCAAGATCCGGGGCTTCCGGGTCGAGCCCGGCGAGGTCGAGGCACTGCTGGGCACGCACGAGGACGTGCGGGCCGCGGCTGTCGTGGCCACGTCGTCCGGAACCGGGAAGCGACTGGTGGCCTATGTGGTCACGAGCGCCGGCACGGCCGAACTGCGTACGTTCCTGCGCGAACGGCTGCCCGACTACCTGGTGCCGTCGGCGTTCGTCGAACTCGACGCCCTGCCCCTGACGCCCAACGGCAAGCTCGACCGCCGAGCCCTGCCGGAACCGGCGGCGCCGGAGTCGGACGGCGCGTACGTCGCGCCGCGCACCGACGCGGAACGGGCGCTGGCGGGCATCTGGACGAAGCTGCTGGGCGCCGACCGCGTCGGCGTGCACGACAACTTCTTCGACCTGGGCGGCGACTCGATCGCCTGCCTGCAGGTGGTGGCACGGGCCCGTGCCGCAGGCCTCGGCCTCGCGGTCGCCGACCTGTTCACGCACCAGACAGTCGCCGAACTGGCCGCCGTGACCACCGCCCCGGTGCTGATCGACGAGGGCCCGGTCACCGGACCGGTGCCGCTGACGCCCATCCAGCGGTGGTTCACCAAGGCCACCATCGACGACCGGAACCACTGGAACTGGTCGGGGCTCTTCGAGCTCGCGCCGGGCGTCGACGCCGGCAGGCTTTCCGCCGCGCTCGACACCCTGGTCACCCATCACGACGCCCTGCGCACCCGCCTGCACCACGGGCCCGACGGCTGGCAGCAGCACGTCGCCGAGCCGGGTGAGGCGGCGGCGTTCACGGTCGTCCAGGGCGATGTCCAGGAGCACATGGACGCGCTGCAACGTTCGCTGAACCTCGCGAACGGTCCGCTGGTGGCCGCCGTTCTGTTCGACCGCGGCGAGGAACCGTCGTGGCTCGGCCTCGTCGTGCACCACCTGGTGGTCGACGGCGTCTCCTGGAACATCCTGCTGGAGGACCTCGACGCGGCCTACCAGGGCGAACCCCTCGGGGCCAAGACGACGTCGTTCCGGCGGTGGGCCGAGTCCGTCACGGCCTTCGCGGACAGCACCGAGGTCCGCGACGAGCTGCCGTACTGGCTGGAGCAGGCGGAGACCGCGTTCACGCTGCCGGTCGACGCCACCGGTGCCAACACCGAGGACTCCGCCGCCGTCGAAGAGGTCACCGTCGGCGCCGCGGGGCTGCCGAACGCGAAGGTCCTCGACGTGGTCCTGGCCGCACTCCTGCAGACGCTGGGGGAGTGGGCCGGCACCGACACCGTCGTCGTCGACCTCGAACACCACGGCCGCGAAAGCCTGGCACCGGGCACGGACCTGTCCCGCACGGTCGGCTGGTTCACGTCGGTGCACCCGGTGGTGCTCCGGCACGACGACCTGGGCGACGCCACCGGAGTCGTCGCCGCAGTGGGCGAAAGCCTGAAAGCCGTGCCACGGCACGGAGTCGGCTACGGCGCGCTGCGCCACCTGACGGCCGACGACGCGGAGGTGCTTCGCCTGCGCGCCGCACCAGACCGTCAGATCAACATCAACTTCACGGGCGGACAAGTGCCGCGGCCGTCAACCTTCACCGCGTCTTCCGACGCTCAGCAGGCCACCTCGCGGCACCTGCCCCACGCCCCTGTACAACCAGTACAGGAACGTGGTGCAGGCACCGCGATGCGGCCGTCTGACCATCGAAATACGGGGCAAAGGCTGACGGCCGCGGCACTGGACGCCGCCGTGAACGACGACGAGGTCAGGGGCCTCATCGTCGACGAACTACCGGGTGACCTGTGCGGCGAGAGCACCAGCGGCGGACTGCGTCCGTACGCGCTGCACCTCGAGATCGAGCGCACCGACGAGGGAGAGCTCCTCGTCGAATGGCACCACAGCACCAACCTGCACCGCACCGAGACCGTGCGACGGGTCGCGTCCCGTTTCCGGGAGGCCGCAGAGGCCCTGATCGCACACCTGAACTGGAATTAGGGGGAGCAGTCCTTTGTCCACACCCAAGCGGATCTACGTCCTGTCGGCCGACGAAGCCGCCGAGGCCGAGAACCTGACACTGCGCATCGCCAAGGAGTACTCGGGCCCGGCGGACGAGCAGCTGCTGCGCGACCTGCCGTTGCTCGCCGCCGAGCTGCCCGTGGGCCAGCGCCGCTTCATGCGTGACTTCGCGCTGGAGGACGAGCTGGGCTACGCCGTGGTCCGCGGTCACAACATCGACGACGCGCGCATCGGCCCGACGCCGCAGCACTGGCGGGGCCGGCCGACGCCGACGCCGGAGTTCGCCGAGGAGATCCTCCTGCTGCTGCACGGCTCCCTGCTCGGTGAGCCGTTCGGCTGGAAGACCCAGCAGGACGCCCGGCTCGTGCACGACATCTTCCCCATCCAGGGTTTCGAGACCGAGCAGATGGGGATCGGCAGCACCGACACGCTCACGCTGCACACCGAGGACGCGTTCCACCCGTGGCGCGCGGACTACCTGCTGCTGGAGTGCCTGCGCAACCCCGACAAGGTCGCGACGATCGTCTCCGAGCCCGACCTGCGGTCGCTCGACGCGAAGTACCTCGAGCTCCTGCACGAGCCGAACTTCCTGATCCGGCCGGACGACTCGCACCTGGCCAAGCACAACGAGACCAAGGGCGTCGACGCCGAGTTCTCGGAGATCGACGAGATGAAGGCCGACGACAACCGTGTCGCCGTCCTTTATGGATCGCGCGAGCACCCGTACATCCGCATCGACCCGTACTTCATGGAGACGCCCAAGGACCCCGCAGCACGCGAGGCCCTGCAGGCGGTCAGCGACCTCCTGGAGGCGTCCTGCCTGGACGTCGCACTGGTGCCGGGTGACGTCCTCATCATCAACAACCACCGCCTTGCGCACGGCCGGCAGGCGTTCCAGGCCCGCTACGACGGCACGGACCGCTGGCTCAAGCGGGTCAGCATCACCACCGACCTGCGCAAGTCCCACGAGCGGCGCGCCTCGGCGACCGCACGCCTGATCTGACGGATACGGAAGTCATGCCGAACCCGCTCCACAACCTCCCGCCCACCGCCAAGGGCATCCTCGCCGTCCTCCGGGTCCTGCCACGGGTCAGCCGGCCGCGCACGGTGCTCCTGGCGGGCGGCGTGGTGGTGGGCGCGGTCCTGCCCATCGGGATCGCCGTCCTCACCGGTCTGCTGATCGGTGCCATTCCCGCCGCCGCGCGCGACGGCGCGGACTCGGCCGCCGCCGGCCGGGTGGGCACCCTGCTGGTCGCGGTCGCGATCACGATCCTCCTCGAGCGCCTGACGTCCCCGCTGCTGCGGGCCGCGGTGTCCACGCTCGGCCGCGACCTCGACCGGTACCTGCAGGAGATCGTGCTCACGGCGCTGGGCAAGCCCAGGGGCATCGCTCACCTCGAGGACTCCGACGTGCTCGACGAGGTCCGCATCGTGCGGGGTCTCGGCATGAGCGCGCACCGGCCGGGCCAGACCGTCGAGGCCCTGCCCGAGGTGCTCACGTCGTGGCTGCGGGCCATCGGCTCGGCGGCCGTGCTCACCTGGTTCCACTGGTGGCTCGGCCTGGCGTGGCTCGTGATCTGGCCGATCATCGTCTACCGGATGCAGCGCGACTACCTGCGGGTCGGCGAGGAGGGGTTCGGGCAGAGCGCCCAGCTCCGCCAGGCCGAGTACGCCAGGGACCTCGCGCTCGATCCGGGCCCTGCCAAGGAGGTGCGCCTCTGGGGCGCCCTCGACTGGCTCGTCACCCGGTTCGACACGTTGTGGCAGGCGGGGATCGGCCCGATCCGCAAGGCGCGCCGCCCCCGGCCCGGCATGGTGCTCGGCTCCGCGTCCGCGATCCTGGTCATCAACGTGCTCTCCTACGGCCTGCTCGCTTACGCGGCGGTGCAGGGCAACCTGACGCTCGCCGCCCTCGCCGTGTTCGTGGAGGCACTGGCCAACGCCAACGAGTACGCCGTCGGTGACGAGCATCTGTACCTGTCGAACGCCGCCGTCACGGTGCCGAAGCTCCTCTCGCTGGAGAAGCGGCTCGCCGACGGTGCGCCACCGCAGTCCGGACTCCCGGTCGGTGCGGAGGTTCCGTCGCAGGAGATCCGCTACGAAGGGGTGTCGTTCCGATATCCCAGCGGGGAACGAGATGTCCTGACAGGACTGGACCTGGTGATCCCGGCCGGGCAGTCGCTGGCGATCGTCGGTGACAACGGCGCGGGCAAGACCTCGCTCGTGAAGCTGCTCGCCGGTTTCTACGAACCCACCGGCGGCAAGATCAGCGTCGACGGCGCGGACCTCGCCAGCCTCGATCCCGAGGAGTGGCGCAGGCGGGTGGCGGTGCTGTTCCAGGACTTCACCCGCTACCACCTGCCGGTGCGCGACAACATCGGACTCGGTGCCGTCGAGCACGCCGGTGACGAGGACATGCTGCGCCGCGCCGCCGAACGGGCCGGGATCGGCGACCTGATCGAGTCGTTGCCGAACGGCTGGGACACGGTCCTGTCGCAGACCTACTCCGACGGCGTCGACCTCTCCGGCGGTCAGTGGCAGCGCGTCGCACTCGCCCGCGCGATGTTCGCCGTCGAGGCCGGCGCCAAGGTCCTCGTGCTCGACGAGCCCGCGGCGGCACTCGACGTGCGGGCGGAAGCCGAGCTGTACGAACGGTTCCTGGACCTCACCCAGGGACTCACCACGATCATCATCTCGCACCGCTTCTCCACCGTGCGGCGCGCGGACCGGATCGTGGTCGTGTCCGACGGCCGCGTCATCGAGGCCGGCGGCCACGACGAGCTGATCGATCGAGACGGCCGCTACGCCCACCTGTTCCGCCTGCAGGCGGAGCGTTTCCAGCCGACGGGAGGAGGCACCGATGCGTGACACCTGGCGGGCTTTCCTCACCACCATCAGCTTCGGGTTCCGCGCGGCGCGCTGGCACGCGGTCTTCCAGATCCTGACCGAGATCGCGCTCGCGCTCACCGGGCCCCTCATCGCCTACAGCGCCGGCGTTCTCGTCGACGCCGCCAGCGATCGCGATCTGGACCGGGCGCTCACCGCCGGGTTCGGCATCGCCGCCGCGACCGGGCTGCTCATCGTGGCCCAGTACTACAACGCCCACTGCGTGTTCGCGGTGCTCGAACGCACCCAGGCGTTGTCCGACCGGACGCTGATGCGCCTGCTCGGCGGGATCGGAAGCCTTGCCCCGCATGAGAACCCGAAGTACCTCGACCAGATCCAGCTCCTTCGCGAGGAGCGCGAGAGCCTCGCCGAGATGACCAACGCGACGGCCGGTCTGATCAGCGCGTTCGTCGGCTTCGGCGCGACGGCGCTGTTGCTCGCCGACGTCCACCCCGCGCTCATCTCGCTGGCGCTGCTGGCGTTCATCTCGCTGTGGATCACCAGCCGGGCCAACGACCTCGCGGTCGACGCCCAGGAGGACACCGGCGAACCCGAGCGGCTGCGCCGCCACCTGTTCGACATCGGCACGACCGCCGGTGCGGGCAAGGAGCTGCGCGTCTTCGGGCTCACCCGCGAACTGGTCCGCCGTCACCACGCGGTCTCCGACGAGGTGCTCGACACCCGCAACCGCGCAGCCTGGCGCGGCGCCGTGCTCAAGAGCATCGACGCGGTGATCAACGCGGCGGGGTTCTTCGGCGCCATCGCACTGGTGGTCTGGCTCGCGATCGAGGGCAGGGCCACCCCCGGCGACGTCGTCATGGTCGTCGCGCTCACCATCGAGATGGCCGCGGTCGTCGCCTCCTCCGTGGGCTACAGCGGCGACTTCCTGTGGTGTCTCAAGCAAGCCCGGCGCTACGTCTGGCTCGAGCGGTTCGCCGAGACCTCCGTCAAGCGCACCGACGAGCCGGTCCAGCCGCCCGCCTCGCTGAGCCACGGTATCGACCTCGTCGACGTCACCTACCGCTACCCGGCCAGCGAGCGCACCGTCCTCGACGGCGTGTCCCTGCACCTGCCGGCCGGGTCCGTGGTCGCGCTGGTCGGCGAGAATGGTGCCGGCAAGTCGACACTCGTGAAGCTGCTGTGCGACTTCTACGAACCGGACGGCGGCGAGATCCAGGTCGACGGCGTCGACCTGCGCCGCATTCCCAGTGCCGACTGGCGGACCCGGCTCACCGGCGCGTTCCAGGACTTCGTGGAGCTGCAGTTCGCGGCCCGCGAAACCGTTGGCGTGGCGGACATCGGCCGGATCGACGACGACGCCGCGCTGCACGGGGCTCTCGAACGGGCCGGGGCGAGGTCCGTTGTGGACGGTCTGCCGCGCGGCCTCGACACCCAGCTCGGCCGGTCGTGGGAGGGCGGCGTCGAGCTGTCGGGAGGCCAGTGGCAGAAGCTGGCACTCGCCCGCGGACTGCTGCGCACCGACCCGTTGCTCGCGGTCTTCGACGAGCCCACCGCCGCGCTCGACCCGCAGACCGAGCACGCGCTGTTCGAGCGCTTCGCCCAGGCCGCCCGGGAAGGGAAGCAACGCGGAACGGTGACTCTTCTTGTGTCGCACCGTTTTTCGACCGTGCGCATGGCCGACCTGATCGTCGTCCTCGACGGTGGCCGCATCCGCGAGATCGGCAGTCACGAGCACCTCATGGCCCACCCCGACCTCTACGCCGAGCTGTACGACCTGCAGTCCTCGGCCTACCGCTGAAAGGAGTCGCCCTTATGAAGTTCGAACCAGCGCCGCTCGAGGACTGGATGCGCCTGTACTACTTCGCGGTCGACGACGACATCGGCAGCAGCGGGGTCGAGGACTACTCGCTCGCGGAGCTGCGCGCGTTGCTCGGCATCGGGAGCGACGAGCTCGACGCCGTCGTGTTCCGCGACAGCACGTCGTTCGGCAGCGAGGAAGTACGCACCGCCATTGCCGCGCAGTGGGGGACCGGTGACCCCGACAAGGTCATGGTCACGCACGGCGGCAGCGAGGCGATCTACCTCGTGCTCAGCACGTTGCTCGAACCGACCGACGCCATCGTCGTCACCGAGCCGACCTATCACACGCACACGTCGATCGCCCGGTCCATGGGCTGCGACCTGCGCGTGTGGCCGCTGCGCCCGGAGAACGGCTTCCGCCCGGACCTGGACGACCTGCGTGCGGTGATCGACGGAGCCAAGGCCGTCGTCGTGAACTTCCCGCACAACCCGACCGGCGCGTCGCTCACCCCGGAGCAGCGCGACGAGTTCGTCGCCATCTGCGCCGAGGCGGGCGCGTACCTGGTGTGGGACCAGGCTTTCCGCGAGATGGTCATCGAGGGCGAGCCGCTCGTGGACCCCGTGCACGACTACGACAAGGCCATCTCCATCGGCACGCTGTCGAAGGGCTACGGCCTGCCGGGTCTGCGCGTCGGCTGGGCGATCGGGCCTGAGGACGTCCTGCGCGGCACCCTCGACCTGCGCGACCGCATGACGTTGCACCTCTCGCCGCTGGTCGAGCTGCTCGCCACCCGCGTCGCCCGGCACGCCGGCCTGCTGGTCGGCCCGCGCATGGAGCAGGCCCGCCGCAACCTGGGGCTGCTGCGCCAGTGGGCCGCCGACCACCCCGACCTGATCGACCTGCCGGAACCGATGGGCAGCGCCAGCACGTTCCCGCAGCTGCTCGGCCACACCGACACCACCGGGTTCTGCCACGACCTGGCCCGGGAACACCGCACGCTCCTCGTCCCGGGGTCGTGCTTCGGGGACCCGACCCGTGTCCGGCTGGGCTACGGCGGCCCCACCGCCTCGTTCACCCGAGGCCTCGAAACGCTCGCACTCGCAGGGGAGAAGGCCCGTGTTCAGAATTGACCTGTCCGAATCCGACATCGCCGAGGCCGGTGTCCTCGTGGCCGCGCTGGCCGAGCGCTACCGCACGGTCGAGGACCCCGCGTTCGTGCGCGAGGCCACGATCATCGCCCACGAACTGCCGCGCGCCCTGCGTGCCGGCCTGCTGGAGTTCCGCCTCACCGAGCCCCACCCGTTGTGTGTCATCGGCGGCTACCCGATCGACGACGACCGTATCGGCCTCACCCCGGGGCACTGGAAGGACTGCGGCGGCGAGGGCAGGCCGACCCTGGCGGAGGACCTGTTCTTCTACCTCTGCGCGTCACTGCTCGGCGACCCGATCGCCTGGTCCACCCAGCAGGACGGCCGGCTGCTGCACGACGTGTTCCCCATCAAGGAACACCAGTTCGAGCAGCTCGGCTCGGGCAGCGAGGAGCTGCTCACGTGGCACATCGAGGACGCGTTCCACCCGATGCGCACGGACTACGTGGGCCTCATGTGCCTGCGCAACCCCGACGGCGTCAACACCACGTACGGCTCGCTGGAAGGCATCGACCTGCCGGCCGACGTGGTCGAGGTGCTGCGCCAGGAGCGTTTCCCGATCCGCCCGGACCGCTCGCACCTCGCCGCCAACCGCCAGAACGACGGCGACGAGCAGCTGCGCCGCCTGCGCGACCGCAGCTACGAGTGGATCTCCGGCCTGGACGCGAACCCGGAACCCATCGCGGTGCTGTTCGGCCCGCAGGAGAACCCTTACCTGCGCCTCGACCCGTACTTCATGGAGGTCCCGGCCTCCGACCCCGAGGCAGCCGCCGCGCTGGACACGATCGTCAAGGCGATCGACGCGAACATCGCGGGCTACGCCCTGAAGCCCGGCGAGGTCCTGTTCCTGGACAACTACCGCGGCACGCACGGCCGTGAGCCGTTCACGGCCCGTTTCGACGGCACCGACCGCTGGTTGACCCGCCTGAACGTCGCCCGCGACCTCCGCAAGTCGCGTGCCCACCGCCGTAGTGCCGACGACCGCACCATCTACTAGTCAGGAATCTCCAATGCGCACAAGCCCTTTTGACGATGAGGACGGCCGCTTCTTCGTGGTCGTGAACGACGAGGGCCAGCACGCCCTCTGGCCGGCCACGCTGGCCGCCGTGCCCGACGGCTGGACCGTCGCCCACGGCGAGGACACCCGCCAGGCCTGCCTCGACTACGTGAACCAGAACTGGACGGACATGCGCCCGCGCAGCGTCCGGGACCAGCTGGACCGGCAGGCCGCCGGGAGGTGACGGGACGGCGCAGCCCCGCCGGATCCCGGTGAGGCTGCGCCTGACGTGGCTGAGCGCGCGCCGGGGCTGTCCCCGGCGCGGTGCTGGTCTCGCACCGGCTGAACCTGCGGAAGGTCGCCGACGTGGAGCGGCTCGCCGGGTTGTGACGGGAGATCACCAGGGAACGACGCCCTCGTCGTCGAAGAAGCCGCCGCGTGGCCCGTCGTCCGGCAGCGTGGCGAGCCGGACGGCGATCGCGGCACCCTGCTCCGCCGTGCGCGGCGAGGCGAAGCCGGTGAAGTCGGTGGCGACGTAGCCGGGGCAGGCGGCGTTCACGATGACGTTCGTGTCCGCGAGTTCGCGGGCGTACTGCGCGGTGATGCTGTTGAGCAACGATTTCGACGGCGCGTAGGCGGCCAGCTGCGGTCCGGTCTGCAGTGCCAGCGAACCCATGTCGCTCGACATGTTGACGATGCGCGGTGATTCCGCCGCGCGCAGCAGCGGCAGCATCGCGTTCGTCACGCGCACGACACCGAACACGTTGGTGTCCAAGACGGTGCGAAAGACATCAAGGTCCAATGTGGACGGAGTTTGGGCGCCGCCGTCGGTGCGCCCCGCAATGCCCGCGTTGTTGACGAGCACGTCGAGCCGGCCCGTCGTCTGCTCGATGGTCTTCGCCGCCGCGGCGGCGCTGTCGTCGGAGGTGACGTCGAGCGCGACCCCGAACGCGTCGATGCCGTTGGCGCGCAGGCGTTCGACGGCGTCCGCCCGCCGGGCGTCGTCCCGTGCGCCCACCGCCACCGTGAAGCCGATCGCCCCGAGGCCCTGGGCGATGGCGAAACCGATTCCCTTGTTCGCGCCGGTGATCAGCGCGGTCTTCTTGTCGCTCACGTGATCCATGCTCGACGCAGAGGGCACCGGCTGTCCAAGATCGATTCAGTACCCTGTGATACTCCACAGGTATCAGTACGCTGAAGTGCGTGCATGATCTCGAAACCCGCGAACTCCGCTACTTCGTCGCAGTCGCGGAAGAACTGCATTTCGGCCGCGCCGCCGAACGGCTCGGGATCGCCCAGCCGCCACTGTCCCGCGCGATCCGGCAGCTGGAGCACCGGCTCGGCGTCCAGCTCCTCGACCGCGACCGCCGGGGCGTGGCGCTCACCGACGCGGGCCGGGTGCTGCTGCACGAGGCACGCCTGGCGCTCGCCGCGGTCGCGGCCGCCGCGCGCCGGACGCGCCGCGCGGGAGACCCCCGCCGGCCACTGGTGCTCGTGACCAAGGCGGGGGCGTCCCACGAACTGCTGCAACGGCTGCTCGGCGCGGTCGAGGCCGAGACGCCGGTCGAGGTGCTGCTGTGCGAGGTCGGCGAGCAGGCGGGGCTGCTGCGTGACGGGAGTGCCGACGTGGCGCTCATGCACCGGCCGTTCGACGACCTCGCCGGGTTCGACACCGAGGACCTGCTGACGGAGGGCCAGGTCGCGATCCTTCCCGCGGCGCACCCCCTCGCGGCACGTGATCAGCTCACGTTCGCCGAGGCCCGCGACGTGCCGGGCCTGCCGATCGCCCGGTGGCCGCAGCTGGACGGGTCCTATCCGGACGGACCGGGCCCGGAGGTGCGCACGCAGTCGAAGCTCGCACAGCTCGTGGCGCTCGGCAGGACGTTGCTCGTCATCCCCGCCTCCAGCCGCGCCTGGCAGTGGCCGGAGCACGTCGCCGTGCCCGTCGTCGACGCTCCCGACGTCACCACGGTGCTCGCGTGGCAGCCGGGCACCCGGTCGCAGGCGGTCGCCTCGCTCGTCCGCACGGCGGCGGCAGCGCTCCGGCCGTGACGGTCACTCCGTTTCCTCGAAGGTCACCGCCGAGGCACGCGTGCGGCTCGCTCTAGTACGCCCCGAGCCCCCTCTGCTGAAGTATCCAAACGACTACTGACTGATGATCCGAATCGAGAAGCAATGGACAAGGCATCCGTCGCGCGCTTCCTGCTGCTGGCGCTGCTGTGGGGAAGCAGCTTCACGTTCATCAAGGTGTCCCTGGAGGGTTTGACACCGGGACAGCTCGTGCTGAGCAGACTCGTTCTGGGCGCGGCCGTGCTCCTCTCGATCGCGGCCGTCCGCAAGGTCGCCCTCCCGAGGTCCGTCCAGGTCTGGGGTCACATCGCGGCCGCCGGCCTGTTCGGCAACGTGATCCCGTTCCTGTTGTTGTCCTACGGCGAGAAGACCACCGGCGCCGGCATCGCGGGCGTCCTGATCGGCGCCACCCCGCTGCTGACGCTGGCGCTCGCCACGGCCGCGTTGCCGACCGAGCGGGCGACCTCGCGCAAGGCCGTCGGGCTGGCACTGGGGTTCGTCGGCGTGGTGCTGCTGATCGGCCCGTGGCACGAGTCGCTGGGCTCGCTCAGCGGGCGGCTGGCCTGCTTCGGCGCGGCCGTCAGCTACGCGATCGGCTTCGTGTACGTGCGGAAGTACCTCTCGCCGCTGGGCCTGGCCCCGTTGTCGCTGGCCGCGTCGCAGCTCGTGTCTGCGGCCGTGCTGCAGGCGGTCGTCACGCCGTTCCTGGCCTGGCGGACGCCCGACTTCACCGGGCCGGTGACGCTGAGCATCGTGCTGCTCGGACTCTTCAGCACCGGCTTGGCCTACGTGCTCTACTTCCGCCTCATCGGTGACGTCGGTGCCACGACGGCATCCGCGGTGAACTACGTCGTGCCGGTGTTCGCGGTGCTCGTCAGCGTGCTGTTCCTCGGTGAGCACGTGACGTGGAACCTCCTGGCCGGTGGCCTGGTCGTGCTCGTCGGCGTGGCCTACGCGGAGAACAGGATGGGGCAGTTCCGCAAGGACAAGGAAGCCGCGGGAGCGGTGCGGTGAACGCGAGGGCGCTGCTCCGTGTGATCACCGCCGACCTGGACATGGTCATGGACCGCGACCCGTCGATCCTGTCGCGCAGCGAGGCGTTGCTGCATCCGACGGTCATCGCGATCTGGGGACATCGCGTGTCGCACTGGTTGCACCTGCGGGGACACCGGCGCGGCGCCCGGCTGGTCATGGTCGTCGCGAGGCTGCTGACCGGGGGGATCGAGATCCACCCCGGCGCGACGATCGGCCGTGGTTTCTTCATCGACCACGGTGCGGGCGTGGTGATCGGCGAGACCGTCGTCATCGGTGACGACGTCACGATCTTCCATCAGGTGACGCTCGGCGCGGTCGGGTGGTGGCACGACAACCAGCGGCCCGAGGGCTCGCGGCGGCACCCGAAGCTCGGCGACCGGGTCGTCGTCGGGGCCAACGCGACGATCCTCGGCCCGGTCACCATCGGCCACGACTCCGTGGTGGGCGCGCAGGCGCTCGTCATCCGGGACGTGCCGGCGGACTCCCGCGTCCTGGCGCCGTTCTCCATCCCGAACCTGAGGTCGAGCCGCAGTGTCGCGAAGGCGGCCAGGCCTCGCCAGTCCGTCGTGGTCGCGGGGCAGAAGCACAAGGGTGCGGCCGTGTTCCCCAGCTGGTGACACCGAACCGATCGGAGTGCACGTGAACACCCGACTCAGCCAGCCGCTCACCAAACGACCACCCGCCGAGTCGCTTGTGGACCTGATCGGCGGCACGCCCACCGTGAAGCTCGACCTCGGCGTGACGACCGCGCACCTCTACGCCAAGCTGGAAATGGCCAACCCCCTGTCCAGCGTGAAGGACCGCGCCGCGCTCTACATGATCAACGGCGCGGAGGAGCGCGGGCAGCTCACCAGGGGCTCGGGCACCATCGTCGAGGCGACGTCCGGCAACACCGGCATCTCCATGGCGGCGATCGCCGCCGCACGTGGCTACCGGTGCGTGATCGTGCTGCCGGACAGCGCGACCAGCGAGCGCATCCAGCTGCTGCGGGCGTTCGGCGCGGAGATCGTGCTGACGCCGTACCAGGAGGGCTACGTCGCGGCGATCGCCAAGGCCGAGGAGATCTATCGCGAACGGCCGGGGTCGTGGTTCGCCTGCCAGCACGAGAACCCCGACAACGTGGCCGCGCACCACGCGACCACCGGCCCGGAGATCTGGAACGACACCGACGGCGAGGTGGACGTCTTCGTCTGCGGTGTGGGCACCGGCGGAACGCTCAGCGGCACCGCGAAGTACCTGAAGGAACGCAACCCCGCGATCCGCGTGGTCGCGGTGGAGCCCGAGGGATCACCGGTGCTCAGCCAGGGATGGGGCGGCCTGCACCGCATTCCCGGCCTCAACGGCGGTTTCGTCGCGGCGACGACCGACGTCGATCTGATCGACGAGGTCCTGGCGGTGTCCAATGAGGACGCTTACGCCACGGCGCGGGAACTGGCCAGGACGGCGGGACTCCTGGTCGGCGTCTCCTCCGGCGCGGCGGCGCACGCCTGCCGCGTGCTGGCCGCACGGCCCGAGTACGCGGGCAAGAACTTGATCACCGTGTTCCCGGACACGGGCGAGCGTTACCTCTCGTGGTTCAACCAGGACGACATCGCCAGCAACGAGGAGTGAACAGACATGACGCAAGTCTCCAACATCCTGCTTCCCGGCGAAGGCGAGTCGGTGCAGATCGGCACGACCACCCACACGACCTTCAAGGCCAGGGGCAGCGAGACGGACGGCAAGCTCGGTCTGTACGAGCACCGGATGGCCCCCGGAGCGCCCGGCGCCTCGCCGCACGTCCACAACGAGCAGCTCGAAGCGTTCTACGTCCTGCACGGCATGGTGGAGCTCCACCTCGACGGCAAGTCGTTCGCCGCACCACCCGGCACGTACGTCAACGTGCCGATGGGGGTCTCGCACGGGTTCCACAACCCGTACCAGGACCAGGCGACGATGCTGATCATCTTCACTCCCGCGCTCAACCGCGAGGAGTACTTCAGGGGACTCGCCGAGATGTACGCGGACGGCAACCAGCCCTCCGAGGACGAGTTGCTGACCCTGATGGCGAAGTACGACCAGTTCGAGGTGACGATGAACGGCTACGACGTCCCCAACTGGGGCCGGCACTGAGGTGGGTGACGGGCGCCCGGACCGGGCGCCCGTCCGCCCGTTCCAGGGTCTCGCCGCGTCTCAACTGGTGGTTTGACGGTTGACAGTCTGGTCAGGGGTGGAATATTTCACCCCTGACCAGAGTGTCCGGCGCGGTCTGGTGGGCGGGGCCACCCGACCGCGCCGCCGGCTACGAGGTGGCGAATGACAGAGGAGTTACCGGAGATCCCCGGCTTCCGGTACGCCCGACCGCTCGGCAGGAACGTTCACCTGTACCGCGCCGCGGACGGTGAGATCGCGGTGAAGCTGCTCGTCGACCCGCCGCGGGTGGCCGACATCAGGGCGGTGGCCGATCTGCGGCATCCCGGCATCGCGAGCGTCGACCGCGCCGGACGGACCCGCGCGGGGCTGCCGTACCTGGTGATGAGGTACTTCCCGGATGGCGACCTGGCCGCGGCGGCACCGTTGCCCTTCGCGCGCGTGCTGGAGATCGGGATCGACGTCGCGGACGCCCTGCACGCCGCGCACCAGGCAGGCGTCCTGCACCGTGACGTGAAGCCCGCCAACGTGCTGCGCGACGAGCACGGGCAGGCGTACCTGACCGACTTCGGCACCACCGGCGGAGACCACCTGCTGTGGACGGCGCCCGAGGTGCTCAGCAGCGGTGCGCACAGCGTCCGCGCGGACGTCTTCTCACTAGGCGCGACGCTGTGGCACCTGCTCGCGGGCCACTCGCCGTTCGTGGTGCCGCGCGGCGACAACTCCCGCGTGGCGATCGCACAGCGCATCCTGCTCAGCGCCGCGCCGCCGTCGGGCAGGGCACCGCTTTCCCTGGAAGCAGTGCTGCGCCAGGCGATGTCCGCCGATCCGTCCGCACGACCGGCGTCGTCAGGCGAGTTCGCCGAGCGGCTCCGGCAGATCCACGACGAGTCGGCTCCGACCGCCGCGCTGGCAGCGGTCGTCGTCCCGGCCGGCCCGCCCGAGCGCCGGAAGGCTCGCTGGCCGCTCTACGCGGGAGTGGCCGGGGCCGTCGCCGCGGTCGGCATCGCCAGTGCGCTTCTCTTGCAGGACAGGGGTTCCCTCCAGATTTCGGCCGGGGCGCAACCGGAGAGCACGGCCGAGGGTGGATCCTCCGGCAAGGCCGTGGTCACCGTGACCCGCATGAACCCGCAGACGCTCCGCTTCTCGTGGACCTACCCGTCACCGCAGCCCGGCGACACGTTCGTCTGGCGCACCAACGACGAGCTGAAGACGGGCACCGTCAGCGAGCCGTCGGTCGAGCTGACCGCGTCCGGCACGCTGTGCGTCGAGGTGCGGATCGTTCGGGCCGACGGCAGCAGCGCGAACGTGCGGGACTGGTCACCGGAGGGCTGTGGCTTCTGACCCGGGTTGTCGTGGCTAGTGGCGCGACCCGGAACGTTGGCGAGGTAATCCACGCTCAGCAGGGCGCCTCGCGGCGCCGCCCCCACGCCCCCGTACAACCAGTACGAGAACGTGGGGGCGACACCACGACGCACCCGTCTGACCGCGGATTCCCCCGGCAACGTTCCGGGCCACACCACTAGCGCCGGAGAACCCAGCCGCCGTCGTTCTCGTCGTCGGTGCCGAGGAGCACGTCACCGCCGCGCAGCAGGGTCACCGCCTCGATCTTGCGCCCGCCGAACGTGCCGAGCAGGTGCGGCCGCCGGGCCAGGCCGACTCCGACGGTGTCCTTGCGCGGCACCAGGCGGCCGATCTCGCGCAGCGACGACGAGAACGGGCCGTCGTCGCCGGGGTCGACCGCGGAGGACACCAGCACCGAACCGTCCGTCCTGATCGCGATGTCCGACGCGTGCCGGACGGTCTCCTCGTGCGCGCCGGTGTCGTACTCGACGGTGGTGACGGGGCCGAACGTGTGGTCCTGCAACGAGAAGTACGCCGAGTAGAGGGTCGACGTCCGGACGCCCGCGCCGCGGTCGGCCCACACCGCGGCGAGCCGGGAGCCGACGGCCCGCAGCGCGAAGCTCTCCATGTTGTCCTGCGGATCGTGCGGCGGCAGGTCGAACGCGGCGACGACGGTGACGACGTCGCGCCGCACCCGCACGTGGAAGGCGCGGCTGCCACTGGTCACCGCGACGTACTCGCCGGGCCGGTGCGGCACACCGGCGACCGCCTCCAGGTCCACCGGGGTCTCGCCCTGCCACGTCATCGGCCGCACGGCGGTGACGCGTCCGTCGTCGAGGACGATCCTGCGGACGCGTTCCTGGCCCGGCTTCTTGTTGTCGATCACCGAAAGCGCCTCGACGTGGTCGCCGCGGCTGCTCAGCACGGCGAGGCCGCTGACACCTTCGGTGATGCCGGTGCCGACCCGTTGCCACTGGCCGGTGTGTGCGGAGGCGGGCAACGGGACGAGCGACGCGGTGACCGCGAGCACGCTCGCGACCAGCAGGGTTCGGGATGACATCTGCCCAACGTGGCACAGAACCTGAAGCGGGCCAACGAGACGAGCGCTGCTTTGCCTGAACGGTCAGCCGATGGCGACCACCCGCGCCCAGTCGGGCGGAATGTCCGGAACGTAGTCGGGATCGTCCTCATCGTCCCTTCCGGACGGACGTGGTCGCGGGAACAGGCCCACCACCGTGCGGCACGGTGGCGCCGCGGCGGGCCAGGGGGTCTGGCCGTCGGTCAGGGCCACGATCACGTCCGGGCGGGTGCGCAGGGCCTTGGCGAAGCCCTCGCGCAGATCGGTGCCACCGCCGCCCACCAACGGGATTCCCTCCGCCTGGCACAGCGGACCGGTGACGTGGGCGGCGGCGTCGCAGGACAGCACCGAGACGAGATCACGGCGGCCGCCCACCGCGCGGACGATCGCGGCGATCTCGACGAGCGCGCTGCCCAGTTCCGCGTCGCTCACGGACCCGGACGTGTCGACGATGACGACGACCTTGGGCGGCCTGCGCCGCAGGCTCGGCAGGACGACCTTCGGCACGCCGGCCGACCTGCGCGCGGGCCTGCCGTAGGTGTAGTCCTCACCCACGCCGGGGCCGGAGACGGCGGAACGCACCGCCGCTCCCAGCAGGTCGCGCCACGGTTGCGGCGGGTGGAACGCCTCCTCCGCCCACCGTCGCCACCCCTGCGGGAGAGAGCCTGGGTGTCCCGTGATGCTCTGCGCCACGCGGAACCGGACGGCGTCCTGCTCCTGCGCGGTGAGCCCGTGCGCGCCGCCCGCCCCGAGGTCCCACTCCCGTTCCAGGCCGTCCGCGCCGCTGCCGCAGTCGAGCCAGGTGAACGCGTTGGTGTGCGGGCCGAGCCGGAACTGCCGCAGGTAGTCCTCCATCAGCTGGCCCGGCGGCAACCGGAGTGCCGCCGGCAGCACGGCGTCGTCCGGGCACACCAGGCCGTCGCCGAAGACGTCGTCGTTGATCTCGCAGTCCGCCGCGATGTTCATCCGCAGCCGTTCGCCCGGTCCGGTCAGTTCGTGGCGTGCCGCGAACCGGTCGCCGCGCCCGTGGTGGTCACGGATCAGGTGGGACACCTCGTGCACCCAGATCCCGGCGAGTTCCTCCACCGGTCTGCTGTCGACGAACGCCGGCGAGACGTAGCAACGCCAGTGCCGGTCCACCGCCATCGTCGGCACCTGCTGTGACTCCACGACTTTCAGGGCGAACAACGCCGTCGCCAGGTACGGGCGGCAGCGCACCGCGTACAACCGGGCGGCGAACAGCTTCTCCTCGTCCAGGGTTCGCGTCGTCGTCATCAGTGGGCACCCGCGACGGTCTTGGTGCGGGCCCTGGCCCGGTCCGCCCGCTGCGACAGCGACACCGCTCCGGCCAGCTGCTCGATCGCCGCCGGAACCTGCCAGTCGTCGTGCCGCAGCGTCGCGAGCGTGGCCGCCGGGACGACCACCAGGTCCGGCGCACCGGTCTCGACCGCCAGCGTCAGCAGTGCCCACGCCGCGTTCCAGCGGGCCTCGTCCGGCCGGTTGCGCACTGCCGCGACGACTCCGTCGAGCACCACCTGCCGCAGGTCGCCGCGCTCGGGCAGCACGGCCGCGGCCGGATCCGCGAGCAACTCCTCGGGGTCCGGCAGGTCCAACCGGTCGAGGCTCGCCAGCAACTCGAGGCCGGGGCCGTCTCCCACGGTGCCCCGCACCAGCATGGACAGCACCTCCCGTGAGGTACCGGCCGCCGTCGCGAAGGCGATCAGGCGCAACGCCATCTCCCAGCTGCGTGGTGAGGGCCAGGCACCGCCGCGGAGCGTCTCGTTCTTGGGCAGCTGGTGCACGAGGTTCGGCCGGCCGGTCAGGAGTCCGCACACCGCCCGGCGGGCGAACGCCACCGCGTCGGGCAGCAGTTCCGTGGCGAGTCGCGGAAGTGAGGCGGTCGGCCAGGTCCCGCCCAGCCCGCGCACCACGACCTCGTGGTCGAACGTCCACTTGAGATGGACGAACCGGTTGGCCAGCGGCGGGCTGAGCTCCCAGCCGTCGGCGGCCGAGGAACGAGGGTTGGCGGCCGCGACGATCCGGACGCCCGGCGGCAGGCGCAGGGCGCCGACCCGGCGTTCCAGCACGACCCGCAGCAACGCGGCCTGCACGGCGGGCGGCGCGGTGGACAGCTCGTCGAGGAACAGCAGTCCGCGCCCGGCCCTGACCAGCCGCACCGCCCAGTCGGGCGGCGCCATCGGCACGCCCTGCGTCGCCGGGTCGTCACCGACCACCGGCAGGCCGGAGAAGTCCGAGGGCTCGTGCACGCTGGCGATCACCGTGGTCAGCGGCAGCCCGAGGGAGTCGGCGAGCTGGGTGAGGGCCGCGGTCTTGCCGATCCCGGGCTCACCCCACAGCAGCACCGGCAGGTCGGCGGACACGGCCAGCGTCAGGGCTTCCAGTTGCGGGTTGGCCCGCCACTCGGTGGACGTGTCGCCGAGCAGGGCGAGCAGGTCGGCGGCCACATCCAGCTGCCGGGTGCTTCCATTGTGGACATTCTGGGCAGACATGTGTCGATCACCTTGGTTCAAGTCGGAGGCCGTGCGCCGGCCGGGCGAGGAGAGGGTGAGTGAGTCAGGGGCGGCGGAAAGCCGCGTGCCGCGGGCGAGAGCGGTTGCCCGGCCGGGGATAGTCCTTAGTGGACGGAAGTGGCCGGACGTCGTGGAGTTCCGCCCGGTACAGCCCGTGCAGGACCTTGCGCCGCGCAGCCGTTTCCAGCTCGTCGCGCAACGCTCCGCTGAGCAGCAGCGCGTCCGGTCCGAGCAGGCCTTCGACGACGGCGAGGGCACCGGCGACGTCGCCGTGGTCCAGCCGTGCGCGGATGTCCACGAGATCTTCCGGGTGCCGGTGCGTCGTGTCGATCGCGTGCAGGCACGGCAGGCTCCGGCCGCCCAACGCGGCCAGCAGCTCTTCCCGGCGGATCTCGTCGGGTTCGTGGTCGAGCGCGACGAGCGCCCCGTTCACCACGCCGATCCGATGCAGCGCACCACGACAGTCGACGAGGCGCGAACTCCCTGTGCTGTCAGGACTTCGCGGCGCACTCGCCGGTCGATACCCCGGTATCAGCGCCGGCCTGACGAGGGGGTGCAGCCGGTCGGCGTCGATCGCGCCGGCGTGCCACAGCTCCAGGTCGGGCGGCACCCAGGTGGCCGCGTCCGGCAGGACCGGCAACGCGCAGCCACGCGAGGGAGTCGCGGTGATGCCCGGCGCGTCCAGGTCGAGCACGACCCGCTGCCGGGAACCGAGCCGGACCACGACGGCGCTGCCCGCCCGCCCCTCCGCGCGGAGCAGCAGCGCGGCCTCGGCCGCCCACCGGTGCGTGGCACGGGCGTCCGATCGTCCGGGATCGTCGGGCCACTGCGTTGCCCCGCAACGTTCTCGCAGCTCGGAGGTTCTGCGCGCGTCCCACAGGTGGCGGTGCAGATCGAGCCGGAAACGCCGATCCGGCCGGGGATGCGGATGACCGCCGGCCCTGCTCAAGGCCCCGGACCGCTCCCACAGCGCGAGGCTGATCCGTTGCCCCGCATCGGCCCAGGCAGGCGGTGTGCGTGCGACGAGGTGCACCTCGTCGCCACCGTCGGGTGGTCGATACCGGGCGAGGGAGACGGTGAGGCCGGGCCGCAGCACGCCGTCCGGCCTGATCCTCGGGAAGTGCCACCGAAGCAGGTCGGGCGCCAGATGACGCAGATCGGCGCGAACCAGGTCCGCGAACTGCTTACCGCGTGTGCGACTCAGGACACGCAGGGTGAAATCGACATCGACCCGCGCGGTGGCACAGGCTCCGGACCAGTCACCGGCCAGACGGCGGGCGGTCGCGGACTCGATCATCGACGCCGGCACGGCGAACTCGCGCACGTGCGACCAGAAGGTGAGGCGGGAGGATCCATTCACGGTCGAGTGGTGCATCAGCACTCACCTTTGGTGAACGGGACCCCCGATCTGCTCGAGTTGGTGATCATCGCGAACACCGTAGCAGAGCCCGCAGGACAACCGTGGCGGGATTTCCGGCTCCGCTGGGCGATCAGGGCGTGTCCGGCCTGGAACCCTGACCGGTGACCCACTCGGCGAGTGCGGTGAGCGTGGTCTCGGCGCTGACGGCCATGTAGTCGCGCAACGCGACCAGGTCGGCTCGGGTGCGGCCGAGGACGGGGTCCGTGCGGAGCAGCCGCCACGACTGCTCCGCGACGGTGCCCCGGCCCTGGTCCCGCAGCGTCCAGCTCCACTCGACGATGCCGTCCTCGGCGCCGCCGACCACGAAGGCGAAAGCGGCGCCGGGGTCGGCTTTCACGACCTGCGAGCGGGTGGTCCACTCCTTGCCGTCCTTGCGGTTGTGGCCGCTGAACCACGCGCCGACCTCGGGGCCGGCGCCGTCGTCGTAGGCGACGGCGCTCGCGTTGAGGCTCCAGCGGCTGATCGCGGACACGTCGCTGACGAGCCGGTAGACGTCGGCGGGAGAGGCGTCGACCCACGCCTGGCGGGTGAAGGTGAGTTCGGTCAGATCGATGTCGTTCATGAGACCCATCTGACCGGCCGTCGCGCCGCCGGACCAGTCCCAGCTCTGCGTATCCCTGGCTGGGACAGGTAAGGCACGCGGACGGGGCACATACTCGACAACATGAACGACACCGCACGGCTCGGAGAGTTTCTCAAGACGCGGCGCTCGCAGCTTCGTCCCGAGGACGTAGGCGTGCGGACGTACGACGAACGGCGCCGCGTGCCCGGTCTGCGCCGGGACGAACTGGCCCGGCTGGCCGGGGTCAGCAGCTCCTACTACACGAGGCTCGAACAGGGGCACTCCACCAGCGCCTCGCCCGAGGTGCTGGACGCGCTCGCCACCGCGTTGCGGCTCGACGAGTCCGAACGGCAACACCTGCACGTGCTGGCCAAACCGGTGAAGCAGGCACGCGTGCGCAGGCCCGCTCCCGAACGCGTCGACGAGGCGACCGGCCAGCTGCTCGCCGCGCTGCAGGGCGTCCCCGCCGTGGTGCTCGGCCTGCGCAGCGACGTCCTGGCCTGGAACAGGCTGGGCCACGCGTTGTTCGCCGGGCACCTGGACTTCGGCGCGGCAGGCCAGCCGGTACGCCCGAACATGGCGCGGCTGGTGTTCCTCGACCCGCACACCCGCGAGCTCTACGCGGACTGGCAGAGCAAGGCCAGGGCGGTCGTGGGGAACCTGCGCCTGGCGGTGGGCCGTCATCCCGATGACGCCGCGCTGCACGAACTGGTCGGGCAGCTGAGCGCGAAGAGCACCGACTTCGCCTCGATGTGGGCCGATCACCGCGTCAAAGCCTGTGCCACGGCGGTCTACGAGATGCGGCACCCGCTCGTCGGTCCGCTGACCGTGACCCAGCAGACCCTGAGCAACGGCCTGGGCCCGAGCGTCGTCGTGGCCACCGCGCTACCGGGCTCGTCCTCGCACACCGCGCTGGCGCTGCTCGCCCAGGCCACGGTCTGAACCATGCCGCGGGCCCGTCTGGTCACCTCGACCCGGCGGCCACGAGCTTTGCGGTGATGGGTTCGAGTACGGCTGTCAGCTCGTCGAGCTCGGCGGGGGAGAGGGCCTCGTAGGGTGCGGCGGCGAGTTCGTCGGTGAGGTCCTCGATGTCCTGCTGGAGCTTGCGTCCCGCGTCGGTGAACCGGCCGTCGGCATCGACGATTCCGCGCTCCCGCAAGCCGTTCATGACTTCGGCCAGCCGCTTCTCCGGCAGATGGTGGATGCGCCCGAACGACTCCGGCGGGTGGATGCCCATCGCGATCGCGGAGAGCACGTGGGCCTCGGTGCCGCCGATGCGCGCGCCGACGAGGGCGGCGATGTGCCCGTCGCCGCGGTGCTCGCGGAGCATGGTCGCGGAATGCCACAACCGGGCCACCGGGTCGCCCGGCACCTCGAGGGTGCGCATGCCGGCGTACATCATCCGGCCTTCGACGGGCGCGCTCGTCGCGGCTTTGGTGGTGAGGTCGGCGGCGCGCAGGAAACCGGGTGAGGCGGCCATCTCGTCGCCGACGATCCGGCGCAGGGAGGCCGCGCTGCCCCGTTCCCGCGCGGCGACGGACGCCTCGGGCGGGATCTTCTCCCACGCCTTCGGGATGTGCCGCGCGGCCTCACCGTCGGCGAAGCTGTAGAACGCCGCGTGCACGACCTCCGCCGGCACGCGCCCCAACGGCGCGGCGCGGCTGGCGAAGTAGCCGGACCAGTAGCCGCGGTGGCCGAGCGCGGCCAGTTCCTCGTTGCACTCGTCGGCGAAGAAGGTGACGAGGCAGATCGGCTCCAGGAGCTCGAACATGCGACGTGCCGTGCGGGTCATGGCCGCCATCGTGCCAGAGGCGCCATGACCGTTTCTCGGGTTACGCCTTGGACGTCGCGTTTGCCCGGTGCGTCACCAGCCGCGATGACGGGACCAGATCTCGCCGCCGACGACGTGGTAGCGGTCGTGCTGGGCGGCCGTCGCGCAGGCGTGGTTGGGCAGGATCCGCAGGCGCGTGCCGATCGGCAGGTCAGGTACCGGCGTGCCGTCCCGCGTACTCAGGACGCCGTGTTCCTGGCTCGCCCCCGTCATGACGAGGCCGGGGATCAGCGTGCCGCCGGCGTCGGCGACCAGGCCGTAGCCCTGGTCGACCGCCTGCGCCCGGGTGCCCCGGTCCCGCGAGGTCGCCATCCAGCCGCCGTCGGTGATCACCCAGTTGCTGTCGCGCTGGTGGCCGATCACCGTGACGGCCACGGTGAGGGCGAGGTCGTCGGTGGTGCAGACGCCGATGCCCGCCATGACGAGGTCGAAGAAGACGTAGTTGCCCGCACGGACCTCGGTGACGCCGGTCAGGTCCGTCGCGGCGTGGGCGGTGGGGGTGGAGCCGACGCTGACGATCTCGCACGGGAGGCCGGCGGCGCGCAGGACCGTGGCCGCGGCGACGGCGGTGTCACGTTCGTTCTGCGCGGCCTGGTGCAGAGCCTCTGGTGTGTAAGCGAAGTAGGACTCTCCTGCGTGGGTGAGCACACCGGCGAGGTGGTCGCCGAGTGCGCGGCCGATCTCGGGGAGCGCGGCGTCGGTGACCGCGACGCCGCCTCGGTGCCCGTCGCAGTCGATCTCGATCAACGCCGGGACGCGCAGGTTCTCCTTGTGGGCGAACGAGGTCACGGCCTCGGCCTGCGCGAGCGAGTCGAGCAGCACGGTCAGGTTCACACCACGGCGGAGGAGCTTGGCGACGCGCGGCAGCTTGTGGGGATCGATGCCCACGGCGTACAGGACGTCCCGGTAGCCGGCGTCGGCGAAGTACTCGGCCTCGGCGAGCGTCGACACGGTGATCGGCCCGCCCGCGTGCACGCGCTGCGCGACCTCGACGGACTTGGACGTCTTGACGTGCAGGCGGAGCGGGACGCCGAGTGCGGCCAGGTGGTCGCGCAGCCGTGCCGCGTTGCGGTCCAGCCGGTCGGTGTCCAGCACGGCGAACGGGGTGTCCACAGTGGTCACTGGGATGCTCCTGACGAGAGGCGGCGCAGCAGGGCGGCGGCCAGGGTGAGGTCCTGCAGGGCGAAGCCCGAGCTGTCGAACACCGTGATCTCCTCGGGTGACGTCCGGCCCGTGGCGTCACCGGCGAGCACCGCCCCGAGCGCGACGGGCGTGGCGGACTCGGCGTGCTGGAACTCGCCGATCGCACGCGACTGTTCCGGCAGGTCGCAGAACAGTGACGCGCGGCCGTACAGCGCGACGGGCAGTTCCTGCTTGCCCGGACCGTCCGCGCCCATGGCCGAGATGTGCGTGCCCGGTGCGACCCAGCTCGCGTCGAACAACGCCTGCCGGGCCGTGGTGGCGGTGACGAGCACGTCCGCCGCGGCGACTCCTGCCTCGGCGTCGGCGGGTTCGGCAGGCAGACCGGTCTGCGCGGTCACGGCGGCGGCGAACTCCAGTGCCGCGTCAGCGCGGCGGCCGACGACGAGCACTCGTTCGATCGGCCGAACCCGGCTGACAGCGCGCACCTCGTGCAGCGCCTGGTGACCGGTGCCGATGATGGTCAGCGTGCGGGAGTCGTTGCGCGCCAGCGTGTCCACGGCCAACGCGTCGGCGGCGGCCGTGCGGTAGGCGTTGGCGGCCGCCGCCTCGATCACGGCGCTGAGCCGCCCGGTGGCCGGGTCGAGCAGCACGATCGTGGAACTGTGGCGCGGGAGATCGGTGTTGTCCGGCCAGAAACTGCCGATCTTCACGCCGGTGAGCTCGCCCGCGGAACCGGACTTGAGGGTGAACCTGGTGTGCGGCAATGAGGAATGCCCGATCACGACCGGGAACGTCGATCCCGTCCCGGTGGCGAGGAACGCCTCCCGTGCCGCCTCCAGCGCCAGGTCGTCGTCGACGAGCGCCGCCGACTCGGCTTCACTGACGAAGGTGGTCACGGCTGGTCCTTCCGGAGTTCGGCGAGGTCGTTGTAGAGGCCGGTGCGGGAGATGCCGAGCCGCTTCGCGATGCGGGCGGGCGCGCCGCGCAGACTGAACACCCCGGCCTCGTTCAGCGATCGGACGAGCACCAGCCGTTCGTCGCGCCCCAGTGCCGCCACGGGCACCGCGTGCGCACGTTCGGCTCGCTCGATCAGCGATTCGACCACCTGGTCCAGGTCGCCGGAGAAGTTCGTCGTCGCGCCGATCTCCTGCGCCGCCGACAACCCGAGCAGGTCCGACAGCACGCCGGTGGCGCGGTTGATGGCCGACATGTCGATGTTGATGCACAACGCGCCGATGAGCGTCCCGTCGGCGTCACGCAACGGCAGCGTCGTGCACTTGAGCACCCGCCCGTCCTGCGCGCGGGTGAGGTAGCCGACCTCGTTGCCGGCCTCGGCTCCCGCACCCAGCACCCGCAGCCCGATCTCGCTCATCGCGTCCCCGGGCACGCGGCCGGTGACCGAGCCCGCGACCGCGACGACCGACCGTTCGGGGTCGCGGTAGTCGTGCAGCACGACCTCGCAACTGCGGCCGAAGGTCGCCGCGATGCCGTCGAGGACGGGTACCAGCGCGGCGAACACGGCGTCCGCGGTGTTGTCCGGCACGTCCGACCTCCTGTTCTGAACGAAGTGTCACGTTCTGAACAAACTGTCTCACGAAGGTGCCGTCAGTGCGGTGTGGTGCTCGCCACGGAGAGGTTCAGGGCGCGATGTACGGCGGCGCCACGCCCCAGCCCCACTTCGGCACCGGTGCCCCGTGGAACGGCGTGGCGTCGGCCGCGGAGTTCTGCACCGCGAGCCGGGTGCCCCACTCCAGGTAGGACACGAACGCCGCGCGGAACTCCGGATCGTCCGGCAGCGCCACCTCGTCCGCCGCGTCCATGATCAGGTTCAGCCAGCGGCGGCGCTGCTCCTCGGTGATGGCCCGGCCGAGGTGCTGGGCGAGCATGAACTCGTAACCGCCCCGCTCCTCGGTGTACGCGGCCGGCCCGCCGAACACCTCGCCGAGCCACAGCGCCACGTACCGCGGGTGGCCGGGGTCCATGCCGGCGAACACCGGCGCGAGCAGCGCGTCGTCCGCGACCTTCCGGTAGAACGCCTCGGTCAGCCGGAGCAGCGCCTCCGCGCCCCCGGCCCACGTGTAGAGAGAAGGTGTTGACTGGTCGTTGATCACGACGTCACTCCAGCAGCACGCGAAATGCCCGGCAAGTACGCACTTTCTGGTGAGGAGCGCCGATGTACAACTGCCCGGTCGAGCTGGCCCTCGACGTCATCGGCGGCAAGTGGCGCGCGGTGATCCTCGCGCACCTGAAGCAACGGCCGCACCACTACGGCGAGCTGCGCCGCAAGGTGCCCGGGATCAGCGAGAAGATGTTCGTGCAGCGGCTGCGCGAGCTGCAGGAGTCGGGTCTGGTGGCACGGGCCGAGGTGCCTCCGCACGTCGAGTACTCGCTCACCGGCGAGGGCCGCAGCCTCGGACCCGCCCTGCAGGCCCTCTACGACTGGGGTGTCGAGCGCGCCGCCCGCACCGGTGCGAGCATTGTGGGCACATGATCACCACACCTCTGACCGACGAACTCGTACGCGGCGCCGCCGAACTGGAAGCCACGGCGCGTGGCGTGCGCCCGCATCGTCTGCCTGCCTGGGCGCGCGATCGCTTCCCCGACCCGCAGCTGATGACCGCGGAGAGCAGGCCTTCCGGCGTGCGGGTGGTGATGGCCACCGAGGCCCGCACGATCGAGCTGGTCCTGCACCCGAGCGCGGTCTCCTACCGCGGCGTCGAGCGGCCGCGCGGCAGTGTCGATCTGGTGGTCGACGGAGAACTGGTCGCCAGCGAGCGACTCGACGGTGGCGACCACACCGAGCTCGACGTGCGGACGGGAGCGCGCGAGTTCCACGAGGGTCCGGCGTTCACCGCACGGTTCGCCGATCTCGCCGCCGGCGACAAGGTCGTCGAGATCTGGTTGCCCCACAACGAGACGGTGGACCTGGTCGCGCTGCGCACGGACGCCCCGGTGCGTCCGGCCGCCTCGGGCCGCCGGATCTGGTTGCACCACGGCAGTTCCATCAGCAGCGGGTCCAACGCGGCCACGCCGGCCCGCACCTGGCCCGCGGTCGCCGCGCGTCGCGGTGAGGTAGAGCTGCACAACCTCGGGTTCGGCGGCAGCGCGCTGGTCGACCCGTTCGTCGCGCGGGTGATGCGGGACCGCCCCGCCGACCTGATCAGCGTCAAGTTCGGCATCAACGTCGTGAACTTCGACGTCATGCGGCTGCGGGCGTTCGTGCCGGCCGTGCACGGCTTCCTGGACACGATCCGCGACGGCCATCCCGGCACACCGCTCGTGCTGATGTCGCCGATCTTCTGCGGCAGCTACGAGGACACACCGGGACCGGGCGGCATGGACCTGGAGGCGCTCGACGCGGGCAGGATCGTCTTCACCGCCACCGGTCCGCACGGCGACTCGCCGCAGCTGACGTTGCGGATCATCCGCGAGGCGCTGGCGTCGCTGGCCGAACGCCGCGAGGACGACCCGAACCTGCACTACCTGGACGGCACGCGCCTCTACGGCGAGCAGGACGCCGTTACGCACCCGCTGCCCGACGCCCTGCACCCCGACACGGCCACGCACGAGCTGATCGGCGAGCGCTTCGCGCAGTACGCGTTCGCCGGTCCGTTCGCTGCCCGGTAGGCATCAGGGCGGGCCGGGGCTCACAGGTCGGCCAGCGGTACCGGCCTGCCCAGCAGGAACCCCTGTGCCTGGTCGCATCCGAGCGTCCGCAGGATCTCCAGCTGTTCTACCTGCTCCACCCCCTCGGCGATCACGGTCATGTCGACCGCGTGCGCCATGGCGATGATGCTCGTGACGATCGCCTCCGCCTCGTCGGAGCGGCCCAGCCCCGCCGTGAAGGAACGGTCGATCTTGAGCGTGTCCAGCGGCAGGGTGAGCAGCTGCGCGAGTGACGAGTAGCCGGTGCCGAAGTCGTCGATCGCCAGCCGCACGCCCAACTCGCGCAACGCCGCGAGGGTGCGGGCGGCGAGTGCCGGGTCGCGGGTCAGGGCACTCTCGGTGATCTCCAGGCACAACGAGCTGGGGTCCAGCCCCGCCTTGTGGGTGGCGTGGCGGATCGCGGACACCAGCCACGGGTCGTCGAGCTGGCGGGCCGACAGGTTCACGGTCAGTTCCAGGCCCGGTGCCAGGTCGGCGATCTCGCGGGTGGCGGTGTGCAGCATGTGCGCGCCGACGATGTTGATCAGGTCGCTCTCCTCGGCGAGCGTGATGAACTCCACCGGGGAGATCAGGCCGTAGCGCGGGTGCGTCCAGCGCAGCAGGCCCTCGACGGCGGTGCGCTCGTCCGTGCGGAGGTCGACGATCGGCTGGTAGGCGACCCACAGCTGGTCGCTCAGGGGTGCCGTGCGGAGGTCCTGTTCCAGCTGCAGCCTGCGCTGGATTCGGTCGCGCAGTTCGACGTCGAAGAACGCGATGCGGCCCCGGCCCCTGGTCTTCGCGTGGTACATCGCCAGGTCGGCGTCGCGGAGCAGGTCGGCGCCGTCGCGCGGGTCTCCCGGTTCGGCGAGGACGATGCCGACGCTCGCGTCCACGTGCAGTTTCCTGCCGTCCACGGAGATCGGCCGGTTGAGCTCGGCGCGGACGTGGTCGGCGAGGGAGGTCGCCTCGTCGGGGCCGGTCACGCCGTAGGCGATGACGGTGAACTCGTCACCGCCGAGCCTGCCCACGACGTCGCCCCGGCGGGAGCTGCGGCTCAGCCTCGACCCGACGACCCGCAGCACCTCGTCGCCCGCGCTGTGGCCGAGGGAGTCGTTGATGACCTTGAACTTGTCCAGGTCGATGAACAACACCGCGGTGAGCCCCGACCGGTGGGCCCTGGCGGCGGGGCTGAGGCGGTTGATCGTCACCGTGCGGTTGCATAGGCCCGTCAACGCGTCGTGCGTCGCCTCGTGCTCCAGCTGGCTGTCGATCATGCGGCGCTCGGTGATGTCGGTGAACGAGATGACCGTCGCCGAGGGCGTCATCCCGTCCTGGCTCAGCGCGCGGGCGCTCAGCGACAGCCAGACGTGGGTGCCGTCGGGCCGCAGCGAGCGGAGGATCCGGCCGTGCTGCGCCTTGCCGGTGGCACGGGTGATGGCCGACGCGTACTGCGCGCGCGGGATCGGCTGCCCGGACTCGTCGTGCAGCTCGGCCAGCGACGCGGGCTGGCCGATCGCGTCCTGGGCGCGCACGCCGAGGATCCGTTCGGCGGCGGGGTTCACGGACTCGACGAGACCGGTGGCGCCGACGACCAGCACGCCCTCCTCGATGGCCGCGACCACCGAGGTGAAGTGGTGCTCGGCCCGCCTGCGCGCGGTCTCGTCCGCGCAGACCAGCACGTAGCCGTCGTCCATCCGGGCGACCGACACCCGCACCGCCAGCGCGCCGCCGTCGGGGCGCCGGTGCACCGCGTGCACCACGCCTCCCGCGTCCAGCACCTGCAGCGGGTCCAGCGGCGCACCCACCACCTCGCCGATGGACCGCCCGATCGCCTCTGCCGCGCGCCGGCCGTAGACGTTCTCCGCGCTGCGGTTCCAGCTCGTCACGACACCGTCGGAGGTGGTCGCGATGAGCGCGTCGCTGACGTGCGCGGCGAGCGCGGCCTGGTAGCGCAGGGCCGCCGCGGCCGCCTTCTGCTCGGTGACGTCCCGCATGATCACCTGGAACGCCGGCCGGCCCTCCCAGGTCGTGCGCACCGAGACCGACTCGATGTCGGTGGTGCCGCCGTCGAACCGGACCAGTACGGCGTCGGCCGGGTCGCTCGTCGCGCCCGGCTCGGTCAGCTTCGAGATCCGCCCGATCATGTCCGGCTGTGAGTCCGGGTGCACGAAGTCGGTGATCGGGCGTCCGATCACGTCGGACTCCGACCGGGCCCGCACGAACTGGACCGCCGCCGGGTTCGCGTACACCAGCAGACCCGCCTCGTGCACCACGATCGCCTCGGGGGCGAGGTCCACGAGCAGCCGGTAGCGGTCGGCGAGGTCCGCGAGCTCCTGCTGCTGGACGTGCCGCCGGGTCACGTCGGCGACTACACCGACCAGGGCACGGACGGACTCGTGGGTCGAGACGCGGGCGCGGAACTGGAGCCAGCGCGTGCCGATCGGCGTCTCGAGGGGCTGTTCCAGCTCGAAGTCCTGCCACGCCGCCGCCTTCGTGGCCACGTGCAGCGGGGCGGTCAGCTCGGCCAGCCGGGCGCGCACGGTGTCCTGGTCCGCGCCGGGCACGCCGATGACCGCGTCGAGGCCGGGCATCCAGCCGAGCTCGCCGGCGTCGAGGTCCAGCCACCACACGACGGCGGCACCGACCGAGAGCGCGAGCTCGACCAGCAGTTCCTGGTCGAAACCGGCGTCGCCGATCAGGCCACTCACGTCTCGGCCCCCAGATCCGGGTGTTGGCACTGTGAAGTCCTACTACACACTCGACCAGAGCCGCATCCGTCTGGCGTGAACATGGTGAGCCGTTATATCCGGTCGCCGGGACCGCCCGATGATCAGGGTTCGCTTCTGACAGTCCACTGTGGACGGCCGAGTGCCGTTTCGCAAGCCGGTTTACACCGTTATCCTTCTCCGAAGAGGTGTCGGCCCTCAGTCTGGGGGAGCTGGATATGGTCGCGCAAAGCATGGGCATTTGTGGAATCGGCGTGGTCAGCGCGTACGGGTGGAACCGCCGGTCGCTCTGGGACGGACTGATGAGCGGCAAACCCGCCGCGTCGATCGTCCCGGAACTGAACCGGTTCCCGGGCGACACGGTCTGGGCCGCGTACGTCGCGCAGGGTGGTGACCCGGTCGACGGGCCGAGCCGGTTCGCCCGTGCCATGCGAGCCGCCGCCAGGGAGGCGATCGACGACGCGGGTGCTCGCGGCTGGCGTCCGGGCCGGAGGGTCGGGCTGCTGCACGCGGTCGTGCTGGGCGAGGTGGACCTATGGCGCGACTTCTACGTCACGCGCGGTGGCGAGTTACCGGTGCACGACTACCTGGCGTTAATGCCGTCCACGCCGATGTCGACGTTCATGCAGGAATACGGTTTCCACGGCCCCGCCATGAACGTCTCGGCGATGTGCGCGTCGGGCAACGCCGGGCTGATCACGGCGAAAGCGTGGCTGGACGCGGGAATCGTCGACGACGTGGTGTTCGTCGCGACAGATCTGTCGCTCACCCCGGAGAACGTCTCGCACTTCGTCCGCCTGGGAGTGGCCATCGTGGACGCGGAACCGCTCGACGCGTGCCGCCCGTTCCAGGAGGGCAGCAGGGGTTTCGTGATGGGTGAGGCGTCCGTGGCGTTCGTACTCTCGCGCAGCGCGACCAACCCTTACGCGCTCACTCTCGGTGGCGCGATGTCTCACGACGCGTACCACGTGACGTCGATCGATCCGCGGCTCGACCAGGTCACCGCCTGCTTCACCGACGCACTCGACAACGCGGGGGTCAGCGCGGCGGACGTGCGCTACCTGAACGCGCACGGTCCAGGCACGGCGCAGTGTGACACCGCCGAAGCGGCGGTGCTGGACCAGCTCTTCGGCCCGGACACCGGGATCTATTCCGTCAAACCGCTGACCGGGCACTGCCAGGGCGCGGCGTCGGCGATCGAGGTCGCGGTGACGGCGATGGCGTACGACACGGGAATGATCCCGGCATCACCGGTCGTGGCACCGGCACACCCGCGACTGCTGGACGGCCCGACGCCGTTGCGCGGCGGCCTCACGATCAAGTCGTCACTCGGCATGGGCGGCCACAACTCGGTGGTGGTGCTGGCGCCTCCGGCCTGACCAGGCCCTGTGGCCTGGCCAGGCGGACCTCGTTCAGCAGGCGGGGAAGAACGCCCTGGTGCCACCGGTGGCCTGCCGGTCGCTGAACCGGCAGCCGAACCGCGGGTCGTCCGTCCGGCGCACGTCGTCACCGGCCGGCCGCTTACCCCGGTCCACCCACGTGGTCAGGTCGCGCCACGCGGTCCCGGCCTCGGCGGCGGAGAACTCGCAGTGGTCGACCGTACGGATGGCGCGCTGCACCAGCAGATGCGTGCGGCCGAAGCGGGCGGCGTCGTCGCGGTAGTCCTGCTCCATCGAGAACGGCACGAACAGGTCGCCGATCCCGTGCAGCGACACGACCGGAGCACTCGGAAGACCCTGCACGGCAGGGATCTGGGTAAGCGCCCACGTGTGCCGTGCGACGGGGTTGGCCGCGCGCACCCGTTGCACGGTCGCATTGACGTCCACCGGCGAGTTCGGCCGGTAGCGGGTGGTGACGTTCGTGGCGATCTGCAGCGGGTTCTCCGCGAGGCTGGTGCCGGCGGGGTTGGTGACCAGGCCGAACAGGAAGTTCTGCCAGTAGGCGTAGGCCGCCTCGGTGCCGGGCCGCGCGCCGCCGGACAGGGTGGCGACGAGGGCCTTGAACTGGCCGTCGCGGCCGGCCAGTGCTTCCTTGATCCGGGGCACCACGACGGTCGCGTAGTCCGGCGGCAGCGGATAGGCCCTGATGCCGGTCAGCGCCTGCGCGGCGAGGTGGTAGCTCAGGAAGTAGTCGAACAGTTCGTGGTCGCCCAGCACACCGCACATCGGCAGCGCACCCGCGTAGAACCCCGGGTACTGCTCCAGCGAACGGGCGATGACGTGCCCGCCCATGGACACACCGGCCAGGAAGACCTTGCTGGGCCGCTGCACCTTGCGCCCGAACAACGTCGCGAGCTCGCGGGTGGTCGTGACACCGGCCCGGACGTCGTAGGCGTTGCTGTAGTAGGAGGACGCGGCCCACGCGTAGCCCTCGTCGAGCCAGCGTTGCCGTAGCCCGAACGGCGGAGCGTCGACGGTGAGGACCTTGCCGTCACCGCGATAGCCGTGCGCCCACATCGCGAGCCGCCCGTTCCAGCGCGGCGGCACCTCGATGATGTAGCCCGCGTGGCTGTGCACGCCCTGCAGGACCTTCGTCGGCTTGCCGCCGACCAGTGCCGGGGCGAGAGGCGGGTTGACGATCGTGTAGCCGGGCAACGGCTGATCGCCGCCGGTGGCCGCCGCGGGCTGCGCCACGACGGACACGAGGACGAACGACAACGCGACGGTGAGCAGTCGTCTCATGTCCGGGACGCTACTAGCGGGCGGGCGTCGGCGACAGGAGTCCGTTCGGCCGTACGCGGCGACCTCGTGGATGCGCCGGTCAAGAGAAATGTTGGCCGATATGTGCCACCCCGACCATCTTGCCGGGTGCGGAGCGGCTCATTAGCGTCATTTCCAGTAAGGCCGAATTCCCTTCTGGCACAACGGTTGCCGGAACCCCCGGAGGACTCGATGGTGAGCTCGCCCGCGCGTGCGAACGCGCTGCTGTCCGTGCAGGGGCTGGTGAAGCGCTTCCCCGGCGTGACCGCACTGGGAGGTGTGGACTTCGACGTCCGCGCGGGGGAGGTCCACTGCCTGCTCGGGCAGAACGGCGCGGGCAAGTCGACGCTGATCAAGGTCCTGTCCGGTGCGCACCGCCCCGACGAGGGCGAGATCCGCTGGCGGGGCGAGGTCGTGGAGTTCGGCAACCCGACGGCCGCGATGCGCAGCGGTGTGGCCGCCATCTACCAGGAGCTCGACCTCGTGGCCGGTTTGTCGGTGGCCGACAACGTGTTCCTCGGTCACGAACTGTCCACAGCGGGCTTCAGCCGGCGGGCCGAGGCGCGCCGCAGGACCCGCGCGCTGCTCGATCGCCTGGGGCACAGGGACATCTCGCCCGACCGTGACGTCGGCCGGTTGTCCGTGGCGCACCAGCAGGTCGTCAGCATGGCGCGGGCGCTGTCGCTGGACGGGCAGCTGCTGATCATGGACGAGCCGTCGGCCGTGCTGGACCCGGACGAGGTGCGGGTCCTGTTCGGTGTCATCAGGGAGCTCACCGCCCAGGGGGTGGCGGTGATCTACATTTCGCACCGGCTGGCCGAGATCAGGGAGATCGGTGACCGGGTGACCGTCCTCAAGGACGGCCGCACGGTCGCGACGGGTCTGCCCGCACGCGAGGTGAAGACCTCGGAGCTGATCTCACTGATGACCGGGCGGGTGCTGGACAACGTGTACCCGCAGCGGGCATCTCTCGACCCGGCCGCACCCGAGGTGCTGGTGGTGCGCGGACTGGCCGACGGCGACCGCTTCGCCGGCGTGGACCTCACGGTCCGCGCCGGTGAGGTGGTCGGGCTCGCGGGTCTCGTGGGATCCGGCCGCTCGGAGATCCTGGAGACCGTCTACGGCGCGCGCAAGGCGGCCGAGGGCACCGTGGAGGTCGACGGCAGGCGCCTGCGACGAGGAAGCGTCGGCGCCGCCGTGCGCGCGGGAATGGGGTTGTGCCCCGAGGAACGCAAGAGCCAGGGCTTGCTGCTGGACCAGGCCGTGTACCGCAACATCACCGTCTCGTCGATGTCGTCGTTCGCCAAGTTCGGGTTCCTCGACGACCGCGCCGAACGGGTCCGCTCGAGCCAGTTGACCGAGGCGCTGGACGTCCGGCCGGCCGGCGTCGACCGCCTGGTGCGCGGACTGTCCGGCGGCAACCAGCAGAAGGTCGTGCTCGCGCGGTGGTTGCTGCGGGAGTGCCGGGTGCTGCTGCTGGACGAACCCACCCGCGGCGTGGACGTGGGCGCGCGCAGCGAGATCTACGAACTCGTCCGTCAGCTGGCCGACTCCGGTGTCGCCGTGGTCGTCGTGTCCAGCGACGTCGAGGAGGTCCTGGGCCTGGCCGACCGGGTCCTGGTGGTGCGCGAGGGCCGGGTGGTGCACGACGGCCCGGCCGACGAGATCGACGAGTCCCGGGTCCTCGACCTGGTCATGGAAGGACAGCCAGCATGAGCGAGGACACCGCCGTGCCCACGCAGCAGAGAACACCGGTCGCGAAGGAGTCCGGCATCTCGGCGCTGCTCGGCTCCGCGGCCGGGCGCAACACCGGTCTCGTGGTCGCACTCGTCCTGTTGTGCATCGGCGGTGTGGTCACGGCCGGCGACCGGTTCGCCGACATCGACAACGTGCTCACCATCCTGCGGCTCGCGGCGGTGATCGGCGTCGTGAGCATCGGCATGACGTTCGTGATCACCGGCGGCGGGATCGACCTGTCGGTGGGCGCGATCGTCGCGCTCTCCTCGGTCTGGGCGACAACCCTTGCCACGCAAGGGATCGCGAACGACACGCACTGGATCGTCATGGTGTTCACCGCGTTGCTGGTGGGCGGTGCGTGCGGACTGGTCAACGGCGCGCTCATCGCCTACGGCCGGGTCGTGGCGTTCATCGCGACCCTGGCGAGCCTGGCCGCCGCCCGCGGTCTCGCCGAGATCATCTCCAACCGCAAGACGCAGATCGTGAACGTGCCGGGCTTCGCCGCGTTCTTCGACGCGTCGGTGCTGGGGATACCGGTGCTCGTGGTGATCTTCGCACTGGTCGCCGTGGGCGGGTGGGTGTTGCTCAACCGGACCACGTTCGGGCGGCGGACGTTCGCCGTCGGCGGCAACCCGGAGGCGGCACGGCTCGCCGGCATCGACGTGCGGCGCCACACCGTGATGCTCTACTCGCTGCTCGGCCTGTGCTGCGGGCTCGCCGCCGTCATGCTCATCGCCCGCACCACGACCGGCAGCGCGACCCACGGCGGCCTGTACGAGCTCGACGCGATCGCCGCGGTCGTGATCGGCGGCACCCTGTTGTCCGGTGGCCGCGGCACGATCGCCGGCACCGTCTTCGGCGTTCTGATCTTCACCACGCTGTCGAACGTCTTCACCCTCAACAACCTCTCCATCTCCGCCCAGGCCGTCGCGAAGGGCGCGATCATCGTGGTCGCCGTCCTCCTCCAGCAGCGGCTCGCCCGACGCAGCGGCGCTTGACGCCGCGACCACGACCGCTGCCACCCGAGGAGAGAAACACATGCCGTACAAGAGAACCGTCAGCCTCGTCGCCGCGCTGACACTCGGTGTCACGCTCACCGCGTGCACGGGCAACACCCCCGAGCCCCAGGGCGGCGGGAACCAGAGCGGCGGTGTGAAGGTCGCCAACGACGAGCCGGGCAAGAAGGTCGTCATCGGCTTCTCCGCACCGGCCGCCGACCACGGCTGGATGGCCGCGATCACCGACGCCGCCAAGAAGGAGGCCGGCAAGTACTCCGACGTCGAGCTGCGCGTCGTCGAGGGCACCAACGACCCCAACCTCCAGATCAGCCAGGTCGAGACGTTCATCAACGACAAGGTGGACGCGATCGTCCTGCTGCCGTTCGACGGCGCGGCGCTCACCCCGGTCGCACTGAAGGCCATGAAGGCCGGCATCACCGTGATCAACGTCGACCGCCAGTTCGACAGCCCGTTCGCCGCGCGGTCCACCGTGCTCGGCGACAACTACGGCATGGGCGTGTCCGCCGGCACGTACGTCTGCGAGCGGCTCAAGGACAAGCCGGGCTCCGTGGTCGCGGAGATCGCCGGCATCGACTCGCTGCCGCTGACCCAGGACCGCAGCAAGGGCTTCGCGCAGGCGCTCGCGGGCTGCGGGCTGAAGGTCGGCAACCGCGTCGCCGCCGAGTTCACCGTGGAGAGCGGTGAGCGGGCCGCCGCGAACCTGCTGCAGGCCGCACCCAAGATCGACGCCCTCTGGAACCACGACGACGACCAGGGCGTCGGCGTCACCGCCGCCATCAAGAACTCCGGCCGCAGCGAGTTCTTCATGGTCGGCGGCGCGGGATCGGCCAACGTGATGCGCGAGATCAAGGCGGACAACGGCCCGCACAAGGCGACCGTGATCTACCCGTCCACCCAGGGCGCCGACGGCATCCGGCTCGCGCGGCTCGCCGTGCAGAACAAGAGCCTCGGCGACCTGGTCGAGGTGGAGATTCCGCGGCAGGTCCAGCTCTACGCGCCGGTCGTCACGAAGGACAACGTCGACCGCTACCTGCCGACCGCCTTCGAGTCCTGAGAAACCGAGAGGACCGCACGGTGACTGAACTTGGCATCGCGATGATCGGCCACGCCTTCATGGGAGCCGCGCACTCCCAGGCGTGGCGGGTCGCGCCGCGCTTCTTCGACCTGCCGCTGCGACCGGTGATGTCCGTGCTCTGCGGCCGCGACGCCGAACGCACCGCGGCCGCCGCCGAACGCCTGGGCTGGGCGGAGGCCGTGACCGACTGGAAGTCCGTGCTGGACCGCGACGACGTGCACGTGGTGGACATCTGCACGCCGGGTGACACGCACGCCGAGATCGCGATCGCCGCCCTGGACGCGGGCAAGCACGTGCTGTGCGAGAAGCCGATGGCCAACAGCGTCGCCGAAGCCGTCGCCATGGCCGAGGCCGCCGAACGCGCCGCACGGCACGGGGTCCGGGCCATGGTCGGGTTCAGCTACCGGCGGGTGCCCGCCCTGGGCCTGGCGCGCGACCTGGTCGCCCAGGGCAGGCTGGGGCGCATCCACCACGTGCGCGCCCAGTACCTGCAGGACTGGATCGTGGACCCGGCCGCGCCGCTGTCCTGGCGGCTGGACAAGGAGAAGGCGGGCTCCGGCGCGCTGGGCGACATCGGCGCGCACATCGTGGACGCCACCCAGTTCGTCCTCGGCGACACCATCAGCGAGGTGATGGGGACGCTGGTGACGTTCGTGCCGGAGCGTCCGCTGGCGGCCAGTCACTCCGGGCTGTCCGGCACCGCGTCCGAGGAGACCGGACCGGTCACCGTGGACGACGCGGCGCTGTTCCTGGCGCGCTTCGCCGGCGGCGCGCTCGGCTCGTTCGAGGCCACGCGCTTCGCCAACGGCCGCAAGAACGCGCTGCGCATCGAGATCAACGGCTCGAAGGGCAGCCTGGCGTTCGACTTCGAGGACATGAACGTGCTGCAGTTCTTCGACGGCACCGAGGACTCCGCCGTCGCGGGGTTCCGCCGGATCATGGTCACCGAGCCGGAGCACCCGTACGTGGGTGCCTGGTGGCCCGCCGGGCACGGCCTGGGCTACGAGCACGCGTTCACCCACCAGGCCGTCGACCTCGTGCGGGCGGTGGCCGCGGGCACCGACCCCACACCGACGTTCGCCGACGGACTGCGGGTGCAGCGCGTCCTCGCCGCCGTCGAGGCAAGCTCGGAAACCCGCACGTGGCAGCAGGTTTAGGTCGTGTCCTACAAGCCTCGTCCGGCGACAGTAGCGGCCGAGGGACCCGGAGGCGGCACCGCCGCAACACCCGAATACGCCCGGTATGAGGGCGCTGCGGCGGCACCGCCTCCGGGTCGCTCGCCCGCGCCTCTCACCGAACGAACTTGCAGGACACGACCTGAGGAGGAGACCGGAGATGGCACGTCCGATCACGCTGTTCACGGGCCAGTGGGCCGACCTGCCGTTCGAGGAGGTCTGCCGGCTGGCCTCCGGCTGGGGCTACGACGGCCTGGAGATCGCCTGCTGGGGCGACCACCTCGACCCGTGGCGGGCCGCGGAGGACGACGACTACGTCGCGGACCGGCTCGCGATCCTCGCCAAGCACGACCTGAAGGTGTGGGCGATCTCCAACCACCTCACCGGCCAGGCCGTCTGCGACGATCCCATCGACGAACGGCACCAGGGCATCCTGTCCGCCCGCAACTGGGGTGACGGCGATCCCGAGGGAGTGCGGCAGCGGGCGGCGGAGGAGATGAAGGCGACCGCGCGGGCCGCGGCCAGGCTCGGCGTCGACACCGTCGTCGGGTTCACCGGCTCGTCGATCTGGAAGGCCGTCGCGATGTTCCCGCCGGCGCCCGCCTCGATGATCGACGCGGGCTACCAGGACTTCGCCGACCGCTGGAACCCGATCCTGGACGTGTTCGACGAGGTGGGCGTGCGGTTCGCGCACGAGGTCCATCCGTCCGAGATCGCCTACGACTACTGGACCACCGTCCGGGCGCTGGAGGCGATCGGGCACCGGCCCGCGTTCGGCCTCAACTGGGACCCGTCGCACTTCGTCTGGCAGGACCTCGACCCGGTCGGGTTCCTGTGGGACTTCCGCGACCGGATCTACCACGTCGACTGCAAGGACGCCCGGCGCCAGGTCGGCAACGGCCGCAACGGGCGCCTCGGCTCGCACCTGGCGTGGGCGGACCCGCGGCGCGGCTGGGACTTCGTCTCCACCGGACGCGGTGACGTGCCGTGGGAGCAGTCGTTCCGGATGCTCAACACCATCGGCTACGCCGGCCCGATCAGCGTCGAGTGGGAGGACGCGGGGATGGACCGGCTCACCGGTGCGCCCGAGGCGCTGGAGTTCATCCGCCGCGACGCGTTCGACCCACCGTCGGCCTCGTTCGACGCCGCCTTCAGTTCCGGCGGGTGACGACCGCGAACCGCCTGCCCGTGCCGATGTGACAATTGTTCGATGGAGAGCACCTTGGGTGTCGAGGCGGGTTCGCCGGCCGCAGTGCTGCGCATGCTGATGGACGGCAGCCCGCGCACCCGAGCGGAGATCGTGGCCGCGACCGGCCTCGCCCGTTCCACCGTGCGCGCCAGGCTGGACCTGCTGGTGGCCGCCGGCCTGGTGACCGGCAGCGGCACGGGCGAGTCGACCGGAGGACGTCCGGCCGGCAGGTTCGGCTTCAACCCCTCCGCCCACCTCGTGCTCGCGGCCGAGGTGGGCGCCACCCACGCCACCGTCGCCATCTCCGACCTGGCCTGCCAGTTGCTGGCCGTCGAACAGGTGGACCTCGACGTGGCCGACGGCCCGGCCGCCATACTTCCGCTCCTGGTCACGACCTGGCGCTCGTTGCTGCGGACCGTCGGCACCGCGGAGATCGCGGGCGTCGGCATCGGCCTGCCGGGCCCGGTCGAGCACTCCAGCGGCCGCCCGAACAACCCGCCGATCATGCCCGGCTGGGACGGCTTCGACGTCCCCGCGGCGATCGCGGCGGAGTTCGACGTGCCGGTCCTGGTCGACAACGAGGTCAACCTCATGGCCCTGGGCGAGCACACCGCCTCGCACCCGGACGTGCGGCACATGATCGTGGTGAAGGCGGCGACCGGCATCGGCGCGGGCCTGATCAGCAACGGCGTCCTGCACCGCGGCGCGGCGGGTGCCGCGGGCGACCTCGGCCACATCAGGGTGCCCCAGGGCGGCGAGGCGCTCTGCCGCTGCGGCAACACCGACTGCCTGGAGGCGGTCGCCGCCGGCCCCGCGCTGGCCGCGAAGCTGCGCGACCTGGGCCACCCCGCCGACTCGACGGCCGACGTGGTCGGCCTCGTCCGGGCCGGCAACCTCGAGGCGGGCCGCGTCGTGCGGCAGGCGGGCAGGGACATCGGCGAGGTGCTCGCCGGCTGCGTCAGCATGTTCAACCCGTCGCTCGTGGTCATCGGCGGCCTGCTCGCGGAGGCGGGCGAGATGCTGCTGGCGGGCGTGCGCGAGTCGATCTACCGCCGCTCGCTCCCGCTGGCCACCGAGAACCTGCGCATCGTCGCCTCAGGCGCCGGTGTGACCGCCGGTGCCCTGGGCGCGGCGGCGATGGTGGTGCGGCACGTGCTGTCGCCGGAGGTGCTGGACGCGCGGCTGGGCGAGGTCGCAGCCGGTGCCGCCGCACCTGAGGTGCAGCTTTCCTCCAGCGCCACCTAGGCACGTCGATCACGGGCCTTGTTCTGTCCCCGAGAGCTGTCTGCCCTGGTAATGGCGGCGTTCATCCTGAAGATGGGTGTGATTTGACAGCGAAGTGCGGACTTTTGATTGACGGCCGCCAATAGTCCGACATACAGTCGCCCTATGACTGTGACCCGCGTAACACCGGGGGTGGTCACCCACCTGACCGTGGGCCAGGAGCCCACGATGGCGACTCAGCGCCTGTTGCGGCTCATGCGCACCGGCGCGACCGACCGTGCGATCGCCCGCGAGCTGGACGTCAGCCTGCGCACCCTGAACCGGCGCATCGCGCGCCTGCAGTCACTGCTCGGCGTGCAGTCGAGGTTCCAGCTCGGCATGCTCGCCGCCGAACTGGAGTGGCTCGCGGTGCCTCCGCGGGCGCGGGCCGCGGGGGAGTGAACGGCGACTCCCGTACGGGAGCCGCCGTGTCGATGGTGACTAGATGCCGCAGCTCGGTGCGGACCAGAAGCGGCTGGACCGGTGGGCGACGTGCACGTGGTCGTTGTGGCCGGTGTAGCCCGGGCCGAGGATCTCGCTGAAGCCGTGGTTGCGGGCCTGCTTGGCCAGCGCGCAGAAGCCCTGCGGTCCGGCGCCCAGGTCGACGGCGTCGCCGTAGAGGTGCCGGCTTCCGGTCGCGCCGCCGACGGCGTTGTTGCACGCGACGCTGCGGAAGCCGCCGTTGACGTCGATCGGCCTGTCTCCCATGGCGTGCCGCATCGCCTGCAGCTTCCACATGGACACCAGGGCGTTGGCGCGCGCGGTCGCCGCCGAGACGTTGCCGCCCGACCAGTCGGAGTTGCAGTTGTTCAGCTCGTCGTAGGAGAAGTTGACGGGCGTGCAGTCGTTGTCCTGCAACGCGTAGAGCTTCGTGAACGTGGCGGATCCGGCGATGCCGTCGGCGCCGAGGCCGTAGGCCTGCTGGAACCGGGTCACCGCCGCCTTGGTGGCGGGCCCGAACTGCCCGTCGAGGCCCAGCACGCCGCCGTAACCGGGATAGCCGGCCACCCGGATCTGCAGCTGACGCACGTCCTCGCCCGACGCTCCCTGCGAGAGGGTGCGTCCCCAGGTGTAACAGGCGTCGGCGGCCGTCACGGGATCCGCCTCCGCCGCTGCGGCAGGGGTGACGACCACGGCGGAGAGCAGGGCGAGGATCGGTAAGACGAAACGGAGTTTCATGACAAGCGGCACCTTTCGATCACAGGGAGGTGCAGCGTGTCGAGTTCCCGCCGGGTCTGTCAATGAGCAACCAAATGAACTTCGAGTGTGGCGAGGAGAAACCACCCGAACGGCCGTCACGACAACGCCGCCTCTGTCCACAAAGGATCGTGGCGCCCGTTGGCCCGGCCTGGCCTCCGCGCACCGGTTCGCCCGCGCATTTGTAGGCTGCTGCCCGGTGGAACGCGCGGCGGCCGGCGCGCGTCGACTCGAACGGACGCGACGCTCGGGACAACGAGGACCATGACGGAAGAGACGTTCGGGCCGTACCGGATCGAGCAACTGCTCGGTCGCGGCGGGATGGGCGAGGTGCACCGGGCCTACGACACGGCGCACGACCGGTTCGTGGCGCTCAAAAGGCTGTCGCCCGGCTACCACGACGACGAGGACTTCCGCGCCCGCTTCCGCCGCGAGGCGCAGATCGTCGCCCGGCTGCGCGAACCGCACGTCATCCCCATCCACGCCTACGGCGAGATCGACGACCGCCTCTACCTGGACATGCGGCTGGTGGAGGGCGCCGACCTGTCGGACGTGATCCGCGAGGGGACCGTCGAACCGGCACGGGCCGTGCGCATCGTCGACCAGGTGGCGAGCGCACTGGACGCCGCTCACGCCGACGGCCTCGTGCACCGCGATGTGAAACCGTCGAACGTCCTCGTGACCTCCGGCGACTTCGTGTACCTGGTGGACTTCGGCATCGCCCGCAGCGTCTCACCGGCCGCCACGAGCCTGACGGCGTCCGGCTCCGTGGTCGGCACCCTCGACTACATGGCCCCGGAACGCTTCGAGAGCGGCCCGGTGGACGGCCGCGCGGACGTGTACGCCCTGGCGTGCGTCCTGTTCGCCTGCCTGACGAGCCGCCGGCCGTTCAGCGCAGACGGCACCGCCGCCCAGATCTGGGCGCACCTCAACGAGGCACCGCCCAAGGCGTCCCCGCTGAACCCGGAGGTCCCGGCGGCGCTGGACGTCGTCATCGCGAAGGGCATGGCCAAGAACCCGGCCGACCGCTACGCCACGGCGGGCGCCTTCGCGCGGGCGGCAGCCGAAGCACTGGCCGCACCTGCGGGCGCGACACCACCCGCGACACCGCCCGCGGGACAACTCGGGTTGGCCGGCGCGACTCCATCCGCGGGACAGCCCACTCGTCCGACCCCACCAGGCCCGACCGGCTGGCCGCAGCCCGTCCCGCCGGTCCCGCAGGGCCGCCCGCACTTCCCTCAGCCGCCCACACCTCAGCCCTGGGCGCCGGTTCAGCGCGTCCCGACCGGCCCTCAGCAGGCCGTGACGCCGCTGCCGTACCCGCCGACCCGCGCCCAGTCCGGTCCCGCGTCCCCCGCCAAGAGGATCGCCCTCGCCGGCGGAGTGCTCGCGGTCGTGGCGGGCATCGTCGCGACCGTGCTGATCATCGGGAACGGCGACAGGAAGCTCGGGTCCGGCACGTCCAGCAGCACCCCGGCCAGCACGACCACGACCACGACGACCACCACGACCACGAGCGCCACCCCGACGCGGACGCCGCAGGACGACGCGCTGCTGGCGGCCCTGCCGGCCGTCTACCAGACCGCCAAGTCCTGCGTGCCCGTCGCTGCCGAGCAGGGCACGGTCGCCACCGCCCGCTGCACCACCGTGACCGTCGACGACCCGTGGGCCCCGCCGCCGGCCGAGGCCGAGTTCCGGCTGTTCGCCGACCAGGCCAAGCAGAACGCGTTCTTCCAGGACCTGGTGGCGAGCCGGGGCATTCCGCGGATGGACGAGCGCGGTGGGTGCCGGCCCAAGTCCGACCCCATCCACTACGCGCTCTTCTACCGCGACACCTCCGGCCCGCTGCCGAACGAGTTCACCACCTGCTTCCTCGACGGCGGCATCGCCCAGGTCTGGTGGGTCGACACCAAGAACCTCACCATCGGCACGCTGAAGAAGCCGGGCGACATCAACACCCTCGACAAGCTCGACCTGTGGTGGAACCACCAGATCCTGACGGTGCTCTAGGCCTGCACGCGGACGTCGAGGATCCACGTCACGCCGAACCGGTCGGTGAGCATGCCGAAGCCCGGTGCCCACGGCGCGGGGCCGAACTCCTCGACCACCGCGGCGCCGTCGGCGAGGCCCTTCCAGAGCGTGGCGACCTCCTCGACGGACTCGCCGCTCACGGAGAGGAAGAACGGCTCCGTGGTGATCGTCGTGCCGTTCGCCCGGTGGGTGGTGGGCTCGCCGTGGACGAACGGGACGGTCTCGCCGGGCACGTCGTAGGCCATGACGCGGAAGCCGTTGTCGGCGACGACCTGGCCGAAGACCACGTTCTGGGCGCCGGGCAGGCCGGCGGGCATGCCGAAGTCGGCGTAGGTGGCGATGGTGGCCTGTCCGCCGAACACCGATCGGTAGAACTCCAGTGCCTCCCTGGCCTGGCCGCGGAAGTTGAGGTGGGTGACTGCGTTGAGCGACATGGTGTCCGGTCCTTCACGAGTGGTTCTCGCCGCCGGAGGTCTCCGGCGACAAGAACCACGATGTCAGCGGTAGCGGACAGGGAACGTCCGCTTCTCCTGCCAGACTGAGAACCATGCCGACGGCTTCCTCGACGACCACCTCCGCGCGTCTGCTGGCGCTGCTGTCGATGCTGCAGGCACGCCGCGACTGGCCGGGAGGCCTGCTCGCCGAGCGCCTGGCCGTCAGCGAACGGACGGTGCGCCGTGACGTCGACAGACTGCGCGAGCTCGGTTACGTCGTGCACGCGGTCAAGGGACCCGACGGCGGTTATCGGCTCGAAGCCGGCAGTCAGATGCCGCCCATGTTGTTCGACGAGGAGCAGGCGATCGCGCTCGCCGTGGCGCTGCGGATCGCCGTGAGCGCGGGCGCCGGCATCGAGGAAGCCGCCGCACGGGCCCTGGTGACCGTGCGACAGGTGATGCCGTCCCGGCTACGCCGCCGCGTCGACGCCCTGGAGATCACCGCGGCCGGTGCAACGGCTCCTCAGGTGGACACCGGAGTGCTGCTCACCTTGAGCAGCGCCATCCGCAACCGTGAGGAACTGAGGTTCGACTACCACTCGCCGGGCCGTCCGGGCGACACGGAGCCGCAACCTCCTCGCCGCGTGCAGCCGCACCACCTCGTCGTCCGCGGCGGTCGCTGGTACCTGCTGGGGTGGAGCGACGAACGGCAGGACTGGCGCACCTACCGCGTGGACCGGATGGCGCCCCGCGTCCCCACCGGTCCCCGTTTCACCCGGCGCGAGGTGCCCGGCGGGGACGTCGCGGCGTTCCTGTCCGCTCGGTTCAAGGGCTCCAGCGGCGCCGACACCTGGCCTTGTCAGGGCGAGGTCGTTCTCGGCCTTCCGATGGCCGAGGTGGCGCTGTTCGCGGGAGACGGCACCGCCGAGGAGGTGGCTCCGGGCAGGACGAGGCTGATCGCCGGCTCCTGGTCCTGGGCTGCTCTCGCCGCCCTGCTGGCGCGCTTCGACGCCGAGATCGAGGTCGTCGGGCCGCCGGAGCTGCGCGACGCCTTCGCCGAACTGGCCGGGCGCGCGGCACGGGCGGCTGACCGGTCAGTGGAGGGGACCCGCGCCCGATGAGCGAGGCAGCCGAGGAGTACCCCCGGCTGCGTTCACCCGAGTGTCACTGCGCGGTCGGTACGGGGTGGCCCTCCGACGCCTGCACCACGACGATGCCCTGACCCGTCAACGCGAGCTGGTACGCCTCGCCGGAGCCGCGGCCGATGACGGCACCGAGCTTGGCCGTCTTGCGGATCGAGGACTGCAGCGAGGTGGACCACAGGACCGCGGACTGCATGTCGACGAACGTCGGCTGGTCCACGTTCAGCACGACCGGGGTGCCGTAGGCGGTGATGGCCAGCGCGCCGGTGCCCGTGAACGTGGTGTTGAACAGGCCGCCGCTGAGCATCGACGCGCCTTCGGTGCGGTTGATGTCCCACTTGAGCGTGCTGTCGAAGGCGAGCACGTTCTTGCCGTTGACGGTGACGCCCTCGTTCTCCAGGTACAGCACGAAGATCTCGTCGGCGTCCTGCGCGAGGAAGACGTCGCCGCTGCCCGACACCTTCATCAGCGACATGCCCTCACCGGTGAAGGCCTTCTTGAACAGCTTGCCGAGACCGCCGGCGCCTTCGTAGGCGAAGTCGACGTCACCCTGGTAGGCGACCATCGATCCCTGCTTGGCGAAGAAGAACCCGCCGCTGCCGGTGAGGTCCACCTTGAGCATGCGTTCGTTCTGCAGTTGGAAGCTTCCGGGCTCGACGGACCGCTCTTCGTGGTTGAACAGTGAGCTGCGCATGGTCAGATCATGCCGCAGGCGCGGTGAACGTGATCTTTGCCGGTAGCGTCCGGCACGGGCCCGCTCGCGTGGGCCCGTGCCGGCACGTTCTCCCGAACCGGCGTCAGGCGACGCGGCAGGAGACGCTGGGCCAGTTCCAGTTACCGCCGTGCATGATGGTGAAGCCGAACGAGTTGCCGCTGCCGTTGGGGCGTGCGGTCATCACGTTCGCGGACTCCCAGCTGGCGCTGGTGTTCCAGGTGGCGGTGATCCGCTGGGGCGAGCCGACGGTCACCGTGACGATCCAGTTGTCCGTGCCCGAGACGGTGACGTGGCCGTTGAAGCGGTCGTTCCACTTCTCGCCCTCGGAGTAGGTCGCGGTACAACCCCCGCCGCCGGGGTTGGACGTCGTGGTCGTGGTGGTCGGCGGGGTGGTGCCCGTGCCGTTGTTCAGGACGTTGAGGACCGAGGTGTAGGCGGCCTTCTTGTTGCCGTTGCCGTCGAACAGCAGCGGGGTGCCGGAAGCGCGCCAGGAGTCGGTGTCGCGGATGCCCCACACGGTGATGCCGGTGCACCGCGCCACGGCGAGACAGGCCTGGGTGACGCCCTGGTACTGCTGGGCCTGGGTGCTGCCGGAGCCTTCGATGTCGAGCTCGGTGATCTGCACGTCCACGCCGAGAGCGGCGAAGTTCTGCAGGGTGGTGTGGTAGTTGGACGGCACCGGGTTGTCGGCGAAGGCCTCGTTCACCACGTCCCAGGCGTAGATCTTGCCCCGGTAGTAGCTCGCGACCTGCGTGACGTGGTTCAGCATCGCGTTGCGCAGCGCGGAGCCGGACATGTTCTGCATCCAGCCGGGCTGCTGCGAGTGCCACGCCAGCGCGTGCCCGCGCACCCGCTTGCCCTGGTTGCGCGCCTGGTTCACGATCCTGTCGGCGTTGCCGTAGCTGAACTGGCCCTGGTTCGGCTCGGTCGCGTCCATCTTCATCTCGTTCTCGGCCGTGACCATGTCGAACTCACGGTTGAGAATCCCGGTGTAGGTCGAGTCACCGAGCTTGTTCGCGGCCACCGCGGTACCGAAGTAGCGGCCGCTCTGCTGAGCCGCCGCGCCGAGCGTGGAGGCGGCACCGCTGGCGGGTGAGGCCGAGAGGAGCGCGGCGCCCGCCGCGGCGAGGACGAGGGTGGACACGAGGGAGACCCGTGCGACTGACTTCACTGTCAGCGTCATGTTCGGCGCTTTCTGAGAGCACTCGCGAGAACGCGAGTGGAATGGGTTCGGGCGGTGCGGACTGCGCCGTGTCCACATCGCTCGATCTGAAACGCTGAACAGTATTAGCCGACGTCGTCCGACCTAACAAGATGTGCGTCGCTGCCCCCTGCGGCAGTGGTGCTGAACTGGAAGATCACTGCCGAGGGGGTGGACGCCTTTTCGAATGCGCGTCGAACGCGCAGGTGGATCGCCTGTTCGGCCGAGTGGAATTCGGCGCGATTTCGCACGTTGCGCGAGGTGTTTCGCCGACAATTGTGTGAAAGTTTCGAAACAAGTTTCGAAAGCGGCCTGGGATCACTTCCGCCAGAACAGGTGGTGGGTCACGCCGCTCGGGCTGGGCACGACGTCGAGGTGGAACCGGTCGAGCAGTTCGTCGGGCGACTTCCACAGCGGCACGCCGTGCCCGAGCTCGACCGGGGACACCGCGACGTGCAGGGTGTCGACGAGGTCGGCGTCGAGGAACGCCCGCACCGTGGTGGCGCCGCCGCCGATCCGGACGTCCTTGCCCTGCGCGGCCTCTTTCGCGAGCTTGAGCACGTCGGCCGGCTCTCCGCTCACGAAGTGGAACGTCGTGTCGGACAGGGTGAACGACGGCCGCTCGTGGTGGGTCAGCACGAAGACCGGGGTGTGGAACGGCGGCTCGTCACCCCACCAGCCCTGCCAGTCGTGGTCCTGCCACGGCCCGCGGTGCGGGCTGAACTTGTTGGCGCCCATGATCTCCGCACCGATGTTGTGCTTGAAGTCGCGGGTGAGGTAGTCGTCGAGGCCACGGCTGCCGCCGGGCTCGGTGCGGTTGGGCCAGCTCGCGGTGGCGCCCGCCCACGCGAACATGGTGCCGGGATCGGCGTGGCCGAACGGCCTTTCGAGGCTCTGGTCCTCGCCGGCACCGAACCCGTCACTCGACACGACGAAGTTCTGGACCTTCACCAGTTGGGTCATGGGGGCTTCCTTCCGTTCCTGGGTCGATGGTTGGACTGCGGCGGACGCGCCAACTCATCGGTCCAGGTCGGGAAACGTGTCAGACTTCCGAAGCTCGCCCGATCGTGTGGTCTTGGGCTACTCGTCGGGCTGGATGATCATCAGCCGGAACGTCGTCGACGGCGACTCGCGCCCGCACGTCTGCAACATGTGCCAGGCCAGGTTGCCGGGGCCGTTGTCGGCCTGCGGCAGTCGCTGCCTGCTGATGCCGAGGACGCCGTCCGGGCTGTTCCCGAGAACCTCCGGCGTGCCGACGAGCACCGCGATGCCGAACGCGAGCACGTCAGCGCGCAGGTCGTCGTCCAGGTCGTCGGTGAGCCCGATCTTGCACTGCGGCTCGTCGTTCTCGTCGGAACCGATGCCGACCAGGCCCGCGAGGCCCGCGCTGTGTGCCACGGGCACCTCGAACACGCGGATGTCCGTGCCCATCGCCAGTGCCATCAGTCTGGCTGTCGGTGTGGTGAGGAGCGGGTCGTTGATGGAGGCGCCGCCACTGCCTGCGGGGTCGTTCATGCGCTGGCTCATGATGCGTCAGATGGTACTGCGGACGGCGCCACCCCGTCGGGTGGCCGTGGTCCTGCCGGGGATCAGTCATCGTTGGAAGCGTTCCACACAACGGAAATCCACAATGGACAGACAAGTGCGCGGTGGCGTGATCCGGGTCCGCAGCTGCAGGTGTATCCGGACGCACGGCGGGTATGCGTCCCAGGGAGGTATACCGATGCGAATCCTGGTGCTGCGGGCACTCGGACTGGGCGACCTGCTCACCGCGGTTCCAGCGCTGCGCGGGCTGCGCCGGGCGTATCCCGACGCCGAGATCACGCTCGCCGCGCCCGGCTGGCTGACCGATGCGGTGGCGAGGATCGAGGCCGTCGACCGGCTGCTGCCGACCGACGGCCTCACGCACATCGGGTACGACCGCCCCGATCTCGCCGTCAACCTGCACGGACGCGGACCGCAGAGCGTCGACCGGCTGATGGCCACGCGGCCGCGGCTGCTGATCACCCACGACGAGTGGCCGGAGGATCGGCACGAGGTGCTGAGGTGGTGCGACCTCCTGGAACAGCACGGAATTCCGTGCGACGCCGACGATCTGCGGCTGCTTCCGCCCGGACCGCGAACCGAGCGGATCGTGGTTCATCCGGGCGCGAGCCACGGCGCGCGCAGGTGGCCGGTAGAGAGGTTCGCCGCGGTGGTGCGAGAACTGGACGGCCACGACGTCGTGGTGACGGCCAGCCCGCCCGAACTCGAAGCGGCGCGCCGGGTCGTGCCCGAACCCGTGTGCGGCGGCCTCGCCCAGTTGCTCGACCTCGTCGCCACGGCCGGGCTCGTGATCTGCGGCGACACCGGGGTTGCGCACGTCGCGACGGCCTACGGCACGCCGTCCGTCCTGCTGTTCGGGCCGATGTCGCCGAGCCTGTGGGGTCCGCGGACCGGGCCGCACCACGTGCTGTGGCACGGCGGAACGGGCGACACGTTCTCCTCCGAGCCGGATCCCGGTCTGCTGCGGATCACCGTGGACGAGGTCCTGGCCGCGGTGGAGGACTTCCAGCCGGTCACGGCAGGCCGAGGTGCACGACCTTGACGGTGGTCATCTCGTCGAGCAGTTCGGGCCCGTAGCCGAAACCGGTGCCGGACGCGCCGCGAGGCTGAGCCGCGCCGCCGGGAGCGCCGCCGAACACGGCGTTCACCTTCACTGTCCCGACCGGCAGCGCACGCCAGGCCTTCTGCGCGTTCTCCATCGACCGGGTCAGCACCGTCGCCGCCAGGCCGTACTCGCCGGAGCACGCCTCGCGCAGGCCTTCGTCGAACGACGGCACCACGCACACCGGCGCCACCGGGCCGAACGTCTCCTCGCGCATGATCCGCATGTCCGGCGTGCAGCCGGTCAGCACGGTGGCCGGGTAGTACGCGCCCGGGCCGGCCGGGATCTCGCCACCGATCAGTGCCCGCGCGCCCGCATCGAGGGCTTCGGCGACCTGGGCGTGCACGAACTCGCGATGCCTGTTGTCCACCAACGGTTGTGCGTCGGCTGTCCACTCCTTAGCGCGAGCGCACAGCGCGTCGGTGAACGCCTCGGCGACGTCCTGATGCACGTAGATCCGTTCCACCGACGTGCAGAGCTGGCCCGCGTTGGTGAACGCCCCGAGCGCCGCCTGCTCGGCCGCCCGGTCCGGATCGACGTCCGCGTCGACGAGCAGCGGGTCGTTGCCCCCGTTCTCCAGCAACAACTTCGCCCGCGACGCCTGAGCGATGTCACGTCCTGTCGTGGTGCTGCCGACGTGCGCGACGAGGTCGACGTTCTCGCGCACGAGCTGCGCGCCCGTCGCTCCGTCACCGATCAACGTTTGCAGCACGTCCGCCGGAAAGTGCGGCCGCAGCACCGTGTCGAGCAACATGCCGGTGTGCGGGCAGCGTTCGCTCGGCTTGTGCAGCACGGCGTTCCCCGTGACCAGCGCCGCGCCGAGCAGCCCGCACGTGACGGCCACCGGGTCGTTCCACGGTGTGAGTGCCACGACGACACCGCGCGGTTCCGGAATCATGAAGTCCACGGCCGAACCGAGCAGCGACCGCCCGCGGTGGACCGGGCCGAGCTCGGCGTACTGCTCCAGCGTGGACGCGCCCGCGAGCACACCTTCCCGTGCCGACGCGAACGGCCTGCCCGTCTCGGTCTGCACCACGATCGCCAGGTCACCGGCCCGCACCCGGAGGTCCGCGGCGGCCGCCTTCACCGCCGCACCGCGTTCGGCCGCGGGCGTGGCGGCCCACGCGGCCTGCGCTTTCCGGGCGGCCGCCACCGCTGTCTCCGTCTCGGACTCGGACGCGGCCGGGAGCCAGCCGACCAGCTGACCGTCGAGTGGGCTGTGGACGTCGATGGCGTGGGTGGCGGTCATGCGAGACGGGTACCCGGACGTCCCGGTCGAAACATGGAGGAAGCATGCCCGGACGAGAGGAACTCCCCAGCACGGTGGCGCGGTCGTCGCGGAAGGCGCAACGCACCTGGATCAAGGCCCACGACTCGGCCGTGGAGACCTACGGAGAGGGCGAACGTGCGCACCGCACGGCGTTCTCCGCGCTGAAGCACTCGTTCGAGAAGGTCGGCGACCATTGGGAAGCCAAGGACGGAAAAGGACCTTCCGACCCTCAGGCGGCCAGGAGCACGCCGGCGCAGGGCGAGACCGCCGGTGGTGTGGACGCGAACGCGAGCAAGCAACACCTGTACGACGTCGCGAAGCGGCTGAAGGTCGACGGCCGGTCCCGGATGACCAAGGACGAGCTGGTCGAGGCGATCGCCAGGGCGAACGACCGCGCGACGGCGGCCGCTCGTTCCTGAGAACGGAGAAGTGATGCGCCGGGCGCCTATTCGCGCAGGTGCCCGGGCCGGCGCCCCGGCGCTTCTCGGGGTTCGCCCAACCAGAACTGGTTACTCGTTCTGAACACAGCGTTTCAAGCCGCTTTTCCCGGCTAAATCTCCTCTATGGATCGGACCATCGAGGCGGTGCTCTTCGACCGCGACGGCACGCTTGTCCGTGATGTGCCGTACAACGGCGACCCGGCTCGCGTGGAGCCGATGCCCGGCGCTCGCGAAGCGATCATGGACCTGCGCGCACACGGACTGCGCACCGGAGTGGTGAGCAACCAGTCCGGAATCGGCAGGGGACTGCTGACCGAAGGCCAGGTGCGCGCGGTCAACGCCCGCGTTGAGGAGTTGCTCGGACGGTTCGGCACGTGGCAGATCTGCCCGCACCACCCGGATGACGGTTGTGCGTGCCGCAAACCCGCGCCTGGCCTGGTGTTCGCGGCGTGCGAGGCGCTCGGCGTGAGTCCGGAACGCACGGTGGTCGTCGGGGACATAGAGGCCGACGTGGTGGCCGCGCGCAACGCGGGCGCGACGTCCGTGCTGATCCCCACGGAGGTGACCCGGCCGGACGAGGTCGAACGCGCGCCGCGCACGGCCGCGGATCTGCGTGCCGCTGTGGGGATGATCCTGTGAGGACATTGGTGGTGCGGCTGGACAGTGACGGCGACGTGCTGCTCTCGGGTCCGGCGATCCGCGCGGCGGCCGGGGCCGGTGAGGTGGTCCTGCTCTGCGGGCCCGCCGGAGTGCGGGCGGCCGGACTGCTGCCCGGCGTCAACCGGATCATCGAGTGGGAATGTCCGTGGATCGTCAACCCGGCTCGCGAGATCCGGCCGATCGACATCGAGGCCGTGGTCGCACTGGTGCACGGGATCCGGGCCGACGTGGCGCTGGTGCTGACGTCGTTCCACCAGAGCCCGTTGCCGCTGGCGCTGTTGCTGCGGCTCGCCGGGGTGCCGAAGATCGTGGCGCGCTCGACCGACTACCCGGGCTCGCTGCTCGACGTGCGGCTGACCGGCGATCCCGATGTGCCCGAGGCCGAACGGGCGTTGCAGGTCGCGCGCGCGGCCGGGTTCGAGCTACCGCCGGGCGACGACGGCGGGCTTGCCGTGCTCGATCCGCCCAGCGCGGAACTGGTGCATGCGGAACTGAGCCACCCGTACGTGGTGGTGCACCCAGGTGCGACGGCGCCCGCCCGTACCTGGTCGCCCGACCGGTGGGCGAAGGCCGTGGTCGCGCTGAACGCGGCAGGTCATCGCGTGGTCGTGACCGGCGGACCGGCGGAAGCCGGTCTGACCGCGCACGTCGCCGGCGCGTGCGGGACAGATCTGGGCGGGCGCACCACCTTCCGCGAGCTGAGTGGCGTGCTGGCCGGTGCCGAGGCGGTCGTCGCCGGCAACACCGGCCCGGCCCACCTCGCGGTCGCGGTCGGCACGCCGGTCGTGTCGTTGTTCGCCCCGGTCGTGCCCGCGGCCCGATGGGCGCCGCACGGAAAGCATGTCCTGCTCGGCGACCAGCACGCGCCGTGCCGGGACAGCCGTGCCCGTGAATGTCCGGTACCCGGCCACCCCTGTCTCGACCTCGTGGAACCCGCCGAGGTCGTCGCAGCCGTCGCGAAGGTGACCCGATGAGGATCCTGCTCTGGCACGTGCACGGTTCCTGGACGAACTCCTTCGTCCAGGGCGACCACGACTATCTGATAGTCGGCCCTCCTGACGGCATCGGGCTCGCCGGACGTCCTTGGCGCGCGACCGAAACGGCTCTGTCCGAAGTGGACGCCGACGTCGCGGTGGTGCAGCGGCCTGAGGAACTCGGCCGGGTACCGCCCGGCGTTCCGGTGGTGTACCTGGAACACAACACGCCGAGCGCGCCGGGACAGAGGCATCCGATGGCGGACTGGGACGGGCCACTGGTGCACGTCACGCACTTCAACGACCTGATGTGGGACTGCGGATCCACCCGGACGATCGTCGTCGAGCACGGCGTGGCCGACCCCGGCCCGCTCTACACCGGTGAGCTCGCCCGCGCGGCCGCGGTCGTCAACGACCCCGTCCGGCGCGGCCGGATCGTCGGCACCGACCTGCTGCCGCGGTTCGACCCGATCGACGTGTTCGGGATGAACACCGAACCGATCGGTGGCCTGGGCGACCACGAACTCGGCTCGCTGCACCGGGAACTGGCTCGGCGCCGCGTGTACGTCCATCCCGTGCGCTGGACGTCACTGGGGTTGTCGCTCATCGAGGCGATGCACATCGGCATGCCGGTCGTCGCGCTCGCGTGCACCGAGGTCGTGCGCGCGGTGCCCGAGGACGCCGGCACGGTCTCCACGGACGTGGAGGAACTGGTGCGCGCGACGCGGGAGCTGATCGCGGATCCCGCGCTGGCGCAGGAGAAAGGGAAGAGGGCGCGCGAGTTCGCGTTGGCCCGGTACGGACTCGATGCGTTCCTGCGGAACTGGGACGACGTGGTGGAGGAGGTGGCCGGATGAGGATCGCGATGATCTCCGAGCATGCCAGCCCGCTGGCGGTGGCACGATGAGCGTGGAGAAGCACCTGAACGGACTGGCCGGCACGCTGACCGCCCTGCGGGACCAGGCGCCACGGCTCACCCGCTGGGGAAGCACGCTCGCCCGCAGGCTCACCGAGGGCGGCAGGCTGCTCGCCGCGGGCAACGGCGGGTCCGCCGCCGAGGCACAGCACCTGACGGCAGAGCTCGTCGGCCGCTACCGGCACGACCGCGCGCCGTTCTCGGCGCTGGCGTTGTGTTCCGAGACGTCGAGCGTCACCGCGATCGCCAACGACTACGGCTACGACCAGGTCTTCGCCCGGCAGATCGCGGCGCACGCGCGGCCACGGGACATCGTCGTGCTGCTGTCCACCAGTGGCCGCAGCGCGAACCTGCTGGAAGGCGCCCGCGCGGCCCGGAAGGTCGGAGCGCAGGTCTGGGCGCTGACCGGCCCGGCACCGAACCCGCTGGCCGAGCTGGCGGACGACGTCCTGGACCTGCCCGGCGACCCGTGTCACGTGCAGGAGGCGCAGCTCGTCGCGGTCCACGCCCTGTGTGAGGCCTTCGAGGCCGCCCTGCCCGCGACCCTGCGGAGGGTCTCATGAGGCTGGTGGTGGTCGGCGACTCGCTGCTGGACGTCGACGTGGAGGGCACAGCCGAGCGGCTGTGCCCGGACGCGCCCGCTCCCGTCCTCGACGTGTCCGCCGAACGGGCCAGACCAGGAGGCGCCGCGCTGGCGGCGACGATGGCGTCGCGCGACGGCGTGGACGTGACGCTGGTCAGCGCGCTGGCCGACGACGAGGACGGGCACCGGATCCGTTCACTGCTGGACGTGCCCGGTGTGTTCGGGCCTTCCGGCGCGCCCACGTCGGTGAAGACGCGCCTGCGTTGCGGAGGAATCTCGTTGGCCCGTATAGACCGCGGTGGTGGACCTGGGGAGCCCAAGGCCACCGACGAGATGCTCGACGCGGTGCTGTCCGCCGACTTCGTGCTGGCGTCCGACTACGGCCGCGGACTTCTCCGCGACGAACGGTTGCGGGCGGTGCTCACCCGCGTTCCCGTGGTGTGGGACCCGCATCCCCGTGGTCCGGCGCCGGTGCCCGATGCCCGGCTGGTGACACCGAACCTCGCCGAGGCCACGGCGTTCAGCGGCCACGCCGACCCGTTCGAGGCGGCGGAGGAACTGTTGTCGCAGTGGCGTTCGCGTGCGGTGGTGGTGACGCGGGGCTCCGGCGGTGCTTTGCTCCACTGTGGAGGGACGCCCGTCGCGGTGCCCGCGCCGAAGGTGTCCGTGCTCGACCCCTGCGGGGCGGGGGACAGGTTCGCGGCGACGGCGGCGGCGCGGCTGGCCGCGGGTGCTACACCTGATGAGGCCGTAGCGGATGCCGTTCTCTCGGCCGCGCGGTTCCTGGCCGACGGCGGTGTCTCGGGTATGGCCGGTGCGCCTCTGTCCACTGTGGACGCGGTGCGCGCTCGCGGTGGGGTGGTGGTGGCCACGGGCGGGTGCTTCGACGTGCTCCACGCCGGTCATGTCCGCATGCTGCGGGCAGCACGGGAGCTCGGCGACTGCCTTGTGGTGTGTCTCAACTCCGACGCGTCGGTGAGCAGGCTGAAAGGACCGGAGCGCCCGGTGAACCGGCAGGCCGACCGCGTGGAGGTGTTGCGCGCGTTGGGTTGCGTGGACGAGGTGGTGGTGTTCCCCGAGGACACACCGGAACGCGTCCTGCGCGACCTGCGGCCGGACGTGTGGGTGAAGGGCGGTGACTACACCGCGGAGCTGTTGCCGGAGACGGCTGTGGTGCGGCACTGGGGCGGCCGGACGGTCATCGTCCCGTACCACCGCGGCCGTTCGACGACCGAGATCCTGTCGAGGAGGGCTTGATGCTGGGTGACGTGCTGGTGACCGGAGGTGCGTCCGGACTGGGTGCGGCGGTGGTCGACGCCGTGCACGAGGCGGGCGGACGGCCCCTCGTGCTGGACAAAGCGGCGCCGTCGGCACCGCACGTGGCGGACTTCGAGTCGGTCGACCTGTCGGACACCGACGCCGCCGAACGGGCCGTGCGGGACCTGGTCTCCCGCAACGGCGGCCTGAGCGCCGTGGTGACCGCCGCGGGTGTGGACAGGTGCGGACGCCTCGACGAGGTGCCCACGGCGGAGTGGGAACACGTCGTGCGGGTGAACCTGTTCGGCACGGTCGCGGTCGTGCGCGCCGCGTTGCCGTACCTGGAGAACGGCCGGGTGGTGACCATCGCGTCCACCCTCGGGCTGCGCGCGGTCAGCGACGCCACGGCGTACTGCGCGTCGAAGTTCGGTGTTGTCGGCTTCACCCGCGCGCTGGCGGCCGAGACGGCCGGCCGGACCGGCGTGACGCTGGTCGTTCCCGGCGGCATGCGCACCCACTTCTTCGACGACCGCGACGAACAGTACAAACCGGCGGACACGGCGAAGCTGAACCCGCCGGACCGGGTGGCGGCCGCGATCATGTTCGCGTTGAGCCGGCCGGCGGGCTGTGAGGTGCGCGAACTCGTCGTGGCCCACGCGGAGGAACCGTCCTGGCCTTAGGCCGTTCTCGTCGGGGCGTTCGGTGCCGGACGTGGCGCGTGACCTGCTGGAGCGGCGCATTCCGCTGGACCGGCCGGCGGACTGACTGTGCCGCGAGCACCGGGCGTTGGCGGGTCGTATGCTGCGGGCGTGCCTCAGGTCCAGGAACAGGTCGCCGTCACGTTGAACGAGCTCACGGCGAGCCTGGTCGGCCCTCACGACGCCGAGTCGGTCCTGCGCCTGGTCACCGCCGCCTGCGAGAGCCTGCTGTCCGCGTCCGCGGCCGGGGTGCTGCTGGCCGATCCGCGCGGCGGGTTGAGCGTGGTGGCGGCCTCCGACGAGCGGGCGCGGTTCCTGGAGTTGCTGCAGAGCCAGATCGACGAGGGCCCGTGCGTGGACAGCGTGCGTGACAACGCGATGATCGCCTGTCCGGACCTGGAAGAAGGCGCTGGCCGCTGGCCGGCTTTTGCCCGTGCCGCACTCGATGCCGGGTTCCGCGCGGTGCACGCCGTGCCGATGCGTCTGGCCGGAGGCGCGGTCGGTGGCCTCAACGTGTTCTACGCGGCCGTCACCCCGTGGCAGGAGTGGGAGCAACGGCTCGGTCAGGTGCTCGCTGACCTGGCGGTACTGGGCCTGTCACAGGACGACGACCCGGCACGCACACACCGCCTCGCCGGGCAGACCCTGACCGCGCTGAACGACCGCGTGCTGCTCGCGCACGCCATCGGCATGGTCGCCGGCGCCCTCGACACCAGCACGGACGAGGCCCGCAGCCTCATCTTCGGCTACGCCGCCACGCAGCGGAGCCCCGTCCGCGACGTGGCCCGCCGGCTCACCGGCGGAAACCTCGAAGCGGCGGCGTTGCAGGCGGCTTAGTCGTCCCAGTCCGGGTCCGCGCGTCGCTCGGCTGCCGCGTCCACGACCGCGTTGACCCGCGCGACCTCCGCCTCGCGTTCGGCGTCGCTGCGACGGTCGCAGAACCACGCCGCCACGTCGTCCCGGTCACCACTCCAGGCCCGCACGACGCCGATGGCTTCGTGCAGTGCCGCCCGCCTCGTGACCGCGTCGACGAGGCGCTGTGCCGCGGCGGCATCGCCGGAACCGCGGCTGGGTGAGGTCATGCGCCCAGCCTCCTCCTCATCACCGGGAATGGCGACCCTGTGCCGCGCCCGCGGCAACCCGATCCTTGCGGTAGCGCGGAGATCGGCAGGTCGCCTACTTTTCCGGAAGCGGTGTAGGGAGCGTTTCGCCGGGTAGCTCATTGCCATGGCAGAGCGTGCTGTGGTGACCGGAGGTGCGGGCTTTCTCGGTTCGCACCTGTGTGATGCCCTTGTGGCGCGCGGCATGCGGGTGACCTGTGTGGACGACTTCAGCACGGGAGAGCCCGCGAACGTGCCGCGCGGCGTCGACCTCATGCACGTCGACGTGCGCGAACCGTTCCGGTTGCCGCCCAGCGAGCTGGTGCTGCACTTCGCGTGTCCCGCGTCGCCGTCGGCCTACCTGGCGTCACCGGTCGGCACGCTCGAGACGGGCGGGTTCGGCACCCACCACGTGCTGGAGGAGGCCAGACGGCACGGCGCACGGGTGGTCGTCGCGTCCACCAGCGAGGTGTACGGCGATCCGCTGGAGCACCCGCAGCGCGAAACCTATTGGGGCAACGTCAATCCGATCGGGCCGCGCAGCGTGTACGACGAGGCGAAGCGGTTCGGTGAGGCGCTCGCGTTCGCGTACCGGCGGGAGCATGGGCTCGACGTCGGCGTGGTCAGGATCTTCAACACCTACGGGCCGCGGATGAAGTCGAGTGACGGTCGCATGTTGCCCACGTTCTTCGCGCAGGCCCGCAAGAACGAGCCGTTGACCGTGCACGGTGACGGCACGCAGACGCGGTCGCTTTGCCACGTCTCCGATCTCGTGCGCGGCGTGCTGGCCATGGCGGACAGCGACGAGGCTGGGCCCGTCAACCTCGGCAACCCCGAGGAGGTCACGGTGCTGGAGGTCGCCAAGCAGGTCATCGAGGTGACCGGCGGCGACTCCGAGATCGTGCACGTCGGTGCGATGACCGACGACCCCCGGCGACGCAGGCCGGACGTCACCAGAGCACGGGAGCTGCTCGGCTGGGAGCCGGAGATCCCGCTGGAACAAGGACTTCGACTGATGGCGAGGGAGGCGTGATGCGGGTTCTGGGCATCAACGCGATTTTTCACGACCCCGCGGCCGCCCTCGTGATCGGCGGGCACACGGTCGCGGCCGCCGAGGAGGAACGGTTCTCCCGGCGCAAGCACGGCAAGCGGCCGGTCCCGTTCTCGGCGTGGGAGCTGCCGGAGATGGCGGCGAGGTGGTGCCTGGAGGAGGCCGGGCTCACGCCGGCCGATCTCGACGCCGTCGCGTACTCCTACGATCCGGCGCTCGCGGAGGACGACACCGCGCCGTGGGAGGCGCTGCGCACCGAATACGCCCGGCGGGCACCGCAGTTCCTGGCCACCGCGTTGCCCGGCCTGGACCCGGAGATCGTGCGGTTCGTGCCGCACCACGCCGCGCACGCGGCCTCGACCGGGCTCGCGGCACCCTTCGGCGGGAACTGCGCGGTGCTGGTGGCGGACGGGCGCGGAGAGTGCGGCTCCTACCTGGCCGGGCGGTACGAGGACCAGGCACTGGTCAGGCTCGCCGAGCAACGGCTGCCGCACTCGCTCGGCCTGCTCTACGAGGACCTGACCGAGCACCTCGGTTTCCTGCGGTCCAGCGACGAGTACAAGGTCATGGCACTCGCCTCGCACGCCGAACCGGTGCATCTGGACCTCATGCGCGAGCACATCACCACTGTCGGCGGTGGCTTCCGGATCGTGCCGATCGAGTGGAACACCCTGGCCAAGGCGCCGGACGGCGAACTGCTGCAGGAACACGCCGAACTCGCCGCCAGCGTGCAGCGCAGGCTGGAGGAAGTGCTGCTGGAGCTCACCACGTGGCTGCACGAGCAGACCGGTGAACGCAGGCTGGCGATGGCGGGCGGGGTGGCGCTGAACTGCGTCGCTAACACGCGGATCTTCGCCGAGGGACCGTTCGACGACGTGTGGGTGCAGCCGGCGGCCGGTGACTCGGGCACCGCGCTCGGAGCGGCGCTGCACGTGGCGTCGGGTGAGCCGCTGGCGCCGATGCCGGGCGCGGACCTCGGCCGGAGCTGGAGCGACGACGAGATCGAGCAGGTGCTGAAGACGGCGAAGGTCGTGTACGAGAAGCCGGCGGACCTGGCCGCGGTGGTGGCGCGGGCGCTGGCGGACGACAAGATCGTCGCGTGGTTCCAGGGGCGGTCGGAGTACGGGCCACGCGCGCTGGGCCGCCGGTCGCTGCTCGCGAACCCCTGCTTCGCGGCGAACCTGGAACGGATGAACGACGTCAAGGGCCGCGAGCAGTTCCGGCCGATCGCGCCGATGGTGCTGGAGAACCGGGCACACGAGCTGTTCGAGCGCGGACCGGTTCCCAGTCCCTACATGCTCTTCGTGCACGACGTCCGTCCTGAGTGGAGGGACCGCATCCCGGCCGTGGTGCACGTGGACGGCACCGCCCGTGCGCAGACCGTGGCGGACGACCCGCTGCTGGAACTGGTGCTGGAGGACTTCGACCGCCGCACGGGCGTGCCGGTCGTGGTCAACACCAGCCTCAACACGGCAGGGCGGCCGATGGTCGACTCCCCGCGGGACGCGCTGGAGTGCTTCGGCTCCTCGCCCATCGACCTGCTCGCGATCGGCCCGTTCGTGGTGCGGCGATGACCGGCTACACGGTCGTCATTCCCACGGTCGGCCGCGAGAGCCTCGACGTCGTGGTGAACGCGGTCAGGCACGGTGACGGGCCGCCGCCGGACGAGATCATCGTGGTGTGCGACCGGTTCGGCCGCGGACCGGCGGCCGCGCGCAACGCCGGGTGGCAGCGGGCCATCAGCGAGTGGGTGGTCTTCCTCGACGACGACGTGCTGCCGCCACCGGACTGGAAACGACGACTCGTCCAGGACCTCGTCGCGGTGGACGACGACGTGGCGGCCAGTCAGGCACGCATCGAGGTGCCGCTGCCACCGGACCGCAGGCCCACCGACTGGGAGCGCAACACCTCCGGCCTCGCCGGCGCGAAGTGGATCACCGCCGACATGGCCTACCGGCGGTCCGTGCTGCTGGAGACGGGCGGGTTCGACGAACGTTTTCCCAGGGCCTACCGGGAGGACGCCGACCTCGCGTTGCGGGTGATCGACCGCGGGTACCGGATCGTGCTCGGTGACCGGGTCACCACCCATCCCGTGCGGCGCACCGGTTTCCTCACCAGCGTGAAGCAGCAGCGCGGGAACGCCGACGACGCGTTGATGCGCAAGCTGCACGGTCCACAATGGCGGGAGAAGATCGGCGGGCATCGCGGCAGGTTGCGCGAACACGCGGTCACCACCGGCCTCGCGGTCGCGGCTGTCCTTTGTGGACTTTGTGGGAACAGGCGTGCCGCGGCCGTCGCGGCACTCGGCTGGGCCGCCATGACAGCGCGGTTCGCGGCACAGCGCATCGCTCCAGGGCCTCGTACGGCACCGGAGGTCGTGCGGATGATCGTGACGAGTGCCGCCATCCCACCGGCCGCCTGTCTGCACCGGGCCAGGGGCGAGCTCCAGGTGCGGGTGGCCCAGAACGACGAGCAAGCCCCACGAGACATGTCGGGAGGGCGAACGTGCATCGAATCGGTGTCGTTGGTGCCGGGTACGTCGGCCTGACCACGGCGGCCTGCCTGGCGCACCTGGGCCACGACGTCGTCTGCGCGGACGTGGACGAGGCGAAGGTCGAGCGGTTGCGGCGCAACGAGGTCGACCTGGTCGAACCTGGGCTCGCAGAGCTGCTGGAGCAGCATGAAATCGAGTTCACCACGGTGTTTCCGCATGAGGTGGACTTCCTGTTCGTCTGCGTTCCCACACCGGCGGGGGAGCACGGTGAAGCCGATCTCACCGCCGTGCACGACGTCGTCGCGCAGGTGCGGGAGGACACCGTGCTGGTGCTGAAGTCGACGGTTCCCGTCGGCACCGCGCAGGGCATCGCGCACCGGCCGACCGTGTCGAACCCGGAGTTCCTGCGGGAAGGCCACGCGGTCGAGGACTTCCTGCGGCCGCAACGGGTGGTGGTCGGTTCGGCCGACCGGGAGGCGGCGAGACGGGTTGCCGCGCTCTACGGCGACGTACCGGTCGTGCTCACCGACAACACCACGGCCGAGCTGATCAAGTACGCCTGCAACAGCTTCCTCGCGGTGAAGCTGTCCTTCGTCAACACCCTCGCCGAGCTGTGCGAACAGGTCGGCGCGGACATCGACGGCGTCACCGAGGGCATGCGCCTGGACGAACGCATCGGCGCCGCGTTCCTGCGGCCCGGCCCCGGCTGGGGCGGCTCCTGCCTGCCCAAGGACACCCGCGCGTTGCTCACCACGGCGCGGGACCAGGACGTCGAGTTCGCGACCCTGCGCGCCGCCGTCGACACCAACGACCACCAGGTCCGCCGCATCGCGCAGATGATCGAGGGCGACCGGATCGGACTGCTCGGCCTCACGTTCAAGGCGGGTACCAACGACCTGCGCGACTCGCCGGCGCTCGCGATAGCGCGGCTGCTGGTCGGGGAGGTCAGTGCCTACGACCCGGCGATCAGCCACGACATCGATGGCATCACCGTCGTCGGCACACCGGAGGAACTGGCGGACGGCCGCGACGTGCTGGTCGTGCTCACCGAGTGGCCGGAGTTCGCCGAGCTCGACTGGCCCGCGCTCGCGGACCGGATGACGACCCCGGTGCTGGTCGACACCCGAGGCGTCGTTCCCGCCGCCAAGGTCCGCGAGGCGGGCTTTCGACTGGTCAGCGTGGGACACCCGGACGGGCGGCATTGATCGTCGGACGAACACGGTGCGGTGACGCCGAGTAGCGCTTCGGTGAGTGGTGTTTCGAACCGCTTCTGACGGATAAATCTCCTCTATGGACCGGACTTCCCCTCTCTCGGACGGGGATCGGCTGTGCGACGGAGGTGAGGGCATGAGGATCGCGATGGTGTCCGAGCACGCAAGCCCACTGGCGGAGCTGGGCGAGGTCGACGCCGGTGGGCAGAACGTGCACGTGGCCGCGCTGTCGGAAGCCTTGGTGGCGCGGGGACACGAGGTCGTGGTCTACACGCGGCGTGACAACCGCAAGCTCCCTGCACGGATGCGCGCGAAGGCCGGCTACGAGGTGGTGCACGTACCCGCCGGACCGGCCGAGTACATGCCCAAGGACGAACTCCTGCCGTTCATGGGGGAGTTCGCCCGCTTTCTGGCCGCGGACTGGTGTGCCGCGCCGCCCGACGTCGTGCACGCGCACTTCTGGATGTCCGGCTTCGCCGCCGTGATGGCGGCGCGCGACCTCGACGTGCCGGTGGTGCAGACGTTCCACGCGCTCGGCACCGTGAAACGCCGCTACCAGCACGAGGCGGACACCAGTCCTCCCCAGCGGATCCCGATCGAGCGGATCATCGGCAAGAAAGCCGATCTGATCGCCGCGACCTGCGACGACGAGGTGAACGAGCTGGTGAGCATGGGAATCCGGCGTACCCGCACCGCCGTCGTGCCGTGCGGCGTCGACCCGGAGCTGTTCCACCCCGCCCCGGCCTCTCCCCGCCCGCGGCGGATCGTGTCGGTCGGCAGGCTGGTGCCGCGCAAGGGTTTCGAAGACCTGATCACCGCCCTGCAGACCGTGCCGGACGCCGAGTTGCTGATCGCGGGTGGCCCGCCCACCCGCAAGCTGCGAACGGACCGGGAGGCGCAGCGGTTGCTCGCGCACGCGGAGGCCCTCGGGGTCCGCGACCGGGTCCGGCTGGTCGGACAGGTGGCCCGCAAGGACATGCCCGACTTCCTGCGCTCGGCGGACGTCGTCGCCTGCGTACCGTGGTACGAGCCGTTCGGCATCGTGCCGCTGGAGGCGATGGCGTGCGGCCTGCCGGTGATCGCTTCCGCGGTCGGCGGGCTCCTCGACACCGTGGTCGACGGCATCACCGGGAAGCTGGTGCCCCCGCGAGATCCGAAACGGCTCGCGAAGGAGCTGCGGGCGTTGCTCGCGGACCGCTCCCGGCGCAACGTCTACGGCACCGCCGGGGCCGACCGGGTCTCCGCCTGCTACACCTGGGGCGAGGTCGCGCGCAGGACCGAACACCTGTACCTGCGCGTCGCCCGGCCATCGCTGGCGATGGTGCGGTGACCGCCGTGTAGATGTCGATTCACCGGGAACACCGGTTACATGGACATGTCGAAGTTGCGAGACGTAGCCACTGCCCCCGGTCCGTTCGCATCGGTCTACCTCGACGCGTCGCACGACACCGAGGACGCGGCCAAGATCGCCGATCTGCGCTGGCGGGGACTGCGGGACCAGCTGGCGGACCAGGGCGCACCGGAGAAGACACTGGCCGCGCTGGACAGGGCGGTGTCCGCGGCCGAGCCACCGGCCGGCAAGGCCGGGCGCGTGCTGATCGCGTCAGGTGCGTCCGTGCTGGTGGACCAGACGCTGCCGGTGCCGCCACCTGCCGACGTCACCCGCTACTCGTCGCTGCCGGACCTGCTGCCGCTCGCCTCCTACCTGCCGCCACCGGTGCCGCACGTCGTCGTGGTCGCCGACTCGTCCGGCGCCGACCTGCACTCGTTCGACGGACAGGTCGAACTGGTGCAGTCCGTGCGCGGCCGGCAGCACCCGCTGCACAAGGCCGGTGGCGGCGGATGGTCCCACCGGCGGATGCACCAGCGGGTGGAGGACACCGTCAAGCACAACGCGAAGCAGGTCGCCGACGAGGTCGAACGGCTGGTGGACGAGGTACGGGCCGAACTCGTGGTCCTCGGCGGTGAGGTGCAGGCGCGCAGTGCGGTGCGCACCGAGCTCGGACTCGACGACGACCTGGTCGTGGAGGTCGAGGGAACGGGACTGGCCGGGGGCACGGACGACGACGAGTTCGGCAACGCCGTGCGTGCTCTGGTCGCACAACGTCAGCAGCGGCGCGATGCCGACGTCGTCGAGCGGTTCCGTGCCGAACTCGGCCGGGACGGGCTCGCCGTCGAAGGCCTCGGGCGGGTCGCGGACGCGCTGCGCGAGGCCAACGTGGACACGCTCGTCGTCAACCCCGACGTGCTGGCGGACCAGCTGGTGTGGACGAGTGACCGGCCCGACCAGGTCGGGGCCGACGAGGCCGGCGTCCGTGAGTTCGCCGAGGAGCCGGTCGGCGTCGAGCGCAACCGCGCGGACGACGCGTTCACCCGCGCGGCGGCCGTGACCGGCGCGAACGTCGTTGCCGGCGACGACATCGAGGTGCTGCAGGGCGTCGGCGCCATCCTGCGCCACCGCCCGTAGTCGTCGTCAGACGAGGCTCGAAGAGCCTCACTCCGCACCCAGGCGGCGCCGCAGCTCGGGCAGGAACTCGGCGTCCTGACCGACCAGCGCCGCGGGATCCAGCTCGTGCGGGACAGCCGTGTTCGGCTCGCGGTCGAGCAGGTACCGGATGATCTCCTCGACCAGCGTGGGCCCGTCCGGTTCCTGCACCGCGAGATCGTCGAGAAAGCCTTGTGTCAGCACGACGTGATGAGTGGTCGTCTCCGTGCCTTCGTGCACTTCGGCGGCGTACTCGTTGTCGGCCATGGACGTGATGCGGACATCGGTGCTCATGGCGGCTGGCTACCCGTGACCAGCGGTCGGAAACGCCGCTGTCACCGTCCGTGTGCTTCGGCCTTGGACCTCGCCCGCACCCGAGCACGGCGGCGCGGGCGCGTGACCGGCGCGGGCTGGTGCGGATGTCCGGCCGGGTGCGCCACACCACGCCGCCGGTGCAGCACCCGGTGGGCGAACGCCGTTCGCCGCTGCGGGGACGCGCCGAAGAGCGAGGCCGCGCTCAGCGTCGCGAGCAACGTCACGGTGCCCGCCAGCACCAGCGTCGTGTCCGCCCCGATCCGCTCGCACAGCCAGCCGAGCAGGGGCGCGCCGACCGCACCCGCGGCGGCACCGGCGGAGCCGCTGATCGCGAGCATCCGGCCACGCATGCCGTCCTCGGAGTCGAGTTGCAGACGGGTGCTCATGGTCGTGTCGATCAGCACCGCCGCCGCGGCGATCGGCACGAGCACGACGGCGAACGCGACGGGGCTCGGCAGGAGGCCGCCGACCGCCTGGAGCAGGCTCGCCAGGGTCGCGGCCACGAGCAGGAGCCGCACGGACAGCGTGCGCCGGGCCGCCGCGAACAGCCCGCCCAGCACGGTGCCGATGGCGAACACCGACGAGAGCAGGCCGTACATCGCCGCGTCGGTGCTCATCGCCGCCATGGTGACCTGGTAGTTGCGGCCGAGGCAGGACAGGACGAACCCGAGTGTGACGAGCAACAGCAGTCGCCCGCTGCCGGTGACGTACCGCAGGCCCTCCCGCACGCCCGCCCGGCTGGGAGCGCTCGTGGCGAGGGGGTGGAACTCCGCACTGCGAATGGTCAGCACCGCGACGATGACGGCGACGAAGCTGACGCCGTTGAGCACGAACAACACCGGTGCGCCGACCAGCGCGACGAGCACCCCCGCCGTGCTCATCCCGAGGATCCGGCCGACCGAACTGATCACCGAGCCGAGCGCGACCGCGTTGGCGAGGCCGTCCCGCGGGACGATCTGGCTGCTCAGCCGGCCGAACGCGGGACCGTCGAACACGGTGACCAGCCCCGCCGCGAAGGTGAGCGCGTAGATCGGCGTCATCGGCAGCTCCGACCAGACGGCGAACGCGAGCATGCCCGCCAGCACAGCGTGCAGGGCCTGGCAGACGAGCACGATCCGGCGCACCGGGAACCGGTCGGCGAGCGCACCCGCCCACGGGCCGAGCAGAACGGCGGGCAGCGTGCTGAGCAGCACCGAGAACCCGACCGAGGTCACCGAGCCGGTGCGCTCGAGCACCACCCAGTTCACACCGATGACCTGCATCCACGAGCCCGTCACGGAGATCAGATCCGCGGCTGCCCAACGGCGGTAGTTCCGATGGCTCAGGGCGCGGAACATCGGCGGCATCGTTCGCCGCAATACACAACTCCTCGAACGGGGATTGGGCCAGACACGACACGGCCCGGACTTTGACGAGCCTACGTGCGGTCATGCCGGATCCATACGTGAGTTCCTTCACGCCGGGGGCGGCTGACGGAGGTTGTTTCCCGAGCGGTCCCAACAGATCCACAGTGGACGTCGGTTACTTACGCGGTGTCGGCACAACCGCGAATGCCCTGCGCGGTCCGGGGTACCTCCGTGGTGTCGGCCACGCGCTCTGGAGGAGGATCGGTGAACCCACAGGCAGTCGTGACGGGAGCGTCGAGCGGTATCGGGCTCGAGCTCGCGAAGGTGTTCGCGGACAACGGTTACGATCTGGTGATCGCGGCCGAGGACGACGCGATCGGCACCGTCGGCGGGGAGCTTCGAGGCCGTGGTGTCCAGGTGGACGCCGTGCAGGCCGACCTCTCGTCGTACCAGGGCGTCGAGGAGCTCGTGGCGCGGATCAGGGCGAGCGGGCGGCCGGTCGACGCGCTCGCGGTCAACGCGGGGGTCGGTGTCGGCGGAGACTTCGTCCGCGACACGTCCGTGGACGACAACCTGGAGATCGTCAACCTGAACGTCACGTCCGCCGTGCACCTGACGCACCGCGTGCTCGCGGACATGGTGGACCGCAAGGAAGGGCGCGTGCTGTTCACGTCGTCGATCGCGGCCACCACCCCAGGTCCGTTCCAGACGGTGTACGCGGCGTCGAAGGCGTTCCTCGCCTCGTTCGGGCAGGGCCTGCGCGAGGAGCTGAAGGACACCGGTGTCAGCGTGACCACGCTGATGCCCGGTCCGACGGACACGAACTTCTTCGACCGCGCGGGCATGCAGGACACCAAGGTCGCCCAGTCCGCCAAGGACGATCCGGCGCAGGTCGCGCGCGAGGGTTTCGAGGCGTTGATGAAGGGCAGGGACCACGTCGTCGCCGGCTCGGTGAAGAACAAGGCGCAGGCGCTCGCGGGCCGGGTGCTGCCGGACCCGGTGAAAGCCAAGGCGCACCGCAGGATGTCCGAACCCGGCTCGGCGGAGTCGTAACGCGGCCGACCCTGCTTGGGGCGCCGGGCTCAGCGCGGGACGACGCTGTCGAGCAGGCCCTGCGCGACCTCACGCAGCTTGACGTTCCGTTTCTGGGAGTCCTGCACGAGCATCGCGAAGGCCTCGTCCGCGGTGCACGAATGCACCGCCATGAGCACGCCCTTGGCCTGGTCGATGACCGCGCGTGAGACGAGCGCGGTCTCGAGGTGGGTGATGTGGTCGCGGGAGCGCTGCCACCGGTGGGCGTTGTCGATCGCGGCGCTGGCGGCGGTGGTGAACAGCCGCATCACGCCTTCGTCGAACGGGTCGAACGCCGCGGCGTTGTAGCTGTAGAGGTTGAGGGAACCGATGTGCTTGGCGTCGCTGTGGTCCGCGGCCGGCAGCAGGATCGGCACGGACAGGTAGGCGCGCACGCCGTGCTGCTCGGCGGCCGCGTCGAACTCGGGCCAGCTGTCCCCGTTGTCCCCGACCACGGCGCGCACGGCACGGAGCGTGCGGGCGGCCTCCAGGCACGGACCGCGGTTGGAGCTGTACTGCTTCTCGTCGATCTCGATGAGCGCGGCGACGCTGGCGGCCGCGGTCCTCGGTTGCTGAGGGTTCACGGTGACGGTGACCGCGTCGGCGTCCTGGACCGCTCTCGTGGCGGTCTCGCTGAGCCGCTGCAGCACCTCGTCGAGCGGTTCCTCGCCGGAGAAACCGTCCCGCAGCATCATCAACGCGTCGGTCGCGTCGTCGAGCCGCTCCACCGGGTCCTGCCGCTCGGCTCCGGCGGTGGGTGCGCCGTCCTGGCTCGGTGGGATCGTCAAGTCGCCCATACCGTCGTCCTCTCGCCGGAATCGAGTTCGCGGCGCTGGTCGCTCAACGCGCTCGCAGGGAATGTTAGAGCCTGCGCGATTCGGCGTGCACGCCCGCGGAAAGGCGATAGACCGAACCGGTGACGAGCCGGTGCCGGGTAGCGTTGTCCTGCCTGGCTTCCCACTACTCCGGATCAGTCTCCGGCGGAGAACGACATGCCCTTTGCCGATGAGCTGATCGGTGCTCCTGCCGTTCGTGCCCTCACCGCCGCCCTGCACACCGTGTCACCGGGAGCGCGCCTGCCCCGGCTGAGCGCGGCCGAAACCGCCCTGGCGCCGCTGGCGCTCAGGGAGCGCAGCGACCTCATCCGTGACGCGTTGCTCGCCGACCTGCCGGGCGACTACACCTCGTTCGCACGGACCGTGCGCGCGGCCGCCGGGGTGCCCTCCTTCACCGGATGGCTGATCTGGCCGGTCACCAGTGCCGTCGCCGCGAAGGCGATCGACGAGGGCGGTGTGGACGCGTTCGACGACGCGCTCGCTCTGCTGGCGGAGCTGACACCCCGGCTGACCTCGGAGTTCGCCCTGCGTGCCCTGCTCGGCCAGGATCTCGGGCGGGCACTGGACACGATCTTCCTCTGGACCCGTTCGGAGTCGGCGGACGTGCGCCGGCTCGCCTCGGAGGGCACGCGCCCGCTGCTGCCCTGGGCCGTCCGCGTGCCCGGAATCCTCGCCGGGCCCAAGGCCACGCTGCCGATCCTCGACGCGCTGTACCGGGACGAGAGCGAGTACGTCCGGCGGTCGGTCGCCAACCACCTCAACGACATCAGCCGCCGGGACCCGGAACTCGTCGTCGCGACCGCGAGCGAGTGGATGGCCGCGCCCGACGACAACACCGCACGCGTCGTGCGCCACGGTCTGCGCACGCTCGTCAAACAGGGCCATCCCGGCGCGCTGGAGTTGCTCGGGTTCACCTCCGCGCACCTGGACGTGACCGGTCCGCTGCTCACCTCCGGCACCGTGGTGATCGGGGAGACGCTGTCGTTCACGGGCTCGGTGCGCAACCTCGGCCAGGAGCCCGCGCGGCTGGTGATCGACTACGTCGTGCACCACCTCAAGGCCAACGGCACGCTCACCGGCAAGACCTTCAAGCTCACCACCCGGACCGTCGGGCCCGGTGAGACCTACGAACTCAGCCGGGCGCACTCGTTCCGGGTGCTGACCACGCGCCGCTACCACCCCGGGCGGCACGCCGTCGAGCTGCAGGTCAACGGCGTGCGTTCCGGGCGTGCCGAGTTCACCCTCGTGGCCGTCGCGGATGAGGGATAGATCAGGTGGAGGTCAGGGGGAAACCCTGATGGCAGGGCTTCCGGCCGCAGGCACTCTGGAGTCGTCAAGGACATCCGCAGTGCGAGGAGAATCATGAGCGAATCCAGGCCTGAGTCCACCCGGACCACCGTCGACTCGGTGGTCGACACCGTGCGCGGGCTGGTCAGCGAGGGTTTCAACCGTCGCGTCGTCGTGCGGGACAGCAAGGACGACGTGGTGCTCGAGGTGCCGGTGGCCCTCGGGTTGATCGCGGCGTTCGCCGCTCCGGTCGTCACGACGATCGGTGCCGGTGCCGCGCTGGTCGGCAAGTGCGGGATCTCGCTGGAGAGCCGCGAGCCGTCCGCCGGTCAGTCCGTGACGACGGTCGAGTCCGAGCGGGTGTAGCCGCGGGCGTCCCCGCGAGAGGGCGCACGACCACGACGGGGGACCAGTCGGAGAAGCTGCTGCCGCGCCGCTCGGTGCCGGCGGCGGCGCTCGGCAGGGCGTGACCCCGCTCAGCGCCCGAGACCGGCACCACGGCGCCAGACGGCACGCGTGTTGAGGGTGTCCGAGATCGTGGTGGTGGGGTCTCCGTCGACGAGCAGGAGGTCGGCGCGCAGCCCTTCGGCGACGCGGCCGCGGTTCTTCTCGCCGTCGAAGCCCCTGGCTCCGGTGATGGTGGTCGTGGTCACTCGCCCCAGTCCGGGGCCGGCGACGACGAGGACCTGCTCGACCAGGTCGGGCCCGCACTGTCACGACTGCGCCGCCGCACCTCGGGCGGACGGGGGACCTCACCCGGAACCTCGTGCTGAACCTGGTCCACGAGAGTTCCGGCGAGATGACGGTGGGCGGGCTCGCCGGCGGGATGGGGGTCGCCCAGCCTGTCGCCAGCCGGACCGTGGCCGCCTGCATCGCGGACGGCCTGCTCCGGCGTGCCGCCTCGCAGGCGGACGGCCGCCGGACGGTCCTCGAACTCACCGGCGCGGGCGAGGCCGAACGCCGCCGGTTCGCCTCCGAACAGCGCGAGACCTTCGAGCTCATCACGACCGCGTGGACGGCCGCTGAGCGCGACCAGTTCGCACGATTTCTGATCCGCTACAGCCAGGACAGTTCGAACTGGCCGAGCCGGCGAACTTCGTCCGATTCGGAGTGACCATTGCTCACCGGCAGTCCGGCGTGAATCTCGCTCGTGACGAAAAAACACAACCGGCCTTTGTCGAAAATCGCCTGCTTTTCCGTCACGGCTGATCGGCGTGGGGAGGACCACATCGGCGCTGCGGTGAGGCCGGCTGGGCGGAGCCGCACCCCCGCGCGCCGGCGGCGATGGTCGCGGGCATCTGCCGCAACGACCGCCCGAGAATGTTTCGCCAGTGTTGCGAGCGGTTATAGTGGGAGCGCAGAGTCGTTGATCGGCTCGTCCGCTCGCTTCGGCACCTCCGCGGTCTGTGAGTCCGCCCGTTGTGGCTCCGCAGCGATCTGAGGAACACGGAGTCGCATGGCAGTGACCGCGCCCATCAGTGATGATCGAGTCTCACGCCGCCGGAACGTCGCGCCGGCCGCCACGTCGGAGGGCACCCACCTGCTGGCCGGGGCCCTCGAGCGGTACGTGTGGAAGGTCGCCGAGGCCCTCGGCGTGCCGCGCGAAGGCGCCAGCTTCGAGGTCACCGACACCGCCACGGCCTACATCGCGCTCGGCTGCCGTGCGGTGGCCCATCCGGACCGCGACGTCATGCTCGTCTGGAGCGCGACGCAGGGCTGGGCGGTGTCGATCGAGACCGATCCGGCCGAGCCGCTGATCGTGCTCGGCCGCCTTTCCGGGGACATCGTGCAGGCACCGGAGGCGGTGGCGGGCCTCGTGGCCGAGTCCATGACGCGTCCCGGCGTCCGGCAGCCATCCGTGGCGGGCCCGCCTCCGATGGGGTGGTCGGACCTCGCGGAGTGCATGGAACGCTACGCACCCTGACGCCACACGATTTTCGCCAGAAGATTTCGCGTCGAATGGCGGATCTTCAATTTCCGGAACGGAAATCGTTTTTCGGCGATCATGCCGGAAATGGTGTAGTATCGATTTTGCTGAGAGCATCTCGTACCTGAGCACTCAAGCTCACGTCGCACTCGGTGAAACCTGAACCGGTCCTCCTCAGGACTGGAGACGGGAGTCCCGGCATGACGTCGGCTCCTCACCTTTCCATGGCCCCTCCGGCCGTCACGGCCACCGAGCAGCTTCGGACTCCGCTGCGATTACGGCTGCGGCCGAATGCGCTCTCCACGGGGCATGTCGACGGTGCCTGGTGGCCACGTTCCCGGGACCTCGCCGCCGAACTGCCCGCGCTGCTGACGGTGCTGGCAGTTCGGCTGGGCGAGATCCCGCGGGTGAGCTACAACCTGACCGAGTGGGACACCGCGCCACGCCAGATCGCCGTACGCGGCGTCCGGGTGCGGCTCAACGGGTTCTGGTCCAGGCCCGCGCACACCGTGGACGTCATCGCGGGAGACCGGCGCTGCCTGACCCTGCTCCTCGTCCCGCCCGACACCGAACCTTCCGCCGCCCACCACGCCATGATGTGCGCCGCCCAGCGTCAGAACGCCGACACCGCCGAGGCCCTGCTGCACGGCGCCGTGGCGAGTGAATCCACTGTGGACTTCGTGGAAACCGGCAGCACCCGCATACCCGAACAGACGTTCCGAGGAGCTCGATGACCACACAGACCTACACATCCGCGTATGAGCGCAGGCTCAAGATGGTGCAGGACGTGCTGACCGATCAGGCCCAGCTCGACGGCAAGGCGGCACAGGATCTCGCAGTGCACGTGTTGCGCGCGCTGGACCACATACCGGAGCGGGTGCGTTGAACTCGCGCCACTACGGTAATGGCGTGGCACAGCTGACGTGGGGCACCAGGCTGCTCCGCGTCGGTTGCGCGTTCACCTACCGCGCCGAGGTGCCCACGCCCGCGGTGTTCCTCGTGCGGCCGCTGTGGAGCGCGGACGTGCGGGTGAGTCAGGAGCACATGGACGTGCAGCCGGACGTCCCGATGCGGCACCACCTCGACCTGTACGGCAACCGCAACACCCGCGTCGTGCTTCCCCCCGGTCTGTCCACAGTGCACTACAACGCGTGGGTGGACGTACCGGACAGGACGGAGGACGTGGACGAGACCGTGCCGGAGACGCTGCCCGACGGTCTGCCGGACGACGTGCTGATGTACACGCTGCCGAGCCGGTACTGCGTGTCCGACGTGCTCGGTGACGAGGCCTGGTCGCGGTTCGGTGCCCATCCGCCGGGCTACGGCCGGGTGCGGGAGATCTGCCGGCACGTTCACGAGTCGCTGAGCTTCGGCTACGGCACCTCCACCGCGTTGTCCACCGCGGCCGACGTCAACGCGGCCGGTTTCGGTGTGTGCCGCGACTTCACGCACCTGGCGATCTCGTTCTGCCGCGCGCTCAACATCCCCGCCCGGTACGTCTTCGGCTACCTGCCGGACGTGGACGTGCCGCCCGGCGACGCGGCGATGGACTTCGCGGCGTGGATGGAGGTCTGGCTCGGCGACCGCTGGTGGACCTTCGACCCGCGCAACAACGAGCCCCGCAAGGGCCGCGTCGTCATCGGCAGGGGCCGGGACGCGGCCGACGTCGCCATGGTCACCACGTTCGGCGGCCCGCGGCTGGAGTCCATGGTCGTTCAGGCGGACGAGGATCTGGCGCCGACGTGGCGCTGAGCAGGCTCTGCCCGTGGCGGAGTACGGTGGGGCCACCGAGGGCACGTCGTGCAGCAGCGCCGAGACGAACTCGGCTCCCCGGCCAGGCGTACGCGCTGGCGAATCCGTTCTTCCGTTCCAGCGCCGATCATCGGAGTAACCGCATGCCTGATTCAGGAACCACCGCCCTCGACAACGACGTGACCGCCCTCGACAACGATGCGACCTGCGTGGTGTGTTCTCACCTGTGGCGCGAACACGACTCGCTGGGCGCGCGGTACTGCACCGCGACCACGGTCTCCGCGCTGACGCGAGGATGCATCTGCTCCTGAAAGTGTTGAGCACCAACGGCTTCTGAGCTACGCGGGCAGTCCGGTGCCGGCGCAACGCCGCACAGGCGGAGAGTTGTCAGCCGACGCTGAGCTCTCCGGCCAGCACCGGTGCTCCCGTGCTCGCCACCACGCCCTCGACCGTGCTGCCGGGTGCGAGTTCGACGAGGCGGAAGGCGCCGTCGGCGACGTCGAGCACGGCCAGGTCGGTGATGACGCGGGAGACGACCCCGCGTCCGGTCAGCGGCAGGGTGCACGTGCCGACCAGCTTCGGGTCACCGGCGCGGGATACGTGTTCCATCAGGACGATGACCCGGCGGGCGCCGCTGACGAGGTCCATCGCGCCGCCCATGCCCTTGACCATCGCTCCGGGCACCATCCAGTTGGCGAGGTCGCCGTGCGCGGAGACCTGCATGCCGCCGAGCACCGCGGTGTCGATGTGGCCGCCGCGGATCATCGCGAAGCTGGTGGGGGAGTCGAAGAACGACGCTCCCGGCAGCACGCTGACGGTCTGCTTGCCCGCGTTGATCAGGTCGGGGTCGACCTCGTCGTCGTAGGGGAACGGGCCGACGCCGAGGATGCCGTTCTCCGCGTGCAGCGTCACCGTGGAGCCCGCCGGCAGGTGGCCGGGGATGAGTGTGGGCAGGCCGATGCCGAGGTTGACGTACTCGCCGTCGCGCAGTTCGAGTGCGGCGCGGGCGGCCATCTGGTCGCGGGTCCAGGCCATGTCAGTTCTTCTCCTCCTGGCGGGCGCGGGTGGTGCGCTTCTCGATGTCCTTGCGGGCGGCCTGGTCCGGGGTGAGCGCGACGACGCTCTGCACGAAGACGCCGGGCAGGTGCACGTGGTCCGGGTCGATCTCACCGGCCTCGACGACGCGTTCGGCCTCCACGACGGTGAACCGGCCGGCCATCGCGGCTGCCGGGTTGAAGTTGCGTGCGGCGGCGTGGAAGACGCAGTTCCCCGCCCGGTCGACGACGGCGGCGCGCACGAGCGCCACGTCGGTGACGATGGACTCCTCCAGCACCATCTCCTTGCCGTGGAACGTGCGCACCTCCTTGGGCGGTGAGGCGAGCGCGACGGTGCCGTCCGGGTGGTAGCGCCACGGCAGGCCGCCCTCGGACACCAGCGTGCCGACGCCGGTGGGCGTGTAGAAGGCGCCGACTCCGGAACCTCCTGCGCGGAGCCGTTCGGCGAGTGTCCCTTGTGGAGTGAGCTCCACCGTCAGCTCTCCGGCCAGGTACTGGCGGGCGAACTCCTTGTTCTCGCCGACGTAGGACGCGACGACCCGGCTGATGCGGCGGTGTTCGAGCAGCAACCCGAGACCGGCGCCGTCGACGCCGCAGTTGTTGGACACGATCGTGAGGTCGTCGGCGCCCTGCTCCAGCAACGCCTCGATCAGGAACCACGGGATGCCCGCGAGTCCGAAACCGCCGACCGCGACGCTTGCGCCGGACCGGATGCCCGCCACGGCTTCGGCCGGTCCGCTGACCACCTTGTCCAGGCTCATGAGTGGCTCTCCTTCGTGAGGTGGTCGACGAGCGCCGCCGTGACGACGCCGGGTTGTTCGGCGTTGGCGACGTGGTGCACCTCGGCGACGCTCATCAGCGCACCGCCTCGAAGACCGCGGCGAGCCCCTGACCGCCGCCGATGCACATCGTCTCCAGGCCGTAGCGGCTGCCGCGGCGGCCCATCTCGTGCGCGAGCGTCGCCAGGATCCGTGCCCCGGTCGCCCCGACGGGGTGCCCGAGCGAGATGCCGGAACCGTTGGGGTTGAGCCGCTCGTCCTCCGCGTCGAGCTTCCACTCGCGCAGGCAGGCGAGCACCTGGGCGGCGAACGCCTCGTTGAGCTCGATCACGTCCATGTCGTCGAGGGTGAGTCCCGCCCGGCCGAGCGCGGCGGCCGTGGCCGGGACGGGCCCGATGCCCATGACCTCCGGCCCCACACCGGCCACGGCCCAGGACCTGAGCGCGAGCACGGGGCGCAGGCCGCGCTTCTCGGCTTCGGCGCGGGTGGTGACCACGCACAGTGCGGCACCGTCGTTCTGGCCGCTCGCGTTGCCCGCGGTGACCGTGGACTCCGGGTCGAGCTTCAGCCTGACCGGCCGCAATGCGGCGAGGTCGTCGAGCGTCGTGTCCGGACGGGCGTGCTCGTCGCGGCCGACGACGAGATCAGGTTTGCCGCGGCGGCCGGGCACGGTCACCGGCACGAGCTCGCCGGCGAACCGCCCTGCCTCGTCGGCGGCACCCCAGCGCCGCTGCGACCGCACCGCGAACTCGTCCTGCTCGGCACGCGAGATGCCGTACTCGCGGCGGAGGTTCTCCGCGGTCTCGAGCATGCCGCCCGGCACCGGGTGGAACCGGCCACCGGCCGTCTCCCTGGCCCGGTCGAGGCGGTCGACGAGCTGGACGCCACCGCTGCGAACACCGGTGCGCAGTCCCAGCGCGTAGTGCTCGACCTGCGACATCGACTCGGCGCCACCCGCCACGACGACGTTCGCCGCGCCGGTCGCGACCTGCCCCGCCGCGTAGAGCACGGCCTGCAGCCCGGACCCGCAGCGCCGGTCGATCTGGAGGCCGGGAACACCGGTGCCGAGGCCCGCGTCCAGTGCCGCGATCCGGCCGATCGCCGGCGACTCGCCGTTCGGGTAGCTCTGCCCGAGCACGACGTCGTCGACATCGCCCTCCCGCAGGCCCGTGCGGCGCACCAGCTCCGTGAGCGCGGCGGTGGCGAGGTCGGTGGCGCTCAGGGTCGCGAGGGCCCCGCCGAACCGTCCGACCGGGGTCCGGAGGGGTTCGCAGATCACGACGTCGGTCATGCCGTCGACGCTAGTGCCGGCCGGTTATATACAGAAATACTCATTTGGCGATCGCTGAGACTCTGGGAGTATCGATCGGTGGAACTTCGTCACCTGCGCTACTTCGTCGCGGTCGCCGAGGAACGGCACTTCGGCCGCGCCGCCGCGCGCCTGCACATGGCGCAACCGCCGCTCTCCCAGCAGATCCAGCAGCTGGAGGCCGAGCTCGGGGTGACGTTGCTGCACCGCACCACCCGCAAGGTCGACCTGACCGACGCCGGGGTGGTCTACCTCGAACGCGCCCGAGCCGTGCTGGCCGCGGTCGACGCCGCTGCCGCGGAGGCACGGCGAGTGGCCGACGGACTGCAGGGCCGACTCGTCGTGGGGTGCGTCGGCTCGGCCACCTACAGCCTGGTGCCCGCGTTCGCCCGTGCCCTGCGGGAGGAGCTGCCGGCGGTCGACTTCGTGTTCCGGGGCGAGATGCTGGCACCGGACCAGCTCGAGTCCCTGCTGGCCCGCCGCATCGACCTCGCCCTGCTGCGCCCGCCGGTCGAGGACCCGGCGGTGCGGGTGAGCGCGGTGCGCCGCGACCGGCTCATCGTGGCGTTGCCCGAGGACCACCGGCTCGCGCGGCGAAAGCGGCTGAAGATCGAGGACCTGCGCGAGGAAGACCTGATCGTGCACGCGTCGCGCGGCCGTTCCGTCATGCACGGGATCGTCACGGAGCTGTGCCGCTCGGCCGGGTTCGAGCCCCGGATCCGCCACGAGGTGGCGGAGACCTCGACCCTCGTCACCTTCGTGGCCGCCGGGCTCGGCGTGGCCGTGGTCCCGGAACCCGTGGCAGAGCTCGGCGTGCCCGGCACGACCTACCGTCCGCTGGCCGGGAACCAGGGCGTCGATCTCGTGGCCGCCGTGCGGGCCGACGACGACTCGCCGGTCGTCGCGAGGGCGCTCGGCCTGCTGATCCGGTGGCAGGAAAGGGCGACACCTCGGGCGCGCTGAACCGCGGGTCAGGTCTCCAGCCAGTCCGGCCGGCTGGAGGAAGCGGGGTCGAGCCGGCCGAGGATGCGTTCGTGGGCGGCGTGCAGCTGGCTCAGCTGTGCCGGGTCCAACGGGTCCACGACCAGTTCGCGGACCGCGGTGACGTGACCGGGCGCCGCTCGCTCGACGGCGTCCGTGCCGGCGGCGGTGAGGACCGCGCGGCTGGCCCGGCCGTCGTCGGGATCGGGCTCGCGGCGTAGCAGGCCACGGCCTTCGAGCCGCTTCACGACGTTCGACAGGCGCGACAGCGAGGAACTCGTGAGCTGCGCGAGCCGGCTCAGGCGCAGGGTGTGGCCGGGAACCTCGGAGAGCATCGACAGCACGTGGTACTCGAAGAAGGACAGTCCGGCGTCCCGCTCGAGCTGGGCGTCGAGGGTCGCGGGCAGCCGCGTCAGCACGCGCACCATGTCGAGCCAGGCCAGCCGCTGTTCCGCCGTCAGCCAGCGTGGGTACTCCGAGTCCGGGGTCACCTCCCCAATTTACTTGACGCTTGAACTATTCGCTCCTAGTGTCGTTCGCAGAACGTTCAAATTTGAACTAATTGGAGGTTGTCATGCGTGTTGCGGTCATCGGTGCGGGCAACGTCGGATCCGGGTTCGCCGGTGCTGCCGCCGCCGCGGGACACCAGGTCAGCGTCGCCGCCGCTCACGAGGAGAACGCGGTCAAGGTGGCCGAGCAGGTGGGCGGCACCGCCGCGGCGACCGCCGCGGACGCGTCCCAGGGTGCGGAGGTGGTGGTACTGGCGGTGCCCGCCGGCGTCGCGGCCGACGTGCTGAACGAGATCAAGGGCACGGGCGCGGTGGTCGTGGACGCCACCAACCCGCTCAACGAGACCTACAGCGACCTGACGACCAGCGGGACGAGTCACACCGAACAGCTGGCCGCCGCCGTGCCGGGAGTGAAGCTCGTGAAGGCGTTCAACACGGTCTTCGCCTCCCGGCTGGGTGCCGCGAGCGAGGGCGGCCAGCCGCTGGACGGCTACTACGCCGGTGACGACGAAGGGGCGAAGCAGGTCGTGGCGGAACTGCTGACCTCGCTGGGTTTCCGGCCGATCGACGCGGGCGGACTGCGGATGGCCCGTTCGCTGGAGGAACTGGCTTTCCTGAACATCACCCTCAACGCGCGCAACGGCTGGAGCTGGCAGAGTGGATGGCGCCTGACCGGCCCGACCGGCTGACACGGCGTCGGCACCGGCCGCGTGGGACAGCGCGTGTGGGGCAGGCTAGTTTGCGCAGGTGAGTCAACTCGATGACGTGGCCGAGCGCGACAACTGGCGGTGCTGGGTGTGCGACGAACCGGTCGACCCGGACATGTCGGTGAACGACGCGCGGGGGCCCAGTGTCGACAGCAGGACGGCCGACCGGAAGGCCAAGATCACCGAGCGGCTCGCGCACCGCGGCTGCAACAGCCGCAAGGGCGCGGTCAAGGTCGTCATCGCCTGGCCGGACCATCTGCACGTGGCCGAACCCGCGCCGCTGATCACCGTCGCCGGGCGGCTGGAACGCAAGGGGGGCCGCGAGATGGTGGGTCGCTGTCCGACCAAAAAGGACGCTCACGAGGTGGCGGAGTGGCTGGTGGACCGGTTCTCCCAGCTGGTGCCGGGTCTGCCGGTGACCGCGGCTGTCGAGGCGGGTGGCGGCCAGTTCCTCGTCGTCCTGGCCGCCGGACGCCGCTGACCGGGGATCACCTGGCCATGTGATCAGGACATGTCCCGGAGAACCTGAGTACGCCCGACGGTGTCACGCGTGAACGAACTGCGCGCGCCGGTAGACGAGAACCGTGTCGTTGACGACGCGGGTCCACCCGTACCGCGCTCGTACGCGGTCGGCGCCCGCGATGCCGAAGGCCTCCCGCCTGGTCGAGTTCGCGACCAGTTCGCGCAGGGTGAGCGCGAGCGCGGGCACGTCGCCCGGCGGCACGAGCCGGCCGGTGACGCCGTCGACGACCGCGTCCGCCAGCGCGCCCACAGCCGATGCGACGACCGGCAGGCCGTGCGCCATCGCCTCCAGCGCGAAGACCCCGGCCGGGTCCTGCCGCGGTGTGGTCACCATGAGATCGGCGGAGCGGAGCAACCCGATCACGTCGGCCCGCGTGGCGGCTCCGACCACCGACACGCGGTCCCCGACGCCGAGTTGCACCGCTAACTGCCGCAGGCGGTTCGCCTCCTGGCTGGTCTTGCGGTCGAGCGTCTCGACCGGCGCGGCGATGACGAGCCGGGCGTCGCGCACGTCGGCCATCGCGGCGACCACGGTGTCGAATCCGTGGCCGGACCGCAGTTCGCCGATGCCGAGCAGACTCACCAGGCCGGGACGGCGCTCGGTGGTGCCGGTGATCTCCCGGTCGTCCACGCCGGCGGGCACCACCGTGATCCGGGAGCGGGGCACGCCGATCCGGCACAGACCGGTCACCTGGTCGTTGCTGGTCGCCACGACGCGCCCGGCATGCCGGCAGACCAGCCGCTCGACCCGCTCCCGTTCGGGGTCCGGTTCGTCGTGGGTGTGCACGACGGGGACTTTTTGCTCGCGTGTGGCGAGCAGGGCGGCGAGGCCCGCCATCGTGCCGTGCGTGTGCGCGATGTCCGGAGGACTCTCGTGCCAGTCTCGGTCCAGAAACCGGGCCAGCTCGTTGGTGTAGGACCATGCGGCGTCCTCGGACATCGGACGGGCTTGTCCGAGAGCTACGCGCACAACCTCGTAGCCGTCCTCGGTGCGTTCACGCTCCGCGAGGTGCGCCGCGTCCTTGCGGGTGTACACGACGGCATCGTGCCCACTGCCGACCAACGCTCGCGCGAGCCCGGTGACCGCGGTCCCGCGGGCGGTTCTGCCGGTGCGACTGCTCACCAATGCGATCCGCATGCCCGTCACACCGCCTCCCCGGAACCGGCCTCCGTCGGGCTGGGGCTGGCGATCAGGTCGGCGATGAAGCGTTCGGCGAGTGCGTGCAGTTTGACGTTCTCGCGCTGCGACTGCGCCACCAGCAGCCGGAAGGCCTCGTCCGCGGTGATCGCGTGCACGGCCATGAGAACGCCTTTGGCCTGGTCGATCACGGCTCGCGACCGCAGTGCGGAGCGCAGCTGCGCGGCGAGCTTGAACGCCCGCAGATACATGCTGTGGCTGCGCAGGGCCGTCTCGACGGCGGTGCTGTAGAGGGCGAGCAGCGGAGCATCCAGTTCGTGGAAGCCGTGGCCCTGCCGGGAGTAGCCGTTGATGGCGCCGTAGTGCTCGTTGTCCACGGTCAGCGGCGCGGACAGGAAGCTGCCGATCCCGGCGGCTCGGGACTCGGTGCCGAAGGCGGGCCAGCGGTCCTGCGCCTCCTGGATCGTCGCCCGCACCAACCGGCTCGTCGCGGCCGCGTCCAGGCACGGGCCGGCGCCTGCGGCGTACTGGACGCGGTCCAGCCGCGCCACGAGGTCGCTGGTGCTCGCGGCGGTGAACGGCCTGCCGCCGTCCAGCAGTGTCACGGTCGCCTCGTCCAGACCGGGCACCGCCTGCACGACCTGCTCGCAGACCTGGTGCATCAGCATCCGCAGGTCGTCCTCGCGGCTGAGCGCTTCCGAAAGGCGCTCCAGCGCGGTCGTCACCTCGTCCAGCACGACCGGCAGCGGCCGGTCCACGTGGCTCGACGTCTCCATGGTCATTTCCTCGCCCAATGACGAGGACTCCCCAGACGAGACACAAGGCGGGAATGTTCCCACCGGCTCCTGGTCAAACCGGACAGCTCGTGCGACGACGCGGGGTGTGCTCGTCCACCGCAAAACGTATCCGAGGTGTGTGCCGCGGCTCGGCGCACGGAAGACCACAGACCGAAAGAGCCTAGCGCGTCCGGGCAACTGCTGTGGAAACGCTGCGCCGTCCCGGCGGGTTTGGAGCTGTGGCGTCAGGGAAGCCCGGTGAATCGGGTGCACGTCCGTCACCGGAGAAGTGCCGAAGGTGCGACACGAATGAACCACGACCTGCAGCTCCGCGCGTTGTCGCTCGCTTTCAGCCGAGCCGGCCTGACGCCGGAGCAGCTGTGGACGCGGTACTTCGCTCTGGGCGGGGCGGCGGGTCCGATGGAGGTCGAGGCGTACCTGCACGGCCTGATGCCGTTGCCCGCGTTGCAGCGCGACATGCTGGCGCACGCGATCAACGAGCGTTTCGACGAACTGAACTGGCCGCACCGGGTGCCCTACACCTTCCCCGCACGGGGCAGCGGCCTGCTCGACGGCATGCGCAAGGCGCCACCGGAGCGCCTGCGCGCAGCCGCAGCGCTGGCGGGCCGGGCACCGGGGGTGCGGATCGCGATCTACCTCGTCGGCTACGACCAGCAGACCCTGCACCCGCTGCATGACCCGGAAGCCGGCATGCTGGAGCCCTGCCACGAGGCCGGCGGTGACGCCTTCGACTGCACGTTGTCGCCGACAGCCGCGTCACTGGCCATCTTCGACGCCGTCGGGCACACCCCGTCCAGCGGGTTCGTGGCCGCGGCGGCACTGGCCGCCTGCCGGAGCGACCGCCGCGTGGGCCACGGACTGGTCGACCAGGCCCGCGCCATCGACGAGACGATCAGCCGCCAGTTCCCCGGCGGCGCGTTCGCCACCGGTGTCCTGGCGGAGCTCGACCTGGGCAGCGGACGGCTGCGCTACCTCAACGCCGGTCACCCGCCACCACTGCTGCTGCGGTGCGGCAAGGTCGTCGGACGCCTCACCGGTGGACGACGACCGCCCTTCGGCCTGGGGACCGGTGAGCTCGTGATCGCGGAGGAGACGCTGCAGCCCGGCGACTGGCTGGTCCTGCACACCGACGGCATCACCGAGGCACGCGACGACGCCGGGGAGTTCTTCGGCCAGACCCGGCTGACGGACTTCCTCGAACGGGAGGCCGCGGCGCGGCGCCCGCCACCGGAGACAGCCCGGCGGCTGATCAAAGCCGTGCTGGCGCACCAGAACGGTGCCCTGCGGGACGACGCCTCCATCCTGCTGGCCCGCTGGACGAAGAGCGACGAACCGGAGTTATGAGCCGCGGCAGGAGAAGTTCCGTTTGCCCGCCCCGATTTCGGGTATCTGGAGAGCCTCGATGGCGAGGTGCGAGGTGATGGCGCGTGTCCGAGGAGCCCTGCCGGGTCGGCGTTCTCGACGTCGGTTGCTTCAGCGCGCACCTGGTCGTCGTCGACCGCCACGAGGGGTCGCTGCTGCACCCGGTGCTGTCGCACAAGGTGAGGCTGCGGCTGGACCAGGCCCTCGAGTCCTCCGGGGAGATCAGCCCCGCGGGCATGACCGGGGCGCGTGCGCAACGAGACGGGCTCTTCGTCGCGCGTCAGCTCCGTGCCGCCGACCTGGAGAAGTGGATTCCCCGGCTGGCGAAACTGCCGGCGGCCGAGCGCACGCGGCTTCCCGGCATCTCCGAGCACCGCGCACACCAGTCGCTGGCCGGTGCGATCGCCGCGCGGGCGCTCATGGAGGCGACCGGTCACGACGTCGTGGACATCTGCCCGTGGTCCACCAGGGAAGGCCTGCTGATCACCCTGCTGGAGCAGCCTCCGCGGCACGCGGGCGGCGGCCTGGTCGCCGTCGCCTGACCGTCGTCGCGTGGTTCGCCGGGACGCCCTGGGGTAGCCGTGTCGGGAGTGATGCCGACTGAGGAGGGCTGACGTGACCACGACGACGCTGCCGATGCTGGAGAGCTACCCGGCGGAGATCAACGTGGACAGGGCCAAACTGGCGGCGGCGATCGACGCGTTGGTCGCCTGCGCCGAGGCGTGCACCGCATGCGCTGACGCGTGTCTGAGCGAGAGCTCGGTGGCGGAGCTGACGAAGTGCATCCGCACGGACCTGGACTGCGCGGACATCTGCGGCGCCACGGCTCGGGTCCTGTCGCGGCACACCGCATACGACGCCAACGTCAGCCGGGCGTTGCTGGAGGCGTGTGCGGTGGCGTGCAAGGCCTGTGGTGACGAGTGCTGGTCGCACGCGAACATGCACGAACACTGCCGGATCTGCGCCGAGGCCTGCCGCACGTGTGAGGCCGCCTGCCGGGACCTGCTCGCCACCATCAGCTGAGCGGAGCCTGTCCATGCAGAACGCTCTGGGACAGCGCACCTGGGTGATCGCGGAGGGGCACATCCCCGGTACCGGGCACGGCGAAGGCCCGGCCCTGGAAAGCCACGAGACCGCGTGCATCCTCAACGCCTCCGACACGGACGCGCACGTGGAGATCACCGTCTACTTCACCGACAGGGAACCGGTCGGCCCCTACCGCTTCACGGTGCCCGCGCGACGCACGCGGCACCAGCGGTTCAACGACCTGACCGACCCGCAACCGATTCCACGGGACACCGACTTCGCCACGGTGCTGCACAGCGACGTCCCGGTCGTGGTCCAGCACAGCCGCCTCGACTCCCGCCAGGCCGAGCTGGCGCTGTTGTCCACCATGGCCTGGCCGGCGGGCTGACGCGGTCGATCCACTGTGGACCGTGTTTTTGTCGTCTGTTCGGCGGGAACTCGGGCCAGGAGGACGTCGACGAAAGAGGGGAAGCGCCGTGAAGGCAGTGGTGTGGCACGGCATCGGTGACATCCGTCTGGACACCGTGCCCGATCCGAAGATCCTGGAACCGTCCGACGCGATCGTGCGGATCACCCGCAGCGCGATCTGCGGCACGGACCTTCACATGGTGCGCGGCACGATGCCGGGCATGGTGCAGGGCACGGTGCTCGGCCACGAGGCGGTCGGTGTGGTCGAGGAGGCAGGCCCGGCGGTGCGCGGGTTCACGCCGGGCGACCGGGTGGTGGTGACCTCGACCGTCGGGTGCGGCACGTGCTCGTACTGCCGGGCCGGGTACTTCGCCCAGTGCGACACGGCCAACCCCAACGGCCCGTCGGCGGGCACGTGCTTCTTCGGCGGCCCGGAGATGACCGGACCGGTCGACGGCCTGCAGGCCGAGTACGCCCGGATCCCGTTCGCGATGACGACGCTGGTGCGCGTTCCCGACGCGGTGAGCGACGACCAGGCCATCCTGCTGTCGGACATCTTCCCGACGTCGTGGTTCGGCGCCCGGCTCGCCGAGGTGGGCGACGGCGACACCGTGCTGGTGCTGGGAGCCGGTGTGGTGGGCCAGTTCGCGATCGCCTCGGCCAAGCGCCAGGGCGCGGGCCGGGTGCTGGTGGTGGACGGCATCGCGTCGCGCCTGGACAAGGCCCGGGAGCAGAACGCGGAGACCATCGACTTCAACGTCGAGGACCCGGTCGCGCTGGCGAAGGAACTGACCGGCGGCGTCGGCGCCGACCGGGTGATCGAGGCCGTCGGCGTGGACGCGCAGCGCCCGGAGCGCGGACCGGCCGCCGAGCAGTACGAGCAGCAGGCGGAGCAGTTCGAGCAGGAACGGTCCCAGGCGGCACCGGACGCGGCGCCGCGGGGCGAGCAGTGGGTGCCGGGCAACGCGCCGAGCCTGGCGCTGCGGTGGGCCGTGCAGGCCGTCGCGAAGGCGGGCACGATCGGGGTGATCGGTGTCTACCCGGCGGGGTTCGACCGCTTCCCGATCGGGGAGGCGATGAACAAGAACCTCACCCTGAACATGGGCAACTGCAACCACCGCCGCTACCTGCCGCAGTTGCTGGACCTCGTCGTCAGCGGCACCGTCGACCCCACGGCGTTCATCACCCGCCATAAGGACCCGGTCGACGCCATCGAGGCCTACAAGACCTTCGACCGGCGCGAGGACGGCTGGCTCAAGACCGTCCTGGACGTCGCGTGAGCTTCAGGCCGAGTCCCGGATGATCAGTTCGGTGGGCAGTATCAACGACGTCGGCTGCTCGCCGTTCAGCAACCGGATCAGCATCCGCGTCATCTCGCGGCCGAGTGCCTCGATGGGCTGCCGGACCGTGGTGAGGGCGGGCTGGGTGTGCTGCGCGGTGACGATGTCGTTGAACCCGACGACCGCGACGTCCACCGGAACCCGCTTGCCGCGTTCGCGAAGCACGGCCAGCGCTCCGGTGGCCATGGCGTCGGAGGCGACGAAGACGGAGTCCAGGTCGGGGTGATCGTCGAGCAGGAGCTTCATGGCGGCGGCACCGCTGGACTCGCTGAAATCGCCGTGTGCCACGCGCTTGTCGCTCAGGCCCGCGAGGACGACGGCTTCGCGGAAGCCCATGTAGCGCGACATGCCGGCGTGGGTGTCGAGTTCGCCGGTGATCGTGGCGATGTTCTTGCGGCCGGTCGAGATGAGGTGCTCGACGGCCGTGCGGGCGCCGCCCCGGTTGTCCGCGTCGACGTACCACTGGGGAGCGCGGTCGAGCGAACGTCCACCGTGGACGGCGGGCAGGCCACTGTCCTCCGCCATCTTCGACAGCGGGTCGTTCTCCTTGAGCGCCAGCAGCATCACGCCGTCCGCGCCGCGCGACTGGAGCACCTGCCCGAACCTGTCCCTGCCGCGCTGGGAGGCGGCGAGCAGGAGCATCAGGTGCAGATCCGTCTCCTCCAGCACCGCGTTGACACCGGTGATCACCTCGGCGAAGAAGAGGTTGGCGAACAGCGCCGGGTCGTCACTGGAGATCACCAGGACGACGGCACCGCGGCGCTGGCTCGCCAGTGAGCGGGCGGCGGTGTTCGGCACGTAGCCCAGGTCCGTGATGGCGTTCTGGACCGCGCGCTTCGACTTTTCGCTGACGTGGCGCGCGTTGTTGATGACGCGGGACACGGTGCCCGTCGAGACGCCTGCGCGTTGCGCCACTTCCTCCAGGGTCGGAGGTCGGGTGTTCATCTGGCGGTCTCCCTGTCTGCGTCGGCGTGCGTCGAGCGTAGCAATTCTGTAAGCGCTCACAGACCGCCGCGCCGGATCACGCCGGCGTACCAGCGGGCACTGTCCTTCGGGGTGCGCCGCTGGGTGTCGTAGTCGACGTGCACCAGGCCGAACCGCTGGGCGTAGCCGAAGGACCACTCGAAGTTGTCGAGCAGCGACCAGGCGAAGTAGCCCTTCAGCGCGACGCCGCGGCTGATCGCCTCGGCGCAGGCCCGCACGTGCCCGTCCAGGTACGCGACGCGGCCGGCGTCGTGCACCTCGTCGTCGAACGCGGCGCCGTTCTCGGTGACGTACAGGGGAACGTCCGGATACTCGCGGTCCAGCCGCAGCAACAGGTCGAGCAGGCCGTGAGGGTCGATCTCCCAGCCGATCGACGTCCGTGCCCGGCCACCGTCGAGGTGCTGGACGTGCTCGGAGCCGACGTAAGCGGACGGACGGGCTTCCGTGCCGTGGCCGACGAGCATGGGGGAGTAGTAGTTCACGCCGAGGAAGTCGATCGGCGCGGCGATCGTCTTGAGGTCGTCCTCCTGCACGAAACCGAAGTCGGTGACGGGTTCGAGGTCGCGCATGACGTCGGCGGGGTACTCGGCGAGCAGCAGGGGATCGAGGAAGATCCGGTTCTGCATGCCGTCGATGCGGCGCGCCGCGTCGACGTCCTCGTCGGCGTTCGAACCGGCCGTGACGTGGGAGAGGTTCAGCGTGATGCCGACCCGTGCGTCCGGCATCGCCTGTACCGCGAGTCCGTGGCCCAGCAGCAGGTGGTGCGCGGCGCGGATCGACGCGGCGGGCTCTTGACGTCCGGGTGCGTGCCGGCCGGTGGCGTAGCCGAGGAACGCGGAGCACCAGGGCTCGTTGAGCGTCGTCCAGTGCGCGACGCGGTCACCCAGTGCCTCGTGCACGATCTGCGCGTACTCGGCGAACCGCAGCGCGGTGTCCCGTTCCGGCCAGCCGCCGGCGTCCTCCAGCGGCTGGGGGAGGTCCCAGTGGTAGAGGGTCGGCCACGGCTGGATGTCGTTGTCCAGCAACGTGTCCACGAGCCGCCGGTAGAAGTCGAGGCCGCGCTCGTTGGCGGCACCGGAGCCGAGCGGCTGCACCCGCGGCCAGGCGATGGAGAACCGGTAGGCGCCCAGGCCGAGTTCGCGCATGATCGCGACGTCCTCGGGGTAGCGGTGGTAGTGGTCGGCGGCGACCGCGCCGCTGTCACCGTTGTCCACCTTGCCGGGGGTCGCGCAGAAGGTGTCCCAGATGGACGGAAGACGACCGTCCTCGGCGACGGCGCCCTCGATCTGGTAGCTGGAGGTGGCCGCGCCCCAGAGGAAGCCGGGTTCGAACGTGGTCATGCCTTGACCGCCCCTTCCATGATGCCGCCGATGATCTGGCGACCGAACGCGATGAACACGAGCAGCAGCGGAACGGTGGCGACCAGCGCTCCGGTGAACATGAGCGTGTAGTCGGTGTAGTAGGTGGTCGAGAGCTGCGACAGGGAGAACTGGACGGTCGGGTTGTCCGCCTCGAGCACGGCGAGCGGCCACAGGAACTCGTTCCAGGTGCCCATGAACGTGGTCAGCGCGAGGACCGCGGCGCCGGGGCGCAAGGCGGGCAGCACGATCGTCCAGAAGATGCGGAACGTGCTGCAGCCGTCGATGCGCGCGGCCTCGATGAGCTCGTCGGGCACGGCCTGCTCGGCGTACTGGCGCATGAGGAAGACGCCGAACGCGGACACCAGCGCCGGCACGACGATGGCTTCCATCCGGTTCTGCCAGCCCAGCTCGACCATGATCATGTACAGCGGGATGATGCCCATCTGCACCGGGATCATCATGGTGGCGAGGATGACGAGCAGCAATGCGTTGCGGCCGCGGAACTTCAGCTTGGCGAACGCGAAACCGGCCAGCGAGGAGAAGAACACCACCGACACGGTGACGACCGCCGACGTCAGCAGCGAGTTCCACATGCCCAGCAGGAAGTTCGCGTCCTCGGCGCCGAACAGCCTGCCGAGGTTGTCCCACAGGTTCGGGCCGGGCGCGAGCGGTGGCGGCCAGTCGCCGACCACGTCGTTGGAACGGGTCGCGACGACGAACAGCCAGTACAGCGGGAACGCCGAGAGCGCGATGCCCACGAGGAGCGTGGCGTAGAGGAGGGGCTGGGTCTTGCGCATGGCTACTTCGACCTCCGCGTGATCAGGAAGTTGACGACGCCGAGCACGGTGATCAGCAGGAAGATCATCCACGCCACGGCGGAGCCGTAGCCGTAGTCGAAGTCCCGGAACGCCTTCTCGAACATGTACATCGACACGGTCTGGAACTGGCGCAGGCTGCCGCCGGAGATGGCGAAGCTGCCCTGGCCGAAGATCAGCGGTTCGGTGAAGAGCTGCATGCCCGCGATGGTGGACATGATGACGGTGAAGACGATGGCGGGCCGGATGTTCGGGACGGTGATGCTCCAGAACTGCCTGATCTTGCCCGCACCGTCCACTGTGGCCGCTTCGTACAGGTCCTTCGGGATGGCCTGCATGGCGGCGAGGTAGATCAACGCGTTGTAGCCGGTCCACCGCCAGTTGACCATGGTGGCGATCGCGGTCCAGGACGACCACTTGTCGGCGCGCCAGTCGACCGCGTCGACGTTCACGAGGCCCAGCAGGCCGTTCACCATGCCGGCGTCGCGGTCGAAGATCTGGCTGAACACGATGCCGACGGCGGCCACGGAGGTGACGATCGGCAGCAGCACGCCCATCCGCAGGAACGTCACGCCGCGCAGCTTCTGGTTGAGCAGGCTGGCCAGCACCAGTGCCATCAGCAGCTGGGGCACGGTGGCGAGCACGAGCATGCCGAGGGTGTTGTAGACCGAGTTCCAGAAGTCGGGGTCGGCGAACAGCGTGACGTAGTTGTCGAGCCCGACGAACGCGCCGGCACCGGTGATGTCCCAGTCGTGCAACGAAACCCAGGCCGTGTACACCAGCGGGAACAGGCCGAACACCGCGAAGATCACGAAGAACGGCGCGATGAACAGGTAGGGCGACCATCTGACCTCGACGCGCGAGATCCGGTTCTTCAGCCCGGTGCGTGGTCGCCCAGGAGGTGCGCTCCCGGGCGGGGTGCTCGTGGCCGTCCTCGGCCGCAGATCAGTCGCCAACGTGTGTCCTCACGAGGTGGGAATGGCAGCCGGGGCGGACGTTCCACTCGCCCCGGCCGCCAGGTCGTTACTTGGCCAGGCGCCGGGCGTCGTCGACGGCCTTGGCCCAGGCCTCGCCGGGCTGGAGCTTGCCCTGCTCGACGGCGAGCAGCGCGTTGCCGACGCGGTCACCGATGGCGTTGTTGTCCGGGCCGAGGTAGACGGGCTTGAGCGCCTTGACGCTGTCGCCGAAGATCTTGCCGACGGGCGCGTCGTTGAAGTACGGGTTCCTGAAGTCCTGCACCGCCGGGTCGTCGATGGCCTGCGGCGAGGACGGGAAGTTGTTCTTGGCCTTGAACGCGGAGGTCTGGCCCTTGGCGCTGGTCAGGAACTTGACCAGCTCGGCGGCTTCCTTCTGGTGCGTGCTCTGCGTGGGGACCGCGAGGAACGAGCCACCGCGCACCGCGCCGTTGCCCGGCACCTTCGTGACGTCCCACTTGCCCTTGTTCTCGGGGCCGGCCTGCTTCTCGATCGTGCCGAGCATCCAGGACGGGCAGGGGATCGTGGCGAAGGTGCCGTTCTTGAAGCCGGCGTTCCACTGTGGACTCCACTGCTCGATGTCGGCCGAGAGACCGGCCTGCACCATTTCGATCGACTTGTTCCACGTCGACCTCACCGCCGCGTTCGAGTCGATCACGAGCTTGTTCGAGGCGTCGTAGTACGTGTGGTCGCCCGACTGCATCAGCATGTTCAGGTAGAGGCCGCCGGTCGAGTCGTAGAACCCGACGTCCGGGGACTTCGCCTTGAACTGCTTGCCCGTCGCGATGTAGGCGTCCCACGTCGGCCAGAGCCTGCCGACCGCGTCACGGTCGGTCGGCAGGCCGGCCGCCTCGAAGAGGTCCCTGCGGTAGCACATGCCCTGCGCGCCGACGTCCGTGCCGAGGCCGATGACCTTGCTGCCGTCCGATGTGGACGCCTGCTGCCACTTCCACGGCAGGAAGTTGCCGGAGAGTTCCTTGGCGCCGTGGTCGAGCAGGTTCACGAACTGGTCGGGCTTCGCCATGAACTGCGAGAGGATGCCCTCCTCGATCGCGACGACGTCGCCCGCTCCCTTGCCGGTGGCGAGCCACTGCTGCAGCTTCGGCGTGTAGTCGCCGAGCTTGCCGATGTTCTCTTCCTTGATCTTGATGCCGGGGTGGCTCGCCTCGTATTCCTTGTACAGCTCGTCGTAGCCGAACTGACTGAACGTCTTGACGACCAGCGTGACGTCCCCCGACGCGGAGTCGGCGGTGCCGCCGCCGCACGCGGACACGGCGACCAGCGAGCTGAGCAGAGTTGTGGCGAGCAGAGTGCGCCTCGGTCGAACGCCCATCGAAGAACCTCCAGTTGGCGGATGGTCCGCAAGCGCTAACAACTGATTTGGAGCGCTCAGCGGCCACTAGAAACACCGTTCACCTGCTGCGACGCTGCGGCTTCGGCCGGTGTGCGCCCATCGGGATCGGGGGAGACTGTGAGCGCTTACAGGACTGTAACCACGACGCCATCCGGATGTGAAGAGGTAGCCCCGGTCACATTTTGATGACGCGGGATCGTTGACACGCGGAGTCCGGTGGGTGAACATTCGCTCCGACGCTGCGGTGGTGCCGGAAGACTTCGACCCGAGAGGGCTCCGGTATGTCCGTGAAGAACAGGCTGCTTTCAGCCGGTTTGCCGCTGGTCCTGCTCGTCACGATCGCGCCTCAGGTGAACGCGGCCGAGGCCTACGAGCGGGTGCTCAACGGCAGGTTCGACAGTGTGAAGACCCCGTGGTGGAGCAGCGGAATCGCTCCATCCACTGTGGCCGATGGCAGGTTGTGTGCGCAGATCCCGGGCGGTACGGCCAACCCGTGGACGGCGATGATCGGCCAGAACGACATCCCGCTGGAGGCGGGGCAGCCCTACACCCTGCGCTTCACCGCGACCGCGACGAAGAACGTCACGGTGCGGGCGGCGGTCGCGCTCGGCGTGGCGCCGAACACCACGGTGCTGAACAAGGCGGCCGCGCTGACCGGCACTCCCCAGGCGTTCGAGTTCACCGGCACGTCCACTGTGGCCACCCGCACCGGCGGCCAGGTCGCGATCCAGGCCGGTGGTGTGTCGGCCGAGCCGTACACGCTGTGCATCGACGACGTGTCGCTGACCGGCGGCATCATCCCGCCCGGCGGCGGCTGGGACTACGGCTCACCGGTGCGCACCAACCAGCACGCCTATCCCACGGCAGGTACCAAGCGCGCCTCGATCGTGAACAGCTCCGCGACGCCGCTCGACTGGCAGCTGCGCGACGCCGCGGGCACCGTCGTCAGGAAGGGGAAGACGCAGGTCAAGGGCAAGGACGCGATGACGCGCGACGACGTGCACATCGCCGACTTCTCGGCCTACAAGAAGGCTGGAAGCGGTTACAGCCTGACCGTCGGAACCGACAGCAGCTACCCGTTCGACATCACCGACAAGCCCTACGACCAGCTGCGACGGGACTCGCTCGAGTACTTCTACCACAACCGCAGCGGCATCCCGATCGAGGCGAAGTACGTCGGTGAGGCCTATGCCCGGCCCGCGGGCCATGTCGGCGTCGCGCCCAACAAGGGCGACATCCAGGTGCCCTGCCTGCCGGGGGAGTGCGACTACTCGCTGGACGTGAGCGGCGGTTGGTACGACGCGGGCGACCACGGCAAGTACGTCGTGAACGGCGCACTTGCAGCGTGGCAGCTGATGGACACCTACGAGCGGTCGCTGTACACGTTCGACATCGAGGGCTTCCGTGATGGGCTGCTGTCCATTCCCGAGCAGGACAACCAGCGGCCCGACGTGCTGGACGAGGCACGCTGGCAGGTCGAGTTCCTGCTGAAGATGCAGGTCCCGGCCGGCAAGCCGCTCGCGGGCATGGTCCACCACAAGATCCACGACCTGGCCTGGACCGCGCACCCGATGCTGCCGCACAACGACCCGCAGCCGCGTTACCTGCACGCCCCGTCGACGGCCGCCACGCTGAACCTCGCCGCCGCCGGAGCCCGGTGCGCCCGCGTCTACCGGATCTGGGACCGTGCCTTCTCCGACAGGTGCCTCGCCGCGGCCGAGACCGCGTGGAAGGCCGCGCTGGCCACCCCCGCCAAGTACGCCCCGAAGGAGGACAGCGTCGGTGGCGGCGCTTACGACGACACCAACGTCACCGACGAGTTCTCCTGGGCCGGGGCCGAGCTCTACGCGACGACCGGCAAGCGCGAGTACCTGAACAAGGTCACCACGAAGCTGACCTCGGCGGGGTTCTCCTGGAAGGACACCGGCGGGCTGGCCGACCTCACGATCATGCGCCTGCCGCTGAAGTTCCCGCTCGACCGCGTGATCACCGCCCGGTCGCGGATCGTCGACGTCGCGGACGGCCACCTGCGGGACCTGAAGTCGCAGGGTTACCCGAACCCGTCCAAGCCCTCCGACGGCCTGTACGCCTGGGGGTCGACCAGCGCCACGCTCACCGCGTCGATGATCATGGCGATGGCCTACGACACCACGCGCGACCGCAGGTACAGCGACGCGGTGCTGGAGTCGATGGACTACCTGCTCGGCCGCAACGGTCTCAACCAGTCGTTCATCAGCGGCTACGGCGAGAAGGCCAGCAGGAACCAGCACCACCGGCACTGGGCGAACCAGGTCGACGCCAGGCTGCCGAACCCGCCGGCCGGTTCGCTCGCGGGCGGCCCCAACTCGGGCCTGCAGGACCCGGTGGCCCAGCAGAACCTGCCCGGCTGCGCCCCCGCCAAGTGCTACATCGACGAGCTGGGCTCCTGGTCGACCAACGAGGTCGCCGTCAACTGGAACTCGGCGCTCGCCTGGGTCGCGGCGTTCGCCGACACCCGCTGACCCGTCCCTCCCCACACCCGAGAACTCCCACCGCCCCCGCCCGCACAGTGCCGTGCGGGCGGGCCCGCGGTGGGCGGAAGGAAGTACGAACAGTCCCATCGAGAGGAGATCCACAGTGCGGTGGATTGCCCGTTCGACGGTCGCGGTCTGCGCGGTCATGCTGCTGTCTCCGACAACCCCTGCCACAGCAGCCAACCCGCTCGACCTGACCAGCGGTTTCTACGTCAACCCCAACTCCGCGCCCGCCACCTGGGCCCGGAACAACCCGAACGACTCCAGGTCCGCGCCGATCCAGTCCTCGATCGGCTCCAAGCCGATCGCGCGCTGGTTCGGCAACGACGCCAACATCGGTTCCACGGTCGCCAACCACGCGGGCGCGGCGGACGGGCAGGACAAGCTGCCCGTGCTCGTCGCGTACAACATCCCCAACAGGGATGCCTGTGGCGGACACTCGGGCGGTGGCGCCGGCAGCGCGTCCGCCTACCGGACCTGGATCTCCGGCTTCGCGGCCGGGATCGGGACCAAGCCGGCGGTCGTGATCATCGAACCGGACGCGCTCGCCGCCTACGGCTGCCTGACGGCGGCGCAGCGCACCGAGATGGCCGGGCTGCTCAGGTACGCCACCGAGCAGTTCAAAGCCAAGGCGCCCAACACCTACGCTTACCTCGACGCGGGCAATGCCGGATGGGGCACCCCGTCGACCATCGCGTACCGGCTGAACGAAGCCGGCGTGGCCAACATCCGCGGGTTCTCCGTCAACGTGTCGAACTACTACACGACCAGTCAGTCGATCACCTACGCCGGCTCGGTGAACAGCTTCCTGCCCGCCGCGAAGCCGTTCGTGGTCGACACCAGCCGCAACGCCAACGGGCGCAACTCCGACCCGGGCGGCTGGTGCAACCCGGCGGGCGCCAAGCTCGGGGTGACCGCCCAGCGGGGCGGAGGAGCCGACATGCTGCTGTGGGTGAAGACGCCCGGCGTCTCGGACGGCCCCTGCGGCATCGCGCCGAACACGCCCGCCGGGACGTTCAACCCTGATCTCGCCATCCGGCTGATCAACGGCACCTGATTCGAGGGCCAGGGGCACGGTAGGAGTCCAGACCCGCGTGCCCCCGGCGTTGCGGACTGTATCCGGAAAGCGCTTACCATCATAGTCGGCAGTCGGACCGAGCCGTGTACGGTAAGCCGGAAAGCGCTTTCCAAGGAGGCAAGATGGCAGTGCGCACGCTCGGCGTCGTGATGAACGGGGTCACCGGCAGGATGGGCTACCGGCAGCACCTGCTGCGGTCGGTGCTCGCGATCCGTGAGCAGGGAGGAGTGCTCCTGCCGGACGGGTCGCGCGTGCAGCTCGATCCGTTGCTCGTCGGCCGCAACGAGGACAAGCTCGCCGAGATGGCGAAGCTCCACGGCCTGACGAAGTGGACGACCGACCTCGACGCCGCGCTCGGTGACGACGCGTACCCGCTGTACTTCGACGCCCAGCTCACCGCCGTGCGCGAGAAGTCGATCATCAAGGCGATCGACGCCGGCCGGCACATCTACACCGAGAAGCCCGTCGCCGAGTCGGTCGAGGGCGCGCTGGACCTGGCCCGCCGTGCGGCGGCGGCCGGGGTGAAGAACGGCGTGGTGCACGACAAGCTCTACCTGCCGGGTCTGCTGAAGTTGAAGCGGCTGGTCGACAGCGGCTTCTTCGGCCGGATCCTGAGCGTGCGCGGCGAGTTCGGCTACTGGGTGTTCGAGGGCGACTGGCAGCCCGCGCAGCGGCCGAGCTGGAACTACCGCGCCGAGGACGGCGGCGGCATCACCGTGGACATGTTCTGCCACTGGAACTACGTGCTGGAGAACCTCTTCGGTGGGGTGCAGGCGGTGACGGCGCGGACCGCGACGCACATCCCGGCGCGCTGGGACGAACAGGGCGCCGAGTACCAGGCCACGGCCGACGACGCGGCGTACGCGATCTTCGAGCTGACCGATGGAGTGATCGCCCAGCTGAACTCGTCGTGGTGCGTCCGGGTGCACCGCGACGAACTGGTGGAGTTCCAGGTCGACGGCACGCACGGCAGCGCGGTCGCGGGCCTGCACGGATGCCGGGTCCAGCCGCGTGAGGTGACGCCCCGGCCGGTGTGGAACCCCGACCTGCGCGAGACGCAGTCGTTCCGCGACCAGTGGCAGGAGGTGCCGGACAACGGCGAGTTCGACAACGGCTTCAAGGCGCAGTGGGAGCAGTTCGTGCGTCACGTCGTCGCGGACACCCCGCACCCGTACGACTTCCTCGCGGGCGTGCGCGGCATCAGGCTCGCCGAGGCCGGTCTGAAGTCGTCGGACGAGGGCAAGCGGATCGTGCTGGGAGACGTGGCGGTATGAGCATCCTCCTGCCCGGCTCGCAGGAGCCGTACGTACTGCGTGAACCGACTCAGTGGGGCAAGCCCTCGGCGCCCATCAGGTCACGCGTGGCGTTCGCGGCGGCGCACGTCGTCGCGGACCCGTCGGGGAACAACGCCCCCGGCGAACCGGCGGTCGTCGACTGGGACAGCACGCTCGCGTTCCGCAGGCACCTGTGGTCCTACGGCCTCGGGGTCGCGGAGGCGATGGACACCGCGCAGCGCGGCATGGGCCTGGACTGGGCGACGACACAGCAGCTGATCCGCCGGAGTTCGGCCGAGGCGGTGGCGGCGGGCGGCCGGATCGCCGCCGGCGCCGGTACCGACCACCTCGCCGCCGAGGTGTCCGATGTGGACTCCGTCCTGCGCGGCTACTCCGAGCAGCTAGACGTCGTGCAGGAGGCCGGCGCGCAGGTGATCGTGATGGCCAGCAGGCAGCTGGCACGCGTGGCGTCCGGGCCCGCCGACTACCGGCGCGTGTACGACAAGCTCCTGCCCCAGGCGGAGAGCCCGGTGGTCCTGCACTGGCTCGGCTCGATGTTCGACCCGGCGCTCACGGGATACTGGGGCAGCACCGACCTGTCCGTCGCGACCGAGGCGTTCCTTGACCTGGTGCACGAGCACGCGTCGCGGGTCGACGGGGTGAAGGTGTCGCTGCTCGACGCCGAGCACGAGAAGGCGTTGCGAGCGCGTCTGCCCGAAGGCGTCCGGCTGTACACCGGGGACGACTTCAACTACCCCGAGCTGATCAAGGGTGACGGCGAGGCGGCGAGTGACGCGCTGCTCGGCATCTTCGCGGCGATCGCGCCGGCGGCGTCAGCGGCCTTGCGGGCGCTCGACGCCGGTGACCTGAGCGCGTACGACGAAGCGTTCGAACCGACCGTTCCCCTGGCGCGGCACGTGTTCGGCGCCCCGACGTACTACTACAAGACCGGGATCGCCTTCCTCGCCTGGCTTTCCGGGCTGCAGCCGGGATTCTCGATGGTCGGCGGCCTGCAGAGCGCACGGTCGCTGCCGCACCTGGTGGAGACGTTCCGGCTGGCCGACGCGGCCGGCCTGCTGCCGGACCCGCCGCTCGCGGAGCACCGGATGAACCTGCTGCTCGACGTCCACGGAGTCGCGAGATGAACCGCCTGTCGCTCAACCAGAAGACCATCAACTCCAGCACCCTGCCCGAGGCGATCGACGCGTGCGTCGCCGCGGGTATCGAGTCGATCGGGGTGTGGCGCGAGCCGCTTGCCGCGGTGGGCGTCGAACGCGGTGCCGAGCTGATCGCGCAGGCCGGGCTGAGGGTGTCCTCGTTGTGCCGTGGTGGTTTCTTCACCGGGCCCGACCGCGCGGCCGTGCTCGCCGACAACCGGAGCGCCATCGACGAGGCTGCCGCACTCGGCGCGGACTGCCTGGTGCTCGTGGTCGGTGGTCTGCCGGACGGGTCGCGTGATCTGCGTGGAGCACGGGCTGTCGTCGCCGAGGTGCTGGGAGAACTCGCGCCCTACGCGGCGGAACGCTCCGTGCGGCTCGCGTTGGAGCCCATGCACCCGATCTACTGTGCGGACCGGGGAGTGCTGTCGACGCTCGGGCAGGCGCTCGACCTGGCGGAGCGGTTCGATCCCGAGGTCGTCGGCGTCGTCGTGGACACGTTCCACGTGTGGTGGGACCCGGACCTGGAACGCCAGATCGACCGCGCGGCCGGGCGCATCGCGTCGTTCCAGGTGTGCGACTGGATCACCCCGCTACCCGCGGACACCCTGCTCGCCCGCGGTGTGATGGGCGACGGCCACATCGACTTCCGCCACATCGCCGATCTCGTGGCGAAAGCCGGTTACACCGGCGACGTCGAGGTGGAGATCTTCAACGCCGACCTGTGGGCGCGACCGGCCGACGTGGTGGTGCCGCTGATCGCCGAACGCTTCGCGGCGACATGCGCGTCCTGATCGCCCCGGACTCGTTCAAGGGCACCATCGACGCCGCCGGAGCCGCTGAAGCCATCGCTGCGGGCTGGCGTGCGGTGCGGCCTCACGACGAACTCCGGTGTCTCCCGCTCGCGGACGGTGGTGAGGGCACGCTCGCCGCCCTCACCACCGCCGGCGCGGAACTGGTTCCGGCCCGCGTGCTCGATCCGGCCGGCCGCGCGATCGACGCCCACTGGGCGTTGAAACGGGACGGAACGGCGGTGGTGGAGCTGGCCGCCGCGGCAGGCCTGCCCCTGCTCGGCGAACGTGCTCCGCTGACCGCGAGCACCTTCGGCTTCGGGCAGCTGCTGCGCGCCGCGGCCGGACACCCCGGCACCCGGCGGATCGTCGCCGCACTGGGAGGTTCGGCCACCACCGACGGCGGCGCAGGCGCGCTGACCGCCCTCGGCGCGATGTTCCGCACCACCGAGGGCATCCCGATCGCCTCCGGCGGCGGTGGCCTGACCACGATCGCCTCGGCGGACCTGTCCGCGTTGGTCCCGCCGGGCGACGTCGTGTGCCTGGTGGACGTGGACACTCCGTTGCTCGGCCCTACCGGCGCCGCACACAGGTTCGCTCCCCAGAAGGGCGCGAACGCCGACGATGTCGTCCTGCTGGAAGCAGGCTTGGCCAGGTTCGCCGATGTGCTCGGCGGCGACCGCGACGCCCCCGGCACCGGTGCGGCGGGAGGTACGGCGTTCGGACTGGCCACGGCCTGGGGCGCACGTCTCGTGCCGGGTGCGCGATTCGTCGCGGACCTCGCCGGACTGCCCGCCGCACTCGGCTGGGCCGATCTGCTGATCACCGGGGAAGGCAGGCTCGACGAGCAGAGCTGGTCCCGCGGGGGGGACTCCCCCCGGGGGGGGGGGAGCCGGCCCAGGCCTGGCCCGCACGGCTGACGTGCGGACCCGGCCTGGTTCGGGGTGGGTCAGAGTGCGACGGGCCTGCCTCCGAGGGTGACGACGAGCTTGCCGTCGGAGGCGAACGACCAGCCGAGTGCCCCGGTGTAGGAGGCGCACCGGGAACCGTTGGTGCCCGACCAGAACTGGTTGGAGGTGTCGGAGTTCCCGACGGTCTTGTCGTTGCTGCCACTGCCGCTGCGGCAGGACGTGTTGGTGCGGAAGACCGAACTGCCCGCGTCGAAGGAGAAGTTGCGTTCGGCGTTGTCGATGCTGAGGTTGTTCGACACGGTCATGGTGCCGGGGTTGCGGTTGTAGGTGAAGCCGTGCTTGCCGTTGTCGAAGGCGATGGTGCGGCGGATGACGTGGTTGACGCCGATGTCCTCGCCGCCGAGCTTGAAGCCGTTGCGGTCACCGTTGCCCGCCTGGCCGCCGTTGCTCAGTGTGCCGTTCTCGTACGCCAGGGAGTCCTCGATGGTGACGGCGCCGATCGGGCCGGTGTCGGACTTGGTGTAGAGGTCCCAGCCGTCGTCGATGTTGTTGTGCGCCACCGAATAGCGGAACACGTTGCCGGGGCCGGAGGTGAGCTTGGCGGCGAACCCGTCGGCGTCCTCCCCGTCGGAGTCGGCGTTGTCGTGCGACTCCGCGCCGAGGATGAGGTTGTTGGCGGGCCACTGCTCCTTCGGCGTGCTGGACAGCATCCGGGAGAGCTGCAGGCCGGTGTCGCGGTTGAAGCGGGTGATCGTGCGTTCGAAGATGTTGTTGCTGCCACCCACGAAGATGCCGTTGTCCCCGGCCCGTTCGACGATGACGCCCTGGACGTGCCAGTACGAGCCGTTCACGGCCAGGCCCCGGTTGGCCGGGTCCTCAGCCTGCGCCGAGAAGTTCAGCACCGGCTTCTCGCCCTGGTAGGCCGTCAGCTTCTTGCGCGCGCCCGCCGTGCCGTTGTTGGTGGGCGGGATCGTCACCGTCTGCGAGAAGCTGTACGTGCCGCCGCGCAGGAAGATCGTGCCACCCGCCGCCACCCGCGTGAGGGCGGACGTGAGCGTCGTCGGATCCGAGAGCGTGCCGGAAGCAGCGTCACGACCGGTCGGCGCCGCGTACAGCGCGTCGGCCGGCGGCACACTTGTTGTTGTCGTCGTCGTGGTGGTTGTGGTGGACGTCGTGGTGCTGGTGGGTCCGCCACCGGCCGGTGCGAGAGTCCACTGCTTGGTGGCTGCGCCATCGCAGGAGTTGGTCTGCACCAAGGCTCCTGCCGTCGTGGCGTTGTCCTTGACGTTCATGCACTTGCCACCGTTGGCGTTGACCAGGCGGTAGTTGCTCCCGCTCGCGGTCAGCGCCCAGACCTGGCTCCCGGCACCGTTACAAGCCTCCAGCTGGATCGGCTTGCCCGCGCTGGTCGACGCGTCCCGCACGCCGACGCACAGGTCGCCCGCGGTGATCCGGAACCCGCCGCTGACCTCGGTCAGCACCCAAGCCTGATCGGCGCACGCCTGCTGCCGGAGCTGCGTGCCGCTCGACGGGCTCGCCCCCGCGTCGAGGCACTGCCCGCTGCCGGCGTTCTTCAGCACGTACGTGCCCGCCGCGTTGGCGAGCGCTGCGGTGCCAGGCCAGGCCGCGAGCATGGTGACCAGCGCGACGACCGCGCCTCCGGACACCAGTCCAGCGCGCACGCGACGTTTTCTCGCCAGGCGGGCAGGCTGTTCTGAAATTCCCATGGAGACTCCGCTTCCAACACTGAACGAGAAAGAGGTCCGGCCGGATGTGAGGCCATTTCTCGTCGGATGTTAGGAGGCTCTCCGAAGGTCGGTCAACGATGAAATTTCCCGTGGTCAGAGGGTGCTCGGAGTCGAATGAATCGAATGGACAGGTCAGTATGCTTCGAATCGATCACCGGTCTGTTCGACGAATTCGGAATGGTCATGCTTGTGAACAGGAGGAGGCAGCCAAGGCGGTCGGACGGGCTATTTCCGGTTCATGACCGTGAATCTTCGCGACTTCTTCGTGGCCGACGTCGTGGTTTATCGCGAAAGACCGGGCTGATGATCGGGAACCTTGACTGGTCCCGTGCGTTGACTCTGGTGAAGCCCTGAGCCACCCAGCGGGAGGACCGGACGTGCAACTGCCGGACCACGAGCAGCAGGAACTCGACGAGATCGAGCGCCACCTCGCCGAGGACGACCCGAAACTGGCCGCCAAGCTCAACCGCCCGGCGGCCAGGGTGCCGCGCCGGACCGCGGTCGTCGCCGGAATGCTGTCGCTGCACGTCATCGGCCTGCTCGTCGTGGTGGCCGGGGTGACCTTGTCCTCCGTGGTGCTCGTCGCGCTCGGCGCCTGCGTGATCCTCGGGGTGTTCGGCGGGTTCGCGGTCCGGGCCTGGCACGAGCGCGAGAAGTAGCGGAGTTCCGGAAGCGTCGTCAGTAGCTGAACGTGGTCGCGGGCTCGTCGCCGATCCACTTCCACATCGGGATGGTGCCGTTCACCTCCGCGCCGGGAATGAGGTGGTCGGCGTCGAGGTGCTTGGCGTTGAAGCAGAGCGGGCAGACGTAGTAGCGCCCGCCGGCCGCCTCGTAGCGCTGGAGGAGGTCTCTCAGCGGTGGGCAGCCGTCGCATGCGACGCCCGCCGCGGTGCCGGTCAGTGCGAGGCGGACCGCTTCCTTGGACAGGAACATCAGCGTCTCGTGCCCGGTCTCGGCGGCGCCGATCGCGACGAGGAACGCGACGGTCACCTTCTCCGCGTCCTCGAGTCCCGTCGACAGACTGATGACTGCTTTGTTCGACATGATGTGCTCCCTGTTCGTCGGTAACCGCGACGTTAGGAGCGGGGAGGGCCCGTGTCGTCGGGCGTTCTCCCTACAGATCGAGCGGGTCGAGCAGGCCGTTGCGCAGCGCGAACAACGTCGCGGTCGAGCGGGACGAGGCGCCGGTCTTGGTGTAGATCCGCTCGATGTGGGTGCCTGCCGTCTTGCGCGAGATCCCCAGCCGTTCGGCGACCTCGCCGGTCTGCGCGCCGCGCGAGATCAGGATCAGCACCTCGACCTCGCGCGGGGTGAGCCCGGCCGGGCCCGACACCCGCCGCCGGGCGCCGTTGCCCGCGGCGGCGAGGACGGTCTCGGCCGCGTCGCCGTCGAGCGCGCCGGTCCGGATCGCGTCCCGCACCGCGCTGACGGCCTGCTTGTCGGTCAGCGCCGTTCTGTGCGCTCTCGGTTCGAGCATCGCCCGGTACGCGCACGCCGCGGCCAGCAGGCGCCCGGTCATCGGCATCGCCGCGCCGGACAGGCCGCGGTGGTAGCCGGTGCCGTCCATGCGTTCGTGGGCTGTCGCCGCGATCGCGCCCAGCCTGGCCAAGGCTGCAGGGCGGGCGAGGACGCGCTCGGTGTAGTACGAGCTGAGTCGCACGCGCTCCCAGTCGGTGGCGGACAGCGGTCCCGGCTGGTCCAGGATCGTCGCCGGTACCCCGTGCAGCCCGATGTCGTGCAGCAGGCCCGCGCGCCGGGTGGCGATGACGTCGCCGGCGGGGAGCCCCATCGACCGGGCCGCCGCGCCTGCGAGGTCCGCGACGCCACGGGAATGCCCGGCGCGCGAGGCACAGCGCAGGTCGGTGAAGTCGGCGAACGCCTCCAGCGCCGTGTCCAGCTCGCCCTCCGTCAGCGGACGCCGCAACCGTGGATCCGCTGTCAGCACGTCGATCCCGGTGCCGGCCTCGGACAGCACCTCCGGCGCGTGCGCGATGAACGCGTCGACCACGTCGGGTGCGAACTGGCGGCCTCGTCGTGCTCTGGCGACTTCGAGCGCGTCGTCGATCCCGCCGGTCCGATACCGGACCTCGACCACGTCGGCCAGGTGCAGCAGGCGGATGATCGGCGCGATGTCCGGGCCACCCACCCCCTGCGGCACCCCTCGCCCGTCCCAGCGGGTGAAGAACTGCCGCAACGCCGTCACCACGTCCGGGCCGAGCCCGAGCCGATCCGCCAGCGTCGAGGTCGTCGTGCAATGCGACTGCATGCCCCGCATGACGTTCTGGCCGCCGGTCGTCAGGATCGTCGTCGCCACCCGGAGCCGGTGCCACATCGGTCCGCCGCGACCGGCGCGGCGCAGGAAGAAGCCGAACCCCTCCAGTCCGGCGAGATCGGCCCCATAGCTGTCGGAGCGGAAGGCGATGTCGTCGCCGAACGACGCGGCCACCTCCGGTGAGTCCGCGACACAGCCGACCCAGGCGAGCATCGAGACGTAGAACAGCGACTGCCGCTGGTCCTCCGGCAGGCCCATGCGTTCGGCGAGCCGCTCCGCGATCCGCCACGACCGGAGCACGTGCTCCATCGGCTGGCCCAGCCCGAGGTCCGTCGCCAGCGAGAACGCGGCCAGCAGCTCGGCCAGATGGATCCCGGCGTCCCGGTCAGCGACCTCCATCGGCGAAGAGTAGTCGGTCCGACTGCGCGGACGTCACCATTGACTGACGAGCGAGGCGGCGGCGAACCCCAGAAACACGGCGGGGTACGCGATGTCGCGCAGCGCTTTCCGCCGCACGTGCAGTGCCACGGCCCCGACGAAGAACAACGTCAACCCGCCCGCCGCGGCGACACCGACGTGAGGCACCCCGGCGAGCCCGGCGGCCAGGCCCAGGGCGCCGGCGGCCTTGAGCACGCCGAGCGGCAGGATCCATCCGGGCGGCAGATCGAGCTTCTTCGCGTTGTCCCGCACGAACTCGGCGCTCGCGAGGTCGGCGGTGGCCGCGGCCGTGTTGAGTGCGATGGTGACCAGTTCGAAGATCATGTTCCCACTGTCGGCGGGGAACACGTGCCCGTCCAATACCCGTCGCCATAACCTGGCGGAATGGACGTGGACACGAGGCTGCTGCGCTACTTCGCCGCCATCGCCGAGGAGGGCAACCTCACGCGCGCGGCGCAACGCCTGTTCGTGTCGCAACCAGCGCTGACCAAGCAGCTCAAGCACCTGGAGTCCCACCTGGGCGTGCGGCTCTTCACGAGGTCCAGCACGGGCATGACGCTGACCAGCGCGGGCCATGCGCTCGCGGCGCGTGTGCCGGCGGTGCTCGTGGCCTGGGACGAGGCGGTGGCCGAGACGAAGGCGGCCTCCCGCGTGCTGCGCGTCGGGTTCCTGTCCAGCGCGGCGAACGAGGCGACGCAGGGCATCGTCGCGGCCTTCCGCGAGCGACGGCAGGGCTGGCGGGTCGACATGCGGCAGGCGCCGTGGTCGGACCCGACCGCGGGTCTCGCCACCGCGGAGGTGCCGGTCGCGCTGCTGCGCCTGCCGTTCCCCGGGCAGGAGTCGTTCGGCGTGCGGTCGTTGTTCCACGAACCTCGTTGGGTGGCCCTGCCTTCCACGCATCCGTTGGCGGGACGTGACGAGATCGCCTTCGCCGAACTGGTGGACGAGCCGGTCGTCGCCGCGCCCGGAGGCAACGGGGTCTGGCGCGACCACTGGCTCGCGATGTCCGAAAGGGATGGTCGGGAGGTGCGCGTCGGCGCCGTGACGGAACAACCCGACGAGTTTCTGAGCGCGATCGCCCACGGGTACGGCATCGCGCTGGTTCCGGCGTCCACCGCCCGCTTCTACGCACGGCCCGGTGTGGTGTACCGCCCGGTAACCGGCGTCAGTCCCAGCGAAGTGGGCGTGGCGTGGCAACCGGACGCGGACGAGGCCGTCACCGACTTCGTCCGGTGCTGCCTGGCACTCGCCCGCACCGACGCTGAGGCGTGACGGCTGACCAAGGCCGCGCACGTCAGGGAGTTCTACCGGCGAGTAGGACCATGGAATGCACTGTGGACGGCGCGAACCTGAGCGGCTTTCATGTCAGCAATCCTTGTGCGCCAACGGATTCGCTACCGGTGAGTAACCACCGGTCGTCACGTGACGAACCGCACCGGGCGTGCCCCTGCCCTGTCCGGCTCGGGTACTTTCGGCCTTGGTTCATCCACATGTTGAGAAGAGACGACCCGTTGACCGAGCACGCCCCGCGCCCGATTCCCGTCCTGGAAGCCGTAGCGGGCTGCGTGCCGCCCAGGGTGGTGTCGAACGAGGACCTGCCGCAGCACTGGGAGACCAGCGACGCCTGGGTGCGCAGGCGTACCGGGATCGGCACCCGGCACTGGGCGGGGGAGGGCACGTCCACGGGTGACCTCGCGCTGACCGCGGCCGAAGCCGTGCTGGCCAAGTGCGCGACCAGGTCGGTGGACCTGGTGCTCGTGACGACGTCCACGCCGGACCACCCGATCCCGGCGATGGCGCCCGCGCTGGCCGCGAAGCTGGGGCTGGCCGGGGTCGCGGCGTTCGACGTCTCCGCGGTGTGCACGGGGTTCGTGTACGGGCTGGCCACGGCGAGCGGGATGATCGCCTCGGGAATCGCCCGGCGGGTGCTGCTGGTCGCGGCCGACGTCTACTCGACGTTGATCGGCCCGGACGACCGCAGCGCCGGTGTGGTGTTCGGCGACGGAGCCGGTGCGGTGGTCCTGCGCGCGGGTGAGCGCGGCGAGCCGGGGGAGATCCTCGGCTTCGACCTGGGCAGTGACGGTGCGGGCCACGACCTCATCACCGTGCCGGGCGGCGGTGCGCGGGATCGGGCGGAGCCGGGCCGGTTCGGAGAGCAGGACCGGCACTTCCGGATGAGCGGGCGCGAGGTCTACCAGCACGCCGTCGCCCGGATGACCGAATCCTCGCTCGCCGTGCTCAAAAGCGCGGGATGGACGACGGCGGACGTCGATCGCGTTGTCGCGCATCAGGCCAACGCGCGGATCCTCTCGTCGGTCGGCAGTCGGCTGTCCATTCCGGACGAGAAGATCCTCGGCAACATCGAGAGGGTCGGCAACACCGGTGCCGCGTCCATCCCGCTCGCACTCGCGGATGCCGTGGCACGGCAGGAGATCCACGCCGGGGAGCGGGTGCTGCTGACCGCGTTCGGTGGCGGTCTCACGTGGGGCTCCGCCGTGCTCGTGTGGCCGGAAGCCGACTAGGCGCGGGTCAGCGTTTCCGCCAGGAACGGCAAGGAAAGCGCGAGGACCTCGTCGGGCGTCTGCACGTGCGGGTAGTGCCCGGCACCCTCGATGATCGCCAGCTCACCGCGTCCCCGAGGCAGGTCGGCGACGACCTTCTCGCCCTCGGCGCGCGGGTCGGCCCAGTCGGGATCGACGCTGCCCATGACGACCAGGACCGGGCAGGTGACGTTGGCCAGCTGCGCGCCGGCGTCGGCCGGGCTGGACTTGCCCATGGCCTGCAGGGCCTTCATCCGGCCGGGTTCGCGCAGCTTGGCGTCGATGCGGGCGAGCTCGGCGTCCCAGTCGGCGGGCTTGGCCGGCGTCGCCAGGTCGAGGTACTTCTTCCAGCTCTCCAGGCTTCCGCCGACCAGGACCTTCGCGAGCTGCGTGTAGCCCGCGCGGAAACGCTTGACGCGCAACAGGCCTGCGAGGTCGAGGGACTGTGCGCGGGTGAACGGCGCGAGCTCGACGACGCCGGTGATCACGTCGGGCGCGGTGGCGGCCGCGATGGTCGCGGCGCCGCCGCTGATCGACTGGCCGATGATCACGGCGGGGCCGCCGAGGTGGCGGGCGACGGCGACCAGGTCGCCCGCGATGTCGGTGCGGCTGTAGCCGTTCCATTCCACGCTCGAGTCACCGCAGCCGCGGATGTCGACGTTCGCGACCCGGTACCCCCTCGCGGCCAGCGCCGGGGCGAGGAAGCGGTAGGAGTGGCGGCTGTCGCCGATGCCGTGCGCCAGCACGACGAGAGGCCCCTGCCCGATCACGTCGTAGGCGATGGTGCCGCCGTCGATGTTCAGGTACTCGGTCATGCCGTCCTCCGCCCCAAAGCTAATGTCCTTAGCTAGAAGCTAAGCTCATTAGCTAGCGCGTGTCAACGGGTGTCAGCGTCCGGTGGTGAGTTCGTCCGGCGGATCGCATTCCCGCACGACCCACTGGTCCTTCGCGTTGTCCCAGGAGACCCGCAGCCACTCGTCGCCACGAGGAGGAAGCCGGACCTGCTTCAGCCGTTCGGTCATCTGAGGAGTCATCCGGGACGGCATCCGGAGCACGACTCGAGTGTCGTCGGAGAACAGGGTGACCGTGCCCGAGTCCTTGATCTCGTCCTTGGTCCGCTTGCGGTCCGGCCTGGACAGCAGCTCCTTGATCTTGGCGTAGACGTCCTCGCCGCCCTTGGTGACGATCGCCTGGACGAACGGCAGCAGCGCCGAGCCCGCGGCTGCTCCCATCAGGACGTCGAGCACTCCGCGATCGGACTCGTCATCGGTCATGCCGACCATGATGCCGGAGATCAACCTCCGACGTGCACGAACGGCGCCCACTGTGCGGTGGCACGGGTTTCGCGGACCTTCCGGACGGCTGTGTGGAGCGCGATCGCGGGTGACGGGGTCACGGCCAGCGCGTCGTAGTAGTGGCTTGCGACGAGCTGGGCCGTGCGGTCGCCGACCGGCCAGAGCGTTCCGATGACGTGGCGGAAGCCCGCCATGTGGAAGGCGCCGGTGATGTGCAGCGACTCGTCGGTCAGCTCCGGTGGTGCCGCGCTGGTCTCGCACGCCGACAGGAACGCGATCTCCGCGCCGGCCAGGCGCAGGCGCGCGATGTCGTTGACGCTCAACGGTTCCTCGATGTGGTCCCACAGCACCAGACGGCCTTGGCCGCCGACGCTCATGGCGTGACATGCGAAATGCACCCAGCGGTGGCGTGACAAGGCTTCCAGGACCGGTCGCCGCAGGGCGCGGTGAGCGGTGAGGACGTGCGGGCGCGGGAAGCGGGTCGCGATGTCGTCCGCCTCGTCCTGCGCGGCCGGGAGGTCCGGCACCCCCGGCGCCGACGGCACGGCCACGATCAACGGGTCGTCCGGCCGGGTGATCGCGGACGCCTTCCACACCGACACGAGGCTGCGGAGGGTCGGCGCGTAGGACGAGACGAACCTGTCCATCACGTCGCCGGCGGCGTGCAGCGGCAGCGCGGACATCGGGCCCGTCGGTATCCACCACAGCCGGGTGTGCCCGGGTTCGTTCCGGAGCGGCAGCCGCTCGATCACCGCCTGCCCCAGCCAGGACAGGGTGGAGTCGATCTCGTCCGCGGGGTCGAGGCGGAACCGCTCCGCGCGGTCCGCGAGATCGTCGAGCCTCACCTCCGGCAGGCCGACGGGCACGACGTCCCCTTCGGCGATCACCAGTGCGTCGCACCGCAGCGCGCTCACGTTCACGATGACCACCGGTCCGCGCCCGACGGCGTTCACGAGCTTCTCCACCGCGGGAGGACGCAGGAAACGCGCGAAACCCGGTAGCGACCGGATGGAGTCGACCAGGTGGTTCCACTCCTCGGTCAGCGCGTGCCTGCGTTCCCCGCTGAGCCCGGCTCCGTCGTGGAAAGAACTGTCCGGGGTGTCCAGCACGGTCCGCAGCTCGTCGAACCGCCGCGCGAGATCCGGGTGCTGTTCCTCGAGATCGGTGAGCTCGGTCCTCGCGTCGAGCGCGTGCCCGAGCATCACGCCGCGGCCCTGTTCCAGCAGTGCCACCGCGAGCCGCGGATCACCGGCCTGGATCGCGCAGGCCGCGGCGTCGGAGGCAAGCCCGGCGAACGCGGCGAGTGCCCGTTCGCGGTCGGCCTGGGTGGCGTGCCTGGGTGCGGTGCGCGGCAACAGTTCGACGGCCAGCCGGAACGCTTCCAGTGCCGCCTGCCAGTCCTGGAGCCGCACCATCTCGTACGCCCACAGCCTTGCCGCCTCCACTCGCACCCGAGGCGGGAAGCCGGCCTCCCCGGCGACCTGCCGGTACAGCGCGAGCGCCGCGGCACCGTCGCCGAGGAAGGCGAGAGCGAGACCGTGTTTCAGCATCGCGTCGGCGCGTGTGGGATGCCCGTGCGGCGTCGACCTGACCGCGTCCTCGGTGGCGCGGGCCAGCCGACGTGCCGTGCGCCGCAACCGAAGGGGAGTCCGGCCGGTGCCGGGCGCGAGCCGGTGTGGCGCCCTGCCGTTGCCGTGCGACGACACCAGTGCCAGCCGCCGGCACTCCGCCAGCACGGCGGAGCGTTCCGCGCGGTTGGGGTGACCGGCCGGGCTTTCCTTCAGTGCCTGGCGAACGAGGTCCGTCGCGGCGCGCAGGTCCTTCTGCCGTCCGGTCGCGCTGTGGCGGGCGAGCAGGACGAGCGCGAGGTTGGACTGGAACCGGGCTCTAAGTGAGCGCGTCCGCGCCCGTGGCACCACCGCGCCCGCCAGTACCGCGGCTTCGTCGAGCAGACCTATGTCCCTTGTGGACTGAAACCGCAGCCGCAGGGCTTCCGCGAGGTTGGACTTGGCGTTGACCAGGTCGTCGCTGCCCGCGTCGGCGGTGTCGACCGCCTGGCGGAACAGCACGATCGCGCTGTCCAGCGCGGAGCTGTCACCGAAGTGCAGGTGCAGGGCGAGGAGGCCGTCGGCCTGGTTGTTCAGACGTGCGGAACGCCGGCGGTGCCGCGCACTCGTCACCTCCACCGCGTGACGGCTGGCCGCGACCGCCTCCATGAGGTCCTCACGCGACCCCGTCACCCTCCACCGCAGCCGCAACGTTCCCGCGAGGTTGGCCAGGTACGAAGGCAGGCGCTCGGTGTCGCCGGGATGCCGGCCGGCCGCGTCGCGCAGCAGTGCGACGGCCTCGTCCAGATCTCCTCGGCCGCCGAGCACCTCGTAGCGCGACCACAGCGCGATGGCGAGACCGTTCGCGATGGCTCCATCCATCCGTGACGACGCCAATGCGCGGAAACCGTCGATCGCCGCCTCGAGTTGGGACTGCTGTCCCGTCCGTTCGAAAGCTTGGAAGTGTTCGCACGCACGCTCGTAGTCGCCGCCGTTCGGCCAGATCATGAGCGACGATGCCGTGCGCAGTCCGCCGCCGTGCTCGGATCGCCATGTCCCACATGGCATTCGGCCATCCACGAGCCGACGCCGAGCATCAGCGGTATGTCTCCCATCGGGGTGCTCAGCGACGGGGACCGGCCGATCGCGGGACAGGGCAGCATCCCTTCCCTCAGCACCACCGACAGGTACTCGCCGCGCACCCGTTCCACCCTGTCGTCGCCGAGCGGGAGCACGTCACCGATCCTCGTGATCGCGAGCAGGACGGCGCAGTGCGGGCAGGCGTTGCCGTCCTCGTCCGCCACGATCCGGAACGGCTTCTTCCGGTCTCCCCGGGGTGCTTCCCACTTGACGATCACGGTGCCGCCCACCTGGTACATCAGGTAGAGGTGCGTCATGTCCGGGCGAATGCCTTTCGTCACCGCGTCCGCGAAGCCGCTCACAGTGACCTTCCGCGTTCCCCGTCCGAACATCCGGCTGGCCCCTCTCGTCACGAGCCCGTCACACTACGTGACTGTCTGTGCGCGCGGATCAAAACGGAAGTGGCCGCTTCGCCAGTACCAGTGACGGCCTGCCCGCAGGTGGTCGACAACGGCGCGCTGGAGCAGCGTGCCGCGCGGCAACTGGTCGAGCGGGGTGGTCAGGCTGCGGAACACGAACCGCCGCACCTCGACGTCGGCGTCCAGCCCTTCCTGCTCCTCGTAGGGCTCCAGCTCGAACCTCCGCTGGAACCGGACGATGTTGGACTCCGCCGGCAGGTACTCCTGCAGTTGCGGGTCGAGCAACCACGAGCCGCAGGAGAACGCCGTGTAGTGCTCATCGGGGAAGTGCCGCGGGAAGAACGCGCGGGCCTCGTCGAGTGACGCCGTGACCGCTTCCGGGGTCATCGGGCCCGAATCGGGGATGTGCAGGGAAATGGCGGTGTCGCCGCGCTGGTGCTGCAGGCGGCCGAGCTCGTATACGCCGCCGCGCGCGTGCAGCGTCAGCCAGCTCTGCATGACCGGCCAGCCCTCCCCGTGCATCCGCCTGTCGACCGCGAGGTTGCGGCCCAGGTCCGCGAGCGTCGTCCACGACACGGCGTCGGCGATGCCGTGCTCGCGGTGGTACCTCGTGACGACGCCGGCCAAGGCGAGGTACGCGTACACGTAGAGGTGCCGCCAGGCCGGGCCTCGTTCGCGCGGCAGTTCCGGACCGGGGGACAGCCACTGGTGGCCGCCGAGGTCGGCCAGGACGAGGGCGATCGAGCGGTCCAGCAGCCAGCGCAGCTCCGGTGTCCACAGTGGAGAGTCGGTATCGGGCCAGCCCGCCATGACCTCGGCGGCGTCGTCGGGCCGCACCGCGAGCCGGTCGAGGATCGCGGGCGCGCCGGCCTTGGCGGGCAGCGGTGCGGACGGCCGGTCGCCGGCGAGCCGGTGCACGCGGCCGACTTCCTCGAAGGGAACTCCGAGCAGGGCGGCGGTGCGCTCCAGATCCACAAGGACGACCCTACCGGTCCGCTCCTCCGTCCAGGTGGCTCGAATGCGCTCAAAGAATTCGTCTTTTTTAGCAACGAACAATGCGTCGAACCGGCTGTTCGCGTTCCCAGTCGAACGCATTCGACTTTTCTTGACCGCACGGAGATCACCCCTCACAGTTGATGGCGGTAATAGTCGGTGCTCTGAACGGGCGTGAAAGACCGCTCGGCGCAAGCGGTCTTTCGAATTTCGCCCATCCGCGATCCTCCCTGAACTCGATGAAGAGGAGCACGCCCATGGCCGGATCAGGCCATCATCCGTCCACCTCCGCCCCCCGCGCCCGCAGACGACGTGCGGCCGGCATCACCGCCGCCGTGGCTGTTCTGCTCGGCGGTCTGGTGGCGGCCTTCAGCGCGGCGCCCGTGTCGGCGGCGACCGTCGACACCACCGCCTGGTACGTCCTGGTCAACCGCAACAGCGGCAAGGCTTTGGACGTCTACAACCTCGCCACGAACGACGGTGCGCGCATCACCCAGTGGGCCCGCAACGACGGCAACCAGCAGCAGTGGCAGTTCGTCGACTCCGGCGGCGGCCACTATCGGCTGAAGTCACGGCTGTCGGGCAAGGTCCTCGACGTCCACAACTTCTCCACCGCGGACGGCGGCAACATCGTCCAGTGGGCCGACTCCAACGGCACCAACCAGCAGTTCCGCCTCGCCGACTCCGACGGCGGCCACGTGCGGCTGATCAACCGCAACAGCGGCAAGGCCGTCGAGGTCCAGGGCGGCTCCACCGCCGACGGCGGCAACGTCGTGCAGTACAGCGACTGGGGCGGTGCCAACCAGCAGTGGCAGCTCGTCCGCGTCGGCGGCGGGACGAACCCCACCACCACGACGAGCAACCCGCCCGGCGCGTGTTCGCTCCCGTCGACCTACCGCTGGTCGTCCACGGGCCCGCTGGCGCAGCCGAAGCAGGGCTGGGTGTCGCTGAAGGACTTCACGCACGTGCTCCACAACGGCAAGCACCTGGTCTACGCCACGACGCACGATACGGGAACGAAATGGGGCTCGATGAACTTCGGGACCTTCACGAACTGGTCCGACATGGCCTCGGCCGGCCAGAACGGCATGAACACCGGCGCCGTCGCGTCCACGCTGTTCTACTTCGCGCCGAAGAACATCTGGGTGCTCACCTACCAGTGGGGGCCGACGACCTTCAGCTACCGGACGTCGAACGACCCCACCAACGCGAACGGGTGGTCGTCGCCGCAGACGCTCTTCACGGGGACCATTCCCAACTCCGGCACGGGCCCGATCGACCAGACGCTCATCGGCGACGGCACGAACATGTACCTGTTCTTCGCCGGTGACAACGGAAAGATCTACCGCGCCACCATGCCCATCGGGAACTTCCCCGGCAGCTTCGGCTCGTCCTGGACGCAGATCATGAGCGACACGACGGCGAACCTGTTCGAGGGCGTCGAGGTCTACAAGGTCCAGGGCCAGAACCAGTACCTCATGATCGTCGAGGCGATGGGGGCCAACGGGCGCTACTTCCGTTCGTTCACGTCCAGCAGCCTGAGCGGCTCGTGGACGCCGCAGGCCGCCACCGAGAGCAACCCGTTCGCCGGCAAGGCCAACAGCGGCGCCACCTGGACCAACGACGTCAGCCACGGCGACCTGATCCGCAGCAACCCCGACCAGACGAAGACCATCGACCCCTGCAACCTGCAGTTCCTCTACCAGGGCCGCGACCCGAACTCCGGCGGCGACTACGGCCTGCTGCCGTACCGGCCGGGATTGCTGACGCTGAGGTGAGCTCCGTCGGCTGACCGCACGCCTTCCGGCCGTGCGGTCAGCCGATCGACAACCGGCCGGCCTGCTCAGATCCGGGTCATGGTGGATCGGTAGCCGCCCCCGCCGGGGTAGACCCATTCCCCGGTCACCACCGTGCCGTCGGCGTTGAACGTGCCCCGGTAGTAAGCAGGGCTGCCTTTCGCGCCGCCCCAGATGGTCACCGTGTCGCCGTCCAGTTCGTAGACGTAGTCGAGGGTGTTGCCGGTCGAGTCGTAGAACCGGGACACCACGTCCGCGCCGGCGGGTTCGCCGAACGGGCGCAGGTTGCCGATCACCTCCAGGCCGGTGACCGGCTGGCCGAACTGGGTGAGCTCGACGTGCTGGAGCAGAAAGAACCGGCCGGGCATCCACTCGTACCGCACGGTGCCCTCGGCGCCGCCGGTCACGGTCCACGCGCCCACCAGCCGGTCCAGCGCCCGCAGGTCGGCGCTCGGCTGCACAGTCGTTTCGGACATCTCGTTCTCCTCGAGGTCGGTTGTCGTGTGCCGGTACCTCGGAGCCGCCGCACGGGCCTCGACACCACGCTGCTATGACTCAGGTCACATTCGGATCGTGTCGAGACGGCGGAGCCCGCGACGTGGTTGCGGCGAGCACGTCGAAGGTCGCCGCGTGCCGCCGCCCGAGCGTCGTACCGTTGCCTGGGCTTGATCGAGAGGAATCGTCGTGAAGTACCTGCTGCTCAGCTACACCCCGGCCGCCGCGTGGGACGCCGCCACCGCGGACGTCCCGTCCGAGGAGGCGCTGGCCGCGTTCGCCGTCTACCAGGAGTTCGAACGGGAACTGGTCGCGAGCGGCGAGTTCGTCACCAGCGAGGGCCTCGGTCACCCCGCGGTCAGCACCACGGTCCGCAGGACCGCGGGCGGTGTGGTGGCGACCGACGGGCCGTTCGCGGAACTCAAGGAGGTCCTCGCGAGCTTCGCCGTGATCGACGTCGCGAGCCACGAGCGTGCGGTCGAGATCGTCGCGCGCATCGTCGCCGCGCTGGGCGAGCCGATCGAGATCCGCCCGATCATGGGTGAGGACTTCGGCGCGTGACCGGGCAGGTCGAGCACCTGCTGCGCACCGAGGCGCCGCAGGTGCTCGGCGCGCTCGTGCGGCGGTTCGGCCAGTTCGACACCGCTGAGGACGCCGTGCAGGAGGCTCTGCTCGCCGCGAGCCGGACGTGGCCTGCCGACGGCGTCCCGGACAACCCGCGCAGCTGGCTGATCCGCATCGCCTACCGCAAGATGGTCGACCTGCTGCGCTCCGACCAGGCCCGGCGCCGGCGCGAGCAGGAAGCCGGTCTGGCCCTGTACGAACCGTCGCGCGACGCGGGACCGCCGGCGGACGTCGACGACAGCCTCACGTTGCTGCTGCTGTGCTGTCATCCCTCACTGCCGGTCACTTCGCAGGTGGCGCTCACCCTGCGCGCGGTGGGCGGTCTGACCACTGCCGAGATCGCACACGCCTACGGCACCACCGAGAACACCATGGGCACGCGGATCAGCCGTGCCAAACAACAACTGGCCCGCGCCGGCGCCCGGTTCACGCCGCCCGCCGACAACGACTGGACGGACCGCACGGCGGCCGTGACGCAGGTGCTGTACCTGATCTTCAACGAGGGCTACACGACGTCCTCCGGCACCGAGCTCACCCGCGTGGACCTGACCCAGGAGGCGATCCGGCTCACCCGGCTGCTCCACGGCACCCTGCCGAGCGCCGAGGTGACCGGCCTGCTCGCGCTGATGCTGCTCACCGAGTCGCGGAGACTGGCCCGCACCAGCGCCGACGGCGACCTGGTTCCCCTGGAGCAGCAGGACCGGACGCGCTGGAACGCCGAACTCGTCCAGGAAGGCACCGCGCTGATCGACAGTGTCTGGAACCGGCACGAGGCCGGTCCCTACCAGCTGCAGGCCGCGATCGCGGCAGTGCACGCCGCGGCGGAGTCACCCGAGCGGACGGACTGGCCGCAGATCGCCGCGCTCTACCTCTGGCTGGAGCGGCTGACCCCCACCGCACCGGTCCAGCTCAGCCGGGTCGTCGCGGTGGCGCACGCCTACGGCCCCACCCGCGGGCTGGCCCTGCTCGACGACCTCGACCGGCGTCACCACCTCGGCCGGAATCCCCTGACGCACCAACGGGAACGCGCGGTCAGGGCTCACCTGCTCCAGATGACCGGCGACGCCGACGGCGCCGCCGCTCTCTACCGCGAAGCGGCCGCCCTCACGGACAACCAGCTCGAACGGCGCTATCTCCACGACAAGGCCGGCCAGGTGGACCACAGCACCTGAATCCGTCCGTGTCAGTGGTTGTACATGTTTTCCAGCGCGGTGCGGCGGGTGGCGACGTCGTGGGGATCGTCGCCGAAGACGATCAGGTGCAGCGTGGTCTGGTTGATCGGGTTGTCGGTGCGGCGGGTGTCGTGGCCGCCGGTGACGAGCAGCCCTCCGCGCACCAGTGCCGGCCTCAGCGCGGCCAGCAGCGCGGAAATGGGCGCGGCGGTGGTGAGTTTCGTGGACTCCGACGGGCGGTCCAGGTCGTCGGGGCGGATGGTGTGCAGCGCCAGCAGCGGAATGGAGCCGCTGGTGATGCGGAAGTTGAGGTCGAGCATGACGAGCCTGCCGTCGTGGGTCTGGGCGCAGTCGAGGCTGCACATGCCGCGGTAGCCGACGTCGGCGGCGCGCTGGGCGATCGCCAGGCATTCGGTGAGCAGGTCGGCGGGAAGCGGGACGACGAGCCCGAAACGGCCGCCGGTGTAGACGCCCTCGGCGTCGATGCGCTGGTCGGTCACGGCGAGCAGGCGGGCCTGGCCGTCGGCGGCGACGTAGAGCTGCACGCCCCAGTTGCGGTGGATGCTCAGGTACTCCTCGACGACCACCTCGCTGAGGATGTCGGTGAACGCGGGCAGGTTCACCAGCTCCCCGGCCCGGTGCAGGTAGACGTCGAGGCTGGCGCCGTGGGCGGCGTTGGTGGCGGCCTTGAGCACCCAGGACTTCTCGGCCGGGGCGGCCTCGGCGAGCTCGGCGGTGGTGACGATCTGGCGGCGGGCCTGGAAACGCGGGTCGACGAACGTGCTGATGCTGGCCTTGTTGTTGAGGTAGCCGACGAGTTCGGCGCTCTTCACGGAGCGTTCGTCCGGGTACAGGCTCGTGGGCTGCGGGTATTCCATGGACAGCAGCAGGCCGTCGCTGAGCGCCTCGGTGACGCGGAGGGCGAACTCGGCCTCGCTGCTGAACTCGCGCGCGTCGGTGCCGACGGGCAGACCGCCGTCGCGCATGGCGGCGATCAGGTTGGGTTCGGTGCCGCCCGCGCTGGTGATCACGGGGGTGTCGGCGGCGATGGCGAGGGGGCGGGCGGACAGGACGTCGCGGGTGTTGCGGTGCCTGCTCGACGGCACCGCCGGTTCCTGGGCCGGGCGTGCGCAAACGGCGATGTCGGGGCCGTAGATGTCAGTGAGGGTCCGGGGGGCGGCCGGGGTCGGCGTGAGCGCAGAAGCGGTGATGGGAGATCTCCCTCGTGGGGTGGTGCTTGTACCCGGTCCTGGGCGTGGAGTGGTGCGAACTGACCGGGAGCGCTGAAACGCGCCTGGATCAGGCGGCGTCCGCTCCGGGGTGAAGGCGCGCCTGCGGGGGTGGCCCCGCGGCGGGCGTACCTGTCCACTGTCTCACGTTTTGCGAGGTCCGGGGTGATGCCGGCGGCGCGGGAGTTGCGGCTCACGTGCTGACCCGCTGTTCAGCGGCCGCGGCGGTCGATGGCGATCCAGTTGGTCTCCCACGTCGCTCCGCCGTCACCGGAGAACGCCTGCTCGAACCTGGCCTGGTCGGGCCCCTGGCGGAAGACGAGGAAACGCACCTTGATCGGGCGGCCGCCCAGCTGGTCGTCGCCGAGGAACTCGCCCACGCCGTCACGGAACCCGCCGAACACCGCCGGCGTGAGCACGCCGTCGCGCATGCTCGCGAAGTTCAGGCTCCACCGCTTCGCCTGGGGTTCGTACAGCCGCAGGTTGAGGCCTTCGATGCGGCCGCTCGGGCCGGCGATCTTCAGCTCGACGACGTTCGCGCGCCGGTCCATCAACGGACGCACGACGCTGGTTCCGCTGAACTGGAGCCATTCGTCGGCGGACTCCGACAACGGCTCGGCGAGCACGCGCACGGTGGTGCGCCAGCTGCCGATCTCCCAGTCGAAGTCTTGCTGGCCGTCGGTGGTCTGCGAGGCGTTCCCGGAGGAGGCGGTCGCGGCCACCAGGAGAACGGAGAGGACCGCGACGAGGATTCGCTTGTGTGGCAAGGTCATGGCCTGACTATCGGAGCGGAGTGCGGCCATGGACAAGAAGGCACCTTCGGGTAACCCCTCGCGCCCCAACCCGTTGCCCGGCTGCCCGATGGCCGCCGCGTTCGCCGCGATCGGCGGCAAGTGGAAGCTGACCCTGCTCTACTGGCTCGCCCACGACGAGACCCACTTCGCCGGCCTGCGCCGCCGCGCCGCCCCGATCACGCCCAAGGTGCTGACCGAGCAACTGCGCGAACTGGAGGCCGACGGACTCGTCGAACGCGTCGAGACCGGACCGGTTCCCGCGCCCGTCGTGTACCGGCTCACGCCTTACGGGGCAACGGTTCTGCCCGTCGTCGAAGGGGTGAGGGTGTGGGGTGAGGCTCACCTTCAGCGCTCACCGGCGGAGGCCTCTCCGGCGGTCCTGATGAGCTGCGCGGACCAGATCGCCTGAACCACCGGACGCGGCCGGAGGTGCTCCCCGCGGCGCAGGCATCTACGGTGGCCTCAGCGCTGGGACAGGGAGTTCGCTGATGGTGAGGCTGGACCGGCTGGTCAACGTGCTGGGTGGGTACGGCGTCCGGTTGTGCTGCTGCCCGGTGCCGAGGTCGGCGGAGTTGCGCGGTGTGGTGCTGCGGGATGCCACGGACGACCGGGCCGAGGTGGGCGACGTGTACCTCGCCGTCGGCGCCGGGTCGGTGGTCGAGGCGGTCCGTGCGGCGGTGTCGGCGCGTGCTGTCGTCGTGCTCGTCCGCGGTGGTGAGGAGCTCCTGGCGGACGCTGTCGCGGTGGGGGAGGCCGAGGGCGTCGCGGTGGTGCTGGCGGATCCGGCCCTGTCGTGGAGCCAGCTGGCGGGTGTCGTCTACGGCCTGGTGCTCGAAGGCCGGGAGACCGAGTCGGGGCGCGGTCCCACCGACCTGTTCGCGCTGGCCGACAGTCTCGCCGCGGCTACCGGTGGTGCCGTGACCATCGAGGACCAGCTGTCGCGCGTGCTGGCCTATTCAGGCCCGCAGCAGGAGGTCGACGCGGCGAGGCTGGAGACCATCATGGGCCGGCAGGTGCCCGCGTGGGTGCGGGAGTTGTTCGACGCGGCGGGCGTGCGGGCGCACCTGGTGGCCTCCGACGAGCCGCTCTTCGTCTCCGGTGCACCCGAGCGTGGCCTGACCGGGCGGATGGTGGTCGCGATCCGGGTCGGCCGGGAGTTGCTGGGGGCGGTCTGGGTGGCGTGCCCGGTGCCGCTGGAGGGTGCCCGGCGCACCGCGTTGACCGATGGTGCCCGGATCGTGGCGCTGCACCTGCTGCGGTTGCGGGCCAGTGCAGATCTGGAGCGCCAGGTGGAGTCGGAGTGGGTGATCCGGCTGCTGGAGGGCACGGCGGACGCCGCGACGGTGATCAGCCAGCTCGGGCTGCCGCCTGGGCCTGTCCGGGTGGTCGCGGTGCGCGCACACGTCGGAGTCGAGCGGCACACGGCCGTGTTGCTGGCGTTCGAGCAGGCGACCAGCGGGTTCGGCTGGTCGCGGCCTGGGCGCAGTGCGCTCGCGGCCAACAGCATCTACACGATCCTGCCGGGCGAGCCGGTCGGTGCGGCGCGGGACTGGCTGGCCGCGCTGAGGGCGGCGCTACCGGCGAACGTCACCCTGTCCGCTGGGATCAGCGCGGTCGCCGCGCCCGCGGACCTGCCGGCGGGCCGGCAGGAGGCGGACGAGTGCCTGGCGTTGCACGAGATGCGGGCCGGCGAGACCGCGGCGCCCGCGTACGACGAGTCGTGGGACGAGATCCTGCTGCAGCGTCTGCGCTCCGCCGCGCGGGTCGGCCGGGCGTCCGCCCGCGGGCCGGTGGCCGACCTGCGCAAACACGACGGCGAACACGGCACCGACTACGTCGCGACGTTGCGGGCCTGGCTCGAGGCGCAGGGCGATCTGGCCGCCGCCGGTGAGCGTCTCGGGGTGCACGGCAACACCGTGCGCAACCGGCTGCGGAAGATGTCCGACGTGACCACCCTCGGCCTGGACGACGCCGCCAAGCGGATCGCGATGACGATCGACCTCGCGGCGACGGTGTCGGAAACCGACAATCGCTGACCGGCGATTGTAGGGAATGAACAACCGGTTCGGACCATGTCCGAAGCATCCTGGAATCGCAACGAGCGATGACAGGAGGCAGGGATGGACGGCGCTGAACGCCTTGACGGCGGTCCGCGGTCGGCGGTGGTGGTCGGTGCGGGTGTCGTGGGCCTGTCGACGGCGTGGTTCCTCCAGGAACGCGGTGTCGACGTCACGGTGGTCGACCGGTCCGGGGTCGCGGCGGGCGCGTCCTGGGGCAACGCCGGGTGGATCGCGCCAGGCCTCGCCATCCCGCTGAACGAACCGGCGGTGCTGCGCTACGGACTGCGCTCCCTGTTCGACCCGGCCGCGCCACTGCACATCCCGCTGACCGCCGACCCGTTGCTCTGGTCGTTCCTGACGCGCTTCGCCGCCCACTGCCGGTGGTCGTCGTGGAGCAGGGTGGCGAAGGCGAACCTTCCCCTCAACGAGGAGAGCATCGAGGCCTACGACGTGCTGACCGCCAACGGCGTCGAAGCTCCCACCGTCGACGCCCCGTTCACCGCGGCCTTCACGTCCGCCCGACAGGCGCGGACGCTCCTGCAAGAGCTGGAACGTCTTGCGGTGGCGGGACAACCGGTCGAACACGTGGAACTGTCCACAGCGGACCTGCGGGATCAGGTTCCACTGGCGTCGTCCGTTCTCGCGGCCGGTGTGCGCATCGACGGGCAGCGTTTCGTCGCCCCCGGTGAGTTCGTCCAGGCGCTGGGCCGCGCTGTGGCCGCCCGTGGCGCCACGATCCGCACTTCCGAGGTGGTCGACGTCCGCGCGGACAACGCCGGGGTGATCGTGAAGACGAAGGACGGCGACGTGATCTCCGCCGACGCGGCGGTGGTGGCCACCGGCGCCTGGCTGACGGGCCTCGCGGCACGAACGGGTGTGCGCACTCCGGTTCGGGCCGGGCGCGGGTACTCGTTCACCGTGCCCGTGCGGAAGCCGGTTCACGGTCCGATTTACCTGCCGGAGGTGCGCGTGGCGTGCACGCCTTATCAGGGTGGGCTTCGAGTGGCCGGCACCATGGAGTTCCGCGACCCGGACGCGCCGTTGGACGAGGCACGGGTGGACGCGATCATCGCCTCCGTCCGGCCGTTGCTGGACGAGGTGTGCTGGGAGGACCGCACCGACGTCTGGGTGGGTGCCCGCCCGGTCACCCCCGACGGTCGCGCGCTCATCGGGGCGACCCGGACTCCGGGTGTGTACGTCGCCGGTGGGCACGGCATGTGGGGCCTGGCACAGGGGCCGGTCACCGGACGGTTGCTGGCGGAGCAGATCACCACCGGCAAGCAACCCGCCGCCCTGCGCGAGTTCGACCCGCTCAGGTGATCGCCCCGTGGAAGCCGAAGACATCGAACCGCCACTGACCGGCGGCGAGCGAGCCGAACTGGCGTGGCTGCGCAAGGAGAACGACTTCCTCCGCGTGCAGCGCGACATTCTCATGAACGTGGCCACCGGCTACGCCCATGACTTCGAAGCGGTGCTACGCCGCGACGACGGCCGCCACCACCACTGACCTCTCTCCTGTCCGTGGGAGCCGTGGGCCGCCAAACCCGGTTCATACGGACGCCCCCGCCGTCAGGGCGGTACCTCCCCCCAGACCGCCCTGACGGCACTTACTCCTGTCACGGAGGCATCAATGACGAGCACCACCCCACGCGTGTGGCTGTCACCGCAGGCGCACCACCGGCTCCGCAACGAACTGACGACCCTGCTCGCACCGGCACGTGGCGACGACGAGAGCGTTGTCCCGGATTTCGCCTCCCGGAGGGATCGAGAGGCGCGCATCCGCCAGATCAACGCCCTCCTCACCAACGCGATCGTGGGCGAGGACCCTCCGGACGACGGCGTCGCCGAACCCGGCATGGTGCTCACCGTCCGCTTCGACGACACCGGTGAGACCGAGACGTTCCTGCTCGGGGTACACGGCGCGGAACACGGCACGATCGAGGTCTACTCGCCGGACTCGCCGCTGGGAGCCGCCGTGAACGGTGCCCGCCAAGGTGAGCAGCACACCTACCGGACGCCCAGTGGCACCGCGGTCCGCGTCACCTTGCTGAACGCGGTGCCCTACGGAAGAGCGCGCGAGGCACTTCCGGCTGGTGAATGAGGAAACGCCGGGGCGCACATGCGCCCCGGCGTCGGTCGAGCGTCGAAGGTCAGCCGCGGTGCCACTTCTGGTTGGCACCGCCGACGCAGTCCCACATGTGCAGGACCGCGTCGTTGTTCGGGTTCCACTCCGCGATGTCCACACACTTGTTGGCTTGCGGGTTCACCAGGTCACGTGCGCCGTTCAGCACGAACTGCTGGGCCGGGTTGCCGGAGCAGGTCGCGAGCTGCACGGCCGCGCCGTTGGCCGTCGAACCCCACGCCACGTCCACGCACTTGTTGTTCTCGGTGCGCAGCGTGCCGCCCACGAACTCGAACTTCTGGTTCGTGCCGCCCGTGCAGTTCCACACGATCAGGCGCTGGCCGTCGGCGAAGTTCCAGTTCGGCACGTCGATGCACTTGCCGTGCCAGTCGCTGACGATGCTGCTGACCGCGGGCGGGGGAGCGGAGCCGCCGAACGGGGTGAGGATGATCCCGGCCGAGCGCGGGTCGCCGTCGTGCACCAGCGACTCCTGTGCCTGCACGTCGTCGAACGCGAACCCGTACGCCTTGCCGTCCACCATGTGCTGGTGCACCAGCCGGGAGTAGTGGTTGGTGATCGCGCCCTGGTAGAAGTCGGCCGGGCCGCCGCCGGGCTGCACGTCGATGCGGCCGAGGGTGGAGCGGTGCAGGGCGGCGCACAGGGTGCGTGCGATCGGGCCGACCACCTGGTCGTTGGGTGCGTGCAGCGCGCCGTCGCAGCCCCACACGTTCGCCGTGGACGGCTTCGCGAACGACGCCACCTGCTGACCGGCGGGGTTCGTGAAGTTCATCGTGTTGCCGGACGTGCGGCCGAAGTACTTCACGTCCGGCCGGTCACCGAACGGCTGCACGGTCAGCGTCTTGCCCGTGTACGCGTTCCACGCCTGGGTGATGTACGAGTCCAGGTAGTTGCGGTCGAAGTTGCCGACGTCGGCCGCTTTGCCCGGCGCGAGCACGCGCAGCACCGTGCCGTCCGGGCGGGACATGATCGACCCGCCCCAGCCCGCCTGGTTGCGGATGCCGTTGATGACGGCGTCCCGCCCGCCGGGCTTCAGCTCACCGGTCTTCTTCGTGGCGCCGTTCGCGCCCGTCACGGTCACCGCGTGCGGTACCGCGAACATGTCCACCTGCGAGCTGTTGAGCCACAGGCCGGCGTCGTTGTAGGTGAACTCGCTCCAGTCGAACAGGATGCCGCTGTTCGGGTCGCCGGACGCCCACGGCGCGGGCTGCACCAGGCCGTCGGGGGTCAGGAAGAACTTGAGTTTCTCGCCGAACGACATGTAGACGCGGCCCGAGATGAACCGGGGCACGCGCAGCGTGGCGGTGCCGCCGGGACCGGGACCGGCGATGGACACGTCCGGTGCGGGCGTGGGCGGGTTGCCGCCCGGCGACCACGGCGTGAAGGCGCCCGCCTGGTTGACGTAGCCGAGGCGCCCGTTGCGGATGTCGGTGCCCAGGACGTACAGGTGCACGGCCTCGGACCGGCCGCTGTTGTTGGTGACGTTCATCGGCAGCAGGTCAGGGCCGATCGCCTGTACCGGGGTGATCGCTACAGCTACCGACGCGGTCGCCGCCAGAGCGGCGAGCGCGCTCAACCACTTCGTTCGAGTGCGCATCTGACTCCTTGTGCAGGGAGCAGGTCCCCCCGACCGGCTTCAGGGCGGTCGGCGGCCTCCGGTCCGAGAAATGGTCCAGACCGGTTATGAGAGCGCTTCCATGGTTGGCGCAGACGCGGGCCCTGTCAATACCGGAGTCGTGCCGCCGGTCCGGCGGCACGACTCACCCGGTCGCCGTCAGGAGCAGACGTTCGACGTGCTGTTGTTCAGCGTGAGGTTGCGGAACGTCGTGTTCGTCCCGCAGGGACTCTCGCGCACCGACGAGTTCGTCACCGTCAGGTTCTGGACGGTGATGTCGCGGTTGTTCGGGAACTCCGAGCGCGCGGCCAGCCGGATCTCGCCGCCACCGGTCACCGTGCCGCTCTGCGCCGCGATGGTCACGTTGGTGCAGTTCTCGATCAGGACCGCGTTGTTGCCGGTGTTCGCGAGGTCGATCCGGTCGATGGTCAGCCCGCCGCTCTCGGACACGCAGAACACGCCGCGGCCGCCACCGCGGGCGCGGACCGTGCCGACCCGGATGTTCGTGGGGTAACCGGTGCCGATGCGGCCGTTGCGGTTGGCGGTGCGGAACGCCGCGTACCCGGTGCCCGCGCCCGCGTTCTCCGCGTCGACCGTGCCGACGGTGGCGTTGATGGTGTCGTTGAGCAGCAGCCCGGACTCGCCGACGTTGCGAGCGGTCACCGTGCCGATCGTGAGGCCGTCCACGCCGTAGGTCTCGACGGCGTGACTGCTCGCGCCCGACGCGAAGACGTTGTCGATCCTGATGTTGCGGCTGCGCACGCTGGTGTTGCCGCGGTTGTCGATGCGCACGCCGAGCCCGCTCGACAGCCGCAGGTCGATCTGGCCGAGCACGACGTTGTCGACGTTGCGCAGGAAGATCCCGTACAGCGGGCGGCCCGTCACGCTGAGGTGGCGCACCTCGACGTCACGGGTGCCCCTGGAGTAGATCGGGGCCTGGTCGCCGGAACCGGTGCCGGTCACGTTGATCGTGCCGCAGACGTCGATGCCGGTGTAGCTGGGCAACGAGATCCGCGAGCCCGCGCCGACCGATCCACTGCCGCGCACCAGGACCCACTGCTTCGAGGTGCGTCCGGCGGTGAGGCTGTTGAGAGCGGCCTGGACGGCCGATCGCATGTCGGTGCCGGTGTAGACGGTCCGGCTACCGTTGCGGGAGGTCCACGTGCTGCCGTTCAGCACCGCCTCGGCGTTGAACGTCCGGTCACCGCAGGCCATGACCCGCGGCGTCGCGGTGGCCGGCGCGTGACCTCCGAGCACGGCCGCCACCGCCACGGCCGCGCCGATGCGCCACCTGGTCGAGAGCATGGAAGTTCTCCTTTCGGTGTGTGCGGCGGGTTTTACTTGAGATGGTTCGACAGCGGGATGCGTTGGTCGCGCAGGGCCTTGGCCACGACACCGGCGATCTGCCCGGCTCCCGCGGCCTCGAAGTGCGTGTGGTCGTTGCAGAAGAAGGCGCCGACGGGGCCCTTGGTGTAGTCGCCGTCGTTGGGGCACAGCCTGAGCTGGTTGTAGAGCGTGTAGCTCAGCTTGTGCAGGTCGATGACGGCCACGCCGGCGGCCCTGGCCGCGTCGGCCGTCTCGGTGAGGAAGCCGCGGGTGCCGACGGCCGTGGTGCCGCTGCACCTGATCGCGGAGACCGGCGTGAGGAAGATCGGCGTGACGCCGCGGTCCTTGGCCGCCTTGGCCATCAGCCCGAGAAGTTCCTTGTAGCGCGCGCTTCCGACGTGCCGCGGGCAGTCGCGACTGCCGTCGTTGATGCCGAACTGGATCATCAGGTAGTCACCGGCCTTCATGCCGGCGGCGGGGTCCAGCATCGTCCGCCAGCGCTGGTGGAACGTCCTCGGGCTCACCACGCACTCGCCCGCCGCGTCCTTGGTGTTCTGCACGTTGGACTCGTAGAGCCACGTCTGGATGCTCCGCCCGGCCACGGCGCTGTTCACCACGGTGACGTCGGCGGTGAACAGCGGGTCGAACCGGTTGCCCCAGCCCACCGGGCAACTGGTCCGCGGGTCCGCCATCGTCGAGTCGCCGGCGAGCCAGACCTTCACGGCCGCCGCGCTGGTCGACGGCGCGTCGGCGAGGGCGCACTCGGGTTCGGCGGCCGACGCGGGACCGGCGGCGGTGAGCAGTGGAAGTACGACGAGCGCGGCCAAGGCCAGAACGCGTTTCCTCACAGGGTTCTCCAGACAGGCAGGGGGTTGTCTGATGTGGACTTCGTCAGGCCTTCGGCCAGACGATCGCGCTCGCCGGAACCGGGGCGGTGAGCCGGCGGAACGAGGCGGGCGGCAGGAGGCGCTGGTCGCGCAGGGCGGTGGCGACGAGCCGGGCGACCTCGATCGCTCCGGCGGCCTGGAAGTGCGTGTTGTCCTCGACCCCGTCCGGGTAGTTGGGCCACGGCCCGGCCGGCAGGTGCAGGAAGTACTTCTTCGTTCCCTCGACACCCGCGCGGTTCCACAACGCCGTGCTGGACGCGGTGAGGTCGATCAGGGGCACCCCCTTGGCCGCCGCGAGCTCGCGCATCGCCGCCGGGTACGCGCCGTGGGAGGGGGAGGCGGTTCCGGTGCTGGTGAAGCGGCGTCGTTCGACGGACGTGACCAGCACCGGCTTCGCGCCTCTGGCCCGGCTCCTGTCGATGTACTGGGAGAGGTAGGACTTGTACGTCGTCGACGGCTCGGTGTAGCGGGCCGGATCCTCCTTCTTCTGGTCGTTGTGCCCGAAGGAGATGAGCAGGTGGTCGCCCCGTTTCACCTTGGCCAGGACGCGGTCGAGGCGGCCCAGGTCCACGAAGCTCTTCGAGCTGGCTCCCGAGAGCGCTTCGTTCGCCGTGACGACGCCGCGGGAGAAGAACGCCGGGAGCGCCTGGCCCCACCCGGCCCGGGGAGCCAGCGCCGAGGTGTAGGTGGAGGCGGTGGAGTCTCCCGCGACGTGGACGGTGACGGGGGCCGCCGCCGCGCCGGTTCCCGCGACCGCTGTGGAGAGGAGCGAGAAGGCGATGCCGATGACGGCGGGCGTGCGTTTCAGGAGCATGGAGTTCCCTTCGAAGCCGCAGAGGTAAGCGCTTTCCCATGCAGGTCGAAGTATGGCGCTCACAGGCCGGAAAATGCGAGGAAGCGCGGAGATCTGTTGTGTTCGACGGTCGAATCGACTGCCGCGGATTCGCTCCCGCGGCAGCCGGTTCGACCTCGTGACAGTCCGATCAGGACGGTCGGCTCACCCGGCCGGCTCGCCTCACTCCAGGACGAACGTCGCGTCCGCCCGTCCCTGCGCGTCGGTGACGGCCTGCAGGTAGAGCAGTCCGCCGCTGACTCGGATGTGGCGGCCGGGGAAGTTCACCGACTCGAACGACACCGCCGAGCTCGCGGCGAGGCCTGCTCGTTGCGTGAAGCTGGCGTCGTTGCGGAACAGGGCGCTGCCGTCGCTTCGGTCGACCCACAGCTCGTTGTTGCGGTGCCGCAGGAAGTAGCCGGGGAAGTTGGTCGACTCGAGCGACACGGTGCGGGAGCCGGCCAGCCCTGCGACGAGCCTGAACTGGGAGTCGGCCAGCGGGGCCACGCCTGCTTCCAGACGCGCGCGGTACTCCCAGTGCCGCACGAAGCGGTCGGTGGCGGCATAGGACCTGAGTCTGACCGGGGTCGGCCCGTCGGCGACCGGGATGCCGAAGTCCGGTGTGCCGTCGGCCTTGTAGTAGACCTTCTGCACGCGGGTGCGGCGGTTCGGGTCGTTGAGCGGGTCGCCGTTGATGTCGCGGTAGTTGCGGTCGTGGTAGACCATGACGTCGCTGCTGCCGTCCTCGGACACCGTGAACGAGTTGTGGCCGGGCCCGTACTGACCGGTCGCGTCGTTGCTGGTGAACACGGGGTTCGGACTCTTGGTCCACGAGGCCGGGTTGAGCAGGTCCGCCGACGCCGGCGCGGTCAGCAGGCCGAGGCAGTAGTTCGCGTCGGTGGCGCTGGCCGAGTAGGTCAGGAAGACCTTTCCGTTGCGCTGCAACACCGCTGGTCCCTCCGCCACCTTGTACCCGCGGGTCTCCCAGGCGAGTGCCGGCACCGTCAGCCGGGTCACCGTGCCGGTGATCGTCCATGGGTTCGCGCCCATGCGGGCGAGGTAGAGGTTGGAGTTCGTGGCGATGCCGGGTTCCTGCTGCGCCCACGTCAGGTAGCGCACGCCGTTGTGCACGAAGGTGGAGGCGTCCAGGGCGAAGGTGTCCCACGGGGTCGTGATGCGGCCGCGCTCGGTCCACGCTCCGGTCAGCGGGTTGGCGCTCGAGCTCTCCAGCACGTACATCCGGATGCGCCAGATGTCGTCACTGCGGCCCGCCGCGAAGTAGACGTACCACTTCCCGTTGATGAAGTGGATCTCCGGTGCCCAGATGTGGGCGGCCATCTCGCCGCTGGAGTGCTTGCGCCAGATCACCGTCTCCGGCGCCGAGGCCAGTCCCTGGATCGTGGTCGCGCGGCGCAGGACGATCCGGTCGTACTCCGGAACGGTCGCGGTGAAGTAGTAGAAGCCGTCGGTGTGCTTGAAGATGTGCGGATCGGCACGCCGTTCCGCGATCGGGTTGGTGTACCGCACCGCGGGCGTCGCACCTGCCTGCGGCACGGGCATCCCGGCCACGCAGGTGACGGCGGCGAGCGCCAGCACGGCCAGGCGGAGGAGAACCGTCTTCATCGGGATTTCCTCTGTGGATGCCCCGGCCTTCAGACCGGGGAGGAAACGGACCCTGCGAAGCAGGGCAAGGGCGAGGTTTCGCCCCAGGGCGAAAGACCGTGCTCTGATCCGCTGGTGTGGCGGTTGGCGGAGCGGCTGGCTGGTAAGCCAGGCGGCAACGGGCTGTGAAGCAGAAAACTCGACCCGCGAGGGAAGAATCTCCCTGCTTCAGCTGGGAGAGATGTCAATGACTGTCCTTTCAGGCCAGTGGCGCGGTGACGGTGAAGGACGCGTCACCGGCGAACGACGAGCCGGAGGTGCGCCAGTCGACGCGCAGCTCGTAGTTCAGGTGGCGCAGGTACCGCCCGGGGTGGGAGTACGACTCGAACGACGTGCTCCCGCCGCCTGCTAGACCGGCCCGGCCGCAGAAGGTGGCGTCGCGGGCGAACACCGCGTCACCGCTGTTGGTGTCCAGCCGGACGCGGAAGCCGTAGTGCCGCAGGTAGCGGTCCGGGAAGTTCACCGAGCGCAGCGAGTAACAACCCGCGTTCGCCAGGCCGGCCACGACGGTGAACGTCGCGTCCCGGCGCGCCGTCAGGGCGCTGGACGAGCTCACCGGTTCGACGTAGCCGAGGTTGTCGCGGTGACGGACGTACCGGTCGGGGAGGTTGGCCGAGCGCAGCGACCGGGCGCCCGTGGCGACCGCCGTGCCGTCGCCGGAGTCCTCCCGCAGCACGGTGAAGTGCCGCGCGACGCCGGACAGCCCGGCCAGTTCGACCTTGGCGCCGAAGCTCGCGAGATTCGTGCTGTCCGCGTAGAAGTACCGCCGCTGGCCGTACTGGTCGAAGTAGATCCGCCACCGGCCGTCGGGCAGCCGCACGAGCGCGGGTCCTTCGAGTCCGGCACCCCAGCCCGCCCAGTTGCCCGTGCCGACGAAGGTCCACGGCCCGTTCAGCGACGTGGCGGTGGCGTGCTCGATGTACTTCGTGGTCTCGTTCTTGAGGAAGTTGTGGTACGTGCCGCCGACCTTGACCAGGAAGCTGTCGATGAAGTTCGCCGGCAGGCCGAGTGCGACCGGGTTGCTCCACGCCGAGAGGTCCGCGTTCGTCGCGGTGATCCGGTACGGGCGGAACTGTCCCGCCGTTCCGGCCGTGGACGCGGAGAAGACCACGTGCACGCTGCCGTCGGAGTCCTTGAACCACTCCGGCGCCCACGTGCTGCCGGTGGCGCCGTTGAGTCCTACCCGGACGTTGCGCAGGAACGTCCAGGACACGTAGTCCGCGCTGCGGGCGAAACCGATGGTGTCGCCCGTCCAGTTCGTCGTGTAGACGAGGTAGTAGTAGCCATCGGTGTGCCGCAGGACGCTGGGATCTCGGATCAGTCCGGACGGCGGCGTGTAGGCGTTGGCCCTGACCTGGGTGAAGCTGGTCGCGTTCGGCGAGTCGAAGACGTACATGTTCGACTCGCTGCTGTTCGTGAACGCGGTCATCAGGTAGTGCGGCACAGGGCCGGCGGCCGCCGCCACCGGACCGGTGGCGACGACACCCGCCCCGGCGGCGAACACGACCGTGAGAGCGATCAACGCGCGCCGTCGGAACGAGCGGACAGCACGCGGCAGGGGGAAACGCATGGACCGGCTCCTTGCACCATTGAGAGGAGACTCGGACAGTGAGCGTTAACACTATGTGGCAAGGTTGCTGTTCATGGCAATGGTGCTTGCCTGTGCGGACGGCGAGTTAGCGATAACAACGAGGTCCGGCGACCCGTCGTCGAAACTCCACCGAGCGTCGTTCGACGAGGATTCGACGATTCACGCGCAGCTGACCCGTGGTGTCAGCGGATGTCTGACGGAAGAACATGGGGCAGAAGTGCTTGGCGTGTGGGGGAGTGAGCCGAGTTGATCGTCGACTGTGGACCGCGGACTGCCGGTGGATCATTTGTCCTGGTCACGCCCGATCCGCGGGCTCGTTGGTAACAGGTCGATAACCGGACCCATCCGTTCCCCGAGGGGTGGCGAATCACCGATGCAACCTCCCCGTTCACCCCTTGGAGAAGTCCGTCATGAACAAGACCGTCCGCAGCACCGCTCTGGCCGCCGGCGCCATCTCGCTCGCCCTGTTCGGAGCTGCTTGCGGCTCGGGCGACATGGCCGGCAGCTCCAGCACCGCCCCGACCTCCGCCACCTCGTCCGCGCCGTCCTCGGCTGCGATGGCAGATCCGGCCAAGGACCTCGTAGGTTCCGGTTGTGCCGACTACGCCAAGCAGGTTCCGTCCGGCGCCGGTTCGGTTTCGGGCATGGCCGCTGACCCGGTCGCCGTGGCCGCGAGCAACAACCCGCTGCTCACCACGCTCGTCAGCGCGGTGTCCGGCATTCGGGCAACGCGATCAAGGTCAACGACGCCAACGTCATCTGTGGTGGCGTGAAGACCGCCAACGCCACCGTGTACCTCATCGACTCGGTCCTGATGCCTGCCTGACATCACCCGTGTGGCAACTGGGCACTCACGTCTGTGACGTGAGTGCCCCGTTCTGTGCGTTGATCCACTGTGGATTCGGCAGAACCTCGTGCGTGAGCCAATCCACTCAGCGGTCTGCTCCGAACAACAGATGTGAAGGCAACACGATCCGTCCTCATCGGCCTTGTGTCGGTGGCCGTGGCGTTGGCGGTAGGGCATCTCGTCGCAGGGCTGGTGAGTCCACTGGCCTCGCCGTTCCTCGCCGTCGGCAACACCGCGATCGACCTGACACCCCATCCGGTCAAGGACTTCGCGATCCGTACGTTCGGTGAGAACGACAAGCTGGTGCTGCTCGGCAGCATGGCGGTCGTGCTCGCGGGCCTCGGCGTGGTGGCGGGGCTGTTGTCGCGCCGCAGTCCGTGGCCCGGCACCGTCCTCGCCGCGCTGCTCGGCCTCCTCGGCATCGCCGCGGTGCTGGCCAGGCCGACGACGACCGGGTGGTCGGTGCTCGCCCCGCTGGCGAGCCTCGTGGCCGGTGTCGCCGCTTTCCGCTGGCTGTGGTCCCAGGCGGTGCCCGCGGTCGTGCCGGAGCGGCGCAGGTTCCTGCTGACGACCGCGGCGATCGCGGTCGGTGCCGGGGTCTCCGCGCTCGGCGGTCAGCTGCTCGCCGGCCGGGTGGACGTCGAGGCCTCCCGGCGTGCGATCAGGTTGCAGCCCAGGGAGAAAGCGCCGGAGATCCCGTTCGACGCCGACTTCGCCCGTGAGGGCACACCGCAGTTCATCACGCCGAACGAGAAGTTCTACCGCGTCGACACCGCGCTCACGGTGCCTCGCCTGCGCGCCGAGGACTGGCGCATGCGGGTGCACGGCATGGTGGACAACGAATTGGTGCTCACCTACGACGATCTGCTGCGGCGTCCGCTGGTGGAGAAGACGATCACGCTGGTGTGCGTGTCCAACGAGGTCGGCGGCCCGTACATCTCCACGTCGAACTTCATCGGCGTCTCCCTGCCCGACCTGCTGCGCGAAGCAGGTGTGCGTCCCGGTGCCGACCAGCTCGCGACGACCAGCGTGGACGGCTGGACGTGCGGCACCCCGGTCGACAAGATCATGGCGCCGGGCTCGAACGCGATGCTGGCGCTGGGGATGAACGGCGAACCGTTGCCGATCGAGCGCGGCTTCCCGGTCCGCATGGTCGTGCCGGGCCTCTACGGCTACGTGTCGGCGACGAAGTGGCTGGTGGACGCCGAACTCACCACCTTCGACACGTTCGACCCGTACTGGGCGCAGCGCGGCTGGGGGAAGAAGGCCCCGGTCAAGGTGATGTCGAGGGTGGACCGGCCGAAGTCCTTCGAGAGGGTGCCGGCGGGCAGGTTCGTCGCGGCGGGCATCGCCTGGGCCCAGCACACCGGCATCGACCGCGTCGAGGTCCGGGTCGACGGAGGGCCCTGGCAGGAGGCGACGCTGAGCCGCGAGGTCAACATCGACACGTGGCGGATGTGGCGCATCGAACTGGACCTCAAGGAAGGCAACCACACCGTGGAATGCCGTGCCACGGACCGGAAGGGCACCACCCAGACCAGCGAGCGCGCCGCCCCGATCCCGGACGGCGCGACCGGCTGGCACTCGATGGTGTTCACCTCGGTGGCCGGTTAGGCGTCCTTGGCGGCACGTCCGCGCAGGACCTCGAGAGCGAGGTCCGCGTGGGCGTTGAACTTCAGCTCTCCCTTGATGACAGCGAGGATCTCGCGGCCGGTGCCGATGACGAAGGTCCGCCGCTTCGCGTGCAGAGGGCTGAAGCGCCGCCAGGCGCCGAACTGCTTCGCGACCGAGCCGTCCACATCGGACAGGAGCGGGTAGTCGAAGCCGTACGTGGTGGAGAACCGGTGCTGTGCTCCCACCGCGTCCGGGCTGATCCCGATCCTGTGCGCGCCGACCTCGCCGAACTCCTCGGCCAGGTCGCGGAAGTGGCAGCTCTCCGTGGTGCAACCGCCGGACATCGCGGCCGGGTAGAAGAACAGCGCGACCGGGCCGGAGGCCAGGAAGCTCGACAGCGTACGGGGTTCGCCGGTGTCGTCGGGCAGCGTGAAGTCCGGGGCGATGTCTCCTTGTTCCATGGTGGGTCTTCGGGTTCGCGAACGGCATGGATTGGTGTGTCGGCCCACGTTTCGTAACGGGTCGACAACCAGACCCATCCGACCGCCTGGTGTTCGCGCCGGTCGACTCGGCGTTCGCGAAGATCGATGCCGCGACGATCGAGAAGCTCAAGACCGACGACGCGCTGCTGACCAAGATCCTCACGTA
>NZ_JOEA01000004.1 GCF_000719115.1 Lentzea albidocapillata | reverse complement strand
ACCGCGCTGGCCGCCTCGTACGGCGCCGGTCAGCTCGGTGACGCCAACGCCCTGACCACCGGTGTGTCCGCCGCGTTCATCGGTGCCGCCGGCATCGCGGTGGTGGGCGCGCTCATCGCGGCTGGGACGTTGCGCGGCAGCCGTGCGGCTGCGCGGGCCGCCGAGCGCGAGCCTGCCGGCGTCTGATCATCCACCTCGGTTGCCGCCCGCCTCACGAAGGCGGGCGGCAACGCACCCGCTTCAGGAGTTCCACATGCGACGAATCCCCGCCCTCGTCCCGGCCGCCGTCGATCCACGCGAGGCGGCACTGATCGCCTTCGCCGTGCGCGTTCTCGCGGAGCCGTCCGGCATCTCGGACGACGACGTCGCCGGGCTCCGGGCACACGGCTGGAGCGACCGAGTCATCGCCGACGTGGTCGGAGTCGTGGCTCTCAACCTGCTCACCGGACGGATCCGTCAGGTGGAGCTGGCTCGCCGGTTGCGGTTGGAGAAGAGCACCGTCAGCCGCCTGGTCACAAACCTGGCCGGCCGGGGGTGGGTGCACCGGGAGACCGCGGACGGCGATGGCCGCGGCGTGCTGCTCGTACTCACCGACGCGGGTGCCACCGCTGCCGCGCGGCAGGCGGACGCCCGCCGAGACCGGCTCACGGCACTGCTCGATCGCGTACCCGACGACCAACGCGCAGCCGTGGTGCGTGCGCTCCAGATGCTCGCGGAGGCCTCTGTTGAACCGTCCTGATCGGACCCAGCTCCGTCGAGCCCTGCTCCTGGTGGCCACCGCCGCCGCCATCACGCTGAGCAGCGGCTGCGCCGACGGCCCATCGACACCGGCACCGTCCGACCGGCAGGCCGATGTCGCCGAACGGGGCGCGTCGGTCATGCCGTTCGACCTGGAGCGCACCACCCACCGGTTCACCAAAACCGACACCGGCGGCGTGCAGACCGTCATCGCCGACGACCCCCAGGACACCACTCAGGTCACCCTGATCCAGCAACACCTGACCGCGGAGGCCGACCGCTTCCGGCGCGGCGACTTCACCGATCCCGCCCGCATCCACGGCAACGAGATGCCCGGCCTGGAAACGCTCCGCGCCCACGACGGACGAATCACCATCGACTACGAGAACACCCGCGACGGAGCACGCGTCACCTACACCACGACAGGCACCGACCTTCGCAACGCCCTGCACGCCTGGTTCGACGCCCAAAGCAGCGACCACGGCCCGCACGCCACCCGCTGAGATGATCGGTTGCGCTGCGTTGCCACCAGTCGTCGCGTTTCACGCGTTCGAGTGACATCTCGAAGGTGGGTTGGAATAGCGCAACGAAGTCTGCCGCAGCCGCATCTACGTCGCGGGTCTCACCAGAAATGAGGGCGGCGTGCCGAAGCCAGATTTCATCACCAAGAACGGGCGAGTCATACCGATCACCGGTAGGGGCAAGGGGAAGGGCGGGGGAGCGGTTGTCGCTGGTGTGTTGGCTCTAGGTGTCTTCGCTTCGTCTGGCGGAGCGATCTCGCTCGGCGGCGGTGCTGCGGGCGGCGGATCGGTGAACGTCGGTAGCGGCACCTCGTCGGCGCAACTGCGGGCTCGGAAGGCGGATGGGCAAAAGTCAGCGCGCAAGGGCGATGTCGACGGCGCTTGGCAGCGCATGGGATTGCGGCAGCTGCGCCGGACCGGGCGTCAGCAGGCGGAATGCTTGGCAGCATCGTTCGGCGAGGTCCGCGAGTTCTTCACCCGCACCCGCTGCACGTCGCTCGAACGCGTGTTGTTCGCCGTGGGAGACGGTGCGGGCAACACCGCGGTGGTGTCGGTGGCGTGGGTCGGTATGGCAAGCGCGAGTGACGCCCGCAAGTTCCACACGCTCATGGAGCGGTACGGCAGCGGTGACATCTACCCACTCGGGGCGTCCCTGCTCGATCTGGCTGATATTCGCTTCACCGGCCAGCGTTACGGCAGCGACCGTGACGGCAAAAGCGTGACGATCGCCGAGGCGGAGAACGCCGGCGGAAGCGGGTTCGACCACGACACGCTCGACGCGATCGCCGAAGTTGCCGCCTACCTGCCTCGTGTCTGACCCAGGGGGCGATCATGAGGCCGTCGGACCTGGGAGAGGATCTTGTCTGTCCTCGGACACCACCCGTAGCCACATCTGCTCGGCGGGTCCTTGCACAGGCGCGCTGATCGACCGGTCCAGCCAGCCGCGCCGAGGTTCCCCGATGACGGTGAGCCCGAAGTGCGCCGCGGCGCGATCGAGGTTTTCGTGCATCCACACCCGGAACTGCGCGTCGGCCTCACTGAGATGCGAGCTCAGCGCGTGGCCGCGGTGTCCGAGGACCGGTGAGCGGCCAGGTTGTTCTGACACTGGGTTCCTTCATCTTGGGCGCATCGAGCATCCTTCGCTGCTCCTTCTACTGCTTGCAGTTGCTCTAAGCGAGATGGCGCAAGGTCATTAGGCCCTTCGGGCACAGCTGGCGAGTGCTCGCGGTGACGCCGCCTCGCCGACCTGCGGCTTTTGGCTGGCCGGCGCAGGCCGCCGAAAATTGTCGGTGCTCGCCGCTAACGTCTCTCCTGCACCGCCGGACCGGCGGATCGACTCGCTCGGGGGCAAGGAGAGGGATCGTTGTCAGACTGGGAAAGTGCGAGCACGGCGCGGGTGTTGCCACCCGCACGCCCGCGCAAGCTCTCCAAGGTGCCGTTCGTCGAGTTGGCGGACGGGCGGTTGCAGGGGGTGGTGTCCAGTGGGTCGGACATCGAGCGGGTGTATGTCTCTTCCGTCGCCGCGGGGAGTTACGAGTTCGCTTGCAGCACCAACAACAACCGGCCGTGTGGTGGTGCGCGGGGGTCGTTCTGCAACCACATCTTCGCCCTGATCACCGAGGCGGTGCTGCAGTACGGGGTGGAGCGGGTGGCGCGGTACCTGCGAGTGGACGCCGCGGACATGGACGCGCAGGCCCTCTACGCGCTCATGATGGGGGCGCGGCCGTCGCAGGCGGACAGTGCTGCCGCGGCACAGGTGTTCAGTCGTTTTCTGCGTCATCTGGCCTATGTGGAGCATCCCGCGACGACTGACCCGCTGCCGGAGATGCAGTGGTTCCCGCCGACCAGGGTGGTGGTGTGATGCGCGCCGATCTGCTGGCAGATCCCGTCGACGGGCTTGACGAGGTGCTGGTGGCCGTCGCCGGCGTCGATCAGGCGTTGGCCGCCGGGCTGTTGCGGCCGCAAGCTGCCCAGGTTGCCGGGCTGGCCGCGCTGGCCGACGCGGTGGCGGGGTCCCCGCTGAGTGCCAGGGTGGCCGAGGCCGTGGAGAAGGCGGTGGCCGGCGCTGCGGGCGAGGAACACTTCCTTTCCCTTGCGGCGGCTCGGATCGCGCTGCTCGGTTCGGTGCACGACGCGCTGATGGTGCGGGTCGGGCAGGCGACCGGACGGGCCCAGGGCGACTCGAGTGTGCCGGTGCCGGGCCGAGGTCAGGCCGAGAACCTGGTGCTGGCGGCCCGGTCCTGGCTGGCCGACCTGGCTCGAGCCGGCTGGCAGGGCATCGACCACGACCTGGTCTCCGGTGCCGAACCGGTGATCTCCGCGCTGCTGCCCGAACCTCGGCTGCGCAGGCTGGCCGCGCTGCTGGACGGGTTCGCGGCCGATTTGGCCGCCTCGTGCCCCGGTTCCGCCCTGGAGCGGATTCCGTTGCGCCGCTGGGGAGATCTGTGGTCACGCGCGATGCTGCTGACGTTGCCCGGTGCGACGGAGGCTCCTGCGAGCACGGTGACCGGGCGGCTGCTGCCGCTGGGAGTGGACCTGCACGAGCACGCGACCGCCGCGCAGGCCCAGGTGCACGCGGTGTTCGAACCGGCCGGCGGCACGCCCTTCCTGGTGCGCGCCAGCGTGTCCGCGCCGAAGCCGGACACGATCATCGGTGCCGGGATCTGGCAGTTGCTGCGGCCGCACCTGTCGTTGCTGACGGCCGTCAGCGAGGGCAGGTCCATGGACCTCACCGACATGCCGATCACCGGCGAGGGCGACCTGTTGTGGCGCGACGAGCACGCGAGGCTCGGTGAGCCGGCCGATCCGTTCGTCACCGCGCGGGTCGTCCTGCCGGCCGCGAGCGCTCTGCCGACGGCGCCGCTGGACCGGCATCCGGCCCGCATCGCCGTGCCCGTGTTCCTGGAGGGCCACAGCGCCGAGCAGCAGGGGGAGACGCTGACCTTCTCCCTTGCCGGGCAGCCTGTCGTCGTGGACACCGACCGGGTGCCGGCCGCCGGGCCGCTCACGCCGGAAGCGGTGGCGACGTCGACCGCGTGCATCGGCCTGTTGCGCTGGGAGGCGGGCATGTTCCGGGTTCAGCCGCTCGCCGTCGAGAACACCGCACGCAAGAAGACCGTGGCCCTGCACGCCGGTGCGTGGGCCGGTGGCGCGGTGGACAAGGCCGGTGTCAAGGCGGAGAAGGCCGCGACCGACGCCGCGACGGTGCTGCGGGAGCGTGCCGGAAGGTTGTTGCGCAGATGACCGACGCACAGGAGAACCGCCGGCAGGTCCTCTACTGGCGGTTGCTGTCCCGGCTGTTCGACCACGAGGAACAGTCCACTTTGGAGTCGGCGAGCTTGGCCGTGCTGCAGGACATCGGCTTGCCGCCCGCGCTGCTGGACCCGCAGGCCGGTGTCGATTCGATCGTGCAGCGCCACCCTGGGCTCGCCGCCGAGTTCGACGGCGTGATGGTTCCCGAGACGGGGGATGAACGGGACAAGGCGGCCGAGGTACGGCGGGCCGCACTGGTGTCGAAGGTGTTGCTGAACGTCTTCGCCACCGGGTCCGGCACCGTCACCGCCGGGCAGCTGTCCCGGTGGCAGGCCGACGCGGGCTGGCTGGAACGTGCGCTGGGCTGCCGGCCGGGCGAACTGCGCGGTGGTGGCCGTCAGGCCGGCTCCGGAACCGGGACGGGCTCCGGCACGCCGGACCTGAGCAACCTGATCCCGCGGATCGGCCCCGAACTCGGTGCTCTGGAAGCGGATCTGGTCAAGCGCATGCACCTGCGCGAGGTGCTCGCGGACCCGGCGCTCGCCGCCCAGCTCACGCCGAGCATGTCGCTGATCGAGCAGTTGTTGCGGGACAAGGACAACCTCTCCGGGGTGGCGCTGGCCAACGCCAAGTCACTGATCCGCCGCTTCGTGGACGAGGTGGCCGAGGTGCTGCGCACGCAGGTGGAGAAGGCCTCCGCCGGCGCGCTGGACCGGTCGGTGCCGCCGAAGCGGGTGTTCCGCAACCTCGACCTCGACCGCACGATCTGGAAGAACCTGACGAACTGGAGCCCGGAGGAGGAACGGCTCTACGTCGACCGCCTCTACTACCGGCACACCGCGCGCAAGACCACGCCGCAGCGGTTGATCGCGGTGGTGGACCAGTCCGGCTCCATGGTCGACTCGATGGTCAACTGCACCATCCTGGCCTCGATCTTCGCCGGGCTGCCCAAGGTGGACGTGCACCTGATCGCCTACGACACCAGGGCGCTGGACCTGACCCCGTGGGTTGCCGACCCGTTCGAGACCTTGCTGCGCACGCAACTCGGCGGCGGTACCGACGGCACGGTGGCGATGGCACTGACCCAGCCGAAGATCGCCGAGCCGCGCAACACCGTGGTGGTGTGGATCTCCGACTTCTACGAGAGCCACTGCGAGCAGCTCTACGACTCGATGGCGGCGATCCACCGCTCCGGGGCCAAGTTCATCCCGGTCGGCTCGGTGACGAGCTCCGGTCGAGGCAGCGTGAACCCGTGGTTCCGCGAGCGGTTCAAGGACCTGGGCACGCCGGTGATCTCCGGCCACATCCGCAAGCTCGTCCACGAGCTGAAGACCTTCCTCACCATCTGACTTCTGTTCCTGCCGACTTCCCCGAAAGGCACCACGAAGACATGTCCGACCTGTTGCGCGCGCCCGCCGAGCTCAAGTACGCCGAGGAACTGGACTGGCTGGAGTCCGTCGACGACAACCCCAAGCCGTTCTCCTGGCGGTTGTCGCCGAAGATGATCCGGCTGTTCGTCCTGGGCGCCGAGCGGTCCGACGGCCTGGACCGGGAGATCGCGCAGAAGTGGTTCGGCGACCGCAGCATCGTCGAACGCGCCATCGTCACGCTGGCGTCCGACCGTGGTCTGCTGCTCATCGGCGACCCCGGCACCGGCAAGAGCTGGCTGGCCGAACTGCTGGCCGCCGCCATCTCCCGCAACTCCACCCAGGTGGTGCAGGGCACCGCGGGCACCACCGAGGACCACATCAAGTACTCGTGGAACGTGTCGATGGTGATCGCCAAGGGCCAGTCCCGCGAGTCGATGATCCCGTCGCCGATCATGAACGCGATGGAGTCCGGCACCATCGGCCGGTTCGAGGAACTGACCCGTTCGACCAGCGACGTCCAGGACGCGCTGATCTCCATCCTGTCCGAGAAGTACGTCTCGGTGCCGGAGCTGGACACCGACAACATCGTCTTCGCCCAGCCCGGTTTCTCGATCATCGCCACCGCGAACAGCCGCGACCGCGGTGTCAACGACCTGTCCTCGGCGCTGAAGCGGCGGTTCAACTTCGTGCGCATCCCGGTGGTGACGAACAAGAAGAGCGAGGCCGAGATCGTCCGGTTCCGGACAGAGGAACTGCTGCGCCGGCACCAGATCGAGCTGGACGTGCCGCCGACCCTGCTGGACGTGCTGCTGCGCAGCTTCGCCGACCTGCGCGCGGCATCGGCGGCGGCGGGCAGCGACGACGAGAAGCTGGAGTCCGCGCTGTCCACCGCGGAGCAGATCGGTGTGCTGGAGGACGCCATCCTGCACAGCAACTTCTTCGGCGAGCGAGAGCTGACCGCGCGCTCGCTCGGTTCCTCGCTGGTGGGGTCGCTGTCGCGGCGGGCGCCAGAGGACCTGGCGATCATGAACAAGTACCTGCACGGCGTGGTCGAGCCGCGGGGCAAGGACGAGGGCGGGCTGTGGCCGGAGTTCCTGGCCGGCGGCCGCGACACGATCGCCACCCTCTCGTGAGCTTCGAGTCGCTGCGCACGCAGCTGCAGCAGGCCGCGACGACCTTCGCCGACGGACCCGGTGCCCTGGAGGGCATCCTGCTCGGCATGGTCGACGACGTGGACCGCGCGGTCTCCGAACCGCTGGAGATCTTCCCGGTCTGCCACCACTCCCCGGCCTCCGCGGTGGCCATGGCCCGCCGGTTGCGGGACAAGCAGCCCAAGGTGATCTACCTGGAGCTCTGCGAGGACATGGCGCCGCTGCTCACCGAGCTGCGCAACTGCCGTCTTCCCGTTGCGGTGCAGGCGTTCTCCAGCGAGGTCGACGGGTTCCCGGCCGAATGGGCGCCGCTGTCGGTGGTCGCGCCGATCACCGAGGCGTCCGCGGAGTACCAGGCGATCGCCTACGCGCTGGACACACCGGGGGTCGAGCTGGTCCTGGTCGACCGCTCCTCGGACCACGTGTTCCAGTGGCAGCCACCGGAGACCAGACCGGCGGACGAGGACGCGCTGCACGGCGACGCGGTCGGCGTGGAGATCGGCGACCTGCGGCCGCGCTTCGCCGAACTGGAGGAGTACCTGCTGCACCACGGCAAGGTGCGGCATTGGTCGGAGTGGTGGCACCAGTACGTCGAGCTCCCGCTCGGAGACAGCGACCACGACACGTACCGCCAGGTGATGTTCCTGATCGGCAGCCTGTTCCGGCGGCTCGCCCCCGGCGATCCGCGCCGGGTACGGGTCGACGAGGACCGTGAGCGGTACATGTGGACGCGGATGCGCGAGCACCTGGCCGACAGCGGCGCGGACCCGGCGGACTGCCTGTACGTCTGCGGCGCCTTCCACGCGGCCAGTCGGGTCGCGGAGTTCGGCGTCGGCGGCAGCGACGGCTTCGTGATCAGCCCGCGCAGCGCGACGTTGTGGCAGCACGGCCTGATCCCGTCGAGCCACGCGGCGATCGAGGCGCAGTTCGACCTCGCGGCGGGCTCGGTGTCCATCGCGGCCACCGAGTGGGCGAAGAACCTGCGGCGCACCAAGGTGATCCCGTTCCAGCTCGCCGGGCAGGCCGGTGGGAAGAAGGCCCGCAAGCCCGCGGCGCTGCCCGGTCCGGGCCCGGAACTCGCCGCTGCCGACCAGCTTTCCGGCTTCCTGCGACGTTCGCCGGTGCTGGACCGGCTCGACGAAGCCGAGCTGCTCGGCTGGTCGGTGGAGATCGTGCGCGCAGCTCGCCGCAACGGCTATCTGGCCTCCACCGCCGACGCCATCGCGGTCTTCGAGACCTCGATCCTGTTAGCGGGCATGCGCGACCGGGCCCGGCCGACGCCGTACGACTTCCAGGACGCCGCCGTCACGTGCATCGAGAAGGACGTCGTCCCCGGACGCCGGGACGTCGGGCGCCTGGTCGAGATCATGATGGGCGGCGACCGCATCGGCCAGGTCGGCTACGACGCGCTGCCGCCGCTGGCCCGCGACGTGCACGACCGCCTCGCCCCACTCGACCTCAAGCTCCAGCAGCGCGGCGTACAGCGAGCTCTGCTCGACATCGCCTCCCGGCCGGAGCTCGAACCCTGTTCGAACCTGCTGTGGATGCTGCGCTACCTGCTGCCGCGCGGCGCCGCCCGTCCGATCATGGGCGAGCGGAAACTGGGCGAACGCCCGATCCAGGAGTCGTGGGACCTCGCCCTCGGCACCCACCAGCGGGCCCTCATCGAACTGGGCTACGAGGGCGTCAGCGTCGAACAGGTCGTGGAACAACGCCTCCGCCGCAGCGCCTACGACCCGCAGGCCACCACGGCGAGCGTCCTCGAAGCCGTCGAGGACGCCATCCGCTACCTGCACAGCCCACGCCTGGCGGGCGACCTGGGCACCCGAGCGCTGGAGGTGCTGGCCGGCGAACGCACGGTGGACGGCGCGCCGGAGGTCCTGCGCCGGTCCCGCCGTCTGCTCGCCTACTACCGCACGAACGAACCCGTTCTGCCGCAATGGATCGAGTCCTTCGTCCGCACCGGCTACGCCCACTACTGCACCCTGCTGCCGACGGCGTTCACCGACGAGGAAGCAGGCGTCGACCAGGTGGCCGCCATGCTCGGCTTCCTGTTCAGCATGGAGTCCCTGGCCCTGTCCCTGGGCTGCGACCGCACCCAGCTGGAACTCGCGGTGGCCCAGTCCCATCCGGAGGAGCCGTCGAAGGTGGCCCTGCTGTGGGCCGCCCAGGTCCACCTCGGCCGCCTGTCCCGGGCCGAACTGCGCGTCCGGTGCGACGACCTGCTGGGCAACCCGCTGTCGCTGCCGAGCTATCCGCGCTACCTGAGCGGTTTCGTGCACGCCCTCGACCCGGTGCCGAGCCTGGTGGACTTCGTGGTGGAGACGATGTCCAACGCGTTCGCCCACCTGCCGGACCCGCTGCTGCTGCCGTGGCTGCCCACCCTGATCAGCACCCTGCGTTCCCGCGGCGCGCAGTTCGTCCCACTGCTCATCCGGGAGGCAGGCCGGCTGTTCCCCGGCCGGCTCCCCGCACTCGACGAGTGGGTCCCGCCCTGGCTCGACCAGCCCGCACCCGTCGCGGCGCGCACGACGTCCGGAACCGGCCTCGCACTACTGGCCGCGCATCCGGCGACCTGTGACGCGGTGGCGGACCTGCTGGGCTGCGAGGGTTCCTGGCAGGCCGCGCCGAACGGGGTGGTGCTGCTGAGCCGTCATCCGGACACCGCGGTGGCACTGGAGGCGCTGCTGGCCACCTGATTCGGCTGTCGGAGCGCGCCACCAGCGCACCGTCACGTTCCACTGTGGACGGTCCGGTGAGCGGGTGAGTTCGACGAGTTCACGGCAGGGTGCGACCGGGAAGGCCGGCTGTTGCGGCTGGTCTTCGTGGACGGTGAGCCTTCGCGGGTGGCTCCGCGAGCGTGGCGCGCTCGTACACGGCCATCGCCTCCTTCGCCAGCCGGCTCCGTGAGTACCGGCCCAGAACGCGGTCGCGGGCGGCGATGCCGAACTGCTCCCGTCGCGTTTCGTCGGCCAGCAGCGCTATCAGCGACTGTGCCAGCCGCCGGCCGTCCTGCGGCTGGACCAGCAGGCCGGTCACGTCCGGCAGCACGATGTCGCTCAGCGCACCGACCGCCGTGGCCGCCACGGGGACACCGCAGGCCATCGCCTCAAGTGCAGCGCTGCCGTACCTTTCGGCGGCCGGTGCGCACACCGCGACGTCGGCCGACCTCAACATCGCCGGCAGGTCGGTGCGCGGAACCGCGTTCGCGTCCACCAGTTCGACATGGTCCACAGCGGACACGACGGCGTCCAGTGCCAGAGAGCTGGTACCGGAAGCCAGTTCTCCGGTCACCGCGACGCGCATTCGTCCATCGTGGACGGCGGCCGGACCTTCCGGGTCGAAGAAATCCGAGTTCACACCGCTGGGAACCACGGACACCTGGGTGCGTCGCACGCCCAGCTGCCACAGCTGCGCCGCTTCCGCGGAACTCGTCGCCGTGATCCACGCCGCCCGGCGCGCGATTAGCGCCTCGGCGTCGGAGCGCTGCTCCACCTCGGTCTCGCCGAACCCGTGATAGGAGTGCACCACCGGAACCTGAAAGCGATGCGCGCCGATTACCGATACCAGCCCGGACGTCCAGTGATGCGAGTGCACCACGTCCGGAGGTCGCGTCCGCCACTGCTCGGCGAGAAACCTGGCGAAATCACCGAGGTGGCCTACGAGCTCGTTCTCCGCGAGTGCGCACGCCGGTCCGGCGGGAACACGCACGATGTCGTAACCGTCATCCGGGCAGAGAGCTGTCGGTGAGGTGGAATCGTCGCGCCGGGTGTAGACGACCAGCTCATGTCCTGAAGCGCTCAATCCCGCGCACAGCTCCGCAACGTGCGCGGCCTGCGCCGCGCTTTCAGGGTGTGGGCCTGCCTGTACTGACACCATCGCTATTCGCATTCGTCCGGTCTCCAGCGCGACTCCGAGCTGCCGGCTCAACTCGACCAGTTCCGGTGGTGAATAGAGCGACCGTATTGCTTCTCGGCGCCGGCGACAAGGGTGCGCACCCGGCGCTGTGCACCCGCGCACTGGTCCAGAGCTCCGGTCGGCATCCCCTCGCGTCCACCCTGGAACCAGGTGACCGGTGCGCGCCACCGCTTCGGAGGTTCGCTCGATTCGAGACGAAGCGCTGTTCAAGGGGGTAGCGAGCCCGGTCGGCATGGGTCCTGCTGATCACTGGGCTGAGCTCTCCGCGTCGTCGCGAGTGAGGAGTGCCGTGCGCGGGCCCGAGTCTCGGGCGCGGGGCGGGCGGGCATTCACCCCATAGCAGGATGCGTACGTGGAATACGCGGATTCTGCCCTGCTCATCCGATGAGATTGTTCTAAACATCAATATTGGAGCGTCACCCGATGGTGTGATGCACGGCTGTGGTGTTCACACCATCGCGTGATCGCTAATTTGGTCTCCCCAGATTGTTTGGATACGGTCCTGTCGGACTTGCGGCTGGCATGTTGCCGAAGCAAACCCTTTGTTGACAGGTCAAACAAGGAGATTTCTGTGCTGAAGAAGGCAGGGGCGGCCGTCGCTATCGCGGGCGCATTCCTCGGTTTTGGTTCCACCGCGCTGGCCGATTCCCCTGAGCTGGACATCACGGACCAGGTCGGCGTTGCCGACCTGAACGACTCCGAGGTCGCCAGCGATCTGAACGCCTGCTTCATCGACGTCAACGTCATCGCGGTGCCGGTGCTGTCGGACAACGACAGCGGCCTGTGCGCCAACCCCGACGACAAGTGACGTAAGGCGGCGCACGCTGCGGCGGCGCGCCGTTCTTTCGATGGGGGAGCGGAGTTCGGCATGGCTGCCAGCTCCGTTCCCTCTCTTTGTTGCACGTGCAGATCAACGCCTGGCTCTTAGGAGGAATCGTCATGCTGAAGAAGGCATTTGCCGCGGCTGCTGTTGGCGCGGGTTTTCTGATGATGGGCACGCCCGCTTTCGCGACTCAGGGCGGCGCGATGGATGACATGATGGATCTCGCCACGAAGTACGAGCACGACCACCAGGTCGGCCTCGTGAACATGGAAGACTCCGAGCTGCTCAGCGACATCAACGTCTGCCACGTGGACGTGAACGTCATCGCGGTGCCGCTCTTCTCCAACAACGACAGCGGACCGTGCACGAACCCCGATCTCGACATCGAGCACGCGCACCACCACGGGGACGACTCGGACCGCTGAATCGCGGCACATCACGTGAAGTCGGCAACGCACCGGCTCCTACCGGTTGATCACTTCGGGGGCCGGTACGCCTGACACGGCTGCGCGTGGTGTCGTTGGTCCGGATGCGTCCGGACATCCTGTATCTCTCGCGAAGCGCCCGGCTGCGACTTGCAGCCGGGCGCTTCGTGCGTAACCGATTGTTGTTGCGCCGCAAGGGTTTCCGGGTAGTGTTCCGATCACCCGTTCTAGCGGTTTAGGTCCGTTTTTTTCTGATCTGTGATCTCGCCTCATCACCATTGTGCGCATGAACAGGACACCGATCTTCGACGAGCTCTACGCCAAGTACGTGGCCACGCCTGCGAGAGGTGCGATGGCGCCGCAAGCTCCGCAGTGGCCAGGTGAAACCGACGAGGTGCTTCCCGCATGCGGCAGCGACGTGACCGGTTCGCTCGATCCGGCCGGTTCGCCGAGCCATCGACGTCCGATGTAGCGGGCTGGGATGAAGCTCAAGCGGATCAGCCTGTTGTGCACGGCGCTCACGGTGACGGCCGCCGCCGCGACGCCGGTGGCCGATGCGGACGGCCAGCCGCTCGCCGAGCGCCTGCGCGAAGCGGTCGTGGCGCAGAACTTCAAGGACGTCATCGACCTGACCCCGCCGAAGCCTGGCGCACGACCGGCGCGGCAGGAGGAGTACGACGCTTCGCCTGCCGAGCTGATGAGCCGGGCCCGGACGCGTCCCGGCGGCACACCGTTGCACCAGACCCCGAACCTGGACGTGGCGGTCATCGAACTCGACCCCGCCGGGCGGCCGGCGGCGGTGGCGAACGTGTTGCTCAGCCCGCAGCACCCGAACGGCGTGGTCGTGCCGGTCCAGCCCCGGGTGCTGTCCACCGACCAGGTCCGTTATCGCTGGTGGGATGACGCTGAGTGGGACACCAACGGCGGCGTGGGCACTCGGGACGTGTTGCCGGGCAGGGACCACGCGCCGATCGACTTCTCCTCGCCGTACCCGGCGTCGGTGCTCAAGCTGCTGGTGGGCTTCGGTGTACTGCGGCTGGTGGACCTGGGCAGGATCGATCTCGACGCCGAGTACGTCTTCGAACCCAACCCGGTGCGTGAGGTGTGCGGCGGACCGTCGGTGAAGAGGGTCCGGCAGCACTTCGACGAGATGATCACGAAGTCCCAGAACGAGTCCACCTGCGCGTTGGTGAAGCTGCTCCACGACCTGAACGCGTGGGACCAGGTCAACCGGACGTTCGCAGACCTGGACATGCCGACGCTGATGGTCACCGGGACGATTCCCGGCAACGGGGGCGGCTGGGGAGGCGCGAACATGAGCGGTCTCGACACCGCCAAGCTCCTGCTGCTGATCAACGGCGGCGCGGACGTGCTGTGGACGACGAACGAGGGCAAGCCGGTCACCGCCAACGAGCTTTCGCCGACGTCACGGAAGTTCTTCCTGGACACGCTGGCGGCCCAGGGCCACAACGAGATGCTGTCCACATCGAACTGGTGCGGGCGCGACTACCCGGTGCAGGGCATCCCGCAGCAGGTGCCGTCACGCTGGATCGAGCCGGACGGCACCGTGACGGTCGGCGACGCGATCTACGACCGTGACGTGCGTCCGTGCAACGAAGCCGCCGAGGTGACGTTCGCGCACAAGACCGGCTGGACCGCCACCGCGGGCTCCGACGCGGGCATCGTGAAGTCGTTGCCCGGCAAGGACAAGCGTGAGTACATCGTCGTCGTGTTCGGCAACCTGGGCATGGACTACGCCGACGCCGCCCGCCCGGCCGATCCGCCCGGCGTCTTTCCCGTCCTCTACACGCAGAAGTACGCGCAGCTCGGCAAGGCGATCGATGCCATCATGAAGACTTCGTGACCACAGAGGTCAGGCCGTGACGCATGCCGGTCGCGATCCAGGATTGAGGCTCGGTCGCGTGGGCATCCGTAGGTGGATGTCGCACCTGAGACTCAGGTGCCGGGGAAGGACGACATGGGCACCGATGACAAGTTCGACGCCAAGGCCGACCAGCTCAAGGGCAAGGTCAAGGAAGGTGTCGGCGACGCGACCGACGACCAGGGTCTGCAGGCCGAGGGCCAGACCGAGCAGTCGAAGGGCCACCTCAAGGAGGCGGCCGAGAAGGTCAAGGACGTCTTCAAGAAGTGACCTGCGGACCTGGGAAGGGTGCGTGTATTCGCGGATGCACCCTTCCCTGGCTCGGTTAGGGTCGCGCCGTGGATCGAATCGCGGGATCGTTGTACGGGCTGGCTTTCGGGGACGCGCTCGGCCGGCCGACGGAGTTCCTGACCGTTGCGGAGATCGACCGGAAGTTCGGTCCTGCCGGGCCGGATGATCTGGTGGGTGATCCCGCGCTGGTCACCGATGACACGCAGATGGCGCTTGCGGTCGCGTGGGCGCTGCACGGTGTCGACCGGTACACCGCTGACGTGCTCGAGCCGCGGTTGCGGGAGCGGTTCGTGGCCTGGGCGCACAGTCCGGAGAACAACCGTGCGCCTGGGATGACGTGTCTGCGCGCGTGTGGCGGCCTGGCGGAGGGTGCGCCGTGGGTGGAGGCGACCATCGCCGGATCCAAGGGATGTGGCGCGAACATGCGCGTGACCCCGGTGGGTCTGGTGCCCGGTCTCGACCTCGACGTGCTCGCCGGGGTGTCACAGCTGCAGGCCGCGATGACCCACGGCCATCCCACGGCACTGGCCGCGTCCGAGCTCACCGCCTACGCCACGCGGCTGCTGGTCGACGGGGCCGACCTGGCCGACGTGCCCGCCGCGCTGCTGGCCCGGTGTGCAGAACGGCGCTCCGTCTACCTGGAGGAGTGGCTGGGATCACTGTGGCAGATGCCGGGCGCGACCACACCCGCCGACTTCATCGCCCGCGGCTGGGACGAGTGCGTCGTGGTGCTCGAGCGGCTGGTGGCTGCTCTTGCCCGGCCTGACGACGGCCTGGACGTGTGCCTCACCACAGGTGAGGGCTGGATCGCCGAGGAGGCGCTGGCGAGCGGTCTGCACTGCGCGATCCGGCACGCCGGCGACCCGGTGCGATGCCTGGTGCGGGGCGCCCGGACCAGCGGCGACTCCGATTCGATCGCCGCGCTGGCCGGAGCGTTCGCGGGCGCCGCCCACGGTCTGGCCGCCTGGCCGGCGGACTGGGTCGCGCGCATCGAGTACGCGGACCAGCTGACCGCGCTCACTTCGGGCACGCACAACCTGATCTGAGGCGTTGCGGGACGTCTGGACAGGACAAAGCCCGGCCGGATAGATCATCCGGCCGGGCTTCGGCAGTCCTGCGTGCCGCTAACGGCAGTGGGGACTAGGCGGGGACGATGTTCTCCGCCTGCGGGCCCTTCTGGCCCTGCGTGATGTCGAAGGAGACCTTCTGGCCTTCCTGGAGCTCACGGAAGCCCTGAGCGGCGATGTTCGAGTAGTGGGCGAAGACGTCAGCGCCGCCACCGTCCTGCTCGATGAAGCCGAAGCCCTTTTCAGCGTTGAACCACTTGACGGTTCCGGTGGCCATGGTGCACTCCAAGCATGAATTTGGCGCCCGCACTGTGCGGGGCCGGGTGATCCGTCATGGCCGGAGACGCTGAACAGCAAAACGCCCGTGACCTGCGATCACGGGCGAACGGTACTTCGGAACCATGACAGATGTGAATACCGTACACCGGCGGGCCTCAACATCCAGCATCGCATGGCCCAAATCTCCGGATCGTGTCGAAGATCGCCTCACAGGGTGACGGCGGACGACCACGGCCAGCCCCAGCAGCACCCGGTACACCAGCGGTTTCGCGCGTCCGAGTGACGCGCGTCGCTCTCCGTCGATTCGGGCTGGAGCTGGCTCAACGCCTAGGGTGCTGCATGTGTCGCAGTGCGGCCTCGCCCGGTTGCCTGGGTGCTTCCACGAGCGCGGTCGCTGACGGGGACAATCGCCCCCGACCGTTCAGCTCCAGGAGGATTGTTGATCCACAAGTTCTCGGTTCGCTCCGCGGGGGTAGCGGAGCCCGACATCCGTGAGCTCGGCCGATCGTGGGAGCTCGACGACCTCGAAGTGTGGCGCGACTACTACGTCGAGTTCGAGGTCTCGCCCGATGCCGCCGCGCTCGCCGGGGTGGCCGCCGTGCTCGGCGACCAGCTCGACGTCGAGGTCTCCCTGGACCAGCCGCTGGACGCGGGTGCCGTACAGGTCGCCTACAAGCGTGGCGTGGTCGACAACGAGAGCGACTCGATCATCACGGTGTGCGGGTTGCTCGGCGTCGAGGCCAAGGCCGGCAAGGTCGCCACCAGCTACAAGTCCGCGTCGCCCGCGCTGAGGGACCTGGTGGTCGCCACGCGGTTCAACGCGACGATCGAAGAGCTGCACGACGAGGAACCGCACTACGACACCCTCGTGCCGCAGGGGCACTACGAGTCGGCCGTGCAGTACGACCTGCGCGGGCTCGACGACACGAAACTGGCCGAGCTCGGCACGGCCGGTGGGCGCAACCTGTCGCTCGCCCAAATGAAGCACGTGCAGCACGTGCAGCACACGCTCGGCGACGAGTTCGTCACGGACGTCCTGCTGGAGGCGCTGGACGCCCGGTGGAGCGACCACTGCGCGCACACCACGTGGAAGTCGCTCGGCAGCCTGCTCGGCCGGCTCGTGCAGGCCGCGAAGGACGTCGACAACCCGAACGTGCTCAGCATGTTCCACGACAACGCCGGCGTCTGGGACTTCTACGACGGCCACGCGATCGCCATCAAGGCCGAGACGCACAACGGGCCGTCCGCGATCTCCGGCTACTTCGGCCAGCTGACCAAGCTCGGCGGCGTGCTGCGCGACATCCTCGGCACCGGGCTTTCCGCCGACCCGATCGGCAGCTTCGAGTACACCGCCATCGGTGAGCCCGAGGCACCCGCGCCGATCAAGGGCCGGCCGGACGCGCGCCGTCTCGCCGGCGAGACGATCCGGGCGATCAAGGAGTACGGCAACACGTTCGGCGTGCCGATGATGTCGTCGCGCATGACGTTCCACCCCGCGTACCGCGCCAAGCCGTTCGCGCTCGGTGGCAGCATCGGCCTGCTGCCCGTGTCGGCGGCGCAGCGCGGCACGCCGCGACCGGGTGACTTCGTGGTGCTGATCGGTGGCCTGACCGGCAACGAGGGCATCCACGGCGCGTCCGCGAGCTCCGCCGGTGCCGTGATGGACACGGCCGCCGTGCAGATCGGCGCGCCGCTGGAGCAGGTCAAGTTCCGCAAGGCGCTGATCGAGCTGCGCGAAGCGGGCTGCATGAGCGCGCTCACCGACGTCGGTGGCGCGGGCCTGAACAGCGCCGTCGGCGAGATCGGCGAGGCGTGCGGTGTCTGGATCAACACCGCGCTGGTGCCGTTGAAGACCGCGGCGCTGCCGATGTGGCGGATCCTGCTGTCCGAGTCGCAGGAACGCATGCTGCTCGCCGTGCCACCGGAGCACCAGGAGCGGGCGAAGAAGATCCTCGACCGCCACATGGTGCGTTCGACGGTCATCGGCCGGTTCGCGGACACGGGTCGCTACCACGTGTTCCACGCCCCGGACCTGACCGAGGAGGCGCTGATCGCGGGCGCCCCGGACGTCGTGCCCGTCCACCAGGGCGAACTGGGCTTCGACGTGGCGTACGACCTGCTCGACATCGAGGTCGAACGGTTCGAGGTCGGTCCGCCGCCGCGTCCGGCCGACGTGGTCGAGTGGCCGGAGCTGGCGCCCACGCAGCTCGCCGGGCTGCTGGAGGAGGTCGTCGCCGACGCGGAGGTGGCCTCGCAGCACTTCGCCGACTCGCAGTACGACTCCACGGTCCAGGGCAACACCTGGTACGGCCCGCACTACGGCACCGAGTACCCGGTCCGCACGGCCTACTGGGCAGGCACGCCGGTCGCGGGTTCGCCCGCCGCCGCCGTGGTGAACACCGCGTTCAACCCGTGGATGTTCGACGCCGACCCGGTCGCCGCGACGCGCCAGATGTTCTGCTCGGTGCTCGCGGGCCAGGTGCTCGCCGGCGTCGCCGTGAAGGACGTCTGCATGTGCGACAACTTCTACACCCCGCACCTCTCGCCGCACTGGCGTGAGTGGCTGGTCGGCATGGTCGACGAGCTCGCCGTGCTGGTCCGCCACTTCGGCGTGCCGCTGATCTCGGGCAAGGACTCGTCGGCGGGTTCCGTGCAGACCGACGAGGGCCTGGTCAGCGTGCCGCCCGCGGTGTTCCTGAGCGCGCTGGGCAAGGTGCCGCACACCGACGGCCTGCTGCGCGAGCAGTGGACCGCGCCGGGCAACGTGCTGGTCCGCGTCGGCCTGGCCACGAGCTCCCCGGTCGGCACGGTCGCGGCGCGCAAGCTCAGCCTGCCGACGGGCGCGCTGGACGACCTCGCACTGTCCGATGTGGACAGCTACCTGAGCGCGCTCGCCGCGAGCAGGAACCTGTTGCGCAGTGGTGCCCGCATCGGTGCCGGTGGCGTCGCGGCCACGCTCGCCCAGGGCGTGCTGGCCAGCGGCATCGGCGTCAAGCTGGAGTCCGCGACCACCGAGTCGCTCTTCGCCGAGCACCGCGTCGGCGCTGTCGTCGAGGTCGCCCCCGACGACGTCGCCGCCCTGCCCGCCGAGCTGAGCCCGGTCGTCCTCGGTGTCCTCGAAGGCACGCTGGAAGGCACCGGAATCGTGCTCGACGGCATCGACCTGTTCGCCCCGGCCGCGCGCGACGGCTGGCTCAACTCGTTCACGGCGAGGATCGCATGAAGCCGACCGTCAACGTCCTGTACCTGCCTGGCACCAACTGCCAGGAGGAGACCGTCCGAGCGTTCGCCGAGGTGGGTGCGCAGCCGCGGATGCGGTTCGCGGCCGACCTCCTGGCGGGCACCGAACGGCTCGACGACGCCGACATCCTCTGCATCCCGGGAGGGTTCTCGTTCGGCGACCACCTCGGCGGTGGCGCGGTGGCCGCGGCGTTGCTGCGCAGCCACCTGGCGGACCAGTTCGAGGCCTGCCGCACCCGTCCGCTGATCGGCATCTGCAACGGCTTCCAGATCGCCCTGCGCGGAGGCTGCTTCGGCAAGGTCGGCCTGAAGGTCAACAGCGCCGGGACGTTCCGCAACGAGGAGAACCAGCGGCACGTCGTCGACGCCGACAACGACAGCCCGTGGCTCGCCGGCCTGGGCGGTCAGACCCTGTCCTTCCCGTGCGCGCACGGCGAGGGCCGGTTCGACCCGGGCAGCGAGACCGAGGGGTACCGCGTCGCACTGCGGTACGAGAAGGACTCCAACCCGGACGGATCGTTCGAGGACATCGCGGGCATCACCAGCGCCGACGGCCTGGCGTTCGGGCTGATGGACCACCCGGAACGGGCGATGGACCGCGAGGTCCGGCTGGCGTTCTTCGAGAACGGCGTCCGCGCGGTTCGCTAGCACGACTGGTGCCGGCCCTGCTGCGAGCGCGGGGCCGGCACCACCATGCACCGTCTGACCGCAAACTCACCCGGCGACGTTCCGGGCCACGGCACTGCCCCGCAGCTGGTCGGCCTTGATGCCGTACTGCGCCATCTTGCGGTAGATCGTCGCCCGCCCGATGCCGAGCTCGGCGGACGCCTGGGCGATCGTCGCGCCCGGCGCGGTCAGGCAGCGCACGATCTCGTCGCGCTCCAGAGTCTGCAGCCTGCTCAGCCGGTGGCCGACGCTGGTGAACACCTCGGCGGGCAGGTGCTGGGCGTCGATCACGTCCGAACGGGCGGCGGCGACGCGCACGACCTGGCGCAGCTGCCGGGTGTTCTCCGGCCACTCGTAGGACAGCAACGCGCGCACGGCGGCCGAGGTGAACGTGACCTCGCGGCCTCGGTCGCGGTGTGCGAAGTAGTGGGCCAGCGGCAGGACGTCGTCCGGGCGGAAGCGCAGCGCCGGGGCCTCCACCACGACGTCCACCAGGGGTGCCAGGGCCTCGGGCAGGGCCTCGGTCGCGGTCAGCGCGAAGCCGGTCAGCAGCGGGGCCAGCGACGAGGCCGCCCACGCCGGCAGCGCGTCCACGTCCGAGACGACGACGCAGGTGTCGGTCTTGCCGAGCTCCGGGGTCCACAGCCGCAGCCACGAGCCGACGTCGTCAGGGGCCGGCGGACGGGCGTTGAGCAGGCGTTCGCGGGGGCGGACGGTGCGCCGGGCGAGGGTGGCCAGCGCGGTCTTGCCCGCTCCGGACTCGCCGACGACGGCCACCACCCGGTCGTTCCGCATGGCCTCCACCGCCGTGGCCACCGCGGACGTCCACGCCGCCGACAGCCGGGGCGGCGCGACCCTGTCCGCGTAGACGCGGAACACCTCACCGCGGGGTGAGGGACGGACCTTGCGGCCAGAGGCGCGGGCCAGCATCAACGCGGCCGTGGTGCCCGCCGCGGCCTGGGCCAGTGCCAGGAGCAGGTCGGACGACTGGTCGGACCAGGTCGTGAGGTTCACGCTGCCCGCCAGCGCGCCGGACACCGGGTCGAGCACCGGCACCGCCGCGCACGTGTAGCCGCGCAGGCCCGTGCAGTAGTGCTCGTCGGCCCTGACCAGGGACGCGGTGCGGTCCGCGAGCGCGAGGCCCAGGCCGTTCGTGCCGGCGTTGGTCTCGGCGAAGTAGAAGCCCGGGGCCAGGTAGACGCGGTCGAGCGAGCGGACGATGGCCGGGTCCGTGCACAGCCTGGTCAGCACCAGGCCCTCGCTGTCGGTGATCATCAGGCTGATGGGCTCGTTGGACAACGTGGCGTGCAGGCCGCGCAGCACCTCGTGGCCGCACTCGTAGAACAACGAGGTCGTGTCGACCGTGCCGGTGAAGACGGGCCGGACCTCGTCCTCCGGCACGCCGTAACCCTCGCTGCGCAGCCACGACGCCCGCAGGCGCTGCGGGATCGCGGCAAGCTGCCGGTCGTCCACGTCGACCTCCTCGTCGCACGTCCGGACCCCAGAGTACGACTCGAAGCGGCGCGGGCCGCAGTAGCGGATGTCTCAAAGTGAGACACCGGGTGGGTGCCTGAGCTGCGCCGATCTTCCTACGGTCGTCCCAACCACCACAGGAGGCGGCCATGTACTCGAAGGACGGCGAGAACTACTTCATCGTCGACGCGCACGTCGCGCTCTGGGACGCCCGCCCGGAGAACCAGCGCAACATCCACGGCAAGCAGTTCATCGACTGCTTCTACGACTACCACCGCAACCTCTCGCCGGAGGAGGAGGTCTGGTCGTACGAGGAGTACCTGTACCAGGGCGGCGAACGCCTGATGAAGGACCTGTTCGACGACGGGTACGTGGACCACGCGATCTTCCAGCCCGCGCACCTGGGTGCCTTCTACCGCAACGGTTTCGGGCAGACCGAGGAAGCGTTCGCGCTCACGTCGAAGCACCCGGACAAGCTGACCTACAACCACTGCTGGGACCCGCGCCGTGAGCAGCAGGGGCTCGACGAGCTCAAGCGGGACGCGGAACGGTTCGGGCTCAAGGGCGTGAAGCTCTACACCGCCGAGTGGTACGGCGACTCGCGCGGCTGGCGGCTCGACGACCCGTGGAACTACCGGTACCTGGAGACCGCGCAGGACCTGGGCATCCGCAACATCCACATCCACAAGGGGCCGACGATCCGGCCGCTCGACCGCGACGCGTTCGACGTGGCGGACGTGGACCACGCCGCGACGGACTTCCCCGAGCTGAACTTCGTGATCGAGCACTGCGGGCTGCCGCGCCTGGAGGACTTCTGCTGGATCGCCACGCAGGAACCGAACGTGCACGCGGGTCTCGCGGTCGCGATGCCGTTCATGCACACCCGGCCGCGCTACTTCGCGCAGATCATCGGCGAGCTGCTGTACTGGCTGAACGAGGACCGGATCCAGTTCTCGAGCGACTACGCCCTCTGGACGCCGCGCTGGTTGATCGAGCGGTTCGTGGACTTCCAGATCCCCGCCGACATGACCGAGTACGCGCCGCTCACCGTGGCGCAGAAGAAGAAGATCCTCGGCCTCAACGCGGCCCACATGTACGACATCCCGGTGCCCGCCGGCCTCGACATCGCACCGGTCGAGCAGGAGGCGGTGTCGGTCGCATGATGCAGGCCTGGAAGGCGCTCGACGAGGTGATGGACCCCGAGCTGGACGAACCGATCACCACGCTCGGGTTCGTCAGGTCCGTGGTGCTGGACGGCGACGTGCTGACCGTCCACTTGCGACTGCCGACCGCGTTCTGCTCGCCGAACTTCGCGTACCTCATGACATCGGACGCGAAGGACGTGCTGCGCGGCCTGGCCCCGCACGTGCTCGTCGTGCTGGAGGACCACCACGACTCGGACATGATCAACCGGGGTGTCGCCGCCGACGCCGGCTTCGTCGGCACGTACGGCGAGGAGGCGTCCCGCGACCTGGAGGAGCTGCGGCTGACGTTCCAGCGCAAGGCCCACGCGGCGGCGATGGAACGGGCGGTCCGCACCGTGCCGCTGGAACGGCTGAGGTCGTTGACACTGCGGGACCTTCCGGAGTCGAAGGCGACGGAGGCGTTGCGGCGCAGGCGGTCCGCGCTCGGCTTCGGCACCGCGCCGGACGCGCTGGTCCTGGTCGACGACAACGGCGTGCCGCTGCCACCGGGCGACCTGCCGCTGCGCCTGCGGTTCGCGAGGTCGGTCGGCATTTCCATCGAGGGCAACGCGCACTTCTGCCGCGGCCTTCTCCGCACCCGTTACGCAATGGAGGAAACGGCATGAGGGCCGTCCAGGTAGTCGGCTACCACCAGCGGCTGGAGCTCACCGAGGTCAGCGAACCGGAGGTGACGGGCCCGTTCGACGTCGTCGTGCGCATCGGCGGCGCCGGCGTGTGCCGCACGGACCTGCACATCCTCGAAGGGCAGTGGGCCGAGAAGTCCGGCGTCACGCTGCCGTACACGATCGGCCACGAGAACGCCGGCTGGGTGCACGCCGTCGGCGCGGCCGTCACGAACGTCGCGGAAGGCGACAAGGTGATCGTGCACCCGCTGATCACGTGTGGCCTGTGCCGCGCCTGCCGCAGCGGCGACGACGTGCACTGCACCGCCTCGCAGTTCCCCGGCATCGACACGGCCGGCGGCTACGCGGAGTACCTGAAGACCTCGGCGCGTTCGGTCGTGAAGATCGACGACGCGCTGGAACCCTCCGACGTGGCCGCGCTGGCCGACGCGGGTCTCACGGCGTACCACGCGGCGGCCAAGGCGGCCCGCAGGCTGCGGCCGGGGGACCGGTGCGTGGTGATCGGCGCGGGCGGACTCGGGCACATCGGCGTGCAGGTGCTGAAGGCGCTGACCGCGGCCGAGATCGTCGTGGTCGACCGCAACCCGGACGCGGTGAAGCTCGCCGAGACGATCGGCGCGGACCACGGCGTCGTCGCGGACGGCTCGCACGTCGCGGCGGTGCTGGACCTCACCGGCGGGAACGGCGCCGAAACGGTGATCGACTTCGTCGGCGAGGGCGGCGCGACCCGCGACGGCGTGGCGATGCTGCGCAGGGCGGGCGACTACCACGTCGTCGGCTACGGCGAGAACATCGACGTGCCCACGATCGACATCATCTCCACGGAGATCAACCTGATCGGCAACCTGGTCGGCTCCTACAACGACCTGTGCGAGCTGATGGTGCTGGCGGCGCAGGGCAAGGTCACGCTGCACACCCAGAAGTACCCGCTGGACCGGTTCCAGGACGCGATCGACGACCTCGACAACGGGCGGGTGCGCGGCAGGGCGATCCTCACGCCCTGATTCCACCCTGGAGTGGCGTGGCCCCGCCCCTCGCCGGGGCCACGCCGGGCATCTAGGGTCTGTATCGAAGTCTGGTTCGATGAGATCAGACTTCGATACAGACCCTAGAGCCGCACCAGGTTCGACGGTCGTCGTGGCGGTTCGGCGTCCGCGGCGGGGACCTCGTCCGGCAGCCAGGAGCGCAAGGCCCGGCCGAACATCAGCAACGTGCGCCAGGTGTCCCAGAGGGCGATCAGCGACGCCGACAGCACCAGGGCGACGGCGACGGCCAGCACGCCGCGGGCGTCCAGCAGGACGATGACGGCCACGATCGCCCACAGCTCGATGACCGTGAAGACGATCGCGAGCACGACCTGCTCCGTGTGCTTACGACGCGCCCGCAGGACCTGAGTGCGCGAGTCGGGGTCGGGCAGTGAACGGCGCTTCATGACGGCTCCTGCGGGCTCGGCGAACTGTGGCTCCAGGAAAACGTCACGGGCCGCGGATGTCTGCGTCAGATGCCACACAGCGTCAGATCCCGCAGAGGGCGCGCAATTCGTCCTCACGAAGAATTTCTATGCCGTTGCGCCGGGTCAGGACGATTCCGCCTTCGCGCAGGACTTTCAACGTGCGGGCGAGCGTTTCGCGGGAAATGCCCGCAATTCCGGCCAGCTCGCGCTGAGTGAGGGGCACCGTCGCGATCAGGTCGTCCGCCTCCCGGTGCGCGAGGTCGAGCAGCATCGCGCCCACACGGTGCAACGACGGTCCGGTGCGGAGGTCCTGCTGGCCTGCCATGGCCCGCTGGCGGGACGCCACGACGCGCAGCATCGCCCACGTGATGCCGGGCCGCACATGGCACAGCGACTTCAGCGCACGAGGGGAAATCACCAGGCCACTGACGGCGTCCACCGCGGTCAGGGTGGCGGAACGACGGCGGCCGTCCACGGCGGAGAGCTCGCCGATGATCTCGCCGGGGCCGCGGACGGCGAGCACCGTCTCCTCGCCGGTGACGGTGAACCGGCTCACCCGGACCCTGCCCCGCGACACCACGAGCACGTTGCGCGACTGGTCCCCCTGATGGCAGATCACCGAACCGGATGCAAATTCGACACGAGTCGCGGTGTTCCGCAACGCTGCGCGATCGGCCTCGTCGAGCATCCCCCAGAAAGACCGGTCGATCATCATGCTTCTCATGATTCCGGCAACCGCACGCCCCTGACTGCCCCGATTGATCTAAATCAGGCCGGAATGCACCAATGTTCAGATCAACTCCGGATAATGGACCACCGCCCATGCCGGTAGGGAGAACCCGTGGAACAGACACCACGCGCCGAGCCGCGGGCCGTGCTGGCTGTCGACGTGGAGAAGTTCAGCGACCCCAGCCGGACCAACCACCACAAGCTCGTCGCCCACGGCGGACTCTACGACGCGCTGCACGCCGCGCTGCGCGAAAGCAACATCGAGGAGCACTCCTGGCACCAGGAGGACCGCGGCGACGGCGCGATGTTCCTGTTCACCCCCGAGGTGCCCAAACAGGTGCTGTCCGAGTTCCTGCTCCGCCGGCTGATCGCGAACCTGCTGCGCTACAACGCCACGGTCACCCAGGAGGCGCGCATCCGGTTGCGGATCGCGCTGCACTTCGGTGAGGTCACGTTCAACGCCAAGGGCGCGGTCGGCGACTGCGTGAACCTCACGTTCCGGTTGCTGGAGGCAGACCCCCTCAAGTCCGCGCTGGCCGGCTCGTCCGCGGTGCTCGCGGTGATCGTGTCGAGGGCGTTCTACGAGGAAGTGCTGTGGCACGACCCGGCGGCCGAGCCGCTCGCGTACCGGGAGATCGAGGTCGCGGTCAAGGAGACCAGGACGTCGGCGTGGATCCGGCTGTCGGCCGAGTCGATGCACGCCACGGCCGCGCCCGCACCGGCTCCGGTGGCACCCACGGCACCGGCCGAGATCGACGACGGGGCGGTGGCCGGCGGCGGTGAGTCCCTCGGCGTCCTGGCCGAGCTGATCGCCAGGATGCCGCTGATGGGGCGGGTCGAGGGCCGGAGGTTGTGCCTGCAGCTGGTCAACAGCGCGCTGGACCCGCTCGAACCACGGCTGCGGGTCGCCGACTTCGACGACGCCCGGCTGCACGTCTTCGCGATCGTGCTCGCCTGCGGACGCCGGCCGGGGGCCGTGCGCACGTTGCTGCGGGCCCTCCGGCAGTTGCAGCCTGACGCCCAGGAACTGCACCAGATCAGCCGCCTCGTCGAGGACATGGCGACGCTGGAGCTCTTCGGTGACGAGGACCGCCGCACGATCACCGAACTGTTGCGCGACACCGACTTCCCGCAGCTCGCCGAGTGCTACCGGGTCGCGTCGGGCAGCCAGGCCGCGCCCCTGCCGCCCGGCCGGCACGACACCGTCGACGTGCTGAATCGGCTGGAGCGGATGAACGCACGGCCCGACGGCGTCCCACCCGCGCTCGCGTTGCTCGAACACCTGGCGCTGCACGCGGGAGACGTGCTCTCCCAGCGCCTCTGGCAGTTCTCCGAGGATCAGGCTCGCGCCATGGGCCTGCACGCGGACCTGCTCGCGTTGCGGGGGTCGATCTCGGTGGAGACCACGGAGACGGTCGCGCCCGCCGAGGCGTCCCTGGTGCTGCGGCTGCAGCCGCACGGCGTCGAACCCGGCCGCTACCTGCTCTCCGAGTGGTGGCAGGTGAACTCGGCGACGTGGACCCCGCAGCGCGGCCGCGACTACACCGGCAGCCTCGCCGAGCTGCGGGCGCGGGTGGGCGAGCTGGTCGGCCGGATCGAGGGCTGGGCGGAGAACGCGAGCAGCGTCTCGATCGAGATGATCCTGCCGAAAGACCTGCTCAACCTGCCTGTCGACCAGTGGATCTCGTTCTCCGACGAGGTGGCGACCCCGATCGGGGTCGACTACCTGGTGTCCCTGCGATCACTGGAACGGAGCAGGGAGAAGGCGAAACACCGCCGGTGGAAGCGGCGATGGGCACACCTGCAGAGCCATCTCCAGGCAGGGGACAGTCCCATCGACGACGCGGTGCACCGCAGCCAGCTCGACGGCCCCAGACACCTGCAGAAACTCGGCGCCAAGCTCGCACTCGCCGAGAACGTCGTGCTGCTCGTGCTCGCCGACCCGCCGTCCGCCCGCGACAGCGTCGGCAGGATGGAGGTGGCGATCGCGCTCAAGACGGGCGTGCCCGTGCTGATCTGGCACCGGGAGGACTGCGCCGGCAAGGCGTTCCGCGCCGCCGTCGACGACCTGCTGGCGGACGGCGGGCTCGGCAAGCTGCTGGAGAACGTGAAGAAGCTGCGCGGCCAGGCCCAGTACGCCGACGACTGTGACGTGCACCCCGGCAGCCACATCAGCGTCCTGTGGGACGACCCGGCCCGGCAGGTGGAACCCCTGCCGCAGGAGGTGGTCGCGCCTTGACGCGGACCGAAGACTGGCACATCTACACCGGCACCGGGCAACCGGGCGCCGAGGTCGACCTGCGCACCGACCTGCCGGAACCGCCGCCGTGGCGGGTGTTCCGGGGCGGTCCCGCGCTGCCCCTGCCGGCCGGTGGGGAGCACGAGAACAGCCGGCGGATCGGCGCGCCCGGCGCCGACACGTCCTACCCGGCGGACCGGCACGAGATCGACATGGTCAACGCCGCCCTGCTGCTGCGCAGGCCGTTGCTCGTCACCGGCGGGCCCGGCACCGGCAAGACCTCGCTCGCGTTCCGGGTGGCCAGGGAGCTCTCACTGGGCCCGGTCCTGACGTGGCCGGTGACGTCGAGCACCAAGCTCCGGCAGGACGGCCTCTACGAGTACGACGCCATCGGCCGCGTGCACGCTTCCAGCGCCAGGGCGAGCGGTGTGCTCGACGAGCCGACGGACATCGGCGACTTCATCCACCTGGGACCGTTGGGAACGGCGTTGCTGCCGTACGAGCTGCCGCGGGTCCTGGTGGTGGACGAGGTGGACAAGGCCGATCTCTCGCTGCCGCACGACCTGCTCGCGGTGCTGGAGGACGGTGAGTTCCTGATCCGCGAGCTCGCCCGTGTCGCACGCCGGACGCCGAAGGTCGTCGTGCACACCGCGGATCCCGGTGGCAGCGCGGAGATCACCGAGGGACGGGTGGTGTGCCGCGCCTTCCCGTTCATCGTGTTCACCAGCAACCGGGAACGCGAGTTCCCCCCGGCGTTCCTGCGCAGGACGCTGCAGCTGGAGATGCAGCCGCCGAACGAGGAACAGCTCGCGAGCATGGTCGCGGCGCACTTCCGCGACGCGTCGGGCGGTTCCGCCGAACTGATCCGGAAGTTCCTGCGCCGCAGCGAGTCCGAGGGCGGGCTCGCGATCGACCAGCTGCTGAACACCATCCAGCTCGCGTCGTCGAGCGGGCTCACCGCGGACCGGGTCGCGTGGGAACGCCTGCGCGACGCCCTGTGGCACCGGCTTTCCACGACGGGGTTCGAATGAGCGCGGCGGAGCGCGACCTCACCGCGAGAGAGCTGGCGGACGCACTGTGGCTCGCGAGCCAGATGTGGAACGCGAGCAGAGAAGTGGCGAGACCGGCGGCGGTGCCGGCCACGCCGAAGCGAGAACACGTTGTTCTGCCGATGGCACTTCCGCCTCCCGAGGACGTCCCACCGGCCCTCCGGTCCACCACACCTCCGCACGTTCCCCCCGAAGTCGCAAGGTCCACAAAGGACGCCGTTCCGCCGCAGTTCGTCCTCGGCACGCCATCGCGGCACGAACCGGGCGCCGCACGACCGGTCACCGAGAACCTGCCGCACACCCGCGCGATCTCCCGGGCACTGCGACCGCTGGCGCGGCTCGTGCCCTCGGACCACGAGGTGGAGTTCGACGAGGAGACCACCGCGCTCCGCGTCGCCGAGACCGGCGTGTGGCTGCCCGCCTTCCTCCCCGCGCTCACCCGGCCGTTCGAGATCGCGCTCGTCGTGGACACGGCGTCGCTGGAGATCTGGCAGCGCGAGATCGCGGACTTCCGCGCGGTGCTGGAAACGCAGGGCGCTTTCCGCACCGTCCGCCTCTACTTCGTCGACTTCGACCAGGAGAGCTCCGGCGACCTGCTGGTACGCGTCGGCGCCCCGGACGGCCCCTCCCGCGGCCCGGCGGAACTGCTCGACCCGTCCGGGGGCCGCCTCGTGCTCGTGGTGACGGACGGCGTCGGCAGGGCGTGGCACACCGGCGCGGCGGACCGCGTCATCGGCTACTGGGGCCGTTCGATCCACGTGTCCGTGGTGCACCTGCTCCCGCACGAACTGTGGAGCTGGACCGGCCTCGTGACGACGAGGGTGCAGCTGCGGATGCCCGACGCGGGCGCGCCGAACGCCCGCATCCGCTACCGCCTCGCCGACCCCTCCGACGAACGACCACCGGACACCGCCGTGCCCGTGCCCGTCCTGGAGCTGCGCCCGGACTGGCTCGGCCACTGGACCCGGCTGGTCACCGGCGACGGCCCCGCCGTACGCCTCACCACGTTGTTCGCCGACCCGAGTGCCAAGGAGAGCACCTTCGAGGTCGACCCGCTGCCGCACCTGAGCCCAGCCGACCGGGTGAGCCGCTTCCGCACCATCGCCTCCCCACCGGCGTTCGCCCTCGCGGGCCTGCTCGCCGCCACCCCGGTCCCATTGAAGCTGCCGGTGATGAGCGCCGTGCGCCAGACCGTGCTGCCCAGCACGAAGCTCTCGCACCTGGCCGAGGTGCTGCTCGGCGGCCTCATCGAACGCGACGAGGAAACTTCTTCGCCCGGCACCTACGAGTTCAGGGACGGACTGCGCCAGGAATTGCTCTCCACCTGCTCGCGCGCCGACACGGCCCGCGTTCTGCGCACGGTGGCCGACCTGCTCCCGAAAAGCGAGGCGACTCGTGACCTCAAGGAAGCACTCGACGATCCGGACTCCGCCATTTCGGACGCAACTCCGGAAAGTCTCCCTCATCTGCGCCTGCAACAGGTGATCTTTCGTGCGATGAGCGGGCCCTACGCCAAACGGTCCAACCGTATCAGGACGATGATCACGGATCTCACGGCCGACCGGGTCGAACCGGAGACCGAGTCCGCTGATTCAATCGCGCGCGTGTCTGCTCCCGCCGAAGAGGAATCTCCCTCACAAATATTGCCAATCAATGCAGCTGACCCAGGAGGGACAGTGACGGTACGAGATGAGGCCTCGTCCACGATCCTGAGTCAGCAAGGTGACGCGCCACGCGCGTGGTCCGTCCCTCCGCGCAACTTCAACTTCACCGGGCGAACGGCCATGCTGGCGGCCCTGCACACCCGCCTGACCTCCGGTGACGCGTTCCCGACCGCGGTGCTCCCCGAAGCGCTGTACGGACTCGGCGGCATCGGGAAATCGCAGGTCGCGGTCGAGTACGCGTATCTGCACGCGGACGACTACGACGTCGTCTGGTGGATTCCCTCGGAAGACCCCACGCACATCCGTTCGGTTTTCGTGGAGCTGGCCGCACAGCTCGGAATCCCCAACACCGGCGCGGTCAACTCCGTCATTGCGGCGGTACGGGAATCATTGCGGCGCGGACATCCCTATCGGCGCTGGTTGCTGGTGTTCGACAACGCGGACAAACCCGAGGACGTCCGACCATTCTTCCCCACCGGCGGTTCAGGACACATCCTGGTGACTTCACGGAACACGCATTGGTCGAGCGTCGCGCAGACGGTCGAGGTCGACCTCTTCAGCCGATCCGAGAGCAAACAGCTCCTGCAACGGCGCAACCAGGGTTTGACCGACGCCGACGCGGAACAGGTCGCCGACGTGCTCGGCGACCTGCCCCTCGCGATCGAACAGGCGGCGTCGTGGCTGCGGGAGACCGGCATGAACGCCGGCGAGTACCTCTCGCTCTTCGCGCGCAAACGCGCGGAACTGCTCGAAGCCGGATTGCCCGTGGACTACCACGTGCCGGTCGCCGCCGCGTGGAACGTGTCGTTCGACCGCCTGAGCGTGGAGAACCCGGCGGCACTGCAGCTGCTGCAGGTGTGCGCGTTCTTCGCTCCCGAGCCGATCAGCCGCAGCCTCTTCATCGAGCTGCAGGGAATCCCGGTGCCGGACGAGCTCGGCGAGGCGCTGCGCGACCCGTTGCTGCTCGGCAAGGCGATGCGGCAGATCAACAAGTACAGCCTGGCGCAGATCGACCAGAGCAAGGGCACGATCCTGCTGCACAGGCTGGTGCAGGGCGCGTTGTTCGACCGCATGACACCGCAGGAACGCGCGCAGATGCGCCATGCCGCCCACGTGCTGCTCGCCACGGACGACCCACGTGGTCCCGCCACCCAGAACAACTGGGTCAAGTACATCGAACTCCTGCCGCACGTGCGTGCGTCGAAGATGCAGGAATGCGACGACCCGTGGGTCCGGCGCACCGCCCTGCACAGTGCCGTGTTCCTCGCCGCGTGGGGCGACGACCAGGGCGGTCTGGACTACGGGCGCGAACTGCTCGCCTACTGGAGTGAGCGGTTCGGTGAGGAGAAGCCGGACACGCTGTCGACGGCGAAACAGGTCGGCGTCTGCCTGCGCGCGCTGGGCCGCTACACCGAAGCGCTCGCCGTTGACGAGCGCGCGTACGCGGTGGCGCGGGAGAACCTCGGTGAGGAGTCCGAGAACACCCTCGTGCTCGCCAACATGGTCGCTCAGGACGTGCGCGCACTCGGTGAGTTCACCAAGGCCTGGCAGCTCAGCGATGGCGCGTACCGCACCGCGAAGGCGGTCTACGGCGAGGAGGACGGGCTCTCCCTCGCCGCGGCGGACAACCTCGGGATCGCGTTGCGGCTCGTCGGGCGGTTCGCCGAGGCCCGTGACATCGACCAGGCGACCTGGGAGCACCGCGCACGCATCCTCGGCGACGAGCACCGGTTCACGCTCTCGATGCTCAACAACCTGTGCCTGGACATCCGTGAGTGCGGTGAGTACGTCCAGGCCAGGGACATGCTCGAGACCGCGGTGGCGAAACACCGCAGGCTCTTCGGCGACGACCACCCGGACACGTTGAGGGCCATCAAGAACCTCGCCGTCGCGCGGCGCAAGGCGGGTGATCACCCCGGTGGGCTGCGCCTCTCGGAAGAAGCGGTGCTCAGGTACGTGAAGCGGTACGGCGAGAACTACCCCGGTTCGCTGGCCGCGTCGCTGAACCTCGCGGTGGACCTGCGGCAGGCGGGTGCGCTGACCGAGTCGAGGACACTCGGCGAGCAGGTGCTCGCGGCGTACGCGGAGACGCTCGGCGAGTACCACCCGTACGTGCTGGCGACCAAGACGAACCTCGCGGTGACCGTGAGGCTCATGGGAGAGCTCGAAAGGGCGTCCGAGCTCAACGAGGACGCGTTCGTCACGATGCAGGACGCGCTGGGCTACGACCATCCGTTCACGCTCGTCTGCGCCACGAACAGGGCGAGCGACCATGCGGCGTCCGGCGACTTCGAGAAGTCCTACGCGCTCAACCAGAGGGTGCTCGAACGCTCCCAGCGGGTGCTGGGTGAGGACCACCCGTCGACGCTGGCGTGCCTCGCCAACATCGTCCTGGACCTCCGTGGAGTAGGCCGCACCGCGGACGCCGAGTCGCTCCAGATCGATGTGATCAGCAGGTTCCGCCGCGCACTCGGCAAGAACCACCCGGCGACCATCGCGGCCGCCAGCAGCACCCGCGCGGACTGCGACCTGGAAGCACTGCCGACGGGCTGAGCGATCACCTCCCGACCCACGCGGCGAGCACGCGTGGGTCGGGGAACTCGCCGGTACGGCGGAGGATCTCGGCGTGCACCGCCATGACCACGGCGGGTACCCGCAGCAGGGCCCGCGACGACGGATCGGCGAGCCCGAGGCCGATCCACGCGGACACGTCGTCCGGGTGCGCGGCGATGTCGGCGGCGTAGAGGCGCGCGGCGGCGTCCTGGTCGCCTGCCAGGTGCCGGAGATCGGCGGCCGTCGCACCGGTGAAGGCATCGCTCGGGAAGCCGGCCGGCGTCCGCGGCAGCAGGTGCCGCAACTCCATGCGCGGCAACGGTGACGCCGGCCTGGGCGTCAGTGCCGAGACCGGCAGTTTTCCGCGTGGCCGCCCCGCCAGCCAGTCTTCCGCGAGCCCCTCGACGGCGGCGGGCTCCGGTGTCAGGTGCCGGGCCAGCCAGGTGGCGCGGTGGTCCTGGGCGGCGGCGCGCGCGGTGTGAGCGGCGGAGGCGCCGACCCGGATCCGGCTCCACGACGCCAGTCTCACCGCCATGATCGTGGCGAAGCGGCGCCCGAGCGCGGTCAGCTCGCGGCAGCCGCGCAGAAACCGGGCCGCGTGCAGGGTTTGCCCGCGCCAGTAGGCGAACTCGAAGTCGGCTCGCTCCGACGGGTCCGTCTCCCGGTGCGCCCGCCAGAAGTCGGTCACGCCGAGAAAGGCGTACACCCCTTGGAAAAGCCCGCTCACCGGTCGCGGGTCGTCGCGCCACGGGGCGTAGCAGTACGCGCTTCCGCCCACGGTGCAAAGGGGTTCGATGGTCGTGAGCGCGGCGAGTTTCGTGTGCTGCACCTCGTGGGTGAGCGTCTCGGCGAACGCGAAGGAGTCGGGCGGTACCGACATCAGCACCGCCCCGTACGCGTCCGCGGACGAGCCGCTGTAGGGAGTGCCGCCGTTCCTCGGCGGCACCGGCACCATCGTGCTCACCAGTTCGCGCAGCGCCTCCGCGTGTTCGGCACGCAGCAGCGGCCACGCTTCCCGCAGCCGTTGTTCCCAGTGCAAGACCTCGACGTCGGTCAACCGGTGAAGTCCTGTCGCGGCGCGGTAGTCGCGGTGCGGCTCGACGTCGTCGAGCAGGGGAGTGAAGCCACCGGCGCCGATCCGGCGCACGGGCAGCCAGTGCTCGTCGTCAGGGACGCGAATCGTGCGGGCTCCGAGGGAAAGGGACAGCACGCCCGCGCGGCGCTCCGCTCGTGCGACGGCCCACGTGCGCACCTCCGGAAAGGTCGCGACACCCAGTGAGGGCAGCGAGATCACACCCCGGCTCACCGGGACGTCGAGGGAGAAGTCGAGATCGCTCAGGTGGGCCGCGACCACGGCCACGCACCTCAGGTGGCCGACGTCCACCCACAGCGGCGCCACGGACTCGACGGTCCCGCGCAGGCTTCTCAGCACATCGGTGAGCCACACGCCGACCTGGGGCAGCAACAGGGTTTCCCGCACGAGGCCAGGAGACTTCCGCTGTGCCTCGACGAGCAGATCCCACGCTTCGCCGACCTCGAGCAGGAGCGACCGGCCCGAGACCTCGTCCAGCAGAGCGCGCAGGGCGACCAGCCGGGCGCTGAACTGACCGTCGCTCAGCACCGTCAGGACCGCGTCATCACCACCGCCTCCGGCGAGCTGGTCGACGAACCGAGGCGGCAGCCGGTGCGGGGTCAGCACGTGATCAGCGGTACCGGCTTCCGCTCGCCCCGCCGCTCGGGCATCCTGCTCCCGGTACAGACGCTGTCACCGCCCGAGTCGGTCATCCGCGCCGCCCGGGCGCCCGGATCAGCGACGTCGAGCAGCACCGCGCGGACCGACGCGGCCACCGACCCGTCGGTCGTGTGCCGTAGTTCGTCGAGGCAGATGCCTGTCAGGTCGACGAGTGCGCAGTTCACCTCTGGAGCCTCTTCCACGGGTCCCCTCCCGACTACCGACCGTGACACCGATGTCACTTGCATCATGCCCAATCGGCCTGGTGTATGGGAGATCCTTTCGCGTACATGGGTGCTGCTCCATCTGCGCCACCACGGGGAATTTCGGCACGATGAGTGATGTTCGGTCACTCCAGGATCTCATGACCAGCGGAAATCCTTGTAGGAGGCCAAAATGGACAATTCATGGACACGGATTCCCGCCACAGCGGAATACCGCGGTGTCATGTCCGCCGAACCCGTTGCGGGCCAGGTGCTTTCCCGGCGGCCGAGCGCCGTGGCCGGGGTGTGACGCTCCGCGCGGGCGGTGGGCGACGCGGGCCGGTGCGTCGCCGAGTCGTACGCCCTGGCCAACACCTCCGACCTCAAACACGAGATCCGCGACGACTGCGGCACACAGGGCCGCGAGTGGTTCGCGGCACTGGAGGAACGTGTCAACAGGCCCGCTAAGAGCGCCGGGTGGCAAACCGCTTTGGAGCCGGTCAGTAATCTTCTCGTCACAGCCTCACGTGAGAGGGTTGGGCGATGCCTGGCGTGTTCGTCAACTACCGCACCGGTGACGGTGAATGGGCTGCTGCCCTGGTCAAGCGGGAGTTGAGCGCGCGCTTCGGAGGCGACCAGGTCTTCTACGCGAGCCAGTCGATCCGGCTCGGCGAGGACTTCTCCCGCGAGATCCTGAGCGGTCTGCGCCGGTGCGAGGTGCTGCTGGCCCTCATCGGCCCCCGCTGGGTGAACGCCGTGGACCGCGAGGGCGTCCGCCGCCTCGACAAGCCCGACGACTGGGTGCGCCGCGAGATCCTTGAGGCCTTCGACTGCGGCCTGCGGGTCATCCCGGTGCTGATGGACGGCATCGACCCGCTGCGAGAGGCCGACCTGCCCGACGCGCTGCAGCGCGTGGCCCGCTGCCAGTACCTGCGCATCCACCACCGCAGCGACGACCTGGACCTGCCCCGCCTGGTCGACGAACTGGTCGAACTGGTCCCGGAACTCGTCGCACCGCGCTCGTCGTCCGGCCCACGCCCCGGCCGCCCGGCCGAGGGTGAACTGCGCAGCCCGATCACCGAGTTCCGCCAGGCCCTGTCCGAGCCGCTGGGCCTGTCGGTGTACGAACGCGTCCAGGCGGCGGCCACGGCGGCGCTGGAACTGCTCACGGAGGCGCGGTACCCCACCTCCGGGCACCTGGACGAGGCCGATCTTCCCGCCGCGCTGGAGAAGCGGCTCACCGCCTATGAGCACGACATGGCGCCGTTGCTGCGCCTGGTCGCCATTGGTGTGCGCTCCGGCGACCAGCGGCACGACGAGCTGTGGGCCGCACTCGTGGAACGCTTTCTGCGCCCTGTGCCGAGGCACCGCGGCACGCACGACGTGTGGACCAACGCAGCGGCGTACCCGGCGTTGTTGCTGGTCTACGTCATCGGTGTCGCGGCGGTGTCAGCCGGCCGTGAGGACCTCGTGCATCGCACGTTGTGCCGAACCTCGGGCACCGACGCCGACGGACGCACGACCCCCGCACTGCGGGCATTGGCGCTGCGCAACGTGGTCGACCCGCGCCACGCGGCGGGACTTCCCACCTGGGGAGGCATGCCTCCCCATCAGGCCCTGAGTGTGCAACTGCGCCAGGTGCTGAACAGGGTGTTCTTCAACGTCGTGGACGGCAGCGCGTTCGACTGGGCGTTCGCCGACTACGAGTTCCTGCGCAGCCTGCTGGAACTGCACGACGCGCCGTTCTCGTCGCTGGGGGAGTTCGCCGTGCGGCTCGAGCACGACGACTCCGTCATCTACCAGCGCAACGCGTCCCGTCTGGACGCCGAGTCCGCGTTGCTGCGGTCCGGTGCGTTCGACGGCGACACCGCACGGGTGGCGGCGGCCTGGCGTGAACTGCGCCAGGCCACCCGAGCCCGTTACCGCTGACGGGGTCAGTCGTCCCCCTCCACGATCACGAAGCTGGCACCCCCGGTCGTGGCGATCGCCGTCACGCCCCTGTTGTACTCTGGTGGCACCGTGGCCTGACCCCTGTCGTTCCAGCCCCAGCCGAGCACGGAGCCGTCCGCCTTCAGCGCCAGGGCGTGCGAATCCTGGCTGCTGACCGCGATGACGTCGCTCATGGGCGGTGGTGGGACGTAGTACCGACCTTGTCCGGGCGGGCCCCAGAAGTAGACCGATCGGTCCTTCATGAGCGCCACGAAGTTGGAGCCGTTGGCAGCCACGGAGACCGCACCCGTGGTGGGTGCCCCGTCCTGGCAGTTGGTGGGTCCGTTGTTCTCCCAGCAGTCGTCTCCCCAGACGATGACCGAACCGTCCGCCTTCACCGCGATGCCGTTGCCGGTCGAGGCTTCGATGGCGACCACACCGCTCTTCGCCGCCTGCGGTACGTCCAGTTCACCCCGCAGGTTGGGGCCGCCCCAGGCGATCACGCTGCCGTCCTTCTTCAGGGCCAGCATGTTGTAGCCCCCGCTCGCGATCGCGACCACGTCGCTGCTCACCTCCGGCGGCAGGTCCAGCTGACCCATTGAGCGATCGCCCCACCCGAAGACAGAGCCGTCGTCTTTCAGCACGTAGTTGGCGAGACCGCCGATGGCGATCGCGACCACTCCGCTGGTGGCTTCCGGAGGTATGGTCGTCAACCCGAACTTGTAGCCGTCACCCCAGGCGATGACGGAGCCGTCACTCTTCAGGGCCAGCACGTGCCCGCCTGTCGTGCTGATCGCGACCACTCCGCTCGAAGCGGTCGGCGGAATGTTCAGCGTGTCCGTGTAGCTGTGACCCCATCCCTTCACGGCACCGCGAACGACCCTGAACTGCCGGGAGGACTCCGCCGTCCGCCCGTCCGCGGTGATCATGAGCGAGACGGTGTAGGTGCCGGTCGCGGTGAAGGCGTGGGTGAACTCCGCTGTCCGGGAGGTCGCCACGGGTGTCGCGCTGCCCGGCTTGGTGACGGTCCACGCCCAGCCGTCCGGCACCGCGGTGGTGTCGGCGCTGAACCGCACCGGCTCGCCGAGCACGGGCCTGGGGCGCCGGACGTTGAGCGCGGTGATGCGCGGCGGAGTTCCCCGCGGATCCACGATCACCGTGGTCTCCGCCTCCGCCCGCGCTCCGTCGCGGAACGTGCTGGCGGCGCGGACGGTGAACGTCCCCGCCTGCTGCCAGCTGTGGCGGACGGTGCCGCCGGTGGCGCCGGTCCCGTCGCCGAACTGCCAGACGGTGGCGGCGCCGGGCGACGACGGCACCACCATGGTCAGCTCGAACTCGTCGCCGACGACACCCTGGTTGCCCGGCTCGACCACGATGGACGCGCCGGAGACCGGTCCCGGTCCGGGTTCGACGCGCGACGGCTGAACCGTGCGCCCGGAGACGCCCGCGTCCGACGCCGGCTTGTCCTGGCCTGCCTTCGCCACCTGGTTCGGCTGAGCCGGGGTGTTCTGCGTGAGCGGCGCCTCGTCGTCGGCCGGCTTCTCCGTGTACTTGGTGATGGCCCGGATGTCGCCGGACAACTCCAGCACCCCGGCCTTGTCGCCGTTCGCGTCGTTGAAGAAGACGATGCCGTCGTGGGCCAGCAGTTCGAACCGGGTCGGCTGGTCGAAGAGCTGACGCTGAGCGACCACGCGTGAGGTAGCGAGGTTCACGATCGTCGCCTGGCCCGTGGAGTAGTCGGGCACGACGGCGTGACCGTCGACCTCGATCGGTGTCCCGAACTCGGCACCCGCGGCACCGACCGGCACGGGCGCGGCACAGGAGCCGGTCTCGAACGTGCACGTGACCAGCTCGCCCCGGCCGGCGGCCGCGATCAGCACCCTCGCCTCGCTGACGGACCCCCCGACCACTACGGCATCGCCCGCTTGCAGTTGCGGGTGCAGGGACTTCTCGACCCTGCCGGTCTCGGGGGCGATCAGCTCAGCCGTGCCGCGGTCGGGGTCCACCAGTGCGGGACGGCCGCTGGTGATCGTGAGGCGTCCGTTCTCCTTCGCCCCGGAACGGGTCCGTCGCCGGATCTCGTCCAGCCAGACCACGTCGCCGGTCGTGTCGTCGATCGCCCACAGGCTTCCCCGTCCGTCCACGACGGCGCTGTCCGGCCTGATCCCCGCCGCCAGCCGCTCCGGCTCACCCCTGGGCTTCAGCGTCTCGGGGTCGACCGAGGCGACAAGTCCACTGTGGATGTCCAGTGCGTACAGCCCGCGGGCTCCGGACAGCACGTCCAGCCCGTCGCCCGCGGGGAGGACCTCGACGGGCGGGGAGACCTTCTCGGTGGCGCCGTCGACGCGGCTCAGCTCGCCGGTCTCCCTGTTGAGGACCACGGCCGCGCTGTCCCGCTGGACCACGGCCATCCCCGCGCCTGCCCGCACGACCGGTACCTGGGTCTTCACCTCGGCCGACACGCCGTCCAGAAGGGTCGCCTCCCCGGTCGGGGCGGACGCGAGCCAGATCGAGCCGGAACGCATCCGTGCCTGCGAGGTCTGATATCCCGGTCCCACCACCAGCACGGCCGCCGCGATCGAGGCGGTCACGGTGACGAGCGCGGTCACTGCCCGAGTGCGCCTCGATTTCATCGGTACCGCCCCATTTCCAGATCCTCCCCAGCTTGCCGCCGTCGCCGCGCGGCACCCCATTCAGTCCACAACGGACGCGGGTCGAGCGCCGCGCGCAGCCGTGCCGCCGACATCCGTCGCGGGTAGAGCTCGGTGTTCAGCCGTGCCAGGAGTTCCCAGGCCCGGTCGGCCCCGGCCTGATCGACGTGCTCCGGCGCGTAGATCGCCGTGGTCGCCAGTTCAGCGGCCTTTTCGACGGAGACCGCCGCGTCGCCTATACGACCGCGTACGTAGTCGGCCACCTCGTGGAAGGTGAGCGAGACAGGCGTCGAGATCCCGCGTTCGGCCAGCCGGTCCAGCTGTTCCCGCCACGCGCCGAGCACCTGTGCCGCGTGGTCCGGGTCGCGGCGCCGGCGTCCGCGACGGACGGCTTTGCCGGCCACCACCGCCCCGGCCGCGACCACCACGAGCAGCACCACGACCGGGATGAGTACCACGCTGCCGCGCAGGACGTTCTTCCAGCCGAGTCCCCGTTCGCCCGCGGCCTCGGTGGGCTGCGACGCGGTGTTCGAGCTGTCCGCCGGCGCGGTGCCGGCCGGCACGGTGCTCGGCGGGGCGGGTTTCGGAGGTACCACCCGAGGAACTTCCTGAGGTGCGGCCGGCAGTGTCCCGATCTGTTGGCTGGGGTCGAAAGCGACCCAGCCGTAGCCCGCGAAGTGCACCTCCGACCACGCGTGGGCGTCCGCGGTGGTGACCTGGTAGACCTCCCCGCTCAGGTTGCTGAGGCGATAACCGACCGCGACCCTGGCCGGGAATCCCCAGAACCTGGCGAGCACCGTGAACGCCGAGGCGGTCTGCTCCGAGTAGCCGCCGTACCCGCCTCCGGGAGTCAGCAGCCGGTCGATGGCGGCATAGGAATGACCAGGCGCCCGGTCCGGCCGGTAGAACGCGGCCTGCAGATACGTCTCGAGGGCCACGAGCCGGTCGTACGGGTTGCCGGTGAACTGCGGGGCCAGCGCCCGCAGGTTCTCCGGCATACCGGGCGGGAGCGGGGCTGTGCCGTGCCCCGCCGTGTCGGCGCGGGACAGGAGCAGATCCCGCTTGCTGACGTCGCCCGTCACGTCGTAGGCGAGTCCCCGCGCCGTGGGTTCGGTGCCGACCAGCACGCCGGAGTCCGGATCGAACCCGAACCCGCCCCTGGTCTCGCCGGTCCCGGCCAGCCGGGACGGCCAGCCGACGACCGGCAGGTACGGGCCGGTGTACTCCTTCAGTTCGACGTGCGCCGTCACCGCCTTGCCGCCGATCAGTTCGGGGTCGGAGGTGAGACGGCTTCCGGCGACGCGGTAGGTGCCGTTCGACGTCCAGGTGGTGCCGTCGAACGCGTCCAGAGCGGCCGTGCGCACCCGATCGACCTGCGAGGTGGAGTCGTTCTCGAGCCGCACGGTGAACAACGTTCGAGGAGGGTCCTCGGAGAGCTGCCTCTTGACCTGTGCCAGCGGGGTGAGCGTGTCGGTGCTCGTGACCGGTGGCGCGAGCACGTCGCGGACGTCGAAGCGGTGCTGACCTGTCGCCAGGGGCGAGACCTGCCCGCCCACCACACCGAACAGCGCGGCGGCGCCGATCATCAGGGCCACGACGACGGAAGCGACAACCGGCCTCGACGACTGCCGTTCGACGCGTACGCCGCTGCCGGTGCCCAGGTGGGCGCGGATCGCGATCAGGACCAGAGCGGCCGCCAGGAACACGACGGTGGCGGTCGCGTGGGCACCGGCCTGGTTGCCGACCACGAACACCGCGAACAGGAAGCCCGCCAGCAGCGGGACCAGCGGTACCAGCACGTGTCTCGTCCGCAGGACGAGCAGGACCGCCGAGAACGTCGCCGCCCACATCACCAGCGTCGGCACCACCAGCAGTTCCGCCCACGGGTCTGCGGGCACGGCCGCGGTGAGGAGCCGGTTCCAGCTGCCGCGCACGCCGCCGAGAACAGCCGAACGCTCGCCGCCGAACACACCGACGACGATGACCAAAGCCAGTCCCAGGACGCCCAGCAGCGCGGTGGACCACGCTCGCCGGTGCCCCAGCGCGGCCGTCACCCCGCCGACCAGACACGCGAGGCCCAGCACGCGAAGGTGATCCGCGGTCGAGAAGAACCCGTTGTACACCAGGGCTCCCGCCGCTGCCGCGACGATCGCCGACGGCACTTCGGCCAGAGCCGCGCCGGGTAGCCGGTCGGCGAGTGTCCGCCACCTCATCGCTGCACCAGCCGGTTCCAGTTGGTGGCGAACTGCTCGCTGCTCTGCCCGGCGGCCGCCAGCACACCTCGTGGCCGCGAGATCGCGCCGGACTCGGAGGCGATCAGCTGGGCGAGGCCCACCGACAGGAACTTGGGACGCACCAGCGCGAACAGCTCCGCGGCCGCGTTGTCGGCCCGGCCGGTGACCACGGTCAGCGCGACGCCCTGAGTGCTGGAGACCACGTCCCGCAGCAGTTCGAGCATCCCGGCGAGACCCCGGTCGTCAGCCGATCTGGCCACAGTGGACAGGAACTCCAGCGCCGTGCTCCCGGATTCCCGTTGTGCGCCAACGGTGGTGCGCAGCTGGAACGGCAGACCGGCGCGCTCGGCCGCGACGCAGAACGACGCGGCGACGCGCACGGCGTGCTCGAACATCGACGGGGTCGGATAGGGGACGGCACTCGTGTCGAACACGATCAGCTGGCGCGGTTCGTCGGGTACGACGACGTGCCGTGTCATGACGGTGCCGGTCCGAGCCGTTGCGCCCCAGTGGATGCGGCGCCAGTCGTCGCCGGGCTCGTACTCCCGCAGGCCGTGGAACGCCGCCCCGCCGAGCGGAGCGCTGCTCACCGTCGGTCCTTCCGCGTCCTGCGGACCACCTGCCACGACGAGGGCGAGGGCGTGTACTCGGGGCAGGACGTGCACCACGTGCTCGCCACCGCTCGCGCGGCCTCGCTGCACCAGTCGCAACGGGTCGGAGTGCCCCAGCCGCACCGGAGGGATCACGTAGCGGCCGCGCCGGGTGACCGGGAGCGGGTAGCCCACCGTGCACTCGCTGCCGGCGGCCAGCGCGGGCACCGGCACGACGGTGTGGTGCCCGGCGACCGTTTCGGTGACCATCAGGGGAGGGGTGCGGCGGCGGCCGACGTTCACCACGGTCAACGCGCCCTGGGCGGCGTCGCCCTCGAACACGCGGCGCGGCTGGATCTCCCGCACGACCGTGAGCTTCGGCGTCGCCACCAGCCAGAGAGCGCCGACCAGCAGGGTGCCCGCCGCGGCGAGGCCGAGCGTCACGAGTTCCGGGTAGTCCGCCCACGCGCCGGCGAGGACCAGGCACACGGCGGCGATCGCCATCCAGACGCCGGTCGTCGTCAGCCTCGTGCCGATCAGCCTCGATCTGGTCAGCACAGCGTTCATCGGCCCGCCGGCACCGGCGCGGCCGCCAGGACGTCGCCGAGCACCGACTGCGGGGTGCGTTGCTGGATGCGGGCTTCCGGGGTGAGCAGCAGGCGGTGGTTGAGCACCGGGACGGCCACGGCCTTCACGTCGTCCGCCGTCACGTACGGACGGCCGGCGGCCAGCGCGTAGGCCTGCGCGGCGGTGATCATGGCGATGCCGCCGCGCGGGCTCACGCCCAGTTCGACGTCCGGGTGGACGCGGGTGGCGCGGACCAGGCGGGCGACGTACTCGCGGAGGTCGTCGGCCACGCGCTGTTCGCGGACGGCTCGGATCATCAGGCGGAGGTCGTCGAGCTCCATCACGGACTTGAGCTCGTCCGGGCGGCGGCGGGTGACGCCGTAGGACAGGATGCTGATCTCGTCGGCCAGGTTCTCGGGATAGCCGATGCTGATGCGCATCATGAACCTGTCCAGCTGCGCTTCCGGCAGGGCGTAGGTGCCCTGGTGCTCGACCGGGTTCTGGGTGGCGATGCACAGGAACGGGTAGGGCACGGGGATCGGGCGGCCGTCGACGGTCACCTGGCCCTCGGCCATGACCTCCAGCAGTGCCGACTGGGTCTTGGGGGAGGCGCGGTTGATCTCGTCGCCCAGCAGGATGTGGGTGAAGACGGGGCCCTGGCGGAACTCGAAGCGCGAGCGGCCCTGGTCGTACACCTGCACGCCGGTCACGTCGGACGGGAGCAGGTCGGGGGTGAACTGGATCCGCTTCACCTCCGCGCCCGCGATCGAACGCGCGATCGCCTTGGCGAGCGAGGTCTTCGCCACGCCCGGTACGTCCTCGATCAGCAGGTGTCCCTCGGCGAGCAGGCACACGAGTGCCAGCCTGACCACCTCGGGCTTGCCCCGGATGAAGTCCTCGACGTTCGCGGCCAGCGCCTCGAACCTGCGCTGGAAAATCGCCGCATCGGACACTTCGACGCCCCCATCGTGCTGGTGTTCGGTGAATCGTCAGTGGAGCTGACTGCGCAACGCCGTGTTGAGGCGGGGGTAGACCTCGCTGACCGCGGCATGCCTGCGTTCGCGGCCGAGGAGGCGGGCCAGTTGCTTGAGGTCCTGGCGCACGGTGGCCGAGTCGACCAGGTCGGCGGCGTCGAGGACCTTCGCGGTCAGCGCGCTCGCGTGGTCGATGTCGCCGGCGGAGGCGTAGGCGAGGGCCCGGCGGGCGCCGAAGCGCGCGTGGGTGCGGTGGGCGCTGTCCGGCACCAGGGCCAGCTGGCGGTCGAAGACGTCCGCCGCCTGGCGGGACTGGCCGAGGTCGTGCAGGCACCAGGCCTCGACGAGGCTGATCAGGTCGGCGCCGCTGACCGAGGCCGAGCCCATGACCATGCCGTCGGCGGTGTCCGCCCTGGCGAGCAGGACGGCGGCACGATCGAGCGCCCGCCTGCACTGGTCGTAGTCGCAGGCCAGCGCGTGGCCCTGGGCTTCGCGCAACGCGGCGAGCCCCTGGACGCGGGGGGAGGTGCCCGGTACGGCCTGCGCCTGCTGGGCGAGGTCGACGGTGCCGGCGGCGTCCTCGCGGTAGAGCGTGATCAACGCCTGCCTGATCAGCGAGTACGTGGCCATCTCGGTGTCACCGGCCGCGGCGCCCATCTCGACGGCGTTGCGGGTCCACCACATCGCCGCCCTGTCGTCACCGGCCTCCTGGGCCATCCACCCGGCGTACTCGCTGTAGCGGGCGGCAAGCCCCAGCAGCTGCTCGCGAACGGGTGTGGGCGCGCCGTTGGCCATGCCGCGCAACGTGTGGGTGTGCACCGTCACCATCGGCAGCACCACACTCGGGCTCGTCGTCTGCCCCAGTTTCCTGACCTCGGTGAACAACGAGCGGAACGCCGCCAGCGTGCCGTCGTGGGCCGCGCTCGCGGAGGCGGCGCGGGGAGCCCCGAGCGTCAGCCCGAGCAACGAGGCGGCGCCCGTCGCGATCGCCTCGCGCCGAGGCATCGGAACCATCCAGCTCGACCCGTCCGGAGCCATGCTCATCACCCACACTTCGCCGTCGCCGTCGGCCGCGACGGCAGCGAGCGGGCTCGCGGGGGCGGGCTGGTCCACCAGGGCTGCCAGACGTCCACCGGCTCCGAGAACCGCGTCGCAGCGCCGGGCCAGATCAACACCTGGTTGTTTGAAGCCAGTCTCGATCTTGCCCAGATAGCCCTTGCTGTAGTGGACCTGCTGCGCCAGCGCCGCCAGCGACAGGCCCGCCGCGGTGCGTAAGCGCCGCAGCTCCACTCCAAAGACATCCGACTGCTCAGCCATTCGTCCCCGCCCTCGACCGCCGCTCCCGGCGGCCGGTGAATCGACCGTTGCAGACTACTGAGCCGCTGGTCGCAGGCCCAGTCCCCCGGAGCGCCGGCGTCGTCGGACACCTGGCCGCCTCCGAGTCTGATCCGCCGCCCGGCCGAATCCCAGGCGTCTCCCGTCGCCTTCGTGATCGGGAGACGGGAGACCCCTGCCCCGCGGAGCCGTTGCGGGACATGCTGGTTCCGGACGGCACGCAAGACGTCGTCCGGTTTCTGGGGGGTGTGGCGGCAGGCCGGGGCTGGGGGCTCAGTCCTGCCGCCACAGACAAACGGGGAGAAGAGGAACCGAGGAGTGAACAGGGACTGGACGGGCGCGCCCTCCTGATCACGGATGTGCAGGCCAGGCGCCGCCTGCTGTTGTTGCCACGCGGCCGGATGACCGACGGTCATGACCTGCCGTCGAGTGCTCGAACCGGACGAAAGCTTTTTGACCCCCGCGCCGGAATCGAGCGGCCGGGTATCGGAGAGTCGCGCGCTTTGCCGGATTGGGCGCAGGCGCGTGCGGGCAGAAATCAGGCAGAAAACCTGCGGATCCTTACCTTGCTGATGGAGTTGGCCGGGCTCTACGCGCTGATGGCCCTCGTGAACTCGGTCGCCGGCACCGCGGCTGGGCCGCCCATGTCGGCCGCGCGGCTGTGGCCGAGGCCACTACGGTGGCGCACGTTCCCTGGACGCTCCTCATGATGGTCGCGATCAAGGAATGACCTGTGCTGATCAGGCCCGGTCGCGGTGATCGTCATGCGAATTCCCGAATAAGAGCTGGTGACAGATAGCGACGACCGGGTTGCGCTCCGTTCTGTGTAGAAGACGCCGTGCGCCGCTGTCAAGTTCGCGGTCAATAGCGCCGCGTTTCCACAGTTCAGTTGGCAAAAGCCCAGCTCGGCATCCTTTCGCCCGCTCGGTCACGAAGGCCGGCCTGCCCGCGAGAGCATGTTCGTTCACCACATCGGCTGAAACCGAACCTCGGAACGGGGGTGTTGCGTTGCGCATCCGACTGAGTACTCTGCTCTCACCCCCTCAAGATCATCGCTGTTGGTCATGTTGATCATGTGGTGTTATCTTTCCGTCGCCAATTCGGGTGGTCGTGGAGCGTTGTGAAGCTGAAGAACGTGCCTGAGACGAATTACAAGACAATTCGTTCCCGGCTCACTGGCGTCGTGGTGGTTCCCAGCGTCGTCCTTCTGGCCATGTGGGCGTTGTTCTCGTCCTACACGGTGTTCGAGGGGCTCTACCTCCAGCTGGTCGCCTCCGGCGCGCGGGACGCGTCGATCCCCGCGGTCCAGTCGTTCGCGTCGCTGCAGAAGGAACGCGAGTTGTCCATGACGAGCCTGAGCCGGGCCGGCTTGAGCACGTCGGCGTTGCTCAAGCAGCAGCAGGACACCGACAAGGACGTCGAGCAGATGAAGTCGGCGTTCGCGGAGCTCGCTTCCCAGGCACCGCAGGAGATCGTCGACGGCATCAACAAGCTCAACGGGCTGCTCGACCAGCTGCCGGAACAGCGTGAGCGCCTGGAGTCCGGTGCCACGTCCAAGGACGAGGTCTACCGCTACTACAACAGCGTGCTCGACGCCGGTGGCTCGCTGTTCGGCACCCAGGCCCGCATCGTGCCCGACGCCGAGACCGTGCAGGGCGCACTCGGTGCGCTGCAGTACTTCCAGGCCTCCGACGCCATGTCGCGGTCCAGCTCGGTCGCCGCGGGCGCGATCGTCACGGGCAGGTTCACGCCCGAGGAGCACCGCGAGTTCGTCAGCCTCGTCGGCGCTTACCACTTCACGCTCAACGTCATCGAGCCCACCGCGCTGCCGAACGTGCGCGAGCACTTCAAGCAGCTCACCGGCAGCGCGTCGTACCAGCAGCTGGTGACCCTGGAGAACCGCCTGCTGCAGAACGCGGAACGGCCCGTCGGGCAGCAGGTCACCCTGACGGACTACGAGAACGCCACCCGCGCGGTGTCGCAGGAACTCACCACGCTGGTGCAGGAGCAGTCCACCGGCGCGGTCAACATCGCCATGGCGAACGGCAAGGAGAAGTTCACCACCGTCCTGATCGGCAGCCTCATCGCCCTGATCGCGGTCATCGCCGGCATCTTCGTCGCGGTGCGCGTCTCCAACCGGCTGGTCAACAAGGCGTTGATCGTCCGCCTGATCAGCCTGAAGAGCGACTCCCTGAAGCTCGCGCACGAACGCCTGCCGGACATCGTCGAGCGGCTGCGCGAGGGCAAGCACGTCGACGTCGCCGCCGAGGTGCCCGCGCTCGACTACGGCAACGACGAGATCGGGCAGGTGGCCGACGCGTTCAACGCCGCGCAGTACACCGCCGTCGCCGCGGCCGTGAAGGAGAGCCAGACCCGTGAAGGCGTGAACCGGGTCTTCCTCGACATCGCGCGCCGCAACCAGGGCCTGGTGCACCGCCAGCTCAAGATCCTCGACAAGCTGGAGCGCGAGGAGGAGAACCCCGACCACCTCGACGCGTTCTTCCAGCTCGACCACCTCGCCACCCGCGCGCGCCGCAACGCCGAGAACCTGATCATCCTCACCGGCGAGCAGCCGGGCCGGCAGTGGCGCAAGCCCGTGCGCATGCTCGACGTCGTGCGCGCCGCCGTCGCGGAGACCGAGCAGTACGCCCGCGTGAAGGTGCACCCGGTGCCCGAGGTCGCGCTGGTCGGCGCCGCCGTCGCGGACACCATCCACCTGATCGCCGAGCTCGTCGACAACGCGACGTCGTTCTCCTCGCCGCGCTCGCAGGTCGAGATCCACAGCAGCGAGGTGCCGCAGGGTCTCGTCATCGAGATCGAGGACCACGGCCTCGGCATCAAGCCCGAGGACCGCGAGCTGCACAACAAGATGCTGACCGCGCCGCCGGACTTCGAGGCGATGAGGCTGCGCGGCGAGTCCCGCCTGGGCCTGTTCGTCGTCGCCCGGCTGGCCGCGCGCCGCCACATCCATGTCGAGCTGCGCGACTGCCCGTCCGGCGGCACCATCGCGCTGGTCCTGATCCCGTCCGAGCTGATCGTCGGCGAGGTGGGCGCGGCCGACCCGGCGGACTCGCAGCAGATGCCCAAGCCGACGTTCCGCCAGCAGGCGCTGCAGCAGGCCTCGCGGTCACCGGAGGCCCTGGAGGCCTCGGTCCCGATGCAGGGCGACCTGGTGCGCGACCCCAGGCTGGGCGAGAGGTCCACCGAGACCTTCCAGCTGGACGAGTTCTGGGCCGGGAGGGCAGTGGGAAACGACCTGACCCCAGGCCCGGACAGGGACCTGGACAGGGACCTGGACAGCAGCAGTGGACACATCGAGCTGCCCCGGGAAGACCGCCTGACCGGGGTCTGGCCGGCCGGCGACCCGGCGGAAGGTGAGGCGACGACGCGTCAGAACACCCGGCCGGAGCTGCCCCGCCGCAGGCGCCAGCAGCACCTCGTACCGCAGCTGGCCAACGACGAACCCCGGCCGATGCCCGAACTCGCCGAGTTCGATCCCGAGGAACGGGCGGAACGCACCCGCGACGGAATGTCCGCCTTCCAGCAGGGCACGCGCAACGCCCGCCAGGCCGACGACGTCGTGGAACCGTGATCACGAAACTGAAAGGGCAATTTCCGTGGACGACCTGACCGGCGGGCACCCCGAGCTCAACTGGCTGCTGGAGGACCTCGTCGCGAGAGTGGTCGGTGCCCGGCACGCGGTGGTGCTCTCCGCGGACGGCCTGCTGCTCGCCCACTCTCCCGAGCTGTCCAAGGACGACTCCGACCACCTCTCGGCGATGGCGTCCGCGTTCCAGAGCCTCGCTCGCGGCACCGGACGGCACTTCGGAGGGGGACAGGTCCGCCAGACCATCGTGGAGATGGAACGCGCGCACCTGTTCGTCACCGCGGCGGGACAGGGCGCCTGTCTCGCGGTGGTGGGTGACGAGGACGCGGACATGGGCATGATCGCCTACGAGATGAACATGCTCGTGAAGCGTGTCGGCGCGTACCTCTCGTCGGCGCCGAGAACACTGGCGTCGCCGAGGATGCCCAACCCCCTCGGACTGTCATGAGCAACTCCTCCGACTGGTGGTACGACGAGGCGGCGGGCCCCATGGTCCGCCCGTACGCGATGGTGAGCGGCCGCACCAGGCCCAAGCCCGCCGGCGAGGACCTGACCCTGACGACCCAGGTCCGGGCGCTGCGCACGACGACGGAGCAGGGCACGTTGTCGGTAGAGCACCTGGAGATCATCAAACTCTGCCGGAAACCGCTGTCCGTCGCGGAGGTGGCCGCCTACCTGCACGCGCCGCTCGTCGTGGTGAAGGTGCTCCTGAGCGACCTCATCCAGCGCGGTGACGTCATCACCAGCGGCCCGGCCACCACGGTGGCCCCGGTCGACCTGAACCTACTCCAGAAGGTGCTCGATGGTGTCCGTGCAATCTGATCGGCCCGGTTCCGGGCAGGGCGGGGAAGAGGTCCTGGTCCCCTCGTCGGTCAAGATCGTCGTCGCCGGTGGCTTCGGCGTCGGCAAGACCACGATGGTCGGCGCGGTCAGCGAGATCACCCCGCTGCGGACCGAGGAACTGCTCACCGAGGCCGGCGAGGAGATCGACGACCTCTACGGCGTCGAGGGCAAGACCACCACGACGGTCGCGCTGGACTTCGGCCGCATCACGATCAACCCCGAACTGGTCCTCTACCTGTTCGGCACACCGGGCCAGGACCGCTTCTGGTTCCTGTGGGACGAGCTCTCGATCGGCTCGATCGGCGCCGTCGTCCTGGTCGACACCCGCAGGCTCGACGCCGGCTTCGGCGCGATCGACTTCTTCGAGCGCAGGGGCATCCCGTTCGTCGTGGCGGTGAACTGCTTCCAGGGCAGCCACTCCTACACGGCGGAGGAGATGCGCGTGGCGCTCGACGTCGCCGACACGGTGCCGCTGGTGCTGTGCGACGCCCGCGACCGCGAGTCGTGCAAGGCGGTGCTGGTCCGCGTGATCGAGCACGCGATGAACCGGCTCGACGTGATGGCCTGACACAGCTGTTCCTGAAGCCCTTGGTGCCGTGCGCCAAGGGCTTCAGTTCGTGCTATGGCCTTACCTGCTCCAGCCTGCACCGGAACGGCCGCAGGATCGGCGGCACCTCGGTGAGCCGGTAGCCGGGCACCCGCTCGGGATCCTTGGCGATGCCCGCCAGCGTCTCCGCCACGTACTCCAGGTGACTGCGGGTGTAGACGCGGCGCGGGATCGCGAGCCGCACCAGTTCGAACGGCGCGGGCGTGATCAGGTCGCCGGACGGGTCGATGTCGCCGAGGTAGAGCGAACCCACCTCGGCACAACGGATTCCGCCCGCGAGGTAGAGCTCGGACGCGAGCGCGTGGCCGGTGAACCTGCTCGGCGGGATGTGCGGCAGCAGCCTGCCCGCGTTGAGGTAGACCGCGTGCACACCCGCCGGCCGCACACTGTCCACACCGGCCTCACGCGCGCAGTCGGCGAGGTACGCGGTGGCCTCGGCGCGCTCGCGCAGGTACAGCGGGTCGGTGACCTCGATGAGGCCCTGCGCGCACATGTCGAGGTCGCGGCCGGACAGCCCGCCGTACGTGCTGAACCCCTCGGTGGCGATCAGCAGGAGTTCGCACCGCTTGGCCAGCTCGGTGTCCTGCAGCCCGAGCATCCCTCCGATGTGGACGATGCCGTCCTTCTTCAGGCTCAGCACGCAGCCGTCGGCGAGCCGGAACGCCTTCTTCGCGATCTCGCGCGGACTGTGGCCGCGGTACTTCTCCTCCCGCTGCGTCACGAGCCACGCGTTCTCGGCGAACCGGGCCGCGTCGAGGATGAACGGGACGCCGTGCCTGCGGCACAACTTCCGCACGGCCTTGAGGTTCGCCATCGACACCGGCTGCCCGCCGCCGCCGTTGTTGGTGATCGTCATCAGCACCAGGCCGACGTCCTCGGGCCCCTCCAGCACCTCCTCGAGCGCGACGAGGTCGATGTTGCCCTTGAACGGCTCGTCGCTGTCGAGGTCCGCGAAGGCCGGCGAGGGGAGGTCCCGCACCACACCGCCGGCCAGTTCGACGTTCGCGCGGGTGGTGTCGAAGTGCGTGTTGCTGACCGAGAGCTGTCCCGGCTTCAGCAAGGCGCTGAACAGGATCCGTTCAGCGGCCCGGCCCTGGTGCACGGGCAGGATGTGGCGGTACCCGGTCAGTTCCTCGGTCACCTCGCGGAACCGGAACCAGGACCGCGATCCCGCGTACGTCTCGTCGCCGCGCATGCCGGCGGCCTGTTGTTCCGCGGACAACGCGCCGGTGCCGGAGTCGCTCAGCAGGTCGATCGTGACGTCTTCCGCCGTGAGGTTGAACTGGTTGTACCCGGCTTCGGCGTAGCGGCGTTCCCGGTACTCACGGGTGGTGATGGGAATGGGCTCGACGACCTTGATGCGGTACGGCTCCACGGCGGTGGCCTTCCTGGTGCAGCGTTAAACGGATAGTGCGGTGGTGCGGGGTGGCGTGACGTCGTAGGCCTCGGAGGACAGGTAGACCGAGACGCCGGGCTTCGGCCGGCCCAGCCGCAGGGACACGTGGGCGATCAGCCCCACGCCGTCGCCGAGCGGCCGCTGGACGAGGCTCGCGAGCGCCATGACGAACGGCGTGGTGTCGAGCCCGCACCGCGCCATGATCGCCAGCACGCGTGCGCAGGCCTCCAGGTCGTCCTGCACGTAGTCCCGCACCGGGATGTAGAGGGAGTAGCCGCTGGGCCGGTCGGTGTCGCCGGACAGGAACGTGTAGCTCGACATCAGCGGGCGCCGGGTGAACGCCCCGTCGCCGCCGCGGGCGAGCTCGCAGACGTCCGCCAGGAGCGCCGGATCGACGTCCGGGGTCGCCGCCGCGGCCCGCACCACGTCCGCGGCCATCGCGCCGTCGTGCGACACGTAGGTCTTCACCCGTGCCCGGTTCTCGTCGGTGAGGTCGAGGGCGAAGAAGGAGAACCGGTCCAGCCCCTCGCGCCGCAGCCCGTGCTCGGCGACGACGGGGAACGCCGAGTCCAGGCCGAGCCGGGCGAGTGCCTCCGCGACCAGGCCGGTCGCGCTGTCCCGGCCGCGCGCCTCGGGGTTGAGGTAGACCTTGACGCCCGGCGTGCCCGACGGCTGGATGATCAGCGAGTACCAGAACGCGAACGCGCCCTGCGGGTCGTCCGGCAGGAACAGGTCGCGCACCCGGTCGAACTGCCCGAGCCGCAGGTCGTGCCGGTCCGCGAGGCGGTCCAGGACGCCGAGCGCGGCGGCCAGGTTGGCCTGCCTGCCGGGCTGCTCGGCGAGCGACTCGACGATCATGCGAACGGCGGGCCGTTCGTTTTGGGCCAAAGCCACCGAGAATTCGACGGGAGAGTGGTCGTCGGCGACGAATGAGGGCCAATGGGGAACTGCGGAGAGGGGCAGCCGGCAGCCGGGGCCTAATGCCTCACCCAGCAGTTTTGTCGCCGTATTAGCGGAGTCCGCCAAACCGACGGCGCGCAGGAGGTTGCGTAACTGGCCAATGGCGAAATCGTGCAACGAGACGGCTGGCGCGCTCAAGATGGGGCACTCCTGATCGGCCGGGGAATCAGGTCGGGTCGCAATCCTGACGGGGTGGAATCGCGAAGTGAATTGTCTCAACCCGCCACATGCCCAGGTCAAGAGCCAAGGGGGTTGCGTGCGACACTCTGCGCTGTGATGAAGATTGCACCACTCGGTCTATTGACTTGACCGTTTCGACTGTTCTCGCGGGTAATTGCGTCTGCACGTACGAGTGTGCTATGCGCGGCGGCTGATGGTGTCGCAGAGTAAGGTTTGTGCGATTAGTGGCCCACGTGGTAAAGCGTCCGCATCGCGCCCGTTTGTCCCGGTACAGAACAAACGGGGGTGTCCGCGGCGCGGACACCCCCGTTTGGGGCTGGTTCGGAAACTGTTCAGCCCCTCGGCTTCGCGCACTTCGCTTTGCCGGGACAACTGCGGATCATTCGTACCGACGGCGCCTCGTCGATCGTGCCGGGCGGGTTCACCGCGCCGCCGGGCCACTGCACGGAGATCGCGATCGACGACGCGTTGTTGTCGTAGTTCTTCTCCAGCAATGCACGGTCGGAGTTCACGACGTTCACGACGTCGTACACACCGGACTTCACGTGGGTCAGGTCGAGCCACTGGAAGTCGACCTCGTGCTTGTAGTCGTCGCCGGAACCGACCGAGATGCCGAACATGACGTCCAAAGCGGACGGGTTGTGGTGTTCGCACATGTGACCGTCCAGTCGCTGCGCGAGCTTGCCCTCCGGGCTCTCCGGATCGGCGGGCCGGCGCGGGAGGCGGTCGGACACCGTGTAGCGGTCGCCGATGCAGAAACCGTTCTTGCGGTCCGTCTCGACCACGCTGCCGTCGGGCGCGCGCAGCTGGAAGTACTCGAAGTTGAGCAGGTGCCAGTGCGTGTGCGTGGGAGCGGGCTCGTAGTAGGCGCTGGACTTGGTCTCGCGGCGCGCCTCGTTGTACGACCCGGCGATCGAACCGTCCACACCGGACTGAATGGCCTGACGCACGTTCATCGTCGGTGTGGCGGTGCTGTCGCGGTGCGCGTGCAGCAGCAACGGGCCGTCGCCCACGTTGTCGATCGAGGTGGTGAACCTCAGCCGCACGGCCTGTGCGCTGCCGCCGCGGGACATGCACTTGCCGCGCGGCGCCGAGGCGTCCTCCACGAGGCACACGTCCCAGGCGCGGCACAGCAACGGGGAGCCGTCGTGGCCGCCGGGGCAGCCGATGGGCGCCTGGCGGAGGTCGGGCAGCAGCGGCGCGGGATCGGCCTGGACGTGCTGCGAGGAGACGAGGTTGACCGCGGTGATCGCCAGAGCTGCGATCACCGCGCCGAATCTGCTGACCATGCGGCGTTCTCCTGGGGCGAGGAACTCCTGGCGGCGCGCAGGAGCGTGTTCGTCACCGAGCCGGAGAGCTCGACACTGGAGTTCCAGCTCGTGACGTCGGGGTAGACGTGGGCCGTGGTGGCGAGCAGCAGCCGCGTGCCGGGCACCTCGACGGCCGGGCGCTTCGTGAGATACCCGAGCGGGTACACCGGTTCGACGAACGGCGCCTTGAACACGCGCACCTCGTCGACGTCGTCCGGCGTGAGTCCTTTATGGAGGCTCAGCAGCTGCTCGGTCCACCGTTGGGCGATGCTCTCGGAATCCTCGCGGTACAGCGCTGACTCGCGATCGGTGTAGTGCATGACGTACACGAGGTGCCGGTCGCCGTACCGCTCGGAACCCGTCAGTGGCGTCATCTCGATCACGCCGTCGAAGTCCGTGCCCGAGCGGATCACCGGTGCCCAGTAGTGCCCGGACAACGGCTTGCGCAGGAAGAACAACGTGTTGACGACGCCCTGGTACGGCAGCTGGACGTCGGGCAGCAGCGGCACGAGATCGGGGTCCGCGATGGCCCGCAACGCCGGCAGCGGGACCGTGGAGACCGCGTGGTCCGCCTCGATCGTCTCGCCGCCGGACAGCGTGACGAGCACCCGGTCCTCGCCGGCTTCGAGCCGCCCGACCGGTGCCGAGGTGCGGACCTCGCCGCCGTGCGCCTCGATGGACGCCCTCAGCGCGTCGATCACGCTCTCGTAGCCACCGGCCGGATAGCCGCGCACCGACTCGTTGCTCTCGCGGCCCAGGCGCTGCCACACGTACAGCGCGGGCACGTCACCGAACGCGGCGCCGAACTTCGCGCCGAACAGCGGCGCGAGCAGCAGCTCCCAGATCCTGTCGCCGTACAGGCCGCGCAGCCAGTCCTCGGTGCGCATCCCGTCGAGGTCCTTGCCCTTGCCCAGCCGGCGCAGCAGCAACGAGACCACGCCGAAGCGGATCCGGTTCACGAGGCTCAGCGGCCGGAACCGCAGCAGGTCCAGCGCGGAGTTGAACGAGCGGTGCTCGCCCTCGACGATCATGCCCATCGAGGTGGGGTTCCAGCCGACGCTCTCGCGCAGGCCGACCTCGTCCAGCAACGCCAGCAACGCCGTGTCGGTCGGCATCACGCAGTGGTAGAAGCGTTCCACCGACCGGCCCCGCGAGGTGAAGAACGTGCCGAGGCCGCCGAGCTGGTCGCTCGCCTCCAGCAGCGTCACGGCCATGCCCTCGCGGGCGAGACGGTGCGCGGTGGCGAGGCCGCAGATGCCGCCGCCGATCACGACGACGCGCTGGGGCATCAGAGCTTCCGGAACGGCACGGGCGCGAGGCGGTCACGCGTGAGCAGGAGCAGGTACTGCCGCAGCGTGCGGCCGAGCCGGAGCTTGCTGGCGCCGGGCTTGCGGTCGTAGCGCAGATGCAGCGGGATCTCGCTGACGATCGGCCCGCAGTGCCGGAGCTTGAGCAGGAGCTCGACCATGCAGGCGAAACCGCGTTCCTCGACCAGGCGCTCGCCCCAGTGCGCGGTCGCCCGGCGCAGCAGGCTGACCCGGTAGGCGCGGAAGCCGCTGGTGAAGTCGCGGACCCCGTCGAAGTGCAGCACCTTGCCGAACACGACGCGGGCGCCACGCGAGAGCAACCGGCGCCACTGCGGCGCGGTCGAGTCGTCGCCGCCCTCGACGAAACGGGAGCAGATCACGACGTCCGCGCCGGCCTTGATCTCGGCCAGCATCGCGGGGAACACGCCGGGGTCGTGCGTGTCGTCGGCGTCCATGACGATCAGCACGTGCTCGGGAGCGGCTTCCGCGAGCGCCGCTCGCAGTCCGGACTGGACGGCCTGGCCGAGCCCGAGGTTGACCGGGTGGGTCACCAGGCGGACGTCGAGCCCGTGCACGCCGGTCACGCTGTCGCCGGTGCCGTCCGACGAGCCGTCGTCGACCACCCACACCGTGATCCGGTCGGCGAGGTCGGTACGGGCGATCCGCGCCAGCAGTGACGGCAGCGCCACGGCCTCGTTGTAGGCGGGCAGGACGACGTGCACGTCGCCACACGTGCGGATCGGCTTCTGCACGATCGCGACCGGTTCACCGGCCGCATGCCGGATGCCGTGTTCGTCGACTCTCACTCTGGCGCCCCCTCTTCGGTGGCTCGTGGTTGGTGGCGTGAATTATTGACACGGCGTGCTAAAGCTTTGAGTGCGGCCCTGGGTGAGTTCAGGGCAGGAACAACGTCGAAACCTCACTAATTGCGTTCGCGCGGGACACTGAAGAGGGATGTTGATACCCGAAGAGATGATTTCTCAGAGTTCATTCACTCTTTCGTGCGCTCCTGCGGCCATAACTCCTTCGATCGGATGATCTTTCAATGAGGCGATTCTCGGCGGTTGCCGTTCCAGCTGGACCACTTCACGCGCGCGAGGCTGATCCCGGACGCCTGCCGCAGCGCCCCCTCAAGCCGTCGTCGGTGGGCAGGGACCTGCTCAGCCGGGTGAACGCGGTCGCGGTGCTGCTCGTCCTCGCCGACACCATGACGCTCGCCGTGGTGTGCGTGCAGCGCGGTCTCGGCTGGGGCTGGAGCAGCGCGGTCCTGGCCGCGGTGGTCACGATCAGGGGAGCCTGGCGGCTCTACCGGCGGCGGCTGTGGCTGTCGTGGCTGCAGGATCTGCCCCGGTCCGCGGCGAGCACGGCACTGGCCTTCGCGCTGCTGTCCGGCATCGGCCTGATCAGCGGTTCCGACGCGGCCGGCCTCGCCGCCGCGCAGTGGGCGATGATCGTGTTCGCGCTGGTCATCGAGCCGGTGCGGTGGTGCGTGTTCGCGTTCGGCCGGTGGTGCCGGCGCAGGTTCGACCGCTGCGACCGCACGATCATCGTCGGCGCGGGCGAGGTCGGCGTGAACCTCGCGAGGACCATGCTGGAGCACCCCCAGTTCGGTCTGCGGCCCGTCGCGTTCGCCGACTCCGGCCCCGACCCGGACCGGCAGCCGCCGATGCTCGAGGTCGTCGACGGCGACCTGGCCGACGCGATCGTGCGGCTCAAGGCGGGCACCGTCGTGCTCGCGTTCTCGCACACCCGCGACTCGCCGCTGGTGGACGCGGCGATCACCGCGCACCGGCTCGGCTGCTCGACGCTCGTCGTGCCCCGCATGTACGAACTGCACCCCGACGGCCCCGGCATCGAACGGCTGCGCAGCTACCCGCTGATGCGCCTCGGCACCGCGCCGACCAGCAGGCCCACCTGGTGGATCAAGCGCGCGGCCGACCTGCTGCTGGCGGCGGTCGCCCTGGTCGTGCTGTCGCCGCTGATCGGCCTGTGCGCGCTCGCGGTGCTGGTCGAGAGCGGCCGGCCGCTGTTCTTCCGGCAGGTCCGCGTCGGCATGGACGACCGCACGTTCACCCTCTACAAGATCCGCAGCGTCCGGCAGTCCGGCGAGGACGACTCGCAGGTGAAGTGGTCGGTCGTCGGTGACTCCAGGGTCGGTCCGGTCGGCCGGTTCCTGCGCCGTACCTCGCTCGACGAACTGCCCCAGCTCTGGAACGTGCTGCGCGGCGACATGTGCGTCGTGGGGCCACGCCCGGAGCGTCCCGGTTTCGTTCGCGAGTTTTCTTCCATTCACGAGCTATATTGGGCACGCCATCGCGTTCCGACCGGCTTGACTGGACTAGCCCAGGTGCACGGTCTGCGAGGTGACACTTCCATTGCCGACAGGTCTCGATACGACAACTACTACATCGCGAATTGGTCGTTGTGGCTCGACCTGAGGATTCTACTGATGACAGCGGGTGAGTTGTGTTGTCGGAGAAATCGCTGATACGTCGATTCGCACCTGTCGCTCTCGTGCTTCTTTCGAGTGCGTGCATGGTCAGTGCGGCGGACCCGGACCCGACCGTCACCGGGCCGGTGCCGAAACCGCTGGCGCCCTGCGCGTGGTGGTACGGCATCGGCGACTCGCCGACGCAGTGGGAGATCAGGTCCGCCGCCAAGAGCTACGACGTCGTCGTGCTCAACGCGTGGGAGACGGCGGCCATGCGCAAGCTGCACGAGCTGAACCCCAAGGTCAAAGTGCTCGTGTACAAGGACTTCTCCAGTACGCGCAACTACTCCGGCGCCGTCGAGGGCGACCGCGACGCCAGGTACCTGCCCACCGGGATCGGGTACCACGCCGCGGAACGGACCCAGCCGGGGTGGTTCGCGATCAGCACGCTCGGGCAGCGCATCGAGTGGGACGGCTACCCGAAGCACTGGCAGATGACGGTCTGGGACCCGGCCTACCAGAAGGCCTGGGCGGACGCGGTCGTCGGCGAGGTGCTGCGCGAGGGCTGGGACGGCGTGCTGGCGGACAACGACTTCAGCTCACTCAAGTACTACTCGAGCGCGGTGATCGCGGGCACCGCCGACGCCGCCGGGTCCGACCGGCTGCTGCGCGACGGCCTCGACGCCATGCTCCAACTCACCGGCGACGCCCTGGAGAAGTCCGGGAAGATGCTGATCCCCAACGTGTCGGAGTCACAGCTGACCCCCGGCCGCTGGTCGGCGCACTCCCGGTACGCGGGCGCGATGGAGGAGAACTTCGGCCTGCGGGGCGACGACGGCACCGGCGAGCTGATCACGTTCCAGGGCAACCAGTTCAAGGAACAGCGCGCGCAGGCCGCGCTCGGCGAGTCCTGGCTGCTGCTGATCACGCACACGAAGTCGGACAAGGAGGAACGCGTCGGGTACGCCTCCGCCGCGCTCCTGGCGAGCCCCCACACCTGCTGGACGAGGGCGCAACCCGACTACAAGAACCCGTACTGGTCGCTGTACCAGGACGCACGGCTCGGCGAGGCGGTCGAGACGGCCAACCGCCTGCCAAGCGGGGTGTGGAACCGCCGCTACTCGGGTGGCTGGGTGGCCGTGAACCCGACGAAGACGTCCGTGCTGCTGACGCCGCCGCCGGGCCTCGTCACGCTGAAGGGCGAACCGGTGCCTACCCAGCTCGACCTGCCGGCGGCCGACGCGGTGGTGCTGGTCAACGGCCCGAAGCGGTGAGCTTGCGGTAGAGGTCCAGGTGCCTGCGGGCGCAGACCTCCGGGGTGAACCGCTCCCGTGCCCTCGTGGCGAGCCGGTGTCCGGTGCTCGCGGGGTCGGGGTCGGCGAACAGTGCGCGCAGCCGCGCGGCCAGCGCCGGCACGTCGCCGGGCTTCGGGCAGTCGTCGCCGGGGATGCCCAGCATGTCCGCGACACCGCCGGTGTCCGTGGCGACCACGGGCTTGCCCGCGGCCATGGCCTCCGCGACGACGAGCGGCTGCTGCTCCATTGTGGACGGCAGCACCAGGGCGTCGTGTTGCAGCAGCAGTGCGGGGACGTCGGTGCGGAAGCCCAGGAACTCCACCCTGCTCGCGAGGCCGCGGCGGGTGACCCGGCCCTCCGCCTGGGTCCTTTGCGGACCGTCGCCGACGACGGTGAGCGTCGCGTCCTCCGGCATGGTGCTCTCCAGCGCGTCCAGCAGGTCCAGCAGACCTTTGCGTTCCACCAGAAGCCCGACGAACACCAGTTTGCGCACGGGTTCGGCGGGCGGGCTCGCGGCACCGACCTCGACGCAGTTGTCGATGTGGGTCATGCGGTGCGGCGGCACGTAGAGCCGTTCGCGCAGGAACCGGCCCATCTCCCTGGCCGGGACCACGGTGCGGTGCACGACCCGGGCGACGGCGGCGTCGGCGGCCAGCACCGCCCTGGTGTAGGCCGGGGGAGGGGTGGCGCCGCGGACGTTGCGGAACCACGGCTCGGCCACCTCGTCGGGCACGCCGTGGTAGGTGTGCACGATCTTGGTGCCGGTCGTCGCGAGTGCCGCGCTGACCAGTCCGGACCGGCGGTCCTGGGCGTGCACGACGTCCGGGCGCCAGGCCTTGATCGCGGCCCGCGCCTGCCGTGCGGCGGCCACGTCCCCCTTGCGCGTCACCAGGGTCTCTTCGAAGTACGGGTCGATGAGCTCCGCGCCGCGCCGGGGCCGCGGGCCGAACACCCGCACCTCGGCGTCGCCCGACTTGGCCAGCGCGGCGGCCAGGCGCACCGTCACGTCCACCGGGCCACCGCTGTCCTGGGTGAGCAGGTAGGCGATCCGTGTCATCGTCGTCCTTCCTCGGTGACCAGTCTCGCGGTGAGCGTCGCGATCCGGCCGGTCATGCGTTCGCGGTCGAACAGGGTCTCGGCCCGGAGCCGGCCGCGTTTTCCTTCGGCGGCCGCGAGTTCCGGGTCGGCGAGCCGGAGCGCAATCGCTTGCGCCAGGGCTTTCGTGTCGCCTGCGGGGACTACTTCGCCTGCGTCGCCGAGGCTTTGCTCGACGCCTTCGACGTCGAACGCGACGACGGAGCGTCCGCAGGCCATGGCTTCCAGCGGCACCAGCGCCATGCCTTCGGCACGGGAGGGCAGGACCACCACGTCGGCCTCGGCGTAGAAGCCGGCGACCGAGTCGCTGTGACCGTGCCAGCGGGTGCTCGGGGATTCGGTGGCGCGCAGCTGTGCGGCCATCGGGCCGTCGCCGACGATCAGGAGTTCGGCGTCCGGGACCTTCGCGAGCACCTGGGGCCAGGCTTCGAGCAGGAGGTCCTGGCCCTTCTGGAAGGCCAGCCGTCCGACGCACACCGCCGTGGGGGTGTCGTGGGGCTTGGGTTCCGGGCTCAGGCGTTGGGTGTCGACGCCGTTGCAGACGACCTCGGCTCGTGCGGTCACCTGTGCGGCGCGCCCGGCTTGGAGTTCGTCGTCGCTGACGCACAGGAGCAGGGTCGTCCAGCGGGACGCTCGGGCCTCCCAGAACCGGCAGGCCCGGCTGAGCAGTCCGGTGGCGACGCGGAACGACCACAGGTGCGGCTGGAAGAGCGTCGGGATGCGGCCGCGCAGGACGAGCCTGGCCAGACCGGCCTTGGAGCTGTGCAGGTGGACGACGTCGGGCCGGAGGTTTTTGAGGGTCCTGCGGAGTTCCCGGAGTTCCAGCGCGGTCCGGGGGCCGGGGCTTCGGGTGGCCTGCCAGGGGTGCAGCGGGATCCCGGCCCTGGCGGCCTCGTCCGGCAGCCAGCCGGTGGCCGGGCAGGCGATGCTGACGTCCCAGCCGCGCCGTTGCTGGGCCTTGGCCAGGTCCAGGACCACGACGGCGACCCCGGCCTCGACCGGCTGCGTCACGTGGACGATCTTCACGCGCGCTCCTTCAGTCCGATGAGGACGGTGCGGTTCAGCGGCAGGGCGATCGCGCAGTAGGTGGCGAGCAGCAGCAGGCCGGTGGCGATCAGCCCGGTGACGGTGGTGCTGTCCGGCAGGACGGTGCTGATGGCGAGACAGGCGGCCGCCGCCCCACCGACCCCGGCGATGGCGCGCAGCGGCACGGGGAACGCGAGGCCGTTGCGGGCGAGGACCAGCCAGGTCACCGGCACCAGCAGCCACACCACGGTCACCTGGGTGAGGGCGACCGCCGCCGGGCCCCGTTGCGTGGTGAAGACCAGCGCCGTCAGCAGCAGGACGAGGTGGGCGGCTTCGAGGGCGAGGTACTGGCGGGCGTGCCCGGCGGCCCTGATCACCTGGTACCAGACGTGCAGCAGGCTCAGGCCGAGTCCGTAGCCGCACAGCAGGACCAGCAACCCGGCCGCGCCGGCCCACTGCTCGCCGAGGACCACGATTCCCTGCGCGGACAGCGCGACCACGACGTACAGGCCGCCGGTCACCACCAGGGTGGCGATGGTGAACCGGTGCAGGGTGGCGGGCAGCCGGTCTCTCCGTCCACTTCGGACCAGCTCGGCGCAGATCGGGAACAGCACCCCGCCCAGCACGACCGCGATCATGATGTACGGCACCCAGGCGATGCGGAACGCGAGTGAGTACCCGCCCACCGCCTCGGGGCCGAGGACGTGCCCGATCGCGAGGTAGTCGACGTTGATCAGCAGCACGGCGATCAACGCGCCAGGTCCCACGACCGCCAGCCACTTCGCCGCTTCCGCCGCGGCTTCCTGGTCCCAGACCGGGCGGATCCGCGCTCCGGCCACAGCGGCGAGCACGGGTTGTGCGACCGCCGTGCAGAGCAGGCCCAGGACCAACGCCGTGGGCCCGGTTCCGTTCGCCGCCAGCGTGACCGTGACCGCCGCGCCGACGAGCATGCCGCCCGCGTCGGGGAGCATGCGCCGCCGGAAGTCGAGGTCGCGGTGCATCAACGCCATCTGCACCCCGCCCGCCGCGGTGAACGGCAGGGTCAGTGCCGCGAGCCGCAGCATCCCGGCGGCCTCCGGCGCCCCGAGCGCGGCGGCGATCGGGTGCGCGGCGGCGATGATGATCGCCGTGAGTGCCGCTCCGGTCGCGACGCTCATCGTGAGCACGGTCCCCGCGGTCCTGAGGGGATCCAGGGCGGTGCGACTGACGATGTCGTAGACGCCCATGGCCTGGACGACCTGGCCGATGTTGACGACCGACACGACCAGCGCCACCGCGCCGAGGTCGGCCTCCGTGAGGAACAGGGCGAGCGCGAGGGTCACCACGATCTGGCTGCTCTTGCTCACCAGGTTGACCGCGAAGAGCCACAGCGACCCCCGCACCGCCACGTCTGTCATGCGGCGCGCCGGACGTGCCGTGTCGCGAACACCGTGAGCACCAGCCAGGCAGCCACGACCGCGACCCCGTCCAGCGTGACGGCGGCCCGCGCTCCCAGAACGCTCTTGATGGCCGTGTCCACGAAGTACAGGTGCGCGAACGGAACCACGAGCAGCAGGGTGGCCACGCCGGCCCACCGCCAGTGGCTGTCCTTGCGCCGCCGCCAGCACACGACGGCCAGCGCCGTCATCGCCGGGACCGCGATCAGCACGTCGCCAGGCTGGTGCACGAGCGCGACCACGATGCCCAGGCAGGTCAGCAGATCCGCCGCCTCCGACCCGTTCGCGGTGCGGTCGAGCCTGCGGGCCAGCAGCGCGGTGACCGCGAGAACCCCGCACAGCGCCAGCAGTTCCGCCGCAGGCGGCAGCCACCCGGTCGTGCGGAAGAACACCGCCGGCAGGTCGACCCGTTGCGCCGTCATGGAGTCGACCGCGCCGTACCCGGTGCTGCCGGCCCACTCCAGGTTCCGCGAGATCACGTCGAGGAACTCGCCGATCCCGCCGCCCCTGATGACGAGGAGCGCGGCCACGGGCAGACTGGCCGCCGCCGCGATCGCCGTGCCCAGCAGCGCGACCTTCCGGTCACCGCGCACGAACAGCAGCAACGCCAGCGGAAGCCCGAACTGCGGCTTCAGCCAGGCCAGCGCCAGCGCCACCGACGCCCACGCCGGGCTCTTCGTGCGCAGCAGCAACGCCCCGGCCGCGCCGACCGCGATCAGCGGATTGACCTGCCCCACGTACATCTGGGCCTTGCCGACCTGGCTCGTCACCAGCAGCGTGCTGATCACGATCGTGCCCGCGACCACGGGCAGCTTCGCCCGTCCCGCGGCCATGACGGCGAGACCCACCAGCAGCACCAGGCACGCCAGCGCGAACGCGACCGCGCCCACCCGGTACTCCGGCAGCGCGAACGGCAGGTGCAGCACCAGGTGGTAGGGCTGGTAGAGGTTGAAGTTCTGGCGCACCGGCCAGTGCTCGAACATCACCGCCGGGTCGTACGGGTTGCCGCCGCCCAGGAACTCGCGGATCGGGAAGTACAGCGCGTCCCGGAAGTCCTGCATGCGTTCTTCCGGCAGGTTCGCCTCGGTGGGGAGCGGCACCTCCCACGACGGCTTGAGAGCGCGGAACGCGCTGAGGGCGCCGGTCAGGGCGACGAGGGCGAGGCCGATCGTCTTGGCGAGGCCGGCCCGGCTGGTCGTGGTGATCATTCCGGCATCACCGCCACCACGATCGAGGTCGCGGCCACCGCGGTGACCGCGGCCAGTGCGGCGAGGGTGGCGAGGCCGGCGACGGTGAGTGCGGTCCGGAGGTCCACCTGGCGTACGAGGGCGGCCCAGCGGGAGGAGATCGTCACGCCAGCACCACCGCCACCAGCACCGACGAGGCCGGCAGTACCGCGAGGGCAGTCGCCAGGTCGTTGCGCCGCGCGCGGTCGTTCGACGCGACGGCGATCACGGCCGTGCCGTCCGCCGGCTCGGAAGCCTTGTCCGGCAACGCCCGCGCGAGTTCCTCCGCACGTTCTGCCAGCGCCGGGCTCACCGGCAGCACCCGCACCGGGCGGGCCGCCGCCACGCACAACGCCGTGAGCCGTTCGGTCAGGTCGGGGTCGTCGTCGGCAGCGACGACGACCGGGTGCCTGATGCCCGCGGTCGACAGAGCCGCACCCACCACGTTGGCGCGCAGGCGGCGCACCGCCACCACGGCCACACCCGCGATCACCGCGGCCACCAGGGCGAGACCCGTGGCGAGGCGCCAGTCCGGCGTCACCTGCGTGGTCTCGGGGCGCGGGTCCACGAGACGGAACCTGGCGGCGGGCGCCAGCAGGTCGGCCTCGATCACCGCCCGGGCGACCGCGGTGACGGCCGAGGCGGCGTGCGCGGCCGAGTCGGCGCGGACCGAGATGCGGGCCACGCCGGACGCGGGGACCAGTTCGACGGCGATGGCGTCGGCCAGGCGGTCCGGCGTCGTGCCCGCCGCGCCGGCGGCCGCGTCCAGCACGGACGGGCTGCGGACCAGTTGCACGACCGCCGGCGCGGCCAGCGACGTGACCTCGCCGAACTGGGCGCTGTCCGGTGCGGACGGGGTGGCGAGCAGGGTCAGCCTGCCCTCGGTCACGCCGTCGCGCAGTGCGACGGCCAGCAGCACGGCCGCACCGACCAGCACGGCGGCCAGCACGCCTTCCAGCACAGCTCTGCGAGCTTTCATCGTCCCTCCAGGACGGTACGAAGCAGTTCGTCGTAGGACTTCATCAGGGTGTGCGCGTCGGCCGAGCCGTCGTGGGACGCGGCCACCGAACGCGCGGCGGGGGAGAAGAGCAGGCCGCGCAACGCTTTCGCGGTCTGCCCGGGGCTGCGGCGGGGGACCAGTACGCCACCACCGCCGGACAGCACCTCCCGCACACCGTCCACATCGGACGCGACGACGGGCCGGCCCGCCGCCAGTGATTCGAGCAGCGCGATCGGCATGCCCTCCCAGTCGCTGGTGAGCACGGTGACGTCCGCGGCTTCGAGCAGGTCGCGCACGTCGGTGCGGGTGCCGAGGAACCGGACCCGTCCGGGTGCGCGCGCCTCCAGTTCCGCACGCAGGCTGCCGTCGCCGGCCAGCCACAGTTCGCAGTCGCCGGGCACCTGGGACCACGCGTCGAGCAGCACGTCGTGCCGCTTCTGCGGTTCCAGCCGGGCAGGGCAGAGAGCGACGGGCACGTCGAGCGGCGTGCCGAGCCGGGCTCGCACGGTCGCCCGGTCGGTCGTGGGTGCGGAAGGAAAGACTGCGTTCGGGATGACGACCACGGAGCCGAGCCCGGCGTCGCGCAGCCGGGCCGACGCGGCCGCGGCAACGGTCACCACGACGGTCGACACCCGCCGCAGCACCTTGACCGCACCGGGCACGTCAGCCTCGGCGACGCCGTGGAACACCGTCACCACCGGCCGCCGCGGCGAGGCGATGCGCGCGACGAGCGACGCGGAGACGTTGTGCGCCACCACGACATCGGGCCGGAACCGGCGCACGGCCACCCGCACCGCCCAGGCCGCGCGCACCACACCCAGCGGCGAACGCCGGGCCACCGGCACGTCGAAAACGGAGACACCGCCGGCACGCAACGCGTCGACGCGGAACCCGCCACCGCTCGCCACCGCGGACTCCCAGCCGACGTCACCGCCCGCCAGGGCCATCCCGGCCACGAGCGCCTCGGCGCCACCCGCGCCCATCTCGCTGATCACGTGGAGAACGCGCATCGAGACTCCTTCTGAGAACGCCGCTCGATCGCGACCGCGATGGCGACGAGCGACCACAGGGGCAGGTAGTACTGCTCGGACAGGAAGATCGAGGCGATCAGCACGGCGATCAGCGCCGCCTGCACGGCCACGGCCTCACGCCGGTCCGCCACGCGGCGCAACGCCCGTTCGCTGGCCATGAAGCCGATCGCGACGAACGCGATCAGCAGCGCGAACCCCGGAACCCCTAGTTCGGCGGCCACTTCGAGGAACAGGTTGTGCGCCACCGGGGTCTGCTCGTCGATCTCCGCGTTGTGCCCGGCCGCCGCGTACTCCTGGCGGAATCCGCCGGGCCCGACACCGAGCACCGGGTTGTCGGCGAGCATCCGCGAGGCCGCCTGCCAGCGCAGCATCCGGGTGTCGGCGTTGGTGCCCGCGATGTGGCTCTTCTCCTGCAACGCCCGGGACAGCTCGGCCTGCGCCGCCGAGGCGAACACCAGCGCCGCCACACCGGCGACAGCGGCCGTCACGACCACCGCGCGGACCGGCAGCGCCCGGCGCACGATCAGCCACACCAGCGCGCAGGCCAGCGCGATCCCGCCGCCGCGTGAGAACGTCGCCGCTGCACCGGCCACCAGCACCGCGCCCAGCAACAACAACACGATCCGCGACCGGCCCCTGGCCGGCAGCGCGACCAGCAACGGCAGCGCCGCCACGAGGAAGAACGCCAGGTCGTTGGGATCCTCCAGCGGCCCGGTGGCACGCAACGAACCACCGGCCACGCTGAGCAGCCCGCCCGCCGCCGCCACGACCGCGCCGGCGACCGTCGCCGCGAGCAGCGCGCGGACCGGCACCTCCCGCGCGGCCACGTCGGCGAGCACCACCGTGATCACCAGGAACGGCACCCACCGCACCAGGTACTCGAGCGTGAACGGCTCGGCCTCGTGCACCGCGGAGGTCGTGAGCAGCACCACCGCCAGCAGCGCGACGACCAGGTGCAGCGGGTGCGGCGCGGGCAGACGTCGTTGCCGGTACAGGGAGAACAGCCACACGCCGATCAGCAGCGCGGGCAGAACCTTGGCCGACTGCCCGTGCACCTGCAGCAGATACCCTTCCAGGGGCGCCAGCGCCACCGTCCCGCAGGCCAAGACGCGCAGCAGGACCGTCAGCCACATGCGACCGGATCCCGTTCGCGCAACGGAGAACCCGCGATCCGCTCGACGTGCTCGCCCGTGCCGACCACATCGAAGTGCTTGCGCAGCAACGACAGCACCCAGCCCAGCAGCTCGACCTTCCGCGCGCCCGGCACGGCCATGCCGGGGAAGAACTCCATCCCGGGCGCCTCGGCACCCGAGAGCACGTCGGTCGGGTGCAGCAGCAACGACGGGGACACCTTGCGCGCCAGGCACAAGCGCAACGCCGTGCGGAAGTACCCGCGCGCCAGCCGGGGCGAGATCTGGTGCAGCTGCAACAGGTACGCGCCGTGGATCGGCACCCGCAGCAACGGCATCGTCGTCACCGGGAGCTCGACCAGTCCGTTGTCCCGCCAGCGATACGCGGTGTTCGGGGCGCGCACCTTGCCGAACCCGCCGAACAGGTCCTCGCCGCCGTCCGTCGACCCCGCCGAGCGGTTGTGGTACGCGCGAGCCAGCGGCCCGATCCACGTCGGCAGCACGCTGGCGTCGTAGCGATAACCGCGCCGCCGCAGGACGTCGAGCAACGCGGGCGTGACGCTGTAGCCGGGACCGCGGAAGCCCACGGGCCGTGGCGCCCCGGCGGCCATGATCGCCTCCTCCGCGCGCATGACCTCCTTCTCAACCTCCTCGTCGGAGAAGCGGTGCAGCCACGGCTGGTGCCAGAACGAGTGGTTCGCGATCTCGTGCCCGGCCGCGACGATCGCCGCGACCGCCTCGGCTCCGTCGTCGCGTTCCGCGTCCGCGCCGACCACGAAGACCGTGGTGGTCAACCGCTGCTCGCCGAAGACGTCCAGCAGGCGCGGCACCGCGGACGGCAGGAAGCTCGGCCTGCTCTCCCACCGGGGATCGCCGTGCGTGCGCAGGTATGCCCACAGGTTGTCGAGATCCAGCGACACACTGGCGACGGGCTTCACCGCTCACCTCTGGCGGGGACCAGTTCCCGGGCGGGCAACGCGGCGGACCCGAGCACCAGCACGCCGGACACCACCAGCAGCACGCCCAGCACGACCCACCACTCACGCCCGGCCGCGATCTGGTCGCCCATCACCGCGAGCCCGGCCGCCGAGCCGATCACGACGGTGGTCGCGTCCATCGACGCCACCGCGGACGTGGCCGAACCGCGTTGCAACGCCGTCGCGAGGCACGCCTGCCCGACGAACGCGGCGACCACCATCACCCAGGTCAGCGGGTGCAGCACCAGGTCGAGCAGCGGCTTGCCGGCGACGTTGCGCGCGGCCACCGCGACTACGGCGAACGCGACACCGGCGAGCACCGGCGTCGCGGCCTTGAACACCCGTGCCAGCGGCAGCACCGCGAGCGTCAACAGCCCCAGCGCCACCAGCGCGGGCACCAGCGGGAGCTCACGGGCCGTGGACGGCGCCGCCGCACCCGTCAGCAACAGCAGCCCGCACGCCATCACCACCAGCACCGCGATCTCGACGCGCCGGATCCGCCAGCCGAGCAGCAGCACGCCGATCACGGTGGCGAGGCCGACCGCGCACGACGAACCGGCCTGCACCAGGTACAGGGGCAGGTCCTCGCGAGCCAGGAACGCGAACAGGAACCCGCCGACCTGCCCGGTGAACCCGAGCAGGTACAACCGGTCCGCGGCGAGGCGGGCGAGCAGCCCCACGCCGGTGCCGGGACGTTCATCGGCCCTCCGCGCGGCGACGGTCTGCGCGACTATCCCCAGGCCGTAGAGCACAGTGGACACCGCAAGTGCCAGATGACCGGACATGAGCGCGGACACTACGACACGCTTGTGCGGCAACACTTTCGAGCGATATCCGAGGCAACTCTTTCGAGTGAACGTGTGCGGGATTCGCCCGGATTCGTCAAGATCGATGAAGTACCTTGCCGCGGTGCGGGAAACGAACATCGTCACGATCGTCTGCGGCACCAGGCCCGAACTGATCAAACTCGCGCCGCTGGTCGACCACTTCGGCAGCGCGTGCAGCATGATCTACACGGGCCAGCACTACGACCGCTCGATGTACTCGCTCATCCGCCGCGAGGTGCCGGAACCGGGCGCCTTCCACGAACTGCGGCTGGGAGGCCTGCGCCGGGGCGACCAGCTCGGCCGCGCCGTCTCGGCCGTGGACGAGGTACTGGCCGCAGACCGGCCGGGCGCCGTGATCGTGCAGGGCGACACGACCTCCGCACTCGCGGGAGCGTTGGCCGCCAACGCCTGCGACGTGCCGCTGGTGCACGTGGAGGCGGGCCTGCGCAGCTACGACCGCGCGATGCCGGAAGAGCACAACCGCGTGCTCATCGACCACCTCTCCGACCTCTGCTGCGCGCCGACGCCGTTGAACCGCCGCAACCTCCTGGGCGAAGGCGTCGCGCCGAGCCGCATCGCCGTCACCGGCAACACCGTCGTGGAGGCGCTGGCGCACGCGTTGCCCTCCGCGGACGAGGAGGACGTGGTCCTGGGCGAGCTCGGCCTGAAGCCCGACAGCTACGTCCTGGCCACGATCCACCGCCCGGAGAACGTGGACGACGCGGCCAACCTGGAGACCATCCTGCGCGAGCTCGGCGGACTGCCGCTGCCCGTCGTGCTGCCGCTGCACCCGCGGACCGCACAGCGCATCACCGCGTTCGGCCTGGAAGCGCTGCTGCACGGCCTCCAGGTGATCGAACCCCAGCCGTACCGGCCGTTCCTGGCCCTGGCTCACGGCGCTGCGGTGATCGTGTCGGACTCGGGTGGCATCCAGGAGGAGGTGAGCGTGCTGAAGCGGCCCGTCGTGGTCGTGCGGCGCAGCACCGAACGCCCGGAGATCGAGGGCACGTTCGGCACGCTCGTTCCGCCCGGTCCGCTGGTGGGCAGCTCGGTGCTGGCGTGGCTGGACGACGTGGAGGGGCATCGGGCCGCGCTGCGCGAGATCCCGTCGCCGTACGGTACCGGCTCACCGTCCGGGCGCATCGCCTCCGCCGTCCGCACGATGCTGGCACCGCGCCGCTAGTCCGCGTGACTAGGGCAAGCGCGCCTGTGATGCGCCGGAATCGGCTTGGGCCTTGAGTTCGCTCTTGCGGCGGGTCAGCACGAGCGGCCCGTCCTCGGTGATCGCGACGGTGTGCTCGGAGTGGGCCGTGCGCGAACCATCGGCCGAGCGCAGCGTCCAGCCGTCCTCGTCGTAGATGATCTGGTCGGTCGTCGCCGCGAGCCACGGCTCGATCGCGATGGTCAGGCCGGGCTTGAGCTTCATGCCGTGCCGGCGCCTGCCGTTGTTCGCGACGTGCGGGGCCTCGTGCATGGTGCGGCCGATGCCGTGCCCGCCGAACTCCAGGTTGGGCGTGTAGCCGGACTGACCGCAGACCTCACCGATCGCCGCCGAGATGTCGCCGAGCTTGTTGCCGACCTGTGCCACCTCGATCGCCGCCGCCAGCGCCACCTCGGTGGTGCGGACCAGGCGCTGGTCCTCCTCGCGGGGCGTGCCGACGATGACGGTCATGGCCGAGTCGGCCGCCCACCCGCCGATGGTGACGGCGATGTCCATGGTCAGCACGTCACCGTCCTGCAGCACGTAGCTCTTGGGCAGTCCGTGCAGCACCGCGTCGTTGACGGCCAGGCAGGTCACGTTGCGGAACGGGCCGCGGCCGAACGACGGCGAGTAGTCCCAGTAGCAGGACACCGCGCCGCGCTCCTCGAGCATGTGGCGCGCGTGGTGTTCGAGGTCGAGCAGGTTCACCCCCACCGCGGCCCTGGCGGAGAGCTCGTCGAGCACCTCCGCGATGAACTGGCCGGTGACGTGCATGCGCTCGATCTCGGCGGGTGACTTGAGCTCGATCAACGTGTTCCTCCATCAGCGGGTGCCGGTATAACTATACCGGCTTCGCGGAGACGGCTGAACAACACCACCCAGGAGGGGGACGGGCGTTGCGCCGGCCCGGACACATCACCACAGTGCCTGGTCATGAAGCAGGTGCTGCAGCACAGGATCGACTCGACCTTCGCCCATTACGACGTCAACCGCAACGGCGTCATCGAACTAGCGGACATCTACGCGCTGGCCAACCGGCTGCTGCAGGCGTTCGGCGAACCGGCGTCCTCGGAGCGCGGCCGTGAGCTCGTGGAGGCCTACGACCGGTTCTGGGAGATGCTGGCCGAACACTGCGACACAGACCGCGACGGCAGGATCGGCCCGGTGGAGTACCGCGACGCCATGAACGAGGCGTTCGTCGAGGGCGGCCCGATCAACATGGACTTCCTCGAGGTCGTCCAGTCCCTGCTCGACCTCATGGACACGAACGGCGACGGCCGGGTGGACGCGTCCGAGTTCGGGGTCCTGCTGAAGGCGCGCGGGCTGTCGGCGGAGGAGTGCGGCCGGGCGTTCACGCACCTCGACACCGACGGCGACGGCGCGATCAGCGTGCAGGAATACGTGACGGCCGTGCGCGACTACTACACGAACCCGGCGGAGGACACGCCTGGCAGCTGGCTGTACCCGAGGGCACTGCAGCGCATCTGACCTGGGCGCGGAGGCCGACGCATCCCTCTGTCGGCCTCCACCCGCCTTGTAGGCTCCGTGCCATGAGCCGCCCCCGGCAGACAGTCGCGATCACTGCCGACCTCGTGATCCTGACGATCCGCGACGGCGTTCTCTGCGCCCTCGTCGTCGAACGCGGCAACGACCCCTTCGCGGGACGACTGGCCTTGCCCGGTGGCTTCCTGCGAGGCGAGGAGAGCCTCGACGAAACAGCCGCGCGGGAGCTGACCGAGGAAACCGGTCTGGACGCCACGCAGCTCCACCTGCAACAGGTGGGCGTCTACTCGGCCCCGGACCGCGACCCCCGGCGTCCCCGCGTGGTGACCTGCGCCTATCTGGCGATCGCCCCGGACCTCCCCTTCCCCGCGGCCGGCACCGACGCACGGGCGGCGCACTGGCTCCCGGTGTCCGAAGTGCAACGCTCCGGCCTCGCGTTCGACCACGACGAAATCCTCGGCGACGCCCTGGAACTGGCCCGTGCCGAACTGCAGTTCCGCACGATCGCGACGGCCTTCTGCGCCGCCGAGTTCACCATCGGCGAGCTCCGCGAGGTCTACGAGGCGGTCTGGGGTGTGGACCTGGACAAGCCGAACTTCCACCGCAAGGTGACCGAGTCCGCCGGCTTCGTCGAGCCGAGTGGCGCGAAACGCCCCAGTCCCAACGGCAGGCCGGCTGCTTTGTACCGAGCGGGCGGCGCGTCCACGCTGTCGCCGCCGATGATGCGCCCGCGGCCGGCGGCTTCCTGACGACCGGGGCTCCTTGATGTCAGTTTGACAATTGGCTTGTAATAACGGGTTCTGGCGGAACGGCACTTGATGTCGATCTGACAATAACCTACTCTTCGGGCATGGCTGATGACACGGAACCCGGCCGGCGCCGGTTGACCGCGGACGTCGTGCTGTTCACCAAACAGGACGGCGCGCTGGCGGTTCTGTTGGTACAGCGCGGAAAAGACCCGTTCCAAGGCGCGCTGGCACTCCCCGGAGGCTTCGTGGAACCGGGGGAGCGCGCAGTCGACGCGGCGGCACGCGAGGTCCGCGAGGAGACGGGAATCGAGGTGGCGAAGGATCGGCTGAAGCGTTTCGGTTCCTACAAGACCCCCGGCCGTGACCCGCGGGGCGTCATCGAGAGCGTCGCGTTCCACGGGTACCTCACCGGGGCTCCTCCCGCGACGGAGGGAGGGGACGCCGCGGCCGCCCGCTGGGTCGCTCTGACCGAGTTCTTCAACGTGCACGCCGCGGTCGCGTTCGACCACCGCGCCATCGTCTCGGATGCGGTCGTCAGCAGGTTCGGCTTTCGTCATCGCGTGGAATCCCTGGCGGATGTCCACTTTCGCCGGATCTGAATGTCCATTCCAGACCTCCGCGAAATCCTCCGGCAGATGTTTGACGCGAAACGTGTGCCGGGGTTAGTCTCCTCCGCGCCGCGGGCCGATGCTCCGCGATCCCTCGCTCGACACCCACTCGCACCGGGTGCTGTCTCCACCTGTTCTCACTGAATCTCCACCTGACCGAACCGGCCGTGTCGCGGACTCGCCCTCCGCATGTTCGTCGCGCGTAGACACGCCCCACCGTGGGCGAATCATGTTGGGGTGAAACGATGATCGTGATTCTGACCGCGCTGCCGGTCGAGCAGGAAGCGGTGCTCGAGCACCTGGTGGACGTCCGCGAGCACCGGCACGCCCAGGGCACGCTGTTCGACGTCGGCACGCTCGCCGGCCGGCCGGATCGGCGGGTCGCCCTGGGAGTGACCGGGCAGGGGACCCTGGCCGCCGCCGCGCTCACCGAGCGGGCGATCGCCGAGTTCTCGCCTTCCGCGGTGCTGTTCTCCGGGATCGCCGGAGGGTTGCGGCCCAAGCTGGAGATCGGTGACGTCGTGGTCGCGACCAAGGTCTACGCCTACCACGGCGGCAAGAGCGAGGACGAGGAGTTCCTCGTACGGCCCCGTTCCTGGGAGATCTCGCACGACCTGGAACAACTCGCCCGCCGGATCCGCCGCACCCGCGCCTGGTGCGAGCCGCTCGCGCCACCCGGTGAGGCGCAACGACCAGAGGTCCACTTCGAGGCGATCGCCGCAGGGGACGTGGTGCTGAACTCCACGACCTCGCCGGTGGCGAACGCCCTGCACCGCAACTACAACGACGCCGTCGCGGTCGAGATGGAGAGCGCCGGGTCCGCCCTCGCGGCGCACCTCGCCGGCCGGGTCGCCACGGCGACCGTGCGCGGCATCAGCGACCACGCCGACGGCACCAAGTCCGTCACGGACGGCCAGGGCGGTCAGCGGCGGGCGGCGCGCAACGCCGCCGCCTTCACCGTCGCCCTCGCCGCCGCGATCCACGAGGCACCGGAGAACGCCAGGAAAACGGCCGGGCAACTGCCGCCGATCCGCAACCGCAACATGGCCTCGACGGGCGCCACCGTCGGCCAGCAGAACGGCGTGAACACCGGCGACTTCACCATGAACGTGACGCGGGAGAACCGATGAACCACCCAGCGGACGGCATGTGGCCGCCCATGGACAACCACAACGTCGCACAGCCGGGCGCCACCGTCGGCCAGCAGAACGCGGTCAACTACGGCGACACGGCGTTCCACGTCGAGGCGATCTACCACGTCAACCAGGGCGACCCGCCCGAGCGCCGCAACGAGGTCGCGCGCAACTTCCTCGCCGCCGGTGTCCCTCGAGAGGCCGAACGCCTCTTCGGTGACCTGCTGCGGGAAGGCCATGTCACCTCGCAAAGGGCCTACTACTACGCGCTTTCCGTCGTCAGCGGACGCTCCTGCGGCGAGGTGGGCGGCGAGCTGTTCAAGAACGTCCGCGACGCGCGGAAGATCGCGCAGTCGCTGCCGGACGATCCGTGGCAGGACGCGTTCACCCTGGTGTGGCGCCTGCTGCACCTCGTGCGCGGTGAATCCGGGGCACACCGTCCGCGCGAGAACGTGGACGAGGTCCTTGCGGCGTTCGGCGCGCTGCCCCCGGACCGCCAGGAAGAGATCACCCAGCACCTCGCCACGATCCAGGACGGCGTCACGCAGGCCGCCCTGGAAGGCGTCTACGCCCACCGCGTCGTGACCCAGCGGATGTCGAACGGCCGCGCCGAGCGGGCATGGAAGTTCTTCGAAGCGGAGCCCGCGCCGCCACGCCCGTTCGTGGCGGCCGCCACGAAGCCCGAGCCAAGGGACTGGCTTCCCGTCGGCTTCGGCGGGTTCGCCGCCTTCATCGGCCTGAGCAGCAGCTTCTTCGGCACGTCGGTGCTCGGCGTCCTGCTCGCCCTGCCGATGATCATCGGTGGTGCCATTCTCATGGCCCATCACGGCGCGTGGCGGGCCGGCGCGTCGATGTGGAGCCAGATCCGGCTGAACCAGGTCACGCCGCCGCCACGCCAGCCGGAGCCGCGCTCACCGGGCCACTGGGTGTCGACCGCGTTCGTCCGGGAGATCCACCGGATCGTCGACAGCCGGTTCACCGAGGCGCGGCCGCACGTCGCAGGGGACTGGCCCGGCTACACCGCGGGCATCAGAGCGCACCTCAAGCACCGTTTCGTGGCTCTCTACGGCAACGCGCAGGTTCCGGCGGGCGCCGTGAGCTGGCTCGCGCGCTGGCACGCCCTCAAGGTGGCGGAAGGCTGGGGCAGCAACGCGTTGTTCCACACCTCCGTCCGATCGCCGGAACGCGACACCATGCTGTACCGCGCGGGCATGGGCGCCGCCATCGCCGGACTGTTCGTACTGGTCTTCGCCGGCGGCTTCGGCGCGGCGATCTTCCTGGCTCCCGGCTGCTTCCTCGTCGTCAAGGGCGTGACGAAGATCCGCGGCCTGCACCGGATGAGTGCCCTGGCACGTGCCCACGACGAGCAGATCTTCGCCGCCGAGACGCAGGGCTACGAGGAATGGCTGCGGCTGCTGGCCGACCGCCCGTCCGACGGCGAGATGGCCCGCTGGCTGTCGATGGACAAAGTGTGCCTGAAGAACGATTTGGTGCGCCGCAACAACCTCACGACGCATGACCTCGTGACGCACGTTGTCATGACCGAGGGCGCGAACGGCGCGAAGCGCGCCAGGGTGCTGCACGGTCCGCCGCGTTACTCGAACTACGAGGTGCAGATCTTCCTGCTCACCCGCAGTGGCGTGCGCGAAATGCGCGTGGAACTGAACTTCCTCACCGGAGAGGCGCGCAACGAACGCCGCAACCTCTTCCGCTACGACGCCCTCGCGTCCGCCAGCGTCACCGAGGTCGGCCTGCGCGCCACCCGAGGCGAGGGCGACTGCACCAGGGAGGTCGAACGGCTGCGCAGCCGCAGGTTCTGCCTCACCCTGGTCAATGGCCGCGACATCACCGTCGTCGCGGAGAACTTCCGCAACGCCAACGACTCCGTGCTGGAGGACGAGTCCGAGTTGTTCCTCGTGGCGCTGCAGACCTCCGGCATCGACGCGGCCCTGCCGATCCTCGAAGCCGTCGCGGCGGAGGGCAGCGACTGGATCGACCGGGAGCAGGAACGCCGCGAACGGTGGTCCCGCGACTGGTACGAGTGACGAACAGGCCGGGCGCGACCCCGCGCCCGGCCCAGGCCTCGACCAGGACCGGACGGCACCTGCATCACTCCGAGACCGCGATCGCCGAGGCCGGGCACACCGCCGCCGCGTGCCGGACGTCGGCCAGGCGCTCCGCCGGAGGGCTCGCGTCCAGCAGGTCGACGAGGCCGTCGTCGTCGCGCTGGTCGAACACGTCGTCCGCGGCCAGCACGCACTGCCCGGCTCCGACGCACTTCCCCTGGTCCACCACGATGTTCACGCCGACCTCCAGGTGACGGGCAGCTCCGCCACGCCGCCGGTGAGCGTCGCACGGACCTGCAGCTGGTCGAGTTCCTTGGCCAGCCGCATGGACGGCAGGCGCTTGGCGAGCGCGGCGAACACCACGCGCAGTTCCGTGCGGGCGAGCGACGCGCCGATGCAGAAGTGCGCGCCATGGCCAAAACCGAGGTGTGTCCTTTCTGGACGGTCCGGGTTGAACTCCTCGGCTTCGGAGTACACGGACACGTCGCGGTTGGCCGCGTTGATCGACAGGACCAGCGCGTCACCTGCCTTGATGGTCACGCCCGCGATGTCGACGTCCTCGCGGGCGTACCGCAGCAGGCCGAGGTCGCCGGGTGCGCCGAGGCGCATGACCTCCTCGACCACCGCGTCGACGCGGCCGTCCGGGTCGGCGACGAGGGCGTCCCAGTGCGACCGGTCGGTGAGCAGGAACAGCACGCCCAGGCCGATGCGGTTGACCGTGGTCTCGTGGCCCGCGAACAGCAGTCCGACGCACAGCCGGACCATCTCCACGTAGTCGAACGACGGGTCCTCGGCCTGCGCGCGCACGAGGTCGGAGATCACGTCCTCGCCGAGCGCACCGCGCTTGGATTCGACGAGCCCGACCATGTACCGGAAGAACTCCTCGCGCGCCTTGTGCGACTCTTCGCCGATCTCGGTGCCCGCCATGCGCTCGGACAGCGACGCGAACAGCTCGTTGTCCTCCTCTGGGACGCCGAGCAGGCCGCAGATCATGGCTACCGGCAACGGGAACGCGAGCCCGCGGTGCAGGTCGACCACGCCGGTCTTCTCGTGCTCGGCGATCAGCGCGTCCAGGCAGCTGTCGACCAGCTCCTCCATGTTCTCGCCCAGCATCCGCATCCGCTTGGCGGAGAACGCGGGCGTGAGCAGGCGGCGCATGCGCGTGTGGTCGGCCTCCTCCGTCGCGTACTCGCCGGTCGGGCCGTCCTGCACGGCGGCGGTCGAGATGCGGGAGGCCTTCTCCGGCTCCTGGTGGGAACGGCCGAAGCGCTTGTCTCCCAGCAGGAGGCGGACCTCCTCGTACCGGGTCACGAGCCAGGCGGGGTCGCCCGCCGGCGTCGTCACGGGCGCGATCGGTGCCTCGCGCCGCAGCACCTCGTAGAGCGGAGCGAGGTCGAGGACGTTCGGCCTGGCCAGCGGCAGCTTCAGGCGCTCTGCGTCAATGCTCATGCACTGACCGTAGCGCTTAATGGCAGATGGTGCCAATAAATGTTGCCTGTCGGGTGACGTGCTTAAATCGCCCGATGACGGACGTTGCGACCGAAAAGCCTCGCCGTGGCCGGCCGCCGGTCAGCGACGAGCAACGTCAGCGTCAGCGCCTCGACCTCTCGCGGCACGCGGTCCGGTTGTTCGCCGAGCAGGGCGTCGCCGCCACGTCGGGCGAGCAGATCGCGCAGGCCGCGGGCGTCTCCGAACGCACGTTCTGGCGCCACTTCCCGCACAAGGAGAGCTGCGTCGAACCGCTGCTGACCAAGATGGTCGACGCCTTCTGCGCGGTGGTGCGTGCCTGGCCGCGCGAACTCGAGCTGATCGACCACCTGCGCGAGGCCTACAGCCCGTTGCTGGACGCGGCGTCCGACGAGGACATCGAAGCGGTCCTCGCCGTCGTGCGGCTGACCCAAAGCGAACGGGCGTTGCGCGCCCCGTACCTGATGTTGCGCGAACGGGCGGAGGACGCGCTCGCGGACGTGCTCGCGCAACGGGCGGGGCTGCCGCGGAACGCCATCGAGGTGAGGGTGCAGGCCGCCGCGATGAGCGCGGTGCTCAAGGTCGCCACCGACGACGTGGCCAGGGCCGCGGCGGACGGCGTCACGAGGGAGACCCTCGAAGGGCATCGCGAGCAGATCGCCGCCGCGCTGCGTGGCCTGTCGCAGGTGTTCTAGTGGTGTGGCCTGGAACGTTGCCGGGGGAATTCGGGGTCAGACGGTGCCCTGCTGAGCGTGGATTACCTCGCCGACGTTCCGGGTCGCGCCACTAGTCACACCGAGAGGTTCGAGAGCGCCCACATGAACACGATGACCAGCGTGATCACGACGACCACGCCGACCGTGCCGGCCAGCACCATTCCCGTCCCGGCGGAACGCCACGGCGCGGGCGCGGTCACCTTCACGACGAGGCCGGCGACGGCCGAGCCGAGCGCGATCCAGATGAACGAGTAGGCGTATTCGCCGCCCTGCCAGCCGAACGAATCCAGGGCGTCGTTCAGGAACGCGACGACGGTCAGGACGAGCAGGACGGCGGTGGTGGCGAACCCGGCCAGTGCGGCGAGGCGGCCACGGTCGATTTCGGTCACACGTCGAGAGTGCCGCCGCTGGTCCGCGACGGCATCGGTACAACTACTCACACTTTGAGCAGAGCGGCGACTCGCTCCTTCAGTGCGTGCGCGACCGAGTCGAAGCCCTGCTTGACATAGGCGCCCTGTACCTCGAACACGGCGTCGGCGTACTTGCCCGTGAACGTCTCGAAAGTCCGGTAGCCGCACCGGTCCGCGGTGAGCGGCGTGATCAGCTGGTCGCGCACCCCGAGCAGGCCGGGGAACGTGTCGCCGGTGTCGTAGCGCAGCAATCGGGGCGGCTCCACCACTCGGATGTACTCGCGGCTGACGAACGTCCCCTCGCCGCCGTCCGGGCGCGGCAGCGTGAGGTCGATCGGCGAGTCGACGGCCAGCGTGGTGGCGACCGCCAGCGTGTAGGGATTCCATTGTGGATAGTGCGGGTAGTCGAGCAGGACGTCCCAGACGAAGGCGGCGGGCGCGTCGATCTCGACGACGACGGACTCGATCACATGGCTCATGCCGGCATGTACTCCCCGCCGTTGACGTCGAGCACGGCACCGGTGACCTCGGAAGCGTGCCGGGACAACAGGAACAGCACCGCTCCGGCGCAGGCGTCGTCGGTCGGGATGCGGCCCAGCGGGTTGCGGGCGGCGATCTCGTCGTAGACGTCCTGCTCGCTCATGCCGCGCGCCTCGGCGGTGAACTTGAGGTAGAAGCGCACGCCCGGTCCGTCCAGCCAGCCCATCACGGCCTGGTTCGCGCGGATGCCGTGCTCGCCCAGTTCCAGTGCCAGGAACTGGGTCGCGGTCGCCATCGCGGCCTTCGCCACGGCGTACCCGCCCTCGCCGCGCATGGGCTTGCGGGTGGTCATCGTGCCCACGTTGACGATCGAACCGCGCCCGGCGGCCTTCATGTGCGGCACCACCGCGCGGGTCACGTTCAGCGCGCCGAACAGGATGATGTCCATCGACCGGCGGACCGCCTTCTCGGGCGTCTCCAGCAGGTCGAACCAGCCGGGGTGCCCGAACGCCGAGTTCACCAGCCCGGTGATCGTGCCGAACCGCTCGACGGCCGTCTCGGCCAGCCGTGCCACCTCTTCGGGCCGCCGCACGTCGCACTGCACGCCGACGGCCTCGCCACCGGCCGCGGCGACGTCCTTCTCCACCTGCTTCATCACGTCGGCGGAGCGGGCGGCCATGACGACCTTCGCGCCTTCGGCGGCGGCGCGGACGGCGAGCTTCGAGCCCAGCCCGGGACCGACGCCGGTGATCACCACGACCTCGTCTTGCAGCATCACAGGTAGACCTCCGAGTAGAAGGCGAAGTCCCGGCGCAGCTGGTCCTCGGACAGCCCGAAGTCCGGTGGCGCGTAGGAGTGCGAGCCGTGCCGTTCGGTGCGGTTCCGCGCCAGGTAGGCCTCGAACGCGGCGTCGTCGGCGGGGCCGGCGGGCAGACCCAGCGCGTCCAGCACCTGGCGGGCCACCTCCAGCGGTTTGCTGACGGTGTCGGCGAACCGCACGTCCACGAACCGGTCCGGACGCGCGGACCGGGCCGCCGCGAAACCCTGCAGCGTCGTGGCGAACCTGCGGGACCAGTACCGTCCGATCCGGACCGGATCGACGTTCTCGCTGTACTGCGAGGACATCGCGCGCACCATCGACGCGTACGACGGCACGGCGTTGACGGGGGACCGGTGCGTCATCACGATCTTGCAGTCGGCGAACTCGTCCAGCACGGTGTCGACCGCGGTCAGGTGGTGCGGCGACTTGAGCACCCACGGCGCCGATCGGGAAGAGTTCTGCCACTGCAACACCTGCAGCCACTCACGCAACTCGCGGTAGGCGGGCCGCTGGTCGGCCGACCGCAACCAGTCGCCGTAGGTGGGCACCCAGTAGAACGAGTCGAAGCTCATCGACACGAACGTCCGGTCCAGCAGGATCACGTCCTCCTCCGGCCCGTCCCACACGACGGTGTGCAGGTCGCCGAAGTCGGGGGAGAGCTGCGCGAACGCCCGCATGCGTTCCTGCGCACGACGTTTGCGCTGCTCGGCGCCGGGGCCCTCGCCGGGGAACGGCAGCGGGTACGCGACCTCCCATGACAGCGTGGACGTCACCTGGGGCGACGCGGCGAGAAGCCGGTGCAGCAATGTCGAACCGGTGCGCGGCAGGCCGCAGATCTCGGCGGCCACCCGGACTTCGACGTCGAGCACCTCGGGGTTCGAGCGTTGAAGCTCCCGCAACCGCAGGCGGTCGGACAGTAGCGCGGTCAGCCGGTGCTTCGTCAGCTCGAATCCCAGCGGCGACAGCGCGGCCTCGGTGTTGAGGCTGCGCACGAGCACGTCCAGCGGCTCGCGGAACCAGTCGTCGCCGAAGTCCGAGAGCCCGGTCTTGGCACAGGCCTTGTCCAGCAACTCCGACACGTTCAGCGCTGTCGTGACCGTCATCGAACCTCCTCCAGGGGAACCACGCGGCACTTCGGGATGGGGTGGACGGCAGCACCGAGCCAGCGCAGCAACGCGGTGCCCGTGCTGTGACCGCAGGTGTCGATCCAGTTGCCGACACCGGGATCCTCGGCGGCCACCACGATGGTCAACCGGTCGCCGGACAACGACGCCGTGTGCTTGTTGACGGTGATCTGGCGGTGATGATCCAGCGACTCCATCCACCAGTTGCCGAGCTGGAAGTTCCAGTACGGGCAGTCCGGCACGTCGGTCTCGATCACCCACGCCTCGCCGGGCTCCAACGCCCAGTAGCCGTGCAGGTAGAAGATCTCCGGGTCGCCGCCGGCCCGCTGGAACATCTCCTGGCCGAAGTCGGGCAGCTCGTTGGGACGCGCCATGAACGTGCGCGTCCAGTGCGCGAACGTGGCGGCGGTGCCATGCACTGACAAAGCCGCCCGCTGCAACGCCTTGGTGAGGAACTCGGGGGTCAGGGGAGCGGGTTCCGCGGGGCCACCGATTTGCTCGATGTGCCACTGTCCCGGCGTTTCGGTCGTGCGGTCGAGATAGGTCTGGCGCACCACCAGGCCGGTGGAGTCGGGCGCGAGCGGCAGCCAGTTCCCGGCCTGGGGTTCGGCACTGGCGAAGATCTCCACGGTGCCGTCCGGCGCGATCGTGAGGTCGGCGTCGGACAGCTCACCGGTGGACGCCATCGTGCCGTCTTTGGCGTACCGGTTCGCCTTCGACCCGATGCTGAAGTACGCGATGGTGCCGCGGGTCCCGGTGATCCGGTACGTCCGGTCGCCGCGGATGTTCGCGGACAGGTAGACGTTGTCCGGGTTGTCCGCGCCGATCTTCACGAGGTCGAGCTCGTGGAAGCGCGGGAAGTCGGGATCGGCGTTGTCCAGACAGGAGTACAGCATCTCGCGGGTGAGCCGGGAGAGGTACCGGTAGCCCTCCGCGCGGTCGAGCGGGGCGTCCGGTGCCGGGTCGGCGAGGATCACCTCACCGGCCTTCTCCAACGCCCGGCAGAACTGCGACCACGCCTGGTCCGGCACTGGATGCCTCCCGAATCTAGAACGTGTTCTAGCTGAACGTACACGATTTTGGACAACGTTCAACAGACGCCGAGCGCGCGCAGCCGCTGGAGCACGACCTCGGCGGCGGCCTGTGGACTCAATGCCGTTGTGTCGAGCCGCACCTCGGGTCGTCGCGGTGGTTCGTAGGGCGAGTCGATGCCGGTGAAGTTCGCCAGCTCACCCCTGCGGGCCTTGCGGTACAGGCCTTTCGGGTCGCGCTGTTCGGCCACGGCCAGTGGCGTGTCCACGAAGACCTCGCAGAACTCGTTCTCGCCGACCAGCTCTCGCGCCAGCGCCCGCTCGGCCCGGAACGGCGAGATGAACGAGACCAGCACGATCAGCCCCGCGTCGACCATCAGCGCGGCGACCTCGGCGATGCGCCGGATGTTCTCGACGCGGTCGGCGTCGGTGAACCCGAGGTCGGAGTTGAGTCCGTGCCGCACGTTGTCGCCGTCGAGCAGGAACGTGTGCCTGCCCTCGGCGTGCAGCGCCTTCTCGACCAGGTCGGCGATCGTGGACTTGCCCGCGCCGGACAACCCGGTCAGCCACACCACGCACGGCCGGTGCCCGTTGCGCGCGACCCGGGCCTGCTTGTCGACGGTGAGCGTCTGCCAGCGCGCGTTGTGCGGGTGCAATGCGAAATCGATCATCCCGGCGCCGACGGTGGCGTTGGACAGCCGGTCGAGCACCACGAACGAGCCCAGATCGCGGTTGGTGCGGTAGCTCTCGAACGGCACGGGTGCGTCGAAGTGCACGTTGTCGACGCCGATCTCGTTGAGGTGCAAGGCCTTGGCTGCGGTGAAGCCGACCGTGCGCGCGCCGATCTTGGCGAGGTACCGGCGGCCGGGCAGCAGTCCGTTCTCGTGCAGCCACACCAGCCGCGCCTGGAACTCGCTTGCGATGCCCGGTGGATCCTGCGCGGCGCCCAGGACGTCGCCCCGGCTCGCGTCCACGTCGTCCGCCAGCACCACCGTGACCGACGATCCGGTCGGCGCCTCGTCCAGGTCGCCGTCCATCGTGACGATCCGGGCCACGGTGGTGGTCCGGTTGCCGAGACGGACCGTCTCGTCTCGTCGGAGTGTCCCGCCCAGCACGCGCCCGGACAGCCCGCGGAACGTCGCGTCCGGCCTGTTCACCCACTGCACGAGGAAGCGAGACGATACGTCTCGTCGCGGCTGCGGTTCGACCGATTCCAGCCACTGCAGCAGGGTCGGCCCGTTGTACCAGGGCGTCAGCTCGCTGCGGCCGACCACGTTGACGCCCTCGGTCGCCGACATCGGCACACAGGTGATCTCCGTGAAGTCCAGCTCCGCGGCGAACTCCGTGAACGACGCGCTGACCTCCTCGAACAGCTCCCGTGAATAGTCCGCGAGGTCGAGCTTGTTCACGGCCAGAACCACGTGCCGGATGCCCAGCAGCGACACGATCCGCGCGTGCCGGCGCGTCTGACTGAGCACACCCTTGCGCGCGTCGAGCAGTAGAACCGCCGCATCGGCGGTGGAAGCGCCGGTGACCATGTTGCGCGTGTACTGCTCGTGCCCCGGAGTGTCCGCGACGATGAACCGCCGTGCCTCGGTCGCGAAGAACCGGTAGGCGACGTCGATCGTGATGCCCTGCTCGCGTTCGGCGGCCAGCCCGTCCACGAGCAGCGCGAAGTCCAGTTCGCCGCCGCGCGTGCCGACCCGGCGCGAATCCGCCTCCAGGGCCGCGAGGTGGTCGGCGTACAGCAGCTTCGACTCGTACAGCAGCCGCCCGATGAGCGTGCTCTTGCCGTCGTCCACGCTGCCGCAGGTGATGAACCGCAGAAGCTCCATCAGAAGTACCCCTCCCGCTTCTTGCGCTCCATCGACCCGCTCTGGTCGTGGTCGATCACCCGGCCCTGCCGCTCCGACGTCGTCGCGGCCCGCATCTCCTCGACGATCTCCGCGACCGTGCGCGCCTCGCTGCGCACCGCGCCCGTCAGCGGATAGCAGCCGAGCGTCCGGAACCGGACCAGCTCCTGCCGCGGCTCGGAGTGCAACGGCATCCGGTCGTCGTCGACCATGATCAGCGTGCCGTCACGGTCGACCACCGGTCGCACTGCCGCGAAGTACAGCGGCACCACGGGAATCCGCTCGCGTTCGACGTAGCGCCACACGTCGAGCTCGGTCCAGTTCGACAGGGGGAACACCCTGATGCTCTCGCCGGGCGCGACCCGCGTGTTGTAGAGCCGCCACAGTTCCGGCCGCTGGTTCTTCGGGTCCCACTGGTGCTGCGCGGTCCGGAACGAGAACACCCTTTCCTTGGCGCGCGAGGCCTCCTCGTCGCGCCGCGCGCCGCCGAACGCCACGTCGAAGCGGTGCTCGTCCAGCGCCTGCCGCAGCCCCTGCGTCTTCCACAGGTCGGTGTGGCGTGCGGAGCCGTGGTCGAACGGGTTGATGCCCTCGGCCACGCAGTCCGGATTGCGGTGCACGATCAGCTCCAGCCCGAGCGAGGCGACCGTCGCGTCCCGGAACTCGATCATCTCCCGGAACTTCCACGTGGTGTCCACGTGCAGCAACGGGAACGGCGTCTTCGACGGGTAGAAGGCCTTGCGCGCCAGGTGGAGCAGCACCGAGCTGTCCTTGCCGATCGAGTACAGCAGCACCGGTCGTTCGCTCTCCGCCACGGCCTCGCGGAAGATGTCGATGCTGTCCGCTTCCAGCCGGTCGAGGTGGTTCATGCGAGCACCCCCGCCAGTTCCGGGCGGCATCGGTCTCCGCCATGCACCCGAGAGTAGCGAGCAAACCGAACAACGTTCAATATGCTTTTGAACGTTGTTCAAAGTAGGCTGAACGCCGTGAGCACCGAGCAGACGGCCTGGGGGGACGCGGAGGGCAGGCGGCGTGACATCCTGTCGTCCGCCGAGCTGATCCTCGAACAGCAGGGCTACGCGGGCCTGACCATGCGCGCGATCGCGGTCGGCGCGGGCGTCAGTTCCGGCACCGTGTACCAGTACTTCTCCGGCAAGGAGGATGTCTTCGCGGCGTTGATGGAACGGCGCCTGGACGAGCTGCAGCGCACCCTCGCCACGGTCGACCGCGGCCTCGGCATCGCGGGCGTGCTCAGGGAGGTCGAGCCGCAGATCACCGAGCTCTGGCGGCGGTTCGGGCGGTCGGCCGCGCAGTGGGAGGCCAAGGTGCTCTCCGGCGGCCGCAGGGGCAGGGAGGTCGCCGGATCGGCCCAGGACTACCGCAAGACGCTCAAGGCGCTCGCGAAGGCGTTGAAGGAGACCGCCGAGGCGTGCGGCCAGGAGCTGATCGACGATCCCGCGCTGCCGCACTGGGTCTGGGACTCGCTGATCGGCCTCGCGGACGACCTGCTGCTGCAGGGCGCCCGCGTCAACCGGGTCAAGCCGGCTCAGCTGGTCGAGTTCGCCACCGGTGCGATCGAGCGGGGCGTCATCGCCCGCTGACGGGCTGGTCGTAGCGCCGCCGGATGCTCGTGCCGAGGATGCTGACGTCGGCGCCGTAGACGTGGATCGAGATCGCCACGGAGCTGGAGTTGTTGCACACCTTGTGGATGTCGCCCGGCGGCACCAGGTAGGACGCCACACCCTCCGGGGTCTTGTTGACGCGCAACGGGATCAGCCGATCGCCGCTCAGCCGGTAGGTGGTCTCCTCCTCCTCGCCGACGTACGTGCCGACGACGCACCACGAGACGTGGTCGTGGATGCAGGTCTCCTGACCCGGCAACCACACCAGCGCGACGACCGAGAAGCTGCCGTCCTGCTCGACGTGCAGGACGTGCTGGCGGTAGGCGTTCGGGTCGGGTTCCCGCTGCGCCGCGCTCAGCAGGAACGGGTCGGTGAGGTGGCCCTCCAGGGTTCGCGCCACCCGAGCGGCGACGGCCCGGTCATCGCCGCCGCCGGCGATCGCGACCCGGAGCGAGCCCACCAGAAGCGTGGCCGTGGGGGAGAGCAGGCTGTGCGTCATGAGCGGGTCCTCCTCTGAGGAAAGCGGAGATCAGCCGATCAACACCGTGCCGGTCAGCACCAGGACGACGATCACCGTGGTCGAGAGCAGGCCCAGCAGCAGCACCGCCGGGCCGGAACGGATCAGGGAACGCAGGCGCACCGCCGTGCCGAGCGCGAACATGCCCGCCGCCAGCAGCATGTTGTCGACGAACGTCGCCGCCGACAGCACGACGTCCGGCAGCAGGCCGGTCGCCCGCACCGCCGCCATCGCGAGGAAACCGAGCACGAACAACGGCACGATCGGCGGACGCTGCCCGGACGCCGGGTACTTGAGGCGCTCGGCGAAGCTCACGGCGGCGAGCATCGGCGCGAGCAGCACGACCCGCGTCAGCTTCACCGCGACGGCGATGGCCAGAGCGCCGGTGACAGGTCCGGCGGCGGCCACGACCTGCGCGACCTCGTGCACGCTGCCACCCGCCCACACCCCGTACTGCGCGGGCGTGAGGCCTGTCAGCGGGAACAACGCGGGCAGGGCGAACATCGCGACGGTGCCGAAGAGCGTGACCAGGCCGAGCGCCTTCGCCACGTCCTCCTCGTCCTGCTGGCGGACGCTGTTCATCGCGGCCACCGCGGAGGCGCCGCAGATCGAGAACCCGGTCGCGATGAGCAGCGACAGGCCCTCACTGACCCCGAGCAGCCGCCCGAGCCAGCGCGTCACGACGAACGTGACGACCACGGCGATCACCGCGAGCAGCAGGATCTCGTAGCCGAGCTTCAGCACGTCCTGGAACACGAGCTTCAACCCGAGCAGCACGACACCCAGGCGCAGCAGGCGGCGTCCGGCGACCTTGATCCCCGGAGTGACCGACGGCGGCAGCGTCACGACGTTGGCCACGACGGCGCCGAGCAGCACGGCGACGGTGAGCGCGCTGACCGAGGGCTGCAGCCAGGACACGACCATCGCGACCGCGACACCGGCCGCGACCAGCGCGAGGCCGGGCAACACCGAGTCGGCCGTGCGCGGGGTCGTCCTGACGATGCCCATACCGATAACGATGGCCAGCGCGGGCTATGCGCAGTAGATGACCATTTCTTGGAGGTCCATAAGGCGCGCTTATGCCTTGGCTGACGCGGAGATCAACGCGTCCACGGTCGCCCGCATGATCGGCAGCTGGATGAGGTCCGGCCAGGTGTAGAGCGAGGTGAGCCGTTGCGCCGCCGACTCCACCTCGACCGCGGTCAGACCGGGGTGCTGCAGGAACGACAGCAGCAGTCTGGGCACCAGCGCGACGCCCAGACCAGCGGTGACGAGACTCTGGATGGCCAGGTTGTCGTCGGTCGAGCAGGTGATGTCCGGGACGAACCCGGCCGCCGCGCACGCCTGGTGCAGCGCGCGCTGGCACCGCACACAACCGGCGATCCAGCGTTCCTCGGCCGCCTCGGTCAGCGACACGCGCTCACGGCCGGCGAGCCGATGACCGGCGGGCACGAGCAACGCCAGCGGCTCCCGCAGCAACGGCACGCTCAACATGCCGTTCACGGTGGCCTCGTCCTGCGGTTCGTCGAGGTAGCTGAAGCTCAGCACCAGGTCGACCTCACCGCGCCGCAGCAGCGCGAACGAGTCCGGCGGCTCCTCCTCGACCAGCTCGAGCCGCAGCTGGGGCCGTTCCTCGGCCAGGATCGCCGCCGCCGCGGGCACGAGTGACACGTTGGCGCTCGGGAACGCGCAGATCCGGATCGTGCCGATGTCGTGCGTGGCTATCGCGCTGACCTGCTGGTGGGTCGTCGCCAGCCGGTCCAGCAGGTCCGACCCGCGTTCCGCCAGGATCCGGCCGGCCTCGGTGAGGTGCAGTCCCCGGCCCGTCCGCACGAACAGCGGCCCGCCGACCTGCCGCTCCAGCGTGCGCATCTGCTGGCTCACGGCGGGCTGGGAGCAGTGCAGCAGCCGGGCGGCGGCGCTGAACGAGCCGGTCCTGGCCACCGTCGCGAAGACCTCAAGCTGGCGGGTATCGAACACCCTCGCACTTTAGGGCCTGTCTCGAAGTCTGGTCCGCGACAGCCGGGCCCGAGGCGGCCCCAGGAACCACCTCAAGCGCAGCTCTCATCGAACCAGACTTCGATACAGACCCTGGGCGTCATTTTCCGGTGACGAGCGAGTCGAGCGTCGCGCCGTTGTGCTCACCGCAGTGGCGGCGGGACGCGTCGAGCGTCATCGGCTTGTCCGCCTCGGCGGGTGTGCCGACCTGCCCGAAGAGCCGTCTGAGCAGCTCGACCTGCTCGTCGACGCCCGCACGGAGGAAGTCGCCGCAGCTGGACTTGACGGTGAGCCGGTCGTCCGACGGCATCAGGTCCACCGGCCCGAGGATGAACAGGAAAGCGATGATGATCGCGAGACCGAACCCGATGATCGCGCCGCCGGCGGAGCTCCTGCGCGGGGCCAGCCAGTTCTGGGCCTGCTCGACGAACGGCTCGGCGGGGGAGAGGTCGGTGTCGATCCAGAACTCGAGGCTGTCGCCGCCGGTCACGTCGAACTGGACGTGCCCGGCGGCGAGCATGATGCGCACGATCTGCCCGCGGTCGTACGAACCCGACCAGAACGGCTCCGGCCGCACCAGCACCAGCCGGTCGGGCAGCAGGAACACGACGTCGCGTTCGCCCCTGGCCAGGCGCTCGGTCTGGCCGGGACCGACGATCGTGCCTGCCAGCCGGGCCATCACGAGGGCGTGTTCGTGCTCGTCGAGGGCCTCGGCGGCCGACGACCACAGATCGGGTTCCACGTCACTGCTATCGCTGCAGGCAGGGACGTTGGTTAGCCGTGGCCGCCGAGGTTCCTCCGAATGCCGTCCTAGAAGGTCAGCTTCCAGGAGTTGATGTGCCCGACGTCCTGCGCCGCGACGTCCTTGACCCGCAGTTTCCAGGTGCCGTTCGCGACCTCGCTCGAGGCGTTGACGGTGTAGGTCGTCACGACGTTGTCGGCTCCGTCGCTGCTGCTGGAAGCCTTGAGCCGGTACGCGGTGCCGTCCGGGGCGATCAGGTCGATGACCAGGTCGCCTCGGTAGGTGTGCACGATGTTGACATCGGCCTTCAGCGTGGCCGGGGCGTTGCCGGTGATGCCGGAGACCGTGATGGAGCTGGTCACGGCCGCGCCGTTGTCCGGGATGGCCACGTCGTCCGTGTTCTCGAACGAGCGGCCGGGAGGCGTGCCGGTGCCGACCGCGGCCAGCGCGTCGACGCGGCCCTCACCGAAGAAGTTGTTCTTCGCCGTGGTGCCGGCGCACCGGCTGTCGGAGCAGCTCAGGTCGTCCGCCTGGGTCGCCAGCAACGTGCGCAGCTGGGCCGGGGTGGCGGTGGGGTTGGTCGACTTGAGCAGCGCGGCGACGCCCGCGACGTGCGGGGAGGCCATCGACGTACCGGACTTGGAGCCGTAGCGGCCACCGGGAACCGTCGAGTAGACGCTGTCGCCGGGCGCCGCGATGTGGATCTTGTCGGTGCCGTAGTTGGAGAACGACGACTTGCTGTTCGTCGAGCTGATCGACGAGACGCTGACGACGCCCGTGACCTCGGTCGGGACGCTCAGGCAGGCGTTGGTGATGGTGCGCGTCGCCGGCGTGGAGTCGTTGGGGCTGGTCGCGTCGCGGGTCTTGTTCGCGAGGTTGTAGTTCTCGTTGCCCGCCGCGGCGACGTTGAGCACGCCCTTGCCCTCGGCGTAGGCCACCGCGCGCTTCACACCCTCCAGGATCGCGTCCTGGTCGGCGTTGTCCGGGCAGTTGAACAGCCACGGGTCGGTGTAGTAGCTGTTGTTGGTCACCTCGAAGCCGCGGTCACCGGAGAAGACCATGGCGCAGATGGTGTTCTCCGGGAAGAACAGCCCGCTCGGATTCTCGGCGATGCGCACCGAGGCGATCTTCACGCCGGGAGCGACGCCGACCATGCCGCTGCCGTTCTTGGCCGCCGCGACGGTGCCGGCGACGTGCGTGCCGTGGGTGCCGGTGTCACGCCACGAACCGGTACGCGTGTCGAGCTTGCCGTAGGCGCAGGACGCGGAGTTGGTGGTGTCGAAGTTCGGCTTGAGGTCGGCGTGCTGGTCGTCGACGCCCGTGTCGAGCACACCGACCGTGACGCTGGACGACCCCTGGTTGATCGCCCACGCCTTGTCGGCGCCGATCTGGGTCATGTCCGTGCGCAACGGCTCACCGGCCGCCGGGGTGGCCTGCGCGGGCGCGGCGGGAATCGGCGGATTCGCCGCCTCGGCCGGGATGTCGCTGGTGCGCGTGGCACCGACCTTCTGCACACCGGTGATGGCGCGCATCCTGGTGGCGAAGTCAGCGGCACCCGAGTGCGCGACGATGACGCCAATGGCGTCGTAGCTCGTCCACACAGTGCCACCGTTGCTGCCCACAGCCGTCGCGGCACCGGCGGTGGCACCGGGCGCCGTGATGACCAGGTAAGAACGCGTACCCGCGGCAGGTGCGGCAGCGGCGGGGGTGGCCGCCGTCAGCACACCGGCGCCCACGGCCGCGGCGATGACCGCGGCGCGCAGGCGAGATCGTGAACCCAGGAACACGGATTCCTCCAACTCCTAAGCGGGCGATGCCCGCGCACTTCGCGCGGGTGCAGGGGCCCGTCAAAGTCCTTAGAGGAGCCAGGACGGCATTCGGGACGCGGCGTTTTCAAGATGCCCCGTTCGGCTCACTACGAACGTCGCACGTCAGGCGTGCCGAGTGAACAGTCCGACGAAGTGGTTCATGTCGGCCTGCACGCACTCTTCGTCGGCGTGCTTGCCCGTGCAGCCCGGCGCCCAGCCGCTGCCGTCGCCGTAGTCGGAGAAGTGGAAGGGGATGTTCTGGGCCCGGAGGTTCGCCGCCGTCACCAGCGCCGTTTCGCGCGCCCGGTTCTCCAGCACGGCCTGGATCGGGTTGACCGTCAGATCGCCACCGTTACCCGTGTACAGCGCGACGCCCATGCCCCTCAGCGACGCGACGTGGTGCGCCGGGCTCTGCGCGTTCCAGACACCGTCGAACGGCCAGACCGGCGGCCCGAAGACCGCGTCGGCGTTCACGGTCGGCGTGCCGCTCGCCGGGTTGACCAGGGTGGTCGTGATCGCCGCGCGCATCTCGGAGTTCCGCAGGTCGAGGCCACCGGAGAAGCTGCCGGCGTAGCCGAACAGGTCGGGCCGGTGCTCGGCGTAGTGCAACGCCCCGAACCCGCCCATGGAGTGCCCGACGATCGCGCGATCCGCTTTGGCCGCCTTCGTGCGCAGGTTGGCGTCCACGAACGGGATCACCTGCTCCAGGTGGAAGGTCTCCCAGTTCTGCGGGCCCGCGGCGCCGGGGTTGACCCAGTTCGAGTACCAGCCGCGGCCACTGCCGTTGGGCTGCACGGTGATCAGGCCGGTGCCGGCCGTCGCCTTCTCCACGACCCGCTGGTTCCAGGCGGCGTCCGGGCGGTCGGGATGGCCGTGCAGGTAGTACTGGACCGGGTAGCTCCTGGTCGTCTCGTCGTAGTCGTCCGGCAGAGTGACGACGATGGCGTGCCTGCCGGGTTCCTGGCCGTCCAGGAGAGTCGGCGTGGGCACCTGGCCGGTGGACACGCTGAAGATGAACGTGCGGCGGTTCGCGTCCACCCAGCGGGGCTGGCTCGTGACGGTGAGGCCGAACCCGTCGGCGAACCGCGGTGGCGCCTCGGTGGCCTGGGCGGCAGGACTGGACAACGCCATCACGGCGGTCACGGCGGCGATCATGCGAAAGCGGACTGACATGCCTTGATCATGCTGTGTGCTCATCGGCCGATCGTGGTGAGGCTGGCAGGCAGGCGTTCGAAGCCGCGCAGGATGCGGGTCGGACGACGGCGCGCGCCGGGCAGCGGGGCGAGGCCGGGGAAGCGGTCGAAGATCGTGCGCAGCCCGATCTCACCCTCCATGCGCGCGAGCTGGGCGCCGAGGCAGTAGTGGCGGCCGGCGCCGAACGACACGTGGTCGCGTGCGTTGGCGCGGCTGACGTCGAACGCCGAGGGGTCCTCGAACACGGACGGGTCGCGGTTCGCCCCGGCGAGCACGGTGGTGACGAGCTGGCCCCGGCGCACGGGAATGCCGGCGACCGTCGTGTCGCGGGCGCACATGCGTCCGGTCAGCAGAACCGGCGGGTCGTGCCGCAGCACCTCGTCGACGGCGTTGCCCCACAGTTCCGGGCGGGCGCGGAGCAGGTCCAGTTGCGCGGGATGCCTGGTGAGCAACGAGATGCCGTTGCCCAGGAGGTTGACGGTGGTCTCGAAACCGGCGGCCAGCACCAGGCCCGCGGTGGCCTTCAGCTCCCGTTCGGACAGGCCCGCGCCGTCCTCGCGGGCGGTGATCAGGCGGCTCAGCAGGTTGTCGCCGGGGTTGGCGCGCAATGCGTCGAGGTGACGGGAGAGCCAGGCGTCGAACGAGCTGAGCGTCGTCTCCACGTCACGGAACACGCGCCACGACAGACCGAGGTCGAGGCTGGGCGCGGCGGCGGCACCGAGAGCCAGGACGGTGGCGCGTTCCTGCGGTGGCACGCCGAGGATCTCGCTGATCACGGTGACCGGCAGCAGGCCGCAGTAGGTCTCGATCAGGTCGACCGGACTGGCCGGGTCGAGGCCGTCGAGCAGGTCGTCGGCGATCTGCTGGGTGCGGACGCGCAGCTGTTCGACGGCGCGGGCGGTGAAGACGCGGGTGACGAGCTTGCGGTAGCGGGTGTGCGCCGGGGGTTCGACGGCCAGCAGCGACGGCGGCTGGACCGGATGCATGACGTCGGTGGCGGACCACGCGGCGAGCTTGCCGAGGATGCCGGCGCCGAAGCGCGGGCGGGCCGTCACGAACGCGTCGTCGGACAGCACCGCCCTGACGACCTCGTGCCGCGTGGTGGTGTGGCCGATCTTCGTGGCGGCGAGCGGGCCTCGGGCGCGGATCTCGTCGAACAGGCCCGTCAGGTCGGCGCCGGTGGAGGCCTCGACGGTGATGCGGCCCTGCAGGTCGCCGCGGCGGGCGGCCAGGCGCAGGACGGCACGCGGCAGCGCGTGGCCGATGCCCCAGCGCACCGCCGGTTTGACGTGCTCCTCAGCCAGGCTCGTCACGGTTCGCAGCGTGCCCAGTACGCCGCCGCGAGTCAAGGTCTCGCCCATCCGGTCGAACGGGGAGTCCACTTAGGACAATCTCTGACATCAGGCCTGGATGACGGGCACCTCCAGCGCGCGCACGGTCTCGTTGTCCGCGTCCGTGATCACGCCGGCGACCTCGGCGAACGGCAGCACGGAGAACCTCGACGCCGTGCCGATCTTCTCCGAGCTCGCCAGCACGTAGGTGTCCGCTGCCTGGTGAGCGAGCGCGCGTTTCATCGCGGCCTCGTCCGCGTCACCGGTCGTGAGACCCGTTTCGGGATGCACGCCCGTGACGCCGAGGAAGAAGAGGTCCGCGTGCACGCCCAGTGCGGCCTCCACGGCAGCGGCACCGCAGGCGACCATCGAGTGCTTGAAGAGCCGTCCGCCGATGACGTAGACCTCGACGTGCTGGTGCTCCTCCAACGCGCTCGCGATCGTCGGACTGTGCGTGACGACCGTTGCGTGCAGATCGAGCGGTAGCGCGCGCACGACGGCAAGGGTGGTCGTGCCGCCGTCGAGGATCACCGTGCTGCCCGGTTCGATCAACGCTGCCGCCGCCCGTGCGACCCGTTGCTTGCCATCGACTTGCACGCCCTGACGCGTGGCGTAGTCGGCGATAGCGGGGGATACGGGCAGTGCGCCGCCGTACACGCGTTGGCAGAGCCCCGCCGCCGCGAGATCGCGCAGGTCGCGGCGGATGGTGTCCTCGGAGATGCCGACTTCGGCGGCGAGGTCCTTGGCGACGATCCGGCCGTCGGTGCGCAGTCGTTCGAGCAGCAGGTCACGGCGCTGGGCGGCGAGCATGCACGTTTCTCCTTGTTTTTGCCGAGTGTTGCACATTATGGTCGGTCGCATGCTGATTCTGATCGCCGGGCCCTACCGTTCCGGCACGGCGGATGACCCCGCGTTGATGGCGCGCAACCTCGAACGGCTGGAGGAGGCGGCGTGGCCGCTGTTCCGCAGCGGGCACGTGCCGATGATCGGCGAGTGGGTGGCGTTGCCCGTGCTGCGCGGCGCCGGTGGCAGCGCGCCGACCGACCCGATCGCGTCGGAGATCATGTACCCGACCGCGGAACGCCTGCTGCGGCACTGCGAGGCGGTGCTGCGGCTGCCCGGCGAGTCGGCCGGCGCGGACGAGGACGTGCGGATCGCGCGAGAACGAGGACTGCCGGTCTACCACCGGGTCGAGGACGTCCCCGGCTACAGGCCCTGACCGCGTGCGGCCAGAACGAACTCGCGCATCCGGCCGTGATCCTTCACGCCACGGCTCGACTCGATGCCGCTGGACACGTCCACGCCCCACGGCCGCGCGACGCTGATCGCCCCGGCGACCGTCTCCGGCGACAGCCCGCCCGCCAGCATCCACTTGCCGGTGGGCGGGTTCTCGGCGAGCCGCGTGATGTCCCACTGCTCGCCGGACCCCGCGACGGGGGAGTCGATCAGCAGCAGCTCCTCGCCGAACGCTCCGGTGCGCACGTCGGTCTCCGGCCCGAGCGCCGTGGCCCTCACCAGTCCGAACGGCAACTCGGCCAGTTCGTCGAACGATTCGCGCGGGTAGTCGCCGTGCAGCTGCAACGCGCGCACGCCCGTCTTCAGCGCCATCTCACCGGCCTCGGCGGCGGTGATGCCGCGCACCACGGCGACGGTGAGGACGTCCGCCGGCACCTCGGCGACGAGCCGCGCGGCCAGGTCGACGTCGATCTGGCGCGGGCTGCTCGTGAGCACGAACCCGACGGCGTCGGCCCCCGTCTCGATCGCGACGGTGACATCGGACTCGGTGCGCAGACCGCACAGCTTCACGAACACACCACCGATCCTACTGATGTGGCCACGAACGCACTGTCGCGCAGCTAACAGTCACAAGCCGATGCGCTGCCTGGTCCTACTTAATGGAAGAGACGGGCAACGGAGGCCGTGATGACTGAACATCAGCTAGCCACTTCGGTTTTGGTGATCGGCAGCGGTGGCGCGGGACTGCGCGCCGCCATCGAACTCGCGGAGAGAGGCGTCGACGTCCTGGTCGTCGGCAAGCGCCCCAAGACCGACGCGCACACCGCACTCGCCGCAGGCGGCATCAACGCGGCGCTGGCGACGATGGACCCGTCCGACACGTGGCAGCAGCACGCGGCGGACACCATCAAGGAGAGCTACCTGCTCGCCAACCCCGAGATCGTGCGGGTCGTGGCCGAGCAGGCGGCGCGCGGCATCGAGGACCTCGAACGTTATGGCATGCCGTTCGCGCGGGAGGCCGACGGGCGCATCTCGCAGCGGTTCTTCGGCGCGCACACGTTCCGCCGCACGTCGTTCGCCGGCGACTACACCGGCCTGGAGATCCAGCGCACGCTCGTGAACCGGGCCACGCAGCTCGACATTCCGATCCACGACACCTGCTACATCACGCGGATCCTGGTGCAGGACAACGTGGTGTTCGGCGCGTACGGGTTCGACCTGAACACCGGTACGAGGTACGTCTTCCACGCGGACGTCGTGATCCTCGCGGCCGGCGGGCACACCCGGATCTGGCGCCGCACGTCGAGCCGCCGCGACGAGAACACCGGCGACTCGTTCCGCCTGGCCGTGCTCGCGGGCGGCAGGATCCGCGACCCCGAGCTCGTGCAGTTCCACCCGTCCGGCCTGATCGAACCGGAGAACGCGGCGGGCACCCTGGTCTCGGAGGCCGCGCGCGGTGAGGGCGGCGTCCTGACCAACGCGTCCGGCGAGCGGTTCATGGCCCGCTACGACCCGCAGCGGATGGAACTGTCCACACGCGACAGAGTGGCGCTCGCCGCGTACACGGAGATCAAGGAGGGCCGCGGCACCCCGAACGGCGGCGTGTGGCTCGACGTGTCGCACCTGCCGCGCGAGCAGATCATGCAACGGCTGCCCAGGGTGTACCAGACGCTGCTGGAACTGCAGATGAAGGACATCACCCGGGAGGCCGTCGAGATCGCGCCGACCGCGCACTACTCGATGGGCGGCGTGTGGGTGTCGCCCGCGGACCACTCGACGGGCGTGGAAGGCCTGTACGCGATCGGCGAGGCGTCCAGCGGCCTGCACGGCGCGAACCGGCTCGGCGGCAACTCGCTCATCGAACTGCTGGTCTACGGCCGGATCGTCGGCGAGGCGGCGGCCGAGTACTCGGCTTCCCTGGACGCGCAACGACGTTCGCACGTCGCGCTCGGCGAAGCACGGTCCGAAGTGGACGAGCTGCTCGCCGCAGACGGCCCGGAGAACGTCCGTGCCCTGCAACGCGCGCTGCGCAACACCATGACCGAGCACGCGGGCGTCGTCCGCGACGAAGCCGGTCTGCGCAAGGGACTCGCCGAGCTGGACGAGCTGGAGGACCGCATCCGCGACGTCGGCGTGCACCCCGACCTCGCCGGGTTCCAGGACCTCGCCCACGCCTTCGACCTGTTGGCCTCGGCGCTCTCCGCCCGCGCGACCCTGGAGTGCGCCCTCGAACGCCGCGAGACCCGCGGCTGCCACAACCGGTCCGACCACCCGGACCTCGATCCCGCGCAGCAGGTGAACCTCGTCTGGGCGGGCCCCGGCCGGGTCGTCCGGGAGGAGATCCCTCCGGTGCCGGACGAGATCGCGTCGCTGATGCGGGAGGTCGACACGGCCGGCAAGCTGGTCGAGTGACCACGTAGGGGCGGGGAGCGATCCCCGCCCCTACGCGCTCGTCACGGCAGAGCTGATTTTACGGCCGGGGCGCCCTGAGGTGCTTGCGCGCCTCCAGTTCGTCCTGCTCCACGACCGTCAGCATCGGCTGGCCGGGCGCGCAGAACATCGTGACGACGAAAGCTGATTCCTCGTCCGTCAGGTGGTTGCCGTCCTGGTAGTGGATGACGTCGCCGCCCGGCTCCCAGAACGTCCCGCCCGCGCGGACGACCCGCTCCGGCTCGCCTTCCAGTTCGAAGACGATGGCGCCCTTCACGACGTAGCCGTACGCGGGCCCGGAATGCCGGTGCGGCGGCGCGCCCGGACTCGACGGCGGCAGCGTCACGAGGATCGTCATGGCCTCGGCGCCGTCCGGGATCTGCGGCGCTCCCGGCACGGTGCCGATGACGTCGATCTTCGGCGGAGGGCCGCTCTTGTCGGGGTTGTCCAGGTGGTGGGTGTGTTCGTGGCTCATGCCAGGTGCCCCCGCGCCTTCAGTTCCTCGGTGCTCACGAACGTGAGCACCGGTGCGCCCGGCTCGCAGATCATGGTCGCGAGCAGCGCGGACTCCTCGTCGGGAAGGAGGTTCGCGCCCTTGAGGTGGATCACGTCACCGCCGGGCTCGAAGAACGCCTCACCGGCCTTGATCACCCGTTCCGGCTCGCCCTCCAGCTGGAACGCGATGGCGCCCTTCACGACGTAGCCGTAGATCGGGCCGGGATGGCGGTGCGGTGGCGCGCCGGGGCTGCCCGGCGGGAAGGACACCAGGATCGTGCGGCCCACCAGGCCCTCGGGCACGGGCGCGGTAGCCGGTGTCTCGGCCAGGATCTCGACCCTCGCCGGCGGGCCGTCCGAGGCCGCTGGATGGTGCGGAAGTTCGCTCATGTCAGAAAGACCACGCAGCGCGCCGGTTTGTGACAACGCCGGAATTCGCGACCTGATCGTCAGTACGGCTCGCCCATGCCGGACACGACCCGTATCTCGATCGCGCTGGTTCCGATGACCGTGCCGGCCTTGAGCCCGTGCGCGTCCTCGGCCTGCACCGAGCGGGAACCGAGGTACTCGCCGGTGCCGGGGTCGATCACGATCTGCGAGGTGACCCCGTGCGTGGTCAGGCCCAGCGCGGTGCCCGTGCGGCTGTTCAGCACCGCGGCCCTGTCGACGATCTCTAGACCCGGCACGCGCGTCAGCGCCTGGTAGACCGCGGACCGCACGTCGGCCGGGTACATGCCGGTGTCGAGGCCGCTCGTGACCATGAGGACGAGGTTGCCGCCGCGGTCCTCGTCGCGCAGCTTCTCGTAGAGGGCGCGCGGGTCGCGGGGCAGTGCGGCGATGTACTCGGCCGTCGGGTTGGTGAAACTCACCGGGACCTCGTCGCCGAACCAGCGGCCGCCCTCGGCCCTCCACTCGCCCTCGGCGCGGTCGAAGCCGGGCGGCAGGTCCTTCTCCGACCCGATCAGCCACTGCCTCTCGCCCGTGTCGATGCGGCGATGCAGCCACGTGCCGCGCCGGTCGGCAGGGATCCACGTGATCCGCGACTGGTCCGCGAGGAACATCCACCTGTAGCCGTCGTCCTTCACCGCCCGGCGGGTGTACTGCAGCACGTACAGGTACTGGCCTGGCCCCTGGTGCGCGTCACCGACGACACCGGCGGCCTGGTTGAGCAGCCCGGCCGCGGCGGCGCTACCCACACTCGGGCCCTTGTCACGCGACATCAGCGAGGGGCCGACCAGGGCCGCGCCCGCGATGACGACCATGGCGGCGGCCGCGGCCACCACCGGGATCCGGCGCCGGCGACGTGGCGCCAGTGGAACCACCTCGCCCGGCTGCTCGGCGTCGATCCGGGCGAGCAGTGCTGTGCGACCCCGCTCGAACGCCTCGTCGCTCATCGGGGCGACGTCCGACATCGCCCACTTGACCGTCTCGTCCTCGACCTGGCGAATCTCGTCACGCATCGTCGTCACCCTCCTGTCCGTTGATCCTCGCCCGCAGCCTGGCCCGCGCCCGGAACAACCGGGTCCGCACCGTCGCCACCGGCGTGCGGGTCACCTCGGCCACCTCGGCCGCGCTCAGGTCGGCCCACGCCACCATGAGCAGCACGTCCCGTTCCTCGGGCCGCAGGTCCGCGAGCGCCTCGGTCAGGTCGCTCATCAGCGACTTGGCGTCCACCGCCGCCGCCGTGCGGTCGTCGACGTGGTCGGTCACCGCGCGCCTGCCGTGATCACGCGCCCAGGCCCGCAGGCGTCTGCCCTCGGAACGCACGTGCTGGCGCAGCAGGTTGGTCCCGATCCCGAACAGCCACGCCTTGACGCTCGCGCGGGCAGGGTCGAAGCTCTCACGGCGTTCCCAGGCGATGAGGAACGCCTCGGACACCAGGTCGTCCGCGATCACGGCGTCCACCCGCAGCGCCAGGTAGCGGTGCAGATCGCGGGCGTGGCGGTCGTACAGTTCGACCCAGGCGTCCCTGTCCAGAGGCTTCGTCACCCCCGGTCCTCCTGATCGCGCCGGCGGCGCTGTCTCGGTGCTCACGGAACTTATTGGCCGATCGGCGCCGGAGCGTTCCCGGCTCGGCGGTGTGACCTGCCCCTCTCGATCATCGGGAGCTCGACGAACCGGTAGGTCAGATCGGCGATCCCGATCGCCACCAACGACGTCAACAGTGCCATGACCAGGCCCGACGCGCCCGTGAGCAGCACGACGGAGTGTGCGATCGACTGCACCAGGTAGATCGAGTACGACCGCTCGCCGAGCCACGCCATCGGGCGCGCCGAGAGCAACCGCTGCACCCGTCCGGGAGTCAGCAGCGAGGGCAAAGCCAGCCCGACCGCGACGGCGTAGATCGGCACCACCGACACGAAACCGGGGATCACGCCGTCCAGCGCGCCGGAGATGAGCGGAACCGACAGGTGCACACCGAGGAACAGCAAGATCACCCACGGCGTCGTGAACGGCCTGACCAACGCGAACCCCCGCCTGTTGTTCATGAGCAACGCCAGCGCGCAGCCGACGAGCACGGTGAAGTAGTGCACCGACCAGCCCTTCGGGTCGGACGACACGGTGAACGGCACGACGGCCAACGCGAGCGCCATCAGCCCGACGGTCACGGCCGGTCGCCGGCGGGGCAGCAGCGCGAACGCCAGCAGCGGCCACACGAGGTAGAACTTCTGTTCCACACCAAGGGACCACGAATGCCCGTACGCGCCGCCGTGCCCGAACTCGTTGAGGAACGTCAGGTACAGCGGGAAGTCACGGCCGAGCGGGTTCTGCCAGAACTGCCCGGCGACCAGCAGCCCCGCGGCCGTGACGAGCAGGACCACCAAGTAGACCGGCAGGATGCGGAACGCCCTGCGGCGGTAGAAGTCCCTGAGGCTGATCCGCCCGGTGCGCGCCTGTTCGCGCAGCAGCAACGTGGTGATCAGGAAGCCGGACAGCACGAAGAAGATCTGGACCCCGAGCCATCCCTGCAGCCACTGCGGCCCGCCGTAGTGGAAGAAAACGACCATCAACGCGGCGATGGCACGCACGCCGTCCAGCGCCGGAAAGCGCTTCAGCGCAAGGAATTGCTCGTGGGTCATGCACCCTCTTGGTCGATGTACCTCCGCGCGTTCCCATGAGGACTGTCACATTCCCTTTGTCGAAACGCTGATGCGCCTACCGGCCAAGTACTGACGTGAACGAGATGCTGTTGATCAGCCGGCTCGCCGACGTGGTCCCGCCGATGTCCGCCGAGGCGTTCGAATCGGGCCGCAGACGTCTGCTGACCCGGCACCGCTGGGTGGCCGCACGCCGGATCGTGCGCGTGCTGTGGTTCGTGGCACTGGCCGCGGTGCCGATCTCCCTGGCCGTCATGGGTTTCTACTTCCTCGACCTGCAGGTCTACCGCACGGGCGGGGAGGCGTGGCTGCAGGGGCAGGCGCTCTACGTCGGCTTCCCCGGCGCCCTGGACGGTCCGCGCCTGCCGTTCACCTATCCGCCGGTCGCCGCGGTGATCTTCAGCGGGCTGACGTTCCTGCCGTTGTGGGCGGTGAACTCGCTCGTGGTGGTCGTGAACTTCCTGTGTCTGTCGGTGGTCAGCGTTCTCGTCACCGCACGGCTCACACAACGTTCGGACGTCGTGTGGACCGTCGGGCCCGCCGTCGCGGTCCTCGGTGTGGCACTGGAACCGGTGATCTCGACGTTCCTCTTCGGACAGATCAACCTGGTGCTGATGGCGCTCGTGGTGGTGGACTGCCTGGCGGTGCGCGACCCGCGCTTCCGGGGACTGCTGGTCGGCGTGGCCGCGTCGATCAAGCTGACCCCGCTGATCTTTCTGCTGTACTTCCTGGTGCGCAGGGAATGGCGTGCGGCGGCGATGTCGATGGTGGCCTTCGCCGGGATGGCCGCGCTGGGATTCCTGTTGGCCGCCAAGGACTCCGCGGAGTTCTGGTTCCACGCGCTGCTCGACCCGGGCCGTGCCGGTGGCCTCGCGTACATGGCGAACCAGTCGTTGCGCGGTGTGCTGCACCGGATCAACCCCGGCGAGCACGCGGAGTCGTTGCTGTGGATGGGGTTGTCGGTGGTCGTCGTGATGCTCGCGGTCGTGGCGGCGCACAAGGCGCGCGACGAGGTCGCGGCGCTGACCACGATCGCGGCGGCGGGCCTGCTCGTCTCGCCGGTCTCCTGGTCGCACCACTGGGTCTGGTGCGTGCCGGCGTTCCTGGCACTGGGTTTCGCGCGCGGGCGCTGGGCCAGGCCGACGCTCGGCGCGTTGCTGGTGATCTTCCTCGTGCGCCCCTTCAGCTGGCTGCCGAGCACCGGCGACAAGGAGATGCTGTGGACCTGGCAGCAGCACATTTACGGCGACGCGTACACATGGGTCGCGATCGGCGCGCTCGTCGTGCTGGCCGCCAGGCCCGGACTCAGCAGCGCTTGGTCCGCACGAGGCCTCGGCTCGACTCCACGATCACGAAGCTGAGCCGGTCGGGGTCCGCGGCACCGAGCGTGACGCGGACCTCGGCGTTGATGTTGATGTTCCGCTGCTCGCCGCACGGCACCCACTGGATCTCGGTCGCGTCCGGGCGGTAGCGGGTCTGCCAGCTGTCACTGAACGGCCCGGTGAACGGCTGGGTCACCGTCGCGGTGGGCGAGGTGCCCTGCAGGTAGGTGCTGACCCGGCTCAGCCCGGTCGCGCCGTCCTGCAGGTGCGCGTAGCCCTCGTAGGTGGTCCGCGCCAGGCCGTAGGTGTAGCCCTGCGGCGCGTTCACCCGCAGGTTGACCTGGCAGTTCTTGCGCTGGTCAAGCGGGGACGAGCCGTTGCCCGCCCGCGCCAGGAACGTGTGGTAGCCGATCGTGAAAGTTCGGTCGTCCGTCTCGACGTCGGCGTCGCCGGCCGGGCAGCCCGAACCGTTGACGGTGACGACTTCGAGGAACGGCGCCGGCTGCTCGGCCGGTGCCAGAGCGGACAGGGCGACGAGTGTTGCCGCTGCCGTGGTGAGCATGGGGGAACCTCTCCGAGGAGTCGTGGGCGGCGGCCGCCTCAGACGGTAGCGGCGATGCGCCTGACGGTTCCCTGACGATTCATGGCTTGAAGGGCAGCAGTTCCTCCTCGACGCCGGTCCTGACCACCACGCACGTCGACTCCGGCACCTCCTGCCACGCCCCGACCAGATCGCCCAGCGGCTCGGACACGATCAGCCGCGAGTCGTCGGTGAGGTCGTGCAGCGCCGGGTTGTCCGGGTACTGGCGGCGCAGCGTCGACACGTCGGTGCTGTGGAACAACGACCGCGACTTGCCCCGGCTCGAGTACCGGAACGCCCAGGTCGTCGAGCCGTCCGTGACCGCGACCGTCATCTGGACCGGGTACTCCACGCCCGCCCGCCGGCCGACGTCCTCGACGAACTCGACCATGCGCGCCACCCCGGCCGGCGGGTCCTGCTCCAGCCCGAAACTGACGGCGAGGTAGAACATGATCTCCGAGTCCGTCGACCCCTCGATCAGCGGGAACAGCACGGGGTCGATCGCCAGCATCAGCTCGCGCCGCACCAGCGGGAACTTCGCGATGAGCCCGTTGTGCATCCACAACCAGCTCCCGTGCCGGAACGGGTGGCAGTTCGACCGCTGCACCGCTCCGCCCGTGGAGGCCCGCACGTGCGCGAACACCCGGTCGGCGGTGATCTGCGCGGAGAGTTCGCGCAGGTTGCGGTCGTTCCACGCCGGTTCGGTGCTCAGGAAGAGACCGGGCGCGCTCGTGCTGCCGTACCAGCCGATGCCGAACCCGTCACCGTTCACGGCGGTCGCGCCCAGCCGGGCGTGCTTCGACTGCATGACGAGCGAGTTCTCGGGCGCGTAGAGCAACTCCTCCAGCAGGACCGGCGAACCGGAATACGCGAGCCACCTGCACATGTCGAACCTCCTGAACACCCAGTGCTACAGGGGAACACTTGACATCCTCTCCGTCCTAATGGGTGGAGATTCTCTCCACGCTGCGCGTGGACGGCGCGGCGTCTGAGTGGGTTACCGCTTCGCGGCGCGGTGCCAGCACGGGTGCTGCTCTTACCTGCGCTCCACGGTCGTTTGAGTTGTCCGCCTGCCCGGCGGCCAACACGTTCCTGGCGGCGTTGATGTCCCGGTCGTGGACGCTGCCGCACGGGCACGTCCACGACCGCACGGACAGCGGTTTCGGCCCGTCGATCCGCCCGCACTCCGAACAGGTTTGCGAGGTCGGCAGCCATCGGTCGATCCGGGCGAAGACACGTCCGTACCGGTCCGCCTTGTACTGCAGCATGCCGGTGAAACCGGCCCACCCGGCGTCGTGCACGGACTTCGCGAGCCTGGTGCGACCGAGACCAGCCACGCACAGGTCCTCGACGTAGACCGCTTGGTTGTCGCGGATGATCGCCGTGGACAGCTTGTGCTGCCAGTCCCGTCGCCTGTCGGCCACCTTCGCGTGCGCGCGGGCAACCTTGACGACGGCTTTCTTGCGGTTGTTCGAGCCCTTGACCTTGCGGCTCAGCGACTTCTGCAACCGCGCCAGCCTGCGTGCCGCCTGGCGCAGGAACCTCGGCGCGGCCACCTTTGTACCGTCCGAGAGCACCGCGAAATGCGTCAGGCCCAGATCGATACCGACCTCGGACTCGGCCGTCGGCAGTGCCTCGTCCCGCCCCGTCGTGACGACGAACGAGGCGAAGTACCGGCCTGCCGCGTCCTTCGCGATCGTCACCGAGGACGGTTCAGCGGGCAGCTCACGCGACCAGCGCACGTCGAGGTCACCGATCTTCGGCAACCGCAACCGTCGGTTACCCAGCACCGCGAACCGGGCATTGCGGGTGAACCGGACAGTCTGCCGGTTGTCCTTGCGGGACCGGAACCGGGGCGGGGCGACCTTGCGGCCCTTGCGTTTACCCGTGACTGAGGCGAAGAAGTTGCGGTACGCGGTGTTCAGATCCGCCAGTGCCTGCTGCAACACCACCGCCGACACCTCACCCAGCCACTCCCGTTGCGGCGTCGCCTTGGCCAGGGTGATGACCTGCTTGGACAGTTCTCCGTCCGACAGGTATGGCCGGCCGTTCTCACGGGCGGTCTGGCGTGCGCGCAGCGCATCGTTGAACACCACCCGCGCACACCCGAACGCCCGCGCCAGCGCGTCCCGCTGGCCCGGCGCCGGATAGACGCGGAAGTTGTACCGAAGCTGCACAACCCGATCCTATACGGTTGGTTTCATGGCAGATCTGGCTGATGTTCGCACTGGCCGGCATTGCGTTTCTGCGCTTCACGCGCACTTGGTCTTCGTGACGAAGTACCGGCACAAGGTGTTCAGCAACCGGCATCTGACGCGGCTGGAAGAGATCATGCGGGCGGTCTGCGCCGACTTCGAGACCGAGCTGGTCGAGTTCAACGGCGAAAACAATCACGTACACCTGCTGGTGAGCTTCCCGCCCAAGGTCGCGATCTCGAAGCTGGTCAACAGCCTCAAGGGCGTCTCCTCCCGCAGGATGCGCCAGGAATTCCCCGAACTGACCCGCCACTACTGGCGGGCACAACGACTCTGGTCCGGGTCGTACTTCGCCGGTTCGGTCGGAGGTGCGCCGATCAGCGTGCTGCACCAGTACATCGAACAGCAGAACCGGCCGGTCTAGGACACGCTCGGCCGTACCGGCCGCCCACGCGGGCCTTCACCACCGGGCTGAAGCCCGGCGCACTAGCCCGCACTACCGGTAGCAGACCGGAACGGGAGGTTTGCGGCGACGCGCCCTCCTCGGGCAGCATGGCTGAGGTGACGGTCCCTCCCGGCTTACGGCCCCCGCCCTACGAACAGCCGCGCGGGAACTTCGAGACGATCGAGGTGTACGCGCCCGTCGCGCAGGTGCCGGTGCAGGCCGAGCCCGCCCCGGAAGCCGAGGACCGCTCCGACCTCGCCGTCATCGGCCCGATCGCCGCGCTCGTGCTCGCCCTGACGATCAGCACCCTGATCCTCGAACACCCGGCCGCCCGCGCCGTCGCCGCCGGTCTCGCCACCATCGGCCTGATCGTGGCCGTCGTGCTCATGCTGATGGGCCGGAAGCCGAAGCCCGGCCGGCACGTGGCCCGGCACGCCATCGACCCCGAGGCGACCGAGCGGATCGCTCCGCCCGGCTGGGGCGCGACCGACCGGCGCCGCTGACCGGCGCCGTTCGGTTCCCGAGAAGCTCACTTCAGGGTCGCGAGGCCGGCCTTCGCGTACTTCTCGTCCAGGTCGCCGCTGGGCGCGCCGCCGACGCCGATGCCCGCGACGGACGTGCCGTCGATCGCCACCGGCACGCCGCCACCCAGGAACAACGTGCCGGGGATGTCCCGCAGCGTCGCGCCCTGGCCCGTGACACGGCCGGCGAGTTCCGAGGTCGGGGCGTTGAACGACACCGCGGTGAACGCCTTGCGGCGCGCCGACTCCTCGGTCTGCGGGCCCGCGCCGTCGCCGGCGAGCAGCACCACGACGTCGCCGCTGCGGTCCACGACGGCGACCGTGACGCGCTGGTTCTCCTTCTCGGCGGCGTCGAGCGTGGCCTGCGCGGCCTTGATTGCCGCGTCGATGGTCAGCACCTTCTCCGTGCGGGTGGTGGTGTGCTGGTCGGCTGCCGCGTAGCCGCCGCCGATGCTCAGCACGACGAGGGTGGCGATTGCGATCTTCTTGAGGTCCATGGCTACTACGGTTCCCTGTTCAGGGCTGCGTGCCATGGTGGTGATGGTCGAACCTCGGTTCAACCCATTGGTTGACCCGCCAGACCTGCCGAGTCGCCTAATGTCGCCGAGGTGTGGCTGCACAGGGCGATGCATGCGGGTTTCTACGTGCTGTTGACGGCGTCGGCGGCGCGGTACGTCGCGTACCACGGTGCCGACCTGGTCGTGCTCGGCCTCGCTCTCGCTCTCGGCGCGCTCTATCCCGCGGGCGTGCGGTGGACGCGGGCGTTGCCGGTCGTGCTCTCCGTGTGGCTGGTGCTGGTGTGGCTCGCGCCGAGCTTCGGCTGGTGCGCGATCCCATTGTTCTTCCAGTGCCTGCGCCAGCTCAGGCCACGAGTGGCGCTGCCGATCGCGGCCGTGCTGACGGCAGCAGTGGTGCTGGCCCAGATCAGGCTGGCCACGACGTTCGACTGGTCGCTGGTGCTCGGTCCGGTGGGCGTCGCGGTGCTGACGGCGGCGGTGTTCTTCGACCGCGCCCGCCTGCTGCACGAGGCCGGGGTGCTGGAGGAACGCCAACGCCTCGCCCGCGAGATCCACGACACCCTGGCCCAGGGCTTCTCCAGCATCAACCTGCTGCTCTCCCTGGGCGAAACCAGGAGAGCCGCCGAGGTCGCACGCGAGAACCTGGGCGAGGCGCGGCGGTTCGTGCGCGACCTGACGCCGATCCACGGCACGCTGGTCGACGCGCTGCACCGGCTGGTCCCGCACGTGGAGGTGGACGGCGACCCGTACGCCCTGAGCGTGCAGACCGAGGTGGCGCTGCTGCGGGTCGCGCAGGGTGCCGTGGCCAACGTCTTCGAGCACTCGGGCGCCGGGCGGGTGGCGATCACGCTGTCGTACCTGGGAGACGCGGTGACGATGGACGTCGTGGACGACGGCCGCGGGTTCGACCCGGAGGAGGTGAAGCCGGAGGAGGGCCGCGGCTACGGCCTGGCGTCCATCCGCGGGCGCATCACCGAGCTGGGTGGCACCGTGTCCGTGGAGAGCGCGCCGGGGGAGGGAACCGCGGTGGCCGTGACGGTGCCGACGCCATGAGGGTGCTGGTGGTCGACGATCACCCGGTGGTCCGGTTCGGGCTGGTCGGGTTGTTGTCGCGCGACTTCGAGGTGATCGAGGCCGCGACCGGCGAGGAGTCCCTGACCAAGGCGTCCACGGTGGACGTCGTGCTGATGGATCTCCAGCTGGGCAAGGGAATCGACGGTGTGGAGGCCACCAGGCAGATCCGTGCCATGGACAACGGCCCGCAGGTCGTGATCCTGACGACCTACGACGCGGACGCCGACATCGTGCGCGCCGTCGAAGCGGGTGCCATCGGCTACCTGCTCAAGGGCTGCGACCCCGAAGACCTGGCCAAGGCCGTGCACACGGCGTCGACGGGCCAGACCGTGCTCTCCCCGGACATCGCGCAACGGCTGCTGGGCCAGGTCCGCGACCCCGCGCCGAAGCTCAGCAAACGCGAGATCCAGATCCTTCAGAACCTCGCCAAGGGCCTCGCGAACAAGGAGATCGCGAAGGCGCTGTTCATCAGCCAGGCCACCGTGAAGACCCATCTGGTGCGGATCTTCGTGAAGCTCGGCGTGGAGACGCGGACGGCGGCCGTGACGACCGCCGTGGAACGCAAGCTGATCCGGCTCTAGTCCAGCGACGGCGGCGTCGTGCGGGTGAGCCGCTGATCCGGCTGGCTGCCCGACATCGCGAGCATCCCGCGCAACACCTGCAGCAGCTTGCGCAGCCCGCTCGGCTTGCGCCGGTCGATGCCGCCGATCACCTGCTTGAGCACGGACAGCTGGTCGAAGTAGATCCGCTCGGTGACCAGGTTCTCGTCGGCGTCGAAGATGAAGTACGCGTTCATGCGCGTGCGGTGCTTGCCACCGGTCGCCGGGATCTTGCCCAACGGCCCGAGGTGCGTGCCGATCAGCCAGAACTCCACGATCACGGCGTCGACGCTGTGCCGGAACGAGATCAGCTCGTGGTGCTGGTCGGGGAACGCCACGCGCGTGTCGGTGTAGTACTGGCGGACGGCGCTGTCGCCGTCGTGCACGACCATCTGGGCGATGACCTCGTAGTGCGGGTGCGGGAACGTCGAGAGCGTGGCGTCCCAGTCGTGCGCCACCTCGTCGCGGAAGTGGTCGAGCACGAGCTTTTCGCGGGCCCGCAGGACTTCCTCGGACGGCAGGGTGAAGCGGTCGGGCATCGCTGAGCTCCTCAGTGGACGATCTGGCCGTGGCTGAACGTGGGCCTGGTGCCGGGGTTGGTCCAGGCGCCGGTGAGTTCGCTGGAAGGGAAGAACTGCAGGAACCGCGGGTCGGCCTGGCTGCGGTCGGCGAGCGTCTTCTCCAGGATGATCGAGTTGTACTGGTCGGCGGTGGTCTCGACGGTGTTCGCGTTGAGCACGACCTCCTGCTGCCACCGGCGCGTCCACGACGCGAGGCCGGGCAGCTTCGAGTGCTCGGGCGTCAGCGCCTCGGCGGCGATCACGTTCTCGCTGCTCACCCAGATGCCGGTCGAGGTGTTGACCACGAGGCTCTGGTTGCCGAACACGTGACCCGGCGTCTTGACCACCGCGACGCCGGGGCCGAGCACGACCGAGCCGTCGATCGGCAGGAACGCCTCCGCCGGCAGGTCGCGGTAGGTCGCCGGCTGGTACCAGGGCTTCTGCAACGGGTGCAGTTCGCTCAGGGCCGCCAGTTCGTCGCGTTGCACGATCACCTTGGCGTTCGGGAAGTACGGCGTGGCGCCGATCCAGCGCCGCAGGTCCTGGGTGTGCAGGTGGTCGAACATCAGGTAGTCGACGTCCTCGGGTGCGATGCCGAGCCGTTCCAGGTGGCCGGGCACGGTGCCGTGGACCTTGACCATGCGCCGCTCGATCACGTCCGGCGTCCGTCCGGACAGGTCCTCGAAGTACGGCGTGTACCGGCCGTACTCGTGGTCGCTCGGCTCGAACAGCAGGATGCGCTCGCGGCCGTCGTCGTGCCAGCGGATCACCAGCATCCGGTTCGTGATCGACAGGAACGGCGCGATCGCCCGCGAGGCCCTGAACAGGCCGAACCGCGTGGGATACGGCAGCGTCACCAGGTCACGCGTGACGATGCTGTCCGGCGTGCCGGTCGTGGCGAACTCCCGCCGGAACGCCTCGCCCCGCTCACGGGCGACGCGCAGCCGCGCGCCAGGCCCGCCCTCGACATCCATGTGGTCGAGCGTGTCGATCCGGGTGAAGCTCATCGTCCCCTCCAATACCCACGCTGTGGGTTAATTCGAGGTTAAACCCACGCTGTGGATATCCGCAAGGCACAATGGCCGCGTGACTGAACCGCGCCGAGGCCGTCCGCGCACGCCGCTGCTGTCCCGCGAGTCGATCGTCGCGGCGACGCTGCAGGTCATCGACGCCGAAGGCGTGGCGGGCGTGGGCATGCGGTCGGTCGCGCGGGCGATCGGGGTCGACGCGAAGAGCCTCTACAACCACGTGGACGGCAAGGACGGGCTGCTCGACGCGGTGGCCGAGCATCTGCTGGGCGGCCTGGTCCTGCCGGAGCCCACCGGTGACGCGTGCCGCGACCTGCGTGCGATCGCGCAGGCGTTCCGGGCTCGTGCGCTGGCCCATCCGGGAGCCGCGCCACTCGTGCTCACCCGCCAGCTCTCGTCGCTGGAGGGCCTCGCTCCGGTGGACGCGGTGCTGGAGGTGCTGCTGGCAGCGGGCGCCTCGGCCCAGGAATCCGTGCACCTGCTGCGGATGCTGCTCGCGACACTGATCGGCACGTTGCTGCGCGAGGTGTCGGCGGCGCCGACGTTCGGCGGCGCCGACGGCGCACGCCGCGGAGCACTCCAGGCCTCGGGGTTGCCCGCGGTGGTGCGGACGGCACCGCACCTGGCGGAGTTCGACCGCGAGGCCGAGTTCGAGTACACGGTGGACCTCGCGGTCACGGCCGTGCTGACGCGTATTGATCTTCAGACTGCGCGTTAGGCCGAATGGCGGCAGACTTCGCCGCGTGAACCATCGACGGTGGCCCGTGGTCGCGGCGGCGGGGTTCGTCTTCGCGGCGGTCGTGTACGTCCTCGCGGTGCTGACGAAGGCCGGCCAGACCATCGAGAACGCGGCCCTGCGCGGCGCCGACCAGGACAACGTCACCGAATCGGACGCCGCCTGGGACGCGCTCGGCCAGATCACCGTCTACTCGCTGGCTGCGGCGGTGGTGGCGGTCGCCCTGGTCGGCGTGCTCAGGAAGCGCTGGGACCTCACCGTTGCGGCGGTCGGCGTGATCGTCGTGGGCCAGGTCGTCGTGCAGGCGCTCAAACGGTTCGTCCTGCCGCGTCCGGAGCTCGTCGAGGTGACCGGCGACTACGCGCACAACAGCCTCCCGAGTGGACACACGACGATCGCGATGACCGTGTTGTTCGCGGCGATCATCGTGGTGCCGTGGAAGTGGCGTGGCGTGATGCTGTTCTTCGTGCTGCCGTGGGCCACCGCGATCGGCCAGTACACGCTGACCGCGAAGTGGCACCGCCTGAGCGACACCCTCGCCGCCGACGGCATCGCGCTCGCCGTCGCGGCCCTCGCCGCGTGGTGGTTGCAGCGCAAGGGTTCCCTGCAGCCCTACACGGGACCGCGCCGAGCCGGACGGGTGGTCCTGGTGGTGTTCTGGTCGTTCGTCGCCGCCGCAACACTGGCCCTGGGCGGGATCCTGTGGGGGTTCTCGCTGGCGAACGAGGGTCTGAACGCGGACGAGTGGGTGATCTACCTGGGCGCGGGCACGTTCGCGACGGCCGGGTCGCTGATCGCCGCGCTCACGTACCTCGCGTGCTGGCGCCGGATCGCGTGACAACCAGTTGATCTCTCGCGCGTCCTGTCTGGTGGAGAGGTTTCCAGAGGAGGGGACAGGACGTTGAGTTTCAACCGACGTGCCGCGCTGACATTGGGCGCCGGAGCGGCGCTGGCCGTGGCCGTGCCCGCCGCGGCGCAGGCCTCGACGGTCACCGGCAAGCTGCGTGAACTGGAGAAGCGGCACAACGCGCGCCTCGGCTTGTTCGCCACGGACACCGGCACCGGTCGCACGGTGCTGCACCGCGCGGACGAGATCTTCCCGATGTGCTCGACTTTCAAGACCATTGCGGCGGCGGCGATCCTGCGCAAGGACCGCGACGGGACGTTGCTGGGCAAGGTGATCACCTACACGCAGTCCGATGTGGACAAGTCGGGCTGGGGCCCGGAGACCGGCAAGCCGGAGAACCTCGCGAACGGCATGACCGTCTCGGCCCTGTGCGAGGCGACCATCACCTACAGCGACAACTGTGCGGCCAACCTGCTGCTCAGGGAACTCGGCGGCCCCACGGCGATCAGCCGCTTCAGCCGTTCCATCGGCGACCCGGTCACGCGCCTCGATCGCTGGGAGCCGGAGCTGAACTCGGCGGAACCCGGCCGCATCACCGACACGACGTCACCGCGCGCCATCGGCCAGAGCTACGCGCGCCTGACGCTGGGCCACGCGCTCAACTCGAACGACTCCGACCAGCTCACGAAGTGGTTGCTGGCCAACACGACCGGCGGCAACCGCATCCGCGCCGGGCTGCCGTCGGCGTGGCGCTGGGGCGACAAGACCGGCACCGGCAGCTATGGCACCACCAACGACGTCGGCATCGCGTTCCCGGCCGGCCGCGCGCCGATCGTGATCGCCGTCCTGTCGACCAGGAAGGACGAGCCGACCGGCGGCGCCGACGAACCGCTGCTCGCCAAGACGGCGGAGCTCGTCGCGGCGACGTTCAGCTGACCGCACCCACGGCTCGAAGAGCGGCCTGGAGCAGTTCCCCGTGAGCTGCTCCAGGCCGTTCTGATGCCGTCGAACGACGAGGGCTGATCGTCGAACGCTGGTCGAACGCGCGTTCACCGGCTACGGTCGCAATGCGAATCTCGTTCACGTTCCAAAGGCGGCGGCGATGCGGCGAGCGGTTCTCCTGGTGGTCCTCTTCCTTCTCTCCCTGGCGGTCACACCCGTGCGGGCGGAGTCGTTCGACGGCTCCGAGCTGCGGGTGTCCGGCGGGGTCTTCCGCGACGAACACGGCCGCGAGGTGGTGTTGCGCGGCTTCAACGTCTCCGGCACGGCGAAACTCGCGGAGTACCGCGGGCTCCCGTTCGCGAACACCGCGGACGCGCGCAGGTCCGCGCAGGCCATGAAGCAGCTGACCGGCGCGAACGCGGTGCGGTTCCTGCTGACCTGGGCGTGGATCGAACCGCAGCGCGGCCAGATCGACCACGCCTACCTCGACGGCGTGACGGCGCAGCTGCGCGCCTTCACCGGCCTCGGCATCCGCGTCTACCTCGACTTCCACCAGGACCTCTACTCACGCCACCTGTTCAACAAGGACAGCTGGTACACCGGCGACGGCGCACCGGCGTGGGCGGCGAGCGGGTACCCCAAGGAGTCGTGCGGCCTCTGCTTCCACTGGGGCCAGAACATGAAGAACAACAACGCCGTCACCGCCGCCACGTACGACTTCTGGCACAACCGCGACGGTGTGCGGGACTCGTTCGTCGACGCGGCCGGCGAGGCACTCAGGCACGTCAGGGAAGCCTTGCCCGCCAACGAGTTCAAGCTCGTCGTCGGTGTCGACCCGCTGAACGAGCCGTACGCCGGCAAGTACGACGCCGGTCAGACCTCGCAGACGTGGGAGCGCGACCTGCTGATGCCGTTCTACCACCGGTTCCGCGCGGAGATGGACGAGGCGGGCTGGACGGCCAAGCCCGCGTTCGTGGAACCGCTGGTGTTCTGGAACCAGAACGTCGACTTCTTCGCCGAACCCGGCGGCCTCACGCTCGTGCCCGCCCTCGGCGAACGGTTCGTGTTCAACTCGCACTTCTACGACGGCAAGGCGCAGTCGGGGGTCCTCATGCCGGGCAAGGCGGCGGACGGCGAGTACACCCAGGCGTTCGGCACGATCCGCGACCGCGCGAGGGCACTCGGCACCACCTCGATCGTCTCCGAGTTCGGCCACCCCGTCTCGGGCTTCACCTCCGACAAGATGCCGTCCGTGCTCAAGGCGATCTACCAGGGTCTCGACTCGACGGCGCCGGGTGCGCGCTGGTGGTCGGCGCCGCGCGGCAGCGTGATCTCGGGCAGCCAGTGGCACTGGGACACCAACTACGGCCGTCACCACGAACTGATGAACGACAACCCCGGCAAGGTCATGACCGATGGCGACGCCATGAACGACGAGCACTTCTCGGCGGTCAAGCTCGACGAGGCAGGCAACGCGGTGCTCAACGTCGACCGGGCGATCGTCGACCGCGTCTACCCGCAGGCCGTCGCGGGCACCACGCTCGCCTTCGCCTACGAGGACCGCGCCTACCAGACCTGGCAGCAGATCCCGCTGCCCGCCGTCCGCACGCTCGTCGGCTCGGCGCCGTTCGCCGTGCTCGTCTGGGACTCGAACGGAGGCTCCGCGCCGACCGAACTCCACCTGCCCGAGTCCCTGCGCTCGCCGTTGGTGATCAGCTCGGCGTCCTCGTCCGCCGAGGGCGGCAAGCTGCTGCTGCGAAGCGGCCAGGGAAGGCAGTTCGCGCTGGTCACGGCCCCGTCGGCAGGCAACGTCGCGGCGGCCGAGGCCGAGATTCGACAGTGGTACGTAAGCTGGTGAAGTGCGAACTAGGCCCACTCTGAGCTGGTCGAACCCGGGCCCGGCGCTGCCGCGCACCACCACCCTCACCGACGTCGTGCCGATCGTCGCGGAGGGTGGGGTGCTGGTGCTCAGCGGCGCGGGCCTCTCCACCGAGTCCGGCATCCCCGACTACCGCGGCGAGGGCGGCTCGCTGCGCAAGCACACCCCGATGACGTACGAGGAGTTCACCACCAGCCAGGCCGGCCGGCAGCGCTACTGGGCGCGCAGCCACGTCGGCTGGCGCACCATCGCCCGCGCGCGGCCGAACGCGGGCCACCACGCCGTCACCAGGCTCGCGGGCTTGCTCTCCGGCGTCATCACCCAGAACGTCGACGGCCTGCACCAGGCCGCGGGCTCGCCGGACGTCGTGGAACTGCACGGCGGCCTCGACCGCGTGATCTGCCTGGACTGCGGGCTGCTCTCGCCGCGCATCGACCTCGACCGCCGCCTGCGCGAGGCGAACCCGGACTTCCACGCGACGACGGACGAGATCAACCCGGACGGTGACGTCTTCCTGCCAGAGGAGACCGTGAAGGACTTCGTGGTCGTCCCGTGCGTGGAGTGCGGCGGCGTCCTCAAGCCGGACGTCGTGTTCTTCGGCGAGAACGTGCCGCGCCCCCGCGTCGAACAGTGCTACTCGCTCGTCGACGGCGCACGGTCCCTGCTCGTCCTCGGCTCCTCGCTGACCGTCATGTCCGGGCTGAGGTTCGTGCGGCGGGCCGCCACCGCCGGAATCCCGGTCGTGATCATCAACCGGGGCGAGACGCGAGGTGATCCGCACGCGTCGCTGAGGGTCGACCTGCCGCTCGGAGAATCATTGACGGAGCTGGCTGGTCTATTGCTGTGACCGGAACTGGTCCAGCACGCGCCGTTCCCGCTTCGTAGGACGCCCCGCACCCCGGTCGCGCCGAGCGATCGGGGCCTCCACCGGTGGCGGGGGAGTGCGGTCGATGAAGCAGGTGGCCGCGTCCGCCGCGCCCACGCGTTTCTGGATCACCCGCACCACGTCGACCGTCCAGGTCTTGTCGTTCACACGAACGCGGACCTGGTCGCCGGCGGCCACGGTCGCCGAGGCCTTCGCGGGCTTGTCGTTGATGCGCACGTGGCCGCCCTTGCACGCCTGAGAGGCGTCCGGGCGGGTCTTCGTCAGCCGGACCGCCCACAGCCAGCGGTCGATGCGCGTGGACTCCACCCCGCCATCATGGCACTCTCGGAGATCATGAGGCTTCTGGCGGTCGCACTGACCCTCGCCGCGTCACTCACCCCCGTCGGCCCGCTCGGTGAGCTCACCGGCCTCGCCGTGCAGCGCGTCCAGGTCGCGGACCTGGTGGCGGCGGCCAAGTTCGGGACGGCACAACCGATCGACGATCCCGCGCGCGAACAGCAGGTGCTCGACGGCGTGCGGGCCAAGGCGGTGGAACTGCGCCTCGACCCCGAGAACGCGGCACGGTTCTTCCGCGCCCAGATCGAGGCGAACAAGCTCGTGCAGCGCGGCCTTTACGCGCGCTGGACCGAGCATCCAGAAGAAGTCCCGCAGCACCGGCCCGATCTCGCCACCGAGGTCCGGCCGGTCCTCGACCGGCTGACGACCGGGATCCTGGCCGAGCTCAAGGACACCGAACAGTTCCGCCGCCCGTCGCTGAAGTGCGAGGTCCACGCGACCATCGCGGAACGGTCGGCGGTGGTGCTGCACCGCCTCGACCGGTTGCACGAGAACGCGCTGGCCGAGGCGATGCGGACGGTCTGCGGCTAAGCCTCCACTGTGGACTGCAGGCCGAGCATTCTGGCCAGGCCCGACAGTTCGAGCACCCGTGTCACCTGCTCCGACGCGGCGGAGAGCTTCAACCCGCCCGCCGCGGCCGAGGCACGCGCATGTCCGCGCACGAGAGCACTCACCCCGCTGGAGTCGCAGAACGTGACGGCTGCCAGGTCCAGCACGACGTAGCGGTGGCCGTCGTCGAGCAGACGGTCCAGCCGCGCGAGCAGTCGTTCCGAACCGGAGCCGGCGAGTTCACCGGAGACAGTGACGAGGGTGGAGGCAGGCGACGACTCGGTCACCATGACTTCGAGCATTTCGCAGCTGTACCCAGTGGTGCCCGCCGCGAAACTGGTTCTCGTGCGCGTTCTTCTGACGTCTTTGCCCATCCACTCCCACCTGATGCCGACGATGGTGCCGCTCGCGCGGGCGTTCCGGCAGAGGGGCCACGAGGCCGTGATCGCGACAGGGCCCGCGATGGCGCACCTCGAGCACACCGTCGTGATGCCGGACATCCCGGCGCCGTCGGACCTCGGGCCACCGCCACCGTGGATCCCGGAACGTGACGGCGTGCTGAAGGTGCCGCTCTGGTCCGACGCGCTCGTGGTCGCGTCCGCCGCCAACATCCTCGACTTCGCCCGCACCTGGCGTCCGGACGTCATCGTGCGCGAGACCAGCGAGTACGGCGGCCAGATCGCCGCCGAGGTGCTCGGCATCCCGCACGCGCTGATCGACATCGCCCCGTTCGCGCCGCTGGAGATCCCGCTGCTCGACGAGCTGGTGGACAAGGTGCGCGCCAGGTTCCAGGTCGGCGCGACCGAACCGGTCCTCACCGCCGGCCTGACCCCGGCGTCGTGGCACCCGGCCCAGCACCACTTCCGCGTGCCGATCGAGCAGGGGGACGAGGAGGGACCGGAGATCGTCGCCTCGTTCGGCACCTACGCCCAGTGGCTGATGCCGGAGTCCACGCTGCCGCACGTCTTGGTGGAGGCGCTGGGTGAGGTCTCGGCACGCGCTGTCGTCGCGATCGGCCACGGCGAGTGGACCGGCCCGCGCCCGCCGAACGTCCGCCTCGCACCGGAGATCCCGCAGCAGCGGCTCCTGGGCACCGCGAAGGTGTTCGTGACGCACGCGGGCTACAGCGGCGTGCGGGAGGCGCTGACCGCCGGCGTGCCGATGGTCGCGATGCCGTTGTTCGCCGACCAGCCGCGTAACGCGGACCGCATTCAAGATCTCGGCGTGGGCGTGCGGGTGGACGTGAAAGGGCTGACCGCCACCGTTCTGGTTGAACGGATCCAGCACGTGCTGAACACGAGGAAATATCACGACGCCGCTGAGAACCTGGCCGCGCAAATAATCGATCTTGAGGTTTTCACGAATATTCCGGACCACCTCGTATCCGCTGTGTGACGACATTTTGGGTGTGACCAAAAGCTTCGACGGAAATTTAGTCCGTCTGGAGACTGGCGGTGGGGCAGGTGCTTGTTGGGGAGAACAGGTCGCCTGTAAGAGGGGAAACAGGGGGGAACATGAAAAGGCACGTGCGCGACAGTTTCTTCGTCGTGGGCGAAGGTGTACTGGAATTCGACGGCAGAGGTGGGACCATCACGCGTCAGCCCTCCACAGCGGAGGAACTGCGCCGGTTCCGGTTCTCGCGACTGGGGCCGAAAGGGCCGCGAACGGACGAGGAGACGCGGGTCGCCCTCGCCACCGCTGTCACCGCGGACGTTCCGCAGCCCGACTCGGCGGATCCGGCCGTTCCGGCGGGGTTCACCTACCTCGGTCAGTTCGTCGACCACGACCTCACCATGGACCGCACCGAGTCGCAGCTCGGGCAGGACGTGAACCTCGACGAGCTGACGCAGGGCCGGTCACCGGCGCTGGACCTCGACTCGGTCTACGGCCGCGGCCCGCGCGACAAGGACGACCAGGTCTTCTACGCCCAGGACGGCGTGAAGCTCAAGGTCGGCACCACCACGCCGGTGCCGTTTCCGGACGAGGGCACCAACGTCCCGTTCGAGGGCTTCGACCTGCCGCGCCGCGGTGGGACGGCCGGCACGGCGGCGGATCGGCGGCTGCCGCTGATCCCGGACGCCCGCAACGACGAGAACCTCGTGGTGGCGCAGACGCACCTCGCGTTCATCCGCTTCCACAACCGGGTGGTCGACGAGCTCGCGCTCACCGGCCTCACGGGTGAGCGGCTGTTCCGCGCAGCCAAGGAACTCGTGGTGCGGCACTACCAGTGGATGCTCAGGACCGACCACCTGCCGAGGATCATCGACCCGGCGATCGTGGACGACGTCTTCACCAACGGCCGCAGGTTCTTCGAGGTGCCCGGCCGGTGCCGGGACCACTCGCCGACCATGCCGATCGAGTTCTCGGTCGCCTCGTACCGCTTCGGGCACAGCCAGGTCCGCGGCGCGTACCAGTGGAACCGCGTGTTCAACTCGGCCGGGCCCGGTGGCATCGCGACGCTGTTCGCGCTGTTCACCTTCACCGGGGTGAGCGGCAACTTCGATCCCAGCTCCGGCACGCCGGCCGACCTCGACGACGTCAACCGGGGCCCGGTCTTCACGTTGCCCAGCAACTGGATCGCGGACTTCCGGCGGCTCTACGACTTCACCGAGGCCGAGCGGGACGACCTGGTGCCGCCCGCGGAGTCCGGTGGCGGCAACGTCACCAAGCGGATCGACACGCTGCTGGTCGACCCGCTGACGCAGCTGCCGGCCGGCACGTTCGGCGGGCGCGGCACGCAGTTCCGCGAGATCGAGCGCAACCTCGCGTTCCGCAACCTCACCAGGGCCTCGATGATGGAGCTCGCCACCGGGCAGCAGATCGCCGAGCTGTTCGGGGTGGAGCCGCTCACCGCAGAGCAGATCCTGGTGGGCAACGGCGGCGCGGTCGTCGAGGGCCTGTCCGAGGAGCAGAAGGCGCAGCTGGTCGCGGCCACCCCGTTGTGGTTCTACATCCTGCGCGAGGCCGAGGTCGGCAACGGGCTGATGGGCCCGGTCGGCGGCCGGATCACCGCGGAGGTCTTCCACCGCGCGATGGAGGGCAGCCGGATCTCGATCGTGCGCTCGCCGTACTGGCGGCCCACCCTCGGCCCGGACTCCAGCACGTTCCGCATGGTCGACCTGCTGCTGTTCGCCTTCGAGGGCAAGGCCGACCTGCTGAACCCGCTGGGCGACCCGATCAGCTGATCTTCCTCGCGTGTCCTGTCTGACTGGGTGGTGGCAGTCAGACAGGAGAGGGAGATCGATGTCGAGTCCAGAAACCACACGCAGCGAAAGCACCGGAGAACGCCTGGCTCGTTTTGCGCGGGAGTCCGGAATTCCGTTGCTGCGCATCGGACTGGGGGTCGTGTACCTCTGGTTCGGCGTGCTGAAGCTCTTTCCCGGTGGCAGCCCTGCCCAGGACCTCGTCGAACGCACGGTCTCCGCGCTGACGTTCGGGATCATCCACGGGGATCTGGCAAGAATGAGTGCCGCGATCAGTGAGATCGGGATCGCGTTGGTTCTGCTGAGCTTCCGCGCACCACGGTTGTGCGCGGCCCTGCTGGCCGGTCATGCCGTGCTGGTGTCGACACCGCTGGTGTTGTTCCCCGGCGAGATGTGGTCGGGTCCGTTGCAGGCGTCGTTCGAAGCTCAGTACATCCTGAAGAACCTGGTGACCGTCGCCGCCGCGGTGGTCATCGCCTCATCGCACCCGCGGGTGCGATGAACGGGAGCCGTTCGATCCCCAGGGTCGGGCGGCTCCCGCCGTTATAGGTTTTCGCTATGGGGGATTCACTGGCGCCCTTGGCGCATCCTGCTTTCCGCTGGCTTCTGGCCGGTCGCGTCACGACCATCGCCGGCAACGCGATGGCGCCGATCGCGCTGGCGTTCGCCGTCCTCGACCTCACCTCGTCGATCACGTCGCTGGGCATCGTCGTCGCCGCGCGGTCGCTCACGAACGTGGTGTTCCTGCTGTGGGGCGGCGTGGTCGCGGACCGGCTGCCGCGTCAGCTCGTGCTCGCCGGGTCGTGCGCGGTCAGCTTCGCCAGCCAGGCGGTGATCGCCGTGCTCGTGCTGACCGGGACGGCGTCGATCACGTGGTTCGTGGTGCTGTCGGCGATCAACGGGATGTCGAGCGCGTTCTCGCTCCCGGCCTCCGCCGCGCTGGTACCGCAGACCGTACCGGTCGAGCTGCGCCTGCCGGCGAACGCGCTGCTGCGCCTCGGTTTGAACTCCGCCCGCATCGGCGGCGCGGCGCTGGGCGGCCTGCTGATCGCGTTCACCGGTCCCGGCTGGGGCCTCGCCGTGGACGCGCTGTCGTTCGCGCTGGCCGGCGTGTTCTTCGCGTTCGTGCGCGTGCCCGCCGCCCATGTCGCCGCCCCGCACAAGCCGTCGGCGCTGGCCGACCTGAAGGTCGGCTGGACGGAGTTCGTGGCACGCCAATGGGTCTGGGTCGTGGTCGTCGCCTTCACGTTCGTCAACGCGGCCCTCGTCGGCGGCGTGATGGTGCTCGGGCCGGTGCTGGCGGACACGACGTTCGGGCGCGAGATGTGGGGCCTGGTCCTGGCCGCGCAGACCGCGGGCATGGTCGCCGGCGCGTTCGTCGTGATGCGGATCAAAGTGCGCCGGCAGCTGCTGTTCGGGGTGGCGTGCGTGGCGTGCTTCGCGCTGCTGCCGCTGGTGATGGTCCTGCACCCGGAGCCGTGGCTGCTCCTGGTCACCTCGTTCGTGTCCGGACTGGGCCTGGAGCAGTTCGGCGTGGCGTGGGAGACGGCGCTGCAGCACCACGTGCCGCCCGACCGGCTCGCTCGCGTCTACTCCTACGACATGCTCGGGTCGTTCGTGGCGATCCCGCTGGCCCAGATCGCCATCGGGCCGGTGTCGCACGCGTTCGGGACCTCGGCGGCCCTGCTCGGGTGCGCCGCGATCTACCTGCTCGCGACCGCGGGCATGCTCGCGTCCCGGTCCGTGCGGTCGTTGGTGAACGACCCCGCGGTCGAGCCGGTCCGCTGACTCACACCGCCGCGGTGCCGATCAGCCCGTTGCGCGTCACCTTCGCCGCCAGTTCGGCCTCGGTGAGGTTCTCGGTACCTTCGGGACGGCGCGGCAACACCATGTACCGCGACTCGGCGTTCGCGTCCCACACCTCGATCCTGGTGGTCTCCGGCAGCGTGAGCCCGAACTGCTCGAGCACTTCACGCGGGTGGCTGACCACCTTCGAGCGGTACGCCGTGCTCTTGTACCAGGTGGGCGACGGTCCGAGCAGCGAGAGCGGGTAGCAGCTGCAGAGCGTGCACACGATGACGTTGTGCACGTCCTCGGTGTTCTCGACGACGTGCAGCTGCTGTACCTGCAGGCCGCCGCCCATGGACAGTCCGAGCTCGGGCAACGCCTCGTTCGCGTTCTCCAGCAGGCGTGCCCTGAAGGCGGGATCCACCCAGGCTCGTGCCGCGACCCGGAACCCGTTGGCGGGTGAGGCCTTGTGCGTGAACGCCTCCAGCACCTGGTCCAGCTCGCGGGGGTCCAGCAGGCCCTTCTCCTCGAGGATCGCTTCCAGTTCCCGGACGCGCGCGGCGATCGGGGAGTCGTCGTGGTCGTCACTCATCGCTGAGGTAGTCCTCCCAGAGGGACAGCGTCACGCTGTGGTCGCCGTGGCCGAACAGTTCGCGTGCGGAGAACCGCACCAGGTACACCTGTTGTGGCTGCTGGATTCCTTGCGCGCTCAGGTCCGCCAGCGGATGAACGCCGTCGTGACCGATCACCGTGCCGCGACGGCCGCGTGCGTAGTGCGGCAGCCGGGTGTGGTGATCCGGGTCCATTGTGGACGTGCGGACGCGGTCGCCGGTGCGGTAGCGCTCAGACAACGCCGCGCTCCTTCAGCAGCGTCTGGATCGCGCGGAACCAGTTCTCGTAGTACGACGACTCGTGTGACATGGTCCGTTCGACGGCGTCCCGGAACTCGTCCAGGTTGTAGACGCCCTGCCCGATCAGCGCCCTGTTCATGGCCATCACGTGCGCTTCCCAGTCCGCGTGGAAGGGCGGCTCGTCGAGCTCCTCGGTCACGGGCCCGAAGCCGTCCTGGCCGCCGACGTCGTTGATCCTCGGCATGTCACCTCCTGCGCTCAGCCAGATTCTGCGCCGCCTCCCGCCAGTTCGGGAAGTGGAACTCGAATCCGGCCTGCTGGAGTCTGCCCGGCACGACCCGGCGGCTCTTGAGGAGCAGTTCGGTGTCGGTGCGGATCGCGAACGCCCCGATCTCGGCCATCCAGGTCGTCGCGGGCAGGCCTGCCGGCACGCGCCAGGCCGCGCGGAGCTCGCGCATGAACTCCCGCTGCGGCACCGGGTTCGGCGCCGCGAGGTTGACCGCGCCCGCGATCGGTTCCCTGATCAGCAGCGCGACCGCCCGTACGAAGTCGTCGTCGTGGATCCACGAGACGTACTGGTGCCCGCCCGCTACCGGCCCGCCCAGCCCGAGGCGTGCCAGCCACGACAGGTAGTCGAACACACCGCCCTTGTCCGGGCTCATCACCATCGCCGCTCGGAGCGCGACCTTGCGGGTGCCCGGTGTGTCGGCCTCGTCCAGTTCGGCCTCCCAGCGCTTGGCGATCTCGACGCTGTAGGCCCAGTAGCCCGGCACGTCCGGCTCGCGCCCGCCGAGGACGCCGGTCTCCTCGTCGTTCGCCGCGTCGAACCGGTGCGCGTAGATCGTCGCGGTGCTCATCTGCAGCCACACCTTGGGCGGGTCGGCCGCCTTCGCGATGGCCTCGCCGACGACCCGCGCGGAGTCCACCCGCGAGCGCATCATCTGCTGCAGGTTCTCGGCCGTGTAACGGCAGCTCACGCTCCGCCCGGCCAGGTTGACCACGACGTCGGCGCCGTCGATCTCGTCGGCCCACCTGCCGAGCGAGTGGCCGTCCCAGCGCATGCCCCCGCTGCGGCTGATGATCACCACCTCGTGGCCCGCCGCCCTGAACGCGCGGGTCAGCACGCCGCCGACCTGCCCGGTACCGCCTGGAATCACGATCTTCATGTCGTCTCGTCCCCCTCGCGGCCGACGCTAGTCCCCGGTCGCTGAGAGCCGTTTCAGCTATGCTCGCGCAAAACGCTCAAACGAACAGGCGGTCGGTCATGCGGGAGTCCAGCGAGGCACGGCGGCAGCGGATCCTGGCCGTCACGGCGTCGCGGGGCACGGTCAGGGTGAGCGATCTGGCCGGGGAGCTGGACGTTTCGATCGTCACGATCCGGCGCGACGTCGAGGAGCTCGCGCGGCTCGGCAAGCTGCGGCGCGGGCACGGCGTCGCGCGCTCGCTCACGCCGGTCGAGCAGCCGGAGCCCAGGCAGGCCACGAACGGGGCGATCGCGCTGGTCGTGCCGGAGCGCCACACGTACCTCTACGAGACGATGAACGGCGCCCGCAAGACCCTCGAAGAGGCCGGCATGCGGGTGGTCCTGCACATCGCGCCGCAGGCCAGGGGCGCGGAACGGCCCATCGTCGAGAAGGCGCTGACCGAGCCGGTGCAGGGGCTGCTGATGGCACCGCGGTGGCGCACGTTCGAGGAGGAGGCCGAGGACGACTGGCTCGCGGACACGGGCGTGCCGACCGTTCTCATGGAACGACGCCCGAGCGGAGGCCTGCGGGCGATGAACTCCGTGTGCTCGGATCATTGGTATGGCATGCATCTGGCCGTGAAGCACCTGACCGACCTCGGGCATCGGCGGATCGTGCTCGCCGCACGCGACGACAGCCCGACGGCGCGGGTGCTGCGCAGGGCGTTCCGCGAGATCTCGGCGGACCTGGAGGACGCGGTCACGGTGCGGAGCTCGCCGGACACCGGGCTCGTGGACGTGTTGCGCGAGCGTCGGGCCACGGCGGCGGTGCTGCACGGCGACGAGGACGCGTTGATGCTGGTCCAGCAGCTGCTGCACGCCGGGATGGAGGTGCCGCGGATGTGCTCGGTCGTGTCGTACGACGACGTGGTCGCGTCGCTCGGCAGCATCCCGCTCACGGCCGTCGCGCCACCGAAGACCGAGGTCGGCAGAGTCGCCGCCGAACTGCTGCTTCGGAAGCTGAAAGGCCAGGTCGCGGCCACCGAACGCATCGAGCTGCTGCCCACGTTGAAGATCCGCTCATCGACTGAGCGTTTGAACGTTTCTTGACGGCAAACCGATCAGGCGATCAGGATGCGATCCATGCGCCTGAGTCGTCGCACACTTCTCGCGGCGGGCCTCACGGCACCGTTGGCGGCCTGCTCCACTCCGCAACGCCGCGGTGCCGGAGGTCCGGTAGAGATCACGTTCTGGTCGGCCCTGCGCGGTAGCCAGCAGGTCGTCGACGCTTTCAACTCCTCGCAGAACCGCATCAGGGTGGTCTTCCAGCAGATCCCCTCCGGCGGGCAGGGCGGTTACGCCAAGCTCAGCAACGCGGCTCGTGCGGGCAACGCACCGGACATCGCCACGATCGAGTACCCGCAGGTCCCGGGGTACGCGATCGACGGCGTGGCCAGGGACATCACCGACCTCGTGACCGACCGCCTGAAGCAGAAGCTGCTGCCGCAGGCGCTCAAGCTCACGACGTTCGACGACCGCGTGTTCAGCGTCCCGCTCGACGTCGAGCCGATGGTCCTGCACTACCGCGCGGACCTGTTCGAGGCCAACGGTTTCGAGCTCCCGGCGACCTGGGACGAGTTCGCGGAACTCGCCAGGACGGTCAAGTCCAGGTTCCCGGACAAGAAGCTCGCGATCTTCCCGACGGACGGCGGCACGCAGTTCGCCTGCTACGCCTGGCAGGCCGGCGCGCAGTGGTTCGACACCAGCGGCGGCAAGTGGCGCGTGTCCCTCGCCGACGAGCCCACCCGGAAGGTCGCCGCCTACTGGCAGGGCCTGATCGACGAGGACCTGGTGTTCCGCAACGCGGGCGACAGCAAGCAGCACGACGCGCAGATCGGCCAGGACCGGGTGATCACCAGGCTGAGCGGCGCGTGGGACGCGGGCGCGCAGATGCGGTCGAGGCCCGCGCAGAAGGGCAAGTGGCGCATCGCCCCCATGCCGGTCTGGGACGAGCAGGTCGTCGGCACGCACGGCGGTTCGACGTTCGCGATCACCAAGGACTCCGCCGAACCCGAGGCCGCGATGGAGTTCATCGAGTGGCAGTGCACCCACCCGGACGCGCTGACGGCTCGGTTGAAGAGCGGCACCAGCAGCCAGTACCCGGTCGCACCGGGCCTCGTCGAGGCGGGCGCCAAGGCGTTCCCCGGCGAGTACTACGGCGGCCAGGACATCTACCGGCTCTTCCAGCAGGAGGCGGACAAGATCCGCGACGGCTGGGTGTGGGGCCCGCGGATGACCGCCACCCTGAAGGTCATGCAGGACGGGTTCGCGAAGGCCGGCGCCGGTGCCGGCACGCTGATCGAGGCGGTGCGGGAGGCCCAGAGCGGCACGATGCCCGACCTGAAGGCGCTCGGACTGTCCATTGAGGAGGGTTCGCGGTGAAGGGCAAGCTCGCCTGCGCCGTCCTGATGGCGCCGTTCTTCCTGTTGCTGATCACGGTCTTCCTGATCCCGACCGGTACGGCGGTCTGGCTCAGCTTCTTCGCCGCCGACCAGCCGGGACTGGGCTTCGGCCCGGAGAGCACGGTGTTCGTCGGCCTGCGCAGCTACGGAGCCGTGCTCAGCGACCCGACGTTCCTGGGCAGCCTCCTCACCGTCGTGCTGTACTGCCTGCTCTACATCCCGCTGATGGTCGCCGGCGCGCTCACCCTCGCGCTGCTGCTCGACTCCGGCGTGGCGAAGCTGCGCAGCTGGGCGCAGATGAGCCTCTACCTGCCGCACGCCGTGCCGGGCATCATCGCCGCGCTGATCTGGCTCTACCTCTACACACCCGGCCTGAGCCCGATCATCGACCTGTTCGCCAAGGCGGACATCCAGATCAGCTTCCTCGGCATCGACACCGTCCTGCCGTCGATCGTGAACATCGCCCTGTGGAGCAACCTCGGCTACAACATGGTGATCTTCTACGCCGCGTTGCAGGCTGTGCCGCGCGAGGTCCTGGAAGCGTCCGTCGTGGACGGTGCGGGCCCGGTCAAGCAGGCTCTGCGCATCAAGGCCCCGCTGGTGCGCGGCGCGATCGTCACGGTCGGCATCTTCACCCTGATCTGGGCGCTGCAGCTGTTCACCGAACCCGTGCTGCTCAGCCAGTCCACCCCGATGATCAGCGCCCGGTTCTCGCCGAGCATGTACATCTTCGACGCCGCCTTCACCCGCAACAACTACGGCCTCGCCGCGGCCGCGTCCGTGATCCTGCTGGCCTTCACGGTCGCGCTGTCCTACGGCGTCACCCGCTGGACGAACAGGAAGGCCGCCTGATGACCCTCCTCGGCCGGACCACGGTGAACGTGGTCATCGGTATCTCGGTGCTCTACACCCTGCTGCCGGTGATGTGGCTGGTGCTCGCCGCCACGAAGAACGTCGACGCCCTGTTCAACAGCGACCTGTTCGGTGGCTTCTCCTTGGTGGAGAACGTCAAGAACCTCTTCGCGATGGACAAGGGCCTGTACCCGCGCTGGTATCTCAACAGCCTGCTGTACGCCGTGATCGGCGCGGCGGTCAGCGCGTTCATCTCGATCGCCGCGGGCTACGCGTTCGACAAGTACGCCTTCCGCCACAAGGAGAAGCTCTTCGGGCTCGTGCTCGCGGCGGTCATGGTGCCGCAGACCGTGCTCGCGCTGCCGCTGTACCTGATGGCGTCCGAGGCGGGCCTGGTGAACACGTTCTGGGCGGTGTTCATCCCGGCGCTGTTCAACCCGTTCGGCGTCTACCTCGGCCGGATCTTCGCGCAGGGCTACGTGCCGGACGAGGTGCTGGAGGCCGCCCGCATCGACGGCGCGGGTGACCTCGCCACCTACTTCAAGGTCGCTTTCAGGATGCTCGGACCGGGCATGGTCACGCTGTTCCTGTTCCAGCTCACCACGATCTGGAACAACTTCTTCCTGCCCATGGTCATGCTCTCCGACCAGTTGCTCTACCCCGTCAGCCTCGGCCTCTACCAGTGGAACAGCTCGGCCACTGTCTCTCCCGAATACTACCCGGTGGTGATCATGGGATCTCTCTTCGCGGTGCTGCCGCTGATCCTCGCTTTCATGTTGCTGCAACGGTTCTGGAAGGCCGGCATGACCGCGGGAGCCGTCAAGTGAGGGCTGCGGGCGTGATGTCGGCGGAAGCCGCCGAAGCCGTTCTCACGCCCGTGCTCCACGATCTGCAGGCGGTCTGCGACTTCGCGGGCGTCCGCCCCGACTTCGCCGAGGTCCCCGACGTCGACCTGCTTGTCACGGGCTGGGGCTGCCCGCCGATCACCGCCGAGGTGCTCGCCCGGCTGCCCCGCCTGAAGGCGATCGTGCACACCGCCGGCTCGGTCAAGGGCTTCGTCACCGACGCCTGCTGGGAACGCGGCATCGCGGTGTCGTCGGCCGCGCAGGCCAACGCGCTGCCGGTCGCCGAGTACACCGTCGCGATGATCCTGCTCAGCGGCAAGCGGGTGCTCGAACGCGCCCGCGACTACCGCGAGACCAAGCGGATGTCGGTGTACGGGGTTCCGGCCTCGGTGGGCAACTTCGGTGCCACGGTCGGCATCCTGTCCGCGTCGATGATCGGCCGCCGGGTGATCGAGCTGCTGGAGCCCTACGATTTCCACGTGCTGGTGCACGACCCGTTCGTGACCGAAGTGGACGGTGCCGAGTCCGTGAGCCTTACCGAGCTGTTCGAACGCAGCGACGTCGTCAGCGTGCACACGCCGTTGCTGCCGGAGACCACGGGCCTGGTGAGCCGCGAGCTGCTGGGCCTGCTGCGCGACGACGCCGTGCTGATCAACACCGCCCGCGGCGCCGTGCTGGACCAGGACGCGCTCGTCGCGGAGGCCGGTCGCATCCGGGCGGTGCTGGACGTGACCGACCCGGAGGTGCTGCCGGCGGACCACCCGCTGTGGCACCACGACAACGTGCTCATCACCCCGCACCTGGCCGGCTCGCAGGGCAACGAGTGGGGCCGGCTCGGCCGCCACGCCGTGGACGAGGTCCGCCGGCGGGTGGCGGGGATGCCGTTCGCGACTCCGGTGCCGGCCGAGAGACGAGAGCGAATCGCGTGAGGCTGCCAGACGACCGAAGGGACCACATCGAGTGAAGCTGCCAGACCCCGACCACGTCCTCAGCCCCCGCACCGGCCTCACCCGCGAGCACTGGGTGGCCGCCGCCGACGGCCTGCTCGCCACCGCCTGGCGGTACGCGTCCCCCGACCAGGCCTTCCTCGACCTCCCCGGCCGTCCCTCACGCAGCGGTGTCCGGTCGGACGGCCTGGAGGGCTACGCCCGCACGTTCCTCGCCGCCGCCTTCCGCACCGCACACGGCGAGGATCCGCACAACTGGCTGGAGCGCTACGCCGCGGGGCTGGCGGCCGGCACGGCGGGGGAGTGGCCCGCGATCTTCGACGTCGGCCAGCCCATGGTCGAGTCGGCCTCCGTGGCGCTGGGCCTGCGCCTCACCAAGCCGCGGCTCTGGGACAAGCTCCCGGAGGCGGTGCAGGACCGCGCCGAGGCCTGGCTGCGGGAAGCGCTGCGGCACGTTCCCGCCGCCAACAACTGGTACTTCTTCCCGTACACCGTGGCGTCGTTCCTGGAGTCGGCCGGACGCGGTGACGACGAGACCCGCCAGGCGAAAGCCCGCGCGATGGAACTGCTCCAAGGCTGGTACGTCGGCGACGGCTGGTACTCCGACGGCGACGGCCGCGCGTTCGACCACTACAACGGCTGGGCGCTGCACCTCTACCCGGCGCTGGACGCCCACCTCGACGGCCGTCCCGTCACCACGCACCTGCGCGAGCACCTGGAGAGTTTCCACCTGCTGTTCGGCGCGGACGGCGCCCCGCTCTACTTCGGACGGTCGCTCACCTACCGCTTCGCCGCCGCGTCGGCCGTGGCGCTGGGCGCGCTCACCGGCGAGACTCCGCTGAGTCCCGGCCATTCCCGTCACCTCATCAGTCAGAACCTCCGGTACTTCCTGGACCGGGGATCGCTGTCCGACGGCCTGCTCAGCCTCGGCTGGCACGGCCCGCACGAGGCGAGTCTGCAGCCCTACTCCGGGCCGGCCTCGCCGTACTGGGCGTCGAAGGCGTTCGTCTGCCTGCTCGCCGGCCCTGATCATCCACTGTGGACAGCAACGGAGGAGAGCCCGGACGAGGACCGGACGCTGGCGCTGCCCGGCCCGGGCTTCCTGATCCAGCGGCACCACGGCGTGACGCGGCTGCACAACCACGGCAGCGACCACGTGCGGCCGTTCGAGGGCGAGTACGCGACCGAGGACGACCCTCTCTACAGCCGCTTCGCCTACTCGACGGCCAGTGGTCCGACCGCGAAGCACAACGTCGCCGACAACCACATCAGCCTCCTCGTCAGGGGCGACCGCAGCGTGCGCAGGCGGATCCATCCGCTGGGCGCGCGGGACAACTGGGCCGCGTCCTGGCACCGGCCGGTGTTCGACGCGAACCAGCCCACGGTGCCGGGCCTGCGGATCGAGAGCGTCACGGCGGTCTGGGACGACCAGGAGCTGCGCATTCACCGCGTGATCGGCGCACCGCCCGGTACGACGGCCGAGCTCACCGGCTGGGCCACGGACCTGCCGTCGCCGTTGGTCGGTGTGCGGGGCTGGACGGGCACGGAGTCGCGGCCCGCGCCGCAGGGCACGGCGTTCGTCGCCACCGCGAAGGTCCCCGTGCTGACCGCGGACGTAGAGGGCACCGTGACTCTCGCGGCGGTGGCGGTTCTCAACGGCTCCGTCGCGGAAGTGGACTGGAACGCCCGTGTCGACGAGATCCTCCGGCTGACCCTGGACGCCTGAACGGGGTAACGCGGCGGCGGCAGGCTCGATGAAGGGATGTGCGCATCACCCTCCTCGCCGCCGCCGCGTTCCTGCTCGCCGCCTGCACGTCCGAACCGCAGGCCGCCCCGTCGCAGGCCCCCGCGACCCAGACGACGGCCGAGCAGCCCGCCGGCAACGGCCCGAACTGCGCGAACGCCAACTCCTCCGTCGTGGGCAAGGCGCTCAACCTGAGGCTGCAGGGCCAGCGGGAGAGCGTCGACAAGGCCGTGACGACCTGCAACTACGTGGGCGCCGGCATGCCGGTCGAGGTGCGGTTCACCAGCAACGCGACCGCCGCGACGTTCGCCAAGGGCAAGCCGGAGAAGGCCAAGGCCATCGAGGGCCTGTTCGACGAGGCCTACGAGTCCAGCGCGGGCGGGGCCGAGACCGCCCAGCACACCGTGGCCGCGCGCAAGGGCAAGACCCAGATCGAGGTGATGTCGCCCGCGGGCGTCGAGCCGTCGAAGAGGCTGATCGCCGACCTGTTCGCCCGGATCTAGACCGGCACGTCGAAGAACGACATCACCCGCGCGCCCGGCTCGAGCCACGGCTCCAGCAACGCGTGCGCGCGGTCGGGATCGCGGTGGAACAGCCCGACCCGCACCGCGAACACCAGGTCGAACCGCCGGTCGCCGAGGTTCATGTCCTCCAGCGACGCGATGAGGAACTCGGCCCTGCCCGACGCCACGTACGCGGCGTTGCGGCGGGTCGCGGCCTCGATCATCTTGGTGGAGCGGTCGATGGCGGTGAGCGTGCCGGTGGACAGCAGCTGGCACACCATCGTGGCGGCCACGCCCTGGCCGCAGCCGATCTCCAGCACCCGGTCACCGGGCCGGATCGCGAGTTGGCCGACCACACCCCGCAGACGCTCGCTCATGGTCCACATCATGCGTCAGCGCGGCGGGCGGGGCTACTCCCGCAGCCCCGCCGGAACGTCCGTCAGCCCAGTCCACCCAGGTTGACCATCCAGTTCACACCGAACTTGTCGACGAGGTCGCCGTACTCGTCGCCCCACATCTGCTTCTCCAGGGGCGTACCGACCTTGCCACCCTCGGCGAGGGCGTTGAAGTAGTCGCGCAGCACCTCTTCGTCGCCCGACAGCGACACCGTGATGCTGGAGCCCGGCTTGTACTCCATGCCGGGCGGCGTGTCGGCGGCCATGATCGTGTAGCCGCGGTCGGTCTCCAGCTGCGCGTGCATGATCTGGTCGGCCTGCGGCGTGTCCTGCATGCCGAACTCACCGAAGGTGTTCATCTTCAGCTCTCCGCCGAAGACCGAGTGGTAGAACTCCATCGCCTGGCGGGCCTGACCGTCGAAGCTGATGTACGGGTTGAGGCGAGTTGCCACCGGAATCGCTCCTTATGGAAGACGGACACGAATCCTCGCAAACCCTTGGCACACCTACAACTCGAACTTACTCAGTGACTCCGGGGTCACCCTGAGCGACCTTGCCTGCGTACATGAGTGTGGCTTCGGGCGTGAGCGGGTGGAACGTCCCGGCGCGCACGTCGCGGTAGGCGCGCTCCAGCGGTGAACGCCGGAAGAACGACCGTCCACCCAGGACCTCCATCGCGACGTTCACGACCTCGATCGCCTCCACGACGGCCTGGCGCTTGGCGAGCATCACCGTGGTGGTCGACTCGGCGTTGGCCGTGTAGTCCTCGCCGAGCTCGTCGATCGAGCCCATCAGCGACCACCACGCGGTGCGCAGCTTGTAGTCCATCAGCCCGATCTGCCGGGTGGCGCTCTTCGACGTCGACCGCACGGCCACGTCCCGCGCGCCCGCCGCGATGCCGAAGTACGTCGCCCCGCACACCGGCGCGAAGTGGACGACGGCGGCGAACAGGGGTACGCCGAACTCGCCGTAGGGGCGGCGGGCGGCGATCTTCTCGGCCGGGATGAACACGTCCTCCAGCACCACGTCGTGGCTGGCCGTGCCGCGCATGCCGAGCGTGTCCCACGTTTCCTCGATGCGCACGCCGCCGGCGTTCAACGGGGCGCTGAAGTGCAGCACCTCCTCGCCGAGGACGGCGGAGGTGGCCACGACGTTCGCGCGCGGCGACTGGCTGCAGAACGTCTTGCGCCCGTTCACCAGGAAGCCGCCGTCCACGGGCGTCGCCGTAGTCGTGGGCCACAGCCAGTCGGAGCCGCCACTGGTCGCGATGACCAGGCCTTCCGCGGCCACGCGCCGCAGCACGCCCTCCGCGTCCGGTGCGCCCTTGCGACGCCGGTAGGCCTGCATCAGCGTCAGGTACAGGTGCATGGTGACGGCCAGCGCGGTGGCGCCGTCGTGCCGTGCGAGCTCGGCCTGCGCGTAACAGACCTGGCGCATCGTGGCGCCGAGCCCGCCCAGTTCCTCGGGTACCGCCAACGCCAGGTAGCCCTCCTCGCGCATGGCCTCGTACGCCTCGCTCACGAACGTGGCGTCGCGATCGTGCTCGGTCGCGTTGACGGCCGCGATGGCACCGATGCGCGCGGCCATCTCCGCGAACTTGTCGTCGCCGTCTCTGGTCACGGTGGGGAACGTGCTGGTCACCCGTGGTGCGTCAAGTGTTGTCATGCGACAAACGTAAGAACGCGCAAGGCCCGCGGGTAGTTCTGAAAGTGAACCGGACGGCGGTAACGAAACCCCCGCCGCGACGGAGACTTCCCCTGTGAGGACGTATGCGCAGTACTGCCCGATCGTCCGCGCCGTCGAGGTGCTGGGCGACCGGTGGACGTTGCTGATCGTGCGGGACATGCTCGTCGGTGCCTCGCGCTTCAACGAGCTCTCCCGCGGCCTGCCGGGGCTTTCGCGCGCTCTGCTGTCGCGGCGGCTGCGGCAGCTCGCGAGCGCGGGTCTGGTGCAGCGCACCGGTGACGGCTACCTGCTCACGCCGGCCGGGCAGGCGTTGCGCCCCTTGGTGTTCGGCCTCGCCGACTGGGGTGCCCGCTACGCGTTCGGCGATCCCCGCGCCGACGAGCTCGACCCCGAGGTGCTGATGTGGTGGATGCACGGCCGCATCGACACCGGCACGCTGGACAAGCGCGCGAACATCGAGGTCCGCATCAACGACCGCCGCCGCACGTTCTGGCTCGTCGTCGAACCCGGTGACGCCTCGATCTGCTACACCGACCCGGGCCTGGAGGTCGACGCGGTGCTGGCGTCCGACATCGCCACGCTCTTCCGGATGTGGGAGGGCGAGGTCGGCCTGCTCGACGCGGTGCGCGCGGGTGCCATCGAGCTGACCGGCACGCGCTGGGTGGTGCGCGGCCTGCCGGAGTGGCTCAAGCTCAGCCCGGTCGCGGAGCACGTGCGCGCGGCACGAGTCTGACCAGCGCAAACAAGTTTTTCGAAGATTTCTTGGCCGTCGTGTCGATGCGGGGTGCCGCCCGTTCGACGCATCAGTGGAAGGACACGACAGCCCAGGAGGAACTCGACATGACCGCCACGATCGCCGCCCCCGCCCGCGTCACCCGCAAGTCGGCCGCCGCCCGCCACACCACGCTCGTGACCCGCGTGCTCGTCGGCCTGCTGTTCACCGCGACGGGGTTGAACGGGTGGCTGAACTTCATGCCCGCACCGGATCCCAGCACGATGGCGCCCGCCGGGGTGGCGTTCACCCTGGCGCTCTCCGCGACCGGCTACATGCTGCACCTGGCTTCCGGCGTCCAGGTCCTCGCGGGCGTCCTGCTGCTCACCGGCCGGTTCGTGCCGCTGGCGCTGGCGTTGCTGGCCCCGATGGTCGTGAACATCTTTCTGTACCACGTGTTCCTGGACACGAGCGGCTTCGCGATGGGGCTGTTCGTGACCGTCGCCGAGATCGGCCTCGCCTGGGCCTACCGCGACAAGTTCCGCCCGATGCTGCAGGCCCGCTAGACCGCTCCGCCGACATCCCTCGCAGGCCCTGGGCCTGCGAGGGATTTTTTGTTGCCGGACCACGATTCCCGGCTTGCGCGGTCGATTTCGGAGGGCGCCGTTCGACGTATCTGTGAGAGCCGGAACGTTGGAGGAGAACGGAAATGTCCACCACCCGCTGCGCCACCGCCGTCCTGCGAGTGCTGGTCCGCGGCCGGGTGGTGCCGGTGGCCCTGACCGCGGCGAACCTCCTGCTCGACACCGGCCACGCCGTCACCGCGCTGCTCGTGGCGCTGGCCGAGATCGCCGTGGCGATCGGCTCGCAGGCGGTGCTACCGGGACACGAACGCCGCCAGCAGCGCCTGCACCTCGTAGACGTCGACACCCTTGCCGAACTGCTTGGAGATCGGCGCCTCGCCGCCGGAGACCCAGATCTTCAGCTCGGCGTCCAGGTCGAAATGACCGGCCGTCTCGACTGAGAACTGCGTGATCGCCTTGTACGGCACCGAGTGGTACTCGACCTTCTTGCCCGTCACGCCCTGCTTGTCGACCAGGATCAGCCTCCGGTCGGTGAACAGGAACGAATCGCGCACCAGCTGGTATGCCTCGTGGATCTGCTCGCCGTGCGCGAGCAGCCGCCCGAACTCCTTCGCGGCGTCCCGCGGGTCGAGCTTCGACGCGTTCCCCATCATTCCGCTGAGAAGTCCCATACGTCCACGTTTACCAGGCTTTCCGAAACCTTGTCCCGGTGCTGGGCCGCTGCTGTCCGGACGCTTCCGGTCCTTCCTCGAAAGTGGATCTCAACAGCCACTCGATCGGGGAGAACGACACAATGCGCAAGCACTTCATCGGAGCCGCCGGACTGGCCGGGGCGACCGCCCTGCTCGTGGGATGTTCCAGCGCCCCAGCGCAAACGGTCACGGGTTCGGCCGAGCGGCCGACGACCGAACAGGTCAGGGCGTTGTTCGCCGACTGGAACGCGTCCCTCGCAACGGGCGACGCCCAGAAGGTGGCCGATCACTACGCTCCGAACGCGGTTCTGCTGCCCACGGTGTCGAACCAGGTGCGGTCCACGCGGGCCGAGATCGTCGACTACTTCGAGCACTTCCTGCAGAACAAGCCGAGCGGCACCATCCTCGACTCGCACGTCGCCGTCCTGGACGACGACGACGCGATCGACGCCGGCACCTACCGGTTCGCGCTCACCAAGGACGGCACACCGACGACCGTCGACGCGCGGTACACGTTCGTCTACGAGAAGGTCGACGGGAAGTGGCTCATCGTGAACCACCACTCGTCTGCGATGCCGGAGCAAGCCTGATCCGCACGCACAACCCGCCGCTGGACGCGTCCTCCAGCGACACCGCGCCACCGTCGTCGGTGACGAGTTGCTTCACGATGGCGAGGCCGAGGCCCGATCCGCCCTTGCCGGTGAGGCCGAGGCCGCGCCAGAACCTGTCGAACGCCCGCGCCCGGTCGGCCTCCGGCAGGCCGGGGCCGGCGTCGATGACCTCCAGCAGGCCCGGCCGGGTGGTGCGGACGAGGATCGTGGCGCCGTCCGGGGACACCTCCAGCGCGTTGGACAGCACGTTGTCCAGCACCTGCTCGAGGTGTCCCGGCGTGGCGAGGACGCGGATGTCGAAGCCCTCGCTGACCAGGGAGATCGAGCGTTCGTCGGCGGCGGCGCGCCACGCGGTGAACCGTTCCGTGACGACGTCGAGCACCTGCACCGGTTCGGGGTGGGGGACGTCGGCCTCGGCGCGGGCCAGCGCCAGCAGACCGTTGACCAGCCGCGACATCCGCACGACCTCGGCCGTCGCCATCTCGACGTCCTCGCGGACCAGCGGGTCTTCGACGCCGTCCGCCACGTTGTCCAGCGACAGCCTCAGGGCGGTCAGCGGCGTGCGGAGCTGGTGCGAGGCGTCGCCGATGAACGCGCGCTGCGAGCCGACCAGCGTGCCGATCGTCTCGGTGGCGGTGTTGAGGGTGCGGGCGAGCGTGCGGGTCTCGGGCGGCCCCGTCTCCTCGGCCCGCGCGGTCAGGTCGCCGTCGCGCAGCCTGCCCGCCATCACGTTGAGCTCGCGCAACGGCCGGGTGACCCGCTTCGCCAGCCACAGTCCCAGGAACGCCGCCAGGATCAGCACGCCCACGGCGAGCGCGGTGCGGAATCCCCAGATCTGCCAAAGTCTCTGCGTGATCCGATCGTCCGGATAGGACAGCCGGATCGCGCCGACGACCGTGCCGTCCGGTGTGGTCGCCGGAACCGTGAGCTTCAGTCCCTCGGAGTCCCAGACCTTCGACTCCGGCTGGGGTTCGACGACGTCGATCCGGCCGGGGGTCTGGCGTTCGTAGGCGTCCGCCAAGGCGTTCAACGACCTCGTGTCGCCGGACGCGAGCAGCAACGCGGCGGTGTCGGCCTCGCGCCGGGCGGTGTTCACGGCGTCGTCGTAGAGCTGCTGGTTGAGCGTGAAAGCGACCGGCACCGTGAACGCCGCGATCGCCACCGCCACCAGGAGCACGTAGCTCCAGGCGAGCTGGCGGATCACGTGAGCACCAGCCGGAAACCCACGCCCCGCACGGTCTCCAGCGAGGCCGCGTCACCGAGCTTGCGGCGCAACACGCCGACGTGCACGTCAAGCGTCTTGGTGGGGCCGAACCAGTTCTCGTCCCACACCGCCTCCATGATCTGCTCGCGGGTGAACACCGCGCCCGGATCCTCGGCCAGGAACGCCAGCAGGTCGAACTCCTTAGGCGTCAGCTCGACCTCACCGCCGTCGAGGTGCACCCGCCGCCCGCGCCGATCGATCCGCACCCGCCCGTGCGTCGCCGGTTCGCGCAGGGCGGGTTGCGCGCGTCTGAGGACCGCTCGCATCCGTGCGACGACCTCCCGCACCCCGAACGGCTTGGTGACGTAGTCGTCGGCGCCGATCTCCAGGCCCACCACCCGGTCGACCTCGTCGGACCGCGCGCTGATGACGATGATCGGCACGTCCCCGCGTGCCCGCAGCTCACGGCAGACGTCGAGGCCGTCCATGTCGGGCAGCCCGAGGTCGACGAGGACCACCGCGAAGTCCCCGGCGGTCAGCGCCTCCGCGCCCGTGCGCACCCATTGGACCTCGAACCCGTAGCGGGACAGCCCTCGCGTGAGTGATTCCGCGATCGGCTCGTCGTCCTCCACCAGCAGCACCCGCATGGGCGGAGATCATTCCACTGATCGGGGCAGGGCGTTGCGCAGCCGGATGCCGCTGAACTCCAGCGAGCCGGCCGTGACCTCGTCCCAGAACGGCCAGAGGGTGGCCAGCACGCGCAGTTCGATCCCCGCCTCCTCGTGCAACGCGAACAGGTCACCGACGCGTTCGGCCGGACCCAGCGGCACCACCGGTTCGGTCGCGACGTGGGCGTGGTCCTCGAACGGCTGGAACCGCTCGATGTCGAACCGGTATGCGTACAGCTCCACGGTCCGCATCCGCTCCAGCCACCCGTACTCGATCGCGTGCACCCTGGTCGTGCTCGTCCACGCCATCGCCCGCGGGCACTGCCGCGGAAACCAGTAGCCGGGCGAGCGCGCGGCGTCCACCGCCCACACGTACTCGCCGTCCTGTCGCGCGGTTTCCGCGCGATGCGGGACGAACCGGGTGATCGAGGGATCTTCGGAGAAGTGCAACACCTGGTCGTGTTCGGGCCGCATGTGGCCATACTGGCGCGCATGCGCAGGTTGACGCTCGCGGTTCTGCTGGTCCTCGCCGGCTGCTCTTCAGGCGGTGCGGGCAACACCGTCGGCTTCACCGCCGTCGACCTGACGGCCACGCCGGAAGCGTTGACGACGCACGGCGACATGCTGGTCATCGGCACCCGCCCGTCCGACCACCCCGAGCTCGTCACGCGGACCAAGGACGGCACGCTGTCCAACTCCAGGCTGACCCCGGCGACCCCGTACGGCAAGGAAGCGCACTGGTACGGCCTCGCCTCCGACGGCACCACGATCACCGGCGTCGGCGGCGAACGAGGCGGCGCGCACGGCAACGTCCGCTGGAGTGCCTGGACCGGCGACGCCCGTGCCATCAACGAGAAACCGCAGGCCTTCAGCACGTTCGGCGGCTACGGCGCGGGCGAGTTGATCGGCCCGGTGCGCACCGCGAAGGGGCCGCTGGTCATCGGCACCTGGCAGAGCGCCAAGGCGGGCCTCGACATCGCCGCCTGGACCTACGCCGCGGACACCTGGACCCGTCAGCCGTCCGCCGGCACCGTCCTCGAAAGCTCGCAGGAACTCCTGCGGTTCCCGCTGGCCGTCACCCCGGACGGCGACGGCGCGCTCGTGGTGGGCTGGCAGATCGCGAAAGGCGTGGTGAGTGCCGCGGTCTGGCGGTTCGACGGCACCACCTGGACCACCGCGACCCTCCCGGACGGTGACGCCGCGCTGGCCGCCCGCTGCTGGGACGGCACCTGCCACGTCGTGGGCCGCAGCAAGGGCAGGCTCGCCTGGTGGTCGGGACCGGAGTGGAAGAAGCTCACGACCCCGGACATCCCGGTCGGCGACGACGACACGCTCGCCGCGCCCGTCTCCGTCGACGGCGTCCCGACGTTGTTCGTCGACCACGGCGGCGTGAAGCTGGTGTCGGAAAAGGACGAACGCCCGGCGGAGGGACCGTCCGGCAGGGTGGTCGCGGTGGAGAAGGCCGGCGACCAGGTTTTCGTGATCGCGGGCGGCCGTCTCTGGCGCCTCGGTTAGGTTCGCCTAAGCCATCTGGTCCCGTCGTGCTGTGACGCGGTTCACCCCGTTCGGCCCAGCCGTCGGTGAGCTGGACGGGCGTCCGGCCTGGTCCGCATCGATGCAGTAACGGTGCAGGTACGAGGTGCTTCAGAGAGTGATGCCCGGTTTATGATCACATTGCGCTGCTTGTCCCACGTCTTCCGGTGATTGCATTCACCCGGATGCGTCAGATCCATCCGTGGTGAGACAGGACTTCACGGTGAATACGGCGATCCGGCCGCACAATGGTCACGCTTCGGCACACAATTGGCGAGAGTCAACTGTTGATGTGGCAGTTCGGCCGACCTTTCCTCCACGCATGGGTGACTATGGCCCGGTCAGTGGGGCCTCCGCGTATTGGCGGGGGTGGGCAGCGGTCCGCCGGATCGGCGGTTAATCTCTTGCAACTCGTCCACTGCAATCCAGTGTGCCGATGTCGCAACCACCGGGGAGAGGACTGAACACGGGTGGCCGGATTTCTGTTGCGGCGGTTGGTCAACTACGTGGTGCTCGCCCTAGTGGCGACGTTCCTCGCGTTCACGTTGGCCTCCGCCACCTTTGACCCGATCGGGGTGCTGCAACAACGCAACCCACCGCCGCCGGCGGCATCGATCGAGGCGAAGAAGAGAGACCTCCACCTCGACCAGCCGATCCCGCAGCGGTTCGTCACGTGGATGGGCGGTGTGGTCCAGGGCGACTTCGGTCGCACGATCACCGATCGCCCGATCACGGACGAACTCGGCAGGCGCATCGGCGTGAGTTTGAGGCTGTTCCTGCTCGGTATCACGATCGGCATCCTGTTCGGTGTGCTGCTCGGTGTCGTGAGCGCGATCCGGCAGTACAAGTTCAGCGACTACTTCGCGACCCTCTTCAGCTTCATACTGCTGTCCACGCCGGTGTTCGTGCTGGGCACGCTGCTGAAGATGGGCGCGCAGGGGATCAACGACTCGATCGGCACCAACGTGCTGATCTTCGTCGGTGAGACGACACCCGGATTCCAGGGCAACTGGTTCGAGCACCTGGGCGACCGGGTGCAGCACCTGATCGTGCCGACGCTCACGATCGCGCTCGGCCAGATCGCCTACTACAGCCGCTACCAGCGTTCGTCGATGCTCGACGTGCTCGGCAGCGACTTCCTGCGCACCGCCCAGGCCAAGGGGCTGACCCGCCGCAAGGCGCTGTTCAAGCACGGCCTGCGCACCGCGCTGATCCCGATGGCGACCCTGTTCGCGTTCGGTTTCGGCCTGCTCGTCGTCGGTGGCACGTTCACCGAGCGGATCTTCGGCTGGTTCGGCATGGGTGACTGGCTCGTCACCGGCATCTCGGCGCAGGACACGAACATCACCGCCACGGTGACACTCTTCGTCGCGGTGTGCGTGCTGTTCTCCGGCTGGCTCGCCGACGTGCTGTACGCCGCGCTCGACCCCCGAATCCGCGTGAACTAGGCAAGGTGACGACGACGTGACCGTGATCCTCAACGAGGGGGACGCCGCCGGAACCACCGGCGCCGCCTCCGGTGGCCCAGTCGACGCGGCGCCCGAACCGGGCAAGGCGATGACGCGCGGCCGGCTGGTGCTCATCCGCTTCATGCGCAACAAGCTGGCGCTGATCGGCCTGGTGGTCATCCTCGGGATGTACCTGATGGCGTTCGTGGGCCCGCTGCTGTCGAAGTGGAGCTACGACACCCAGGACTACAGCGCGTTCCTGGAGCCTCCCTACTCCGAGCACATCTTCGGCACCGACAAGATCGGTACCGACATGTTCGCGCTGACGATGCGCGGACTGCAGAAGTCGTTGATCATCGGCCTGCTCGTGGCGCTGATCTCGACCACCGTGGCCGCGATCGTCGGCGCGGCCGCCGGCTACTTCCTCGGTGTCGCCGACAAGACGCTCATGTGGGTCGTCGACCTGCTGCTGGTGCTGCCGTCGTTCCTGATCATCGCGATCCTGAGCCCGTGGTTCCGCGGCAAGTCGTGGTTCCTGCTGGTGCTGATGCTCGCGGCGTTCCAATGGATGATCACCGCCCGCATCGTGCGCGGCATGACGCTGACGCTGAAGGAACGCGAGTTCGTGAAGGCGGCCAAGTTCATGGGCCAGCCCGCGCGCAAGATCATCGCCAAGCACATCGTGCCGAACATGGCGTCACTGCTCATCATCGACGCGACCATCAACGTCGGTTCCGCCGTGCTCGCCGAGACGGGCCTGAGCTACTTCGGGTTCGGCGTCCAGTCGCCCGACGTCTCGCTCGGCACCCTGATCGGCGGCAACGCCGAGTCCGCGACGACCTTCCCCTGGCTGTTCCTGTTCCCGGCGGGGTTCCTCGTCGTGTTCGTGCTGGCGGTGAACTGGGTCGGCGACGGGCTCCGTGACGCGCTCGACCCCACCTCCACGCGCGTGCGCCGCAAGGAGAAGAAGGACACCAAGGAGAAGGCCGCCTGATGACCACCTCGGAGCTCCAGTTCGACGCACCGGCGGACCCGGTCGTCGACGGCCCGGTTCTGCAGGTCGAGGACCTGCACGTGTCCTTCCCGAGCGAGTCCGGTCGCGTTCAGGCCGTGCGTGGCCTGAGCTACCACGTCTCGCCCGGCGAGGTACTCGGCATCGTCGGCGAGTCCGGCTCGGGCAAGTCCGTGTCGTCGCTCGCGGTCATGGGCCTGCTGCCGTCCTCGGCGCGCATCACCGGTTCCATCAGGTTCCAGGGCCGTGAGCTCATCGGCCGCAGCGACGGCGAGCTGTCGAAGATCCGCGGCCGCCGCGTCTCGATGGTCTTCCAGGACCCGCTGTCCGCGCTGACGCCGGTCTTCACCGTCGGCGACCAGATCGCCGAGGCGATCCTGGTGCACCGCAAGGTGTCCAAGCAGGCGGCCACCAAGCGCGCGGTCGAGCTGCTCGACCTCGTCGGCATCCCGAACGCCGTCGAGCGCGCCAAGGCGTTCCCGCACGAGTTCTCCGGCGGTATGCGGCAGCGCGCGGTGATCGCGATGGCGATCGCCAACGACCCCGACCTGATCATCGCCGACGAGCCGACCACCGCGCTCGACGTGACGGTGCAGGCGCAGGTGCTGCAGCTGCTCGAGACCGCGCAGGAGGTCACCGGCGCGGGCATCGTGATCATCACCCACGACCTCGGCGTCGTCGCCGGGTTCGCGGACCGGCTGATGGTCATGTACGCGGGCCGCGCCGTCGAAAAGGGCAACGTCGACGAGATCTACCAGCAGCCGCGCATGCCGTACACGCTCGGCCTGCTCGGCTCGATCCCGCGCCTCGACGTCAGCGAGAAGCAGGCGCTCGTGCCGATCAAGGGCCAGCCGCCGTCGCTCACGGACCTGCCCGACGGCTGCCCGTTCGCGCCGCGCTGCCCCATGGTCGTCGACGCCTGCCACACCGCAGAGCCGCCGCTGATGGACGTCGACGGTTCCGTCGAACATGCCGCCGCGTGCATCCGCACCAACGAGATCGCCGCGAGCGATGCCGAGGGCGCCGAGGCCGCCGTCGAGATCTTCGGTGCCGAGGTGGCCGCCGAGCCCGAGGTCGCGAAGATCCCGCGCGAGCAGCGCGAGATCGTGCTGGGCCTCGACGACCTCGTCAAGGAGTACCCGATCAACAAGGGCGTGGTGTTCAAGCGCCGCGTCGGCACCGTGCACGCGGTGGCGGGCATCTCGTTCGACATCCGCGAGGGCGAGACCCTGGGCCTCGTCGGCGAGTCGGGCTGTGGCAAGACCACGACGCTGATGGAGATCCTCAACCTCCAGAAGCCCATGGGCGGCGAGATCTCCGTGCTCGGCACGAAGTCGTCCGAAGTGGACAGCAAGCGCCGCTTCGCGATCCGCCGCGACATGTCGGTGGTCTTCCAGGACCCGATGGCGTCGCTCGACCCGCGCCTCACGATCCACGACTGCATCGCCGAGCCGATGCAGGTCCACGGCTACGCCAAGGACGAGATCAACCGGCGCGTGCCGGAGCTGATGAGGCTCGTCGGCCTGCGTCCCGAGCAGCTGTCGCGCTACCCCGGTGAGTTCTCCGGCGGCCAGCGCCAGCGCATCGGCATCGCGCGGGCGCTCGCGCTCGAACCGAAGCTCGTCGTGCTCGACGAGCCGGTGTCGGCGCTGGACGTCTCCATCCAGGCGGGTGTCATCAACCTGCTGGAGGAGCTCAAGTCCAAGCTGGGCCTGGCCTACCTGTTCGTGGCACACGACCTGTCGGTGGTGCGCCACATCGCGGACCGGGTGGCCGTCATGTACCTCGGAAAGATCATCGAGATCGGCGAGGTGGACTCGGTGTTCGAGGCGCCGCGCCACCCGTACACGCAGGCACTGCTGTCGGCGATCCCGATCCCCGATCCCGTCAAGGAGCGTCAGCGGGAGAGGATCCTCCTCACCGGCGACCTGCCGAGCCCGGCGAACCCGCCGTCCGGCTGCCGCTTCCGGACCCGCTGCTTCCTGCACGCGTCGCTGCCGCCCGAGCAGCAGCGTCAGTGCATCGAAGTCGAACCACCGCGCGAAACGCAGGCCGCGGACCACGAGGCCGCCTGCCACTTCGCCCAGATCCGTCAGGTCCTCTGATGCATCCGTCGCCTCAGCAGACCTGCGAGCACGAAGGAACAGTGTCCCCGGCAACTGGTGTCCGGGCACGAGGGAGGTTCACGACAGTGAGTCGACGTACCAAGGTGGGTGTGACCGCGCTTGCCGTCGTCGCCCTCACGCTTACCGCGTGTGGGGGGCCCAGCAACAACGCCAACTCCGGGCTCAAGGGCGCGGACAACGCGATCGGCCAAGCGGACATCAACCCGCAGGACGCGGCCAAGGTCAAGGACGGCGGCGAGTTCCGCTGGCCGGTCGACCAGTTGCCGGACAACTGGAACTACAACCAGCTCGACGGCACGAACGCCGATGGCCGTCGCATGATCGACACGTTGATGCCGAACCTGTACAAGCAGAAGGCCGACGCGACGATCGAGGTCAACAAGGACTTCCTCGACGACGCGAAGCTCGCGTCCTCCGACCCGCAGGTCCTCGAGTTCAAGATCAACTCGAAGGCCAAGTGGTCGGACGGCACCGCGCTGTCCTGGCAGGACTTCGAGGCCATGTGGAAGTCCCTGAACGGGGCCGACAAGGCCTTCGAGGTCGCCGGCACCACGGGCTACGAGGACATCGAGAAGGTCGAGAAGGGCGCGACCGACCAGGACGTCAAGGTCACCTTCAAGAAGAAGTTCGCCGAGTGGAAGGGCCTGTTCTCGCCCCTCTACCCGAAGTCCTTGTCCTCCGTGGCCGAGGAGTTCAACAAGGGCTGGGCCGACGCGCCGAAGATCACCGCCGGTCCGTTCAAGATCGGCACGATCGACCGCACCGCGAAGCTCGTGACGGTCGTGCAGGACCCGGCGTGGTGGGGCGAGAAGCCCAAGCTCGAGAAGATCACGTTCCGCCAGGTCGACCGCCCCGCTCTCGCGGACGCGCTCGCCAACGGCCAGATCGACTTCTTCGACATCGGCTCCAGCATCGACAACTTCACGCGTGCCAAGTCGATGCAGGGTGTGACGATCCGCCAGGCGATCACGCCGGACTACTCGCACATCACGTTCAACGGCGCGGACTCCTCGATCCTCAAGGACCCGAAGCTCCGCGTCGCGCTGCAGCGCGGCATCGACACCAAGACCATCACCAAGGCGCTGCTCGGCCAGATGATCAAGGGCGACGCGCAGGTCACCGGTAACCACTTCTTCCTGCTGGGCTCGGCCGGCTACAAGGACAACTCGTCCGTGGCGTCGTTCGACAAGGAAGCCGCGAAGAAGCAGCTCGACGAGCAGGGCTGGAAGCTCGAGGGCGAGACCCGCAAGAAGGACGGCAAGGAGCTCGTCGTCCGCTACGTCATCCCGACGCCGAACCCCACCTCCGACCAGATCGCGAAGCTCGTGCAGTCGCAGCTGAAGGAGGTCGGCGCCAAGGTCGACATCCAGGGCGTGCCGTCGACCGACTTCTTCAAGCAGTTCGTGAACGTCGGCAACTTCGACATGACCGGCTTCCGCTGGCTGGCCTCGGCCACGCCGATCTCGGACAGCAAGGGCATCTACACGCTCGACCCGGCCAGCACCAACCAGAACTACGGCCGGATCGGCTCCGAAGAGGTCAACAAGCTGCTCGAGCAGGCGAACGGTGAGCTCGACGACACCAAGCGTCTCGAGATCGCCAACGAGGCCGACAAGAAGATCTGGGAGCTGGGCCACCAGCTGCCGCTCTACCAGCTGCCCGGCGCGGTCGCGGTGAAGAGCAACGTCGCCAACTTCGGTGCCGTCGCTTACGCGAACCGTCCGTACGACTACATCCACATGGGCTTCACCGAGTGATGTGTAGTTAGCTGTCGACGGCCCGGCGGGTCTTCCCGCCGGGCCGTTTCTTTCTGTTTGGAGCTTGCTTTGTTGCGTTCCCGGGTTCGTGCGCTGCGCTACGGGTTGTTCACCACGGCGGTCGTGCTGGTCGTGTGCTTCGTGGTCGCGTTGTTCTCCTGGCTGTCCTATTCGGACGATCGCGCGGTGCTGGCGTCGCTGACGTCCCGTGACACGGGCGAGGTCGTGTCCTTTTCGGACGGTGCGGTCGAGGTGCGCTGGCCGTCCGGCACCGCCCGCGTCGCCTACGAGAACGGTGCGCGCGTCGTCGGGAGGCAGACGCAGGTGGCGTTCGACCCCGCGGACCCGTCACGTGCCGTGATCCCCGGTTCGGACCTGTTCCTGGAGACCGACCGGGCGCTGGGCGGCGTGACGTTCTCCGTCGCGGTGGCGCTGCTGGTGGTCCTCGCCGGTGCCGTGCGCGTGCTGCTGGCGGTGCGTCCGGCGCGCGGGGGAGGCACCACGGTGTCCGTGCGGCGGATCCGGCTGCAGTCCGGCCTGATGGTGCGGTCGTGGCTGGAGGTCGAGGGGCCGGTCGAGCGCTGGCTGCCCGTCTACTACGACCCGGTGCTCGTGACGCTGCCATCGCCGTCGGACGTCGAACTGCGCGGCGGCAGGGTCGCCGTCATCAACGGCGTGACCGTCTACCCGTCCGGCCGCCCGGTGACCAAGCACCCGCGCGGCCGCCGGCTCGACAACCCCGTGCAACCCGACTCGGACACGCGCGCGCCGCGTGGCCTGGCCGCGCAACTGCGGGTCGACGCGGTGTTCATGGTGCCCGCGCCGGTTGTCGGCCTGTTCTGGGCCTACCTGGACGGCAGCGGGTTCACCGGCTGGATCACGGCCACCGTGATCGCCGCGGTGCTGGGCCTGTGGTGGGCGGCGTTGCGGGGTTCTGACCCGTCGTAATGCTTGGTGCCCGGTGAGCGACCTCCTCCAGTAGGAGGCCGCTATGACCGACGTCACACTGCGCGTGCGCGAAGACGGCGCCGACGACGAGCGCATCGAGCAGCTCACCGCGTTCCTGCGGACGGAGCTCGGCGAGCTGGTCGCCGTCTCCGGTGTTCCCGGCGAGGCCCCCGAGGGCGCCAAGGCCATCGACCTGTACGAGCTCGGCACCCTGCTGACCACCGTCTCCCAGTCGGCCGTGCTGGCCGCGCTGATCAACGCGGTGTCGTCGTGGCTCGGCCAGCGCCGCGAGCGTTCGGTGACCGTCGAGGCGGGCGGCGACTCCCTGGAGCTGACCGGCGACCCGTCGGAAGCCGAGCTGGCGCAGCGTTCCGCGTGGCTCGGCCGCCACCTCCACCGCTACGCGCTGATCATCGCGAGCCACGAGTTCGCCGATCCCGGGCTGTCCTCTCTGCGCGCCCCGGCCCACGACGCCGCCCGCCTGGGCGAGGTGCTCGCGGACCCGCGCATCGGCGCCTTCCACGTGCGGACGCTGATCAACTCCCCGGCCGCCGAGGTGAACGAGGCCGTCGAGGACTTCTTCGCCGACCGCGAACCGGACGACCTGCTGGTCCTGCACTTCTCCGGTCACGGCGTGAAGGACGAGGCCGGCGAACTCCACTTCGCCACGTCCGGCACCAAGTTCTCCCGCCTGGCCGGCACCGCCGTGTCCGCGGACTTCGTGGCCCGCCGCATGAACCGCTCCCGTTCCCGCCGCATCGTGCTGCTGCTGGACTGCTGCTACTCCGGCGCGTTCGGCCGGGGCATGGTCGCCCGCGCGGGCGGCTCGGTCGGCCTGGAGGAACAGTTCGGCGGCAGCGGCCGGGCCGTCATCACCGCGTCGTCGGCCATGGAGTACGCCTTCGAGGGCGCGGCCGTGGCCGACTCGTCCGAGGGCGAACCGTCGGTCTTCACCTCGGCCCTGGTGCAGGGCCTGGAATCGGGCGACGCCGACCGCGACCAGGACGGCCACGTGGGCCTGGACGAGCTCTACGACTACGTCTACGACCGGGTCCGCCGCGTGACCCCGCACCAGACACCCGGCAAGTGGATGCTCGACGTGCGCGGCGACCTGCGCATAGCGCGCCGTGCCCGCCCTGTCTCGGTGCCGGTCGCGCTGCCGGCGGAACTGCAGGAGGCGATCGATCACTCGCTGCCGGGCGTGCGAGCGGGCGCGGTCCCCGAGCTGCGCCGGATGCTGTCCGTCGCGCACGAGGGGCGGGTGCTGGCGGCGAGGGTGGCGTTGCGGAGGCTGACGGAGGACGACAGCCGCATGGTGGCGTCGGCGGCCCGCGAGGCGCTGGGGGAGAAGGCCGCGCCGGCGCCGACCTCGCTGATCAAGCCGACGCCACCGGCGGCGAAGCACCCGGAACAGAGCTCACCGCGACAAAAGCTCCCGGAACAGAAAGCGCCGGAACCGAAGCCGAAGCCCCCGGAACCCAAGACCGTTCAGCCGGAGCCTCCGGCACCGAGACCGCTGGCCAGGGAGCCCGCGACGCCGCCGGAACCGGCCGCTCCTCGCCGGTCACCGGATCTGCTCACGGCCGCCATGACCGTGCTGCCCCGCCTCGCCGCGGGCCTCGCCCTCGCACTCCTGGTCCTGGGTCTGATGTCGATCCCCGGCGGCATCCTCGGCCGCCTCAACGACTCCAGCCACTACACCTTCGTGTTCGCCGCGGTCTGGCCGTGGGCGCTGGTCGCGGCGCTGTTCGTGCTCACCTGCCGAGACCACCCCTGGGTGCCGGGCGCCGCACTGGGCCTGCTGGCCGGCACGACAGGCCTGCTCAGCGGCTACGACGCCTTCACCTGGGTGCCGTACGCGCTGGCGGCGATCGCCCTGGCCGTCGCCTGCACGACGACCCCGTGGTGGCTGGCGGTCGCGGGAGGCGGTCTGGGAGCGCTGGGCGTCTACGTCGTCGCCTACGCGGCTCACGACCTGACATCGATCAACGGTGACGGTGAGGACCTGACCCTGATCGCCACCGCGGCCGCGCTCACCTGCCTGGCGGCGTACCGGACCTGGCGGGACGGGCGGTGGCTCAGCACGATCGCGCCCGCGTTGCTGTTGCTGGACGCGGTCGTCACGCTGACCGTCGAGGCCCCCCAGTACATCACCTACGCGAGCCTGGCCGGGCTGATCGTCGTCCCGCTGATCGTCGTCCTGACCACCGGCACCGCCAGGTTCGCGGCGGTGGTCGTCGTGGCCGCCGGACTTCTGGTGCGCGCCAACGACTTCGTGTCCGCGGACGAGCCGACGTTCACCAGCGTCGCCCACGTGGCGCTGCCACTCGCGGCAGCGGTGGTCGCCTACTTCTCGCGCTCCCGCTGAGCCTTCCGCCGCTTGCCCTCGTGCATCGCGACCACGCGGGCGACCGGGATGGTGTGCCCCTCGGCGATCAGGTCGGCGGACAGGCGTTGCGGCTTCGGCATCAGCTCGGTCCACGGGTCGCCGTCGAACCGGGTCCTGATGGTGAAGTCGGCCGGCGTGACGTCCCCCAGCGACTCCCACGGCACGGGGAACGAGATCGGCAGGCCCTCGCGCAACCGGGGGCTGTAGGCGGCGACGACCGTGGCACCCCAGGCGCGCGTCGAGTCCAGGAACACCTTCCCGCCCCGTTCGGCCCGGATGTAGGCGGTGGTCGCCAGCGAGGGGTCGAGCTTCTCCGCCCGCACGGCCACCGCGCGCGTCGCCGCGGCCACGTCGTCGGGGGAGTGCTCCTCCAGCGGCACGAAGATGTGCACGCCCTTGGCGCCGCTGGTCTTGACCGCGCCTTCGAGACCGGCCTGGGCGAGCGCCTCGCGGATCAGCAGCGCCGACCCGACCACGACGTCGAACCCGGCGCCCTCCGGCGGGTCGATGTCGAGCACCATGTGGGTCTGGTGGTGGTCCTCGCCGAAGTGCTCACCGAGGTACAGCGGCACGTGGTACTCGACCGCGCGCTGGTTCGCGAACCACATCAGCGTCTGCTTGTCGTCGCAGATCGCGTACCTGATCGCGCGGTGCGACGCCTCCGCCCAGACCTCGACGGTCCTGACGTAGTCCGGCGTGTACTTGGGGACGTTCTTCTGCATGAACGGGTCCTGGCCGCGCAGGATCCGCCACACCGACAGCTGCCGCCCCGCGAGCACCGGCACGAACCGGTCGGCCACGAAGTCCAGGTACTCCACCAGGTCGCCCTTGAGCAGGCCGCCGAACAACGGCTGGTCGAGCGACGAGAACTTCAGCGGGCTACTGCTCATCGGGAACCTCGAGTTCGTCTCGGGCAGCCCACTCCAGCAGCGGTTCGATCGACCAGGCCGCGTCGTCGATCCCGGCGTGCAGGTCGCCCAGTTCGGCGTAGCGCTTCGGCACGGTGGCGATGGTGAAGTCGTGCGGGTCGACGTCCGGGACCTCGTCCCACCGGATCGGCGTGGACACCGTCGCCTCCGGATAGCCGCGCACCGAGTAGGCGCTGGCGATCGTCCGGTCGCGCGTGTTCTGGTTGTAGTCCACGAAGACCAGTGACGGGTCCCGGTCCTTGCGCCACCACGAGGTCTCGACGTCGTCCGGCGCGCGTCGTTCGACCTCGTGCGCGAACGCCAGCGCGGCCTTGCGCACGTCCTGGAACCCGTGGTCCGGCTTGATCCGCACGTAGATGTGCAGGCCCTTCGAACCGGACGTCTTCGGGAACCCCGTCGCGCCCAGTTCGGCCAGCACCTCCTGCACCACCAGCGCCACCCGCCGCACGCGGTCGAACGAGCACGTGGGTCCGGGGTCGAGGTCGATGCGCCACTCGTCGGGCTTCTCGGTGTCGGCCGCGCGCGAGTTCCACGGGTGGAACTCCACAGTGGACATCTGCACCGCCCAGATCACGTCCGCGACGTGCGTGACGCACAGCTCGTCCGCGTGGCGGTTGTAGCGCGGGAAGTGCACCCGGACCGTCCGGATCCACGGCGGCGCTCCGTTCGGAAGCCTTTTCTGGTGCACCTTCTCGCCCGTGACGCCCTCGGGGAAGCGGTGCAGCATGCACGGCCGTTCCCGCAGCGCGCGGACGATTCCGTCGCCGACGGACAGGTAGTAATGCGCGAGGTCCAGTTTCGTCTCGCCGCGCGCGGGAAAGTAGACGCGGTCGGGGTTGGAGATCCGCACGACGCGGTCCTCCACCTCGAGCTCCACAGCCGGGGACTTGCCCATGCCCACCAACCTAACCGTTCGTCGGCCCGCACGCGGCGTTGCGCGCGGCCGGGCTGAGCGGCTACTCCGCTTCTGCCTCTTCGAGGCGCGCCTTCTCCGCCATACGCGCCTCTTCGGCCTTGAACTCCTTGTAGGTGGCGCGCTCGCGCACCAGCCAGTCCGGGTTCTCCTCCTTGAGCGCGTTGATCTGCTCGGTGGTCAGTGCCTCGGTGATGCCGGCGCGCACCAGGCCGCTGGCCGAGATGCCGAGCTTCTGCGCGATGAGCTGCTTGGGGTGCGGGCCGTTGCTGCGCAGGTCTGCGAGCCACTGTGGCGGGTTGGCCTGCAACTCGTTCAGCTCGTCGCGCGACACCACGCCCGCCTGGAACTCCTCGGGCGTCGCCTCGAGGTACACACCGAGCTTCTTGGCGGCGGTGGCGGGCTTCATGGTCTGCTGCGACTTCATGCGCAAAGAGTAACCGTTGCGTCCGGTAGCCTCAGCGCGTGACCGGATCGTTCACGCTCGCGTACGTCCCAGGCGTGACGCCGGGCAAGTGGGCACGGGTCTGGCAGGAACGCCTGCCGGAGACCGAGCTGACCCTCGTGCAGGTGCCCGCCGCCGAAGCAGCCGCCAGGGTGCGCGCCGGCGAGGCCGACGCCGCGCTGCTCAGGCTGCCGGGCGACCGCGAGGACCTGCACGCGATCCCGCTCTACACCGAGACCACCGTCGTCGTGTTCCCGAAGGACCACGAGTTCGCCGCGGCCGGCGAACTGTCCCTCGAGGACCTGGCGGAACACGTTCTGTGGCAACCGCTCGACGACACCCTGGGCTGGGACGAGGTGCCCGGTCAGCCGCCCGTCGAACGTCCCGAGACCACCGCGGACGCCATCGCGGTCGTGGCGGCGGGCGTCGGCATGCTGGTCGTGCCGCAGTCGCTGGCCCGCCTGCACCACCGCAAGGACCTCAAGCACGTGCCGCTGTCCGACGCGCCGCAGTCCCGCGTCGCGCTGTCGTTCCCGATCCGCGACGAGAACCCCGAGCTGATCGAGCACATGATCGGCATCGTGCGCGGCCGCACGGCCAACAGCACCCGCGGTCCCGCGGCCGAGCCCGCCCCGAAGCAGGCTCCCAAACAGGCGCCGAAGCAGGCACCGAAGCAGCGGCGGGGCCCGGCGCCGCAGCAGAAGAAGCAGCCCGCGAAGCGCGCGAAACCCCGTCGCGGTCGCTGATCCCGAAGGCGGTCGCGGGGCCGGGCGGTCGCCGCCCGGCCCCGCCCGTGCTCACTGGCCCTGCGCGGCGATCTGCTCGCGCAGGCGGTCCTCCTGCGCCTGGATCTCGGGCGTGACGATGTTCTCGAACGCCTCGGGGCCGTGGACCTGGCGGATCTCGACCTCGCCGGTCTGGAACGGCGCCTTCTTCAGCCACTCCACGGCGTCCTGCAGCGACGGGAGCTCCCAGATCCAGAAGCCGGCGATCAGCTCCTTGGTCTCGGCGAACGGGCCGTCGGTGACCGTCGTGCCGCCCTTGCCGTCGAACGCGACCCGTGCGCCCTTGGCACTCGGGTAGAGACCGTCGCCCGCGAGCATCACCCCGGCCTTGACGAGCTCCTCGTTGTAGTCGCCCATCGCGGCCAGTTCCTCGCTGGTGGGCATGATGGAGCTCTCGGTGTCCTCGTTCGCCTTGACGATGACCATGAACCGCATTGTGATCTCCTCTGGCTGGTGTCAGGTGCGTTTGTACCCAGGCGTCGATCGGGGACCCTGGCGTTTCGACCGGCTTCCGGCAATTGTGACCGGGGTCACAAGATTAGGGTGGACGGCATGCACGAAGACGTCGACTGGATCCTCGAGAACTGCCAGGTCTGGGCCATCGTCGGCCTCTCGGACAACCCGTCCCGCGCGGCCCACGGCGTGGCCCGCTTCCTGCAGCAACGCGGGAAGAAGATCGTGCCGGTGCACCCGTCCGCCGAGACCGTGCACGGCGAGCAGGGCTACCCGACGCTGGCGGACGTCCCGTTCCCGGTCGACGTCGTGGACGTGTTCCGCCGCTCGGAGGACGCCGGCCAGTTCGCGGACGAGGCCGTCGCGATCGGGGCGAAGGCGGTCTGGTTCCAGCTCGGCGTGGTCGACGACGCGGCGTACACGCGCACGCGGGAGGCCAGGCTGCACATGGTGATGGACGTCTGTCCCGCGATTGAGTGGCGCTCCCGTTGAACAAGTAGCTAACCTGCTCTGTGTCGTCTCCGGACACCTGGGGGTTCTGGGGAGATTCAGCCTGGGGGGCTTGATTCAGCATGCTCGTCGACATCACCGCGCTGCGGCCCGCGGACTCGCCACGGCTTCGTGGCCTCAGCGATGACTTCGTTCGTTCACTGGCGTCTTCCGGCGCCCACCTGCCACCGATCGTGGTGCACCGCTCGACGATGAAGGTCGTCGACGGCACCCACCGCCTGAAGGCCGCCGTGCTGCGCGGCTGCCGCTCCGTCGAGGTCGAGTACGTCGACGGACCCGCCGAGGACCTCTTCGGGCTGGCGGTGTCGCTGAACCTCGCGACGCTGTCGACCGCCGACCGCGAGGCGGCGGCCAGGAGGTTGCTGCGCTCGCACCCGCAGTGGTCGGACCGGGCGATCGCCGCGTCCACAGGCCTCGCCGCCAAGTCCGTCGGCGTGCTGCGACGCGCCGTGGGCGGTCAGGCCCCGGTGCGGGTAGGCAGGGACGGAAAGCTCCGGCCGGTCAACTCCGCCGCCGGCCGCCGGCTCGCCGGCCGGATGGCCCAGGAGCGCCCCGACGCCTCACTGCGCGACATCGCCCGCGCCGCCGGGGTGTCACCGGGCACCGTCCGGGACGTCCGCCGCCGGCTGAGTGCCGGCCTGGATCCCGTGCCGGAACGGATGCGGGCCGCCGAACGCGCGGACGCGGCGCTTCCCGCCGGGCGCAACGAGGTGCGCGATCCCGACGCCACCCTGCCGATCCTGCGGCGCGATCCCTCGTTGCGGTTCAACGAGCACGGACGGCTGGTGCTGCGCTGGCTCGAGGCGCACGCGGTGTCCTCCGGCGAGTGGGCCACCGTCGTGCCCGGGGTGCCGTCGCACTGCCGGGAACTGGTGGCGGACATGGCTCGCGGTTGCGCGGAGGCCTGGGTGGAGATGGCCGAGGCATTGGAGCGGGAAGGGCAGCGGACCGCGGTTTAGCCCGTACGGCTCAACCCGTTCCGCTAGCCTCTGATCGCGTGATGTCAAAGGCGATCCTGGGGGACGCATGATCGATCCGGAGCAACTGCTCAGCCAGTACGAGGGCAAGCTCGCCGAGGCTCAGGCCAAGAGCGACGCCATCCGCGAGAACCTCGCGACCTTGCAGGTCACCGAACGCAGTGCGGACGGACAGATCACGGTGACCGTGAACGACTCGGGCAACCTGGTCGGCCTGCAGCTCGGTCAGGCACTGCAGCGCAAGGACGGTGCTGCCGTCGCGCAGGACATCCTGCGCACGCTGCAGGCCGCGCAGAGCAAGGTCGCGAACACGGTCCAGGAGGCCATGGCGCCGTTGATGGGCGCCGACTCCGAAGCCATGCACATGATGATGGACAAGCTGCGCAGCGCCCAGCCACCGCCCCCGGTCGAGCAGTACGTGCCCGGCGGCGGCGGAGGATGGGGCCCCACCCAGTCGCGCCTGGGGGCCATCGAGGACGACGGTGTGCCGCCGCCTCCCCAGGCTCGCCCGCAGCAGCCTCCCCCGACTCGCCCGCAGCCGCCCCGGCGCCGTCCGGCCGAGGACGATGACGACGACTTCGGCAACGGAGGGTTCCTCCGATGACCTACCGCATCGACCTCGGGGAGATGGAAAGCCACGCCGGCCGGGTCAACGAGATCGGCGGGCGCATCAACACCGCCATCGGCGCGGGCAGTTCGGCCGAGAACCCCGAGGCGTTCGGGCTGCTCGGCATGCCGCTCGCCGCCATCTGCTTCGGCGCGCAGCACATGGCGATGAACGTGCTGAAGGAGGCCGCCCAGGCCGCCACCGACCACCACAAGCGGGTGCTCGCGTGGCGCGACGACGTGAAGGACAACGAAGAGATGCAGCGCGACCGCTTCAAGGTCGAGGACTGATGACCACGCCGAGCGTGGGGCCCGCACCAGCCCCGAACCCGCTGATCCGCAAGGGCTCCGAGACTCCGGCCACCGAGGGCGCGGGGATGTTCCACGACGCCACCGAGGCGGTCAAGGGCTTCGCCGACGGCAACTGGGCCGAGGGTCTGCTGAATGTGGCGAGCGCCGCCGGTGACTTCGCCAAGATTGCCACCGACCCGCTCGCGTACCTGGCCAGCGCGGGTATCGGCTGGTTGTTCGAACACGTCAGCTTCCTCAAGGAACCGCTCGACTGGCTGACCGGTGACCAGCAGACGCTGGACGGCATGGCACAGACGTGGCAGTCCGTCGGCAGCTACATGGACGAGATCTCCACCGACCTCAAGAGCGCCGTCAGCAAGGACGCCGGCCAGTGGCTGGGCGACGACTCGGTCGCCTACCGCGCGTTCGGCGAGGACCGCGCGGACACCTACGGCGCTGTCGGCACCGCCGCCAGCGGCATGGGCATCCTGGTCACGATCTGCCGGACGATCCTCAAGGTCGTCCGCGACATCGTGCGCGACCTGATCTCCGAGGCGATCGGCAAGCTGATCAGCATCTGCCTGCGCTGGGCTCCGGCGATGGCGGCGTTCGGCGCGGGTGTCGCCGGTGCCGTCGCCGAATGCGTACCCACCGCCGTGCGGTACGCGAACAAGTGCATCGAGTGGTGCCGCAAGCTCACCAGCGCGTTCGGCAAGGCAGGCGGTCTGTTCAAGAAGCTCGACGACATCCTCGCCAACGCCAGCAAGAACCTCGCCAAGAGCGGCGACGACTTCGTGACGGTGTTGCGGGCGACCGAGGCCGCGGACATCGCCCGCAAGACGAGGGCGTTCAACTTCGGTGAGATGGCGTCGGAGGCGGGCCAGGCCGCCAAGAAGGTCGTCGTCGACGGCGTCACCGGCCTCCCGAAGGACATCGGCCCTGCCATGGGCGAGGAGTTCCGCAAGGAGGTCGCGAAGGTCTGGGACAACGGTGGCTGGCTGAACTGGCGCGAGCTCCAGCAGAAGCAGATAGAGGACGAGGCGAAAAAGTGATGAAGGCTCTGCACCGCATCTTTGCCTTCCTGCTGGTTCCGTTCATCGGCTACCTGCTCGGCGCCACGATCTTCAACTTCTTCTGGGACAAGGCCGAACCCGGCGACCTGGCGAAGGCCGACATGATCGTGGTGGCGCAGTCCTGCGAACGCAAGGGACCCGTGGCCTGGCGGGGTTTCGGCTACTACTACAAGTGCAAGGTCCAGCGCCGGTTCGCCGACGGCGACACCAACACGACGACGGTGACCGGTTGGCTCGATCCGTCCGACATCGGCAAGGAGTACGCCGCCAACACCCCACGGCGTTCGCAGCCCGCGCCAGAGGAACGGCCCTACGACTGGGCCGCCGGGCTGTGCACGTTCGTCTTCGGGATCTTGTACATGTTCGTGATCGCGAAGGTCGCTGTTCCCGCCATGCCGAAGAGGTACCAGCTGCCCGAGCCGCAGGAGCCGCCGGCGACCTAGGCGAAGAGGATCTCGCCGATCTCACCCGCCACCTCACGGCCCGCCGCGGGACGTAAGCGCGACAACAGCTTGCTGAACGCTGTCAGATCAATGTGGACGGTCGCGGACTGCACCTGGCGGATGTCGTCGAGCAGTCCCTCGACCAGTGCGCAGGCGTGGTCGACGTCGCCCGCCGCGGCGTGGGCCAGTGCCCTGCGCAGGCCGAAACGGGTGCGGGCGCGCAGGGCCGTGGGGGCGATCAGCGGCATCTGGTCGTCGAGAATGGCCGCCGCCTCCGCGTGCCGGCCGAGGTCGTGGAACGACCAGGCCCGCGCGATGGCGACCTGGTCGATCAGACTCGTTGTGCCGTAACGGGAATCGCTCACGGCGCGCTGGAGTTCGTCGGCGCGGTCGAGTGCGGCCTGGCAGCGGTCGGCGGCTCCGGCCAGGGCATAACCCTGGGCCTCGCGCTGGGCTGCCACGGCCTGCACGGCGGTCGAGCGGGACTTGCCTGCCTTGCGGGCGAAGGCGACGGTGGCGTGGGCGTCGCCGCGGTAGAGCGCGAACTCCGACGCTCGGACGTACGCGTAGGCCTCCAGGTCCGGGTCGCCGCCCTTCGCGGCGTACTGGACCGCGCGGCGGGTGAGCTCGGCCGCCGAGGCGTCGTCGCCGCGTTCCTGCTCCATCCAGCCCGCGTACTCGGCGTACCGGGCGGCCAGCAGCCACAGGCCGCGTCCCAGGCCTGGGTCGTCGGCGGAGCGGGCCATGGAACTCAGGGCGTCGACCTGGGGACGCAGGCTCGACAGCACCACCTCCGGGCTCAGCCGGTGCCCGAGGGCGCGGTGGTGGTCGAACATCGAGTCGAAGGTGAGCAACGTCGTGTGGTCGCTCGGGATCGGGCGCGCCGGGGCGTCGGCCAGTTCGATCAGGTGACCGTCGGCCTGCAGGACGTTGTCGAAGAGCCTGGCCATTTCGGGGTTCGGCTGGACCTGGCCGTTCTCGATCTTGCTGAGGTGTCCCTTGCTGTACGGTACGAGGCCGGTCATCTGGCTGAGCGAGAGCCCGCGCTCGTTGCGCAGGCGGCGAACCTCCTGGGCGAACGTGGGCGACAACGGCTTCACCCCCCTCCCCCCGGAAGTGTGTACGTCGTCAAACACCCCAATGCGGAATGTCCATTAATTGGCCTGTGATTGACGATCAACTGGGGCTATCTCAAGCGGTCGGCGATGGTTCCATGTGAGTCATGGTGATGACGCGGTCCGACGAGGCGGCTGGTGTGGTGATGGTCTGGCAGCGCTTGGCGACCAACGTGGTCCACCGGTCGCCGTGGTTCGAGGTGCGCGCCGACAGCGTCGTCAGACCCGACGGTGGCCATGGCACCTACACCCACGTCGTGGCGCCGGGATCGGTGACGGTCCTCGCGATCCAGGACGACGACGAGGTCGTGCTGACCCGCCAGTGGATCTACACCCACGGCGGCACGGAATGGCGGCTGCCCGGCGGCGCCGTCGACGAGACGGACTCCGATCCGCTGGCCGCGGCACGTCGTGAGCTCGCGGAGGAGACCGGGCTGCGGGCGGCGAGCTGGGAGCGGCTCGGCCAGATCCACGGCGCCGACAGCCTGAGCAACCACGTCGACCACATCTTCCTGGCCACCGAACTCACCCAGGGCGAGCCGGCGCTCGAACCCGGTGAGGCGGACCTGCGCGTGCGGACCATGCCGTTCTGCCATGCGCTCGACCTCGTCCGCCAGGGCATGCTCCCGCACGCCGGCAGTTCGCACGCCCTGCTCGTCATGGCGCTGCGCCGCACGACCCAGAAATAACGCTCCGAGGGTTTCCTCATTCAGTGTGAAACAGGAAACCCGTTCTCATTCGACTGGCGAAAAGCCATTCTTGGTGCATCGGCGAGAACATCAGCCCGAAAGCCAGTCAGAATGAGAAGGTGAATTCTTCGATGAGAATGATCTGCTCACTCGCCACCGTTGTGAAGGTTGCGACGATCTGCCTTCTCGTGGGATTCATGGCCGGCAGCGTCTTCATCGCGACGGTGATCTGACTCCGTTTCGGACTGCGGTTCTCCCTGACCATCAAAGGGAGGTGTCAGCCGTGGAACCGCACTTCTGCATCGAGATGATCTGAACGGCTCCGGCTATCAGCGTGGCGTCCACTGCACGCCGTAGCCGCGGCCCTGACGAGGGTGTGGGAACTGCACGTCGATCTCACCGATCTCGTCCAGCGGCAACGACTGCGGCCAAGGCGTCAGGTCATCGGTGTCGCGCGCCAGGGCTTCCTCGACGCGCCACACCGACTCCGGCAGGTCGTCCCGGTCGAACCGCACCCGCAACCGGAACGACTCGCACATCCGCTCCGGCCAGAACACGTAGGTCGGACGCATCGGCTGTCCGCGCGGCACGCGCACTTCGAGCGCGAACTGGTGCGTTTGTCCTGCGTTGAGGGGTCGGGGCAACCGCAGCTTCATCAGGAAGCGCCGCGGGGACGGACGTTCGTGGCCGATGAGCTCGACCCCGTGCAACACCTCCACGTCCAGGTCGCCTGGAGCACCGTCGGGCGTGGGGGAGGGGATCGTGATCGACCACGCGATCTCGTTGACACCGTCGGTGTCGGCCACAACGGTCCGGCGTTCCGTGCACGCGGGCGTCGGACCGTCCAGCTTCAGCAGCGCGTCGAACTCCTTGACGTGCCACAGTTCCGACGGCGCCACGTGCGTCGTCGAAGGGGCCGGCTGCAGCGCCACCTCCACCAGGCGCTGCAGTCCGGCGTCCATCCTCCTGCGCACCGTTCGCGCACCGCGGTCCTGTTGTCTCGCGAGCCACTCGATGCGTTCGTTGAGGAACCGGAACTGCGCCCCCGGCACAAGGTGCGCAGTTCTTCCATCAGCTGCTCAGGTGCGACAGACATCCGTCCTCCGCGCGGAAATGCTTTGCCGGGCATGTCGGGCTTACCTGATCGGACGTTACTCCGGATGCACCATCCGGGTGAACGTGAACATCGGCAGCGGAAGGGATTGTGCTACACCGTCCCGCTAGATGATCACCGCCGAACGACTGATGTCCTGGCCTGGCCATCACCGGTAACGTGCTGGTCACGGGCGGTGACTCCCTCCGGTCGCCGCCAACCCTGCCGATGGAGGTTGTTTTCGTGCTGCGCACAATACTGAGCGTTGCCACGGTGTTCTCGCTGATCAGCGGCGTTCCTGCGGTCGCTGCCCCGGCCGAGGGCGCCTACCTGCTGCAGTTCCGCACCACCCTGTCCGACGGCCAGCGCCACCAGCTCGAGGGCCTCGGCGTGCGGCTCGGCGCGTTCGTCCAGGACGGCACCTACGTCGCCCGCATGACGAACACCGCGCGCGTCGCGCGGCTGAGCTACGTGCGGGAGGTGAAGCCGTTCCAGGCCCAGCCGCAGATCATGGCGCTGGGCGGCTCGTCCGACTACCTGATCACGCTGGTCGAGCAGGACGCGGCCGACCAGAGGACCGTCGCCGCCAGGGTGAAGTCCTTGGGCGGCAAGGTGAACGTCATCTCCGAGAGCCGTGAGCACATCATGGCCACCTTGGACGCCGGACAAGCCGCACAGCTCGCGAAGCTGCCCGCCGTGATCGCGATCGACCCGGTGTCCACGCCGGAGACCGACATGGCGATCTCGCGCGCGTCGTCCGGTGCCAACCACATCGAGGCCGCGGGCGGCTACCGCGGCCAGGGCGTGCGCGGCGAGGTGATGGACGGCGGCCTGCGCACCACGCACCAGGAGTTCCGTGCCCGGCCGCCGGTGATGCACACCGCCAACTCGTCGAGCACCTCGCACGGCACCGCGACGTACGGGCAGATCTTCGCGTCCGGCGTCTCGTCCGCGCAGCGCGGCCTGCTGCCCGAGGCGCAGGGCATCTTCGCCGTCTACAACTCCGGTGACCGGTACGCGCACACCAAGCGGCTCGTCGACCCGGCGGGCCAGTACCGGGCCGTGTTCCAGAGCAACAGCTGGGGCAGCTCGCTCACCACGTCGTACAACTCCATCTCGCAGGAGCTGGACCGGATCGTGTTCGACCACGACCTGCTGATCTGCCAGTCGCAGAGCAACGCGGGCACCAGAAGCTCGCGCCCGCAGGCGTGGTCGAAGAACGTGCTGTCGGTCGGCGGCCACTACCACTACAACACCGCCTCGCGCACCGACGACAAGTGGAACGGCGGAGCGTCGATCGGCCCCGCCGCCGACGGCCGCATCAAGCCGGAGCTCTCGAACTTCTACGACCGCATCGACACCACGACGTCCACCAGCGACACCGCGTACACGACGTCGTTCGGCGGCACGTCCGGCGCCACGCCGATCACCTGCGGCAACGCCGGTCTGCTGTTCCAGATGTGGTCCGACGGCGTGTTCGACGGCGCCCCCGGCAAGAAGCGCGACGTGTTCGCGTCCCGCCCGCACGCGGCGACCGCGAAGGCGCTGCTCATCAACACCGCCGACCAGCACGCGTTCTCCGGCACCACGCACGACCAGACCCGCACGCACCAGGGCTGGGGCACGGCGTCGGTCCGCAACCTCTACGACCGCGCCAAGGCGGGCGGCTGGAAGCTGCCGGTCCTGGTGAACGAGACCGATCTGCTGACGACCGGTCAGTCGCGCAAGTACACCGTGGCGTCCAACGGCCAGACGCCGCTGCGCGCGACGCTGGCCTACACCGACCCGGCCGGTTCGCCGACCGCGGCCAAGGCGACCGTCAACGACCTGACGCTGAAGGTCACCGCCCCCAACGGCACCGTCTACTGGGGCAACAACGGCCTGCTGGCCGGCAACTGGTCCACGGCCGGCGGCGTCGCGAACACCGTCGACACCGTGGAGAACGTCCTCGTCCAGACGCCCGCCGCGGGCAACTGGACGGTCGAGGTGATCGCGACCTCGGTCAACGTGGACGGTCACAGGGAGACGACCGCGACCGACGCCGACTACGCGCTGGTCGTGTCGTAGCAGCTATTCGAACCTGGCCGGGTCGCCCGCGCCGTAGCGGATGATCTCGGCCTCGCCGCTCGAGAAGTCCACCACCGTGGTGGGCGTGGTGCCGCACTCCCCGGAGTCGAGCACCGCGTCCACCACGTGGTCGAGGCGTTCCTTGATCTCCCAGCCCTGCACGAGCGGCTCGGCCTCGTCGGGCAGCAGCAGGGTGCTGGTGAGCAGCGGCTCGCCCATCGCGTCGAGCAGCGCCTGCGTCACGACGTGGTCCGGGATGCGCGCGCCCACCGTCTTCTTCTTCGGGTGCATCATGCGGCGCGGCACCTCCTTCGTCGCGGGCAGGATGAACGTGTAGTTGCCCGGCGTGGAGGCCTTGACCGCGCGGAACACCGCGTTGTCGACGACGACGAACTGACCGAGCTGGGCGAAGTTCTCGCACATCAGCGTGAAGTGGTGCTTGTCGTCGAGCTTGCGGATCTCCCGGATGCGGTCGATGCCGTCCTTGTTGCCCAGACGGCAGCCGAGCGCGTAGCAGGAGTCGGTCGGGTACGCGATCAGGCCGTCCTCCTGCAGGATCCGCACAGCCTGGTCGATGGCGCGCTTCTGCGGGTTGACCGGGTGGACGTCGAGGTACTTGGCCATGGCCGGTGAGCTTAGGCCGATCACCGAGGGCCCGGCATTTCGGCTCGCGCACGTTGATAACCTGGGGGTACTTCTTTCCCTGGTTTGGAGACCCCTAGCGATGCTCGACCGTGCCGTCGTCGACGCCCTGTTCCCCTCGGACCTGCCCGAGCCGTCCCACTGGGAGGAGCAGTACCCGCCCCGCGGGCTGGGCGAAGGCGCGAAGGTCACCCGCCTGGGGCCGTCGCCGACCGGGTTCCTGCACATCGGCGGCCTGTACGTCGGCATGATCGACCGCGACCTGGCGTCCCACTCCGGTGGCTCGTACATCGTGCGCGTCGAGGACACCGACCAGGCCCGTGAGGTCCCCGGCGCCGTCGAGCAGTTCAACAAGGCGTTCAAGTACTTCGGCATCGAGCCCGACGAGGCCGACGCCGTGGGCTCGTACGGCCCGTACCACCAGTCGCAGCGCGAGCAGGTCTACCTGACGTACGTGCGCGAGCTGGTGCGCTCCGGTCACGCGTACCTGTGCTTCGCGACGAAGGAAGAGCTCGCGGACATCACCGCCCGTCAGCAGGCCACGAAGCTGCCGACCGGTTACTACGGCCGCTGGGCGATCTGGCGTGACAAGACCGCTGCCGAGGTCGCCGAGGCTTTGGAGGCCGGCCGTCCGTACGTCGTGCGCTTCCGTTCGCCGGGCAAGGCGGGGGAGCGGACGAAGTTCGTGGACGCCATCCGCGGCGAGCTCGAGCACGACGCCAACCGCAACGACGTGGTGATCCTCAAGGCGTCCGACCAGTCGCCGCGCCTGCCCACGTACCACTTCGCGCACGCCGTCGACGACCACCTGATGCGCGTGAACCTGGTGATCCGCGGCGAGGAGTGGATCTCGTCCGTCCCGACGCACCTGCAGCTGTTCGACGCCCTGGGCTTCGACCGCGTCGAGTACGCCCACATCGCGCCGCTGATGAAGCAGCAGGGCGGCTCCCGGCGCAAGCTCTCGAAGCGCAAGGACCCCGAGGCGTCCGTCGAGTTCTTCATCGAGGCGGGCTTCCCGGCCCCGGCCGTCCAGTACTACCTGCGCGGCCTGGTCAACGCCCGCCTGGCCGAGCTGCCGCTGGCCGAGGCCCTGGAGGCGCCGATCTCGCTCGCCGAGTGCGGTGTCGCGGGCCCGCTGGTCGACCTGGTGAAGCTCGACGACATCTGCGCCGACTACGTGGCCGCCCTGTCCGGCGAGGAGATCATCTCCCTCGTGTCGGAGTGGGCCGAGACCTACGACCCCGAGCTGGTCACGGTGCTGGCCTCGGAGCGTGACGCGGCACTGGCGGCGCTGAAGGTCGAGCGTGGCCCGGAGGTCGCGAACCCGCGCAAGGACCTCCGCAAGTGGGCGGACTTCCGCACCGCCTACGGCTTCTTCTTCCCGTCGCTGTTCCCGCTCGTGTCCGACCGCACCGACGAGCGCCTCGGCGGCCTGTCGCCCGAGCTGATCTCCGCGTTCGCCGCGGACTTCGCGGACGGCTACGCGGACCTGGAGGACGGCCAGGAGTGGTTCGGCCAGATCCGCGAACTCGCCGCGAAGCACGGTTTCGCGCCGAACCCCAAGGAACTCAAGAAGAACCCGGACGCGTACCCCGGCTCGATCCGTGAGGCCGCACAGCTGATCCGCGTGGCACTGACGGGGTCGAAGGCTAGCCCGGACCTGCACGCCGTCGCCCGGACGCTGGGCGCCGACGAGGTGCTGCGCCGGGTGCGCGCGCTCGCCGGCTGACGGTGGTGACCGCGGCCCCTGGTTCCTACGGGAACCGGGGGCCGTTCGCTGTCCCGGGACGCCTGCGCGAACCCATCGGCCCCGGATGGGAACTTCGTCCTGAAAGTTTCCGGAACAAAGTCGTGAGAGCGTTCCCATTGACGTGGACGTAACACGCCGTTGAGGATCGCGGCATGCATTGGAGAAGCACTCTCGCCGCAGTGCTGGGGCTGACGCTCGTCGCCGGCACGACATCGGCGGCGGTCGCGCAGGACGCGCAGCACTGGCCGCCGAAGCAGCCGGTCATCGGCCAGCCCAGGACTGAGCACGGCTGTGCCCGCATCGAGAGGTCCCTGCCCGAGCTCAAGGACTGGCCGAAGGTCGAGAGCCAGCTCAAGGGCGACCGCAAGGACGAGGCGCGCATCAAGGCGATCCTCAAGGACATGACGCTGGCCGAGAAGGTCGGCCAGATGACGCAGCCCGAGATCGCCGCGATCACGGCCGCGGACGTCACCACCTACGGGTTCGGCTCGGTCCTCAACGGTGGCGGTAGCTGGCCCGGCGCCAAGAAGAACGCGACGCCGCAGGAGTGGCTCGCGCTCGCCGACACCTACTTCGAGGCCTCGAAGCAGTCGCGCACCAAGATCCCCGTCATCTGGGGCATCGACGCGGTGCACGGCAACAACAACGTCTACGGCGCGACGGTTTTCCCGCACAACATCGGTCTCGGCGCGACGCAGGACCCGTGCCTCATCCGCGACATCAACGAGGCCACGGCCGAGCAGATTCGCGCGACCGGCCAGGACTGGGCGTTTGCGCCCACGCTCGCGGTCGTGCAGGACGACCGGTGGGGCCGCACGTACGAGGGCTTCTCCGAGGACCCGCGGATCACGCGCGCCTACGGCTACGAGGCCGTCAAGGGCCTGCAGGACAACGCGAAGAAGCGCATCGGCGAGGATGGTGTCATCGCCACGGCCAAGCACTTCATCGGTGACGGCGGCACGACCGGCGGCAAGGACCAGGGCGTCAACGCCTCGTCCGAGAAGGACATGATCAACATCCACGGCCAGGGCTACTACGGTGCTCTCGCCGCGGGTGCCCAGTCGGTGATGATCTCGTTCAACAGCTGGACGAACGACGTCATCAACGAGGGCAAGGTGCACGGCTCCAAGTACGTGCAGACCGGCATCCTCAAGGACAAGATGGGCTTCGACGGCCTGCTCGTCGGCGACTGGAACGGCCACGGCCAGGTGCCGGGCTGCACGAACTCCAGTTGTGCGGCGGCGATCAACGCCGGCCTGGACATCCTCATGGTCCCGCACGACTGGAAGGCGCTCATCACCAACACGATCGCCCAGGTCGAGGCCGGTGAGATCCCGATGGCCCGCATCGACGACGCGGTGACCCGCATCCTGCGCGTCAAGCTGCGCGCCGGTGTCTTCGAGGCCGAGAAGCCCTCGCTGCGTGAGCACGCGGGTGAGTCGAAGGCGTTGCAGCACAAGGAACTCGCTCGCGAGGCCGTGCGCGATTCCGCCGTGCTGCTGAAGAACGACAAGCGCGTGCTGCCGTTGTCCAAGCGCAGCAAGGTCCTCGTGGTCGGCAAGAGCGCCGACAACATCGGCAACCAGACCGGTGGCTGGACGCTGTCCTGGCAGGGCACCGGCAACACCAACGCCGACTTCCCCAACGCCACCAGCATCCTCAAGGGCATCCAGGACACCCTGGGCGCCACGAACGTCACGTTCGCCGAGACCGCCGACGGCGTCGACCCGGCGCAGTTCGACGCCGTCATCGCCGTGATCGGGGAGACCCCGTACGCGGAGGGCGTGGGCGACCTCGGCAAGCGCTCGTTCGAGGCCGCTCGCCTGCAGCCGCAGGACATCGCCGTGCTGGACAAGGTCTCCGGCAAGGGCAAGCCGGTCATCACCGTCTACGTCGGTGGCCGCGCGCTGTACATGAACAAGGAGATCAACCGCTCCGACGCGTTCGTGGCCGCCTGGCTGCCGGGCTCCGAGGGTGGCGGCATCGCCGACCTGCTGATCAAGGGCCGGCACAACGGGTTCAGCGGCAAGCTGTCCTACTCCTGGCCCGGCGAGGCCTGCCCGGCGCTGCCCGGTGAGCCCGCCAAGAAGCCGCTGTTCAAGCTCGGCTACGGCCTGCGCGACTGGGAGACCGGCCGCGTCGGCACGCTCGACGAGACCAGCCCCGGCGCCCTGTGCTCCGGTGGTGGCGGTGGCACCGCGACCGAGGACCTGGAGATCTTCAACCGCACGGACATCGCGCCGTACCAGTCGATGATCGGTTCGGCGGAGAACTGGGGCGGCACCGTGGTCGGCCCCGACGGCCAGGCCTCGCATGCCGAGCTCAACGTGGTGCAGTCCGACGTCAACGTCCAGCAGGACGCGCTCAAGACGACGTGGACCGGCACCGGCCCCGGCCAGGTGTACCTGCAGAGCCCGGCGGTCAGCGACCTCCGCGGCTACGGCAACGCCAACGCGGCCATCCAGTTCGACGTGATCGTGCACCAGGCCCCGGCCAACCGCACGGTCATCAGCTCGCACTGCCAGTACCCGTGCATGGCGGAGATCGATGCCACGCAGGCGTTCCGCAACCTCCCGATCGGACAGAAGTCGACCGTCAAGATCCCGGTCTCCTGCTTCTCCGACAAGGGACTGGACCTGGAGACCGTCAACACGCCGTTCCTCGTCTACACCGACGGCGCGTTCCAGGCCTCGTTCGCGAACATCCGGTGGGTGCCCAAGGCGGGCGCTGATCCGGACGCCCTTCCCTGCACGTAACCACCTGCACGTGAAGCGATGAACGAACGCGCCCCCGCCGACAAGCAGGCGGGGGCGCGTTCCTATCAGGTGTCGAGGTCCACCGGCTCGCCCCTGATCGCGGTCACGGAACCGCCGGTCTGCGCGGCGAGCCAGACCTCGAACGCCTCCGGGTCCTTCGTGAGCACGGTGAAGGTGACGTCATGGCCGTACTCGGTGTCCGCGACGTTGTACCCGGCCGCGCGCAGCGCGTTCTCCAGCTTCCCCGCCTGATCGTGGTCCACGGCCAGAAGCACGCTCTCGTGCCGTTCGCGGGTGAGGATGCCGAGCGCGTCGATGGCCTCCGACACGGCCCGTCCGTACGCCCGGACCAGGCCACCGGCGCCGAGCTTGATGCCGCCGTAGTAGCGGGTGACGACCACGGCCGTGTCGACCAGATCCCGGCGCGTCAGCACCTCCAGCATCGGCACACCGGCCGTACCAGCGGGTTCGCCGTCGTCGGACGAGCGCTGGGTATCGCGAGTCCGGAACGCCGTGCAGTTGTGCGTGGCCTGCCAGTGCTCCTTGCGAACGCGAGCGAAGAACTCCGACGCGGCCTGGTCGGAGGTGACGCGGGCGACGTGGCACAGGAACCGCGACCGCTGGATCTCGATCTCGTGCGTGCCGTCCCGCTTGATCACCTTCACTGCTCGATTGTGCGCCTGCGCTGTTCGGCCTCACCGAACAGGGCGTCCAGCTCGGCGGGCGGTACCTCCTCGAGCTGTTCGTACGTGCACTCCAAAGGCGTCTTGTCCGCGCGGAACCGCACCAGACGAGCTGTGTGCCGGAACCGTCCACCCTGCACGTGCTCGTACCGCACCTCGGCCACACGCGTCGGTTCGAGCAGCACGACCTGAAGCTGCTTCTCGGGGTTCCACCGGCTGTTCATGCCAGGACCCTCGTACGTCGCCCACGCACTCCACGGATGGTCGGCCGGGTTCAGCAACGGCTTCAGTTCCTCGACCAGTTCGTGCCGCCTTGCCGCGGTGAAGCTGCTGGCCACGCCGACGTTGTGCAGTTCGCCGTCCTGGTAGAGCCCGAGCACCAGCGACCCGACCGTCTCGCCGTCCTTGTGCCACCGGTAGCCCGCGACCACGCAGTCGGCCGTGCGTTCGTGCTTGACCTTGAACATCACGCGCTTGTCCGGCTCGTAGACGCCGTCCAGGGCTTTGACCATCACGCCGTCGAAGCCCGCGCCCTCGAACCGCGTGAACCAGTCCTGCGCCACGTCGGGGTCCGCTGTGGACGGTGTCAGGTAGACGCCGGGGACCTCGGTGACGACCTCCTCCAGCATCTTCCTGCGCTCGGCCAGGGAGAGCCCGGTGACGTCCGAGTCACCGCAGGCCAGCAGGTCGAACGCGACGAAGCTCGCCGGCGTCTCGACCGAGAGCTTGCGGACCCGCGACGCCGCCGGGTGCAGTCGCAACTGGAGGGTGTCGAAGCTCAGGCCATCGGGCGTGACCAGGATGATCTCGCCGTCCACCACGCACCGCGGCGGCAGGGCCTGCCGAAGCAGCTCGACGACCTCGGGGAAGTACCGGGTCAGCGGCTTGTCGTTGCGCGACCCCAGCTCCACCTCGTCGCCGTCGCGGAACACGATGCAGCGGAAGCCGTCCCACTTGGGCTCGTACGCGAGCCCGTCCCCGCGTGGCAGCGAAGGGACGGACTTCGCGAGCATCGGCTTCACCGGCGGCATCACGGGCAGGTCCACATGGGGACCATAGGCCGTGTCGGGTCAATCCGTCCGATGAGAGTCACGTCTGAGCGGATTTGTGACGGTGCCGCCGCTGCTCCCTCATACCGGGCGTATTCGGGAGTTGCGGCGGTGCCGTCACAAATCCCCTCAGGCGCGGCTATCGCGGACGGATTGACCCGACACGGCCTAGCTCAGCGGAGAGCCACCGCGAGCTTTTCGAGTTCTCGCACGTCGGCGTCGATGCCGTCGTCCTCGGGGATCGCGAGCGCGATCGGCCGCCTCATCGTCACGGCCCCCGCCCTGCGCGTCTCCAGCCCCGCCCGCAGCCGTTCGGACAACGGCAGCTCGCCGGGGGTCTCCGCGACGTACGGGCTGATCCGCACCAGCCCGTCCCGGCACTCGATCACGCGCCGGTAGTAGCGCCGATGCACGCCCCTCAGCGAGAACGCGTCGCGCCTGGACGGCACGCGGTGCAGGGCGTCCTCGGGGAACGACTGGTGCAGCAACGTCCACAGTGGAGCGAGCCGGTGGTACGCGCGCAGGTGCCGCAGCCACAACCTCGTCGCCGCGAACCGCATCGCCGCGATCGGGTAGATCACGCCGACGACGCACAGGAGCACGCCCGGCAGCAGGAACCACACGGCGGTGGTCAGCAGCCAGCGGGGGAGCGGCTCGCCGAAGTAGCGCGAGACGTTGGAGGACACGAAGATCGCGTCGGCGGGCACCAGCAGCGCGAGCCCGGTCGAGGTGATCAGCAGGCCGCGGCGCAACCGGGGCTCGGCGCCGCGGGCGTACCGGCGGGCCCACACGAACATCGTCGCGAAGCCGTAGAGCAGATAACCGTTGGCCAGCGCGTAGAACACCGTGATCGCGAGGACGCCGGTCGGGCCGCCGCCCAGCGAGTTCGGCACGCGTGCCGCCGCCACCCGCAGGTCGTCCGGGATCGCGAGCACCGCCCACGTCATGGCGTTGACGCACAGCACGAGCGGCGCGAGCTGGAGCAGCGCCTGCCGCCGCGCACCGGCGTCGTCGAGCGCGGAGAAGATGAAGAAGCAGATCAGGCCGTACACGCCGATCTGCAGCATCGAGTGCTGGATCAGCTGGCAGACCATCGGGTCGAGCCCGAGGAACCACCGTCCGCCGGCCGCCGCGCGTCCGAACGGGTAGCCGATCGCCCAGCCGGCCACCAGGACGGTGACGCTGCGCAGACGCGGGTCGGAAGGCCTGCGTGCCAGCAGGTAGAGCACCACGGCCAGCGCCGAGAACGCGACGATGCCCTGCGTCTCCTTGAGGTACTCCACCTACAACCACCCCAGGCGGTCCGCGAGCGACTCCGACATGCGGCGCGCCGGACCCTCCGACGCCCGCGGCGCCACCTTGTCCAGCACCGACGCCCACTCGAGGATGATCGTCGCGACCGTCTCGGCCTCGCGCTCGTGGTCGGAGTCGTAGGAGGTGCGCCGCAACGCCCGCCGCACGGCGTCCGGTTCGAGGTCGGGGTAGAGGCCCGCGAGCAGGTCGTCGTCCTGCTCGTCGCTCGTGTGACCGGCCAGCAGGTGGCCGAGCTCGTGCAGGATGATGTGGTTCTGGTGCGCCTTCGACGTCTCCTGCTGGTACAGGATGTAGTCGGCCTTGGAGGTGGCGATCCACACGCCGTACGGGCCGGGCACCGGGATCGGGTGCGCGATCAGCCGGATCGGCTTGCCGCGCTGGTCACCGACACGGCGGCAGAGTTCCTCGACGTCGAGTGGCGGCTGGATGTCCAGCTCGTTCAGCAGGCGGCGGCACCGCTTGCGCAAATCTCGTTCGGCCACGAGTCATCCTTCGCCGCGCTCGGCCTGTTCCTGTCGGTAGACCACGTCGAGCAGCTCCATGACCAGGCGGCGGCGGTCCGGAGACAGTTCCCCCGCGCGCATCGCCATGAGCTGCGCGTCGCTGCCCGAAGCGATCTCGTTGAGCCTGCTCTGCTCGTCCTGCAACGACTTCAGCTGCTCGTCGACCCGGTCGGTGACCTCGTCGTCGAAGAAGTAGCTCACGGGCACACCGAAGAAGCCTGCCAGTGCCTGCAGATGCTTGAACGTCGGGTTGTCCTTCTTGGCCTTGCGCAGCTGCCAGATGTAGCTCTGGGAGATGGTCACGCCGGTGTCGGCGATGGCCGCCGCGACCTGCTCGTTGCTGTACTCCTGGCCGGACCTGGCGGTATGCCGGGCGAAGAGGTGGTTGAGCTTGTCAGCCAGGGACCGTTCCCCCGCCATTGCCGCCTCCCCGTCGCGCGCAGTGAACGTCTCCACCCATGGAAAGGGCTATCTGGGTGAGTGGATTTTCACCAGTTGAAAGCCCTCCATTGGCCAACATAGACTCCGGCCGTGCCTGTCTCAACTTCGGAGGATCTGGGAGATGGCGCTTGCTGAACGACAGGGGTCGTTCCACCGCTCGGTGATCGACGTCGTCTACAAGACCATGGACCAGCTCGCCCGGACCGACGCGCCTCACGAGGTCTTCGAACTGCGCGAGCAGCTTCGCGACGCCCTGCCCTGGTGGCGGGGGCTGCTGCGGATGCACGAGCCGAACGAGCGGAACCGGTGCAAGTCGTGCCGCGCCTGGTACGGGCGGCACCGCGCGTGGCCCTGCCCGGTGTGGCGGGACGCGGTGCAGGCCCTGCACCAGCTCAACGACATGTACGGGTTCCTCGGGGCGGCGCACCCGGCCGGCCCGATGCCGGGGAAACGGGTGGTCGTGAGTGGTTCCGGCCGCCGCGACGACCAGAACCACTCACGGTCCTCCTGATCAGCCGATCTTGAAGCTCTGCGCCGCCGACCCGGTGCAGGTCGCCTGGACCAGCTGGACGCCGTCGGCGGAACTGGCCGGCGCCGACAGGCACTTGTTCGAGTGCCGGGCCGTGATCGTCGAGTAGCCGTCCGCGCCCGTGGTCACCCGCCACTGCTGGTTGGTGCCGCCACCGTAGGTCCAGAGGTGGATCCCGGCGTTGTCGGCGGTGGACACGTTGCTCACGTCCAGCACCTTGGCCGAGTCGTTGCGGTACTCGACGCGGGAGTAGCCGTCGGTCGTCGCCACCGCGCGGAAGTTCTGCGCCGTGGTGCCGTTGCAGGCGTACTGCTGGATGACGGTGCCGTTGTTCAGGCCCGCGGCCGCGGCGTCGACGCACTTGCCGTTGCCGCGGTTGACGACCGTCTTCCACTCACCCTGCGGCGGGGTGCCGCCGCCGCCCAGCCACAGCAGGCTGTCGACGAGGAAGTTGTTCTGGGTGGCGCTCGCGAACGTGGACGACAGCGGCCGGTTCGCCGCGTAGTCCATGGCGTTGTGGCCGAAGTTCGCGTAGATCATCTTGTAGCTCTTGTTGGTCCACATGATCGGGTAGTAACCGCTGCGCCACGTCTGGTCCGGGTCGGTGCCGAGCGGGAAGCTCGACGGGTCGACGCTCGCCAGGATCTGGACGTTCGGGTTCTGCCGCAGGTCACGGTCCCAGCTGTACCACTCGCTGACCGCCGACGTGAACTTCTCCGGCAGGCGCAGCGTCGAGGGGTGCGTGCGGGTCTCGACCTTCAGCACCGCGGTGGTCGGGCCCCACGTGTTGCTGACGAAGTTGCCCTTGGCCAGGAACGTGTTGTGGTACCACGGCCACTCGTTCGCGTTCTGGGTGAACGCGCTGACGTGGAAGCCGAAGAACCCGCCGCCTGCCTCTATGTAGCGCTGGAAGCCCGTGCGTGCCGCGGCACCGGTGGGCGCGTCGTCGAGGAAGATCACGACCTGCGCCTGGGCCGGGGTGAGGGTGCTCAGCCGGTTCCAGTCACGGGTCGACTCGTAGGTGAAGCCGTTCTCCTGGCCCGCTCGGGTGAGCCAGGGGTTCGCCTCGTTGACGAAGGCGATGTGCGCCGGGTCCCAGGTCCCGTTGTGGAAAGCGAGGACTTTGAACGGTGCCGCCTGTGCCGAGCTCGTCGCCGAGAGGGAGACCGGGACGAGGGTGGCGGCGAGCATTGCCAGCAACGCCAACAGTTTTCGAGCCATTCGGGTACACACCTTCGGGTAGCGGGGTTGCGCGCCCGAAGATCATCGTAAGGAAGGCCTGGACCTGTTGGGGACCGGTACGTTCACAGAATTCGTTTGCGCCACAACAGGAACCCGCCGAGCACGGCGAGACCGCCCAGTGCGGCCACCACCGCCGACATGCCGAACCTCGTTGCGCCGGAAGGAGGTTGTTCGGCACTCGACGCAACGGGGACGGGTCGCGGGACGCTCGACGTCCGCGCGGACGGCTTGGCCGGCGGTGCCGCGATCTCCACGTCCGTGCACGAGTGATAGGTGTCGGGTGTGTCCGTGTTCTGCCAGACCGTGTAGATCAGGTGGCGTCCGGTGCGGTCCTTCGGCAGCTGCACCTGGAACTCGTAGGAGCCGTTGACGAGCGGGGGAGAGGGCACGTTCAGGAACTGGTCGAGGTCCGCCCACCGCAGGGGCTGGTTCGGCGTGTAGCCGTCGCGCGTCACGTAGAACCGGAACGAGCCCTGGTGGGGGATCGTGGCCTTGTACGTGAAGTCCGTGCTCTTCAGCTTCGTCGCCGGCCAGCCGGCGGACGGCAGGTCCAGCCCGCCGTACCTCGCCAGCCCGGCGCTGCACAGCCTGCCGTCCGGCACCTTCTGCGCGTCCTGGCCGCGCACGTTCGGGAGCCGGATGTTGTCCCACTCCTTGGACGGCAGCCCCGCCGCGATGGCGCTGCGGCAGGGCGGGGATGATGCTGTGGGCTGACCTGGCGAACACAGGAAAGCCCTGCTCGCGGGGTCGGTCGGCGCGCCATGGGCGTGCGCGGGAACCACAGAGAGCATCATGAGCAGTGACAGCACGCCCAAAAGGCGAAACACAGGTACCTCCCCTGTCCTTCTAGGGGTACGCGTGCCAGACCCAAGTCGTTCACGGAAGATGTATTGACATGTCCTTCGCTGATGAGGTGTCCGCGGCCGCAGCCCGGCTCGGTGGTGTCGCACGCACGACGCCGCTGGAGGTCAACCAGCGGTTGTCCGAGAAGACCGGCGCCCGCGTGTGGTTCAAGCGCGAGGACCTCCAGGTAGGCCGCTCGTACAAGCTGCGCGGCGCGTTCAACCTGCTGTGCCAGACCGAGTTCGCGTTCGGTGGCGCGGTCTGCGCGTCGGCCGGCAACCACGGCCAGGGCATGGCCTACGCCTGCCGCCGCCTGGGCATCGAGGGCCGCGTGCACGTCCCGCGGACCACCCCGCGCCAGAAACGCGACCGCATCCAGGCCCTCGGCCAGGGCATGGTGCAGCTGGTCGTGGACGGCGACACCTACGACGACGCGGCCGCGCTGGCCAAGGAGTACGCGCAGCACACGGGCGCGACCCTGGTCCCGGCCTTCGACGACCCCCGCACGGTCGCGGGCCAGGGCACCGTCGGCCTGGAGATCGTCCAGCAGCTCGGCGGCGCCCCCGACGTGGTCGTGGTGCCCATCGGCGGCGGCGGCCTGCTCTCCGGCGTCGGCACGTGGTTCAAGGAACGTTTCCCGCGCACCCGCATCATCGGCGTCGAGCCCGCCGGTGCCGCGAGCATGATCGCCGCCATCCAGGCGGGCGGCCCGGTGACGCTGCCCGAGGTCGACTCGTTCGTCGACGGCGCCGCGGTCCGCCGCGCCGGCGACGTGACGTTCCCGATGGTGCGCGACAGCGGCGCGGAGCTGCTCACGGTGTCCGAGGGCGCGGTCTGCACCGAGATGCTGGAGCTGTACCAGATCGACGGCATCATCGCCGAGCCCGCGGGTGCCCTGGCTTCGGCCGCGCTGCTGGAGGAGATCTCCGTCGCGCCGGACTCGACGGTCGTGTGCCTGCTGTCGGGCGGCAACAACGACGTGTCGCGTTACGCCGAGATCGTCGAGCGTTCGATGATCCACCGCGGCCTGAAGCACTGGTTCCTGGTCGAGTTCCCGCAGGAGCCCGGTGCGCTGCGGCGGTTCCTCGACGACGTGCTGGGCAAGGACGACGACATCGTGCAGTTCGAGTACATGAAGCGGGACAACCGGGAGACCGGGGCCGCGCTGGTGTGCATCGAGCTGGGGCGGCGCGAGGACTACGACCTGCTGTGGGGGCGGATGAAGGAGTCCCCGCTCAAGATCCAGCACGTGGAGCCGGGGTCGACGGCGTACCGCTTCCTGATCTGATCAGGCGTGCCGGGCACCCCGTTCGCGGAATGCCCGGCACTGGTTGTTTGGCCTGATGTGACGGTTACGGCTTGGGCGGACAGACCTTCCAGGCGAAGTGGTAGGTCGTCTCGATGGATCCGTCGGTCGAGTCCATCGTGATGAAGCTGGTGAGCTTCTTGTCGGACGTGCCCGCCATGACCCGTAGCTCCGTGTTGATGTTGAAGTTCCGCTTCTCGCCGCACGGGTGGTAGACGATCGCGGCCACGTCGGTCGTGTCCGTCGCCTGCCAGTCGTCGCTGAACGGGCCGCTGTAGTTGTGCTGCTTGTAAGCCGTCTGCGACATGCCCTGGAAGTAGTAGTTGGCCTTCTCCAGGGCCGTGGCGCCGCGTTCGAGGTGTGCGAAGCCGCGGTAGTCGGTGGACGCGATGCCGTAGGTGAAGCCGGACGGCACGTTGACGCGCAGGTTCAGCTGGCAGTTCTTGCGGAAGTCGGTGGGGAGGGCCTGGGGCCCGACCTGCGCCATGAACTCGCTGTAGGTGACGGTGAACGCCTTGTTGTCCGGGCTGACGGCGACGGCGGCCGTTCCCGCCCGGCAGCCAGAGCCGTTGATGGTCACGACGTCGATGGTGATGTGGTCCGGCGGCGGGGTGTCGCCGGGGGCGCCGCCGGGCGGAATGATGATCGTCGACATCGCGAGCGCGGCCGCGGCCAGTGTGTTGAGCATGGGGCACCTTTCCGTCTGGAGTTCAACAAAACGAACGGGCGGCGGCAGTCGGTGCCTGCGTCAGCAGCGCTTCCAGGAGAACTGGTACTTCGTGCTCACGCTGCTGTCGGTGGAATCCATCGTCATGAAGCTGTTCGCCTTCGACGCGGTTCCCGCGTTCACGCGCAGTTCGGTGTTGATGTTCAGGTGCCGGACTTCCCCGCACGGGGCGTAGATGATTTCCGCGACGGTCGCGCGGTCGGTGGCCTGCCAGTTGTCGCTCTTCGGGCCGGCGAACGTGTGGGTGCGGCTCGTACCCTGCGACATGCCCTGGAAGTAGTAGTTCCCCTTCTCGGTGCCCGTTGCGCCCTGCTGCAGGTTCGCGAATCCCCGGTAGTCCGCCTGGGCGATGCCGAACGTGAAGCCCTGCGGGTAGCTCACTCTGATGTTGAGCTGGCAGTTCTTGCGGAAGTCGGTGGGGCCTGAGCCCTGCCCGGCCTGGGCGAGGTACTGGCTGTATGTCACCGTGAACGCCGTGCGGTCGTCCCCGGCGGCCACGGCCGCGGTGCCGGCGGGACAGCCGGAGCCGTTCACGGTGACGACGTCGATCGTCACGAAATCAGGAACATCGGAGGCTGCGTGGGCGGCCGGCGCGGTCAGGACCGCGGACAGCGCGAGGGCAGCAGCCGCCACCGTTTTCAGCATGGCAAACCTTTCTGAACATGACTGCGGTAGCGGCGGCGGAATTTAGACGATATCGGAAACCCTGTGTGGTGACGGGCCGCCGAATGGGTGACTACATTCGCCTGGCGGGAATTTACGAATGCACGACCAATTGCACGGGCGAAATCTTCGGCCGTGCGCGAACTATGTTCACCCACGGTGTGCCGAATTGACCTGACGATTGTCTGACGATCGCCACCGGCTGCTCCGGACGAGTGAGGGGCGCATCTCCCCGGCCCGGGAAGAAGCGCCCCTCGTCCGGCGTTGATACTGACGACTTCGTCCGAACCCGATGAGGAGTGCGCCTGATGGCTCCCGACCAGCTGACCGTCTACTCGACCTCGTGGTGCGGCTACTGCCGGATCCTGAAGAGCTCGCTCGACCGCGAAGGCATCGAGTACGTCGAGATCAACATCGAGGAGACGCCGGGAGCGGCCGACTTCGTGATGAGCGTGAACGGCGGCAACCGCACGGTGCCCACCGTCCACTTCCCGAACGGCTCCGCGCTCACCAACCCGTCGCTTGCGCAGGTGAAGGAACAGCTGGCGGCCTAGCGGCTACTCGTACAGGGACGCCGTGGTCGACTGACCGTCGAGCGTCTCGCGGAGGATGTCCGCGTGGCCCGCGTGCTGCGCGGTCTCCCGGATCAGGTGCAGCACGATCCGCCGGATCGACATGGGCTGCGGGTCCTGGTCCCAGGGCGCGGAAGGCAGCGGCACCAGCTTGTCGAGCGAGGCGGTGCGCACGGCCTCATCGGTCGCGCGCACCGCCTCGTCGTACGACGCGAGCAGTTCCCCGAAGTCGTTCCCCGTCCAGGTGTACTGGTCGAAGTCCAGCATGCCCGGTGGGGGCAGGGGCTGCTCGGTCAGGATGTGGGTCCAGCCGCGCTCACACCAGGTGAGGTGCTTGAGCAACCCACCCAGCGTGAGCTCGCTGACCGTCGTGCGCTTCACCGCTTCGGCGGCGGTGAGACCCCGCATGGTGACGCGGAAGGTCCTGCGCTGGTCGTTCAGTTCGTGCAGCAGATCGTTGAGCTCCATGGTCATGCAGTGAAGCTATGACCGAACTAGGACCGCTCGAGTCCTAGTGAGGCGAACCACTAGCAGTAGAGGTTGCCGCCAGGGGTCACGCCGATGATCCCGGTGATCTGCTGGTACTTCGACACGCGGCTCTGGACCTGCGCCGGGTTGCGGCCGTCGCACTCCAGGTAACCGTTGATGCTGCGGATGGTCTGGCCGAACCCCGCGCTGTTGACCATCGCGTTGTGCGCCGTCATGGTGCCTGGCCCGGTCTGGGTCATCCAGTACCAGATCGCCGTCCGCCACGCGGTCGTGGAGTTCTGCGCCACCTGGTACGGGTTCTGCAGCAGGTTGAGACCCAGGTAGTCGCCCGCGGCCTTGTAGTTGAAGTTCCACGACAGCTGGATCGGACCGCGGCCGTAGTAGGCGTAGGTGCCGGCCGGGCAGCCGTAGGGCTGGCTCTCATCGCAGAGGTCGTTGTTCTTGTTGATCTCTTCGATGTAGACGAGGCCACCGGTCTCGTGCGACGCGTTCGCGAGGAACGCCGCGACTTCCTGCTTCTTCACCGTGTCGCTGCCGGTCGTGGCGAACCCGGCGACCGTGCGCGTCGCGTCGACGAAGCCCTGGAAGGTGTAGAAGCTGTTGCGGCCGGGGAACATCTGGTTGAACTGGGCCTCGGTGATGAGGAAGTCGCCTCCGCCGCCACCCCCGCCGCCGCAGTTGTGCGGTTCCCAGAACCACGTGGAGACCGTCGGGTCGTAACCGGGGTTGTCGTGCTCGGCGATGTAGTAGGAGCCGTTGTACCGCACGATGTTGCCGGTCACGTACGCGCGGCCCGCCACCCAGTCCGTGGCGCTGGCACAGGTGCCGCCGCCGCCACCTCCACCACCGTCACAGCTCGTCGGCTCCCAGTACCAGGTGGAGACCGTTGGGCTGTAGCCCGGGTTGTCGTGCTCCGCGATGTAGTAGTTGTTCTCGAACTTCACGATCGAGCCGGTCGTGTACCACTGGCCCTGCACCCAGTTCGTGAAGGTGCAGGCCTGTGCGGACACTTCCGCCTGTGAGGACGCGGTCGGTGCGATGACGGCCATGGTCGCCGCCATCACACCCGCCGCGATAGACGCCAAGATGCGTTTTCTCAGCAAGGTCACCCACTCCTGGAGTCTTTGCGCCCGGAGGAATCACGAATGTGAACAACGCTGAGATTGGCACCAGTGGTCCAGACCAGTCAAGGGTCTAGACCTTTTTCGTTACTAGCAGTAGAGGTTCGATCCCTGTGCGACGCCGATGATCCCGGTGAACGAGCGGTACTTGGAGACCCGGCTCTCCACCGCACCGGGGTTCTTGCCACCGCACTCCAGTGATCCGTTGATGCTGCGGATCGTCTGGCCGAAGCCGCGCGAGTTGACCATCGCGTTGTGCGGGGTCATGGTGCCGGGACCGTTCTGCGTCATCCAGTACCAGATCCCCGTGCGCCACGCGACGGTCGCGTCACGAGCCACCCGGCCCGGGTCGTTCAGCAGGTTGATGCCGAGGTAGTCGCCGGCCGCCTTGTAGTTGAAGTTCCACGACAGCTGGATCGGGCCGCGGCCGTAGTACTGCCTGACACCTGCGGGGCAGCCGTAGGGCTTGCTTTCGTCGCAGTAGTCGCCCGTTTTGTTGATCTCTTCGATGTACACGAGGCCGCCGGTCTCGTGGGAGACGTTGGCCAGGAACGCCGCGAGCTCCTGCCTCTTCACCGTTTCGCTGCCCTGGTTCGCGAAGGAACCGAACGAGTTGATCGCGTTCCTCAGGCCGGTGTAGGTGTAGAAGCTGTTGCGGGACGGGAACATCTGCTTGAACTGCGCTTCACTGATGATGAACGGCGCTGCCGTCGCCGGCTGAACGAGCGTGAAGACGCCGATCAGCGCGACGATCAGGGCGGCGGCGCGTGTTCGGAACATGGAGACCAACTCCTCAGAGCATCTGCGCGCCCACGGTGTGTTACCGCTCTCACGGTGGCAGGCAAGGACTCCGAGCACAAGAGGTGGTCTATACCTTTTAGATACGTGAACCGGTTCGTCAGGCGCCGGACCCGTACGGGCGGGTGATGATCTCCAGCGCGTGGCCGTCCGGGTCGTTCCAGTAGACGCCGCGGCCGCCGTCGTTGCGGTTGATCTGCCGCGGCTGGGAGTGGAACGGGTCGGCCCAGTAGTCGAGGCCGCGTTCCTGGATGCGGCCGAAGATCTGGTCGAACTCCTCCTCGGTCACGAGGAACGCGTAGTGCTGCTCGGTGATCGGGCCCTGCGCGGTCAGGTAGTCGAGCGAGACGCCGTTCGCAACCTCGACGACGAGGAACGGGCCGTAGCGCACCGGATCGGGCAGGCCGAGCAGTTCGGTGAGGAAGCGGGCGGAGTGGTTCTGGTCGCTGACGTGGACGATGGTGTGGTTGAGCTGTACGGGCATGTTTCCTGCTTACTCGCGTGTCAGCGAGTTGTCAGCGCCAACGACGATGATCACCCGCATGAAGAGGGCAATCATCGGTATCGCGTTCGTGCTGCTCGGTTTCGTGTTTCCCGGCGTGGCCAGCGCCGAGACGCCGCCCGGTTGCGCGAGTGCCGCGCAGATCGGGTCGACCGGGTACGTCAAGTGGCGTGGCAACAACATCGCGTCCGTGAAGCAGTTCGCCGGGTGTGGCTCGAACTACTCCTACGTCTACGTCTGGGAGAGCTTCCGCGCCACCGGTCGTTACTGGGGCACGCAGACCGCGATCGCCGTCTACGGCAGCGCCGGCGACAGCACGCCGGACTCCTACAAGGGCGGGAACAGCAGCCAGTTCGCCCCCGTCGAGCTGTGGGGCAAGCCGGCTTCCACCCTGTCCAAGTGCACTGCCGCCTACGGCATGATCAGCGTCCAGCAGGACGACAACTTCACCGCGTTCTCCAGCAAGCGCTGCTAGCTGGACAAAACGAGACAAGATGCAGTGACGGCGCGGTCAATGCGCACATCGCCGCCTCCGATGGGTGTCGGGGCGGCGATGATCGAGCAATACTGCCTTCCATGCGGACACTGGTTGTAGCCGGGCTGTTACTGGGTCTAGCAGTCCCCGCGCACGCGGCACAGGTCGACGAGGACCCTTCGTCGTTGGTGAACCCCTTCGTGGGTACGCAGAACTTCGGCAACACCTTCCCCGGCGCCTCGGTGCCGTTCGGAATGGTGCAGGTCAGCCCTGACACGGGGGGTCAGGGCGGATACGACTACAAGGCCACCTCCATCTACGGCTTCTCGCAGACACACCTGTCGGGCGTGGGCTGCGGCGTCATGGGCGAGCTGCCGGTGATGCCGACGGTCGGGTCAGTTGACAACGTTGACATCAACGCCTACAAGTCGGACTTCAGCCATTCGGACGAAGCCGCACAGCCCGGCTACTACCGCGTCGGGCTGCCGCGCTACGGGGTGAACGCCGAGCTCACGGCCACGCAGCGGACCGGCTGGCAGCGCTACACGTTCCCGTCCTCCGGCGCGGCGAACGTCCTGTTCAACACCGGACGGTCGAACCAGACGGTGCTGGACTCGGAGATCCACGTCGTCGGTGACAGAACCATCGAGGGCCGGGTGCGCAACGGCCGGTTCTGCGCGGGCAAGGACGAGCACACCGTGTACTTCACGGCCACGTTCGACCGCCCGTTCGCCTCCTTCGGCGCGTGGCGCGGAAGCGTTCCCACGCCGGGCGTCCGGGACGCCGCCGGCACCGGCGGGAACGGTGCGTGGGTCACGTTCGACGCGACCGCCGACCGTGACGTCGTGCTGAAGCTCGGCCTTTCGTACACCGGCATCGAGGGCGCGCGGAAGAACCTCGCGGCGGAGGCCCCCTCCCACGACTTCGACGCCACGGTGGCGGCCGCCAAGGACGTGTGGAAGAAGCAGTTGGACGCCGTGCGGGTGTCCGGCGGGCCACGGGACCGGCAGGTCGCGTTCTACACCGCGCTCTACCACTCGGTGCTGCACCCGAACCTCGCCGGCGATGTCGACGGCAGGTACATGGGCTTCGACGGGAAGGTGCGCACGGCGTCGGGTTACACGCCGTACCAGAACTTCTCGCTGTGGGACACGTACCGGCCGCAGAACCAGTTGCTGCAGATCCTGGAACCGAAGGTCGCCCGTGACGTCGCACTGTCCGTCGTGGCCAGTGGGCGGGACGGCGGATGGTTGCCGCGCTGGGCGTTGGCGTCGTCCGAGACCAACATCATGACCGGTGACCCGGTGACGCCGTTCCTCGTCGAGGCCTGGTCGAAGGGCCTGCTGAAGGGGTACGAGGAGGAGACGTACAAGCTGTTGCGCGCCAACGCCACGTCGCTGCCTCCGGCGGAGTCGCCCTACAACGGACGCTCTGGTGTCACCTACTACGCCGATCGCGGGTACATCCCGTCCGGCCTGGAGCTGGGCAAGGACTGCGCGCACAAGGGCGGCGACAACGACTGCGTGCACCCGGCGTCCGCGACCCTGGAGTACTCGGCGGCGGACGCGTCACTGGCGTTGATGGCCAAGGGACTGGGCAAGAAGGCCGACGCGCGCATGTTCGCCGATCGGGGCCAGTGGTACCGCAACCTGTGGGACTCGTCGATCGGCCAGTTCCGGCCGCGCACCGCCGCCGGCACGTGGCTGACGCCGTACAACCCGGTCGACGCGTCGCACCAGTTCCACGAGGGTGGCGCCTACCAGTACCAGTGGCTGGTGCCGCAGGATCCCGCCGGACTCGTGTCGCTGATGGGCGGCCGCCGCGAGACGGAGAAGCGGCTCGACTCGTTCTTCGCCTACGACAAGCTGCTGGTCGACCCGGCCGGCACCGCGCGGCACGACTGGATCACCGAGCCGTACGACTACTACGGCAAGCCCACCTACAACCCGAACAACGAACCCGACCTGCTCGCGCCCTACATGTACCTGTGGTCGGGCACGCCGTCGAAGACCGCGACGGTCGTGCGGGCGGCGATGACGTTGTTCACGACGGGTCCGGACGGCATGACCGGCAACGACGACCTGGGCACGATGTCGGCCTGGTACGTCTTCTCGTCGCTGGGCATCTACCCGACCTTCAACGGCGCGGACTTCCTGGCCCTGTCCTCGCCGCAGTTCGAGTCCGCGACCGTCCGGATCGGACAGTACGGCTCGCAGGGCGGAACCCTGACGGTCTCGGCGCGAGGGGTGTCCGACACCAACCGGTACATCAAGAGCGTGTCGTTCGGCGGCAGTGACGTCCGCAAGACCTGGCTGTCCTGGACTTCGTTGCAGCGCGGCGGGAAGCTGACCCACGAGGTGTCGGCGAAGCCCTCGTCGTGGGGCACCGGGCGCGGAGATGAGCCGCCGTCGCTGAACGACGGCAACGAGGACTCGCGTCGTGCCTTGTCGGCGTCGTTGCGCAACTCCGAGATCGTGGTGCCGACGTCGGACTCCGCGCAGTCGCTCACGTTGCAGCTCGACGTGCTGGCGCAGTCGCCCGGCGCGACGTCCGTGCGGCCCGTCGTCACCGCTCCGGCCGGCTGGAAGGTGAGTGGTGCCAAGCCGTTCGTGATCGTGTCGCGGCACCTGCCGGCGCAGAAGACGGTGCCGTTGACGCTGTCGGTGCCCGCCGGTGTGGCCGCGGGTTCGTACGAGGTCTCGGTGCAGGTCGAGTCGGTGACGGTGAAGGCCGTCGTCGAGGTCAAACCGGCGGCTCTGTGCGCGTTCTCGTCGTGTTCGGTGGACGTCACTCCAGAGCTGAACCACGACGGCACGGCCACGGTCGCCGACTCCGCCTCGGGCAACTTCGACGGCGGCGGCTGGAGCTACGACGCGGCACTGCTGCCGCCGGCCGGGCCCGTGACGTGGGGCGGCATCACCTACCAGGCGCCTGACCCCACCGGCACGGCGCCGAACTTCGTGGAGGCACGCGGGCAGGGGCTCCTGCTGCCCACCGGCCAGTTCTCGTGGCTGCACGTCGTGGGCGCGTCGCACAACGGACCGGTGTCCGCCGCCTTCACCGTCTGGTACACCGACGGCACCTCGGCCGAGGTCGCGGCGTCGGTCGCGGACTGGGCGGGCAGCGGCCCGGCGGTGCTGGAGATGCCGCACCGGATCAGGGCGGGCCAGGGCGTCGACGGCCCGCCGGTCCGGTTGTTCGGTCAGTCGTTGCGGCTCGACGCCGCGAAGACGGTCCGTTCGGTCACGCTGCCCGATGATCCGCGGGCGGAGCTGTACGCGTTGACGCTCGCGTGACCTGAGCCGGTCGGGGTGTCCCGCGGACGAACCGTTCCGCGGGCACCTCGACCAGCCGGTACAGCAGCCACGCCCCGAGCATCGACACCACGAACATGCCGAGCGCCGAGAGCAACGGGTACGCGTGCACGTCGAGGAGCTTCTCGCTCACCCGGACGACGATCTGGTGGACCATGTAGAACGCGAACGACACGGTGCCCAGCCACACCATCCACTTCGAGCGCCACGGCGACCACCTGCCGGTGAGGTCGGCGACCGCGGCGGCGGGGATCAGCAGCGCCAGCGGGATGACGGTGCCCGCGACGTACGGGAACGACGCCGGCAGGTACCACGAGCCGGCGTACGCGACCACGAACAACGCACTCGCGGGCCAGAGCCCTAGCCCGATCCACTTCCGTTGTTGGACCACTCGGGCCATTGCCATTCCCAATATGAACTCCAGTGCGCGCACCGGCGGGAAGACGAAGACGAACCAGTATTCGATCGGGCCTGGCATTGACAGTGCGATGACCGGAACCGTCAAAATCGCGATCACCGCCGTGCCTGCGATGACCCATGGCCGCCTCATCTGCCACTTGATCAGAAGTGGGAATGCGAGGTAGAACGCCAATTCGCACGACAATGACCATGCGGGCGTGTTCAGGCCGAAGTAGACGCTTTCGCCGGGGAACCAGGCCTGCGCCAGCGAGAGGTTCGCGAGGGCGGCCGCCGGGGTCACCGCGGCGCCCGCGACCAGCACGACGAGCCAGGTCGCGACGTGGTTGGGGAAGATCTTCGCTGCCCGGCGCCGCCAGACGGTGACCGGTCCGGTGTCCGGTTTCGCGGACCAGGTGAGCACGAACCCGGACAGGATGAAGAAGAAGCTGACGCCGGTGGCGCCCTGCCGGAACGGCACGTCCAAATGCGGCCAGAGACCGGCCGCGTTGATGTGGAATCCGAACACGACGAACGCGGCGAAGAATCGCATGCCGGTCAGCGACGGTAATCGCTCCAGTCTTGTTCCCTGGTTCTGCACGATCGTGGACTCGCGCTCGTAAACGCCATTGTTACAGAATTCTCCGCGGCTGTGGAATAGTTGACCTGTGGAGCGTCTTCAGAGCGGTGACCGGTCTCGGGTGTGGGTGGACGGCGACCGGATCATCAAGCAGGTGGTCGGCGACCCGGCGGCGTTCGAACGGGAGGTCACGGCTCTTCGGCTCGCCGAGCACACCGGCGTGGTGCCGCGCGTCCTCGACGTCGACCACGAGAAACGGACCATGGTGCTCGAACGGCTGCGCTCCGACCCGTTCGAGGAGGACTGGGTGGTCGACTACGCGCGCGGCCTCGCCCGTCTGCACATGGCCACCGGGCCGGAGCACGCCGGACTGCTGCCGCGTCAGCAGGTGCCGGACCCCGTTCCGTTCCTGCGGTTCGTGCGCGCGATGGAGGTGGAGATCGGCGGCGCGGAGGACGAGCTGGCGTTCGAGGACACCGGCAAGTTCGATCTGGTGCACGGTGACCCGTGTCCCGGCAACGACATGTACTCGCCACGGGGCGCGAGGTTCGTCGACTTCGAAGGCGCGGCGCTCGGTGACGGGCTGACCGAGGTCGTCTACCTCCGCATGGGATTCCCGACCTGTGCCACGGTTTCCGAGACGCCCCGCGAACTGCGCGAGGCGGCGGAGCAGGCCTACTTCGAGGAACGCGGTGTCGTGGCCGGGCTCGAGGACGCGTGCGTGCGGTGGCTCGTGAACGGCGACGCGCTGGTGCAGCGCGCCGAGCGGGACGGCACCGACCACCTCGCGAGGGTCGTCGGCGAGGACTGGTTCTGGTACAGCACGACGGCGCGCGGCCGGCTGATGTTCCGGGCGCGTGTGGTGGCGACGTTCACCGAGACCCACCCGGAGATGAGCGCGCTGGCGCGGCGGTTGCTCGACCGGATGAACCAGGTCTGGGAGCCGCAGCCGATCGAGGCCCGGCGCACGCACGTCTCATGACCAGGCGGACAGCTTCAACCCCGAGGTGAACGACCGGTCGACGCCCGACACCGGGTCCACGAAGGACAGCGTGTGGGCGAGCAGCTGCAGCGGCGAGGAGAAGTCGTCGAGCGGACGGTCCCGCAACACCGGGTAGAAGTCGTCGTTCACGATCGGCACGCCGAGCCCGGACATGTGCAGGCGCAGCTGGTGGGTGCGGCCGGTCAACGGCTTGAGGTGGTAGCGGCCCAGCGCGCCGCGACGCTCCACAAGGGACACGTGCGTCTCGGCGTTGGGCTCGCCGTCGACCTCGAACGCGGTGATGATGCCCCGTTCCTTGATGATCCGGGAGCGCACCACGCGCGGGACTTCCAGCGCCGGGTCGTACGGCGCGATCGCCTCGTACTCCTTGCGCACCAACCGGTCGCGGAACATCGTCTGGTACTTGCCGCGCAGCTCGCGGCGCACCACGAACAGCACCAGCCCGGCCGTGACGCGGTCCAGCCGGTGCGCGGGCGAGAGGTCCGGCAGGCCCAGCGACTCGCGGAGTTTCACGAGCGCGGTCTGCATGATGTGCGCGCCGCGCGGGATCGTCGCGAGGAAGTGCGGCTTGTCGGCGACCACGATGTCGTCGTCCTGGTAGACCACGCCGACCTCGAACGGCACCGGCACCTCCACCGGCAGGTCGCGGTGGAACCAGATGTAGGAGTCCGGCACGAACGGCGTGTCGACGCCCAGCGGGCCGGCGACACCCCAGATCCGTTCCTCGGCCAGCATCTCGTCGATGCGCTCGGCGGCCACCCGCGGCAGGCGTTCCACGAGGTGCTCGCGCAACGACGGCCAGGCGCCCTCGGAGGGCAGCTTCAGCCGGGCCGCGTCCAGGCCGTTGCGCTGGGGGAGAGGGGAGGAAGGTTTGCGTCTCATCGCACCGGCCAGTCTAAATGTTCGGAAAAACCGAACGATATCGCTCGGAGACGTTCGCTGTACTGAACGGACCCCGGAACCGAGACTGGGCGCATGTCGGTCTTCCTGGTCCTCGGCTCGGTCATCTCACTGCAGTTCGGCGCGGCGTTCGCGAGCCAGCTCTTCGGGCAGATCGGCGCGCCGGGTGCCACGGCGCTGCGGCTCGGCATCGCGGCCCTGATGCTGGCCGTGGTCGCCAGGCCGAAGATCCGCCAGGAGACGATCGTGCTCGGGCTGACCCTGGCCGGCATGAACGGCACGTTCTACCTCGCGCTCGACCGGATCCCGCTCGGCGTGGCGGTGACGATCGAGTTCCTCGGGCCGCTCGGGCTCGCGGCGGTCCTGAGCAGGCGGCCCAGGGACTTCGTGTGGGTGGGGCTGGCGCTGGTGGGCATCGTCGTGCTCGGCGTACGCGAGTACACCGGCGCGCACCTCGACCTGATCGGTGTGGCGCTCGCGTTGTTCGCGGCCGCGTTCTGGGCCTGTTACGTGCTGGCCGGGCGCAAGGTCGCGACCGCGGGGCTCGGCATCGGCGGCCTCGCGGGGGCCAGCCTGATCGCGGCCGCGCTCACCCTGCCGTACGGGCTGTCGGCGGCCGGCGCCACGTTGTTCGAACCGAGGATCCTGCTGCTGGGCACGCTGGTGGCGCTGCTGGCGTCCGCGATCCCGTACGCGCTGGAGATCAAGGCGCTCAGGACGCTGGAGGCCAGCACGTTCGGCGTGGTGCTCGCGCTCGAACCCGCCGCGGCGGCGCTCGCCGGGGCGTTGCTGCTCGGCCAGCACCTGAGTGTGATCTCGTTGGGCGGCATGGCGCTGGTGATCACGGCCGGGGTCGGAGCGGCGCTACGGAGAGCGCCAGCGCCTCGCGGAACGCCCGCACGGCGGGATGCTGACCTCGTCCTGCCCGTGCCGCAGTGAACAGCAGCCGGGACATCGGCACCGGCAGCTCGTGCACGTCGACGGTGATCTCGCGGTCGTACCAGATGAGATCCGGCAGCAACGCGACCGCGAGACCCCGTTCCACGAACCGCAGCTTCACCAGCACGTCGGTCGAGGAGAACCGGACGTCCGGCTCGAAGCCGTTGTGGCGGCACCAGTTCACGTTGAAGATCCGCTGCGGGAAACCCGCGGTCTCCATGATCCACGGGTAGGAGCCGATCTCCTCGACCGGCAGTCCACGTGGGACGGCCAGCCGGATCGGGTCCCGGCACAGTTCCCGGTACTCCAGCCCGGTGAACCTGGCCTCCGGCTGGTCCGGCCACTCCTCCACGAACACGAGGTCGAAGTCCCTGGCGTGCAACGCGGAAAGCGCTTCCGCCGGGTCGAGCACCTGGAACTCGACGCGCAGTGACGGGTGCTCGTCCCTCATCCGGGCCAGCGTCGCCGGGATCAACGCCAGCGCCGCCGTCTGGAACGTCGCGACCCGCAGCGTGCCGGTGATCTCGTGCAGCGACGCGGCGACCTCCGACTCGGCCTGGTCCAATCGGGCAAGTACCTCTTCGGTGTGCCGCACCAGGATCTCGGCCTGCGGGGTGAGCTTCACCCGCCGCCCGACCGGCTCCAGCAGGGGCACCCCGACCTCGGTCTCCAGCAACGAGAGCTGCTGCGACACCGACGACGGGCTGTAGTTCAGCGCCTGCGCGACGGCAGCGAGCGTCCCCCGTTGGGAGAGTTCTCGCAGCAGTCGTAGCCGATGGAGGTCGAACATCCGATCATTATCGGCTACGCTCCCGATACCGCCCCCTGAGAAAACGTGCTGCCTTCAGCACGCTTTGAGGAGGTATCGGTATGTCCAAACGACTCCGCATCGTCGCGGGGATCGCGCTGGCGACCGGTCTGCTCGTGTCGGTCTCACCGGCACAGGCTCAGGTCGAGACGGGTCCGTGGACCAGCTACTCGCCGTCGTTCAACGTCCAGGAACGCGGCTGTGGCAACGTCAGCAACCTGACGTTCCAACTCACCTGCTCTACAGCGAGCGGTGACCAGCGTGCCGAGCGGCGTTACGCCACTTACACCGGCGGCACGCGCCAGTTCGAGGGGAGCTTCCGGATCACGAGTCTCGGCGGCACCCGCATCAGTCTCAAGCAGACGTTCCGGGAGGCCCCCACTGCGGGACCGTTCTGGATGCTTGCCGTGGAACGCGGCGGCCGGCTCTACGCCGTGCACGGGGGCACCACCATCGCCACCGGCGCGACCGTGGGGGCGACCGTGCGCGTGAACACCGTGCACAACACGGCCACAGAACACCGCACGTACATCAACGGCTCGCGTGCGCACACCTACGCGAGCTCGGGTACGAGCTTCTACGACAAGTTCGGCGCGTACCGGACCTCCAGCGGCCAAGGACCTGCCACGGTCACCTGGAGCAACATCCGGTTCTGGCGCAAGTGAACGGTTTTCATTGACTAGAAGCGGCTGGGCAGTGGTGCTCCTGCTGTTTCTGGCTGCCTGTGGCCAGGAACAGCAGGACCCCGTGCTGACGTCCGAACTGACCTCGCCGATCGACGTGACGCTGCACTGGCGTCCGGAGGCGGGGTCGGCCGGACAGGTCGTCGAGTACGCGAACAGCCGGGACGGCGAGTACACGATCCTGGAGTTCGCCACACCGGCGAAGAACACCTACGAGCATCCGGACCTGATCCCGGAAACCGAGTTCTACTACCGGGTCCGGCCGTACACCGGGCCTGCTTCGGCCACTGTGGACGTCACGCTGCCCCCTGGCGACGAGGTGCCGGAGATCGAGGGGCCGGACTGGACCGCGCCGGTCAAGGCCGGCGGGGGCAAGGCGCCGGTGGCCTCACCCGAGGCGGCGGCGGCGGAGCTGAAGGCGGAGGTGAGACACGCCAACGGGATCCTGTTCACCTGGCAGGACCGGGCGTCGGACGAGGACGGGTACCTGATCGAGGTCAGGCCCGCGGGCGCGGCGGACTACCGCGTCGCCGTGCAGCTCGATCCGGACACCACCTCGTACGGGGTGATCACACTTCCAGACGAGAAGACCGCGACCTACCGGGTGCGCGCGTTCCGGTTCGGGTCGCCGTCGAACCTGACACACCAGACGACGGGGAAGGTCTGAACGCCTGTCTGGCACTCCACGCGCTCGCGGCGAGCAGTAACGCCGCGAGCGCGTAGGGCCAGGTCGTTCTCTCCGTGACGGCCAGGGCGCCGTTGATCGCGGCGAGCAGGCCGAACACGCTGGTCAGCAGCCACCAGGTCAGTTGATCGTCGTGCGGGTCAGCAGTCATTCGGGCGGACTACCCGTTGTCGGCCACCTTCACACCATCTTCGCCGTCTTTTTTCTCGCCGCGGCGGCGCATGAACGCGAAGCCGGGGATGCCGAGGATCGCCTGGCGCATGTCGCTCGTGACCTCGAGCAGCTGGTGCACCTCGGGACCCACCTTGTCCAGGGTCGCGAGGATCGGCAGGATGTCGCTGATCAGGTGCTCGGTCAGCACCGGCAGCTCGTCGACCAGCTTGATCGCGGCCTCGACCTCGTGCGGTGAGAGCTCGTCCACGAACCGCTTCGCGAGCGGCTGGGCCTGCTTGGCGAGCGGCTCGTACATGGCGATCAGCTCGTTGACCGTGTGCGCGGTGTGGCCGGCCGTCGTGACGACCAGCCCGGCCCGTCCGGCGACGTCGCTCGCGCTCGCCGTGATCGCGCGGACCTCGTCGACGGCCTTCTCCGCGTCCGCCACGACATCGGCCGTGCGGTCCACCAGTTCGCCGGCCCTCGCGACGATGCCGTCGACGGAGTCGATCGTGCCGTTGACCTTGCGGACGAGCTGTTCCACCTCGCCGAGCAGGCTCAGCACGCGGGCCGGAACGGCCGCGACGGCCACCGTCGTGCCGAGGGCGGTGTCGAGCGCCTGCCTGGCAAGTCCCATGCCGGGGATTTCCATGCGTCCACTCTGCCTTACGCGTTGGTCGATTCGGGGGAGCGCCATTCGGTTTTCGGAACTGTCAGACCCCGTCATTACGCTTCCTGATGTCTGCCACCCGGCTGACCGGGCGAACCGGGAACCATGCGCCGCCCGAAGTTGTCAGAGCCGGGGGTTAGCATCCCCGGCGGGCGAGGGAGGGCGCGTTATGTCTTGGTGGCACCGGATCAGACGCATTATCTCCGGTGGAGGGCGGGAATCGGCGAGTTTCGTCGCCGCACTGCTGGGTGTTCTGGTGCTCGCGGGCGCCGCGCTCGGGCAGGGCATCTCCCGCACGTCGGTCGCGGTGTCGGACGGGCTCACCTGGCTCGGCGACGACCAGCGCGGTGAGGTCGTGCAGATCAACCCCGGTTCGGGCAAGCCGCAGACGCGGTTGCAGATCAGCGGCCCCGACTCGCAGCTGGAGATCGCGCAGGAGGACGGCCGGCTGATCGTCCTGAACCGGCGCACCGGTGAGATCACCGTCATCGACCTGGCCACCCTGCTCGCCTCCGGCCGCCGCCAGGCGCCACCCGGTGCGACGAGCAAGGTGCTGGTGGCGAACGGGATGGTGTTCGTCGTCGACCGCGCGACCGGCACCGTGCACACCGCCGATCCGCTGACGCTGGCCGACGTCGGGCAGACCTGGCAGGCGGGCCAGCCCCTCGCCGACGCCGTCGTGGACGAGCGCGGGGTGCTGTGGCTGGTCGACCACGGCGGCACGTTGCGGTCGCTCGACTGGTCGGACGACGAGGAGAGGTTCGAGGAGCGCTCGCAGCGCCAGGTCACCGGTGCCGGGCCCCGGACCGTTCTCGTGCCGCACGGCCAGGGCGTCACACTCATCGGTCTGGACGGCGGTGTCGTCGTGCGCGACGGCACGGGGGAGGACGTCGACTCGTCGACCGACCGCTCCGACGCCGAGGTGATCGCCGCTCAGTCCTCGCCGATCGACCTGGTGCCCGCGTCGGTGCCGTCGTCCTCGGTCGTCGTGCTGGTCGTCGGCCGTGACGTCCTGCGCGTCGACGTCGGCGCGATGGGCTGCCCGAAGCCGGGGCGGCCCGCGGTGTTCCGCGACAAGGTCTACGTGCCCTGCAAGGGATCCGGCAAGGTCATCATCCTCGACCGGGGTGGCAGCCGCGGCGGCGACGACGTCCGCACGTCCGGTGGCGCCGACCCCGAGCTCGTGTTCGACGACGGCCGGTTGTTCGTGAACGTGCCGGGCTCGTCCACGGGCGTGCTGGTCGACGCGGACGGCGCGACGCGCTCGCTGACGATCCGCAGCCCCGAGCTCCCGGTGAAGGACCCGGACCGCTCGCCGCCGCCGTCCGTGCCGCCGCCCCCGCCGCCGAACCCGAACGAGCCGCAGAAGCCGCCGCGCAACAACGGCAACGGCAACGGGCCGACGACCGAGGTCTCACCGCCACCGACGACTCCCTCCACGCCTCCCTCCACCGGAAGCACGGCTCCGGCCGCGCCCGCCGGGGTGACGGTGCGGGAGAAGTCGCGCACCGCTTCCGCTCTCGTCGTGACGGTGAGCTGGACCGCGGCCACGTCGGCCGATCCGGTCGTGGGCTACACCGTCGCGGGTTCCGGTTCGTTCAGCGGTGGCTCGGTGTCGGCGCAGTCGGCCGGTACCTCCGCCGATCTTTCGGTGCCGTGCGCGGGTTCCACCTTCTGCTCGGGCGGCAGGCTCGACGTGACGGTGCGCGCGTCGACGGCGTCGACGGCCGGTGCCGCGGGCATGGCCGCGTTCACGATCACTCCGCCGCCGAACACCCCGCCGCCCAACACTCCGCCACCGACCACGACCACCCCGCCTCCTCCGCCGCCCCCGGTCACGACCACCACCACGCCACCGCCGCCTCCTCCACCACCGCCGCCTTCGCTGCCGACCGCGGGTGCCGTGGTGATCACCGGGGTCTCCGGCGGCCGGACGATGCCGTGGCGCACGTTCAGCATGTCGCCACCGGCGGACTGGGCGAGCCACAACGGCCGCTGTGAGGTCGTGAACCGGACGCAGGGCTACGCGGTCGGGATCCCGTGCAACGCCACCACGGCGCAGATCGGCGTGGAGGAGGGCAGCAACTCGATCGTCGTCCGCGCCTACGCCGCGACCGGTGCCGGGCAGGTCGACTCGGCGGCTCGCAACGTGCTGTACACGTTCGACGAGTGCCAGGGAAAGCCAGGCTGTATCCCGCGGATGGCACCGGCCGGAGTGGAGACCGCGCCGATGGGCGCGGGTGGGCTGGGTCTGCTGGCGTGCGCGTTCCTGCTGCGCATCGGTGTTCGTCGTGGAGAAGAGGAAAAGTGATCGACACCGGTGAGGTCTCGGCCTTCCGCGACCTGCACACCCGCCTCGCGGACGCGGTCGAGAGCGCCGTGCGCGGCAAGCGTGACGTGGTCGACCTCGTGCTGGTGGCCATGTTCGCGGGCGGTCACGTGCTGCTCGAAGACGTGCCCGGCACGGGGAAGACGACGCTGGCGCGTGCCGTCGCGGGCGCGCTGGGCGGGGTGTCGCGGCGCGTGCAGTTCACGCCGGACCTGCTGCCCTCCGACGTCACGGGCACCTCGGTCTACGACCCGCAGACGGGCCAGATCCGGTTCCGGCCCGGTCCCGTGTTCGCGAACATCGTGCTGGCCGACGAGATCAACCGCGCGGCGGCCAAGACGCAGTCCGCGCTGCTGGAGGTCATGGAGGAGCGGACCGTCACGATCGACGGTGTCGGGCACGCGGTGCCCGACCCGTTCCTCGTGGTGGCCACGCAGAACCCGATCGACCTCGACGGCACGTACCGGCTGCCCGAGGCTCAGCTCGACCGCTTCATGCTGCGCACCTCCATCGGCTACCCGTCGGTGGAGGACGAGCTGGACGTGTTGCGTCCCGGTAGTGGCGCGGGCCGGATCGCCGACGTGCGCACCGTGTCGTCGCCGCGCGAGATCAGCGCGTTCAGCGGACGGTTGCAGTTGTTGCACGTCGCCGACCCGATCCTGCAGTACATCTCCGCGCTGGGCACGGGCACCCGCACCGACGAACGGCTGCGGCTCGGCACCTCGACGCGTGGCCTGCGGACGCTCGTGCGCTGCGCACAGGTGTACGCGGCGTCGAAGGGGCGGCATTTCGTGGTGCCGCAGGACGTTCAGGACATCGCCGACCCGGTGCTCGCACATCGGCTGGTGCTGACGCGCGAGAGCGTCCTGTCGGGCGTCACGACGTCCGAGGTGCTGGCCGACGTGCTCTCGCGCGTGGCCGTGCCCAAGCCCGCGACGCAATGAGACTCACCGTGCGCGGCACCGGAACCGCGGTGCTGGGCCTGCTGATGCTCGGTGTCGGCCTGTGGTGGCGGTACGCGGGCATGGCGGCGTTCGGCCTGGCGCTGACCGCACTGGTCGTCGCCTCGATCGTCTCCGTGCTGGTCGCGTCGCCGCTGTCGGTCTCGCGCACGGTCCGTCCGCGCACGGTGCCGCGGCTGGCGCGGTGCAGCGGCAGACTGGAGCTGTCGTCCACCGGTCGCCGGCCGGTGGCGCTGGACGCCGTCGACATGGTGGCGGGCTCACCGATGGACGTCGACGTGCCGTTGCTGGCACCCGGCGCGGTCGAGGCCGTCGACTACGCGATCCCGACCGAACGCCGAGGCGTGTTCGACGTCGGGCCGTTGACGTTGCGGCGCAAGGGTTTGGCCGGTCTGGCGCAGGCGCGCACCGTGCTGGGCGAGGTCGTCCAGGTGCGGGTGGTCCCGCGCGTGCTGCCGGTCCGGGGCCTGCCGTCCGGTGCCCGCCGGGGCCAGGTCGGCGCCGATGAACGCGTCGAGCGCGGCGGCACCGACCTGGTGGGGTTGCGGGAGTACGTGCCCGGCGACGACCTGAGGCGCCTGCACTGGGCGACGTCCGCGCGCACCGGCACCCTCATGATCCGCGAGGACGCCGACCCGGCCCGGCCGCACCTGGCCGTGCTGCTGGACGACAACGCGTCCTCCTACGTGGAGGAACAACGCTTCGAGGAGGCCGTCGAGGTCGCGGCGTCGCTCATCACGTCGGCCCTGGAGCAGGGACATCCGGTGCGGCTGCTGACGTCGTCCGGCGGCACCGACCTCGAGGAGCAGCAGGACTCGGCGCCGATCCTGTCCGCGCTGGCCGACCTCGGGCTGCGGGACGTCGACGGCCGGCCGACCGTGCCGGTACGCGACCTCGACGTGGTGGCCGTGATCAGCGGGACCTCGGTGCCCGCGCTGGTGCTGGAGGCGGGACGGGCCGCGTTCGGCGTCGTGCTCGTGGTGGACGAGAAGCGGCCGGTCGAGGCTGCCGGTTCGGTGCTGGTGGTCAGCGGGGCGCGGGCGGAGGACCTGGTCGACTCGTGGAACGCGGTGGTGGCGCGGTGAACAACTCCCTGCTGAAGTACGGCTGGGTCACCGCCGTCCTCGTCGTCGGCGCGCTCCAGCTCTCGCAGGCCTGGGACGGCGCCACCCTCTACTTCGGACTCGCCGCGCTCGCCGGATTCGCGGCCCTGCCGCTGAAGCGGATCGTCCCGGCCGGGCTCGCCGCCCTCGCGGTCATGGTGCTCGCGCTGACGGGCGGGTTCTTCCTGGCCCGCGGCGCGTCCCCGGACCGCGATCCCACGTGGGTGCTGCTCGACACCGTGCCGAGGCTGCTCACGGCGGCCCGTCCCGCGCCCGCGACACCCGAACTGCTCGTGCCCGGCCTGCTGCTGATCATCGGCGTGTCCACCGGCATGGTGCTGTCGGTGACCAAGCGCGGCACGGCGTTGTTCGTGCCGGCGCTCGGTGCGGCCACCCTGTACGTGTCGGCGGCGCTGCTCACCACCGGCCGTGCGGACCGGTCCGGCCTCGTCGCGCTGACGCTGGTCGTGGTGCTGGCGCTGGGCTGGCTGATCATCGACCGGCGCGGGCCCGTGGTGCCCCCTGCGGTGCTCGCCACGACCCTGGCCGCACTCACGCTGCTCGCTTTCGTGTTGCCTGCCAACGGTTTCGAGCCGCGCAAGCTCGTCACGCCACCGGTCACCAACATCGCGATCTCGAACCCGTTGCCGCAGCTCGCCGCGTGGGCGGCACAGGGGGAGACGGAGCTGTTCCGGATGCGCGGGCCCGAGGTGCCGGTGCGGCTGGTGACGCTGAGCCGGTACTCGGGCGCGTCGTGGGAGGCGGCCTCGAGGTACGGGCCGCTCGGCGTGGTCGACGCACCGGACCTGCCGATCGGCGGCAAGTTCCAGGACGCCAGCGTCGACCTGCGGATCACCGGACTGCGGGGGGAGTGGCTGCCGGGCGTCGGGAAGCCGCAGGCGGTGTCGCTGAGCGACGCGATGGTCGATCCCGACACCGGGTCGCTGGTCGTGGCCGACGGGCTGAAGGCCGGGCTGAACTACACGGTGCGCGGGGTCGTCGAGACGCCCGCCGACACGGATCTCGCCGAGGCCCAGGTCCCTGCCGCCGCAACGAAGTACACGGCCTTACCTCGGTTGCCGTTCACGCTGGCCGAGTACGCGCGGCAGGCGACGCAGAACGCGCGCACGCCGTACGAGAAGGCCGTGGCGCTGGAACAGGTCGTGCGGCTCAACCGCAGGCCGGACGCCGAGGCGCCGGTCGGTTCGTCCTACGCGCGGCTGGAGACGTTCCTGTTCGGCGCGGCGGGCGAGTCCGGCGCGGGAGCGGGGACGGCGGAGCAGTTCGCGTCGGCCTACGCGGTGCTCGCGCGTGCGGTCGGGTTGCCGACGCGGGTCGTGGTCGGGTTCCAGCCGGTGCCCGAGCAGAACGGTGAGCGGATCGTGCGGGCCGCGGACGCCACCGCGTGGCCCGAGGTGTACTTCAGCGGGTGGGGCTGGGTCGCGTTCGATCCCGTGTCCGGCAACGGAAGCGGGCCGAGCGCCGCCTCGAAGCGGGAGGTGCTGAACCGGCTCGCGTCGACCACCGCGAAGCCGGCGCCGACCTCGCTGGCATCGGTGCCGCCGCTGGTGCAGCCGACCGCGGTGCGCGACGACCGGGCCGCCGTGCCGCAGGCTCCGAAGGGCTTCCCGTACTGGGCGTTCACACCGGTACTGGTGCTCGCCGGGCTGTTCGTGGCACGGACTTCGCGCCGGGTCAGGCTGCGCGCGGCCGGCCCGGTGGGAGCGTGGCACGAGGTGCTCGACTCGTTGCAGCTCGCCGGGTTGCAGCCGTTGCCGAGCCGCACCGTGCCGGACGTTGCGGGCGAATGGGGTGAGGCGGGCGCACGGCTGGCGGTCCTGGTCGACCAGGCCGCGTTCGCACCGGAGCCGGTCCAGCACGAGAACAGCTGGCGGCTGGCCCGGCAGGTGAAGAAAGCGGTGCGGCGCAAGGCTTCCTGGTGGCGCAAGGTCGTCTGGGCGATCGACCCGCGGCCGTTGTTCCGGCGCTGACCGATCAGCGGACCACCTGTGCGGGGATGCAGTTCTTCCCGGTGACCTTGAACAGCGCCTCGCACAGCGCGGGCGCGGTGTCCGAAGGGAACGGTCCGAGCCAGATGAACTGCGTGAACCGCGAGTCCTCCGGAACGATGACCGGGCAGACGTCGTCGCGCCTGCTCAGCAGCGCGGTTTGGCCGCGCAGCGCGGGGTTCGCGCTCTCACGGTGCCGCACCCACATCGTCTCGTAGTCCAGCAACACCCGGACCTCGGAGTCCGGCATCGCGCCCTCCAGCGAGTGCAGGACGAGGACGGACGAGCCCGGGTCGCACGGCATGTCCGTGTATTCGAGCTGATCGGGCACAGCGGGCGAGGTGGTGGCGTCACCGGCGTTCTGCCGGGACTGGGACTGCAGGTTGCCGCCGATCAGCATCCCGATACCGATGCCGACGGCGAGCGGAACGGCCACCCACACCACGAGTGTCCGGCGCTTTCGTCCACGAGCGAACATCGGTGGGCCGGCATAACGAGCGCTCTGCACCGGGGGACCGTACGCCAGTTCGTGCTGCCGCAACAACGGCTCGAAACATTCGCCCGGCAACGTTCCGGGCCGCACCACTAGTTCTTGTTGGCACAGACCTTTGCGGAGCTGCCGCGTTCGCCGTTGTAACCGAGCGCCGCGATCTGGAAGCAACGCCGGTCGCCGCCGCCGTCCTCGATGACGTGCTTGGTGCTTCCGCCGGTCACCGTGATCACCGCGTACGGTTTGGCACCGGTCACGTCGACCACCACGAACTGGGCCTGGCCGTCGCTCGGATCGGTCCACTCCAGCTCGATCGTCCGGCCCTTGTACTCGGCGCGCTTGAGGACCGGGACGAACTTCGGGTCGGTGTTCGGCGACGGTCCCGCGTCGGCGGAGTCCGACGTCGGCACGGGCGGTGTTGTTGTCATCGCAGGTGGTTGGGCCTGCTGGCCGCCGCCGTCCCGGTTGAGGACGATGCCCGCGGCGAGCCCGCCCGTCACCGCGACCACGGCCAGCAATGCGAGCACGCCGCCGCGTTTGCTCCTGCGGACCGGTGCCGTCATCGGTTCGACAGGAGGAAGTTCCACGCTCGGTAGCACCGCGACCGGAACAGGACGCGGGGGTGGCGGCGGGACGAGGTCGTGCTGCCGGTACGTCAGGTCTTCGAGCCTGCCCCGCCACGAGTCGTCGCGCTCGGCCTCGGGTTCCGGTTCCGGTTCCGGTTCGGGCGTGAACCCGCGCGGGCCGAAACCCGGCGCCTCGGTCGGGCCCTCCGGATAGAAGTCGGGGCGTTCGCCCAGCATCGCCGTCGCGTCGGGGTCCACAGTGGACAGAACGGTGCCGGAGTCCGCCGCCGTCAGCGCGTCGCGCAACTCCAGTGCCGAACCGAAACGCTCCGCCCTGTCCTTGCGCAGGCAGCGTTCGATCACGGCGGCCAGCCACGCCGGCACGTCGAACCGGGTGAGCGGCCGGGGTTCGCCGCTGCTGACACGGCCGACGTAGGACAGCAGCGTGTCCTCGTCCGGGTTGTCCGAGGCGAACGGCGGCTTGCCCTCCAGCAGCGTGAACAGCGTCGAGCCGAGCGACCAGACGTCGTCGGCGAACGACGGCGTGGCGCCCTCCAGCATCTGCGGGGCGGCATGCCGGTAGCTGACCATCTGCAGTGACGCGGAATGCCCCGCGTCGGCGCCGCGCGCGATGCCGAAATCGGCCAGCACGTATGAAGTCGGGAGCACCAGGACGTTCTGCGGTTTCACATCCCGGTGCAGGATGCCCTGGCCGTGCGCGAACGCCAGCGCGTCCGCGACCGCGATGCCCGCCGCCACGACGTCCGGCACGGGCAGCGGGCCCATGGCGCGCAACCGGTCGTGCAGCGAGCCTCGTTCGTAGAACTCCATGACGATGCATGGGCGGCCGTCCGGCAGCGTGCCCGTGTCGAGCACCGTGACGATGTGTGGGTGCTGGCGGCCCAGTTCGACGGTGATCGCCAGTTCGCGGCGGAAGCGCGCGACCGTGGCCGGGTCCGTCACCTGCAGCACCTTGACCGCGACGTCCCTGCCCAGACCGTCCTGGCGGGCCCGGTAGATGGTGCCCTCGCCGCCCTGCGCGATCACGCGGAAGGCGCTGAAACCGGGCAACGCGATCCCGGGCGCCTGCGCGGCGCTCTGCGCGGGCGCCCAGGCCATCAGGTCGTCTTCCACCGGCGAATCCTATCCCGGAGCGAGGGGGTCACCGATGGACGTTCGTCGGGAAAGGCGTGGAGGGTTCGAATCAGTCGGTGATCACTTTCACCTGGAATCCCAAGGACTGCAGCATTCCGGTGAGCATCACCCGCGTGTTCTCCTCGGCGCGGGTGAGCAGTTCCGACCGCTTCGCGGCCTCCGTCAGCCTGGTCTCGGCGGCGACGTAGAACCGTTGCAGGTCAGGAGGTCCCGCGAGCGCCTGCAGGTCGTCGACCAGGCCGCGTTCCTGGCTGAAGACGTACGAACGGTCGTGGTGCAGGTTCGGTTTGTCCAGTTGCGCCTTCGGTATCCTCAGTTCGACGGTCTTCCCGTCCGCCGACACGACCAGGCCGTCGTCCTTCAGCGTCCCCAGGTCCACGAAGGCGTTGACCGACCCGGCCGCCACGAAGAGTGTGCGTTCGCCCGCCAGCGCCGCGGGTACCCACTTGACGTCGTTCTCGATGTCCAGCACGACCTGGAATTCGCCTGCCGCGGCGTGGTACTGGCTCAGGTCCCGCACCGATTCGAGCATGGCGGGCTGGCTGCGGTCGATGGATTCGTCACCGAAGGGCCTGAACTGGCCGAAGACGTGGACCGCCGCACCGAGGAGAATGACGACGGCCGCGACCAGAGCTCCACGCATCACCCAGCGCCTGTCCACCGCGTTGGAGTACCCGTGAGGTGATGCGCGCACACGGTCCGTATGGGCTAATCGACCCGTGCGGAATCAGTTCCGTGTCCACGTGGTTGGCTTTGGACGAGACGAGAGCGATTGATCGGGAGGCGTGCGGTGGACCCGGAGAACCTGTACGAGGTGGACTCGGAGGTGCCGGACCTGACAGGTGCGGTGCTGCTGCACCACTTCGAGGGCTTCATGGACGCCGGCGCCGCGGGCCGTCTGCTTTCCGAACACCTGCTGGAGACGCTGGAGAGCCGCGTCGTCGCGCGTTTCGACGTCGACGGCCTGATCGACTACCGCTCGCGCCGCCCGCTGATGACCTACGCGACCGACCACTGGGAGGACTACGCCGCCCCGGAACTGGTCGTGCACCTGCTCTGGGACAGCGCGGGCCACCCGTTCCTGCTGCTCACCGGCCCGGAGCCGGACCGCAGCTGGGAGGCGTTCATCCAGGCCGTGCGTTCCCTCATCGACCGCTGGGGCGTGCGTCTGACCGTGGGCTTCCACGGCATCCCGATGGGCGTGCCGCACACACGGCCGTTGAACGTCATCGGCCACGCCACGCGTCCCGAGCTGGTCTCGGAGTACCAGCCGTTCTTCAACCGCGTGCAGGTGCCGGGCAACGTCTCCGGGCTGCTGGAGTTCCGCCTCGGCCAGGCGGGCCACGACGCGATGGGCTTCGCCGCCCAGGTGCCGCACTACCTGGCGCAGTCGCAGTACCCGACCGCCGCCGTGACCCTGCTCGACGCCCTGGCCCGCGCGACCGGCCTCGCGCTGCCCATCGGCGGCCTCGCCGACGCCGCCCAGGCCGCCGACGCCGAGATCCACCGCCAGGTCGCGGAGTCCGAGGAGGTGGCCCAGGTCGTGGAAGCGCTCGAGCGGCAGTACGACGCGTTCATCCAGACTGTCGGCAACACCGACCTCCCCAGCGCGGACGAACTGGGCGCCGAGTTCGAACGGTTCCTGGCCGAGCAGCAGCGTCCGCCGGACCACCTGTAGGAGCTTTGTGATGGCCACCTGGGACGACGTGCACCGGATCGCCACCTCCATGCCTGATGTCACGGAGCGGGTGCGCGAGGGCGTCGTGGACTGGAGGGTCAAGGACAAGCTGTTCGTCTGGGAACGGCCGCTGCGCAAGACCGACCTGTCGGCACTGGGCGCCGCGGCGCCGTCCGGGCCCATCCTGGCGGCCCGCGTGCCCGACCTGGGGGCCAAGGAGGCCCTGCTGGCCTCGGACCACTCGGTCTACTTCACGACTCCGCACTTCCACGGGTACCCCGCGATCCTGGTGCGGCTGGAACACATCGAGGTGGGGGAGTTGGAGGAGTTGATCGTGGAGGCATGGCACGCTCGGGCACGGCGCCGGTGACGCTGACGAAGTGGATCCGCGAGGTCGCGGACGAGCCGTTGCTGCTGAAAGGTGATCTCCTGGCCCAGGCGGAGGAGAACACCTGGTCGCTGGGCAGGGCCAGGGGGGAGACACCCGTGGCGGCGGAGGTGGTCGCCGCGTTCGAGGAGACCGCGCGACGGCTCGATGAGCGCGTGACCGCGATGGAGCGGACAGCGACCTTCTACGTCTGGTACGACGTGCAGGCAGGGCACTTGAAGTGTTCGACGAGCTCGGCGAAGAAGGACGCGCTGCCGTTCGGCGCCAAGGTCGATCCGGACGCGACGCTCGCGGCCGTCGTCGGCGGTTACCTAGCCGGCGCCTCGCCGGGCACGGACGAGGATTTCGTCCTTCCCGTGTGGACCGCCGAGGTCGGGCTCTAGTGGAATTCCTCTGCTACCACCGGGACAGGTCCGGCTCGATGCCGTTGCGCTCGCGCCTGGTCGAGGAGCACTGGTCCTACATGGACGGGTTCTCGCTGATCGCTCGCGGCCCGACGTTCCTGGACGGCCTGGTCACCGGCAGCGTGCACATCGTCGACGTGCCGGACGCGGCGGCGGCCCGTGCGTTCGCGTTCGAGGAGCCCATCTACCAGGCCGGTGGCTACCGCGACGTGCTGGTGCGCAGGTGGCGCAACGTGCTCGGGCGCACCATGTGGGACTTTGCCGGCGGCCGCGAAGGTGGCGGTCGCCTCGTGCTCGGCTTCGGGTCGGGGGAGGCCACCGACCTCGTGCCGGCGCGGCCCGAGGAGCTGATCGCGTACGGGCCGCTGCTGTCCGACGACGGCGCCGCGTGGCTGGGAACGGCGGCGCTGGTCAGGTCAGCTGACCTGACCAGCGCTGTGCTGACCCTCGACCGCTACGACGCGGTCGAGGTGCATGAGTGGGAGTTCGGCGGCCGGCGCTAGTGGTGTGACTCAGAACGTTGGCTGGGTAATTCACGCTCAGCAGGGCGCCTCGCGGCACCGCCCCCACGCCCCCGTACATCCAGTACGAGGACGTGGGGCGGCACCACGAAACACCCGTCTGACCGCGAATTCGCCCGGCAACGTTCCGAGCCACACCACTAGTAGCTGACGAACCGGTAGTGCAGGCCGCTGCTCGACTCCAGCCACTCACCGACGCTGACCGGCTCACGATCCACGGCAGGGGCGAAGGTGTCGCCCTCGAACGATTCGCGGATCTCGGTCACCTCGACGCGGTCGGCGAACGGCAGCGTCGCCGCGTACACCGCCGACCCGCCCATCACCCACAGGTCGCCGGTGACGTCCGCCAGGGCTTTCTCCAGCGAGGAGAACGTCTCCGCACCCTCCTGCCCGGTGCGCGACAACACGAGGTTGCGGCGGCCTGGGAGCGGGCGGAAGCGCGGCGGCAGCGACTCCCACGTGCGGCGTCCCATGAGGACGGCCGAACCCGCGGTGATCTCGCGGAAGTGCTTCATGTCCTCGGGAATGTGCCAGGGAATGGCGTTGTCGCGGCCGATCACGCCGTTCGCGGACTGCGCCCAGATCAGCCCGATCACACCGCCACCGGAGCCTTGATGCCGGGATGCGGGTCGTAGCCCTCGATCGTGAAGTCCTCGTAGGCGTAGTCGAACAAGGACGCCGCCGGCGCCATCTTCAGCGTGGGGAACTCGCGCGCCTCGCGGCTGAGCTGCAGCTCGACCTGCTCGACGTGGTTGTCGTAGATGTGGCAGTCGCCGCCGGTCCAGACGAAGTCGCCGACGCCGAGGCCCGTCTGTGCCGCGATCATGTGCGTCAGCAGCGCGTAGGACGCGATGTTGAACGGCACGCCGAGGAACAGGTCCGCGCTGCGCTGGTAGAGCTGGCACGAGAGCTTGCCGTCCGCGACGTAGAACTGGAAGAACGCGTGGCACGGCGGCAGCGCCATGTTCGCGATCTCGCCGACGTTCCAGGCGGAGACGATGATCCGGCGCGAGTCCGGGTTCGTCTTCAACGTCTTGAGAACGTCGGCGATCTGGTCGATGTGCCCGCCGTCCGGGGTGGGCCACGAGCGCCACTGCACGCCGTAGACCGGGCCGAGCTCGCCTTCAGGAGACGCCCACTCGTCCCAGATGGACACACCGTGCTCCTGGAGCCAGCCGACGTTGCTGTCGCCGCGCAGGAACCACAGCAGCTCGTACGCGATCGACTTGAAGTGCACGCGCTTGGTCGTGATCAGCGGGAAGCCCGCGGCGAGCGGGTAGCGCAGCTGGTGGCCGAAGATGGACCGCGTGCCGGTGCCGGTGCGGTCCTCCTTGCGCACGCCCTCTTTCAGGACGTGGCGGAGCAGGTCTTCGTACTGCGTGTCGGGCATGGAATCACCCTAACCAATTCCAGCGGTCGGACGACGTCAGCTCCGCCACGTCGCGCGCGCCCTCTGCTCGTCGATCGCGCGGAGAGGATGTCAAAGCTTGGCGAGCGCCTCAACGAGTGGCTTGAGCTCCGGAACGTCCCCGGCTTCCGACAGTGACTCGGAGAGCACCTCGTCGTGCGTGGGACGGGCGAGCGCGAGCAGCTCCTGGCCCTTCTCGGTGACCTCGGTGTAGATGCCGCGCCGGTCGGTGGGGCAGAGGTAGCGCGCGAGCAGGCCGCGGTCCTCGAGTCGCGTGACCAGGCGCGTCGTGGCTGACTGGCTGAGCACCACGGCGTTGGAGAGCTGGTTCATCCGGAGGTGGAACCCGTCCTGGCGGTTGAGGACGTCCAGAACGGTGTACTCGCTGACCGAGAGGGAGTGTGCCTTCTGGAGTGCTCTCTCGAGACGGTCCTCGATGCGCGCGTGCAGCGCCGCGAGCGTGCGCCAGCCCTGCGCGCGCGCCTGGACGGCGTCGTCGTCCAGTGACATACGTCAACCCTTCTCGAATAGACAGCGTGTGCAACTATTGCGTACGCTTGTAAACGTCTTCAACAAGTCTACCGGGGAGAGACATGGATCTGTCGGGACGCACGGCACTTGTGACGGGCTCCACCGCGGGCATCGGCTTCGCCGCTGCGGAAGGCCTGCTCAAAGCGGGTGCCACCGTCGTCATCACCGGCCGCACCGAGGAGCGGGTGGCCGAAGCGGCCGGCCGGCTCAGCGCCCACGGTGACGTGCGCGGTGTCGCGGCGGACCTCGCGACCGCCGAGGGCGCGGCCGACCTGATCGGCCAGGTGCCGGACGTGGACGTGCTGGTCAACAACCTGGGGATCTACGGCGCGAAGCCGGTCTTCGAGATCGACGACGCCGAGTGGCAGCGCTACTTCGACACCAACATCATGTCCGGCGTCCGGCTGGCCCGGCACTACACGCCGCGCATGGTCGAGCGCGGCTGGGGCCGGGTGATCTTCGTGAGCAGCGAGTCGTCCGTCTTCACGCCGACCGAGATGGTCCACTACGGCATGACGAAGACCGCGCAGCTCGCGATCTCGCGCGGCATGGCCCAGGAGGTCAAGGGCACCGGCGTCACCGTGAACTCGGTGCTGCCCGGCCCGACGCTGACGCCCGGCGTCGAGGAGTTCATCCGCGAGCGCGTCGGCGAGGGCGGCGAGGCCGAGTTCGTCCGCACCGAACGCCCCACGTTGCTGCTGGGCCGCCTGATCCGCCCCCACGAGGTCGCGAACCTCATCACCTACGTCGCGTCGGACCTGTCGTCCGCGACGACCGGGGCCGCGTTGCGCGTCGACGGCGGCACCGCTCCGACGTTGATTCCCTGATCACAGTAAGGACTTTGCTTTGAACACCGTGAAGCTCGACAACGGCGTCACCATGCCCCAGCTCGGTTTCGGCGTTTGGCAGGTGCCCGACGCGGAGGCCACCCCGGCCGTCGCGGAGGCGCTGAAGGCCGGCTACCGCAGCATCGACACGGCCGCTGCCTACGGCAACGAGGCCGGCACCGGTGCGGCCATCGCCCAGTCCAGTGTGGACCGTGACGACATCTTCGTCACCACCAAGCTCTGGAACGACGACCACGGCTACGACGCGACGAAGCGCGCGTTCGACGAGTCGCTGCGCAAGCTCGGCCTCGACGTCCTCGACCTCTACCTGATCCACTGGCCCACCCCGGCCCGCGACAACTACGTCGACACCTGGAAGGCGTTCGTCGAGCTGCAGAAGGAAGGCCGCGTCCGCGCGATCGGCGTCTCCAACTTCCAGCCCGCGCACCTGAAGCGGCTGATCGACGAGACCGGTGTCGTGCCGGCGGTCAACCAGATCGAGCTGCACCCGTACTTCCAGCAGGACGAGCTGCGCGCGTTCCACGCCGAGCACGGCGTCCAGACCGAGGCCTGGTCCCCGCTCGGCCAAGGCGGCGAGTTGCTCAGGGACCCCGTCGTGCAGAAGATCGCACTCGCGCATGGCAAGTCGGCAGCCCAGATCGTGCTGCGCTGGCACCTGCAGATCGGCAACGTCGTGATCCCGAAGTCCGTGACGCCGTCCCGGATCCAGGAGAACATCGACGTGTTCGACTTCGAGCTCCCGCAGGCCGAGATCGAGCTGCTGTCCACTCTGGACCGCGGCGGCCGCATCGGCCCGGACCCGGACGAGCTCAACTAGTCCAGGAAATACGAAGCCCCGGCCCGCATCAAGCGGTCCGGGGCTTCGTCGGCAACGGGCAAAGGACTTATGCCCGCATGACTGTGGCGATCGGGATCCGCGCCGCCCGGATGGCCGGGATCAGCCCGCCGAGCACACCGGCGATGAGACCCGCGAGCACACCGGCGACACCCGCCTCCCAGGGGAAAGCGGTGCCCTGCAACGACGGGAACCTGCTGCCGAACATCATCAGCGCCACCTGCAACCCGGCGGCACCCGCGCCGATCGCCAGCGCGGCCGTCAGCAGGCCTGTCAGCAACGTCTCCGCGAGCACGATGCCCGCGAGCAGCATCCGGGACATGCCGACCGCGCGGCGCAGCGCGAACTCCTCGACGCGCTCGCCGACGGTGGCGAGGCCGACGTTCAGGATGCCCGCGACACCGATCAGCAGCACCAGGAACGCCATGCCGAGGAAGATCAGCCGCATGATCTTCAGCTCGGACTCCATGCGCTCCTTGGAGTTCACCGCCTGGAAGTGCATCTGGTCCTGCGACAGGCCCGCGCCGACGAGCTTGGCCTTGAGCAGCTGCTGCAGGTCGTCGGTACCCGGCTGCAGGTAGAGCTCCAGCTGGGTGCCGCCGCCACGGAACCTGTCCACCTCCGTGGTCGAGGCGGCCGCCGGCATCCACGTGCGCAGCTCGTCGAGGCGCATGTAGACGCGTGGTGACATGGAGCCGTCCTGCACGACGCCGATGATCTGCGGTGACACGTGGTGGGTGGCGCCGTCGATCATCATCTCGCCGGGGACGCGGTACTGCTTGAGGCCCTTGGCGGCCTCCTCGTTCAGCACGATGCGCGGCGCCAGCGACGGGGCGGTGCCGAAGTCCAGCCAGGAGCCGGAGACCGGGCGGAACGGCTTGAACGGGCGGATGTCGCCGGTCAGCGCGACCATGTTGACCTCGATCGCCTGGCCGTCCGGCTTTCGCTCTTCCTTCTTCTGCTCGGTGCAGGTGCCGTTGGCGTCGCAGTACACCATCGGACCGGAGTAGTCGCCGCCCCTGCCCGCGTACTCGAACGGCATGCCGCCCTCGTTGATCGGCCGCACGCCCGGCTCGCCGATGATCGCGCGAGAGCCGATCATCGCGACCGCGTCGGTGCGCCCCTTCAGCGTCGACTCGACGATGCCCGGCGCGCCCTTCTCGCCGGGGATGTAACCCGTGATCGTGCCGTCCTTGCCGGACTGCAGCTCGACGTCGGTGAGCATCGCGCGTTCGGCGATCTCGGACCCCGCCTGCACGGCCACGATGGCGAGGACGCCGAGGAACAGCGAGACCATCGAGAGGAACGTGCGCAGTTTGCGGGCGCGGATGCCCTGTCCGCCGATGACCAGGGCGGACCGGAACTTGCCGGAAAGCATCAGTTGAACCGCCCGTCGCGCAGCTCCATCACGCGGCCCATCTTGCGCGCGTGATCATGATCGTGCGTGACCAGCACGAGGCCGCAGCCCTGCCTGGTCGTGTTGAGCAGCACCTCGACGACGAGGTTGCCGGTCTCGGTGTCGAGCGCGCCCGTGGGCTCGTCGGCGAGGATGATGCGCGGCTGGCGGACGAGTGCGCGGGCGATCGCCACGCGCTGCTGCTCACCGCCGGAAAGCCTGGTGGGCTTGGATTTCGCGAGGTGCGCGATGCCGACCTGCTCCAGCGCCTCCATCACCTGCTGCTTGCGCTTGCGCCGCGCCGACCAGCCCTGGCCGTTCACCAGCGCCATCGCCACGTTCTGCGCCGCGGTGAGGTGCTTGAGCAGGAAGAAGCGCTGGAACACGAACCCGAACTCCGCGCTGCGCAACGCCGCCGCCCTGCGTTCGGGAAGCTTCGTGATGTCGTTGCCGTGCAGGAAGTACTTGCCCTCGTCGGCACGGTCGAACAGCCCGAGCAGCGACAGCAGCGTCGACTTGCCGGAACCGGAGCGGCCGAGGATCGCCACGCTCTGTCCAGGATGGACGGTGAAGTCCACACCGGACAGGATCGTGCGCGGTTCCCCCTGGCCCTTCAGGACCTTCGTGATGCCGTTGAGCTGAAGCAGCGGTGCCTGAACCTGCACCGTGGGTTGTTCCAAGGACTGCGTCATCACGGTCCCGTCGGCTTGGACTGGTCGCCGCCCTGCTGCTGGCCCTCTGGCAGGTTCGGGCCCGGCACGGCGAGCTCCTCGTCACCGGTGAGACCGGACTTGACCTCGATGACCTTGCCGTCGGTCAGGCCCAGCACCACGTCGATGGTGCGGCGCGAGCCGTCGGGCTGGATGACGTCGACCTTGCCCTTGCCCTGCTGACCCGCCACGGCCTCGACCGGAACGACCAGCGCCTGCGCCGACTTGCCCGTGGTGACCTCGATCGACGCGGTGGCGCCGTTGATCATCTGCACGTCCGCGGGCGCGGTGCACACGAGGCGCAGGCCGGTGGAGGCACTCGGCTGCTGCGGCTGCTGCTGGGGCTGTTGCGGCGGCTGCGGCTGGTCCTTCTTCTCGTCCTTGGTGTCCGGCGTGGCCGGCGGCTTCTCCGGGACGGTGCCCTGCGGCAGCGCGGCGATCGTGCCGAGCACGGCGCACGGGAACGGGCCGGGCCCGTTCTTGATCTGCACCACGACGTCGGTGAGCGCGCCGTTGATCTTGTAGGCCTGCTGGCCGTCGATGTCGCCGACGATCGCGTAGCCGACGTGCTTGGCGGACGCGATCGGCATGCCCGCCGTCACCGCCGCCTTGTCGTCCACGAGCCGGCCACTGAACGTGGAACCCGCCGGGGCCTCCACGTAGTTCGGCTGCTGGTCCTTCCACACCGTCGCGACCCGGATGGGCTTGGTCGGCGTGCCGTTCGGCGCCGGGACGTCGAAGTACCGCACCTGCCCCGCGACCGGCGCGACGAGCCCGAACGTCGGGTTCATCTCGACCTTGCCGGAGATGCTGAGCTTGGTGGTCAGGTCCTGCCTGGTGGGCTTGACCTTGGTCATCGGTGTGCCGCGCGGCGCCAGCTCCGGATTGGTCTGTTCCGGACCTGACGGACTGCACGCCGCCACGGCTACCGTGATCAGCGCGCACAACGGCGCGAGAACAATTTTGCGCACGAACGTCCCCCATGTCGTTTCGACCAACCTACCGATAAGGACACCTGACGGGCCCCGCAGGTTGCATCAGTCTTTCGGCCGATGCACATCGACGTTTCGGCTCAGATCAAAACAAGTGGTGTGACCCGGCCCGTTGGCGAGGTAATCCACGCTCAGCAGGGCACCTCGCGGCGCCGCCCCCACGCCCCCGTACAACCAGTACGAGAACGTGGGGGCGACACCACGATGCGCCCGTCTGACCGCGAATTCCCCCGGCAACGCTCCGGGCCACACCACTAACGTCCGAGGGCTGCGGCGTACGCGGAAAGCGCTTCACGGTCGGGCTGTCCGGTCTTCGCGATGAGCGAGGCGACGTGCTTTTCCACCGTGCGCGGCGAGATGTGCAGCCGCGTGCCGATCGCTTTGTTGCCCATCCGGTCAGCCAGCAGCACGAATACCTCGAACTCACGGACCGTCACGCCGTGCCCGCGCAGCTGCCGCGGCACCTGGTCGGTGCCGTTGCGCCGTTGCTGCACCGGCGCTCCCGCCTGCCGTAACAGGCCCCGGCACGCCGACGCCACCGCCGGGATCGTGGCCTGGTGGAAGTACTCCTCGGCCGAACGCAGCCAGGACACCGGATCGCCCCACTCCGCCGCTTCTTGCGCGACGAGCCGGCGGCCGAGGTGACGGGCCAGCGGATAAGGTTCCGCGGCCTCCTGGGCGCGCTGGAAGGCTTCCAGGGCCTCGGCGCAACGGCTGTCGCGGCCGAGGAGAACGGCGCGCGCCAGTTCGGTGAACTGCCGGTTCCACCGCATTCCCGAGGCGGACGCCGCCGTCAGCGTGCGGTAGTCGGACCAGCCGAACCGGCCGTCGAGTACGCCGAGCAGGACTCGCATGCCGTGCGTGCCGGACAGGTGGAACGTCGTGGGGTTCTGCGATTCCAGGGCGAGCGCGCGGTCGAGCTCCGTCATCGCCAGCGCGTGGTTCTCCTCCAGCAGCGCGCAGAACGCGCGGGCGAGCCCGAAGCACAACGGGTACTCCTGCGCCCCGTTCTTCGCGACCGCCTCGAACTCGCCGATGGCGTTCTCGGTCTCGGCGCGGTTGCCCCGATGCCCGGCCAGCACGGCCTTCGTCATCAGCAGGTAGCGGGTGAGCGCGTGGAACCGCAGGCGCGTCGTGGTGCGCAGGCACCGCTCGATCTCCTCGGCGGCCACGACGTGGTCACCGGTCAGCACCGACTGCAGTGCCAGAATCGCGTCCACGTTGTGCGCCACCGTGATCGCGCCTGCCCGGCACGCCTCGGCGTGTGTGCGGCCCAGGGACGCGGTGCTGCCGTGCTGCAGCCATTCGTTGCCCGCCAGCCGGACCAGCGCGTAGACGTGCTGGATCGGCATCTGGTGCGTGCCCGCGAGAGCGAGGGCCTTGCCGAAGCAGGCGTTCGCCTCGTCGATGTCGTGCTCGCGCGCGATGATCCCGAGCAGTTGCCACGCCTCGCACGCCACCGCCGGTAGCCGTGCCCGGTCCGCCGCCAGTGCCGCCTGTCTGGCTAGGCCCGCGGCGGACGAGATCCGGTCGGCGCTCGGGATGTTCAGCGTGAGGTACGCGGAGTTGACGTCCAGCTGCGCGGCCAGTTCGTCCGGTGCGTCCGGGCCGAGCAACGTCCGCGCGATGCGCACCTGTTCCACGCCTTCGGTGAACCAGCCGGCGAGGTAGGCGACGCGGGACAGTCGCGTGTGGAGCTTCGCGCGCAGCGAGGCGTCCAGTCCGTGGAGGTCGTTCACATCCAGCGCGAAGGCGCGTTCGAAGTCGCCCGTCTCGGCCAGTGCGGGCAGCAGCGTGTCGAGGACCTCGGCGCGGGCCACGGCGTCGTCGGTGAGCAGGCTTTGCGCGCGGTCGAGCAGCGTGACCGCCGACTCCGCCGCCCCGCCCGACAACGCCCGCCTGCCCGCCTCGGCGAACAGAAGTCCCGCCTGCGTACGGGATCCGGCGTCGAACCGCAGTTTCGCGACGAGCGGGCACCAGTCGCCGGGCAGGCCGGGATGCAGGTCCTCGGCCGCGTCCGCTGTGCGCGACGACAGGTCCACGCGTTCGGCCGGGGTCAGCTGGGCCAGCAACGCGTCCGCGGTGAGCGGGTGGCGGAACGCGTACCAGTCCGGAGCGGGCTCGTCCGGCGTCACTAGTTGCGCGGCCACTCCCGCGTGCAGGTGGCTGAGCAGTTCCCGGTCGTCGATGCCGGTGACCTTCTGCACCACGGAAAGCGGGAACCGGTGGCCCAGCACCGCCGCGATGGACAGCACCTCACGACCCTGCGGCCCCAGCCTGTCCGTGCGGTGCGCGACGCTGCGCACGAACGCCGCCGGCACGGGAAGCTTGAGCTCGCCCAGCACCTGCCAGCCGTCCACACCGGCCACGAGCAGGCCGCCGCTCACCATGCCGTGCAACAGTTCCTCGATGACGAACGGGTTCCCGGCGCTGTCCGTCCACAAGCGATCGACGAGCTCCGCCGGGACCAGCGCGCTGTCCAGGCAGGCGGCCGTCATCTGGCCGACCTCGTCCTGCGAGAGCCGGTGCAGCTCCACCAGCCTGCCGGAGCCGCGTTGCACCATCCGGTGCACGAGCTCGAGCGCGTGGCCGGGTTCGGTGCGGATCGTGGCCAGCAGCAGAACCGGCTGGTCCTCCAGGTTGTCCGCCAGGTACTCCACGACCGCGAGCGTCTCGGCGTCCGCCTCGTGCAGGTCTTCGAGCACGAGCAGGCACGGCGTCTTGCGCGCGACGGACGCGAGCAGCCGCAGCACCGCCTCGGCCAGCACGACGACCGACTCCTTCGTGGACCGGTGGTCGTGCCACTCGGGGATCAGCGTGCCCAGCACCGGTTTGTACGGCCCGAGCGCGGAGTCGTCCGGCGGTTCGCCGCGGAACAGGCCCAGGAGCGCTTCCGCGATCGGACGAAACGGCACCATCGGACCGATGGTCGTGCCGCGTCCTTTGAGCACCCGCATGCCCTCGTCGTACGCCTGGCCCGCCGCGTACCGGGCGAGCCTGGACTTGCCGATGCCCGCCTCCCCGGTGACGAAGACGGAGCCGCCACGGGCCTCGCGGGTGTGCGCGAGTGCCCCCGTGATGGCCGTGACCTCGCGATCACGGCCGACCACGTGGGGCGCTCGGGTCTGCATGTCTGGACCCTAATGGTCCTGTGCGGTTCTCCGTATCGCCTGCCAGGCCTATTCGTGGCAAAAGCGTCCCTACACGACGCTGACCGTGGTGTCCGAGAGGGCGGGTGTGAGCGCCACGAACGCGCTTGTCGCCAAAGTCAAGCCCATCAACGCACGGGCGCGTGCACCCGCGGCGGTCTTCGGCGCGAGTTCCATCTCCCCGATCGCGTGCTCGGCCGGTTCGGGCTGGTCGGCCGTGCGGTGCAGGGACTCGTTCATCGGGTGGGCTCCTCTGTGTCGGGTGACGCTTGCAGTAGCAGGACTGACGGGATCGCGAACCCGTGCCGCAGCAGACCGTGGCCGATGCCGGCCAGGCCCGTGAGCAGCCCGGGGGAGGGCACACCGCCCGGCGTGGCGCACCGGGCGCCGTGTTCCTCCAACGCTCCCAGCAACAACGCCACGCGGCGGGTCGCGGCGCCGGGGTGGTGAGTGGCCAGTGCCTCGACGACGCCCAGTTCGCCGTGGCAGAGACTCATGTCCCGCAACGGTTCTCCGGACGCCAGCAGACCGGCCAGCCGTTCGTCGTCACGGGCGAGCGCGACACCGGCCAGACCCGTGCACCAGCCGGTGTCGGCCGGGTCGGCGATGTCGCTGTTCACGAACGTCCGTGCGGTCACATCAGATATCTCGTCACGAACCGTTGCCGCGTAACGCCTCAGCGCCCATCCGATTCCCGCACGCCCGCGCGCGAATCCGTTCGCGGGGCAGATGGCGTCACGCAGAGCGGAGGCGTAGTGGTCGGCGAGCGCGAGCGCTTCGGGCGTTCCCACGGAGAGCATCGCGGCCAGCGAGCCGGCCACGCCGTCCACGACGGTGAACGACGAATCCTCCCTGGGCATCAGCCGCACGGCTTGGGTGAGCAGCTCGGAGTCGAGTTCGAGCAGGTGGGTGAGGCGGGCGAGCCCGTGACAGATGCCACCCAGACCGTGGATTCCGCCGCCGACGGCCGTGACCAGTTCCGGTTCGGCAGCGAACATCTCCAGCAGTGACGGCAACGGCCGCAACGCGTCGCGCGCGAACTCGACGTACCGCGCGGCGCCGGTCAGCGCGCCGAGTTCGGCGAGGAACAGCGCGACGCCCGTGTAGCCGTTGGACAGGCCGGCACCGAGCGGCTGCACCGACCAGTGCCGGTCGTCGATCAGTTCGAGCCCGAGCCAGTTGACCCGGTCCTCGCCGGTGGCGGCGTGCGCGAGGATCTGGTCCGCGATCCCGCACGCGGCGACCAGCAGCCGGGCCGGATCCGGGTCGACCGGCGCGACGTGACCGGGCACCGTGACGCCGCTGTGGTGCGACACCGGCCGTGGCCGCGACGCCAGCAGCGCCGTGATCACCCACTGCTGGTCGTGCCGGTCGACCTCGCTCATTCCCAGGATCTTGCGCGTCACGGCGTGCAGTCCGGGCTCCGGCAGCATCCCCGGCAGCCGGAGCCCGGACGCGGTCCACAGGTCGGTCGACCCGGGCCGGCACGTGAACAGCGGCACGTCGCCGCGCCACAGGTCGGACACCTCGAACGGCACCAGCCGGTCGAGCAGCGGATCGTCCGCCACGAGCACACCGAACGCCAGGTCGCGGTCCAGCGCGTCGGCCAGCACGGACGGATGCGTCGACTCGTCCAGCAACCGTGCGTACTGCCGCGTCGCGCGCGCCACGAACCGCACTTCCTCGCTGACGCACTTGCGGACGAGCTGCAGCAACTCGTTCCTATGCGTCACTATCGCGTCGTAGCCCGCGCGGAACCCGGCCAGCAGCGAGTCCTGATAGTCGGCGGGTTCGGCGGGGATGCCGCCGAGCAGCGGCCTGTTCGCCGCCCCCGACGACTTCTTGGGGCGCCTGACCAGCCGCATCCGGTCGGTGCCCGCGTCGGCCCAGTCGACCGCGTTCAGCGGCGACAGCACGCCGTGGTCGCCGCCGACACCGGACACGTCCGCGACCCCGTTGTCGCCCATCAGCACGTGGGGGAGCAGGGCCGTGCGGTGCACGGAGCGCACGAGTGCGAGCGTGGCCGGGTCCGCGTCGGGCGGTGTCAGCGTGGGGTGGAACAGCGTCTCGACGTCCACGAGGACCGGCTGGTCGCCGCACGCGATGAGGTTCTCGTAGTGCATGTCGGTGCCGTCGACCGCGTAGAGCAGCGCGAGCAACGCGCCGAGCCGCTGGTAGAAGTCGGCGACCCCGGCCACGTCCGCGCACGGTTCGTGAGCGATGTGCTCGATCCACCCGTAGCCGTCGCGGGGGAGGAGCCTCGGCGCCCGGAACTCGATTCCGGTCCGGGTGGAAAGCCAGGCGAGCTGTTCGCTGAACCGCACGTGCAGCCCGAGCGGCCGTGGCCGGTAGACGAGCCTCCGGCCGGACTCGAAGGTCAGGACGGCGACGGTCCGGCCCTGCTGGTGCGCGTCGCCCTGCCCCATCTCGATCGAGATCAACGCGCCGGGGTCCTCGTTCGCGAAGATCGTCCGGACGATCTTCGCCCGGTCGCGGGTGAACCGCGACGACAGCTCGTGGTGCGTGGACACCGCCTGCTCACAGGCCTGCGCGAGCAACCTGGCCAGCACCGGGTAGCGGTTGAAGACGGACGAGAGGTTCAGCGTGCGCGTGAACTCGGTGAACCGCTCGGCGCTCGTGGGGCTGGTCAGCGTGTCGCGCGCCCCGTGCAGCTCCAGCACGAGCGTTCGTGCCGCGATCGCCACGAGCCGTCGTCCCAGCTGCTCGGCGAAGGCCGCGTCGAACGGCGGCGCGACCTCCGTGCGGGACGCGTCGATCAGCGGGCGCAGGGCGTGGGCGAAAGCCGCTGTCCAGCTCTCACCGGTGCTGGTCTCGGCCGCGGAGGTCACGCGGCCAACCTCGCACGCGTGGGCGGGCGGCACATGGGGAGCAATCCCCCAGATTTGCGCGCGAAGGTGAATATGGGGGTCCGCCACCCATGTTTCGCCGCCCGTTCGCCCCGACACTCGGAGTCCGAGGAGGGGACGGGCATGAGGGAGTTCGGAGAACTGCTGCGCACGCACCGCATCGGCGCGGGCCTCACCCAGCAACAGCTGGCTGACTTCGCGATGGTGAGCGTGCGGGCCATCCGCGACCTGGAGTGCGGCCGCACCCGCTCACCGCGGGCGGAGACGGTGCGCCTGCTCTCGGACGGGCTGCGGCTCGACGAGGAGAGCCGTGCGGACCTGCAGCAGGCGGGTGGTCGTGCGGGCCGGTCCGCGGTGGCGCCGCCCGCGCCGGCCGGGCCGGCCGGGCTGATCGTCGGGCGGGAGGTGGAGGCGGCGGCGCTGGCGGCGTCGCTGACGGAGGGGCCGGGCGGAGGGCAACGGCTGGTCACCGTCACCGGGGTCAGCGGCGTCGGCAAGACCCGGCTGGCCCTGGAGGTCGCCGGCGATCTGCACTTCCGGCACGGCTGGTCGGTCCTGTGGCACCCGTCCCAGACGGTCCCGTCGATCGACGATGACCAGGACACCGTCCTCGTCATCGACCGCCGCCCCGACCCGCGCCTGCTGGAGGCGCACCCGCGGCTGCGGGTCGTCGTCACGGCGCTGGCGCCGCTCGGGTTGCCCGGCGAGCAGGTGTTCCCGCTGAGCCCGCTGGCCGACGACGACGCGGTGCGGTTGCTGCTCACGCACGTGCACCGGGTGCGGCCCGCGTTCAAACCGGAGCCGGCGAACCAGGCCGCGCTCATGGGCCTCGTCCACGAACTGGACGGGCTGCCGTCGGCGCTGGAGTTCGCGGCCGGGTGGTTCATGGTCTACTCGCCGCAGCACCTGCTCGAACGGCTGCGGTCCAACCCGCTCGACCCCACCTCGGCACACCTGCGCGACTCGCTGCGCCGCTCGCTGTCCACATTGGACGACGACGGGCGTGCGCTGCTGGTGCGGATGGCCGAGGGTGAGGACCCAGGGCACAGCCCGTACGTCGGAGAACTGTGCGTGCGCGGGCTCGTTCGTCGCGCCGGACCCAGATACGAGGTGCTGAGCCTCGTGCGCGCGGCGGTGCTGGAACCGGTGTCAGGGCCGCACTTCGCCGGAGGTGTGGCCCTGACCTGGCCGGTCTAGAATCCTGCCGTCAGGCAAGCGAGGCGGTCGCCGGCGGTGCCCGCCTTGCCGTGCTCGGTGCTGGTGTGCGCGGCGTGCACGACGACCGAGTTCGCCTCGCCCTTGCGGAACTCCCACTTCACCGTCGCCCTGCCGGTCGCGGCGCCCTGCGCGTCGGTGGTGAAGTCCAGCCAGATCTCGTTCTCCGCGTTGGCGAACTGGGGATCGACGCTCGGCGACACCGGGTCCTTCGTGTTCTGGTAGTGCGGGCCCGAGTCGGCCGGCTTGGCGCCGCACGGCTTGGTGTGCACGTGCGAGCCGTACTTGGTGCCGGGCAGCAGCCCGGACACCTTAAGCTCCACCGTCGTCTGTCCATTCTCGACGGACGAGCCGGTGGAGAGCTTGGCGCCCACGGGGACCCGCGCGACGTCGTACGTGATGCCCTTCGGCTGGTCACCGGAGGCCGCGGGGGTGGCCACCTCGGTCTCGGTCACCGGCTTGACGGCCGGTGCGGAGGGCGGGGCCTCGCTCGAACAAGCGGTCAGCCCTCCGATGAGCAGTACGGCACCCGCGAGGGTCGCCACAGTCGTGCGCATGTTTCTCCTTGAGTCAGCTGCGTTCCAGGTTCCCATCCCCTCCACGTCCACGATCGGGTGACCGGTTCAGATCGAGCGAGACGAGCTTCGTGAACGCGTCTCGGTAGGCCGTGCACAGGTGGTAGTCGCCGTGAGTCTCCACTTTGTCCGGTGACCCGTCCGTCTCGTTCGCGCGACGGTCGAGAGCGTTGTCCTCCCAGCCGTGCACCGGGAAACCCAGGTAGTCGGTGCGGCGCCACAGGTTGATCCAGTTCGGGCCCAGCAACGACGCCAGCCCGCGTTCCGGCACCTCGCCGGGCTCCCGGCGCCACGGGTCGCATGAGAACAACGCCCCCGCGCGCACCGGCGGCGTGCCCAGCACGGCAGGCCCCAGCAGTTCCGGGAAGATCCGCCCGAAGTAGGGCCGCAACTGCACGCCGTACGTCAGCAGCTGAACGCGTTGCAGGTACCCGGCGGGCAACGCGTACAACGCCGCCACGGCCAGCACGGCGCCCAGACTGTGCGCGGACAGCACCACGCGATGATCGGGCGACTCGTCCAGGAACTCACGCGAACGATCGGCGATCTCCGGCACCGCGCGCTCGGCGTAGCAGGGCGGTGCGAACGGGTGGGCGGTGCGCGGCAGGAAGCACATCAGGTCCCACAGCAGCCCGAGCGGCCGCCGGTTGGTCAGCATCCCGGCGCCGACGAACGACCCGACCACCGCGACCCCGGCGAGTCCGGTGACCCAGTCGCCCTTGCCCACCACCCACATGACGGCGGACGACTGACCCCAGCCCGGCGAGGCGAACGTCAGGTAGCAGGTCAGCAGCAACGCGAGCACTCCCAGCATCGACAGCACCCCGGCCACGTTCTCGGCCCGGTGCGTCACCGCGACCACGTGCCGCGCCCGCACGACGAGCGCCTCGCCCTCACCGTCCAGCACCGCGGGCGTGACCAACCGGGACAGCAACACGAAGGCCTGCAACAGAACAAGCAACACCAGCGGGACCAGTGCGACGGCGAAGGCCGCGCTGAACCACGAGTAGAACAACGGTGCCCGCAGGCCGGTGCCGACCCAGCCCCGGAACGTCAGCACCAGCACGGTCGCCATCATCACCGACGACACGAGCGACAACCCCAGCAGCACACCGGGTCCGGCGCCGCGCCAGGCCTGCCACTCGTCACCGGCACGCGGCCGTGCCCGCCACGCCAGCACCCCGCCGAACACGACGGCACCGGCCCAGGCGAGCGAAACCCAGTACGTGGCGACCATGCACACCATGAAAAGCACGAGCAGGACCAGTGGCCCCTTGGCGTCGTTGCGCCGCCACGACCATGCCGCCAGCACCGAACCGAGCAGCGCCACGGTCACCACCGGCGGCCCCCACGACGTCAGCCACAACGGCCCGTCGAACACCGGCGCGATCGCGTACAGCCCGAACCCGTGCACCACCAGCACGAGTACGGACGAGATCATCAGCAGCCACGACCACAGGCCGCCCTGCTCGGTCGACGGCACGTCCGGGCAGTCGGTGGCCGTCACCACCACCCGCGCCATCACCACGGCCAGGACTCCTGCGGCGAGCACGGTCAGTACGAGGAAGAACACGTGCTGCCACAACTGCGTGCTCGTCGCCAGCACCACCACGCAACACCCGGCCGAGAGGTGCAGCCGGGTGAGCCGGCGGATCCGCGGACTGCCCTCCCACATCGACGCCCGGCTCAGCATCACGCCCGCCCGCCGCTGCGGCGTGCGCATCGACGTCATCTCGTACCTGCTGCGCGACAACGAGGTCAGCGCCATCAACCCGAGCAGCAGCAACACCGGCACGGCGGACGCGGCCAGCACCCGGACGTGGCGGGCGGGATCACCCAGCACGTCCAGGAAGTCCGGCAGCCGCTTGCACGTGGTGCCCGGCAGCGAACACTGGATCGCGTAGACGTCGATCGCCGCCTCGCACACCGCGAGCACCAGCAACACGGTCAGCCCCAGCCCGAACAGCCGCGTGGAGGCCGCACCGCGCCCGGCGTTCCACCACACCATCCGCCGCGTCGAGGGGATCGAGTCGTCGGGCAGCTTCCGGGACCAGTACGCGACGTTCGCCAGCCCGAACGGCAGCAGCAACGCCCATCCGATGCGCCCCAGCACGTTCGCGAGCACCGACGGCACCCCGCTGCCCGGCACGCCGGGGCTGCTGCGCGCCATGCCGCCCCACGAGTACGCCTCGCGCCGCACCTCGGCGGTCACCTGCCCTGGGTGATCCGGTGGCAGCTCGGCGAGTTTGTCCGGTCGCGGCCGCCAGAAGCTGCCGAACCGATCGCCGCGGAACTGTTCGACGGCGTGGTCGGGAAGTGCCAGCATCGCGTCCGGGGGCGTGTTGTTGACGCCGTGGATGCGCAGTTCCAGTACGGGTGGACTCATCGCCGGCCTCCCCTTTACTCCAGTTGTCGTCAAGAAAACTGCTCCAGTTAGCGGCCGAACGGGTGAAAAAGGTGTATCCAGGCGCCCTGGAAAGCCTCTACTGAGCAAGGAGGCATCACCATGACCACAACCGCTCACCCGAACGTCGCAAATTCCGTGGGACTCGCCGAGTTCCTCGTGACCGCGGGAACGCTCACCCTGGCGCAGCGCAAGCTCATCGTCGACCAGGCGCTGATCGTGCTGGAGCAGAACTACGCGCACCTGCCTCTCAAAGTCGCGATGCACGCGGTGAACCCGGTGCAGAGGCTCAGGGTTCTGAGAGCAAGACTCGAACGGCAGACCGACGCCACGGCCGAGCCCGAGTGGCAGTTCCACCGCGAGTTGTCGAGCACGTTCCACTCGGTGCGCGACCTGCACACGAACTACCTGCTGCCGGCGCCGTTCGCGGGCAAGATCGCCTTCCTGCCGTTCCAGCTGGAGCGCTACTTCGACGAGGACGGCACCGAGCAGTACCTCGTCGCCCGCACCGTCGCCGGTTTCGACGGCCTCGCGGCCGGCGCCGAGGTGACGCACTGGAACGGCACGCCGATCGCCCGCGCGGTCGCGTTGAACGGCGCGATCTTCGCCGGCAGCAACACCGCCGCGAACCTCGCCCGCGGCCTCGAGTCGCTCACGTTGCGCCCCTTGGTGATCCAGCTCCCGCCCGACGAGGACTGGGTGGTCGTGAGCTACCGCGACGAGACCGGTGCCGCCGGGGAGATCCGCGTCGACTGGCAGGTCACGGAGAACCTGCCGCCCATGACGGACGTCGACGCGCTGTCGCCGGCGGCGGCCGCCCAGGGCGTCGACCTGGACTCCGACGAGAAGGCGCGCGCCAAGAAACTGTTGCACGCGCCCAAAGTCGTGCAGGCCGAAGCCTCCGGTGGCGCGGTCGCGATGGCCGCGCAGGACGTGCCGACGACGATGCCCGGCGTGTTCCGGGCCCGCCCCGTCGTCACGCCGTCCGGCACGTTCGGGCACCTGCGGATCTTCACGTTCAGCGTCGACGACCCGGACGCGTTCCTCACCGAGTTCGTGCGGCTCGCGGCCCTGCTGCCGCAGAACGGGCTCATCGTCGACGTGCGCGACAACGGCGGCGGCCACATCTTCGCCTCGGAGTTCCTGCTGCAGACGATGACGCCGCGACCCGTCGCGCCGGAGCCCGTGCAGTTCCTGAGCACGCCGCTGAACCTGCGGATCTGCCGCCGCCACGCCGAGGACCCGACCGGCCAGATCGACCTCGGCCCGTGGTTCCCGTCGCTCGACAGCTCGACCGAGACGGGCCAGGCGTTCTCCTGCTCGCACACGATCACGCCGGTCGAGGGCGCGAACGCCGTGGGCCAGACCTACCACGGCCCGGTCGTGCTGATCACCGACGCGCGCTGCTACTCGGCCACCGACATCTTCGCCGCGGGCTGGGCCGACCACGAGCTGGGCCCGATCCTCGGCGTGGACGACAACACCGGCGCGGGCGGCGCGAACGTGTGGACGCACGGGCTGCTGTCGACGCTGCTGAAGATCCCGGCGCCGGTCGACGCGGAGTCGCCGTACAAGCCGTTGCCCAACAAGGCGAACATGCGCGTGTCGATCCGCCGCACGTTGCGCGTCGGCAAGCTCGCCGGCACGCCGGTGGAGGACCTGGGTGTGCGCCCGACGCACCAGCACAAGGTCACGCGCGCGGACCTGTTGCAGGGCAACGTGGATCTTCTCGCACGTGCGGGAGAGCTGTTGGAGGAGCAGCCGGTGCGGCGGCTCGGAGTGGCGGTCGCGGGCACGACCGTCTCACTGGACACCGTGAACCTCGACCGGGTGGACATCTACGTCGATGGCCGCCCGGCGACCTCACTGGACGTGACCGACGGCGCGCACACCGCGACGCTGGCCGCGACCGGGCGCGAGGTGCGCGTCGAGGGTTTCGCGGACGGGCAGCTGGTGGCCGCGCGCAAGGTCGCCAGTTGATCGAGCGGGCGCTTCCGGTGACTCCATGACCGGAAGCGCCCGCTCTCTCCCCACGTGATCACCTGAGGTTGCGCCGGACTACAGCCAGCCGCGCCGCATCGCCTGAACGCCCGCCTGGAACCGGGTCTGCGCGCCGCACCGGTCCATCAGCTGCCGCACCCGCCGCTGCACGGTGCGTGGCGCAAGCCCCAGCTGCCGTGCGATCGACTCGTCGGTCAGACCGGCGGCGAGCAGCCCCAGCAGGTTCGGGTCCACGTCGGCGGCCGCCGCGTAGATCCCGCCAGGGCTGAACGGGATTCCCTTCTCCCAGTACAGCTCGAACGTCGAGCGCAGCACGTCCAGCAACGCGGACGGCCGGATCAGCAGCACCTGGTCGACCACGTCGCCGTTCACGACGGGGAGCACCGCCGCGTGCAGGTCGATCACCGCGAGCTTGAACGGCAGCGTCGGCGTGACGCGGGCACGTTCGCCGGCCGCGACCTGGTCGATGATCTCCGTGACCCGGCCGGGGATGTCGACGGCGGAACGGTCGTAGACGACCCGCCACTGCACGTCCCGTTCCCGCGTCTCGTCCTCCAGCGCGACGTGCTGGCCCAGCGGCGTCACGTACGGCGGCTGGTCGAGCACACAGACCTCGCCGCGGGCGCCGCGCAGCAGGGCGTGCCACAGCTCGCGGACAGCGTCCACACCGGACACCACCTCGACGAACGCGTTGTCCGCCAGTTCCTCGTCGCGGTTGCGCAGGTACAGCTCCATCAACGGGCCGATGTCCGCGCGGGCCCGGCGGTTGGCCTCCTCGCGGGCCGCGATCAGCGCTTCCACGGCCAGGTCCGGCGCCACGGCCTGCCACACGTCACCGGGCAGGTGCCGGACCAGGCCCAGCTCCCGCATCTCCTCCAGCACCGGGATCGCGACGCCGATTTCGGCCGTGGTGCGGCTTCCGCCCGTTACCAGAAGCTCGTAAACGGCCGTTAGCTCCGGTGCGACGCCCAAGTGTCCGAACACGACCACATTGTGCGCCATTCGGCGCAGTACCCCTGTCGTGAACACGCCAGTGTCGTCAAACAGCCTCCGCTAGACCTGTTTTCGCAGGTGTGACCCGGCTTACCGTCCTCCCACCTCCGCAGCCGGTTCAGAACACTGACGCCCTCAACGGCACGCGAAGGCCCTGCGTGGAAGGACCTCACGTGAACGGATTGCGACGCACGAGTGTGTGCGCCGCGGCAGTTTCCGCCGCCGTGCTCAGCGTTGTCGCCCCATCGGCGACCGCAGCCCCCGCCCAGATCCAGTCCCAGCCGGACTCGACCCAGGTGAACCGCCCCTTCGAGCGGCTGATCGTCGGCTACAAGCCCGGCACCGCCGAAGCCTCGTCCGACTCCGCTGCCTCGGACGACGCCCGTAGCAAGGGCAAGTCCGTGCACCGCCGCATGTCGAGTGGCGCGGTCGTCGTCGACCTCGGCGCGAAGACCACGAACGCCGACAACACGATCCAGGCGTTCAAGAACGACCCCGACGTCGCCTACGTCGAGCCGGACCTGCTGATGCAGCCGTTCGCCGAGCCGAACGACACCGAGTACTCCCGGCAGTGGGACCTCTTCGAGGCCACCGCGGGCATGAACGTGCCCAGCGCGTGGTCCAGCACCACCGGCGCCGGTGTGACCGTCGCGGTCATCGACACCGGCTACGTCGCGCACAGCGACCTGGCGGACCGGGTCGTCGCGGGGTACGACTTCGTCTCCGACTCGGCGCGTGCCCGTGACAACAACGGCCGCGACTCGAACCCGGCCGACCAGGGTGACTGGGCGGCGCGCGGCGAGTGCGGCACCGACATCAACGGCAACCCGGTGCCCGCGCAGGACAGCAACTCCTCCTGGCACGGCACGCACGTGGCCGGCACGATCGCCGCGTCCACCAACAACGGCAAGGGCATCGCGGGCATCGCCTACGACGCCAAGATCCAGCCGCTGCGCGTGCTCGCCAAGTGCGGTGGCGCCACCTCGGACATCGCCGACGCGATCACCTGGGCGTCCGGCGGCACGGTGACCGGCGTGCCCGCGAACCAGACGCCCGCCAAGGTCATCAACATGTCGCTGGGCGGCAAGTCCTCCTGCTCCACGACGTACCAGAACGCGATCAACGGCGCGATCAACCGCGGCACCACGGTCGTCGTCGCGGCCGGCAACTCGAACGACAACGCGTCGCTCTACACCCCGGCCAACTGCTCCGGCGTGATCACCGTCGCGGCCTCGTCCCGTGAGGGCAACCGGACGTTCTACTCGAACTACGGCACCCGCATCGACATCGCGGCGCCCGGCGGCGAGACCCGTCGCGGCACCGACACCCCCGGCACCATCACCACGCCGCAGAACGGCATCTGGTCGACGCTGAACACCGGCACCACCGTTCCCGGTGCCGAGAACTACAAGCCGTACCAGGGCACGTCGATGGCCGCCCCGCACGTCGCGGGCCTCGCGGCACTGCTGGTCGCGAAGAAGCCGTCGCTCACGCCGGCCCAGGTCAAGGACCTGATCAAGACCAACGCCCGTCCGCTTCCCGGCACCTGCTCGGGTGGCTGCGGCGCAGGTCTCGCGGACGCCGCCAAGACCGTGGCGGCCATCGACACGACTCCGCCGCCCTCCGGTGGCCTGGAGAACACGACCGATGTCGCCATCGCGGACCGCAGTACGGTGACCTCGTCCATCACCTCCACGGTGACGGGCAACGCCTCCTCGGCCACCAAGGTCGGCGTGGACATCGTCCACTCCTACCGCGGTGACCTGGTGATCGACCTGATCGCGCCGGACGGCACCGCCTACCGGCTGAAGAACTCGTCCTCTTCGGACAGTGCTAACAACGTGGTGGCGACCTACACGGTCAACGCCTCGTCCGAGGTCGCGGCGGGCACGTGGAAGCTGCGGGTCCAGGACGTGTACTCCGGTGACACCGGGTACATCAACGCCTGGAACCTGACCCTGCGATAGCTCCACGAGTTCGCCGAGGGGCGGCGCATCCCAGCCTGACTCTGGGGAGCGCCGCCCTTTCACGTGCCGGGCACCTCGCGGGTAACGTCGCGGACATGGCCACACTGGTGACTTTCCACGCCCATCCCGACGACGAGTGCATCGTGACCGGTGGCGTGATGCGCAAGGCGTTCGAGGAGGGACACCGGGTCGTGCTCGTCGTCGCGACGCGCGGCGAGGCCGGGGAGGTGCCGGACTTCCTGGAGGAGGGCGAGGAACTCTGGCAGCGCCGCGTCGCGGAGACGCACGCGGCGGCGGACCTGCTGGGGGTCGCGCGCGTGGAGTTCCTGGGGTACCGCGACTCCGGGATGATGGGCGACGAGCTCAACGACCAGCCCGGTTCTTTCTGGACCGCGGACGTCGAGGAGGCGGCGCAGAAACTCGCGGCGATCCTCGTCGAGGAGGACGCGAAGGTGTTCCTGACCTACGACAGCTTCGGCGGTTACGGGCACCCGGACCACGTCCAGGCGCACCGGGTCGGCATGCGTGCAGCCGAGATCGCGGGCACACCGGCCGTCTACCAGGCGATGGTGCGCGAGTCGGAGTTCCGCGAGGCGTTCCGGATGGCCGGCATCGAGGATCCGGGGCCGCTCGGTGAGGGCGCGGTGCCGGAGTCGGAGATCAACGTCGGCGTCGACGTCTCGAAGTACCTGGAGGTGAAGCGGCAGGCGATGCGCGCGCACGCTTCACAGATCCCCGAGCAGTCGTTCTTCCTGTCGCTGGACGAGCCCACGTTCGCGCACGCGTTCGGCACCGAGTGGTTCATCCGCGAGGGCCACGAGCCCGCGACCGCGCTGGACCTCTAGGGGGCTGAACAACGCCGTGGTGTCACCACGGATAGATCCTCATGTTCTCGGTCAGGCCGATCGTGCCCGCGATCAACCGCATCTGTTCCACGCCCCGCACGTCGGCGTCCAGCAACCGTGGCGAGCAGATCATCACGGCGAGTGTCTGGGCACGGGAGAGGGCCACGTTCAATCTGTTGCGTGACAGAAGAAAGTCCAGGCCACGCGGCAGGTCGACGGTGGACGAGGACGTCATCGACATGATGACGGCCGGTGCTTCCTGGCCCTGGAAGCGGTCCACGGTGCCCACCCGGGTCTCGGTGAACCCGGCATCGGCGAGCCGGCGCCGGATCACCCGCACCTGCAGGTTGTAGGGCGCCACCACGAGAATGTCCGCGTCGGTCAGTTCACGCGTTTCGCCGTTGTCCGTCCAGGTGCGACCGACGATCGCGCGCACCGTGTCCACCACGGCCTCGGCTTCCTCGACGGACGACGTGATGTTGTGCCGGTGGTCGACCTCGCGCAGGTAGATCCCGGGCTCGATACCGGAGATCGACCGATGGGCGGCCGTTTCGTGCGAATGGAGCAGTCCGGCATAGGAGAGTTCGGACACGGGACGACAGACCGCCGGGTGCATCCGCCGCGTCTCGGCCAGGAAGTAGCCCAAATGCGCGGGAATGACGTCGGCGTCGCCGAGGAGGTGGCCGAGCGCCGAGGCGTCCGAACCGGGCGGGTGCACGCCCTGCACGACCTGCGGCAGCTGCTGCGGATCGCCCAGCAGCACGAGGTTGCGCGCGGCCGTCGCCACCGCCACCGCGTCGGCCAGAGCGAACTGGCCGGCCTCGTCGATGATCATCACGTCGAACGGCTGCGCCTTGATCACGGCGTTGGAGAACGTCCACGCCGTGCCGCCGACCAGGTGCCCCTGCGGGTGTTCCTCGCGCCACTGCGCCAGCGCGCCGTTGTTCTTCGGCTGGTCCCACGGGAGACCCTCTTCGGGCTTCTTCTCCTTGGGGCGCTTGGCCATCGGGATGTCCGGATCGACGCTCGACAGCACGTTCTCGACGGCCTTGTGCGACGTCGAAGTCACCGCGACGGTCTTGCCCTGGTCGATCAGGTGCCGCACGAGCTTGGTCGCGAGGTACGTCTTGCCGGCGCCGGGCGGTCCCTGCACCGCCAGCGTGCCGCCGTCGAGCTGGTCGACGGCCTTGATCACGGCCTGCACCACGTCGTCGTGCTGTGGCAACGGTTGTGCGGGCGGTGTGCGCAGCAACAGGTCGATGCCGGGGTTGCGGGGGAGCAGCGGCAGCAGGCTGACGGCCTGCTCGGCCAGTTCCGCGACGGCCTCGTCCTTCGGTGACGCGGGCACCGGACTGCCCGGCAGCACGGCGATCGGCAGGTCGGAGTGTTCCTGCGAGTTGCTCTCGGTCAGCACCAGCTCGTACGGGTTGTCGTCCGCCACCACGGCGTTGCGCGTCACGTTGCCGGGGTAGAGCAGCCGGACCTGCTCGCCGGAACCGAACGGGTGCGGGCGTTCCGGGTCGATCCGCGCGTGCACCTGCCGCTTGTGCGTCCGGACCCGCCCGGCCGGAGGCACCCAGTCCTCGGCCTTGAGCGTGATCGGCACCGCGCAGTTCGAATCCGTCTCCAGGTCGGAGATCGGCGCGAGAGCCTGCCGGAAGTAGTCACCCCACGCCGGACTCGCCTCACGCCGGTGGTAGCCGACCGTCGCCGCGAACAACGCGTGCCCCTCGGCGAGCAACGGCTCGGTCAGCGCCGCCATCCGGCGCGCCCGCTCGGCCGCCTTCTCCAACGCCGTCTCGTCGCGCTCCTGCGGCGGCGCGGTCTCGATCTCCCGCTCGACCTTGACGCGGTGCAACAGATCCCGCAGGCCACGAGTGGGAATCTCGTCGTCCAGCAACGGCTTCAGCGCCGGCAGCGTGTACTCCCGAGTGGACACTCGAAGCACCCGCCGCGTCAACGCGCCCAGGTCGACACAGCGCCGCACCAGTTCGTCCACTTCGGACTCTTTGGTCGCCGTCCGTGCGGCCCGTCCGGCGAGGTCGTGCGGCGTGAAGTGGTACACCGTGCCGGCTGGTGTCCGGTCGACGAACTCCTCGAACGTCCCCTGCCAGCCCGGCGTCCGGAACGTGTCGCCGTCGACTTCCAGGAACACGTCGTCCTCGGCCGGCTCCGGCAGGTTCGCCAACGCCTCCGGCGCCACGACCTCGTAGGTGATGACCCCCGTGCGTTCCTGCTGCACCTGAAGCCGGGCCTGCGCGGTCAGCGCCGTGAAGGACGCGGGGGAGAGGGTCGCGGGCCGGTCTTCGGTCGCCGCAAGCGCGTCGATCGTGTCAATGCCGGCCGAAACCAGCTTCCGCCGCTGGTCAGCGCGAAGCCCGGCCACGAGCGACAGGTCACGGGCCTCCTCGCGACCGGAGGCGCAGTGACGGGCGAACCGGCACCCGTTGCAGGCCGCCCGCACGTCCCCCCAGGACCGCTTCGGTGCAGGTGAGGGCTTCGCGAGCCGGGTTCGCAACCGCCCCAGCAGAGGAGTGAAGTCAGCGATGCGGAAAGACGTCCGGCGGCCGTCGATGATCAGGTGCGCGCGCGAGGCATCCAGCGCCTGCGCCGCCGCGACCAGCGACAACACGGCCAAGGGAGTGGCGTCTGAGGCCTCTTCGCACGGCTCGTAGCCATCGGCCGTGCGCACGAGGGTCTGAGCGGTGCAGTGGAACACACCGTCGAAGAACACGGCGTTCTCGACCAGGTCCGCGCCGGCCCGCATCTCGGCGGCGGTGCGTTCAGCGGCCTTGACGAGCTCGCCGGGGTCGCCCTGCCGTTCGTCACGAGCCAGGAAGCTGCGGTGCTCGCACTCGAGCAGGTCGACGAGATCGGACGGGCTGGCGAGCATGGCTGCCGATGCTAGCGCCGTTGTCTGAAGTGTGAGTGAACGTGAGTCCATCGTGGTTCAGACAGCCGTCGCCTTGCGGCGTCGGCGTTGACCCGCCGGGGCGGGTCTTCCCGTGGCCGTACCCGTTGCCCGCGCGGTGCGGGTCTTAAGTGGGTTTCCAGCGGGCTCGTTTTGTGTCGCCCCGCAACTCGGGGAGGACGTCTCGCGGTGCACGAGCGCGGCGAGGTTGCGTGCGGCGTTGAGGTCGCGGTCCAGGACCAGGCCACACGCGTCGCAGCGGAAGGTGCGTTCGGACAGGCGCAGTTTGGCTTTCGCCACGCCACAGGCCGAACACGTTTTGGAGCTGGGATACCAGCGGTCGGCGACGTGCAGCCGGGCGCCGGCCCACCGGGCTTTGTACTCGATCTGGCGGCGCAGCTCAGCCATGCCGGCACCGGCGACATGCCGGGCCAGCCGCCGGTTACGCGTCATGCCGGACACGTTGAGATCTTCGATCACCATGGCGCCGTGGGTGCGCGCCAGGCGGGTGGTGAGCTTGTGCAGCCCATCCCGACGGGCGTTCGCGACGGCGGCGTGCAGGCGGGTGATGCGGGCCTGGGTCTTGCGCCACCGGCCGGATGGTTGTTGACGGGTGCGCCGATCCGGGGCGACACGGCGCGCGGCCTGGCGTTGCAGGCGTCGCAGTTCCCGCAGCGCGGTCTCCAGGTGCCGCGGGTTCGGGACGGTCTCGCCGGTCGACAGCACGGCCAGCGACTTCACGCCCAGGTCGATACCCACCACGCTGTCGAGCCGTGCGGGCGCGGGGTCGGCGCGGGTGATCTCCACGGAGAACGACACGAACCACCGCCCGGCCCGCAAGGACACGGTGGCCGAGCGGATACGGGCGGTGCCGCGCTCGACGTGCCGGGCGAGTTTGCGGGTCGACTCGTGGGTGCGGATCGTCCCGATGCGGGGCAGCTTCACGTGCCGGCGGTCGTCAGCGAGTCCGAACGCGCCGGTGGTGAACCGGCAGGACAGGCCGGACCGCTTGCCCTTGAACCTTGGGAACCCGAACCTGTGGCCCTTCCTCTCACCCCGCTTGGAGTCCGCCCAGTTGCCCAGCGCGGTCGCGAGGTTGGCCAGGCCGGATGAATAGGCTTCCTTCGAGTTCTCAGCCCACCACGGCGCGACCGTGTCCTTGGCTTGGTTCCAGTCCTTACGCAGGCTGTAGGCCGACCACGACACCGGCGTCGTCGGCTCGTCCTCAGCCACGCCGTAAGTCTTCTCGGCGGCCCGCTGGTCCAGGTTCGCCTTGATCCGCGCCAGGCCCCAGTTGAACGCGCGCCGCTGACCACCGCAATGCGACCGCAACGCCTGCTCCTGGCCGGAGTTGGGGTCCAGGGCGAACCGGTACGCCTGGATCACGGACGACACCCGATGACCGTACCGAACACATGTTCCCATCGCCGCGAAGGGGTATCCCAGCCCACAGACGAACACGTTCGACCACACATGATCAAAACCACCGAACAGTTCAGAACCCCCTGACGGCACGGGCGCGCGACCCGCGTTCATCCCCGGCGCGCGGGTCGCGCACCCGCACCACCAGGAGCGCGTCCTAGACGTTCGCCTCCACCAGGTGCAGCAACGCCTCGTGGTGCGTGTTCGGGTAGTCGTGCGGCCGGAACGGACGCGTCTGCGCCCGCACCAACGCCGCCGCCGCGGCCAGCTCGCCGGTGCGCACCTCGGTGTCCCGATGCAGGAACGCGAAGTGCGGCTCGCGGACCTCGTCGGGCCATAACAACGTGTGCAGCACCAGAACACCATGCTGTGGCCGGATGGCGGCCAGCGTTTCCCTGCTCCGCAAGGCGAACTTCACGATCGCGGCCGCCTTGGTCCGCTCGAGCGTCTCCCGCAACAGCACGTAGGACCGCACGGCCAGGTCGTCCGGCTCCACGTAGTAGCTGCGGTGCAACGCGACCGGATCCACGTCGACCTGCGGCGCGAACTGCTGCACGTCGATCACGCCGTCCTCCGGCGCCGGCAGATCGCCCGGATCGATCTGCACGATCCGGCCGTCGTCGAGCTCGTAACCCCGCCCGATGTCCTCCGGCGTCAGCCGCAACGAACACTCACCGCACACCTGTTGGTGGCGCACACGGCCACTGTCCTCGCGGTGCACCAGGTGCACCTTGCTGCGATGTTCGGTGGCCGCGGACACCAGCCGCACCGTCATCGTCGACATCCCGAACCGAAGTGCTCCCCGCCACACAGTCCTCATGACAAATGAGTACTCGAACAAGTGTTCAAATACGCCTCTGACCTGACGAAAGAGCTCGTTCGGGTGCGTCCGACGGGTACCTCGGACGCGTGTTTCGCAACAACCTCACTGTGACATTCCTAGAAGCCCGAGTTGGTGAGGTGTCGACACGCGAGAAAAGCGCTCGCGTGTCGACACCTCACCAAGGCGACGGCGCGTAGTCCTTCAAGAAGCAGCCGTACAGGTCCTCGCCGGCCTCGCCGCGCACGATCGGGTCGTACACCCGCGCCGCGCCGTCGACCAGGTCCAACGGGGCGTGGAACCCCTCTTCGGCGAGCCGCATCTTCATCGGGTGCGGGCGCTCGTCGGTGATCCAGCCCGTGTCGACGGCCGTCATCAGGATGCCGTCGGCCTGCAGCATCTCCTCGGCGCTGGTGCGCGTCAACATGTTCAGCGCGGCCTTCGCCATGTTCGTGTGCGGGTGCCCGGAACCCTTGTAGGCGCGGGAGAACTGGCCCTCCATCGCCGACACGTTCACCACGTACTTGCGGTGGTACGACGACTTCGCCATCGAGGCGCGCAGCCGCGAGATCAGCAGGAACGGCGCCGTCGAGTTGCAGAGCTGCACCTCCAGCAGCTCGACCGGGTCGACCTCCTCGACGTTCTGGATCCACGAGTTGACCGGCGCGGTGTCCGGCACCAGGCCGCCCGCGTCGATGTCCTTCGAGCCCGCCATCAACGCGAGCGTCGTCACCGAGTGCGCCTCGGGCACGGCGGTGCCGGGCAGCGCGAGCTGGCCGTGGCCACCGAACGAGATCAGCTCGGGACGGCGGGCGTCCCCGGTCAGCGCCTCGTGCTCGGCCTGCGCCAGCGGCGTGTACGCATTGGCGGAGCGGCGCACGGTCTGGGCGGCGTTGTTGATCAGAACGTCGAGTGGCCCGCGGGACGCCACCTCGTCGGCCAGCGCCAGCACCTGGGACGGGTCGCGCAGGTCGATGCCGACGATCTTGAGCCGGTCGATCCAGTCGGCGGCGTCGGGCATCGAGGCGAACCGCCGTGCCGCGTCCTTGGGGAACCGGGTGGTGATCGTGGTGTGCGCGCCGTCACGCAGCAGCCGCAGCGCGATGTACATGCCGATCTTCGCCCGCCCGCCGGTCAGCAGCGCGTTGCGGCCCGTCAGGTCCGTGCGGGCGTCGCGCTTGCCGTGGTTGAAGGCCGCACAGGCGGGGCAGAGGTTGTGGTAGAAGGCGTCTACCTCGACAAACCTCGTGCGGCAGGTGTAGCAGGACCGGGCGCGCAGCAACGTGCCCGCCGTGGCGCCCTGAGCCGTCGACACGAGCGGAAGACCCTGCGTCTCGTCGTCGATGCGGTCCGGCGACCCGGTGGCCGTCAGCGCGGTGACGGCGCGGTCGTTGGCCACGACAGCGGCCTTGCGCTCGGTTTTGCGGAACTTCTTCGCGGCCTTGAAGATCTTCGCGGTGGCCCGGCGGACGCGCACGGCGTCGTCGTGTTCCGCCGGCAGGTCCTCGACCTGGGCAAGCACGCGCAGGCAGACTTCCAGCTCTGCGGGGTCGATCGAGGTCATGAGCAGGGATTTTACGCGTTGAGGGGTGGTGGTCCGGTGACCGGGCCTGAACTGCTGGTGCTGTGGGACATCGACAACACCCTGATCTCGGCACGCGGCTTCGGCGGGCTGATGTACCGCGAGGCGTTCCGGAGCGCCTTCGGCAGGGAGCTCAACGGCCCCGTGGACCTCGGCGGCCGCACCGAGGCCGACCTCATCGAGGAGACGCTGCGCCTGCACGCCATCGAGCACACGGAGCAGGCGGCCCGGCTCCTCGCCGACGCGCTCGCGTACTCCTTCGAGGCCAGGCGCGCCGAGCTGCCCGGCCACGGCGAGGTGCTGCCGGGGGCGCTGGAAGCCCTCCAGCACTTCGCGGACGATCCGCGCGTGCACCAGGGCGTGCTGATGGCGAACCTCAGGAGCGTCGCGCTGATCAAGCTGGAGGAGTTCGGCCTGGCACACCTCGTCGACTGGGAGGTCAGCGCGTTCGGCGACGAGCACGCCGACCGGGCCGAACTGGTGACGTTCGCCCGTGAACGCGCGCGGCGCATCCGGCCGTTCACTCATGACGAGGTCGTGCTCATCGGCGACACGCCGCACGACGTGTACGCGGCGACGAAGGCGGGCGTGCGGCTGGTCGCCGTCGCCACCGGGCGCAGCGACGCGGACGACCTGCGCCGGGCCGGGGCCGAGATCGTCCTCGACGATCTGGCGGACCTCGGTGAGCTGACCAGGCAGGTGTGGAAGCACACGCCGCAGGGAAACCGCACGGCATGAACCCTGAAGCACCCGACGCGGACGTGCAGGAGCAGCAGCGCGAGGTCGTTCCGCACGAGCCGGCCGAGACGCCGGACACGCCGCTGGAGGCGGACGAGGCCGACGCCCAGGAGCAGCGCCAGGAAGTCCCCGTGGACGACGAGGATGAGGTCTAACGGGCTCTGGCCCTCGATCGATCACGGCGTTATGGTGCGCGGCATGCCCACAGCAGGCGGCCCGACAGTCAAACGGCTGTCCCAGCCGGACGCCGACATCAAACCCAAGGCTCTCGGCTTGCCCCGAGGCCGCACGGTGATCTCGGTCTTCGGCTCCACAGAAGACATCGAGACGGATCTCGCCGCGAAGTTGTTGCCGGTGCTCAGATCCGTCGTCGTGACCGCGGCGCGCAACGGCGCCGTGTTCGTCACCGAAGGCACCGACCGAGGCGTTGTCCACTTGCTGGGCATGGCTTTGCAGGCGTGCGAGCAGCGTTGGCCCGTCGTGATCGGAGTCGCGCCGAGCAGCAAGGTGCACGACCTGACCGAGAGCGCCACCAACGGTCAGATCCCGCTGGAACCCAACCACAGCGTCGCCGTCATCGTCCCCGGTTCGGAGTGGACGGACGCGACCCCGGTGCTGTTCCGCACGATCGACGCCGTGCGCCACAAGAAGCCCGTCGTCGCTCTCGTCGTCGGAGGCGAGAGCGAGCAGGAGGTCGTCGACCACCTCAGCGGCGACAACCCGTTGCTGGTGCTCGCCGGCACGGGCGGCCTCGCGGACCGCATCGCGACCGGCGACCTCACCGGTGACCTGGCGGTGCTGGTGCGCAGCGGCAAGATCTTCATCGTCCACGTGGACGAGGGTGCCGGTAAGGCCGTCACCGCGCTGGAACGGTTGCTGGGCAAGGAAAAGCCCGTCAAGCCGCCGAGGATCCTGCCCAAGGTCCGGTACCGGGCGCCGGAGGCACGGCCGTTGGTCGATCCCGGTTTCGTCGTCGCGTACCCGATGCTCGCCGACGCCATCCACGACGCGAACCAGGTCGTCGCGCCGGTGTTCCAGGAGCTCGACGCGGAAGCCGGCGTGGAGCAGAACCGCTACCGGCTCACGGCCGTGCTCGCGATCGGGGGCGGCCTGACGACGACGGTGTTCGCCGCGCTGCAGACGTGGCTGAAGGACACGCCGTGGCCCGGAGTGCTCGTCGTGGCGGGTGGCGCGTTCGCCGCGGCCATCACGATCGTGGCGCGCAAGCGTGAGTCGCTCGACAAGTACCTGACGGCCCGGTCACGCGCGGAACGCCTGCGGGCGTTGTACTTCGCGCACCTCGCCTCCGTGGCGCCCGCCACCGAGGAAGAGCGCCAGGACAAGGTGGCGGATCTGGAAGCCGCGGTCAGCAACCGCAAGCACGAGGTGGTCAGGACATGAGCGACAAGCTGAGGCAGGCCCAGTTCGTCGAGGCGTACCTGCGCCACCGCTTCCAGGACCGGCTCGACCACTTCGAACGCAGCCGCAAGCGCTACTCCCGCGCCCGCACGTGGACGGTCGCGCTCTCCGCGGCGCTGTTCATCGCCGCCGCCGCGGCTGCCGCGATCGGTATGGCGGACGGGCCGCGCAGGGCCATGTGGGCTTTCGTGGCAACGACTCTGGCCGCTCTGGGCACCGCCATGTCGCTGTACGAGGCGACGTTCGGGTTCCGCCGCCTGGCGCGGGAGAGCGCGACCACTTCCGTTGCGCTGCAACGACTTGCGGTGGACGGTCCCACGCCGGACGATGTGGACGACGAACGGCTGGTCGCATTCGTGACCGAAGTGGAGTCGGTGCTGAGGTACGGCCGGTAAAGCCGAATCCCGGCGGAAATCTTTCGCCTTGGTTTCATGAAAACGCTTCCACGATTTACACGCAGCGTGGGTGATCGATTACGGTAAGCACAGGTTCTGGTGTTTCGGCCACCTAGTTGTCATGATGACGACATCCCCCGATGCGGAAGCAGGCACGACATGACTTGGGCGCGTCCCGCGATCGCCGAGCCCGAAACCGGCACCTTCGCCGAGGCCAAGGCTCTGGAAAAGGAGCACAGCACGATCCAGAACAGCAAGGCGGCACGCACCGTGGCCTGTCACGCCACGGACGCGCTCGACTGCGCCGACCTGCTGGAGATGCTCGGCCTGAGCGCCACGGAGGGCAAGGTCCGGGTGTAACCCCGCGACTGGATCCACCACTCGGCCACCAGCAGGTTCACCACGAACGACAGCCAGTTCGCGGTGGCGAAGAGCAGCAGCCCGTCCCCGTCGGGCACCAGTGCGCCGAGAGCCAGGCCCCATAGGCGACCCATCACGGCGGCGCCGGTGAGTGCGAAACCGCGGATCATCCAGATGCGGTGTTCGCCGAGCTGGCGCCGCCGTGCTGTCTTCAGGCCGTACACCGCGCTGACGAACCACAGCACCGACAGGACCGTCAGCGGCGCGGACGACGCCAGGCCGGCCAGTGACAGCTGGGCGCACACGACGCCGAGCACCGAAGACGGCAGGACCGCCGCGAAGTAGACGCGTCCCATCACCCGGTGCACGCGTGGATGCCGGGCGCGCAGGCCCGGCCAGAACTGCGAGACACCCGCCAGGACCGCGACCGTTCCGGTGAAGATGTGCGCGACCAGCAGGCCGTAGTGGACGGGTCCGTGCAGCGGCGGCCTGGCCTGGCTCATGTCCAGCGTGACGTACGCGCTCGCCGCGAAGATCGTTATCGCCACGCAGACCAGTCCCGACACCGCCAGCCAGGCGGCGTATCCTCTCGAAGTCTTCATGCTCCGAAGCCTGCCAACGGCTTCACTCGAACGCGCTGGTGTGCGCCCCCGAGCGAGCAGTGGGGAGCGCCCTACTGGGATGATGGGACTCATGCGGACGGTCGAGATCTCCGAAGAGCCGATCAGGCTAGGACAGTTCCTCAAGCTGGCGCAGCTGGCTGAGGACGGCGCGCACGCCAAGGTGCTCATCGAGGACGGAGATGTCCACGTCAACGGCTCTGTGGAGCTGCGGCGCGGGGCACAGTTGCGCCACGGCGACATTGTTGTCGTCGAAGGTGACGAAGTGCGTATTTCCGCTCGGCCGTAGCCTGTTACTCCATTCAGCGGTAAGTACATGCACAATCGCAGTCGATCGGACTAGGGTCTGAAGACCTCTTCTGAACGATTACCTCGGGCCATACGTATCCTTTATGTCCCTTGTGGACACCCGGAATCGTCTTGTGGCGCCACGTTTTCACAACCGTGAGACACGCGTCACGTCCGGTATTCGGGCACCTGGGAAACTTTTTTCCAGGGTCTGTAACGCGGATGCCGGAACATACGAATCACCGGTTGCGGGCTTCGGCCGCCAAGTCTGAATGACGGCGTTGCCAGAGATCGCGAAGTCCGAAGTTTGAAGGTCCTCGGGGTGACCTGCGTTCGTGCATGTCCGGAATCGCCGCTGAGCCGGGGAGATCAGAACGATGAGTGAGCAGGTCCGCGCGGCCCGTGACGTCGACGGGTTGCGCTCCACGCTCAACACGCTGTCGGAACACAGACAGACCCATCCACCCGTAGCGCGCTGGGAAAGTCGCTACCGCTATGCCGTGATCACCGCCGATGTGCTGACCGTTGTGCTGGTCGTCATCGCCGTCGGTGTCGTCACGAGCATGCGTCACACGGCCTTCGGCCCGCTTTCCCTTGCATTGCTGGACATACTCACAGTAGTTGTCGTGGTCGGTTCGCTCGCCATCAACCGTGTGTGGACATCGACCGTTCTCGGTCAGGGAGCCGAGGAGTTCCGAAGACTCGGCCGGGGTTTGTTCGGTGCCGTTGTGGCGCTCGGCCTCGGAGCGCTCGCCGTCGACATCCCCGGCGCCCGCCTGTGGATCTTCGTCGTAGTACCCGCGATCGCCCTGGTCGCGTTTCCCATGCGCTACCTCCTGCGCCGCCCGCTGCACCGCGGCCGCAGTGAAGGACGTTTCCTGCTCTCGGTCCTCGCCGCCGGCAACCTGGACACCGTCGAGGACCTCATCCACCGCACCAAGCGCGTCGCCCACCTGGGCTGGCGGGTGGACGCGATCTGCACGATCGACGGCCGCGGCCGCTCCGGCACCGACGTCGACGGCGTGCCCGTCGTCGGCCAGCTGCGCGAGCTCGCCGAGCACGTCCGCCGCGGTGGGTACCGCATCGTCGCCGTCACGCCCGACGCCTACTGGACACCTCGCCGTCTCCAGCAGCTCGCGTGGGCACTCGAAGGCTCCGGTGCCGAAATGGTCGTGTCGCCCGGTCTCATGGAGGTCGCCGGCCCGCGACTGCACATGAGCGCCGTGCTCGGCATGCCACTGCTGCGCGTGAGCGAACCGGCACTGAGCGGATTCCGCCGTCTGGTCAAGGAAGTCGTCGATCGCGTCGGCGCGTTGGTCCTCCTCGTCGCGCTGGCGCCGCTCATGTTCACCGTCGCGGCGTTCGTGATGATCGACAGCCGTGGCCCGGTCTTCTACCGCCAGAGGCGGGTCGGCAAGACCGGAGTGCCGTTCACGATCATCAAGTTCCGCACGATGGTGACCAACGCCGACGCGTTGCGCGCCAGGCTCGCCAGTGTCGACGAAGGCAACGGCGTGCTGTTCAAGATGAAGAAGGACCCCCGCATCACCAAGGTCGGCACGTTCCTGCGCCGCTACTCGATCGACGAGCTACCGCAGCTGTTCAACGTCCTCGCGGGCAGCATGTCGCTCGTCGGTCCCCGCCCGCCGCTGCCGGAGGAGACCGCGAAGTACTCCTCGGACGTGCGGCGCCGCCTGCTGGTGAAGCCCGGCCTGACCGGTCTGTGGCAGGTGAGCGGCCGGAGCGATCTCTCGTGGGAGGAGTCGATCCGCCTCGACCTGCGCTACGTCGAGGACTGGTCGCTCGCACTCGACCTCGTGATCATGTGGAAGACCTTCCGCGCCGTCTTCGGCGGCCAGGGGGCCTACTGATGGGGAACCAAGACGTGATTGGCCTTGCTGTCATCGGAGCCGGGTACTGGGGGCCGAACCTCGTTCGCAACGCCCAGGCCACCCCGGCGCTGCACCTGCGCTACCTGTGCGACCTCGACGTGGAGAAGGCCCGGCGCGTGCTGGGCCAGTACTCGACGGTCCGTGCCACCGCGTCGCTGGACGAGGTCCTCGCCGACCCCGACGTCCACGCGGTCGCCATCGCCACCCCCGCTGCCACGCACCTGCCCGTCGCCCTCGCGGCGCTGGAGGCCGGCAAGCACGTTCTCGTGGAGAAGCCCCTCGCGGCCACCTTCGAGGACGGCCTCAAGCTCGTCGAGACCGCCGAGCAGCGCGGCCTCACGCTGATGCTGGACCACACCTTCGCCTACACGTCGTCGGTGCAGCACCTGCGCAAGATCATCCGTGGCGGCGACCTCGGTGACATCCAGTACATCGACTCGGTGCGCATCAACCTCGGTCTGGTGCAGCCGGACGTCGACGTGCTGTGGGACCTCGCCCCGCACGACCTGTCGATCTTCGAGGCGATCCTGCCCGACGACGTGTACCCGGTGGAGGTCGCGGCGCACGGCTCCGACCCCATCGGCGCGGGCGTCGCGTGCGTCGGCCACCTCACGGTGCGGCTGTCCAACGGGGCAATCACGCACGTGCACGTGAACTGGCTGTCGCCGACGAAGATTCGCACGATGGTCATCGGCGGTTCGCAGCGCACGGTCGTGTGGGACGACAACAATCCCGCGCAGCGACTGTCCATTTACGACCGGGGTGTCGACCTCTCCCCGGAGCAGCAGAAGATCTCCTACCGCACCGGCGACATGGTCGCGCCGGCGTTGGTGGAACGCGAGGCGTTGCGGTCGATGATGGCGGAGTTCGCCGCGTCCATCACCGAGAAGCGCGCGCCGCTGACCGACGGCCGCGCGGGACTGCGCGTGCTGGCGGTGCTGGAGGCGGCGTCGGAGTCGCTGCGCTCCGGCGGGGTCTTCGTTCCCGTTCAACAAGTCGAAGGCAGGGTTTCTTCATGACGGCACAGCCGATCACCGGGCAGCGTGCTCTCGTCACCGGTGGTGCGGGCACGATCGGTTCCTCGGTGGTGGACCAGCTCGTCGAGGCCGGCGCGGCCGAGGTCGTCGTGCTGGACAACTTCGTGCGCGGCCGCCGGGAGAACCTGGCCTCCGCCCTGGAGTCCGGTGTCGTCCGCATCGTCGAGGGCGACATCAACGACAAGGTGCTGGTCCACGAGCTGACCGTGGGCAAGGACCTTGTCTTCCACCTCGCCGCCATCCGCATCACCCAGTGCGCCGAGGAACCGCGTCTCGCGCTGGAGTGCCTGGTCGACGGCACGTTCACGGTGCTGGAAGCAGCTGCGGCCGCCGGCGTGAAGAAGGTCATCGCGTCGTCCTCGGCGTCGATCTACGGACTCGCGGAGTCGTTCCCCACCAACGAACGGCACCACCCGTACAACAACGACACCTTCTACGGCGCCGCGAAGGCGTTCAACGAAGGAATGCTGCGCAGCTTCAAGGCCATGTACGACCTCGACTACGTGGCGCTGCGCTACTTCAACGTGTACGGCCCGCGGATGGACGTCCACGGTCTGTACACCGAGGTGCTCATCCGCTGGATGGAGCGCATCGTCGACGGCAAGTCGCCGCTCATCTTCGGCGACGGCGCCCAGACGATGGACTTCGTGCACGTGCACGACATCGCACGCGCCAACATCCTCGCGGCCAAGGCGCCGGTCACGGACACGGTGTACAACATCGCGTCCTCCCAGGAGACATCGCTCAAGCAGCTCGCCCTCGCGTTGCTTGCCGCCATGGACTCCGACCTGCCGCTGGAGCACGGCCCCGAGCGCAAGGTGAACGGCGTGACGCGCCGGCTCGCCGACATCAGCCTCGCGGCCACCGAACTCGGGTGGAAGCCCGAGATCGAGATGGACGGCGGACTGCGCGACCTCGTCGCGTGGTGGCGTGCCGAGAAGGCCGCCGCCGACGCGGCAGGCGCGTAACCCTCGAGACCGCGGCTGCGGGCGCGGCCGACACCCCCAGGTCCGCCGCCCCCGCAGCCGCACCCAAGCCAGAACCGCCAGCGAAGAGGTAGAGCTTTGATTCCGGTTATGCGGCCGTTGCTCGGCGAGGAAGAGGCGCTCGCCGCCGCCGAAGCCGTCCGGTCCGGCTGGGTGGCGCAGGGCCCGCGGGTCCGCGAGTTCGAAGAGGCGTTCGCCGCGTCGGTCGGCGCGAGCCACGGCGTGGCCGTGTCGTCGTGCACCACCGGCCTGCACCTCGCCGTGCACCTGCTCGGCATCGGCCCCGGCGACGAGGTCGTCGTGCCGTCGTTGTCGTTCATCGCCACCGCGAACGCCGTGCGCTACACCGGCGCGACCCCCGTCTTCGCCGACGTCGAGGCCGAGACGGGCAACATCAGCGCGTCCACAGTGGAACCGGTGCTCACCGAGCGCACCCGCGCGGTCATGGTCGTGCACCAGGCCGGCGTGCCCGCCGACGTCGACGCCCTCAAGGCGTTCTGCGAACCGCGTGGCATCGCGGTGATCGAGGACGCGGCATGCGCCGCGGGCTCCACCTACAAGGGCAAGCCGGTCGGTACGGACGCGCTGCTGGCCGCCTGGTCGTTCCACCCGCGCAAGCTCCTCACCACCGGTGAGGGCGGCATGGTCACCACCGACGACCCCGACTGGGCCGTTCGGCTCAAGCGCCTGCGGGAACACGGCATGAGCGTGTCCGCAGCGGACCGCCACAACGGCGGCTCGGCCGTCATCGAGCAGTACCTCGAGACGGCGTTCAACTACCGGATGACTGACATCCAGGCCGCCGTCGGCCTGGTGCAGCTGTCCAAACTGGACGCGATCATCGCCCGTCGCCGTGAGTTGGCCGCGCGCTACCACGAGTTGCTGGCCGGCACCGGCCTCATCGCGGTGAACGACCCCGAATACGGGACGACGAACTACCAGTCGTTCTGGGTATGGCTGCCCGAGGGCGCGGACCGTCAGGAAGTCCTTGCGGGTCTTGCCGAACGCGGCGTGAGTGCACGGCGCGGAATCATGGCGTCACACCTCGAACCCGCCTACGAGGGCCACCCCCGCGCGGAACTGCCCGTGACAGAGGCCTTCACGGCCCGGACGCTGATCCTTCCGCTCTTCCACGACCTGACCGAGTCCGAACAGGACACAGTCGTGTCAGCGTTGTCGGAAACTCTCCACACATCCCGGCTGACCGTGCGTGGTTGAAAAGTAAAGATTCAACCCCCACCGGAACATTTTTCTGTTGACACGTAACAGTTTTACCGAGATCGCCGACGTTCGGAGTAGCAGCCCTGTGCTGTCCAGCGTAGTGCGCGGATCACACACGGTAACTCCGTCCGAGAGGTGAAACCCAATGGTGGCTCAGCAGTCGCGTCTCGTGCGGGTGCTTGTGATCACGGCATTAGTCGCATCGACGATGTTCGTGCTCGGGGTCTTCAACCCTCCGAAGGCCAACGCCGCTCCGTGTGACTTCCCCGTCACCAACAAGGTCGCGTGCGAGAACACGCAGACCGGCGCGGACAACTGGCAGGCCCAGTACCGGGACGACACGATCCTCGGCTACACGACGGACATCAGCTACAACGTCGGCCAGACCGTCAGCTTCAAAATGCTGACCTCGGCCCCGTCGTACAAGCTCGACATCTACCGGATGGGCTGGTACGGCGGCAAGGGCGCCCGGCACATGGGCACGGTCCAGCGCAACACCCCGCAGAACCAGCCACCATGTCTGCGGGATGGACCTACCGCGCTCGTCGACTGCGGCAACTGGGCCGTGTCGCTCACCTGGAACATCCCCTCCGCCGCGGTCTCCGGCATCTACTACGTGCGCATGACGCGCCTCGACAACGGCCTCGAGAACGAGATGGCGTTCGTCGTCCGCGACGACAGCTCGACCTCGAAGATCTTCTTCCAGACCTCCGACGCCACCTGGGTCGCCTACAACCGCTACGGCGGCAACAGCCTGTACTTCGGTGACGGCCCGGGCCAGGGCGGCAGCTCGTACAAGGTCAGCTACAACCGCCCGTACACCGGCGGCGACGGCGACGAGAACTTCATCTTCAACGCCGAGTACCCGATGCTCAGGTTCCTGGAGCGCAACGGGTACGACATGAGCTACACGACCGACGTCGACTCCGCCCGCCGCGGCAACCTGATCAAGAACCACAAGGTCTTCATGGCGGTCGGCCACGACGAGTACTGGTCGAACGAGCAGTGGAACAACGTGATGGCCGCCCGTGACACTGGCGTGCACATGGCGTTCCTGACCGGCAACGAGATCTTCTGGAAGACGAAGTGGGAGAAGAGCATCGACTCCTCCCAGACCGACTGGCGCACCATGGTCTGCTTCAAGGAGACGAAGGGCACCCAGAACGACGGCGAGAACACCTGGACCGGCACGTGGCGAGATCCGCGCTACAGCCCACCTCAGGACGGCGGCAGACCCGAGAACGCGTTGCTCGGCAACATGTTCACGGTCAACGGCCGGCGTGACGACTCGCTGCAGGTCCCGGCCGCGTACGGCAAGATGCGGCTCTGGCGCAACACCGACCTGGTGAACCTCGCCGCGGGCAGCACGTACACGTTCCAGCCCGGCACACTCGGCTACGAGTGGAACACCGTCTACGACAACGGCTTCCAGCCCGCCGGCGTAGCGCAGATGTCGCGCACGACGGTGGACCTCGACGGCTACTACGCCCTGAAGAACTACGGCGACGAGTACGGATCCAGCACCGAGACGCACGCGATCACGTACTACCGCGCGCCGTCCGGAGCCCTGGTGTTCGGTGCCGGCACGGTCCAGTGGGCGTGGGGCGTCGACGACGAACACGCGTTCCCGACCAACACGCCGACGTCGGACAAGCGGATGAAGCAGGCGACGGTCAACTTCCTCGCGGACATGGGCGTGCAGCCCTACCAGCTGTGGGCGCCCGACCAGCTCGTCATCTCCGGCGCCATCAACGACAACACGGCGCCCAGCGTGCTGATCACGACCCAGCCCGCGCAGGCGACGGTCGGCCAGCCCTACACCTTCAGCGGCACGGTGATCGACGCCGCCGGCAAGGTCGCGGGCGTCGAGGTCTCGACCGACGGCGGCACGCGCTGGCACTACGCCAACTGGCAGGCCGGCCAGACTTCGTGGAGCTACACCTACACGCCGAACCAGTCCGGCACGGCACAGCTGCGGGTCCGCGCGGTCGACGACTCGCTGAACCTCTCCATACCCGTGTCCGCCACGCCGAACGTCAACAGCAAGACCTGCCCGTGCGGCATGTTCTCCGGCACGGAGGTTCCGAAGGTCGCTGCCGCCAACGACAGCTCGCAGCTGGAGCTCGGCGTGAAGTGGCGGGCCGCGAGCAACGGTTACGTCCGCGGCGTGAAGTTCTACAAGGGCACCGGCAACACCGGCACGCACACCGGCAGCCTGTGGAACTCGAACGGTGATCTGCTCGCCACCGGCACGTTCACCAGCGAGAGCCCGACGGGCTGGCAGACGCTGCTCTTCCCGCAGCCTGTCGCGGTGAACGCGAACACGACCTACATCGTGTCGTACTACACGCCGACCGGGCACTTCGCCTACGACACCGGCGGGTTCTACCAGCAACAGGCGTACATGCAGCCGATCACCGGCCTGCAGTCCGGTGTGGACGGACCGAACGGCGTCTTCCGCTTCGGCGCCGGCTTCCCGAACCAGACGTTCGACCACACCAACTACTGGGTCGACGTGGTGTGGGCGACGGACCCCGGTCCCGACACCCGCGCGCCGATCCAGAGCGCGATGTCCCCGGTGACCAACGCCGGTTCCGTCGCGCTGAACACCACGGTGTCCGGCACGTTCGACGAGAACGTGACGCTCGCCTCGGCCCAGGTCACGGTGACAGGGCCGGCGGGTGCGATCACGGGCACCACGTCGATCTCCAACGACGCCCGCACGATCACGTTCACGCCGTCCGCGCCGCTTTCGGCGGCCACGGCCTACACCGTCACGATGAGGGCGGCGGACGCGGCAGGAAACCTGTCCTCGCAGGCGAACTGGACGTTCACGACAGGATCGCCGCGCCCGGCGACCTGCCCGTGCACGGTCTGGGACGACTTCGCGGCGCCGGCGGTGATCGATGCCGGTGACACGAGCCAGGTCGAGGTCGGCACGAAGGTCCGCTTCGACGGCAAGGGCGAGGTGCTCGGCGTCCGCTTCTACAAGGGCACCGGCAACACCGGCACGCACACCGGCTCGCTGTGGACCTCCACGGGTCTGCTGCTCGCGACCGGCACGTTCACGGCGGAGACGACGTCCGGCTGGCAGAAGCTGATGTTCAACTCGCCGGTCCAGGTGCAGGCGAACACGACGTACATCGTCTCGTACAACGCTCCCGGCGGCCGGTACTCGGTCACCTCCGGCTACTTCAACGGCCAGGACGCGAGCTACCAGTCGCTGCACGCGTTGCAGAACGGGACGGACGGCGGCAACGGGGTCTACAAGTACGGCGCCGGTTTCCCGAACAACTCCTACAACGCGACGAACTACTGGGTCGACGTCATCTACCGCAACGGCCTCAACGGCGACACCACGCCGCCGACGATCACGAACCGCGCGCCGGCCGTGAACGCGACGAACGTGGGCCTGCAGAGCGCTCTCACGGCGACGTTCAGCGAGCCGGTCGACCCCGCGTCGGCGCAGATCTGGCTGAAGGACCCGAAGGGCGCCAAGCTGTCCGGCTCGGTGTCGCTGTCCGGAGACCAGAGGACGGTCACCTGGACGCCGTCCGCCAAGCTCGTGTCGGGTACGCAGTACCAGGCGCACGTGGGCATCGCGGACGTCAACGGCATCGCGATGACGGCCGCCGCGGAGTGGAACTTCACGACCACGACGACGCCGACCTGTCCGTGCTCGCTCTTCAGCACGGCGACGGTGCCGGACGTGACGTCGGCCGACGACTCGGGCGCGTACGAGCTGGGCGTCCGGATCACCCCGACCCAGTCGGGCCAGATCACCGGTGTCCGCTTCTACAAGGGATCCGGCAACACCGGCACGCACACCGGCAGCCTCTGGAACGCCGCCGGCCAGCGCCTCGCGACCGGCACGTTCACCGGTGAGACCGCGACGGGCTGGCAGACGCTCACGTTCTCGCAGCCGGTGATCGTCAGCTCCGGCCAGACCTACACCGCCTCGTACACGACGACCACCGGGCACTACGCGGTGAACGCCGGGTACTTCGGGACGGGTGCGGTCAGCTCCGGTCCGCTGACGGCGCCGCAGGAGACGAACGGCGTGTTCACGCCGGGCACCGGGTTCCCGGCCATGACGTACGGCTCCGGCAACTACTGGGTCGACGTGGTCTACCAGCCCAACGCGGACAACGTCGCTCCGGTGGAGCAGTCGCACACGCCGCTGACCGGCGCGTCCGAGGTGGCCCTGAACTCGGTGGTCACGATGTCGTTCGACGAGCCCGTGGACCTCAACTCCGCGCAGTTCGACGTCACCGACCCCGGTGGCGCGAAGATCGCCGGCACGCGGTCGCTCTCGCCGGACAGCAGGATGATCACGTTCACCCCCGCGGCCAGGTTCGCGGCGTCCACTGTGTACTCGGTGAGCGCCAAGGCCGCGGACACGTTCGGCAACATGATGGCCAACCCGGTCACGTGGTCGTTCACCACCGCGACGACGCAGACCTGCCCGTGTTCGCTGTTCAGCGCGGCGACCGTGCCGACGGTAACTTCGGCTGATGACAACGGCGCGTACGAGTTGGGCGTCAAGTTCACGTCGGGCACGAACGGGCAGATCACCGGCGTGAAGTTCTACAAGGGCGCGGGCAACACCGGCACCCACACCGGGTCACTCTGGTCCGCGGACGGCCAGCGCCTGGCCACGGGCACGTTCTCTGGTGAAACAGAGTCCGGCTGGCAGACGCTGACGTTCTCGCAGCCGGTCGCGATCACGGCCAACACCGAGTACACGGCCTCGTACACGACCACCACGGGTCGCTACGCGGTGAACGCCGGCTACTTCGGCACGGTGACCTCGCCGCCGCTGACCGCCGCACCGTCCGCCGGTGTGTTCACGGCCGGGTCGGGCTTCCCGACCTCGACCTACAACGGTGGCAACTACTGGGTGGACGTGGTGCTCGGGTGACCGCACGGCCACTGCTGTTCATCGGGGCAGGTGGACTCGCTCGCGAGACTCTCGCGGCGGTCCGCCTCCTCCCGGAGACGTGGAACCCCCTCGGGGCGCTCGACGACTCCACCGCCCTGCACGGCACCCTGATCGACGGGGTGCCCGTGCTGGGCGGGCTCGACCTCCTGGCTGATCATCCTGACGCGGCCGTCGTGATGTGCATCGCGAGTGCGCGACGGTCGCTGGTCCGGCTGAACGTGGCCAGGAAGCTCGACCTGCCGGACGAGCGATGGGCGACCATCGTGCACCCGGCGGCTGTTCTTTCCGGTGCTTCTCTTGGCGCCGGAACGATTCTGCTCGCGGGAGTCGTCATCACGACCCCGCTTTCGGTAGGACGGCACGTGGTGGCCATGCCCCAGGTGCTGATCACCCACGACGACGAGGTGTCGGACGGCGTCACGTTCGCCGGCCGCGCCTCGCTCGCGGGGTCGGTGCACGTGGGGGAGGCCGCGTACCTGGGACAGGGAGCCATGGTGCGCGAGGGTGTGAAGATCGGCGCCGGTGCCGTGATCGGCATGGGAGCCGTTGTCCTGCAGGACGTTCCGGCAGGAGAGACGTGGGCCGGCGTGCCGGCCCGCCCGTTGCGTGGGGAGAGCGCGTGATCGAGATTCCACTGGTGGACCTGCGTGCCCAGCACGAGCAGGTGGCCGACGAGGTGGCCGACGGCTGGGCCGAGGTGCTCAAGACGACAGCCTTCATCAACGGCCCCCAGGTCGCCCGGTTCGAGTCGGAGTTCGCCGCCTACCAGGAAGTTCCGCACGCCATCGGTGTCGGCAACGGCACCGACGCCATCGAACTGGCGTTGCGCGCGCTGGGCGTCGGCCACGGCGACGAGGTCGTGCTGCCCGCCAACACCTTCATCGCCACGGCCGAGGCCGTCGCCCGCTGCGGCGCGACGCCCGTGCTCGTGGACTGCGTCGACGACACGCTGCTGATCGACGTCTCACAAGTGTCCTCTGTGGTCACTTCGCGCACCAAAGCCGTCGTGCCGGTGCACCTCTACGGCCAGGCCGCCCCGGTCGAACTGCTGCCGCTCGGCCTTCCGGTCGTCGAGGACGCCGCCCAGGCCCAGGGCGCGCGCCGCAACGGCGTCGCCGTCGGTGGCCTCGGTGCCGCTGCCGCGACCTCGTTCTACCCCGGCAAGAACCTCGGCGCGTACGGCGACGGCGGCGCGGTGCTGACGACGTCGGACGCCGTCGCGGAGTCGGTCCGGTTGCTGCGCGAGCACGGTTCGCCGCGCAAGTACGAGCACCCGGTGCTCGGCTTCAACAGCCGCCTCGACACGCTGCAGGCCGTGGTGCTGTCCGCGAAGCTGCGCCGCCTGGAGGGCTGGAACCAGTCCCGCCGCGCCGCCGCCTCCCGCTACACCGAGATGCTCGCCGACGTTCCCGGCGTGCGCACCCCGGTTGTGCTGGACGGCAACCTGCCCGTCTGGCACCTCTACGTCGTGCGCGTGGCCGACCGCGACCGAGTGCTTTCCGCTTTGCACGCCTCGGGAATCGGCGCCGGCATCCACTACCCGACGCCACTGCACAAGACCGGCGCGTTCGCCGGCCTGACCGGCTCGTTCCCGGTGGCGGAGACCTCGGCCGCGGAGATCCTGTCGCTGCCGCTGTTCCCCGAGATCACCGAGGCGCAGCAGACCCGCGTCGTCGAGGCGCTGAAGGCAGCGCTCTGATGACCGGCGTCCGCGTGCACCCGCACGGCCTGTGCGAGTCGGACGATGTCGGCGAAGGCACGCGCGTATGGGCGTTCGCGCACGTGCTGCCCGGCGCACGCATCGGCCGTGACTGCAACATCTGCGACGGCGCGTTCGTCGAGTCGCGCGCGGTGCTGGGCAACAACGTGACGGTCAAGAACGGCACGTTGGTCTTCGACGGCGTGACGTGCGAGGACGACGTGTTCCTCGGACCGAACGTGTCGTTCACCAACGACCTGCGGCCTCGTGCGCACGTCAAGAAGACGGGCGACGCTTTGGAGACCACCCTGGTCCGTCGGGGCGCGACTCTTGGCGCCGGTGCGATCGTCGTGTGCGGCACGGAGATCGGTGAGCACGCGTTCGCGGCGGCCGGTGCGGTCATCACTCGCTCGGTGCCCGCGCATGCGTTCGTGGCCGGCAATCCGGCCGTGGTGAAGGGCTGGGTCTGTGCGTGCGGTGTGCGGCTCTCAGATGATCTCTCTTGCCCGGAGTGCGGCATCCGGCACGAGCAGACGCCGGACGGCCTGAAAGCCGTCTGAGCCTTTCGCGCAAAACGCCGGACGCGCCGCCGCAGGACTTGTAACGTCCCGGCGGTGCATTTGCTCACCACCGCGCAACAGGACCGGTTGCGGCACCTGGCGCGCCGCAGTCCAGCGTTCATCGGCATGCGGATCGTCGTCCACGAAGACCACGTCGAGGTCAGCCATCCGGAGCAGCTAGAGCTCGGGTTCGAGTCGCTGTCGGCGGCACTGGCCGGCGTTCCGGCCGGCGAGTGGCCGGATCTGGTCGACGAGCACTTCCGGCGGGCCATCGCTCTCGGGACGGCGGACGGTTCCGACCTCGAAGGGCCGACCGACGTCGTGCTCCAGCGCACCTACCTGCGCCTGGCCACCTCGGACAGCGGGGTGTCGGAGGTCGCGTCCTACGCCGACGAGATCACGCCCGGCCTGCTCCGGGTGCTCGCCTTCGACCGGCCCGACTCCATCGTGATCATGAAGGACGAGGACGTGCTCCGGCACGGTCTGGACCAGCTCTACGACGCCGGCGCGGAGAACCTGGCGGGGGAGCTGCCGGACGGGTACCTCGAGGGCGACGGCGTCTACTACCTGCAAGGTTCGGACTACGTCGGCTCCCTGGTGCTGATTATCCCGTGGGTCATCGAGGTGTTGACCGGAGTGGCCGACGCGCCCCACGGCGCACTGGTCGCGATGCCCGCCCGCGACCAGTTCATCTTCCACGTCATCCGGGACCGGGACACCGCGGGCGTGCTGGCGGCACTGGACGAGGTCGGGCGGCTCGCCGCCGAGTGCCACGCGAACAGCGCGCACCAGCTCAGTTCGCGGGTGTACTGGTGGCGTCCCATGCCCGTGGGCGGGCTCGAAACCGTCGGGCACCACAACGGCCTGGGCATGGCTACGTACTACTCCGACGACTTCGAGGACCTGCTCTTCACCGTGGGGCTGGAGTACGGGACTGCTTGAGCCGGTTATTCGGGCTCCCACGCCACGAGCCGGTCGAAGACGCGCAGGTCGTCCTCGCCCTCCACGAACACCGGTACCGTCCCGATAGGTCCGGCACGGGGCCTGGGGAGGTCGCGCATGGCGACGTTCGGCGAGATTTCCACGCAGCTCGAGCGCGCCTGCGAGCTGGCGACCAAGGCTCGCGACTTCGTGGAAAGCGCTCGCGAGTCGGCCTCGGACGCGATCACGTTGTTCGCCAACGCGATGGACGGGTCGGTTGATCCTGAGGCGGAGACGACTCACGAACAGTGGCAACACGCCAGCAACGAGATGCAGGCTCTTGGTGAACTGCTAGGCGCAGCCATCGCGTCGGTTCGACGGTACCAATGCACGCTGTCTCCAGCATCGGATCGATCCGCGCAAGCCGCGACAGCGCCCACCGACCCACGGGGTCACACTGGGACGTCCTCGATCCCGTCCGCGGTCTCCGCGGAACGCGCGAACGAGTTGCGCAGGGAACTGCCTCCACCGGTCAATCCGATGACCGATCCCGGACGCAAGACGCACGGCCGTTGGGTCGGGCCTGACGGCCAAGCTCATGCGATCGTCAGCGGGAAGGACGACGATTCACTAGCCGCCGGCGCGTTGCTTCAACGCCTGGGCATGCCGGTGCGGAGGATCACCAAGTCGTCGGACGTCGAGATGAAGCTCGCCGCACGCATGGTTCGCGATGGCATTTCACACGTCACGGTTTTCATCAACAACGTTCCGTGCCGGGGCCAGTTGAGTTGCGACACCCTCGTACCGATCATGCTTCCGGAAGGTGCGACCCTGACGGTGCACGGTGTGAACAGGGACGGCACGCTGTTCAGGAAGCGATACACAGGAGGTGCTCGCCCGTGGTGGCGCTAGAAGCGTGGTTCGACAGCGACGCGGAGGACCCGACGATCGTCCGGACCTCGGATGAGCTGGACGCGGTCCTGGACACCATCGCCGCGTGGCCTTACCCCGGCCAACTCCAGCTCCTCATCGCCGACAACCCCGGCTATGTGGTTCTGGACGTCGGCCTGAACGGTGCCAAGCAACGCGGGGTCCTCTTCTACTCGAACCAGGAGCTCCCGGACGCTTACGCGAGTCAGGGAAGTGACACGGTGGACCCCGCTCCCATCTACTACTACATGGGGTCTGACACCGAGTTCCCCGCCACCGCCGAGATCCCCCTGGCTGACGTCCGCCGCGCCGCACACGAGTACATGAGCACGGGCGGCGGTCGCCCTCACGACATCACCTGGCAGGTTTGGACCGACTAGCGGCCTTCCGCGCGTCAGAAGGCGTCCGCTTCCTGCCACTGAACGCAGTCCGGACGCACGCCGGTCGATTGGAACTCGCGCAATGCCTTGCCCACCAAGGACAGCGGCAGCGCCGCATCGGCGGGAAACTCCCTGCGGCTGTCGACGTCTCGATACAACGTCGGCATGTCACCGGCAGGCTCGTCGGCGCGCGTCATCCAAATGCCTTCAACACCCTCAGCGGTCGGTCCGAAGTAGAGCATCGCGCCGACCTCACCCCCTTGGGTGACACCGATCTTGAACATGCGGTCGGGGATTTCGGCAAGTCCGCGCGTCGGTAGCTCAGGTGCGGAAACCTGCGTAGGGTGCGGCTGCTCGTGCTCGACGAGTTCGCGGAGCACGCGCTCCAGGTCCGACTCCGAACGGACCGACACCGGCTCGTCCGCGTCGTGGGTGTCGGTGTAATACCAGACATCCAGCGTGTAGCTCACCGCGTGTCCCTTCCGCGAAACTCCCGTGACCTTACTGGCGGGTCGATGATGCCGTTCTCGATCAGGTAGCCGTTGATCCGCTCTTGCTCGCCGTCCGGTTCGCTGCCGCTCTGCACGCTGGCTTGACCTGGGCAAACTATTCTGCAGCCTGCTCGATCTCCGCGAGCATCGCAATCGCTGACTGCCCGGCTTTAGTGCGACACTCGGTGCCGGAGCGATCGTGGTGTGCGGCACGGAGATCGGTGAGTACGCGTTCGCTGCGGCCGGCGGCCATTCGCGTTGCCGTATGGGCTACTCCGGGCGCGGTTGCCACTGAATCCCGGTTGGCCGCTGCCCTCCGGTTGCCAGGAACTCGTGTGCGGCCCGGCGCACCTCGGCCAGCGGAAGTTCCGCACCGGGTGGGTACTCGGTATCAGACCCCATGTAGTAGTAGAGCGGCGTCGGCGCGGTCGGGTCGGTGCCCTGGCTGAACCACGTGTCCCGGTTCCGTGCCGAGTAGTAGAGGGTGCCGAGTTCCCGCTTGCCGTCCAGACCGACATCAAAGATCGCGTGGCCAGGGTCGTCGGCCACCAGTAGCTCCACGATGTGCGACCCGCCCCAACCGGCCACCTGGTCCAGCACGGCATCCAGTTCGTCTGGTGTGCGGACGATTGTCGGATCGTCGGAGTTGATGTCGAACCACGCCTCTAGCGCCACCACGGGCGGGCACCTCCTGAGTATCGCTTGCGAAACCACGTACCGTCCGGGGCCACGCCGTGCACGGTGAGTGTGGCGCCCTGATTCCGTGCTCGGCCATGTGCGCGGCGAGCTTCATCTCGACATCTCCCGCACGGGCCGCACGGCCTGGCATGTCCAGCCGTTCCAGCTGATCGTCGACCAGCCGGGCGTCAGCGTCTTTGCCGCTGACGACGGTCCTGGCGACGCCGTCGGGACCGATCCATCGGCCGTGAGTCTTGCGACCTGAGTTCGGCTCCGTGATAGCTGGCGGCAACTCCCGGCGCAGCGCGTCCACGCGTTCGGCTGGGATCGCGATTGGCCCGTAAAGGATTCCGAGGCTGTGCAGGTAGGAACGGATCTCGTCAGCCACGGTGGCCAGCGTGGAGAGTTGCCCCTCAGGCTCAGTAATTCCCTCGATCACTCGCGTGAACAGCGCGCACGTCTGATCTACGTCCGCTTGTGTGCTTCCCGACGCCGCCGAGGCGAGCAGCTCACGCGCTTGCTCGGCGAGATCAGCTGCGGCGTGGTGGGCGGCCATCGATTGGTCGATCTTGCCCAGCACGCGCCGCAGTGCGTCTCCCACATCTCCGAGCGACGCCACATCGTTCTCCTCTAGGCGGGTTCCCAGCTGATGAGCCGGTCGAACACCCGCGCGTCACCCTCCAGCTTCAGCTCCTCGACGGGCTTGCGGCCGTAGAAGGCCAGCACCAGTTCGCTCGCCGTGCCGCTGAGCGACGCGTCGGCGGTGCCCTCGACCTCACCGACTCGGGCGCCGCCGGCGTCGAGCGTCACGCGCCAGGAACGTCCCTCGGTGGTGTGGTAGTCGACGATCGCGGGCTCGTGCGGCCACGCGGACGTTGTTGCGACGCAGGTCGTCTGGAACTCGTCGACGCCGTCGAGCGCCACCTCGTCCGGCAGCGGCTGGGCGGCGCCGATGGTGAGCTGGGCGTCGTAGGTGTGGACCGCGATCTCCTGGAGCTGGTGGCGGGCGGCGGCGCCTGCGGTGGCCGGCGCCTGCGAGTCGCTCCACCACGCCCAGCAGGCGCGGTCCGGGCCGGACTCCTTCAGGGCGTCGACCAGCAGTCGTGACGACTCGGTCATCCATGCCACCAGGTCCTCGCGCGGCGCTTCGACCTGAGTGCGGGCCGGGGGAGCGTCGGCGGGGCCCGCGGCGACGATCTCCGCCCACTTGCGGCGGCCGTCGCTCAGGTGCTGGACCAGGTCGTACAGCGTCCAGCCCGGGCAGGTCGGCACCGGTGCGCCCAGGTCGGGTGCGGAGGCGATGGCGGCGCAGAAGGCGCCGGTCCGTTCCTCGATCAGTCGCAGCAGGTCAGGGAACGCCAGAGTGTTGTGCACGCTGCTGTCTATCACCGTGCCGCGGTGGCAGCACAATGATTTAAAGCTGGTCCGTTTTCACCCGAACGAGCCGTTCTATGGAGTTACTTCAACGCCTACGGTCCAAGAGCATGACTGCGAGCATTTCCACCGCGTACAGCCGGGATCTGGGCGACGAACTGCGCAGGTTGCGCGAGAACAACACCAGCTTCGGAGGCCGGGCGATGGCCGCCCAGCTGGGATGGGATCCCAGCAAGGTCTCGAACATCGAGACCGGCAAGGCCCGCCCCACCGAGGTCGACCTGGCCCAGTACCTGGCGACGTGCGGGAAGGGCATCGAGTTCCTGCAGGACTTCGCCGACCGGTACCGCCACGCCTTCGACCTGTACTTCGCCCAGGTGCCGGAGAACCTGCGCACACTCACCATGGTCGAGAACATGGCCACGAAGATCTTCGCCTACGAGATCCTGTCGATCCCAGGCCTCTTGCAGACGGAAACTTACGCCCACGCGCTCTTCGTGGAGACCGGCTGCGAGTCGGTGGAAGATATCAAGAAGTTCGTCGCGTTGCGCATGGAGCGACAGTCCATCTGGCGACGGCCCTACCGCCCTGAATGTGTGTTCTACGTGCATGAACTGGCGCTGCAGATGCGGATCGGCGACGTCAAGGTCATGGAAGACCAGTACCTGCGCCTCCTCTTCAACGCGCACATCGTGCGCATCGTGCCGGCGAACGCTGTAGGCCTCGCGCTCCACTCGCCGGTCTCGCTGTTCGAGTTCGGCAAGGCATCACCGCTGGCCTACTCGGAGACCGATCTGGCCAAGGTGTTCGCGCAGGACACCTCGGCCATCAAGTCGAGCAGGACGCTCTTCGAGCGGTTGGATGCGGTTGCCCTGGATGAGGAACAATCTCGGAGCATGCTGGCGGAGTACGTCAGCGGACTGCGAGAGGACCCTCATGGCCATCGAACGGACCTGGCGTAAGAGCAGCTACAGCGGCGGCACCGGTGACAGCAACTGCGTCGAAGTGTCGCTGGCCCAGGACGCGTTGGTGCGGGACTCGAAGAACGCGAGCGGTGACGTCCTCGCGTTCTCCGCCCCTGCCTGGCGCAGCCTGCTCAGCTGGCTGGCCTGACCTCGGCCGCCTTGCGCGCGGCGGCCTCCTGTCTGGCTATGCGCAGCAACGCGCCGGACACGCCGATCAGCATGAACGTCATGCCGGTCGCGACGCTGAACGCGAGCTCGTCGAACGTGGCGGCACCCAGCGCGGACGTCAGCATCGCGGCCACCAGGCACATCGCGATGCCGCGCACGCCCTCGTCGCGGGACAGCGCGCGGGCCCGCAGTGCCGCGAAGATGGCGCCGAGGAACAGCAGGGCGAAGGCGATCAGGCCCAGGTAGCCGTTCTCGATCATCGTCAGCAGGTACTGGTTGTCGAGGATCGTGTACTTCGAGGGCAGGAAGGTGCCGAAGCCCCTGCCCAGCCACGGGTGTTTGGCGATCTCCAGCCAGGCGCCGTCGTAGTCCTTGGTGCGGCCCTGGAACGACGGGTCGTCCTCGATGTTGGAGAACATCGAGGTGACCGTGCCGAACAGGCCCGGCACGACGATGGACGCGCCGCCCAGGAACACCGCGCCGACGCCGAGCAGCGGCAGGCCTCGTTCGCGGGGCAGCAGGATCGCCATCACGATGCCCGTCACCACGAGGCCGATGATCGCCGTGCGCGAGAGCGACAGGATCGCCATCAGCGCCAGCAGTGACAGGGCGGTCCACCAGCGGCCGACGGGCTCGCCGCGGTCCTTCGCCTGGAACACGAAGTGCGCGGCGAACGGCACGCCCAGTACGCACACCAGACCGAACTCGATCGGGTGGTTCACGGTGCCGGCCGGGCGGAAGAAGATGGAGCGCGACTCCAGCGCCGAGTAGCCGTTGTCCTGCACGCGCAGGCCCGGCAGCGAGATGTACGACGCGAGGTCGAGACCCAGGCCGAACTGGAACAGGCCGACGAACGCGCTGACCGTCAGGCAGGCCACCATCACCCGCAGCGCGCGGCTCAGCCTCTCGCCGCTGCGGACCGCGTCGCACACGAACACCGCGAGCGCCGCCATCGACACGATCCTGATGAGCGCCGAGTCCGACACCGACAGCTCGTCGATCGGCAGGTAGCGCCGCGTCGCGAGCGCGTACGTCATCAGGTGCAGGATCACGTAGATCGCGAGGATCGTGCGGACGGCGTTGCGGCCCTTGGCGAGGCCGAGGTGGTCGACGAGGTGCGCGGCGAACCAGACCACCGCCAGGCACATCGCGACGAACAACGCCGGGGGCAGCGTGATCGGGACGAACGCGATGGTGAACCGGGCGGGAACGACGAGCAGCGCCACCATGTAGAAGATGAGCAGAGTGGCGCCGTCGGCTCGCTGGGCGATCAGTCGTCTTTCGTCGGCCATGCCGGGTCAGGTTTGGGTGCGGCGATGATGACGGTCTTCTGATGCGCGTTCGGCAGGCCCTGTGGCATTGGGCGCTGGGGCGCGACTCCGTTGCCGTTGGTCTGCGGGTTCGGCCGGACCGGGGGAACGGGAGCCGGCGTGGTGTCCTTCTCGGACGGTGCCAGGTCCTTCGCGTCCCTGTCCTTGCCGTCCTTGCGGCGCTTGACCTTCAGCAGGATCGAGTCGGCGGCGAACGTCGAGGCCAGCGTCAGCAGCAGCAACACGACGGTGGCCGCGCCGACGTAGCGGACCTTGCCGCCGATCTTGGCCGAGGCCGTCGTCGGCTTCACCAGGACCTGCGCGGTGATGAACGTCTGTTCGGGCGCGCTCAACGCCTTCTGCTGCGCCGCGAGCTCCGCCACGGTCTTCTCGAGCACCTTGCCGACGAGGCCTTCGGCGGTCTCGGCCGAGTCGGCCTCGGTCGTGACGAACAGCAGCGGACCGCCGACGGGACCGGTGTTGGCGGTGTAGACGGCCGTGGAGCCCTCACCCGCCAGCTCCTCCGCCGTCTTGGGGTCGCCGAGGACCTGGGTGAGGATCTGCGCGGTGGTGGTGAGGCTGCCGTCGAACTGCAGCAGCGGGTTGACCCTGACGACGTCCTCGGGCTTGGTCTTCTCCGAGTACCGGCCACCGGCCGCGGGGGAGGTGAGGACCAGCACGCCGCTCGACTCGTACCGCGTGGGCACGGTGATGTAGACGGAGAGCGCGAGGACACCGGTGAGCAGCACTGCGGGAAGGGCGATGTACCACCGCCGCCGCAGCACTCGTACGGTTCCCCAGAAGTCCATCAAAATCCCCGATCCGCGGCTCGGTCTTGCGAACGCACTGTTCGTAGGGTATCGCCTGCTTTGAAAATCGGGGTGAGCTGCCAACTGTTACAGGCCGTAGCTGTGCGGCGATGAAGGAAGGGAATCCAGGAGGCAGCATGCGTGCAGGACGACTGACCGTGACCATCGCGGCCATTCTCGTGGTCGTCGGTGGGACAACGGCTTACGTCGTCACAGCGGCCACCGACGCGAGGCAGCCGGCGGGCGCCGAGAAGGTGTCGCAGGCCAGGACCGGCGATCTTCTGTTCGTCGATCTCGCGGGCGGTCAGCACCGGGTCGAGAAGCTCGCCGACGGCGGCTCCCGCACCCCGACGGAGCTGGTCTGCCAGCGGTTCTACGCCGCCGGCGGCACGAGCGTGTGCCTGAAGCTGTCCGGTCCCGGCCCGACCTACTCGGCCGAGGTGAGCCGCGACGGCAAGGCGGTCAAGACCATTCCGCTGCCGGGCATCCCGAGCCGCGCGAAGGTCTCGCAGTCCGGGAACGTGGTGTCCTGGACCAGTTTCGTCACCGGCGACTCGTACTCGGTGCCCGGTGGTTTCTCCACCCGCACCGGCTTCCACGACCTGCGCACGGGGGAGACGGCCGAGTCGCTCGAACACTTCGCCGCCACTGTGGAGGGTGTTCCGCACACAGCCAGTGACGTCAACTACTGGGGCCTGACCGTGGCTTCCGACGACAGGACGTTCTACGCGACGCTCGCCAGCGGCGGTTTCACCTGGCTGGTGAAGGGTGACCTGGTGGCCAAGTCCGTGACGACGTTGCGTCGTGACGCAGAATGCCCGTCGCTCTCGCCGGACGGCACGAAGGTCGCGTACAAGAAGCGCATCGGCCGCCTCGGGCCGTGGGACCTCGCGGTGCTCGACCTCGCCTCCAACACCGAGACGCGGCTGCCCGGCACCGCCGGCATCGACGACCAGGCGACGTGGCTCACCGCCGGCGACCTCGCGTTCGCCGCGGTGCCCAAGGACGCCAAGCTCCCGGCCGTTCACGTGGTTCCCGCCGACGGCTCGCAGCCCGCGAGGGTACTCATTTCGGACGCCACGTCGCCGTCCCCCGTCATGTAGCGAGTTCGCGGCGGAGCACCTTTTCCAGCTCATGTCCTGCCGTATCCCAAGAACGTCCCTCCACACTGGACGCGGCCGCACGGGCGACCGCGCCGAAGTCCGGCGTTGTGACCACTTCGGACAGAGCACGCGCCAGTGAGTGCGGAGTGGGTGTCGCGTACCGGACGTGGTCGTTGTCCAGGACTACGCGGTTGAAGTGCGCGTCGTTCACCACGGGGATGCATCCGGCCGCGAGCATCTCGTGCGGCACCAGCGAAACATTGGTCATCGACAGTGACAACCCGGCGAAGCAACGGTTGTAGATGGCGTTCAGGTCGTCCGGCGTGACCAGGCCGTGGTCGAGGAACTGCGGCCCGAGGTCGCCGATCTTCTCGCCGTAGACGTGGATCTTGAGGTCGGGGTGCTTCTCGGCAAAGATCTCCAGCGCGAGCACGCCGAGTTCGAACGCCCTGCGCGGTGCCTTGCGCCGCGCGTAGAAGACGATGCCGTCGCGCTCGTCGTCGCCGAGCTTGTACCTGTCGGCGTCGCAGCCGAAGTCGAAGTAGTCGGCCGGCATGCCGTGCTCGTCGCGGACCTTGTCGGCGAGGAACCGGCCGGCGGTGAAGCCGTGCATGCCCATCCGGTACGTGTTCTCCGCCAGCGCGTAGAGACCGCCGGACGGGTAGAACCACGGTTCGTAGTCCTGCACGAGGTAGAACCTCTTGCCCGCACAAGGGTCGTTGAACGCCGGGTACGCCGTGATCCACGCCGTCGCGAACACCGCGTGGGCGTCCGCCATCCCGTCCGTCACGTCGTGGATCGAGCCCTTGAAGAACGGGAACGCCGCGCGGATGCCGGGTTCGACGTCGGCGACCGTGTTGCCGAACGTGTCGTACAGGTACAGCCTGCACTCGTGCCCGAGCGACTCGAGGTGCCGGATCAGCCGGAACATCGTGGTGTGGCCGCCGGAGCCCTTCGACGGGGGAGTGGTGACCCAGTTGACGACAAGCCTGCCGTCCTGGGGGATCGGCGGGATCACCACGGGCTTGCGCGCCTCGACGTCGGCCTTGCGGACGTCGTCGAGCCGTACGGGCAGGTCCTCGCCCTCGGCGCCGAGCCTGCGGGTCGCGGCGGTCAGCAGCCGGACGCCGAGCTGTTTGGCGCCCTGCTCGCGGACGATCTTCGTGACCTGCCTCAGTCGTCTCACGCGCTCGCCCTCTTCTTCAGCACCGCAAGGATTTCGTGTCGCATCGGGAACACCACGAGCGCGTAGGCGAGGCAGGACAGCGCGCCACCGACGAGGATCTGCAGCACCTGGCTGTCGATCATGTTCCGGACCGCGAGCACGACGGCGACCATCAGCAGACCGCCGAGAAACGGCCGGAGCAGGCGCGTGCCGAGCGCTCCGGCGCGGATGCCGTAAGGCTTGAAGGTGATCAGGTACGCGGGCGTGATGACCAGCACCGCGACGACCACGTGTGCCGCCGCGACGCCCCGGATGCCGTCGAGGTGCGCGCCCAGCGCCAGCAACGGCACCAGCGCGCCCAGCCAGACCAGGTGGATCACGAGGATCGCCCGCGACCGGCCCGCCGAGGCGAGGAAGTCGTAGCCGAGTTCGAGCGCGACCCGGACCGCGCCGAGCAGCACCAGCAACGCCAGCGCGGTCGCCGCGGGAGCCCAGCGCTCGCCGTAGACGACGCGGATGAGCGGTTCGGCGAGGGCGGCCAGGAGCACGCACGCAGGCACCGTCACGAGCGCCAGGAGTCCGAGCGCACGCCCGAACGACCTCTGGAACAGTTCGGGATCCTCGCGCACCTTGGAGAAGGCGGCCAGCGACACACTCCTCACCGGGGCGCTGAACGCCGCCACCGGCCAGCTCGCGAGGTTGAACGCCAGCAGGTAGAAGCCGAGCGGGATGGTGCCGAGCATCGCGCCGACGACGATGTAGTCGACGTTCATCACGCCGAAGATCAGCAGGCTCGACCCCGCGAGCGGCAGGCCGAACGCGAGCAGTTCCTTGGCCTGGACGGGATTCCAGCCGGGCCGGAACCTGTCCTTGGTGAGCCAGAACATGATGACCGCGGCGGAGAGGTTCTGCGCGATCCGCTGCCACGCGAGGCTCCACGCGCCGAAACCCATGAACGCCAGCACGACCGCGATGGCCGTGCCGCACACGAACGCGGCGGTGTCGGCGTAGAACTTGTGGTCCTGCCGGAAGTTGCGCTGCATCATCGCGCCCGGCACCGCGGACGCGCCCGCGATGACGAGGGCGATCGACATGAGCTGGATGACGCCGGCCGCCTCGGGGGCGTCCATGGCGTTCGAGAACCACGGCGCGCCGAGCACGCAGATCAGCGCCAGCAACGAGCCCGACGCGAGCGACAGCGTCGTGACGGTCGGCGCCATCTCGTCGATCGGGCCGTTGTGGCGGACGAGCGCGGCGCTGACGCCGAGTTCGGAGACGCTCAGCACGATGTTGAGCACGACCAGGGCGACCGCGAACACACCGAACTGCTCGGGTGCGATCAGCCGGGCCAGCAGGATGCTGATGCCGACCGCGGAGAGACGTTGCAGCAGCGAGTTGATCGCGCTCCAGCGGATCGCCGAGGAGACCTTGCCCTCCAGCTGACCCGTGTTCTCTTGCGTCGTCACCACTCGCCCCGCCACTTCCACCGCTGCGTCCCGATGAACAACTTCGCTCTCTTGTAGGCGTGTGGCGCGAGGAAGAGTTGCGTGCGGCTCAGAAAAGAAGGGCTGAACTTCTGGCGTCGCAACAGAGCGCGATGCTCCGGTAGCTCTTCGAGGTCCGGATAGGTCTCGCGGGCGAAGGCGAGGAGTTCCTTCTCGGTACCGTCGAGCTGGTCGCGGTCGTGCAGCCGGACCGCACGCCACAGCGCGTCGGCCGCGATCGCCTTGTGCGCCAGCGACTTGAGCCGTGCGGGCAGTCCGGGGTTCTGCTCCAGCACGAGGTCGAACACGTCACGGCGCTGTTCCAGGTCGGCGAACACCGACTTGAACGTCGTGCGCATCATCGAGTTCTCGTGCACCCGGTAGTAGGCGCCGGGCCTGCCGCTGACGTAGCCGATGTCGGACACGGCCGCGATGCGCAGCCACATCTCCAGGTCGCCGGCGTGCGGCAGGTCGGAGCGGTAGCCGCCGACCTTCTGCTGGATCTTGGTGCGCACCACGACCTCCGGCGAGGAGATCACGTTGCGGCTGCTGCGGAAGCGGTTCTCGATCCACTCCTCGCCCCGCCAGACCTTCGATCTCACCGGAAGCTCAGTCACTCTCGGCAACGCATTGTGGTCGCTGTAGTAGACGACGCGGCCGTAGACCATGCCCACTTCGGGATTCTGCTCGAAGACCCCGGCCGCGCGCTCCAACGCTCCGGGAGCCAGCAGGTCGTCCGCGGACAGCAGCACCGTGTAGTCGGCGGTCGCCCAGTCGAGCAGGCCCTCGTTGTAGGTGGCGATGTGCCCTTTGTTCACCTCGTGCCGGTAGCCCTCGACGCGCTTGTCCGCGGCCATCAGTTCGGCCATCACCTCGGGCGTGTTGTCCGACGACGTGTCGTCGATCACAAGCACCCGCACGTCGACACCGGGCTGGTCGAGGACACTGCGGACGCAAGCCGGTAGGAAGTGGGCGTAGTTGTAACAGGGGATCACGACGTCCACTGTGGGAAGCGTTGGCACAACCTGAGTATCGGTACCGCCCGGCATTCGTTAGCGCCGCAACGTTTTGGTCTCATCAGGCGATGTAGGCGATGACCGGAGTAAGGGGAGTCATGGCCGACCACGTCATCCTGACGCGCTTCAACCTGCCTTCGAAGGGTGCCGAAAGTTACGTCCGGGCAAAGGAAGGATGGCTGACCGAACGCGTTGCGCTGTTCGAGCGCTACTGCCTGCCATCGGTGCTCGCGCAGACGGACAAACGGACGCGTTGGCTCATCTATTTCGACCCCGAATCACCGCAATGGCTCAAGGACAGAATCGCCTCACACGGTGATGCGTACACGCCCGTTTACCGTCCGGAAGTGTCGCGGGAAGAACTGAGATCGGACGTCCGGTCGCTTTTCTCCCAGACCGGTTCCGAGCTGATCACCACGAACCTGGACAACGACGACGGCCTCGCGGCGGACTTCGTGGAACGCCTCTGCGCGGCTCCCCGTCCCACGACCACGGCGGCGTACTACCTGGTCAACGGCCTGATCAAGTCTCCGGGCGGGCTCTATCACCGGGTGGACCGGCACAACGCGTTCGTCTCGGTCCGCGAGTCCTGGGACGCACCCGTGACGTGCTGGGCGCACTGGCACAACCACATGCACCTGCATTTCCCCGTCGTCGAACTGGGCGGGGCGCCGGGCTGGCTGCAGGTCGTGCACGGCGGCAACGTGTCGAACCGCACACGCGGCCGGCTCGTCTCGCCCGAGCCCTACAAGGCGTCGTTCGGGGACTCGCTGGACGACGTGTCCGCGCCGCGCGCGATCGCCGTGGCGCAGGACCGTCTGGTGGATCAGCCGATCCGTTTCCTGCGCGACTCCGGGCGGGTGGCCGCGAAGAACGCGGCCATGAAGGTCCTCGGCAAGGGTGGCTTCGAGAAGATCAAGCAGAAGCTGGCTGCTCGCGGTTGATCCCGCCTGTCTCTCTCACGAGCGCTTTTCTCGTGAGAGAGACAGGCGCTGCTCTTCAGATCGTCCTAGATGCGCAGCGAAGACGAGCGTCACGGTGAGTGCTGCCAGCGCTACCGTGATGCTCGTCCCAAAGGTGGAGAACTGCAGCAGCAGTCCAAAGGCGACGGACGAGACGAGACGGCCCAGCGCCTGCCCGGTCTGTACGACGCTCAGCCCTGACGCACGGAGTGACTCCGGTGCCGTCTCGCTCACCTTGGCCGACAGCACACCGTCCGTCGCCGCGTAGAACAGGCCGTGCAGCAGCAGCGCCGCGATCGCGACCCCCATACCGCCCTCGGGGATGAACAGCAGCGCGTACACGCCGAGCAGCAGCGCGTGGCCGGCGAGGAACATCCGCCAGCGCCCCACCCGGTCCGACAGCTTCCCGAGCGGCGCGGCGGCGGCGAGGAAGACGATCGCGGTGCCGAGCGGCAGCAGCGGCAGCCAGCCGAGCGGGATGTTCGTGGCCTTCTGCACCAGCACGTAGACGAACGCGTCCGACACCGTCGCGAGCCCCAGCATCCCGGCGGAGATGGTCGTGCGGCGGAAGTTCTTGTCGGTCAGCAGGTTCAGCCCGGCCCGGAACGACGGCCGCGGCCCCTTCGGTTTCTTGCCGGTCGGCGTGTCGCGCACGAACGCGATGAGCACGATCAACCCGATGACCGCGAACGCCGCCGACACCGCGAAGATCGGCCCCGGCACGGTCCCGATCTGGAAGAGCAGCAGGAACGTGATGAGCGGGCCGAGCAGCGCGCCGAACGTGTCCATGCTCCGGTGCACGCCGAACGCCGCCCCGAGCCGGTCCGCGGGTGTGGCCAGGGAGATCATCGCGTCCCGTGGCGCCGTCCGGATGCCCTTGCCCGCGCGGTCCGCCGCCATCAGCGCGCCGATGCCGAACGGGGAGGCGCCGACCAGCGGGAAGAAGATCTTCGTGGCGGCGGACAGCCCGTACCCGGCCGCGGCGACGGCCTTGGGCTTGCGGAACTTGTCGGAGACGCTGCCGCCGACCAGGCGCAGCACCGCCGTGGCACCCGTGTAGATGCCGTCCAGCAGGCCGAACTGGGCGTAGCCCAGGTGCAGCGTGAACAACAGGTACACCGGCAGGAACGCCGTGATCATCTCCGCGGAGATGTCGGTCAGCAGGCTGACCGTGCCGAGCGCGAACACCGTGCCCGGCAACCGCTTGCGGAAGTCGGTCTTGGACGGGCGGGAGGAGGCGACGTACACGGGTCACCCACCTGCCCCGGAAACGAAATCCCTGTTCATGGACCGTCCTACCAGCTGAGCGTTTGGTGCCACACCTCTAGAGACAGCAGCGTCCAGATGCGCGGCTGCTCGTTGCGGTCACCGGAATCGTGGTCGTCGAGCAGAGCGCGGACGGCCGCGCGGTCGAAGGTCCTGCCCACGAACGACGTGGGCCCGGTCAGCAGGTCGTAGGCCATGTCGCGCAGGCCGTCGCGGAACCAGGCGTCGAGCGGCACCTTGAAGCCGGACTTCGGCCGATCCACGATGTCGTTCGGCAGGTGCTGGCGCGCTACCTCCTTCACGACCCACTTGGTCGTGCCGCCGCGGACCTTCACGTTGCTGGGCAACGAGAACGCCAGCTCGGCCACGCGGTGGTCGAGGAACGGCGGGCGCAGTTCCAGCGAGGCGGCCATCGACATGCGGTCGCCGCGTTCGAGGAGGTTGTCGGCGAGCCAGGTGTGCGAGTCGGCGTAGAGCATGCGCCGCAACGCGTCCCCGCGCCCGTTCTCGTACGGGGCCAGCACGGACCGGGTGGCGGGACCGCCCAGCAGCGCTGCCCGTTCGGACACCGTGAAGGGCGCGAACCAGCCGCGCATGCGTTCGGCGTAGGACGGTTCGGAGATGGCGCGCAGAGCGACACCCAGCCGTGCCTTGGAGGCGGGCAGTGCCTTCTCCAGGCGTCGTAGAGCGAACGACGGCGCGGCACCGGCGAACCGGGTGGCCGCGGCGAAGCGGTATTTGGGGTAGCCGCCGAACAGCTCGTCGCTGCCCTCGCCGGACAGCACGACCTTCACGTCCCTGCGGGCCAGCTCGGCCAGCCGGAACACGGCCACGTCGGCGGGTTCGGACAGCGGTGCGTCGCGGTGCCAGGAGAGCTTGGCCCAGCTGTCGCGGAAGTCGTCGGCCGTGACGATGACGTTGTGGTGCCGGCTGCCGACGAGCGCGGCGACCTTTTCGGCGTGGTGGATCTCGTCCACGCGCGGGTCGCCGAAGCCGGCGGAGAACGTGTGCAGCTCGGCGTCACCGCGTTCCCGCGCCACGAGAGCCGTGATGAGCGACGAGTCGACGCCGCCGGACAGGTAAGCGCCGACCGGCACGTCCGCGACCAGGGCGTCCCGCACGGACGCGGTGAGCGCCTCGTCCACGAGCCGCACGGCCTCTTCGGGCGTGACGGAGCGGATCTCCGACTCGCGCGGCAGCTCCCAGTACGGCTCGGTCCGCACCTCGCCCTTCGCGGTGACGACCAGGTGGTGGCCCTGCGGCACCTTCCGGACGCCTTTGACCAGCGTGTGCGGCGCGGGCACCGAGCGGTGTGCCAGGTAGTCGTGCAGCGACTCGTGATCCACCTCGGCCGCGCCGATCGCGGGCAGCAGCGCCTTGATCTCGGACGCGAACGCGAACATCTTCGAGTCCGCGTAGTAGTAGAGCGGCAGGATGCCGAGCCGGTCGCGGAACAGGTGCGTTTCGCCCGTGTGGGCGTCGTGGATGGCGTAGGCGAACTGGCCGCGCAGCTTGGCGACCGCGGACGGCCCGTGCTGCTCGTACAGCGCCAGCAGGACCTCGGTGTCGCCGTTCGTGCGGAACGGGTAGGCCAGCTCGGTGCGCAGCTGCCGGTAGTTCAGGATCTCGCCGTTGAACGCGATCGTCGTCGTGCCGGACGCGCCCGCCATCGGCTGCGGGGACCCGGCCAGGTCGATGATCGACAGCCGGGTGTGCGCGAAGCCGATCGAGCCGTCTGACCAGAACCCGCTGTCGTCGGGGCCACGGTGGTGCAGCCGTTTCGCCATCTCGGCGAGGACCTCGCGCGAGACGGGCGCGCCGTCGAACCGTCTGATGCCTGCGATACCGCACATGTCCTAGCGCTCCCCAGAAGAGGATTTTTCGGCGATCTGCATGAGCTCACGGGCGCGGGAGTCCCAGGACGAGGCCAGCACGGCCGCACGGCGTTCGGCCGGGGTCTTCAGGCCGCCGTCCTTGAGCGTGAGCCGGATCCGGTCGATGAAGTCGGCCTCGCCCTGCGCGATCCGGATGACGTCGCCGTAGCGCTCGACCTCGGGGAAGTCCGTCGACACGACGGCCAGGCCCAGGGCCAGGTACTCCTTCATCTTGATCGGGTTCGCGTGCTTGATCCAGTCGTTGTCCAGCCACGGCATCAGCGCGACGTCGAAACCCGAGCCGTAGCCGGGGATCTGGTCGTAGGACCGGAAGTCCAGCCAGTGCACGTTGGGGTACTTGTCGTAGCGCTCCATGGAGCAGGTCGCGTCACCGATCAGCACGACCGACGCCTCGGGGAACTCCTGCGCGACCTTCTCGATCAGGTCGAAGTCGACCAGGTAGTCGTCGAGGCTGCCGAAGAACCCGATGCGCGGGCCCGGAATGCTCGCGATGTCGGCGGGAAGTTCGGTGCGGCGGGTGAAGTGGCCGACGTCCACGCCGTGGTCGAGGAAGTGCGCCCTTTCGCCGGTCAGCGCGGATTCTTCTTCCTGCAACGCGCGCGACACGTAAAGCACGGTGTCCGAATTGGACAGCAGCTGGTTCTCCAGCGCGGCGATCGTGCCCTGGTCGGCCTCGGGGAACGCCGAGTGCCGGTCGGAGCGGTTGAAGATCAGGCCCTTGGTCTTCATGGGTTTCACGACGTCCCAGGCGGTGGGGATCGTGGCGACGACGACCGGCGTGCCCATGCGGAGGAAGAAGCAGACCGCTTTCACCTGGGTGCGGACCAGGACCGAGTTGAGCTTGCGCAGCCACGGCTTGCCGTAGAACGGCAGGGGAGCGGGCGTCATCACGTAGAAGTTCGGCGTGTCCTCAATGGGCTGCCGCACGAGCTTCGCGACGCTCATGGCCTTGCGGAAGATCCGGCGCAGGAACTGGGTGCTCTTGCCGGGCGACGGCATCCGCAGGCCGATGCTGTTGACCAGCAACACCTTGCGGTGCTTGGCGACGCGGCGCAGCAGCTGGAAGTCCGAGTGGGCGCGGTTGTGGTACCACCAGTCCTGCGCCGAGAAGCACAGGTAGCTCGGGCCCTCGGAGGCCACTTCCTCCGGCCAGCGGCGCATGCGGAAAAGCCCCTTCAACGCGGTGCGGTGCTTCGGCGAACGCGCGCGAAGCCCTTCGTTCACGACCATGGCGAGCCACATGAAGAAAGCGGCGAAACGCCCGTGCAGTTCGCGGTGCAGGCGGACCTTGTTCGAGGCGAGCATCGACCACAGCCGCGCGTTCGTGGAGACCTCGCCGCCGATGTGCGTGACCACCGCGCGCGGCTCGAACCAGACGCCGCCGGCGCGCAACATGTACTCGGTTTCCTCCGAATAGAGGAAGTAGCGTTCGTCCAAAAGGCCGTGCTTCTCGATGACCTCGCGCTTGACCAGCCACGCGCAGCCCGTGGCCCAGTGGGCGGCGTGCGCGCCCTGGTAGGCCAACGCGGCGGTGACGGTCTCGCCCAGGCCGATCCGCCCGGCCCTGGTGCCGCCGATGAGGGCTTCCGCGAGGGTGCCGGTGGAGGTGGGCCTGCGGCGCAGCGAGTAGGAGAGCGCGCCATTTTCGTCGACCAGGCGGGGCGCGACGATCGGCTTTCCGGCCGCGCGGAGTGATTCCACGGCTCCTGGGTGCAACCGGATGTCGGCGTTCAGGATGAGAACGTCGTGACCCTCGGCGGCTTTGATGCCCATATTCACACCGGCGGCGTATCCGCCGTTGACCGGGCTGCGCAGAATTTCCACGCCGGGTCGAGTGGCCGCCGCCACAGTGCCATCGGTCGAGGCGTTGTCGACGACGATCACCCTGACGTCGTCCGGCACCGAGTCCAGGCATCCCGCGATGACCTGTTCGCTCTGGTAAGTGACGATGACCACCGCGACAGGTGACCGCTCCACAACCGCTCCTCGCATTTGAGTCTCTGCGCGCTACATCGAGTGCCTTGCAACCTCCGTTACGAGATTCGCCCCATGTGTAACCGTTTTGCCTTCCGAAACGAGAACCAGAGCGTGACGTCATCGCCTCACGTGTTGATCATCGTGCAGAACCTCCCCGTACCGCTGGACCGCCGGGTGTGGCTGGAATGCCGTGCCCTGACCAACGCCGGGTACGAGGTTTCGGTGATCTGCCCCAAGGGTCCGGGTGATCCCGCTTACCAACTTCTCGACGGAGTGCACATCTACAAGTACGCTCCGCCGCCCCAGGCCGAAGGCGCGCTGGGCTATGCGTGGGAGTTCGTGTACTGCTGGGTGCGCACGGCGTTGCTGAGCGTGAAGGTGCGTGCCCGCAGGCGGTTCGACGTGATGCAGGCGTGCAACCCGCCGGACACGTACTGGGCCCTGGCTCTGTTGTGGCGGCTCGGTGGCGTGAAGTTCGTCTTCGATCACCACGACCTGAACCCCGAGGTGTTCCTGTCGCGCTTCGGCGAGCCCAAGGGCGTCGCGGGCAAGGTGCAGTACCGGATCCTGAAGTGGCTGGAGCGCCGCACGTTCCGCACGGCCAACAGGGTGACGTCGACCAACACCTCGTACCAGAAGATCGCGTGGACGCGCGGCGGCGTGCCGCTTGAGCACACCACCGTCGTGCGCTCCGGCCCGGACACCACCGTGATGCGGCCTGTCGAGGGCGTGGACGAGCTTCGACGCGGCGGCAAACATCTGGTGGCGTATCTCGGAATCATGGGACCGCAGGACGGCGTCGACGGGGTCCTGGAAGTCGCACGGAGAGTTGTTTTCGACCACGGCCGCACCGATGTCAGGTTCGCGCTGCTGGGCTTCGGAGACTGCCTCGAAGACCTGAAGAAGCAGGCCACGGCCTGGAAGCTCGATCCGTACGTCGAGTTCACGGGACGGGTTGGGCCCGAACAGATCAGTCGCTACCTGTCGACCTCGTCGGCCGGTCTCGGCCCGGATCCGTTGTCGCCTTTGAACGACGTGTCCACTATGAACAAGACCATGGAGTACATGGCCTACGCGCTGCCGGTCGTCACGTACCGGTTGCAGGAGACCGTGGTGTCCGCGGGCGAGTGCGCCGTGTTCGTCGAGCCGGGTGACGTCGAGGCGTTCACGACGTCGCTGCTCGACCTGCTCGACGACGCCGAACGCCGTGCGCGCCTCGGCTTCGAGGGCCGGCGTCGCTGCGAGGCGGAGCTGGACTGGCGCCCGCAGGCCGAGAACTACGTGGCGGTGTTCGACGGGCTCACCGGCTTCGCCTCGCGCGGCCCGTTCCCCGACGGCAGGCCCGCGCTCGGCGCGGGCACCGACCAGTGGGGCAACAAGATGATCGACGTGAGCGACGACGCCGTGCTCCGCGCGTTCGCCGTGACCCGAACGGGAGAATGATGTTCGTCAGAAGGATCGCTGTCGTCGGCACCGGCTACGTCGGTCTGACCACCGGTGCCTGTCTCGCCTCGCTGGGTCACCGCGTGGTGTGCGCGGACGTCGACGCGGGCAAGGTCGAGCGCCTCTCGCGCGGTGAGGTCGACATCCTCGAACCGCGTCTTGCCGAACTGGTCGCCGAAGGTTTGGCCTCCGGTCGCCTGTCGTTCGTTCTCGGCGCGTCGGCCGCGGTGGCCGACGCCGAGGTCGTGTTCCTGTGCGTGCCCACGCCCATGGGGGTCGGCGGCATCGCGGACCTGGCGGCCGTCGAGTCCGTTGTGGACGAGACGCGCGACCTGCTGCCGTCCGGCACCGTGATCGTCAACAAGTCCACCGTGCCGGTCGGAACGTCGATCCGCACCGCCGAACTGCTGCGCCGGGACGACGTCGCCGTCGTCTCGAACCCCGAGTTCCTGCGCGAGGGCTCGGCCGTGCACGACTTCCTGAACCCTGACCGCATCGTCGTCGGCTGCGACCAGCAGGACGCGGCCGAGCGAGTCGCCGCCCTGTACGCACGCCTTGGCGCGCCTACGGTTCTGACCGACGCGGCCTCGGCCGAGATGGTCAAGTACGCGGCGAACTGCTTCCTCGCGATGAAGCTCTCGTACGTCAACGCGGTCGCGGAGCTGTGCGAGCGCCTCGGCGCGAACATCACCGACGTCACCGAGGGCATGGGCTACGACAAGCGCATCGGCCAGGCGTTCCTGAACCCCGGCCCCGGCTGGGGCGGCTCGTGCCTGCCCAAGGACACGCACGCGATGCTCCAGGTCGCGGACGCCGCCGACTTCGAGTTCCGCCTGCTGCGCGCCACCATCGACACCAACGAGCGCCAGCGCCAGCGGATGGTCGAGAAGGTCCGCCTGGCCGTCACCGGCAAGCGCGGCGGCTCGCTGTCCCACGTGCGCCTGGGACTGCTGGGCCTGACGTTCAAGGCCGGCACGGACGACCTGCGCGACTCGCCCGCGTTGGCCGTGGCGGCGTTGCTGAAGCAGGCGGGCGCGGAGCTCGTCGGCTACGACCCGGCACTCACCGGCGGCACGGACCTCGGCCCGGTGTCCGTTGTGGACGATCCGTACCAGGCGGCCAAGGACGTCGACGCCCTCGTCGTGCTGACCGAATGGCCGGAGTTCCGCTCGCTCGACTGGCCGCGGCTGGCCGAGACCGTGCGGCAGCCCGTGGTCGTCGACACCCGGAACATCCTGGACCCGGACGTCATTCGCCGCGCTGGCCTGACCTGCACGTCGCTGGGTCGCCGTTAGTCCTTTTGAGACCGTCTTCGGGGCGTTCGCCGGGAACGGCGAACGCCCTTTGCTCACCAGCGCGGCAGATCCGGCCCGTGGTGCGTGATGCCGGCGAAGAGGTCGGTCTCCGGCAACGGCGCGTTCGTCGTGTCGATCGCGCGGATGTAGGACTCCGCCGCGAACCGTTGCTGCGCCGTCAGCTTCCCGATGAGCGACTGGCTTTCGTAGCAGTGCAACGCTTTCCGCTTCACGTCCGCCACGCCTGAGGTGTCGATCGTGGTCGTGGCAAGGCTATCGTGCGCTTCCAGGTACAGCTTCGCCGGAATGCCGGTCTCCTTGACCGCGTGCTGCGCGACCCGCGCCGCGTGCACGTGATCGCGGTGCTGGTGCGGGTTGTGGTGGTCGTGCGTGACGACGACCTGCGGCCGGAAGTGCTCGATCAGCGCGGCCACCCGCCCCGCCGCCGTCTCGACGGGGATGGAACAGAAGGCGCCGGGCGGCACCTCGCCCGTCTCGCCGGAGTCGTGATATCCCAACAGTTCCAGGTCTGTGACGCCAAGCACATCGCACGCCGCGTTGAGCTGTGCCCTCCGCCGCGCCGCCACCGCCTGCGGGTGGTGGTTCAGCTCGCCGGGCTTGACGCCACCGGGCATGTCGCCCAACTCGCCGCTCGTACACGTGACGAGGACGATCCGCACGCCCTGGCGGGCGTAGTGGGCCAGGATTCCTCCGGTCGACCGTGACTCGTCGTCGGGGTGAGCATGAACGGCCAGCAAGGTTCTCGGTCCATCGAACTGCACGCGGGGAAGTTACCCCGAAACTATTGTCTTGCCGGTGACCGACTTGCCGTCTGGCCTGAAGCCGCACGAACTCGCACAACACCTGCGTGGACAGATCGAACGCGGGCACGCCTATGCCCGTGCGCGCAAGCAGCGGTTCAGGTGGAAGTCCGTAACTGTCCGACTGACCACTTTGGTGCTTTCGGCGGTGTCGACGATCATCCTCGGACTGCAGAACCTCGACCCCTGGACGGGGACGGCGTTCGCGCTGGTGGCGGTGGTGACCGTGGTGTCCGCTTTGGAGCCGTTCTTCGCGTGGCGCTCGCTGTGGGTGCTGATGGAGGAGGCCAGCTACAAGTTCCACCGGCTGGAGGACGATCTCTCGTACTACGTGGCGTCCACTCCGGCCGACGACGTGGATCCGGAGCGGGTGCGGGAGATGTTCGAGCGGTACCAGGAGATCTGGGACTCGCTCAGCGGGCGGTGGCTGAAGTTCCGCGACAACGGTTAGTGCGGAACACCTTCGCCGCCGGCGAGGGCTCGGCGGCGAAGGCGGTCACGGGACTACGGCGTGCCCGCGGGCTTGCCCTTGGCGTCCGGCGCGCCGGCGTCGTGCAGGAAGTTGTCCTGCCACACCGCCCACTTGTGGGAGGCGCCCTTCTGGCTCACGTAGGCCGCGCCCCACCCGGTGCCGCTGAAGCGGTTGTTGATGGACTTCATGTTGCGGCCGTAGAGGTTGTCGAAGCCCGACTCCAGGCCGAGCTGGTAGCCGCCGCCCTCCAGGAGGTTGCCCTCGACGGTGACGTTGTCGATGTCGCCGCCGTAGGTCTGGATGAACAGGGCGCCGGTGTCGTTGCCGGTGGAGCAGTCGATGCGGTTGTTGCGGAACGTCAGGGTGCGGCCGGCGTTCTTGTCGAGCGGGAAGTCGCGGACGGTGGCGCCGTCGTTGTGCGACTCGCCGTCCGAGCGCAGGCCGCGGACGTAGTTGCCCTCGGCCAGGCCGCTCAGGCTGCTGCCGGTGTTGTAGAAGCAGATGCCGGAGCCCATGCCGCTGATGTAGTTGCGCTGCAGCGTGCCGACGCCGAGGAACGCGCAGGAGCCCGCGATGGTCTTGGCCGGGAGGGCCGAGCCGTCGATGTTCGAGTCGCGGATGGTGACGGGAGCGCCGGTGACCTGGCAGGAGTTGCTGCCGCACGGGCCGTTCGTCGTGATCAGCGGGGCGGTCTCACCGAGCCTGGTGGGGCGGACGCAGGACTTCTCGATGGTGATGTTGCCGGCGAACAGCGTCAGGGCCTGCTCGACGCGCTTGCCGGAGATCACGGTGCCGGCGGCGGGGGCGCCGGGGCCGGTGTAGAGTGGCAGGGCGTCGCAGTTCAGGCCGTGCGCGGCGAGGCCGGTGTTGCCCTGGGTGAGCTTCCAGCCGGGGGAGCCGGAGGGGGCGGGGCTGTTCGCCGGGGGCTTCACGGGGCCGTTGGTGGCGGGCTTCGTGGCCGAGCTGGGTGCCGCCGAGCTGCTCGGGGCGGCGGAGGAACTGCTGGGGGCGCTGGTCGAGGTGGCGCTGCTGCTTTCCGCCACCGGTGCCGGTTGGGCCGCCTCGGTCGGGGAGCAGGCGGCCAGCACGATGACACCACCGGTCAGCAGTACGGCCAATCTCAGTCTCACGGCTGGTCTACCTCCACGCGCGTTCACGACGGGGGACCGTGAACTCGCTAATTGTGTCGTCGGCCGTCGCGGAATGTGTACAGAACTCGTACGACGGAGTTCGTACGGGGCCGTTGAACGGTCAGCACACTGCACGGCACGACGGGTGGAGTCAAGCGGATCTCCTTGCGCCGCAACATCATCTTCCGTCCGGCAGGGAATGTTCGGTCCGCGTGAGCAGGTAGATCACGGTTTTATCACCGAGCCATCCGAATTTTTGATGTGTGAGATCAGCGACCAATGAAAGACGCGCGGCCGGGACCGTCCGTGAGGAAGCTGTGCACAGCGCGTGGCAGGTCCTCGGTCTCGAACAACGCCGACGCGATCGTCGTGACGTGAGCGTCGGCCTCCGGGACGCCACCGTTCTCGAAATGCGCGAGCACCTGTTTGGTCGCGAAGTGTGCCTGCGTCGGACCGATCGCGAGCGACAAAGCGAACTGTTCGGCCGAGAGCGCGAAACCCTCGTCCGGAAACACCCGGTTGACGACATTCCATCGTTCGAGCGTCGCCGCGTCGTAAAGATCGCCGGTCATCACGAACTCCTTCGCGCGACCCACGCCCGCCCGTGCCGCCAGCCGCTGCGTGCCGCCCATCGTCGGCGTCAGGCCCACCACCTTCTCGACCAGCCCGAAGCGCGCCGACGACGAGGCCAGGATCAGGTCGCACGCCACCGCCAGCTCGAAAGCCCAGGTCAGGCACAGTGCGTGCGCGGCGAAGACGGTCGGGATCGGCAGCGCGGCGAGGCGTTGTGGCAGCACGAGCATGCGGTCGAACAGCTGCTGCGCCTCCTCGCGGTACTCCTGCGCGGCGAACAGCGACACGTCCACGCCGCCCGACACGACCCGGCCAGAGGCGTTGACCAGCAACGCCCGCGCGTCCCCCAGCTCGTCCAGGGCCTCGTGGAACTCCGCGTCGAGGTCGAGGGAGTACAGGTTGAGCGGCGGCGCGTCGATCGTGATGATCGCGAGCTCGTCGCGGCGGGTCAGGTGGATCTTCACAGCTTTCTCACAACCAATCGCGGCGCTTGAACATCAGGTACAGGAAGTAGGAGAGGCCGAAGATACCCAGCGTGGAGACCCAGAAGCCCCATTTCTGCTCGAAGCCTGGGTACGGGACGTTCATGCCGTAGTAGCCCGAGATCGCCGTCGGCACCGCGATGATCGCGGCCCAGCTCGTGACCTTCTTCATGATCGAGTTCAACCGGTTGCCCTGCACGGCGACCTCGGCCTCGCGCAGGTTCGTGATCAGCTCCCGCATCGACTCGGTCAGCTCGGCCGTGAACAGCGTGTGGTCCTTCACGTCCAGGTAGTACGGCATCATCACGTCGTCCACGAGGTCGTGCTCACGGTGCAACAGCGACCCCAGCACCTCACGCATCGGCAGCGCGACACGCCTGAGCTGCACCAGGGCGCGCCTGAGCTGCAACGCCCTGCGGCCGACGTGCGGCTTCTCCTCGTAGATGCGGTCTTCCAGGGTCTCGATGTCGTCGTCGAGGGCCTGCGCGGCGGCGTAGTGACCGTCCACGACGTCGTCGAGCAGTCCGTGCAGCAGGAACCCGACGCCCGACGAGGCCAGCTGGGGCGCGCTGTCCCACCGCCGCTCGACGCCGCCCAGGGCGTAGTCCTCGCTCTCGCGCACCGTCACGAGCGCATTCCGCGCCACGAACACGTCGACCTCGCACGTCTTGATCTCGTGCTTGTCGTACCGGACCGCGTACACGGAAAGGAACAGGTGAGTGGGATAGCGGTCGACCTTGGGGCGCTGCCGTTCGGAGAACGCGTCCTCGATGGCGAGCTCGTGCAACCCCAGTTCGTCGCGCAGCAGACCTATCTCGTCTTCGGACGGCGCGCAGAGGTCGAACCACACGACGGCGGAGTGATCTTCGAGACGCCCGGCCGCCTCCGCGACCGGGAAGTCCCTGTCCACGAGTTCGCCGTTGCGGTACAAGCGGGTCCGGCCCATGGGTGACAACGATACGTAGATCTACTCAGATGTGAGGTTTCGGCCCGAGTTCCCGCTACCCTCGATCCGGTGAAGGTGGACCAACCACAGCGCATTGGGGACTACCTGCTCTTGGGCAGGCTTGGTCGTGGTGCCATGGGAACGGTCTACCTGGGGCAAGGCAGCGACGGACGCCAGGTCGCGGTCAAGGTCGCGCGGGCCGAGCTCGCCGACGACCCGCGTTTCCGCGAGCGGTTCCGCCGCGAGGTGCAGATGGCCCGTGCGGTCGGCAGCGCCGGCACGGCGGCGGTCGTGGACGCCGACACGCGCGCGCCCCGTCCGTGGATGGCCACGGAGTACGTGCCCGGGCCGACGCTCCAGGAGGCCATCGAACGGCACGGTCCCTTGCCGGAGCACCATTTGAGACGCCTCGCCGAAGGTCTGGCCGAAGCGCTCACCGCCATTCACCGGGCTGGTCTGGTCCACCGCGACCTCAAGCCGTCCAACGTGCTCCTCGGAGCCGACGGACCCCGCGTCATCGACTTCGGCATCTCGCGCGCGATGGAGCACACCGCGCTGACGGAGACCGGCATGGTCTTCGGCACGCCCGGCTTCCTCTCGCCCGAGCAGATCACCGGCCAGGAGGTCGCGTCCCCGAGCGACGTCTTCGCCCTCGGCGCCGTGCTGGTCTACGCGGCGACGGGCAAGGGCCCGTTCGGTGAGGGTCCGACGGCGACGTTGCTCTACAAGGCCGCCCACGGCGAACCGGACATCGACGGCGTGCCCAAGCCGCTGCGGCCGTTGGTGCAGAAGTGCATGCACCGCGACCCGGCCAAGCGTCCCGAACCGGCCGAGGTGACGCGCCTGCTGTCCCATGTCGTCACGCCGAAGCCGCCGACCAGCAAGATGCCCGCCCCGATGACGCCGGCCGCCGCGACGTTCTCGACGTCGCGGTTCGTGCCGATGGCGTGGGGCGGCCTGAACCTCGCCGTGGCATTGCTCGCCGCCGCGATCGCCGACCCGGCCGCGCAGGCGAACGGCGCCACGCAACTGCTGGCACTGGCCGCGTTCTGCGTGCTCGTCGTGCGCGCGGTGCGCTACTTCAGCGCTGCCGCACGCCGCAAGGTCGTGATCGAGATCAGCCGCGAGGGCATCGCCACGACGCGCAACGGCAAGTTCCACCAGTACTGGTGGTACGAGCTCGCACGGGTGCGTGTGGTGCCGCACAAGAAACGGCCGTGGGTCGTCGTCTGGCTCAAGGACCCGGCGCCGCGCCGCTTCTTCGGCGCGCACCACGGCGGTGTGCGGGTGTTCCCGATCGCCCACGAGCGCACCAGGAGGCGGCGCGAGCGCGACGTCGCCGAACTGCGCGCCGCCCTGGCCTGGTACCTGCCGCGCAGCTACGACGGCCGCTGATCGGTCCACTCGGCCGTGATGGTGACCGAGGTCGTCACCGTGTCCGCCGGGATCCGCGAGTCGGTCGCCTTGCGCTGCTCCATGCCGGTGACCTGGCCGGTCGCCGGGTCGACGGTGAACAGCGTCGTGCCGCCGTCGGCCGACACCTTCCCGTCGTCCCAGCGGACCTGGGGAGACTCGGCGATCCTGCGGTACAGCGCGGCCTTCTCCTCGTTCGTGGTGAACGGCGAGAGCATCGCGGCCGCGGCGTCGTCCAGCCTTCGCCCGGGATCGGTGCTCAGCGGCTGTCCGGCGGTCTCCTCCTTGCACGGGGTGCTCGCGCAGAACGAGTTCCACAGCACAGGACCGCGGGAGTCGCCGGCGAAGTCCGAGGCGGGCCGCCGCGCACCCGCGATCGGCCGCTGGCCTCCGGTGGGCCTGCGGTAGATCACGACCATCTCGTCAGCGGCGGTGGGCAGCCACACGTCGAACTCGAACTCGATCGCCGAGGACGCGTACGGGTCGCCCACTCCCATCACCTGCCAGATGCGGTAGGTGATGCGGCGGTACTTGGCCGTCGGCTGCTCCGCCACCTCCAGCAGCGTCGCGGCCTCCGGCAACGAGGTCGCGGGCTTCACCGGCAGCGTCGCGGGCGCGTCCCGGGAGACAGGCCGCAGCAGCACCACGAGCCCGGTGATCATCACCACCGCGACGGTCGCCGCCGCGATGCCGGCCCAGCGGCGTGAGCGGGACCGCGGCTTCTCGGCGAACAGCTGCTCGCGCAACCGGGCCAGCCGCACGTCGTCGGCGGGCCGCATCGGGTAGAGCTCGGCGAGGTCGTCGTCCAGCACGTCACGCATGTTCCACTTCCTTCAGCTTCGCGCGCAGGCGGTGCAGACGGGACCGGGCGGTGCCGGGGTTGAGGCCGAGGGCTTCCGCGCTCTCCTGCACGGACAGCCCGGCCAGCGACACCAGCAGCACCAGGTCGCGGTCGGTCTCGGACATCCGGGCCAGCTCGCGGGCGATCCGGCGCAGGTGCGCCCGCGAGTCGACGCGGGTGACCACCGTGTGCTCCAGCGACTCGGCGACACCGAGGTCGACGCCGTACCGTTCGGCGGTGCGCAACAGGCGGGTCTCGCGCTTGGCGTGCCCGCGCAACAGGTTCGTGGCGATGCCGTAGAGCCAGCCGACCACACTGCCCTTCTCGGGGTCGTAGCCCTCCTCGCCGCGCATGGCGGCCAGGAAGGTCTCGCTGACGAGGTCGTCGGCCACGTCGGCGCCCACCCGCCGCGCCAGATATCGGTGCAACGGATGGGCGTGCTCGTCGAACAGCTCCGCGAACATCACGCCCCCAGTTGGCTTCTCGCGGCACCGGTGTTGCAGTGACCTGAATCACAGTGGACGGCCTTTCGATGATGGTCCCATGACCAACTGGACCGTGACGGCCACCGATGCCGCGCGTTCGCCGCTCAACCGCGAGTACAACGCGGAGATGATCAGCCGCTACTGGGGCCGGCCGACGCACGACGCCGAGATCGACGCCTACGAACGCGACGAGCAGGACCACGACGTGCCGGTGTTCCTCGTCGTGTCGCGCGATGGCGAGGAGGCCGGCTGCCTGGGCATGCGCTTCCTCGGCGACGGTGTCGGCGAGCTGACGCGGATGTTCGTGCGCTCGGCGTTCCGAGGACAGGGTGCCGCGTCGGCGTTGCTCACCGCGATGGAGACCGAAGCGGCGGAGCGCGGCATCACGACGTTGCGGCTCGACACGCGCGGAGACCTCGTCGAGGCAAGGAGCCTGTACGCCAAGCACGGATTCGTGGAGATCGGCCGTTACAACGACGCCGAGTACGCCGATCACTGGTTCGAGAAGACTCTGAAGAGGCTAACGTCCTCTCCTCCGCTCGCGATGTCCTGAGAAGGTCGGGATGACGCACGCCAGGAGGCATTGAACATGCGGTTGCGTCCACTGGTGATGGCTGTTGCCATCACCTCGGCACTGGTGGTGACCCCGGCTCACGCGGCACCCGCCGGCCGGGTTCTGGGTTACGTCGCCAACAACGGCGGCGGGGTGTCGGTGATCGACACGGCCACGAACGCGGTGTCCACGACGATCGCCGACGGCGGTGGCAGCTCGCCGTACATGGCGGCGGTCGCGTTCGACGGAACTCGCGGCTACGTGACGAACTCCGTGCAGAACACACTGACAGTCATCGACACGCCGACCAACACGGTCGACAGGTCCGTTCCCGTCGGGACCCACCCGGCGGGCGTCGCGGTCGCCCCCGGTGGCGGCTTCGTCTACGTCACCAACTATCTGGACGGCACGGTGTCCGTGGTCGACACGGCCACGCTGACGGTCACCGCGACCGTCACGGTCGGCTCGAACGCCGACGGCGTCGTCGTCACCAAGGACGGTTCTGCCGTCTACGTCACGCACGACGTTCCAGGGCCGGGCAAGGTCTCGGTCATCGACACGACGTCCAACACCGTCGTCGCCACGATCGGCGTCGGCAACGCGGCGACCGCCATCGCGGCCTCGGCGGACGGCAAGCGGATGTACGTGGTCAACAAGGGTTCGGACAGCGTCTCCGCCATCGACGTCGCCTCGCGCACCGTCGTCGGCACCGCGTCCGTCGGCTTCACGCCGCACGGCATCGCGTTGACGCCCAACGGAAACCGCGCGTACGTGACGAACAGCGAGTTCGACTCGGTGTCCGTCGTGGACCTCACGACGATGACCGAACTGCAGAAGATCTTCGTCGGCGACCGCCCGATCAGCGTGGCTCTCACGCCGGACGGCGCGAGCGCCTACGTCACGAACTTCAACGGCAACTCGGTGTCGATCATCGACACGGCGTCGAACACGGTCACCGGCACCATCGCCGTGGGCCAGCGCCCGGTGGGCATCGCGATCAACTTCGTGCCGCCCGCCACGTCGAAGCTCGCGGCCGGGTCCGCCCAACTGCAGTTGCGGCTCCTCGGTTTCACGGTCCGCTCGCTCGACGCGACGCTGACCGACAAGCACACCGGGGTGCCGGTCGCCGGCCAGCAGGTCGTCTTCCGCACGGTGAAGGGCAACCCGCTCTGCACCGCGACGACCAACTCGTCCGGCAAGGCCACCTGTGACGCGCAAGTGTCACTGCTGGTCGGTCTCTCCACGCTGCTGCAAGGCTTCACGGCCTCGTACGCGGGGAACAACGAGCACGGCGGTGCCTCTTCGCACGGGCACATCGCATTGCTCTAGTGGTGGAACTTCGTTAAGCCGCCATCGGCACGTCGAACCGGAGCGCGTCCACGTAGTCCGCACAGGACTGCCTGGACGCGACTCCGTGGACGACCTGCCAGCCGGCGGGCACCTGCAGCACCGCGGGCCAGATCGAGTACTGGCCCGTCGGGCTGACCAGCACCAGGAACATGGTGTGAGCCTGTGCGAACGGGGAAGTCATGCCCCCAGAGTGACCTGCGACACCTATGGTCCGGCTATCTCCCCGCTCAAGCTCACCCGACCGCGCGGTTCCCGATCTTGGCCCCCGTGTGATTACGTGGTGCCCGTGACTGTGGAACAGGTGGTCCTCCTGGCCGAGGACGGTTCGGCCATCGGCGTCGAGGACAAGGCAGTGGTGCACCACGCGGATACCCCGCTGCACCTCGCGTTCTCCAGCTACGTCTTCGACTCGGCGGGCAACACCGTGCTCACCCGCCGGGCACTGCACAAGAAGACGTTCCCCGGCCTGTGGACGAACACCTGCTGCGGCCACCCCCTCCCGGAGGAGGACATGGCCCAGGCCGTGCTCCGGCGCCTGCGCGACGAGCTCGGCATGAAGGTCTCCGAACCCGAACTGCTGCTGCCGGCCTTCCGCTACCGCGCCGAGATGGACGGCGTCGTCGAGAACGAGATGTGCCCGGTGTTCCGTGTGCTCTCCGACGACGAGCCGGTCCCCAACCCGGACGAGGTCGACTCGACCGAGCGGGTTCCGTGGAGCGAGTTCGCTTCCAGCGTGCTCGACGGCACGCGCGCAATCTCGCCGTGGTCGCGTCTGCAGGTCGCCGCACTGGTGGAGCTGGGGCCCGATCCGCTGGCGTGGCCGGTCGCGGACCGGGCCGGGCTCCCTAAAGCGGTGCGGCTCGGCTCACCACTCCAGTGATCCACCGTTCTCGTTCGTGCGGAACCGGTAAGCCGCGTAGTCGAGAGCCAAGCGTGCCCGGTGCGCCGCCCCAGCGGGAGGGTTGCTGGAGACCGCCCAGGTGGTCCAGAGCCCTGCGATGAAGGCAGAGAACGCGGTCAGCCTTGGCTCTGCGTCGACCTCGGCGAAACCGGGGAGCTGCAACACCCAGCGTTCGGCCTCCTGTGGTGAATGGCCGGCCTCGATGAGGCGCAGCGTCAGGAACGCACCGTCGACCCACGCCGCGCCGCGGGCGGGGAAGGCCCAGTCGATCACGTGTGCCGCGCCGCTTTCGTCGATCAGGAACTGCTCGCCGTGCATGTCTGTGTGCAGCAGGCAGGAACCGTCGATCAACTCGGTGATGAGAGTGGCGTGATGGGTCAACTTCGCGACATCCCATCCGGCCACGACTTCGGGGTTCGTGCCGGCGAGTGTGATCCACGCGTCTGTGAGCGTCCACCGATCACGGAGCGGGCGCAGTTCGGATGTGGTGATCGCACTGAGCGTTCCGAGGACTTCGGCGACAGTCCCCAGATCCGGTGAATGCGGAGCCAGGCTGGCGGTTCGTCCCTTCAGATGTTCGAAACCGACCAGCAGCCAGTCGTCGATGTCGGCGTGGAAGCGGACTGCTGGAGCGATTCCCGCGGCGATCGCTCCAGCGGTGATCTCGTTGCGAAGCCAGCGCATGCGCACGCTGACACCGCGCACACCCTTGAGGAACACGTCCGGCCCCTCCGCCGTGAACAGGACGGTGCTCAGGTCACTCGCTGCTCCCTGAACGATGTCTTTAGCGCCGGTCAGCTGGCCGACCCGGTTCACGACAGCGGTTCTGACGTGTGCGGGCAAGTCGGCCCAACGAGTTTTCACGGTGCTCTGTCCACTCACTTGTCGGGGTAGCGCACGTCTTCGTTCTCATCACCCGCGCCGCCGCTGGCACTGCAGTTGCCGTCCTCATGGCACTGTCCGCACTTGGCGCCATCGATGAGCCAGAGGTCAGGATCGACGACGAACCCAGCACGGGCAATCGCCTGCATCGTAGAAGCCACACCGTGAACTGGAGCACCATTGCGCGTGCTCGACACGGTGGGATCGTCATCGGGGACATGATCGAGAAACCGGCCTGCGACCTGAACGCAGAATGCGCGGTAAGGGCGGGTGTACATCAGGAACGCGTGCCAGCCGGGATCGACTGCCTTGGACGGCCTCAACTGGACGTTCGCGGCGGTGCTTCGCCCCGCCGTCGCCAGGAACGCCAGCGCTTGATCTACAACACGCGGCGCGAGCGCCGGGTCCACGCCGAAATCGGTGACCGCGCGGTCTGTCAGTGCATGGAAAAGCGGTGCGGTGACAAGTGTCCGCCCCGCGACTGAGACGTTGGTGATCGTCATGGGTTCCTCGTTTCCAGTGGTGCGCCGGCCACAGGCCCGGCTGCTACCAGGCAACCGGATCGCCGGCCTCCCGCACCAGGGCGCGGAGGAGGCGCCGATGTGGCAGCAAAGTCGCAGCGACGGTTCTGATCTGCGGAAACCTCCGCAGCAGTTCTTGTCTGCCCAGGTAACCCGAACGGGTGCACCTAGTTGACCGTCGGCTCATCACGAGGTCTGAGGTTTTTACGGGTGAACGCGGCCTTAGGTCGTCCTTACGTCGTTGTGTCAGCCGGTCCAAGCGCGTACATGTTCAGATGTCCAGGTCTCTGGCATGTGAAGTCGACGTGAGGAGCGGAGTGACGTTGATAACCGCGGCGCGGACGGTCCTCGGACTGCGCATCCAGCAAAGCAGGCTGACGTTCGAGGAGCTCGCGGAGCAGGTGGAGATCTTCGCCCGCGAGAGCGGCGAGATCGGAACTCTGAGCCCTCGGCACGTGCAAAGGCTGTGCGCGGGCAAGCTCACGCCTGAGCAGTTGCGGGCTCCGACGGTTCGCCTGCTGGAGCGCTACTTCGAGTCGTCGATCGAGGAACTGCTCGCAGCTCCTCAGGAGTCGGTGGCGGTCGCAGGCCGAAGCGGTTCCAGGTCAGCGCGGGCAAGCAGCGCTCTTGCCGTTGCCAGACAACGGAAAGGGCACTCGCAGGAGAGCTTCGCCGAGGAGGTCGGCGTGGCCTTCAGCACGGTCGGCAGATGGGAGCGGGGAGAGTGCATGCCGCAACCGTGGAAGCGGCCGGCTATCGCCAGAGTCCTCGGTATCTCGATCGAACAGCTCGCCATCCTGATCGAGTCGACCGGCGAAGTGAGGTGCCAGGTGGACCGGCGCGTGTTCTTGGAGACTGCCACTGGGGCGGTGCTCAGCATGGCGACGACATTCCGCCCCGTTCAGCCGACTCGCGCGGGAGAATCCGACTGGCGTCATCTGCTCGACAGGACGGCCCGCTTGCGTCGGCTGGACAACTACCTGGGCGGCCGGGACACGTATGACGTGTACGCGTCCGAACTCGAATCAACGGTTCACTACGTTCGGTCGGTCAACTGTTCCTCGAAGATCCACACGGCCTTGGTGGGCGTGATTTCGGAGCAGGCGCAGATGGCCGGCTGGGCGGCGTTCGACGCGGGCATGCAGGCCGAGGCGAAGCGGCACTATCGCGACAGCCTGAAGGCGGCTGAAGAGGCAAAGGACGCGGCGCTTGCCGGAAATGCGCTGGCCTTCCTCGCGTATCAGGAAGTCAGCACCACGGGCCCGAACATCGGCCTCGCCGAAGCGTCGTACGCTGCGGCGGAGAAGGACGCCACGCCGAAGGTTCGAGCCTTGTTGCTTGAGCGCAAAGCGTGGACCTATGCGGTCGCGGGCGACCATCTGGCCGCCGAGCATGCGCTGGCGGACGCCAGGTCGGCGTTGGAGGCACGCTGTGAGAGAGCTGAGCCGGACTGGGTGTTCTGGGTCGACGACAACGAGATCGAGATCATGGCCGGTCGTTGCTGGGCCGAGTTGCGGCGGCCACTGCGAGCGGTTGCCACGCTGGACGCTGCCTTGGCACGGTTCGACGACACTCACGCGCGTGACAAGGCGCTGTACATGACGTCGTTGGCACATGCCCTCATCGATGGCGAGGAGATCGAACGTGCTGCGCTCGTGACTCAGGAGTGCGCCCGGCTCGCACAAGGTGTCAGTTCGGTTCGGCCTTGGGAGCGCATCGACGGCGTGGTGAAGCGGCTTCAGGAGTTCAAGGCATCCGCTGTCGTGTCGCACACCATCGAGCAGGTTCGTCACTAGTCCGCCGGCGCGACCGTTCGCTTCAGCCAGTCGAAGTATGCCTCGGGTGCGTCGACGATCTCCACAGCGGTGACCTCCGGGTTGTCCCACGGGTGTTCCGAGAGCAGATGGGCGCGCAATGCCGGCCAACGGGAAGCCGTGGTCTTCAAGACGGCCTGCCACTCCTGCCCGGTGCCGAGCTCGCCGAGATGCCAGTAGATCGAGGTGGCCGGACCGACTACCTGAGCGCTCGCCGCGAGCCTTGCGGCGACGGCAGATCGCGCGAGGCGCACCGCGACTTCCTGACTGTCGGCGACCGTCGTGATCTGGAGGTAGTCGGACATGCTTCGCAGCATAGCGACGCTCTGTCGACGGCATCCGTGTTGCCTGATGACGAGTGGTCGCCGCTTTCGTGCCACGCGACCACTCGCCACCTCGGCTCACCATTCCAGTGATCCGCCGTTCTGGTACTCGATGACCCGGGTCTCGAAGAAGTTCTTCTCCTTCTTGAGATCCATCATCTCCGACATCCACGGGAACGGGTTCTCGGCCGGCTCCCACACCGGCTCCAGGCCGAGCTGTGCGCACCGGCGGTTCGTGATGAACCGCATGTACTGCTCGCACAGCTCGGAGTTGAGGCCGAGGATGCCGTTCGGCATGGTGTCGCGGCCGTAGGCGATCTCCAGCTCGCAGCCCTCCGCGAGCATGGTCCGCACCTCCTTCTGGAACACGTCGTTCCACAGGTGCGGGTTCTCGATCTTGATCTGGTTGATCGCGTCGATGCCGAAGTTCAGGTGGATCGACTCGTCGCGCAGGATGTACTGGTACTGCTCGGCGATGCCGACCATCTTGTTGCGGCGGCCGAGTGACAGGATCTGCGCGAAGCCGGTGTAGAACCACATGCCCTCGAAGACCACGTAGAACGCCACGAGGTCCTTGAGGAACGCCTGGTCCGTCTCGGGCGTGCCGGTCCTGAACTCCGGGTCCTCCAGGTGCTGCGTGAACTGCAGCGCCCACGCCGCCTTGTCCGTGATGGACGGGATCTCGCGGTACATGTTGAACAGCTCGCCGTCGTCGAGGCCGAGCGATTCGCAGATGTACTGGAACGTGTGGGTGTGCACGGCCTCCTCGAAGGCCTGTCGCAGCAGGTACTGGCGGCACTCCGGGTTCGTGAGGTGGCGGTACACCGCGAGCACGATGTTGTTGGCCACCAACGACTCGCTGGTCGCGAAGAAGCCGAGATTGCGCTTGATCATCAACCGTTCGTCGTCGGTCAGGCCGTCCGAGGAAGACGCTGTCTTCCAGAGCATGATGTCGGCCTGCATGGAGACCTCGGTCGGCATCCACGCGTTGTTGCAGCCGGCCAGGTACTTCTCCCACGCCCAGTGGTACTTCAGCGGCAGCAGCTGGTTGACGTCGGCGCGGCAGTTGATCATGGCCTTGTCGTCGACGGAGACGCGCGCGGCGCCTGCCTCGATCAGGTTCTCGGTCACTGGCAGGCCTCGCAGTCGGGGTCGGTGATGGAGCAGTTCGGGTCCACGGCGACGGGGGAGACGGCGTTGAGCTTGCCGTCGGTGCCCTGCAACGTGGACTTCTCCACGTGCGTCGCGCTCTGCGTGCGCAGGTAGTACGTCGTCTTGAGGCCGCGCAGCCACGCCAGCTGGTAGAGCTCGTCGAGCTTGCGGCCGCTCGGCTGGGAGAGGTACAGGTTCAGCGACTGCGCCTGGTCGATCCACTTCTGCCTGCGTGCACCGGCCTCGATCAGCCACGAGCTGTCGACCTCGAACGCTGTGGCGTACAGGGCCTTCAGGTACGGCGGCACCCGGTCGATCGCGCCGAGGCTGCCGTCGTGCAGCTTGAGGTCCGAGACCATCCGCTCGTCCCACAGCTTGCGCTGCTTGAGCGCCCGCACCAGGTCGGGGTTGATCACGGTGAAGTCGCCGGACATGTTCGACTTCACGTACAGGTTGCGGTACAGCGGTTCGATCGACTGGTTCACACCGGCGATGTTCGCGATGGTCGCGGTCGGCGCGATCGCCATCACGTTCGAGTTCCGCATGCCCGCGCGGGCCATCGCCCTGACCGGCTCCCAGTCCAATGTGGACGAGCGGTCGACCTCCAGCTCACCCTCGGCGCGGGTCGCGGCCAGGATCTCCAGCGAGTCGACCGGCAGGACGCCCTGCGACCACAGCGATCCCTCGAACGACCCGTAGGCGCCGCGTTCCCGCGCCAGCCCGGCACTCGCGGAGATCGCGTAGTAACTGATCTCCTCCATGCTGCGGTCGGCGAACTCGACGGCCTCCTTCGACGCCATCGGCGTGCCGAGTGTGAACAGCGCGTCCTGGAAACCCATCAGGCCCAGGCCGACCGGCCGGTGCTTCAGGTTGGAGTTCCTGGCTTCCGGGATCGTGTAGTAGTTCACGTCGATCACGTTGTCGAGCATGCGCACCGCGGTGCGCACGGTCTTCTCGAGCCGCGCGTGGTCGATGCCCTCGGCCGTGACGTGCCGCGCGAGGTTGACCGACCCCAGGTTGCAGACCGCGACCTCGTCGATCGTGGTGTTCAGGGTGATCTCGGTGCACAGGTTGGACGAGTGCACGACACCGCTGTGCTGCTGCGGCGAACGCAGGTTGCACGGGTCCTTGAACGTGATCCACGGGTGGCCGGTCTCGAACAGCATGGTCAGCATGCGCCGCCACAGGTCGACGGCCTGCACGCGACGGAAGACCTTGATCTCGCCGTTGTCGGCCATCTCCTCGTACGCACGGTACTTCTCCGCGAACTCGCTGCCGAACGCGTCGTGCAGGTCCGGCACCTCGTCGGGGGAGAACAGCGTCCACTGACCGTTCGCGCGCACGCGGCGCAGGAACTCGTCCGGCACCCAGTTCGCGGTGTTCATGTCGTGCGTGCGGCGGCGTTCGTCGCCGGTGTTCTTGCGCAGGTCGAGGAACTCCTCGACGTCGATGTGCCAGGTCTCCAGGTAGGCGCAGACCGCGCCCTTGCGCCGGCCACCCTGATTCACGGCTACCGCGGTGTCGTTGGCCACCTTGAGGAACGGCACAACACCCTGCGACTTGCCGTTGGTCCCCTTGATGTGCGCGCCGATGCCGCGCACCGGGGTCCAGTCGTTGCCCAGACCGCCGGCGAACTTCGAGAGCAGCGCGTTGTTGCTGATGCCGTGGAAGATGGCGGCGAGGTCGTCATCCACGGTGGTGAGGAAGCACGACGAGAGCTGCGGGCGTGTGGTGCCCGAGTTGAACAGGGTCGGCGTCGAGCACATGAAGTCGAAGCTCGACAGCAGCTCGTAGAACTCGATCGCGCGGGCGTTCCTGTCGTCCTCTTCGAGGGCGAGGCCCATCGCGACGCGCATGAAGAACGCCTGCGGCAGCTCGTAGCGGCGGTCGTCGTGGTGCAGGAAGTAGCGGTCGTAGAGCGTCTGCATGCCCAGGAACTGGAAGTTCAGGTCGCGGGAGGCGTCGAGCGCGGCGCCGAGACGGGCCAGGTCGAAGTCGGCCAGGCGCGGGTCGAGCTGGCCGAACTCGATGCCGTGGCGGACGAACTGAGCGAAGTACTCCGGGTAGCGCTCGGTCATCTCGGCGTGCGACAGGGGGACTCCGCAGGCCTCGGCGCGGAGCTTGTCCAGCAGCAGCCGGGCGCTGACGTAGGAGTAGTCCGGGTCATGCTCGACCATCGTGCGGGCGGCCATGATCGGCGCGAGCGCGAGCTCCGCGTCGGTGATGCCGTCGTAGAGGTTGCGTTTGGTCTCGGCCAGAACCGCCTCGGCCGACGCGTTGGGCAGGTCGGCGCAGGCTTCGTTGATGACCACTGAAAGGCGGTCGGGCACGCTCTCTCCTCCGAGATCTGCCGAGGAAATGCGTGCGCGCGCCAGCGGACACACCACTGGCGCACACAGCCGCCCTCCCTCGGGGCACCGTGTCGTGCGCGCAGGCTTGCGCGCACACCAATGGCAGGTCTTCGGACTCGTGGGCGTACCTCTGGCGCCTACCGGCCGTCGCTTCCCAGGTCTCGCGACCCAGTGCTTCGTTGACGGCTTTCGTTCCCACTCACCGCTGCGGGGCAGTCCCGGATTCCCACCGGGTTCCCTCTTGCCTCACCGGCCCGGTTGAGCCGAGCCGGTGAACCACTAGCGCGGCAGATACTACATGTGGTGGTGGGGTCTGGATCACCACCCAACATGCGCGTGTCGTGGGTTAGGGTCGAGAACGTGGGTGATCTTCGGCCTCGGGTCGTCATCGGTGCTCTGGTCAGCGGGGGCCTCGCTTCGGCGTCCCTTTTCGCCGGGACGGCGGCGCCCGTGACGAGCGGTGTCCTGGCCGTCGTGGCGGTGCTGGTGATGATCACGACCCGGCGATCAGGGCCGCCCCGAGAGTGATCATCACGGCGGCGATCAGGCCGTCCAGCACCCGCCACGCGCGGGGTTTCGCGAACAGCGGGCTGAGCAGCCGCGCGCCGAACCCGAGCGCGACGAACCAGGTGATGCTCGCCGTCACCGCGCCGACCCCGAACAGCCACCGGCCGGCCGCGATCGAGCCGAGCAGCAGCAGCGTGTCGAGGTAGACGTGCGGGTTGAGCCACGTCAGCGCGAGCGCCGTCAGCACGGGCCGGCTGTTCGTCTCCGTTCCCGCGTTCAGCACCGACGGCCTGAACGCCCTGCGCGCCGCCACAAACCCGTACCCCAGCAGGAAAATCCCGCCCACAATCGCCGCGACCGTGATGGCCTGCGGGAACTTCTTCACGATCACGCCGAACCCGGCGACGCCCACCGCGACCAGGATCGCGTCCGATAGTGCGCACACGGCGACGACCTTCGCGACCGCGTGCCGCCGAAGTCCTTGGCGCAGCACGAATGCGTTCTGCGCGCCGATCGCGACGATCAGGGTCATCATGGTGCCGAAGCCGAGTAGCAGGTCTGTCACGCGTTCCACGGTATTTACGCGGTCTTGATGAGACCAGCTAAAGATCCTTACGTAGCATTAGCAGCTGTGATGGATCTGGACCTGGTGCGAACGCTGCTCGCGGTAGTCGACGCGGGCACGTTCGACGCGGCCGCCGCCGCGCTGCACGTCACGCCTTCCGCTGTCTCGCAACGCATCAAAGCTTTGGAGCAACGAACGGGCCGCGTGCTGCTGGTGCGGGCGCGTCCCGTCCGGTTGACGCCGTCGGGTGAGGTGATCGTCCGCTACGGTCGGCAACTGCTCGCCCTGGACCAGGACCTCGACGCGGCGCTCGGCGAGGACGCGGTCGTGCGGGTGCCGATCGCGGTGAACGCCGACTCGCTCGCCACGTGGTTCCTGCCCGCCCTGCAACGGGTTCCGTCGTCGCTCAGGATCTCCTTCGACCTGCACCGCGAGGACCAGGACCACACGACGGCGTTGCTGCGGCAGGGTCTGGTGATGGCGGCGGTGACGTCCTCGCGCGAGCCGGTGGCGGGCTGCTCGGTGACCAAGCTGGGCGAGATCCGTTATGCGGCAATGGCTTCGGAGTCCTTTGTGGAGCGATATCGGAACGGCCCGCCGAAGTCATGGCTGCCGGACGCGCCAGTCGTCGTGTTCGACCGCAACGACGACCTGCAGGACCGTTTCGTGCGCACGCTGACCCGTGGCCGCGGCGCCTCGGAACACCGCCACTACGTGCCGTCGTCCGAGGTGTACGTGCGGGCGATCGTGGCCGGCCTCGGCTGGGGAATGGTGCCGCCGCAACAACTCCAGGACGGCCTGGTCGACCTCGTGCCGGGCCGCACCATCTCCGTGCCGCTGTACTGGCAGCAGTGGAAGCTCGACTCGCCGGCGCTGACCGCGGTGGCCGAGGCGGTCGCGGCCGAGGCAGGCGTCGCGCTCTATTAGGCGTTAGCCTCGACGCCATGACCGGCGAGCCGATGAACCTCAACGGGAAGACCGCAGTCATCTACGGCGGTGCGGGCAGTGTGGGCGGCGCGATCGCCGCCGCGTTCACCGAGGCGGGCGCCAGTGTGCACCTGGCCGGCCGCACGGAGGCGACGCTCAAGGCCAGGGCCGCCGAGCTCGGCGCCGAGTACGCCGTGGTCGACGCGCTGGACGAGCAGGCGGTGGACCGGCACGCCGCCGCGTTCGAGCGGATCGACATCTCCGTCAACGTCACCACCGACAACGACGTCCAGGGCACGCCGATGGTCGAGATGAGCGTCGAGGACTACCTCAGTCCCGTCGTGTCGGCGGTCCGGTCCAAGTTCCTCACGGCGAGGGCAGCGGCCCGGCACATGATCAGGCAGCGCTCCGGCGTCATCCTGTTCTTCGGCGGCACCGGTGAGCCGTCGGCGCACCGGAAGTGGCAGCTCGGCGGTCTGCTCGCGGCGTTCGACGCCGTGGAGTCGATGCGCCGCCAGCTCGCGGCCGAGCTCGGGCCGCACGGCGTCCGGGTGGTGACCCTGCAGACCGGCGGCATCCCCGAGTCGGTTCCGCCGGAGCATCGCGGGCCGATCGAGGAGGACATCGTCGGCGACACGCTGCTCGGGCGGGCGGCGACGCTCGGCGACGTGGGGCGGACGGCGGTGTTCGCGGCCTCGGACTGGGGTCGCACGATCACGGGAGCGCAGGTCAACATCACGTGCGGGAGCGTCTTCGGCTGATCCTGTCGAGTTCCTGGCTGCAACCTGTCGGGTTCCTGAACCCAGGAACCTCGCGCGTTCGCCGGGACGTTGTCCGTTATGTGCTCATACCTCGTCTGGCCGCCATAGGCGGTTCGCTCGCCGTCGTCGCGACGATCGCCATGGTCGGTCTGCTGGACCTGACCGTGGGTCCGCTGCGCCGCACCATCAGCGAGTACGCGCTGGGCGACTACCGCCCGGTCTTCGACGTCTCCGTGGTGCTGCTGGCCGCCGGGTCGCTCGCGATCCTGGGCGTGCTGGCGCACAAGGGGCTGACGCGGTGGTGGTCCGGCGGCTCGATCGCGCTCGCGCTGTGGTCGGCCGGCCTGTTCCTCGTGGTGGTGTTCCCGAAGACCAACTGGGCGATGGGCACCAACGAGCTCAGCGGCAGCATTCACCGGTTCGGCAGCATGCTCGCGTTCGTCAGCCTGCCGATCGCCGTCATCCTGCTCGCGCGGCCGTGGCTCAGGGACCACGTGTGGGGAAAGCACGCGAGGTGGACGATGGCGTCCGGTTTGTTGAGCGTTGTCGCATTCATGCCGATCTTGTACGCCATTGTGATGGGCATGGTTTCCGACGTTCGGTGGTGGCGCGTCTTCCCGTTGGGCTACATAGAAAGGATCTTGCTCATCGCCGAGGTGGGCGCTGTGCTCGTCGTAGGGCTGTGGGCTGTCGCGGCAAGTAGGGTTGCGCCATGGCGAGTTGGGGAGACCTCGCGGATTACGTCCGCGCCGAGTACGACGTCATCCACGACGAGGGTGAGGAGCTGAGGATCCTCTTCACCTTCGGGGACGTGGAGGAGGACGAGGACGACCGCACGCAGGTCGTGATCATCGTCCGGGAGGTGCTCGACAAGATGCACGAGTGGGTGCAGATCGCGTCCCCGTGCGGGTTGGTCAAGGACGTGGACCTTCAGGCGGTGCTGGCGGAGGTCGGCAACTCCACCGTCGCGTGCGGCCTCGCGATCATGGGGGATCACGTCGTGGTGCGGCACTCGCTGCCGCTCAAGGACCTCGACATCCACGAGTTCACCGACCCGCTCCAGTTGCTCGCCGGTACCGCGGACACGTTGGAAGAGCAGTTCTGGGGAGGCGACGGCTACTGATGTTCGATCTGACTCCTGCGGCGGACCGGCTCGCGGGTCTGGTGCGAAACGTGACGGACGGCGACCTGAAGGCGCCGACCCCGTGCCCGAGCTACACGGTCGGCGACCTGCTCGACCACGTCGGCGGCCTGTCGGTCGCGTTCACGATGGCGGCGCTGAAGACCCCGCTGGAGGGCTCCGGCTCCGGCGACGCGTCCCGGCTGCCGCTCGACTTCCGCGAGTCGATTCCGCGACGGCTGACCGAGCTCGCGACGGCCTGGCGTGCGCCGGAGGCCTGGGAGGGCATGACCCGCGCGGGAGGCGTCGACCTGCCCGGCGAGGTCGCGGGTGCCGTGGCGCTGGACGAGATCGTGCTGCACGGCTGGGATCTCGCGAAGGCGACCGGGCAGCCGTTCGAGGTCGACGAGGACCTGCTCCAGGTCGTCCACGGCTTCGTGTCGCAGATCGGCCCGGACGACCGCGACGGCTCGCTCTTCGGAGCCGCGGTGGAGGTCGACTCGAACGCGCCTCTGCTCGACCGTGTCCTGGGACTCAGTGGGCGCGATCCTGGGTGGAGACTAGGTTAGGCTCTCCTAACGTGAGAGCCATTACGGTGCAGGTTCGGGCAGGGCTGGGCGTGGGACGTCTGGCCGCCGCCATGGAGTCCCTGGTGGAACTGCATCCTGAGCTGTGTCGTTCCGGCTTCGCGCACCACGAGGTCGCGGATCCCGCCGCCGCCACCCCCGCGGCCCTCGCGGAGGCGGAGGCGGGGCTCGACCTGCGAACCGGCGTCCTGATGCACCTCGTGTGGCTCGACGCCGGGCCCGTGCGCACCGGCCGGATCGTGCTGGTGCTGCACGACATCGTGGCCGACCGGCTGCCCAGGATCCTGCCGTGGCTGGTGCGGGCCTGGAAGCAGCCGGCGCTGGTCAGCTGACCTTGCGCGCCAGGAACACGTGCTCCCGGCCCGGCCGGTCCGGCGCGTCCCGCACGTCGACGACCTCGAACCCGCAGCGCACCAGGCTGTGCGCGACCTCGGCGCGTGAACGGAACCGCAGCGTCGAGTCCGAGGTGATCACGGAGCCGTCCGGGAAACCGTAGGTGTGGCGGAACGACACGAACGGCAGGCTCACGTCGAGCAGGTCGAACTGCTCGCGCACGCCGACCAGCACCCGTGGCTTCACCCGTGCCCAGTCCTCCCAGGCCCGTTCCTCCGGCCGCCGCGTCTCGAACGCGAAGTGCCCGCCGGGTCGCAGCGCGCCGTGCACGCCCCGCAGCGTGGCCTCCCAGTCGTCGCCGAGGAACACCTGTGCCACGTTCCCGGTCATCGTCGCGAGGTCTACCGACAACTGGGGCAACGTGGTGGCGTCGCCGTGGATCCAGGTGACTCTGGAGTCCTTGGCGCGAGCGATCTCCAGTGAGGCCAGCGCCGGATCCACCCCGACGACCGTCCGGCCGGATGAGGCGAGCAACACAGCCAGACGTCCCGTTCCGCACCCGACGTCGAGCACGCTCCTCGCCTCGACCTCGGCCGCGATTCCGAGATATAAGTCCAGGTCCAGGCGAGGCCCGTCGAAGGCGTCGTAGATTTTTGCCAACCGTGGGTCGGCGAATATGGCGTCAGGCATTCCACATCGTAGGCCCGACGACGAACGGCATCAGCAACTCGATCACCTCTCGGTCCGGCTTTCCGTTCAGTTCCTCCTCCGCGACCCGTCGCGCGATGCCGGCCAGGAAGTCCGCCACCTGCACACGGGCGTCGTCCTGCGAGTCGACCAGCGTCAGGCTTTCCAGCCGTGGAGCCAGTTCCCTGAGGTGCCGGATCCGCCCGTCGGTCAGCGAAAGCTGCTGGTCGTGCACGATCGACACCGGCCCGTCCCACTGCGCCACGGCCCGCAGGATCGCCGGGAACAACGGGTCGAGCGCCCCGCGCGGGCCACGGGCACGCAGCAGGTCGTTGTACAGCTCCAGGGGCCCGGTCACGGAGCCGAACTCCGCCCGCACCCGCGAGGCCAGGTACCGCCGCTTGTCGAGCAGTTGCACACGGGCACGACCGGCCAGCGGACCGTCCTGGCCGAGGAACCACAGCAGCACCCAGCGGTTCTTCGTCCGCAGCAGGTGGTTCGCCTTGTATTCCAAGGCAGGTGACCTGATCATCTGGCGCAGTGACTCGACGCACGCCGCAGCCTCGGCCACGGACAACGAGACCCCGGCGTGCGCGAAGACCGCCGTGACCCCGCCGATGAGCTTCTCGCCCTCGGACCCCGACTCGTCACAGGCGATCTCCATCAGGACATCCGGAACACGGGGCCACGCGCGCGGAACGGCAGATGCGCGCCCGCCGGAATGAGGAACGCGTGCTCGCGCCGGATCCGCAGCACGTCGCACCACCCGTCGGTGATCACCAGGACCGGACCGCCCGAGGGGAAGTCGTCCGCGCGTTCGAGCAGGTCGATGCCGGGCTGCAGCACCGTGCCGCCGCGCCCCCGCACCGTCACCCGTCCCGCGATGTCCTCGACGGGCACATATCCGGCGTCATATGCCATCGCGTCACAGAAAACCACGCGTGCGGCGGGTACGTCACGCGCCGCGGCGTAGGAGGCGATCGCGCCCAGTGCCTTGCCCAGCAGCTTGGGGTCCATCGAGCCGGACGTGTCGAGCACGACGCCGAAGGTCGGCCGCGACTCCAGCGACTCCGGCCGCACCCAGCCGGGCCGCGGAATGTCCGGAGTGGACGCTTGTCGCCGCGACGCACGCGCGTAGGTGCGCCGTTTCTCCACGGCTGGAACGAATTCCTCGAACCACCGCGCCAGCTGGGCGTCCCACGACAACGGCGGGTGCTCCAGCGCCCGGATCTCCTCGACCAGTCCGGCGGGCAGAAGTCCGCGCGACGACGTGTGGTAGCTCAGGCCGGTCAGCAGCGCACGCCGGTAGAACTCGTCCAGATCGGTTACATCGGCGGGCCCGCGCAACGGTTCACCGAGCAGATCACCCTGGTGATGGCCCCGCAGCGTCAGCAGCTTCCGGTACCGCCGCAGGTCCACCGCGATCCGGTCGTACACCGACTCCGCCGACAGGCCACGCAGCTCCGGGTCGTGCAGCACGCCCTCCGGTGCCGAGCCGACGCCCATCTCGACCAGCCAGCCGTTCACCACGAAGTCGGCGGCGATGTTCCACAGGTACGCATCCCGCCCGCCGACCCGGTCACAGTGGCGCAGCGCGGCGTGCAGCATCTCGTGCGCCAGCACGAACCGCCACTCCTGCTTGGTCAAGCCGGCCAACGGGTTCACGTAGATCTCGGCAGAGGCCGTGGACACCGCCGCGATCGAGATGTCCCAGCCCCGCGCCAGTTCCGCGTCCGCCACCACCTTCATCGTCGACGCCAGCGCGCCCAGCAGCGGGTAGTTCGACACGAACCAGCCCAGCGCGAGGTCCCACTCGGTCCTGATCGGCCGCGAGTCGGACAACGACGACCGCGCGCCGCCCGCCACGTCGATCGCGGCCACGGCGGCGTTGGACAGGCCGGAGGCGAACCGCTCGGCCCACTTCTTTGGGTCCTCGGCTGGTCCGCCGCGCACGCACCGGCCCGGCTCCCACGAGAACGGGCGGGTGCCGAGCCGGATCGCGGGCTGGAAGTCCAGCACGTCGTCGCAGGACGCCGTGCCGAACCCCAGATGCAGCAGGCAATGCGCGAACACCCACACCCATTCGGCCTCGCTCGCCTTGCGCGTCGGATGCGCGCGCATCGACCCGTCCAGCGAGATATCCGCCCACGGGTGGTCGGAGTTCCGGCTCTCGTAGCTGCTCAACGGTGCGAACAGCGGATGCAGGCGGATCTCCGCGCGTGCGGCCTCGAAGTCCAGCGCGGCCTGGTCGGCGAAAGCCTTCCTGCGCTTGCTCATGCGCGTGCCGCGACCAGCCGGGGCAGATCGCGGGTGACCTCGACGAGGAACCACGCGGGCAGCACCGGGTTGCCGTCGTCGTCGGCCGCGATCACCATCTGTGCGATCTCCAGCGACAGCTCCGCCAGCTCCAGCAGCAGCGCCTTGCCCCGGTGCGCGAGCTGCTTGCCCGCCGCCGACGCGTGCGCCTTGTCGTGCGGCAGCTCCTTCACCAGCCGTGCGCGGAACGCCTCGCCCAGGAAGTAGAGCAGGTCGCGGTCCTGGGGCGCCGCCGGCCAGCGGACGTCCCCGCGCAGCACGGCCTCCAGCCCGAACGCGTTGCGCACGGTCTTCACGTACGCCTTGAACATCGACGCGTGGTTCGCGGTGACCGTGCCGAACGCCAGCACCCCGAGCAGGTCCTCGGAGATGTCGTCGCCGAACGACTGCAGCGCGTCGGACAGCATGTGCCAGCCACGCGGCGTGGAGAACGTCTCCTCGACCTTCGGCGCCGCGCTCCACAGGTGGTCCGGGCGCTGCGTCAGGTACTCCAGCACCCACGGGTGGATGTTGCTCTCACGCGCCCATGCCAGCCAATCGCGCGCGGAGGCCGTGAGGTGCACGTGGATCATGCGGTTCACGAGTGCGGACGCCATCGGGCGCGCCAGGGCGTTGTCGACCGCCCGGTTTCCGGCGCCGATCACGATCGAGCCCTTCGGCAGCTCGTAGGAGCCGATCCGGCGGTCGAGGATCAGCGAGTAGAACGCCTTCTGCACCTCGGGGGAGCTGGCGTTCAGCTCGTCGAGGAACAGGCAGTAGGGGTCCTGCCGCGCGATGGACTCCGGCGGGGCGAACCGGGATCGGCCACCGACCAGTTCCGGAACTCCGATGAGGTCCTCCGGCGCGAGCTGAGTGCCGAGCAGCGTGACGCACTCGAGGCCCAGCTCGGTGGCGAACTTGCGGACGAGTGAGGACTTGCCGATACCCGGTGCTCCCCAGAGGAAGACCGGCCGGACGACGGCGACGTGCAGCAGCACCTCCGGGAGCTGTGCTGGTGTCACGGTGACTGTGGATCGCATCAGGTGGTCGAGGATGCCAAATCCGGCCAGTTCGGTCGCCCGAATTTGTTGACACGAGCAGTGGTCTAGTGCTGTGATTCAGCCACAACTGTTAGGAAACCTTCTTAACTAAAGCGCCGCCGCGCCCTGTAGTTCCCCTTGCACAGGAGGCACCTGTGGCCAGATCCCTGTTCATGGTCGTCCCGGCAGCGTTGACGCTCGCCGTGGTCCCGGCCGTCGCGGTCGCCGCCCCGGTCCAGTACCAGGCGGAGAGCGCCTCGATCTCCAACGGTCTCGTCGAGTCCAACCACGCCGGCTTCACCGGTTCGGGCTTCGTCAACTACGACAACGAGGTCGGCAGCTCAGTCGAGTTCACCGTCAACGCGGGCACCGCCGGTCCCGCGACGCTCACGTTCCGGTTCGCCAACGGCCAGACGGCGAACCGCCCGATGAACATCTTGGTGAACGGCTCGGTGGCGGCGAGCCAGTTCTCGTTCCCGAGCACGGGCGCTTGGACGTCGTGGACCACCAGGTCCACGACCGTCACCCTGAACGCGGGCTCGAACAAGATCAAGACTGTCGCGACGACGTACAACGGCGGCCCGAACCTGGACCGCGTCGACGTCGACGCCCAGACGGGCACGCCGGACACCGTCGCCCCGTCGGTCCCCGGCAGTCTGCGCTCGACCGGCACCACGGCGTCCTCGGTGTCGCTGGCGTGGAACGCGTCCACCGACAACGTGGGCGTGACCGGGTACGTGCTGTCCAACGGGCAGACCGCGTCCGGCACCACCCACACGGTCTCCGGCCTCACACCGGACACCGCGTACACCTTCACCGTGCAGGCGCGTGACGCGGCGGGCAACCTGTCCGGAGCGTCGAACTCCATCTCGGTGCGCACCCAGCCGGGCACGCCCGGCGGCACCAGGCCGCACGACATCAACGGCCTGCTGCGCGTGTGCGGTGTGCAGCTCTGCAACCAGTACGGCAACCCGATCCAGCTGCGGGGCATGAGCACGCACGGCATCCAGTGGTACCACCAGTGCTCCAAGTCCCAGTGGTGGGACGCGCTGGTGAACGACTGGAACGCGGACTTCATCCGCGTCGCCATGTACATCCAGGAGGACGGTTACGAGACCGACCCCCGCAAGTTCACCGACATGATGCACGGGTACATCGAGGAAGCCACGCGCCGTGGCATCTACGTCCTCGTGGACTGGCACCAGCTCTCGCCGGGTGACCCGAACTACAACCTGTCGCGCGCCAAGACGTTCTTCACGGAGATCGCCAACCGGCACAAGGACAAGACCAACATCATCTACGACATCGCCAACGAGCCGAACGGCACGTCGTGGGCGAGCGTCAAGTCCTACGCCGAGCAGATGATCCCGGTCATCCGCAACATCGACCCGGACAGCCTCATCGTCTCGGGCACGAACGGCTGGTCGACCTTCGGCCACTCCGACGGCCAGAGCCCGTCGCAGGTGCTGAACAACAAGGTCAACGCGACCAACTTCATGTACTCGTTCCACTTCTACGCCCAGGCCCACAAGGACTCGTACCTCAGCGTCCTGGACCAGGTGTCGAGCCAGGTCCCCGTGTTCGTGACCGAGTTCGGCACGCAGGCCGCGTCCGGTGGTGGGTCGAACGACTTCACCATGTCGCAGAAGTACATCGACCTGATGGCCCGCAAGAAGATCTCGTGGGCCAACTGGAACTTCTCCGACGACGGCCTGACGGGTGCGGTGTTCAAGACGGGTACCTGCTCGGGTACCACGTTCGCGGGCACCAGCGTCCTGAAGCCGGCCGGTGTCTGGGTGCGCGAGCGCATCAGGACGCCGGATAACTTCCCGACGTCTTGACCTGTTGAACGGGTGTAGCCGCTTGCGGCTACACCCGTTCGTTTACGTCAGCGGCCAGGTGTGCACGGGTTCGTTGGCGTGCATCAGGTCCACATAGGTCCGCAGCATCGTGCGCAGCGCGTCCGCCCGGTCCATGTGCGTGTGGTCGTAGTGCCGGTGGAACTCCCGCGCCTGCCAGGTGGCGCCGTTCACGCCGCTCAGGCACCGCTGCTCGATGACGCCCAGTAAACGATCACGCTCCGATGATTCGACGCCCCACCGGATCAGTCCTTCGTGGGCGAGCGGCAGCAACCGGCGCAGCACCAGTTCGACCACCGGCACCGTGCCGACGCCGGGCCAGTACATCTGCGCGTCCATGCCGTTGCGCGAGGCGGCGTTGAAGTTCTCCTCGGCCGCCTGGAAGCTCATCTGCGACCACAGTGGACGTTCGTCCTCGGCCAGTGCGCGCACCAGGCCGAAGTACAGCGCCGCGTTGGCCAGGGTGTCCACGATGGTTGGCCCGGCAGGCAGCACGCGGTTCTCGACGCGCAGGTGCGGACGGTCGCGCACCACGTCGTACACGGGCCGGTTCCAGCGGTAGATGGTGCCGTTGTGCAGCTTCAGCTCGCCCAGCGTGGGTGTGTCGCCCTTGTCGAGCACCGCCAGCGGGTCCTCGTCGTCGGTGATGGGCAGCAACGCGGGGAAGTAGCGGACGTTCTCCTCGAACAGGTCGAAGATCGAGTTGATCCACCGCTCGCCGAACCACACGCGCGGCCGCACGCCCTGGGCCTTGAGCTCGTCGCCGCGGGTGTCGGTGGCCTGCTGGAACAACGCGATGCGGGTCTCGCGCCACAGTTCCTTGCCGAGGAAGAACGGCGAGTTCGCACCGACCGCGACCTGCACGCCCGCGATGGCCTGGGCGGCGTTCCAGTAGGCGGGGAACTGCTCCGGGCTGACCTGCAGGTGCAGTTGCGTGCTCGTGCAGGCGGCCTCGGGGACGATCGAGCTGGCCGTGAGGTGCAGGCGCTCGACGCCGTCGATGGAGATCTGCAGGTCCTCGCCCCGCGCGGCCAGCACCTGCTCGTTGAGCAACGCGTAACGCGGGTTGCCGGACAGCAGATCGGGAGAGATGTCCTTGCTGCGCAGGGTCGGCAGGATGCCGTTGATGACCATGTGCGCGCCGACCTCACGCGCCTTCTGCTCGGCGGAGTTGAGGCTGCGGCGGACGGTCTCCTCGAACGAGGTGATGCCACCGCCCGCGAGCCGGCGCGGGGCCACGTTGATCTCGATGTTCCACTGGCCCAGCTCGGTCACGAAGTCCGGGTCGTCGATGACCTGCAGCGCCTCGTGGTTCTTCATCGCCGGATCGGCGTTCTCGTCGATGAGGTTGATCTCGATCTCGAGACCGGTCATCGGCCTCTCGAAGTCGAAGCGAGCTTCACGCAGCATCCGGGCGAACACGTCGAGGCAACGCCGCACCTTGGTGCGGTACCGCGTTCGGTCCTCGCGCGTGAACTCGTGCTTCGCGACGTCCTCGCCCATGGTGGCCTCCCGGCGGTCGAGGGTTCACCCCACCACTGTGCACCATGGTTGATCAATCCGACACTCGTGTGTCTTGTTCCGGAACAACCGGACAGGCCACCTCATCCGCGCGCGGGCACGGCTATGGCGGTGACGAGGAGGTCGCCCTGCACGAGCCAGCGGCCGTCGAACCCGGCGATCGGGGAGTCGGGCAGCAGGATGCGCGAGTGGAACGTGCCGCCGGCGTCGAGCGTGATGTCCGCGTCCTCGAAGCCGAGCCAGCGCCGGGTGATCGGGAACCAGGCCTTGTAGGTGGTCTCCTTGGCGCTGAACAGCAACCGGTCCCAGCAGATCTTCGGGTCGCCGGCCTTCAGGCCCGCCATCCTGCCGAGCTCGGCCGGGATCGCGATCGCGCCCAGCACGCCGTCCGGCGCGGGCAGGTGCGGTTCGGCGTCGATGCCGATCGTCTCGAAGTCGCTCGTCCGCGCGAGTGCCGCGGCCCGGTAGCCCGCGCAGTGCGTGAGGCTGCCGACGACGCCGTCCGGCCACAGCGGCTCGCGCTTCGGGCCCGGCAGGATCGCGGCGGGTGCGACGTCCAGGACCCGCATGGCCTCGCGGGCGCAGGCGCGGACCGTGCCGAACTCGAACCGGCGCTTGGGCACGGCGTTGCCGAGCTGCGCCTCCTCCTCAGGGAACAACTCGACCGGCTCGTCGTCGTCGTACCGCTCCACCACCGCGATGGGCGGGGAAAACAGCTGCTCCAGCACTTATGACTCCCGCAGCACGTCGTGCAGCTTCACCTGGGTGGTGCCGCGTGGTTTCCACTCGCGCGGGTAGCCGAGCGAGACCTCGTCGAAGCGAACGCCGTCGTAGTGCGTCGTGCGGGGGATGTGCAGGTGGCCGTAGACCATCTCGACCGCGTTGAACCTGCGGTGCCAGTCCGCGGTCAGCGACGTGCCGCACCAGAGCGCGAACTCGGGGTAGCGCAGCACGAACGTGGGGTCGCGGACGAGCGGGTAGTGGTTGATCAGCACGGTCGGCCCGCTGATCTGGGCGAGCCGCTCCCCGGTCTCCCGCACGCGCGCCTCGCACCACGCCTCGCGGGACGGATACGGGTCGGGGTGCAGGAAGTACTCGTCCGTGCACACCACGCCCGCCTCGTGCGCGATGGCGAGGGCCGACTTCACGTCCGTGGCGCCCTGCGGCCGGAAGGAGTAGTCGTAACCCAGGAAGAGGGGACAGACAGTCACCGGGCCCTTGGGGCCGTCGAACGTGACGTACGGATCCTCGGGCGTGATCACGTCGAGGCTGCGGCACAGCTCCACGAGCTGCTTGTAGCGCACCTCGCCGCGGGACTGGTTGGCGTCGTCCTTGGTGGTCCAGAGCTCGTGGTTGCCCGGCGACCAGATCACCCGCGCGAACTTCGGGCGGAGCGTCCGCAGCGTCCATTCGATGGAGTCGAACTTCTCCGCGATGTCCCCGGCGATGATCAGCCAGTCAGCCGGGTCCGGCGGCGCGATCGCCGCCACGACGTCGCGGTTGTCCTGGTAGGAGACGTGCAGATCGCTGGTGGCCAAGAGCTTCACGCCTCGACGGTATCCGGGGGCCGACGAGGGGATCAACAGCGCCCGATGGCGGGGTTGCGCGCCACCCGATCGTGAGAGCGGTACCACGACCGGTTATCCGTTCGTCGCAGACAGTGCGCCACTCGTCTCAACAGGACGAGCCGCGCGTCGCCACGGCACAGCCGCTCATCGCCTTTCATGGCCTACGTACTTACCTGTTTTCGGGCCGCCTTCCTACTGTGAGCGCTGTCACCTGACGGAAAAGTCCTGGCGGAGGACCACACCATGACCGACTCACAGTTCGCTCGCACCCCGGACCCGCGGCTCGCGCGGCAGGTCCCGCCCCGCCAGGTGCCAGGGCGCCCCGTCCCACCGCGCCAGGTCCCACCGCGCCAGGCGGCCGTGGGTCAGGCGGCAGTGGGTCAGGCCCCGGTCCGCTACGGCCAGCCGGTGGACCCGCGCCTCGCGGCCAACCCGTCGTTCCGCCGCACGGTAGGCGCCGAGATCACGCGCCACGCCCAGCAGCACCAGGCCTACGCCGTCCCCCAGCGCCGCACCCCGGCCGAGGACACGGCCCTGGCCACCCTGCTCCGCTCCCGCCAGCGCGCAGAGTCCGCCCGCCAGGACCCGCGCCCCGCCGACCTGACGCCGCGCTCCGACTCGTGGATGCGCACGTCCGCGTGGCCCGCAGAGCAGGAACCCGGCCGTGGTGACGTCATCGAACAGCTGTCGTCCCGCCTGGTGTCGGCGAACCTGTGGGCCGTGATCGAACCGCTGATCCCGCCGGCCAAGGTGCGTCGGCAGGGGGGTGGGCGTGGGCGGGTGTCCAACCGGTCGGTGTTCACCGCCATCGTGTTCGTGCTGTCGTCCGGGTGTGCTTGGCGGCATCTGCCGGCTTCGTTCGGGGTTACTGTGCCTACCGTGCACCGGCGGTTCCAGGAGTGGACCGATCTGGGGTTGTGGGTTCGGCTTCGTCGTGCTGCGGCTGAGGGGGCCTGTGGCGCGGACGAGTTGGACTGGGTTCGGGCTGTGCTGGATGCTGCGGATCGTCGGGCTGCCAAGGCTGCCGGCTGAGGTTTTTCGGCTTCGCCGGAGTCACCCTGCGGAAGGGTGGCTCCGGCGTCTTGTTTTTGGGGTGGGTGGGGACCGCTTGTCGCGGGATTTCGGGATGAGTGGTCGCTGGGTGGGGCGGTTCCGGGGGTGCCGGGTTGAGGCCGTGCGGGTCGGTTTGCGTGGGCGTGTCGTGTTCCAGCGGGGTGGTCACCTGCCGTGCGAGTGGTCGCCTTGCGTGGGTGGCCGGGCGGGCAGTACCGGGTCGGTGCGGGTCATCGCCGCTGCGCGTCGATAGCGATTGGGGCTTGACCTTGAGCCTCTGGCGGGATGCTTGACGGCCGGAAAAGGCCGGGCT
>NZ_JOEA01000003.1 GCF_000719115.1 Lentzea albidocapillata | reverse complement strand
GATGTCAGACGGCAAGGGTCCTCCCTTCCGCGATCGGCAGTGAAACAGGAACCCCGTGCCGTGAGGCACAGCGCGTAAGCGCTACCCGCCGCACGGCGGGTGGGAATCCCTGCCCGTCAGGGCAGGGAGAAGTCAAGGCTTCTCCGATCCGACGACCCACATGGCGAAGAACTGCGAACCACCGCCGTACGCGTGGCCCAGCGCGACCCGCGCGCCGTCGACCTGGTGGTCTCCCGCGGTGCCCATGACCTGCATGGCCGCTTCGGCGAAGCGCAGCAGGCCGGAGGCGCCGATCGGGTTGGACGACAGCACGCCGCCGCTCGGGTTCACCGGCAGGCGGCCGCCGATCTCGGTCTCGCCCGCCTCGGTGAGCTTCCAGCCCTGCCCGATGTCGGTGAAACCGAGGTTCTCGAGCCACATCGGCTCGAACCACGAGAACGGCACGTAGATCTCGGCGGCGTCCACTTCGGACAGCGGGTCGGTGATGCCCGCCTGCTTCCACAACGCCCTGGCGGCGTCCTGGCCCGCCTGCGGGTTGACCTGGTCGCGTCCGGCGAACGTCGTGGGCTCGGTGCGCATCGCGGTCGCGCGGATCCAGGCGGCCTGGCCCGACGTCGGTTCCGCCGAGATGACGACCGCGCAGGCGCCGTCCGAGGACGGACACGTCTCGTCGTACCGGATCGGGTCCCACAGCATGGTGGAGGCCTGCACCGACTCGACGGTGATGTCCGGCTGTTTCAGGTGTGCGTAGGGGTTTTTGGCACCGTTGCGCCGATCCTTGGCCGCGACCATCGCGCCGATGTGTTCGGGAGCGCTGGCTCGGCGGATGTAGGAACGCACGTGTGGCGCGAAGTAGCCGCCCGCGCCCGCGTGCACGGGCATGGTGAACGGTGTCGGCACGGACAGCGCCCACATCGCGTTCGACTCGGACTGCTTCTCGAACGCCACGGCCAAAACGCGGTCGTGCACGCCGGACTGCACCAGGCTGGCGGCGACGTTGCCCGTGCTGCCGCCGACCGAACCGGCGGTGTGCACGCGCAGCAACGGTTTGCCGACCGCGCCCAGCGCGTCCGCGAGGAACAGTTCGGGCATCATCACGCCCTCGAACAGGTCCGGTGCCTTGCCGAGGACCACGGCGTCGATGTCGGACCAGTCCACGCCGGCGTCAGCCATCGCGCGGTCGATCGCTTCGCGGCACAGGCCCGCCATCGACACGTCGAGGCGTTTCGCGGCGTGGTGCGTCTGGCCGGTGCCGACCACTGCTGCCGGTCGCATCACTCACGCCCTTCCATCACGCAGACGAGGTTCTGCTGGAGCAACGGCCCGCTGGTGGCGTGGCCGAGGACCTTGGTCGCCGAGCCGTCGTGGATCCTGCGTGCGGCCTCGCCGATGCGCGCCAGCCCGGCCGCGAACATCGGGTTGCCCGCCAGCACGCCGCCCGACGGGTTCACGGTGACGTCGTCACCGAGCCCGAGTGCCTGACGCAGCAGGATTTCCTGGTGGGTGAACGGCGCGTGCAGCTCCGCCACCTGGACGCCGTCGGCGCCCGCCGCCTTGCCGGCCGCCACGGCAGAGGGGGAAGTCGTCAGGTCGCGCGTGCCGAACGACGGCGAGTCGACGCGGTGTTCGAAACCGGTGATCCACGCCGGACGTTCGCACAGCTCCCGCGCTTTGTCGCCTGCCGCAAGCACGATCGTCGCCGCACCATCGGTGATCGGCGCGCAGTCGTGCCGCCGCAACGGATCCGCGACGTAGGGGAGGGCCAGCAGTTCGTCGGCGCCGACCTCGCCGGACAGCTGGGCGAGCGGGTTCGACAGGGCGGCGGAACGGCTCTGCGCGGCCACAGAGGCCATCGCGCGTTCGTCCCACAGGCCGTTCTCGATGCCCATACGTGCCTGGATGCCCGCCAGGCCAAGAGAATCCGGCCATAACGGTGTCACGAGGTACGGATCGAGCTGCATCGCCATGACCCGGCGGAGCTGCCCGGCCGAGGACTTGCCGAAGCCGTAGACCAGCGCGGTGTCGATCTCGCCGCAGAGCAGCTTCACCCACGCCTCGTAGAGCGCCCACGCGGCGTCCATCTCGACGTGCGACTCGGCGATCGGCGGGAAGGCGCCGATCGCGTCGACCGCCGAGACGAACGAGAACGCGCGCCCGGCCAGGTAGTCCGAGGAGCCCGAGCACCAGAACCCGATGTCGGTCTTGGTGATTCCGAGCCCGCCGAGCACCTCGTGGAAGATCGGCACCAGCATCTCGACACCGTTGGTGGTGCCGTCGGTCTCGCGCACGCAGGGCGTCTGCGCGAAGCCGACTACCGCTATGTCACGCACGCGAGCCTCACAGGTGCTGGGAGTAGGAGTCGAACGGCGCGTCCGGCTCGCCGGACGGCTTGAAGTGGTCGATGTTCTGCATCGTCGGGCCCCACTCCTCGCGCGGCTTCCAGACCGCCTCCACACGCATGCCCATCCGGACGTCCTCGGGCGCGACGCCGAGCAGCAGGTGCAGGAACGGGATGTCGGCGCCGTCGAGCAGCACGTACGCCGAGACGTAGGGCGGCGGGATGCGCTGGCCGAGGAACGGCACGTTGACCACGCAGTACGTCGTGACGGTGCCGTGGTCGGACAGCTCGATCTGGTCCGTCGTCGGCACGCCGTCCACGGGACAGGCCGGGCGCGGCGGGAAGTAGACCTTCTCGCACACCGGGCAGCGCTGGGCGATCAGCCTGCCTTCCATGAGACCACGCAGGAACGGGTCCTCCGTCGGTGACGCGGAGTGGGTGTAGTGCAGGTTCACCGGCGTCGTAACCATCGTGACGTCGTCGGCTTCCGTGGGCGGGTCGGCCGGCTCGTCGGAGATCTCGAAGCACTCGATGTCGGTGATCGCGCCGACGCGTTCGCCGCGCCACCTTGCGCGCACGCGTGTTCCGGTCGCCATCCGGTCCGGTGAACCCGCGTCGACGGCGTGCAGCAGCGCGGTGTCCGCGCCGTCGAGCTGGATGAGCGCCCACGCGAACGGCCGGTCGAGCGGCTGTCCTTCGAGGGGCTCGGGGATCCACGACCACCCGCGCACGACACCGGTCGCCGTCACGTCCACGAACTCGTGCAGACGTTCGGCGGTCACGGGGTCGTACTCGAGCGGCGGCACGTGCACGCGCCCGTCACTGCCGCGGATCCCGGTCACCTTGCGGCGGCGGAGATCCGAGAGGAACCGGCCCAGCGTCGGGCCGAGGGAGCGCGTGTAGTCGAAGCCAACGTCGAGCGGAGCACTCAGCGGCCGAGTCACAGATCAAAGTGAAACAGGTTCTCGAAATGGTGGCAAGATGGGTGCATGAAGCTCGGTCTGCAGCTCGGGTACTGGGGCGCCGGTCCGCCTCAGAACGCCGCCGAACTCGTGGCGGCGGCGGAGGAGTTCGGCTTCGACGCGGTGTTTGCCGCCGAGGCGTGGGGCTCGGACGCGTTCACACCGTTGGCGTGGTGGGGTTCCGAGACTTCGCGGGTGCGGCTCGGTACGTCCGTCGTGCAGATGTCGGCCCGTACGCCGGCTGCCTGCGCGATGCACGCGCTGACTTTGGACCACCTCTCCGGCGGGCGGTTCGTGCTCGGCCTGGGCGTGTCCGGTCCGCAGGTCGTGGAGGGCTGGTACGGACGGCCGTTCGCGAAACCCCTGGCCAGGACCAGGGAGTACGTGTCGATCCTGCGGCAGGTGATGGCCCGTGAGGCGCCGGTCCGCAACGACGGCCCGCACTACCCGTTGCCCTATCAGGGGCCTGGCGCTCTGGGGCTCGGCAAACCGCTCAGGCCCATCACCCACCCGCTGCGTGCTGACCTGCCCATTTGGCTCGGCGCGGAGGGTCCGAAGAACGTCGCGCTGACGTCGGAGATCGCGGACGGGTGGCTCGCCATCTACTACGCGCCGCGGCTCGCCGGCATGTACGACGAGTGGCTGGACGAAGGCTTCGCGAAGTCTGGCCGTAGCAGGGAGAACTTCGAGGTCGCGGCCACCTGCCAGGTCGTCGTGACGGACGATCCGGCGGCCGTGCGGGCGATGCTGAAGCCGTTCGTCGCTTTGTACATCGGCGGAATGGGTGCGCCGGGGATGAACTTCCACGCAGAGGTGTTCACCCGCATGGGATACGGCGAGGTCGTCGAGGACGTCGGCAGGCTCTTCCAGGCCGGGCGCAAGGACGAGGCGGCGCAGGTGGTTCCGGACGAGTTGGTGGCCGAGATCAGCATCGTCGGCAATGCGGAGCACGTGCGCGAGGAGGTTCGCCGGTGGGAGAAGGCCGGCGTCACGACACTGCTCGTCGGATGCCGCGACGTTGCCTCGATCAAGGCCTTGTCGGAGGCTTGTCAGTAGGTGAAACGCGTTCTACTTTGAGGGTGTGGTCACAGGACTCTGGAACATCGCTGCCGATCAGCCGGACCTGACCGCGCTGGTCGATCCGAGTGGTCGAGAGATCACCTACTCGGAGCTCGCGGGCACCGCGAACCGTTACGGACGCGGGTTCCGGGCCCTGGGGCTCGAACCCGGCGACAGCATCGTGCTGATGCTGCCCAACAGCGCCGACCTGGTGGCGGTGTACTTCGCCGCCTACCAGACCGGCCTCTACGTCGTGATGGCCAACTGGCACCTGACCGGGGCCGAGGTCGCGTACCTCGTGCAGGACAGCGGTGCCAAGGCTTTCGTCGCCCACGAACGGTTCGCCGCGGCGGCCGTCGAAGCCGCAGCGGGCCTTCCGGCCGAGGCGAGGTTCGCCGTCGGTGAGATCACGGACTTCACGCCTCTGGCGAAGCTCGGCGAGGGCGAGGAAGGCAGGCCCGACGGCCGCACCATGGGGTCGCCGATGCTCTACACCTCCGGCACGACCGGCCGCCCCAAGGGAGTGCGCAGGCCGTTGACCGGCGCCGACCCGGACGTCGTGCCGCCCTCCGCCGCCTGGTTCTTCGGCATCTTCGGCATCAAGCCGCACGACGGGCACGTGCACCTGTGTGGGTCGCCGCTCTACCACACAGCGGTGCTCAACTTCGTCGTCATCTCGATCCAGCTCGGCCACACCACCGTGCTCATGGACCACTGGGCGCCGGAGGACATGCTGCGGCTGATCGAACGCCACAAGGTCACCCACAGCCACATGGTGCCGACCCAGTTCCACCGGTTGCTGGCTCTGCCGGACGACGTGAAAGCCAAGTACGACATAGGTTCGCTGCGCGCGATGATCCACGGCGCGGCGCCGTGCCCGCTGGAGGTCAAGCGCCGCATGCTCGACTGGTGGGGGCCGGTCGTGATCGAGTACTACGCGGCCACTGAGGGCGGTGGCACCGCGATCACCGCTCAGGAGTGGCTGCGCAAGCCTGGATCGGTCGGTCTGCCGTGGCCGACGTCCGAGATCAAGATTCTCGGCGAGGACGGCACCGAGCTGCCCGTCGGCGAGCAGGGCCTGGTCTACATGCGGATGGGCGACGCGACGTTCGAGTACCACAAGGACGCGGAGAAGACCCGGGCCGCGCGCGTCGGCAAGCTGTTCACGTTGCAGGACATCGGCTATCTGGACGAGGACGGCTACCTGTTCCTGTGCGACCGCAAGAACGACATGATCATCTCTGGTGGTGTGAACATCTACCCGGCGGAGATCGAGGGCGAACTGATCTGCCACCCGAAGGTCGCGGACGTGGCGGTGTTCGGAGTGCCGCATCCGGACTGGGGCGAGGCGATCAAGGCCGTGGTGCAGCCCGCGGACGGGGTCGAGGCTTCCGAGGAACTGACCGAGGAGTTGCTGGAGTTCGCGCGGACGCGCTTGGCGAAGTTCAAGCTGCCACGGACGATCGAGTATCTCGCCGAACTACCGCGCGACCCGAACGGCAAGTTGTACAAGCGAAAGCTGCGCAGCCAAGAAGGAAGTTCAAGCGGTGCGTGACCTCATCAGGATGACGCCGGCCGAGGTCGAGACTTTTCTCCAGGGCCAGAAGACGTTGATCGTCGCCACCATCGGCCGCAACGGCCTGCCGCACCTCGCGCCGATGTGGTTCGCGTGGGTGGACGGCGAGCTCGTGTTCTGCACGGACCGCAAGTCGCAGAAGATCCTGAACCTGCAACGCGATCCGCGCTGCAGCGTGCTGGCCGAGGCGGGGGAGACCTACGACCAGCTGCGCGGCGTGCACATGGAGGGCGTCACCGAGTTCACGCCGGACCTCGGCCGGGTCGTGGACGCCGTGGTGGAACGCAACTTCGGTGAGGTCGGGGACGATCCCGAAGCCCGCGAAGCCCTGCGCAAGGCGATGTCGAGGCGCGTCGCCGTGATCTTCCGTCCGACCAAGATCGCCAGCTGGGACCACCGGAAGACGATGTCTGGAGTGAACCCGTGAACCTGAACCGCCGTCAGGTGCTCGCCGGAGCCGGTCTCGCGCTGGCCTCCGGACTGGTCAAACCCGCCACCGCCTCCGCCGATCTCGGCGAGTTCGACGTCGTCGTGGTCGGCGCGGGCGCGGCCGGCATGACCGCCGCGCTGACCGCCGCCAAACGCGGCCTGAGCTGCGTGGTCGTGGAGAAGGCGCCGACCTACGGCGGCTCGGCCGCTCGCTCGGGCGCGGGCATCTGGATCCCCAACAACGAGGTGATCCTGGCGGCGGGCATTCCGGACACGCCCGCGAAGGCCGCGCAGTACCTGGCGGCGGTCGTCGGCGACATCCCGCTCGTGCGGCAGCAGGCCTACCTGACCTACGGGCCGCAGATGATCTCGTTCGTCATGCGCAACAGCCCGCTGCGCTTCCGGCACATGGACGGCTACAGCGACTACTACCCGGAGTACCCCGGCGGCATCGTGAAGGGCCGTTCGATCGAGCCGGAGATGCTCGACGGCCGCGTCCTCGGCGCCGAGCTGGCGAACCTGAACGCCCCCTACCTGGCCACACCGGCCGGCATGGTGATCTACGGCGCGGACTACAAGTGGCTCGCGCTGGCCCTGGTCAACGCGAAGGGCGCGGCGACCGCGGCCGCTGCCCTGGCGCGCGGCACCGCGGCCGCCCTGGCCGGGCAGAAGCCGCTGACCATGGGCCAGGCGCTGGCCGGCGGGCTGCGGGCCGGTCTGATGCAGTCGAACGTCCCGGTGTGGCTGAACACCGGTCTGGCAGACCTGATCGTGGAGAACGGCGCCGTCAAGGGCGTGCTGACCTCACGCGGTGCCGTGCGCGCACGACGTGGCGTGATCATGGGTTCCGGCGGCTTCGAACACAACGCGGCGATGCGCGCCCAGTACCAACGCCAGCCGATCGGTACTCAGTGGACGGTCGGCGCGAAGGAGAACACCGGCGACGGCCACCGCGCGGGCCAGCGGGCGGGCGCGGCGCTCGACCTGATGGACGACGCTTGGTGGGGCCCCGCGATCCCGGTGCCCGGCACCCCGTACTTCTGTCTCGCCGAACGCACGCTGCCCGGCGGCCTGATGATCAACGCGGCCGGCCGCCGCTTCGTCAACGAGGCCGCGCCCTACAGCGACGTCGTGCACGTGATGTACGACAAGAATCCGGCAGACCCGTGCATCCCGGCCTGGCTCGTCGTCGACCAGAACTACCGCAACAGGTACCTGTTCGCCGACGTGGCACCGGCCCTGCCGCTGCCGGACGGCTGGTACCAGTCCGGTGCCGTGGTGAAGAACTGGTCGCTCGACGGCCTGGCCTCGGCCATCGGCGTGCCCGGCGCGAACCTGAGGTCGACCGTCAGCCGGTTCAACAACCAGGCCCTGAGCGGTCGCGACCCCGACTTCAAGCGCGGCGACAGCGCGTACGACCACTACTACACGGACCCGGCCGTCTTCCCGAACTCGTGCCTGGCCCCGCTGTGGGCGCCGCCGTTCTACGCCTTCAAGATCGTGCCGGGCGACCTCGGCACCAAGGGCGGTCTCGTGACGGATGCGCGTGCCCGTGTGCGGCGGCCGGACGGGTCGGTGATCCCCGGGCTGTACGCGGCGGGCAACGTCAGTTCGGCCGTGATGGGGCGGAGTTATGCCGGGGCGGGGTCGACGATCGGGCCCGCCATGACGTTCGGGTACATCGCGGCCAACGACGTGTGAGAATACGACAGGTCCCAAGCGCAGAAGGCTACCGGCCCTTGAACTCCGGCTTGCGCTTCTCCGCGAACGCCCGCGGCCCTTCCTTGGCGTCCTCGCTGGAGAACACCTCCATGCCGAGCCGGGCGTCCACTGTGAACGCCTCGTTCTCGTGCATGACCTCGGTCTCCCGCATGGTCTGCAGGATCTTCTGCACCGCGATGGGCCCGTTGGCCGTGATGAGCGCGGCCAGTTCCAACGCCTTGTCCAAAGCCTGACCGTCCGGCACCACGTGCCCGATCAGCCCGATCTCCTTGGCCTCCGCCGCCCGGATGTGCCGTCCCGTCAGCAGGAGGTCGGCCGCGACGGTGTAGGGGATCTGGCGTGGCAGCCGGACCGCCGAGCCGCCCAGGGGGAACAGGCCCCAGCGTGCCTCCGAGACACCGAACCGCGCGCTCTCGCCGGCGACGCGGATGTCGGTCGCCTGCAGGATTTCCGTGCCACCGGCGACCGCCGGGCCTTCCACCGCGGCGATCAGTGGTTTCGTCAATCGACGTCCTTTGAGCAGTGGTTCGATGACGGAGAAGTCGAACTTGCCGGCGTTTTCGCTGGGGTGGTTGGACGTCATCGCCTTGAGGTCCGCGCCCGCGCAGAACGCTCCGCCCGCGCCGGTGAGGATGCAGACGCGGACGTCCGGATCGGAGTCCACCCGGTCCCACGCCTCCTTCATGATGGCCAGCATGGGGCCGGACAGGGCGTTGCGGACCTCTGGGCGGTTCATCGTGACGACCAGGACGTTGCCGGCCAACTCCACCAAGGCATGTGGTTCCGTCGTGGTCGTCATTCGCGCGCCTCCTGGATCGAGTCTGACCGCACGGGGGATTGTCGGGAACAGTAACACGTTCTACTTTGTCTGCCATGGCCCTCAACGTCGCAGACCTCGTTGAACACGCCGCCGACACCGTGCCCGACAGGACCGCGCTCGTGTGCGGGTCCAAGCGGGTCACCTACGCCGAGCTTGAGTCGCGAGCCAACAAACTGGCTCACCACCTGGCAAAGAACGGCGTGACGCAGGGTGCGCACGTGGGGCTCTACGCGCGCAACTCGATCGAACTCGTCGAAGCCATGCTCGCGGTCTTCAAGCTGCGCGCCGTGGCCATCAACGTGAACTATCGCTATACCAAGAACGAGTTGCAATACCTCTTCGGTGAAGCCGATCTGACCGCTCTCGTACACGAACGGCGGTACTCGCCGTTGGTCGCGGAGGTCGGCGCGCCCGGCCACACGGTCGTGATCGACGACGAGACGGACGAGGATTTCGCCGGTGCCGACTACGAAACGGCACTCGCCGAGGAGTCCGGTGAACGGGACTTCGAGTCGCGCAGCCCCGACGACCTCTACATCCTGTTCACCGGTGGCACGACCGGCATGCCCAAGGGCGTGATGTGGCGGCACGAGGACGTGTGGCGCACGCTCGGCGGCGGCATCGACTTCGTTACCGGCGAACGGCTGACGGACGAGTGGCAGCAGGCCAAGGCGGGCAAGGACTACGGCCTGGTCAGGCTGTGCCTGCCGCCGTTGATCCACGGCGCGGCGCAGTGGGCCGTGCTGGGCGCGTTGTTCAGCGGCAGCACCGTGGTGCTGGTGCCCAAGTTCGACCCCGCCGAGATCTGGCGGGTGATCGAAAGGGAAAAGGTCCAGGTCGCCGTCATCACCGGCGACGCGATGGGCCGGCCGCTGATCGAGGAGTTCCAGCGCGGCACGTACGACGGCTCGTCGCTGTACATCCTCAACAGCAGTGCCGCCCTGTTCTCCTACACCGTGAAGAAGCAGTACCACGAACACCTGCCGCACACGACGCTGCTGGAGTCGATCGGGTCGAGCGAGACCGGGTCCACCGGCATCGGCGCGGTGCCCAAGGAGATCGTGAAGACCGACGGCACCAAGGTGAAGCTCAACGAGGACACCATCGTCATCGACGAGGACGGCAAGAAGCTGGAGCCGAAGCCCGGCGTCATCGGCAAGCTGGCGCGCGGCGGGCACATCCCGCTCGGCTACTACAAGGACCCCGAGAAGACCGCGCGGATGTTCGTCGAGGTCGACGGCAGGCGGTTCACCGTGCCCGGTGACTTCGCCCGGTTCGAGGAGGACGGCGACATCACGTTGCTGGGGCGCGGCAACACCTGCGTCAACACCGGCGGCGAGAAGGTGTTCCCCGAGGAGGTCGAGGGGGTGCTGAAGTCGCACCCGGACGTGTTCGACGCGCTCGTGATCGGCATCGCGGACGACCTGCTAGGCCAGCGCGTCGGCGCGATCGTCCAGCCGCGCGACGGCGCGACACCGACACTGTCCGAACTGGACGCCCACGTCCGCGAGACCCTCGCCGGCTACAAGGTGCCGCGGTCGTTGTGGCTCGTCGCCGAGATAGGCCGCACCCCCAGCGGCAAACCCGACTACCAGTGGGCGAAGCGCCACGTGGAGGATCATGCGCACCAGCCTGTGTGACGAGCTGGGCATCGAACATCCCGTCTTCGGCTTCACGCCGTCCGAGCACGTGGCGGCGGCGATCAGCCGGGCGGGCGGGCTCGGTGTCCTCGGGTGCGTGCGGTTCAACGACGCGGAGGACCTCGACCGCGCGTTGACGTGGATGGACGAGAACACCGACGGCAAGCCGTACGGCGTCGACATCGTCATGCCCGCCACCGTGCCGAAGGAGGGCACGCAGATCGACCTGGCCGGGCTGATCCCGCAGAGCCACAAGGAGTTCGTGCAACAGACGTTGCTGAAGCTCGGCGTGCCACCGCTGCCCGACGGCGAGGGCGGCGAGGGCGTACTCGGCTGGCTGCACTCGGTGGCGCGGTCGCACGTCGACGTGGCCCTGGAACACCCGATCCGGCTCATCGCGAACGCCCTCGGCTCACCGCCCACCGACGTCATCGAGCAGGTGCACGCGGCCGGTGTGCCGGTGGCCGCGCTGGCGGGCAGGGCCGAACACGCTCGCCGGCACGTGGCCAACGGCGTCGACGTCGTGGTGGCCCAGGGCTATGAGGCGGGTGGACACACCGGCGAGGTCGCGACGATGGTGCTGGTGCCGGAGATCGTCGACGCGGTGGACGTCCCCGTGCTTGCCGCGGGGGGTATCGGTTCGGGACGGCAGGCCGCCGCCGCGATGGCGCTCGGTGCGTCCGGCGTCTGGATGGGCTCGTACTGGCTGACCACCGCCGAGTACACGCTCGGGAACTCCAGCACGCAGGAGGCGTTGCTCGCCGCCGGGTCCAGCGACACCGTCCGCACCCGCATCTACACCGGCAAACCGGCGCGGTTGCTGAAGACGCGGTGGACCGAGGCGTGGACGTCCGCGGAGGCACCGGAGCCGTTGCCGATGCCGTTGCAGAACCTGCTGGTCAGCGAGGCGCACCTGCGCATCGCCCGGTCCGACGACCCGTCCGTGGTCTCGATGCCGGTCGGCCAGGTCGTCGGGCGGATGAACGAGGTCAGGCCGGTGGCCGAGGTGATGGCGGACCTGCTGGCGGAGTTCGACGCGACGGTCGAACGCCTCACCAAGCTGCGCTGAGTTTCAGGAGCTGGGCGGTCGCCCCGCCCAGCTCGAACTCGTTGCGCTTCGCCGCCGTGAAGTAGCGGTGCACGTCGTGGCTCATGTCGATGCCGGTGCCGCCATGGACGTGCACGGCGGTGTGCGCCACGCGGTGCCCGGCGTCGGCGGCCCAGAACTTCGCCGTCGCCACCTCCTGCGCCGCGTCCAGGCCTTCCGCCAGGCGCCAGGCGGCCTGCCAGAGGGTCAGCCGGATCGCCGCGACGTCGATGTACGCATCAGCCAGACGTTGCGCCACGGCCTGGAAGCTGCCGATCGGCCGGTCGAACTGCACGCGGGTGCGGGCGTACTCGGCCGTCAGCTCCAGTGCGCGTTCGGTGACGCCGAGCTGCAGAGCGCACAATCCCAGCGTGTACCGCGTGATCAGCCAGTCGAGCGACAGGCCGGGCACCACCTCGCCGGTGCCGGAGAACGTGAAGCACCCCGCGTCCGAGCCGTCGACCAGTTCCTGCGGGGTGATCTCCAGCTGCTCCGCCTCGACGAGGAACACCTGCCCGTCGTGCGCCACCAGGAACGCGGCCGCTTCCGACGCGAACGGCACCGTCGTCTTCACGCCGCCGGCTTCTGACAGCGCGACGGACAGCACTAGTCCCTGCTTCAGCCAGCGGTCGCGCTGGTCCGGAGTTCCGAACTCCGCGAGCGCCGACGCCGCGACCGTCGTGGGCAGGTAAGGCACGGGGGAGACCGCACGACCCAGTTCGACCAGCACCGAGCACTGTTCCAGCACGCCGAACTCGTCGGGCTGCTCCGGCACGACGCCCGACTTGACCAGGTCGAGCCACGGCGTGTCGGACGAGTCGAGGATCTTGCGGGTCAGCGCGGCCAGCTCGCGCTGCGCCTCGGTCAGGGTGAAGTCCACGGAGTCTCCTTACCGAGGCACGGCAGGCAACCCGAGGCCCACCCGCGCGATGATGTCCCGCTGGATCTCGTTGGTGCCGCCGCCGAACGTCAGGATCAGCGACGACCGGTGCATGCGTTCCACGCGGCCGTGCAGCAGGGCTCCCGCGGAGCCCGTGCGCACGATTCCGTTGGCGCCCAGCACCTCCATCAGCAGCCGGTAGCCCTCGGTCGCGAACTCGGTGCCGAACACCTTGGTCGCGGAGGCCTCCGCCGGTGACGGTGCCTCGTCGGAACCGGACGCGATCCGCCAGTTGATGAGCTTGAGGAACTCGGTCTTCGCGTGCACGCGGGCGAGGTGCAGGCGCACCCACTCCTGTTTCACGGCACCGGTTTCGTCCGCCCATTGACGAACTTCGCGCAGTGCGGTCTGCAGCGGCGCGGCCGAGCAGAGGGCGACGCGTTCGTGGTTGAGCTGGTTGGTGATGAGCTTCCAGCCCTTGTGCTCCTCGCCGATGAGGTTCGCCGCGGGCACCCGCACGTCGTCATAGAAGGTGGCGCTGGTCGTCGGCCCGGACATGGTCGGCACGGGCGTCCAGGAGAAGCCGGGAGCGGAGGTCGGCACCATGATGACGCTCAAACCCCTGTGCCGCTGCGATTCCTGGTCGGTGCGGCACGCCAGCCAGACGAAGTCGGCGTACTGGATGAGGCTCGTCCACATCTTCTGGCCGTTGATGACGTACTCGTCACCGTCGCGGACCGCCCGCGTGCGCAGGCCCGCGAGGTCGGTGCCCGCCTCCGGTTCGGAGTAGCCGATGGCGAAGTGGAGCTCGCCGGACGCGATCTTCGGCAGGTAGAAGGCCTTCTGCTCGGGCGTTCCCAGGGACATGATCGTCGGGCCGATGGAGTTCAGCGTCAGGAACGGCACCGGGGCGCCGGCCGCGGACGCCTCGTCCAGGAAGATCAGCTGCTCGATCATCGGGCGGGCACGGCCGCCGTACTCCTCCGGCCAGCCGATGGTCAGCCAGCCGTCCAGGCCCATCTGGCGGACGGTGTCCTTGTAGGCCGCGCCGTCGCCGTAGTCGCCGCCACCGGCGAGCCCGGCCCTGCGTTCGGGCGTCATGAGCGCGGCGAAGTACGCCCGCAACTCCTGGCGCAACTGCTCCTGTTCGGGCGTGAAACCGATGCGCATGACCGCTACTCTAGAACAAGTTCTACTTGATGTCAGGAGGCCGCGATGAAGGTCGGCGTCGACCCTTCGCTGTGCGAGGCGCACGGGGAGTGCATGTCAATCCTGCCCGAGGTGTTTGACCTTGACGATGACGAGGTTCTGCAGATCCGGGACGGTGAGCTGGCCAGCGGGGAGGAGGCTCTGGCGGAACGCGCCGTCGCCTCGTGTCCCATGGGCGCACTGCGCCTCTCACGCTGATGGGCCTTGTCACGAACAGGAACAGATTCTAGTGTGCGACAGGCACTAGGCCGTGAGCTCAGCGAGGAGTGATACCGGTGAAGGCAGCCGTGCTCAACCAGGTAGGCGACGACAAGCTCGAGCTCCGCGACGACGTGACCACGGCCCCGGTGGGGCCGCAGGAGATCCGCATCAGGATCAAGGCGTGCGGGGTGTGCCACAGTGATCTGTCCGCAATGGACGGAACGCTGCCGGCCCTGACGCCCGGCGTCGTCGGCCATGAAGGCGCCGGTGAGATCGTCGAGATCGGGAGCGCCGTGACGTCGCTCGCGGTCGGCGACCACGTGGCGATCACGTTCGTGCCGCCGTGCGGCAAGTGCGCCCAATGCGTTACGGGCCAATCGCATCTGTGCCTCGTGCACACCATCTCCGCGTTCACGTCACCGAGGTTCGTCGTCGGTGGCAACCCGGCCTTCGGGTACGCGGGGCTCGGCGCGTTCGCCGAGGAGATGGTCGTTCCGGCCGATGCCGCCGTGAAGGTCGACGACGACGTGCCGTGGGAGATCGCGGCTCTGCTGTCGTGCGGCATTCTCACTGGAGTCGGGGCCGTGCTCAACACCGCGAAGGTCGAACCGGGTTCCAGCGTCGCCGTGATCGGCTGCGGTGGTGTCGGTGTCGCGGTGATCCAGGGTGCCCGGCTCGCCGCCGCCGCACGGATCGTCGCGGTCGACCCGGTGCTCGAAAAGCATGAGGTGGCGCAGAAGTTCGGCGCGACGCATGCGACGACGCCGGACGGTGTCGTGGACCTGAACAACCAGCTGAACTTCGGCATGGGCTTCGACTACGTGTTCGACGTGGTGGGCCTGCCCGCCACGATCCGCCAGGCATGGGACCTGACCCGTCGCGGTGGCCACACGGTCGTCGTCGGCGCGGGCCGGGCGGACGCGATGGTGTCGTTCAGCGCCCAGGAACTCTTCCTGCACGACAAGACGTTGCACGGCTCGTTCTACGGGACGGCGAACTTCCGCCGCGACATCCCGCGCATGATCGCGCTGTGGCGGCAGGGCCGGCTGGACCTCGAAGGCATGATCAGCAAACGGATCAGGCTCGAGGACGTGAACGAGGGCCTGCAGGCCCTGCGTGGCGGTGGATCGCTGATCCGTCAGGTCATTCTGTTCGATTAGGAGTCTCTTGTGGACCTTTCGGGGAAGGTCGCCGTGGTCACCGGCGCCGGTGCCGGGCTCGGCCGCGCGGAGGCGCTGGAGCTCGCGAGGGCCGGTGCGTCGATCGTGCTCAACGACCTGCCGGGCTCGGCCGACTCCGCTGCGGCCGAGATCGACGAGCTGGGCGCGAAGTGCGTCGTGGTCGAGGGTGACGTGGGCGAGCGGAGTACCGCCGACGCCCTCGTCACCGCCGCGATGGAGCAGTTCGGCGGGCTGCACGTCGTCGTGAACAACGCGGGCGTGCTGCGCGACCGGATGCTGTTCAACATGACCGACGAGGAGTGGGACCTGGTCGTGCGGGTACACCTGCGCGGCCACTTCCTGTTGTCGCGCAACGCGGTCGCGTTGTGGAAGCAGCAGTCGAAGACGGCCGGCGAACCGGTCTACGCGCGGATCGTGAACACCTCGTCGGAGGCGTTCCTGCTCGGCTCGGAGGGCCAGGCCAACTACGCGGCGGCCAAGGCGGGGATCGCGGCGCTGACCGTGGCGACCGCTCGTGGCACGAGCCGCTACGGCGTGCGCGCCAACGCGATCTGCCCACGAGCCCGCACCCAGATGACCGCGCACGTGTTCGGTGACGCACCGGCGGGCGACGACTCGCTGGCGCCCGAGCACGTCGCCAAGTTCGTTGCGCACCTGGCCGGACCGTCCGGCGACAGGATCAACGGCCAGGTGTTCGTCGTGCACGGCGGCATGGTCGCGCTGATGGCACCACCGACCGTCGAGCAGAAGTTCGGCGCGTTCACCGATCTCGACGGCTACTTCGCCGATCGCGATCCACAAAGGACTTTCGCCTGCACGGACACGATGTCGCTCTAGGAGGAGCTGTGACGCTCACCGTCCAACCGCACCGCGAGACGCTGGGCCTCAAGGACGGCCGGCTCCTCATCGGAGGCGAGTTCCGCGAGACCGACGAGACCTGGACCCACCACCACCCCGCCACCGGCGAGGAGATCGGCAGCTTCGCCGTCGCCTCGGTGCAGGACGTGGACGAGGCGGTGCGTGCGGCCCGCAAGGCGTTCGACGAGGGCACTTGGCCGCGCAGCCGGGCAGGCGAGCGCATCAAGATCCTGCGCAGGTACGGAGACCTGCTGCGGGAGCACTCGGACGAGTTGCGCGGACTGCAGGCTTTGGACAACGGCGTGCCGCTGTCGTTCGGCCAGATCTACGCCACCTCGGTCGGCATCGCGGCGGACATCTTCGACCACCACGCGGGCTGGATCGACAAGGTCGGCGGTCAGACCCTGCCGCCGTACCAGGGCGGCGACCACCTCGCTATGACGTTCCGCGAACCGGTCGGTGTCGTCGCGGCGATCCTGCCGTGGAACGCGCCGTTCGTGCTGTTCGCCCAGAAACTCGCGCCCGCGCTGGCGGCCGGCTGCACGGTCGTGGTGAAGCCGTCGGAGTACGCGTCGTTCTGCGTGATCCGCATGGTCGAGCTGCTGATCGAGGCCGGGCTGCCGGAGGGCGTCGTCAACCTCGTCACCGGCCCCGGCAACCCGACCGGCGAGGCGCTGATCACCCACCCCGGCGTTGACAAGATCAGCTTCACCGGCAGCCGCGCCATCGGCCGCCGGATCGTCGAGGCCTCCGCCGGGACGATGAAGCGCGTGTCGCTGGAGCTGGGCGGGAAGTCGCCGGCGATCGTGTTCGCGGACGCCCCGAACGTCGGCCTCGCCGCGATGACCTGCATGGGCATGGTCACGATGGGTCTGTCCGGCCAGGCGTGCGTGGCGCACACGCGGGCGCTGGTGCAGCGGGACGCGCAGGACGAGTTCATCGCGATGGCACAGATGCTCGCGGGCGCGGTGACGTTCGGCGACCCGTTCGACCCCGCCGTGCTGGCCAGCCCGCTGATCAACGGCAAGCAGCTCGAACGCGTGCTCGGCTACATCGAGCGCGGCCAGGAGGAGGGCGCCCGCCTGGTCACCGGCGGCACCCGGCTCGACGGCGACTACGCGTCCGGGAACTTCGTCGCACCAACGATTTTCGCCGACGCCAACAACGACATGGCCATCGCGCGTGACGAGATCTTCGGGCCGGTGCTGACCGTCGTGCCGTTCGACGACGAGGAAGAAGCCGTCCGCATCGCGAACGACACCGAGTACGGCCTGGGCGCCGGCGTCTACACCAACGACGTCCGCCGCGCGTTCCGCGTCTCGAAGGCCCTGCGCGTCGGCATGGTCGGCATCAACGGTTTCCAGCTCGAACCGCACATCCCGTTCGGCGGCTACAAGCAGTCGGGACTGGGCCGCGAGGGCGGGCAGAGCGCCTACGAGGCCTACACCGAGCTCAAGACCGTGATGATGCCTCTGACCGACGAGATGATGTAGATGCGGCTGGACGGAAAGGTCGCCCTGATCACCGGCGCCGCCCGGGGTCAGGGCGCGGCCGCGGCACGCCGGTTCGCCGCCGAGGGCGCGCGGGTGATGATCACCGACGTCCTCGACGACCAGGGCAAGGAACTCGCGGCCGAACTCGGTGCCGAGTACTGCCACCTGGACGTGTCCTCGGAGGACGGGTGGGCGGACGCCGTCGAGTTCACCGTCGCGACATTCGGCGACGTCACAGTTCTCGTGAACAACGCCGGCATCCTGCACTTCTCCGCCCTGGCCGACACCACGCTCGCCGACTACCAGCGGGTGATCGGCATCAACCAGGTCGGCACGTTCCTCGGCATGCGTGCGGTCGTGTCGTCGATGAAGCAGGCCGGCGGCGGGTCGATCGTGAACGTGTCGTCGGTCGAGGGCCTGGGCGGCATGCCGTACCTGGTGGCGTACACGGCGTCGAAGTTCGCGATCCGCGGCATGACCAAGGTCGCCGCGATGGAACTGGGACAGCACGGGATCCGGGTGAACTCCGTGCATCCCGGCGCCATCGACACCCCGATGGTCAGCGAGGCACTGGGCCGGCCTATCGACGTCTCGCCGATAGGGAAGAAGCTGGCGCTGCGGCGGATCGGGCAGCCGGAGGACGTCGCGAACGTCGTGCTGTTCCTGGCCAGTGACGACAGTGCCTACTGCACGGGCGGGGAGTTCGTGGTCGACGGAGGGGCGACGGCGACGCACGCGTTGAACGGTTGACGCTCACCAGGAGGCAACCAGATTGATCTCGTCGGCGTCTTCGTGGTCGAGAGGTCGAAACTGGGGAGCTTCATGTGAAATCACTGTTGTTGACGGCCGCGCTGCTCATCGGGCTGGCGCCGGCCGCGGTGGCAACCGAACAGGCGCCGGTTCTCTCCTGGCAGGACTGCCAGGACGGGTTCCAGTGCGCGACGGCCAAGGTGCCGCTGGACTACGACCGGCCGTCCGGCGCGAAGATCGATCTGGCGCTGATCAGACTGCCCGCGACCGACCCGGCGAAGCGGATCGGCTCGTTGTTCGTGAACTTCGGCGGTCCCGGAGCGTCCGGTGTGGACAGACTGCGGGCTCGCGGCAAGTGGGAGTGGCTGTTCTCGTCCGAACTGAGGTCGCGCTTCGACGTGGTGTCGTGGGACCCGCGCGGCATCGGCCGTTCGGCGACCGTGCGCTGCTTCGACAGCGTCGAGGAACAGCAGCAGTTCCTCAACTCCATCCCGGTCTACCCGGACACCGCGGCGGAGGAACCCGCGTTCTACGACGGCTACCGCGAGTTCGTCCGGCGGTGTGAGGAGAAGTCCGGCGACCTGCTGGACCACGTCTCGTCCGCGAACACGGCCCGCGACCTCGACCTGCTGCGCAAGGCGGTGGGCGACAAGAAGCTGACGTACCACGGCATCTCCTACGGCACGCACCTCGGCGCGATCTACGCGAACATGTTCCCGGACAAGGTCCGCGCGCTCGCGTTCGACGGCTCCCTCGACTTCATCGGCAACGCCACCGGGCACGGCGACCAGGGCACGACCGTGCCGCTGGACACCCGCCAGGACGTGCCGCGCGGTGTCGCCGAGACGTTCGACCAGTTCCTCAAGCTGTGCGCGGCACCGGGCGCGAACTGCGCGTTCGCGGGCGGCGACCTCAAGCAGAAGTGGGCGGACCTGGTCGCTCGCGTGACCGCGTCCCCGGTCACCACGCCGGACGGCCGATTCGACCGCGTCTCGCTGATCAGCCTCGTCTGGGACGCGCTGGCGCAGCCGGACACCTGGCAGGACACGGCTCGGGTGCTGCAGGGCGTCTGGGAGGCGCCGGCCTCGCTGACGACCGCGTCGGCCGACTACGTCACGAACCGCTTCGAGGGCTTCAACGCCGTGCAGTGCTCGGACAGCAACTTCCCGCGCGACCCGGCCGTGTACTCGAAGTACGGCAGGAGCGAGGACCAGCGCGTGCCGTACTGGGGCCGTGCGGTGGTGTTCGACATGATGGCCTGCGCGTTCTGGCAGGGCCGTGACGACGACCGCTACACCGGGCCGTGGAACCGCTGGACGTCGGCGCCGATCCTGTTCATCAACAGCAGGTTCGACCCGTCGACGCCGTTGCACGGTGCCCGCGACGGTGCCGCGGAGATGGCCCGCACGGGGTTCCTGACCGTCGAGGGTCACGGGCACACCTCCATGTTCGTGCGCAGCGCGTGCGCGGAGAAGGTGAAGCGGGAGTACCTGTTCACCGGTGTGCTGCCTGTGCAGAAGACGTGCGGCGTCGACAAGTCGCCGTTCGCCTGAGTTCGATTTCGGGAGGGCCTCGCCGGCATGTGCCGGCGGGGCCCCTCTTTGCTTGGCCGAAGCAGATCACCGCGCACAACGTGACTGCTCATCCCGGGTGACCTACGTTGGGTTTCATGCTGAACCCGCTGACCCAGGTGTCCTTGGAACGGTTACGGCGGCGCACGAGCGTGAAGTGGCGGCAGTTCCCGGACGACGTGCTGCCGTTGTGGGTGGCCGAGATGGACGTCGACCTGGCTGAGCCCGTCAGGCAGGCCGTCATCGAGGCCCTGGACCTCGGCGACACCGGCTACCCGGCCGGTACCCACTACCAGGAGGCGCTCGCGGCGTTCGCGGAAGAGCGCTGGGGCTGGAACCTCCCGGTGGAACGCACGGCGCTCGTGTCCGACGTGATGCTCGGCATCGTCGAGCTGATCAGGCTGGTGTCCGGGCCCGGCGCCCCCGTGATCGTCAGCCCTCCGGTGTACCCGCCGTTCTACCTGTTCGTCAGGAGCATGGGCCGCGCGGTCGTCGAGGCGCCGCTGCGGCACGGCCGCCTCGACCTGGAGGTGCTGGAGCGGACGTTCCAGCACGTCAAAGCCGATCGTCCGGTGTACCTGCTGTGCAACCCGCAGAACCCGACGGGCACCGTCCACACCGCAGAGGAGCTGACGGCCCTCGCGCGGCTGGCCGAGACGTACGGCGTTCGCGTGATCGCCGACGAGATCCACGCCCCGCTCGTCTCCAGGGGCACCCGGTTCGTGCCGTACCTGAGCGTCGACGAGAACGGGATGTCGCTCATGTCCGCGTCGAAGGGCTGGAACCTGGCGGCCATGCGGGCAGCCGTCGCGATCTCCGGCACCGACGACCTCGCGAGGTTGCCCGAGGAGGTCAGCCACGGACCGAGCCACTTCGGCACCATCGCGCACGCGGCCGCGCTCAGGCACGGCGGCGAGTGGCTCGACGCCCTGCTGGCCGGGCTCGACGACAACCGGAAGCTCCTGAAGAACCTGCTCACCGAGCACCTGCCCGAGATCGGCTACGAACCCTCCGATGCAACCTTCCTGGCCTGGCTCGACTGCCGGGCCATCAGCGACGACCCGGCCGCGTTCTTCGTCGAGCGGGGCAAGGTCGCCCTGATGTCGGGCGCCGGGTTCGGCAGCGGGGGAGCGGGCCACGTCCGGTTCAACATCGGCACCTCGCCCGAGATCATCACCGAGGCCGTGCGCAGGATGGCTGCCAGCCGCTGACAGCGCGCTGTGCGCGGTCTGCCAGCGGTGCGGCGCACAGTTCCTCCTGAACACAGGGAGGAACGATGGCGCTCGCGATCAGGGCAGAAGGCCTGGTCAAGCACTACGGGGAGACCAAGGCGCTGGACGGCGTGGACCTCGAGGTGCCGGAGGGGAAGGTCGTGGGGGTGCTCGGGCCGAACGGCGCGGGCAAGACCACGGCGGTGCGGGTGCTGGCCACGTTGCTGCGCCCGGACGCGGGGCACGCCACGGTCCACGGCCATGACGTGGTGAAGGACCCACGGGCGGTCCGGTCGCTGATCGGACTGACTGGGCAGTACGCGTCGGTGGACGAGGACCTCTCCGGTCGAGAGAACCTGGTGCTGCTGGCCCGCCTGCTCGACTTCTCCCGTGCGGGGGCACGGGCGAAGGCCGCCGAACTGCTGGAGCGGTTCGAACTCACCGACGCCGCGGGACGGGCCGCCAAGACGTACTCGGGAGGTATGCGCCGGCGGCTCGACCTCGCGGCCAGCCTCGTCGGCAACCCGTCCGTGCTGTACCTGGACGAACCGACCACCGGGCTGGACCCGCACGCCCGCAACGAGGTGTGGGCGGTGGTGCGCAAGCTCGTCGCGAACGGCGTGACGGTCCTGCTCACCACGCAGTACCTGGAGGAGGCCGACCAGCTCGCGGACTCGATCACGGTGTTCGACCACGGCCGCGTCGTGGCCGAGGGCAGGCCGGACGAGCTGAAGCGGCGCGTGGGCGGGCAGACGCTGCAGGTGCGGCCGACGTCGTTGCTCGATCTCGACGTGGTGTACCGGATTCTCGGTGACCTGACCGGTGTCCGGCCGACCAGGGACGACGACACGGGACTGCTGACGGCACCGGTGAACGACCCGGTGCTGCTGTCCACTTTGGTCCGCAAGCTCGACGAGGCCGGCATCACCGCGGACGAACTGGCGCTGCGGCTGCCCTCGCTCGACGAGGTCTTCCTCTCGCTCACCGGCAAGCGGAACGAGGGGAGCCTGGTATGAGCACGATCGCGTTGGACAGGGGAGTGCGCCACGGCTTCGCGCTGGCCTGGCGGGGCATCCTCAAGATCCGCAAGAACCCCGAGCAGCTGGCGGACGTGACGATCGCGCCCATCATCCTGCTGGTGATGTTCACCTACCTCTTCGGTGGCGCGCTCGCCGGGAACACGGACGCCTACCTGCAGATGCTCGTGCCGGGCATCCTGGTGATGAACATCCTGCAGGCCAGCATGACCGCGGGCGTCCAGCTGAACACGGACGTCTCCAAGGGCGTCTTCGACAGGTTCCGCGCGATGCCGATCGCGAGGTCGGCGCCGCTGGTGGGCGCGGTGCTGGCGGACGTCGTGCGGTACGTGGTGTGCGTCGTGGTGCTGCTGATCATCGCCACGGTCATGGGCTACCGGGTGCAGACGGGACCGGCGGAGCTGCTGATCGCGGCGGGGCTCGCGATCGCGTTCGGACTGTGCTTCTGCTGGGCGTCGGTGTTCGTGGGCATGCTGCTCAAGACCCCGCAGGCCGTGCAGGGCATCATGATCGTGCTGATCATGCCGTTGACGTTCGGCAGCAACGTGTTCGTCGGCACCTCGACGATGCCGGGCTGGCTGAAGGCGTGGGCGGACATCAGCCCGGTCAGCCTGATGTCGGACGCGCTGCGCGGGTTGCTCAACGGTGGCGCGATCGCCGGGCCGCTCATCGGATCGCTGATCTGGATGGCGGGCGCGGTCGCGGTGTTCTTCCCGCTGGCGATGTGGGCCTACCGCAGGCGCGTGTGATCAAGGGCGGGCTTCAGCCGGTGCTGAGGCCCGCCTCTTCGCGCACCCGTTGCAGCGCCTCGGCTTTGGTGATCGTCAGCGGTGCGGGCTCGCCCAGTTCGGCGACGAGGCGCCGCACGTCCGGATCACCCATGTCGAGCCGCCCGCGGAGGAGCTGGGCGAGCGCCGTCAGCCGCCGCGCGGCGTCGTCGCGGCACTGCCGGTGCCGCACCTGGGCCAGGAGTTCCGTCACCGTCGCGAGATCCGGCATGTCGCCGCGTTCCGACGTCGTCTCGACGGCCACCGCGGTGAACGCCTCGGCGTCGCCGAACCTGCCGTCGGCGAGCGCGATGCGCGCGTCGAGCATGGCCACCCACTCCGCGACGAGCGACCCGAGCACGGACGGCCTGGTGGCGCGCCGGGTGAACGAGACGCTCAGCGCGCGTGCCTCCTCGATCCTGCCCGCGCGCAGCACGACCTCGGCCTTCGCGTAGCCGAGCATCGTGGACAGCAGGTCGTTGCCGGCGTCCCGGACGAACTGCTCCGCCGCGACCACCTCGCGCGCGGCCGCAGCGTGATCACCCATGCGCGCGTACTCCACCGCGAGCCGCCACCGCTGCTGCGCGGCGTCGTCCTGCGACCGCAGCTCCGTCGCCACCTCCAGCCCGCGCTGGTAGAGGTCGATCGCCGCCTGGTTGTCACCGGTCTGCGAGACGAACGCGGCCTTCATGCCGAGCGTCATCGCCGAACCCCACCGGTCGCCGATGGCCGTGAACTGGTCGTACGCGCGGTCGCGGGCCTGTTCCGCGCCTTCCAGGTCACCGTCGTCCACCAGCATGAAGCTGTGCGCCCACTCCGCGCTCGCCCTGGCCCACGGGTCCTCGCTCGCCGCCGCCCGCTGCACCTCGCGCCGCGCCAGTTCGGCGTTCTGGCTGAGGAACGCGAGCATGGGCAGCGCGATCGCGAGCGTCGGGTACTTCTGGACGGCGCCGGAGCTCACGCAGTTCTCGATGACCGCCGCGGCCTCCGCCACGTCCGTCACCCCTGGCACGGCGGCCATGATGAGCTGCATGGCCCGGAACGTCGCGAAGCGGTCGGCGGGCAGCAGGTCGCCGAGCGCGAGCACGTCGCGCACCGACATCTCCGCGCGCTCGTTGTCGCCCTTGACGAGCCAGTACCAGAACGTGCCGCCGAGCAGGTCCGCCGCCAGCTCGACCTCGTGGTCGTCGATCGCTCCGCGCAACGCCGCCACGACGTTGTCCTGCTCCGCCTCGTAGACGTCGATCGCCTCGAGTTGCCGCGCGGTGCGGGTGAGCGGCTCCCAGCGCGCGGTCAGTTCGCGGTAGTAGCGCCGGAACCGGCCGACGACCTCCCGCTTCTCGCCGGACGCGTCGAGCTGTTCGGCCGCGTAGACCCGGATCGTCTCCAGCATCCGGTACCGCGGCTCGCCCTCGATCTCGATGACGTCCACGATGGACTTCTCGACCAGCGACGTGAGCACGTAGATCGGGTCCGGCAGGCAGACGGCCTCGATCGCGGCGAGGTCGGCGCCGGCGGGGAACACCGCGAACCGCCGGGCCAGCAGCAGCTCCTCCTCGGTCAGCAGGTCCCAGCTCCACTCGACGACCGCGCGCAACGTGCGCTGGCGCGGCAGCGCGGTGCGGCTGCCCGAGGTGAGCAACCGGAACCGGTCGTCCAGGCGCTGGGTGATCTGCCGGACCGTCATCGACCGCAGCCGCGCCGCCGCCAGTTCCAGCGCGAGCGGCATGCCGTCGAGCCTGCGGCAGATCATCCTCACGTCGTCCACAGTGGACCCGTCGAGCCGGAACCCGGGCTTCACCGCGCTCGCCCTGTCGAGGAACAGCCGCACCGCGCCGAACGCGGACACGTCCGCCTGGCCGTTGGGCACGGCGAGCGGGCCGATCGGGCACAGCGACTCGCCGTCGATCGCGAGCGGTTCCCTGCTGGTCGCGAGCACGCGGAGGTTCGGTACCCGCCGCAGCAGCTCGGTGGTGAACTCGGCCGCCGCCCCGATCAGGTGCTCGCAGTTGTCCAGCACCAGCAACGACTCCCCGGCGCCGAGCACCTCGGCGATCCGGTCCATGCCCTCGCTGGCCCGCCGCCGCGGATCCCCGGCGAACGTCACCTCGAACGCGCTGAGCACCGCACCGGCGAGGTCCTCCGCCGCCCGGACGCCGGCCAGCGCCGCGAACCACACGCGGCCCTTGCCGTGCAACGGATGCCGCGCCGCGACCTCGGTGGCGAGCCGTGTCTTGCCCGCGCCGCCGGGCCCGGCCAGCGTCACCAGCCGGGCCCGGCCGAGCAGTCCGGCGATCTCCGCGAGCTCGTCGTCGCGCCCGACGAAGCTGGTGAGCCGCATCGGCAAGCGGTCGGTCACCGGCCGCGGCCCGAGCTCGCCGCGCAGTGCCGCGAGGTGGACGTCCTGCAGTTCCTGTGAGGGATCGACCCCCAGTTCGTCGGCGAGCCGGCCGCGGACCTCGGCATAGACGTGCAGGGCGTCGGACTGCCTGCCCTGCGCGCACAACGCCCTCATCAGCAGCCCGGCCAGGCGTTCGCGCAGCGGGTGCTTCTCGTGCAACGCGGTCAGCGCCGCGACGTCGAGTTCGCCGCGGTCTTCCTGCGCGGACAGGCGTGCTTCTTCGAGCCGGGAGGCCGTCGGCGCGGCGAACGGCGCCTCCCGCACGTCGGCCAGCGCGTCACCACGCCACAGCGCGAGCGCCTCGTCCAACCGGCCCGCGGCGCGCAGCCGTTCGAACCGGAAGACGTCGACGTCCTCGGTCGTCACGCCCAGCCGGTAGCCGCCCGGTTCCAGCGCGACCGGGCAGACCTTGCGCAGCCTCGACACGAGCGACTGCAGCGCGTTCATGGCGTCGGCGGGCGGCTGCTCGCCCCAGAGGTCGTCGATCAGCGTCGTCGTCGGCACCGGGCGGCCGGGGTCGAGCGCGAGGCGTGCGACGAGCATGCGGACGCGGGCACCACCGATGTCGACCGGTGTGCCGTCCTCGGTCTCGACGGTCGTCGGGCCCAGCAATGCCACGCGCACGGTTCCAGCCTCCCAGATCAACGCCCGAATACGCCCGGTATGAGGCCGTCGCGGCGGCACCGCCTCCGGGACTCTCGACCGTGACTCTCATCGAACGGACTTACGGGACACGCCCTAGGCGGGTGACCAGCCTTGCTCCGGATCACCTCTCGTCCGACTGCGACCGAGTATGCAGGGCGTCGAGCACGACGGTGATCGCGGCGCGCGAGTCACGGCGCACGGCGGCTGTGATCCTTCTCGTCATCGGAAGCTCCCTCGTGACCACGTCGAACCTGCGGTCGACGGCCAGCGCGGGCAGCACCGCGACCGCCAGACCGGCCTCGACGTGCTTGAGCGTGAGCATGTAGTTGCTGAACCGGCCGACCACGCGTGGCTCGAAGCCCGACTGCCGGCACAGGCGCGTCGCCAGCTTCGCCATGTACGAGCCGGGGATGTCGAACGCCCAGGGCTCGTCCTTGCACGCGGCGACATCGGCCGCGGGGTGGTTCGGCGGCGTGACCAGCACGATCGGGTCCTGGCCGAGCGGCACCACGTCGATGTCGCCCGGTACCGGCAGCTCCACGAAGTCGGTGGTCGTGATGATCACGTCGACCTCCCCGGCGAGCAGCGCGGGCATGCTGGCGTGCGGTTCCAGTTCCACGATCTCGACGTCGAGGTGCGGGTGCCGGAGGGCCTGGATCGCGGGTACGGCGAGCGTGTGGATGGAGCTCTGGAACGCGCCGAGCCGGATGAGGCCCGACGGTTCGTCGTTCAGGCCTCTCAACTCGGCCTCGACGGCGTCCATCTGGTCGAGGATCGACCGAGCCCTCCTCGCCAGGATGAGCCCGGCCGACGTGAGCCGCACGCGCCGCCCGGTCCGTTCGATCAACTGCGTGCGCGTCTCGCTCTCGAGCACCGCGAGCTGCTGGGACACGCTCGAAGCACTCAGGTTCGCGGCCTGCGCCACGGCCCGCACGGTGCCCAGCGCGTCGAGCTGGCTGAGCAGGCGCAGGCGCCACGGATTCAGCGTCATGCTGTGCAGTATTTCCGAACAGCGAGCGTGGAATTGTGAGATGGACCTGATGCTCGGCGAGTCCTAGCTTTTCCCCATGGACACCTTCTGGGACGACGTCGACCGCCACCTCGTCCGCTACGGCGGCACGTTCACGCGCGAGATCATCGACAGCGCGTCGGGGAGCTTCCTGTTCACCGAGGACGGCCGCCGGATCCTGGACTTCACGTCCGGGCAGATGAGCGCGATCCTCGGTCACTCCCACCCGCGCATCGTCGAGACGGTGCAGCGCCAGATCGCGAACCTCGACCACTTGTTCAGCGGCATGCTCAGCCGGCCCGTCGTGGACCTGGCCCGGCGGCTGGCCGGGACGCTGCCTCCCTCGCTCTCGAAGGTGCAGCTGCTCACCACCGGCGCGGAGTCGAACGAGGCCGCGCTGCGCATGGCCAAGCTCGTCACCGGCAAGCACGAGGTGGTGGCGTTCGCCCGCTCCTGGCACGGTATGACCGCCGCCGCGGCCGCCGCGACCTACAGCGCGGGCCGCAAGGGCTACGGTCCCGCCACCCCCGGCAACTTCGCGATCCCGGCGCCGTCCGGTGACTGGCAGGCGCAGCTCGACCTGGCGTTCGACCTGGTCGACGCCCAGTCGGTCGGTTCGCTGGCGGCCTGCATCGTCGAGCCGATCCTGAGCTCCGGTGGCATCCTCGAACCGCCGCCGGGCTACTTCGCCGCGTTGTCGGCCAAGTGCCGTGAGCGCGGGATGCTGCTGATCATGGACGAGGCGCAGACCGGACTGTGCCGGACGGGCAACTGGTACGCGTTCGAGCGCGACGGCGTGGTGCCCGACATCCTGACGCTGTCCAAGACACTGGGCGCCGGGCTGCCGCTGGCCGCCGTGATCACGTCCGCCGAGATCGAGGCGGAGGCGCACGCCCGCGACTACCTGTTTTTCACCACGCACGTGTCGGACCCGCTGGTGGCGGCCGTCGGCAACACCGTGCTGGACGTGCTGACCGAGGAACGGCTGGACGAGCGGGCGGCGAAGCTCGGGGCGTTCCTGCGCAACGGACTGGACGACATCGCCGCCCGGCACTCGCTGGTGTCCGACGTGCGCGGGCGTGGGCTGCTGGTCGGGCTGGAGATCGCGGACGAGTCGCTGAGCGCGCCGATCACCCAGAAGTGCCTGGACCTGGGGCTGCACATGAACATCGTGCAGATCCCGGGGATGGGCGGGGTGTTCCGGATCGCACCGCCGCTGACCGCCTCGGAGGATGAGCTGGCCTTGGGCCTCGGCATCCTGGACGAGGCCATCGGCTCGGCCTGACCATCTGGCCATCCGCCTCGGCTGGACGGTCGAGGCAGGTGGTCGCGCCTGCTCCTAGGATCGGCCGGATGGGGGAACTTCGCCGCAGGCCGCTCATCATCGCCACCGTCGTCATGTTCGCCGCCGTGTTCGTCGTCACGGGGCGGATCATCGGCTTCGGCCGGGCGCTGCACCTGATCAGCGGGCCCGGCGTCGGCGAGACGTGGTTCGACAACCCGGTGTACACGGTCGCCGAGTCGACGGTCGTGCTGGTTCTCGTGTTCGCGCACGCGTGGCGCACACCGGTGCTCGTGGCCGTGCCGTCGATCCTGGCACTCGTACTCGTCGCCGAACACGCCGCGTTCTACCGTCCGCACATTTCGCTGTCCCGCGCGGACGCTGTCCAGCTGATGCTGATCCTGTTCATCATCATGGCCGCGGGCGGGCTGCTGTTGCGGATGCGGGAACGGTCACGGTCGGCGTTGGCAGCGGCCGCGGAGGAACGGGTCCGGCGCGACGAACGCCTCGACATGGCCCGGGAACTGCACGACGTGGTGGCACACCACGTCACGGGCATGCTGGTGCAGGCGCAGGCCGCGCTTGTGGTGGCGGCGCAGGACAAGGACAAGGCGTGCGCGATGCTGCCGGGCATAGTCGAGGGTGGCACGGACGCGTTGGGGGCGATGAGCGCGATGGTCAGGACGTTGCGGGACAACGGGGCCGCCGGCGCGACCACCGATCTCACGGCCGATCTGCACCAGCTCGCGGAGAGGTCGGGCCTGCCGGTGCGGGCGAACGTCGAACTGACCGCGGACGTGCGGCCGGAGCTGGGACGATCGGTGCTGCGGCTCGTCCAGGAGGCGTTGACCAACGCCCGCAAGCACGCTTTCGACGCCACGAGCGTGGAGGTGGACGTGCGGCTGACCTCGGACCTGGTACTGCTGTCCGTTGTGGACAATGGAACGGTGAGACCTTCGCATTCGGGCGGGTTCGGGTTGGTGGGCATGCGCGAACGGGTGCACGAGCTGGGCGGGCGGTTCTTCGCGGGCCCGACCGGAGAAGGCTGGCTGGTCACCGCCGAGCTGCCGCTGGAGGTGCGCGCGTGATCTCCGTGCTCATCGCCGAGGACCAGGACATGGTGCGGGCCGGGTTCCGGCTGATCCTGGAGGCGCAGCCCGACATCAGCGTGGTCGCCGACGTCGCGGACGGGATCAGCGCGGTCCAGCGGGCTCGCGAACTCGAGCCGCGGGTGTGCCTGGTGGACGTCCGGATGCCGGGGCTCGACGGCCTGGAGGTCACGCGGCAGCTCGCCCCGCACACCCGTGTCGTGGTCGTGACGACGTTCGACAGCGACGAGGTGCTGAACAAGGCGCTGGACCTCGGCGCGTGCGGGTTCCTCACGAAGGACGCGAGTCCCGGTTTGCTGGCCGAGGCCGTGAGATCGGCCGCGAGGGGTGACGTCCTGGTGTCGCCCCAGGTGGTGCTGCGGGTGCTGCGCCGATCGGTGCCGCCGGTGGCGAGCGCCGATGCTCAGGTGCTGAACCCGCGTGAGCTGGACGTCGTCCGGCACGTGGCGAAAGGCTTGAGCAACAACGAGATCGCGGCCTCGCTGAAGGTCTCGGTGTCGTCGGTGAAGGCCTACCTGGCGTCGGTGCAGGCGAAGGTGGGGGCGCGCAACCGCGTCGAGATCGTCGCGTGGGCGTTCCGCGCGCACGTGGTGGCCGACTGACCATGGCCGTTCGGCCAGTTCGAGCCCTGAGTCTGGCTCGGCGGCCATGATCTTGAGGCCGTCGGGCCGATCCGGCGGCACCCCACCGGACAGCAGGCTCGTCCACATCGGATTTCGGTGTGGACGAAGGGTTCTGGGCTGTGCTGGATCAGGTGGGGTGGGCGTTCGAAGCGGTGCTCGCGGCGTTGGCGAACCCGCTCATCGCGGGCGGAGTGGTGGTCGGGGCCGGCGCGCTGGGCTGGGGTGCGTGGCGGGTGGCTCGGAGTTACCGCTGGCGGCCGGTTCCCTCGGTGCTGGCGGGAATCTCGCTGGGTGTCGTGCTGGGCGTGACTTTCTCGCGCACGCTGCCGGCTTGGGCATCCGAGCCCGGCCAAGAACTCTGCCACCTCAGCGGCTTCTCGTTGCACGGTTCGAACGAGCTGTTGAACGCGCTGCTGTTCGTGCCGCTGGTGTTCTGCGCGGTGCTCGCGACGCGGCGGCCGCTCGCGGTGCTGGGGTCGGCGGTGGCGTTGAGTGCGGCGATCGAGATCGTGCAACCGCTCACCGGGCGAGGGTTGTGTGAGACGCAGGACTTCTTCAACAACAGCGCGGGAGCCGTCGTGGCGGCGGCTCTCGCGGCTGGTGTGGTGGCCCTGCGTGACCGGGCGGCGGCACGATGACCCGCCGGATCTGCTGGGTCGCCGTGGCCGCCTGCGTGCTCGTCTGGGTGTGCGCGCGCAGCTTCGGTGACGGCGTGCTCGACCTGCGGGTCTACCTCGCGGGCGGAGAAGCGTGGCAGGCGGGCACCGACCTCTACACCGCAGACTTCCAGGGCCCCAGGGGCCTGCCGTTCACCTACCCGCCGTTCGCGGCGATGCTGTTCAGCGGACTGACCCCGTTTCCATTGCCGCTCAACGCTTTGGTGTTCACCGCGGTGGGCATCGCACTCTTCACGGCAGCCTGCCTCGTGGCGGCACCGAACCTCCGCACGGGTCTCGGCCTGGTCGCGCTGTGCCTGCTGCTCGAACCACTGCGGATCACTCTCGACATGGGTCAGGTCAACCTGATCCTGTTCGGCCTGGTCGCCGCCGACTGCCTGCTGCCGCGCACCCCGTGGCCACGCGGCCTGCTCATCGGAGTGGCCGCCGCGATCAAGCTGACCCCGGCGATCTTCGTGCTGTTCTTCCTGTCCCGCAAGCGATGGCGGCCCACGCTGACCGCCGCGGCGGCGTTCGCGGGGTGCGGTCTGCTCGCTTGGGTCGTGGCACCGGGGCAGTCGAAGCAGTTCTGGTTCCACGCGATGCTCGACCCGGAGCGCGTCGGCGGCCTCGCCTACAGCGCGAACCAGTCGTTGCGGGGACTGTTGTTCCGGCTCGGGGCACCCGAGGTCGTGTGGTTCGCCGCCGTCGCGGCGGTGCTCGTGCTGACCGTCGTGCTGTTGCCCCGGCTGCGCGACGACCTCACCGCCGTCGTCGCGGTCGCGGCAGCGGGTCTGCTGATCTCGCCGGTGTCCTGGTCGCACCACTGGGTGTGGATCGCGCCCGCGTTGCTGCTGGTGAACGGCCGCGTGCGGATCGCGGTCGCGGCGGTGTTCGCGGTCGGCCCGCACTGGCTGCTGCCCACGGCGGGCGACCGGGAACTGGCGTGGACGTGGTGGCAGCACGTCGCCGGCAACGCCTATGTCTGGCTGGGCCTCGCGTTCCTCGGCTGGTGCGCTTGGCGAAGTGTCGTGCGGGGCAAGGTCGAACGGGACTCCCGCCTGGAATCCCGTTCAGCCGTCGGCTTCTAGCGGCACCAGGAGTCCACGGTCTCCACGAAGCCGGGGAACTCCTGGCGCGCGGCCGTCAGCACCTCAGCCGGGGTGCGCGGCCCGATCCCGGAGTACTTCTCCGCGACCGCCCGCAGTTCCGCGTTCGGCACACCGCTGTCCGCCCCGAACTGGACGGCCTCCAGCGGCCCCACGCCGCCCGCGAGCAACCAGAGGAACTCGCCCAGGCTCGACGCGACGGGCCCGACCTCACCCTCCGACCCGAAGAACACGACGGGCTGCGCGGTCAGCGGCCCCTCCCGCACCAGCCACAGCACGGCGAGCCCACCGGTGCCGTCCTGCCCGAACGTCCGGAACGCGTCGCCGTCCATGTCCTTGTTGCCCGTCCACGACCTGATCCAGTCGGTCGTCTCCTCCGCGGACTCGAACTCCTGGTACGGCTCGTAGTCAATGTTGCTCGGCGAGGGTTCGTCGGTCTTCTCGTCGTACTCCCACGGGAAGCCGATGCCGCTGAGCGCGGTCAGCGCGGCGGGGAAGGCGCGGTCTTCAGTGATCTCCACGCGCGCACGCTACTTCAACAACTCGGCCCCCGATCGCGTCTTGGAGCAGGAGAGGAGTCCGACATGCCTATGCCCAGATGGTGGGGTCACATCAACAAGCGCGTGTTCAACCCGCGCGCGGTGAAGAGCGGCAAGTGGGCGGTGCTCACCCACGTCGGCCGCAGTTCGGGAATGCCCTACCGCACCCCGATGGAGGCGCACCCGGTCGAGGGTGGCTACCTGGTCGTCCTGGTCTACGGCTCGCGTTCGGACTGGGTCCGCAACGTGCTAGCAGCCGGGCAGGCGAAGCTCACGATCAACGGAGAGGAGGTCGAGGTGACCGCGCCGCGCGTGGTGAGCGAGGCGGAGGCGTTCGAGGCGCTGGCCGTCGAGGTGAAACGGCCACCCAAGGCGCTTCGCATCACCGAGTTCCTCCGGATGGACACAGCCTTGGAGCGGGACGGGTGATCCAGGCGTCGTCGATCGGTGGCCTGCTCGCCGTCCTGCCCGCTGCCGATATCGTCCTGATCATCTGATCGGGGGGTGCTGTGCCGGGGTTCGTCGCGGGCTTGGAACGTCACCAGGTCGCCGTCTACCTCGGCGCGCTGGCGGCGGGAGGGGTGGCCGGCTGGGCGGCCCCCGATGCCGGCCCTGCCCTCGAACACGCCATCAATCCCGTGCTGGCGGTCCTGCTGTACGTGACGTTCCTGCAGGTGCCGGTGGCCGAACTCGGGCGTTCGCTGCGGGCGGGGCGGTTCCTCGGGGCCGCTCTCGTCGTGAACTTCGTGGTTGTGCCGTTGGTGGTCGCCGCGCTCTTCGCGTTCCTGCCGGACGATCAGGCCGTGCGGCTGGGCGTGCTGTTGGTTCTCCTCACGCCGTGCGTCGACTACGTGATCGTGTTCAGCGGACTGGCCGGCGGTGACAGCCGGCGCCTGCTCGCGGCCACGCCGTTGCTGCTGCTCGCGCAGATGGTGCTGCTGCCCGGTTACCTGTGGCTCTTTCTCGGCTCTGACCTGGCCGTCGTCGAACCCGGGCCGTTCGTCGAGGCGTTCGTGGTACTGATCGCGATCCCGCTGACGCTGGCGTGGCTCACCCAGGCCAGGGCGGAGCGGATCATCGGCGCGATCAGTACCACGATGGTGCCGTTGATGGCCGCGACCCTGTTCACGGTGGTGGCCTCGCAGGTGCCGAAGCTCGGCGACGACCTGCCGCAGGTCGCGCGGGTGGTGCCGTTCTACGTGGTGTTCCTCGTGGTCATGGCCTTCGCCGGGCCGGCCGTCGCGAAGGTGGTCCGCCTGGACGTGGCGTCGGGTCGCGCGATCGTGTTCACGGGGGCCACGCGCAACTCGCTGGTGGTGCTGCCGCTGGCGCTGGCGTTGCCCGGTGACGTAGCCGGGGTTGTGGTGGTGACACAGACACTGGTCGAGGTGGTCGGCATGGTCATCTATGTGCGGGTGGTGCCGCGGTTGCTGCCGTGAGCCGGTCAGGAATCGAGAAGCATCGGTCCCAGGGCGGCGCCTAGCGTTTCCGGCATGACCTCATTCGACGCGATCACCCTCGAAGTGGCCGACCTTGCTGCCGCCGAACGCTTCTACGCCAACGCTTTCGGGCTCGGCTCCCGGCTGCGCCTGCGGGCCTCGCAGGAACCGGCCACCGGCTTCCGCGGCTTCACCCTGTCCCTCACGGTGGCGCAGCCCGCGGACGTCGACCTGCTGATCGGCGGCGCGCTCGACGCCGGCGCGACCGTGCTCAAGCCAGCCGGGAAGTCGATGTGGGGCTACGGCGGGGTCGTGCAGGCGCCGGACGGCACCATCTGGAAGGTCGCGACCTCGGCGAAGGAGAACACCGGACCGGCCACCGGGCAGATCGGTGACGTCGTGCTGCTGCTCGGCACGACGGACATTGCCGCGAGCAGGCAGTGCTACGTCGACCAGGGCTTCACCGTGGAGAAGAGCTTCGGCCGCATGTACGTCCAGTTCGCCGCGGCCGGCACCGTGAAGCTGGGGCTATACCGGCGGCGCGCGCTCGCCAAGGACGCCGGGGTGGCGCCCGAGGGTTCGGGTTCGCACCGGATCGTGATGATCGGCGCCGGCGACTTCACCGACCCCGACGGGTTCGCGTGGGCGTCAGGGCAGCCGGCCGGCTCGGCGCGTGAGCGGATGCCGAGCTCTGCGGGGAGGTCGGCCACCGAGGTCAGCGGCGCCGCGCGAGGTAGACGGTGTTCGTCGAATCCCTTTCCTGCAGCGGATTCGGGAAGGTGACGACCTCGGCCCGCACGTCGGTGAAGACCGTGGCGAGAGTGGCGGCGTACTCGTCCTCGGGCGGGTCGTTGGACCACAACGCGAACACCCCGCCGGGCGTGAGCAGCGCGGCGAGGCGCTGAGCGCCTTCGGCGGTGTAGAAGTCGGCATTGGACGGGTGCAGCAGGTGGCGTGGTGAGTGGTCGATGTCGACGACGATGGCGTCGAACAGCCTGCCCGGCGCCGCCGCGTCGAAACCCTCTCCGGAGCGGGTCAGGGCGAAGAAGTCGCCGTGGACCAGCTGGCACCGCTCGTCGGCCGCCAGCGTCCTCCCGGCGGGGATGAGGCCCTGCTGATGCCACTCGATCACCTCGCCGAGGGCGTCGACGACCAGCAGCGAGCCGACGTTCGAGTGTTCCAGCACCGTCTGTGCCGTGTAGCCGAGACCGAGGCCGCCCACGACCACGTTCAGCGAGTCCCCGGACAGTTCCGCGAGTGCGAGGTGGGCCAGTTCGACCTCGGCGACGGTGAACAGGCTCGACATCAGGAACTCTTCGTTGAGCTTGATCTCGTGGATCTCCCTGCCGGTGCCGGGTTCGAGCCGGCGGCGCAGGCTCAGCTCACCCAGCGGGGTCTGGCGGTAGTCGAGTTCCTGGAAGCGCGCACTCATGCGGCGGCACGCTACCCCGTGTGCACGGACGGGTGACCTCAGCGGTGCGTTCGTGAGGGGTCTCGTCCGATGTGGACGATCAGGCGCGCGTGCGCTCGTAGTGCCGGGCGACCCGGGCCCGGTTGCCGCACACGTTGGCAGCGCACCAGACCCGGCGCTTGTTCTCCGCCAGGAACAACATCGAACACGCCGGGTTGGCGCACGCGCGCAACATGTCCAGCCGTTTCCGGTCGGCCAGCAGCCGGATCGCCTCGCCCGCGATCGCGGCCAGCGCGGGGTGGCCGTTGTAGTCGTCGTGCCACCGGACCCCTGCTCGCGCTTCGGCTCCCCAGCCGTCGAGATGCGGGCTTGTGGGCACCGCGGCGGCGACGGCGTTGAGGTCCGCGATCAGTGCCGGATCAGGCGTGCGCTGGGTCAGGTGGGCGTCGAACAACTCCCGCAGCACCGCTCGGAGCCGGCGGGTCGCGCTCATCGGCGGCGGCGCCGCGCCGGGCAGCCGATCTGCCTGCAGCGCCCACCAGGTCGCGTGCCCGGCCTCGTCCGCGAGCAGGTCCCGGACCGGGTCCAGGCACAGCGCGTGCGTGTCCACCAGGTCGAGCGCCACGAGCGGCTCGGCGCCCATGGGGAAGCCTGCCGCCTGGAACTCGGGCAAGGTCGCGGCCACGCCGTCTCCTAACGGTTGAAGCAACGATCGAGACGTTAGCAGATTCTCGCCAGGAACGCTTGCAGCGCGCGACCTAACGTGTATACGGTCGTGCTATCCATTAGGACGACACGAGGAGAACGACATGCCCGCGATTCGCCACCGCCACGTCGAGGTCGACGGCCTGAAGGTGTTCGTGCGCGAGGCCGGTGACGCGAGCAAGCCCGTCATCGTGCTGCTGCCCGGCTTTCCGTCGAGCACCCGCGCCTACGTGCGGCTGATCGACCGCCTCGCCTCCGACTGGCACGTCGTCGCGATCGACTACCCCGGCTTCGGCTCGTCCGACCCGCTGCCCGGCGTCCCGACGTTCGACCGGCTGGCCGAGGTCACGGGCCAGGTCATCGACCTGCTCGGCATCGGCGACTACGCCGTCTACATGTTCGACTTCGGCGCGCCCGTCGGCTTCCGGATCGCGCTCGAGCACGACCGGCGCGTCCAGGCCGTGATCACGCAGAACGGCAACGCCTACGTCGAAGGCTTCGGCCCCGATGCCGAGGCGTTGAACGCGTGGTGGAGCGAGAAGGCCAAGTACCAGGACGCCGTCGACTGGGTCGTCAGCCTGGAGGGCACGCGGCACCAGTGGCTGGTGGGCGCGAAGGACCCCGAGAACATCGACCCCGAGCAGGCGCTGGCCGACCAGGCCGTCATCGACCTGCCCGGCCGCGCCGACTACATGAAGTCCCTGTTGTGGGACTACCAGACCAACCCCGGCCGTTACCCGTCCTGGCAGGCCTGGCTGCGCGAACGGCAGCCACACGTCCTCGCCGTCTGGGGCCGCAACGACACGTTCTTCGTCGCGGCCGGCGCCGAGGCCTACCGCCGGGACGTGCCCTCCGCCGAGGTCGTGCTGCTCGACACCGGTCACTTCGCCCTGGAGGAGGCGGCCGACGAGATCGCCGATCACGTGAACAAGGTGCTGGCGAAGACTTTCGCCTGACCGTTACATCAGGATGAAGTAGGGCGTTCAACGTTCCGCCGGCCGCCGTGGCGCGACAAGATATCTATTGGTGGGACAAGGACGACTCGCAGTGCTACCGCAGCGCGGCCTCGATCGCCTCGGTGATCACGGCGTCCTCGGGCTCGGTGCGCGGCCGGAACCGGGCGATGACCTGACCATCCCGCGAGACGAGGAACTTCTCGAAGTTCCACTGCACGTCACCGGCGGTCCCGTCGGCGTCCGCGTGCTTCGTCAGCTCCTGGTAGAGCGGGTGCTGGTCCGGCCCGTTGACCTCGATCTTCTCGAACAGGGGGAACGACACCCCGTAGGTGGCCGAGCAGAACGTGGCGATCTCCTCGGACGTGCCCGGCTCCTGGCCCATGAACTGGTTGCACGGGAAGCCGACCACGGAGAAACCCTCGGTCCCGTACTTCTCCTGCAACCGCTCCAGACCCGCGTACTGCGGGGTGAGGCCACACCGGGAGGCGACGTTGACGACCAGCGCCACCTTGCCCCGCACCGCGCTCAGGTCGCCGGGCTCGCCCGCGAGCGTCTGGACCGGGATGTCGTAGATCTCCATGCCACCAACGTAGTTCATGCCTCCCGCTCACCGGGAGCGGCCAGTCCAGGTCCGCCTGCTGTCGACGGTTCGTTGCACAACGAGCACATTCCGCTGGCCGTCCGGCGACATCGCTCCTGAACGCTCGAAGTCGTGACTGGTAAAGGAATTTGGACGGTGCTCCTGCTCGCGGTGGTGACGGCCTGCGCACCCGCCGGACCGCAGGCGGCGAGCCTCCAGATGAAGATGACCGAAGACGGCAGCATCCCGGAGAACGAGAGCATCTCGCTGGACGACGACAAGCACGCCGCGATCGCCCGCCTCGATCCCGCGCTGCTCGCCGCCATGCGGAAGGCGGCGGCGGACGCGAAGCTCGCCGGGGTCGAGTTGCGGGTGACGTCGGGCTGGCGCAGCCCGGAGTACCAGCAGCGGCTGCTGGACGAGGCCGTCGAGCTGTACCGCAGCGAGAAGGAAGCGCGGCGGTGGGTGCACCCGCCGGACAAGTCCGCGCACGTCACGGGCAAGGCGATCGACATCGGGCCGACGAACGCCGACGACTGGCTCATCCAGCACGGTTCGGACTACGGGTTGTGCCAGGCCTACGCCAACGAGATGTGGCACTTCGAGCTGCTGACGACGCCTGGTGGCCAGTGTCCGCAGCCGCAGAGCAACGCCGGCTAACGGCCGTGAATCACGGCCAGCGCGTGTTCGCGGGCAGGTGCGCTCAAAGTGGTGTTGAGCTGCTCGAACAGGGCCTCGGCCGTGACGCCGTTCCAGCCGGGAGGCAGCAGCGAGAGAGGAAGGCCGGGGTCGCTGTACGGCAGGCGGCGCCACGCGGTGAGCATCGGCACGTACGTCTGGAACGCCTGCTCGGGTGAGGTGATGCCGGCATCCAGGACGGGGCGGTGGCGGCGCAGGAAGTCGGCGTACAGGTCGGCCAGTTCGTCCAGGTCCCACCAGGCGCGGACCTTGGAGCGCAGGTCGCCGAACGCGAAGTGGTCGCCGGTGAAGATGTCCACGTACTCGGACAACCCGCGGCGCTCCAGGGTGCGGCGGGTCTCGGTGGCCAGGTTGCCCGGTGCCACCCACACGCCGGGGGCCGTGGTGCCGAAGCCGAGCTGGGTCAGGCTGGTGCGCAGGGCGTGGCGCTTCTCGCGTTCGGACTCGGGCACGGAGAACACGACCACGAGCCAGCCGTCCTCGGTGGTGGCCCGGCGGCGTTCGAAGATGCGGGTGTCGCCCTCGGCCAGGGTCTCCAGTGTGGACTCGGCCAGGGCGTAGCCGGCGCCGTCGCGGCGTTCGGCCCGGACGACGCCCCGGCGCTTCAGGCGGGAGATTGAGGACCGGGCGGCCTGGCCGTCCACGCCGAGGTCGGCCATGAGCTGGACGACGGAGGCCACGGAGAGCCAGTTGTGCTCGCCGCGCGCGTAGAGGCCGAAGATCGTGATGATGAGCGGGCCGAGCCGGTCGCGACCGGCGGGAGCCGCGGCTTCCACGGTCATGTCCGCGACGTTCAGTGCCCTCTCCTCACCTTGATCAGCTGCCGGCGAGCTTAACGCCCGGCCCGGCGAGGTCGGTCAGCGTGACGGTGTTGCGCAGTTCGCCCAAGCCGCTGACGCGCGTGACCACGACGTCGCCGTCGCGCAGGAAGAGCTGCGGTTCGCGGGCGTTGCCGACGCCGCTGGGAGTGCCGGTCAGGATCACGTCGCCGGCGCGCAGGGTCATGCCGTGACTGAGCTCGGCGATGATCCGCGCGAAGGAGAACGCCATCTGCGCGCTGGTCGCGTCCTGCAGCAGGACACCGTTGACCTCGCACTGGACCCGCAGCCCGCCGAGGTCGTGGATCTCGTCGACGGTGGTCAGCCACGGTCCGAGCGGCATCGTGGCGTCGAGACTCTTGCCCTTGAGCCATTGGCCGCCGTGCGCGCGTTGGAGATCGCGCTGCGAAACGTCGTTGGCGACGAGGAAGCCGAACACGTGGTCCAGCGCCTTCTCCTCCGGGATCGAACGGCCGTCGCGCCCGATGACCATCGCGATCTCGGCCTCGTAGTCCCACTTCTGGGACAACCCGGGGTCGTAGGCGATGGCGTCGTGCGGCCCGACGACCGTGTCCGGGCCCTTGGTGAAGAAGGTCGGGCGCAGCGGACGGGAGACCGGGTCCTGACCCTCGCGCTTGCCGGCGGACTCCTCGAAGTGGTCCCAGTAGTTCCAGCCGGTGCAGAGGATGTCGCGGTTGAACCGGTGCAGCGGCGCCTCCAGCCGCACTTCCGCCAGCGGCAGGACCTCGCCGGTCTCGACCGGAGCGCCCCGCACGACGTCATCGACCGTGCACGACAGCAGCGCGATCGACTCCCCGTCGACGACACCGCCACGACGGACGCCGCCGACCGTCACAGAAGCGAGCTTCACCCGCGAACCTCCTCGACTATCGCGTTCACGTTGCGTAGATCATGAAAGCGCTATCGATTCAGCTGGGCCTGACCAGCCGGTCTTCCGGGATCACGGCGACGCCGAGGATCTCGATCAGTGCTTCCGGCTGCCACAGCGCGGTGCAGCCGATGCCCGCCATGGCCGGGTAGACGGGGCCGGCGAGCTCGCGCCACACCTTGCCGATCTCCCTGCCGTGAGCCTGGTAGTCCGGGATGTCGGTGAGGTAGATCGTGATGCTGACCAGGTCCTCCGGTTCGCCCCCGGCCGCGCGCAACGTCGCCAGCACGTTGCCGAACGCCTGGCGGAACTGCTCGACGATGCCACCGGGAACGATCTTCATGTCGGCGTCCAGGGCGGTCTGCCCGCCGAGGTGGAGGGTGTTGCCGGCGAGGGTGCCGTGGGAGTAGCCGCTCGGCGCCGGAAGGCTGGCCGGGTTCACTGCTGCTGGCCTCATGAGTATTGACACTATCTGACGGTCGTGAAGAATACGAGATATGGAGCCCGACCTGAGCAAGTACCAGCTCGACGGCGACAACTCGATGTACCGGCTGCCCAGCGGCCTGGTCGCGCCGGTCGTGACGCGCGGCGGTGCCGAGAACCCGGACACCGCGAACTCCGGCGGTGCGATCCGGATCTCGGGGGTGAGCATCCAGCACACCCCGGCGACGAAGCTGTGGTTCGGGAAGGTCACCAACGAACCGGGCTACCGCTCGGTCACCCACCACCACGGCGAGGCCGAGACCGGCGGCTACGTGCTGTCCGGCCGGGCGCGAATCTACTTCGGGGAGAAGTTCGAGGACTACGTCGACATGGAGGAGGGTGACTGGGTGTTCGTGCCGCCGTTCATGCCGCACATCGAGTGCAACCTCGACCGCAACAAGTCGCTCACGTGGATGACCACGCGGACGCCGGAGAACATCGTCGTGAACCTCGACGACGTGCCGGACGAGGACCTGCGCGACTGGCTGAGCCGATGACGCCCGTGCCGACTTCGGCGATCTTCACCGAGGCCATCGCGCTGGAGAAGGCCGATCCGGAGCACTTCGACCTCGCCTTCACCGCCGTCACCCAGCCCTGCCCGTGGCCCAAGGCCTACGGCGGGGACCTGGTCGCCGCAGCCGCAGCCGCCGCCATGCGTTCGGTGACGGACGGCAAGACGCTGCACTCGATGCACAGCTACTTCCTGCGCCCGGCCGACATCGGCGCCCAGGTGCGGTACGAGGTCGAGCTGCTGCGCGACGGCCGCGGCTACAGCACCCGGCAGGTCCGCGGCTACCAGAACGGCAAGCCCCTCTACGCCTGCCTCGCGAACTTCGCCGCGGGCGAGCCGGGCGGCGGGTATCGGACCGAGTTCACCGGCGACCTGCCAGGCCCGGACGAGCTGGAAAGCTCCGCGGACTTCCTCGCGGGACGCTCCGGCGGTTCGATGACCGAGGAGTCGAAGGCCTACTGGTCCGGCGGCCGCAGCTTCGACATGCGGCACGCGCCCGGCCCGGTCTACCTCGCGGTCGAAGGCGAGAAGGTCCCGCACCAGGCCGTGTGGATCAAGCCGTTCGACGCGCTGCGCCCGGTCGACGGCCTGACCGACGCCCAGCGTGACCTCGCCGCACTGGCCTACGTCTGCGACTACACGATCCTCGAGCCCGTCCTGCGGGTCCTCGACCTGCCGTGGGCCCGGCCGGGCCTCGTCACCGCGAGCCTCGACCACGCGATGTGGTTCCACCGCGAGGGTCCGATCGACGACTGGCTCCTCTACGTGCAGGAGGCCGTCGCCGCCGACGCGGGCCGGGGACTCGGCCACGGCCGCTTCTTCACCCGCGATGGCCTCCACCTCGCCACCGTTGCCCAGGAGGGCATGATCCGCGCTTCCTGACCCGCCGCCCGGGAAGGACTTCACCCATGGACACCTTCGCTCGCGACCACTTACCTCCCGCGGCGCTGTGGCCTGCCATCGAGTTCACGACGCCGGAACTGGACTACCCGGCCCGGCTCAACGCCGCCACCGAGCTCATCGACGTCCCGGTGGCGAGGTTCGGCCCCGACCGCCCCGCGCTGCGCACGCCGGCGGGGGAGACGTGGTCCTACGGCGAGTTGCTGACCCGCGCGAACCAGGTGGCCCAGGTGCTGACCGAAGAGCTCGGTCTCGTTCCAGGACAACGGGTTCTGCTCCGCTCGCCCAACAACCCGTGGACCGTGGCCGCGTGGCTCGGCGTCCTCAAGGCGGGCGGTGTCGTGGTGACGACCATGGCCGCGTTGAGGACCCGCGAACTCGCGCCGATCGTCGAGCGCACCCGTCCGTCGATCGCGTTGGTGGACCAGCGGTTCACGGAGGACGTCCGAGACCTGCCGTCGCTGACCGTGGTGGACTACGACGACCTCCAGGTGCTCGCCGCGACCAGGTCGGGGCAGTTCACCGCCGTGGACACCGCCGCCGACGACGTGGCGTTGCTGGCGCCGACGTCCGGCAGCACCGGCACACCGAAGATCACCGCGCACTTCCACCGCGACGTCCTGTCCATCGACAACACCTTCGGCCGGCACGTGCTGCGGCTGACCGAGGACGACGTCGTCGCCTGCACCGCCCCGTTCGCCTTCACGTTCGGCCTGGGCATGCTCGTCGTCTTCCCGCTGCGGGCCGGTGCCTGCGCCCTGCTGACCGAGGCCGCCACGCCCGCCCAGGTCGCGGACCTCGTGCAACAGCACGGAGTCACGGTGCTCGCGACGGCGCCGACCGCGTACAAGGCGATCCTGCGCGAGGGCATCGAGGCGAAGCTCGGCGGCCTGCGGACCGCGGTGTCGGCCGGCGAGCACATCCCCCAGGAGACCTGGCAACGGCTGCGGGATCGGCTGGGGCTGAAGGTGATCGACGGCATCGGCGCCACGGAGCTGTTGCACATCTTCATCTCTGCCGCCGGTGACGACATCCGGCCCGGCTCCACCGGCAAACCGGTGCCGGGCTACCGCGCCACCGTGCTCGGCCCCGACGGCGAGGAACTCGGCCCCGGCGAGCAGGGACGCCTCGGCGTGATCGGCCCCGTCGGCTGCCGCTACCTCGACGACGAGCGGCAGAAGGACTACGTGGTGGACGGCTGGAACGTCACCGGTGACGTCTTCCACCGCGACGAGGACGGCTACTTCCACTACCACGCCCGCAGCGACCACATGATCGTCTCCTCCGGCTACAACATCGGCGGCCCCGAGGTCGAGGAGGCCATCGACACCCACCCGGACGTGCTGGAGTCCGCTGTCGTCGCCAAGCCCGACGACGAACGCGGCGCGGTCGTCTGCGCCTTCGTGGTGCTGCGCGACGGCGTGCCGGGCTCCGACGCGAAGGCCAGGGAGATCCAGGACCACGTGAAGCGGACCATCGCGCCCTACAAGTACCCGCGCGAGGTGCGGTTCCGCACGTCGTTGCCGCGCAACGCCAGCGGCAAGCTGCAGCGCTTCGCACTCCGCAAGATCGTCGAGGACGAGGTGCTGACATGAGGATCGCAGCCAGAAAGATCGCGATCGTCGGAGGCGGCCCCGGTGGGCTCTACCTCGCCGCGCTGATGAAACAGCTCGACCCTTCGCATGATGTCACCATCTGGGAACGCGACGCTGCCGACGTGACGTTCGGCTTCGGCGTGGTGTTCTCCGACGAGACGCTCGGCGGGATCGAGAACGCCGACCCGGAGTTCGCCGAGGCAATGTCACGCCGGTTCGCGCGCTGGACGGACATCGACATCCACTACCGCGGCGAGAGCCACACCGTGGGCGGGCAGGGGTTCGCCGCGATGAGCCGCAAGGAACTGCTCGGTCTCCTCCAGCGGCGGTGCCGCGATCTCGGCGTGGTCGTGCACTTCTCGACGCCCGCGCCCGCCGCGGAAGTCCTGAGCGCGTCACATGACCTCGTGGTCGGCGCGGACGGCGTCAACTCGCTGGTGCGGCAGTCCTTCCCGGACGTCTTCCGTTCCACTGTGGACCCGCGCCGCAACAAGTACATGTGGCTCGGCACGGATCTGGTCTTCGAGGCGTTCCAGTTCTTCATCAAGGACACGCCGTGGGGGACCATGCAGGTCCACGGCTATCCCTACTCCGACAGCGGTTCCACGTTCATCGTCGAGATGCACGAGGACGTGTGGCGCCGCGCCGGTTTCGACACCGCCCAGGAGTTCGCGCCGGGTGTCTCGGACGAACACGCCGTCCAGCGGATCCGCGAGCTGTTCGCGGAGGAGCTGGCCGGCCACCAGGTGTTCGCCAACAACTCGAAGTGGCTCAGCTTCACCACCGTGCGCAATGAACGGTGGCACCACGGCAACGTCGTCCTCGTGGGCGACGCCGCGCACACCGCGCACTTCTCGATCGGCTCGGGCACCAAACTCGCGATGGAGGACTCGCTCGCCCTCGCCGCGTGCCTGCACGAACACCGTGACGTCGAGACCGCGCTGACGGCCTACGAGACCGAGCGGCGCCCCGTCGTCGAGTCGACCCAGCGGGCTGCCCAGGCGTCCCTGGAGTGGTTCGAGAACATCGGCATGTACGCGGAGCAGGAGCCGACCCGGTTCTGCTTCAACCTGCTCACGCGCTCGCGCCGGATCACCTACGACAACCTGCGCACCCGCGACCCGGAGTTCGCCGACCGCGTCGACGCCGCCTTCGCCGCCTCCCAGGGACTCCGGAGCACGGCCCCGGCGATGTTCCAGCCGTTCCGCCTGGGACAGCTGGAACTCAAGAACCGCGTGATCGTCTCGGCGATGGACATGTACTCCGCCGTCGACGGCGTGCCGGGCGACTTCCACCTCGTCCACCTGGGGTCGAAGGCCATGGGCGGCGCGGGACTGGTGATGACCGAAATGGTCTGCGTCTCGTCCGAGGGCCGCATCACGCCCGGCTGCACCGGTATGTGGACCGACGAGCAGCGCGACTCCTGGGCCCGGATCGTGGCCTTCGCGCACGAGCGGAGCACCGCCCGCATCGGCCTGCAACTCGGCCACTCCGGCCGCAAGGGCTCCACCCGCCTGATGTGGGAGGGCATGGACGAACCGCTGCCCGAGGGCAACTGGGACGTCATCGGCCCATCTCCGCTGCCGTACGGCCCCGGATCGCCGATCCCCGCCGAGGCCGCTCGCGAGGATCTGGACCGGATCACCGCGGAGTTCGTCGCGGCTGCGGAACGTGGTGCCGAAGCAGGGTTCGACCTGCTCGAACTGCACTGCGCGCACGGCTATCTGTTGTCCTCGTTCCTCTCACCGATCGCGAACCAGCGCACGGACGAGTACGCCGGTTCGCTGGCCAACCGGCTGAGGTTCCCCCTGGAAGTGTTCGACGCCGTCCGTGCCGTGTGGCCGGCCGAGCGCCCGATGATCGTGCGCATCTCTGCGACCGACTGGGTCGACGGCGGCAACACCGAGCACGACGCCGTGGAGATCGCCCGCGCGTTCGTCGCCCACGGCGCGGACGCGATCGACGTCTCCACCGGCCAGGTCACGGCGGACGAGCGCCCTGCGTACGGCCGCAGCTACCAGACGCCGTTCGCGGACCGCATCCGCCACGAGGTCACGGGCGCGGCCGTCATCGCGGTCGGCGCCATCGCCTCCTACGACGACGTCAACTCCATCCTGCTGGCGGGCCGCGCGGACCTGTGCGCGATCGGGCGCACGCACCTGTACGACCCGCACTGGACGCTGCACGCGGCGGCCGAACAGGGCTACCGGGCCGAGTGGCCGGTCCAGTACCGCGCCGGCAGCCGCAAGCCGCCGTCCGCGCGCACCGACGCCGTCCGGCCGCGGTTGTCCCTGCTGCGAGCCGACCCGCCCGACCGCACCGTGCACCTGCGCTGGACCCCGCACCGCGAGCATTCGCTTCTCGCATAGGCGTTTCAGTGGCGTTCAGGTGAAACTTGATTCGGCAACGAAATGGAATCTCTTGTCCGGTCACATGTTCAGCATTCGCACATTGGTCTGATGGTGCAGACATCACGTGCACGCGGGTGAGGGGGTTTTTCCCGCACAGAGGACGTCCCTAGCGTCGGCGGTCAGTTCCCGAACGAACCCGCCACCGAAGGGATCATGCTCGTGCGAAGACGTTTGCCGGCGATGGTGCTAGCGGGCGTGCTCGCTGGCAGCACGCTCACCGCCGCAGTACCCGTGGCCGCTCAGCCGCCCGTGTCCACTCTCACCAAGTCCGTGCAGGGCGTGTCCGATCCCGCCTCCCACGGCGATGTCGCCTCCTGGGTCGTGTCCTACCCGAACGGTGCCAACGGTGCCGCTTCGATCACCGACCCCATCGGCGCGGGCCAGACCTTGCTGGCCGGCTCGCTGCAGGTGCCGCCGGGCTGGACCGGCACCGAGGGCAACCCGGTCACCGCCACACACCCCGACGTGCGCAACGGAGGCAAGTCGTTCTCCAGCGTGCTGACGCCGCCGGTGCGGGCCAGCGCGAGCAGCACCGGCGGTGACGGCTTCATCCCGATGCTGCACCGCACGCCGGACGGGCGCCTGCAGGCGTGGAACGTCTACCACCACCTGGGTCTCACCGATCCGAAGCTGGTGTGCACCGATCTCGCGACGAGCTCGCTCTGTGCGGGCGGTCCGTGGCCGAAGCCGCTCAACACCGCGCCCGGCCCGCTCGGGACGGGGTACACGGGCGACATCTCCAGCCCCCTCGCGCCGCAGTACGTCCGCGACCCGGCGAACCCCGCCCGCGTGTACTACTCGGCCACCACGGCGTCCTCGATCGGCGTCGGCTGCCTCGACCTCGCCGCGCCGGGCAACTGCGGCTACTGGCCGCTGATGAACCGGACCGGGCAGACGTTCGAGATGGCGGGACTCGTCCAGGTCGGCGGAAACCTCTACGGCGTGGCGAACTCCGGGCACGTGGTGTGCTGGACGACCGCCACGCAGAGCCCGTGCGGGGGCCAGCCCTACGCGCCGATCGTGCCGTTCACCGACCACGGCGGCTACTACCTCGGCGCGCTGGCCGTCGCCGGAGGCAAGCTGTTCGCGTCGTCGTCGCTGTACGGCAGCGGTGTGCCCATGATGGGCTGTTTCGACCCCGGTACGACGAGCGCGTGCGCGGGCTGGCCGGCCCCGAAGACGCTCGGCCCCCCGGCCAACTACACCTACAACGCCTACACCGCTTACAGCACAACGGGTGAGGAGACCGGTGCGTGCGCGAGCACGTCCGGAGCCACGAACGTCACCACCTGTTACGCCATCGACGGTTCGCCGCTGTCCGGTGGCATGGGCGCGCTGGAGAGCCACACCTGGGTGTTCACCCCGGAGGTGGTGCGCACCGGAGACCGCGTGCGCAGCTACTTCGGTATCTGGAGCGGCCCGTACGTGGGCGCGACGGTGTGCCACGACTGGAGCACCGGGACGTCGTGCGCCGGAATGCCATCGCGCATCACACATCCGACGGTCAACAACGGCATCACGAGAGATTACGGCTACGCCTACGACGCTCCCACCGGCTGTCTGCTCGGGCTGGGAGACGCGGGCGTGCTGTTCTCACTGGATCCTGACACGGGGGCGTCGCCCTGCGTTCGCAGCGGCGCCTCCGTGTCGCTCAACCCCTCGCAGTTCTACTGCGACGGACAACCGCACACCACCACTTACAGCAAAGCACGGCTCATCGGCATGACACCAGCGAACGTGAACTTCGGCGCGTCGACAGTGAAGGCCGTGGACGGTGGTGGGAACCCTGTTGCCACACCGGGGTTCGCCCTGGACGGCACGGTGGACCTGACCGGCGTCACCGCCGGTTCGCTGACGCTCACCGCGTCGCTCGTGCTGAACAACGCCGCGGACTTCGGCGGCGGCAACCAGCCGTCCCTGGCCGTGGAGTTCAACGGTGACCCGCCACAGATGTGCTTCCGCACCACGATCTCCGCGGAGTGCGCGGTCACGTCCGTCGCGAACACGGCGAACGGGACCGACGCGACCGGCGGCTTCTCGTCCAACACGGTGACCCGTCAGGTCGCGCCAGGAACCGCGTGCCTGCCGAACGTGCTGGTGAACAAGGAGATCTGCGGTTCGTACACGCCGGCCAACTGCAAGGCGGGCGGCTCTGGTCCGTGGGTGAAGCAAGCACCCGTGGGCGTCCTCGGCCTGCTGAACGCCACCGCGTACTGGCGGGTCACCGTGACGAACAACGGCCCGATCCCGATCGTCGACGCCTACGTGGTCGACGACGTGGAACCGGCCTGCCGGACCGGGCCGTTCACGCTGCAGCCCGGTGAGTCGAACGTGGTCCACTGCTCGACGTACGCGTTGCTATCGCTGTTCCCCTTGACCAACAAGGCGAAGGCGAAGTACACGCCGGTCGGTGCCGGCCGCCTGTACAGCGAGTGGTCGTCCGCGAAGGCCTGTTCACTGCTCTGCGTGCTGGGCTGAGCCCGCTGGGTGTGGACCTGCTCCCGCCAAGCCGCAACTCGGACGTTAAGGTAATCTGGATGTTCAGAACATCTCGATTGCGCTCGGCGAGGAGTGGCGATGGTTCGGCTGACTCGGGTGCAGCAGCAGGCGCGTACGCGTGCCGCGGTGCTGGCGGCGGCACGGGAGGAGTTCGCCGAGCACGGTTTCGTGCCGGCGAAGGTCGACCGGATCGCCGAACGGGCGGAGCTGACCCGTGGGGCGGTGTACTCGAACTTCCCGAGCAAACGGGCGCTGTACCTGGCGGTGCTGATCGACCTGGTCGGGAAGGCGTCTGGGGGTGAGCCGCAGGCGACGGTGTCGCCGACATCGCGAGTCGACGCGCTCGGGGTGTTCGCGAGGGTCTGGCTCGAACGGTTGCCATTGGTGGGCGACGCGGCGCCGGGCGGGCGGCTGCAGTTGCGGTCGCTGGACGGGGTCTTCGAGGACGAACGCGGTCCGGCCGTGCTGGCGCAGCTCGCGCGGCTGGAGGCGTTGCTGCTGGCCATCGCCCTCGAACGGGGTGCACCGGCCCGGCGGGTGCGGCTGGCGGAACTGGTGCTGACGATGCTGGACGGCGCCGGTCACCGGGCCGAGACGTCGCCGGGGTTCGGTGACCCGTTCGACGTCGCGCACGCGTGCAGGCACATGGCCGAGATCGACCTGGAGGACACCTGGGCGCCACCGCACCTGCCGTACGTCGCCCCGGCGCGCACGTGTGCGGACGCCTGGACCGCGCCCGAAGGTCTCGTCGACCAGATCAGCGGTGAGCGGGTCGGCCTCGCGAACGGACTGGTGGTGGTGCTGGGCGCGAGTCGTCTCGGCGCGGCCGAGGAGGCTGTGCGGTCCGCGAAGCCCGGCGAACAGGTCACGCTGGCCATCGTCACCGGTGATCAGGAGGAGACAGGGCGCCTCGTCCGGCTCCGGGTGACGGACGCCGTCGGCTGTCTGAGGCGGGTGTTCGCGCCCGAGGTCTGGCAGCACGTCCGGCTGATGCTCGACGACGACGCGCTGGTGGCGTCCGCGATCGGTGTCACCGATCCCTGCGACGACACCGAGTCCGCGGTCAGCGTGCGGGACGGCGTGATCGTCGCGCGTGCCCACGGCCGCGGTGCCGGCCATGCGGCTGGTGCACGTCGGCGGGAGGCGACGTCGTGAGCAGAGATTTGCTGGTGCTGCACGCGTTGCGCTGCGTCGGTACCACCGGACTCACCCGCGTGGCGTCGTTCACGGGGCTCGACGAGTCCGATGTGGAGTCCGAGCTGATCGATCTCGCGGTCGCCGGTCTCGTCACGCACCACAGGGGTTTCGGGGGGTGGGCGCTGACGGAGTCCGGCCGGTCCGCCAACGCGGCGCGGACCAAGGCCGAGTTGGAGTCGGCCGGCACCCGTCCCGCGCTCGCCGAGGCGTTCGACGCGTTCCTCGTGCTCAACCCCGAACTGCTCGACCTGTGCACGGCGTGGCAGGTCCGGTCCACCGACGGCGTCACGACCATCAACGACCACAGCGACACCGCCTACGACGCCCGCGTCCTCGCCTTGTTCACCGACTTCCACGCGCGTGCCGTCGTGGTGATCGCCGCTCTGGCCGCCGCCGTGCCCCGGTTCGGCCGTTACGACGCTCGCCTGTCCGAAGCCCTGGACCGCGCTCAGGCGGGGGAGTTGGAGCGCCTGGCCGACGCCATCGACTCGTTCCACACGATCTGGGCGGAACTGCACGAGGACCTGCTCGCCACGTTGGGAATCGCGCGATGGAGTGGGTGAGGCACCTGTCGGGCGCGCTCGGCGAACCGCCGGAAGTCGTCGGCGGCAAGGCTCACGGCCTCGTGCTGCTGCACCGCCTCGGCCTGCCGGTGCCAGCCGGTTTCGTCGTCACCACCGAGGCCTGCCGGGTCTTCCTCCGCACGGGCCGGCTTCCCGGCGATCTCGCCGACGAACTGGCCTCCGCCATCGAAGTCCTGGGACCGTCGACGGTCTCGGTGCGTTCCGGGGCCGCCGTGTCGATGCCCGGCATGATGGACACGATCCTCAACCTCCGCCTCACGCCGGACTCGCTCGACGAGGCGCTGAAGTCGGTGTTCGCGTCGTGGAACACGCCCCGCGCCCGTACCTACCGCACCCTCCACGGCATCCCGCACGACCTGGGTACGGCCGTGGTCGTGCAGCGGATGGTCTTCGGAGACCGCGACGACCGCAGCGGCTCCGGCGTCGCGTTCAGCCGCGACCCCGGCACAGGCGAGAACGTGCCGTTCGGCGAAGTCCTCTTCGGACACCAGGGCGACGACGTCGTCTCCGGCCGGACGCTGACACTGCCCCTGCACACGATCGCGGACCGTGAACCCGCGGTCTGGCGAGACCTGCTCGACGCCCTGAGCCGCATCGAACAGCATTACCGCGACGCGTGCTACGTCGAGTTCACCTTCGAGTCGGGCGTGTTGTGGCTGCTGCAGGTGCGGCCGGGCAGGTTCACCGGCGCCGCCGCCGTCCGCCTCGCCACCGACCTGGCCGACGCCGGTGCGATCACCCGCGACGACGCACTCCTGCGGGTGGCGCCGCACCACCTCCGGCACGTCCGCGTACCCCGGATCGCACCGGATGCCGACGTCATCGCACGCGGACTGGGCGTCTGCCCGGGAGTGGCGGCGGGCAGGGTGGCGGTCACCTCCGACGAGGCGGTGCGCATGGCCGCCGACGGCCCGGTCGTCCTGGTGCGTCCGGAGACGTCACCGGAGGACATCCGCGGCCTGGCGGCGGCCACCGGCATCGTCACCGCGCGGGGCGGCCCGGCGAGCCACGCGGCCGTCGTCGCCCGCTCGATGGGAAAACCCGCCGTCGTAGGTGTCGCCGACCTTCACGTGGGCAGCGACTCGGTGGCGATGGGCGGGCGCACGGTTGGCGTGGCCGCGATGGTGACCATCGACGGGACCGGCGGTGAGGTCGTCCTCGGCACGCCGCGCGTCGTCACGGGAGGGGCGGACGAGCACCTGCGCCGGTTGCTGGGGTGGGCCGATGAGGTGTCCGGGGACTGTTCGGAGCGGGACGAGGCCGAGCGTCTGGAGGCCGCGCAGGCTGTGCTTCGGCGGCGCCAGGGCGCTTGAAGAGCGTGGTCGAAGGTGCTCAGGCGGCACGGAAGCGGGGCATGGCGCCTGCGGGAGTGTGGCGGCTGGCCAGGGAGCGTGGGCCTGCTTCGGCGCGTTGGCGGAGCGGCGGCCGGGTGTGCGGGCAGGGATGCGCGCCGGACGGCGGTTCAAGGTCGAGTGCCTGGGCCGAAGCCCGTCCAGCGCAGCTCGTCCGGCAGGTGGCTCATGTCGTTGTACAGCAGCAAGGCCGGTGGCGTGCCGTCGCGGAACTGGATGACGGTCAGCGCGGTGTTGCCGCAACTCATCGCCAGCCACCGGTCCGGCGGTGCGCCCAGGGCGTGCCGCACCAGCCACGCCACCTGGTAGGCGTGCGTGACCAGCACCTCGTGGGTCTCGGTCTCGGCGGGACGCGCGAACCGGGCGGTCAAGGACTCGGCGAGGCCCGCGCCCGCGGCTGCTTCTGCCGCGTCGTAGCCGTCGAAGAAACCTGCCCACGCGGGCGGGGGATCGGCCGGCACGTGCGGTACGTGGTCGACCAGTTCGGGGGCCTCGGTGACGGGGACGCCTGGCAGGTGCTCGCCCAGGATCTGGGCTGTGCTCGTCGCTCTGGCCAGGGGCGAGTGCAGGACGGCGTCGATCGGTGACCGGGCGAGGCGCTCGCCCAGCAGGTGCGTCTGTTGTTCACCGGTACCGGTGAGCTCGCCGAACGGATCTGCTGCGCCGTGACGGACCACGTAGAGGTGCCGCGTCGCCATCGTTAACCCTCCCAGGTTGTCAACATCGGGATGGTATCAACATCTGGAACGGGTAGTGGGCTCGAATGCGATGGTGCGGACGGGTGAACTGCGGGCCACTCGTCGTGCAGCGCGAGCCCGGTCGTTTGACCATGGCTGAGTTGCGATTGTGGCAACACAGAATTCCGTGTGCGGGGGCGCAGTCGGGGCCGATCGCGAAGGAGACCGGGAGTCGATGCATCGACTCGATGAAGTGCAGGCCAGGGAACTGACCCTGGCCGCGGTGGGTGCGGTCAACAGGCGCGATCACCTGTGGTCCGTCGACGCCGTGCGGTGCCTGGTGTCGGACGAGCGGACGCGGGTGGTCGCGATCGACACGTGTGCGGCGATCCTGCTGCGTGGTGTGCCGCGCGGCTCGCTCGAGCCGTCCGTCCGCATTCCGATCTCCGTGCCGGCGACGCGGGGTGACGCGACCTGCGCGCGGGCGGCCGAGGTCGCCTCGGAGGTGTTGAGCGGACTGGCGTGCGGTGATGATCAGCGCGTCGCCCTGGTGCTGGCGAGGTTGACGGAGGACCAGCAGTTTGACGCGGTGCTGGTGCTCGTACGTGCCACCGCGGCGTGGATCGACACTTACGTGGGCATCGACGGCGACACCGTGGACGCCTACTACGCGATCGCCAAGACGGAAACGACCTGACGGCGAAACCTCGATCTGACGAAGCCGGCTCGCCGTTGTGCAGACTCGTCGCGCCGCCCATACGGTCGTTGTGGGAGGTCGGTGATGCGAAGCCAGTACGAATACCTGATGGTGCTGGGTGTATGCGTGCTCATCACGCTGCCGCTGGAGTGGATGGGACGCGGCGTCTACCGCCGTGGCCCGGACCTGGCGCGTGCCATCGCGCCCGTGCTGCTCGCCCTCGCCGTCTGGGACGTCGTCGCGATCGTGCGAGGGCATTGGAGTTTTCATCCCGAGGCGACGACGGGGGTGTTGATCGGTGGGGTGCTGCCGATTGAGGAAGTCCTGTTCTTCGTGGCGATCCCGCTCTGCGCGGTGCTGACCTACGAGGCCGTGCGCGGGCACTCCGAGCGCTGGTTGCGTGATGGTTGAGGAGTACTCGTTCGCCGCGGTGGCGGCGGTTGTCGTGGTGCTGCTGCTGGAGTTCTTCTTGCTGCGCACGGGTTTGTTCAAGCGTCCGGCGTACTGGATCACGATGGCGATCGTGCTCGGGTTCCAGGTGCCGGTGGACGGATGGCTGACGAGGCTCGACGCGCCGATCGTGTTGTACGCGGACTGGGCGATCAGCGGGGTGCGGGTGCCGTGGGACATCCCGGTGGAGGACTTCCTCTACGGGTTCGCCATGGTCACCGCCGTGTTGTTGTTGTGGGAACGGGGAAGGCCGGCACGTGAACAAGCTTGAGGTACCGGCGAAGTTCGACCGGGCGGCCCGTGGTTACGACTTCCTGGTAGGACTGAACCCCGGCTATCACCAGGCGCTGCGCCTGTCCGCGCGAGCGCTCGGCCTGCGCCCCGGCATGCGGGTGCTCGACCTGGGCTGCGGCACGGGCGCCTCCACCGCCGCGCTGGTCGCGGCCGCGCCCGGCGTGGAGATCGTCGCCGTGGACGCCTCGGCGGGCATGATCGCGCGGGCACGGGAGAAGCGCTGGCCCGCCACGGTGAGGTTCGTGCACAGCCGCGCCGAGGACGTGGACGAGGGCGAGTTCGACGTGGTGTTCGCCGCGTACCTGGTGCGCAACCTGCCCGAGCCGGACGCGACGCTCACCCGGATCAAGGCTCTGCTGAGACCCGGCGGAACGCTGGTGCTGCACGAGTACTCGGTGCGCGACTCCCTGACAAGCACGGCACTGTGGACGCTGCTGTGCGGGTTCATCGTGCCGGCGGGATGGCTGGTCACCGGCGACCGTTCGCTCTACACCTACCTGTGGCGCAGCGTGATGGACTTCGACGGGGCGACGGCGCTGCGGGACAGGTTGCGGCGCAACGGCTTCGTCGGCGTGCGCAGCGCGCCGCTGCCGGGCCTGCAACTCGGTGTGGTGCACACCTTCCGCGGCCACGTGCCGGAACAGGAGCAGCGGTGAGGGATCGTAAGGCCGTGCGGATCCCGGCCCCGGCCGGTCGCGCGCAGTTCGATGGGACCGCCCCCGTCGTCGCCGTGGTGGGCGGTGGCATCGCCGGGCTCTCCGCCGCGACGCTGCTCGCCGAACGCGGGGCGCAGGTCGTGCTGTGCGAACGGGAGGACTACCTGGGCGGACGCGTCGGCGGCTGGAGCACCAGGCTCGCGGACGGCAGCGACGCCACGATGACCCGCGGCTTCCACGCGTTCTTCCGGCAGTACTACAACCTCCGGGCCCTGCTCGACCGCGTCGACCCGGCCGGACGTGCGCTGGTCGGAGTGCCGGACTACCCGTTGCAGCACGCCACCGGCCACCGGGACGGTTTCGCGAACCTCCCGAAGGCCGTGCCGTGGAACGCCCTCGCGTTCCTGCGCGGCAGCCCCACGTTCCGCTGGCGCGACCTGCCCGACGTCAACGCACGGGCCGCGCTGTCGTTGCTCGACGTGTCGGTGCCACGGGTGTACGAGGAGCTCGACGGCATCGACGCCGCGACCTACCTGGAGCGGATCCGGTTCCCCGAGGCCGCGCACGCCCTCGCCTTCGAGGTGTTCTCCCGCAGCTTCTTCGCCCACCCCACCCGCATGTCGGCCGCCGAGCTCGCGGTGATGTTCCACATCTACTTCCTCGGCTCCAGCGAGGGACTGCTGTTCGACATGGCCGCGGACCCGTTCCCGCACGGCCTGTGGGAGCCGCTCAGGCGCCACCTCGCCCTGGTGGGCGCGACGGTGTGCACGGGCACCGAGGCCAGGTCCGTGCTGCCGGGCGAGCACAGGCGGTTCTCCGTCACCATCGGCGATGGCGCGATCGAGGCGGACGCCGTGGTGCTCGCCGCGGACGTCCCGGGCCTGCGGGCCCTCGTCGGAGGCTCGCCCGCGCTCGGCGACGCCGCGTGGCGTGAGAAGGTCGGCGGGCTGCGCACCGCACCCCGGTTCCTCGTGTCGAGGTATTGGCTGGACACGCCGGTGGACGCGGACCGGCCCGGTTTCCTCGGCACCGGCGGCCACGACCTGCTCGACAACATCAGCGTCCTCAACCACTACGAGCACGAGGCACGGGCCTGGGCCGCACGCACGGGCGGTTCCGTGGTGGAACTGCACGGCTACGCGCTGCCGTCCGATGTGGACGAACAGGACGCACGCGCCCGGCTCTGGGAACAGCTCACCGAGGTCTACCCGGAGACCAAACGGGCTGGGGTCGTCGACGAACGCCACGAGCTGCGCGAGGACTGCCCGCTCTTCCCGGCCGGTGGGTACGCCACGCGGCCGGGAGTCACCACACCGGACGACTTCCTCGTGGTGGCGGGCGATCTGGTGCGCATCGACCTGCCGGTCGCGCTGATGGAACGCGCGGCCACCACCGGTTTCGCCGCCGCCAACCATCTGCTGAGCCGCTGGGGCGTCGCGGGCACGGATCTGTGGACGGTGCCGGCCGAGGGCCGCGTTCCGCTGCTGCGCTCGGTCGCCCGACGCTGGAGGACGTTGTGATCGTCGTGGTGGGAGCCGGTCTGGCGGGCTTGAACGCCGCGCTGGAACTGGCGGCGGCGGGCGTCGAGGTCACCGTGCTCGAGGCGGGCGACGAGGTCGGTGGCCGGGTGCGGACCGACGTCGAGGACGGCGTGCGGTTCGACCGCGGTTTCCAGATCATGCTGCCCGCCTACCCCGACCTGGCGCGGCTGGGCCTGGACCCGTTCCCGTTGCGGTACTTCAGGCCGGGTGTGTTCGTGCACGACGACGGCAGGCACGACCTGCTCGCCGATCCGCGCAGCGGGCCGGCGGCCTGGGACGGGTTCGTGCGCCAGCACGTCCTGAGCGCGCGGGACGTGGCGGCGATCGCCCGGTTCTCGGGTCCGGACGCCTTCGGGCCGGTGCGGCCCTTGCTCACCGCGCCGGACCGCACGACTCGCGAGGAACTGCGGCGGCTGGGCATGTCCGACCGTGCGGTCGAGGCGGTGTTCCGGCCGTTCCTGTCCGGCGTGTTCCTGGAACCGGAACTGAGCACGTCGTCGAGGTTCTTCCACCTGGTGTGGCGCAGTTTCGCCCGAGGCGGTGCCGTGGTGCCGGCGCTCGGCATGGGGGAGTTGCCGAAGGCGATGGCGGAACGGTTGCCCAAAGACGTCGTCCAGCTGGAGACCGCGGTGAGGGCCGTGCACGACACCGGCGTGGAACTGGAGGAGGGTGGCCGGATCGACGCCGACGCCGTGGTGGTGGCGACGGACGGCACGACCGCTGCCCGCCTGCTGCCGGGCCTGGCCGAACCCCGCTGGAACGGCGTGACCACCTGGTACTTCCGCCCGCCGCGGTCCCCGCTACGCGACGGGTGCCTGGTCGTCGACGCGGGCGGTGGCCCGGTCGTGAACACGGCGGTGATGTCGGAGGTGTCGCGCCCGTACTCGCCGTTCGCCCCACTGGTGCACGCCTCGGTGCTCGGCGAAGCCGGTGAGCAGGCCGTGCGCACGCACCTGGATCGCTTGTACGGCACGGACACCAGCCGGTGGGAGGTCCTGCGGCGCTACGACATCCCGCAGGCGATCCCCGCGATGACCGCGCCGCACCGATTGACGCAGTCCGTTCGCGCGGGCGGCCGCCGGTACGTGTGCGGCGATCACCGTGACACCAGCTCGATCCAGGGAGCACTCCACTCGGGGCGCAGGGCCGCGCACGCCGTGCTGGCCGACCTGCGCGGAGAGATCTTCTAGCGCACGAGGTCCAGCACGAGCCCGATCGCCTCGGTCAGGGACTTCGGCCGGCGTACGAACGACGGCAGCGCCACGCCGTCCCACCCGGAACCTGCGACCGCGATCACCGCCCCCGAGCGGGTGCCGAGCTCCTCCAACGGCACACGAAGCGCCAGGTCCTGCCGGTGCGCCCAGACCAGCACGACCTGGGGACACAAGCGGGCCACCGCGTCGCGCAACGCCTCGGCGGGCACGCGTGCTCCGAGGTTGCCCCACCTGCGGTCCTGTTCGGACAGTGCCGCGCCGAGAGCTTCCAAGGGAAGCCAATGCTGCTCGTCCGGTGCGCACGACATCAACACGGAGAGCGGACCGGGACCGCTGGTGCGCGGGATCCCGCGCAGTGCGTGCAGGATGCTTCCGCTCGCCAGGTGCTCGGTCTCCACGCCCTGACCGCTCGCGGCGACCAGTTCGCCGAGTTCGACCAGCGCCGGTACGAACACCGCGTCCCACGCGGCCACGACACCGTGCGCGGCGAGGAGCTTCGCGGCGAGATCGGCCATCGTGGGTTCGTCGAGACGTTTCGCGGCGCCCAGGAAACTCTGCTGTGCCATCAAGGCTGCCGCGGAGCCGATCGGAGTGCGCTCGCCGTCGGGCGGAGCCACCGGCTGCTTGCGCGCCAATACCGCCGCGGCGGACGCCGCCACACCCTGTGCGGTCAGCCCCACCATCCGGCGCAACACCTCGATGTCCGCGTCCTCGTAACGGCGGTGGCCGCCGTCGGTGCGGACGGAGGGCCCCAGGCCGTAGCGCTGGTCCCAGGTTCTGAGCGTGGTGGGGGCGATGCCGAGCATGCCGGCCACGGCGCGAGGCGTGTACGTCACGTTCTACGTGCGCGTTTCGACAGCATCGCCCTCAACTCACTCTCGCCGAGTCCACCCCAGATGCCGAAGGTCTCGTGCACCTCCAGCGCGTGCGATCGGCATTTTTCCATGACCGGGCAGCGCCGGCAGATGGCCTTCGCCGCGGCCTCGCGCTGGTCTCGCGCGGAGCCCCGTTCGTTGGGGGTGTGGAAGAAGTAGGCGCTGTCCATGCCACGGCACAGACCAGCCAGTTGCCAGTCCCACGACTCCACGACCGGCTGAGGCAGACGGGACAGTTCAGGCATGACGAGCACGTCCTCCGGTGAGTCGACGTTGATGGGGACACCATCGTAAAATCGACTCAGAAACGACGCAACTCAGGGTGCTCAGTCGGGAAATCGGCCCTTCTGGCGTAGTTCGTACCGTCGTTCGGCGTAGGCGAGGTCGTCGCGCCACAGCCGTGCCGCGGCCCAGCGCATGACCGGCCGCAACGCCACCGCGACCGGCCTGGCCAGCGCGAACCCAGGGCGCTCCGAGTGCGCGATGGTCGCCTCCACCACCGCTGTGCGGCCATCGCGGATCGGGGTCGCGTGCGTCTCGACGACGCTGCCCTCACCCTCGCCCTCGACGATGTGCATCACGACGGTGCGCGGCTCCGGGCAGGTGAACGCGGCGATGACGGGGACACCGACGCGGCCGGCGAGCCGGAACGTCACCTCCACCAGGAAGCGGTCGTCCGACTCGGTCGGGGTCTCCAGGACGTGCAGGTTCGCGAACGAGTAGGGGTGGAACCACGCGCCGTGCCACGGGTCGAGGCGGTTCGCGACCACGTCCTCGGGATCGCAGCGGCCGATGAGCGTGGCCACCGCGTCGATCGATCCCGCGGGCGGCCGCTCCGGCAGCACCGGGGCGGACAGGGGTTCCTCGCCCCCTGCCTGGTCGAGGCGGACCCACACCAGCACGCCGTCGTCGTGCGCGGGGAACGGCGCCCAGGCGCCGAACCGCGTGCCGTCGAGCGCGAGGCCGTGCCAGCGGCAGATCAGCTTGCCCTCGGCCACGGCTCCGTCGCACAGCGGGGCGCCGAGGTGCGGACACGAGCCCGAACCGGCCATGAGCACGCCGTGGGGCCCGCGCCACAGCACGACCTCCTGATCCGCGATGGTGCGCCCACACGGTTTGCCCTTCACGACGTCGCGGCTCGCGCCGGCCACGAACCAGTTGCCGGACGGTCGCGCGGTCGCGCGCTTGAGCGCCGACTCGATCAGCGCGGGCTTGGCGTCCTGCCACGTCGGCCGCTGCTCGCGCCACGGCGGGCTGGAGTAGACCCGCAGCGGGATCCGGTCACGCATCCTCTCAGGCCGCACGGGCGAACACCGCCCTGGCCAGCGCGGGCAGGGCGACGGCGAGGCGCCTGCCGTTCGACACGACCACGCGGCGCGAGAGCACGTCGCAGTCCGCGTGTTCGACGAGGTCGAGGATCCGCCCGTACAACCGGTACGCGGTGAGCACGCACGGCCTGGAGCGCGGCGCGAGCATGCCGATGCCCGGCCGGGCCCGCTCGTAGACCTGCCGCGCCCTGCGCACCTGGTCCCGCAGCGCGGCCCGCACCTGCTGGTCGGCCCTGCCCTCCGCCCGTGCGCGCAGCAGTCGTTCCCGGTCGACGCCGAACGCCGCGAGCTCGTCGGCGGGCAGGTACACCCGGCCGCGGTCGAGGTCCTCGCCGATGTCGCGGATGAAGTTGGTGAGCTGGAACGCGACGCCGAGCGCGGCCGCCGCGGGCTCCGCCTCCTCGCGGGGCACGCTGGTGCCGAGCACCGGCAGCACCTGCAGGCCGATCACGGCGGCGGATCCGTGCACGTACTGTTCGAGATCGGCGAATGTGGGGTAGCCGGTGACGGTGAGATCCATTCGCATCGACTCCATGAAGTCCTGGAAATGCCGGACCGGGATGTCGTAGCGGTGCACGGTGTCGATCAGCGCCGCCAGCACCGGGTCGTCCGTCGCCCCGTCCCTCAGCGCGGTCTGGAGCCGTCCGTCGATCGCCAGCAGCGCGGCGGACTTCTCGTCCGGTCCACTGTGGAGGTCGTCGACGACGTCGTCCACCCAGCGGGCGAACCCGTACAGCGCGTGCACGGCGGGCCGTTGCTCCGCGCTGAGCAACCTGGTTGCCAGGTAATAGGTCCGGCCGTGCTGTGCGTTGAGCTCACGGCAGCGCCGGTACGCGTCGCGCAACGCCGGCGCGGTGACACCCGCGGCGTCCAGTTCGCGTTCAGCCGACATCAGCGGTCCTTTCGCGGAGGAGGTTCCTCCACGCTAAGTCCGCGAGTTGCCCTTCGCACAACGGCGCCGCTCATCATGCAGACCCCCTGCCGCGCTGCTTAGCTCGAAAAGCCGAACACCGACCCACTTCCGGGGGAACGCCGATGTCGCTGCTGACCAGCGTGGACGCTCGCACGTCGCAGGTGGACGACTTCCGCGTCCTGCTCGACGGCGCACTGCACGACTTCCTGCTCGCCAGGCAGGACCTCGCTCCCGAGCTCGCCGCCGAGCTGCGGGAGCTGATCCTCGCCGGTGGCAAGAGAATCAGGCCGACGTTCGCGTGGTGGGGATGGCGTGCGGGAGGCGGCTCGCCGCCGGTGGACGCCGTGGTGCGGGCGATGGTGGCGCTGGAACTGCTGCAATGTTGCGCGCTGGTGCACGACGACGTGATGGACCGCTCGGCGACCAGGCGGGGCAAGCCGTCGGTGCACGAGTCCTTCGCGGCGCGGCACCGGCGGGAACGGTGGGCCGCGAGCGCCCGCCAGTACGGCGACTCCGCGGCGATCCTGGTCGGCGACCTCGCGCTGGCGTGGGCGGACGACGCGCTGGTGACCGCCGGCCTGTCCGCCGAGGCACTGAGCCGCGCCTGGGGGCCGTGGCAGGCGATGCGGACTGAGATGATCATGGGACAGCACCTCGACCTCCTCGCCGTCGCGCGACGTGAGGAGTCGCTGGAGCACGCCGTCCGCGTGGCGGCGCTGAAGACCGCCGCCTACACCGTGGAACGGCCGCTGCACCTCGGCGCCGCCCTCGCCGGAGCCGACGACGACGTCGTGGACTGCCTGCGCTCGTACGGCCACGACATCGGCGTCGCCTTCCAGCTGAGAGACGACCTGATCGATGTCTTCGGTGACTCCTCTGCCACCGGGAAACCGGTGGGGGAGGATCTGAGGGAGGGCAAGCGGACGCCGTTGATGTCCATCGCCCTCTCTCGCGCGCAGGGCAAACCCGCCGCGCAGAGGCTGCTCCGGCGATGCCTGGAAAGTGGCACCGTCAGCGACCGGACCGTTGACGACGTGCGCGCACTGCTCGTCGAGCTCGGAGCCGTCGCCGCTGTGGAGAAGCTCATCGAGAGGCTGGCGGGAACGGGGATGGTGGCGCTGGACCGCGCGGCCGTACCCGACGATGTGCGGCACGAGCTGGTGCGCCTCGCCGGCCGTGCCGTGACGCGAACAACCTGAGGGGAACGCAGTGGTGCACGTGGTGAAAGGCCGCACGGACCGGGTGGTCGTGGTCGGGGCGGGACTCTCGGGGCTGTCGGCGGCGCTGCACCTGCGCGGCGCGGGGCACGAGGTGACGGTCCTCGAACGACACCCGCACCCCGGCGGGCTTGCGGGCCGGCTCGACGTCGGCGGCCACCGGATCGACACCGGCCCGACCGTGCTGACGATGCCGGAACTGCTGGACGACGCCTTCGCCGCGGTGGGTCACAAGCGCGAGGACCACCTGGAGCTGCTGCCGCTGCACCCCGCCTACCGCGCGACGTTCTCCGACGGCACGGCGCTGGACGTGCACACCGACGCGGACCGCATGGAGCAGGCGGTGCGCGACTTCGCGGGGGACCGGGAAGCGCAGGGATACCGCGACCTGCGGGCGTGGCTCACGAAGCTGTTCGAGGTGGAGCGCGACAGGTTCATCGGCGCGAGCTTCGACTCGCCGCTCGACCTCGTGGGTCCCGATCTGGTGAGGCTCGCCCGGCTCGGCGGCTTCGGCTCGCTGGCGAAGGCGGTCGGACGGTTTCTGCGCGACGACCGCCTCCGGCGCGTCTTCACCTTCCAGTCTCTCTACGCCGGCGTCGCACCGAAGGACGCTCTCGCCGCTTATGCCGTCATCGCCTACATGGACACCATTGCGGGTGTGTGGTTCCCGCGCGGCGGCATGCGCGCTGTGCCGCAGGCGTTGGCCGACGCGGCAGCCGACGCCGGGGTCCTGTTCCACTACGGCGCCGAGGTCGAGGAGCTCGAACGGACCGGTCACCGGGTGAACGCGGTGCGCACGGCCGACAGCCGGTTCCCGTGCGACGCCGTCGTCCTGGCCACCGGGCCCGCCCAGAGCACCCGGCTGCTGCGCGGCGAACCGCGCCGCGTCGTGCCCCTGCGCTGGTCACCGTCCGCCGTGGTCGTGCACCTCAGCTCCGGTCGCGTGGCCGACGACCTCGCCCACCACACGATCTCCTTCGGCGACAAGTGGAACGGCACCTTCGACGAGATCATCCGGCAGGGAAGGCTGATGAGCGATCCGTCGTTGCTGCTCACCACGCCCACCCTGACCGATCCCGCGCTGGCGCCGGAAGGCAGGCACCTGCAGTACCTGCTCGCGCCCTGCCCGAACCTCGACGCCGCCCCGCTGCGCTGGGACGCGCTGGCGCACCGCTACGCCGAGGAACTCGTCGACGAGATGGCGGCGCGCAAGCTCCTCGTCGACGCCGAACCGCTCGCGGTCGTGACGCCGGACGACTGGGCGCGCGACGGCCAGGCCGCCGGCACGCCCTTCTCCGCCGCCCACACGTTCGGCCAGACCGGTCCGTTCCGGCCGGGGAACCTGCCGTTCCGGGACGGCAACGTCGTACTGGCGGGCAGCGGCACCACACCGGGTGTCGGCATCCCTCCTGCGCTGATCTCGGGCAGGCTGGCGGCCGAGCGTCTCGGGCGGTGAGCAGCGGCCCGTGGTCAGCTGTCCTGCCGTGCCTCGGTGATGAAGTCGCGGTACCAGTGGAAGCTGGCCCGCGGTGTGCGTTCCAGCGTCTGGTAGTCGACGTGCACCAGGCCGAACCGGTGCTTGTACCCGTGCGCCCACTCGAAGTTGTCGAGCAGCGACCAGCAGAAGTAGCCACGCAGGTCCACGTCCGCCGCCTGCGCTGCCGCGATGTGGTCGCGCAGGTAGGAGATGCGTTCGGTGTCCTCGAAGCCTTCCACGTCGGGGTAGACGCAGCCGTTCTCGGTGACGTAGACGGGCGGCAGGGCGGGGTGCCGTGCCTGGAGGTCCGCCAGCGCGGTCGTCATGCCGGCCGGTTCGACGGGCCAGCCCATACCGGTGCGCGGGACGTCCGGCAGTTGCGTCGTGTCGACGCCGATGTCGTGCGCCGTGCGCTTGGCGGGATCGGGCTCGCGGTGCGGTGCGTCGGCGACGTGCAGCCGGTAGTAGTAGTTGAGGCCGACGTAGCCCAGCGGCTGCCCGATGATCTCCAGGTCGCCGTCCTGCCGGAACGAGAAGTCGCTGATGTCGCCGAACATCGACGTCAGCTCGTCCGGATAGGCGGAACCGAACAGCGGATCCGTGAACTGCCTGCGCAGCAGGACGTCCTGGCGGTTCGCGGCGGCGACATCGGCGGGCGAGTCCGTCACGGGCACGGCGGGGGACTGGTTGAGCACGATGCCGAACTCCTGCTCGGGCAACCCGTTCGCCCGCATCGACTGCACGGCGAGGCCGTGACCCAGCAGGAGATGGTGCACCGCCGCCAGCGCTCCATGACCTTCGCGCGCGCCGGGGGCGTGCCGGCCTTCGCCGTAGCCCACGATCGAGGAGCAGTACGGTTCGTTCAGCGTGGTCCACTTCCTGACCACGTCACCGAGTTCCGCGTGCACGATGGCGGCGTAGTCGGCGAACCTGTGGGCCGTGTCGCGGTTGCGCCAGCCGCCCTCGTCCTCCAGCGCCTGGGGCAGGTCCCAGTGGTACAGCGTCAGGAAGGGCTCGATCCCCTTGCCCAGCAACGCCTCGACGAGCCGCCGGTAGAAGTCGAGACCACGCTGCTCGACCTTGCCGTGCCCCTCGGGCAGGATCCGCGACCACGACACCGAGAACCGGTAGGCGTCGACGCCCAGGCCGGCGAGCAGCTGGATGTCCTCGGCCCAGCGGTGGTAGTGGTCCGCCGCCACGTCCCCGGTGTCGCCGGACGCGACGGCACCGGGCACCTGGGCGAAGGTGTCCCAGATGGACGGACCGCGGCCGTCGAGCCGCGCCGCTCCTTCGATCTGGAAGGCCGAGGTCGCCACGCCCCAGCGAAAACCGTCCGGAAAGCTCACAGCAGTCTCCAAAAGAAAGTCAGCCCTTGACGGCGCCGGACATGATGCCGCCGACGATCTGACGGCCGAACAACAGGAACACGGCCAGTACCGGCACCGTGCCGATCGTCGCGGCGGTCAGCACCAGTGTGTAGTCGGTGGTGTAGCCACTGGCCAAAGTGGACAGAGCGGTCTGCACGGTGGGGTTCTCCGGCGTGAGGACGACCAGGGGCCAGAAGAAGTCGTTCCACGCCTGCATGAACGTAAACAGGCCCAGCACGGCCGCAGCCGGACGGGCCGCGGGCAGCGCGACGTGCCAGAACAGCCGCAGCGAGTGGCAGCCGTCCATCCGGCCCGCCTCCAGCAGTTCGTCCGGGATCGCCCGCTCGAAGTACTGGCGCATGAAGAACACGCCGAACGCGGTCACGAGCCCCGGCACGATCACCGCGTGGATCTCACCCGCCCAGCCGAACTCGGCCATCATCATGTAGAGCGGGATGATGCCGAGCTCGGTCGGGATCGCCTGTGTGCCGATGATGAGCAGCAGCAACACGTTGCGGCCGCGGAACTTCAGCTTGGCGAACGCGAAGCCCGCCAGCGTCGAGAACAGCACCACCGAGATGGTCACGGTGCCCGACACGACGATCGAGTTCACCATCGCCAGCGCGAAGTCGGTGGTGTCGAAGACGCGGGCGATGTTCGCGAAGAGGTGTCCGCCCGGCACCAGGACGGGCGGCACGCTGTCGATCGCGTCCGGTGTCTGCGAGGACACCACGAACGACCAGTACACCGGGAAGGCCGAGCCGGCCAGCACGGCGATCAGGGCGGCGTAGGTCCACGGCCCGCCGACGCGCCGGGCCAGCCTGCGCGCCCTCGTCGCGGGACCGGCAGGCCGCACCGGCGCGGGGCGTTCCAGCACAGCGGTCATGGGGTCACTCCGTCCGGATCCGTTTGGTCGCCAGGTAGCCGAGACCGGCGACGATGACGGTGGCGATGGCCAGCACGACCGCGATCGACGAGCTGTAGCCGAAGTCGTACTTCGTGAAGCCCTGCTCGTAGAGGTACAGCGCGGCGGTCTGGAACTGCCGGTCGGAGCCACCCGTCGCGGCCGCGGCGCCGGGGTTGAACAGCAGCGGCTCGGCGAGCAGCCGCATGTTGCCGGTGGTCGCGATGATCGTCGTGAAGATGATCTGGGGCCGCAGCAACGGGACCGTGATGCGCCAGAACTGCTGACGGCCGTTCGCACCGTCCAGGGTGGCCGCCTCGTACAGCGTCGACGGGATCGCCTGCATGGAGGCCAGGAAGATCAGCGCGTGGTAGCCGGTCCAGCGCCACACCACCATCACGGCGATGGCGACGTGCGAGCTGGCAGTGCCCGCCTGCCAGTCGATCTGTCCCGCGCCGAACAGCTCCAGCACCCAGTTGACCAGGCCGAAGTCCCGGCCGAACAGCTGCGCGAAGATGATCGTGACCGCCGCCACCGAGGTGATGTTCGGCAGGATCACGCCCATCCGGAACAGCGTGCGGGTGCGGACCTTGCGGTTGAGCAGCTGCGCGATGAACAGCGCGAAGAGGATCTGCGGAACCGTGGTGAGCAGCCACAGGCTGAGCGTGTTGCCCATGGCGTTCCAGAAGTACGGGTCCGCCATCAGCTTGGCGTAGTTGGCGAACCACACGAAGGTCGCCGCTTCGGACTCCAGCAGGTTGCGGTCCTGCAGCGAGACCCAGATCGTGTAGAGGAGGGGGAACAGCCCGAAGACACCGAAGATCAGGAAGTACGGCGCCACGTACCCGTACGGCGCGAACTTCGTGTCCCACCGGTGCCTTCTGGCCGTCTTGTCCATCAAGACCATGTCAGCGCATCACTTCTGGACGTCGCCGACGAACTGGCGCCACGAGTCCTCGCCGTTCTGCTTGCCCTGCTCGACGCGCTGCATCGCGTTGCCGATCGCGGTCTGGATGTCGCCCGCCTTCGGACCCTGGTACTGCGGGTTCAGCTTCTTCGCCGCGTCGGTGAACAGCTTGCCGATGGGGGCGTCGTTGAAGTACGGGTTCTTGTAGTCGACGATCGACGGGTCCTCGTACAGCTTCGGGATCGACGGCAGCAGCCCGGCGCTCTTGAACACCTTGGCCTGCTGCTCGGGCGCGGTCAGCCACGCCGCCAGCTCCACGGCCTTGTCGATGTTCTTGCCCGACTTGGGAACGGTGAGGTACGAGCCGCCCCAGTTGCCGCCACCGCCCGGCACGGACGTGACGTCCCACTTGCCGGCGGCCTCCGGACCGGCCTGGTCCTTGATCTTGGCCATCTGCCAGGCGGGGCAGGTCACGGTCGCGAACTGGCCCTGCTTGAAGCCGGTGTTCCAGACGGGCGTGGAGTAGAGCAGCTTCGAGGACAGGCCGGACTGCACGCCGTCGACGACGAGGTCCCAGCCCGCCTTGATCTCCTTGTTCTCGCCGACGACGATCTTGTCGGACTTGTCGTAGTAGCCGACGGACGCCTGGCCGACGATGGCGTTGAGCACGGTCGGACCGCCGTCGAACCACTTCACGCCCTCGGGCGCCTTCTCCTGGAACTTCTTGCCGGCGGCCATGAACTCCTGCCAGGTCGGCCACAGCGCGGCGACCTGGTCGCGGTCGGCCGGCAGCCCGGCGTTCTGCAGCAGGTCGCGGCGGTAGCAGATGGCCAGGCCGCCGATGTCGGTGCCGTAGCCGATCTGCTTGCCGTCCTTGCTGAGCGAGCCCTCCCACTTCCACGGGAGCCAGCGGTCCTTCAGCTGGTCGCCGCCCTTGGTGTTGAGGTCGACGAACTTGTCCGGCGTGGCCTTGAACTGGTTGACGTAGCCGGTGTCGACCGCCTCGATGTCGGCGGCGCCGCTGCTGGTGGCGAGGTGGGCGGCGAGGTTCTTGTGGTGGTCGGAGTACGACGCGGTGCGGTCCGAGATCTCGACGTCCGGGTGCGCGGCGGCGTACTCCTTGAGCAGCTCGGCGTACCCGAAGTTGCCGAACAGCCCGATGGTCAGCTTGGTCTTGCCGCCGGACGCGGTGTCACTGCCGCAACCGCTGAGCACCACGGCGGTCGCCAGTGCCGCGCAGCCGAGTACGAGTGCTTTGGGGCGCATTTTCCTGGCCTCCGTTGGTTTTTGGGCGCGCTCAACCAGAGAAGTGGTTCTCCGGGAAGATTTGTGTGGCGCCTATGACAGCGGTGTTACACGCCTCCAGTCAAGTAACGAAACGATAAACAGATCAACTCGCGCGGGCGTTTGACTAGGAGAAGTGCTGCTCCTAGGGTCTATGTAACCGCTTACGGTGAAACGGGAGGTCCGATGGCGACCGGGCGAGAGATCGCCCAGCTCTGCGGCGTGTCCGTGGCGACGGTGTCGCGCGTCTTCAACCAGCCGGAAACGGTGAACGAGGACACGCGGGAACGTGTGCTGCGCGTCGCGAAAGAGCTGGACTACCGGCCCAACGAGTCCGCGCGGGCGTTGTCGACGAAGCAGTCGACGATGATCGGACTGGTCTGGGACACCGACCACCGCAGGCCCGGCTGGCGGCACCCGTACCTGCAGGACCTGTTGATAGGCCTCAAGTCCGCCCTGAGCGCGCACGGCTACCACCTGCTGATGCTCGCGACCAGCGGCGACGCCCGTGAGGTGGGCGCATCGCTCGCCGACCCGGTCGGCTACGTGAACATGACCCGCCGCCACCACCTCGGCGGGCTCGTCCTGATCGACAGCGGCTCCGACGCCGAGGCGTTCGAAGCCTTCGCCCAGTCCGGAGTTCCGTGCGTCGCGCTGGACGTGGCCGTCGACGGACCCCGGGCCACCTACGTCACGTCGGACAACTCCGGCGGCGCCCGAGCGGCCGTCGCCCACCTCGTCGGCCTGGGCCACTCGCGGATCGCCACGATCACCGGCCCGCCCGGCAACCAGCCGTCCGACGCCCGGCTTTCCGGCTACCGCGCGGCACTGAGGGACGCGGGTGCCGAACCGCGCGCCGGCTACGTCGTCGCCGGCGACTTCTACCGGGCGAGCGGAACCGCTGCCATGCAACGACTTCTGGCACTGGACGAGCCGCCCACCGCGGTGTTCGCGGCCAGCGACGAGATGGCGGTCGGCGCGTTGCTCGCCGCCCGTGCCGCCGGGTTGCGGGTGCCGCGGGACCTGGCGCTGGTCGGGTTCGACGACATCGAGATCGCCTCGGTGGTCGATCCGGCGCTGACGACGGTGGCCCAGGACAAGCCGGGGTTCGGGGTGGCGCCTCATACCGGGCGTATTCGGGCGTTGCGGCGGTGCCGCCTCCGGGGCCCTCGGCCGCGACTATCGCGGACGAGACTTACGGGACACGCCCTAGCGGCGGTGATGTACGCGGGTGCGGTTTCGTGCTCATCTGCGGTACGAAGGAGCCCTGAGCGCGACGAGAGCCGGGTGGCGCACTCGCGGCCTGACGGACGGCACTACCCGAGGCGCTGGTCCTCTGTGGACGTTGCCGCCGCGATGAGCGCGATCAGCTGCTGCCGGAAGTGTTCGTAGTCCTCCACGGCACCGAGCAGCGTGTCGGACTCGCGTTCCTCGCGGCGGACGGCGGCGAGGGCGCGGCGGCCCGCCGGAGTGATCTTCACCGACGTCCGGCGGCGGTCCTTGGTGTCCTGGCTGCGCACGACGTGGGCGCCTCGGTCGAGGTGTTCGATCGTGCGGCTCATGGTCTGGTCGGTGACGCGGCAGAGCAGGGCCAGTTCGCGTTGCGAGCGCGGGCCGTCGGCCAGGTGGTGCAGGGTGATCATGCCGGCGTGGGTGAGGCCGCGGGTCGCCAGGAAGTCCTCGAAGCGCTTCTCGACGACGCGTGCCGCCACGGACAGGAGCCTGCCGGTGGGCCAGGTGGCGACGTCCGCGCCCACCTGGTCCGGGCGGTCGGCCACCGCCAGCTCGTCTCCCTCGGCCACGGCCCCATCATCCCAGACCCGCCCGATCACCCCACGGCGGTCCCGAACGGCATGCTGGTCACGGGCGTGTCGCCCGCGATCGCCGACGCGATGGCGGCTGCCGCCGGCGGATAGGCGAGCTCGCCGAGACCTCCCAGCGGGGCGTTCGACTGCACGATGGTGACGTCGATGTCGGGTGTCTGGCCGATCCGCGCCCACCGGTAGTCGCCGAACGACGACTCCGCCACCCCGCCTTCCCGGACGGTGATCTGCGCACCGAGCACAGTGGACAGCGCGTCGGTCACGCAGCCCTCGACCTGGGCGCGGACGCCGGACGGGTGCAGCGCGACGCCGACGTCGACGGCCGCGTGCACGCGCAGCACGCGGCGTGAGCCCGGCTCGGCGACGGCGATCACCGCTATCGCGGAGCCGTATTCCTCCAGGCACGCGACGCCGCGTGAGGTGCCCGGCGCGGGCGGCCTGGTCCAGCGGGCGCGGTCGGCGACGGTGTCGAGCACCTTGTGCAGCCGCGAGCCGGCGGGCAGCAGCGAACGGCGCAGTGCGACCTGGTCGAGGCCGGAACTCCTGCCGATCTCGCTGAGGAAGTTCTCCTCGGCGTAGACGAACTGTCCCGCGTAGACGGACCGCCAGAACCCGGTGCGCAGCGGCGCGGGCCGCACGATGACCGAGACGTTCCCCGGCACGGTGTACGGGAAGTGGTCGCCGCTGGCCTTGATCAGGGCGGGGTTGGCGAACAGCGGCAGGACGGTCAACGGCCAGGTGACGACCTCGTGGGCCCTTCGGATGGGCAGACCATCGGAACCGATCTCCGCCGACATCCGGTGCACGGACATCGGCCGGTACGAGTCGTGACGCATGTCGTCGGCCCTGGTCCACAGCACCTGGACCGGAGCGCCGGCCCGCCGTGAGCAGGCCACCGCCTCCAGCACCGGGTCGGGTTCGATGCGCCGCCCGAACGCGCCTCCCGCCGCCGTCGCCTCCACCCGCACGGACGCGGCGGGCACGCCGAGCTGGCGGGCCAGCTGGGTGCGCAGGCCACCGGGATCCTGCGTGGGAGCCCAGATGGTCACGCCATCCGGACGGACGTACGCGGTGGCGTTCATCGGTTCCATCGGCGCGTGCGCGAGCAACGGCATGGAGTAGACCTGCTGGACGCCGTCGATCGGGCTCTGCGCGGGCAACGCCGCGTGCAGGTCCGCGAGCCACGCGCGGCTGTCGGCGGTGGGTGTGCCGCCGCGCCAGGTGATCCGCAGCGCGTCGCGGCCGCGCAACGCCTGGTGGGTCGACCGGGCGATGACCGCGACGCCGCCCTGTCCGTCGGCCGGCGCGGTGAGCGTGAGGACGTCGACCACACCCGGCAGACCGCGGGCGGCGGTGTCGTCGATCGTGTCGGGGACCGCGCCGATCCACGGTGGGCGGGCGACCACGGCGACCAGACCTCCGGGTGGCCGCGCGTCGATGCCGTACGTGGTGCGGCCGGTGACGACGTCGCGGGCGTCCACGCGTCCGCCGCGGGTCTTGCCCAGCAGCCGCCACTTCTCCGGTGGCGTGAGCTCGACGGGCACGGTGGCGGGATCGAGTGCGGCCGCGGCCCGGACCAGCGCCCGGTAGGGGAGCTTCCCGCGGCGCGGGTGGCGCACGAAGCCGTCGCGAGCGGTGCATTCGGCGACCGGCACGCTCCAGCGCTGCGCGGCGGCGGTGACGAGCAGGCAGCGCGCGGTCGCGGCGGCCGTGCGGATGGGCGTGGCGAGCTGCCGCACCGAGGCCGAGTTCGCCACGGCCTGCGAGCCGAAGCGTTCGGTGTCACCGTGTGCCTGCTCCAGCGCGACGTCGCCGGCCTCGACCGCCAGTTCCTCGGCGACCATCAGCGCGACCACGGTCCGCACGCCCTGGCCGGTGTCCGGGCGGGGCACGGTCGCGGTGATCCGGCCCGCGTCGTCCAGCCGCACGAAGACGTTCGGCACGAGCCCCTCCGCGGCGAGCGCGGGCACCGGCACCGCGACGACCAGCGCACCGATTCCCGCGCCGCGCAACAACGTCCGCCTGCTGATCACCGTTCCTCCCGCATGATCCGGCTCGCGCGGCGCACGGCGGCGCGGATGCGGGGGTAGCTCCCGCAGCGGCACACGTTGTCGCGCAGGGCTTCCTCGATCGCCGCGTCGTCGGGATCGGGATCACGGGCGAGCAGCGCCGCCGCGGCCATGACCTGGCCGGGCTGGCAGTAACCGCACTGCGCCACGTCGAGCTCCCGCCACGCCCGCTGCACCGGGTGGTCCCCGTCGCGGGACAGCCCCTCGATCGTCGTGATCCGGGTCTGCGCGCTGTCGGCCGCCGTGCGCACGCAGGGCCGCGCCGCCGCACCGTCCACATGGGACGTGCAGGCACCGCACAGGCCGACCCCGCACCCGTACTTGACCCCCGTCAACCCCAGCTCGTCGCGCAGCACCCACAGCAGGGGAGTGTCTCCGTCGACGTCGACCTCGCGCCGTTCACCGTTGACGCGCAACAGATATCGGGCCACCGCGATACCTCCTGATTTGCTCAGCGCACTGAACGTAGCACGCCGGGTTATGCATAATGCTCAGCATGCTGAACGAATTGCGGCGGCCCGGCCGCGGTGTCCTCGTGTGGGGAGTGGTGGCGAGTGCGCTGCTCACCGGCCTGGTCTGGCTGCTGGGTCAACGGCTGCATGGCGTCGCGCTGCTGCCCGACCAGGGAGCCTCCTGGTACTACTGGAAGCTGCCGGACCCCTCCTTCTGGACCAGGGCGTCCGCCTGGGTGGGCTACGCGGCGCACCAACTCGTGTCGTGGGGCCTGATCTACTACGCGCAGACGCGGATCCGGCGCTACACCACCGGCCTGCGCCGCATCAACGTCGTCGCCCTCGCCGCGAACGGCGCCTTCATCGGCCTGCACGCCCTGCAGACCCAGGTGTTCTACGACGGCCTCGCCCAGGACGTCTCGATCTTCAGCTCACAGGGCTCCGTCGTCCTGCTGCTGGTCGTCGTCCTGCTGATGGAGAACCGCCGCCGGGGCCTGGTGCTGACCTGGTCCGCGCCGATCTCCGCACAGGTCGTCGGGTTCGCGCGCCGCTACCACGGCTACCTGTTCAGCTGGGCCGCGATCTACACGTTCTGGTACCACCCGATGGAGTCGAGCAGCGGGCACCTCATCGGGTTCTTCTACATGTTCCTGCTGCTGGTGCAGAGCAGTCTGATGTTCACGACATCCCACACGAACCGCTGGTGGACGCTGACCCTCGAACTGCTCGTGGCCGTGCACGGCACGCTGGTCGCCGTGATGAACTCCGGTCCCGACGGCATGTGGCCGATGTTCTTCTTCGGCTTCGTGGCGATCTTCGTGCTCACCCAGATGCACGGCGTAGGGCTCAGCATGGCGGCGCGGTGGTGGATCGGCGGTACGTTCGTGGTCGGCGCGCTCGCGGTCTACTCCTGGCGCGGTCTCGGCAGGATCGACGAGGTCGTGCGCATCCCGTTGATCGAGTACCTGCTGGTGGCCGTGCTCGCCCTGCTGATCTGGGCGGGCATCAGACTCGCCCGTCTCCCATGCTCGAAGGCTCCTTCTCGCTCCGGGCGACGGGCTCGCCGAACCAGCGGGTGAGGTGGTCGCCGAGGTCCTGCTGGTACTCGCCGATCCAGGCGACGTGCCCGTCGGGACGCAGCAGCAGGGCCGGGAAGTCCAGCGCGGCAGTGGCATCCGTGACGAAACCGACCCGGTCTGTCCAGCCGTCGGCGGTCAGGCGTCCGGTGCGGTCGAGCATCAGGCCGCGGCCGTCGCGCAGGTGGTCGTAGAGGCGCCCCTGCGCCAAGTCGAGGTCGCGTAGACGGCGGCCGAGCAGGTCGGGTCCGGGGCCGAAGTCGTAGCGGATGCCGATCGCGGTGATCTTCTCGATCAGCCGCCGGTTCACCTCGTTGATGTCCATCAGTTCGGTGAGCAGCCTGCGCACGGCCTGTGCGCCCGGTTCGCCGGACGCGAGCGCCACCTGGGCGCGGGTGTTGTCGAGGACGTCCGCGGCGACCGGATGACGTTCGGCGTGGTAGGTGTCCAGCAACGTGCCGGGTGCCCAGCCGCGGACCTGCGCGGCGAGCTTCCAGCCGAGGTTGACCGCGTCCTGGAGGCCGAGGTTCAGGCCCTGGCCGCCGGCGGGCGGGTGGATGTGCGCGGCGTCGCCGGCGAGCAGCACCCGTCCGGTGCGATAACGCTCGGCCAGCCGGGTGGCGTCGCCGAAACGGGACAACCAGCGCGGCGAGTGCACGCCGAAATCAGTTCCGGCGATCGCCCGCAGTTGTTGTGCGAAATCATCGATGGTGGGCGGGCCCTCGCTGACTCCCGCGACCGGAATGACGACGCGGTAGATTCCTTCACCGAATGGTCCGAAACTGAACACCTTGTCGGTTTCGCGGATTTCGGCGACCTTGGCTGCGATTTCCTCCGGCGGCGCGTCTGCCGCCATCTCGCCCATCAACGTGTCGTTGCGGGAGGGTTCGCCGGGGAATCCGACGCCGAGGAGTTTGCGTACGGTGCTGCGCGCGCCGTCGCAGCCGACCAGGTAACGCGACCGCAGCCTCTCGCCGCCGGCCAGTTCGACCGTCACGCCCTCGTCGTCCTGCTCGAGCCCTGTCACCGCGCAACCGGGCCGGACCTGCGCGCCCAGTTCGATCGCGTGATCCCGGAGCAGGCCCTCGACGATCGGCTGCGGAATCCCCAGCAGTGACGTGTAGTCGGAGTCCAGGCCCTCAGGAGTCGGTTTGGGGATACCGGCGAAGGAGCCTCCGACCGGACGCTGCCTGCCGTGTTCCAGAAAACGGTCCACCAGCCCGCGCATCGCCAGGATCTCGAGACTGCGAATGTGCAGACTGACTATTCGAACGAACGACGAAGCGGGCTCGGGCTCCTTCTCCAGGACGAGCACCCGCACGTCGTGCAGCCGGAGTTCGGCGGCCAGCATCGCGCCGGTCGGCCCGCATCCGGCGATGACGACATCGAACATGAACCACCCGTTTTTCGCAGGTCCCGGTATCAGCGGCTCAGTGTGGGACATCGTGGGAAGTGCCGCAACCGAAATACCCGAGCGAAAACGCGGTCCGCCCCTGCCGGCTGACGGCCGCATCTGACGTTTTCTTCTTGCCACGAATGGGTATTCGCCGGTCCCGATGAGCAGGACGGTGTGACGTGGCGAGACCGCCATCGAAGGACATGTGGTGTCCCACGGTGGGTGTGGAGGAGGAGTTCCTCCTCGTGGATCCGGAGACCGGTGTCCCCGTGAACCGGGCGGACGAGGTGGTCGCCGTAGCGCGCGAGCAGCTCGGTCTCGAACTGGAGCACGAGCTCACCGGCGCCCAGGTGGAGATCAACACCACGGTGTGCCGCGATGTGGAGCAGGCCCGGCGCGAACTGGTCGAGGCTCGCCGTTCGGTCGCGCGGGCCGCGCGCACGGTGGGATGCAGGGCCATCGCGGTCGGGGCGCCTCCGCTGGGCGACGCGACGGGGGAGGTGACGGACAGCCTGCGGTACCGGCGGATCGCGCGCGAGTTCGGTGCCCTGGCTGAACAACAGCTCATCTGCGGCTGCCACGTCCACGTCGCCGTGCCCGACCGGGAGACCGCCGTCCAGGTGTGCAACCACGTGCGTCCGTGGTTGCCCGTGCTGGGGGCGGTGACCGCGAACTCGCCGTTCTCCGGTGGCGAGGACACCGGCTTCGCGAGCTGGCGGTCGACGGTGTGGTCGCGCTGGCCCGTGTCCGGGCCGCCGCCGGTCTTCACCTCGTGGCAGCACTACGAGGAAGTCTGCGACACCATGATCGAGGCGGGCACCGCCCTCGACCGGGCGATGATCTACTGGGACGTCCGGCCCGCCACCGAACTGCCGACGGTGGAGGTGCGCGTCTCGGACGTCGCGGCGACCGTGGCCGAGGCCGTGCTGCTGGCGGCTCTCGTCCGGGCACTGGTCGCCCAGGCCATCGTCGACGTCGAACGCGGGGTGCAGGCGGAACCGGTTCCCCAGGAGACGTTGCGGCAGGCGTGCTGGGGAGCGGCCAACGAAGGCCTGCGCGGCAGCACGCTGGACGTGCTGTCCGGCGAGTCGAGGCCGCTGCGGCGCCAGCTCGACGACCTGGTGACCCGATTGACGCCGGTGTTCGAAGCCAACGGCGATCTGCCTGCGGTACACCGAGGTCTGCGACTGCTGGATGGCCAGGGAACGGGTGCCGAGCGCCAGCGCCGGGCGTTCCGCGCGGGGCAGGTGGGATCGTTGCTGGACCTGCTCGACATCGACAACGCCGACCGCGCCGGACCCCGGCTGCGTCCCTGAACCGCTGACCTCACACGTGGGTGTCAGAGGTCTCTTCGTGCTGTGCCTGGGCTTTGCGCCGTCGTTTCCGGTCCAGCAGCCACATGACCGGGGACGCGGAGACCCCGTGCAGGAGGATCGAGCCGATCACGACGAGCCCGACGACCTGCCACAGCGCGGTCTGCTCGGCGAACTCGCCGTGCTGCAGGGCGTACACGAGGTAGAACAACGAGCCGACCCCACGCACCCCGAAGAACGCGATGACGGTCCGTTCGCGCGGACCGGTCCTGCCGCCGAGCAGGCCGATCCACCCCGCCAGCGGCCGCACGAGCAGCAGCACCGCCGCGGCGACGAGGACCTGCCGCCAGCCCACGCCCGCCAGCAGTCCGGTGGCGGCGGCACCGCCGAGCAGGAAGACGATCAGCACGGTGAGCATGCGCTCGGCCTGCTCGACGTAGCGGTGCAGGACCTGGTGGTAGCCGTGGCGGCGTTCGCCCGCCCGGACCGCGCACGCGCACACGAAGACCGCGACGAACCCGTACCCCTCCACCAGTTCGGCGATCCCGTAGGCGAGGAACGTCGCCGCGAGCGCCACGAAGCCCTCCGCGTGCTCGGCCAGGCGGAACTTCTTCGACGGTGCCGAGAAGAACAGCTTGCCCAGCGCCCAGCCGATCAGCAGGCCGACCGCGACCGCGGCCGCGAGCCGCCACAGCACGTCCACCGCGAGCCAGTGCCCGAGCCACTGCGACGGCGCCGCCCCGGCCAGGCTGATGGCGATGGCGGCGTAGGTGAACGGGAACGCCAGCCCGTCGTTGAGCCCCGCCTCCGAGGTGAGCGCGAACCTGGCCTCGTCCTCGTCGGAGTCCGGGTGCTCGGCGGGTTCGGCGACCTGCACCTCACTGGCCAGCACCGGGTCGGTGGGCGCGAGCACGGCCGCGAGCAGGACGGCGGCCCCGGCGCCGAGGCCCAGCGCACCCCAGCCGAGCAGGGCCACGGCGAGCATGGACAGGGGCATGGTGATGGCGAGCAGCCGCCAGGTGCTCGCCCAGCCGCGCAGGCTGACCTGGCGGTTCAGCGCGAGGCCCGCGCCCATCAGCGAGATGATCACGCAGAGCTCGGTCAGACGCAGGAGCACGCCGCTGTGCGCGACGGGGTCGGGATCGGGCAGGGCGTCGGCCACCGTGAACGTCAGGGCGCCCGCGCCGAGGAACAGCATCGGCATGGAGATCGGTGCGCGGTCGAGCAACCGGGGGAGCAGTGCGGCGGTGAGCGTCGCCAAGCCCGCACCGGCGTACAGCAGCGGTCCTGGATCCACTGTCTGCCTTCCGTTGAGCCAGATCTGATCAGGTACCCGTTCACTGAGGTCTAGGTAACATCAGTGATTCGTCTATTGCTGGACGAAAGTCCCCGTCTTGTCCAGGTAGCTGGTGGGGGTAGACGCTTCACGGCCACCTGCCGAGGTTGAGCGCGGCGTTCTCATCCCGATCGAGGACCAGGCCGCAGTGCTCACAGGCGTAGGTGTACTGATCGGAGAGGCAGTTTGGTTTTCACTGCCTGACAGCCCGAGCACGTCTTGGAACTGGGGAACCAGCGGCTCGCGACGTCGAGACGGCCGCCGTTCCAGGTGGTTTTGTAGGTGAGCTGGCGTCTGATCTCACCGAAGGAGACATCCGCCAGGTGCCGGGCCAGCGTGCGGTTGCTGAGCATGCCCGAGACATTGAGGTCTTCCACGACGACGGTGCCGTACTCGCGAGCCAGTCCGGTGGTGAGTGTGGATCGCATTCCGCCGGAGGGCGGCGGTGCGATGGTGAACCCTGTTGCGCTTCATCGGGACGCGCCGGGACGCTCTCGGTGCGCTGCATGACCAAACCTGACTCCGGTCGTCACGGTTATCCCGGTCCGGCCGGGGTATTTCTGACCATGGCCACCACACCGTCAGCGCCGCGCGGCGAACCACCCCGGCCGCCGGACAACCGAAAGCCGGTATCCGAACGCGGAAGTACCGTCACCGAGCACCTCGAGAACGGTGCCGTCGTGACGTACTTCGATCCCTCCCCGTCCGCCGAGCCGCCGTTCCGGCGTGCGGTCGCGGTCGGGCCGGAGATGGTCGACCCCGGCACGAACCTGCGGTGGATCCCGGTGATCCGCAGCGACCTGACGCTCGACATGGTGATGTGGCCGCTGGTCGTGGACATCGCTCCGAGGTAGGCCGGTTCGTCCGCGAATCGCGGGCGAGGCAGCGTGGCGCCGCCCCGCCCACGTGCGGTTTCACCGGGTATGCGCACCCAGGACGGGCTCCAGCAGCGCCAGCATCTCCGGCAGGTCGAAGTGCCGGGCGACGTCGAGCGCGGACCTCGGTCCGAGAGCGGGGTCCGCCCCCGCGGCGAGCAGCAGGCGGACGATGCGCTCCGAGCGCCGGAACACCGCGGCTCCCAGGGCGGTCTGTCCCCGGTCGTTGATCCTGCCGGTGTCGGCGCCCCGCTCCAGCAACGCCTCGACCGCGTCCGGATGGCGGTGGTAGGCGGCGAGGATCAGCAGGGTGTCGCCCGCACCGTTGGTGAGGTTGACCGGTATCCCCGCGTCGACCGCCTCGGCCAGTCGCGCCGTGTCCCCGGCGCGGGCCAGGTCGAACATCGAGCGGAGGAAGGCCAGCTCCTGCTCGGTGAGCGCTTCCTGGCCGCTCATGCGATGGCCGGGGGGAAGCGGTCCCACACGCGGTGGGCACCGAGCAGCGTGGTGACCTCCGCGAGGACCTTCGACGGGTCGTCGTCGACCACGATCCCCGGTCCCGTCCCGCATCCCGCGGCTTCCAGGGCGGTGCGTCCGGTGCCCCACGCCCCGATGGCCTTGGCATGGCGGAAGCACTCCTGGATCATGAGGGCGACGCGCGGGTCGGTGGCGTTGCCCGCGACCAGCAGTGCGTCGAACTCGATCGATCGCGCGGTGTGGAACGTGCGCTGCGCGACCAGATCGCTGTCGCCGAGCGGCCCGCCGGTCGGAGCGATCAGCAACGGCACCATTCCGCCCGCCAGGACGGTCTCGCGCACCGTGCGCACGCCGTCGAGATCGGCTGGGTCGACCACGATCCCGATGATGCGACCATCCGGGGGCCACGTGTGCCCGACCTGCGACAGGGCCGGACTGGGCGTGACCTTCTTCAGCCTGGCCGTCGCCGGCACCGGAAGTCCCAGCCCCCTGGCCACCCCCGCGCACAGCGTGGCGTCGACGCCTGCCAGCACCAGCAGCTCGCGTTCCTTGATCGCCTGCTCGTAGCACTTGCCCAGTTCGAAGGTGAACGCGTTCACGAGGTGTTCCTTCTCGACCGGCGACAGGCTCTGCCAGAACAACCTCGGCTGCGTGAAGTGGTCCGCGAACGACTTAGGCGCCTCACGGACCTTGACGGCCCTCGGCAACGGTTGCGCCACCTCGACGAGCGGCCGGTCCTGGGCCTTCGCGACGAACGGGTTGCCGCCGTCGAGCGTGTTCGGCCGGTAGGGGGCGACGCCCGCGTGCACCGCGTGCTGGTGGAACCCGTCGCGGAGCATGTCGTTGACCGGCGCGTGCGGGCGGTTGATCGGGATCTGGTTGAAGTTGGGACCCGCGAGCCTGGTCAGCTGGGTGTCCAGGTAGGAGAACAGCCGGGCCTGCAGCAGCGGGTCGTCGGTGACGTCGACGCCCGGCACCAGGTTGCCGACGTGGAACGCCACCTGCTCGGTCTCCGCGAAGTAGTTCTGCGGGTTGCGGTTGAGCGTCAGCATGCCGATCGGCTGCACCGGCGCGAGCTCCTCCGGGACGATCTTCGTCGGGTCGAGCAGGTCGATGCCCTCGAAGGTCTGTTGTGGACTGTCGGGCATGATCTGCAGGCCGAGCTCCCACTGCGGGTACGCGCCGGACTCGATGGCGTCGGCGAGGTCGCGGCGGTGGAAGTCGGGGTCGAAGCCGCCGGCCAGCTGGGCCTCCTCCCACACCAGGGAGTGCACGCCCAGCTTCGGCTTCCAGTGGAACTTCGCGAGCACGGTCTCGCCCTCGGCGTTGACGAGGCGGAACGTGTGGACGCCGAAGCCTTCCATCATGCGGTACGAGCGGGGGATGCCGCGGTCGGACATGTTCCACATGACGTGGTGGGTGGCCTCGGTGTGGGTCGAGACGAAGTCCCAGAACGTGTCGTGCGCGCTCTGTGCCTGCGGGATCTCCCGGTCCGGGTGGGGCTTGCCCGCGTGGATCACGTCCGGGAACTTGATCCCGTCCTGGATGAAGAACACCGGCATGTTGTTTCCCACCAGGTCGAAGTTGCCCTCCTTGGTGTAGAACTTCGTCGCGAACCCGCGGGTGTCCCGCACGGTGTCCGCCGAGCCGCGCGAGCCCAGCACGGTCGAGAACCGCACGAACACGGGCGTTTCCACGCCGTCGCCGAGAAAGCCGGCCATGCAGACGTTCGACGCGGTGCCGTAGCCGACGAACACGCCGTGCGCCCCGTACCCACGCGCGTGCACGACGCGCTCCGGAATGCGTTCGTGGTCGAAGTGCATGACCTTCTCACGCAGGTGGTGGTCCTGCAGCAACGTCGGCCCGCGTTCTCCGGCCTTCAGCGAGTGGTCGGTGTCGTGCAGCCGAGCGCCGGTGGAGGTGGTGAGGAACTCACCCTGCTGGCCCCGGGACAGCTGGGGTGCTCCGGTCGGGGCGCCCGTCGGCGACACCGTCTCCGGTCCGGTCTGGTCGGGCTTGGGCGGCAACGGCCCCCGCGGCTCGGTCGGCTCGTCGAGCGACGGCGGCTCACTGCCCGGGGTGCCGGGGATCGGCGGGTTCACCAGTTCGGTGACCTTGTCGACCGCCTTCTCCAGCGCCGCCTTCACGAGCTTGCCTGGCTTGTGGCTGGCCACTGCATCCTCCTACCGCACGGGAATGTCAGTGAGGGAGTATCCGGTGATTCGCGGACACCAACCACTCGAGCACAAACGTTTGGCGCGACTTCGCGGGGGTAGCCGATCGCGTCCGAAGAGGGCTCATATCCGAGGGAGTCGTCATGTCCCGAACCGAAACGGCGCGACGTGGCACCGTCCAGATCGCCGCGATGGTCGTCGCCGCCGTGTTCACGCTGGTGGGCATCGCCGGGTTCATCCCAGGCCTGACCACGAACTACGACATGCTGGAGCTGGCCGGCCACGAGTCCCAGGCGTTGCTGCTGGGGCTGTTCGCGGTGTCGGTCTTCCACAACATCGTGCACCTCGCCTTCGGCGTGGCCGGCTTCCTGATGGCCCGCACGCCCGGCGGCGCGTACTGGTACCTCGTCGGCGGCGGAGCGATCTACCTGGTGCTGTGGCTGTACGGGTTGGTGATCGACCACGACAGCCAGGCCAACTTCGTGCCGCTCAACAACGCCGACAACTGGCTGCACCTGTTCCTCGGCGTCGGCATGATCGCCCTCGGTCTGGCGCTGGGCCGCAGCCGCGTCGCGCGCACGCGCTGATCGGAGTGCCGGTATTCCTGATGACAGCGAAACGGTGGGCATCGCAAAGGCGATGCCCACCGTTTCGCCGTAGCGGTTCTAGCTCGCGGGTTGCAGCAGGACCTTCTGAGCGCCGTGGAGCTTCTTCTGGAACATCTCGTAGGCGCGCGGGGCTTCCTGCAACGGCAACCGGTGGGTGGCGAAGTCGTCGACGCCGAGCGGATCGTCGGTGCCGGAGAGCAACGGCAGGATCTCGTCGACCCAGCGGTGCACGTTCGCCTGTCCCATGTGGAGCCTGATCTGTTTGTCGAACAGTTCCATCATGGGCATCGGGTCGATCATGCCGCCGTACACGCCGGACAGCGAGATCGTGCCGCCGCGCCGCACGGAGTCGATGGCGGCGTACAGCACGCTCAGGCGGTCGATGCCCGCCTTCTCGGTGATCAGCGCACCGACGGCCTTGGGCAGTGCGGCCACCAGGTTGTGCGTGATCCGGGCGGCCGGTGCGCCGTGCGCCTCCATGCCCACCGCGTCGATGACGGAGTCCGCGCCCCGGCCCGAGGTGAGTGCGCGGACGGCGTCGCCGATGTTGTCGTGGTCGCGTGTGTCGATCACCGTTGCCCCGTGCGCTTCGGCGCGTGCCAGGCGTTCGGACACGAGGTCGATCCCGATGACCAGGCCGGCGCCCTTGTGCAGGGCGACGCGGGCGCACATCTGCCCGATCGGCCCGAGGCCGAAGACCACGACGGAGCCTTCCGCCGGGATCTCGGCGTACTCGACCGCCTGCCAGGCCGTCGGCAGCACGTCGGACAGGTAGACGAACCGGTCGTCCGGCGGGCCGTCCGGCACCTTGATCGGCCCGTACTGCGCCTGGGGCACCCGCAGGTACTCGGCCTGGCCGCCGGGCACCTGCCCGTAGAGCACCGTGTAGCCGAACAGCGCCGCGCCCTTGCCCTGGCTGGTGACCTGGGTCGTCTCGCACTGCGACTGCAGGCCGCGCTCGCACATGAAGCAGTGGCCGCAGGAGATGTTGAACGGCACGACCACCCGGTCTCCGGCCTTGAGCGAGGTGACCTCCGCGCCGACCTCCTCGACGACGCCCATGGGTTCGTGTCCCAGGACGTCGCCCTCGGTCATGAACGGGCCGAGCACCTCGTACAGGTGAAGATCCGAGCCGCACACACCGGTGGAGGTGACTCTGATGACGGCGTCCGTCGGAGACACGATCCGGGGATCGGGCACCGTCTCCACCCGGACGTCGCGCTTGCCGTGCCAGGTGACCGCCTTCATCGAGGCTCCTTCCCGAAAAACACAGTTGTGAGGCGGGTGCCCCCGTGACCGGCCCGCAAACACGCGATGTCAGCTTGTTTCAAGGCCTTGTGGCAGGCCGATTCCACGTTCGTGATGTTGCTCAGAGCGCGGGGCGTGTACGCGCCCCAAGACGACACCGCGCTTCTGCTTGAAGCGCTCCACGCGGCAGCGATCCCCAGGGGCGCCCGCGTTCTGGACATCGGGACCGGCACGGGCGCGCTCGCGCTGGCCGCCATGCGCGCCGGTGCCGCCGATGTGACCGCTGTGGATGTTTCCCGGCGTGCCGTGTGGACGGCACGGATCAACGCGTTGATGAACCGCGCGCCGATCCGTGTCCGCCAGGGCAACGTGCTCGACGTCGTGAGAGACGAGAGCTTCGACCTCGTGCTGGCCAATCCGCCGTACGTGCCCGCGAACTGCGTCGCGCGAGGAAGGGCGAGGGCGTGGGACGCCGGGCTGGACGGCCGCGAGCTCCTGAATCCCTTGTGCGCCTTATCGTTCGACCTGCTCGCGCCCGGCGGCGTGCTGCTGATGGTCCACTCCGCACTGTGCGGAGTGGACCTGACGTTGCAGCAGTTGCGTGAGTGCGGGTTGAAAGCCTCTGTCGTGCAACGGCGCCGGGTGCCGTTCGGGCCGGTGATGCGGTCCAGGACGGCGTTCCTGGAACGGCACGGCCTGATCGAGCCAGGACAGGTGGACGAGGAACTGGTGGTGATCCGCGGTGACCGAAGCCCGCTCGCGCAGGGTGACGATCGTGCCGAACGGCCCCGTGCTGGTTGAGGGGCCGGTCGAACTCGTCACCGACGACGGCGTGACCCACACGAGCGATCGGTTCGTCGTCGCGGTGTGCGCGTGCCGCCGCAGCAAGCGCTATCCGTTCTGCGACACCAGCCACCGTCGCCGGGTCCGCAGTGACGACTCGCCCGAGTCCCAGGACGACAGCAGGTGAGCGGCGAGCCGTGACTCGAGGTGTTCCGTCGCCTGGATGCCGAACACCACGTCGGCCCTGAGTGACGGTTCCTGCTCCAGCAACGAGCCGATGACGTCGTTGCGCATGATCTGCTCGTGCACGGCGTCGGCCTCGATGTGCTCGGTGAAGAACTCGACACATCGCGGGTCGGCGCCCAGGCGCTCCAACGCCTGGGCCATGCGCCGGGCACTCGGCGCCGTCGTGATCTCGGCTGCCGCGAAGTGGCCGACCAGGGCGCCGCGCGACGACCGGTGCAGGCCGAACAGCGACATCATGTTGACGATCGCGATGGCGGGCGCCGGCACGTCGTCGAGGTAGTGCAGGTAGCCGGGGGACATCCCCGCGCCTTCGAGCAGGTCGGCGTAGAGCCGGGAATGCATGCGATCGGCGCGTCCACCGCCGAACTCGTCGAACTCCACCGCCACCAGCGCGGCCTTCGCCCTGCCCCGTAACCGGGGGATGACCCACGCATGCGGGTCTGCTTCCTTGTGGTGGTACACCGAACGATGCGCGAAGTACTCGCACATCTGGTCCCAGGTCCCGTTGTCGCGCAGGTGGTGTGACACCCCGCTGCCGGGAACGTGCTCGACCAGCAGGTCTCCCAGGGCCGCGTCGAGGTCCTCGCCGCCGTCCACGTCGGACCGGAGTCGGGTGAGGAACACGTCCTCGATCCGAGCCCGCAGCCGCAGGAGTTCCGGATCCCACTCCCAGGCCGGGTGCACGCCGTCGAAACCGCCGTAATGCAGCTCGTACAACATGTGCAGAGCGATGGTCAGGTCTTCGCCGTACGGGTCGGCGTCGGCGAACTCGATGACGCGTCCGTCGGGTTCACCGTTCAGCGTGGCGACGACCCGCTCTGACAAGGGGCCGCGCGGCGAGGGTAGTTGCACTCCGATGTCATACCCGCGCGGCGACCAACTCACGCACGAGCGCCAGTTCGCGGCGCTCCTCCAACGCGGGCGTCACGTGCTCGACCAGGTCGTCCAGCAGCACGGTCGCGGGCACGCGGCACTCCCGCCACGGGTCGACCGCGTCACCGCCGATGCCGTACCTGGACGCGGTCCACACGGCGGCGGCGAGCACGTCGTCGCGCACCGCGGAAGGTTCCACGCCTTTCTGGACGTCCTCGTGGGCGGCGTGGACGAGAGCACGGGACAGTGCGGCCTGCAGCACTGCGCCGTCGACCTCCGCAGCGGCGTCCGCCGCGCGGAACTCCACGGTCGGCAGCCGGGATGCCAGCCGCACCAGCCAGAACGACTGCGCCGCGTCCACGAGCGTTCCGCAGGTCACCATCCGGGCGACGTGGGCGTCGTAGTCCCGCGCGTCGCGGAACAGCGGAGGCACGCCCGAGCCGGGGAACCTCGACTGCAGCACCATCCGCCAGCTCGCGTAGCCGTGGCCGGAGGAGTTGGCGGACAGGGCCAGCAGCGTCGGCAGCCACGGCCGTACGTGGTTCAGCACGGCCACCGCGGTCTCGCGGTCCGGCACACCGACGTGCACGTGGCAGCCGCACGCCTCGTAGTCCTCGACGACGCCCGCGTACATGTCGAGGACGCGGTGGAACCGTGAGCCGTCCGCGATGACCGAGCGCGTCGCGGCTTTGACCGGCGTGCCGCGGGAGATCAGCTCCACGCCTTCCGCACGGGCGGCGCCGGCGAGCATCGCGCGGGCCTGCGTGAGTGCCTCACCCAGGGCGGCCACACCGGTGCACGGTCCGGTCGCGGCCTCCACCTGGGTTCCGGCCAGCTCCGCGTGAAACTTCGTCAGTTCGGTGTCCCGCACCCTCGCCAGCACGGCCTGCGCGCGCATCACCGTCCGCTGGGACGCAGCGTCGACGAGCAGAAACTCTTCTTCCACCCCAACGGTGTCAGCGCACGCATCCGGCAAGTGCCCATCTCCGCTCTTCTGGACCTCGCCGCCCGAGTACCCGTGCGGGATAGGGGCGAACCACAACGGGGTACTCGGGCCGGTATGGACGACAAGACGATCGAGGCGCTGGGCAAGCTCCGCAAGGCGCTGGAGACCACCGAACGCGCCCGTGGTCACCTGTACTCGTTCCACCAGCTCACCGGCACCGCCGACTTCGAGCTCGGTGACGCGGTCACGGCGTTGCGCGAGGCGGGGCACACCGACCACGCGAACCGCGTGCAACGCGAGCTGCTCGGCCGCAACGTCCTTCCTGGACGGTGGACCTTCCAGATCGTCGAGGACTACGACGACATGTACCACGACGTGTTCCGCGACGTCGAACGCGCCGTCCGGGACGACTTGGCGGACGGCGAGCGGCACGGTTTCGAGAAGCAGCTCAAGCGCGAGCGTCAGCGACTCAGTGCCGCCGCGTACTCCGAGCACACCGACAGGTGAGCGAACACGTCATTTCGGCCGTTTACACATCGATCCCGGGAAAACGACCTATCGGGTGATCTTGCCCGCGTCCGGCCATGCGGATCCGGCGCGACGTTCCTACGGTCCTGCCAGCGGTCGTGAGACCGCCGCACCACCAGGGTTCGCCGTACGCTCACCTGTCCAGCGGCACGCCCTGTCCATGCCATGGACGAATTCCTCGTCGGACAGGCACCCCTCGCGGGCGAGAGCGGGACGGGGTTCAAAGGGACATGCGTCATCTCCGTGGCAACTTCACCAGTCGCGCCGTGCTCATCGCCTTCTCCGCGACGGCGCTCGTCACCGCAGGCGGCACGATCGCCTCAGCCTCGGCGCCGGTCGACTGGGACCGGATCGCACAGTGCGAGAGCGGCAACAACTGGTCGACCAACACCGGCAACGGCTACTACGGCGGACTCCAGTTCAGCCAGTCGACCTGGCAGGCCAACGGCGGCTCCGGCCACGCCCACCAGGCGTCCCGCGAGGAGCAGATCCGCGTCGCCGAAAACGTTCTGCGGACTCAGGGTCTGGGAGCGTGGGGCGTGTGCGGACGACGTGCCACCGGCGGTGAGCAACCGGCGCGCAAGGGGCAGGTCCCGGCCGGTCGCAAGGCCGCGTCGCGCGTGGTGCCGCTGGCCGCGCCGTCCACGAGCAACCCCGACGGCGACTACACGATCAAGTCCGGTGACACGCTGAGCGGCATCGCCGCGGAACTGCGCGTCGACGGGGGCTGGCAGGCGCTGGTGGCCAAGAACGCCCGCTACCTGACCAACCCGGACCTCATCAGGCCGGGCGACAAGATCGCGACGAAGTGACGTCCGGCGCGGGACCTGCCGGCTGACAGGTCCCGCGCCGTCACGGCGACCGCAAGCCGTGCCGGTCGTTGTCCCCCAACGAGTTCACGGCCGGGTCGTGCCGGACGACAGCGCGTCCAGCACCTCGGACGGAGAGGTGTAGCGGCGGTGGGGGAGGTGGTGCAGCCGGCGGCGGAGGTCGGTGCCGAGGTCGTGGACTTCGGCACAGATGACGATGCGCACCTTGTCGGCCGGGTAGGACAGGTCGTCCAGCACCTGCCGCAACTCGGTCTCCCCGTCCTCCTCCGTGGTCTCCATGTCAGCCGAGTACCCAGCGTTGAAGTGCGAAAACCAGCTCCACGGCCACGCCGCGAGACCGTCGAAACCGTTGCGCGCAGCGGCCTAGGAGTTCGTCCAGCGGGCCATGTCCGCGAAGGTCACGTTCCCGCCGCACACCACGATGCCCAGCCGCGCGCCGGGACCGACCCGGTCGAGCACGGCGGGCGCCGCCGCCACCAGGCACCCGGCGGCGGGTTCCGCCCACACCTTCTGCGTCTCGGCCAGCGTGACCGACCCCCGCACGGCGTCCGCGTCGGACACCACCAGGACGTCCTCGACCAGCGCGACGGCGTGGTCGTAGGTCAGCTGCGACACGTGCGGCGCCGAGAGGGTCGAGACGATCGACGTCGGCGCGATCTCCACCGGACCACCCGCGGCGAGTGCGCGGTGCATCGCGTCCGCGCCCTCGACCTCGACGCCCCACACGCGCACGCCGGGCACGAGCGCGTGGAACGCCGTCGCGACGCCCGCGATGAATCCACCGCCGCCGATGCTCACCAGCACGTCGGTGACGGCCGGCGCGTCGGTCGCGAACTCCAGGCCCGCGGTGCCCTGCCCGGCGACCACGACCGGGTCGTCGTAGGGGTGCACGAGCGTCGCGCCCGCCTCCACCAGGTCGTTCAGCAGCGCGAACGCCGCCGCCAGGCCGTCGGTGAGCCGCACGTCCGCACCGGATGCCCGAGCGAGTTCGACCGAGCGCGCGGGCGCCGTGGAGGGCATCACGACGGTCGCGGCCACGCCGAGTTCGCGCGCGGCGACGGCCAGCGCTATCCCGTGGTTGCCGCCGCTGACCCCGACGACACCAGCCGCCCGTGCATCGGCGGACAGCGAGAGGATCTTCGCGAACGCGCCGCGCGTCTTGAACGAACCGCTGCGCTGCAACAGTTCCAGCTTCACCGTCGTCGCAACGCCCAGCAGCGCGGACAGTCCCGGCGAGGGGAGCGTGGGCGTGCGCAGCACCCGTCCGTCGAGCACCTCGGCCGCGGCCCGGACGTCGTCGATGGTCAGCAGCTCCGCCATGGCGCCAGCCTAGGGTGCGCCGAACCGCCACGGTACGCCGTAGCAGCGATCCGCAGAAGCTCCTCAGGGTGGGCATTGCATCCGTAGAAGCGGAACCTAAGATGAGGGAGTGCCGAATCTGCGGATCGGCCTTGAAGTCGACCGCCTGGAGGCCGGGACCATGTCCAGAATCGCGAACAGCGTGCTCGTGGGCGCCGCGCTGGTGCTCGCGGGGTGCGGCTCCGGCGACCGGGCGGCCACCGCGTCCGGGACCGTCACCGGTGACGTCACCGTGTTCGCGGCGGCGTCGCTGACCGAGACGTTCACCCGGCTGGGCGAGGACTTCGAGGAGGCCAACCCCGGCACGAAGGTCAGGTTCAACTTCGGCGGCAGTTCGGCGCTCGCGCAGCAGCTCGACCAGGGCGCGCCCGCCGACGTGTTCGCGAGCGCCGCTCCTGCGAACATGAAGCAGGTGACCGACACGAAGACGATCACGGACGCGCCGAGGACGTTCGCGAAGAACAAGCTCGCCATCGTGGTGCCGAAGGGCAACCCCGGCGGGATCTCGCGACTCGCGGACTTCGCCGACGCCGGCAAGAAGATCGCGCTGTGCGCGGAGCAGGTGCCGTGCGGTGCCGCGTCGAAGAAGGTCTTCGAGCTCGCCAAGGTCACGCCCGCGCCGGACACGCTGGAGCAGGACGTCAAGGCGGTGCTCACCAAGGTCTCGCTCGGCGAGGTCGACGCCGCGCTCGTCTACCGGACGGACGCGAAGGCCGCGGGCGACAAGGTCGAGGGCATCGAGTTCGCCGAGTCCGCGCAGGCGGTCAACGACTACCCGATCGCCCCGCTGGCCAAGGCACCCAATGCCGTGGCCGCCAAGGCCTTCGTGGACTTCGTGCTGTCCGGCAAGGGCCGCGCGGTGCTGAGCGCGGCGGGCTTCGACAACCCGTGAGGCGCAACCGAGTGCACGGACGGCTGCCCGTCGTCCTCGTCCTGCCCGCCGTCATCGGCCTGGCGTTCCTGCTGGTGCCGCTCGCCGGGCTGCTCATCAAGACTCCCTGGGCCTCACTGTCCACTTCGCTCAGTGCCGAAGTCGGTGAGGCGCTGCGGTTGTCGCTGATCTGCGCCTCGCTGGCGACGGTGCTGTGCCTGTTCCTCGGCATCCCGCTGGCCTGGCTGCTGGCTCGGTCCGGCCTGCCGGGACGAGGATTCCTGCGCGCGCTTGTCACCGTGCCGCTCGTGCTGCCACCGGTCGTCGGCGGCGTCGCGTTGTTGCTGGTGCTGGGCCGGCGCGGGCTGATCGGCGAGCACCTCGACGCCTGGTTCGGCATCTCGCTGCCGTTCACCACCGCCGGGGTCGTCGTCGCGGAGGCGTTCGTGGCCATGCCGTTCCTGGTGATCTCGGTGGAGGGCGCGCTGCGGGCCGCCGATCCGCGTTACGAGGAGGCGGCGGCCACGCTGGGTGCGTCCCGGTGGCTGACGTTCCGGCGGGTGACGCTGCCGTCGGTGCTGCCCGGCGTGGTGGCGGGGGCGGTGCTGTGCTGGGCGCGGGCGCTGGGGGAGTTCGGTGCGACGATCACGTTCGCGGGCAACTTCCCCGGCGAGACGACGACCATGCCGCTGGCGGTCTACCTGGCCCTGGAAACGGACCCGGACGCGGCGATCGTGCTGAGCATCGTGCTGCTGCTGGTGTCCGTCGGTGTGCTGGCCGGTCTGCGCGACCGGTGGATCAGCGGGCCGACGTGACCCTGAAAGCGGACCTGCGCGTCACGCGCGGCACCTTCACCCTCGACCTCGGCCTGACGATCGCACCGGGCGAGGTCGTCGCGCTGCTCGGCCCGAACGGCGCCGGCAAGTCCACCGCGCTCCGCGCCCTGGCGGGCCTGCTCCCGTTGACGTCAGGGCACATCACCGTCGGTGAGTCCACCTGGGACGGTGCGGACGCGTTCCTGCCCGCCGAGAAACGGCCGATCGGCGTGGTGTTCCAGGACTACCTGCTCTTCGCGCACATGTCCGCGCTGGAGAACGTCGCGTTCGGCCTCAGATCCCGTGGCACGCGGCGGAACGAGGCACGGGCCGAGGCGGCGCGCTGGCTTGGACGGGTCGGGCTGGACGGCTACGCGCAGACCAAGCCGCGTTCGTTGTCGGGCGGGCAGGCGCAACGGGTCGCTCTCGCTCGTGCCCTGGCCACCGGCCCGAGCCTGCTGCTGCTCGACGAACCGCTCGCCGCGCTGGACGCGAGCACCCGCCTGCAGGTCCGCTCGGAACTGGGCCGGCACCTCGCGGACTTCGGCGGCCACACGCTGCTGGTCACCCACGATCCGTTGGACGCCATGGTGCTGGCCGACCGGCTGGTGATCCTGGAAGGCGGCCGTGCGGTGCAAACGGGGCCGCCGGCGGAGGTCGCCCGCCAGCCGCGCACCGACTACGTCGCCAACCTCGTCGGCCTGAACTTCTACCGCGGCACCGCATCGGGCACCGAGGCCGGCCTGGAGGGAGGCGGCACGCTCACGATCCCGCGGCCCGTCGACGGACCGGTGCACGTCGTGTTCCCGCCCAACGCCGTGAGCCTGCACGCGGAACGGCCGGGGGGAAGCCCGCGCAACGTCTGGCCTGTCACGGTCGACGCGATCGAGCAGCACGCACACACCACCCGCGTCCGCCTGGACGGCGCGCCGAACGTGCTCGCGGACATCACCACCGCCACGCTCGCCGACCTGCGGCTGCGTCCGGGAGACGCGTTGTGGGCGGCGGTGAAGGCGACCGAGGTCCACGTCTATCCGGCCTGAACCGCCCGCGCCCCGCGCCGAACTGCGGCGGCAGTCCGGCCCCCATGTGATCCAAACCCCGCGGAACGACGGTGGCCGAGGCGGTGCGCCAGAGCTTACGGTGGACGGGTGACGATCACAGCGGAGGTTGTGAGCCAGGCGGACGAGAAGATCCGGCGCCTGGAGTCCCAGCTGGTTCGTGAGTACGGCGACGTGCCACCGAGCCTCGTGCACGAGTGGATCGAACGGGCGCGAGCGCGGTTCGGAGGTGCGCGGCTGCAGGACTACGTGCCGTTGTTCGTGGCCCGTGAGGTGCGGGCTTCGGCGCGGGCGTTCCCGGTCGAGGCGACGGAGGGAACGTTCCTGTCGACCTGGGCGTGCAACACCGCCCGCCGCCTGCTCGCCGCCGAGCTGCCCCGTCGCTGGGCGCACACGGCCGGGGTGGCACGCCGTGCCGAACACGTGGCGCGCGTGCTGCCCGAAGAGGAACGCGAGCTGCTCGTCGCCGCGGCCTGGGTGCACGACATCGGCTACGCCGCCGAGGTGAGCGACACCGGCCTGCACTCGCTCGACGGGGCGCGCTACCTGCGCAGGGCGGGCGTGTCGGAACGGATCTGCGGCCTGGTCGCGCACCACTCCGGCGCGTCGGCCGTGGCCGAGCTCGTCGGGCTGGCAGGTGCCCTCGGGGAGTTCGCGGACAACCGCGGCCGTCTGCGGGACGCCCTCTGGTACTGCGACATGAGCACCGGTCCCGATGGCAGTCCTACGACGGTGCAGGGCAGGCTGGCCGAGATCCGGCAGCGAAGGGGACCGGACGACCCGGTGGTCCGCGCCCTCGCGATGAACGGCGACGAACGCCTCGCGGCGGTCCGGCGCACCCACCGGCTGCTCCGCCGGGCCTGAGCCGGACGGTCGTCTACGGTGGCGGCATGCTGGACCTGAGCCCGCGGCCGGGCGACCTGGAGGCCATCGAAACTGCCTCGATCGACGAGTTGCGGGCGTTGCAACTCGAACGGCTGCAGTGGTCGGTCCGCCACGCCTACGAGAACGTGCCGCACTACCGCGCCTCCCTCGACGCCGGTGGTGTGCACCCCGGTGACGTGAAGTCGCTGGAGGACCTGGCGAAGCTGCCCTTCACGACCAAGGCCGACCTGCGGGACAACTACCCGTTCGGCATGTTCGCCGTTCCGCGCGCGGAGGTCTCCCGCGTGCACGCCTCGTCGGGAACGACCGGCAAACCGACCGTCGTCGGCTACACGAAAGCCGACCTGGACACGTGGGCGAAGGTCATGGCGCGCAGCATCCGCGCCGCGGGCGGCCGGGCCGGGCACGTCCTGCACAACGCCTACGGCTACGGCCTGTTCACCGGCGGACTCGGCGCGCACGCGGGCGCGGAACTGCTGGGCTGCACGGTGGTTCCGGTGTCCGGTGGCATGACCGAGCGCCAGGTCCAGCTGATCCGCGACTTCGAGCCGGACGTCATCATGGTGACGCCGTCGTACATGCTCTCGATCATCGACGAGATGGAGCGGCAGGGCGTCGATCCGCGCTCGACGTCGTTGAAGGTCGGCATCTTCGGCGCCGAGCCGTGGACGAACGACATGCGCCACGAGATGGAACGCCGCCTGGACATGCACGCGGTGGACATCTACGGGCTGTCCGAGGTGATCGGGCCGGGCGTGGCGAGTGAATGCGTGGAGACCAAGGACGGTCTGCACGTCTGGGAGGACCACTTCTATCCGGAGATCATCGACCCGGTCACGGGTGAGGTGCTGCCCGACGGCGAGGAGGGCGAGCTCGTCTTCACCTCGCTGACCAAGCAGGCGATGCCGATCATCCGCTACCGCACGCGTGACCTGACCCGGTTGCTGCCGGGCACGGCGCGGACCATGCGACGGATCGAGAAGATCACCGGCCGCACCGACGACATGATCATCCTGCGCGGCGTGAACCTGTTCCCGACCCAGATCGAGGAGCTGATCCTGCGCGTTCCCGCGCTGTCGCCGCACTTCCAGTGCGTGCTGAGCCGCACCGGCAACCTCGACGACCTGACCGTGCTGGTGGAGTACCGCGAGGACGCCGCGGCCGGGGACGCGGGGGAGGAGCTGCGGCGGCTGGTGAAGAACTCGATCGGCGTCACCGTCGCGGTGGACGTCGTCGCGCCGGGCGGGATCGAGCGGTCCGTCGGCAAGATGAAGCGGATCGTGGACCGCCGGCCGAAGCGCTGATCGGCACGTGACGCACGAGTCACAGGCATTTACTTGAACATTGAACTATCTTGGCAGCATGAAGAAGATCGGTTTTCTGTCGTTCGGGCACTGGACGGACAGCCCGCACTCGCAGACGAGGTCGGCGGCCGACACGTTGCTGCAGTCGATCGACCTGGCCGTGGCCGCCGAGGAGCTCGGCGCGGACGGTGCCTACTTCCGCGTGCACCACTTCGCCCGGCAGCTCGCGTCGCCGTTCCCGCTGCTCGCCGCGATCGGCGCGAAGACCGAGCGCATCGAGATCGGCACCGGCGTGATCGACATGCGCTACGAGAACCCGATGTACATGGCCGAGGACGCGGGCGCCGCCGACCTCATCGCCGGTGGCAGGCTGCAGCTCGGCATCTCGCGGGGATCGCCCGAGCAGGTCATCGACGGCTGGCGGCACTTCGGCTACGGGCCCGGTGAGGGCGAGACCGACGCCGACATGGCCCGCATGCACGCCGAACTGTTCCTGAAGATGCTGGAAGGCGGCGGCTTCGCGGAGCCCCACCCCCGCCCGATGTTCCCGAACCCGCCCGGCCTGCTCCGCCTCGAGCCGCACGCGCCGGGCCTGCGCGACCGGATCTGGTGGGGCGCGGGTTCCAACGGCACCGCCGCCTGGGCAGCCCAGCAGGGCATGAACCTGATGAGCTCCACCCTGAAGTTCGACGAGGGCGGCGCGCCGTTCCACGTGCAGCAGGCCGACCAGATCAGGGCGTTCCGCAAGGCCTGGACCGAGGCCGGCTGGAAGCACGAGCCGCGCGTCTCGGTGTCACGCAGCATCTTCGCGCTCACCACGGACCTCGACCGCATGTACTTCGGCGGCGACGGCAAGAGCACCGACCAGGTCGGTTTCATCGACGGCCCGAACAAGGCGATCTTCGGCCGTTCCTACGCGGCCGAGCCCGACGTGCTGGTCGAGCAGCTCGCGGGGGACGAGGCGATCGCCGAGGCGGACACGCTGCTGCTGACCGTGCCGAACCAGCTCGGCGTCGAGTTCAACGTGCACGTCCTGGAGAACATCCTGACGCACGTGGCACCGGCACTGGGCTGGCGCTGACGGGTCAGCAATCTCTATTGCTTCAGTGTTGACCGAAAAGAATCATCGACGACGGTCCCGCACGTAGACCGCCGACTTCTTGCCCTGAACACGGCGGTCGACCTCGAACAACGTCGTCGCGGTGATCAGGTCGCTGAGCTTGGAGTAGCCGTACGTGCGGGAGTCGAACTCGGGCCGCTGCTTGGTGATGATGCTGCCGACCGCGGCGAGCGAGGCCCAGCCGTCCTCGTCGGACGCCGCCTCGACGGCGTTGCGCAGCAGCTTGACGAGGGTGGTGTCGCCCTTGAGTTGGGCGACGGACACCGTGGACTTCCGCGTCAGCGGCGTTTCGGTAGGGGCTTCGGCCTCGGGGTAGGCGAGGTTCTCGACGTAGATGAACTTGTCGCAGGCCGCGACGAACGGCTTGGGCGTCTTGCGTTCGCCGAAGCCGTAGACGGTGAGCCCGGACTCGCGCAGGCGGGCGGCGAGGCGGGTGAAGTCGGAGTCGCTCGAGACGATGCAGAAGCCGTCGAAGCGGTCGGAGTACAGCAGGTCCATCGCGTCGATGACCATCGCCGCGTCGGTCGCGTTCTTGCCGGTCGTGTAGGCGAACTGCTGGATCGGCTGGATCGACTGGGCCAGCAGGTGGTCCTTCCAGCCCTTGAGGCTGGTGCCGGTCCAGTCGCCGTACGCGCGCTTGACGTGTGCGGTGCCGTACTTGGCGATCTCGGCCAGCAGCGCCTCGGTGATCGAGGGCTGGGCGTTGTCCGCGTCGATCAGCACCGCGAGTTTGACGGCGCTCTCATTGGCAGTGACCACGGTCGTTCGCCTTTCAGGTGACCTGGCGCGGCGTCGGCGCGCGTTCGTCGGCCATGAGCGGAGGGTACTCGATCATCACCTAAGTGCACTGTGCGTCCGCTTCGTGTTCACCGGACACCTCATGACCCGGTTGCGACACCCGTCCGACACGATCGGCCAAAGCGGCACGAACGCCCTGTTCCCGCATTACGGTGGTGGTGGCAACGGGCGTGAGAGAGGCGGAACCGGGCGTGACGTCCTGGGTTGAAGTGATCAACTATGTCCGGCTGCGGTACGAGGTGCTGGAGGAGTCGGACGCCTGGCTGCGCTTCCGTCTCGACACCGACGGCGCGCGGACCCAGCAGGTCTCGGTGCACCACCTGCCGGACCTCGGCGGAGCGGCGTGGGTGGAGATCTCCTCGCCGGTCGGCCGCGCCGCGGACGTCGACCTGCGCCGTTTCCTTGAGCTCGCGGGCGAGTCGCAGGTGGGTGGGGCGGCCGTGGTGGACGGTCTCGCGTTGCTCAAGCACATGGTGCCGCTGGAGGACCTGAGCGTGCGGGAGGAGTTCGAACGCCCGCTCGCGTTGCTGGTCGCCCGCGCGGACGCCATGGAGCACGCGCTCACGAGCGGCGACGACTTCTGATGGTGCGGCTCGGCACGCCGGCTGGGCCACGCCACTAGGGCCTGTATCGCTGCGCGGCTCCTGCCTTGACTGCCAGGTCGGTTCTGCCCATCGTGTGCGTCGTGACTGGACTGGAGCAGCATTCCGCCGACGTCGTTGTCGTCGGCGCCGGCTACGCGGGTCTCGCGGCCGCGTCGCGCCTGACGGCTGCCGGACTCGGTGTGGTCGTCCTGGAGGCCGCGGACCGCGTGGGCGGCCGGGCGGTCAGCGAGGTGCTGCCGTCCGGAGTGCGCGTCGACCACGGCGCACAGTGGATCGGCCCGTCCCAGAAGCGGTTCCACGAGCTCGCGGCGCAGTACGAGTGCGGGACGTTCCCGGCCTGGGAGACCGGCCGGCACGTCGAGGTCTGGCACGACGGCACCCGGAGCGACTACTCCGGCACGTTGCCGAAGTCCGGTCCCGGCATCGTCGAGTACGGGCGCGTCACCGCGCTGCTCGACGAGCTCGCGCTGACCGTCGACCTGGACCAGCCCTGGCTCACGCCCAGCTTCGAGGTCCTCGACGCGATGTCCGCCGAGGAGTTCTTCCACTCGCAGACCGACGACGAGGACGCGCTGCGCAGGCTGGCGCACGCGGTGCAGGGCGTGTGGTGTTGCGAGCCGAGGGAGATCTCGTTCTTCCACGTGTTGTTCTACGTCGCCTCGGCGGGTGGTTACGGGCAGCTGGTCTCCGGAAGCGCGCAGGACTCCCGTTTCGCCGACGGCGCGGATGCTCTCGCCCTGGCGATGGCCGCGTCGCTGACCGTCCGGCTGGGCGAGCCGGTGCTGACGATCCGGCACACGGCCGACGGCGTCGAGGTGATCACCGGCAAGGCGGTGGTGCGGGCGCGGCGGGCGATCGTCACCGTGCCGCCCGCGGCGTTGGGACGCATCGGCTTCGAGCCCGCCTTACCTGCCGCGCGGCGCGGCTGGACGGGCCACACGCCGATGGGGCGGGTCGCGAAGGTGCACGCGGTCTACGAGGAACCGTTCTGGCGCAAGAAGGACCGCTCCGGCATCGCCGCCCTCCACGGCCGTAACCCCGTGGGAGCGGTGTTCGACAACTCGCCGCAGGACGCGTCACGAGGTGTGCTCGTCGCGTTCGTCCACGGCGACAGCGTCGACCGCTGGGCCGCCGCGCCCGACGACGTTCGCCGTGCCGATGTCCTCGCTGCGCTGGCGGAGGTCGCGGGCGCCCGTGCGCGCATGCCCATCGACTATGCCGAGATGGCCTGGTCCGAGGACGGCTGGACCATCGGCGGCTACGCGTGCTTCGTCTACCCCGGCGGCTGGACGCAGTACGGCGAGCACGGCTGGCGTGCCCCGACCGGTGCCCTGCACTGGGCGGGGACCGAGACGGCGTCGGTCTGGAACGGTTACGTCGACGGCGCCATCACCTCGGGTGACCGTGCCGCAGACGAGGTGCTCTCCGCGTCGAGGAGCTGAGTCTCCACTGTGGAGCGTCCGCTCCGGAGGCGGCGAACTTGATCCTGAATCCATTCTGGCGGTCGTTGAAAGTGCGGTCAAATAGACTTCTGCAAACGTTGCAGATTCCCTAATTCACATATCTGATGTTCACATGCTCGAACATTTCTGCGAATCTCGCACGAATTGTTGACGGGGACTTCGTGGGCTATTCACAATTCGATTCCGCAGTGTGAGCCGCCCCACAACCGCGGTCCGAACAGTCCCTGGAGGCATGCGTGTCCCGAAGTCAAGGCCTACGTCGAGCAGCTGTGCTCGGCATTGTGGGCACAGTCGCCGCGGCGGGTATCGCCGTGCTGGTGAACACGGCCGACGCGGCCCCTGGCGCGGGCGCGCTCACCGGGTTGGACACCTCGGCGGGCAATCGCCGGGCACCCGTCAGCGGGTTGTACGACTGGAGCAGGGCCGGTTATCGCGGAGGCCAGAACCTCCCCGGTCCGAGCGAGATCAACTCCAGCGCGGCGTGCCAGATCACCGCCGCCGAACTGGCGAGCCAGTTCGCTGTGAAGCCGAACGACGGACTCGACGACTCGGCGGGTCTGCAGGCGGCCATCGACTCGATCAGGACGACCTGCTCGCCGTCGGCGAGCTACTCCAGGCTCAGCCTGATCACGCTGCCCGCCGGCGAGCTGGCGGTCTCGCGCGAACTGCACGCCGACGCGGACTACCTGATCATCCGCGGCGCCGGCAGGGACGCCACGAAGATCACCTTCCGGCCGGACGCGAACACCCTGTACGACTCCCTGACCCCGGACGGTTCGGACTGGGACGAGGACGGGATGACGTCCGGGCAGGGCAAGGGCGGCTGGCTGTGGCCGGGCCGCGGCCTTTTCCGGGTGCAGTCGCGGGGCGTGCACTCCAGCTACGCGAGCGACTACGCGGCGGCACCGGAGAACCGCAAGGACATCTTCGAGGGCACGGTCAACGTGCACTGGAAGGCCGGCTCGAAGCTGCGCGCCAAGCCGGGTGACGCGGTGAACTCCGCCAAGCAGGGCGACCGCGTGGTCCACCTGGCGACGAACGCGAACATGGCGGCCATGACCGTCGGGTCGTTCATCAACATCCGCGCGGCGAACTCGGTGAAGTTCTACGAGCAGCAGAAGGCCACCGGCACCGACTTCCCGATGCTGAACATGCACATGCGGGCGCAGATCTTCACGATCTCGGCCGTGGACACGGCGAACAAGACCGTCACGCTCGACAAGCCGCTGGAGTACGACGTCCCGGTGACGTCCACTTCGGACGGTTCCGCGCCGATCGCGGGCGCCGCCTACGACTCCAAGGCCTCCCCGCTGGTGGACCCGGTCGTCGGCGTCGGCTTCGAGGACTTCGGCTTCTCCCAGGCGATGCCCGGCCTCAACCAGGCCGACTCGATCAACAACTACGGCAACATGGCTCCCGCCGCCGAGATGCACGGCATCGTCTTCAAGTGGGCGGCGAACTCGTGGGTGAAGGGCATCCGCGCGGAGATGACCGGGTCGCACCCGATCGTCACCGAGGAGGCCAAGAACCTGCAGATCGTGAACAACGAGCTCGACGGTTCGTGGAACAAGGGCAAGGGCGGCAACGGTTACTTCCGCGGCTCGCGTGTCTGGGACTCGCTCTACACCGGCAACACCTCGCGCAACCTGCGGCACTTCACGTTCCAGTGGTCCGCCTCGGGCAACGTCGTGATCGGCAACGACTTCGACTCCGACCTGAACCTGCACGGCGGCTGGGAGCGCAACAACCTCTTCGAGCTGAACACCGTGCGGGTGCCCTACGCCCACCGGTCGGCCAACTGCCGCGCCAACTGCGGTGAGGAGGGTGGCGGCGGACCCGACAGCTCCAGCTGGTTCCCGATCTGGTGGGGCGCGGGCAAGAAGGCCGTCAAGTGGTCCGGCGCGTCCGGTCCCCGCAACGTCTTCTTCAACAACACCATGACGAAGCAGACCGTGGCCGGCGGCCCGTTCAACGACTACTACGCCGACCACGCGCGGATCTACCAGTTCGGCTGGAACGGCACGGGCTACCAGCACCTCGACATCGGCGGCACGCCGATCACCGACTGGGCGTCGAACGAGCAGCGCGACTTCACCGGCGGCCACGGCGTGGACGCCACGAAGACCGACTCGGCGGCGTCACTGTTCCTCAGCTCGATCAACGGCACCCCGCCGACCAGCACCACCACGTCGACGACCACCACCACGACCACCACTACGACGACGAGCACCACGACCACGACGACCAATCCGCCGTCGGGCTCGTGTCTCACCGCCAAGATCACCCAGACCTCGGTGTGGAGCAGCGGTTACGGCGCCGACGTGACGCTGACCAACGGCTGCGCCACCGCGACGTCGTCGTGGACGATCGAGTTCGACCTGCCCTCGGGCACCACGGTCAGCAGTTCGTGGAGCTCGGTCCGCACCTCGACCGGCCAGCACCACAAGTTCACCAACGTGAGCTTCAACGGTGCCATCAAGCCGGGCACCAGCACGAAGTTCGGCTTCAACGCCTCGGGCACCGGGCTCCCCACCGGCTGCACCGTGAACGGCAACTCCTGCGGAGGCAACTGATGGGCACCAGGGCACTGGCATTGGCCGGGGTCGCCGCGACCGTCGCGGCACTGCTCAGCGGCGCGTCCGCACAGGCAGCGGCACCCGTGCTGAAGGCGGCGGTCACCCAGACGTCGGTGTGGAACGGCGGTTACGGCGCGGACGTGACGATCACCAACTCCGGTGACGCCGCGAGCACGTCGTGGACGGTCGAGTTCGACCTGCCGTCCGGCACCACGATCACCAGTTCGTGGAGCTCGGTCCGCACGTCCACGGGCCAGCACCACAAGTTCACCAACGCGGGCTTCAACGGTGCCGTCAAACCCGGTGCCAGCACGAAGTTCGGCTTCAACGCGTCCGGCGGCGGCCTGCCGGCGAACTGCACGATCAACGGTGTGTCGTGCGGCGGCGGCACCACCCCGCCCGTGGACACGCAGGCGCCCACCGTGCCGACCAGCCTGCGATCCACCGGCGTGACCTCCAGTTCGGTGTCGCTCGCATGGACGGCGTCGACCGACAACGTCGGCGTCACCGGCTACGAGGTGCTGCTCGGCAACGCGGTCAGCACGACCGTCACCGGCACGTCGGCGACCGTCAGCGGCCTGTCGCCGGCCACCGCGTACTCGTTCTCGGTGCGTGCCAGGGACGCGGCGGGCAACAGGTCGGCGGCGAGCACCGCCGTGAGCGCGACGACCAGCCCAGGCAGCGGCGGCGGCAGCACCGTCGACGTGTCCACCGCGGCACAGCTCCAGGCAGCGTTGGCGGCGGCCACTCCCGGCCAGACGATCAGGATGGCGGCGGGCACGTACCGCGGCTCGTTCGTCGCCAACGGCCGGGCGGGCACCGCGTCCCAGCGCATCACCCTGAGCGGCCCGCGTGACGCCGTCCTCATCAACGACGGCCCCAGCGGCGTCGCCCCGTCCTGCCCCGCGCCCACCGCGGGCTGGGACTCCGGCTACGGCCTGTGGCTCTTCGGGTCCCCGTACTGGAACCTCACCGGGTTCACCGTGCAGGAGTCGAAGAAGGGCATCGTCCTCGACAACTCGCACCACACCACGATCGACGCGGTCTCGGTGCACCACCTCGACGAGGAAGCGGTCCACTTCCGCCGTTCCTCGGCCGACGGCATCATCCGCAACTCCACGATCACCGACACCGGCCTGGTTCAGCGCGGCTACGGCGAAGGCGTGTACCTCGGTTCCGCCAACTCGAACTGGGCCTGCCACGGCAACAACGGCGGCATCGACCGCAGCGACCGCGTCCAGGTGCTGAACAACAGGATCGGCCCGAACGTCGCGGCCGAGGCCATCGACGTCAAGGAAGGCACCTACGACGGTGTTATCCGCGGCAACACCTTCGACGGCCAGGGCATCAGCGGTCAGAACTCGGCCGACTCCTGGGTCGACGTCAAGGGCATCGGCTACGTGATCGAGGACAACACGGGCACGTTCCGCAGCCCCGGCACCTTCGCCAACGGCTACGAGACGCACAACACCAGCACCACCCCGGCCCTGCCCAACGGCTGCGGCAACACCTGGCGCAACAACCGTTCGGACCTCGGCGGCGTGGGCCAGTACGCCATCTACGTCACGTCGGTGTCGAAGTGCTCGGCGCTGCCCAACGTCGTCCACTCCTCCAACACCGTGACCGGGGCGGTGAAGGGCCTGACCAACGCTCCCGTCACCCCGTAACACCTCCTGTCACGACCGTGCCCGGCGCTCCACTGTGGACGCCGGGCACGGTCGTGTCACGAGTGCTGCGCGAGGAAGCGAGCCGTCGCCCGCGGACTCCGGAACACGTGCAGCCGCGCGTTGCCGGCGTGAGCCGTGATCGCGTCCAGCAGGAGCGGCCGGTACCTGCGACGCCACGACCACACCCAGCGCCAGAAGTCGGCGTTCTCGCGGGACCTGAGCAGTGCGCGCCAGGCGCAGCGAGGGAAGGAGTAGTCGAGCAGGAGCACGGTGTCCGCCCTGCGCAGCCGGACCTCGAGGACGTCGTGGGGGCCGAGGTCGCCGTCCATGATCCACCGGTCTTCGGCGGCGAGTTCGCCCTGGACGATGGACCAGAGGTCGTGCGGGGTCGGTTCCAGGTCCGGTCCCCAGAAGTGCTTGTCGAGTTCGATGACGGGCAGCCCGGTCGCGGTGCCCAGGGCCGTGGCGAGGGTGGACTTCCCGGCGCCGCCACGGCCGAGGATGACGACGCGTTCCATGGCCGCGATCGTGCCAGAGGAACCGCGCCGCGCAGGACCTAGACGTGCGCGGGCGTGGCGACCGGTTCCACTGTCTGGCGTTCGGCGCGGACCGAGGCGATGCCGCCCAGGATCAGCAGGCCGCCGAGCAGCTGCAACGGCGAGAGCCCCTCGCCCAGCAGGAGCCAGGCGAACAGCGAGGCGGAGACGACCTCCAGCAGCGCGATGAACGACGCCAGCCGTGAGCCGAGGATCCCCGAGGCGGTGATGCCGCTCGCGTAGGCCAGCGCGGTGCCGATGACCGCGACGACGAGCAGCGGCACCCACCAGGGCGTGGGGGTGCCGAACAGCGGCACGTCGCCGAACGTGGCGGTGAACGGCAGCAGGCCCGTGGCTCCCACCAGGGCCAGCACCGGTACGGCGAGCAGCAGGCCGGCGCCGGCGAGTGCCACCGGCGGCAGGCCGTTGTTGGGGCGGGCGGCGATCACGAAGTACACGGAACACCCGATGGCGGCACCGAAAGCGGCGGCCAGGCCGATGGGGTCCACGGCCTGGATCGCGCCGGGGCCGATCACCAGCACCAGGCCGCCGACCGCGAGGACCGAGCCGACCAGGACGACGGGTGCGGGTGTGCGCCTGCTGACCGCCCAGGTGAAGCCGACGAGGAGGAGCGGCGCGAGGAACTCGATGAGCAGTGCCGTCGCCACCGGGATCCGCTGGATGGCGGCGAAGTAGAGCACCTGGGTGACCGCCACGCCCACCAGGCCCATGCCCAGCACCGGCCAGCGGGCCTGCCGCAGCAACGTCCAGCGGCCGCGCATCAGGACGAGGACGAACGGCAGCAGCACCAGACCGGCGGTGAGCGCGCGGACCGTGACGGCGGCGGCGGGGGACCAGCCGGCCTCCAGCAGCGGTTTGACGAACGCGCCGGAGGTACCGAACGAGATGAACGAGACCGCCGCCGCGATCAGGCCCGTGGACTTCGACGGAATCCCCATGGTCGCGTGCCTCCCGGTTCCGGACAGTGTCATGGTCTAACCTGGCTCATGACCCTGACGCTAGGCCGGTCTCGGTAAGGAGTCAATTTGCGTTTTGCCCCTGACACGGAGGAGTCGCTCGCGTTCGTCGTGGCACTGTGCAACACGGACCCGTCGGCGTCGCGTGGCGGCGATGACGAGCTGGCCACCGTCGGCCAGTTGACGGCCCTGCTCGGCCGGTTCCACTACTCGGGGCGCATCGACGGCGACGAGGCTGAACTGCGGGACGTCCATCTGACGCGCGCGCTGCTCAGGCGCGTGTGGTTGCTCGGCCGCGATGACGCCGTCGAGGCCGTCAACAAGATGTTGCGCGACGCGAAGGCGCTGCCGCATCTCGTGCGGCACGACGACCTCGACTGGCACATGCACGCCACCGAGCCCACCTCGCCGCTCGCCGAACGCATGCGGGTCGAGGCCGCGCTCGCCCTCATCGACGTGATCCGGATGAACGAGATGGATCGCCTGCGGGTCTGCGCGGCCGACGACTGCGAGGGGCTCCTGCTCGACCTGTCCCGCAACGGGTTGAAGCGGTTCTGCACGGTGCGGTGCGGCAACCGGATGAACATGATCGCGTTCCGCGAACGGCGTGCGGACGGTGGCTAGCCGCTGAACGTGAATCCGGTGCGCACGCGCAGTTCCGTGGTGGCGCAGTCCCCACCCGCGCGTTCGGCGACGAAGGTGTACTCGCGGTCGCTCGTCGTCGGGAACTCGGTGTTCACCAGGACATCGCGCGACACGGCCTCGGCGACGGTCCTGCCGTCGAGCTCGACGTGCCACCTCACCTCGGACTCGCAGCCGTGCAGTTCGACCGAGAGCCCGCCGTGTCCCGTGCGCGCCGGAGTGCGGCCGAGACCGCCGAACCGCGTCTTCACCTGCGCCCCGGCCGCCAGTTCGTACACGTGCACGGGCGCGCAGACCGTGGCTTCTCCGCTGCCGGCGCACTCCTGCACGGTCCGGGGAGCGTCACCGCCCACGACCCGGGTGCTCACGTGGTCCGGCAGGTTCGCCAGCATGACGGCCGCCAGGGCGATGGCTCCCAAAGACGCGATCATCGTCAACGTCGACACCACCACGGCGCGCACCCGGCGCTGCACGGCCTCCGAGCGCTCGCGTGCCTCCAGTTCGAGCGTCTGGAGCAGTTCCGGCTTGTCCGTGGCCGCCGCGACGAGCATCGCCATCTGGCGGGTGGCGAGTGCGGCGGAGCGGGACGCCATCAGCGACGCGATGAGCGCGATGACGGCACTGATGATCCCCGCTACCCACGACACCCGTTCGACCCAGTCCCAGAACACCGCATGATCAAAGCAGAACAACGGGATTCAGTGAGGCAGAACGGCGACGACCGTCACGTCACCCGCGGCGCATCACGCGCTGGGCGAGGCGCGATCCGAGGCCGCCGAACGGCGGCTGGGCGAGGCGGAGCGTGTCGAACGCAAGAGGCTTGCGCAGCACGGGCTTGAGGTGGGAGAAGGCGTTCCACGAGTACCGGCCGTGATAGGCGCCCATCCCGCTGGCGCCGACGCCGCCGAACGGCAGCCCGCTCGCCGCCACGTGGATCAGGCCCGCGTCGTGGACGACCGCGCCGGAGGACGTTCGCTGCTCGAACAGGCGGCGGGTGCGGGCGGACGACGTGAACACGTACAGCGCGAGGGGCTTGTCCCAGGCGTTGACGACGTCGATCGCCTGCTCGGCGGAGTCGACCGCGACGACGGGCAGCACGGGGCCGAAGATCTCCTCGCGCAGCACCGGATGGGCCGCGTCCGGGCCAACGGACAGACGGTCGCCACTCAAGGTCACGACCGTGGGCGCGAGGTACCGCTCCGCCCGGTCGTGGTCGCCGCCGATCACCACGTTCGTGCCGTCCAGCAGGGACACGAGCCGGTCGAACTGCCGCTCGTCCACGATCCGGCCGTAGTCCTCGCTCGCCCGCAGGTCGGCACCCCACAGGTCCGTGATCGCCCTCCCGAGCGCCTCCACGAGTGCGGGGACCCGGTCGGGGGTGGTCATCACGTAGTCGGGGGCGACGCACGTCTGGCCCGCGTTGGTGAACTTCGCCCACACCAGCCGCCGCGCCGCCTGGTCGAGGTGGGCGTCGTCGTCGAACCAGACGGGTGACTTGCCGCCCAGTTCCAGCGTCACCGGCGTCAGGTGCTCTGCCGCGGCCCGCATCACGATCCGGCCGACCGTGCCGCTGCCCGTGAAGACGATGTGGTCGAACCGTTGCGCCAGCAGTTCGGTCGCCTCCGGGACAGCACCCTCGACCACGCGCACGGTGCCGTCGGGGAAGTAGGCGGGCACGAGCCGCGCGATCAGTGCCGACGTCTCCGGCGCCAGCTCGCTCGGCTTGAGAACCGCCGTGTTGCCCGCCGCCAGCACACCGACCAGCGGGTCGAGCAGCAGCTGCATCGGGTAGTTCCACGGTGCGATCACCAGCACCACGCCGAGCGGCTCGGGCACCAGCCGCGCCCGCGCCGGCCACAGGCCCAGCGGCACCGGGCCGCGCCTGGATCGCGACCACCTCCGCAGGTGGCGCAGCGTGTGGCTGATCTCCGCCAGCACCACGCCGATCTCCGTCAGCTGCGCCTCGCCCGCGCCTTTGTGCAGGTCGCTCCACAGGGCAGCCTCGAACGCGGCCTCGTTCTCGGTGAGCATCGCGCGCAACGCCCGGAGACCGGCGGTACGGGCGGCCAGGGGACGGGTGACGCCGGAGTCGAACACCTCGCGGGCGCCGGAGACGGTCGCGGCGATGTCAGCTGTCGTCGTGGGCATGCGCCCCACCGTACCCCAATACGAAACAGATCCTTTTCGTTTCTTCGCCCGGGTATGCTGGCCGGGATGACGAAAGCCGACGCGGCACAGGGGCGCCCCAAAGACCCGCGGGTGGACGCGGCCCTGATCACCGCGGCGATCGAGGTCCTCACCGAGTCGGGGTGGGCCTCCTTCACCACGACCGCCGTCGCCAAGCGTGCGGGCGCCTCGACCGCGTCCCTCTACCGCCGCTGGCCCTCCAAGCAGGCCCTCGCCGGCGCCGTGGCCCGGCACATCGCCCAGGCGGAGCTGACCGGGATCAACACCGGCACCCTCGAGGGCGACCTGCGGGAACTCCTGGCGCGCAAGCGGAAGATCCTCGAAGCCGCCACCGGTCCCGCGTTGCTCTCGCTGATGGGCCAGGCCGCGCACGACCCGGACCTGCGCCGGATCCTGCACGACGACGTCTACCTGGCGGTGCGCGGCGAGCTCGGCGCGCTCATCGGCCGGGCCACCGGCCGAGGGGAGCTCGCGAACGCCGTCGGCAGCGCGCAGGTCGACGTGCTGACGCTGGTGCTGATCGGCACCGCCCTGGCCCGGTCGGTCTTCGTCGAGACCGGCGCCCACGACGCCGCCGAGGCCGAACTCCACCTCCTGCTCGCGGCGATCAACCTCGCCTGATCCCCGGCCGCGCGGTCGGCTAGACCGCGTCCGCGACCTTGATCCTGCCCTCGATGATCTGGGCCCTGTAGCCCTCCAGGATGCCCTGCAGCTTCGCGTCGATCTTGCCGCCCGACGTCGCGTAGCCCACGCCGTCCGACTTCAGGTCGAAGACCTTCGGCAGCGACGCGAGGTCGTTCGCCGCGGCGGCGTGGAAGAAGTCGTAGACGGCGACGTCCACGCGCTTGAGGCTGGAGGCCACGATGACGTCGCGGTTGGCCGCGACGGCGGGCTGGTTGTACTGGTCGGCGTCGCAGCCGATCGCCAGCACGCCCGCCTCCTTCACCGCCGCGAACACGCCGATGCCGGACGCGCCCGCCGCCGGGTAGACGACGTCGGCGCCCTTGTCGATCAGGCCCTTCGCGGCCTCCTGGCCCTTGGGCGGGTCCTGGAAACCGGTGAAGTCGCCGGCCGGGGTGATGTACTTCTTGTCGATCGAGACCTTCGGCGCGGCGGTCTTCGCGCCCTGGAAGTAGCCCGCCTCGAACTTCTGGATCAGCGGGATGTCCACGCCGCCGACGAAGCCCACGTGGCACTTCCTGCTCTGGTACGCGGCGACGACGCCCGCGAGGAACGCGCCCTCCTGCTCGGCGAAGACCAGCGGCGTCACGTTCGCGACACCGTCCACAGCGGAGTCGACCAGGCCGAACTTGACGTTCGGGAACTCCGGCGCGACCACCTTGAGCGACTCGGTGTAGGCGAAACCGACGCCGACGATCGGGTTGAAGCCCTCGGACGCGAGCTGGCGCAGGCGGGTCTGCTTGGCCGACTCGTCCTCGTTGGGCGCCGCGGACAGCTCGCGGGTGTTCTCCTTCTTCACGCCCATGTCCGCGATGGCCTTGTCGAACCCGGCGGCGGCCAGATCGTTGAACGACGCGTCGCCGCGGCCACCGATGTCGTAGGCCAGACCGATCTTCAACGCGCTGCCGTCGACCTTCTTGTCGTTGGCGGTGCTGGTGCTCGACGTGGCGGGCGCGGTGGGCGGCGCCGAGAACTCGCAGCCCTTGCCCGACGCGGCGGGGGTGGTGCCACCACCGGAGTCCTTCGCACAGGCGCTCACCACCATGAGGCTGGTCAGCGCGATCGCGGCCACGGCGGTGCCACGCATACGACGACGCACGGTTCGTCTCCTCTAACTCGGCTTGGAGAGGCGGACGCTACCTCGCACCTCGGCCAGACCGGTTGAGAGTTCACTTACTGGGATCGAGGAATTTACGGAAGACGAGGAAATCGCACGGGCACGCGAGGTGCGGCACCAGGAACGGATAAGCGCTTTCCAGGCTGTCCTTGCGCACGAGCCGATAGCCGGTGCGCGTGTACCAGCCGCGGAGGAACTCCTTCACCGGGTGCTCCCACGTCTGCGGGACGAGCAGCTCCAGCTGCATCTCCGCGAAGCCCTGCTCACGGCCCCAGTTCTCGGCGAACGACACGAGGTCCGTGCCGATGCCGGTGCCACGCTCCTCGGGCGCGGCGACCAGCATCCCGAACTCGCCCACACCGTCCTCGATCTCCTGCACGCGCACGGAACCCACGATGCGATCGCCCGACCACGCCACCGCGATCTGCCCGGTGGCGACGAGCTCCGCCACCTCGGCCTCGGTGGTCCGGGACTGGCCTTCGAGCCAGATTCCCTTCTCGGCGTCGCAGTACACGCGGTTGATCAGGGCGGCGATCTCCGCGGCGAGTCCCGTGTCGGAGATCAGGACCGGACTCACCACGGCGACGGCTGGGTGATCTTGGCGAGCTCGTCGGCGTGCTGGAGCACCCCGAGTTCGCGCAGCATCCGATCGCGCTGCACCGGGTCGTGCGCGACGTGCGAGGCGTGCAGTGCCTTGCGCAGCCGGGCTTTCCGACGCGGCGTCCACGGGCTTGCGATGGCGAGCTTCGCGGCGCGCAACGCCGCCTTGTCACGGGTGCGCGCCAGGGCGTCGCGGCCGTCGTCACCCAGGCCCAGCAACGACAACACGCGTTCGCGCAGCTCACGCCCGACGCGCGCCCAGGTGGTCGTGCGCCGGCGCGAAGCGCGGATCTCGATACCGAGCGCCAGGTGCAGCATGACCAGGCCGAGGACCGGACCGAGCAGGACGCGGGCGGTGCCGGCGACCGGGCCGGACAGGCTGAAGGCCGCGAAAGCGGCGAACGCCGTCAGCGCCCACGCCACGAGGCGAGCGGGACCGGGACGGCCGTTCTGGCGCACGCCACCGCGCATCGCCCAGCCGCACGCCACGAGCGCCGCCTCCATCACGGAGAACAGGACGACCCGTTCCACGACGTCGGTGATGCCCAGGCGCTGCTCGAAGAACCGCCACGAGGTGTCGACGCTGACGCCGATGCTCATCAGCGCGACGGCGTAGAAACCCTTGGCCCCGGCGGGCTTCGAGGGCTCGGTGGCCGGTTCCGGAGAGGGGGTCTCGGCCTTGTCGAGCTCAGCGATGAGTTCCGGCGTGAGCAGCACATGGCCGTTCGTGTCGCTCATGCGGTTACTGGCGCGCCACTCGTTCACGATCGTCCTGGTGTGGGAACTGCTGGGCACCGCCTGGCCCTGCTTGTGCAGCCAGCGGCGAACGTCCTCGACTGTGCAGTCGCGCGGAAGGCAGTGGTCCAACGCGTATCGGATCTTGGCCGACTGCGTCCTCAGCCGGGCTAACGCGGCGCTGTGGTCGGTCAGGGTGCCGACCTCGTCCGTGGTCACTCGTGCTCTCCGTCCTCATGTGGGGTGGCTTGCAGGGGCGCGCGGACGCGCCGGACCCTACCCGGCTGCCGGGCGTGAACATCATCAGGTTTACGACGTTGACACTGTCATGGTTGCAGTGTCAGTATCAACGGGTGTGGACGCTCGACGAGTTGCTGGACCGCGTCTCCGCCGCACTGACGGCGGAGTACTCGGGCGCGCCCAACGGCCGCGTCCGGGACGTGCCCGACAAGCGGGCCGTCCGCTGGTACGCGACGACGGGGCTGGTCGACAGACCGTCCGCGATGCGCGGCCGCACGGCGTTGTACGAGAAGCGCCACCTGCTCCAACTGGTGGCGGTGAAGAGACTGCAGTCCCAGGGGAGGGCGCTGGCCGACATTCAAGCCGAGCTCGCGGGCGCCACCGACACGACGCTGGCGGCCATCGCCCGCGTACCGGAAGACCTGCTCCTCACGGCTGAAGCACCACCGCCAGAGGCCGTTCGCCCGAGGTTCTGGGCCGAACCTGCTGCCGCACCGGCCGCGCCACCCGCACCCGCCGAGGCGTTCGCGCTGAACGGCGTCGCGCTCGGGGGAGGTGCCGTCGTGCTGGTGCCGGGGACGCCGACGGCCGCCGACCGCGCGGACATCGCCGCCGCCGCCCGGCCACTGCTCGACCTGCTCGCCGCCCGCGGCCTGCTCAACGAAAGGGAATCGTCATGACCTTGTCCGTCGCCCCGATGAAGGCCGCCGAAGCCGACCGCATCGGCCGGACGACCGAGGACGCGGGTCTGGGCGCGTTGCGCACCGAACGCGGCAACCTGCCGCTGGAGCGCCTCGGCGTGCGAGCCTCCATCACCGGTCTCGTGGGCCGCGTGGTCCTGACGACCGGGTTCGTGAACACCCACGACACCGCTCTCGAAGCGACCTACGTGTTCCCGCTGCCGGACCGTGCCGCCGTTACCGGGATGAAGATGACGGCCGGTGACCGCACGGTGGAAGCCGATCTGCAGGAACGCGCCCAGGCTCGCCAGACGTACGACGACGCGATCGCGGCGGGCAAGAGAGCGTCGATCGTGGAGGAGGAGCGCCCGGACGTCTTCACCATGCGCGTGGGCAACATCCCCGCCGGTGAACGGGTGACCGTCGAGCTGACCCTGGTGGGGCCGCTGGTGTTCGAGGACGGCGCGGCCACGTTCCGGTTCCCGCTCGTCGTGGCGCCTCGCTACGTGCCGGGCACGCCGCTGCCCGGACCGTCCGTCGGCGACGGGCACGCCCAGGACACGGACCTGGTGCCGGACGCCTCGCGGATCACGCCGCCGGTGCTGCTGCCGGGCTTCCCGAACCCCGTGCGGCTCGGCATCGACGTGGAGATCGACCCCGCCGGACTGGACCTCGGCGAGGTGCGGTCGAGCCTGCACACCGTGGTCACCGAGGGGAACACCGTGTCGGTCTCGCCGGGCGAGCGGGTCGACCGCGACTTCGTGCTTCGCCTGGCGTACCACGGGAACAGCTCGGCGGTCGTGTGCGTGCCCGACGAGGACGACAGCGGTGAGGGCACCTACCAGCTGACGGTGCTGCCGCCCGAGCCCGAGGCGCCGGTCCGCCCGCGTGACGTCGTGCTGCTGCTCGACCGGTCCGGCAGCATGTCGGGCTGGAAGATGGTCGCGGCCCGGCGTGCGGCGGCCCGCATCGTCGACACGCTGACCGCGGACGACACGTTCTCCGTGATCACCTTCGACCACCAGGTGGAACGGCCCGACACGCTCGGCGCGGGGCTGGTCACGGCCACCGACCGCCACCGTTTCCGCGCCGTCGAACACCTGGCCGCCATGCAGGCACGCGGCGGCACGGAGATGTTCGAGCCGCTGCGGCAGGGCCTGACCCTGCTCGCCGACGCGGGCTCGGAGCGTGCCCCGGTCCTCGTGCTCGTGACGGACGGTCAGGTCGGCAACGAGGACCAGATGCTGCGCGACATCGCACCGATGATCAACCGGACGCGGATCCACGCCGTCGGCATCGACACCGCCGTCAACGCGGGCTTCCTCGGCAGGCTGGCCGCCGCCGGTGCGGGCCGGTGCGAACTCGTCGAGAGCGAGGACCGGCTGGACGAGGCGATGACGCACATCCAGCGGCGGATCGGCGCGCCGGTCGTCACCGACGTCGTGGTGTCGCCCGGATCCGACCTGCCCCGGCTGCCCACCGCCATCTATCCGGGTGTGCCGCTGGTCGCCTTCGGCCGCTACCGCGGCGCCGCACCGGACTCCTACACCGTGCGCGGCCGGACCCGGGACGGCGCCGGCTGGCAGGAAACGGTGGCCGTACAGCAGCACACCTCGCCGGCCGTCCGGTCGCAGTGGGCCCGTGCCGCGCTGCGTGATCTGGAGGACCGGTACGCGGCCGGTGACCGGACGCTGGAGTCGTCGATCGTGGAGACCTCGCTGCGGTTCGGCGTGCTGTGCCGCTTCACCGCGTTCGTGGCGGTGGACGAGCGGGTCGTGTCCGACGGGACGGTGCACCGGGTGGTGCAGCCGGTCGAACAGCCCGCGGGCTGGGAGATGCGGGCTCCAGGTGGCCCGATGCCGATGTTCGCCGGTGGCGCGCCCGCGTTCGCCGCCGCTCCGGCGCCGTTCGCAGCCGCGCCCGCCGCGTTCGGCGGGGCGGTACCGCCACCTCCCTCCGCGGCGCCGCGGGCCATGCGTTCTCGTTCGGCGGCGCCGCTGTCCCCGCCCGGATCGATGCCGGCACCTCCGGCCGCCGACCCGGCGGACCTGCGAGAGGTCGTGACGCTGGAGATCCAGCGCCTGGAGAAGGACGCGTCCCTGCCGTCGTGGGAACGTCGTGACCTGCTCGCCGACCTGGCCAGCCGGCTCGGCATCCTCATCGCCGGCCGCACCGGCCCGGCTTACGAGCCGATGCGCGGCCTGCTCGCGGAGATCACGGCCGGCGGAGACGTCGACAAGCTGTGGGCGCGGACGCTGGAGGTGCTGCGGGAGTTCGTCGCGGACGGGACGCCTGCCGAGCCGGAGCGGCGCAAGAGGTTCTGGCGCTGATCGGACCATTGCCCGTGTGAGGGTTCCGCCGCAACGCTTCCCCTGTGAGCGCGTTCGGGGAGTGGACGACAGTCGAGGGCCTGCCCGCGTTCGAGTACAGGGCAGGCCGTGTGGACCGGCACCCTGTCCGGGCCTGCCCGGTCGCGAACCTGCACAGCCATTCGCAGCCCTTGCCGGCCTGTCTGCGGCTCGTCGGCGTACCTCGATTCGGTGAATGAGCGTGACGAACCGGGAACCGCCGTGGTCCTGACCGTCGCCCCGTACGAATCGCCCGAGGAGTCCTCGTTGTCCAGCCCCAGCCACCGAGTCGTCCAGCTGCGCACGCCCATGACGGAGGACCAGCGCCTGTCACTCGTGGAGCAGACCGCCCTGTGTCACCCGGCGGTGCACAGTGTCGAGCTGTCGTCGGACGCCGAGATTTACGTGGAGGTCGTGGTGTGGCGCGGAAGTTCGCCGCAGCGGACCGTGCACGACATCGCCGCGGCACTCGACGCCGTGCTGCCAGGCGTGCCGGTATGCGTGTCGGTGTCGGCCGTCGCCTACCGGAGGCGCGCTGCGACCCTGTTCGCGGTTTACAAATAGCGCTCTCTTGTCAAACGGGCTTTACGTGTCCTACCGTTCTGTCAACCTCCTGAGGAGAGTGGCATGAGCGACAAGAAGGCAACGGTGCCCGTCGGCTCAACCGAGCAGTGGACGGACGGCAAGCGGTACCTGTGGCTGCTGGGACTGGTCGTGCCGTCTCTGGCGTTCCTGGCGATCGGGATGCACGCGGCGACGGGCTGGGGCGTGTGGTTCTGGATCGGCCCGATCGTGGTGCTGGGCATCGTGCCGGCGATCGACCTCTTCGCCGGGCTCGACCGCAGCAACCCTCCGGACGACATGATCGAGCGGCTGGAGAACGACCGCTACTACCGCTGGATCACGTACCTGTTCCTGCCGATCCAGTACGCCGGGTTCGTGGTGGCGTTCTGGCTGATCGCGCGCGGTGATCTGTCCGTTGTGGACAAGATCGGGCTCGCGGTGTCGATCGGGTGCATCGGCGGCATCGGCATCAACACCGCGCACGAACTGGGCCACAAGAAGGAGAGCCACGAGCGGTGGCTGTCCAAGATCGCGCTGGCGCAGAGCTTCTACGGCCACTTCTACATCGAGCACAACCGCGGTCACCACGTGCGGGTCGCGACGCCGGAGGACCCGGCGAGCAGCAGGGTGGGGGAGAGCTTCTACCGCTTCTGGCCGCGCACCGTCTTCGGCTCGATCGGCTCGGCGTGGCGGCTCGAACGCAAGCGCTACGCGCGCCGCGACCGGCATCCGTACCGCCTGGGCAACGACGTGCTCAACGCGTGGCTGATGTCGGCGGTGCTCTGGGCGGCGATGCTCGTGTGGCTCGGCGCCGGCATCCTGCCGTACCTGCTGATCCAGGCGGTGATCGGCTTCTCGCTCCTGGAGGTCGTGAACTACATGGAGCACTACGGGATGCTGCGGCAGATGGTCGGGGCGCCAGGCCGCAGGCGGTACGAGCGGGTGGATCCCAGCCACAGCTGGAACTCCAACAACATCGCCACGAACGTCCTGCTCTACCACCTGCAGCGGCACAGCGACCACCACGCCAACCCGACCCGGCGCTACCAGACGCTGCGCGACTTCGCCGAGTCCCCGGTGCTGCCGACCGGCTACGCGGGCATGATCCTGCTGGCCCTGGTGCCACCGCTGTGGCGGCGCGTGATGGACCCGCGGGTGCGGGGTCACTTCGGCGGGGACATCGGCCGCGCCAACATCCAGCCCGGCAAGCGCGCGAAGGTGCTCGCCCGCTATGGAGGCACCGGCTCGGGCTCGGACGTCGTCCCGGACAGCCGTGGTGACGCGACGGCGGGCGGCATGTGCCCCGGTTGCGGCTACGTCTACGACGAGAAGACGGGCGACCCGCGCGAAGGCTTCCCCGCCGGAACGCCGTGGGCGGACATCCCGGACACCTGGTGCTGCCCGGACTGCGGCGTGCGCGAGAAGATCGACTTCGTCGCGCCGGGAAGGGTCACGGCCTAGGATCGTGACCATGGGCGGGACTTCTCCAGCGGCGGCCTCGGGTCGCCGGCAGCCGATCGTCGAGGCGGCGATCGAGATGACGGCCCGCGACGGCTGGGCCGCGGTCACCATGACGCGGCTCGCCGAGCAGGTCGGCGTCAGCCGCCAGACCGTCTACAACGAGATCGGTTCCAAGAACTCCCTCGCCGACGCCATGCTCGCGCACGAGCTGGACCGGTTCCTCACGGCGATCAGCGCCGCCTTCGACCGCCACGCCGACAACCTCGTCGAGGCCGTCCACGACGCCGTCCGCGACGTCCTCGAACTCGCCCGCGGCAACCTCCTGGTCCGCGCCATCGCCTCCGCGACGCACGGCGCCGACACCGAACTGGTGCCGTTGCTGACCACCCAGGCCGAAACCCTGCTCACCGACGTCAAAACGATGCTCGGGGCACGGGTCGAGGCATACCGGCCGGGCCTGACGGGCGAGCAGATCGAGGTGCTGGTCGACCTCATGACGAGGACGGTGCTCAGCCACGTCGTCCAGCCGACGGGCACCCCGGCCGGCACCGCCGACGGGCTCGCGTGGCTGGCGTCACGTGTGCTGGAGGAGCCCGCGAGGAAACCGCTCCGCTTCGGCTGACGAACACCAGAGGTGAACGGACTGATCAGCGTGCTCGACACCGTGGCCGACCGGCTCGTGGTGCCCGGCTACTCGAAGTGGGGCTACCGCCTCCGCGGGAAGAGCTGGTCCGACCTGGAACCGGACGCGCTGCAGGGCGCCAGGGCCGTCGTGACCGGAGCCGGTTCGGGCATCGGCAAGGCGACGGCACTGGGCCTGGCCCGCCTCGGCGCGGACGTGGTGCTGGCGGTGCGCGACGAACGCAAGGGCGAGTCGGCCCGGGCCGAGATCGTGGCCGCGGTCCCCGGCGCCGCCGTCGTGGTCCGGCACTGCGACGTGTCGAGCCTGGAGTCCGTGCGCCGGTTCGCCGCGGAGATCGACCGACTGGACGTTCTCGTGCACAACGCCGGAGTCCTGCCGCAGGAACGCACGGCCACCACGGACGGACACGAGCTGACGTTCGCCACGCACGTGCTGGGCCCACTGCTGATGACCGACCTGCTGCGCTCACGGCTCGCGGCCTCCACGGACCCACGGGTCGTGCTCGTCTCCTCCGGCGGCATGTACACCCAACGCCTCCGCGCCGACGACCCCGAGTACCGCGAGGGCACGTACAAGGGAGCGACCGCCTACGCGCGCACGAAACGCATGCAGGTCACGCTCGTCCCACTGCTGACGGAGCGCTATGCGGCAGAGGGCATCGCCGTGCATGGCATGCACCCCGGCTGGGCCGACACACCGGGTGTCGCCGGCTCCCTGCCGGGGTTCCATCGCCTGACCAGCGCGTTCCTGCGCACGGCCGAGGAAGGCGCGGACACGGTCGTCTGGCTCGCCGCGTCGAGTCCCGCTCCCCGCGCCGGACGCTTCTGGCACGACCGTCGTGCACGTCCGACGCACCTGCTGCCGGGCACAGCGGACAAGCCAGCGGACGTGGCGGCCTTCTGGCAGTACTGCGCCGGCGCTGCGGACCTCAGATGACGAACTTCTGGTACTGCTCGCGGTCCAGGTCGTACACCTCGAGCGTCACCTGGGTCGGCAGCCCTTCCACCGGCTTGAGGTGATCGCGCGCGATCCCGAGGGCCACCTGCCCGACCTTCTGCTTGAGCTCGACCGACCGGCCCGTCAGCAGACCTACCCTGATGTGGATCATCGCCGCGGGCGAGCCGTCGCCGATCACGGACTCCTCGATCACGCGGAACCGCGTCTTGAACGACGCCACCTCCGCGCTGACCAGCGGCCCCACGGTGCGGTGCAGCGCGAGGGCGAAGGCGCGGCGGTCGAAGGCCTCGCTCAGTTCGGCGGAGTGCTCGACGGTGATCTGTGGCATGGGCTCACGCTACCGGCGCGGTGATGATCAGCCTCAGGTCGGACGCGCGGATCATCCACGCGAACGATCCGCGCGCACGATCGGTCGTCCTACGCTGGCGCCGACCGGACCTGGGAAGAAGGCACATGTCCAACGCACTCGACGTCATCGGGCGCTGCGCGGCCGCCGCCGTGCTCGCCGTTCCACTCGTCACCGCGGCTCCCGCGCTGGCGGAACCGTCCACATTGGACTGGCAGCCGTGCAGACAGGTCCAGGAGCACTGGGATCCCGAGGACGGCGTCTCCGAGTGCGTCAAGGTCACCGTGCCGCTCGACCACTCCCGCCCGCACGGCCGCAAGATCGACCTGGCCGTCAGCCGCATCAAGGCCACCGACCCGCACAAGCGGCGCGGTGTGCTGCTGATGAACCCCGGCGGCCCAGGGAACGCGGGCCTCGGCATGCCGTACACGATGAGGCGGACCAAGCTCGCGGAGCTCGGCACCGACCACGACCTGATCGGGTTCGACCCGCGTGCGACCGCGGCCAGCGGGGGCGTCGAGTGCGAGGCCACGCCGGAGGACGGCCCTGAACCCGACCCGAAGGCGAGCCCCGAGCAGCAGTTCCGCCAGGACTACGAACGCAACGCGCGCACGAACGCCCGTTGCATCGGCTACGACCGTGACCTGCAGACGAACCTCTCGACCAGGGCCGTCGCCGACGACATGGACCTGATCCGCGCCGCACTGGGCGAGCGGAAGATCAGCTTCTTCGGCATCTCCTGGGGCACCGCGCTCGGCGCCGTCTACCGCAGCCACTACGACCACCGCGTGGACCGCATGCTGCTCGACTCGGTGATGCCGGCGGACTTCACGCTGGAGACCATGAACCTCGGCGCCTCCGCCGCCAAGCAGGCCAACTACGAGGTGCTCGCGGACTGGCTCGCCCAGCGAGACGAGACAGTCCGTCTCGGCAGCACCCCGCAGGCGGTGACGAGGTCGATCGGCGAGCTTGCCGCGAAGCTGGACCAAGTCCCTGTCACGGTCACGCCGCCCGGCGGGAAACCGCGCAAGTACACCGGCAGCCACCTGCGGTCGATGCTCACCTACAAGCGCGCGGCCTGGCAGCAGGTCGCCGAGTCGGTCGTGGCCCTGCGCGACGGTGGCGTACCTCCGCTGACCGGCGACGAACCCGAGCTCGAAGGCTTCGGCCTCACCCCCGTCTGGTACGGCGGCCTGCTCATGCAGCGTGCCGTCGTGTGCAACGACCAGGGCAGGGCACCGGACGTCGACGAGGCGTGGCGTCAGGTCCAGCACCGCCAGGAGGAGTACCCGTTCTTCCGCAACGGCCACGGTTACGGCAACTGGTGCGCGGGCTGGCCGTTGCCCGCGACGCCGTGGCAGCTCAAGCGGGCGGCCAGTCCTCTGCAGCTCTCCGGGCACCGGTACGAGACCAACACGCCGCTCTTCTTCGCCGAGCAGATGCGGCACGAGATCGGCGGCGCGCTGCTGACCGTGGACGACAGCGCGCACGGCTCGTTGTGGGCCATCGACTGCGCTGACAAGGCCGTGCGGTTCCTCCGCACGGGGCAGACCTCGAACGACGCCTGTCCCGGGATCAGCTGATCACTTCCGGTGCGGGTCCTCGGCGTTGAGCGTGGCGACCACCTGGTCGTAGTCGCCGCGCGCTTCGCCGTAGCGCAGGAACTTCACGCGCTCGACCTGGATCTCACGGGCGTCGGGCCGGGTCTCGATGATGCTCATGACCTCGGCGACGTACTCGTCGAGCGGCATGGCGTGCTCGTTGTCCGCGTGGCCCGGCATGAGGTCCGTCTGCACCGACGGCGGCTCCAGTTCCACGACCTTCACCGACGTGTCGGCGAGTTGGAGCCGCAGGGTCTCGCTCAGCATGTGGATCGCGGCCTTGGAGGCGTTGTAGCTCGGCGTGATCTTCAGCGGTGCGAAGGCGAGTCCGGACGAGACGGTCATGATCGTGGCGTCCGGCAGCGTCTGGAAATGCTCGACGAACGCGGCGATCAGGCGGATCGGGCCGAGGACGTTGGTCGTGACGGTGTCCTCGGCGGACTCCAGGAACGACTCGGGGCGGTGCCAGTCCTCGACGCGCATGACGCCGGCCATGGTGATCAGCACGTTGACCGACGGGAAACGGGCGAGGACGTCCTTGGCCGCGGCCTGGACACTCGCGGCGTCGGCGGTGTCGATCCGGACGGTCTCGACACCGGGGTGCTCGGCGGCGATCCGGTCGAGCAGTTCGGTGCGCCGGCCGCCCACGACCACGGTGTTGCCGCGCTCCCGCAGGGCGAGGGCAAGCGCCAGGCCGATGCCGCTGGTGGCTCCGGGGATGAAGACGGTGTTTCCGGTGATGTCCATGGCACTGAGCTTCTGCCGGTTTCCGCCGCTGCGGCAGAGAGCCCTTATCGGGGGATCGGCGATCCCTGGTTCACGACGCGCCGGTCCGGATACTGGGGTTCATGGATCGGGTCGAACTCGCGGGATTCCTCAGGCGCCGCCGGGAGGAGCTCAGGCCGGAGGACGTCGGCCTGCCGGTGGGCGCGCGCAGGCGGGCACCGGGGCTGCGGCGCGAGGAGGTCGCGGCGCTGGCCGCCATGTCCACCGACTACTACACGCGCCTGGAGCAGCAACGCGGCCCGCAGCCGAGTGAGCAGATGCTGGCCGCGCTGGCCCGCGCGCTGAGGCTGACCGACGACGAACGCGACTACCTGTTCCGCGTCGCCGGCCGCAACGCCCCGTCGCCCCAGGCCACCGCCACCCACGTGGCGCCGGCCCTGCAACGGGTGCTGGACCGGCTCGACGACACCCCCGCGCTGATCCTGTCGAACCTCGGCGAGGTCCTGGTGCAGAACCGGTTCGCCGAGGCGCTGTACGGCGACTCCTCGCGCTTCACCGGACATGCCCGCAGCGGGATCTACCGCTGGTTCACCGACCCCGGCGAGCGCCTGATCTACCCCGAGCAGGACCGCGACCGGCAGGGCCGCACCCAGGTCGCGAACCTGCGCGCCGCCTACGCCTCGATGGGCCCGCGCTCACGTGCCGGTGAGCTCGTTCGCGCGCTGCGGAAGGAAAGCGCGGAGTTCGCGCAGCTGTGGGAACGGCACGAGGTCGCGAAGCGGTTCGAGGACCACAAGGTGCTGGTCCACCCCCAGCTCGGTGAGATCGAGGTGGACTGCCAGGCGCTGTTCACCGAGGACCAGTCGCAGGCGCTGCTGGTGCTGACCGCGCCCCCGCGCACCGAGGCGTTCGACAAGCTGCAGCTGCTCGGTGTGCTGGGCACGGAGAAGTTCGTCAGCTGAGGATCAGGATCGTCTCTTCGATCTCGGCCTTCCTGGCCGCCGCATAGCCGATGTCGGTACCGACCGACTTGAACCCCGCCCTCGTCAGCACCCGCATCGACGCCGCGTTGTCACTGGCCACGCGGGCGTGCAGCGGCCGGACCGTCACCTGTTCCAGCAGCAACGCGACCGCCCGTCCGGCGACGCCCTGACCCCAGACCGCGCGGTCGATCCAGTAGGTGATCTCGGTGTCGCCCTCCATCACGAAGCTGGCGATGCTGCCCACGACCGCGCCGTCGCCGAGGATGACCTGGTTCAGGGTTTCGGGGTTGCCCCGGATCTTGCGCCAGTGCGCGTCGAACGCCTCACGGTCGTCCGGGTCCTCCGCGGTGAACGCGGCCATCCGCGCCGCTTCGGGATCACGCATGAACTCGAACAATATGTCCAAGTCCGCGTCCTCAATGCCTCTCAGGGTCACTTCACTGATCATCGAGCGAGCCTAGTCGCGGGCCACGCCGAAGACAGCGGACATCGGGGTTGCGTGTGACCCCGGTCACCTTCCGGCCCGGTTTCTGTGACCTGAGGTGAGACTCGCCGGTCTCCCATGGCGTACAGGACGGTCGGCGAAGGGTGCGGAAGTGACGGGTCGGGAGTGGCTGGGGCAGGTGGACGCGGAGCAGGTGCAGGCCGCGCGGGCCGGTGATCGGACGGCGCTCGACGCCGTGGTCGCGGGTTGCCTGCCGCTGGTCTACAACGTCGCCGGTCGGGCGCTGCACGCCGATTCCGATGTCGACGACGTGGTGCAGGAGACGATGGTCCGCGTGATCCGCGGCATCGACGCGCTGCGGGAGCCGGACCGGTTCCGGTCGTGGCTGGTCGCCGTGACCATCAACCAGGTCCGCGAGCACTACCGCCGCCGCGACCTGGCCCCGGCCCCGCTGGAGGAGTACGACCGGGCCGATCCGGGCGCCGAGTTCGTCGAGGTCGCGTTGTCCCGCCTGCACTTCGCCCAGCAGCGCCGCGAGGTCGACGAGGCCGCGCGCTGGCTGGATCCGGGCGACCGCGAGCTGCTGGCGCTGTGGACGCTCGAACGCGTCGGGCAGCTGACCAGGGCCGAGGTCACCGACGCGCTCGACCTGGGCGCGCACGCGGTGACGGTGCGCGTGAGCAGGCTGAAGGGCCGCGTGGAGACGATCAGGCACCTCGTCCGCGCGTTGACGATGGAGCCGCGGTGCGCCGGGCTCGACAGGGCCGCGCAGGGCTGGAACGGCGAGCCGAACCCGTTGTGGCGCAAGCGTCTCCTGCGGCACGTCGACGAGTGCGGGCGCTGCCGGCGCGGCGTGGACGACGCGATGCCCGTCGAGCGCATCCTGACCGGCGCCGCGCTGCTCGTGGTCCCGGCCGCCTACCTGCCCCGGCTGCTGGCGACCCTCACGGACGTCACGCCGGACCCCGTCGCACTCGAGTCGGACCTCGGCACGGTGTCCACGCACCTCGCCGAACCGGCCGGTGTGTTCGGCATGCTCGCGGGCAAGCCCGTTCTCGCCGTGGCGGGCGCTGTGGCCGTGTGCGCGCTCGTCGGCGTCGTCGGCACGATGGTGCTGCTGCCCTCCGACCCACCCGCGGCCGTGGCCGGACCGAACACCACCCAGGGACTGGCACTCAGCACGTCCTCATCGCAGCCGGCGGAGACCACGTCCGCGACGTCGAGCGCACCGTCCACCACGACCACAACGACGACCATCACGACAGCGGCGCCCGAGCCCGTCCGCGCCGCCACGCCGGAGGAACGCGTGCTGGCGCTGATCAACGAGACCAGGGCGAAGGCCGGCCTGGCCCCGCTGACGGTCGACCCGGCGCTGGTCACCGCGGCCGACCGGCACACCAGGGCCATGATGAGCAACGGCTGCGGCCTGTCGCACCAGTGCCCCGGCGAGAGCGGCCTCGGCGAGCGCAGCACCGCGGCGGGCGTGAAGTGGAGCTCGGTCGCGGAGAACGTCGGCATGGGCGGCCCGGTCAAGGACAACGTCGAGGCGATCTCCAAGATGGCGCTCGGCCTGACCCAGGGCATGATCGACGAGAAGCCGCCGAACGACGGCCACCGCAAGAACATCCTGAGCAAGTCGTCCACCCGCATCGGCATCGTCGTGATCCGCGACGCCAAGGGAACCGTGTGGATGACGCACGACTTCGCCGGAAGTTGAGCTGAGACGCATATCTAAAAAAGATCATCCTTAGGTCGTACATGGGAACGCGACCACAGTCGGACGCGTGACGATCTGTCCGCACAGCACTGTCTCTCCGTGCAGACCGTCACGTACCGCTGGCCGACCGCGGTCACCACCGACACCCCGGAACTGTTGCGCTGGACTGGTTTCGGCGGTGCGCTCCTGCTCACCGCCGGTGCCTGGGCCGTGAGCGCCAGAGTCGGCGGCGCGGTGGCACTGGGCGTCGCGATCGCGGGTGCCGGACTGGTCGTGCTGACGTGGGCCCTGCTCGGCCGCACGAGGCCGGACCCCGGCTGGCTGCGCCGGACGCTGGCCTGGTGGTGCGCGCCGCTGCTGGTGGCCCCGCCGCTGTTCAGCGCCGACGTCTTCAGCTACCTGGCCCAGGGCGAGGTGGCCGCGAACGGGCTCGACCCCAACGCGGTCAGCCCGGCGGTCGGCGCGAGCGCGGAGGCCGTGGCACGCGTCGGCGTCTACTGGCGCGAGACGCCGTCGCCTTACGGGCCGTTGTTCACCACGGTCGAGAGGGCGATCACCGAGGTCACCGGCGGTGACCCCGTCCTCGGCATCGGGCTGTACCGGCTGGTCGCCGCGCTGGGACTGCTGCTCGTCGTGTGGGCGGTGCCCAGGCTCGCCGCCATGACGGGCGTGCAGGAGCGCACGGCGTTGTGGCTGGGCGTGATGAACCCGTTGGTGCTGTGGCATCTCATCGGCGGTGTCCACAACGACGCGCTGATGCTCGGTCTCATGCTGTCCGGCACTGTCGTCGCGTTGGACGCGCTGCCGGAACTGAAGTGGTGGCAGTACACGGCCGGTGTCGTCCTCATCGGACTGGGCGCGCAGGTCAAGCTGCCCGCGCTGGTGGCGCTCGCGGTCGTGGGCACCGCACTGGCGCGCAGGCTGGGCGGCGGCTGGATCCGGTTCGTCACGGCGGGCTTCGCCATGGTCGCGGCCGCCGGGGTGGTGTCGGCCGCGACGTCGCTGGCCGGAGGGTCCGGTTTCGGCTGGGTGCGGGCGCTCGGCACGCCGTCGAAGGTCAACAGCTGGATGGCGCCGACGAACTGGCCCGGCTATCTGGCGGGTGCGGTGTTCGGTCCGGAAAGCGGTCAGGCGATGATCTCCTCGGCACGGATCGCGGGGTTCGTGCTGATCCTGTGCGGGGTGGCGGTGGTGTTGGGTCGCCAGCTGCGCGGACGGATCTCCGAGGTGACGTCGCTGGGAATGATGATGAGCCTGATCGTGGTGCTGGGGCCGGTGATCCAGCCGTGGTACCTGCTGTGGGCCGTGCTGCCGCTGGCCGCGTGCCTGCCGGTGGGGACCTGGCGGACGCGGGTCGCCGTGCTCGCCGGGGTGTTCGCGCTGCTGGTGCCGCCGCTCGCGGGCAACTTCGCCGGTCGGGTGCCCGAGCTGATCGGCGCCTACGTCGTCGGGATCGCTCTCGTCGGTGGCGCGTACCTCGTCCTGCGCCGGGCGAGGGTGTCCGTTGCGCAAGCCTGACCTCGCCCGTTACGGCGCGGCGGCGGTGGCCGGCGGCGCGCTGGCCCTGAGCTTCCCGCCGCGCACGCTCTGGTGGCTCGCCGTTCCCGCGTTCGTGGTGTTCTGGCTGGTGGTGAAGGGCGCGGGCGCCCGTCGGAGCGCCGGTCTCGGGTTCGCGTTCGGGTTCGCGTTCTTCCTCCCGCACCTGTGGTGGATCCAGCACTTCCTGGGTGACGACTTCGGGCCGTGGCCGTGGCTGGTGCTCAGCGCGTTGATGGCGTTGTTCATCTGCGGTGTCTGCGCGCTGTTCCCGCTGGTCGCCCGGCTACCGGCGGCTCCGGTGTGGGCGGCGCTGCTGTTCGTGCTGCAGGAGACCCTGCGCGGGCTGATCCCGTTCAACGGCTTCCCGTGGGGCCGCGTCGCGTTCGGCCAGGTCGACGGGCCGTTCGCGCGGCTCGCCGTGCTCGGTGGCGCGCCGCTCGTGACGTTCGCCGTCGTGTTCACCGGGTTCGGCCTGGCCGCCTGGTTCCCGAGGTGGACCCGCGCCTGGGCGCTGGTGCCGATCGTCGCCGCGCTCGCCGTGAGCCCGCTGATCTCGATCGAGGCCCAGACCGGCCAGCGGACCGTCGCGGTCGTGCAGGGCAACGCCCCCGACCTCGGCCTCGGCCTGCTCACCGAGGGCGCCACCCTGCGCGACAACCACCTGCGCAAGACCGCCGAGCTGGCCGCGCTGGTCCGCGGCGGCGCACTGCCGAAGCCGGACCTCGTGGTGTGGCCGGAGAGCGCGACCAGGACCGGTGACCGTGACCCGGTGCTCGACGCCGCCATCACCGACCTCGGCGTGCCGACCCTGGTGAGCGCGCTGCGCGACGGGCAGAACTCCGTCATCACGTGGGACCCGGAGACCGGCGCGGGGGAGTCGTACGCGAAGCAGGAGCTCGTCCCGTTCGCCGAGCACATCCCGCTGCGCCCGCTCGCCCGGATCTTCACGCCGTTCGCGGACCAGGCCGATCTCGACGCGGGCACCGAACCGGGCGTGCTGGACATCGCGGGCACGCGCGTCGGCGTCGGCATCTGCTACGAGGTCGCCTACGACTACGTCCTGCGGGAGAGCGCCGCCGACGGCGCGCAGCTCCTGGTGGTGCCGACGAACAACGCCTGGTACGGCCGTGGCGAGATGACCTACCAGCAGCTCGGGATGGCCCGGCTGCGCGCGATCGAACACGGCCGCGCGGTCGTGGTCGCGGCGATCAGCGGCGTGAGTGCCGTGGTGCGGCCGGACGGCAGTGTCGTGCGGTCGACCGGGATGTTCACCGACGACCTGATGGTGGACACCGTGCCGTTGCGCACGGACCTGACGTTCGCGACCAGGTTCGGCGGCGCGATCCACGTCGTGCTCACGGGCTTGGCGCTGGCCGCGTGCCCGGTGGCTTTGTGGTCGCGGCGGCGAGCACGACGTGCACCGGGCTCCGGCCCTCGGCGAACCGGCGAGGACTGAGTCCCGAGCGCAACCGGGCTCTGGCGGCTGCTGTCCGTGGTCCGGATGTATCGATCTGATCCACTTCGCCCCGAACCAGACGAATGACGGTTCACGGCGAGTACCTGCCGCTTCTACGGTCTGTTGGTGACCGGGAACCCCCTGCTTCCCGGTGCTAAGGAGCCCAACTACATGAAATCCCTGCGTATGGGGGCGCTGGCCGTCTTGACGGTCTCAGTGGTCGCCCTTTCGATGACGGGCGCCTCCGCCCACGATCCCAACACCGCCGAGGGCCAGGCCGCCGCCAGGGCTTTCCTGGCCGACCACCTGCCCGCCGACCGGCACGCCGTCTTAGGCCAGGCGGCCGGCGTTCCGTGCGTCAACGGCAAGGCCGACATCTATCCCTGCAAGAACGTCGACCTGCTCAGCGTGCTGCCCCTGTCCGCGATGGGCGGTGGCAACGGCAACGACATCTGGGGCTGGACCGACCCGTCCTCCGGCAAGGAGTACGCGGTCGTCGGCCGCACCAACGGCACCGCGTTCGTCGACGTCAGCACGCCCACGGCGCCGAAGTTCCTGGGCAACCTGCCGTCCAACGGCGGCAGCAGCACGTGGCGTGACATGAAGGTCTACAAGGACCACGCCTTCATCGTCGCCGACTTCATCACCGGCCACGGCATGCAGGTGTTCGACCTGACCCGCCTGCGGACGATCACCACGCCGCAGACGTTCACCGCCGACGCCCTGTACAAGGAGTTCGGCCCGGCGCACAACATCGCCATCAACGAGGAGACCGGGTACGCGTACGCGATCGGCTCCAACACGTGCAGCGGCGGCCCGCACATGGTCGACATCCGCACGCCGAAGTCGCCCAAGAACGCGGGCTGCGTCTCCCAGGACGGCTACACGCACGACAACCAATGCGTGGTCTACCGCGGGCCGGACGCGACCTACCGGGGCCGGGAGATCTGCTTCAACTCCAACGAGGACACGCTGACGATCGTCGACGTGACCGACAAGGCCAGGCCGGTCCAGATCTCGCGCAAGGCCTACTCCGGCGCGCAGTACTCGCACCAGGGCTGGCTGACCGAGGACCAGCGGTACTTCCTGCTCGACGACGAGCTGGACGAGTCGCGCGGCACCGACAAGCGCACCAAGACCTACATCTGGGACCTGGCGAGCCTCGCGAACCCGGTGCACACCGGCGTCTACAACTCGCCCGCGACGGCGATCGACCACAACCAGTACATCAAGGGCAAGTACTCCTACCAGGCCAACTACCAGGCCGGGTTGCGCATCCTCGACGTCAGCGGCGTCGCTTCGGCACAGCTGACGGAGGCCGGGTTCTTCGACATCTACCCGGCGGCGAACGAGGCGAAGTTCAACGGGGCGTGGAGCAACTACCCGTACTTCGCCAGCGGCATCGTCCTGGTCAACGGCATCGAGCAGGGCCTGGTCGTGGTCAAGCCCAACCTCGGCGCCGTCGAGCCGCCCCCGGGTGGCAAGTTCGAGAACACCGCGGACGTGCAGATCCCGGACAGGGGAGCGGCGGTGACGTCGTCCGTCTCGGTCTCCGGTGTGCCCGGCAAGGCCCCGGCCGCGCTGAAGGTCAACGTCGACATCAAGCACCCGTACCGCGGTGACCTGGTGATCGATCTCGTCGCGCCGGACGGGACCTCGTTCCGTCTCAAGGGTTCCAGCAGCGACTCCGGCGACAACGTGCTGACCACCTACGAGGTCAACGCCTCCGCTGAGGACGCCGCAGGCTCCTGGCAGCTCAAGGTGCAGGACGTGGCCAGCGCCGATGTCGGCTACATCGACGCGTGGAGCCTTCAGTTCTGACCCTGACGCGGGTGGGCGGTTCCGCCGCCCACCCGCGCCGCTAGGAGTTGTCATGCGCAAGCTCAGCCTTGTCGACTGGATGTTCGCCCTGCTCGCCGTCGCCGTGGTGGCAGGCGGCGGCATCATGGTGTTCGCCAGGTCCGCACCGCCGATGCAGCACCAGAACATGGGCGCCGTGGTCCCCGCCGCCCACAGCGACGGCCTGTCCGATGTGGAGAGTGGCTACCGCTTCGAACGTGTGATCATGCCCGAGACACGTGGCACCGCCGTACCGGTGGCGTTCCGGATCCTCGACGGCGCGGGCAAGCCCGTCACCCGGTTCCTGGACAACCAGACCAAGCAGATGCACTTCTTCTCCGTCCGCGAGGACATGTTCGTCTTCGAGCACCTGCACCCTGTGCTGGACGGCGACACCTGGCGCACCACGCTGTCCCTGCCCGACGGCGGCGCGTACCGCATGTTCGCGGAGTTCGTGCCACTCGACACGGCGGACCCGCGCCACCCGGTCGTGCTCGGGGTGCCGTTCAGCGTCCCCGGCGACACCACGTGGGCCCCGGTTCCCGCGCCCGAAGCCGGTGCGGTGGCAACAGACGGCTACACCGTCGTGCGGGTGGACGAGCCGGCCCAGCCCAAGGCGATGACCCAGCAGACGCTGCGGCTGTCGATCCGCGCCCCGGACGGCACACCGGTCAGCTCGCTGGAACCCCACCTCGGCGCCAACGGCCACATGACCGGGTTCCACACCATGCTGCTGTCGGCCACGCACCTGCATCCCGTCGAACTGGCCGGAATCCCGTTGAACAACGGTGAGTTGAGCTTTCAGGCGGTGTTCGCCGACCGGGGCGAGTACCGGCTGTTCCTGGAGTTCGCCCACGGCGGCAAGCTGCACCGGTCGGCGTTCACGGTCTCCGTCGGCTAGGTCAATTTTTAAAGCTCTATAGCTTCAGTGTTGACCAAATTCAACCCGGCCGAGCTGATCGCGATCACATCGAGTTACCTGCCTGTGCTGGAACTACGTACGGCCGAAAGTGCCGTGCCCCACGGATACTCGTCCATGACCTGGCCCCCCGTCCGTGGCGGATGCGGCACGAACCCACCCTCGCCGTAGTGCACGTAGGTGTCCACAATGGACTGGGAGGGCGCGTCGCAGAACACCGTGCGCCGCAACGCCGCCCGCGTGTGCACGGTCTCGGGATGCGTGGCGAGCACCCGCAGCAGCGCGAACTCCCTGGTGGTGAGCGGCACCTTCTCACCGTCGGGCAGCACTACCTGGTGTTGTTCGAGCTCCAGGCGGCCGGCGCCGATGCGCAGCACCACGGCCAGTTCCGCGGCCCGCCGGCACAGCGCCCGCAGCCGCGCGGTCAGCTCGCCCAGGTCGAACGGCTTCGCGAGGTAGTCGTCGGCGCCGGCGTCGAGGCCGTCGATCCGGTCGTGCACCGAGCCCATCGCGGTGAGCATCAGCGCCTGCGTCCGCACGGACCGGGAACGTAACCGGGACACCCGGTCCAGTCCGTCGACGGCCGGCAGGACGCGGTCGATCACGACCACGTCGTAGGGCCGGGTGAGCGCGAGGTGCAGTCCGCGTTGCCCGTCGAAGGCGACGTCGACGTCGTACCCCTCGCCGCGCAGCACCGCGGCGAGCAACTCCACCAGTTCCCGGTCGTCGTCCACGAGCAACAGCCGGAACCGGTGGACTGCCAGCGACTTCGAAGAGGCCCGCACGAAGCCACGATCGCACGTGATCAGCGTCGATTCAGGAGCCAACAGCCAACGGACAGGTTCACGGATGTGACCGGAAGGCTTGGTACGACGCAACTTCCCCGGTCGGACGGCTTCGGCGCACCCACGGCACCCGCCGGTGAAAGATAAACATGTGAACCGCGGTCGTCGCGTGACCTGCGATCACGCGACGACTGTGAACGACCTACCAGGCGGGCGCGACGGCCGAGGCGGTGCGCAGTTCGCCGACCCAGCCCGCGGTCGCGATGGCGCGCAGGACGTCGTCGCCCTCGGCGAGCTTGCCGTGCGGGCCGAGAACGGCCGCGTCGCCGTCGTGCCAGCGCACCGGCAGCTTGCCGTGGCGTTCGAGCAGACCGGCGAACTTCGTCGTCAGCTTCGCGGTGCCGATGTGCACCCAGCGGCTCGGGAACAGCTCCAGCAACTCGACCGTCGCCGGCCCGAGTTCGGGCACGACGGTGATGCCGTGATCGCGGCCGTACTCGACGAGGTCGCGCAGCGCGTCGGGATCACCGTCCGGGAAGACGTGCAGGACGTTGAGCTTGTAGGCGGCCATCCGGTCGATCGCCCTGCGCATCTCGGCCGGCGGCAGCAGCGCGCTCGACACACCACGCCACGCGAACGCGGGGGAGTCGCGCACGTCGGCCGCGCGGACCGTGCCGTCGCGGGTCATCAGCTGCCGGAACGACTGCACGCCGTGCCGCAGCCCGGCCTGGGTGCCCGCGCGCAGCATGATGGCGTCGTTGCTGACCAGCAGCGCGTACCCCTCGGGGCCGAGCCCGCGCATGGCCGGGTCGTGCGACACCATCAGCATGCCGTCGGGCGACTCCGCCAGCAGGTAGCCGGTCTGCCGGAAGACGTGCTCGCGCAGCATCGCGGCCGCGGTGCGCGCCTGCCCGGTCACCCGGACGGTCACGTCTTCGGTCAGTACGAACGAGCCCGTGCGACGGGGCGCGCTCGTGGGCATGGGAACAATCAACGGTTTCCTCTCCAGCGAGCTAACGCTGGGTGTATCAGCTGAGTTCCGGCAATCGGACGCGGAACGTGGTTCCGGCGCCTGTCGCGCTGGTCACATCGACCGTTCCGCCGTGCGCCTCGACGAGCTTGCGGACGATCGCGAGCCCCAGTCCGCTGCCGCCCGTGGCTCGGCTGCGCGACTTGTCCGCGCGCCAGAACCGGTCGAACACGTGCGGCAGATCGTCTTCGGAGATGCCCGGACCCGTGTCGGTCACCGTGATCACGACCTCGCCGTCCCCGGCCGTGCCCGCGACCGTCACCGATCCGCCGGAGGGCACGTGGCGCAGCGCGTTCGAGACGAGGTTGTCGAGGATCTGCCGCAGCCGCAGGGCATCGGCCCGGACGGTGAGGGAGGGGTCGGCGGACACCGTCAGTGTGACTCCGGCCTGCGCGGCTCTTGCCTCGTGCGCGGCTTGGAGCTGCTCCAACGCGATCGCGACGTTGAGCCGTTCGAGTGTCAGGCGCAACGAGCCCGCGTCGGCGACGGCGAGGTCCTGCAGGTCGTCCACCACGTGCTGCAGCACGAGCGCTTCCTTGAGCAGCAACGCCACCAGAGCCGGATCGAGGTCGCTCACCCCGTCCTCGGCCGCCTCCAGCCAGCCCCGGATGTTGCTCAACGGCGTCCGCAGCTCGTGCGCGACGTCGCTGACCATCGCTTTGCGCGCCCGCTCCAGGTTCGCCCTGTTCGCCGCCATCGTGTTGAACGCCCTGGTCAGGCCCGCGATCTCGTCCTGCCCGCGCACCGGCACCGGTGGGATGTCGCTCCCGGCGGACAGGTGCGTCGCCGCCGCGGTCAACGCCCTCAGCGGCCGGGTGATCCGGGCCCCCGCGAACGCCGTTACCCCGATCGCCGCCAGCAGCACCGCCGCCGCGGCCCCCACGACCTGCAGGCCGTTGCCCGACAACGAGATCGCGGTGGTCGGCGTGCCCATGGGGTTCGTCAGGTACAGCAGGACCGGCGGCGCCACATACTGGGCGAGCTGCTCCTTGCGTGACGCGGCCACGCACGCGGCGACGGCCGGTTCGTCCGGCGGCGGCGCGCCCGAGGACTGCTTGCGCGCCGGGGTGAAGTCGGGATCGAGGTCCACCGGTGGCAACGAGCGGCGTGCCAGGCAGGCGTTGGTCAGGTCCTCCAGGTCGAGCAACGCGAAGAAGTCCGCCGCGGTGTCGAACGGCAGGTCCCGCTCCCGGCAGTCCAGCCGGGCCTGCTCCTTCCTGACCAGCCGCAGGCAGTACAGCGTCCCGGTCCGGTCCTCCCGGTCGCGGAAGTCGATCGGCGTGCGGAACGGCCCCAGCACCCGCTTGTCGATCCGGTCGGCGGGCGCGCCGGGCACCAGGACCGGGTCGACGTCCAGCGGGTCCACCACGGCCGAGGCCCTGTCCGGCAGCCGGCCGCCGGCCGCGCCCAGGTCGGCGACCGTGCGGCCGTCCTTGGTGACCAGCACGATGCGCCGGCCGGGCTGCCCGGACACCAGCGCCTCGACATAACCGTCTATTCCGGACCAGTCGCGATGACCGGCCGCGTAGTCGAGCAACGTCGTGTAGATCCGGTGATCCGAGGCGAGCTCACGGCCCTGCTCGCGGGCGATCGACGCCTGGGTCAGCTGCGTCGCCAGCCACGCCGTCGCGGCGATCGAGCACACCGCGATCAGCACCACCACGACGAGCAGGCGCGTGAAGACGCTACGGCGCATCGGCGCGTCCCGCCGTGAGCTTGTAGCCGATGCCGTACACGGTCACGAGGTGCGCGGGCGCACGCGGATCGGTCTCGATCTTGCGCCGCAGGTTCTTCACGTGCGTGTCGATCGTCCGCGCGGTCAGGAAGCTGCTGATGCCGTGCATCCGCTGCAGCAACTGCTCGCGGCTGAACACCCTGTCCACTTCGGACGCCAGCACCTCCAGCAGCCCGAACTCGCCGGGCGTGCACTCGACCGCTTCGCCACGCACCCTCACCTCGTGCCGCAGCTGGTCCACCACGATGGGCCCGACCTGCAGCACCGGCTCCGGTTTCGCGGCGGGCACGCGCCGCAACAACGTCCGTACCCGTGCCACCAGCTCGCGCGGGCTGAACGGCTTGGTCATGTAGTCGTCCGCGCCGATCCCGAGACCGTGCAGCAGGTCGTCCTCAGTGGACCGTGCCGTCAGCATCAGCACCAGCACGTCCGACTCGGCCCGCAACGCCCGGCACACGTCCAGCCCGCCCAGTCCCGGCAGCATCAGGTCGAGCACCACGAGTGCGGGGCCGTGCGCACGGACCACGTCGAGCGCGTCGCGTCCATCGTGGACGACGAGCACCCGGTGGTGGTCCTGCTCCAGGTACCGGCGCACCAGCTCGGCCTGGTTCTCGTCGTCCTCCGCGACCAGGATGAGAGCGCTCACCCGCCGATCATATGGACGCCCTCACCGCGATCACCGGTTCGACACAGGATCCTCACAAGTGCCTCCGAAGATCCACGGCATGCGCAGGACAATCATCGGGGCCGCGGTGCTCGTCGTGGTCATCATCGCCGTGGTGCTGGTGGTGAGGGCCCGGCCACCGGAGCCCTCCGCGGCCCCGCCACCGGCGGTGAAGACCACGACCGTGCGAAAGGGAGACCTCACGAACACCCGCACAGTGCAGGCCCAGCTCGGTTTCGGTGCCGCCCGCCTCGTGAAGGGCGCCGCGGGCACCGTCACGAAGCTGCCCGCCACCGGCCAGGCCACCGAGCTCGGCAAGGAGCTCTACCGCGTCGACGACCAGCCCGTCGTCGTGTTCTTCGGCGCGACGCCCCTGTTCCGCGCGCTGGACACCCCGGGCATCAAGGGGTCGGACGTGGCGGTGGTGATGGACAACCTCGCCGCCCTTGGCTACTCGGTCGGCACGCGGCCCAAGGACGTCACCAAGGCCGAGTTCACGCCGCGCGTCGTCGAAGCGCTCAAGAAGTGGCAGAAGGCCCTCGGCGTCGAACAGACCGGCACCCTGGCGCCGGGCCGCGTGCTCGTCCTGGACCGCCCGATGCGCGTCGGCGCCGTGAAGGCCCAGCTCGGCGAGCCGGCCACGGAGGAGCTGTTCGAGCTCACACCCACCACGCGCCTGGTCACGCTGCAGCTGCCGGTGACCGAGGCGGGCGTGCTGAAGGCGGACCTGCCGGTCACGATCGTGCGCCCGGACAACCGCCCGGTCCCGGCCAAGGTGACCTCGCTGACCCAGCTGGCCGCCCCCGCCGAGAACGGCAGCGGCCCGAAGGTCGACATCGTGGTCACACCCGACAACCCGGCGGACGTCGCCGACCTCGACACCGCCCCGGTCCGCCTCACGGTCACCACCGAGAGCCGCACCGGCGTCCTGACCGTGCCGCTGGCGGCCCTGGTGGCGCTGAAGGAGGGCGGCTACGCCGTGCAGCTGCCGTCCGGTGGCCTGAAGGCGGTCCAGACCGGCCTGTACTCGCAGGACAAGGTCGAGATCTCCGGCGACGGCGTGGTGGACGGTCTGGAAGTGGTGACCGCCCAATGACCCCGGTACTCGCCCTGCGCTCGGTGACCAAGCGGTACCCCGGCGGCGTGACGGCGCTCGACGACGTGTCACTGCAGGTCGCCTCGGGTGAGCTGCTCGCGATCGTGGGCCCGTCCGGCTCCGGCAAGTCCACGCTGCTGCACCTCGTCGGCACCCTGGACCTGCCCTCGTCCGGCACCGTGGAGATCGACGGCCAGGACGTGTCCCGCCTGCCGGACCGCCGCCTGTCCGCGTTGCGCGGCAGCCGGCTGGGGTTCGTGTTCCAGCAGTTCCACCTGTCCGACGGCCTGACGGCGACCGAGAACGTGGCCACCGGCCTCCTCTACGCCGGCGTGCGCCGCAAGGACCGCCGCCCGCTCGCCGTGGAGGCCCTGAACCGCGTCGGCCTCGGGCACCGGACCGACCACAAGCCGCAGCAGCTGTCCGGCGGCGAACGCCAACGCGTCGCCATCGCGCGTGCCGTGGTGAACAACCCGGCCCTGGTGCTGGCCGACGAGCCGACCGGGGCGCTCGACACGGCCAACGGGCTCGCGGTGCTGGACCTGCTGCGGGAACTGAACGGACAGGGGACGACCATCGCGCTGATCACGCACGACCGTGACATCGCCGCGTCATTGCCACGCCGTGTGGAACTGCGCGACGGGCGGATCGTCGCGGACACCGGAGACCAGCCCACCATCACGTTCCCGAGCCTGAACGGCATCACCGGATGAGCCGTCTGTCGCCCGTCGACCTGCTCGCCGTCGGCTCCCTGGGCATGCGCACCCGCAGGCTCCGCGCCGCGCTGTCCGCTCTAGGCATCGCCCTGGGCATCGCCACCGTCGTGGTGGTCACCGGCATCCCGGCCTCCAGCCAGCAGGCCCTGCTCGACGAACTGACCGCCCTGGGCACCAACCTCCTGCGCGCCCAGCCCACCCCACGCCAGGACGACCCGGTCCTGCTGCCGGAGTCCTCGGTGGCGATGGTCCAGCGCATCGGCCCGGTGACCGCCGCCGCGGCCGTCGCCAACACCCACACCCGAGTCCGCCGCAACGACCTCCTGGACCCCGGCCACAGCTCCGACATCACCGTCCTCGCCGCCACCCCGAGCCTGCTGGACACCGTGAACGGCTACGTCCAGAGCGGGGACTTCCTGCCACGGCCGGACTTCCCGGCCGTCGTCCTCGGCCACGTCGCGGCCCAACGGCTCGGCATCCCCGACGTGGGCGAGCGTCCGGCGATCTTCGTGGGGGAGAAGTGGTTCACGGTGACGGGCGTGCTCGGCCCCATGCCACTGGCACCCGACGTCGAACGCTCGGTGCTCGTCGGCTGGGAGGCCGCCCGCACGCACCTGGGCTTCGACGGCCACCCGACCGTCGTCTACGTGAAGGCCCGTGAGGAGTCCATCGAGGACGTTCGCGCGATCCTGCCCGCCACGCTGTACGGCGAGATCCCCGGCCTGGTGCAGGTGAGCCGCCCGTCCGACGCGCTGGCGGCCAAGCGCGCCACGCAGAACTCCTACAGCGCGTTGTTCCTGGGCCTCGCGGGCGTCGCGTTGCTCGTCGGCGGCGTCGGCGTGGCGAACACGATGGTGATCTCCGTGCTCGAACGCCGCAGCGAGATCGGCCTGCGCCGCGCCCTGGGAGCCACCCGCGGCCACATCCGCGCGCAGTTCCTGACCGAGGCCGTCCTGCTCTCCGGCCTCGGCGGTCTGGCGGGCACCGCATTGGGGGCGCTGGGCGTCGTCGGCTACGCGACGCTGCACCGCTGGCCGCTCGTCATCCCCCTCCAAGTCCTGGCCGCAGGCGTGCTCGCCGCGTTCGTCGTGGGCGCCGCCGCCGGCCTCTACCCCTCCATCCGCGCCTCCCGGCTCACCCCGACCCAGGCGCTCGCCGCGTGACGAAAGGAAATCCAACGATGAAGAAGGCCACCCTGGCCCTCCTGCTGCTGCTCCTGGCCGCGTGCTCCAAGCCAGAGGCCCAGCCGCAGGTCGCCTCGATCTCGACGCCGCCGAGCAGCGCGGCCCCGACGTCGGCCTCCCAGGAGCAACGCCCCCGCGAACGCCTCGACATGACCCCGGAGGACCTCGAGGCCCTCAACGTCCCGCACGACCAGTGCATGGCGGGCCTCGGCCTGGACAGGAAGGGCCGCGCCGCCGAGGGGAGCGGCCGCCCGCAGCCCACCAAGGAGGAACTCGACAAGGCGCTCCAGGCCTGCGAGTCGAAGGACCCGCTGCCCCCATGGGAGAAGGACTCCACCAACCCGGAGGCCGTCGACTTCGCCAACCGCGTCGTGCAGTGCCTGCGCGGCAAGGGAGTCCGCTACGTCGAGGTGCACAACGAACCCGGCTCGGAGATGATCAGCTACGCGCTGGGCGGCCCGAACAACGACGCCGCGTCGATCTCGCTCGGCCTGGAGCACGCCAAGGCGTGCGAGATCGCGAGCTCCAAGAAGTGACGCGGGGGTGAGCGGGGGCCGTGACAGCCCCCGCTCACCTCAGGCCAGCATGTCGCGCACCATCGGCACGACCTTCGTCCCGTACAGCTCGATCGTCCGCATCAGCGACTCGTGCGACAGCCCGCCGATCCCGTACTTCAGGTCGAACCGGCTCGCGTCGAGCTTCTTCATGGTGCGCGCCATCTTCTCCGCGACCGTCTCCGGCGACCCGACGAACAGCGCGCCGTGCGGTCCCACCTCGTGCGCGTAGGACTCCGGCGTCGGGGTGGCGAACCCCCGCGTCTTGCCGAGCCGGCCGATCATGTCGAGGTAGTGCGGCCAGAACTCCTCCCGCGCCTCCTCGTCGGTCGGTGCCACGTGACCGGGGGAGTGGATGCCGATCGGCAACGGGTCGCGGCCGAACTTCTCCAGCGCGTGCTGGTAGAGCTCCGAGAACGGCGCGAACCGGCCGGGGTGGCCGCCGATGATCGCGAGCATCAGCGAGAAGCCGTACGAGGCCGCACGCACCACGGACTGCGGACTGCCGCCGACACCGATCCACGTCGGGAACGGCTCGGTGTACGGCACGACGTCCTGCTCGTGCAGCGCCGCGCGGGTCTTGCCCTGCCAGGTGATCGGCCCGCCCTTGAGCAGCTCCGCGAACAGGTGCGTCTTCTCCTCGAACAGGTCCTCGTAGTCCGCGAGGTCGTACCCGAACAGCGGGAACGAGTCCACACTGGACCCGCGGCCCAGGATGACCTCCGCGCGGCCGTCCGACACGGCGTTCAGCGTCGAGAAGCGCTGGTACACGCGCACCGGGTCGTCCGAGCTGAGCACCGTCACCGCCGAACCGAGGTGGATCGACGACGTGCGGGCGGCGATCGCGGCCAGCACCACGTCGGCCGCCGACAGCGGCATGTCCGGCGTGTGGTGCTCACCGATGCCGAAGAAGCCGAGGCCGACCTGGTCGGCGAGCACGCCCTGCTCGACCACGTCGCGGATGGTCTGGGCGTGCGTGAGCGGGATGCCGGAGGCGTCGTGGGTGACGTCGCCGAACGTGTCGAGTCCGAAGGTGGTCATGACTGCTGCTCCTTGGTGAAGTTCTCGAGTTCCTGCCTGCGGGCCGCGACGCCGAACACCGGGCTGCCGGGTTCCAGCAGCCGTCCCGCGGCCAGGGGTCCCACCGGCACCGGGTCGAACCCGATGCGTTCCAGGAACTCCGCGACGGCCTGCACGGCATCGGCCGAGTCACCGGCGATGCCGACGGCACGGCCGGCGGCGGGTTCCATGTCCTGGTAGGCGACGTGGTTCAGGGTCTTCACGACGTCGGCGCCCACCAGCCGTCGCGCGACCTCCTCGCTCGTGCCCAGGGGAGCCTCGGCGGGCGGCCAGTGGTTCATGGAGTCGATGACGACCTTGCCCGCGAACATCTCCGGTTCGAGCGTGGGGAACCGGTGCCACGGGATCGCCAGCACGACGAGGTCCGCGTCCACCACGGCGTCGGCGGCCGGCAGCGCGACGGCACCGGGCGCGAGGAACTCGATGATCATCTCGATCCGCGCCGGGTCACCCGAACCCGCGATGCCCACCTCGTAGCCCGCCGCCAGGGCCAGGCGCGCGATGACGGGACCGACGTGGCCCGCACCGAGAACAGCGATCTTCACAGCACACCCGACCTCGCTAGTTGATGTGTCATCTAGCTTAACCGGACCAGCCCCCGGTTATTCCCTCGGGTGCTACGTTCGAGTCGTGTGGGATCTGGGTGACGCGTACGAGCGCTACGTGGGCCGGTGGAGCCGGCCCGTCGCGGCGGAGTTCCTGCGCTGGCTGGACGTGCCGCCCGGCCGGACGTGGCTCGACGTCGGCTGCGGCACGGGCGCGCTGACCGAGGCCGTGCTGGCGCACACGCGGCCGGCCGCGGTCACCGGCGTGGACCCGTCGGAGGGCTTCCTGCAACGCGCCCGCGCCTGCGTCCCCGATGCCCGTTTCGCGGCCGGCGATGCCACCGATCTGGGCGAACGCACCGCCGACATCGTGGTCAGCGGGCTCGTGCTCACGTTCGTGCCCGACGCCGCCCAGGCGGTGGGGGAGTTCGCGCGCGTGGCCCCGTGTGTCGGTTCGTACGTGTGGGACTACGCGAGTGGCATGCAGATGATGCGGCTGTTCTGGGACGCCGCGAAGGACGTCGACCCCGCCGCGGCCGCGCACGACGAGGGACTGCGCTTCAGCGCGGTGAGCGGTGCCGAGCCCTTGCGCGCCCTGTGGACCGGCGCCGGCCTGCGCGACATCGAGGTGACGGGCATCGTCGTACCGACGGTGTTCCGCGACTTCGACGATTTCTGGGAACCGTTCCTGGGCGGCACGGGTGCCGCGCCCGCCTACGCCGCGAAGCTGCCGCCGGAACAGCGCGACGCCATCCGAGACCTGCTCCGCTCCCGTCTCCCGGCGCAGGGCCCGATCGAGCTGGCCGCGAAGGCCTGGGCCGTCAGAGGTTCGCGCTGAGGAACCGCTCCAGGTGCGGGTTCACGTCCGCGGCGTGCGTGAGGCTCAGGAAGTGCGCGCCGCCCTCGACGAGCACGAGTGGTTCGGCCCTGGGCAGCGCCGCGACGAGCGCCTCGGCCTTCGTGACGGGGTAGGCGAGGTCGGCGGTGCCGTGCAGCACCAGCGCGGGCACGTCGACCTCGGTGATCCGGTCCAGCACGCCTTCACGGCCGACCAGGGCGTTCATGATCAGGCGCAGTCGCTCGGGTTCGACCTCGCTCCACTTCGGCGTCCACTCGAACGGGTCGTAGTCACCCAGGCAGATGTTCGCGACGGCCTCGGTCACCGTCTCCGGCCCCTGCTCGATCCACAACTCGGCGAGCTGCTGGTAGGCATCGGAGATCTGCTCGTCCTCGGTCTCGCCGGACGTGCCCAGCAACACGAGCGCCGTCACTCGTTCCGGCGCGAGCAACGCCATCCGCAGCGCCACGAACCCGCCCTGGCTGGTGCCGGCGACGGCCGCACTGCCGATCTTCAGCTCGTCGAGCACGGCGAGTGTGTCGCGCGCGACGTCCCAGTGGTCGAACGGCGCGGTCGCGGGCGTGGCACCGTGGCCGCGCTCGTCGATCGCGATCAGCCGGTACCGGTCACCGAGCGCCTCGACCTGCGGCGCCCACATCGACGCGTCCATCAGGAAGCTGTGCAGCAGCACGACCGCCGGACCGTCCCCGCCGTGGTCCACGTAGGACACCAGCTGCCCGTCCGCAGTGGTCACCGTAGCCATGCCGCACACCCCGTCCCGCATAGTGGATCTTCAGCACCGCCCGCCCGGTTCGCTCTACCCTGCCCCGATGCGACAAGTGTTCAGGAGCGCGGTGCTGCTCCTGCTGCTGGTGATCGTCGTCCCCGCACCGGCGTACGCGCAACAAGAGCAACCACCGCTGATCCGCGTCGGCACGGAAGGCACCTACCCGCCGTTCTCGTTCCACGACCCCCAGACCCAGGAGCTGACCGGCTACGACGTCGAGGTCGTCAAGGCGATCGCCGCGAAAGCGGGCTGGCGGCTGGAGTTCGTCGAGACGCAGTGGGACGCGATCTTCCCCGCCCTCGACGCCCAGCGGATCGACCTCGTCGCGAACCAGGTGTCGCGCAATCCCGAACGCGCCGCGAAGTACGGCCTGTCGAACACCTACACCTACTCGCGCGGCGTGATCGTCCGCCGCACCGGCGACGACCGGATCAAGTCCATCGCGGACCTCAGCGGCAAGACCACCGCCCAGTCCAGCACCAGCAACTGGGCCAAGGTCGCCCGTGACGCCGGCGCGAGAGTCGAGGCCGTCGAAGGCTTCGCGCAGGCCGCCGCGTTGCTGCAGCAGGGCCGCGTCGACGCCATCGTCAACGACAACATCGCGGTGCTGGACTACCTCGCCACCACCGGCTCGAAGGACGTCGAGATCGCCGGCGACGCCGGGCAGGCGGGCAGCGAACAGGTCCTGGCGCTGCGTCAGGCCGACGCCGCGTTGCTGACACAGGCGAACCAGGCGATCGACGCGCTGAAAGCCGACGGCACGTTGCGCGGCATCTCCCAGAAGTACTTCAAGGCCGACGTGTCCGTGCAGAACGGTGGCGCGGCGGACCTGTCCGAGGGACGTGGCCCGCGCAGCACGTGGGACATCCTGCGCTCGACGGCGTGGCCGATGTTCGTGGGCCTGGTCAAGGTCACCATTCCGCTGACCGCGCTGTCGTTCGCGATCGGCCTCACGCTCGCGTTGCTGGTGGCGCTGGCCCGGATCTCGCCGTACCGGGTGCTGTCGGGCCTCGCGCGGGCGTTCATCTCGGTCATCCGCGGCACCCCGCTGCTGCTGCAGCTGTTCATCGTCTTCTACGGCCTGCCGCAGATAGGCCTGAAGTTCCCGCCCTTCACCGCCGCCGTCGTCGCGTTCTCGCTGAACGTCGCCGGCTACGCGGCGGAGGTGATCCGCTCGGCGATCCTGTCCGTGCCGCGCGGCCAGTTCGAGGCGGCGTCCACCATCGGCTTCGGCTACGCGCAGACGTTGCGCCGCATCGTGCTGCCCCAGGCCGCCCGCACCGCCGTGCCGCCGCTGTCCAACACGTTGCTGTCGTTGCTGAAGGACACGTCACTGGGTTCGGTCGTGCTGCTGACCGAGCTCTTCCGCGAGTCGCAGCTGGCCGCGGCCGAGAGCAACGAGTTCCTCGCCCTGTACTCGTTCGCGGGGCTCTACTACTGGGTGATCTGCGTGGCCCTGTCCGCCGCGCAGAAACGACTGGAGACCAGGCTGAACAGGTACGTGATCGCATGAACGACATCCGCATCGAGGTCACCGGGCTGCACAAGTCCTTCGGCGACCTGGACGTCCTGCGCGGCATCGGCTTCACCACCCCGCGCGGCACCTCGACCGTCCTGCTGGGCCCGTCCGGCTCCGGCAAGACCACCCTGCTGCGCTCGCTCAACGCCCTGGACACACCCGATCGCGGCATGGTCCGCATCGACGACGTGTCGGTCGACTTCTCCGCCCTGCCAGCGGGCAAGGCGGGCCGGGCGGCAGGGGCGCGGCTGCGGGGGCAGAGCGGCATGGTCTTCCAGTCGCACAACCTCTTCCCGCACCGCACGGTCCTGCAGAACCTCACCGAGGGCCCGGTCGTCGCCCAGCAACGCCCGCTGGAGGAGGTCGTGGGGGAGGCACGGGGACTGCTCGACCAGGTGGCCTCGCGGACAAAGCCGATTCGTACCCGTACCAGCTTTCCGGCGGCCAGCAACAACGCGTAGGTATTGCCCGTGCACTGGCTTTGAAGCCACGAGTCGTGCTGTTCGACGAACCCACCTCGGCACTCGATCCGGAACTCGTGGGCGAGGTGCTCGCGGTGATCAAAGATCTGGCCTCGGAAGGGTGGACCACCGTCATCGTCACGCACGAGATCCGGTTCGCCGAGAAGGTCGCCGACCAGGTGTTGTTCCTGGACGGCGGGGTGATCGTCGAGCACGGGCCGCCCGGTCAGGTGATCGCCGACCCGCGGGAAGAACGCACCCGGCGGTTCCTGCGGCGCGTTCTCGACCACGGCTGAAATGATTCTTGAGGATAGGCTCGCCTAATTCCTCTCGAATTGCGGGGCTCCTGCGGTGGTGGCATCGTCGCGATTACCGAACCTTTCCCACCACGGCAGGAGCGGACATGACCACCCTCGAGAACCCGGCGATGCCCGCAGTCCACGATTGCACGGTGAGCGACTGCTCCTACAACCACGACGGATGCCACGCGTTCGCGATCACCGTGCGCGGCGACAACGGCGCGGCCGACTGCGGCACCTTCATCCCGCTGGGCACGAAGGGTGGCCTGGACAAGGTCATCGCGCAGGTCGGCGCCTGTTCCCGCGCCGACTGCGTGCACAACGCCTCGCTGGAATGCACGGCGCAGAGCGTGCGGGTCGGTCAGGGCACAGGCGGCCACCACGCGAACTGCCTGACGTACCAGCCTCGCTAGCCCTCCTCGTCCTTGCGGTCGACGGCCCGGCCCAGCTCCCGCAGCCCGACGTTGACCGCGATGATCGCCACCGTGCCGGCCGCCGCCACGACGTGCAGCCCGGCACCGGCCAGTGAACCCACCGCGGCCGCGCACCAGAGCGTGGCCGCGGTGTTCAGTCCGCGCACCGACAGCCCGTCGCGCAGGATCACGCCCGCGCCGAGGAACCCGATGCCGGACACCACCTGTGCGGCGACGCGCGTGGGGTCGCCCTGGCCGTCGAAGCCCTGTGCGGACAGCAGGACGAACAACGCGGCGCCCACCGCCACGAGGGCGTTGGTCCGCAGGCCTGCCATACGAGAGCGGTACTGCCGCTCGAAACCGATCAACGCGCCGAGACCCATGCTCTCGGCAATGCGCAGCGTCATGTCGAAGACGTGCATCGTGTGACTCCCCTTGTGTGCAGGGGTGTGCGTCACACGCCAGAACTGGAGCGTGCGAGGTGGGATGACCTGCGCGGGCTACTGTCGCCTGGCATGTGTCGCTCACCTCGCTTCCTTGTGTCTGGTCGGTAGAACCGGGAAGTCACGCTACCGAACCGGCCGTGAGCCTGCGGTGAGAGTGGGACGCGCGTCTCATTCCCAGTGGAAGTCGTTGTGCTCGACCACGATGCGGTGCCCGGTCTCGCCGCGCAGCGCGCACGACGCCTCGGCGAACATCGCGGTCACGTTGGGCCACAACGGATCGCCGTCCGCGCCGCTGTACTTCCCCCACTCCATCACGCACCCGTGCCGTGGCCCGCCGCGCAGGTCCACGAAGAGCTCGTACCCGGAACCGTCCGCCGCGACCGGCAGCCACGCGGGCAGCCAGAGGTCCACACAGGGCGTTCCGGCGGGCTCTCGCAGCGCGCCGGCCTCGTAGTCCTTCTCCTCGCCGAGCGTGGCGAACGCGATGCCGCTGATCGCCCGCATCATCAGCGTCCGCAGGTGCAACGCCCGGTCGAGGCCGTGCGGCTGCCACATGGCCGGGATGAGCGGCCAGCGCGAGTACGTCACGCCGACGCCACCGAACCGCCGCCACCACGCGGACAGGTCGGGCGGCAGTGCGTACCCGATGGACTCCTCCGCGTCCGCGACGTCCACGGCGGACGACGGCGGGAGCAGCGCGGCGTGCAGCGCCGGGGCGTGCTCGCCGATCCAGCCCTCGATGTCGGTCCAGCTCATCCGCGGAACTAAAGCATGGCGAGCGGCGAAGGCCCAGCAGGGGGAGGAAAGGCGCGGTCGAGGTCGGCGAGGTCCTCAGGGGACAGCCGGAGTTCCAGTGACCGCGCGTTCTCCCGGACGTGCTCCGGCGAGCCCGCCTTGGGGATCGCGTTCACGTGCGCCAGCCGCAGCACCCAGGCGAGCGCGATCTGGGCGGGGGTGGCGCCGTGCCGTGCCGCGACCGATGCCAGCGCGGGGGAGTCGAGCAGCCTGCCCTGTTCGACGGGGGAGTAGGCCATGACCGGGATGCCGGTGGAGGCGTGCCACGGCAGCAGGTCGTGCTCGGGGCCGCGGCGGGTGAGGTTGTAGAGGATCTGGTTGGTCTGGCAGTGGCCCGGCAGCGCCGTGAGCTCGCGCATGTCGTCCAGGTCGAGGTTGCTGACGCCCCAGTGCCGGATCTTGCCCGCGTCCTGCAGCGCCGCGAACCCCTCCAGGGTCTCGGCGAGCGGCACACCACCGCGCCAGTGCAGCAGGTACAGGTCGAGGCGGTCGGTGTTCAGGCGGCGCAGTGACGCCTCGCACGCGCGCACGGTCGCGGCGGCGGACGCGTTGGACGGCAGCACCTTCGACACCAGGAACACCTCGTCGCGCCGGCCCGCGACGGCCTCGCCCACGAGCGTCTCGGACGCGCCCGAGCCGTACATCTCGGCCGTGTCGATCAGGGTCAGGCCGAGGTCGAGGCCGGTGCGCAGCGCGGCGATCTCGGCGGAGCGCCTGCCGGGGTCCTCGGCCATCATCCAGCTGCCCATGCCGAGCGCGGGGACGGTCTCGCCGGAGGGGAGGAGCACGGTCATGCGCTCCAGCTTGCCGGGTACGTTGGTCTGATGCGACGTGCGGGCCTGATCCTGTTGGTGCTGCTCGTCGTCGCGCTGGCGATCACGGCCCAGCTCGTGGACCTGCCTGATGGCGCGGAACTCCGTGCCCTGGTCGGCCGTGCGGATCATGCGGCGCCGATCGTGTTCGTGGCTGTGTGCGCGCTCGGCACGGCGGTGTTCTTCCCGAAACCGGTTCTCGCCACGGCCGCGGGGCTGCTGTTCGGCGTGGGGTGGGGGAGCGCGCTCGCCATCGCGGGGTTCACGGCGGGCGCGATGATCGCGTTCGCGATCTCCCGAGGGCTCGGCCGCGACACGGTCGAACGCCGGCTCGGGAAACGGCTGGCGGTGCTCGAACGGGTCTTCGCGCGCCGGGGAGTCGAGGCGACGCTCGTGATCAGGTTGCTGCCGATCCTGCCGTTCGCGCTGGCGAACTACGGCGCGGGCGTGACGTCGGTGCGCGGCAGGGACTTCGCGCTCGGCACGGCGCTCGGGCTGGTGCCCTCGACGGTGCTCGCCGCGGTGCTGGGCGACGCCCTGAGCGATCTCGGCTCACCACGCTCGATCGTCGCGTTGTCGATCTGGGCCGTGCTGGCGGCCGTGGGCGTGTGGTGGGGCCGGAACTTGATCACAGGGGCCGTACGGGCCTCCTAGACGCCCTTATGAGGTGCGCAAAAAGCCGCCCCGGCGGGAGACCGGGACGGCTTGACGCGTCTGGTGTGGATCAGGCCGTGCGGGTGCGGCGTCCGCGAAGCTCTTCGAGGCGCTCGTCGAGCAGCTCCTCGAGCTCGGGGATCGACCGGCGCTCCAGGAGCATGTCCCAGTGCGTGCGCGGCGGCTTGACCTTCTTGATCTCCGGCTCGACCCCGTCGATGATCTTCGACTCGGTGCCGTGGAGACGGCATTCCCAGGTCGGCGGCAACTCGGCGTCGTCGGAGAACGGGACCTCGAAGTCGTGTCCCTTCGGGCAGGCGTACCGCGCTGCACGGCGCGGAGCGAGATCGTGGTTGCGGTCGGTCTCGTAGCTGACTGCTCCGAGCCGGCTTCCACGCAAAACGCGGTCGGCCATGGCGGTGTCCTTTCGCTCGGCTCAGGGCCGGGGCCCAGGCTGCTTGCTCACCGTGTGCAACGCCCGGATTGCTCCGTTTGTTTCCGGTTCGCTCTCATGGTCGCCCACAGTGACGTCGTTCACTCGTCAACGAAGGCTTCCTACTAATGGATGCGATCGCCACAGGATCGTGACGCGTTATCAAGCTCCTGCGCTCATGCATCACTCTAATGGCCCAGTGGGACCGATGGGTAGTCGCTACGCCAACCGAAGCTGACCACTTTGTGCGACGTCAGGGCCCAGGTCGCCCAACCTAAAGTGACGCCGACAGAGCACCTGGTAACGGACAGTAGTTTCCGTGGCGTCGGTTACATCGTTGCTCTCAGTACCCGATCGGTGCTGTTCCGTGTCCGCCGCCGTGTCGGCGACCAGGACCGTGTCCCCGGCCCGGATCACCCGTCCGGCCCGCACTCGCGCGTTGAACCGTCCAGGCACCCCGCACCAGCACAGCACCTCGACCTGAATCGCCTTCAGCTCGTCGGCGAGTTCGAACAACCGCTGCGACCCGGGGAACATCTCGCCGCGGAAGTCCGTGGCGAGCCCGAAGCAGTACACGTCGACCTGGACATCGTCCGCGAGCTCCGCCAGCTGCTCTACCTGATCGGGTGACAGGAACTGCGCCTCGTCGACGATCAGGTAGTCCACCCGCCGGCCCTCGGCCCACTCCGACCGCACCATCTGGCGGAGATCGTCGTCGCTGATCTCCGCGGCCTCGCGCGTGATGCCGATGCGACTGGAGATCTGAGGCTTGCCCGAACGATCGTGCCGCACCAGCAGCAGCCCGCGCCGACCCTGGCGCGAGTTGTTGTGGTCGATCTGGAGCGCGAGCGTCGACTTGCCGCAGTCCATGGGACCGAAGAAGAACTTGAGATGCCCGACCACCGGCGTCGAGCGCCGGGAACCAGCGACAGGTACAGCGGAGAGGGCGTCTGTCGGATCGGGAAGGGCGTCCACGGCGGGTCACCCTAGTGCCTGGATCCCGATCATGAGGAATCCCCACGGTCCGCCTCCCTCCTGCTTGCGGCCTTTCGAGTACGACCTGCTGTTTCCGGACGACATAGCCGCTGTGGGGGAGGCTCAAACCTCCTCTCGGCTCGGATCACTCGATAACTTCAGTGTTGACTAAAGTTTATCTCACCTGGCCGCTACGCTTCCCGATATACCTCGCGCCGCGATATATTCAGCGACATGAGTGGTCGGGTCATGTCCGAACAGACGTTTCTGGTGCTCACCGCGCTGGCGGAGGAGCCGTTGCACGGTTACGCGATCGTGCAGGCGGTGGAACAGCTGTCCGAGGGGCGGATGGTGTTGCGGGTCGGCACGCTGTACGGGGTGCTGGACCGGTTGGTGGCGGACGGGCTCGCCGAGCGCGACCGGGAAGAGGTGCACCAGGGGCGGCTGCGGCGTTACTACAAACTCACCGACTCCGGGGTGCGGGCGTTGCAGGCCGAGGTCGCGCGGCTGAGCGCCAACGTGCGGGCGGCGAGCGCGGTGCTGCGGGGGAGAGGGCTTCAGGCATGGGCGGGTCGGGCATGAGGAATCTCGAGCGGCGGTATCGCACGCTGCTGAAGGTGTTGCCCCGGTGGTACCGGCGGGATCGCGAGGAGGAGATGGTCGGGATCTTCCTGGCCGAGCGGGACGACGATCTCGACCTGGAGCACAGCTGGCCGGGGTGGGGGGAGACGTGGGCGGTGCTCGGGCTCGCGGTGCGCACGCATCTGGCGGCGGGGGCGGCGCTCACGAGTGTGCCGGCGAAGGTGGTGTGGCGCGGCGAGGTCGTGCGGGCGCTGGGGATGCTCGGGCTGTTGCTGGGGCTGTACTACGCGACGTCGGCGGTCGTGCAGGTCTTCACCCTGTCCGGTGGTCCGTACGCCGCAGGCGTGGCCTGGTGGCGTGTGCTGGAGCTGGCGCCGTTCGTGGCCTTCCCGGCGTTGCTGAGCGGGCGGCGGACGCTCGCGAAGGTCGCGGCGGGGGCTCCGGCGTTGTTGTCGGTGGCGTCGCTGGGGCAGCCGGGGCCTGCCGCGCTGATGTGGACCGTGTTCCAGTTGCCGGCGCTGGTGACGTTCGCGTGCCTGTGCCTGGGTTTCCACCGCGAGGCGCCGATCCCTCCGGCGCGGAGGTTGCTGTGGTGGGGCGGGGGAGCGGTGGTGCTCGGGGCGGTCGGCGGGGTCGCGGCCGGGACCGGGTTGCTGTTGCTCGGCCTGATCACGGCGGGTGCGCGGGTCTTCGCGTTCGTGCGGGGTGACGCGGTGTTCGGGCGGGCGTTGTCGTTGTTCGCCTTGCTGCAGCTGGTTCCGCTGGTGTTCCTGGTCGTCGCGTGGGACGAGGTCGTGACGTCGCGGACCGTGCTCTCGGTGGTGCTCCTGCTCGTCGCGGTGTTGCCGGTGCGGCGCCGCTCGAAAGCGGCGCCGCAGGTGAGCTAGTGGCGTGACCCGGAACGTCGGCGAGGTAATCCACGTTCAGCAGGGCACCTCGCACCCGTCTGACCGCGAATTCCCCCGGCAACGTTCCGGGCCACACCACTAGACGAGTGCGGGTTCTTCGTTGCCCACGGCCTTGATGGCGCGGCGGACGGGTACGAAGATCAGCAGGACGAAGCCCGCGACGAAGAAGATGATCAGGGCGAGGATGGCGGGCCGCAGGCTGCCGGTGGCCTGGCCGACGCCGGCGAAGACCAGTGGGCCGAGCCAGCTGGTGGAGCGCTCGCCGACCTCGTAGAGCGAGAAGTACTGGGCTTCGCGGCCGGGCGGGACCATCTGGCTGAACAGGCTGCGGGACAGGGCGTTGGTGCCGCCGAGCACGATGCCGATGCCCGCGGCGACGAGGTAGAACGACGTCTCGTCGCCCGCCTCGACGAAGAACGCCGCGGTGATCACGACGATCCACACGACGAGTGAGCCGAGGATCGTCTTCTTGGCGCCGACGCGCTTGGCGATGAAGCCGTGCAGCACGCCGCCGACGAACGCGACGAACTGGACGATGAGGATCACCGTGATCAGCGTCTGCTGGTTGAACCTGAGCTCGACGCTGCCGTACTGGGCGGAGACGTTGGCGACGGTGGCGATGCCGTCGGTGTAGATCAGGTAGGTGCCGAGGAACGCGAGGGTGAGCGGGAAGGCCTTGGCCTGCCTCAGCGTCGTGCCGAGTTCCTTGAAGCCGCCGGAGATCACCGAGGCGCCCTGCTCGCCGCCGTGCGGGCGCTGGTGCTCGGTGAGGGCGCGCAGCGGGATGATCGTGAAGGCGGCCCACCAGATGCCGGAGATGACGAACGCGATGCGGGCGGCGTCGCCGGAGCTGATGCCTAGGGGGTCGGCGGACAGGGTGATGGCGAGCTGGATGGCGAGGGCGACACCGCCGCCGAGGTAGCCGAAGGCCCAGCCGCGGCTGGAGACGGCGTCGCGTTCGTCGGGTGTGGCGATCTCGGGCAGGAAGGCGTAGTAGACGACGACGCTGGCGCCATAGCAGATGTTCGCGATGATGAAGAAGAAGACGCCGAGCTTCCAGTTGGTGCCTTCGACGGTCGCGAGCGCGATGGTGGCCGCGGAGCCGGTGAAAGCGAAGAAGCCGAGCATCTTCTTCTTGTTCTGGGTCCGGTCGGCGATGGCGCCCATGACGGGCAGCACGACGACCTGGACGACGGTCGCGATGGAGAGCAGGTAGCCCCACAGCGAGCCGGAGGGGAACTGCAGGCCGAGGATCGTGACGTCGCATTGGGCGAAGGCGTTGTCGTTCGCGCACGGGTTGGCACCGTTGAGCGCGGTGTCGGCCTTGGCCGCGTTGGTCGCGATGCTCGTGAGGTACAGCGAGAGAAAGACGGTGATCACGGACGTGGGGAACACGGAGTTCGCTACGTCGTACCAGACCCAGCCGCGTTGTTCTTTCTTGCGGCGCTCGGCGGTGTTGGCGTCGGCGGCGTCGTCGCCCTTGACCTTCATGTCGGCGGACTGTACTTGTCCGCCGACACGTCCAATGATCGACTGCCCAAGCTGTTACCAGCTGTTGCGCGACTGGAGAACTTCGCGCAGGACGTCGGGCCGGTCGGTGACGAGCCCGTCGACGCCGAGGTCGAGCAGGGTGCGCATGTCGGCTTCGTCGTCGATGGTCCAGACGTGGACTTCGAGCGACCTGCGGTGGGCTGCCTGGACGAAGCGGCGGTCGACGATCTGCAGGCGGCCCTGGCTGACGGGGACCTGGGCGACCTGGCCGCGGACGGCGAGTCCGGCGAGGGGGATGCGTCCGGCGGCCCAGAGCGCGCCGGCGGAGCGGGGGCCCATGGAGGTGAGCAGGTCGGGGCCGGCGATCCTGCGCAGGCGGGCGAGGCGGTTGTCGGAGAAGCTGGCGAGGCAGACGCGGTGCAGTGACTTGGCTTTGCGCAGCAGGGTGATGATGGGTTCGACGGCGTTCTCGGACTTGACGTCGATGTTGAAGAACGTGTCGGGGAGTTCTTCGAGGACGTCGGCGAGGCGGGCGATGGGTTCGCGGCCGCCGACGCGGGCGTGCTGGACCTCGGTCCAGGGGAGTGCGGAGACGATGCCCTGGGCGTCGGTGGTGCGGTCGAGGGTCTGGTCGTGGTGGACGACGACGTGGCCGTCGCTGGTGGCGTGGACGTCGGTCTCGATGTAGCGGTAGCCCTCCTGCACGGCCCGGCGGAAGGAGCTCAGTGAGTTCTCCATGCCGGTGAGGTCGTCGACGTGCCAGCCGCGGTGGGCGAAGGCGCGGGGGCGCGTGCCTGTGAGGTAGGGATGTGTCACGTGCTGGAGTGTGCCTTCCGGCGGTGGCTTCGGGGTGGACGGTGGGTGGCGACACACTTTCTTCTTGATCTCTATTACTTCAGTGTTGCCTGAAATCAGACCTGTCGGTCTACGAGTCCCCGCACTCACCACCGACCCAAACCCGCAAAGGAACAGGCAAAAACAACGGAAGTTGATCAAATCCCACCCGAAAGCGACACGAACGGCCCTGCGGGTAGTGTCCGGTTCCCTACGAAGGTCGGGCTTTCTGGCGCGTCGCTGGAGACCACCCACCACCATTCGCTACCGTCGCGCGCCATGGAGCGCTCCATGGAGGCGGATGAGCCCAGGCACTGTGCGTGGTGCGGGAGGCGGTTGCCCGGGAGCGGGCGGATCGGCCGGCCGCGCCGGTACTGCGCACAGCCGTGTCGTCAGCGCGCGTACGAGCGCAGGGCGGCGTTGCAGCGTGGTGGTCTGCCGGAGGACGCGGTGGTGCTGAGCACCGCCGAGCTGGCGGATCTGCAGGACAGGTTGTTCCAGCTGCGGTGTGCCGCGGAGGATGTGGTGACGGCGGCGCAGGACGGGGCCGAGAACGAGGAGCTGAGGAAGCTGGCCGCGGAGCTGGTGGAGTCGGCGAAGGGTTTGGAGCGGCTGAGATAGCCGTTCGCACATCAGCGAACTGACCGGCGTAGCGGGTTGCTTACGTCCGGTGATCGGACGATCATGACGCGCGTGACCTCCTACTGCCGCACGGTGCTGGACCGAGCGGGTGTCGGCTATGCCGTGACGGATTCGCGCGGAAACCTGTTGTGGTGCAACCGCGCGTTGGGTGCTGTGCTGGGAATTCCGGTCGAGCAGGCGTACGGGCGGTCGTTGCCCGCGCTGCTCCCGGGAGTGCCCGAGGTGCCCGCTCCGGTGCGGGAAGTGCTGGTGCCGGGTCCGAAGTGGCTCGAGGTGCGGTGCTCGAAGCTGGGTGACGACCTGATGTACGAGGTCGTGGACGTGTCGGCGTGGCGTGATCGTGAGTTGACGGTGACGCAGGAGGCGGACGCGTTGCGCCGGGCTCAGGCGCTGGGGCGGATGGGTACGTGGGAGTGGTCGATCCGCGAGGACCGGGTGACGTGGTCGGACACGTTGCTGGAGATGTTCGGGTTCGCGGCGGGGACGGCGTTCGACTTCGAGATGTACTCGCGGCTGGTGCACCCGGACGACCTGCCGATGATCGAGGAGACGCTGGACACGGCGCTCAAGACGGGTTCGGTGTTCACGTACACGCATCGGATGTTGCGGCCGGACGGCAAGGAGCGGGTGTTCGAGTGCTTCGGTGAGGTCGTCGTGGGTGACGACGGCACGCCGTTGCGGGCGCTCGGTACGGCGCATGACGTGACGCAGTCGTCGCGCGTGCACGACGAGCTGGTGCGGATGGCCGAGCAGGATCCGCTGACGGGTCTGCCGAACCGCAGGGCGCTGACTCGTGCGCTGGAGCGGGAGCTGGCGAACAACGGTTCGGGTGCGTTGCTGGTGCTGGACCTGGACAACTTCAAAGACGTCAACGATCTGCGCGGTCACGCGGTGGGTGACCGGGTGATGCGGATGCTGGCGAGTGCGTTGCAGTCCCGTTTGGGTGACAGGTTGATCGCTCGTCTGGGTGGTGATGAGTTCGCGGTGGTGTTGCCGGGGGCGTCGCCGAAGGACGCGTCCGAGGTGGCCGACGGGTTGCGGGACGCGGTGGCGGGTTTCCCTCTCGCGGGGATCGGGACGCCGGCGCGGATCACGGTGAGCACGGGGCTGGCGGAGTTCGGGCCGGGTGACTCGTGGGAGCTGGTGCTGGCGAACGCGGATCTGGCGTTGTACGCGTCGAAGGCGGCGGGCCGGGACCGGGTGACGGTGTACGAGCCGAACCATTACGCGGACACGGTGAAGCGGGTCAGTGTGCTGGACCGGTTGCGGGCGGCGCTGGCGGGTGGCGGTCTGGCGTTGTACGGCATGCCGATGGTGGAGCTGGCGACGGGACGGGTGCTCGGGCACGAGTTGTTGCTGCGCCTGGAGGATGGGCAGGAGCCGTATCTGGGGCCGGCGGACTTCCTGCCGGTGGCGGAGCGGTCGAACCTGATCCTGGAGGTGGACCGGTGGGTGCTGACGACGGCGATCGACGCGTTGGTGGAGCAGCCGGATCCGTTGTTGCGGTTCAACGTGAACGTCTCCGGCCGGACGCTGGAGGATCCGGATTTCGGGAACTTCGTGCTGGACAAGCTCGGGTCGGCGGGGGTGGCTCCCGGCCGGTTGGGGTTGGAGATCACGGAGACGGCGGCGGTGACCAATCTGGACGCCGCGGTGACGCTGGCGACGCAGCTGCGCAGTTTCGGGTGCCGGATCACGCTGGACGACTTCGGTTCGGGGTTCGGGTCGTTCGTGCATCTGAAGCACCTGCCGATCACGGGCATCAAGATCGACGGTGAGTTCGTGAAGGGCATCGAGACCAACGACGCGGACGCGGTGCTGGTGTCGGGGATCGTGCAGATCGCGAACGGGCTGGGGTTGTCGTCGGTGGCGGAGTGGGTGGAGCGACCGTCGCAGGTGGACGCTCTGCGCAAGCTCGGGGTGCGGGTGGGGCAGGGTTTCCACCTGGGCAGGCCGGTGCCGTTGCGTGACGTGCTGAATGCGGAGCGCATGCCGCCGAATGGTGCATTGTCGTCTCAGGTGGTCGGAGCAGAGGATGGTGCGCGCTCCTGATGTCCGCCCGATGGGATGCCCGTGTCGTCTTGTGGTCTTCGTCGTCTCGAGTTGAGTGTTGCCGAGCCTGAGTTGTCGGTGGATTTTTTAGCCGGTGTGCTCGGGTGGACGGTGATCGCGGAACCGGGTGGGTCGTTCTCGGGCTGGGTGGGTGATCGGCTCGCGGCTCAGGTCGTTGCGGGGGAACGTGGTTGGCGCCTCGTGTTCGGTGGTGACGAGGCACGCGAGCTGACGCACGACTCCTCTGTGGACACCGGCAGGGTGCTGCACGGTCCGTGGGCGCCGCCGCCGCGGCACGGTGAGCCGTGCTGGGTGGAGTACCTGACCAGCGAGCCGGATGAGAGCAACGCGTACTGGAAGCGGGAACTCGGCTGGGAGACCGCGAAGGGAAGCCGGGGCCTGGGGTTGTACACGTCGTCCCGCCACGGTGATCCGCGTCCGGTCGCGGGCAGCATGTCCTCGTGTTTCGCCGGATTCTTCGGCTGGAGTTTGTACTTCGCGGTCGATGACCTGGAGGCCGCGTGCGCGCGGGCGTCCGGGTTGGACGGTGAGGTGGTGTCGGAGCCGTTGTCGCTACCGATCGGGTTGATCGCGTCGATCAAGGGCCCGCGTGGCGGCTCGTGTGCGTTGCTGGAGAAGCCGGCGGGCTGGGGCGGGGCCTGGTCCGGCTAGTGGTGTGGCCCGGAAGGTTGCCGGGGGAATTCGGGGTCAGACGGGTGCATCGTGGTGTCGCCCCCACGTCGTCGTACTGGTTGTACGGGGGCGTGGGGGCGGCGCCGCGAGGTGCCCTGCTGAGCGTGGATTACCTCGCCGACGTTCCGGGTCGCGCCACTAGATCACGAGTCCAGTTCGGGTGGGAAGCCGCCGGTGGCGATGGGTCCCCAGCTGTCGATGGTGATGCGGATGAGGGATTTGCCCTGGCGGAGCATGGCGGCGCGGTACTCGTCCCAGTCGGGGTGTTCGCCTGCGATGCAGCGGTAGTACTCGACGAAGTCGTCCAGTGCGTCGGGGAGGTCGAGGACTTCGGCGGTGCCGTCGATCTGGACGTAGGCGTCGTTCCAGTCGTCGGAGAGCACGCAGATCGTGACGGACGGGTCGCGGCGGGCGTTGCGGACCTTGGCGCGCTGGGGGTAGGTCGCGATGACGATGCGGCCGTGGGTGTCGACGCCGCAGGCGACGGGGGAGACCTGCACGCCGCCGGTCGAGGGGCGGCGGGTGATGAGGACGCCGTGGTGTCGGGTGGAGAGGAACTCGAGCAGCTGCGGCCGGTCGACGAGGTCGGCCGTGGCGATCTTCGGCATGATGTGCAGCATGGCACGCTTCACCTCGTTCGACGGCACGGAACTCGCCTATCGGGAAGAGGGTGAGGGCACTCCGCTGATCGTCCTGGCCGGTGGTCCTGGCCGGGCTTCGGAGTATCTGGAGACCCTCGGTGGCCTGGATGCGTCGCGGCGGCTGATCGTGCTGGACAACCGGGGTACGGGTGCTTCGGACGAGCCGGCGGATCCGTTCACGTACCGGCGGGACATGCTGGTGCGGGACGTGGAGATGCTGCGCCGGCATCTGGGTCTGGACGTCGTGGACGTGGTGGGTCATTCGGCGGGTGCGGGGATCGCGATGGGGTACGCGGCGGACTTTCCCGAGCATGTCGGGAAGCTGGTGTTGCTGACGCCGGCGTTGCGCAGTGTCGGGTTGTCGCCGGAGCAGAGTGACTGGGACGTGTTCCTGGCGGCGCGGGTGGATCAGCCGCGGTTCGAGGCCGCGACGGCGGCGCTTGCGCGCAACGCGGCGGGGGACGACTCGGTGGAGAACCGGGTGGCGGCGTCGCCGTTGCTGTACGCGCGGTGGGACGAGCGGGCGCGGGCGCATGCGAACGCCGAGCTGGGTCAGTGGAAGTACGAGGTGGCGCTGGGTTACAACGCCGAGGGCGCGTTCGTGCCGGGGGTGTTGCGGCGGGCGCTGGTGGACTTCGACCATCCGGTGCTGGTGTACGTGTGCTCGGAGGACCCGATCTCGCCGGTGCGGCGGTGTGCGCAGCTGGCGGAGCTGTTCTCGGATGTGACGTTGTACGTGCACGAGGGTGTGGGGCACTACCCGTGGGTGGAGGACCCGGAGCGGGTGTCGGAGCAGGTCGCGGCGTTCCTGGACGGGGTCTAGAAGAGCTGCGCGGTGGCGACGCGGTCGCGGCCGTTGCTCTTGGCCTGGTAGAGCGCCTCGTCCGCGGCGAGCAGCAGCGGGCTGAGCTCGGTTCCGGTGTCGGGGAACACCGCGGCGCCCACGGAGGCGGTGAGGCCGGCGACGACCTGTTCGCGGCCGAGGCGGTCGACGGCGACGATGTGCAGGCTCGCGATCTCGAAGCGGATGCGTTCGGCGGTGGCGCGGACCTCGTCGGTGCTCACGCCGGGGAGCAGGACGGCGAACTCCTCGCCGCCGAAGCGGCCCACGAGGTCGTAGGAGCGCACGGAGTGTTTGAGGGCGTCGGCGACGGCGAGCAGGACGCGGTCGCCGGCGAGGTGGCCGTAGGTGTCGTTGATCTGTTTGAAGTGGTCGAGGTCGAGGAGCAGCACGCCGACGGTGGACTGCAGGCGGCGGGCGCGTTCGATCTCGCGGCCGGCGACGTCGTGCCAGAACGTGGCGTCGACCAGGCCGGTCTTGGAGTCGGTGCGGGCGGCGACGCGGAACTGCGGGAGCAGCAGGCCCATGTGCAGGGCGAGGACGGTCAGCAGCAGCATCGGGGCGAGCCACGGGCGGTCGTTCATCATGATCGCGAGCACGGAGCCCAGGCCGATGGAGGCGAGGATGATGAGCTGGTCGGAGGCGTTGCCCAGGGCGGCGCGGGCGGGCTGGTCGCGGTTGGTCATGACGATGGCGGCGACCACGAGCGCGTAGTTCACCAGCCAGTACACGAGGCCGGCCAGGGTCAGCGCGATCAGGCCGATCGGGCCGTCAACGTCAAGAGGCCGGTTCGGGAAGAATCCGAGAACCTGTTGCGCCGCGGCGCATGCGAGTACGACAGTGGCCGCGGAGAACACCTTGCGGAACAGGACCGCCCGCCGCTTGTAGACCCGGAGCCACGCGTGCAGGTAGCTGATTGCGATCAGCGCGACCAGCAGGGGCATCGGTAGTACGAGCACGCCTGCGAACAGCCACACCGACTGCATGTGGGCGTGTGGCGAGCCTTCGCGTGAGATTTCGCGAATCCGCTCGATTCCCTGGGCTGCCTCCAGGTGCAGTACCGCACCTCCGGCGAGCAGCAGGAACAACGGCCAGGCCAAGGTCTCGGCCGGGGTACGCCATGCGGTGGCGAGCGTGACGAGGGACGCCAAAACGTCCGCCGTCACGACGTAGGCCAGCACCACAGGAGGAAGCGACCATAACCTCCATCGGCGCGGGTCGAGCCAAGGCACGCTGCCACCCCCACACCACCGTCAGGAACAAACAACTGTAGCTACCGGGTAACTCAAAGTCGTGGCTCCATGTGGGGGACCTCACCCTGAGTAGTACTCACGATTTCCGCACCCCTTCGAAGGAGATTGTCATGATCGTCCGTACCTCTTCCCCGCGTCCGGTCCGTCCGAACGACTGGTGCCGCCCCAACGACTGGAACCGTCCGAACGACTGGCGTTCGGGCGAGACCCGCTGACCCACCAGAAGATGGCCGCACCGCCTGCCGCGAGCACGCCGAGTGCTCCGGCGGCGGCGACGACGAGGTGCACCGCGATCCGTTCGGCCGCCACGCCGGCCAGGGCCACCCCGATGCCTTGGGAGACCCGCAGCGCCGTGACGGCCAGACCGAACGCCTGCCCTCGTGAGGAATCCGGAACCGCGCGCACGAAACTCGTGTTCGCGACCAGGTGATACGCGCTGGCTGCTCCGGACAGCGCGAACAGTGCCACGCTGACCGCCAGGCCCGGCCGCAACGCGGCCGGGACGAGAACAGCGCACGCGGCGATCGCCAGCCACGGCATGAGCCGTAGTTGTTGCCGCTCGCTTTGGCGTGCGATCAGCAGCATGCCGGCGGCAGCGCCCGCGGCGTAGGCGCCGAAGATGAGCCCGACGCCGGCCGGTCCGGCTCCGAGCTGCGCCGAGTACGGTGCCGCGAGAGCCTCCCCGGCGATGTAGAAGCCCGAGACGCAGGCGAGCGCGACCAGCGCGCGCAGCCGCCGGTCACCCCACACCAGCCTCGCCCCGCCGACCAGGTCGGCGGGCCACGCGCGGACGTGTGCGTGTCGCGGTGCGGGCCGGTGCAGCAGGAACGCTGCTATCAGTGCCGCCGAGACCGCGAACGTCAGCCCGTCGGCGATCAGCACGAGGCCTGGTCCGAGCCAGGCGACCAGCGCGCCGCCGGTGAGGAAACCGGCGACCTGCGCGGCCTGGGTGACGGTGCTGAGTACCGCCTGACCCATCGGATACCGCTCGTCGGGCAGGATCTGCGGCAGCAGCGCCGCCCGGGCCGCCCCGTGCGGCGCTCCCGCGAACTGCACGGATACCAGCAGCGACGCGAGTGCCCACAGAGGCAGCCCCGGTATCGCCATGAACAACAGGAGGACCGCCCGGACGAGGTCGGCGGCCACCATCACCCGCCTGCGGGCGAACCGGTCGGCGAGCCCGGAGAGCAGGGGCCCGCCGAGCAGGTCGGGCAGGAACGTCAACGCGTAGGTCAGCGCGGCCAGGCCGGCGCTGGCGGTGCGGTCGTAGACGTGCACCGTCAGCGCGACCCTGGCGAACTGGTCTCCGGCCACCGACACCACGTGCGCCACGAGCAGGGCGCGGAACTCGCGATCGCGGGCGAGGTCGCGGTAGCCGGGCATGCGCTACAGGATGGACGACCAGAACCCGCACTGGTGTTCGCGGGCGAAATCAGTGCCGCCGATTGCTCCGGGCGCCAGTGACTGCACGTCCGGACGCCATCCCGGGTCGCCGGTGCGGGCGAAGCGGCCCCACGCCGTGATCATGTAGTCCGACAGCCTGCGCTGTGCGGGCGTGAGCTGCACGCCGGGGAACTCGAACAGCGACAGCAGCTCGGAGGCGTGGTAGGCGCCGTAGTCGGGGAACGGCGGCAGGCCGGGGAAGATCAGCGGCGCGTCGGGGTCGGCGAACTCGTAGCCCGAGACCCGCGTGTGGCGGCCGATCTCCTTGCGCGCGGTGTCGGTGGGGCAGGCCCACGACGCGTCGGTCAGCAGCCGGGCGAGCTCGTCGCGGGCGTCGTCGTTGCCGTTGACCGGGTAGCGGGCCACGATCCGGTCGGCAGGTGCCTGGCCGAACAGGCCCGCCACCTGTGCCCGGTACCCGGCCTCGGGCAGTGGCTGCGCCCAGATCAACGCGGCGAACAGCGTGAACTCGTCGTGCGTGGAGCCGATCATCGTCGGTACGCGGTGCAGGCGTCCCGTGCGTTGCGCCACGACCGGGTCGACGGGCATGACGGCGGTGTCGAACGCGGGGCTGGCGAACTGCTCGTGCACGGTCAGCAGCTCTGCGACCGGCTTGGCCCGCAGGCAGGCCACGTCCGCGCAGCCCAGGGTGCCGGTGCCCTGCTTCTCCACGTCGGTGCGGGACTTCCACACGTGCGTGAACTTGCCGGGTTCGGTGAACGACGGCGAGACCAGCCCGCACGGACCGGACTGGATGATCGCCTTGGCGAACAGGCCCGCGGCCCGCGGTGACGCGAGCTGCGCGCACACGCTCAGCCCGCCCGCGGACTCACCGAAGATCGTCACGTTGCCGGGGTTGCCGCCGAACGCGCGGGCGTTGCGCTGCACCCACCGCAGCGCTGCCTGCTGGTCGGCCAGGCCGAACGCGCCCGAGCCGGGCAGGCCGGGGTGGCCGAAGTAGCCGAACACGCCGAGCCGGTAGTTCACCGTCACCACGACGGCGTCGTTGCGCGTCGCGAGCTGCCGGGCGTCATACAGCGACGCGCCACCGCCGGTGAACCCGCCGCCGTGGATCCACACCATCACCGGCCGTGGTTTCTTCGGGGCCGTGGCCGGGGTGGTGACGTTGAGGTAGAGGCAGTCCTCGGTCTCGGAGCCGGGCTGGCCCAGCTGCGCGGTCTGCGCGCAGACCGGCGCGGGCCTGGTCGCGTCCCGCACGCCCTGCCACGGCGCGGCGGGCTGCGGGTCGCGCCACCGGTTGGCCCCCACGGGGGCGGCGGCGAACGGGATGTTCCCGAACGTCCGGTACGTGTCGGTCACCGTGCCCCGCACGGCGCCCTTGTCGGTGCGCACGACCCCGCCCTCGCCCTCGGCCTGCGCCGGGACCTGCGTGATCGTGAACGCCAGCGCGGCGGCCATGGCCGCCGTCAGCAGTCGTTTCATCAGCTGAACACCCCTCAGTGTTGTTGTCCCCAGAAATCGCACTGGTGGTCCTTCACGAAGTCGGCCGGCCCGATCGCACCCGCCCGCAGCGACTGCACCGGTGCCCGCCAGCCGGGATCGCCGGTGCGGGCGAACCGTCCCCACGCCGTGAGCAGGTAGCCGGACAGCTCCCGCTGAGCGGCGGTGAGCGGCAGGCCCTCGAACTCGAAGAGCAACGGCAGCTCCGAGGCGTGATAGGCCCGGTAGCCGCCGGGGAACGGCGGCATCCCCGGAAAGATCATCGGCATGTCGGGCTGCGCGAACTCGTAGCCCGCCACCGGCATCCGCCGTCCCAGCCGCTGCCGTGTCTCGTGCGTCGGGCACGACCACGACCGGTCCGTCAGCGCCGCCGCCAGCTCGTCACGCGCGTCGCCGTTGCCGTTGACCGGGTAGCGGGCGACGACCTGGGCGCCGAGGTCCTCGCCGAACACCGCCGCCGCCTTCGCCGGGTAACCGGGCTCCGGGATCGGCTCCGGATAGATCAGCCCCGCGTACAGGGTCATCTCGTCGCGCGTCGACCCGACCAGCGTCGGCACCCGGTGCGTGCGGCCGGTGTTCTGCGCGACGTGCGGGTTGATCGGCAGCACCCGCGTGTGGAACGCGGGCTGTGCGAACGCGCCGTGCACCGCGAGCAGCGCCGAGGTCGGCAACGCGCGCAGGCAGGTGATGTCGGAGCAGCCCAGTCGCAGGTCCGAGCCCTGCTTCTCGACGTCCTCGCGTGGCTTCCAGAACGTCATCAGCCCGCCGGGCTGGTCGGTGGGCACGCTCAGCCCGCACGGTCCCGACTGGATGACCGCCTTGCCGAACAGGCCCGCCGCGCCCGGTGAGGCCAGGTGGGCGCACACACTGAGTCCGCCCGCCGACTCGCCGAGCACCGTCACGTCGCGGGCGTCGCCGCCGAACGCGCGGATGTTGCGCTGCACCCACCGCAGTGCCGCCTGCTGGTCGGCCAGGCCGAACGCGCCCGAGCCGGGCAGTCCGGGATAGCCGAAGAACCCGAACACCCCCAGCCGGTAGTTCACCGTCACGACCACGGCGTCGTTGCGCGTCGCGAGCCACCGCGCGTCGTAGCCCGACGCGCTGCCGTTGATGAACCCGCCGCCGTGGATCCACACCATCACCGGCCGCGGCTTCGCCGGGGCTGTGGCCGGGGTGGTGACGTTGAGGTAGAGGCAGTCCTCGACGTCCGAGGCCGGATCACCCAGCTGCGGCGTCTGCGCGCAGACCGGCGCGGGCCTGGTCGCGTCCCGCACGCCCTGCCACGGTGTCACCGGCTGCGGATCGCGCCACCGGTTCGCCCCCACCGGCGCGGCGGCGAACGGGATGTTCCCGAACGTGCGATCAGTGCTGGTCACCGTCCCCGCGACGGCGCCCTTGTCGGTCCTGACGATGCGGCCGCCGACATCGGCCCGGGCGATCGGGACCTGGATGACGGCGAGCGTCATCGCGGCGGCCAGCGCCGCCGTCGTAAACCTTGCCATGAGTTGATGGACCCCCTTCGGGCTCGAACGTAGCGAGGTCCGGGGGAGTCGGAAACCAGATAAAGGGGACTTGTCCCATCCATCGAAAGTTGACGGCCCAGATCACCGGTTGCCGACATACCGACCGGTCGGTACCCTCCGTGTCGTGGGTGACTCAACCGGCAACGACCTGCCCGGCGGCCAGCGGCCCGAGGTCGACGCGCTGATCTTCGACTGGGGCGGCGTCCTGACCGTCTCCGTGCCCGAGTTCGTCGGTGCCTGGCTGCACGCCGAGGCCATCGACCGCGAGGTGTACGGCCGCATCATGCGCGACTGGCTGGGCCGCGACGCGCTCCCGGACAACCCCGTGTTCCGCCTGGAGACCGGCGAGCTGACCGTGCCTGAGTTCGAACGGCTGCTCGCGGCCGAGCTGATCACCACCAGCGGCGCGGGCATCGACGAGAACGGGCTGCTCAGGCGCATGTTCGGCGGCGCCACCCCGGACCCGGCGATGGTCGAGCTCGTCCGCAAGGCCCGCGCCGCCGGCCTGCACACCGCGCTGCTGTCCAACAGCTGGGGCGAGGGCTACCCGAAGGACCTGCTGCTCGAGCTGTTCGACACCGTCGTGATCAGCGGCCGGATCGGCCTGCGCAAACCCGACGAGCGCATCTACCTCCACACCCTCGAGCAGGTCGGCGTCCCCGCCGCGCGATCGGTGTTCTTCGACGACGCGCCCGTCAACGTCGAAGCCGCCCAGGCCGTCGGCATGCACGCCTTCCGCCACACCGGTGCGGACAGCACCCGCGCCCACCTCGCCACCCTCGGAGTGAACCTGTGACCGACCTTCCCGGCCTCGACCTGCAGGCACTGGCCGCACACCTGGGCACGGGCCCGCTCACCGGCGAACTGTTCCGCGGCGGCCGCTCCAACCTCACCTACCGCATCAGCGACGGCACCCGCACCTGGGTCCTGCGCCGCCCGCCCCTGGGCCACGTCCTCGCCACCGCCCACGACATGGCCCGCGAGTTCCGCGTCATCTCCGCGCTCGCCGGCACCACCGTGCCCGTGCCCGGCGCACACCGGCTCGTCGAGGACACCTCCGTCATCGGCGCGCCCTTCTACCTCATGCAGGAGATGCCCGGCGCCGCCCTGCGCGAACGCGGCCAGTGCCCGTGGCTCACCCCCGAAGACGCCCGCACCCTGTCCGAACGCCTCGTCGACGTGCTCGCCGACCTGCACTCGGTCGACCCCGCCTCCGTCGGCCTGCAGGACTTCGGCCGCCCCGAGGGGTTCATGGCCCGGCAGGTCAAGCGGTGGGGCAAGCAACTCGACGCCTCCCGCAGCCGGGATCTACCGGGCATCGAGGAACTGCGCGACAAGCTCGCCGCCACCGTCCCGGACTCGCCGCGCGCCGCGATCATCCACGGCGACTACCGCCTCGACAACGCCCTGGTCACCCAGGACCCGCTCGCCATCAGCGCCGTCCTGGACTGGGAGATGGCCACCCTCGGCGACCCGCTCGCCGACCTCGGCCTGCTCTACGTCTACTGGGCCGGTCTGGGCGTCGACAACGACCCCATCACCGGCAGCGTGCCGTCCCTGCCCGGGTTCCTGACCGCCGACGAACTCGTCTCCCGCTACACCGCCCGCACCGGCACCGACACCTCCGGCCTGGGCTGGTACATCGCCTTCGGCTACTTCAAGCTCGCCGTCATCGTCGAAGGCATCCACTTCCGCTTCGCCAGTGGCAAGACCGTCGGCGCCGGCTTCGAAAAGCTCGGCGCGTTCACCGTTCCCCTCGTGCGGCAGGGACTCGCCGCCGCTCACAAGGAGCTCTAATGGACTTCGCCTACGACGCCAAGACCGAGGAACTGCGCACCAAGCTCCTCGCGTTCATGGACTCCCACGTCTACCCGGCCGAAGCGGTCCTCGAACAGCAGCTGCGCGACGCCGCCGACCCGTGGGAACGCCAGCCCATCCTCGAGGAGCTCAAGGCCGAGGCCCGCCGCCAGGGCCTGTGGAACCTCTTCCACCCCGAGCACAGCGACGGCGTGACGAACCTGCAGTACGCGCCACTGGCCGAGATCACCGGCCGCAGCCCCCACCTCGCCCCCGAAGCGCTCAACTGCGCGGCGCCCGACACCGGGAACATGGAAGTGCTCACCATGTTCGGCACCGACGAGCAGAAGAAGCAGTGGCTGCAGCCCCTGCTCGACGGCGAGATCCGCTCCGCGTTCTGCATGACCGAACCCGAGGTCGCCTCCTCCGACGCCACCAACATCGCCACCCGCATCGAACGCGACGGCGACGACTACGTCATCAACGGCCGCAAGTGGTGGTCCTCCGGGGCGATGAACCCCAACTGCGCCATCTTCATCGTCATGGGCAAGACCGACCCCGACGCCGAACGCCACCGCCAGCAGGCCATGATCCTCGTCCCGCGCGACACCCCCGGCGTCACCGTCAAGCGCGCCATGCACGTCTTCGGCTACGGCGACCACGCCCACGGCGGCCACGCCGAGATCGAGTTCGCAGACGTCCGCGTCCCCGCCTCGAACCTCATCTCCGGGGAGGGCGAGGGCTTCGCCATCGCCCAGGCCCGCCTCGGCCCCGGCCGCATCCACCACTGCATGCGCCTGATCGGCATGGCCGAACGCGCCCTCGAACTGATGTGCCGCCGCGCCACCTCGCGCGTCGCGTTCGGCAAGCCCATCGCCGCCCAGGGCGTCGTGCACGAGTGGATCGCCGAATCCCGCGTCCGCATCGAACAGGCCCGCCTGCTCGTGCTCAAGACCGCGTGGCTGATGGACACCGTCGGCAACAAGGGCGCCCACACCGAGATCCAGGCCATCAAGATCGGCACCCCGTCGATGACCGAATGGGTCCTCGACAAGGCCATCCAGGCCCACGGCGGCGCCGGCGTCAGCCAGGACTTCCCGCTCGCCGAACTGTGGGCCGCCACCCGCACCCTGCGCCTGGCCGACGGCCCCGACGAGGTCCACCGCATGTCGCTGGCGAAGAGGGAACTCAAGAAGTACCTGTAGAGGCGTTCCCGCTCTGCCACCAAGTGCACGCGCGGGCCTTTCGTTCGCTCCGAGCGCACGAAAGGCCCCCGCGTGCGATGCGCGACTAAAGGATCGGCTGCGTCGCCTCCTGTGCGGCGATCGCCGACCGCACGGCACCCACGAAGTCCCAGAACAACGGAGTTGTCGTGTGCTTGCGTTGCGCCCCGGTGTTCGTCGTGAACATCGCGGCCCGCAACGGCGTCGTCAGCTCCACCTGCACCCCGGCCGCCGGCAACGTCCGATTCACGATGTTGCCCGGATCCGTGCCGTCCAGGCTCGGATGCGACGACGCGTCCACCGCCGAGATCCCCGCAGCGCCCAACGCCGACACCACACGAGAACGCAGCTCCGCCGAAGCCCCGCCCACCAGCGCACACGCCTGATCCGGCAACGGCCGCCAGTTCCGCTCCGCCTCCGTCACCGTGCACCCGTGCAGCGCCACGGCGTTCAACGCGCCCGCCGCCAGCGACCGGGCGTAGTGGTCGTCACAGCCGGTCGAGGTCACGTGCAGCGCGGAGTTCCCCGACGCGCGCAGCCCCTCGAACATCCAGTAGTCGTGCACGGCACCGGAGGCGGCCAGCGTCGCCGGGTGATAGCCCGCGACCGCCAGGCACAGCTCCGACGTGCCCGGCTCGATCCCACCCCCGTGCGGCGCGAACACCACGGTCCGGCCGAACGCGGGATGCCGCAGCATCCGCCGGCCCCAGTCCACGCCCTCCGCCAGCGCCGGATCACGGTAGATCTCGCTGTAGGTCGCATAGCCCGCGACCGCGTACACCGTCACCGGACGGGTCAGCAGCGGCGTCGCGGCCACCAACCCCAGAAACACACGCCTCGAAGTCCCCATGAAACCGCAGGCTAACGTCAGTTGTTCAGCGCCTCACGCGCCGCCAGCGCCGCCCGGCAGGCGTGCACGAAGCCCCAGAACACCTCGGTCGTCGTGTGCCGCCGCGCCGGCCGCGAGTTCTCCGAGAACATCGCCGAACGCAGCGGAGTCGTCAGCTCCAGCTGCGCGCCCTGGCGCCCGCGGGTGCGGTTCGCGATGTTCGCCCGGTCGTAGCCGCCCAGGATCGGATGGTCCACCGCGTCGATCGTGTGGAACCCGGCCCGCCGCAGCCGCGTCAGCAGCTCCAGGCGCAGCAACGCGTCGCGGCCGCCGACCAGCACCGCCCGGTCGTGGTCGGCCAGGCCCGCCGCGGCCGCCGTGCAGCCGTGCAGGCCCAGCGCGTGCGAGGCACCCGACACCAGCTGCCGCGCCATCCGGTCGTCGCAGTTCGACGACGTCACGTGCAGCTCGTCGTTCGACGCGGTGCGCAGGCCCTCGAACATCCAGTAGTCGTGGGTCTGCCCGATCGGCACCCGCGTGGAGGGGTGACAACCGGCGATGGCCAGGCACAGTTCCGAGGTGCCGACCTCGATGCCACCGCCGTGCGGGGCGAGCACGACCGACGGGGTGCGGGGCCGGTGACGCTTGAAGCGACGCCGGTAATCCACCCGTTCCACAAGTCGGGGATCTGCGTAAAGGTCGGAATTGGACGCGTAGACGTCCAGCGCCGTCCACTGGGGCTGCGGTCTCATGGCGGGCGGAAGCCTACCGGGCGTCACCCGGACGGCCGCCGCCCGCCGGGGTGGATCAGGCGTCGATCTGGCGCGGCGCGTCCTCGCCCGCGGAGATCGCGATCTTGCGGGGCTTCGCGCGTTCCGCGATCGGAATCCGCAGCGTCAGCACACCCGCGTCGTACTGGGCGTCGACGTGGTCGGTGTCGAGCGAGTCGCCCAGGAACAGCTGCCGCGAGAACACGCCCAGCGGCCGTTCCGACACCTGCATCTCGACGTCCTTGCCCACCGGCCGGCGCTCCGCCTTCACGGTGAGCACGTTGCGCTCGACGTCGAGATCGATCGCGTCCGGCGGCACGCCCGGCAGGTCGAACGCCACCACGAACTCGTCGCCGTCGCGGTAGGCGTCCATCGGCATCGCCGTCGGCCGCGACCACGTGCCCGCGGTCCCCATCACCTGCTGCGTCAGCCGGTCCAGCTCACGGAACGGGTCAGTGCGCATCAACATCTGACACCTCCAGTCATCACTCGTAGGACTGTCAATGCGCTGCCCCACCGTTGTAACATGTCGTCGAAACGATGACAAGTCCCCTGCGTCATCGGGAGGATGACATGACGAACGACTACGACGTGGTCCGGTCCGCGGCCGCCACGCCCGGTGACGCCACCGAGGTCCTCGCGGCGTTGATGCTGCTCAGGCAGCTGCGCGACGAACTGTCCGGCTGGGAACCCCAGCTCATCGAGGCCGCGCGGGCACTGGGCACGAGCTGGGCCGACCTCGCCCCGGCCCTCGGCGTCGCCAGCCGGCAGGCCGCCGAGAAGCGCTACCTGCGCGTGCGCCGCACCGGCGAGTCCGGCACCGGCGACGAGCGCGTGCAGGCCGAACGCGACCGGCGCGCGGGAGACAAGGCCGTCACCGCGTGGGCGCAGCAGAACGCCGCCGTGCTGCGCAACCTGGCCGCCCAGGTGGGCCCGCACGACCCCGCCGTGCAACAGGCACTCGCCGGGCAGGACGCAGCCGGTCTGCTCGGCCCCCTGGCGCAGGCCGGGCCCGGCCTGCGCGACGGACAGCCCGGCCTGGCGCGGCAGATCGCCGACATCAGCCGGCACACCGACCGGTTGCGCGCCGACGCCCTACAGCAGCGTCAGCCTCGCGGCTGAGGCGTCCAGCACCGCCGGCACCCCCAGCGGCAACGACCACGAGCCCACGCAGTGCCCGAACCCGAAATCGCCCAGGATCGGCACGCCCAGCCCCGACAGGCGGTCCGCCAGCACCGCCGACACGTCACCGCAGTCCGTCCACGACCCCAGCACGATCCCCGACACCGGCTCGAACCAGCCCGCCCGCAGCAGCTGCGTCAGGATCCGGTCCAGCCGGTAGGGCTCCTCACCGATGTCCTCCAGCAACGCGATCGCCCCCGGCACCGGCGGCGCCCACCGCGGCCCGCCCACCGACGCCGCCAGCAACGCCGCGTTCCCGCCCGTGAGCACCCCGCGCGCGGTGCCCGCCACCACCGGCGTTCCCGCCGTCCACGAGCGCGTGCCCGTGAACAGCAGCTCACGCAGCCGTGCCTGGGCCAGCGGGTCGTCGACGAAGTCCGAGGTGCCCGGCATCGGCCCGAACACCGTGGACTGCCCCACCGCGTTGAGCTCCGCGTGCAGCACCGTCACGTCCGAGGAACCCACGAACACCCGCGGCGGCAGGTCCTTCCACGGCACCAGGTCCGTCATCCGCAGAGACCCGTAGCCGCCGCGCACGCAGAACACCGCCGCCACGTCGGAGCACCACGCCGCCACGAACTCCGCCGCCCGCGCCTGGTCGGACCCCGCCAGATACGGCAACGACCACGGCCCCACCTGCGGCGTGGCGACCTGCAGGCCCCACGACCGCAGCACCCCCGCACCCGCGGCGATCCTCGAGGCCAGGGCCGGGCCGGCCGGTGACACCAGCGCGACCCGATCCCCGGCGCACAGCGAACTCACTCCGACAGGTCCAGCACCGGCACACCCGCGGGCACGAACCCGAACGCCTGCCCGTAGAACGACAGCTCCGCCTCCAGCGCCGCCTTGATGTTCCCGGCCATCCGGAACCCGTGCTGCTCACCCTCGAACCGCAGGTACGCGTGCGGAATACCCGACCCGGCCAGGTCCGCGGCGAACCGGTCCGCCTGCTCCGGCGGGCAGATCTCGTCCTCCAGGCCCTGCAACAGCAGCACCGGCCCCGACACCTGACGTGCCTTCGTCGACGGCGACCGGTCCCGATAGCGGTCCGCGGCCTCCGGCAGCGTCCCGACCAGGCCCTCGACGTAGCGCGACTCGAAGTCGTGCGTCTCGCCGCCCTCCGACGTCCACCCCGCCAGGTCCAGGATCGGGAACGCGACCATGCCGCACCGGTAGACGTCCGTGGACGTCAGCGACGCCGCCGACGTCCAGCCACCCGCCGAACCACCCCGGATCCCCAGCCGCTTCGGGTCCGCCGTGCCCTCCGCGGCCAGCTGCTGGGCGACGAACGCGCAGTCCTGCACGTCCACTACACCCCACTGCTCCCGCAGCCGCTCGCGAAACGCCCGCCCGTAGCCGGTCGAGCCGCCGTAGTTCACCGCCACCACACCGATGCCGCGGCTGGTCAGGTAGGCGATGTCGCTGTCGAGCTTGGGCAGCGCACGCCCCGTCGGCCCGCCGTGCACGTGCACCACGTACGGCGGCAACTCACCCTCAGGCCCCGCGAAATCGGGGTTCGACGGCGCGTACACGTACGCCGGGATCTCACCGAACATCCGCTCCACCGGCACCGGCAGATACGCGGCCTCGGGGGATTGCTCCCCGCCGGTCAGGTAGGTCAGCTCACCGTTGGACAGATCCAGCCGCACCACGGCGAAGTCCGACGTCGGCCCCGCCGCCGCGCACACCACCACGCCGTCGCGCACCGACAGGTCCGGCACCCACGTCGGCAGGTCGGTCTGCACGTCGGTCACCGTCGCGGACCGTTCGTCGAGCACCGCCAGCTGCCCCGAGCGCACCACCAGGTACCGGCCCGGCGACAGCGTCGCGAACCAGCGGTTGCCCAGCCGCCACATCGGCCCGCCCAGCTCCTCCTCGCACGGCGCCAGGTTCGTGCGGGTGCCGTCGGGGGAGACGCGGAACAGGTTCCACCAGCCGTCCGGGTCGGTCAGCGCCAGCAGCGAGTCGCCCTCCCACTCGAACTGGCACACCGCCTCCGTCGCCGACCCCGAGACCACCTCGTGGGTGGCCGAACCGACCTCGGCGACGCACAGCTCGGTGCCGTCCCACGGCATCTGCGGGTGGTTCCAGCCGATCCACGCGAACCTGGTGCCGTCCGGGCTGATCTTCGGTCCGGTCATGAAGTGGTGCGAGGCGCCCAGCACCCGGACCTCGCCCGCCTGCGTGATCGCCACCAGGTCACGGCGCACGTCGGTGCGCGCGTCACCCGTGACGGTCTCCCGCACGCACCACACCTCGCCGTCCGGGCCCGCCGACAGGTCGGAGTACCGCACCCCGTGGTGGCGCTGCGGCGCCTCGGTCAACGGCTTGGGCTCGGGAGAGTCCGGATCGAACACGTACACGCGCTGGTCGTCCCAGTGCGTGAACGCCACCCTGTCCGGCGCCAGCACCACGAACGGCCGTCCGCCGTACTCGTGCACCCGGTTGCGGGCGTTCCACGGCGCGGGCAGCACCTCCGCGCCGTCACGCACCAGCGCCACTCTGCCGCCCTCGGCCGGCCGGCTCTCCGCCCACCACACCTGCTCACCATGCAGGTCGGCCCACTGGAACCCACCTCCCGGTTTCGAGGTGTCGCCGGCCTTGATCGGCGAGGTCCAGGTCCCGTACGAAGCGATCTTCACCACAGCCCGACCCTATACGCGCGGTGTTTGGTGGGGGAGGACCTGCCGACGATCTCCGCGTGGCCTAGGGTCGTATCTGCCATGGCTCGTGTCATTCACGTATTCCGCGCACCCGACCGGTTCATCGCAGGAACCGTCGGGCAGCCCGGCGACCGCGTCTTCTACCTGCAGGCCTCAGAGCAGAGCAGGTTGATCAGCGTCGCCCTGGAAAAGCAGCAGGTCCAGGTCCTCGCCGAGCGCATCGGCTCGTTGCTCGAGGAGGTGCATCGCCGCTTCGGCACCGACGTGCCCGACGACGCCCCGCCCGACGACCTCGACACCCAGCCCCTCGACGTGCCCGTCGAGGAGGAGTTCCGCGTCGGCACCATGGGACTGGGCTGGGACGCCGAGTCCAAGGCGGTCGTCATCGAACTCCTCGCGGTCTCCGAGGAGGAGGTCGACGAGGCCGTCGTGCTCGACGACACCGAGGAAGGCCCCGACGCCGTGCGGGTCTTCCTGTCCCCGTCCGCCGCCCGCGCCTTCGCCGAACGCGCCGACCGTGTCGTCAACGCCGGCCGCAAACCCTGCCCGCTGTGCAACGAACCGCTCGACGCGGACGGCCACATCTGCCCCCGGCAGAACGGCTACCGCCGCACCGAAGAAGACTGACGTGGACACCTCCGCGGCCCTGCGGTTGCTCGAACACGGCCGCATCGAGGTCGAAGGCCGCCTCGTCGACGCCTCCAACGCCACCTTGTTCTGCAAGATCTCGCTGGACGGCGTCGACGCGCAGTGCGTCTACAAACCCGTGCGAGGCGAACGGCCGCTGTGGGACTTCCCCGACGGCACGCTCGCCGGCCGCGAGGTGGCCACCTACCTGATCTCCGCCGCGTCGGGCATCGGCGTCGTGCCGCCCACCGTCCTGCGGGCCGGCCCGTTCGGCAGCGGCATGGTCCAGCTGTGGGTCGAGACCCGCGAAGAGGACGAACTCGTCGACATCATCGGAGTCGACGACGTCAAACCCGGCTGGATCCCCGTCTTCCACGCCCACGACCGCTTCGGCGACCCGGCCGTCCTCGTGCACGCCGACCACCCGCGCGTCGCCGAGATGTCCGCCTTCGACGTCGTCGTCAACAACGCCGACCGCAAGGGCGGCCACGTCCTGCACGCCCTCGACGGCGCCGTGTACGGCGTCGACCACGGCATCTGCCTGCACACCGAACCCAAACTCCGCACCGTGCTGTGGGGCTGGGCCCGCGAACCCCTGCCCGACCACGTCGTCGAGGCGTTGCGCCGCCTGAGATCCGAGCTCGACGCGACCCTGGGGGAGTCGCTGCACGAGCACCTCACGCGCGCCGAGGTCCGCGCCGTCGGTGAACGGGTCGACAAGCTGCTGGCCGCCGGGGTCTTCCCCGAACCGTCGGGCGACTGGCCAGCCATTCCCTGGCCCGCGTTCTAGGTCACGCGTTCTAGGCCGCGGACGGCACGCTAATCTGAGTTGAGTGATCGATGACGAGGCCAGAACCCGGCTGATCCGACGCTTCGGCACCGACGTGACCGGGTGGATCGACGCGCTGCCCGACCTGGTCGCCACGCTCACCGCCCGCTGGGGCCTCACGCTGCTGCACCACATGCCCGGCGGCACCGGCACCACGTTCCTGTGCACCAGCGCCGTCCTCAAACTCACCCCGGACCACGACATCGCCGTGCACGAGGCACGGGCACTGGCCGCCTGGGCCCACACGCCCGCCGTGGTCGACCTCCTCGACGCCGACCTCCCCCGCGGCGCGTTGCTGCTGGCGCCGATCCGGCCCGGCACCCCCGCAGCCGACCCGGCGACGGTCGTCCCGCACCTGCACGAGGCGGACCCGGCGGGGTTCCCGCCGCTCAAAGCCCGCGTCGACTTCCTGTTCGAGACCGTGCTCACCCGCCGCACCGGCACCTACTACGCCACCGAGCACCACCGTGCCCGCAAACTCGCCGCGGACAACGTCAAGCCGGTGCTGCTGCACGGCGACATGCATCCCGGCAACGTCCTGCAAGGCCCGGACGGACCGGTCGCGATCGACCCGCGCGCCTGCGTCGGCGACCCGGCCGTCGACTGGCTCGACTTCGTGCACGGCGGCCACGACCTGCACGGCGCCGACGTCGATCTCGACCGCGTCCACGAGTGGCTCACCGCCTTCAAACCGTTCTACGGCTAACCTTGCGAGCCGTGCGTTCCCACGACTACGGCCGCGACATCCTCTCGACCCGCAAGCGCAAGAAGGTGCCCGAGATCGCGGCCGAACCCGGCCTCGTCGTCGAGGACCCCGCCAGCGGCTTCTGCGGAGCCGTCGTGAAGTTCGAGTACGGCCAGGTCGTCCTGGAGGACCGCCACGGCCGCCACCGGCTGTTCCCGCTGCGCCCTGCCGGGTTCCTCGTCGACGGACAGCCCGTCACCCTGGTCAAACCCGCACCCCGGCCGGCCAAGGCGAAGATCACCGCGTCCGGTTCGGTCAAGGTCGAGGGGTTGCGCGCGCAGACCGCCAAGGCCAGCCGCATCTGGGTCGAGGGCAAGCACGACGCCGAGCTCGTCGAACGCGTCTGGGGTCACGACCTGCGCGTCGAAGGCATCGTCGTGGAACCTCTGCACGGCGTCGACGAACTCCCGCAGCGCATCGCCGAGTTCGGCACCGCGTCGCACCGCCGCCTCGGCGTCCTGGTCGACCACCTCGTCGCGAACTCCAAGGAACAGCGCGTCGTCGATCAGATCCGTGACGACAACGTGCTGGTCACCGGCCACCCCTACGTCGACATCTGGCAGGCCGTGAAGCCCCGGGCCGTCAAGATCAAGGCCTGGCCCGTCGTGCCGCGCGGCGTCGACTGGAAGACCGGCGTGTGCGCGCAGCTGGGCTGGGGCGAGACCTGGGAGGGCTGGCAGCGCGTCCTGAGCTCCGTGAGCAGCTACCGCGACATCGAGTCCGACCTGCTCGGCGCCGTCGAACGGCTCATCGACTTCGTCACCGTCCCCCAGGACTGACCGCGCCTCCCTCGCAGCGGCGCGGGGGAGTCCACGCGATGAGGCTCGCGCCGAGCGCCAGGACACCCCAGCGTCACGCCTCCTTCGCCCGAATCATCTTCCGTTGATCGATTTCGTTACGGTCCAGGGCGCAGCACGGTGAATCTCCGATCCGGCAGTCCCCGTTGGTGTATGTATGGGGCCATGGCCGCCCTGATCTGGCTGATCGTCGGGATACTGCTCGTCGTCGCCGAGGTTCTCTCCGGTGACTTCGTGCTGGTCATGCTCGGCACCGCCGCGCTGGCCGCGGCAGGCGTGTCCGCACTGGGTGTCCCCGACCTGGTGAGCGTGCTCGTCTTCGCGGCGTCGTCGGTGGGCCTGATCGTCGCGGCCCGGCCGTTGCTCAAGAAGCGGCTGCAGCTCGGCTCAGGCATCCGGATGCACCACGAGGCACTGCTGGGCGGCAGGGCCGTCGCGGTGACGAAGGTCGACGAGCACGGCGGGCAGGTCAAGATCGGCGGCGACACCTGGAGCGCGCGCACCCTCGACGGGTCCGTGGTCGAAGAAGGCGAAGCCGTCACCGTTGTCGAGATCTCGGGCGCCGTCGCCGTGGTGATAGCCGCGGTGTGAGCGCCCGCAGGAGGGTGTGAACCGAGTTGGACCCGATCACCGCTGTGATCGCCGCCGTAATCGCGATCTTCGTGCTGACCATCGCCGTCAAATCCGTGCTGGTCATCCCGCAGGCGCAGGCCGCCGTCATCGAACGTCTCGGCCGCTACCGCAACACCGCGGCACCCGGCCTGAACATCATCGTCCCGTTCATCGACAAGGTGCGTGCCCGTATCGACCTGCGCGAGCAGGTCGTGTCGTTCCCGCCCCAGCCGGTGATCACGAAGGACAACCTGACGGTGTCCATCGACACCGTCGTGTACTTCCAGGTCACCGAGCCGCGTTCCGCGGTGTACGAGATCTCCAACTACATCGTCGGTGTCGAGCAGCTCACCATCACGACGCTGCGCAACCTCGTCGGTGGCATGAGCCTGGAAGAGACGCTGACCTCGCGTGACCACATCAACGGTCAGCTGCGCGGGGTGCTGGACGAGGCGACCGGCCGCTGGGGCCTGCGCGTCGCCCGCGTCGAGCTCAAGTCCATCGACCCGCCGCCCTCCATCCAGGACTCGATGGAGAAGCAGATGCGCGCCGACCGCGAGAAGCGGGCCATGATCCTCACCGCCGAGGGCCAGCGCGAGTCGTCGATCAAGACCGCCGAGGGCCAGAAGCAGTCGCAGATCCTCGCCGCCGAGGGTGGCAAGCAGGCCTCGATCCTGTCCGCGGAGGGTGAGCGGCAGTCGCAGATCCTGCGGGCGCAGGGTGAACGTGCCGCCCGCTACCTGCAGGCGCAGGGTCAGGCCAAGGCCATCGAGAAGGTGTTCGCCGCGATCAAGGCGGGCAAGCCGACGCCGGAGGTGCTGGCCTACCAGTACCTGCAGACGCTGCCGCAGATGGCCCAGGGCGACGCGAACAAGGTCTGGATGATCCCGTCCGACTACGGCAAGGCCCTCGAAGGGTTCGCCCGCATGCTCGGCGCGCCCGGTGAGGACGGGGTGTTCCGCTACGAGCCCCCGGCCGCCGACGAGGGTGCGACGTCACGTCCGGAGGACGAGGACGAGGCGGTCGCCGCCTGGTTCGACCTCAAGTCCGACCCGAAGGTCGCCGAGGCCGTCGCCGCCGCGGAGGCGGTCGCGCGCCAGGAGGTGCCCGGTCCGCTCAGCGCCATGCCGCGCCCGGTCGCCGGCACCACGCCGCGGCCGGAACTGGCCGGCTTCGAGGGCGAGCAGCCCCGGTCGCTGCACCAGCCGGGCGAGCAGGTCTGACCGGACGACACACCGAGCGGCCCATCCCGATCACCGGGGTGGGCCGCTCGGTCGTTTCACCAGCGCGAACAGAAATTTCCAAGAAATTCCGGGTCGTGTGTCGATCGAACGCCCCGCCCGTTCGACCTGGGCGTGAAAGGGTCCACAACGGACCCGCACGAACCTACCGGGAGACACCGAGATGAAGTTCATGCTGATCTGGCGCGCGACCTCCGACGAGGCCTGGGGCAACCTCGGTGAGATCGACTTCGACCAGATGCTCGAGACCGTCGGCAAGTTCAACGAGGAGATGATCGAGGCCGGGGTCCTGATCGCCGCCGAGGGGCTCGCTCCGGCCGAGGAGGGCGTGGTCGTCGACTTCTCCTCCGAGCCGCCCGTGGTCACCGACGGCCCGTACGGGGAGACCAAGGAGCTGTTCAACGGCTTCTACCTGATCAACGTCCCGACCATCCAGGACGCGGTCGAGTGGGCCAAGCGCACGCCGATGACCGCGGCCGGGTTCAAGACCGAGATCCGCCGCGTCCCCACGATCGACGAGTTCCCGCAGGACAACGAGTGGATCAAGAAGGAACGGGCCTGGCGTGAGTCCACCGGCCAGCTCTGATCCAGTGGCCACACCACTAGTTTGGGCATCATGAGCGACCCCACGGGACGCAAGGCCGTAGCGGCGGTGTGGCGCATCGACTCCGCGAGGATCATCGGTGCGCTCACCCGCTACACCGGCGACTTCGCGCTGGCCGAGGACCTGGCGCAGGAGGCGCTGGCCGAAGCGCTGGTGACATGGCCGCGTGAGGGCGTGCCGAACAACCCGGCGGGCTGGCTGCTCACCGTGGGCCGGCGCCGGGCGATCGACGCGTTCCGCCGCCGCAGCGCCCGCGACGAGAAGTACGCCGCGATGGCGCACCACCTGCCCGAGGGTGGCGCGCTGACCGGAGCCGATCCCGGTCCCGCGCCCGATGACGTGTTGTGGGACCCGGACCAGATCGACGACGACACCCTCGCGCTGATGTTCACCTCGTGTCACCCGGTGCTGTCGCGCGAGGCCGGGGTGGCGCTGACGTTGCGGGTGATCGGCGGTCTGACCAGCGACGAGATCGCCCGAGCGTTCCTGGTGCCCACGGCGACCGTGCAGGCCCGCATCACCCGCGCGAAGAAGACCCTGGGCGCGGCCGGTGTGCCGTTCGAGGTGCCGCCGGTGGCGCAACGGCCCGCGCGGCTGGCGCAGGTCCTCAGCGTCGTCTACCTGATCTTCACCGAGGGCTCGTCGGCCAGTTCCGGTGACGAGGTCATCCGCTTCGACCTGGCCGGGGAGGCGCAGCGGCTCACACGGATCCTGTCGCGGCTGATGCCGGAGGAACCCGAGGTCCACAGCCTGCTCGCCCTGCTCGAACTCACCGCCGCCCGCTTCCCGGCGCGCCGCGGCCCTGACGGCGAGATCGTGCTGCTGGAGGAGCAGGACCGGCGCCGCTGGGACCGCTCCGCGATCGCCCGCGGCCGTGCCGCGCTCGCGAAGGCCGCCGACGCCGGCCGCGGGTACGGCTACTACGGGCTGCAGGCCGCGATCGCCGAGTGCCACGCGCTGGCGTCGTCGGTCGAGGAGACGAACTGGGGCCGCATCGTCGCCCTCTACGACGGCCTGGGCCGCCTCGCCCCGTCCCCGGTCGTGGACCTCAACCGGGCCGTCGCCGTCTCGATGGCCCAGGGGCCCGCCGCCGCCCTGCCGATCGTCGACGCGCTGGCGTCTGCCGAGGCGTTCAAGGACTCGCACCAGCTACCGGGCGTGCGCGGAGAGTTGCTGCGCCGCCTCGGCCGTCTCGACGAGGCCCGCACCGAGCTTGAACAGGCGATTCGATTGTGCGGCAATGAACGCGAACGGGCCGTGCTCACGCGGAAGCTGGCGGAACTGTCCCCATCTGACAACCGAGGGTGAACCTTAAATCCGTTAGGGCGACATCGGTAGCACTCGACCGGGTGACGCGGGAATGATGTTGTGATGGACTCGCTGCCCGCCACCGTGGCCTCCGCGCTCGTGGAGTCCGACAGCGAGACCTCCGACTGGCCGGTCCGCTGGCAGGCGCTGACCGCCGTGTCGGTCGAGCTGCAGTCGCTGCTGGTCACCGATCCCGGGCCGCGGCTGGTCGCGTTGATCGAGGAGATCGTCACCCAGCTCGCCGACGGGGTCGCCACCAGCCGGCGCCATCGCGTCGAACTGGCCGAGCTGGCCCACCGCGTGCTGGGCATCCACTCCCGCGCGTGCGCCCAGACCGGTACCGACCCGCGGCGCCTGGCCGACTGGCTGCTCGACCTGCAGCTGCAGCACCCCGACGCGCCCGACGTCAGCCTCGCCGCCTACACCGGCGCCCTCGACGACGACGGTCTCGCCCGCTACCGGGAGCGGGCGGTGGCGTTGTTCGAGCCGCTGCCGGTGATCGGGTTCGGCGAGACCGGCCGCTACGACCGCGCCCGCTGGGCGTTGCTGCGCGTCATGGAGGAGCTCGCCGAGTACACCGAGGACGTCGACCTGCAGCTGCTCGTGCTGTCCAAGGACCTCTCCTCGGGCTGGCACTACCTGCAGGTCGCGACGGTGCTGCGGGACAACGGCCGCTCGGAGGAGGCCTTGGCATGGGTGGAACGCGGGCTGCGCGCCGTGGGCGGGCGGGGAGCGGCGTTGCGGTTGATCGACCTCGCGGTGGAGGAACACCTGCGCCGGGGCGCACCCCAGCGCGCGTTGCAGGTGTGCCGGGAGGCGTTCTTCGCGCGGCCCAACCTCGACGTGTACCTCAAGATCCGGGCGCTGGTCGTGCACACCGACGAGTGGCCGCCGTTGCGCGCGGAGCTGGTGAACCACCTCGTGCAGGACGGCAGCCGACTCGCCGTCGAGGTGTACCGGCGCATCGTGGAGGTCGAGCTCGCCCGGCGGGGCATCGAGGAGCAGGACCTGGTGATGGAACTGCTCGAACAACTACGCGGCCTGCAGCCCGACGCGTTCGCCGACTACCTGGACCACATCAGGTCGCGGCACGTGGCCGACCGGGAACTGCTCGACGAGTTGTCCAAGCGCGGATTCTGACCGTTCCCGATTCGGATAGTCCGTTCTCGTAATGTCCTAGTTCGCATGATCGAGGCCGGAGGGGATCCGGTCCGCCCACGGCCGGGCACGCTCCAGCTGGGCGGACACCGACAGCAGCGTGCACTCGTCGTGCTGGCGGCCCACGAGCTGCACCGCCAGGGGCAGGCCCGCCGACGTGCGGCCGGCCGGAACCGAGGCGGCGGGGTTGCCGACGATGTTCCACAGCGGCAGGAACGTCGTGTAGTGCGCGGCCGCGAGCAGCGCCGTGACGACGTTGCGGCCGTCCCACTCGCCCACGCGGATCGGCGGGCGGGTCAGCGCCGGGGTGAGCAGCACGTCGATCGAGGCGAACACCCGGTTCGCGTACGCGGTGAGCGCCGCGTCGTCCTTGACCGCCCAGCGCACGGCACCGCGCGGCAGGCGCCGGCCCAGTTCGGCGGCCGCTCGGGTGCGGGGCTCGACCAGGTCCGGGAACTCCATGCCCGTGCGCGCCAGGTAGGCGTTGTGCAGGTAGCGGACGGCGAACTGCGTGGAGGCGGTGACCTCGCGCATCGGCGGGTCGAGCCGCACGACGTCGTGGCCGAGGTCGGTGAGCAGCGCGGCGGTGTCCTGCACGGCGTCGCGGACCTCGTCGGCGATCGCGATGCCCGGACCCCACGGCCGCAGCGACACCCCGATCCGCAGCCGGCCCGGATCCGTGCGCGCCGCCTGCGTGAAGCTCGTGCGCGGCGGATGCGCGACGTGCGCGTCACCGGGGACGGCGCCGTGGATCTCATCGGCGACCAGCGCCCAGTCCAGCACCGTGCGGGTGATCGGTCCCGCCACGACGAGACCGCCCCACATCTGCGGCTCCGGCGACAGCGAGACGCGGCCGCGCTGGGGCTTGAGCCCGAACAGTCCGGTCACGGCGGAGGGGATGCGGATCGATCCGGCGCCGTCGGTGCCGATCGCGGCCGCGGCCAGTCCCGCCGCCACGGCCGCGGCCGAACCGCCGCTGGAGCCGCCGGGGGAGTGCGTGAGCGACCACGGGTTGCGCGTCGGGCCCGCCCAGGAGCTCTCGGTGTGGGGCCACAGGCCCAGTTCCGGCATGCGGGTGCGGCCGATGATCACCGCCCCGGCCGCGCGCAGCCGCGTGACGATCGCGGCGTCCGCCGGCTGCGGGGTGCGCGCGGCGTTGGTGCCCTTGGTGGTGGGCAGGCCTGCCAGCGCGATGTCCTCCTTGACCGCGATCGGCACGCCCAGCAGGGGCAGGTCCTCGCCCGCGGACCTGCGTTCGTCGGCCCGTTCGGCCTGCTCGAGGGCCTGCTCGGCGAAGACCAGCCGGAACGCGTTGAGCCGCGGATCGATGCGCTCGATGCGGCGCAGGTGCTCGGCGATCAGGTCGCGGGCGGTCACCTCGCCGGAGCGCACGGCGTGCGCCTGCCTGGCCACCCCGGCGAAACACAGCTCCGTCAGCTCCATGAACCGACCCTAAGCGCCCGCAGCTGATCTACGGAATGGGCACAGGAGAGTCCTGTCGGGTCCTCTTCTGATCGGGTTCACGCCGGCTGGGCCCGGCTGCGGTGGTTCGCGACGGCGACGCGGTTGGCGCACTTGGTCGAGCAGAACCGCCGCCTGCCGTTGCGGCTGGTGTCCACGAACACCGTCTCGCAGCCGTCGCGGCCGCACGAGCCGATACGCCCCGCGTCCTCGCAGAACAACGCCGCCATCCCCGCCGCCGTGTAGGCCTTGAGCCGCACGTCGGTCGGCGCGTCCTCGCGCGCGTAGTGCAGGTGCGGGGCGCGTCCGTCGTGCGTGGAGATGTAGTGCGTGGTCGAGGACTGGGCCAGCAGCTCGTTGAGCAGCTCCACCGTGGGCGCGCGGAACGCGTGGCGCAGCCGTTCGATCCAGTCTCGTACGTCACGTTCCTGCCGTGCGTCCAGCGAGCCCAGGGGCTTGTAGTCCGACGCTTTCAGCACGTCCAGCAGCCGCGCGGCCGGGTCGGCGTTGACCAGGACCGCGGCGAGTTCGGCGGCCGCCCCGCCGTAAGGGTTGAAATGCACTAGACCATGACATCAGGCTTTGCTCATGATCGCCACCTGCCCCGCCTGCCACTGGCCGTCCACCTCCGCGGTCTCCTCGCACGGCGCCGTCGCCTACGTCCGCTGCGTCTGCGGCCTGTTCCTCGTGCTCGAACGCGGCATCGTCACCGCGACCGCCGGGGCCAGCACGTTCGCCCCGATCCACCACACCCGTGGTGATCTTGCTAGTGTCCCGGACCGTGAGCCGTCGTGATCTCCTGTGCGACACCGCGATCCAGATCCTCGCGGTGGAAGGCGGCCGGGGCCTGACCCACCGCGCGATCGACCGCGAGGCCGGCGTCCCCATCGGCACCACCAAGAACTACTTCCCGACCCGTGAGGCCGTCCTCACCGCCTGCGCCGCCCGCATGACCTCGCTGCACCGCGCCGCCGTGCAACGCCTGCGCGACACGACCCCGGCAGGAATCAGCGCCACCGACGTCGCCGAGCTCTACCCGGCCCTGCTGCGCCGCGCGGTCGCCGACGACCCGACGCAGATGCTCGCGATGGTCGAGCTGTACCTGGAGGCCGTCCGCCGCCCCGGTGTACGCGAGGCTCTCTCCGGCATGGTGCTGGCGAACGCCGAAGCCGCCGCCGCGCTGCAGCAGGCGGCCGGGCTGCCCTCGACGGTGCGCGACACAGGCCTGCTCGACGCCTACTTCCTCGGGGTGGCGATCTCGCTGCTCGCGCTGCCGGCGGAGACGCTGCGGACCGTCGGCCTGGACGACCCGTACGCGCTGGGCATCGGCGTGTTCTCCGCGACCGCGCCTAGCGGCGGCCCGCCACCAGAACGGCGATCAGCAGGATCAAGCTGACCACGCGGGCTGTGCCGGTGGGGGGCGAGGGGGGTCACCGCTCATCCGCGCGACGATCAACCTAGCGCCAGCACCGTCCTGAGCGTGGCGTAGGTCTGTTCGACGTCACCGCCGGCCTCGATCACGGTGACGTGGCGGCGTTCGGTGGGACCGCAGTGTGGTGTCAAGCGGGCCGGGGCGGGTCGACGAGTTCGATGCCGATCGCGACGACGCCGAGGGCTTCGCGTTCGGGCGGGTAGATCTGTCGGATGTTGGCGAGCTGGTCGTCGCGGGTGGCGGTGGGGTTGACCGAGGCGACGGGTTCGTGGTCGAACATTTCCTCGAAGCTGGTGTAGCGGTTGACCTTGGTGACGCGGGTCAGGACGTTGTCGCCCTGGCAGTTGAAGCGGATCAGTGAGCCGGGCTTGATGTTGCGGCGGCTGGAGTCGTTGACACGGATCTCGGTGGTCTTGCGGCCGGTGGCGATGAGGTCGAAGTAGCGCTTGTAGATGCCCATCTCGTGGGCCCGGACGGCGGGTTCGGTGGGGCGCATGGTCATGAGTCTGCCGAGTTCCTTGACGGTGAAGGAGCGGAAGAAGTGCTTGGGGTCGGTGAGCAGCTCGCCGACCAGCCAGACCAGGGCGTCGACGTAGTCGTCGACGCTGCCGGGCCAGGCGGTGGTGTCGAGCATCCACGGTTCAACGTCGGGCGGCAGCGCCGCACGGCCCTGTTCGCGCAGCAGCGATTTCGACAGCTTCGCACCGGTCGGGGCGAGTACCTGCGGGGTGAACACGCGGATCGGCATCTGGGCGGCCGGTGTGCCCAGAGCGCCGAGGGCGCCGTCGACGAGCTGGCAGCCGAAGGCCCAGTCGCCGCCCTTGAGCATCACGTGCAGCACGTCGGTGTCACGGCCGAACGCGCGTTCCTTGACCAGGTTCCGGTACAGCGTCGCAAGGTCCAGGTACGGGGCGTCGTCCTCAGGGTCGATGTGCACCTCGTAGGCACCGTGATCGAGGCAAACGGCGGTGAAGGTGGCACCGTCCTCGTCGAGGTGGGCGAGTTTGGTGCGGTCGGCGCGTTTCTCGGCCCATCCGCAGTCCGGGCAGGGCACCCGGATGTGCACCACCCCGTGGCTGGGTGCCATCCACCAGCGGATGTCCTCCAAGCGCTCCAGCGTGCGCAGAAACTCCGCCCGGAAGCCCGGCGTGGCCTGCTGGTCGGTGTAGGTCTCCACCGCGTACTCGGTGTCCGTGGCTTCGGACAGCGACCGGAAGAACGCCTGGTAATAGCCCTCGATCAGCTCACTGATCCGGTCCTTGCCCAGGGCGTGGAAGTAGGTCTGCTGGTAAGCGTGGTGTGTCTCGGGATCCAGTTCCACGGTGTAGGGGGCGTTGTCCAGCGCGCCGAACCGCACGACCGTGTCGATCGAGAACTCCCGGCGGGCGATCTTCGCGAGCAGGAACGCTGCGGTCTGCACCAGGTTCGTCCCGAGGTGAGGGGCGCCGTTGATCTGCGTGCCGACCACGAATTCGATCCGCTTCGGGCGCGCGGCGTGCACACGCGGGCGGAGCAGGTCGATCGAGCGCAGCAGCGCGTTGGCCAAGATGCTGTTCGGCGAGACCAGAGGCGCGGGTTTTCCGTTGCGCGACAAGGGGTTCACGCTCCTCGGCCGGGTTTGGGCAGGCGCAGGTTGGCGCAGATGAAGTCCAGCCGTGCGGACGCGGACTCGGCGGCGACGAACACCGGCTCGTAGCCTGCGTCGTAGTAGCCCTGCACGATCAGCTCGTGCACCCGGCGGATCTCGCGGTCCTTGGCCCACACGATGTCGTCGGGGTCCTCGAAGGTGTCGAGCGGATCCAGCACGAAGATCGCGTCGTAGCGATAGCGCTTCGTGGCCGACTCGAGTTCCGGGGCTGGCTTGAGGCCGAAGAACCCCTCCCAGCCATAGCCGTCCGGGATACCGCGGTTGTAGAACCGCACGCCGTGGACGTGCGCGGTGTACTCGGCGACGAACGCCTCCAGAACCTCCAGCGAGTACTCGCGCCGATCTTCCTTCTGCAGGTGCCGGCCGAGACGTTCGCGATGCTTGCGGTAGATCTCGCGGCCCGGCTCGTCGACCATGCACGGAATCCCGGCGGCGTGCACCGCGGTGATCAGGTCGTCCTTGCCCGAAGACGGGCCGCCGGTGATGACGTAGCGGCGCGGGGGTCCGGCCGCCGCTACGGCGAGCGCGGTGGACAGGTCGCGATTGATGCTGGTCACGGTCGTCCGTTCTCGTTGTCGTGTCGGGATTCGCGGGAGGCGGAGAGGAAGCCTTCGGTCCAGGTGTTGCCCAGGCCGGTCTCGCCGTGCAGATGCGCGACAAACTGCTCACGGGTCGCACCGCCGGTGGCGGCCTCGGTCAGCCGCGAGGACTGTGCCTCGGTCAGTGACGGAGTCCAGCCCGCCAGCGCGACCAGTTCGCCGACGTGAAGTTCCGGTGCGAACGCAGTGGTGTAGCTGATCGCCTCGGCACGGGCGACGGCCCAGCGCCAGGCGGCCGTCACCGCAGCGCGGATGATGTCGGTCCGGTCAGCCCGCAGGCTGATCAGCCGTTCCACGGTCAGCAGCTCGGCGCGCGCAGCGTAGATTGCCGACCACAACAAGGAGAGCTGCACTTCCTGCTCGGCGACCTCCCACGCGAACGGGTCGGCCACCACCGGTTGCCGCGCGGTCACCGGTGCGAGTCGGGGCGCGATCAGCGGCGAGCGGGTGAACCGGTCCGAGTCGGCCAGCAGCTCACCGGCCAGCGTCTCGATCAGCTTGGGCTCGATCCGCTTGCGGAAGTGGTGCACCTCGTGCCCGGCCTGCTCGGCGGCGAGCTCTCGCCGCGCGGTCAGGTTCTGGCCCGGCGCGGCAGGTGGCAGTCCGAACAGCGCACGCGCCGCCGCTGCGTACCGGGCATCGGGAAATCGAGCGAGCAGCCCGCGCAGTGTCCCGTCCAGCGCGGCGGTGCGGCTCACCTCGTCGGTGGGATCCACCGCCCGAGCGACCACGCCGCGCAGATCCAGCAGCACCGGATCCACCGCCGCAAGGGTGGCTGGCAGCCCGCGCCGCAGCAGCTGCTCGACCCCAGCGACTACCTCATCCTCTACTGGGCTTTTTCTGGGCATGGGCCAAGTGAAGCACGATGCCCAGAAAAAGCCCAGTGACCGGCTCGGTCTGCGTCGTTCCGAGGTATGACTCGGCCCCGCTGGGGCACCTGACCAGCGGGGCCTGGCAGCAGTTGTGGCGCGTCAGATGGCCGGGCTGCACGGCTCAGAACATCGAGGTGAGGATCTAGGTCAACGAACTCGTCGCGGCGTTGGAGCCGTTGAGGTGGATCAGCCGAGACACTCGATCGAGGTCAGCGGCAGACCTTCACCAGCTCGTCGATCGCCGTCGCCACCAGCGCGATCGCGATGTCCGGCGACTTCCCGCAGCTCGCGGGCCGCGGCGGTACCGGCTGCTCGGTCAGCGCCACCCGCCACTCCCGTCCGTCGGCGTGCCGCACGGTCGCGGAGTCCGGGGTCTCGGCCACGACGGTGAGCACGTCGCGGGTCTCGCTGATCTTCTCGCGCACGGCGACCTCGGCGACCTGCCCCCTCGGGGTGAAGCAGGAGCGGCCCCGGCAGCGGTCGGCGACGATGCCCTCGGTGACGACGCGCTGGGCCAACTGGTGGTCGAGTCGCCCGTACAGGTGACCGGTGGGCAGCAGCACGCCGGTGGGTGCGAAGCGGTGGCCGCCGGTGTGGGTGCACTCCCACAGGTTCAGCGCGGTGGCGATCGGGCGGCCGTACAGGGCGCAGCACACGTCGCGTTTGCTGTTCGTGCAGACCAGCAGCAACGGGTCGCGGACCGGGGTGCCGAACGCGGTGGAGCGGCCCGCGCCCAAGGCCTCGAAGTCGAGTTCGAGGGCTTCCTCCGGCGCGGCCAGGTCGGCCTGTTCCAGCCACGAGGCGCCCGGCTTCGCCGAGGCCAGGTACAGGCGGCGGGTCGCGGGGACGTGGTTGTCGGCGTGTCTGCCGGGGCGGCGGATCAGCAGGATGCGCACGCCGGTGCCGGCGGCGCGGCGTTGCAATTCGGCGCCCAGTTCGGGGTCGAGGTGGCTCTCGGTGAGGGCGTCGCGGCCCCACGGGCCCGGCTGTTCCAGGCACAGCCACGCCGTCGCGGTCGCGGCCGTGCCGGCCAGCGGTTCGCCCGCGAAGTCGGAGAGTATCGAGCACCTCATCTACACACTCTATACGGCCGTTCGGGTGATGACTAAGGCGACCCTTAGTTGATCTGCGGCCTCGGCATCGGTGGTTGTGCCACCGGAGGCAGGGCTAGGTTCTCGTTCATGAACGTCGCCGTGTGGATCGTGTCGGGTGTACTGGCTGCCCTGTACCTGATGGCGGGCTTCACCAAGCTGGCCAAGACCAAACAGGCCCTGCTGGCCGAGCCGAAGATGGCCTGGGCGGGGGACTTCACGTCCGGGCAGGTCAAGGGCATCGGCGCGGTCGAGGTCGCGGGCGCGATCGGGCTGGTGCTGCCGTGGCTGACCGGCGTCGCGCCGATCCTCACCCCGATCGCGGCGCTCGGCCTGGCGCTGGTGCAGGTGGGTGCCGCGATCACGCACATCCGGCGCGGTGAGGGCGCCACGGTGCCGATCAACCTCGTGCTGTGCGCGCTGGCCGTGTTCGTGGCGGTCGTGCGCTTCGGTCAGCTCTGAGCAGCCGCACCCCGTCAGGTAGAGCTATGACTACGGTGATCACCGGCGGAAGCCGGGGTATCGGCGCCGCGACCGCGCGCAGGCTCGTGCGGGACGGGCACAAGGTCGTGATCAGCTACCGCCAGGCCGAGGACGAGGCACGTGCGCTGGAGGAAGAGCTCGGTGTGCTCGCCGTCCGGGCCGACACGGCGGACGAGACCGATGTGGCGCGCCTGTTCGACGCCGCGGGCGACGACATCACCGGCGTGGTCAGCAACGCCGGCATCACCTCCCCGTCCGGGCCGCTCGCGGACCTGCGCACCGAGGACCTGCGCCGCGTCGTGGACGTCAACCTCGTCGGCGCGATCTTCGTGGCCCGCGAGGCGGCCCGGCGGATGAGCCGGGGCTCGATCGTGAACGTCTCGTCCGGCGCGGCGACGCTGGGCAGCCCGGGGGAGTACGTGCACTACGCCGCCACCAAGGCCGCCGTGGACGCGCTGACGATCGGCCTGGCCAAGGAGCTCGCGCCGCGCGGGATCCGGGTCAACTGCGTGCAGCCCGGCACGATCCGCACCGACATCCACCGCCTGTCCGGCGAACCCGGCCGCCCCGACCGCGTGGCCGCCCGCATCCCGCTGGGCCGCCCCGGTGAGGCCGGCGAGATCGCGAACGCCATCGCGTGGCTGCTGTCGGACGAGGCCTCGTACACCACAGGCGCGATCCTGCGGGTCACCGGCGGCATGTGAACCTATGGCCTTTCGCCTCTGCGGGCGGTGTTCGCGCTGCCCCTAAGCTTCTCCGTCATGTCCGCGCCCACGCTCACCGACTTCGTGCTCGCCAACACGACGCTGGCCCCCGTGCCACTGGTGCCCGAGGTGCTGCTGCACAGCGCGGCCGAGGCGATGGACCTGTGGGAACTCACCCACCACGACCAGCCGCCGTTCTGGGCGTTCCCATGGGCGGGCGGGCAGGCCCTGGCACGGCACCTGCTCGACAACGCCGGGCTGGTGCGCGACAAGAAGGTCTTCGACCTCGCCTCGGGTTCCGGGCTGGTCGCGATCGCCGCGGCACTGGCCGGAGCGGACGTGGTGACCGCCAACGACATCGACCCGCTGGCACTCGCCGCGGTACAGCTCAACGCCGCCGCCAACGGCGTCACGGTCAGCACCCTGGGCGGCGACCAGCTCGACAGCGACGCGCACGGCGCCGACATCGTGCTCGCCGGGGACGTGTTCTACGACGCCGAGATCACCGCGCTGGTGCTGCCGTTCCTGAGCAGGGCCGCGGCACGAGGCGCGGTCGTGCTGCTCGGCGACCCGGACCGCGCCCACCTGCCCCGCGACCGGTTCACCGCACGCGCCCGCTACGAGGTACCGGTGCCACTGACGCTGGAGAGCACCGAGACCCGCGCGGCCACCGTCTGGCGCGCCTAGCTGGTGAGCAGGCAGAACGGATGCCCGGCCGGATCGGCGTAGACGCGGAACCCGACGTTCTTGGGCGAACCCTTGAGCAACGTCGCACCCAATGCCAGCACGAGCGGCTCGGCGACGTCGAGATCGGCGACCATGACGTCGAGGTGGATCTGCTGGGGGTGATCCTGGCCGGGCCAGCGCGGCGGCGAGTAGTCCTCGACGCGCTGAAACGACAGCCGCCGGCCGTTCGCCGTGACGAGAGTGGACCAGTCGCCGTCGGAGTCGGCTATCCGGCCGCCGACGACCTCCCGGTAGAACTCGGCGAGCGCGCCGGGGTCCGGACAGTCGATCACCACGTCGTAGAACTCACCGATCACCACACCCGGAAATCTAACCCAGCCGCTCCACCACGAACGCCGTGAGGAACCCCGCGGTGGTGCACAGCCCGGTGTAGAGGCGGGCACGTTCGAAGGCCTCGGGAATCATGGTGTCCGCGATCATCGCCAGGATCGCCCCCGCCGCCACCGCGGTGATCACGGCGACGAGCCGCGGTGACGCGCCGTCGAGCAGCAGGTTCCCCAGGGCCGCGGACAGCCCGCTCGCCACGGCGATCGCACCCCACACCCCGAACACGTAACCGGGCCCGCGCCCGGCCCGTTTCATACCGGCGACGCTGGAAAGCCCCTCCGGCACGTTCGAGATGACCACCGCCGCCAGCATCGCCACCCCGACTCCGCCGCCGCTGAGCAGGGACACACCCAGCACGACCGACTCGGGCACACCGTCGAGCAGCGCTCCCACGGCGATCGCCGTGCCGCTGCCCGCCTGGTCGGCCTCGGCCGGCTGGTTGCTGCTGCGCTTGCGATGCCGCGCCCCACGCCGCGCGAGCACCAGGTTCGCCAGCACGTAGCCGACCGCGCCACCGAGGAACCCCGCGGAGGTGGCGAGCAGACCGCCGGTCTTCTCCGCCTCGTCCATCAACTCGAACGCCGCCGCCGCGGTCAGCACCCCGGCGCCGAACGCCATCACGACGGCCACGACGTCACGGGACACGCGCAGGAACCAGGCGACGAGCGCGCCCGCCACGAGCGCGCCGCCACCGGCCAGCCCCCAGATCCCCGCCTCGATCCACTGCGGCATGGCTACATCTTGGCGAAGAACACCTTCAGGTCGCCCGCCAGCAGTCCGGGCGAGTCGTGCCCGGAGTAGTGACCGCCGGTCTCGAACTCCGACCAGTGCACGAGGTTGTGGTGGTCGCGTTCGGCGAAGCGCCGGATGGTCTGGAAGTCGTCGGGGAAGACCGCGACGCCCATCGGCACCGTCGTCGGCTGCGCGGGCTGGTCCTCGCGGTGCGCGTCCTCGTAGTACAGCCGCGCGCTGGACCCCGCGGTGCCGGTGAACCAGTAGATCGCCACGTTCGCGAGCAGGAAGTCCTTCGTCACGGCCGGTTCGCCCATCAGCTGCATCGTCCAGGCCAGCTGGCCGACGGGGGAGTCCGCGAGCGCGAACGCCACGTTCTGCGGCCGCGACTGCTGCAGCTTCGCGTAGCCGGACATGCTCTCCCAGAAGTTCTGCAGCACCCCCAGACGCCGGTAGTCCTCCTCGGTCAGGCCCTCCATCTCGGCCGGCTCACCCGAGGGGAACGAGAAGATCTGCGTGACGTGCACACCCGCGACGTGCTCCGGATCGGCCTGCCCGACCTGCGGCGCGATGATCGCCCCCGCGTCGTTGCCGTGCACCCCGTAACGCCGGTAGCCCAGCCGCGCCATGAGCTCCGCGAACGCCCCGGCGACGCGCCCGGAGTGCCAGCCCGTCTGCGTCGTCGGCCCGGAGAACCCGAAACCGGGGATCGACGGGATCACCAGGTGGTGATCGTCGCGCAGATGCTCCACGACGTCGACGAACTCCATCACCGAGCCCGGCCAGCCGTGGATCAGCAGCAGCGGCAGCGCGTCCGGCTTCGGGCTGGTCACGTGCAGGAAGTGAACGTTCGTGCCGTCGACCTCGGTGACGAACTGCGGGAACGCGTTGAGCCTCGCCTCCACCGCCCGCCAGTCGAACTCCTCGGCCCAGTACCGGGCCAGCTCCTGGACCTCCGCGACGTCGTCGCCGTAGCGCGCACCGGCCCCCACGACCTGGTCGGTCCACCGCGTCCGCGCCAGACGAGCCCGCAACTCGTCGATATCGGCGTCGTCGACCGCGATGTGGAATTCCCTGATCTCCGTCATAACCCGAGGCTAACGACACTTGCGGCCACCCCCTGTCCTAAAGTGTCCGTCCATGCTGGAAACCTCGGCCCGCCTGCTGCGCCTGCTCGCCCTGCTGCAGTCACGCCGCGACTGGCAGGGCAGCGAACTGGCCGACGAACTGCGGATCAGCCCCCGCACCGTCCGCCGCGACGTCGACCGCCTGCGCGAACTCGGCTACCCGGTCAACGCCACCACCGGCTCGTTCGGCGGCTACCGCCTCGGCGCCGGCGCCGAACTCCCACCCCTGCTGCTCGACGACAACGAGGCCGTCGCCGTCGCCGCGGCCCTGCGCACCAACGCCGTCACCGGCCTGGAAGAAGTCTCCCTGCGCGCCCTGCTGAAACTCGAACAGGTCCTCCCATCCCGCCTGCGCCACCGCGTCTCCGCCCTCGAACAGATCGAATCCGTCCCACGCGACTCCCCGGCACCCGCACTGGACCCCGAACTGCTCTCGACCCTGGCCGCCGCCTGCCGCGACAGCGACACCCTGCGCTTCGACTACCAGGCCCACGACGGCACCGCGACCCGCCGCCGCGCCGAACCCCACCGCCTCGTCAACTGGGGCCGCCGCTGGTACCTCGTCGCCTGGGACGCCGACAAACAGGACTGGCGCAGCTTCCGCGTCGACCGCATCACCCCACCCCAGCCCCCGCACGGCCCCCGCTTCACCCCACGCGACCTCGACGCCACCACCTACGTCGCCTCCCGCGTCACCCAAGCCGCCTGGCGCTTCCAGGCCCGAGTCCTCGTCCACGCCCCGGCCGACGCCGTCGCCGCCCGCATCCACGCCGCCATCGGCACCGTCGAAGCCGTCGACGACACCACCTGCGAACTGGTGACCGGCTCCGACTCCGTCGAAACACTCGCCGTGTGGATCGGCATGCTCGGCTACGACTTCGAGGTCACCTCACCACCCGACCTCGTGGCACACGTTCGCACTCTTGCGGCCCGCTACGCCCGCGCCGTACAAGACTGAGCATGGCCATCACCGGACGTGACATCGAGCGCCTGCTCTACACCGACACGCCCGACCCGATCCTGGTCGTGCACAACGGGAACACGGAGATCGTGGCCGCCGCCGAACTCGGCGGGCACACCGGCGCCGTCGTCGTGTGCTCGCGCAGCGAGATCCAGCGCCACGTGGGGGAGCGCGACCTCGGCGAGGAAGAACTGGCGGGAATGGCTGCAGTGCTGACGGCGGCCATCCAGGACCCAGGTCAGCGGCCGCCGCTCTGGCCCGCCTGACCAGCCCGAGCAGTGGTCACCGCGGGAACCGGAGACATCGGACTGGAAACCGCCCTCGGACTGGCCCAAGCCGGTACGCCGTCACCATCGTCGGCCGCAAACCCGAACGAGGCGCCCGAGCCGTCGAGAGGATCAACGCAGGGGGAGGGGAGCCGGCACGCTACCTGCAGGCGGACCTCGCCTCGCTGGACGAGGTACGCACCCTCGCCGCCCGGATCACGGCCGAAAGGGGAACTGGCGGTACATCCGGCTCCGTCACCCGCCTCCGCCGCAGCCAGGCCCTCGATCCTCGCCGTCACCGACGAGACCCTCGCCACCGGCACCGTCATCGGCCGACGCGTCACCCCGGTGACACCGAACCGCACCGCGGCCGACCCACGCGTCCAGCACGCCGTGCGCACACTCAGCGAGAGGCACGCGCCACTCGTCCCCGGTCCGGATGGCGTATCCAATTAGTCTGGAAGACATGACGCCGCAGCGAAAGGACGCCGCCCGCAACTGGGAGCACATCCTCACCGTCGCCCGAGAACTCGTCGACGAAGGCACCCCGCTGCAACTCAACGACGTCGCCCGCCGCGCAGGACTCGGCGTCGGCACGGTCTACCGGCACTTCCCGACCACCGAAGCACTCCTCGAAACCGTCGCCACCCCCTGCCTCGAAGCACTCGCCGGCTGCGGCGAACAAGGCCTCACCCACCACGACCCCTGGACCGCGTTCGCCGACTTCCTCACCAAAGTCGTCGAAAGCCAAGTCACCGACCCCGCACTCGTCAAAGTCGCCGCCAGCGCCCAAGACGTGCTCCCACGCACCACCGAACTCAAAGCACAGATCCTCGACACCGGCGCCAAACTGCTCGCCCGCGCACGCGACACCGGAGCCGTCCGCCCCGACGTCGACGACGCAGACCTCGTCCCACTCATGTGCGGCATCGCCTACGCCACCTACGTCCACAGCGCCAGCCCCGCCGACCGGCTCCCCACCGCACGCCGCTACCTCGACACACTGCTCCGAGGCCTACACGCCTGAACGCGGGGGACCGGCCGCCACGAACGCCCGCAACTCATCAAGCCCCCGAGCGCCACCATCGCTCAGCATCCACGTCACGCCCGCGGCTTCGTACGCGCCCGCCTCGGGTAACGCACTGCCACCCCACAACACGACATCACCGTCAGCCGGACCACCCGACGCCACGAAATCCGCCTTCAGGCGAGCGGCATCCGCAGGGGAGAGCACCACCAGACCCTCGGGACCGAACGTCGCCGGCACCACACCCGCCGCATGCTCCGCCGCACGAAAAGGCGTCGACCGAGGCCAGATCCCACCCACCCAGATCGGCACCTCCACCGGCGCGAACCGCACACCCGACACGTCGAACAGCGCACCGTGATGCTCCACCTCGGCACCCGACAACAACGCCCGCAACAGCTCCACGCCTTCCGACATCGCCTCCGCACGCGACCCGCGCTCGCCGAAGGGGGAGTAGTCCTGCGGCACACCCGCACCCACCCCCAGCACCAGCCGCCCACCAGACAGCCGCTGCAACGTCGACGCCTCCAACGCCACCTTCCACGGACGCCGACGCCCCAGCGACGTCACCAACGGGCCCAGCGAGATCCTCGACGTCCGCGCCGCCACCGCACCTAACGTCACCCAGACGTCAGAGACAACGGACTCACCCGGCACCACCACGTGATCCCACAGGAAGAACCCGTCCCACCCCGACGCCTCGGCCTCGACAGCGAGCGACACCAGCACGGACGGATCACCGAGCTCCGAACCGAACGACGGCACATAGATCGCAAATCGCATGACCCGAGTGTGGCAAGCACCCCCGACAAGATCATCTAGACGCGGGGGAGCAGCGGAAACAGACTCTCAGCGCCCCTCGCCGGTCGCACCGTCGAGCTGCTCCCGCAAGATGTCGGCGTGTCCCGCGTGCCGCGCAGTCTCGGTCACCAGGTGCACCAACACGTTGAACAGCATCACGTTCGGACGCGGCCACCACGGCACATGACCAGGAGCATCCACCGCGAGCGCAGAGATCGTCGCATCCGAATGCGCCCACACGCGCCGATAGCGACCCACGATCTCCTCACGCGACTCCGACTCGTCCGCCCGCATGTCCAGCCCACGCGCCGCCAAGTCGTCCCACCGAGGCAACGGCTCAGGAAACGGCCGCCCGAACACCTCGCCGAAGTACCGCGACTCCGACAACGCCAGATGCTTCATCAGGCCCAGCAGATTCGTCCCCGAAGCCGTCAGCGGACGCCGCACGTCCATATCGGACAGGCCCTCCAGCTTCCACACCATCACCTCGCGCAACTCACGCAGATCCGAGTGCAGGTACTCCTTGGCGAACTCATCGATCATGAGCGCGAACCATGCCAGAGGCAGCGATGGCGGGAGAGTGCCTCCAGACAGCCCAGATCCACGTTACTTGACATAATGTAGATTATCGGCGAAACGGCGACCTGCGAAGATCGCTTCAGAAGGGGCCGAAACGCCCGTGTTGGCGCGTCTGCAAGTCACAGCCAACGGGCAGGCCGGCTGCGCTTGCAGACGCCACAACATCAGATCCACGGCGATGCCGGAGCGCGGTCGACACCGACGTGTCGTCAGAGAGACGTACGTAGCGAGGCGTCATTACGCTCACGATCCCCGACAAGTGACGCCACCTGGTCCAGCGCCGTCCCGAGCCGAATCAGAACCCGGCAAAACGGACATTTCATGCATAATCGCCATTATCCAGCACAGAACAGGTTTTCGAACCCACGCATTCGCGCCGCCCTGCACCAACCTCGACCCGACACGTTCGAGCGCCGCCCCGCCGTCGGATCGACGGCCCACGCCACACGCTGACCTGCGGCTCCGCACTCGTCCAACAACCGCTCGCACGTGAGGCCGAGGAGCGCTCCCCTCCCCTGTGCCGCCGCCGTGTCCGGGATTGTCGGTGGTGTGCGGTACAAGATCCATATGCACGTGCTCGGCGCCCAGGACGCCTTCTTCCTCGCCCGCCGGACTCGCAAGGACTCGCCGCACACAACGGCCGCCTACCAGCGGGATCTCGCCGGTGTGAACACGCTGCTGGCCGAGACCCTCTCCTGCCCCGTCGAGGACCTGGTCATCGCTCAGCTCACCGGTGCGAACCTCCGTGAGGCTTTCGGGGTGTTCGCGGACTCCCATGCCAAGAGCTCGGTGCTGCGGGCGTGGTCGACGTGGAACCAGTTCCTGACGTTCTGCGTGGCCGAGGACCTGATCGCCGGTAATCCGATGGGTGCCGTCGCTCGTCCCAGGACACCTCCGCTGGTCCCGAAGCCGCTGCGGGGTGAGGACACCCCTGAGCAGTTGCTGACGGCCGCGGCGGAGGGGGCGCGCAAGGGGCGTGATCCGTGGCCGGAGCGGGATGTACTGGTGATCGCGTTGGGGCTGGTAGCGGGGTTGCGCAGTGCGGAGATGCGGACGCTCACGCTGGCGAGTGTCGTGGGGCGGGAGGGTGATCAGCGGTTGCATGTGAAGGGCAAGGGGAACCGGGATCGGAGTGTTCCGATCGAGCCGCCGATGGAGCGGATCGTGGAGGCGTATCTGAAGAGTTGCCGGCAGCGGTTTCCTCAGGGGCGGTTTGACCGGGAGTCGGCGTTGCTGAGGGATCGGCATGGTGAGCCGATCGGGCGGGGTGGGCTGGAGTACCTGGTGAAGTCGTGTTTTCGGTGGGCGGGGTTGAACGACAGGGTGCCGACGGGGGCGAATCTGCACGCGTTGCGGCATACGTTCGCGACGCGCCTGGCTGAGGATGGGGCGTCGGCGAGCGAGATCATGGCGTTGCTGGGGCATGCGAGTTTGGCGACGAGTCAGAACTACATCGAGGCGACGGCGCGGGAGCGGCGGGCGGCGGTGGCGAGTAACAGGACGTATCGGGCGCTGAGGGACATCTAGCGGGACATCTAGCGGTGTTCCACTGTTGTGCGGCACTCTCGGTCAGGACGCGTGGGCCGGGGGTTGCTCAGTTGCCGGATCGTTAGGCCGAGTGGGTGATCTGGTGGTGCGAAAACCGCATTTCAGGGGTACCCAATGAGAATGAGATCCGTGTGGCGTGGGGCCATCTCCTTCGGGTTGGTGACGATCGCCGTGCGCCTTTACACGGCTGTCGAGGAGCACGACTTCCGTTTCAACCAGGTGCACCGGGGGGACGGCGGGCGCATCAAGTACAAGCGTGTCTGTTCGGTGTGCGGTGAAGAGGTGGAGTACTCGGAGATCACCAAGGGCTATGAGTTGGACGATGGCCGGATGGTGATCATGGAGAACGAGGACTTCGAGAAGTTGCCGGTGAAGACGGACAAGTCGATCGACGTGCTGGAGTTCGTGCCGGCGGAGGAGATCGATCCGATCTACTTCCAGAAGACGTATTACCTGGAGCCGGACAAGGCGGCGGCTCGGCCGTACGTGTTGTTGCGGGATGCGCTGGTGAAGACGGGTCAGCTGGCGGTTGTGAAGATCACGATCCGGCAGAAGGAGACGCTGGCGACGATCCGGGCGCGGGATGACGTGCTGGTGATGCACACGATGTTGTGGCCGGATGAGATCCGCAAGGCGGAGTTCGACTTCCTGGATCAGGACGTGGAGGTGCGGCCGCAGGAGTTGAAGATGGCGACGTCGCTGGTGGAGTCGATGGCGGGTGACTTCGATCCGGACACGTTCACCGACGACTACCGGGACGCGCTGGAGAAGGTGATCGCGGCGAAGGCGGAGGGTGCGGAGTTGCCCGAGCAGCCGGAGGCCGAGGAGAAGGGCGATGTCATCGATCTGATGACGGCGCTGGAGCGCAGTGTGGAGAAGGCGAAGGCCGGGCGGAAGAGCGAGAAGAAGGCGCCGCCGAAGAAGAAGGCTTCGTCGGCGTAGATGGCCGGGCTCGATGAGTACCGGCGTAAGAGGGATCCGGCCAGGACGCCGGAGCCCGTTCCGAGCGCGGATGTGCTGCCGAGGGGCAACGACGACACGTTCGTGATCCAGGAGCATCACGCGAGCAGCCTGCATTGGGATGTGCGGTTGGAGCGTGGTGGGGTTCTGGTGTCGTGGGCGGTGCCGAAGGGTTTGCCGCCGACGACGGATGTGGTGCGGCTGGCTGTGCACACCGAGGATCATCCGCTGGAGTACGCGGAGTTCTCCGGGGAGATCCCGAAGGGTGAGTACGGCGGCGGTGAGATGTTCCTGTGGGATCGCGGCCGCTATGAGACGGTGAAGTGGTCGGATCGCGAGGTCGATGTGATCTTGCATGGTGGCCGGGTGCAGGGGCAGTTCGTGTTCTTCCGTTCGGGGAAGGACGAGAAGAACTGGATGATGAAGCGCCGGCATGCTCCGGCGCGGCCGGACTGGCAGGTGTTGCCGGATCAGCTGAAGCCGATGCTCGCTGTTCCGGGTCCTCTCCCCCACGATGATGATGATCATTGGGCTTATGAGTTCAAGTGGGATGGTGTCCGGGCGGTTCTGAGGGTCGAGGGCGGGCGTGTTCAGGCGTGGTCGCGGGTGGGCAACGACATCACGGTCGCTTATCCGGAGTTGCAGGGTGTGGGTGAGCAGCTGGGGTCGACGGAGGCTCTGCTGGACGGTGAGATCGTCGCGTTGCAGGATGGCCGGCCGAGTTTCAGCGCGTTGCAGAACCGGATGCATGTGACGAAGTCGGAGGCGGCTCGTCGGGCGGCGCGGCAGTTTCCGGTGACGTTGTTGTTGTTCGATCTGCTGCACCTGGATGGCAGTTCTACTGTGCAGCTTCCTTTCCGGCAGCGTCGTGAGTTGCTGAGGGGTCTTGAGTTGCGGGGTCCGCACTGGCTGACTCCCCCGTCTTATGACGAGGACGGGGCGTCGGTGCTGGCGGCGAGTCGTGAGCAGGGTTTGGAGGGTGTGGTCGCGAAGCGGCTGGATTCGCCTTATCAGCCGGGGTTGCGGTCGCCGGTGTGGCGCAAGATCACGGACCTGCTGGCGCAGGAGGTGGTGATCGGTGGCTGGCGGATGGGTGAAGGCAAGCGGGCCGGGGTGATCGGCGCGTTGTTGCTGGGTATTCCGCAGGATGGCGGGCTGGCGTTCGCGGGGTCGGTGGGCACGGGGTTCAACGACGCGGAGCTGGCGGTGCTGACGCCGCGGTTGAAGGCGTTGGCGCGTAAGGGTTCGCCGTTCGTGACGGAGATGCCGCGGGAGCGGTCGAAGGGCGCGAGGTGGGTGGAGCCGGAACTGGTGGCGGAGGTGGTGTTCCGGCAGTGGACGCCGGACGGGCGGATGCGGTTTCCGGCGTGGCGTGGGTTGCGGCCGGACAAGACGCCGGAGGAGGTGCGTCGGGTTGTCGAGTGACGCGACTGTGCGTGTCGAGGACCGGGTGTTGAAGCTGACGAACCTGGAGAAGGTGTTGTATCCGGGGTTCGGGTTCACCAAGGGTGAGGTGATCGATTACTACACCCGGATCGCGCCGGTGTTGCTGCCGCATCTGAAGGACCGTCCGGTGACGTTGAAGCGCTTTCCGAACGGGGTGGACGGGAAGTGGTTCTTCGAGAAGAACGCGCCGGAGCACCGTCCGGAGTGGGTGCGGACGATGCGGCTGGAGTCGCCGGGGAGCTCGAAGGGCAACGAGACCGTCAACTACGTGATGGTGGACGAGCTGGCGACGTTGGTGTGGCTGGCGAATCTGGCGGCGCTGGAGTTGCATGTGCCGCAGTGGACGGTGGGGCCGCGGGGTGGGAAGCGGGATCCTGATCTGCTGGTGTTCGATCTGGATCCGGGTGTGCCGGCGACGGTGGTGGAGTGTTGCCGGGTGGCGGAGCGGGTGCGGATGGTGCTGGACGACGACGGTGTGGACTCGTGGGCGAAGACGTCGGGCAACAAGGGCATGCAGGTGTATGCGTATGCGCCGGCGAAGGACACCTCGGAGTACGCGAAGGCGGTGGCGCAGCGGTTGGCGCAGGAGCATCCGGCGTTGATCGTGTCGACGATGGCGAAGGCGCAGCGCACGGGGAAGGTGTTCATCGACTGGTCGCAGAACAATCCGGCGAAGACGACGGTGGCGCCGTATTCGTTGCGGGCTCGGGAGCGGCCGGCGGTGTCGGCGCCGGTGACGTGGGACGAGGTCGAGGACTGCGAGGTCGTGGAGGATCTGGTGTTCACGGCGGACGAGGTGCTGGAGCGGGTCGGGAGCGCGGGTGACCTGTTCGGGAGTTGATATTCTGGCCGACTGCCTATGAGGGGGTTTGCCGTGAACATCGAGCTCGCCGAGTACGACGCCGGCTGGCCTGGTCTGTACGAGCGGGAACGGGCGCGGGTGCTGGGCGCGTTGCCGGGTGCGGTGCTGGAGCACGTGGGGTCGACGTCGGTGCCGGGGTTGTGTGCGAAGCCGTTGGTCGACCTGATGCTGGTGGTGGACGCTCCGCTGCGGGAGGCGTCGTACGTGCCCGCGCTGGAGGCGGCCGGGTATCGGGTGGTGGTGCGGGAGGACGACTGGCACGAGCACCGGATCCTCAAGGGCCCGGACACGGACATCAACCTGCACGTGTTCCCGCGCGGGTGTGCTCAGGTGCGGCGGCATCTGTTGTTTCGCGACTGGCTGCGTGACAACGCCTGGGATCGTGAGTTGTATGCGGCGGCCAAGCGGGAGCTGGCGGCGCGGGTGTGGGATCGGGTGCAGGACTACACGGATGCGAAGAACGCCGTGGTGCTGGACATCCTCGAGCGCGCCTATGTGGCGCGGCCCGTCGAGCCGGGTGAGGTGGAGTTCGTGACGGAGGCGCCGCCGCACAACGCCCCGGTGGTGCTGCAGGAGCACGATCCGGTGTGGGCGCGGTGGTATGCCGTTGAGGAGGCGAAGATCCGGGCGGCGCTGGGTGAGCGGGTCGTCCGGTTGGAGCATGTGGGGTCGACGTCGGTGCCGGGGCTGGCGGCGAAGCCGTTGATCGACATTCTGCTGGTCGTGCCGGACTCGGCCGACGAGGGCGCCTATGTGCCGGCGTTGGTGGCGGCGGGTTACTACCTGCTGCTGCGGGAGCGCGCCTGGCACGAGCACCGGGTGCTCAAGGGCGTGGCGCCGAACGTGAACCTGCACGTCTTCTCCCCTGGGTGTGAGGAGCTGGATCGGATGCTGGCCTTCCGTGACCGGCTGCGCGCCTTCCCGCAGGACCGGGAGGAGTACGAACGCACGAAGCGTGAGCTGGCGGGGCGGACGTGGGAGCGGGTGCAGGACTACGCGGATGCGAAGACGCGGGTGGTGGAGCGGATCATTCTGCGGGCGCTGGGCTGAAGCGGCGCCGGTAGTCCGACGGGGTGAGGCCGGTGTCGCGGCGCATCAGGGCGCGGAGGTTGGCGGCGGTGCCCAGGCCGGTGCGGCGGGCGACGACGTCGAAGCGCCGCTCCCCCAGTTCGATGAGCCGGCAGGCGAGGGTGATGCGTTCGCCGGTGAGCCATGCGAGGGGTGTGGTGCCGAGTTGTGCCTGGAAGCGGCGGTGCAGGGTGGCGGGGCTGACGGCGCTGCGTTTGGCCAGGTCGGCGATGGTGAGTGGGGTGTCGAGGTGCTGCTGGGCCCAGGCGAGGACGGGGGCGAGTGACTCGTCGGGCAGGTCGGGTACGGGGCGTTGCACGAACTGGCGCTGGCCGCCGTCGCGGTGGGCGGCGAAGACGAGGCGGCGGCTGACGGAGCTGGCGATCTCGGCGCCGTGGTCGCGGCGGACGAGGTGCAGGCCGAGGTCGAGGGCGGCGGCGCTGCCGGCGGAGGTGAGGATGTCGCCGTCGTCGACGAACAGGACGTCGGGTTCGAGGTGTACGGCGGGGAAGCGGGTGCGGAAGTCGTCGGCCCACTGCCAGTGGGCGGTGGCGCGGCGGCCGTCGAGGACGCCGGCTTCGGCGAGGGTGAAGGCGCCGCTGCAGAATCCGACGAGGCGTGTGCCGCGGGTGTGGGCGCGGCGGATGGCGTCGAGGACGTCGGGTCGGCGGGGTGCGTCGATGTTGGGCCGGTTGGGGACGATGAGGGTGTCGGCGTGCTCGGTGGCGTGCAGGTCGGTGACGCCGGTGAGGGTGAAGAAGCCGTCGCGCATCGCCGTGTGCGGTTCGGGTGAGCAGAGGCGGAAGTCGTAGAGGTGGCCGCCGATCTCGGGGCGGTGCAGGCCGAAGATCTCGGTGGCGCAGCCGAGTTCGAACGGGTTGGAGTTCTCGTCGACGATGACCACGACGCGATGCGAGGATTCTTGCGGCATGTGCGATTCCTAGCACTCACGCCCGTCGCGCGACAACGGCGAGGCTGGTGCCTGTGAACAGCGAACCCATTGCCCTGGACAAAGCCCTGGCCTCGTTCGACGACCTGTGGAGCCCTCGGATCGTCACGCAGGTCAACGACTACGACGTGCGCGTCACGAAGGTCCGGGGTGAGCACCTCTGGCACGTGCACGACGACACCGACGAGTTCTTCCTGGTGCTCGACGGTGAGCTGCGCATCGCGTTGCGTGAACCTGACGGGGAGCGGACGGTCGTGCTCGCGAAGGGGTCGGTGTTCACCGTGCCGCGCGGGACGTTCCACAAGCCGTCGGCTCCTCACGGCGCGGAGATCCTGCTGTTCGAGCCCACCGGGACCTCGACGGTCGGTGATCGTCACGACGACGTCCCGGCTCATGTCGACGCGACGACGGGACACGCACTGCGCTAGCGGCGCGACCCGGAACGTTGGCGAGGTAATCCACGCTCAGCAGGGCGCCTCGCGGCGCCGCCCCCACGCCCCCATACGGTCCAGTATGAGGACGTGGGGGCGACACCACGATGCACCCGTCTGACCCCGAATTCCCCCGGCAACCTTCCGGGCCACACCGCTGGGAGGAGCTCGGGGCTCCTCCCAGCGGTACAGCGGGTCAGCCCAGGCGGCAGGCCGACAGGATGATCTCCTGGCCGAGCAGCGTGCGGACCCGGACGGCGTTCTGGATCAGCCGGCCGTTCGGTCCGGTCGTGGTCTCGTTGAGGTGCACGGTCGCGACACCGGGGATGCCGACGGTGGCGGGGCCGGTGCCGATGGGCTGGCCGTTGAGCGTGCCCACCTTCGACGAGCCGGTGACGCCGTTCGCGTCACTGACGCACTTGGCCTCGATGGCGTTGAGCTTGATCGCCCCACCGAGCAGTGACGCTCCCTCCACCCGTGCGGATGCCACGGTGCGGCCGGTGTTCGCGTCGAGGGTGCAGTCGGCGTGCAGGGCGTTCACCGACGCCAGGCCCAGGACGTTGACCGAGGCGACGGTCTTGTCCTCGTTGGGCGGGCACTGGGCGTGCGGGGTCTTGGCGATGGTGATCAGGCCGGTCGCGCCCAGTGCCCACGCCTCGCCGCGCAGGTAGACGACGACCTTCACGACCGCGGTGGCGGAGGCGCCATCATCGTCGGTCACCCTCACCAGGACGTTGTGCGCGCCCAGCGCGGTGAACGTGCGTGAGCCGGTGCAGGTGCCGCTACCGGCGCCTTGGGCGACGGCGCCGTTCACGACCGGGGAGCCGTCGTCGAAGTCGAACGTGCAGGTGTGCTTGTCGTTGGTGGCGATGTCGGTGAACGGCGCGGTGAAGTTCACCGTCGTGCCGCGGGTGACGAGCGTGTTGTTCGCGCTCAGCGTGGTCTGCGGGGCGAGGTTGGACAGCGTGAGCGTGGTGGTCGCGGTGACCGGCGGGTTGACGCCGTCGTTCGCGGTCAGCTTGAGCTCCCACACGCCGTCATCGGTGCACTTGACCGTCGTGGTCTGCGCGGCGGCGTTGCCGAACGAGCAGGTCGCGCCCGCGTCCACACCGGACTGCGGGGTCGCGGTCCACGCCGTGGTCAGTGACGGGCCGTCGGGGTCGGTCACCAGGCCGGCCAGTCCGACGCCGGTGCCTTCCTGGCCCGCGTACGGGCCACCGGCCTTGACCACGGGCGGGGCGTTGACCTTGACGGTGACGCATTCGGTCACGTCACCGGCTCCGCCGCCATCGGTGCCGCGCGCGGTGACGCACAGCTTGTGCGTGCCCGCGGTCAGCGCCGGGGTGTCGACGGTGTAGTCGACGTTGGCGGGGCCGTCCTGGGGCAGGGCCGGCGCGATGGAGGTGATCGGGAGGTCCGCGCCCTCGTCGACCTTCAGCGTCAGCTGCGTGAGCTTGGAGGCGATCACGCCGGGCACGACGTCGGGCAGCTGGGAGACGTCCGGGACCTCGGTGCAGGTGCCGCCGGTGGTCTCGGCGATCTTGCGCAACGAGTTCGGGGCGCTCGCCAGGCCGCAGGCGACGCCGTTGGACACGGCGAAGGTGAAGATCTTGATGCCGGCGTCGTTGGCCTGCTGCAGCAGAGCGTCGACGGCACCGGAGCCGGCACCGTCGGAGAGGAAGATCATCAGCTTGCGCTGCTGCGGCGCGGCGGTGGCCGAGGCGAGGCCGGCGGTCAGGCCTTCGGTGTAGTTGGTGCCGCCGCCGACACTGCGGGCGGTGAAGAGCTGGGCGCCGCCGAACTGCACGCCGCCGAGCGCTTCGGAGATGTCGGAGGTGCCGTTGCCGTTGGCGTCGGCGGTGGGCGCGACGACCTTCTGGTCGCCTGCGTCCGGGCTGACGTCCAGCGGTGCGCCCAGCGAGCCGAACACGGCGGCGCCGACGCTGCCGACGACGGTGTTGGGCGCGGCGGCCTTGGTGTTGAGGGACCGGGCGGCGGCGATCTCGCAGTCGAGGATCGTGGCGGGCTGGCCGTCGCCGTTCTGGTCACCGCCGCAGCCCGCGGTGACGCCGGCCTGCGTGGAGCCGGACACGTCGAGCACGTAGGTCAGCGCGGTGTCGACCACCGCGACCCCCGTGCCGATCGAGGCCTGGCCGGTGACGGTGACCGGGCCCGGTACGACGACGGTGTTGTTCGCCGGGCCGGTGATGGTGACCCCGATGCTGGTGCCGCCGGGCAGGTTGCCGGTGGCCGCGTGCGCAGGGATGGCGAGTGCCACGGTGGCCGCTAGTGCGGCGCCGACCGTGATGCTGGGTCTCATGCTTCTCCGCTCGATGGGTTTCGTCCCCGACTGAACGGAAGGAGACCGCACGTGGTCACGCTGATACGCCCGGTCACCGGAACGCATCGATAGTCGACCTATTCAGCGCAGTGCCGGTTCCGGTCTCACCGATCTCCGGACTCGGGAACAATCACCTCCTGTGAGGTTCGGGGTGCTCGGTCCGGTGCTGGTCGACGGCGTGGAGGTCGCGGCGCCGCGGCAGCGTGCGCTGCTGGCGATGCTCGTGTTCGACGCTGGGCGGATCGTGGGGCACGACCAGCTGATTGGCGGCTTGTACGCCGACCCTCCCGCGGGGGCGGCCAACGCCCTGCAGTCGCAGGTGTCGCGGTTGCGCCGCGCGGTGCCGGGGCTGGTGATCGAGCACCACCCGGCGGGCTACCGGCTGGTCGCCGGGCCGTCGGAGGTGGATCACCTGCACTGCGCGGAGCTGCTCGCGGCCGGACGGGCCGCGCAGGCGCTCGCGTTGTGGCGCGGGCCGGCGCTGGCGGACGTCGACGCGCCGTTCGTGCAGGTGGCACGGCAGAACCTGACCGAAGTGCTCATCGGCTGCACGTTGTCCGGTGGTACCACGGCGCAGCTGCGGGACCTGCTGGCGCAGCACCCGTTGCGGGAGGACCTGCGGGCGGCGCTGATGCGGTCGCTGCACCGCGACGGCCGCCAGGGCGAGGCGCTGGAGGTGTTCGCGCAGGGCCGGGAGCTGCTGGCCGGCGAACTCGGCGTCGATCCCTCCCCCGCGCTCGCCGCCGCTCACCTGGAGGTGCTGCGGGCGCAGGCACCGCACCGGGGCGTGCCCGCGCAGCTCACCAGCTTTGTGGGCCGCGACGAGGACCTGCGGCGGGTGTCGAAGTGGCTGCGCGACAACCGGCTCGTCACGCTCATCGGCCCCGGCGGCACCGGCAAGACGCGGCTCGCCGTCGAGGTCGCGCACCGCGAACCGGGCGAGGTGGCGTTCGTCGACCTCAGCGCCACCACCGACGTCGCCCGCGCGCTGCTCGACGGCCTCGGGGTGCGCGAGGCCGGGCTGCTGGCGGCGGGAGCGGTCGGCGTCGAGGACCGGCTGCGCGCCGCGCTGGCGGCACGCGACGTCGTGCTGGTCGTGGACAACTGCGAACACGTCATCGACGACGCCGCCCGCGTGCTCGGCGCCGTCCTCGCCTCGTGCCCGGACGTGCGGGTGCTCGCCACGAGCCGGGAACCGCTCGGCATCACCGGCGAGACCCTGAGCCCCGTGGCCGCGCTGGACGACGACGCGGCGACCCGGCTGTTCCTGGACCGCGCGCAGGCCGTGAAGCCGGGGTTCCACGCCGATCTGGGCGTCGTCGCCGAGGTGTGCCGGCGGCTGGACGGGATCGCACTGGCGATCGAGCTCGCCGCCGCCCGCGTCCGGACCCTGCCGCTGGCCGAGATCGCCGCCCGTCTCGACGACAGGTTCCGGTTGCTGTCCAAGGGCAGCCGCACGGCAGCGCCCCGCCACCGCACGCTGCACGCCGTCGTGGAGTGGAGCTGGGAGCTGCTCACCGACGCCGAACGCGACCTCGCCGCCCGCTTCACCGTGTTCTCCGGCGGCGCGCGCCTCGACGCCGTCACCGCCGTGTGCCAGTCCGAGGTCGACACGCTCACCTCGCTGGCGGACAAGTCACTCGTCGAAGTCGTCGACGACCGCTACCGGATGCTCGACACCATCCGCGCGTTCTGCGCCACCCACGCCCCGGACCTGGCAGAACGGCACGCGCGCTGGTTCCTGGAACAGGCGCAGCGGGCCGAACCGCACCTGCGCGCCCACGACCAGATCGCATGGCTCTCCCGGCTCGCCGCCGACCACGACAACCTCGTCGCCGCCGTCACCTGGGCCACCCGCCACAAGGTGCGCCTCGCCCTGGAACTCGTGGCCGCGCTCGCCACCTACTACTGGTTCCGCGGCCTGCGCACCGAGGCCGCCCAGCAGGCCGAGGCCGTGCTGCACGCGTGCGGCGAGACCCCGCCGCACGGCCACGAACAGGAGTACGCGCTGTGCCTGCTGATCGCCTGGCCCGTCGCCACCGGTGACCAGAGCGCCCGCATCCGCCAGGCCGACGCGCTGATGGACAGGCTCGTCGACCCGCCGCGCTACCCGATCATGACCATGTTGTGGGGCATGGCGCTCGGCGCGCCGCAAGGCGACTCCCAGGTGTGGAACCGCCGCGTACGGCTGCTCGGCGACGACCCGTGGAGCGCCGCGCTCGCGCTGGCCGGCCACGGTCTCGTGGCACGCCTGGCAGGCGACCCGGCGGCGGCCGCCGACCTGCTGGCGCACGCCGCGGCGGCGTTCACGCGGATCGGCGACCGCTGGGGCGCGGCGCTGGCGTTCAACCAGCTCGGCGAGATCGCCCTGACGCGAGGCGACGCCGCGGGCGCCCTGGTCCACATCGAACGGGGCCGCGGCCTGCTCGACGAGCTCGGCGCCACCGAGGACACGGCCGAGGCCGTCATCGGCCGTGCGCAGGCCACCCTGCTCGCCGGCGACGTCGACGGGGCGCGCACCGACTTCCGCCTCGCGCTCACCTTGGCGCGGCGCGCCGGAGCGCTCGTGGTGCAGGCCGGTGCCCACCTCGGGCTGGCCGAGCTCGCCCGCGTCACCGGTGACTACGCGACCGCCCGGCAGGAGTGCGACCAGGCGTGGGAGCGGTGCCCGGGCGGCTGGTACGGGCCGGATCAGATGCGCTGCCACATCGCCGTGGAACGGGGCCGCGTCGCGAAGGCGGCGGGCGATCCCGTGCTGGCCCGCCGGCACTTCGAGGACGCCTTGCGCCGGGCCGTGGGGCAGCGCGACCACGTAACCGAGACCGCCGTGCGCGCGGAACTCGCCGCCCTGCTCGCGACCTGATCCGCCGCCACCACAACCACGCCGGCAACCGGCGGTGCGCGATGAACGTCCACAGGTCGTCCTCGGCCACCTCGTCGGGGTGGCGGCGCAGCACCTGCAGGCACTCCCGCGACACCACCCCGTGGATGCGGGCCACGTGCGCCAGCGCCGTCGCGCCCTGGCGGCGGACCTCGAGGCGGTCGTGGTCCAGCGCGCGGGCCACCCGCCGCGACGCCACCAGCGGGTCCGGATGCGACAGGGCCAGGCCGATGACCGCCACGCCGACCATGTCCTCGCCGCGGTCGAACGCCGCGTCGACCTCCTCCGGGCGGGCGACGCCCATCAGCGCCGAGTAGTCGTGCCAGTTCATGCCCTCGCCGCGCATCGCCCGGTCCAGCAGGAACCGCTGCCTGCCGTCGGAGCGTTCGCCGGTGCGGTCGAAGTCGGCGGCCAGATACCGCCACACGGCCGCGGTGTCGGCACGGCAGGTCGAGGCCAGGATCCGGCACAGCTCCAGCACGTGCTCGCGCTCGCTGGCCTGCGCGAGCTCACCCAGGACACCGGGCGGGCGGCCCAGGTCCTGCCACGCCAGCCGCGCCAGCGCCGGCACCTCGTCGACGGCCACCCAGCCGTCGGCGCCGCCCCGCCCGATCTCGGCTGGCGTCAGCGCGGCCCGGCACCGGGCGTGTTCGAGCGGGATCACGCTCAGACCTGCGGCACCGCGCGCAGCAGGGCGCGCGTGTAGTCGTGAGAGGGGGTGAGGAGGACTTGTTCCACTGAGCCTTGTTCCACGATTTTCCCCTGATGCATCACCGCGACCCGGTCGGCGATCTGCCACGCCAGCCCTAGGTCGTGCGTGATGATCAATGAAGCAAGGCCCAGTTCCCGGCGCAACCGGAGCAGCAGCGCCACGATCTCGCCTCGCACCGAGGCGTCCAGGGACGCGACGGGCTCGTCGGCCACCAGCAGACGGGGCTGCAGCACCAGTGCCCCGGCGATCACCACCCGCTGCTGCTGACCCCCCGACAGCTCGTGCGGCAGAGCCTCGAGGTACAGGCTCGCCGGGCGCAGCTCCGCGCGTTCCACAGCGGCCGTGACCAGGGCTTCCTGCTCATCGGCCAGGCCGTGCACACGCAGTCCCTCGGCGACCGCGTCGAACACCGTGTGCCGCGGGTTGAGCGCGCTGGAAGGATCTTGGAGCACCAGCTGTACCTGGCGCCGGAAGGCCTTGAGCGCCTTGCCCGTGCGAGCCACCTCGGCGCCGTCGAAGATCACCCGACCGGAGGACGGCTTCCGCAGCCCCATTATGGTACGGGCCAGTGTCGTTTTGCCGGATCCGGACTGGCCGACCAGCGCCACGATCTCGCCCCGCCCGATCGTCAGGTCCACCCCGTCGACCGCGCGCGTGCGCCCGTAGTCCACCACCAGATCCCGCACCTGCAGCAACGGCTCCGGCGCCGGGGCGGGCTCGGCCCAGCGGTGCGCCGGATCGCCGATCACCGGGAACGCCGCCGTCAACGCCGCCGTGTGCGGATGGCGCGGGTTCGCGATCACCTCACGGGTGCGGCCCCGTTCGACCACCTCGCCGCGATGCATCACCGCCAGTTCGTCACACGTCTCGGCGAGCACCGACAGGTCGTGGCTGATCATCAGCAACCCGAGGTCCTGCTCGGCGACCAGGCGTTTCATCACCGCCAGCACCTGCGCCTGCACCACCACGTCCAGCGCCGTCGTCGGCTCGTCCGCGATCACCAGCCGCGGCCCGCACGCCAGCGCCATCGCGATCATCACCCGCTGCCGCTGCCCGCCCGAGAGCTCGTGCGGATAGGCCCGTGCCTTCTCCCGCGGCAGCTCCACCTGCTCCAGCAGCTCGGCCACGCCGCCGCGCGTGCCGTGCAGCCGCATCGGCTCGGCGATCTGGTCACCGACGCGGCGCACGGGGTTGAGCGAGTGCATCGCGCCCTGGAACACGATCGACGCCGACGCCCACCGCACCGCCCGCAACCGGCCCCACGACATCGTCCGCACGTCGTCGCCATCGAGCAGGATCTCGCCCTGCACCCGCGCGGCCTTGGGCAGCAGCCGCAGCACCGACATCGCCACCGTCGACTTGCCCGACCCCGACTCGCCCGCCAGCCCGAGCGTCTGGCCCGGCGCGAGCGTCAGGTCCACCTCGCTCACGACGCGTTTCGGTCCGTAGTGGACGGAGAGGTTCTTCAACTCCAGCATCGGATTCACCTCTTCGGCGTCACAACGGCTTCAAGCGCCCGCCCGACGAGCGTGAACGCCAGCACCACGACCACGATCGCCAGCCCCGGCGGCAGCAGGTACCACCACGCCTGCTGCGGCACCGCCCCGTGCAGCTGGGCCTGGTGCAGCATCGCGCCCCACGAGATCCGCGTCGGATCACCCAGCCCCAGAAACGCCAGCGTCGACTCCGCCACGATCGCCGACGCCACCGCCAGCGTCGCGTTGACCAGCACCAGCGGCACCACCGACGGCACCACGTGCCGTGCGATGACGTGGCCGTGGCCGCCGCCGAGCGCCCGTGCGCGTTCCACGAACGGACGGGCCTCGATCGTCAGCGTCTGCGCGCGCACCATCCGTGCCGTCGACGGCCAGCTCGTCAGCCCGATCGCCAGCACGATCGTGCCCAGCCCGCGTGGCAGCACCGTCGACAGCGCGATCGCCAGCACCAGCGCCGGCAGCACCAGGAAGAAGTCCGTGACCCGCAGCAACGCCCCCGCCAGCAGACCGCCGAAATGACCGCTCACGATCCCGACGAGCGTGCCGATCCCGACCGAGAGCACCGCCGCCGTCAGCCCGACGAACAACGACGTGCCCGTGCCCTGCGCCATCAGCAACGCCACCGACCGTCCCGTGTGGTCGGTGCCCAGCCAATGCCCGGCGCCGGGCGCCTGCCACGCGCCGGCCGTCACCCGTGTGACGTCCAGCGACTCCGCGTCGATCAGCAGCGGCGCGACCAACGCCACCAGCGCCGCGACCGCGAGGACCCCGGCACCGGCGAGGCCTGTCCTGTCGAACCTGCTCATACGACCTTCACCCGTGGATCCAGGACCCCGTGCAGCAGGTCGGCCAGCAGGTTCATCACCACGACCGCGCCCGCCGTCACCACCAGCAGCCCCTGCAGCAGGAAGTAGTCCGGCCCGGTCAGCGCGTCGTAGAACAACAGCCCCAGACCCGGCCAGGAGAACACCGTCTCCGTCGTGATCGCCCCGGCCACCACCAGCCCGAACCGCAGGAACACCAGCGTGATCGCCGGCAGCACCGCGTTCGGCACCGCGTGGCGGCGCCGCACCAGGTCATCACGCAGGCCCTTGGCGCGCGCCGTCGTCAGGTAGGGGGCGTGCATCTCCTCCAGCAACGACGACCGCATCACCAGCGCGTACTCCGCGCACACCACCGCGACCAGCGTCACCGACGGCAGCACCAGGTGATGGCCCACATCAAGGGCCTGCGAGACGAAGTCCGGCGCCGTGTCGGTGTCGCGCATGCCCCTCGACGGGAACAGGTCCCCCGTCGCCATCATCAGCAGCATGCCCAGCCAGAACGTCGGCACCGCCCACAACGTCAGCGACACCCCCGTCGTGACCTTGTCGAACAACGAGTCCCGCCGCCACGCCGCCCGCATCCCGAGCCACAACCCCAGCAGCACCGCGATCAGCGTCGCCGTGCCCACCAGCAGCAACGTCGGCCCCAGCCGCTCCCCGATCACCTCGGAGACCGGGCGGCGGAACGTGAACGACGTGCCCAGATCACCCTGCAGCAGCGAGGTGAAGTAGCTCCAGAACTGCTCGTGCAGCGGACGGTCCAGGCCGAACTGCGCACGCAGCTCGGCCTGCATCGCCGCCGTGGTCGGACGACCGCGGGTCATCGAGACCACCGGGTCGCCGGGCACCACCCGGAACAGGAAGAAGCCCAGCACCGCCACCATCAGCAAGCTGAGCGCGGCACCACCGAACCGACCGGCCAGACGCACTTACTCGCGCTCCCCTGCCGTCGCCGCGCGCCGCCGCGCCAGCACCACGAACGCCAGCACCAGCGTCGCGACCGCCGCGCCGCCCAGCGCGAACCCGGTCCAGCCCGTGCCGCCGGCCTGCGCGGCGCGCTGCGCGGGTTCGGCGCCGTAGTAACCCCACATGCCGTTCTGCGCCATGATCACGCCGCCCTGCGCGGGCTGCGTGGTGAACCTCGCGAAGTGGTCGGACCGGTAGCCCTCCAGCGCGTTCTCGTAGGCCAGCACGACGGCGGGCACCTGGTCGTAGAAGCGCGCCTGCATCTGCTTCACGATCTCGACGCGCCGGTCCTCGTCGAACTCCGAGAGCTGCTGGGCGTAGAGCCGGTCGTAGGTCTCGTCGCAGAAGTAGGTGTCGGTCGTACCGCCCTTGCCGTCCGCGCCCGGCCGTTGCGCGCAGGTGTGCAGGCTCAGCACGAAGTCCGGGTCGATGTTCGTCGACCAGCCCGAGAACGCCAGGTCGTAGGTCGCCACGGTGGTGGACTCGTTGAGCTGGTTGTCCGACACCAGCCGCACGTCGAGCGGGACGCCGATGTCGCTCATCGACCGCTTGAGGTACTCGCTGGCCTGCTCGTCGTAGGCCCGTCCCGCACGGCCGATCAGCCGCAGCGGGAACCGGGTGCCGTCGGCCTTGCGCGGATACCCGGCGGCGTCGAGCGCCGCGCCGGCCGCGACCGGGTCGAACGTGCGCGCCTCGGCCCCGGACGGCTTCCAGTGGTACTTGCCGAACACGGGCGGCACGAGGCCGGCGCCCTTCTCCGCGTAGCCGAGGTTCACCCGCGCCACCAGGGCGTCGAGGTCGATGGCCTGCGCGATGGCCCGGCGCACCCGCACGTCGCGCAGCACCGGGCTGCCGTCGCCGATCGGCTCACCGGTGCGGCTCTGCGCGCCGGGGTTGATCAGCAGCTCGGTGAAGCGGCGGCCCATCGCCTTGTTGCGGGTGACACCGGCCTTGCCGGCCAGCGAGTCGAACTGGGCCGGCGCCATCCGGTTGACCAGGTCGATCTCGCCCTTGCCCAGCGCCTGCACCGCGGCGTCGGAGTTCTGGAAGTACACGAAGTGCAGCTCGTCGTACTTCGGCGCGCCACGCCAGTAGGTCCTGTTGGCCTTGAGCTTGATGAACTGCCCCGGCACGTGCTCGGACAGCACGAACGGCCCGGAGCCCACCACCGGCATCCGGTCGTTGGCGAAGTCCTTGATGCTGCCGACCTTCGACCACACGTGCTCGGGCACGATCGGCACGTCCAGCGCCAGCATCGTCACCTGCGGCGTCGTGGTCCTGATGACCACCGTCCGGTCGTCCGGGGCGCTGACCTGGGCGAAGTTGGTGACGAAGCTGCCGTTCGCGGTCCTGGCGACCTCGTCGGTCAGCATCAGGTTGTAGGTGAAGGCGACGTCGCGGGCCGTGATCGGCACGCCGTCGGACCACTTCTTGCCCTCGGGGACCGTGAAGGTCCACGTCAGCCGGTCGGGTGAGGGTTCCCATCTGTTCGCCAGGCCCTCGGTCACCGACTGGTCCGCCGCGGCGTAGGCGGTCAGGTAGTCGTACATCAACCGGCCGATCTCGGTGCTCGACTGGAACACCGCGAGGAACGGGTTCATCGAGTCGATCTGCTGCACGATCGCGACCTTCAGGACCACCGGCTGCTGCGCCGATGCCGGAGGTGCCGAAAGCCCCACTGTCGTTGCTATTGCAAGCAACGCGCACAACTTCACCCGCACGAAAACCCCTCTTCCCCAGCAGCCCACCGCTAACTTACCGAGATGTGCGGATCATGATCTCGGCGGACATGGAAGGCGCAACCGGAGTCACCTGGACCGGGGACGTCCTGCCCGGTACCGAACAGTGGCAACGGTTCCGGCGCCTGTTCACGGCGGACGTCAACGCCTGCGTCACGGGCCTCGTCGCGGGCGGAGCGGAGCAGGTGATCGTCAACGAGGCGCATTCCTCGCAACGCAACCTCCTGCTCGAAGACCTCCACGCCTCGGCGCGCCTGCTCACCGGCCGGCACAAACCGTTGTCGATGATGCAAGGTATCGACTCCGATGTGGACGGAGTGGTCTTTCTCGGCTACCACACCGCCGCGGGCACCCGCGGCGTGCTCGCGCACACCTACCTGGAGAACTCGATCACCGGCGTGTGGCTCGACGGCGTGCTCGCCTCCGAAGGCCGCCTCAACGCCGCCCTGGCCGCCGAATACGGCGTTCCCGTGCTGCTCGTGACCGGTGACGACCTCACCTGCTCCGATGCCGCGTCCTATGCGGGCTCCGCCTGGACCGTGGCCGTCAAGGAATGCGTGTCGCGGTACGCGGCCGTGTGCCTGCCACCGGCAGTGACTTCTTCACAGATCACAGATGCGGCCACCTCGGCGATGGCCGGCGCAGGGCGTTCGGGCGGGGTCGTGGCACCGCATCGCATCGAGGTCGAGTTCGACGCCTCGCACCTGGCCGACGCCGCCGCGGTCGTGCCCACCGTGGAGCTGACCGGGGTGCGCCGCGTCGGGTTCGACGCCACGTCGATGACCGAGGCGATGAAGGCGTTCAAGGTCGTCACCCACGTCGCCGCCGGGGCGATCGAGGGCATCTACGGCTGACCACGGCGACGGCTCGGCACAGGGCCGTCACAATTCCACCCGACGGCGCCGGATACGGTGGCATTCATGCCGCTGGACGTCGCGCAGGTGTGCGCGCAGCTCATCCGCTTCGACACCACCAACCGCGGTGGCGGCGACTCCGCCGGCGAGCGGGAGGCCGCCGAGCACGTCGCGGCCCTGCTGCAGGACAACGGCGTGCAGCCGATGCTGCTCGAACCGGCTCCGCGGCGCACCAACGTCCTCGCGCGCATCGCGGGCACCGACCCGTCGCTGCCCGCCCTGCTGGTCCAGTCGCACCTCGACGTCGTGCCCGCCGACCCGGCCGAGTGGAGCTTCGACCCGTTCGCCGGCGAGATCCGCGACGGGTTCGTGCACGGGAGGGGCGCGGTCGACATGAAGGACATGGCCGCGATGACGCTGGCCGTGATCAACCGCTGGCACACCGAGGGCCGCCGCCCACGCCGTGACATCGTGCTGGCGTTCGTGGCCGACGAGGAAGACCAAGGCGCCTACGGGGCACATTGGCTCGTGGAGCACCACGCCGCCTACTTCGCGGGGGTGCAGGCGGCCATCAGCGAGTCCGGCGCGTTCTCCTACGACGTCGACGGCGTACGGCTGTACCCGATCGGCACCGCCGAGCGCGGCACGTCGCACATGAAGCTCACCGCCACCGGCCGCGCCGGGCACGGGTCACGGCGCAACGACCAGAACGCGGTGACGGCACTGGCCACCACCCTGGCGCGGATCGCGGCGCACCAGCACCCCGTCCGGCTCACCCCGACCGTCGAGGCGTTCCTCGTCGGCGCCGGCAAGGCACTGGGCGTGGAGGTCGATCTCGACGACGTCGACGCGACGCTGGCCCGGCTCGGCCCCGCCGCGAAACTGGCCGAGAACACCGTGCGCTGCTCGACGACACCGACGATGCTGCAGGCCGGCTACAAGGTCAACGTCATCCCCGGCACCGCCACCGCGCAGCTCGACGTGCGCACGTTGCCCGGCACCGTCGACGAGCTCGTCGCCACCATCGACTCGCTGCTGCCGCCTGGCGTGACCCGGGAGTTCCTCGAGCACCAGCCGCCCGTCGAGGCCCCCGTCGACACGCCCTGGTTCACCGCGATGGCCGACGCCCTGCGCGACGAGGACCCCGCCGCGGCCGTCGTGCCGTACTGCCTGGGCGGCGGCACCGACGCCAAGGCGTTCAGCCGGCTGGGCATCCACTGCTACGGCTTCTCGCCACTGCGGCTGCCCGTGGACTTCGACTACCGGGCGATGGCGCACGGCGTCGACGAACGCGTACCCGTCGCGGGCCTGGAGTTCGGTGTACGCGTCCTAGACCGCTTCCTGTCGAGCTGACCGCCGCTCGACCAGCTCCTGCACCGCGCTGGGCAGCGTCGTCTCGAAGTCGATCAGCTTCGCCCACGTCGGTGTCACCACGATCCGCACCATGCCGTCGTAGAGCGAACGGACCTCGCGCTCCCACTCGACCCGCTGCTCCGCGGTCATCTCGTAGGTGCCGTTCATCTGCAGGTACTCGTCCGGGATGCCGTCGACCTCGTCCAGCTCGACCGTGCCGCGGATCAGCAGGATCTTCGGCGGGTGCACCTCGGTGTCGATCGTCAGCGCCACCACCGGGTTGGCCCGCAGCGCGTGCAGCTTCGGCGCGTTCTTCGAGGTGCACAGCACGATCTGCGCGCCGTTCCAGGCGTGCGCGATCGGCACCGCACGCGGCGTGCCGTCCTTCGCCACGTACGCCATCCTGAGCATGTCGCGGTGCAGCAGCTCCTTGCTGTACGGACGGTTCAGGACCTCGGTGATCTCGCTCTGCGTCATCGTCGTCATGCCCCAGGGACGGAGCCGTGGCGGCGTTCTCGACATCCCCGCCGACGGAATTTCTCAGCGGGGCGGCAGTGGCAGCTCCATGGCGGGCAGGCCGTCGATGCTCGCGATGTTGTACGGCTTCTTGTTCGTGTACTCGCGGAACTCTTCGTCGCTCTTGCGGCCGAAGTAGTCCGCGTGCAGCTCCCGCTCCGAGCGGTAGTCCATGAACGGCACCGCGAACCCGCACGTGTCGCTGACCAGCTCCGCCGTCACCACGATCACCGCCCGCAACGCCGGCCCGTCCGCCTCCCCGAACCCCGTCACCAGCTCGGCGAAGCGCGGATCGTCGCGGAACACCGGCTCACCGCGGCCGTGCACGCGCACGATGTTCGGCGGGCCCTCGAACGCACACCACATCAGCGTGACGCGCCCGTTCTCCCGCAGATGCGCGATCGTCTCGGCGTGGCTGCCACCGAAGTCCAGGTAGGCCACCGTGCGGTCGTCGAGGATCCGCAGCGTGCCCTGCCGGCCCTTGGGCGAGAGGTTGACGTGCCCGTCACCCGTCAGCGGGGCGGTGGCCACGAAGAACACCTTCTGGTTCGCGATGAACTCCTGCAGCCGCGGCTCGATCCGCTCGTATTCCTTACCCATGCTCAGCAGTATTGATCGTCTCGCGGAACCTGTCAGCCACCTTTCCCAGGTGCTGAACCAGCTCGGACCCGTGCGGTCACGCCTGCCCTGATGCCCTGCGCGCCTCCAGCTCCACCCGGTCCCAGTGCGCCTGCCAGTCCTGCTGCGGCAGGTTCGAGTTGCCCGCCCGCAACCCGGCCATCCCGTCGAGGCCCTCGCGCAGGATGTCCGCGTGCCCGGCGTGCCGGTTCACCTCGGCGATCTCGTGCACCAGCAGCAGCTGCAACGTCACGTACTTGCGCTCCTCCGGCCACCACGGCACCACACCGGGCGCGTCCAGCGGCAGCTCCTCGATGCTGGTGTCGGCGAACGCCGTCGCACGCGCGAACAACCCCAGCACGTCCTCCCGCGACTCGTCCGCGGTCGCGAACATGTCCGAGTTCGGGTCGGCCTCGACGTCGAAGGGCAGCTTCTCGGGGAACGGGCGGCCCAGGCAGTCACCGAAATAGCCCGCCTCCACACCGGCCATGTGCTTGGCCAGGCCCAGCAGGTTCGTGCCCGTCGGTGTCAGCGGGCGGCGCACGTCGTACTCCGAGAGGCCGTCGAGCTTCCACAGGAACGCCTCGCGGGCGACCTTGAGGTAGCGGTGCAGGAAGGTCTTCGGATCTGAGGTCATGCCCCTCACCCTCGCAGAGCCGGGTCCGCCGCGGCGGCGATTTTCTCCAGCCGGGCGTGGTGCGCCATCCACCAGGTTTGATCCACCGAGGGCATGTTCGTGTTGCCGTCCTGCATGCCCACCGCGCCGTCGACGAGCTCCCGCACCACGTCCGCGTGCCCGGCGTGGCGGTGCAGCTCGACGATCACGTCCAGCAGGACCTCCCGCAACGTCACGGCACGGCGGCTCTGCGACCACCACGGCACCACCCCCGGCGCGTCCACCGGCAACGCCGCGATCGTCTCGTCGGCGTAGGTGCGCACCCGCCCGTAGAAGGCGACGACCGACTCACGGGACTCGCCGGGCTCGGCGTACATGTCCGAGGCCGGTAACGCCTCCGCGGTCGACCACAGCGGAGGGCCGGGGAACGGCCGGTCGAACACGCGGCCGAAGTAGTTGAGCTCCACGCCGGCCGCATGCTTCACCAGGCCCAGCAGGTTCGTGCCCGTCGGCGTCAGCGGGCGCCGCACGTCGTAGTCCGACAGGCCGTCGAGCTTCCACAGCAACGCCTCGCGCGCCTCGTTCAGATACCGGTGCAGCAGCGTCTTCTCGTCCACACGAAGAAGCGTCTCAGACGGCACCGACAGTTCTGAGGACCAGCAGATCCAGGTGGTCCACCACCGGCCCCGGCTCCACGGAGGCCGCCGCCAGCAGCCGCTCCCGGCCCGCCGCGAACCCCGACCGCAGCACCACCACACCGCCCGGCCGCAGCACCCTCCGCAGCTCCGCCCCGGCGGCGGCCAGCCGGTACGAGGTGGCCTCCACGACGTCGTAGCGCGTCATCCCGCCAGGTAACCCCATACGGATGGCGGGATGACAGTGAGCCTTCACACGGACTAAACATTGCGGAGCCATGTCCCTGCCGTGGTACGAAAGGGTTTCCCTGCATGCGAAAAAGCCATCTCAGACCTCTGATCGGGGTCACCGTCGCCGCGAGCGTCGTGTTCGCCATGGGAGGCGTGCCCACCGGCGCGGCCCCAGGCGACCAGGAAACGTCGACGAACTACCAGGTCAGCAACGTTCGCACCGCTGAACAGCGCACCAAGCTCGCCAAGTCCGGTGCCGCCATCGACTCGGTCGAGGAGCACGGCATCGTCGTGATCACCGCGACCGCGCGCGAGGCCAAGAACCTGAAGGCACAGGGGTTCGAGGTCACCGAGCTGCCCAGGCGGATGGACGCGAACTCGGCCATCGGCCCGTTCGACTTCCCCGCCGCGGACTCGAACTACCACAACTACGCCGAGATGACGACGGCGATCAACAACGCCGTCGCGGCGTATCCGAATCTGATCAGCAAGCAGGTCATCGGCAAGACCTACGAGAACCGCGACATCCTCGCGCTCAAGATCAGCGACAACGTCGCGGTCGACGAGAACGAGCCCGAGGTGCTGTTCACCGCGCACCAGCACGCGCGTGAGCACCTCACCGTCGAGATGGCGCTGTACCTGGTCAACCAGTTCACGACCCAGTACGCGAGCGACGCGCGGATCAAGGGCCTGCTGGACACCCGCGAGGTCTGGATCATCCCGGACGTCAACCCCGACGGCGGCGAGTACGACATCGCGACCGGCAGCTACCGGTCGTGGCGCAAGAACCGGCAGCCCAACGCCGGTTCGGCCAACGTCGGCACCGACCTCAACCGCAACTGGGCCTACAAGTGGGGCTGCTGCGGCGGTTCCAGCGGCAGCACCGGTTCCGACACCTACCGCGGGCCGAGCGCGGAGTCCGCGCCCGAGGTGAAGGTCGTGGCCGACTTCGTGCGCAGCCGCAACGTCGGTGGCAAGCAGCAGATCACCGCGGCCATCGACTTCCACACCTACAGCGAGCTCATCCTGTGGCCGTGGGGCTGGACCTACGACGACGTCGCGCCGGGCCTGACCCAGGACCAGCGCAACACGTTCGCCACCATCGGCCAGTCCATGGCGTCGACCAACAACTACACGCCCGAGCAGTCCAGCGACCTGTACATCACCGACGGGTCGATCCCTGACTGGCTGTGGGGCGCACAGGGCATCTTCGCCTACACCTTCGAGATGTACCCCGGCAGCGCCGGCGGTGGCGGCTTCTACCCGCCCGACGAGGTGATCCCGGCGCAGACCGCCCGCAACAAGGAGGCCGTGCTGCAACTGCTCGACCGCGCCGACTGCCCGTACGAGGCCATCGGCAAGGAAGCGCAGTACTGCGGCGTCACCCCGCCCGACCCCGGTGGCAAGTTCTTCGAGAACGCCGCGGACTTCCAGGTCAGGGACAACACCACGATCAACTCCCCGATCACGGTGTCCGGTGTGACGGGCAACGCCCCGTCGACGCTCAAGGTCGCCGTCGACATCAAGCACACCTACCAGGGTGACCTGAAGGTGGACCTGGTGGCGCCGGACGGCACCGTCTACGTCCTGCACAACCGCTCCGGCGGCGGCACGGACAACATCAACACCACCTACACCGTCAACGCCTCCAGCGAGGTCGCCAACGGCACCTGGCAGCTGAGGGTCAACGACAACGCCAACCAGGACACCGGGTTCCTCGACAAGTGGAGCCTGCAGTTCTGACCGGCTGAGCGTCAGGGCGTCGCAGTCGCGGCGCCCTGACACTCGTAGTCCTTGACACGCATCGAGTCGTGCATCCGCACGCCCTTCGAGTTGAGCTTGGCCAGCGGCCGGATCAGCCACGACGGCAACGACGTCAGCAGCTGCGCGCCCCTCACCAGCCCCGACACACCCAGCCGGGTGGACGGGATCAACGTCTTGGCCGTGCCGAGCGCGAACGCCCTGCTGGCGTGCACGATGTCGCGCATCTCGTCCTCGTACCGCGCGAACGCCGCCTGGTAGTCCACGCCCGTGGACAACTCGCCCGCCAGCACATACGCGCCCAGCACCGCGAGGCTCGTGCTGCCACCGACCGCCGGACCGGGGCAGTAGCCCGCGTCCCCGACCAGTGCCACCCGTCCGCGTGACCACGTGTCCTCGCGCAACTGGGTGATCGAGTCGAAGTAGAACGCCCCGTCGCCGTCCAGGTACTCCAGCCACCCGTCGACCTCGCGGTGCAACCCCGCGAACGCCTCCCGCAGCAGCTGCTTCTGCCGCGGCACGTCCCGGTGGTGATACGAGAGCTCGGGCGAACGGAACAGGAACACCGCGCGAGCGTCGTCCAGGTGCCGTGCGCCGTACACCGCCGCGGTACGGCCCGGCCCGATGTGCCCGGCCATCTCGCCCGCCACACCCAGATCCCGCGGTACGGACAACACCGCCAGATACGCACCCACGAACGTCTTGCCGACCTCACCGAACACGAGCCGCCGCACGTTCGAATGCAGCCCGTCCGCGCCGATGACCAGGTCGAACCGCCGGGGCGCACCGACCTCGAAGGCCACCTCGTCACCGATGGACGTGATCGAGTCGCCGAACACGTACTCGACGTCCGCGCGCGTGGCGTCGTAGTAGATCTCGCTCAGGTCGTCGCGCATGACCTCGACGTGCCGGTCCGACGCGGCCGCGAACAACTTCGCCACGTCGGCGCTGATCGGCTTGCGCGTGCCCTCACGCAGGTACGTCAGCCGCGTGGTCCCCGTCGCCAGCGCCTCGATGCGCGGCAGCACACCCATGCGTTCGGAGATGTCCATGGCCGGCTTGAACAGGTCGACCGCGTGCCCGCCGGTCTTGCGCAGCACCGGCGACCGCTCCACCACCGTCACCTCGTGCCCGTGCCGCACCAGCCAGTAGGCGAGCACCGGGCCGGCGATGCTGGCCCCGGAAACGAGTATCCGCATGTCAGAACCCCTTACTTAACGGTCGGTAAGTCATCCTGCCGACTGTAGCACTGCGGCTTACCGATCGTTAAGTAAGATTCGGCCCGTGGCACGACAGAGCGACACCAAGCAGCGGATCATGCAGACCGCCCGGGAACTGTTCGCACATCAGGGCGTGCAGCAGACGAGCCTGCAGGAGATCGCCGACCGCCTGGGGATCTCCAAACCCGCGCTCTACTACCACTTCGCCTCACGAGAAGAGCTCGTCCGCAGCATCGTCACCCCGCTGCTCGACGACGGCGAAGGGTTCCTCGCGCGCATGGAGGAACGCCACGACGTGCCACCGGTCGAGCTGATCGAGGGCTTCTTCGACTTCCACCACCGCCACCGCAACGACATGATGCTGCTGCTCACCGAGCTGACCACGCTCGCGGAGCTGGGCCTGATCGACGTCGTGCTGTCCTGGCGCGCCCGCCTGACCCGGCTCGTGTTCGGCCCCGAGGCGACGCTGGAGCAGCAGGCCCGCGCGGTGCTGGCGTTCGGCGGCATGCAGGACTGCACCATGCAGTTCCCCGACACCCCCGTCGAGGAGCTGCGTGCGGCCACCGTGACGGCCGCGCGCGCGGCCCTGGGCCTCTAGACCTTCTCCACGCGCCAAAAGCCGCCGTTCGGTCGCTGTCGATCGGCGCCGCGAAGGACGACCATCACGCGATGCCCCTCCGCCGTGCGCTGGCAGGCGCAGCTGTGCGAGCGAGCGCGATCACGGCCCCTGCACGCCGCTAGATGAGAACGGACTCTCGAAACCGCTCTCGGCCCGTCTGAGCGCGAGGTAGGGTCCGGAAACCGATTAACCGCCGGGAGAGACATGCGCGCCGTCGAGATCAGACCTGGGGTCCGGATCCGCTGGGTCGAAGTGCCGGGTGCCACACCGGCACGCGTCTACCTGCACGGACTGGGCGCCTCCTCGGCTCCCTACTACGCCGAAGCCGTCGCGCACCCGCTGCTGGCCGGGCGCCGCAGCCTCATGATGGACATGCTCGGCTTCGGCATCAGCGACCGCCCCGCCGGCTTCGCCTACTCGCTGGAAGGCCACGCGGACGCCCTCGCCGTCGCGCTCGCGAAGATCGGGCTGCGCCGCTGCGAGATCATCGGCCACAGCATGGGCGGCGCCGTCGCCATCGTGCTCGCCGCACGCCACCCCGAGATGGTGCGCTCGCTCGTGCTCGTCGACCCCAACATCGATCCCGCCACGCCCGCGCTCGGCGCTCCCGGCAGCCGGGGCATCGCCGCCTACGGCGAGGCGGACTTCCTCAGCCACGGCTTCGACCGCGTGCTGCGCGACGTCGGCCCGCACTGGGCCGCCACCATGCGCATGGCCGGCCGCGAAGCCCTCTACCGCAGCGCCGTCGACCTCGTGCGCGGCACGTCACCCACGATGCGCAAGCTGCTGCTGGAACTGGAGATCCCGCGCGTCTTCCTGCACCCCGAGGACGCACCGCCCAGCGGCGGCCGCGAACTCGCCGCGTCCGGCGTGCAGGTCGTCTCCGTGCCGAACACCGGCCACAACATCATGATCGACAACGTCGAGGGCTTCGCGCGCGCCGTCGCCCAGCAGCGACTGTCGGTCTAGCCGAGCTCACGGGCGATCGCGCCGGCGAGCAGCTCGCGCGCGCGTTGCAGGGTCAGCGAGCCGCTGTGCCAGCGCTCACTCAAACCCTCGACGAGCGCGGTGAGCCGTTCGGCGGCCGCCGCCGCGTCGAGCTCCGGATCCGCTTGGCGCACAAGGGTTTCCACGTCGGAGTTCCACGCCTCGGTCGCTGTGCGCAACGTCGCGCGCAGGTCCTCGTCGAACGCCGCGCTGGCCCGCAGCTCACCCCACGCGACGCTCGTCTCCCGCACGAACGCGGTGTCCTGCAGCTCGCCCAGAAGCATCTGCTCGACCCGCGTGCGCGGATCGCCGGACTCCACGTCGCCGGTGTAGGACTGCGCCCGGTGGTTCACGTGCTCCAGCGCGGCACGCAGGATCCCGGCGCGGTCCTTGAAGTGGTAGTAGATCAACGCCGTGGACACCCCGGCCTCGGCCGCGAGCTTCTCGACGCGCAACCCGCGCACGCCGTCCTGCGCGATCACGCGGACCGCGGCCTCGAGCATCTGGGTCCTGCGCTCCGACACGACGCCCCTCACTTGGGTTCTTGTTGAGTGGTGCAGTGGATGCCGCCACCGCCCGACGCGATGCCGTCAATGTTGATCTGCACCACCGTACGGCCGGGGAACAGCCGCTCCATCGTCGCCTTCGCCGCGGCGTCGGCCCGCCGGTCACCGAACTCCGGCCCGACCACCGCACCGTTGCACACATAGAAGTTGATGTACCCGGCCGCGAAGTCCTCGTCACTCACCCGCACCGTCTCCGGCCCCTCCATCACCTCCACCCGCAACGGCCTGCCCGCCACATCGGTGGCCGACCGCAGGATCTCCAGGTGGCGGCGCGTCACGTCGTAGTCGAACGACTCGGGGTCGTTGTCCAGCCCCGCCACCACCACACCGGGCCCGGCGAACCGCGCGTAGAAGTCCGTGTGGCCGTCGGTGATGTCGCGCCCGGCGATGCCCGGCAGCCAGATCACCTTCCTGATCCCGAGCAGGTGCGCGAGCTCCTGCTCGACGTCGCTCTTCTGCCAGCCCCGGTTGCGGTTGCCGTTGAGCACGCAGCTCTCGGTGATGATCGCTGTGCCCTCGCCGTCGACCTCCAGCGCGCCACCCTCCAGCACCAGGTCCGTGCGAATCCGCTCGGCACCGGCCCGACCGGCGACGAACCCGGCGACCTTCGCGTCCCGGCGGTGCTCCTGCTTGCCGCCCCAGCCGTTGAAGTTGAAGTCGACCGCCCCACCACGCACGAACACCGGCCCCGTGTCACGCATCCACAGGTCATCGAGTTCCGCGACCACCAGCTCGACACCCGGCATCAGCGACCGGGCCAGTTCCAGGTCCTCGGCCCGCACCAGCATCGACACCGGCTCGAACCGGGCGATCGTGGTCGCGATCGCCGCCTGGTCCCGCCGAACCCGGGGCAGCAGGTCACGGCCCCAGATCCGCTCGCCGGCGGCGAACGCCATCCACGTCCGCCGATGCGGCCCGCCCTCCTCAGGCATCACCCACGACCTGCCGGCTCCACCTCGGCAACCGGCAAGCAGACCGCTGGCCGCCGACAGCACGAAGTTGCGCCTGTTCATGCCACCAAGGTAATCCTGACTGAAATTTCAGTCAAACCGAAACCGCTGGTAGTGACCTCGGACATGCCGTGGAGAGATCAGCGACGCATGGCGGGCTCCGCCGCCCAGTGCGAGGGACGCGACAGCGCGGCGGGCAGCTTCGTCTTGGCGTTGCCACGCGCGGCGTTGACCTGCGGCTGGGTCAGGAACAGGCACGTGCTCAGGTCCGCGCCCGACAAGTCCGCGCCCCGCAGGTCGGCGCCGATCATGTCCGCCCGCGACAGGTCGGAGTTCGTGAGGTCCGCGCCGATCAGGTACGCACCGCGGAAATCCGCGCTACTCAGGTTCTTGTTGCGCAGCCGCGCGCCGATCAGATCGGCACCCCGGTACGACTTCGCGCTGGTACGCAGCCGTTCACTGGTGCGCAGCAGCAGGACGTTCACCTTCGCCCGGATCTCCGCGACGTCGAGCGCCAGGATGGCGTCCGGCGAGGCGACCGTGTGCCGTTCCACCTCGGCGAAGGCTAGGCCGAGGTCGTCGTGCGGGTCGAGACGGCCCGCCTCGGCGAGGTACCAGAGCAGTTCGTGCAGCTGCCGGACCACCGGGAACACCGCGAACATCTTCTCCCGCTCGGCGGTGCGCCAGTCGACGCCCGCGAACACCGTCTGCGACACCCGCTGACCCGCGCCGAAGCAGTCGTAGACCGTGCAGCCGGCATAGCCCTTCGGCCGCAGCTGGTCGTGGATGCCGCACCGGTGATCTGCCAGCAGATTCCGGCACGGCGTGCCCGCGTCCTTGGTGGCCGCGAAGTCCGCCGATTTCGCGAACGGCAGCGCGACGCAGCACAACCCGAAACAGTTGGCGCAGTCGCCTTTCAGCTCGTCCATCGCGGATCAGCCTACTGGGTCGCCTCTCAGGACGACGTCTTCGCCCGCCGTGCCGCCCGCAGCTCCTCCGCCGCCTCGTCCAGCTGACGCTCGGCGCGCTCGGCCCTGGTCAACGTCTGAGCACGCGCGTCCTCCACGACCGCGAGCGTCTGCCGCACCGCCGCCACCTGCTCCGCGCTCTCCTGCCTGACCTGAGCGAACCGCGTCTCGAACTCCCCACGCGAGCGCTCCAGTTCGGCCCGCGCGTCCGCGGCGGCCTGCTCAGCGCGTTCCGCCCGCACCACCGCCAGGTCACGAGCCTTCGCGGCCCGGCTGACGGTCTCCGCCGCCTCTACCCGCGCCTGCTCCACCTGCGCAGCCGCTTCGCTGCGGACCTGCTCAGCGGCCTGTCGAGCGGCAGCCGCCTGCGCCTCGGCCCGCTCGACCACGGCCTGCGCCTCCGCACGGGCCTGCGCGATCTCCGCCTGAGCCTCGGTGCGCGCCTGTTCGATCTCCTTGGCCGCCTGCCGCCGCGCCTGCTCGGCGTGCTTCACGGCGTCGGCCTTGGCCTGCTCCGCCTCGGCCCGGATCTCCTCGATCACGGCCGCCGCCTGCACCCTGACCTCGGCGATCTCCGCTTCGGCCTTGGCGGTGGCGTCGCGTGCCGCCTGCCGGGCCTCGTCCCGTTCCGTCACGGCCGTGTCGACGGCGTCGTCGGCTTCTTCCGCCGCCCGCACCGCCTGCTCGGTGGTCTCCTCGGCGGCCTTGCGGGCCCGCTCGGCCTCGTGCCGGCGTTGTTCGGCGGAGGCCAGTTCCGCCCGCGCCTCCGCGACCCGTCGCGCCGCCTCGGCTTCGGCGGCCTGGACCAGGCTCTCGGCGACGCTCGGGTCCGCCATCGCGTTCAGCTCCCCGACGGCCCGTCCGAGGGTCTGCGTCATCTGCTCCGACAGCACCCGGAACCGGTCGAGGAGCTCTTCGGCCCTGATCTTGGCGGTACCGGAGACCCTGGGGAGATTCGTCACGGTGACGACCTCCAGGTTTTGCTCGGGGGTTTCCGCCAGCCGCTGCCGTTCCCTCCACGCCCGCCAGCGCGTGTGCTCGGGAAGGTCGCAGTACTCCGAGGGCCTGCCAGGCCCGCCACCTCGGAAAACAGGTCGTTCGCAGCCGGGGAAGTTACAGCTCGTCTCCACCGCTATATCGTAGCAGAATTACGTGTGCACTAACGTTATCCAACGCAACGCTACTCAATTAGGCGCGAAAAGTCTGACCGCCGATAAGTGAACATTATCGGCGGTCAGAAAAGGAGTGGCGGGGTGCGCGATCATGACCCGCATGACGAACGAGCCGTACGAGACAGGCATGCTGGAGGTCGGCGACGGCCATTCGCTGTACTGGGAGGTGCTGGGCAACCCCGACGGCAAGCCGGCCGTCGCACTGCACGGCGGTCCCGGATCGGGAAGCTCGCCGAGAATGCGGACCCTGTTCGACCCGGACCGCTACCGCGTGGTCCTGTTCGACCAGCGCAACGCCGGGCGCAGCACCCCTTCCGCGTCCGACCCGGTCGTCGACCTGTCGGCGAACACCACCCAGCACCTCATCGCCGACATCGAGGCGCTGCGGGTCCACCTGGGAATCGAGCGCTGGCTGGTCGAGGGTGGCTCATGGGGTGTCACGCTCGCTCTCGCCTACGCGCAGGCCCATCCGGAGCGGGTGACCGAACTGGTGCTCGCGGCCGTGACCGACGGCGCCCGCCGCGACACCGACTGGATCACCTGTGACATGGGCCGCGTCTTCCCGCGCGAGTGGGAACGGTTCCGCGACGGTGTGCCCGCCGACGAACGCGACGGCGACCTGGCGGCCGCCTACAGCCGGTTGCTGCACGACCCCGAGCCCGAGGTCCGTGCCACGGCCGCGCACGAGTGGTGCCTGTGGGAGGACACGCACATGTCGCTGGCCCCCGACGCCGAGCCCTTCCTGTCGGTCGCCGAACCGGCGTTCCAGCTGGCCTTCGCCCGCCTCGTGACCCACTACTGGTCCCATGGCTGTTTCCTGGAAGAAGGCCAGGTACTGCGTGACATCAAGCTGCTGCACGGGATTCCGGCCGTGCTGATCCACGGGCGCTACGACGTCAGCGCTCCACTCGGCACGGCCTGGGCACTGCACCGCGCCTGGCCCGGAAGCGAGCTCATGGTCCTCGACGACACCGGTCACGGCGGCGGCAGCATGACCGCGGCGATCATCGCCGCCACCGACCGCTTCGCCCGCGATCAGAGCGGCGTGTAGACCGTCCGCAGCGTGGCGAGCACCAGGGCCTGGGTGACGGTGACGACCTCGCTGACGGAAACCTGCTCCTGCGGACCGTGTGCGAGCCGCACGTCACCGGGCCCGTACTGCAGAGTGGGGATCCCGGCCCCCGCGTACAGGCGCAGATCACTGCCGTACGGCGCGCCTTGCTCGACGGGGCGCGCCCTGCGGGTGACGTCCGCGTGCGCGTCACCGACCAGGTCCGCGAGTGGATGCCCTGCCGGTAACCGGCCGCTGGCGAACTGACCGCCGGGCCACGTCACGACGGCGGGGTGGGCCCGCAGCCACGGGTCCGACGCGCAGGCCTCGGCCACGCACGCCTCGAGTTCGGCACGGGCCTGGGCCGGCTCCTCCCCCAGCGCCACACCCAATCGCCCCTCGGCCACCAGCAGGTCCGGCACGCTGCTCGCCCAGTCGCCGGCCTGCAGCGTGCCGACCGACAGCGGGTACGCGACGGGGTAGGCGGACATCAGCGGATCGGCGCCGGCGTTGCGGCGTGCTTCCAGCCTGGCGAGGGCGGCGTGGATGGGCAGGTAGGCGTCGATGGCGCTGACCCCGGCGTACCGCGTGCTGCCGTGCGTGGCCTGGCCGGGAACCTCGATGCGGAAGGTCAGGGCACCGCCGTTGGCGATTATGAGCGCGCCGCCGGTCGGTTCGGTGATGATGCAGGCGTCACCGGTGTGGCCGCGCTGGAGGGTTCCGAACGCTCCGAGCCCGCCGTCCTCCTCGCTGACGACGAAGTGCACGGACACCTGGCCCCGCGGCGTCGCGCTCGCCGCGCGGATCGCGGCCAGCGCGGCGAGGATCGCCACCACACCGGCCTTCATGTCGCACGCTCCGCGGCCGTGCACGACGTCTCCTTCGACGCGCGGTCGGAACGGATCGCCCTGCCACTGCGTCAAGTCGCCGGGCGGAACGACGTCGACATGTCCCTGCAGGATCAACGTCGGCCCGTCGCCGTGCGAGCGTGTGTTGCCCACCAGGCCCCACGCCTCCGTGCGCGGCGCCTCACCGCCGGGGAAGTCGTCGTGCGCGCGGAGTCCGGGCAGGTCCATCGACCAGAGATCGACGTCCAGGTCCATCCGTTCCAGGTGCCCGGCCAGCACGTGCTGCAGTTCGGACTCCGCGGCGCTGCCCGTCACGCTCGGCACCGCGAGCAGGTCCAGCAGGAGCCGGCCGATCGCGGCCTCGTCCACCGCGGCCAGCGCCGCCGCCTCGACATCGTTGATGGTCACCAGCCGGAGATTAGGTTCGCCGGGCAGTGCAAACAATCGCCGAAACCGGCGCCCAACAGTGGTTTCTTTGCAAAGATCACGGCCGCGTGGCAATTTTTTGTGCCAGGCCAGATCCTCTGGGCATGGACGACATCGACCAGGCGATCATCCGGTGCGTGCTGCGCAACGGCCGCGCCACCTACGCCGAGATCGGCAAGGCGGCCGGGCTGTCGCCGTCCGCCGCGAAGAGACGGCTCGACCGCCTGGTGGCCACCGGAGCGATCCGCGGTTTCAGCGCGCTCGTGGATCCGCAGGCGATGGCCTGGCACACCGAGGCGTTCGTCGAGGTCTACTGCGCGGGCAACCCCACCCCGGCCGAACTGGGCAAGGCGCTGGAGGACATCCCCGAGGTCGTCGAGGCCTGCACCGTCTCCGGTGCCGCCGACGCGATGCTCTACATGCTGGCCAGGGACATCCCGCACCTGGAACAGGCCATCCAGCGCGTCCGCTCGACCGCTCCCGTCGAACGGACCGAGAGCGCGATCGTGCTGTCCAGGCTGCTGACCCGGCCACGCGGGCGGGAAGGCGCCCTGTCGCCGGAGGCGTGATCAATTCTCTCGAACCCCGCCGCCTACCTGCGCGACCTGATCAGCTACTGGCGCGGCGGCTTCGGCTGGCGCAAGGCCGCAGCCGCCATCAACGCCTACGAGCACTACGAGGTGACCGTCGCCGACGTTCCGGTGCACTTCATGCGCAAACCCGGCCGCGGCCCGATCCCGATCCCGTTGATCCTCACCCACGGCCGGCCGTGGACCACTCAGCTTCTTCAACGGCGACCGCGCCTGGGACTTTGCCCGCAACCGTCCCTGCCCGACGAGCAACCCGCCCGCGCCCGCACCATCGAGCTCGACCACCGCTGGGCACCGCACCTCGCCGTGCACATGTTCGACGGAGCCACCCTCGCCCACGGCCTGAGCGACTCACCGGCGGGACTGCCCGCATGGCTGCTGGAGCGCTGGAACTCCTGGAGCGACAACGGCGGCGACGTCGAGTCCGTCTTCACGAAGGACGACCTGCTCACGCACGCGACGATCTACTGGGCGACCAACTCGATCGCCACGTCGATGCGGTACCACGCCAACGCCAACCGCTACCCCTGGACGCCCGCCCACGACCACACACCGGTCGTGCAGGCCCCGGTTGGCCTCACCTTCGTCACCTACGAGAACCCGCCCGGTGTCGGCACCGCCGGCGAGCGCGTCCGGGCGTTCAAGACCGGACCGTTGGCCGGCTGGTTCAACCACATCAACGTGAACGCGCACGAGCGCGGCGGCCACTTCGTCCCGTGGGAGAACCCGGAGGCGTGGGGGAGCAATCTGCGCCGCACCTTCCACGGTCACAGGCCCTGACCGAACCCGCGCGATCGCCAGCCGCGCGAACAGACCGGGTACGGATAGCAGCCCGCGCAGGCAGCCGGGGTTCGCCTGGTCCCGCCGATGCCGGGACTGGACCTGGTGCGGGAGGTCTACACTTCGCACGTTGATTCTCTCCTGATGCGGAATCGGGTCTGGACAACGATTTCGCGGCTCTCCGACTGCCATCGGGGAGCCGCTCTTTTATGTGCCGAGCCGAAGCGTGGGCTGCTCCCACTATCGCAGTGCCGATCAGCCGTTCATGACGTCGCGAAATGACCGTCGATGAACGGCGCGCGGAGAGTGACGGGCGGTCATTCCAGGCCATCAGTGCGACCGATGAACAGGTTGTCCATCCGCGTGGACTTGCTTCACACGTCGATAACCGCTGTTCAGAGCGGCGTGCAAGGCATGATCGGTCGCACTGGTCGCGCGGCGGTTGTCCATCGCGCGGAACTTGATACCGAGGCTGTCCATCGGTCAGGACTATTCACTCGAACAGGTGGCGATACCGGGAACTTGTACCCCGGGCAAGATCGCAACGAGACACTTGGGACAGTTCACGAATGAATCGCCGGAGATCCACCACATAAAGGCACGTCGGCGCGTGCGGCTCTTTCCTTCGTCTCCCCGGTCCCCGGCCGGCACACCAGCAGAGGAACTCATGGTGCGTGGCACTCGTCGCGGTGGACGCCATCTGCCCACCTCGGTCGGCGACTACACCTGCCTCGACCCGTTCGCGGCCGAGCTGGCGTTCGAGCTGATCACGGTCATCAGAACGGGCTATCCGACGTCGAGCGACTTCCTGCGCGCCCACATGGCCGCCCCGGACGCACCGGCGTGCATCGCGGGCGACCCCGAGGACCGCAGCGCGTTCGAGGCCGCCAAGAAGGCCATGAGCAGGCGCATCGGCCGCACCGCGCGGGAGATCGCGGAGTGGGACCTCGTCACGTTCGTCCACGCCCGCTGCGGGCGCGACGACACCACGCACCCGTACCTGGCCGGGCTCTGGCAGGCCTCGCAGCGCTACCTGCCGCCCGGCTACTGCGGGCCTGTGCGAGTGCCCGACGACGCACCGCCGCCGTACGCGGACACCAGCGAGGCGCCCGACGACGGGGTGCGGGCGGCCATGCTGTTCAGGCAGTTGTCCGAGGAGCAGGACAACTCACGGCGCCGATCCGAGGCGGCGGTGCGGGAGTTCCGCGAGGCGCACGAGACGAGCCTGATGTTCTACGAGCGCGAGCTGACGGAGCTGCGCGTCAAGTACGAACACCAGCGCGAATGCGAACGGCTGCTGATCCGCATCATCGCGTGGCAGCGGCGGTGCGACCGCAGCGCCGCCGAGCACGAGACAGTGACCGCCCTGCGCCGTGAACTGGACGAGGTGACGGCCGCGCTGCATCGCGAGAAGGCCGACCACAACCTGACCGCGAACCGGCTCGCGTTCGTCGCCGCGTGCCTGGACGCGGTGAGCGCGGGCGGCGACACCGACCCGGTGCTCTGGCTGCGTGACGCCGACTTCCCGCTCGGCGCGGACCTGTACTGCCTGCTCAACCAGCCCGAGATGCCCCGCACGCGCACCGAACCCGAAGCCGTCGCGCGGTTCCTGACGGTCTACCTGCGCACGTACCTGATCAGCTGGTTCGGCGACGCCCCCGACCGCGACGACACCGTGGGCCCGTACCGCGACATCGTGCGCAACGGCGTGCTGCCGTCCGCAGAGGTGCTTGAGAACGTGCTCCAGCCGCACACCATCGCTTTGCAGGTGGCACACCCGCTGATGCGGGAGCTGGCGGTGGAGGGCCCGGCCGAGGCGCCACAGCTGCCGGACGGCCCGGCCGACGTCCACACCCTGGAGGTGCTCGGCGGCGAACACCGGGCTGGAGTCCTGGAGAAGCCGATCAACGTCGTGGACCTGATCCAGAACCTGACCCGCCGCCCCGGCGACACCGCGTAGGTCAGCGCGCGACCAGGGAAGTCGAAGTACGTGTCCGGAAACGGTCAGGTCGAGCGTGGACCCACAGACTCGATTCTGTCGATCATGACGACGACGCCAGGTCGTCAGCGACTCCACCGGCAACGGACTTCAGAAGTCTCTCGGCGAGCGCCACCACGAGGCCGCGCAGCGCGTCCGGCCTTTCAACGACGAACGGCAGGTCCAGCGACGCGAGCACACCGGGCAGCCAGTCGAGCCGTTCCACCCGCAGTTCGACCCGCGACCAGCCATCGGCGAGAGGCTCCACCACGGCCACGCTCGCGGGCAGCCGGGTACGGATCTGTGCGGTGGTCCCCTGGATCCGCACCGTCACCTCGTACCGGTACGAGGCGGTCGCGAACCCGGTCAGCAGCTGTTGCGCCGCATCGAGATCGCCCGGCGGATCGAACGAGCCGGGCGGCGTCCTGGCCGTGGCGATGCGGTCCAGCCGGAACGTCCGGTCCTCGCCGAGCGCGGGATCGGCGCCGGTCACGTACCACCGGCCGGAGTGGGCGACCAGCCTGTACGGGTGCAGCGTGCGTTCGCTGTGCCGGCCGTCGGCGGCGGTGTACCGGATGGCGACGGGCCGGTGGTGGGTCACCGCGTCGGCGATCGCGAGCAGGACCGGAGCGTCCGGGGCGGCAGGCGTTCCGGGCGGGGTGGTGAAGGCGAGTGAGCCGAGCACGGCGTCGAGCCTGCCGCGGAGCCGTGCGGGCAGCACCCGGCGGATCTTCGCGGCCGCCGTCTCGCTCGCCGTGCCCGTCATCAGGCCTGTGACCAGACCGACCAGCACTGCGAGGGCCTCGTCGTCGCTGAGCATCAGCGGCGGCATCCGGTAGCCGGAAGCGAGCCGGTAACCGCCGTACCGTCCGCGCACCGACTCGACCGGTATGTCGAGGTCGAGCAGGTGATCGACGTACCGGCGCACCGTGCGTTCGTCCACCTCGAGCCGCGAGGCGAGCTCCGCCACCGACCGAACGCCTCCGGATTGGAGGAGCTCCAACAGGGACAGCACACGTGCGATCGGCCGGGGCACAGCCGACATTCTCGCGCACATACCGGGCGGATTCTGTCCGGTATCGCTCCTAGCGTGCAGTCATGGACTTCGCATCTATCCGCGTCATCACCGCCGACGTCGCCCGCCTCGCCGACTTCTACGAACGCGCCACGGGAGTGGACGCGACCTGGGCGAACGAGGACTTCGCCGAAGTCAGGACGCCGACCGCCACCCTCGCGATCGGCAGCACCCGCACCGTGGCGTTGTTCGCCGCCGGATCGGCCGAGCCGGGTGCCAACCGCAGCGTCATCATCGAGTTCGAGGTCGGCGACGTGGAGGGCGTGCACGCGAAGCTGGCCGGCGCCGAGGTCGTCCAGGAACCCACCACGATGCCGTGGGGCAACCGCTCACTGCTGGTCCGCGACCCCGACGGCAACCTGGTCAACTTCTTCAGGCGGGCCAGGCCCGCAGCACCGAGTCCAGCGCTCTGAGCCACGACGCCTCGACCCCGCGCGGGTGGTTGTGGAACGACTTGTCGTGCTGAAACAAGTTTCTCGGTCCTCGTTCGACTGCACTCCGAGACGCATCAGCGACGCAGGAGGAGGCACCCATGGTGCAGTCGGCAGAACGAGCCGGAACAGATCTGGCCGGGATCGGCGCCCGCCCGATCCCCGAGTTCGACGGCGTCCACGACGTGTGGCCGCGCGGTGAGCGACTGGCCGCGGTGCGACGCGCCGCGGCGGCGTACAAGGTGCGCTTCAAGGCACAGGGCCAGGTGCGTGCCGTGAAGTCGGTGGACATCGCGGCAGCGCCCTATCCGGTCAGCTTCGCCTTTCACGGCGCGGTGTCGGTGCCCACGCTGCCGCTGATCTCGATGATCAACCGGATGCTCGTCGTCCAGTACGACGACTGGGACGGACGACCACGCACGCTGGTGTTCGAGCCCACGGTCCCGGACGGCTCCGCCGAGGCGCCGTTCTACCGGAACCTCCAGCGGCTCATGGCCAAGGTGCCCGGCGGACACCTGCTGGAGAAGGTCGTTCTCCGGTACTACAACGAACCCGGCGACGTGCTCGCGAAGGTCGGCCTGACCGCCGGCGACATCGACTTCTGCACCTTCGACCACCTGCACGTGCAGGATCCGCGGATGATCCTCGGCTCCACCGAGGTCATCAAGGGCGAGACCGAGCCGCGCCGGCCGCTGTTCGGTAACGCGCGGATGCTCGTGCACCGCCGCGAGCTCGCCACCCTGCAGTCGCTGCACCCGATGCAGTGGGCGTGGTACGTCGAAGGGGGACTCGGCGGCGTGGACCCGGCGAAGTTCGTGACGTTCGACGGCGACATCGAGCTCGGCCCCGGCGTCGCGCTGCTGTGGACCCCTGGCCACACCGACGGCAACCACTCGCTGGTGATCAACACCCCCGATGGTGTCTGGGTCTCCTCGGAGAACGGGATCTCCCTCGACAACTGGCAGCCGGAGCTGTCGAAGATCCCCGGTGTGCGCAGGTACCACGAGCAGTTCGGCCGCGAGATCTGCCCGAACGCCAACACCCTTGAAGACTCGCTGGACCAGTACGACTCGATGGTCAAGGAGAAGACGCTGGCCGACCCCTGCAAGCGGGACCCGCGGTGGCTCCAGATCCTGCCGTCGACCGAGCTTGCCCCGTGGAAGCGTTTCTGGCCGGTCGTGCCCACCTACGTCCACGGCGGCATCGCCTACGGCGAGATCAAGGCAGGGCTGCGATGACCCGCTCCCCCGCCGGTGCCGTCGTCACCGGCGCCGGCCGCGGTCTGGGCAGGCAGATCGCCCGGCTTCTCGTCGCCCGCGGTCACCACGTCCTCGTCACCGATCTGGACGCGGCCTCCGCCCAGGCGACGGCCGACGAGCTCGGCGCCACCGCCATGGCCGTCGACGTCCGCGACCCCGCCCAGGTCGACGCGGCCCGCGACGCGATCATCGCTCGGGCCGGGCGGCTGGACGTGTGGGTGAACAACGCCGGCGTGCTGGTCACCGGCCCGGCTTGGGAACAGGACCCGGCGACCCGGCGACTGATGATCGAGGTCAACACGCTGGGCACGGTCAACGGCACCGTCGCCGCGATCGGCGCGATGCGCGAGGGCGGCGGCCATGTGGTCAACATCGTCTCCCTCGCCGGCCTCACCGCCGTGGCCGGCGAAGCGGTGTACGCGGCGTCCAAGCACGCCGCGATCGGCTTCAGCCTCAGCACGATGGCCGACCTGTTGGTCGCCGGCATCAGCGGTATCGACATCTCCTGCGTCTGCCCGGACGGCATCTGGACTCCGATGCTGTACGACAAGCTGAACGACCCGGCCTCGGCCCTGTCCTTCTCCGGAAAGCTGCTCCAGCCGGAGGACGTCGTCGAGGCGGTCAGGAAAGTTCTCGACAAGCCTCGCCTGGTCACCACGGTTCCCCGCCGGCGCGGGCTCGTGGCCCGGCTCGCGGACCTGGCGCCCCGGCTGGGGCTTGCAGCCGTGCCTCTCGTGGTCGCCCAGGGCCGCCGCGCCCAGCAGCGGCTGCTGGACCGAGGCTGACGCCCTACGCTCCTGCTCCGCCGGAGCCGAGACGGCGCAGCTCCCGGGGACTCAATCCGAACCAGCGGCGCACGGCATGGCTCAGGGACGACTGCTCGGTGAAGGCCACGAGGGTGGTGACCTGACTGAGCGGCAGGTCCGTGCCGGTGATGAAGCGATGCGCCGCGTCCCGGCGCACGTCGTCCAGAACGGTCTCGAACGACGTCCCTTCCCGCGCCAGCTGCCGCTGCAGTGTCCGGGGATGAGTGGCCAGCAGCCGCGCGACGGCCACGACGGACGGTGCGGACACACCGAGGGTTTCGGCGATGGCGAGCCGGACTCGGGCCGGGATGGCGCCGGTCGAGTCGGGGTACTGGGTCGTCAGGTGACCGAGGGCGATCCCGCGGGTCGTCTCGTTCGCTGTGGCGAACCGCTCGTCGAGCACCTGCCGTTCGACGCACAGCGCCCCGGCCGGGGCCCCGAATCTCACGTCGCAGCCGAAGAAGTCCAGATACCGGCGGACCGGGGACACGGGACCGTGCGGAAACTCCACCGAGCGCAGGCCCGTGAGGCCGCCGAGCAGCGCCACCGAGACGCGGTGGAACAGCCCGAGTCCCAGTTCCATGGCCTGCGGCGAGTACATCGACTCGCGCAGGTCCTTGTAGTACGTCAGCGCGACCACGCCTCGGCGGCCGTGCGGGTCGGGACGGACGTCGACGCTGAGGGCGGTGCTGTGCACGAACATGAACCTCGACGCGCACCGCAGGGCTTCGGCCACCGTCGAGGAGGACTCGACCGCGATCGCGAGCGGCCCCAGGATGCCCAGGTCCTGCCGTTCGGCCAGCCGCAACCCGAAGTCGGGACAGCCCAGCGCGTCGGCCGCGGCGTCGAGCATCCGGTCATGGGCCGTGATCGGGACCAGTTCGTCGTCGGCCTCCAGAGACCCACGGGAGATGCCGAACCGAGCGAGCAGCGCGTCAGGGGCACCGCCCAGCTCCTCGACCAGCGGCACAAACCCGCGCAGGCTTGCCGCTCGGATCATCGGGCCCATGCGCCGCAGGATAGGGGAGCCTGGACCAGGCACCCGGCTAGTGCGGCCAGGCCCGCAGCACCGAGTCCAGCGCGTCCAGGGCTCTGAGCCACGACGCCTCGACCCCGCGCGGGTGGCTGTGGAACGCCCCGGAGCGTTCCAGCGAGACGAACCCGTGCAACGTGCTGTGCAGCAGCCGCGCGGCATCCGTCAGCTCCGGCTCCCAGAGTTCATAGCCCCGCAGGACCGCGCGAGTCATCTCGGCGTGCTTCAGAGCGCTGTCGGCGGCCGTGTCGGGGTCGAGCGCGATCTGCATCGCCGAGTAGCGGCCGGGGCGTTCCTGGGCGTAGGTGCGGTAGGCGGAGGCGAACGCGACCAGGGCGTCCTTGCCCGAACGGCCCGCGATCGACTCCGCCACCCGATCCGCGAACTCCGCGAGCGCCAGCACGGCCAGCCGGACGCGCAGGTCCTGAGCGTTGCGGATGTGCGAGTAGAGCGAGGCGTCCTTCACGCCGAAGTGCCGGGCCAGCGCGGACACCGTCACGTTCTCGAAGCCGACCTCGTCCGCCAGGTCCGCCGCCGCCTGCGTGAGGCGGTCGGCCGTGAGCCCCGCACGTGCCATCCGTCACCCTTCCTAGGGTCCTTAATTATTTGCCTAGGACCTCTAGGTAAGCCTAGCGTCCGGGACCATGAAGCCGCTGACCGAACACGACATCCGCGCGTCCTTCGTCAATTCCACCAAGGGCGAGGCGAAGCGCATGCACGTACCCAGGGATCTGGGCGCGCGGACGTGGGACGACCTGGACTTCCTCGGCTGGACCGACCCGGCCGCGCCCGACCGCTCGTACCTGGTGATCGAGCTGGACGGGCGGCTCACCGGCATCGCGTTGCGCAGGGCGGCGCAGGCCGGACGGGCGCGCAAGACGATGTGCTCGTGGTGCCTGACCACGCATTCCGGGGACGGCGTGTCGCTGATGAGCGCGCGCAAGGCGGGCAAGTCGGGACAACTGGGCAACTCGGTCGGCGTCTACGTCTGCGCCGACCTGGCGTGCTCGCTGTACCTGCGGGGCAGGAAGAGCGCGGGACCGGGCTCGCGGTTCCACGAATCGATCACACTCGACGACCAGGTCGAACGGATGGTGTCCGGGATCAGCGCGTTCCTGGACCGGGTGAACTCGTAGGTCTCAGAGCTCGAGCACCAACTCCGCGGAGCACGCGCGGGCGCAAGGCCACGGTTCGCCGCACTCGGTGCAGCCGGTCGTGGCGGGCAGGTGCGTGTCGAGCACCTGGACCGCCCTGATCCGATAGCGCTCCAGGTCGGTCTCCCAGTCGTGGCGGGAGCCGGCGGTCGCACTCGTCATGGTCATCAGTCCTCGGGTTGAGCTGGTGCACACAGCATGCACCTGTGACGGCGCTCACGGGCGGCAATTTCCCGAATCCCGACCATCGGCGGGTCGTCACGCAGTGGACCCGGCGAGCTCCTTGAGGTCAGCACGCAGGTGGCCCAGCGCGCTGCGGTAGAGCTGCGGACCCACGGACACGCGGGCGACCCCGGCCGCACGAAGCGCCCCCAGCGACCCACCCCGCAACGGCAGACCGGCGTTCACCGGGGCGCCGACCTCGGTGACGACCGCGCGGAGGTCCTCGGGCCCGGCTCCCGGCACGAACACGCAGTCCGCGCCGGCCGCCCAGTACGCCCGAGCCCTGTCGATGGCGTCGGTCAGCCTCCTGTCCCCGGAGAACGGCGAGGCGGGGAAGAAGGAGTCGACCCGCGCGTTGATCACCAACGGCACCCCGATCCGGTTCGCGGCCGCGCGCATCTCCCCGATGTAGGCGGCGCGCACGCCGACGTCCACCAGGCCGCCGTGCGCGTGGTCGGTGTCCTCGATGTTGCAGCCGGCGGCGCCGATCCCGGTCAGCAGCTCGACCAGCTCGCCGGGAGCAAGTCCGTACCCGGCTTCGGCGTCGACCGTGACCGGAACGTCGACCGACGCCACGATGCGCGCGGCGACGAACATCATCTCGTCCCTTGGCGCTCCCTCACCGTCGTCGTAGCCCAGTGCCGCGGCGATCGCGTTGCTCGCCGTCGCGATCACCGGGAAGCCCGCGTCGACGACGGCGCGGGCGCTGCCGACGTCCCAGGCGTTCGGCAGCACGAGCGGGTCGCCCGGGACGTGCAGCGAACGCAGGAGATCGGCCTTGGCGGCCAGCTCGGTCGTCACCACGGATCCGGCAGGCCGTGCCCGGTGGTGACCAGGCTGCGCAGGCTGCCGTTGACGTAGTGCAGCCAGGCCGCGGAACACGCGCCGAAGCACTCGACGTCCGGCACCAGTCCGACGTGGGTGAACCTCAGCTGCGCGCCGCCGCCGGCGGGGACGATGTCGAACACGATCTCGCTGCCGGTCCACTCGGCCGGGTCCGAGACGAAGGACAGGAGGCTGTCCGTGACCTGCCAGACCACGCGGCTGCCCGGCGTCAGCTCGGTCACGCGCTGACGGCTGTAGTGCTGCGGGGGATGCCGGTAGGTGAACTCGGCGCCCACCTCGTCGGTACGTCCCTCGACCTCGCCCGTCCACCAGGCACGAACGTCCAGGACGGCCGCGTAGACCTCGTCCGGCGACTGCTCGACCGTGTACGAGGTGGTGTAGCCGCGTTCGGTGCGCGGCGCCTGCGTCGTCATCGCTGATCCGTTCCTGTCTCTCGATCCGCTGTGCCGCGCTGGATCCGCTCGGCGATCCGCTTGATCCGCTGCAGCCGGGCGTCCCAGGTGGTGCCGACCGCGGTCAGCTGGGCGACCGCGCGGGCGAGTTGCACCTCGTCCACCTCGTAGCGGCGCTCGCGCCCGGCCGGCGTCACGTGCACCAGTCCGACGCGGTCGAGCACGCCGAGGTGCTTGGCGACCGCCTGCCGGGTGACCGGGAGCCGCTCGCTCAGCGTGGTCGCGGTGCCGCCCCCGTCGCTCAGCAGCAGGTCGAGCATCCGGCGGCGGGTCGGGTCGCCGACCGCGGACCAGAGGTCGTCGTCGATCGCGGTGCTCACGGCCGCGCGACCAGGCTGTCGGCGCGCGCGACGAGACGCGGGAGGAAGTGGTCCCAGCCCCGGACGTGATCGGCGTAGGCCTGCTCCAGCACGGCGGCCTCCCAGCCGCGCTCGCGGAACCCGGTCTCCTTGAAGCGCAGCAGCGTGCCGTCGCCGGACGGCACGAGGTCGATCGTGACGAGCAGCGAGTTGCCCGGCGCCGCCGAAGCGCCCTGGTCGTAAACCCAGCGGAACGCGAACCGGCGGGGCGGATCGGCCTCGACGACCGTGAGGTGTTCGACCTTCGCGTCCGGCGAGGCCGGGTCGCCGAAGGTGATCGTGCCGGTGCCGCCGGGCACGGGGTCGAGCTCGGCCTCGTCGGGCCACCACTCGCGCAGGTGCTCGGGAGAGCTGACCACCTCGTAGACCACCTCGGGGGTGGCGTCGATGCGCAGCTCGCGTTCGATGCTTCCGTGTTCCACGCGGTCCTCCTCACTCAAAGTGCAACCATCGGTTGCACTTCAAGCTAACCCGCGGACCCGACTTGCGCAACCTTCAGTTGCACGAGCTGCCGAGGACCAGGCGAAGGAGCGGTGCCCACTGGTGGGCCGTGAGCGGGAGTTCGACGGAGGGAGCCTTGCTGTCGCGGATGCCGACGCCACGACCCACTTCGACACAGTTGGTGTCGCTACCGCTGTAGCTACTCTTCCGCCAGCTGGTCATGACGAGGCTCCTCACCGATGATGTCGGTGATCAGCTTCCTGGTTTGCGCCTCGTCCAACGCCGTCCGTCCGAGTGACTTCAGCACGTCTTCGTAGAGGCCGACCGAAGGCTGATCTTCCAAGAACACGGTAGCCCCCTCGCTCTCGACGTAGACGATCGGCGGGATCTTCTTGAAGGTCAGCATGTCGAACGAACCGGCGAGCCCAGCGTGTGGACCGAGTGACGTCGGAATCACGCGAAGCGTCAGATAGGGCCGGACCGACACACGAAGCAAATGGTGAAGTTGGTCGGCCATTACCTCCGGACTTCCGACGGGCAGCCGAAGAGCCCGCTCGTGAATGTAGATCGTGACGGCCCGATAGCCGTCGAGAACCGCGTTCTGGCGTGCCATCCGACTGCTGACTACCGCAGGACGCTCGTCAGCGGACAGCCGCGTCGATGAGTTGACCATGTAGGTGATGTAGTCGGGTGCTTGTACAAGGCCATGTACAACGTTCATCGACCAACCGGTCACGCCACTCGCGATCTTCTCGTGTTCGCGCAGTGTGCGCGCTCGGTCCGTGACGCCGGACTTGGCGGGCTGCAACCAATCCCGTTGGTGCGTTTCGCGGTGCAGTGCCATCAGGTGGTCGAACTCGTCGGGCGGCGTGCGCAACAGCCCGAGCAGCTTGGCCAGGTCGACGTCGCTGACGCCTTCCTTGCCGTTGACCAGTTCCGAGACTTTGGCTTCCTGCCAGCCCAGCAACTCGGCGGCGGCGCGGTTCGTCAGGTCGGCCGCCCGCAGCAGCGCTCGTATCGCGTCGCCGAACTCGCGGCCGCGCACCGTTGATCTCCGCAAAGGCATGCAGGGACGGTAGAGGCGGCGTTCCGTTTGGCTCCACCCATTCGCCGCAGGTCAACCTGAAAGCATGCTGTTTGGCGGTCTTCCAAACCCCGGGACGTGGTTGGGTGGGCGCATGATCGACGTTCTCGGAGACGGATCCACGCCGCGGCTCGTCGTGTTCGACCTCGACGGGACCCTGTACCCGAAGGAGGCGTACGCGGAGCAGGTGCTCGCGGTGATCGGCCGGATGTTCGTGGAGCTGCGGGGCGCCTCCGTGGCGCACGCGAACGCGAAGGTGGCCGAGCTGCGGGAGGCCATGCGGACGAACTGGGCCGGTACGTCGACGACGTCGTTCGTGCGGGCCAACGGGTTCGACGTCGCGCAGTGGCTGGAGTACCGCGAGACGCATCTGTCCATCGCGGACGGTCTGGCGCGCGACGAGGGCGTGGTCCGGGAGCTCGGCAGGCTGCGCGAGGTGGTGCCGATCGTGTTGCTCACCAACAACACGAGGGGCTCCATGACAGCGATCCTCGACAAGGTCGGCCTCGGGGTCGCCGACTTCACGGAGGTGTTCACCTCCGAGGACTCGCGTGACACGCCCAAGCCCGATCCGGGCGCGTTCCGGGTGGTGCTGGAGCGGTGCGGGGTGCCGGCGGCGGGGACGTGGAGCGTCGGGGACCGGGTGGACATCGACATCGAACCGCTGCGCCGGCTCGGAGGCTTCGGCATCGCCGTCGACGGGCCCGCTGATCTGGGCGCGGCCGTCGACCACCTCATCGGGCTGGTGCGTCGGGGGTGATGGTGCCGTCCGGCTCGACGCGGAAGCCGGGGATGTCGAGCACTGCCTTGTGGTTCGTGAGCTTGGCGCCGAGGAACCAGCGCGTGTCGCGGGAGCGGACTCCGCCGAAGAGGACGTCGTCCTCGAAGGTCACGCCGGTGAACCGGCTCGTGCCGCGGAAGTCGGCGTCGACGAACCTGGCGACACCGGCGAAGCGGGCGTCGGTGAAGCGGGCGGTGCCGATGAAGACGGCCTTCTCGCAGTTGAGGCCGCCGGTGAACACGCAGCCGCGGGCGTTGAAGTCGACCAGTACCGCGCGGCTGAGGTCCAGCGTGACGCCCCAGAACTCCGGTTCGCGCAGGTGTGTGGTGAGGATCGTGCCCGCGGAACGGCGGACGTGCAGTTCCTGCTGTGTCTCGAGGTCCTCGTCGCCCTCCGCGAACGGCATGCGCAGGTAGGCGCTGATCACGTCCGTCACGACCTGGCGCTGGTGCGGGTTCTCCTGGGCGAGGCGTTCCAGCGCGTAGAGGCCGGCGATGCGGACCTGGGCCAGTGGTGAGCCCAGGTGCTCGGTGCCCTTGACGTAGAGGTCGGTCAGGCGGCGTTCGTCGGCGTCGCGGGCGGTGACGGCGGCGACGACCTCCTGGTGCCACTGCCGTCGCACCGCCAGGAACAGCACGATGCTGCCGCCGCCGGCCAGTCCGACGGTGAACCCGGTCTTGATCGCCTCCAGCCGGCGTCCGGGGTCGCTGCCCGCCTCGAAGAGCAGCCAGGCCAGCACGCCCGAGGTCAGCACGACGACCACCGCCGCGCACACCACGATCACCCATCGGCGGAGCGGTCGTAACGCCAGCTGGTGCTGCCTGATGCTCATGGAACCTGATTTTGGCCCGCCGCCGGTTTGCTCAGTCGTGCTAAGTTTTGCTCATGCGAGCAAAGTCCGTGACCGAGCAGGCCCGGCGGGCGCAGATCGTGGCGGCGGCGATCGCCACGATCGCGGAGCTGGACTACGCGGAGACGTCGTTCAAGGCCATCGCGGCGCGTGCCGGGCTGAGCAGCACGGGGCTGATCTCGTACCACTTCAAGAACAAGCAGGAGCTCGTCGACGTGGTGTTCGCGGACATCTTGGAGCGCTTCCAAGAGTTCGTGCACGCGCGGATGGGCCAGGGCGGCGCTCGCGAGGAGCTGCGGGCGTTCCTGGTCGCCAACATCGCTTTTCTGCGCGAGCACCGCGCGGACATGGTGGCGTTCCTGCGGATCAGGGCCCACGCGGCGGTGACGGACGGGGGCATCGCCGACTCCGATCACGCTGGGCTCGCCGACCTCCTCAGACAGGGGCAGCAGGCCGGCGAGTTCCGCGTGTTCGACCCGGACGTGATGGCCGTGTTCATCCTCGCGATGCGCAACGGCGTCGTGTTGCGGTCCGGGTCACTCGATCTCGACGTCTGCGAACGGGAGTTGGTCGCGGCCGTCGACCTAGCCACAGGGGGTTGATCATCGTGCGTCGGGGCACGTTGTTGGTCGCCGCATTGCTGCTGGTCAGCGCATGCGGGAAGGGGGAAGCCATGCCGTCGGACGTTGTCACGACCGACACCGGGCAGGTCAAGGGGGAACAGCGCGACGGGCACCTGCGGTTCCAGGGCGTCCCGTACGCCGGCGCGGAGCGGTGGAAGCCACCGGTGCGCGCCGCGGCGTGGAGCGGGGTGCGGGAGGCTTTCGAGCCCGGCAGCCCGTGCCCGCAGGTGGGGTCCGGTTACTCGGAGACGAAGAGCACGAACGAGGACTGCCTGTTCGCCAACGTCACGACACCGTCGGTCACCGGTCGCAAGCCGGTGCTGGTGTGGGTGCACGGCGACGGCGCGATCGGGGCCGGGCACTACTTCGACGCGGAACGCCTTGCGCGGCAAGGGGATGTCGTCGTGGTGACGTTCAACTACCGGATGGGGGTGTTCGGCGGGTTCGGGTTGCCGGGACTCGAGCACTCCGGTGAGTTCGGGCTGCTGGACCAGCGCGCGGCGTTGGAGTGGGTCCAACGCAACATCTCCGCTTTCGGCGGAGATCCGGGCAACGTGACGTTGTTCGGGGTGTCGTTCGGCGCGACCGCTGTCGGCGCGCACCTGATCGGGCAACGGCCGCTGTTCCACAAGGCGATCATGCACAGCTCGTTCACGCTGGTCGACGTGCCTCGCGGTGCCTGGTACCCGGACCTGGAGGCGTTGCCGTCGCTCGCGTGGCGGCCGGTGCCGGAGATCCAGGAGATCGGCTCGATGATCAGCACCGAACTGGGCTGCGCGGACGTCGAGTGCCTGCGAAAGCTGCCCGCGGAGAAGCTGCTCGGCTACCCGCAGATCATGAACATCTTCCAGCCCGTCGGCTACGGCGGCTCGGTGCTGCCACGCCTGCCGGGCGACTCGCTGGAGGCGGGCGAGTTCGCGAACGTGCCCATGCTCGTGGGTGCGACCCGCGACGAGCACAACAGCTTCGTCGGGCTGTTCCGGCCGGAGCCGATGTCCACTGAGGACTACTCACGGCTCGTGCGGGAGGCATTTCCCGACCGCGCGGCCGAGATCGAGCGCGAGTACCCGGCCGGCGCGTTCGCGTCGCCGAAGCAGGCGTGGGCGACGGTGCTGACGGATCGCGTGTGGGCACGTGCGACGTTCCGGCAGAACACGCTGTACGCGAAGAAGGCGCCCGTCTACGCGTTCGAGTTCGCTGACCGCAACGCGGCCACGAACCCGGAGTTCCCCAAGGAACTGCACGGCGCGAACCACTCGTCGGACATCGACTACCTGTTCCCTGACGAGGACTTCACGAAGGACCGCGGCCTGTCCGACCACATGATCAAGACGTGGACGGACTTCGCCCGCACCGGGACGCCGGGGTGGCCGCGGTTCTCGGAGGGGCAGTACGTGCAGTCACTGGCTCCGGGCGCGATCGGGCGCGTCGACTACGCGGCCGAGCACAGGCTGGCGTTCTGGCGCTAGGCGAGCGGTCTGTTTCATGCGGCTTCTCCCCCGTCCGCACGAGCCGGGAGCCGAGGTGGCTACCCTGGATCACGTGCCCGGCACCCGCAGCTCGCGAACCCGCGCGTATCTCGCGCGGGTTTTCGCCGTGCTCGCGCTGGTCGCCGGGATCGCGATGATGCAGGGCACGCCGTGCGAGACGGAGTTCGCCTGGACCGCGCAGTGCCCGACGTCGAGCACCCACGCGGTCGCCCACTCCGACCTGACCGACGACGGCGGGCTGGTCGAGGGCCTCCTCGTCGCCGGCGCCTGCCTGGTGGTGGCGCTCGCCGTGCTGATCGGGTTCGCCGTGTTGCGGCGGTCCGGCTCGTTCCAGGTGCTCTCGGTGCGCCTGCCTTCCGTCCTGTCTCCCCCTTCACGCCGGCTGGAAGTGCGGCTGACGCAGCTCTGCGTACTGCGCGCGTAGACCGAACCCGTTCTGCGGGTCCGTCTTCCTTCGCCACACGTGGAGTTCTGCCATGTCCAAGAACGCTCGTCTGTCCCTGATCATCGTCGCCGTCGTGGCGGTCGTGGTCGCCGGCTTCTTCCTGTTCAGCCGCAACGACACCACCGCGGCACCCCAGTCCGCCGACGGCAGGGTGACCGTCGTCGAGTACCTCGACCTCTCGTGCCCTGCCTGCGCCGCCACCTATCCCGGTGTGGAGAAGCTGCGGGCCGAGTACGGCGAGCGCGTGACGTTCGACGTGCGGCACTTCCCGATCCCCAGCCACCGCCACTCCGAACTGGCCGCCGTCGCGGTCGAGGCCGCGGGCGCGCAGGGCAAGCGGGACGACATGTTCCGGCTGATGTTCGACGCGCAGCAGGAGTGGGCCGGCCAGCAGACGTCGCAGCGCGCGGCGTTCACCGGCTTCGCCCAGCAACTCGGCCTCGACCAGGCCGCGTTCGACAAGGCCCTGGACGACCCGGCGCTGCGCGACCGCGTGCTCGCCCAGCGCGCCGAGGGCAGCAAGGCCGGCGTCACCGGCACGCCGACGTTCTTCATCAACGGCACCAAGTTCAAGGGCACGCCCTCCTACGACGGCCTGAAGGCCGCGATCGACAAGGCGCTTTCGTGAACCGGATCGTCGCCTGGGTCCTCGCGGTCGGCGGGTTCGTCGGCCTGGCCGCGTCGTTCGTGCTAACGCTCGAGAAGATCGCGCTGCTCAAGGACCCGTTCTACGTGCCGACGTGCAGCATCAACCCGGTGCTGAGCTGCGGCTCGATCATGAAGACCGCCCAGGCCGAGCTGTTCGGGTTCCCCAACCCGTTGCTCGGCATCGCGGGCTTCGCGGTGGTGACGACCCTGGGCGTGCTGCTGCTGGCCGGGGTGTCGCTGCCGTCGTGGGTGTGGATCGGGCTGCAGGTCGGTGTCACGTTCGGCGTGCTGTTCGTGCACTGGCTGATCGTCCAGTCGCTGTACGAGATCGGCGCGCTGTGCCCGTACTGCATGGTCGTGTGGGCCGCGATGATCCCGATCTTCTGGTACACGACGCTGCGCAACATCAGGCCTGGGTTCCAGTTCCACAGCGTGGTGCTGATCCTGTGGTACCTGGTGATCGTGGCCGGTGTGCTGCAGGCGTTCTGGTTCTACTGGTCGTCGCTCGTCTAGCACCGGCGGTCCCAGCCGGCGTTCGCGGAGAACGTCAGGCTGGGACCGCACTAGCCGTCCTTGGCGGCACCGAGCAGCGCGCGCAGCCCGTCGATCCCCGTGAAGTGGTGCCCGCGCATCCCGGCCAGCTCCGCGGCCCGCACGTTCTCCAGCCGGTCGTCCACGAACAGGATGTCGTCGTCGCCCAGCGCGTGGCGGCACCATTCGAAGGCCGCGCGGTCCGGCTTGGCGTGGCCGATCCGGCAGGAGAACGCGCGCAGCTCGAACAGGTCGAGCCACGCGTAGGTGCGCTCGAAGTTCCGGGCGTGGTCCTCGGGGATGTTGGACAGCAACGCGATGCGCCGGCCCGCGTTGTGCAGTTCGTGCAGCAGCGCGACCATCTCGTAGTCGACTCGGTTCCAGCTGGCCACGTCCTTCTCGACCAGCGGCGGGTGGCCCACGAGGGCCCAGTACTCGCTCGCCGTCACGTCGCCGCGGTCGTAGGCGGGGCGGTGGGCCCAGTAGGCGTCCCAGAACTCCGGCGCGGTGCTCATCGTGGCCATGACCTCGGGTGACTGGTCGCGGGCGATCACGCCGAACATGTCGAACAGCACGATCATGCCGTCACCACGGCGACGCCGGCGGCGGTGAGGCCCTCGGCGCTCTCCGCGTCGGTGACCACTGCGTCCAAAGAGGACACGGGTGCCACATGGGCCAGGGCGGTTCGGGTGAGTTTCGAGGCGTCCACGGCGGCGATGACGCGGCGGGCCGAGGTGATGGCGGCTCGTTTCACCGCGGCGTCCTCCAGGTCGAAGGCGGTCAGGCCGTGTTCGGCGGAGAGGCCGCAGCAGCCGATGACCGCGGTGTCGAAGCGCAACGACTGCAGCGAGGCCAGGGTCAGCGGGCCGGTGAGTGCCAGCTCGCCGAGGCGTGGGCGGCCGCCGGGGACGAGCAACGTCAGGGTCGAAGAAGAAGACAGGGCGTTCACGGCGTGCAGGGACAACGGCATGACGGTCAGGCGTCGGTCATGCAGCAGGCGGGCCACTTCGAGGCACGTGGTGCCGCTGTCCAGGACGACCGACTCGCCGTCCGCGATCAGGGCGGCCACGGCGGCGGCGATGCGGCGCTTGGCGGTCGTGTTCTCGTCCGAGCGCAGCGCGAACGGGGGTTCGGAACCGCGCAGGAGCAGGCTCCTCGCGCCGCCGCGGTAGCGTTCGAGGACGCCCTGAGCTGCGAGGACCTCCAGGTCGCGGCGGATGGTCATCTCGGAGGCGCCGGTCAGTGACGCCAGGTCCGCCACACCGAGCGAACCGGCGTCGCGGACCGCCTCGGTGATCTGCTTCAGTCGGGACACGATCGTGATTGAACAACAGTGATGTTCGAAACTCAAGCTTTCGAACACGCGAATCGTTCGTTAGCGTGAGGCAAGTGAACGCTCTCAAGGCCGCGCGGGTCGCCACCTTCACGTACTTCGCCCTCAACGGGTTCCTGCTCGGGCTGTGGCTCGTGCACATCCCGACGGTCGAGGACCGCACGGGCATCAACCACGCCGAGCTCGGCCGGTTGCTGCTCCTGCTCGGGCTGGGCGCGTTCGTCGGCATGCGGCTCGGCGGCAAGTTCACCGACCGCGTGGGAGTGAAGCTGGTCGTGCCGCTCGCCGGTGTCGTGTGCAGCGTGACGACGTTCTTGCCCGGTGCGGCGGTCAACCAGTGGACGCTCGGTGCGGCGCTGCTCATCTTCGGCATCGGCAACGGGCTGATCGACGTCAGCATGAACGCGCACGCCGTGGTGGTGGAGCGGCACTACCAGCGTCCGGTGATGTCGGCGTTCCACGCGACGTGGTCGCTCGGCGGTGTGGCCGCCGCGCTGACCGGTGCGCGCACGCTGAGCTGGGAGCTCTCCCCCGCCACGACGCTCGGCGCCGCGGCCGTGCTCGGCGTCGTCGTCAGCCTCGTGACCGCCCGGTTCCTGCTCGACGAGAAGGAGTCGCAGCACGCCACCGAGCAGACCGGCAAGCGCAAGGCCCCTCGCCGGATCTGGGTCATGGCGGTGCTCGCCCTGCTGGTGATGCTGAGCGAGGGTGCCGCGAACGACTGGAGCGTGCTGCACCTGCGCGACGTCCTCGACGCGTCCCCGCAGATCGCGGCGCTCGCCTACGGCGCGTTCGCCACGACGATGACCATCGGGCGGCTGCTCGCGGACCGGGTCTCCGCGAAGACCGGGCCGATGGCGGTGCTGCGCTGGGGTTCGGTGATCGGTGCCGCCGGCATCGCGACGGCCGCGCTCTCGCCGTGGATCTGGCTGGCGCTGGTGGGCTGGGCGATCGCCGGGATCGGCCTGTCGGGCACGGTTCCGCAGTTGTTCAGCGCGGCCGGGCACGCCGAACCGGGTGCCGCCGCCGCCAACGTCTCGCGCGTCGCGGGTCTGGGCTACCTCGGTGTGCTGGCCGGACCGGCGGTGATCGGCTGGCTGACCCACGTCGTGCCGCTCAACATCGCGTTCCTGCTCCCGGTGGCGCTGTGCCTGGTCGCGGCGCTGTCCGCGGGCGTGTTGCGCACCGATACCGCCGAGGAGAAGGTCTCGGCGTAAGAATTGCGAGCATGGATCTCGTCACTCTGGATCTCACCACCGCACACCTCGCCGACGCGTGCATCCGGGCGGACATCCCGGTCCGCACCGTCTCCCTGACACCGGTCATCCCTGGCGCGAAGACCAGCGGCCGCGTGCTGCCCGCCCGGCACGCGGGCAGTGTGGACGTCTTCCTGGAGGCCATCGAACGCAGTGAGCCCGGCGACGTGCTGGTCGTCGACAACGACGGCCGCACGGACGAGGCCTGCGTGGGCGACCTGATCGTGCTCGAAGCGCGGAAGGCGGGGCTCGCCGGCGTCGTCATCTGGGGCCTGCACCGCGACACCCAGGACATCAGGACGATCGGGCTGCCGGTGTTCAGCCTCGGCGCGAACCCGACGGGGCCGCTGAGCCTGCGTGACCGTGCGCCCGAGGCTCTCTCGACGGCCGAGATCGGCCAGTGGACCGTGACGTCCGACGACATCGTGTGCGGTGACGACGACGGCGTGCTGTTCGTGCCGGCGTCCGATGCCGGTGCGCTCATCGAGAAGGCGCGCGGCATCCGGGACGTCGAACGAGCGCAGGCGGAGCGCTTGCGGCAGGGTGAGTCCCTGCGCGGCCAGCTGCGGTTCAGTGAGTACCTGGAGAGCGGGCTGACGTTCCGCGAACACCTGCGCAAGATCGGCGGCGCCGTCGAGGAGTGAGGCCATGACATCGATTTCGGCGAGATACCGGGCTCGTGCGGAGGCGTTCGAGGCGAAGGTCGCCCACGTGAAATCCGACGCGTGGGACAACCCCTCACCGTGCGCGCAGTGGACGGCACTTGAGGTCGTGGACCACGTCATCGACATGCACGGCGTCATGCTCGGCCATCCGATCCCACGCACCGAGGACCCGCTCACGGACTTCCGCGAGGCCCGGCGCCAGGTCCAGGAAGCTTTGGACTCCGACCGCGCCCACAGCGAGGTCTCCACGCCTGCCGGCCCGATGACGCTGGAGGACCACGTCGACCAGGTCGTCAGCGACGACCTGGTGCTGCACGGCTGGGACCTCGCCCGCGCCACCGGCCAGGACGAGACGATCCCGGCGGCCGACGTGGAACGCCTCTGGGCAACGGCGACGTCGGTGCCCGCCGAGCTGATGGAACGCTTCCGCACACCCGGCGCGTTCGGTCCCGGCATCGAGGTCTACGGCGCCGAGATCCCGGTGCCCGGCGACGCTCCGTTGCAGGACCGGCTGCTCGGGTATGTGGGCCGGGACCCCATGTCGAAAAGTTCCTGAGCGCTTCGACGGGTGCGTGAAGGACAGCCGCTGAGAGGAATGACATGGACTGGACCCTGGAAGTCATCGTCGTACCGGTGTCGGACCTCGACCGCTCGAAGCGCTTCTACGAGGAGCAGCTCGGTTTCAAGGTCGACCACGACACGACGTTCAGCGAGGACGCGCGCGTCCTGCAGCTCACCCCGCCCGGCTCCGGCTGCTCGATCGTCATGGGCAAGGGCATCGTCAAGGGCGAGCCGGGGACGTTGAAGGGTGTACAACTCGTCGTGTCGGACCTGGAGAAGGCCCGCGCGCAGCTCGTGGAGCGCGGCGTCGAGGTCGGCGAGATCGTGCGCATGAACGAGGCGGACGGAGGGTCGTTCATCTTCTTCGACGACCCGGACGGCAACAGCTGGGCCGTGCAGGAGATCAAGGCCCGCGCTACCGGTGGGGAGTGGAAGTGAAGTACATGCTGGTCAGTTACGGCGGCAGCCAGGAGGACTGGGAGGGTCTCGCCGCCTGGTCCGACGAGGACATGCACCGCATGATCGCCTACATGCGCGACCTGGACGCCGAGCTGCGCGCGTCGGGTGAGCTGCTGCAGTCCGAGGGCCTGAGCGGTCCGGCGCGGGCGTTCGTGGTGCGGGGCAGCGACGCCGGGCCGGTCGTGGTCGACGGTCCGTTCGCGGAGTCCAAGGAGGTCATCGCCGGGTACTGGGTGGTCGACGTCGCCAGTGAGGAACGGCTGCTGGAGATCGCCCGCAAGGCCTCGGCGTGCCCTGGGCCGGGCGGGAAGCCGCTGAACCAGCCGATCGAGGTGCACCCGATCATGGGCGCGCCCGACGTGGACCAGGAAACGCTGGCGCCGTACCAGAAGTAGCGGTGAGGGGCCGGCGCGAACCGGCCCCTCACGCGGTCACCTCAGGTCGTACGCGCGGATGATCGTCTGCTGGACGTCACCGCCCGCGTCCGCCGCCCGAGCCTTGAACGACACGTTCTTGGCCCCGTGCGGGTGGATCAGTGTGACCTGCCAGCCCGCCCGCGTCTTGCGCAGCGGTACCGGCTTCCACGTCTTGCCCTCGTCGTAGGACACCTGCACCGCCGGGTCCTTGATGTCGGTGACGGTGCCCGTTCCGTTGCGCTCCACCGTGATCGGCACGGTGACGACGCGTCCGGCGCGGTTGTTCTCGTCCAGCGCGGGTGCGAACCGGACGGCCAGCAACGGCACCGGCTTGTACTCCTCGCCGGGGACGTTCTCCGAGTAGAACGACCAGTCGGCGCTGACCTGCGACGAGAACGAGTCGCGGGTCGCCTCGGTGTGGACGGTGTAGCGCTTCTTCTCCGCCGGCAGGTTCGGGAGGTAGGCATATCCGGGCGAGGGCTGCTCGGAGATGACCTTGCCGTCCAGCGTGACGGTGGTGCGGCCGGTGCTCGGGGAGGAGTACCCGTACATGCCCTGCGCGCTGTGCACGGGCAGGTCGAGGCGCAGCAGGTTGCCCGCGCGTCCGGCGAAGCGCACGGCTCCTGGGGAATGCGGCACGCCGGGGCCGTAGACGGCGCTGTTCCAGTGCTCGGTGGTGGTGCGGCCGAGCGTGAACACGCGCGGCGTGGCCGAGCCCTGGTAGCCGAGGCTGGGCCACTCGCCGAGCTTCGTGAACTCCGTCAGTGAACCGAACCACTCGACGCCCGGCGTGTAGAACTCCTTGAGCCGCAACGGCAGCGGGCCGGAGGCGCCGTTCTCGCGCTGGCCGATCGAGCCCGGCACGCGGGCGTGCGTGACGGAGTTGACGCGGGCCAGTTCGCGGTCCTTCACGGAACGCTGGAGGTTCGCCGGCACGCGGGTCTTCTCGCTGATCCGCACGTGGTACTGGTATGGGCTGCCGTCGAACTTGCCGCCTGCGTCCGGCTTGGCGAGCACGGACTCGGCGTAGAAGTCGAACTTCGGCCACGACGTCTTCGACGGGCGGACGCGGACCGAGTCGAAGTTGTTGAGGTGCCAGGTTCCGCCGGTCGCACCCCAGTTGGCCTGCATCAGGAAGCCGAGGCCCGCGGTCGCCGGCTTGGCCTCCTTCGGCTCGACCGCGATCACGGGCTGGATGCCCTGCCGTGCGTCGAACACGATCTCGGTGTTGCCGGTGACGTCCAGCGCCGGTTCCGTCAGCGTGGTGATCAGGCCGCCCTTGGTCGGGTCGGGGTCACGGGTGCTGATGGTGCCGTCGAGGAAGAACCTGCCCTTGGGCAGGCGCTGCACGAGCGTGCCGGACGGGTCGTGGCGGAAGTGCGCCTGCGCCTGGTCGACGTTGACGAACCGGTAGTTGTAGTACTGCGTCGCCGCGCCGTTGTGGTCGAGGAACGTGAGCTTCACGTCGTAGCTCTCGACCTCCTTCACGACGCCGATGGGCACCCGCACGCCGTCGGAGGACAGGACCACCGCGCCGTAGACGCCGTCCGCGATGGCGGCCTTGGTGTCGGCGGTGACCGTGGCGTCGGCCGTGCCACCGGCCGGGATGGTGAGCTTCGCCGGCGAGACGCTGAACAGGCCGGCTCCGGCGGGCTTGACCTCGGCGACGCTGAGGTCGATCGTCACGTCGGACGTGCCGTTGTTGCGGTAGGTCAGCTTCTGCGTGATGGGCTTGTCGTCGTCGTGCGGCCACTGCGCGGTGCCCAGCGAGACGCTGCCGTGGTTCGTGGAGACCTCGGCGGACGCGGCACGGCCGACGTCGAGACGTCCGGCGCCCTGGTCGTAGATGGTCAGCGACGGGTTGGGCTTGGCGCTGTTCATCAGCGCGGCCTTGATGTCCTCGGCCTTCCACGCCGGGTTCTTGGCCGCGAGGATCGCCGCGGCTCCCGCCACGTGCGGGGTGGCCATCGACGTGCCGGACAACGCGACGTGCCCGTCGCCGACCGGCGTGCCGATCTGGCCGTTCTTGGCCTTCGCGGCCACGATGTCGACGCCCGGCGCGGTGATGTCGGGCTTGACGGCGTTGTTCACCCAGCGCGGGCCGCGCGAGGAGAACTCGGCGAGGGTGTCGTCACGGTTCACGGCGCCGACGGTGAGGGCCGCGTCGGCGGATCCAGGTGAGCCGATGGTGCCACCGGAGTTGCCCGCGGCGACGACGAACAGCGCGCCGGTCTGTTCGGTGATGCGGTTGAGCGCGAGCGACATCGGGTCGGTGCCCTCGTCGGGCCACGAGCTGCCGAGGCTCATGTTGACGACCTTGGCCAAGGCCCCGGCCCACTCCATGCCGGCGATGATGTCGCTTTCCCGGCCGCCGCCGTGGTCGCCGAGCACCTTGCCGTTGATGAGCTTCGCGTCGGGCGCGATGCCCTTGTACTTGCCGTCGCCGGTGACGGTGGACGCGACGTGCGTGCCGTGGCCGACCCGGTCGTCGGTGGTGTCGCTGTCGGAGAAGTTCTTCGACTCCACGACGGCGCCCGCGAGGTCCGGGTGGGTCTCGTCGACGCCGGTGTCGAGGATGGCGACGGTGACGTCCTTGCCGGTGAAGCCCTTCTCCCACGCCTGGGGCGCGCCGACCTGCGCGGCGCTGCGGTCCAGTGACGCGGTGACCTTGCCGTCGAGCCAGATCCTGCCGGTGCCCGCCGCCCGGGCACCGGCCCAGAACGAGCCGTCCTTGCCGACCGTGATCGCGTGCGCGCCGATGCTCGGCAACGACTCGGCGTTCGCCGCGCTGATCCCCTGCCCCTGCACGATCAGCGGAATCGTCTTGCTCGCCGCGTCGTCGTAGCCGGATCTGGCGAGCAGCGAGACGTCGAACAGCCGCTCGTCCAGCTCGCCGGAGTTGAGCCTCGCCTGGGCGTCGAGCGGGACGACGTGCAGGTCGCCGCGCGGGTCCGTGAACGAGCGGAACCCGACGTTCTCCCTGCCCTTGGCGCCCCTGGCCTGGACCTTGCCGTTGTGGACGATGACCTCGTCACCGGTGACGAGCGTGACCTTCGTGGTCAGCCCGCCGGCACGCACCTGCTGTTCCTGCGGTGCCGCTGAAACAGGAACGGCTGCCGTGGCGGCAACCACGACAGCCGTCAGCCCTGCGGCGATGTGTGATCGTTTCAACGCGAACTCCCCTAGTTCACTGAAAGAGGAATAGCCCTCAGTGACTAAGACACTTCGTACGGTGGCCGAGTTGCGCCTGGATCACATCACTTGTTCACAGAGTTGTCTGGATCGCCCGTTCGACGGCCGCCCCGACATGCAGGCGGGTCGTCGGGAACACCGGAAGCGGCACGTCAGCCTGGGTGATCAGCAGTTCGATCTCGGTGCAGCCGAGGATGACGCCCTGCGCCCCGACGAAGCGTGCGATCACGTCTTGATAGGCGCGGCGGGACTCCTCGCGCACGACGCCGACGCACAGCTCGTCGTAGATGATCCGGTGCACGGTCGCGCGGTCCTCGGAGGACGGCAGCAGCACTTCCAGGCCGTGCGACTCCAGGCGTTCGCGGTAGAACGGCTGGTCCATGGTGAAGCCGGTGCCGAGCAGACCGACCGTCGTCAGCCCGGCCCGCTTGATCGCCAGGGCCGTCGTGTCGCCGAGGTGGATCACCGGGATGTCGACGGCGGCCTGCACCTGGTCGAACACCTTGTGCATGGTGTTGGTGCAGATCAGCAGGAAGTCGGCGCCGCCGGCCTGGACGTGTGCGGCGGCTTCGGCGAGCGCCTTGCCCGCGTCCTCCCACCGGCCCTCGACCTGCATGCGTTCGATCTCGGCGAAGTCGACGGAGTGCAGCACGACCTTCGCCGAGTGCAGCCCGCCGAGCCGTTCCCGTACGAGCACGTTCGCGAGCCGGTAGTACTCCGCGCTGCTCTCCCAGCTCATCCCGCCCAGCATCCCGATCGTCAGCATGGCGCCAGTCAAGCACTCCAGCGCGGGTCGCGGCCGGTGGTGGCCAGCAGCTGCTCGAACGGCGACGCGTCGGCCGGTGCCTCGGCGGATTCCTTGAAGACCTTCCACTCGACGGCCATCGGTCCCATCTGGGCCACGAGGCCGGCGACCTCGGCGAACACCTCGGGGTCGGGCTCGAAGCGCTGGCCGGTGGCCTGGGCGAGGTCGGAGGCGTGGACGGTGAGGTCGAGCAGCGCCATTCCGCCGACCGTCTGCGCGGGCATCTGCATGCTGCCGGAGATGCCCTCGGTCGCTCCGGGCTGAGCCCAGGCGTCGACGAGCTTCGCGGACTCGGCCGGGTACTGGCTGCGCCAGTCGGGGTAGGACGGGGTGTGGCTGAAGTCGGCGTCCTGCTTCGCGGCGAGCTTCTGGAACTCCACGATGACGTGCAGCAGGTGGTCGAGCAGGGCGCGGACGTCGTAGTCGGCACACGGGGTGGGCTTGGCCAGGTCGTCGTCGGTGATGTTGGCGATGACGGGCAGTGCGTGGTCGCGGGCTCGGTCGAGCAGAACACTGAGCTTCATGATTCGAGCCTATTTCCGGGCGACTCGTCCTTCTTGAAGAAACGCGCCAACTTAGGGCCGCGACCGGCAACCTTCGCCGCGTCTTCGACGCTCAGCAGGGCGCCTCGCGGCACCGGCCCCACGCCCACAGCCGACCAGGATGAGGACGTGGGGCCGGCACCACGATGCACCCGTCTGACCGCCGAATACGGGGCAAAGGCTGCCGGTCGCGGCCCTAGGATTCGCACTGTGCAGGGGCCACGTCGTGACACTCGGGGAATCGTGGACGCGCGCGAGCTGTTCGCCCGCGTCCGGTTCCGCCGTCGCATGCCTTGCTTGGAGTTGCGGCCGTACCTCGAGCACTACTGGCTGATCGACGGACAGCTCGATGCGCCGTACACCACGCACGTCGTGCCGCACCCGTCCGTGAACATCGTCTTCGAGCGTGGATTCGCCCAGCCGGAGATCGCGGGCGTGGGACTGGGGCTGTCCAGCCGGATGCTCGACGGGCGGATCCGGGTGGCGGGCGTGCAGTTCCGGCCCGGTGGGTTCCGGCCGTTCCGCGCCGAGCCGGTGTCGGAGTGGACCGGGCGGCATGTGTGCCTCGACGTCCCGTCGGCGCTGGTGCTGGACGTCGAGGACGAGGACGAGCGGGTGGCCGCGCTCGACGCGTTCCTGCTGGGGCTCGGTCCCGTGGCCGATGCCCAGGCGACGCTGGCGATGGAGCTGGTCCAACGGATCCGGGACGACCGGGAGATCCGGCGGGTGGCGGACTTCGCGCGGGACTGCGGTGTGGCGGTGCGGACGATGCAACGGTTGTTCGCGGATTACGTCGGGGTGAGCCCGAAGTGGGTCATCCTGCGGTACCGCATCCACGAGGCGCTGGAACGGGCCGAGGCGGACGTCGAGTGGGCGCATCTGGCCGCTGACCTCGGCTATAGCGACCAGGCCCATCTCGTTCGGGACTTCACGCAGACTGTCGGTGTCTCGCCCACGGCGTATGCGCGGGCTCTCACGTGAGGTACTCGCACAGTTCGATGAGGATGCCCTCGGGGCCGCGGACGTAGCAGGTCCTGAGGAGGTTCTCGTACGTCTCGACGTTCTTGACCAGCTCGGCGCCGTGCGGTTCGAGGCGGGCGAGGGTGTCGTCGAGGTCGTCGATGGTGAAGGCGATGTGCCGCAGGCCCAGGGCGTGGATCGGCGCGCGGGAGCTGCCGTCGATGCTCTGCGGGGCCCGGAACTCGCTGAACTCGATCCGGTACTGGCCGTCCGGGGTCTTCATCATCGCGATGTCGCTGTTCGAGCCCTCGAGTCCGATGACACCGTCGACGAACGCGCCCTCCATGTGGGCCTTGCCTTCGAGCTCCATGCCGAGCTCCTCGAAGAACTCGACGGCGGCCGCGAGGTCGGTGACGGTCATTCCGACGTGGTGCATGCTCTTGATGCTCATGCCCAGGGGACGGAGCCGCCGCCGGGTTCTCGACACCGGAAGTGGTCCAACTTCAAGAGCGATTTGTGGCTCTGTCAACTGGACCGGTTGCGCGGCAGAGTTCACCGCATGAGCCTCGCATTCCTGATCACGACGTTGATCGCGGTCGCCACTCCGGGCACCGGTGTGCTGTACACGCTGTCGGCCGGTCTCGCGCACGGGCGCAAGGCGAGCGTGATCGCCGCGTTCGGCTGCACGCTGGGGATCGTGCCGCACGTGCTGGCGACGGTGACGGGGCTGGCGGCGTTGCTGCACGCGAGCGCGCTGGCGTTCGAGATCGTGAAGTACCTGGGTGTCGCGTACCTCGTCTACCTGGCGTGGTCGACGTTGCGCGACAGGAGCGAACTGGTCGTGGACACCGCGGTGGCACCGGCGTCGGCGCGCAAGGTCGTGGTGTCGGCGGTGCTGATCAACCTGCTCAACCCGAAGCTGACGATCTTCTTCGTGGCGTTCCTGCCGCAGTTCGCGACCGGGTTCGGGCAGATGGTGACGCTGAGCGCGGTGTTCATGGCGCTGACGTTCGTGGTGTTCGCCGTGTACGGGGTGTTCGCGGCGTCGATGCGCGACCGGGTGCTGGCGCGGCCTCGGGTGATGGTGTGGCTGCGGCGGTTCTTCGCGGCCTCGTTCGCGGCGCTGGGCGTGAAGCTCGCGCTGACCTAACAGGCGGCGGCGCGTTGCAGCAGCAGGGTGCGTTCGCGTTCGTTGCGGGTGAGCGCGGCCGCCTTCTCGAACTCGGCCTTGGCCTCGGCGTTGCGCCCGAGCTTCATCAGGAAGTCGCCGCGCACGCTGGGCAGCAGGTGGTAGCCCTGCAACGCCTTCTCGCCCGCGATCTCGTCGACCAGCGCGAGGCCGGCGGCGGGCCCGAAGGCCATCGACAACGCCACGGCGCGGTTGAGTTCGACGATCGGGGACGGCGAGATGCTCGCGAGCACCTGGTAGAGGGTGGCGATGCGTTGCCAGTCGGTGTCCTCCGCCTTGCGCGCGCGGCCGTGACACGCGGCGAGGGCGGCCTGTACGTAGTAGGGGCCGGGTGGCTGGTTGAGGGCTTCGGCGCGTTCGAGGGCCTTGAGGCCACGGCCGATGAGCAGCCAGTCCCAGCGGCCCCGGTCCTGTTCGAGCAGCAGCACGGGTTCGCCGCCGGGGCCGGTGCGGGCCTTGGTGCGGGAGGCCTGGATCTCCATCAGCGCGACCAGGCCGTGGACCTCGGCCTCCTTGGGCGCGAGTTCGGCGAGTACGCGGCCGAGCCGCAGCGCTTCGGCGCAGAGTTCCGGGCGCAGCCAGTCGTCGCCCTGGGTGGCGGAGTAGCCCTCGTTGAAGATCAGGTAGATGACCTCCAGGACGCTGGCGAGCCGGGTGGCGAGTTCGGGGCCTTCTGGCACCTCGAACGGCACCCCGGCGTCGGCCAGTGCCTTCTTCGCGCGCACGATGCGCTGGGCCACGGTCGCGTCGCTGACCAGGAACGCGCGGGCGATCTCCTCGGTCTTGAGGCCGCCCAGCATCTTCAGCGTGAGCGCGACGCGTGCCTCGGTGCCCAGGACCGGGTGGCAGGCGGTGAACATGAGGCTCAGCAGGTCGTCGCCGATCTCGTCGTCGACGCCCTCGCTGGCGTCCGGCGTGGCCTCCTGGACGTCGCGGCCGATCTCCTCGACCTTGCGGTTGAAGTTCTCGCGCCGGCGGATCTGGTCGATCGAACGCCGCTTCGCCGTGGTCATCAGCCACGCGCCGGGGTTGCGTGGCACGCCTTCCGCCGGCCACTGCTCCAATGCCGCGACCAGCGCGTCCTGCGCCATCTCCTCGGCGAGCCCGACATCGCGGGTGTACCGGGCCAGGGCGGCGATGACCTTCGCCGACTCCATCCGCCAGACCGCGTCGATGGTGCGGTGCACCGAGGTAACCCCCATGGGGGAATCAGACCACAGCCACCTGACGTATTTCCACGACGCACGCCGGGAGCGCGATGCGCTTCATCCGCTCGACCGCTTCCTCACGGTCGCGCACGTCGATCAGCCAGTACCCCGACACCCCGCACGCGTCCGGGACGAGATCGCCCGCGTCGAGCAGCACCCCCGCGCGCAGCAGCGCGTCCCCGTGCAGTGCCGTCAACGGACTTGGGCTCCTGACCAACACCATGAACCGCATCGGACCTCCTCGTTCGCCGTCTACCAGGACGTCGAACGAGGAGGTGCCGAATCGACGCGGTGATCAGCCTCGGAAGTCCGCCGCGTGATCACGCGCCCACTGCGCGAAGCTCCGGTACGGCCTGCCCGTGAGCTTCTCGTAGTCCGGCGACACGACGAACTCGTAGTCGGTGAAGTCGTCGGGGTCCCCGCCCTCGTAGCCGCCGAGGCCGAGGATGTAGCGCGCGATCTCCTCGGGCCAGCCGACGCTCACGTAGTAGGCGAGCGCCTCCTCCACGGTGACGTCCTGGAACGTCAACGAGCGGCCGATCGCGGCACCGATGTCACGCGCCATGTCCCGCTGGGTGAGCTGCGGCGGGCCGGACAGGTTGTAGGCCTTGCCCGCGTGGCCGTCCTCCTGCAGCACCTTGATCGCCACGTCGGCGATGTCGGCCTCGTGGATCGGCTGCCCGAACGCGTCCGGTTCGGGGTGCACGATCGTGCCGTCCGCGCGGATCGACGGGCCCCAGAGGTCGATCTTGTTGACCGCGAACTCGCCCGGCCGCAGGTGGGTCCACTCGGCACCGGACGCCTCGACGGCCTGCTCGACCGGTAGGTGGTGGCTGGTGTCGTAGCCGTAGGTCACCGCGCCCGAGGACAACGTGACGATCCTGCGCACGCCTGCCCGCACCGCGCGGTCGACCACCTCCTGCGCGGTCGGCGGGTGCACGAACAGGTAGAGCTTCTCCACGCCGTCGAACGGAATGCTGTCCGGGTCGTCGAGGTCTGCCTTCACCGTCTCCACGTGGGCGGGGAAGCCGGCCTTGGCCGGGTCGCGGGTGATCGCCCGCACCTGACCGCCCAGACCCCGCACCACCAACCGGCCGACGTTGCCCGTCGCGCCCGTGACCAGCGTTGTCATCGCATGCCCCCTTCGATGCCGTCCAGCAACCTGTCGAGCCCGTAGTTCCATGAGTGGTGCATGTTCTGCGCGAGCGTGCCCTCGGTGTCGTAGGCGCCGGCGTTCCACAGCGCCGTCATCGCCGGGTAGCGCTCGACGTCGAAGTAGTCGTCCCAGAACACCTGCCGCGCGCCCCACCACGAGTCACCCGACTCGCCGGTCGACGCCGCGAGCTGTTGATCGTCCACTTCGGACGCCGCGGCGCCGTGCACGAAGCCCTCGACCGCGACGTGCGCGACGGTCACCTGTCTCGGTTCCAGCCCGGAGTCGGCGAGTGCGGCCAGCAGGAACTCCTGGCCGTCCATGAGTCCCGGCCCGAGCGGCGGCCGCACCATCGACACGTCCCGCATCCACGGATGTGCCTGGTAGACCGCACGCGTGCGGTCGGCGTAGTGCTTGACGCGCTCACGCCAGGTGCCCTCGGGCGTGAGTTCGCGTTCCTGCAGCACCGCGTCGGTCATGAGGTCGATCAACTCGGCCTTGCCGGGCACGTGCGTGTAGAGCGACATCGTGCCGACGCTCAGTTCCTGCGCGATGCGGGCCATCGACATCGCGCCGAGCCCCTCGCGGTCGGCCACCGCGATCGCCGCGGTGACGATCTGGTCGACGCTCACCTTGGGCTTCCTGCCGACCGGCTTCGGCTCCTGCGGCGTGCGCCAGAGCAGCGCGAGCGTCCTGGCCGGGTCTCCCCCGCCGCTGCGTTCGGCGGCCATCCGTCCACCCCATTTCCGTAGGCCATACGGAAACAATACCGTATGACGTACGGAAATGGGCGCTAGTTGACGTACCAGGTCACTTCGACCGTGTCGGCGGAGATCGTCTTCGGCTCCGCGCACACCTCGTGCGTGAACACGACTCCGACCTCCCGGCACATCCGCTCCGGCGTCCGGGCCGTGTACCCCCGGGATTCGAGGTGCCCGCGCACGACCTCGGGCGCGCGGTCCCCGGTCATGGTCACCTCGCGCGAGCAGTTGCCGGAACCGCAGTAGCCGGGACCCTCGACCACCTGCAGCCCAGGCGGCCCTGGAAGCACACCCTCGTCACGGGGCTTGGCCTCCAGCTCGTCGAACAGGACGACCCCGGTGATGAAGAAGCCCATTCCGACCATCGCGAACAGCCACCCGGCACCGGCCAGGAGCCGGCGTTGGACGGCCAGGCCGACGGCGCAGACGAACGCCGTGACCAGCGCGTAGAGCCAGAACCTCTCGACGTACGAGGGCACCCACGGCCCGGACCACCCCAGCTGACGCGGCACGACGAACCACACGTGCAAGGCCGCCAGGGTCATTCCTACGGCCAACCCCGTTCGCCAGGTGCGGGCGAGCAAGCACCACAGCACGATCGGGACCATTCCGAACAGGCTGATGCCCGACGCCAGCACGCTCACCGACAGCCCCGCGACGAACGGCATGATCCGCCACCAGTGCGCCCCCCAAGTCGACATGCCGCCAGTAAAGCGGAAACGCCGCCCCGAAGATCGGGACGGCGTTTCCCTGTGGTGGGAGCGGGGTCTTCTAAGCGCGCAAAGCGAGCAAGGCGAGCATCTCCTTGCCGCGTTCGGCGCTGCGCGGGTGGCTGAGCACGTCGTAGCGGCCGGCCACGAGCTGGGTGACCGAGGCGAAGTCGCGGCGGCCGCGCGTGGCGGCGTACCGGGTGGCGGCGCTGGCCAGGCCGAAGACCGTACCGACGACGAGACCCGTGATGATCGGGGCGAGGGCGCCGCCGGTCGAGAACAGGCCCAGCAGCAGACCGACGAACAGACCGAACCAGGCACCGGACGCGGCGCCTCCGCCCAGGACGCGGCCCCAGGTCAGACGACCGGTGACGCGTTCGACGATCATCGGGTCGACGCCGACGATGGTGACGTCCGCGACCGGGAAGTCGTTGTCCGCCAGGTGGTCCACGGCTCGCTGGGCCTCTTCGTAGGTCCCGTAGGACCCGATGGGCCAGCCCGTGGGCGGGGTGGGCAGTGCGTTGGCGCCCGTGGAATTCGTTCCCGTGGCGAACGGAGTCGCGGTGGTCATTTCCAACACCTCCGAATTGCTGTCCCTACACCAGGTATTACGAACGCGCTCCCACCTTTGTTCCCAAAGTTGAGCTGATGTGACTCAGCTCCCTGCCGGTAAGTGTGATGTCCAGCGATTCCAGAGTTTTCCCGAGGTCTTCTACCTGAGAATTCTCAGGTTTCTCCCCTGGGCGTTCGACGGTGAACTGCGTGCCGACAAGACGGCGGCTCAGACCCGGTTCGAGACGCATGACGACGAGCTGGCGGCTGAACGGCGACCGTTCGTGCGTGGCGACGTAGTAGTTGGCGGCCAGATAGTCGACGGGGCGCTGCTCGATGCCGGTCTCGAACGCGTGCTGCAGGTCCCAGCCGTCCGCCGACTGCTTCTCCAGCACCCAGCGGCCGTCCTCGCGGCGCAGGCGGTACGGCCATCCGGCCTGGTCCACGATCGCGCCGTCGGCCAGCGGCATCGGGTGCAGCATTCCGGCGCCGAACCCGACGTCGACGAGCTGGTCGTCGACGATGGACATGAAGTGCGTGCGCGGCCCGGTCATCACACGGCTCATCTGCCTGCTGACGGTGTGGCCCAGGCGTTCCAGCACGGCCGTGAACAGCAGTTGGTGCTCGTAGCAATAGCCGCCGCGACGCCGTCCGAGCATCTTGTCCTGGATGTCGCCGAGGTCGAGTGACGGCACGCGGCCGAGCATCACGTCGATGTTCTCGAACGGAATGGCGCGCACATGCGCTTCGTGTAACTCCGTCAGCGAACTCGACGCCGACGCCCCCGTACGCGCGAAGTACGCGCCTAAGTCAACTGATTCCGTCTGCCACATGCCGTTCCCCCTGGGCTCGCTGCCATTCCTCCTTTGTCAGCGCGTACTCGACCTCTCCGTATTCCGTGCCGGGCAGCGGATCGGGAAAGTCGGCGTGGAACGTGCGGACGTGGCGCAGCCCGCACTTCTCCATCACGCGCCGCGATCCGGCGTTGACGAACATCGTGGTGGCGACGACCCGCTGGACATCACCGGCGGTGAAACCACGTTCGATCAGGGCTTTCCCGCCCTCGGTGGCGTAGCCGAGGCCCCAGAACGCGCGGTGCAGCCGGTAGCCGAGCTCGACCTCGGTCGTGCCCTTGAACTCGAACCAGCCGGCGAACCGGCCGGTCGCCTTCTCGACGGCCGCGTGGAAGCCGTCGCCGAGGTAGTTCTCGACCGGTGCCGGGTCGAGGTACCGCATGACCTCGGGGTCGGCGTGCAGCGCGCGCAATGAGTCCTCGTCGGACCGGCCGATGGGCCGCAGCGTCAGGCGTTCGGTTTCCACGAGAAGATCCTGACGCTGCCGTCCACCGCTTTACCGCTGCCCGGCCTGGTTACGACGGGTTCTGCGGTGTGATCGTCTCCAGGACGGTCCCGGTGGCGTCCCGCACGACCACGCGGGCGTCGGGATGCCGGTCGGACAGCCGCGCTGCCAGCACGAACGTGCCGTTGCCCATGGTGGCGGGCACGTCCGCAGCGCCGGGGCTGGTGTAGGTGACCGACGCCGCGCGGGGGTCGAGGACCAGGCCTACCGCCGCGGCACTGGTGCTGCCGCCCTCGTAGTACTCCCCCTGCTCGTTGACCTTGAACGGCTTGAAGTCGTAGAACACCGACATCGCCGCGACGGTCGTGCCGCGGATCTCCGTCAGGTCGTCGAGGTCGTACACCGATCCGGGCGTCGGGTCGTTGTCCGCCTCGCGGCAGTAGAGCAGCAGGTCGCCGAAGCGGCCGGTGATGATCGTGTCGGTGGCGCTGACCTTGGCGGTGAGGCCGTGCGCGAACTGGTCGGCGTCGGGGACCGCCCGGTTTTTCAGGCAGGCGCCGAACCGCGCGGTCTCGGGTGTGTCGCGGGCGGCGGGCGGCAGTGGCCGGTCGACGACGGACGCGGTGGGCCTCGGCACGCCCCGCACGGCGGACTCCTCGCCGTTGACGAGCGCCTTCGTGCCGTTCTCCGCCTTCTGGAACCCGCTGGGCGCCAGGAACAGGCCGTCCACCAGCGCGGGCATTGTGTTGCTCAGCCCGGAGTCGGCGATCTGGGACAGGCTCAGGAACCTGACGTCCGGCGAGACCAGGCCGGCCAACGTGCCGGACGGCGTGGTGAACAGGATCTTCACCTTGCGGCGGCCGTCCTCGATCCGGACCGGGTCGGGCGCGGAGATCGTCGTGGTGGTCGCGGTGTTCGCGCAGAAGAACACACCGGCCGGAGCGCGGAACGCGGTGAGCACCGTGCCGTTCTTGTTGCCGGTCGCGATCGGCCGCCACTGTTCGGCGGGCGGGTGCTCCTTCGCGGCTGCGACGCAGCGGGCCAGCGCCTCCGGGGCGACCTTGCCGGTTTCGATGTGGTTGACGAGCTTGCGGTCCTTGCCGACGAACTCGCCGTTGTACTGCATCGGCGGGGCCGCCGTGTCGGCCGAACTGCCGAGGAGGGCCTGGCTCGCGAAGACCGCTCCGGCGGCGAGCATGCTGACGCCGGCGGCGATCAGGATCGGCCTGCCGGTGCGGGCGGGCGGGCTCATGCCCTCGGACAGGCGCCGGCGGGCCCGCATGCGGACGTCGTCGGGCATGGTGCGGTGTTCGGGCAGCTGGTCGATCATCCGTTGTCCTCGGGGGTCAGGTCGCGCAGCCGGGCGCGGGTGCGGGAGACGCGGGCGCGGACGCTCGACTCGGCGATGCCGAGGAGCGCCGCGGCGTCGGCGGTGGACATGTCGCCGAGCAGGCAGAGCTGGGCGATCTCGCGTTCGGAGGCGGGCAGCTTCACGATGGCGGCCACCACCTCGGCGAGTCTGCGCTGGGCGTCGGTGCGGGCGGCGACCTCGTCGGCGTGGTCGCGTTCGTCCTGCGGGGTCAGCTTTGTGACCAGCCGCAACGCTCTGCGCGAGGCCCGCCATTCGGTGCGGGCGCGGTTCGCGGTCACCGTGTAGAGCCACGGCAGCGCCGAGTCGCGCACCAGCTGGGCGTCGCCGCGCTTGCGCCAGGCCGTCAAGAACGTCGCGGAGAGCAGGTCTTCGGCCTGCGACCAGGACGCGGTCAGGCGGTAGGCGTAGTTCCAGACCGCTTCGGCGTGGCGTTCGAACAGCTCGGTGAACGCGGCGTGGTCGCCTTTCGCGATCTGTTCCCAGAGGCGCGTGTCGGGCGGCCCGACGTTCGCGCGCTCGGTCGTCTCAGTCATCACACTCCGCCTGGGGCCGTCACAGGCCAGTGTGCTGCGTGACGCGCGTCACCCGACGGGGAGGGAGCCGCCCCTCATTCGAGGCGTGAATGGCGCCGATGGCAAGATCTTCGGCGTGCCGATCGAGCAGAAGCAGCCCGGCAATGTCGAGGCGGAGACCCAGGTGTTCGCGAGGATCACGATCCCGGAGCAGGACGCGGCGACGATCCCGGGAGTTTCCCCGGTGACACCCGCACCCGCGGCGGCCACTCCACCAGCACCCGCACCAGCACCCGCTCCCGCGACGACTTCCGCGGCCGCGGAGAGCAAGAGCAAGTCGCTGACCCGGCGGTTGGCCCGCCGGATCCTCGGCCCGACCTTGATGACGAAGAAATAGGCCCTGCGACAGCTATCGGTCCGGGACCTGCCCCAAGCCTCCGCAGACCCGGCAGGCGGACCGATCCTCGTTGAGCCCAGAACCAAGGCAACGGCTGCACTCCTTCACAGAAGAAAAGTGTCCGCTTCTACTCCAAGTGGCGGCATCCGCCAAGCAGGGACCCTCCCGGCAATAATGGGTGACCCCCATCGTTCACGCTCGGTGATCAGGCCTGGGTGGACGGACCGGCCGGAATCTCGTTGGCGCGTGCGACATTGCCTGCGACGATGCCTCTGCTCTCCCCGTGCGGGAGCTTCCACCAGCCGGAGCATCCGCGCGGGCACGGGTGCGACATCTCGTGCAGCACAAGGCCATCGGGACCGGGAACGGGTTGCTGCCACGACATGGTTCCGGACCCCGCGCACAGCAGGCAGGTGTCCTCTTCGCACTCCACACCTGTAAGTACTCCACACGGGACACTTCAGGCAATCGCTGGATCGAGGGGAGATCACCGATGGCAGTCGCGGTCGTGACGGGAGCGGGTTCCGGGGTGGGGCGCGCGGCGGCGCGAACCCTGCTGGGGGCGGGGTTCCAGGTGGCGCTGGCGGGCCGGCGCGAGGACGCGTTGATCGAGACCGGAGAGGGCTTTCCCGACTCGGCTCTCGTGGTGCCGGCCGATGTGTCGCGTGAGGACTCGGTCGTCGCGCTGTTCGAGGCGGTCGTCGCGCGCTTCGGCCGTGTCGACGTGTTGTTCAACAACGCCGGCATGAACGTGCGCGCGACACCGATCGAGGAGTTCAGCCTCAGCGCGTGGGAGAAGGTCGTCGGGGTGAACCTGACTGGCGCCTTCTTGTGCGCCCGCGAGGCGTTCAAGGTGATGAAGACGTACGGCGGTGGCCGGATCATCAACAACGGCTCGATCTCGGCGTCGGTGCCGCGCCCGCACGCGGTGGCGTACAACGCGACCAAGCACGCGATGACGGGCCTGACCAAGTCGTTGTCGCTGGAGGGCCGCGCGTTCGGCATCGCGTGCGGGCAGATCGACATCGGCAACGCCGCGACGGAGATGACCGAGCGGATGGGCGCGGGCGTGCTGCAGGCGAACTTCGAGGTCGAGCCGGAGCCTACGTTCGACGTGCGGCACGTGGCCGACGCCGTGCTGTACCAGGCTCAGCTGCCGTTGAACGCCAACGTGCAGTTCATGACCGTGATGGCGACGACGATGCCCTACATCGGCAGGGGTTGACGCGTCGCCCCCCGCGAGTGGTGTGAGATCGCCGGGCCGGGCCGGTTCCTCTTCGACCAGCCCGGCGTCGCGGCGCTTGCTCAGCGCGGTGCCGCCGTCCACCCGTTTTCAGCGGGCAGCGGCCCCCTGCCACTCCTCGCTCATCGGCCCACCAGCCCTTCGGCCATGACGTCGCCGAGGTAGCCCTCGAAGTCCGGAGTGTCCGGTTCCAGCACGTGCCGCACCCACGCCGTGCGTTCGTGGGCGAGCGGCGGGAGCTCCCAGACGCAGCCGATGAGGTCCTTCGGGATGACGGTGAAGTGGGTGAGGTCCGGGTCGGTCGAGCCGAGGAACGGCTGGTCGCCGGACACGGCGGTGCGGCAGTGCAGGACGTTGTCCCAGACCCAGTTGTAGGCGTTGAGGTACATGCCCGCCGCGCTGCGGTGCAGGACCGTCACGGTCGCGGGCGGGGTCGGGTCCTCGAAGTCCGGGTAGATCTTCGGCAGGAACGCGTAGGCGGCGTCGCGGATGTCGTCGGTGATCTCCAGCCCCGGGGTGACCACCTCGTAGCGCTTGACGTGTCTGCCGGCGACGACCAGCGGTTCCTTGACCGCCAGTTCCTTCTCGTAGAAAGCCATGGGTCGAACGTATGAACTAACCCTGACAGGGTGTGTCAGTGTGGGCCGCGTGCGCGCGAGTCGATTGGTGTCGTTGTTGCTCCTGCTGCAGAGCAAGGGGCGGATGACGGCGCAGGCGCTGGCCGACGAGCTGGAGGTGTCGGTCCGCACGATCTACCGGGACGTGGAGTCGCTGCACGGCGCCGGGGTGCCGCTGTACGGCGACGCGGGCCCGTCCGGCGGCTACCAGCTGCTCGACGGCTACCGCACCCGGCTGACCGGCCTGACCGAGCAGGAGGCGGAGTCGCTGTTCCTGGCCGGCCTGCCGGGACCGGCGGCGGAGCTGGGCCTCGGGGACGCCGTCGCGGCGACGCAGCTCAAGCTGATGGCGGCGCTGCCGTCGCCGATGCGCGACCGGGCCTCGCGGATGGCCACGCGGTTCCACCTCGACGCCCCCGCCTGGTACTACGACCCGGAGCGTTCGCCGTTCCTGGGAGTCGTGGCGGACGCGGTGTGGCGGGAGCGGCTGCTGGAGGTCAGCTACCGGCGGTGGCGCGCGCCCGAGGACGTGACGCGCGTGCTGCGGCCGCTGGGACTCGTGCTCAAGGCCGGGCGCTGGTACCTGGTCGCGCAGGGGTCCACGCGGATCTCCACGTACCGGGTGTCGCAGATCCAGGCGGCCACCGTGTCGGAGGAGTCGTTCTCACGGCCGGAGGGGTTCGACCTGGCGGCGCACTGGACGGCGTCACTGGAGGACTTCCAGGCGCGGCAGTACACGGGTTCGGCGGTGATCAGGCTGTCGCCCGCCGGCTGGGAGGCGTTCGGGTCGCACGTGCTGCCGGTCGTGGCGCGGGCGGCGGAGGAGTCCGTCGTGGACGACGACGGCTTCTTCGTGGCGACGATCCCGATCGAGTCGGTGGCGCACGCGACCGGGATGTTGCTGCGCCTGGGCGGGGAGGTCGAGGTGCTGGAGCCCGAGGAGCTGCGGGAGCAGATCGCGGACGCGGTGCGCCGGCTGGCGTCGATCTATCTATGAACTGAGATTCACGGGGTTACTTCCGCGGAGAAGAGGGTGAGCGTCGAAGCCGGGTGGCAGCGGCCACGACCGGGCTGAGCGCGGCGGTGGCCAGGGCGCCGAGGGTGGTGTCGGTGGCCAGGATCAGCCGGACGGTCTTCATGGCCGCGGTGAGGACCTCGCCGCCGCGCTGACGCAGCTGTGCTTCGTAGCGGCCCATCGCGTCGGTGATGGCCGTGGTGGTGCCGTCGGGGAGGGCGTCGAGCCGGGCGAGCAGGTCGGCGGCGTCCTGGATGGCCGCGCCGGCGCCCATGCCCGCGGTGGGTGGTGTGGCGTGCACGGCGTCACCGAGCGCGGTGATGCGGCCCGCGGTCCAGGGTGCGAGGTCGGTGGCGCGGGTGGACGCGGCGTTGAACCGGAACGCGGCGACGCTGCCGGGATCGGTGCGCGCGATGACCTCCAGCGTGTGGCCGGCCCACCGGTGATCTCGGAACCGGTCGAGCAGAGCGGTGCGCAGTGCGGTGCCGTGCAGGTCCCGCAGGAAGTCGGTGCGGGCGAATTCGGGGAACATCGCTCCCCAGATGTAGGTCGGGCCGGTGGTGATCGACGTGCTCAGCTCGGGGGCGTCGAGCGCGGCGTTGCCGACCGGGTCGAGGAACCCGACGTAGAGCGCGGCGCCCCGCGGGCCGATCGCCATCGACGAGCGTGTTCCGAGCCGGTGCCGTTCGGCGACGGTGAGGTCGGCCCGCAGGGTGCGGCCGGAGAATCCGATGATGCCGGCGGGGTGGCTGGTCGGGCCTGCCGCGAGGTGGCGGGCCACGACCGAGTGGGTTCCGTCGGCGCCGACCACCAGGTCCGCGGTGACCGGCGTGCCGTCGGCGAACATGACCTGCGGCATGCCGTGTTCGTCGGTGCCGACGCCCGACACGGCCCGCCCGAGGTGGAGGTCCTCGCCGACGGCCTCCGCGAGCAGCGTGCGCAGGGTGATGCGGTCGACGTCGATGCTCGCGCTGCCGGACAGGTCCGGGCCGTGTCCGAGCACCCGGCCGCGGTAGTCCCAGAACATGTCACGGTCCCGCAGGCGCAGCGCCGAACTCGAAGCCAGCAGCCGGCGCATGATCTCCGGCGCCACCAGCCGCCGCAGCGCCGACTGGGCACGCTCGTCGAGGGTGATGTGGTAGCCGCCGGTCGCGGCGACGTCGGTGTCGCGGTCGAACACCGTCACCTCATGGCCGCTCCGGCGCGCTCCCGCCGCCAGAGAGAGTCCGCCGATCCCTCCACCTACCACGACCACGCGCATGCTCAACTGCCTTTCCGCCACCCTTTGCTGGTGACGCAGACGGTGCCAGCGGTAGTGGACACCGGATGGCCAGTACTGCTGGCACGATGAGGCAATGGCGAGTACGTCACACCGGGCGCTGCAACTGCTGTCCCTGCTCGGCTCGCGCCGGACGTGGCGGTTGCGGGATCTCGCCGCCCGCCTCACGGTCAGCGAACGCACCGTGCGACGCGACCTGGACACCTTGCGCGAACTCGGATACCCGGTCCTGACCGTCCGCGGCCCGGACGGCGGTTACCGGCTCGGCACCGGACACGCCCTGCCGCCCCTGCTGTTCGACCACGACCAGGCACTCGCGATCGCCATCGCGCTGCAGACCGCGCCCAGTTCGGTGTTCGGCCTGCAGGACGACTCCGCCAGAGCGCTGGCCACCGTGCAGCAGGCCATGCCCGACACGCTCCGTGCCGCCATGGAATCCCTGCGCCTGACCAGGCTGCGCAACTACTGGGAGTTCCCCGCGCCCCCGATCGACCCCGCCGCACTCACCACCGTGGGCACCGCCGTGCGCCTGCGCCGTGTTCTCGTCACCGAGGTCCTGCGCCCTGACGGGACGCGCGCCGCCCCCGGCGAGGCGGACTTCGCGGCAGCTCGCCGGCTCGAGCCCCACCATCTCGTGGTGTGGGCGGGACGGTGGTACCTCGTCGCCTACGACCTCGAGGACCGGAACTGGCGGGTACTTCGGGTGGACCGGCTGCACCCGCACCCCACCACCCGCGCTTTCGCACCCCGCGAACCCCCTGGTGACGACCTCGCGCACTTCGTCATGAGCAGCCACGACCGCGGCGACACCCCTGCGGCCTGGCAGTGCACCGGCAGCGCCCGCCTCAACCTGCCCGCGCACGTCGTGGCCCGCTGGGCACCCGGCGGCTCCGTCGTCGAACACCTCGACGCCGGCCACTGCCGACTCACCCTCGGCGCCTGGTCCTGGGCCGGCATCGCCGGAATCCTCGCCACCTTCGACACCGACCTCACCGACCTGCACCCACCGGAACTCCTGCAGGCCTGCCGTCACATCGCTCGTCGCTATGCCGGCATCCGGACGGCGGAAGTTCGACAGTCCTCACGCGACTGACTAAGGCGTGCGGTAGTCCGCGTGGCGCAGCAGGTCCCGGGAGACCAATGCGCCACCGCCTGCTCAACGCTCACGCGCGAGCTCGCGGTCGTGCACCCGCCTCAGCACCAACTGCGCGACCAACGCTCCCAGCAGCGCCATGAACATGTCCCACTGCGTGTCCCACACGTCGCCCTGGGTGCCGAGGAACTCGTCCGCGCCCGAGCCGGCGACCACGGCCGCCAGCCACTCGCCCAGTTCGTAGGTCGCGCTGAAGGCCAGGCACACGCAGAGGACAAGGAAGAACAGCCACCCGCCCGGACGCAGCGGTGTCCGGCGCAGCAGGATCTCGCGGGCGAGCACAGCGGGCACGAACCCCTGCACGAAGTGGGCGAACCGGTCGTAGTGGTTGCGCGCGAGGTCGAACCAGTCCTGCACCCAGAACCCGGCCGGCACCCGCGCGTAGGTGTAGTGGCCGCCCAGGATGAGCACGAGCGCGTGCAGGAAGATCAGCCGGTACAGCAGCGGGGTCAGGGGGAACCGCCGGTAGGTCGCCACCAGCAGCGCCCCGCCGAGGACGACCGGGGCGACTTCGAGGTACCAGGTGGCGCGGTCGTGGGGGCCGATGCCCGACGCGACCAGGGCGGCGACGGTCAGTTCCAGCAGGACCAGCGGTTCGAGAAGGCGTTTGTCATGGCTCACCCTTCGAAAGTGCCCGAACGCAGCAGTGCGCGTGCGCGGGACGCGGCGATCTCCATCAGTGCCACGATGTCCGCCGCCTCGAAGCCAGGTGGCGGCTCGACCGCGAGCACCACAGGTGTGGTGGTCGGGAGCGGAGGACGAGGGGGCAGCTGACCTGCTGGTTCGACGGAAACCACCACAGGTGTTCTGGTGCCGACGGGACCGGCGACGCGCCGGCGCAGGGCGTCGAGGAGTTCCTGTTCCGGTTTTCCCTTGAGCAGCAGCAGGACGAACGGGTCGGCGTCGAGCAGCCAGCCGACCTGCAGGGCGAGGGCGGCGGCGTGGCGGCACGGGAGTTCCCAGCCGTCGCAGTCGCACTCGGGTTCGAGGTCGCCGATGCCGGGCAGCAGGTCCACTCCGGACTCTTCGGCGGCGAGGACGAGGTCGCGTGGCATGTCGTTGTCCAGCAGGGCGGCGATGTGGCCGGCGTGTTCGGCGACGCGGTCGAGGAACCGTCCCCATTGGACCTCCGAGAGCACCGGGAGGCTGACGGTGGTGCTGTAGACGGTGTCGTCGTCGTGGACCTGGGCGTGCAGGCGGCCGGGGCTGACGGTGATCGGACCGACGACGCCGGCGTGGGCGTAGCGGCGGCCGAGGCGGATCAGGCCGCTGTCGAGTGCGGTGTCGGACAAAGCCTTCACCCAGGCCTTGCCCCACCAGGTGCCGGCGACGCGGCGCGTCACCTTGGGGAACGCGGCGAATCCGCGGGCGGTCACTGTGCGCTCCTGAGTTGGACGAGCTCGGCCAGTTCGGCGTCGGTGAGTTCGGTGAACGCGGACTCTCCCCCGTGCAGCACGGCGTCGGCGAGGTCGCGCTTGTCCTGCAGGAGCGCGGCGATGCGTTCCTCGACGGTGCCCTCGGTGACGAGCTTGTGCACCTGCACGGGTCTGGTCTGGCCGATGCGGTAGGCGCGGTCGGTGGCCTGGTCCTCGACGGCGGGGTTCCACCAGCGGTCGAAGTGGATGACGTGGTCGGCGCGGGTGAGGTTGAGTCCGGTGCCGGCGGCCTTGAGCGACAGAAGGAACACCGGTGCGCGGCCGTTCTGGAAGTCGTCGACCATCTTTTCGCGCTGGGGCACGGGGGTGCCGCCGTGCAGGAACCGCGTGGGCTGCGTGATGTGCTGCTCCAGCAACCGGGCCATGCCGACGTACTGGGTGAAGATCAGCGCCGAGCCGTCCTCGGCGACGATCGTGGCGAGCAGTTCGTCGAGCAGGTCGAGCTTGCCGGAGGTGCCCTGCAGCGACGGGTGGCCGAGGTACTGCGACGGGTGGTTGCAGATCTGCTTGAGCCCGGTCAGCAGCTTGAGCACGAGGCCGCGCCGGGCCATGCCGTCGCTCGACGCGATCTGGTCGAGCGTCTCCCTGGTCAGCGCCTCGTACAACGCCGCCTGCTCCACGCTCAGCGAGACGTACCGGTCGGTCTCGGTCTTGGCGGGCAGTTCGGGGGCGACGCCGGGGTCGGACTTGCGGCGGCGCAGCAGGAACGGCCGCACGACCTTGGCGAGCGTGTCGTCGGGTTCGGGCCAGCGGGTGCGGAACGCGCGGTGCGTGCCGAGCAGGCCCGGTGTCGTCCAGTCCAGAATGGACCACAGTTCCGACAGCGAGTTCTCGACCGGGGTGCCCGACAACGCGACGCGCGCGCCGGCGGGGATCGAGCGCAGTGCCTTGGCGGTGCCGGAGTGCGGGTTCTTGACGTGCTGGGCCTCGTCGGCGACGACCATGCCCCACGAGTGCGCGCGCAACGCCTCGGCGTCCAGGCGCATGGTGCCGTAGGTCGTGAGCACCACGCCCTCGGAGGCGAGGGTCCGTTGTGGACCGTGGTAGCGGGTGACGGGTGTGCCGGGGGCGAAGCGGTGGATCTCGCGTTCCCAGTTGCCCAGCAGCGAGGCCGGGCAGACGACGAGCGTCGGCTGGTCGTGGCGGCGGTGCAGGTGCAGGGCGATGAGCGTGATGGTCTTGCCCAGGCCCATGTCGTCGGCGAGGCAGGCACCGAGTCCGAGTCCGGTCATGTGGGCGAGCCAGCGCAGTCCGTGCAGCTGGTAGTCCCGCAGCCGCGCCTGCAACGCCGCGGGCTGCGGGAACTGCGGGATGGTCGTGACGGCCGTGGTGAGGCTGTGCGGGGCGACCTCGACGTGTTCGCCGCCGATGATCGCCACGCCGGTGAGGGCGGCGGTGACGGCCTGGGCCGCGGTGATGGGTTCGAGTCGCTGCCGGGCCTTGCGGCGCAGCTTCGGGTCGATCAGCACCCACTGGTCGCGCAGCTTCACGATCGGCCGGGACGCCTCGGCGACGAGGTCCATCTCGGCGTCGGTGAGCTCCGAGTCGCCGAGCGCGATCCGCCAGTCGAACGAGAGCAGGTCGCCTGCCTGCAGAGGGCCGCCCGGTTCGCCGATGACGGCCTTCGCGGACAGGTTCGTGGCGAGGTCGCGCGGCCAGTGGACCTCGATGCCGGTGCCGAGGAGTTCGCCGACCTCGTCGTCGGTGAGGTCGGCCTGGTCGAGCAGGCGTTGCAGCGGCGGCCAGTCGACGCGGGCCATCGCGCGGATGGCGTCGAGCTCACGGCCGGAGCCGCGCACGTCGCGCGGGTAGGGGTCGGTGACGGCGCGGACCTGCACGATCGCGCGGAACCGCAGGTCGTCGGTGGTCTCGATGCGCAACGACAGGGTGATCTGCTCGTCGGCCCACGTCTTGAGCCCGGAGACGTCACAGGCGTCGGTGCCGGCGAACGGCCCTGTGCCGGTGCGGGGCAGCGTGTCGGCGACGGCGTCGAGGAACTGGCGGAGCAGGTCGTAGTCGCCGTGCGCGGCGAGCTGGCGCAGGTGCAGCTCGTCGGCGTGGTCGAGCGGTCCGACGCGCCAGGTGTCGTGGCCCCCGCCCGTCACGCCGGGCACGATCCGGCCGCGGGCGACGAGGGTGAGCGCGGTCGCGGCGGCCACCGACCAGTAACCGTCGCCGGACAGCACCTCGGGTAAGGCTTCGAGCAGGGGTTTTCCGTGAAGCTGGCCGAATCTGGGCGGGTCGGCAGGCACGAACATACTCTGTACCGTACACCATACGGTACGGTAGTGTCGGGTTCGTGATCGAACACACGGGCAGCGGTGACCCGGCACGGACGCTGGCGTTGCTGTGGCGCACCCAGGAACGCGTGTCGCGCAAGGGCAAGCCGGATCTGAGCGTGGACCGCATCGTGCAGGCGGGCATCGCGCTGGCTGACGCCGACGGGCTCAAGGCGTTGTCGATGCGGCGCGTGGCGGAGTCGCTGGGCGTGGGGACGATGTCGCTCTACACCTATGTGCCGGGCAAGGGCGAGCTGATCGACGTCATGGTCGACACGGTGCAGGCCGCGACCGGGCGGGAACCCGCCGAGGGCTGGCGCGCGCACCTCGCCTACGTGGCGCGGGAGAACCTGGCGCTGTACCGGCGGCATCCGTGGTTGCTGCAGGTGGCGCCGTCGCGCACGGTGCTGGGCCCGCAGGTGGCGGCGAAGTACGACTTCGAGCTGCGCGGGCTGGACGGCGTCGGCCTGTCGGACGTGGAGATGGACTCGGTGCTCGAACTGGTGCTCGGGCACGTGCAGAACTCGGCGCGCGGGCTGACGGCGGCCGCGGTGACCGAGAAGGAGACCGGGCTGACCGACCAGCAGTGGTGGGACGCGGCGGCGCCGGTCCTGATGACCGTGTTCGACCCGGCCCGCTACCCGGTGGCGGCCCGCGTGGGCGGCGCCGTCGGGCAGGCGCACCAGAGCGCGTTCAGCCCGGAGCACTCGTTCGAGTTCGGCCTGGAGATGATCCTGGACGGGGTCGATCGGCTGATCGAGTCGCGTGCGCGGTAACTCCTGAGTGACACCTGCCGGGATGCGTCGTTAATTCCCACGCGGTGCCGTTCAGGTGCCTACAGTTACGCCACGCCGATCAACTTCACCGCTGGGAGGCCCGCTCGTGGTGATCGACTCCCGTCCCCGGCAGGCGCTGGTGCGCCGGTTCACCGGCCTGGCGCGGTCGACCCCTGGGCGGCTGAGCCTGATCGTCGTGGTGCTGGTCGTGGCGAGCCTGGCGAGCGGCTGGCTGACGACGTGGAGCGTGAACCGCCAGGAGCGGGCGCTGGAGGACCTGGCGACGCGCTCGGAGCCCCTGGCGCACGCGGCGCAGGAGGTCTACCGGGCGTTGCAGGACGCGGACGCGACGGCGGCGAGCGCGTTCCTGTCCGGCGGGCTGGAGCCCTCCCAGCTGCGGGAACGCTACGAGGCGGACATCGCGCAGGCGCAGGCGGCGCTGTCGGTCGCGACGGCCTCCTCCCCCGATCTCACGGCGACGCTCGCGGCGCAGCTGCCGGTCTACACGGGCCTGATCGAGACGGCGCGCTCGAACAACCGGCAGGGTTTCCCGGTGGGCGCGGCGTATCTGCGTGAGGCGTCGGGGCTGATGCGCACGCAGCTGCTGCCGGCGGCGCGGGAGCTGTACCGGGCGGAGACCGACCGGGTGGCCCGCGCGCAGGACGAGGCGAACTTCCCGGTCGTGCCGGTGCTGGTGGCGCTGGCGTTCGTGATCGGGCTGGTGCTGATCCAGCGGTACCTGACCCGCAGGACGAACCGGCTGCTCAACGTCGGCCTGCTGGTGGCGACCGGGGCCGCCACGCTGTCGTTGTTGTGGGTGACGACGGTGTCGGTGCTGGTCATGAACGACGTGGCGGACTCGCGCGACGCCTCGGAGAAGGTCGACGTGCTGGCGCAGGCGCGGATCGCGACGCTGACCGCCCGCGGCGAGGAGACGCTGACGCTGGTCGCGCGGGGCGCGGGCCAGTCCTACGAGAACAACTTCGTCGAGGTCTCCGAACGCCTCGAAGGCCTGCTGGAGCGCGCGAAAGCCCTGGAGAGCACCGAGGCCGCCGATCAGGCGATGCGGGAGTTCCGGCAGTGGCAGCAGGTCCACCAGCGCATCCGCGAGGCCGACGACGCGGGGCAGTACAACGACGCGGTGGCGCTGATCGGCAACCCGTACTTCGACTCGCTCGACCAGGCCCTGGTGCGGGGGATCGGGCAGGCGCGGCAGGAGTTCAGCGACGAGATGGCGGTGGCGCGGGCGTCGCTGGCGGGCACCGCGGTCGGGATGCTGGTGCTCGCGCTGATCAGCGCGGCGGGATCGACGATGGGGCTGTGGCAGCGCCTGAAGGAGTATCGATGAGGCGACTGGCGCTGGCGGCGGTGCTGCTGCTCGGTGCGTGTTCGGCGGGACCGGCGCCCAGCGAGGTGGTGCCGCGCAGTGCCGCGGCTCCGCAGCCGGCGAACGCGAGCACGGTCTCCGCGGCGCCCAGCAGTTCGACGGGTGAGGAGCCGGCGTGCGACGCGACGGCGAGCCTGCGGCCGGGCCCGTTGCCCCAGGCCGGTCAGATGCCCGCGGGATCGACGATGGCGAAGATCGCGCAGCGCGGCCGGTTGATCGCCGGGGTGGACCAGAACTCGTTCCTGATGGGGTTCCGCAACTCCTTCACCGGCGAGATCGAGGGCTTCGACGTCGACGTGGCCCGCCAGATCGCGAAGGCCGTGTTCGGCGACGAGAAGAAGGTGCAGTTCAGGGTCGTGACGGCGGCCGAGCGGATCCCGATGCTGCAGAGCGGCGCGGTCGACGTCGTGGTCCGCACGATGACGATCACGTGCGACCGGCTGCGGGACGTGGACTTCTCGCAGGTCTACTACCAGGCCGGGCAGCGGGTGCTGGTGCGCCGCAACTCCGGGATCGCCGGGGTGGAGGGGCTCGCGGACAAGCGGGTGTGCGTGGCGTCGGGGTCGACGTCGCTGGGCAACGTGGTGAACCGGGCGAAGACGACGGTGAGCGTGCCGAACTGGACGGACTGCCTGGTGATGCTGCAGCAGGGGCAGACCGACGCGATCTCGACCGACGACACGATCCTGGCGGGGCTGGCGGCGCAGGACCCGTACACCGAGGTCGTGGGGGCGCGGTTCACCGACGAGTCCTACGGCGTCGGGGTGCCCAAGGGCCAGGAGGACCTGGTCCGGTTCGTCAACGGCGTGCTGGAGCGGATGCGCGCCGACGGCACGTGGAGCGCGATCTACGGGCGGTGGCTGACGCCGCTGGGGCCGGCACCTACGCCGCCGGTCGCGCGTTATCGGGACTAGGAGGGGTCCGCCGATGAGTGATGAGCTGGATCTGCCCGGGACCGGGCCGTCGACGGCGCCGGGCACGGCACCCTGGTCGGTGTCGCAGGAGATGTCGCGGTCGAACTCGGGACGCACGCGCCGCGGCAGTGCCCGGTCGATGAGCCGCGGCCGGCTGGGTGCCGGGCTGGTCGAGGTGCCGCGGGTGCCGTACCGGGATCCGAAGACCGCGGTGCTGCAGAACCCGGAGGTTCCGGAGGCCAAGCGGTTCTGCTCGAAGTGCGGCAAGAAGGTCGGGCGGCGCAAGGACGGCAAGCCGGGCCGGGTGGAGGGGTTCTGCCCGCAGTGCGGGCACGCGTACTCGTTCACGCCGAAGCTCGCGCCGGGCGAGGTGCTGCACGACCAGTACGAGGTGCTGGGCTGCCTGGCGCACGGCGGCCTGGGGTGGTTGTACCTGGCGCTCGACCACGCGGTGAGCGACCGGTGGGTGGTGCTCAAGGGCCTGCTCGACTCCGGTGACGCCGACGCGATGGCGGCGGCGCTCGCGGAACGCCGGTTCCTGGCCGAGGTCGAGCACCCGAACATCGTGAAGATCCACAACTTCATCCGCCACGAGGGCAGCGAGAGCGGCAAGCTCGTCGAGTACATCGTGATGGAGTACGTCGGCGGCGAGTCGATCAAGGACATGATCACGTCCCGGCGCCGCGACGGCCGCGGCGACGAGGCGTTGCCGCTGGCGCAGGCCATCGCATACGTGCTGGAGATCCTGCCCGCGCTCGGCTACCTGCACGGTGTCGGGCTGTTGTACTGCGACTTCAAGCCGGACAACATGATCCACACGGAGGAGCAGCTCAAGCTGATCGACCTGGGCGCGGTGCGGCGCATCGACGACCACCACTCCCCCATCTACGGCACGATCGGCTACCAGGCGCCGGAGATCGGCACGATCGGCCCGTCGGTGTTCTCCGACATCTACACGGTCGGGCGCGCGCTGGCGGTGATGAGCTTCCCGTTCGACTTCCGCGGCCGCGGCAAGGACCGGCTGCCCACGGTGGCCGAGCAGCCGCTGCTGGGCCGGTTCTCCTCGTTCCACCGGCTGCTGCTGCGCGCCACGAACCCGAATCCGGAGCTGCGGTTCTCCTCGGCGGAGGACATGGCGGAGCAGCTCACGGGCGTGCTGCGCGAGGTGCTGGCGATCGAGGACGGTGTGCCGCGGCCGGGTCCGTCGCGGCAGTTCACGCCGGAACGCCGCCGCTTCGGCGTGGAGGGCGCGCTGGACCTGTCCGAGGTGGCGCTGGCGTTGCCGGCGCCGAGTGTGAGCACCTCGGACGCGGCCGCGTCGTGGCTGGCGACGGCGACGGCGCCGGATCCGGAGGGGCTGCGCAAGGCACCGGAGGTCACGGTGGAGGTGCGGCTGCGGATCGTGCGGGTGCTGATCGAGTCCGGTGACACCGAGGCGGCGATGCGTGAGCTGGAGTCGCTGACGGCGCCGTCGATGTTCGACGAGCCCGAGCTCGACCCGGCGGAGGACTGGCGCCCGGACTGGTACCGGGGCCTGGCGGCACTGGTCGACCGGCGGCCGCAGGACGCGCTGCGGTTGTTCGACGCGGTGTGCTCGGCGGTGCCGGGTGAGGCGGCCCCGAAGCTGGCGCTGGGCGTGTGCGCGGAGGCCGTCGGCGATCTCGAGGGCGCGGCGGGCTGGTACGAGCTGGTGTGGCGCACGGATCACTCGTACGTGTCGGCGGCGTTCGGGCTGGCGCGGGTGCTGCTGGCGCGCGGTGACCGAGCCAGGGCCGTCGAGGTGCTGCTGTCGGTGCCGGACACGTCGTCGCAACACCTGGCGGCGCAGATCGCGGCGGTCCGCGCGCAGCTCGGGGACTGCGGCGCGGAGGACCTCGTCGCGGCCGGGGAACGGTTGCACGCCTTGGACATCGACGTCCACTCGCACACTCAGCTCTCGGCGGAGGTGCTGGAGGCGGCGTACGACTACGTGACCCGCAATCAGGCCGCCGAGGGCAGGGTGCTGGACTGTGCACTCTCCGAACACGAGCTTCGGCTGGGTCTCGAGCGGCGCTACCGCACGCTGGCCCGGTTCGCGGCGACGGCGGAGGAACGGATCGCATTGGTGGACCGCGCGAACGCGGTAAGGCCTAGGACGTTGGTTTGATGGACACCCTGAAGTGCCCGGAGTGCTTCGCGCCCGTCGCGGCGGAGGACCGGTTCTGCGAGGCGTGCGGACGCAACCTGCTGGTGCGCCGCACGCCGCTGGGCGGACCGACCGGTCCCGCGCAGGCCTCGTGCATCCTGTGCGGGTCGCCCGACATCGACGACGAGGACTACTGCACCCAGTGCGGCCGGCACCAGCCCTCGGCGCGGGACCGGGTCGAGTACACGCTGGGCGCGGTGTCGGGTGTGTCGGACCGCGGCAAGCGGCGGGCGCGCAACGAGGACTCGATGGCGTTCGGCCACGTCGCGGGCAAGGGTGTCGCCGCTGTCGTCTGCGACGGTGTGGCCTCGTCCGAACGCGCGGAGCAGGCCTCGCAGGCCGCCGCCGACGCCGCGGTGGACGTGCTGCTCAACGCGCTGATCGACACCGCGGACGCCGAGCAGGCGATGGTCGACGCGGTCGCGGCGTCGTGCTTCGCGGTGGAGCAGCTGGTGGAGAACGAGCCCATGGAGCCGGGTGCGCGGGGTGTCGCGCCGTCGTGCACGTTCGTGTCCGCGCTGGTCACGGGTTCGTCGGTGACGATCGGCTGGGTCGGTGACTCGCGGGCGTACTGGTTGTCCGACGCGGGCTCCAAGCAGCTCACGTCGGACGACACGTGGGCGGCGCAGCTGGTCGCGGAGGGCGTGCTGACCGAGGAGCAGGCGCGCACGGACCGTCGCGCGCATGTGCTGTCGCGGTGGATCGGCGCGGACGCCGGGCGGGTCGAGCCGCAGGTCGTGACGCTGAAGCCGACTTCGCCGGGGGTGTTCCTGCTGTGTTCGGACGGGCTGCACAACTACCGGCCGGAGCCCGAGGACCTGCAGCCGCTGCTGCCGTGCGGGCCGGAGGAGTTCGTGAAGGTCGCGCTGGACGCGGGCGGGCACGACAACATCACCGTGGTGCTGGTGCCGTTCGCACCGGAGCCGTAGAAGTTCACTCTTTGCGGTGATTTACCGCTGGCTAACCGGGAGCGGCGACTGTCGCGGCGTGAGATTCGTTTCTGTCGCGGCGGTGGCCGCTTTCGTGTTGGCGGGGTTGTCCTCGGGGGTGGCGCACGCGGAGTCGGCGCCCGGTTGTGGACCGGTGACCCAGATCGGGAGCACCGCCTACATCCAGACCGGCACGAGCCCGAGTTCGATCGTGGCGTCGGTGAAGCAGTTCAAGGGCTGCGGGAAGAACTGGGCGTACGTGTGGGTGTGGGACTCGTGGATCAGCAAGGGCCGCTCGTTCGAGGTGGGCACGGCGATCTACCCGGACGGCGCGAACCCGGCGGGGTATGTGCGGGCGCGTAACCAGCAGGCGAACTGGTCGAGGGGCACGGACACGCTGTCGAAGTGCACGCGGGCGTCGGGCACGTTCGTCGACCTGGTCGGTGACCCGAGTTTCGGCTATCAGGAGTTCACCGACAAGCGCTGCTGACCGGTCATCATGGTCCGATGAGGAGGGCGGTGTTGATCGCGTTGGCGGTGGTTGTCACCATCGTCGCCGTGGTCTTCACCTTCCAGCGCAAGCTCGTGTACTTTCCCTCCCCCGGTCCGCTGCCCAGCGCGGACGAGGTGCTGCCCGGCGGGCGTGACGTCCGGCTGGTGACGGCGGACGGCCTGATGCTGGGCGGCTGGCACTTCGAGCTGCCCGAGGCGCCCGTGACGGTGGTGGTGTTCCCGGGCAACGGCGGCAACCGGGAGGGCCGGGTGTCGCTGGCGCGGGCGCTGACGTCGCGTGGGTTGTCGGTGCTGCTGTTCGACTACCGCGGCTACGGCGGCAACCCGGGCAAGCCCACCGAGGAGGGCCTGACCTTCGACGCGCGGGCGGCGCTGGACCTGATCGACGGGCCGGTCGTCTACTTCGGTGAGTCGCTGGGCGCGGCGGTGGCCGCGGAGCTCGCGACGTTCCGCGTTCCTAAGGGCATGGTGCTGCGTTCGCCGTTCACGTCGCTGGCGGCGGCCGGGTCGCACCACTATCCGTGGCTGCCGGTGAGGATGCTGTTGCAGGACAAGTATCCGGTGGCCGAGCGGGTGTCCGCGTTGGACGTTCCGACCGTGGTGCTGCTGGGGACGAAGGACTCGGTGGTGCCGCCCGCGCAGAGCCGTGAGGTGGCGACGGCGGCACGGGCCCGGCTCGTCGAGATCGACGGCGCGGACCACAACGACGAGGTGCTGCTGTCGGGGCCGCAGGTGATCGACGCGGTGCTGTCGGTCAGCTGAGCGGCGCGATCTCGCCGGAGCCGCGGGGCACGAGGGCGGCGGGGACGACGGCGTGCACGGGCGGTGAGGTGTCGCCGTCGATGCGGGCGAGGATGAGCTCGGCGGCCTTGCGGCCGATGCCGGGTACGTCCTGGCGCACGACGGTGACGGCGGGGTCGAGCAGGTCGGCGAGCGGGAAGTCGTCGAAGCCGATGACGGCGACGCGCCGGTGCAGGTCACGGGCGCGCAGCACGCGCATGGCGCCGACGGTGACGAGGTTCTGGGCGGTGAACAGCGCCGTGGGCGGCCGGTCGAGGCCGAACAGCGCGGCGGCGGCGGTCTCGGCGACGTCGGCGCCGTGCAGGCCGGTGCGCACGAGCTCCTCGCGCAGCGTCAGACCCGCCTGGGCGAGGCCTTCGAGGTAGCCGGTGTAGCGCTCCTGGCTGGTCCACAGGGTGCGGCGGTCGCCGAGGAACGCGATGTCGCGGTGCCCCAGGGCGGCGAGTGTGAGCACGGCGGCGCGGGAGCTGTCGCGGTTGGTGGTGGTGACGCAGTCGGTGCCGCCGAAGGTGGGCGGCCGGTCGACGAGCACCATCGGGGTGCCGCGTTCGCGTTCGTGCTGCAGGGCGTCCTGGTGGCCGCCGGCGGCCATGACGACGACGCCGTCGACGCGGCGCGCGGACAGCGACAGGAGCAGTTCGCGTTGCAGGGTGTGGTCGTCCTCGGTGCTGGCGGCGAGCACGAGGACGCCGCTGCGGCGGGCGTGGTCCTCGACGGCGCGCAGCAGGGCGGCGTCGAAGGGGTTGGAGAGGTCTTCGAACAGCACGCCGATGGTGGCGCTGCGGCGGTCGGCGCGGCGCAGGCTGCTGGCGGTGAGGTTGGGCCGGTAGCCGAGGGTGCGGGCGGCGGCGCGGACGCGGTCGGTGACCTCCGTCCCGGCGCCGGGCAGGCCGTTGATGACCCGCGAGACGGTCTTGATGCTGACCTTGGCCAGCGCCGCGACGTCGCGCATCGTGGGTTCGCGTCTCTCGCCGGCTTGATCCATGCCCCGCCCCGCTCACGTCCTAGGACTCTTGCGTCAACGATGACGTAACGGTATACCCGATTCACATCAAAACGTAGCCGCTTCACCGCAACTCGCGGTGGGTCTGCGGAGGGCCGGTTACGTCAACGTTGACGTAGGAGTTGTCATGCGCAGAACGGTCGGAGTTGTCGGCGCAGCCGCGTTGCTCGTGTTCGCCACCGCGTGCGGAGGCGGTGGATCCTCCGGCGGTGCGGCGACGCTGGTGGGCCTGGTGACGAAGACGGACACGAACCCGTTCTTCGTGAAGATGAAGGAGGGCGCGCAACAGGCGGCGACCTCGTCCGGGGTGACGGTGCAGTCGTTCGCGGGCAAGCAGGACGGCGACAACCAGTCGCAGGTCGACGCGATCGAGAACCTGATCGCCTCGGGCGCGAAGGGCATTCTGATCACGCCGAGCGATTCGAAGGCGATCGTGCCGTCGGTGGACAAGGCGCGGGCGGCGGGCCTGCTGGTGATCGCGCTGGACACGCAGCTGGAGCCGGCGAACGCCGCCGACGCGACGTTCGCGACCGACAACTACAAGGCCGGTCTGCTGATCGGGCAGTGGGCGAAGGCGAAGTTCGCCAAGGACGGCAAGCAGGCCAAGATCGCGTTGCTGGACCTCAACCCCAACCAGGTGTCGGTGGACGTGCAGCGCGACCAGGGGTTCCTGGAGGGCTTCGGCGTCGACGTGAAGGACAAGGGCCGCATCGGCGACGAGTCCGATCCGCGGATCGTGGGCCATGACGTGACCGACGGCGCGCCGGAGGGCGGCCGCACGGCGATGGAGAACCTGCTGCAGCGCGACCCCGGGATCAACCTGGTCTACACGATCAACGAGCCCGCGGCGGCGGGTGCCTACGAGGCGCTCAAGGCGGCGGGCAAGGAGAAGGACGTCGTCATCGTCTCGGTCGACGGCGGCTGTCCCGGTGTGGACAACGTCAAGGCGGGCGTGATCGGCGCGACCTCGCAGCAGTACCCGCTCAAGATGGCGCAGCTGGGCGTGGAGGCGGTATCGAAGTTCGCCAAGGACGGCTCGAAGCCGCAGGACACCGACACGGGCGTCACGCTGATCACCGACCAGCCGGCCGAGGGCGTGGAGTCGAAGGACTCGGCGTTCGGCCTGCAGAACTGCTGGGGCTGAGCCATGACGGCGGTGGTGGAGCAGCGGGACCGGTCGCTGCTCACGCGCGTGCAGCACGTGTTGCACGCGCAGGCGACGATCGGGCCGGCGGTGGTGCTGCTGGCGTCGGTGATCGTGTTCGCGTTGCTCTCGGAGCGGTTCCTGACGCCGGGCAACATCTCGCTGATCCTGCAGCAGGTCGCGGTGGTGGGCACGCTCGCGGTGGGACAGACGATCGTGATCCTGACGGCGGGCATCGACCTGTCGTGCGGGGCGATCATGGTGCTGACCTCGATCGTGATGGCGAAGTTCGCGGCGGAGACCGGCCTGCCGGGACTGCCCGCGCTGCTGCTGGGGTTCCTGGTGGGCACGCTGTGCGGCCTGCTCAACGGGCTGCTGGTGACGCGGCTGAAGCTGCCGCCGTTCATCGTCACGCTGGGCACGTTGAACGTGTTCTTCGCGTTGAACCTCTGGTATTCGGGCAGTGCCACGATCCGCGGCTCGGACATGCCGTCGCTGCTGCTGTGGACCGGGCAGACGTTCACCGTGGGCGGCACGCGCATCACCTACGGCTCGATCCTGCTGGTGGTGCTGGTGGCGGCGATGGCGTTCGTGCTGAAGAACACCGCGTGGGGCCGGCACGTCTATTCCACGGGTGACGACCTGGAGGCGTCGCGCCTGTCGGGCATCCGCACCGCACGGGTGTTGCTTTCGGTGTACGCGACGGCGGGGCTGATCTACGCGGTGGCGGCGTGGACGCTGATCGGCCGGATCGCGTCGGCGAGCCCGCAGGCGGGGCAGACCGACAACCTGGACTCGATCACGGCGGTGGTGATCGGCGGGACGTCGCTGTTCGGTGGCCGTGGCGCGGTGGTGGGGTCGCTGATCGGCGCGTTGATCGTCGGCGTGTTCCGCAACGGCCTCGCGCTGGCCGGCGTGGACGTGTTGTGGCAGACGATGGCGGTCGGTGTGCTGATCATCGTGGCGGTGTCGCTGGACCAGTGGATCAGGAAGGTGAAGGCATGACCACCCCGATCCTGCAGGCGACGGGCCTGGTCAAGCGGTACGGGAGGGTGACGGCGCTGGCGGGCTCGGACCTGGAGCTGCTGCCGGGCGAGATCCTCGCGGTGATCGGCGACAACGGCGCGGGCAAGTCGTCGCTGATCAAGGCCCTGTCCGGGGCGGTGGTGCCGGACGAGGGCGAGGTCCTGCTCGACGGCGAGCCGGTGTCGTTCTCCACACCGCTGGACGCGCGCAACGCGGGCATCGAGACGGTGCACCAGTCACTCGCGGTCTCTCCGTCGCTCGACATCGCCGCGAACCTGTTCCTGGGCCGCGAACTGCGCCGCAAGGGCGTGCTGGGATCGGTGTTTCGGATGCTCGACCGAGCCGGCATGCGGGAGGAGGCACGCCGCCAGCTCGACGCGCTGGGGATCATGACGATCCAGAACCCCGGCCAGGCGGTGGAGACCCTCTCGGGCGGCCAGCGCCAAGCCGTGGCGGTGGCGCGGGCGGCGGCGTTCGGCAGCCGTGTCGTGATCATGGACGAGCCGACGGCGGCGCTGGGCGTGCGGGAGTCCCGAGCGGTGCTGGACCTGATCCTGCAGGTCCGCGACCGGGGCCTGCCGGTGATCCTGATCAGCCACAACATGCCGCACGTGTTCGAGGTCGCCGACCGCATCCACATCCAGCGCCTGGGCCGCCGCAAGGCGGTGGTGGACCCGAAGTCGGTGTCGATGTCGGACGCGGTGGCGATCATGACCGGCGCCATGGAACCGCCTAGCTGACGCCGAAGGGGTTGTCGATCACGTACCGCCACCGGCCGTCCGCGCCTTCGCGTGCGACGTCGGTGGCGGTGCCGTGCACGTCGCCGATGGTCCAGTCGACGATGAGCAGCGCGATGCCGTCGTGTTCGTAGACGTGCCGCGGACGGACGTCGATGGGCAGGCCGAGCCCGAGGAACCGCTGGTTGGCCGCCTGCCGCGCGGCCCCGGTGACGGTGGTGCCGGGTTCGGGCACGAACAGGCCGCCGGGTTCGTAGACGGCGTCGACGGCGCGCGGGTCGCGGGAGTTGAACGCGGCGGCGAACTCGTGGGCCACACTGGCGGGGTGGATGGTCATGCTGTGAGCGTCGCGTTCGCCGGTGTGGGTCACCAAACGGTGACCTGGGACCGGCCGTCGTCGGACTGCCCGGTGGAGGTGGCGCTGGCGGCGATCAGCGGCCGGTGGGCGACGCTGGTACTGCGCGATCTGATGCACGGCCCGCGGTCGTTCTCGGCGTTGCGGGCGGGACTGCCGTCGCTGAGCGCGAAGGTGCTGACCGAGCGACTGGAGTCGTTGGTGGCGCAGGGTCTGGTGTCGTGCTCGCGCTCCCCCGGTTTCCCGGTGCGGACGTCGTACGAGCTGACGTCCGCCGGGTTGCTGCTGCGGCCGTTGCTGGTGGAGCTGCACCGCACGGGCGAGGCACTACTGGGCGAGCTCGCGGATGACTGACTCCAGCGGCGCGATGACGTTGCGGGACCGCATGAGGCCTTCGGAGATCTCCACCAGGTCCGGCTTCAGGCGCTTCCAGCGCTGATCCTCGCCGGGGACCTGGAACAGGCTGAGCGCGAACACCGGCGTGCGGCCCAGTTCCTGTTCCAGGTCGGCGAGGTCGTCACGCAGCGCGTCGTCGAACCTGGCTCGGGTGTCGTCGTGCGCGTTCGGCGCGTCGCCGCTGATGTGGACGACCCACTTGGAATCCCCAGAAGTGTTCATGCTCCACGGTAAGGGCAGGGCCCCGCCCTCCCAAGGCTCGTGAGCGGCTCCACCCCGAGCAGGGCCGCGGTCTTGGTGTAGACGGCGTGGGCGAGGGCATCGTCCAGAGCCAGGCGCGAAGGGGTGTCCGGCCGGGACTCACTGAAGAAGCCGCCGCTGGGACGCGGTGCGGGCGAGGCGGTGGCGAGCAGGACGGGGGTCTGCACACCTTCGTCCGGGGTGATCGCGAACGGGCGGAACAGCGGGGCGGTGAGCCGCATCAGGCCGCCGGCGTTGCTGTTCATCGCGGTGCCTTTGACCATTCCGGGATTGGCGTTGTAGACGCTCATGCCCTCGGGCAGGCGGCGCGCGAGTTCTCGCGTGGCCAGGAGGCTGACGAGCTTGCTCGTCGCGTAGACGTTGATCTGGTTGTAGAAGCGGTTGCTCCATGATGTTCCCGCTACGTCCGGATCGGCGGTGTCGAGCTTGCCGCGCTTTTCCACGAACGAGGACATGTTGATGATCCGCGCCTGGGGCGTGAGCGCTCCTTCGGCCAGCAGGGCGTGGGTGAGCAGGAACGGGGCGTGGTGGTTGAGCGCGTAGGTGCGTTCCACGCCGTCCGGTGTCTGCTCGTATCGGGGGAACGCCGCCCCTGCGTTGTTGATGAGGACGTGCACCGGGTGGTTGTCGGCGGCCAGTTCCGCTGCCAGTGCCCGTACTTGCGACCACTGTTCCAGGTCAGCGGTGTACGTCCTGGGCGGTGCCGCGTCACTGCCCGCAGGAGCCAGGCCGCGCAGGCTGTCGGAGGCGGCCTGGGTGCGCGTCGCGTCCCGGCCGACGAGTACGACGCTCTGACCGGCCTTGATCAGGTGGCGTGCCGTCACCAGGCCCAGACCGGAGGCTCCGCCCGTGATGACCGCGATCTTGCTGCTCATCGCTGCTCTCTTTTCGCGGTGTCCTTGACGATGGCGGCGGCCTCACCTGTCGAGCCGGTGCCATCGATCACTTCGCGGAGAAGCGTGTGCAGGCGCAGCCTGCTCTCATGGTCGAGGCGGGCGAAGGGTGAGTGCTCGGTGGTGTGCTGGATGACGCGATCGCGCAACGCGCATCCCTCGGGGGTGAGCTGGATGACTTTCACGCGGCGGTCGGTGGGGTGGGGCACACGGCGGACCAGGCCGTGCTTCTCCAGCCGGTCGATCATCGACGTGGCGGTGGAGGCGTCGCACTGCAGGAGGTCGGCCAGGCGACGCGCGGTCATCTCCCGGCCGCGGCTCAGCCTCCACAGGGCATCGGTCTGGGCGTCGGTCAGCCCCGCGTCGCGAGCCAGGTCCTTGAGCTCGGCATGTACCTCGCCGCGGATCGCGAACAGGCAGTCGTGAAGCTCTTCGGTCAGCTGCCGATCATCCATGACCGCCACATTACATGGAAAATCCAATAGTTGGAAACTCCATGTATTCTGCGACTTACAACGGCACGGCGTCGAGTGCCTTGTAGATGCGCTTGTCGCTGACCGTGTACCGGGTCTTGATGGTCTGGGCGAAGTAGGACAGGCGCAGTTCCTCGATCATCCAGCGGATCTCGTCGAGTTCGGGGGCGGGTTCGTCGGCCGGGGTCTGCGCGCGCAGTTCGCGGTACTCGGCGTGGACCTGGTGGACCTGGTTGGTCCAGTCGAGGTCGCGGCGCGGGTTCTCGGGCAGTTTCTCGATGCGCCGCGCGATGCCTTTGAGGTAGCGCACGAGGTCGGGCAGCCGGTCGTAGCCGGTGTGGGTGACGAATCCCTTGTACACCAGCGAGTTGAGGTGTGCGCGGATGTCGTTGGCCGAGTCCGGGGCGCCTTTGAGGCCGGTCAGTGCCAGTTCGGCCTCGTGGGCGGCTTCGAGGACCTTGCGGACCTCCTGCACGACGACCCAGGTGGTGTCGTTCAGCGCGGCCTGGACCTTTTTGAGCTGGGCGGCGTAGGACTTGGCGTCCCAGGCGGGCTCGCCCATGAGCCGGTCGACGGCGGCCATGATGCAGTCCGACAGCAGCGCGGCGACGCCGCCGTGGGGGTTGCGGGTGAGCGCGAGTTTGGCGGCGTTGTCGAGGTGGCGCTGCAGGTGCTTGACGGGCGAGTTGATGCCGAGCAGCAGGAGCCTGCGCACGCCGCGGCGGTGCGCGAAGGCCTGCCGTCCGGGCGTGTCGAGGACCTTGATCGCGACGCTCTCGCCCATGTCGAGCAGTGACGGGTAGGCGGTGACGGTGATGCCGGACTGCCGTTGCTCGATGGTCTTCGGCAGCGCGTCGAAGTCCCAGGTCGTGAGCCCGGCGCGTTCGAGGTGCCCGGCGGCCTGGCTGAGCGATTCGCGGACCTCGTCGCGCAGCTTCTCCTTGAGCACCGCGATGTCCTTGCCCTCGGCGAGGGTGCGGTTGTGCTCGTCGACGACCTGGAAGGTGAGCTTGAGGTGGTCGGGGACGGCGTCGAACTGCCAGTCCTCACGGTGCACGGTGACACCGGTGAGTGCTTTGAGTTCGCGTTCGACGCCGCTGAGCAGGCTGGACTCGCTGGGTTTGATGCGCGCGAGCACGGCGGTGGCGACGTCGGGGACGGGCACGAAGTTGCGGCGGATCTGCTTGGGCAGCGAGCGGATGAGCGCGACGACGAGGTCGTGGCGCAGGCCGGGGATCTGCCAGGAGAACGCGTCGTCGTCCAGGGCGGTGAGCGCGGGAAGCGGGAGTTGGACGGTGACGCCGTCGTTCTTCGTGCCGGGCTCGAAGTGGTAGCTCAGCGGCAGCGTGAGCTCGCCCTGGCGCCACTGGTCGGGATACGCGTCGGGGGTGACGTCGGCGCGGTCGTTGACCAGCATGTCCTTGGTGAAGGTGAGCTGGTTCTTGTCCTTCTGCTTCTTCCACCACGAGTCGAAGTGCCGCGCGGACACGACCTCGGCGGCGACGCGTTTGTCGTAGAACTCGAACAGCGTCTCCTCGTCCACGACGATGTCGCGGCGCCGTGCCCGGTTCTCCAGTTCGCCGACCTCGTCGAGCAGCGCGCGGTTGGTGTGGAAGAACCGGTGGTGCGTGGTCCACTCCCCCTGCACGAGCGCGTGGCGGATGAACAGCTCACGGGAGAGTGCGGGGTCGATGCGGCCGTAGCTGACCTTGCGGCCGGCGACGATCGGCACCCCGTAGAGCGTGACCTTCTCCAGGGCGACGACGCTGCCGCGTTTGCTCTCCCAGTGCGGTTCGCTGTACTGGCGTTTGACGACGTGTTCGCCGAGACGTTCGGCCCATTCGGGTTCGATCTTGGCGGCGATGCGGCCCCACAGGCGGCTGGTCTCGACCAGTTCGGCGGCCATCACCCACTGCGGTGGTTTCTTCGCGAGCGCGGAGCCGGGGAAGATCGCGAACTTGGCGTTGCGGGCGCCGAGGAACTCGGTGAGGGGGCGCCGTTTCTCGCCGGGGGCCTGCTTCTTGAGGACGTCCTTGACGCCGATGTGGCTGAGCAGCCCGGACAGCAGCGCGATGTGGATGTTGCGCGGGTCGCCGGGCTGGTCGCCCGGGTGCATGCCGATCTGCTTGGCGACCTGGCGCAGCTGCAGGTAGATGTCCTGCCATTCGCGCACGCGCAGGTAGTTGAGGAACTCGGCCTTGCAGCGCTTGCGGAACTGGTTGCCGCTCAGTTCCTTCTGCTGTTCTTTGAGGTACTGCCACAGGTTGAGGAACGTGACGAAGTCGGATTCGGCGTCCACGAACCTGGCGTGCTGCTGGGTCGCGGCTTCCTGCTGGTCGGCGGGGCGTTCGCGGGGGTCCTGGATGGACAGTGCCGCGGCGATGATCATGACCTCGGTGAGGCAGCCGGTGGTGTCGGCTTCGAGGACCATGCGGCCCAGCCGCGGGTCGACGGGGAGCGCGGCGAGTTTGCGGCCGGTCGCGGTGAGCTTCTTCTCGGCGGCGTTGATCGCACCGAGCTCCTGGAGCAGGCCGATGCCGTCGTTGATGTTGCGGGCGTCGGGCGGGTCGATGAACGGGAACTTCGCGACGTCACCCAGGCCGATGTTGGTCATCTGCAGGATGACGCTGGCGAGGTTGGTGCGCAGGATCTCCGCGTCGGTGAACTCCGGGCGGGCCTCGAAGTCCTCTTCGGAGTACAGGCGGATGCAGATGCCTTCGCTGACGCGGCCGCAGCGGCCCTTGCGCTGGTTCGCGGACGCCTGGCTGATGGGTTCGATCGGCAGGCGCTGGACCTTGAGGCGGTGGCTGTAGCGGGAGATGCGGGCGTTGCCGGGGTCCACGACGTACTTGATGCCCGGCACGGTGAGGCTGGTCTCGGCGACGTTGGTGGCGAGCACGACGCGCCGGCCGGTGTGCCGCTGGAAAACCCGATGCTGCTCGCCCACCGAGAGGCGCGCGTAGAGCGGGAGGATCTCGGTGTTGCGGAGGTCCTCTTGCTTGAGGGCTTCGGCGGTGTCGCGGATCTCGCGTTCGCCGGACAGGAACACCAGGACGTCGCCGGGGCCTTCGGCCTGCAGTTCGCGGACGGCGTTGATGATGCCCTGGGTCTGGTCGTCGTCCTCCTCCAGCGGCCGGTAGCGGGTCTCGACGGGGTAGGTGCGGCCGGAGACCTCGATGACCGGGGCGTCGCCGAAGTGCTGGCTGAAGCGCTGCGGGTCGATCGTGGCGGAGGTGATGATGATCTTGAGGTCGGGGCGGCGCGGCAGGAGCTGCTTGAGGTAGCCGAGCAGGAAGTCGACGTTGAGGCTGCGTTCGTGGGCCTCGTCGATGATGATCGTGTCGTAGCGCGACAGGGTGGCGTCGGTCTGGATCTCGGCGAGCAGGATGCCGTCGGTCATGAGCTTGACCAGCGTCTCGTCACCGGACTGGTCGGTGAACCGCACCTTGTAGCCGATCGTGTCACCGAGCTTGGTGCCCAGCTCCTCCGCGACGCGTTCGGCGACGGTGCGCGCGGCGATGCGGCGCGGCTGGGTGTGACCGATCTGGCCGGTGATGCCGCGGCCGAGTTCCAGGCAGATCTTGGGCAGCTGCGTGGTCTTGCCGGACCCGGTCTCGCCGGCGACGATCACGACCTGGTTGTGCTCGATCAGGTCCTTGATGTCGTCCTTGCGCTGGCTGACCGGCAGCTCGGCCGGATAGCTGATCTTGGGAACGGACTCCCGGCGCAGCGCGACCTTGAGCGCGGCCTCGTCTATCTGGGCGGCGATCTCCTCGGTGATCTTCTTGCGCGCCAGAGGGTCTTTGACCTTGCGTGCGCTGTCGAGGCGCCTGGCGAGTCGGCGTTGATCACGCGGCATGAGCTCGGGCAGGCGTTTGTGCAGTTCAGCGTGCGGGGTGTCCATTTGGGTTCAAGGATAGACAGGGCGTGCGGGTTCGCTCGCGTCAATAACCGTCAGACCCCGCCGCCGGCACGTGAGATCGCCTACTTCGCGATGCCGTGGCGCCGCCGGGGCCCGTGGCCGGACGCGGCATTCCGCAGCTGCCGGAGTTGTCCGGAAAAAGCCGCGGGACAGCTTTCCCGGTGCTCCGTCCGGCGGGTGCCGCGAATTGTCAGACCCCTTCGATAACGTCATGGGTATGGATCTCGACGTCTTCTGGGCACTGCTCGACCAGTCGGCTTCTGCCTCCTCTGACCAGCATGAACGCCGCGTGTGGCTGACGTCGCGGCTGGCTTTGCTGCCGCCGGGTGACATTTGCGGTTTCGAGACTTTGCTGAGTGCTTCACGCGGTCGCGTGAACACGTTCTTACACTGGCACGCGGCTTATGTCGTGTGTGATGGATTGTGTTCCGCCGACAGTTTCTTCGAGTTCCAGTCGTGGGTGATCGGGCTGGGCCGCGAGGTGCTGGCCTCGGTGGCGGCCTCACCGGACGCGCTGGCCGAAGTGCCGGCGGTGCGGACGCTGCTGGCGGTCGGGGCGCAGTCGTGGCCGGACGCGGCGTGGCCGTTGTGGGAGGGGCTGTCCGGGGTGGCGCGTGAGGCGTTCTTCCTGGCGACGGGGCGGTCGCTGGACAACGCGCTGGCGATCCTGGGCCACGTGCCGGTGACGGACGCGGGCCCGTTCACCGGTGAGGTGTGGGATCTGGACTCGCCGGTGGAGGCGGCGGTGCGGCTGCCCCGGCTGTGGGAGCTGTCCGGCGGGCTGGAGGAGGCGGCGTGAGGCCAGCCGGTCCGCGACCTCGACGCGGGCACGGTCGCCGGAGCGCTGCCGGCGAGGCGCCGCTCGCGGTCCAGGACCTGGCACGTTCGGCATCCCCTCACCTGCCGTCCGATAGCCCATCCGTCCGGCATCGTGCGGCCTGTGACCTGCACTGATGCCGAGGCTTCAAAAATTGTCAGACCCTCTCGCTAGCGTTCCCGGCATGGACCTGAACGCGTTCTGGGGCCCGGCCGAGTCGTCCGGTGTGGCGGCCTCCGATCAGGACGGCCGGCTGGAGCGGCGCACCGCCGCCCTGGCCGCGGTGCGCGCGGTGGCTCCGGTGGATGAGTCGTGGGATCGCGGTGGCTCCGGTGGAGGTCGCCGCGCGGGTTCCGCGGACGAGTGCGTTGTTCGGGAAGGTGGCGTGATGGCCGTGCCCAGGGCTGTTCCGGTCGACGTGGTGGTGTGGCGGGCTCCTGGTCCGGCGTCCTTCCCGGAGGCGGCGGCCCGCTATGCGGAGTTGCGGTCCTCGCCGTTGGGGGCGTTCGAGCCGGCGGTGGCGGCGTTCGTGCGGGAGTTACGGCGCACGTCGCCGGATCCCGCGTCGCCGGTGTCGTGGGACGAGGCGCTGACGGTGGGGGTGGACGCGGTGATCGTGCACGTGGTGTGGCCGGGGCAGCGTCAGGTGCTGGATCTGGTGGCGTTGCTGGCGTCGCGGCACGGGCTGGTGTGTTTCGAGCCGGCCCGCCAGGCCGCGATGTCCTGACGCAGCGAGGTCTTCGTGTCCTCCGGCGCGAAGGACGCGTCGACGGCGTTGGTGGCGATGCGCGCGAGGGCGTCGTCGCCGAAGCCGAGGTGTTCGCGCAGCAGGCGGTATTCGTCGGTGAGCGTGGTGCCGGTGGAGGCGGGGATGTCGGTGCTGAGCGTGACGGTCAGCCCGGCGTCGATGAGCAGTGGCAGCGGATGAGAGGAGAGGGATTCGACCAGTCCCAGCGCGACGTTCGACGACGGGCAGGCTTCGAGCGGTATGGCGCGGTCCCGCAGCAGCGCGACGACTTCCGGATCGTCGAGCGCCCGGAACCCGTGCCCGATCCGGTCGGCGAGCCCGACGGTCACGGCTTCGGCGACACTGGGCGCTCCGCAGCACTCCCCGGCGTGGTGCACGAGTCCGACCCCGCCGTCTCGCGCGGCACGGAAGACGCCGGCGAACGGGGTGAGCGGGTAGTCCTCCGCTCCGGCCGTCCCGATCGCCACGACCTGTGGGTGTGCCGTCGCGAGCCGCAGTGAGTCGCGCAGTCGCGCTACCGATCGCTTCCTGGGGTGGTCCACGATCACACGGCATTCGATGCCGTGGGCGGCCTGTCCTGCGGCGAGCCCGGACAACACCGCCTCGAGCGGCATGTCCGGATCACCGAGCCGTTCTCCGTGCGCTGCCGCGGTGAACGTCACCTCGGCGTACCGGGTCCCCTGCGCTGCTTCCTCGGCGCAGAACTCGTACGCGATCCGGCGGAAGTCCTCGGCTCGCCGCAGGCAGTCCCGCACTGCCCCGTTGTGGGCGGCGAACTGCGCGAAGCCGTCGAACGCCCCGGTCTGCACGGCGGGGACGTCGACGCCGTGGTGCTCGGCGAGTTCCGCGAGGGTGTCCGCGCGCACGGTGCTTTCGAGGTGCACGTGCAGGTGGGCTTTGGGCAACGTCGCGAGGTCACGCATGTGGCGCGACGCTACCCAAGGCCGGTCGGCGGGCGCCCGGCATTTTCGCGGGCGTCATCCGGCGAGGAACGTCACCGCGCATCTGGGTTGACCGCGTTGACGGGACTCACCTCCTCCGGCCGATCGCGTGCGCCGAGCCTGGCGCCCGGTGATCACCGGGCGCGCGCGGGTATTCGGCGCGACATCGGGCGGGTGCCGCTACTAGGTTCCGGTGCCATGCCTGATGTTGTGCGGACGCGCCACGGCGCGACGGTGCTGATGTGCGCCGAGGACGGTCCCCCGATCACCGACGAGCAGTCCGCTGTGGACCTGATCGGCACGTTGTGGGGTCAGGACGTGCGGTGGCTGGTGTTGCCGGTGGCGCGGTTGTCCGAGGACTTCCTGGTGTTGCGCACACGGGTGGCGGGTGCGGTGGTGCAGAAGTTCCAGCAGTACGGCTTCGCGGTCGCGGTGGTCGGCGACATCACGGAGCAGGTCGCGGCGAGCACGGCGTTGCGGGACTTCGTGTACGAGTCGAACCGGGGCCGGCAGCTGTGGTTCGTGGCGGATGAGGCGGAACTGGACGCACGGCTGAGCGCGGCGGCCTGACCACGCCGAACAGCTCTATTGCACATGGCTGGCAATAGGTAGTGTCGCGGGTATGGACATCCGTCGTTCGCTCTCGCAGCACAGTGGCCCGCGCAGATCGCCGCACGAGGTCCTCCGCCGTCTCACCGAGCAGGTCACGCCCCGGACGCGGCCGGAGGACCCGGTGCGGGAACTGGAGGAACGGGTCGCAGGCCTGCTGGGCAAGCCCGAGGCCTTGTTCTTCCCGTCGGGAACGATGGCGCAGCAGGTGGCGTTGCGGGTGCACGCCGACAGGACGGGCCGCCGGTCGTTCGCGGGGCATCCCCAGACGCACCTGCACGTGTGGGAGAACCAGGGCTACAACGCGCTGCACGGCCTGCGGTTCCATCCCGTGGGCGACCGCAACGAACTGTTCGGCCTCGACGATCTGAAGGCGGTGCGCGAACCGCTCGCGGCGGTGGTGTTCGAACTGCCGCAACGCGACATCGGCGGCGTGCTGCCCGCGTTCGCCGACCTGGCGGCGCAGACGGCGTGGGCGAGACGGTCGGGTGCGGCCGCGCACTGCGACGGCGCGCGGCTGTGGGAGGCGCAGACCGGCTACGACGCCACGTTCGCCGAGATCTCCGCGTTGTTCGACACGGTGTACGTGTCGCTCTACAAAGGACTCGAAGGTGTGCGGGGCGCGGTGCTCGCCGGCGACGGCGAGACGATCGGGCAGGCGGCGGTGTGGCGGCGCCGGATGGGCGGGGCGATCGCCGACGCGTGGCCGCTGGCCGCGATCGCGTTGATGGGCATGGACGTGAACCTGCCGAGGATGGCCGAGTTCCGCGACCACGCCCAGGCCCTCGCACGGGCGATCAACGAGGACGGGTTCGCGCACACGACACCGGACGTGCCCGCCACTCCCCTGTTCCACGTCCACCTGCCGTTGTCGCGCCACGACGCGCAGCGGGCCGCTGAGCACCTGCTGCGGGAGACGGGGATCAGGCTGTTCCTGTACACGCGGTCGAATCCGGATCCGCGCCGGTGCAGCTTCGAGGTGAGCGTGGGGATCAGCGGCCTGGAGTTCACGCCGCGCGAGGTGGTGGAGTTGATCAGAGGGCTACCATCGCGGGTGTGAGCCTGCCCGAACCCGTCCAGCACGCGCTGGTCAGGGTCTCGCACTCGGTCCTGATCGACGTCGACGCGCTCGCGGGCGTGCGCGAGAGGTTCGACGACGAGCAGGCGGCCTCGCTGGCCGGGTACCTGCGCAGCGCGCAGTCGCCGAACACGGTGCGGGCGTACCGGTCGGACTGGATCGCGTGGGCCGGGTGGTGCCAGGCGGAGGGCCGTCAGGCGTTGCCGGCCGATCCGCTGGACGTGGCGGTCTATCTGGCGGTCGCGGCGGACACGGTGAAACCGGACGGGTCGCCGGCGTTCGGGGCCTCGACGCTGGAACGCAAGTCGGCGGCGATCTCGGCGGTGCACGCGGCGAACGGCCTGCCGAGCCCGACGCGCAGCGACGTCGTACGGCTGACGCTGCGCGGTGTGCGGCGCACCCGCAAGTCGCAGCCCCGGCGCAAACGGCCGGTGCTGCTCGACACCCTCGAAGCGCTGCTGAACGAACGACCGCAGGCGGGCCCGGCGCGCGCGAGAGACGCGTTGCTGCTGCTGGTGGGGTTCGCCGGCGCGTTGCGGCGCAGCGAGCTGGCACAGATCGAGTTCTCCGACGTCACGGTGGACATGGATCCGCGCACGCACGAGCCGTTGCTGCTGATCCGGCTGGGCACGACGAAGACCGACCAGACGGGCAAGCACCAGCAGCAGGTGGTGCTGCCACGCGGGAGCAGGCGGCCGACCTGCCCGGTGTGCGCGTTCGCGGACTGGGCCGACGTGCTCGGCGGCAAGGAGCTCTCCGAGACCGGCCTGCACCGCTGCCACGGCTTCGAGGCGGTCGTCCGGCAGGGCCCGGTGTTCCCGGTGGTGAACCGGCACGGCGGTATCGGCACCAAGGCCATGTCGGGGCGCGCGGTCGCGGAGCTGGTGAAGCGGTACGCGGTGCGGGCGGGCCTGGATCCGGCGTTGTTCGGCGGGCACTCGCTGCGGGCGGGGTTCGCGACGCAGGCGGCGCTGGGCGGGGCGAGCGACCGGGAGATCATGCGGCAGGGCCGGTGGACCAACCCGCGCACGGTGCACCGCTACATCCGGACCGCGAATCCCCTCGAGGACAACGCCGTGACCCGCCTGGGCCTGTGAATCTGTGACCCAGCTCTCACTCTGTGTAGTTAACTATAAACAAGATCCCCGCCGGTAGGGCTGCACCACCCGGAGTAGCGGGCTACGCCGAAGGAACGTACGTACCGGGAAGTTTCCGTCGTGTTTCCACGCCGTTGAGCTGCTCTTATGTTCCACCATCCGGACAAAACCCGGTGTCCTGACCAGCGACTCAGTCCAAATCATGAAGCGATCTCGCATTTTGGGAGTGGCTGATCGCATGCACTGAGAGCAATACGATCACCACGCCCGGTCATAGACGACGGCCGGGTGTTCGCCCCGGCACCCCTGTAACGCCACCACGGTGAACGAACGTCACACAGACCCGCCGCCGAAGAAGCGCCGAGGCCCGGACCGACCCCCTGCACGGTCCGGGCCTCGGCACGGTCGTGCTCAGGGCTCCAGATCAGTCGCCGCCAGGAACGACCCGTCCATATGGAACGGCACCGAGTCATGCGCGTGCGTCACCAGCCACCGCCCGTCACGCCGCTGCAACCCCACCGTCGTGCGCATCCACATCGAGAAACCCTCGGGATAGCCGACCGGCACCGCCGACAGCCGCGCCAGCCCGTGCGCGAACGCCACGTCACCGGACACGACGACCGTCAGATCCCGGTGCTCCAGCGTGATCGGCCCCGTGAACCCGGCCATCCACCCCGCCAACGCCTCCACGTCCCGCGCGTCCGGCCCGGAGTTACGCAACGGAGGCGCCAACGTACACGTCACCACATCGTCGGCGTAGCGGGCCGCGATCCGCGCGGGATCACGCAGCCGCATGCCTTCCTCGTGCTCGGTGAACGTCTCGCGGATCGCCGCCTCGTCCTGCACCAGCGTGTGAGTCATCTCGAAACCCTCCGTCGAAATCGGCTGACACACCGGTGTCGAGACATGACCCGCGGTCTCGACATGACGGTGAGAAGATTTTTCCGCCAGCCAGCCACGAGCCGGGAGGCCGCACGTGAAGTACCTGATCCTCATCTACAGCAACCCGAAGTCGCGGGCCGCGTGGGACAAGCTCACCGAAGAGCAGCAGGCACAGTTCGGCAAGGACCACTACGACCTGTCCGACAAGCTCCGCGCCTCCGGTGAGCTCATCGTCAGCGAAGGCCTCCCCGGACCCGAGACCGGCAAAGGCGTCAGCATCCGCGGCGGCGAGGTCGTCGTCACCGACGGACCCTTCGCCGAGGCCAAGGAATACCTCGCCGGGTTCTACCTCGTCGAAGCCGACTCGATCGACCAGGTCATCGCCCACGCCGCGACACTGCCCGACGCCCACAACGACGGCATCGAGGTCCGGCCGGTCTGGGACACGTCCATGCTGGACGGCCTGTGAACCCTGAGGTGGAGGGCCTGCTGCGCACACTCGCGCCGCAGGTCCTCGGCGTGCTCGTACGCCGCCACGGCCAGTTCGACATCTGCGAGGACGCCGTGCAGGAAGCCCTGCTCGGCGCCGCCCAGCAATGGCCGGCCGACGGCATCCCGGACAACCCCAAGGGCTGGCTCATCACCGCCGCCTCACGACGATGGATCGAGCAGTACCGCTCCGACACCGCCCGCCGCCACCGCGAGGACAAGGTCGTCGCCCTCACCCCCACACCACCCGACCCGGTGCCGGCACAGGACGACACCCTCACCCTGCTCGCCCTGTGCTGCCACGAATCACTCACCACCGCCTCGCAGATCGCCCTCACACTCAGAGCGGTCGGCGGACTCACCACCGCCGAGATCGCACGAGCGTTCCTCGTCCCCGAAGCGACAGTGGCGCAACGCATCAGCCGCGCCAAACAGAAGATCAAACAGTCCGGCGCCAAGTTCCGGCCACCACAGGACCTCACCGCCGTCCTGCACGTGCTCTACCTGATCTTCACCGAAGGCTCCACCGCCAGCTCAGGCGACGACCTCGTGCGCGTCGACCTCACCGCCGAAGCCCTCCGCCTCACCCGGCAACTGCACAAACGCAGACCAGCCGACGGCGAACTCACCGGACTGCTCGCGTTGATGCTGCTCACCGACGCACGCCGCCCCGCCCGCACCGACACCAACGGCACACTCATCCCGCTCGCCGAACAGGACCGCACCCGCTGGGACACCGCAGCGATCGAAGAAGGCACCAACCTGGTCAGCACCGCGCTCAAGACCGCCCAGATCGGCCCCTACCAGCTGCAAGCGGCCATCGCGGCAGTCCACGCCGACGCCACCAAGGCCGAAGACACCGACTGGAACGAAATCCTCGGCCTCTACGACCTGCTCACCGTCACCGCACCCGGCCCGATGGTCTCACTCAACCGCACCGTCGCCGTCGCCATGGTCCACGGCCCGCGACAAGCACTCGACGAACTGTCCACACTGGACCTCGACCACTACCGCGTGCACGCCGTCCGAGCACATCTCCTCGACCTGCAAGGAGACCACGACCAAGCACGCCAGGAATACGAGAAAGCCGCCAAACTCACCCTGAGCGCACCGGAACAGCGCTACCTCAGGTCCCGGTCGCGCCACCCACGGTAGCGTCCGACGACGGAGCCTCCTGCGGCGGCGCCACCGGCACGACACCCGACAAATCCCCACCATTGTCATTGGTGCGCAACACAAAAGGCCGCGTCTGCGTGTACTGCACCACCGAGATCGAACACGGATCCACCACGATCCGCTGGAACCCGTCCAGATGCACACCCAGCGCATCCGCCAGCACAGCCTTGATCACATCACCGTGCGAACACAACACCCACACCGCACCAGGACCATGCTCCTCGGAAACACGCGCATCATGCGCCCGCACCGCCGCCACCGCACGAGCCTGAACGCGCGCCAGCCCCTCACCATCCGGAAACACCGCGGCGGAAGGATGCTGCTGCACAACCGCCCACAACGGCTCGTCGTACAGGTCCTTCAACGCCTTACCGGTCCACGCCCCGTAATCCACTTCGGACAGATCCGGCTCCGCCACCGCCTCCAAAGACCGATCCGCCAGCAACGGCGCCAACGTCTCCTCACACCGCTGCAAAGGAGACGACACCACCGCGCTGACCGGAACGTCCTTCAACCGCGACACCAGAGCCGTCGCCTGCGCCTGCCCCCGCTCGTCCAAACCCACACCCAGCGAACGCCCGGCGAGCACACCGGAACCGTTGGCGGTCGAACGCGCATGCCGAAGCAGGATCACCGTAGCCACGAACCCACCTTAGATCGGCTGCAGCAACCCCATCGACAGCAGCCCCATCAGCACCAGACCCAGCATCAACCGGTACCACACGAACGCCGAATACGAATGCTTCGACACATACTTCAACAACCACGCGATCGTCGCGTACCCCACCACGAACGAGATCAGCGTCGCCACGACCATCTGCGGAACCGACGCCTGCACACCCGTACCCGAACGCTCCAGCACGTCCGGAATGGAGAACAACCCCGCCCCGAACACCGCCGGAATCGCCAGCAGGAACGAGTACCGCGCCGCCGCCTCACGGTTCAGCCCCAGGAACAGACCCGCCGTCAACGTGCCACCCGAACGAGAAACACCCGGGATGAGCGCCAGGGCCTGCGCCAGCCCCATCCCGATCGCGTCCTTCATCCGCAACTCGTCACGCTGCTGCTTCGCGAGATGGTCCGCCAGACCCAGCAGCAGACCGAACACGATCAACATCGTCGCCGTGATCCACAGGTTCCGCGCCGACGTCCGGATCTCGTCCTTCAGCAGATAACCGAGAACCGAGATCGGCACGGAACCGATGATCACGTACCAGGCGAGCCGGTAATCCCTCTCCTTGCGCGCCTCCGCGCTGAAGAGACCACGGAACCAGGCGCTGATGAAGCGCCCGATGTCCTTGGCGAAGTAGATCAACACCGCCACCTCGGTACCCAGCTGGATGACCGCGGTGAACGAAGCACCCGCGTCGTTGCCGAAGAACAGCGTCGACGTGATCCGCAGGTGCGCACTGCTGGAAATCGGCAGGAATTCCGTCAGTCCTTGGACCAGTCCGAGGACCAGAGCCTGCAACCAGCTCAACTACCCACTCCTGCCAGATCCAAAGCCTCGGCCGCGGTCCGAAGACCAGCGATCCCCTGCTCCAGATCTTGCAGCATCGGCGAAACGGACAGCGTGGTGACCCCCGCCGCGGCGAGCGCCTTCATCCTGTCTGCTATGCGCTCCTTCGGGCCCAGCAACGACGTCGCGTCCAGGAACTCCAGCGGGATCGCCGCCATCGCACCGGCGTAGTCACGAGCCAGGTACTTCTCCTGGATCTCCTCGGCCTGAGCCGGGAAACCCATACGCACCATCAGGTTGTTGTAGAAGTTCTGCTTGCGCGAACCCATGCCACCGACATAGAGCGCCGTGTACGCCCGAACCGGGTCCGCACACGCCTTCCAGTCCTCACCCACGATCAACGGCACCGTCGGCACCACGTCGAAGCCGTCCATCGTCTTACCGGCCTTCTCACGACCGGCCTTCACCGACGCCAGCGACTCCGCCGAGTACTCCGGCGAGAAGAAGATCGCCAGCCACCCGTCCGCGATCTCCCCCGTCAGCTCCAGGTTCTTCGGGCCGACAGCGGCGAGGTAGATCGGGATCTGGTCACGCACGGGGTGCACCGTCAGCTGCAACGCCTTACCCGGACCATCGGGAAGCGGCAGCGTGTAGTGCTCACCCTCATAACGCAACTTCTCCCGAGACAGCGCCTTCTTCACGATCGCCACATACTCACGCGTGCGCGCCAACGGCTTGTCGAACCGCACACCGTGCCAGCCCTCCGACACCTGCGGACCCGACACACCGAGACCCATCCGGAACCGGCCACCCGACAGCGTGTCCAAAGTGGCCCCGGTCATCGCCGCCATCGCCGGCGTCCGCGCCGGAATCTGGAAGATCGCGCTACCGACGTCGATACGTTCGGTCTGCGCGGCCACCCACGCGAGCACCGTCGGCGCGTCGGAACCGTAGGCCTCCGCGGCCCACACCACCGAAAAACCGAGTCGGTCGGCCTCTTTGGCCAGCTCAAGGTTCGCGGCGTCGTTGCCGGCGCCCCAGTATCCGAGGTTCAGTCCGAGCTTCACACGGCAAGACCCTACCGGTCAGTAACACCGATTGCCAGGCTCAACCGATGATCACCCCTTAGCATCGCGCACGTGGAACAGCGATACCTCGGCCGCAGCGGCCTCCGCGTGTCCAGAACGGCACTGGGCACGATGACATGGGGCCGCGACACCGACGCGGACGAGGCCGCCACCCAGCTCATGGCCTACGCCGACGCCGGCGGCACCCTCATCGACACCGCCGACGTCTACTCCGAAGGCGAAGCCGAACGCATCCTCGGCACCCTCCTCGGAGAAGTCGTCCCCCGCGACGAACTCGTCCTCGCCACCAAAGCCGTCGCCCGCCGCACCGAAGGCCCCTTCGGCGGAGGCGCCTCCCGCGGCGCACTCCTGTCCGCCCTCGACGGCTCCCTGCACCGCATCGGCGTCGACCACATCGACCTCTGGCAACTCCACGCCTGGGACGCCGGCGTCCCCGTCGAGGAATCCCTGTCCGCCCTCGACCACGCCATCTCCTCCGGCAAAGTCAGATACGCGGGCATCTCCAACTACAGCGGCTGGCAACTCGCCACCGCCGCCCTCACCCCCACCACGTACCCGCTCATCTCCACCCAGGTCGAGTACTCCCTGCTGGAACGCGGCATCGAACGCGAAGTCGCCCCCGCCGCCCTGCACCACGGCCTCGGACTCCTGCCCTGGGCACCACTCGGCCGCGGCGTCCTCACCGGCAAGTACCGCAACGGCACACCACCCGACTCCCGCGGCGCCTCCGCCCACTTCGCCGGCTACGTCGAACAACACCGCAACGACCGCGCCGCCCGCATCGTCCAGGCCGTCTCCACCGCCGCCGAAGGCCTCGGCACCTCGGCGTTGTGCGTCGCCCTGGCCTGGGTCCGGGACCGCCCTGGCGTCGTCGCACCCGTGGTCGGCGCCCGCGACACGAACCAGCTCATCGCGTCCCTGGAAGCCGAGCACCTGACGTTGCCGCCGGCGATCAGGGCCGCACTGGACGACGTCAGCGCCATCGAACTGGGCTATCCCGAACGCCCCATGCTCTGACTTGGCCCCTTTTCTGTGCTGGTTGTCATGACCGGCGCTTGGAGGTTGTCGGGACTGTGATTGAGTATTAATTTCAGGCCACACTGAAGCTATAGAGATAAGTACCGGAAGGCCGCCGATCGGGATTTCACCCCACCCCTTGCGTGACCTTCGACCGAACGTCGTGGATGCTGGAAAAGACCACGACGTTGTACGGAGGAACCGCTCTTGCGCCGGCTCGCTGCTCTGATCCTGACCACCGCCGCTCTGACAGCGTGCGGCCAGAGCGAGGGGTCACAGGATCCGCTGCAGGTCGCCGAAGTCCTCGAGGCGGCCAAGCCCGCCCTCTCCCCCGCCCAGAACGGCACGCCGCCCGGCGCCATCACCCCCGGCGGCACGTTCTCCGAGGGCGGCACCACCCTGAAGTTCCAGGTCAACGGCCGCAACGTCGAACTCGACCGGCTACGCAGCGCCGTCTTCGAGATGACCACCGACGACAAGGGCACCGAGACCAGGGGCGCCGGCCTGCGCGCGGGCGACGGCGCCACCAACGGCGTCCCCGACCGCTTCGGACGCCTGCTCGTCGTCGACACCCGCGGCGGCGAGTTCATCGCGTTCTCCATCAACCCGCTGATCATGCGCCAGCGCTACCCGATGCCCGGCACGCCCTACGGCATCGCCTACGACGCCAAGCGCGACATCGCGTGGATCACGCTCACCGAGCGCAACGAGGTCGTGGGACTCAACGTCGCCGCCGGGGAACCGGCCGAGAAGTACCGGTTCCCCACCGTGCGTCAGCCCAACACCGTCAGCGTCGACCAGGAATCCGGACGCGTCACCGTCACGTCCGGCGACAACGGAGGGATACAGGTGATCTCACCATGAACGAAGGGGTGATCGACGGGGACTGGGAATACCGGCCGCTGCGTCTGCCGCCCGGCATCTCCCGCCGCACCGCGACCACGCAGCTGGCCATCCACGCCGAGTTCGCGGGCTGGGAACTCTCCAGAACGCTCCTCTACGGCGACGGCTCCCGCAAGATCTGGCTCCGCCGCAAGCGCCAGCCCGCCCTGGTGCCAGGCCTCATCACCTGACCACCAGCCCGTCGCCGAACGCCGCCGGCTCGCACTCGGCGATGAAGTCCGCCGGAAAGCCCCGCTCGAACGGGGCCGCCGCCTCCAGGCGCGCGACCGCTTCCGGCGGCAGCACGACCTCGCCCAGACAGTCCAGCACCTGCTCCGGAGTCCGCGCGCCCACCAGCGGCAGCGCCCCTGACGCACGCACCCACGCCAACGCCACCTGAGCCGGCGTCGCGCCCAGTTCCTCCGCGACCGCCCGCACAGCCCCCACCACACCCTCCTCCCGCGCGGACAGAGGGCCGGACCGCTGCGTGCCACCGGAGAGCTTCCCCGCGGCCAGCGGCGCCCACGCCGCCACCGTCAGCCCCAGCGCCGACGCCATCGGCAACAACTCCCGCTCCACATCGCGCCTGAGCAGGTTGTACGGCACCTGCAACCCCGCGAACGCCGTCCAGTCCCGCCACTCCGCCAGCGCGTTCGCCCGCGCCACGAACCACGCCGGCGCGTCCGACACCCCGACGTAGAGCACCTTGCCCGCCCGCACCACATCGTCGAGCGCCCGCATCGTCTCCTCGACCGGCGTGTGCCGGTCCCACAGATGCACCCACAGCACGTCCACGTAGTCCGTCCGCAACCGCCGCAACGACTGCTCCAGCGACAGCACCAGGTTCTTGCGGTGGTTCCCGCCCGCGTTCGGATCCGCCGCGTCCCGCGACAACGCGTACTTCGTCGCCAGCACGAACCGGTCCCGCCGCGTCAGCACCGCACCCAGGACCTCCTCGCTCTCGCCGTAGGCCGAAGCGGTGTCGAGGAAGTTCCCACCGGCGTCGGCGTAGGCGCCGACCACCCGCCGCGCGAGGTCCTCCGAACGCAGCGTCATCGTGCCCAGCAACAACTCCGAGACGCGCAGGCCGGTCCGGCCGAACAGTCGATATCTCATGATCCACAGCATCACCGCGACCGGCGGATCCAGGGAGACCGGCTCAGGGCCCCTCTAAACTCGCCGATCATGGCCGACAACGCACTGGGCCGCTTCCTGCGCGCCCGCCGGGAAGCCACCGCTCCCCCGGCCACCGGGCGCCGCCGCACCCCCGGCCTGCGCCGCGGCGAACTCGCCGACCGCGCCGGCATCAGCGTCGAGTACCTCACCCGCCTCGAACGCGGCACCGACCGCTCCCCCTCCGGCCAGGTCCTGTCCGCCCTCGCGGACGCCCTGACCATGACCGCGGACGAGCGCGTCCACCTGTACCGCCTGATCAAGGCGGACACGAACTGCTTCCCTCCCCCGCCTCCGCCGCTGCGCCCCACCGTGCAGGCGATGTTGGACACCCTCGAACCTGCCGCGGCCGCCGTGCTCTCCCCCGCCGGCGACGTCCTCGCGAGCACCGCACGGTTCCGCGAGATCTCCGGGCTGGACGACGAACTCAACCTCGTCCGCTTCGCCTTCACCCCGCGGGCCAAGGCCCACTACCCCGACTGGGACCAGGTCGCGAACGACCGCGCCGCCACCCTCCGCGCGGCCGCTGACCTGGGCGATCACGCCGCGGCAGCGCTCGCGTTCGAACTCTCCCTCACCGTCGGCGCCGCCTTCACGGATCGCTACGACGCCGCGTCGTCCCTGCCTGCGGCCACCGGTACCGAGCGCTGGGGCGCTCACCTCCTGGTGTTCGAGACGCTTTACCTGGCGGGTGAAGGCGAGCATCGATTGATGATTTACTTCAGTCAACACTGAAGCTATAGAGATAGTCGGAACACGAACGGATGAAAGACTCGCCGCCATGCCCCGCCCGGAAAGACCGCTCGACCCGTTCGCCGGGCCTGTTGAACAGTTCGCCTTCGACCTGCGCAAGCTCCGCGAGAAGGCCGGCTCCCCCGGCTACCGCGAACTCGGCAGGCTCAGCCACTACTCCGCCAGCACCCTCGCCGACGCCGCCCGCGGCCAGCGGCTGCCCAGCCTCGCCGCGTCGCTCGCGTTCGTCCGTGCCTGCGGCGGCGACGAAGAGGTGTGGGAACAACGCTGGCGCGAGATCGGCGAGGCCGAGCCGCAGCAGTCCGAGGGCGACTCCCCCTACGTCGGCCTCAAGGCGTTCACCGAGGACGACGCCGACCGCTTCTTCGGGCGGGAACGACTCGTCGGCAAGCTGCTGGGCAAGCTGGAGCACCACGACGCCGTGCTCGTCGTCGGCGCCTCGGGCTCGGGCAAGTCGTCACTGCTCAGAGCCGGTCTGCTGGCCCGCGTGCCGGGTGAGCTGATCACCCCGGGCACCCACGAGACACTCCCCTTGGTCGAGGGCCTGCTCGTGGTCGACCAGTTCGAGGAGATCTTCGCGCTCCCCCACCGTGACGAGTTCATCGCCGCGCTCACCCGCCGCGACGGCCAGACCGTGATCGGCATGCGCGCCGACTTCTACGGCCACTGCGCCCGCTACCCCGACCTCGTCGGCGCCGTCGAGAACGCCCAGGTCCTGGTCGGCCCGATGAGCACCGACGAGCTGCGCAAGGCCATCACCCAGCCCGCCGTCGAGGTCGGCTGCGCGCTCGAGACCGGACTCGTCGCCCGCCTCATCGCCGACGCCACCGGCGAGCCCGGCGTCCTCCCCCACGTCAGCCACGCACTGCTCGAAACGTGGCAACGCAAGCGCGGCAACACCCTGACGCTCTCCAGCTACCACGAGAGCGGAGGCATCGCCCGCGCGATCGCCAACACCGCCGAGAACGCCTACACCGGCCTCGACGAGCGGCAACGCGTCCAGGCCCGTCAGGTCTTCCTGCGCCTGATCACCCCGGGCGTCGGCACCGAGGACACCAAACGCCACGTCAAACGGTCCGAGCTCGCCGCCGACGACGTCGTCGAACACCTCGCCGGGGCACGCATCCTCACCGTCGACGACGACAGCGTCGAGATCAGCCACGAAGCCGTCATCCGCAGCTGGCCGCGCCTGCGGGACTGGCTCGCCGAGACACGCGACGACCTGCGCGTGCACCGCCGGCTCACCGCCGCCGCCGCGGACTGGGAAGCGCACGACCGCGACCCCGGCTCGCTGTACCGAGGGGTGTCGCTCACCCAGGCCACCGACTGGGCCCAGCGCGAACCCGACGCGCTCAACGCCGCGGAGAAGTCGTTCCTCGACGCCAGCAAAACCGCGGCCGAACACGAACTGGCCACCGAGAAACGCCGCACCACCAACCTGCGCCGCGTGGTCGCGTTGCTCGCCACGCTGCTGCTCGTGGCCACCACCGCGACCGTGTTCGCCGTACGGGCACAACGCCAGACCACCGAGCAACGCACCATCGCGCTCGCCCAGAAGGCCATCGCCGACGCCAACGGCCTGCAGGAGCGCGACCCCGGGCTGGCGAGCCAGCTCCGGCTGGCCGCCTACCGCCTCACCGGCCTGCCCACCGCCCGCGACAGCCTGCTCAGCACGTTCTCCGCGCCGCAGGTCACCGTCGTCAGCGGGCACGACGAACCGGCGTCGTACGCCGTGTTCAGCCCGGACGCCACGCTCCTCGCCACCACCGGTGACGACCGGATGCTGATCATCTGGGACTTCACCGACTCCTACCACCCCAAGGAACTGGGCCGCGTCCGCGCGGGCGACCACGCCACCCACGGGATGGCGTTCAGCCCGGACGGCAAGACCATCGCCACGGCCGGCTGGGACGGCTTCGTCCGCCTGTTCGACGTCTCCGACGCGCGCAAGCCCGTCGAGAAGGCGCGCATCGCCGGCCACACCGGCCAGGTGCAGGCCGTGCAGTTCACCCCCGACGGCCGCTCACTCGTCAGCAGCGGCCAGGACAGGACGATCAGGATCTGGGACGTCTCCGGCCCCGCCACCGTGATCCGCACCATCCAGGCCCACGACGGCAACGCGCACGGCCTCTCGCTCAGCCCCGACGGCTCCACGATCGCGTCCGCCTCCTGGGACGGCACCGTCAAGCTCTGGGAGCTCGCGACCGGCGCCCCGCTCTCCACCATCGACCCCGCGCCGGGCGACACGGCGATGGACGGCGTGGCCTTCTCCCCCGACGGCCGCACCATCGCCACGGGCGCGGACAACGGCGACGTGCGGCTGTGGGACGTCACCGACGCGCGCAACCCCGCACTTCTCAGCCTCGCCGGTGGACACACGTTCTCCGTCCACACGGTGGCCTTCTCCCCCGACGGCAGATTCCTCGCCAGCGCCGGCGGCGACAAGGGCACACGCCTGTGGGACGTGAGGGACCCGCGCAACGTCGCGCTCGCCTCCGTGATCGGCGGCCACGGCGACGCTCTCACGTCGGTGACCTTCAGCTCCGACTCACGCCACATGGTCGCGGCCACCAACGACACGGAGTTCCGCGTACTCGACGTGGACAACCTCACCTACCCACGGCACGAGCAGATCGCGTGGAAGCTCGACTACGACAAGCGCGGACGCTACTTCGCGACCGTGTCCTCCGACGGCGCCATCAAGCTGTGGCGCCCGGAGGACCGGCACGCCGAGGAGCTCTCGACCCTCCCCGCGTTCGCACCGGACGACGAGGGCCAGACCGTCGACGTCAGCCCCACAGGCGACGTCCTGTTCGGGTCGACCACGGCCGGCGCCGCCCTGTGGGACGTCAGCGACCCCGCCACCCCGCGGGAACTGACCAGGGCGATCACGTCCAACGCCCCGGTCGTCTCCGCCACCTTCAGCCACGACGGCAGGATGCTCGCGGTCGCCGACGTGGAGGGTGTCGTGGGACTGTGGAACGTCACCGACCCGCGCAACCCGGTCAGGGCCGGCGGTTTCGCCGTTCCCAGGACGGACACCGTCTGGCAGGTCGAGCTGTCCGAGGACGACCGCACGCTGGTCATCGCGAACGGCAGCCGTGAGCTCCACCTGTGGGACGTCAGCGACCCCGCCAGGCCCCGGGCCCACCCGCCGCTGAAGACCGACGACAACCCGAGTCCGATCCGCCGCGGCGGGCAGGCGGGCCGGGAGGAGGTCTACACCGTCGTCATCCACGGCACCGTGATGGCGCTGGCGAACCAGGGCGGCAGCGGCGCGCTGTACGACATCAGTGATCCCGCGCAGCCGCGCAGGCTCGGTTCCCTGCCCAACGACGGCGGGCCGCTGCAGCGCCTCGCGTTCTCCCCTGACGGCACCACCGTCGCGGCCGGGACGACCGACGACGTGATCCGCGTGTGGGACGTGAGCGATCCCCGAAACCCCCAGGTCCGGGCAGTGCTGCACGGTCACACGGAACGCGTGTGGGGTGTGGGCTTCGCGCCCGACAACCGCACCCTGGCGACCACCGGCGCGGACCGCACCGTCCGCGTCTGGGACATCGACGTCGAGGCGACCGCAGCCCGCGTGTGCGCCACTACGACGGCGCACCTGTCCACTCGTCATTGGGAGCAATACTTCCCCGGCGTCGAGCCGAGGCCTCTCTGCTGAACAACACCGCTCACCTTTCCTTTCGCCCTAGTTGTAGTGCGAAAAGGTTGTGCGGTGTCGACGTCCGGGCGTCGTACAACAACGTTCGTGCAACGCGAGCGGCCAACCGGCCGAAGGTGACTCATCAGTCAACACTGAAGCAATAAAATTTACCGAACTGGTTGTCGATATGATCAGATTCTGGGTCATGGAGCTCGTGCCGCAAGAAGTCGGGGTCGCTCACAGCGCACTGCCGCACGACGAAACATCCGCCCGTGCCCTGCTCGCGCAAGCCGCGGCCCAGGGCCTGCACACAGTCGTCGTCACCGCCGAGGAAGGTGACGAGCGCGCGATAGCCGTGCTGCGCGAACTGCGCGCGGAATGGCAGACGGAGGGCGGCCGGATCACCGCCCAGCTCGACACGGACGCAGAAGGCCAGTTGCAGCACCTCTGGGGCCTCACGGCGGACGAGCGGGCCGCGTGGCTCGCCGCGTTCCCCCGCCACGACGACCCGAACTGGTGGATGCACCGGCTGCTGGTCCTCAACCACCACCCGGAGTGGTCACCGCTGAAGGACTGGCTGGTCGACGAGCACGTGCGGCTCTTCGGCCGCCCGCCCGGACGCCGTCGTCCTAGCGCGGCAGGCCGCTGAAGTCGGGCTGGTGGAACCGCTGGATCCAGGGGATCGGGTCCTCCTTCGGGGTGTCCCGATCCGGCTGGACCGCGGCGAACGTCAGCACCGGCACCCTCGGCACGCCCACGGCGATCACGTCGCTGTGCGTCCCGGCGATCCACATGACGCCGGTGTCGGCGATGTTCGCGATCACGTTCAGGTCCGGTAGCACGAACTGAACCAGCGCGAGCCCGCCGGGCATCTCCGCGAGCCCGGCGACGTGCTGGTTGGGCTGCCACGGGAACAGCGTGATCGCCACGGGCGTCCACTGCGCCGAGTTCTCCACCGCCAGCACGGCGTCGCGGTACCAGCGGCTGATCTCGACCGACGTCGGGATGCCGAGCAGCCCGGAGACCAGCGTGAGCCCGCCCACGACCAGCCCGGCCGGGGCGAACGGGAACAGGCTCAGCAGGACCAGCACGGCGCCGGCACCCGCCGGAACGGCCGCCCACAGCCACGCCCGCACTCCCCAGCGCATGCCCCGGTAGGCCCGCGCGGTCGCCTCGTCGTCCAAGGGCCGGCCGAGCGGCCGCTCCACCCGCTCGCGCACCGGATACCGGCTCGCCGCGGTCGGCGTCCTGGCCGCAGACGAAGACCTCCTGCCGTTCCAGCACGATGTCCGGCAGGTCCTGGAACCAGCCCTGGAGCACCAGGCCGTCCAGCAGCAGCCGGTCGGTCCTGTCGCCGCACTCCCCAGCACCTGAGCCGGAACCCGCCGCCAGGGCTGCTCCAACAGGCCGCGCCGCTCGGCCTTCGCCTCCGACCGGATACATCAGCGGGCCGAGCTCGCCGACGAACGTGACCAGAGCCAGCACCACGAACGCGCCGATGTTCCCCGGCGTCGACGGCAGAACCAGCACGTCACCGCGCGAGCACGTCGGTCCGCGGTTCCAGGTAGTGCAGCACCGGCCCCCCAGCTATGCCTTGGCCGCCACCTCCCGGATCAGGTTCGCGAGTTCGGCCGGCCGCTCCAGCGGAAGCATATGTCCCGCGTCCGGCAAGATCACCGACGTGCCGCCGAACTTCGCCGCGTCCGACTCCGGCACCAGCCGGTCCTCGTCCCCCACGACGGCGACCACGGCCTTCTCCTTGGCCACGGTCAGCCCGGCCTCGCGGTCGTAGCGGTCCACGGCGGGCCGGAACAGCGCGACCGTCTCCGGCCAGTGCCCCCACACCATGTCCGCGGTCAGGTCGACGTCCTCGTCCGCCGGCTGGTCACCGAACAGCCACCAGCGCAGTCCCGCCGTCTTGGCCGGCTCGATCTTCTCCCGCACCGCGCGCACGATCGGCCCGAACGCCCGTTCCAGCTCCCGTACGAGCTTCCCGACGGCCTTGGGCCACGCCAGCGACGTCTCGGACATGCCGCTCGCCGCCGTGGACACGAACACGTTGCCCAGCACCCGTTGCCGGAACAGCCGCGGCCTGCGTTCGGCCATCGCGAGTGCCGCCATGCCGCCCATCGAGTGCCCGGCGATCACGACCTGGCCCTGCGGCACCGCGCGTTCGATCAGCTCGCCCAGGTCCTCGCCGAGCTGGTCGATCGTGGCCGTCTCCTTGGACGCGCCGGCCGACCTGCCGTGGCCGCGGTGGTCGTAGGCGATGACCTGGAACTCTGGGCTCAGTTGCTCCACGACCTTGTGCCAGCTGCGGTGGTCGAGCGCGTAGCCGTGCGCGAGCACGACCGTCACCGGCGACTCGGGGTCGCCCGCGCGCAGCACGTTGAGCTCGGTTCCGTCTTCCAGCCGCACCATGCGGAGTCCTTTCGCCGTGTCGTCTGTTCGTCCTAACGAGACGACACGGCGCAAGGACACGCCCTAAACGCGGCCGAGCACCACAGGGGGCGGCATCTGGCCGCCACCGACGCCCGGCACACCGCGGAAGTCGTAGGCCGTCGCCTTGCCGCCGGGCTGGATGATCCAGGCCTCCCCCGGCCCGCCCTCGGCCAGCACGGACTGCACGGCCTCCGCGACGTCCGAGGGTGTCAGCAACGGGAACCCGGCCGCGGCGAACTCCTCCTTCGCCCCGCCCAGCAGCAACGTGTCGACGAACCCAGGGCACAGCGCGGAGACCGTGATGCCGTCACCCGCCAACGCCTTGCCCGCCGCCCGCGCGTACCCGACGACCGCGTGCTTGGTCAGCGTGTACAGCGGGTCGGACGGCATCGCCGTGATCCCGGCCAGCGACGCCGTGATCACGATCTTCCCGCCACCCTGCCGCCGCAAAGCCGGCACGGCCGCGCAGAGCCCGTACACGACGTGGTCGACGTTGACGCCGACCAGCTTGCGGTAGCGGGCGACGTCCAGCGCGTCGTCCACACCGGCCTGACCGCCACCGATCCCGGCGTTGAGGTGCACGACGTCGAGGCGGCCGAGCTCCTTCTCCACCTGCGCCACGGCCTCGGGCATGGTCGCGGGATCGCTGACGTCACCTGCGATGGCGATGCCGCCCACCGCGGACGCGACCCGGTGCGCGCCGGCGGCGTCGAGGTCGAGCACCGCGACCTTCGCCCCGAGCTTCGCGAGCCGGTGCGCGACGGCGGAGCCGATCCCCCGCGCGCCGCCCGTGACCAGCGCGACCTGTCCGGTCAAGTCCACAGTGGACACGGCGGCCTCCTCAGCTGTTCCGCAGGAATCGGTCGAGAACCCGGACGCCGAACTTCAGGGCGTCCACCGGCACGCGCTCGTCCACGCCGTGGAAGAGCCCGGAGAAGTCGAGGTCGGCGGGCAGCTTCAGCGGCGCGAAGCCGAAGTTGCGGATGCCGAGCGTCTGGAACGACTTCGCGTCCGTGCCGCCGGAGAGCATGTAGGGCAGCACGCGGGCACCGGGGTCCTCGGCGATGATCGACGCCGTCATCGCGTCGACCAGGGCGCCGTCGAACGTCGTCTCGACCGGCGGCAGGCCGATCCACTCGCGTTCCACGTCCGGGCCGAGGAGTTCGGCGAGCTCGCGGTCGAACGCCTCCTCGCGGCCCGGCAGGATCCGGCAGTCCACAGTGGCCTCGGCGGTCGACGGGATGACGTTCGCCTTGTACCCGGCGGAGAGCATCGTCGGGTTCGCCGTGTCGCGCAGCGTCGCGCCGATCATCCGCGACAGCGCGCCGAGCTTGCCGATCGAGCCCTCGATGTCGTCCTCGGGGAAGTCGAGGCCGGTGATCTCGGTGACGCCGTCGAGGAACTCGCGCACGGACGGGCGGATGATCAGCGGCCACTGGTGCTGGTCGAGCTTGGTGACGGCGGCGGCGAGCTTCGCCACGGCGTTGTCGCGGTGGATCATGCTGCCGTGCCCGGCGGTGCCCTTGACGCGCAGCTTGAGCCAGCGGATGCCCTTCTCCGCGGTCTCGACGAGGTACGCGCGGACGTCGTCCTTGAGCGTGATCGAGAAGCCGCCCACCTCGCTGATCGCCTCGGTGACGCCCTCGAACAGCTCGGGCCGGTTCTCCACCAGCCACTTCGCGCCGTAGAGGCCGCCCGCCTCCTCGTCGGCGAGGAACGCGAACACGATGTCGCGCGGCGGCACGACGTTCTCACGCTTGAAGTGCCGGGCCAGGGCCAGCGTCATGCCGACCATGTCCTTCATGTCGACCGCGCCGCGGCCCCACACGTACCCGTCCTGCACGGCGCCGGAGAACGGGTGCACCGACCACTCCGAGGCGTCGGCGGGCACCACGTCGAGGTGACCGTGCACGAGAAGCGCCCCACGGCTCGGGTCGGCACCCTGAAGGCGCGCGACGACGTTGCCGCGGCCCTTGGCGCCCGACTCCACATAGGTCGTCTCGTAGCCGACCTCGGACAGCTTCTCGGCCACCCACTCGGCGGCCTTGCGCTCCCCCACGACCGTCGCGGGATCACCCGTGTTCGTCGTGTCGATCCTGATCAGCTCACTGACGAGGGTCACGACCTCGTCTTCCGCCAGTGCCAGTGCGTTCCCCGTTGTGCTCACCCCGTCTTCCTACCACCCGTCAGAACACAGACCAGCCCGTGAGAGTGGTGAAACGGTCCAGCGCGTCGAGACCCGCGACGGAGTTGCCGCGTGCGTCCAATGCTGGACTCCAGACGCAGATCGCGCACTTCCCGGGGACGACGGCGATGATCCCGCCGCCGACACCGCTCTTGCCGGGCAGGCCGACGCGGTAGGCGAACTGGCCGGCGGCGTCGTAGGTGCCGCACGTGAGCATCACGGCGTTGACGCGCTTGGCGCCGCTGACGCCGAGCAGCCTGGTGCCGTCGTTGCGGACGCCGTGGCGGGCGAGGAAGAGCGTGGCGCGGGCAAGATCAGCGCAGCTCATCGCGATCGAACACTGCCGCACGTACTCATGCAGCACCACGTCGACAGGGTTGCGCATGTTGCCGTAGGAGGCCATGAAGTGCGCGAGCGCGCGGTTGCGATCGCTGTGGTCCAGCTCGGACTTGGCGACCTCGGGGTCGACGCCCAGCGCCGGGTTGCCGCTCTCCTGCCGCAGGAACTCGAGCAGCCGGTCCGCGGCGCCGAGGCCCAGGTGGTCGGTGACGACGACCGCGCCCGCGTTGATGAACGGGTTGCGCGGGATGCCCTGCTCGGTCTCCAGCTGGACCAGCGAGTTGAACGGTGACCCGGACGGCTCGCGGCCGACGCGGGTCCACACGTCGTCGTTCTCGGCGAGGGCCAGAGCCAGCATGAACACCTTGGAGATGCTCTGGATCGAGAACGGCCTGTCGTACTGCCCCGCGCCGAAGACCTCGCCGTCCAGGGTGGCGACGGCGAGGCCGAAGGCGTGCGGGTCGATCCTGGCCAGTGCCGGGATGTAGTCGGCTACGGCGCCACCTGGCGTGACCTCTGAGGCGATCCGGTCCACCAACTGCTGTAGCTCCATGCCCTCATCCCATCACGGGCCGGGCGTCACGCCACCTGGAACTCGTAGAACTTGGTGGGCTGGCCCGCGACGACGGTGCAGGGGACGTGGACGACGCCGATCCAGGTGGGGTCGCCGTTCTCGTAGCGCGGCGTCAGCGCCAGGTCCGCGTTGCCGAGGTTGATCGACGTCGTGCCGGCGTTGGCCAGCGTCAGCGCGGGCAGGGTGCCGCTGGCGACGACCTGGAACGTGCCGGACGAGGGAACCGGCGTGTTCGGGATGGTCAGTGTCGACGACAGGTTCTGGACGCTGCCGGCGTTGTCCACGGCGATGTTCGTGGTGAGCGTGCCATCGACGGAACGGCCACCGATCCACCACAGCGTGTTGCGGACGTCGTCGGACACGGTGGACGTCACCGTCGCCGACGCCGGCGCGGTCGGCACCCCGACGGCGGCCGAGTCCGGCATGTCCGGTGAACTGACCACGGTCGGCACGTCGTGCGTGCCCGCGACCGAGAACTGGCACGAGTAGGTGAGGCTCAGCTCGGCGGTCGCGGCGGAACTCGTGCCGGCCGTCGCCACGCTCAGCGCTCCGGCGACCATCAGAACTGCGGCTGCGCGCGTGAAAAGTCCGGTCTTCATCTGCAGGGACCTCCTGAGAACGTCATTGAACTGCAAGAAGGCGGTGTTGCTTTACTCGCCAGTAAAGTAACCGCGCCGCATTCCGGGAGGCAAGCAAAAACCCGCTTTTGTCATCCGCGTGCGAAATTGCTTCCGGTGATTTGTCAGTCGCGCAGCAACAAATAGTGCGCGCGCAGGGCCAGTTCGAGGTTGAACCGCTCCTCCGCGTCGTGCATTCGGTCGCCGAAGAGTTCGTCCAACTGGTTGACGCGGTAGCGCACGGTCTGCGGATGCACCTTCAGCCGGGCGGCGACCTCGGGCGCCCCGCCCCGCGCCGACAGCCACACCAGCAGCGTCTCGGCGAGCTTGGTGCGTTGCAGATCGGTGAGCGGGACGAGCGGCGCCAGCGCCCGTTCGGCGAGCTGCCGGGCCAGGAACTCGTCCGCGAGCACGGTCAGTTCGACGATGTGGTCGGCGCAGTCGAGGACCGGCCGGTCCGGCAGCACCTTCTTCCTGGAGAGGGCGAGGACCCGGCGTGCGCAGGCCAGTGACCTGCGCACATCCTGAGGAGCCACCGGCAGACCGACCGCCGCCCGCCATCCCGGCAGGGCCCCGCGGAGCCAGCGCGTCACCGCGGCCGGGTTCGGCACCAGCAGGTACGGCGTGGCGTCCTCGAAGTTGACCAGGACGTCGGCCGGCAGGTCGTCCGCGGGCGCGGCGGACGGCTCGAGCGCCACCGCCACCAGCCGGTCCGGCATCGGCCAGGCCGCCGCCCGCGCCGCGTCCAGCACCACCTGCCAGTTGCCGGCGGAGTCGGCGACGAGCAGCTCCATCAGCTTGCGCCGCTTGCGTTCCAGCGTGCCCGCGGCACTCGCCTGCGCGGCCGCGTACCCCTCGACCGACAGGCTCACCAGCTCGTCGACGTGGGCGAACATCGCCTCGCCCAGCACCGACATGAGCCGCAGCGACAGCTCACGCCGTTCGGCGAACCCGCAGACGTGCCGCCACGCCACCCGCGCGCCGATCCGGTAGGCGGCCTGCAGGCTGTCGAGGCTGCGCCCGGACTTGAACTCCCACGCGCCGAGCTTGCGGTGGATGTCGTCGTGCGGATCGGGCTCGGCATCGGGCGCGGCAATGCGGTCGACGAACTTCACCAGCGCCTGCCGGATTCCGTCGACCACGTTGCCCCGGAACGTGCTGTATTCCGGAATCGATTTCTCGATCGCCTCGAAAATACTCACCGAAACGGGCGCGACTTCCATTCGGAGCAACGGCGCCAGTTCACGCGGGACCGATCTGCGCGGATCGTCCAGCCCAGTCACGCAGGCGAGTGTAGGAGTAAAACGGAACCGGGTCGTTCAGCCAACTGGACCAAATGGTTCACAGGAAGAACAGCCGGGCGACAGCATCGCGGGCGACCAGAAACCCGGCGATACCGAGAATCCAGCCCGTCGCGCCCGCCCCCTTTTCCGCGAACCAGGTGCTGATCCTGGTCAGGAACGGCTCGATCCTCGCCCGGAGCGCCAGCCTGCCGCCCAGCAGCAGGAGCGCGGGCACGATCATGACCAGGCAGTATCCGGCTAGGAGCAGCCCGATCTGGCCCGCGTTCAGGTCGGCGGCGCTCATCATCCCGATCGCACCCAGGTAGGGCAGCATCGTCGCGAGCTCGACCACACCCGCCAGCACCGCGACGCCTGCGAGCGCCGCCACGGACCCGTTGGCGCGGTTCTGCCACTTGCCGGTGTCCAGCTTCTTCTTGCTGTCGAAGCGGAAGCTGACCGCGAACAGGAACACGCCGATCACCAGTTGGATCCAGATCGCCACCTGGCTGTCGAGGTGACCGATCACCTGCGAGGCGCCGAGCACGATCAGCACGCCGACCACGAAGTAGAAGACCGTGATCGTGCCGAGGTAGACGGCGAACCTGCTCAGCTTCAGCCGCCCCGGCGTGAGCATCAGCCAGATCGGGATGAACAACGTCCCGATGCTCGTCGAGTCGAGCAGCGCCAGTCCCGCCAGCGCCGCCACCAGTCCCAGTGTCATGTGCTCCCCCACAGTCGTTCGAGGTGGCGGGCGATCACCCGCTCCGCCACCTCCCCTGTCATCACTTCCGGTTCCAGCGCGCGTTGCGCCGTCACCCCGTCGAGCAGAGCCGCGAGCCCGACGGCCTCCCCGCCGTCCAGACCCGCGGCCTCCAGCACGTGCCGGCACAGATCCCTGATCTCCCGCGCACCCTCCACATGCCGTTGCAGCAACACGGGATTGGCCGCCGCACGAGCCGCGAACGCGAGCCACACCCGTGCGCGCGCCGCGTCGTCCAGGAGCGCAATGGCGCACAACGCCTTGTGCAGCCGTTCCTGGAGGCTCCCCTCTTGCCCCAGGACCGTCCGCACGCTCGCCGTGAGTTCCTCGGTGAGCTGGTCCTGCGCGAACAGCAGCAGCTCGTCCTTGCTGCGGAAGTACTTCTGCAGCAGGCCCGTGGTGGCGTTCAGCTCCCGGGCGATCCTGGGCAGGCTCGCCGCGTCCAGCCCCTCGGCGTCGACCACCCGGTAGAGGGCGGCCACCACCTGCTGACGCCGTTCGACGGGATCCGCGTATTTTGGCACGGTCGTCAGATTACGACCTTAATCTGATCTTGGCAACTATGACATCTGTCATGGGGAACTGGTGTGTGACGGCACTGCCGATGCACCGTTTCCCCGGAGATCGTTTACTCATGACAGCGATCGAGGTGCGGGGGCTGACTCGCCGGTACAGCGGAGGTTTCGAGGCTGTCCGGGGCGTGTCATTTGACGTGGAGCGGGGCGAGATGTTCGCCCTGCTCGGCACGAACGGTGCGGGGAAGACATCGACGGTGGAGGTCGTGGAAGGGCTCTCACGCCCGGCCGAGGGGTCCGTGCGCGTGCTGGGCCACGACCCGTTCGCCGAGCGCAAGGTCGTCCGGCCGCGGATGGGCGTGATGCTGCAGGAAGGCGGTTTCCCGCCCGACCTGACCGTGAGCGAGGCGGCGCGGATGTGGGCGGGGACGCTGACGTCGCCGCGGCCCGTCGACGAGGCGTTGTCCCTCGTCGACCTGGCCCATCGGGCGTCGGTGCGGGTGAAGCAGTTGTCCGGTGGTGAGCGGCGGCGGCTGGACCTGGCCCTGGCGTTGCTGGGAAAGCCGGAGGTGTTGTTCCTCGACGAGCCGACCACCGGACTCGACCCGGAGAGCCGGCGCAACACGTGGGAGCTCATTCGCGCCCTGTTGCGCGAGGGCGTGACCGTGCTGCTGACCACGCATTACCTGGAGGAGGCGCAGGCGCTGGCCGACCGGCTGGCGATCATGCACCGCGGCCGGATCGTGGCGCAGGGAACGGTGTCCGAGGTGGTGGACGCGTACCCGTCACGCATCTCGTTCGTGCCGCCGCCGGGGATCGCACTGCCCGTCGTCGCCGATGCGGAGTCGTCGGGGCGCGTGACCGTACGGACCAACGAACTGCAGTCCACCCTGCACGAACTGCTGGTGTGGGCTCAGCACAACAACGTCGAACTGTCCGGTTTGGACGCCCGGTCGGCGTCGCTCGAAGAGGCGTTCCTGGCGATCGCGGAGGAGGCGGCATGAGGGCCGTGGCTGTGGGACAGGCCGAGCTGAAGTTGTTCTGGCGCAACCGGACCGCGCTGTTCAACTCGTTGCTGCTGCCGTTGTTGCTCGCGCCGGTGCTGTACTCGGTGGACGCCGACGGCGTGCCCCTGGTCGTCGGGCTGGTCGGGTTCGCACTGCTGATGGCGGTGTACTACAACCTCGTGACCACGTTCGTCGCGCGGCGTGAGGAGCTGGTGCTCAAGCGGCTGCGCGTCGGTGAGCTGACCGATCCGGAGATCCTGGCCGGCGCCGCCCTGCCGTCCGTCGTGGTCGCCTTGGGGCAGATGGTGCTGTACACCGTGGTCGTCGGGGTGATCACCGGCGTGGCGCTGCCGGCGCGGCCGTGGTTCCTGCTGCTCGGCGTGCTCGGCGGCGTCGCGGTGTTCGTGCTGCTGGCGGCAGCGTCCTCGGCGTTCACCCGGACCGTGGAGATGGCGCAGGTGACGTCGTTGCCGGTGCTGATGGCGTGCCTGTTCGGCTCCGGCCTGATGTTCCCGCTCTCGGTGCTGCCCGACCCGATCGCCTCCGTACTGAAGTACCTGCCGCTGACGCCGGTGCTCGAACTGCTGCGCGCCGGGTGGGCCGACGGACCCGTGCTGCAGCCGTTGATCGTCCTGGCGGTGTGGATCGTCCTGGGGACCTACGCTGTGCAGCGGTGGTTCAGGTGGGATCCCCGGAGGTGAACTTGCTCGGCTGGTGGCGGTCGCGTGGCAGCGCGGCGCGGTTCGACCTGTTCGTCCGCTACACGTTCTACGTCAGTTACGTGTTCCTGCCGCCGTTGCTGCTCATCGGCCTGGCCCCGGAGATCAGCAACGCCGCCCTGCTCGTGCTCGTCGCGGTGGTGCTGACCTACGTGGTCCTGAGCTTCCGCCTGGCTCACCTCGGCATCGAGTACCACCTCGGCCGGGGCCCGTTCCCGCGCACCCTGCTGACGGCCTACCTGATCGCCACCTGCGCGGTGCTGGCCGCCGGCGAACTGACGTACCCGGATCCGTTGCCCGGCAAGCCCGACAGCCCGGGCGACGGCATCTCGGTGATCTTCCTGATCCTGGCGATCACCACCCTGTCCGCCGTGCTCCGCCCGCGCTACGTCGTGCTGGCGGCCGCCGTGGGCGGCGTCTGGATGCTGCTCACCGCGCCACCAGGCCACGCCCTGTTCATCAGCATCATGCTGCAGTTCCTGGTGGTCGCGTTCCGCTCGACCCTCTGGATGCTCGCCATCGTCTGGGAGCTCGACCGCTCCCGAGACGTCCGCGCGAACCTGGCCGTGGCCGAAGAACGCCTCCGCTTCGCCCGCGACCTGCACGACGTGGTGGGCCGCAACCTCTCCGCCGTGGCCCTGAAGGCCGACCTGGCGGCCCAACTGGCCCGCCGCGGCCGTTCCCCGGCAGCCGTGGACGAGATGCTGGAGGTCCGCCAGATCGCCCAGGACTCCCTGGACGAACTCCGCGCCGTGGTCAGCGGCTACCGCACCGCCGACCTCTCCGTGGAACTGGCGGGCGCCCGCTCACTACTCGCCTCCGCAGGCATCGACTGCCGCGTGATCGGCGACGTGACGTTCGACGGCGAACCGGCCGGCGCCCTCGGCTGGGCGGTCCGCGAAGGCGTGACCAACGTCCTGCGCCACAGCGAAGCCACAACGTGCACGATCACGTTGCGCGGCAAGGTCCTCACGATGACGAACGACGGCGTCTCACTAGACGCGTTCCGCTTCGGCAGCGGCCTGACGGGCCTGCACGAACGCGTAGCGGCCCTGGGCGGCTCCGTAACCGCCACCCCGGAAGCCCCCAACCGCTTCGTCCTCACCGTGGAGCTCCCGTGATCCGCATCCTCCTGGCAGACGACGAACACCTGATCCGAGGCGCCATGGCGGCCTTGCTGTCACTGGAAGACGACCTGGAGGTAGTAGCCCAAGCCGCCACCGGCGCCGAAGCCATAGCCACCGCCCGAGTGGTCCGCCCCGACGTAGCCGTCATCGACCTGCAAATGCCAGACCTCGACGGCGTAGCGGTAGCCCAATCTCTCGCACTCGAACTACCCACGTGCTCCACCATGATCGTCACCAGCCACGGCCGCCCAGGACACCTGAAACGCGCACTGGCAGCAGGAGTACGAGGCTTCCTCCCGAAAACCGTCTCCTCGGACGTCCTGGCCACAGTCGTCAGAACCGTCCACACAGGCGGCCGCTACGTAGACCCGGCCCTCGCCGCCGAGGCCATCAGCGCCGGCGACAGCCCCCTGACCCCACGAGAAGCAGACGTCCTGGAACTGGCACTCGAAGGCGCCCCGATCGAGGAAATAGCCCGCCGCGCCTCCCTCTCCCCAGGCACAGTCCGCAACTACCTCTCCTCAGCCGTGGGCAAAACCGGCGCCTCGAACCGCCACGAAGCAGCCCGCTTCGCCAGGGCAAAAGGCTGGATCTAACCCTCCCACCACCGAAGAACCCTCATCGCGCGTGAGCCCACTTCGCCTCTCAACATCGATCTCAAACCACCCCGCCCACCCTGCAACCAGGTCCCATCCTCCTGCCGGGCAACACGAACAATCTTGGACGCCCTCAGGGATCCTTCTTCCCGGCCGCCCGGAAGTAGCCCAAGGCGTTGAGCACGCTGTACCCACACCAATCGAGCCCCGAACCGCTCACCCAAGCCCGAGCAGCACCCCAAACAGCCTCAGGACCCCCACCAGATCCCGCTCGACCTGCCACCGCAAGGCGCGGTCGGAGTCAAGCAACCACCCAGCAACCTCAACCACCCACCGACCTAACCCGCAGACCGCCGACCAGCACAGACACAAGCGCGTCCCCCCGATTTTGGCGCGCGCTGACGATCATGTAACCTATGCACACCACGGTGCGAGCCGGGGCACAACGAAATACGTCCGGGTGGCGGAATGGCAGACGCGCTAGCTTGAGGTGCTAGTCCCCGAAAGGGGGTGGGGGTTCAAGTCCCCCCTCGGACACTGGTTTTATCCCTACCAACGGGCCGGATGCTCGCATCGAGCATCCGGCCCGTTGCGTTGTACACGATCTCCACGTTCAGCGCTTCGTACAGTCTTTGCAGCTCGGCGGGGTCCGCCTGCCTGATTACCTTCTTCACGTCGCCGAGCGAATCAACCATGGCGTGGATCTCTGCGGCGCTTCGCCCGACGCGTTTCGGTACCCCGTTCAGCTCGGCTTGAGCCGCCGCGCGCTTCTCCTGCGCCTCGTTCATCGCCTCGACGAGAGCAGACGGGTCGATTCCCGCAGCAATGGCGTCCTGGAACCGGCGCAGCTTCGCTTCCGCATCGGTGAGACGTTTCCTCGCGGCTGCATGGTCGGACGCGCCAGTCCCGCCGTTCTCTTGGGACGCGACGAGAGCCGAGACCGTTTTGTCGACGTTCATCGGATCGAAGAGGTGATCAATCCACTTGTTGAAGTGCTCCATAGCCGCAGCCTCGGGCAGGTACACGTTCGTCGGGTGCCCCTTCAACGCAGGCGAACCGGGGACCATCGTCCGAAGCGCACAGCGGTAGTAGGTCCTCGGACCGCGCGGCGTGCCCTCCATCCGGCGAGTGCAATAGCCACACTTCACCCGTCCCCGAAGCGGATACACCCGCTTGGTCCGCTTCGGCCCCCGCACCAGCTTCTTTCCGGCCGAGAATCCACCAGCCGCGCGCGACCGACGAAGCAACTGCGCTTGAACGAAATCCTCGACTTCGATCACGTGCGGATGGGCCTTCTTGCGAGAACGGACCACACGATCAGGAGCAGCCTTGCGGAACCGCACTACGTGACCGGCGCTCACGTCCTCCGGGTCGAGCAGCATCTCTTGGCGCGTCCAGCGCCCGAAGAACGCAAAGCCCGTGTAGCGCGGGTTCTCCAGAATGGCTCGGACCGTGCCGCCCTGCCATCCATCGGCGAGCCGATGCCGGTTCTGGTCCGGCCGCCGAGCTGACGGACACGGAATCCCGTCACGGTTGAGGCCGTTCGCGATCGCCCGGTCTCCCATCTCACCGGTCAGGTACTCGGCGAAGATCCGCCGCACGACGACCGCGCTCGGCTCGTCGATCGCCAGCACGCGCAGTCGATAGCCCTCCGCCGCCTTCCTCGGGTTCGGGTGCGGTCCGGCGTCGACGACCGTGTACCCGTACGGTGCGCGTCCGCCCTGATGCCGTCCCTCGTTCACGACCTGAGCGTCCATCGCCGCCCGGACGCGTGCCTGCACGTGCTGGCGCTCAGACTCGCTCATGCCGCCGAGCACACTCATCAGCATTTTGTGGGACGGGTTCCGCGAGTCGAACTTGCCGCCGAGTTCCGGCACCCACAAATCCACGCCGTAGGCGGCGAACTTCGGTGCGATCAACGAGAACTGGTTTCCGAACCAGCATCGCGTCCCTTCACCGACCACAACCGCGTTCCATCCTCGGCCCTTGTCCTTGAGCGCTGCCAATAGGCGTGAGGCTTCCGGCCGTCGCTCCCACGGCACCGAGCGCGACTGACCGATGTCGAAGAACTCCTCGACGATGACACCGCCCAACGGCTCGACGAACTTGTGGGCGTTGCCGTACTGCCAGCCTCGCGACGTCTCCGGATCTTGGTTGTCCTCGGTCGAACACCGACCGAGGAACGCGAGCGATCCGATCCCATCGCCGATCGTCTCGACGACCTCGACGCCGAGCAGGCCGTCGAACGCCGCCCACGGGTCCTGACTGATTTCAACAGTCATCTGACCTCCCTTCCCGAGGCCCGTCCGGTGCCTCGACCTCAGTGACCCTGATCAGTACTTCTAGCAGTATGCGACTTACCTCCCTGGTGAGGACAGGTAGTTCAGCAGGTGGGTTGAACTTGAGTTCGCCGCGAGGCGGCTCGTCGGCGATCACTGCCGGGTCCCGTCAGCTTCGCTCGAAGTGCCGATTTCATCATCGGCCGCGATGCGCTCGACCGCCGTGCGCAGGTCGGCTGTCAGGTAGCCGCGCACACGCCGGGTGCCCTCATCAGTCGGGACGTACTGGCGTGTCGGCCGACAACCCAGCTCGCCCATGTCGACGCCGAGCGCGGTCACCTCGACTTCGAGCGCCTCGGCAAGCTCCGCAGTCGGTACGAAGTCCCGCGTGTTCACGTCGTCGCCGAGGTAGTCGACGACTGACGCCAACGGCTCGGGTAGCTCGATCTCGGCCAGGCTCGCCACGGTGCCGGTTCCGATTGCCTTGGCAGCCGCCGAGCGGTCGAGCATCGGCGGAACGTCCTTCCCTGCCGCGTGTCCGCTCAGCGTCCCTTCCGTCTCGCGCAGGGCACGGCCGCGCTCGCAGATCTCGCGCCAGTCCTCGTTGGGCATGTAATAGGTCCGCACGGTCAGCGCGAGTACGTCAGCACCGGCTTGGGTCTCACCGTCCGGTCGCAGGATGCCCACGCCCCGATGGGACGGGAGCAGTCGGCTGCTGTCGTATCCGCGTGTGTTCATCTGCTCGCCGAGGATGATGTTGCTGTCGCGGAAGTCCATGACCCGCAAGGCGAAGCGAGAGCCGAGCACAGCGCGCAGCCTGGTCGGAATGGTCTTGCTGTCCGGCCGCTGCGTCGCCAGAACGAGGATGACGCCGGCGGCAGGAGCTTTCTTGGCCAACCACGCCAGCAGCTCCCCGATGTACTCCCCTGCCGTGAGCTTCTTCCCTTGCACCTCAACGGGAGTACGGTCCTCCAGTGCAATGTGGACCTCGTCCACGATCAGTGCCGTGATCGGCATCCCCAACGATTGGTCGCGAGACATGTCCGGCGTCACCTTCGACTCGGGGCACGTCATGTCGTCGAGATCCTGCATCCGCCGGTAGCGGTTCTGAACGTCGGCGATTAGTTCGACGAGCCAGTCCAAGAACGCGAGAACGTGCTCGGCGTCGTCTCCCGACATGAACCGGTGGGCGACCTTCTCGGCGGCCTTCCAGTCCTTGCCGTTCTTGAAGTCGGCTACGTACAGCCGGACGTGCGGGTCCAAGATCAAGCCCGCGGCCGCCAGTCGTTCGGCCATTGTCTTGCCCTGTCTGGGAAGCGCGCCGATCAGAAGTGACGTCCATACCAGCGGCAGCGTGATCCGCCTGCCGCGTGCGTCGGTGCCGAACGGCACCGGCCGCCACGCGTCCCAACGCTCAACCGCCAGCAACGGCGTGCGGGTCGGCGGCTTGGCGTACGGATCCTCATCGGCAACCCACATCGCGACACGTCCGGCATGTCCGCCGTTGCCTCGCACCCGCTCGACACTGAGTTGGATCTCATCGACCGCCAGAGCCGACGCCAGGTCTTCCCGATGCTTCACGACATCAGCGGCCTTGCGGGTGGCGGGGAGATCGACGGTGACCGCCCATCCCCCGCCCTGGTGCTTCGCTCGCTCGACGAGCCGCAGACTCTCGTCCTTGCCGATCAGCTTTGCGTCACGGAACGCGTCCACCAAGATCTGTGGGTCCATCGTCCACGCGAGCGAGCGTGGCCCGGCGAGAGCAGCCTTTCGTCCAGGGTTCCCGTCCTTCTGCCTGCCGAGGATCGCCAACGCCGCCGAGCCGACAACGCCAGCGATCCACAACACTCGGTGCCCGTAAACGAGATCGAGGATCGCAAGGGAGACAACGAAAACGACAGATACAGCGCCGGTCACCTTCCATCGGAACAACGTCAGTGCACGGATCTCCGCGAACTTGTCCGCGAGCTTCTCCGACTGCTCAGCCGCCTCGCGGTAGTCGCGCACTCGCACCCATCGCCGCCAGCCACGCACCGCGACCACCAGGCCGCGACACACAGCCCGGACAAGGCGGAACGGCGACCGAACCAACCACTCAAGCCCGTCTTTCGCGGCGTAGGCGACTGCCTGCCGCGACTTCAACGCCGCCGGAACGAAGCGCGATCGCAGCCACCAGCCGGCGAGCCGGTGACTAGGTGGCGGCTGGATCGCGTCCTGCTGTTCGTCGACGAGTTCACCCTCGAACACCGGCCCCGCCGGAACCACTTCGCCGTTCATGGCTGCACCTCGGCGTTCAGCGCCGCAGCCAACCGTGAGGACAGACCGCGCGAGCACGCCGTCACCTCGCGCACCCACGCAGGCGTGACCATCACGTCCGGCGTTCGGGCCGCCCTGGCAACCGTGAGGTAGTCGTCAAACGACGTCCTCGGATTCGCGCGCTTCGGCGCCTCTCGCCGAGAACTCGGTGAAGCCTGCGGTTCCGCCTGCACCGCTGCGTACGCGGCGACCGCCGAGCCGAGCTTGTCCCGAAGGTCGGTCACCGCCTCGGCGGCGACGAACACCACGAGCGGCGGAACCGAGTGCAGCACCACCAGCGCGGCCGATCCGGCCGCGTACGCACTCCAGGTGTTCATGACGTACGTCGCGCCGAGCGTGAACCACTTCGCCGCCCGCACCCAACCGCCCATGCGGACGCCATGCCGGGCCGTGACCTGCTCGGCTCGAAGGATCGCCAGCAGCACCAGCGACACCATCGGGTCGAGCAGCCATGCCGCGCACCAGGCGAGCGACCACACCGGAGAACCGGCCGCCGCGAACTGCTGAACGTTGGTCATCGTGAACGCCAGTCCGAGCAGAATGCCGGTCCAGCACAACCGATCGACCTGTACCGCTACGCGCTCGATCGGCTCGCTCATCGCCGTTCACCGCCTCGGCGACGAGGCTCGTACGTCGTCACGGTCAATGCCTTGGTCAGCGTGTACGACGCGAACAGCGCGGGCACGGCGAGCACCGCGACGAGCAGCCAGCCGCTTCCCTGTTGGGTGATCACGATCCACTGCGCCACGACGATCAGCGCGGCGTTGAACAGCACGCGCCCGGCGAGCGAGGCGAACCGCGCTCCCGTGCGTGCCGCGCTCGCCGCAGCTTTCGCACGACGGGACGCCGTACGCCACACGAGCACCAGGACCAGCAGCGCGCCTACAGCGGCCATGATCTGAGTCGGGGTGAGAGTGAGAGCGTTCATGAACGCGGCCCCCTCTCGAAGCGTTCACCGCGTCGGAGCCAGTGCGGGTACAGCTCGCGCCGGTCGTCGTCGGTGAGCGCACCCCATACACCGGTGGTGTTCTCACCGGCCGTGCGCAGCTCCAATTCCAGGCACTCGTCTTGGACGGGGCACCCGGCACAGGTGCGCGCGGCGAGTTCGTGATTGGTCAGTTCTTCGCCAGCGTCGGGCGGTTCGTTCGTGAACGCCCACATGCACAGTCCGTCACGCTCGACCAGCTCGGCGAGCTGGTCGGTCGGCACCCAACGCAGGCGGTCGAGTGACCACGCGATGCCGATCAGTCGGTCGTCAGTCACGGAGCACCCCCGGACCGGCGTTGGCGAGCAGCGGCAGGAGCGCGCTCACGGGGATGACGGTCTGGCCGCGCCGACGTTCGGCGTGCAGCTTGCCGAGTCGGATGGCGCGGCAGACCTCGGACCGGTCGACGCCGAGGAGCCACGCGGTCTCGCGGATGGTGTGAGCGGAGGAAGACAGAGAAGTACTCATGAGGAATAGCCTTTCTGTGAATAATGATGATTTCAGTTTCTTTTGTGCTGATTTCAGCACTCATGAGGACATGGGAGGTCGCAAACGGCGCGTGGAACGCCGTGTCACGCCGCAGCGCTCGGAACAGTGACTAATCTCAGCGCCGAGGCGGAGCGCGGAGGAATACGTGTCGGAGGATTGGGCGGCAGTCGCCAAGGCGATCAACCAGCGGGTGGACGAGCTGGGATTGCGACAGAAGGAACTCGCCGAGCGGTCGCACGTATCGCTCGCGATCGTCCGCGAGATTCAGCACAACCTCGTGGAGCGCCGGCGGAGCCCTCGAACCCTGGAATCCCTGTCCACAGCGCTGGGCTGGCACCCGCTGCACCTGGACGCCGTGTTGCGGGGGCGCACGCCTCCCGAGGTCGGCGACCCCGTGGTGGACCTTGCCGACACCCTGTGGACTCGAATGGACCGGGTCGAAGAGCGACTCGAAGACATCACCGATCGGCTTGACGCTCTCAAATCCGACGTTGCTTCCGTAATGGGCCAACTCGCGGAAGTCGCGAAGCACGTCCGCGGCCGCCGGTAGTTCGCTGTTTGTCCTGGTGGAGCTGCTGTTTTCCATGGCACTAATTCCACTGCGAAAACGCGCCGGAGCCCACGCAAGACCCATACACAACCACGACAAGTTCCCTACATATCGCGCTTCGGGGGTAGCGACGAGATGACGTTGCCGAACGGCTGGACCGGGGCCGACGCGTGCGTGTTGCAGGACGCGCTACGCCTCAGTCAGGAAGCGTTCGCCGCACACCTCGGCGTTCACTGGCGCACGGTGGGCAACTGGCACAAAAAGCCCAGCTCACGACCTAAGTCAGAGTTGCAGCAGGCCTTGGACACGGCGCTCGATCGAGCGTCCGACGAGGTAAAGGCGCGCTTCGCCGAGGCACGCGCGGGTGCACCGCGCGCCACGACCGATGCGGCGGCTGACGCCGAACAGCGACTCGCGGCCGATCCGAACATCGTCGCCGCGCTCGACTGGCTCGACGAGCGCGGCACGCGCGAGCCCGGAACCGCTCGCCGCGCGGTCGCGTCACGGCTCGCGCAGGTTGACGTGAATTCCTTGCAGGACAGGGGAAGTCGTCGCGGTCGCGTCGATCAGCGCAAGGTCGCGCAGGCTCTCGCGGACTACTACGGCCGTGGTTCCGGCGGCTACGGCCGATATGCCGCCCGGTTCGGTGACGTCGAGGCCGACACGAGCGTCTTCACGCGCTCCGACTGGCTCGACCTCGACTGTCCGCTGATCGCGACTCATGACCGTCTCAAGCTGATGCGTGCGGCTGGTGCCGCGCCGGTGTCCCTCGACGAGGAGGCGTTCGACCAGGCCGCTCAGCGTCTGGCCGAGTCGCTCGCGCTCGGCATCCGCTTCGTCAACATGCCGCTGTATCGCCTGCTCGGCGTCGACATGCGCAGGGAGTCGCTCGGCGGCACGGTCGGGATCTCGTCGTTCGTCGAGTACATCGTGACGATGGATCTCCTGGAAGGTGAGCTGGTCGACGCGCTGGCCGGCGGCGTGCAAGCGGGCGAGCTTCCACTTCGTGACCGCTACCTGCCGGACCTCGACACCGTGCTGGACGTCGGCGGACGCCTCACCGCAGGCGGCACGCTCGCGCTGTGCGCGTTCGCTCGACCAGCCGACCCGTTCCGAGGCCCGGCAGACTACGTTCTTCTGGTGCAGGAGCGCTCAGGTCACGTCATCAACGCCGCGCGTCGGCTTGCCGTGATCCCGAAGGGCTTTCACCAGCCGCTGGTGGACTTCCGGGCCGATGCTCAGGTGGGCGCGACGCTTCGACGCGAGATGGAAGAGGAGCTGTTCGGCCGCCACGACATCGACAACACGGTGGGCGACCAACGCAGTGCCGATCCGATGCACCCGAGCCGCCTTTCCGAACCGATGCGCTGGCTCCTCGGCGAACCGGGCCGTCTGCGGATGGAATGCACCGGCTTCGGGCTGAACCTCGTCAGCGGGAACTTCGAGTTCCCGAGTCTGATCGTCGTTGAAGACGAGGAGTTCTGGCAGCGCTACGGCGGGCAGATCGAGGCCAACTGGGAGACGGCGAATCTTCGCCAGTACTCCAGTGCCGATGCCGAGCTCGTCGAGGAGCTCGCGGCCGACACGGCGTGGAGCAACGAGGGCCTGTTCGCGCTCCTGCAAGGGCTTCGCCGACTCAAAGAGATCGGCGGTAGCAGCCGCGTGAACATGCCAACGATCGAATGGGAGATACGGTGACCGCGAACTGGAGCCAGGGCAACGCTGCGGAGGACGGAAGCGCCACGCGCGGCTGGCTAGTCGGACACTTCATCGACCCATCAGAGGGTGTGCGGTCGTCGAAGGACGTCGAGGTGAAGTGGTTCAATCACCCCGCCGGAGACAAGCGTGTCGAGTGGACTTCAGACGACCAGCGAACGACCCTGGTTTTGTTGGTACAAGGGAACTTCCGCGTTGACCTCACCGAGGGAAGCGCGAGGATGACGCGCCAGGGTGACTACGTGATGTGGGGTCCCGGCATCGACCACTCATGGGAAGCAGTCGAGGACTCGGTGGTCATGACGGTCCGCTGGCCGTCCCAGACCTGATCAGCCGCCAAGCCGCCATTCGACCGGCGGCAGGCTGACGCGGTCGCCGCCGACCTCGCTCAGCCGACGCAGACCCTGGAGCAACGCGAACAGTCCCTCGTTGCTCCAGGTCTCCTGCATGATCAGCTCGCTCACCAGGTCGCCGTCGAGACTGGAGTACAGCCGCAGTCCGGCCGCCTCCCAGTTCGCCTCGACCTGCCCGCCGAATCGGCGCCAGAACTCCCCGTCCTCGATCACGACGAGGCTTGCGAACTCGTAATTCCCGCTGACGAGGTTCAGCCCGAAACCTGTGCACTCCATGCGCAACCGCGCTGGTTCCTCGGCGAGCCACTTCATCGGCTCCGACCAACGGCCCGGATGCATCGGGGCCGCCGAGCGCGCATTGCCAGCGGTCGCATCGACGTCAGGGCGGCCGAACAACTCCTCTTCCAACTCTCGCCGGAGCGTGGCCCCCACTGCCGCCTCGGCTCGCACGTCGGTCAGTGGCTGGTGGAAACCTTTTGGGATCACCGCGAGCCGTCCGGCCGCGTTCAGCACTTGGCCGGACCGCTCCTGCACCAGCAGGGCATAGTCTGCGGAACCGCGGACTTGATCATGCGGCCGAGCGATCGCACACAGCGCCAGAACTCCGCCCGCACACATACGGCCCGACAGGTCATGTACCGATTCAAGACTCGGCAAACGCTTGTCTCGCAAGGGAGTTCGCAGAGCGAGACTTCCGACCGAAACCGCATCGGTCAGCTCTCGTTCGAGTAGATCAGCAGTCAGCGCGTACTCGACGAAGGGCACGACGCTGACGCGTCCACAGACCCTCTGGAGGCCGAGGTCGACGCTCCGCAGTCGGTAGAGCGGCAGGTTGGTGAACCGGACGCCGAGCGCGACGGACTCGGCAAGACGTGACACTGCCGCTGATGCTTCGACGTCGTCAAGCGGAGCACGACCGCCGTTCTCATCAGCGAGCGTCAGTCGATCCTGCGTACCGTCGAGCGGGCACGCCAAGTCGAGCCAGTCGGCACGGGTGACGACACTGGTCAAGATCTCAGCGTCCGCGTAGACGCCTCGGTACATGCCGCGCTCGCCGTAGTAGTCGACAAGCGCGCGAGCGAGGGCCGTCCGCCCGACCTTGGTTCGCCTAGCACCCGCGTCCAGCAAGTGCCCCAGGTCGAGTTCCGCAAGCCGTGCCCGTACCTTCGATCGGCTTGTTCCGGACTGCCACCCTGCCCGCTCGTCGAGCCAGTCGAGCGCGGCGGCCAACTCGACCGTGTCCCGCTCCGGCCGTTGCCGCTCGACGACCTCAGGTGGTCTCGGCTCTGACAACAGGTCGTCAATGCGGACATCGAAGATCCGTTCCAGCAGACGCGCGGTCGCCGGCTGAACGGTCGGCCCTAGTGGCTCACCAGAGGGCTTCCGACCAGCGATAAGCCGCTGAAGATGCCGCACGCCGATCGTTCCCGCCTCGTTGTGCTCGCGCGCGAAGACCTCGGCAAACTCGACGAACTCCTGGAGTGTCTGACGCCGCTCCCGGATCTTCTGCTCCAGGACCGTCCGGAACGCCCGCACGTCGCGCCACCTCCCAAGTCACCCATGTCGCCTTCATGTCGCCGCCAGGTCGTTCCGCTGACCAAGTGCTGATGAGACGTTGATTTCAGTTTGACACGGACAGCCTCATGGCGGTCCCCCGAGCCGTCCGGCGGCGTGGACGCCTCCCGTCCGCCTCAGCGCCGCCGGACATCCACCTCACCAAGGATCTGAGGCCCACCGGTGAAGAACGACTTTCGCGCCTCGATGGCAGAGCGGTCCGTTGGGCGAGTTCTGCGCAGATGGCGGGACAACCTCGGCTTGAGCCTTGCGGAAGCCAGCGCGAAAGCCAGGTTTTCAAGCGCCAAGCTCAGCATGATCGAGAATGCGGTTCAGCCATTGGACCCGCTGGACATCATGGTGCTGGGCCACGTGTACGGGGTGCCCAACGATGTATGGAAGCAAGAGGTGAGACGCGCTGAACCCCCATCCTCCAAGCGCGCCATTCCGAGCACTCCCACAAACAGCCTCACCCTCAACGCAGCCGAGGATGTCGACGAGGTCTACCTCGAAGCTGCGACCCTCCGCGTGTTCGGCGCAGACATCATCCCACGCTGCCTCCAAACACCTGGGTACCGTCTTGCGGCTCGGGAGATGGGTCGCCCGACCTACGCCGCCGACGATGCAGCACGACGAGCAGAGGTGCACGAAAGCTGGATAGAGCGCCTTAGCGCACCGAAGAGTCAGCGCGCGGTCGAAGTACTGCTCACCAAGGACGCCTTACGGCGTGTCGCTGGTGATCCAGACACCACGAACGCCGCACTCGTACAGCTTGTACAACTTTCGGAGCTTGAGCGCTTCACGGTCCAGGTTCTCGCGCATGAGTCCCACCTCGATACTCAGCAGGAAAGTTCATACGTCCACCTCGGTTTCCCCCACCGGCAACACAACGACGTCGTGTACGTAGAGGACGCAAGCAACTGCCAGTACGTCGAAGATCCGACTGTGTGCCGGTTGATACAGCAGGGTTTTAAAGCGCTGCAACGAACCGCTCTCGACCCATCCCAGTCCGTCGAGTTGATAGCCGAGATAGCGAGTTCGCTGACGTTCGATCCGTCCGACCGAGCCAGGGTAAGGGCGTCCTAGATGAATTACCGAGTTCTTTCCGCCCTATACGGCCTGAACCCTCAAGGACTCGCCCTCAAGCGGTACATCCTGCACCGACTCCAAGAGGTGGCGCCAGACTCCTTGATCGCCGCAGAAGCCGCAAGGGGCGGGCCGTCTCGAAACCCAGGATCCATCGCGTATGCGCTGCGAGCACTTCGACGGATCGGCGCAGTTGAGTTCGTGGCCAGGGATCACCCTCAGAGTAACGACCGTTGGCGCCTCGAACCGGCGGCGAAGGACGCTGTTCGCGAGTTTCTCAAAGAGAACCAACGTGATGAGCAACCAGCCGTGACTCCGTTGCACATCAACGATCGGTACCACGCAATTCTAAGTATCCTATGTGGCGCACCGGCAACATCGTTCACCGTGCGCGAGCTGACGAACAAGATTCCTGGCGGCAACGAGACAACGGTTCGAAAGCACGTCATGCAGCTCTACGAGGCCGGTTATGTCCTGCGCAAGTTGCCTGACGGGAGAGATCCGGGAATACCAAGGTACTTATTTCAGCTGAACTCTGCCGCCGAGAAGTACGCCCGTGCACAGATCGACTGGCGGGCGGCTGCCGCGCTTTGAGCACTATACGATCGCCGCCGTACATTAGTCACAACGTCGATTAATGAAGGAGCCCAAGCCCGTACTGCGACACCAAGACTCCTCCATTCACTAGATCCTGCGGGACGACATTGACTCCCACTCCGGCCGCACGCGATAGCTTCCCCATCGGACCTACACGCTTGACCCTGCCGACGCGCCGACTCCGCACCGCCCGTTTACTCAGCCATCCTAGTTACCGACTGCAACTGCGATTGACCCGTGACGCTATGACCCTGTCCGCGTCGAATCGTCCTGTCATTTTGCCAGCACCGCAGCCACAGCACCTGCTGCGGCACCAAGGAGCGTTGAAGTTGACAGAACGAATATCTCGAACTCCTTCTTAGCTCCACCTTCAAGAAGCTTGGCAACTTCTTCCGCGGCTTTAAGCTGCTCACTTTCATCCGACGCGACCTCTTCAGATACCTCATGATCAAAAATGGTCACACTCATTGATTCTTTGAGCCTTTGAAATTCTTGCTGCATAGACGCTGTCGAGCGCGCTTCACCAAGCTTCGCCTGGATCACACCGATGAGCAGCTCTCTCGCCTGACTTCTAGACCACCATAGACGCTTCAAAAAGCCCTTCGCACCTGGAACGCGATACAGCTCAACAAGGGCATCAGCCATACGAGAAACAGATTGGGCCCGAGTCGCGTTGCGCCCACGTTCGCGCACACACTCATAAAAGAACTGAAGTTCAGCAAATAGATCTCTGTAGAGGTCCATCGTAGCTTGGGTCGGACATTGGACTTCGATGATGTCGTACCCACGCGTACGCTCACGAATCACTGAAAAGGGACTCCCCGCCAGCTCCAATCCTTCCTCTTCATGCACGCTGACATCAGCATGAAAGGGACTGGGGCCAACAACAAGGAAATCTATTTCGACCTCCGCGCGTTTGAACTCACGCTGAAGAAACTCGCGAACTACAAAAACTCCTTGAGCGCCCAAGAGTCGGGAGTCGGTCCCTCCATCAAACTGCACCACAGTAGCCGGTCCAGAGGTACCATACATCGTTATTACCCGAAAAGTTTCGTCGGGCGAAACGACTCTCCGTCCAAAAAGATTCAACTTCTCCTGGTCGCGCTCTTGGATAGCTACCGTAAACGCAATCATTCCAGCTTGTGGATGCAACTCAAAGTCGTAGGAGTCAGCCCCCCTGAACTCTTCCTCGCCCCACTCAAGGATGGGATCATATCTACTGACAAAGTGGCCCAGATCCGTGATCTCGACATCCCTAACCGACGCAACCGACTCCAACCCTGACTTGATCGCCTCACCCCACTTCGACGGCGCAATATCCTCCTTCGGACTAAAATGGAAGCAGGCGATTCCAAGGCTATAGGTACGCACACTCATCACTACTGACCCAATTCAAATAGGAGATGCAAGGCTTTTCAGAGAGCTTCGCAACACTACACGCAGCCAGGGGTCATTAACACAGCCCACCGGGCAAGCGATCCACGGCTATGAACGCTTTAGATTGGCCACGACTAAGGTCAGCTTTAGCTAACCATGCCTTGATAGATGATCAACAATGCTTCGCGCTGCTTCATAGTCAAGCGCTCCGCTTGCCAGATAGCCTGCTCAAAAGGATCTTCGGTCATGAAATTCGCGGCGGCCGCCATGACGAGGTCCTCATGAGGCAGGTCAAGCGCATCCGCTAGTCGGCGCATGTCGCTCGGCAGCACGACATTGCGCTCCCACTCCGAGACAGCAACCTGCGACTTGCCTACATGCCGCCCAAGCTGCTCCTGTGTCAGGCGGAGTTCGAGACGACGATGGCGGATCAACTCGCCAAGAGTCCGGGTCACATAACCAGTATCGGCAGTACTGGCTATGCCCGTCAAGGGTCATCGGCATGCCATCCCATCCAACGGTGACACCATCGAGCAAATCTAGGGCCATAACATCAGCCGAGTCGCTCATGCCGACGCCGTGACCGAGCGTAACAATATGCGGACGACACCGATATATTGACATGTCCTCCGTCGCAGATCTTCCGGGCACAGAGTGGGAGCGCATCCTCAAACTTCTCCTCGACCGATGGGAGGAGAACGATCAAGGGTTCAGTGGCCGAAAGGGCGTGAGCACGCCTCAAGCGCTAGGCACGTTCGCGCTCGCAGCTCACACCCACAGGCTTGCACGCAGCGTGCTGGCACTTCGCGATCTAGAGATGTACCTCGAATCGGTACCCCTGACCCGCGAAGCGTTTCAATTCGCACTGACCGCCCAGTGGATTGCACAGTATCAACCTGCCGTTTCGGGATTCATCAACGAGTCGAGCCGTCAGCACAATGCAACGATAAAGACAATCCTGGAGACTGGCTGGAAAGGAGCCGCAGACAGCGAAGACTCTCGCCAATTGGGTACGCCCGCAAGAGGCAAGTCCTTCACCGATCAGTCTGCGCGAAACTTCTCCCAACTATGCGACGACCTCCAACCAGGAGGAACCGAAGCGTACGCGATTTATCGAATAATGTCGTCGTACACACATCCCGGATACAGGGTTGTGGACCAGTACATAAAGGACGATCCGCTCCTCGGATTCACGTACCCCACGAACTTCAATAAGGAAGATTCACTACCGTGGCTACACGTGACCTGCATATCTGTTGTTTGGGCAGCACGCGCCGTCGACATGCTCGACCGCGAGCACCCCAACAGGGCCGAGCTGCGCACTTTCGCCAAAACACTTGGCGTACGCCCGGAACTCCAGCTCTCCGCCGCATTTAAACAGCGCGAGCAGGCCGCCCGACGGGCGAAGTGGAAACCACCACGGCAACCCTGACGGCCTAAGTCGTCGCCGTCACTCACGTCAGCTCGCCGCCAAACGTGTCCTGTCCCGTGCGAGATGACCTCAGACGGGGCGGTTTCGAGGCCAGAAACGCGAGAGTGGGACGGGGTGACTCACCCCGTCCCACTCTCGTCGATCGAGCTTCCTGCACAGGTAGATGCCAGATCTTAGCCGTCCCGCACACCCGTCCCAGCCTCAGGCGAGCACAGGACGACTGGGACAGGCTGACCGCGCACCATCATCCCAGGGACAGCCGTAGGGATAAAGAGCAACTCGGTCCTCGGACACGGACGTTAAACACACGCGGAGAGGTCGTCGCATAGACGGCCTCTTTTGCTATGTCGTACCTGAGTTCGACGCCGAGGTCTTCATAGAGCTTGGCGAGCCTTTCCGGCTTCCCTTCCGTGATGATCGTCGTCACGTCGTCGAGCCCGTCGAGCCTCGCCTGGACTTCAGCGGCCGTGAGTGCTGAAGGCGCGGGCAGCCCTTTCAGTTCGGCGCTCGTCGCCGCGCGCTGTTCCTCCGCTTCGTTGATCGCCTCCACCAGCGCGACCGGATCGACGCCTGCCGCGATCGCTGCCTGAAACCGCCGCAATTTGGCCTCGGCGACTTCTAGCCGCTTCTTCGCGGCATCACGCGTCGTCGACTTCTCCGCCGAGCCACCCTGCGACTCGACGAGGTGCGCCACCGTCCGATCGATGCTCGTGCGGTCGAAGACCTGACACAACCACTTGTTCAGCGGCTCCAACACCACGTTCTCGGCGAGATTCACCGTCCTGGGATGGCTGTTCAATGCCGCTGACCCTGGAGCCAACGAGCGCGCCAGACACCGGTAGTAGGTGTGCTCTTTCCGGATGATCGCCCCTTGCATCTTCCGCGTGCAGATTCCGCACCGCATCCGGCCTTTCAGGATGTACGGCCGCGCTCCGCTGGTGCGAGTGCGTTCGAGCTTCGCCCTGCCTCGCATTCCACCGGCCGCCCGCGACTTGCGCAGTAGCTGGGCCTGCGTGAACTCCTCGACCGACACGAGCGCCGGGTGCGCAGGTCGGCGACAGCGAACGACGCGGTCGGGGCTCGATCGGCGAAACTTGACGATGTGACCGGCCGCAACGTCGTCCGGGTCGAGCAGCGTCTCGAACTTCCACCACCGGCCAAAGAACGCATAGCCCGTGTAGCGGGGGTTCTCCAGAATCGCCCGGACCGTGCTCCCCTGCCAGCCGTCGCCCTGTCGGTGCCGATTCTGATCCGGCCGCAGAGCGGACGGACACGGCACGCCGTCCCGGTTGAGCCGAGTCGCGATGGCCCTGTCCCCGAGGTCGCCGCCGAGATAGTCGGCGAAGATCCGGTGCACCGCCTCGGCCGCCGAGTCGTCAACGGCGAGCACGCCGCATCACGCACGCGAACGGGCACACCGAGGAAGTTGCGCATCGGCGGGTGATGCTCCGGAAACCCGACGGAGGCCGGATGACTGCCGAGATCCATGAGCCGCAGCGGCCGCGGATCCGCGATGAGCTGGCCGAGCAGCCCGTGGCCCGTCGGCAGCGGCCCCATCTTCCGCCTGATCTCCTCGTCGATGCCCACGTAGACGAAGTTGGACAGCCTGCCGTCCGGCCCCAGCACTCCCAGCGCGCCATACCGGGCGTCGGCCAGTTCAGTGGCGGCTTCCACGATCCGCTTCAGCGTCGTGTCGAGGTCCAGTCCGGAGCCGACCGCGATGACCGCGTCCAACAGCGACTGGAGCTTGTCCTGGCGATACGCGATTTGAGCGAGCCGATCCGTCACCTCCTGCAGCAGTTCGCCCAGCCGCAGCCCTGACAGATCGCCGAACACGGTCATTGGTCCTTCGAGCGCCGAGTCCCCACGTGGCGATGCAGCGGCGGCCTCTCCGTGAACCATGCCGTCGACTACCCCGCCCCCAAAGTGCGGAAACCGTCCTGCGGCTGTCCACACACTCGGCCGCGTCCGCTCGAGTCGAACGGTCCTGCGACGACAGGCCTGGAGTCCCTGGTCCTCAGTCGAGGCCGACCGCATCGTTGAGATCGTGACCGTTCATCTTCCCGAACAACGACGCCGCGACACACTCTCGCAGCCAGTGATCCATCTACACCTGGAAACAACTGTGACCGCCGAGTCGCTCGGCGGGCTGCTCAGCTGGATGCGCCGCATTCCGGCAGCGGACACCGTCGACCTGACCATCAGGCCCTTCTCGCATCCCGCGATGCCTGATGCGGTGCTCGCCGATGTCACCGTGCTGACACCCGACGGCGTGCGCCGGATACGTGGCGTGGGAAGCACGGTGCACGCGGCAATCGAGAGTGCGCGGCTCAACGACAGGAGGTCACCGTGACCAGCACGGCACGAACGAGGTCTCGCACAACGGCGCGTCGCGGCAGCTACCTCGCCGGCGCGCTGGCCGTCGCACTCGTCGTCAACCTGCTCTGCCTGGTTCGACCTCGGCTCCCGTTCACCGCGGTGGGTGACGTGATCAGCACGGCCGCGGGGCTGGTGGCACTGATCCGGACGGCCCAGGTGTTCCCCTTCGCCTTCACGGACCCGACCACCGACTGGGTCACCATCGTGCGCCTGTCACTCGTCTCGATCATCGTCGTCGTGTCCATCGCACTGCTGGTCCAGCTCGTGGTGCTGGTGCGGATCCTCGTCTCCGGAGGAAACACCCCCGACTGAGTCTGTTCGAAGGCGTACGAGAGTGCCGTTGGGGTACCCGGTTGCCGGAGTCGGGCCATCCCGCCACCGCAGACGTGGGCCTCTTGGGAAGCCAGGGCCTGAAGTGCCGGTGCCGACGGGACCTCGGTCCTTGCCGGCGCGGACCACGCGCCCTGTTCCGTGATCGATCCGGACGGCAGCGTGAAAGGCAACAGACCCGAGTGAGGAGCGCGAGATGCCGAACGCCGATCTGTCGCTGGTCGACGCGTACTGGCGAGCCGCCAACTACCTGTCGGCGGGCCAGATCTACCTGATGGACAACCCCCTGCTGACCGAACCGCTGACGCCAGAGCACATCAAGCCTCGGCTGCTCGGCCACTGGGGCACAACACCGGGCCTGAACTTCATCTACGCGCACCTGAACCGGGTGATCCGCGACCGCGACCTGGACGTGCTGTTCGTGACGGGCCCCGGTCACGGAGGCCCCGCGCTGCTGGCCAACACCTGGCTCGAAGGCACCTACAGCGAGACCTACCCGGACGTGCCACGCGACGCCGATGGCATGCGCCGGCTGTTCCGCCAGTTCTCCTTCCCCGGCGGCGTGCCGAGCCACGTCGCGCCGGAGGTGCCCGGTTCGATCCACGAGGGTGGTGAGCTGGGGTACTCGCTGGCGCACGCGTTCGGCGCGGCGTTCGACAACCCGGACCTGATCGTGGCCTGTGTGATCGGTGACGGCGAGGCGGAGACCGGGCCGCTTGCGACCAGCTGGCACGCAGGCAAGTTCCTCAACCCCCAGCGGGACGGCGCTGTGCTGCCGATCCTGCACCTCAACGGCTACAAGATCGCCAACCCGAGCCTGCTCGCGCGCATCCCGCACGACGAGCTGGACGCGCTGCTGCGTGGTTACGGCCACTCGCCGTTCTACGTCGAAGGTGACGAACCGAAGGCGATGCACGCCCGGATGGCCGAAGTTCTCGACCAGGTCGTCGACGAGATCCACCACATCAAGGGCGCGGAGGAACGTCCGCGCTGGCCGATGATCGTGCTGCGCAGTCCGAAGGGCTGGACCGGCCCGTCCGAAGTGGATGGTGTGCCGGTCGAGAACACCTGGCGTGCGCACCAGGTGCCGCTGGCGGGTGTGCGGGACAACCCGGACCACCTGCGTCAGCTGGAAACGTGGCTGCGCAGCTATCAGCCGGCCGAACTCTTCGACGACGACGGGGCGCCGCGGCCGGAGCTCGCCGCATTGGTGCCGGACGGTACGCGCCGCATGGGCGCCACTCCCCACGCCAACGGCGGATTGCTGTTGCGGGAGTTGAAGATGCCCGGCATCCGCGCGCACGCCGCGGAAGTCATCAAGCACGGCACCACGCACTCCGAGCCGACCAGGGTGCTCGGCAGGATGCTGCGCGACATCGTCACGCTCAACGCCGACGCCCGCAGCTTCCGGATCTTCGGACCCGACGAGACGGCGTCCAACCGCCTCGACGCCGTGTACGAAGTCACCGGGAAGCAGTGGCAGGCCGAGACGTCGCCGGTCGACGAGCACCTGGTCCACGACGGCCGCGTCGTGGAGGTGCTGTCCGAACACCTGTGCCAGGGCATGCTGGAGGGCTATCTGCTGACCGGCAGGCACGGGTTGTTCAACTGCTACGAGGCGTTCATCCACATCGTCGACTCGATGTTCAACCAGCACGCGAAGTGGCTCAAGACGCACAAGAAGCTGGAGTGGCGCCGGCCCGTCGCGTCGCTGAACTACCTGCTCAGCTCGCACGTCTGGCAGCAGGACCACAACGGCTTCTCGCACCAAGACCCCGGCTTCATCGACCACGTGATGAACAAAAAGGCCGAAGTGGTCCGCGTCTACCTGCCACCGGACACCAACACCCTGCTGTCGGTCGCGGATCACTGCCTGCGCAGCAAGGACTACGTCAACGTCATCGTGGCGGGCAAGAACGAGACACCGGACTGGCTCGACGTCGACGAGGCGATCCTGCACTGCACCCGCGGCGCTGGAATCTGGGATTGGGCGAGCAACGACGACGGCATCGAGGAACCGGACGTCGTGCTGGCGTGTGCCGGGGACGCGCCCACGGTCGAGGTGCTGGCCGCGACGTCGTTGCTACGTGAGCACCTGCCGTCGTTGCGGGTTCGCGTGGTCAACGTGGTGGACTTGATGCGGTTGCAGCCCGACACCGAACACCCGCACGGCATGCCCGACCGAGAGTTCGACGCGCTGTTCACCACCGACAAGCCGGTGATCTTCGCCTACCACGGCTATCCGTGGCTGATCCACCGCCTGACCTACCGCCGCACCAACCACCACAACCTCCACGTCCGCGGCTACAAGGAGGAAGGCACCACCACTACGCCGTTCGACATGCTGGTGCTCAACGACATGGACCGCTACCGGCTGGTGATCGACGTCGTCGACCGTGTGCCCGGACTCGGTCCCAAGGCCGCCCGACTCCGCCAGCACATGCAGGACCAGCGAACCCGCCACTACAACTGGATCCGCGAGCACGGCGAGGACATGCCCGAGATCCGCGACTGGACCTGGCAGTGAACATCCTGGTGGTGAACGCGGGCTCCTCCAGCCTCAAGCTCCGCGTCCTCGGCGAGGACGACACCGTCCTCGCCGAGACCCACCTCGAACGCTGGTCGGGCGGCGACGAAACCGGCCCGCTGGAGGATTTCCTAAGCGGCGCCCCGTCCGTGGACGCCGTCGGGCATCGCGTCGTACACGGCGGCTCCGCGTTCACCAGCGCCACTGCGATCGACGACGACACGCGCGCCCAGATCGAGGCGCTCACCGGGCTGGCTCCGCTGCACCAGCCCCGCGCGCTCGCCGGCATCGACGCAGCCAGGCAACTGCTGCCCGACGTGCCCCAGGTCGCGTGCTTCGACACCGCCTTCCACACCACGATGCCCGCAGCCGCCACAACCTACGCCGTTCCCGCCGCATGGCGGCGCAAGTGGGACCTGCGCAGGTACGGGTTCCACGGCCTGTCACACGCCTATGCGTCGCGCCGAGCCGCTGAACTGGCAGCAAAGCCCGGTGCTCGCGTGGTGAGCTGCCACCTGGGTTCCGGTGCGTCACTCGCCGCCGTCGCAAATGGACAGTCCCTGGACACGACGATGGGCTTCACCCCGTTGGCGGGCCTGGTGATGGCCACTCGCAGCGGTGACGTCGATCCCGGCCTGCTGATGTGGCTGCAGCGCGCCGGTCTCGCGCTCGACGACCTCGAGGACGGTCTGGAACACCACTCCGGACTCGCCGGCCTGTCCGAGGTCGGCGGAGACCTGCGCGACGTGCGCAAGGCCGCCGAGAACGGAGACGAACGAGCTCTCCTGGCGCTCAAGGTGTGCACGCACCGGCTGCGACAGGGCATCGCCGCCATGACCGCGTCACTGGGCGGCATCGACCTGCTCGTGTTCACCGGCGGAGTGGGCGAGCACGACGCCGCATTGCGGGCGGACACCGCTGTGGGCCTTGCGTTCCTCGGCATCGACCTCGACACCGGACGCAACACCGAAGCCGCGACGGACAGCCGCATCAGCCGCGACGCTTCTGCCGTCGACGTCTGGGTCGTCGAGGCACGAGAAGACGTCGAGATCGCCGCACAGACCCGAGCACTGCTGAACGCAACGGACTGGAGGAAACGATGACGAGCATGACCAGGCCGGTGGTCGTCGGAGTGGACGGATCGCCCTCCAGCGACACCGCCCTGGCGTTCGCGTTCGAAGCCGCCGCGCTGCGCGGCGTTGCCCTGCACGCGGTACGCACCTGGTGGGACATCACTGCCGAGACCGCCTGGCAGCGAGGCTTGACCGCGACGAACCTCGTGTCGATCGAGGCCGCGGAAGAACGGTTGCTGGCCGAACAACTAGCCACCTGCACAACCAAGTACCCCGACGTGCCCGTACGAGGTCTTCGGCCCGGGCATGCTCGAGCAGTGAACTCGCGGGCGTTACCGCTGGCAGGTCGAGCATCACCTCGACCTGCCAGCGCTACTTCGGCTTGAACGCCGCGCGGTGCCGTCTTCGCGTACGGCGGACCGGCCAGCAGCTGCAGTTGCTCGTCACCACAGTGCTGACCCGAGAAACGAATCGGCTCGCAGTAGGCGAGTTCGTCGCCTCACGCACCGGACTCGACCCGGTGCCGCGCTGTCCCTTGTGGACTCGGTCCAGGTGAGGGGAGGCGCTCGGCCGCGTGGCGATCAGAAGGAGTTCAGCTCTGCTTGCGGGCTCGGCCGCGTGGCGCGGCGGCGGCAGGTGTGCGGAGGTCTTCGAGGAGCTCCATCTGGCCGGTAATGACTCCGGTGAGGATGCGCCTGGCGACGGCGAGCAGCTCGGCGACGTGAGGGCTGGTCAACGAGTAGAAGACGTTGGAGCCTTCCTTGCGGGTGGTCACGAGTCCGGCGCGGCGCAGCACGGCCAGTTGCTGGGAGAGGTTGGCTGCTTCGATACCGACCTCGGGCAGCATCTCCGCGACGGAGTGCTCGCGCTCGCTGAGCAGTTCGAGCACCCGGATGCGTGCTGGGTGGCCGAGGTTCTTGAAGAACTCCGCCTTGACTTGATAGAGGGGCCTGCTCATCGAAGCCCCTTCCGGCCGACCGTCGTCATGGTGCTGATCCTCCCTGGTTGATCCCTGTCATCGCGAGTCGGGATGCGTTTCAACGGGGTTCAGCAGTTGCTAATCTTACCAAGTACGCAACCCTGGTCACCTCGCACGGCTGTGGGAGGGCGAGCATGAGTGAGCCGAAGACGGCGGATGTGATGTGTCGGCGGGTCGTCACCGCGGCGCTGGACAGTTCGTTCAAGGAGCTCGTCGGCATGATGATCGCCCACGAGGTGACCGCGATCCCAGTGGTGGACTCGGCCGTGCGCCCGGTCGGTGTGGTCTCCGAGGAGAATCTGGCGGCCAAGCTGGAGTTCCACGGTGGTGCGGCGAATTCGCCGGTGCTGGCGGGCACGCGCACGCGGGTGCGGTGGCACAAGTCGTCCGCGACGGTCGCGGCTGACCTGATGACCACTCCGGTGGCGACCGTGTCAGAGGGCGTGAATCTGTGTGCCGCGCTGCGGCTGCTCGCGGGTGAACACGCGAGCTTGCTGTGTGTGGTGAACGGTGCAGGCACGCTCGTGGGGGTGCTCACCGGGCGTGACGCGCTGCGGCTGTTCCTGCGTGGCGATGACGCGATTCACACCGATCTCGAACAACGCCTGCTGACCGCCTCGACGACCGCGCACCGGGTGACGGTGCACGTGTCAGGCGGGGTGGTCACGCTCGACGGGACGCTCAGCCTGCACAGCACGACCGAGCGGGCCGAGTGGATCGCGCGCGGGGTGCCGGGTGTGATCGCGGTGCGCAACAGGCTGAGCTTCGACGTCGACGACCTGATGATCACTGGCCTCTGAGCACCGCTTCCGCTTCCTGGTCGGGAGTGGGGGCGGTCATCGTGCGGCTCCTCGGTGCAGTGCGTTCGTCGCGGATTCGGCGATCTGGCGGGTGAGGGTCTCGTCGGCACGCCGGGGCACCTGATGGCCGGGCGGGGTGGCCGCGGACAGCGCGATCGCACAGGCGTGCTGCACGTCCGGAGTCAGGCGTGCGCGCGGATGCCGGCTGAGCGCGCGCAGCAGACCCGGAAGAGCCAGTAACGGATCGCGTGCGGGATCCGGCACGATCACGACCGGTGCGGCGTGCCTCGGCCAGGCGAAGCGGCCGCCCCCGCCGACCAGGTTGATCACGGCGTCGGCGTCGGCGGCGATGTTGCGCAACGGGAACGAGAGCGCGTCGACGGGGTTCCAGGTGGTGATGTCACGGATTCCAGCGGCCAGTAGGACCGGGTTGAGCAGCGGCATGGTGCCGGCACCCGCGATGACGACCCGGCTGGTCTCCGGTGCGTTGCCGGCGCGCGTCAGCGTGGTGAGCAACGCGGCGGTCAGGACGACCGCGGTGGTGTCCCGCTCGGTGAGAACCGGGACGTCGGCGATGGAGTCGCGGGCCCTCTGCTCGCGCTCGGGTGTGGCCCGGACCAGCAGCACAGCGCCCGTATCAGGCGGCAGGCTGTGCAGTCCGTAGTCGGAGGCGATGACACGGGTCGGCAGTCCCGCCTCGTCTTCGACGATCGCGGCGTAACGACGCAGAACCGCGGTGGTCGCAGCGATTCCGCCGACCACCGCGACCACGCGGTCGCTCGATGGTGCGCTCATGGTCAGTGCCCGAGCCCGGAGTTCTCCAGCAGCGCCGGGTCGACCCAGTCGCGGGTGTCGACGCCGTGCTGGGCAGCCCGGTCGAGCAGGTCGCGGATCCGGGCGCTGTGCAGGTGGATCTCGTAGTCGTGGCCGGCCTCCCGGGCTTCTCGCAGGGTTTCCCAGGCTTCGGCGACCTTGTTCCGCAGCTCAGCTTCGAACTCGCTCATCGTCCTCAACATCTCTCCTCGGCCGAAGAACTCAATGATCTGCGCACTTAAACAAGTTTGCAAGTGTTGGTACGTGCGAGTCCGCACACACCCGATCGGGTCTCCCTACAGGTCGTTGCCGGCGTAGGAGAGGTTGAAGCTCTTGTTGGTCAACGGGAAGTCGGGAACGATCGTGTCGGCCAGCGCGACCGGGAGCGCGGGCCAGTTGAAGAAGCTGGGGTCCACGATCTTCACCCGGCTCAACATCCCGTCGCCGGCGAACTCGACGCGATGCACGATCGTGCCGCGCCAGCCCTCGACGATGCCGACCCCGGACCGGCCAGTCCCCCTGGCGGTCCGCGCAGTCGCGGCGGTTCGACCGCCCAGCATGTCGGTAAGGCTGGTGATCATGGCGATCGAGGTGGCGATTTCCTCTGCACGCACCAGGAAGCGGGACAGGACGTCACCGTCCGTACGAGTGTGAATGGCGCGGGGGAACTCCGAAGACAGAAACGGGTGGTCGTGTCGGGCGTCAATGGCCAGACCGCTCGCGCGGGCTACGACGCCCAGCGTGCCGAGGTCGGCGGCCTGAGCCTGGCTGAGTGGGGCGGTGCCGGTGAACCGGTCGGCCACGACGGTGTTGGACAGTGCCAGCGCGACGATCTCACCGACGTCGACGCCGATCGCGGCCAGCTCATGCGGGTCGGGAAGCGCGGCGATCGTGGCGCCACCGACGTGGATGGCGCCGCGCAGCAGCCGGTGACCGGTGACGGTGTCGTTGATGCGCAGCAGGCGTTCGCGAACGCGCTGGGAGTGGGCGTTGAGCACGCCGTAGGCGACGTCGTTGCACAGCGCGCCGATGTCGGTGACGTGGTTGTAGAGCCGTTCGAGTTCGAGCAGGATCGCGCGGATGCGTTGCGCGTCCTCGGGCACGGACAGACGGTGGGCATCCTCGACGGCGAGGCAGAAGGCGAGGGTGTGGCCGGCGCTGGTGTCGCCACTCACCCGTTCCGCCAGTTCGATCCCGTCCTCCGGAGTGCGGCCGTGGAACAGCTTTTCCAGTCCTCTGTGGACGAACCAGAGCCGCGCCTTGAGGTTGAGGATGGTCTCGCCGACCACGGAGAACCGGAAGTGACCCGGTCCGATCATGCCGGCGTGCACCGGTCCGACCGGGATCTCGTACACCCCCGGCCCCTCCACGGTCCGGAACGGGTACGGGCCGTCGAGGTCTCCGAACTCCGGCGGGTCGCCCGCGCCGGTGAGCATCGGGTACCAGCCCTGGGGCCAGTGGAAGTGGCGTACCAGCCGCCGCGGTAGCGGGTGGCCGGTGGGCACGATGCCGAACAGGTCGTGCATCTCGCGTTCGAACCGTCCGGCCGCGAAGGACAGCCGGGCCAGGCTCGGCACCTCAGGTGCGTCAGGGTCGAGCGGGACGTGCAGTTCGAGCCGCCGATTCGGTGCGGCGGCGGTGAACAGGTACACCGCGCGCAGCCTGCCAGCAGAATGGACACTGCTGTCGTCGTGGCCGGCGACCAGCGCGAGCCGGTATCCCTGTGCCAACAGGGAACTGGCGTGCTCGGGCAGCTCCGCGGGGACGAGGGTCGTGATCATCGGGTCACCATCAGGGTGTCAGTGGCCAGGTCCAGCAGCACCGGCAACGGTCCCGCGGCGACACCGAGCACGGCACACGCGAGCAACCCGCCCGCCAGCGCGATCGGGATCGGCGAGGCCACCGCGGTGTCCGGAGTGGACTCCGGCCCTCCGAGGAGCATCCGGCTGGTACGGACGATCAGGGCGGCGGCGATCACCAGCACCAGCAGCAGCGCGGCAGCGGTCGGCCAGCCGAGACCGGCCGCGAATCCGGCGCGGACAATGCCGAGTTCGCTGGCGAACAGACTGAACGGAGGCAGGCCGATCAGCGCGAGCACGCCGAGACCGAACGTTGCCGCGAGCGCCGGGTGGCGGGCCAGCAGGCCGCGCACGCCGTCGATCTGGCTGGTGCCGGTGAGCTGCAGGACGCGGCCGGCACCGAGGAACAGCACCGACTTGACCAGGCCGTGCCCGAGGACGTGCAGCAGCGCCGCGGCCAGCGCCAGCGGGCTGCCGATCGCGGCGCCGAACGCGACCAGGCCAAGGTGTTCGATGCTGGAATAGGCCAGCATCCGCTTGTAGTCGCGCTGGGCGATCAGCAGAGACGCCGCCAGCAGAAGAGACGCCAGCGCCATCACCACGAGCAGTGTGCGGGCGAACCCGGTGCCGAGTGCGCCATCGCTGATCACCTTGACTCGCAGGATCGCGTAGAACGCCACCGACAGCAGCACACCGGACATCAGTGCCGACACCGGCGCTGGGGCCTGGGAGTGCGCGTCCGGCAGCCACGCGTGCAGCGGAGCCAGGCCTGCCTTGGTGCCGAACCCGAGCACCAGCAACACGATCGCGATCTGGGTGACACCGTGGTCGAGACCGGGTGCATGGGCGGCGAGCGCGGCAAGGTCCAGCCCTGCGGCGCCGGGAGCGTGGGCGGCGGCGAAGTTGAGCACGATGGTGCCCAGCAACGCGAGCGCGATACCGGCCGAGCAGATCACCACGTACTTCCACGCCGCTTCCACGGAGGCGCGGGTGCGGCGCTGCCCGACCAGAAACGCGGTCACGATCGTGGTGGCCTCGACCGCCACCCACACCACGCCGAGATTCGCCGCGAGCACCGCCAGCGCCATGGTGGCCAGGAACAGCTGCACGAGCAGGCTGTGTCGCGCGGCGGTGCGGCCGGCGGCCCGTTCTGCCGCGATCTCCTCCCGCAGATACGCCGGGGTCGCGGCGGTGGCGATCAACCCGACCGCGCCGATCACCAGCAGCATGAACGCCGACAACGCGTCCACGCGCAGCAGTCCGCCCAACGCGGTCAGCGGCCCGGATCGGGTCACCGCGACCGCCAGGACGATCGCGGCGGTCAGCACGACGCCCGCACTCACAGCGCTGATCCACGCGGTGGCGCGTCGCCAGCCGAACAGGAGGTAGGTGAGTGCGCCGAGCACGGGCATTCCCACGGGAACAAGCACAGTCATCAGTCGCGCAACTCCCGCAGTTCGTCGAGGTCGGTGTTGCCGAAGGTCTCCCGCATCCGGGCGGTGAGGATCTGCAGGACCAGCACCGCCAGCAGCACGTCCAGCGACACCCCGAGCTCCACCACGAGGCCCACCCCGGTGGTGGCGAGGAACCCGACCGCGGTGATTCCGTTGTCCATCAACAGAAACCCGACCAGCTGTGACAAGGCGCGACGCCGGGTCACCAGCACGAAGAACCCGATCAGCACCACGGTCACCCCGACCGGGATCGCCTGTGTCGCCGCGGACGGTGCCAGCGCCACCAGCGGCTGCGACACCGCGTAGGCCAGCAATGTCAGCGCGGCGGCGGCCAGCAGCGACGAGGCCACGTTCACCAGCGGGCTGGTCTCCCGCTGCGACTCCCCCAAGCCTGCCAGGGCCCGGCGCAACAGGTGAGGCAGCAGTCCTGCGCGCAGGACCAGGACTCCCACCGCCACGGTCCACAGCTCCACGGAGTTCTCGTGGGCTGCCAGCACACCCACGACGACGGCGAGTACGACCCCCTGCATCGCGAACACCCGGATGATCACCGCGAGTTCGCGGAGCCACAGCACCAGCACGGCGGTCAGCAGCAGTGCTCCACAGGCCAGGTTCAGCAACGACACGTACAGGCTCTCGCTCATCGGCATTTCCCTTCAGGCCAGGAAGAACGAGGCCGCGACTGCAAGCAGGGCCAGCAGGAACGACCCGGCCAGCAGCTCGGGCACCCGGAACAGCCGCAACTTGGCGACGAACACCTCGCCGGCCGCGAGCAGCACGCCGAGCACACCGACCTTCACGACCAGGGCCAGTACCCCGATCAGCAGCGCCACCGGGGCGGCCGTGGCAGCGATTCCCCACGGCAGGAACAGGTTCGCCAGCAGTCCGAGGAACACGGACAACCGCATCGCGGATGCCAGTTCCACCAGCGCCAGATCAGGGCCCGCATACTCCAGCACCATCGCCTCGTGAACCATCGTCAGCTCAAGGTGTGTCGACGGGTTGTCCACCGGCAACCTGCCGGTCTCCGCGATGATCACCACGATCAGGGCGACCGCGGCCAGCAGGCTCACCGGGGAGATCACCCGCGCCGGTTCGTGCAGGGTCGAGGACACGATGGCACCGAGATTGGTCGACCCGACCCGCACCGACAACGCGAAGATCGCCACCAGCAGAGTCGGCTCCACCAGCGCGAGGATCGTCATCTCCCGACTGGCGCCCATCCCGCCGAACGCCGTACCGGTGTCCAGTCCCGCCAACGCGAGCGCCACAGCGCCCACCGCCAGCAACGCCACCACCGCGAACAAATCCGCCGCCGGATCCAGCGCTGAGTCGGTCGTCACGAACGGTGCCACGACCGCGACCACCAAAGTCGTGGCCACCAGCACCAGCGGGGCGAGGCGGAACACCTCACTCGTGCCGCGCGGAGTGATCGATTCCTTGCGCAGCAGCTTGCGCAGATCACGCCACGGCTGCCAGACCCCCGCGCCCGCCCGGCCCTCCAGCCGTGCCCGCACCTGCCGCATCAGCCCGACCAGCAGCGGCGATCCGGCGACGATCAGCACCGGCTGCACGACCCCGCCGACCATTCCGAGCGCGCTCATCGGGTCGCCGCCAAGAGGATCAGCACGCCGCAGACCGCGTAGAAGCCGTAGCCGAGGTAGCGATGCACACTGCCCGTTGCCAGCCCGCGTCCGGCCCGGCCCCACCAGGCGATCAGGCTCAGCACCGGCTGATAGAGGCGCCGCTCGATCCGGTCCGGCACAGTCCTGCGGTACTCCACCGCTCGCACCAGGTACCGGGACTCCTCGTGGTGAGTCACGTCCACGTCCAGCTCCGGCTGCACCACGTCGTCGAACACCCGCTGCAACGGCTCGGCGAACGACGTCGCCGTGTACTCCATCCGCGCCGACATGGGACCCCCGCCGCAGTCCCACAGCCGGGCTTCCCGGCGTGCCCTCCGCACCGCCACCACCCGCACCGCGCCGGCCACCGCGACCATCGCGGCGACCAGTCCGAGCGCGAGCAACAGCGGCGACAACGCACCGGTCACACCGGTCAGCCGCAGGGTCACCTCTCCAGACACCGCGTCCCCGCCTGCCGCGGCCTGCACGGCAGGCAGGATCCCGGCCGGCCAGACGGCGACCATCAGACAGGCCGCCGCCGCGATGCCCATCCCGGCGAGCATGGTGGCCGGGCTCTCGTGTGCGCCCGATGCGGCCTCGCTGCGCGGTTTCGCCAGGAATCCCACCCCGAACGCCTTCACGAAGGTCGCCACCGCCAACCCGGCGGTCAGCGCCACCGCCGCCACCGCGACCGGCATGGCGATCGCCGCCGCCACCCCACCCGCGGGCAACCCGTGGATCAACGACTGCAGCAACAGCCACTCCGACACGAACGCCGTCCCCGGCGGCAACGCCGACGCCGCCAGCGCCCCCAGCCCGAACGCGGCCGTGGTCACCGGCATCGTCGGCCGCAACCCGCCCAGCGCGTCGAGATCCCGGCTGCCGGTGGCGTGCAGAACCGACCCCGCCGCCAGGAACAGCAACGTCTTGAACGCCGCGTGGCCGACCACGTGCACCAGTGCCGCGGTCAGGGCGAGCCCGGCCAGAACACGGTCCCCCGAGGAGGCGAACAACCCGGCGGCGCCGACTCCGATCAGCACCAGCCCCATGTTCTCCGTCGTCGACTGCCCCAGCAGCCGCTTCAGATCCGAGCTCATCGCCGCCTGCAGGATCCCGTACACGGCCGACACCGAGCCCAGTGCGAGCACGAGCAGCCACCACCACGCCACACCACTGCCGAGCAGGTCGACCCCGACCCGCACCAGCCCGTACACCCCGAGGTTCACCATCGCCGCCGACATCAACGCCGACACGTGGCTCGGCGCCTCCGGATGTGCGCGCGGCAGCCAGGCGTGCAATGGCACGATCCCCGCCTTGGACACGAATCCCACCAGCGTCGCTACGAACACAACCGCAGCCACGGCGGGAGAGAGGCGCGGACCTGCTTCGCGCAGTGCGGTGAACGAGTCGTCGCCGGCGTGCGCGACGAACACCATCAGTCCAATCAGGACGGATATGAAACCCAGGTGCGTCATCACCGCGTACCACCGGCCGGCCGAGGCCACCCGCGGGCCACGCCGGTGCTCGGCAACCACCAGCACCAGCGACGCCAGCGCCATCAGCTCCCAGCACACCAGCAACGTGCCCACGTTCGCGGCGGCAGGCACCAGCACCATCGCCACCACGAACAGCGGCAGTGCCACCTGCACGCCACGCGTCCGCAGATCCGCAGTGTCCGCATAGGACATCCCGTAGATCCCGGCGGCCACCGCGACGCCGCCGGTCACCGCCACGAACAGCCCACCCAGCGGGTCCAGCGCCAGCGACACCCCAGACAACGGCAACAACCCGGGCAGCCCAACGGAGAACGAACCCCCGCCCAGCGCCACGGCCCCCGCGAACGCTGCGGCCACACCCGTCAATGCTGTCCCCGCGCCGACCACGGCCGTCCGCGCCGGAACGACGAATCCGGCCACTGCGGTCAGCAGCCCGATGACCACCGCCGCGGCCATACCTGTCGCAGCGAGGTTCATCGGCCGGTCAACTTCCGCAGTCCCTCGACGATCGCCTCCGGCCGCGGCGGACACCCGGCGATCTCCAGGTCGACCGGCACCACGTCACGCACCGCACCGGCCACCCCGTAGGCGCCCGCGAACACTCCGCAGTTGCGTGCGCAGTCCCCGACCGCCACCACCAGCTTCGGCGCCGGGACCGCGTCGAACGTCCGCCGCAGCGGCTCGGCCATGTTGCGCGTCACCACACCGGTCACCAGCAACGCGTCCGCGTGCCGTGGCGAGGCCACCAGCCGCGCCCCGTAGCGCTCACCGTCGTAGACCGGCCCGAACGCCGATCCGATCTCGACCTCGCAGCCGTTGCACGATCCCGCGTCGACGTGCCGGATCTGCACCGACCCGCCCAGCACCGCCGCCTGCGCCGGGCGGTCACCTGCGGGCAGCGGCGGCGCAGGTTCGGCCACTCGCCCGGTCCGGCGGATCTTGCGCCACAAACTCAGCACGCTCTTGCTCCCGCGATGGAGTCGGTAGTTCGAAGGAGGGTGTGGTCACCCCGCCTCGGGGGAGGGACACGGGGTGACCACGGCTCAACCGCCGCGCGGCACCGGCTGGCCGGCGGTGCGGAGATCCTCGAGCAGCTCGACCTGCCCGGACAGCACGGCCGAGAGGATCCGCCGCGCCACGTCCAGCAGCTCGGCCACGTGCGGGCTGGTCAGCGAGTAGTAGACGGTCCCGCCCTCCTTGCGGGTGGTGACCAGGCCTGCCCGGCGCAGCACCGCCAGCTGCTGGGAGAGGTTCGCGGGCTCGACACCCACCTGCCGCACCATCTCCGCGACCGCGTGCTCACGCCCGCTGAGCAGCTCCAGCACCCGGATCCGCGCAGGGTGGCCCAGCGTCTTGAAGAACTCCGCCTTGAGCTGGTACAGCGGCTTGCTCACCCGCTCCCCTCCCTGCTCGCGCGTCGCCCGGCAGCTGGTCGCACGCTTCAGCACTTGCTAACCTTAGCAAGTCCGAAAACACGCACAACCCGTCAGGACCGCACCGTGACCAGAACTCCCGATCGGCTGAGAGTTCTCGTCAGCGACGATCCTGACTGCCGGCACCCGCTGATGCATGCGGCGGATGGCGTGCAAGCCATCGCCGGACAGGTGCATGTCCACCACGGCGACGGTTGTGCGGCCTCATCGACGCCCGTCCGAGGCCGAACTCGGAGAGCTCGGCGTGGTCGAGTACGTGATCAAGGGCGTGCCGAACCGCAAGATCGTCGCCGCCATCCGCCGAGCGGCAGAGGAGAACGCCGACCGATGACACTGCGTGGAACCAGACCCAATCCGGCCCAGTGGCTGTGGTACGCGGTCGGCGGACGACTGCCTCAGCGATGCAGCCCGTGGGTGCTGCACGACGTCACCTGCCGTACCTGGGCGGTGCGCCACTTCGTGCGCGGCCTCGTCCAGATGTCACCGATCCTGCTGTTGCTCCTGCTACCCGGACCGCTCTACATCAGGATCCTGTCGATCGTGCTGGGCATGTGCGTCGGCTACTTCTACTCGATGACCTACATGTGGCACACGACCGAGCACCGCCTGGTCAAACAGGGCTTTGCACGCGGGCTCGGCGAGCAGACCCGCCGGGCCAAACACGCTGAGGCAGACGCACGCGCCAAAGCCGCCTACGAACGGCTTTACCGCAGCAACTCCTGACCTTCGCGTGAAGTACCGCTACTGCTTGGGCGACGCTGAACCGGCCGCACGCGGCGACTGTTGCCGGCCACCTCGGCTGAACACCGTCACGAGGCTGAGCCGCGGACCCAGGTACGACATGTCGTTCGAGTCCAGGTCAGGCTGGATGAAGTGCTTGCGGACGAACTCGTCCATGAGTTCCTCGGCGATCTTCCGATCGCCGGCGCGGCCGGCGTCACGCCGCTGCTTGGTGAACGCTTCGATCGCGGACACCCGGAGGGAAATCCGGCGACGGTCGAACTCGCGCCGCCGGTGGTTGTGCGACTCCACGGAGGCGTAGATGAACAGTGTGAACATCGGCGCGAAGGTCACCGCAAGTGCGACGCCACTGATCGCCGCCAGCTTCTCGATGAGCACCAGGAACAACGGCGACAACAGCAACACGAACACCGCAGCCGCACGCCACCGATTGGCCACTCTGGCATGGTGATCGGCATCCTGCGCATACCGGCCGAACAGCTCGGTACCCCGCAGGATCGTGGTGATCCGCTCCACCTCCTCCCGGGCTTCACGGACGAACGACAGATCCTCGGCGACCTGGGTCGCCAGGTTGTGCCCCGCTTGGCGATAGTGCAGGCGCAGAGCGGCCAGTTCCTCGCCGAGCTTCTCGATGTCCTCCTCTGTCGTGCCCATGGTCAGCGCAACCTTTCCGGGAGTTCGCTGATGACCGCGCGAATGACCACGACGAACGTGCCCACTATCAGGCAGCACGCCGCGAAGACGATGAGCCAGCCCGTTCCTGTCGTCGGCGGATGAAACATGATCAGATCGGCGCCGATGATCGACACCGAGAGGACGGACACGGCCAAGGTCGACCGCTCGAAGTTCAGCAGCGACTGCGGTGTCCGCTGGCTCTTGGTGTTGCTGGAGTCCGCGTACAACCAGATCACCGGCTTTCGCACGATGATCGTGGACACCAGGGCCCACCCGGCGTAGATGGTCAACGTCGCCGTCCACACGTACTCGGGGTTGACCCCAGGAACCGGAGCGTTGTCGAGCGGTTTGAGCAACGTGAGCACACCGTCCGCGGTCAGCGTGACCACCGTGGTCGCGATCGTCAGAAGGAAGGCTTTCGCGTACCGGAGCACGAGTCCGCGCAGGAACCTCTGGTGTCTCGCGATAGAGGCCTCCATCTTCGCCGCCTCCTGAGGCAGGCTTCGCACGTGAGAGGCGGTCTGACGCAACACGTACTCGCGCAGACGTTCGGAGAGCAGGTTCTCGTCGTCGTTCATCGACGCTCCACGCAGATCACCGATCGACTGGGCTTCCTTCAGGATGCGTTTCTTGAGCACGGCTGGGCTGGGCACAAGAAGATTGCGCACGTAGTCGTCGTCGCGAGCGGCGTGCAACTCCCCCACTGTGTGCGACAAGGAAGGCTCCGACACCATGATCCCCGACAGCACGAACCGCGGGTAGATGTGCCCCTTGGCATCGGGTTTGAACGTCCGCGCGGTGAAGTAGAAGAGAATCAGGTCCCGCACGAGTAGGTACAGCGCGGACAGCGGAAGCGCGATCGAGGCGAGCACCGGCAGGAGCGCCAGCCATCGCTCCAGAGAGGCCGGTGCGGGCAAGCCGGGCGATCGGTAGAACAAGAGCAGCAGCAACAGGCTGGAGAAGGTGCCTCCGACGAGCAGCGGCAGCAACGTGAGCAGTCCTGCGCCACTGATGAAGGCGCCGGCGACGCGGTGCAGGGTCGACAGTCGCGTCTCACCTCTTTGCAGATAAGCACGATATTCCTGGAGATCAGGACTCGAACCGTCCTCTGAAGCGTCGTCGGCGGACATCGCGTTCACGGCGCACCCTCCGATCACCCGTTCTGCAAAACGCCTGATCCTCTGATCGAGTGCTCGCTACACGCTGTTACCAAGGCCGCGACCTACCACTCGTTCAGACCATGCGACGGTCCGAGCGCGCGACCGAGCTCGTCACGACGGTCGACCAGCATGCCCATCACGACCAGTTCGGGGTCGGCCTGCAAACGCACCAGGTTCGGGGTCCGCAGCGCGGCCAGAGCTACTGAGTGCGCGTCGATCGGGTCGGTCTTGCGGCCGTTGCCGGTCGCGAACACCCGCACCTGCGCCGACAGCTTCGCCGGCACGTCCAGGACCGTCTCGCCGTCGTGGATCAGCCGGTGGGCGATATGGCGGCCGACGCCGTTGCAGCCCTCGATCGCCCACACCCGGTCGCTGAACCGGCGCCCGGTCGCTAACATCTTGGCATATCCGATCTGGTCTGTGCCGAATTCTCCGGCCGTGATCATGTTGCCGAGTTCGTTGATCACCTCGATTGTGGCCGACCGTTTATGCGGATCCATTCCGATGATCACGGGCATCCGGTTCTCCTTGCCTCGACACGGATATCGGCAAGGAGGGCACCGCTACTTCGAGCAAGGCAGACCCCTTTTCAGCCACTCCTCGCGCGGTGCTCGGCGAGACGCATGCCATGAGAGAGCCACGTCAATGACACCGGCGGGCAGCCGCTGTGAGCGAGCGACTCGCCGAGCACCTGGACCAGAGTCTGGCCGGACCCGGTCCTGCCGCCAGTCTTAAGTAGCCGCTGACAGCGTTCATGAACCTGAACGCGGTCTCGGCACGCAGGAAGTAGCCCTTGCGCTTCGTTCGCGGACCAACGCGATGCCGGGCACCAAGAGCCGTGGTGTCGAACCGCACCATCTCGCCCAGCTCCGACTTCGGCCGGTCGTTCACGTACTTCCGCCCAGCCCGCCCGCCCTGCGCGTCCAGTCCCCACGCCTCAGCGAAGGCACACGGGCAACGAACCGACGACAGGACGTCGTGCGCACCTGCCTTACCGGCTGGGCGTGCTGACTGCAGCGCCCGCCAGTGACGTGACGCAGGTCGGAGCGTCACGACGGGCTATCTGGAACGAGTGTAGTTGGAGTGTCGGACGCGCATTTCACAGTATCCACGATTTTCGAAATATCGACATTCACACAGTCCGTGACGACGTGTGACGATACGTATTCGAAACATTTTCCAAAAATACATCTCTTTTCAGGGCGGTTTTCGAGACGTTTCAGTCCAAACCCGCCCGTTCGAGTGGTTACCCTCCAGCGACCAACGACGGAGCGTCACCGGCGACCGCAAGAAGGCGTCCTATCGGGGGCACTCCAAAGACGTGCTCCATTTGGCGGTCCCATGGTGTGATGATGATTTGACAGCGTACGAACCGCTGAACGGACCAACCGACTGATTTCGGGGTCCTGACACAGAACTTGGGACGAAATAGCTCTGGGGGTCGACTTGTACTGCGAGGGAACATGCACGAAGTCCAGCTCCAGCCATTGTTGGAAAGACACTCCAGACACCATCTGATTCCGGGCGCCCAACTCGCCGTGCACCGCGGCGGAATTACCCGCTCGGTCGAGTTCGGCGTCCAGCACACGGGCGGGCCGCCGATGACGCGGGCCGCGCGCGTGCCGGTGGGGTCGGTCAGCAAGACCTTCACCGCGGCGCTGGCGATGATCCTCGTGTCGGACGGGGATCTTGATCTCGACGAGCCGCTCGCCGAGTACCTGCCCGCTGCCGCGAGTCTGAGCGAGCGGCTCACCGTCCGGCACCTGTTGAGCCACACCGGTGGTCTGCCGTCCGATTCGGACGAGGTCACGGCGTCTACGTTGAGCAAGCACGTGGCCGAGTGCCTGCTCCGCGCCAACCCGTTGCACGAGCCCGGTGACGGGTTCTCCTACTCGAACATCGGATACAGCGCCGCCGGGCATTTGATCGAGGTCGTCACCGGTATGAGCTGGTGGGAGGCCATGTCGTCGGTGTTGCTGCGGCCTCTGGGCGTGGAGGCGCACTTCGTGGTGGCGCCGGACGGACAGAACGACTCGGTGCCGGGGCACGCGGTCAATGCCGAACGGCACCGGGTCGTGCCGGTGCACCAGTCGCTCACGCTCGTGGACGCGCCCGCCGGCGCCGTCGCGGCCAGTGCGATCGATCTCGTGCGGCTCGGCCGGATGCTCGCCGGCGAGGGGCCGACGCTCGTGGACGACGCCCAACTGCGGGAGATGCGGACTCCCATGGACGGTGCGGAGCCGTTCGGGATGGCCGATGCTTGGGGGCTCGGCGTGGCGTTGTTCGAGGGCGGGTGGTTCGGCCACGACGGCACCGGGGACGGCACGTCCTGCCACCTGCGCGTGCATCCGGAAAGCGGTGCCGTGGTCGCGCTCACGACCAATGGCAGCACCGGATTGGCGATGTGGCACGAATTGGCTCGCGCGCTCGGCGTCGGTGACTACGACGGTTGTCGTGAGCTGGGGGAACGGGTGGTGGCGACGCCACCGGGCTGCGTGGGACGTTTCTACAACGGCGACACCGAGTATTCAGTGGTGCCGGGCGAGAATGCGCCGCTGCGACTCGTCGTGGACGGTGAGCCGTTCGCCGAGTTGACGCTCTACGACGGACTGCGGTTCCGAATGCGCGACGTCGACACCGGTGACACTTCGCAAGCCGGACGTTTTCTGCGCGGTTCCCCCGGCCGCGACATCGGGTGGTTGCAGGTGGGCGGCAGGCTCGCCCGCCGCGTCGCCTGATCATTCCCTCACCCTTCCGACTGATCCCCCGGAAAGGCGCCTCCCCGTCATGTTTCTCACGGCACTGTTCCGCGCCAGAGTGGCGTCGTCCCCGCACGCGCCCGCGGTCATCGCGCCGTCTGGCACGCTCACGTACGCCGAGCTGGACGTCCGCACCAACCGGCTGGCGTGGTGGTTGCGCGAGCGAGGGGCCGGTCCCGAACGGGTCGTGGCGCTGCGGATGCCGAGGTCGGCCGAGATCGTGGTGGCGCAGCTGGCCGTGCTGAAGGCAGGAGCCGCCTACCTCCCCGTCGACCCCGCCTATCCCGCCGAGCGGATCGACTTCATGCTGCGCGACGCGGCGCCGCTGCTCACCCTCGAGTCCGCGGTGGACACGAGCGGGATGCGGGACGTCGATCCGGAGGCCGAGGTCGACCCGGCGCACCCGGCGTACGTGATCTACACGTCCGGTTCGACCGGGCGGCCGAAGGGCGTGGTCGTCACGCACGCCGGGCTGGCGAACTTCGCGAGCGCCGAGATCGAGCACTTCCAGGTGCGGCCGGGCGACCGGGTGCTGCAGTTCTCGTCCCCCAGCTTCGACGCCTCGGTGCTGGAGCTGTGCATGGCGCTGCCGTCCGGCGCGGCGCTGGTCGTGCCGCCGGAGGGCCCGCTGCTGGGCGAGCAGCTCGCGGAGGTGCTGCGGGACAACAGGATCACGCACGCGCTGATTCCGCCCGTGGCCATGGCGACCGTGCCGGAGGTCCCGCTGCCCGACTTCCGCACGCTGATCGTCGGCGGTGACGCCTGCACGCCCGAACTGGTCGAGCGCTGGTCGCCCGGCCGCCGGATGATCAACGCCTACGGGCCGACCGAGTCCACGGTCGTGTCGACGTGGAGCGAGCCGCTGAGCCCCGGTGGCAGCCCGCCGATCGGCACGCCGATCCCCGGCACCGTCGCCCACGTGCTGGACGACGACCTGCGGCCGGCGGCCGAGGGAGAGCTGTACGTCACCGGCACGGGTCTCGCTCGCGGCTACCTCGACCGGCCGGGCCTCACCGCGCAACGGTTCGTCGCCAACCCGTTCGGACCGGGGCGCCTGTACCGCACCGGTGACGTCGTGCGGTGGCGCGACGGCGTGCTCGAGTTCGTCGGGCGTGCCGACCACCAGGTGAAGATCCGCGGGTTCCGCATCGAGCCCGGTGAGATCGAGGCGGTGCTGCGCGACCACCCAGGTGTGCGCGAAGCAGTCGTCGTCGCGCGCTCCGACCAGGGGCTCAAGCGACTCGTCGCCTACGTCACCGGCGAGGCCGAGCGGACCGACCTGCGCGCGCTGGTGGCCTCCAGGCTGCCCGAACACATGGTGCCGTCGGCGTTCGTCGTCCTGGACGCGTTCCCCATGAGCCCCAACGGCAAGCTCGACCGATCGGCGTTGGCAGAGCCGTCGGGCGGCGCGGAGACGGCCACGGCCCCGCGCACACCTGCCGAACACCGGGTCGCGCAGGTCTGGGCCGAGGTGCTCGGGCTCGACGCGGCCGGCCCCGAGGACGACTTCTTCCAGCTCGGCGGCGACTCGGTGCTGGCCATGAGGACTCTGACGTTGCTGGGCGGCGGACTGCCGTTGCGCGCGCTCTTCGAGCACCGCACGGTCGCGGCGCTGGCCGCAGTGCTGCCGGACGACAGACCCGCCGAGATCCGGCCCACCCACACCGGGCAACCGGTGCCGCTGTCCCGCACGCAGAAGCGGCTCCAGGGCGCGGAAGGCCCGGACAGCAACACCGCCGTCGGCGTGCGGCTGACCGGCTCGCTTGACCTCACCCGGCTGCAGCACGCACTGGACCTGCTGGTCGCCCGGCACGACGCGCTGCGCACCACCGTCCACGGTCACGTCCAGGTGATCAGCCCGCACGGCGCGGTGCGGCTGGAGCTCGCCGACGATCTGGAGGCCGAGCTGGCGAAGCCGTTCGACCTGCGCACCGGACCGCTGACGCGGGCGCTGCTCACCCGCGACCAAGTGCTCGTGCTGTGCCAGCACCACATCATCACCGACGGCCGTTCGGTCACCGTGCTGCTCGACGAGCTGGCCAGGCTCTACGAGGGCGAGCAACTGCCGCGGCCGCGCCTGCAGTACCCGGACTTCGCGCTGTGGCAACAGGAACAGCCGGTGCCCAGCGTGGACTACTGGCGGCACAAGCTCGACGGTCTCGAGCCGCTCGACCTGCGCACCGACCGGGTGCGCCCGCCACTGCGCTCGACGGCGGGCGCGGTGCTGCGGCGCAGGCTGGGAGCAGGGCTCGTGCAGCGGCTGACCACGCTGGGCCGGGCGCACGACGCGACGCTGTTCATGACGCTCACCGCACTGGTGAAGGTGATCATGGCCCGTCACAGCGGGCAGCGCGACATCGCGGTCGGCACGGTGAACGCCGGACGCGACCGCGCGGAGCTGGACGGCGTCTCGGGCTTCTTCGTCAACACGCTGGTGCTGCGCACGTGGCTCGACCCCCGGCAGCCGTTCACCGCCTACCTGGACCAGGTGCGCGACACGGTGCTCGAGGCGTTCGCTCACGACGACGTGCCGTTCGACCAGCTCGTGGAACAGCTGCGGCCCGACCGCGACCCCAGCCGGACACCGCTGGTGCAGGCCGTCGTCGCGCTCCAGCAGCCGCTGCTCACGCGCACCGCTTTCGGCGACCTGGCAGCCGAGGAGGTCGACCTGCCACGGCCGGCCGCGCGATTCGACCTCGTCACCGAGTTCTGGCCTGCCCAAAACCGTGGTGAGGGCGACGACCTCACGCTGACGCTGGAGTACAACACCGATCTGTTCGACGCGAGCACGATCGAGCGCATGGCCGACGACCTCGTCGCGCTGTGCGAGGCCGTCACCGCGAATCCGGACCACGACCTCGTCGAGTTCGCGGGTGAGGCGGAGGACGTGGCACGTGTGCGCGGGTTCCGCGTCGACCCGGCGGTGGTCGAGAAGGTCCTGCGCCGGATGGTCGACGACGCGCACGTGGTGATGCACGACGAACGGCTCGTCGGCTACGTCACGCGGGCGAATCCCGCAGAGCTCAAGGGTGTCCTGAGCCAGGTGCTGCCGGACTACCTCATCCCGTCGGCGTGGGTGGTGCTCGACGAGATCGACCGCGCGAACCTGCCGGAACCGCCGGCGCCGCGGATCGAGCGCGCCCGGTTCGTCGCGCCGCGCACACCGGTCGAGGCCGTGCTCGCCTCGGTGTTCGCCGAGGTGCTGGGCGTCGGCCAGGTCGGGGTGCGCGACGGGTTCCTGGAGCTGGGCGGCGACTCGATCCTCGCGATCGGCGTCGTCACCAAGGCGCGGGCCGCCGGTCTGCACCTGTCCGCGCGCGACGTCTTCCAGCACCAGACGATCGCTGAACTGGCTCCTCGCGTGCGGTCCTCCAGCCGGGCGAGCGCGGAGCAGGGCACGGTCACCGGAGACGTGCCGCTCACGCCGATCCAGCGCTGGTTCTTCGACCACCACGACGGGCTCAGCCGGTTCCACCAGTCCGTGGTGCTCGACTTCGCCGAAGACGTTGACGCCGAACGACTGGCCAGGGCCGTCAGCACGGTGGTGGCGCACCACGACGCCCTGCGGACGCGGTACACGTTCGACGACGGCTGGCGCCAGCGCATCGAGCCGTCCGGGCACTCGCAGCTGGAGACCGAGATCGTGGCACCGCGCCAGGTCAGGTTGTCCGCACACCACCTCGTCGTGGACGGCATCTCGTGGCGGATCATCGCCGAGGACCTGCGCGCCGCCTACCGCGGCGAACCGCTGCCACCGAAGACGACCTCGTTGCGCGAGTGGGCACACCAGCTCGCCGGCCACGCCCGAACGGGCGGCTTCGACGACGAACGAACGCATTGGGAGCAGCTCACCGGTGGCAGCTCCAAGACGGGCACCACCGCTTCCCAGCGCGGCGTCACGGTCCGACTGTCCGGACAGGACACCCGACGCGTCCTGCGCGAAGTGCCGCCCGTGTACCGCACTCAGGTCAACGACGTCCTGCTGACCGCGCTCGGATGCGTACTGAGCGGCTGGACCGGTTCCCGGCGAGTGCTCGTCGCCCTGGAGGGCCACGGCCGCGAGGAGCTGTTCGACGGCGTCGACCTGTCCCGCACGGTCGGCTGGTTCACCTCGATGTTCCCGGTCGCCCTCGACGTACCGGAAGCGGGCTGGGGCGAGACCCTCAAGGCTGTCAAGGAACAGCTGCGGGCGGTCCCCCGGCGCGGCATCGGCTACGGAGCCCTGCGGTACCTCACCGGCGACGGCCTGCCGGACGTCACGCCGGAGGTCGGGTTCAACCACCTCGGCCGGTTCGACGACGACCAGCGCGGCATGGACCTCGACGCCGACCCGGACGCACCGCGCCCGCACGCCATCGACGTGGTCAGCCGCGTCGAGGGCGACCAGCTCGAGGTGACCTGGTTCTACAGCACCGAACTGCACGACGAGGCGACGATCACGCGGCTGGCGGACGAGATGCTGGTGGCGTTGCGGGACATCGCGCACCACTGCGCGCAGCCGGACGCCGGCGGCCGCACACCGTCGGACTTCCCGCTCGCCCGGTTGGACCAGGCCTCCTGCGACCGGATCGCGCTGCCGCACGTCGAGGACGTCTACCCGCTCACGCCGATGCAGGCGGGCATGGTGTTCCACTCCCTCGACGGCGTGTACGTGCAGCAGACCAGTTTCGTCGTGACCGCGGACCCGGACGAGCTCGCGGCCGCGTGGCAACGGGCCGTGGACCGCACGCCGGTGTTGCGCAGCAGCGTGGTCTGGGAGGGCGTGCCGGAACCGGTGCAGGTCGTGCACGCGCAGGCACCGGTGCCGATCCGCCATCTGGACTGGACTCGCGGGGATCGCGAGGAACTGCTGCGGGCTTTGCTGGAGTCCGACCGCGTTGAGGGCATGGACCTCGCGACCGCGCCGTTGATGCGGCTGACACTGGCCCGCCTGCCGGAGGACGAGGTGCAGGTGTTGTGGACGTTCCACCACGTGCTGCTCGACGGCTGGAGCGTCTTCCAGGTGCTGACCGACGTTCTCGGCGAACCGGCGGAACGGCCGCCGTTCCGCGACTACGTCGAGTGGCTGCACCACCAGGACGACGAGCCGGCCGAGCGGCACTGGCGCGAGGTGCTCGGCGACTTCACCGAGCCGACGCCGTTGCCGTTCGACCGGACACCGTCCGGGCAGCACGGCTCCAGCACCACGGCGAACCTGCGGATCTCGTTGTCCGCCGAGGAGTCCGCCGCGTTGTACGCGTTCGCCCGCGAGCAGCGGCTGACGCCGGGATCGGTCGTACAGGGCGCGTGGGCCGTGCTGCTCGCCCGCTACGGCGGACGCGACGACGTGTGCTTCGGCGCCACCGTGTCCGGCAGGCCCGCCGATCTGCCCGGCGTCGACGACATCACCGGGATCTTCATCAACACCCTGCCGGTGCGCGTGGCCGTGGACGACCGGGCGCCCGTCGCGGCCTGGCTGCGCGGCCTGCAGGAGACGCAGGTCGAGGCGCGGCGGTTCGAGCACGTGCCGCTGACCGACCTGCGCGCCTGGAGCGGCGTCGAGGGCGGGGTGAACCTGTTCGACAGCGTGCTGGTGTTCGAGAACTACCCGGCGCAGGGTCTGCCGCTGCGCGACCTGCGAGCCGTCGAGACGACGAACTTCCCGCTCAGCGCCACGGTCTACCCGGACACCGAGCTGACCGTGCTGCTCGGGTACGACCCCGCGGCGTTCGACGAGACCACGGCGCGCAGGCTCGGCGGCCACCTGCGCGTGCTGCTCACCGGCATCGCAGAGAACGCCGATCGGCAGGTCGGTGCGCTGCCGCTGCTCACAGCGGACGAACGGCAGCGGGTCCTGGTCGAGTGGAACGACACCGCGCACGAGGTGCCGGACCGCACCCTGCTGGATCTGCTGGCTCCCCACGGTGAAGAGGCCGTGCGGTTCGAGGGCGAGGCGATCAGCGGCGCGGAACTGGAACGGCGGGCGAACCGCCTGGCGCACCGGCTGATCGCCGAGGGCGCCGGTCCGGAACGGGTGGTCGCCGTGTCGCTGCCGCGGTCGTTCGACCTGGTCGTGACGCTGCTGGCCGTGCTCAAGGCGGGTGCGGCCTACCTCCCGATCGACGCCGGACTGCCCGCCGAACGCGTCGCGTTCATGACCGATGACGCCGGCCCGGTGCTGGTGATCGACTCACCGCTCGACGCCTCCGGCTACCCGTCCACAGCGCCCGAGACCGCCCTGACCCAGGACCACCCCGCCTACGTGATCTACACGTCCGGCTCGACGGGCAGGCCCAAGGCCGTGGTCGTGCCCCACCGAGGGGTCGTCAACCGTCTGTTGTGGACACAGCACGAGTACGGGCTGACACCGGACGACCGGGTGCTGCAGAAGACACCTGCGAGCTTCGACGTCTCGGTCTGGGAGTTCTTCTGGCCGCTGATCGCCGGCGCGACGCTGGTGGTGGCCAAGCCGGAGGGCCACCGCGATCCGGCGTACCTGGCCGACCTCGTCCAGCGCGAGTCGATCACGACCGTGCACTTCGTGCCGTCGATGCTGCGAGCGTTCCTGCGCGAGCCCGCCGCCAAGGGCTGCACGGGGTTGCGGCGGGTGCTGTGCAGCGGCGAGGCACTGCCGCCGGATCTGGTGCGGGCCTGGTACGAGACGATCGACGTGCCGCTGCACAACCTGTACGGGCCGACCGAGGCGTCCGTGGACGTCACGAGCTGGGCGACCTGTCCTGGCGCGGACGTCGTGCCGATCGGCAGACCGGTGTGGAACACCGCCTTGCGCGTGCTCGACGCCGAACTGCGGCCGGTGCCGCCGGGTGTGCCCGGTGAGCTGTACCTGGCGGGCGCCCAGCTGGCCCGCGGTTACCTGAACCGGCCGGGACTCACGGCCGGGAGGTTCGTCGCCGATCCGTTCGGCCGGGCGGGCACGCGCATGTACCGCACCGGTGACCTCGCCCGGTGGCGGCCTGACGGCTCCGTCGAGTACCTGGGACGCACCGACCACCAGGTGAAGATCCGCGGGCTGCGCGTGGAGCTCGGCGAGATCGAGGCCGTGCTGGGCGATGCCGTCGTGGTCGTGCGGGACGAACGGATCGTCGCTTACGTCACGACGCCGGACGTGGACGCGCTGCGCAAAGCCGCGGAGGCCGCGCTGCCGGACTACATGGTGCCGTCCGCGATCGTGCGACTGGACGAGTTCCCGTTGAGCCCCAACGGCAAGATCGACCGGCGCGCCCTGCCCGATCCCGAGTGGACACCGGTCGAACACGTCCCGCCGCGCACGCCGGCCGAGGAGGCCGTCGCGTCGATCTGGGCCCAGGCGCTCGGTGTCGGCCGGATCGGTGCCGAGGACGACTTCTTCGCGCTCGGTGGTGACTCCATCCGCGGCATGCACGTCACCTCGCTGCTGCGCGACGCGTTCGGTGTCGAACTGAGCCCACGCGACGTGCTGTCCGCGCGCACCGTCGCCGCACTTGCCGACCTCGTCGAGGAACTGATCCTGCGCGAGCTCGAGCACACCGCTTCCCTCAACGAACTCTGAGGACCACGAGCACAATGACCACCTCCAAGCAGGACCGCGCCTCCGCCCTGCCCGCACACCTTCGGGACCAGCTGCGCAAGCGCCTCGCGGGTGCCGTGCCCGCCACCCCGGTGATCCCGGCGGTGCCGCGTACGGGACCGTTGCCCACCTCTCCCGCCCAGCACCGGCTGTGGCTGCTCGACCGGTTACGTCCGGGCGGCAACGACCACAACTCCGGGCGTGCGCTGCGGTTCCGCGGCCCGCTCGACGTGCCGAAGCTCGTGCGGTCCGTGCAGAACCTGGTGGCGCGGCACGAGGCGTTGCGCACCACTTTCAGCGAACGCGACGGCGCCGCCGTGCAGGTCGTCCATCCGGCTCGGGACGTCGACGTGCCCGTTGTCGGCGAGTGCGACCTGACGGCGGAGTTCGCGCGGCCGTACGACCTGGAGCACGGGCCGTTGTTCCGCGCACTGATCGTCCGGTTCGGGCCGCAGGACCACGTGCTGCTGCTCGGCGCGCACCACATCGTCACCGACGGCTGGTCGCTCGGTGTGCTGACCGACGAGTTGGCCGCCCTGTACCGCGGTGAGCGGTTGCCGGAGCCCTCGATCCAGTACGCGGACTTCGCGGCCTGGCACCGGGAGCAGCGCTGGGACGACGCGCTGGGGCGGTGGAAAGACCGGCTCGCCGGTCTGTCGCCGTTGGAGTTGCCGACCGACCGGCCGCGTCCGGCCGAACGCACTGGTGCCGGCGCGGCACACCGGTTCGTGGTGCCGGCCGCGATCACCGGCGGGCTGGAACAGATCGCCCGAGTGCACGACACCACGTTGTTCGGCACGCTGATGGCGGCCTGTCAGGTGTTGTTCGCCCGCTACAGCGGCCAGTCCGACGTGGTGCTCGGCACGGTCACCTCCGGTCGCACCCGCCCGGAGCTCAACCGGGTCGTGGGGTTCTTCGTCACCACGGCGGTGGTCCGGTCCGTTGTGGACGGCCGGTTCACCGACCTGTTGCGGCAGGACCACGCGCTGCACGACGAGGTGCCGTTCGAGAAGCTCGTGGACGCGACCGGCACGAGCCGGGACGCGAGCCGCAACCCGTTGTTCGACGTGATGGTGTTGCTGCAGAACACCGAGCGGGGCTTGCCGGCGTTCCCCGGGCTCACCGTCGAGGACGTGCCCGTCGAGCGGTGGGCGGCGGACTTCGACCTGACCGTGGAGTTCACGCCGCGCGGTGACGAGCTCGAGTGCGTGCTGGAGTACAGCACCGACCTGTTCGACGCGGTGACGGTGCAACGGCTCGGCGAGCACCTGCTCGTGCTGCTCGGCGGTGTGGTCGACGACCCGTCACGGCCGGTGCACGCTCTGCCCCTCGTCACGAGGGGCGAGCTGGATCGGATGCGGGAGTGGAACTCCACCGCGCTCGACGCGCCAACGACGACCTTCACCGCGATCTTCGAGGAACAGGCCCGGCGCACACCGCAGGCCACTGCACTGGTGTGCGGCACGGAGGCGTTGACGTACGCCGAACTCGACGCGCGGGCGAACCGCTTGGCGCACTGGCTGATCGGTGAGGGCGTGCGGCCCGAGCAGGTGGTCGGGGTCTCGTTGCCCCGCACGGCGGACGCGATCGTGGCGTTGCTGGCGGCGCTGAAGTCCGGCGCGGTGTACCTGCCGATCGATCCCGATCTGCCGCGGGACCGCCAGGAGCACCTGCGCGCCGACGCCGGTGCCGTCCGGGTGTTCGACGCGCTGCCGGACACCGACGATCTGCCAGCCACTGGTCCAGCGGTGCGGATCCTGCCGTCCCAGGCCGCCTACGTCATCTACACCTCCGGATCGACCGGCACGCCGAAGGGTGTCGTGGTCGAACACCGCAACCTGGTGAACCTGCTGCACAGCCACGTCGCCGACTTCGCGGGCGGTGAGCGGATGCGGGTCGCGCTCACCGCGGTGTTCTCGTTCGACACGTCGTGGGAGGGCCCGGTGCTGATGGCCGCCGGGCACGAGCTGCACCTGCTGGGTGACGACGTGCGGCTCGACGCGGACGCCCTGGTCTCCTACGTCGGCCGGCACCGGATCGACTTCCTCGACCTGACGCCGTCCTACCTGCAACAGCTCATCCCGGCCGGGCTGCTCGACCACCACCCGCGCGTGCTGATGCTCGGCGGTGAGGCGCTGGGCGAACGGCTCTGGCGCGACCTGGCCGGCACCAACGCCCACAACTTCTACGGCCCCACCGAGTGCACGGTCGACGCGGTGTCGTGCAGGGTCGAGGGCGACCGGCCGGTGATCGGCAGGCCGCTGCGCAACCTGCAGGCGCACGTGCTCGACGCCGACCTGCGTCCCGTGCCGGTCGGGGTGGCCGGCGAGCTGTACCTGGCCGGGGCTCAGGTCGGGCGCGGCTATCTCGGGCAGCCGGGCCTGACCGCGTCGCGGTTCCTCGCGAACCCGTTCGGCGATGACGATTCTTCTGGGGTGCGGATGTACCGCACGGGCGACCGCGTGCGGTGGACGGCCGAGGGGCATCTCGACTACCTGGGCCGGGTCGACGACCAGGTGAAGATCCGCGGTTTCCGCATCGAGCCCGGTGAGGTCGAGGCTGCTCTCCTGCGGCACCCGGACGTCACCGACGCGGTGGTGGTGGCGCGTGACGACCGGCTCGTCGGCTATGTCGTCGGCACGCGCGCCGATCTGCGGCCGTGGCTGAAGAACAGCCTGCCCGACTACATGGTGCCGGCCGCGTTCGTCACGCTCGACCGGGTGCCGTTGACCGGTAACGGGAAGGTGGACCGCAAGGCGCTGCCCGCGCCGGTGCTGGCGCGCGAGGAGTTCCAGGCGCCGCGCACGCCGGCCGAGGAGACGCTGGCGGGCATCTGGTCCGAAGTGCTGGGTGTCGAGCGGGTCGGCGTGGACGACAACTTCTTCGGGCTCGGCGGTGACTCGATCCTCGCCATCCAGCTGGTGTCCCGTGCCCGCCGGGGCGGGCTCCAGCTCTCGTCGCGCGACGTCTTCCGCCATCAGACCGTGGCGGAGCTGGCACTCGCGGCCGCACCGGCGGTCGAGGTGGAGATCGCGCACGTCGAGGGTCCCGCACCGCTCACGCCCATCCAGCGGTGGTTCTTCGAGCACGACGGCGACACCGGCTACGCGATGTCACTCGCGGTCGACGTGCCGTCCGGCGTGGACGTTCAGCAGGCCTTGGACGCCGTGGTGGCGCATCACGAAGCGCTGCGTCTGCGGTTCGTCGACGGCCGGATGGAGCTCGGTGCGCGGTGGCCGGCGCTGGAGGTCGCGGACTCCTTCGAGCATCGCGACTTCGACCTGGCGATCGGGCCGTTGCTGCGCGCGGTGCTGGTCGGGTCGCGGCTCTACCTGTCCGCGCACCACCTGATCATCGACGGCGTGTCGTGGCGGATCCTGCTGGAAGACTTGGCGAAGGCGTGGCGCGGTGAGCCGCTCGACCCGCCGACGATGCCGTTCACGCAGTGGGCGCACCACCTCACGCGCCAGGACTTCCGCGACGCGCTGCCCCACTGGCGCCGTCAGCCGACCGGCGATGTGGCAGTGGGAGAACGCCACAGCTTCACGGTGAGTCTCGACGCGGAGACGACCGCCGCGTTGCTGCACGACGTGCCCGGCGTCTACCACACGCAGATCAACGACGTGCTGCTCGCCGCGCTCGGCCGCCGGGAGCTCACGCTGGAGGGCCACGGCCGCGACGTGCTCGACGCCGACGTGTCCCGGACCATCGGCTGGTTCACCACGCAGTTCCCGGTGTCGCTCGACTTCCCCGGCGGGGACTGGGGTGCCGTCCTCAAGTCGGTCAAGGAACAGCTGCGGGCCATCCCGCACAAAGGCTTGTCGTACGAGGCGTTGCGGTACCTCACGCCGGACAGCGGCCTGAGCGGTGAGCTGCCGGATCTGTGCTTCAACTACCACGGTCACTGGGAAGGCGGCCACGAGGTCCCCGGACCCGACCTCGCCCGGCATCCGGTCGAGGTCAACGGCATGGTGGCCGACGGCTGCCTGCGGTTCACGTGGTCCTACGCCGGGGAAAGCCCGCGGGCCGAGGCCGAGCGGATGCTGGTGTCGTTGCGGGCGATCGTCGAGCACTGCCGGACGAGCCCCGGCGGCCACACGCCCTCGGACTTCCCGCTGGCCCGCCTCACTCAGGAACTCCTCGACGCGCTGCCCGCCGACGTCGAGGACGTCTACCCGCTCACGCCGCTGCAGGCCGGCATGCTGTTCCACAACCTGCTCGACCCCGCCGCGTACGTCGACCGGCTCGAGCTGGTGCTCGACGGCGTCGAGGATCCGGAGGCGCTGCGCGCCTCCTGGCGCAGGGTGATCGCCCGCACGCCGGTCCTGCGCACGAGCATCGTCTGGGAGGGCGTGGACGAGCCGGTGCAGGTGGTGCACCGGGAAGCGTCGCCGTTGCTGCGCATCGACATCACCCCGTCGAGCGGTTCCCGCGTGCGGCTGGTGTGGGAGTCGCACCACGTGCTGCTGGACGGCTGGAGCACCGCGCAGGTGTTCGCCGAGGTCGTCGCGGAGTACCGCCGCGAACCCGTGTTCGCCCGCCGGCCGTTCCGCGACTACCTGCGGTGGCTGGCCGAGCAGGACACGTCGGCCGCGCAGCGGTACTGGAGCGAGGTGCTGGACGGCGCCGAACCCACTCCCCTGCCCTACGACCGCAAACCCGCCGAGGCCCATCAGGCCGAGTCGACCGAGTCGATCCGCGTTTCGCTGTCCACTGAGGACTCCGAAGCGTTGCGTACGGCCGTGCGAGAGCACGGCATCACGGTGAACACGGTGGTGCAGGGCGCGTGGGCGGTGCTGCTGGCCCGGCACAGCGGCACTCGCGACGTCGTCTTCGGCACGACCGTGTCCGGACGTCCCGCCGAGCTGCCCGGCGTCGAGTCGATGATCGGCATGTTCATCAACACCGTGCCCACGCGGGTGGCCGTCGATGACGACCAGCCGGCCGCGTCCTGGCTGCGGGACCTGCAGCAGGCGCAGAGCGAGGCGCGGACGTTCGAGCACGTCTCGCTGGCGCGGCTCGGCGGCGGGCTGTTCGACAGCGTCGTGGTGTTCGAGAACTACCCGTTCGACCGCGAGTCCACTGCCGCGCCGCGCGTCGTGGAGGTCACCGCGACCGACACGACCACTCTGCCGATCACGCTCACCGCGCATCTCGGCGACCGGCTGAGCTTCGACCTCGCCTACGACCCGCGCCTGTTCGACGCCGCCACCGCGCAGCGGCTGAGCGAACGGCTGCACGTCCTGCTCAGCGGGATCGCCACCGACCCTCGCCGCCCGGTCGGCGCACTGCCGTGGACCGTTCCCGGCGAGCTCGACGCGCTGCTGGGGCAGACCGGACTGGAGACCACCGGCGGGCTGTACCACGAGGTCTTCGCCCGGCAGGCCGCCGCGACACCGGACGCGGCAGCCGTGTGGCCGCACACGTTCGCTGAGGTCGACGCCGCCGCGAACCGGTTGGCGCACCGGCTGATCGCCGACGGCGCCGGTCCGGAACGACTCGTCGGCCTGGCGTTGCCGCGGCATGACATGGTCGTCGCGCTGCTCGCCGTCATGAAGGCCGGTGCCGCGTACCTGCCGATCGACCGCGACCTCCCGCCCGGCCGCCGGGAGTTCCTGCTCGCCGACGCGAAGCCCGTGCTGGTGCTGGACGAACTGCCGGACGCCAGCGCGTTTCCCGCACACACCCCGGACGTCGAGGTGCTGCCGGCGCACCCCGCGTACGTGATCTACACATCCGGGTCGACCGGTACGCCGAAGGGTGTGGTGATCGAGCACGCCCAGCTCGCGAACCTCTACGCCGACCACCGGGCGACGCTCATCCCCGACGCACCGCTGCGGGTCGCGCTCACCGCGGCGTTCTCGTTCGACACGTCGTGGGAGGGCCTGCTGTTCCTCGCCGCCGGGCACGAGCTGCACGTCATCGGCGAGGACCTGCGGCTCGACCCTCCCGCGCTGGTGGGGTACGTGCGGGAGCACGGCATCGGCGTGATGGACGTGACGCCGACCTACGCCCGCCAGCTGCTCCCGGCCGGCCTGCTCGACGCCGGGCTGCGGACGCTGATGCTCGGCGGTGAGGCCGTGGACGAGTCGCTGTGGCAGGAGGTGCGGGAGATCGGCCTCAACTACTACGGGCCGACCGAGTTCGCCGTCGACGCCACGTACTGCGCGCTCGCCGACCACGACCGGCCGGTGATCGGGAGGCCTGGCCACAACGTGCGGGCGTACGTGCTGGACGACGGCCTGCGGCCGGTGCCGGTGGGTGTGCCCGGTGAACTGTTCCTTGCAGGCGCGCAGGTGGCTCGCGGCTATCTCGGTCGTGCCGGACTGACGGCCGAGCGGTTCGTGGCGAACCCGTTCGAGACGGGTAGCCGCATGTACGCCACCGGAGACCGCGTCCGGTGGCTCTCCGGCGGTGTGCTCGACTACCTGGGCCGCACCGACGACCAGGTCAAGATCCGCGGCATCCGGATCGAGCCGGGCGAGATCGTCGCCGCGCTGCTGGACGTGCCGGGGGTGCGACAGGCCGCCGTGGTCGCGGTGGACGACCGCCTCGTCGCCTACCTCGTCGGCACGCCGGAGGTCGAGGTCCGGGAGGCGTTGAGCCGCGTGCTGCCCGCGCACCTGGTGCCCGCGGCGTTCATGGAACTGGCCGAGCTGCCGATGACCTCCAGCGGGAAGCTGGACCGCAAGGCGTTGCCCACGCCCGAGTTCGCCTCCCGAGAGTTCGTGGCACCGTGCACCGGCGCCGAACGCGTGGTCGCGGCCGCGTGGGCCGAGGTGCTCGGCGTGGAGCGGGTGGGCGCACACGACAACTTCTTCGCGCTGGGCGGCGACTCGATCCTGAGCATCCGGGTCGTCGCGCGGCTGCGCGCGGCGTTCGGGGTGCAGGTGTCGCCGAGGGTGCTGTTCCAGCACTCCACCGTGGCGCAGCTGGCGGAAGGGTTGCGGGAGGGTGACTCCGCGACGATCCCGGTGGTGTCGCGGGTGGAGGTCCCGCAGTCGTTCGCCCAGGGACGGCTGTGGTTCCTGGACCAGTTCGAGAGCGGCGGCACGGAGTACATCACGCCGACCGCCTTGCGGCTGCGTGGTCCGCTGGACGTGCCGACGCTGAGCCGGGCGCTGACGGCGTTGGTGGCGCGGCACGAGTCGCTGCGCACGACGTTCACCGACGGCTTGCAGATCATCGGCGAGCCGTACGAGGTGCGACTGTGCCCCGAGCACGGCGACCTCGACGCGATCCTGCTGGAGGAGACGACCGCGCCGTTCAACCTGCGCACCGGACCGTTGCTGCGCACGCGGCTGGTCCGGCTCGGTGCAGACGAGCACGTGCTGGTGCTGACGTTGCACCACATCGTCACCGACGGCTGGTCGACCGCGGTCCTCACCGACGAGCTGGCCGCGCTGTACGAGGGCCGGGAGCTGCCGGCGCTGCCTGTGCAGTACGCGGACTTCGCGGTGTGGCAGCGCAACCTCGACCTCGACGCGCAGCTGCGGTACTGGGGGGAGCAGCTCGCCGGGGTGGCGCCGCTGGAGCTGCCGACCGATCGGCCTCGGCCCGCCGTGCGCACGACGTCCGGCGCGATGCACGAGTTCGAGCTGCCGGTCGCGGGCCTGCGCGACGGCGACACCACGTTGTTCATGACGCTCGTGGCGGCCTGCCAGCTGCTGTTCAGCCGGTACTCGGGACAGTCCGACGTCGCGGTCGGCACCGTGACGTCCGGGCGGGAGCGGGCCGAACTGGAGAACGTGGTCGGCTTCTTCGTGAACACCGTCGTGCTGCGGTCCACAGTGGTTGGAAGGCCGTTCGGTGAGTTCCTGTCCCAGGTGCGGCAGACGGTGCTGGACGCGTTCGAGCACCAGGACGTGCCGTTCGAACGGGTCGTGGACGCCGTCGGGCCGGACCGCGACCCCAGCCGCAACCCGCTGTTCGACGTGATGGTGCTGCTGCAGAACACCGCGGACGAGGTGCCCTCGATCACCGGTCTCGCCGTCGAGGAGGTGCGGCTGCCGGTCGTCACGTCGACGTGCGACCTGACGTTCGAGTTCCAGCAACGCGGTGACGTGCTGCTCGGCGCGGTCGAGTACAACCCGGACCTCTTCGACGCGCCGACGATCGAGCGGATGGCCCGGCACCTCGTGGTGCTGCTCGGCGAGATCGCGGCGGGCCGGGAGCCGTTCCTGACCGACGACGGCACGCTGCAGGCGGGTCCCGCGCTGGAGGTCTCCGACCCGCCGTTCTCACACCTCTTCGAGAGGCAGGCTCTGCTCACGCCGGACGCCACCGCGCTGGTCGCCGCCGAGTCCTTCACGTTCGCGGAGCTCAACGAGCGGGCGAACCGCTTGGCGCACCGGCTGATCTCACTGGGCGCGGGTCCGGAACGCCTGGTGGCGCTGCGGTTGCCGCGATCGGCGGACTTCGTGGTGGCCGTGCTCGCCGTGCTCAAGTCGGGCGCCGCCTACCTGCCGGTGGATCGAGCGCTGCCCGCCGAACGCGTCGAGCTGTTGCTGCGCGACGCACAACCGGTGGTCGTGCTGGACGAGATCGGTGATCTCGACGCGTTCCCCGGCACGGACCCCGTCGTGGGAATCGACCCGGCGAGCACCGCGTACGTGATCTACACGTCCGGGTCGACCGGCACTCCGAAGGGTGTCGCGGTCGAGCACCGCAACCTCACCAACCTGGTGGCACACCACCGGGAGCTGTTCGGCTCGCGCGTTCTCCGGGTCGCGCACACCGCCCTGTTCTCGTTCGACACGGCGCTGGAAGGTCTCGCGTTGCTGGCGTGCGGTCACGAGCTGCACCTGGTCTCCGACGACGTGCGTCTCGACGCGGTGGCACTCGTGGAACACGTGCGCTCGCAGGGCATCGACGTGCTGGACGCGACGCCGGCACACATGCGGGCACTCATCGCCTCCGGGCTGCTGGAGCGGGCGCCGGAGATCATCACGATCGGCGGCGAGGCGGTGCCACCGGATCTGTGGGACCAGCTCGGTGACGTGCGGGCGTACAACTTCTACGGCCCCACCGAGTGCACGGTCGACGCGACCTGGTGCCGCATCGCCGGGCCGCGGCCGGTGATCGGCGGGCCGCTTACGAACCAGCGGGCGTACGTGCTGGACGGCGACCTGCGGCCGGTGCCGGTGGGCGTGCCCGGTGAGCTGTACGTGGCGGGCGCACAGGTCGCGCGAGGATATCTCGGCCGTCCCGGGCTGACCGCCGAACGCTTTCTTGCCGACCCGTTCGCGCCCAAGAAGGATTTCGGGGCCCGGATGTACCGCACGGGCGACCGGGTGCGGTGGACGGACGACGGGCAGCTGGAGTTCCTCGGCCGGGCCGACGACCAGCTCAAGATCCGCGGTTTCCGGGTCGAACCCGGCGAGGTCGAGGCCGTGCTGCTGCGCCACCCGGACGTCTCGGCGGCGGTCGTCGTCGGCCGGGACACGCGACTGGTGGCCTATGTGGTGGGCACGCCAGAGCTCGATGACTGGGCGCGGAGGTTCCTGCCGGCGCACCTGGTGCCGTCTGCGTTCGTCGGGCTGGAGTCGTTGCCGCTCACCCCGAGCGGCAAGGTCGACCGCCGTGCGCTGCCCGAGCCGCACTTCGCGTCGCGTGAGTTCGTCGCGCCGCGCACCGAGCGAGAAGTCCTCTTGGCCCAGACCTGGGCCGAGGTGCTGGGGCTCGGAACCGTCGGAGCCGAGGACAACTTCTTCGCACTCGGCGGCGACTCGATCCTCAGCATGCAGGTGGTGGCCCGAGCCCGCGTACACGGTCTGATGATCTCGTCGAAGGACGTCTTCGTCCATCAGACCGTCGCCGCGCTCGCCGCCGCCGCGCAGGAGGCGCCGGCCCCCGTGAGCCACGACCTGGTCACCGGGCCGGCGCCGCTCACCCCGATCCAGCACTGGTTCTTCGAGAAGGTCGGCCGTGACGACTACACGATGTCGCTGCGCCTCGAACTCGCGCCCGGCACCGACGTCGACGCGCTCGCCCGTGCCGTCCGCGTGGTCGCCGAGCACCACGAGGCGTTGCGGCTGCGGTTCACCGGCGGCAGGCAGGAGGCCAGGGCGCCCGTGCCGCAGATCGAGTCCACTGTGGATGGATTCGACCTCGCGCGAGGACCGTTGTTCCGCGCCACGCTGGTGGACGGCACGTTGCTGCTCGTCGCGCACCACCTGGTGATCGACGCGGTGTCCTGGCGGATCCTGCTCGAAGACCTGGACACCGCCTATCGCGGTGATCCCCTGCCGCCGGCCACGCTGCCGTTCACCCAGTGGGCGCACCAGCTGAACCGCCTCGCACCCGAGTTCGCCGACGCTCTGCCGTACTGGCAGTCCATCCCGCTCGGCACCGCGACCGTGCCCGCCGAGCGGCACCACTTCACCGTGGAACTGGACGAGGCGACCACCGCGGCGTTGCTGCGCGACGTTCCCGGCGTCTACCGCACGAGGATCAACGACGTGCTGCTCAGCGCCCTCGGCAAGGCCGTCTCGCCGGTGTTCGCGTTGGAGGGTCACGGCCGTGACGACAGCGTGTCCCGGACGATCGGCTGGTTCACCAGCCAGTTCCCGGTGGCGCTCGAACTCCCGGACGGCGACTGGGGTGTTGTGCTCAAGTCCGTCAAGGAGCAGCTGCGGGCCATTCCCCACGACGGACTGTCGTATGAGGTGCTGCGGTACCTCACTCCGGGCAGCGGCCTGACCGGTGACCTGCCGGAGGTGTGCTTCAACTATCTCGGTCAGTGGGACGACGGCGAGAGTGACGGGGTGTTCCGCGGTCGCCCGGACACCGGCATCCCGGAGGTTCCCACGCACCTGGTGGAGATCACTGCCGCGGTCGACGGCGGCAGGCTCGTGCTGGACTGGGACCACGGACTGCCCGAAGCCGAAGCTCGTGGCCAGGCGGACGACATGCTCCGGGCGTTGCGGGAGATCGTCGAACACTGCCGCACCAGCCCCGGCGGGCGCACTCCGTCCGACTTCCCGCTCGTCCGGCTCACCCAGGAGCAGCTCGACGCGCTGGGCGAGGTCGAGGACGTCTACCCGTTGACGCCGTTGCAGTCGGGCATGGTGTTCCACAGCATCGACGATGCCGACGCGTACGTCGACCGGATGGAACTGCTGCTCGACGTCGACCTCGACCGTTTCCGCGGGGCCTGGCAACGGGTGATCGCGCGCACGCCGGCGTTGCGCGCGGACGTCGTCTGGCAGGGCGTCGACGAGCCGGTGCAGGTCGTGCGGCCCGAGCAGTCGCCGTTGCTGCGCCTGGACTTCTCCCAGGACGGCGATCGGGTGCGGCTCGTCTGGTCCACGCACCACGTGCTGCTGGACGGCTGGAGCACCGCACAGGTGTTCTCGGACGTGATCGCCGAGTACCGCGGCGATCAGCCGGTCACCCGCAGGCCGTTCCGCGATCACCTCCGCTGGCTGTCCGGACAGGACACCGCGGCCGCCGAGGAGTACTGGCGCCGGGTGCTGGACGGGTTCACCACACCGACGCCGCTGCCGTTCGACCGCGAGCTCCAGGGGCCGGCCGAGTCCAGCGCCGTGCTGGCGCTCGATCTGCCGCCTGCCGACCTGCGCGAGCACGGGCTCACGGTCAACACCGTGGTGCAGGGCGCGTGGGCTTTGCTGCTGGCGCGGTTGAGCGGAGAGCGGGACGTGGTGTTCGGCACCACGGTGTCCGGCCGCCCTGCCGAGCTGCCCGGTTCCGACTCGATGATCGGCATGTTCATCAACACCGTGCCGTCGCGGGTGGTCGTCGACCTCCGCCGCCCAGTGGTGGAGTGGCTGCGCGATCTGCAGGCCGCGCAAAGCGAAGCGCGCGCGTACGACCACGTTTCGCTGGCGCGGCTGGGCGGCGAACTGTTCCACAGCCTGCTCGCGTTCGAGAACTACCCGGTCGGCGCCGACGACGATCTCCGGGTCGACGTGGTGGAGAGTCGTGACACCACGACGCTGCCGCTCGCCGTGCGAGCGCATGCCGACGACGGTGCGTTGCACTTCGAGTTCACCTACGACCCGCGCCTGTTCGACGCGTCCACGATCACGTCGCTGGCCGGCCGGATGGCGTTGGTGCTGCGGGAGTTCACCGAACGGCCGGACCAGTCGCTCGCGGACGTGCGGTGGACGACATCAAAAGAAGACCACCGCGTCCTGGTCGAGTGGAACGGCACAGCCACGGGACGGCCCACCGCCACCCTGCCCGAGCTGTTCGAGTCCCAGGTCTCCCGCACACCGGATCGTGTCGCGGTCGGCGACCTCAGCTACACCGAGCTCAACGCCCGCGCGAACCGGTTGGCACACCGGCTGATCGCGGACGGAGCCGGGCCTGAGCGGTTCGTCGGGTTGCGGCTGCCGCGCGGCACCGACCTGGTGGTGGCGATCCTCGGTGTGCTCAAGTCCGGCGCGGCCTACCTGCCGATCGACCTGAGCTATCCCGAGGAGCGCGTCGCGCGGATGATCTCCGACACCGCGCCGGTGGCGGTGCTCGAGTCACTGCCGGACCTGAACGGCTTCCCGGACACCGACCCGGTCACCGCACTAGGGGCGGACAACCCGGCGTACGTGATCTACACGTCCGGGTCGACGGGCGCGCCGAAGGGTGTGGTCGTGCCGCACGCGAACGTGGTGCGGTTGTTCGAGCAGACCTCGGACTGGTTCTCGTTCGGCGAGGACGACGTGTGGACGTTGTTCCACTCGTTCGCGTTCGACTTCTCGGTGTGGGAGTTGTGGGGTCCGCTGCTGCACGGCGGCCGGCTGGTCGTGGTGCCGCACGAGGTGTCGCGCTCACCGCGGACGTTCCTGCGACTGCTGCACGACGAGCAGGTCACGGTGCTCAACCAGACTCCGTCGGCCTTCTACCAGCTGATGGCCGAGGAGCAGGTGCCGTTGGCCCTGCGGTACGTGATCTTCGGCGGTGAGGCGCTCGACCTGTCGCGGCTCTCGGCCTGGTACACGCACCACGATGCGCGGCTCGTGAACATGTACGGCATCACCGAGACGACCGTGCACGTTTCCTACCTTGCACTCGACCCCGCGCTGGCAGCGTCCGCGCCGGGCAGCCTGATCGGCACCGGGATTCCGGACCTGCGGATCTACCTGCTGGACGAGCACCTGCGGCCGGTACCACCCGGCGTGACCGGTGAGATGTACGTGGGCGGCGAGGGGCTGGCGCGCGGCTATCTCGACCGGCCGGGTCTCACCGCGTCGAGGTTCGTCGCGAACCCGTTCGGCAGTGATGATTCTTCTGGTGCACGCATGTACCGCACCGGTGACCTGGCGCGGTGGCGTGCGGACGGTGACCTGGAGTACCTGGGCCGGGCGGACCAGCAGGTGAAGGTCCGCGGGTTCCGGATCGAGCCGGGTGAGATCGAGGCCGTGCTGCACCCGGCCGTCGACCAGGTCGCGGTCATCGCGAAGGACCAGCGCCTCGTCGCCTACGTCGTGGGTGACACCCCGGTCGACGAGCTGCGCGCCCGCGCCGCAGCGGTGTTGCCGGAGCACATGGTGCCGTCTGCGTTCGTCCGGCTGGATCGCCTGCCGCTCAACAATAACGGCAAGCTGGACGTACGAGCACTGCCGGAGCCCGGCCGTGAGTCCGCCACGACGCAGGAGTTCGTGCCGCCGCGCACGGATGCCGAACGCGCGATCGCCGACATCTGGGCCGACGTGCTCGGCGTCGACCGGGTCGGTGTGACGGACCGGTTCGTCGAGCTGGGCGGTGACTCGATCAGCAGCATCCGGGTGATCTCGCGGTTGCGGGCGAAGTTCGGTGTCGACCTGACCCCGCGCGACCTGTTCGGTCATCCGACCGTGGAAGGCCTCGCGCGGGTCTTGCCGGGACGCGGCATGACCACCATTCCGGTGGTGTCACGGAAGGGCGAGCTGGAGCTGTCGTTCGCGCAGCAGCGGTTGTGGTTCCTCGACCAGCTCACGCCCGGTGGCACGGAATATGTGACGCCGCTGGCGGTCCGGTTGACCGGCGAACTGGACGTCGCGGCCCTCTCCGCGGCGATGTCCGCGCTGGTGGCCAGGCACGAGTCGCTGCGCACGACGTTCCGTGAGGTCGACGGCCGGGCCGTGCAGGTGGTGCACCCGCCGGCACCGGTGGAGATCCCCGTGGCCATCGGCGACGTCGAGAAGGTTCTGGGGCGGGAGGCGCACACGCCGTTCGACCTCACGACCGGCCCGCTGTTGCGGCCGTTGCTGATCCGGGTGTCGGCGCGCGAACACGTGCTGGCGCTGACGATGCACCACATCGTCACGGACGGCTGGTCCGGCGGGCTGATCATGGAGGAGCTGAGCGCGCTCTACGCCGGTCAGCCGCTGCCGCCGCTGGCCGTGCAGTACGCGGACTTCGCCGCGTGGCAACGATCCCTGCCCCTCGACGAGCAGCTCGGCTACTGGCGCACGCAGCTGGCCGGCGTGCCCGCGCTGGAGTTGCCGACAGACCGCCCGCGCCCGCCCACGCACACCACGAACGGTGCGACGGTGGAGGTCGCGCTGCCCGCCCACGGCCTGCGCGAGCTCGCTCGCGGCCAGGACACGACGCTGTTCACGGCGCTCGTCGCCGCGTGCACGCTGTTGCTGCGCCGCTGGACCGGGCAGGACGACATCGCGGTCGGCACGGTGTCGTCCGGACGCGAGCACCCGGAGCTGGAACGGCTCGTCGGCTTCTTCGTCAACACGGTGACGCTGCGGTCCACAGTGGACGAATCCGCGAGTTTCCGCGAGTTGCTCGGCGCGGTGCACGGGACGGTCCGGGAGGCATTCGCGCACCAGGACGTGCCGTTTGAACGGGTCGTGGACGCGGTACAGCCCGACCGCGACCCCAGCCGCACACCGCTGTTCCAGGTGCTGGTGGCGTTGCAGAACGCGCCGAGCCGGGCCGGTGCACTGCCCGGTCTGGTGGGTGAGGACGTCGACCTGCCGGTGCACACGGCGTCGTTCGACGTGGCGTTCGAGTTCACCGAGGCCGACGACGAGCTGCACGGCACCATCACCTACAACACCGACCTGTTCGACCACGCCACGGTCGAGCTGCTGGCGCGGCACCTGCGCGTGCTCGTGGACGGCGCCGTCGCGGCACCTGCGCTCCCGATGGCAGGGCTGCTGATGCTCACCCCGGCCGAGCTGGACCAGCTGGAGTCGTGGAACGAGGCGACGCAGGAGGTCACGCCCTGCTCGTTCGCCCAGCTCGTCGAACGGCAGGTCGCCCGCACACCGGACGCTCCCGCGCTGATCCACGCCGAGGGCGAGATCAGCTTCGCCGAGCTCGACGCGCGGGCGAACCGGCTCGCGAGGGTGCTCGTGGAGCGCGGCGCGGGCCCGGAGCGGATCGTCGCGGTGCAGCTGCCGCGGTCGGTGGACATCATCGTCACCGAGCTGGCGGTGCTGAAGACCGGTGCGGCGTTCCTGCCTATCGACCCGGACTACCCGGCCGAGCGCGTCGAGTTCATGCTGCGCGACGCCGATCCGGTCGTCGTGGTGGACGGTCCGCTGGACGCGAGCGGGTACGACGCGTCGCCCCTCGGCGTGCCGGTGGACCTGGCACAGCCCGCGTACGTGATCTACACGTCCGGTTCGACGGGACGGCCGAAGGGCGTGGTGGTCACGCACGCCGGGCTCGCGTCGTTCTCCGCGGCCGAGCTCGAGCACTTCGAGGTCCGGCCGGGTGACCGGGTGCTGGAGTTCTCCTCCCCCAGTTTCGACGCGTCGGTGCTGGAGCTGTGCATGTCGTTGCCGGCCGGTGCAGCGCTGGTCGTGCCGCCCGAGGGGCCACTGCTGGGCGACCAGCTCGCCGATGTGTTGCGCGAGAACAAGGTCACTCACGCGTTGATCCCGCCCGTGGCCATGGCGACCGTGCCGGACGTGCCACTGCCCGACTTCCGCACGCTGATCGTCGGCGGTGACGCCTGCACCGCGGAACTCGTGGCCCGCTGGGCACCCGGCCGCCGCATGATCAACGCATACGGGCCGACCGAGTCCACCGTGGTCACGTCGTGGAGCGGGCCGCTGGTACCGGGAGGAGTGCCGCCGATCGGCAGGCCGTTGCCCGGCACTCGGGTCCACGTGCTCGACTCGTTGCTGCGGCCGGTTCCCGTCGGCGTGCCGGGTGAGCTGTACGTCAGCGGTCCCCAGCTGGCCCGCGGGTACCTCGGCCGGCCGGGGCTGACGGCGGAACGGTTCCTCGCGAATCCCTTCGACAGTGATGATTCTTCTGGGGTGCGGATGTATCGCACGGGTGACGTCGTCCGGTGGAATCGCGACGGCGAGCTGGAGTTCGTCGGACGTGCCGACGACCAGGTGAAGATCCGCGGCTTCCGCGTCGAGCTGGGTGAGGTCGAATCGGCGTTGCTCAGGCACCCGTCCGTGCGGGAGGCCGTGGTGGTGGCGCAGGACTTCGGCGGCCACAAGCGGCTGGTGGCCTACGTCGTCGGTCTCACGGGCGAGCTACGCGAGTTCCTGGCGCAGACGCTGCCGGACTACCTCGTGCCGTCCGCGTTCGTCGCGATCGACGAAGTTCCGATGAGCCCCAACGGAAAGGTCGACCGCAAGGCGTTGCCTGTGCCGGAGTTCACCGCCACCACCACGCACGTCGCACCCCGCAACGACGTGGAGCGCGCCCTGTGTTCGCTGTGGGCTGACGTCCTCGCTGTGCCGGAAGTCGGGGTGGAGGACAACTTCTTCGCGCTCGGCGGCGACTCGATCCTGAGCATCCAGGTCGTGGCCCGCGGTCGCCGCGCCGGTCTTCACTTCACCGCCAAGGACCTGTTCACCCACCAGACGATCGCCGGGCTCGCACCGCACGTCACGGCGGAGAGCGACACCGGCGACCGCGCGGACGTCGTCGGCGACGTGCCGCTGCTGCCGATCCAGCGGTGGTTCTTCGCGGGTGACCGGACGGCTCCTCACCACTTCAACCAGTCGCACCTGGTGGAGCTGACCTCGGACGTGGACGTCGCCGCCCTCCGGCGGGCGCTGGAGGCGTTGGTGCGCCACCACGACGCGTTGCGGATGCGGTTCACGTCCGGCGAGTCCGGCTGGCAGCAGCACAATCCGCCGTTCGAACCGGCCGACGTGCTGTCCGAGCACCCGCTGGACGATCTCGAGCGGGTGGCCGACGAACTGCACGCGGGCTTCGATCTGGCCCGCGGACCGCTGCTGCGGGCAGCTCTCTTCGGGTCGCGGCGGTTGTTCCTGGTGGCGCACCACCTCGTGGTGGACGGCGTGTCGTGGCGCATCCTGCTCGACGACCTCGGCACCGCCTACCACCAGGCGCTGCGGAGCGAACCGATCGATCTCGGCCGCAAGTCCACCTCGGTGCGCGACTGGGCGGTGCGACTGGAGCCCTTCGTGGATTCGGGTGCGCTCGACCACGAGATCGAGCACTGGCGGTCGATCACCGCTGAGCCGCTCGACGCTTCGGAGGAGGAGTCGGCCTCGTCGTTCGAACTGAGCGCGGAGGAGACGGACGCGTTGCTGCGCGGCGCACCCACCGCCTATCGCACCGGCATCAACGACGTGCTGCTTGCGGCACTGGCGTGGGCGCTCGCACGGTGGACCGGCACGCCGTCGGTGACGATCGACCTGGAGGGGCACGGCCGCGAGGAGGTGCTCGACGATGTCGACCTGTCCCGGACGGTCGGCTGGTTCACCACGATGTTCCCGGTCGGGCTGGAGGTCAGTGACGTCACCGACTCCTCCTGGCGCGACCGGGTGAAGTCCGCGCGCAAGCAACTGCGCCGGGTGCCGGGCAACGGTTTCGGTTACGGCCCGCTGCGCTGGGCGGGCCGCGTGCCGGGCGTCGAGGCACCGGTCTCGTTCAACTACCTCGGTCAGTTCGACGCTCGGGCCGAGGACGAGTCGTTGTTCGGCGAGGTGCTGCCCGCGGTCGGCCGCGACCACGTCGATCAGGACCCGCACGTGGTGCAGGTGGTCGGCGAGGTGGCGGACGGGCGGATGACGTTCGGTGTCGTGCACCGCGTCCCCGTCGCGGGACTGGTCGGCGACTTCGCCGCGGCGTTGCGCGCCATCGCCGCCGACTGCCGGGAGGCGCGATGACCCCGTTGTCGCGCAACCGGAACTACAGGTTGTTGTGGGCCAGCCAGGCGGTGTCCGAGGTGGGCTTCAACGCCTCCCTCATCGCCTTCCCGCTGGTCGTGCTGATGGTCACCGGCTCGGCGGCGGCATCGGGCCTCGTGCTCGCCGTGGACGCGGTGGCCCAGCTCCTCGTCGGGCTGCCCGGCGGCGTGCTGGCCGACCGCTGGAACCGCCGGCGGGTCATGCTCTGGTCGGAGGCGGCGCAGGCGGTCGCGGTGGCCAGCCTCGCGGTGGCGTTGTGGCAAGGCGCCGCGACCCTGCCGCACATGGTGGCCGTGGCCGCAGTGCTGGGCGCCTGCCGGGCGCTCTTCGAACCCGCCGAGGACGCGAGCCTGCCGCGGATCGTGCCGGAGTCGCAGCTCGCCACCGCCGTGTCGCTCAACGCCGCACGGTCGTCCGTCGGGCAGATGGCGGGCACCGCGCTGGGCGGCTTCCTCGTGGCGGTCGGCCGCTGGGTGCCGTTCGCGGTCGACGCCCTGACGCACGCGCTGGCGTTCGTGGGCCTGCTCTTCCTGCGGGTACCGCCTTCACCGCCGGCCGAGCGCCGGCACTTCGTCCGCGAACTGCTCGATGGCCTGAAGTGGGTGCTGGGCAGGCCGGAGATGCGCGTGACGGCGTGGTGCGCGATGACGCTCAACCTGTTCTTCAGCGCGTACTACCTGGTGATCATCGTGCTGGCGCAGTCACGTGGCGTGCCGTTGGGCGAGATCGGCGTGATGGCCGCGATGCTCGGTGCCGGCGGTGTGGTGGGAGCGTTGATCGCCCCACGACTGAGTGCGTTGCTGTCGCCACACCAGGCGATCGCCGGCGTGTTCTGGGCGCTGACCCTTCTGGCGCCGCTGGCCGTGTTCATCTCCAACGGCTACCTGATGGGCGCGCTGTTCGCCGGCATGGCACTGCTCGCGCCCACCGCCAACACGGTGATCACCACCTACCAGCTGCTGCGCACGCCCGACTCGTTGCGCGGCCGAATGAGCGGCGTCATGAACGTCGCCCTCGGCACGGCCGCCGCCCTGGGCCCCGCGCTGGGCGGCGTGCTCGCCGAACTGCTCCCCGGATCAGGCGCGGTGCTGCTGTGCGCGGGCGGCATCGCGGTCATCACGGTGCTGGTCACCGCGCATCCCGTTCTCCGCGCATATCCACGAAAGGACGTCATGGCATGAGGGACGACATCGAGTACCAGGTCCTGTTCAACGACGAGGAGCAGTACTCGCTCTGGCCCGCGACGCACGAGGTGCCCGCGGGATGGCGCCCCGACGGGTTCCGTGGCACCAAAGAAGAGTGCTCCGCCCACGTGGACGAGGTGTGGACCGACATGAGGCCGCGCAGCCTGCGCGAGCGCATGGCCGCGGAATGACGGCCAGGCCGCCCGGCCATCGCGGCTGCGCTACGACCACCGGGAGGTCGAGACGCCGTGGCAGCGCCGCTACGTCGCCCGCTTCGAGGCGTCGTAGGACCGTCCCGGACGGTCAGGCGCGCTCGACGGCATCGGCCTGCGGGCCCCGGTCGCTCTGCCGGATGCGGAAGCGCACCCGCTCGCCAGCCACCAGGGGCTCGCCGGAGACCACCGAGACGTGCACGAAGAGGTCGGGCCCGCCCGCGTCGGGGGTGATGAAGCCGAAGCCGCGGTCCGCGTCGTAGCGGGCCACCGAGCCGTCGCCGGCGCGGGCTGCGGGCCGGGTGACCGAACGGGCCTGGCTGGGGGCCGCGGCGGCCTCCACCGGCTCGCCGGTGGCCACGAACCGCACCTCGCGCGCCTGACGACCCTGGTCCATGGTGACCGTGGTGAACGAGACCCGGTCGCCCTCGGCCGGCAGGTACAGCTCGTCGACCAGGGCGCGCACGTGCAGGAAGACGTCGCCCGCCCCGTCGTCGGCGGCCACGAAGCCGAACGACTTCTCCTCGTCGAACCACAGGACGGAGCCGTCGGCACCGTCGCCGGGCGCGACCAGAGGGGCTCGGCGGACCCCGGCGTCGAAGCTCAGCGGCACCAGGTGCTGGGCCTGCGGCCCCTTCTCCCCGGCGATGACGACGAAGGCCACCCGCTGCCCGGCCGCGAGGACACCCCCGGTGACGATGGCGGAGGAGTGCACGAACACCTCCGCACCCCCGCCGTCCGGCGCGGCGAACCCGTAGCCCTTGGCCGGCTCGTACCAGGAGACGGTGGCGAGCACGCCCAGGGTCGCGTCGGGCGCGGCGTCCCCGGTGACGACGACGTGCAGCGCCTGCGGACCGCGGGGTCCCTCACCGGGCTCGAACTCCACCGTCTGGCCCTCGCGCAGCGCCCGGGCCGCGCCCTCGCCCTGCACCTGCGAGACGTGCACGAAGATGTCGTCGCTGCCGTCGTCGGGGGCGAGGAAGCCGAAGCCGCGCTCGAGGTCGTACCAGCGGACGGTTCCCTGCTGCACGGTGCACTCCTGGTCTCGCGGGTGGTCGGGGGTCCAGTGTCCCAGGCGCCGTATGTACATCCTGACCCCGACGCGCGGCAGCTCCGCCGTGAGTACATCGCCGAAGTCACCGAGTTCGCGCGCCGTCACCAGCCGTTGCCCGAGTATGCGGACGTCCTCATTGCGATTCTCGCCGATCTGGTGCTCGAACGCGCGCTGTTGGCCGACGATCTTGTACCGCTCGAAAAGTCATCGCTGCAGCTCAAGCCGCATATCGGTACTCGTTGATCACCCCACCGAGGATCTGCGTGCGGACAGGTCGACTGCCAGAGACGTCAAGATCGTGCACCGCTCCGGTGTGTTCTTGAACGTCTGGCGGTAGCTGGTCGCGGGCTTGGTGAGGCCGGTGCTCGTTGTAGTGCGTTTGGTAGGCCGCTAGTACTTGACGCGCGTGACCTTCTCGCATGATGAGAATGTGGTCGAGAATCTCACGGCGGATGCTGCCGGTGATCCGTTCGCACTGCGCGTTCATCCGCGGAGCGCGCGGCGCGGTCGCAATGACACGCAGTTCCTCTGCCTCAAATACGGCGTCGAACGCGTCGCCATACTTACCGTCACGGTCACGCAGCAGGAAGCGGAGAGACTCCATGCGCGTTCCGAGCTCGCTGGCCAGGTTCCTCGCCTGCTGCACCGTCCAGTTCCGCGTCGGATGCGCGGTTACGCCGGTGATGTGCAGGCGCCTGGTGCCGTGTTCGAGGAACGCCAGCGCGTACAGACGTGCGCCGAGCACGGTGTCGATGTGGAAGAAGTTCGTTTGACAGACCCCTGAACGGACGCGCGCGGCGATCACGGCACAGGTGAGCACTTAGTACTTCCAGAAGCAGGCGACACGATCGGATCTGGTAACTCCGAACGCACGCTCATGCCGATGAGCGGGATGACCAGCGTCCGGTGATGCCATCGGCGGATTGACGGGCGATTGTGATGACGGATTCCCGCCAGCAGGCCGGGTCATGACGATCCACAGTGATCGTCATGACCACGTCATCGACAACGGCCGCCATGTCCGTGCTCAAAGGCATGTACGCGGCGGAGGCTGAGTATCTCGCCGCAGGTGGCCCGGGGAGTGCGTCGTTCGCACCACTCGCGCCGTTCTTCGCCCCGGACGTCGTGCTGCACCAAGCTTCGGCACTGCCGTACGGCGGAGTCTGGCGCGGTCACAAAGGCATGGAGCAGTTCTTCCTCGCCATGAGCCGGACGTGGGACACCTTCGAGATGGTGGACCAAGCCTTCCTGGCAACCACCAGCCCACTCGTCGTCCTGACTGATGTACGCGCACGCGCCCGAACCACCGGCCGCAAACTTGACTTCCCGATCTTGCAGACGATCACCGTCGAGGACGGGCGCATCACTGAGGTACGCCCCTTCTACTGGGACACCGCAGCGATCGTGGACGCCTGCTCACCTTGCTGAGAGCTGCCGTGACAAGGCCATGAACGCACTCTTATGCCAGTGATCGCGTTGCTCGAGCGCGCTCATGCCGATGAGCGGACGTCGTAGTGCAACGCGCTGACATGTCGCCACGATCCTAGACACCCACGGATAACTGATCGCCGAGCAGCTGAAGGTGTCCAGTGGACGGCGACACCTGCAGGGCTACGCCCAGGACATCACGGTCTTCAACTGACTACAACGGTGGGGCGGTGGTCGCATTTCCCGCGACCACCGCCCCACCGTCTGCTCGGAGCCTTCACCCTTTCACCGAACGACCTCTCCTACCAGCGGCCGGCCACGATGTGCGGCGGCCACCAGTGGATCTCGGCGTACACACCGTGGTCGGCGGCGTTGCCCCAGCCCTTGGCCCACTCCACGAGCAGGTTGCCCGCGGCGGTGCACAGCCAGCCCGGCAGTCTCAGCTGGCAGGGCCGACCAGGAAAGCACTGCTCACCCGTTCACGGGGTCGCTCACTCCGGTGAGCTTGGCCCTGACCGCCGCTTCGTCTGGGTGCTCGTGCTCCGCGTACCGGGCGGCCGCCTTCTCCCACCACGCGCGTGCCTCCGCGGGATCACCCAGCTCGTGGTGGGCGTCGCCGAGCAAGTTCTCGGCGTAGGCGAGGTCGACCCACGTGCCCTTCTGCCCCAATGACTCCAGCGCGTCCATCAGCTTCGGCACCGCCTCGGCGTGTCTGCCGAGCCCGAGGTACGCGCGGGCCAGTTCGGAGGCCATCAGCCCGCTGTTGTGCGGGTCCGCCACGCCGTCCAGGGTCTCCCACTCAGCCGCGAGTTCCAGCACCTCCGCAGGCCTGTCCGCGAGGACGAGAGCCCCGGCGAGCTGGTGCAGGGCCAGCCGCATCCGGGTCGGTGTCCGGCACTCGTCGCCGCGCAACAGGTCGAGCGACTTCCGCGCAACCTCGACCGACTCGTGCGGGCGGCCGAGCTCCCCGAGCAACCACGCGACGCCCGCCTGGGCCCGCACCTGTCCGGCGACCGACCCGACCTCCTCCCACATCAGGTCGGTGGCCTCGAACAGCTCCAGTCCCCACTCCAGCTCGCCGAGCCGTGCGTGACCGACCGCGCGCAGGAAGGCGAACCTCGCCACCTGCACCCGGTCGCCGAGCCGGTCCGCCACCTGGGTCGCACGCGCGAACAGACCGATCCACTCCCGCCAGAGCCCGAACCGCTCGACCAGGTCGGTCACGAACCACACCAGCTGCGAGGTGTGCCGGTCGTGGCCCTGCTCGTCGGCCAGCACGACGACCGCGTGGATCACCGTGCGTTCCGCCTGGAACCACGTCTCGGCCTCGTCCTGCCGCTCGAACGTCTCCGGGGTCGCGCCGCCCGACGGCACGGGAGGGTCGTCGAGGACACCGAGGTGGTTCCAGTAGTGCGTGCGGTTGATGCCTACGAGCGTATGGAGGTAGTGGTCGAGCATGCGTTCCACCGCCAACGCGCGGGACGCTTCCGCTTCGTCGGCCTCCGCGCGGTCGGCGGCGTAGACCCGCAGCAGGTCGTGGCACGTGAACCGGCCGGGGACGTGCTCGACCAGCAGGTTCGCCCTGACCAATTCGCGCACGGCCTCCTCGGCGGGCTCACCGGCGAGGCTCGTGGCCGCCGGGATCGTGAGGTCCGGTCCCGGATGCACGCCGACAAGCCGGAACATCCGCGCTGCCTGCGGGCTGAGCTGCTGGTACGACCACTGGAAGACGGTGCGAACGCTGGTCTCCGCGTCACCGGTGTCGAGCGAGTCGAGCCGGGTCCGTTCGTCGGCGAGTTCGGCGGCGAGCGCGGACAGCGGGAGGTTTGGGACCTCGGCCGCCCGTGCCGCCACGATCGCGAGTGCCAGCGGCAGGCCGCCGCACCAGGCCACCAGGTCGTCGGCGGCGTCCACCCGCCCCTCGCCGAGCCTGCTGACCAGCAGCGCGCGTGCCTCTTCGGTGCTGAGCACGTCGAGCGTGAGATCCCGCCGCGCCAGTCCGGTGAGCCGGTCGCGGCTCGTGATCAGCACGAACGACGGGCCGGTCAGCAGCGGGCGGACGTGCTCGGCGTCGCGGGCGTTGTCGAGCACCACCAGCAGCCGACGGTCCGCTGTCAGCTCGCGATAGAGCGCTGCCTGGCCGTCCATACCCGCCGGGATACGCTCCGTCGCGACTCCGAGAGCTTCGAGGAACCGGCTCAGTACGTCGCCAGGCGCCATCGGGTCTCGGTGCCGGTCGAACCCTCGCATGTTCACGTGCAGCTGACCGTCCGGGAAGCGGTCGGCCACGCTCTGCGCCCACTGCACGGCGAGCACGCTCTTGCCGACGCCCGCGGTGCCGGTGATCGTGGCGGTGACCGGTCCGGTCCCCTCGACCAGGGAAGTCAGCTCGCGCAGGTGACCGGCCCGTCCGACGAAGCGCGGCATGGCAGCGGGGAGCAGCCGGGGCGCGCGCCGCTTCGACCGTGCCAGAGCCTCGGCGTACTCCTCCGCCACGTGCCGGATCTCGTTGCGGTGCAACAATTCCGAGACGATGTCGGTCAGCATGGGACCGCGCCACAGCTTGACAGCGCCCGTGAGGTCCTGCGCCGCAACGAGTTCACGGAACCGCAGCAGGTCGAGCTCTTCGGGCTCGACGCGTGCCTCGTACCCGCCGGAGAGCGTCCGCACGCAGTCCGCCTCGCCCAACGCGACCCTCAGCCGCCGCACGACCTGGTGGAGCGATTGCCTGGCCCGTACAGGCGGCACGCCGTTCCACACCAGCTCCGCCAGTTCGTCGACGGACACGAACTGGTTGGGGCGCAACAACAACGCCGCCAGCAACACACGACACCGCCCGACGGGCACCGGCACTTCGGCGCCGTCGAGCGTCACCTCCAGCGCGCCGAGGACCCGGTACTGCACGACCACTGCATGCCTCCATCGACCTGTGACCGAAGTGTGAGCGTGACCAGCGAATCTAGAGGTAGCCGGCCTCACCGCGGCAGTTGTGCGTGCCGAAAACTGCATCCGCGCAGGTTAAGCGACATGGCGATACCCGTGATGACTCCGCCGAGAAGGTCGTGTCGATCGAGGGTGAGGGGTTCGATCTGACTGGCTTGGAGACGCTGGAGGCAAGATCCGGAGGGGGCTGCGGCGGCGAGTGATCGGTGGGTGCGGTGCTTGTTGTGGTGCCACTAGTACTCACGCAGCGCGTGCCATAAGTGGGTCTGATCTAAGATCAGCGTGCGATCCAACAGTTCGCCGCATGAACACACAAACTGCGCAAGCTTGCCACATGCGGGGACCCAAGTCCCTCGGACATTCCATTACTCCACGGGATTAACCATAATCCCATGGGGTAATTCATATTTCGGCCGCCGCTAGATCCGCGCACAAATCCAACGCGAGTGTCTCCTGAACTGGACGACGAGCAGGTTCCAGGGTTTTCGGTGTTAGTTGTGCGGGTCGAATTTCGAGACGCTGGTCGTCATAGTGAATCTGCAGGGGTTGCTCGCGGACTTGATCGACCAGCTCCTCGCCCACATCTACTTCCATGCGTCCAGCGGTCCGCCCGAGTAGATGCGGCAGCGCCTCGAGCAGGCGATCTTCTCGGACGTAGACGTTCCGCGGTTCGTCGTCGGAACGTCGCTTGGCGCTCGTGAAGCCATGCCTGCACCGATAGCCCGCTCGCCCGTGAACCCAGTGCCCGTCCATCCGACGGCCACACAGCGCGCACACGACGAGGCCCGCCAGCAGATAGCCACCGTCCGACCGCGAGCACGTTCGGCGAACATCCACCGCACCCACGGCGCCGTCACCGGATCCGGTGCCAACACCTGAACCCGACGACCCCACCGCCCATGCACCGGATTCGGATGCCGACCACCATCAACCAGCCGATACCCATACAGCGGACGGCCACCCAGAAACCGGCCCTGCACACGCCAACTCATGGCTCAGAAGGGCCACCACGCGCTTTCGCGGTGTGGTCGAGGTCGCGAGTGGGCTCGACGAGCAGGATGATGTGCAGGGACAGGCGGTCTCCCAGGGATTGCGGTGAGGCACGTGCCATTAGCTGCCGTCGACGACGCCGCGAAAGTGGCGGTGGAAGCCGAGTTCGAGGTCGACGGATCGCAGGCCACCAGGACCAGGCTGCGCGCCGCCGATCAGCGACCGCGCGCGGCGCCGCCCGAGGAGGGTAGCGAGGTCGAACTCGAGGCCGCGGTCGTGACGCGAGACCGGGCTGACCGACCAGCAGTGGTGGGACGCGGCGGCACCGTTCCTGATGAAGGTGTTCGACCCGGCCCGCTACCCGCTGGCCTCCCGCTGAGCACGACTAGCCTCGCGGTGGAATACGACACTTGGGGATCCGATGAACGCACCGATCACACCGGAAGGACGGCGCAGGCTCCGCGAAGCGCTGCTGGAGCTGCCCGACCAGGACTCGGGTGACGAGCCCGCGGCCAAGAGCGAGGTCGACATCCTCAGCGAGGTGATGGTGATGCTCGCGTTCCACGGGATGAACGTGGCCAGGCGGGTGCGAACGGCGCCCGGTGTGAGCGCCGACCCGCGCGCGGCGCGCCTGCTCGACGAGTACGAGGAGTTGCTGACCCGAGCGGGCTCGTTGTCGCAGCAGTTCCTCGGTCTCGCGAAGCGCTTCGGCGAACCGAACGGCTCGTGAACAGGTTTTCCAACTGGGAGTCACGGGCACCGGCGCCTCGCTAGGGTCGGTCGTGGCGTCCGATGACCATTTCCTACATCCGCCCCATCGTTCCTGACACAGCACCAGGACACGCACGAGGGGCATCTGCCCGCATTGTCGGCCAGCCTCTCCCTCTTATCGCCGTACCGGTATCGCCACCACCACGGCTGAGCAACGTTCTGTACAGCGTGGCCATGCTCGATGACTGCGGCCGGGTCGCTGACCGCCACATGACCGCCGCGCTGAACTGGACCGCCGCAACCCGGCTGAACATCCGCGAACACGACGGCCTGCTGGCCGTCACCGCCGACCCGCACGGCGTCTTCAAACTCACCAAACAGGGACACGTCCGGCTACCGGCCGACGCCGGTCAAGCAGGGCATTTGAGTTCTGGCGACCGGGTCCTCCTCGTCGCCCACCTCGACCGCCAGACAGTCACGGTGTTCCCACCCGTCACCCTGGACCGGTTGGTGCTGCCCGTCCTGCCGGAAGGTGAGGACCTGTGACCGGCGCACCGACACAAGTTGAGCTCGACGCTGCACGCCTCGTTCTCGACCGGATGGGCGTGACCGCCGAGGACCTGCACAACTCCGTGAAGCCGCCGGCCCCGACCTTCGCCGAATACATCCCGGTCGTGGCGGCGGCCGTGAGCGATGGAACCCGCCGCGCCTACAGCCCGTATTAGAACCGCGTCCTGGACCAACGCAGGCAGCACCGCGACCTACCCGTGCCACCCTTGAAGAAGTCGCCACAGCGCTGGCCGCGCTCACCGGCGAGCGCCATCCGCTGGCCGCGTAACTGATTCCAGAACCGTCGCGGGCTGCCTGCCGATGGCAGGCAGCCCCCGGCTGACATCCCTAACCGCGATCTTGGAAGTCCGTTAGATAGCAGATCAGCGGTGATGTGGCACTGGATTTGGTCGACACTGAAATAACTATGAACACGGGGATAGGGGCGCAGGCTGCCATGACGATGAAGTAGCTCGTCAGTTGGTGAACGAGGGGCAAGCCTGCAACTCGCTCACCAACCTCCCCGATTGGGGCACGCCCCCTTCAGCTCCTCGCTTGGAGTGTTTCCAAGCGGTACCAAGGAACTCGCACAGTGTGCTCGGTGAGCACCAAGGCGAGGGGATCCCGTGTCCGAACAGCTTGACCACCCACCCGTGCACGACAGCGACGGCCGAACGTTGAGCGACGATCTGAGCGAAGCCGACGCGCAGTTTCGGCAGTGGATGCACGAAAACCTCAGCCACGCCGGCGACCACTTCGGTCTCACCGTTGCCGGGCAAGTCCGGCTTGGCTGGCTGGACCGGTCGATCAGCGCACCTGTCCAAGCATCCGGCCGGCAACTCTGGCTTCGGGTGGTGTCCGAGGACAAGCAGTGGATCGGCGGTGACTTCTGGACCGGCAACCTCGACGCCAACGTGTTCGCCACGCTGCCCAAGCCGCAGGTTCTCGACGTCTACGAGTGGGAGGAATGGCGGCAGCAACGTGCCGAGCTGATGACCCTGGTACCAGGTTCATCCTGCTCCCCCACCGACATCCTGCGCCACGCGATCGACCTTCCCGATGAATGGTGGGCCGAACTCCGCAGAACGATCAAGGTGGTCGCGACGACGCCAACCGACCGGGTCCATGCCGATCAGGCTTTGATCACCGGAAGGATCCAGCAGCACTTCGGAAACTCGGTGAACCCCGTGGTCTGCCAATGGGAAACCGTACACGGCGACCTGCACTGGGCGAACCTGATGGGACCGGACTTCATGCTGCTGGACTGGGAGCTGTGGGGCCGCGGCCCAGCAGGGACAGACGCAGCCACACTGTTCTGCTACAGCCTTCTCGTGCCGGAAACCGCCGAACGAGTGCGCGACACCTTCGCCCACGTGCTCGACACCGACCCCGGCCAACTCGCTCAGCTCTACGTCGCATCCCGCCTACTGCACCGAGTCGACAAGGGCGACCACCCCGACCTCGCCGCACCGCTCAGGAAACTCGTCGAGACCTTGTAGGCCGCCGTCAGACTGCCTCACCGAGTGGCAGCTGTGCCTCTCCGAAGCTGGCTGTCAGCGCCTTGGACTCCACGCACACCACGGGTTCAAACCTTTCGAAGGTCGGCCGGGAGAACGGCCTGTCCGCCGACCTCAAGTACGCGGTGCTGCACATGCACGCAGGCGTCGAGGTGCTCGCCAAGTACCGGCGGGCCGGTGCGTCAGAGGCAGGCGTAGTCCCATTCGTCGAGCGGGATGCGGTGGAACCGTTCGATGCTCCTGTGTTCGTGAAGCTGCAGCAGGAAGTTGGCTGTCAGGCTTAGGTTGTTCGCCCGGACGGCCACATCGCCGAGGTCTTCGATCAGACCGTCACCCTGCCGCCCTGGTCGCCATGCTGAGGCGCCTCGCCGGACATGGGCAGGGCTCCGCCGGATCGGTGGAGCCCTGCCCTCGGTTCAGCCCCTGCGGCGCTCAGCCGGGTCGTTCGCCAGAAGGAACTCCCGCAACCCTGCGAGGTCGTCGGTGTTGATGTGGTCGACGCCGACCGCGAGCAGCTCACGCCACACCGCGTTCCGCGCCTCACCCGCCGCGTCCGGGGTGGCCCAGAACCGCACCCGGTAGCCGGCGGCGTGTGCCTGCGACACGATGCGGCGGAGCTTCTCCCGCTCGGCCACGGGCATGGCGCCGACTCCCTGCCACGTGAAGTTCTTCGTCCAGTTGTCGCTGACGAGCGGCATGAACGTGGCGGGGACACCACCGCCGAGATCGTTCAGCCGCCCGTCGTACCCGGCCCGCCGGATCCGCTGGGCGAGCATGTCCTCACGCGGCCGGTTCCCGCTGATGACCACCTCGACCGCGCCACGTCGTTCGTGGCCGTTGACCCACTGGGTGAGCATGGGACGGAACTCGCGCACCGCCTCGTCTACGGCCTTGTAGGTCGCCGGACCGTCGCTCTTGATGTCGACGAGCAGCTGGAAGGAACCGCGCCATTGCGGGTAGACGCGACCCCCGTTCGCACGCACGATCTCGGCGAGCGGTTGGAGGTAGAGGCCGCGCAGCGTGCGGCCCGGCCGCGTGCCGACCAGGTCGTGCGCCACGCGAAGTTCGCCGTCCACCAGCCACACGTCGGCCTCCACCGACGTGAACCCGCGGTCGCGGGCGTCGGCCAGCGGGCGGTCGTGCTCGTAGTCGTTGTGCGCGTGCGCACGTTCGAGCGGCTGCACCCGGCCTGGCGCGGCAACGGCACCCGGCAGTGGGCTCGCCACAACGGTCACGAGCAGTGCCAGCAGAACGGACAAGGTCGATCGCTTCATCGGACTCCCTTCTCTGCATCCACACGCGAACTCGCGCCGGCGCGAGTGGTGGGCACGCACCGTGTCTAGTGGTGTGGCCCGGAACGTTGCCGGGGGAATTCGCGCCGCGAGGCGCCCTGCTGAGCGTGGATTACCTCGCCGACGTTGACTTGATGCTGCACTGACGACTTCCCAATTGCCGCCCAGGAAGGTCTGCCAAAGCAAGAGCGGCGGCCGCACCAGAAGAACACGGATGGGAGGTTGAGGTCACTGCGTGGCAAGCCTGCTGCTGCCCTGGGCATACGCTGAAGGTCCTCATCGCGAGGCGAAAGGTGATCTTCATTGGTTTCGGCATCTTCATCTTCAGCCGGGCGCTCGGTTTCTTCGGGTTGGTATGGACGGCGTACGGTGCCTGGCTGCTGATCAGAGCACGGCGGCTCCGTGCCCGGTGGGCCCAGATACCCGGCGTGATCACGGATCTGGTGTGAGTTGTGACCGGGAGAGCCCTACGGCCAGGCCGATCTTCCGCTTCACGACCCTCGAAGGCCACGAGGTCGAGGTCACATCGAAGTATGGTGAGACCAACCCTCCTCAGCCAGGAGATCGCGTCACAATCCTTTACACCCCTCAAAAGCCGCAACATGCCGTCATCAACACCGGCGGTCAGCGCGGTTCCACGATGGGATGGGCCTTGACAGCCGTCGGCCTCGTCCTCGTAACCCTCGGCGTGCTCGCCGCTCTCGACATCCTCTGAACTCCGGCGCTCCGCACTCCGAACATGCGACCAGAAGAGCCGGTCGAGCATCGCGGCGGCGACGGTGGCATTACCGAAAGCTGTTGCCCAGTCAGCGATGCCGACGTTCGTGGTCAGAATCGTGCTGGATTTCAGATAGCGCTGGTTGATCACTTGGAACAGCGGGTGACGTCAAGAAGGGACTGCTCGGCCGGGGCGCACCGGCACCGCCAGACGGATCGAGAACGCCCAGGTCGGAGTGTCCTGACCTACACCACCACGGCCGGGCACAAGCTGATCGACCGCGAGCTCAATCTGCCGCGCTCAGGCCGACGCCGCACCTCCGACATCGCGCTCTGCACACGCGGCAGCTGCGAGGTCGCGGGGGTGATGTCGGCCGCGCTCGGCACGAGGGCACGTCCGGATCAGTCCGTTCGCTCCAACGGGTCCCAGTGTCCGGCGTAGCGCAGCAGGGACCGGGCGAGGTCCGGATGTGTTGCGGCCCAGGTGCTGTCGAACAGGTACCACTGCTGATAGCCGAACGTGTCGTCGATGTGGATCGCCAGCTGGGCGAGGTGGTCGGCGACGTGCAGCTCGGACAGGTTCGGGTCGCGGCCGTCGGTCAGCGCGTCGTCGCGAGGTGGCCCTGGCCATGGGTTCTCGTTGAGGTTGAACCCCGGCCAGCGGTTGCATCGGTCCAGAGCGGGGCCGACGGTGGTGTCGCCGGGTTCGGTCAGTTCCCTGAGCACCAGCAGTTCCGGGTCCCAGTCCGGGGTCGGTTCGACCGCGCGCAGGTAAGCGGGCAGGTTGTTCAGTGCGACGCCGGCGAACTCCCATGGTGTCGTGATGGCGAGTGACTCACCGTCGTAGAACGTCAGAAGCACGGCGTACGTCGACGTGCCGTCTGTTCCTGGTGGGCCGGCGCGGACCACGGACACGGACGGCGTGAAGTGGGTCGCCGTGCCTGCGGTGTCCGGGAGGGGCCACTCCTCGTGCAGCAGGTAGGTGAGTCGATCAGTAGATTCGGCGATCACGGTGTCGTCGAAGAAGAAGTAGGCCAGTTCGACCTCGTCGTCGTCCGTTCGCACGCGTAGCGAGTGGTCGTCGAGCCGGACGTGGTCCTCGCCGCCTTCGACGTAGAGGTGCTCGTGCAGCACCGCACGCAGCTCGTCCGTGGATGCCGGTACGGGCAAGTCGTGTCGCAAGGCGGCGTCGAAGATGGTGTGTAGGCCGTAGACGTCCGCACCGAGTTCGCGCTCCACTACCGTGCCTGGGTCCGGGTCCCGCCAGTTGCGTTGGAACCAAGCCAGCACCGAGTCGTCGGGCAGGCGACGGACCAGCTTGCTCAGGGGGCCCTTGTAGTGGGACCGGTACACGAAGAACACCGTCGGGATCCTAGAGGGCGGGTGCGACAGTGGCTGCCTGCCGCCAAGTGGCCCATGTGGGTCACCCGAAAGTCGCTCCACCCGACATGTCGAGCGGTGAGACGAGCGCGGTGCGGTCCTGCAGCACGAGCTTCGCGGGCCCGACCCTGATCACGCTTGCCGACTGTCTCAGGCGGGGTACAGCCGGTGCCCGCCCAACTAATCAGTGGTGCGTCAGGCAACATCTGCCGAGTAGTGGTTCACAGATCTTCGCGGCGGTGTTCAACACCACGACGGCCTGACCGAAGGCAAGCAGCCCCGCGACAATGCGCTCTTCGAACGGTGAAGCGGAGATTCCTCCCGCGGCCTCGTCAGGGCTCCAGGCGGTAGCCCATGCCGGGCTCGGTGATCAGGTGCCGGGGTCGCGACTGGTCCAGTTCGAGCTTGCGGCGCAGGCCGGCCAGGTACACCCGCAGGTAGTGGGCCTCCCTGACGTGCGACGGTCCCCACACCTCCTGCAGCAACTGCTTCTGCGAGACCAGCCGGCCGGAGTTGCGGGCGAGAATCTCCAGCAGGCCCCACTCCGTTGGCGTCAGGTGCACCTCGGCGCCGTCTCGGTGCACCTTCTTCGCTGCAAGGTCGACGGTGAACGTCGCCGTCCTCACGATCGGCTCCTCGACGGACAGTGTGGTGGACCGGCGCACCGCCGCGCGCAATCTGGCGAGCAGCTCGTCCATGCCGAACGGCTTCGTGACGTAGTCATCCGCGCCGGCGTCGAGCGCCTCGACCTTGCGGGCGGACTCGGTGCGCGCGGAGAGCACGAGGATCGGCACTGACGTCCAGCCGCGCAGGCCGGCGATCACCTCCGCGCCGTCGATGTCCGGCAGGCCTAGATCGAGCACCACGATGTCGGGTTTGCCGTCGGCGGCGACCTCCAGCGCGGTCTTGCCGTCATGCGCGGTGAGCACGTCGTAACCGCGTGCGGAAAGGTTGATCCGTAGGGCGCGGACGATCTGCGGCTCGTCGTCGACCACGAGCACGGTGGTCATACAGCGGACTCCTCGTGGACGGGCAGCGAGATGACGATGGTGAGGCCGCCGCCAGGGGTGTCCTCGGCGGTGATCGTGCCGCCCGTGGCCTTGACGAAGCCCTTCGCGACGCTGGGTCCCAGACCGATACCGGTGGTGGCGTCGCAGTCGCCGAGCCGCTGGAACGGCGTGAACACAGAGTCCAGCACCTTCTTGTGCGGGCCCGGTCCATGGTCTGCCACGCGCAGCTCAACGTGATCGCCGTGGGTGCTGGCGCGAACCGCGATCTCGGGCTCGTCGACGGCGACGTGCCCGTCCCCGTCGACATCGATCGGGCGGCGCGGACGTAGCCTGCCGTGCCGCAGCGCGTTGTCGATCACGTTGGCCACCACGCGTTCCAGCAACCCGATGTCGGCCAGTACCCGTGGCAGCCGCTCGTCCACGTCGACCGACACCAGGCGTCGCTCGTCGATTCCGGACAACGCCGCGGCGACGACCTCGTCGTAGCCCACTGGCCGCAACTGTGGTGTGACGGCGTCGGCAGCCAGGCGGGAGGAGTCCAGGGGGTTGCCGACCAGGCCGGTCAGCCGATCGGCGGACTCCTCCACGGTGGCCATCAGCTCAGCCGTGTCCTCAGTGGACAGCCGGAGCTCCGGGTCGGTGAAGTCGACACCGTGGTGGTGGATCTGCCCGCGGGGCACGATCTCCAAGCCGTCGAGCAGCTCGGCTGTCTTGGCCCGGCCGTGCGTCTCGACAAACCCGACGACCACGTCGATACCTCGCTCCCGGCGCCGATGCGCTTCGCCGAGCATGGCGAAGGTCTTGCCGACACCAGGAGCGGCGCCGAGATAGACGCGCAGCTCGCCGCGTTTGCCGGCGGTCTTCTTTTCGTCCACTGCTCCACGTCCCGACTTGTGCCGCCAGGCGCCGATCACGTGCCAGCGTGTAGCAGGAGCTGCAGTTTTCCGGTGCTTCTTGATGACTTCTTGACGGCTCTGATCAGTTTCCTTACGCGTTGTTAACGCTGATGCGATCCATTCGCTGAAGCCATTAAGAGGTCGTTAGAGTGTGCGAACGCTTGTCGATCTGGGAGTGACGTGTTCGGTGTTCGGGGGGCCGGTCGCCTGCGGCCGATGGAGCGGTTCCAGCATCCGACCCAGGTGATCGCGACCGGTTTCGGATCGGTGATCGCCATCGGTACGGCGTTGCTGTCGCTGCCTGTGATGACCGAGTCCGGAGAACCGGCGCACATCGTCGATGCGCTGTTCACCGCCACCTCAGCGGTGTGCGTGACCGGCCTGATCACGGTCGACACCGGTGGCCACTGGTCCACGCTCGGCGAGGTGGTCATTCTCGCGCTGATCCAGATCGGCGGCCTGGGCATCCTCACCCTGGCCACACTGTTCGCGCTGGTCGTCTACCGGAAGCTGGGGCTGCGCGCCCAGTTGATGGCCCAGGCCGAGACCAAGACGCTGCAGTTGCGCGACGTGCGCCGGGTGGTCCGCAACGTGGTGCTGTTCAGCCTGGTCAGCGAGGTCGTGGTGGCCGCCGTTCTCACCGCGCGCCTCATGATCGGCTACCGCGAGTCGTTCGGTGCGGCGCTCTACAGTGGAGTCTTCCACTCGATCTCGGCGTTCAACAACGCCGGGTTCTCGCTGCACGCCGACGGCCTGATGCGATACGTGGCCGATCCGTGGATCTCGTTGACGATCTGTGCGGCGTTCATCGTCGGCGGGCTCGGCTTCCCGGTGGTGTTCGAGCTCATCCGCTCATGGCGGCGGCCGCGGCATTGGTCGGTGCTGACGCGGATCACCGTGACCGCAACGGTGTCGCTGCTGGTGATCGGCACGATCGTGCTCACCGTCGCCGAGTACGACAACCCCGGCACCCTGGGCCCGTTGAGCGGCTCCGCCAAACTGCTGGCCGGTTTCTTCGCCGCCGCGTCCCCCCGCACCGCGGGTTTCAACACCATCGACGTGAGCAAGATGACCACCGAGAGCTGGTTCTTCACCGACATCCTGATGTTCATCGGCGGGGGCAGCGCCGGTACCGCGGGTGGCATCAAGGTCACCACCTTCGGCTTGCTGGCGTTTGTCATGTGGGCCGAGATGCGGGGCGAACACCGGGTCAACGTAGGACGCCGACGGGTTCCGGAGACCAACCACCGGCAGGCGCTGGCCATCGTGCTGCTCGCCATCGGTGCCATCGCGGTGTCGACGTTCGCACTGCTCAGCATGACCACGCATCCGCTGGACAAGGTGCTGTTCGAGGTGGTGTCCGCGTTCGGCACGGTCGGCCTGTCCACCGGGATCACCGCCGACCTGCCCAGGGCCGGGCACGTGCTGATCACCGTGCTGATGTTCATCGGCCGGATCGGGCCACTGACTCTGGCGTCCGCGCTCGCGTTGCGCGAACGGGAACGCCGCTACGAGCTACCGGAGGAGAGGACGATCGTTGGCTAGCCCAGGCAAGGAACAGGTAGTGGTCATCGGGCTGGGCCGGTTCGGCTCCGCGCTGGCGGTGGAACTGGCCAGTCACGGCACCGATGTGCTCGCCATCGACAGCAGGCCGAACGTGGTGCAGCGCCTGTCCGGCCGGCTCAGCCACGTGGTGACCGCCGACTCCACTGATGTCGAAGCCCTGCGCCAGCTCGGCGTGGCCGACTACGACCGGGCGGTGGTCGGTATCGGCACCGATATGGAGGCCAGCATCCTGACCATCGCGAACCTGGTCGACCTCGGCATCGAGCGCATCTGGGCGAAGGCGGTCACCGACCAGCACGCGAGCATCCTGAAGCGCGTCGGCGCCAGTTTCGTCGTGCTGCCCGAGCACGAGATGGGTGAGCGGGTGGCCCACCTCGTCGCCGGCCGCATGCTGGACTACATCGAGATCGACTCGGACTTCGCGATGATCAAGACCGAGCCACCGCGGGATCTCGTCGGCGTACCGCTGGGCGAGACCAAGCTTCCCGATCAGTACAACGTCAGCGTGACGGCGGTGCGCAGCAACGTGGACGGTGAAAACGCTGTCTTCAAGCCCGCCACTCCGAACACCGTGCTGATGTACGGCGATGTGATCCTGGTGATCGGCCGGATCGCCGACGTCGAACGGTTCGCCGACTCGCTCTGACCACTCGCCCTTCCCGCTCGTGGCGCCGAACACTTGACACGACTGAACAGGTGTTCAATGATCTGAACATGCGTTCAGTTTCTGACTTGACCGCCCGCGCTCGCATCCGCGATGCGGCTCTGGCGCGGTTCGGCGCCGACGGGATCGCCGGGACCTCGGTCCGGGCGGTCGCCGCGGACGCCGGGGTGTCACCCGCGCTGGTGGTGCATCACTTCGGCTCGAAGGACGGGCTGCGTCGGGCGTGCGACGAGCACGTGCTCGACACGATCCGCAGCGGAGGTGGGGCCGACATCGAAGGTGCGGCCGACATCGAAGGTGCGGCCGACATCGGCGCGTTGGCCGAGGTGTTGCAGGCCGCCACCCCGATGCGGCGTTATCTGGCGCGGGCATTGCTGGACGGCACCGACAGCGCGTCCGCGTTGTTCACCGAGATCGTGGACCGCACCCAGGAGTGGCTCACCCAAGGCGAAGCGGAGGGCTGGGTCCGTCCCACGGCCGACGCACGCGCGCGGGCGGTGACCTACGTGTCGTGGTTGCTGGCGCCGCTCGTGCTCGGGGACCAGGTCGGGCGGTTGCTGGGCGGTGATCCGGCGGAGACGGCCACCGCGATGCGGGGTGCGCGGGCCGGACTGGAGATGCTCACCGGCGGCCTGTTCACCGACGACCGGTGGCTGACGGCGTTCAACGAGGTGGACGCACGATGAGGGCCCTGCTGGTCACCCACGGCACCCGTGGTGACGTGCAACCGTTCCTCGCTCTCGCGGTGGCATTGCGCAAGCGCGGTCACGAGGCGGTGCTGGCCGCTCCGGAGTCGTACGCGCAGGAAGCGGCGGAGCGTGACGTCGAGTTCGCGACGCTGGGCGAAGGCCCGAACAGACTGATGAACGACCCCGTGATCCAGGAGGCGATCGAGGGCGGGTACCGGGGTGTACGCGGCAAGATCACCGCAGTGCGCACCACACAGCGCATCAAGCCGCTGATGGTGGACGTCCTGCACGACGTCGGCGCCGCGGCGCGCGCCTCCCGCGCGGACGTCGTCGTGCACACGCCGGGGATTCCGGCTCAGCACGTGGCAGAGATGCTCGGCGTACCCGCCGTGCTCGCCGCCCTGCAACCCGGCTGGGTGCCGACCTCTGAGTTCGCGTGCCCGATGGTCCCGCTGTCGCGGCTGCCGCGCGCGCTCAACCGCGCCACTTACCTGACGGTGGCGGCTACGTTGCGTGTCTACGCCGGTATCGCCACCCAGTGGCGCATGACCGAGCTCGGGTTGCCGCGCCGCCGGGGAAGCCACGACGTGTTGCACGACGCGGACGGCAACGACCGGCTGGTGCTGCAGGCCTTCAGCCGGCACATCACACCGATCGCCTCCGACTGGCCGGAATCGGTGCACACCACCGGATTCTGGTACCTGCCCGCCGTCGCTTCGTGGATCCCGCCGGAGCGCCTGACGCGTTTCCTCAACGATGGCCCCGCCCCGGTCTACATCGGATTCGGCAGCATGGCGGGCCGGAACTCCCGCAAAACAGCAGCGACCGTCGCGGACGCCGTGCGGCAAGCCGGTGTCCGGGCAGTGGTGGCCACCGGGTGGGGCGGCATCGCCGCGGACACCGGCACCGACGACGTGCTGGTGATCGACCAGGCGCCGCACGACTGGCTCCTCCCGCGCGTCAGTGCGGTGGTGCACCACGGAGGCGGCGGCACTACGGGGGCCGCACTGGCCGCGGGCCGGCCGCAGGTGGTGTGCCCGTTCGTCGCCGACCAGCCGCACTGGGCGAACCGGATGCACGCCGTCGGCGTCGCACCGCCTCCCCTGCGGCAGAAGGAACTCACCGCGGATCAGCTCGCCGCAGCGCTGCGGCTCGCCACCGGCGACGCCGCGATGCGTCAGCGCGCCGAGCAACTCGGACTGCAGATCCGCACGGAGAACGGCGCCGACGCGGCAGTCGACGCACTCGAACACATCATTTGACAGTTGGGGAGGACGTCGTGGCACTTGAGGACAAGGTCGCGCAGGCCTTTCGCATGGACGACGAGGCGTGGCGGCGACACGCGAACCCGTGGAGCGTGTGGACGCGCTTCGCCGCGATCCCGGTGATGTTGCTGGCGATCTGGAGCCGCACCTGGATCGGCTGGTGGAGCCTGCTCCCGATCGCCGCCGTGATCGTGTGGCTGTTCATCAACCCATCGGCGTTCCCGCCCGTCGAGCCACGCAGCTGGGCGGCGCGCGGGATCTACGGCGAGCGTGCCTGGGTGCGCCACAAGACGATGGTGCCGCCAGATCACCGCGCCGTGCTCCGGGTCCTGGTGACGCTCGGCCTCGTGGGCTTCGGCTTCATGGCATGGGGCCTGGTTCGCCTGGAGCTGTGGCCGACGGTGTTCGGGGCGACTGTGGCGATCGTGGCGCAGCTGTGGCGCATCGACCGATTCGGCTGGCTGTGGGAACGAGTCGAGCAGCGCGAAGGACAGATCACGGGTTAGTCTTGGTCCCGGTGTGCCGGGAAGCCTGGTCGGCGATGTAACCGCTGTCCCCGAGCCCAGGAGCCAATCATGGCCTCGCACACCGTGCTGACGTGTTATCCGTTGATCTTCCTGCGGGGCTGCTGGTCGTCGTGGACACCGCCCTGGACAGCCTCGGCTTGGTGCGGGAGCGCGGAGCCACCCCGTCCTCGGTGACGGTGTCCGGTGGCTCGATGACCCGAACGTGGCGAACCTGCGGACGAGCGACAGGCTGTTGGTCGTGTGTGCGTCCACATGAGACGAATGAGGAGCGATCCGTTGGCGGACAAACAGGTTTCCCGTGTAGTCGTGATCGGGCTCGGCCGGTTCGGCAGTTCGCTGGCCAGAGAGCTCAACGCGCGTGGAACGGAGGTGCTCGGTATTGACTCGGATCCGGCGATCGTCCGGCGCTACGCCGACGAACTCACCCACGCCGTCGTTGCCGACACCACCGATCCCGAGGTCATGCGCCAGCTCGGCGTCGACGAGTTCCAGCGCGCCGTCGTCGGCATCGGCACCGACCTGGAAGCCAGCATCATCACCACCGCGTTGTTGGTGGACTTCCACATCCCCAACATCTGGGCCAAGGCGGTCAGCCGCCAGCACGGCCGAATCCTCGAACGCATCGGCGCGCACCACGTCGTCCTGCCGGAACACGACATGGGCGAACGCGTGGCCCACCTGGTGACCGGCCGGATGCTGGACTACATCGAGTTCGAGGACGACTACGCCATGGTCAAGACCCGCGCCCCCGAGGAAGCAGTCGGCCTGCCGCTCGGGAAAAGCCGGCTGCGATCCAAGTACGGGGTCACCGTGGTCGGTGTGAAACGCCCCGGCCAGGGCTTCACCTACGCCACCGCAGACACCGTCGTCAACCACCACGACGTGCTGATTCTCGCCGGCCGCACCGCCGAGGTCGAACAAGTGGCGGACCTGACATGACACATGGGTTGGATCGGGAAGACACCGGCAAGGAGCAGGAAGGGCGCCGTCAAACCCGACATGGGCGGTACTGCGGCGAGGAGGACACGAGATGAACCTGCTTCTTCTGTCCGAGATCGACTCTTCCATGATCGATCTGGTAGGCGGCAAGGCTGCCGGGCTCGGTGAGATGAGCTGACCCATCGGCCGTCCCCTCAACGTTCTCGGGCGGTGCCGGACCTCGCCGAAGCTGTGTTCGACGCTGGGCGACAACGGGAACGTCTTGACGCGGTTTTGACGCGTGGACTCCGACAACGCGGTGAAGCCGTCAAGATCGCGTTAAGAGTCCTCTTCCGCATCGAGTATCTGACCCGGCCGCAGTACGGTCACCGGTTGTGGGGCTTGAAGGATGAGTGGTCAGACACTGGTGATCGGGTTCGGCGTGACCGGTCTCAGCGCTGTCCGTTACCTGCTCGATCACGGCATCCGCCCGGCCGATCTCATCGTGGTCGACAGACGCAGGGAGGCGATCGAGGAGGCCACCGAACTCGGCGCCCACGCGGTCCTGGGCGATGGCACGAACCGTCTGGTGCTCACGCAGGCGACTTCTGGGCACGTTCTGCACGTGGTGGTCGCAGTGGTGCCGGATGAGGCGGCGGTGCAGGCCACGATGCTGGCCCGAGGCCTGTGGCCGACCGCGACGATCGCGACGGCGGTGCGGAGTCTCGCGCGTGTCGCTTTCGTCCGTCGTCACGGCGCTGACCATGTCGTCACCACGTCCGAATCGGCCGGGACAGCGCTAGTGCACGCGCTGCACAAGCGCTCCGGACTGGCGACCTCTTCGCCGCCGATGCCATCCGCGATGCCATGGACGGTTGACCAGCGCCCGGCCCAGGCATCCGAGGTCGGACATGAACTTCACGACTGCGTCCCTACTGCGGTCGGCGTACTCCGCGGCAGCCGGCGCTACTGGGGCGCTGAGGCAGCGCGACTACGGCTGGCCGCCGATGACCAGATCGTGGTCCTGCAATCCCGAACACCCACCTGCCACACGGAAACCTAGGCTGCGTCCCTGATGCCCAAGTTCGCCACCGTCACGAAGCGACTCCTTTTAGGACGGCCGTTCCGGAGTGACCGGCTGTCGCACACTCTGCTGCCCAAGCGGATCGCGTTGCCCGTGTTCGCCTCCGACCCGATGTCGAGCGTGGCCTACGCGCCGGAAGAGATCCTGCTGGTGCTCTCCGTCGCCGGAGCCTCGGCCTACGTGTTCAGTCCGTGGATCGCGCTGCTCGTGGCGGTGGTGATGGCCGCCGTGGTGGCCTCCTACCGGCAGAACGTGCGCGCCTACACCTCCGGCGGCGGCGACTACGAGGTGGCCACCGTCAACCACGGCCCACGGTGGGGCCTGGTGGTGGGCAGCGCCCTGCTCGTCGACTACGTGCTCACCGTCGCGGTGTCGATCGCCTCGGCCGCGGCCAACATCGGCTCGGCCGTGCCGTTCGTGGGCGCCCACAAGGTCGAGTTCGCCATCGGCGCGATCCTGGTCCTCACCGCGATGAACCTGCGGGGCGTGCGCGAGTCGGGCACCGCGTTCGCCATCCCCACCTACGCCTTCGTCTTCGGCATCCTCGCCATGATCGTGTGGTCACTGGTGCGGGTGTACGTACTGGGCGACGAGGTACGGGCCGAAAGCGCCGACTTCCAGCTGGTGGAGGAACACGGGAGCCTCGCGGGACTCGGGTTCGCGTTCCTCATCCTGCGCGCCTTCTCCTCCGGCAGTGCGGCCCTGACCGGGGTGGAGGCGATCAGCAACGGCGTGCCGGCCTTCCGCAAACCGAAAGGCCGCAACGCCGCGACCACCCTGCTGATGATGGGCGTGCTCGCCATCACCATGTTCCTCGGACTGATCATGCTGGCCCGGCTCACCGGCGCCCAGGTCGCCGAGGACCCGGCGCACCAACTGATCGGCGCCCCCGCGGGCTACGAGCAGAAAACACTGGTCGCCCAACTCGCGAACGCTGTGTTCGCCGGCTTCTCCCCAGCGACCTGGTACGTCATCTTCTTCACCGGCCTGATCCTGGTGCTGGCCGCCAACACCGCCTTCAACGGCTTCCCCGTCCTGGGCTCGATCCTCGCCCAGGACCGCTACCTGCCCCGCCAGCTCCACACTCGCGGCGACCGACTGGTCTTCTCCAACGGCGTCGTCTTTCTCGCCACGTTCGCCATCGTCCTGGTGATCGCGTTCGATGCCGAGGTGAGCCAGCTGATCCAGCTCTACATCGTCGGCGTGTTCATGTCGTTCGTGATCAGCCAGAGCGGCATGATCCGCCACTGGACCCGGTTGCTGCGCACCGAAACCAACCCCGCCGAGCGGCGGCGGATGCGGCGCTCCCAAGCGATCAACGCCTTCGGCTTCTCCATGACCGCGGTGGTGCTGATCGTAATTCTGGTCACCAAGTTCACCCAGGGAGCCTGGATCTCACTCGCCGCGATGGCGATCATCTACGTGTTGATGGCCGCCATCCGCCGCCACTACCAGCGGGTCAGCGACGAACTCCACGAAGACGACGACACCCCACCCGTGCTGCCCTCCCGCAACCACGTCATCGTGCTCGTCTCCAAACTGCACCGCCCCACCAAACGCGCCCTCGCCTACGCCAGAGCGATGCGACCAGACGTGCTGGAAGCGGTCACCGTCAACGTCGACGACCACGACACCCGAGTACTCGTCAGCCAGTGGGGCGAACAGCCCTTCTCCGTCCCGCTCAAGGTCATCGAGTCGCCTTACCGCGAAATCACCAAACCCGTCCTCGACTACGTCAAAAGAGTGCGCACCAACAACCCCCGCGACGTGGTCACCGTCTTCATCCCCGAGTACGTCGTCGGCCACTGGTGGGAACACCTCCTCCACAACCAAAGCGCGCTCCGGCTCAAGAGCAGGCTGCTGTTCCAACCAGGCGTCATGGTCACCAGCGTCCCCTGGCAGCTCGCCTCCTCGACCAAGGTCCAGCACCGACCCGAACTCGCACCAGGAGCGATCCGGCGCGGCGTCCACTCCGAGAACCACAACGGAACCGACCAGAAATGATCAACCCGCCGATGTTGACGTACCGGCGCATCTGTTTCCCCGCCCGAATCACGCCGGTGTTCGCATTGGACATCGCATGAGCGGGCCGCAGCAGCTCGCCGTCGTGATCACGGGAGCCGGTTCCGGCATCGGGTTGCGCGCGGCCCGGCAGCTGGCCGAACGCGGTCACCGGGTGTTCGCCCTGTGCCGTGATCGACGGCGGGGCGAGGACGCGTTGGCCCGGATCAACGCGACCGCGCGGGAACCCGCGCGGCTGGTGCTCGCCGACATGGCCGAACTGGAAGGCCTGGACGCCGTCGCGGCCTCGGTGGCGGAGCACGTCGACCACCTCGACGTGGTGATCCACAACGCGGCGAACTTCGACCAGTCGCTGCGCCTGCCTCACCGGACCGCGGCCGGCCACGAGCTGATCTGGGCGACCAACCACCTGGGGCCCTTCCGGCTGACGGCCGCGCTCAGCGAGCTGCTGCGGGCGGCACCCCGCCCCAAGGTGATCACCGTGGCGAGCAAGGGCCTGATCACCATGCCCCGCATCAGAATTCGCTTCGACCACCTCGACGGAGCCGACTGGTACAGCCCCACCAGGGCCTACTACCACTCAAAACTCGCACAGATCATGTTCAGCCTCGAACTGGCGTCGAGGACCGCGGGCGGCGTGGACGTCACGTGCGTCCGGGTGCCCGCGGTGCGGGTGGACGCCGACCGGATGGCCGGCATGCCATGGCTGTTGCGCATGCTCTACGCGCCCAAGAACCGCCTGGCAGCCTCACCGGAGGACCTGGCAGCCACCTACCTGCGGATCGCGGAGGGCAGTGCTGATCGACCGCAAGGACCCGACCGGCCCGGCGAGGTTGTGCACGGCATCTACGTGGACGAACGCGAACGATCCGTGAACGCGCCCGCGTTCGCCTGCGACCCGGCGGCCCGCGAACGCCTCTGGTCGATCACCCAGGCCGCCACTGGGAACCCGTCGTGGGCCTGGTGGGACAACCGGTGACCGAGGGTGTTCCGGTGAAGATCGCCGACATCGACTCGATCGGCCCCATCAACGTCATCCGCCGCATCGCAGGATGACAGGTCGCGCCGGGCGGTCTCTCCCGAACCGCCCGGCGCTGGACATCATCAGGACATCGGCGAGGCCTGATAGCCGAGCTCTTCGATGCCCTCGACTCGGAAGACGTGGGTCGTGGTGGCCACAGTGGATCCTCTTTCAGACGATGGTGATGACGCCGGTGTACATGCCCATCCCGCAGGCGTAATCCAGCCGTCCCGGCTGCAGCACGCCCAGATCGATGCGGGTCTCGCCTCTCACCGGCAGGACCTTCTGCTCGTCGCGGATGACGAAGGACCGCACGCAGCCCTGCGCGTTCTCCGACTTGACGACGAGCGTCGTCGGCACACCGGAACGGACCTGAACGTTGTCCGGGCTGTAGGAGCCGCTGCGCGCGGTGATCACCACCGTTTGCTGTCCGTCCACCTCGGACACCGTCGCGGTGTCGGCAGGAGCGTCACCCGATCCGAAGGACTGCGCGATTTTGCTTGCAGACAAGGGTGATCCGGCCAGTTCCAAGCCACCGTTGAGCGTGTACATCCCCATGGCCAGCACCACCAGGCCGGTCACGACGGCGAGCCTGCCCTTCCAGGCGGTGGCTGCTTTGCGGGCGGCGTAGCCGAGGATGGCGAACAGTGGACCGGTGCCGAGCACGAACACAGCCATCGTCGCTGCTCCTGACAACGCGGAACCGGACGCGAGCGCCAACGCCTCCACGGACAACGTGACGCCGCAAGGGATCAGCACCGTGGCGAAGCCGAGCAAGGCCGGCGCGAACGCCGCCTGCGAACGGGCGCGGCTGCGCACGATCTTCATCCAGGACACCGGCGGCTCGATGACGATGCGGCGAAAGCCCGGAACCCCGAGCTGCGCCAGTCCGAACACGATGATCAGCAGGCCGGCGCCGATCTGCAGCCACGTGCGGAGCCCGACCGACAGCTCCACCACGCTGCCGAGCGCGCCCAGCAGCGCACCGAGCAGCGTGTGCGAGACCAGCTTGCCTGCCAGGAAGCCACCGACCGGGGCCAGGTCGTCACCCAGCTGGGCGCGCCAGTTCCGCCGCTCGGCGACCACGGCAGCCTGCTTGCTCTTCCCGCGACCGCCAGGCGCCCCAGGTTCGGCGGTCGCCGCACGCTGACGGGTGATCAATCCGGTGAGCAGACCGCCCTGCACCGCGGCACAGGACACACCACCGGCGAACAGGCCGGTGACCAGGACAGCAGCAAGATTCACGAAAGCTCCTCCGAGGGATGGGAAAGGCCGGAGAACGCACCGGCCGAGGTGCCGATGGCACGTCGTTGCCCGCCATCTCGGCGTCGAACCGAGGTGCGGGCAGACCTCTCCTAAATCCGCAACAGACAGAGTGTCGCGAGACTTGGCGCCTGCAGCAGGACGACCGGGGTCAGCGCCACACGGACAGGCCGCGGTGCTGCCGCTGAGCTGCGCAAACCGGGAAGCCTCAGCCCGGCGACGACGGCGATGACAGCCACGATGAGCATCAGACAGGCCGCGAGTGCACTGCCCATGTCACTGTTGCCAGGAGCATCCGGAGCCACGAGCATCCCGACCGCGGCCGGATGTTGTGCGGTGAGCTCGTGGCCGCCGTTCACCATGACGGTGTTCGCGCCATGTGCCATCGACATGCCGTCGCTGCACTGCGCGCCCACCACCAAGGCCAACCCCGTAAGCACGGCCAGGACGACGGCCAGCCGCGAGAGGTGTCCTCGCGCGCCGTGCGTGCCGTGGGCCGTGCCGTTCATGGCCGACATCCTACGGAGCAGGTGTCAACATCGTGTTTACCTGGTGCCGATACCTACTATTTGTGGCAGTAGGTGATCGGGAGGGTCAAGACAAGTGCAATGAAGCCGGGGGTGACGCCGGCTACCCGCGCGCACGGCGTGAGCCGGTCATGACGACGGCGATGACCGCTGCAAGCGCGAGCAGTCCGGCACCCACGACAAACGCCGCAACATAGCCGTCTGTGAGTGCGTCATCTCCCGAATTGCCTTTCGCCGCGGTGACGGACAGTGCCACCACGTTGAGCGCCGACACGCCAACCGCTCCGCCGATCTGGCGCATCGCGTTGGTCAGTGCGCCGGCAACACCCGCATCGCCAGACGGCACGCCGTCCAACGTGATCTTCGTGACCGTTGTGAGTGCAGCTCCGATGCCCAGGCCGCTCACCAGCAGTGCGGGGAAGAGCACCGACCAGAAACCACTGGCCGGGTCGAGCACGCCGAGGTAGGCCATGCCGGCCGCGCCCATCAGCAGACCTGTGGTCAACACAGCTCGCGGACCCGTTCGACCGAGGATCCGGCCGGCCGCCAACGAGCCCACGAAGACGCCGGCAGCACTGGGCAGGAACGCCAGTCCGGTCACCACTGGCGAATACTCGCGGACGAGCTGCAGGTAGTAGGTCAGGAAAAGGTAGAACGCCAGCAGCGCGGCGCCGGCGAGGAACACGATCGCGTACCCGGCACCGCGCACACGGTCGACCACGACGCGCAGCGGCATCATCGGCCGTTCCGACCGGCGTTCGATGACGACGAATGCGATGAGTAGCGCC
>NZ_JOEA01000002.1 GCF_000719115.1 Lentzea albidocapillata | reverse complement strand
TTCCGGCAACGGCATCAAGGTCAACGACGCCAACGTCATCTGTGGTGGCGTGAAGACCGCCAACGCCACCGTGTACCTCATCGACTCGGTCCTGATGCCTGCCTGACATCTCCAGGGCAGCAGTACCGCGACTCCGGGAACCGCGCTGTGTAGGCGGTTCCCGGAGTTTTCACGTCTGCCGGCCAGGTCAGCCGAGGGTGATGATGAGGACCGGCGAGCCGGTCGGGCTCGGTGACCCACCGGCGGGCTCGACGGTGAGGACGGCTTCGCCGACCCCTTCGAGCCCGCTCACGAGCAGCGATGTCACGTCGCCCGCCGGACGCATGGTGCCCGCGGATCGTGGACCGTGGCCGTCCACCAGCCGGTAGACCCGGTCACGCGGCAACGTGCGCAGGCCGCCGCGGCGCGCCGGAAACCTTGACGCCGTGAGAAACCGCCACGCTCTCCGAGACAGGCGGCACGGTCGTGGGACTCGCCTTCGCCTGACGAACGCGGAAAGGCCGCCCCGGAGCGCGGTCGGGGCGGCCTTGCGAACGTCAGGTCAGAGGCTCAGGTCGAGGTCGTTCAGCACGCCGCCGACGTTGACGTCGCCGAGCTCGCCGGAGATGTCCCCGATCTTGCCGATGTCGCCGATCTCGCCGACGCCGGTCACGTCACCGACGTTGCCCACGTGGGACACGACGTCACCGACGTTGCCGACCTCGTGCAGCGACAGGTCGTTGCCGGTCACGTTGCCGATGGCGGAGGTGACGTCGCCGCTGAGCACGTCGTTCACGCCCAGGTCACCGGTGTGCGCGGTGCTGGTGAGGTCGCCGACGACGTCGGAGATGTGCGTGGTGTCGAGCACGTCGGTGCCGTTGCTGATGTCGCCGACCGTGTCGGTGACCTGGAGGTCGGTGACGGTCTTGGTGACGTCGGTGATCTCGGTCGTCCCGACGACGTCCAGGGCGCTGGACGGGTCGCTGAGCACGTCGAACCCGTTGTCGACGCCGTGCACGGCGGCGGTCAGGCCCGAGACGGCGCCGAGGACCGTGTTGTCGTCGAGCTGCTGGCCGACGGTGTTCTGCAGCGTGCTCATCAGGTCGAGTTGCTGGTCCAGGTCCAGGCCGGAGATCGTCGACCCGAAGTCGCCGACGCCGGTGGCCGGGGCGAAGTCGAGCACCAGCGGCAGCAGCTCCTGGATGTCGGACGGCTGCACGTCACCGAGTCCGGCCGCGTCGAGCGAGCCCTGCGGGTCGAGCTGGAAGGCCGACCGGGCGTCGGGGTCGCTGAGCAGGTTGAGGGTGAAGTCGTGCAGCGTCTGCGGCAGGTCCACGTCGAACTCCAGGTGCGTCGTTGTGCTTGTGCCACGGAACGTTACGAAGAATCCCTGAGTCACCGCATCGGGTGACGCCCATGGTCATGTTCGGTGGGGGCTGGTCGGGGGTTGGTGGCACCGTGAGTAGGGGGATAGGGGTCTCTCCCGATCTTTGTGCCGTGACCAAACCTGAACGGGTGATGCACCGAAGGACAGAGGTAGCAGTCGGTCACCAGGAGGTTCACGCGCTCATGTCCTCGATGTCGGACACGCCCTTGTTGCTCGACAGCGGGACCACCCGAACGCTCGAACGCGCGCGCACCGCCGACCACGTCGTGCTGACCGGACCGGCCGGTTGCGGCAAGTCCACGCTCCTGCGCACCTTCGGCCAGGCGATCGTCGTCGACGACGGGCACGCGCTCGGCGATGACGAGGCCGGGCGCCTGCTCGACGAGGTCAGCGCGGGCGGCCGGCTCGTCGTCGCCCACCGCCTGTGGCCCGAGAACCGCGCGCTCACGGGCCTCATCAACGCACTGCCCGGCTCGGTGGTCCGCGTGCGACTCAGGCCCCTGTCCCGTGAGCACGTCCGGTCCCTCGCGGCGGACGTCCTGGGCGCCGAGGTGAGCGAGGAGTGCGCGGACCGCCTGCACGAGCGCACCGGCGGCACGCCCGAGTTCGTGCTGGACGAGCTCTCCGCGGATCCGCGCACCGCGTTCGCCCGCCACTTCGACGGCCTGTCCGTCGCCGCGGCCGATCTGCTGCTGGCCCGCGGTCTCGGCGCCCCCTTCGACGTCGGCCTGCTCGCGACGGTGCTGGCACTGGACCTGCACACGGTGTCGGAGTCCATCGAGGCGCTCCGATCGGCGGGCCTGCTGCAGATCGACGGAGCGCCGCTTCCCGCCGCCGCCGACGCCATCGAGGTGCTCGCGCCGGTGGAACAACGCGCCGCCCTGCTTCGCAAACTCGCCCTCACCCAGTTCGAACGGGCGCGACCGGTGTCGGCCTACGCGCGGTCGTTGCTGGAACTCGGCGTGCTGGATCCCGACCTCGCCGACGTGTTCACCTCCGCGGGCCATGAGGTGATCACCGACGACCCGGCCCTGGCGGCGCGGTTGTTCACCGCCGCCGATACCGGGCCTTCCGCGCACCTGGCGCGGGCTCGCGCGCTGAGCGGTGACCTCGACGGCGCGGTGGACGTGGTGGACCTCGAACACGCCGACGCGGACGCGTTGCTGGTCACCGCGACCGTGCTGACGCTGCGCGGGCAGGTCGGGCGCGGGGCGGAGCTGCTCCAGCGCTCGGACAACGGACTCGCGCTCGGCTTCGCCGTCACCGGCCTCCTCGGCGCCGGTCGGCTCGGTGAAGCCCGCACGGTCCAGCTCGGAGCGCGTTCGCAGCCCGCCAGATCGCTGACCGACACCCTCGGGCACCGCCTCGCCGGTGTGGTCCTCGAGACGGTCACCGGGACGCCGATGGCCGCCGTCGCCGCCGCTGTGGCCACGGCCGGGGTCAACCAGGCCGGCTCCCGCACCTCGGTGCAGCCGGACAGCCCCACCGCGCTCGCCGCGCTGATCTGCCTGCACGCGGGCGAGCTGACCGTGGCGAAGTCGTTGCTCGGCAAGGCAGTGCAGGGCGACGACAGCAGGGGACTGCACGCGGACAGGCACCAGTTGCTGCTCGCCTGCGCGGAACTCTTCGGCGGCGACGTCGAAGCAGCCCGGCGGCTGGTGCGCCCGGACGCGCCCAGGGAGCCGCGGGAGGCCTTGTTCGCCGCGGCACTGGGCCTCGGGACGACCCGCCGTGCCGGTGATCTCCACGCCCTGCGGTCGGCGTGGGAACCGGCCCAGCAGGCCCTCGTCGTGCACCCCGTCGACCTCTACACCCTGATCCCGTTGACCGAGATCGCCGTCGCCGCGGCCAGGATCGGCCAGTTCCACCGCATCGAGACGCATCTGGACGAGGCCTGGGCGCTGCTCGACGACCTGGGCAACCCTCCACTGTGGTCAGTGCTGCCGCGCTGGCACACCTTCCACGCCGTACTGCTCATCGGCGACCACACCGCGGCGGACGAACACCTGGCAGCGTTGGAAGAAGCGGCGGACGCGCTGCCGTTCGCCCGTGCACTCGCCGCCGCCGCGCAGTGCTGGAGCCAGGCCGGCCGCGGCGACGTGGACCACGGACGGGTCGAGTCGGCCGCGCAGGAACTGCACGCCCACGGCATGCGCGTGGACGCGGCGCGACTGGCCGGGCACGCCGCCATGCACACCACCGACCGCAAGGCGATGACCCAGCTGCTCGACATCGCCCGCCAGTTCCACGGCTCGAACAGCGGGCAGGGCAGCACCGGCGCCGAGGTCCTGAGCGACCGCGAGCAGGAGGTGGCCGCGCTGGTGCGGGACGGGCTCACCTACCGCGAGGTCGGCGACGCGCTGTTCATCTCGGCCAAGACCGTGGAACACCACGTCACCCGCATCCGCAACAAGCTCGGAGCGAAGAACCGCCGGGAGCTCGAACGCGCGCTGGAGGACGTCGACCTGATGACCGCCAGGTAGTCACGCGTCGGATCGACCTCCAGGAGCGACCCGCGCGTAGTGCGCGACGATCACGCCCTTCGACGTCGTCACGCTGCTCGTCAGCTCGAACTCCGTCAGCGGAGCGGGCCCGTCGAACAGCCGCGCGCCGCCGCCCAGCGTCACGGGGTGGATCACCACCGTGTACCGGTCGATCAGCCCGGCCGCGTGCAGCGACCGCACCAGCGCCGCGCTGCCGACGATCGAGAGGTCGTCGTCCAAGGACGCCACGTCCTCGACCGACCGCAGCAGCACCGAGTTCTCCCACGCGTCCGCATCGGGAAGGCTCGATGACACCACGTACTTGCGGGCCGCGTTCATGTGCGTGGTGAACGGGTTTCCGTCGGTGGCCGACGCCCAGACGCCGATGAAGTCCTGCCACGTGCGGCGCCCGAACAGCATGGACCCCGCCGCCGCCATGCCCTTGGCCATCTCGGCCGCCAGCACGTCGTCCTGGTAGCGGGCACCCCACCCGCCCTGCGTGAAACCACCACGCGTGTCCTCGTCCGGGCGCCCGAAGCCCTGCACGACGCCGTCGAGCGTCACGAACATCGTCGTCGAGATAGAACGCATCGCCGCACTCCTTGAAAGTCGAAGTCACCACCTACACGAATGGCCCGGCGTGGTTTCGACACCTCCGGGGACTGCTCCGTTCGAGAAGTCCGTACCGCCTGCGTAACGACCCGGTCGCTCACAGAGACATCAGCCTTGGTGTCCGCGCGAGGTGAGGGTGTGTGCAGATGAAGATCGATCTGTTCAACGAGATCCAGAACCCCGGCCCTGCCCCCGAGCAGTTCCGCTTCCGCCAGGCCCTCGACCAGGCCCGCCTCGCCGACGAGCTCGGCTACGGCTGCTGGTGGCAGGTCGAGCACCACGGCGCGGGCGAGTTCAGCCTGTCGTCCGCGCCCGAGCTGATGCTCGCCGCCCTGTCCCAGCAGACCTCCCGCATCCGCCTCGGCCACGCCGCCGTGCTCGCACCCGGCCGCTTCAACCACCCGATCCGCGTCGCCGAACGCGCCGCCACCCTCGACCACCTCAGCGGCGGCCGCGTCGAGCTCGGTCTCACCCGCTCCACCATCCCCGAGTGGAATCTCTTCGGCATCGAGCCGGCCGACGCACGCGCCCAGACGGCCGAGGCGTTCGAGATGGTGCCGAAGATGTGGACCACCGACCGCTTCTCCCACACGGGCGAGCACTACGACGTCTCCGACGTCTCGATCATCCCCAAGCCCCTGCAGACCCCGCACCCGCCGCTGTGGCAGGCCGCCGCCTCCCCGACGTCCTTCGAGGAGGCCGGCCGCCGCGGCGTCGGCGTGCTCGGCACGACGATCTGGGAGTCCATCGACCGGGTCGCCCGCATGATCGACCTCTACCGCGCGGCCGCCGCGCAGTGCACCTCGCCGGTCGGCTCGTTCGTCAACAACCAGGTCGCCTACTTCACCTTCGTGCACTGCGCCGAAACCGACGAACAGGCCATGCGCAACGGGGCAGCGGCCGCCGCGGCCTGGTACACGGTGACGGCGTTGCGTTTCTTCAACGCCGCCGCCGAGTTCGCCGCGACCATGCAACGCCACCAGGACATCCTCGCGGCCGGCGGCAGCGGCCTCACCGGCGAGTTCCTGCGCGCCGAGGTGGACGCCGCCCCCACCGCTGCGCAGCTCGTGATCGGCCGGATCATCCAGGGCGAGGACGTGCCCGAGGACGAGGTGTTCGAGGTGCTGTCGGCGCAGCAGTCGCTGATCGTCGGCAGCCCGGACACGTGCCGCAAGAAGCTGCGGGCCTACGCGGACCTCGGGATCGACCGGTTGATGTGCCTGCAGCAGATCGGGCCGATCGGGGCGGACGAGGTGATGACGAGCATCAGGCTGATCGGGGAGCTGATCCCGGAGTTCGACCGGTCCTGACCCGGCCGGGCGAGCGGGTGGGTGTGACGCACCCTGTCTGAAATCATCGTGCGCTCCTAGCGTCGAGATCATGAACGATGAACAGGTGATCGCGGAGCTGCACGGCCGATGGGTGTTCGGCTGGGACCGTCGCGAAGGGGACGGGCCCTTCGACTTCCGGCGAGTCTTCAGCGAGTTCTACGACTTCAGCTCACCGGACGTCCGCCTCTACGACGACTTCGACCCCGGACGCCGGGTGGCGACGACCGCCGCCGGCTACGGCGCGATCTGGGAGCCCGCCTTTCGCGAGATGGTGTCCGCCCATCACGCGGTCGACGACGGGCCGCACGTCGTCGCGGGTGGCGACCTGGCCGCGTCCACCCTGAGGTTCGTGGCCCGGATCGTCACACCCGCCGGTGTCACGGACATCCGGACCACGACCTCGCTGGTCTGGCGCCGGACGCCGGACGGGTGGCGGATCGTCCGTGAGCACAACTCCAGCGAGGTCCTGTCGCCGGGGGAGCTCAGCCGGGCACTTCGTCCAGGTACGCCTTGGCCTGCAACGTGAACAGCTCGGCATACCCGGCCTTGGCCGCCATCAGCTCCTCGTGCGTCCCGTACTCGGCGACCTTTCCGTGCTCCAGCAACAGGATCCGCTCCGCCTGCCGCACGGTCGAGAACCGGTGCGAGATGTACAGCGTCGTCCGGCCCTCCGACAGTTCCCGCAGCCGCGAGAACAGGTCGTGCTCCGCCCGCGCGTCCAGCGCCGACGTCGGCTCGTCGAGCACCAGGATCGGCGCCTCCCGCTGGAACGCCCTGGCCAGCGCGATCTTCTGCCACTCGCCGCCGGACAGGCTGACACCCTGGTCGAACCAGCGGCCGAGCGGGCTGTCGTAACCCCGCGGGAGCCGCTCGATCCGCTCGTCCGCGCCGGCGCGGCGTGCCGAGCCCTCGATGTGCGGCCGGTCCTCGAGGCGCGTCAGGTCGCCGAGGCCGATGTTCTCCGCGGCGGTGCCCTGGTACGTCACGTAGTCCTGGAACATCGCGCTGATCCGCGTGCGCAGCTCGACGGGGTCGTACTCGCGGATGTCGACGCCGTCGAGCAGGATGCGGCCGCCGGTCGGGTCGTAGAGCCGGCAGAGCAGCTTGAACAACGTCGACTTGCCCGCGCCGTTGCGGCCCACCACCGCCACCGTCTCGCCGGGGCGGATCTCGAAGCTGACCTCGTGCAGCGCGGGCTCCTCGGCGCCCGGATAGCCGAAGGTCACCGAGTCGAACTCGATGTGACCCTCCACTGTGGACGGCATCGGCCGTGGCGACGCGGGCGCCGTGATCTCCGGCTTCGTGTCCAGGAACCGGTACAGCGTGTCGAGGTAGAGGTTGTTCTCGTACATCCCCGAGAACGCCGTGAACAACCCGGACACCGACGTCTGCACGGACGCCGCCGCGGCCGTGTACAGCGCCAGGTCTCCCAGCGTGAGCCGTCCGCCGACCGCTTCCAGCGCGATGTACAACGTGATCGCCGAACCCGCGAGCGTGCTCAGCAGCCCCCAGGACGTCGAGCTGACGTTGCGGTTGATCGTCAGCTTCCGCTGGCGTTCGTAGGAGACGCTGCCGAGCCGGCGGAACCGGTCGACGAAGTACGGGCCGAGCCCGAACAGCTTCGTCTCCTTGGCGTAGGTGTCCGTCGTGACCAAAGAGGACAGGTAGTCCATCCGCCGCTTGATCGGCGACATCACGAAGGTCAGCCAGAACGCGCGCGAACCGTACTTCGACTGCGAGATGAACGCCGGGATCGGCGCCACCAGCGCGACCAGGGCCAGCAGAGGGCTGATCGAGACGAGCAGCGCGACCATGCTGCCGAACGTGATCAGCGTCCGCAGGAGCCCCAGCGCGGAGTTCATCATCGACAGCGGCCGCGTCGGCGCTTCCTGCGCGGCCTGACGCAGCATGTCGTAGGACGTCGAGCCCTCGAAGTACGCGAGGTGCAGTTCGCTGGCGTGCGCCATCACCTGGTGGCGGATGGTCAGCGTCATGCGTTCCTGCAGCAGCGACTGCGCGATCGACGTCAGCGCGCTGCTGATCGCGGACGCGGTGAGCACGCCGAACTGGAGCAACGCGACCTTCGCGATGTCACCCGTGGTGCCGGTGTGCTGGATCGCCGCGACGACGGAGTCCAGCAGCAGCTTCGCGATGTACGCGGTCGCGGTCGGCAGGAGCCCCGACAGGATCGTGATCAGCACCAGGAGGACGGTCAGGACCGGGCTGGCCTGCCACGTGAGCTTCGCGACCTTCGGCAGACCGCGGACGGTGCCCACCACGGACGTCCTCGTGCGTTTCAGCCGGGAGCGCAGGTCCTTCGGTTCGTCGTCCTGCTTCGGTTCGGGGATGTCGACCGGTCCGGTGAGCCCGCTGTCCGGCACCGTCGTGGCGCGCCGCCGACGGCCGCGCCGGCCCAGCGCGAACTCCATGCCGCCCCCGCCGCCCGGGATCATCCAGCCTCCACGGCGCCGTGCAGGAAGAAGTCGACCACCTGGCGCGTGGTGGGCGCGTCGACGTCCGTCGCCAGCCGGCGGCCGCCGAACAGCAAGGTCAGGAAGAGGGAGGCGAGCTGCTCGGGAGGCAGCCGCAACCGGTCCTGTTCCGGCGTGAACAGCTCGACCATCGCCCCTCGGATGGCGGCCATCGACTCGCGGCGCCCGCCCTTCCAGGTGCCGCTCTGGCCCTTGAGGTGCTGGTCGGGGTCGCGCCGCTTGATCCGGCCGGACGCGTGCAACGCGCTCATCAGCGCGCCCATCCGCTCGAGGTGCGCGCCGAGCGCTTCGGCGGCTTCGACGAGCCGGTCCTCCAGGGGCTGGTCGACGGGGATCTCGGCGATCGCGTCGAGCACGTGGTCGGGCCTGAGCGCCTCGGCCGTGCAGGCGTCGAACAGCTCGTCCTTGTCCTTGAACGCGCGGAAGATGGTGCCCTCGCCGATGCCGGCCGCGCGGGCGATCTGGCTGCTCGTCACGTTCGCGCCGTGCTCCATCAGGAGCGGCAGCACCGCGTGCACGATCATGGCGCGCCGGTCCTCGGCGCTCATGCTCGGCGCTCTTCGCCGGGCTTCGGATGCTGGTGTCATGCGCCCATAGTGCGGAGTGAGCGCTCACTCCGTCAAATGAGTTCGGCGTCCGTGTTCCGCGAGGTGAGCGTCGCGAGCGTGATCCGCTGCGCCGCGTGGACGGTGGCGGGGAGAGCGGCCGGATCCCGGCTGACGCGCTCGCATGCCGCGCGCATGGCGCCGGACAGCAGTTCCACGGTGAGCCGCACGTCGTCGGCACCGTGGAACTCGTCCCCGGCGACGCCGTCCCTCACGACCTTCTCCACCTCGGCGACGAGCGAGGTGAACGGGTTGTCCTGTCCGTCCGGCAGGTCGGTGACCAGCGAGCTGGAGTTCGGAAGGAACATCAGCCGCATCGCGCGGTTCGTCGACCCGGTCACGATCACCTCGACGATCTCCCGCAACCTCGCCGCCGCCGGCTCCGGCGACCGGGCGATCGCGGACACCTGCTCCACCAATGGACGGCTCGCCCGGCGGGCGAGCTCCAGCACCAGCGTCTTCTTGTCGGCGGCGTAGTTGTAGAGGGTGTTGCGCGCGAGACCGGCCTCGGCCGCGATGTGGCCCATGGTGATCGAGTCGTAGTCGCGTTCGAGCAGCAGCCGCCGCACCGCCTCGCTGAGGTCGGCCCACACCATCTCGTGGTGTTCCTCGATGGTGGCGGCTCGGATCCGCGGCATCGTGCGGTTCTCCTCAGTTCGCGGCTGTGGCGAGGTCGGGCTGGTTCTCCTGGTGGATCGCGGTCAGCTTGACACGGGTGAGGCGCCAGCCGTCCGGCGTGCGGACCGCTTCGTTGTCGTAGAAGCCGACGACCAGCCAGCGGTCGGCGTCCGGCAGCCAGTGTTCCGCGCGGACGTGAGCGTGGATCTTCGCGGTGTCGCCGTCGATCTCGACGACGTGACCGGTGATGGCGTGGTGGGTCGCCTTGAACGGCGCGAAGCTCGCGCGGAGGACCTCGACGTAGTCGGTCAGCGGGATCGTCATCTCCGGCATGCCCGTCACGGACCCGAAGTCCAGCGTGAGCGCGTCGGTGAAGACCCGGCCGGGCAGGGTCGTGAACTCCTTCAGGTCCGCGATGTCGGCGTAGCGGCTGATCAGTTCGATGAGTTCGGCGCGATCGTCGAGCGTGGTCATGAGGCCTCTCTTCCCAAGTTTTGCGACAACCTGTCGTGAACATTACGACAGGTTGTCGCAAAACGGCAAGGGGGCCTGGCTGATCAGCCGCTCGGGTCCGAGGTCACGGACCGAACGCCGAGTCGACCGCCTTGGTCAACTCACCGACGGTCTCGACCAGCGGTGCGACGGGCCTGACCATGATGTTGATCCGTTCGAGGGCCCGCGCGACCACACCTCGATCGGGCTCGGCCGAATCCAGTTCGTCCTGCAGTTCCTCAGCGGCCTCGTCGACCGCGTCGGGGAGTTCCGCGCGGTGGCGTTCCAGCAACGTCCTCAGCTCGGTCACCAGCTCGCCGGTCGCCGGTGAGGCGGTGAACCGAAGGCCGTGGCTGATCGCGCGGGCGTGCCGGCCGACCGCCTGGTTGCCGACGTTGCTCACCCCGCCGGACTGCTGGATGCCGTAGTTCGGTGAGCTTTCCGGCATTGGACTTCCTTCTGTCACGTCGGTTTCCCGGTGGCGGGTTCGGGGGTGGCGAAGTGCGCGGTCGCGGTGGCCTCACTGCCGACCGCCTGGTTGCCCACGTTGCTGATGCCGCCGGTCTGGATGACGCCCTGGTTGAGGATCGTCATCTGGCGGTTGCGGAACTCGGTGGTGTCCACGCCGCGCTCGTCGAGGAAGTCCAGCAGCGCGGCCAGCACGTGGCGTTCGATCAGCTTGAGGTGCTTCGCGGCGTCGGTCTTCTGGAAGTAGTTGTGGTAGTTGGCATCCGTGGCCTCCTCCCGGACGCTGAAGCGGGCGCCGTAGCTGTAGCCGAGGTCCTGCAGGGCGATCGCCCGCTCCACGGTGCGGTGTCGTTGCCAGCGCCAGTGGAAGCTCACGTCGCGCACCATGCGGAGAGGAGCGCGCGGCACCGCACTGGCCAACCCGCTCGCTGCCCTGGTCAGCATGCGTCCGATCGCGCCCGCGGTGAGCACCGGGCTGATCCGGTCCACGTCGTGGTACTGCTGCCACAGCGGGCCCAGCACGGTCCGGTCGCACTGCAGGTAGAGGAGCCGCCCGTCGGTGGAGAAGTGCAGGAACGTGCTCGCGACCACCTCACTGCCCCACGACGGGACCTGTGCGCACAGGTAGTGCCTCGCCGAGCCGTGGGGGCGCGCGGCGAGCCGGGCCAGGTCCTCGCCCGGCAGTTGTTGCTGTGGCGCCTGGTCGCGCTCGGGCAGGAGAGCCGGGTGCATGGTGAGGGCGTTGCCGCTGACGAAAGCCCGCTCGGTGAGCAACAGTCCGGGCAGTTCGTCGGGCTCCACGCCGATGCCCGCCAGCCGGTCCCGCACGTGGGCGACCAGTTCGACGGTGTCGAGCGGCACCACGTTCTCGGTGCCGGCATCGGAATCAGGTCGTAGCGACGGCAGGGCGAACGACCACGTCGACACGAGCGGGCCGTGGCCGGCGAACGGGGCGAAACCGTCGTAGACCGTCACGTTGCCGCGTTCGGCCTCGTCGATCGCCTCGAGCCGGTCCGACAACCAGGGTTGGCCGGCCGGCAGGGCAGGCGCGTCCTCCGGGCGGAACGCGGCGCGGGTGAGTTCGCTGAGCAGCGTCTGACGGGTCTGCCACTCGCTCCACACCAGCAGCGCGTACATCACCAGGCCGGTCAGCACCGCGAGCCAGGGCAGGCCGACCAGCCAGTCGTCGACCGGAGGCTCCGGTCGCGGACGGCTCCGCGTCGGTGCCGGGGCGGTGCCGAGTGCGGACACGATGGACACGCTCACGAACACCAGGACGGCCAGCGCGATGAGCGCGAACACGGCGTCGCGCAACCTGCGGGACTCCCCGGCACGCCGGGCGAGGGCGCCGGCGACGGGAAGGACCATCAGCAACGCCAGGACCGTCCACAGTGGAGAGAGCACGAGGGCCAGCGCCGTCGCCGCGAGCAGGCACCAGTCCCGCACCCGGCGTTGCCGGATTCCGGCCAGCGCGTGCAGCAGCACCGGGCGCAGCGAGAACCCGACCGACGGCGCCACCGCGTGCAGGTCCTCGGTCACCAGAGCCTTGGTCATCCGCTCGGCGAAGCCCTCGTCGGTCCTGGCCGCGACACACAGATAACGAGTCGTGTCCTCGGGGGAGAAGGCGGTCGGCCGGCTCATCGATTCTCCTTCACCACAAAGACTTCGGTGCGTCGGCACGGCTTTCACGGTTCGCCGGTCTCCGGCGCTGCAGGACCACGACGGCACCGAGCACCGAGCCGAACAGGACGCCGAACACCGCCGACGAGCTGAGCCGGCTCAGGAAGAACTCCTCGGACTGGCCGGGGATGAGGTAGGGAAGAGACGCTCCCGGGTCGAGCAGAGCCCCCACCGCCACCCCGGAAGCCGCCCCGGCAGCCAGCCCGGCGACCACCGCGCTGAGGGCCGTCAGTCCCACGGTGGCGACGAACAGGCCGGCGCCGCCCGCGGCCTCACTGACCCAGCGCGACACCCTGGACAGTCCCGCGACGGCCAGCAGCACGAACAACAGCGTCCGCAGGTTCGCGAACCAGAACAGGAACGGGCCGGCGCGATCGACGTCCACGTGCCAGCTCGGATAGGCCAGCACCACGTTGACGACGCGAAATGCCGGATCGGAGCCGGACAGCGCGACGGCGAGTTCCATGTTCACCCACGGGTTGCCGACGAGCAGGACGAAGCCGACCAGCACGGTCACGCCGGGCGAGAACGAGCGGCGTGAGTGAGGTTCCCCCGGTCCAGTCACACGCGCAAACCTAGATCACCTACCCGTCGCGTGCGACGGCCGATCGGGCTATGAGCGAGGAAAGCCTGTAACGGAAAGGGGATCTGACAGCGCGGCCGGCGTCCTGCCCTCACCGCGGAGGGGGAGGACGCCGCCGCCCCCCGTACAGCGCGGCCGCCAGTACGACCAGCAGCATCTCGATCACCCGAACCGACAGCAACGAGGTTTCCACCGTGATCTCCATCGAGGTTCCTTTCGCCCGTTCCCCGTGGCCTCACGATGGGCCGTGCGGTTCCGCGCGTCATCCTCCTGGTCAGGAGCACCCGGGGACGTTGCCCGTGACAGGGCCCCGTGCTGAGATGAAGTGGTCACCAGGAGGTCCTGTGCGCTTCAACGACGAAGTCGACTGGCCGGAAGTGTTCGGGGAGTACATCTCCCGCCCCAGCCTCGCCGATCCCCGCAACCCGCGCCGGTCGGCCTACGTCAAGACGATGATGTTGCTCGAGGGCGGGCTCAAGGAGATCGACGACCAGCTGTCCGGCCGCAACTCGCGCAGCCGCGACGAACTCGCGGGCGCACGGCTGACGCGGAAGATCGTGGTACGTCGCGCCGGCGGAATCGCCGCTGAGCCGCCCGACGTCGTCCGCGTCGGCGAGGGCGCTTTCCGCGACCGATGGCCAGGGTCCGGTGGCATGGCGAACTTCTTCATGTGCCTCGTCAAGTACACGTGCACCGCACCGCGCTGGAGCAACTTCCTCGACTACGGTCCGCGCCGCGCACTCGCCGAGTTGCCCAGGGTGCGTGCGGGCGAGCTGGACCTGACCGACCTCATCGCGAAGATCGCCACCCACGACCTGCGGATGCGCAGCCGGCTGGCCAGGTACTGGCTGTTCCAGCTCTCGCTGACGATCGACGCCAAATGGCAGTCCGTTGCCACGAATGCCTACCGGGAGATGCTGGAGGCGTATTCGACGCGCTGGGTCCCGGTGTACGAGGAGGGCCTGCGGCTGCTGGACGTGCGGTTCCGGCCCGGCATCACAGCGCGGAGGCTCAGCCTGATGGTGTCCGCGCAGACGTCGGGTTTCGCCCAGCAGGTCGCCGGTGCCGGCGACGACACGAGGGAGAACCGGGATCTCTTCGTGGCGTCGGTGCAGGCGCTGATCCTGGCCGCGCTCGATCCCGGGGACGGGCACGGCGTCGCGGAAGCGCTGCGCCGGCGCCTCTGAATCGCCGGAAGTCCACAAGGGACTTTCCCGGCGGGACAACGGGTGAACCGCGACACGCGCCGGTGTACGAGGTGTACCCTCGGGGAGACCGGGACTGGATACGTCAGTTGCCCCGGACCCCAGGCGCCGTGCGACAGCTCCAGCACTGCTTGCCGTGAGCACGCACACGACGCAGAGAAAGTCGGAAATCATGCAGCCAGAAAACGGGCTCTTCAGCCACCCGGACGTGGACCTCCCGGACACGACACCCGGTTCGTCGCCCGCCGAGGACCAGCGGTCCTACACCGGCCTGTTCCGTGAACCGGCCGACACACCGCAGAACACCACCGGGACGGCCTGAGTCTCAGGCCGCGCTGTGCGTCACCGCACGCAAGCTACTCACGACAACATGCCGGCCGGTGTCGTCGATCGGCCCTTCTGCCGGGTGTCGGCGGTGTAATGGGCGACCGCGATCGCTCCGGTGATCGCCAGGATGAATCCGGCGGCGGCCGCGGTCGTGTAACCGGCGCGGACGCGATCGTCGAGGTAGATCAGTCCAACGGCCGACGACAGCGCCGTGTTGGTGGTGAACATGATCGCGGTGACCGTGGTCGGACCGCCCTTCTGCAGCGCCATCGCGAACAACACCGCCGCGGCGAGACCGTTGAGGGCGATGGCCCAGGCCGCCGGTTCCAGGACGAGCCGCCACACCGCGTCCGGGAAGTCGACCGTCCGCGCTGAGATGCCCACGATGCTGTAGGAGACACCGGCACCGAAGGCCAGCGCCACCGTCGCCCAGACGTGGTGGTGGTGCCTGGCGTAAAGGGCGATCGCCGCCACCGGAACCGCCATGAACACGAGGACCCAGCGCCACTGCGGTGGCAGGGTCGCCGCCGGACCAGGGTCGGCGGACACGCCCAGCAGGATCAGGCCGGCCGCGCCGACCCCCAGCGCGCCCCATCCCGGTGTGCCGAGGCGGGAGCCCATGAAGACGGAGATCGTGGCCGTCACGCCGACGCTGAACGCGAGCATCGACTGGACCAGGAACAGCGGCAGCCGGTGCAGTGCCGCGGCCGCGAACGCGAATCCCAGCAGGTCCACGCCGAGACCGAGGAAGTAGAGCCACTGACGCCGCAGAGCGATGAGATCCAGCGACGTGCCGCCGTACGCGCCCGCACGCCGGACACCTGTGGACGCGAGGACCGAACCGCTGCCTGACGCCAGGGTCGCCAGCACAGCGAGTGCGTATCCCAGGGCCATTCGTCCATTGTGGCATTCGGTTCTGCCGCGATTTCGAGCACGGGTCCGGTCTCAGGCCAGGGGGCGCGGTGTGTGATCGCGCTCACCGCGCCGCCTCAGCGGAGCCCGGATCCGGAGGGCTGGTCAGTCCGGGCTGTCGCCGACGGTCAGGGTCAGCTCCGAGCCGGTGACCGTCACGACGGCGTGCTGTCCGCCGCGCAGGTCGCCCGCGAGCAGTGCACGGGACAACCGCCGGTCCAGTTCCCTGCTGATGGTTCGGCGCAACGGCCGTGCGCCGTACTCGGGCATGTAGCCGCGGGCGGCGAGCCAGTCGATGGCCAGCTCGTCCACCTCCAGCGTGATGTTCTGTTCGCGCAGCCGCTCGCGGGTGCGTTCGAGCAGCAGCGAGGTGATCTGCCGCAGCTGGCCGGCGTCCAGCCCGCGGAACAGGATGATCTCGTCGAGGCGGTTGAGGAACTCGGGGCGGAAACTGCGGCGCACCGCCGCCATCAACGGTTCCCTCAACTGCTCGATCGGAACGCCCGAGGTGGCCGCGGCGAGGAGCTGGCCCGCACCGATGTTGCTGGTCATGATGATCACGGTGTTGGCGAAGTCGGCGGTACGTCCCCCTGCGTCGGTGAGCCTGCCCGCGTCGAGCACCTGCAGCAGGGTGTTGAAGACGTCGCTGTGCGCCTTCTCGATCTCGTCCAGCAGCAGGACCGAGTACGGGGCGCGCCGGACCGCGCCGGTGAGCTGACCGGCCTCCTCGTAGCCTGCGTATCCCGGTGGCACGCCGATCAGCCGCGCGACCGCGTGCTGTTGCGAGAACTCGCTCATGTCGAACCGGATCAACCGGTCCTCCGAGCCGAACAGCGCTTCGGCCAGCGCTCGTGCGACCTCGGTCTTGCCCACGCCGGTCGGGCCGAGGAACAGGAAGGAGCCGACGGGCCGGTGCGGGTGCTTGAGGCCAGCGCGGCCCTGGCGGACCGCGTCGGCGACCGCCTCCACCGCCTCGTCCTGCCCGACGATCCGCTGGTGCAGGTGGTCCTCCAGGTGCAGCAGCCGGTGCCGTTCCGCCTCGGTGAGCTGGGCGACCGGGATGCCCGTGCTGCGGGACACGACCTGGGCGACGTCGTTCGCCGAGACCTGGGGCGCGTTGGCCAGTGCGGCGCGCGCGGCCTCCAGTTCGGCGACCGCCCGGCCGAGCTCGCCGGCCAGGAACACGGCGTCCTCCTCGCCGTCTACGGCGTCCTTCTCCCGCTCCAGACGTCGCACCCGCTGCTCGAGTCGCACCGGATCCGGCGGCAGCGCGGACTTCTCCCGCAACCGGACCCGCGCACAGGCACGGTCCACCAGGTCCACGGCCTTGTCCGGCAGGAACCGATCGGTGACGTAGCGGGCCGACAGTTCCACGGCGGACACGATCGCCTCGTCTGTGATCCGCACGCCGTGGTGCATCTCGTAACGGCTGCGCAGCCCGCGCAGGATGGCGATCGCCTCGCCGGCCGACGGTTCGGCGACCATGATCGGCTGGAACCGCCGCTCCAGCGCGGCGTCCCTCGCGATGTACCGCCGGTAGTCCTCGGCCGTGGTGGCCCCGATGACCTGCACCCGTCCGGTCGTGAGCACGGGTTTGAGCATGGTCGCGGCGTCCATCGGCGCGCCTTCCGCACTGCCCGCGCCCACCACGACGTGCAGCTCGTCGATGAACAGGACCACCATCCGGTCCGTCGCGGCCACCTCGCCGATGACCCCTTCAAGCCGTTCCTCGAACTCGCCCCGGTACTTCGCTCCGGCGACCATCCCCGCCAGGTCCAGCGAGATCAGCCGCCTGCCGCTCAGCGTCGCGGGCACGTCGCCGCTCGCGATCCGTGCCGCGATGCCTTCGACGACGGCGGTCTTGCCCACGCCGGGATCCCCGATCAGGACGGGGTTGTTCTTGGTGCGCCGCGACAACACCTCGAGCACCTCGTCGATCACGTCCTCCCGGCCGACCACCGGGTCGAGCAGGCCGTCCCGCGCCGCGGCGGTGAGGTCACGTCCGTAGCGGTCGGTGCGCCGCGTCGTGGACTGCGGCTCCACCAACCCGCCCAACAGCTTCCCGACGAGGTCCTCGAACGAGCGGGACCCGAAGCCGAACACCCAGTCGTCTGCCATCGGCCGCCATCTCCGCTCGATCGAAGGGCTTGCTTCTCCGATCCTCCGCCTCCTGGGCCATGAACACACACCAGCGCGGGAATCGAAACCGGCGAGTTCTGGTGGTGCCCGGACTGGTTGTCTAAGGTGTCCGCCATGGTGCGACCACGGCGGGTGACGGCGCCTGTCGTCGGGCTTTCGGTACTGCTCGTGTTGTCCGTCGTCGCCTGGATCGGCGGTGACGCCGTCCTCGACCGGCTCAACGCGACCCGCTGCACGGATCCGGCGACGGTTCTCGTCACCGCGGCCCCCGCGGTCGCGCCGGCCCTGAGCGACGTCGCGGACGACCTGAGCGCGGCCGACGACTGCTACCGCGTCGAGGTCAGGGCAGAGCCGGCGCGCGAGACGATGACCCGGCTCGTCGCCGGGGAGGTGTCGCCCTCGGTCTGGGTGCCCGAGTCGACGACGTGGTTGCGGCAGGCGCGGGACTCCGGTGCGTGGCGGGTGCCCGAGTCGGGCATCTCCGTGGCGCTGTCGCCGATCGTGCTCGCCGTCAAGGAGTCCGTGAAGGGCAGGAACTGGCGGGAACTGATCGGGCCCGGTGCCACCGCGGTCGCCGGCATCGCCGATCCGGCCAGGGATCCGGCCAGCCTGTCGGCGTTGCTGGCGTTGCGCGGGTTCGCGTCGGCGGAGAAGGATCCCGCGGCGGCGACGGTCGCCGCCATCAGGCCCGTGTCCGGTGACTACTCCGAGCGGGCCGAGGACCTGTTCACCCGGCCACTGGACGTGTTCCCCACGTCCGAACAGGCTCTCGAGCGGCACAACTCCACGCCCGGCGCGACCCGGCTGACGGCGGTCGTCTCGGAGAACCCGTTGCCACCGCTGGACTTCCCGTACGTCGTGCTGCCCGACGCGGACGAGGCGCAGCGGGCGGGGGCGGAGAAGTTCCTGGCGCGCCTGCGGTCCGGGACCGACCTCGCCACGTTCGGCCTGCGCGCGCCCGACGACCAGGCCGCCGGCCTGGACCAGGGTTTCGTGGACGAGACGTTGCGCCTCTGGAGCGGACTCACGCTGACCGCGCGGGTGCTGGGCGTCCTGGACGTGTCGGGCTCGATGAACCAGGTCGTGCCCAGAACGGGAACCACGCGGATGGCGCTGGCCGTCGGCGCGGCCGAACGCGGCCTGGGCATGTTCAAGCCCGGCACGCAGATCGGCCTGTGGAAGTTCTCCACCAGGCTGGACGGCGACAGGGACTACCGGGAGATCATCCCCTTCGCGTCCGTCAAGGACCACCTCGCGAACGGCCAGGCCGTCGCCGCGGTCCGGGCGACCCGGGCGACCGCGAACGGGGCCACGGGCCTCTACGACACCACCCTGGCCGCCTACCGGGAGGCGAGGAAGAACTGGGAGCTCGGCCGCATCAACATCGTCGCCATCATGACCGACGGCCGCAACGAGGACCCCGACTCGATCGGTCAGCGGGAGCTGCTGGACGAACTGGCCAAGCTGCAGGACAAGCGCAGGCCGTTGCCCGTCATCGCGATCGGCATGGGCCCGGACGTCGATGTCGGCGAACTGAAAGCGATCGCCGACGCGACCGGCGGCGGGGCCTTCACCACCGTCGATCCCGCCGGCATCAGCGACATCTTCGCGCAGGCGCTGAGCACGATGCTCTGCCAGCCGCCCGCCTGCCGTCCTCAGTAGGGGTCGTACGGGCCGTCGTGTCCGAACAGCCGCGCGACCGGCCGCAGCCGCAGGCGGAGCAGCACCTTGATCCACACGTTGCGCAGGAACCAGGGCATCTCGGCGAGCACCCGCCTGCGATCGGCCCAGCCCGGCTGCGTCAAACGGAAGCGCGCGAGGGAGCCCGCCCGGTCCACGTACACGTATCGGTTGCCGCACAGCACCTTCGCGATGATGCCGCAGGTGACCCCGATGGACGAGAACGCGTCGTGGACCAGGATCTCGCCGTCGGGAACGAGGTTCTCCGACCACAGCATGTCGTCGGTGTAGGTCCAGTAGTCGTGTTTGCCGTCGATGTACAGCAGGTCGATGCGCTCGTCCCACTCCAGGCGCAACCTGGTGCTGTACGACGCTTCGAGCCGTACGACGTCGGTCAGGCCCGCGCGGGCGACGTTCTTCTCGAACCGGGCGCGGGTCGGGGTGCCGCCGAACAGCTTGCCCTCGACGAACGGGTCGACGGCGACCACCGTGGCCCCGACGGAGCGCGCCGCGATCCCCAGCACGGTGGTGGATCGTCCCTGGTGGCTGCCGATCTCCACGATCCGCGCGCCGGGACCGAGCCGCAGGGCGGCTCTCCACAACATGGTGGCCTGGTCAACTGTCAACCATCCGGGGACCTGGTCGCCCAGTTCCCACGCCTGCTCGAACGTCGTCGGAGAAGTCATCGCCACCTGCCTGAGCACCGGCCCCAGAACCGTCGTGGTGGCCCAAGATAGCGACAGTCGCCCGCGAGCACTACCCGGTGGTAACTTCCTGCGCCATCAGGAGCCTGAAGATCGCACACCGGAACCCGACGACGTGGGTGCTCATCGCACTCACGGTGCTGTCGTTCGCGCAACGCTTCGGAACGGCCACGTTCGACACCAAGCTCGACCTGACCGTCAACCCGGCCGGGTTCCTGGGCAGAGCTCTGCATCTGTGGAATCCCGCCGCCACGTCCGGTGAGTTGCAGAACCAGGCATACGGCTACTTCTTCCCGATGGGGCCGTTCTTCGCGGCCGGTCAGATCCTGGGCATACCCGCGTGGGTCACCCAACGGCTCTGGTGCGCGCTGCTGCTCTGCCTCGCGTTCTACGGGGTGCTGCGGCTGGCCCGCGCGCTCGGCATCGGCCACGAGCCGACGAGGTACGCCGGTGCGCTGGCCTACGCGCTGGCCCCTCGGGTGCTGACCGAGATCGGGCCGCTGTCCGCGGAGATGCTGCCCGCCGTCATGTTGCCGTGGGTGCTGCTGCCCCTGGTGCTGGCGGACCGGATCGGGTCACCACGCCGGGCCGCCGCCCTGTCGGCGCTCGCGGTGCTGGGGATGGGCGGCGTCAACGGTGCGATGGTCGTGATGGCGCTGGTCCTCCCGGGCATCTGGCTGCTGACGCGCACGTGGAACCGCGCGCACGTGAAGCTGGTGCTGTGGTGGTGCGGCTGTGTCATCGCGGTCGCGCTGTGGTGGATCTTCCCGCTGCTGCTGCTCGGCCGGTACAGCCTGCCGTTCCTCGACTACATCGAGTCGGCGGCGAACACCACCGCGCCCATGTCGTTGTTCCAGGTGCTGCGCGGGACGAACCAGTGGGTCGCGTACGTGCTCCAGGGCGAACCGTGGTGGCCCAACGGTTTCATCCTGGTCGACAACCCGGTGCTGATGGCCGGCACCGCGCTGGTGGCGCTGGTTGGCGTCGTAGGACTGGCCCGGCTCGGACTGCCGGAACGTCGTTTCCTGGTGCTGGGCACGCTGGCGGGGCTGACGCTGCTGACCGTCGGGTACGTCGGGTCGCTCGACTCGCCGCTCGCCGAGGTGGTGCGCGGGCTCCTGGACGGGCCGCTCGCACCGCTGCGCAACGTGCACAAGTTCGAGCCGGTGCTGCGGTTGTGCCTGGTTCTCGGGTTCATCCACGGCCTGCACCTGTCCCGGCCGGCCGGGCTGCGGGCCGCTCCCGAGCACTGGCGGCGGCGGGCCCGCACCGGTGTGGCCCTGGTGCTGATCGCGGTCGTCGCGGCGCCCGCGTGGCTGCTGACCCTGCGGCCCGGCCAGGGGTGGTCCGACGTGCCGGGCCACTGGCGCGAGGCGGCGGGATGGCTCGCGGAACAGGACGGCAGAGCGAGGACGTTGTTGTTGCCCGCCACCGGTTTCGGCCAGTACACCTGGGGCAGGACCGTGGACGAGCCGATGCAGTCGCTCGCGCAGGCCCCGTGGGCGGTGCGCAACCAGGTACCGCTCGGATCCGAGGGCAACACCCGGTACATGGACGCCGTCTACGACGCGCTCGCGGACGGGCGCGGCTCAGCTGGGCTGGCGGACTTCCTCGCACGAGGCGGATATCGGTTCCTGCTGCTGCGCAACGACATCGCGCGCGAACCGACCGGCTCGCCGCCGCTCACCGTGCTACGTCAGGCGCTCCAGGGATCGCCCGGCATCGAGCGCGTCGCCCAGTTCGGGCCCGAGGTGCGGATGAGCGACCAGCGGCTCGTCAGTTCGGTCGACGCCGCCGCGACCGGGAACGCGCTGGAGGTCTTCGAGGTGAAGCGGGCGGTCCCGGTCGCCACCGCCGTCGCCGAGGCGGACGTGCCGACGGTGAGCGGTGGACCGGAGTCGTTGCTGCCGTTGCTGTCCCAGGGACTCGTCAAGGCGGACCAGCCCGTCGTCCTCGCGGGCGACGCCGAAGGACGGACCGGGCCACTGCTCGTCACCGACGGCCTCAGACGCAAGGAACGCAACGTCGGCAGGGTGTCCGACAACCTCAGCCAGACGATGTCCGCGGACGAGGCGTCCAGACAGGGACGCGTGGCGCTGGACGTGTCTCCGTTCCAGGACTCCAGGCATCAGACCGTCGCCGAGTACCGAGGCATCCGGGCCGTGCGGGCGTCCACGTCGACCGCGTACGCCGACGCGGCGGGGGCGATCGACCCGGCGAACTCGCCGTTCGCGGCGGTGGACGGCGACGGCGGGTCCGCGTGGCACTCGTCGAGCTTCACCGGGCCCGTCGGGCAGTGGCTGGAGATCGACCTGGACACCCCGCGCTCGGTCGGTGAGGTGACGCTCGACCTGGTCGACGACCTGCGGGTGGGCTGGGCGGTCACGCGGATCAGGCTCACCACCGACGCGGGGGAGAGCGAGCACGACGTCCCGTCCGGCGGCGGCCGGCACGCCTACCCCGTCCGCCCCGGTCTCACCGGCAGCGTGCGCGTCACGGTCCTCGGGGTCGCCGCCGACAGGCAGGACGGCAACGTCGGCATCAAGGAACTGAGCGTGCCGGGCATGACGGCGCAGAGAGCGCTGCGCGTGCCCCGCGACCAGGACGCGGCCAGGCCGGGCTTCTCGTTCACCCGCGGCAGCCAGTCGCGTCCGGCGTGCTACCGGACCGACGGCACGGTGCGATGCGACTCGTCGCTGTCCCGGTTCGGCGAGGAGGTCAACGGACTCACGCGGCTGTTCCGCACCTCGGCCGACGGGAAGTTCGCGGTGAACGCCACCGTCGTGCCGTCCGCCGGCGCGAAGAACCCGGTGACGCCGGAGGGCCTGACGATCACGGGGTCGACCTCGCTTGCCGGCGACGTCGCGGCGAGTCCGCTGTCCGCTGTGGACGGTGATCCGGGCACGTCCTGGGTGCCGGACGTGACGGACCTGCGGCCGACGCTGACGTTGGCGTGGAAGGGAAAACGCACCCTTTCGGAGTTCGGCATCGAGGGCGCGCGAGGAGCCAGAGCACCCGTCGAGCTGGAAGTGCGCACCGACGCGGGCGCCGAGGTCGTGCGCGTCGGCGCGGACGGCATCGTCACGATCAAACCGGCGGACACCGAGAAGCTCGAACTCGTCGTGCGCGAGTCGGGCGGCGTGGGGCCCGCCGAGATCGGTGAGCTCCGGGTGCCCGCGCTCGACGGCGTGCTGAAGCCGGTGCCCGCGACGACTCCGTTCACCGTGCCGTGCGGCAAAGGCCCGGTCATCGACGTCGACGGCAAGAAGATCAACAGCTCGGTGTCCGGCGTGCTCGGTGACGTCATGGCCAACCGCCCGTTGAAGGCGGTGCTGTGCGACGACGACCTGGCGACCGCCCTGGAGCTGCCCGCCGGCGACCACGTGCTCACCACGTCGCGATCCGACTCGTTCGTGGTGCAGGACGTCTCCGTGACCCACGTCGAACTACCGAAACCCGTTGCGACGCATCGGGAAGTCACCATCGGCAGCTGGGACGCCACCGAACGGGAGATCACCGTCGCGCCGGGTCCTCAGGCACTGCTCGTGGTGTCCGAGAACGTCAACGACGGTTGGACGGCGACCCTGAACGGGCAGGTGCTGGAGAAGGTCCGGGTCGACGGCTGGCAACAGGCGTATGTCCTGCCCGAGGGCGACGGCGGCGTGGTGGTGCTGGAGTTCGGCCCGGACGCGCGGTACCGGACGGGCCTGCTGGCCGGCGCGCTGGGAGTGCTGGCGGTGCTGCTGCTCGCCGCGATCCCCGTGCGGCGGCGCGTGACGTTCGTGGCGCCGTCGCGGAGTCGGTGGCTGGTGGTCGCGATGCTCGTGCTGCTGGCCGTGCTCGGCGGCATGCTGCCGATCGTGGCGGTGATCGCGTGCCTGCTGGCGCGGGAGTTCTGGGCGGCGGCGCCGAAGGTGATCGCGGTGAGCGGGGTCGCGCTGGGATCGGGTGTCGCGGTGCTCGGCCGGATCCTCGGCCACGGCCAGGAATGGGCCTACGTCCCGCTGGTCCAGGCCGCTTTCCTGGTGGCCGTCTCGGCGGTGGTCGCGGCCGCGTTCGGCCGGTTCGGACAGCGTCGGGACCCCGTCGTGCAGTGATCAGGTTTGCCCAGGGCCTGTATCGAAGTCTGATCCGCGATAGCCGGGCCCGAGGCGGCCCCTGGCGGCACGGCCGGACGACCCACATACAACACCGGTATGCGGGCCGTCCGGCCGCACCACCAGGAACCACCTCAAGCGCAACTCTCATCGAATCAGACTTCGATACAGGCCCTAGTGCCGCGGGCCTCGATGACGGTGCCCGCGACCACCAGTCCCGCCGTCGCGAGCAGCGCACCGGTCACGACCTGACCGACGGAGCCGTTGAGCCACAGGGTGATCAGCGCGACCTCGGCGGCGACCGCGATCCACACCGCGACGGTCGACCGCCGGTCGCCGCTCGCGATCCGGGAGAACAGCAGCAGCTGCACCAGTGCCAGGCAGGAACCCATGAGAGCGAACTGCCACAACGGAATCGCGTCGCCGTGGTACTTCGCGCCGCCGATCAACGACACGCCCAGCGGCCCGAACAGCGCGCAGCCCGCGATCACGAACACGTCGAGGCCCGCGCACACCGCGAGTGCCTTCGGCAGCATGCGGCGGCGGTCGTCCGCGTCGGCCAGGCGGGGCAGCACGAGCACGCCCACCGCCTGCGGCAGCCAGTACGCGATCTTCGTGACGACCGCTCCCACGGCGTAGCCGCCCGCCTGGCCGGCGAGCTGGTGCCGGGCGAGCACGAGGTCGAGGTTCACCAGCAGCACCAGTGCCAGCATGGCCTGGGACGCGTGCATCACCTCGGCCCCACCGGCGGGCCGTGCCGGGCGGGGACTGCCGCACAGCCGCCACCCGGTCAGCACGACCAGGAACGAACCGATGGCCGTACCCGCCAGCACCGAGGCCGACGAGGGGGACAGCCACAGCCCGATCACCCCGCCGCCGACCTTGCCGAGCCCTTCGAGCGACACCAGCAACGCCAGCGCGCCGAACCGCTGCGTTCCCTGCAGGAGACCGTGCAGGACACCGAGAACCGTGAGCGGGGCCAGGGACAGCGCCAGCCACACGACCGGCCAGGGACCGTCAAGATGCAGCAGGCGGGCGAGCAGCGGCACGAGGGCCAGGGTCAGCACGGTCATGCCCGCGCTCACGCTCAGGCCCAGTCCGAACAGGGGGCGCGGGCCGAGGTTCGTCACCCGCAGGGCGGCGACGGTCTGCAGGCTCATCGCCGGCACCACCCCGATGACCACGAGCGCGAGCAGCGCGCTGAGCTCGCCGAAGATCGCGGGGGCCAGGGCTCTCGCGGCGGCGATGGTCAGCACGTAGCTCGCGGCGTTGGCGCCCAGCAGCGCGCCCGTGATCAGCAGGGCGTCCAGGCGGGTGGTGGTCGTCGCCGGAGCGGACACGCGGGATCCTTCCGGTGGCCGGGTCTGCCGCGGGGTACTACCCGCGAGTACTACTGGCCGGTAGTTTCGGCGACTGTAGCCCCGGCGCGAGCGGAGAGGGAGCAAGTGCGGCCGAACGGACTGAAGCTCTACGCCACGTGCGCGATGCTGGCGCTGGCCGCCCTCGCTCCCGTGCTGTGGCCGGGTTACGTCCTCGTCTACGACATGGTGTTCACGCCGGAGCAGCCGCTGAACGCGGCGGCGTTCGGGCTCGGCGACGCGTTGCCGCGGGCGGTTCCCGTCGACGCAGTGGTGGCGCTGATGACCCAGGTGGTCCCCGGTCAACTGGTGCAGAAGCTCGCTCTGCTCGCGATCGTCTTCGCCGGTGCCCTGGGCGCCGGGCTGCTGGTGCCGACGGACAACACCGGTGTGCGGATCGTCGCCGCCGTGGCGTACTCGTGGAACGCCTACGTCGCCGAGCGGCTCTTCATCGGCCACTGGACGCTGCTGCTGGGCTACGCGGCCCTGCCGTGGGTCGCGATGGCCGGACTGAGAATGCGCGACGGCGAACCGCACGCGTGGACCAGGCTCGTGCTCGCGTGCCTGCCCGCCGTGCTCTCGGCACCCGGCGGCATCCTCGCGCTGGGCACGGCGCTGGCCACCGCCGGACGCCGCAAGGCGTGGCAGGTCATGGCGATCGGCGTTGTGCTGAACGCGCCGTGGTGGGTGCCCTCGCTGCTGCACGACGGACTGTCCGACCCGGCCGGCGTCGAGGCGTTCAGCGCGCGCGGCGAGAACTGGGGCGGGCCGGTGCTCAGCGTGCTGGGACTGGGCGGGATCTGGAACGCCGAGGTCGTTCCGGTGAGCCGGGCCAATCCGATGCTTCCGGTGCTCACCGTGCTGCTCCTCGGGGCGGCGGTCTTCGGTCTGCGGGAGCTGTCGAAACGCCTGCCCGTGTGGCCGCTGGCGGGACTGGGCGTGCTCGGTGCGGTGCTGGCCCTGCTCGCGGTGCTGCCGGGTGGCGTGGCGGTGCTGGAGACGTTGATCGAGCACGTGCCCGGTGCCGGGTTGTTGCGCGACAGCCAGAAGTGGGTGGCGTGGCTCGCGCTGCCGTTCGCGATCGGGCTCGCGGTCGCGGTGGAACGGCTGCGCGCGCGGCTGCTGGTGGCCGTGCTGCTGCTCGGGTTGCTGCCGGACCTCGCGTGGGGCGGGTTCGGACGGCTCGAACCGGTCCACTACCCGGCGGACTGGGCCGCGGTGCGGGAGAAGCTCGTCGACCAGCCCGGCGACGTGGCGGTGTACCCGCTCTCGGCGTTCCGCAGGTTCGACTGGAACGACCGGCGCACCCAGCTCGACCCCGCACCGCGCTACCTGCCCGGCACGACCGTCGTGGACGACTCGCTGCTGGTCGGCGGGAAGGTCGTGGCGGGGGAGGACCCGCGGGCGGCACGGCTGCGCGATGGTGACCTGAGCGGCATCGGCTGGGTGCTGGTCGAGCGCGGGACGCCGGGCCGAGTGGACGAGAACCTGCTGGCACGGCTCGAGAAGGTCCACGACGGCCCCGACCTGGCGCTCTATCGGGTACCTGGAGCAGTGCCGGATGAACCGAACGGCCCACCCGCTGCGCCCGTTGTGCTGGCCTGGGTCGCGGCTGGGTCACTGATCGGTACGAGCCTGTTGTGGAGACGGTTACCGGTCGGTAGATTCGCGGCACCCCGACCTGAGGAGTAAGACGTGGAACTGGTTTCGGTGCTGGTCGCGATCGTCGCCGGAGCCGCGCTCGCCGGAGGGGTCGGCGTGGTCGTCGTCGCGCAGAACAACCCCGACAAGGTCGTCGAGCAGCGGATCGAGCAAGGCCAGAAGGCCGTGGAGCCCGAGGTCCTCGACTACGGCTCTCGCTGACCGGGTGACCGTGGCCTTCTCCGGGGACCCGGCGGCCTCCTGGAGCATCCTGCTCGAGGCGAGTCTGCGTGAGGCGCCGGATCCCTCGGTGGTGGCCGCGCGGATGTCCCGTGCCAGCGAGGAGTTCCCCAACCTCGGTCCGGCCGCGGTCGTGCTCCGTCCGTCCGATTGGGACGGTGCGCGGACCGAGTTCGCCGACGGTCACTACAGCGTGGGCGATCCGCTGGTCCGGGTCGCGCTCGCCGGCGACTCGCTGATGATCGCCGCCCACCACGGTGCGGTCGACGGCCTCGGCCTGCTGGCGTTGCTGGGCATCGCACTCGGTGAGTCCGTGTGCAGCTCCGCGACCGGTGTGGCACTGCGCAGCCCCGACCGGCCCTACCTCCTGAACGCGCTCGACCGCGTGCGCGAAGCCGTGTGGACGCCTCCCGCACGCATCCAGCCAACGTTACGGGGCAACGAGTCCGGCGACCACCTGGTGTCCCGCGCGCTGCCCGCCGTCAAGCTGGGCAGCGCCCGGCTCACCTCCGCCGCACTGGACGCGACACGGAAGTGGAACGCCACCCGTGGTGCCGCGCACGGCCGCGTCGTCGCCGCGATAGGTGCCTCCTGGCGTGGTGGAGCGGATCCGCGTCCCGAGGCCGACAGCGCGCTGCTGAGACTGCGCCTGCCGGCCGGGGCGACCGAGGACGACGTGCGTGCGCTGCTGACGGCCGCCACGCCGGAGGCGGGCTTCCCCAGCGCGCACAACCCGTTGGCGCAGTGGGGGATGCGGCTGCTGGCGTCCCGGCTCGGCAGCACCTTCCTCGTGTCGAACCTCGGTGTCGTCAAGGGGAACGTCAGCGCCCTGCGCTTCTTCCCCGCGGCGACCGGCCGGTCGGGCGTCGCGTTCGGCGTGGTGACGACAGGGGAGGTCACCACGGCCACGGTGCGTGTGCGGCGCAGGAACTTCGACGCGGCCGCCGCCGCGGAGCTACTCGACCTGCTGTGCGACGCGGTGCTCACCGGCCACGAGGCGCGGAGGTAGCCGCAGGGCGCTGTGCACGGCGTTGTCGAACGCGTCGAGGCTCTCCTCCCAGCTGAACTGCTGGGCACGTTCCCTGCCCGCGGCGCCCATCGCCTTGCGCAGCGGATGGTCCCGCAGCAGCGTCTCCGTGTGCCGGACGAAGTCCTCGAAGTCCTCGGCGAGCAGACCTGTCCGGTGCTCCACGATCGCCTCGGCCACGCCGCCCGCCGAGCGGTAGGCGACCGTGGGCACGCCGTGGCTCGCGGCCTCCATGATCACGATGCCCCAGCCCTCCTTGACCGACGGGCACACGTGCACCCACGCCCCGGCGAGGATCTCGTGCTTGGCCTGCTCGTCGACCCAGCCGTGGATGACGACGCTGTCCTGGACTCCGCGGTCGATCGCGTGCTGCCGCAGCACGTCCTTCCACGGGCCCTCGCCGACGAGTTCCAGTCGCAGGTCGGGCCACTGTGGACGGAGCCGCGCGACGAGGTCGATCGCGTGCTCCAGCCGCTTGTGCGGGACCAGCCGGGACACCGCGACGAGCACGGGCGCCTCGGTGCGCCGCGCGGAGACGGCGGGAGGCGCGTCCAGCCCGTTCGGCACGACCACCGTGCGGCGCGGCTCGACGCCGAGCAGGCCCAGTTCGTCCCGCGTCACGTTGGAGACCGTGATGTAGCGGCATTTGCGGTACAGCCTCGGCGCGAGCCACGACTCGACCCACCAGCCGATCCGGCCGAAGACCGGGCCCAGCGCGCTGTGCCACTGCTCGCGGTGCACGTGGTGCACCAGCACCAGGACGGGACAGCGCGCGACCAGGCGGCTGAAGAAGGGCATGCCGTTCTGCACGTCCACGATGACGTCCGCGTCGGAGCGCAGGATCGCCAGCAGGGCGAACAGGTAGACCGTGAACTTGTTGCCGCGCCTGCGGAAGCGGACGCCCGCCACCCAGTCGCCGGAAGGGGCGCGGTCGTGGCCGGCGCACTGGATCGAGACCCGGTGGCCGAGCCGGGCGAGGCCCTCTGCGATGCGCTCGACGTATCGTTCGGAACCGCCGCCCTCGGGGTGTCTGGTGTCGCGCCAATTCACCAGCAGAATGCTCGGCCGGTAATCAGGACCACGCGACATCTGCCTCTCCCGATGCTAGGTTACTGCCAGGTAGCCATGGTAGACGGAATGCGGGAGATGGCAATGGTCGAGATCGGTTCAGTTTCGGCCCGGGAAAAGTTGTCAAAGCCAACTTTTCGCCGTTCTGTTCGACTTTTTCGCGCATTCCTGAAAGAACAGTCCGACCCCGACCACTTCTACCGGATCCTGGCGGACGACTCGGTCGCCCAGGTGTCGTCGTACGTGTCCCTGAGCGGCTCGGTCGTCCTCGACGTCGGCGGTGGTCCCGGCTACTTCGCCGAGGCGTTCCGCGGCGCCGGCGCCCGGTACGTGGGCCTGGACCCGGACGTCGGCGAGCTGTCCGCCCGCGGTGAACCCGATCCCGGCATGATCCGCGCGAGCGGCACGGCGCTGCCGTTCCGCGACGCCTCGGTGGACGTCTGCTACTCGTCCAACGTCCTTGAGCACGTCGACGACCCGTGGCTGATGCTGGCCGAGATGGTGCGTGTGACCAGGCCCGGAGGCACTGTCTTCATGTCCTACACGCCGTGGTACTCGCCGTGGGGCGGCCACGAGACCGCGCCGTGGCACTTCCTCGGCGGCCACTACGCGCGACGCCGTTACGAGCGCCGCAACGGCAAGCCGCCGAAGAACTCGTTCGGCACTTCACTGTTCCCGGTGAGCGTCGGGGCGGTCCAGCGGTGGGCTCACCGCCAGACCGTCGCCGACGTGGTCGAGACGTTCCCCCGGTACCACCCGTGGTGGGCGAAGTGGATCACCCGTGTCCCGGGGGTCCGGGAGATCGCCTCGTGGAACTTCGTGATCGTGCTCAGGCGACGTGCCTAGGGCGTCGTCCGAGCACACCGACAAGAATTCCGGCGAGCAGCAACACCAGGCCGACGGAAAGCAGGACGATCGGTCCGGTACTGCTGATCAGAGTCAATTTTCCGCGTGCCTCGGAGGCCCGTTCAACCGATTCTCTGACGGTTTGCTCGTTGAAGGTCAAGGTGGCGTCGAGCAGTACCGTTCCTTCTTTTCCGTCCGGCCCGAACAGTGCTTGCCGCTGCTGTTCCGAACCCTTGACGATGATGCCGCTGACCGGCTCGACCCACATGGTGCGGGTGTTCTGGTAACGGCGCTCCGCCTTGACCGAGGCCTCGGTGCTGTTCACCAGCTGGCCGGGCACCTCCTGGTCGCGGAACTTGGTCGACGGGATCTTCTGGACGAACTTGTAGACCTCGAGCCCGCCGACCTCGTCCGTGCCCTCGTAGCGCGCGGTCGTCGCCTTGCGCAGGGTGGTGTCGAAGTACTCGTAGTCCTGGGCCTGGGTGTCGAACGGGAACTTGTAGTTCAGGCCCTCCTGGTGCACCGCCTTGTCGGCTGCGGTGGGGTCGCCCTCGGCGTCGGTCACGTACTGCTGGGTGCACTGCTGGAGAGCCATGTTCGTCCGCCGGTCGAGGCACACCCGGTGCTTCAGCGCGGAGATGAGCTGGTTCTCGGAGTCGGTGACGACCAGGCCCTGGTCCCACACCATCACGTCACCGTCGACCTTGGCCTCCGGCACGGTCAGGTTGCTCTCGACCTTGCGGGTGGCCGTCAGCCGCGCGTCCTTGACGACGAGGTCCTTGGGGTAGAAGACCTTCGCCGCGCCTTCCGCGACGGATTCCGTCTTCTGGTCGAGCGGCACGACTGCGAGCTCGGGGTACACGTAGAAGCGCAGGACTGCTCCGAGCGCCAGCGAGAAGATGCCCAGTCCTACCAGCACGAGGCTCGCGACACGTCGCACTCGTCCTCCTTCTGGGTGTGTTCGGGGTATGAGAGGGACGTCACAGTGGCGTGGAACCTACCGGACAGTAACCTCTGCGCAACCCCCCGACCGGGGTGACCCAGGTCATCTTGATCGGTCCGCGTGAAGAAAGAAGCTACTCGGCCGCCGAATCGCAGAGCCGTTCGGCGGAACCCCTGCTGTCCAACGGGTAGCGACTGAACGAAGCAGCTCCTTACTCATCGGCGACGATGCCGGAGGAAGAGACACGTGGAAGAAACCCCTGTGTGCTATCCCGGAGCAGTTGAGCAGGCCCGGCTGCTCGCCCGCGGTGCGACGACCGCAGCAGAACTCCTTGCGACCACCGAACATCGGCTGAACTCGTCGCGGCACGTTTTCACAGATGTCGATTTGGCCGCCGCCCGGCGCAGTGCGGCGGAGGCCGATCGGCGGATGGCGGGTGGCGAGAGCGGCGGCCTGCTCGGACTGCCCCTGGCTGTCGAGGATTCCCTGCCACGTTCGGCTTTCGACGCACTGGTGGCGGCGGGAGCCGTCGTGATCGGGAGAACGTCGGGAGCCGAGCTCCATCGCAACCCCACGCCCGGCTTGCCCGCCACGACGCTCGATCCCAAGGTGTCGGGCACGGCCGTCGCCGTCGCCACCGGTGTGGTGGCCGCGGTGCTGGCACGCCGCGCGCCCGGTGCCGGCGGGGTGCCGGCGGGAGGTGCGGGCGTGGTGGGCTTCGAGACCTCCGGTGGACGCGGCGTGGTGGCGAGGACCGTCGCCGACGTGGCGCACGTCGTGCGGGGGATCGGCTGGGCGGCCGAGCCCGCGAACCGTCCACTTAGGATCGGCGTGTCGTTGCGCGGCCTCTCGATGACCACCCGCACCCGCCCGTCCATGCGCCGGGTCGTCGAGGACGTCGCCGCGCTGTTGTCGTTGCACGTCGACGAGGTGGTCGACCACGACCCGCACCTCGCCAGCGAGTCCAGGTTCCTGCTGGCGCCGCACCTGGCCGCCGGCCCACGTGAGCTGGACCTGCTCGACCGTTTCGTGCCCTGGCCGCTGCGGGGCATCTGCCGGTCGATGCGCGCGGCGGAGCGGGTGATGCTGAACCACATGTTCACCGGTGTCGACGTGCTGGTGACACCAGGGCACACCGGGCCGGCCGAGACCATGTCGTTGCCCGGCGGGGTGCTGGTGCGCAACGGCGCCACCTCTCCGTTCTCGCCGCTCTGGAGGGTCAGCGGCTACCCGGCCGTGTCCGTGCGCGCGGGCTCGGACGCCGGCGGGAACCCGTTGCCGGTGACCCTGATCGCGGTGCCGAAGGCGGAGGGCGAACTGCTCCGGGTCGCCGGGATCATCGAGGAGGAAAGCGGTGCTCATCGGAGGCCGTAGTCGACGTTCGAGGACGACACCACGTTCTTGAGGTCGAGCGAGTCGTCCGGGTCGCTCGCGTTGGTGACGCCGTAGGTGATCGCGCCCGCGAGGCACGCACCGATCACCAGCGCCAGCGGCCCGGCGACGAGACCGCGCCGCCACACGAGCAGCAGGACCAGCCCGATCGCGACCAGCACGGCGCCGGAGACCCACAGGACGGTGGGAAGAGTGGTGATCACGAACAGCTTCGGCAGGTTCGCCTTGACCTGATCCGCGTTCGCGGCGACCGAGGCGTTCGTCAGCCGCAGTTCTCCGGCGAACACAGGGGTTCCCTCGCCCTCGTCCTGCGTGTCGGTGCGCAGCTCCTGCCGGATGTCCTCCCGGACCGAGAGCACCGCGCCGGTCGTGGGCTCGACCAGCAACGTGCGCGTGACGCCGTAGTACTGGGTGACGTCCACGGACGGCTCCGGCCTGCCGACCAGCGAACCGGGGACCGCGAACCGGTCGAGCGCCGTCTGCGGGATCGTGTGCGCGAACCGGTACACGTCGAGTCCCTGCAACAGCTGCTCTCCGGCGAAGTGGATGTCGACCGGGCGCTTGAGAACCGTGTCGTACCAACGGTGATCACGCTGCTCGGTGTCGAACGGGAACACGAAGTTGAGGCCGGGCTGCAGCAGCTGCCGCCCTTCGGCGGTGACCCGCTTGCCCCGTTCGGTCTCGTAGAACTCGCCGCGGCAGGGCGCGACAGCCTCGCCGGTGCGGCGGTCGAGACAGATCTTGCGCACCTCGGCGCTGAGCACGAGCTTGCCGGAGTCCTCCTTGACGATCGTCGCCCGCTTCCACACGGTGACGTCGCCGTTCTCCTTGATCTCGGGCGCGGCGAGATCGCCCTCGACGTGCGTTGTCGCCGTGAGGCGGAGGTTGTGGCGTACTTCCGGCATTCCGCCAGGCGGGTACACGACGGCGGTGACTCCTTCTCCTTCGGAGACCGAGACCGTGTCGATGTCGTGCTGCAGCTTGGCGAGCAGGGGATAGGAGTGCAGTTGCAGCACCAATCCGGCCGCTACTGCGAAGGCACCGAGTCCGAGCAGGGCGGCGACGACTGCGGTTCGCACAGGTCCTCACAAGTATTCGGTTGGCAGGGAGGGTGTTGCGTGAGGGTGATTACCGGTAACCGTGCGTTCAGTTCTACCTGGTCCGTGAGCTAGATCACAAGTGCATACCTGAATCCCATTCGGGTTACCTGGCCGCGGCGGCTGGGTCACGATCGCCGCTCAACCAGGTCAAGGCGACGCGAACCCCTGGTGCGGAACCCGTCGTCGTGAATGATCGATCGCGCACCAATCCTGTTCAGGTCCAACAGCTTGGGGGACTTATGAGAGTTCGCAGATGCCTGGCCTTAGCCTTCTCGGTCGCGGTGGTCGCCGGCGCCGCGGTGCCCGCCGCAGCGGCGGAACCGTCGTGGCGCCTGGCCTCGATCCCGCAGAACAAGGCGACGAGCAATCTCTGGGACGTCGCCGCGGTCGACGCCAGGAACGCCTGGGCGGTCGGCTTCGAGGGCTACCACCCGGATCAGCAGTACACGACCGGTGATCCGATGATGCTGCGGTGGAACGGGATCAGGTGGTCCCGGACGTCGCTCCCGGCCGTGCAGGGGCGGGTGTCGTTCCAGCGCGTCGCCGCGTCGTCCGCCAGGGACGTCTGGGTCACGGGCGCGCCGTGGTCACCGGACGGCAACGTCACGCTGGTGTGGCGCTACGACGGCAGGACGTGGACCGAGGTGCCGTACCCGCCGGGCGCCACCCCGGGCACGCTGTCGATCCGCGATCTGTCCGTTGTGGACGGACACGCCTGGCTGGTCGGTCACAACGGCAACACCCCGGTGTTCCACGAGTGGACCGGAAGCTCCTGGCAGGAACACCAGCCACCCGCCGAATGCGTGACGGGCGGCGGATTCCTTAACTTCTGCGCCATCAACGCCGTCAAGGCCTTCGCGTCCGACGACGTGTGGGCGGCGGGACACGGCATGTGGAACGGCTACTCGGGCCCGCTGCTGTTCCACTGGAACGGCACGGCCTGGCGGGCGGTCCAGATAGGACTGAACCAGCAGCAGGTCACCCTGCAGTCGCTGGACGGCACGTCCTCCAGCGACATCTGGGCGGTGGGTGACGGCGGCGGCATGGGATCGGCCAACGTGGTCGTGCGAGGAGACGGCACCACCTGGCAGACCGTCAGCGGGCTGAACACCCCGGCCACGCCCGGCGTCGCGGTGGGGACGAACGGCGTTCCGTGGGTCATCGGCCGGTTCCCGCAGGCGTCCTTCAGCTCCCACGGCCCGGCGGGGTGGACCACCACTCCGGCGCCCGCTCCGGCAGGCTCGTCCGGCACGAACTACAACGCCATCGCCGCCGTGCCCGGTACGAACCGGTTGATCGCCGTGGGTTACGCGGACCTGCCGGGCACGAGCCCGCTGCTCCTGCAGGCGGTGATCGCCGAGTACTCGACGCGGTGAGCCTGGTGTGCGGCCGTTCGCTCTGCCGGGCGGCCGCACCCCCTGCTGTCCCGCGGGTCGTCCGCGCACGGCAGCGTCCGGGACGGACGTCCGGACGCTGGTGCCGATCGCCTCTTCGGCGTCCTTGCCTTGCTTTGACCCGCGTGCTTAGTATGACGATTAGTCATACACCTTCGGGTGTGTTGCTCGAGGTGAGGGGCGAGCATGACGGAGTTGTCGGACGTTTCGGCGCAGCAGGCACCACGGGACAGCGGCATCCCGCGACTGACCTTTGCCGACGGCGGGACCGCGGTTCTCGCGTGGCTCAAAGAGATGCGCGACGACCAGCCGGCCTGGTACGACGAGTCGAACGGCACGTGGAGTCTGTTCCGCTACAACGACATCGTCCGAGCACTGCGTGACACGGACACGTTCTGCTCCGACCCGTCCCGCTCGTTGCCACCGGAGGTGGCGGAGAACGCTGAGGGGAGCATGGTCTCGATCGACCCGCCGCGGCACGGCAGGTTGCGCGGACTCGTGTCCCATGTGTTCACGCCGCGGCTGGTGGAACAGCTCGGCCCGCGGATCGAGGGGATCGTCGACGACCTGCTCGACCGGGCGCTGGCTGACCGGAGCGGGCGGTTCGACCTGGTGGGCGACCTCGCCTACGAACTGCCGGTGATCGTCATCGGCGAGTTGCTGGGACTGCCCGCGTCCGATCGCGACTTCCTCGTGCGGTGCGCGGACGAGTTCTACGCGGTCGAGCACGACGACCCGTTCAACGGCGAGTACATGGAGTCCATGCAGTCCACTTTGGACGAACTGAACTCGTACATGCTCGACCACGCGCAGCTGCGCAGGCGCGAGCCCGCCGACGACCTGATGACGGCGCTCGCGCTGGCCGAGATCGAGGGCGAACGGCTGAGCGACAGGGAGATCCGCAACTTCGCCGTGCTGCTGCTGACCGCGGGGCACATCACGACGACCGCGTTGCTGGGCAACACGGTGCTGTCGCTGGGGGAGAACCCCGACGTGATGGCGGCCTGGCGGGCGGGCAGCGTGGACCCCGCCCCGGTGATGGAGGAGGTGCTGCGCCATCGCAGCCCGTTCACCGAGGTCTACCGCTTCACCACGACGGACGTGGAGATCGGCGGCGCGGTCATCCCCGCCGACCAGCTCGTGCGCGTATGGCTCGTTTCCGGCAACCGCGACGAGCGCCAGTTCGCCGACCCCGACGAGTTCCGGCTCGGCCGCACGACCGGCAGGCACCTCGGTTTCGGCATGGGGATCCACTACTGCCTCGGTGCCGGGCTGGCGCGGGTCGAGACGACCGCCGCGCTGCGGGTGCTCGCCCGGCGCGCCAGGGAGATCACCCCGGTGCTGGACGAGCTGAAGTTCTACGACGCCCCCGGAATCTTCTGCCTGCGGAGCCTTCCGGTCACCTTCCATCGCTGACAGACCTCACGACGAAAGCGAGCAGCGCCGATGTCGACTACCGACGACCAGGCCGCCGAGGCCAAGTACGACTACAAGGCCGACGAGGACATGCGCACGGACGTGTGGGACGAGAATCTCCACGTCGGGTACTGGTCGGGGCCGGAGGACACCAGCGCGGTCGAGGTGGCGACGGACCAGCTCACCGACTTCGTGATCGAACGGACGCGGATCGCGGCGGGACAGCGGCTGCTCGACGTGGGGTGCGGGCTCGGCAAGCCGGCGCGGCGTGCCGCCGAACGGACCGGCTGCGGTGTCGCCGGCATCTCCGACGACCCCGCCCAGGTCAAGCGCGCCAACGAGGCCGCGGAGGGGGCAGGTGCGGCCGAGCAGGTGAAGTTCCTGCACGCGGACGCGATGGAGCCATTGCCGTTCGGCGCCGCGGAGTTCGACGCCGCCTGGGCGATCGAGTCGCTCGTGCACATGCCGGACCGGGAGAAGGCGTTCCGCAACATCGCCGCGGTCCTCAAGCCCGGCGCCACGCTCGTGGCCACCGACTTCTTCGAGAACGTGCCCTTGGACGGTGCCCGCAAGGAGGCCGTGGACGCGTTCCTGGGCGTCGCCAGCCTCGGGCCGATCCCGCGCCTCGACGACTACCCCGCGCTGCTGCGGTCGACCGGGTTCGAGCTGGTCGAGTTCCTCGACATCACCGAGAACACCCACCGCACGTACGCGTTGCTGCTGCAGTCGCTGTACGACACCGAGAAAGAGCTGCGCGCCGACCACGGTGACGCCGTCTTCGACGGGTTCGTGAAGGCGTTCAAGGGCTGCGCCGAATCGCTCGTTCCCCGCTACATGCTCTTCGTCGCCCGGCGCTCCGCCGACAGCTGACCCCGCAGCACGGCGACCACCTCCGCGCGACCGTCCGGTCGTGCGTCGATGCCGCACGCGTTTTTCCTCCCCGACAAGGAGAAGATCATGAAGAAGTCATCGCTCGCCGTCTCGTCCGTCCTGCTGGCACTGGCGGCAACGCTGGTGCCGGCGTCCGCGCACGCCGGAAACCCGTCCGTCGTCGTGACCTCCGAGGGAGACTGCCTGGAGTTCGGAGAGATCACCCAGATCACCGTCGCCGAAGCCCGTGAGCTGGTGCCGTCGCGGTACAAGGTCCGCGAAGCCGACGGCACACCGGGCAAGGTGAACGTCTACATGGGCGACTACTCGTGCTCGGGCATCTCGGTCAACGGCGGCCGCGCGAAGCCGACCATGATCACCATGGCGACCGTGGAGATCTCCCACCGTGACGGCGTCGAGCAGCCGTGGGGCACGACGCAGCCGCTGTGGTGGGGCACCAACCAGCCCGCGCTGACGAACGCCGTCCAGCGGCTCGGCGCGCCCGCCCGGCACGTCCAGGCGACAAGAAGCATCACACCCATGGCCAACGGAATGCGGTTAGTGCACAACAAGTACACCGGGTCCAATGTGGACCACGAGCGCTTCGCCGTCGTCGAGGACATCTCGTCCGAGCCGGTGCAGAACTTCCACACGCCGGTCGGGTACTACACCGGCACGAAGGGCGAGATCCAGTTCGTCTACGACATGCAGTTCCGCGCGAAGGAACAGGCCGCGAACTCGATCCTCGTCTCCGGCCGCGACACCGACCTCGTCCACAAGTACGGGTTCCCGATCACGCTCACGTCGAAGAACACGCTGATGACCGGGAAGTGGACCATGCGGGCCGAGCTCAAGCGCTGACCTGACGTGCGCCCGGAGGCAGCGATGAACAACGAGGCAGTGCGCGAGGTCGTGCACGGAATCCTGCGGCACATGTCGTACGGCGACGCGGAGGAGCTGTCCGACGAGGCGCGAATCGCCACGGATCTCGGGTTCGACTCGTTGCGGCTGCTCGAACTGGCCATCGTCATCGAGGAACGGTTCGAGCTCGCCGCCGTCGACGTCGACGAGGCGCTCAACGTGTCCACGGTGCGGGAGCTCGTCGACCTGGTCACCGAACGCGTCAAGGGGACGGCGGCGTGAGCGGGCTGCGCGTCCTCGTGACCGGTGCGGCCGGGCTGGTCGGTGCCGAGGTCACGGCAAGGCTGGCGAACGAGGGGCACACGGTCCTCGCGCTGGTGCACACGCGGTCGGAGATCGTGCGCAACGACGGGCGAGTCGTGCGCACGGTCCCGATCGAACGATCCGGGCCGGGACTTGTGTCCTGTGTGGCCGGTGACGTCACCAAGCCGATGCTCGGCCTGACCACCGAGCGCCACGAGGACCTCGCCACCGGCCTCGACCGCGTCGTGCACGCCGCCGCCACCACGGATTTCGGCCGCCGGTGGGAGACCTACGAGTCGCTCAACGTGGACGGGACGCGCAACGTCGTCCGGCTCGCCGCGGAACGCGCGGTGCCCCTCGTGCACGTGAGCACGGCGTACGTCTGCGGGGAGCGCACGGGCCGGGTCCTCGAAGACGAACTCGATGTGGGACAACGGTTCGGCACCGGGTACGAACGCAGCAAGTTCCTCGCCGAACAGGAGGTCCGGGCCGCCGCCGTACCCGCGGCGGTGGTGCGGCCGAGCATGATCGTGGGCACGCAGGAGTCCGGGGTCATCCGGGACTTCAAGAACATGTACGTGGTGCTCAAGCTCTTCACACAGGGGCGGGTCAGGTCGGTGCCGGGCTTCTACGACGCCCTGCTCGACCTGGTGCCGGTGGACTACGTCGCGGCGTTGATCTGCCAGGTGGTGAACCAGTTCGACGAGGCCCGCGGGCGCACGTTCCACGCCGTCGGGGCCGCGCCGCACACGTTGCTCGACGTGAGCAACGCGCTGGCGGAGTACCCGATGTTCGAGGTACCGCACTACGTCTCGCCGTCCGCGTTCGACGCCGGAGCGCTCCCGCCGGACGAACGCGTCTACTACCGGCGGATCATCGCGATGTACGAGAGCTTCTTCCGCCGGCGTGCCAGGTTCGACGACACGAACGCGGCGCGGCTGGCACCGTGGCGGCCGGCGGCGACCGGGGTGGACTACCTGCGCACGTTGCTGGACCACTGCGTGCGGGTGGGCTACCTCGGTCGTGCGGAAGCCGGCATCGGCGACGTGCTGCGTCTCGCCGGGAGGCCCCGGTGATCGCCGCGACCCGGTACGTGCGGCTGCGGTTCCCGCCGCAGACGCACGGGCTCGCCGCGGTGCTGACCTACGCCACCGTCGTGGCACTGAGCGCCCGGGCCTGGCCCGGCATGGTCCCGCTGCTGCTCGGCGGCCTGACGTTCGTGTCGCTGTTCCTCTTCCTGCGCCTGGTCGACGACCTCGACGACGGGGCGGCGGACGCGGCGGGACTGCGGGCCGGCATGGTCGCCGTGGCCGCCGCCGTGGTGCTGCTCAACCTCCACGACCTCCTGGCCCTCGCCCTCGCGGGTGGGGCATGCGCCGCCGCCCTCGCGGCCCCGTTCCTGCCGCGTCACGGGATCAAACAGCCCGTGGTGCTCTTCGTCGCCTATGAGGTGGCACCGCTCCTGGTGCTCGGGTACGGCGGCGTGACGGCGGGAGTACCCCCGATGGTGGCCGTGGGGGCGGCGGTGGTGCTCTGGAGTGCTTACGAGTACTGGAAGTTCACGAGGAAGCTCGACGAGCCGGACTACCGGCCGTTCGGTCTGGGACTGGGTGCCCGGCTCGTCGCGGCGGTGGCGCTGTCGGCCGCGGGAGTCGTCGCGGCGGCGGTCATCGCGGCGCCGTGGGTGGTTCCGGTGGCCGTGGGGCTGATCGCCGTCGCCTTCGCCGCCGGGATGACCTCGTGGTGGAGGGCCGGTCGCCGCGGGCGGGCGTGGTGGTGCGGGCTGACCTACGTGCTCGCCGTCGACCTGGCGGTCCTGATCCTGTGTGCGACGTGGGGAGTGTGGGGATGACGGCCGTGACGAGCGAGGTGGACGGGGCCAAGGCGCGCGGGCTGCGCGAACTGGCCGACGCCGGGTTCGTGGTGCCGCCGTGGCGCGTGATCGGCGCGGACGTCCTGCGCCGGCACCTGGCCGAGACCGGCCTGGCCGAACGGATCGCTGCCGAACTGCGCGACCTCACCGCGGACCGCGCGCAAGCCGCTGCCGAGGCCGTGGCGAGTGCGATCCTCCAGACGCCGCCGGCACCTGACGTGCTGGCCGAGATCACGGCCGCCGCACAAGAGGTCGGGAACGGTCCGGTCGCGGTGCGGTCGTCCGGACTGGACGAGGACGGCCCGCGGTTCTCCTTCGCCGGTCAGTTCGACACGTTCCTCAACGTCGAGGGGATCGACGCGATCGCCGACCACGTACGGCGCTGCTGGGCGGGCGCGTACTCGGCACGCGCGCTCGCGTACCGGCTCGCGCACGGCCTCCCGCCGGGCGGCTGCGGGATGGCGGTGATCGTCCAGCGGCTGGTGGCCGCGGAGAAGAGCGGCGTGCTGTTCACCGCCAACCCGATGTCGGGCGAGCGGACCGAACGCGTCGTCAGCGCGGTGTTCGGGCTCGGAGAAGGACTGGTCGGCGGCGCGGTGGACGCCGACACCGTCGTGCTCGACTCGGCCGGCCGCGTCCTGCGGGTCACCGTGGGGGAGAAGCGGGAGCGGTACGACCCGGACGCCTCCGGCGGGTGCCGGGTGACCGAGACCGCTGTCGCGGCAAGGGAAGAGCTCGCGGTCACCGACGCCGAGCTGCGCGCGCTCGGTGAGCTGGCCGGGCGGATCGAGAACGCCCGCGGCGCCCCGCAGGACGTGGAGTGGGCGTTGGCCGGCGGCACCCTGTGGGTGTTGCAGAGCAGGCCGATCACCGCTGGTCTGGACGAGCCGGGCGAACTGCACGTCTGGGACAACTCCAACATCATCGAGAGCTTTCGCGGCATGACCTCGCCGCTGACGTACAGCTTCGCGCGCCGGGTGTACCAACGCGTCTACGAGGAGTACTGCCGCGAGCTGAAGGTGCCCGACGCGCAGTTGAGCCAGGCGCAGGAGTGGCTGCCCGCGCTGCTCGGCTACTTCCACGGGCGCGTCTACTACAACCTGCTGAACTGGTACCGGCTGGTGCGCCTCGCGCCGCTGTACAAGCTGGGCCGCCGCAGCCTTGAGCTCACCCTCGGGGTGGAGGAGTCGCTCGATCCCGAGCTGGCCGACGGGCTGTACCCGTTCACGTTCGGCTCGCGGTCGGAGGAGATCCTCGTGACCGCGCGGTCACGACTGCGGTTCGCGACCAGGTTCGCCCTGGTCGAACGCACCGGCGAGCGGTTCGTCGAGGACTTCTACCGCACCTACGAGGAGTTCGGCGCCACGGACTACGACGCGCTGACCGCCGACCAGGTCTACCGCCGCTACCAGGCGCTCGAACGCACCCTGGTGGCGCGCTGGGGCAGGGTCGCGGTGCTCGACGCGGTCATCGGGCTGTCCTTCGGGACGTTGCAGCTGCTCAACCGGCGGTGGCTGCCCGACGCCCCGCTCTGGTTCACGTGGGCGGTGGCGGGCCCGGCGAACTCGGTCGAGTCGGCGGGGCCCGCGCACCGCATCGCCGAGCTCGCGGGCGTGGTGCGGGCCGACGACGAACTGCGCCGCATCGTCACCGAGTCCGAGCCCCGGCAGGCCAGAGCGGCGTTGCTGGACGGCGGGCACACCGCGTTCGTGTCCGAAGTGGACGACTATGTGGCGCGCTACGGCGACCGCAGCCTGGACGAGCTGAAACTCGAGGCGCCGAGCCTGCGCGACGACCCGTCGACCTTCTTCCCGATGCTGCGCGCGGCCGTGGCGTCGGTGGAGAGCATGACGGGACGGGCCGACGTGGATGCTGTCCTCAAGGCCTTGTCTCCCGCGAAACGTCAGGTGTACGAACGGGTCCGCGGCAAGGTGCGCAGGGCGCTGGAACTGCGCGAACGCATCCGCTTCTGCCGCACTCGCGCGTTCGGGACGGCGAAGGTGATGGTGCGCGCGATCGGCCGCCGGTTCGCCTCGCTGGGTCTGCTCGACTCGCCGGAGGACGTCTTCTGGCTCTACCTGGAGGAGATCGGCGGATGCTTCGACGCGTCCACTGTGGACGTGGACCTGCGCGCGCTCGTCAGTTCCCGCAAGGCGATCGCCGAGTCGGACCGCCTGCTGACCGCGCCGTCCCGCTTCACCACCCGCGGCGCCGTCGGCACCAGGGCGAACCGGGTGGCGTGGGCCCGTGCCGTTCCCGGAGGAGCCGCGGCGGCGGCTGGGGCGGAGCTCACCGGCGTGCCCGCCGGACCGGGCAGGGTGCAGGGCCGCGCGAAGGTGGTCGACCTGCCGTCGGAGGCTCAGGGCGACATCCTCGTCACCTACCGCACCGATCCCGGCTGGGTGGCGTGGCTGCCGTCGGCGTCGGGCCTGCTCGTCGAGCGCGGCAGCCCGCTGACCCACGTCGCCATCGTCGCCCGTGAGCTGGGCGTGCCCACCGTGGTGCAGGTCCCCGGCCTGACGACCCGAGTGCGCGACGGCATGCGCCTCGACGTCGACGGCGCGACCGGGACCATCCGGGTGCTGGCCGGGCCGGAGGAGTCGTGATCATCGATCGCGCGGAGCTGACCTCGTTGCTCACCGAGACGCTGGACCTGGTGGACGCGCCACCGGGGTGCGGCGCGGTGCTGGAGGGCTCGATCGCCGAGGGGTTCGGCAACTCCGCCTCGGACGTCGACTTCCTGCTGCTGGCCGACGACGACCACGACCACCCGACGATGCCCACGATCGTGTTCGTACGGGGCCGCCGCGTCGAGGTGCGCACCCGCTCGTTGCGCCAGGTCCGCGCGCAGGCCGACGCGGTCCGTGCCCACGTGGCCGCAGGGTTCGGCGCGCTGCCCGCGGCGTTGCTCGACCGGTGCCAGCGGCTGCGCGGTGCCGTGGTGCTGCGCGGGGAGGACGTCGTGCGGCGGGCGCGCGAGTGGCCCTTGTCGTTGCCCGAGGTCGTGGCGGGCTGGTACGCGCACCACAGCAGGCAGGCGATGCGGCACGCGGTCGCGTCGCACGTGCTGGGGGAGGAGCACGAAGCGTTGGCGTGGGCCGGAATCGCGGCGCGGCACGCGGCGAAGTCGTGGGTGGCCGCGCGCGGGGAGACCTATCTGGAGCCCAAGTGGCTCGACCAGCAGTTCGACCGGCTGGCCGCCGGGGGCGACGCGGAGGCTGCGCGGCTGCGCGACCGGCTGGCGGGATTGCGCGGCCTTGGTGAGGCCGCACAACCGCTGGACGAGCACGCGGCGCTGGTCGCGGACTTCGGGGTCGACGGGTGTCCTGCCGACGCGGACCAGGTGCTGCTCGGCCTGCGGGCGGGTGTCACCACCTGGCCGATCGGCGACCGGCTGCACGTGGTGCGCGACCGGGCCGACGTCTTCGTCCTGGACGCGCCCGCTGGACGGGCATGGCGCTCGATCGCACCAGGACGTCCGGTCGCCGAGGTGCTCAAAAGGGCTTCCGGACCGGCCGCGAGCGCGCTGGCCGAGTTCCACCGGATCGGGCTGGTCGAGTTGCACTGGCGCGACGGCGGGCCGATCGCCTCCGCGCAGCCGTGGGCGCCGGCCGAACCGGTCACGCCGCCGCCGTCCACCCGGATGCCGGTCCTGGGCCTCGCCGGGGCCGCCGCCGACGGGCACGTCTCGCTGGTTCCGTTGCCCGCAAAGCGGTTCGCGGCGGCGGGGATGGCGCAGGTGTGGTCCCACATCATGATCGAGAATGCGCGGGAGGACCTGTCCGGAGCACTGGACGGCGGGCAGCGGGAGGTGGCGCGGACGAGCGGGCTGCGGTTGCTGCACCACGCCTGCCGGGCGTTGCTGAGCGCGTGCGGGACGAGTCCGCTGCCTCCCGACGCGGCGATCGTCGCCCGGCTGGGCGCGCTGACCGCCGTGCCCGCAGAGCTGGCCGCGCAGGCCGCCGCCGTCGAACGCGAGCTCGCCGGGGACGGATGGGAGTTGTGGGCGGAACGCCTGGACAAGCTCGTCGCCGGGGTGCGTGACCTCGTCCGGGCCGAGGTGTTCCCAGCCTCGTTCGACTCGGCCGCCGCCTGGGAGGCCACGCTGCGGATCGGGCACGACTGGATCCGGCTCGGTGCGTACCTCGACGCCGACTTCCCGATCGAGGAGGCCCGCGACCTCCTCACGTCCGGCGGGGCCCAGCCGCACCGGCGTGGCGGCGGGTGAGCGGGTGTTCGTCGCGCTGGAGGGAATCGACGGGGCCGGGAAGTCCAGCACCGCCACCGCCGTGGCCGACCGGCTCCGCCTGCGGGGCCGGACGGTCCGGCTCGTCCGGCACAACGCCGCCGAACCGGACGACCCGTTCGTCGCCGAGTACCTGGACGGGCTGCGCGCGTTGCAGCAGATGTCGTTGCGCGGCCCGTACTTCCGGCTCGGCGACCCGCACTGGGTGCTGATCCGGGCGAGCTACTACGCGCTCGTCGACCGGTGCGTGATCACCCCGGCGCTGGAACGGGGACACGTCGTCGTCGCGGACGGCTGGTTCCACAAGTTCGTCGCCCGCATCGCCGCGGGTGGTGTGCGGGCGCGCGGGGACTTCGACCGGCCGGAACAGATCCTGCCGCTGTTCGCGCCGGTGCGGCGGCCGGACCGCGTGTTCCTGCTCGACACCCCGGTGACGACCGCCGCCGCGCGCCGGATGGCCGACGTGAACCCCGGCGAGCTGGGGCCGCAGCACGCCGGGACCTCCACCCCCGAAACGGCTTTCGTCACCTACCAGAGCGCGGTGCGCGGGCACCTGCTGTCGATGGCGGTACCTGGCCGCTGGCACGTCGTGCGCACCGCGCTGCGGGACGTGGACGGCATCGCCGCCGAGGTGTGCGCCGACCTGGAAGCCCTGCGGGAGGCGGGATGAACGTGGACGACTACCGCGCGGAGATCCGCCGGGTGATCGCCGGGTTCGTGCCCTGCATGCCTTCCTGGGAGGAGGACGGGCACCTGCCACGTGAGCTGTTCAGCGCCCTCGCTGCCGCCGGTGCCTTCCGCGAACGGTGGGCGCTCGGCCCGGTGGCCGGGCTACCCCTGGCGCGGGTGCTGGTGGAGGAACTGGCCGAGCACAACGCAGGCGCGGCGCTCGCCGTGTCGTTGCACAGCGAGGTCTTCCTGCACGCCCTGCACCGCGCCGGCGGTCACGCGGAGATCCTCGAAGGCGCGCTCGACGGGTCCGTCATCGGGTGCGCCGCGGTCACGGAGCCCGGTGCCGGGTCCGACGTGCCCGCGGTGACGACGTCCGCCCGGCGCGAGGGCGACCAGTGGCGGTTGACCGGCACCAAGTGCCTCATCACCAACGCCGGCCGGGCGACGCACGTGCTGGTACTGGCCAGAACGGGCGACGCGCGGTCGTTCGGACTGTTCGTGGTGCCACTCTCCGGCGTGACGCCGACCCGGTTCGTGCCGACGCTGGGAGTCCGGTCCGCGGACACCGCCGTGCTCGACCTGGACGTGACCGTGCCCGGCACCGCCGTGGTCGGCAACCCCCGTGCGGGACTGGTGCAACTGCTGCGCGTGCTCGACTTCGAACGGCTGGCGGCCGCGGCCGGCCTGGTCGCCACCGCGCGGGCGGCCATGGCGCTGGCCCTGGCGCACATGCGTGACCGCACCGCCTTCTCGGCACGTCTGTTCGACCATCAGGTCCTGCGGCACCGCATGGCGTGGCACTGGGCCCGCGTGTCGGCGGTCGCCGCGCTGCTCGACGCCGCGATGAAGCCGGGACACGGGGACGAGGTGTCGCATTCCGCTGTGGCGGCCGTGAAACTGGTCGCCGCCAGCGACTGCGCCGACGCGGTCGACGCGGCCCTGCAGGCGTTCGGCGGCCGCGGCTACACGGAGGACTTCCCGCTGGCGCGGATGTACCGCGACGTCCGGCTCACCCGGATCGGCGGCGGCACCGACGAGATGCTGTGCGAGGTGATCGCCGCCAACCTCGACACCGACGACGCGCTCAGCGCGACGCTGGTGCGCGGAATCGCCGAACGGGGCGGGTGGTGACGGTGCCCGCCACCACCCGCCGGGCCCTACCGGCCGTCGTCCCCGCCGGGGTACGGGTTCTGCATCAGCGCGAGCGTCGCCCCGGCCGGGTCCTTGATCAGCGCGAAGGCACCCGGCCCTGCGCCCGCCGGTGCGCGCACCACCTCGCCGCCCTGCGCGGTCACCTTCTCGAGGCTCGCGGACAGGTCGTCGACCGCGACGTAGGTGAGCCACTGGGGAGGCAGGTCGGCGTTGCCGCCCGCCTTGCGGCAGATGCCCGCGACGGGAGTGCCGTCCGGCGCCAGCATCATGTAGTCGTCGTGCGTGCCCATGCTCAGCGGCTCAGGTTTCCAGCCGACGACCTCGGCGTAGAAGTCCCGCAGGCCGGGAGCGTCGGTGATGGTCAGGTCGAGGCCCACGATCGTGCCGGCCCGGTTTCGCTTGTCCGCCATGAGAATTCTCCTCGCTCACTTGCCCGTGTTGTCGGCCCACCACTGGGACCACCGCTTGTCGAGCAGGGAGTACACGTCGTCGGCCAGGCCGTAGGTGCTCAGCAGCGCCATCGACGTCCCGGCCGGGTCGGTCGCGGACGGCCCGGTACCCGCGATGATCAGCAGGCCCTCGCCCCAGGAGTCGACGGTGACGCCGAACTGGTGCTCCGAGCGGAACCACACCTCGCCCTCGATCGCCTCTCCGGCGAGAGTGGCGCTGTAGCGGCTTCCCGGCTCGCCCGCGGAGTCCAGTTCCAGGCGCTCGATCACGGTGCCCGAGTACGTCTGGCGGTTGCCGAAGAACAGCGTGCGCCGCTGCTCGCCCGGCTTGCGCTCCAGGGCGAACCGCAGCTGCTGCAGGAACGAGGTCCAGCCCTCGGTGACGTCGTCGTAGTACGCGTCCCACTCGGCGTCGCCGCTCAGCGGTGCGCGGACCAGCGTGATGCGCACGGCGTCGCCGTCCTCGCGGATCTCGAACCGGTCACCACCGTTCGGGACGAGCGTGTGGTTCTCGGCGTCCTCGACCACGTCGGTGAAGTAGATCGAGTCGAGCTCGGCCTCGAGCTCACCGGACTGCCACGCGTGCCACTGCCTGATCACGTCCTTGTCGCGCAGTGCCCGCCAGGCGGCGTCGACCGTGGTCGTCACCCGGATCTCCAGCCGCGGGGTGTCGGTGGCCTGGACGTCACTCATCGGTTCTCTCCCTGTTCGTTCGACTTGTCAATCGGCTTGGGGGTCGGGTGACCGCCGACCACGACCCGGTACTGGCGGCCGTCCGGCGTGTCGTACCGGGCCGCGATCTCGCGCAGCGCCGCGGTCAGCTCGTCGGTGAAGCCGTGCACGTCCGCGGGACTCGCGAACCGCACGTCGGTCTCGGCGGTGAAGGTGAGCAGGCGCTTGCCCGTCTCGTCGGCCTTGACCTGCATCCGCGCGACGTCCCGGACCGTCGCTGCGGCGACGTCGACGAGGTGCTCGGCCGCGTACTGGTCCTGGATCAGGCTGAGCTGGGCCGGCGAGTCCTCGTCGTGGCTCACCACCGTCGGATCCACGACGAACGCGCCCGGCCGGGCCCGCATGATGCGCTCCACGCACCCACGGCGCTGACGCTCCTCGACCAGCTCGACCAGGCCCGCTGTCTCCAGCGCGCGCAGGTGGTAGTTGACCTTCTGCCGCGGCAGGTCGAGCGCCGCGGCGAGCTGGGTCGCCGACGCGGGCTCACGCAGCCTGGCCAGCAGTTTCCGGCGCAGTGGGGCCAGCACGGCCGCCACCGCGTCCGGGTCGCCGAGGTAGTTCATGCCGCTGCCCATGGACCCATCGTTCATTTGACAATTTCATTTGTCAAATGAGGTCACACGATTGGGGGAACGGGCGAAACGGACACGTCAGCGCACGACGAGGAGGTGCTCGCGGCGGGGGACCAGCTCGCCGATCACCGGTGCGCCGGGGATCTCGCCGGCCAGCAGCAGGCCCCCGGACGTCTGCGCGTCGGCGAGCAGCACCGCGGTGGTCTCGTCCACGCCGCCGAGGTCGCTGTGCGGGCGGACCCACTCCAGGTTGCGCCGGGTACCACCGCTGACGAAGCCGTCGCGCACCGCTTCGAACGCGCCGTCGAGCACCGGCACCGCCGAGCTGTCGATCACCGCGGTCAGGCCGCTGGCCCTGGCCAGTTCGAGGGTGTGGCCGAGCAGCCCGAAGCCGGTTATGTCCGTGCCGCACCGGATTCCGGCGGCCACCGCGGCCCGTGACGCGATGGCGTTCAAGGTCACCATCGTGGCCACGGCGTTGGCGAACACCTCGCCGGTCGCTTTGTGGCGGGTGTTGAGGACACCGATCCCCAGCGGCTTGGTCAGCGACAGCGGTGTGCCCGGCAGGCCGGAACTGTTGCGCAGCAAGCGATCCGGGTGGGCGATGCCCGTGACGGCCATGCCGTACTTGGGTTCGGCGTCGTCGATGCTGTGGCCTCCCGCGACCGGGCACCGCGCCTGCGCCGCGATCTCCGCCCCGCCGCCCAGGACCTCGGCGGCGAGTTCCATCGGCAGTGTCGCGCGCGGCCAGCACAGGAGGTTCACCGCGAGCACCGGCTCACCGCCCATGGCGTAGACGTCCGACAGGGCGTTGGCGGCGGCGATGCGGCCCCAGTCGCGGGCGTCGTCGACCACGGGCGGGAAGAAGTCCACAGTGGACAGCACGGCGCGTTCGCCGTCGATCCGGATCGCCGCCGCGTCGTCCCCGGTGCCCACCAGCAGGCCCGGGAACGCGGGGATGCCCTTGGCGAGGAGGTCCTCCAGTTCGCCGGGAGGGATCTTGCACGCGCAACCGCCACCGGCGGCGGTCTCGGTCAGTCTGGGAGTGGTCATGAGCTGACCTTGGCAAGCCAGGAGAAGTCGATGTTCCGCCGGCTTGCCGATCCTGGACAGCGCCGGGGAGGCGTATCCGGTCTGGTGACCGGCGCGGTCTTCAACACCGACGGGCGGCAGGACCTGCCGCCGGCGGGTTCGATTCCCGTCCGCCTCCGCCACAGACGACGGTGGAGGCTGCATGTCGCGGCGGACCATCCCGAGCACGGGTGCGCTGCTCGCCTCCTCGCCGTTGCGCGAGGCGGTGGCGGTGCACGGCCGTGCGGCGGTCAGATCGGCGATCCACGCGGCACAGGAGGCGGCACGGGAAGGCCGGCTGAGTTCCGCCGAGGTGCCGGAGGCCGCGATGGCCGTGCTCGGCCGCCACGCCGCGCGCCCGGTGCTGAACGCCACGGGAGTGCTGATCCACACCAACCTCGGACGCGCGCCGCTGTCCGCCGCCGCCCGTGCGGCGCTGTCCGCGGCCGCGGGATGGACGGACGTCGAGTTCGACCTCGCCACCGGACGCCGTGCCGTGCGTGGCAGGGGAGCCCTCGCTGCCTTGTGCGAGGCCGTGCCGGACGCCGGGGCGGCACACGTCGTGAACAACAACGCCGCCGCGTTGCTGTTGTGCGCCTTGGCGTTGGCGCCGGGACGCGAGATCGTGATCAGCAGGGGCGAGATGGTCGAGATCGGCGACGGGTTCCGCATCCCCGACCTGCTGACCGCCGGGGGAGCGCGGCTGCGCGAGGTCGGCACCACCAACCGGACGACCGCGCGTGACTACACCGCCGCGATCGGACCGGACACCGGGTTCGTGCTGAAGGTGCATCCGTCGAACTTCCGCGTCGAGGGCTTCACGTCGGCCGCGAGCGTGGCGGAACTGGCGGGCTGCGGGGTCCCGGTGGTCGTGGACATCGGCTCCGGGCTGCTCGCACCCGATCCACGGCTGCCCGACGAGCCGGACGCGACGACGGCACTGCGGTGCGGCGCGGCGCTGGTGACCGCGAGCGCGGACAAGCTGCTGGGCGGACCCCAGGGCGGGCTGCTGCTGGGCGACCGGGACCTCGTGACCGCGTTGCGCAGGCATCCGGCCGCACGGGCGTTGCGGGCGGGGAAGCTGGTGCTGGCCGCACTGGAGGCGACGTTGCGTGGTCCGGAGTCCCCGGTCGCGGTGATGCTGTCGGCGGACACCGCCTCGCTGGAGTGCAGGGCTCACGCGCTCGCTTCGGCCGTGGGTGGTGCCGAGGTCGTCGCGACCACCTCGGTGGTGGGCGGTGGGGCGGCGCCGGGTGTGCGGCTGTCCAGTTTCGCCGTCGCCCTGCCGGAACGGTTCGCAGCGGCGCTGCGCGCGGAGCGGGTCGTCGGACGGGTCGAAGGCGGGCGGTGCCTGCTCGACCTGCGCACGGTCGATCCGGCCGACGACGACGCGCTGGCGCGTGCGGTCCTTGCGGCAGGCGCTCCGCCGTGCCGGTGATCGTGACCGCCGGCCACGTCGACCACGGCAAGTCCGCGCTGGTCAGGGCCTTGACGGGGAGAGAACCCGACCGCTGGGCGCAGGAGCGGGCCCGCGGGATGAGTATCGGCCTCGGCTTCGTGTGGACCCGGCTGCCCAGCGGTGCCGAAGTGTCCTTCGTGGACGTTCCGGGGCACCGCAGGCTGGTGGCCACGATGCTCGCCGGAGCCGCACCCGCGCCGGCGGTGCTGTTCGCCGTGGCCGCGGACGAGGGCTGGTCCGCCCAGTCGGCCGAGCACCTCGCGGCGCTGGACGCGCTGGGCACCGGCCGGGGCGTGCTGGTGGTCACCAAGTCCGATCGCGCGGACCCGCGGCCGGTCGCCGCCGAGGCCCGCCGCGCCCTCGCGGGCACCTCTCTGTCCGGCATCCCCGTGTTCGCGGTGAGCGCGTTGACCGGCGCGGGTCTGCCGGAGTTGCGCGCGGGCCTGGACGCGGCGGTGGCGGGCCAGGACGAGGCGGCGGACGACAGCGCGGACGTGAGGCTCTGGGTGGACCGCTCGTTCACCGTGACCGGCGCCGGCACCGTCGTCACCGCCACCCTGGCGAGTGGTTCGGTGCGCCTCGGTGACCGGCTCCGCTGCGCGCGCACGGGCCTGCTGCTCCGAGTGCGGGGCCTGCAGGTGTGCGAGCGCCCGGTGGCCGTCGTGCGTCCGATCCGCAGGGTGGCTGTGAACGTGGCGGGCGGGCGGGTGGACGTGCGCCGTGGCGACGCGTTGCTCGCGCCGCCGGAAGCATGGCGTCCGGTGGACGAGTTCGACGTCCTGTGGTGTGGCGGTCCGCCGCGTGCTCAGGCGCTGATGGTGCACTTCGGCACGGCGGCCGTGCCCGTGCGGGTCCGCGCGCTGGGGCCGGGAGCGGCGAGGCTCCGCACGGCGTGCGCGGTGCCGGTGCGGCCCGGCGACCGGCTGTTGCTTCGCGATCCGGGAGGTGCCGGTGCGCCGGTGGGGGCGGTGGTCGTGGACGTGTGGCCCGCGGAGCTGACGCGCCGGGGTGCGGGGGTGCGCAGGGGCGCGGAACTGGTGGCACTGGCCGGCCAGGACGGCGAGCAGGTCGACCTGCCCGGGATGGCGATGGATCTGTTGCGGCGTAGGCGGTTCCTGCGCGAGGGCGACTTCCGGTCCGCCGGCCTGCCCGGCACCGGACGGCCGGTCGCCGGAGGCTGGCACGCGGACCCGGCCACGTGGGAGTCGCTCGTCGGCCAGGCACGGGACGAGGTGGCCGGCTGGTGCGCGGAACGGCCGTTGGTGCGAGGGATGCCCTTGCCAGTGCTCGCCGATCGGCTCTCCGTGCCGTCGGCCGAGGTCACCCGCGAACTCGTGCGCGCCGCCGGTCTGTCCGCGGAGGACGGTGTGGTGGCGGGACGTGCCGCGCTACCGGACGCTGTCGAGAAGGGACTCGCGACGATCGGGGAGTTGTTGCGGCAGAACCCCTTCCGTGCTCCCGAGGCGCGTCAGCTCGCGCAGGCGGGCCTCGGAGCGGCGGAACTGGGCAGCGCGGTCCGAGCGGGCCGGCTGCTCCAGCTCGCGCCCGGTGTGGTGGTGCTGCCGGGCGCGGATCGGCTGGCTGCCGAGGTGCTGCGAGAGGTGGCGGCACCCTTCACCGTCAGTCAGGCGCGCCAGGCCTGGGACACGACCCGCCGCACCGCCGTGCCGCTGCTCGAACTGCTGGACCGGGCGGGTGTCACACGACGGCGGCCGGACGGCGCGAGAGAGCTCTCGTAGGCATTTATCGATGTTTTTACGCTCGATTGCTCGATTAGCGTACCGCGTTGACTGCGGCCGTGAACCCGGCTTTAGTGGAGACAGCGTTGAAGAGCAGCCCGGAATTCATCCGCTCACCCGGGATTAATGTCCTCAACGTGGTTCTCCGAAGCGGAAATGGATCGTCGAGTAGCTGGCCAGCACGCTCTTCTAGCTGGTCAGGGCTTACTCGCGTCCACGGTTAGAACCAATGTTGCTGATCGGTTCGGAAAGGATGACCGGCATGGCACTTGAGTCTGTCGATCTGGGACAGGTAAGCGGTGTAGAAGCACAGGCCCCTGTCTGGGATCACTACCTCCAGGGTGACCCCGCACGTCTCAACAGTGATTTCGGGGAGTTCCTCAAGCGGACCGCGATCCGGCTCGACGTCCGCACGGACGAGCAGGTCGCGCAGGAGGCGCTGAACCACCGTGACCCGATGATCCGGGAGCAGTCGCTGTTCCAGTACGTGGATCGCGGGCTGCCGGGCGCGGTCGACCTGCTCACCGAAGCGGTGAAGACCGACAGCGTGCGGGAGGTGCGCTGGAACGCGCTGTGGGCGCTGGAGAAGATCGGCGGCCCCAGGGCGCTCAAGGCGCTGCAGGGCTTCGTCAACGACGACGACGCCGACGTCGGCGAGTGGGCCCGGCTGTTCGCGTCGGAGCTCACCACCGGCCTGCCCGCGTTCGACAGCCGTTCGTGGAAGCAGGACCCGGACCGCACGTTCGACGAGACGATCCTGCTCAACATCGACGTCGACGTCTACGTGCGGCTCGACGACACCGGCCGTCACTGGGGCAAGATCTCCCTGGCGCCCCAGGGCCTCGCGCGCAGCTACGGCCAGGCGCACGCCTGCCCGAACTCCGCGACGCGCGACCAGCAGCTGGTGATCAGCAAGAACCTGGCGGGCCTGCACGACGACGGCACGCCGCACGTGGAGAACTTCCTGTTCCGCGGCGTGACCAACCACGCCAGCGCGGGCCGGGGCAGCTTCTTCTTCGAGTCGCGTGGCCTGCGGCCGATCTTCATGTCCGGCCAGGCGGACAACGACTCGCTCGGCCACCGCAACGAGATGGTCTCCGCCAAGCGTTCCGGCGAGTGGACCACCGACCCGCTGATGGAGATCAAGGGCAAGCCCGCGATCCGCTACGTCCGCGGCGCGGTCCAGACGTGGGGCTACATCAACTTCGAGACGATGCGCGGCAGCTCGCTCGAGGAGATCCTGTTCCCGGGCAACAGCATCCTGGGCACGCTCGACACCCCGACCGGCCCGCTGGCCAACGCCTACATCACGGGCACGTTCAAGGGCAAGCTGGTCGACTGGGACGGCGACGGCAAGATCGACGTCAACTCCCTCGACATCTACTCGACGCACGAGGCCGAGGTGGACACCAACCAGGACAACATCGCGGACGAGCCGGGTGTGCAGTTCTGCACCCGCACCGGCTGGATGCACTCCTGACCCAGCACGGCGAAGCGGGGTGAGCGGTTTCGGCCGCTCACCCCGCTTTTTTGCGTGCGGGCCCGTCGCGGGGTCAGGTCACCCGATGGCGGGAGTGGAGTGGGAGATGCGCAGAACGCGCCGGCGTGCGAGGGACAGCAGCGGCCGGGTGAACTCGACGGGCGGGTCGAAGCGGCGCTGCCTGCGCAACGCGACCTGGAACGGGTGGCGGCACCGGCCGCCGGTGACGGTCACGGGTGAGTAGCCGAACCCGATCCGGCCGAGCACCCCGATGGGGGTGGCCAGCACGTCGCGCACCGTCGCGCTCGGGCCGACCGCGACGGCGATCGGCTCGTAGTCACCGTCCGCGACCGGGGGAAGGGCGACCAGCCGGTTGGTCGCGATGGCGTGGAACATCGTCGGCAGCTCCTGCGGCCGGTTCAGCCGGAAGAGCCCGAGCAACGCGTTGCAGGGCTCACCGTGCAGGCCGGTCACGGCGCCGATCGGTCCGGAGGCCGCCGCCAGCTCCGGACCCGCCTCGACGAGCTCCTCGACGGGAATGTGCCCGATCTGCTCGACGACGCACCGGAACCGGCGCGGTGACAACCCGGTCAGCTTGCCGAACTGGCTGATGAAGGTCCCCAGGCTGGAATAGCCGATCGAGGTGCACACGTCGGTCACGGTCTTCGGTGTGACCAGCAGCAGGCGCCGGGCCTCCGCCATTCTGAGCGAGGTCAGGAACCGGGCCGGCGTCGTGGTGGTGACGTCCCGGAAAACGCGGTGGAAATGAAATGGGCTCAACGTGCCCGCTCGTGCGACATCGCTGAGCTGGATTGGTTCCGGCAGATGCTCGATCATGTAGTCGACTGCCTTGGCGACCGACGTTATCCGGGCCGCTCCGGTGCTCTCGGCCAGACAGCGGCCGACCGTGGAGCACAGCCCGATCTTGTCGCACTTGAGGCAGTTTGCCTCTGTTCGCCATTGGATTGATGAATGGCCTTTCACGGTGAGTCTCCTACCCCTCGGTCAGAGCCCCGAACAAAAACCCCCGACGCGGATGGCCCCACCCGCGGCGAATGTGCGGTACCTGTCCTACGCCTGGGGCTGCTGGCTCACGAGCACCGGCAGCGGAGCGAGAGTCTCGACTATGTGAACGGGACGGATCAGATACCGGACAACGGTTGGCCCTCTTCTTTGTTTGTCAACCTGAGCTAACCGTCTGTGACCGCACGGACGGTAGTCGCGATCTTGCTATTTGTCGGGATTGTGGTGATCGAGAAGTAAGGGCTGCTCGACCATTCGGTCGGTACGGCTTCATGCTTGATCAATTGCGCGACTGTCGTTCGCTCTCACTTGGAATGGTATGTCACGCACGATCGTTCTGGTCTTTCTGGGCGAGTGCGGAATGATCGATCTGACGCAACGTAGCAACGAAAAACCCCAGCTGCGCCGTCGGAGTGACGCACTGGGCAGTTTCGCTGGTTCCTTTGGGTGTTGCCACTTGAATTGACTACACTGCGGTGATCTTTCCGTCGTCGCCGAGCAATAGGGAATGGCTACCGGGAGGAAGCACGATCCGCTCGGTTCGCGGCCCTGACGGAGTCCGCCAGCGGATCGTGTATTCGGCGTGTTCGTTCGAACCCGTTGCGAAGAACAGCTCGGTGGACGAGACACCCGTGTGCCCATTCGCGGGATAAAGCTGCGCGCGTTGTGCGGGTCGGTTGTCGGTCTGTGCGACGACCTGCGCGCCAATCGCCGCGGTGGTCGAAGTCCCCGTGCCGGGCCGGCGCAGGCTCAGTACGGTCTGGCGGGGTTCCGAGGTGGACGTGTTGAGCAGCAGCCGGGAGTCCTGCCACTGATTGGCGACGAGGGCGTCCGGCCTGCCGTCCGCGTTCACGTCGCCGATCGCTATCCCGCGGGAGTTGGCGGACTCGTCAAGGTGAAGATGTTTCGCCATGTCGGCGTAACGTCCGGACGCCGTTCGGGCCCAAAACGGGTTGCGGTCGTCTCCGGAGAGATTCGATTCGGGGCCGAAACGTGGCCATGCGGCCGGGTACTGGAGCAGCTGGTCGTTTCCGAGAGCCAATTCCTGCAGCAATGCCCAGTGCCATTTCTCGCCTTTCAGGAATCCGGTCGCCTGCATTATCTCGTCGGTTCCGTCACCGTCGAAGTCGGCGGCCTTGATGTCCCATCCCCAGCCGCTGCGCGCGAGTCCGAGCTCTTCGCTGCGGTCGATGAACGGAACGTCACCGGAAAGCAGGTCCGAACCGGGGCCGGTCGGCGTGAACGCGAAGTTGCTCTCCTGCAGTCCCCATTCCGCGGTGATGTTGCTGACCACCATCGTCGGCATCTCGGCGCCGTCCGGGTACGTGTAGGTGACGCCCATGCCCTTGAACGAGTCGTGCCCGAGAACCGTCGACTTGGGAGAGGTGAGATCGCGCGCGCCCTTCACTGTGCGTAGTCGCACGTTCCCCGGTGTCGACAGGTTGACCATCAGGTGGTCGGGGCCGAAGTCCTCGGCCTGGTAGATCTCCGGCAGGTGGTCGCCGGTGAGGTCCTGCAGGCCGATCGCCAGCGTCCACGCCTGCGCGGCCTCGGGCGGCAGGGCCGCGCTCGCGTCCGTCCACTCGGGTGCCTGGTCGGCCCCTCGCGGCCGGGACAGCAGCAGCCGGTTCGTGCCGCCGTTGAACGCACGCGCCATGCCGTCCTGCATCCGCATGCGCTCGTCCGGGCCCGCCTTCGGGTCGAGCACCTTGGCGTTGTCCGGGAAGTAGTTCGCCACCAGCAGGTCCAGGTTCCCGTCACCGTCGATGTCGCCGGCGTTGAGCGTCGTGGAGTTCCACACCTGCCGCGGCTCGACCAGCTCCACGACGCGGAACCCGCTGCCGGTGTTGAGGAACTGCACGGGCGAGCGGCCCCAGTAGTGGACGACGTAGTCGGTGTCCCCGTCCACGTCCAGATCGAGCGGCACGCAGCCCATGGGGGCCATCGTGGCGTCGTAGTCGCGGTCGGGGACGAGGACCTTCGGCTGGAACCGCGCACCGGTGCCCGGCGCGGGGAAGAGCCGCACCGAGTCGTCGCGCGGGTCGACCAGGCAGACGTCGTCGGACCGGCCGTTGCCGTCGTGGTCCGTCACCGCGACCGCGGCGCCGACGGCGGAGATCCACGATCGGATGTGCTCGACGTCCGGGCCGACCTCGCGCAGGGCGCGCGCCCCCGGAGGGGCCTGGTTCAGGGCCTTGACGGTGAACCCGTACCGGGAGGCGAGGCTCGCCGCCTCGGCGTCCGGGAGCACCGGCCGGGCCGTGGCGAGGCCGGTGGCGGCGACCAGCACGACCGCGACCACCGCCGGCAGCAGACCGGCGGCTCGTGATTTGGGGACCGTGGGTGAAGTCATGGCGTTGTCTCCGAGGTGAGGTGGTCAGACGTGCCGGGCCGCTCGATCGCGGATGAGGTGCTGCCAGTGGCGGTACGCCGCGATGTCGAGCTCGCCCGCGGACGCGACGTGCGCCGCGGCCTCCGTCCACTCGACGGCCTCGTCGACCGGCACCCCGGCCAGTTCGCGCACCGCGGTGGCGGTGTGCTCGGGCACGTGGCCCGCGGCGGCCCTGGCCCCCGCCGCGAAGGCCGCTCCCTGGGCGAGGGCCACCCGGTCCGGTCCGGTCAGCGACGTGAGGTCGTCCAGCGCGGCGTCGTCGGCGCCACCCGCGTAGCAGACGGCCAGGCCGACACCCGACCAGAGCTCGGCGCGCGTCTGCGGTGGGAACGTCGCGATCCGCCGCCGGATCGCGGCGGGGTCGGCGCATTCCATGAACCACATGGCCCGGCCGACCCCCTGGTGCAGCACGGTGTGCGAGGGCGCGGACGACCAGGCGGCGCGACGGAACCGCTCGTTCCACCTCCTGCCCCGCAGGAACGCCCTGGAGAACCCGGCGCCGTCCAGGGTGAGCCAGCGCAGCAACGGATCGAGCTTCGCGCGGCGGAGCACCGTCGACGGCGGAGCGACCAGACCGACCCAGCCGGCGCCGACGTGCATCAGGTGCGGATAGCGGTCGCCGGCCAGGGCGAACAGGTCGTCCAGCGTCGAGTTCCGCTTACGGCCCAGCAGGATGTCGTGTGCGGTGGCGGCGAACGAGGCGCCCTCGTAGGCGAACCCCTGGTCGTCGAGCGGCATCGGGTCGAGGTGGAACGGGAGCTCGCCGACGCCGTGCCGCCGCAGGGTGTTGTAGCCCGTGAGGAACGCGCCGGCGCGGCGTTCCAGCAGCGCTCTCGCCGCCGCGTTCGTGGTGCGGAAGCCGCGGCTCTCGAAGTCGACCAGACCGGACGGCAACGGGGGCAGCACCCGCGTGCTCACGGCCCCTCCTCGAGCTTCGAGATCGGCGTGACCAGCCGCCGCGCCCACAGCCCGAGCACAGCGGCGAGAGCCCCGACCAGCGCGCCGGTCTGTTCGGCGGTGAGCTCGATGAGCCCGAACGCGACCACGAGGTTGACGAGCGCCAGGAACGCGGCCTGCAGCAGCACGGGTTCGCGGCGCAGCAACGCGATCACGAGTCGTCCTGTGCCGGGCGGCGTGCCGTGAACCGTCCGTAGGACAGTTCCCGGCGGACGAAGCTGTCGAGGTAGAACTCCGTCGACTCGCACCAGTGCTGGTACTCCTCGGCCGTGCAGACGTCCTGGATCGCGCGCTGCCGCACCGTCAGCGCGCCGGAGATGATCCGGAAGCAGTCGACGGCCGCCGCCGAGATGTCGGTGTGCACGATGTCGACGAAACCCAGGTGGCTCAGCAACTCCGCGGTGTCGGCGGGCTGGGGCAGCGGGCGGATGCCGTCGTACTCCCAGGCCGTGCCGCGCACCCGGTCGCTCAGTTCACGACCGGTGAGGATGTCGGCGAAGACCAGGTGGCCGCCGGGACGCAACGCCGCGTGCGCGACCGCGAGCGCGTCGCCCGGGTCGTTCATCAACGCCAGCGAGTCGACGGCGACGACGAGGTCGTAGGCCCGGTCGGGCATCCAGGTGTTGACGTCACCGCGCAGGAAGCGGACCCGCTTCTGCACGCTGGTCGGCAGCTGCCGGTGCTTGAGCCTGGCGTGGTCCAGCTGGGACGGGTTCAGCTCGATCCCGGTGATCTGGCAGTCGAAGCGGCCGGCCAGGTAGCGGCACACCTCACCGGTGCCGGAACAGAGTTCCAGCACGCTGTGCCCGGCACCGAGATTGAACTCGGTGCCGATGCTGTCGAGCAGCGCGGCGCCCGCCATGTTGGTGAACTCCCGGCCCTCGTGCACCGGTTCGTACACCGCGAGGTGCCACAGCGCGCCCGCGGCGGTGTCGTAGATCTTGTTCTGGGCCGGCAGGGAGGCGGAGAGCCTGCCGGGGTCGGTGGAGTTGCCTTGCATGCGAGATCTCCTCGTGCGTGTGAGCGGGACAGGGTGCGGGCCACCCGACCGGGTGGGCTTCACATGCGTCATCTGCGCCGGGTGTCGACCGGGCTGCGCACCGGTCCCATGCTCCAGGGGGCAGGACCCGGGTCGGTCTCAAGTGGAGGGTCGAAGTCGCCTGCCAGGTCGGCGATCGGCGAGCCGGGAGCCCACACGTTCTCGGCGAGCCAGTACTCGACGGTGCGATAGGTCCGGGTGAACACCACCAGCGAGCCGTCCCGTGACGGCACCGGGTAGCGGACCGAGGGACCGGCGGCGGAGAGCACGCGGCCCAGGCCGTCGGGCTGTTGCTCGTGCAGCTCCTCGGCTCCCGAGGCCACGAGCGAGCACAGCAGGTTGCCGTCGGGCAGCAGGTGCGGGTTGTTGCGCTCCACGTAGTCGGGCCCCGCGAGCGTCGTGATCTCGCCGGTGGCCAGGTCCTTGCGGTAGAAGCCCCACGTCCAGTCGCCACCCCGGGTCGACATGAACACCACGCCGCGCCCGTCCGGTGTCCACGACGGAGCCTCGTCCCACCACGGGTCCTCGGTCAGCTTGTGCACCTCGCCCGTGCGCACGTCCAGCACGCACAGGTCGGCCTCGAACGGCTCGGTGTCGGACTTGAAGACGAGCCTCGTGCTGTCCGGAGACCAGTCGAGCGGACCGTGCATCCCCTTGAGCCAGTCCATTCCCCGTGTCCACACGCGACTGACGCCCTCGGCGAAGTCGTAGGTCGCGATCTCCCAACGCGGTCGCGCGGCGTGCCGGGACAGGTAGGCGATCGAGCGGCCGTCCGGGGACCAGGCGGGGAAGGCCGCCTCGCCGAGCGGGAGCAACCGGGGCGGTCCACCGGCGAGGTCGCGGATCTTCACCACCGACCGCCCGGAGTCCTCGGCCGCGTACACGAGCCGGGTGCCGTCCGGGCTCAGCGATCCGTACCGGGGCTGCTCGTCGGCACCGACGAGCTGGTGCACGCCACCGGTGCGGCGGTCCAGCACCCAGATGCCCACACCGCGGTCGACGAGGCGGTGGAAGAAAAGGTTCTGGCCGTCGGCGGTCCAGTTGGGCCACCGGTCGTCGGCGGCCTCCGTGACGAGCGCGCGGCCGGTGCCGGTGCCGTCGAGCCGTTGCACCCAGATCACCGAACGACCTTCGAAGCTGCGGGAGAACGCCACCACGGGATGAGCGCTCGACACCGACGGCTTGTAGTCCCACGCGCTGCCGTCCGTGACCTCGATCGGCGCGGATCCGTTGAGCGGCAACACGGAGATGGCGCCGGCGCCGGTGTCGTAGGAGTGGCAGACGAGCGCGTTCCCCTCAGGCAGGTAGGAGCAGGCGCCCGCACGACCGGGAGTCCTGGTGACCGCGCGGGGCCTGCCTCCCTTCGCGGGGACGACGTAGAAGTGCCGGTGTCCCCAAGGGCCGCCGGCGTACGCGATCTGCGTGCCGTCGGGGGACCACTGCGGGTACTCCTCCTCGTGATCGGCGTAGGTGAGCTGGCTGATCCGGCCGTCGCGGGCCCGGTACAGCCAGATCGCCTTGTGGCCGCCCCGCGACGAGGTGAAGGCGAGGCAGCTGGAGTCCGGGGACCACTGCGCCTCGATGTCGTCGCCGGCGCCGCGCGTGCCCTGGTGCCACTGGTCGGTCGCGAGCTCGTAGAACCACAGGTTCAGCGATCCCGCGCGCCGCGACGAGGCCACGAAACGCGCGCCGTCGGGAGAGATCGCGCCGTCGCCCGCGCCCGCGGGGTCCTGGGTCAATCGGCGCAACCGGAACTCGGGTCCGTGAGAACGCATGGGTGGGAGGTATCCGCTCACGTGTTCTGCCATCGTCTCTCCCCGATTGTCGAATGCGCGCAGACCGACTACTGGGACAGTAAGTTTGATCAGCTCGGAGTCCTTCTCATCCCTTGCGGGGAAACTCGGTGAAATCCAGCAAGGCAGAAGATGGACTTGTCCGGCAAGGCTGCTGGAATGAGTTCAGAGCAACAGAGGAGAAGTCATCGCAGTCCGCGGTTGACTACAACGGACACCGAGGAAGAGCAGTCCGTCGCTACGGTCGGTCGGCTGGCGACGCTATTGATCGGAGAGTTGATTGTGACTGAGATCCAGGATTTCGGCAGGCAGCTGAGCGAATTCGCGCGAGGCCTCCTCGGTTCCTCCGGTGGTTCGGGCGAGGGTGAAGTTTTCGAGTCGGACGCCAACGCCGAGCTCGAGATTCGCGGATTCCTGGCCGACTTGCAGGTGGCCTATTCGCGAGGCGACATCGACTACATTGTCAACACCATCGCCGACGAGTTCACGACGTACGAACTGGTGGCGGTGAACGGTCGCCCGCTGAAGGTCACGGGCCGGGAGAACATGCGGACGTACCTGTCGACGCTGTTCCCCACGAGCACCGACACCCAGGTCAAGACGATCTTCGCGACGCAGGCGATCGCGACGCCGACGCTCGGCCTGGTCAACGAGGAGGGCGACGTCATCATCACGCGCGCCGACCACAAGGAGCACCAGCCGCTGTACTCCAGCGCGCTCGCGGTGAAGACGGCCGACGGCTGGAAGTGGCGCCACTGGCACATGTCCGAGGCCGGCCCGCGCTTCCGCGTGAACCTGGGCGGTCAGCCGATCGACGACAACGGCCGCGTCATCCCCGGCGCCCGCGTGGTGGTCGAGAACGGTCTGGGCCGCGTCGTCGTCGACGGTCAGAACGACGGCGGCACTGCTCCGCGCGACTAGGACCGTTCGCGCGAACGGCCAGATAGGACGAGAACATGAGCCCACCTGTCGATCGGCCGGCCAAGTCCGGTGCGGACGCGCTGCCGGTCATGCACGTGAGCAACGGCGAGGAGAACCTCTACCCGGACTACCTCGGCAGCTACAGCAAGGGGTTGTCGCACAACGAGTTCGGTGAGGTCGACCCGGTCGTCTACCGGCAGTACCTCCGGGCTCTCCTCAGTGAGAACCCCGACGAGATAGACCGCATCCCCCTCGCCGAGGGGCGGCCGCTGACGAACCCGCAGGCTGGGCTCGCGGTCGACGCCGTCGGTCCGCCGAGTCACGCGATGACGATTCCGCCCGCGCCGAGGATGGACTCGGCCGAGCTGTCCGCGGAAGCGGCCGAGCTGTACTGGATGGCGCTGTGCAGGGACGTTCCGTTCACCAGGTTCGCGGACGACGGCCTGGTCGTGGCGGCGGCCGGCGACCTGAGCAGGTTGTCGGACTACCGCGCGGCCAAGCGCGACGGCCGGGTGGAGCCGGACTTCGTGTTCCGCGGCGACACGCCGGGGGACCACGCGGGTCCGTTCATCTCCCAGTTCTTGTACCAGCCCGTCCAGTTCGGTACCTACCGGACCGAGCAGCGCCAGGACACGGTGCGGCCCAACTATGACTACGCCACCACGTTCGAGACATACCTGCGGCTGCAGAACGGCTGGAACCGGTCACTGGCGGCGTCCGAACGGGATCAGGTCAACCGCCGGTACCTCGCCACGCCGAGGGACCTGACGCACTGGGTGCACTACGACGCGGGCCCCACGCCGGCGCAGGCGTTCATCAACGCCGCGCTGATCATGCACTACGCGGGCACGCCGACGGACGCGGGAAACCCGTACGTCGACTCGAAGACGCAGCTCGGGTTCAGCACCTTCGGCATCCCGCACCTGCTGTCGCTGGTGACCGAGGTGGCGAACCGGGCGCTGCGCGCGGCCTGGTTCCAGAAGTGGTACGTGCACCGGCGCCTGCGCCCCGAGGCGTTCTGCGCCAGGGTGCACAACCGGATCACGGGCAGGCGGGAGTACGAGTTCCTCGACTCCGAGGTGCTCGACTCCGACGCGGTGGACCGGGTGTTCAGCAAGTTCGGTTCCTACCTGCTGCCCCAGGCGTTCCCCGAGGGTTCGCCGACGCACCCGTCCTACGCGGCCGGGCACGCCACCGCGGCGGGAGCCTGCGCGACGATCCTGAAGGCCTGGCACGACGAGACGGCGATCCTGCCCGATCCGGTGCAGGCCAACGACAACGGCACGGAACTGGTGCCGTACACCGGCGTGGACGCGGACCGGCTGACCGTCGGCGGTGAGCTGAACAAGCTCGCCGCCAACATCGGAGTCGGCCGCAACATGGCGGGGGTTCACTGGCGGTCCGACTTCGCCCAGTCGGCGAAGCTGGGCGAGAGTCTGGCGATCGAGCTGCTTCGTGAACAGAAGTCGTGGTTCAACGAGAGGCACCGCTTCTCGGTCACCCGGTTCGATGGCACCACGGTGACCATCTGACCCCGCGACGCCCCACCCGGCGGCAGGCGCGGCGCGACTTTCCGTCCGCGCCGCGCCTGCCGCCGCCCTTCACTTCCCACCCTGCAGCCCCACTCCCCGGACGGTGACCTCCCGATGACCACGACGCCCGCTGACACCACCCGACCGTCGCCGAGCCACCGGCTCGCGGCCCGGCCGCCGGACAGGCGGCTCATGGCGTTGCGCCGCTTCGCCATGTCGATCACGGCGTTCAACGTCATCGGTCACCTGGTCCTCGGTTTCGAGCAGTCGCCGATCACGCCGATCACGACGGTGCTCGTGGCCTACGCAGTCGACCTGCTGCTCGAGACGCTGGACGCGCGCGCCCACGGCCGCAAGCCGGGCTATGCGGGCGGCTGGCTCAAGATGCTCAACTTCCTGCTGCCGAGCCACATCGGCGGACTCGCCGTGGCGATGCTGTTGTACGGCAACACGTCGCTGTGGCCCTACATCTTCGCGGTGACCGCCGGCATCAGCACCAAGTACGTGTTGAGGCTGCGCGTGCGCGGCCGGAAACGGCATTTCCTCAACCCCTCCAACGCGGGCATCGCGCTCACGCTGGTGCTGTTCCCGTGGGTCGGCATCGCACCGCCCTACCACTTCACCAACGAGCCCACCGGTGCCATCGACTGGATCCTGCCGCTGGCCATCCTCGGCGCGGGCACGATGATCAACGCCAAGCTGACCGGCAAGCTGCCCCTGATCCTGGGCTGGGCCGGTGGCTTCGCCGCGCAGGCCGTGCTGCGGTGGGCGATCTTCGACCACGCGCTGCTCGCCGCGCTGCTGCCGATGACCGGGCTGGCCTTCGTGATCTTCACCAACTACATGATCACCGACCCCGGCAGCACTCCGCTGGGCAAGCGCAACCAGGTGCTGTTTGGCCTCGCCACCGCGTTCACCTACGGCGTGCTCGTGCTCAACGGAGTGGTGTTCGGCTTCTTCTTCGCACTGGTGATCGTCTGCATCCTGCGTGGCGCCGTGCTGCTGACGGCGGAGCTGCGCTCGGCGTCGGCCGAACGCGCGACGGGAAGGGCCTCGCTCGCGGGCGTTGATGGGCGGTGAGCACCCCCAGGATCGCCATCGTCGGCATGGCCTGCCGGTACCCGGACGCCTCGACCCCCGAGGAGCTGTGGCAGACGGTCCTCGGCCGGCGGCGCGCGTTCCGCGCCATCCCACCGGAGAGGCTGGACCTGGCCGACTACGGCGGCGGACCATCCGAAGTGGACAAGACCGTCGCGCGCCGGGCGGCCGTGCTGCGCAACTGGTCGTTCGACCGGGCGGGGTTCCGCGTTCCCGGAGCGCTGTACCGCGCGGTGGACCCGACGCACTGGCTCGCCCTCGACACCGCACGCGCGGCTCTCGAGGACGCCGGTGTTCCCGGTGGCGAGGGCGTCGACCGCGACCGCACCGGGGTGTTCATCGGCAACTCGCTGGCGGGCGAGTTCAGCCGCGCGTCGTTGCTGCGGCTGCGCTGGCCGTCGCTGCGGCACGTCGTGGGCGCCGCGCTGGAGGAGTCCGGTGTCGCGGGCGACACCGCGGCCAGGGTCCTCGCCACCGCCGAACGCGTGCTGAAGGAACCGTTCCCCGTGCCCGACGACGAGATGCTCGCGGGCGGGCTCAGCAACACGATCGCCGGCCGGGTGTGCAACCACTTCGACTTCCACGGGGCCGGCTACACCGTCGACGGCGCGTGCTCGTCGAGCCTGCTCGCGGTGATCACCGCGAGCGAGGCACTGGCCCGCGGCGAGCTCTCGTTCGCGCTCGCGGGCGGTGTGGACCTCTCGCTGGACCCGTTCGAGCTGATCGGGTTCGCGCGCGTGGGCGCCCTGTCCGCCGGTGAGATGCGGGTCTACGACGCGCAGCCCACCGGGTTCCTGCCGGGTGAGGGCTGCGGGATCGTGGCGCTGATGCGCGCCGAGGACGCCGAGGCACGGGGACTGCGGATCTACGCGCACCTCGTCGGCTGGGGCATGTCCTCCGACGGCGCCGGTGGCGTCACCCGGCCGGCCGTCGGCGGGCAGACGAGGGCACTGCGCCGGGCCTACGCGCGGGCAGGACTCCTGCCCGCGGCGGCCGGCCTGATCGAGGGCCACGGCACGGGCACCGCGGTGGGGGACCAGGTCGAGCTCGAGGCGTTGCTGGCGGTGCGGGGCTTCAGCTCGCCCGTCGCGGCGCTCGGCAGCGTCAAGGCCAACATCGGCCACACCAAGGCGGCGGCCGGCGTCGCGGGGCTGATCAAGGCTGCACTCGCCGTGTCGCACCGCGTGATCCCGCCGATGACCGGGGTGCGTGAACTCCACCCCCTGCTCGCCGGACCGGCGGCCGGTCTGCGGTTGCCGGACGAGCCGGAGCCGTGGACGCACCGCAACCCGGTCGCGGGCGTGTCCTCGGCGGGGTTCGGCGGCATCAACACGCACGTGGTGCTCGACGCGGGAGTGCGCACCGCGATGACCAGGCGGGTGCCGCGCAGGCTCGTGCCCGCGGCACCGGAGCCCGTCGCGACCCTGCCGGACTCGGCACGCCACTGGTCGGCGCCGCTGCCCGACTGGGAACCGTTCCTCATCACGGCGAACGACCTGGCCGATCTCGACGGCCGGCTCGGCACGCTGAGCGAACGGTGCGCGGCCATGAGCGAGGCCGAACTGCATGACCTCGCGGCGACGCTGACCGCGCGGCACGACCCGCGTGCCGCTGTGCGCTGCGTCCTCGTGGCAGCCGATCCCGCCGGGCTCGCCGCCGCCGCCACGGCCGCGCGCAAGCAGTTGCCGGGATGGGACTCGAACCTGCTGCTCGACGAACCCGCGGGAGTGGTGATCGGGCGCGGTCCGGGCGTCCGGGTCGGCCTCCTGCTGCCGGGGCAGGCCGCGCCCGTGCGCGCCGCGCTCGGTCTGCCGGGCCGCCTGCTGCCGCACCCACCGTCCACTCCGGACGGTCTGGTGGACGGGGCCGCGGACACCGCGATCGCCCAGCCGGCCGTGGTGTGGCAGTCCCTCGCCGGCCTGGCGTGGCTGCGGCACCTCGGGTGTCACCCGGTCGCGGCGCTCGGGCACAGCCTCGGTGAGCTGACCGCGCTGGCCTGGGCCGGCGCGCTGACCGAGGAGCAGGTCCTCGACCTGGCCGCGCGCCGCGGCCGGTTGATGGCGGAGCACGGTGCCCGCGGCACCGGGATGATCTCGGTGGCGGCACCGGCGGAGGTGGCGCTCGACCTCGCGGAGAGCACGGAGGCCGTGCTGGCGGCCGAGAACGGACCGCAGACCGTGGTGCTCGCGGGCCCCGTCGCGGCGCTCGACGTCGTGGCCGTACGAGCGGCGGCGGCGGGTGTCCACGTGGCGAAGTTGCCGGTGTCGCACGGTTTCCACAGCTCGGCCATGTCGGCCGTGACCCGGCCGTGGCGCGAGCACCTGCGCGAGGTGCCGATGGTCGCGCCGGACAAACCGGTCTTCTCCACGGTGACCGGCACGCGGCTCGGCCCGTTCGACGACATCGCGGCGTTGCTCGTCGAGCAGCTGACCGAACCGGTGCGGTTCCTGGAAGCCGTCCGCGAGCTCGCCACGCGGTGCGACCTGCTGGTGGAGGCCGGTCCCGGCACGATGCTCGCCACGCTGGCGGCACCGGCGGGAGTTCCCGCGGTGAGCCTCGACTGCGGCGGTTCCGCGCGGCGCACCGCGTTCGCCTCGGCGACCCTCTTCGCCTCCGCGACCGCCAGGCCGCAGGCGTGGTTCGGTGACCGCGCGCATCGGCTGGTCGACCTGGACACCCCGCTCGAGTTCCTGGCCAACCCGTGCGAGTCGTTGTCCAAGAACGGGGTGCGGCCGTCGGTGACCGCGCCGGTCGAGGTTCCCGAGGTGGTGGCGGCCCCGCCGGGCACGGACCTGCTCACGGCGGTGCGCGAGTACCTGGCCGATGAGCTGGAACTGCCGGTCTCGGCGATCACCGGCGACACGATGTTGCTGTCCGACCTGCACGTCAACTCACTGCAGGTCGTGCGCTTGGTCAGCGAGATCGCCGCGCGGCACGGCAGGCAGCTCGTGCTGGACGAGTCGCTCGACGGCGTCACCGTGGGCGGGCTGGCGCGGCGGCTGGACGAGCTGCCGGAGAGCGCCCAGGACGGCCAGGCCGAGCTCAGCGGTGTGCGCCCGTGGGTGGGGCTGTTCAGCCACCACTGGGTGCCGCTCGGGCCCTCGCCGGAGCGTTCCGCCGCCCACGACCCGGCGGAAATGGTGGTGGAGCTGCCGGGCACCGCCGGCACCGGGGAGATCGCGCGGCTGCTGCGCGAGATCGCCGGGAGCGCGCCGCGGCGGTTACTTCTGACGCACACCGGACACCCGGCCGCGGCGGCGGTGGGCAGGGCGGTCTCGGCCGAGCTCCCCGGCTGCGCCGTGACGGTGCTGGACGGGCCGCCCGGCGAAAGCGCGCCGGCCGTGGCTGGGGCGGCCTCCGTCACGCCGGCCTCCGGGTACGCGGAACTGCGCGTGCGCGAGGGAGTGGTCGAACGCCTGGTGACCCGGCCGCACGTCGGTGCGCCCGGATCGGTGGCGTTGCCGCTCGGGCCGGGAGACGTGTGCCTGGTGAGCGGCGGGGCCACCGGGATCACCGCCCGCTGTGCCGCCGCGCTCGCCGGGGAGACCGGCGCGCAGCTCGTCGTGCTGGGCAGGCGGCCCGCCGACGACCCGGACGTGGCCGCGGAGGTGGCGGCGCTCGGCGCCGACTACCTCAGCTGCGACCTGACCGACCCGGCCGCCGTGCGGGCGGCGGTGCGCGAGGCCGCCCGGTTCGGCCCGGTGCGCGGCCTCCTGCACGGCGCGGGGGTCAACCAGCCGCGCCGGCTCGCCGAGGTGGGCGAGGAAGGTCTCGTGGCCACGGTCGCGCCGAAGGTGCGCGGCCTGCGGGCACTGCTCTCGGCAGTCGAAGAGGTGGTGCCGGAGGACGAGTTGCGCCTGGTGGTCGCCTTCGGGTCGATCATCGGCCGGCAGGGCCTCGCCGGGCAGTCCGAGTACTGCGTGGCGAACGACTGGATGCGCGTCGAACTGGAGCACTGGGCGCGGCGCAACCCCCGTTGCCGCACGCACCTGCTCGAGTGGTCGGCGTGGTCCGGCGTCGGCATGGCCGACCGGATGCGCGTCACCACGCAGCTGAGCAGGCTCGGGCTCGCGCTGATCGAACCGGAACGGGGCGTGACGGCGATGCTCGACGCGCTCACCGACCCGAGCGCGCCGGTCACCCTGCTCGTCACCGGACGCTTCCCGCCGTCGCCGACGTTGCGGGTCGAGCCGGAACACCACCTGTCGCCCGCGGGGCTGCGGTTCGCGGAGGAGCTGCGGAGCTGGGTGCCCGGCGTGGAGACGATCGCCGAGGCGACGCTCAACACGGGAACCGATCCGTACCTCTCCGAGCACCGGGTGTCCGGGGTGCTGGTGCTGCCCGCGGTGATCGGTGCCGAGGCGATGGCCCAGACCGCCGCGCTCACGACCGGGCCACGCGGCTCCTGGACGTTCCGCGATCTCCGGCTGCACCGGCCGGTGACCGTGGGCGAGCGGTCCGACCGGGTCATCCGCGTGGCGGCACTGGTATGCCGCGACCGGCAGGTCGACCTGTCCGTGCGCCAGGACGGTGACCGCTTCGGCGCCGACCACCTCAGCGCGAGCCTCGTGCCGTCGGCGCCACCGCCGGCCCGCCGCGCACCGGTCGACGCCGCGCCCGCCGGTCCTCCCCACCACGCCTACGGGTCCGTCCTGTTCCACAGTGGACGGTTCGAGCGGGTGGTGCGGTACGACGTGCTCTCCGCGTTCACCGTCAAGGCCTGGGTGCACGCGCGGGAGGACACGTGGTTCGCGTCGTACCACGGTTCCCGTTTGCTGCTTGGTGATCCCGCCGCGCACGACGCGACCATCCACGCGTTGCTGCCGTGCGTGCCGCACAAGCGCGCGCTGCCGGTGGAGGTGGAGGAGCTCAACGTCTGGCGCAGGCCGGCGGGCATGCTCCTGGTGCACGCGGTCGAGACGTGGCATTCGGCGGACGAGTTCCTGTTCGACGTCGACCTCGTGCAGCCGGACGGCCTGCCGGTCGCGCGGTGGACCGGATTGCGGCTGAAGGTGGTGGGGGAGCACGACCTCACCGGTCCGCTGCCGTGGGACCAGGCCGGACCGTGGCTCAGCCGCCGGATGGTCGAGTGCGGCTGGGCGCACCGGATCGGGTTGTGGAGCGCCGGCGACTCGCTCGTCGCCGATCCTGCGGCCGGTCTGCACTGGTCGCTGGGGGACGAGGATCCCGCAACCGCGGCGGGGCAGGCGCTCGCCCGGCTGGGCGCGTCCGGTTCCGTGGTGTTCGACGAGGTCACCGAGGACGGCCTGATGTCCGGGGTCGTGGGCGGGATCCGGGTCGTCGTGGCCAGGAGGGTGACCGACATGGGGCCGGTGACGGTGGCGCTGGCGTTCGGTGAGGAGCACGACGATGCCTGAGCACTACGTCCACCGCCACGTGGTGACGCTGGACGAGACGAACCTCGTGGGCAACGTCTACTTCGCGCACTACCTGCGCTGGCAGGGACATTGCCGCGAGCACTTCCTGGCCGACCATGCGCCGGGTGTGCTGCGGCGGCTCACCGCGGGAGAACTGGCCATGGTCACCGTGTCCTGCAGGATGGACTATTTCGCGGAGTGCTTCGCACTGGAGGAGATCGACGTCCTGATGTCCCTGTCCGCCGCCGCGGGCAGCAGGATCGTGATGGACTTCGAGTTCCGGCGGGGCGGGGCCGTGGTCGCGCGGGGCGGGCAGACCGTCGCGTGCATGCGGCGGACGGCGGACGGCGTGGCACCCGTCGAGGTGCCCGCCGAGCTGGCATCCGCTCTGGCCGCCTACTCGGGCTAGTATGACTATTAGTCATATGAGTGTCGCGACCGGCACAAGCGGGGAGGCTGCATGGCTCGGCGAATTGTCAAGGAGGTCGAGGTCGAGGCGCCGCTGGAGCAGGTGTGGCAGGCGATCTCGAGCGGTCCGGGCTTCGCCACCTGGTACGTGCCGCACGCGATCGATCCGACACCGGGTGGCCTGGTGCGCACGGACTTCGGGCCCGCCGGCGTGCGGGAGGGTGTCGTGCTGGACGCCGAACCGCCCCAGCGGCTCGTGTACGGGGGGTTCGGCGAGCCGGAGGACCCGGTGTACTGCTACGAGTTCGTGCTCGCGGCCGCCGAGGGCGGTCACACCGTGTTCCGGTTGGTGCAGAACGGTTTTCTCGACGACGAGGTGTGGGACCAGGAGTACGACGCGCTGGACGCGGGCTGGGACCTCTTCCTGCACAACCTGATCGTGTCCCAGCGGTGTTTCGCGGGCCTGCCCGCGTCGCTCGCGATGGCCATGACGAGGTCGGCGTCCGGCGGGGAGTGGAACCGGCTGCTCGCCGCGCTGCGCGTGCCCGCGGGTGTCGCCGTGGGGGATCGGGTCGTGGTCGCGGCGCCGCGGGGCGAGCCGGTCGAGGGCGTCGTCGACTTCCTCAACCCCGGCAGGCACCTCGGTGTGCGGTCGGATCGCGGGTTGCACCGGTTCAGTGCCGAGGGCGTCGAGCTGTGCGGCGTCAGCGTGTACCAGTACCGGTACGGGAATCCGCCACTGCGCGCGGACGTGTCCGCGTGCTGGCAACGGTGGCTGGACGACCGGTTCGCCTGACCCGGAACGGTCAGTCTGACGGCAGGGTGCGGCGCCGCACCGGGCGGACGCTCGGGTGCACGGCCACGACCATGCGGTGCGGACGACCGCCGGGCGCGTTCTCGTCGTGGTACTTGGCCGCCAGCGCCGTCACCGCTGCCGAGAGTTCGGTGGCGAACTGTGTGCGCGCGGCGGCGGAGGCGAAGCGGATCTCGCCGTCCAGAGCGAAGGTCGCCACCTTCCTGCCGGCCCGGCGCGAACCGATCAGCAACTCGCCCAGGTCGCGCATCAGCTGGGCGGTCACGGCCAGCAGCCACCCGATCGAGCGGTGGTCCTGGCTGTGCCGGGGATCGGGCTGGACCTGCTCGAAGACGTCGGGCGAGATCACGTACGAGCTGGACGCCTGCAGGAAGCGCTCGGTGGTGTTGCGGACCCGGCGTTCGGAGACCAGCTGGATCAGGCCGTGCTCCTCGAGCGTCCGCAGGTGGTAGTTGATCTTCTGGCGCGGGATGCCGAGCAGGGGTTCGAGGGTGGTGGCCGACTTCGGTGTGGCCAGCTCCGCCAGCAGTCGCAGGCGGATCGGGTCGAGGGCGATGCGTGCCGTGCCCGCGTCGCGGATGACTTCGATCTCGTGCACGTGCGGCTCCCCACCGAGTGATCGGACAACTTCGCCTTTATATACGAACCGGGCTGCGGAAACACGAGAGCCGCCGTCGGGGGGATGACGGCGGCTCTCCGCGGTCGGGCTCAGCCGGCGCTGCGAGGGGTGAGCGCCTTGCCGGCCACGACGAGCGCGGCGGCCACCAGCACGATGTCCTTCAACACGTACTGGCCGGTCAGGTTGGGCGTGAACGTGTCGTGCTCGAAGAGCTGGGCGGGCATCAGGACCAGGGGCGAGAGGATGCCCGTCAACGCCACGCCGAGCACGGCGAGCCCGGTCCTGCGCAGCCTGCCGGTGATGAGCGACAGCCCGATGAAGGTCTCCATCAGCGCCACGAGCACCACCGCGCCGCGACCGGGCACCAGGCCCAGCGTCAGCATCTCCACCGTCGTGCCCGCGATGTGCTCCGCCGGGCTGATCCCGGGGAAGAACTTCAGCGCGCCGAAGCCGAGGAACACGAGGCCCAGGCTCAGGCGCAGCAACCGGACGCTGTGCCGCGAGAGCCAGCGAGAGGCGACTTCGGTGACGTGAGTGGTGACGCGCAAGGAATGTGTGGTGATCGCGATGCTCATGGCGCTCCCCCTGGGGCGGTGTCCGGCGGTGCACCCAAGGTCGCACGAACGAATCGAGCTGTCAATACAAAACTTTTTGTCCCATGAGACCCGTTGTCCCGCAACGGCTCTGTCAGATGCCCAGCTGATGAGCCATGCTCAGCGCGTCGTAGTACACCGTGCAGCTGACGATCCGGCCCGCGCGGAACCGCAGCACCTCGCAGCCGCGGACGTCGAGGCGGCGTCCGGTGGCGGGGTACACCGTGCCGTCCGGCATGGTGAGCGTGCCCGTGTGCGTGCCGTGGTTGCGGACCTCCGCGACCACCACGTCGCCGTCCTGGTGCAGCGCCATGACCTCGGCCACCGCGTCCGGCAGCCCGGCGCGGCTGCGGCGCATCCAGTCGCGGAACCCGTCGTGCCCGCGGATCGACTCACCGGTCGCCATGTCGGTGAGCTCGTAGTCCTCGGCGAGGAGCCGGACCACGCCTTCCACGTCGTTCTCGGTGAAGTGCCGGTACATCGTCCGCGCGAGGTGCGCGTTGGCCTGAGGTGTTGTCATGGCGGGATTCCCGTCTGCCGCGCGGTGTTCCCCTTCTGGTCTACCGCCGGGGCCGCGCGCGGTCCTCTCGCAGGTTGCCGCATCTTCCCCGGCGGTCGAGAAGACACCGCCGGCCGACGCAGCATGGAGCTGACAACGGGAGGTGCCAGCGATGGCAGACAAGGTGTTCGTGAAGGCGATGGTGTTCGCCCCCGCGCCCGCGGTGTACCGGGCGATGACGACCGAGCTGTCCCTGAGCACGTGGTTCGCCGAGCACGTCGACGTCCGGCTGGACGACGGCAGATTCGAGTTCTGGGGAAGGCACACGCCGTTCGGCGACGTACCCCGGCAGACGAACGTGTCGGCCGAGCCGGGCGGGAAGCTGCGCTTCGACTGGGAGATGGAGGGGATGAGCACGGCGGTCGAGCTGGCGGTGCGCGGAACCGTCAGCGGTGACACGACGGTGTCGGTGCGGCACGAGCCGGTTCCGTTCTGGGGATTCGATCGGGCGAGCATGAACGACTTCTGGGGGATCGCGGTCGGCAACCTCGCCAACTTCACCGAGGGACGGACTCTCGCGCCGCGTCCCGACTACACGGTTCCCTGCGAGGAGACGGCTCTCGCGACGATCGTCGTCGGCACGAGCCCCGATGACGTGTTCTCCGTGCTCCTCGATCCGGCCATGATCGACAAGTGGCTGCCGTCGCAGTCGGTGGTGGAACCGTGGGAGGGCGGGCGTTACGAGTTCGGCTGGGACCACGGCCCGATGACGGTGGTCGACATCGAGGCACCACACCGGCTCGCTTACACCTGGCACAACGACGGCTGGCCGGACACCCTCGTGAGCTGGGAGCTGGACGAGGAACCGGGGGAAGGGACGAGGATCAGCCTGCGCCACAGCGGTTTCGTCGACGGACGCCCGTCCGACGGCTACCAGCTCGGCTGGCAGAACCTGCTGATCAACCTGCAGCGCATGGTCGAGATCGGCGAACGCTGGGAGGCGCCGCAGTGGCGGCACCGCTGACTCAGTCCGCGGGAAGCCAGCCAAGCGAGGTGGCCATCGTCCGCATCGTGGTGGTCACGTTGTTCAGCAACACGGTGCGCCGGAACTCGTAGAGCGCGCCCGCGTGCTCCGGCTGCGCCTCCATCGCGTGCACGAGGTGGCTGCCGCCGGGGCCGTGGCGGAACGTCTGGGTGATCAGCGTTCCGCCACCCGGACGTTCGGCGAGCCGGTAGTGCCAGGTCGAGGAGGGCAGCGACGGATCTCCCGCGAACCCGACGACGATCCACGAGAAGCTCTCCGGCCTGCTGACCTCGACCACCTCGCAGGTCACGTCCCACTCCCACTCGCCGGCCCGGTTGCGCGCGTGGAACCGGGCGCCCGGTTCGGCACCCCTGGCGCCGCCGATCCAGGCGACATGGACGCACTCCGGACTCCACTCGGGTACGCGGGTCGGATCGGCCACCGCGTCGAACACCTCGGTGGCGGGGGCGTCGACTTCGAGCTCGACGGTCACGGCGAGGGTGGTCACGTCCACGGGCACACCTCCGGTCGATGAATCTCCTTGCAGGCTAACGTAATCGCGATCCGCGCAAGCTGGGACAAGTGTTGTCCTGTCCTGGGGTCCTATAACCGTAGGCATGTTCCAGAGCGTTCAGCTCGTCCTGCGAGCGATCACCGTGGTCTCGATCTCCCTGTGGCACCTGGCTTTGGCCTGCCCGGTGATCGTGGTGCGCGCGTGCGTGAGCCGTGCGGAGGCGGGCGCGGTGGTGCAGCGCCGCACCCGCCGGCTGGTGGTCGCGCTGGGGCCCGCCTTCGTGAAGGGCGCGCAGTTGCTGAGCACGCGGCGCGACGTGCTCCCGGTCAGGTGGTGCGAGGCGCTGGCGGACCTGCACGACCGGGTGCCACCCATGCCGGTCCGCACGGCCAGGAAAGTGCTGCGCTCGGCGTACGGCGGTGCTCCACCCTTCGCGGTCGACTGGAATTCCGTGCGCAGCGGCAGCATCGCGTGCGTCTACCGGGCCGAGCTGGACGGGCTTCCCGTGGCGCTCAAGGTGCGCAGACCCCGTGTGCGCAAGCTGATCGAGCAGGACTTCGCGATCATGCGCGCGGGGGCCGCGGTGACGGCGCGGCTGCCGTGGTTCCGCGGCCTGCCCGCGGTCGCGGTACTGCGCCAGATCGGTGCCGCGGTGGCGGCGCAGGCGGACTTCGAGGCGGAGGCCGGCGCCCTCGCCGAGCTGCGCACGGTGCTGGCCGACGTGGAGTACCTGCACATCCCCCGTCCGCTGCCCTCCTACGGCACGGAAGGCGTGCTGGTGATGGAGTTCGTCGACGGCCTCTCCCCGCTCGCCACCGAGACCACCCCCGCCGCACAACGCGCCCAGCTCGCCCGGCGGGTGCTGTTCTGCGTCTACCGCATGCTCTTCCTCGACGGCCTGGTCCACTGCGACATGCACCCCGGCAACCTCTACCTGGGGCGCGACGGCCGGATCGTCCTGCTCGACGCGGGGTTCGTGGTCCGGCTGGAACCCAGGGTGCGCAGGCTCTTCGCCGAGTTCTTCATGCACATGGCCCGCGGCGACGGCCCGCACTGCGCGGAGATCCTCCAGGAGAGCGCGGAGGGCGTCGCCGAGTGGGCGGACGTCGCCGCGTTCCGCCGGGGGACCGTCGCGTTGATCGAGGAGTCGAGCGGCCGCGCGGCCCGCGACTTCAGCCTGGTCCGGTTCGCCACGCGCCTGTTCGACCTGCAGCGCGTCAACGGGCTGTTCGCGGCGCCCGAGTTCATCTTCCCGTTGCTGGCCCTGCTCGTACTGGAGGGCCGGATCAACGAGCTCGACGAAGAGGTCGACTTCCAGGCCGAGTCGATCCCCGTGCTCACCAGGGCGGTCATGTCAGGCCTGCTCAAGAACGGTTCCCGGAAGCAGGCCTGACGGCCCTTCCCTCCTCGACAGGAGCGAGAATGCAACCGACCTTCCTGCACGCACAACGTCCGGCGATCCCGAAACGCGGACGGCTGGTGGTGCTCAGCGCGCTCGCCGGGTTCGTGCTCACGGTGATCTGGTCGGCGCCGTTCGTCGACCGGGTCATCGGCGACAACGTCGCGAACTCGATGCTGGGCCACGACGCGAAGGCCACGCCTCTGGACGGTGTGCTGGCGGGCATCGCCTTCGCGTTCGTCACAGGGCTGGCCGGCTCTTTCACCGCATGCAACATCGCGGTGTTCGGAGTCGTGACGCCACTCGTCGGCGACCGAGGTGCGGCCAGGCCGCGCTGGCGGGACTCGCTGCGCGCGCTGTGGTGGATCTGCGTGGGAGCAGTGGGCATCTCGGCCGTCTACGGCGCGCTGGTCGCGATCGTGGGCACCTCCATGCCGCAGTTCGCGACCACGGCGAGCGTGGCCGGTGTGCTCAGCCCGCGCCAGGTCCAGTCGATGATCGTGTTCGGTCTCATCGGCGTCGCGTTCGTCTACCTCGGCCTCGCCGCGCTGCGTCTGGTGCCCGACCCGTTCGCCCGCGTCCGTCAGCGCCACCCGGCGGTGCCGCTCGTCGTGATGGGCGTGCTGATCGGCGCACTGCTCATCGGCCGGCCGTTCCCGTTGTTCCGGATCATGTTCCGGCACGCGGCGGAGAGCGGGAACGTGCTCTACGGGATGTCCGCGTTCGTCCTGCAGTCACTGGGAAACCTGGTGATCGCCGCCGTCGTGTTCCTGGTGCTGGCACACGGCACCGGCGGCCGCGTGCAGCGCTGGCTGGCGGCCAGGCCCGGCCGCACCGAGCGGATCACCGCGGTCGCGTTCCTCGTCTTCGGCACCTTCACCCTGCTGTACTGGGACCTGCGATCCCTCGGGCGGGCCGGGCTCATCTGGTACCCGGCCGTCGGCTGGTGAGGGCGGGATGTCGACGCGGCCGAACACCCGCCCGGTGCTGACAGTCGTCACGGTGGTCGTGCTCGTGTACTGGGCCGAACTCCTGCTGCGACTCGCGCAGACCTACCTGTTCCACATACCCGAGCCGTACGCGCGAGGACTGCTCGGCGTGGTGTTGCCGTGGTTGGCGGAGTCCGGCTGGGCACACCACGGCATCGCGTTCGTCGTACTCGCCGGGTGCCTGGAGTCGCACCGGGCGTCGCGCGCCGAGGTGACCTGATGTCCGGCGCGTTCGGCCCCGCGATCCCGGTCGAGACGTGCGTGCGGCTGTTCGAGGCGGCCCGTTCGTCGGAGTCGGCCTGGAACCGGCAGCCGTGGCGGTTCGTCCTGGGCAGGTGCGCGGATCCGACCTTCCGGACGCTGTCCTCGGCCCTCGCCGAGGACAACCGCGTCAAGGCGCGCACTGCCGTCGCGTTGATCCTGGCGACCGTCCGGACCACCGACGACGCCGGCAAGAGGATGCGCGGCACCGAGTACGAGCTCGGCCTGGCGGTCGGAGGACTGACCGCCAGGGCGCGCGCCGAGGGCCTGCAGGTGCGGCAGTACGGAGGGTTCGACCGCGTGGCGGTGCGCGCCGCGCTCGCCGTACCGGACACGCACGACCTCGTCACGGTGGTCGGGCTGCGGTGGGCGCGGCCTGATCGAGTCCGTCCGGCCGCGCGAATGTCGTTGTCCGACATCGTGTTCTCCGGCCGCTGGGGCTCGCCCGCGGATCTCGCAACCGGGAAGAGACGCTCCTCCGCCGAATCACGATACTGAGGAACAGCAATGTTTTCTTCACGGCGGAGAATGGCGTGCAATGGACTTTCTGCAGCTGGGCGGGCCCATAGCGGCGGTCGTCACCGCGTTTCTGAGCTTCTTCGGGGCACGACGGATGATCAGGCACGAGCGAGCCAAGGAAGAGCTGCGGCACGCCGAGCAGCAACGCGCGGAGGAAATGGTCAGACAGCGGGCCGCCGACAACCTGGTGGACCAGGCGAGGGCGGCGGTGGTGGCCGAGCGGGACCAGTTGCTGGGCCGCTGGCAGCAGACCCTCGACGAGGCCCAGGAAGAGCGCCGGCGCCTCGTCGAGGACCACCGCGTGGAGATCGAACGGGTGCGTCAGCAGGCGCGCTGGGAGGTGGACCGGGTGCGTCGTGAGTCGGCGGCCATCGTCACCCACCTGCGTGCCCAGTTCGCTGAACGGCTCGACGACCGCGACGAGCCCCAGGGCATCGAGCAGAAACGCTAGTGCCGCGGCCCCGTCAGTCCTGCTCCCGCGGCCCGGCCTCCATGCGGTCGAGATCGGCCAGCACGGTGTCGATCGCGGTGATCTCGGCGGCGAAGTAGGCGGAGCCCCAGGTGGCGACCAGCGCGGGGTAGGGCAGCGCCTGGTCCAGTTCGGTCCTGAGCTGGGTGAGCCCGCTCGTCTGCTCCACGGCCCAGTCGCGGTACTCGGTGAGGACCTCGCGCAGCCTGCCGTGGTTGGTCTGGTGGCCGAAGAACAGGCGCAGCGCGACGGAGTGCTTGAGCAGCGGAGGCCCGACGGGGGCGTGGTCCAGCCATTCGCGGAAGACCTTCAGGCCGGCGTCGGTGATCCGGTACAACCGCTTGTCCGGGCGGCTCTTCTGCTCTTCCAGGTGCACCTCGACGAGCCCGTGCTGCAGCAACCTGCGCAATTCCAGGTAGATCTGGCTCTGCGCGGGGCTCCAGTAGAAGTAGCGCAGGTTCATCGCCCACTTGCGCAGGTCGTACCCGGTCAGCTCCTGACCGAACGACAGCAGGCCGAGCACTGCGTACGCCGTCGCGGGCAGCGCCGGGTCCTGGCTGGGCACTTCTTCCTGCGCCACGGTGTCTCCTGCGTCCTGACGTGCGGTGAACGGCTCGACGACAGTCTGCCACCCCGTTGTGTCCAAAGCGGACCCTCGGTGCCGCGGGGGTTTGGCAAGACGGGATAAGCGGGTCCGGCCGGTCGCGGGCTATCAATCGAGGTGAGCGAAAAGGTACGCCACGGCAAGGAGAATCCCGATGACACAACCCACCATGGCCCGGCACGCCAGGAGCAGCTCCGCGGCTGTGATCGTGTTCACGGCGGCTCTCACCGTTGCCTGCACAGGCGGAAGCGACAAACCGGGCGAGCCGCCTCCGGGCACCCCGCCGCCGTCCACCGTCCCGGCGGGACCCGCGCTGTCGTTCGCGACCTCGGCGAGCAGCCAGGTCGGCGACAACCCGCGGGCGATCTCGGCCGCGGACTTCGACCGCGACGGTGCTCTGGACCTCGTCACGGCGAACCTCGGACCGGGCGACGCGTCGGTGCTCTTCGGTGATGGCAGGGCGGGTGTCCGCGAGGTCGTGACGATCCCGGCCGGACCGGCGGCACTGCGCAACGCCACCGCGGACGTCGACGCCGACGGCAACGCCGACGTGATCACGATCAACGTCAGCGACGAGACCGTCACCGTGCAGCGCGGTGACGGCAAGGGCGGGTTCAGCGCGCCGACCGTGCACGCCGCGGGAGACGGTCCGTCCGGTGTGGCCGCCGCCGACCTCGACGGCAACGGGAGCCTCGACCTCGCGACCGCCAACTACGACGGCGACAACGTGAGCGTCATGCTCGCCGACGGCAGCGGCGGGTTCGCCGCACCGGTGCACCTGCCCGCCGGGAACGGCCCCGCCGACATCACCGCGGCCGACTTCAACGGCGACGGGCGAATGGACCTGGCTTCCGGCAACCATCATTCGGACGACGCCGGAATCCTCCTCGGCAACGGCGACGGCACGTTCGCCCCCGTGGTCTCCGCCAAGGCGGGCAACGGCCCGCACGGGATCGTCACGGCCGACTTCAACGCCGACGGCCACGCCGACCTCGCCACCCCCGACTACGAGGGCGACACGGTCTCCGTGCTCCTCGGCGACGGCAGCGGCGGGTTCGCGGAGCCGCTCGTGATGCCGGCGGGTGACGGTCCGACCGGGATCGCGGCCGCCGACCTCGACGGTGACGGCGACGTCGACCTGGCGTCCGCGAACTTCGAGTCCGACAACGTCTCGGTCTTCGCGGGCGACGGCCGCGGCGGGTTCTCCGCCGCGCTGACGGTGCCCGTCGCGGACGGCCCGATCAAGATCGTCGCTGGTGACCTGGACGGTGACGGCAAGGCGGACCTGGCGGTGGCGAACTCCCACGCCGACAACGTCGTGGTGCTCCGGAACACCACCGGCGGCTAGAACCCGCATCGAAGTCCGGGACGCCGCCCGTGCGGCCGCACGGGCGGGAACCACCTCAGGCGCGACTCTCATCGAACGGGACTTCGATACAGACCCTAGTTCCGCGGTTCCCACAGCTCGAACCAGTTCCCCTCCGGGTCGCACGCCCAGGCGAACCGCCCGTAGCCGTACTCCTCGATCTCGTCCCTGATCGGCGTGCCGGTGGATCGCAGCCGGGCCAGCACGGCGTCCAGGTCGGCGACGCGGAAGTTGATCATCACCTGCTGGGCGGGGTTGTGGAAGTACTCGGTGTCCCGCGGGAACGGGCCCCACACCGTCGGCCCGGCCTGCTGGTCCCACATCCGCTCCTCACCGGTCTGGTCGCCGTCAGCGGGGCTGATCGGGATGCCGAGGTTGTCGCGGTACCACCGGGCCTGGGCCCGTGGGTCCTTCGCGCGAAAGAAGACACCGCCGATGCCTTGGACGAGGTCCATGTCGTCTCCACCGTTGCCCGTCGTGTCCGAAGAGTGCTGTTTGTGTGACAAACAGTCATATCGATTGTATGATGTTTAGTCATATGCCGCCCAGTGCGGCGCGCGGTTTCCGGAGGGGTGAGCCGGCATTCGAGCCCGGCGGAGAGGCGATGATGACCGCAGCGATCGTGGCTCGGGAAGTCGTGAAGAAGTACGCGTCGGTGACGGCGCTGGACGGCTTCGATCTGGAGGTCGCCGAGGGAACGGTGATGGGCCTGCTCGGCCCGAACGGAGCGGGCAAGACCACGGCGGTCAGGGTCTTCGCCACACTCATCCAGCCCGACAGCGGCCACGCCGAGGTCGCCGGGATCGACGTGGTGGCGAATCCGCGCGCGGTGCGTGAGGTGATCGGCCTGTCGGGGCAGTACGCCGCGGTCGACGAGCTGCTGACCGGTTACGAGAACCTGGAGCTGATCGGCCGGCTCTACCACCTGGGCAAGAAGGGTGCGAAGGCGCGCGCCGAGGAGCTGCTGGAGCAGTTCGACCTGACCGAGGCCGCGGGCAGGCGGCTCAAGGAGTACTCCGGCGGCATGCGCCGGCGTCTCGACCTCGCGGGCGCGCTGGTGCGCAAACCGAAGGTGCTCATCCTCGACGAACCGACGACAGGCCTCGACATCCGCAGCCGTGAGGCCACGTGGGAGGCCATCGGTGAACTGGTCGCGTCGGGCAGCACGCTGCTGCTCACGACGCAGTACCTGGAGGAGGCCGACCGGCTGGCCCACCGCATCGCGGTGATCGACCACGGCAAGCTGATCGCGAACGGCACGGCCGACGAGCTCAAGGACCAGGTCGGTGGCCACCGGCTCGAGGTGACGCTGCGCGACGCGGCCGACCTCGACCACGCCCGCGCCGTGCTGGCGCCTATCGGGCACGGCGAACCCGTTGCCACGCAGGAGGACCGCCGGGTGGTCGTGCCGATCGCGGCCGCCGGGGGAGTGCTGGTCGAAGGTGTGCGCAGGCTCGACATGGCCGGCATCGAGGTGGTCGACGCCTCGGTGCGCAGGCCCACGCTGGACGACGTCTTCCTCGCCCTCACGGGGCATCCGGCGGACAAGGCCGAGCAGAACGGTGAGGGCGTGAAGGCCGAGGAGACGAAGAACGAGGAGCCTGTTCGATGAGTGCGGTGGGACTCGCCGTCGGTGACGGCGTGGTGCTGGCGAAGCGCAACCTCACCAGGACGTTGCGCGTGCCGGACCTGATGATGTCGTCGCTGATCATGCCGATCATGTCGACGTTGCTGTTCGCCTACATCTTCGGCAGCGCCATCCAGGTGCCGGGCGTGTCGTACACCGAGTTCCTGCTCGTCGGTGTGTTCGTGCAGACCGTGGTGTTCAACTCGGTGATCACCGGTTCGGGGTTGGCCGAGGACATCCAGAAGGGCATCGTCGACCGGTTCCGGTCGCTGCCGATCTCGCCGTACTCCGTCCTCATCGGACGGACGATCAGCGATCTCGCGAACAACGTGCTGTCGATCGTCGTGATGGTCGCGACGGGACTGCTCGTCGGCTGGCGCATCGACAGCTCGGCGGGCGAGGCGGCGGCGGGTTTCGTGCTGCTGCTGGCATTCGCGTACGCGCTGTCGTGGATCCTGGCCGTCGTCGGACTGTCGGTGCGGGCGCCGGAGGTGGTGACGAACGCCAGCTTCATGATCATCATGCCGCTGTGCTTCATCGCCAACACCTACGTCAGCCCGGAGGGCTTCCCCGCCGTGCTGCGGGTGATCGCCGAGTGGAACCCCGTGTCCGCGGTCACGCAGGCGGTGCGGGAGCTGTTCGGCAACACCAACCCGGCCTTCCCGCCCGGTGACGCGTGGCCGTTGCAGAACGCGATCCTGGCGTCGTTCCTGTGGATCGTGGTGATGCTCGTGGTGTTCGTGCCGTTCGCGACCAGTCGTTACCGCAAGGCCGTCGCCCGCTGACGGTTCCAGCCCTCCGCGCGCACGGACTCGTTCCGTGCGCGCGGTGTGCTGTGGTCAGAACTTCAGGCCGAGCTGGTTCGCCACCGTCAGGAAGTCGTAGTAGAGCGTGCCCTTGGCGATCCTGCCGTCGCGGAACTCGTAGAGCTCGCAGCTCAGTCCGCGGATCCGGTTGCCCGTGGGCGGGTGCTCTCCGCCGCCGGGCAACGGGAACGGCGCCGTGTGCGTGCCCTCGTTGACCACCTCCGCGACCGCGAAGTCCCCCTTGATCACCAGGGACTGGATCGTCGTCCGCGCGTCCGGCATCGGGATCCGGTTCGCCGCCTGCCGCTGTTTCCAGCCCGCGGGGCCGCGCACCACCTCGCCCGACGGCACGTCGATGCCCTCGTAGTCGTCGGTGAGCAGCGTGCTCGCCGCGTCGAGGTCGTTGTCGTTGAACTTCTGGTAGAGCGCCCGCAGCGTCTCTTCGTTGCGGAGTTCGTTCGTCACGCCGCCTTCTCCGTCCTGGCCCGCGAGCAGGCCGTGCGCAAAATCGCCGAGCTTTCGTCCGAATGATTCGATGTCGCTCATCTCTCCCCGTTTCCAGGCAGCTGTAGGACCCGTTCTACGGCGCGCCGCCAGCTCTTTCTTCTTCCAGTGTGCTGAATGTGAACTTCACGCGCTTCGTGATTGGGCAAGCGATGAAAAGCCTGGTGGAAGCCCTGCCGCTGACACTGGAAAGCGCAGCCGATCGAGTGCGAGGAGAAGCACATGGGCGCCGCAATGCGCGTTTCCCGAAAAGTGGCCGGATCTCTGGTGGCGGTGCTGCTGGTCGCCGGCTGCACCACGAAGTCCGAACCGGATCCCCCGCCGGGCACCTCGTCCGGCGCGCGGCCGACGGCGAACGTGCCGCCCGCCGGAACCCCGGCACCGGTGCCGATGCCCGCCCAGCAGGCGTCGTTCGCGCCGGCCGGGGCGTTCAAGGCGGGCGACGCCTCGGCCGACATCCTGGCGGCCGATCTCAACGACGACGGCGCACTGGACCTGGCGACGCCCAACTACAACTCCAACGACGTGGCCGTGCTGATCGCCGACGGCAACGGCGGTTACGCGCCACCGTTGATCCTGCCCGCCGGCCGCACCCCGAACGGTCTCGCGGCCGGTGACTTCAACTCCGACGGCCACGAGGACCTCGTCGCCGCGAACCTCGGGTCCGACGACCTGTCGCTGTACCTGGGCGACGGCACCGGCAAGTTCGGTGAGCCGGTCACCTTCCCGGCGGGCGACGGACCGGCCCGCGCCGTGGCACGTGATCTCAACGGCGACAGCTTCCTCGACATCGTGACGCCGAACCTCAACGGCGACGATGTGACCGTGATGCTCGGGGACGGCAAGGGCGCGTTCGCCGCACCCGCCCACCACCCGGCGGGCGACGGCGCGCTGCGGCTGTCGGTCGCGGACCTCGACGGCGACGGGAAGCTCGACCTCGCGGTGTCGAACTACAACTCCGGCGACGTCGCCGTGCTCAAGGGTGACGGCGGCGGCCGGTTCGGTCCGCCCGCGGTCTTCCCGGCGGGCGACACCTCGGCCGGTGCCGCGCTCGCCGACTTCAACAGCGACGGCGCGCTCGACGTCGTCAGCGCTCTGTACGAGGTGGACCAGATCGCCGTGCTGTTCGGTGACGGCAAGGGCGGCTTCGGCGGCCCGGTCGTGCTCGGCTCGGGTGCGCACCCGTCGGACACGGGGGTCGGCGACTTCAACGGCGACGGGTTCGCGGACATCGTGGCGCCCAACTTCGACTCCGACGACGTGAGCCTGCTGCACGGTGACGGCAAGGGCGGGTTCGCCGCCCCGGTCAGTATCAAGGTCGGCGCCGGCGCGCCCGCGATCGTGGTCACCGACTTCAACGGCGACGGCAAGGCCGACTTCGCGACCGCGGACTCGCTCGCGGACACGGTCTCGGTGCTGCTCAACACCACCGGCGGCTGACGCCGGCCCGGGCTGCTCGTTCCCCCTCGCCCAGGGCCTGGCCGCGACCGCCGTGCCAGATGGGGTTCTCCGCCGGTGTGGTCACCCGGCGGGGAACCCCTCGTTCTCGTGCGGTCACGACGACCAGAGACCCACGTGGTTGCCGTCCGGATCGCGGATGACGGCGCACAACCCGTGGGCGCCACCGATGTTCATGAGTGGGCGGTGCAGCGTGGCGCCGGCCGTCAGCGCCACCTCGACGGTCTTCGGAATGTCGTCCACGTGCAGGTACAACACGCTCGACTCGCGGCCGACGGCCTCGTCCGGCGTCGCCGTGCGGGCGATGCCGCCGTTGCCGCTCTCACCGTCCGCCGTCCTGATGACGAGGTAGCCGTCGAGGCTCTCGTCGGCGTCGCCGAGCGGGTCGAACGTCCAGCCGAACACCGTGCCGTAGAACTCCGCTGCTCTGGTGACGTCACGGACGTGGATCTCGAACCACGCCAGCGCGCCGCGGTGAAGGGACATCGGGGCCTCCGTTCCGCAAGATCACTACTACGAAGTGAAGTGAGACAGGGAAAGAGCTAGGGATGAGAACGCCCTCTCGTTGACTCAGTATATGAAAAATAAGTAACCTTGCCTCCTCCGGACAGAGGAGTTCGCGATGACCCAGCTCGCCGGACATCCGATCCCGGTCGCGTGCTTCGATCCCTCGGCTCCCGAGGTCCAGCGCGATCCGTACCCCTACTACCACTGGCTGCTGCGCAACGATCCCGTCCACCGCGGCGTGAACGGCATCTGGTTCGTGTCCCGCTACGACGACGTGCGAGCTGTTCTCGCCGAGGATCGCCTTGTCCGGCAAGGCATCCGGGACTTCTGGTCGCAGCTCGTCGGGCCCGGCCCGCTCAGCGGCATCCTCAGCAGGACGCTGCTGTTCCAGGACGAACCGGACCACAGCCGGTTGCGGGCGCTCGTCATGCCCGCGTTCGCGCCCCGTGCGCTCCGGTCGCTGGTGCCCGAGATCGACCGGCTCGTCGACGAGCTGGTCGACCCGTCGGCGGGAGAGCTCGACGTCATCAACGACGTCGCGTACCCGTTGGCGCTGGGCGTGATCTCGGCCGTGCTCGGCCTTCCCCCGAAGGACAGAGACCTGATCCGCGCGTGGTCGTTGCGCATCGGACCCACCCTCGACCTCGCGGCCGGGCCGGGCGAGATCGCCGACGGCCAGGCCGCGATGGCCGAGCTGACCGACTACCTGACGGACCTGATCCGGGTGCGGCGCGGTTCCGGCGACCTGCTCGGCACCCTGTGCGCGGACGGCTCCGCCAGCCGCGAAGAGGTCATCGCCATGGTGGTCACGCTGATCTTCGCGGGGCACGAGACCGTGACCAACCAGATCGGCAACGGAGTGCTGGCGCTGGCGCGGCATCCCGCCCAGCTCAGCCTGTTGCGGGCCCTGCCGGACCTGATTCCGGACGCGGTGGAGGAGATGCTGCGCTTCGACTCGTCCGTCCAGTCCAACAGCAGGCAGCTCGTGGACGACCTCGAACTGCGGGGGAGAACGTTGCGGCGCGGTGAGCTCGTGGTCGCGCTCATGGGCGCCGCGAACCGGGATCCGGAGCGGTTCGCCGACCCGGACCGGTTCGACGTCACCAGGACCGGCGTGCACCCGCTGTCGTTCGGCAGCGGGATGCGGCACTGCGTGGGCGCGGTGCTCGCACGGCTCGAGCTCGCCGCGGTGTTCCGCGCCCTGGTGCGGTTGCCCGACTGGACCCTGACGAAGAACCCCGGCGAACTCCAGTACCAGCGCAGCACGATGTTCCGCGGCGTGCTGACGCTCCCGATCGCCTTCACGGCGCAGAACCCCAGGAGCACACCATGACCGTCGACGCCGCGCCCGACCGCTCCGATCCGCTGGTCGTGCCGAACAGCCAGCACCACGTGGGACTCAGCATCCGCGGCCAGCTCACCGTGCTCTTCTCCGACGGCGAGACGCTGGACTGCGCGGACGTCAAGGGCCTGAGCGCGGTGCGCAGCGCGCAGGACTTCACCACCCTGCCCGACGGGCGGCCGCAGATCGCCGTCACCCGGCTGATGACGCACTTCCACTCCAACGAGACGGGCCTGCTGATCCAGCAGAACCCCGCCCGCCCCAACCTCGGGATCCTCACCGGGCTGCAGCAGGGAGGAGCGGAGGCGCTGCTGCCGGCGGACGTCGTCTTCGAGCAGTACCTGATCATCAGCCTGCGCGGGCGCCTGTACCTCAACCTCGACCCGCTGCTGATGGAGGCCAAGGCGATCACCACGTTCCCGCCGGTCGGCACCACCTTCCTGTCCCGCACGCCGACGACGTTCTACGACGTGACGGAACTGGAGGGCGGCCTGCACGCCACCGAGCCCGGCTCCGCGAAGCCACGACTCGCGCTGGCGTCGACGAGCGTGTGCGGCAGCCACGTCACGCACGAGATCGACGTCCCGACGGACTGACGCGTGCGCGCGGCGGTCGTCCTGAGAGCTTTCGAAGTCCTGGTAGTGCTGGCGGCCACGGGTGTGCGGGCGGCGTTCTCGAGCAGGCGGGCGGACCTGCTGACGGACGCCGTCGTGCGCCTCGGGCCGACGTTCCTCAAGGTGGCGCAGCTGCTCGGCACGCGGGTCGACGTCGTGCCGCTGGGGGTGTGCCGCGCGCTCGCCCACGTATACGACGACCTGCCCGCGGTGCCGGTTTCCGAGGCGCAGCAGCGGTTTCCGGCCCGGTTGCGCGCCGACCTCGTCGGAGTGACTCCTGCCGCGGCCGGCAGTATCGCGTGCGTCTACCGGGGCGAGCTGCGGGACGGCCGCCACGTCGCGATCAAGGTCCGCCGGCCGGGCATCGGCCGGGTCGTCGCGCGTGATCTCGCGCTGCTCGGCTGGATGGCGCGGCTCGCGGAGTCGTTGCGCCTGCTGGGCGGGATGCCCGTGGTGAACGTCGTCGGCGAGATAGCGGACGCGGTACGCCAGCAGCTCGACTTCGACGCCGAGGCCGCGGCACTGCGGGAGCTGGGCGCGAACCTCGTTGCCGTGCCCGGTGTCCGGGTGCCGGACGTGATCGGCGAGTACTGCGGGCCGGGCGTGCTCGTCATGGAGCACGTGCCGGGGTTGCGTGACGGGGCCGTGTCCCCGCAGGCGAAGCGCGACGCGACGATCACCGCACTGCGCGCCGTCTACCAGATGATCTTCCTTGACGGTCTGGTGCACTGCGACCTGCATCCCGGCAACCTGTACGCGATGCCGGACGGCTCGGCGGTGATCGTGGACGCGGGCTTCTGCCGCCGCATGACCGACTCGGGCCGGCGGGCGTTCGTCGAGTTCTTCTACCGGATGACCCGCGGAGACGGCGCCGCGTGCGCGGACGTCGTGCTCGCCACGGCCGGCGTCACCGAGCGGTCGGACCCCGAGGGCTTCCGCACCGGGATGATCCGGCTCGTCGAGTCGGCGACGCGCGACTCGATCGCGGACTTCGACCTCGTGCCGTTCACCGTCCGGCTCTTCGCGATCCAGCGCGAGCACGGCCTCGCCGCGGATCCGGCGTTCGTGTTCCCGATCCTGTCGCTCGTCGTGCTGGAGGGCACGTTGAGGGAGGTGTGCGCGGACGTCGACTTCCAGACGGAGGCGCTGCCGTTCGTGCTGCGCGGCATGATGACCTGAACGGCGGGTCCGCTGTGGACCGTTCGACTCGGTGTTAGAATTGATAGCGAGTTTGGGCGGTGTGATGGCTTCGGTGAAACGTGACTACGGCCAGTTCTGCGGGCTTGCCGCGGCGCTGAACGTCATCGGCGAGCGCTGGACGCTGCTGGTGCTGCGCGAGCTCCTGATCGGCCCGGCCCGCTTCACCGAACTGGCCGGGAACCTTCCCGGCGCCGGCCCGAACCTCCTGTCGGACCGCCTGCGCACGCTGGTGGAGCACGGCGTGGTCGAGCAGTCGTCCGTGGAAGGCGACGGGCGGGCACGGCAGTACCACCTGACGGACCTCGGCGAGGAGCTGCGCGGGCCGGTGCTGGCGTTGGCGAACTGGGGGCTGGGGTTCCTGCGCGAGGAGGACCGTTCCGGTGCGGTCAGGGCGGAGTGGGGTTTCCTCGCCGTCCAGTCGATGGTCGTCGAGTCCGCGATCCCGGCCGTCGACGAGGTCTACGAGTTCCAGGTCGGCGACGAGCCGTTCGTGATCGAGGTGAAAGGCGGCGCCGTCGCGTTCGGCCGCGGTCATGCCGAACGGCCCGACCTGACGGTCGAGTGCGACGCCGACACGTTCGTCAGGGTCGGTGCGCGGATGGTGTCGCCGTTCGAGGCGATCGCGACCGGAGACGTGCGCATCAAAGGCAAAGCGGAATCGGTGCGCCGCTGCATTCTCCTGCTCGGGCTGAACTGATCCGCGCAATCTGGGAGAAGGGGCCTGTTCCGCCCCGTCGGTAACGTCCGGACCACTCCTGGCTTCCCGGACGGAGCTGATTCATGACTACTCATGCCGGGGCGTGGTCCGCGCCTGGCGCACTCAACGAGCGCTGGCACAAGCTCGCGCTCAACCTCTTCATGTTCGTGGTGCTCGCGCACTGGGCGGAACACATCGTGCAGGCGGTGCAGGTGTTCCTGCTCGGATGGCCGCGCCCGGCGGCCGGTGGTGTGCTCGGTCTCTGGATCCCGTGGCTGGTGACGTCGGAATGGATGCATTACGGCTACGCCGTCATCATGCTCGTGGGTTTCTTCGCGCTCGCACCGGGTTTCGTCGGGCGTGCGAAGAAATGGTGGAAAATCGCGTTGTGGATCCAGTTCTGGCACCACTTCGAGCACCTGCTCCTGCTCCTGCAGGCCATCACCGGCCGTAACCTGCTCGGGTACCCGCAGCCGGTGAGCATCCTGCAGCTGGTGCTGCCGCGCGTCGAGCTGCACCTGTTCTACAACCTGGTCGTGTTCGTCCCGATGATGGTCGCCGTCTACTTCCACCTGCGTCCCTCGCGGGCGGACCGGGCCGCGATGCGCTGTACCTGCGCGGCCTGAGATGCACGACCACGGCTCGACGGTGCCCGTGCTCGCCGGACCGGTGCTGCTCTACCTGATGCTCTACTTCTCGGTTCCGGTGGTGGCGGGCTTCGCGCTGATGCGGATCACCACGCCACCGCCGCGCCGGGCGGACGCGCTGCTGGTGACCGGGGCGTCCACCACCGCGTTCCTGGTGGCCATGATGGTCGTCCCCGCGTTCGGGCTGCCGCCGCAGGCGACCGTGCTCCTGCTCGTCGCGGGCATCGTGCCGTTCGTCATCTGGTGGCGGGCACCGCACCTCCTCGTGCGGACGGCGTTGCTCGCACCGTGGCTCGTGGCCGCCGCCACCGTGACCGGCCTGCTCCGCGCACCGGCCGACCTGCCCGGCGGTTTCACCGCCGCCCTGACCGCCGTGTCCTGGCTGACCTTCTGCGCGCCGCGGTCACGGCCGGGCAGGATCGCGGTGCGGGTGACGGCCGGGACGCTCGCGTTGACGGTGGTCGCCATCACCGCGAAGGTCGCCTCAGCCGGTGGCTGGCAGTAGTTCATCCCAGCGCGACCGCCGCGCAGCATGCCGCCAGGCCGAGGCACAGTGGCGAGTAGATCCGCTGGTCGAGCCGGGCGAACTCGGTGTCCTGCCGTGACGACGACACCACCAGGCCCGCCGCGCCGCGCAGCAGTACCGCACGGAGGTCGTCGACGACCCGGAAGCCCTGGCGTACCTGGTGGACAGCCTCATCAGCCCCACCGGGCGACGCCGCATAAGCTGGCGATCATGACGAAGCACAGGTGGGCCGCCGGCGACCTTCCCGACCTGACCGGCCGCACCGTCGTGGTGACCGGTGCGGCCAGCGGGGTGGGCCGCGGCACGGCGACCGCCTTCGCCGCGGCAGGGGCGCGCACGGTGCTCGCGGTGCGCGACGTCGCCGCCGGTGAGCGGGCCGCGGCCGCCATGTCCGGTACCACCGAGGTCCGGGAACTGGACCTGGCGAACCTGGCGTCGGTGCGCGCGTTCGCCGAGGGCTGGCAGGGTGAGCTCGACGTCCTGGTCAACAACGCCGGGGTGGCGATGACCCCGTACGGGCGCACGGCGGACGGGTTCGAGCTGCAGTTCGGCACCAACCACCTCGGCCACTTCGCGCTGACCAACCTGCTGTTGCCCTCGATCACCGGCCGCGTGGTGACCGTGGCCTCCGGCGCGCACAAGGCGGGCGTGCTCGATCTCGACGACCTCGACTTCGCCCGCTCCGGCTACACCCCGGTGAAGGGCTATGGCAGGTCGAAGCTGGCGAACCTGCTGTTCACCCTGGAGCTGGAGCGGCGCTGCCGCGAGGCCGGGTCGTCCGTGCGCGCGCTGTCCTCGCACCCCGGCTACTCGGCGACCAACCTGGGTACCAAGGGACGCAACCGGCACCTGGTCAAGATCGTGCACCTGGCCGGGCGTTACCTGGCGCAGACCGAGGAGCAGGGCGCGCTGCCGTCGTTGTTCGCGGCGACCCAGGACCTACCTGGCGCCAGTTACGTCGGCCCGGACGGACGGTTCGAGCTGCACGGCCATCCTGCGCTGGTCGGCCGGTCTGCGGCGGCCACTGACCCGGTGCTGGCGCGGCGGCTGTGGGAGGAGTCGGAGCGGCTCACCGGGGTGACCTTCCCACTGACCGCCAAGTCCTGAGCTCGACCGGCGAAGCGGCTCGTTGCCGTTCGGCTCTGCTATGCCCGCTCGGCCACGCTGGTGACGTCGCACTGCCGGGCGGCGTCCTGCAGTGCGCTCAGCGCCGCCCGGCAGGCGGGGCGGTTCGTGGTGCTGTTGCGCCACAACGCGAACACCCGTCGCCGGGGTGCCGGTAGCAGCGGCACGAACCGGACACCGACCGGTGTGGGGCCGCGCCCGAGCCGGGGGATGATCGCGGCGCCGAGCCCCGCCGCCACCACCGCGAGCTGGGTGGAGTGTTCCGAGGCGGTGTGCTTGACCCGGCGCTCGATTCCGTTGCGGCGCAGGGTGTTCTCGAGCCAGCCGTGGCAGATCTCGTCGCTGGGCCAGCCCACCCAGTCCTCGGCGTGCAGCTCGTCCAGGGTGACGGTTGCCCGGTCGGCGAAGGGATGCCGGGCGGGTAGTGCCACGTCGAGGACGTCCTCCAGCAGCGGGGCGGATGAGATCCCGTCGGGCACGGTGAGTGGCTCTTCCGGCCAGTCCTGCACCACCGCGATGTCGATGTCGGCGTGGCGCAGCTGTGCGATCGACTCGGTGGGTTCCAGTTCCGCGAGCCGCGCCGACACGGCCGGGTGCCGCTGGCGCAGCGTGTGCAGCACCGTCGGCAGCAGGCCGCGGGCGGCCGTGGCGAACGCGGCGATCGTGAGTGATCCGGCCACCGCGCCGTGGTGGCCGGCGAGCTCGGTCTCGACGAGTTCGACCTGCCGCAGCAGCCTGCCCGCGTGCTCGGCGAGCAGGTCGCCGGCGTCGGTGAGCCGGATACCGCGCCCCTGCTTCTCCAGCAGGCGCTGACCTACCTCGCGCTCCAATGTGGACAGTTGCTGCGACACCGCCGAGGTGGTCACGTGCAGTGCCTCGGCGGCGCCGCGGACCGATCCCGTCGTGGACACGGCGTGGAGCGTCCGCAGGCGTTCCAGGTTCAACACATCAGCGATGCTACGCAATCACCCCAAGAATGTTTCGATTGTCTTAGCAACGGCGGGGCGGCAGTGTCGGTGCCGCAGGAACCGACACCGCAAGGAGACTCCGTGCATCACCACCTCGTCCTCGGCGGCGACCTTCCCGTCCACCGGCTGGGTTTCGGCGCCATGCGGCTGCCCGCGGACAACCCAGCCGCCGCGCACGCACTGGCCCGCCGCGCGGTCGAACTCGGCGTCACGTTCATCGACACCGCCGACTCCTACGATCTCGGCCGCAACGAGGAGCTGCTGGCGGAGGCCCTGCACCCGTACCCCGACGGCGTCGTGGTGGCCACGAAGGCCGGCCAGTGCCACCCCGGCGACGAGTGGATCCCGCTCGGTCGTCCGGAGTACCTGCGCCAGCAGGCCGAGCTGAGCCTGCGCCGGCTGCGGGTCGAGCGCATCGACCTGTTCCAGCTGCACCGGATCGACCCCACCATCCCGCTGGCGGACCAGATCGGCGCCTTGCGGCAACTGCAGGAGGAGGGAAAGGTGCGGCATGCCGGGCTGTCCGAGGTGTCCGTCGACCAGATCGTCGAAGCCGGGCGGATCACGCCGATCGTGAGCGTGCAGAACCGGTACAACCTCGGCGACCGGCGCTCGGAGGACGTGCTGGTGCACTGCGAACGGCACGGCATCGCTTTCCTGCCGTGGCTGCCGATCGCTCCGAGCGTCCGGTCGGACTCGCCGGTGACCGAGGTGGCCCGCCGGCTCGGCGCCACTGCGGCGCAGGTCGCACTGGCGTGGCTGCTGCGCCGGTCGAAGGTCATGCTCCCCATCCCGGGCACGTCCTCCCCGCACCACCTCGAGGAGAACGTCGGCGCGGTGAACGTGGACCTGCCCGATGAGGACTTCGAGCACCTCGACCGGCCCAGCACGGACTGGATCACGGGAAACTAGGCGGAATCCTGGCGTTCCAGCCACTTCAGGATGGCCTGGTTGGTCTCTTCCGGCCTTTCCTGCTGGATCCAGTGGCCGGAATCCAGATTGACCACCTCCACATCGGGCACGAAGTTCGCCAGTGTCTCGGACTTCGCGACCGTGTCCCGGTCGCCATAGATCATGAGGGCGGGCTGGCGGATGACGGGGTCCACGTCCGCCAGCAGGTGCCAGTTGCGGTCGAGGTTCCGGTACCAGTTCACGCTGCCCGTGAACCCCGATGATTCGAAGGCGGAGACGAAAACGGCCAGTTCGCCGTCGCTCATCAGAGGCTCGCCGAGCGGTGTTTCCGCTGTGGCGAGATCGATCAACGCCATTCCTGGTTGCGGCTCTCCGGAGGGTTCGTTCTTCCGGAACATGTTGCGGAGGAACTGGAAGGTGTTCTCGTCGAACACGGCGTCCGCGATGCCTGGCCGCCGGTTGAAGTGGACGAGGTAGGAGTCGCTGCCGAGCAGGTCCTCCAGGAACTCGACCCACGGTTTTTCTCCGCGTTCGAGGTAGGGCATGCTCAGGCTGATCACCTTGTTCACCCGGCTCGGGTGCAACAGGGTGAGTCCCCAGACGACGATCGCACCCCAGTCATGACCGGCGAAGGTGGCGTCCTCGTACCCGTAGTGGTCGAGAAGTCCGACGAGATCACCCGACAGGTGTTCGATGTCGTAGTCCATCACTTCGGCCGGACGCGATGAGTTGCCGTAGCCCCGCTGGTTCGGGACGATGACGTGAAAGCCCGCTGCGACAAGGGCAGGCACCTGATAGCGCCAGGAAAAGGCGTGCTCCGGCCAGCCGTGACAGAGCACAACGGGATTTCCCGCGTTGTGCCGGCCTGCTTCGAAGACTTCGAGTTCCACGCCGTTGACGGGGACAAGGGTGGGCTCGGGAAAATCGGTTGGATCGACCATGTCGTGATCTTGCCGACCGAAACCGGTCAGCCCATGACCGGTTTCTGTGAAAATCTTGGCGGCGTGCGAACCGATCGGCTGGTGGCCGTCCTCCTCCTGCTGCAACGGCGCGAGCAGGTGACAGCGGCGGAGGTCGCCCGGGAGCTGGAGGTCTCCGAGCGCACCGCTCGCCGCGATCTCGACGCCCTGGCCATGGCCGGGGTGCCCGTGTACTCCCTGCAGGGCCGAGGCGGCGGCTGGCGCCTCGTGGGCGGCGCCCGCACCGACCTGTCCGGGCTGACCGAGAGCGAGGCCCGCGCCCTGTTCCTGGTCGCCGGGCCGGCCTCGGTCGCGACGCCGACCGTGAAAGCAGCTCTGCGCAAGCTCGTCCACGCCCTGCCGGAGCCCTTCCGGGGGCAGGCCGAGGCAGCGGCGTCGTCGTTGGTCGTGGACCCGCGACGATGGGGGGCGAGCCGGGTCGAGCACCGGCCGCCCCGCTTCCTCGACGAACTCCAGGACGCGGTGATCCGCGGCGTCCAGGTGCGGCTCGGCTACGTCGACCGCGAGAACGTCGTGACCGAGAGGACCGTCCACCCGCTGGGCATCGTCGCCAAAGGCGCGTCGTGGTATCTCGTCACCAACACCGAGGCGGGCCGGCGGACCTTCCGGATCGACCGCGTGTCGTCCGCCGTTCCGACCGGCGATCGCGTGCACCGGCCCGAGGACTTCGACCTCGCCGAGAGCTGGCGGGCGATCGCCGACGAGGTCGACCGCAAGCGGACGCCTCTCGAGGTCCAGGCGGTGTGCGTGCCCCACGGGGTGGGCCTGCTCCGGATCGCGTTCGGTGGCCGGCTCGAGGTGGGAGGTTCCACGACTGACGGCCGCGTCGCGGTCGTGATCCGCGGCCAGGACGAGAACGTGCTCGCCGGCGAGCTTGCCGGGCTGGTCGAATGGATCGAGGTGACCGGCCCTCCGGGTGTGCGCGACCACCTGGCCTCGATCGGCAACGTGCTCATTGAGCGATACGGCTGAGGCCGTCCCTCGTTTCGGTACTCTCGGACCGCCTGACGGAAGGACACGGGTGGACGACTCGTCGAAGGTCGGTAGGCATGCTCGCGCGGTCCTGGCCGCCGCGAAGGCGTTCCGCGCCGAGGCAGCAGGGGTGCGCGCGGAACCGGATCGGCTGCACGCGCTCGCCGCCGCGCAGTACCAGGCGGTCCGGGACTCGCTGGTGGCCGACCAGCTCCGTGCCATGCCGGTGGACAAACTGCGGGACACGAAAGCGAACCTGCGGCTGAGCAAGCTGAAGGCCGCCGGGTACCGGACCGTCGCCGACGTCGCCGGGGCGCGCCTGGAGCAGCTCGACGGCGTGCCCGGAGTCGGCAGGCAGTCCGCCGAGCAGATCGTGCGCGCCGCCCGCGCAGTCGTCGACGGCGTCGCGCGCGACACGACCGTCCGGCTGAACCCCGACCGCGCTGACCGCGCCCAGACCGAGCTGCTGCAGCTGATGTCCAAGCTGCGCAGGGCGAACCAGCTCGTCGGTCCGCTGCGCGAGCCGCTCGGAGACGTGCTGGGCAGGATCGACGCCGATGTGCGCGCCGCGTCCCGTGCGTGGAGCCGGCTGCGGATGTTCTTCTCGTTGCGGAAGAACCGGCAGGCCGCCATCGAGTCGCTCGGCCGGCTCGAGGTCCTGCTGGCCAGTCGTGACGTGGCGGCGTTGCGCGCGATGGGCACGCAGCTGCGCGTGCCGGACCTGGACCACCGCGCGCTGTGGCGTGACTACGAGCTCGACGCGGCCGCCTACAACACGCTCCTCGCCGACCTCGCCGGTGCGGACGCGATGCCGGATCGCAGTGCCGCCAAGGGTTTCGTCCCGGCCGACATCGAGCACGAGGTCGACGCGACCACACTGGACACCAGCCTGCTGAAGGTGTCACTGCGCGGCTACCAGGTGTTCGGAGCCAAGTTCGCGCTGGCCCGCAAACGCGTCATCATCGGCGACGAGATGGGACTGGGCAAGACGATCGAGGCCATCGCGGTGATGGCCAGCCTCGCCGCCGATGGGCGGCGTGGGTTCCTGGTGGTCTGCCCGGCGAGCGTCGTCGTCAACTGGGTCAACGAGATCGCCAGGCACAGCGACCTCGTGCCGCACCGCATGCACGGCGCGGGCCGCGACGGCGCGGTCGGCGAGTGGCTGGTGCAGGGCGGCGTCGGCGTGACGACGTTCGGCACGTTGCCGAAACTGGTGCTGCCGAAGAGGTTCCGCCCGGCGCTGGTCGTGGTCGACGAGGCGCACTACGTGAAGAACCCGGACACGCAGCGCTCGCAAGCGGTCAACGCGATCGTGCAGCGCGCGGAGCGGGCGGTGCTCCTCACCGGCACGCCGATGGAGAACCGCGTCGAGGAGTTCCGCAACCTGGTCGCCTATCTCCAGCCGAGCGTCGCGGCCCGCACCGGCGCGACCGATGCCGTGGTGGGAGCAAAGGCCTTCCGCCGCGTCGTCGCACCGGTGTACCTGCGGCGCAACCAGGAGGACGTGCTGGGGGAGTTGCCGGAACTGCTGGAGATGGAGGACTGGGTCGAGTTCGGCAAGCAGGACCGAGGCGCGTACCTGGACGCGGTGCGCGAGGGGAACCTGATGGCGATGCGCCGCGCCGCCTACGCGCCGGGCACGCCTCGCGGCTCGGCGAAGCTGGAGCGGCTGCTGGAGATCATCGAGGAGTCGAGGGACAACGGCTGGAAGGTCGTGGTGTTCTCGTACTTCCACGACGTGCTGGACGCGGTCGCGGACCACGTCGAGGTCTTCGGTCCCCTGACCGGCGCGACGTCGGCGCAGGGCCGTCAGCGACTGGTGGACGAGTTCACGGCGTGCGAGGACCACGCGGTGCTGGTGGCCCAGATCGAGGCGGGCGGCGTGGGCCTCAACATCCAGGCCGCGTCCGTGGTGATCATCGCCGAGCCGCAGTGGAAGCCGAGCACGGAGGACCAGGCGATCGCCCGTTGTCACCGGATGGGTCAGGTCCGCAAGGTCCACGTGCACCGGTTGCTGGTCAAGGACAGCGTGGACGCGCGGGTGCAGGAGATCCGCGACCACAAGACTTTGCTGTTCGACCACTACGCGCGCGAAAGCGACACGAAGCACTCACACGAGAGCGCACTGGACTCAGCGGTGTCGGTGGAGCAGCGGGTGGTGCAGGCCGAGCAGCAACGCCTCGGTCTCTAGTGCCGCACTCCCTGGATCGTGTCCGACAAGTTGTGGGCGCGGATCGAACCCTTGCTGCCGGTGGTGCCACGTCGTGCTGCCCGCACCCGATGTGGCCAGCGCGCGGCCCCGAACAGGTACGCGGTGCCAGAGCGCCACTCGAACGTGTGATCCTCGCCGATCACCGCATGGACGATTTCTCCGGCGGTATCCAGCGTCCCGAAACAACGATCGCCCGGAGGAGACGACATGGACACCGCGAAGCGGCTCATGGTTGTACTCGTTCTCGGCGCGGCGCTCGCCGGAGTTCCGGCAGCGTCGGCGCTGGCCGACGCGGCCGTGCCGCACGCCACGGCGGTGGTGACGGCTCAGGACGACAACGACAACAACAGCGGCAACTGGGGCTGGCTTGGCCTCCTCGGTCTGCTGGGCTTGGCAGGCCTGGCGGGACGGAAACGGAGCCAGGTCACCGACCGCACCGTGGGCCGGTGATGCGAGCGGAGGTGGTAGGCGCGAAAGTCGGCCATGCGCTTCGGTAACACCCGGGTCGAGTTCCTGGGTGGCCGCGCGGGATGCCTGACGATGCTGGTGATCTCCGTGGTGCTGTCGGTCCTGCTCACTGTTCTGCTGAACGCCATGCTGTGACGAGCGATGCGGGGTGGACGCTGTGACGTTCACCCCGCCTGTACTTCGCGGTCACCCATTCGATCCGTCGTCTCACGGTGAGGTTCCGGGTGGAGTGGCATGTGTGGTTGACGCGGAAGTCCACGGGTGGGATCAGCAGCGAGCAGGGCCAGGACGCAGAGCTCTGGTCAGATCCAGGCTTGATCGCCCGCGTTCACCGCGGGTTCGCCGCCTGCCTCCGTGAACGCGGCCAGTGCGCCGACGAGCCCGCGCCGTTCGTCCTCGGACATCCTCGCCACGATCCGGCTGATCGCCGATCGCCTCCGGCGCGTCACTCCGCGCACGACACGGCGGCCTTCGGCGGTCAGGTCCACCACCACCTCGCGGCGGGTCGCCGGGTTGGCCTGGCGCGCGATCATGCCCGTCGTGACCAGCCGATCGACCATGCGCGTCACCGTGGACGGGTTGACGTCCAGCAGTTCGGCGAGCGAGGTGAGTCTCATCATCCCTCTGCTGTCCAGGATGACGAGCAGCCGGAACTGCGGCAGCGTGATCGTCTCCTCGACCGCGGCGAGCGATCGCGCCGACACCGCGACCAACAGACGTGACGCGGTCAGCACCGCGTCCGTGAGCGCGTCGACGTCGCTGGCGTCGACCTTGGGCCGGGACATGCCACAGTTCTACCGCAGTCCCGGACGGTGATCACCGTGCCGCCAGGCGCATCTGCTGCGGGATGGGGCATTCGGTCGCGATGACCGTTTCGAGTGCGTTGAGCGCGGCCTCGACCCAGTCGTCGACGCTGCTCGCCGACGCCCCTGGCGCACCGGTCAGCCGCACGGTCACCGCACTGCGGTCGTGGGCGAGCCGTAGCACCTGAAGGGTGCCGGTGCAGCTGGTCATCGGCTCGTTGCCCCAAGAGATGCGCAGCAGGTCCCAGTCGATGGTGACCTGACGCTGCAGATCGAGGTCAGCGTGGCGGCCGGGCAGCCAGACCCGGATGAGGCCTGGCCCGGACAGCTCGATCTCGACGGATCCGGGCAGCCAGCTGGTCATGTGTTCGAGGTCGGAGAGGACGCCGAAGACGGCCTCCGCGTCGGCGGGCATGGAACGGCTTCGAGTCAAAACGTGTCCTCCCGGCAGATTTCTCCCATCCTGTCCGAATCGCCGCTGATGTGAACCTACGAATGGCTAACGATCGCTCACTAGGCCTGTATCGAAGTCTGGTTCGATGAGAGTCGCGCTTGAGGTGGTTTCTGGTGGTGCGGGCGAACGGCCCGCATACCGGTGTTGTATGTGGGTCGTTCGCCCGTGCCGCCAGGGGCCGCCTCGGGCCCGGCTGTCGCGGATCAGACTTCGATACAGGCCTTAGGGAGTGGTCGCCGTCGGCGTGCCGGGTGTGGTCGACGTGAGCTCAGGCGGTGAATGGGGTCGTTGCGTCACCACGGGAGTAGGCGCCTCACCCGTCGCCGAGGTGCCGATCGGTTCTGGCTCGTCCTGTGTGGACACACCGCATGCGGTGGTGGTGAGCAGGAACATGGTCGCGACGATGACGGCTCTCATGACGCGGCTTCCGGGATCTCCACGACGAACCTCGCCCCGCCGCCTGGCCGGTCCTCCACCCACACCTGCCCGTCGTGGCGGCGGACGTGCTCGGCGACGAGCGCGAGGCCGAGTCCGCTGCCGGCACCCGTGCCCCGGCTGCCTGCCCTGCTACCACGGGTGAAGCGCTCGAACACCTGCGCGCGCATCTCGCCCGGCACACCGGGACCCGCGTCGTCGACCTCCAGCCGGACGTTGCCCTCGTGGCGGAGCACGGCGAGCCGGACCGCGCCTCCCGCATGGCATTCGGCGTTCTCGATGAGGTTGCCGACGACCCGGTCCAGTCTGCGGCGGTCTCCGAGCACCAGCGGTGAAGGCGGGTCGACGACGATCTCGACGTCCTCGCCCAGGCGGATGCCCGCGACGCCGTGAACGAGCCCGCCGACGTCGAGTGGCTCGAACGCCTCCAGGTCACCGTCCTGGTCGGCGCGGCTGATCTCCATCAGGTCGACCACCATGCGCGCGAACCTGTCCACTTCGGACGTGAGCAGGCCGAGTGCCTTGCCCGCCGTGCCGGGCAGTTCGGCCTGTCTGCGGCGCAGCACGGCGGCCGCGTTCACCATCGTCGTGAGCGGTGATCGCAGTTCGTGGCTGACGTCGCCGGCGAACCGGGCGTCGCGCAGCACCCGTTGCTCCAGCGCGTCGGCGGTGGAGTTGAACGTGGTGGCGAGCGGAGCGAGATCGGGATCGGCCTGGTCGGGCAGCCGTGCCTTCAGGTCACCACCCGCGATGCGGGACGCGGCGACGGTCAGCTGGCTCAACGGCCGCAACGCCCGTCTGCTGGCCCAGGAGCCGAGTGCCATCCCGATCAGGCCGCTCAGCACCGTTCCGGCGATCAGCAGGCCGCTGAGGAACCGGAACGTGCGGTCGAGCTGGACGAGCGGGAAGAGCTCCACGTAAAGGCCTCTGGTAGTGGTGAGGGGCTGGGCCACCGCGAGCACGGGGATGCCGTCGGCGTGCAGCCGCTGCCGTGCCGGAACACCGCTGCGGGCCAGCGACAGAAGATCGTCCGGCACCACGCCGGGATCGACCTGCCGTCCGCTCGTCAGCACCTCGCCCGCGCGGAACAGCATGATGGTCGAGTCGGGATCGGTGGTCAGGCCGGTGAGCAGTTCGGTCAGGCCGTCCGACTCCGCGCGCACGGCTCCCTCGACCAGCCGCAGGTTGACCTCGGCCTGACGCGTCGTGGCCTGCAGGCGTTGCCGCAGCATGTAGTCGGACGCGAGGTTCCAGGTGGCGACGGCCAGGAGGCTGGTGACCAGGAACGAGCCCAGGCCGAGCGCGGCGGCGACCCTCCAGCGCAACGAGGGACGGCGCACCGTCATCGTGGCGGGCCGATCTTGTAGCCGGAACCGCGCACGGTCAGGACGAACACCGGGTCGTCCGCGTTGTGCTCGATCTTGGTCCGGAGCCTGCGGATGTGCACGTGGAGCAGCCGCGTGTCGCCGTAGTAGTCGTAGCCCCACACCCGATGCAGCAACTGCTCCCTCGTCACGATCTTCCCGCCCGCCGCGGCCAGTTCCACGAGCAGGCGGAACTCGGTGCGGGTCAGCCGGATCTCCTCACCGCCACGGTGGACGACCCCTTCGTCGGGCCAGATCTCCAGGTCCTCGATCCGATGCGAGATGTTCTGCGCCGGGCCGCCGCGTCGTCGCAGGAGGGCCCGGATGCGGGCCGCGAGCTCGCTGGCGACCAGCGGCTTGGTCACGTAGTCGTCGGCGCCGGCCTCCAGGCCCGCGATGACGTCAGGGGTGTCGGTGCGCGCCGTGACGATGATGATCGGCAGATCTCCCTGGTCGCGCAGCGTCCGGCACACCTGCAGGCCGTCCACACCGGGCAGCATGAGATCGAGCAGGACGACGTCGAAGAGGTCGGTGCCGAGGCGGCGCAGAGCGTCCTCGCCGGACACAGCCTCCTCGACCGCGAAGCCCTCGTCCGCCAGTGCGAGACCGAGAGCCTGGCGAATTCGCTCGTCGTCGTCCACGAGCAGCACGGAGAAGTCCATGTCCTGCTTTTCGTCCGGGAGTTTCAGTGCTGCTGCTTCTACCACGTTGTCATGGTGGACGCATCCGCGAAGGCCTGCGTGCCTTCGGAAGGAGTTCGTAAGGTTGCACAGTGCATGTATCGGGCATGCTTGGCACCGCGGGCTCACGCCCGTCGGGGGCGCGTGTGCCTGCGACAGTGATTCCGGGGAAGGCCAGGCACCGGCCGCCGAGCTGCGGCCGGTGCCTGCTGCACGAAGAAAGGCCGTATCAGCGTGACGGGCATGCCAACCGCCGACGAGGGCAGCGCGGGAACGATCCTCGTGTGTGACGGCTGCGGGCGGTCGCGCCGCACCAGCAGCACCGGCCCCATCGCGTGGGACCTGCTCTGGCTGCAGGCGGACGTCGCGGGCTGGGCCGGTTCGGACCGCCCGTTGGGGCCCCATTACTGCACCACCTGCGTCGGCAACGAGTAGACGACAACGAGATCCCATCGAAAGGGCCTCGCAAGGTTGCACAGTGCGGGTTTCCGGCAGACTGTGTGATGCGGACGCCAACCGGTCGGGGCGGGCGTCCGCACCAATCGCCACGGGGAGATCCGGGTACCGGCCGACAGGATCGGCGGCCGGTACCCGCCCGTGCGACCCGAACCGTCAGCGCCGGCGCGTCACGTTGTTCGCCACGACCAGCGGTGCGAACTGGACCCAGTCGATGTTCGGCCCCCACGCCGCCGGATTGCCGAAGGTCACCGCGCCGCCTCGGGTGGCCAGGTCGAGCGGGGACGTTTCCAGCCAGAAGCCGTCCCACGTGTAGTTGTGGCGGTACCGCGCGGCAGTCGCCTTGCCGCCCGCCTCGGTGGCGACGAGTGACCGGTTGATGATGTCGGTGTTGTAGGCGTGCCCGGTGTTCTTGTCCGCCTGGGCATAGGCGACGGTCAGGTCGTACTGCCCGGCCGCTCCGGTACGCGGAACCGTCAGCGTGCCGTTGTTGCCGACGTAGCTGACGTAGGAGCCACCGGACGCCCAGGGGCTCGACGCGATCGCCGCGCCGCCCGCGAGCTGTCCCGCCTCGGCCTCGACGCGGACCGTGTTCCGGTCGGCCGCGGCGTCGCGTGTCACGGTGAGAGTGCCGGTGACGAGTGGGGTGCGGCCCTCGTTGGAGAGCTTGACCTCGGTGATGCCCGCCTTCAGGTGCACCGTCGTGCTGCCGTTCCAGGAGCCCGCGCAGGTGGCGGTCTGGTCGGCACCGGCGACGCGGCGGCCGGAGAGGGTGAGTCCCAGGGTGCCGCGCCCGGTCGCCGTCCACGAGGTGTCCAGGCGGTAGTAGCCGTCCTCGGCCGCGGACACGTAGGTGGTGGCGGACTCTCCGGCACGCAGGACTCCGCTGCGGCTGGAACCACGCGCGTCGGACAGCGGGTACGTGGTCCGTTCCGGGCCGGTGACCTCGGTCAGGTCCAGGCGGTCGAGCGTGATGTCCGCCGAGCCGCCGAGATGGCCACCGGGACCGCTGGTGCGCAACGAGATCCGGTGCGTGCCCGCGGTGAGCCCGACGGTGGTGTCGTACCTGCCGCGATAGGTCCAGTTGAGGGTCGCGGGCAGGACGAGGTTCCGCACGTGGGTGTCGTCCACGTAGAGGGCCTGCTGACCGACGAACGCGTTGGTGCCGTAGAACGTGCCGAGTTTGTAGGTGCCGGTGCGCGGCACGGTCACGTTGACGGTGACGCGGGAGTCCGGCCGGTTCATGGAACCGACGTCCTTGCGGCCCGACGTGGTGTAGCGCATGGCCATGTCCCAGGAACCGGAGCCGTCGTCCTGGGTGTACACCTGAGCGTTCTCCACCAGGCCGTTCTCGGCTTCGTAGCTCGCCTGCCACGGCGCGTTCGCGACCGGCGGCGCGCCGGAGCCGGCCGGCGTGACGATCACCTGGTAGGCGGCGAGCCGGTCGCCTCCCGGCACGGCGATGGTGGCGTTGCCGTTCGCCACGCGGACCCTGGAGGCCGCGACGACCGGCGGCTGGCCGGCGTCACCCTCGTAACCGGTCCAGCCGATCTTGGAGACGCGCACGTCGACCTGGTCGCCGAAGACCTTGCGGTCGATGCCCGTGAGAGCGACGTTCACCGCGTTCGCCGTGCCGCCGAGCAGCACGGTCGCCCGGTCGCGATCACGGGTGGCCAGTCCCTGCACCGTGTCCCTCGTGTTCGGCTGCGGCGGCGTCACCTTGACGGTGTCGCCGGACAGGTCGCCGTACCACTTGGTGAGCCACCAGCCACCGTTGGCACGGCCGGCCCGCACGGCGTGGTCGCTGAGGTTGCCGGCCATGGACCAGAACGCCATGTGACCGTCCACTTTGGTGTCTTCCAGCATGGTGATCCACTGGACCATCTGGCCGGGCACCGAGGTGTCCCGCCGGTTGGAGTACTCGTTGATCACGATCTCCCTCGGCGAGATGCCGAGCTGCCGTTCCATCTCGCGGTACTCCGCGTGGTGGCCGCGGTAGAGCGCCAGCGAGTCGGGGCCGAGCTCGTGCCAGCTGGTGATCTCCGGCAGCACGTTGTTCGCCTTGGCGTAGGTGAGGAACTCGCGCAGGTGGTCCGCGCGGTACCGGGTCTCGCCGATGCCGGTGATGCGCGCGTTGGGCAGCACGGACTTCACCAGCCGGTAGACCCTGGTCCAGTCGGCGAAGAACTTCTGCTTCTTGTTCGCCCAGTCCGAGTACCAGATGCCGTCCGGCTCGTTGAAGATCGTCCACACGAACCGGTCGCGGTCAGGGCGCTGGGCGACCTTCTCCAGCTGCGGCCGCAACCTGGCGACGTAGTCGTCGATGCCGAGGTCCTCGTAGGGCCACTTGCTGTACGCGTCCTGCGAGTAGATGTGCATCTCGGTGCCACCCGTGGCGAAGAACTCGTCGGCGAGCTTCAGCGCGTCGCCGTTCGGGTGCTGGTCCCCGTCCGGCGCCTTCTGCGAGATGCTGCGCAGACGCATGCCCGCGACCAGGTCCTGGGACGGGACACCGGCATCGCCCAAGCCGTACAGCATGCCCGTGGCGCCGCCGCGGAACTTGCCCGTCGTCGAAGCGAGGTCCACGCGCACTGTTTCGGTCGCGGCGACCGCGACCGGTGGTGACAGGGTGGTGAGCACTAACGCGGCAACTACCGCGCAGGCAGGGAAACGCATAGCAGCTCCATTCGGGATCATTTGACGGCGCCGCCCGTGATGCCCGCGATGATCCTGCGCTGGGCGACGGCGAGCACGACGACGAGTGGCAGGCTCATCAGCACGACGTAGGCGAAGATCAGATGCCAGTTGTTGAGGTACAGACCGGCACTCGCCACGCGGAACAGGTTCAGCGGCAGGGTGTCGAGCCGGCCGCCGATGACGAAGAAGGCGTAGAACACGTCGTTCCACACGTAGAGGCAGATCAGGATCGTGGCGGTGGCGAGCACCGGCCGCAGCAGCGGCAGTACGACCCGCCAGAACACCGTGAACGGGCCCGCGCCGTCGATCTGGGCGGCCTCCTCCAGCGCCGGCGGGATGGTCCGCACGAAGCCGGTGACGAAGAAGATCACCGTGGACAGGTAGATGCCCGTGTAGACGCCGATCATGCCGGCCGCGCTGCCCGCGAGCCCGAGCTGGCGCAGCAGCAGGACGACCGTGACGACGGCCGGCGGCAGCACGATGCCGCTGATGCCCAACGCGTACAGCACGGCGTTCAGCCGGGTCGCGCGGCGGGCCAGGATCCAGGCCGCCATCGCCCCGAACGTCAGCAGCAACGCGACCGTCGGCACGACGACCAGCAGACTGCCGAGGAACGCGGTGGGCACCTCGCCCTCGTCCCACACCTGCCGCAGGTTCTCCAGCAACCGCCAGTCCCGCGGCAGTGACAGGTCCGGGTCGAGCGCCTCGCCCTGGGACTTCGCCGCTGTCACCACCACCAGCCACAGCGGGACACCGATCACGACGAGCACGAGCGCGATCGCCGCGACGGGCTGCGCCCTGGTCCAGAACCTGGTCAAAGGACCTCCTCCCGCCTGCGCAGCATGCGGATCACGGGGAACGCCAGCAGGGCGACGAGCAGGAACAGCACCAGGCTCATCGCGGTGGCCTGGGCGAACAGGCCCTGCCCGAAGGTGCGGTAGATGAAGATGTTGAGGATCTCGGTGGTGCGCGCCGGGCCTCCGCCGGTCGTGGCCTGGACGATGTCGAACCCGTTCATCGACCCCAGCAACGCCGTGGCCACGTTGAACGTGACCGCGGGTGCCAGCAGCGGGAACCTGATCGACCAGAACGCCCTGGTGCGGGAGGCGCCGTCGATGTGCGCCGCCTCCAGCAGGTCCTCGGGGATGGTCTTCAGGCCCGCCAGGTAGATGAGCATGGACAGGCCCATCCACTTCCACGCGTGGATCATCGCGACCACCACGATCGTCCAGGTGGTGTCACCGAGCCAGGCGTAGTCGATGCCCAGCAGACTGTTGAGGCTGCCCTGTGGTTTCAGCAACGCCTGGAAGATGTAGCCGACGGCGAGCGCGGACATCAGCACGGGCACCAGGAAGAAGATCCGCGCCACCCGGTTGAGCGTGGTGTCCCGTTCGAGCAGTACCGCGAGCCCGAAACCGAAGAGGTTCTGGAACAGGGCGACCAGCACGGCGTAGACGAGGGTGATCCGCACCGCCCGCAGCAGCGTGCCGTCCGACGCGAGCTGGGTGAAGTTGTCCAGCCCCACGGGGTTGATCGCGCTCTTGAAGCCCGACCAGTCGGTGAACGCGTAGACGAAGTTGAACAGCGTCGGTACGAAGAAGAACACGAGCAGGATGGCGAACGCCGGTGCCATGAACCACATCGGGTGCGTCTGCCGCCGGACGGCGCCGCGACGGGGCGGGGCCGGCGCGGGCAGCGGCCGGGTTCGTGGCCGCTCCCGCACAGCGGTGGGGGAGGCCGGCATCAGAACCCCGGTGCCCCGGCCGCCTTGGCCAGCTGGGCGAACTGGTCCTGCGTCGCCTTCGCGACCTGCTCCGGCGCCATCGTCCCGACGATCATGTCCGCGAGGTTGATGTACAGGTCCGGGTTCGCGACCGCCAGCGCCTGCATGGAACCGACCGCGGTGCCCAGTGACGCGTGCACGTCGAGCAGCGCTTTCGGCACACCGGCGGGGTTCGCGACGGCGGGCTGCAGCGAGACGGTCTTGCGGGCGGTGACGAACTCCTGGTAGCCGGGCCCCATCCAGTACGCGAGCAGCTGCCGGGCCGCTGCCTCGCGCTTGGCGTCCCCGGTGCGGAACGCGACGAGCGCGTTGGACTGGTCCGGGATGAACGTGCCGACGTTGCCGGACGGCGAGATCGGGAAGAACCCGATCTTCCGGTCGAGCGCCGCGGTGTCGGACTTCGCCTGCAGCTGCCCGAAGAACGAGTTGACCTGCACGACCATCGCGGCCTTGCCGTCGAGCAGCGCGGCGCCCTGGTCCTCGAACTTCGCGGTCTTGATGTCGGCGTTGAACAGGCCTTCGTCGATCAGGGCCTGGTACTTCCTGATCGCGTCGACCACGACCGGACTGGTGAAGGTCTCCTTGCCGGTGTTGATCCTCTCCCAGAGACCGTTCTTGGCGGCGTCGGCGAGCAGCACCTGCACCCACCACTGGGTGGCCCAGCGGTCACCGGCCATCTCGAAGAACGGCGTGACGCCCTTGGCTTTGAGTGCCCTGGCCTTGGCGATCATGTCGTCGAAGTTCTTCGGCAGTTCCGTGATCCCGTTGGCCGCGAACACGTCCTTGTTGTAGTACACGCCTTCCACGGCCGGGCTGGTGATCAGTGCCGCATAGCGCGTGCCGTCGAGAAGGCCGGTGATGTCCTTGAGTTCGGGTGCCAGCTTCGGCAACCACGGCGCGTCGGTGAGCGGCTGGAGGTTCGCCTTGGCGTTGATCGCGGTGAGCATGGACGCGGTGGGCTGCCAGAAGGCGAGGTCCGGCTTGTCACCGGTCGCCACCTTGGTCTGCACGCCCTGTTCGTACGGGTCCGGGATCGTCACGACGTCGACGTCGGCACCGGTCGCCTTCTCGAACGCCGCCACCACCTGCTCCGGCACGGTGTTGCTGTTCTGCGCGGCCCACATGGTCAGCTTGACGCCGCTGAGCGACGCGGTGGGATCGGCCCAGGAGACCGCTCCCGCGGTGGCGGTGTCCGCGCCGGGGTCGCTGCACGCCGCGAGTGCCAAAAGGACGGTGGCAACGCCGATCAGTCTCTTCATCGTGCGAACCCTTCGGTGGGGGAGGGAATCGGGGAGGTGAGCCGGGTGATCCGGAACAGGCGGGCCGACGCGGGGACGCGGTGGGCGGTCATGCTCAGCACTCCCGCGTCCGCGTCCCAGTCGCAGGTCCACTCGGGCAGATCGGACGGGTGGAGCACGTCGAGCTCGATGTCCGCGCCGCGCAGATGCGGCAACGGCAGGGTGACGTCCGTCCGGTCACCACCACGGCGCCAGACCGCCAGGTAGGTGAGGTCACCGGACTTCATGGCGAGGCTCAGCCACCGGTCGTCCCACGCGGGAAGACCCAGTGGCCACAACGGAACCGCGGCGGCGAGGTCGGCGCGGATCTCCTGGTGCACCCGCACCGCGGCCCGCACGGAATCCAGCTGTGCCGCGGTCATGGCGTCGAGACGACCGGACAGGTACAGGCGGCCGAGCATCCCGGTGCACAGCGTGAAGGCCATCTCCTCGGCGGACATGCCCGGCTGCGGGTAGGCCCAGCTGGCCGACTGCTCCGGCAGCACCGACATCGGCGCGGCCACGGCGATCGGCGGGTAACGCAGGTGGTCCTGCTGGTCGCTGGTGGACTGCAGCTGCATCCGCGACAACATCGCGTAGTCCATCCGCATCGCACCGGACGCGCAGTTCTCCAGGACCAGTCCGGGATGCCGGTCCAGGACCGCGTCGAGCCACGCGAGGTGCGCCCGGTTGCAGGCGAGCAGGCCGGCACCGACGCTGTCCGCGGCCACGTCCGTGCCCGCACCACCGTCGATGTTGTAGTCGAGCTTGAAATACCCCACGCCCAGCTCGCCGACCAGCCGGTCGACCACCGCGTCGAGGTGTGCGACGGCTCGCGGGTCGCGCAGGTCCAGGTGGTAGCGGCCGTGCTCGACCAGCCGGAAACCGCCCCGTTGCAGGAACGCGGACTCGGGCAGCCGGTCGCCCATCGGGCTGCGCACGCCGATCACCTCCGGCTCCAGCCACAGGCCGGGCACCATGCCGCGCGCGCGGATGTGCCCGATCACCTCCTCGATGCCGGCGGGGAACCTGGTCGACGACGGCTCCCATTCACCGACGCCGTCCCACCAGCTCGAGCCGTTGTCGTACCAGCCCGCGTCGACGCAGAACACCTCCGCACCCGCGTCGGCCGCCGCGTCGATCAACGGCAGCAGCTTCTCCGTGGTGGGATCGCCCATCAGCGTGTTCATGTAGTCGTTGAACACCACCGGCAAAGCGGTGAGGTCGCGGTGCGGGCGCACGATCTCGCGCCGATGCCGGGTCAGCGCGGCGATCGCACCGTCCACACCGGACGCCGACACCGCCACCGACACCGGGACGGAGGTGAACGACTCACCCGGCAGCAGGCGCTGCTGCCACTGGTGGTCGATGTCGGTCGGCCCGAGCAGCGCGACGTAGACGCCGTTCATCCGCTCGGCCACCTCCCAGCGCCACGCTCCGTTGTGCTCGACCTGCCACAGCCACGCCTGATCGGTTCGCCGGTCGACGAGCCCGCCGGTCGGCAGGACCGTTCCCGTCGACCACGTGCCGGTGCTGACGACGGCGACCCGGCCACGACCGTCCTGCCCGTGCAGCCCGAGGCCGAGGTCGGGCAGGGCGCCGTCGCGCAACGGGTGGCGGGCCCACCGTCCCTCTCCGAGCCACTCGCTGTCCGCTCTGAGCAGGTCGACGTCCTCGGCCCGCGCGTGGCCGAAACCGGCGGCGAAGGAGCTCAACCCCTGCAGCAGCACCGGCTCCTGACCCTGGTTGGTCACGGTGGTGGTGATCTGGCAGGCGGCGATCCCGTCCACCGAGCGGAACGTCGTGCGCGCCACCAGGCCAGTCCGCTCGTCCCTCAGGTCGATGTGCAGCTCGCGCCACTTGCCGTCGGTGCCGCTGGAGGAACCGGCGAAGACCATGCGCGTGCCCACCGCGGTCTCGGAGAACCTGTGCGAGACCCGGGCCCGTCCCTGGCCCGCCACCAGCAGCTCGACCAGCGGCTGCACAGCTCGGGGACGATCAGCGCGGTCGCCTCCGGCGGTGAGCGAGCGGACGCCGACCGGGCCGCCGGACGCCACGTCCACCACCAGTTCCAGCGCCGAATGGCCCCAGACCACGCTGGTCGCGGACTCCATCGAAATCACAGTGGGCCCTCATTTCCGCAGGTCAACTTTGTGTGACCGGTCACATCATCGGCACAGTGTGAGCGTTAACATGCCGACGTGGAAAGAGCGCGTTACCTAGTTGTTACGCCTGGGTGCCGTGGACTCGCGAATCACGAGCGAAGGCGGCGCGAGCGCGAGCGGCGGCTGTGGTTCGCCCGCCAGTTCGGCGGCGATCGCCGTCAGGCAGGCCCGTCCGAGTGCGACGAAGTCCATCCGCACGGTCGTCAGTGCCGGTGTCCAGTACGCGGCACCGGGCACGTCGTCGAAACCGATGATGCTGACGTCTCCCGGCACGTCCCTGCCCGCTTCGTAGAGCGCACGACGCACCGCCAGCGCCGTGTCGTCGTTGCCGCACAACACCGCCGTGACCGCCGTGTCGGCCGCGAGCCGCACACCGGCCTCGTAGGCCGACCGGACGTCCCAGCCCGCCGTGAGCACCTCGGGAACGAGCGCCCCCGCGTCCTCCAGCGCGGTACGCCACCCCGCCCGGCGGGCACTCGTGCCGCTCTCCGACGGGATCGCGACGTGGTGCACCGTGTGGTGCCCCAGATCCAGCAGATGTCCCGTCGCGTCCGCGGCCGCCTGCCGTTCGTCGAGGAAGATCATCGAACGCGAGACACCGGTGAGCCCACCGGCCTCGGTGGCGGCCACGGCGGGAACCTTCGCCGGCAACGCGCGCAGCACCTCCGCGCCCGCGGTGTCGAACGCGATCACCACGACACCACCCGCGTCGGGATCGCTCACGTGCTCGACCGCGTGCCGGACGTCCACCGGACCGTCCGACTCCACGACCCGGACACCGACGGCGAACCCCTCCGACCGCGCGGCCTCCTCGATCCCCTGCAACGTCGCGGCGTACCCGTAGAGGGTGGTGTTGGCGATCACCACCGTCACCGAGTTCGACAGCCCCGAACCCAGCGCGCGAGCGGCCCGGTTGGGGCGGTAACCCAGCCGTGCGATGACCTCGAGCACGTGGCTGCGCGTGCCGGCGTTCACCCGCGGCGAGTCGTTGAGCACCCGTGACACGGTCTGGTACGAAACCCCGGCGGTCGCCGCGACATCGCGGATGCTCGGCGTGGTGGAAGATCGGCGTGTCACGCCGACATCGTGATCGTTGCCGGTCGTGCCGTCAAAACCGGCCACTGGCGATGCCCTGTGCCTCAACTGAGCAACTCCGCGACGTGCACAACGCGCGAGGGAGCCCAGGACTGACGCCCTCCGCCGTGGAAGTCCACCCGGACGTCGTCGTCGCGCACCACCGCGGTCACCCTGCCGACCGGCCCGATCGAGCCGTACAGCCGGACGACGTCCCCTGCGAACAGGTCGCTCGCGAGCTTCAGTCCGATGTTCCGTGCGGAGGACGCAGGCCTCACGCAGGTGGTGAAGAACCACCAGGCCGAACCGGACACCGCCGGAGCGGTGATCACCAGAATCCCGGCCGCGACCGGGAACGCGGCCATCAGCGTGACCGCGACGATCGGCGCCCACAGGAACCCGACCGCCGCGGCGACGTAGGCGGAACTCACCGGCCGGTCGCCGATCTGGAGCCAGCCGGTCGTGCGGACCCAGCCCTGCGCCGTCAGCCCGCGCGGCGGCCTGCCGTCCTCCAGGCGAGGTGCCGGTTCGACGACGTCGATCGGCTCGCTGAACAGATCGACACGATCCTCACTTCTCACGCCGCCACCTCAGTTCGTCCTTCTGGTTGCGGACGCACACCATCTCCCTGCCCGTGAGGGACGTCCGCCGCTCACCTTCGGCGGTACACCGCCCGCCTTTCAGGATGTCGTCCCACAGATCGTCAGGCGGCACGGAAGGCTCCGGTGCCGACGATGACCGCGGCGGGGGAGACTCCGCCGGCGCTGGAACGGTTGTCGCGGTGGTGGTCGTGGCTGTGGTCGGCGCGGACGACGAAGGCGCGCTGGTCGCCGTCACGTTCGTTGCGCCGGGATCACAGCTGGTCGCCCACACGCCACGGCGGTCGTGGCGAGCGTCGGACTCGACCGTCGCGAGGTCTTTCCGGGCCGACCGATCCGCAGGCGCCGCGCCGTCGTGCACGATGGTCCATGCGTAGTCGTCGCCGTTCGGCAGCAGGACGTCGACCATGATCTGATCACCGCCGGAACCGTCATCCATCCTCATGACGAGCCGCACGTCCTTGCCGAGCAACAGGTTCTGGGCGGCAGCGCGGGACTCCGCCCGCCAGCAGTCGCCGGCCGGGCGCACCCCGGCGACGCGGGCCCGGACGAAGAGGCCGGTGCCTGGCTCTACCCCCTCGAAAGAGTCCACTTCGGATACCTTGTGGACAGTCACCTCGACGGAGTCACCTCTGCGCAGGTTCGCTTCCAGGCCGGAGCTTCCGTGCCGTCCCGGCACCACAACACCGTTGAAGGCGATCGCTCCCGTGGTGGCGACCGTCGTCACGACGCCCAAGCCGGCCAGCGCGAGCCGTGCGCCCTGGCTGGAGCGCCACCAGGAGCGGCGGACGAACCCTGGACAGATCATCGATGTTGCTGAGCTGGGCAATGGCGATCCCGCCTCGGTGAGGGTCGGACGTGGTTGTGGCGCAGGCGCCCACGCCGACCTTCACCAAGGTCACGTCTTCGGCGTTTCGCCTGGCAGTGCGGGGTGCGTGTCACCGCCAGGGCAGTGTTATCGCTAACAAACGGGTCGTCAAGATGGTAAAAGGTTCAATTGGATTTGGTGGTAATACTTCACGCGGGTGATTGATGTGATTGCACCTGCACTCACCCGACCAGCTGGCACGCAATGCCGCTCGTTCCACCGCCGACCACACGGCTGAATTGCCACCGACCATTCTGTGCGAGCGCTCGCGTGTGAGACTTTGGATCCGATCGAATCTCTCGCGGCGGTATCGGCCCCTGTGCCACCCTGACGGCGGGGGAGGTATTGGGGATGTGGTCTTTCAGGCTGCTCGGAGCGTTTCGGGTGGAACGCGACGGTGCCGAGGTCGCTGTGGGCACACCGCAGATGCGCACGGTGCTCGCGTTGCTCGTATGGCACGCGAACGAGGTCGTGCCGGTCGGCCGGATGTTCGACGAGCTGTGGGGTGAGGTGCCGCCGGCGTCGGCGAAGGTGCAGTTGCAGGGCATCATCTCGCGGCTGCGGCGGGTGCTCGGCAAGGAGCGGATCGCGACCGCGGCCACGGGGTACGTGTTGCGCGCCGCCGCGGCGGAGCTCGATGTCGAGCTGGTGCGGCAGGACCTGGCCGCCGCGCGCGGGCTGATCGCGGGCGGTGACGTGGCGTTGGGCGCTACGAGGTTGCGCGAGGCGCTCGGGCGCTGGCGCGGTCCCGTCGACCTGCAGCTCACCGAGCCGGTCGCCACACAGCTCGACGAGCTGCGGATGACGGTGCTGGAGGAGCGCGTCGACGCAGATCTCCTGCTCGGCGGCACCGCCGACCTGATCGGCGAGCTCACCGCCGCCGCGGCCGAGCACCCGTTGCGCGAACGGGTGCGCGCCCAGCTGATGACCGCGCTGGCACGGCGCGGCCGGGTGCCGGAGGCGCTCGATGTGTTCCTCGCGTTCCGCCGCACCATGGTGGACGAGCTGGGCGTCGAACCGTCGGAGCAACTGCGCGCGCTGCACGCCCGCATCCTGCGCGGCGAACCGGTCGCGCGGCCCGCGTTGCCGTTGCCGCGCAAGGCACATCAGCCCCGCCAGCTGCCACCGGCGCTGCCCGACTTCGTCAGTCGCGAGGAGTTGCTCACCGAGCTGGCGGACGTGCTCACCGCGCCGCGCCGGGAACACGGGCCGCTCGTTGTCGTCTCGGGTGCCGCGGGGCTCGGCAAGACATCGCTCGTCGTGCAGCTGGCCCACCGGGTGCGCGAGCGTTTTCCGGACGGCCAGCTCTTCGCGACGTTGCGCGGCGACGACACGATGGCGGTGCTGCAGCAGTTCCTGCGCGCGCTCGGGGTACCCGCCGACCTCGTGCCGGCCGCAGAGGACGAATGCTCGGCACTGCTACGGGACCTGCTGGCCGGACGGGAGGTGTTGCTGGTCGTCGACAACGCGGCCGACGCGCGCCAGGTGCGGCCGTTCGTGCCGGCTGAACCCGGCTGTGCGGTGCTGGTGACGAGCAGGCGCACGCTCGGTGAGCTGGAGGGCGCGCGGCTGGTGCGGCTGGGCCTGCTCGATGCCGGCGAGTCAGCCGAGCTACTGACCAAGATCGCCGGAGTACCACCGGGCGACGCGCTGGTGGCGCACTGCGGCGGGTTGCCGCTGGCGTTGCGAATCGCGGGCGCACTGCTGCTCGACCATCCACACTGGACGGCCGACGACCTGGCCGCCCGGCTCGCCGACGAACGCACCAGGCTCGACTGGCTGGAGGCGGGCGACCTCGGCGTCCGGGCGAGCTTCGACGCGAGCTACCGGCAGCTGTCGCAGTCGCACCAGATGTTGTTCCGCCGCCTGGGTCTGCTGCCCGCCACCACGGTGCCCGGCTGGCTCGCGGCCGCACTGCTGGACATCGAGCAGACCGGCGCGGAACGGGTGCTGGAAGACCTCGTCAGCTGGCACCTGGTGAGCACCGCCGGCTGCGGCACCGCGATTCGCTACGGCATGCACGACCTGTTGCGCTGCTTCGCCGCCGAACAGGCCGAACCCGAGCAGGGCGCCGTGCTCACCCGCGCGGTCGGCGCCTGCCTCGCGATGGCGGAGTCGATGGCCGCCCGGCTGCCCACGGACGGGCTGAAGCCCGCACCCGGCACGGCACTGCGCCACCACGTGGAGCCGGACGCCTGCGACCCGGTCGCGTGGTTCGACACCGAACTGCCGACACTGCAGGCCGTAGTCGAGACAGCGGCGGTATGCGGAATGGCCGAACACGCCTGGGAACTGGCCTCGGTGTGCCAGCAGTATTTCGACCACTGTGGACACAACGCAGGCCCGCTCGCCGCCGGACTGACCGGCGCCTAAGGGCAGGGCCGCACCGATGCCACGCGGGCGTCCGGCGGGAGGTTTTCCCGACCGCCAGGGTCCACGACGGCGATGAGGTCCATGTAGTTGGTCCGCCCGTACAAGCACCATGGCGCGGCGGTGCGGTTGTACGCACTCCTGACCTCAGGCCGGGGACCTGGGACACCCAGGTCGGCGTCACCGACGCGAAGGATGATGATCCGCGCCGTGCCGCTGACACCGGTCCACATGCAGAACCGGTTCGCGGGACAGTCACTCCACGCGGCCGGCGACACCGGCCCGGCGACGGCAGGGGCCGCTGCGTACAGCGACCCCGCCATCACCGCGCCGGCCACGAGCGCTGCTGCTCTGCTGGCCAGCACGACTCACCTCCGGTCAGGGGCACACCCGCAACGAGGTGATCCGGTTGCGGAACTCGGGCAGGATGTTCGCCCCGCCGCCAGGCCCACCGGCCGCCATCAGGGCGGTGTAGTTGGCCCCGTCGTAGTGGCACCACCGCTGGCTGGTGCGGTTCCTCATGCTCTCGGCGTTGTTGTTGAGCCCGCTGGGGCCGGGAGCGGCACCGAGGTTGGCGTCACCGACGCGGAAGATGCCGATCCCACCCGTGCCGTTGAGACCCGTCCAGATGCACATGCGGTCCGCAGGGCAGTCACTGTAGGCAGCGGCCGACACGTCACCGCTCGGCTCGGTGATCTCCGGAACGGAGGACGCGTTCGCGGGCATCGACACCAGCGACGCCGCGAACGCGGCCCCGGCCAGGACCGTCAGGGTTTTGCGAATCAAGAGAACTCCCCCTTCTCAGGAAGAGGCGATCTCGCCTCCGTCAACCAGACTGGGGAACCGCGCTAACCATCCACTAACAGCGACTAACCGTCACAAACAAACCGATCACTCACCACCCAGCAGGGCCGAGGTTGCACCTGCCGTAGCGGCATGTGCTGTCCTTGGAGGCACCACAGCTCGAAAGGCTCCGTCTGCGATGCACCTCTCCTTCACGCCGCCGCGTCAGGTCAAGATCGGTGATGCCGCCGCCTTCGCCGGAACAACCCCACGCGCCATCCGCCACTACCACCAGATCGGTCTGCTTCGGGAGCCCGAGCGCGGCGCGGACGGCCGCCGCCGCTACGGCTACGACGACATGATCCGTCTGCTGTGGATCCGCAGGATGGCAGAGGCCGGCATCAGGCTCGATGACATGCGGGCCGCGTTCGACGAGAACCGGGACATCCAGGAAAGCCTGGGCTGCCTGGAGGACACCTTGGCCGCCCAGGAGGCCGACATCCGACGTCAGCGCGTGGCCGTCCAGCGCCTGCGAGCCGTGGGCAGCCCACTGGGGCTGCTTTCGGACCTGGTGACGGACCGGCTCAGCCACCTGCCTCCTGGCGCGCTACGCCCCTCCGAAGTGGATGCCCTGCTGGTCACGGAACGGATCTTCGGCCCGCTGGGCGCCGCTGTCCAGGCAAGCAGTTTCATCGTGCTGGCCACCCACCCTGACCTGCGGGCTGAGGAAGACCGGCTCGACGCGGCCGAGGCCGCCCTCGATGACGGTGTCGAGCCCGATGACCCGCGCGTCGAAGAACTCGCAAGACAGCGATACGCCCACCACAAGGCCCTGGAGCAGGCCATCGAGGCTGCCGGACTGGACACGGCCGAGGAAGAGCTCTTCGAGATCTACGGCGACCTGGACGGGGAACACGACACGGTGATGAGTGCCTTCGAAGCGTCGACCAAGATGCCGTACGACTTTTCTCCCGCCCGGATGCGCTGCATCGAACGCGCGGGGCAACTCCTCGGTCAGGACCTCGCCGACAGTTGACGACCTGTCCATGGAACCGCTCAACCGCAGACGCAGTTCAGCCCTTCGCTTCGCGGACGTCCGTTCCGTGCTCGGCGAACGCCTTGAAGTCCTGCATGTGCTGTAGCGACTGCTTGCGGAAGGCACCAGGCATCAAGAGCCCGACCAGCCGCATCAGCAAGCCGCTGAACCGGTACTCGTTCTCGCTCACCCAGAGCGTCGTCTCCGGGCCGGTTTCGGTAAAACGTTCGCGCGCGGCGCTCCACATGCCCTTGCCGACGATCTCGCGTTCGTAGTGGACGACCACCTCGCTCGCGATTCCGTGCAGGTCCACCGGTTCGCGGCGGGTGATGGTCTCGGTGCCCTCGAACTCCTGCTGCCCTGTCTGCATCACCACTCGCGACCTGGTGCCGACCTGCCCGTGCACCCCGCTCACCGGCTCATGCAGCACCAGGCCCCGCAGCCACTTCGGCATGTGTTCCGGGTCGGCGAGCAGCTGGACCACCCTCTCCCGCGGCAGGGCGATCTCCATCGTGACGGTGTACTTCATGGCGGAGCGCTCCAGTTCTCGAGTGTGCGGGAGATCAGTGTTGCCGGTCGCGCGCCAGGAGCTTGCGCTGGGTCCGGTGCCAGATCGGCCTGAGAGTCAGTCCGGCGGACCGGTCCACCGGGGCACGCCCGGCAGGTCGAGGCCGAACTGGTCGAGCACTCGCGCGACGATGTGCGTGATGATCTCGTCGATCGACGTCGGGCGGGTGTAGAACGCGGGCATGGGCGGCGCGATCACGGCGCCCATCCTGGTCAGTGCCAGCATGTTCTCCAGGTGGATCTCGGAGAGCGGCAGTTCGCGCGGCACCAGCACGAGCTTGCGGCGTTCCTTGAGGGTCACGTCGGCGGCGCGCGGGATCAGCCCGTCGCCGTAGCCGGTGCGTACCGCCGCGAGCGTCTTCATGCTGCACGGTACGACGATCATGCCGTCGGTGCGGAACGAGCCGCTCGCGATTGCCGCGGACGCGTCGCCGGGGCCGTACGAGACCGAGGCGAGCGCACGGACGTCGGCGGCCGTGAAGTCGGTTTCCATCTCCAGCGTCGCGCGGCCCCAGCGGCTGAGCACCAGGTGGCTCTCGACCTCCAGTTCCCGCAACGCCTCGAGCAACCGCACCCCGATGATCGTGCCGGTCGCGCCGGTGATCCCGACGACGAGTCTCAACGGAAGCTCCGGCAGGTCGTGGCGGACAGTTCGAACGGCGTGGTGGCGTCGACGAACGTGCGGGTCGTGCCGCCGTGTCCGCCACGCCAGTCCGCGGCCTGCGACGGATCCATCGGCAACGGGCGGAAGCCGTCGAACGTCGTGCAGTCCGTGCCGAGGTTCGAGCGGGTCGTCACGGCCCACCACACGTCCTCGGGGTTGCGCAGGTTCACGTCGGGATCGGTGAACACGATCAGCTTCACGAACCGGTGCTGCGTGAAGATCCGCCGGGCGATGTGCGCGAGCCGTTCGTCCGAAGTGGACGACGTCTTGCGGATCGCGGCCGCGAGCGTGAGCATGCCGCCGCCCGCCGGGGTGAAGTGCAGGTCGTCGATCAGCCGCCAGTCGTCGTCGGTGCCCGACAGCGCGACCGACAGCGCGCCGGCGAGACCGAGGATCACCGACTGCTCGCGGCCGGGCCCGACCACCGCCTGGTAGGCCGGGGCGCGCCGGGTGGTCACGGCGGTCACGGTGATCACCGGCAGACCGGCCCGCGAGTCACCGTCGTAGCCGAGGAACTCGGGCAGCGACACCGGTGGCGGCTCGTCGGCGAGCGTGCCGTCGAGGTAGCCCTCCAGCACGATCTCCGCGTCGGCGAGCACCCGCACCGGCTGGGTGACGCCGTCGGCGACCCTGATCGGGGCACCGGCCAGCGCGCCCGCCATCTCCAGTTTGGTCGCGCCGGCCGGAAGTACGGCACTCGACAACGCCGAGGCCACCAGCGCGGCCGGAGGAACACCGATGTTGATCGACACCGGCAGCCGTTCGGATTCCTGGTACAACGCCAGGAGCTGACGGCCGGGCACCATCCAGATGGCGAGCCGGGAGTCGTCGAGCACGAGCATCCGGTGCACGGACAGCGCCTCGCCCGCGTGCACCAGGCCCATCGTCAGGAACGGTCCGGCGTCGCGCGGTGTGGCGCGCAGCACCGGCAGCTTCGCCAGCGCCGAGACCTTCTGCTGACACGGAACCGAGGTCACGTGTTCCGGTGCGATGCGGCCGGACGTCAACTTGGCCACGGCGTCCACTGTGGACCGTTCGGGCAGGCCAGGCAGCCACGAACGCACCCGGTCCTCGTCGCCGTACATGCCCAGCAGCACCGGAATCCGGTGGCCGGTCGCCGTGTAGCGGACGGTCGGTTCCGAGCGTGACACCGACGTCGCGGGTACTCCCGCGTACCGGGCCGCGAAGTCGGCGGCGATCCGGTCCGCCGGGAGCGCGACGTCGTGGGTGAGCACGGACTCACCCACCGCGTCACGCAACGAGAGCGCCTTCATGCCGCCGTCCTGGCGTGCGCGAACCGGTCGAACCAGGCGCGCGGACTGCTCGCCCGCAGCAGCCCGGTCCCGACCAGCAGAGCGGCGAACCCGGCGTCGACCAGCCGGGCGCCGGTCTCGGGCGTGTCGATGCCGCTCGCGCTGACCGCACAGGGCGTGCCGGTAGCGAGCACCGCGGGCAGCAGGCCCAGCCCGCGGCCGAGGTCGGCCGAGCCGCGTTCGCGGTCCTTGATGTCCTTGTTGTTCACCGCGATCACGCACGCCGAGGCATCGGCCGGGAGCTCGCCGGCGCCGGTCACCTCGACGAACGGGGTCAGGCCGAGCGCCAGCGCCCGGTCGACCACCCTGGGGAGGGTGGCCGCCGGGAGCAACGCCGCGGTGAGCAGGACAGCGGACGCGCCGAGCTGCCTGGCCTGCCGCAGCTGCGCCTGCGAGGTGATGAAGTCCTTCTGCAGCAACGGCACGTCGATGAGCGACGCCACCTCGCGCAGCAACTCGGCGTTGCCGCCGAACCACCGGCCGGTCACCACGGACACGCAGGCCGCGCCGGCCTCGCGGTAGGCGCGGACGACCTCGGCCACCGAACGCCCGCCGAGCAGGTCCGTGCCGGCCGCGTCCCGCAGCTTCACCTCCGCGATCACCGGCACCCGTGCTCCGGTGATCGCGTCCACAAATGCACTCATGATCCCTGTCCTGTGCTCACGCGGCCACTCGTTCCGTCCAGTTGCGCCGCAGCGCGGACACCTTCGCCGCGTCGAACGCCCCGGAGGCATCGCGGGCACCGGTGTCCACGTCCACCCCGCGGAACAGCGGATGGGCGGCGACCTCGGCGAACGCGTCCGCGTTGGCCGCGGTGATCCCGCCGGCCAGCAGGAACGGCACGCTCACCGCGTCCACCAGGTCCAGCACCGTCGCGGGCGGGAGCGACTGGGCGGTGCTGCCGATCCGCCCGTCCGCACCGACCGCGTCGACGAGGAACGAGTCGACCCCGGCCCGTTCGTACGCCCGGATCAACGGCCGCTCCGGGCAGGACGACCCGCTCACGTGCAGCACCTTGATCACATGCACGTCCAGCTGCTTCAACGCCCGCACGGTGCCCGGCGGCTGGTAGCCGTGCAGCTGCACGACCCGGATGCCGGACACCGCCAGCACGTCCCGCACGTCCGCGGCCAGTGTCACCAGCACCGGCGTGATCAGGTGTGCCGCCGCGGCGAGCGACGTGAGCCTGCCGACGGTGAGGTCGGCGTGGCCACCGGGAACCCCGTGCCACAGCCCCACCAGGTCGGCACCCGCCGCGGCGAGCAACCCGAGGTCCGCCGTGCTGGTCGCGCCGCAGACCTTCAGCTCAGGCATCGGCCGGCGCGGGCACAGTGGGCAGCGCGGCGAGCGCCGCGTCGAGCCCTGCCTGCGAGTACGCCTCGTCCCGCAGCGCGCCGGTCAGGTGCGCCTCGTAGGCGGACAGGTCGAAGTGGCCGTGTCCCGACAACCCGAACAGGATCGCCTCGGAACGACCCTCCTCCTTGCAGCGCAACGCCTCCGCGATCGCGACCGAGATCGCGTGCGTCGACTCCGGCGCGGGCACGATGCCCTCGGTCCGCGCGAACTGGATGCCCGCGGCGAAGCACTTCGTCTGCTCGACCGCGACGGCCTCCAGCAGGTCTGCCTCCAGCGCCGCGCTCACCAGCGGCGCCATGCCGTGGTAGCGCAGGCCTCCCGCGTGGAACGACGGCGGCACGAACGTGTGGCCCAGCGTGTGCATCTGCAGCAACGGGGTCAGGCCCGCGGTGTCACCGAAGTCGTAGGCGAGCTTGCCGCGGGTCAGTGTGGGGCACGCCGCGGGCTCGGCCGCCACCACCCGCACCGACGGGCCTCCCCGCAGTCGCTCGCCGATGAACGGGAAGGTGAGGCCGCCGAGGTTGCTGCCGCCGCCCGCGCAGCCGATCACCACGTCGGGGTAGTCGTCGGCCAGCTTGAACTGCGCCAGCGCCTCCTGGCCGATCACGCTCTGGTGCAGCAGCACGTGGTTGAGCACGCTGCCGCCCGCGTAGTTCGTCTCGGGGTCGTTCATCGCGACCTCGAGCGCCTCGGACGTGGCGATGCCGAGGCTGCCCGGGCAGTCCGGGTCGTCGGCGAGGATCTTCCGGCCGGCCTCGGTCTCGGTGCTCGGCGACGCCACGCACCGTGCGCCGTAGGTCTCCATCAGCAGCCTGCGGTAGGGCTTCTGGTGGAAGCTGACCTTGACCATGTAGACCTGCACCTGCAGGTTGAAGAGTGCGCCCGCCAGTGACAACGACGAGCCCCACTGACCGGCGCCGGTCTCGGTGGCGAGCTTGCGGATGCCCGCCTCGCGGTTGTAGAACGCCTGCGCGATCGCGGTGTTCGGCTTGTGGCTGCCCGCGGGGCTGCCGCCCTCGTACTTGTAGTAGATCCGCGCGGGCGTGTCCAGAGCGCGCTCCAACCGGCGAGCGCGGAACAACGGCGCCGGCCGCCACTGCGCGTAGATCTGCCGCACCGGCTCCGGGATCTCGATCTCCCGCTCGCGGCTCAGCTCCTGCTCGGCCACCGTCGCCGGCATGATCGGCGTGAGGTCGTCGACGGTGATCGGCGCACCGGTTCCCGGATGCAGCAACGGCTGCAGGCCGGGCAGATCGGCGGCCAGGTTGTACCAGGTGGTGGGGATGTCCTTCTCGTCGAGCAGGTACTTGATCCGGTCGGTCATCTCTTGTCTCCAGGTTGTGCGTCGGCGAGCAGGGAACCCGCGGCGAACCGGTCGCCGGCGGCGAACAGCCGCGGGTGTGCGGCGCGCAGGCCGTCCAGCACGAGGTCGTGGGGCAGGTCGTCGAACTCGCCGTGCTCGTGCAGGAACTCCATGTGCTCACGGCCACGCGAGTCGAACGGGTGGTACAGGCTGTCGGCCGTGCCGTCGAAGTCCAGCGGCGTGATGCCGTAGAGCCGGCACAGCATCTTGTTGAACACCGGGGTGGCGCGCACCCACCTCTGTCCGTTGTAGACAGACGTGAGGCAGTGGAACCGGAACACGTCGCCGCCGACGAGCTCCCGCAGCCGTGGCGAGGCCAGGTGGTTGCGGACGTCGGTGAGCACGAGCCGGGCCGGTACGCCGATCGACCGCAGCGCGGCGGCGTACACGATCGACTTGTGGATGCACATTCCCGATCCGCCACGCAGCACCGCGCTCGCGCGCAGGCCCTCGCGGGACAGGTCGGCGCCGTACACCTCGTACCGGATCTTGTCCCGGACCGCGTAGTAGAGAGCGACGGCCTGCGCCATCGGCGAATCCGCAGTGGACACGGTGCGCGCCACGAAGGCCCGCACCTCTTCCGAGTCGTGATCGATGAACTCCACGGTGCTCCTACTTCAGGCCGAGCATCGCGGCGATGCGGTTGCGTTGGATCTCGGAGGTGCCCGAGTAGATCGTTCCGGCGACGGCGTTGCGGAGGTCTTTCTCCAGGCCGTACTCCGCCATGTAGCCGTTGCCGCCGAAGATCTGCACCGCGGCCATGGCGGACGCGACGTTCTGCTCGCTCGCGATGAGCTTCGTGATCGCCATGTCGGTGGTCACGCTCTCGCCGCGGGTGACTTTGGCCGCCGTGTCGTACAACCACTTCCTGGTCGTTTCGACGCCGATCTTCATGTCCGCGATGCGATGCGAGACGGCCTGGTACGAGCCGATCGGTGAGCCGAACGCGGTGCGTTCGGCCGCGTAGCCGACGCACCTTTCGAGCCGGTGTTCCATCTCACCGAGGTTGATCACGAACGAGCACAGGATCTCCCACTTCATCACGAAGTCGAGCACCAGGAAGCCACCACCGGCGCGACCGACCACATTGGTCGCGGGAATCCGGCACTCGTCGAAGTACAGCTCGGCCAATGGCGCCGTCCGCAACCCCATCTTGGGAATCGGATTGCCGACGGCGAATCCCGGCGTGCCGCGTTCGACGAGGAACGCGGTCGTGCCGAGCGGTCCGCCGTCGGGGTGCGTGCGGGCGTACACCACGAAGAGGTCGGCCACCGGCCCGTTGCTGACGAACGTCTTGCTGCCCGTCAGCACGAAGTCGTCGCCGTCGCGGACGGCTCGGGTGCTCATGGCGAGAGCGTCCGAGCCGCTGCCGGGTTCCGTGATCGCGTGGGCGCCGATCCTGGTCCCGTCGCAGACCGCGGGCAGGTAGCGGTCCTTGAGCGACGCCGAACCGAAGCGCTGCAGGGGAATGCCGGTGCTGACCATGTGCGTGGAGACGGCGAAGTTGAGTCCGCCGTCCCGGCAGCCGTGCCCGAGGGCCTCCAGCAGGTACATGGTGGTGAGCAGGTCCTGCCCTAGCCCGCCCCACTGCTCGCCGAAGGGCAACCGCAGAATGCCGCATTCCCGCACGAGGTCCCACTTCTCTTGTGAGAAGCCGCCTTCGGCGTCCCGCTCGACGTGGTTCTCGCTGAGCCTCGCGGACCACGCCGCGAGGCCGGTCCGCAGCGCGAGCTGGTCGGAGTTCCAGTTGATCACGAACCCGCTCCGGTCAGTAGTGGGAGAACTCGGCGGAGTCCAGGCTGTGCCGCTCGTTCCCGCGCAACGCGGGGGAGAAGACGCACACCAGCCTGAGATCCGTGTCCGGCGCCGCCACGAGGAAGTGCGGGTCGTTGTTGTCGAGCGCGTAGAGCGTGCCCGGCTCGATCGGATGCGCGACCCCGTCGAGGTCGATGACCTCGCCCCGTCCCGAGATGCAGTAGCAGGCTTCCAGGTGGTTGCGGTACTCCAGGCGGGACTTCGTGCCGGCGCGGACGATCGTGTCCGTCACGGTGTAGCCCATGTTGTCGGAGTTCAGCAGGAACCGCCTGCTCAGCCCGTTGCCCCAATCCACCGACGGGACGTCGTCGATCTTCCGGATGATCATTTCCGCTCCTTGTCTTCAGTGCTTCCGCTGGTGGTGGGCCCTGGAGGGTGGGTGAGTGCTCTGACGAAGTCCGCGAGGTTCTCGACGGGATCGCCGTGCTCGACCTGTTCGACGGTCGCGCTGCCGATCACGACGGCGTCGGCACCGGCGATGTGCAGGGCGACGACGTCGGCACGCGTGCGGGCACCGAACCCGACCGCGATCGGCGCGGACGTCTCGGTCCGCAACCGGCTGATCGGGTCGGCGAGCGCGGCGAAACCGCCGGGCGGGCGGGCGCCGCTGCGGCCGTAGTGCGCGACCAGGTAGAGGTAGGCCGACGCGTGCGTGGCGGAGTGCCGCCGCGTGTCGTCGGGGGAGTTCGGGTAGCACGTGGTGACCAGCGGCAGTTCCCACCGGGCCGCGGCCGCGTGGTAGTCGTCGCGCAGCCGTGGCGGGAGGCCGTGCAACAACAGGGCGTCCGCCGCCGAGTCGGCGATCCTGGCGACGAAGTCCGCGATGGGCGCGGGCTTGACGGTGTGGCTCCAGTCGGCCAGCAACGCGATCTTGGTGTGTCGCAGGCCGGGCACCACGCCGGCGAGGAAGTCGAGCACCGCAGGCAGGTCCACGCCCCTGGCGAGGGCGCGATCCGCGGATCGGCGCACCGTCGGGCCGTCGGTGAACGAGTTCGGGAACGGCACCGCGAGCTCCAGGCAGTCCACCCGCTGCTCGTCGAGCATCGTGACGACGTCGCGCAGCGCGGGCAGCGGCGGATCGCCCGCGTTGAGGAACAGCGCCAGTCCGGGAGCGCCGCTGAAGAACTCAGCCATGGGCCACCACTCGTCGCATGCGTTCGGCCAAGGCCCGCGGGGCACCGTCGGCGACGGCGGCGCGGGCGGTCCGGAACCCGGCCGGGAGATCGGGTTCGTGTCCCGCGGCCACGGCGAGCGCGGCCGCATTCAGGCACACCGTGTCCACCGCGGCCACCGGTGCCAGGCCGGCCAGCAGGTCCAGGAAATGGGGGACCACGTCGTCCTCCGCCGGTGCGGCGAGCTGGGTCAGGGCGCCGTCGCCGACCGGCTGGACCTGGAGGTCCAGGGCACCGTGCACCGAGTTCGCCGTGAAGCTGATCAGCTCGTCGGCACCGAGATCGTTGGCGCACAACCAGATTCGCTTCCCGGGCTGCGCCGCGGCCAGTGCCCGCAGCGCCGGCAGGTGCGTCGCGTCGGACACGCCGGTGAGCTGGGCGGAGACCGGGAGGTCGGCCAGGAACGGGCCGACCGTGTTGATCCAGCGCCCGATCGTGCGCAGGTCGAGCGGCAGCACGGTGCGCGCGAGCCTGGTCAGTTCGGTGGGGTACACGAAGTAGCCGGCGAACGCGATGCCGAACCGGTCCAGCAGGTGGCCGGTCTCCTCGTAGGACCGGGTGAGACCGATGCCGAGCCGGTCCAGGAGGTCGATCGAACCGACCCCGCCGGAACTGGCGCGGGAGCCGGTCTTCACCACCCGCACGTCCATCGCGGCGGCGACGAACGCGGCGGCGGTCGAGATGTTCGCGGTGCGGGGTCCGCCACCGGTGCCGACGATGTTGACCGCCGCGGGAAAGACGTGGCCGTGTGCCGGTCTGCGTTCGTGCAGCGACTGGACGACCGTGGTGACGGCGGCGGGGTCCGGCATGGTGGTGGACAACGCGGCGAGCACCGCGGCCGCCTCCGCGCGGTCGACGCGCCGGTCGTGCAGCCGGTCCCAGAACGACCGGCACATCGGGAGCTCGACGGGGTGGCGGCGGTTGACCAGCGCGTCGAGCAGGTCGTGGGTCATCTGCCGGCTGCCGGCTGTGCTCCGGCCGGCTGCTGGACCTGGTTGACGAACGCGTTGATCGCGGCGATCGTGCGGAAGCTGTCGGGCTCGAGGTCGATGTCGTCCACCGCGAGCTCGAAGCGGTCCTCCAGCCAGGCGATGACCTTCAGCAGGCCGAGGCTGTCGATGACACCACCGGCGAGCAGGTCGTAGTCGGCCGCGAGGTCCTCTGTCGAGATGTCGGGCACGAACTCCTCGACGATGAACTTCGTGATCTCTCGGGTGTGGTCCATGTCCTTGTTCCCCTTGGTGTTCCTGCGGACGAGCAGCTGCCGGTCCGGCTTGCCCGTCGACGTCCTCGGCAACGGTTCGGCGGTGATGCGGATGGTGGACGGAATGGAGGTGGCCGCCAGTCGTTCGGCGCAGAACTGGCGCAGCACCAAGGTGTTCAGCCGGGAGGACGGTGCCCGGCGCAGCTCGGCGTGCAGGAGGTGCCCGGCGAGCGGGTCCGGCACGGCGACCACAGCGGCCTCGGCGATCTCCGGATGCTCCTGGAGCACCCGTTCGACCTCCTGGACGTTGGTGCGCACTCCCCGCACCTTCACCTGGAAGTCGTTGCGGCCCAGCAGGGTCAGCTCGCCGCCGGCGCCGACCCGGACGAGGTCGCCGGTCCGGTAGAAGCCGTCGGCGGTGAAGCGGTCCGCGTCGAGCGCGGGGTCGAGGTACCCGGTGGTCTGGAAGGGTGTCCGCACCTCCAGTTCGCCGGTGCCCGGTCCGTGCAGCGGCCCGCCCTCGGCGATGACCCTGAACTCCACGTCCGGCAGCGGTGTGCCGAGCGGGATCTGACCGGCGGGCAGCCGGGCCGGGTCGAGCTCGTGCACGAGGCTGTCGTTGGTCTCGGTGCAGCCGTAGAGGTTGTGGATGCGGGCGTTCGGGAACAGGGCGGGCAACCGGGCCAGGGTGCGCGCCGCGATCGTGTCGCCGGTGATGATCACCTGGCGGACGTGCGGCAGCGGCGGTCCGCCGGCCAGCAGCTCGAACAGCATCGGCACGGCCTGCACGACCTCGACCTCGTTGTCCCGCAGCAGGTCGGCGAGATGTGCCGCGTCGGTGCCGCGGGCGGGGTCGGCCAGCACGACCGTGCCGCCGTGCTTGAGCGTCGCCCAGATGTCGAGCAGGCAGAGGTCGAAGTTCAGCGGGCTGTAGTTCAGCACCACCCCGGTGAGCCCGAAGTGCGCCGCCGCCCAGTCGGTGAACCGGTCCACCGCGCCCTCGGTGAGCGGCACGACCTTGGGCCTGCCGGTCGAGCCGGACGTGGTCAGCATGAACGTGACGCGGGCCGGGTCGGGCGTGAACGTGTTGACGCCTCCCTGACCTGGCCACTGAGCGTCAAGTTCGGACAGGACGGTCGTGCAGCCGCTCGCGGTGAACAGCTCGGCGAGAGTCTGTTCGGCGAGGGTCGCCGAGGGCAGGAGGAACCGGCGTTGCGCCAGCAGGCAGCCGAGCACGAGCGCGACCGACTCCGGGCTCTTCGGTGCCCGCAGGCCGAGTGGTGTGCCGTCGTCCGGCAGGCACGCGATCCTGGCCTGAGCCTGCCGCGCGCTGAGGTACAGCTCGCGGTAACTGACGGTGCGGTCACGCCAGACGAGTGCCGGTGTGTCCGGCTGCTCGTGCGCGATGTTCACGAATTTGTCTGCCAACGACTGCAAGAGAAAACACCCCTGTTTTTTGCGCAGCCTGACCAGGCCCATACCCGGTTATTGGGAATGCAGCTGCCGTGCCGACGAAATACAATTTTCAACTACTGGTCGTGCGCGACCGAGTCCCCCCTCGGGCTGCGGCGACACTGTTCAAGTGTTAGCACGCGGAAGCTGGATACAAAAGAATTGGCCCGAAGTCTCTTTGTGTCCGGTGGTTCGGGTCGAGTGGCGCCTCCCCGCGCTCACTGGTCCGAGCAACCATATGTTGCTCCATGTCGCGGGGGCAATATGGACATTGGTGGTGATCCACTAGTCTTTTCGGCGGAGCTTGGACTGGGTTCGTGCCGAAAAATGGATCGCTTTTAATCGAGTGAACAAATGAACAAACTGCCGGTTCTTCGTGGTGATCGGACGACTACACAGCGCTTTTGTCACGCGTTGACGAACGGTAGTCGGGCGATTACACGGAAGGACCGAGTGAGCTCGTTTCCGGCCCGTGTCGACGTAGTTCGAGCCACGCCCGCTGCAGCCGCCGAACGAGTACGGTCAACGTCTCCTCCGGGAAGGTGAAGGGCAGTCTGAGGAAGTTGTCGTGGCCGCCGGTCGGATCGGCCGCCGCGCCGGGCACGACCTCGACGCCGTGACGGAGAGCGATCTGGGCGAAGACCCGCGCATCGGTGCCCGGCAGCTCGACCCACAGCGCGGACCCGCCGTCGGGCACCCGCCAGCTCCACTCGGGCAGCGCCTCGGTGAGCAACTCGCACAGCTGGTCCAGCCGGGCCTGCAGCACCCGCGCGCGGCCGGCCGCGATGGTGTCGAGCCGCGGCAGGATCCTGGCGGCGAGGGCCTGGTCCAGCACGGGACTCGCGAGATCGGCGAGCACCTTGTAGCGCGCGAGCCGTTCGATGATCCCGCCGGGAGCGCGCACCCAGCCCATTCGCAGCCCGCCCCACACCGCCTTGGCGAGCGACCCGACCGTGATGACCTCGGCGCCGTCCGGCGCGTAGCCCGCGATCGGCGGCAGCGGACCGGAGCCCTCGACGGCGGAGGTGGCGTCGAAGGACGTGTACGCGTTGTCCTCCAGCACCGGCACCTCGAACCGGGCGGCGATCTCGGCGACGCGCCGGCGGCGGGACGCGGACATCAGGGTGCCGGTCGGGTTGTGGTAGGTCGGCATCACGTAGAGCAGCGCGGGCTGGTGCTCGGCGAACGCCCGCGTGAGGCCGTCGGCGGAGATGCCCTCGGCGTCCAGCGGCACCGAGATCATCTTGGCCCCGGCCGCGCGGAAGACGTCCAAGCAACCGGGCCAGCTCGGCGCCTCCACGACCACCGTCGAGCCCAGCCGCAGGTACATCTGCGCCACCAGTCCGAGTGCCTGCTGTGCGCCGGTGGTCACCAGCACCTGGTCCGGCACCGTTGGCACGCATAGGTTCTGGTAATAGGCAGCGATCGCGTCGCGGAACGGCGGGAACCCGCGCGGGTGGTAGCCGACGTCGCCGAGCAGGCTGGTCATGTCCTCGTCGACCAGTTCCCGCAGCGCGTCCGCGAGCTCGGGTGCGGCGGGCTCGACGGCGAACGCCAGCGAGATCACCTCGCCCGGCCCGTCCACGAGCCGCTGGAAGATCGACGTCGCCCGGCCGCCTGGTACCCGGCCGTCCGCACCGGCCCGGCGTTTCACCGGCTCGGACGTCACCCTGGTGCCGCTGCCCCGCCTGCTGCCGACCATGCCGCTGTCGCGCAGCTCGTCGTACGCCGCGACCACGGTCGCCCGGCTCACCTGGAGCATCCTGGCCAGATCCCGTTCCGACGGCAGTCGTTCGCCGTGCGGCAGGTCGCCGGCGCGCATGGCCCGGGCCATTGCGCCGGAGAGCTTGCGGTAGAGCGGGCCGCGGGCCGACGCCCAGTCGCCGAGCACCTCGACGAGCTCGGCCGGGTCCTGGAAACGGTCCATTTGGCGCTCCATTGGCACTGGTGGACTGGAAACGGTCCGGGCCAAGCTAGCTCATCACACCGGCACTGCGGGGGCTCTTCGCCGGACTTGGGTTCAACGGGGTGGGGATTCATGATCGTGGGCGCGAAGCGTGACCTTGTTGCGCTGCTTGAGCTGAGCGAACTGTCCACTCCGGACTCAACAGCCGTCGTGTTCGAGGGTGTTGAGGTCACCTACGGCGCGCTGCACGCGGACGCGAACCGATTGGCCCGGTTCCTGCTCGAGCAGGGCGCGGGTCCGGACCAGGTCGTCGCGGTGGCGCTGCCCCGTTCGGTCGAACTCGTGGTCGCGCTGCTGGCCGTGGTGAAGACCGGCGCGGCGTACCTGCCGGTGGACCCCGAGTACCCGGCCGACCGGATCGCCTTCATGGTCGAGGACGCGCGGCCCGTGCAGGTGCTGGCGCACAGCACTGTGCCGGTGAGCGGACTGGTGCTGGACGACTCCGCCACGACCGCTCTGCTGTCCGGCTACTCGCCGGCGCCGATCATCGACGCCGACCGGATCCGGCCGATCGACCCGCAGGACCCCGCCTACGTCATCTACACCTCCGGATCGACCGGACGGCCCAAGGGCGTGGTGGTGCCACACCACGCGATCGTGAACCGGTTGCTGTGGTCGCAGGCCCACTACGGGCTGGACCCGAGTGAGCGGGTGTTGCAGAAGACGCCATCGAGCTTCGACGTGTCGGTGCCGGAGTTCTTCGGGCCGTTGATCGTCGGCGCGACGCTCGTGCTCGCTCGTCCCGGTGGCCACCGGGATCCGGCCTACCTGGCCGAGCTGATCCAGGAGCAGGGCGTCACCGAGGTCAACTTCGTGCCGTCGATGCTGCGGGCGTTCCTGGAGGAGCCCTCCGCGGCCGGGTGCACCGGGTTGCGGCGGGTGCTGGCGGCCGGTGAAGCACTGACCGGCGACCTGGTCGAGCAGTTCCAGTCCATTCTGGACGTTCCGCTGCACAACCTGTACGGGCCGACCGAGGCAGCGGTCGAGGTCAGCTACTTCGAGGTGCCCGCGGGTTTCCAGGGCAGCGCTGTGCCGATCGGTCACGCGGTGTGGAACACGCGGCTGCGGGTGCTGGACGCCGACCTGAACCCGGCGGAGACCGGCGAGCTCTACCTCGCGGGCGACCAGCTGGCCCGCGGCTATCTCAACCGGCCGGGGCTGACCGCCGAGCGGTTCGTCGCCGACCCGCACGGCTCGCCGGGCGCCCGCCTGTACCGCACCGGCGACCTGGCCAGGGTGCGCGAGGACGGCGCCGTGGTCTACCTCGGCCGCACCGACACGCAGGTCAAGGTGCGCGGCTTCCGGATCGAGCTCGGCGAGGTCGAGACGAGCCTCGAACGCCATCCCGCGGTGCGGCAGGCCGCTGTGCTGGTCCGTGACGAACGCCTGGTCGGCTATCTCGTCGGCGAAGTGGATCTGGACGACCTGCGGGCGCACCTCGCGGTGACGCTGCCCGAGTACATGGTGCCCGCGTTGTTCGTGACGCTGGACGAGTTTCCGTTGTCCCCGGCCGGAAAGCTCGACCGGGCCGCGTTGCCGGAGCCGGACCTCAGCGCGTTGGTCACCGGCTCCGCGGCGAGCACGCCGGCGGAGGAAGCGCTTCTCGCTCCCTTCGCGGCGATCCTCGGACTGCCGTCGGTCGGCACCGAGGACGACTTCTTCGCGCTGGGCGGCGACAGCATCGGCGCGATCCGGCTGGTCAGCCGGGCGCGGCAGGCCGGGTTCCGGCTCACTCCGGAGCTGGTCTTCACACACCGCACGGTCCGGGCGCTCGCGGCGGTCGCCACCCCGGTGGTCGAGCTGGCACTGCCGGACGCCGGGGTGTCGCTGGCGCCGCTGGCAGAAGGCCTGCTGTTCCACGCGCTCTACGACGACGTCGACGTGTACGTCTCGCAGCTCACCGTGGAACTCGACGGCCCGATCGATGCCGACCGCCTGCGCGAGTCCGCTCAGTGGCTGGTGCGCAGGCATCCCAACCTGCGGTGGGGCTTCCGCGCCGACGGCCGGTTCGAAACGTCCGAAGTGGACGTTCCGTGGCGCGTGGCCGATGGTGACCTCGACGAACTGCGGGCCGAGGAACGGCGCCCGTTCGACATGGCCGCCCCACCGTTGCTGCGGTTCCTGTTGCACGGCAACAAGCTTGTTCTCACCTGCCACCACATCCTGCTCGACGGCTGGTCCACACCGGTGCTGCTGGACGAGCTGCTCGCGCACTACGCGGACGAGCAGCTCGCCGATCCGCCGCCCTACCAGGACTACCTGAACTGGCTCGGCGCACAGGACCGTGCCGCGGCGGAACGGGTCTGGCTCGACGTGCTCGACGGTGTCGACGAGCCGACGCTGGTCGGCGGCACCGAGGCGCGCGACGTTCGCGTCGTCGAGTTGTCCGAGGAGCTCACCACTGCGCTGACCCGGCGCGCCCTCGACGGCGGCTACACGCTGAACACCGTGGTGCAGGCGGCCTGGGCGCTCGTGCTCAGCGGAATCACCGGTCGCCGCGACGTCGTGTTCGGCACCACCGTGTCCGGACGACCGGCCGACCTGCCCGGCGTCGAGACGATGGTCGGGTTGTTCATCAACACCATCCCGGTGCGCGCCACCCTCCGGCCCGGCATGACCGTCGCCGAGCTGTGCGCGGACCTGCATCGGCAGCAGCTGAGAACGAGCGGGAACGCCACCCTCGGACTGGCCGACCTGCACCGGCTCACCGGCACCACCGAACTCTTCGACACGCTCACCGTCTTCGAGAACTACCCGGACGAGGTGCGGCCGCACGGCGACCTCACGATCGCCGGTACCGAGATGCGCTATCCCGTGCACTACCCGCTCGGCCTGATCGCGGTGCCGGGGGAGCGGCTCACGTTGCGGATCAGCCACCGCACATCTTTGGCGGGACAGGTGGAAGACCGGCTGCTGCGGGTGCTGGCCGCGTTCGCCGGCCCGGACCAGCCGATCCACCACGTCGACCAGCTCGACCCGGCCGACCGCGACCGCGTGCTCGTGCGGTGGAACGACACCGCGGCCGAGGTTCCCGCCGCCACACTGACACAGTTGCTTGCGGAGCAGGTGGAAAGTACACCCGGCGAGACCGCCGTCGTGTTCGAAGGCACCTCGCTGACCTACGCGGAACTGGACACGTGGGCCAACCGGGTCGCGCATCACCTGCTGGCGCACGGCGCCGGCCCCGAGCGGTTCGTCGCCGTGCTGCTGCCCCGCTCACTGGAGCTGGTGGTCGCACTGGTCGCGGTGCTCAAGGCCGGGGCGGCCTACCTGCCGATCGACCACGACCACCCGAGCGACCGGATCGACTTCATGCTCGCCGATGCCGGTGCGGTGCTGGCGTTGCACGAACTTCCGGATGTGTCCTGGCAACCCGCGCAGGCGCCCGCGCTCACCGCGACGCCGGACAACGCCGCGTACGTGATCTACACGTCCGGTTCGACCGGACAGCCCAAGGGCGTGGTGGTGTCCCATCGCGCGATCGTGAATCGGTTGCTGTGGTCGCAGACCCACTACGGGCTGGATGCCAGTGAGCGGGTGTTGCAGAAGACGCCGTCGAGTTTCGACGTGTCGGTGCCGGAGTTCTTCGGGCCGTTGATCGCCGGCGCGACCGTCGTGCTCGCTCGTCCCGGTGGCCATCGGGACCCTGCCTACCTCGCCGAGCTGATCCGATCGGAACGGATCACCGAGGTCAACTTCGTGCCGTCGATGCTGCGGGCGTTCCTGGAGGAGCCCACCGCCGCCGAGTGCAGGGGCCTGCGCCGGGTGCTGGCGGCCGGTGAGGCGTTGCCCGGTGACCTGGCCGAGCGGTTCCAGTCCGTTTTGGACGTTCCGCTGCACAACCTGTACGGGCCGACCGAGGCAGCGGTCGAGGTCAGCTACTTCGAGGTGCCAACAGGATTCCCGGCAAGCTCGGTACCGATCGGGCGACCCGTGTGGAACACCCGGCTCTACGTCCTCGACCGGGACCTCAACCCGGTGCCGCCCGGTGTCGCCGGCGAGCTGTACCTCGCGGGTGACCAGTTGGCGCGTGGCTACCTTAACCAGGCGGCGCTGACCGCGGAACGGTTCGTCGCCAACCCGTTCGGCCCAGGCAGGATCTACCGCTCCGGTGACCTTGCCCGGTGGGACGAGGACGGCACGGTCACCTACCTCGGCCGCACCGACACGCAGGTCAAGGTGCGCGGCTTCCGGATCGAGCTGGGCGAGGTCGAGGCCCGCCTGGCCCAGCATCCGGCCGTGCGGCAGGCACTCGTAGTCGTCGCAGACGATCGCCTGATCGGCTACGTCGCTGGGGATGCCTCCGTGGCTGACCTGCGGGCACACCTCGCCGAGTCGTTGCCCGAGTACATGGTGCCGGGCGCGTTCGTCGTGCTGCCCGCGTTCCCGTTGACCCCCAGCGGAAAGGTCGACCGCAAGGCGCTGCCCGCACCCGAGGCCGTGGTCGTGGAAAGCCGCGCGGCCCGCACGCCGACGGAGGAACTGCTCGTCGGTCTGTTCGCGGACCTGCTGGACGTCCAGGAAGTCGGTGTGCACGACCGGTTCTTCGACCTCGGCGGGCACTCGCTGCTCGCCATGCGGCTGATCGGCCGGCTGCGCACGGTCTTCGGTGTGGAGGTCGACATCCGCAGCCTCTTCGACGCGCCGACGCCCGCCGCGCTCGCGGAACGAATCGCCACCGCGCGCGGTGCACGGCAACGGGTGACGGTCGCCGAACGCCCCGAACACCTGCCGGTCTCCTATACCCAACAACGACTGTGGTTCATGGACCGGCTGGAGGGCGCGAGCGGCACCTACAACCTGCCGTTGGTGCTGCGGCTGTCCGGTGAGCTGGACGTGCCCGCGCTGCGGGCCGCGCTGATCGACCTGGCGGACCGGCACGAGTCGTTGCGCACGATCCTGTCCGAACGCGATGGCCTGCCCTACCAGGTGGTGCTGCCGGCGGTCGACGTGCCGCTGCACCTCGGCCCGCCGGACGCGCGGGCCGGCTTCGACCTGACCGCCGAACCGCCGATCCGGGCTCATCTGCATCGCCTCGCCGAGGACGAGCACGTGCTGATGATCGTCCTGCACCACATCGCGGGTGACGGATGGTCACTCGCCCCGCTCGGCCGCGACCTCTCCACCGCCTACGCCGCCCGGCTCGCCGGCACCGCACCGGACTGGGCGCCGCTGCCCGTGCAGTACGCGGACTACACACTGTGGCAGCGGGAGGTGCTCGGCACCGAGTCCGACCCGGCGAGCCCGATCGCCGCGCAGGTGGAGCACTGGCGGCAGGCGCTGGCCGGGCTGCCGGAGGAACTCGCGCTGCCTGCCGACCGGCCTCGCCCGGCCACGGCCAGCTACGTCGGCGGAGTGGTCGAGTTCTCGCTCGACGCGGCGCTGCACGAGCGGGTGCGCGACCTCGCGCGCCGCCACCAGGTCAGTGTCTTCATGGTGTTGCAGGCGGCGTTCGCCGCGACCTTCACGAGGCTCGGCGCGGGCACGGACATCCCGATCGGCACGCCGGTCGCGGGCCGCACCGACGACGCGCTCGACGACCTGGTCGGCTGTTTCCTCAACACGCTGGTGCTGCGCACGGACACCTCGGGCGACCCGACGTTTGCCGAGCTGCTCGCACGGGTGCGGCAGACCAACCTCACCGCCTACGCCAACGCGGACGTACCGTTCGAGCGGCTGGTCGAGCTGCTCAACCCGAGCCGCTCGCTGGCACGGCACCCGTTGTTCCAGACGATGCTGGTGCTGCAGAACACGCCGCCGGTCGAGTTCGACCTGCCGGGGCTGGAGGTGCGCCGCGAGGCCGACGAGCTGGGCGTCGCGAAGTTCGACCTGCTCTGCTACCTCACGGAGAACGCCGCCGGAATCGACGGGCGGCTGGAGTACGCCACCGATCTGTTCGATCACGGCACCGCCTCGCAGCTGGCCGGCCGCGTGATCCGACTGCTGACCGCGGCGGCCGAGGCTCCTGATCGTCCTGTCGGGACGCTCGACGTGCTCGACCCGGCCGAACGCGACCTGGTGTTGCGGCAGTGGAACGACACCGCACGTGAGGTGCCCGCCCGGTCCGTGGTCGAGTTGTTCGAGGACCAGGTCGCGCGGACCCCGGACGTGGTAGCGGTGTCCTGCGGTGACGTCGTGCTGACTTATGACGAGCTGAACGTTCGCGCCAACCGCCTCGCGCACCACCTGATCGGTCTCGGTGCCGGGCCGGAACGCTATGTCGCGCTGGCGATGCCGCGTTCGGCGGACCTCGTCGTCGCGTTGCTCGGCGTGCTGAAGTCCGGCGCGGCCTACCTGCCGCTCGACCCGGACTACCCGGCCGAGCGGGTCGGCTACATGCTCGCCGACGCCGAGCCGCTGCTGACGTTGCACGAACTGCCTTTGTCCGATGTGGACACCAATCCCGGGGTCGTGGTCGCGCAGGACAGTCCCGCGTACGTGATCTACACGTCCGGCTCGACCGGCAAGCCCAAGGGTGTGGTCGTCCCGAGGGCGACGCTGCTGAACTTCCTCGCGTCGATGGCCGAGACCGTGCCGCTCGCCGCGCACGACCGGTGGATCGCGGTCACCACGATCGCGTTCGACATCGCCGCGCTGGAGATGTTCCTGCCGTTGCTCAGCGGTGCCGCGGTCGTGGTGGCGGAGAAGGAGACGGTCACCGACCCGGCCGCGCTCGTGCAGTTGATCGCGCGCACCGGCGGCACGGTCCTGCAGGCCACGCCGTCGCTGTGGCAGGCGCTCGTCGCCGCGGAACCCGAGGGGGTGCGCGGCCTGCGGATGCTGGTCGGTGGCGAGGCGCTGCCGCCCGCACTCGCGGACTCGATGCGGGCGCTGGCATCGGGTGTGACGAACATGTACGGGCCGACCGAGACCACCATCTGGTCCACCACGCACGCACTCGCCAGCCGGCCGGGCGCGCCGGCCATCGGCAAACCGATCTGGAACACCGGCGTCTATGTGCTCGACGCCGGGCTGCGGCCCGTGCCGCCCGGAGTGCCCGGCGAGCTGTACATCGCCGGACTCGGGCTGGCCAGGGGCTACCACCGCAGGCCGTCGCTCACCGCCGACCGGTTCGTCGCCAACCCGTTCGGCGCAGGCCGGATGTACCGCACCGGTGACCTCGCGCGCTGGGGCGCCGACGGCGAACTCGAGTACCTGGGCAGGGTGGACTTCCAGGTCAAGGTGCGCGGTCACCGCATCGAGCTGGGCGAGATCGAGACCGTCCTCACCGCGCATCCGGCCGTGCGCCAGGCCGTGGTCGTCGTCAGGGACAACGGCCTGGTCGGCTACGTGACCGGTGGCGCGGCCGGGCTGCGGGAGCATGCCGCCGCGTCACTGCCCGAGTACATGGTGCCGTCGGCGATCGTGGTGCTGGACGCGTTGCCGTTGACCCCCAACGGAAAGCTCGACCGCAAGGCGCTGCCGGAGCCGGACTGGACCGCGGCGGCACGGGTCGTGCGGACCGCGCGCAACCCCGCCGAGGAACTGCTCTGCTCGCTGTTCGCCGAGGTGCTCGGTGTGCCCGCGGTCGGTGTCGACGAGGACTTCTTCCGGCTCGGCGGCCACTCGCTGGCCGCGATCCGGCTGATCAGCCGCACCCGCGCGGTGTTCGGCGCGGAGCTCAAGATCCGGCACCTGTTCGAGTCGCCGACCGTCGCCGGACTCGCCGCGGTGCTCGGCAGCGCGGACGCGGCGCGACCTCCGCTGGTCGCCGGGCCCCGGCCGGACGAGATCCCGCTCTCGTACGCGCAGCAACGGATGTGGCTGCTCAACCGGATCGAGGAAGCCGAGGGGATCTACAACATCCCGCTCACGCTGGTGCTGACCGGCCCGCTCGACCGGGTCGCGCTGACCGCCGCGCTCGGTGACCTGGTCAGCCGGCACGAGGTGCTGCGGACCGTCTACCCCGAGGGCGACACCGGCCCGCGCCAGCAGATCCTGCCGTCGTGGACGCCGGAGCTGCTGGGCCCGGGCAGTCACGAGGAGGACTTCGACCTCACGACCGAGCCGCCGTTGCGGTGCCGGCTGGTCGAACTCGGTCCGGACGAGCACGAGCTGTTGTTGCTGCACCACCACATCGCGGGTGATGGCCGGTCGACCGCGCCGATGGTGCGCGACCTCGTGCAGGCCTACGAGGCGCGGCTCGCCGGGCAGGCACCGGACTGGACGCCGCTGCCCGTGCAGTACGCGGACTACGCGGTGTGGCAACGGGAGATGCTCGGGTCCGAGTCGGACCCGAAGTCGCTGTTCAGCCAGCAGCTGGACTTCTGGTCCGGTGCGCTGGCCGGGTTGCCGGAGGAACTGCCGCTGCCGGTCGACCGGCCTCGCCCGGTCGTGTCGGAGTTCCGCGGCGGCCGCGTCGACCTGACCATCGAACCCGAGCTGTACCGACGGATCCGGGCTCTGGCCGACGAGCACGGCGTGACCGTGTTCATGGTGCTGCAGGCCGCGATCGCGACTCTGCTGACCAGACTCGGCGCCGGCACCGACATCCCGATCGGCAGCCCGGTCGCGGCCCGCTCGGACGACGTGCTGGACGACGTCGTCGGGTTCTTCGTCAACACCGTGGTGCTGCGGACCGACACCTCCGGCGACCCGACGTTCGCCGAGCTGCTGGCGAAGGTCCGGGAGGCGGGTCTCGCCGCGTACGCGCATCCCGACCTGCCGTTCGAACGGCTGGTGGAACAGCTGCAGCCGGCCAGGTCGCTGTCGCGGCACCCGCTGTTCCAGGTGCTGCTCGCGTTCCAGGACACGCTGGCACAGGAGATCACGTTCGGTGCGGCCACCGGCCGGGTCGAGGTGCGCGACACCGACGTCGCGAAGTTCGACCTCGCGTTCGACCTGGTGGAGGAACCCAGCGGCATCACCGGCGGGCTCGAGTACAGCGCGGAGCTGTTCGACCGGTCCACTGTGGAGCGGATCGCCTCCTGGCTGCACGGTGTGCTCGTGTCCGCGGTGCAGGACGCCGGTGCCCGGATCGGTGCGCTCGACTTCCTGTCGGCCGCCGAGACCGAGCAGCTCGTCAGCGGGTTCAACGCCACGGCACGTGAGCTGCGCCGGGCGCCGCTGCCGGTGCTGGTGCGCGAGCAGGTGACCAGGACGCCGGACGCCGTCGCGGTGGTGTTCGGTGACACGGAGTTGACCTACGCCGAGCTGGACGCCCGCGCGAACCGGTTGGCGCATCGGCTGATCGGGGCCGGAGCGGGGCCGGAGCGGCGGGTGGCGCTGTCCATGCCGCGCTCGGCGGACCTGATCGTCGCGTGGCTCGCGATCCTCAAGACTGGTGCCGCCTACGTGCCGATCGACGCGGACTACCCGGCGGAGCGCATCGCGTTCATGATCGAGGACGCTCAGCCGGTTATCACAGTTACTTCAGTGGAGGCTGAAGACAGTCCTGCTGTCGACCCCGGCGTCGAAGTACCGCTGACGAGCGCCGCATACGTGATCTACACGTCCGGCTCGACCGGCACGCCGAAGGGCGTCGTGGTGACGCACTCCGGCATCGCCGGCGTCGCCGGGGTGCACGTCGACCGGCTCGGCCTCGGGCCCGGCGCTCGGTTCCTGCTCGCGGTGTCGGTCAGCTTCGACGTCTCGCTCGCGGACATCGCCATGGTGCTGACCTCCGGTGCCACCCTCGTGGTGCCGCCGCCGGAGGTGAAACTCGCGGGCGACGAGCTCGCGGACCTGATCGACACGTACGCGATCACGCACACCGACCTGGTCGCCGCGATGCTCGCTTCGATGCCGGAGCGGGACCTCCCGACGCTGCGCGGGTTCGTGGTCGGCGGCGAGGCCTGCACGGCCGACCTGGTGGAGCGCTTCTCGCCGGGCCGCACGATGATGCAGGTCTACGGGCCGACCGAGTCGACCGTGGTCGCGGTGATGAGCGACCCGTTGTCCGGCACCGAGACCCCGCCGATGGGCCGCCCGGTGTGGAACACCAGGACGCTCGTGCTGGATTCTTGCCTGCGGCCGGTTCCCGTCGGCGTGCCGGGGGAGCTGTACCTGTCCGGTGACGGGCTCGCGCGGGGGTACCTGGACCGGCCGGCGCTGACGGCGGAACGGTTCGTCGCCAGCCCGTTCGGTGACAACACTTCCGGGGCGCGCATGTACCGCACCGGCGACCTGGTGCGGTGGCGCGCGGACGGCAACCTGGAGTTCCTCGGCCGCGCGGACCAGCAGGTCAAGATCCGCGGGTTCCGGGTGGAACTGGGCGAGATCGAGGCCGTCCTGCTGGCGCAGCCTGGCGTGACCGGTTCCGCGGTGATCGTCCGCGAGGACACACCCGGTGTCCGGGTGCTGGTGGGCTACGTGACCGGTGCGGCCGATCCGGCGGCGCTGCGTGGCGAGCTGGCGCGGACGGTGCCGGACTACCTGGTGCCGGCCGCGATCGTGCCGCTTCCCGTGTTGCCGTTGACGCCCAACGGGAAGCTCGACCGGGCCGCGCTGCCCGCGCCGTCGTTCAGCGGTACCTCCGGACGTGGGCCGCGCACGCCGCAGGAAGAGATCCTGGCCGGCCTCTTCGCCGCCACGCTCGGGCTCGACAGCATCGGCGTGGACGACAACTTCTTCGACCTCGGCGGGCATTCGCTGCTCGCGACGCGGCTGGTGAACCGGATCCGCACGGCGCTGCGAGCCGAGCTGCCGGTGCGCGCGGTGTTCGAGCACCCCACGGTGGCCGGGCTCGCCGAGCGGGTCCGGACCGCGGGCCGCTCCGTGCACCCGCTCGTGCCGATGCCGCGTCCGGAGCGGATTCCGCTGTCGTTCGCCCAGCACCGACTGTGGATCCTCAACCAGATGCTAGGGCCTGTATCGAAGTCCATGCTCGCGATAGCCGAGCCTGAGGCGGCCCCTGGTGGCACGGCCGACAGGCCCACATACAACAGCGGTATGCGGGCCTGTCGGCCGCACCGCCAGGAACCACCTCAGGCGCGACTTTCATCGAACGAGACTTCGACACAGGCCCTAGACGCCGACGCGGCCTACAACGTGGCGATCGCGTGGCGACTGACCGGCGCCGTGGACCACGCCGCGCTCGTCGCGGCGTTCGACGACGTGGCTGCCCGGCACGAGTCGTTGCGGACGGTGTTCCCGCAGACCGGCGAGGGGCCGATCCAGGTCGTGCTGCCCGCCGGCGCGCGGTTGTCCGTTGTGGACGGTCCACCCGACCTCACTGCCGCGGCGCGGGGCTTCGACCTGACGACGGACCTGCCGGTGCGGGCCACCCTGTTCACCGGTGCCGAGCAGGTGCTGTTGATCACGCTGCACCACATCGCGTTCGACGGCGCGTCGATGGCCCCGCTGATCCGCGACCTCGAACTGGCCTACCGGGCGAGGGCGGAGGGCAGGGCGCCGGAGTTCGCGCCGTTGCCGGTGCAGTACGTGGACTACACGTTGTGGCAGCGCGAGACATCCGATGTGGACGGACGGCTCGGCTACTGGCGGGACGCGCTGGCCGGGTTGCCCGACGAGCTGGAGCTGCCGTTCGACCGGCCGCGGCCCGCCGTGCCGAGCGGGCAGGGCGACCTCGTGTCGACGCTGCTCGACGCCTCGTTGCGTGACCGGTTGAAGACGTTGGCACGACAGCACGACACGACGTTGTTCATGGTGCTGCACGCGGCATTGGCGACGGTGCTCACGAAGTTCGGCGCGGGCACGGACGTGCCGATCGGCAGCCCGGTCGCCGCGCGCACCGACGCCGCACTGGACGACGTGGTGGGGTTCTTCGTGAACACGCTCGTGCTGCGGGCGGACACCTCCGGCGACCCGACGTTCACCGACCTGCTCGCCAGGATCAGGGAGATCGACCTGGCCGCCTACGCCCACGCCGACGTGCCGTTCGAGCGGCTGGTGGAGGAGCTGAAGCCGGTGCGGACCGCCTCCCGGCCACCGCTGTTCCAGGTCGTCCTGGCACTGCAGGACGGTGCCGCGCCGTCGCTGGACCTGCCGGACGTGCGGGCGGAGGCGCTGGAGCCCGGCGTGCACCCGTCGCGGTTCGACCTCGAGCTCAGCTTCGCCGAGCAGTCCGACGGCCTGCTCGCGGAGGTCACGTTCAGCACCGACCTCTTCGACCGGCCGACCGTGCTTCGGCTGACCGGCGCCCTGCACCGCCTGCTGGAGACCGTCGCCGACGCGCCGGAGCAGCCGATCTCGTCGATCGACCTGCTCTCGGAGGAAGACCGCACGCGGCTTCTGGTGGAGTGGAACGGCTCCACAGTGGACGGACCGGCGCGGGTGCTGCCGAAGATGATCGAGGAGCAGGTGCGGCGGGCACCGGACGCGGTCGCGGTGATCTTCGAGGGCACCTCGTTGACCTACGCGGAGCTCAACGAGCGGGCGAACCGGCTGGCGCACCAGCTGATCGGCCAGGGCGCGGGGCCGGAACGCCTGGTGGCGCTGCGGTTGCCGCGGTCGGTGGACCTGGTCGTCGCGTGGCTCGCGGTCCTCAAGACCGGTGCCGCCTACCTGCCGATCGACCCCGGCTATCCGGCGGAGCGGATCGAGTCGATGCTCGCCGACGCCACCCCGGCGATCGTGCTGACCAGCGCGTCCGTCGACGGCGACCGGCCGGGCACGGACCCGGAGGTGCGGATCGACCCGGCGAACACCGCGTACGTCATCTACACCTCGGGATCCACCGGCACTCCCAAGGGCGTGCAGGTCACGCACGCCGGGATCGTCACGATGGCGCTGACGCACGTCGAACGGCTCGCGATGGGACCGGACAGCCGGTTCCTGCTCGCGGTGTCGATCAGCTTCGACGTGTCGCTCGCCGACATCGCACTGACCCTGCTCGCCGGTGCCGCGTTGGTCGTGCCGGGTCCCGACCGCCAGCCGGCGGGTGACGACCTCGCGAACCTGGTCGAGGAGAACGCCGTCACGCACACCGACCTCGTGGCCTCGATGCTCGCGTCGGTGCCGCCGGGCCGGGAACTGCCGAGCCTGCAAGGGTTCGTGGTCGGTGGCGAGCCGTGCAGCGCGGACCTCGTCGCCCGCTGGTCGCCCGGCCGCACGATGATGCAGGTCTACGGGCTCACCGAGACCACGGTCGTGTCGGCGATGAGCGACCCGCTCACCGGTACCGACCACCCGCCGCTGGGCAGGCCGATGCCCGGCACCCGCGGGTACGTGCTGGACGACGCGCTGCGGCCGGTGCCGGTCGGCGTTGCGGGTGAGCTGTACATCGCGGGCGACGGCGTGGCGCGCGGCTACCTCGGCCGTTCAGGGCTGACCGCGCAACGGTTCGTGGCGTGCCCCTTCGGCGGACGCATGTACCGGACCGGTGACGTGGTGCGCTGGCGTGCGGACGGCAACCTCGAGTTCGTCGGCCGATCGGACCAGCAGGTGAAGGTCCGCGGTTTCCGGATCGAGCCGGGCGAGGTCGAGGCCGTGCTGCTGGCCCAGCCCGGCGTCGCCCAGGCCGCCGTGCTCGCCGTCTCCGATCGCCTAGTGGCCTACGTGGTGTCCATAGTGGACGTGTCGCGGGAGGCGCTGGCGCGGACGTTGCCGTCGCACATGGTGCCGTTCGTCGTGCCCGTCCCCGCCCTGCCGCTGACCCCGAACGGCAAGCTCGACCGGAAGGCGCTGCCCGCGCCGGACTTCACGGCCGGCGTGCGGCGAGAGCCGCGCAACCCGGCCGAGCAGATCCTGGCCGAGCTCTTCGCCGAGGAGCTGGACGTGCCCGCGGTCGGCATCGACGACGGGTTCTTCGACCTCGGCGGGCACTCCATCCTGGCGGCCAGGCTGCTCGGCCGGATCCAGAGCGCCTTCGGTGTGCGACTGGGCATCCGGACGTTGTTCGAGGAGCCCACCGTCGCGGGGCTGGCTCACCGGCTCGGTCACGACGACGAGCGCGACTCGTTCGACGTGCTGCTGCCGCTGCGGGTGGACGGTGCCGGGACACCGTTGTTCTGCGTGCACCCGGCGGCCGGTATCGGCTGGGTCTACTCCGGACTGCTGCGCGGCGTGGACCGGCCGGTGTACGCGTTGCAGTCCAGGAGTCTCACGGCCGCGGCCCAGGCACCGGGGTCGGTCGCCGAGATGGCGGCGGACTACGTCGCCCGCATCCGGGAGGTCCAGCCGGAAGGCCCGTACCACCTGCTCGGCTGGTCGTTCGGCGGCGTGGTGGCCCACGAGATGGCGGTGCTGCTGCAGGAGCAGGGCGCTGAGGTGGCACTGCTGACGTTGCTCGACGCCTACCCGGTGCGCGCGGACGATCCGGGTCCGGACGGGATGCTCGCGTCGCTGGGCCACGGAGACCGCGGCGAGCTCACCGGGTTCACCGCCGAGCAGGTCGACGCGATGGCCGCGACGTTCGCCACCAACGCCCGGCTGATGAACGCCGCCACTCCGCGGGTGTTCCGCGGCGACGTCCTCTTCTTCGCCGCCACCGGAAGCCCGTCGCCCGGCCTGTGGGCGCCGCACGTGACCGGCCTGATCGACGTGCATTCGCTCGACTGCGCCCACGGCGCCATGACCCAGCCCGAACCCATCGCCGAGATCGCCCAGGTCCTCGGCGCCAGAACCGCACGGAGAGTCTGATGAGCAACCCGTTCGAGAACGCCGACGGCACCTACCTCGTGCTGATCAACGACGAGGGCCAGTACTCGCTGTGGCCCGAGCACATCGCCGTGCCCGAGGGGTGGACGGTGACGTTCGGGCCGGACAGCCGGTCCGCGTGCGTCGACCACATCGACGAGAACTGGGTGGACATGCGGCCGCGGAGCCTGGTCGAGCAGATGGGGCAGCAGTGAGCCGCAACCCGTGGCTGGTGCTGGTGGCCCTGGTCCTCGGCCAGGTGATGACGCTGCTGGACACCACCGTCGTCAACGTCGCCATCCCCACCCTCGCGCGTGACCTCGACGCCTCGCTCGACTCGGTGCTGTGGGTGATCAACTCCTACGTGCTCGCGTTCGCGGTGCTGCTGGTGACCGGCGGCCGTCTCGGGGACCTGTTCGGGCAGCGCCGGATGTTCGTGTCCGGCGTCAGTCTCTTCACCGTCGCGTCGCTGCTGTGCGGCCTCGCACAGACGGCGGACCAGCTGATCTGGGCACGGGTGGCACAGGGCATCGGGGCCGCGCTGCTCGTGCCGCAGACGCTGTCGTTGCTCACCAGGGTGTTCCCGGAGGACAAGCGCGGCGCGGCGTTCGGCGTCTGGGGCGCGGTCGGCGGTCTCGGTGCCGCGATCGGGCCGACCGTGGGCGGGCTGCTGGTCGACTCGCTGGGCTGGCGGTGGATCTTCTTCCTCAACATCCCGCTCGGGATCGCCGCCGCCGTACTCGGGGCGGCCTGGCTGCCCGGCCACGACGGCGGCCGGCGGCGCAGGCTCGACCTGCTCGGCACCGTGCTGCTCACCACCGGCCTGTTCCTGCTGACCTACGGGTTGATCGAGGGGGAGCGGCACGCGTGGGGCGGGCTGATCCCGGTCGTGCTGCTCGGCGGCGTGTTGGTGCTCGGCCTGTTCGTGCTCGTCGAACGCGGCCGGCAGGACCGGGAACCGTTGCTGCCCTTCGTGATCCTGCGTGACCGGAACTTCACGCTGATGGCGGTGGTCGTCGCCGCGCTGCCGCTGGGGCTGGGCGCGATGCTGTTCCTCACGTTGCTGCACCTGCAGTCGGTGGCGGGGATGAGCGCGCGGGACGCCGGGCTCACCGTGGCGCTGGCCCCGCTGATCTCCGCCGTCGTCGCGCCGAAGTCGGGCAGCGCGATCGACCGGTACGGCGGCAAACCCGTGCTGCTGGCCGGACTCGCGTTGTTCGCCGCCGGGATCGCCGGGATCGCGTTCGCGGTGCGGGCCGACGGCGTGTGGTGGCACCTGGTGCCCGGACTGGTCCTGCTCGGGCTCGGTATGGGGGTCGGTGGCTCGCCCGCGGCGATCATCGCGATGCGGGACATCGGCCAGGAGGTGTCCGGCGCGGCGTCAGGGTTGTTCAACACCACGAGGTTGTGCGGCAGCCTGCTCGGCAGCGCGGCCGTGGGGGCTGTGCTGCAGGCCCGGCTGTCGGTGGAAGGGCTCGACGCCGGGCTGTTGCAGAACGTGGTGCCGCAGGAGTTCCGCGAAGGTTTCGCCGACGCGTTGCGGTTCTCCTACTTGCTTCCCGTCGCGGCTCTCGCGGCGGGGGTGCTGCTCACCCTTGGTGTGCGGCGCGTCGCGGTTGGAGCCAAGGGGGAGTGAATGAGGTTCAGGAGGAAACTGCTGGCGCTGGCCGGTGCACTGCTGGTCGCGTCCGCGGTCGTCACGCCGTCCGCGGCGGTGGCGGAACAACAACACGGCGGAATTCAGAACACCCGCATCCGGATGTTCAACACGGAGCCGTTCCGGCCGCTGCTACCGGGTGACACCAACGAATGGGGTGGCGGCCGGCTGATCAGCATGATGTTCACCGGCCTGGTCGGGTACCGGCTGGAGGACGCCGCGCCGTACAACGCGATGGCGAAGTCGATCTCCACGACCGACTCGAAGGTGTTCCAGATCAAGATCCATCGAGGGTGGCGGTTCCACGACGGCACCCAGGTCAAGGCGCGCAACTTCGTCGACGCCTGGAACCACGTGGCGTACGGGCCGAACAAGCTGCGCAACAACACGTTCATGGACAAGATCGAGGGCTACCGGGACCTCAACCCGGTGACCGGGGAGCCGTTGACGAAGAAGATGTCCGGGCTCAAGGTCATCAACGACCACGAGTTCCAGGTGACGCTGTCCGCGCCGCTCTCGATCTTCCCGACGATGGTGGGCTACTGGGCGTTCTACCCGCTGCCGGACTCGTTCTTCCGCGACCCGGCCGCGTGGCTGAAGCACCCGGTCGGCAACGGGCCCTACAAGTTCAAGGAGGCGGTGCCCAACGGCCACCAGCTGCTGACCGCGAACCGCCACTACAAGGGAGTGGAGCAGCCGCGGATCAAGGAACTGCTCTACACCGTGTACCCGGACACCTCCAAGGCCTACGACGCGCTCGTGCGCGGCGAGATGGACTTCATGGAGGCCATGCCGTACGACAAGATCACCAGCGGTCAGTACAAAAAGGACCTTCCCGGCCGGTACACCGACCGTAACTTCCTGCTGATGCAGAACCTGGCGTTCCCGAGCTACCTGCCCGGCTACGACAGCCCGGACCTGCGCAAGGCCGTGTCGATGGCGATCGACCGCACCGAGCTGATCAAGCTCGTCGGCGGCGGGCAGAAGCCGGCCGACGGGTTCACCATTCCGGGCCTCGAGGGCTACCAGCCGGGGCAGTGCGGTGAGCTGTGCACGTACAACCCGGTGAAGGCGCGGGAACACCTGGCGAAGTCCGGTTTCCAGGGACCGCTGCAGCTGCACACCAACATCGAGTCCGGCGCGCGCACGTGGATGGGCCCGGTGTGCCAGAGCATCACGGCCACGCTCGGCATCGCCTGCGAGACCAAGGAGACGATGTCGTTCCGCGAGTTCCGGCAGGCGGTCGTCGGCCGGACGATCACCGGCGCGTACCGCTCGGACTGGCGGGCCGACTACCCGTCGATCGAGAACTTCCTGTCCCCGCTGTACCGGACAGGTGCGTCCTCGAACGACTACGGCTACTCCAACCCGGCGTTCGACGCCGCGATGGACCGCGCGGACCGCGCACCGGGCAAGGAGGCGGCGCTGGAGCTGTACCGGGAGGCGGAACGCCTGCTGGTGCAGGACATGCCGGTAGTGCCGCTGTGGCAGGAGTGGTCGGCGGTCGGCTGGTCGGACCGCCTGCGCAACGTGAAGGTCAGCATCCTGACCGACTTGGACGTGTTCCAGGTGAAGGTCGTCTGTTAACGAGGCCGCGGGTGGCCCCTCGTGGCCACCCGCCCTCTTCTCGAGGGGATTGGCATGGACTTCGGACTGTTCTACTTCGCCGACGACGGCGCCGGCTCCGGTGACCGGTACCGGCTGCTGATCGAAGGCGCCCGGTTCGCCGACACGCACGGGTTCACGGCGGTGTGGACGCCGGAGCGGCACTTCCACCAGTTCGGCGGGCAGTACCCGAACCCGGCGGTCACGGGCGCCGCGGTGGCCGCCGTGACGGAGCGGGTGGCGGTCAGGGCGGGCAGTGTCGTCGGCCCGCTGCACCACCCACTGCGGATCGCCGAGGAGTGGTCCGTTGTGGACAACCTCTCGCGCGGCCGCGTCGGCCTGTCGTTCGCCTCCGGCTGGCACGCCGTGGACTTCGCGTTGCGGCCGGAGAACTATCCGCGCCGCAAGGAGGTCCTCGTCGAGACCATGCAGACGGTGCGCGAGCTGTGGCGCGGCTCGAAGATCGACGTCGTGGACGGCGCCGGCGACCAGAAGCAGGTGGGCATCTTCCCGGCCCCCGTGCAGGCGGAGCTGCCGGTGTGGCTGACCAGTGCGGGCACGCCGGAGACGTTCCGGCAGGCCGGCGAACTCGGTGCCGGCGTGCTGACCCACCTGCTCGGCCAGGACCTCGACGACCTGGCGAAGAAGATCACCCTGTACCGGGAGGCGTTCCAGGCGGGTTCGCACGGCGTCGCCGGCAACGGCCAGGTGTCGTTGATGCTGCACACGTTCCTCGGCACCGACCGCGACGAGGTGCGCGAGATCGTGCGCAAGCCGTTCAGCGACTACCTGCGCAGCTCGATCAGCCTGATCGCGCGCGCCTCCGGCGACCTGATGCCGGGGGTGAACCCCGAGGACATGGACCCCGAGGACGTCGACTTCCTGGTCGCGCGCTCGTTCGACCGCTACTTCGACACCGGTGGCCTCTTCGGCACCGTGGAGGACGGGCTGCGGACGTTGGACGCGCTCGCCGAGATCGGCGTCGACGAGGTCGCGTGCCTGATCGACTTCGTCGGTGACACGGACACGGTGCTGAACAGCCTGGTGCACCTGGACGAACTGCGGCGGTCAGCGGAAGAACGCCTCGGCGGCTGAAGGACGACGCGAATCGGACAGCGTCACTGGTAGGAGACCATCGACGGTTTCGGTTCATGGGCCATGGTCTGCTCCGGCGTGAGCATCGGCTTGTCTTCGTCGTAGAAGTTCTTCCAGCCCATCGGCAGGTCAGCCGGTCGAGCTTCTACAACGGAGTCCCAAGTGGACTCCTTCTGGCCCGTCGTGCCCTGCCCATCCATGTGGATCAGCAGTTGCACCTCGTCGCGGGTGGTGTCGAGCGCCTGCTCGTTGCGGATCATCGACAGCTGGAACTGGTGCGCCACGAGCAACTTCTGCGGCAGGAACTTCGCGGCGGTCAGCTCGGCGAGCCACGCCGACACCTCGTTGATCTCGGAGGCGTCGACACCACCGATCTGCTGCAGCGGCACCTGGTCCGGTCCGAGCTTCCACTCCGGGTCGACGGCCAAGCCGACGTGGGGCATCTCCAGCAGCGGCGTGTACCGCTTGGCCTGATCCACCAGCCGAGCCCTGCCCGGTTGCAGGTCCAGGATCACGTGAACGCCTTCCTGACCGGCCCTCTCCACCCACGGGCGCAACGCCTCGACATCGGTCTCGCCCGAGTAGTCGCCGTCCGGTCCGGGAGAGCCGTGAGCGACGGTGGCGATGATCTCCAGGGCCGGCACGACGGGAACGTCGCTGAGCGGCTCGTATTCGGCGGCAAGCTTCTTGACACGCGCGATCGAACCTTCGAGGTCCTGTTCCCCCAGTGCGCCGAGCGCGGGCCCGTCCGGATGGCCGTAGAGGCAGACCAGCAGCCTGCCGGGGAAGAGCACCTGCCCACCGCCAGGCAGCAGACCACCGCGGACCACCGTGTCGACCCGCGCGCGCAGCCGCTCCGGCGAACCGAAACCCTTGCCCAGCGCCAGCAGCGCGGCGGGCGGCTCTGCGCGCAACGCGTCGATCGCGGCCGGGTCGCCCCTCGGATCGACGCCGTGCACCGCGACGATCCGCGCCCCCGCCGCCCGTGCGGTGGAGACCGCGGCGACGTCGTCACGGCCGGCGTCTGCCAGCACTGTCACGTTCACCGGTTGGGCGGGCTGGACGGCGGGCAGCCCGGCGGGCAGATCCGTCGCCGTGACACCGTCCCGTGGTGCGTCGATCCCGACCACTTTGGCTGGGCCATGCCATGCCTCGACCTCACGGCGCGCGTCCGCGCCAACGGTGAGCACTACCTGTGGTGACAGCCTTCCCACCTCGTCACGCACGGCCGCGATGCCCGGTTCCGTCGCGTTCGAAGCGGGAACCTGGAGCGCTGGCACCCCCAGTCGCTCGGCGAGGGTGCCCGCTCCGGCCGAGGCCGCTCGATCCGCCTCTGCGGCCACCACCACGACAGGGGCACTGCGGAAGAGGGCCGAACTCACGGCGATCGCCGATCCCGCACCGGGTTCCGCGTTGAGCACGGCGGTCTTCTCTGATGGTGCGGTCACTTCGGCCGTCATCGCACCGGCCGCCCCTTGGGACGTGCAGCTTGTCACCAGCACGGACATCACCACGGCGAGGTGCCGGCGCTTCCGCGCCGCCATTCGATCACGCAAACGGTCGTTCTCCATCCACGACGGATAGCCGGTAGGGAGCCGGATCTTCGCCGACCGCACCACAACCACCCGAAAGAGGGCGACAGCTGCTGTGGATGTTCATCCCGATCGACAATCATTCGACATATTCGATTATCGGTTGCCTTGACTGCAAGGCCTGGACACTGTTACGACTTGTTATTGGGAGCGCTCCCAATATGTCCGCCTCCATGCCCGAATCAACTTGTGGAGATGCCATGGCAGCAGGTCAGGACCACTCGGAGATCGCGGGCTCGCAGCCGTTGAGTCGGCGGGCATTACTGGCGGCAGGCGTTGCGCTACCGGTGCTGGCGGTGGCGACACCCGCCGCGGCGGCCACCTCGGTGGTCGTCGAGCCGTCGAACGTGCAGCAGACGATCCTGGGCTTCGGCGGCATGAACCACGCTGTCTGGATCAGCGATCTCACCGCCTCCCAGCGCGACACGGCGTTCGGCAACGGTGCGGGTCAGCTCGGTTTCACCGTGCTGCGCATTCCCGTCCACGAGGACCGGGCGAACTGGAGCCGCGAGGTCGCCACGGCGCGGCGTGCGATCGAACTCGGGGCCAAGGTCATCGCCTCACCGTGGAACCCGCCTGCCTCGATGACCGAGAGCTTCTCCGGAGGTAAGCGGCTGCGTTACGCCTCCTACGGCGCGTATGCGCAACACTTGAACGACTTCGTGGCGTTCATGGCGAACAATGGAGTGAATCTGTACGGCATCTCGATCCAGAACGAACCGGACTATGCGCAGGAATGGACCGCATGGACCGCCGGTGAGATAGTCAGGTTCCTGCGAGAGAACGCAGGCAGGATCAACTGCAGGGTCATCGCTCCCGAGTCCTTCCAGTACCGCAAGAATCTCTCGGACCCCATTCTCAACGACGCCGCCGCGCTGGCGAACGTGGACATCATCGGCGCGCACCTCTACGGCACCCGGCCCGCGGACCTCCCCTACCCGCTCTTCCGGGAAAAGGGCAACGGCAAAGAGCTGTGGATGACCGAGGTCTACCACCCCAACAGCAGCGACTCGGCCGATCTGTGGCCGCAGGCGCTCGACGTGGGCGAGCACATCCACCGCTCGTTGGTGGACGGCCGGTTCCAGACCTACGTGTGGTGGTACATCCGCCGCAGCTACGGTCCGATGCGCGAGGACGGGCAGATCAGCAAGCGCGGCGCCAACATGGCGCACTTCTCGAAGTGGGTCCGGCCCGGCTACTCGCGGATCACCGCGACCGCGAACCCGCAGGCGAACGTCTACATCTCGGCGTTCAAGAGCGGGTCCAGGATCGTGATCGTCGCCATCAACAAGAACACATCGCCGGTGGACCACGTGTTCACCATCCGGAACACCGGTTCCGCGACAGTCTCGACCTGGCTGACGAACGCAAGTGCGACCCTCGCGCACTACAACAACTTCGCCGTGTCGAACGGATCCTTCAACGCTCAGTTGCCCGCCCGTAGCATCAGGACGTTCGTCCTGAACTGAGTGCCCTCACCGGGAGGGCGGTGCGGTGGACTCGCGGACGACGAGCCTGCACGGCTGGCGGATCACGCCGGAATTCGGTCTACCTCAACGGAACGCGGGCCCTCACCGTCGACCGCCTCACCAAGGTGCTCTTCAACCCCGCCACCGGCTCGGTCACGTTCCCGTCCGGGGCCGGGGTGGTCAACTACAGCACGGCGATCTCCGGGGCGCAGGCGCCGCAGAACGTCGTGCAGAACAGCAGCCGCATCGTCGACGTGTTCGCCAAGGCGGGCGCCGACCTGACGTCGACCACTCCCGACCTGGCCCAGGGCGCGGGCGTGACCGCGTCGTACACGGCCTCGGGCACCTCGGCCGGGGCGGCGGTGGACGGGTTCCCGATCAACGACCCGGTCTGGGGAAGTTCCGGCTCACCCAACGGCACGGACTCCTACGAGCTCGACCTCCGGCAGTCCCGCACGGTGGACGAGGTGCGGTTGTACTTCCGCGACGACCGCGCGGGCAACCGCTACCGGGCGCCCGCCTCGTACAACGTCCAGTACTGGAACGGAAGCAAGTGGACCGACGCCGCCGCCCAGTCGAGAAAACCCGGCGTCCCGAATGCCAACTACAACGTCGTCCGCTTCACCCCGGTGGGCACGCAGCGGATACGCGTGCAGATGACCCACGCCTCGGGCTTCAAGACCGCGCTGACCGAGGTGAAGGTCTACCACCGCGGCGGCGGATCCGATCCGGGGCCGACGACGAACCTGGCGTTGACCGCGACGCCCTCGGCGTCCTGCACGTCGGCGTGGGAGGGCGTGACCGCGTTGAACGACGGGATCGACCCGCCCTCGTCCAACGACACGGTCAACCCGCGGTGGGGCACCTGGCCCAACACCGGTGAGCAGTGGGCCGAACTGACCTGGCCCGCCGCGCAGACCATGAAGTCCGCACAGGTCTACTTCTTCGACGACAACGGGGGAGTGCGCCTGCCGGCGTCGTGGAAGCTCCAGTACTGGACCGGCACCGCCTACGCGGACGTGCCGGGAGCGAGCGGCCACCCGACCACTGTCAACCAGTACAACCAGGTCACTTTCACCGCGGTGAGCACCACCCGGCTGCGGGCCGTACTCCAGAGCGGAGCGGACTCGGTCGGCATGCTGGAGGTGAAGGCTTTCGGCTGACCGGCATCAGGACCCGCTGGGCGGGCGTCGTGCGACCGCGTCCACCCAGCGGGACCGTGACCTCGACGGACAGGGCCATATGACCGTCCACGACCAAAAGGGTTGTCACTTTCGGTAGCGAGGCGCTCACCAGGGGAAATGTGAGCATGAACACTCGCCCGTGATGTTCTCGTGTTCATTTCGTAACATGGCCCGCCGTGTGAGCATGCCCTGTCCCCAACGCAAGGTGTTCCCGAATGCCGGGCCGACATAGAACGAAGCAGACAGCCAGCCGGAAGCTGCCCATCGCGGTCGCCGCCACCCTCAGCGCAGGCCTGGTCGTGACCTTCTGGGTCGTCCGCGTTTCCGACCAGCAGGTCGATCCAACCGGCGCGGCCGCCCAGCTGGCCGCCCCGTCGAGCCCTGTCAGCCAAGACTCGCGGCCTGTCGCGACCACCACGCCATCCTCGGAACCTCCGGCGACCACCACGCCACCTCCGGTGACCACGACAGCTCCCCTGACCACCACGCCGCCTCCCGCGCCACCTCCCCCGCCGCCCTGTCCGACCACCCTGGACGGCGTCAAACCGCATGTGGCGCAGGTAGGTCACCACGTCGCGGGCAAGTTCGGCGTCGACGACATCGGCGGCGCCGCCGGCCGGGGCGGCTCCGGTGACCATCCCAGCGGCCTGGCGCTGGACTTCATGGTCGATACCGCCACCGGCAACGCCCTGGCCGACTACGTGCTGGCCAACCGCCGGGCGTTCGGCGTCACCTACGTGATCTGGCGCCAGCGCTACAACGACGGCAGCGGCTGGTCGGCGATGGAGAACCGGGGGAGTCCCACGGCCAACCACATGGACCACGTGCACGTGTCGTTCCAGGCGACCGCGACCGTCAACGTCACCTGCTGATCTGCTGGAGGTGAAGCAGCCCAAGGCGCTGCCGGACGTGCGCGGCGATGCCGCGCGAAAGGCCTTGGTGCTGCAGTACATCACGATCGGCTACAACGTGGTCGAAGGCGCCATCGCGGTCGGCGCCGGTCTCGCCGCGGCGTCGGTGGCACTGGTCGGCTTCGGGGTCGACTCGGGGATCGAGTTCGTCGCCGCGCTGCTGATCGCGGTCCGGCTTCGGACCGCGATCCGCACAGGTGCCGTCGACGAACGCAAGGAGTTCCGGGCTCTGCGCTTCGTGGCACTCACCTTCTTCGCCCTGGGAGCTTTCGTCCTCTTCGAGAGCATCCGCGAAGTCGTCGTCCAGGCCAAGCCGGAGAAATCGTTGGTCGGCATCATTCTGACCGGGATCTCTGTCGTGACCTTGTCCTTTGTCGCCGCCGCGAAGCGCCGGAACGGACTGGCGATGAACTCGCGGCTCATCGTTGCCGACGCGGCGGAAACGCGCCTCTGCGTCTGGCTGAGCGTGACCACGTTCCTCGGCTTGGTGGCTTACGCCGTGCTCGGCTGGACCTGGCTGGACGCGGTGGCAGGACTGGTCATCGCGCTCTTCGCCATCAACCAGGGGCGTCGCGCCTGGGGTGGCGAGCTGACGTGTGACCTCAGCCGGCACCGCCGCCACATCGCCGGGACCCGATTCAACGGTGACTGACGGGCACACCGCGACCTGGTAGCGGACGGAACGGCCACGGCGATCGCGGGTGGGTCATTCTCTTGACGGCCGTCAAGAAAATGCCTAACTTCTCACTCGACACCTCGGTCGAGGTCGCTCGCCATCCCCACCACGAAGGGGCGGAGCACTATGAAGACCGTTCGACGACTGTTCACCGCCGTGGTGGTCACCTCGCTGGCCGTGCTGGGCCTGGCGCCCGCCACGGCGCAGGCGGCCCCTGCGACCAGGTACGACGGGGTCCTGCCGAACGGCGCGACCTGGATCGCCGACGTGCCGGCGACCTGGAACGGCACGCTGCTGCTCTACAGCCACGGCTACAACCCGACTCCCGCCAATCCGCCGGTCAACAGCCCCGGTCCCGCCGTCGCGGAAGCCCTGCTGGCTCGCGGCTACGCGCTCGCCGGCTCGTCGTTCTCCCGTCCGGGGTGGGTCACGGACACCGCGGCTCAGGACGGGCTCGACACGCTTGAGGCGGTCAGCGGGATCATCGGCAAGCCTCGTCGCGCCATCGCGCTCGGGACGTCGTTCGGCGGCATGATCACCGGCCGGCTCGCCGAACGCGGCGGACGACAGCTCGACGGCGCCATCGCCACCTGCGGGCTGATGGGTGGCGGGATCGACCTGCACAACTACCAGCTGGACGGGTCGCACGCGATCGCGCAACTGCTCCTCGCGGGGCAGCAGGTCAAACTCGTCGGCTTCACCGGCCCCGCCGAGGCCGCCGCCATCTCGAGCCGGATGCTGACCGCTCTGGATCAGGCGCAGGCGAGCGCCGCGGGCCGCGCTCGGAATGCCTTGATCACGGCCTTGTTCCAGGAGCCGGCGTGGGTTGCCGGGCAGCCGAAGCCCACTCCGGGCGACGTCGAGGCGCAGCAGGCCGGCCGGTATCAGAACCTGCGCGCGATCCTGCCGTTCATCCTGTTCGGCCGTTACGACATGGAGCAGAGTGCCGGCGGCAACCCCACCTGGAACAAGGGCGTGAACTACTGGCGGCAACTCGCCGAGTCGGGACTCCTTGCTCAGGTTGCGCAGTCGTACAGGCAGGCCGGTGCCGATCTGCACACCGATCTGAACCTGTTGACGCGCACGGCGGGCGTGACCGCCGACCCGGTGGCGTACCGCTGGATGCGCGAAACCTCCACCCTGACCGGACGGCTGGACATGCCGGTTCTCGCGATGCACACCACCGATGACGCCCTTGTCCCGGTGCAGCACGTGGAGGAGTACGCCGAAGACGTTCGCGACAGCGGTTCCGCCGCGCTGCTTCGGCAGGCGTACACCGACCACGCGGGGCACTGCGCCTTCACGACCGCTGAACTGGTCGCGGCGGTGATGACCATGGAGAAGCGCGTCGAGACCGGGCGTTGGGGCGGACTGGCCGAGCCGCGCCGGTTGCAGGATCTCGCCGGTTCGCTCGGGCTCGGCCCAGCCGCCTTCGTCGGGTTCCGGCCCCCGGAGTTCCTCGGCGACCGCTTCACGTCGTCGCGACACCGTTGAGCCTTGCGTTCGTTCGGGTGTCTGGTGCGCACCGGCAAGGACACGGGACCACGGCCAACGTGATCTCACTCGGCACCGTGCCGTTGCTCGAGAACTGCCCTTCCAGCCCGCTGCCTCGATCACATCGAGGCCGTCCTGGACCGACATGCGACCACGGAGCGCGCGCGTGACGATGGGCCCACGCCGTGTCGCGGGCACGGCCGTGACCTCCGGAGAGCCTGCCGTCCGCTTGCTGGCTCCGCTGCGGGAACGACGCTTCGCGCTGTACCTCATCGGCCAGCTGCTCTCCCAGATCGGCGACGGCATCTATCTCGTCACGCTGCCGTTCGTCATACTCAACCAGGGTGGCGGCCCCGCGAACCTCGGCGTGGTGCTGGCTTGCTACGGAGGGGCCAGGCTGGCCTTCCTCCCGGTCGGCGGAGCGCTTGCCGACCGCCTGGGCGCCCGGCCGGTGATGCTTGCCGCGGACGCGCTCCGTGCCGTCGTCGTGCTCGGTTTCGTCGCGCTCGCCGCCGATGGTCACATACCCCTTTGGGCCATGATCACGGTTGCGGTCCCGTTCGGCATCCTCGGCGGGATCTTCATGCCGGCCTCGTTCGCCGTACTACCGCAGATCGTACGTCCCGAGTCGCTCGCCGCGGGCAACTCCCTGATCCAGATCATGCAGAGCACGTCGAGGATCGCCGGGCCCGCGCTGGGTGGAATGCTCGTCGCGTCGTTCAAGAGCGGTGTGGGGCTGCTGATCGACGCGATCACCTTCCTGGTGTCCAGCCTGACCCTGATGGCGATCCGGCCGTCCAAGCCTGCGGTGGAAGCAGCCGTTGACACGGCGGCGCAGCACGCCGATGACGGCGTCCAGGACAGCGACCGGCTGCGGACCTGGCGATCGGTGCTGCGGTATGCCGCCAGTTCTCCGCTGGTGCGGATGACCCTGCTGACCACACTCGTGTTCAACCTCGCCGCTGTCGGCCTGATCGAGATCGCACTGCCGATCTTCGCCCAGGATTCGCTGGGCCGAGGAGCTTTCGGGTTCGGAGTCATGATGACCGGCCTCGGTGCCGGCTCGGTCATCGGAGCACTGCTGGGCCCGGCGCTCCTGCGCCTGCGCCGTCGCGGGCTGGTCGCGCTCTGCCTCGGCATCGCCGAGGGACTCGCCCTGACGGGTATCCCGGTGGGGTCATCGCTGGTGATGGCAACCGCGGCGATGTTCACCGCCGCGTCCTTGCAGGCCACGGTGAACGTCTTTTACATGACGATGCTCCAGCGGACGGTGCCTGCCCGGGCGCTGGGCAGGGTGATGAGCCTGCTGGCCACCTGTGCCGGTCTCGCCTACCCTGCCTCCGCGCTACTGGCAGGGACCGTCCTGGGCACGGTCGACCCGGAGGTCGTGATCATCGTCGCCGGACTGGGCGTGTCGGCGGCCTTCTCGGTCGGATTCTTCAGCAGGCCGTACCGGAACCTCTGATCGGAACCGCACCACAGGTGGGGAGAGGCCGGCGGCCTCTCCCCACTCGCGTCACTTCAGCGTGTACGCCTGGATCACCGTCTGGTCGACGGAGCCCTGCGCGTCACCGGTCTTCGCCTTGAACGACACCGATTTCGCGTTCTTCGGGTGCAGCAGCGTGAGCAGCCACCTGTTGCCGGCCTTGAACACGGTCGTCCGCTGCCAGGTCTTGCCCTCGTCGTAGGAGACCTCGACCTGTGGGGTGCGGACGTTGGTGACATCAGCCTTGGCACCGTTGCGCTGTACCGTCACCGGGACCGTGAGCACGCTGCCCGCGCGGCCCTGGTTGTGGTCGTCCAGCTTCGGCTCGAACCGGACCGCGAGCAGCGGCAACGCCTTGGCTCGGTCGCCCGGCACGGTTTCCGAGCTGAACGTCCAGTCCGCCGTCACCTTCGACGACAGCGGGACGCGGTTGCCCTCGGCGTGCAGCCGGTAGCCGGTCTTCGCCGCGGGCACCGGGGTGTACAGGTAGCCCGCGTCCGCGGACTCGGCCACCAGCTTGCCGTTCGCGGTCAGCTTGGTGCTGCCCTTGCTGTTGCCGAAGTCGATCATCCGGTGTTCGCCGGTGCCGTCGGCGAACAGCTGCGTGTTCACGAACAGCTGGTCGCCCTGCCGTCCCGCCCAGGCTCCGGTCGCCTCGGCCGGGACCGCGGGGAAGGCCGGTCCGAACACGGCGGTGTTCCACTGCTCGGTGCTCTTGGCGCCGCGCTGGAACGTCTTCGGGTTCACGTCGACGACGACGGTGGGCGGCACCGCCGGGCCGAAGTCCTCGAACAGTGACCGGCTCCATGCCATGCCGGGCGTGTAGAACTCCTTGAGCTTGAAGGGAAGCGGGCCGTGGACGCCGTTGTTGCGAGCACCGGTCGAGCCGGGGACGCGGGCCTTCAGCGTGGCGTCGACCTGGGCCATGTCCCGTTCGCGGTCGCTGTGCCTGATCGCCACGGGGAGCTTGTCCTCGCCTGTGGTCTGCGAGTGGAACTGGAACGGGCTGCCGTAGAAGGTTCCTTCGGCGTTCTGCTTGGCGAGCACGCTGCTCGCGGACCACGTGAAGCCCTCGGCCGAGGTGGCCGACGGGTGGACGTAGAAGCCGTTCCAGTCACGGGTGCCCCAGCCGCTGCCGAAGCCGAACTCCCCGGCGTCGAGCTGCACGGTCAGCGAACCGCTCGCCTGCGTGACGTCCTTGCGGTCGACGGTGATCGACGGTTCGTGGGCCGTGCGGGCATCGAAGGTCAGGGTCTTGGTGCCGGTGATCTCGATGGACGGCTCGTACGCCACGGTGAGCTTGCTGCGCACGTTCGGATCGCCGGAAGGCGTGTCGAAGAACGTGCTCACGAGGTACTTGCCCTTGGGCACCCGGATCTTCGCCGTGCCGGTCGGGGCAGCACCTTGGACGAACGTGCGGCGGTCGTAGCCCAGCAGCAGGTAGTCCCACGCGTTGGCGGGCTTGCCGTCGTGACCGATGTAGTCGAGCGTCACGTCATAGCTCTCGGGCTCCTTGTGCACGCCGATGGGCACGCGGACGCCGTTGGACGCGAGGATCGCGGCGCCGTACACGCCGTCCGGGCCCGCCACGCGGGTGTCGGCGGTGACCGTGACCTCCGCGGTGCCGCCCGCCGGGACGGTCAGCTTCGCCGGGGACACGCTGAACAGGCCGTTCGCCGGCGGCTTCTGCTCGGCGACGGTCAGGTCGAGCGTGAGTGGTTCGGTGCCGGTGTTGCGGTAGGTGATCTTCTTGGTGATCGGCTGGTCGTCGTCGTGCGGCCACTGCGCCGTGCCGAAGCCAATGCTGGCAGGGGTGGCGACCGGACTCGTGGTGACCGCGCGGGCCATGTCGACGCGTCCGGCGCCCTGGTCGAACACGCCGGAGTCCGCGTAGGGCTTGGCGGAGTTCATCAACGCGGTCTTGATGTCCTGTGCGGACCACGTGGGGTTCTTCGCCGCGAGGATCGCCGCCGCCCCCGCGACGTGCGGTGCCGCCATCGACGTACCGGACAGGGACACGTGCCCCTCGTCGACCGGCGTGCCGATGACACCGTTCTTCGCTTTCGCCGCGACGATGTCCACACCGGGCGCGGTGATGTCCGGCTTGATGGCCCCGTCGCCGGCGCGAGGCCCGCGGCTCGAGAAGGCGGCGAGCTTGTCGGTGCGGTCGACCGCACCGACGGTCAGCGCGGCGTCGGCGGCCGCGGGTGAGGCGACCGGGCCGCCCGTGTTGCCCGCCGAGACCACGAACAACGCGCCGTGCTCCGCGGTGAGCCGGTTGACGGCCTGCGACACGAGGTCGGTGCCGTCGCTGGGCGCGTTGGTGCCGAGGCTCATGTTGACGACGTCGGCCTTGGAGGCGGCCCATTCCATACCCTCGATGACGCCGGACTCGCTGCCACCGCCGTTGTCGTCGAGAACCTTGCCGTTGAACAGCTTCGCGTCCGGCGCGATGCCCTTGTACCTGCCGTCACCGGTGATCGTCGACGCGACGTGCGTGCCGTGGCCGAACTTGTCGTCGGTGGTGGCGGCCGGGGTGAAGTTCTTCTCCTCCACCACAGCGCCCTGCAGGTCGGGGTGCGTGGTGTCGATGCCGGTGTCGAGCACGGCGACCGTGGCGCCGGACCCGGTGAATCCCTGCTGCCACGCCTGCGGTGCGCCGATCTGCGCGGCACTGCGGTCGAGCGAGGCGGTGATTCTCCCGTCGAGCCACACCTTGGCCGCGCCGGTGGTGCGTGCCGCCGACCAGAAGCCGCCCTTCTTGTCGGCCTGTACGGCGTGGGCGCCGATGCTCGGCAACGACTTCGCGTCCGCCGAACGCGGCGCGGCCCCGCCCTGAACGATCAACGGGATCGTGTCGCGCCCGGCGTCGTCGTACCCGGACCGCGCGAGCAGCGAGACGTCGAACAGCCGCTGGTCGAGCGTGCCCGCCGTGATCTGCGGCTGGACGTCGAGCGGGATGACGTGCAGGTCGCCCCGATCGTCCGTGTAGTGGTGGAACCGGACGCCTTCACGGCCCTTCGCCGCGCGCGTCTGCACCTGCCCGTTGGACACGTGCACCAGGTCACCCGTGATCAGCGTGACCGTTGTCGTCAGACCGCCCGCGTCGACGTGTTGCGCTGCGGTGGTTTCCCCCATGGCCGTAGGTACGGCCGCTGTGGTGACACCCACGGCGGCCGCGAGCCCTGCGGCGAGAATCGATTTCTTCAACGCGAACTCCCCATGTTCTGCGTTACAGAGAGCGATGTTGCCCTCAGTAACAGAGATACCGCAGAGAGTTGCCTTGTTGCGTTGGTTTGGGTCATCCGCCCGAATCGGGTTGCGTTACTCCGATTCGGCCACAAAGCGCGGTGCTCGATGAGTACGGCATGGGCTGGTCAGACGGGATCGGTGAACGAGATCGGCTTGCCGGTGGCGTGGGCATATGCGATCTCCCTGCTCGTCGACTCGCCGACGTACCCGCCGGGGTTGACGACCAGAACCCGGTCAGCCAGGTCGATCTTGCGCAGGTGCAGGGCGTCCAGCGCGGTCTTCTGCTCGTTGGTGATCAACTCGTCTGTTTCGCCTGGCGCGACGACGATGACACCCGCGAAGGTCAGATCACGGTTCGCCGCACGCATCTCGTCCACGAACCGGGCAGAGCCGCAGATGCAGACGATCTCGGGTCGGTCGGGCACGGCTCAGTCCTTCGGTCGAACGGGAATCCGTCAGTGTGCACGGTGACACCACAGACAGGCACTCCGCCGGCCGCGCCACGCGGCGATATTCGATCGCTGCCACCCGGCCCTCTGCGGCAGCATGAGGACGCTGAGTTGTCGGGGGAAGGGGGTCGGATGGTCGTGCCAGAATCAGAAAGACCTGTCCGTAAGAACGCGGTGCCGCTCGCTCTGCGCCTGTACGGAAAAGAGTTGCGGCGCCACGGATTCCTCTCCGTGGGTGGGCTCGTGTTGCCCGCGCTGGGCGTCACGTGCCAGCTCTATCTCGCGCCGTTGGCGGTGGGCGGGCTCGTGGGAATGCTTGCGGGTGGTGGCGGCACAAGCCTCGGCACCGTCCTGCCGTACGTGCTGGCCTTCGGCGGTTTCATGTTGTTCTCGGAACTGTTGTGGCGCATCGGCCTGCACTGCCTCAACCGCGTGGACGGCCGCGGGATCGAGAACCTGTCCGCCCTCGCGATGGACGAGTTGCTGGCGAAGGACGCGGCGTTCTTCCACGACAACTTCGCCGGCTCGCTCACCAAACGGGTGCTGAGCTTCGCGTTCCGCTTCGAGGACTTCGTGGACACGCTGGCGTTCAAGGTCTTCGCCAACCTCATCCCGCTGGGTTTCGCCTGCGTCGTGCTGTGGAGCTACGACCCGATCCTCGTCGCGGTGCTGGTCGGCCTGATCCTGGTCACGGGATGTGTGGTCGCGCCGCTCATCCGCCACCGCCAGCGGCTGGTCGTCCAGCGTGAGGCCGCCATCGCCCAGGTGTCCGGCCACGTCTCGGACACGCTCATGAACATGGACACGGTGCGGGCGTTCGCCGCCGAGCGGCGTGAGGGCGCGGAGCACCGGACCCGTGCCGCCAAGCAGCGAACGCTGGCACTGCGGTCGTGGGACTACAGCAACCTGCGCATCGACACCGTGATCGCGCCGCTGTCCGTGCTCACCAACGTGCTCGGCCTCGTGGTCGCGATCGGGGTCAGTGACGGGCTCGGCGTGGAGGCGATCGTGGTGACGTTCGCCTACTTCGGGAACGCGACGCGGATCATGTTCGAGTTCAACCAGATCTACCGGCAGGTGGAGAGTGCGCTCACCGAGGCGGCCCAGTTCACCGAACTGCTGCTCGACCCGCCGACCGTGCTCGACCTGAAACATCCGGAACCGTTGCGCGTGAAGGACTCCCAGGTCCAGTTCGAGAACGTCGTGTTCACGCACGGCGGCGGCGAGCCGCTGTTCGACGGGCTCGACCTGGACATCCCGGCGGGCACGCGGATCGGGCTCGTCGGCCGCTCCGGCGGCGGCAAGACCACGCTCACCCGGTTGCTCCTGCGGCTGATGGACGTCGATCGGGGCCGCGTCCTCATCGGCGGCCAGGACATCGCCCGCCTGAGTCAGGCCGACCTGCGCGGCCTGATCGGGTACGTGCCCCAGGACCCGGCCATGTTCCACCGGACGCTGCGCGAGAACATCGCGTTCGCACGGCCGGGCGCGACCGACGCCGAGATCCACCGCGCCGCGCATGCCGCGCACGTGACGGAGTTCGCGGACGCGCTGCCCGACGGGTTCGACACGATGGTCGGCGAACGCGGTATCAAACTGTCCGGCGGACAGCGGCAACGGGTCGCGCTGGCCCGCGCCATCCTGCGTGACGCGCCGATCCTGCTGCTGGACGAGGCGACCAGCGCGCTGGACTCGGAGAGCGAGGTGCTGGTCCAGGAGGCACTGTGGCGGCTCATGGAGGGCCGCACCGCAATCGTCGTGGCACACCGGCTGAGCACGGTCGTGCAGATGGATCGGCTGATCGTGCTCGACCGGGGTCGGATCGTCGAACAGGGCACCCACGCGCAACTGCTCGACGTCGACGGGACGTACGCGAAGCTGTGGCGCCACCAGTCCGGCGGCTTCCTCGACGAGGCGGTCGACGGCGAGCATGCGGGAGATCACGAGGTCCGGGTCCGTGCGGTTCCGTGACGTCCGGTCAGTTCGGCGGTTCGCCGACGAGGATGTGCACGAACGTGCCGGACAGGCCGTAGCTGCTGACCCCGGCGATCGCCGGGCCGTTGCCCGGCCATGGCGTCGCCTGTGGCACAGGTGCGATGTTGAGTCCCGCCCAGTCCACTTGGGACGTGGGGTAGTCGCTGTACAGACTGGCGGGAACGATGCGTTTCCGTACCGCGAGCGCTGCTTTGATCAGCCCGGCGACACCGCCTGCTGCTTCGGGATGGCCGATGTTGGTCTTGACGGAGCCGACCAGGCAGGGGCTGTCCGCGGGGCGATGGGCTCCGATGGTGGCTCCGATGGCCTGCAGTTCCAGCCGATCGCCGGCCGGTGCGGCGTTGCCGTGGGCCTCGACGTAGCCGATGGCGTCCGGTGTGATGCCCGCGGTGGCCGCTGCTCGCGTGATCACCTGCAGGTAACCGTCGGTCGATGGCGCGATGATCGCCTTGGCGGTGCGGCCCTTGCTGGCCTGTGCGCTGCCGAGGATGAGCGCGTGGATGGTGTCACCGTCGGCTTGTGCGCTCGAAAGTCGTTTCAGGGCAAGCACTCCGGCGCCGTCGCTGCGCACGAAGCCGTCGGCGTTCTCGTGCGCGAAGCGGCAGCGTCCGGTGGGGGACAGCATTCCGGCGGCGGAGTAACCGACGGTGTGGTCGGTGCCCAGCACGAGGCTGACACCGCCGGCCAGCGCCGTGTCGCACTCTCCGGTGCGCAGGCTCTGGCAGGCGAGGTGGACGGCCAGCGTGCCGGAGGAACAGGCCGCGTCGACGGTGGTGCACGGGCCGCGTAGATCCCAGGCGTAGCTGATGCGTCCGGACGCCATGCTGCGCGCGGCGGCGGTGGCGATGGCGTACATGTCGACGGTGGTCGTGCCCTGCAGGCGATCCCAGTGTTCTCCGGTGCTCTGCCCCATGAACACACCGATGTCGCGCCCGGCGATCGCCTCCGGCGGCAGGCCCGCGTCCGCGAGGGCGTCGCCGGCACAGGTGAGCAGCACGCGGTGCTGTGGATCGAGGGTGGTGTTCTCGCGTTCGGTGACGAAGTAGGCGCCTGGCGCGAAGTCCGTTGTGTCGTCCAGAAAACCACCGTCGAGGCTGACGACCCGGCCGGGCCGGCGCGGTGCCGGGTCGTGCAGCGCGCGAGCGTCGAACCGGCTCGGGGGTGCCGTGGCGCTCATCGCGTCGACCTCGCCGCAGATCAGCTCCCAGAGCTGTCCGGGAGTGGTGGCGCCGGGAAAGCGGCAACCCATGCCGACGATGGCGATCGGCTCGCAGGTGTTCACAGAGACCTCTTCTGACGACGGATCCGGGCACGACCGTAGCGGTCAGCAGGCGTGCGTCCTCATGATCGTCATCACTTTGAGTGAGTCATTGGCACTTTGGGTGACGTTTCTGATCTCATTGGCCCACTTCATGATCATTCGATCGAAAGAACCGTGAGCCGATGTGCGGCATTGCAGGCTGGGCGGATCTCGCCCGTCCGTCCACCGGGATGCGCGAGCGCGTCCAGCGGATGAACGACACCATGGCGTCCCGTGGACCTGACGGGGACGGCATCTGGTGCGGACAGCACGCCGTGCTCGGCCATCGCCGCTTAGCCGTGCTCGACCCGGCACACGGTCAGCAACCTTTCGTCTTCACCGACGACAGCGACGAACCGGTCGTCGCGATGACCTACAGCGGCGAGGTCTACAACCACCGCGAACTGCGCGACGAGCTGGAACGGCGCGGTCACAAGTTCCGCACCGGCACCGACACCGAGGTCGTGCTGCACGCCTACCTCGAGTGGGGCGTCGACGCGGTCTCCCGCCTCAACGGCATGTACGCGTTCGCGATCTGGGACCAGCTGCGCGGCCGGCTCGTCCTGGTCCGCGACCGGCTCGGCGTCAAACCCCTGCACTACACCCGGCACGGCGCCGGGCTGCTGTTCGCCTCCGAACCCAAGAGCCTGTTCGCCAGTGGCCTCGTCCGCTCGTCCGTGAGCACCGATGGACTGCGTGACTTCCTCGCGTCCGTGCACACTTCAGGGCAGAGCCTGTTCCAAGGCGTGAACGAGGTCCGGCCGGGCACGGTCGTGATCCTCGACGCGAGCGGAGTGCACGAACGGCGTTACTGGCAACTGGAAGCACGTCCCCACCACGAGGACGTCGACACCACTGTCGCGCGCGTCGGCGATCTCCTGGAGGACATCACCACGCGCCACGTCCAGGCCGACGTCCCGCTCGGCGCCCTGCTCTCCGGCGGCCTGGACTCCAGCGCCCTGGTCGCACTCGGTCAACGTGCCGCGCGCCGCGACGGTAGGCCGCTGCGGACGTTCTCCGTCGACTTCACCGGCAACGCGGACCACTTCGCCGGCACCAGGCTGCGGTCCACTCCGGACGCTCCGTTCGTGCGCGACGTCGCAACCCGTTGCGGCGTCGACCACCGCGACATCGTGCTCGATTCCGCCGAGCTCACCGATCCCCGTCACCGCCGAGCGGTGGTGACCGCCAAGGACGCCCCCGCGCTGGGCGACATGGACACCTCGCTGTACCTGTTGTTCCGCGCGGTCCGCGAGCACACCACCGTGGTGCTCTCCGGGGAGAGCGCCGACGAGGTCTTCGGCGGCTACCCGTGGTTCCACGACGCCGACCGCGTCCACGCCCACGATCACCCGTGGCGGTACTTCACCGGCCACAGCGGCACCTATCAGGCGTTGCTGCGCGACGACGTCACCGCCGGCCTCGGCATCGCCGCACACCGCGAGGCGCACTACCGGCAAACCCTCGGCGAAGTGCCCCGCCTGGCCGGCGAGACCGACAACCGCATGCGAAGAATGATGTACCTGCACCTCACCAGCTGGCTCCCGCACCTGCTCGACCGCAAGGACCGGCTCAGCATGGCCGTGGGCCTGGAGGTGCGTGTGCCGTTCTGCGACCACCGGCTCGTCGAGTACGCGTTCAACACCCCGTGGGCACACCACAGCTTCGACGGACGCGAGAAGTCCTTGCTCCGCGCGGCCGTGGCGCCACTGCTGCCCGCCAGCGTGATCGGCCGCACGAAGGCGCCCTACCCGGTCACCCACGACCCGGCCTACCACCGCGCGATCACCGAACAGGCCCGCGACCTGCTCGCCACCCCGTCCGCTCCAGTGTGGACACTGCTGGAACCCGAACGGCTGCGCGAGCGGCTCGAGCGGCCCGGCTCCGATCACGCCACCCGCTCGGGCATCGATTTCGCACTCAACCTCGACCTGTGGCTGCGCACCACACAACCGCGGCACGGCGCCTAGGTGGATCGGCCGTGAACAGCCCCACCCAGGCCGACGGGATCTACTCTCCCGCCGGCCTGGGTGCGGGTAACCGCGTCACGTCATCTCGCCTCGCCCGCGCCGGCGAGAACCGGCACGGGGATCTCGAAGTGCACGGTCTGGTGGCGGTCCGGGTCACCGTCGCGGGCGTCGCAGACCTCTACCGCGACCGAGCGCCAGAACGCCTCCGCACCGGCCACGCGGGTGTCGGTGTGCAGGTAGATCTGCTCGTAGCCGGGGGTCTCGGCGATGAACCGGACCGCGGCGTCGACCAGTTCCCGCGCGAGGCCGCGGCGCCGGTGCTCCGCCCGGACGTACACCCGGAACAGCTGGGCCGTCCGGTCGCCGGAGTAGCGCTCGGCGATCCACGCCGGGTGGGGCGGACTGGCCGGTCCCTGTGCCCGCACGGCGGTGGTGCCCACGACCTCGTCGCCGTCGACCGCGACGAACAGCGCGTGCTTGGGCGTGTCCAGGTAGGCCCCCGCCAGGTCGATCACGTCGGTGTGCCACTGGGGGCGGTAGCCGTGACCGAACTCGCGGTAGAAGGTGTCCAGCATGACGCTGCGGGCACCGGGCAGGTCGGCGTGAGTCGCCAACCGCACTTCGTAGGGGTGGTGCTTGTTCACTGCATCCTCTCTTTCGCGCCGTCCAAAGTGGTCGCGACCGGACCGTGGATGACGACGCGTCCTTCGTGGAGCACGGCTACCCGGTCGGCCAGCCGGGCCACGACGTCGAGGTCGTGGCTGATCAGCACGAGCGCGCACGGCACGCTCGCGAGCAGGTCGAGCAGCCCGGCGCGGGTCACCGCGTCCAGGCCCGAGGTGATCTCGTCGCACACGAGCACCTCCGGTTCGGCGAGCAGGGCGCGCACGAGGGCCGCCCGCTGGAGTTCGCCGCCGGACAGGCCGCGCGGCAGCCGCAGCACCGTGTCGGAGTCGAGGCCGACGCGCGCCAAGGCGACGAGCGCCGACGTGCGGGCCTCGCCGGGGCGCACACCGCGCAGCCGCACCGCTGTCCGAGCGACCTGGTCCAGCACCGTGCGATGCTCGTCGAACGACCCCCGCGCGTCCTGGAAGACGTACTGCACGGCGGCCAGAGCGGCTCGCGGCCGTCGGCGTAGTGACCGCGCCAGTGGCCGGTCGTGCATCAGCACCTCGCCGGTGACTTGCTGGTGCAGGCCCGCCAGGCAACGGCCGAGGGTGGTCTTGCCGCTGCCGGAGCGGCCGACGACCGCCAGCCGTTCCCCGACCTCCAGGTCCACGTCGTGCAGGACGGTGGCGTTGCGGTACCGGGCAGTCAGGCCGCGAACCCGCATCCGTGGCGCCCGTTCGGGGACCTCGGCGGGGATCGGCGGCAGAGCGTCCAGAAGCGCGCGGGTGTAGTCCTCACGTGGATTGGTCAGCAGGTCGTGTGCGGGTCCGGCTTCGACCACGCGACCCGCGCGCAGCACCACGATCTCGTCGGCGAGTGCCCGCACCACCTCCACGTCGTGGGTAAGCAACACCAATGCCACTCCCTGGGCGACGACGGCGGCGAGCTCGTCGACGACCTCGGCGCGCGTCAGGGCGTCCTGCCCGGTGGTGGGCTCGTCGGCGACCAGTACCGCCGGGTCGCCGACCAGCGCCTGGGCGAGCACGACCCGTTGCTGCTGGCCGCCGGACAGCTGGTGCGGATAGCGGCGCAGCAGGTCGGCCGGGACCCGCGCCCGGCGCAGTGCCGTGCTGATGAGTTCCTCGGGGTCACCGTCGTGCAATGCGGCTATCTCGCGGAACACGGCACCTAGCCGGCGCACCGGGTTGAGCGCGGAAGCGGGCTGTTGGGGCACGAATCCGACGCGTCCGTGCACCTCGACCCGTCCGCTGACCGACACGCCGGGGGAGTGTTCGCCGAGCAGGGCGAGACCGGTGGTGGTCTTGCCGCTGCCCGAGGCGCCGACCAGGGCCAGGACCCGGCCCTCGGACAGGGCGAAGCTGACGCTGTCGAGCAGCACGTGCCCGCCCGCCTCGGCGCGCAGGTCTTCCACGTGCACGACCGGGGTCATGTCCGAACCTTCCGCAACGCGCGGTCGAACACCAGGTTCAACCCGATGGACAGGGAGATGATCAGCAACGCCGGTACCACCACGGCCCACGGCTGCAGGAACAACCCGCCGCGGTTGCGGTCCACCATCACGGCCCAGTCCGCCGCGTCCGGTGGCACGCCGACACCGAGGAAACTGGCCGACGCCACCAGGTACAGCGCGGCGGTGAGCCGGACGCCCAGATCGGCGGCGAGCGTGCGCAGCATCGACCGTCCGGTGTAGACGATCGAGGTCTGCCACCACGACTCGCCCTGCATGCGCATCGCCTCCAACGCCGGCCGTGCGGCGATCTCCAGTGCCGTCGCGCGGGAAAGGCGGGCGACGTCGGGGAAGTTGACGAGCGTGACGATGCCGATGAGCACCACGAGCCCTTGCCCGGTGATGGCGGCCACGAGGATCAGCACCAGCAACGACGGCACCGCCAGCAGCACGTCGAGCGGCCTCATCAGCAACTCGTCGACCAGCCGCAGCCGCGCGGTGGCCGCGACCACGCCGTAGGGAACCCCGACCAGGTAGGAGAAGGCGGTGGCGAGCAACGCCACCAGCACGACCGTCTGGCCGCCGGCGAGCACCTGGTGCCAGGTGTCCCGGCCCACGAAGTCGGTGCCCAGCAGACCCAGCGGCATGAACGGGGCGCTGCGGGCCGTCTGCTCCGGCACGAACAGCGGACCCAGCAGCGCCAGCGCCAGCGGCACCACGATCAGCAGTCCGCCGATACCCGCTCGCTTCACGCGACCACCTCGGAGCGTGGGGCCAGGCGGAAGCCCACCAGGTCGGCCACCAGGTTGACGGCCACCGTGGTGACCGCGAAGACCACTGCCAGGCCCTGCACCACGGGCAGGTCCCGCGCGGCCACGGCGTCCACCAGGACGGTCCCGAGGCCGGGGATCACGAACACCGCTTCGACGACGATCACCCCGCCCAGCAACCAGTCCGTGGTGCGCGCGACCTGTTGCACCGCCGGCGACAGAGCGTTCGGCAGGGCGTGGCCGAACCGGACCCGCGTCTCGCCGATCCCCAGGCGGCGGGCGTGGCGCACGTAGTCCGACGCCAGCGCGTCGACCATGCCCGCGCGCACCAGGCGGCTGATCGAACAGATCGGCCGCGCCAGCAGCACCACCAACGGCAGCACCAGCACCGCGGGCTCGGCCAGCACGTCCGCGCCGACGGCGGTCGGCGGCAGCCATCCCAGCTGCACGCCGAACACCGCGATCAGCACCACGGCGAGCGCGAACTCGGGAATCGAGTGCAGTGCCACGCTGACCGACGTCAGCGCCCGGTCCAGCAGGCTGCCCTCGCGCAGCGCGGCCAGCACACCGACCAGCACCGAGATCGGCAACAGCAGCACCAGCGTCAGCACCGCGAGCACGACGGTCGGACCGATCCCGGCGGACAGGAACTGGGCGACCGGCCGTCCCGACACCAGGGACTCGCCGAAGTCCAGCTGTGGCAACCCGATCAGCCACTCGGCGAACCGCTCGGGCGCGGGCCGGTCCAGTCCCATGGCCGCGCGGATCTGGGCGATCCGCGCGGGGTCGGGGTTGTCACCCGCCAGGGCCACCGCCGCGTCTCCCGGCAGAGCCTCGACCAGGAAGAACACGAGGGTGACCACGGCCAGCACCTGCATCAGCCCGAGCGCGGCCCGGCGGGCCGCGTAGGACGCGAGACTCACCCCAGCCACACCTTGTCGAACCGGGCCCAGTCGAGCGTGTTGGCCGGCGCGGTGGAGATCCCGCCGACGTTCGGCTTCGCGCCCACGATCCAGTCCGCGAAGCCCCACATCAGGTAGCCGCCCTCGGTGTGCAGCACGCGCTGCATCTCCTGGTAGGCCTGGGTGCGCGCGGATGCGTCCGAAGTGGACACCGCCTTCTCGTACAGCGCGTCGAACTCCGGCCGCGCCCACTTGGTCACGTTGGTGCCCGATCCGCTGAGCAGGCGCTGCGCGACGTGGGTCTCGATGGGCATGGCACCGGAGCGGAAGCTCGACAGCGAGCCGTTCTTGAGCGTGTCCGCCCAGTAGCTGTCCTTGTTGCCCTGCACGACCTCGATGGTCAGCCCGGATCCCTTGGCCTGGTCGGCGAACACAGTGGCGGCCTCGACCATGCCGGCCGCGGCCGTGGAGGTGTCGAGCTTGACCACCAGGCCCTCGGCGCCGGCCTTGCGGATCAGGAACTTCGCCTTGTCCAGGTCGCGTTCCCGCTGCGGGAGGTCGGCGTAGTGCTGGTAGCCCTTGCCGAACAGGTCGTTGCCGACCTGCCCGCTGCCCGCGAGCACCGACTCCACGAGCTGCGGCCGGTCGGCGAGCAGGAACAACGCCTCCCGCAGGTCGCGGTTGTCGAACGGCGGCCGGTCCACCTTCATGGCGAACGCCTGCACGGCGCTGTTGGGGGAGCGGTGGATCGTCATCCGGTCACCGGAAGCGTGACTGCGCGCGGTGGTCGGGGTCAGGTCGTGCGCGTACTCGACCTGCCCGCCCAGCAGGGCGTTGGTGCGCGCCGACTCCTCGTTGGCGATCACGAACTCCAGCTCGTCCAGCAGCGGCGCGCCCTCCCAGTACTCGGGGTTGCGCTTGAGCAGCACGGACCTGCCCGGCTCGAACGACACGAAGCTGAACGCCCCGGACCCGACCGGCAAGGTGTAGTCCTCGGCTCCCTCGGGAACGATGTACGCGCCGAATGCCGCAAGAGCGTTGGGGAACTCGCCGAAGGGCCGCTTCAGCGCGAACTCCACGGTGAGGTCGTCCACCACACGGCTGTTCGGCAGGTCGATCAGCGCGAGGCTCGACTTGGCGCGGAACGCGCGGTTGGGGTCGAGGATGCGCGCGTAGCTGGCAAGCACGTCCTGGGCTCGCACTGGTCTGCCGTCGTGGAACACCGCTTTGCGCAAGGTGATGCGCCAGCGGGTCAGGTCGGCGTTCGGCTCCCACTTCTCCGCGAGACGCGGCTGGGGCGACACGTCCCCGCCGAGGTCCGCGAGCTTGTCGAACATCGCCTTCGACCGCGCGGCCTCGACGAACAGGTTGGCCAGGTGGGGGTCGAGCACTTCCTTGGCACCACCACCGGCGAACGCGGCGCGGAGCCTGCCACCGGTGCGCGGCGTGGAGGAGGCCGAGGTCGCACCGCTGCCGCACCCCGCGAGGGTGACGACCGCCAGACCGGAGGTGAGGCCGAGGAAACCGCGGCGGTTCAGGGACATGCTTGTTCCTTTCACTGGCACCCGCTTCGGCGGAGGCGGGCCACGACGTGGAGGCGGTCGCCGGACAGCGCGCCGCTCAGCGGGGCGTCGGCGGTCCAGGGCTGGTCGGTGCGGGGGCCGGGCGCGTCGAACAGGGCGAGGACGTCGAACCCGGCGAGGTCGAGCAGATGGCGCAGTTCCTGGGGGAACAGCAGTCGCCAGGCCGACCGCTGCACGAGCGGTTCGGCGCGCCCGGCCCATTCCCACGAGCGACGGCGGCGCAGCAACTGGGCGGCGTGGTCGATCCACAGCTCGGTGTGCGACGTGTACTCGGTGTCTCGCCATGTCACCGAGCGAGTGCGCACGCCATCGAGGAGTTCGGTGTTGCCGAGGAAGAACGCGCCGTTGCGCATCTCCGCGACGAACAGGCCGCCGGGCGACAGGTGTGCCCGGCAGCGGCGCAGGAAGGCGTCGAGGTCGGAGTTGGTGTGGCAGTACAACATCGCGCTGTCCAGACAGGCCACGACGTCGAAGTGACGGCCGAGGTCGAAGGAGCGCATGTCTGCCAGCGCCACGTCGACCGCCGGGTGGTGCTCGCGGACGTACGCGAGCATGTTCTCCGAGCTGTCCACTCCGGCGACGCGGTAACCGTTGCGGGACAACCAGCCCGCGTCACGGCCGGTGCCGCAGCCGATGTCGAGCAGGTCCCGCCCGCCGCCGAACCGGGTCACCACGTCGTGCACGAACCGGGCCGCGACGTGGCCGGGGTCGGGGAACTGGTGCTCGTACAGCTCGGGATTGTCGGTGAGCAGGTTCATCGGGCGACCTCCGGCTGTCGTGGCGTGAGTGCGCCGCGGCGGTGCAGCCACGCGACCCCCGCGGCGCTGATGAGCCCGATCGCCACGCACAGCAGGGATGCGAGCCGGTCACCGAATCCGCTGACCCAGCCGATCGCGGTGTTGCCCAGCGCGGCGGCCACCCCGGATCCGAGGTAGAACACGCCGAACTGGGTGCCCGCCAGGCTGTCCGGGCCGAACGAGGGGATCAGGTCGTAGACGAGGGGGTTCGCGATCATCACGCCGACGGCCAGCGCGAGCGTGGCGACCAGCACCGGTACGAGCCCGGACCACAGCGCGGGAACGGCGAAGCCGGCGCCCATGACGGCGAGTCCCACCGCGATCACCGGCCCTCGTGCCCGGTCCGACAGCAGGCGGGTGATGCGGACCTGGAACAGCAGCGTGGCGACCGTGGACACGATGAACAGCGCGGCGACGACCCCCGCGGATCCGGTGGCCTCCTGCGCCTGGATCGGCAGCAGCAGGTAGAGCTGGTTCTGCAGGACGAACATCCCGCTCAGCGCACAGGTGAACGCCACGAACCGGCGGTTCGCCAGGCACTCGCGCCAGTCGCCGAGCACGGATCCGCCCCGGCGGGTGGCCGGCCGGGCGGGCAGCACGACGGCCTGGGCGACGGTCAGCACCGCGAAGATCCCGGCCGCCACGATCGCGGCGATCCGGAAGTCCCACAGCAGCAGCACACTGCCGAGCACCGGCCCGAACAACGCGCCCGCCTGGGCGTAGACGTTGAACCGGGCGAAGGCCTCCGTCCGTGCCTCGCCCGCCTCCAACGCGACGTAGGCCCGCACCGCCGGGTTGAACAGGGCACCCGCGAGCCCGCTGAGCACCGACGCGGCCAGCACCACCGCGAGGGAGTCGCCGATCGCGAACAGCCCGAACCCCACCGCGCGCAGTGCGCAGCCGGCGAGGATGACGGTCCGCGGTCCCAGCCGGTCCGACGCGGTGCCACCGAGGAGGAACAGGCCCTGCTGGCTCAACGTCCGCACGCCGAGCACCACGCCGATCACCGCGGCGGACATGCCCAGGCCGCCCAGGTGCACGGCGAGGTAGGGGATCAGCAGGTAGAAGCCGGTGTTCACGGCGAACTGGTTGACCAGCAGCAGCCGCACCGGCAGCGCGAACCGGCTCATCGCGGCACCACACCCAGACCAGGCATCCCGGACAGCCGCAGGGTGCCGTCCTCACCGCCGATGCCCAACCACGGGTCGTGGGCCAGCAGGAGGTGCCCGTCCAGGTCTACCCACCGCGCGTGCCCGGCGAGGTGGACCGCGGGCGCGATGCCGAGCGAACTGGCCACCAGGCAGCCGAGCATCACGTCCAGTCCGCCCTCGCGAGCGGCGGCGATGATCTCCAGTGCCGGACGCAGGCCGCCGCACTTGGCGAGCTTGATGTTGACGCCGTCCACCGCGCCGGCGAGCTTGCGCACGTCGGCGACCGTGGCGGCGTCCTCGTCGGCGACCAGCGGCGCCGGGCACCGCTCGCGGATCCACGCCAGCGCGTCCGGGTCGCCGGGCGGGATCGGCTGCTCCACCGCGGCGAGCGCGACCCCGGTGGCGGCGATCCGCTCCACGAGACGAACCGTCTCGTCTCGGCTCCAGCCGCCGTTGGGGTCGAGCACCAGCCGGGCGTCCGGCGCGGCGGTGCGGATGGCGGCCACGGCGGCGACGTCCCGTTCCGGATCGGCCCCGGCCTTGACCTTGAGCACGGAGAATCCGCGCCCCGTCAGCGCGGCGGCCCGGACCGCGGCGTCCTCAGGCGTGGTGATGCCGATGGTGTAGGCGGTCGGGGTGTCGCGCCATTCCGCGATGCCGGCGAGTGCGTGCACCGGCACGTCACGGCGCAGGCCGAGCAGGTCGTGCAACGCCGCGTCGACCGCCGCCCGCACGCCTTCCGGGATCGTGGTGTCCCTGTGCAGGGTGTCGAGCGCGGTCTCCGGCGAGCCGGCGCCGGCGAGGACCGGCCGCAGCCGATTCAGCAGCGACGTGATCGCCTCCACGTCGAGGCGGTAGTAGGTGCTGGTCACCACTTCGCCGTGGCCCTGTAAACCGTCGTGCGTCACGACGACCCGCACGGCGTCCCGGCGGGACATGACCGACCTGGAGATGCGCAGCGGCGTGTCCAGTTCGAGGCCGTAGACCTCCCAGTCGATCTTCATGCGAGCACCGCCGCCCGTGGTGCGACGACCGAGCGCGATCGCGTCCAGCCCGTCGCCTCGACGCGATGCGGGTCGCCGATCTCCACTGGCCGGTCCGCTGCCGGCCCGAGCAGGCCTCGGGCATGGCAGAAGTCGTCGTCGAAGATCGTGCCGAGGTAGCGGTGCGGGCCGTCGGGGAAGACGGTCGCCACCACCGCGCCGGGCTCGACCCTGGCCGCCCAGGCCGCGACCAGCGCGACGGCGCCGCTGCTCCACCCGCCGGTGACGAAGGCGTCCCTGGCGAGCCTGCGGCAGGCGTCCACCACCTCGACCGGGCCCAGCCAGTGGACCTCGTCGAACTCGGCGTAGGCGACGTTGCGGGGGTGGATGCTGCTGCCCAGCCCACGCATCACCCTGGGCCGGGCTGGCTGACCGAAGATCGTGGAGCCGACGGCGTCCACGCCGATCAGCCGCACACCGGGCCAGTACCGGCGCAGTTCCCGGACGACGCCGGCACTGTGCCCGCCGGTGCCCACGCTGCACACCAGTACGTCGACGGGATCCAGTTGCTCCACCAGTTCCCTGGCCAGCTCCGCGTATCCACCGGGGTTGTCCGGGTTGTTGTACTGATCAGGCCAGTAGACGTCGGGGTATTCGCGCAGCACAGCTTGGAGCCGGTCCAATCGCGCCTGCTGCCATCCACCGACCGGGTGAGGCCGATCCACCACCTCCAGCCGGGCACCGTGCGCGCGCAACAGGGCGCGCATCGACGGCTCCAGTTCGCTGTCCACCACCAGCACCACCGGGTGGCCGAACGCCTGACAGGCGAACGCGAGGCCGACACCCAGCGTTCCGCTGGTCGACTCCACGACCACCGCGCCGGGACGCAGCTCGCCGCGCTCACGAGCGGCACGCAGCATCGACACGGCCCCGCGCGCTTTCATGCCACCGGCGCTCAGGCACTCGAGCTTGGCCCAGAACCCGCCGTGCCGGTGCGGCAGTGGTGCGTCGATGCGGGCGACCGGGCTCTGGCCGAGAAGCCCGAGCAGGTGCCGGTTCTGGCGTTGGACCGTCACGACGGGCGCTCCGTGTAGTGGTGGATCGTGGTGGGACCGCCGTCGAGCCAGAAGAACGGGTACGGCTCGGCTGACACGGCGCGCACTCCGGTTCCGATGAACCACGGGAGGATCGCGCTGGCCGTCTGCGCGAACAGGACCACCGGCTTGCCCGCGTCGGCGGCGCGCCGCAGCAGCGGTTCGAACGTGCCGTTGCCGACCGTCATCCCGGAGGCCAGCACGAGATCGCACCCATCGAGCGCGCTCTCCGCGTCCGTGGCGATCGGCTCGTCCCACTCGGTGTGGCCGCCCTTGAGATCGCACGGCACGTACGTCGCGCCTCGCTCCCGCAGGTGGTGCAGCAGCGAGTTGACCACCCCGACCACCAGCACCCGATCACCCGGCGCGGGGTCGAGAAGATCCACGACGGCCTCCGCCCGTGCCATGGACTTGGCCAGTGAACTGCCGGGACCGATGGTGAGCGACTTCGTGGCGGACAGGTGGTGCGGGCGGACGTGCCCCAGATAGGCGTCGAGGGCGGCGGTGCGGAGGGCGAGGTTCGGGTGGCCGAGCAGGTCGAGGACCGTCGACCCGACGCAGGCGTGCACGTCGTCGTCGGCGATGTCCTCCACCGCGCAGGAGCCGATCGCCTCCTCCACGCGCAGGCTGACCACGGTGTTGCGGTACGACTGCCCGCGCGTGACGTGCCGGGCACCCTGCCGGGTGGTGAACCCGACGGACACGGTGCACGTCGCGGGGTCGGAACCCAGCCCGCCGTTCCGGACGAGCTCGACGAGGTCGGTGAGCGTCACGCGGGCACCTCGGCGTAGTCGACGGACAGACCGCCCACGAGCTGCTCGGCCCGCGCACGTGCGCCGAGGCCGGCCGGATCGGTCACGACGACGTGGCCGAGGTAGCTGTTGTTGCTGGTCGGATCACCCGCCCGGTGGCCGGGCTGCTTGATCGACCAGTCCACGACGCCCGGTGCGGTGCCGAGCGCCTCGGCGCCGCGGACAGCGGCGACCAGCCCGGAACGCGGAGGCAGGACGAAGGAGATCGCGGCGCTGTGCACACCGGTGTCGGCCGGGTTCAGATCCGGTCGTTCACCGACGGCCAGCTGCGCGTACGCGGCGGGCAGGTCGATGCCGGTGACGCGACGGACCAGTTCGGTGATCTGGTTGCCTGCCGGACGCGGGTTGACCTCGACGAGCTTCGGGCCGTCGGGGGTCAGTTTGACCTCGGTGTGCGCGACGCCGAGGTCCAGGCCCAGAGCCTCGATCGCGGCGACGGCGACGGCCTCGGCCGCGGCGGTGGGCAGATCGGCGGGGAACATGTGCCCGCTCTCCACGAACCACGGTTCGCCAGCGACGCTCTTGTCGGTGACGCCGACGACGTGCGTCGCACCGCCCACCGTGACGGTCTCCACGCTCACCTCCGGCCCGGTCAGGAGCTCCTCCACCAGCACGGTCCGGACCCTGGGCTGGTTGCGGGCGTTGACCGGGAACGCCTCCATCGCGGCGAACGCCTCGCGCAGCTCCGACTCGTCGGCCACCTTGCGCACGTGCATCCCGGCGCAGAGGTCGACCGGCTTGACCACCAGCGGATAACCCAGTTCCGCGGCGGCCTTGGCGAGCGCGGGCCAGTCGTCGGCGAGAGCGAAGCGCGGGCCGGGCACACCCGCGTCGCGCAGGGCGGTGCGGGTGAGGTCCTTGCGACAGGCGCGTTCCACGGCGAGTGGATCGGGGCCGGGCAGGCCCAGGTGCGCGGCGACCCGTGCGACGGTCGGGAGGTAGTAGTCGCAGGACGAGATCACGCCGTCGAAGCGCAGCACCGCGTGCAGCCGTTCGACGTGGTCGAGCAGGGCGGGCACGTCGTTGGTCTCCGCCGTCAGCACGTTGTCCGCGGCCAGCAGCGGGTGCGGGTGCGAGGGGGCGGCGCGTAGGTAGTGGTGCAGATCGCGGGTCAGGAAGGTGAAGCGATGCCCTGACTCGTTGACCGCCCTGGGCAGCAACGAGCTCATGGCACCGACCCAGCTCTCGATCATCAACAGGTGACCCACAAGTCCTCCTCATCAGCCGCGAGCCGCGCGGCGGAACCAAAGAACATGGTAATCATTATCGATGTCGAGTCGATACCGCCCTCCCGGGGAAGGTGGGACCGGGTCGCACGGCGGTGTGCCTGAGCCGGGTGGTGCGGCCGGTTGGGCTAACGTCCACACAGGATCGAAGCGAGGAGCTCATGGCTGAGGACCGGCAGACCGAGATCCGCGGCGCGTTCGACGCCGCGGCGGCCGATTTCGCCGCACTGGGGCGGTATCTGTGGGAGCCGATCGGCGCGGCGGCGGTCGCGACAGCCGATCCGAGGCCGGGTGAGCGCGTTCTCGACGCCTGCTGCGGCACCGGTGCCTCGGCGATACCGTCCGCCAGGCTCGTCGGCCACGACGGTCTCGTCGACGCCGTCGACATGTCCGGTCCCATGATCGACCAGCTGCGGCGGCTGTCGGCCGATCTGCCACAACTGCGCGCACACCAGGCGGACGTCACCGCTTGGGCCGCGGAGAGCTACGACGTGGTGCAGTCGGCCCTGGGCATCTTCTTCTTCCCGGACATGACGGCCGGAACCGACCACCTGATCAGCCGGGCGCGGCCCGGTGGCCGGGCGGTGTTCACCATCTGGCGCGGTGAGTCGATGGCGGCGGCCGGCAGGCATCTCGGCCGCGCCATCGCCGAGATCACGAACACGCCACCTCCCGCGCCACGTCCGCCGCATCTCCTCGACCAGGTCAGCCAGGCCGGCAGCTACGCGGCCTGGCTCGCTGAGCGCGGCCTCGCCGACGTCGACGTGATCGTCAGCGAGATGGCGTTGACGATGACTCCCGAGGTGGCCTGGCTGGTGATCACCGGGTCCGGGTTCCGCGGTGCGCTGGAGAAGGTGCCCGCCGACAAGTGGGACACCGTGCGTGAGCTCTATCTGGCGTCGCTGCGGGACGACGGCGTGACCGAGCTCGACGCCACCACCCTGATCGGCAGTGGGCGCCGCGCCACGTGACGTGCAACTCGTGAGCTAGATGCAAATGATTGTCATGAGCTAGCGTCGGCGTGTTAACGCTCTCATGACGACAGGAAGCTCACATGCACCTCCGCGCGCCGCTGGCCGCCGTCGGACTGTCCGCCGTCTCGGTCCTCCTGGCCGGGTGCTTCGCCGCCGGGGCCGGGCAGACGACTGGTTCGTCCGGAGGAGACCGGATCAAGCTGGCCATGATGCAACCGCCGCGTTCCGGCCTGACGCCGTTCAGCGACGACGCGTTCAAGCTGTCGCGCTGGTCCACCGCGGAGACGTTGGTGACGCTGGACGGCAACGGGGACGCCCGCCCAGGGCTCGCCACCGAGTGGCGGCGCACCTCGGACACCGCCTGGGAGTTCACCGTCCGGCCAGGGGTGAGCTTTCACGACGGCAGCGTCCTGACGGCCGCGGTCGCCGTGAACACCCTCACCAGGTCGGCGAAGGCGGTGCCGAAGCCGCGCATCCTCGACGGCGTCGCGCTGACCGCGGCCGCGCAGGGTGACAAGCTGGTCGTCACGACGGGCACGCCGGATCCCTTGCTGCCGCAGCGTTTGTCGTCACCTCAACTGTCCATTCTGGCTGAGAGCGCGTACGCGGCGGACGGCAAGGTCACTCCGGTGGGCACCGGCAGCGGGCCGTTCCGGCTTGTGCAGGTCAACGGCACCACCAGCGCCACCCTCGACCGTTACGACGGCTACTGGGGTGACAAGGCGAAGGCCGCGGGCATCGACGTGTCGTTCGTGCCGGACGGCACTGCGCGCGCGGCGGCGATCCGCAGCGGTGAGGCGCACATCGCCGAAGCGGTCCCGGTGTCGCAGGCCGCGCTGCTCGACGCGCAGACCATCAGCGAGGTGCCGATGCCGCGCACCAACACGCTGTACCTCAACACGAAGTCCGGGCCGTTCGCGGATCCCGCGCTGCGTGCCGCGGTCCGGGAGACGATCAACCGTGGCCAGATCGTCAGCACCGTCTACGAAAACCGCGCCGACATCGCCAAGGGACTGCTCGGACCGGCACTGCCGTGGACCGTCCAGGCCAGGAAAGAGGTCACCGGCCGCATCGCCGCCGGCCGGGCGAACGGCGCCACGATCACGTTGGCGACCTTCACCGACCGCGCCGAACTGCCCGAGGTCGCTTCTCTTGTGCAGCAACAACTCCAGGACGCCGGGTTCAAGGTGAACCAGGTCGTGCGCGAGTATGCCCACATCGAGCAGGACATGCTGGCCGGCAAGTTCGACGCGTTCATCCTCTCCAGGGCGACCGTGCTCGACTCCGGTGACCCCGTCGCCTACCTGAAGTCGGACTTCACCTGCGGCGGTTCGTTCAACATCGCGCGGCTGTGCGACGAGAACGTCGAACAGGCCGTGCGCAAGGCCGAGGGCGCCGAAGCCGGCGACCAGCGTCGTGCGGCGATCCTCGAGGCCGAGGCGGCCGTGCTGCGGACCGACGCCGCCATCCCGATGCTGCACGAGCGGGTGATCCAGGGCGACGCCACGTCGGTCGCCGACTCGGTGAAGGACCCGCGCGAACGCGCGCTCATCACCTCCGCCACGCACCTGAAGTGATGTCGGAGTCGTTGCGAGTCCTGGCTTCCCGATGCGGTGCGCTCGCGCTGATCACCGCCGTGGTGGGGCTTTTGCCGTGGCTGTCCGGGCGTGACCCGGCGTTGTCGGTCCTGCGGGCGCTGTCGGCCGAACAGGAGCCGACGCGGGAGGCCCTGGACGCGGTCCGCGGGCAGCTCGGTCTCGACGCCGGTCCTGTCGCCATGCTCACGCGCTGGGTGCTCGGGCTGCTGCGAGGCGACCTCGGCCGTTCGTGGATCAACGGCGCCGAGGTGCTGCCGAGCGTCCTGTCCGGTCTCGGAGTCTCCCTGACGCTGATGAGTGCGGCACTGGTCGTCGTCCTCGTGGTGTCGTCGGCCCTGTGCCTGCCGACCCTGCTGCGAGGCGCCCGTGGCGATGCGGGCGCGACGACCGGAGGTGCGGGCGCGGCACTGGCCGCGCTGCCCGAGTTCCTGCTGGCCGCGGTGCTGCTGGTGTCTCTGTCGGTGTGGCTGGGCTGGTTTCCGCCGTACGGCTGGGACGGTCCACTCCACCTCGTGCTGCCCGCGCTCGCCCTCGGCATTCCTGGGGGCGCCGTGCTGGGCACGCTGCTCAACGACGCGCTGCCGGCGGTCTTCCGGGAACCGTGGGTGGCGGTGTGGCGGTCGTGGGGATGCAACCGCTCGGTTCTCGTCCGAGGAGTTCTTCGGCGTGCTCTGCCGCCGTTGCTGCCTCAGGCAGGCCTGGCGGTGGTCGGTCTGACCGGCGGTGCCGTTGCGGTGGAAGCGGTCTTCGCGGTGCCCGGCATCGGGCGCGCGGCGTTGGGGGCGGCCCGCGCCCAGGACGTGCCGATGCTGCAGGGATGCGTGCTCGCACTGCTTCTGCTGGGCCTGCTGGCCGGCGCGGTCGTCGGTGTGATCCGCCGGCGCATGCTGGGTCCCGCGCTGCGGGATGCCGCGCTGTCGCTGCCCCCGCATTCGCGGCGGGTGCCGAACAGGCTGCACGCCGCCATTCCCCTGGGGGCCGCCGCGCTGATGGCGGTGGTGATCGGCTGGGGCCTGCTGCGGGATCCTCTGCGGATCGATGCCGCGGCCAGGCTGGCGTCACCGACCTGGGCACATCCGCTGGGCACGGACGGACTCGGCCGTGACGTCCTGGCGCGGGTCGCACACGGCGCACCGGCGACGATCGGCGTGGCCGCCGCGGTCTGCGCAAGTTCGTACCTGGTCGCCCTGGCCATCGGCTTCCTGCCGGACATCGCCCGCGGCATGGCGGAGGCGGCGAACGCGGTGCCGCCCGTGATCGCCGGCATCCTCGTCGCCGCGGTGCTGGGCCCCGGCACGTTCGGCGCCTCGCTGGCCGTCGCGCTGGTCTCGTGGCCCGCCCTCGCCGCACACGCCGCCGCACTGGTGGAACAAACGCGCGCGGCCACCTACGTGAACGCCCATCGCGCGCTCGGCGCGTCACCGTCCCGGATCGAGCTCCGCCACGTGCTTCCTGCCGTCGCCGGTCCCGTCGCCCGCAATGCCGTCCTGCGGCTGCCCGGCATCGCACTGGCCTTGGCCTCACTGGGTTTCCTCGGCCTCGGAGCCCAGCCGCCTGCCCCGGAGTGGGGCCTGATGCTCGCGGAGTCGTTGCCCTACATCGAACGGGCACCCTTGGCGGCGCTGAGCCCTGCGGTGATGCTGCTGCTGGTCGCCGTCCTCGCGATGTCGTTGTCCGCTCTGGCCTCCTGGACGGTCGTGTTTCGTTCTCAGCGCAGACAGCCGGTCTGACCTCGGCTGGAAGCCAGCAGCCGCATTCCGTTGAGTGCTACGAGGACCGTGGATCCTTCGTGACCCGCGACGCCAAGGGGGAGCGGCAGAGTGCCGAACAAATCCCACGCCGACAGCACCACGATGAACGTCCCTGCGATCGTGAGGTTGGCGATCACAATTCGCCGTGCGCGACGGGCCAACGCCACCACCTCCGGAATCACTGTGAGGTCGTCGCCGACCACCACGGCGTCGGCGGTGTCCACGGTCAGTGCGGAACCCTTGCGTCCCAACGCGACTCCGGCGTGCGCGGTCGCGAGCGCAGGGGCGTCGTTCACGCCGTCGCCGACGAACAGCACGTTGCCGGTCATCTCTCGCACCGCCCGGACCTTGTCCTGCGGCAACAAACCTGCGTGTACCTCGCGGATGCCCACGGCGGTCGCAACCCGTTGTGCTGCAGCACGGTTGTCACCCGTCAGCAGGGCAGGGCTCTGTCCGGTGAGGGCGGTGAGCTCGCGCACCGCGGCGTGGCTCGACGGCCGGACCTGGTCCGCGAGGTCGATGACGGCGACATGGCGACCGTCCACAACGACCTCGACCGCGGTGTTGTACTGAGAATCGTGCCGCCGCACGACAACCGACTGTCCAGACACCCGCGCGGTCACACCCACGCCCGGTGCCGACTGGAAGTCGTCGGCCGCGGGAAGCCGAAGTTCCCGCCGCCGAGCCTCGGACACGATGGCCCGGCCGATCGGGTGCTCGCTGAACTGCTCGGCTGCCGCGGCCAGCGCGAGCACCTCGTCCTCGTCCTGCTCGGTGACGACGCCGACGACCTGTGGCGTGCCCTCGGTGAGCGTGCCGGTCTTGTCGAACGCCACCACGCTGACCGTGCCGAGCTGCTCCATCGCCACGGCGGACTTCACCAGCACACCGCGCTTGCCCGCGTTCGCGATCGCCGCCAGCAACGGAGGCATGGTCGCCAGCACCAGCGCGCACGGCGAGGCCACGATCATGAACGTCATCGCTCGCAGCAGCGTGGGTTCGAGCGCGGCGCCGAACAGCAGCGGCACCGTGAACAACGCCAGCGTCGCGACCACCAGGCCGACCGAGTAGCGCTGCTCCACCTTCTCGATGAACAGCTGCGTCTTCGCCTTCGTGGCCGAGGCCTGCTCGACCATCGCGACGATTCGGGCGATCACGGAGTCCTTCGGCTCGCGAGTGGCCCGCACACGCAGGACGCCGGTGCCGTTGAGCGAGCCCGCGAAGACCTCCTGCCCGCGTTGCTTCGGGACCGGCAGCGGTTCACCGGTGATGGAGGCCTCGTCGACCTCGCTGCTCCCGTCGACCACTTCACCGTCCGCGCCGATCCGCTCGCCGGGCCGTACGAGGATCTCGTCGCCGATCCGCAGCGTCTCCGCGTCCACCTCCCGCTCCCGGCTGTCCGGCAGGAGCAGGCACGCCCGCTGTGGTGCGAGATCGAGCAGACCGCGCACCGAATCCGCGGTCCGCTGGGTGAGCACGGCTTCAAGTGCGCCGGACGTCGCGAAGATGACGATCAGCAGGCCGCCGTCGACGACCTGTCCGATGGAGGCGGCGCCGATCGCCGCGACGATCATCAGCAGGTCGACGTCGAGCGTGCGTTCGCGCAGCGCCTTGAGCCCGGCGAGGGCGGGTTCCCAGCCTCCCGCGGCGTAGCAGGCGAGCAGCAGCGCCCACCACGTCCACGGCGCCGAGTCCGCGAGCTTCGCGCCGGCGCCGAGCAGGAACAGGGCGGTGGCCGCGATCGCCCAGCGCACTTCGGTGATCGCGAACGGCGAGCGCTTGGGAGCTGGTGTCCGGTGCGGGCTGTCGATGAGGAGCGTCGAAGTCACGCCAGGCACCATACAGGATCATCTGAAGACCTCTTCATGTGTTCACTGAGTAAGATGCTGACATGGGTCATGGAGTCGAGGGCAGGACCACACCGCCGGCGCAGCTGGACGCCGAGTCGGCGGCGACGGTGGCGGCCACCCTCCAGGCGCTCGCGACACCGAGCCGCCTGCGGATTCTGACCCGGCTTCGCCACGGCGCCTGCCCGGTCAACGAACTCGCGGAGGCCGTGGAGATGGAGCAGTCCGCGGTCTCACACCAGCTTCGGCTGTTGCGGGCGCTGGGGCTGGTGACCGGTACGCGGCAGGGACGCAGCGTCGTTTACAGCCTGTACGACAACCATGTGGCGATGCTGCTCGACGAGGCCGTCTATCACATCGAGCACCTCGGTCTCGGTGTCACCGACATCGACACCACCGCCTGAGGATCCGCCGGCGACCGTCGCGGTCACAGCTCCCCGAGGTCGATGCTGTTCCAGGTCAGCGCGGTGTTGTCACCGGTCGACCACCACACGGCGTTGCCACGCGCGACGACCGTGCCGAACGACGACGCGAGGTCCGCGAGCTGGCCGCGATCGACGTCGTACAGGCAGAGAACGCCGCGGGAGTCGTCCACCAGCACGGCGAACCGGTCCAGCAGCAGGACGTCCGGCACCGCGGGTCGCAGGCCGGAACCGCCGATCCGGCGGCGCTCGGTGCCGTCCGGCCGCATCAGGTCCAGCCGCGCGCTGCCGCCCTGCCGCAGAACCTCGGTCCGGCACCACGAAGGCGTGCAGTCGATCAGCTCGTAGCTCTGCCCGTTCACCACCGTGCGCGCCGAGGTGCGCACGTCCACCAGAACGGACGGACCGCCCTGCTCGACCTCGGAGCTGGTCGCGAACGGCCACTCGGTGAGCGCGAGCCTTCCCGGCAGGACGACCTTCTCCACCGCTCCGCCGGCCAACGGGACCGTGCGGATCTCGGTGGTGCCCTCCGGCCCGGTCGCGGCCCAGCTGACCAGGCCGTCGTGCACGGCCAGGTCGTACTGCGAGTCGAGCACGACGACGTTGCCGATGTCCGTGGTGACCAGCTCCGCGACCGAGTCCGCCAGCGCGAACAGGCCGGTGCCGGGCTCGAGCCACACCAGCATGGCGTCGTCCAGCACGTACCGCGAGGCGCCGGTCCGGATGACCGAACCGTCGACCACCAGCCGCCCACCGGACTCTCCGGCGCGCAGGTCCGGTGACAGCGGTGCGAACACGGCGCCGTCGGGCAGGTTTCCCGGAGCGGTGACGATCCGCGCACCCGGCCAGGCGTCGGTGACGACCGGCGCGGGCACGGTCGGACCGGGTGCGCGGACCGGTCCCGGCGCCACGACCAGCACGGCCGCTGCCAGGGCGGCGACGACCAGGGCGACCCGGTGGATCACCGGGCCACCGCCGGAGAAGCCGCGTCCGGCTGGACGAGCTCGGGGCTGCCGCCACCGGACGCGGGGACCTTCCAGATGCCCTTGTCCCGCCCGTACGCGATGTACGAGTCGTCCAGCCACTGTGGCTGGTCGTCCACGTGCCGCGTCTCCGCCAGCGGGGTGTCCTTACCGGAGGCCAGGTCCAGTACGTGCAGCCGCCACTGGTCGCCGGTGCGGAACTTGTAGGCGATGCGGCTGCCGTCCGGGGACAGCGACGGGCACTCCACGTTCTCCCGCACGGAGGTCAGCACCACCGTGTCGAGCGAGCCCCGCACCAGCCACGTCTTCCCGCCGGAAGTGGCGGTGGCGTAGAACGTGCGGTCGTCGCGCGTGAATGTGATTCCCCAGTAGTTCACATCGTCGGCGGTGTTCTCGACGCCGTCCACCATCAGCGTGAAGTCCTCCAACGAGCCGTGGTGCTCGCCGCTCTTCAGGTCATACAGCCCGGCGGTCGTCGAGAACGTGCCCACGCCACCGAGGTACGAGTCGCCGGCGCGGAAGACCGTCCACATCACGACGTTGCCCGACGGCGACACCCGCGCCCGGCTCGGGCCGCCCCACTCGGGCAGCCGCAACCGTTCGCCGGCCGCGTCGTACACCACGATCTCGGACTGCGCGGGCACTGCCGTGGCGCGCAGGCAGATCAGGGTGCCCGCCGCGACGTCGACCCGCTGGCACGCGGGTCCGGTACGACCTCCCTGACGCACCCGGCCCGCCGGATCGACGTACAGCAACTCGCCGCCGCGCAGGTCCAGCGTCTCCTCCGCGGGCCGCGCGCCCGTCGCCCGCAGGCCGACGAACAACCCACCCGCCGCCAGCACGGCCGCCACCAGCACCACACCCAGCACAGTTCGCTTCACCAGCGCGCTCCCACCACGACCGCGACCGCGAGGACCGCGGCGAACAACCCGAACGCGGGTGCCGGCGACAACCCGGTCGCCGCCACCCCGAACAACACCGCGCCGGCCGCGCGGCCCAGCGCCTGTCCTGTTTGGACGAACGCCAGTCCGGTGGCCCGCACCGGTTCCGGCACCAGGGGACCGGCGTACGCCATCAGCACCCCGTCCGTGCAGGCGTAGAAGACGCCGTGCGCCGGCAACACCAGAGCCGCCGCGAGCCAGCCTCCCCAGGACACGGCGACCAGCGCGTAAGCGAGCAACAGCACGACGTGCCCGGCGAGGAACACCTTCCACCGCCCGACCCGGTCAGCGAGCTTCCCGACCGGTGCCGCCGCCACCATGAACGTCAGCGCGGTCACCAACGGCAGCAACGGAAGCACCGCGACCGGCAGACCCACCGACTTCTGCACACCGACGAACAGGAACATGTCGCCGACCGTGCACACGCCGAGCAGCGCGGTGATCAGCACGACCCGCCGGACCTGGCGGTCCTTCAGCACGTGCCACGACAGTCCGGGCCGCCGGGCCGCGACCCCGGCCGGCTGCCGCACGAACACGGCCAGCACCACCACCGCGACCACGGCGAAGCAGAAGCTCACCGCGAACACGGACGTGTAGTCCATGAACAGCAGGCTCAGCAGCCCGAACGCCACCAGCGGCCCGAGCAGCGCACCCGCCGTGTCCAACGCGCGATGCACGCCGAACGCCCGGCCCAGCCCGTCCGGCGGCGTGGCCAGCGTGATCATCGCGTCGCGCGGCCCGGTGCGAATCCCCTTGCCCGCGCGGTCGACGCCGATCAGCAGCCCCAGACCGGCGACCGACGAGCCGACCAGTGGAAAGCCGAGTCTGGTCACCGCGGAGAGGCCATAACCGAACAGTGCCACGGCTTTCGGGCGCTGCCAGCGGTCGGCGAGGTGCCCGCCGGCGAGCCGCAGCACCGCCGTGGCACCGGTGTAGAGGCCGTCGATCGCGCCGAGTTGCAGGTAGCCGACGCCGAGACCGTAGACGAGGTAAAGCGGCAGCACGGCGGTGACCATCTCGGCCGACAGGTCGGTGATCAGGCTCACCACGCCGAGGCCGATGACCGTCGCGGAGATTTTGTGGTGCGACCGGCCCGGTTCAGCGGGCAGGCCGGCCCGGACAGAGGAGACGTACATCAGGAAGCCCTTCCGGTGAAGGACGCGCGCACGGTCTCCGAGACCGTGCGCGCGTCCTACCTCAGCCAGTGACGCGGACGTCGTCCACTGCGGACTCCCAGAGGGAGGCCGTACTCGCGTCCGCGGCCTCGACGACGAGCTTCACGGTGCGCCCGCCGAACTGCGCGAGGTCGACGGTGGCGCTCTGCCATCCGCCCACGACCCTGGTGCTCGAGGTGCCGAGCTTCTCGAACACCTTCACCTTGTTCGTCCCGTCCAGCACATGGACCCGCAGGAAGTCCGATGTGGACGAGTTGTCACCGTGCGCGAAGGTGTAGGAGAACGTGAGCTTGCCGCCGGACGGCACGGGGATCTGCGGCGAGGTCATCGACGTCAGCCCTCCGTCCACGTCGTGGACGCCGACACTGGCGCCGGCGAGTCGTCCCGTCACCAGGCAGTTCGTGCCGCTCGTGGTGGTGCCGAGCTGCTTGACCCCGTCGGACTCCCTGGTCTCCTCCGGGTCACCGCGTTCCCACCTGCCGGTGGTCGCGCTGTCGGAGCCGGAGGCGTTGACGACCCAGCCTTTGCCGGACTCGAAGTCGTCGCTGAAACCGGCCGGTGTGGTGCCGGCCGTCACGCTGAGCTGGGCCGTCTTCGTGATCCCTCCCGACGTGCCGGTGATCGTCGCGGTCGCTGAACCGGACGCGCTCGACGACGCCGTGAGCGTCAGCGTCGAACGGCCGGGCGCGCTCACCGTGGACGGCGAGAACGAGCCGGTCACGCCGGAGGGCAGGCCGGACACCGCGAGCGCGACGCTGCCGGTGAACCCGCCGGCGGCGCCGACGTCCACGGTCGTGGTCGTGGACCCGCCCGCGGGCAGGGAGACCGACGACGGAGTGGTGGCGACGGAGAAGCTCGGCGAGCTCGCGGCCTTGTGACAGTCACCGGACACCGTGTCGGTGTAGTCGCGCCCGGCCACGGGCACGAAGTCGCTGCGGTACCCGGTCGCGGTGAGCGTGAGCTTGCCGACGCCGAAGGTGTTGTCGTTGCCGGCCTCCACCGGTCCCGCGGTGCTGCTGCCGAACCGGTAGAACCCGCGACCGCCGGTGCCGATCAGCAGCTGCCGCACGCCGTTCGGGTCGGGCGTGCCGTTGGACCTCGCGAGCGCGTACCGCTGGTAGTTGTGGTCGTGCCCGGCGACGACGAGGTCCGCCTTGGCGTTGTACAGCGCGTCCCAGAACGCCGTGATCGTCGAGTTGTCGCCGTGGTTGCTCTTGCTGAACCGCGGGTGGTGGAAGAACGCCGCGGTGCACGGCTTGGTGTTCGCCGCCAGGTCGTTCTTCAGCCACGTCACCTGCGCTGAGCTCGCGTCGCGGGAGATGTTGGAGTTCAGCGCGACGAAGTGCCAGTCGCCGACGTCGAAGCTGTAGTAACCCTTGCCCCGCTCGCCGGCCCGCGCCCCGAAGTAGTCGAAGTAGCCCTGGGCGCCGGACGTGCCGTACTCGTGGTTGCCCGGCGTCGGGTACGTGATCGACTTGAACTGGCCGTAGTGCGGGTCGTAGTTGTTGCGGTACTCCGTCAGGGTGCCGGAGTTGTAGGCGTTGTCACCGGTCAGGATCAGCGCCTGCGGGTTCATGTTCCCGACCACCGGCGCGGTCTGGTTGCAGGACGAGCCGCAGACGTCGCCGACCGCCGCCCCGGTCGCCGTCGCCGCGGCGAGCGCCTGCGTGCCGAACTGGTAGGCGTCCACCGCGTACCGGCTGCCGCTGTCGGCGAAGCTGGGCGTCACGCGCACGCAGTCACCCTCGAAAGCCTTGGTGTGGAAAGCTTTTCCCGGCCAATGCTGGGCGGTGAACGTGTAGGAGCCCGACTTTGCCCCACTGACCGTCACGGAGTCGTTGCCGCGCAGGGTCAGATCGGTGAAGCGCAACCGCAGCCACTGCGCGCCGTCCTGACAGACCTGGCCGCCGTCGGCCGAGTTCGCGAACGCCACCCCGGCGGACTGGGTGCCGGGCTCCGCGACCTGGGGCACCTGCGGCACGTCGGGCACCGCGGTGGCGACGGGTTTGATGTCACCGCCGGACGGCATGACCGCCACGGCCACCGCACCCGCGACCATGGCCGCCGCCGCGTAAATCGTCGTTGTGCGCCATCGCCTGCGCAGGGGAGATTTCATGGTTGTGTTCCTTCGGCAGGGAAGAGAATTCAGGAACGAGAACCGGTTCGAGCTGACCATAACGAGCGGTCAACGTCCGTCAACGAACCGGCTTTCCCCTTGCTGGATAACTCTGGACACCTATTCGGACCGATCATGTTCGACTCCGAAACGCCAGGTTGAGAGGTCAAGAAACCAGGCCGGGCACTCTGGAAATACTCTGGACGCGATCACGGCGGTATTTTCCGCGCGTACCATCCGGCGAGCCGCCCGAGAAGGGAGTCGCCTGTGACCGCCGACGTGACCATTCGCGCGGGGGCCGAGTTCGGTGCCGCGCTGCGCTGCGCGATCGAGCGCAGCGGTCTCAGCCTCAGCGAGATCAGCCAGCGGCTGCGTGAACAGGCCACCCCGGTGAGCGTGAGCGCGCTCAGCTACTGGCAGAACGGCGAGAACCGGCCGGAGCGGGCGAGTTCGCTGGCGGCCGTGGCGGTACTGGAGACCATTCTCGGCCAGGCCCCGTCGACACTGACGGCGTTGCTCGGCCCGCGCCGGCCCCGCGGCCGGTGGACCAACCGGCCCGGCCTCGCGCTCCCGTACGACCAGATCTGGCGGCGGCCGGACAACGTGGCGAAGGCGCTGGCGAAGGTCGGCGCGACACCGGACGACCTGGACACGCCGCACCGGCTGTCGCAGTTCATCTCCTACCGCATCAACGCGCAGGGCTTCGAGGACTCCATGCGGGTGCGCCGCGTCGTCCGGGCCGACCACGACGACACCACCCGGTTCCTGTTCGTCGCGCGGTGCGGCGCGCTGCCACAGCCGCCGGTGGTCACGTTCACCGAGGGCTGCCGCGTCGCCCGGTTCCGTGCGGACGTGCCGAGCTCGACGTGCGTGTTCGAGTTCCTGCTGGACCGGCCGTTGCAGGCGGGAGAGCTCGCCGCCGTCGAGTTCGCGCTGCGGTTCCCGCCGGGGCAGACGTCGCGGCACACGCAGATCGCGATCTACCGGCCGGGCAGGGAGATGGTGCTGCACATCGCGTTCGACCCGGCGATGCTGCCCACCAGCTGCTCCGGGTACTTCCAGCCGCGCAGTGGGGTGCCCCGCGAGCACCAGCCGCCTGTCACGTTCGACGAGGAGACGACGACGTACCAGTTCATCACCCTGGACCCGATGCCCGGCCAGTACGGCATCCAGTGGACCTACTCGTAGGGCCGTTCCGGCTGCGCGACCCGGATCGCGTCCTCCACGTCGATGAACGGGATCCTCCCGCCGTTCACGCCGTCCTCGGCTGTTTCGTCCACATAGGAGCCCACGACCTCGATCCAGGTGTCGTCCGGCAGCGGTTCCACGTTCCTCATCCCGATCTTCACCGGCCTGCCGTCCGCGGCACAGCAGGTCAGGATCATCCGCACCAGCAGGTGTTCGCCGTTCGGACCGGTCGAGGTGAAGCCGACCAGTGTGACCCGGCGGTCCCGCAGCGTGCGGCCCTCGTCGAACACCGCACGGCTCGCGTAGTCGAAGATCTTGACCTCCACCGGATCGCCCTCCGGCAGCGGCGGGTACTCGTCGGACTCCGTGAGCACGGTGCCCGCGTTGACCGCCGCGTGGCTACCGAGCGACTTCGGTGCGACGACGAGCAGTGCCAGCACCGGGAGGACGAGCAGCCACGCGACCTTGGGCTGGTGCCCTTTCGCGGTCGAGAACAGCGCGAGGAGCACGACTGAGATGACCAGCAACGGCCACAGACCGGCCTTGACGTAGCTGACGTACTGACCCGTCACCAGCGTTCTCGTCGTGGCACCGGCCAGCAGCAGGAGGATCACGATCGCCGCCGCCCGGTTCACAGCAGCGCCCCGATCGCGACGGCCGACGCGGTGGCGACGACCAACGTGGCCGGGGCGAACCGGATCGCGAACCGGCGGCCGAACATCCCGGTCTGCATGGCGAAGAGTTTCATGTCGACCATCGGCCCGACGACCAGGAAAGTGAGCTTCGCCGTCGTCGAGAACTGCGTGAAGCTCGCCGCCACGAACGCGTCGGCCTCCGAGCAGATCGACAACAGCACCGCGAGCCCGGCCATGGCGAGCACCGCCAGCCACGGCTCGTCGGCGACGAACTGCAGCCAACGGCCGGGCACGAACACGTTGATCGTCGCCGCGAGGAGCGCGCCGATCACGAGAAACCCGCCCGCGTGCAGGAAGTCGTGCCGTGCCTGGCTCAGAAACCCGTGCTGGTGACTGTGCTCGGGCATCTTGATCCAATCAGTCCTGCCCTTCCGCAGCCACAACCAGCCCATGACCGTCGCGGCGAGCAGGCTCGCGGCGGCACGTCCCAGCACCATGCCGGGCTGACCGGGAAACGCGACCGCCGTCGCTACCAGAACGATGGGGTTGACGGCGGGTGCGGCCAGCAGGAACGTCAACGCCACCGCGGGCGCGATCCCCTTGCGCAGCAAGGCTCCCGCCACCGGCACCGACCCGCACTCACAGCCAGGGAGTATCACTCCCGCGGCCGCGGCGGCGGGTACGGCGAGCGCGGGCCGCCGCGGCAGGATCTTCGTGAGCAGGTCACGCGACACATACACCGAGATGGCGGACGAGAGCGCGACGCCGAGGGTGAGGAACGGCAACGCCTGCAGCACGATCGAAACGAACACGGCCGCCCAGGTCTGCACGATCGGTGTCTGGAAGATCTCGTGGCCGCGCAGCAGAACGCCCCCGGCCAGGAGTACGGCCAGCACCTCCACCGGCCCGATCCGACGTTCGCCCATGTTCGCGACGGTAGGGGTGATCAGAGGTGGCGGTCGCAATCCCGGTCGCGGCACTGGACATTCTCTGAACGTCGGCTGCCCGCGGCCGGCCAGTCCGTCAAGCTGGCCGGCTGCGGTCGCGCGCCGGCGATCGGCACGAGCTGCCCGCCGGTCAGGAGTCTGCTGAAGTGCTTGGCCCGTGGGCCGCCGGCCGTAGCCCGTGACCGACCGGGCCGTAACTGGCCGATCGAACGCCTTGCGGATGTGCTGACCTGGGGTGACGATGGTAGGAAGACGTCGAGTAGCGAGGCGTACCTCCGACGGGAGGGTCGCACCATGGATCCTTGGCTCATCTGGCTGATCGTCGGGACGGTGCTGGCCGTCGCGGAGATCTTCACGCTGACCGCGGCGCTCGGCATGCTTGCCGCGGCCGCGCTGGTCACCTCGGGTATCGCCGCGATCGGTGTTCCGGTGCCGGGGCAGTTGGTGGCGTTCACGGTCGTGTCCGCCGCGGGCGTGGTGCTGGTTCGGCCGTGGGCGCGCAGGCAGGTGCTGCTGGCGCGGGGGGAGCGGTTCGGAATCGATGCTCTGGTGGGCAGTTCGGCGTACGTCCTGCAAGAGGTGAACGGCCGTGCGGGACTGGTGCGCATCGGGGGAGAGGACTGGTCGGCGCGTCCGATCGACGAGTCCGTGGTGATCCCGGCCGGGTCCACTGTGGACGTTCTGCAGATCAGCGGCAGCATCGCTGTCGTCTACCCACGGGAGTGACCCATGTCCGCCTTGCTGATCGCCGCACTGGTACTCGCTGTGTTCACGGCCTTCACCGTTTTCCGCGCGGTGCGCATCGTGCCGCAGGCTCGCGCCCGCAACGTCGAACGACTCGGCCGCTACCAGCGCACCCTCAAGCCGGGACTCAACTTCGTCATCCCGTACGTGGATCGGGTGTACCCGGCGATCGACCTGCGTGAGCAGGTCGTCTCGTTCCAGCCGCAGCCGGTGATCACCGAGGACAACCTGGTGGTCGAGATCGACACCGTGCTGTACTTCCAGGTGACCGACCCGCGCGCCGCGGCGTACGAGATCGCGAGCTTCCTGCAGGCCGTCGAGCAGCTCACCGTCACCACGTTGCGCAACGTCGTGGGATCGATGGATCTGGAGATGACGCTGACCTCCCGCGACACGATCAACAGCCAGCTGCGCGGCGTGCTCGACGACGCGACGGGCAAGTGGGGCCTGCGGGTCAACCGGGTGGAGATCAAGGCGATCGACCCGCCGAAGACCATCAAGGACGCGATGGAGAAGCAGATGCGGGCCGAACGCGACAAGCGGGCCGCCATTCTGAACGCCGAGGGTCAGCGCCAGTCACAGATCCTCACCGCGGAGGGCGACAAGCAGGCTGCCGTGCTGCGCGCCGAAGGGCATCGAGCCGCCACCATCCTCGAGGCGGAGGGCCAGTCCCGCGCGATCGACCAGGTCTTCCAGGCCGTGCACCGCAACGACCCGGACCCGAAACTGCTCGCCTACCAGTACTTGCAGGTGCTGCCCAAGCTCGCGCAGGGCTCGGGCAACACGTTCTGGGTGATCCCGAGCGAGGTCACCAGCGCGCTGCACGACGTGTCACGCGCCTTCTCCGAGGTCCTGCCCCGGTCCGAGGCGACGAGGCCGCCCGACACCGACGAACTGGCCACGAAGGCGTCCGAGGACGCGGCGGACGCCGCTGCCGAAGCGGTCGCCGAAGCGGCGGACTCCGTGGACCTGCGTTCGCTCGGACCCACGATGCCCGTGCAGCCGACGGGCAGGTGACTCAGACCCTGCGCGTCGAACGCTCGTAGGCGAGGACACCGACGCAAGCCTGGGTCGCCTCCGGGAATGCGCTGAGTCGTGGGTTGTCACGCCGGCCTCGCCCGATGGTTCAGTCGCCTGCTCGTTCATGGGAACGCCTGCGGTGGAAGAACACTCAGGGGTGCAGCGGACACCCCATTCGGATGCTCCTCCCGGCCGACCGCAACCTGGACGCGTGATGTTTGGTCACAAATCCGAGGTAGCGCTCAGTCGCTGTTAGCGTACGGAGAGCGACATCTCCGAACCTGGAGGACTCCATGAAACGCCTTGTCTCCGCAACGTTGAGCACGCTCGCGGCTACCGCTCTCCTCGCCTCGCTCAGCCTTCCCGCACATGCCGCGGCAGGCCGGGTGGCGGTGTTCTCGACCGAGCTCACGCCGGTCAAGATCTACACGAACCCTCACGGCTGCAACAAACTCCCGCTCGACGCGCACGTGCTGGTCAACCTGACCAACACCGAGGTCTTCGTGCACGCCGACCCGTTCTGCATGACCCCTGGGCTGGCCGTCCAGGAGGACCACGGCTCACACGTCGCCCTCGGCAGCGGGTCGTTCTCCGTCAGGGACTGAGCCCCATGGTGTGACGAGTCGGAAAGGACACGCGTGTCTGTCGATCTTGTCGTGGTCGGCGTCGGCTACGTCGGACTGCCACTCGCCGCCGAAGCCGTCGCCGCCGGGTTGTCGGTGATCGGGTACGACACTTCGCCGGAGGTGGTCACCGCGGTGGCCGAGGGCCGCTCGCACGTGCTCGACGTGTCGACGGACCAACTACGGGAGATGAAGGCCAGAGGTTTCACCGTCACCTCCGATCCGGCGGTGCTGAGCGGTGCCGAGACGATCACGATCTGCGTGCCCACCGGTCTCGACGCCGGGGGCGGGCCGGATCTGGCCGCCGTGCGCTCTGCCGCCACGACCATCGCCGGACATCTGCGGCCCGGCACTCTGGTGGTGCTGGAGTCGACCAGCTATCCGGGGACCACCGACGAGGTCGTCCGGCCGATTCTGGAACAGCACGGGCTGATCGCGGGCGAGGACTTCCCGCTCGCCTACTCGCCTGAGCGGATCGACCCCGGCAATGCGCGGTTCGGCCTGCGCAACACCCCGAAGGTCGTCAGCGGCCACACTCCGTTGTGCGCCAAGCACTGCGCCACGTTCTACGGGCGGTTCGTCGACACGGTGGTGGTGGCGCGCGGCACCCGTGAGGCGGAGATGGCCAAGCTGCTGGAGAACACCTACCGGTACGTGAACATCGCGCTGGTCAACGAGATCGCGATGTTCTGCGACAACATCGGCGTCGACGTGTGGGACGTACTGCACTGTGCTGCGTCCAAGCCGTTCGGGTTCGCGCCGTTCGTGCCCGGCCCCGGTGCCGGCGGGCACTGCATCCCGGTCGACCCCCGATACCTGCTGGACAAGGCCGAACGGGAAGGCACCCGGCTGGGTGTCGTGCACGCGGCACGGCGGGTGGACGAGCAGATGCCGTCCTATGTGGCCGAACGCGTGACGAGGATGCTCGCCGAGTACGGCAAACCTCTGCGGGGGACGAAGATCCTGCTGCTCGGTCTCACCTACAAGGCGGACGTGCCGGACACCCGTGAGTCCGCCGCGGTGCGGACCGCGCTGCGCCTGCGTGCGCTCGGCGCGATCGTGGCCTATCACGACCCGGTGGCCGGTGTGGTGCCCGAACTCGGGCCGCCCGCACCTGATCTCGGCACGGCCCTGCGGACCGCGGACGCCGCCGTGCTGCTCGTCGCTCACCGCGACTACGACCTCGGCCGGCTGGCGAGGACCGCCCGGCTGTTCTTCGACGTGACGGGGCGCGTTCCCGGGGAGGAGGTCGTGCGCCTGTAGGTGCGTCTGCCGTAGGGGCGCCTGCCGGGGTAAGGCCCGGCAGGCGGACATCAGTTCTTCCGTGACAAGGAGTGCAGCAATGACCGCCGCAGTCAAGAGCGACCGGCTCAAGAAGCGTTTCGCGAAATGGGATGTCAACAAGAACGGCCGGATCGAGAAGTCCGACTACGAGGCCGAGGCCCGCCGGATCGTCAAGGCGTTCGGCGAGGACCCGGCGTCACCGCAGGCCCGGGCGGTGATCAACTCGTTCTCGGACATGTTCGAGTACCTGGCGAGCAAGGCGGGCGTCGGACCGAACGGATCGATGACCGAACAGCAGTTCATCGAGGTCACCGAGGCGCAGATTTTCCAGGAGGGCGACTCGGGGTTCAACCGGGTCGTGCGTCCCACGATCGCGGCGATCGTCGGGCTGTGCGACACCGACGGCGACGGCGAGGTGAGCCCGAGGGAGTTCGGCAAGTGGCTGGACGCCATCGGTGTCGAGCCTTCGGCCGTCGACACCGCGTTCCGCGCGATCGACACCAACGGCAACGGCAAGCTGACCGTCGACGAGCTCGTGCACGCCGTGCGCGACTACCACCTCGGCAAGCTGGACGTGCCGCTGCTCGGCAACTGACCGGGTGATGAAACGGGCCCCAGGCGATCCGCCTGGGGCCCGTTCTCAGTCCGACTGAGTGAACCGCACGTCCAGCTCGGGTTTCAGGCCCAGATCGGGCCCGGTGCGCGGCTGTGGCACCTGGATGAGGATGTTGTAGTGGTTGGGGAAGTGGCACCCGTCGAACCCGAGCACCGTGCCCACCCGCACCCCGCCGATCCACACCTCGTCACCGCGGTCGATCACGCCCGCACACCCGATCTCGGCGAACCCGAGGAACCCGACCCGGTCGATCCGCGCGCCGGGCGTGGTGTCGTCGTGGTCGGTGGTGACCAGTTCGTGCACCTCACCTTCGCGCACGCACCGGCTGGCGAACGGTTCCAGGCTCATCCCGCGATCGTCGCGCTGGTGCACCAGCACTTTCACGACCGTGGCGGTGATCTCCCGTTTCGGTCCGTCCTCACGCATACGGCTCCCTCCGATACGCCTCATCCACAATGGACAGTGCGGCCAGGCCGCCGTCGGACCACGCGGCACCCGATCGCACCGCCTCCGCGAACTCACGCAGCACGCCTTCGTACTCGTGCCGGAGCGACTCCTTGAACTCCCGGTAGCCGGCCAGCATGTCCGCGTGGAGCACCGACCCGTCGCCCAGCCGGACCTCGACGTCCTTGACCTCGCCGGGGAACGACCAGTCGAGCTCGACGGTCGCCCGGTCGAGCGCCAGCACCGCCTGCCGGTCGACGCCGGTGCCGTCACGGTCGATCCGCACGCCGCGCAGTGCCACCGGCCCGAGGAAGAGCCGGACGAGGTCGAGCGCGTTCGGGCCGTTGTCCGCGACGCAGCCACCGCCGCAGCGCGCCGCGTCGAGATACCAGCGGTCGTGGCCGACGTGTTCCTCGATCTGTTCGAGGTACCGCACCGTCATCGACTCGATCGCCGCGTCGCCGATCTTGTCGCGCAACGCGAGCACGTTGCTGTTGTAGCGGCGGTGGAACGCGGTGAACAACGCGACCTGCCGCCTGGCGGCGAGGTCTGCCAGCTCACGGCCGTCGGCCAGAGTGGTGGCCAGGGGTTTCTCCACGCACACCGGCAGTCCGGCGTCGAGCACGTCCCGGCACACGATGGCGTGCACGTCGTTCGGCGCGGTGACGACGACGGCGTCCAGCCCGCCCGCGGCGAGCAGCTCGCGGTGGTCGCGGTAGCCGGGTACCCCGTGACCCGCCAACGCGGCGGGGTCGCGATCGCAGACCGCGGCGAGCGTGAAGTCCGGCGATCTCTCCAGCGCGGCCAGGTAGAAACGGGAGATCACGCCGAGTCCGACGATGCCGAGCCGCATCATGCGTGCACCCCCGTCGTCACCGACCGCAGCTCCTCGAACAACGCGCGCGGCAGGGGCACACCGTGCTCCCGCAACCGCGCCGCCCGTTCCCCCTCGTGCCAGCCGGGGTACGACACCGGGGCGGCGGGGTCGAGTGCGGGCCAGCCGCGCACCGCGGTGAAGAGCGACGCCGCGTCAGCGGCGAAGCCGGTGCGCAGCAGGTCCGGCGCGATCGCGACCGCCAAAATGCCGATGTCGTCGTCCCGGTCGCCGTCGGCGGACAACGCGCCGAGCGCCGCGCCGGACACCAGCGCGGCGAGCACCTCGACCAGCAGTCCCAGCCCGAAACCCTTGTAGGCCCCGGTTTCGGGATCGCTGCCCAGCCACAGCAGGTGGGCGTCGCCCCGATCGAACGCCGCCGGGTCGGTCACCGGTGTGCCGTCGGCGGCGGCGAGCCAGCCCGGTGGGATCGGCTCGCCCGCGCGAGCCGCGGCACGCACCCGGCCGGTCGGCACGACGGTGGTGCTCATGTCCAGTACGAACGGGTGCGCGTCGCCCGCGGGACAGGCCAGGGCGAGCGGGTTCGTGCCGAGCATCGGGGCGGCGCCACCCGGTGGCCTGGCGATGCGCTGGCCGCCGCAGTTCGACGCGATCAGGCCGATCATGCCGTGTGGCACCGCCCGAGCGGCATGATGGCCCGCGCAACCGATGTGGGTCGCGCCGCGCACCGACACCATTGCGATGCCGTGCCGGGACGCCCTGGCACAGGCCAGTTCCATGGCTTGACCGGCCGACCACAACCCGAGCGCGCGCCGGGCGTCAACGAGCACGCTCGCGCCGAGATCGGTCTGGATCACCGTGTCCGCCAGGGGATCCGTGCGGTCGTCGTCGAACAGCGGGAGGTACAGCCGGGTCAGGTTGACCAGGCCGTGCGACGTCATGCCGGTCAGCTCGCCGTGGCACAGCGCCTCGGCGGCGATCATCGCCCGGTCGGCGGGCATCCCTCTGCCGGCGAACACATCGGCCACTGTGGACAGCAGGGTTCGATAGGGCACCAGAACCGTCACGTTCCTCCATTCCTGGTGAACCGCAGGACGATGTCGCGCACGATGTCGCTGAACCGGTCGAGCTCGGCGACGTCGGCGAACTCACCACGAGCGTGAGCGTTGTTGGCGCCGAGCGAACCCGGACCGAGCACCGCCGTCCGGGCGCCCGGCACGCCGGCGAGCCAGATCGCGTCGCAGGTGAAGGCCGGTTCGCCGGCGGGCCACCGCGGCACGATCGCGTCCAGCAAAGGGATGTCCTGCGGGGGCAGCGCGGGCAACCCGCGCTTCGCCCACCGCAGACTGGTGATCGCCGCGGCGTCGGCGGCGGTGCGGTGGAAGAAGGGCACGTCGCGGAAGCGTTCGGAGAACTCGGCGAGGCCGGTCCGCAGACCGGTCTCCATCGCCGCGCTCATGGTCCGCGCCGACGCCGCGCAGTCGTAGGCCATGTTGAACAGCAGCTCGCCGCTGCCGTAGACCCGGTTGTGCAGCTGACCGGTGTGCAGGCCCGCCACGCAGACCTGGCCGCGCGGCGCGAGTCCGGCGGCGAGGTGCTGGGCGAGAAACCCGAGCAGCACCGTGGCGTTGTGGCCTCGGTGCGGCTCGTCGTCGATCGCGTCGTCGCCGTCGACCCGCACGCTCGCCGTCATGGCCGCCGTGCAGCGCGGCAGGTGCCGCAGCCCGGTCGGCTCGCAGAAGATGTTGAGCCCGCCGTGGAATCCGGCCTCGACGAGCGGACGGGTGCCGAACGTGCCCATGGCACCGCCCTCCTCGCCCGACACGGCCTGGATCAGCACCCCGGCCTCGTGGCCGACCGCCGGGTCGGCGGCGACCGCCGCCCGGATCCCCGCCAGCATCGCCACAGCGGGACCCTTGGCGTCGATCGCGCCACGCCCGTGGAACCTGGTGCCGTCGAAGCCTTCCGGTTCGAACGGCGCCACGGTGTCGAGGTGCACGTTGAACATCACCGCGGGCTCGGCGGGCCCGAGCCGGAGCACGAGACTCGGCTGGCACGCCAGGAACTCCGGCCCCACGTCGTGAAGCATCGACGGCACATCCGGACGGCGAAGAACCGACGGCGCGGGCGCGGCGAGGTGCACGACGCGAAAGCCGATGCCGGCCGCCGCCGAGGCGAACACGTCCATCGCCTCCCACAGGTGGACCTCGGCCGTCGTCTCCAGCGGACCGGCGGTCGGCAGGCCGAGCAGGCGGAGCAGCAGGTCCCGGTCCGGCCCGATCACCGGAGGAGTTCCGCCATCGCCCGGCCCGCCGTGAGGAACGACGTCACCGCGTCGGCGGCGAGCTCACCCGGCTCGTGTGGCCGCAGGGCGAGGTGCGGTTCCAGTGACCAGGCGCCGCGGTAGCCGTTCGCCCGCAACAGCTTCACGCAGTCCGCCACCCGCGCGGTGCCCTCGCCGGGGATCGTGAACCCGTGCGCGTCCGCGTCCTTGACGTGCACGTGCTCGACGAGGTGTGCGATGTCACCGAGCAGGTCGAAGCCGTCGTAGCCGTGCGCGACGCCGTTCCCGGTGTCGAACAACAGCTTCAGCGCCGGGCTCGCGACCTCGTCGAGCAGCTCGAGCATCCGCGCGGCGCCGGTGCCCGCCCAGCCCGAGCAGTTCTCGTGGAGCAACGTCACACCGGCGGCTTCGGCCCTGCGGGCGAGCGCCCTGATCCGGGTGACCACCGCGGTGCGCCAGTCGTCATCGCTCAGGCCGTCGTTGGGATACGACATGATCCTGAGGTACCGGGTGCCGATCGACCGGGCCCGCCGGGCGAGCACGTCGAGTTCGGCGAGATCCTGCTCGAAGTCCGCGGTGATCGGACGGGCCCAGTTGCCGATCCGCGAGTCCAGGCAGATCACCCGCAGCCCGGCGTCCGCCAGCGCCGTCGCCGCCGCGGCGAACCGGTCGTCGGTGAGGTCGGCGACGGCGAGCCGGTCGACCGTGCGCAGCTCGATCGCGGGCCAGCCCAGCTCGGTGAGCACCTCGATCTGGGTGGAGAGATCGTGCGCCGCCTCGTCGGCGATACCCGCCAGCACCAGGGCCTGTGTCGAAGTCTCGTTCGATGAGGGCCCGGCTGTCGCGAACACGGACTTCGACACAGGCCCTGGGTCAGCCGGCATGGTGCGCCACCGCCACGAAACCGGCCTCCGTGCGAGCCGCGGGCACCACCGGTTCCGCGCAGATGTTCTTGGCCACCGACAACAGCTGCACGACCTCGGCGCCGAAGTTGAACCCGCGCGTCTGCTCGCCGCCCGCCCGGAACCTGCGGTAGGCCTGGATCATCCACTCGGTCAGCGAGTCGTCGCGGAGTACCAGGTGCTCCCGGTGGCCGTTCGCCCGCACGGTCAGCTGCGAGTGGTCGTCGTCATCGCTCACCGCGAAGTGCCCGACCGCGCTGCCGTTGGCGAAGTCGATGGTGATCCGCCGCTCCCGCACCGGGCAGGTGAGGTCGGAGCTGATCTCGGTGCGCACGCCCGAGATGTGCCGGAGACCGATGTCCGCGCCGCCCATCCGGGCGCTGAACTGCCCGTCGACCTCCAGGTCGGCTCCCGCCGCGTGGGTGACCCGTGCGGCACCGGCCAGGCGCAACGCGAGCGCGACGCCGTGCGGCAGCTCGACGTCGAACGCCGTCGGGTGGCCCGGCGCCGCGAGCGAACGGCGGAACCGCGGCTTGTTCTGCATGATGGTGATCGACTTCGGCGGGCCGAACAGGCCGCAGCGGGTCAGCTCGATCAGCCGCCTGGTGAGCGTGCTGGTGAGCCACGGCTCGACGACCTCGATGTGCAGCCGGTGCTTGCGCCGCACCCGGATGATCCGCGCGAGGTCGTCGGCGTCGGACGCGAGCGGCTTCTCCACGATCATGTTGCGGAAGCCGAGCTCGGCCAGTTCGGTGATCACCGCGTGCCGCTCGACCGGCGGTGTGCAGATGTGCACCACGGTGCCGGCGGGATCGAGTCCGCCGGCCGCCGAGCCGATGCTCGCCGTGGTGACGAGACCGGGCCGGTCGGGAGGCGTGCGGCGCGGGTCGCACGCCACGACGTCCTCACCGCCGAGGAGCGCCGGCTCGCGCGCCCGCGCCTTCGCGAGCACCGGCAGGTGCAGACCTGCTCCGGCACGGCCGAGTCCCACCACGAATGACTGCACGGTTGAGCCCCATCTCCGAACGGGAATTCAGGCCGATTTCGACGCTAGCGGCAACAGTGCCGAAGGTGTCAATGCCCGCCACTCCTTCTTGACCAGGAAGAGTGAACCGGATCACCGGCCCGATCAGCTGCCCTACTCTCGGAAACGGTCATTCACCCCGGAGGTGGGTACGCTGTCGATCCCTTTCCACATACAATCGGCCACATTCGCAGAACTGTGGCCCACGACTCGGCGACACATTGTCGACGTGATCGAGAATGGCAAATACTCACACGGCCACAAGGTCGCGAAGCTGGAGTCCGCGCTGGCCGCCTACACCGGCGCCCGGTTTGTCATCGGGGTGAACAGCGGCACGGACGCGCTGGTACTGCTGCTGAGGGCAGCCGGTCTGCGGCCGGGTGACGAGGTTGTCGTCCCCGCCTTCTCGTTCATCGCGTCCGCGTCCTCGGTCGTGCTCGCGGGCGGCCGCCCGGTCTTCGCCGACATCGAGCCCGACGGGTACGGCATCGATCCCGCCTCGGTCGCCGCCGTCGCCGGCGATCGCACCCGGTTCGTCATGCCGGTACATCTCTTCTCGCAGCTCGTGGACATCGACAGGGTGCTCGACGTCGCCTGGCGGCTCGGTCTCACGGTGGTCGAGGACAGCGCCGAGGCGATCGGGATGCGGCACCGCGGCACGCATGCCGGCCTGCTCGGTGCGGGCGGCGTGCTGTCGTTCTTCCCGACGAAGACGCTGGGCGCGATCGGCGACGCCGGCGCGGTGCTCACCAATGATCCGCGCATCGCGGACACGGCCGACGCGCTGCGCCACCACGGCCGGTTCGGGCGCACGATCGACAACTTCCCCGGTATCTCGACCGAGACCGGGCTGCCCGGGATGAACAGCAAGATGGACGACATCCAGGCCGCGGTGCTGCTCGCGAAGCTCACGCGGCTGGACGCGGACATCGCCCGCCGTGCGCGGCTCGCCGCGCACTACACGGAGTTGCTCACGGCGCTGCCCGGCGTGCGCAAGCTGCCCGCGGCCCGTCCAGGTGGCGTGTTCTACGTTTACGTGATCGAAGCCGAGGCCCGCGACGACCTGGCCGCGCACCTGTCGGCGCAGGGCGTGCAGACCGAAGTGTATTACCCGGTGCCTCTACACCTGCAGCCTTGTTTCCGCGACCTGGGACATCGTTCCGGTGATTTCCCGAATGCCGAGGCGGCGTGCCGGCACACCCTCGCACTTCCCCTCTATCCGGACATGTCCACCGCGGACGTGGAAAAGGTGTGCGGTTCAATTCGCGACTTCTACCGAGGACGACCATGACCCTGCCGTTCTTCCCGCCCGACCTCTTCGACGGCGAGCAGGAGACGTTGCTGGACATCGTCGAGAGCATCGGTCTGGCGCCGGAGCAGAAGTTCATCCTGGGCACGCACACCACCCGGTTCGAGGAGATGATCCGCGACTCGGTGGGCGCCGCCGACGCGATCGCCTGCGGCAGTGGCACCGCGGCCTTGTCGCTGGTGCTGCGCGCTATGGACGTGGGTCCCGGCGACGAGGTGGTCGTGCCCGCGTTCGGCTGCGCGCCGCTCGCCGCCGCCCCGGCGATGCTCGGCGCCGTCCCGGTCTTCGCCGACGTCGACCCGTGGACGATGGTCGCCGACCCCGCCGAGATCGCCCGGCTGATCTCCCCGCGCACCAAGGTGATCATGCCCGCGCACATGTTCTCGGTGATGGCCGACATGCCCGCGATCCGCTCGATCGCCGACAGCGCGGGCGTCCGGCTGCTCGAAGACTCCGCGGTCGCTCAGGGCGGCATGCTCGGCGGCACGCCCGCCGGCATGTGGGGCGACGCGGGCGTCTATTCCTTCGTGCAGGTCAAGACGTTCGGCATGCCCGGTGAGGGCGGCATGGTCGTCACCGCCGACCCCGAGATCGGCACGGCGGTGCGGATGTTGCGCAACCACGGCCAGGACGGCAGGACGCGGTTCGTGCACCACCGCATCGGTTACAACAGCCGCTTCGACGAGATCATGGCGGCGTTCCAGCTGCACCGGTTCGCCACGCTCCCTCAACGGCTCGAACGCCGGGCGTGCATCGGCGAGTACTACACCGAACGCTTCGGCGAGCTGGCCGGCTGCGGGGTGCTCGCGCCGCCGCCGGCCAGCGACGGCCGGTGCTACTACGTCTACTCGTTGCTCGCTGAACGCCGGGACGCGTTGCGTGATCACCTTGCGGCCCAAGGCATCGGGTCGCACATCTACTATCCCGCCGCACTTCCGCGGCAACCCGCGTTCGCTCCGTACGCCCCCGGTGGTGCCTGGCCGGCCGCCGAGCTGGCCGCGCGGCGCACCCTCGCCATCCCCATCTACCCACATCTGACCGATGCGCAGGTGGAGCACATCGCGGACGCGGTGTGCCGATTCGCCAAGGAGTCCTGATGAAGGTCCAGGCAACGCAGGTTCCCGCGCCGGACGAGATCGCCGACGAGTGGCGCAGGCGGGCCGAACGCCCAGGCCTGGCCCGGGTCATGCGTGCCTCGCAACCGGCCGAGCTCGCCGAGGGCACGACCGTCCGGACCCGTCAGCTCGTCACGCACCATCTGCGTTCGCTCGGCCCGATCGGGTCCGCACTGGAGATCGGCTGCGGCATGGGCCGGATCACCCCGGTCATCGCCGCGCAGGCCGACGCCGTCACCGCGATCGACATGACGCCACGCATGCTCGACCTGGCCCGCGCGGCCTGTGCCCACCTGCCGGGCGTCGAGTTCCGGCAGTCGGCGGTCCAGCGGCTTCCCTGGCGGGACAAGAGGTTCGACGTCGCGGTCTGCGTGTGGGTGCTGATGCACGTGCTGGACGACGACGAGATCGCCAGGGCGTGCCGGGCGATCGCGGGCGCGGCGCGGCACCTGGTGCTGGTGGAGTACGAGCACGCGGACATCCCGGTCGGCCGTTACTCGCGGCTGCGCGACCTCGACGACTACCTCGCCCTGCTGCCGGGTTCCCGGCTGGTCGAACGGCACGAGCTGACCTACGGCGGCGACCGCTCGTTCGCCGCGCTGATCGCGTTGGAGGACTTGCGATGACAGCGTTCACGGTGACCGCGCGAACCCGTGGCACCGCCTACTTCCGGCTCGCGAAGCTCGACATCCTCGACTACTACCTCGGCGTGGTCGTGGTGTGGACGTTGCTCGTCCCCGCGCTGCGGTTCGACGCGGGCGTGCTCACCACCACCGGGGTGTTCCTGCTGGGCGAGGTGTTCGTGATCGCCGCGATGGTGGCGCTCGACGACCTCACCGGCTACCGCGACGGCAGCGACGTCACCAACTACTCGCCCGACGACCGGGCCCGCCGGCGGTATCGCAAGCCACTGGTGGCGGGCACGCTGACCGAGGACCAGGTGCTGCGGTTCGCCTGGGTGACCGGCGTGGCCGGCGCGCTGCTCTGGCTCGCCGCAATCGCGATCGCGCCACACACTCCACTGTGGACGCTGGCGTTGATCGCGGTCACGTACTTCTTCTCGTTGCAGTACTCGTGGGGCGTGAAGCTGAGCTACCACGGTTTCCAGGAGTTCTTCATCGCCGGACTCGGCTGGGCGCTGGTACTCGCGCCGTACGGCCTCGCCACCGGCCGGATCGACGGCTTCGTGCTGGCTCAGGCGCTGCTGTTCGGGCTGGGGCCGCTGCTGTTCGGCGTGTACTCCAACACCAACGACGTGGCGGGGGACCGGTCGGTCGGCAGGCCCACCGTCGCGGCGCTGACCTCACCGCGTGGCAACATGTTCTTCGTCATCGCGGTGTCGGCGGCCGAGCTCGCGCTGATCCTCGCGGTGCCCGTGCTGGGCGGCCCGTGGTGGTTCCCGCTCGCGTTGCTGCCGACGATCGTGCTGCGGCTCAGGCAGGTGTGGATCGGGTTCGCCCAGCACGACATCCTGCGGGCCAGGATGCTCGGCATCCGCATCCACCGGATCACCGTGCTGGCGCTGGTCGTCGTGAACCTGGTGGTCTTCACGTGACCGACCTCGACGTCGCCGTCATCGGCGCGGGTGTCGCCGGGCTGACCACCGCGTTCCGGCTGCGGGCCGCGGGCAGGGAGGTGCGGGTCTTCGAGGCGGCCGGTGTCGTGGGCGGCCGGATGACGACGGTGCGCGAGGACGGTTTCCTCATCGACACCGGCGCCGAACAGATCCCGGAGGCAGGCTACCCGGAGACGTGGAAACTGCTGGGAGAGCTCGGCATCGACCGCGGCGCGGTGCCCAGGATCGGGCGGGGCATCGCGATGTGGCGCGACCGGGCGCGGCCAGGAGTCGCGAGCGCACGCGGCCTGCTCAGCGGTGCGGGCCTGCCCGTGCGAGCCAGGCTGGAGCTGCTGCGGTTGCTGCGCGGGCGGTTCGACCTGGAACGCCCGGAGGACTCGTCGCACGCCACGGTCGCGCAGGCGTGCCGGGGTGACCTGCTGGACTACCTGTGCCAGCCGGTCGTGTCGGGATTCTTCGGCTGGGACCCCGGACGTTCCGCCATCGCACCGTTCCTCGCGTTGCTCACCTCGATAGGTCCGGCATCGACCTGGCGGACCTACCGCGACGGCATGGACACACTCGCCCGCGCGCTCGCCGCGCAGGTCGACGTCACCACCTCGGCACCGGTCGATCGAGTGGTCGACGACGGTTGCTCGGCCCGGATCTTCGTGGCAGGCAGGGAGATCAGCGCCCGCTCGGTCGTACTGGCCGTGCCCGCCCCGGTGGCTCGCCTGGTGCACCCGGAGCACGGATCGGAGTTCATCGACGCGTGTTCGTTCTCATCGGTGGTGAAGGCGCAGCTGCTGCTCGACCGTCCGCTGGGCCGCCGTGACTACGCGGTGGTCGTCCCGACCGCCGAGAACGGCACGGTCTCCACCATCATCTTCGACCACCTCAAGCACTCGGGCCGCGCGCCGGAGAACCGGGGTCTGGTCACGGTCATGGCTCATCCGTCCGTCGCCGAGGACCTGATGAGCGCGCCCGACGCGGACGTGACGGCGCGACTCACCGACGCCGCCGAGCGCTTGGTGCCCGGACTCCGCACGGCGACCGTCAGGGCGATCGTGCGGCGGTTCCGGCACGCGCTGCCCGAGGCGACGCCGCGGGCGCTCGCGTTGCGGCCGGAGTTCGAGGCGGGGCTGGGCGGGGTCGTCGACTATGCCGGTGACTGGGTGTACCTGAGCCCGTGCAGCGAGGCGGCGGTGCGGTCCGGCCTGCGCGCGGCGCAACGACTGGCCAGGAGGAAGGAGCGGGTGTGAAGCCACACGACATGGGCACCTTGTTCGAACAGTGCTCCGGCGCGGCGACGATCGTGCGCCTGGACCGGCCGTTCGACATCGCACCCGGCAGGGGTGACACGTACACCGTCGCGCAGCTCGCCGAGCTGGTGCTCGACGCCGCGGGCTGGCTGTCCGAGGCGGGGGTGCGGCCCGGTGACCGGGTCGCCGTCGTCAAGCGCAACCACTGGGACTACGACCTGCTGGCGTGCGCGGCGGTGCGGCTCGGCGCGGTGCCCGCGTTGCTGTCCGGCCATCTTCCGGACGACACGCTGGAAACCCTGCTGAAGCGCCTCGATCCGGCGCTGGTCGTCACCGACAGGACCATGAGCGCCCCCAGGGTGCTGCGGATCGACGAGTTCGCCGCGGCCCGGCCACCCGCGCCCCGCCGCAGGCACGACGACGCTCCGTTGATCATCAACCACACGTCCGGCACCACCGGCGTGCCCAAGCTCGTCGTGCACACCACCCGGACGATCATCGACCGGCTCGCGCGACCGGAGTCGGTGCGCTGGCCGCTCATCGGCACCCGGCGCGACGACGTGATGGGCAACGCCAGCTCGTACGCGCACGGCCGCACGTTCTGCTGGACCGCGTCGGCGCTGTGCCTCGCACCGCGGGAGATCGTGCTGCTGAGCGATGCGTCCTCGGCGGCACGGGTGTTCGGCGCGCACCCGCCGACCGTGCTGGAGGCGCTGCCGTCGGCCTACGTGCGCTGGCGGACGCTCGCCGCCGGGCCTGGCAACCCGTTCCACGCGGTCCGCCGGTTCGTCAGCACCTACGACGCGATGCATCCGCCGGTGATCAGAACGATGCTGCACGCGTCGCGCCACCGTCGTCCACTGTGGATGCAGGGCTGGGGCCAGACCGAGACCGGGCCGCTGTCGTTCCGGTTCCTCACCCGGCGCACCGCGCACACGACCCGCGACCTCGGCAGGCCGATGCCGGGAATGGCGAGGCTGCGCGTGGTCGACCCGCAGACGCTGGAGCCGGTGCCGCGTGGCACCGCGGGACTCGTGCTCACCCGCACCCGCGCCCGGTGCGCAGGCTACGTCGGCGAGCAGGACCGCTGGGACGCCAAGGCGGACGGGCCGTGGTGGAACACCGGCGACCTCGGCATCGTGAGCCGCACCGGCGTGGTGACGCTGCTGGACCGTGAGGTGGACACGGTGGCGGGACTCAGCTGCCTCGCCGTGGAGGACGCCGTCGAGGACCGGCTGCCCGACGTGGAGGAGTGCGTCCTGCTCGCCGCGCCCGGAGCGCATCCGATTCCCGTGGTGGTGACCGACACCGGGCTGGACCCGGCCGCCTGGCGGCGCGCGGTCGCCGGCCTGCCGCCGATGGCCGAGCCCGTGGTGCTGCGCTGGGACGAGGTACCGCGGACCGGCACCGGCAAAGTACGACGACTCGAACTGCTGGCGCGGCTGGTGGGCGCCGCCGACACGAACGGCTCAGGGAGGTGGACGTGACCACGACCTATGTCTTCGACAACCACAGCGTGCACGCGACCGAACAGCATCGGTGCCTCAGCGAGGCCTACGACCCGATCACCCTGGCACGGCTGGCCGAGACCGGTGTCGGTCCGGGCTGGCGCTGCCTGGAGGTCGGCGCGGGTGGCAGCACCGTCGCACACTGGCTCGCGGCTCGCGCCGGCTCGGTGCTCGCCACCGACATCAAGCCCGAACACGTCACACCGGTGCGCGGGCTCACGGTCCTTCAGCACGACGTGGTGCACGACCCGTTGCCGGACAACGAGTTCGACCTCATCCACGCGCGGCTGGTGTTGCAGCACATCCCGGAACGCGAGGCCGTGCTGCGCAAGCTGGTGCGCGCGTTGAAGCCGGGCGGATGGATGCAGATCGACGAGTTCGACATCTCCTACGGTCCGGTGCTGCTCGCGCCGGACGAACGCGCGGCCCAGCTCTACGAGACGTTCCTCGCAGCCAAGGAACGGACGTTCCGCGCCGCCGGCGGTGACGGCACGTGGGGCAGGCGTGCGGCCGCGTCGATGGCGGAGGCAGGGCTCGTCGACGTCGATCCGATGCCCGCGCTGTTCCCTTGGCACGCGGGATCGCCAGGGGTGCGGCTGCTGGTGCACCACACGCATCACCTGCGGGACAAGCTGATCGCGGCGGGCATGACCGACGAGCAGCTCGCCGGGGTGCGCGCGGTGATGGCGGATCCGCGGTTCCGCGCGTCGTCCTGCGTCGTCTACTCGGTGCACGGAAGGCGGCCCGCGTGACGCTCTCGCTCGACGCGGTGTCCGTGGCCGGGCCGGTCGACCTGCCGCTGGCGGGAGAACAGGACGTGCAGGCCGCGTGCGGGATCATGCACGTGCACGGCCGCCGGTTCGGCAGGCCGACGCCGCTCGGTCTCGACTACGCCTCGATCGTCGCGGCGGAACTGGCGGAACTGGGCGCCTGCGCGCTGACGTTCGCCCAGGCGCGGGGAATCCCGTTGCACGCGGTGTCCACCTCGCTGGCGCAGGCAGCTCTGCTCGCCGTCGCGCAGTACCTCGCGGCGGCGACGGCGGACGACCCGGCCGAACCGCATTCTCCTGGCGGGCCACCGTTTTACTCCGCCGAGGGAGTTGCGTTCGAGATCGAGGCGCTCGATCCATCGGTGTGGCAACGGTTCTGGGCCGCGCTCGGCGCGGACGACCAGTCGGTGTCGCAAGGGTGGCGGCCGTTCCTGCACCGGTTCGCGACCGCGACCTGTCCGCTGCCCCGGCTGGCCGAGGTACTCGCGGCGTACCCGATGGTGTGGCTCACCGACGTCGCCCGTCGCACCGGCATGACGCTGGTGCGGGTGTCGGACCAGCCGGTCAGTCACGTGCCCGCCTTCGTGCTGAGCGGCGCGAGTGGCGATCACCGGCGTGGGCGACCGGCCGAGCTGCTGCCGTTGTCCGGGCTGGTGGTGCTCGAGTCGTGCCGCCGGGTGCAGGGGCCGCTGGCCGGGCACCTGTTGCGGTTGCTCGGCGCGACCGTGCTGCGGATCGAGCCGCCAGACGGTGACCCGTTGCGCTGGGTGCCGCCGATGGCCGGTGACACTTCGGCCCGGTTCCGCGCGCTCAACTGGGGCAAGGACGTGGTCGAGATCGACTTGGGCGCCCCCGGCGGGAGGCAGGAGGCGCTCGATCTCGCGGCGAGCGCGGACGTGTTCCTGCACAACTGGGCTCCGGGCAAGGCGGAGCAGTGGTCGTTGCGCCACACCGATCTCGCGCGGGTGCGGCCGGGGATCGTGTACGCGCACGCGTCGGGCTGGGGTACCGAGCTGGGCCCGAACCCGCCGCTGGGAACGGACTTCGTCGTGCAGGCCCACAGCGGAGTTCCGCCCTCGCTGATGACGATCGTCGACGTGTTCGGGGGAGTCGTGAGCGCGCACGGCGTCGTGGCCGCGCTGACCCGTGGCGCCACTCGGGTCGACTCGTCGCTGTTGTCCGCGGCCGGCAGGATGAACGCCTGGCCGCGGCGCCGATGCGCCGAGCCGTTGACCGTGCCGGTGTGCGACGACCTGGCCGCACTCGCCGCGGACCCCCGCTTCGCCCGTGCCCTTGTCCGGGACGAGTGCGTCCTGGTCTCCTCGCCGTGGGAGTTCACGTCATGACGTGGGTGTCCGCCACCGGGACGGTCCTGCGCGACCTGGTTCCCGCCCAGCTGCGCCGCGACTGGGCTGCCCAGGGGTACTGCCCGGACCGCGACCTGCACTCTCTGTTCCGCGACCGGGTCCGGGAACATCCGGACCGCACAGCGCTGATCGACGACGAGGGCGAGCTCTCCTACTCCGAGCTTGATCAGTTCGTTCAGGAGCTCGCCGCAAGGCTGCCGTATGGCACCACCGACATCATCGGCGTGCACGAACCCGACGGACGTGCCGCCGTCGTCGCCGAACTGGCGGTGCTCGCGGTCGGAGCGGTGGTGCTGCCGGTGCCCGCGGGCGCCGGCACGTTGCTGTCCCGTGCCGGCGCGAGCGCGCTGATCGCCGGTGGGGTCGTGAGTGGGAAACCGGGCATACGCAGCCACGGACGACCCCATCCGGAGGCGCCGGCGAAGATCCTGCTGTCGTCCGGCTCGGAGGCCGAGCCGAAGATGGTCGCCTACTCGCACAACGCGTTCGCCGGCGGGCGGGCCAACTATCTGCGGGCAGTGCACGGTTCCGTGGCGGTGCCCCGCGACCTGGTGCTCGTCTCGCTCACCTCGTCGTTCGGCTCGTTCGGCGTGCCGGTCACGCTGTGCTGCCTGGGGGGCACGTTGATCCTCACCCGGCGGTTCGCGCCGGACACCGCTATGCGGCTGATCGCCGAGCACCGCCCGACGCACGTGTTCGCGGTGCCGACGATGTGGCGCCGGCTGGCGGACGATCCCGCGGACTTCGACGTCTCCAGCCTCGTCGCGCTGGTGTCGAGCGGCGATGTGCTGCCGACCGCGACACTGGCCGCGTGCCGCGCACGGTTCGGCGTCGACGTGATCACCGTCTACGGCTCGTCGGACGGCGTGAACTGCCACACGACGACACCGGAGAACGGCGTGGGCGTCCCGGACCCCGCGGTGTGCGACATCCGGATCGTCGACGGCGAGATCTGCGCGAGGGGCCCGATGACGCCGCTGTGCTACGTCGGTGCGCCCGAGTTGGACGCCCGCCACCGGCTCGACGCAGGCTGGGTGCGCACGGGCGACCGCGGCCACTTCGACGGCGCGGGCCGGCTGCACGTCACCGGCAGGGCGAAACGCGTGGTGATCCGAGGCGGCTACACGATCAGTCCCGCCGAGGTGGAGCTGGCGATCGGCGGGCATCCGTCGGTCGGCGAGGTCGCCTGCGTGCCGGTGCCGGACACCGAGATGGGCGAACGGCTCTGCGCGATCGTGACCATCCGCAATGGACAGCACCTCGACCTGCCCGGCCTCACCGCGTTCCTGTCCGCACGGGGACTGGCGAAGCCCAAACTGCCCGAGTTCCTGCTCACCGTGCCCGACCTGCCGGTCGGCCGCACCGGCAAGGTCTGCCACCGCACTTTGGCGCGGGTCGCCGCCGATCGATGCGGAGCAACCGCATAACTGCCTCGCACGGACCGGGCCATGCCGGGCTGGGCGCGGCGGGGCATCCCACCGCGCCCAGCCCAGACCGCGGTCATCCGGCGTGTGAGGCGCCCTCCGCCGCGAAGCGGCTGCTGTCCGGATCATCCTCGGCCTGCCGCGCCGGCCCCGTGCGTCCTGCGGTGGGACGTAAGGCCAACACCAGTACGGCTGTCGCGACGAGGGCGATGACCATGATCCAGACCGCGCCGACGTGCATGGCGTGGATGAACGCGCGGTCCGCCGCCGCCACGAGAGCAGGATCGTCGAGAGTGCCGGCGACGTGCCTGGCCTGCTCCGCGGACACGCGGACGCTGTCCTGCAGTGCGGGCGGGACGTCGCCGAGCGAGGGTTCGATCGCGTTCCGGTAGGCGATCGACATGATCGTGCCGCCCACCGCGATCCCCATCACGCTGCCGACCTGGCGCGCCGTGTTGGTGACGGCCGAACCGGCGCCGGAGCGTTCCAGCGGCAGGCTGCTGATCAGCGCTCCGGTCACCGGCGCCAGCACCATGCCGACGGCGAGGCCCTGGGTCAGCAACACGACCGCGATCCAGGTGAGCGAGGTGTCCAGGTCGAAGAAGCCGACCGCGCCCAAGGAGAACGCCGCCACCGTGATCGAAGGTATGGCGACCGCACGCAAGGACCACAGGCGGACCATGCGTGCGCCCAGCGGCGCACCCACGACAGCGCCGATCGCGGCCGGCACGTTGGCCAAGCCTGCCTTCAGCGGCGAGAAGCCGAGTGCGCCCTGCAGGTAGAACGCGTTGTAGAAGGTGACGGCAGCCACCGAGAAGAGCAGCAGTGACATGGACAGGTTGCCGCCGCCGAACATCCGCTGCGCCAGCAGCCGGGGGTCGAAACTCGGTTCCCTGGTCCGCAGTTCGACGAGCACGAACACGGTGAGCAGGGCGAGCCCGGCCGCGATCGGCGCCCAGACGTCCCACCGGCTCCAGGTGTCCACCTGTCCCGCGCGGATCAGGCCGTAGGTCAGCGTCGCGAGCCCGCTGATCGACAGCAGGATCCCGGCCGGGTCCAGCGGTCGCACGGTGGGGCTGCGGAAATTGGGGACCAGCAGGATGATTCCGGCCAGCGCCACCACGACAACGGGAACGTTGATCAGGAAGACCGAACCCCACCAGAAATGGCTGAGCAGGACCCCGGCGAGGACCGGGCCCGCAGCCATTCCGACGCCGGTCGCCGTCGAGGAAATGGCGATCGCCGTCGCTCGCCCCGGACCGGTGAATGTCCACAAAAGGATGGCGAAGTTGGCGGGCATGATGAAAGCGGCGCCGATGCCCATCGCGGCGCGGGCTGCGATCAGCTGTCCCGCGTCGCCGGCGTACGCCGCCCAGATCGAGGTCGCGGCGAAGATCACCAGTCCGACCGCGAGCACGTTCCGGTGGCCGAAACTGTCGCCGAGCGCGCCGGCGGTGAACATCAAGGTTGCGAAGACCAGGGTGTATGCGCCGGTGGCCCATTGCAGCTCTGCCGGGCTGGCGCCCAGTCCGCGGACAGGATCGGCAAGGGTCTCCAGGGTGATGCTGAGGACGGTGTTGTCCAGCCAAATCAGCAGTGAACACACCATGAGAACGGCAAGAATCAACTGCTGCCGCGACTTCGGCAGCGTTGTGGGCGCGGTCATGGACACCTTCGGATGTCGATTGACGAAAACCTGACCGACGATAAACAAGCGCGCGAGACATTGTCAAGTTCAGTGATTCTTGCCGACGCTATTGCGGTGGAACTGGCGATATGCCCAGGGATGTATTTGCGGTCGGCACAATTGTGTGCCCTCTGGAAGAATTTGCGTTCAGGATTGTTTTATGGCCCCGGCTGGGTTGTGGCTCACGGGGTCCCGTGCCTCCGGGGGACGGGCCGCAGTTCGACCGGCACCCCGTTGAACACCGCGGTGCCGGAGAGCGGATCCACCTCCTGTTCGTCGGTCAGCGCGTTGATGCTGTTGATGCTGACGCCCGGCTCCCCGGCGGCCGTGCGCAACCGGGTGCCCGGCCGGTCGTGGCCCCAGCCGTAGGGCAGGCTCACCACGCCCGGCGCGATGGCGTCGGTGATCTCCGCGACCGCGACCACCTCCCGGTGCCGGCCGCGCACGGCGATCGCCTGTCCGTCGGACACCCCCAGCGTGGCGGCGTCCGCGGGATGGAGGCGCAGTCGGCACACCGTCGATCCGCCGGCCAGCGACCCGACGTTGTGCGACCAGCTGTTGAGCGAGCGCAGTTGCCGTCGCGAGATCAGCTGGAAACCCGGTCGCGGAGCGTCCAGGTGCCGCTCCAGCCGGTCGGCGTCGGCCACGAGCTCCTCGGGAGCGAGCCGGACCTTCCGGTTCGGGGTCAGCAACACTCCGGGAAGCGCCGGTTCCAGCGGGCCGAGGTCGATGCCGTGCGGGTTCTCCTTCAGCAGGGCCAGGTTCAGCCCTGGCCGCAGACCGAGCAGATCACCCGCCGGGCCCAGCCTCAGCATCAGGTCGATCCGGCGCTCGACCGAATCGGCTCCCGTCAGCCGCGCCGCCAGGTCACCGGTCTCCCACCCGGCCAGCGGCGAACCCGGCACGGCGGCAGCGGCTCGCAGCGCCCGCTCGATGACCGCCTCGTCCACCGCCTCCGGGGGCGGCGCCGACCCGCGTCCGGCGGCGATGCGAAGTAGGTGGTGATTCGGCGGCTGCCGCGCGTCCAGCTGTACTGACGCACGCCGACGGCGAACGGCGTGGCCGCGGTCAGACGAGCCGGGTCGGTGCCGCCGACTCGCCTGACCGCCGGGTTCAGCGGACGTGGATGTTCGGTTGTGGCGGGGTGCTCATGCCGTTGCCGAGGAAGAAACTCGGGTGTGGTGGTTGGTTGTAGGCGGTGTTCTGCCACGCGATGGCGACGCGGTACTGGGGGTCGTGCAGCAGGGTGTGGATCCGCCGGTCGGTCTGCGTCGCGGTGGCATAGATGCGCAGTGCGGCGTTGTCGTCGCGAGGCAGGATGACTTCCTCGCGCCAGTCGCCGAACAGGTCACCCGACAGCGACGGGGTGGATTTGGTGCCGTTGATGGAGTGTGCGCCGGAACCGGTGAGCAGCCGGGTGTCGCCATTGGTGCCGTACTTGTCCACGTGGTTGCCGTCGAGCAGCTCGCGCACCGGGTCGGCGTCCCACCAGGCGAGGAAGTTCGCGCTGGCGGGTGCTCGTCCGACGCTGCCGCCGGAGGAGTTGAACGCGCTCGTCAGACCGGTTCCCTTGCCCCAGAACTCGGCGCCGGGGTTGCCGGCGTACACGTCTCCGGCCACGCCGCGAGCCGGGCCCTCGCAGTTGCAGGTGTTGTTCTTCTGCATGATGACGGCACCGGTGCGGGCGTCCCGCAGGGTGGCGGCGGCACCGGAGCTCTGCTCGTGGATCTGCCAGATTTCCTGACCTGGGCGGCCCGGCACGAAGTCGCTCACGTGCAGCGCGTCGCCGTGGGCGTAGAAGTTCGTGGTGTAGCGGCCTGTGCCGTCGGCGTTGATGGTCATGCCGCCGTAGATGATCTCGTCGGTGCCGTTGCCGTCGACGTCCGCGATGGACAGGGAATGGGTGCCCCGCCCGGTCCACTGCCGGCCCGCGGTGCCGGAGTCGAACTTCCAGCGCCGGGTGAGCCGGCCGTCGCGGAAGTCCCAGGCCGCGATCGTGCTCTTCTCGTAGTAGCCGCGGCCCATGATGATGCTGGGCCGTTGCCCGTCGAGGTAGGCGGTGCCCGCGAGGAACCGGTCACCGCGGTTGCCGTTGCAGTCACCCCAGTCGCAGATGTTGCCGCGGGCCGGGTCGAAGTTCGCGGTGGACATGACGGCACCGGTGAGACCGTTGAACACGGTCAGGTACTCGGGCCCGGTGATGATGTAGCCGGAGGAGTTGCGGTGGTCCGCCCCGGCGTTGCCGATCACCTGTCCGGTGCCCGAAACCGTGCCGTCACCGGTCTTGACCGCCAGTTCGGCCCGGCCGTCGCCGTCGTAGTCGTACACCTGGAACTGAGTGTAGTGCGCACCGGCGCGGATGTTGCGGCCGAGATCGATCCGCCACAGCCGCTGTCCGTTGAGCCTGTACGCGTCGATGTAGACGTTGCTGGTCCGACCGGACTGCGAGTTGTCCTTCTGGTCGCTGGGATCCCACTTGAGGAAGATCTCGTACTGGCCGTCGCCGTCCGCGTCGCCGACACTCGCGTCACCGGCCGTGTAGTTGCTTCCCGGCCGGGAGATCGGCACGTCCAGGTGGTTGCCTTCGGTGAAGCGCAGAGACGGCTTGGACGGCTCCTGCTCCACCCCGTCCCTGACCGCGCGGACCGTGTACCCGGCGTCCGCGGACGCCCCCGAATCCAGGAAGTTCGTGGAGTTGGTGATCGGCGAAGCGTTCAGTTTCGTGGTGCCGCGGTAGACGTTGAACCCGGTCGAGGCCGGCTCGGTCCCGAACAGCCGCCACGACACCAGGTTGCCGGATCCGGAACGCACGCTGACCAGGCCCCGGTCGAGGTCTTCCACCTGCCTTCCCTCGGCCGGCGGCGTGCCGCCGACCTCGAATTCGAGGTAGTCGATGTTCGCCAGGCCGTCGGCGGTGGTGGGGCTCAGCCGAAGTGTGTTCGTGCCGGCGTTCACCGGCACGGTGAGCGTCTTCGTGCCCCACGCGGTCCAGGCACCCGTCGGCGCGAACGTGACGCCCGTGTGGGCGACCGCGCCGTTGATCAGCAGGTCGGCGGGACGGTCGGCGGCTGTGCCGTTGGCGTACCGGACGGCGACGGTCGCTGTGCCGGCTGCGGATGCGGTCGCGGTGAACTGCGCCGCCGCGCCGATCGCGTTGCCGCCGTTGCAGAACCCGCTGCCGGAGTGGCCCGCGTGGTTGGACTCGACGGCACCGTCGCAGGTGGCCGGTGCGCTTTCCGCTTCATGACGGGTCGCCGCAGCCGAAGCCACCGAGATGACAAGACCGTTGCCGGCCAAGGCCAAGGCCACGATGCCGGTGGCCAGCCGTGTGGTACGTCGTCTGTGCGAGAACATGGTCGACCTCCGAGAGGTGAGTCGAACGATGTCGAATGCCGCGACGGCACAGCGGTCTGGAGGAGATCGACCGCATAACGCGTCGTTGGTGTGGAAAGTGCCTTCCGACGGCGGCCTGTGGCGGCTCAGTGCGTGCGGTGCACGGTTGCTCAGGCTGACACGCCGTCGAGCTGGAAGGTCTGCACCTGGCCCGCGGCGAACGGAACCCGAAGCTGTTTTCCGGCGAGGCGGACGTCGGTGCGCTGCGTGTAGCGGTCGTTGCCGCTGGTCGTCGAGGTGGACCAACGGGTGATCAGGCCGGTCGGCAGGGTGCCGAACCGGGACAGGTCGAACGTGATCGTCTGTGCCGACGTGGCGGTGTTGACTCCCACGACGACAAGGCGGCGAGCAGACGGGTCGTAGGCGACGGCGGCGTTTCCAGTGGAAGCCGAGATGACGCGCATGCCCGGCCGGATATGGCGGGTGAACTGCGCGAGCACGTACAGCTTGTTCTGGACGGAGCCGGCCTGCAGGGTGTTCGGGTCGTAGCTGATCAACGCCCAGACCGGCGTCGGGTCCATCACCTGCCAGAAACACCACGCCGTCGGGTGCAGCCAGCGCCAGTCCAGGCACAGGTTGCTCGCCATCGAGAGCCCTGTGCCGTCCCTGTCGCCGTACTCGGAGTTCCATAGGACCTTGCCCGCCGACCGGGCGTCGGTGTGGACGAGGTCACGCCGCCCTCCCGAGCCCTGGTAGCCGTGGACGTTGATCTGGTTCACGACGGACTTCGTGGCGGCGTCGAAGGAGCTCCACGTGCTGTGCGCGGCGTCGTAGCTGGTCTCGTCCGACGCCGCGATGCGCATGCCGGACAGGCCGCGGTTGTTCATCTCCTGGCGCAGGTACTGCAGCACGGTCCGCTGGACGGCTGGATCGAAGTGACAGCCCTCCTGTTTCCCTGTCGCGGACCAGTAGTTCGACGCCGGTTCGTTGAACGGGGAGATCGTGCGGAACGTGACGCCCCAGTGGTCGCGGAAGTGCCTCGCCACCTCGGCCAAATGGACGCCGTGGTTGCGGTAGTTCCACGACTGCAGGTTGTTGTTCGAGGCGTTGGCTGCGCCGGAGGGGTTGTGGTTGATACACATCCACCACACCGGCGAGTTGGAGAACAACTCCGTCATCGCGCCGCGTGCCGTGGCTTTGACCACCGCCGCACGCTGCTTGGCATCGGCGGTCCACTTCCACGCGGACGAGGTGGGATCGGCGTTGCGCCAGTCCTGCCAGTAGGTCTCGATCTGTTTGAAGCGAGGGATGTTCGGCGAGGTGACCATGGTCTGCCCCTCGACGGAGTTCCAGCTGCACGCGCCGACGTTGTAACGCGCGATGTTCATCCCCAGACCGGGAAGCGACCGTCCGTTGTAGACCACGTTCTTGGTGGTGAACCACAGGTCCGCGAAGTCGTCACGGTCGCCGAACACGTTGGCCCACCAGGCGAGTGAGGTTCCCCAGCCTTCCCACGTGCCGTGGTCGGTGCCTGGATCGATGGTGATGGTTTCGTCTGCGCGGGCACTTCCCGTGCCCACCGCCGTCGCCGCGACGGCGGCCGCTGCACCGGACAACATTGTCCTGCGGGTGACCATGAGGATCTCCAAACTCGGCTCGTCCGGTACGGCTAACGAAGGCCGCTCATGATGGCGCTGACGATGCCCTGCTGCGTGACCGCGTAGCTCCTCCGGTCGAACAGTCCGAACCCGTACTGGCCGTTGTGGCCGTTGTCCCAGTAGACGGTGGCCGCGCCGTACTTCTTCGAGGTCGCCACGACGGCGCGGGCGAAGTCGGCGCGGTACCTGTTGTTCGACGAGTCGAACGACGACTTGTCGATCGAGCCGTATTCACCGACGACGACGGGGTATCCCTTTGTCACGAAGGTGTCGCGCATCAGCTTCAGCTGGGAGTCCAGGTAGTCCTCCTGTCCCCAGGTGGACTTCCTCGACGGGTTGGTCGACCCTCGTCCCCACTGCGTGATCTTGCCGTTCTCCTCCCCGGCGAAGTCCCACGGGGCGTAGTAGTGCACGGAGATCATGATTCGCTTCTCGTTGCTGGGAACGGAAGGGGAGCGGAACTGGTCGGTCGGCAGCCTGAAACCGTAGTTCCCCGCGGTGTAGTCGATGTTCGTGTTCCAGCCGGGCACGAGCAACCATCGCGAACCGTTGTTGCCACCGGCCCTGCGCACGGTGTCCACGAAGATCTGGTTGTAGCTGTTGATGTTCGAGTAACACGGCTGGGTCGGGCGGCCGAACTGCCCGTCGAAGTTCTCGTTCATCGATTCCAGAATCAGGCGCTGGTCGTAGTTCTGGAACCTTCGCGCGATCTGCTCCCACGCCTTCTGGTACTTGGCCCTGATCGTCGTCTGGGAGGACGAGTCGCAGATCAGCCAGGAGCCGGCGACGTTCTTGTAACCGTCGCCGTGCATGTTGATCAGCACGTGCATGCCGCGGCTGTAGGCGTAGTCGACGACCTGCTGGATCCTGTTCAACCAGGAGGAGTTGATCGGGTAGTTCGGCCCTGAACCGATGTGCCGCAGGTAGGAGACCGGGATTCGGATTGTTTTGAACCCCGCGGACTTCACCTTGTCGATGAGGGCTTGCGTGATGACGGGCTGGCCCCACGCCGTCTCGCCGGGAGTTCCGTCGATGGTGCTTTCCAGCTGGTTGCCCAGATTCCAGCCGGCGCCCATGTCGGCAACGATCTGCGAGGCGTTCAGCTGGTCCGCGGTGCCGGCCGATGCCGGACTGACCAAACAGGACGCGGACGCGGCAGCCGTGAGCACGGCGGAAAGGAGACCGACCCTGATCCTACTTGCCTTCGAACCCATATGTCTTTCTCGCTTCCGGTCTTGAGCGGCCAAAACCAGCCGATCTGCCCACGGCGTCCGCCGGGATGTGGGAAAGCGCTTTCCAACATGGCAGGGCCGATCGGTTCAGTCAATCCCTTGTGGCGCTTCGAACCCGCGCGTTCGACTTGGTTCGACGAATTCGACTCGAAGTGGTGCGGGTGGCTCGCCGTCGTCTTCCGGCCGTGGTGACCCGGACACGGCGGCGTACCAAGGGCTGCCCAGCCGCACGCTGACGTCGTAGTGACCGGGGGGCACGGTGAAGCGGCCGGTGCCGGTGCAGCCCGGCGGCGCCGAGGACGCGGACCCGGTCGGAAGGGCGACGAGGGCGCCCGCGGTGAGTGCCACGCCGAGCACCGAACGCAGGACGGCGGTCCGGTCGAGCATGGTTCTCCTTGGTGGTGGGTGGTCATGAGTGGTGTTCCGCAGGGCGTGGTACGCCTCGCGGGCGGAGTCCAGGCGGTCCTCTTGAATCGTTTCAAAAGCCGCACGTCAGGCACCTCCGGTCTCGATCTCTCAGGGATTTGGAGCGGAACGGCAGCAGGTCGCTGGTGTCCGGAGGCTACGAGCACAGTACAGCGACGTCAATGTCATCTGTGGAGCGCTGAAACCGACGATCTGTCGAACGGCGTCGAAATCGCGGTCGAACTCCGCGTGTGGTTATCGCTGACATACCAAGAGATTACGCGTGCCCAGGTTCGACTCCGGCCAACAGAGCCGTACACAATGGACGATCGTCCGGACTCTTCGGCAGTTCCTCCGCCGGTGCGGCCCGTGCCGCTACTTCAGGTGTGCGGCGAACCTGATGTTCTGATCACGCAGGGCTTTCGCGACTACCTGTGCGATCTGTCGCGCGCCCACCGACTCGAAGTGGGTGTGGTCGTTGCAGAAGCAAGGCGCCCACGGGGCCTCGGGTGTAGGCGCCGTTGTTCGGGCAGAACTTCAGCGAGTTGTAGAGGGTGTGGCTCAACTTCACCACGGCCGCTGCACCCACGGCGGCGAGCCCCGGCCCTGGGTGAGGAGAACCAGCGTCTCAGCCGCACGACCGTGGTCCTGAGCGTCCCGGCGGGACCCCTCGCCGGGGCGCGCTACGGCGTCATCGCGGGCTTGCTGACCGTGCCGTCGCGCAGGCGTGCGCGGACGTCCTCGGCCGCCGCGTGCCCCAGGTCGGTGAGGATGGCGAGCGCCCGCTGCCAGTGCTCGTGCGCGGCGGCCGGGTCGCCGGACTCGCCGTGCAGGTCGCCGAGGTGCAGCAGGCTGATCGACTCGTAGTAGTGGTCGCCGAGTTCGCGGTACAGCCTGATCGCCGTCTCGTAGCAGGTCACCGCCTGCCGGTGGTTGCCGAGGTGGTGGTGCGAGTAGCCGAGCGTGTCCCAGGTCGCGGCCTCGCCGTCGCGGTCCTTGATGCGGCGGTGCAGGACGATCGACTCCTGGCAGTGCACCAGTGCCTGGTCGTAGTCGCCGACCAGCGCGTAGCACCAGCCGGCCGTGTTGAGGGCGTTGGCGTGGCCCACGCCGTTGTCGGCCAGCAGGCGGTGGAGCGACAACGAGCGCTGGGCGTGGTTCAGGGCCTCGTCGTAGTCGTGCGACTGTTCCAGCAGCAGCGCCAGGTTCGTGTGCGTCCTGGCCTGGCCGCCGAGGTCGCCCGCCCGCTGGTAGAGCTCCAGCGCCCGCGCGTAGTGGTGGCGGCTCTCGGTCACGCGGCCCAGCCGTGAGTGCGCGCGGCCGAGGTTGCGGTGGGCGGCGGCTTCCAGGGACAGGTCGCCGAGCCGGGCCGCGGCCGCCCGGGACACGAGCTGGCAGCGGATCCAGTCCTCCCAGTGGCCCTGGCGTTCCAGGAAACCCGACACCACCCAGGTGAGCTCGGCGGCATGGCGGTCGGCGCCGTGGCGGACCGCGTGTTCGGTGGCCGCCAGCAGGACGCGGTGTTCCGCGACGAACCAGGCCGTGGCGTCGGCGTAGGCGGCGATGTCCTCGACCTGCACTCCGGGGTGTGGCGCGGCGGGGGTCACCTCGGTGCGCTGCGGGTTGAGCAGCACGGCGGCGGCGTGTCCGGTGTGGAGGTAGTGGTCGAGGACCCGCATCGTCGAGGCCCGCCGGTCGGCCTCGGATTCCTCCTCTCGCGCGGTTTCCTCGGCGTGCGCGCGCAGGAGGTCGTGGAACGTGAAGCGGTCCGGGAGGTGCTCCAGGACCAGGTGGGCGTCGGCGAGCTCGGTCAGCAGTGCCCGCACCCGCGGCACCGGCAGGGCCGCCAGGCTGGCCGCCGCCGCGACGCTCGTGTCCGGCCCGGGATGCGTGCCCAGCAACCGGAACAGCCAGGCCGCGGGTCCGCTCAGCGCCCGCGTCGACCACGAGAACACGCTGCGCAGGTCCGCCCGTGCGTCTCCGCCGGACAGAGCGTCCAAACGGGCCGTGCGCAGCTCGGTAGCGAAGCGCGCCAACGGGAAACCGGGGCGGGTCGCCGCCCGTGCCGCCACCACGGCGAGTGCCAGCGGCAGGCGGGCGCACAGCTCCACGATCTCCGTCACCGCCGCGGGTTCCGCGGCCGTGCGGCGCTGACCGACGCGCCGCGCCAGCATCCGCTTCGCCTCCGCGGGCGGCAGCACGTCCACGATCACGGGGTGCGCGCCCTCGTTGGCGACCAGCCCGACCAGCGGGGTCCGGCTGGTGACGAGCACCGCGCACGCCCCGTCGCCCGGCAGCAGCGGGCGCACCTGGTCGGCGTCGCGGGCGTTGTCGAGCAGCACGAGCACGCGACGACCGGCCAACCTGCTGCGGTACAGCGCCGCCTGCGCCTCGATGCCGACGGGGACCCGGTCGGGCGCCACCCCGTGCGCGGTCAGGAAACCGCGCAGCGCCTCCGACGGGTCGACCGCCGTTCTGCTCGGGTCGAACCCGCGCAGGTCCACGTACAGCTGGCCGTCCGGGAACCGCGGCGCGGCCCGGTGCGCCCAGTGCACGGCGAGCGAGGTCTTGCCGACACCGGCCGGTCCGGTGATCGCGGCGATCGGTGTGGCGTCCTCGCTCGCATCGGCCAGAACCGTGTCCAGCCGGCGCAACAACGGGTCGCGGCCGGTGAAGCCCGCGGTCCCGGCCGGGAGCTGGCGGACCGCGACGGGCGTGGGCGCCGCCCGTGGTGTCGCGGGCAGCTGTTCGGGAGAGGCGGCGGGCTGGTCAACCGGCAGTGCCGGAAGACCGCGCGCGACGGCGGCCAGCACGTTCGCCTCCGCCGCCTCCAGCCGCAGCGCGTCGATCAGCAGCCGCACCGACGCGCTGCGCGGCCGCCGCAGCGTGCCGTTCTCCAGCCGCCGGATCGTCCGCACGCTCAGCCCCGCCCGTCCGGCCAGCTGTTCCTGCGTCAGCAACGCCCTGGTCCGCCAGGCGCGCACCAGCTCGCCGAGCTCGCCCGGCGCTAATCGGCCGCCTGCGTCGTCGGACATCAGTTCCCCCAGAGTGTCCGGTCAATGTCCGGTCGCGGACCTGTCCCCTGTGATCGCGACCACGGCAGAGTCTAGTCGCGGACCGGCAAGAGGCGGTCCACAACGGCATGGGGGACAAGTGGCGGACCTGATCGGTCTGGACGAGGCCGAGAAACTCGATGTAGCGCAGGTGCACGAGCTCTACCGCAAGTACGTCAACAGGAGCCAGGTCCGGCTGATGACGTCGTTCGGCTTCGGCCGTGACCTCGTCGACCACGCCGAGGGTGCATACGTGTACACCCGCGACGGTCGCAAGATCCTGGACTTCACGGGTGGTGTCGGCGTGCTCAACCACGGGCACAACCACCCGCGCATCCTGGCCGCGCGGCGGAGGTTCCAGGAACGACGGCGCATGGAGGTGCACAAGACCTACTTCTCGCCCTATCTCGCGGCGCTGGGCCACAACCTCGCGGCGGTGCTGCCCGGCGACCTCACGCGCTCGTTCGTGCCGAACTCCGGCGCGGAGGCCGTCGAGGGCGCGGTCAAGCTGGCCTACAAGTACCACGGCGGCGCGCGGCAGCGGATCCTGCGCGCGGACAACAGCTTCCACGGCAAGCTGCTCGGCTCCGGCGGTCTCACCGGTGGAACGCAGAACCACTTCGCGTTCCCGACGATCCCGGGCATCGGCACGTTCACCTACGACGACCTCGGCTCCGTGCGCCGCGAGATCGACGCCTCCCGTGACGCACGGGGCCGCAGCGACGTCTACGCGCTGCTGGTCGAACCCTTCAGCGCCTCCACGATGCGGTGGTGCTCCGAGGAGTTCCTGCGCGGCCTGCGGGAGCTGTGCACCGCCGAGGACATCGTGCTGGTCTTCGACGAGATCTACACCGGCTGGGGCAAGACCGGCAGCATGTTCCACTTCACCCGGTACGACGGGCTGGTCCCGGACGTGGTCACCACGTCGAAGTCCTTCGGCGGCGGGAAGTCCTCGGTCTCCGCCTACGTGGCGCGCGAGCCGGTCTTCCGCAAGGCCTACGACAACATGACCGACGCGATGATGCAGAGCACCAGCACGACCTACTACGGGTTCGGCGAGGAGACCGCGACCGCCATCGAGGCCATCGCCATCGCCGTCGAGGACGACTACCCGGCACGCGCCCGCGCGCTGGAAGCGGTTCTGGCGCCCGGACTGGAACGCATCCGCAAGGCCCACCCGGACTGTGTCGCCGACGTGCGCGGCGCGGGAGCGTTGTTCGGGGTGTTCCTCACCGGCGGGCCCAAGGTCCTCGACCTGATCGCGAAGCTGCCCGCGGGCCTGGCCAAGGACCCGTTGATCCGCACCAAGGTCGTGACCGCCGCGGTGATCGACACGTTGTACCGCAAGCACGACATCTACACCTACAACACGCTCAACGGCCGCAGCCCGCTGATCGTGAGTCCACCGCTGGTCGCCGAACCCGAGGACGCGGAACGGTTCCTCGACGCCCTCGACGCCACGCTGGAGGAGGGCATGACCCGCCTGCTGGGCCGGTTCATCCGCGAGCGGGTGACGTCGTGGTGACCCGCGTCGCCGTCACCGGCGCGGCCGGCGTGCTGGGCTCGCACCTGGTGGAACGGCTGGTGTGCGACGGGTACGAGGTCCGCGCGTTCGACCTGCGGCCGGTGCCGGAACGACCGGGGCTGACGTCGAGCACGGGCGACATCCGCGACCCGCGCGCACTGGCACAGGCGTTCGGCGGGGCCGACGCGGTGGTGCACTGCGCCTCCGCGCTGCCCAGCTACCCGGCGGCCGACATCAGGTCCATCGTGGTCGAGGGCACCACGACCGTGCTGGAGGCGGCGCGCGCGGCGGCGGTCACGAGGGTCGTGCACATCTCCTCGACCGCCGTCTACGGGCTGCCGCGCCTGGTGCCGACGCCCGAGGAGCACCCGCATGAGCCCGTGGACACCTACAGCGGCGCCAAGGCGGCGGCCGAGGTGGTCGCGCAGCGGTTCCGCGACGAGGGAATGTGCCTGCCGGTGTTGCGGCCCAAGACATTCCTGGGGCCGGGTCGCATGGGGCTGTTCGACATGCTGTTCCAGTGGGCCGAGGAGGGCCGCAACTTCCCGGTGCTGGGCAGGGGTGACGTGCGGATCCAGATGCTCGCGCTCGACGACCTGGTGGACGCGGTCGTCACCGTGCTGCGGGCACCGGAGTCGATCGCCTGCGACACCTACAACATCGGCGCCGCGGACTTCGGCACGCTGCGCACCGACTTCCAGGCGGTGCTGGACGCGGCCGGGCACGGCAAACGGATCGTGTCGGTGCCCAGCGGACCGGCGGTGGCCGTGCTGAAGGGCCTGGAGCGGACCCGGCTCTCGCCCGTGTACGGCCGGCTGGTGCACAAGTTGCTCGCCGACTCGTTCGTGAGCGTCGACAAGGCTCGCGACCGGCTCGGGTTCCGCCCCGGTAAGTCCAACCGCGACGCGATCCTGCAGACCTACGAGTGGTGGCGCACGCGACAGGCGGACGCGCCCGCCGCCGGGGGCGGGCGCACGAGCCGCGACCCGTGGCGGCAGGGCGTCCTGGGCCTTGCGAAGGTGTTCTTCTGACATGACAACCGAAACCACGACGGAGTCCACAACGGACTCACAGGGGCGTCGGTGGTGCTGGGGGACGCGGCTCGTCGTGACCGCCGCGGTGGCGTGGGCGGTGTTCCTCGTCCTGCACGTCCTGCTGGCGGGGGAGTGGTGGGTGTGGCTGGCGCTGGAGGCCACCCCGCCGGTCGCCCTGGTGGTGGTGCCGGTGGTGCTGCTCGCGGTCACCTGGTTCGCACGACCCGTGCGGCGCGGGCTGGCCGTCGTGCTGGCCGTCCTGCTGCTGGCCGGCGCCTGCCTGGCGGGTTACGTGCCGACGTGGCCGGACGACACCTCCGCGAAGGGCACCGAGGTCAAGGTCTTCGCCTGGTCTACCGACTACTGGCGGATGTCCGACGACGAGGACGCCTTCTACGCGTTCCTGCGCGGCCAGGACGCCGACGTCTACCTGCTGCAGGAGTACCTGTACTGGGAGGGCGACGACCGGCCGGTCCGCATCGACGACACCGCCCGGCTGCGCGCGGAGTTCCCCGGTTACGAGGTGTCGGTCGACGGTGAGCTGCTGACGCTGAGCCGGCTGCCGGTCGTCGCCACACACCACCAGCCCGACCCCGGCACCGAGACCGGTTGGTACTGGCAGGGCCGCAAGTCCCAGCGCACCGACGTCCTGGCCGGTGGCCGCACGGTCTCGTTCTACAACGTGCACCTGCCGGTGCCGTTCCGCATCGGCGACGACCCGTTCGGCGCCGAGTTCTACCGGTTCCTGCACGAGCAGGGCACCTGGCGGCTGCGCGAGCTCGACCGGTTGCGCGCCGACCTCGCCGCCAACCGCAACCCGGTCGTCGTGGCCGGCGACTTCAACTCGCCCTGGATGGAGCTCACCGGGCTGGGCGCGGGCACCCGCTCGCACCACCCCGGCGGTGGCACCTCGTCCACGCCGTCCTGGCCTGTCTCCGACTACTCGCTGCCGCGTCTCTGGCGGCTGGACTGGCTCTACACCTCCGGCGACCTGGTCGTGCCCGGCTACCGCTTCGGCGGCGGCGAGGCGTTCTCCGACCACGCCGCGCAGGAGATCAGGATCGCCGTCCCGCCCGCGTCTTGAGACCTGAGAAAGGGAAACACTGTGCCGCACGCACGACAGTTCGACGTGACGGTGATGCTCGACTACTACGCCCCCTACGTCAGCGGCCTGACCGAGTCGGCGCGCCTGACCGCGGAGGGCCTGGCCCGCCGCGGCTGGCGGGTCGCGGTGGTCTGCGCCCGGCACGACCCGGCGCTACCCCGCCACGAGGTCCTCAACGGCGTCCACGTGTTCCGGGCGCCGGTGCTCGCCAAGGTCAGCCGCGGGTTCCTCAGCCCGGCGCTGCCGGTGCTGGCCGGGCGGCTCGCCGCCCGCTCCGACCTGCTGCACATGCACCTGCCCAACCCCGAGGCGGCGTTCGTCGCCGCCGCGCGCGGACGCGCCAAGCTCGTCGTCACCTACCACATCGACGCGTTCCTGCCCGACGGCGCGGTGAACCGCTTCGGGCTGTGGGCGGTCGACCAGGTGTGCAAGGTGGCGGTGCGCAAGGCCGACCTCGTCATCACCAACAGCGAGGTGCAGGCGCGGGGATCGCGGATCTGGCCCACCATCCGGCGCCGCGCCCTGCTGCCCATCCCGTCCCCGTGCCTGGACCGCACCGGCGGCGCTCCCGTGCTGCGCGACGGGGACGGCCTGCACATCGGGTTCATGGGCCGGATCGCCGTGGAGAAGGGCATCGAGCACCTCATCCGCGCGTTCCGGGCGATCGACGACCCGGCCGCCCGGCTGCTGATCGCCGGCGACGACCGGAACGTGGCCGGCGGCAGCAACATCGCCGAGCTGCGCCGCGAGGCCGCCGGTGACACGCGGATCCGGTTCACCGGGCTGCTGCGTGACCAGCAGGTGCGCGACTTCTACGCCTCCATCGACGTGTTCGCGCTGCCGTCGATCGCCGAGTCGTTCGGCATCGTGCAGGTGGAGGCGATGATGACGGCTGTTCCGCCGGTGGCCACCGACCTGCCCGGCGCGAACCACCCCGTGGCGGCCACCGGGTTCGGCCGGCTCGTGCCGCCGCGCGACCCCGTGGCGTTGCGGGAGGCACTGCTGGAGATGGCCGCCCTGCCCGCCGAGGACCGCGAGGCGGGCCGGGAGGCGGCGACGAAGCTGTTCGGTGGCGAGACGTCGCTGGACGCGCACGAAGAGGCGTTCCTGCGGCTGCTGGGCGGTCGGCGCTCGTGAGGCGGCTCAGCGAGGGACCCGTTGTGCCCGAACAGGTCCGGTCCACACCCGAGAGCCGGCCACGGCGGTCGCGGCTGCCCGCGTGGCTGGTGCTGCGGCGGCCGCGCCAGTGGGTCAAGAACGTCTTCGTCCTGATCGTGCCGCTGGTCGTGGACCCCATCGCGTTGTGGCAGAACGGGCTCGTGGCACTGTCCACAACGGCCACGTTCGTCGCCGCCTCCTCGGCGGTGTACGTCCTCAACGACTGGCTCGACCGGGACAAGGACCGGCTGCACCCGGACAAGCGCCACCGGCCGGTGGCGAGCGGGCGGGTCAGCCCGCTGGGCGCGGCGCTGCTCGGCGTGGCGTGCGTGGCGGTGCTGCTGGGGTGCGGTGCGCTGCTGCCGCCGCCGGTGCAGGCGACCGTCGCCGGGTACCTGGTGCTCAACCTGGCGTACTGCCTCAAGCTCAAGCACTACCCGCTGATCGACGTCAGCGTGGTCGCGGCGGGGTTCGTGCTGCGGGCCGTCGCGGGCTGCGTCGCGGTGGCGGCGCCGTTCAACCCCGCGCTGATCCTGTGCGTGTACTTCACCTGCTTGCTCATGTCGCTGGGCAAGCGCAGGCACGAGCTGGCGGGCGTCCGCAGCCTGGCCGTGGCGCAACGGCCCGCGCTCACCGGCTACTCGGTGCCGTTGCTGGACCAGCTCGTCGCCGTGCTGCTGGCCGCGACCCTGCTCAGCTACGAGATGTTCGTGCTGTCCGGGCCGGAACCGCAGTCCGCCGTGCTCGCCGTCGTCACCGTGCCGTTCGTGGTGTTCGCACTGTGCCGGTACGCGTTCCTGCTGGCGGCGCAACGCGGTGGCGAGCCCGGCCAGGACGTGCTCACCGACGTGCCGCTGGTGGTCAACGCCGTGGTGTGGCTCGCATGCCTCGCGCTGGGGAGGGTGCTGTGATGCGGGTCGTCATGGTGTCCACCGGTGCGCCGCCGGATCCGCTGGGCGGCATCGGGACCTATGTGGAAGGGCTGCTCGGCGGGCTCGCGTCGCGCGACGCCGAGGTCCACCTGGTGGGGGCGTCGCGCCACCGCGGCCTGCCACCCGAGTCCGGGGACGGCCGGGTGACCGTGCATCGGGTGCCCACCGGGCTGCCGAGGACGCGGCTGAGCATGGCGATCGCGCTGGCACGGCTGAACCTCGCCGGTATCCGGTACGTCGTGCGACGGCGGCCCGACGTGGTCGCCGTCCACGACTGGATGTGCGCGCCCGCCGGATTGGTCTGCGCACTGCTGCTGCGGCTGCCGGTGTGCTTCCACGTCCACTCCGCGGAGATCTTCCGCGGGGAGGGCGGCCGCGGCGCGGTCGCGTACGCCGGACGGCTGCTGACGAGGGTGATGAGCCGGTGGGCGCGGCTGGTGGTGGTGCCCTCCCCGGACACCGTGGCCGCCGTGCCCTTCCTCGCCGGCAACGCGGTGGTCGTGTCGCACGGTGCCGGTAAGGCGTGGCGGATGCCGTGCCCGGACGCCGCCGAGCGCGAGGTCGTGCGCAAGGACGTGCGGGCGCGCTACGGCCTGCCGGACGGGCGGCGGCTGGTGGTGTTCGCGGGCCGGTACGCGGCGCACAAAGGCGTGACCGAGCTCGTGGAGGCGATCGGCCGGATCCCGGACGTGACCCTCGTGCTGGCCGGGTCGGGCTGGCCGGAGATCGGGCCCGACGAGCGCCTGCACCGCCTGGTGGCACAGCTCGGGCTGCGGGACCGGGTGCACGTGCTCGGCCGGTTCCTCGGCACCGGCGAGCTGCGCGACCACCTCGTGGCCGCCGACGTGTGCGCGTTCCCCTCGGCCTACGAACCGTTCGGCTTCGTCGCCCTCGAGGCCATGGCGTTGCGGGCGCGGACGGTCGTCGGGCCGGGGTTCGACGAGGCCGTGGTGGGCAGCGAGGAGGGCACGTGCCTGCGCACCACCACGATGTCCGTGGACGAGCTGGCGGCCGCGGTCCTGCGCGCCCTCTCCGGCGACGACCCGGAGCTGGGCGACCGCGCCCGCCGGTACGTCCTCGACCACCACTCCTGGGAGGCGGCCGCCGACCGCACGCTGCGGGTCTACGCCCAGGCCGTGCGCCGGTGACCGCGGTGGTGGCGCGCTCCTGGGCGCCGGCCGGGCTTTCGGCCGTCGCGAGCGTGCTGGTCACGGTCGCCAGCCTGCTGATCGCCCGCTACGACGGCTTCGGTGTGTTCGGGGAGTTCGTCGCGGTGCAGGCGGTCGGCGTGGTCCTCGGCATCCCGATGCTGTGGGGTGTGCACGTGACCGCCAGCCGGGCGATGGCGGCCCGGTCCGACGACCGGGTGGTGACCGGGACGGCGCTGGCGTTCGTCGCGGCCGCGGCCGTGGTGACGGCTTTCGCCTACTGCGCCGTGCTTCTCGCCGTCTCGGCACCGGCGTTGCTGTGGCACGCGGCGGGACTCGGCGCGTCGGCGGCGGCGCTGACGCTCGCGGAGTCGTTGCTGCGCATCCGGGACCGGCAGCTGCTCGCCTCCGGCTGGCGCCTCGCGCTCGGACTCTCGTACCTGGCCGCGGTGCTGTCCGTCGTGGGGGAGGGGGATCCGGGCACGTACTCGGTCATGGTCACCGTGGGCAACACCCTCTGCGCGGCCGGCATGCTGGCCGGCGCGCGGTGCGTGCCGGGACGTCCCGACCCGGTGCTTGCGCGGACGTTCCTGCGCGAAGGCTGGGCTTACAGCACCGGTCAGTCGCTGCTGGCCCTGCTCTTCGCGTTCGACGTGATCCTCCTGGTGCAGGCGGCGGGCCCGGCGGCCGTGGCCGTCTACGCGCTCTACGTCGGCAGCTGCCGACGGGTGATCGGCGTGCTGTTCACCGACTCGCTGGCCTCGGTGCTGATCTCCCTGCTGGCCCGGCGGAACCCGGCCACCGGCAGGCGCGCCGTCCTGCGGTACGCCCCGCGCGCCATCGCGCTGTCGGTGACCGGCGCGGTCGTGCTCGTGGTAGCGGGCCTGGCCGCCGCCGGCGCACTGCACCACCTGAACGCCGCACTCCTGGCGCTGACCGCCGTCGGCGCCACGGCCCACGCCCTGGTGGTCGTGCTGTTCTGCGTGGTCACGGTCCAGCCGTCGCTCGGCCTGGCCCGGGTCCGCACCGCGCTGACCGCGGCCTTCGTGCCCGGTCTGGCCCTGCAGGCCGCGGGCGGGGTGTTCGCCGGCGCGCCGGGCATGGTCGCCGCCTTCACCGTCTGCAACGTCGCGCTCGGCTGGTGGTTCCTGACCGTCGTCCGGCACGCGCCGACCGTTCTCCCGACTCCTGCTACCGAGATGAGGTCTCGATGAAGCCCGACCGGCCACTGGCGCTGCTGCCCAAGGACGGCCTCACCCCGACCAGCGACGTGGACCACCCCGGCTGGAACCACCTTCCGGTGCTGCGCGCCGTGCAACGGCTGCGGTTCCGGATCATCGTGGACCTGCTGGCCGCCACGAGGTTCCCGCGGCTGCTCGACATCGGCTACGGCAGCGGCGTGTTCCTGCCGGAGCTCGCCCGCCACTGCGACGACCTGCACGGCGTGGACCCGCACCCGAAGCGCGCCGAAGTGGAGGCCAACCTGGCCCGCCACGGCGTGAGCGCGACCCTGGCCACCGCGAGCGTGGAGAACCTGCCCTACGACACGGGGTCGTTCGACTGCCTGGTGTCGGTGAGCACCCTGGAGTACGTGCCGGACATCGAGGCGGCGTGCGCGGAGATGCGCCGCGTGCTGCGGCCGGGCGGCACGCTGGTGCTGTGCACGCCGGGTACCGGCGCGCTGTGGAACGTCCCCCTCCGCCTGCTCACCCGGCAGGGCCCGAGCCAGTACGGCGACCGCCGCGAACGCCTGCAACCGGCGCTGCGCAGGCACTTCCGGGTGGACCGCGAGATCAGGGTGCCGAACCTGGCCACCGCCGCGGTGCGCCTCTACACGGGCCTGCGCCTGCACACCGGGTGATCTGCTCCTTCGATACGCACACAACCTCGCTGTGGCGTGACCGCCGGGACGATCTCGGTCGTCAGCGAGCCTCGCTGAGCCGGGACGCACGCAGGAGGTCGAGCTGTTCGGAGCCGCTGGTTCCCGGGGCTGCCGTGTAGGTGACGATGCGCAGGTCGACGCCGGGCACGGTCAGCACGTCGCAGTCCAGAGTGACGTCACCCAGCTCGGGATGGCTGATCGTCTTGAGATCGCCGGCGAGCTGCCCCATGCCCGCCACCGACCACAGCTCACCGAAGAGGGGTGAGGCCGCCCGCAAGCCGTCCACGAGCGCCGCCAGTTCCGGGTCGGACGGGTAGCGGGAGACTGCTTCACGCAGGTCCGCGACGATCGCGGTCTCGAAAGCGTACGGTCCGGCTGCCGAGGTGACCGGGCGCAGGTACCAGCGGCCCTCGCCCGTGCCGAAGAGGGCATGGGCGAGGTTGCGTTCGGCGGGCGGCAGGCCGGACGGATCGCCGTGCAGAGCCGTCCACATGTCGTTCCACCACAGCAGGCTCCAATCAGCGGCGAACACACCGATCGGGAGATCGCCGAGGCGGTCGACGAGGCGGCGGATGCTCGGCGGCACGTGGGTGCCGACGGTCTGGTCGCGGGGCGCGAGCAGGCCCGCAGCACGGAAGAGCTGGTCGCGTTCGGCAGAGGAGAGCCGCAGCGCGCGGGCCAGGGCCGAGACCACCTGGGCGGACGGGTTGGTGGCCCGGCCCTGCTCCAGCCGCAGCACGTACTCGTGGGAAAGACCGGCGAGCTCGGCGAGCTCCTCGCGGCGCAGGCCGGGGGCGCGCCGGCGAGCCGACCGGGCGTAGCCGGCATCAGCCGGGTCGAGGCGGTCGCGCCAGCCGCGCACCAGGGCACCGAAGCTCAGGTCACTCACTCCTCCATGATCGCACCGGACGTGTCGTGCACCACGGCCACCATCCGAGCGAGTGCGGCGCGCATGTAGCGGGTCCAGAGCGGCTTGAACGGCCCGGCGACGATCCAGCGGCGGCCAGGCAGCGGCTGGAAGTCATAGGTCCACCGGATCGACGCGCCGGTGCCGTCGGGGAGGAACGACCACTCGCCACGCACCCCGGAGACCAGCCTGGCCAGCACGTTGGTGAAGCCGCTGAGCTCGTAGGCGAACCCGTGCCCGTCCGCGACCTCGGTGAGCCGCTCGTCGGCCTTGGAGCCGTCGGTGAACCAGGTCTGGCGCGAGGCCCCCGGCCGGTCCCAGGTGCCGGTCTGGGCGCGCACCTCCGCGACGCCGGGGAACGGTCCCCACGGCTTGAACACATCGGGGAGGTCGATCGGAGCGATGACCCGGTAGGTGTGGGCGGGGCCGGACGTCGTACGGGCGAAGACAGTGATCGGAACGCTCTTTTTCGTCATGCCATGAGCATCACGGGCCGTGCTCGCCCGAGGCAGACACCTGTCAGTACATACCTTCGAGGTCTCGCCGTGCTGCCTTCTGTCCTGCGGTCGGGATCGTTTCCGGCGAAACCCACACCCAACCTGAATTGTGCGACCCAACGGAACGAAAGCCGCCGACCGCCCATCGAAGGCCGTGACGACCAGGACCGCGGAGGCCGCATGACGTACCCACAACACCCGTTCGGTGGACAGAGCCCCTCCGGCGAGCCCGCGCAGCCCGGCCCGCTTCACGGGCACTACGACCCGTCCGGCCCGCAGGGTGGCGGCTTCGGTGCGCCGCCACCCAGGAAGAAGAACACGGCCGCGAACGTGGTGGCCGCCACGACCGCCGTGCTGATGCTGGCCGGTGCCGGGTTCACCGGATTCGTCACGCCCGGCTTCTTCCTGGCCGGGAACAGCCCCGCCGAAACCACTACGACCGCGCCGCCCACGACGTCCGCCGAGCCGGGTCCGAGCGCTGAGGAGTTCCAGTCGGCGCTGGTCACCGCCTTGAACGCCAGGAAGGCCAGCGCACTGCTGCGCTACACCTGCCCGGACACGCAGCCCGCCGTGCACCGGGTCATCAGCGGCGTCTCCTCGGTGAACAGCGCCGAGCCGGTGGGCGATCCGAAGACCTCCGCCGACCGGGCCGTGGCGACCGTCAGGATCACCCGCGCCGAGCGAGCGCAGGAGTTCGAGGTGACGTTCACCCCGAACGGCCGCGAATGGTGCTGGCAGGGCATCGCTCCCGTCGCCGGCGGCGTGGCCACCGTCGAGTCGGCACCCCGGCCGACCAAGGCCTCGGCCGATCCCGGCACTCTCAGCGCCGGTGGGAAGCCGGTCGATCCCCAGGCGCTGGCCGCCATGCGGACCTTCCTCGACGCCGTCAACGCGGGCGACGCCGCGAAGGCGGGTGCTCAGCTCTGCTCCGACGCCATCAAGAAGCCGCGGGACATCGAGGAACTGGTCGGCCACAAGCCGGAACTGGAGCTCAACCCGACGATGGACGGCCGGTCGTCAGATCCCAGGTCCGTCATCATGTACCTGCGAGGCACCGCGAAGGGGCAGGTCGTCGACGGGCATTCCGGGAACCTCTGGGTGAGCAACTACGAGGGAGCGTGGTGCGTGCACGCGTTCACCGTCGTGGTCATCTAGCAGTCACCACCGTTTCAGTACTTTCCGCTGTGGATGTAGCTGTGGCGTGTTCGAGGCTGCGTCGGGCCCTTGACAGCCAGCGTGGGTCGCCGAGCGTCTCGAACATCGCCAGGCCACGTCGGATCAGCGCCTGCGCCTGGCCGCGTTCGCCCATTTCCAGGTGGATGTCGCCGAGACACACCTCGGTACACGCCATGCCGTGCTCGTCCAGGGTCAGCGCGAACAGTTCTCGGCTCTGCACCGCGCAGGCGTAGGCCTGGTTCAGGTCACCGCTGTCGAGGTGCAGAAAGGCGAGGTTGCGCCAGGACGCCGCCTCGCGGCGTCGGTCGCCGAGGTCGAGGAACGCCTGCTGGCTCGTGGTCAGCATCTCCAGCGCGTCCGACCGGTCGCCGCGTTCGAGTCGCACAATGCCCAGTTCGAGCAACGATGCGGCCCGCCACCGCCGGTCGCCGAGGCGGCCGAACTCGTCGGCCGCCTGGCGCAGGCATAGTTCCGCTTCGTGCCAGTTCTCCTGGTACTGGTGCAGGACGCCCAGTTCGCGCAGGGTGTAGGCAAGCCACTGCGGGTTGTCGAGGGTGGCCAGGCGGTCAAGGCACTCGGCGAAGCACGTCGCAGCAGCCTGGAGCCTGCCTTGCAGCCGGTGACCGACGCCGACGGACAGCTTGGTCACCACTTCCAGGAGGGCGTCGCCCGCGGCGGGCAGGACATCGAGGCATTCGCGGAAGAGCTTCTCGGACAACGCGAAGTCGCGTTGCTCCCTGGCCGTGAGGCCCCGGGCGAACAGCGCGTACGCGGTCCAGTAGGCGCTGCCCAGGCGGCGGGCGGCGGCCAGGCCGGGTTCCACCACGTGTACCAGGGCGTCCCATTGGGAACGCAGTTCGAGATAGGCGCACATCGACGCGACGAACTGGCAGGTCAGTTCGTCCAGTCCGATGTGGACGGCGCGGTCGATCACCTCGAGCAGGCAGGTGTGTTCCTCGTCCAGCCAGGCCAGAGCGTCTGCCACCAGGTCACCGACCAGGCCTGGTGCGCCGAGGTCCAGTGCGGGGGGCTCGAACTCCGTCAGGCCGCCGAACTCGAGCCGGATGTCGGCCTGCCGCACGATGTGCAGGTATGCGTTCAGGACGCGTCGCTGCGACTGTTCACGTTCCGGCGCCGGACTGTCCTGTTGGGCCTTCTCCTCGGCGAACAGGTGCAGCAGGTCGTGGAAGTGGTACCGAAGACGGCCTGCGGCGCCAGTCGCGCACTCCAGCAGGTTGGCTTCCACCAACCGGTCCAGGAGACGCTCGGTGGAGAACAGGTCCTTCTCCAGCGCCGCGGCGGCCGCCCAGGCCGGGAAACTCGGGCCGGGCAGCAGTGCCAGCAGCCGGAACGCGTGTTGCTCTGCTTCGTCCAGACTGGCGTAGCTCAGCAGGAAACTGGCCCGCACCTCGCGGTCGCCGCCGACGAGCTCGTCGAGCCGATGCCGTTCGTCCGCCAGTCGCAGCGCCACCGCGTCCGCTGTCAGATGGGGCAACGAGCGGAGCTTCATGCCGACGATGCGCAACGCCAGCGGCAGCCCGCCGCACAGCGCGGTGATGCGCTTCGCCGTCTTGCGCCCGGCCACGTCGTCGCCCACCAGCTTGCCGAGCAGGCGCACCGAGTCGGCCGGGTCCAGCGCGTCCAACCGGATCCGCTTGGACGTGTCGAGGCCGGTCAGCCTGCTCCTGCTGGTGATCAGGACGCAACAGCCCGCGTGACCTGGTAGCAACGGCCTGACCTGGTCCTCCGACGCGGCGTTGTCGAGAACGACCAGCACCCGCCTGCCCGCCAGCCTGTCGCGGAACATGCTCGCCCGCTCCTCGCCGGGGCCGGGAACGTCGACGCCGGGCACCCCCAGTTCGCGCAGGAACCGGGCCAGCACGTCGTCCGGTGAGTGCGGCCGGGGATCGGCTCCACGCAGGTCGGCGAACAGCTGGCCGTGCGGGAACGACTCGGCCAGCCGGTGGCCGGCGTGGATTGCGAACGCCGTCTTCCCGACGCCGGGGCAGCCGGTCACCGTCACGATCGGCAGCACCGCGGACTCCCTCGTCGCCAACGAGAACAGCTCGTTCAGCGCCGCGTCCCGGCCGGTGTAGTGATCGGCCTCCGGTGGGAGCTGCCGCGGGCGCTGGTCGGTCGGAACGCGCTGCGGAGCCAGGTCGTCGGAGAGCAGCCTGCTGTGCAGTTCACGCAGGGACTGGCCGGGCTGGACGCCGAGTTCGGTGTCCAACACGCTATAGACCTGCTGGTAGGCGTTCAATGCGTCGGCTCGTCTGCCGCAGCGGTACAGGGCGAGCATGAGCTGCGCCCACAACTCCTCGCGCAGCGGCTGTTCGGCGACCAGTTTGCGCAGGTCACCGACAAGATCGGCGTGGTGGCCCAGTCGCAGCCGGACCTCGACGTACCGCTCCACGACCGCGAGCCGTTGTTCTTCCAGCCGGGCCAGCTCCGCGCACAGCAGAGGGCCGGCCGCGTGGCCCTCCAGCGCGGTGCCGCGCCACAACCGCAGGGCCTGATCGTAGGACTCCGCCGCAGCGGTGAACGCCCCGTTCCGCAGGGCTTGATCGCCGATGGTGCTCAGCCTGTCGAACTCCAGCAGGTCCAGCTCACCCGCCTGCACAGCCAGCGCGTAGCCGCCCGGCCTGGTGGACAGCCGCGCCGTGCCGAGGCGTTGCCGCAGCCCCGCGACGTACGTGCGCAGGTTGGACGCCGGGGTGGCGGGCGGTGTCTCCCACACGGCTTCGGCGAGGTAGCCCACGCTCGCCGTCTGGTTGGCCCGGAGCAGCAGTGCCGCCAGCACCGCCCGTTGTCGCGAGCCCCCCAGCGCGACGGCCGCACCTCGGTCGCGGACCTCCAGAGGTCCCAGGATGCGGAATTCCACGTTTGCCAGTGTGCCGGGCCGACTACGACGTGTGGGCGAAACGGGGCAATTCCCGGGCAGTTGTAACTATCTGCCTGAATTTTGGCGGCGAAAAATTCTATGCGAGATGGAATCTGGGCAGGATCTGGGCCGGGCGGTCGTCAAAGTCGACCTTGCCTGCCCGAACGCGCAGGTCCGACCGAGGAACAGGAGATCTCGTGAGGGTGTTCGAAAGGTTCACCGTCGCGGCGTTGATGGGTGCGCTGATCAGCGTGTCCTTCGGCGCGGCCACAGCGTCCGCGGCGACGGCCCGCAACGGGGTTTGCGAGGCAGGCGAGTTCTGCCTGTACTACAACAGCAACCACCAGGGCTCGCTGTCCGACTTCGCCACGTCGGTTTCCGACTACGGCGACAACCAGCCGAGCTGCTACGACTTCAAGAGCGCGGGCAACGGCAAGGGCCTGTGCGTGAAGAACGAGGCCGCTGCCGCCTGGAACCGCACCAGCGGTCCGGTCACGGTGTACTACAACAGTGGATACGCCGGTGCCAAGCAGACGATCGCGTCCGGCGGCAAGGTCAACCTGAACGCGACCCTCAAGAACGAGAACGCCGCCCACCGGCTGAACGACAACGGGGGCAGCGGCGGTGGCGGCGCCACCTACGCGGCACCGCCGAACAACCCGCACCCGTCGGCGACCAGCCGGGCGCCCAATGCGACGGCCCGCACGCAGTTCGTCGACGACCAGATCGCCCGGCTGACCGGTGAGAAGCACTGCTGGGTGGGCGCCTACCGCAGCTACCAGCCCTCGACGAGCAACCACAACACCGGCAACGCGCTCGACTGTACGATCTCGAACGCGATCGGCTCCTACCCGTCCGCGGCGCAGAAGGCGCAGGGCTGGAAGCTGGCGTACTGGCTGCAGAAGTACGCGAGCAGGCTCGACGTCCGGTACGTGATCTGGCAGGGCAAGATCTGGAGCGTCGCCCGCGCGTCCGAGGGCTGGCGCACCTACACCGGCGGGTCCGGTGTGACCGGCGGTCACTACGACCACGTCCACGTGTCGATTCAGAACCCCCACGGCGACTGATCGACACGGCACGCTGACCCGGCCTCGTTCGTCTGCGGGGCCGCGTGACCTGACCGGGTAGGCGGCGAAGCTGCGGTAGCTTCGCCGCCTACCCAATGGCAGTTGTCGAGGTCGTGGTTGGACCTCAAGTTCTCACGCCGACCCGGTACACCAGGGACTGTTTCAGGCACGCGAGCGCACGTGCCTCGTGCGCCTGGTCCAGGAGGAGTTCGAGAACGCCTCGCGGTTGCCCGGTTGCCTCCGACCTGGAGGCTGCGAGGCGGTTGGCCGCGTATGAACACCGATCCCGCCACAAATAGCATCCTGGTCGTGCAGGTCTTCAGAAACCGGATGGCGCACACCGGTACGACCGAACTTCACGAGGCCCCCGAGCTCTCGTCGATGGCTCGGGCCCTGGCGCGCACGGACTTCGCGGCCAGGTGGTACCGCTGGTGCGATGCCGGACGTGACTGGGCCGCAGAGGCGGTGGGCACCTACGAGGCCGACTCGCTGTTGACCGCCAGCGGCGCGTTCGCCCCGCTCTCCACGAACGAGTTCATGGACGCCTACCGGTCGGCCGGGGCCGAAGTGACGCGAGGATCCCGGTTTCCAGGGCCGCGCCACAGATCGTTCACCGTGGAGGTCGCCGCGCAGCAGGTCGTGTGCAGCCTGGCGGTCCGGCTCGGGCGGGGGATCAACTCCCAGGAGTGCAGCCTGGTCGTGCTCGCGGGCGGCGAGCGGCAGGGTGAGCCGGAGATGCTGCACGCGATCGCGCGGAACGTGCTGCGGTCGCGCGGCGAGCCCGACCCCGATCCCGGCATTCCCTATCCTCGGCCGATCATCGGCAGCCGCAGCCAGCTGGAGGTCGTGGCGCTCGAAATGGTCGGCGTGCTGGGCCAGGTCGCCCGCGGCTGGACACCATGACCGGGGCGACGTCCGCGAAGAATCCGCAGTCCGACAGTGAGGATGGGTGATGAGACCGCTGACCTTCAGCGACGACAAGGACAACGAGCAGGAGTGGCTCCCGGGCGGGATCCAGTCCGCTGCGGACGCCTTCCTGGAGTTCGTTGCCCAGCACCGCCGTGCGGACAACACGTCGTTCGCCATGGAGGACGAGGTCGGCGAAGAGGCGCTGTTGTTCATGGTGGACATCGGGGCCATCTGCCGGGTCAAGGGGTGGCAGGACTCGCACACCGAGTACCGGATCGTCACGAACAGCGGCCTCCATCGGACCCTGGCGGCCGAGTTCGCCCGCGGCGGGTTCGCCGCACTCGACCTCCACGGTCCCTGGCTGCCGGACGTCGAGAGCTTCCTGCAGGCCCGGTCGGCTCATCTCGAGCAACGAGCTGCGCACGGTGCTCCCCGAGGCGGTGCGGAGCGGGAACGAGGTCGTGACGAGCGCGGCGAAGAGCTTCGATCCGAGTTCGACCGGTCCGTCCTGCGGCAGACCCACCCGCGCGAACTGCGCCGCCGCCTGGAGGTCCTGACCCGCATCGACGGACGCGAGCCCGTCACGGTCTCCGGCGTCACCCACTACGGCTACGCCGCCGACGGCACCGTCAACGCCTGGTTCGCGGCCAACGGTCGTGGCCTGGTGCTCACGTTCGACCGCTCCAGCGCTCTTGGTTCCACAAAGGACACCCGAGCGCACGCGGCGCTGTACGACGGCGTACCGGCCGACCTGCTCGCCCTGGTGAGGGACGTGCCGGCAACGGGCACGACGCTCAACGTTCCGCATCCCGACGGCGGCACCCTCGTGGCGGCCACCGGGATCTTCACCTTCTCCGGCCCGTGCGCGATGGCGGACGGCCTGGCGACACGCCTGCAGGGGGACGGGCTGGGCATCGAGTCCACCGGGGTCGGCCGGCTGCTCGAGCGCTTCCTTGCGGTGCGCGACTTCACCCCCGCGGTGGTCGCGGAGGCAGGGGAGTGGTGGAGCCCGGAGGACATCGCGAAGGGTTTCGCCGCGACCCCCGCACCGGACGGGGAGCAGGCCGCGCCGCTCGACCGCGAGGCGCTGACCAGCTTCTGCAAGATCTGGGCCGACTCCGGCTACAACGACCGCTGGGACGTGCACTACGTCCTCTTCGACAGCCGCACGCTCGAAGAGGCGGGGCCGGCCCGGGACGACCTCCTGGAGCTGGTCCGGACCCTCGGACTCGAGCGCGTCGACACCCCGCGGGGAGCGGCCACCGGTGAGGTGTGGGTCCGCACCGACCCCCGCGTCGACGTGGAGCTCGGCAACTGGTCGTGAACGGTGGTCGTTCGCTACCTTGCCCACGGCCGTCCGTCCCGACGCGGACGACCGAGCAGGCCGTCGGGGATCCTGCGGAGCCGGCCGGTCTGTTGCTGTTGTGGTGTTGTTGCTGGCTGGAAGGCCCTGTAGCGCTGTTTGGTCACGCACACGATGACGGCGTCCATGAACCTCTCGCGGTCAGGCACCTGCACTGCCCAGCGCTCATCGGTGCGCGTGTTCCACAGCACCCCCGTCCGGTGCCCGCTCATCACGAGGTAGAGCGCTAGTTGGAGGAACATGGCGTGATCGAGTTCGGAGACGAACTTGAGCTCGAAGACCTGGCCGTCGTGCACGGCGTCCGCGACACCCATGAACGTGATCGGCGTCGCCGCTGACGATGCGATAGCCATTCCTGACAGGTTCATCGGTACCTGCGCCGCGCAGTCGCGGGGAAGCTGTGTCGCCAGCCGCCTCGTCAGCGCGTCACGAACATCACCACTCACACTCCGGGTGACTTGTTCTGCGTAGCGCATCTGGTCTGTGTCGACAGCGGTCAGCACCAGCGAGTTGTGCCAGGGGTCCTCGTTCAGCTTGGCGCGCAGTTGCTTCGCGATCGGTTTGGGGTTCAGCAGCACCTCGAGTGCAGGGTTGTAGCTGTCGAAGAACACCGCCTCCTGGTAGTGCCCCACCACGGGGGAGAGGTCGATCAGCCCGTCGACGCGGTCGATGTTGATCTCCTCGCCCGCACCGTCGTCGAGGCGTCGCCGGTCCAGCAGGTCGACACACGCCTGGAGATTCTCCGCATAAGTGAAGTCGAAGCAGTCCGATGCCAGCAACGGTTTCTCATACGTCGGCAGTTCATCATTCTGCAGCTTGGCGAACCGCTTCACGGCGATGAAGCCGATGCTCCTGGGTTGCCGATGCGACTGGTCTGATCGCACGAAGACGACTTCGTTCTTTCCTCGTGAGGCTGCGACCAGGAAGACGTTGCGCAGGACGGTCGTGTCAACGCCGGGGAATCTGCAGCGCATGTCCCAGGTGGTCTCGTCGTAGTCGAACACCACGCTCGCCGATCGTTCCAGACCTTTGCTGGAGTCGAACGTCGTGAACACCGCGGTGTCGTCGCTGTAGGTCACCGAGGTGTCGCTGTCCCGGATGGAGGCGTAGACGGTCTTCTTGTTGAAGACCTCACCGTGGCTGCGTTCAAGGTGATTCAACGCTTCGGCCATCTGCCCGTTGCGTCTACCCAGGCAGAGCAGGTCGCCTGGACTTTTCGCTGCCATGAATTCGAGCGCCTCGTTGTAGGAGACGTACCGAATCGTCTGGGCTTGGTTGACGCCGACGACCGGCTTGTTCCACGCCTCGCTGAGCAGTGCTCCGAGTTCCTGGCCGACCCGGAAGGACTGCGTGAACGGCATCAGTTCGGCCTGCCGGGTGATCTCCCTGGTGAACCGCTGGACGTCCAGAGTCGTGTTCGACTGCACTTTCTGGGCAAGGTCGCCGACCAGTACGGTCTGCATCAACGGGTTCAGCGACTTGATGTTGCGCAAAAGCTGCGCGTATTCCTCGTTGATGTCCTGGTACTCGTCGACCACGAGCAGGTCGAACCTGGGGAAATCTGCCGAGAGTTCGGTGAACGCCATATTGAACCGTCGGATCGACTCGCCGATACCGCATCTGATGCCCGCCTCGACCAGCGAGGGATACACGATGCCGTGGTAGTTCTGCACTTTTGCGTGCTTCACCCGGCGTTGTGCGTCCGCTTTCAACAGTCTGCTGTAGGTCAGGTACAGCACTCTCCGGTTCCGGCCCACCTCGGTGCACAACGCCTGAATCGCCGTGGTCTTGCCTGATCCCACTGTTGCGTCGACGATGACATCCCGCCCGGCCTGCACCGCGTCGATCATCCGCCGCTGTTCGCTGCTCAGTCGCACAGGCATCGCCGCAGGTTTGCGGCCGTCCTTCCCAGGCCGGCTCGACGTACGGCTCGGACTCCCCGTGGGCAGGTCGAAAGCCGGATCGGTCGCCAGATGTTTCCGCAACACCGCTTCGGCATGGGCCCGCAAAGCAGGCCGCAGTTCCGGGGGCAAAAGCACCTGACAGCGCGCCTGCAGGGCGCTGGTCGTGCGCTGCAACGTTCGCGCCAGCGCGTTCAGCGTCATACCGCACCGGATCCCGTCCAACAGAACTGCGGTGTCCTGCTCTGACCAGGCCGCGCCCGCACGGCTGGGTCTGGACGCGGCATCGTCGTTATGGCTGTCAGCAGTCACCTGGTCACGTTATCGACAATCGGCGGCAAAAATGCCGGTTTCATGAACAAGGGGCACAGCGCACTACGCGCGGCAGGTGCAATGCGGCCAGGTAATGAGCGCGCGACCAGCAGGAATACTTGTTGCGCTCCGTCTGATCAGTTCTATTCCACGTGGGTAGTGGTCAGCGGGCAGTGAACTCGCCAAGAGTTCGGCGCTACCCGATGACCTGGCAGGTTTAGTTCGCATACCGGCTGTAAGTGCCGAGAAATACCTGAGTACCACTCATCATTGAGGCTTGAGGACAAGGCGTTGCGACCCCGACAACGACTCTGAACGGCGGTCCCCCTCGACGGAGCTACCTCCAAGGGCGGGATTCTGTCGCTATCCGCGATAGACATTGGCGCGGTGCCATGTGAAGTAGGGCTGCGAGCTGCTGCGGTGTGCTCCACAGGTACGTCCGTGCAGCTGGTTGAGGTGATCGCGCAGTCGGCCGCGGAGCCCGTCCTCGAACCAGGAGAGAACGCGACCGGTGTCGTCCACCGTGATGTGGCCGGATTCGAACAGGCTGTCGCAACCGAACCTGCAGGCCAGCATCGCCACGTTGGTCAGGTCGTTGCGCTCGTCGTCGGTGCACAACGACCGCTTCTTGATGTGGGCCGCAACAAGGAAGTCCCCTGGGTACTCGTGTCCGCACAAGTCGCAAGGTGCGTCGGTTCGGCCGCCGAGCAACAACCTGCGCAGTTCCCTCTGCTCCTTGCGGGTCGTGACCTGCGCACTGCCGTCGAGCACGGTGAACTTCCGGATACGCAGCGGGAACTTCGGTTCGTGCAACGTGACGATGGCTGGTCGGAGGGAGACGACTGTGCCGGGAATGGTTGCCAGCACAGCTCCGACGAACGACGAACGGTGTCCGAGCTCGCCGACGCTCACGGGTACCGACCCTTGCGCGTGCAGCTTCTCCAGGCCGGCCTCGACATCGCGAACATCGACCCATTGTCCCTGCGGCGACCGTTCGGTGGTCACTCGTACCTGCTTCTGGTTCACCTCGACGATGGTGTTCACGCTGCCGGTCACCGTCTCAATGGGATCTCCGATGAGCGAGCGCAGCAAAGCCAACGCGTCCGGTGCCTTGCCACGGTTCGATGGTTTTGCCAGCTCCGCAGCCAGACGGTCGGCGTCGTCGGCGGCGTATCCAGGCACTCGCAGCCTGAGCCGGATCTGCTTGGTGGCGTTGCCGTCCGGGTTCTTGCCGATCTTTCCCTGTGCGCGGCCCAGCTTCTTGCGCAGCGCCTCGATGCCAGGCGTCGTCACCAGCACGACCGGCGACTCGACGATCGTGCGTTGCGGCTCGGGCAGATGCTTGACCGGGGTGGAGTCCACGACTCCGCTTTCCAGTACTGCGCCGCGCTCGCGAAGGCGGTGGAGCAGCAGTTCCAGGGCGAGGTTGTACTGGTGGTTGCGGCCGTGCGGACTTCCGTTGACCTTTCCGCCTGCACTCTTCATGACCAACGCGAGGTGGTCGCCGTCCGGCTCGATCTCGAACTCCGCGTTGAGCACGGCACCGGCGTCGTCTGTTGCGCGCATGCCTCCATCATCGCCGCCCGCTGCGACCGAGTTACCGCAAGCATGCGCTGGCCGAGCTTGGCCGAGGCCTCTGCCACGGCTGCTGGTCAAGGAGCTCGAGTGTCCGGTGCGAAGCTTGTGCGCGATCTCGTCGTTGGAGTTGCCCGCGACGACGAGGCCGGCAACGCGGTACTCGTGCGGTGTCAGGGGAAGACCGCTCGAACGCGGCACCTGCGGCAGTGCGTCGGACCGGCTCACGGCCTCCGTCGGGAGGTCTGCGAGTCTCCTGAGCACTGAGGCGGCGCCACAGTGCTCGGCGATCGCCTTCGCTGCGGCGAGGTCTTGCCGCGCGGGATCGCGTTGACCCTGCTTCCACCGCGTGGCACCGAGCTCCAGCAGCACACCCGCCCGCAGCAACCGAGCCGAAGACCCGAGGAGGACCGAATCCGCCTCCATCAGCCGGGAACGGCGGCCGCGCCTCCTGTCGCGACGCCCACGGTAAGCAGCGCGCGTCCGATGGCTGTGGGCGCGGTCCATTGGCGTGCCAGCTTCAGCTCCTGCAGCGCCAGGAACGGAACGCCGGGTTGCAGGCGCCCAGTGCACCTGACGGTGCGGTGCGGAAACGTTGCCCCCGTGGTCGAGCGCGTGCATGGTCGCCGGTCTGCAGGCCTGGTGACCCAGTTCCGCGGGGCCCTGCCATTGCACTGCACCGCCGCGGGCAAAGGTTCTCCTCGCGGGTTCGGACCTGCCGGAGCGACTCAGGCGTGGTGCAGAAGGTGATCACCAGCGATCTGCTCCAGCACGAGGCGGTCGTCATCCCGGCTCGATGACGACCGCCACGCCGCTGCAACGGATCGATCAGTAGATCCGAACGCCGTAAGCGTTCAGTGCTTCGACGATGGGCTGGAAGAACGTCTGCCCGCCGCTCGTGCAGTTACCGCTGCCGCCCGAGGTGAGCCCAAGCGCGGTGTTGCCGGCGAACAGCGCACCGCCACTGTCACCGCCCTCGGCGCACACGGTGGTGGCGATCATCCCGGTGACCGTGGTGCCGTCGCTGTAGTTCACCGTCACGTTCAGGGCTGTGACCTTGCCGGTGCGGAACCCCGTGGTGCTGCCGCTGCGGCCGACGGTCTGGCCGACGTAGGCGTTGCCGGCACCGGAGATGTCGCGCTGGGTACCGTTGTACAGGTTCACCGCGCCGGGCCGGGCGATCGAACTGGTGTAGCGGATGAGTGCGTAGTCGTTGCCGGGGAAGCTGCTGCCCGCGCGCGTGCCGATGACCTGCCCGCCCGCCGCGGACCAGGTGACGGCCGCGTTCGCGCAGTGGCCCGCGGTCAGGAAGTAGGCCTCGCTGGTGCCGGGGCGGTTGACGTTGAATCCGAGCGAGCACCGGTACGGGCCACCGTAGATGGCGTCGCCGCCAGTGATCGTCGTGCGCAGCGTGCCGGGCAGCCGTTCGAGCCGGGCGGTGTCACCCAGTTTTGCCAGCACGGCTTGCAGTTGAGCCAGCTTCGTGCCGGTCACGGTGCTGTCCGCGGACACCCGAACCCGGTTGGTCACCGGGTCGGTCGACCAGGAAGTGCCGGGGATGGTCGCCTCGCGCCTCAGCATGTCGGTCGCGGCTTGCAGGACCGCCGCGCTGCGGGTGACGAACCTGGGTGTGGCGTGGGCGGCGTCCGATGCCAGCGCCGTCGTCGGTGTGATCACGGCGCCGAGCAGCAAGGCCACCGCGGCCAGAAGGATTCGGAGAGTAGAGGTCATCACGGTTTCTCCTTGGTACAGGTAACATGCCGCTCCGGCATGCCAAGGAACTTCGTGTTGAACAGCCGCTGTGAGAGCGCGACCACGGCGGAGTGTACGTCGCGAACGCGATGACACGCTCTGACAACTATTAGTGTTATTAGGTGCTTTGTGGACGGACGGCCCACTAAAGGTTGTCACGTGGTCGAAGCCGGCGTCAGATGATACGAGCGGCGTGGATACCTGACACCCTGTCATGATCAGTCCGGCCACTCCCAGTTGATGCCGATCACACCGGAATTCATGCCGCTTGTCGCCACGTGCACTGCGTGGTGGGCGTTGAGCAGCAATTCGTTCAGCCGGTGCTGGTCGACGTAGAGGTCGGCGCGGAAGTAGCTGTGCACCCGTGAAGGCAGCGCGTCCGGATGGAACCGCACCTCCATCAGACAGGTGCCTTCTGGCCGGCGGAACGCGTGCGCGAAGTCGGTCTCGGCCTCGGAGGTGGTGGTGTCGTGCAGCTCGTACTCCCACACCCACGTCTCGTCGGCCTGAAGTCGTTGCCCGAAAAGCAGTTCAGCGGCCAGCACCCGTCCTTCCGGGTGGCGCAGCAGTCGCCCGACCGCACAGTTGCGCACCGGTACGACACGGACACGATCGATCGCACAGCCCGGTGCGCCGAAGTAACGCACCACAGCTCTGTCGACCTCGTCTCGGCGGGCGCGGGCAAGGCTGCGCACGGTGATGCGTGACGGGCTGCGATGTGCGTCCACGTGTGCCGCGTGCTCGGAGGTGATCACCTCCAGGTTCCAGTCCCGTGCACCGGGGAGCGCGTCGAGCAGTTCGCCCATCGGTCCGTGGTACTCGTCCACGCCCTGCTGTGGCCGGAACGGCGTCAGGTGATGAGTGGCGAGGAGACCCGTCAGCGCGTGGCGAGGCAGGCCGAGGATCTCTTCCAGCACAGCGATGGCGCGCAACGAGTTCGGGCGTCGTGGCCACGCCCGGCCGTGCTGCCAGTCGCTGAGACTGGCCAGTCCGATCTGGATCCCGCGCTCGGCCAGCCGCGACCGCAGCCGGTCGAGTGGAAGCCCGCGCTCGCGGATCGCCGTGCGCAACACGAGATGAAATGGTCCGGTCATCGCGCTCCTCGCCGGGTTCACCCTACGACGGGGCGCCACGAGAGGTCCAGACCATCACGGGTGGGGGGCGCATCGTATTCAGAAGCGGCGCGTCCGGTTAGCCCATTCGCAGCGCCGAAGTTTCGGACTTAGATCCGGCGATTTCGGCCGGTGGACGATTCAGGGAATTCTCCTTCGACCCCAACGAACGTGAGGTTCCCCCATGCGAGGAATGGTCAAGGGTCTGCCGGTGGCGGTCGCCGTCCTGATCCTGGCGGGATCGGCGGTCACGTCGGCGACGGCACAGCCCGACCCGCTGACGCCGAACATCATCGGCGGTGTGGACGCCACCGAGAACTACAGCTTCATGGCCTCGATGCAGGGCAACTCCGGCGGCCACTTCTGCGGTGGCGCTCTGATCCGGCCCACCTGGGTGCTGACGGCCGAGCACTGCATGGCCGGCGAGGTCCCAAGCGGTGTGCAGATCAGGATCGGCAGCAACAACCGCAACTCCGGCGGCACGGTGGCCAAGGTCAGGCGCTGGGTGAACCACGGCAACGCGGACACCTCGCTCGTCGAGCTGACCGCTCCGGTCAGCCAGCAGCCGATCTCCATCGCACCGGTCGTCGCACCGGGCTCGACGGTGCGGCTGCTCGGCTGGGGTGCCACGACGTGCAATCCCGGCGGCGGCTGCGGTGGCGCGCCGACCAACCTCAGGCAGGTCGATGTCCCTGTGCTGTCCGACAGCGCGTGTGGCACCGATCAGTGGACGATCTGCCTGGACAACAAGGACGGCAAGAGCGCCTGCTACGGCGACTCGGGCGGACCGCTGCTGGTGGGAACGCCTGGCAACTGGCGGCTCGGCGGTGACACGTCCGGTGGCCCGGCTGTCTGCGGCACGGCGCGCTTCTACTACGCCGAGCCCCAGGGCAGCGTGAACACGTGGATCAACAGCGTCGCCGGCCCTGACGCTCCGCCTGTGGGCAACAACCTCGCACTGAACAAACCCGCCACAGGCTCAGCTGCCTGCAACGCGAACGAAGGCGTCGCGAAGGCCGTGAACGGCAGCGTTTCCGGTGGCAACAGCGACAAGTGGTGTTCGGTCGCCGGGACGAAGTCGCTGCAGGTGGACCTCGGCTCCGGCCACGCGCTGAAGAAACTGGTCGTCAAGCACGCGAGCGCGGGCGGTGAGTCAGCGACCTTCGACACCAGGGACTTCGACCTGGCGGTGTCGGCCGACGGCACCACCTGGACGACGGTGGCGGCGGTCCGCGGCAACACCAGCGGTACGACCGAGCACGCGATCAACAACACTGCACGGCACGTCCGCCTCACCGTGATCACGGGTGCGCAGTCGGGTGCGAACGTCGCCCGCGTCTACGAGTTCGAGGCCTACGCCTAATGATCCTCGCCGTGCTGGCGGCTGTACCGGAGACACTGCCGGTCGAGCGGCGGCACGGCGGCGGCCTGCGGGCGTTCGTGACCAGCGGACGGCAGGTGCTGCGGCAGCGCCGCTACATCGGTTACGTGCTGGTCAGTGGGGCAGCGATGGGTGCCGTGTTCGCCTACGTGGCGACGTCGGCGTTCGTGCTGCAATCGATGAACGGAATGTCCCCGGTCGTGTACTCGGCCGACTTCGCCGCCAACGCCGCCGGCATGACGGCCGCCGCGCTGATCGCCGCCCGGCTCGCCGGCGTGGCGATGCTCGCCGGTGCGCTGTGGTGGGACACCCCACTGCTGCTTGCGATTGTCTGCTTCGCCGTGCTCATGACCGCGCAGGGCCTCATCGGCCCCAACGGTGGCGCACTCGCCTCCGCGGAGGTCCCCGAGCACCCCGGCACCGGCTCGGCGGTTCTCGGCTTCGTCCAGTGGATCGCCGCCGGCGTCATCGCCCCGATCGCCGGGCTCGGCGGCGAGCACACCGCGGTGCCGATGGCCTTGCTGATGATCACGTGCGTCGCGCTGTCCATGGTGGGCCTGCTCATCCTCGCCCCGACCCGCGAAGACGTCCCCCGCATCAATGGCGCGCTCGCCTGAGCAGCCACCGCTGCGACACCACTGACCGTCGCGTTCTTTTCCACCAATCGAATCTGAGGTTCATTTCATGGAACGCCGCAAAGTGCTCGGGCTGTTCGCTGCGACCGCCGCCTCCTTCACGGCTCTGCCCTCTCTCGGTGCGGGGTCCAGCCTCGCCGAAGACGCGACAGGACAGGGCAAGGGCGGCTACACCTTCGCGCTGGACAAGAACGTCAAGCGGACCTCGGTGCGGTTCAGGAACCGCTACGGCATCCAGGTCGCCGGCGACCTCTACGTGCCGAAGAACGCCACGGGCAAGCTGCCAGCCCTGGTGGTCAGCGGACCGTTCGGCGCGGTCAAGGAACAGTCCTCAGGCCTCTACTCCAACGAGTTCGCCCGCCGCGGCTACGTCGCCTCGCCTTCGACCCCGCCTGCACTGGGGGAGAGCGGCGGCACGGTGCGCGACGTGGCCTCGCCCGACATCTACACCGAGGACTACAGCGCCGCCGTCGACTTCCTCGGCCTGCAGAAGATCGTCGACCGCGAGCGGATCGGCGTGCAGGCAATCTGCGGCTTGAGCGGTATGGCGCTCACCGCGGCGGCCGCGGACAGCCGTATCAAGGCGGTCGCCACGACCTCGATGTACGACATGTCGCGCAGCATGTCCTGCGGCCACCAGGACTTCTACACGCGTGAGCAGCGCCAGAAGGTCGTGGACCACCTCAGCCGGCAGCGCTGGATCGACGCCGAGAACGGCACATACGCGCGGCTCTCCCACGAGGTCCCCTTCGACGAGAACGGCAACGTCGCCCCCACGAACCTCGTCCTGCCCAAGACCCTCCCGCCGGACGCCGACCCGATCACGAGGATCTTCTTCGACTACTACCGCACCGAGCGTGGCTACCACCCGCGCTCGATCAACTCCACCACCGCGTGGACCGCTACCACGCCGATGTCGTTCTTCGCCTTCCCGCTGATGACCAACATCGACATGTTGGCGCCCCGCAAGGCCCTTCTGGTGGCCGGTGCCGACGCGCACTCCCGCTACTACTCCGAGGACGTCCAGGCGAAGGTCCCCGGCGCCGTCGATCTCGTGATCGTCCCGGGCACGGACCACGTCGACCTGTACGACCGCAAGGACCTCATTCCCTTCGACAGGCTCGACGAGTTCTTCACCACGAACCTCGCCTGACCGCCCCCACAGCGGAAGTGGTCCTCTCGGGAACTGTCGCGACGGCCACCTCGCCGCTCTGCCGACGAGGTGGAGACACTCACCGGCCCGTCGGGTGACAGGCCGGTCCCGGTGGGGAGGGGTCAGCGGTTCAGGTGGCCGGCGATGGTGGCGCCGATCTCGGCCATGGGGACGGGGTGGGTCATGTCTCCGTGGGTGGCGGTGACGGGGTGGACGTGGAGAGTGCCGGTGATGTGGGGGGCCCACGCGTCGGGGTGGGGTGAGGAGTCGGTGCGGCCCTCGGTGGCCAGGAAGAACAGGGCGTCGCCACGGTAGGCGGCCGTGGGGGTGTGCGTGTCGGAGAGGTGGCGGTTGTGGGCGAAGACGGAGGGGAGGGCGGCCACGGCGCGGGCGCCGAGGACGGGGACGAGGTCGTCGAGGGAGGTTCGGCCCAGGGAGGCCAGGAGGTCCGTGGTGGGGTCGGGGGCTGAGGGCATGGCGATCACCGGGTCGGGGGCAGGGGGCATGGCGATCACCGGGTCTGCGGGGGTGCCGGGGTAGCCGTCGAGGAGGGCCAGGAAGGCCACCTCCGCGTTCTCGGCCTGGAGGCGGGTGGCGATGGCGTGGGCGACCTGGGCGCCGAAGGACCAGCCCAGGAGGTGGTAGGGACCCTCGGGCTGGATGGCGCGGATCTCCGCCAGGTAGTCCTTGACCATCTCCTCCAAGGTGCCGGTCCAGGCTTCGGTGAGTGCACGGGACTGGAGGGCGTGGACGGGGCGGTCGTCGAGATGGCGGAGCAGTCCTGAGTAGACCCAGCCGATGCCCGCTGCGGGGTGAACGCAGAACAGGGGTGCCCTGGAACCGTTGGCGCGCAACGGGAGCAGGACGTTGAGGGGGTCGGTGTCGGTCTCGTCGAGGCGGGTGGCCAGTCCCGCGGGGGTGGGGGCGTCGAAGACGGCGCGGATGGTGGTGCGCACGCCCAGGGCGCGGTGGACGCGGTCGACCAGGCGGGTGGCGAGCAGGGAGTGGCCGCCCAGGTCGAAGAAGTCGTCGTCCACGCCGACGGAGTCCAGGCCGAGGACGTCGGCGAACACGGCGCAGAGGACGCGTTCGCGGTGGTCGCGCGGCGGGCGGGTGGGGGCGCGGGTGAAGTCGGGGGCGGGCAGGGCCCTGCGGTCGAGTTTGCCTGACGGGCTCAGGGGCAGTTCCGTCAAGGCGACGACGGCCGCGGGGACCATGGCCTCGGGCAGCGACCGCGCCGCGAACTCGCGCACGGAGGCCGCGTCGAAACCGGCTGACTCAGCGGGGACGGCGTAGACGACCAGGCGTTTGTCGCCAGGGCGGTCCTCGCGGACCACCGCGGCGGCCTGGGCCACCGACGGGTGCGCGGAGACGGCGGCGGCGACCTCACCCAGTTCGATCCGGACGCCGCGGATCTTGACCTGGTCGTCGGTACGGCCCAGGTACTCCAGCACACCGCCGGAGTGCCAGCGGACCAGGTCACCTGTGCGGTACATCCGCTCGCCGGGGCGGTGGGGGTTGGGGACGAAGCGCCGGCCGGTGGTGGCGGGGCGGTTGAGGTAGCCGGTGGCCAGCTGGGTGCCGGAGAGGTAGAGCTCGCCGGTCGCGCCGGCGGGCACCGGGGACAGGGCCGGGTCGAGGACATAGACCTGGGTGTTCCACACCGGACGTCCGATGGGGACGGACGGGGTCGGGTCGTGCCGGAAGCGTTGCCAGGTCACGTCCACGGACGCCTCGGTGGGGCCGTAGAGGTTGTCGAGGTGGGCGGTGAAGCCCGCCGCGAAGCGCTCGGCGAGGGGGGTGGGCAGAGCCTCGCCGCTGCAGACGACCTGGCGCAGGCCCGGACAGCGGCCGGGGGCGACGGAGGCGGTGAAGACCTCCAGCATCGACGGGACGAAGTGGGCGACGGTGACGCCGGTGCTCTCGATCAGGCCGGCCAGGTAGGCGGGGTCCTTGTGGCCCTCGGGTTTCGCCACGACCAGGACCGCGCCGGTGATCAGCGGCCAGAAGAACTCCCACACCGACACGTCGAAGCTCGACGGGGTCTTCTGCAGGACGCGGTCCGACGGGGTGAGGTGGTAGCGGTCCTGCATCCACAGCAGGCGGTTCACGATGCCGGATTGGGGGACGACCACGCCCTTGGGCTTGCCGGTGGAGCCGGAGGTGTAGATGACGTACGCCGCGTCGTCCGGGGTCGCCGACGGCAGTGGGGTGTCCTCGGCGACCGCGGGCAGGGCGGCCAGCGACTCCGGCGTGAGGACCAGCACCGGTGCGGCGTCGGCGACCATGTGCGCCACCCGGTCGGCCGGGTAGCCGGGGTCGACGGGCAGGTAGGCCGCGCCCGTCTTGTGCACGGCGTACAGCGCGATGATCAGGTCCAGCGAGCGCGGCAGCGCTACGCCGACCGTGCGGCCCGGGGCGGCCCCCGCGCGGTGCAGGGCGCCGGCCAGGTCGGTGGCGCGGTCGTCCAGTTCGGCGTACGTGAGGCCTGTCCCGTCGAACTCGACGGCCGGGGCGTGCGGGGTGCGGGCGACCTGGGCGGCGAAGAGTGCGGGCAGGGTCGTGGCGGGCACGTCGGCGTCGGTGTCGTTCCAGTCCCTGAGGATCAGCGTGCGCTCGGCCGGGTCGAGGACGTCGATCTCGCGGGTGCGCAGGCCGGGGTCGGCGGCGACGGCGGCCAGCACGCGGACGAACCGGTCGGCCAGGCTCTGGGCGGTGGCCGCGTCGAACAGGTCGGCGGCGTAGGCCAGGGAGCCGTCCAGCCCTCCGCCGGGCGCCTCGGCGAAACCCAGGCCCAGGTCGAACTTGACGCTCTCCGCGCCGATCTCGTGCTCGGCGACCGCCAGGCCCGGCAGGGACAGGTCGGCCTGGCCGGTGTTCTGCAGCACCAGCGAGACCTGGAACAGCGGGTGCCTGGCCAGGGACCTGGCCGGGTTCAGTTCCTGCACGAGCCGTTCGAACGGCACGTCCTGGTGCTCGAACGCCTTCAGGTCGGTCTCACGGACTCTGGCGAGCAGGTCGGTGAAGGTGGGGTCGCCCGTGGTGTCGACGCGCAGCACGAGGGTGTTGACGAAGAACCCGACGACGTCGTCGAGGGCACGGTCCGCGCGGCCGGCGACCGGCGTGCCGATCGGGATGTCGGTGCCCGCGCCGACGCGGTGGAGCAGGGTGGCGAGCGCGGCCTGCAGGACCATGAACAGCGTCACCCGGTGGTCCCTGGCCAGCTCCAGCAGCCGGGCGTGCAGGGCGGCGCCGATCTCGACGGGCACCGTGCCGCCCCGGTGGGTGGCGACGGCGGGGCGGGGGCGGTCCGCGGGCAGCGCCAGTTCGTCCGGCAGGCCCGCGAGCGCGCCGCGCCAGTGCTCGACCTGGCCGGCCAGCAGGGAGTCGAGCAGGTCGCGCTGCCACAGGGTGTAGTCGGCGTACTGCACCGGCAGCGGCGCCCAGCCGGGCTCGGCGCCCGCCAGCCGCGCGGTGTAGGCGGTGCGCAGGTCGCGGACCAGCGGGCCCAGGGACGCGCCGTCGACGGCGATGTGGTGCAGCAGCAGGAGGAGCACATGCTTGTCAGGGCCGGTGACGAACAAAGTGGTGCGTATCGGCGCGTCGACGGCGAGGTCGAACTCCTGGCGGGCGGCGTCGGCGAGCGCGGCGTCGAGGTCGGCGTGGCCGACGACCTCCAGGGCGGGCCGCCACTCGTCGAGCACGAGCTGGCAGGGGGTGCCGTCGACCTCGGGGAAGACGGTGCGCAGCGCCTCGTGCCTGCCGACCACGTCGTGCAGGGCGGCCTCGAGCGCGACGCGGTCCAGCGCGCCGGTCAGGCGCAGTGCGTACGGGACGGCGTAGCCCCCGCCCTGGTTCTCCAAGCGGTTGAGGAACCACAGCCGGGACTGGGCGGGCGACAGGGGCAGCACCCGCGGCCGGGTGCCCGCGACCAGGGGCGGGCGGACGGGCCTGCCCTCGGAGCGGTCGACGGCGGCGGCGACACCCTCGACGGTGGGGGTGGCGAACAGGTCGGCCAGCGCGAGTTCCGCGCCGAAGGTGGCGCGGACGCGGGCGATGAGCTTGGCCGCCAGCAGCGAGTGGCCGCCGAGGTCGAAGAAGCTGTCGCGGACCCCGACGCTCTCGATGCCGAGGAGCTCGCCGTAGAGCCCGCAGAGGATCTCCTCACGGGCCGTGCGCGGCCTGGCCTGGTCGGCGGTGGCCTCGGCCGAAGGGGCCGGTAGGGCGCGGCGGTCGAGTTTGCCGTTGGGGGTCAGCGGCAGGGCGTCGAGCACGACGAACGCGCCGGGCACGAGGTAGTCGGGCAGCGCGGCGGCGGCGTGCTCGCGGACCCCGGCGGTGTCGAGCGCGCCGTCGGCGGGCACCAGGTAGGCGACCAGGCGCTTGTCGCCGGGCCGGTCCTCGCGGACGACGACGGCGGCCTGGGCGACGGCGGGGTGGCGGGTGAGCACCGCGCCGACCTCGCCCGGCTCCACCCGGAAGCCGCGGATCTTGACCTGGTCGTCGGTGCGGCCGACGTACTCGAGCACGCCGTCGGCGCTCCAGCGGCCCAGGTCGCCGGTGCGGTACATGCGCTCGCCGGGGCCGTCGAACGGGCTGGTGAGGAACCGGCCCGCAGTGAGGCCTGACTCGCCGAGGTAACCCTCGGCGAGTCCGAGGCCGGACAGGTAGACCTCGCCGATGACACCGGGCGGCACCGGCTGGAGAGCGGCGTCGAGCACGTGCGTGCGCTTGTTGACGAGGGAACGGCCGATCGGGACCGACCGGCCGAGCGCATCGGCCGGCGCCAGGACGTGACTGGTGCCGATGATCATGTTCTCCACCGGGCCGTAGCCGTTGACCAGGCGCACGTGCGGGTGGCGGCGCAGCAGCTCGCCGACGTGGCGGGTCGAGGCGGCCTCACCGCCCGTCATCACCTGGCGCAGCCCGGCGAAGACCTCCGGGTGCTCGTCGACGAGGTAGTTGAACAGGCTGGCCGACAGGTAGGCGGTGGTGATGGCGTGCCGGGGGATGAGCCGGGCGACGACCGCCGGTTCCGGACGCGACCCGGGGTGCAGCACGCAGGCGGCCCCCGACAGCAGCGGTCCGAACAGCTCCAGCACGAACGCGTCCCACGACGCCGGCGAGCACTGGAGCCACACCTGCTCCGGGCCGAAGTCGAGGAACGACTGCGACAGCAGGCTGGCCACGATCGAGCGGTGCGAGCCCAGGATCCCCTTGGGACGCCCGGTGGAGCCCGAGGTGAACATGACGCAGGCCGCGTCCGTGGGTGCGCCGGGAACCTCGACCGGCGCGGCGGACAGCCCGGCGGCCGCCGCCATCCGTTCAGCGGTGACGGTCTCGGTGACGCCGGCCTCGGCGCAGATCTCGCGGACGCGTTCGGCGGGCAGTGCGGGGTCGAGCACGGTGTAGGCCGCGCCCGCCTTGAGCACACCGAGCACGGCGGCGACGAGGTCGACGCCGCGCTCCAGCGCGATGCCGACGACGTCCCCACGCCGCACGCCGCAGTCGCGCAGGTGGCGGGCGACGCGGTTCGACCGCTCGTCCAGCTCGCGGTAGCTGGTCCTGGCGTCGTCGGTGATCAGCGCGACGGCCTCGGGGTGGGCTGCGGCGCGGGCGGCGAACAGGGCGTGCGCGGTCTCGTCCGGGAAGGGCGCGTCGGTGTCGTTCCACTCGTGCAGCACCAACGCGTTGTCGGCGGGGCCGAGCACGGGCAGGCGGTCGACGGCCCGGCCGGGGTCGGCGGCGACGGCGGTCAGGACCAGGGTGAGAGCACTGAGCAGACGGCGCGCGGTGGCCGGGTCGAACAGGTCGGTGCTGAACTCCAGCGTGCAGTCCAGACCTCCGGCGCGGGGCTTCTCGTCGACGGTCAGGGTGAGGTCGAACTTGGCGTTGCCCTGCGCGCCGTCGGCGAGACGGACGTCGAGTCCGGTCAGGCGGGGACCGCCGGCGTCCTCGCCGCCGGTCAGCGACAGCGCCACCTGGAACAGGGGGTGGCGGGCGAGCACGCGCGGCGGGTTGAGCTCCTTGACCAGCCGGTCGAAGGGCACGTCGGCGGCGGCGTAGGCGGCCAGGTCGGTCTCCCGGACGCGGGCGACCAGATCGGTGAAGGCGGGCCCGCCGCCGGTGTCCACGCGCAGCACCAGGGAGTTGACGAAGAATCCGACCAGGTCGTCGAGGACCTCGTCGGCGCGGCCCGCGACGGGGGTGCCGACGACGATGTCGGTGCCCGCGCCCATGCGGGTCAGCGTGGCGGCGAGGGCGGCGTGCACGACCATGAACAGCGTTGCCTGGTTGGCGCGGGCCAGTGCGGTCAGGGCGGCGTGGGTGCCGGCGTCGACCTGGGCGGTGACGGCGTCCTTGGCGTGGGCCGGATCGGCCGGGCGGGACCGGTCGTAGGGCAGGGACAGCTCCTCGGGCAGGCCGTCCAGCGCGGCCTTCCAGTAGTTCACGCGGCCGTCGAGGTCCAGTTCCCGCTGCCAGAGGGTGTAGTCGGTGTACTGCACCGGCAGCGGCGCCCAGCCGGGTGCGCGGCCTGCCAGCCTGGCCTCGTAGGCGGTGCCCAGGTCGCGCAGCAGCGGACCGCTCGACACGCCGTCGCCCGCGATGTGGTGCAGGGCGAGCACGAGCACCGACTCGGTGTCGCTTGTGGACAGCAGGGTGGCCCGCAGCGGGAGATCGGCGGCGAGGTCGAAGGGCGCGCGGGCGGCCTCGTCGACGAGCCGGTCGAGGTCGGCGGCCGAGCACCGGTGCGCGGTGAGCACGTCGCCGAACTCGGCGAGGACGTGCTGGCGCGGCTGCCCGTCGACGGCGGGGAACACCGTGCGCAGGCTCTCGTGCCGGGTGACGACGTCGCGCAGGGCGGCGGCGAGGGCGGGCACGTCGACGCGCCCGTTCAGGTGCAGGGTCAACGGGATGGTGTAGGCGCGGTCCTGGCCGCTCACGCCCGCGAGGAACCACAGGCCCTGCTGAGCGGGGGAGAGCGGTACCGTCTCCGGGCGCGGGCGGGCCACCAGCGGCGGGTGTGCCGTGCCCGAGGCCTTGTCGAGGGCGGCGGCGACCCCGGCGACGGTGGGCGAGCGGAAGAAGACGCGCAGGCCCGGTTCGAGGCCCAGCGCCGCGCGGACGCGGCTGATCAGCCGCGTCGCGAGCAGGGAATGCCCGCCCAGGGCGAAGAACCCGTCGTGGACGCCGACCGACTCCAGGCCGAGCACGTCCGCGAACAGTCCACAAAGGATTCGTTCGCGCTCGTCGCGCGGTGCCCGGCGGACCGGTGCCTCCTCCTCGACCGGCGCCGGCGTCTCCGCGCGCACCGGTGCGGCGGGCGCGGCAGGCAGGCCCAGGCGGGACAGCGGGAGGTCCGGAGTGGACAGTGCGATGCCGAGCAGGCGGACCAGGGTGTCGCCGAGGTGCGCCGCGAACGCGCGGTCGAGCCGGTCGGCCGCGTACTCGAGCTGGCAGTCCATGCCGCCGTCGGCGCGGCGGGCGAACACCACGCTCAGGTCGAGCTTGGCCGCGGCGAGGTCGAGCGGTTCCGCGGCGACGGCGAGCCCGCCCAGCCGCGGCGGGGCCGTGTCCTCCTGGAGGACCAGCATGACCTGGTAGACGGGGTGCGCACTGGAGCCGCGGTCCACGCCGAGCCGCTCGACGACCCGCTCGAACGGCACGTCCTGGTGGGCGTAGGCGTCGAACGCGGTCTCCCTGGCCCGGCGCAGCAGCTCGCCGAAACCGGGGTCGCCGGAGAGGTCGGTGCGCAACGCGAGGGTGTTGCCGAAGAAGCCGACCAGGTCGTCCAGCGCGGGGTCCTGCCGGCCCGACACCGGTGTGCCCAGCACGACGTCCGGCCCGGCGCCGTTCAGGCCCAGCACGGCGCTGACCGCCGCCTGCAGGCCGACGAACGGGGTGCAGCCCGCCGCACGGACCGCGTCGGCCAGTCGCGCGCAGAGATCTGCGGGCAGTTCCACCTCGACGATCCCGGCGCCCGTGCCCTGACCGTCGGCGGGCAACGAGATCCGCTCGGGCAGGCCTGCCAGCCTGTTCGTCCAGTACGCCAGTTGCTCGGCGAGCAGGCTGTCCGGGTCGTCCTCGGCGCCGAGCACTTCGCGCTGCCACAGAGCGAAGTCGCCGTACTGGACCTCCAGTGGCGTCCAGTCCGGCGAGGTGCCTGCCGCACGGGCGGTGTAGGCGGTGTCGAGGTCGCGCAACAGCGGGCCGAACGAGCCGCCGTCGGCGGCGATGTGGTGCAGCAGCACCAGCAGCACGTGCTCGTCGGGCCCGGCCCGGAACAGCGTGGTGCGCAACGGGATCTCGGTGGCGAGGTCGAACGGCCGGGACGCCGCCGCGACCAGTGCCGCGGGCAGTTCGGCGTCGACGATCTCGAAGGGTGGGCTCGGGTCCTCGACGACGCGGTGCCCCGGTGTCCCGTCCACGACGGGGATGACCGTGCGCAGCACCTCGTGCCTGGCCGCCACGTCGGCGACGGCGGCGCGCAGGGCGGCGATGTCCAGAGGTCCGCGCAGCCGCAGGGCGACCGGGACGTTGTAGGCGGCTCCGGGACCGTCGAGCTGGTCGAGGAACCACAAGCGTTGCTGGCCGAACGACAGTGCGGACATGGGAGGCATTCCTTTCTAGGCTGGGATCCGCAGTGCGCGGGCGGCGGTGATGGGCCCGCCGAACGCGACCAGCGCGGTGACCGCCCAGGCGACCTCGGGCGAGGTGAGACCGGCGAGGGCGCCGGAGAGGGCGTAGGCGAAGGGGGCGCAGCCGATGCCCGCCAGCGCGAGCATCGCCATGGCGGTGCCGAGCCGGTCGGCAGGGGCGGCCTTCTGGTAGAGGGTGACCGCCGCGGGCCCGTTGAGGCCGGAGCAGACGCCGAGGGCCACGGACAGGACGGCCATCGCCGTCAGGGTCGGGGCGAACACCATCGCCACCAGCAGCACGCCGATGCCGACGCCGCTGCCCACCAGCCGAACCGACAGCGGTATCCGTTCGCCGACGACGGCGCTGATCCCCGCTCCGGCCAGCGCGCCGCCCGCCCAGCAGGCGATCACCAGGCCCACGGCGGAGACCTGCCAGCCGCGGTCGATCACGAGGACCGGCAGGCCGGGGTTCATCGGCCAGGCGAAGGCGAAGTCGAGGCACAGCGCGGAGAGGAACAGCAGACGCAGCTTGCGGTCGGAGCGCAGCAGCCGCAGCCCGTCACCGGTGCGCTTCCACATCGGCACCCCGCTCGGCGCCGCGGTCGGGGCGGAGATCTCCTTGGTGACCGGCGCCAGGCACAGCAACGCGACCACGCACCCCACCGTCACCACGCCCAGTGCGATCGGGAGCTGCCCCTCGGCCACGAGCCACGCGCCGAACGGCGACCCGATGATCGGCGCGAACCGGGCCACCATGGTGCGAATGGAGTTCGCCCTGCCGAGCTGGTCGCCCTCCACCATGCGCGGCATGAGCGTGCCGAAGGACGGCGTGCCCAGTCCCAGCAGCGCGCCTTCCAGCGCGGCCACCACGACGAGCAGCCACACCGACGGCGAGTTCAGCGCGAGCACCGTGGCCACGGCGAGCACCGCGATCCGCACGGACGTGGTGCGCAGCAGCACGACCCGCGGTCCCAGCGCGTCGCACAGCACCCCGCCGAAGATCATCGCCAGGGCGCGCGGCACCGACTCGGCCAGGGTGACCAGGGTGACGGCGGTGGTCCCGCCCATCTGGGCGGCCGCCCATACCGCGGCGATGAAGAACACCTGGTCACCGATCAGCGACACGCCCTGGCCGCCCAGGACGATGCCGACGCGGGTCCAGCCGGGCCTTCGGGGTGGGGACGGGCGTGCGTCGCTGACAGTCGTCTGGGACATGGGAAAGGACCTCTCTCAGCGCGCGTGCAGGGTGACGGGCAGGTGGTCGAAGCCGAAGTTGATGATCGACTGGTTGTGCACCGGCGCCCCGGTCACCTCGATCTCGGCGACCTGGTCCAGCAGCGCCCGGTAGACCGCGCCGAGCTCGGCCTTGGCCAGCGGCGCGCCGATGCAGTAGTGCGGGCCGACGCCCAGTGCCAGGTGCCGGTTGGGCGAGCGGTCCAGGCGCAGCTCGTGCGGGGCGTCGAAGGCGGCCGGGTCGTGGTCGGCGGCCCACGTCCACACCGCGACCTTGTCGCCGGCGCGGACGTCGACGCCGCCCAGCCGCGTGTCGCGGGTGGCCGTGCGCAGCACGTGCAGGCCGACGGAGGTGTAGCGCAGCAGTTCGTCCGTGGCGGAGTCGACGCCGACGGCGCCCTCGCGCAGCCGCTGGAACTCCACGGGGTTGTCCAGCAGCGCCATGATGCTCATCGCCGCGGTGTGCCGGACGGTCTGCACGCCGCCGACGATGATGTTGTCCAGGTTGAGGACGACGTCCTCGATCGGCAGCAGCCTGCCCTTGACCCTGTGCGTGGCCAGCACACTGATCAGGTCGCCTGCCGGTGCCATCCGGCGCCGCATCGCCTGCTCGAACAGGTACGGCAGGAGCCGCTGGTGGGCGGCCCTGCGGTCCTGCGGTGTGGTGCCGAGGAACGCCGCGTCGCACACCGACACGACCATGTCGCGGTCGGCCTCGGGGATGTCGAGGACGTCGCACATGACCACCAGCGGCACCGTGGCCATGACCTCGACCAGGTCGGCCTGCCCCTGGGCGACCGCGTCGGCGACCACCTGCGCGGCGAGGTCGTTGATGCGCTCGGTGCTGCCGCGCACGCCCTTCGGGGAGAAAAACGGCAGCAGCGGGGCTCGCAGGTCGCGGTGATGCTTGCCGTCGGTCAGCGCCATCATCTTCCCGGCGCCGGCGGGTGCGCCGCCGCTGCCGAGCAGGGAGCCGCCGGTGGAGCCATAGGTGGCGGAGTCGGTGAGCACGGCGGAGGAGTGCTCGTAGGACAGCACCGACCACACAGGACCGTCCTGGGCGGTGTGGGTGAGCTGGACCGGGGCGGCGGCGCGCAGCTCGTCGACGAGCGCGCTGATGCCGGGGTCTGCCCAGAGGCGGGCATCGGTCAGGTCAACGGTCGTGGTGGTCACTGCGCGCTCCCAGGCAGAGGGTTCGGAGGAGGTCGGCCGGTCCGGGGTCGCCGGGCGCGACGAGCAGGTGCCCGCCGGGCAGCACCGCCGAGGTGAACGGGCCCGTGGTGGTGTTCGCCCACGTCCCGGGCGGGCTCGCGCCGGAGTCGGCGGCGCCCGTCAGGGCGTGGACGGCGAACCGGGCCGGTGGGCCCGGCCGGTGCCGGTAGGTCGCGCCGACCGCGATGTCGGCGCGCAGCACGGCCAGCACCATGGCGCGGACCGCGTCGTCGTCGGGCACGGTCAGTCCGCACTCGGCGAGCAACCGCTCCGCCCCGGCGGCGGGGTCGGCCGCGACCGGCCGGACGGCGCGTTCCCAGTCGGCAGGGGCGGGGGCCGAGGCGGCCACGACCGCCGCGGGACCCTTGGGCCCCAGCGCCACCGCCACCTCGTAGGCGAGCAGCGCGCCGAAGCTCTGGCCGTAGAACACCGCGTGCGGACCGAGCCGGGGGCCGACGCCCGCGGCGACCGCGGACATCAGCTCGGCGAACGTCCCCGGCAACGGGTCGGTGTAGCGCCCGCCCCGGCCGGGCAGGCGGACGGCGAGCACCTCGACGCCCGGTCCGGCCGCGACGGCCAGCTCCGTGAAGGTGCCGACGTCGCCGCCCGCGTGCGGGAAGCACACGAGGCGCCGTGCCCGCGGCCCTCGCGGGCAGGGCAGGTAGGACCAGTCGTCCAGCACGACCGGGCGGGCGACGGCGGTGGTCATCGCGTGCCGCGCCTGCCGGTCAGGCGCACCACCGGCCGCGCGGGCGCACCCGCCTCGGCACGTGCCCGCACGGCAGCGGTGAAGTCGGCCAGCGTGCCCGCCGACATCAGGTCCCGCAGCGTGACGGCCACGCCCAGGCGGTCGCGCAGGAGGTGCACGGTGCGCACGGCCTGCTGCGAGTAGCCGCCCAGCGCGAAGAACCCGTCGGTCGGTGCGACCTGCTCGACGCCGAGCACGTCGGCCCAGACAGCCGCGACCACGCCCTCGATGTCGGTGGTGGCGGTCATGTCAGACCCCCAGCGCGGTGCGCAGGCTCAGCGGGCGGATGTCGGTCCACACCTCGTCGATGTAGTCGAGGCAGTCCTGCTGTGCGCCGCTCTTGCCGACCGTGTGCCAGCCCGCCGGCACGTCCAGCTCGGTCGGCCAGATCGAGTACTGCTCCTCGTGGTTCATCACCACGGCGAAGTCGGTGAACGCGTCCATGGGTGTTCCTTTCTCTGACGGGAAATCTGGGGCTACCGGGCGAACTCCGGGACCCGGAGGTCCGCGGTGGCGTCGGCGGCGAGCACTCGCAGTGCCTCGACGTACGCGTCCGCGTAGGCGTCGGCGACGTCGTCGGGGACGACGGAGGGCAGGTGGTCGACGGCGAGGAGCACCCGTGCCGACGAGGGGTCCTGCACCAGGGCGGCGCCGAGGGCGAAGCTGGTCGGCTCGTAGCGCAGGGTCGGCTCGCAGCCGATGCGGTCGTCGAGCAGCCGGGTCGGGGAGCCGGCCAGCCTGCCCAGCGAGTGGAAGCGCAGGAAGGCGAAACACGCCTCCAGCCGGGTGTCGGCGAGGTGCCGGGCGATGCGGGCGAAGGGCATCCGGCGGTGGGGGAGCATCGCCGCCTCGGCCTCGTGCATCGCCTTGATCAGATCGGCACCGTTCTCGGCGAAGTCGACCACCAGGGGCACGGTGTTGAGGAACAGGCCGTACGCCTCGGTGCCACCGTCCGTCTCCAGCCTGCCGTTGACCGACAGGCCGGTGGTGAAGCGCGGCAGGCCGGTGATCCGGTGCAGTGCGGCGACGTGCGCGGCGAGGCCGACGGTCTTCACCGTGACGCCGTGCCGGCGGGCGGTGTCACGCAGCATCGCGTCGGCGCCGGGGACGACGTGCTCGATCGTGCGCGGGATCTCCGGCTCGCCGAGCTCCGGCGGTCCGCTGGACCAGATCGCGCCGCTCGCTCCGTCCAGTGTGGACTTCCAGTACCGCTCGCTGCCCTGCGAGGCGATCGCTTCCTGTTCGACGGCGACGAAGTCGCGGAACGTGGACCGAGGTTCGGGAAGTGGCGCCCGGCCGGGGTCGGCCGAGAGCGCGCTGTGCCGTTCCAGTACCTCGGTGAGCAGTGAGGTGAAGCTCCAGCCGTCGAGGATGGCGTGGTGCTCGGCGACGGTGAGCTGGAAGGCGTCGTCGGCCAGGTGCTGGGCGGTGACCCGGAACAGCGGGGCGGTGCGCAGGTCGAACCGGGCGGCGACGTTGTCGTCGAACACGTCGGCGACGGCGACGGTCTGCGCCTCGGGGCTCAGCCCGCGCAGGTCCGCCACGTGCACCGGGATCGGCGCCTCGGCATGCACCAGCTGTAGCGGCTCGCTGTAGCGGGAAACGTCCAAAGTGGTGCGCAGGACCGGGTGACGGGTCATGGCGTCGCCGACGGCGCGGCGCAGCGCGCTCTCGTCGAGCGTGCCGGCGACCCGGTAGCTGTTGACGTTGTGGTAACCACCCGCGTCGCCGGACAGCTCCATGTGGAAGATCATCGACATCTGCATGGCCACCATCGGGTAGGCGTCCACGACGTCGGCGGGCAGCGCGGCCCGGTCGGCGCCGGACACCAGGTCGAACGGCACGGACCGCTTCTCGGGGCCGGTACTGGACTTCAGCAACGGGCCGAGCTCGGCGGGCGTCGGCGCGCCGAACAGGTCCGGCAGTTGCACGGTCCAGCCGCGCTCGCGCAGTTTGCCCGCGAGGTGGACGGCGCGGATGGAGTCGCCGCCCAGGTGGAAGAAGTTGTCGCGGGCGCCCACCCCGTCGACCCCGAGCACGTCGGCGTAGACCTCGGCGAGCGCGCGCTCCTGCGGTGTGGAGGGGGCCACGTGCGCGTCGGCGTCGCGCACGGAGTCGAAGTCGGGGGCGGGCAGCGCGGCCCGGTCGACCTTGCCGTTGACGGTCAGCGGGATCACCGCGAGCACGGTCGCCGTCGCCGGGATCATGTGCTCGGGCAGCGTCGCCGCGAGGAACGCGCGCAGCTCGGCGTAGGACGGGGGCGTGCCGTCGACGGTGACGTACGCGGCGAGCCTGTCGTCGTGCACGGTCACCACGCAGGAGGTGACCGCCGGGTGGGCGGTGACGGCGGCCTCGACCTCGCCGAGTTCGATGCGGAACCCGCGGATCTTGACCTGGTCGTCGCAGCGGCCCACGTACTCCAGGCCGCCGCCGGGCAACCGCCGCGCCACGTCCCCGGTGCGGTAGAGCCGGCCGCCGGGGACGACGCCGTACGGGTCGGGCAGGAACCGCCGGGCGGTGAGCGAGGGACGGCCCCAGTACCCGTTGGCCAGCGACCCGCCGCCGATGTACAGCTCGCCGGCGACGCCGATCGGGCACGGCTGCAGGCGTTCGTCGAGCACCAGCGCCGAGAGGTGCGGCATGGGCTCACCGATCAGGCTGCGGCCGAACCTGTCCGCGTCGGGCAGGTCGAGCGTGGTGACGTGCACCGTGGTCTCGGTGATGCCGTAGAGGTTGCACAGGACCGCGGGCGGGCAGTGCTCCAGCGCGAACCAGCGCCGGACCACGGCCGGGTCCAGCGCCTCGCCGCCGAGCATGACCGAGCGCAGCGCGGGCAACGGGAGTGGCCAGGTGCGCAGCACGCCCTCGAGCGTCCGCAACGCCGACGGGGTCAGGCACAGCCGGGTGACGCTCTCGGTGGCCAGCAGGTCCGCGAACGCCTCGGGCGACCGGCTGACCACGCGGGGCACCACGACCAGCCGGCCGCCGTGCAGCAGCGGTGCCCACAGCTCCCAGACCGTCCAGTCGAAGGAGTAGGAGTGGAACAGGGTCCACACGTCGGTCTCGGCGAAGGCGAAGTGCTCCATGCCCGACCGCATCAGCCTGCCGACGTGCTCGTGCGAGACGGCGACGCCCTTGGGCTTCCCGGTCGAGCCGGACGTGAAGATGATGTAGGCCAGGTCAGCCGGGCCGACGTGTGTTTCCGGCCGGTGCGACGGGGCTTCCGCCAGCCTCGGGCCGGCCAGGTAGTCGTCGGTCACGACCACCTCGACGCCGGTGTCGGCGAAGACGAAGCCGGCCCGGTCCGCCGGAGTGGCCAGGTCGACGGGCACGTAGGCCGCCCCTGCCTTGAGCACGCCCAGGATCGTCGTGACGACCCGTTCACCGCGTTCCAGCAGCACCCCGACCCGATCGCCCCTGCGGACGCCGTCAGCGGCCAGCGTGTGGGCGACGCGGTTGGCGGCGGCGTCGAGTTCCGCGTAGGTCCACGATCGGTCGCCGTGGGTCAGCGCGAGTCGGTCGGGGTGGGCGTCGGCAGCGGCCTCGAACGCGCGGTGCAGCGGCAGCGGTGCGGTCTCGCCGCCACGTGGAGGTGCGAGCGCGATCGCGGTCTCCGCGGCGTCGAGCGGGCTCAGCCGCCACAACGGCTTGTCCGGCGCGTCCAGAGCGGCGGCGAGCAGCGTGCGCCAGTGGCCGGCCATGCGCAGCACGGTCTCCCGGTCGAACAGGTCGGTGGCGTACTCCACCTCCCCGCGCAGCTCGCCGTCGTCGAAGGTCGACCAGGTGAGGTCGAACTTGCTGGTGCCGTTGTGGTGCATGCGCCGCGACGCGGTGGCGGCGCCGAAACGCAGCGGGGCCGGGTCCTCGGCGTGCGCGCCGAACACGACCTGCACCAGCGGCGCGTGCCGGGCCGTGCGCTCCAGCGCCAGCGCGTCGACGACCTCGTCGAAAGGCACGTCGAGGCAGGCGTAGGAGTCGAAGGCGGTGTCCCGGACCTGCTCGACCAGGTCGGCGAAGGTGGCGGCGGGGTCGATGCGCACGCGCAGGGCGACGATGTTGACGAAGTAGCCGACGACGCCGGCGAGTTCGGGACGGTCGCGGGTGGTGACCGGCGTGCCGACCACCAGGTCCCTGGCGCCGGTGCAGCGGTGTAGCAGCGCGGCGAACGCGGCCACCTGCACCACGAACGGCGTCGCGCCGAGGCCGGCGGCCAGGTCCTGGACGCGGGCGGCGGTACCGGCCGGCAGGCCGAACATCTCGGTCCCGCCGGCGAACGTCCGGCTGGGCGGGCGGGGCCGGTCGGTGGGCAGGGTCAGTTCGGCGGGGGCGCCGGCGAGCTGTTCGGTCCAGTAGGTCAGCTGGTCCGCTTTGGACACCGCGATCTCGTGCACGGGCGCCAAGGGAGCGAGGTCGGGTTCCCGGTCCTCTGCCAGGGCGTTGTAGACCTCGGCCAGCTCGCGCTCGAACACCCCGGCCGACCAGCCGTCCCACACGATGTGGTGCACGACGAGGACGAGCGTGTCCAGAACTCCGGGCCCGGTGGCGAGGGTCGCCCTCAGCAGCGGCCCTTCGGTCAGGTCGAACCCGGCGCGGGTCTCGTTGTCCAGCAAAGCGCGCAGAGCGGCTTGACCGTCGACGGCGACCTCGGCGAACGGCAGCCGTACTCCACTGTGGACTGTCCGGACCGGACCGTCGGGCCCGAGGTCGAAGGTGGTGCGCAGGGCCTCGTGCCGTCCGACCAGCAACCGCAGGGCGCGGTGCAGGACGCCGGCGTCGACCGGGCCGTCGAACTCGAAGACCCACGGCACGAGGTAGGCGGGCGATCCCGGGTTCCAGCGGTCCATGAACCACAGGCCGCGCTGCAGTCCGGACACCGGCGTCGTGGTGCTCACTGTGCTGCTCCAGTCGTCTCGAGCGTGCGGGCGAGGGCGCTCACGGTCCGCGCGGCGAACACCTGCCGGGGCAGGACGCGGGACCCGGTCGCGCTGGACAGGTGCATGGCGACCCGCACCGCGGCCAGGGAGTTGCCGCCGACGCGGAAGAAGTTGTCCTGCGGGCCCACCTCGGCGAGCCCGAGCACCTCGGCCCACACCCGTGCCACCAGCCGCTCGGCGTCGGTCGTGTTCGGCCCGCCCGAGGAAACGGCAACGGTCTCGGAGGGGCCGGGCAGTGCGGCCCGGTCGAGCTTGCCGTTGGCGGTGATCGGGAGCGCGTCGAGGACGGTCACGCTGGACGGGAGCATGTAGTCGGGCAGCAGGCCCGCCAGGAAGTCGTGCACGCCGGCGAGGTCCGGGACGACGTCGCCGCGGGCGGTGACGTAGGCGGCGAGACGGGGCCGGCCTGGCACGGGCTCGTGGGCCACGACCGCGCAGTCGCCGACCCCCGGGCAGCCCGCCAGCGCGGTGGCCACCTCGCCGGGCTCCACCCGGAACCCGCGGATCTTGACCTGGTCGTCGGCGCGGCCGGTGATGGCCAGGGTGCCGTCCGCGTTCCAGCCGCCGATGTCGCCGGTGCGGTACATCCGGGACCCCGGCGGGCCGAACGGGTCGGGCAGGAACCGCCCGGCGGTGATCCCGGACTGGGCGACGTACCCCAGGGCGAGGCCCGCGCCCGTCACGTAGATCTCGCCCTGCTCGCTGCCGCCGACCGGCTGGAACCTGTCGTCGAGGACGTGAACACCCTTGTGCGCCACGGCCTTGCCGATGGGCACCGCCGCGGTGAGGTCGGTGACGGTCACGTCGTGGGTGGTGGTGAAGCCCATGCTCTCCACCGGCCCGTAGCCGTTCACGACCCGCACGTGCGGGTATCGCTCGCCGAGGCGGGCGATGTGGGCGGCCGAGGCGCGTTCACCGCCGGTGAACGCCACCCGCAGGCCGGCGAAGACCTCCGGGAGCTCGTCGACCAGGAAGTTGAACAGGCTCGACGACAGCTGCAGCTGGGTGACCCCGTGCCGGGCGACCAGCTCGGCCATGGTCTGCGGGTCGGGCCGCTGGCCGGGGTGCAGCACGCAGGTCCCGCCGAACAGCAGGGCCCCGTAGAGCTCCAGCCCGAACGCGTCCCACGACACGGGCGAGCACTGGAGCCAGACCTCGTCCTTGCCGAAACCGGCGTAGTCCTGGCCGCTGTAGGTGGCCGCGAGCGCCCGGTGCGTGGCGGCGACGCCCTTGGGACGACCGGTGGAGCCGGAGGTGTACATGACGCAGGCGACGGCATCGGCCTCGACCGGCACGACGAAGTCGCCGCCCTCGCCCGAAGCTCCGGACACGGTCTCGGCGGTGACGACCAGGCGCACGCCCGCGTCGGTGACCACCTGGTCCTGGCGGGCGGCCGGCAGGTCGGGGTCGAGCAACGTGTAGGCGGCGCCAGCCTTGAGCACGGCGAGCAGCGCCACGACCAGGGCGGTGTCGCGGGGGATGCGGACGGCCACCACGTCGCCGGGGACGACCCCGAGCGCGGCGAGGTGCCGGGCGACGCGGTTGGTGGCGGCGTCGAGCTCGGCGTAGGTCAGCGACTCCGAGCCGGACACGAGAGCGGTCGCGCCGGGGGTCCGCCCGGCCTGCTCGGCGATGCGGACGTGCACGGGGGTGTCGATGTCGGCGGGCTCGGCCACGGCGGGCAGCTCCGCGTCGAGGTCGGCGACCAGTTCCTCGACCACCGCCCGCCACTGCGCGCTCAGCGCCGCGGCGGTGGCGGCCTCGAACAGGTCGGCGGCGTACTCGACGCGGCCGTGGAAGCCGGCTCCGTCGTCCTCGACCGACCAGGACAGGTCGAACCGGGAGAACTCGTTGGCGTGCAACCGCTTCTCGACGGCGACCGCGCCGTACGGGGCCGTCCCGGCGTCGGCGGTGTGCATCTCGAAGACCAGCTGGAACAGGGGAGTGCCCGCACCGCTGCGCTCGCCGGAGGTCGCGGCGACGATCTCCTCGAACGGCACGCCCTGGTGGCGGAAACCGTCCAGCGCCACCGAACGCACGTGGTCGAGCAGGTCGCGGCCGGTCAGTTCCTCCCCGTCAGGCCGGAAGCGCAGCGGGACGAGGTTGATGAAGTAGCCGACGAGCGCGTCGAGTTCGGCGCGGTCGCGGACGCTGACCGGGGTGCCGATCACCACGTCGCCGACCCCGCGGCGCCGGTGCGCCTCGACGAGGGCGGCCAGCAGGACGAGGTACGGGGTGGCGCCGGCGGCGCGGGCGAGGGCCCGCACCCCTTCGGCCAGTTCCTGGTCGAAGGCGAAGGGCAGGACCCCGCCGCGCCCGGTGCCCGCGGTGCCGTCGCGGTCGGGGCGGATGGCGGGCGTCGACGGTGCGCCGCGCAGGTGCTCGGCCCAGTAGTCCACATCGGACTCGGAAGAGTCCTCTGTGGACCATCGGGTGTAGTCGCTGTACTGGAAGGCCAGCTCGGGCAGGCGGGGCACCCGGCCCTCGACGGCGGCGAGGTAGTACTCGCGGAGTTCACGGTCGAGCACCCGCAGCGACCCCTCGTCCCAGACGATGTGGTGCACGACGAGTACGAGGGTCGCCTCGCCGGGGCCGGTGTGGACCAGGCGGGCGCGCAGCAGTGGCCCTTCTGCGAGGTCGAACGGGAGCTGCGCCACGGCGGCGACCTGCTCCTCGAGCTCCCCGTGGGTCTCGGTGAACGGGACCTCGACGTGGTCGTGGACGACCAGCACCGGCGCCATGTCGCCGTCCGTGCCGACGGTGGAGCGCAACGCGTCGTGCCTGTCGGCCACCGCCTGAAGGGCTCGGCGCAACGCCGCCGTGTCGAGCGGGCCGCTGAACTGGAACAGCCAGGGCACGTTGTAGATCGAGCCGCCGGGCTCCCAGCACTCGCGCAGCCACAGGCCGCGCTGGAACCGCGACAACGGCGTGGGGGCGCCGGATCGGGCGACCGGGCCGGGCCGGGCGGGTGCCGAACCGGCGCGCAGCGCGGCGGCGAACCCGGCGAGCGTGGGGGCCTCGAAGACCAGGTACGGAGAGACCGGGCCGAACGCCTCGAACACGCGGCTCGCGACCCGGACTGCGGTCAGCGAGTCGCCGCCGAGGTGGAAGAAGTTGTCGTGCGGGCCGACCTGGCGAACCCCCAGGACGTCGGCCCAGATCCCGGCGAGCAACTGCTCGGTGTGGTCGCGGGGTGCGTCGTCCCCGGCCGCGGGGGCGGGTGCTGAGGCAGGGGAGGGCAGCGCGGCGCGGTCGACCTTGCCGCCGTCGGTGAGGGGCAGCCGGTCGAGTGTGGTGACCGAGGCGGGAACCATGTGCGAGGGCAGTCGCCGGGCGAGGAAGTCGCGCACCTCGGCGGTGTCCACCGCGCCGGTGACGTAGGCGGCGAGGCCGGTGCCGTGCGGGACGACCGCGCAGGTCTCGACGGAGGGGTGCGCGGCGAGGGCGTGCTGCACCTCGCCCAGCTCCACCCGGTAGCCGCGGACCTTGACCTGGTCGTCGCCGCGGCCGACGAAGTCGAGCACGCCGTCGGGCCGGCGGCGGACGGTGTCGCCCGTGCGGTACATGCGCGACCCCGGCGGGCCGGACGGGTCGGGCAGAAAGCGGGCCGCCGTCTGCGCCGCGCTGCCCAGGTAGCCGACGGCCAGCTCGGGGCCGCCGAGGTACAGCTCGCCCTCCACGCTCGGGCGCAGGCCGTCGAGGACGTGCGCGCGCCGTCCGCCGACCGGTGTGCCGATGGGTACCGAACCGGTTTCCCCTGCCGTCTCGTGCACGGTCGCGGTGATCACGGTCTCGGTGGGTCCGTAGGCGTTGAGCAGCCGCACCCCGGTGCGCCGGGTCCACTCGGCCGCCGCGGCGGGGGACAGCCGGTCGCTGCCGGAGACCATGAGGCGCAGCGACGGCGGCACCCGGTCCACAGCGGCGGCGAAGTCGTGGAAGTAGCCCGCCGGGAGGTTGGCCACGGTGACCCGCTCGTCCTCGATGAGGCGCAGCAGCTCGTCGACCGACAGCAACGGCCGTTCGGGCAGCACCAGGCACGCGCCGGCGGCGAGCGCGGTCAGCACCTGCTCGACGGCGACGTCGACCGACGGGCCCGCCATCTGCAGCACCACGTCCTGGCCGGTGATCCCGAAGCGCTCCGCGACGGCCGGGACGTGCGCGGCCAGGGCCGTGTGGCCGACGGCGACACCCTTGGGACGGCCGGTGGTGCCCGAGGTGTAGATCAGGTAGGCCAGGCCGGCCGTCGCGCCGCGGTCGGCGACTCCGGTCTCGCGGACCGCGCCGTCCTCGACGAGCAGGGTCGCGCCGGCGTCGTCGAGCATGTCCTCGGTGCGTCCTGCGGGGGCTTCGGGGTCGAGCGGCAGGTACGCGCCGCCCGCGCGCCACACGGCGAGCATCGCGGTCACGTAGTCCGACCGCGAACGGCTGCGCACCGCGACGACGCCGCCGGGGCGCAGCCCCGCGCCGGCGAGTTCCGCTGCCAGCGCGCCTGCCAGCCGGTCGAGTTCCGCATAGCCGGTCGACCGCCCCCCGGATCGCACCGCGGTGCGATCCGGTGCGGCGGACGCGATGCGGCCGACCTCCTCGTGCAGCGACATGTCACCCTCCGGATCGGTGCGCGGTGGACGTTCGAGTCGAAAGCTAGGCGCGCGACGACGGCCGGATCGGCAGGTCGGGCGGCACCTTGGCGGAAGCAGCCACCTGCCCCAGCAGCTGCCGCACCGCCTGCCGCACAAGGGTTCACGGCGTCCCTAGCGTCGGCACCACGCCAGCAGAGAGGAAAGTGCGATGAGCCCCACTGCTTTGTCAGGAACGACGCCGTTGCCGTGCACGATCGAGCCCGGCGCGCCTGCCACCGTCGACGCCGAGGACGTGCACTCGATCGAGCAGGCCGCGGAGTGGTTGCGGGCCAACGCCGACGCCCTGCGTGGTCTGCTGCACGAGCACGCCGCGGTGTACGTGCGCGGCCTGCCCGTGCACGACGTCGACGACTTCGGTCTGGTGCGCGACACGCTCATGCCCGAGCGCACCCCGTATCGGGAGAAGGCCACCCCGCGCAGCGACTTCGGCAACGGTGTGTTCTCCTCCACCGACCTGCCCGCCGCGCAGCCGATCCACATGCACAACGAGAACAGCTACACCCTGACCTTCCCCGGTCTGCTCATGTTCGCCTGCCTGATCGCCCCGCCGGAGGGCGGCGCGACCCCGGTGGCCGACTGCCGCAAGGTGCTCGCGTCGCTGCCGGCGGAGCTGGTGGCCAAGATGCGTTCGGTCGGCTGGCTGCTCAACCGCAGCTACTCCGAGCACATCTCCACGTCGTGGCAGACCGCGTTCGCCGCGTCCACAAAGGACGAGGTGGAGGCCTATGGCGCGGAGAACCTGGTCTCCTGCCAGTGGCAGTCCGACGGCCACCTGCGTACCACCCAGCTCCGCCCCGGGATCATCACGCACCCGGTGACCGGTGCCGAGGTGTGGTTCAACCACATGGCGTTCTGGAACGAGTGGGCGCTGGACGAGGAGCTGCGTGACGCGCTGGTCGACGAGCTCGGCGCCGAGGACCTGCCGTTCAACACCGCCTTCGGTGACGGCACCGCGCTCAGCCGCGAGGAGCTCGCCACCATCCAGGCCGCCTACGACGCTGCCACCACCCGCCGTCGCTGGGAGCGCGGCGGCCTGCTCCTCGTCGACAACATCCTGTCCACGCACGGCCGGGACCCCTTCCGCGGCGACCGCAAGATCGTCGTCGCCATGGGCGAGCCGGTCTCCGTACTGGACTGCGCCCCCACCGTCGCCCCGTCGGCGACCCCGGTGAGCGGAGAGGATCGATGACGGGCCGGGACCTGTTGTCCCGCTTCCACGACGTCGTGCGGACCGCGCCCGAGCGGATCGCCGTGCGCGACACCGCGGGCGCGCTGACGTTCGCCGAACTGGAAGCCCGTACGGCCGCGCTGGCCGCCGTGCTCGCCGCCCGCGGGGTGCGCCGTGGCGACCGCGTGGGCGTGAGTGTGCCGCGCGGCAGCGGACTCCTTGTCTCGCTGCTCGCGGTGTGGCGGGCCGGGGCGGCGTACGTGCCGCTCGATCCGGCCTACCCCGCCGACCGCCTGGCCCACATGGCCACCGACGCCGCCGTGCGCACGACCGTGGCGCCGGAGGATCTGGCCGGCACTCGCGATGCCGCCGCACACACCGACGTCGCCGTGTCGGCCGGCGACGCCGCCTACGTGATCTACACCTCCGGCTCCACCGGCCTGCCCAAGGGGGTACAGGCCACCCGCGGCGGCGTTGCGTCCCTTGTGGACGGTCTGGAGCAGATGGCCGTGTACGCGGCCGAGCCTCGGGTCGTGGCGTGGAACGCCAGTGTGTCCTTCGACGCGTCCGTGCAGCAGTGGGCCAGGGTCTGCCGCGGCGACACGATCGTGGTCCTGGAGGACGCGCACCGCACCGAGCCCGCCAAGCTGACCGCGTGGCTGGACGAGTGTGGTGTGTCCGATGTGGACATGACGCCCACGCACTGGGAGATGCTGCGGGAGCACCTGCTGCCCGCACGCTCCGACGGCAGGCGGCTGCGCCTGTTCATCGGCGGTGAGCCGATCAGCGTGCCGGTGTGGCGGGAACTGGCCGGCGCCGGGACCGTGGAGGCGTTCAACCTCTACGGCCCGACCGAGTGCACCGTCGACGCGACGGTCGCCGTGGTCGAGGGCGATCACCCGGGCATCGGCGAACCGTTGCCCGGCAACAGGCTCCTGGTGCTCGACTCCTCACTGCGCGAGGTCCCCGACGGCGAGATCGGCGAGCTGTACATCGCCGGCCCTCGTGTCTCCCACGGCTACCTCGGCCGCTCCGGCCTGACCGGTGCCCGTTTCCTGCCGGACCCCTCGGGCGAGCCGGGTGCGCGCATGTACCGCACCGGTGACCTGGTGCGCCGCACCGCGGACGGCCTGCTCGAGTTCCACGGCCGCGCCGACCGCCAGGTGAAGATCCGCGGCCACCGGGTGGAGCTGGGCGAGATCGAGACCGTCGTGCGGTCTTCCCCCGCTGTCGCCGCCGCTGCCGTGGTCGTCCGTGACGACCTGGCGGGCCAGCCCGTCGCCTACTACGTGCCCTCGGGCCTGGCGGGCGTGGAGAGTCTGCGCGAGCACGCCGCGGCATCCCTGCCGGAGGTCATGGTCCCGGCCGCGTTCGTCGAGGTCGCCGCGCTGCCGCTCACTCCGGGCGGCAAGCTCGACACCGCCGCCCTGCCCGCGCCGCCCGTCACCGCGGGCACCGCCCCGGAGGGCGAGTTCGAGCGGTTCATCGCCCAGGTGTGGGCCGAGGTCCTCGGCCGCGACTCGGTGTCCGCTGACGACGACTTCTTCGCCCTCGGCGGCCACTCCCTGGTCGCGCTGCGGGTGGTGTCGAAGGTGAAGAAGACCTTCGGCCTCAAGATGTCCGCCCGCGACGTCTACCGCCACCCCCGGCTGACCGACCTCGCCCGGCACGTCGAGTCCCTGCGCGTCTAGGGCCGTCTGACCGCGAATGCCCCCGGCGACGTTCCGGGCCACACCACCAGGAGGAACAGTGGACAACATCGACAACGTGGTGGTCCGCCCCCGCCGCAAGCCGGAGGCCGCGCGGTCGCTGGTGTGCCTCGGGTTCTGCGGCGGCGGCGCGGGACCGTACCTGCCCTGGGCCGACGTCCTGCCGGCCGACGTGGAACTCGCCGCGATCTGCTACCCGGGGCGCGACGGGCGGTTCCTGGAGGACCACGCCGAGGACTGGCAGGCGCTGGCGGCCGACGCCACCGAGGCCGTGCTCGCGGCGGCGACCCGGCCGTACGTCCTCTTCGGACACAGCATGGGCGGGTGGATGGCGTTCGACGTGGCCGCCAGGATCGAGCGGGCCGGCGGGCGCACCCCGGACGCCCTGGTGGTGTCGTCGGCCAACGCGCCGAGCCGGGGACTGACGCCGCGCGACATGTTCCCCGCGCAGAGCGACACCGACGCGGGCCTGCTGTCGTGGATGACGGTCAACGGGCTGCTCGCGGACTACGTCCTCGGCAACGAGGAGCTGCGGGAGATGGCGCTGGAGCTGATGCGGGCCGACATCCGCGTCCGGGACACGTTCGCCTACACGGACGGGACCAGGGTCGGTGTGCCGCTGCAGGTGCTGACGGGGGCCGGCGACGACGTGATCGTCGCGGACACGGCGGCGCAGTGGCGGGCGCTGGCGGGCGGCGAGTACCGGCACGTGGAGTTGCCGGGCGGGCACTTCTACACCGAGGAGGTGTGGCGGTCGCTGCCCCGGTTCATCCCGGCGTTGGAGTCCGTCCCCGCCGGGGTCTCGTGATCCGGCCAACCCGCACCGACGGTCAGCCGGTCGGGACCAGGGCCTCCTGTCCGGGCAGGGCCGCCAGTTCGGCGCGGATCGTGGTCGCGGCGGTGCGGTCCAGTATCCGTTCCCGAATGGAGAGCGCCTGCTCGAGATAGGTGCGGGCTTCGGCGTAACGACCGGCGGCGGCGCTCACCTGGCCCAGGTTGCGCAGGAGCTGGCCTTCGCCGATGACGTCGCGGGTGTCGCGCACCATGTCCAGGACGCGGCGCATGGTCGTGGTGGCGGCGGTGTGTTCGCCCGCCATGGCCTGGACCTGGCCGATTCGGTTGAGCGTGCGGGCGGCGCCTCCGGTGTAGCCGACGGACTCGTGGACCGCCATCGCCTCGGCGAGATCGGTGCGGGCCTGGGCCATCTCGCCGTTCGTGGCCAGGATGAGGGCACGCTGGGTGAGGACGATCGCGCGGCCCACGATGTCGTCGACCTCGGTGAAGCCGGAGAGGGAGCGGTCGTACAGGCTCAGGGCGGTGGTGTCGTCGCCGGTGTTGCGGGCGATCAGTGCCAGGTCGCGGTGGCACAGGGCCAGGCCGTGGACGTCGCCCAGCTCCTCGAACAGCTCCGCGGCCGGGAGCAGGGCGCCTCGGGAGGAGTCGAGGCGGCCGCGGTTGATGTGGAGGGTGCCCAGCGAACTCAGGACCGCCGCGGTGCCGCGGGTGTTGCCTGCCGCGCGGACGGCGGCCAGGGCCTCGGCGTGGGTCCGCTCCCAGTCGTCGAGGTAGCCGCGCGACTCGAACAGGGTGACCGAGGTGACCGCCAGGTCCCAGCACAGCTCGTCCAGACCGGCGGCGGCCGCCTGGTGGATGGCCGCGCACAGGTTCTCCAGCTCGCCGTCCATCCACTCCAAGGGGTCACCGGGGCCGGCCGGGGGCCGCCAGCGCGGCGCGGTTCCGTGCAGAACGGTGTAGTCACCGCCGTAGACGCTCCGGTGCGCCTGCTCGGCCAGTGCGAGCCACCCGCCGAGCAGACGGGACACCGCGGCGGCACGGTCGGCGGCGGGGATCTCCTGCTCCGCCTTCTCCCTGGCGAACAGGCGCAGGATGTCCTGGTAGCGGTAGCGGAACTCGCCTGTCGGCTCGACCGAGACCACGTCGAGCACCTGCACGTCGACCAGTGGTTCGAGCAGGTCCGACGGGAACGGCCGGTCGTCGTCGAGGACCGCGCCCGCGACCCAGCCGGGGACGACGGGCCCGTCGGTCAGGCTCAGCAGCCCGAACAACAACCGGGACCGGCGGTCGAGGCCGTCGTGGGTCAGCCCGAGGCTGGCGCGGATGGTCAGCTCGCCGTGGGCGAGCTCGTCGAGCCGGTGCCGCTCGCTCGCGAGCCGGAGCACCATCGACGCGAGCGTCCAATGTGGACGAGCGGCCAGCCGGGCGGCGATGATCCGCAACGCCAGCGGCAGTCCGCCGACGGTGCGCACCAGTGCCGCGGCGGCCTCGGGCTCGCGGGCCACCCGGTGTTCCCCGACGACCAGGCCGAGCAGCCGCAGCGACTGTCCGGCGTCGAGGACGTCCAGCTCGACCTGGCGGGCACCGGGAAGACCGGTCAGCCGCGACCGGCTGGTCACCACCACCGCACACGTGCTGCTGCCCGGCAGCAATGGCAGGACCTGCCCCTCGGTGGCCGCGTCGTCCAGCACGACCAGCACCCGCCGGTCGGCCAGCAGCGTCCGGTACATCTCCAGCCGGGCGTCGAGGCCGTCGGGGATCACGGGCCCGGGGATCCCCAGGGCCAGCAGGAAACGGCCGAGCACATCGTCCACAACAGACGGTTGGTCGGTGCCGTGCAGGTCGCAGTAGAGCTGCCCGTCGGGGAAGTGCTCGTGCGCCACCCGGTGCGCGAGGTGGGCGGCCACCGTGCTCTTGCCGACGCCGGGACGCCCCGTGATCACCACAACCCCCACGGCCGTGCGCGCGGCGGCCCCGACGAGCACGGACTCCGCGCCGCGCAACATCTCCTCGTCGCCGACGAAGTCGGCGGTGTCGGCGGGCAGCTGCCGTGGCCGCGCCGGTCGCGTGGGGTCGGAACCCCGCGGCGCGGGCGCCACGGTGTCGGCACGGGGCTGGGCCGGGACCTCGCCGGCCAGGATCGCCGCCTCCAGCCCACGTAACCGTTCCCCCGGCTCCAGCCCCAGCTCCTCGATCAGCTGGGTACGACCGGCGCGGTAGACGTCGAGGGCCTCGGCCTGCCTGCCGGAGCGGTGCAGCGCGATCATCAGCAGGGCGCGCGGACGCTCCCGCAACGGGTGCTCGTGGACCAGGCGCGTGACCTCCCCGACGAGCCGGTGGTGCTGGCCCAGTTCCAGCTCCAGTTCCAGGTGGTCCTCGACGCAGGTGAGCCGGTCCTCGTCCAGCCGCAGCGCACGGGTGTGCAGCGACCGGTTGGGGGCCCCGCCCAGGCACGGCCCGCGCCACAGCGCCGCGGCCTCCCGCAGAAGTGCGGCCGCCTCGGCGGTGCGGCCCTCCTTGACCAGCACGCGGGCCTCGGCGGTGCGGGCGAGGAAGTCGGCGAGGTCCAGCGTGTCCCCGTTGAGCCGCAGCTCGTAGCCCGGCGGACGGGTGTCGATGACCGCGGACATGCCCGCCCCGGCCAGGGAGCGGCGCAGCCGGGAGACGCAGATCTGCACCTGCGTGCGGGCGGTGTCCGGGGGACTCTCCTGCCACAGGGCGTCGACCAGCGTCTCGGTGCTCACCATCCGGTTGGCCTCCACGAGCAGCAGCCCGAGGATCACCTGCTGCCTGCCGGGTGGGATCCGCGCCGCGGTGCCGGGACCGTCGACCTCCACCGGGCCGAGAACCCGGAACCTCCCTGGAGCCATAGCGCGCGGCCACCCTTCCCGGTCTGCGATTCCCCGAGGTAAGCAGACGGTCACGAAGAAGTACAACCCGGCGATAGCGTGGAGATATCGGCAGGTTGCCCGACGGCGGGACCGTTGTCGTTCATCGCGTGAGGAGAACCGCCATGAGCACCGCCGCAGGCCTCGACCACGTCCGCCTCTCCTACGAGTACCTCGACATGGGGGATCTGGACGGGTACGCCTCGCTGCTGCACCCGGACATGCAGCTCAAACGCCGCGACGCGCCACCGGGACACGGCCGCGACCACACCGTCCGGCTGCTGACCACCATCCCCGCCATGCGGGGCCGGCACCACATCCACAAAGTCGTGGCAGGCAAGGACACCGTGGTCGTCGTGGGCCGCTACACCCCGCCTCCGGAGGCGGAGTGCCGCACCCCGTCCGAGTTCGCCGACGTGGTGACCCTGTCGGACGAGGGACTGCTGTTGTGCAACCGGCGGTTCTACTACGTCGATCCACCCTCCCTATAGCGGGAACTGCCGGACGGCTGCCGTCGCCGCTGCCTGGCGGCGCGGGGCGGGGCTTCTAGTTTCTGGGCAGGGAACCACCCGCGACACAGGGAGCTCGCCCATGGAGTTGGACGCCGCCCGGCCGGCCGCAGCCCGCCTCGACATCGTGGTCTCCGGCCTCGCCTCCGACGCGCACACCTGGAACCTCGTGTACCTGCAGCTGGTGCTGGAGGAGATGGGGCACCGCGTGACCAACCTGGGTGCGTGCGTCCCCGACGGACTGCTGACGTCCCGGTGCGGACAGGCGGAGGCACCGGACCTCGTCGTGCTCAGCAGCGTGAACGGGCACGGGTTCCAGGACGCCAGGCGCGTCATCGGACCGTTGCGCGCACGGCTGGCGGGCACCCCGGTCGTCGTCGGAGGCAAACTCGGCGTCGGCGGCACCGGCGGCCACGCGGAGGCGTTGCTGGCCGCCGGGTTCGACGCGGTGTTCGAGAACGCCGACGCGATCGCGACGTTCCGCGGCTACGTCGAGCGGCTCGCCGCGGGGGTGCGGTCGTGACCGGTGGCTCGTTCGGCGACTTCGTCGCCCGTGCCGCCGCCGCGGGCGAACTGGTTGTGCAGCCCAGGATGGGCGTGCCCGGCCCGGCGGGGATGCGGGCCGGTCTCGCCGCGGTGCGCGGGGCCGGGGTGCGGGCGGCGGGAACGATCACCGTTGACAGCTTCACGCGCGTGGGGGACCACCTCGCGGTGCACCAGGCGCTGGCGACCGGCGCCGAGCTCAACGGCTACCCCATCGCCGCCCATTCGCCCGAGACGACCCGGTCCGTGCTGAACGGCCTGCACGGAGCGGACTTCCCGGTGCAGGTGCGCCACGGCTCGGCGTGTCCGCAGAAGATCGTCGCGGCCCTGCTGGCCGCCGGTCTGGACGCGACGGAGGGCGGGCCGCTGTCGTACTGCCTGCCCTACAGCCGGGTCCCGGTCGCCGAGTCGGTGCGCGCGTGGGCCGAGTCCTGCCTGCTGCTGTCCGACGCCCGCGAGCGCGGCGCCCGGCCGCACCTCGAGTCCTTCGGCGGCTGCATGATGGGCCAGCTGTGCCCGCCGAGCCTGCTGGTGGCGATCAGCGTGCTGGAGGGCCTGTTCTTCCGCCAGCACGGGGTGGACAGCATGTCGTTGAGCTACGCCCAGCAGACCGACCCGGACCAGGATGCCGAGGCCGTGGCCGCACTGCGCACCCTTGCCGCCGAACATCTGTCCGATGTGGACTGGCATGTCGTGCTCTACACGTACATGGGCGTGTTCCCGCGCACCCCGCGCGGCGCGACCGCCCTGTTGCAACGCTCGGCGGAGCTGGCTGTGCGAACCGGGGCGGAGAGGCTGATCGTCAAGACGACGGCGGAGGCGCACCGCATCCCCACCGTCGCCGAGAACGTCGCCGCGCTGGTGACCGCCGGGGCCGCGGCGGCGCACGCCGAGCCGGGCGGGGTGGTCGAGGACACCGGCGTGCTCGCCGAGGCCCGCGCGCTCGTGGACGCCGTGCTCGACCTCGCGCCCGACGTCGGTATCGCCCTGGTCCGCGCGGTCGAGCGCGGCTACCTCGACGTGCCCTACTGCCTGCACCAGGACAACGCCGGCCGCACGCGGGCGTTCGTGGACGGCGACGGGCGGCTGCAGTGGTCGCGCACCGGCGCCCTGCCGCTGCCCGCCGGCAGCGCCGTGCCCGCCGCCGATCCCACCGCCGACGAGCTGCTGCGCTCGCTCACCCACGTCGAGCGCACCTTCGACCGTGGCTGACCCCTGCCCCCGTCCCCTAGGAGTGACCACAATGGACACGACCACCACGGCGCCGGCGGATCCGCGCGCCCACCTGACCTCACCGGCCACCCGCGCGGTGCTGCGCGTCCAGCACCGCGTGCTCGACGCCGTGCGCGAACACCTGGGCGGGCAAGGTTTCACCGAGATGCTTCTCCCGGTCATCGGCCCTGTCACCGACCCGGGGGCGCGCGGGGCCAAGCAGGTCGACGTCGACTACTACGGCCACCGCTACAAACTGATGACCAGCGCGATCCTCTACAAGCAGGCGTCGCTGACCGCCTTCGACCGGATCTTCTGCATCGCCCCCAACGTGCGGCTGGAGCCGCTCGAGACCAGCTCGACCAGCAGGCACCTCGCCGAGTTCCACCAGATCGACGTCGAGGTCGCCGGTGCCTCCCGCGACGAGGCGACGGCGGTGGCCGAGAACCTCGTCGTGCACGTCGTGCGCCGGATCGTCGAGCGCTGCGTCCCCGAGCTGGACGTCCTGGGCCGCGACCCGGACGCCTTCGCGGACCTGCTGTCCGGCCGCGCCTTCGAGCGACGCACCCACGCCGCCGCGGTCGCCGACCTGCACGACACGGGTCACGCCCAGAACCCCGACGCCGAGATCGACTGGATCGGGGAGGCGGTCCTGTCGGCCAAGGCCAGCAGGCCGTTCTTCCTCACCGACTACCCCAAGGGCTCCCGCGGCTTCTACGACCGCGAGAACCCGGCCGCCCCCGGCCACCTGCTCAACTTCGACCTTCTGGCCCCCGAGGGCTACGGCGAGTTGTGCAGCGGCAGCGAACGCGAACACGAGTACGCCGCCATCGTCGCCAGGATGCGCGAAACCGGCGAGAACCCGGCCAAGTACGCCTGGTACCTGAAGATGGTGCGCGAGGGCGTCCCGTCCAGCGCGGGCTTCGGCATCGGCCTGGAGCGGCTGGTCCGCTACCTGTGCGGGCTGGACGCGGTCTGGCAGGCGAGCGCCTTCCCGAAGATCCCCGGTGTGGTGTCCCCGTGAGCGCGCTGCGCGCGGACACCTTCCCGGAACAAGCCGTCCGGGAGCGGGCCCGCACCGGCGCGGCGGCGGCGTTCCCCCCGCTGTCCGACTACGGCGGCGCCCTGCTGGGCGAGCCGGAGGGCCCGCAGCCCGCCGACGCCCTCGACGCCGCTCGCCTGGTGCCGCCGGTGTTCATGCCGCGACGGCTGGAGAAGCTCATCGACCTGGCCCGCGAACCGTTGCACGGCGACGTCGGCCTGGAGACCACCGTCGGCGGTTTCGCCGCACGCCTGCCGCTGTACCTGTCGGCCTTCGGGTCGACCCGCGCCGTGGGCACCGACCTGGGCCGTGCCGCCGCCGCCCAGGCGGGTGCCCTCGGCATACCGATGGTCGTCGGCGAGAACGTGGTGCCTGTCGACGGCTACACCGGCGAACGATCCCTGCTGGCAAGGATCTCTGCCTACGCCGACCACGTCCCGGACGGGGTGGGCGGCGTCGTGGTGCAGCAGAGCACGGAGGACGCCGACGCCGAGGTCTGGAACCGCGTCTACAGCGACCCGGCGACGCGCCCCTTGCTGGAGTCAGGGCGGTTGGGTTTCGAGCTCAAGGTCGGTCAGGGCGCCAAACCCGGGATCGGCGGCCTGACCGTCGTCGGCCGCGCCCAGGCGGACCGCCTGGCCGATCAGTACACCCTGGAATCGCTGATCGACCCCGCCGGGGACCGGGTGCTGCGCTGCGCCAGCCCGGGAACGTTCACCGAGGAGATCCTCCGGCAGCAGGTCCGCCTGATGCGCAACAACTATCCGCGGGCGCGGGTGTGGGTGAAGCTCCCGCCGGGACGCGACGTCGCCGCGGCGGCGGACGTGGCGTGGCAGGCGGGCGCGGACGCGGTCACCGTGGACGGGGCCGAGGGTGGCAGCGGATGGGCCCCCACGGCGTCGCTGGCGGGCGTCGGCCTCCCCCTGGCGGAGTGCCTGCGCCGCATCGGTTCCCCGCGTGGCTGCCTCCTGGTGTCGGGCCGGGTCTGGGAGGGACTGCGCGCCGTGAAGTGCCTGGCCGCCGGGGCCACCGCCACGGGCCTCGGCCGGGCGGCCCTGCTGGCGGTCGACGAGAACCCCGGTTCGGGCCTGATCCGACTGGTCGAGGCGATGACCCTGGAACTGCGTCTGCTCATCAGCGCACTGGGCAAGTACCATCCGGCCGCACTGTCCACTGAGGACCTGTGGTCCCCGGCCGGCTGGTCGGTCCCCGTCGACGGGCTGGTGGCGGCGCAGGGATAGTGCCATCGGCAGAAGTGACCCGCTCCGGAGACAGGAGCGGGTCACTTTGTGTCCTAAGAGGACGGTGTCGTCCTGGCTCAGTCCAGCCCCGCGGCGGCACGAAGGCCGCACAGGTGGACCGGATCGGCTCGCAGGCGGACGGCCAGGTCCGGGAGCGGTCCCGGTGGCCGGTGGCCGCCTGCCGCCGCGTCGGCGACGGCCAGTGCGGTCGCCAGGCACTCCGCGCGGGCGTCGGGGGAGGGGGCGATCAGGCAGACCAGGCCGCCCAGGTGGTCGTACCCCAGCGTCCGCAGGGCCCACGCCGCCGCCCGGCGGGCGTGCGGGGTGGGCGGCCAGACGCTGAGGACCTCCGGGCCGGCGGGAACGAAGAAGGCCTGCACAGGGGATGCCGCTGCGACGCCTATCGGACCGTTGTCGGTCATGTGGGCCATGGGTCACGCTCCCGGACTCGGCGTCGGAACCAGTCCACCACGAGGAAGGCGGCGTCCTCGGCAGTCGCGGAGGCAGGCCGGGGGCGTGTCGGAGACACGCCCCGAGGACGGGTCAGGGCGTCGGCGGTGCGGCTGCCAGCACCGAGCGGATCAGCGGGGAGACGGTGAAGCTGCGGCCGGTCTCGGTCTCGACGGGCCGCACCAGGCCGCGTTGGAGGAGGTCGCGCAGCAGGCGGCCGGTGTCGGCCGACGGGCCGAAGCGCGGCGGGAGGCTCTCCAGGACCCGGCGGTAGGGCTCGGCGGCGCCGGCCAGGGCGCGCAGGAGGGTGTCGTCGAGCAGGCAGACCGGGTCGGTGGCGGCCAACTCCGGCAGTGGGTAGACCGACAGCCACGAACCGACGGCGGCGAGCGCCGCGGGAAGGCCGTCGAGGCTACGGCACAGGCGATCGACATCGACCGGGTCCGCCACGCCGGGGTGGTCTGCGAGCAGCAGCCGGGCCCCGTCGGCGGGCTCCAGGCCCGAGAGGAGGAACACCCGTTCCCCGGCGAGTCCGCACGGTGCGGGCGCGGTGATCAGCACCCGCACACCGGAGCAGTCGGCGAGCAGGCGCAGCACGCTGTCCCCGCAGACCGGCCCGTCGATCCCGTCGAGAACCACCAGCACGGCACGAGCGCCGACCACCTCGGCGAGGTCGTCGTCCGCCCGTCCTCCGGTGCGTACGGCCGTCGACCACGCCGTCACCAGCTCGGCCAGCCGCGGGTCCCGCAGCGGCGTGCTGTCCGGCCCCGCCCACAGCACCGGCATCCTGGCGTGCAACACCCCGGCCACCGCCGCCGCGAACCGCGTCTTCCCCACGCCGGGCAGACCCACGACGGTCGCGAGCCTGCACCCGTCGGCCAGCTCGGCGGCCAGTCCGCCGGTCTCGAGGTCGCGCCCCACCTGGGCGGCCAGCGCGGTGGGCGGGACCGCGGCGGCCGGGTCGACCTCGGCGCGCCGGTCCGGGTCAGCGGCCACCTCCAGGTCGTGCCGCGCCCGGCTGCCCAGCCGCAACCCTTCGGCGATCAACCGCACGGTGTCCGGCCGCGGTCGTAACGCCCGCCCCTGCTCCAAATCCCGGATGGCCCGCACGCTCACCGTCGACAGATCGGCCAGCTCCCGCTGCGTCAACCCGACCCGGCTGCGGTGTCTGCGCAACAGCTGGGCGAAGGGCGGAAGTCCGGGGTCCAAGGCGGGCGGAATGGCCATCTCGGCATCCTCTTTCACGCGGGTGATTTTGTCGGGTCAATCGTCTGCAGCCCCGCTATCACGCTGGCATCCCCGCCTATATCCCGATCGCAAAACACCGTGACAATCCGGCATCTTCCCAGCTCAGAGCCTGTTTAATGCCGCCATTTTCACCGTGATAGCGCTGGGATAAACCGCGTGATAGCTCCGCGATTATCGAGCCTCATAACGTTTGTCTCATCGCCGGAGAAAATTACCGAGGAGAGTCCCAAATGGTCAGCACCGTCATCGCCGGAATCGTCGCCGTCGCCCTCGCCTTCGCGGCCCTGACCACCCTCGGCGCCACGACCGCCCACGCCGTCGCCGGCACGACCCCCACCACGGTGGCCGGCAGCAACCCCTGGGAGTGAGCTCGCCACCCACCTGCCCCGGATCCGCGCCCACACCTACAGCGCTGTGGCCAGCAATGCCCGGAGCGGCTCCGCTTCGGGCGCACCCAGCTGCGTGTACAGCTCCACCGCCTGCTCGTAGTGCTCACGCGAGCCGAGCGCGTGACCGAGGCCCGCGTGGGCTCGTGCCTGCTGGTCGACGGAGCCGAGCTCGGTGGCCAGGGTCAGGGCCTCGGTGAGCAGGGCGACGTCGCCGGTGGCCTCTCCCAGCCCGTTGAGCACGTACAGCTCGCCGGTTCGATCGCCCAGTTCCCGGAACATCGCCAGCGCTCGGGTGTACTCCCGCTCCGCCCGATCGCGCTGACCCCACCGCGAAAAGAGCAGGCCGAAACCCTGCACGCACCACGCCTCGGCATCGACGTTGCCGCGTTGCCGGTAGATGTTCAGGGTCCTGGTGAAGTGCTCGAGCGCCGAGTCGTAGCGGCCAAGTTCGATCTCCACCGAGGCCAGGCCGTCGATCGCCCAGGCCTCACCGTCCACGTCGCCCATGTCCGCGTACAGGCGCTGGGCCCGTTCCAGGTGTCGCGCGGCCGACGAGTTGAGACCCAGCCGTTCTTCCACCGCGCCGAGGTTGACCAGGATGTGGGCCTCCACGGCCTGGTCGCCCGTGGCCTTGTTCAGCTCCAGGGCCTGGTAGTAGTGGTCGGCGGCCTCGCGGAACCGGCTGAGCCTGGTGTCGGTGACCCCGAGGAGGACCAGCGTGCGGATCGCGCCGTCGCGGTCGTCGGTGGTGCGCAGCAGTTCCGCGGCTTCCTCCAGGACGTGGAGGGCGTCTTCCGGCCTGCCCAGTTCGAGCAAGGCAGCGGTCACGTCGTGGAGCGTTCTGGCGATCAGGACCGGGTCACCGAGCGAGCGCGCGGCGGCGAGAGCCCAGGTGCTCACCGTCAGCGCGGTGCTCCAGCGGTCGCGGTTGAGGTGCCGGAACACCGTCAGCGACAGCTGTACCGCGTGCAGCGGTTCACCGACCTCGACGGACGTGACCAGCGCCGGGTGTTCCGCTTCCAGCCACGTCAGGGCGGCGTCCGGGTCGGTGAGCTCGGGCGTGGCGGTCTTGGCGGCCTCCACCCGCGGACGGCGGCGGGTGTCCGAGGGGTAGCGGACGTCCATGGCCAGCGAGGCGGTGGCCAGCAGGTAACCGGCCAGGCTGCCGCGGGCGGCCTGCCGCGCCGAGGGCGGGTCCTCGTCGGACGCCCGCTCGGCCGCGTACTCGCGCACCAGGTCGTGGAAGGAGTACCGCCCTGACGCGCACTGGAGGAGATGGTCGCGGCGCAGGCCTTCCAGGTGGACGCGGGTGTCGTCCAGGTCCTGGCCCGTCAGCGCGGCCGCACCGTAGGAGTCGAACTCGCCGGTCGGATGCAGCGCGACCAGGCGCAGGACTCGGCGCCGGTCCTCCGGCAGCCGCTGGTACGAGGCGTCCAGCGCGAGCTGGACACCGTCGTCGAGCCGTTGCCGCTGATGCCGGTCGTCGAGGCGGTCCGCGTGGTCGGTGAGCGTCCAGCCCTCCACCGCGCGGATGTGCCCGACGATGAGGTTGAGCGCAAGCGGCAGGAAACCGCACCGTTCGGCGATGCGGGACAACGCCTTCGGGTCGTTGCCCAGGGAAAGGTCACCGGCCGCGCGCTCCAGGAACGCGACCGCTTCGGCGGCGGTGAACACGTCCAGCTCGAGGTGGGTGATGGCGGGCAGGCCCGTCAGGCTGCGCCGGCTCGTGATGATCGCGACGCTGCCCGGCGCACCGGGCAGCAGATGCCGCACCTGCTCCTCGTCGGCGGCGTTGTCCAGCACCACGAGCACACCCGCGGCCCGTTCGCGGTAGGCGCCGACCAGCGAGGGCAGGTCGTGGGGAACCTCGGTGCCAGGCATGCCGAGCAGCCTCAGAAACCCGTCCAGCACCGCGCTCGGAGCCGCCGGCGGCTGTTTCGGGTCGAATCCCCGCAGGTCCACGAACAGCACGCGCGGATGCGCACTGGCGAGCCGGGTCGCCGCACGGAGCGCCAGCTGGGTCTTCCCCACCCCGGCCATGCCTTCGAGGGCGGAGATCACGACCGACCCGCCCGCCGCCGCCTCGCACAGCCGCGCCAGCTCGGTCTCCCTGCCGACGAAATCCTGTTCCCCGCCGGGCAGTTCGTCGTGGACCCGCACCTGAGCGGCCATGACGATCTCGCCGGCCACCGCCCGCAACGCCTGCCGCCACTGGGCGACGTAGCCCTGGTCGGGGTGCAGTGCCCGCACGATCGCGATCACCAGGTCGGTGTTGAGGCGTTTGCGCCCGGACCGGAAGCAGTCGACCACCGTCGTCTTGCGCGCCATCTCGGCTTCCGGACGACCTTCGCGCGCCCACTCGGCGTTGATGCCCGTGGTGATCCGCTCGTAGGAGGGCGCATCCGCCCATACCTTCAACAACCGCAACCGCTCCACCAGGTCGTCGAGGGTCACAGCCTGCCCGGGGTCTGGCAGCGGAGCGGGTGCGGGGCACATGAGCCGTCACGCTAGCGGCGCAGCGGCACGCGGCGTTCGGATTCGGTCGGATTCGGCCTTCTGGCACGGCCGGCTCGGCATCGTCGGTCTCGCCGGAGGGGCGCCCGCCGCCTCTCCACACGAAGAGGGGAACGGCAACACAATGAAGAAGATCGCATCCGTGCTCGCCGCCGTGGGGGTGGCCGGGGTCTCGCTCGTCGCGGCCGAAGGTGCCGCGAGCGCGGCCTGCCGTGCCGACTACGCCTGTATGTACTCCGCGTCGAACTACACGGGTCTCAAGCGCGAGGACTTCAGCAGCAGGACGAACTGGGGCCAGATCACCTACAACGGCTCGAGCGTCGCGCTGTACCGCGGCGACGGCTCGCAGCTCAACGTCAGCTCCATGCAGAACAGGGACCCGAACTCGTACATCGCCGTGTACTACAACTCGGGGCATGCGGGCCCGTGCTTCCGGATCCGCCCGAACGGCAGCGTGCCCAACTTCCAGACCATCCGGCTGTCCATCGGCGGCGATGCCAACGACCGGATGAACTCGCACAAGTTCAACCCGACCAACTGCACGGGCACCATCTACGGCTGATCAGCAGCGGCGGCCCCGTCACCGGCGGGGCCGCCGCATCGCCCAGGGGGAACTGTGAAACGAGTACACGCGATCTGGCTGATCACCGCCGCCGTGGTCGCGGCGGCCGGCACGATCACGCTGGTCGACCGGAACCAGGTCGCCGCCGCGCCGCCGGCGGTCGGCGAAGTGCGGCCAGTGCACTCCGCCAGGGACATCGCCCTGCCGCTCGACCACTACCAGCACTCGCCGGCCGACCTGACCACGATCGACCGCGCCACCGCCGTGCTGGCCAGGCAGTGCCTGAACGACTTCGGCCAGAGCTGGGCGCCGCCCGACCCGCCACCGGTGCCCGCGAGCACCGGTTCCTCCCGGTACGGCCTCGTCGACCACGACCAGGTGTCCAAGTCGGGCTACCACCCGGCGGAAAGCGCACCACCGCAGCCGGAAGACCGGCCAGAGGCCACGCCGGAAGCGATGATGATCTACACCGGCAAGGGCACGACGTCCATCGGCGGCAAACGCATCCCCGAGGGCGGCTGCCTGGGCCAGGCGCGCCGCGAGCTGGAACGAGGGGTGCCCGCGGCGATCCCGGCCGAAGAACTCATCCGCCTCGACCAGGAGATGTTCGAGCAGGCGCAACGAGACGACCGAGTGCGGCAGGCGATGGCGAACTGGCGGAAGTGCATGGCCGACTCCGGCTACAACTACACCGACGTGTGGGCGGCCAACAACGACATCCGCTGGGATTCGGAAACGCCGCTGCAGGTAGAGATCGACACCGCCAAGACCGACGTGACCTGCCGTCAGCGCACCAAGCTCGTCGACACCTGGCTCGCGGTCGAGACCGCGTACCAGCGCCGGGCCATCACGGAGCGAGCGGCGCAGTTCGACGCGCTCGACCGCGGGATGCAGGTCCGCCGCGACAACGCGGCCAAAGTGCTCGCGACCGGATGAGCGAGAAGGCATTAACGAAGATCCCCGTCCGCGAATTCCGCGGGCGGGGTTGCGGGACCATCGGTTGGTGACGCCAGCTCGAGGCGCGCGACGGCGTCACGTTGGTGTCGTGGCTTCCCTCCTCGTCAACGACCGTCGAGCAGTTCGGTGAATCGGTCGCCCAGTCGAGTGCGGAGCCTGCGGAGCTCGTGGCGGATGGGGGTGGCCGTAGCCGTGGTCACCGCCGCCATCACCGGCCGTGCCAGCTCCACGGCTGCGTCGAGGTCGCCGCGGCATGCCTGGCTGTCGGCCAGGCGCAGGGTCAGCATGAGCCTGCTGCCGTGCATCCTGGCGGGTACGTTCGCCAGCGATGTCTCCGCGTACGTCACCGCGCGGTCGGCGATCACCGACCGCCCGGTGACCTCTGCCAGGTCGCGCAGGCCGCCGGCCAGGTGCGAGGCGATGTAGGCCGCGCCCGCTGTGCCGGTCAGCCACGGCGCCTCGACGTGGTCGCGGCCGTCCAGTTTGCCGGCGGCTCGTTGTGCGGACCCCGACAGCCTGGTGAACTCCCGATGGTCGCCGAGAACGGCGTGCGCACGAGCCTGGTTCAGCTGGGCCTGCACGCCCGTCCATCGGCGGTTGCGGTCCACCGCGGCTGCGGCGCGGCTGTAGTCGAGCGCGGTCGCCGCGTCGCCTTCGATCATGGCGAGCACGCCCATGTCGCTCAGCGCCTCACAGGCCGTCCCGGCGCCGCCGGACGCCAGCGCCCACTCGACGCTGCGGTGCAGCCACGACATGGCGATTCCGTGTTGCCCTCGCTTCACCCGGAGCCATCCGGCCAGGTCGGCATACCTGGCGGCGAGTTGCAGCAGGCCGTCCGCCTGGACGCCCCGCGCCATCGGAACCAGGGTCATGAGTGTGTGCAACGCCCGTTCGACAGGAACAGCGAGGTCACCGGCGACCTCGCTGACGTCGGCGTCGATGTAGGTCGTCAGCAGCGCGGCGAATCCGTGCAGCGTCTCGCTGCCCACGGCGAGCCCGTCCACACCAGGCACCTCCGCGAGGCGGCCGGGCACCAACGCCTCGCAACCGTCGATGCCATGCGAAGGGCAGGTGACTCCGAACGCCGGCAACCGCACGTACCGGGTGAGCGGGAGCCGCGGCTGGTCAACACCACGCGGTGCTCGCGGCAGGGGGATGGAGCCTTCCCCGGTGGACGGGCCGGAGCACAGCCGGGAGCGGATCTTCGTCGCCACGGCGAACAGGGTGCCGCCCGCTGCCAGCAGGTCGTCGGCCTTGGCGGCGAACGCGATCCGCGGTAACCGGGCGCCTCTCTCGATCTTGGAGACGTAGGTGTGGTGATAGTCGAGGGACGCGGCCAACTGGATCTGGGTGAGACCCGCCCGCTCACGCAGGCGGCGCAGTTCCTGCCCGAACTCGTTTCGGCCTGGTTTCTCGTGCGTCATCGCCCGCCACCCCCCGTGCCTTGTCCGGGCGCCGACGCGGAAGGCGATTGTGGTCGCGTCCGCCGCCGTGAACGCTACGGCGGCTCTGGTGGCGTTGTCAGCAGGTTGGGCGGCGGATTGGAATTCGACAACATTCTTCGAATCGAATTTCGACCATTCCTCGATTCTTTCGATCGCATGAACGCCGTCGCCCCGCTCGTGAGCCCGTCCGCTTGACACTATTTGACAGCAGCGTCCGGCACGCGTCTCCGCGCCTCTTGCCGCTCCTACAGTGATCTTCGCCCCGCGGCGTGCTGTGAGGAGACGGAAGCGATGAAGAACGCCAGTTCGGTCCGACGCTTCACCAGGTCAGCTGCGATCTGGCCACTGTTGGCCGCTGCCCTGGCCGGTGCTGCTCCGCCGGCCAGGGCTGCCGACATGCCACCGAACCCGCTGCAGAAGCCGGGCTGGGTTCTCGACCGGCACGACGAGTTCAACGGCGGCCTCGACCGCAACCTGTGGATCACCAACTACCTCGAGTCCCGCACACCGGAGTGGCGGTCGCGGGCGCGGTACGGATTCCGCAACAACGCGCTCGTACTGCGGATCGACGACGACCAGCCGACCTACTACGCCAACGGTGACCGGATGAAGGTCTCCAGCATCCAGACAGGACAACGGACCGGACTGCACAAGTCCTCTCCGCAGGACCACACGATCCCGACGATCTGGAAGTACGCGCCCAAGTACGGCTACTTCGAGATCAGGGGGAGGACCTCCGCGCGAAGCGGGCTGCACGCCGCGTTCTGGACGGTGGGCAAACAGGACACGCCGGCCCAGAGCGCCGAGATCGACGTCATGGAACACCCAGGACGAACTCCCCGGAACTTCAACTTCAACTTGTTCAAGTGGTCGGATCCGAACATCCCGCAGGTGACCCAGTCGGTCCCGGTGGGATTCGATCTCGCGGGCGGGATGCACATCTACGCCCTCGAGTGGACCCCCACCCAGATCAAGCTGTACGTCGACAATCGGCTGACGAGGACGGTCAACGCCTCGCCGACCTACGCGTCGGGGTTCCTGCTGGGCATCTACGAGAACGCGGGGTGGACAGGATCCGTGGATCCCAACGACCCCAGGCCGAAGGAGTTCGTCGTGGACTACTTCCGCGCCTACCGCAGGTAGACAACTTCCGCTTCATCGCACCGGCGAACGCGCCGAACGGACGGCTGAAGGGCAAGACGATGTACGCGTTCTGCCGTCAACGGTGCGCGGCGATCGGCCCCGGCGACAAGCAGATCCTCACGCAGGTGCGGAATGCCGAGCGACCAGGGCGTGTCCTGTCGATCTGACTGTCTGGGTAAAACCAGGTGTGGCCGGTCGCCGCGACAGTGTGAGATGCGGGACATGACGACCGTTCTGAACGAGCCCGGAGTCGATGGGCTGACCGGGGTCGTGGATGCCCTCCGCGTATGGCAGGACGACCGCACGCCGCTGCAACTCCATCCGGGAGACCTCGGTTGGGCCTGGGCGCTGGGCGCGGAGAGGCTGGCCGCGGCCGTCCGCACCTGGAGCGTGGACGGACGGATCATTGCCGTCGGATACCTGGACGACCCTGATGTGCTGCGCCTGACGACCGCGCCGGATCTGCGACAGGACGGTGATCTGGCGCGCCAGCTGCTGGCGGACCTCGATGATCCGGAGCGCGGGGTCCTGCCGCCCGGGAAGGTCGGCCTCGAAATCCCCAACGGCGCCCTGCTCCGCGAGGTCCTCCTGGAGGCGGGCTGGAGTCTGGACGAGCCGTGGACGCCGCTGCGCCGCGACCTCGCCGAGCCGGTGAAGGCCTCCGGCCTGCGGATCGAGGTAGCCGGTCCGGAGACGGCGGGGGTGCGGACCGCAGTGCATCGCTCGGCGTTCGGCAGCCCGGCGTTCACCGAGGAGATCTGGCACGTCCTCGCGGCCGGGCCGGTCTATGCCGACGCCCGCTGCCTGATCGGTTACGACGACCAGGACAACGCGGTGGCCGCGGCGACGGTCTGGTCGGCCGGGCCCGGCAAGCCCGGCCTGCTGGAGCCGGTGGGCGTGCACGCCGACCATCGCGGCCGCGGCTACGGGACGGCGATCAGCGTCGCCGCTGCGGCGGCGCTGCGTGAACTGGGTGCATCAAGCGCACTCGTCAGTACCCCGACCTCGAACGCTGCCGCCGTCGCCGCCTACAGGGCAGCCGGATACGTGCCGTCGTCCGAACGGCTGGACGTCAGCCGAGCCGCCTGAGAATGATCAGGCGGCGGTATCGGACAGACCGCGCCGTTGACCCTGGCTGGGCGCAGGTCCGCTCGCACGCGGGACTCGGTGGGCCGCGCCGCCTGGCCGACGGCGCGGCACCACCACAGGGCGGCTCAGGCCCAGCGCTGCAGCAGCCGGTCGTACTCGGCCTGGGTGACCGGCAGGACGGTGCCGTGGCGTGGGCGGCCGGGCATGGTGTAGCCGGAGAGGGGCGTCCACTGCCGGGTGTTGAGGTCGGTGGTCGTGAACGGGACGTATCCCCGGCCGCCGTACTCGTCGATGAACATGTACCAGCGCTCTTCGGTGTTCGACTTGAAGACCAGCGGTCCCTCGCCCTGCCTGATCGCGTTGTTGCCGATGCAGTCGGTGACGAACGAGTAGTCGCGGTTGAGGATCGTCGCCGACTTCTCCGCCAGGACGAACTTGCCGCATGGAGACTGTGACGTCCCCCGCTCGTCCTTCGTGAAGCGGTAGTAGGTGCCGTTGTGCTTGGCGAGGGTCGAGTCGATCGTCGAGTACCCCTTGTCGACCCAGACCTGTGCGGCGCTGAAGGTCCGGAAGTCGGGCGTTGTCGCGTACATCATCCGGTTGTAGGTGTTACCGGTGTGGTTCGGATCGTTGGGGGAGTAGAGCTTCGAGGCCCAGAACACGACGAACTGACCGAGGGTTTCGTCGTAGTACGCCTCAGGGGCCCATGTGTTGCCGGCGGTGTCCGGTGAGACCCGTGCCAGTCGCGGCACGCTCCAGTTCACCAGGTCGGTCGACTCCCAGACCACAAGGGACTTGCTGCCGGTCCGCTGCACCTGGTCCCAGTTGCCGTTGCCGTACATCCGCAGGTCGGTGGCGATCTGGTAGAACTTGCCGCCCTGCGGTGAGCGGATGATGAACGGGTCGCGCACGCCGCGGGTTCCGATGGCCGAGGTCAGCACCGGTCGTCCGCTGTTGAGCTGCCGCCATCGCGTCGGGTCGTTTCCCTGGCTGAGTGCGAAGTAGACCTGTTCACCGGTGGAGGACCCCTCGCCGGTGAAGTAGCTGAACAGGTAGCCGGCGTACTTCGGTGCCGGCGCCGCACCGACCCGGACGAGCTGCCACTGCTGGTTGACGGCACCGGTGTCGGTGTACTGGGAAAGCCTCGCTCCGTCCGCAGTGGACTGGTCCCGCACGTCGAGTGCCTTGCCACTGTTGCGGTTGATGAGCTTCACGTATCCGCTGTCGGTGTCGGTGACCCGGAACTGCTGGTTGGTGCCACCGTTGTCGGTCCACTGGACGACGTTCGCGCCGTTCGCGGTGGACGCCGAGGCGACGTCCACCACCTTGCCGCTGTGGCGGGCGCGGAGCTTGTGGTGGCCGCTGCCGGCGTCGACGAACTGGAACTGCTGGCCGGCCACGTCGGCGCGGGTTCGCTGCTCGACGACGGCACCGTCGGCGCTCGACTGGCCTGCGATGGCGACGGCCTTGCCGCTGTGTCGCGACACGATCTGGTAGTAGGCCGCCGGGTCGATCACCGCAGCCTGTGCCGGCAGTCCCACGGCGCCGCTCGCGATCAGCGCACCGACGAGGACGAGTGCGGTGCGGCGTCTGTGCCGACGTCGCGGTGAGGCGTTTTCGTGCAAAGACTGCGTCATCGGGCCCGTCCAATGTGGGTTGCGATGGGTTGTCGGCGCCATGCCGGGGCACCACCCGAGCGGTGCCCCGGCAGGTCTCGTGTCAGCGTGTCACCCCAACTGGGCTTCCCACCTGGTCCTGGGCCCGGCCGCGTCGGCCGGGAGGCGGTCCCGTGCGGCGGTGTCGCCGTACATGGTCCAGCGGGCCCAGTCGACGACGGTCCTGGGAAAGCGCTGGTCGCTCCAGAAGCTGGTGTGGCTGCCGCCGACGAAGGTGAGGAACGCCTTGGGCCACCTCATCTCCGTGTACGCCTGCCGCGCCGAGGAGTACCCGGTGGTCGAGTCCCGGTCGCCGTGGACGAACAGGACCTTCGCGGAGACCGAGGCGGCGGGGTTGCCCATGTCCACACAGGACTGCGGGTTGGCCGAGATGATCCGGCTGTCTGCCCAGCGGGTCAGCAGGCCGTGGGTGACCATGCCGCCGAGGGAGTGGCCGGAGACGCCGACGCCGATACCGGTGTTGATGCGCCCCGCCAGCGGACCGCTCGCGTTGAGCGCGAGGGTGTTGGTGAGGACCTGCGAGACGTCCTTGGAGGTGTTGCCGTTGTTGACGTCGTTGAAGTTGTGGTTGAAGTGCGGGGCGGGGACGACGAAGCCCGCCGAGGCCAGTGCCCGGATGATGAACAGGGAGTTCTGCGGGCTGCTGCCGAAGCCGTGGGTGAAGTTGTAGACGGGGAAGACACCGGTGGCGGCAGGGGCGTTCGTCACCGGGTTGCCGCCGGCGGTGCCGGTGGCCGGGTAGTAGACGTAGGTGGTGATCCGGCGGCTGCCGCGCGTCCAGCTGTACTGGCGCACACCGACGGCGAACGGCGTGGTCGGCGCGGTTCCCAGAGACCAGGCGGGGGCGGCACTGGCCAGGCCGGTACCGAGCAGGGTCGCGCTACCCACGGTCGCGGCGGCGACCGAGCTCAGCCTCAGGAAAGAACGTCGTTGCATCGACACGATGACTCCTTGCAGGGGTGGTGAGGTGTGCGGAGCTGGCGGCGAGGGACTTGGGTGGCCGTCCAACAGGTGAGTCGGACGCGCCTGGTTCAGCGCAGGTAGCCGGTCAGCGGCAGGTTCAGCTCCCGGACGCCCTGCACGACGAGATTCGCCATCTCCGCGCCGCCGCGCTCGGAGAAGTGGGTGTTGTCGCCGGTTTCCTTGGTGAGGTACAGCGCCTGGGATGCCGACGGCCCCATCGACTCGACGAGGGCCTTGCTCTTGGCGGTCAGGTCGATGACCGGCACGTTGGCGCTGCGGCCGAGCGCCCGCATCACGGCAGGCAGGTCCACGCCCCTGCCGTTGATGTGCAACGCGGTCCCGGTGAGCTTGCTGCCGCTGAACTGCCTGCGCACCGGTGGTGTCACCAGCACCGGAACGCCGCCGCGCTCGCGCACACCGTTGACCAACCGGGTGAGGTTGTCGCGGAAGGCCGTCGCGGTGGTCTGCTTGTCGTTGTGACCGAACTGGATGAACACCAGGTCCTTGCTCTTGATCAGCGGCTTCATCGTCGGGAACAGCGCGCGGTTGGACAGGAAGCTGCCGGAGCTCTCCCCGGAGTCGCCGTAGTTCGCGATCACGGCACCTTCGCGAACCCTCGCCGGCAGGAACTGGCCCCAGCCGGCGTAGGGCACGTAGAACTGGTCGCAGGTTGTCGAGTCACCGGCGAGGTAGACCGCGAGGGGAGCCTGAGCCGGAGTGACGGTCAGCGAGCCGATCGCGGGTGCGCTGCCGCTGAACGTGATCTGCAGGCCCGGGGTGCCGGTGCCGCCCTGGCCGGTGGGCTGGCCTTCGGGGCTGCGGACGTTGACCGTGGTCTTGGTGCGGACGACCTGGCCCGCGGTGGTGGAAACGGCGTTCAGGACCTGCCTGCGTGCCTCCACCGACATGGAGGTGTTGGCGGCCTTGGTGGTGCTGCCCAGTTCCACGGTGACGTCGTAGTTGCCCGGTGCGACGTTGAAACTGCACTTGATCGGCGCGGTGCCGGAACACTGTGGCGGTACCGCCACGGTTCCCGCCACGGCGGGGACAGGGGCCAGCACGGCCACGTTCAGCGCGGCCGTGAGGAGCGCGAGACGCTTGAGGGACATCGACTCTCCAGTCACACGTTGAGGAAGCCGTCCATGGCAGGGGTGGGACGGCGGTTGCTGGTCCAGGCGGTCATGTCGTAGCCGGTGAACGGCGGGTAGCGGGCTGGTTCCCAGAAGAGGTGCGCACGCTGATCGCGGTGATGGCGTAGCTCTTGAGAATGGTGAACAGGTCCTGTCGCTGCCCGGACTTGTTGAGCCAGTAGTAGCCGTTGGCTTCCATGGTTTCTCATGATCGTTTGATCCAGATCTGACCGGAGCCGCCGTTGCAGGTGTTGACGATGACCGGCGCGTTGTCGGCGGTGCCGCCGGTGTCGAGGCACCCTGCGGACGCCGCGTTCGTCACCGTGCCGTTGGTGCCGACCGTCCACTTCTGACCGGAGCCGCCGTTGCACGAGTTGATCGTCACCCGAGCGCCCTGCCCGGAAGCGTCCATGCACTTCGAGTTGCCGTAGATCCACAGCTCGCCCGCTGCCGTCCGGGTCCAGTGCTGGTTGGCCGCGCCGTTGCAGGTCCAGATGATCAGCCCGGTGCCGTTGGTCCGGACCCGGCCCGGTACGTCGACGCACTTGCCGGAGGCGGAGCCCGCCAGGCTGAAGGTGGTGCCGGGGTCGTTCGGCAGGAGCGGACAGCTGTTGCGGTACGACCTGATACCGGTCCAGTCCTGCAGCGGGCACAGGAACTGCGTGTAGCGCGTGTCCTGGTCGATGAAGATCTTCATCCAGGGGATGACCTTGCGCGTCACCACGGAGTTGCTCGAGGTCGGGAAGCCGTGCCCGGCGCCGGTGAGCTCGAGGTACGCCTTCTCGGTCGAGGCCGGGATGTTGTTGTGGAGGGTGATGATGCTCGCCGGGGTGCTCGTCCCGTCGTTCTGCCCTGCCAGCAGCATGGTGGGAACCTGCATGCCCGTCGTGGTCTGCGAAGGGCTGTACGGGGCCAGGCCGATGGCTGCCTTCAGCGTCGGCCGGCGCAGGGCAGCCGAGATGGTTCCGCCACCGCCCATCGAGTGGCCCATCACCGCGAGGCGGTGGGGATCGACCCTGGTGCGCACCGAGCTGCGCTGGGTCAGGTAGTCCAGCGCCGCCAGCAGCTGGGTACCCCGTGCGACGTCGAAGTCGTTGCGGTTGATGGTGTCGATGCCGATGACGACGAAACCGAACGAGGCCAGCCAATGTCCCATCCAGGCGCCTTCGGCGGCCCAGGTGGCGGTGTAGCCGGGCGAGACCGCGATGGCGCCGAACGTGCCCTGGCTGGTGTCGGTGGGATAGTAGATCTTCGCTGCACCAAAGCCGTTCCCACTGCCCACGCTCGTCTCCGCGGTGGCGAAGGTGCCGCGGTTCGCCGAGATGCTCGCCTGGGTGGGATTCGGCCCGCGCTGGTGAGGATTGTCGGCGGCAGACGCCGATCCCACGGCCACAGTGGACGCGAGGAGGCCGAGAGCGACCGCGCACGCGATCACTGCTCCTCGCAGCGGCCCGCTGACGTGGCCACTTCCTCGCTGGACGGATGGCTCCGGTGAGGACAGCTGGATTTGGGACATGCTGAAGTACCTCTTCTTCGACAGGGCGGTGAAGAGAAGTCGGAACGGGGCCGATGTGGGATCTGTGCGACGAGCTGTGAACGTGCACGGTCCCCGTGGAATGCACGATTAGCTCTGATAGAACCGTATGTATGTGATCATTTCAAGGCCGTCGCAATGGAATCCTGTGAACGTGCACAGTCTCGACGAAATTCGACGGCGCATTCGACCACACCGGTTGAATCAGGCGGATTCACGGACGACGAGCTCGGTCGGCAGGATCACCGTGGCCGGCCCTTCGCCGTCGATCTGGGCGAGCAGCTGGCGCACCATCATCTCGCTGATGCGATTCCACGGCTGCCGGATGGTGGTCAGCGGGGGACGGGCAGCGGTTGCGACCGGTGAGTCGTCGAAGCCGCCGACAGCGATGTCATCGGGCACGCGCAGGCCCGCCCGCTCGATCGCCGCCAGCGCGCCGTCGGCCATCAGGTCCGACGCCACGAAGACCGCGTCGATGTCCGGTGCACTGGTCAGCAGTTGCTCCATGCAGGCCTCACCGCTGGCCCGGCTGTAGTCTCCGACGGCCACCAGCCGCTTGTCGTGGGCGATGCCGTGCTCGGCGAGCATTTCGCGGTAGCCGTCGAGCCGTTCCAGTCCTCCTGGCGTGTCCCGAGGGCCGGCGATGGTCGCGACGCGCTTGCGGCCGGACTCGAGCAGGTAGCGCACCATGGCCCTGGCGCCCTCACGGTCGTTGGCCGCCACGTAGGACACCGCGTCACGCTCACCGAGCGGCTTGCCGCAGCACACGAACGGCAGGTTGGCCTGCCGGAGGTGGCCGATCATCGGGTTGCCGCGGTGCGAGGAGACCAGCAGCACGCCGTCGACGTGGTGCGCCGACAGGAACGGGGCGATGCGGCGGCGTTCGGCCTCGGTGCCCGCGGTGATCAGGATGAGCGGCAGGTCGTGCTCTGCCAGTGCGGTGGTGCAGCCGCGCAGCAGAGTGGTGAAGTTGGGGTCCTCGAAGAACCGCTCCTGTGGCTCTGACAGGAGGAACGCCACCGAACCCGCGCGCTGGGTCACCAGACTGCGGGCCGCCCGGTTCACCACGTAACCCAGCTTGCGGATCGCGGCGTGGACCGCCTCCTGCGAGGCCGGACTGACGTTGTGCCCGCCCTGCAGAACTCGGGAGACGGTGCCACGCGACACGCCGGCGTGCGCGGCGACGTCGAGAATCGTCGGCGGCCGCTTCATTCGTCGTTGTGGCGCGGTGTCCGTCATCTGTCCTCATCCGCTGTGACCGGTGGTCACGACTTTACGGCCCCTGTCAGCGGGTCGACGCGCCAGCAGCGCTGCAACCCAGGGAACAACGCGATCAGGGGAATGATGGACAGCAATGAGGTCTGTCAGGCGATCCGGTGCAGGTCGCTGGAACAGATGGTGCCGTGCAGCGGCTCCCCTCCGGCGAAGCGCGCGAGCTCGGCCACGGTGAACTCGCCCAGGCGCCGCAGTTCGCGTCCCTGTGAACCGGCCAGGTGCGGGGTGACGAGCACGTTCGGCAGCCGCAGAAGCGGGTGATCGGGCGGCAGCGGGTTGGGATCGGTCACGTCGAGCACGGCGTCGATGCGCCCGGTCGCGCAGTGGTGGGTGAGGGCGACGGTGTCCACCAGGGATCCGCGGGCGGTGTTGATGAGCGTCGCGCCGTCCTGGAGCAGGGCGAGTCGCCGGGCGTCGAGCAGGTGGCGGGTCTCCGGCAGTGCCGGCGCGTGCACGGAGACCAGTTCGCTGCGGCGGCACAGCTCGTCCGTGCCGACCAGTTCCGCGCCGAGTGCGCGGGCTTCCCGGGCGGTGACGAAGGGATCGGCGAGGAGCAGCCGGACGTTGTGCGGACGCAGCCGATCCAGCACGAGCCGACCTGTCCGGGAGGCGCCGATGATCCCGATCGTGCGGTCGAAAAGCCCGGTGCCGGCACCGGAACGCCAATCACCCGCCGTGCGGTCGTGTGCGTACCAGTTGGCTCGGGCGAACACTCGTTTCGCCGCGAAGACGATGGCGGCCACCGTGTATTCGGCTACCGGCACGGCGTTCGCCTGTGCGGCCGACGAGACCGTGACGCCGTGAGCGAAGACCGCGGGGTCGACATGTCCTTTGACAGAACCGGCCGAGTGGATCACGGCGCGCAGCCGCGGCGCGGTGGCGAGCACGGCGCTGTCGATGCGCGGGCAGCCCCAGCCGGTCACCAGCACGTCCGCCTCGCGCAGCACGGACACGGCTTCCTCCGTTCCGAAGGACGTGAGGGCTGGACCCGGTTCCAGTCGCACCAGGGTTCGCAGCTGTTCCAGCAGGTCCGCGGGGAACAGGTCCGGCAGCGCCCATGGCTGCATGGCGAGCACCGCTACGGGACGTTCCGGCACGGATGGATCCCCCTCCGTGAGGCATGGCTGAGTTAAAACGTTTTACCATGGCGCGGGCCCTAGTTGTCAAAGGGTACGGCATCCATGGTTGACCTGAGGATGTAACCGTTTTATCTTCGTGGTCGCTGGGTTTCGGTCGAGGGCGATCGTCACGACGGGGGGCACCGAAGGTGAGTGCGGTCGAGACCAGACGGCCATCCCGCGAAGTGCGCCGGCAGGCGTCACACGCCCAGGAACGGGGACACCGCAGGCGGATCCGCCGGGACCGGGTGCTGCTGGCCGTGATGGCGCCAGGCGTCCTCTACTTCCTGGTCTTCCACTACGGCGCGCTGTTCGGGAACGTGCTGGCCTTCGTCGACTACGTGCCGTTCCTGGGTCTCGCGGACAGCGCGTGGGCCGGACTGGTCAACTTCGAGCAGATGCTCGGCGATCCGCGGTTCTGGAACGCGGTCGCGAACACGATCGTCATCGCCGGCCTCCAACTGGTGTTCTTCTTCCCGGCTCCGCTCGCCCTGGCGTTGCTGCTGCACAGCCTGGTCGGCACGACCGTCAAACGGTTCGTGCAGAGCGTGGTCTACCTGCCGCACTTCCTGTCGTGGGTGATCGTCGTGGCGCTGTTCCAGCACATGCTCGGCGGTGCCGGAGTGGTCAACGGCTGGATGGGCGAGTTCGGTCTCGGGGCGATCCAGGTCATCGGCAACCCGGACGCGTACAAGCCGCTGGTGGTCGCGCAGCTGATCTGGAAGGAATGCGGCTGGGCCACGATCATCTTCCTGGCCGCGCTGTCCCAAGTGGACGATCAGCAGTACGAGGCGGCGGCACTGGACGGCGCCGGCTGGTGGCGCAGGCTCTGGCACGTGACGCTGCCGGGCATCCGCCCGGTGATCGTGCTGCTGCTGATACTCCGGCTGGGCGAGTTCCTCGAGGTCGGCTTCGAGCAGTTCTTCCTGCAACGGCAGGCGGTCGGGCCGGAGGCGGGCGAGGTGCTGGACACCTTCGTGTACTTCACCGGCTTCGCCAACGGCGAGTTCGGCTACGCGGCCGCCGCCGGGCTGTTCAAGGGGCTCATCGGCGTCGCGCTGGTGTACACGGCGAACAGGGTCGCGCATCGGCTCGGTGAACAGGGGGTGTACCGGCGTTGAGGGCGACATATCCGGCGTGGCAGGGCAAACCAGGGCCGGGGCTGCGGCTCGCGAAGGCGGTGGCGCTCATCGTCATCGTGCTGCTCGTGTTGTTCCCGTTGTGGACCGTCGTGGCGACGAGCCTCGCCTCACCGCAGGACGTGATCGCCAACGGTGGCTGGGTGGTGTGGCCGGAGCGGTTCACGCTCGGCGCGTACACGGAGATACTGGACGGCGGAGTCGTGACGTGGGCGCTGCTGGTCAGTGGCGGCGTCACGGTGATCGGCACGGCGCTCAGCCTGGTCTGCACGGTGGGCCTCGCGTACGCGCTGTCACGGCCCCACGTCTACGGTGGCCGGCCGATGTTGCTGCTGATCCTGTTCACGTTCCTGTTCCCGCCGGGGATGATCCCGCTGTTCCTGGTGGTGCGCACCACCGGCCTGTTCGACTCCTACGCCGCGCTGGTCCTGCCGTTCCTGATCAACGTCTTCAACCTGATCGTGCTGCGGGGCTTCTTCCAGTCCATCCCGGCCGAACTGCTGGAGGCCGCCCGCATCGACGGCGCCGGCGAACTGACCATGCTGTGGCGGATCGTGTTGCCGTTGTCCAAGGCGGTGCTGGCGGTGGTGAGCCTGTTCTACGCGGTCGCCTACTGGAACCGCTTCTTCGAAGCCATCATCTACTTCAACGACCAGACGAAGTGGCCGATCGGCACGGTGCTGCGCCAGTACGTCACCGGGGGAGCCGACCTCAGCGGTGACTCGACGGTCACCTCCGCTCCGCAGTCGACCCAGATGGCGGTGGTGGTCCTGGCCGTCGCGCCCATCGTGTGCATCTACCCGTTGCTCCAACGCTATTTCGTCAAAGGCGTGCTCACCGGCGCCGTCAAGGCCTGATCCACCCTTCAACGAGGAAGGAGCCACGCATGTCTTCTCACCTCCGCCGACGGTCGTTGCTGAAGTTCGCCGGCGCCGGTGCGCTCGCCACCGTGGCCGGACCCGCGCTCGCCGGCTGCGGCAGCGGATCCACCGGCAACGTCGGCAACGCCGGCAAGAATGTGGTGCCGTGGCCCACATACGTGCCGTTCTCCGGCCCGGCGCCCGATGCGCCCGGCGACAAGTCGGGCGTGCAACCGCTGTACCTGAACTACCCGCAGAATCTGGTCCGGTCGGTGCCGGAAGCACCGGGTGACGGTTCGGACGTGACCGCGGTGGTCGTCACCTACGGCGCTCCGCCCAAACCGTTGGAGAGCAACCAGTTCTGGCAGGCGATCAACAAGGCGCTGAACGTCAACCTGAAGGTCGTGGTCGTCCCGGACGCCGAGTACGGCCAGAAGATGGCCACGCTGATGGCCTCCGGCGACGACCTGCCCGACATCATCATGTTCAGCAACCTCCAGCTGCCCCGCTCCCACGAGTTCGTCCAGAGCCGGTGCGCCGACCTGTCCGACCTGGTCGGCGGGGACGTGGTCAAGGAGTACCCCAGTCTGGCCAACATCCCCACGTACGCCTGGGAGGGCATGGGCCGCGTCGGCGGCCGGATCTACGGCGTGCCGCTGGAGCGTCCGAAGCCGGGCAACAGCCTCTACGTCAACCGCACGGCGTTCCAGCAGGCCGGTGTAGCGCGGGAGTGGCGCACGGAGGAGTTCGTCGCCGCGATGACCGGGCAGTCGGGCGGCGGGCGGTGGGGGATCGGCGGCTCCAAGAGCCTTTTCGGCGGCTTCGGCTCGATCGCCTACCACGCCGGCTCGCCCGGTGCGCCGAACGCCTGGGAACTGCGCGACGGCCAGTTCGTCAGCACCCTCACCACGCCCCAGTTCGAGGAGGCGATCGGCATGATGCGCCGGCTCGCCGAGAAGGGCGCCTACCGGCCGGACAGTCTCACGCTCAGCGCGACCGATCTGAAGACCTTCTGGTACAACGGTTCCGTCCTGTCGATCACCGACGGTTTCGGCGCGGTGGCGAGGGAGACGATGGACGGCATCAACCGCCGGTTCGAGTTCGACCTCGCCCGCCCGTACGGGCCGAACGCGACCCCCTGGCAGGGCACCGGCATCTTCGGCTACGTCACGTTCAAGAAGGCCAGTGCCGACCGGATCAAGCTGCTGCTGCGCGTCTCCAACTACCTCAGCGCCCCGTTCGGCACCTCCGAGTACGAGCTGGTCAACTACGGCGTGGAGGGCACGCACTTCACCAAGGACTCCGGCGGAATCAAGACCACCGACTTGTTCAAGGTGGAGAACAACGTCAACCTGCCGATCAAGTACCTCGGGGTCGCGCCGGCCGTGCTGCACCTGCCCGGCTACCCGGAGGCGGCCAAGGCCGTCCACGAGTGGGAGAAGGCGGTGCTGCCGGGGAGCGTGGCCGATCCGGAGGCGGGGCTGCGGTCCGCGACCCGCACCAGCAAGGGTGCCGAGCTGACCCGGACCGTCGGCGACGCGATCGGGGCCATCGTGTTCGGCCGCAAGCCGGTGTCCGCCTGGAAGGACGCGGTCACCCAGTGGCGGCAGGCCGGCGGCGACAAGGTGGCCGAGGAACTGGCCAAGGAGCACGCCGCCGCCAAGTAACGCCTGAGCCCTCGGGGTTGTTGGCGGCTGTGCCGGAACGCCCCACCCGTTCCCGTCACCAGGAGTGCCCATGATGCTCGTGCACCGGCGCGGTGCGGGCCGGCGAGCCCTGTCGCTCGTCGCCGTGCTCATCGTCGCCCTGTCCATGATCGCGGCGGGCCACGACCGCGCGGACGCCGCGCCCGGCCCGTCGTTCACCAATCCCGTCGTGCCCGCGCCCAACAGCGCCGACCCGACGTTGGTGCAGTACAACGGCCAGTACTACTACGTCGCCACCACGTGGACGTCCAACATCCTGATGCGCCGGTCGTCCACCATCGCCGGCCTGCGCAGCGCCTCGGAGAGGCGGATCTTCACCGCCACCCAGAACACGGGCTGCTGCACGATGTGGGCTCCCCACCTGGAGCAGATCAACAACCGCTGGTACATCTACTACTCGGTGGCACCGCGGCCCGGATACGGATCGCGCCGCACGCACGTGCTGGAGAGTGCCGCGAACGACCCGATGGGGGGCGTGCTCAACCTGATGCCGAACAACGGCTGGGCGATCGACGGCGCGGTGCTCAAGCTCAACGGTGCCCTGTACTTCCACTACTCGGCGTTCCACGCCGACAAGCTCCAGTCGATCTACATCGCACCGATGAGCAGTCCGACCTCCGTGTCTGCCTACGGCACCCGCATCTCGGCGCCGACGCTCGCGTGGGAGCGGCAGGGCCAGCCGGTCAACGAGGGATCGTTCGCCCTGCAGCGCAACGGCCGTACGTTCCTCACCTACTCCGCCAGCTACTGCGGCACTGCGGACTACAAGCTGGGTATGCTGGAGTACCGCGGCGGCAACCCGCTCGTGGCGTCGTCCTGGACGAAGTTCCCGACCCCGATCTTCCAGCGCAGCAACGCCAACGGCGTCTACGGTCCCGGCCACCACTCGTTCTTCACCTCACCCGACGGCACCGAGATCTGGATCGCCTACCACGCCAACTCCTCGGCGTCCCAGGGCTGCGGCACGACCCGGACCACGCGCGTGCAGAAGATCTCCTGGAACGCCGACGGCACCCCGAACCTCGGCGTCCCGGTTCCCACTTCCAAGGTCCTCGCCCCTCCCTCAGGCGAGACCGGCGGCTGAGTCCGCGACAAAGCACCTGCCCACACCCATCCCTGCACCCGATTGGTCAATCAGATGCCATCGACACGTACCCGCAGCCGCTCAGCACCTCACACCCGTTCCCTGCGCCGCACTCTGGTCAGCGTTCTCAGCACGTTGGCTCTACTGCCGGTGGTCGCACTGACCGGCGCATCACCGGCCAGCGCGGACACATCCCAGTTCCGAGGCGTGAACTGGGCCGTGCGTGGCGACAACTTCGTCACAGGTCCGCTCGTCCTCGACGGGCTGAACCAGTCGGACAGCTACTCGACCGTCCGGGCCAAGGCGGACGCCGTCTACAACGGGTTCAAGAACCAACTCGGCGTCAACACCGTCCGGTTGCCGGTCAACACCCACACCGTCGGTACGTCGTGGTGGAACGCCTACCGCGGCACGATCGACGCCGCGACCGCCAAAGGCTTCAAGGTCATCCTCGCCTACTGGGAGGACGGAGCCGCGTCCGGCGGCCGGATCACCAACATGAACGCCTTCAACTCGATGTGGAACACCGTCACCGCCCAGTACGGCTCCAACAGCCTGGTCTACTTCGAGCCGATGAACGAGCCCCACGGCTACAGCGCCTCCCAATGGATCGACCTCGCCGTCTCGTGGATCAACGCTCGCGCGTCGATCCCGAAGGGCCGGATCCTGGTGGGTGGCACGGGTTACAGCCAGGACGTCAGGCCGGTCTGTGCCGACACACGTCTCGACGGAACGCTCCTGTCCTATCACCACTACGCCTTCTTCTACGGCGAGATGGACTACAACGGCTGGGTCCAGAGTTTCCGGCAGCGACTGGGTAACTGCGCCTCGCGTTCGGTCCTGACCGAGTTCGGCGCTCCGATGGACACCGGCCTGAACTACAACAACGCGAACAGCTCCAACAACTTCGTCCGGTACCTCCGCGCGGACACCGACTCCCTGCGGGCACTCAAGATGGGCGCGGTCTACTGGCCCGCGCTCGGCGGCAAGATCACCGCCGGACAGAACTACGACTGGTATTCCATGTTCGCGCTCCACGGCAGCGGCACCAACCTGAGCGTGAGCATCCGCAGCGCCACTGGCGCTGACCGGCTCAGGCACGGCTGGGGCGCTGACGGCCCGCAGCCGGGGCAGCGTTACGAGGCGGAGTCCGCTCCCGCGGTGTGTGACGGCACGATTGATACGAATCACGCGGGCTATTCGGGCAGCGGGTTCTGCAACGGCAACAACGCCGTCGGGGCGGCAGCGCAGTTCACGGTGACCCCGGCGGAGGCGGGTACGGCGACGGTGAGCGTCCGGTTCGCCAACGGCTCGGATACGCGACCGGCGAACGTGATCGTCAACGGGACCACAGTGGCCACCGTGTCGTTCGAGTCCACCGGCTCATGGTCGGCATGGTCGGCCAAGTCCGTGCCGGTGTCGCTCAACGCCGGCAGCAACACCATCCGGATCGCCCCGACCACGGCAGCCGGACTACCCAACATCGACTACATCGAGGTCGGAGCTGCCGCTGCCTGACATCCCCTGCCGGTACCGCTATCAGGTCACGAACGCCGGCTCGGTGAGCGCGAGGTGGTCTTCCCCGTCCCGGACGACAGATCGTTCGCAAGGCACGAGGCCGGTGCTTTTCAGAGTCAGACCGGTTCGGGAAGACCAGCACAGCAACCTGTGCCTGGACGACTACAACCTCGGCACCGCGCCCGGTGCCGAGGTCCGGCAGTGGACCTGCCTTGAGAGGTTATGCAACGGTGGTTGCGGAAGAGTCACGGAATCGCGCGATGGGTCAGTCCGCGTTGTCCTTCAGCAACTGCGCAGCCTCGATCAACCGGCTGATGGTGCGCTCGGTGGGGAGCGCCACGGTGACGAGCCGCTCGAACGTTTCCGCGTACGGCCGCCGCTCGCGCTCAGCTTCCAGCCACGTCCCGCCGTGCAGGGTGTCGAGGTAGACCACGTCCTCGAACTCGCCCTCGCGGAACGACAGCAGGGTGAACGACGTCATCCCCGCGAACGCTCCCACGTCGTCCGGCACGAGCCGCACCCGCACGCCGGGAAGCTCGGTGAGCGCGGCCAACCGCAACAACTGATCAGCCATCACCAGCGCGCCCCCGACCGGTCGCCGCAGCACCGCCTCTCCCACAACGAGATCCAGCCGCAGCGACGGCCCTGTGCTGAGGTGCCGCATCACTCGGTCGCGGTGAGCGTCGCCGTAGTGCCGGTGGCCCTGCTCGGACACCGCGTCCGCCTGGACGCCGCGCAACGCGGCCTCGTACTCAGGTGACCGGACGAACGGTGGCAGCACGTCGAGCGCGACCACCTGCACGTAGCTCGCTTCCGCCTCCACTTCGGCGTACGTCCACCCGACGCAGGACGAAGCCGCACCGGTCAGCAGATCGAACCTCAGCGGATCGCGTGCGCGCTGTGCCCCCAGAACGGCAGGCTTCCGCCGCTCGCCGCTGACCCGGTACACCAGGGCAAGTGCGACAACGTCAACGTCGATGATCGGGACCAGCGCGTTCTGCATCATCGACGTCTTGGCCGACGACCAGTCCACACGTTCCCCGACCTCCAACAGGCTCAAGTCGCTTTCATTGCGCCACATGGCAAGCGCACGACCAACCGCGCGGTTCTGCAGGTTGGATCTGAAGTCTTTAGGCATGCGCGACTCGCTCGGTGCGTGGGTGAACCCGACGCGGTGACGTGCGCCGCGTCGGCTCCTCTTGCCAACCCCGGTTGTGTGCGGTGGAGTCCGGAGGCTGGCGGCGTTGCGTCCTCAACAGACAGACCTGCGCCTTGCCGCTTCGTCTTCGGCGGGACATATGGCGTCGTACAGGCGGACGATCAGCGCTTTGGAGTCGGCCTCGTCCAAGCTCTTTTCGTCGAGCGCGCGAATGACCTTGTCGTAGCCCGTGATCGCGTCGTTCTCCTCGGAGAGGAGGCTGGAGTTCTCGGTATCCACCCACACCAGTGGTGCGTACTTCGCAAAGGTCAACCGAGCGAACGGCCCAGCAAGGCCAGGATGCGCACCGAGTGCGGCGGGCACGATCCGGATCGTGGTGTTCGCCCACTTCGCCATGAGCAGGAGGTGCAGCAACTGCCCGGCGTGTACCTCGGCACCACCGACGTGCAGGTGCAGCGCCAACTCGTGGATGAAATAGGTGCACTGTTTGCCGCCGCGAAGCAACTCCTGCATCGCAAGCTGCGCCTTCACCCGATCGTGCAGCTCAGCCGCAGGCACAGTGGATGATGCGAGTAGCACCTCGCGCATGTAGTCGGCCGTCTGAAGAAACAGCGGCACCATGTGCGTGTGCCAGCTCGTCAGCGACTCGGCCACGGCCAGGTTTTCGGCGAGCGTACGAAGCCGGATTGGCGCACACGTGCCGTGCTGCTGCCACCAACCCCTGACGTGCGTCTCCGGGTGCAGCGACAGCAGGTGAGCAGATTCGGCGGCCCTGGCTCGGCAGACTCCCAGCAACGCGGCAACTTCGAGCTGGGTGGTCCCGCCTTTGCCGTTCACCACATCCGAGAGTTTGGCCTCGTCCCAGTCCAGGATTTCGGCGACCGCGCGCGAGGTCAGGCCAGCATTCGCGATGGCCGCCCGCAGGCCGGCACCGAACTCCCGACCACGCGCAGTGGAGATCCTCTTTGGCATATCTATTTCCTCGCACAGGCTCGGAGAACTTTCAGATGTTCCGTCCACGAACGCGGTGGCTGCTGCCGGTTTGCCTGCTTGAGTGGGTTCATCGGAGCACCACTCTCACGCGTTTGCCGACTCGCGCACGTGCCTGGTGCGCATGCGCGCCGGACAGCTTGCCGAATCGCTCCCGTCGCCATGAACCGATGCGGTGCAGGTACGCCCGTGCGCTGGACCAGTTGTGCGCGAGGGCTTCGACGCGCAGTGCGTCGCGCCGCCGACGGCGGCGCACGGCCCGCTCGCTACGCCGTTGCGCGCAGGAGCCGCACCCTGCGTCGCACCACAGGTGCCGTGCGAACGTAAGCACCAAGACCGCTGCGAGCAGTACCACTCCGCCGACCAGAATTGTCAGGGCGGTCACCGGAACCGCCCGCCTCGATCGCCAGCGAACGTTATGACTGCCCGCAGGGGTGTGTGCTTGTTGCTCATGGTTGTGCCCTTCCGGCGTGACGCCGACTTATTCGGTCCTCTTGCTCACGCTGGACAGAATCGGCTCGGCTTCGGTTCGCAGGTGCGGTTCGAGCTGATCCCACTCGCTGCCTTCGCCCACGATCCAGAGGTAACGGCAGATCGCGGACAGGAGAGCCAAATTGCCGCTGCGGGTGTGCAGCTCGGGCATGTCGCGGATCCGCCGGGCGGTAGCCGGGTCGAGAAGGCTGTTGCAGTAGAGCGTGGCCATGTCGTACCCGGCGAACATGGGACGCCAGCTCTCCCAGTCGAGGATGCACATCTGCGGCCGGCGCAGGTTGCCCCAGTGCAGGTCTGCGTGCGCTGTCGTCCAGCTGACATCCGCGAAGGCGTCCTCAGACAACGTGATGCCGAAGTGGTGCTCGACGCTCCGGATGGTCGAGGCCACCGCACCGAGCTCGTTGTGCCACTCCATCGGGTGTGCCGCGAGTGCCGCCAGTGACCGGCGCAGGTCCCGCCACCAGGTGTCGGATAGCTGGGGCTCATCGTGCAGCACGCCGCCGGGCGCGACCGTCGTCCCTGGGGCGAGGGTCATCACCTCGCCCCGGAGACGGCGGCCCCGCAGATACTCGTCGTTGTGCTGCCAGTCGTGCCACCGGAGAACCGCGGGTTTGGCGACGCCACGGATCGAGTTGCCGGCGACGTTGCCGTCCCATCGGCAGACGGGCTCGTAGTCGGCGTCCTGCACCACGACCCTCAGCCAGACGTCACCGCCCCCACTGCGGGCGACCGCGCCGGCCGAGCGCATGTCGAAGGTGTTCACCGGCTCACCAGCCACGCTCACGTCCAGCGCCGTCGCTGCCACGTCGAGCTGCTTGTCGAGCCAGACCCGTCGTCGCTCGACGGCCCTCTCGATCTCCAGGGCGTCCATGCTCACTTCTTCCAGAACTCGCCTTCTTTGCCCCAACTGCCGCCCTTGCGACCCCAGTCCACGCCGCTGGCGTTCACGCTCCCCGTAGTTCTGGCGGCCACGACCTGTGCCCACTCAGTGTCGACGTTGGACACGGCGCGCACCATTTGCTCCAAGACCGTCATCTGCTTCCCTTCGCCTGTAGTAGTTCGGCAAGCGCCAGGACGGGCGCTTGAACGGAATTTCGACAGTGGTCGGTCTCGGTCACGGCGAAGGTGCCGTGTTCGAAGAACCGATCACCTGCGTGCGCGCCCTGACAGAAGGAGAAGAACTCGCACGTCTGCTTGCAGGTCTCCAGTGCGTTCGTGAACTCCTGGACGTACAACAGTTCGTCAGAGCGCTGCACAATCGCGGACAGGTCGTCTTCCAGTACGTTGCCCGCGACGAAGTCGTCGTAGGTGACGCTGCGAACCCCGAGCAGTTCCGGTGATAGCAGCACCACGTCGCCGTTCCAGGCGATCGTCGGAATGGGGTCGTGCTGGGAGTCCGCGTCGCGCCGCTCTTGTGTCAGGCCGAGGAAGCCCAACAGGTTCGAGACCTCTCGCACGGTCACGTCGTTGTTGCGGCGGCACCACTCGAAGGTGTCGCGCCAGAACTGGCGGGCGTGGTCGATCGAGGGGGTCTGTCCGTCGGAGTTCGCACCTTCCTTGGCTTCGATGTTGAACCCGACCCACGAGGTGCCCAGGTCTCGCATGAAGTCCAGGACCTGTGCGGCCTGCCCGGTGCCGTCCTGGCTGACGACCGCCAGGACGGTGAAGGGGATGCAGCGTCGTTTCAGGGTTTCGATGCCTGCGATGGTCCGGTCGAACATCGGCCGGCCACCTCGGTCGACGCGGTGGTGGTTGAGTTCGCGAGGTCCGTCGATGCTCACGCCCACGCCGATCTCGTACTGCTCGAACACGTCGCACCAGGCATCGGTGATCGGCCTGCCGCCGCCGGTCTGGACTTTGTGCCGCACGCGCCGGGCTTGGCGCAGAGACTCGAAGGGCTGCAACAACTCCACGAACCGCGTGAGCCCAACCGCCAACGGCTCGCCGCCGTGCCACACCACCTCAACCGGCTCCCACGACGGACCGATGCCATCCGCGACAGCCGATGCCACCTGCGGCGTCATTTCCTGCTTCAGGTGCCGTTCGAGCAAGTAGCAGTAGGTGCAGTCCATCGGACACAGCGTTGTTGGTTGGACGACGATGGTCTTGGGCTGTGCCGCCAACCACTGGGCCATCGCTCCTCCGGTGCGTTGTCGCCGACATGACGCCGAACATCGATATAGTGGGTTCGTTCGTGATGATTCAAATATGGCTTGGACGACGAGCACGCGGCAGATGACAAGCAGGGACATGGAAGGACATCGATCATGTCCAGCGACGCCGCCGCGATCGGCGAGGGAAAGCGTCCGACGCCGAACCTCGTGCTGATCGCCCGGCGGCAGGCCAAGGGGTGGGGACGAGACAGGCTCGCCAGGGAGTTCGAGCGGCTTGGTCGGCAACTGGAGCTCACGACGCCTGAGCTGGGCGCCATGGTCAAGGCGATCTACCGGCACGAGACCGGCAGAGCCGCGGTGCGGGACGAGGTCTACCTCCGGCTGTACTGCGCCGCGTTCGAGGCCACACCGCATGAGCTGTTCGGCACCCTCAGCACGGGCGCGGTGAACTGTCAGTCGTGTGGCCTCACGAGCCACAAGTTCGTGCCGGTGTACCTCGGACCCGAACTGCTCTCCACGCTCATCGAACGAGCGAACCTCGTACCCGGCTCGGTGCAATGGGCGGACTGCCACGTAGGACAGGTCGAGCATCCGGCTGGTCTCTGCGAGTTGTACGCGTTCCCCTGGGGTGTCGCGGTCTTCCACCTGGCGGAGGAGCTGAGCGTGCCGAACGTCGCCAGCCTGGCGATGTGGCGCCGGCAGACTTATCGCGAGACCCGGCAGTGGGCGACTGAGTGGCTATGCGAGCGGACCGGTTCGGACACACCTACCGCGCACTACGTGCTGTCGGCCTACTGGTTGCATGAGTCACTGTGGAACGGCCAGGACCTTGAGACCGCGATGCGGCTGTTGAGCATGCCGCGCGTCCTGCTCGACCGCGGAACAGAGGAGGCCGGGCCTTCCCTGCACCACGCGGAGCTGGTGGAGCAGATGTTGCTGCGTGAAGGATTCCACGACAGCCGTATCGATGAGTTCGGCATTCGAGGCTTGTCCATCGGCTGCGCGAGCTGGGCCGGGCTCAGCTACTACCCGCAGGCGGCAGGACGCGCGCTCCAGACGTCTGACCTGGTCGACTGTGAGCTGCTGGTCCAGGCGTTGTGGTGTTATTGCCACCGCGTGCACGAGCAGGTGGAAGAAGGATGTGATCCAGTTGTTCCACCTGAGTACGGGTGGCGCTGGATCCGCGCGGTCAGGTCGCGGTTGACCATGACCAGGCCACAGGAGACAGCGCAACATGCCGCGATGCGCCGGGCGGTGCTCGAAACCAGTGAGTTGGGCAAGCACCTGACGACCGCGCTGGAGTTGCTGCGAGACACGAGCGGAGAATGATCAGGTGGATCTGGCCAAGAGCGTGCTGGTGGTCGTCGATGTGCAGAACGGCTTCGTGTCCAGCAAGTCAGCGCCCATCGTTCCGCACGTGGCAGATGTCGTGCGTCGCTGGGAAGAAGCCGGCGGTACGACCGTGTTCACCCGATTCGTCAACCATCCCGGATCGCCGTACGAGCGGCTGATCAACTGGTCAAGGATGCAGAAGTCTCCCGAGATCGACATTGTCGACGACCTCGTGCCGGCGTCACAGCGTGCGGTCAAGGTGCTGGACAAGCCGATCTATTCGTTGTTCACCGAGGAAGGCGCCGCGACAGTGACGGAACACGGCTGGACTGACATCGTGATCGTCGGGATTGCTACCGAGTCCTGCGTGCTCAAGACGGCGTGTGACGCGTTCGAGCGCGGCCTGACGCCGTGGGTGGTCAAGGACGCGGTCTACAGCCACGCGGGTCAGGAAGCGCACGAGGCGGGCCTCCTCGTGACCAGCCGGTTCATCGGCCGCCGCCAGCTCATCGACGCAGACGCCCTCTTCACCGAGAAGCTGGTGGGGACAGGGTGACACGACCTGTAGCGGTGATCGACATCGATGGGACCGTGGCCGACGCCCGACATCGACTTCATCTCCTCGACTCCGACTCGCCGACCAAGTGGGTGGACTTCTTCGACGCGGCTGGCGATGATCCGGTGCTGCCGGAGGGAGCTGATCTGGCGCACGAGCTGGCCGCCGACCACGACGTCGTGTGGTTCACCGAGCGACCGGTCCTGCTGTTGATCTGCACGTAGCCGAGGTCCGCGCCCACACCCGCGCGGACCGAGGGAAACCGGTACGGGTCATCCGCCACGGACACGGTGATGATCGACGGGCACGGCTGGCGCGCGGATCGCTTGCTCACCCGGTCCAGCAGTACGGCCAGGCCCTCGTGTGTGCGGACGATGATGGCGGGATCGCCCGGGTTGAAGTCGTCCTCGGGCTCCGGGTCGTACCAGACCTCTAGAGCTGCCACGGTGCCCGCATCCCTCCTGTGTACGTCTTGCAATAGTTCGGCGCGTGCACGGTGAGCGTCGAGCCTGCCGGCAGACTCGTAGGCCTGCTTGGAAGGCGTCAGGACACGCGCGGGCGGACCGAGTCGCGGATCACCAGGTGTGTCCCGAGAACGACGTGCGGAGGTGTGCCGCCGCGTGCCTCGTGCTCGAGTGCGAGGCGCACGGCGGTGCGCCCGATCTCCTCGTGTGGCAGGTGCACGCTGGTCAGGTTGAGGTCGAGCGAGGGCTGCAGATCGTCGAATCCCACCATCGACACGTCGTCGGGCACCCGGAGCCCGTGCTCGGTCAGTGCCCGGCAGGCGCCGCCGGCGATGAGGTCGTTGAGGGCGAAGACCGCGGTGAAGTCGCGAGGACCGGCGGCCAGCCGCTCCTTCATCATCCGGTAGCCCTCGTGCCACTCCATCGTCGTGCCCTCGACCTCGAGCGCGGGGTCGTGCGGCACGCGGTGCGCGGCCAGGGCCTTGCGGTACCCGGCCACCCGGCCTTCCTGCGTGGTGTAGCCGGGACGCCTGCCGAGGCACAGGATCCGCTCGTGCCCGGCGGACAGCAGGTGGCTGGTCGCCGCGAACGCGCCGCCGGCGTTGTCGTACTCCACGACCACCGCGGGCACATCGGGGCCGAGCGGCGGGCGGCCGCACAGCACCAGCCGGGAACCGATCGCGGTCAGGGCGTGCGCGTACTGGCCCATGCGCTTGTGGTACTTCTCGTCGGCCACCACGTTGCCGACCAGGATGACCGCCTCGGCGTGCTGCTCCCGCATGAACTTCACCATGGCGAGCTCACGCTCGGCGTCGCCGCCGGTCGTGCCGATCAGGCACAGCCGGCCTTCGGCGGCGGCCTGGGCCTCCACGCCCTGCGCGACATGCGCGTAGTGCGGCGAGATCACCGAGTTGAGGACAATGGCGATGCTCTTCGCGGACGTGCCCGCGAGCGCGCGGGCGTGGGCATTGGCGACGTAGTCGAGTTCCTCGACGGCGCGCATGACGCGCTTGCGGGTGGCGGGGGAGGCCGGGTAGTCGCCGCTCAGGATGCGCGAGACGGTGGCGACGGACACGCCGGCCCGTTCCGCCACTTCGCGGATCGTGGACCGCCGCCGGCCGTTCACTGGTTCGCTCGCCCGACGCGTCATCGTCCACCGCCCCTTCCCGTGACTCCGTAACCGGGAACATTGTTTCAGAAAACGGTTACTGAATCATTTATACCCCGGTGCCGGCGGCGTCGTCCGCAGGCCACCGTACGGGCGCGCCGTCCACGGGATAGCGCGCGTAGGTGACCTGGGCACCGAGCACCACCTCGATCCGCTCCCCGTCCGGCAGTCGCATCGTGGCTCGGTCACCGGCGACGGACGCGGTGACCGACTCTCGCAGCGCGGCGGGATCGACCCGATCGCCGGTGAGCACGATCAGCGAGACATAGACGGCGCTTCCGCCAGGATGATCAGGCGCCAGCAGGTACGGCGTGGCGGAACACACGCCGAACGCGTTGGCGTCCATGGCGTCGGTGGTCGCAGCCGAACAGAAACCGTGCAGGGCGACCACGACGCTCGTCAGGCCGTCCGGCAAACCGACCTGGCTCCATCGGTCACCGGTGCCCACCGCCGGTGGGCGGGAACCGGCCAGCGCGTAGCCGCCGTCACGGACGACATGGCCAGGTGGGGCGGTCACGCGGTGGACGCGCAGTTCCCACGGTCCGCGCACGACCGACGCCGTCTCCACCCGCACCGGGCCGTCCTCGTAGGCCGACGCGGCGAACCGGTCGTGGACCGCGATCGCCTCGATGCGCCGCCGGCGGGAGACGACGCCATCTGGCCCGATGACCGCGAGATGACCGTCCACCGCCCGCACACGAGCATCCTCACCGACCTCGGGAGCTGCATGCGACGAGTACCCGAACCGGGTGTAGTGCGGGTCGTCGATCCCGTCCGCGGACAGGTGCCGAGCCCGGTCGCTGCCGTGGTTGACCACGCGCACCACCCCGTCGTGACGGGTGGCGTGCAGCAGCCAGGCGGGGCCGGGCATCGCGACGACCTGGTCGCCGTCGTCGATCGGCGCGGCGCTCTCCGGCACTGTCCACGCCGGATGGTCCGCGGGCAGCAGCAGTCCGAGAAACGCCTTGCTCGCCCAGTACGGCGAGGCCGGACCGGAGTAGTGCTGCGTGCTCGGCAGGAAACGGTCGTGCCAGCCGAGGCTGAGCAGGCCGCGGTCGTCCGGTACACCGCGCTCGACGAAGTGCCGCAGCACGCCGCTGGCGATCCGCCGGGAGCGGCCGGCGGGCAGTGGGGTCGCGTCCGTCAGCTCGCCCAGCCACAGCGGTGCGACGCAGGCGAACCGGTAGCACAGCGACCGCCCCTGATACACCGGCGCGCCGTCACCGGCGAACATGTGCTGGTACTGCTCCAGGAAGAGGCGCAGCCGCTCCCGGTACACCTCGCCGCTTCGCTGGTCGCCCGACATCCGGGCCCACAGCAACGGGTACAGGTGCAGGGCCCACCCGGCGTAGTAGTCGAAGCTCCGCCCGGCCCCGTCGGTGTACCAGCCGTCGCTGGCGTACCACTGTTCGATCCGGTCGAGCCCGTCGGAGATTCCGGCCGGGTCGTGCGGTCCGCCGACGCCTGCGAGGAACTGCTGGACCATCACGGGGAACAGCACCCAGTTGCTCTGCCACGTCCGTTTGCCCGCCGCGGCGGCGAGCCAGGCAACGATTCGGTCCTGCACCGAGGAGTCGAACCGGTCGAACAGCCATCGACGGGTCTCGTGCAGTGCCAGCGCGATCGAGGCCGCTTCCACGAGCTGCTGCGAGCAGTCGGCAGGTGCCGGCCAGGCGTACCGGTGGCCGGGGTCGGTGCCGTGGGCGAGGCCTTCGGCATACCGCTCGATGAGCTCCGCGGGCACGTCACCACCGGCACCGGCGATGCGGAAGGCCGCGAGCAGGAAAGTCCTTGCGTAGCCCTCCAAACCGTCACTGTGCAGGCCCGCGCGGCCAGGCCGGCCCGGCAGCCGGTACTGGGCGCCGCCCGGCGTGGCGTAGGGCGCTACGCCGTCCAAAAGATGATCGGCCACTGCTTCCCAGTGCGCCCTGGCCCACCCCGTGTAGGGCGACAGCAGTCCATCTGTCGAAAGAGGTCGAATTTGAGTTAAACCGTTTGTATCGATGGATCGAATCTAGGGTCGAGTCGTTACGCGGTCAATACCGTTGCTACCAACGAAAATTCGGCCAACGGTCTTGACACGATCAAGAAATCCTTGGTTCGCTGCCCCAGCAATAGTAAACGTTTCAACTCTGGCTCAGGTGGAGGGCAAAGATGCCCGAACTGTCTCGCCGCACTCTTCTGGTGGGCGTCGCGATGACCGGCGCGGCAAGCGGGCTGCACGCACCGGCGCAAGCCGGCGCCGCACTGGGCGGTCAGCCGCCGCCGATCCCCGCCGCGAACGCGGAAGTGCCACTGCGCTGGCTGGAAAGCGAGGCGCCTCAGGCACTCGTCGGCACCACCTGGGGAGTGCCGTGGGCGCGGGGTGCCCTGCCCAAAGGCAGCGAGCTGTCCCTCACCACCGCCGCGGGCCAGTCCGTGCCCGTGCAGTCGTGGCCGACTGGTTTCTGGCCGGACGGGACGGTCAAGTGGACCGCACACGCGATCGGCACGGAGGTCGCGCCCGCGCGGGAGTACCTGCTGCGCACCGGAAAGCCGGCCGCGCCCGCCGCCCCGTTGCGGATCAGCGAGAACCGCAGGGAGATCGACGTCGACACCGGCGTCATCCGCTGCCGGATCGCTCGCCGCGGTCGCGTCCTGGTGCCGTCGATCTCCAGGGGAGACCGGACCATCGCCACCGGCGGCACCCTGGTCTGCCTGCGCAGGAACACCGCGGACGACGCGCCTGAGGTGGTGCGCACCGAGCGGTTCACCGCCGACATCCGTGCGGTGACCGTCGAGCAACGTGGCCCGGTTCGCGCCGTGGTGCGGATCGAGGGTGTGCACCGGGCCGAGCGAGGCCCCAGGGCGTGGCTGCCCTTCACCATCCGGCTGTACCTGTACGCGGGCAGCGACGGGATCCGCATGGTGCACACCTTCGTCTTCGACGGCGACGCGAACAAGGACTTCATCTCCGGCCTCGGCGTCCGTTTCCAGGTGCCGATGACCGATCAACCGCACGACCGTCACGTGCGGTTCGCCGGTGACGGTGACGGTGTGCTCGGCGAGGCCGTCCGCGGCATCACCGGTCTGCGCCGTGATCCCGGTGCGGCGGTGCGGCAGGCGCAGATCGCCGGACGAGCCACACCTCCGCTGTCCACCTGGGACACCCGGGTGAGCAGCCGGCTGCAGTACATCCCGGCCTGGGGCGACTACAGGCTGCGGCAGTTGTCCGAGGGCTGCTTCGACATCCGCAAGCGCACCCGCGCGGGCCACGGCTGGATCCCGGTGGATTCCGGCCGCCGGGCGTCCGGCCTCGGCTACGTCGGCGGGATCAGCGGCGGGTTCGCGTTCGGCATGCGCGACTTCTGGCAGCTGCATCCCACGCAGCTCGACGTCCGCGGCGCGGCGGGGGAGACCGCCGAGGTGACGATGTGGCTCTGGTCGCCCGACGCCACCCCGATGGACCTGCGCTTCTACCACGACGGGATGGGCCAGGACACCTACCCGAAACAGCTCGAAGGGCTGGAGATCACCTACGAGGACTATGAACCCGGCTTCGGCACGCCGTATGGGATCGCCCGCACCACCGAGCTGTCGTTCTGGGCCTTGGGGGCAACGCCGTCCGCGGAGCGGTTCGCCCAGCTGGCCGCGGCCGTGCGCACACCACCGTTGATCGTCGCGCCACCTGCCCACCTGCACGGCGCCGGTGTCTTCGGCGACTGGAGCCCGGTCGACCGCAGCACGCCGGCGCGGCGGGAGATCGAGGACCGGCTGGACTTCCTCTTCGACCACCACCGCGGCCAGGTCGAGCAGCGCAGCTGGTACGGGTTCTGGGACTACGGCGACATCATGCACACCTACGACTCCGACCGGCACGTGTGGCGGTACGACATCGGCGGGTACGCCTGGGACAACTCCGAGCTCTCGCCGGACCTGTGGCTGTGGTACCAGTACCTGAGATCCGGACGCGCCGACGTGTTCCGGTTCGCCGAGGCCATGACCAGGCACACCGGCGAGGTGGACGTCTACCACCTGGGCAAGTGGCGCGACCTCGGCACGAGGCACGGTGTGCAGCACTGGGCGGACAGCGCCAAGCAGCTGCGGATCAGCACCGCCGCGTACCGGCGGTTCTACTACTTCCTCACCGCCGACGAACGGGTCGGCGACCTGATGCGCGACCTCGTCGACGGCGATCGGACGTTCCTCGTCCTTGATCCGATCCGCAAGATCCGGACCGGGCCCTACGAACCTGATCCGCACGCGTTGTCCGTCTCGCTCGGCACCGACTGGAGCGGTCTCGCCGCCGCCTTCCTCACCGAGTGGGAGCGCGGCGGGGACCCGATCGCGCTGCGCAAGCTGATAGCCGGCGCCCGCAGCATCGGGGCACTGCCCAACGGTTTCGTCCAGGGCAGCGGACTGTACGACCTGGACACCGGAGCCTTCGCACCGGCGCGACCGGCCGTCTCCGTGGGCTCGCTCGGCGCGGTGTTCGGCCTCGTCGAGATGTGCAGTGAGCTCGTCGACCTGCTCGACATCCCGGAGTTCACCAACGCCTGGCTGCAGTACTGCCGGCTGTACAACGCCACGGCCGAGGAGCAGAAGGCCGAGACCGGTCAGTCGTTCGGCAACCAGAACCTGCGGCAGGCCCACTCCCGGCTCACCGCCTTCGCCGCGGCGAAGACCGGCAACGCCACGCTGGCCGCCAGAGCGTGGCAGGAGTTCTACACCGGCCACGCCGGCTATCCGCGCAACGCACCCTGGAGAACGGTGCGGGTCGACGGCCCGGCCGTGCTCAAACCGGTCGACGAGGCGAACTTCGTGTCCACGAACGCCTCCGCACAGTACGGCTTGGCCGCGATCCAGTGCCTGGCGCTGATCGGTGATCAACTGCCCTGACCCTGCACCCTGCCCTGACCCTGCACAGGGAGGATTCGATGAAACTGTCCAAAAAGGTCTCGACAGCCGGGGCCGTAGTCGCCCTGCTGTCCGCCACGGTGACGGCTTCGGCCGTCGCACCGGCCGCCGCGACGTCCCCGGTCGGCGTCGCGGCGGCTGCCAGACCGATGGAGAACCTCGGCCGCGGCGTCGTCGCCGTGCGGTCGGGCAACAACGCTGTGCTGGTTTCCTGGCGATTGTTGGGACTCGACCCGGACGGCATCGGGTTCAACGTGTACCGGTCCGCTGCCGGAGGCCAGGAGGTCAAGCTCAACTCCGCGGTCCTGACCGGAGGCACCAACTTCACCGACTCGACGGCGGACCTGACCCGGTCGAACAGCTACCGGGTACGGCCCGTGGTCAACGGCGCGGAGCAGCCACCGAGCGGCGCCTTCACGCTGACCGCCAACCACGCCGTCGAGCCGGTCGTCCGGGTACCGCTGCGCTCCGGCGGCCCGGTGAAGTTCGTCTGGGTCGGCGACCTCGACGGCGACGGTGAGTACGACTACGTCCTGGACCGCCAGACGTCGCCGCAGACCCTCGAGGCCTACCGGCGTGACGGCCAGCTCCTCTGGTCGGTCAACATGGGACCCAACAGCACCAACCAGAACAACATCGAGGGCGGATCGTCCACGATCGACGTCGGCCACAACGACGGCGTCACCGTCTACGACTTCGACAGCGACGGCCGCGCCGAGGTCGCCGTGCGGATCGCCAACGGTGTCCGCTTCGGCAACGGCACCACGTTCACCAACAGCGACAACAACCGTCAGTTCATCGCGATCCTCGACGGCATGACCGGGGCACCCCGCGCCACCGCTCCCGTGCCGACGGACTACCTGCGGGACGGCCCGATGTACGCCCGGTTCGGCGTGGGCCACCTCGACGGCACGCGGCCCAGTCTGGTCGCCTTCATGAAGAACCGCGTCGGCAACGGTGGGTTCAACCTCATGATGGGCGCCTGGCAGTTCGACGGCCAGTCGCTGTCCCAGCAGTGGAAGTGGCTGCGCGGCAACCAGAACACACCCGACGGGCACAACACCCGCGTCATCGACGTCAACGGCGACGGCACCGACGAGGTCGCCGAGATCGGGTTCGTGCTCAACGGAAACGGCACCCTGCGGTACTCCCTGGGCCCCTCGGGCGTCATCCACGGCGACCGCTTCCACATCGCCAAGATGGATCCGAGCCGTCCAGGCCTGCAAGGCTACGGCGTCCAGCAGGACAACCCCAGCGGCCTGCGCGAGTACTACTACGACGCCGCCAACGGCTCCATCATCTGGCGGCACTCCGCGTCCGGCACCGCCGACGTGGGACGCGGCATGGCGGGCGACATCGACCCGCGGTTCCCCGGCATGGAGGTCTGGTCCTTCTCCGGCCTCTACAACGCGCCCGCCAACCGCCTCACCGAACCGAACACCTCGCTGCGGCCGTGGCCGCAACTTGGCCTGTGGTGGGACGGCGACATGACGATGGAACTGCTCAACGACGGCAAGTTCGAGAAGTGGGACCCGAACAACCCCAAGCCCACCAACGGCCTGCAACGGATCCTCAACACCTCGGCCTACGGCGCGGTCGACGCGAGCCAGAACGTCCAGCCCACCTTCTACGGCGACATCCTCGGCGATTGGCGAGAAGAAGCCGTGTACACCAACGCGAGCTACAACGAGCTGATCATCTTCACGACCAACCACCCCACGAGCACAAGGCTCTACACGCTGGCGCACAACCCCGCCTACCGCAACGCCATGACGCTCAAGGGCTACATGCAGTCCCACCATGTCGACTACTTCCTCGGGTCCGGCATGAGCCGGCCGCCCCGGCCGAACATCACTTACCCAGGCAGGTGACGCCGTGAAGAACACGATCTACCTGACCCGCGCGCTCCTGGTCACGGTGATCACGGCGAGCCCTGTCGTGATCACCGCCGGTCCGGCATCGGCCGCGAGCGTCTACTACGTCGCTCCCAACGGAAATGACAGTGCGGCCGGCACCCAGGCCGCTCCGTGGGCGTCGATCGCCCGCGCGCAGACCGCCGCCAAGCCGGGGGACACCGTCTACTTCCGCGGCGGCAGGTACGCCTACACCCGTGCGAACAGCGCCTGCTCGAGCCAGACGGCCAGAGTCGACGCGATCACCCTGAACAAGAGCGGAAGCTCGGGCAACCCGATCCGGTACTGGGCCCAGCCGGGGGAGAAGCCGGTCTTCGACTTCTCGCGCATGAAGGACGACTGCCGCATCAAGGGATTCAGCGTCACCGGCAGCTGGATCCACCTCAAAGGACTGGAAGTCACCGGCGTACCGCAGAACAACAACCGCAACGCCGAGTCCTGGGGGCTGTGGATCTCCGGCAGCAACAACATCTTCGAGCAGATCGACACCCACCACCACATGGGCACCGGCCTGTTCATCAACGGCGGGGGCGGCAACCTCGTCCTCAACTCGGACTCGCACGACAACTACGACCTGCGCAGCAACGACAGCCCCGGCGAGAACGCCGACGGGTTCGGTTCGCACTACACGCCCGCCGGGCGGCCCGCGAACGTGTTCCGGGGGTGCCGCGCGTGGTGGAACGCCGATGACGGGTTCGACCTCATCTCCACCTACTCGCCCGTGCTCATCGAGAACTCGTGGGCGTGGCGCAACGGGTATGTGCCGGGCACGACGACGTCCGCGGGCAACGGTGCCGGTTTCAAGACGGGTGGCTTCGGCCGCGAGTACGACACTGGGGCGGTGAAGCACACCGTCCGCTTCTCGGTGGCGTTCAACAACAAGGCCGCGGGTTTCTACTCCAACCACCACCCGGTCGCCAACGACTACTTCAACAACACCAGCTACGGCAACCGTCCCGACTTCGACATGCGGGGGATCAACTCGAGCGGCGCCTCCGTCGGCAGAGGCACCCTGCGCAACAACATCGCCTACACCGGCACGTTGCTGGCGAACATGAACGGTACGACGGCTTCGCACAACTCCTGGAACCTCAACGTCCCGTTGTCGGACGCGCAGTTCCGGAGCGTGTCGACGTCCGGCTGGGACGCACCCCGCCAAGCCGACGGCAGTCTGCCCGTGCTTCCCCATCTCCGCCTCGCCGCGAACAGCGTTCTGATCGACAAGGGCACCAACGTGGGACTGCCCTTCAGCGGGAGTGCGCCGGATCTCGGCGCCTTCGAGAACGATGGAAGGTGACATCTTGAGGTACTGGAAGCTATCCGCCGCCGCGATGCTGTTGGTGGCGACAGTGGTGCCACTCTCGGCGAACCCCGCGGTGGCTAACCCCGCAGTGGCGGAACCGGCAGTGGCGGAGCGAGGTCTGGACTATCTGGTCCGCGACTACCAGACCCGCGTTCCGTCGAAGTACACGTCTGACTCCTGGGCTCCGTTCGCCAAGGCGTTGACCACCGCTGCCGGTGTCGCCGGCAACCGGTCAGCCGCCACGTCTGAAGTAGCCACCGCGAAGACGGCACTGATGAACGCCGCCGCCGACCTGAAGGCTGCTGACGATGGCACGTTCCAGACCATCACGAACAACACGTTCTGGAAGGACACCAGCGGCAACCCGATCTACTCGCAGGGTGGCGGCGTCTTCAAGTTCGGCGACACCTACTACTGGTACGGCGTGCACTACACCGGTGCCGAGCTCTACCGGGCCAACCCGACGCGCAAGTACGACGGGAACGTCAGCTTTGTGTCGATCCCGGTGTACTCGTCGAAGGACCTGGTGAACTGGAAGTTCGAGAACCGGGTCGCGACGCGTTCCACCGGCGTGGGCAGCGGCGCCAACATGGGTGGTGCGGGCTGGGTCGGCCGGCTCGGTGTCTCGTACAACGAGAACACCGGCAAGTACGTGCTCGCCGTGCAGATGTGGCACACCGGTCGCGGCGGACACGGTGTTCTGCTGCTGCAGGGCGATTCACCGACCGACACCTTCGACTACGGCTACTTCCAGACCCAGATCACCAACTCGCCCACGACCGGCACCGGTGACCAGACGGTCTTCACCGACGACAACGGCAAGGACTACCTGATCTTCTCCAACCGCGAAGGACGGTCGCGCGGCTTCGTGGCCAAGTTCCGGGAGTCCGACTCGCTGCGGATCGAGCCAGGCGTGGAGATCCGCCGCGGCGGCGGTCGCGAGGGCAACGCCATGTTCAAGCTCGACGGCAAGTACTACCACGCGGCGTCGGACCTGCACGGCTGGAACACCTCGGTCAACTACGTCAATGAGTCGACCAGCAGCAACGTCCAGGGCTCCTACAGCAGCGAGTACGTCCTTGCCGGCACCGAGATGGACTACAGCCACGTGACCCAGACCGGGTTCTTCGTGACGGTCAAGGGCACCAAGCAGAACACGGTGATCTACGCCGGCGACCGCTGGGCCGACTTCGCCTGGAACGGCATCGGGTACAACCAGTGGTTGCCGATCACCAAGACCGGTGCGCGGCCGCGGTTCCACTCGGTGAGCCAGTGGCAGTTCAACGTCACGACCGGCGAATGGCGCGTCGGACCGGCGAACAACTACATCCTCAACCCGGACATCCAGGCCGACCGCATCATCGTCTCCAGTGTGCGGGGGTGGCGGAACCTCGGCGGTTCGGTGACCAACGTCAACGGTGGTGTGAACGGGTCTCGTTTCGCCCTCCAGGTGAGCAACAGGGGCGGCGTGGAGCAGCGGATCGAGTCGGTGCCCGCGGGCACCTACACCCTCGCCCTGCACGCTCGGGGCAGTGCCGGACAGGTCGTGATCACCGGCGCCAACGGCAGCCAGCGCACCCTGAGCATCCCGTCGTCGGGCGGCTGGGCCAAGCGTGAGCTCACCGGCATCGTGCTGCCCAGCGGGGGCGCCACTGTCACCGTGCGGGCGTCGGGTTCGGGCGGTGTCGTCGTCGACCAGCTCTCACTGGTCAAGACCTCACCGTAACCAGGGCAGCGTCGGCAGGCAGAGACCGCGTCAGCGGTGTGATCGACGACCTCCACCCCGGCCATCGGCGCCGGGGTGGACGTCGTGCCGCGTGACGGCACCAATCTGGCCCCCATCACTCGCCGGACCGTCCGGGAAGTCCACGCTCATGCCCGGCGCCCATCTCTTGCGCACGGTGCTGGTAAGCGCTTTCCTGGGATGGGTATCGCGTCGATCGACGCGGAAACCGCTACAGGGTGGTGAAATTTGGCTGTTCGACGATCGAATCGACTGTGGGCCAAGTTCTGGGCACTGGTTCTCAGCTGTGTGGTGGTGGCGGGGCTGGGCACCGTCCAGACACCGGCGCGGGCCTCGCACGTCCAGCCGGCCGGACGGACCGTCGACTTCACCGGAGCCTGGCAGTTCGCCCTGGTGAACACCACCGGTGAGGACGCACCACAGCCCGGTGAGCACGATCGGTCATGGCGGGACACGCGCTTGCCGCACGACTGGAGCATCGGGCTCGACCCGGTGCAAGGTCCGCACACCGGAGCCGGAACCGGCTTCCTGCCCGGCGGTCTGGGCTGGTACCGCAAGACCTTCACGCTGCCGCCGTCGCTGGCGGGGAAGAAGGTGTCGATCGAGTTCGACGGCGTCTACATGGACTCCGAGGTGTATCTGAACGGCAATCTGCTCGGTCGTCATCCATACGGTTACACGGGATTCGCGTACGACCTCGATGCGCGCACCGACGGCACACCGAACACGCTCGCGGTCAAGGTGCGCAACCAGGTGCCCAGCAGCCGGTGGTACTCGGGCAGCGGCATCTACCGCGACGTCCGGCTGGTGGTGACCGAGCCCGCACACGTCACGCGTCACGGCGTGAAGGTGACGACGCCCGACCTGGAGACCACGATCAAGTCCGGCTACGCCACGATGCGTGTCGCAACTACCGCCGTCAGCGAGAGCGGCGGCACCGGAGCGGAGATCGTCTCGACGGTCAAGGACCCGCGCGGCCGGATCGTCGGCCGGGGTACGGCACGTGCCGCGCTGGCCGTCGAACCGAGTACGGCGACCGCGGACATCAGGATCGCGAAACCTGCCCTGTGGTCGGTGGACCGGCCGGATCTGTACACAGTGGACACTGAGATCCGAGTGCGCGGCAAGGTCGTGGACACCGTCAGCACCCGCACGGGCATCCGGTACTTCGCGTTCGATCCGGACAACGGCTTCTCCCTCAACGGCGTGGAGATGAAGCTCAAGGGCGTCAACCTCCACCACGATCTGGGTGCGCTCGGCTCAGCGGTCTCCTCCGACGCGATCGTGCGCCAGTTGCGGATCATGAAGAGCATGGGCGTGAACGCCGTGCGCACCTCGCACAACCCGCCCTCGCCGGAGTTCGTCAGGGCGTGCGACGAGCTGGGTATCCTCCTGCAGATCGAGGCGTTCGACACCTGGCGCACGCCGAAGACGAAGTTCGACTACGGCCGGTTCTTCGACGACCACAGCAGCGCCGACCTCCGTGAGATGGTGCACGCGGCCAAGAACTCGCCGTCGGTGGTGATGTGGTCGATCGGGAACGAGATCCCCGACTCCAGCGCGGCCGCGGGCCCGCCGATCGCCCGGCGGCTCATCGACGACGTGCGGGCCATCGACACCACCCGTCCGATCGTGATGGGCAGCGACCGGTACCGCCGGGTGCCCGCGATCGGCTCACCGCAGGACCAGATCCTGCAGATGCTCGACGGGCTGGGCCTGAACTACAACGACGCCTCCTCGATCGACGCGCTGCACGCCCGTTACCCCGGCAAGTTCTTCTTCGAGGCCGAGTCGTCGTCCTCCACCTCGACCCGCGGCCACTACCAGGACCCGGACCAGCTCAACACAGGGGAGAACCACACACCGGGCAGGCGCAACCTGTCGTCCTACGACAACAACCTGGAAACGTGGACCTACAGCGGTGAGTACGGCTTGAAGAAGGACCGCGACCGCAAGTGGTTCGCCGGTCAGTTCCTGTGGACCGGATTCGACTACATCGGCGAACCCACGCCGTACGACGTGTACCCGGTGAAGTCGTCGTTCTTCGGTGCCGTCGACACCGCCGGGTTCCCCAAGGACTTCTACCACCTGTTCCGCAGCCAGTGGAGCAGTGAGCCGATGGTGCACCTGCTGCCGATGAACTGGACCGGGCACAAGGCGGGTGAGCCGGTGTCGGTGTGGGCCTACAGCAACGCGGACACCGTTGAGCTCTACCTCAACGGAAAGTCGTTGGGAGAAAGGAAGTTCGACACCAAGACCACTGTTCACGGCAGCCGGTACCTGGAAACCACCGAGGCGACCGGCGACGACAAGACCGTGACCACCGGCCCCTATCCCGGCAGCTACACCAGCCCCAACGGGAGTGCGGGCAAGCTGCACCTGACGTGGTCGGTGCCGTTCCAGCCGGGACGGCTCGTCGCGGTCGCGCGGCGCGGCGGCGTGGAGGTGGCCAGGGACGAGGTCCGCACCGCGGGCGAGCCGCACGCGATCAGGCTGACGCCCGACCGCAGGGTGACCAGGGCCGGTGGCGAGGGGCTCGCCTTCGTCACGGCCGAGGTCGTCGACCACGCGGGCGTGGTGGTGCCGGACGCGGACGACCTGATCTCCTTCCAGGTCCGCGGCGGCAGCCTCGCCGGTCTCGACAACGGCCGCCAGGAGAGCGCGGAGAACTACCAGGCGAGCTCGCGCACCGCGTTCAACGGCAAAGCGCTGGCGATGGTCCGTTCCGGACGGACGGCCTCCGTGATCACGGTGACGGCCAGGGCACCCGGCCTGCGCACGGCGTCCACTCTGGTCACGGCGGTCGGTGGACGGTCCGGTGCCGCCCAGGCCACCACCGCCGATCCCGGCCCGCTACCGGCGCCCGCACCGGGAGCGGACGCGAGCTACTCGGGTGCCCGCGACACGGTCCCGGCAGCGATGCTCGACGGAAGTGCTTCGACCTTCTGGTCGAACTACTACCTCAAGCGCGCCACGGCATTGCTACCGGCGGTGAGCCGGGCGCACGCGACGGACTGGGTGTCGCTGCCCGTCTCCGCAGACGGTCAGGCCGGCTCGGTGCGGGCCTCGTTCCTCAGCGACGCCTCACACGCCCTGCCCGCCTCGATCGCGGTGTCGTACTGGAACGGCCGTGCGTTCGTGCCGGCGCGGGACGTGAAGGTCGACTGGTCCGGCGGTACGACCGCGAACATCACGTTCGCGGCGGTGCGCAGCGATCGCATCCGCTTGGACCTCACCAGCTCCGCACCGGGAACCACCCACGGGTTCCTCGGCATCTCACAAGCCTCGGCCGGACGTTAGGAGGGGCGAGTCGCTTCGCTGAAGCACCGCCTTGGGGCAATCACTCCGCGCGTGGTGCGCGCCCCACGGTGCTTTGGCGGGCGATCAGCCGGTGCGAGGCACGCACTTCTATGCCGGGCAGTGGTTCCTTGCTGCCGATGCGCATGAGCAGCCGTTCCACCGCCGTCGTGGCAATGGCGTCCTTGTCCGGAGAGATGGTGCTGATCGCCGGGTTGGCATAACGGCCCTCGTCGATGTCGTCGTAGCCGATCAGCGCGATGTCCTCGGGCACCCGCAACCCGCGTTCCAGCACCTCGTGCAACGCGCCGAGCGCCACCGTGTCGTTGTAGCCGAAAACGGCGTCCGGTGGGTCGTCCCGATCGAGCAACGCCCGCATGGCGGCCGCGCCGTCGGCCCGGTTGAACCGGCCCGTCTGGACGATCAGCGACTCGTCCACCGGCAGACCGGCGTCCGCGTGGGCCTGCCGGTAGCCGAGGGTGCGCAACTGCGCCGCCTCGCCGGTCGGGTACGGCTGATCGCCTATCGCGGCGATCCGGCGCCTGCCCAGGCCGATCAGATGTGCTGTGGCCTCACGGGACGCCTCGACGTCGTCGATGCCCACGTGATCGAAGAAGGCGTTGGACGACCGCTCGCCGAGCAGGACGAGCGGAAACGTCGGGTCGCTCTCGGCCAGGTCCTCCTGCGCCAAGCCGAGGGGGCTGTAGATCATTCCGTCGAACAGGGCCGCCCGTGCGCCGCGCCGGATCAGTTCTCGCTCGTGGGCGGGATCGCCGTCGGTCTGGTCGATCAGCACGTGATAGCCCCGCTCGCGGGCTCTCGGGATGATCGCCTGGAGCAGTTCGGAGAAGTAGGGCACGTCCAGGAAGGGAACGACCACCGCGATCTGCCCTGACCGGCCGTTCGCCAGGTTGCGGGCCAGCACGTTGGGCCGGTAGCCCAGCTCCTTGATCGCCTTCTCGACCTTCTCGCGGGTGGGCTCGGTGACCGGGGCGTAGCCGTTGACCACGTTCGACACCGTGCGCGCGGACACCCCCGCCAGCTCGGCAACATCACGCAGCGTGGCATCGCGCATCGGCTCACTCCGTCAGACCGGCGCGGCGGCCCACCGCTGCAGCGCTGCAACGCAGTGTGCCCGCTGGTCCTCGCCACGACAAGTCCCGGCCCTCCGAGGCACGTGGGACCGGGCCCGCGGCTCGTTCGACTGACATGAGATTGGGTCTTGCAGCGCAGCAAAAGGCAGTCCATAGTGCTTTGCAGCGCAGCAAGACCCATTGCCACGGCGGCAGCCACGGTCGGTTCACTCACGCCCGTCAGCCGTGGTGCAGCACCGCACAGACTTCTGCGGTCCTCGGTTCGTGCCACACGGGGTTACCGCATTCCCGATCACGCACCGTGATGGTGATGGCGCATGCCCTGATGCATGCCGCGACGGAAAGGCGCTACTCATGCTCGGCACCAAATGGATGGCGAAACTCCGTGCAGGGCTCGTCGTCGCCGGCCTGCTCGCTGTGGCCGCGTGCGGCGGAGCCGCGGACAACGCCGACGGGCCCGTGCGCGTGTCGGTCTGGGCCTGGTACCCGGAGTTCAAGGGCGTGGTCGACGCGTTCAACGCCTCCCACAAGGACATCCAGGTCGACTGGACCAACGTCGGCACCGGCCCGGACCAGTACGCCAAGCTCAAAACGGCGTTCACCGCCGGCAAGGGCGCGCCGGACGTGGCGATGGTCGAGTTCCAGCAGATCCCGACGTTCGTCATCCTCGACGCACTGGTGGACATGGGGCAGTACGGCGCCAACGACGACAAGAACCTCTACGCCGAGTGGGCGTGGAGCCAGGCCACCGACGGAGACAAGGTTTACGCCATCCCGGTGGACGGGGGACCGATGGCGCTGATGTACCGGAAGGACCTCTTCGACCAGCACGGCATCCCGGTGCCGACGACGTGGCTGGAGTACGCCGACGCGGCGGCGAAGATCAAGGCCGCCGACCCGAACGCCTACATCGCGAGCTTCGGCAGTGACGGCGGCTGGCTCAACGGGCTGATGTGGCAGGCGGGTTGCCGGCCGTACGGCTACTCGCAGGCCAGGGCCAAGGACGAAGTGAAGATCAACCTGACCGCGCCCGAGTGCGAGAAGGTCGTCAACCTGTACGGCGACCTGGTGAACAAGGGCCTGATGGCCCAGGACAAGTTCTTCACCGCCGACGCCACCGCGGCGCTGGACTCCGGCAAGTACTGGACCTGGGCCGCGGCCGGCTGGACGCCCGGTTACGTGGCCGGCTCGCTCAAGAACACCGCGGGCAGGTGGGCGGTCGCGCCGATGCCGCAGTGGACCGCGGGCGCCGACGAGCAGGGCGACTGGGGTGGTTCGACGTTCACGGTGACCAAGCAGGCCAAGAACCAGCAGGCAGCGACCACGGTGGCCCGCGAGTTGTTCGGCCGCTCGAAGACCGCGTGGGACATCGGGCTGAACAAGGCGTTCCTGTACCCGCTGGTGAAGGACGTCGCGGCTGACCCGGCGTTCACCGGCAAGGCGTACGACTTCTTCAACGGGCAGAAGGTGAACGAGATCTTCGTGCCGGTGTCGGAAAAGCTGGGCGAGTTCCAGTACACGCCGTTCCAGGACTTCGTCTTCAAGGACCTGAACGACCGCACCGCCGAGGCGATGTCGGGTAGCAGGCAGTGGAGCACGGTGCTGGAGGAGACGCAGAAGAACGTCGTCGCGTACGCCGAGAAGCAGGGCTTCAAGGTCAGCCGGTAGCGCACCCGAGGCCTGCCGCGGGCCGCGGCAGGCCGACCACCCCAGTCCAGGAGGTCCCCCGTGACGCGGTCCGTACCGATCACGGCACCCGCGGCCGACGACCTGCCGCCGTCTCCCCGTCCGGTCGAGAGCCAGTCACGACGGAGACGACGCCGGGTCACCGCGCACCCGGTGGCCGGAGCGCTGTTCGTCCTGCCGTTCTTCCTCGTCGTCGTCGCGTTCCTGGTCGTGCCACTGGGCTACGCGTTCTGGCTCAGCCTGTCCAGCAAGAGCCTCGCGCTCGGCACCCGGTTCACCGGCATCGACAACTACGTGCGCGCGTTCACCGACCCGGTTCTGCTGGACGGCCTGCTGCGGGTCGTCCTCTTCGGACTGGTGCAGATCCCCGTCATGCTGGGCATCGCGCTGGCCGGAGCGTTGACGCTCGACGCCGTCACGACGAAGTTCGCCGTGGCGTTCCGGCTCATCGCGTTCATGCCCTACGCCGTGCCGGCCGTCGTCGGCGCGCTCATGTGGGGTTTCCTGTACAGCCGCACGTTCGGCCCGTTCGCGGACCTGCCGACGCTCGTCGGCGGCGACCCGATCGACTTCTTCAGCGCCTCGTTGCTGCTGGTGTCGCTCGGCAACATCGTGACCTGGGCGTGGACCGGCTACAACATGATCATCCTGTACTCGGCGCTGCAGGGCGTGCCGCGCGAGATGTACGAGGCCGCGGTCATCGACGGGGCGACGCCGGTGCAGATCGCGTTGCGGGTCAAGGTGCCCGCGATCAGGCAGGCCATCTCGCTGGCCGCGATCTTCACCGTCATCGGCACCATGCAGTTCTTCACCGAACCGCAGATCATGGCCCGGTTCGCGCCGCAGATCTCGGCGGGCTACACGCCGAACCTCTACGCCTACAACCAGGCGTTCGCCTACTCGGACTTCAACTACTCGGCCGCACTCTCGTTCACGCTCGGTTTCCTGGTGTTCGTGGTGGCCTACGCGTTCGTGTTCGTCAACCGCAGGCGGGGAGCACGCTCATGACCAGCGGTGCAGCCGGCAACACGACGGGGAAGACCTGGCTTCCACATCTGCTGATGGGCGCGGGCATCCTGTACTTCCTGGTGCCGCTGCTCTGGGTGGTCATCGCGGCCACCAAGAGCCAGCCGGACCTGCTCGACAGCCCGGCGCTGTGGTTCGCCGACTTCAACCTGCTGGAGAACATCGAGCAGCTGTTCAGCGAGGACGGCGGCGTCTACGGCGCGTGGCTGGTCAACACGGCGTTGTACGCGGGGCTCAGCGCTCTGGGCGCGACCGCACTCGCCGCCGCCGCGGGCTACGGACTGGCGCGGTTCTCGTTCCTGGGCAAGCGGTTCTTCGAAACCGCGTTGCTCGGCATGATCATGGTGCCGGCCACCGCACTGGTGCTGCCGACGTACCTGATCCTGTCCGAACTCGACATCGTCAACACCATGTGGGCGGTCGTCCTGCCGTCGCTGCTCAGCCCGTTCGGCGCGTACCTGGTCCGCGTCTACGTGGACGAGAGCGTGCCGGTGGAGCTGATCGACGCCGCACGCATCGACCGGGCGGGCGAGCTGCGCATCTTCTGGCAGATCGCGATGCCGATGATGCGTCCCGCGCTCGTCACCGTCTTCCTCTTCACCCTGGTGGCGACGTGGAACAACTACTTCCTGCCGCTGGTGATGCTCAGCGACGCCGACCTCTACCCGCTGACCGTCGGACTGACCACCTGGTTCAACACCGCACAGCAGGACGCGGGGAACCGGATGCTGTTCAACCTCGTCGTGACCGGCTCGCTGCTGGCCATCGTCCCGCTCGTCGTCGCCTTCGTCCTGTTGCAGCGCTTCTGGCGCAGCGGCGCGGCGGCAGGCGCTCTGAAGTAGGAGAACCGTGCTCAACGCTTCCCTGGTCCTCAACCCCCACTACGTCGTCGCGCCGGTGCGACGCCGGCTCTTCGGGTCGTTCGTCGAACACATGGGCCGCTGCGTCTACACCGGAATCTACGAACCCGGCCACCCGGCCGCCGACGAGGACGGTTTTCGCGGCGACGTGCTGGAACTGACCCGTGAGCTCGGGGTCGAGCTGGTCCGGTACCCCGGCGGCAACTTCGTCTCCGGCTACCGCTGGGAGGACGGTGTCGGCCCGGTCACCGAGCGCCCGGTGCGCCGCGAACTCGCGTGGCACAGCCTCGAGACGAACGAGGTCGGCATCGACGAGTTCATCTCCTGGGCACGCAAGGCCGACGTCGAGGTGATGTACGCGGTGAACCTCGGCACCCGCGGTGTCGCCGAAGCGCTCGACGTACACGAGTACATGAACCACGAAAGCGGCACGCACCTGTCGGAGCTGCGCAAGGCGAACGGAACCAAGGCGCCGCACGGGGTGAAGTTGTGGTGTCTTGGCAACGAGATGGACGGCCCGTGGCAGCTGGGCCACAAGACCGCGCACGAGTACGGACGGCTGGCCGCCGAAACGGCCCGCGCGTTGCGGCAGGCCGAGCCGGGCTTGGAACTGGTGGCGTGCGGCAGTTCGAACTCGGCCATGCCCACCTTCGGCGAGTGGGAGTCCACCGTCCTCGAGTTGACGTATGAGGAGGTGGACCACATCTCCCTGCACGCCTACTACGAGGTGCTGGACGGTGACGTGGACAGCTTCCTCGCCTCCGCGGTGGACATGGACCACTTCATCGACAGCGTCGTCGCCACGGCGGACGCGGTCGGCGCGCGGCTGAAGAGCGACAAGCGGATCACGTTGTCGTTCGACGAGTGGAACGTCTGGTACATGAAGCGGTTCCACGACACACCGCGCACCGAGTGGGAGATCGCGCCGCGGGTCATCGAGGACCAGTACGACGTGAACGACGCGGTCGTCGTCGGCAACCTGCTGATGTCGTTGCTGCGGCACAGCGACCGGGTGGCCGTGGCGTGCCAGGCGCAGCTGGTCAACGTGATCGCGCCGATCCGCAGCGAGCCGGGCGGGCCGGCGTGGCGCCAGACGATCTTCCACCCGTTCGCGTTGACCTCGCGGTTGGCGCGTGGACAGGTGCTGCGGGTGGAGACGTCCTCGCCGGCGTACTGGACCAAGCGCTTCGGTGACGTCCCCGTCGTGGACGCGGTCGCGACCCATGACCCCGAAACGGGCGACACGGTGGTGTTCGTGGTCAACCGGCATCAGTCCGAGCCGGTGGAGCTCCGGGCGGACCTGGCCTCGTTCGGGGAGGTGACGGTGGCCGAGGCGTGGTCCGTGCACGACGAGGACGGTGCGGCGACCAACACGGAAACCGACCCGGACCGCGTGGTCCCGCAACCGCAGAAGGCCGACATCATCGATCGCGACCTGCAGGTCGTCCTGCCGCCCAGGTCCTGGACCGCCGTCCGCCTCACCAACGGTCAGTAGCCGATGCGGAAGGTGGCGTCCTGGCGGTCGGCCGCCGCTGACCCGGTCGAGATCGGGTCGATCCGCAGCACGTATCCGGAGTGCCGGATGTGGCGGTCGGGGAAGTTGTGGGAGCGGAACGAGGACCACGTCGAGTCGGCGAGTCCCGCGACACGGTGGAAAGTGGCGTCGGCGGCGAAAGTCGAGCTGCCGTCGTTCGCGGCGAGGGTGACCGTGTAATCGATGTGGCGCAGGTAGCGATCGGGGTAGTTGACCGAGCGGAACGAGATGCCGGCCGAGGACGCCAGGCCCGGGACGAGCTGCCACATCGCGTCCTGGTACGGGTCGAACGGGTAGGGGTCGATGCGCGCCGCGTTGCCTGCGTGCCGGATGAGGTGGTCGGGGAAGTTGTAGGACCTGATCCGGTTCCAGGTGGGCGCGCCCCAGCGGCTGACCAGGTCGTTGTACTCGGTCGTGGTGATGCCGCAGATGGTGGGGTGCTTGGCGTTGAGCGGCTGGGTGTACTGGGCCTTGGTCAGCGGCGACCACGAGTCGGTGGCGATGTTGCCCGAGCGCCACGCGTACAGCTCGCCGTTGACGGGGGAGAACGAGTCCCCCCACAGCCACCACTCGTTGCGGTCGTGGGCCTTGACCACGATCGGGGCCTCGATGCCGCCGCTCACCACGCCGGCGGTGTAGGTGCCCCGGTCGAAGCTGCGCGGGTTGAGGGTGGAGGATCGGGCGCCGTAGAGGCGGCCGTCGCGAAAGCTCTTGTAGTACAGGTAGTTGGTGCCGTTGCCGACGTGCACGGTGGCGTCGAGGACGTTGAAGCCGGGGTCGAAGAACAGCTGTGGCGCGCCGACGTTGACAAAGTCGGTGGTGTAGTTGACGTAGAAGGCGTCACGGCCGCCGCTGTTGGCGGAGTAGAGGATGCCGTACTGGTTGCGCGAGGCGTCCCAGAACGCCTCCGGCGCCCACGTGTGGGTCGGCATGGAGTGCATCTTCAGCCGCCGGTACCCGGTGAACGACCGCAGGTCGGCCGAGTCCCAGGCGTGGATGTACTGGTTCTGGCGGGTGAAGTCGGTACCGGTCAGGTCGGTCGCCAGCACGACGAACCCGCCGTTCTGCTTGCGCATGACGAACGGGTCCCGCAGGCCCTTGGTGCCCGCGGTGGGGGTCGCCACCGGGTTGCCCTGGTTGAGCGGCATCCAGTTCAGGCCGTCGGTGCTCACCGCCAGGTGCAGGGCGTACCGGTCGGCGACCTTGCCGGGCGACTCGGTGAAGTAGCCCATCACGTAGGCGGCGTCACCGGGCGCGGCGAGCGCGGTGAGCCGGTTCGCGCCCGCCAGAGCCACCGCGGCCACTCCACCGGCGAGAAAAGTGCGTCGTTGCAGCACGGGACGTCTCCTGTCCGGAGCGACGGGGGATGGCCGGCGGCGAGGGCCGCCGGCCATCGGAGGGGTGATCGGTCAGGCCGCGGGTTCGCCGGACGGGGCGGCGAGCTGCGTGCCGAGGCGGACCGGGGTGCCGAAGTTCGGCGTGCCGTCGGCGTTCCAGGTGAACTTCTGCGCGCGGGTGGAGCGGTTCATGTCGCAGCCACCCGACGCGCTGTCGTTGGCGTGGTAGACGATCCAGTCCTCGGTGCCGTCGGGCGACTTGAAGAACCCGTTGTGTCCAGGTGCGAACACGCCGTTGCCGTCGTTGCGCTGGAACACCGGGTTGGGCGACTTCGTCCAGTGCGCCCGGTTGAGCGGGTCGGACCCGGTGAGCGTGAGCAGTCCCAGCTTGTAGTCCGGACCCCAGCACGCACTGGCCGAGTACACGATCATCGTCTTTCCGTTGCGGTACAACGGCTCAGCGCCCTCGTTGACCGGATGGGTCTGCCGCTCCCAGGCCAGCGTCGGCTGGCTGATCGTGCGTCGCGCGCCGCTGAGCGTGTACGGGTTCGACATCGGGGTGATGGTCAACGACTGGGTGCCGTCCGTCGCGCTGCCCATCAGGTACAGCTTGCCGCCGTGCTGGAGGATGCTCGGGTCCAGCTCCCAGGTGTTGCCCAGGTCGGCCTTGAAGCTGTAGGGCCCCATGGGGTCGGTGCCGGAGGACTCCAGCACGTGCAGCCGCTGGGTGGGGTTGAAGTCCGGCACGTTCTGGCCGGCGACGTAGTAGAGGTACCAGCGGCCGTTGAGGAGATGGAACTCCGGCGCCCACATGTTGCAGCACCCGTTCGGACGGCCCGACAGGTTGAAGATCACCTGGTCGGTGGCGCTCGACAGCCCGGCGAGGGTGCGCGATCGGCGCATGGTGATCGTGGAGTTCCACGTCGTCGTCGCCAGGTAGTAGTACCCGTTGTGGTACTGCAGCCAGGGATCCGGGCCGTTGCGCTTGATCGGGTTGGTGAACGTTCCCGCCACGGGCGTACCCAGCTTCACCAGCTGCCACTGCTGGTTCGCGCCGCCGGTGTCGGGCCACTGCACGACCCTGGCACCGTCGGCGGTGGACCACTCGTAAGTCTCCACGGCCTTGCCGCTGTTGCGGTTGAGCAGCCGCACGTGTCCGCCGGACGAGTCCGCGAGCCGGAACTGCTGGCTGGCCGCGTTGCTGTCCGCCCACTGCACCAGGTCGGCGGCATCGGCGGTCGAGCCGCCCGAGACCTGGAGGACTTTGTTGCTGTGCTTGGACTTGAGCCGGTAGTAGCCGCCGCCGGAGTCGACGAACTGCCACTGCTGCCACGCCCCGTCGTTGCGGGTGTACTGCGAGATCCGGGCGCCATCGTGGGTGGCGAGGTCGTAGACGTCCAAAGCCTTGCCGCTGTTGCGGTTGACCAGTACGTACGACGCGTTGGTGTCCACTGTGGCCGCCGACACTGCCGGTGGCAGGGCGGAGGTGATCCCGCCGAGCAACGCGGTGGTGGTGGCCAGGACCAGGGTGGTCCGCCGTCGTCTACGGCGGCTGATGGTCGAGATCATGCTCTTCCCCCTACGGGCGCTGCACGGGTGTCAGGTACATGCGGTCAGCGGACGTAGGGCCAGCCGGCTGAGTCGATCGCCAGCAGGTTGATGCCGAGCAGGGACGCGCCGTTGTCCGCGTAGTAGTGGTAGACGAGCACGTCGCCGTCGCTGTCCGCCAGCACGTCCTGGTGCCCGGGGCCGTGGATGCTGCCCTGTCCGGCGAGGATCTCGGTGCCGCCGCCGGAGGTCAACGCGGTGCCGTTGCGGTCGACGTAGGGGCCGGTGACGCTGGTGGAGCGGCCGACCATGACGCGGTAGGTGCTGGCGGCGCCCTGGCAGCAGCGGTCGAACGAGACGAAGAGGTAGTAGTAGTTGCCGCGCTTGACGATGTTCGGCGCCTCGATCGCGCCGCCGTTGCGGCCGGCGATGGAGCGGACCGTGGAGTCGGAGCGCAGACCGGTCGACGGGTTGAGCGCGATCATCTTGATGCCGGACCAGAAGGAGCCGAAGCTCAGCCACCAACGGCCCTGGTCGTCGACGACGAGGTCGGGGTCGATGGCGTTGAAGTTGTCGCTGGTGCGTGACTCGATGACCAGGCCGCGGTTGGTCCACGTGCCGGAGTTGCCGCTGGGACTGGTGGCCAGGAAGATCGCCGAGCGGTTGGAGCCGAACGTCGAGGCCGAGTAGTACATCCAGTACTGGCCGTTGCGGTAGGAGATGTCCGGCGCCCAGAGGTTGCGGCTGTTCGCGGTGTAGGTGCTGGCCCACGGCGTGCCGCCGGGGAAGGCGGCGCCGGCGTTGCGGAACGCGGTGCGGTCGGTGGAGGTCTTGAGCGCGATTCCGTTGCCGGTGTGCGCGACCAGGTAGCTGCCGTCCGAGCGCTTGACCGTGCTCGGGTCGTGCACGCCGATGTCGCCGGTGACCCGGCCTGGGGCGGGGTAGGCGGCCGACGCGGAGGGTGCCACCACGACGGTGACGACCAATGCCAGCAGCGGTATCAGAACGCGTTTCATCGATAAGACCACAATGTCCTCGATTTCTGGCGAGTGGTTGCGGCGGCGCGGTTCGGTGCCGATCCGGTGCGGTGGAGGCATCGGCCGGTTGAGCAGGGTCAGCGCGAGTGACTGGACGTCCGGTGCCGGTGTGGTGATCTGCGCGGTGCGAGGACGTCGGCTGGTCGTGTTCCGGGCCTACATCATCGAAAGCGCTCTCCGCACGATAACGATGCCGGGCACGCTCGACAAGACCTCCTGTTATCGCTAACAGTGGTTGTGCAATCGAATTTTTCGACCACGATGGGATCGAATCAGCTTTGAGCTGCTAATACGCGTGATCGATCTGAAGTGAAACCAAACCGAGGATTGAGCAAATGTTAGCGATCACATCGCCCCCTGGGGGTCTTTTCAGTGTGATCCGGCGAGCTGTCCCGACAGCTTGGTGTGCAGTTGCTCGCTGTGCGGGTTGAGTCCGATGATCTCGGCCTCGATGCCGCGAGAGGTGAACTTCGCGGTCACGGCGTCGAGCGTGGCGACCGCAGAGCTGTCCCACACGTGCGCGTCGGACAGGTCGATGACCACCTTCGTCACGGTGTCGGTGTAGTCGAAGGAGTGCATCAACTCGTTGCTGGACGCGAAGAACAGCTCGCCGGTGACGGCGTAGACGCGGATGGTGCCGTCCGGGTCGAGGACGCTGGAGACGTCGACGAGGTGCGCCACGCGGCGGGCGAAGAAGATCGCCGAGAGCAGGGCGCCCGCGATGACGCCGAGTGCGAGGTTGTGGGTGGCGACGACGGTGCCGACGGTCACGACCATCACGGCGGTCTCGCTCTTGGGCGCACGGCGCAGTGCGGCCGGCTTGATGCTGGTCCAGTCGAAGGTGCTGATCGACACGAAGACCATGACCGCGACGAGTGCCGCCATCGGGATCAGGGAGACGACCGGGCCCAGGGTGAAGACCAGGATCAGCAGGAAGACACCGGCCGCGAGG
>NZ_JOEA01000001.1 GCF_000719115.1 Lentzea albidocapillata | reverse complement strand
TATCTTCTCAAAGGAATACCTCGACGAGGAGGTATTCATATATTACTGGCTGTGTTTCGGCACGCTGTTGAGTTCTCAAAGAACACGCGCACACCGCAGCTCATCTCCGAGGAGACTTACTTCCGGGGCTGTGTCAAGCTTAGAAGTCTTTCGCCGCACTCCGTTCCGGCTGTGTTTCCCGGCCCGTTCCGTGCTGGCATGGAGAAATTTACACGGGGCCCCCATGAGATCCAAATCGGGGGTCACTTACGGCGTAACCGCAGGTCAGGCACCACGCGGACGGCCCAAACCCGCCAAGATCGACGCAGAGTGTGACCGGGACCACGCCGACAATCTTGGCAGTGACACTCCGTGGGGTCTCAGCGAGGTGCGGCCGGCAGGTGCACGGTGACCGACAGACCGCCGGTCGGCACGGCCACTGCCTGCGCAAACCCGCCATGAGCAGCCACCGCGGCACGCACGATCGAGAGCCCGAGACCCGTCCCGGACTGGCTGGTCCGGTCCTTGACCCCGCGGCGGAACGGCTCGAACAGCTCTTCCACGCGGTCCGGCGGGATCAGCGGACCGGACGACGACACCCGCAGTACGGACCACTGCGGCCCCGTCTCCACCACGGTCTCGATCCATCCGCCGACGTGGTTGTGGCGGACGGCGTTCTCCAGCAGGTTGCCGGCGATCCGCTCCAGCAGTGCGGGATCCCCGATCGCGAGCGCCGGCACGCAGCGGAACACCGTGCGTAGGTTGCGTGCCTCGGCCTCGGCCCGTGCGGCTCTCCACGCCGACTCGACCACGGCCGACAGGTCGACCGGCTCCCGCACGGCGAGCCCAATGCCGTCAGTGCGGGCGAGCAGCAGCAGCGCGGACACCAACTGCTCGGCACGCTCCCCTGCCGAACGCACGACACCGGCCATGCGTCGCAGCTCGTCGACATCGGCATCCGGATCGGAGAGAGTCACGTCCAGCTCGGTGCGCACCACCGAGAGGGGAGTGCGCAGTTCGTGCGATGCGTTCGCCACGAACCGGCGCTGCGAGTCGAAGGCGGCTTCCAGCCGGTCGAGCATCGCGTCGAACGTGTCCGCGAGTTCCGCGACCTCGTCGCGCGGGCCTTCCAGCCGCAACCGCGACCCCAGCGACTCAGCCGACAACCGGCGGGCAGCCCCCGTCACGTCGTGCAGGGGCTTCAGGACACGACCGGTGAGCGTCCACGTCAGCACAGCGGCGGCCACGACCATGCACGCGAACGCGATCAGCCCGGCTCGCAGCAGGTCCTGACGGGCGGCGGCCGTCAACGCGTCGGTCAGCACCTTCACGGTGACGATGACGCCGTCGACCGTGACCTGGGTGTCGGAGGGGAACGACGGCGACGAGTCGAAAACCCGCCCGACCAGCGTCCACCCGAGGAACAGCAGGACAGTGCTCACCACCGCGACGAGCGCGGTGGTGAGGAGCGTGATCCGAAGGCGAAGCCCTGGTCCGCGCCTTCGCATAGGTCAGTCCTCAGCAGATCCGTTCGAAGCACTCGGCACCCGGTAGCCGGAGCCCACGACGGTGTCGATGATGCCCGGTTCCCCGAGCTTCTTGCGCAACGTCATCACAGTTACGCGCACGGTCGTGGTGAACGGGTCGGCGTTCTCGTCCCACACGCGCTCAAGCAGCTCCTCGCTGCTGACGACCGAGCCCTTGGCCGAGAGCAGCACCTCGAGGACGCCGAACTCCTTGCGGGTCAGCTCGATCGGCTGCCCGCCGCGCGACACCGTGCGCCGCGCCGGGTCCAGTTCCACGTCCTGGGCGGCGAGCAGCGGAGGCGTCGCCGGAGTCGCACGGCGGGCCAACGCCCGTACGCGCGCGACCAGTTCGGGGAACGCGAACGGCTTCGCGAGGTAGTCGTCCGCTCCCAGCGACAGCCCGGACACGCGATCCTCGATGGACCCGCTCGCCGTCAGCATCATGACCCTGGTGAGCGCGCCGGAGCTGAGGATCTCCTTGCACAGCTCGTCGCCGGACATCCCCGGCAGGTCGCGGTCGAGCACAACCACGTCGTACCGCGTGACGGTCGACTTCTCGTGCCCGGTCTCGCCGTCGTAGGCGACGTCCACGGCCATACCTTCGCGCCTCAGGCCGCGAGCGATCGCGTCGGCCAGTGGCGCCTCGTCCTCGACTACCAGAATCCGCACGCTTCAAAGGTGCCATACCGACCTGAGAAGGCGCTTAACGACACCTTCACTTCCTGCGTGCAGGCCTGTCGACCACGACCGTCGAGGCGGTCTGAAGTGCGCGGATCTCCAGCAACGCCGGGTGCTCCTCCGCCAGCCGGGCCGCGTTCAGCAACGACCGCAGCGCCGCCGTCTCGCCTCGTGCCCGCTCCAGCGCCGCACGCCCCTCGGACGCCGCCACCAGCTCGGCCAGCGCGGCCCGCCGCAGCTCACCGGGCATGACTACATCGCGCACGGCCACGTCCGACACCGAGATGCCGAACTCCGCGGCGCGAGCAGCGACCGCGGCCAGTACCTCGGCCGCAATGGCCTGGCGCTCAGGATCAACGGCGGAGTGCGCGCGCGTCACCACCGCACCGCGCAATGCAAGCTGCACGGCGGTGTAGAGCTCGTCCTCGGGAGACGCCGACTCCACGACGAATGCCGTTGGCGACGACACGGCCCACCGCACCACAACGGTCACACGCACCAGAACGCCGTCCGCGGTCGGTACGTCCTGAGCGGCCGGGCTCATCGTGCGCGGCCGGATGTCGACGTGGTGCAAGACGGCGCGCCACGGCACCCGGTGACGTCCGGGGCCGAGTTCACCGACGAACACTCCGTGGTCGAACCGGACAGCCCGCTCCCACGGGTACAACGTCTTCTTCACGACTTCCCCCCAAACGTCCGGGCAGACCACGACCCCGGTCGGCGGAGCGAGGAACGGGAGTCCACAAGGGACTCGCAAAGCTCCTTGCCCCCGTGTGCGACCGGGGTCGTGGTTTCAGGGATCGAACCTGATGCTTCTAAGGCACCCAACACCCGCCTCGATCGCGGGACCCTGAACAGGGAGACCTGCCGGGCCGCAAGAAAGCGGGCGTGAGGGGGAGGTTAGCCGACCTGTTTGTCCGCCGGCGCGTCAATTTCGACGGGCAGGCACTCCAGGCGAGCGGCCCACTCCGTCACGCGGCGTGCGACGTCCTGTGCGGTGATGCCGCACAACGCCAGCACCTCGCCACGCTCACCGTGGTCGTGGAACTGTTGCGGCAACGCGATGTCACGCAACGGCACCTCGACGTCGGCATCGCGCAGGGCGGCCGCGAGAGAGGAACCGAAGCCACCGTGGCGGCCACCGTCCTCAACGGTCACCACGAGCTTGTGCGACGCCGCCATCTCCACGAGGTCCACCGACATCGGATAGATCCACCGCGGGTCGGCCACCGTCACGCCGATGCCCTGATCCTCCAGCCGTTGCGCGGCCTCGAGACCGAGCCCGCCCAACGCGCCGACCGTCACCAGCAGCACGTCGGAACCCGACCGCCGAAGCACGTCCACGGAACCGACGCGCTCCAACGCGGGCAGGTCCGGGCCTACGGAGGCCTTCGGGTAGCGGATCACCGACGGCGCGTCCGAGATCGCCACGGCCTCCCGCAACTCCTCGACCAGCGTGCCGGCGTCACGCGGCGCCGCCACGTGGACGCCGGGGATGACGCCGAGGATCGACATGTCCCACATGCCGTGGTGCGACGCGCCGTCCGGGCCGGTGACGCCGGCCCGGTCCAGCACGACCGTGACGCCCTGCTTGTGCAGTGCGACGTCCATCAGCAGCTGGTCGAACGCCCGGTTGAGGAACGTCGCGTAGACGGCCACGACGGGGTGCAGGCCACCGATCGCCAGTCCGGCGGCGGAGGTCAGCGCGTGCTGCTCGGCGATGCCGACGTCGAAGAACCGCTCCGGGAACGCCTTGGCGAACGGGTCCAGGCCGGTGGGCCCCTGCATCGCGGCGGTGATCGCCACGACGTCGGAACGCTCGCGGCCCACGTCCACCAGCGCGTCGGAGAACACGTGCGTCCAGGTCCGGCTGGACGGCTTGACGTCCTCGCCGGTGATCGGGTCGATGACGCCGGTGGCGTGCATCTGGTCGGCCTCGTGGTTCTCGGCCGGCGCGAACCCCATGCCCTTGCGGGTGACCGCGTGCACGATCACCGGGCCGCCGAACGACTTGGCGCGCTGCAGTGCGGACTCCAGAATCGCCATGTCGTGGCCGTCGACCGGGCCGATGTACTTGAGGCCGAGGTCCTCGAACATCGCCTGCGGCGCCAGCGCGTCCTTGATGCCGCGCTTGGCGGCGTGCAGGGCGGCGTAGAGCGGCTTGCCGAAGAACGGCGTCTGCTGCAGCGCGCTCTTGCCCTTCTCCAGCACGCGCTCGTAGCCGGGCCGCAGCCGCAGCGACGACAGGTGGTCGGCGAGACCACCGATCGTCGGTGAGTACGAGCGGCCGTTGTCGTTGACCACGATCACGACCGGACGTGTCCTGTCCGCCGCGATGTTGTTCAACGCCTCCCAGCACATACCGCCGGTCAGCGCGCCGTCGCCGACGACCGCGACCACGTGGCCGTGGGCGCCGTTGATCTGCTTCGCCTTCGCCAGTCCGTCGGCGTAGGACAACGCCGTCGACGCGTGCGAGCTCTCCTGTACGTCGTGCTCGGACTCCGACCGCGACGGGTAGCCCGACATCCCGCCCTGCTTGCGCAGCCGGTCGAAGCCGTCACGACGGCCCGTGACGATCTTGTGCACGTACGACTGGTGACCGGTGTCGAACACGATCGGGTCCTGCGGCGAGTCGAAGACCCGATGCAGCGCCAGGGTCAGTTCGACGACACCCAGGTTCGGGCCCAGGTGCCCGCCCGTCTTGGACACCTTGTCGACCAGAAAACGCCGGATCTCCTCGCACAGCTGCGACAGCTGTGCCTCGTCCATCCGTTTCAGATCAGCTGGTCCGTGCACGGACTCCAGCAGGGTCACCACGCCCACCTCACTCCTGAAGACTTCGGCTCAGTCTACGGAGACGCGACTGAGACGCTGCCTCAGCTCGTCTCAGGGACGAGCAGGGCGATGCACTCCACGTGATGTGTCATCGGGAACGCGTCGAACGCGCGGAGATCAGCGAGCCGGTACCCCTGAACTGTGAATTCGGCCAGGTCGCGGGCCAGTGCGGCGGGGTCGCAGGCGACGTAGACGACCCGCTGCGGACGGCGTCGTGCGACTTCAGCCACAACGACCTTGCCCGCACCCTTGCGAGGGGGGTCGAGGACCACGACGTGAGGGTCTTCCACGGGCAGTTTGCGCGTCACGGCAAGCTCGACCTTGTCCGCCACCCACTCGACCTGGGACATGCGGCGCAGGTTGCGCCGGCCGTCCTCCACGGCACCGGGGAAAGACTCCACGACCAGCACGGATCCGCTTTCGCCGACCTGCCGGCCGAGCACGGACGCGAAGAGGCCCGCACCGCCGTAGAGGTCCCACGCGCGTTGCCCAGGGGCGGCCGCGGCCCACTCCCCCACGACGGATGCGAACGTGTCCGCGGCGGCCGGGTGGACCTGCCAGAAGCCGTCCGCCGAAACTCGCCACTTTCGTTGGGCGGCGGTCTCGACGGCCGTACCGGTTCCGGCGCGTCGCACGGTGTGTCGGCCGCGCACCTCACCCACATGACGGTTGCCGTCACCGTCCTGGACGATCGTGAGCTCCTGTGCCCGCCACTTTCGGTCGGCCACCGCCTCGACCATGCCCGGCCGGGAGATCACACAGTGGTCGACCGGGATCACATCGTGGGAACGCAGGCTGCGGAAGCCCGGTGTTCCGTCGCGGCCGACGGCCATCCGGATGCGGGTCCGCCACTCCAGCGGGCCGCCCGGCAGCGCCTCGACGACCACGTCGCGCTCGATCTTGGCGAGCCTCGCCAGCTGCTCTTGGACGACCTGGGCCTTCAGCTCCCGTTGCGCGTCCCACGACACGTGCTGGAAGTCGCAGCCGCCGCACATCCCCGGGCCGCTGAACGGGCACGGCGCCTCGACCCGGTCAGGTGACGCCTCCAGGATCTCCACGGCGTCCGCACGGCAGAACGACCCGCCGTTGTCCTCGTACACGGAGACCACGACGCGTTCGCCGGGCAGCGCGTGACGCACGAACAGAACGCGGCCCTCATGCCGTGCGACGAAATGCCCGCCGTGCGCGACAGGCCCTACTTCTACTTCGAACTTGCGTCCGGTCCAGTCTTCTTTGGTCGAGCTCATCGGTCGTCAAGTCCCCTTCGGACAGCGCCGGGTGCGATGACGTCCTTGTCTTTGACCTTCACCGAGGATTCGAGCTGCCACGGCACACTCGTCACCATCACACCCGGCTGGAAAAGCAGCCTTCCCTTGAGCCGCAACGCGCTCTGGTTGTGCAGAAGCTGCTCCCACCAGTGGCCGACGACGTACTCGGGGATGAACACCGTAACAACGTCGCGCGGGTTGTCCGTCCGGACGCGCTTGACGTAGTCGAGAACGGGCTTGGTGATCTCCCGGTAAGGGGATTCGATCACCTTCAGCGGGATCTTGAAGTTCTCCTTCTCCCACTCCGCGACGAGCTTGCGGGTGTCGCCGTCGTCGACGTTGACCGTGACGGCCTCCAGCACGTCCGGACGCACGGCCTTGGCGTAGGACAGTGCCCTCAGCGTCGGCATGTGCAGTTTGGACACCAGGACCATCGCGTGGTTGCGCGCGGGCATCGTGCGCACGCGCTCCTGCTTGCGCAGTTCCTCAGCGACGGTGTCGTAGTGCTTGCGGATCGCCGTCATCAACGCGTAGATGGCGGCCATCGCGGCGATGGCGATCCACGCGCCGTGGGTGAACTTCGTGATCAGCACGATGATCAGCACCGTCGCGGTCAGCGCCAGGCCGAACGTGTTGATCGCCTGCGAGCGCCGCATCCGCCTGCGCGCCTGCTCGTCGGTCTCGGTCTTCAGCAGCCGCTGCCAGTGCCTGATCATGCCGAGCTGGCTGAGCGTGAACGACACGAACACACCGACGATGTAGAGCTGGATCAGCCGGGTGACCTCGGCGTCGAACGCGATCACCAGCACGACCGCGAAGCCGGCCAGGAACAGGATGCCGTTGGAGAACGCCAGCCGGTCGCCGCGGGTGTGCAGCTGACGTGGCAGGTAGCGGTCCTGGGCGAGGATCGAGCCGAGCACCGGGAAGCCGTTGAACGCGGTGTTCGCGGCGAGCACCAGGATCAGCGCGGTGACGCCCGTGATGAAGTAGAAGCCGGGCGGGAACGTGTCGAACACGGCCGCGGCGACCTGCGCCACCATCGTCTTCTGCTCGTAACCGGGCGGCGCGTTCACGATCTGCTGCGCCGGCGACTCGGCCATCCGCACGCCCGTCAGCTGAGCGAGCGTGATCAGGCCCATCAGCATGACCACCGCGATGCCGCCCATCAGCAGCAGCGTCGTGGCGGCGTTGCGGGACTTGGGCTTGCGGAACGCGGGCACACCGTTGCTGATCGCCTCGACACCCGTCAGGGCCGCGCAGCCGGACGAGAACGCGCGCATCACCAGGAACACGAACGCCAGGCCCATCAGGTGGTCCTGTTCGGCATGGATCTCGATGTTCGCGCTCTCCGCGCGCATCTCGTCGCCGAGCAGGAAACCGCGGATGAGACCCCACAGGATCAGGCCGAAGATGCCGATCATGAACGCGTAGGTCGGGATCGCGAACGCACTGCCGGACTCGCGGATGCCGCGCAGGTTGACCGCCGTCAGCAGGACGATGGCGACGACCGCGAACTCCGCTTTGTGCGTCGCGACGAACGGGATCGCCGAACCGATGTTCGCCGCCGCCGCCGAGATCGACACCGCCACCGTGAGGACGTAGTCCACGAGCAGGGCGCTCGCCACGGTGAGCCCTGCTCTGCGTCCGAGGTTGACGGTGGCGACCTCGTAGTCGCCACCGCCCGAGGGGTAGGCGTGCACGTTCTGCCGGTAGCTGGCCACCACGGTGAGCATCACCACGACGACCGCGACCCCAACCCACGGCGCCATGGCGTAGGCGCTCAGACCCGCCACCGACAGCACCAGGAAGATCTCCTCGGGCGCATAGGCGACCGAGGACATGGCGTCGGAGGCGAACACTGGGAGAGCCACGCGTTTGGGCAGGAGGGTGTGCGCGAGGCGATCACTGCGGAACGGCCGTCCGACCAGGAGGCGTTTGGCAGCGGTGGCGAGCTTGGACACGGCCAGAGCGTAAGGGGTCCGCTCACCGGGACGGGCTAATGCTCGGTAGGTTCTGCGGAGAGTTCGCCTGAGGAGGCATGTCGTGCACGTGGTGATCATGGGATGTGGCCGGGTGGGGGCGTCCCTGGCCAGGGCCCTGGAGCGACTCGACCACCAGGTCGCCGTGATCGACAAGGATCCGCAGTCGTTCCGCAGGCTGGGCAGCGACTTCCACGGACAGCAGGTCATCGGCAACGGTTTCGACCGCAATGTCCTGATCGAGGCCGGTGTCGAGCGCGCGGGCGCGTTCGCGGCGGTCTCCAGCGGCGACAACTCGAACATCATCTCGGCACGGGTCGCGCGCGAGACGTTCGGTGTCGAGCACGTCGTCGCGCGCATCTACGACCACAAGCGCGCCGCGGTGTACGAGCGCCTGGGCATTCCGACCGTGGCGACGGTGCCGTGGAGCACCGACAGGTTCCTGCGGATGTTGCTGCCCGAAGGGGCGTCGACCGCGTGGCGCGACCCGTCCGGCACCGTGGCGGTGCTGCCGATCGAGGTCGACGAGGCCTGGGTCGGGCGGCCGGTGCGCGAGCTCGAAGAAGCGATCGGCGCGCGCGTGGCGTTCGTGATGCGCTTCGGCACCGGAGTGCTGCCGGACGCGAAGACCGTCGTGCAGGCCGACGACTCCATCTACGTGGCGGCGCTGTCCGGCACGATCACCGACGTCGCGGCGGCGGCGCTGCAGGCACCGGAGGAGAGCTGATGCGGGTCGCTATCGCTGGTGCGGGGGCCGTGGGACGGTCCATCGCGCAGGAGCTCGTCTCGGACGGGCACCAGGTGATGCTGATCGAGCGGGACCGGGCGCACTTCGACCCGAACTCCGTCGAGCAGGCCGAGTGGGTGCAGGCCGACGCGTGCGAATTGTCCTCTTTGGAGGACGCGGGCATGCAGCTGTGCGACGTGGTGATCGCCGCGACCGGTGACGACAAGGTCAACCTCGTGGTGTCACTGCTGGCCAAGACGGAGTTCGCCGTCCGACGCGTCATCGCGCGCGTGAACGACCCGACGAACGAATGGCTCTTCACCGAGTCGTGGGGTGTCGACGTGGCCGTGTCGACGCCACGGCTGCTGGCCGCCATGGTCGAGGAGTCCGTGACGATCGGCGACGTCGTGCGTCTCATGACGTTGCGGCAGGGGCAGGCGAACCTCGTGGAGATCACGCTCGACGAGTCGACGCCGTTCGTCGGCCGGGCGGTCTCGGAGCTGTCGATGCCGCGGGACGCCGCCCTGGTGACGATCCTGCGCGGCGGGCGGGTCATCGTGCCGCAGCCGGACGACACGCTCGAGGGCGGCGACGAGCTGTTGTTCGTCACCACTGCTGCCGTCGAGCAGGACATCAAGAGCGCTCTGGGGTACTAGGTCGCGTTCCGCTGCGTATCTGCGCAGCGGAGGCGGGCACCTACTTCCTGTGAGCGATCAGCTGCCCCTGGTCGGGCGCGAGGAAGAGCTGCGGACCGCGTTGCGGGCGTTGGCCGTGGACGGCGCGGTGCTGCTTTCCGGTCCTCCGGGCGTGGGAAAGACACGGCTGGCATTTGAGGCGCTCGCTGCCGTGCCTTATCCGGTCGTGCGCTGTTATGCCACGGTCGCCACGTCCCAGATTCCGCTCGGCGCGCTCGCGTCGCTCGTGCCCACCGACCTGCCCGCCTCACAGGGTTCGATCCTGCCGTCGTCGTCCGTGCGCGCGGCCGCCGAGCATCTCTCTCGTGGCGAGCGGCGGGTGTTGTCGGTCGACGACGCGCACCTGCTCGACGACGCGTCGTTGTTGGTGTTGCAGCACCTTGTGCGTCACTGGCTGATGCGAGTCATGTGTACCGCACGGCCCGGTTGGGGCATGGAGGGGTTGACCGTCGTCGCGGTCGGCGCGCTGGATCAGGAACGCGCGGACGCGTTGCTGGCGGCGGCTCTCGGTGTGCCGGCCGATGCCTCGACACGGCATCTGGTGTGGGCGAACAGCCGAGGGAACCCGTTGTACCTCAAGGAACTCGTCGCGACGGGCCGGCACTGCGGCGCGTTCACCGAGACCGAGGGCGGGTGGAACTGGAGCGGGCCGCTGGAGCTGTCCGGGCGGCTCGCCGAGCTCGTCGACCTGACGCTGGGACGGCTCGAGGATCCGCAACGGCGGGCGCTGGAACTGCTCGCGTATGGCGAACCGCTCGAAGCCGGGGTGATGTCCGTACCGCAGGACCTCGTGGACATGGGGTTCGTGCGCGTAGGTGACGACGGACGGGCACGCGTCGCTCATCCGCTCTACAGCGCGCGCCTGCGAGCCACCTGTCCGACGTTGCGCGCACGTGCACATAGGCGCGCGTTGGCCGATCGGCTGGAGGCGGAGGGCGCCGGCCGTCCCGGTGACGCGCTGCGCGTCGCGACGTGGCGGCTCGACAGCGGAACGGCCGAGTCGCCCGACGTGCTGACGCGGGCCGCCGAGCAGGCACTGTCCGCTCAGGACTGGGAACTCGCCGAACGACTCGCACGAGCAGCCGTGGCTCGTGGGGCGACATCGCGCGTGGGGCTCGTGCTGGGTCTTGTGCTCATGTACCAACGACAGTGCGCACAGGCCGAGGAAGTGCTCGCCGAGACCATGGCGGCGGGCGGCGACACGCTGACGTTGATGCAGGCCGGCTGTACGCGCGCGTTCAACCTGTTCTTCGGCCTCGGTGACGAGGAATCCGCCGTGGCCGTGCTGGATCGCGTGACAGCGCGGAAGCTGCCCGCCGAACTGGAACACGCCGTGCTGTTCTTCGCGCTGACGTTCGCGCTGGAGGCCGCGCCGTTGCGGATCGCACGGCTGGGCGGTGAACTGCTGCTCGCCGAAGGCGGCTGGGCGGCGACGGCGGGACGGCAGGTGCTGGCGTTCGCGGACCAGTTCGCGGGCCGCTACACCGAAGCCATCGCACGAATCGAGGACAACCACATGGCCGTGCTGGCGACGGCGGGGCGGTTCCCGTCGTTGACGAACGCGGCGAACAGCGTGCGCAACGAGAGCATGCTGCGGTCCGGAGACCTGGTGGATGCGGAGAGGCGGGCCGCACAGGCTCTGGCCGAGGTGATCGAAGAGGATCGCTGGTCGGTCACCCAGGTGCCGCCGCGGGTGCTGCTGAGCCAGAGCGCACGGTTGCGCGGGAAGGCCGCGTGGGCCGTGCGGATCACCGCCGAGGGCGTGCCGGACCCGGCCGCGCCGCCGATGATGTGGGACGTGCTGCTCCTGGCCGAGTTCGCGGCCGGTGCAGCGTTGCAAGGGCAGTCGGATCGCGCTTTTCGAGCCTTGGCACGTGCGGAGGCCGGCTTGCGGCCCGCGTGGCGTATCGCGCAGTTCGCCGTAGGGGCCGCACGGTCGTGGGTGCTTGCTGGCGCTGGCCGCGTCAACGAGGCGATGCAGGCCGCTCTGGACAACGCGGTTTCGGCAAGGGAACACGGCGCGCATTCCGAGGAGATCGGGTCGCTGCACGACGCCGCACGGTTCGGTGCAGACACCTCGCCTCGTCTGCTGAAGCTCGCGAAGTCACGCAAGGAGCCGCTCACGGCCGCGTACGCCTCGCACGCCCAGGCGCGCGCGTTGCGTGACCCCGCAGGGCTGGAGGAGGTGGCGGCGGCGTTCACGGCATGCGGTGCCACGTTGTTCGCGGCCGAGGCGCTCGCGGAGGCCAGCAGGCTGTCGCGCCTGCACGACCGGCCCCGTGCAGCGGACCGGCTGGAACGGCAGGCGGCGGCGCTCGCGGAGACGTTCGACGGCGCGACCACTCCCGGTCTCGTGGTGACGAGCACCCTCGCCGCGTTGACGCCACGTCAGCTGGAAATCGCGCGTCTCGCCGTGGCCGGACTGACGAACGTGGCGATCGCCGAGCGGCTGGCGATCGCCAAACGGACCGTGGACAACCATCTGCACACCACGTACGCGGCAGTGGGGGTGACGGGACGGGGCGGCTTGCGCGAGTTGTTCGGCCACGGCGCGTAAATCGATGTGCGCGGTGAGCCGTACCTCGGCACACTGCGAGTCGTGTGGCCGTTCGTGGGCAGGGTGCGGGAGCTTGAGGACGTGATGTCCACGCTCACGTCAGGCAACGGCGCCGCGCTCGTCGGACCCGCCGGTGTGGGCAAGACGCGGCTCACGGACGAGGTAGTGGCACGGCTGGAGCACTCCGGTCTCGCCGTGCGGCGCTGTTACGCGACGGTGGCGACGTCGACCATCCCGTTCGGGGCAATGGCCGCGATGCTGCCCGCTGACATGCGCACGGCGAACCCGCTCGGTCGCGCCGTGGAGCACCTCCTGTCCGAACAGCAGCCGTTGGTGATCGTGGTGGACGACGCGCATCTGCTGGATGACGCCTCCATCGCGTTGCTGAGCCACGTGATCCGGCACGGACACGCACGGGTGCTCGTGACTTCACGGCCGGGTGAAAGCACTGAGTTGTGGCAGGAGGGGCCGCTGCGCCGTTACCCGCTCGGCGACCTGTCGCGCGCCGAATCCGACCTGCTGCTCGAACAAGCGCTGGGCGAGCCGGTCGACGCGCGGTCGGCGGCGCTGCTGTGGTCCGCCAGCGCGGGAAACCCTTTGTACCTCAGGGAACTCGTCATGTCGGGGCGCGCGTTGGGGACGTTGCCCTCAGACGACGGCATCTGGTCGTGGCACGGCGCGATCGAGCTCGGCGGGCGGCTCGCGGAGCTCGTGCGGTCCAACCTCGGCCGGCTGGAACCGTCTCACCGGCACGCGCTGGAGCTGCTCGCTTGTTCCGAACCGGTGGAACTGGACCTGCTGGCGTCGCTCGTGCACGAGGAGGCGCTGGACGACCTGGAGACGCGCGGGTTGATCCGTGTCGTGCCCTCAGGACGTCGCACGGTCGTGCGCCTCGGACACCCGTTGTACGGCAGCCTGCTTCGTGCGACGTGCCCGACGTTGCGCGCGCGGGCGCACCAACGCGCACTAGCCACCGCTCTGGAGGCAACGGGCGCGCGCCGCCGTGAAGACCTCATGCGCATCGCCACGTGGCGGCTCGACGGCGGCTCACCCATCTCGGTGACCCTGCTCGCCGCGGCCGCCGAACAGGCCTGGGCCGCGCAGGACGTGACGCTCGCCGAACGCCTCTGCCGCGCCGCTGTCGAGGCAGGCGGCCTGAACCGGGTCGGACACGTATTCGGCCAAGTGCTGATGCACGGCCACGAGCCGTCGCAGGCCGAAGCGACACTCGCCGACGTGATGGCCGGTCCGCTGTCGGCGGAGGACCTGAGCCACCTCGCCGCGACCCGCTCGATGAACCTGCACTTCGGCCTCGGCGACGCGGACGCCGCCGCTGCGATGCTCGACACCGTCGACGTCCCCGGCCTCCCAGCGGACGTGCACGAGTGGCTGCAGGTCGTCCGGGTCATCTTGGACGCACAGCACCATCACGTGGCAACGGTCCTCGAACGCACCTATCGGCCCGTGGCACCGCAACTTTCCGTCCACATGCAACGCACCAGAGCGTTGTGCCTCCTGCACGCGGGCCGCTATCGCGAGGTCGCGCAGGAGATCACCGCCTACGAGGCTCTGGAGGATCCCGCCGAACCGGACGACGGCGCACTGCGCATGCGGTGCTTCGCACTGGCGTTCGCCGGCCATCTCGCCGACGCGGAAGCCCTCGCGCTGACGATGTACGACCGATCGTTCGACGATCTGGCGTTCACGGGCGCGACATCGCTCTACAGCGTGCTGTCGTTCTGCGCGCGCATGCGAGGCCACGGCTCCCAAGCCCTGCGCCTCGCCCGAGAAGGCAGCCCGAAGTCCCCCGCGAGTCCCCTGATCTTCGACGTCATCGCCTTGGCGAACCTGGCCGGCGCCGCGGCGGTCTGCGGCGAAGTCACCCTGGCCCAGCAGACCCTGGCCCGCGCCGAGAAGGCACGCCGCCCCGCCTGGCGCCGGATCGGGACCACGGTCTCGGTGACCCGCTCCTGGGTTCTGGCGAGCACCGGTGCCATCCGCGCAGCCGCAGACGCAGCCATGGCCGCCGCCGACGAGTGTGCCGAACTTGGCATGCACGGCAGCGAGGCCATGGCACTGCACGATGCCGCCCGCTACGGCGTGGACACGTCCGTGCGCTTGACGGCCCTCACAGCCGTTATGGACGACCTGATGACGAAGGCCTACGCCTCACACGCGACCGCCCTCGCACACGCCGCACCAACCGCCCTGGAAGCCGCGGCAACGGACTTCCAGCGCCTCGGCGCCACCCTCTACGCCGCCGAGGCCCTGGCCGCCGCCACCCGCCTGCACCGAACCCAGGGCAACGCCCGCGCCGCCTCCCAGGCCTCCGCCCGGCAGGCCCTCCTGATGCGCGACTTCGACGGCGTCCACACCCCGGTCCTGCGCGCCGGCGACCTCACCCACCTGACCCGCCGCCAGGCCGAGGTGGCCCACCTCGCCACGTCCGGACTCACCAACCAGCAGATCGCCGAGCGGCTTCACACGTCCAAGCGCACCGTCGACAACCACCTGCACGCGATCTACGGGATCCTCGGTGTGACGGGCCGCGACGAACTGCGCACCGTGCTCGGCCCGGCCCGACCCAACTGATATCCGATATATCGCGCCCGCTCGGCATGGTCGACGATTCCCTTACGACCGCATCGCCGCTGGTCAGAGCCTCGAATGCGTCCCCTCGCCGAGTCGTCGCCACCATCCTGACCACCCATTGCAATGAGTCTTTTGACTTCGTCCGCAAACGTTTTTTGCATCCGGTGGGGCCACGAGGCGAACAGAGATCGGCATCTGCAGCGGCGTCATGGGCGAGCATTTCGCGGCCGAGACTGTCCAGCGGATCCACCTCCCCGTCACGGTCCAACGGGTTGGCGCGAAGGTGCAGACGGCTGTCCTACTCGATCACTGCGACGCGACCGGAAACGACACGGCCGGTGCCCCCGAGAGGAGGCACCGGCCGCGAAGTGTGGAGCGGGTCAGTCTCTGGACTTGTCGCGGGACTCGGCGTCGACGACGCGCTTGAGTTCGTCCATGTCCGGGGTGAGCAGGTCGTCGGCTGTGCGCGCGAGCACTGCCTCCGTCGCCGCTTCGGCATCCGCCTCGGCTCTGGCCTCGGCGGCCTCCTCGGCCGCCTTGAGGCGCTTGTCCGCGCGGCGGACCGCCCAGACCGTGGCGAGCAGCGCGATGGCCATCAGCGGGTAACCCATACCGAGGCGGGCGACGGCGAGCCAGCCGACCTGGTCCTCGTCGTAGAGCCAGCGCTGGACCACGAAGCGGGCGAAGAACACCAGGGCCCACACGAAGGTCGCGATGTCGTAGTCGCGGACCGAGGCCTTGTCGTCGCGCCAGGAGCGGTCTCTGCCGTTGAGGAACGTCCAGATCACGCCGGCGAGCGGCCAGCGCACGATGATCGACAGCAGGAACGCGCTGCCGTACACGACGCTCTGCCAGATGCCGAAGAGGAAGAAACCCTTGGCCTCGCCTGTCTTGTACGCGATGAACGCCGCGATGCCCACGCCGAAGACGGCGGAGATCGCGGGCTGGATGGTGCCCTTGCGCACGGCCAGGACCACGCCGATGACGACGGCGGCGGCGAGCGAGCTGACGATCGCGGCCATCAGGTTCTTGGTCGTGAAATTGACGATCACGAAGACGAGCACGGGCAGCGACGAGTAGAGCATTCCGCTCACGCCGCCCATCTGCTCGAGGACGGTGGGCTGCTTTTCTTCGGTCTTGACTGAAGTCATGAAGCGTTCTGCAACTCGTAATAGGGGTTGTAGAGCACCTTGCGCCCGTCGCGCACGGCGATGCGGCCTCGGGCCTTGATCGTCCGACCAGGCTCGATTCCCGCGATGCGACGGCGGCCGAGCCAGACGAGGGTGACGCCCTCGGTGCCGTCGTAGAGCTCGGCTTCCAGTGTGGCGGCCGCGTCCCGGGGGCAGAGCTCCACGCTGCGGAGCCTTCCGAGGACCGTGACCTCCTCACCGGACTTGCAGTCGCAGGCCTTCACCGCGCCGACGGCCTCCGCTTTTCGCGACAGGTCGTCCGCGTCGAGCTCGGTCACGTCGCTGGTCAAGCGACGTACCAAGCGGCGCCAATAGCCGCTCATCCCCGACTCCTGCATTGCTCAAGTGGCCCCGTGGTGTGGACCGTCTGACAGTGAGGGTACGCACGGGCAACGACAATCTCGGGCGTGCCTGCCGAGACTGTGCTTCTCCTGCCCGGAACCGCCTCTGACGAGGTATTCGTCCGTTCCGTGTTCACCGAGCCGTTGTCGCAGGTCGGTGCCGTTCTCACCGCACCATGTGTCCGCACACTCAGTGAACGGTTGACGGCCCTCGAAAATGCCCCGGCAAGCCACCCGATCGTGGTGGGTGGCGTCTCGCTGGGCGCGCACGTCGCCGCGCGGTGGGCAGTGGCCAACCCGGACCGGTGCGCGGGCCTGATTCTGGCGCTTCCTGCGTGGACCGGCGCCCCGCACGAGGCACCGGCGGCGCTCGCGGCCAAGGCGAGTGCGCAGATCGTCAGGACCCAGGGCCTCACAACGGCGCTCGCCGGCACGACCGGCTGGCTGCACGACGAACTGACGAGGGCCTGGCACGGCTACGGCGACCAACTCGTGCCGCACCTCGAAGAAGCCGCCGAGTCGCTCGCGCCGACGCTCGATGAGCTGAAGTCGCTGGACGTGCCGACGGGCATCGTCGGGTGCACCGATGACCCGGTACACCCGATCGCAGTCGCGCGGGCATGGGCCGAAGCCATCCCACGCGCCGTGCTCGTCACAACGACGCTGAACGCCTACCCGCACGCGTTGGGGCGTGCGGTGCAGGCGTGGCAGCAGGCGCGTTAGCCCTGCTGCTGGATGTGCCGGGCGATCGCTTCCGGCAGCTCGACCGGCAGCGGGGTGCGGGGCGGCATCGGCTGCTCGCCACGCACGACCACGGTGCCGCGCAACATCGCGCGCAGCGCCTGCGAGTTCTGCTCGAAGTGCTCTTCGGGACCGGCCGCGACACCGCGCAGCATCCAGCGCGGGCCGTCGACGCCGACGAAGAGGATCTGCACGCCCTGGTTGCGCGCGGTGATCTCCTCGCCCCACTCGCCGTTCTCGCGGTTGATGCGGGCGCCGTCCTCCTTGAGGCCGTCGATCAGCTCGGCGCCGACCTCCCGCCACAGACCGCCCGACTTCGGCGCGGCGAACGCGCTGACCGTCAGCTGGCCGACGGACGTGAGGACGTGCACGGCACGCACGGAGCCGTCCTGCTGATCCATCTCGACCTGCAGCTGGGCCTCGTCCGGCATCGGGAGCTGCACCGATCCCAGGTCGAGCCGCTCCACGTCGTCCTGGGGAGCGACCGTCGAGTCCCACGGGCCGTCGACGTCGTCGAAGACCTCGTCGTGCTCCGGACCGGTCTCGACCGCCCCCGAGGAGTGACGACCGCGCTTGCGGCGCCTTCCGAACATGCCCCTACCCCTCCGCCTTCATCCGGGCGAGCACCACGTGCCCACCGGTCGAGCCATAGCCTCCCGCACCGCGTTCCGTTTCCGGCAACTCGGTCACCTCGCGGAACACCGCGCGCTCGACGCGTTGCACGACGAGCTGGGCGATCCGGTCTCCACGTGACAGCACGATCGGCTCACGGAGATCATGGTTCACGAGGCAAACGCGAATCTCACCGCGGTAGCCGGAGTCGATCGTGCCGGGTGTGTTCACCACGCTCAGCCCGACCCGCGCGGCCAGGCCCGACCGCGGGTGGACGAAGCCCGCGAACCCGTCGGGCAGCGCGATGGCGACACCGGTGCCGACCACGGCGCGCTCTCCTGGTGGAATGACCACGTCCGACGTGGTGACCAGATCTGCGCCCGCGTCGCCATGACGGGCGTAGGCGGGCACGGGAACCCCCGGATCAAGCCGGGTCAGCAACACCTCGACGCTGGACACGGCGGCCGAGATTACCCTGACGACGTGAGTGAGACTGCCGTGACCGCCACTACGACCTTCCGCGAACGCCTGTACGTGACGTGGTGGATCTGGCCGCTGCCGCTGCTCGCGGCCGCGTTGCTGGCCGCCGAGGTGCACATGGGCTTCCCCGGTGTCAGGTCCTGGCTGCCGTACGTGATCCTGCTCCCCCTGACGGCCGCCCTGATCGCGAAGATGGGGTCGACGAAGGTGGAGGTCGCCGACGGCGAGCTGCGCGCGGGTGACGCGCACATCCCGCTGGAGCTGCTCGGCGACGTCGAGATCATCGCCCCCGAGGACCGCCGCCGGGCCATGGGCCGCGAACTCGACCCCGCGGCGTTCGTCGTGCACCGGGGCTGGGTCAAGCCGCTCGTGCGGGTGCGTGTGAACGACCCGGAGGACCCGACGCCCTACTGGGTGATCAGCACGCGCCGCCCCGACGAGCTCGCCGCCGCGATCAAGTCCTGAGAAACACGGTCCTGAGAAAACACAACTGGGCGCCACCCGTGAGGGTGAGCGCCCAGTTCTTTCTTCGGCGGACTGAACTCAGGCGCAGTCCCGGCAGATGTACGTGCCGCCGTTGTCCTCGGCGAGCCTGCTGCGGTGGTGCACCAGGAAGCACTTCGAGCACGTGAACTCGTCGGCCTGCTTGGGCAGGACCTTGAACGTGAGCTCCTCGCCGGACAGGTCGGCGCCCGGAAGCTCGAAGTTCTCCGCGCTCGCGTCCTCGTCGACGTCGACGACGCCGGACTGCGTCTCGTTCCGCCGGGCTTTCAACTCCTCGAGGGAGTCCTCAGCGAGTTCGTCCGCCTCGCTGCGACGCGGCGCGTCGTAGTCGGTCGCCATCTTCTTCACCCCTGCGGTCTACGGAGACTGTTCGTGTCGCTGGTTAACGCTCCAGCGACCTCTTTTGTGCCCCACGTCAAGGTGACGTAGGTCTCGCACACCCGGCGGGCAAGCCAACCCCCTTGACGTGACCGTCGGCTTGATCGAAATGTGTGCGGAGCGCGCAGAGGGTAGCTCATTGCCCGAGTGCCTCAGCATCGGGTTACCCCTTACCGACCGGACGGGTGACACAACCTTTCTACGCAGGACCGATACCCTGTGCGGGAGCACGCGTGCTCGGCGTGCAACCTGACGCCGGGCCGGTACCGTCCTGACTGTGAGCAATCACGATGGTGCAGTGGGTCACGCCCGTCAGGGCGCGCATCAGCCGGGTTGGGCCTAGGCTGATCTCAGGGGACGGATCACGGGGAGGGCTCGGACGTGGGATCCGCATCGGGAAGCTTGACGCCTTACAAGAGGCGTCGGCCCGTGCCCGCGCTCGTCCTGTTCGCGGTGCTGTTGGTCAGTTCCGTGTTCGTGTGGGTCAAGGTGCTCGGCAACGCGAGCGACGTGGACGCGGCCATCAAGTGCAATGTGCCCGGCAACGTCACGACATCGGTGAGCGCAGCGGCTGATCCGGCCGCGGCCGCGACGCCGCAGGCCCCGCCGCTGGGCACCGTCCTGGAGCACGACGCGCTGGACCGCACGAACCCGGTGCCGGTCGGCGAGGTCACCTTCAAGGTCGTCAACGCCTCGACGCAGCGCAACCACGCGAAGGCCGTCGCGACGATGTTCACCGAACTGGGCCTGAAGCAGGCGGCCGAACCCAGCAACGACGCGATCTACCCGGCGGGCGACATGACCTGCCGCGGCCAGATCCGCTTCGGCGCGCCCGGCGCGTCGGCGGCCAGGACACTGTCGCTGCTGGAACCGTGCCTGGAACTCGTGCGCGACGACCGCCAAGACGCCACCGTCGACATCGCGATCGGCAAGAAGTTCGACGAGGTCAAGCCGAACAGCAGTGCACGCAAGGTCCTCGACCAGCTCAGCGAGTGGGCGGCGCAGCAGCCGGAGCAGCAGGGCGGCCAGGTCGCCGCGGCCACCCCGCCGACGCTCAACGCCGACAACCTGGCCGGCGCGCGCGACGTGACCTGCTGACTCCCGCTCGGCCGCGCGCTACCTTGCGCGCATGGGGGTAGATCTTCTTCCGGACGAGCACGTCCTGTGGCAGGGCAAGCCGGCACATCACTCGGTCTTCTTGAGCCTGGACGTGAAGTGGATCAGGTTCAGCCTCAAGTTCGATGCCGTCAAGATCGCGCTCGTCGCGGGGTTGGTCTTCCTGACGCACGGGTGGACTGACGTCTTCGACAACTGGTCCACCGCCCTCTTGGTGTTGGGCGCGTTCGTCGTGCTTGACCTTCTCTACCTGGCCGAGCCGTTCCTCTGGCGCTACCGGACCCTGCGTCGTACGACCTACTACGTGACCGGCCAACGCGTCGTGTCCGTTCCCGGAAGGCGGGCGCGGTCGGTGAAGCTCGCCGACATCGACGACCTGACCTTCGCCGAGGAACCGGACGCCTCCGGATACATCAGGCTCGACCGGCGGATCATGCCCGGCGGCTACGGCAACGGGACGGTCGCCGAGTTGATCCACATCCCGGACGTGCGCCAGGTCGTCACCCTGCTGTCAACGTTGACGGGCCTCCCTGAATCAACGTCGATTCAACATTGATCGGAGCCCCTCACGGGCCCCTTATGCAAAATACGTTTGCGGACGTCCGCAAACGTATTTTGCACAACCAATATATTAGCGTTCTGACCTGTGGTTTCAGACCTTGCCGTAGCCGGACTCGACGAGTGCGCCGTGCATGGCGTCGGCGATGCCGGGCGCCGCGGCGAACGTCGCGTCCTCCCCCAGTTCGGGCGACGAGCCCGGCAACCGCACGACCGCGCCGGCCTCCGCGGCGATCAGTCCACCGGCCGCCCAGTCCCACCGGCCGAGGCCGTGCTCCGTGTAGGCGTCGAGCCGCCCGGCCGCCACCGAGCAGAGGTCCAGCGACGCCGCTCCGGCCCGTCGCAGGTCGCGGACCCGGCCCGCCATCTGGGCCCAGGCGTCGGCCTGGCGCTGACGCCGCTCCGGCAGATAAGCGAACCCGTACCCCAGCAACGAGAGAGACAAGTCGGTCGTCGAGGAAACGCGCAACGGCGAACCGTCGAGAAACGAGCCGTACCCGCGTGCGGCTGTCCACATGCGGCCGGTGGCGGGCTCGAACACCGCGCCCGCGACGGACACGCCGTCGAGCTGTGCGGCGATCGACACCGAGTACCAGGGGATTCCGTAGAGGTAGTTGACGGTGCCGTCGATGGGGTCGACGACCCACGTCAGGCCCTCGACGACGGCACGACCGTCAAGGCCGCCCTCCTCCTCGCCGAGCACGGGCTCGCCGGGGCGCAACTCGGACAGACGCGTCCGGACGAGTTGTTCCGAGGCGCGGTCCGCCGCGGTCACCACGTCCGTCGAAGTGCTCTTGGTGTCGAACGAGACGACGGCGGAAGCACGCATGCGCTGAACAAGAGCACCCGCTTCCCGTGCGATGGCCGTCGCGGTGTCGACGAGTGGCCGGGGATCGAACACGACCGGTTCCCTCCTACGTCACTAGCACGGGACTATCGGACACCGTCAGGCTAATGTCTGCGCACCACAGGTGTACTGAATCGAAACCAGCAGGATCTAGTAGGAAGGACCACGGGGATGGGCATCACCCGCGGGTTCGGTGTGGACATCGGCGGCTCCGGCGTCAAGGGCGGCCTGGTCGACCTCGAGGCAGGAGCACTGGACGGCGAACGCATGCGGATTCCCACGCCCCAGCCTTCGACACCGGAGGCGGTGGCGGAGGTCGTCGCGGAGATCGTCGAGAAGTTCCAGTGGGACGGCCCGGTCGGCATCACGCTGCCGTGTGTGGTCAAGCACGGTGTCGCCCTCAGCGCCGCGAACGTGGACAAGGGCTGGATCAACTGCGACGCCCAGCAGCTCTTCGCCGCGCGCCTCAAGCGCAAGCCTGAGGAAATCGTCGTGATGAACGACGCGGACGCGGCGGGTATCGCGGAGATGTCGTTCGGCGCGGGCGTGGGCAAGAACGGCACCGTGGTCCTGCTGACGTTCGGCACGGGTATCGGCAGCGCGGTGTTCCTCGACGGCAAACTCGTCCCGAACACCGAGTTCGGCCACCTCCAGGTCGACGGGCACGACGCGGAATCGCGCGCGGCCGCCTCCGTGAAGGAGGAGAAGGACCTGTCCTGGGAGGAGTGGACGCCCAGGGTCACGCGGTACATCAACGTGCTCGAGGACCTCATCTGGCCCGATCTCGTCATCGCCGGTGGCGGTGTGAGCAAGAAGGCGCACAAGTGGTTGCCGTTGCTTGAGGTGCGCACCGAAGTGGTCGCTGCCGCGCTGAAGAACGACGCCGGAATCGTGGGCGCCGCATGGGCCGCAGCGCACGGCCTCAGGCCGTAGTGAGCGTTCGACACCGAAACGTGTCCGACTCGATCTAGCTGCGGGAACGCAGGTGAGAGCGCCTCGAAGCACCTCGGGGCGCAACACCGCGTCACGGACGTCGTTACAATGGAACGCACACCCGCCAAGCAAGATCGGCGGGGAGATCCCCTGAACTCTGGCGACCGAGGTTTCGCGCCCTCTGGTTTGCCTTGAACGACCGTCGCGAAAGGGCGTACGTGGCAGCCGCAGAAACCGCAACCCGACGCTCCAGCTCCGCCGCGAGCGCCGCCAAGACCACCAAGGCGACCGCGGCCGGCGAGGCCGAGGAGAAGCCGAAGCGCAAGACGACCGCTGCGGCAGCGAAGAAGCCCGCAGCCGCCGCCAAGGCCCCGCGCAAGACGGCCGGCAAGGCCGATCCTGCCGCGAAGGGCACCGCCAAGAAGGACGGCGACGACCCCGAGGACATGGGCGCTCCCGGCGCCGAGGACCTGGTCGAGGACGTCGAGATCGTCGACGAGCCCGTCGTGGACGAGCCCGAGGCGGCGGAGGACCCCGAGAACAAGGGTGACTTCGTCTGGGACGAGGAGGAGTCCGAGGCCCTGCGCCAGGCGCGCAAGGACGCGGAGCTCACCGCCTCGGCCGACTCGGTCCGCGCCTACCTCAAGCAGATCGGCAAGGTCGCCCTCCTCAACGCCGAGGAGGAGGTCGAGCTCGCCAAGCGCATCGAGGCGGGTCTCTACGCCGCCGAGCGCGTGCGCCGCTCCGAGGAGGAAGCGGAGAAGCTCACGCCGCAGCTGCGCCGTGACCTGCGCTGGATCGTCCGCGACGGCGAGCGTGCCAAGAACCACCTGCTCGAGGCGAACCTCCGTCTCGTCGTGTCGCTGGCCAAGCGCTATACCGGCCGCGGCATGGCGTTCCTGGACCTGATCCAGGAGGGCAACCTGGGTCTGATCCGCGCGGTCGAGAAGTTCGACTACACCAAGGGCTACAAGTTCTCCACGTACGCCACCTGGTGGATCCGTCAGGCGATCACCCGCGCGATGGCCGACCAGGCCCGCACCATCCGCATCCCGGTGCACATGGTCGAGGTCATCAACAAGCTCGGTCGCATACAGCGTGAACTGCTCCAGGACCTGGGCCGCGAGCCCACCCCGGAGGAGCTCGCCAAGGAAATGGACATCACGCCCGAGAAGGTGCTGGAGATCCAGCAGTACGCGCGTGAGCCCATCTCGCTGGACCAGACGATCGGCGACGAGGGCGACAGCCAGCTCGGCGACTTCATCGAGGACTCCGAGGCCGTCGTCGCCGTCGACGCCGTCTCGTTCACGCTGCTGCAGGACCAGCTGCAGTCCGTGCTCGCGACGCTGTCCGAGCGTGAGGCGGGCGTCGTCCGGCTGCGCTTCGGCCTCACCGACGGCCAGCCGCGCACCCTGGACGAGATCGGCCAGGTCTACGGCGTCACGCGTGAGCGCATCCGCCAGATCGAGTCCAAGACGATGTCGAAGCTGCGTCACCCGTCGCGTTCGCAGGTCCTGCGCGACTACCTCGACTAGGTCTTACCCAGTCATACGCACACAGCCCCGCACCGGTTCGGTGCGGGGCTGTCGTGTTTCGAGAATTGAGTACCCCTGTACTCATGTGCCGCCAATGGATCCCCGCCAGCATCAGTTCCGAACAACGGAACGAGGGGGCACGAAACCATGGGCAGATCGGTACTCGAAGGGGCTTTCTCACTGCTGGACGAACTGATGGACGAGGGTGAGCTGGGGCTCACGCAACTAGCTGCACGCTGCGAAATGCCGAAGACGACGGTGCACCGCCTGCTGGAGCAGATGGAGGTCCTCGGCGCGGTGGAGAACGTGCGCGGCCGCTACCGCATCGGCGCGCAGATGTTCCGGTTCGGGCAGGCCTGGGAACCTGCTCCGGGCGTACTGCGGGTGGCGCGGCAACCGTTGCGGGCACTGTCCGCGACGATCAGGACGTCGACGATCCTCGCGGTACCGCGGCTCGACCGGGTGCTGGTCGCGGCGGCGAGCATCGTGCGGGCCGAGGACGTGACCCGGTTGCGGCCAGGGGCGACGGTGCCGGCGGGCATGGAGTTCGTCAGCGCACCGGTGCGCACGCCGTCCAGCAGCGTCATCGGCACCGTCTCCGCGGTCCTCGACAACGGCCGCAGCGCCACGGCCCTGAGAGAGGCCGTGGGGCACACCGCACGAGCGATCAGCGCAGCCCTCGCGAGCTGATCGGACAGGCTGGAAGCAGGCATTCGACCGGAATTTTGATCACGGTTCCGCGTCCGAATCGTGGGACGTTCGTGACCTGTTCGCGGAGGGCGGACAAGCGCAACCGTTATCACACTCCCGGCCGCACGCAACCGACCGAATGGCCCGAACACGCTGCTCCACCAGCGGGTTTCCGGTCGCTCAGCGTGCATGTCAAGACGGTGAACCGGTGGCGAACACATGTGTGGGCGTGCTGCAGGCGGGTAAATCGCATAGTGACGCGAGTCGCCACGTACACGGGAACACTGACTATCGCCGAAACGTCTGTCAGAGTGGAGGCAGCGAGCACCGCGCACCGGCCAGGGGCGCTGTGGTCGCAGCTTGGTAAGAGGGCACCGAAACACACCGTTTCCGGTGCTGGGACGGAGGGAGATCCATCATGACTGCAGCACTCACCCGCCCCGAGTTGACCGCTGCCGACCGCTGCGACCGCTGCGGGGCTGCTGCCCAGGTTCGCGCCGTTCTCCCGTCCGGGGGCGAGCTGCTGTTCTGCGGGCACCACTCCCGCGCACACAGCGAAAAGCTGCGCGAGCTCGCTGCTGAAATTCAGCAGGGCTGACTTCCACCCCACCTAGCCGCTCGGGGCGGGGACCCTTCTGGGTCTCCGCCCCCTTCGCTTTCTAGATGGCGTCCAGCACGGGTTCGAAGGCCAGCTCAGCCGCTCCGATGAGCTTCGCGTCGCGGCCCAGGGGTGACGTGACGACCTGGGTCCCGCCGACCGCGCGGGAGACGAGACTGCGGACCTGCACGGCGGAGCTCACCGCGTCGACGACGGACGCCGGCAGTGCGGTGTAGAGGTCGCCGAGCACGACCAGTTCCGGGCCGAGGATGTTGACGATGTTCGCGAGCCCCAGCGCGAGCCAGCCGGCGAACTCGTCGAGCACCGACGGGTCGTCCAACGCCCGCAACGCCGCGACGACGGCGCCGCGCGGAGCGTCGTCGGGAAGGCCCAGCGCCCGGCACAGCGCCGGTTCGCCCACCTCGGTCTCCCAGCAGCCGTCGCAGCCGCAGTAGCACCGCCGTCCGGCCGGGTTGACCACCATGTGCCCGAGTTCGCCGACGTAACCGCCGGAGCCGCGCAACGGCTGCCCGGACAGGATCACGCCTCCGCCGACGCCGACGTCCGCGGAGATGTAGACCATGTCCGAGGACTCGCGGGCCGCGCCGCGCACGTGCTCGGCCAGAGCACCGAGCTCCGCGTCGTTGCCTACCTGGACCGGCAGCTTCAGCACCGCCTCCAGGCGTTTGCCGAGCGCGACACCGGTCCAGTGCAGGTTGGGTGCCTCGTGGACGTGCCCGTCGGCGCGTCGCACGACGCCGGGCACCGAGACCCCCACCCCGACCGCGGTGGCGTCGAGGTCGTCGGCCATGAGACGCGCCGACTCGACGATGTGCGTGATGACCTCCCCCGGATCACGCGTCCGGTGCAGGTTCCAACTGTCCCGTCCGAGGATTTCCCCGCCGAGGCCGACGAACCCCATCGCGACGTGCTCGACGCGCACGTCGATCGCGATGACTACGGCGGCGTTCGGCTGGGGCAGGACGAGCAGGGACGGGCGGCCCGCTCCGCTGCGCAGAGCGGGCACGCGTTCGGCGACGACACCGGCTTCGGCGAGGCCGTCCACCAGGGCCTTGATCGTGCTGCGGTTGAGGCCGAGCTCAGCCGCGAGCGACGCCCTGGTGGACGGTCCGTCGATGTGCAGGCGGCGCAGCAGCGCCGTCCGGTTGTGCCTGCGGATCTCGTCGGGACGGGTGCCGGACGTGGGGCCGGTCACCGCGTCATCGAGCCGCGGTGGCCGCCCGGCGGCGGGACAACGCGTCGACGCTCGCGGCGAGCAGCAGGACCAGACCGGTCACGATGAACACGACAGCGGCGGGCTGCCTGAGCAGGCCCATGCCGTTCTGGATGATCGCGAGCACCGCGCCACCGATGACCGCGTCGCGCAGCCGGCCCTTGCCGCCGAACAGCGACGTGCCACCGATGACGGCCGCACCGACCGAGAGCAGCAGCGTGTTGCCGCCACCGGCGTTCGGGTCGACCGAACCGACCTTGGACGAGTACACGATCGCGCCGATCGCGGCCGCCGAGGAGGCGATCACGAACACGCTCATCCGGATGCGCTCGACGTTGATACCCGCGCGGCGCGCGGCCTCCTTGTTGCCGCCCACCGCGTAGATGTGGCGGCCGTAGGAGGTGCGGTCGAGCACGAACGTGCCGATCACAAGCAGGACGAGCACGATGGGAACGACGTACGGCACGCCCTCGATGACGATGAGGTCGGTCGGCGCGCGGTTCAGCGAGAGCGCGTAGGTGATGACGGCGGCCAGCAGCGCCAGGGCACCGATCTTGGTCAGCACAAGCGACGTCGGCTGGGCGACGAGTCCCTTGCGCAGCCGCGAGAAGTGCCGGGTGAGCACGATGGCCGCGTAGCCGCCGACAGCGATGATGAACAGCGCCCACGAGCCCACGAAGTTCAGGTTGCCGTTGGCGACGTTGAAGATCGTGTCGTCACGCAGGCCGAGAGTGCCGCCTTGGCCGATGAGCTGCAGTACGACACCGCCCCACACGAGGAACAGCGCCAGGGTCACGACGAACGACGGGATGCCGACCTTCGCGACCAGGAAGCCCGTGACGCAGCCGATGGCCGCGCCGACGCAGACCGCGAGCAGCATCTCCAGCCATGGATTGGCGGGAATGCCGACCGCGGCGATGACCAGCGCGATGGCGGAGAGCGCCGCGCCGGCCCAGATCTTCATCAGCACCGCGAGGACGATCGCGAGCACCAGCAGGCCGCAGAACACGTAGAACACCGTGTCGCCCATGCCGCCGAGCAGGTTGCCGTTGTGGATCAGGTGCAGGGCCATGACCGACGCGGTCACACCGGACGCGGTACCGGCGGCCAGGTCGATCTCACCGAGCAGCAGCACGAACACCAGACCCATCGCGATGATGGTGATGCTGGCGCCCTGCTGGAGCAGGTTGGCGAGGTTGCCGAGGGTGAAGAACGTGTCGGACAGCGCGCTGAACACGATGAGCAGCACCACGAGCCCGAGCAGCGCGGGCAGCGAGCCGAGCTCGCCGCCGCGGACCCTGGCCCAGTAGTCGCGTACCGCTTCGCCCGTGGACTGGGACGTGGTGTCGATGCCGAAGTCGGAGATCGCGCCCTGCTGGGGGGTCTCGGGCTCGTGCGTTTCGGTGGTGTCGGTCATGCCCGCCTCTTCGGAACTCATCAGATCGTCGCCGCCTCGGGGCGGGCGATGCCCAGGTCACCGGAACGACCGGCGGTGATCAGCTCGACGACCTGGCCGTGCGTGACGTCCTTGGACCCCACGACGGCGGCCATGCGGCCGAGGTAGAGGCACGCGATCTTGTCGGCGACCTCGAAGACGTCGTTCATGTTGTGGCTGATCAGCACGACTCCCAGTCCCTGCTCCGCGAGCCTGCGGACCAGGTCGAGCACCTGGCGCGTCTGCGCGACGCCGAGTGCGGCGGTGGGTTCGTCGAGCAGGACGACCTTGCTGTTCCACAGCACGGCCTTGGCGATCGCGACGGTCTGGCGCTGGCCACCGGACAGCGACGAGACCTGGGTACGCACCGACTTGACCGTGCGCACGGACAGCGACGCGAGGGTCTTGCGCGCCGCCTGCTCCATGTCCGTCTCGTCGAGCAGACCACCCTTGGTGCGCTCACGGCCGAGGAACATGTTCTGGACGATGTCGAGGTTGTCGGCCAGTGCGAGGTCCTGGTAGACGACCTCGATCCCGAGTTCCGCGGCGTCGCGCGGGCCCTTGATGTGCACCGGCTCGCCGGCGAACAGGACCTCGCCCGAGTCGGTCGGGTGAATGCCCGCGATGCACTTGACCAGCGTCGACTTGCCCGCGCCGTTGTCGCCGACGAGGGCGGTGACCTCGCCGGGGTTGACGTCGAGGTCGATGTCGTGCAGGACGTGCACGGGACCGAAGCTCTTGTTGATGCCGCGCAGCTCGAGAATCGGCTCGCTCACTGGGTTTCCTCCGTGGTTACCACGCGGCGAGAGGCGGGGCGCGACAGTCGCGCACCCCGCCCTCGTCGCGAGTGGTCCTACTTGATGCCGAGCTCGGTGCAGATGGCCTGGGTGTCGGCCACACAGATCTCAGAGGCCTTGACGAAGCCCGCGTCGACGACGCTCTTGACCTTGTCCTTGGTGATCAGCTGAGACGTGAGCAGCACGGACTTGACGTCGCGGTTGCCCTTGTCGTCCTTGGTCGTGCCCGACGCCAGCTTGTCGGCACCGGCGGTGTCGCCCTTGGCCAGCAGACCGGCGAGCTTCGCGGCGGCCTCGGCCTCTTCCTTGATCGGCTTGAAGACCGTCATGTACTGGTCACCGCGGAGCACGGCCTGCAGGCCGTCCGGGGTGGCGTCCTGACCGGTGACCGGAACCTTGCCGTTCAGGCCGACCTTCTTCAGGATCGTGATCACAGCGCCGGCGAGGCCGTCGTTCGCGGCGACGACGCCGTCCACCTTGCCGCCGTTACTGGTCAGGATCTGCTCGAAGACCTGGCCACCCTTCTGGTTGTCCCAGTTGTCGATCGGCTGGGACTGGACCAGCTTGAGCTTGCCCGAGTCGTAGAGCGGCTGCAGGACCTTCTTCTGGCCCTGCGCGAAGAGCGTCGCGTTGTTGTCCGTCGGCGCGCCCTCGATCTCGATGACGTTGGCGCCCTGCGGCTTGTCCTTGAGCGCGTCGGCCAGACCCTGGCCCTGCAGCTCGCCGACCTTCACGTTGTCGAACGACACGTAGTAGGACGAGGAGCCGCCGGTGTTCAGGCGGTCGTAGTCGATGACCTGGATGCCCTGGGCCTGCGCCTTCTTGGCGACAGAGGCACCGACCTCGCTGTTGGGCGTGGCGATGATCAGGACCTTGACGCCGGCGTTGATCATGCCGTCGGCCAGGGTGCTGAACTTCTGCACGTCGCCCTGGGCGTTCTGAATGTCGGGGACGAGGCCCTCGGCCTTCAGAGCGGCCTCGAGGAGCGGCTTGTCGAAGCCCTCCCAGCGAGCGGAGGTGGCGGTCTCAGGAAGGATCACGCCGACCTTCGCGCCATTGCCGCTGCCAGAGTTCGTGTCGGTGCTGCCTCCGGTGCCGGAGGACGTGTTGGCGCCGCACGCCGAGACCGCCAGGGCGAGGCCCGCGGTAACGGCGATGGAAGCGAGAGTCTTGCTGCGCATCCGCCATCCCTTTCACTGCGCTGTGTCACAGAGAATGTTGTGGCGCACAACGTATGCCGGACATATGCGTGACCGGAACCACACTGAATCGATTAAGTCGCAACGATGCGGTAACCCTGGCGAAATCTGGTCACCGAGAGTTGTGAGAGCGTTACCACCGCGCTACTGGTTTCAACGGTGATATATCGGATATCGCCCGCGGTGAACGCTCGCCGGTCCCCTCCCGGACACCCCTAGGTTGGGTGCATGACCGTCGACAAGGAAGCCGCCGAAAGGCTGGCGATCTCGTTCGGTGCCGAGGCGGCCCGCTACGACCGCACCCGGCCCGCCTATCCCGGCGCCCTGATCGCGAAGCTCGTCGCCGCCAGTCCGGGACCACGGGTCGCGGAGGTGGGCTGCGGCACCGGTGTCCTGTCGCGGCAGCTCCAGGCGGCCGGGCTGGACGTACTCGGGGTGGAGCACGACGAGCGGATGGCCGAGTTCGCCCGCGCCACGGGGGTCACCGTCGAGGTGGCGAAGTTCGAGACCTGGGATTCGGCCGGCCGGGAGTTCGACGCCGTCGTCGCCGGGCAGTCGTGGCACTGGGTCGACGCCGAGGCAGGCCTGGCGCAGGCGGCGCGGGTGTTGCGGCCCGGCGGCGTGTTCGTGGCGCTCTGGCACGTGTTCGGGACGCCGGAGCCGATCTCCGAGGCCTTCGTCGCGGCCTACGACAAGGTGGCGCCGCAGGTCCCGTACCGCGTCGGTCACTCCTACGACGAGGCGTTCAAGTCGTATCAGGAGGGCTGTGTGCGCACGGCCGACGCGATCGCCCGCACGGGAGAGTTCTCCGACGCCGAGCAGTGGTCAGCCGACTGGGAACAGACCTTCACGACAGCCGAGTTCCTCGACCTCACGCTCACCATGAGCCCGATGGCCCTGCTCAGCTCTGAGCAGATCACCGGGCTCACGTCCGGCATCGGCAGTGCGATCGACGCGATCGGCGGCCGGTTCACCATGCGCTACAGGACGCTCGCCGTCGCCGTCACGCGTAACTGATATATCGGATATCGCTACCAGGACCGCAGGGTCGCGATCCGTTCTTCGAGCTGCTCGATGGTGGCCATCGCGGTCGGCGGCCCACCGCAGTACTCGCGCAGCTGATTGTGGATCTTGCCGTGCGGCTTCTTCGTGCGGTGGTGGTGCATCGCGACAAGGGTGTTGAGCTCCTTGCGCAGCGACGTGAGGCGTTCCTGCACGCCCACGGGCCGTGCCTCGCGCACCGCGACCTCGGGCTTGGGGCGTTTGGCGGCGGTCGCCATCTGCTCCTCCTGCCGCTGCAGCAGCAGGGTGCGCACCTGGTCCGGTTCGAGCAGCCCGGGCAGGCCGAGGTACTCCTGCTCCTCCACGGAGCCCGCGAGGGTCGGGGCGCCGAACGACGAGCCGTCGAAGATCACCTGGTCGAGCTCGGCGGTGGTGCCCAGTGCCGTGAAGGCGCGTTCGTCCTCGCCCGGTTCGTCCTTGACCGCGTTGGCCGCGGCCATCAGCTCGTCGTCCCAGCCGTCCTTCTCGCGGTGCGGCTTGCCCAGGACGTGGTCGCGCTCGGCCTCCAGTTCGGACGCGAGCGCCAGCAGCACCGGCACCGAGGGCAGGAACACCGAGGCGGTCTCGCCGGGCTTCCGGTTGCGCACGAAGCGGCCGATGGCCTGGGCGAAGAACAGCGGGGTCGACGACGACGTCGCGTACACGCCGACGGCGAGCCTCGGCACGTCGACGCCCTCGGACACCATGCGGACGGCGATCATCCAGCGTTCGTTCGTCGCGGCGAACTCGGCGATCTTGCCGGACGCCTTCGGGTCGTCCGAGAGGACGAGCGTGGGGATGTGGCCCGTGACGCGCTGGAGCACCTGCGCGTAGGCCTTCGCGACGGTCTGGTCGGTGGCGATCACCAGGCCGCCCGCGTCGGGCAGGCCGTTCTCGCGCTTCTGCGTGAGTCTTTGATCGGCGGCACGCAGGACGGACGCCACCCAGTCGCCGGCCGGGTCCAGGGCGGTGCGCCACGCCCGCGCGGTCTGTTCCTGCGTCAGCGGCTCGCCCAGGCGCGCGGTGAACTCCTCGCCCGCACTGGTCCGCCACGACGCCTCGCCCGAGTACGCCAGGAAGAGCACGGGCCGCACCACGCCGTCGCGCAGCGCGTCGGAGTACCCGTACGTGTGATCCGCCTTGGACGTCTTGAAGCCGCCGTTGCTCTCCTCGTACTGCACGAACGGGATCGGCGAGTCGTCGGAGCGGAACGGCGTGCCGGTGAGGCACAGACGGCGCACCGCGGGCGTGAACGCCTCACGGATCGCATCACCCCACGACTTGGCATCACCGCCGTGGTGCACCTCGTCGAGCAGCACAAGCGTCTTGCGGTTCTCGGTGCGCACCCGGTGCAGCGTCGGATGGGCGGCGACCTGTGCGTACGTGACGGCCACACCGTGGTAGTCGCGGGAGGTCACCGCGTTGGTGTTGCGGAAGTTCGAGTCGATATGGATGCCCTGCTCGGCAGCCGCCTTCGCCCACTGGTGCTTGAGGTGCTCGGTGGGCGTGACGATCGTGACGGCCTCGATCGTCCTGTCGGCCAGCAACTCGGCGGCAACGCGGAGCCCGAAGGTCGTCTTGCCCGCACCCGGCGTCGCGACGGCGAGGAAGTCCTTGGGTTTGACGGCGAGGTACTTGGTCAGCGCGCGCCGCTGCCATGCCCGCAGCGGTCGCATTGCTGCTGTCGCTGTCACAGACGTGTTTCTCCTCATTTATGCAGGTCAAACATGGCAATACCCTCAGGCAGACCGTGGCCGAGGGCATTACGACCCTACCTGTTCCGGGCGTCGATGCCGCGAAACGTGGCGGTATGCACCATGCTTGTCACTGCGATGGGTTCGCCTTCCGACAACGACGCACGCAGGTCCGGCCGCAAAGGGCCGCTGCGTCTACTCGCGCGCACGCTGTCGAAGGCGTGGCAGGGCAACATCTTCTCAGAAGCGGCCGAAGCCGCGTTCTGGCAGACGCTGTCGTTCCCACCGCTGCTGCTCGGCGTGCTGGGTTCGATGGGCTGGATCGGCACCTGGTTCGGCCCCGAGGTCGTCCTGGCCGTCCAGGGGAAGATCATCGGGTTCACCCGGACGATCTTCAGCGCGGACATCGTCAACGACGTGATCCAGCCGACCGTCGCGGAGATCCTGTCGAGCGGCAAGGGCGAGATCGTCTCCATCGGTTTCCTGATCTCGCTGTGGGCGGGGTCGTCGGCCATGTCGTCGTTCGTCGACGCGATCACGGTCGCCCACGGCCAGTACGGCGTGCGCAACGAGGTGTGGCAACGGTTCTTCGCTTTGCTGCTCTACCTGGTGTCACTGGTGGCGCTGGTGATCGGTCTGCCGGTGCTGGCGCTGGGCCCGGACGTCCTGCCGCAGTTCTTCCCGGCGTCCTGGCAGCCGTACATCACGACGTGGGTCGGCCGGTTCTACTACCCCGGCGTGGCGCTGCTGCTGGTGCTCTCGCTGTCGCTGCTCTACAAGGTCGCGCTGCCACGAAGGCTGCCGTACCACCGCGTGCTGCCCGGCGCGATCCTCGCGATGGCGTTCTTCATCCTGTCGTCCATCGGCCTGCGCCTGTACATCAAGTGGATCACCACCACCGGCTACACCTACGGTGCGCTGGCGACGCCGATCGCGTTCCTGCTGTTCGTGTTCTTCATCGGCCTGGCGATCACGATCGGCGCGTACTTCAACAGCGCCGTCCAGGACATGTGGCCGGCCCGCATGACCCGCCGCCAGCGCCGCCGCTGGCGCAGGCTCGAGATGGAGCGCGCGGCGTCCCGCATCCGTTCCGAGGCCGCCGCGCCCAAGCAGGAGAACAACACGGGTTACTCGGCGCCCTCCCCCGCGGACACGCAGCTGACGATGCCGCTCGAGATCCAGGAGCAGCGGGCGCACGCGGAGGAAGAGAAGCAGCGAGGCTAGTCAGCCGTCACCTCGTAGTTCCCGCTCGGAAATTCTCGAGACAGCAACATCCGCCGCCTCGACTCAGCTCGAGGCGGCGGACGCCGGAAGGGCCTGGGTGTGACTAGTCGCCGTCGCTGCCGGGAGGAAGGTTCTCGTAGATATTCTTGCAGTCCGGGCACACCGGGGAACCGGGCTTCGGCGACCGCGTGACCGGGAAGACCTCGCCACACAGCGCGACCACGTGCGTGCCCATCACGGCGCTCTCGGCGATCTTCGCCTTGCGCACGTAGTGGAACATCTTCGGCGTGTCGTCCGAAGACTGGTCGGTCTCATCCGGCCGTACGTCGACCTCGGGAAGAGTCTGGGTGCTCACCCGCCCAGGGTACCTGGGATGATGTCCCCTCGTGACCACGCTGCACATCGCCGATGAAGTTGCCACCGCACTGGCCGAGAACCGGCCCGTCGTCGCTCTCGAGAGCACCATCCTGTCCCACGGCCTGCCCGCGCCACGCAATCTGACGGTCGCCGCACGCCTGGAGAAGGTGGTGCGGGAGGCCGGCGCGGTCCCCGCGACGATCGCCGTGCTCGACGGCGTACCGCGCATCGGTCTCTCCTCGTCCGAGCTCGACCGCGTCTGCAACGCGGGCGACCTCGTGAAACTCTCGCTGCGCGACCTCGGCCCCGCCTACGCCCTGGGCCGCAGCGGTGCGACGACCGTGGCCTCCACGACGGCCCTGGCCCACCAGGCGGGCATCCGCGTCTTCGGGACCGGCGGTCTCGGCGGCGTGCACCGCGGCGCGCGCGAGACGTGGGACGTGTCCGCCGACCTCGACGTGGTGGCGACGACGCCGGTGCTCATCGTCTGCTCGGGCGTGAAGTCGATCCTGGACATGGGCGCGACCCTGGAGGTCTTCGAGACCCGCTCGGTGCCGGTTGTCGGCTACCGGACCTCGCGCTTCCCTGCCTTCTACCGCCGCGAGTCGGAGTTCGACCTGTCGTGGCGGGTCGACACCGCCGCCGAGGCCGCGGCCGTGTTCGCGGCCGGTGGTCGCGGCATGGTCCTGGCCAACCCGATCCCCGCCGCCTTCGAGATGGACTCCGCGCTGCACGACCGCCTGCTCGCCGAGGGCCTGCAGAAGCTCGTCGACCAGGACGTGCGCGGCAAGGACGTCACCCCCGTCCTGCTGGAGCACTTCCACACCGCGAGCGCCGGCGTCAGCCTCGACGCCAACGAGGAACTCGTCGTCAGCAACGTCTCCGTGGCCGCCGCCGTCGCCGTCGAGCTGTTCCAGTGAGGCCGGTGGTCGTGGTCGGTGACGCGGGCCTCGACGTGGTGGCCCGCCACGCCGGCCCCATCGCCCACGGCGGCGACGTCCGCGCCAAGGTGACCATCGAGCCGGGCGGCGCCGGCGCCAACACGGCGGTCTGGCTCGCGGCCTGCGGCGCCTCGCCGGTCCTGGTGGCCCGCGTGGGCGCCGACTCGGCAGGCCGCCAGGTCCACTCCGAACTGACCACGGCAGGCGTCCAGTGCGCCTTCGCGGTCGACCAGGACCTGGCCACCTGCTGCGTGGTCGTCCTGGTCGACGAGGACGGCCAGCGCTCGATGCTCCCCGACCGCGGCGCGAACGCCCGCTTCTCCCCCGCCGACCTCGCCCCGGGCCTGCTCGCCGAGCCCCACGGCCACCTGCACCTCTCCGGCTACGTGCTGCTCGACGCCACCTCACGTCCCGCCGGCCTGGCCGTGCTCGAGGCCGCCCGCGCCGCCGGCTGGACGACGTCCGTGGACCCCCAGGCGGCCGTCCTGATCCACTCGCCCGAGGCGTTCCTGGCGGACGTGCGCGGCGTCGACTTCCTGCTCCCCAACGCCGACGAACTCCTCGCCCTCACCGGCTCCTCGGAACCGTCGTCGGCGAAGTCGCTGCTCTCCCACGTCGGTGCCGTAGTGGTGACCTCGGGCCCCGAAGGGGCCACGTGGGTCGATGCCGACGAGCTGATCTCAGTTCCCGCTGAAGTCACCGAGTGCATCGACTCGACGGGCGCCGGTGACGCGTTCGACGCGGGCTTCCTCGCGGCTTGGCTGTCCGGTGCGTCGAAGCGCGACGCTCTTCTTGGCGGCATCCGCGCGGGCTCTCGGGCGGTCAGTGTCGTGGGCGCCCAACCGCCCCGTTAGGTCTTTGGCTCAACCGATATATCAGTTCGAACTGATATATCGGTTGCCCCCAGTCGCCCCGCACCCCTCGCCGTCCTGGTCAAAGGCTCAAGACCAGCTCGCCACTCGCCCGCACCAGGTTCGGCAGTGCTGCTCCGCCCCACCGGATGCAAAAAACGTTTGCGGACGAAGTCAAAAGACTCATTGCAATGACGCGAACGGCGTCGGGCCGCTGTCCGATTCGTGCGGGTTCGGCGGGTGGGTCAGCCGTCGATGACGGTGGTGTTCTTCGGGGCGATGGCGCGGCGCTCGACCTCGTAGCGGTTGGCCTTCTCGGCCTTGCGCGGCGGCCGGTCGTTCGCGATCAGCACGGCCATCCACGGCAGCGGCACGGACAGCACGATGAAGAACAGGGCCAGCCACCAGATGTGGGCGAACAGCGCCGCGAGGATGAGGCACGGGAAGCGCAGGCTCATCATGATCGCGTACTTCCGGCGCCGGGCGGCGTGCTGCTCTTCGTAGGAGGGAGCCGCCTCGGTGATCAACACCGGGGTGTCGGTCCGGTCGGGACTGCTCACGACACCACCTCGTCCAACTTCCATCGGCTGCGCGTCCATAGTCCCACGTCCGAGTGACGCCAGGGACGCCCGGTTGGCGGTTAACATCCGCGGGTGGTCGCCCTTGATCGCCTCGTGGACGTGCTCGGCAGCCTCGGCACGCATCTGGCCTGCGCGCCGAGGGGACGTGACGCCGAACTCCGTGGGGTTGCCCTCCATGATCCGGCGGAAAACACGCCGGCGGCCGCGGGTGACGTGCTTCTCGGGCTGGGTACGCCGTCGGTCGCGGCGGCGGTGCGGCTCGTGTCTTCCACGGTGGCGTCCGCGGTGGTTCTGCACGGCAAGCCGCCGCTCGACGAGCGGGTGGTCGCCGCGGCCAGGAAGTCCGGTGCCGCCGTGTTGCTCGTGGATCCGTCTGTGCCGTGGAGTCAGCTCGCGAACGTCACGCAGACGCTGGTCAACGGCGGTACGCGGACCGGGGACCTGTTCGGGCTGGCCGACGTGATCGCGGGAGTGGTGGGCGGGCCGGTGACGATCGAGGACCAGCAGTCCCGCGTGCTCGCGTACTCCTACCGGCAGGAGGATGTCGACCCCGTGCGCGTGCAGACCATCCTCGGGCGGCGGGTGCCGGAGGAGGCCCGGCGGGCGCTGGACGAGTTCGGCGTGTTCACGCACCTCGCGTCGTCGGACGAGCCGATCTTCGTGCCCAAGCTGACCCCCCAGCTGGGCAACCGGCTCGTCGCCGCGGTGCGGGCGGGTCGTGAGCTGCTGGGGTCCGTGTGGGTCGAGGTGACGGGGCCGGTGGACGCTGCTCGGAGTGCCGCGTTGGTCGACGGCGCGCGCACGGCGGCGTTGCACCTGTTGCGGTCGCGAGCGTCGACGGACCTCGAACGGCAGGCCGAGGCCGATCTGGTGATCAGGCTGCTCGACCAGCCCGAGTCCGCCGACGTCGCGCGCCTCGGGCTGCCGTCCGCCGATCTGCGGGTGATCGCGGTGCAGGCCCACGCGGGTGAGGGTGAGCACGGCGCGGCGGTGCTCGCGTTTCAGCGGGCCACGGCCGGCTTCGGCTGGTCGCGGCCAGGGCGCAGCGCGTTGTTCGGCAACGTCCTCTACACCATCATCCCGGCCGCCGACGACGCTGTCGCGTGGGTGCGCTCGCTGGTGCGCGAACTGCCCGCCGAGGCGACGGTGCTGGCAGGCATCGGGGGGCCGGCCGAGGCGACGCAGCTGCCCACGTCACGGCAGGAGGCGGATGAATGCCTCGCGCTTTCCACCGGTGTACCGGTTGTATACGACGACGCGTGGGCGCAGGTCCTGCTGCACCGGCTCGCCGCCGTCGCCGAGGCCGGACGACTGCCGACCCGTGGACCGATATCCAATATATTGCGACACGACGCCGAGTACGGGACGCAGTACGCGACGACGTTGAGGGCGTGGCTGACGGCTCAGGGGGACGTGCGGGCGGCGGCCAGGGAGCTCAACGTGCACCCGAACACGTTGCGGTATCGCATGCAGAAGATGTCCGAGGTGACCCCACTCCCCCTCGACGATCCCGACCAGCGTCTCGCGATGGCCATCGCCCTCCAGATCACGCGCTGAATCACGGGGCGTGAAAGCATCTCCACCCGTGCACCCCGATCTTTCCGTTGAACTGTGCGCCCGTTTGCGCGAGGCCTTCCTGAACACCGGCTACACGGCGGACGGCGTCGTCGAGGCGCTCGGCCTGCAGGCCCACGCCGCGCTCGGCCGCGGCGAGCCAGAGCCGGCCCGCCGCGCGAGCAAGGACGCCGGGTCGCTCGGCACGCTGATCCGGATGTTCCTGCTCGGCGACCACGAGCCCGAGCAGGACGTCCGCAAGGCGCTGGACGGTGTCGACATCGACGACGCCGTCAAGAACGAGATCCTGTCCCCCGTTCCCAGTGCGAACAGCCTGAAGGCCGGGCTCGACGTCAGGCCGTACGAGGACAACTGGTGGGTGGTCGCCGACCTCGACTCCGACCTGCGCGGCAGCGCCGTCCCCGAGGACCACGTGCTCGGCGTCGGCCACGCGTCCATCAGCCTGGCCCGCGCGACCAAGCGCACGCCCGTCGGCACGTTGCTCGATCTCGGTACCGGCTGCGGCGTCCAGGCGTTGCACGCCGCCACGCACGCTCAAAAGATCACCGCGACCGACCTGTCCGAGCGCGCGCTGAGGCTCGCGAAGGGCACGTTCCGCATGAACGAGCTCAACGTGGAGACGCTGCAGGGCGAGTGGTTCGGGCCGGTCCGCAACCGGCGGTTCGACCAGGTCGTGTGCAACCCGCCGTTCGTCGTAGGCCCGCCGCGGGTGGACTTCGTCTACCGCGACTCCGGTCTCGGTGGCGACGACGCGTCGGCGCTGGTCATCCGGCAGCTGCCCGCCTTCCTCAACGAGGGCGGCGTCGGCCAGCTGCTCGCGTCGTGGGTGCACCGCAAGGGCGAGGACTGGGAGGAGCGCGTCTCCGGCTGGCTCCCGCGTGGCGGCATCGACGCGTGGTTCGTGCAGCGCGACATCGCCGAGCCCGCCCTGTACGTCGGCACGTGGCTCAGGGACGCGGGCGTCGACCCGCGTAGCCCCGAGGGCCGGCAGAAGGCCGCGGCGTGGCTGGACTGGTTCGAGCAGAACGACGTCCAGGGCGTCGGCTTCGGTTACGTGACGCTGCGGCGCACCGACGAGATGCACTCCCAGGTCATCTGCGAAGACCTGCGCCACGCCTATGACGACCCGCTGGGCCCGGAGGCGGCGCGCTGGCTCGACAACATCGCGTGGCTGCGCGCGAACCCCGATCTGCTGAGCCGGCGGTTCCGGGTCGCCGACACCGTGCTGCTCGAAGAGGTGTCCGAGCCGGGCGACGAGGGCTGGCGCAAGGTCGTCGCCCGGCTGCACCGCACCGACGGGCCCGGCTGGCAGCACGAGGTCGACGAGGCGACCGCCAAGCTCATCGCCGGATGCAACGGCGCTCTGCCGCTGGAGGACCTGCTCGCACTGCTCGAGTTCGCTTACGGAGAAATCGATGCAGAAGCGGCCTTGCCGATCGTTCGTGATCTCATCCGGCACGGAATGTTGATTCCCGCGTGAAAGCAGTTGTGGCGCGCGTCACAGAAGCGAGTGTCGAAGTCGAAGGCGAGATCGTGGGCGCGATCGGCGAGCCCGGATTGCTGGTGCTGCTCGGCGTCCACCACGACGACACGGCCGAGCACGCCCGCAAAATGGCGCAGAAGCTGCATGGTCTGCGCATCCTCGACGACGAGCAGTCGTGCGAGTCGACCGGTGCTCCGCTGCTGGTCGTCAGCCAGTTCACCCTCTACGGGGACACGCGCAAGGGCCGCCGTCCGTCCTGGACGGCGGCCGCCCGGCCCGAGCATGCGGAACCGTTGGTGAACACCGTCGTGCAGGAACTACGCCAAAAGGGCGCTCGCGTCGAAACAGGACGATTCAGAGCGGAGATGAAGGTACGGAGCGTGAACGACGGTCCGTTCACGGTGATCGTCGACCTCTGACTAAACGGTTCTCAGGCAATCCTCAGATTAGTCGCGCAACCGCTGTGACTGCGGTGACGTCTTCAGGTCATGGAAGTCGGGAACGAATTCGGAATCGTCTTCGTTACCCAGGTATCAGCCAGCTAGCGATGGGATCCCGAGCGGGCCCGCCGCAACCGGCAACCAGGGCGCAGCGCCGCGCCGCCTTGACCGCCACGCGCGACTGTCCTGACCGACAGCAGCGTCGCCCGCACCAGGGGGAGGGAGATCCATGACCGTCACGAGGATCTCCGACCGTGAAGTCGGAGAGAACACGCCCGCCGTCGTCGAGCACGAACTCGACGCGCAGGGACCAGCAGCCGACCTCGTTCGAGTCTACCTGAACGGAATCGGCAAGACCGCGCTCCTCACCGCCGAAGAGGAGGTGGAGCTCGCCAAGCGCATCGAGGCAGGTGTGTTCGCGCAGCACGTCCTGGACACGGCCAAGCGCCTCACCCCCACCCGTCGCGACGAGATGGGACAGCTCGTCCGCGACGGCCGCCGCGCCAAGGACCACCTGCTCAAGGCCAACCTGCGCCTCGTCGTGTCGCTGGCCAAGCGCTACACCGGCCGCGGCATGCCGCTGCTGGACCTGATCCAGGAAGGTAACCTGGGCCTGATCCGCGCGGTCGAGAAGTTCGACTACACCAAGGGCTTCAAGTTCTCGACCTACGCGACGTGGTGGATCCGCCAGGCGATCACCCGCGGCATGGCCGACCAGGGCCGCACCATCCGCCTCCCCGTCCACCTCGTCGAGCAGGTGAACAAGCTCGCGCGGATCAAGCGCGACCTGCACCAGACGCTCGGCCGCGAGGCGACGAACGAGGAACTCGCGAAGGAAGCGGGCCTCAAGGCCGACAAGGTCGCTGACCTGCTCGACCACGCTCGTGACCCGGTATCGCTCGACATGCCGGTCGGCACGGAGGAGGACGCTCCCCTCGGTGACTTCATCGAGGACTCGGACGCGACCGACGCCGAGAGCGCCGTCATCTCCGGGCTGCTGCAGGACGACCTGCGCCGCGTTCTCGCGACGCTGGAGCCGCGCGAGCAGGCCGTGATCCGGCTGCGCTACGGCCTGGAGGACGGCCAGCCGCGCACGCTCGACCAGATCGGCAAGCGCTTCGGGTTGTCGCGCGAGCGGGTCCGTCAGATCGAGCGCGAGGTCATGTCGAAGCTCCGCCAGGGCGAACGCGCCGCGAAGCTGCGGGCCTACGCCTCGTAGGCCGGAGTCGTCACGGTCGGGTTTCACCTGTCCGGCAGTATTGACTTGTGACTCAACTCACGGCACGGTCGGGCGTTACCAGAGCCACGCGACGCCCGTCGTGAGTCGGGTTTCGCACGCGAAGGAAGGTCGGGACGGCCGGGGGCCGCCCCGGCCTTCCGCGTCTACGGCCCTTGCCAGGAACACGGGTAGTGAAGAACACGGTGGACGGGGACCAGTACGTCCCTTTGATGGCGGTACGGTTTTCTGATCCGAACTGCACACCGTTGGAGTTGTGTACCCCGTGCCCACCACATTCGAGTACACCGACGTCCTCCCGCTCGCGAAGGACACCGAGACCGAGTACCGCCTCGTCACGTCCGACGGGGTCAAGCTCATCGAGGCCGGTGACCGCAAGTTCCTGGAGATCGCTCCCGAGACGCTGACGCTGCTCGCGAAGGAGGCGATCCGGGACATCCAGCACCTGCTGCGCCCGTCGCACCTCGCCCAGCTGCGCAAGATCATCGACGACCCGGAGGCCTCCGGCAACGACCGCTTCGTCGCCATGGACCTGCTGCGCAACGCCGCCATCTCGTCCGGCGGTGTGCTGCCGATGTGCCAGGACACCGGCACGGCGATCATCATGGGCAAGCGTTCGGAGACCGTCCTGACCGGCGGCGACGACGAACAGGCCCTGGCCCGCGGCGTCTACGAGGCTTACCAGGAGCTCAATCTGCGCTACTCGCAGATGGCCCCGGTGACGTTCTGGGACGAGAAGAACACCGGCACGAACCTGCCCGCGCAGATCGAGCTTTTCCACAAGCCCGGCCAGGAGCCCGTGTACGAGTTCCTGTTCATGGCCAAGGGCGGCGGCAGCGCGAACAAGACGTTCCTCTACCAGGAGACGAAGGCGGTGCTGAACCCGAAGCGCCTCGCGTCGTTCCTGGACGAGAAGCTGCGTTCGCTCGGCACGGCGGCGTGCCCGCCGTATCACCTCGCGGTCGTCGTCGGCGGCCTGTCCGCCGAGCAGAACCTCAAGGTCGCGAAGCTCGCCTCAGCCCGCTACCTCGACACCCTGCCGACCGAGGGTTCACCGGCGGGCCACGCGTTCCGCGACACGGACCTCGAGCAGCAGGTCCTCGAACTCACCCGCAACTTCGGCATCGGCGCCCAGTTCGGCGGCAAGTACTTCTGCCACGACGTGCGCGTCATCCGTCTCCCCCGCCACGGCGCGTCCCTCCCGGTCGGCATCGCGGTCTCGTGCTCGGCAGACCGCCAGACCAAGGCGCGCATCACGGCCGAGGGCGTGTTCCTGGAGCAGATGGAGCGCGACCCGGCACGGTTCCTGCCCGAGATCGAGGGCGAGGACCTGTCCGACGAGGTCGTCCAGATCGACCTCACCCGCCCCATGCCGGAGATCCGCGACATCCTCACCAAGCTCCCGGTGAAGACCCGGGTCTCCCTGACCGGCCCGCTGGTCGTGGCACGCGACATCGCGCACGCCAAGATCAAGGAACGCCTCGACGCCGGCGAGGAGATGCCGCAGTACCTCAAGGACCACCCGGTCTACTACGCCGGCCCGGCCAAGACACCCGAGGGCTACGCCTCCGGTTCGTTCGGGCCGACCACCGCCGGCCGCATGGACTCCTACGTGGAGCAGTTCCAGGCCGCGGGCGGCTCGCTGGTGATGCTCGCCAAGGGCAACCGCTCCAAGCAGGTGACCAACGCCTGCTCGTCGCACGGCGGCTTCTACCTGGGCTCGATCGGTGGCCCGGCGGCGCGGCTGGCGCAGGACTGCATCCGCAAGGTCGAGGTGCTCGAGTACCCCGAACTGGGTATGGAGGCGGTGTGGAAGATCGAGGTCGAGGACTTCCCGGCCTTCGTCGTGGTCGATGACAAGGGCAACGACTTCTTCGCGGAGACGTCGACGCCGACCCTGCAGGTCAGTTTCCGCCGTTAGACCCCTTCACCAAGCCGTCCAGGTCTCGCCCGCCATCGGCGGGGCCTGGGCGGCTTCGTGGCATCCATCGTCCAGAGTCAGCCATACCTCCGCGCCGGGGATCCGGGAGGCGAGCCAGCGGTTGCGCGAGGCCGGGCAACAGGGCGGCGCACGCGAGGGCGTGTGGTGCGCCGCCGGAGTGTCCGGCCACCGCGACCTTCAAGACGCCGAGCGAATCGGCGATATGCGATCTATCAGCCCATTTCCTCGCGGGCCTCGAGGACCAGGCGGCGGTTGCCGAGGGGGGCGTCCAGGCGGACCGTCAGTGGCACCTGACGGATCTCCTGGGTGCACATGGTGCCCGCGGGCTGCTTGGTGATCGTGACCAGCGTGACCTGGACGACGTCGGCGGACTGGCCGGTGACCTCGGCGCGGGCCTCCTTGCATCCGCCGCCAACGCCGAAGACCTCGAGGTCACGGCCGTCGCCGAAGACGTAGGCCTCGTCGCGGTAGGTGTCTGACAACGATGTCGTGTCGACCTTGTCCTTCGCCACGGGCGTGACGTTGGGCGGGACGACCGGCTTGTCCTCCGAGATCGAGACCGGAGGCTGGACGGGCGCGGTGGGGTTCGCGCCGGACGAGCCGGGGGTGCCGCTCGAGCCGGGCGCGGTGGTGCCCGCAGGCGTGGTACCCGACGATCCGGAGCCTGGCGCGCTCGATTGCGTGCCGGACGAACAGCCGGCGAGCACGACGGCGAGAGCAACGGCAGCGACGGCGTTTCTCATGCGCACCATCCTCGCAAACCGGGACAAGAAGTCCCTGTTAAATGTCCTGCGACCTGTCCGGTCGAATGTTCTCGGACGAGCCACCGGAAGTAGCTCCGGAAGTAGAGATGCCCGGCCGGCGGGGCAGATGCCGACCGGGCACCGTGGGGAGGAAGGTCTACTTCTGTTCCTGCCGCGACGTCAGCACGACCGTGCGCTCACCAAGGGGCTCGGACAGCTGCACCGTCAACGGAGGGAAGCGGATGTCCATAGTGCACATCTCCTTGGTCAGCGGCAGCGTCTCGAGCAGTTCGATCTTCACGGTGGAAGCGTTCTGCTCCAGCACGGACGCGCTCGCCTTGCCACATCCGCCCTCTTGGGCCACGACTCCGACGGTCTTCCCGTCACCCTGCGTCCACGCGGTGCGCGGCTGATCCGGCGGCAGCGCGTTGGCGTCGAGCTTCGTCACGGGTTTGCCGTCCGGCGGCACTTCTCCGGGGGCGACGTTCGGGGGCACCTCGGAGGTCGAGGTGGCGGTCGGCAACTCCTGACCGCCACCTGCTCCGGCGCCCGCGTTCTGCGCGCTGCCACAGGCCGAGATGACCAGCAGCAGGACGCCAGTGCCAACTACGGTTCCTATGTGCCTCATGTGAAGAGGACGGAACCGCGCTCACAACGGGTTGCAGCAACTTCTCTCAGGGACTTCTCTTCACAGTTAGCGGCTGACGGCGGTTACAGCCTCTCGCAAAGCTTCCAACCGTGCCGCGGACGCGAGACCACCGTGGTAGAGGTGGAACTCCTCCACGCCGGCGTCCAGGTACGCGAGCCACTCCTTCGACAACGCCGCACCGTCGGCCGGTTTCGGCGGCAACCCCAGCACGTACGCGGCGATCCGCGTGTCCGGGGCGGCAGCACGAAGGGCCTCGATGCCGGGAACAGCGATCTCCGGGCCGGGCCAGCACATCGTCGTCAGTACATCGACGTCGGCGTCGACACCACCGGCCACGGTCGCGAACGGCCCGGTGCCCCAAGGGTCCGCCGTCACGTGCATGCCGACCCGGATCGAGGGCGCGGCAGCGCGAATCTCCGACACCAGCCTCTGCCGCAACGACCGCACCACGCCGGTGCGCACCGCTTGAACGTCTTCCGCGAGCGCGCCCAGCGCCTCCTCGACGCTGGACGCCCCGCGATCGACCCCGGCCCGGACCGCTTCACGCAGGGCATCCGGGTCGGCGTACAGGGCGGTGCAGGCAGAGCAGAAGCACAGCGACAACAGCTTCTGCTGCACCGCGTTCCAGTCCGTGCCGTCGGTCTTCTCGTGGTGCCCGCCGTGGAAGAACCCCAGCGGCCCGCAGGCCTCCAGGATGATCCCGTCCGGCGCGCCGAGCTCCAGCACCTCGGACACCAGCACCGACGTGTACTCGACGACGTCGGGCTGCGCGGTGCACAACGCGTACGGGTAGCGATCCCCGAACGCGTTCACCACGGTCACATCGGGGTGGAGGTCACCGAGGCGCGAGTTGTGCGTCAGCACGGTCCACGCGTACACCGGCAGACCGGCGGCACGGACCAGAGCCGCCGCGGCACCGAACGAGTCCGAACCGTCCACCCAGGACGGTTCGGCGGGCACCAGGCGCCCGTAGTTCGACTCACGCACCGGCAGGTAGAACGCCGCGTGCCGCGCATCGACCATCCGATGCGACGGATGAAGCGGCGTCGCGGCCCGCACGGTGTGATACGACGCCGCGAGGGCGATCGCGTCGACCCCGAGGTCCTGATACCGCGCGACGGCGTCAGGGTCTCCGATCAGGTCCCACGGATAGGCGTGGACAACCGACTTCACCACCGGGGGCGCTTCCTTTCGTAACTCGGGTCGAACTTCTGCATGTAGCCCGTGTCGTCGCGAGCCGTGATGCCGCAACGAACGTAGTTCTCGGCCATGCGTGCCAACGCGTCACGATCCAGCGACACACCGAGTCCCGGCGTCACGGGAACCTGCAACGCTCCATCCACAAAGAACAGCACACCCGGTTCCACGACCTCGTCCTGAGCGTTCCAGGGGTAGTGCGTGTCGCAGGCGTAGTTCAGGTTCGGCGTCGCCGCGGCCAGGTGCGTCATCGCGGCCAGCGAGATGCCGAGGTGCGAGTTCGAGTGCATCGACAGGCCGATGCCGAACGTCTGGCAGATCATCCCCAGCTGACGCGACCGCTGCAGTCCGCCCCAGTAGTGGTGGTCGGACAGCAGCACCTGCACGGCGTCCTGTTCCACGGACGGCTTGAGGTGCTCGAACGCGACCACGCACATGTTGGTGGCCAACGGCATCGGTGCCTTCGCGGCCACCTCCGCCATCCCGGAGATCTCCGGCGTCGGATCCTCCAGGTACTCCAGGACGCCGTCGAGCTCCGCCGCGACCTTCAGCGACGTCGCCGTCGACCAGGCCGCATTCGGATCCAGCCGCAGCGGGCGGTCCGGGAACGCCTCGCGCAGAGCGCGGATCGCCTCGATCTCCTGCTCCGGAGGGAAGACACCGCCCTTGAGCTTGATCGACCCGAAGCCGTACCGCTCGATCATCTTGGCGGCCTGGGCCACGATGCCGGCGGGGTCGACAGCCTCGCCCCACTCGTCCGGCTCGGCGCCGGGGTGCCCGTCCCACTTGTAGAACAGGTAGGCCGAGTACGGCACGGCGGAACGGACCGCGCCGCCCAGCAGGTCGTGCACCGGGCGTCCCAGCGCCTTGCCCTGGATGTCCAGGCACGCGACCTCGAACGGCGAGTACACGCGGTCGACGGTGCTCTCCGCCGTGATCTTGCCGGTCAGGCCGTGCTTGTCCGGCCCCGCCTTGCCGCCGAGCACGGCGGCGACCCGCGCGTGCATCTCGTTCAACGCGAAGACGTCAAGGCCGATCAAAGTGTCCACAACGGACCGTGAGCGCTCCAGGTGCCCGAGGTCGCCGTAGGTCTCCCCCAGTCCCGAAATACCTTCGTCGGTGTGCACCTCGACGATCGTGCGCAGCGCCCACGGCTCGTGCACGCCGGCCGAGTTGAGCAGCGGCGGGTCCCGGAACGCGATCGGTGTCAGGACAATCTCGGTGATCTTCATTCCGAACGCCCTCTCAGCTCAGCAGGGCCTTGCCCGCGGCGATGATCTTGTCGAGAGCGGCCACGTGCTCGTCGAGCGGGTCGATCAACGGCGGCCGCACGCCGCCGACCTCGAGACCGTTCGCGCGCACCGCGGCCTTCACCAGGGAGACCGCGTAGCCGGGAACCTTGTCGCGCAGCTCGACCAGTGGCTTGTAGAACTCGAAGAGGAACCGGTTCACGAGCTCGGTGTCGCCGGACTGCACGGCGTTGTAGAAGCCGAGCGAGATCTCCGGCGCGAAGCAGAACACCGCCGACGAGTAGAGCTCGACGCCGATGGCCCGGTACGCGAGCTGCGTCATCTCCGCGGTCGGCAGGCCGTTGAAGAACTGGAACGGCTTGTCAACGTTGGCACGGACGGACAGCACGATCCGCTGCATCTGGTCGAGGTCGCCGAGGCCGTCCTTCAGGCCCACGACGTTCGGGATGCGCGCGACCTCGATCGCGGTCTCCGGCGTGAACCGCGCGTTGTTGCGCTGGTACACGATGATCGGCAGTTCGGTGGCACCGGCGACCTCGGCCACGTACCGCAGGAGACCGGCGGCCGGGTTGGACACCAGGTACGGCGGCAGCAGCAGGATGCCGTTGGCACCGGCGCGTTCCGCCGCCTGCACGAACTGCTTGGTCGCCGCGACCGAACCGCCCGCTCCGGCGAACACCGGCACCTTGCCCGCGGTCGCCTCGACCGCGACCGCCACCGCGCGCTCGAACTCGCCCAGTTCCAACGCGTGGAACTCGCCCGTGCCGCAGGCGGCGAACACCGCGCCCGGCCCGGCGGAGACACCGTGCTTGACGTGCTCGGCGAGCACGTCGTACGCGATGTTCCCCTCGCTGTCGAACGGAGTCACCGGAAAGAACAGCACACCATCGAGTTGCATAACCAGACTCATCCCTTGATCGCTCCGGTGGTGATCCCACGCAGGAAGGACTTCTGCAGCGACAGGTACACGACCAAGCTCGGTACCAGCGCCAGCAACGCACCGGCCAGCACGATGCCCGTTCCGACCATGTCGTCGGATCGAAGCGCGAGGAGTGCGACCGTGAGCGTGTAATCGGAGGGGTCAGCGGCGACGATCAGGGGGAGCAGGTACTGCTCCCAAATCATGTTGAAGCCGAACACGGCGATGACGCCGAGCGCGGGCTTGCACAGCGGGAGAATGATCTGCGCGAAGAGGCGCAGCTCTCCGGCACCGTCCACTTTGGCCGCCTCCTCCAGTTCGTTGGGGATCTCCTTCATGAACTCCGTCATGACGAAGATGGAGAAACCCCAAGCCCCCAACGGGAGGATGACGCCGAGCAGGGTGCCCTTGAGACTCACGTGCACCAGAGGCAGGTCTCCGATCACCAGCGACAGCGGGATCGCGATGACCTCCTCAGGCAACATCATCGTGGCGAGAATGACCAACAGGGCGATGGCCTGACCGCGGAACTTCTTGCGCGCCAACGCGTATGCGGCGAAAACGCTCACCGACAGCTGCAGCAGCAGCGCACCACCGGCGATGATCAACGAGTTCATCAGGTAGTGCCAGATCTTGTTCTCCGCCGCGACCTGGAAGTTGATCAGCGACGGGTTCTCCGGGATCACCGACAGCTTGGTCGGGTCCGGGTTGTGGTCGAACGCGCCGGAGAAGATGACCAGCAGTGGACCACAGAAAAGGATTACAGCGAGGGCGCTGAAAAGGAACCGGATGCCCCTGCTGACCCACGCGTCCGGGCGGGCGGACCAGCCGATGGCACTGTCGAAGCGACTTGAGTTGACGCTCATCGCGCCTCCTTCCACCGGCGGTACCACTGCACGCTGACCGTCAAAATCAAGGTAACCAGGAACAAGAGCACGGAACCAGCGGATGCGAGTCCGGCTTCGGACTGCTCGAACGCCGTGGTGTAGACGCGGGTCATCCACACGTCGGTCGACCCGGCGGGACCACCGCCGGTGAGCACGTACACCTCGGTGAAGACGCGCAGGCCGCGGATCGCCGCCAGCGTCAGCAGGATCGTGATGACGGGCCGCAGCGCGGGAAGCGTGACGTTCCAGATCCGCTGCCGCGTCGTGGCGCCGTCGATCGCGGCGGCCTCGTACTGCTGGCGGTCGATGCCCGCGAGCCCGGCGAGGATCAGCACCATGTCGTACGGCGCGTGCTTCCAGATGCTGACGAACATGACCGACACCAGCGAGGTGTCCGTGCTGTGGATGTACTCCCAGGGCCCGAGGCCGACCCACGAGATGAGCTCGTTGAGGAAGCCTTCGGGCGCCGGGTAGAAGAACAACCGCCAGATCTCACCGATGACCGCGGTGGCCGCCACGACGGGCAGGAACACCGCGGACCGCACGAACCACAACGACTTGGTGTGGCCTTCCAGCAGCAACGCCAGGAAGAAGCCGATCACCATCGCGCCGACCGTCTGACCGCCGGCCAGCACGAGGGTGTGCCAGCTGGCGGTCAGGAACTTCTCGTCCTGCAGGATCGTCGCGTAGTTCTTGAAGCCGACGAAGATGTCGCCGAGGAACGGCCGGACCTCGAACAGCGAGAGCCGGATGCCCTCTGCCATCGGGATGAACTTGAAGACCAGGAAGATCAGCGCGGCGGGGAAGAGAAAGAGCCACGGGATGAAAGTGGCTCCCGTGAGGCGACGCCGGCGGCGTCGCCTCACGGGGTGGGTTTCGACGGCACCGCCGCCACTAGCCGTCGAGCCCACGTCTTGGGTGTCGCCGAGTGATTGAACAGCGGTCACTTCGACGCCTTCTGGTTCTCGAGTTCCTTCTTGAGCGCTTCCGCGAGCGTCTTCAGCTCGGCCGAGGAGTCAGCGGGGCACTTCGCGAAGATGGAGTTCAGGGTCTCCGAGGTCTTCTGCCGGAACGGCGCGAAGTTCGGAACGCTGGGGAACGGCCGGGCCTCGCTGGAGTACACGCCCGCCACGGTCGCCCAGCGCGGGTCCTTGTACGTCGCGTTGACGTCGACGGTCTTGTTGACGGGGAGGCGGACGACCGGCTGCGGGTCACCCTTCATGCCGGCCTGCTGCGCCTCGGGCGTGATCAGGTACTCGGCGAGCTTCTTCTGGTCGGCGGTCTTGGCGGAGCCGGCCATCTGGTAGATGTTCTCGCCCTCACCGAGCACCGTGGCGCCGGCCGGACCCTTCGGGGACGCGACGACCTCGTACTTGTCCTTGCCGAGCGACTTGTCGAAGCGGCCGATCATGTACGGGCCGGTGAGGTAGATGCCGCTCTTGCCCGACTCGAACAGCGGGTGCGCGTCGTTCGTGCCGAGGGTCAGCGAGCCGGGCTGCATGACCTTGTCCTCGCAGAAGAGCTTGCGCAGCCGTTCGACGGCCTTGGTCGACTCCGGCGAGTCGATGCCGACGCGGAACTTGCCGTCGCCCTCGTCCTCGAGGATGTCGCCGCCGCCCTGCCAGATGTAGCTGGCCGCCCACCAGCCGAGGTAGCCGCGGTCGGTCGTGCCCGGCACGAGCATGCCGTAGGTGTCGTTCTGCCCGTTGCCGTCGGGGTCCTCGCGGGTGAAGGCCCTCGCGAGGTCGTCGAGCTCCTCCCACGTGGTGGGGATCGGCTTGCCGAGCTTCTCGCGCCAGTCCTTGCGGATCAGCGTGACCATCGCCTGGGTGGAGTAGGGAATGGCGTAGAACTTGCCGTCCGCGCCCTTCCCGTTGTTCCACGCGCGGTCGACGATGTCGCCGCTGCCCGCGATGTCGTTCTTGCTGACCTCGGTCGTCCAGCCCTGCTTGACGAAGTTGCCGAGCGAACCGGTGTCGGTGATGACGACGTCGGGGAGGTCCTTCGACGCGGCGCGCTGCTGCACCTGCTTGTCGAAGTCGTTGAAGATCGGCTTGTAGTCGACCTGCACACCGGTCTTCTCGGTGAACGACTTGAAGATCTTCTCGTAGACCTTCGCGGTTGCCTCCGTCGAGCGGGTCCACACCTCGAGGGGCTTGTTCGGGTCTTTGCTCGATGCGGCCGTGGTGCCACCGCTGCTGCAACCCGCGAGCAGCGCGGCCACGCCCAGCGTGGCAAGTGTTGTGGCAGTTCTACGGCGCATCGTCGGAGCCCTTCGTGTTCAGATACATGAACCTGGGTCGTACTTGTGAACCTGGTGCAGGACTGTAAGAATCGGCACAGCAACGTGTCAAGGGCAAGTTGCTTTCCTGTTACGAGGAGGCCAGGTGGCGTCGCCGATCGACAAGGGCACAGTTCGTCCGGGTGCGGTGAAGTCCGCCGACCGCACGGTGGAGCTGCTTGAAGTGCTGTCCGCGTCAGACCGCAGGCTGACGCTCACGGAGCTGCACCGCGAGCTCAGCTATCCCAAGTCCAGCCTCTACATGCTGTTGCAGACGCTCGTGGCACGTGGCTGGGTGGAGGTCGACTCGGACAGGGGCACGTACGGCATCGGCGTGCGCGCACTGCTCGTCGGTACGTCCTATTTGGACCACGACCCGGTCGTGCGGGCCGCGATCCGCGTGATGGAACAGGTCCGCCAGGACATCAACGAGACCGTCCACCTTGCCCGTTTGGACGGCGCGGACGTCGTCTACCTGGCGAGCCGCGAGTCCGAGCACCACCTGCGCGTCGTCTCGCGCGTCGGCCGCCGGCTGCCCGCGCACTCGACGTCGCTGGGCAAGGCCGTGCTCTCGACGCGCACGCCGGAGGAGGTCGACCTGATCCTCCCCCATGACCTGGCGCCGCTGACCCCGAAAACCGTGATCGATCGGGCGGCGTTGCACGAGCAGCTCGCCGGGTTCCGCAACGTCGGGTACGCCCACGAACGCGAGGAGAATACGCCCGGCCTGGGCTGTTTCGCGGTGGCGCTGCCGTACCGCAATCCCGTGCTGGACGCCATGAGTTGCTCGGTCCCGCTGGGCAGACTGACTCCGGAGCACGAGCGGCAGGTCATCTCGGCCCTGCTCGACGCCGCCCGGACGATCACCGAGCTCCTCCGCCAGTTCGGTCGCTGAGCTTTGACGGAAACACCTGAACAAGACGGAGGGGTCCAACCCGTGACCGCACGCATCCTGATCACCGGCGCCGGCGGCGGGGTGGGCACGCTCATGCGCACCCGCCTCGCCACTGAGGGCCGCGTCCTGAGGCTGCTGGACATCGCGGAACTGCCCGCGGCCGCCGACGGCGAGAACGTCGAGCTCGTCGAGGCGTCGGTGACCGACATGGCCGCGATGGAAGCCGCGATGAAGGACGTCGACGCGGTGATCCACCTCGGTGGTCACAGCCTCGAGGAGTCGTGGGACAAGATCCTGCGCGTCAACATCGACGGCACGCACACGCTGCTGGAGGCCGCGCGGCGTTGCGGCGTCCGCCGTGTCGTCCTGGCCAGCTCGAACCACGCCGTCGGCTACCTGGAGCGGGCCGACGGTGAGGCGGGCGACTACGCGTTCCCACGCCCGGACACCTACTACGGCGTGTCCAAGGTGGCGCTGGAGGCGTTGGGATCGCTGTACGCCGATCGCTACGGCATGGACGTGATCGCGATCCGCATCGGCTCGTGTTTCGAGAAGCCGCGTGACGTGCGAATGTTGTCGACGTGGATGTCACCGGACGACGGCGCGCGCCTGTTCGAGGCGTGTCTTTCCGCTCCGTCACCGGGATTCCGGGTCGTGTGGGGCGTTTCCGGCAACAAGCGCGGCTGGTTCTCGCTGGACGAGGCCCGCGCGCTGGGTTACGAGCCGCAGGACGACTCCGAGGAGTACGCGGCCGCCGTGCTGGAGCAGCACGGTGAGCTCGACCCCTCGTCACCCGCGGCGAAGTACGTGGGCGGGGCCTGGTGCGGCCCCGATTTCGACACGGCAGTCAAGGAGGCAGGGCGTTGAGCCACGTCGTGCAGGGATACAACCCGCGCACCGGTCAGCCGTTCGGCGAACCGGTTGCGAAGACCCCCGACAGCGAGGTCGACCGCATCGCGTCAGCCGCGGCCATCGCGTTCTCGGCGTGGTCGGTCGTTCCGGCGGCGGATCGTGCCGTGGTGCTGGAGAAGGTCGCGGACGCGCTGGACGCCGAGTCTGCGTTGCTCGTGGAGACGGCGGACGGCGAGACGGCGCTGGGCGTGCCGCGGCTGACGACCGAGCTCAAGCGCACGACGAACCAGCTGCGGCTGTTCGGCGAGGTGCTGCGCGAGGGGAGCTACGTCGAGGCCACTTTGGACACGGCGAACCCGGACATCATCCCGCCACGCCCGGTGCTGAGGCGCGTTCTCCGTCCTTTGGGGACGGTCGCGGTGTTCTCCGCGTCCAACTTCCCGTTCGCGTTCTCGGTCGCCGGTGGTGACACGGCTTCCGCGCTGGCGTCCGGTTGTTCCGTTGTGGTGAAGGCACATTCGGCGCACCCGTCGACGTCGCGCGAGACCGCCCGGGTGGTGATCGACGCGTTGCGTGAGGCCGGTGCGCCCGAGGGTGTGTTCGGCATCGTCTACGGCACCGAGTCCGGTGTCGCGCTGGTGAAGCACTCCGCCGTGCGGGCAGTCGGTTTCACCGGCTCCACCGGTGGCGGCCGGGCGCTGTTCGACCTGGCGCAGGGCCGGCCGGACCCGATCCCGTTCTACGGCGAGCTCGGCAGCGTGAACCCGACGGTGATCCTGCCCGGCGCGGCCACCCCGGAGATCGCCGCCGGTTTCGCACAGTCGCTGGTGATGGGTGTCGGGCAGTTCTGCACGAACCCAGGTCTGGTGTTCGCGCCGGAGTCGATCGTGGAGGCGCTGGGCGAGGCGGTCGCCGCATCGTCGGGTGGCGCGATGCTGAACGAGCGGATGTGCGACTCCTACAAGGCGGGCACAGACGCGCTGGCCGCGTCGGACCTCGTCTCCGTCGTGTCGACGGGTGCCCGCCCGGACGAGGCGTGGGCCGTGGCGCCGTTGCTGTTCAGCACCTCGGTGAAGGTGTTCGAGGAGAACCTCGAGAAGCTGACCGAGGAGCACTTCGGCCCGGCCGCGCTGGTCGTGACGTACTCGTCGCCGGAGGAGCTGCACTCGGTGCTGGCGAAGCTGCCCGGCACGCTGACCGGCACGGTGCACGCCGCCGAGTCGGACCACGCGCAGGCCGGTGAGGTCGCCGAGGTCCTGCGGCACGTGGCGGGCCGGATCATCTTCAACGCGTGGCCGACCGGTGTCGCGGTGGCGTGGGGTCAGCACCACGGTGGACCGTGGCCGTCGACGACGAACCCGCTGCACACGTCGGTGGGTGCCACGTCGATCCGCCGCTGGATCGCGCCGGTGACGTACCAGTCGTGGCCGGACGCGTTGCTGCCGGCGGAGTTGAAGGACGCGAACCCGCTTGGCATTCCGCGCCGGGTGGACGGTGTGCTCGGCGTGCACTGAGAGGACATCCGGATGAACGGGGCCGCTGACACTTGTCGGCGGCCCCGTTGTCGTTGGGAGGACATGGGATGCTCGGTCGCCGGGCGTACAACTTCATGTACCGGACGTGGGCGCCGTGGGGGTGTGGGGGGCGAAGCCCGTTCCGAACTTGTGGATCTGGTGAGGAGGCGTTCCTGATCGGCGGCTGATCACTCAGTTGCCGAGAGCCAGGCGACCCTCGCGGCGATCACCCTGGCGCACTCGACCGCCTCGGACTTCGCGCTGTCGACCTCGACGTCGTACCTCATCCCGCGATGCACCAGCTCGGCCTGCGCCTCGGCCATCCCGGCGACCCGGTCACCACGGGAAAGCTCCCGCCCGGCGGCGACGGCGGCATCACACCGCACCCCGACCCACACCACGCCCAGCCCGTCGAGCGCCTTCTCCCACCGACGCCGAGACTCGACGCCACCGAGGAACACATCGTCCACGATCACCCGCGCCCCCGCGCGCACCATCGAGGCGACCCCGGCCATCCACGCGTCTTCCAGCATCCGGAACTCGGCTCCGACGCTGACCTCGCCGTCACCCGCGAACCCGATCCCCTCCGAGCCGAGCCGCAACCGCGCGGGCATCACGTCGATCAACGTGTCGACCCCGATCGCCAGCCACGCCTGCGGCAACACCGCCTGCAGACACCGCGCGATCCCCGACTTGCCCGAGCTGGACCCACCGTTGAGAACGATCACCTGAGTACTCGCCGACACACCCCGACCGTACCCAGACGCCCTCGTCCTCACCGCTCATTTCCCACCCGCCACCGCCTTGGCAATGGGTCTTTTGACGACGTCGTCAAAAGACCCATTGCTAAGGCGCAGCTCACGCCCCTCCGCCAACTGATATATCGCATACTGCACACGCCGCATGCAAAAAACGTTTGCGGACGAAGTCAAAAGACTCATTGCAAAGATCGACATCTCCGGGGTGGCGCAGGCGCTACGGCGGCGCGGCCGGAACAGTCAGCGGCGGGCGGCGCCGGCTCGCCGTTCCTGCTGCAGCTCCCGCTGATACCCCAGGAAGTCGACCTCCAGCGTGTGCCGCTTCGACTTCACATACCGGCGCCGCAGCCTCTCCCGGTAAGCGGTGATCTCGGCCTTCATCTCCGGCACCGGAGGCAGCACCCCGCGCCCGGAGATCAGGTCGGCGACCCACTCAGACTGGGCCTCGGCCAGCGGCATGATCGCCCCCAGCGGCTGGATCAGCCCGAGGAAGTACAGCCCGGGATGTGCCGGATCCACGACCCGCCGATAGAGCGACACGTCGTTGTCGGCAGACGACACCGCGGGGAACTCGGCGGCGGAGAGGAACGGGAACTCCACCTTGTAACCAGTGCAGCAGACGATCACGTCGACGTCCTCGCGCGACCCGTCGGCGAACACGACGCCGGACCCGTCCAGCCGCGTCAGGTTCGGCTTCACGGTGATGTCGCCGTGCCCGAGCCGGGTGAGCAGATCGTCGGACACCGTCGGATGTGCGGCGAGGATGCCGTGCGACGGTTCGGGGAGGCCGTAGTCGGAGAGCTTGCCTCGCGCCAGCCGAAGCATCATCCGCACGGACAGCGCCTGCAGCCATGCTGGGGCGAAGCGGGCGAGCGGCGAGGTGGTCAGGTGGTCGGTGGGCATGCCGAAGAGGTACTTGGGCATGATGTGCGCTCCGCGGCGCATGGCCAGGAACGTCCGCGACGAGACGCGCGATGTCTCGACCGCGATGTCGCAGGCCGAGTTGCCGATGCCGAGGACCAGAACCTTCTTGTCCGCGAATCGTTCGGGCGTCTTGTAGAAATGCGCGTGCATCTGTTCGCCGTCGAATGAGCCGGGGAACGCGGGCTCGGGCATCCGCGGCGACCAGTGGTGCCCGTTCGCGACGATCACCGAACGGTAGACACCCGACATCTCCTCGCCCGTGTCGCGATCGCGCGTCGTGACGGAATAACCTCCCGGCGCGACGGAAACCGACGTGACCTCGGTCCGGAAGCGGATGCGGTCGCGGAACCCGTGGTGCTTCACGAAGTCGTCGAAGTACTCGGCGATCTGGAAGTGGGAGGGGTACGCGGGCAGCCGCGCGGGCATCGGGAAGGACTTGAACTCCATCATCTGCCGCGAGGTGTTGATGTGGAGGGACCGGTAGGCCGACGACATGCCGTTGTCGTTGAGGTAGCGCCAGTTGCCGCCGATCTCCGACCCGGTCTCGAAGCAGTCGAACTCGATGCCGCGGGCGCCGAGCACCTGACAAGCGGCGATGCCGGACGACCCCGCACCGATGACGCACACGCGTTCCATGCGACCGAAGTATTTTCACGTTCGGAGTGGCTGTCAATCACCGGACACGGTTGGAACGAACAAAGCTGCCAGATCGGGCGAGGCGCTCGTCGCCGGGCTCAAAGCACAAACGCGCGGTAGCCCGCTGAGTGGAACGGGGTGTGCCAGACGGGGTCGCTCCCAATACGTTGTGGCCCATGCGAAATCTTCTCGTGGCAGTCACGTCGGTACTGGCGTTCGCGGTCTCCACCGGCACGGCGGCGGGCGCGCCGCTGCCGTGCCCGGAGATCTTCGCGACGAACAACACCGCGATCATCACCGACCCCGCCGACCCGCGGTTGCGGGACGGACTGGTGCGGTTCGACCGCGAGGTGCGCGGCATCGTGCGCGCCAACGGTGGCCTCACCACCCGTTCGACTCTGCTCGACGGCGTGTTCTGGTCGAGCGAACTGCAGCAGACGACGTTCGAGCGGTCCCGCAAGTTCGACGTCACCCTCGACGAGGAAAGCCTGCGCCACACCGCGTCCACGATCAGCAAGCAGTTCCGGCAGGAGTCGGTGCTCACGTTCCGCTTCCTGCCCGCGAACTCGCCGAAGGTCGACGCCGTCCAGGTCGAGGTCGACGGCATCACCGCGACGCAGGTCCGCGAAGGCCTTCTCGCGGACGCGATCGCGCGCGAGAAGCTCGGCGGCGGCAGCGTCACGTTGCACAACAAGGCGATCCTCATCGCGGACGTCGACGACCTGCCGACTGTGCGGGCGTTCGTCACCGGCATCGGCGGCGACATCCGCAAGGCGAAGGTGCGCAAGGGCACCTGGGAGTTCGTCAGCGCCGAGGAAAATCCTTTGTGGAACAAGCAAAACGCGGCCTAACCTCGTAGTCATGGCAGCAACTGTGGTCCGCGGCCAGAACGTGGACATCCGAATGTGGACTCGACCGGACGAGGTCGAGGAGTTCGCCATGCGACAGCTCCAGAACATCTCCGCGCTGCCGTGGGCCGTGAAGAACATCGCGGTCATGCCCGACGTGCATTACGGAAAGGGCGCCACGGTGGGCTCGGTGATCGCGCTGCGCGACGCCGTCTCCCCCGCGGCGGTCGGCGTGGACATCGGCTGCGGCATGGCCGCCGTGCGCACCTCGCTCACGGCCAACGACCTGCCGGAGACGCTGCGCGGGTTGCGGTCCCGCATGGAGGCCGTGGTTCCCGTCGGTTTCGGCCAGCACAAGGCGACCGCGTTCACCGAGAGGGACGCGTCCGACTGGGGCACGTTCTGGAGGAAGTTCGACGACCTGACGCCGGTCGTGAAGGCGCGCGCCGACAAGGCGATGCACCAGATGGGCACGCTCGGCGGTGGCAACCACTTCCTTGAGGTCTGCCTGGACACCGACCAGCGGGTGTGGGTCATGCTGCACTCCGGATCGCGTGGCATCGGCAACGAGCTTGCGCAGCACCACATCTCGGTGGCGCGCGCGCTCGCGCACAACTCCGAACTGCCGGACCCGGACCTCGCCGTGTTCCTCGCGGGCACGCCCGAGATGGCGGCGTACCGTCACGACCTGTACTGGGCTCAGGACTATGCGCGACGCAACCGCGCGGTGATGCTGCGCCTGGTCTGCGACGTGTTGCGCGCCGAGTTCCCGCAGATCGCGTTCGAGGAGCCGATCAGCTGCCACCACAACTACGTCTCGGAGGAGAACCACTTCGGCGAGGACGTGCTGGTGACGCGCAAGGGTGCGATCCGCGCCGGCCGTGGTGAGCTGGGCATCATCCCGGGTTCCATGGGCACCGGTTCGTACATCGTGCGCGGGCTCGGAAACCCCGACTCGTTCGAGTCGGCGTCACACGGCGCCGGCCGGAGGATGTCGCGCAACAAGGCCCGCAAGACGTTCACGACGCAGGATCTCGCCGCTCAGACAAGTGGTGTCGAGTGCCGCAAGGACTCCGGTGTGGTGGACGAGATTCCGGGCGCCTACAAGGACATCGACACCGTGATGGCGAACCAGTCCGACCTGGTCGAGGTGGTCGCCAAGCTCAAGCAGGTCGTTTGCATCAAGGGTTGATGTTTCCCTTTGGTGCGTAGGGGAAAGCCTCCGGGACAGCAGAGTCTTTTTTGCCTGTCTTGGAGGTTTTTCCATGTCAACGGGCGCCATCATCGGCCTGGTGGTCGCGGTTCTCGTGGTGCTGGTGGTCCTCGCGTTCGTGTTGAGGCCCGCCATGCAGCGCAAGAAGCTACGCGACCGCTTCGGCCCCGAATATGACCGCGCGGTCACCGAGAGCGACAGCAGAACGACCGCGGAGAAGGAACTCGCCGAGCGCGAGCATCGCCACAGCGAGTTCGACCTGAAGCCGCTTTCCCAGACGGCGCAGGAGAGTTACCGCCGGCACTGGGCGAACGTGCAGGCGAAGTTCGTCGACTCGCCGCAGAGCGCCATCGCTGACGCGGACCGGCTCGTGACGGATCTGATGGCCGAGCGCGGTTACCCCACCGAGGGGTACGAGGCGCAGCTGAGCGTTCTGTCCGTCGAACACGCGAAGACGCTGGAGCACTACCGCAAGGCACACGACATCTCGGAGCGCCAGGAGATCGGCGAGGCGAGCACCGAGGACCTGCGCACCGCGATGGTGCACTACCGCGAACTCTTCACCGATCTGCTCGAACACGGTGCGGCACCGCGCAAGGCCAGGGAAGCCGTGCGGAAGGAGAAGACCGATGTCTGAGGCACCGACTCACGCCGCTGGGGTTCCCATTCCGGCTCGGCCGCAACAGACAGAGCACACCCCGCAGACCGAGCGCATGCCGCAGCAGCCACAGCGCACCGACGCGCAACGGACTGACGGCCAGCGGGCCGACGTTCAGCATGCCGAAGCACAGCGAACTGAACACCAGCGCACGGAACCGCAGCGCGGCGAACACGACCGCACCGGGCAGCGACCGTCCAGCAAGCTCGAGGACGAGTGGCAGGCGGTGCAGTACGAGTTCGTCGACGACCCGAAGTCGGCCGTCCGCAAGGCAGACGACCTCGTGACGCGCGCGCTCGAGGAACTGAACACCCGGCACCGTTCCCTCACCAAGCAACTCGAGGGAAACAGTGATCCACAGACCGAGGACCTGCGACTGGCTCTCCACCGCTATCGGGAACTCTTCAAGTCGCTGGTCGCCGTCAAATAGTGCTGGAAGCCCCGGCGCCGTGGCCGTAACAGGTGGCGGCGCCGGCAGGCATGTCCGGATCAGCTGGGCAGCTCGCGGATCTCCATCTCGAGGACGTCGATCTCGTCGCTGATCGCCTCGTCCAGCATGTCGTCCAGCAACTTGCGGCACTCCGCCGACCCGCAACGCGACAGTCCCGCGCCGAACCTCGGCACCTGCTCCCACCACACCGCCGGGTTGTTCCAGAACGATCCGGACCCCTGGTCGACGCCTTCGAGACACCGCAGCCTCTGGTCGGTCGCCGGAAGAGCTCGCACGAACTCGATGAACAACGCGAGTGCGTCGGGATTGCTCACCGGGACCGCGCCGTAACCGCGCAGACAGTCCTCGAGTTCTGCGAGGAACTCCGCCTTGAAGGACACGGCACACCCCCGCTCCTCCGCACCGTTGCGGACGTCCTGAAGTTCGTGACAACAACAGTACCTCCGCTGCTCTGGCGGGAAACGAGTGCGAACGGGCGGTATCTTCCTGCGCCCGCACGGGGTCCGGTGACCCGCAGTCACGTCACCTGGTGGTCACGTTCCTTCGTGGGAGACGTAATGCGACGCGAGGAAACCGTTGTCCAACTTGACGATCTGGCTCACGACAAGCTTGTCGACCGGGTCGGCGCCGGACGTGCCGCTCGCGCCGGTCCGGTCGAACGTCAGCCTCCCGGACGCGCCCGGGAAGTCACGCAAAGTGCGCAGCTCGTCGTAGACGTTTTCTCGTGACGCCCCAACGGGGGTTGCCGCGCGACAACGCTGACGGCGCCATAGGCGAGCGGAACGAGTCCGTTGGGGCCCGAAAGGAATGCCCTGCGTGTGCTTCTTCTGAGCGACCTCGTGCGTGGTGAAGAACTGTTGCGTCGGCTGGGGAACCGGCTCGCGGCCCGGCGTCCACGCGAACGTCTTGAAGTAGAGCCTGCCGTCGGCGAATCGTTTGACGTCTTCACCGGACTGCGCTCCGTCCATCTTGGACATTCGCGTGCGTTCGCCGGAGGTCCGCGACCAGCTCGACGGGTTCGAGAATGCCGTAACGCAGGCAGTGGGTGCTGTGCTGAAGGTAGAAAGCCGCGCCGTACAACACGAGCAGCACCACGACGTCTTGCCGCTGCCGCCGGGGCCGAACGCGACGATCACCGGCAGGGGGTGTTTCGCGCGGCGTTCCACCAGGGACGCCACCAGTGCGGTGATGTCGTCCCTGCCGACGAGCCCGATCTCCGGTTCCAGCGCCATGATCTTCAGGCGCTTCGGGGACCGCCGGTGTTCCATGCTGGATGAATCGCACTAACGGTCCGCGTGCAGCCTCGCGACGAAGCTGAACCGGTCACCGCGGTAGAGCGATCGGGCGCGTTCGATCGGGTGGCCGTCGACGTCGTAGGAGACGCGGTGCAGCAGCAGCATGGGCAGCGCCGGGTTCGTGCCGATCAGCAGCGCCTCACGGGGCGTGGCGAGCACCGTCTCGACACGTTCCTCGGCCTCGGCGAACCGCACGCCGAGCCGTTCGGTCAGGCACGCGTAGAGCGATCCGGCGGGGTCGAGCTTCTCCAGCAGGTCCGGGAAGCGGCCGAGGCTCAGGTAGGTCGACTCGAGGCCGATGCGTTCGTCGTCGGCGAGCAGGACGCGTTCGAGGTGCACGATCGGGTCGCCCGGTTCGAGCATCAGGTCGCGGGCCAGGCCGTCGTCGGCGCCCAGTTCCTCGACCGTGATCACCGTGCGGTTCGGCTCCACACCCTGACGGCGCATGCCCTCGGTGTAGCTGACCAGCGACAACGGCTGCACGAGCTTCGGTGGCGCGACGAATGTGCCGCTGCCCTGGCGGCGGATCAGCTTGCCTTCGAGCACGAGTTCGCTGACGGCCTGGCGCAGCGTGACGCGCGACACGGAGAACCGTTCGGCGAGCTCGCGTTCGGACGGCAGGACGGTGCCTTCACCGAGGTTCTCGACGAGGTCGAACAGTTCGGCCTTGACCGCGTAGTAACGCGGGACTCGGCCGTGTTCTGGAATGCCCGCGCGAACGGGTCGATCAGCGCGGTGCGGCGGGACGCGGTTCACGTGGCGTGAGCCTACGTGACGCCCAGTGTGATCACGGGGCCAGCTTCGGCGGGTCGGGAATCTTGTAGCCGGAAGATCCGATGTTGACCTCGAGCGACTTGCGCCAGGCACCCGTGTCGATCATCTTCTGCAACGCGGCCTGGACCTTGGCCTTGCTGCTCGGGTCGTCGCGGTGCAGGCCGACGCCGTACTCCTCCTTGCTGAACGGGTCGCCGACGACCCGCAGGAGCTCCGGGTTCTGGGCGGCGTAGCCCGCGAGCAGCACGTCGTCGGTGGTGACGGCGTCGACGTTCTCCGCGAGCAGCGCCGTGACGCAGTCGCTGAACTTCGCGTACTCGACCATCTTCACGTCCTTCGCGAACTGGTCGCGGACGTACTCGGCGGACGTGGAGCCGGCGGTGGAACACAGGCGGAGAGTGGCGTTGAGCGACTTCGGGCCCTCGATGCGGGTCTCGTTCATGCGCACCAGCAGGTCCTGGCCGGCGACGAAGTACGGGCCGACGAAGTCGACGATCTGCTTGCGCTTGTCCGTGATCGAGTAGGTGGAGACGACCATGTCGGCCTCACCGCTGGTCAGGAGCGTCTCCCGGTTGCCCGGCTGCGCTTCCTTCCAGGTGATGTCCTGCTCCTTGACGCCCAGTTCGTTCGCGATGTACTTGGCGACGTCGACGTCGAACCCGCGGTAGCTGCCGTCGAGCCTGCGCACCGCCAGTCCCGGCTGGTCGTACGACACGGCGATGACCATGCGGTCGCTCGAGCTGACCTTGCTGGCCATGCCGGACCCGTCGCCGCCGGCACACGAGGCGAGCAGGAGCACGGCCGCACATGTTGTCGCCACCAGGCGGAGAAGTGCTCTCGGCGTCATTCGTCCCTCTTACAGCGGTCATCAACTACAACGCGTATTCCACGGGCATGCGCCTGCCCACCTCGTTCGGCGCTGCCCGGTGATGCGGGAAACCTAAGCGCCCAAAGGACGCATGTCCATAGCTGCGAGCGAACGAAACATCGGAATCGTTGCGGTAACTCATCAGTTCCGCGGTCACCGCAGACGGCGTGGACCGGCGTCGTGCAGGGACGGAGGCGGGCCGATGACGATGCGGGCGCTGCTCACGAAAGCCCCTGCGGCAGAAGCAAGAACGGGTTCGAGCTTCAGCGAACGCACCTCCGGAAGGTCCTCGGCCAGTGCCGCCAAACGGAGTACCAGATCCTGAAGTGCTTTCAGGTCCGCGGGTTCGTCGCCGCGGTACCCGGTGAGCAGAGGCGCTGCTTTCGGTGCGGCAACGAGTTCCGCCGCGTCGGTGTCGGTGAGGGGTACCGCCCGGTAGGCCCGGTCACCGAGGAGGTCGCTGACCAGACCCGACAGTCCGAACCAGATCAGCGTGCCGAAGCTCGGGTCGTCCTGCAGGCCCAGGACACAGCTGACTCCCTTGGGCGCCATGCGTTGCACGTACACGTCCGGTTTTCCGGAGAGCGCGGCGAGGTCGTGGTAGGCGGCCTTGACCGATTCGCGCTGGGCGATGTCGAGCCTGACGCCGACCAGGTCGGTGCGGTGGCGGAGGCGTTCGCTGGTGGCCTTCATCGCGACGGGGTAGCCGAGCTCGTCCGCCGCTTCGACAGCCTCGTCCGCGCTGTGGGCGATGCGGAACGGAACGACGTCGATGCCGTAGCACTCCAGCAGATCGACGGCTTTGCGGTCGTCGAGGCGGAGCTCGCTGCCAGGGTTGTCCACAATGGATCGCGCCCGGTCGAGGTCGATGCCGCCGGGCCGGGTGAAGTTGCCCTGCGGTGCGGCGCGCCAGCGGGCGTAGCGGACGGTGCGGGCCAGGGCGAGCACGGCGCGTTCGGGACTGGCGTAGCTGGGAATCGAGCCCTTCCCGGGCATCTTCAGCTCGTCTGGAATGCCCTCGACCGCGAGGAACGTGGAGACGATCGGTTTCGAGCCGTGCGCGGCTTCCTTGAGCGCGCGGGCGTAGGCGGCGCCGGGGACCGCGATCGGAGGCACGAACACGACGACGAGGGCGTCGGTGTCGGAGCGGTCCAGGGCCTCCTGAACGGCCTTCGCGAACTCCTCGGGGGTGGCCTGGGCCCCGACGTCGACGGGATACCCCGCGAGGTCGAGGTCCTGGGCGAGCAGTGTGTCGGCGGCGAGCAGGCCGATCGCGGTGGAGTTCCCGACGACGGCGACGCGCTTGCCCTTGGGCAGTGGCTGGTGGGCCAGCAGGAGCGCGGTGTCGAACAGTTGCGCCAGCGAGTCGACCCGGATCACGCCGGCCTGCTCGAACAGGGCCTGGACGCTCGCCTCGTCGACCTTCGCGCCGGTGGCGGCGAGGCCGGGAACGACGGCGTGCCGGCCGGACTTCACCGCGACGATGGGCTTGGTGCGGCCGAGCCTGCGGGCGAGCCGCGCGAACTTGCGGGGGTTGCCGAACGACTCCAGATAGAGCAGGACGACGTCGGTGGCGGGGTCGGTCTCCCAGTACTGCAGCAGGTCGTTGCCGGAGACGTCGGCGCGGTTGCCGGCCGAGACGAACGTGGACAGGCCGAGACCCCAGCCCGCGGCGTTGGCGAGGATGGCCGTGCCGAGGGCGCCGGACTGGCAGAAAAAGCCCGCGCGGCCCCGTGCGGGCAGCTTCGGGGCGAGGCTCGCGTTGAGGCGGATCTTGGGGTCGAGGTTGATCACGCCCAGTGCGTTCGGACCAACGACGCGCATGCCGTGCGCTCTCGCCTCCGCCGCGAGCCTGCGTTCGGCCGACAGCCCGTCAGGTCCCGTCTCGCCGTAGCCCGAACTGACGACGACGAGCGCCTTCACGCCCTTGGCGAGACACCCGTCCATGACCTCGTCGACGCTGGCCGCGGGCACGGCGACGACGGCGAGGTCGACGTCGTCGGGGATGTCGAGCACGGTCGGGTAGGCCCGGACGCCGCGGACCGCCCGGTGCTCTGCGTTGACGGGGTAGACGGGCCCGTTGAAGTCGGCTTCGAGGAGGTTCTTGAGGACCGCGTGCCCGATCTTGGTCGGGTCGGTGGACGCGCCGATGACGGCGATGCTGCGCGGGTGCAACAGGTTGTGCACGCTGCGGGCCTCGGCGGCCTGCTCGCGGGCCCGGGCGACGGCGACGGACTCGTCTGTGGGGTCGATCGCGAACTCCAGGTGCAGCACGCCCTCCTCGAACGCCCTGCTGACCTGGTAGCCGGCGTCGCGGAACACCCGCACCATCTGCCCGTTCTCGGCGAGCACCTCGGCCTCGAACCGGGCCAGCCCGACCTCCTTGGCCGCGGCGGCGAGGTGTTCGAGCAGGATGCTGCCCACCCCGCGCCCCTGATGTCCGTCCTCGACAACGAACGCGACCTCGGCGCTGTCACCCCTCTGGTCGTCCCCGTGGTTGTCGCCGTGGAGCCGGTCGAACCGGCCGACGGCGACGATGTCGTCGCCCAAGAGCGCGATGAGCGCCACCCGGTCATGGTGGTCAACGGTGCTGAACCGCTCCAGGTCGCGCTGCGGGATCCGCGGATACGGCCCGAAGTACCGGAAGTACCGGGTGCGCTCGGACAGCCGCCCGTGGAACTCCCGCAGCTTCTCGCCGTCGTCCGGCGTGATCGGCCGCAGGTGGACGGTGCCGCCGTCGCTGAGGACGACGTCCGCCTCCCAGCTCCTCGGGAAGTCGAACGGATCTCTGCCTGGCACTGCTTCAGGCACGTTGTCCGGCACTTTGGTCAGTCCCTGGGGTCGTCGGGATCGAGGCCATGCAACGGGAACACCGCGCGCCGGGTCTCACGGATCGCCTTGTCCACCGGCTCCTCCGCGTCCCCGCCCCACGGCTGGTACCCAGCGTCGCATCCATCGGTCATGGACGCAGGCAAAGGCCATTCAGGTGCGATCCGTGTCGCATGAGCCACCCAGTCCGCGGGCAACGGCCGGTTCGGGTCGACATCGCGGTCCAGCACCGTGGCCAGCAGGTGCGTCCACGACCGCGGCACCACCCTGAGCAGCTCGTACCCACCGCCACCGAGTGCGAGCCACTTGTACCCGTGCTCGGTGACCAGGTCCCGGAACGCCTGATAGATCGCCCGATGCCCATCCACGCTCAACGACAGGTCGGCGAGCGGGTCCTCCTTGTGCGTGTCGACACCGCACTGCGTGACCAGCACCTGCGGCCGGAACGCCCGCAACAACGACGGCACCGTCGCCTGGAATGCCCGCATCCACGCGCCGTCACGCGTCCCGGCGGGCAGCGGCACGTTGACCGCACTCCCCTCGGCCCCGGCGCCGCCGACCTCACCGGCCCACCCGGTGCCCGGCCACAGGCTCATCGGATGCTGGTGCAACGAGATCGTCAGCACCCGCGGGTCGTCCCAGAACGCCGTCTGCACCCCGTCTCCGTGATGCACGTCGACATCGACGTAAGCGATGCGCTCGACCCCGCTGCGCAGCAACCACTCGATGGCCACCGCGCAGTCGTTGTAGACGCAGAACCCGGCCGCGCTGTCCGGCATCGCGTGGTGCAGCCCGCCGGCGATGTTGACGGCCCGATCCGCCTCACCCGACGCGATGGCCCGAGCCGCCACCAGCGACCCGCCGACCACCAACGCCGAAGCCTCGTGCATCCGCTCGAATACGGGATTGTCCGGCGTCCCCAGCCCGTGCCCGACGTCCCACCCAGCCGTGGGAGCCGCCTGCACGGCGCTCAGATAGCCCGGCTTGTGCACCAGCTCGATCTCGTCATCGACGGCCGGCTCGGGCACCCGCAACTCCACACCGTCCAGCACCCCGAGCGCCGTGGCGAGCCTGATGGTCAGATCGAGCCGAACCGGATTCAGCGGATGGTCGCCACCGAGGTCGTACCCCAGGAAGGACCTGTCCCAGACAACAGCGGCTGGCTTACCCATGCCCAGCAACCTACAGTCGCGAGCCCGGAACCGATCTCACCGAACAGGGGTCAGAGGCGACATGCACCTGCGACCAGCGGCCGTCCTCCTCGCACTGGGCTTGACCCTCGCCGCCGTCTCGGGCTGCGCCGAACAGGTCAAGGGTCAGGCCCGGGCGGACGCCAACGCGATCCAAGAAGCCGCGGACCCCACCACGACGTCGAAGAAGCCGCCAGCCAGCACCGCGACCTCGAAGCCTGCGAGCCCCACCACCCAGAAGCAGGGCGATGTGAAGATCGCCACCAAGAAGAAGGCCACCGGCCTCGAGACCTGCGGCGTCCTCAAGACGGCGGACATCGAGGCGGCTACCGGCGGCAAGTCCTCGGCGGACGGCGGCTGCATCCACACGACCACGGGTCCGTCGACCGTCATCACCCAGATGGTCACCGTCCCCGACGTGGCGGACCAGGAAGGCGAGAAGAAGCAGATCGAGATCGGAGGCAACACCGCGTGGCAGGTCAGCGCCTCCAAGGAGGACTGCCAGGTCACCGTCATGCTGACCGACGACCCGAGCGCCATCACCCCAGCCTTCTCGGTGAGCGTCCTCGCGATCGAGGAACTGGACACCTGCGCGACGGCCCTCAAGCTCGCCACCGAGGGCTTCAACCGAATCCCCGGCGCCTGACGCGAGCGTCCGGCCCCGGCCTGGCCCGTCAGCCGCCGGTCGCGACCTCTCGGTCCAACGCACACCAGTTGGACCAGGACCCGGCGTACAACGCCGCTGGCTTCTCGGCCGACGTGATCCCCGCGACCTCCAGCGCGAGCACCACGGACGAGGCGGTCACCCCCGAGCCGCAGTACGCGCCGACAGCCACATCACCCGACACCCCGAGCCCGGCGAACCGCGCGGCCAGCCCCTCCGGCCCGAGCCACCGCCCGTCCTCTCCGACATGCCCGGTGGTCGGCGCGTTGAGCGCGCCCGGAATGTGACCGGCCTTGGGATCCACCGGCTCGGTCTCGCCGCGGTACCGGGCCGCCGCGCGAGCGTCGAGCAGCACTCCCTCCCGAGCGAGCGCCTCCGCCTCGTCCGCGTCGAGCACGGGCATCTGCCCAGGCCGCACCACCACGTCACCGGCGGCATCCCCCGTCAGCGGCGCCGGCACCTCCGCGGTCACCGGCAGCCCGGCGGCCTCCCACGCGGCGAACCCGCCGTCCAGCACCGCGACCTCCGCGAACCCTGCCCACCGCAGCAGCCACCAGACCCGTGCGGCGACCGACCCGTCCCCCGCGTCGTACGCCACGACCTGGGCACCCTCGCGCACGCCCGCAGCGCGCAGTACCTCCTGCAGCCGCTCCGGTTCCGGCAGCGGATGACGGCCCCCCGCACCGGGCGGAGCGGACAGCTCGGTGTCCAGATCCAAGTACACCGCGCCGGGGACGTGGCTGACCTCGTAGTCTTGACGTCCGGGTGGTCCGCCGAGACGCCACCGGACGTCCAGCACGACGGTGGCCGAACGCGCACTCAGCGCATCGGCGAGGGCCTCAGGAGTGATCAAGGGATGCACGGCTCACATCCTGCACCCGCGCGGACACCTGTGTCCCCCGGCACGACTACCATCGACACCATACGAAGGGGAGCGGGTGTGAACGACCTCATCGACACCACGGAGATGTATCTCCGCACGATCTACGAGCTCGAAGAAGAGGGCGTGGTGCCTCTGCGCGCCCGCATCGCCGAGCGTCTCGGCCAAAGTGGACCGACGGTGAGCCAGACCGTCGGCCGCATGGAACGCGACGGCCTGGTGATCGTGGCGGAGGACCGCCACCTCGAGCTCACCGAGCAGGGCCGCAACCTCGCGATCGCCGTCATGCGCAAGCACCGGCTCGCCGAACGCCTCCTCGTGGACATCATCGGGCTCGAGTGGGAGCACGTGCACAGCGAGGCATGCCGCTGGGAGCACGTGATGAGCGAGGCGGTCGAGCGCAAGCTGATCAAGCTGCTCGGCAATCCCACCACCTCGCCCTACGGCAACCCGATCCCCGGCCTCGACAAGCTGGGCGACGGCGAGCCCGCCCCGCCCGCCGAGGCGGACCTGGTGCGCGTGGACGAGGTGGCCCGCCGCGGTGGCGGCCGCGTCGAGGTGCGCCGCATCGCCGAACACGTCCAGCTCGACCCGGACCTCATGGCCGAACTGAAAGCCGCCGGCGTCGTACCGGGCGGCACCGTGGAGGTCGAGGCGCTCGGTGGTGCCAAGGTCATCCAGGTGCGCGGCGGTAACGGCACCACGGCAGAACTCGACCCCGCGGTCGCCCACGCCGTCATGGTGCTCGCCCGGTGACCCAGGCGACTACACCGGCGGCAAAGGCGGCCGAGGCGTTCCAGCGCCTGCACGGACGCGCGCCCGATGGGGTCTGGTCGGCCCCTGGCCGCGTCAACCTCATCGGTGAGCACACCGACTACAACGACGGCTACGTGCTGCCGTTCGCGTTGCCCCACCGCATCGCGGTAGCGGCGTCGCCCCGTGCCGACGGCGTCATGACCGTCAGCACGATGGGCGACGACGGCGGGCTGCAGGAAGCGGACCCGGTCGTGGTCGCCGACCTAGTCCCCGGCACCGTCAAGGGGTGGGCCGCGTACCCCGGTGGCGTCGCCTGGGCCCTCCGCGAGCAGGGGATCGCCGTCACCGGCGGGGCGGACCTCGTCATCGCCGGCGATGTGCCCGCCGGCGCCGGTCTGTCCTCCTCGCACGCCCTCGAGTGCGCTGTCGCGCTCGCGCTGCTCGGCCTCGCCGGTGTCGACGCCGAGAGGCCGGACATCGCGCGCTGGGTGCAGCGCTCCGAGAACGACTTCGTGGGCGCACCGACCGGCATCCTGGACCAGACGGCATCGCTGTGCTGCATCGAAGCGCACGCCCTGTTTTACGACGTGCGCTCCGGCAAGCCCGAGCAGGTCGCGTTCGACGCGGCTGCCAGCGGGCTCGAGGTTCTCGTCATCGACACCCGCGCCAGCCACGCCCTCGTCGACGGCGGCTACGGCGCCCGGCGAGCCGGGTGCGAGCGCGCCGCCGGCATCCTCGGCATCCCCGCGCTGCGCGACGTCGACATCGCCGAGCTCGACCAGACGCTCGTCCGGCTGCCCGAAGAGCTGCGTCCGCTGGTGCGGCACGTCGTGACCGAGAACGACAGGGTCCTGCGCACCGTCGAGCTGCTCCGTTCGGGCCGGCTCGCCGAGGTCGGGCCTCTCCTGTCGGGCTCCCACGCCAGCCTCCGGGACGACTACCGGGTCTCGTGCCTCGAGCTCGACATCGCCGTCGACTCCGCGATGGCGGCCGGCGCCCTGGGCGCCCGGATGGTCGGCGGCGGTTTCGGTGGCTCGGCCATCGCCCTCGTGCCCGTCGAACGGCACGACGAGGTCGAACGGTCCGTGCTCGCCGGCTTCGCCTCGCGCTCGCTCACGCGGCCGAGGCTCTTCACGGCGGTTCCGTCCGCGGGCGCGGGCAGGGACCGGTAGCCAAGAACGATCTTGATCAGGAATGCGAGGACTGTGGTGAAGCTGCTCGTCACGGGCGGGGCCGGATACGTCGGCAGTGTGTGCGCTGCCAGGTTGCTCGAGGCCGGGCACGAGGTGGTCGTCCTCGACGACCTCTCCACCGGCCACGAGGACGCCGTCCCCGCGGGAGCGCGCTTCATCCGGGGTGACATCGCCGAGGTGATCGGCGATGTCACCCCGGAAGGGTTCGACGGCGTTCTGCACTTCGCGGCGAAGTCCCTCGTGGGCGAATCCATGCAGGACCCAGGCAAGTATTGGACGGGCAACGTCCTTACCGCGATTCGTCTCCTCGACGCGATGAAGGATCACGGCACGCCGAAGCTCGTCTTCTCCTCGACTGCCGCGACGTACGGCGAGCCGCGGGAGGTGCCGATCCCCGAGACCGCCCCGACCGCCCCGACCAACACCTACGGCGCCACCAAGCTGGCCATCGACCACGCGATCACGTCGTACGCCGCCGCGCACGGCCTGGCGGCGACGAGCCTTCGGTACTTCAACGTCGCCGGCGCCTACGGCAGCATCGGCGAGCGGCACGCGACCGAGACCCATCTCATCCCGCTCGTGCTGCAGGTCGCGCTCGGGCAGCGTGAGCACATCTCGATCTACGGCGAGGACTGGCCCACCGAGGACGGCACCTGCGTCCGCGACTACATCCACGTCCTGGACCTCGCCGACGCCCATCTCCTCGCGCTCGAGAACGCCACCGCGGGCGAGCACCGGATCTACAACCTGGGCAACGGCACCGGTTTCTCGGTCAAGCAGGTCATCGACACCTGCCGCGAGGTCACCGGCCACCCGATCCCCGCCGTCGTCGCCCCCAGGCGCGCCGGCGATCCGGCCGTGCTGGTCGCCTCCGCCGAGCGGGCTCGCGCCGATCTCGGCTGGAAGCCCGAGCGCGCCGGCATCACCGGCATCGTCCGCGACGCGTGGGATTTCACCCGCGCCCGGCACGGAGCCTGAGCCGGGATGACCGACTTCGCGTCCTTCGAGAGCTACAACGCCACCGCGCGGCTCGCGTCGCTCGCGCTGTCCCCGGACGGCACCCGGCTCGTCACGGTCGTGTCCACGCTCGCGCCGGACGGCAAGACGTGGCAGGGCGCTCTCTGGGAGGTCGACCCCACCGGGGAGCGGGAGGCCGTCCGGCTCACCCGCTCCGCCAAGGGCGACTCCTCCCCCGTGTTCGCGCCGGACGGGTCGCTGCTCTTCCTCTCGGCCCGCCCGGACCCGCTCGCGAAGCCGGGCGAGTCCAAGGAGAAGAAGGCGCTGTGGCGGCTTCCGGTCCGCGGTGAGGCCGCCGAGGTGCTGCGACCGGGTGCTGGAGTCGGTCAGGTGCGTGCCGCCGGTGAGACGGTGCTGTTCACGTCGTCGGCGTACCGCTTCACGGAGTTCGGCGACGACGACAACGCCAAGCGCAAGGCCCGCGAGGACGCCGGCGTGACAGCGATCCTGCACGAGTCGTACCCGATCCGGTACTGGGACGCGGACCTCGGTCCGGCCTACCCGCGGCTGCTGGCGGCCCCTCTCGCGGACGTCACCGCCGAGACGGTCACCGACCTGACCCAGGACTCCGAGAACAGGCTCAGCGACGAGGACGTCGCGCTCAGCCCAGACGGGAAGTGGGCCGTCTACGGCCACACCGTGGACGTCAGCGCTTCCTACGGCCGCAGGACCGAACTGCGGATCGTGGCCACGAGCGGTGGTGCGTCGAGGGCGATCGCCTCCGAGGAGGGTTTCTCCTTCCACGGCGCCACGTTCACGCACGACTCCTCCGCCGTGATCGCGATCCGGTTCCGTGAGTCCACTCCGGACTCCCCACATCGGCGCGACCTGGTGCGCGTCGAGCTGGCCGGCGACTCGATCACGCCACTGGCGCCCGGCTTCCAGGAGGAACCGGACCACCCGGTGGTGAGCCCGGACGGCTCGGCGGTCTTCTTCACCGCGAGCCACCTCGGCCACCAGCCGCTGTGGCGGCTGGACCTGGGGACCGGCGAGATCACGAAGCTGACGGTCTCCGGTTACTACAGCGATCTGGTCGTGAGCCCGGACAGCAAGACGCTGTACGCGCTGCGCAACTCGGTCGACCACCCGCCGCAGCCAGTACGGCTCGCCGCCACCGGAGCCGATCAGGACCCGGAACGGCTGCGCGCACCCGGCGCCATCCCGTCCGTGCCCGGCACCCTCACGGAGATCTCCACGGTCGTCGCCGACGGCAGGACCGTCCGTTCCTGGCTGGTGCTGCCGGAAGGCGCCTCCGCCGAGTCCCCAGCCCCGCTGGTCCTGTGGGTCCACGGCGGACCGGTCATGAGCTGGAACGGCTGGACCTGGCGCTGGAATCCGTGGCTGATGGCCGCGCGGGGCTACGCCATCCTGCTGCCCGATCCCGCTCTGTCGACCGGTTACGGGCCCGACTTCATCAAGGCCGGCTGGGGCCGCTGGGGCGCTGAGCCATACACCGACCTCATGGCCATCACGGATGTCGCGGTCGAGCGGGCCGACATCGACGCGTCCCGGACCGCCGCGATGGGCGGGTCGTTCGGTGGCTACATGGCCAACTGGATCGCCACCCAGACCGACCGGTTCCGCGCGATCGTCACCCACGCGTCCTTGTGGCACCTCGACGCCTTCTCGGGTGCCACCGACAGCTCGTACTTCTGGATGCGGGAGATGGGCGATCCCCTCACCCAGCCGGAGCGGATCCTGGCGAACTCCCCGCACCTGCGGGTAGCTGACATCAAGACCCCGATGCTGGTCATCCACGGGGACAAGGACTACCGGGTTCCCATCGGCGAGGGGCATCGCCTGTACTTCGACCTCGTCCGCCACGGGGTCAATGCGAAATACCTTTACTACCCAACCGAAAACCACTGGATCCTCACCCCCGGGAACTCTCGGGTCTGGTACGAGACGGTGTGGGCGTTCCTGGCCGAGCACGTCCTGGATCAGGACTGGGAGCGGCCCGAACTGCTCTGAGTGCCGGCGAGCAGCTCACGGGCGCTGTCCATGTACTTGACGGACAGCTCCCGGATCTCCGACGGTGGGAACGCGGCACTGACGACGGCTCGGACGAGCTTGCTGAGCGCGTGGCCGGGGCAGGCTTCCTCGGCCACGTCGAGCGCGATGGACGCGATCCCGCCGTCGCCGCGCTGGTAGGCGTAGAACGCGAGCAGGCACGCGGGCTCGGCTCGTTCCGGTGCCGGGCAGGCCCTGGTGAGCTCGAGCCACAGGCGTTCGGCCAGCCTGGACCTGGGCTGCGCCGCGAACCCCATGCTCGCGTCGCGCACCTCGGGCACCGCCAGTGCCTTCGAGAGAGCGACGATCTCCTTGTCCGGCAACGATCCCTTGCGGTGCTCCACAGCGTCGATCGCGTCGCTCACCCGGCGCAGTTCGGTGCACGGATCAGCGTCGGACGAGCTCGTCATGAGCTCGTCGAGCAGCATGGATCTGCGTTCCAGAGCCTCAGGTGGATCCAGCGTGAGAATCGCTGCCATGGCAGCACGCGACTCGAACGTCACGTTGCCCTCATGTGCCGACGCGGCGGCGACAGCGGACAGCTGAGGATCCGGCAACGTGCCGTGACAGTCGATGTCGAGATAGCACAGCCACTGCGCGTCTTTCTGGCACGACGGCAGCCACACGGCTTCGACGACCTCGATGCCCACACCGCCCAACCGGTGTCTGAGGGCGGTGACCAATGGCTCGTGCGGCAGTTGCTCGGGCATGTGCTCGGACGGCGCGCATACGACGACGAGGATCACTTCCGACGCGCCGTGTTCTTGCAGCGGACCTTCCAGCTGGGCCGCGAGCAGGCCCCTATGTCGTGGGCGTGGAAGGTCGACGCGCATGGTCATGCTGACCAGATGGTCCTTCAGTACCAGCACTACCAGCGAGTCGGCCGGATGGAACCCCATCAGGTGCGGAATCGCGGCGTAGAGATCGCCGGCGTCACGGACTCGGATCGGCTTCGGGAGGGTTGAGGGCATGGGCCCACTGTGGAGGGTGGGCCGGGTGGTGAGCCGGGCCGGCCGCGAGGTTGTGGACAACTCAGGGGTTGTGGACAGGTTGAGATCTTGGAGTGCTCGCGAGCGGGGTTCTGTCGGGGGTTGGTGCTAGGTTGCCGCGCTCCGGCCCCTGGGACCGAAGCGCGGCGACACGTCAGAACGACTGGAAAACGGAGCGCCAGCCGCCGACGACCGGCAGTTCCACCGACGTCCGGGTGAGGTCCAGCGACAGGCCGGCACCCGGCTGCGGGCGCAGCGTGTAGTCGTAGTCGCTGGAGATCAGGACGAACTCGAGCCGGTGACCGGCCTGCAGGACGTAGTCGTCCGGCACGATCGGCACCTCGACGTCGTAGAACTTGCCGGGCTTGATCGGCGACGTCTTGTCCGGCCGTTCCCGGTTCTGCGGGTCGGTCGAACCACGCGTGATGACGTGCGATCTGCCATCCGGCGCACGGTCGACGAGCAGCGTCGTCACGTTCGCTGCCGGCCGGTCGAACGCGACCCGCAGGTTCGCCGTCGACTTGCCCGACAACCGCACCGGCTTCTTCGCCGGCTCCGACGTGTAGGAGAGACGGTTCGGCGAGGTCGCCAGGTCGATCAACGACTCAGCAGTCTTCGTCGCGTCGTCGGTCAGCTTCTCGACACCGCGGCCCGGCAGGACTCCGAGGCCACCCTTGGCGGACCCGCCCGCGGACAGCCTCAGCCGCACGTCGGACGTGCCGGGAGCCGGCCAGTCCTTCTCGTCGACCCACGTCTTGTCCTCGCGCTGCAGCGTCGCCTTCGGCTCCTTGTCGACGCCGTTGCGGTGACCCCACAGGTACTGGGTGAACCAGCGGTTCAGCGTGCGCCGCCACTCGACCGAACGCAGCGTGTCGGCGTCCGTGTGCCCGGACTGGTGCAGCCAGATCTTGTGCGGCGCACCGACTTTCTTCAACGCCGAGTACCACTGCTCGACGTGCGTCATCTTGACGTTCCAGTCGTTGAGCCCGTGCACCGCCAGCACTGCCGCGCGGACCTTGTGGACGTCGTTCATGTAATTGCGCTCGTCCCAGAACCGGCTGTAGTCGCCGGTGACGCGGTCCTGGTCCTTCGCAATCTCGGCGATGATCGGCTTACAGATCTCCCGGTCCGCGCGCGTGTAGACGTACTCGGCGAGCACGTCGGCGTCCTCGCCCTGGTACGTGCCGGGTGCGACGACGGCGCCGTCCGCGCGGTAGTAGTCGTACCAACTGGAGATCGCGGCGATCGGCACGATGGCTTCGAGGCCGCGCACACCGGTCGAGGCGACGGCGTTGGGCAGCGTTCCGTTGTAGGAAACACCCATCATTCCGGTCTTGCCGGTCGACCAGGTCGCCTTGATGGATTCGCCCGTGGCGGTGCGTGCGGTCGCACGGCCGTTGAGCCAGTCGACGACGACACGCGCACCGATCGTTTCGTTGACGTCGCCCGTCGTCGGGCAGCCCGTCGACTTGCCGGTGCCGAGCGACTCGGCGTAGACGACGGCGTATCCACGTGCGATGAAGTAGGCCTCGTAACGACCCGACGTGATCGGGTTCGGGCCGAGGGCGGCGGTGATGCGTTCGTCGGAGGAGGCCTTGAGCAAACGGCCGTTGCGCTTGTCCGGCACGTACAACTCGACGTCGACGTTGTGGTTGGCAACGTCGTTACCGCCGGAGAAGTACGGGCTGACCATGTAGACGACGGGGACCTTGAGACCGCGTTCGGTGGCGCGTGGCCGGACGACCTCGGTGTAGACCTCGTCGTCCTTGCCGTCGCGGTCGCTGTCGACCGGCGCCCGGACCCAGAGGCTCTCCTTGACCACGTCCTTCGGATCGAAGACGGGTTGCGCCTCGCCGTCCTTGAACACCGGCCCTTCGGCGGCTTGGGCCGTCGTGGGCAGGAATGGCAGAACCAGCACCGCTGTCAGCAGTGCAACTCTTCGTGCGCCCCTCACGAGGCACCCCCAATGCGGAAGCCAGAGACAGGGATCGCCCTGCACCCTCTCCTTTGACTGCAAGACATGTCACCCGTCGAACGGCCCTTGACCTGAGAGCATGGACCGTGCACATTTCCGACTTCGTCCACGCGTTGCCGAAGGCCGAACTGCACGTCCACCTCGTGGGCGCGGCCTCCGTCGACACCGTTCTCGCGCTCGCGCGCAACCACCCAGGCGGGCGAGTACCGACCGGCGAGGCCGCTTTGCGGAAGTTCTACGAGTTCAGGGACTTCCGCCACTTCATCACCGTGTACGGCATTGTCAACGACCTCGTCACCACCGGCGAGGACGTCCGCACGCTCATCGTTGGATACGCGCGTGACGCCGCACGAACCAATATCCGATACGCAGAGCTGACGATCAGCGCGACCAGCCACCTGCGGGCGGGGATCGCACCCGACGAACTCGTCGAGGCGTTGAAGGCAGGCCGCGACGAGGCGCTCGCCGTGCACGGTGTGACGCTGCAGTGGATCTTCGACGTTCCCGGCACCTGGGACGGTGACTGGGGCATGACGAGCGCTCGGTTCGCGACCGAGTACCAGCCGGAGGGGCTGGTCGGGTTCGGGCTGGGCGGATTCGAGTCGGACTCGCCGAGGACGAAGTTCCGCGAGGCGTTCGCGATGGCACGCGACGCCGGGCTGCACATGGTGCCGCACGCCGGTGAGACGACGCCGCCCAGCGAGATCTGGGCCGCGCTGCGCGACCTGCGTGCCGAACGAATCGGGCACGGCGTCAGCGCGGTGCAGGACCCGGACCTGGTGCGGCATCTCGCCGACGAGGGCGTCGTGGTGGAGGTGTGCCCGACGTCGAACATCCGCACGGGTGCGGTGATGTCGCTGGACCAGCATCCGTTGCCGCGGCTCGTGGAGGCCGGCGTGCCGGTGGCGATCAGCACCGACGACCCCGGCATGTTCCACACTGATCTCGACCGCGAGTACCTGCTGTGCCACGAGCGGTTCGGGTTCGGCCGCGACGAACTCGCCGGCCTCGCACGGGCGGGCGTGCGGGCGTCGTACGCGCCCGCCGAACTGAAGGACCTGCTGCTGAAGGAGATCAACGCCCTGTGAACGATGCGAGCGTGGTGACGACGACGGTCGACTCCGCCGGGGCTGCCGAGGCCCTGGCGAGAGGCATCGTCGAGGCGCGGCTTGGCGCGTGCGTGCAGATCGTGCCGATCCGCAGCGTCTACCGGTGGGACGGCGAGGTGCGCGTCGACGACGAATGGCAGTGCGTCGTGAAGACGTCTGCCATCCGCGTGGACGAACTGGTCGCGCACATCAAGGCGAATCACAACTACGAGGTGCCAGAGGTCGTCGTCACCCCCGTGGTCGGGGGCAACGACGACTACCTCACATGGGTCTCAGAGGAGACCTCGTAGGTGACGTGGCAACGGCTCGGTGTGCAGGACGCCGAGCCGTTGCGTCGCCCTCGTCAGCGCCACGTACAGCTCGCTGGGCGACATGCGTTGAGGTTCGACGACGAGGACGACGTCGAACTCCAGGCCCTTCGCCGCTCGTGGCGGCATCCAGCCTTCGCCGATGACGGCGATCGTGCGTTCGTTGCACGCATCGGCGTGCGCGTCGAGTTCGTCGCGTACGGCCGCCGATATATCAGTTACGCGGCGGGCCCACGGCCGTACTCCGGCCTTGCGCACCGACACCGGCGCCGAAGCGTCGGGGTCGACGAGCTTCAGGACCGGGGTGGCGATGGCCATGATCTCGCCGGGGGTGCGGTAGTTGACCTCCAGCCTGCGGTAGGTGAAGCGGTCGAACACCGATCCCCAGCTTCGGACGCCGCCCGCGGCCTGGCGCTGGGCCAGGTCTCCGACGACGGTCATGGACCTGTTCGGGCACCGGCGCAGGAGCACACGCCAGTCCATCGCGGACAGTTCCTGTGCCTCGTCCACGACGAGGTGACCAAAGGTCCACGTGCGGTCGTCGGCGGCGCGTTCGGCGAGGGTGCGCTGGTCGCGGACCTCGTGCCGGGCGGCCAGCATCTCGGCGTTGACGAAGTCCGTGACGATGTACTCGTCGGAGTCCGCGCGCCTGTCGATCGACAGGACGTCCATGACGCCGCGCGCGTACTCGAGCTGTTCCTCCTCTTCTCTCCTCGCCGCGCGCTCCGCGGCTCCGTCGGACCCGAGCAGGTCGGCGAGCTCGTCCAGCAACGGCACGTCGGAGACCGTCCACGCTCCGGCATCGGGCCGGTGCAGTTCCGGTGCGCCGATCCGGAAGCAGCGGCCGCCGTACAGGTCGGCGAGCAACTGTTCCGGTGTGAGCAGCGGCCACAGCCTGTCGACGGCGGCGCGCAACGCGGGGCTGCGGCGGAGTTCGTGGCGGACGTCCTCCTCGATCTCCGGCCAGTCGACGCCGATCAGCCGCATCGCCGGCGCGACGAGTTCCTCGGCGAGCGCGAGGAAGAAGTACTTGCGCGCGGCGTTGTGCGGCAGCCCGTAATAGCGCGTCTTCTCCCGCGCGACGGCGGCGACGTGCGCGTCGAGCGGGACGACGACGTCCTCCAGCTCGATCTCGATGGGCTCGTCGGGAAGTTCCTGCCGGTCGGCGACGGCGACGGCCAGCAGATCCAGAACTGATATATCGCCTTTCAGCCGTTGCAACGCCGGGGTGTCCTCGACGTCGGTGACGATGCCGGGATACAGCTCGCCGGGTGTCGCGAACACGACGTCGGTCTCCCCCAGCGACGGCAGGACGTCGCCGACGTAGTGGAGGAAGCCGGTGTTCGGGCCGACGATCAGCACTCCGTGGCGCGACAGGCGTTCACGGCGCGTATACAGCAGGTATGCCACTCGATGCAGGGCCACGGCGGTCTTGCCCGTGCCCGGACCACCTTCGATCACCAGCACGCTGGGGCCCGAGTAGCGGATGATCTCGTCCTGCTCGGCCTGGATGGTCGAGACGATGTCGCGCATCGTCGCGGTCCGCGGCGCGTTGAGGGCGTCGAGCAGTGCGGTCGCGTCGGTCAGCAGTTCGTCGTCGTGGAAGTCGCACAGCTCCCGGTCACGAACACGGAAGTGCCGCCGCAGTACGACACCTTCCGGGTTCGCGGCGGTCGCCGTGTAGAACGGACGCGCCGCGGGCGCTCGCCAGTCCAGCAGCAACGGTTCGAAGTCGTCGTCGAACAGCCCGACTCGTCCGATGTAGGTGCAGTCGCCCTTCTCCGAGTCGATGCGGCCGAAGCACAGCCCTGCCTCCGCCGCGCGGTACTTCCCCACTTCCCTGGTCAGCACCTCGACGGCGGCCTCGCGGTCCAGTCGCGGGGTGACGGCGTCCCGCAGCGCGGCCGCAAGGTCGGCGGCCGCTTTGTTCCGTTCTTTGTCGAGCCTTTCATACAGAGAGGTGATTCGTGCCTGTTCGCTCGCCAACACCTTGCCCCCTGTGATACAATCTTTCTATCGCCACGGAAAATTCATTCCGTAAATCCAAAGCCATTCTTTATATCACACTTCAGTCGTGCGCGGCACCCTTTGCGAGAGCCCGCGACAAAGGCGATCGGCCTGGTCAGCGGGCTCGACCAGTGGTCACAGGCTCTACATCCGCCCGCCAGCGGTTCGACTGCCGAACGTCCGGTAATTCGTCGTCGACCGCATCTGGAAATGTAGGCTTCAGCGAAGCGGCCACCACTGCGGAAGAGGCCTGAATGGATGTGGTGAAGGCATGAAGCTGGTCATCCTGGGCGGGGGCGGCTTCCGCGTGCCGCTCGTCTATCGCGCGTTGCTCGCCGATCGCTCGCCCGGTCGCGTGACGGAGGTCGTGCTGCACGATCTTGACGCTGCCCGGTTGTCCGCGATCGGAGGCGTTCTCGCCGAACTCGCGACTGATATATCGGATGCGCCGACCGTGACGGCGTCGACCGACCTCGACGAGGCGTTGCGCGGGGCGGACTTCGTGTTCTCCGCCATCCGCGTCGGTGGGCTCGACGGGCGCGCGGCCGACGAGAGCGTCGCGGCGGGCTGCGGTGTGCTCGGGCAGGAGACAGTCGGCGCAGGCGGCGTTGCATACGGTCTGCGTACCGTGCCCGTCGCGCTCGACATCGCGCGCCGTATATCCGTGCACGCGCCGGACGCATGGGTCATCAACTTCACGAATCCCGCCGGCATGGTCACCGAGGCGATGGCGGCACACCTCGGCAGTCGCGTCATCGGCATCTGCGACTCACCCGTCGGCCTCGGCAAGCGGGTCGTGCGGGCGGTCGGCGCCGATCTCGCGGACGCGTGGCTCGACTACGCCGGCCTCAATCATCTCGGCTGGCTGCGGGGTGTCCACGTGCACGGGCGGGACGTGCTGCCGGATCTGCTCGCGGACACCGAGCGGCTCGAGTCGTTCGAGGAGGGCAAGCTCTTCGGCTCGGAGTGGCTGCGGGCGTTGGGTGCCATTCCGAACGAGTACCTGCACTACTACTACTTCACACGTGAGGCAGTGGAGTCCGGCGTGTCGCGCGGGGCGTTCCTCCTGGAACAGCAGAAGCGGTTCTACTCGGCTCCTTCGTGGAAGAGCTGGGAGCAGACCCGTCTCGAACGCGAGCAGACGTACATGGCCGAGACCCGCGAGGACGAGCGCGACAGCGACGACCTCGACGGCGGAGGTTACGAGCGGGTCGCCCTCGACCTGATGCACGCCATCGCGTCCGACAATCGAGCCACCTTGATCCTCAACGTGCCCAACAAGACGACGTTGGCGTGTCTGGACGCGGACGCCATCATCGAGGTGCCGAGCCTTGTCGACGCGAACGGCGCGCGGCCCGTCTCGGTCAGCCAGGTGCCGGACGAGGGCGTCGGACTCGTGACCGCGCTCAAGGTCGTCGAACGCGCCACCATCAAGGCCGCCATCAGCGGTGAGCGCGCACATGCGGTGAAAGCGTTGGCGCTGCATCCGCTCGTCGACTCCGTGAGCATCGCCCGCAAGATCGTCGACGCGCATCCGCTCCTGTCCGGAGTCTTCCGCGCTACGTGCTGAGGTCGTGGACACCAACCTGCTGTGGCAGCTCAACGGCGATGTCTGGCACCCGTTCCGGCACGCCTTCGCGCGGCTGGATGCACCGGCTTTCCTGGGCCTGCACTCGCCGGAGCTGATCCGCGCGCGGCCCGGCGAAGCAGGTGCTCGGGTTCGCCGAGTTCGCGGGCCAGACGGAGAAGTGGTTCGGCGAGCTCGCTGACCGAGGCAGCTCGGTGATCATGGATGGCGACGGGCGCACGTTCTATGGCCGCTTCCACACATATTCGCGACGCACGGACGAACGGTGGCGCATCTGCGTCGACTACGACACGGACGAGCGATCAGCGACGCTGGACGAGGAGTTTCACGCGGCGATCGACGTTGACGACGTCGAAGCGTTTCACGAAGTGACGAGGGTCTGATGCCGAGTGGTGGTGTTCTTAACTACGCTCGTCCGCAAATGGACACCACCACCTCTCGCCGCGTGCCGCTCGTCATGGGCATCGCCGTGCCCGTGCTGCTGCTGGACCAGGCCACGAAGTTCTGGGCCGAGAGCGCGCTGACCGGCCGCGCGCCCATTCCCGTGCTCGGGGAGTTCCTGCAGCTCAGGCTCCTCTACAACCCCGGTGCCGCGTTCTCGATCGGCGCGGGGTCGACGTGGATCTTCACCATCGTCGCGGCCGTCGCGGTCGTACTGCTCGCGCGGTACGGCATGCAGCCGCAGACGAGGCTGCGGGCGTCCGCGCTCGCGTTGATGCTGGGCGGTGCGACGACACACCTGCTCGACCGGCTGTTCCGGCCGCCGGGCTTCGCGCGCGGGCACGTCGTCGACTTCCTCGACTACAACGGCTGGTTCGTCGGCAACGTCGCGGACATCGCGCTGGTCTGCGGCGCGATCCTGCTCGTGCTGCTGAGCTTCACCCCGACGAAGCAACCTGCCGAGTGAGCGTGTCGGCGCGGCGGGTCGTCTCGGGCAGCCGGTAGCGCGGGGCCAGACGCAGCACTTCGGCGCACGCACGGTCCAAGTCGATCTTGTGGCCGACCGACACGAAGACTGGCTTCACGCCGTCCTGCGTGCGCAGGGCCCTGCCGACGACCTCGTCGCCGTCGTCACCGTCCATGACAAGGTCGCTCATCGACCCGCGGGCGTGGCCGGGCTGCTCGAACGTGCCCATCGGGTTCTTCGCGACACCGATGCTCGGGATGCCCGTGTGCACACCGAGATGGCACGCCAGACCGAACCGGCGGGGATGCGCGAGGCCCTGACCGTCCGCGACCAACAGGTCGGGCGCGACGGTCACCTGATCGAGGGCTCGCAGCAGGACTGGCATCTCGCGGAACGCGAACAGCCCGGCGATGTAGGGAAAGTCCGTCGTGTCCTCGACCACCACCTCGTCGAGGACGACCAGCGTCTTTGCATCGAACACCACGCAGACGCCCGCAACCGAGTCATTGCTACGGTAGCCGACGTCCAAGCCTGCGACGGTGTCTATGCGCAGGTCAGGGGCACTTGTGGTGATCACCTGGCTGCGCAGGCGTTCTTGCATCGCGACAGCGTCGTCAACCGTTCTGGGCCACTCCACGGACGACAGTGTGCCGTGACTCGTCGTAGTGGGCGGCGAGCAGGTCGTCGCCGAAGTCACCTGAATGGCGACGCCAGACCGTGTGGACGTGGTTGGCCTCGTTGGCCGTGTTGTCGTACTCGATGAGCAGGTCCGGACCCTGGACGCGGTAGTAGTGGCCTTCGCCTCGGCGTAGCGAGCCTTCCCACGAGAAGTGCAGGCGCTCCGGGTCGATCCGGGCGAACTCCTCGTCGGCCAGTTCGTAGGAGAGCCGGTCGAGGTAGAAGCGGACGATGTCGACGAGCAGCTCCGCAGCGGGTTTGCCGAGTTGGGCCGGCGTCACGCCGATCGGTTCGGACGGGTTGATTCGCGGCGAGTTGCCGCTGCGGATGTCGTCGGGAGCGGTGTCCGAGACGACGGCCAGGCGGCGGGCGGTCGGGCCCATCCGGTCCAGGAGTTCGCGGGCGAGTTCCTCTTCCAGTCGCAGTGGCTGACCTACGACACGGCCGCGGTAGGTGACGCGGGCCGGGTTCGCGCCCAGGAAGAACGGTGTCGCCGAGACGCGGCCGTCGGCGACGACGACGTTCACCGACAGGTGGTGTCCTTCGACGCGCCAACCCCACGGGTCGTCGCCGCCGGGCGTGCCGAAGAGCACCGTCCAGAAGTCGCCGTTGTGCCGATCGCGGGTCCCGCCTTCGCGGTCGTCGAGCACGTCTTCCAATGCCATCACCGCTGCTGCCTGCGCATAAGCGTGTGGGCTGAGCACGGTCGCAAGCATGCCGTGCACGGCCTTGCGCTGGTTTCGCTGAAGCTCACCTAGCGCGAGTCCGGGGCGTGTACCGGGCGTATACGCCCAGCGGTGCCTCAGGTCGTCGTCGGTGACCGCACGAATCGCGTGTTCGCGCTGGTCAGCGGCGAGCAAACTAATATATCGGTGCGTGGCGTCGGCGACGTCGTGCAGCATGATTCGAACTTATAGGCCTTGAGGTCGTGAAGCAGCAGGTAGCGGGTTCTGGCCACGCGGCCGAGGTGCGTCGTCGACAGCCATGAGCCGCAATATATTGGTTGGCGTCAGGCGTGGCAGGCGATGGGGCCGCCGTGCAGCTCCATCATGTCCATCCACACGCGAGGCAGTTCGAGGCGTTCGGAGAGCGGCTTGCCGTCGAGCTCGTGGTAGGCACGGTGGAGGTTGCCGACCAGGCGTTCGGACTCCTGCCACGACGAGAAGCGCGACTCTCCCGCCTCCCGGACGGCTTCCATCGGGGTCTTGCCGGAGGCGTGGCCGGACGTGGCCAGTTCCGAGAGGTAGGTCGTGTAGGCGACCAGGTCGTCGAGAACACGAGCGATCTCGGGACCCCGCAGTAGCGGACCGTGGCCGGGGACGACCACGTCGGCGTCGAACGAACGCAGGAACTCGAGTGCTGACAGGTAGCCGTGGATGCTGCCCTCGGCGAGGAACGGCTGGCCGCCCGCGAAGACCAGGTCGCCGGTGAACAGGACGCGCTCGGCCGGGAGCCACGCGACGGTGTCGCCGCGGGTGTGCGCCGGTCCGGGGTGGTGCAGTTCGACCACGCGCGTGCCCAGGTGCAGCGTCAGCGAGGTGCTGTAGGTGAGCGACGGCGGGCGGACCTCGATGTGGCCGTAGTCCGGGCCGGTCAGGACCTGCGCGGCGAGCAGGCCGGCGGCGAGCACCTCTTCGCGGCATGCCTCGTGGCCGACGATCACGGTCGAGGGCGGCACGAGCCAGTTGCCGAAGGTGTGGTCACCGTGGTGGTGGGTGTTGATCACGTAGCTCGGGGCTGCGGGACACACCGACGTCACCGAGGCGAGCAACGCGCGATTGCGTGCCTCGGTGGACGTGGTGTCCACGAGCAGCAGCGTGTCGTCCGAGCCGACGACGACGCCGGTGTTGTTGATCATCCAGGACCCGTCGGGCTGGATGTAGGCGTGGACCCCTGGTGCGACCTCCACCAGTTCCGGGAGGAGTTCGGGCCGGTCAGGAGAAGGTTTCACCCGATCCAGCGTACTGAGGGGTTCCGTGTCCGCCGCCGGTCAGCCTTGGGCGATGTAGGCCTGCAGCTGGTCCTGCGATTGCTCGAGCTGTCCGATCCGGCTCTTCACCACGTCGCCGATGCTGACGATCCCGACCAGTTGCCCGTCGGACAGCACGGGTACGTGGCGGAAGCGCCGCTCGGTCATCACGACCGTGAGGCTGTCCACCGTGTCCGACGGCGAACAGGTGAAGACGTCGGCGGTCATGATCGCCGACACGGGTGAAGACAGCAGGCTGACACCGACCTCGTGCAGCCGGCGCACCACGTCGCGCTCCGACACGATCCCCGCCACGCCGGAAGAACCGACGACGACGATCGCGCCGATGTTGTGTTCGGCGAGCGCTCTGAGCAGTTCGGACACCGGTACGTCCGGGTCGATTGTCGCGACCGCCGATCCCTTGGTCCGCAAAACGTCAGCGATCCTCACCTGGCGCCTCCGATCCTGTCGGTCCGGTAGCAACTCAGGCTAGATCGGATTCGGACAGAACGGGAGGCCAAGCCCACGAAGGGAGCAGAGGACGTGACCGTTCGGCCACGTCCTCTGCTGGTGTCGCGCCCGGTTCGGCGTCGGCTACGCGGATCCTCCGCGGCGACGGGTCGCGAACTGGCGCGGATGGACCATCGGCACACGCTGCTGCGGCAGCTGGAAATGCGAGTTCTGGTCCTGCTTGCCCCGCTTCTGCGCACGTCGCGCAGCACGGTTGCCCGGCTCGGGCTGGGGTTGGGTGGTGTCAGGCATGCGAAAGCCTCCTCGCGAAGAGGGCGTGCAAAGGGCACGGCGAAAGACGGCCGTGAGAGATGGACCCGCGCATGGGTCACCGGAGACGCGCGCGACGACGAGGTCGCGAAGGGGCAGCGTCGAGAGCGCTGCGGGGCTTCATCAGATGAAGAGCATGTCCGCAACGTTAGCGACGCTGCCGCCTGGTGCCAACCGAATTAAGCCGAGTTCTAACCCCGGGTCCGTGCGGCGGCCGCGCCGGCGCCGAGCATCACGAGGATGACGGTGACCATCGCCCACTTGCGGGACTTGGTCATCGGCGTGGTCTCAGGGTCGAGCGGAAGATCCTTGCGGGGCTCGGGCCTCTGACGTGCGGCACGCACCGGCACGGGTTGCTGCGGCGGAACGGGCGGCGGCGTGGCCGTGGTGGGCGAAGGCGGCGGCACGACCGGTGCGGGCGCCGGAGCCGGGGTCGGCGCGAGAGGAGCGGGCGGCGGCGGGGGCGGCGGCACCTCGGGGCGGGGTGCGGGAGGTTCGACGCGCGGCGGCATCGGGTTCGGCAGGCAGCCCGCCGCGTCGATCATGCCCATCTGCGGGCCAGTCGAGAGTTCGGTGGCCGTAGTGCCCGTGACGCGGTAGACGCGGCTGTGGCCCTTGTAGCCGTTGTTGATGGCGTAGACCGTGCCGGCAGCGTCGATCAGCACGGCGCCGTACGTGGACCTGCCGGGCAGGTTGGCGATCTCCGCCTTGCTCAGCACCCGCCCGGTCGCCGGGTCGAACGACACGACCTCACCCGGCCCCCAGCCCGCGGCCGACACCCCGGTCAGCTTCCCGCTCGACGGATCGACGGCGAAGTCGTCGAGCGTCAGGGCGGGCCAGTCCAGCACCACGGTGCGCACGATCTTGAGATACGACGGGCTCTCCGGGTCGATGTCGATGGCGTGCAGCCGGGCGTGGTCGCGCACATAGAACGTGGTGCCGACGACCGCGCCCGCCGACACGTCGTCGGTGCGGAACCAGTGTGCGTCAACGGGTCCGAGGTCGTTGACCACTCCCTTGGTGTCGATCAGCACGACGTGCGACGGGTTTTTCCACCAGCGGTGGCCCTTGGACGTAAGTCCAACCAGACGGCCCAGCGCCGACGAGTACCCCAGTGCGTTCACCGCGTAGTCCAGGCGGGCCACTTCCGCCACTCCACCGGATGACGCGTCCACTTTGGTGAACGTCGAGAAGTCTCCACGATGGGATGAACGTACTTGATAAGCGTCACAGTTCGGCGGCGCGGTTTGAGCAACGGCGCTGGTGAACGGCGTGGAAAGCACCAACAGCGACGAGACCGCGCTCAACGCGAGCGAATCCCGCCGCCACCGGTATGGAGTAACCCAATACGACAACCGGGTATTTGTGCTGTTGCCGAGCATTCCCACCTGACCATTACTCGTTAACCAGACCTTGCTGTACCGGTCACAGTAGACCGTGGTCTAATCCCACACCAGAAAGGAGCCGAATTGAGCATTTACCTCAGCGGCACGCTCTGGGTTCTCGGTGCCGCCGCCATCTCCGCCGTTCTCGTCGTCATCACCCGCCGGTTCGGCTCGGCGGAAGTGAACGAGAAAAACCTCGGCGCGGGCGGGTCGGTGTTCAGCATCGTCGCCGGCCTGCACGCGGTTCTCGCCGCGTTCATCCTCATCTCCCTGTTCGACTCGGCGAACGGCGCCGAGGAACAGGTGCAGAAGGAGGCCAACGCGCTGGTCGCCGTCACCTGGTCGTCGGACTCCCTGCCCGAGCCCGCGAAGTCGAAGGTCGACCAGCTGATCCGCGACTACGTGTCGACCGTCGTCGACGACGAATGGGCCCGCATGCGTGAGGGCGAAGAGGTCGGCAACCAGGGCTGGACCACGTTGAACCAGCTCAGGGAAACGATCTCGACGGCGGCGCCCGACGGCGGCTGGCAGGAGGACCGCAAGGCCGAGGCGGCGAACCAGTTGTGGGAGGTCTACCAGGCCAGGCAGGAAAGGCTGGACGCGGCGGACAACGGGGTCAACCCGGTCGTGTGGCTCGCGCTGCTGATCGGCACCGGTCTCTCGCTGCTGTTCCCGTACCTGTTCGGCGGGCCGACCCTGACCTCGCAGCTGCTGATCACGATCACGCTGAGCTCGACGCTCGTCCTGCTGCTGTTCGCGATCTACCAGTTGCAGAACCCGTTCAGCGGCGGTGTGCTCATCCCGCCGGACGCGTTCAGTTCCGCGCTGGACCGGCTGAGCTAACGCGGATCGGTCGTTCCGTCCGCTTCCTCGATCTGGACGGACAGCACCTCGCCGTCGATGAACTTCGGCAATGCGTCCGTGTGAGTGAAGTAACGATTCGCGAATGCGCCGACCGCCCTGGTGGACGCGGCGTCGACGCCACCGCCGATGACGCCGCCCAGCAGCGGAACGCCCTTCGCCACGACGGTGCCGATTTTCTTTGTACCGTATTTTGTGATAAGTGCCGACGCTGCCTTCTTGGTGAACTGCTTGATGCCGACTTTCTTGAACAGCTCGGTTCCGGCATTGCCGAGAAGGCACAGCAGGATGGCCATCTGCACCTCATCGCTGTCCACGTCGTGGCCTCGCAGCGACGCGATGGACGCGATGAGGTGCGTCTGGATGACGTAGGTGGCCGCGACGTTGGACGGCAGCGAGATCGGCAGCGTGATCAGGCCGCCGAGGTTCGTGATGAAGCCCTGCGCGCCCGCCAGCGCCACGTGCGTGCGGACGAGGTGCTTGATCGCGTCGGTCTCGTCGCCCTTCTTGACGAGGGCGTCGGACGCCGCCTCGCGGGCGCTCTTGAACGGCCCGAAGCCGTCGACGCCGGCGCGCAGCAGGTAGTCGGCGATGCCCTGCTGGGCCTTGTTCAGCTCACCCTTGGACTCAGCCACGAACCCGACATTACGCGTCCGGCCCACGCTCTGAGAGCTCAACCGGCGACTCCAGCGTGGTCACTGCGCCCGTGCTGCCGTCCACGGTGATCCGCTCGCCGGTCCTGATCCGCGTCACGGCCTCGCGCACCCCCACGACCGCCGGAATGCCGTACTCCCGCGCCACGACCGCGCCGTGCGAGTTCGCGCCGCCCATCTCCATCACGAGGCCGCCCGCCGTCAGGAACAGCGGCGTCCAACCAGGGTCCGTCGACGGCGCCACGAGAATCTCGCCCGGTTCGAGGTGCGCGCCGACCGGGTCCATGACGACGCGCGCGATGCCGGTGATGATGCCCGCCGACGCCGGTGTGCCGACGAGGTCGCCCTCCGCGGGGGCGCCGTGGTGCACGGCTTCGGGTTCCGTGCCGTCCGACAGCAGCACGCGCGGGATGTGCCTGCGTCGCATCTCGCGGCCGTAGACCTCGCGGCGCCCGGCCACGATCGGACGCAGATCTCCTTGCGGGGAGCGCATTTCCTCGAAGTTCAGGAAGAACACGTCGTCCGCGACGTCCAGCTGACCGGCCGCGACGAGTTCGGCACCGACGCCGGCGACGCGCTTCCGCAACGCGCCGAACAACGTGATGATCAGGTACTTCGGGTACTCCCGCAGGCCGGCGAGCATCCTGGTGCGGCGCAACGCGAAGCGCACGAACCAGCCGCGGCCTCGGGCGCGGCGGGCGAGCGTGTCGATCATCGCATCGGCTTCGGCGGCACCGCGTGCGAAGACCGCGTCGGGGTGGCCCTGGTCTCCTTCCAGGCGCAGGAAGTTCTTGATGACGCCGATGACGTGCGCCGGGTCGTCGGACCACCGCGGCAGGCCCAGGTCGATCTCGGCGACGGCGCGGTGGCCCCACCGCGCGAGGAAGCGGTCGAGCACAGCCGGGCGTTCGCCGTTCTGGAACTGCCGCAGCGCGACGGGATCGTGCCGGATCTCCTGCGCGAGATCCCACATCGCCATGTCCATCTCGGTGGTGATGTTGTTCGGCAGGCCGCGCAGCACGGTCTGCAACTCCCCCGGCCCGGTCCTCACGATCTTGCCGACCAGGCCGAGCATCGCGAACCCGACCAGCGCGGTCGGCGCGAGGCGGGGCAGCACCGGCACGACACACTGCTGCAGCGCCTGCTCGATCGAGAGTGTCGCGGACTTCTCCAGGATCTCGCGTTCCAACCGCAACGCGTCGCGCACGGCCTTTTCGGGGTTCGCCAGCGCCTTCATCGCCGTCACGGGCACGTGGAAGCGGCGGGCCAGCCTGAGAACGCGCTTCAACGCGGGCGTCGGCGAGGAGTTCCTGATCGCGAACCTGGGGTCGTCGAACAGGCCGCGCAACACCTCGGAGGAGCGCGCCTCCATCACACCGAGCAGGCGCGTGACGAACTCGCGACCAACCTTGCTCTGCAACACCTTGGTGACGTCGAAGAAGATGCGCTCGCCGTTCTCCACGTAGGACTTACTCTTCGGATCGCCGATCACGATCTCCAAGGCGGACTTGGATATCTCCCGGAACGCCGCGCGCCCCATCGGCGTGATCGGGCGTTCGAGCCCCTGCGCGAGGCTGAAACAGAAGTAGGCGTGCGCGTTGCCGTCCGGGTTGTCCGGCAACGGGAACAGCGTCGTGATCGGCCGCGCCTGGGTGAGGTGCAGCTCCCCGTCGTCGTCGATCGCCCACTCGATGTCCTGCGGCGAGCCGTAGTGCCGCTGCACCTTGCGGCCGAGGACGGCGAGCCCGTGGATCTGCCCGTCGGTGAGGCACTGGTCGCCGCTCTCGCCGACCTCGACGTGTTCGGTGCCGCCTCCCGGCAGCGAGCGAACGACGAGTTTCTTGTCCCCCAGTCGTTTCTCGGCGATCTCACTGCCGTCGACGACGAAGTGGTCGGGGTTGACGGCGCCGGACACCACGGCCTCGCCGAGACCGGGGCTCGCGTCGATGACGATCTGGTCGCGGGTGCCGGTGACCGGGTTCGCCGTGAACATCACGCCGGACACCGCGGACTGCACCATCCGTTGCACGACAACGGCCAGGTAGGTCGCGGTGTGGTCGATGCCGTTGGTGTCGCGGTAGCTGACCGCGCGGTCCGTCCACAGCGACGCCCAGCACCGGCGCACGGCATCGACGACCTCGTCCTCGCCGACGACGTTGAGGAACGTGTCCTGCTGGCCCGCGAAGCTCGCGAACGGCAGGTCCTCGGCCGTCGCGCTGGACCGCACCGCGACCGGGACGCCGAGGCCGCCACCGTCGCCGAGTTCGCGGTACTCGGCGACGATCGCGTCCCGGATCTCCTGCGGCACAGCGGTTTCCAGCAGCGTCCTGCGGGCGTTCTCCGGAGTGGTGCTCGCGAGTTCGCCGGCCCGCGCGACGGCGCGGTAGGCGTCGGTGGTGACGCAGAAACCCTGCGGCACCGGGAAGCCGGCCCTGGTGAGCTCGCCGAGGTTCGCGGCCTTGCCGCCCACGGTGGTGAGCATCGTGCCGTCGATGGACTTGAAGCCGATGGTGAGCGTCATGGTCACCCCTCCAGGTTCCGCCTGAAGAGGAGGCTACGAGCATCCGGCCAAAAACTCAACACGTGATGAATAAATCACGCCGTCAGGATGAAATCTCCTGATCAGAGCGCTCAACCCAGTCCGGGAGGGGCTCGCGCTCACGCCGCCACTCCTCCGGCGCGCTCGCGACGATGCCGCCGACGATCGCGGCCGTCGTGTCGGCGTCACCACCCGCCCTCACGCACGCCGTGATGGCGGCGCGGTAGTCGTCGAGGTGGTGAGCAGCGACCCAGAGGGTGAACGGCACGGTGTCCTGCGCCGTCACCCGCGAGCCGTTGCCGAGGACGTACGCGGCCTCTTCGACGTTGCCGATCTTGCGCGCCTTGTCGATCCCCTTGCGCACGAACGAGTCCTCGAGGTGCTCGAGCACCGTCCCGAGCAAATCTTGCGGCGGTGTGCCCGTCAGCCGCGCTTTGGCCGCGACGGCCGCCGCGTGTGCCACCGCGAGGCCGCCCATGATGCCCTCAGGATGCTGGTGCGTCACCTCGCTGGCCCGGATCGCTTGCGCCGTAACGGTTCGTGGGTCGTCGGCGAAGTACGCGCCCAGAGGTGCGATCCGCATCGCCGCCCCGTTGCCGCACGAGCCTTGACCGTCGAACGCGCTGGAGGCCGCCTCTTTCCACGGCGTGCCTTGGCGAATCTTGCGCAGGATGGTGAAAGCCCCTGCGCCGTAACCGCGATTGGGCTCGCACCGATCGGCGAACGTCGCCGCGAGCCGGGTTCGGTCGACGTCGCCGTGGTCACGGAGCTCGGCGACGAGGTTGCAGGCCATTTCGGTGTCGTCGGTCCACTCCCACGGACCCCGTGGCGGCTTGCCGGCCACGAGGTCGGGCAACGAGCGGCCGACCATGAAGAACTGAGCGCCCAGAGCGTCGCCGACGGAGAGCCCGTCGAGCGAGGCGTATGCGAGGTCCAGGCGCGCACGAGTGTGCAGAACTATGCGCATCACCTGCGATTTTACCGGTTCGGCCTGCCCTGGGCACCTGGATTTGGACGGTGTTCCACGTGGGCCGCGCACCGGCACACGCCGTTGATCGAGGAGTTCATCGGGACAGCCCGGCAGGCGTGAAGACGAAGCTGTCGCGGAAGCCACCTTCACCACGCCGCGTGGCCATCAGCCGCATCTCCGGCATGAAGTGGAAGAACACCAGCGCACCCGACCGGTCCGGGTAGCCGAGCGTCTTCGAGTACTTGGGATTCGTGCCGCCCAGCCACAACGGCGGCTCGCCGTACTCGGCGATCACGTCGTCGAGCAGGCAGTCCCGCTCCCCCAGCACGCCGGGGATCCGGCTGTCGGCGTCGAGCGACAGCCAGCCCTGCCGGTGCGCGAGGTCCGCGTACACCGACGCCATGACGTCCTCGCTGCGGTGCCCGAGCGCCTCGTGCACCGCGCCGCTGACCATCGCCGCGTTCGCCGCGCCGCGCTTGACCAACGCCTCGAGCTCGATCTGCCACCGATCCGTGCGGTCGTCGGCGAACGCCAGCGCGTCGAGCAGGGTGAGGATCACCGCCTCACCGCCGTACATGCCGGGACGCCGGACAGCCGCGTTGAGCTGACCGAGCAGGTACCGGCGTAAGTCGTCGAACGAAGGCATCTCTCCCCCTTAATGCGAGATGTTCTATCAGTTGCGGGTGGGCGAAACGGAATCGCCTTCATGACCGACAGGGGAGGCAACAACTGGGGAAGGTTCACATGAGCGTCAGCAACCGGCAGATCGTCGCGTACTGGGTCGAGCACGAGGTCGAGCTCGTCATCGACTGGAGCACAGCTCACGAACGATGCTGGCGCTGCGGTTACAGGTCCTCACTGAAGCAATGCCCTGTCGTGCCCGCGTCGATGGGCGGCACCGGCGCCGCGGACAACCTAGTGCTGCTGTGCGGACGGTGCGTCGGCGAGGCACCGAGCCACCAGGACCCGCAGTACCTGTGGCGCTGGCTGCGGGCGACGTCCTCCTCGGCCAACGAGACGTACTGGACGTTGCGCGGGTGGGAGGAGTTCGAGGTCATCTTCGGCCGCAAGCCTCTGGAGTGTTTCAAGGAAGCGCCGGTCGACCACCGCTCGTTGGACGCCGAGTGCCGGGCGCTGGCGGCGGACGAGTTCGCGAAGACCGTCGTTCACTTCGGGGAGGGGCGGCTCAACCCGTCGACGATCGCGTGTGTGATCGCGGAGATCGAGAAGAAGCTGGCGGACCGCCACGGCATCGAGTTGCCGTGACGGTCCGCCGTACAGATCTACCAGCGGGTCAGCTGCAGCCGGACGTGCTGCCGCAGCCCTCGCACAGGTAGCACGAGCCGGCCGGACGCATCTTCGTGCCGCAGGTCATGCACAGTGGCGCGTCCGCGGCCTTGCCCAGGTGCAGCTCCAGCAGCTCGGTCGAGCTGCCCACCTGCCTCGGCGCCTCGACTGCGGCCTCGACCTGCTTCGGAGCGGCCTCCACCGATCCGCGCAGACCCTCGAGGTCCACATCGGACGAAGGCGCGCCGTACTCACCGGCCACCTGCGCCGAACGCTCGTCGGCGGTGAAGATGCCGAGCTGCGCGCGCTTGTCGTAGGACAGGTAGTCCAGCGCCAGGCGGCGGAACAGGTAGTCCAGCACCGACGTCGCGATGCGCACGTCCGGGTCGTCGGTCATGCCCGCCGGCTCGAAGCGCAGGTTCTGGAACTTCGAGACGTAGAACTCCAGCGGGATGCCGTACTGCAGGCCCACCGAGATGGACATCGAGAACGCGTCCATCACGCCGGCGAGCGTGGAGCCCTGCTTGCCCAGCTTGACGAAGATCTCGCCCAAGCCGTTGTCCGGGTAGGAACCGGCGTGCAGGTAGCCCTCGGCGCCACCGACCGTGAACGACACCGTCTGCGACGGGCGCTTCTTCGGCAGGCGCTTGCGGACCGGGCGGTACTCGACGACCGTCTCGGTCTTGGCCTCGGCGCCCTTGTTCGCGCCCTTGCCGGCGGACAGCGGCTGGCCGACCTTGCAGTTGTCGCGGTAGATCGCGAGCGCCTTCAGGCCGAGCTTCCAGCCCTGGTAGTAGATCTCCTCGACTTCCTCGACGGTCGCCGCCTCCGGCATGTTGACCGTCTTGGAGATCGCACCGGACAGGAACGGCTGCGTGGCCGCCATCATCCGCACGTGGCCCATGGGCGCGATGGAACGCTCGCCCATGGCGCAGTCGAAGACCTCGTAGTGCTCGCGGCGCAGGCCCGGAGCGTCGACGACGTGGCCGTGCTCGCCGATGAACTCGACGATCGCCTCGATCTGCTCGTCCTGGTAGCCCAGCGACTTCAGGGCGCGCGGCACCGTCTGGTTGACGATCTGCATCGAGCCGCCGCCAACGAGCTTCTTGAACTTGACCAGGGCCAGGTCCGGCTCGATACCGGTGGTGTCGCAGTCCATCATCAGGCCGATGGTGCCGGTGGGGGCCAGCACGGACGCCTGGGCGTTGCGCCAGCCGTTCTTCGCGCCGATCTCCAGCGACTGCTGCCACGCCTCGGTCGCGACCTTGTGCGTGGCGGCGTCGTTTCCGCCGTAGGTGCGGATCAGATCGTTGGCGGCGGCGTGCTTGCGCATGACGCGCTGGTGGGCCGTGGCGTTGCGCTTGTAGCCGTCGTACGCGCCGACCATGCCCGCGAGCTCAGCGGAACGGCGGTACGAGACACCGGTCATCAGCGAGGTGATGGTCGCGGCGAGCGCGCGGCCGCCCTCGGAGTCGTACGCGTGGCCGGTGGCCATGAGCAGCGCGCCGAGGTTGGCGTAGCCGATGCCGAGCTGGCGGAACTTGCGGGTGGTGTCCGCGATCGGCTCGGTCGGGAAGTCCGCGAAGCAGATCGAGATGTCCATCGCGGTGATGATCAGCTCGACGGCCTTGGCGAACGTGACGGCGTCGAAGCGGCCGTCGTCACCGAGGAACTTCATCAGGTTCAGCGACGCGAGGTTGCAGCTCGAGTTGTCGAGGTGCATGTACTCGGAACACGGGTTGGACGCGGTGATGCGGCCCGACTCGGGGCAGGTGTGCCAGTCGTTGATCGTGTCGTCGTACTGGATGCCGGGGTCGGCGCAGGCCCACGCCGCCTGGGCGAGCTTGCCGAACAGCGACTTGGCGTCGACGCGCTCGATGACCTCACCGGTCTGACGCGCGCGCAGGCCGAAGTCGCCGCCGCTCTCGTAGGCGTGCATGAACTCGTCCGACACGCGGATCGAGTTGTTCGCGTTCTGGTACTGCACCGACACGATGTCCGCGCCGCCGAGGTCCATGTCGAACCCGGCGTCGCGCAGCGCGCGGATCTTGTTCTCTTCCTTCGCCTTGGTCTCGATGAACTCCTCGACGTCCGGGTGGTCGACGTCGAGGACGACCATCTTGGCCGCGCGGCGGGTGGCGCCACCGGACTTGATGGTGCCCGCGGACGCGTCGGCGCCACGCATGAACGACACCGGGCCCGAGGCGGTGCCGCCGGAGGACAGCAGCTCCTTCGACGAACGGATGCGCGAGAGGTTCAGGCCGGCACCGGAGCCGCCCTTGAAGATCAGGCCCTCCTCGCGGTACCAGTTGAGGATCGACTCCATCGTGTCGTCGACCGCGAGGATGAAGCACGCGCTGACCTGCTGCGGCGAGGTCGTGCCGACGTTGAACCACACCGGCGAGTTGAAGCTGAACACCTGGTGCAGAAGCATGTAGGTGAGCTCGTGCTCGAAGATCTCGGCGTCCTGCTCGCCCACGAAGTAGCCATGTTCCTTGCCGGCGCCCACATAGGTCTTCACGACGCGGTCGATCAGCTGACGCAGCGACTGCTCGCGCTTCTCACTGCCGACGGCACCGCGGAAGTACTTGCTGGTGACGATGTTCGTGGCGTTCACCGACCAGAACTCGGGGAACTCGACACCGCGCTGCTCGAAGTTCACCGAGCCGTCGCGCCAGTTCGTCATGACGACGTCGCGGCGCTCCCACGTGACCTCGTCATAGGGGTGGCGGCCTTCGGTGGTGTAGACGCGCTGGATCTTCAGCGCGGCAGGCTTGGCAGCCGCCCGTGCGGCTGTCTTCTTGGCTGAGCCGCCGACGGTCTCGGTCACGGTGGATCTCCCTCGTACTGGTGCTTAGAAAGATGGTGGTTGCGCGCGCTTGGGCGCACGCGGATCACTGCTCGGCCGGTGAGTCCTCGGCGCGGGCAGTACGAAGATCAAGGATTTCCTTCTCGAAGTCCTCTACCGACGAGAAGGAGCGATACACGCTCGCGAAGCGCAGATAAGCGACCTCGTCGAGTTCACGCAGGGGGCCGAGAATGGCGAGGCCCACCTCGTGACTGGCGATTTCCGCGCATCCGGTCGACCGGATCGACTCTTCCACCCGCTGGGCGAGTTGCTGGAACGCGTCCTCGTCGACCGGGCGGCCCTGACACGCCCTGCGCACGCCGACGACCACCTTGTCGCGGCTGAACGGCTCCGTCACCCCGGAGCGCTTGACCACGGCGAGAACCGCTTCTTCGACCGTGGTGAACCTGCGGCTGCAGCTGTTGCAGGAGCGGCGACGACGGATCACCTGTCCCTCGTCGACTTCACGGGAGTCGACCACCCGTGAGTCCGAATGACGGCAGAACGGACACCGCACGCCACTTCCCCCTTCTCAGCGCAGCACCTATCCCAGCAGCCTCACTGGTCGGGTTACCCACAACCTGTGGACTACTTACGACGGTGTAACCACTAGATGTAGGGGTTGAACCTAGATCGCAGCGGACGGCAACGCAACTCGACACACCACTCGAACGGGGGAACGTTGTGCCGATCAGCGGCGATTACGCAAAAAAACCCGCCGGTGACGGAGCGTTCACGTCACGGCGGGCACCGAAACACAAGATGTAGGGGCAGGCCTACGGGCTGACCCCCGCCTGCTGTAGGTAGAGCACGCCGAGCGCGACCACCGTCAGTGCGCTCAGGACACCGACCGCGATGAGTTCGAACAGCGACTCGCGCTTCGGCCGGACCTCACACGAGCTCGACTCGCGCGACGAGGGCACCACGAGTGGACGCGGCTTGGTCGCCGGCCTGCGCGGCATGACACGAGGACCCGAACGGAGTGGACGTCCCGCTGCGACGTCCGCGTCTTCGACTACCCGCATCCGCTTCTCGACGAGCACCGCCATCACGACCTCCATCGCAGGTCAGCCACCATGATCGAACAGGGGTTCGATCGAACGTCCGTGCGAATTTCTACCAGACCCGCCGCCCTGACGCCACAACACGCGCCCAAATACCTCGAACAGGTGTTTGATCTGTGCAGCAAACACGACTACCGTCGACCACGAAGATCGACGGAGGCCGGAATCCCATTCGAACTGGGGGCGGCGAGGAGGACAGCGACCGTGGCAGGCAAGACGATCGAGCCGGACCCAGCTCTTGTGGGTGCAGCGGTGAGTGAGATCGCGGGAAACGCCGGCCTGACTTTGCGTCAGCGCAAAGTGCTCGACGTGATTCGCGATTGGGTCGACCGATTCGGTTACCCGCCGAGCGTGCGTGAAATCGGTGAGGCCGTGGGCCTGACGTCGACCTCGTCGGTCGCGTACCAGCTGCGCGCGCTGGAGCGAAAGGGCTACCTGCGCCGCGACCCGAACCGCCCGCGCGCGGTCGGGATGCTGCCCAACGAGATCGACGCGGGCCTCGACCCGATGTCCAAGCCGACGCCCGCGTACGTGCCGATGCTCGGCCGGATCGCGGCCGGTGGCCCGATCCTGGCCGAGGAGTCGATCGAGGACGTGTTCCCGCTGCCGCGCGAGATCGTCGGCGAGGGCGAGCTGTTCCTGCTGCGCGTCGTCGGTGACTCGATGATCGACGCCGCGATCACCGACGGCGACTGGGTCGTGATCCGCAAGCAGCCCACCGCCGACCAGGGCGAGATCGTCGCCGCCATGATCGACGGCGAGGCGACCGTGAAGACGTTCAAGCGCAAGGACGGCCACGTGTGGCTGATGCCGCACAACACGGCCTACCAGCCGATCAACGGCGACGAGGCCACCATCCTCGGCAAGGTCGTGACGGTGCTCAGGCGTCTCCCGTAGTTTCCCCGCGGGCCCGCTTCTTCTTCTCGAAGAAGTCGAGCCACTTGTCCCTGGTGGCTTCCATGTCCACCACGACGAACGCGAAGAACTGGCCCATGTCCTTGAGGCGGGCTCCGACCGGGGTGCCGAGACCGAAGATCTCGGCACCATCCAGTCCTGTCTGCGCCCAGATCGAGTTGCGCTGGGCGCTCGACAGCCATGCCCGGTACCAGAGGTCGTCGCCCAGGAAGTAGCGCATGCGCTTGCCGTCGCGTTCCGCGTGCAGCAGGTCCAGTTCCTGCAGGTAGGCGGTCGACCGCGAGACCGTTCCCGGGCTCACCGACAGCCGCAGCACGAGTTCCGTCGCGGACAGGCTGCCCCGGTCGGTCATGAAGATCTCCGCGAGGATCCGCGCCGCTGTACGCGTGAGCCCGGTCTGCCGGAAGACCGCGACCAGCCTCAGGTGGAACTCCTGCACCTGCGCCGGACTCCGGTCGAACGAGTACGCCTCCTCGTCGACGTCGAGGTCGTCGACAGCGGGCATCCGGCGCATGGCTCGTTCGCTCGCCGCACGGTGCGCGGCGCCCGGCCGGTAACTGTTGTGGCCGCCGTTGCGGGCCACCTCGCGCTGGATCGTGGAGGCAGGCCTTTGCAACCGCCTCCCGATTTCGGAGTACCCCAGCCCGTCCCAGAGGAACTGGGCGATGAGCTGCCGTTCTTCTTCGTCTAGCCGCTTACCAGGCACGACACCATGGTGCCTTGCGCTTCAAGCCATTGCAATGAGTCTTTTGACTTCGTCCGCAAACGTTTTTAGCTTGCAGGTAGAGGAAAGATCCTCGTTGCAAGGGGGAGACAATGCCACTGAGTCCGATGACGTACCCGGACGGGCACGTCGGCTGGCGGGCGCACGATCACGCGACTGTGCGCGCGGTGCTCGCGGACGACCGGTTCAGCATCCGGCCGGATCTGATGCACAACCCCTTCGGGCCGGGCAGCCCTGGGGACGCGCCGCCGTCGCCGCCCGGTGCGTTCACCGATCACGACCCGCCGGACCACACCAGGTACCGGAGCAGGCTGACCGGTCAGTTCACGGTGCGGCGGATGCGGCTGCTCACCGAGCGGCTCGAGGTGATCACGGCTGAGCATCTCGACGCGCTGGCCGATCAGGGATCTCCCGCTGATCTGGTCGAGCACTTCGCGGTGCCCGTGCCGGGGCTGATGATCTGCGAGTTGCTCGGCGTTCCGTACGAGCGGCGAACCGAGTTCCAGCAGGACGCGATGGTGCTGACCGGGGCGAGCGGCGCGGAGGCCGACGAGGCCGAGGCGATGTTCGCGGCGTTCGGAAGGCTGCAGGAGTTCATGCTGGAGATGGTCGCGGCCAAGCGTGCTGAGCCGACGGACGACGTGCTGAGCGACCTGGTCCACTCGGAGGCGGGCGGGGCACCGCTCACCGACGACGAGATGGCGGCGATGGGCATGGCGTTGCTCGGGGGTGGGCTCGACACGACCACGAACATGTTGTCGCTCGGCGCGTTGGAACTGCTTCGCGAGCCGGCTCGGGTGGAGGCGATGCTCGCCGATCCCGGTGCGGCCGTCGAGGAGTTACTCCGATATATCAGTTTGACGCCCGCTACGGCGCGTACCGCGTTGGAGGACGTCGAGGTCGACGGCGTCGTCGTGCGCGCGGGCGACACCGTATTCGTCGAACTGGGGTCGGCGAACCGGGATCCGGCACGCTATGCCGATCCGGACGTTCTCGACCTGGCTCGGGGAGCGATCGGGCATCTCGCGTTCGGGCACGGCATCCACCAGTGCATCGGGCAGCACCTCGCGCGGATCGAGTTGAAGATCGCCTTTCCCGGCCTCTTCACCCGGTTCCCGAAGCTGCGGCTGGCCGTTCCCGAGAGCGAGTTGCCGCATCGAGCGAGTGTGGTGATCGGCGGCCTGGAACGGATGCCCGTCGCCTGGGACTGACCGTCAGGCGCGGCGGCGGAGACGCAGGCCGATGACCAGGGCGGCGATCAGCACGATGCCGCCCAGGGTCAGCGCCAGGGGCCAGTTCTGCCAGGACGACGACGCCGGCGGGGCCGCCTCGGACTGGTCTGCGGCGGGCGGTGGCGTCGTGGTCGTCGGCGGGGGTGGCTGGGCCAGGGCCGCGGCGCCCGCGACGGCGCGGATCGGGGTTCCGGCGCCTTCGGAGGCGGAGAGCAGGGTGCCGTCCGGGTCGAAGGCGATGGCCTCGCCCTGGGGTTCGTTCGGCAGCGGAACGCGGACCGGGTCGCCGGACAGGGCCTTCACGACGTCGCCGTCGGGGACCGGGTACAGGTAGGCGTCGGTGTAGGTGCGCAGGGCGATGACGGAGCCGTCGGCGGTCGAGGCGGCTCCGGTCACCAGGCGCGAGTCGAGGGTGCCTTCCAGCGGGCCGCCGGGGGTGTCCGTCGTCGCCAGCGACACGCGTGCGACCTGCTCCAACGGCACCGATATATCAGTTCGGAGCGGGGCCGTCGGGCGATATACCAGTGCGGAACCGAGGGGTTCCTTGGTGATGATGTACGGCGTTCCGGCCTTGTCGATGAACAACGCCTCGGCGTCGTGCTTGCCGTCCGGGTACGTGACGCGGAACCGCTCCACGGCACCTGTTGGCGAGACCTTGTGCAAGGCGACCGTGGAGCGGGACTTGTTGTTGTCGCCGGTGTCGGACGCCCAGAGGGTGCCGTCCGGCGTCATCGCCAGGTCTTCGACGTCGTACGGGTCGACGGGCGCCGTGATCGTGCGCGTCACCACGCAGTCACGGCCCATGACCTGGATGCGCAGCGTGCCGTTGTCGCTGTCGCTGACGGCGAAGAGCTGTTTTCCGTCAGACGTGAGCCCGGAGAGCTCCTGCATGGCTACCGGGCACACGTCCACCGGTGGAGGTGGGAGGATCAAGCAGGCGTCCCGTTCGTCGCGAACTCCTCGAGCACGCCGGCGAGGTCCGGGCGCACGCGGGCGTTGAGCAGCGTGCCCGACTCCGTGTGCTTCTCGGACAGCACTTCGCCGTCGCGGTGCACGCGGGCGACGACCTCGCCGCGCGCGTACGGCACGAGAGCCTCGACCACGACCTCAGGACGTGGCATCAACTCGGCGATGCGGACCCGCAGCTCCTCGATGCCGAGGCCCGAGTTCGCCGACACGAACGACGCGTCCGGGAACAGGTGCCGCAACCGGGCCATGCCCAGGTCGCCCACGGCGTCGATCTTGTTGACGACGAGCAGCTCGCGCGGCATCGGCGTGCCGGACTCGTCGTTGATCTCGGCGAGGACCTCGCGCACGGCCTTGACCTGCTTCTCCGGCATGCCGTCGGCGCCGTCGACCACGTGCACGAGCAGATCGGACTGGCCGACCTCCTCCAGCGTCGAGCGGAACGCCTCGACCAGCTGGTGCGGCAGGTGCCGGACGAAGCCGACCGTGTCCGTCAGCGTGTACGCCAGGCCATCGGGCGTCAGCGCTCGGCGCGTCGTCGGGTCGAGGGTGGCGAACAGCGCGTCCTCCACCAGGACACCGGCGCCCGTCAGCGCGTTGAGCAGCGACGACTTGCCCGCGTTCGTGTAGCCCGCGATCGCGATGCTCGGGATCTCGTTCGCCGTGCGGCGGCCCCGCTTGGTCTCGCGGATGACGCCGATCGCGGCGATCTCGCGGCGCAGCTTGGAGATGCGCGCACGGATCCGGCGACGGTCGGTCTCGATCTTGGTCTCACCGGGACCGCGCAGACCCACACCGCCGTTGCCGCCACCGGCACGACCACCGGCCTGCCGGGACAACGTCTCACCCCAGCCGCGCAGGCGCGGCATCAGGTACTGCAGCTGGGCCAGCTCGACCTGCGCCTTGCCCTCCTTGGACCGCGCGTGCTGCGCGAAGATGTCCAGGATGAGCGCGGTGCGGTCGATGACCTTGACCTTCAGCTTCTCCTCCAGCTGACGCAGCTGGCCGGGAGAGAGCTCACCGTCGCAGATCACCGTGTCCGCGCCGGTCGACTGCACGACGTCACGCAGCTCGGCGACCTTGCCGGAGCCGATGTACGTCGCCGCGTCGGGCTTGTCCCGCCGCTGCACGACGCCTTCGAGCACCTCGGAACCTGCGGTTTCGGCGAGGCGGGCCAGTTCGGCCATCGACGCGTCGGAGTCCGCGGCGGTGCCCTCGGTCCACACCCCGACGAGCACGACCCGCTCCAGGCGGAGCTGCCGGTACTCGACCTCGGTGATGTCCTCGAGCTCGGTGGACAGGCCCGCGACACGACGCAGTGCGGCGCGCTCGACGCGTTCGTAGTCACCTGTGGAGAAGTCCTCCTCTTCCCAGGTGCCGTCGAACTCCGGGTCGAACTCTGTGCTCTGGATGTTTTCCGTCATTTGCCCTTCATCGTCCCACGGACAGTTAGTCCCCCGGATACACCGCGAGGTAGATCGCCACACGGGGAACATCCGGCTTGACCGGTTGCGCGGCCAGCTCATCCATCAACGACGCGAGCCGCTGCTTTAGTTCCTCGGGGTCGACAGTAACGACCAGACGGCTCTGATCCACGTCACTGAGCCCGATGTCGGCGACCTCGCCGAGGAAAGCGTGCAGCATCGCCTCGCCGACGGCGACCGCATTTTCGCTGTTGTCGAGCTGCCAGGACAGCCCTGTCGACCGATAGGGGATCTCCTTGGCCCCCCGGTTGCCCGCGCGGGACGGCATCGCCTCCAGGAATCCGGCGGCGACGAGCTTGCGCACGTGGTGCAGCGTCGTGGCGGGATCCTTGCCCAGCCGCTGCGCCAGCTCCTTGTTGGTGAGCGGGCGGTCGAAGGTCATGCGGATCATCCGCAGCCGCAGGTCAGAGCTCAGAGCCGCGGCTTCCTCGCTCGTCGCGGGACGTCGCTTCCGGGAGAGTGGCACGCGCCCAGTCTAAGTGATTGACAGTTTCCAATCACTCAGCGCAGACTCCCCGGCATGACGCTTTGGGGGCATCACGACTTCCGCCGGCTGTGGATCGGCGACACCATCAGCCAGTTCGGCGCGAGCGTGGGCATCACGGTCATACCGCTGCTCGCGGCCGGTGTGCTGAACGCGACACCGTTCGAGATGGGCATGCTCGCGGCGGCGAGCACGGTGGCGTTCCTGCTGATCGGACTGCCCGCGGGCGTCTGGGTAGACCGGATGCGCCGCAAGCCCCTGATGATCGCGATGGACGTCGTCCGCGCCGCGCTGATGCTGAGCGTGCCCCTCGCGTGGTGGATGGGGGTCCTCGACCTGCCGCAGCTCATCGTCGTGAGCCTCGCGATCGGTGTGTGCACGGTCTTCTTCGACGTCGCCTACCAGTCCTATCTGCCGTCACTGGTGGGACGCGACCAACTCGTCGAAGGCAACTCGAAACTGCAGGCCAGCCTGTCCGTGGCCGACGTGTCGGGGCCGGCGATCGGCGGCTACGTGGCGCAGTTCCTCGGCGCGGCCAACGGCGTGCTCGCGACCGGCCTCGGCTACCTGAGCTCCGCGTTCTTCCTCTTCCGGATCAGGAACATCGAGTCCGTGCCGGAACGCCACCCCGACCCGCACCTGCGCCGCGAGATCATGGAGGGGCTGCGGTTCGTCTTCGGCAACGCCACCCTGCGCAAGATCGTGGCCTGCACCGGCACGTCGAACTTCTTCCACGGCATCCAGAACGCCGTCAGCGTGCTGTTCCTGCTGCGGGTCGCCGGGCTGAACGAGGGCACGGCGGGCCTGGTCTTCAGCGCGAGCGGTGTCGGCGGCGTGCTCGGCGCGATGGTCGCGCACCGGCTCGGCGTGCTGATCGGACAGGCCAGGCTGATCTGGCTCGTACCGGTGCTGACCTGGCCGTTCGTGTTGCTGATGCCGTTCGCCAAGCCGGGCTGGGGCGTCGCGTTCGCCATGGCGGGGCTCGCGGTCAGCGCGTTCGGCGTGGTCGTCTACAACGTCGGCCAGGTGAGCTACCGGCAGGCGATCTGCCCCGACCACCTGCTGGGCCGGATGAACGCCTCGATCCGCTGGGTGGTGTGGGGCGCGACTCCGCTGGGCGCGCTGCTCGGCGGCGGGCTCGGCTCGTGGATCGGGATCGTGCCGACGCTGTGGGTCTCGCTCATCGGCTCCGTGGCCGGGATGGGGTGGGTGCTGTTCTCGCCGTTGCGGTCTATGCGGGACCTGCCGACCACGTCTAGCGTCGAGGCCCATGGCTGAGGCACAAAAAGCAAGTACCACGGTGCTGCGGGACGGTCTCCACTTCGGCGAGGGACCGCGGCGCGGCCCCGACGGCCGCCTCTTCTACTCCGACTTCTACGCGGGCGAAGTGCACGCCCTCGACCTGACGACAGGTGAGGACGAGGTCGTCGTCGCGTTCGACGGCCAGCCCTCGGGCCTCGGCTGGCTGCCCGACGGACGTCTGCTCATCGTGTCGATGCTCGACCGGACGGTCCGCCGCCTCGAAGGGGACGACCCGGAAAACAGGGCATTGGTCCTGCATGCCGATATATCGGATATCGCGACCTTCCACGCCAACGACATGCTCGTCGACGGCGAGGGCCGCGCGTACGTCGGCAACTTCGGCTTCGACCTGCACGGCCTGATCGACGACATCGGCATCCAGCGACTGCTCGAACCGGACTTCGACCCGCAGGGCGCCGCGCTGGCGCTCGTCCAGCCCGACGGCTCCGTCAGCGTGGTCGCCGAGGACCTCAAGTTCCCGAACGGCATGGCGCTGCTGCCCGACCCGACGGGCGAGTCCGAGAGCGGCAATATATTGGTTGCGGCCGAGACCATTGCATTCAGACTCACTTCGTTTTCGGTTGACCGCAACGGATCGTTGCAAAACCGCAGGGTGTGGGCTGATGTGAAGGAGTTCGGGATCGCGCCGGACGGGATCGCGGGCGACGGGGACGGCGTGTGGGTGGCGGCGGCGTTGCAACCGGCGGCGTTCCGGGTGACCGAGGGCGGCAAGATCACGCATCGGGTCGAGACCACGCAGACGGTGTTCGCCGTCGCGGTCGTCGACGACCATCTCGTGTGCCTGACGGCACCGGATTCGAATCCGCGCGTGGTCAAGCCGGACAGGCTCGGGAAGATCGAGATCTACAAGCTGAACTGAACTGATATATCGGATATCAGTTCACGCGAGGGCGTCCCACCAGGACTTGTCGAGTTCGCCGCGGGCGACGAGCACGGCAGGTCCGGTGAGCGTCGACGTCGTCGGATCGATGGTCACGAAGACCTGGCCGCCGAGGACGTCGACCGTCGCCGAGCCGGTGGTCCTGCCCTGGCCCGAGAGCCAGGAGGCGACGGACGCGACAGTGCCGGTGCCGCACGAGCGGGTCTCGCCGACGCCTCGCTCGTAGACGCGCATGCGCAGCGCGCCACCGCGAGGCGACTCGGGATCGATCACGTTGATGAGCTCGACGTTCACGCCGTGCGGGAACATCACCGGGTCGAAGCCGGGCGGCACGGTCAGGTCGAAGCTGTCGACCGGGATGTCGGTGACGCACGCCAGGTGCGGGTTGCCGACGTCGACCGCGAAGCCGCCGATGCCCGCGCCGCCGACCGCGGCGATGGACGTGCCGGTGACCCGTGCGGGACCCATGTCGTTCGTGACGGAGCCGTCCGGGTGCGTGGTGACCGTCTTGTTGCCCGCGCGGGTGGCGACGACGAACGAGCCCTGCGGCTGGTGGCCCGCGTCGACCAGGTAGCGGGCGAAGACGCGCAGGCCGTTGCCGCACATTTCGGCGATGGAACCGTCGGCGTTGCGGTAGTCCATGAACCACTCGGCCCCGGACTCGCCACCGGCCCGCACGACGCGCAGCACGCCGTCCGCGCCCAGGCCGCGCTGCCGGTCGCACAGCGCCTGCACGCGGGCGACGGTCAGGTCCAGCTGGTCATCGAGGTCGGGCAGGACGACGAAGTCGTTCTCCGTGCCGTGCCCCTTCACGAACTCCACGGGACCAGATTACCGGCGGCTTCCAAAAGATCAGGGCGAGCACCGTCGAGCCAGGTGATGCGCTGGTCACGCCGGAACCACGACCGCTGCCGCCGCACGAACCGGCGGGTGGCGCGTTTGGTCTCCTCCGCGGCGAAGTCGATCGTGCACGCTCCGTCCATTGCGGACAGCACCTGCTGGTAGCCCAGGGCGCGCGAAGCGGTCTTGCCGTCGCGCAGGCCGATCCGGACCAGTGCGCGCACCTCGGCCTCCAGACCACCGGCGAACATCTGGTCGACTCGCAGGTCGACCCGCGCGTCCAGTTCGGACACCTCGCGGTCGACGCCGATCTGGACGGTGCCGTAGCGCGCGGGGCCGGGCTTGGGGAGGTTCGCCGAGAACGGCTGTCCCGTCAGCTCGATGACCTCCAGCGCTCGCACGATGCGACGGCCGTTGGACGGCAGGATCGCGATCGCGGCGGCGGGGTCGAGTTCCTGCAGGCGCCGGTGCAACGCCTCGGATCCCGCGGCAGCCAGTTCGGCCTCGAAACGCAGGCGCACGGCGTCGTCGGTGCCGGGGAACTTGAGGTCGTCGAGCACCGCCTGCACGTAAAGCCCCGAACCCCCGACGAGGATCGGCGGCCGTCCGGACGCGAGCAGGTCCTCGATGACGGCCCGCGTCTCCCGCTGGTAGGCGGCCACGGACGCGGTCTCGGTGACGGACAGGACGTCGAACAGATGGTGCGGCACGCCCCGGCGCTCGGACACGGGCATCTTCGCCGTGCCGATGTCCATGCCGCGGTAGAGCTGCATGGCGTCGGCGTTGACGACCTCTCCCCCGAACCGCTCCGCGAGCGCGACGGCCAGGTCGGACTTGCCGGTCGCGGTGGGTCCGACGACGGCGATGGGCGTGATCAAGGGCGCTCCCAGACAGCGACGTGGTAGCCCACGCCGAACGGTGCGAAGAACTCGGCTCCGGAGCAGCGCCACGGTCCGGGCACGCCGGCGAGGACCTGCCACGCCGCACGGCCCTGCGCGCCCAGTTCGCGGGCGAGTTCGAGGTCGAGGCCGAGCAGGCCGTCCACATCGGCGGCGGCCAGCGCACTGTGGACCGAAGAGTCGAAAGGTCCCGAACGCTCGTCGTCGGAACCGGGCGAGCGGGGTCCGTGGCGGGTGGAGCCGTCGCCGAGGACCAGCAACCCGCACTCCTCCGCCGCGAGTTGTTGTCCAAACGAGACACAGTCGGCAGCAGGCAGGTCACGGGGGACGAGTTCAACGCGTGACACCTCGACCGCGCAGCGTTCCCGAAGCCACGCGGTGATCAGCACCGGCAACGGAATGCGGGCGTCCGGCGGCAGGGCACCGCCGAGTGACACAGGCAAATCGACCCCATAACCGAGAAAAGTTCCCGACAACGGTGGCACGTACGTAGCACGACCGCCGTCACCCACCGCCACCGCGACCCACGGACCGGGCAGTTTTCCTGCTGCGGCAAGGGTTGCGGCACGCACGGGCTCGGTCTCGGCGGCGGCTCCCACGACCAGTTCTGGCACCAGAAGGGGTGGGTGCGGCACCACCACAGCGCGGGTGATCACAACGAACGAGGCTACCTATCGTGGACTCCCAGTACCGAGTCGAGCTCTGACCTGTTTGAATGCGCGCGGGGCACTGGGGACGGGAGACCCTCCAGCGCCCGTATTGCATCGGCCCCGCCAACGGCGGGGCGCCCGTGGCAGGCACGGGCGTCAGATGGGAGGAACCGGCGATGTCGGAGCAGGACAGCACACCGGAGGCCGTGGCCATGGCCACCCCCGTGGAGGTTGCAGCCGAGGGTGTGGTCGAGGAAACGCCGAAGGAGACCGCGCAGGCGACGCCTCCGGCCGTCCCCGTGGCGTCGGACCACCCTGACCGCTGGGGGCGCGTGGACGCCGACGGCACCGTGTACGTGAAGACCGAGGACGGCGAACGTGCTGTCGGGTCGTGGCAGGCCGGTGAGCCGGTCGAGGGTCTCGCGCACTTCGCGCGGCGCTTCGACGACCTCCGCACCGAGGTCGAGCTGCTCGTGTCGCGGCTCAAGTCCGGCGCCGGCGACCCCAAGCATGCCCTGACCAGCGCGAAGCACGTCAAGGAGCAGCTCGCCGAGGCCGCCGTCGTCGGTGACCTCAAGGCGCTGGCCGCCCGCGTCGAGCACGTGCTGGTCCAGGCAGAGGCCGGCATGGAGAAGGCGAAGGAGGCCAAGGAGGCCGCCCGAGCCCAGTCCGTGGCGCGCAAGCAGGCGCTGGTCGACGAGGCCGAGTCGATCGCGAACGAGTCGACCCAGTGGAAGGTCGCGGGCGACCGGCTGCGCCAGATCCTCGACGAGTGGAAGACCATCCGCGGCGTCGACCGCAAGACCGACGAGCAGCTGTGGCGCCGGTTCTCGAAGGCGCGCGACGCGTTCAACCGCCGTCGCGGCTCGCACTTCGCGGACCTCGACCGCCAGCGTTCGGTGGCGAAGACCTCCAAGCAGTCGCTGGTCGAGGAGGCCGAGAAGCTCGTCGACTCCGACGACTGGGGCACCACGGCCGGTCGCTACAAGGAGCTCATGGTCGAGTGGAAGGCCGCCGGGCGTGCGCCCAAGGAGGCCGACGACGCGCTGTGGCAGCGTTTCCGGGCCGCGCAGGACGCCTTCTTCCAGAAGCGTTCCGAGGCGTTCAGCGAGCGGGACGCCGAGTTCACGGCCAACGCGAAGCTGAAGGAGGAGCTGCTCGCCGAGGCCGAGGGCATCGACCCGGCGGGCGACCTCGAGACGGCGCGCAACCAGCTCTACAAGATCCAGGAGCGCTGGGACGCGATCGGCAAGGTGCCGCGCGAGCGCATCCGCGAGCTCGAGGGCAAGCTCCGCGCCATCGAGGAGAGGGTCCGCGGCGCCGTCGACGCCCAGTGGCGCCGGTCCGACCCCGAGGCCGAGGCCAGGGTGGCGCAGTTCCGCGAGCGCGTGGAGCAGTTCGAGGCGCAGGCCGCGAAGGCACGTGCCGCGGGCGACAAGCGCCGCATCGAGCAGGCCGAGGCGCAGGCCGCCCAGTGGCGCGAGTGGCTCGCCGCCGCTGAGCAGGCGCTGGCGACCCGCTAGTTCGTGACGCGCTGAGGGCCCCTCTCCCGTGCGGAGAGGGGCCCTCAGGCGTTTCTAGCGGGCAATGCGGCACTTCTGGCCGGCATGCGTCACAACTGGGGCGGCCGCGAAGCCGCGATCTTCACCCATTTCACCAGCAGGACGATGACCGCGATGGCCGCGATGATCAACCCGATGCCAGGGCCGGGACCGACCGTCTTGTTGCTCGTCGTCGTCTGCTGCGTCCAGATCGACAGCACGCCGATGATCGACCCCGCGAACAGGCCCAGCGAGCACACCCACGCGAGACCCCAGCGCCGCACGGCGAGCGTGATGCCGGAACCGAGCACGCCGACGCCCAGCGCGAGGTACGAGAACAGCCGTGGCAGGAACAGTTCCGACTCGCCGAGCACGACCGCCAGCCCCGTGTGCTCCCCGACCCACGGCAGGATCAGCGACACCAGCAACGCGAGCACGGCGATCGAGATCGTCAGCGCGCCGGTACCGGGGTCGATCCGCTTGGCCGCCTGATGCTCGACCGCGTCGATCTCCTCGCGCAAGAAGTCCTCATCACTCACTGGGCTGCGCACCCGGACACGGCGGGCAGCGGCTCGGGCGTTCCGAACGACGGCAGACCGAGGCCGATGCCAGCGGTCTTGGGCTTGATGCCGGCCTCGGAACGGTCACCGGCCTTGGTGCGGCGCCACGACAGCGGTTCGCCGTCCGCGACGAGGTAGTGCGGGGCCCCGTACGTCACGACCGTCTCGACGACGTCGCCGGGACGCGGAACCGTCGTCCCCGGCGCGAAGTGCACGAGACGGCCGTCGCGCGCACGGCCGCTCATGCGGTGCGTCTCGGCGTCACGCTTGCCCTCGCCGGTGGCGACGAGGACCTCGACCGTGCGGCCGACCTGCTCGATGTTCAGCGAGTGCGTCATCTCGTTCTGCAGCGCCACGAGCCGCTCGAAGCGCTCCTGCACGACGGCCTTGGGCAACTGGTCCGGCAGCTCGGCGGCCGGGGTGCCGGGGCGCTTCGAGTACTGGAACGTGAACGCCGACGAGAAACGGGCCTGGCGCACCACGTCGAGCGTGCCCTGGAAGTCCTCTTCGGTCTCACCGGGGAAGCCGACGATGATGTCCGTGGTGATCGCGGCGTCCGGCATGGCGGCGCGGACCTTCTCGATGATCCCCAGGTACTTCTCGGTGCGGTACGAGCGGCGCATCGCCTTGAGCAGGCGGTCCGAGCCGGACTGCAGCGGCATGTGCAGGCTGTGGCACACCGCCGGCGTCTCGGCCATGGCGGCGATGACGTCGTCGGTGAAGTCCTTGGGGTGCGGTGAGGTGAAGCGCACGCGCTCCAGTCCGTCGATCCCGCCGCAGGCGCGCAGCAGCTTACCGAACGCGAGCCGGTCGCCGAACTCGACGCCGTAGGAGTTGACGTTCTGCCCCAGCAACGTCACCTCCAGCACGCCCTCGTCCACGAGCGTCTGCACCTCGGCGAGCACGTCGCCGGGACGGCGGTCCTTCTCCTTGCCGCGCAACGACGGCACGATGCAGAACGTGCAGGTGTTGTTGCAGCCCACCGAGATCGACACCCAGCCCGAGTAGGCGGAGTCACGCGCGGCCGGCAGCGACGACGGGAACGTCTCCAGCGCGTCGAGGATCTCGACCTGCGCCTCGGAGTTGTGGCGGGCGCGTTCGAGCAGCACCGGCAGCGACCCGATGTTGTGCGTGCCGAACACGACGTCCACCCACGGCGCGCGCCGGACGATCTCGCTGCGGTCCTTCTGCGCGAGGCAGCCGCCGACCGCGATCTGCATGCCCGGGTTCGCCGTCTTCTGCGGGGCGAGATGGCCGAGCGTGCCGTACAGCTTGTTGTCGGCGTTCTCGCGGACCGCGCAGGTGTTGAAGACGACGACGTCGGGCTGCTCGGCCTCGGTGGCCCGCTCGTATCCCGCGTCTTCGAGCAGACCGGCGAGCCGCTCGGAGTCATGCACGTTCATCTGGCACCCGAACGTGCGGATCTGGAAGCTCTTGCGAACCTGCGCGGTACTCACACCGACACGATAAACCCTGGTCAGTGGCCCTCCGTGAGCGGACCGCACAAAGCCGGCTCCATCCGCGCGCTGACCAGGCAGGACCTTCGTCGGGTGCAAGGGCCCGCCTGCCCCGTGGCACGATGCGCTGGTGCTGGGACGACTGCATGCCGCCGTGAGCCTGCTGACCGCCGCAACGGTCCTGACGGGCTGTAGCAGCACAGTGTCGGACGCCAAGATCACGATGGCCACCGGCAGCGAGGGCGGCGTCTACTACTCGCTCGGCAACGGCCTCGCGGACATCTGGAGCGGGCGGCTCGGCATCGTCCGGCCCCAGGTCGTCCGCACGGACGGGTCCAAGGACAACGTCCGGCGGCTCGTCAACGACCAGGCTCAGGTCGGCTTCTCGCAGGCAGACGCTCTGGAGGGCGTCGAAGGCGCCTACCGATTGCGCGCGCTGGCCCGCATGCACGACGACTACCTGCAGATCATCGTCCGCGCCGACCTGCCGGTGACGAAGCTGCGCGAGCTGTCGGGACTGCGCGTGTCGATCGGCGCGACCGGGTCGGGCGTCGAGATCATCGCGAGCCGGCTGCTGCAGGCGGAGAACGTCACGCCCCAGGCGGTGAACCTGGGCCTCGACGACTCCGCCCAGCAGATGCAGGAGGGCAAGCTCGACGCGTTCTTCTGGTCGGGCGGCCTGCCGACGAGCAGGATCACCGCCCTCACCAAGGGCCTCGGCGTGCGGATGCTCGACCTGAAGGACGAGCTGCCGCAGTTCCGCCAGCAGTTCCCGGTGTACGGGTCCGCGACGCTGCCGGCCTCGATCTACAACCTGCAGTCCGGGCCGGTCATCACGCTGGTGGTGCGCAACTTCCTGCTCGTCCACGAGTCGATGCCCGACGACGTGGCCGAAGCGCTCCTGCGGCAGCTGTTCGAGGCCCAGCCCGAGCTGGTGAAGGCGCACTCGGCGGCCCGCACGATCGAACAGCGGTCGGCCATCGAGACGTCGCCGGTGCCGTTGCACAACGGCGCCATGCGTTACTACCGCGACGCGAAGGTCTAGGCCGCGGGGAGCGTGATCACGACCTTCAGGCCGCCGTCCTGCGGGGATTCGAGGGCGACGGTGCCGTCGACGCGTTCGACCAGCAGCCGCACGATCGAGAGCCCCAGCCCGGAGCCCGGCACGTTCTGGTGAGCAGGGCTGCGCCAGAACCGGTCGGTGGCCCGCTCCAGCTCGTCCGGCTGCAGGCCGGGCCCGTGGTCGGCGACGGAGAGCCGGATGACGCCGCCGGACTTGCGGGCGTCGACCACGATCAGCGTGCCTTCGGCGGTGAACTTCAGGGCGTTGTCGAGCAGCGCGTCCAGGATCGTCTCGACACCGCGCGGCGGGACGAGGGCCATGCCGACCCGTTCCCCGTCGAGCACGAGATGGACCTCCTTCGCCGCCGCGGCCGACGACCACGCGGACAACCGCGCCGCCACGGACTTGTCGACGTCGACCGGAACCGGGTCCACGGAACTGGACTCGGCACGCGCCATGGAGAGCAGTTCGTCGAGGATGCGGTTGAGCCGGTCGGTCTCGCTCAGCGCCTCGACCTGGTGCACCTCCGCCTCCGAGTCGACGTGACCCTCCAGGTTGGACAGCCGGAGTTTCAGCGCCGTCAACGGGTTGCGCAGCTGATGTGACGCGTCGGCGACGAAGGCCCGTTGCGCAGCAAGCACATCGCTCACGTTCGCGGCCATCTGGTCGAACGACCGCGAGAGCTGACGCAGTTCCGGGGGCCCGGACTCCGCGCCCACCGGTGGCACCGGCCGGCCCGAGACGACCGCGGCGAGGAGCTTGCCGGTCGCCTCGTCCAGCGCCTGCACCGGCCGCAACGTCCAGCGCACCACCGGCAGTGCCAGCAGCACGGCGAGCGCCAGCATCAGCAGGCTTCCCGCGAGCAGCAAGGCCCACCACGCGAGCACCTCGAAGCGGGTCTTGGCCGTCGGCGAGAACGTGATCACCGCGCCGCGCACCTCGCCGTCGACCAGCACCGGTTCGGCGAGCACGACCTTGGAGGCGCTCCACGGTGCGAACAACTCCGGTGCGACCGGCAGGCGCCCGGCCAGCGCCTTGCTGACCAGGTCCTGCACGACCGGGTCACCGAGCGCGAGGTCGTTGCGCGAGGCCACCAGCGGCACGGTCGGCGCGTCGCGGCCCACCACGGCCACGCCGATGTCGTACAGCTCGTCGTAGCGCTCCAGCTCGGCCCGCAGCAGGTGCGGGCTGTCGTCGATCAACGGCCGTTGCGCCAGCGACGCGAACCGGCTGGTGTCGGTGAGCCGGTCGAGGAACATCTCCTGCTGTTCCGCGGCCGCCACGTTGCGGCCCAGCGGCACGCCGAGGCCCACGAGCACCAGCACGATCAGGGCGAGCACCACGCCCAGCAGTCGGGACCTCACAGCCCGTCACCCCACCCGGCCGCGACACGCCGACGAAAAATCACACAATCGAGATCACACCTGCCCCAGCCGGTATCCGACGCCGCGCACGGTCTCCAGCAACGCGGGCCTGCCGAGCTTCGTCCTCAGCGTGGCGACGTGCACGTCCAGCGTCCGGTTGGCACCGGACCACGTGCGGCCCCACACCTCGGCGAGGATCCGCTCGCGCGTGCACACCGCGCCACCCGCGGCCATCACCAGCGCGAGCACCTGGAACTCCTTGCGGGACAGGGCGACCGACTCCCCCGCGACCGTGACCTCGTGGCGCCCCAGGTCGACGCGCACGTCACCGGTCTCGAACACCTCCGTGGACACCGCGCCCACACCGACCGGATCCGCACCGCGACGACGCCGGACGGCATGCACGCGCGCGACCAGTTCTCCCACGTCGTAAGGCTTGACCAGGTAGTCGTCGGCCCCGGCGTGCAGGCCGAGGATCCGGTCGTCGATCTCTCCTCTCGCGGACACCACGATGATCGCGACGTCCGAAGCGGCCCTGATGGCACGGCACAGCGTCACGCCGTCCATGTCGGGCAGGCCGAGGTCGAGCAGCACCACGTCGACGCCTGCGAGGCGGTCGAGCGTGCCACGGCCCGTGGCCTGCCGGTCCACTTGGAAACCCCGTCTGGTCAGGGCTGGGACCAAGGCCTCGGCGACCCTGTCGTCGTCCTCGACGAGCAGCACGCGCACTTTCGCTACCTCCCGGGCAACCGATGTCTGCCTGTGACAGAGTTGAGACCCTAAGTCTTGCTCAATGTCCTGGACTGGTGTGGTGGCGGACACCTAGGTTTCCGCCAACGCCGACGACCCCCAAATGGAGGACTGGATGACTGCCGCCTCTGCACCGCCGATGATTCGTGTGGCGGGTGTGGACAAGTTCTTCGGCCCGTTGCACGTGCTCAAGAACGTGCAGCTGGAAGTGCCGAAGGGGCAGGTCGTGGTCGTGCTGGGGCCGTCGGGTTCCGGTAAGTCGACCCTGTGCCGGACCATCAACCGCCTCGAGCCGATCGATTCCGGCATCATCGAGGTCGACGGGCAGCCGCTTCCCGCCGAAGGAAAAGAACTGGCCCGCCTTCGTGCCGACGTCGGCATGGTGTTCCAGTCCTTCAACCTTTTCGCGCACAAGACCATCGTCGAGAACGTCATGCTCGCTCCGGTGAAGGTGCGCAGGACGCCCGCCGCCGAGGCGCGCAAGACCGCGATGGAGCTGCTGGAGCGGGTCGGGATCGCGAACCAGGCCGACAAGTTCCCCGCGCAGCTCTCCGGTGGGCAGCAGCAGCGTGCGGCGATCGCCCGCGCGCTCGCGATGAAGCCCAAGGTGATGCTGTTCGACGAGCCGACCTCGGCGCTCGACCCGGAGATGGTCCAGGAGGTCCTGGACGTCATGACGGGCCTGGCCAAGGACGGGATGACCATGCTGGTCGTCACGCACGAGATGGGCTTCGCCCGCAAGGCCGCGGACCGGGTGATCTTCATGTCCGACGGCGAGGTGGTCGAGGACTCGACACCCGAAGAGTTCTTCTCGGCCCCGAAGTCCAACCGCGCGAAGGACTTCCTTGGCAAGATCCTGACTCACTAGTAGTCAGCCCACTTTCGAACGAATGGCAGGAGAAGGACGATGAGGGTTCGCACCCTTGCGGCGGTGCTGCTGACGGGCGCACTGGCCCTGACCGCGTGTGGCAAGGAGGGCAGCCCGACCGACCAGCCGGCGCCCGCCGGCCTCTTCGAGGTCGCCAAGGACGTCAAGGTCGAGGGCTCGCCCTCGTTCGAGAAGATCAAGGCCCGCGGCTCGCTCGTCGTCGGCGTCAAGGAAGACCAGCCGGGTCTGGGCTACAAGGACCCGACGACGAACAAGTACAGCGGTTTCGACATCGACATCGCTCGCCTGATCGCCGCGAAGCTGGGCTTCGACCCGGAGACGCAGATCCAGTTCAAGACGATCCAGTCCGCCGCCCGCGAGCAGGCGCTGATCAACGGTGACGTCGACTACTACGTCGGCACCTACACGATCAACGCCGGCCGCAAGGAGAAGGTCTCGTTCGCCGGACCGTACTTCGTCGCCGGCCAGGACCTCCTGATCAAGGCCGACGACACCTCGATCACCGGCAAGGACACCCTCAAGGGCAAGAAGGTGTGCTCGGTGACCGGCTCCACGCCGGCCAAGCTCATCAAGGAGCAGGGCCTGACCGAGCCGGGCAACGTCCTCGAGTTCCAGGGCTACTCGCAGTGCGTCACCAAGCTGCTCAACGGTGAGGTCGACGCGGTCACCACCGACGACGCGATCCTCAAGGGCTACGCCGCCGCCGAGGAGGGCAAGCTGAAGGTCGTCGGCAAGACGTTCTCCAGCGAGCCGTACGGCATCGGCCTGCCGAAGGACGACAAGGCCCTGCGCGACAAGGTGAACGACATCCTGCAGACCTCGCTGGACGACGGCGCGTGGCAGAAGATCTACGACGGCACGCTGGGCAAGTCCGGCTCGTCCGCCGAGAAGCCGAAGATCGACAGGTACTGACGGTTCCTCACGTGGCCGGTGGATCCCACGTGGGTCCGCCGGCCGTTCCTTTGAAGGCGGACGGACGGCAAGGAAACCGATGAGCGTCCTCACCAACAACCTAGATCTCTTCCTGCGCGCTTTCGGCCAGACGCTCCAGCTCTTCGCGGTCTCCGCGGTGCTGTCGCTGGTGCTGGGCACGCTCCTCGCGGCGCTGAGGGTCAGCCCGGTGCCGGTGTTCCGCGGCGTCGGCACGGCGTACGTGACGGTCGTGCGCAACACGCCCCTGACGCTGGTCTTCGTGTTCTTCGTGTTCGCGTACCCGTTGCTGGACATCATGAGGATCGAGCCGTACACCGCCGCGGTGGTGTCGCTGTCGCTCTACACGGCGGCATTCGTCTGCGAGGTCGTGCGATCGGGCATCAACACGGTGCCGGTCGGGCAGGCCGAGGCCTCCCGCGCGCTGGGTCTCACGTTCACGCAGATGCTCGGCAACGTGGTGCTGCCGCAGGCGTTGCGCTCGGTCGTGCCGCCGATGACGAGCACCATGATCGCGCTGCTGAAGAACACGACGGTCGCATCCGGCTTCGCCGTCGTGCAGGCGGGCAACATCCGCGAGCAGCTGGCGGATCAGGGTGACAACGTCCTCATCGGACTCCTGTGGGTCGCACTCGGGTTCGTCATCCTGGTGATGCCCCTGACGTACGTCCAGCAGGTCTTCGAGAAGCGGTGGAGCGTGGCCCGATGAGCATGGTGCTGTTCGACGTCCCGGGTCCGAAGGCCCGCGTCCGTCACAAGATCATGGCCGTCATCGGCATCGCGGCGGTGATCGCGGCGCTGGTGTACGTGGTGATGCGGTTCATCGTCACCGACCAGTTCACCGCCCGCAGGCTCGACTGGATCAACTACAAGCAGATCCAGCTCTCGCTGGTCGAGGCGATCGGCAACACGCTCAGCGCGTTCGCCGTCGGCGCGGTGCTGGCACTGGTGTTCGGCGCGATCTTCGCGGCGGCGCGACTGTCCGACCACGCGTGGGTGCGCGCTCCCGCGGCGGTGATCGTCGAGATCTTCCGCGCGATCCCGCTCGTCATCATGATGTTCTTCTTCTACTACGGCCTTCCCGTGGTCGGGGTGAAGCTGAGCGCGTTCACGGCCGTCGTGATCAGCCTGATGCTGTACAACGGCTCGGTGCTCGCGGAGATCTTCCGCGCGGGCATCAACTCGCTGCCGAAGGGCCAGAGCGAGGCCGCGTACGCGCTGGGCATGCGCAAGACGCAGGTGATGACGTTCGTGCTGCTGCCGCAGGCGTTGCGGGCCATGCTGCCGACCATCATCAGCCAGCTCGTCGTGCTGCTGAAGGACACCGCGCTCGGCTTCCTCATCACCTTCGAGGAGCTGCTGCGGTGGGGTACGCGCATCGGTGGTGACGCGGTCAACTTCGGCCGCCCGATGATCTCGGTGATGATCGTGGTCGCCCTGGTCTACATCGGACTGTGCCTGTTGCTGACGTGGCTCGCGACGTACCTGGAGAAGCGCAACCGCCGCAGCAAGAAGGTCATCAAGACCGACAACCCCGAGGCGGAGAAGCCCGTCCTGATGGACGCCTCGGCCTCCGGCTGACGGAGCACCAGCGGAACGGGGCGTGTCCACATCGGACGCGCCCCGTTCGCTGTTTCCGAAGACCTTCGGAAGGTCAGACGTTCCAGTCGACGACACCGCGCCAGTCCTGCCTCGCTTCCCCTACGACGTCGAGGCAGAACGTGGTGCCGGCACGGAAGTTCGTGCCGAGCAGCCGGCGCGAGCGGTCACCCGCCGGGAACAGCACGGGGCTGCCCGCCACCCGGTGGTCGCCGTCACGGAACCACCGGATCCGCAGGTCGACCGGACTGGCCGTGACCCGGAGGTAGACGTCCGAGCCGTCGACGGTGATCGTGCGGACGGCGTGCAGGTCGGCGGATGCGGTGCGCATGGTCCGGAACGTATCGGCGCGAACGGAACCGGGGCGTCTCACGAAGAGTGGATCTCCCGTCAACTTTCGCGGTACGCTCGTGGTGGGGGATCTACCGCGGTGACGTCACATGAGTGAGGGGCATTGTGACGCGCGTGCTTGTAGTGGACGACCAGCCGTTGTTCAGGGCCGGCCTGGTCGCGTTGCTGAACGCTTCAGCTGATCTGACCGTCGTCGGCGAGGCAGGGGACGGTGTCACCGCGTCCGCACTGGCCGAGTCGTCGAGACCGGACGTGATCCTGCTCGATATCCGCCTGCCGGGGCTGGCCGCGCTCAAACGCGTCGCGGCGTCCGCGCGGGTGCTGGTGCTGACCACCTTCGACCTGGACGAGTACGTCCACGAGGCGTTGCGGCTGGGCGCGGCAGGGTTCGTGCTGAAGGAGTCGGAGCCGGCGCGCCTGATCGCCGCCATCACCGCCGTCGCCTCGGGCGAGATGCAGTTCGGTCCCACGGTGATGCGCAGGCTCGTGGCGGCGTACCTGAGGGGCGATTCGGCTGTGTCGCCGCGGAGTTCGGCGGGTCTGGACGAGCTGACGGACCGCGAGCGCGAGGTGCTGCGGCTGGTCGGCACCGGGCTGACGAACACGGCGATCGCGGCCAGGCTGACGGTCACGGAGGGCACGGTGAAGACGCACCTCAACCGCGTGATGACGAAACTGCGGCTGACCAGCCGGGCGCAGGCTGTGGTGATGGCCTACGAGTCCGGGCTGGTCATACCGCAGGCCGTCGCTAGGACCGCTTGAACAGCTTGTTGCCGAGCCAGACGATCGGGTCGTACTTGCGGTCGGCGACGCGCTCCTTCATGGGGATGAGCGCGTTGTCGGTGATGTGGATGTGCTCGGGACACACCTCGCTGCAGCATTTGGTGATGTTGCAGAGACCGAGCCCGTGGTCGTCCTGCGCCTGGTCGACGCGGTCCGCGGTGTCGAGCGGGTGCATCTCCAGTTCGGCGACCCGCATGAGGAACCGCGGCCCCGAGAACGCCTCCTTGTTCTCCTCGTGGTCACGCACCACGTGGCAGGTGTTCTGACACAGGAAGCACTCGATGCACTTGCGGAACTCCTGCGAGCGCTCGACGTCGACCTGCTGCATCCGGTACTCGCCCGGTGCCAGGTCCTTCGGCGGCGTGAACGACGGGACCTCGCGTGCCTTGGTGTAGTTGAAGGACACGTCGGTCACGAGGTCGCGGATGATCGGGAACGTCCGCATCGGCGTGACCGTGATCGTCTCCGACTCGTCGAAGATCGACATCCGGGTCATGCAGAGCAGCCGCGGCCGGCCGTTGATCTCCGCCGAGCACGAGCCGCACTTGCCCGCCTTGCAGTTCCACCGCACCGCGAGGTCCGGCGTCTGCGTGGCCTGCAGCCGGTGGATGATGTCGAGGACGACCTCACCCTCGTTGACCTCGACGGTGAAGTCCTCCAGCCCACCGCCGGAGTCGTCGCCGCGCCACACCCGGAACTTCCCCTGGTAGCTCATGCCAACTCCTCGGCGGTGAGGTACTTCTCCAGCTCGCTGCGGTCGAACAGGTCCAGCAGGTCGTGCCGGATCGGGATCTGCGGCTTCTCCGTCACTTCTGCCCCGTCACCGTCGGCTTTGCACACCAACAGCTTCCGGCGCCACTCGGCGTCCATCGACGGGTGGTCGTCGCGGGTGTGACCGCCGCGGGACTCGGTGCGCAGCAACGCCGCCTTCGCCACGCACTCCGACACCAGCAGCATGTTGCGCAGGTCGAGGGCGAGGTGCCAGCCGGGGTTGAACTGCTGGTGGCCCTCGACGGTCAGCGCCTGCGAGCGTTCCTTGAGCTTCTCCAGCCGCTGCAACGCCTCTTCCATCTCACCGGCTTTCCGGATGATGCCGACGAGGTCGTTCATGGACTGCTGCAGTTCCATGTGCAGGGTGTACGGGTTCTCGCCGCCTTCCTGCTGGAAGGGCTTGAGTGCCGTGGCCCGCGCCTCGGTGACGATGTCCTCCGCCACGACAGGGCGTTCGGCCATCGCCCGCACGTACTCCGCGGCACCCGCACCGGCCCTGCGCCCGAAGACGAGCAGGTCCGACAACGAGTTGCCGCCCAGCCGGTTCGAACCGTGCATGCCGCCGGAGACCTCACCGGCCGCGAAGAGCCCTGGTACCGAAGAGGATCCGGTGTCGGGCTCCACCTCGACGCCGCCCATCACGTAGTGACAGGTCGGGCCGACCTCCATCGGCTGCGCGGTGATGTCCACATCGGCCAGTTCCTTGAACTGGTGGTGCATGGACGGCAGCCGGCGGCGGATCTCCTCGGCGGGCAGACGCGTCGACACGTCGAGGAAGACGCCACCGTGTGGCGATCCGCGCCCTGCCTTGACCTCCGAGTTGATCGCGCGGGCGACCTCGTCACGCGGCAGCAGTTCCGGTGGGCGACGGTTGTTCGCCTGGTCGGTGTACCAGCGGTCGGCTTCTTCCTCGTTGTCGGCGTACTTGTCCTTGAACACCTCGGGGATGTAGTCGAACATGAACCGCTTGCCGTCGGAGTTCCGCAGCACGCCACCGTCACCGCGGACGGACTCGGTGACGAGGATGCCCTTGACGGACGGCGGCCAGACCATCCCGGTGGGGTGGAACTGGATGAACTCCATGTTGATCAGCGAGGCACCGGCGCGCATCGCGAGCGCGTGGCCGTCGCCGGTGTACTCCCAGGAGTTCGAGGTGACCTTGAACGACTTGCCGATGCCGCCGGTCGCGAGGATCACCGCCGGTGCCTCGAACAGCACGAACCGGCCGGACTCGCGCCAGTAGCCGAACGCGCCGGAGATCCTTTCGCCGTCCTTGACGAGCTCGGTGACGGTGAACTCCTGGAACACCCGCAGGCGTTCCTCGTAGTCGCCGAACTCCTTGAAGTCGTCCTGCTGCAACGACACGATCTTCTGCTGCAGCGTGCGGATCAGTTCGAGGCCGGTGCGGTCGCCGACGTGCGCGAGCCGCGGGTACTCGTGGCCACCGAAGTTGCGCTGCGAGATCCGGCCGTCCTTGGTGCGGTCGAACAGCGCGCCGTAGGTCTCCAGTTCCCAGACCCGTTGCGGCGCTTCCTGGGCGTGCAGTTCGGCCATGCGCCAGTTGTTGAGGAACTTGCCGCCGCGCATGGTGTCGCGGAAGTGGACCTGCCAGTTGTCGCTCTCGTTGGCGTTGCCCATGGCGGCGGCGATACCGCCCTCGGCCATGACGGTGTGGGCCTTGCCGAACAACGACTTGCAGAGGACGGCGGTGCGCAGGCCGTGCTCACGGGCCTCGATCGCGGCTCGCAGACCGGCACCACCCGCGCCGATCACGAGAACGTCGAACGAATGCCTTTCCAGCTCGGGCAAAACCACTCCTTAGTTGATGAAGCGGAGGTCGGAGATCGTTCCCGAGGCGACCAGCGCGACGTACAGGTCCGTCAGGCAGACGAAGATCAGCGAGGCCCAGGCGAGTTGCATGTGCCGGTTGTTCAGCTTCGAGATCTGCGTCCACATCCAGTACCGGACCGGGTGCTTGGAGAAGTGCTTGAGCCGCCCGCCCGCGATGTGCCGGCACGAGTGGCACGACAGCGTGTACGCGGCCAGCAGGCTCACGTTGGCCAGCAGGATGATGTTGCCCAGGCCGACGCCGGTGCCGAACGCGAGGACCGCGTCGTAGATGTTGATCAGCAACAGGAGCGACGCCGCGTAGAAGAAGTAGCGGTGCAGGTTCTGCGCGATCAGCGGGAACCTGGTCTCACCGGTGTACTTGCTGTGCGGCTCGGCCACCGCGCACGCGGGCGGCGACGCCCAGGCAGCGCGGTAGTAAGCCTTGCGGTAGTAGTAGCAGGTGATGCGGAATCCCAGCAGGAACGGGATGATCAGCAGCGGCGGGGTCAGGAAGCCTGGCAGCGCCGGGAACCACTGACCGAAGTGCGAGGCCGCGGGGACGCACTCCTCGGTGAGACACGGCGAGTACATCGGTGTGAGGTAGTGGTACTGGTCGACCCAGTAGTAGTCCCCCTGGAACGTGCGGAACGCCGCGTAGATCGAGATGAGCAGCAAGCCGACGAATGTCGTCAGCGGCGGCAACCACCATCGGTCCGTGCGCAGAGTCCTGGCGGCGATCTCTGCCCTCGCCATTACTCACCTTTCTGGGGGTCCACGTCGTTGTGGAGGAAACGCGTAACGGCCCCCGCGGTCTGCGAGGGCCGTAAGTAGGGACTGGGTCAGGTCCGGTTCCGGTACCCACCGAGTCCTTCGTCGTCCGCGTCCTTCCAGAGCGACTCGTCGTAAGGCGTGTCTGGCACGACCACGACCTCGCGTTCCACTTGAGGCGCTTCGCGCTGCCTCGGGGTGCTCAGGTCGACGAGTTCGGTGGCGTCGATGTCCATGCGTTCCACGTCGTTGGCCAGGCGTTGCACGGCTGCCACGTCGCCGTACCTGGTGCGCAGGTTGCTGACGGCATGCCGCATCTGGCCGATGACCCGGCGCAGCTCGACGATCTCCGTGGAGTTCATGGGACACCTCCGTTCAAGGTCGTGCCCCGCACTCTGCCCAATCTCAAGCCATGTGACAAGCACCACACGCCAAGATTCGAAACTGGTCGCCTCCCATCTACTGAATCGTTTTTGTGTCCGCGACCAGCCATGACTTACTGTGTGTGGCGTCACGCCCGTCTGTGGGACGCCACCGTTGTCGTCTCGTAAGGGCCCCACCACGGCCCGTGATGACCCCGGAGATCCCCATGACCGAACTGCATCCTGTTCTGACAGAGGTGACACGCCGGATCGCCGCCCGAAGCGCCGATTCACGCCGTGCGTACCTCGAGCGCGTGGCCGCCGCCGCGCAGGACGGAACGTCCCGGTCCGGCTTCGCCTGCAGCAACCTCGCGCACGGCTTCGCCGGAATCACCGGCGGCGACAAGGCCGCGCTGCGCGCACTGCGCAAGTCCAACGTCGCGATCGTGTCGTCCTACAACGACATGCTGTCGGCCCACCAGCCGTTCCAGGAGTACCCGTCCTGGATCAAGGACGCGGTCCGCTCTGTCGGCGGCGTGTCCCAGTTCGCGGGCGGCGTACCCGCGATGTGCGACGGCATCACCCAGGGCCGCGAGGGCATGGAGCTGTCGCTGTTCAGCCGCGACGTCATCGCGATGTCGACCGGCGTGGCCCTGTCGCACGAGATGTTCGACGCCGCGGTGCTGCTCGGCGTGTGCGACAAGATCGTGCCGGGCCTGCTGATCGGCGCGCTGTCGTTCGGGCACCTGCCGTCGATCCTGGTGCCCGCGGGCCCCATGTCGTCCGGCCTGTCGAACAAGGAGAAGGCCCGCGTCCGGCAGCTGTACGCGGAGGGCAAGGCGTCCCGCGAAGACTTGCTGGAGGCCGAGGCCGCCTCGTACCACTCCCCCGGCACCTGCACGTTCTACGGCACCGCGAACTCGAACCAGATGGTCGTCGAGGTCATGGGCCTGCACCTGCCGGGCGCCTCGTTCGTACCGCCCGGCACAACGCTCCGCCGCGCCCTGACCGAGCACGCGGGCCGCCGCGCCGTCGAGATGGCCAAGGGCGAGGGCTACACCCCGATCGCACACGTCGTCGACGAGAAGGCCGTGATCAACGGCGTCGTCGCCCTGTTGGCGACCGGCGGCTCGACGAACCACACGATGCACCTGGTCGCCATCGCGGCCGCCGCGGGCATCGAGCTGAGCTGGGACGACTTTTCCGACCTGTCCTCGGTGGTGCCGCTGATCGCGCGGGTCTACCCGAACGGCGGCGCCGACATCAACCACTTCCAGGCGGCGGGCGGCGTCCAGTTCGTCGTGGGCACGCTGCTGGACTCCGGCCTCCTGCACGCCGACGTCAACACCGTCGCCGGCCACGGCCTGGACCGCTACCGCCAGGAGCCGATGCTGGCCGACGGCGAACTGATCTGGGTCGACGGCCCCGGCCGCTCCCTGGACCTAGAGGTCCTGCGCCCGGCCTCCGACCCGTTCGCCTCGGACGGCGGCCTGCGCATGCTCGCCGGCAACCTGGGCCGCGCCGTCATCAAGGTCTCGGCCGTGGCGACGGAGAACCACGTCGTCGAGGCCCCGGCCCGCGTCTTCACCACGCAGGAGGCGTTCCAGGAGGCCTTCAAGGCGGGCGAACTGGACCGCGACGTCGTCGTGGTGGTCCGCCAGCAGGGCCCCCAGGCCAACGGCATGCCCGAACTCCACAAGCTCACCCCACCGCTCGGCGTCCTGATGGACCGCGGCTACAAGGTCGCCCTAGTGACCGACGGCCGCATGTCCGGCGCCTCGGGCAAGATCCCGGCCGCCATCCAGCTGACCCCGGAAGCCGCGGTCGGCGGTCCGCTCGGCCGGGTCCGCGACGGCGACGTCGTGCGTCTGGACGCCACCGCCGGAACCCTGGAGGTCCGGGTGCCCGCGGAGGAGCTGGCGACCCGCCCGCTGGTGGACTTCCCGCCGACCAGCCGCGAGTGGATGGGCACGGGCCGCGAACTCTTCGCCGCCCTGCGCCGTAGCGTCGGACCGGCCGACCGCGGTGCGACGGTGTTCGGCCCGATCACCGCCGACCACTTCGCCCCGGTCACCCACCACTAGCCGTCCCACTCCCGCACCACCAATATATTGGCCCTAACACCACAGCTGACCTGCGCCTTAGCAATGACTCTTTGGACTTCGTCGTCAAAAGACCCATTGCAAAGGCGCGGCGAAGCCCGGCCAAACCCAGCCCGCCAACTCGTCCGCAGACCGCGCCGACCTCACCGCCCAGCCCGTCCGCAACCGCCCTGCCACCTGCCCGGATGCCATTGCAATGAGTCTTTTGACTTCGTCCGCAAACGTTTTTTGCATCCGGCTAGGAGCAGCAGGTGTAAGGACGGCGGGCGTGAGGGCAGTCCGCAAGGGACGACAGGCAGACTGATATGCGATATATCGGTTTCAGTTCCACACCCGGCCCCAGATTCGGCCCAGTTCGGCAAGGAGAGCAGCAGTGACCAACGGTGACAATCTTCGGGTGACCACCGGCGCGGACCTCCTCGGTCTGTCGCCCGTCATCCCCGTCGTCGTGGTCGACGACGCCGACCACGCGGTGCCGCTCGCTCAGGCACTGCTGCGCGGTGGCGTTCGCGTCATCGAGCTCACGCTGCGCACCCCTGCCGCGCTGGCCGCGATCGAGAACGTCGCGCGCGAAGTCCCGGAGATCGTGATCGGCGCGGGCACCGTCACGGCACCGGAGCACGCGGAGCAGGCGGCGAAGGCCGGCGCGGCGTTCCTCGTCACTCCCGGCACGACCGACCGGGTGCTCGACGCGGCGGACGCGACCGGGCTGCCGTACCTGCCGGGCGCGGCGACGGTGTCCGAGGTGCTGCGGCTGGCCGAGCGCGGGCTGACCGCGCTGAAGTTCTTCCCGGCCGAGGCGGCGGGCGGGGTCGACTACCTGAAGTCGATCGGCGGTCCGGTCCCGCACGTGCGGTTCTGCCCGACCGGCGGCATCACCCCGCAGACCGCGCCGAACTACCTCGCGCTGCCGAACGTCGGTTGCGTCGGCGGCTCGTGGCTGGCTCCCAAGGACGCGCTCGTGCAGGGCGACTGGGACCGCATCGAGGCCCTTGCGCGCGAGGCTTCACAACTCGGATAACCCAGATCACGGACCGGAAGTTCGGCTCAATCACAAGACCGGCACACGGGCCTGCTGGTCGCCGTCAGGACCACAAAGCGGCGACGAGCTCAGCTCGTCCCGTGATGCCGAGCTTGCGGTAGGCGCTCGACAGGTGCAGTTCCACCGTGCGCCGGGTGAGGTGCAGGTCTTCGGCGATCTGCCGGTTCGTCAGGCCCTGCGCCGCCATCCGCGCGACCCGGTTCTCCTGCTTGGTCAGGCCCTGCACCTGGTCGTCCTCGTCGCGGACCTCGTTGCCCGCGAGTTTGGCCAGCGGGTGCGCGCTCAGCTGGCGGGCCAGTTCGAACGACCTCCGCAGGCGGTCCGCGGCCTCGTCGGCCCGGCCCTTGCGGCGCAGATGGTGGCCGAGCCAGTACAACGACTGGGCGTGCAGCAGGCGGTGCGGTGACGAGGCGAAAAGTTGTTCGGCCTCGGTGAGGATGTCGATGTCGTCGGTGCTCATGCCGACGCTCATCAACGCCGTGCCGATCACCCTCGTCGACCCCCACCGCTTGGCCAGGTCGAGTTCCTCGTGCGCGAGCCGGGCAGCATCGTCACGGTTGCCCAGCGCCAGGTATGCGCGCACGGCGTGATGCCGCCACGCGATGAGCGCGGGGTTGGGCATCTCGCGTGCGGTGAGCCGGCGGCCCGCTTCCAGCAGGTCCTCCAGCGCACCCTCCGCGTGGCACGACGCGAGCTTGAGCCGGCCGCGGGCGTAGACGATGTTGATGTGTTGCAACAGGTTGCCGTCTTCCGCGACGAGCGGGGCCGCCTCGTCGAACTGGCCCATCTCGATGCAGACCTCGGCGAGCTTTGCGGTCGCGAGCACGACGGCCGGGCACTCCCTGTTGCCCGTCGAGACCGGCGGCGTCAGGAACGTGTACGCGCGCGCCAGGTCTCCGCTGTTGTGGAAGGCGCAGGCGCGGGCGATCATGCTGAGCATCCCGCGGCGCAGGTGCGGGTCGTGCGAGACCGGCGCGGTGCTGTGCGAGAGCCAGAACTTGTTGATGTGCTCGGGATTGTCGCCGAGCACCGGCACGAGGAACGTGAAGATGTAGGACGCGCCGAAGACGTCGATCCACTCACCTTCGAGTGCCTCCAGCGCGTACTCGACGGCCTCGGTGTACGAGTCGCCGCTGCGCGCGTTGCCGACCGCGAGCAGTGCCGACCGGGCGCGTTTGAGGTTCGGGGCCTGCGGGATGTCACCGACAAGGTCCTCGAAGTACTTGCCCGCGCAGTTGGCCATGCGCGCGTCGCGGTTGGCGGCCAGGAGATAGGTGGTGCAGACGAGGTTCCAGACCTTGTCGCGGTCCTCCGGCAGCAACCGGGCGACGACCATGATCGCGAGAGAGACGGCGAAGTGAGCGTCCGAACCCGTGCACATGCGCTGGATCAACGCCAGCGCGACGTTCGCGGCGAGGTTCGGATCCTCGCACCGCACCAGCGCGTCACGGACCCGGTCGCGGCCCAGTGCGTTGTCCTGCAGGTGTTCCGTGTGTCCGAGTTCGACCTCGATCGCCAAACGGTCCTCGTCGGACAGGTGCTCTTCGAGCGCCCGTTCCAGGTGCTCGACGCCGCCGACCTCGCGCAGCAGGTCGACGGACCACGGTAAGCGCACGGACCTGGCCTTCAGCACGTGCTCGGCGACGCGCTCGTCCGGAGCGTCCGACTCGAACAGCAGCCAGGCGGCGCGGGAGTGCGCGGCGGAACGGACCGCGATCGGCATGTCGGCGAGGATGCTGTTGCGCACGAAGGGATACCGGAACGTCAGCGGGTCGGTGTCCGCGAGCACGCCCAGGCGGACGAGCATGTCGACGGCGGGCAGCGCGTCGAAACCGGTGAGCGCGGAGAGCAGTTCGAGGCCGGCGTCACCGTCCAGGACCGCCGCGGACCGGGCGACCTCGGCGGCGCCGGTGTACTCGCGCAGCCGCATGCCGATCATCTCGCCGACCGCGGCCGAACCCTCGCCTTCCTCGCGTAGCAACGCTTGTAGCAGATAGGGGTTGCCGCCGGTGAGCTCGTGGCAGCGCTTCGCGTCCCGGCCCGGGAACTTCTCGGTGAGGCTTTCGACGGCGGTGACGTCGAGGCCGGCGAGGTCGAGGCGGTTCGGGTGGGCGCCGGCGATCTCGGGCAGCGTGACCTCGTCCGTGGCGAGGTAGCCCTGGGACGCGCCGAGCGCGATGACGACCGGCATCTCCTGCAGCCGTGGCCGCAGGTACGCGAGCGCGCGCTTGGAGAAGGTGTCGGCGACATGCACGTCGTCGATGACCATCAGGATCGGCGACTTGCGTGCGGAGTTCGCGGCGCGCGCGTACAGCTCTTCCAGGTCGTGCTCGTTCGCGAGACACGGTGCGAGCTGCCGCACCACCGCGCCGGGGAGGTGGCTCTCCAGGCGGGCGCTCTTGGCCAGGCGAACGGTGAACCCGCGTTGGCGGGCGTCGGCGGCGAGCGCGTCGAGGACCGCCGTCTTGCCGATGCCGAACCCACCGGTGACGACGACGCACGAGCCAGTTCCCTGGACCGCGTCGTCCAGCAAACGTCCGAGAGTCGCGAGTTCCGAGTCCCGGCCGAGTAGTGGAGATGTCACCTCTGTTCACCCCTGCCTTCGGTACCGAGAGGACCGCAGGTCGAAGGTTTCGGTGTTCCTTCGGTGCCGACCGTAGAGACCTGCGCTTCGCCGTCGGGCAAACTTACCCACAGGTAACGACCAACGGAACTGTGAGCTGTTCGCAGTGGTGAGCGGGTACAGCGCGATGATCTTCGCCAGGCTGGTGCGCGGGTGGTTCCGCCTCGCCTGTCTGCTCATCGGTTCCCGCCAGGATTCACAAGGGTCCCACCAGCGGAAACCTCTCGGCGTGGACAGGTTCCGCGCGCGTGAGAGTGCCGACGTCGACGGGGTTGTCGGCGTGCGAGGCCAGCGAGTCCACAACCGACAGCACCGCGGCGATGGCGACGACGACGCCCGCCGCCACCAGCAGGATGCTGCGGGCGACAGCGCACGGCTCGCGCATGCCGGGTGGACTTTCGGTCAACACCGGCCGCAACACCGGAACGAACACGCCGAAGTCGGCCGCATCAAGCCGGCAGGTCTCACACCCGGCTAGGTGCCGGGAGAAGCTGACGTGCTGCGCCGGGTCGAGCACGCCCAGCACATACGCCGCCACATCACCGCACGGCCCTTCCGGGCTCGTGCGGTTTTCGTCGTCCTGATCTTGGTCTGCTCCTGCTCCCGCGTGCTCGTGATGTGGTTGATGGGTCACCATCACTAGCTCCTGTCCTGCAGCGCCCGGCGGATCGTGTGCATCGCCTTGTACAACCGGGACTTGACGGTTCCTTCCGGGACACCCAGAACGATCGCGGCCTCCCTCACCGTTCGCCCCATGACATACGTTTCGTAGATCGCCGAACGGTGTTCATCACTCAATTGGCGTACTACCTCAGTAATGACCATTACTGAAAGTGTCTGTTCCGTGTCGTCCGGGGATTCAGCGATGTCCGGACGCAGCAATTCAACTTCCTGCGGGCGCGCCTGACGGCTCCGCCATCCGTCGATCACAATGCGACGAGCCACAGTACAAAGCCAGCCGCGCAACATACCCGGCTCGCGAACGAGATGCGCGGAGTTCTGCCAAGCCCTGATCAACGTCTCCTGGACCACATCTTCCGTCCACTGGCGGTCGTAGTTGGTCAGGCACAGGACCTGCGAGAACAACATCCGCTGGAACTGCCCGTAGAGCAACGTGAGCAATTCTTCGTCCTGGTGGGCTTGTGCGACCTTGCCCTGATCAACCACGAAGCTGACAACCTCCCCAGGTATCGGCGACAGGTTCGCTTCGGGCGGCAGTCCTAGCGACTCGGTGGCCGAGCACGGAATCGCCCAGATCCTACATCGCGAACACGAAAACCTCTCGGGTACGTAAATCAGGACCAAATGGTTCGCGAATTGTTGTGTGATCCACGTCACATACACATCTGGGCATGCCCGGTGAACCCCGACCCTACCTGCGCGTATCACCTTCGAAGGCAGCTCGATCGCGGGAGGGAACGGGCACTATGCGTCACCGATTGGACACGCTGGGACAGCACGTAGCGCTGTTCACCATCCTGTCTGTCGTATTTCTGGGGGCTTTCATCGGAGCCGTCCCGGCTAATGCGCAATCGACAGAAGTACAACCGTCAGACCGTTCGTTCATGGTTTCTCTGAGGCAAGCAAACTCTTGGTTGGTGCCGGTGAGCAAAGAAGCTCCCGCACGTTCCACGGACGTCGGCACAAGCAATGCCGGACGGGACGTATTCGAAGGGCATTCACGACTCGACATCGATCTGCTGAAATCCGCCGAAGGACTGGGAGTGGTCCTGCCGAACGACGTCAGCAGTGAACACCAGTCACTCATCGATGAGATGGCAGGACGCACCGGGGACAACCACGACCGCGCCTACGCGACGATCGTCCGGCAGGCACAGGGCGGGCTTCTCGTAATGGCCGTGCAAACGCGAGCGACAACGCAGAACACCACAATTCGAACGCTCGCGCACCAGGCCTCGCAAATGCTGATTCGTACAATGACGGTCCTGGAGAACACCGGCAAGGCCGACCCGTCCGCGTTCGAACTGGTGACAGCCAAGGCACAGGTGAACGCGGTCCGCGTCATCGGCCAGAACATCGAACCGTCGGACCGGGAATTGCTCGTACTGCTCACCCAGCATTCGCTGTGGCAGAAACCGGCCAGCCGAGAAAGCTCCAACCGAGCCCGCGAAGCGAAGGTCCGCAAGGTCGCGGGCCAGCTCGCCGCCGAGCACACCCAGCTGGCTCAGGCGGTCACGGAGGCCGCCCGCCAGATCGGCGTGGACCTGCCCTCCGAACCGACGACGGAACAGAAGTCGTGGGCGAACGCCATCTCGTCCAGCTCGGGCGAGGAACTCGACAGCATGTACGCGAACCTGTCACGCGCGGCCGACGGCTCGCTCGTCAGCCAGGTCGCCCACGCCCGCGCGACGACCAAGAACGTCCCCGCGCGCATCGCCGCCCAGACCGCCCTGACCATCCTGCTCAAGCACATGCTCCTGCTGGAGAGCACCGGCCTCGTGAAGGCGAACTCGCTGCAGATGACCGACATCCCGGCTCTCACCCAGCAAAAGTCCAACAGCAGCCCTCCACCGCAACCCGACGACTCGTCCACGAGCATCGGCTTCCTCACCGGCATCGCCGTCCTGGTGGTCGCCGGCGCGGGCACCCTCTGGCTGGTCCGCGCAGTCGGCCACCACGGAGAACACCGCCGCTGACCCTTGCCCACCGACATATCGGCTGCCGCCCTCGCCAACCGATATATCAGCGCCCGACGGGCCCTCCGCAGCCCGCCGGGCGAGTTCCTGGCCCCTTGGCAATGACTCTTTTGACGACGTCGTCAAAAGAGTCATTGCTAAACCGCTGGTCAGCACGATGTCGGGTTGACATAACGAAGGCGAACGCGCGAGCACGCCGCGGCTTGCGTCAGATGACGCAGGAACCACGGCGCTGATCGCGGGCCTGCTCAAGGCCGGCTGAACTGATATATGGATCTTGAGTCAAGAACGGGTTGAGGGCAGTGCGGTGTCCACCCGTTCGACGACATGCGCCTCGGTGAGGTCCACCGCCTCCCACTTGCCGACGAGCCGGTCGATCACGGCGGCCGGCACAGGCTCCGGGCGGGCGCGGTTGCGAGCGTGGATCACGTTCTTCGGCGCTTCGAGTCCGACCAGGGTGATGCGGGCGCGGTAGTCGGCAGCGAGTCCGATGCAGCGCTCGCGCAGTTGCTGGGAGATGTTGGTCGCGTTCCAGACGAACCGCTCCCCCGCCCGCAACAGTGTTCGGGCTTCCTCGAACGCGGCGGCGGCGACGGCGCGCTGGTCGCCGTCGGGCGCGATGCCCAGTCTTGAGCGCACCGCGTCGAGGCTCACCACCGGCCAGCCCGGCCGGTGGGCGGCGATCCAGTGGTCCTTACCGACGCCCGGCAGGCCGGATAGCACCGTCACCTCGACACGCGTGTCGTCGTAAGCGGCGTAGCCGGGGTCCCGGCCGGGCGTGCGGAAGTACTGGAACCGGGCGTGGTCGGACGGGAAGGCACGCGGCCGGTCCAGGCAGTCGCGTTCGCGGCAGTACTCCTCGAACAGCGCGATGTTCTCCAGCACCGAGTCCGCGTCGCCGCAGATCCGGCCGAGGATGTCGGCGCGGGCGAGCGTCGCCAGGTCGTCGTTGCGCGCGAGCAGGCTCACCCGGAACGCGATGCGGTCGAGGTCGGGGCGTTCCAGCGCCCAGAACGGTACCTGGTGGTGGCGCACCAGCGCGGCGACGTACTCTCGCCAGGCGATCGGGCGTCCCATCTCCCACAACAGCTTGCGCGCCAGCAGGTCTCCGGCGCGGGAGTGGCCGTGGGCGGTGACTCGGCCGTCGGCGATCTGCGTGTGGAACGGCTTCGCGGCGTCGTGCAGCAGCACTGTCGCGAACAGGCGCACTCGATCCGCCTCGGGACGCGACCGCCATTCGGGCAGCGACACCAGGGCCTCGCACGCCATCCGGGTGTGCGTGGCGACGTCACCCTCTGCGTGGTGCACAGGGTCCTGCGGCACGCCTTCGAGTGCGCGCACCCACGGGAACGCCGAGCGCACGGCGTCCCAGTCGAGAGTCCACTCTGGACCAGTCGGGCAGAGTTGCTCAAACACGGGCCACCACCTGGTTCGGCAGGATCGGGCGGTCCTGCCAGTGGCTGCCCGAGTCCAGCACGGCGGTGTGGAACGTCGGCCGCACCCACTTGTAGCGCTCGACGGTGCGCCCGTCCTCCTCCACCTTGATGTAGAGGCCTTCCATGTCGTCGTCCGAATCCGTCTCCGCGACAACGACTTCCGGGTTCTGCCCCGCCGCCCGCGCCGCGTCGACCAGCTCGTCGCGCCACCGAAGAGTGCGGCACGTGGACGGGCCGAGCAACGCCGTCAGGTCCTTCAAGCGGCGCAACGGCCCTTCGTGCAGCACCGGTACGGACACCACCGGCGTGCCCGAGAGCAGGCGACGGCGTTCCAGTGTGGACAGGAACTCTCCGGTCGTGCGGTCGAGCAGGTCGAACTCGCAGAAGTGGTGCGGCAGCGCGTCGTAGAACACGGTGTGCTTGGCGTACAACCATTCCCCGTAGAGCACGAACCGCGTGCCGAGCCTTTCCCACAGCACGCCCTGGTGCGTCGCGGCCCACGCCTTCAACGGCGCGAACTGGCGTTCCCTCGGCCCGCCCGCCAGGAAATGGCCGCGTGACTGGAGTTTCAGCACACCGCCGGAGTCGAAGCTGATGCCCGCGTTGGCACCGTCGAGCTTCTCCTCGACGACGAGGTGCCGCCCCGCGATCGCGCGGAACGGCACCTGGTCGAGGTCCTCGTCGCCTGGTTGCAGGCGCGAGCCCTCTAGGTGGGGCGTTCGCGGGTACTTGCGCAACATGCCCCGATTTGTATCCCGTCCGTTCGCTCGCGAGCGAACGGTTTACGCCTGGCCGACGAACGCCGCCTTGTCGGAGTTGAAGGTCGGCTCGAACACGAGCTGCATCTCACCGGGCTGCGCACCGACCGAGTACGCGACGTGGAAGGTGTAGGTCTTGCCCGGCAGGACGGTCGCCGAGTCGAACGTGCTGTCGCAGCCGCCACTGGAGTCGAACACCATCTCGGCCTTCTGCCCGTTGAACTGCGCGTCGGTGCCGATCGACATCAACGCGGTCTCGAACGCGGCGCTCGTCCCGTTGGTGATGGTGATCTCGAACCTCACCGCACGGGCGATGCTCTGCGGTACCGAGTACTGACCGGGTGTGCACGCGGTCGGCGCGGCGACGTCGACCGAAAGGCCGTTCGCCCACGAGTACCGCTTGCCCCAGGTCGGATTCTGGGCGAGCGCCTCCTGTTTCGGGGTCTGCCCGGCATCGACGACCTGTCCTTGGTTGGTACTGCCCTCGAGGATCTTGACCGCGGCCTGCGTCGCCATCACGGTGAAGGTAATGGCTGCGACGCACAGGACGACGCCGATGATCGCCAGAATCCTGCGGGTGCCGAACAACGCGATGACGCCGAGCACGATCCCGACTGACGCCGCGATGGCGGTGAGGATGTTCAGGAAGATGACCCACGAACAGACGACGCCGACGATCCCGAGGATCACCGCTGTCCAAGCGAGCGCACCGAACTTTGCGGGCTTCGGCGGTGCGACCGGAGGCTGGGCGTAGACGGGCGGCGTCGGAAAGGTCATCACGGCTCCTGGCGGTTGCGATGTGTGACCACGACGTCGATCGGTCCGGTTCACCCGTTAGCCCCAACCATCAGCGCCACCCGATCGAGTTACGACCGGCCAGTCGGCCGACTTCCGAAGGTAGCTAAGCGACTACGATCCGTACATGGCTCGACGATTCGCCGGAACCCTGCTGGCAGCGATCGCCGCACTCGGCGTGACAACGGCACCCGCGCAGGCCTCCGTCGACTTCACCGGCACGGTGAAGCTCAACAACTGCTCCGGCTCGGTCGTCCGCCTGCCCGGTTCGGCGCCGGCGGACAAGGCGCTCGTGCTCACCAACGGGCACTGCGTCGAGCTCATGAAGCCGGGCCAGGTGCTCGTCGGTCAGCCGGTGGATCGCACCTTCAAGCTGCTCGGCGGATCCGGCGCGGAGATCGCGACGCTGCACAGCACCAAGCTCGTCTACGCGACGATGACCGGCACCGACGCCGCGCTCTACCAGCTCGACAAGACGTACCAGCAGATCCAGCAGCAGCACGGTGGCCGCGCGCTCGAACTGTCGGCGTCGCGGCCCGTCGCCAAGTCGGAGATCCGGATCGTCTCCGGCTACTGGACGAAGATCTACTCGTGTCAGCTCGACGGTTTCGTCCACCAGGTCAAGGAAGCGAGCTGGACCTGGCACGACTCGCTGCGTTACACGCCGTCGTGCGACACCATCGGCGGCACGTCGGGCTCGCCGATCATCGACGACGCGAGCGGCAAGGTCGTCGGAGTCAACAACACCGGCAACGAGAGCGGCGGCCGCTGCACGATGAACAACCCGTGCGAGGTCGACGCCGACGGCAAGATCACCGTCCGCCGGGGCACCAACTACGGCCAGCAGACCTTCGGCTTCGTCTCCTGCTTCGGTCCGCGCACGACGCTGGACCTGACGCTCCCCGGCTGCCGGATCGCGAAGCCCCAGCCGTAGCCGGCCACGGACACGAGAAAGCCGGGACGCCCCTGCCCGCGTCCCGGCTTTCTCGGCCTTTCACTACCGTGCGGCGCGCACGATCAGGTCGGCCACGGTGTCCGGCTGCGACACGGCCACCGAGTGCGAGGCTCCCTTGACCTCGACGACCGCACGGGCGTCGGCGCGCTCGGCCATCCACTTCTGCGCGGCGATCGGGATGTTCTTGTCCTTGCCCGCCACCACGAAGTACGACGGAACGGCGTGCCACGCGGGCTCGCCGGCCTTCTCGGTCAGCGCGGTGTCATTGATCGGTCGCTGCGTCGCCGCCGCCAGCGCCGCGTCCCTGCGGGACACGTCGGCCGCGAACTGCTGCCAGTACTTGTCCTGCTGAATCGTCAGATCCTTGCTGCCGTCACCGATGTCGATGGTGGACAGCGTGTCTCCGAGGGTGCTGCCGGGGAACTTGTTCGACAGTTCGAGGGCGCTCTCGCCCTTCTCCGGCGCGAACGCCGCGACGTAGACGAGCGCCTTCACGTTCGGATTGCCGAGCGCCGCGGCCGACTGGACCATGCCGCCGTAGGAGTGTCCGGCGAGGACGATCGGCCCCTCGATCGAGGCGAGCACCTGGCGCAGGTAGTTCGCGTCACCGGTGACGGACCGGAGCGGGTTCGCCACCGCCACGACCGGGAATCCCTTGCGCTGCAGGCGTTCCACGACACCGTTCCAGCTGGACGCGTCCGCGAACGCGCCGTGCACCAGCACGATGGTCGGCTTCGTGGTGCCCTGCTTCTCCGTGTCCTCCGCCGCACCGGCACCGGACGGAACAACGGCGGCCAGCGCCAGGAGCGTCCCCAGAACCGCGAACACCTTGCGAACTCGCATCGGTCTCTCACTCTCTCGTCGGCCACCGTGGGAGGTGGTTCATCGCGCCCAATTAGATCGTGCGCGATGTAAATTACCCGACGGATTACCTCGCACGCGATGTGTTTCAGCTCACTGACGCTCGGCGCCGTGCCTCACTCGGTTCAACGCCCTGCGGAGGATGGTGATCTCCTCGAGGGTCATGCCGAGCGCCTTGCCGAGCTGGTTGAACATTTCGGCGCCGATCCATCGCAGGTCACGGCCCTTGTCCGTGAGCTGGACGAGCACGGAACGCTCGTCGTCGGGGTGCGTGACGCGCACCAGCAGACCGCTCTTCTCGAGCCGCTTGATCAACGGCGAGAGCGTGCTGTACTCCAGGTCGAGCTCGTGCACGAGCTCCCGGATCGGCCTCGAGTCCTTCTCCCACAACAGCAGCATCACCAGGAACTGCGGGTAGGTGATGCCCGCCTTGTCGAGGATCGGGCGGTAGAAGCCGGTGACCGCTCGCGACGTCGTGTAGAGGTCGAAGCAGAGCAGGTCGGAGACCGTGGGGGTCACGGCGGACGGCGCGTCGGGAGTAGTGCTCACGCTTTTCAGGCTACTCGGAGCCAACCGCCCAAGCGGCGTGATCGGTTACGGCACGTCGAACGGGGACCGGCCCCGGCCTACGACCAGGGCTCGTCCAGTGCCGAGGCCTCGGCCCCCGCGGTACGCAGCTCGTCGCGCACCACTCGATAGGCGAGACCCTCCGCATAACCCTTGCGCGCCAACGCACCCACGAGCCGGCGGATCTTCGCGGTCTCGTCCACGCCGGACATGGTGCGCAGGCGTTTACGGACCAGTTCGCGGGCACGCTCTTCCTCGGCCTCGCTGTCGACCACGGCGACGGCCTCGGCCACCACCTCGTCCGCCACGCCCTTGCGGCGCAGTTCCATGGCCAGGGCGCGGCGGCCCAGGCCGTTGTACGTGTGCCGGGAACGCACCCACATCTCGGCGAACTGCGCGTCGTCGATCAGGCCGGCGCGGTCGAACTTGCCGAGGACGACCTCGGCGGCGCCGGCGCTGATCCCCTTGCGCAGCAGGGCGTCGTGCAGCTCCTGCCGGGAGCGGGCCCGAGCGGTGAGCAGCGCATAGCAGATGTCCCGCGCTTTGCGCTGCTCTTCAGCCTCGTCCAACCCTCACGACCTCAGAACTCGACCGGGGCGGCGGGAACCGTCTCGTCGGCGTCGAGAGTGGCGCCGATGCCGAGCTTGTCCTTGATCCGCTTCTCGATCTCGTTCGCGATGTCCGGGTTGTCCAGCAGGAACTTGCGGGCGTTCTCCTTGCCCTGGCCCAGCTGGTCGCCCTCGTAGGTGTACCAGGCGCCGGACTTGCGCAGGATGCCCTGGTCGACGCCCATGTCGATGAGCGAGCCCTCGCGGCTGATGCCCTTGCCGTAGAGGATGTCGAACTCGGCCTGCTTGAACGGCGGCGCGACCTTGTTCTTCACGACCTTGACCCTGGTGCGGTTGCCGACGGGCTCGCCGCCGTCCTTCAGGGTCTCGATGCGGCGCACGTCCAGACGCACGGAGGCGTAGAACTTCAGCGCCTTACCACCGGTCGTGGTCTCCGGGGAGCCGAACATCACGCCGATCTTCTCGCGCAGCTGGTTGATGAAGATCGCGGTCGTGCCGGACGAGCTCAGCGCGCCGGTGATCTTGCGCAGCGCCTGGCTCATCAACCGGGCCTGCAGACCGACGTGGTTGTCGCCCATCTCGCCCTCGATCTCGGCACGCGGCACGAGGGCGGCGACCGAGTCGATGACCAGGATGTCGAGCGCGCCGGAGCGGATCAGCATGTCCGCGATCTCGAGCGCCTGCTCACCGGTGTCGGGCTGCGACACCAGCAGCGCGTCGGTGTCGACGCCCAGCTTCTTCGCGTACTCGGGGTCGAGCGCGTGCTCCGCGTCGATGAACGCCGCGATACCGCCGGCCTTCTGCGCGTTCGCCACGGCGTGCAGCGCCACGGTCGTCTTACCCGACGACTCCGGACCGTAGATCTCGACGACCCGGCCACGCGGCAGGCCACCAATGCCGAGCGCCACGTCCAGGGCGATCGCGCCGGTCGGGATCACGGCGATCGGGGCACGGCCCTCTTCGCCGAGCCGCATCACGGAGCCCTTGCCGAACTGCTTGTCGATCTGCGCCAGGGCCAGCTCGAGCGCCTTGTCCCGGTCGGGTGCTGCGGGTGCCATCTTGGGTCCACCTTTTGTCGTCTGCCGTTGCTTCGTCATGTTGGACCTGACGCTACTGGCGGGGTCTGACAATTCTGCGAAGCCGGGGGTCGGAGCCACTGTAGCCGAACACGTGTTCGAGCACACGCGACACTCCCGGCGCCTGCTCAGCGGCGATTTCCCGGAACATCGAACGCTTCGCAGACCGCGATCCAGACTTCCTTGGCCCCGGTTCCGGCCTCCAGCGCATCGTCGGCGGTACGGCCGCCGAGCGACGACAGCACGTGGTCACGGGCGATCATCTCGGCCCTGACCTGGCCGAACTCCCCCGCCATGAGTTTGCGGAACATGGTGATGCGCACCGGGAGACCCTAACGAACGGGCCTGCGCAACGATGCGAAGAGGCACACGACCAGCAGCGGCAGCGCGGTGAAACCGACGATCAGCCCGAGCGCCGCGTACGACCACGCCGTCACGACGATCCCGGCGACCGCTCCGCCGATGGCGCCGCCGACGTTCATCATCAGATCGGACAGTCCTTGCGCGGCGGGCCGGTCGTCGACCCGCACGGACTCAGTCAGCAACGCGGACCCCGCCACCAGCCCGGCCGACCAGCCGAACCCGAGCAGCGCCAGTCCCGCGGCGAGTTGCGGAGCGTCGTGCGAGGGCGCCATTCCCGCGACCCCGGACGCCGCCACCACCAGCGACGCGCCGATCGCGAGCACCGGCACGCGGCCCATCCGGTCCGCCATCCACCCGAACAGCGGGCTCGCGGCGTACATCGCGGCGACGTGCAGGCTGATCACGACGCCGACCACGCGCAACGACGACCCGGCGTGGTTCATGTGCACCGGCGTCATCGACATCAGCCCGACCATCGCCGTGTGGCACAACATCACTCCAACGAGTGCAAGTCGTGCCATCGGCCCGAGCGTCGCCCAGATCTTCAGACCTCGGGGACTCTCGCCGCTGGAGCCTCCGGCGCAGCAGTCCGCGGATTCAACCGGTCGTGTGCTCTTCACGACGACCAGCGGGTCCGGGCGCAGTCCGAACTGGATCACCAGCACCGCGGCCACGAGCACCACGGCCGCCAGCAGGAACGGCCCGACGCCCGCCGGGAGCCCCAGTGCACCGGCCGCCCGCCCGGCGGGATCGGCCAGGTTCGGGCCGATGATCGCGCCGATCATGGCCGCCCACACCACGCGGGAGAGTTCGCGCGCACGACGATGCGGATGCGCCAGATCCGTTGCGGCGTAACGAGCCGCGTAGTTCGCGCTGGACGCCCCTCCGAACAGGAGGAGGCCCACCAGCAACACCTGCCACAGCCCGAGGCCCACGGCGACGGCGGCGATCAACGCTCCGAGCCCGCCGATGCCGTAGCCGAGGACGAGCGCGGGACGACGCCCGCTGCGTTGCGCGAGCCGGGCTGCCGGCAGCGCGAGCAGCGCGGCTCCCGCGACGGCCGCGGTCTGCGCGAGCCCGCCAACCGCCTCGGATCCGGACAACGACGCGGCGATCAGCGTGCTGAACGCGAGGCCGATCGTCACCGCCGCCGACCCCAGGATCTGGGTGCCGGTCAGGACCCGGACGACCTTGCGCTGCACGCGTTCGACCTGCGGCGCGACGGTCACCATGATCACGATCGTGACACGGCCGGACCTCTCGCCGACAGGTCCATCAGGGGCGGTTACTCCCCCGGTTGCACGGACTTCTCGAAGAAATCGGCCATTTCGTCCGCCTTGAGCTCGTCCGCGTTCTCCTCGGCGGTCTTGGTGAGGATGCCGAACATGGGACGGCCCTTGGCGGTGAACACCAGCACGCCGGTGCCGCTCGACGTGGCCGCGCGGTAGTCGCCCTCGAGGCCGTTGCCGGTCCAGTCGGCCTCGACGCGGTCGGTCTGGAACGACTTCGCGATGGAGGACGCGTTGTTCTCCGCGCCCGTGACGCTGTCGGTGAGGATGTACTGCACCGCGTAGCCGTCGCGGATCGTGCAGTTCACGACCGTGCCCTTGATCTCCTCCATGCCGGTGATCTGCGCGGAGTCGGCCTTCTCGCAGCCGCCACCGTCCGGCACGGTGCCCGCGAGCTGGCGCAGGCACTTCGTGAAGCCCTGGCCGTCCTGCGAGGTGTCGTCCTTGCAGTCGTCGGCGCTGGGCAGGCTCGGGCCGGACAACGCGAAGACCGCGCCGATCACGCCCGCCACCACGAGGACCGCCGCGCCGGCACCGATGAGGACCTTCTTGCTGTCCTTCTTCGGCGCCTGCTGCTGCGGGAAGTTCGTCGGGTAGCTGCCGCTGACGTTCGGGTTCACCTGATAGGTGCCGCTCGCCGAGTACGCGCCGCTCGGGTACGACCCACTCGGGTAGGAACCGCTGGGGTAGGAACCGCTGGGGTAGGAACCGCTCGGGTACGAGCCGCTGATCACGGGGTTCGGGCCGCTGACGTTCGGATTCACCGGATGCGGGCCGCTCACGGCGGGGCTGACCGGCGCCGTGACGACCGTGGGCGGCTCGACGGACTTGGGCTTGTCGTCCTCGGCCTTGAGCGTGATCATCGCCCGGTCCACGACCTGCGCGCCGGACGCGACGATCGTCTCCGGGTGGTCGGGGTTGGTCGGGACGATGCCGACCTTCTCCGCGATGATCTGCGCGACCAGCGGCATCCGGCAGGAGCCGCCGACGAGGTAGACGTGCTCGGGCGTGACGCCGGCGCTGCGGACCGTGGAGATCAGGACCTCGGTGCTGCGGATCAGGCTCGGCCTGATCAGCGCCTCCAGCTCGGCGCGCGTGATGACGACCTTCTCGAACGGCTCCGGCATCAGCACCTCGACCTGGGGCAGCTCGGAGAGGTCCTCCTTCGCGAGGCGCAGTTCCTCGCGCAGGCCGAGGCGGGCGCGGTGGTCGTCCACCGTGACCGGGCGCATCAGCCGCTGCCAGCCTGCCGGGTCCTTGTGGGAGACCGTGCGGCCGATGTGTTCCAGCAGCGCCTGGTCGATGTCGAGACCACCGACGTCACTGAGGCTGCCGTCGGCGAGGATGCGGTGCTGGGAGTCGAGCACGGAGACGTCGAACGTGTCGGCGCCGAAGTCGTAGACGGCGAGCGGACGGCCGCTGCCGAGCGAGGCCACCGCGATGGCCTCGGGAACGGGCACGAGTTCGCCGGTCATGCCCGCGAGCCTCGCCGAGGACAGCAGCTTGTTGCGCCTGCTCGGGCCCCACTCGGCCGGGTGCGTCAGGCGGATCTCGTCGGGGTGCTCGCCTTTCAGCAGCACCGTCACGACCTCCAGCACGCGGGCGTAGATGGCCGCGAGCGCGTCGTTGACCGGCAGGTTCTGCTCGCCGAGCTTGATCGTCGCCTTGTCTATGTGGCGTTTGGGATTCGGCTCATAGCGCGACGGGTCCTGGCGCGAACGCCGTTCCGCTTCTCTGCCGACGCGCAGGGAACCGTCCTCGTCGAGGTAGACGGACGAGGGCATCGTGGGCCCACCGTCCACATCCACCACACCGTGGTCGGACAGCACCGCAACCGTATTGGCGGTGCCCAGGTCGACGGACAGGACGCGCACCGTGCTCCCCTCGCAGGACGTACGTGGTGATCGTGCCACAGCGGGCTGCGGCGGATGCTCGGACCTGCGTAATCAGAAATTGTCGGACCTCGGCGTCATGATGGTCGCCATGGACGTGATGGAGGCATTCTCACCGGCGACCAGGCAGTGGTTCGCCGGGGCCTTCGCCGCGCCAACCCAGGCGCAGACGGGTGCGTGGGCGGCCGCGGCGGCGGGCGAGCACGCGCTGGTCATCGCCCCGACTGGCTCCGGCAAGACGCTGGCCGCGTTCCTGTGGGCGCTGGACAGGCTGGCTTCTTCCTCCACGCCGTCGGAGCCGAAACGGCGGTGCCGGGTGCTTTACGTCTCGCCGTTGAAAGCGCTGGCGGTGGACGTCGAACGAAACCTGCGCGCCCCTCTGGCCGGCATCCGGCAGGCGGCGCACCGGCTCGGCCTGACCGAGCCGTCCATCACCGTGGGCATGCGCACGGGCGACACGTCGCCGGAGGAACGCAGGGCGTTCGGGCGCACTCCCCCGGACGTGCTGGTGACGACACCGGAGTCGTTGTTCCTGCTGCTGACGTCGTCGGCGCGCGAGTCGCTGCGCGGCGTGGAGACGGTGATCGTCGACGAGGTGCACGCGGTGGCGGGCACCAAGCGCGGCGCACACCTCGCGTTGTCACTCGAACGGCTGGACGCGCTGCTCGACCGGCCGGCGCAGCGGATCGGATTGTCCGCGACGGTGCGGCCGGTCGAGGAGATCAGCACATTCCTGTCCGGCGGGCGGCCGGTGTCGGTGGTGCAGCCGAAGACGCCCAAGGTCATCCAGGTCGAGGTGGAGGTGCCGGTCGCGGACATGGCGCTGCTCGGCCAGCCGACGGGTGAGGTGTCGGGTTCGGCCGCCGGAGCCGAGCAACGCACCTCCATCTGGCCGTCGGTCGAGGCACGGATCCTGGAACTGGTGCGGGCGCACCGGTCGACGATCGTCTTCGCGAACTCGCGGCGCCTCGCGGAACGGCTGACCGCGCGGTTGAACGAGCTCGCCGAAGAGGCCGCGGAGCTGGAGTCGTTCCCGGCCGAGGCCATCGGCCAGTCGGGCATGACGGTGCAGAAGACCGCGTCCGTCGCTCGCGCGCACCACGGTTCGATGTCGCGAGAACAGCGCACGGCCGTGGAAGAAGACCTGAAGTCGGGCCGGTTGCCCTGTGTCGTGGCGACGTCGTCGCTGGAGCTCGGCATCGACATGGGCGCGGTCGACCTGGTGGTGCAGGTGGAGGCGCCGCCGTCGGTCGCGTCCGGGTTGCAGCGCGTCGGCCGGGCAGGCCACCAGGTGGGCGCGGTGTCGCGGGGCGTGATGTTCCCGAAGTTCCGCGGCGACCTGGTGTCGTGCGCGGTGGTGGCGGAACGCATGCGGGACGGCGCGATCGAGGCCGTGCGGTTCCCACGCAACCCGCTCGACGTGCTGGCGCAACACATCGTCGCGATGGTCGCGATGGAGACGTGGACGGTCGAGGAGCTGACGGCGCTGGTGCGGCGGGCGGCGCCGTTCGCCGGGCTGCCGGAGTCGGCGCTGAACGCGGTGCTGGACATGCTGTCGGGCCGGTATCCGTCCGAGGAGTTCGGCGAGCTGCGGCCTCGGATCACCTGGGACCGGGTGAACTCCGAGCTGCGCGGCCGGCCCGGTTCGCAACGGCTGGCGGTCACCTCCGGCGGCACGATCCCCGACCGGGGGCTGTTCGCGGTCATGACGCCGGCCTCGGAGAACGGTCCCGGCTCGCGCGTCGGCGAACTCGACGAGGAGATGGTCTACGAGTCGCGGGTCGGCGACACGTTCCTGCTGGGCACGTCGTCGTGGCGGGTCGAGGACATCACGCACGACCGGGTGATCGTGGTGCCCGCGCCGGGTCAGCCCGCGCGGATGCCGTTCTGGAAGGGCGACGCTCCAGGGCGTCCGCTCGAACTCGGCCGTGCGATGGGAAAGTTCCTGCGCGAAGTGTCCACGATGGAGGATTCGGCGGCGCGCGAACGCGCCACGTCCGCCGGTCTGGACGAGTGGGCGACGGACAACCTGCTGGCGTACCTGGGCGAGCAGCGGGAGGCCACGCGGCACGTCCCGAACGACAGGATCGTTCTGGTGGAACGGTTCCGCGACGAGCTGGGCGACTGGCGGCTCGTCGTGCACTCCCCGTTCGGTGCCCAGGTCAACGCGCCGTGGGCGCTCGCGATCGCGGCCCGCCTGCGGGAGAAGCGCGGTGTCGAGGTGCAGGCGGCGCACTCCGACGACGGCATCGTGCTGCGGTTGCCCGACGCGCTGGACTACGAGGGCGTGGAGGTGACGGCGGGCGCGGAGGACGTGCTGCTCGACCCCGACGAGGTCGAGCAGATCGTGGTCGCTGAGGTGGGTGGCTCGGCGTTGTTCGCGGCCCGGTTCCGCGAATGCGCGGCCCGTTCGCTGCTGCTCCCCCGCCGCGATCCACGCCGGCGCACCCCGTTGTGGCAGCAGCGGCAACGGTCGGCGCAGCTGCTGTCGGTCGCCTCGAAGTACGAGAGCTTCCCGGTGGTCCTGGAGGCGATGCGCGAGTGCCTGCAGGACGTGTACGACGTGCCGGGCCTGAAGGAACTGATGTCGGACGTCCGCGCACGCAAGGTGCGCGTGGTCGACGTCGAGACCCCGTCGCCGTCACCGTTCGCCCGCAGCCTGCTCTTCGGGTACGTGGGCATGTTCCTCTACGAGATGGACGCTCCGCTGGCGGAACGGCGGGCGGCGGCGCTGTCGCTCGACTCGACGCTGCTCGCGGAGTTGCTCGGCTCGGAGGCGATCCGCGAGCTGCTCGACCCGGAGATCGTGGCCGAGGTCGAACGCAGCCTGCAACGCCTCTCCGAGGACCGCCGCCCGCGGCACGCCGAGGACACCGCGGACCTGTTGCGGTTCCTGGGGGATCTTTCCGACGCGGAGGCGCTCGAACGCGGTGTGCCCCGCGAGTGGCTGGACGAACTGGTGGCCGAGCGCCGGGTGATCCGCGTCCGGATCGCCGGCGAGGAACGCAGCATCTCGATCGAGGACGCGGGCAAGGTCCGTGACGCGCTGGGTGTCGCGCTTCCAGTCGGCGTGCCAGAGGCGTTCACCGAGCCGGTGGCGGATCCGCTGGGCGACCTGCTGAACCGCTACGCCCGCACCCACGGGCCGTTCCCCGCCTCCGAACCCGCTGCCCGCTTCGGTCTGGGCGTAGCCGTGGTGACGGGCGTGCTGGAACGGATGGCGGCTACGGGCCGGTTGGTGCGCGGTGAGCTCCGTCCCGGCGGCACGCACACCGAGTACTGCGACTCGGACGTGCTGCGCCGCCTGCGCCGGGCCTCGCTGGCCCGGCTGCGGTCCGAGGTGGAGCCGGTCGAACCGGCCGCGCTGGGCCGGTTCCTGCCGCAGTGGCACGGTCTGGGCAGGCGGTTGCGTACGGCACCGACGGTCGATGACGTGTTCTCGGTGGTGGAACAGCTCGCGGGTGCACCGCTTCCCGCGAGCGCCTTCGAATCTCTGCTGCTCCCGTCCCGGTTGCCCGGTTACTACCCGGCGTTGCTGGACGAGCTGACGGCGTCCGGCGAGGTGACGTGGACGGGCTGCGGCGCGCTGGCCGGTGGCGACGGCTGGATCGCGCTCGCCCCCGCCGACGTGGCCGACCTGCTGCTGCCCGACCTGGTGCCGGAGTCGATTCCAGAGTCGCCGCTGCACACCGCGGTCCTGGAGGCTTTGTCCGGCGGGGCGTTGTTCTTCCGCCAGGTGGTCGACCGGGCCTCGCTGTCCGTGACGTGCACGGACGCCGAAGTCGTCGGCACGCTGTGGGATCTGGTGTGGGCGGGGCTGATCACGAACGACACGTTGTCGCCGTTGCGCGCGTTGGTGTCCGGTGGCGGCGCGGCGCACAAACCTCGCCGCAGTGCTCCACGTGGCCGTTATGCCCGGCTGCGTTCTCGTCCCGACATGCCTTCTCGCACAGGTCCGCCGACCGCCGCCGGTCGGTGGTCTCTCGCGGTGGCCCCGGCCGACAACCCGACCCGCCGGGCGCACGCGCGTGCCGAGGCTTTCCTGGAACGCCACGGCGTGCTGACGCGGGGTGCTCTCGACACGGAACGCGTGACGGGTGGGTTCAGCGGCGTCTACAAGGTGCTGCGGGCCATGGAGGAGTCGAACCAGGTCATCCGCGGTTACGTCGTCGAGGGGCTGGGCGCCGCCCAGTTCGCGGCACGAGGCGCGGTGGACCGCCTGCGGGCGTTGTCGCGCCCGCCTGGTCAGCCCTCGCAGACCGACCAGGCCGCGGTGGTACTCGCCGCGGCCGACCCCGCCCAGCCCTACGGAGCCGCTCTGGCGTGGCCGGATCCGCTGGGCGAGGGCAAACACAGGCCGGCCCGCAAGGCCGGCGCGCTGGCGGTGCTGGTCGACGGCACCCCGGCGCTCTACGTGGAGAGAGGAGGTAAGTCGCTGCTGTCGTTCACCGACGACGATCCGACCCTGCGCACCGCCGCGAACGCCCTGAGCCGGGCCGTCCGCGACGGCTGGCTGGGCCAGCTGGCGGTCCAGCGAGCCGATGGCGAGGTCGCACTCACCTCGCACCTGGCGGTGGTCCTGCAGGAGGCCGGTTTCCGCGCCACCCCGAAGGGACTGCGGCTGCGGGCGTGAGCACTGCGCCTAGTTCCCGGTGGAGAACAGCGAGCTGTAGGCGTTGAGCGCCGGCTGTCCGCCGAGGTGGGCGTAGAGGACCGTGGAGTCGCGGTCGATCTCGCCCGACGACACGAGGTGGATGAGCCCTGCCAGGGACTTCCCCTCGTAGACCGGGTCGGTGATCATCGCTTCCAGACCGGCGCCGAGCCGCATGGCCTCCAGTGTGGACTCGTCGGCGATGCCGTAGGTGCCGGCGTGGAAGCGGTCGTCGAGGAGGATGTCCTCTTCGGACACCGTGACCTCGCGGAGCTTCGCGGTGTTGTGGGCGATGCGGGTGATCTGGTCGAGGGTCTCGGCGGGTTTGGCGGACGCGTCGATGCCCAGCACACGGCGGTTGGTGTCGTTCGCGAAACCGGCGACCATGCCCGCCTGGGTGCTGCCGGTGACGGAGCAGACGACGATGGTGTCGAAGAAGACGCCGAGCTGGGCTTCCTGCTGGCGGACCTCGTCGGCCCAGTTCGCGAACCCCATGCCGCCCAGCGGGTGGTCGGAGGCACCGGCGGGGATCGGGTAGGGCTTGCCGCCGTTCGCACGGACCTCGTCGATCGCCTGTTCCCAGGCTGGTTTGACGCCGATGCCGAACTCGGCGTTCACCAGCCGGACGTCGGCTCCCATCATGCGGCTGAGCAGGATGTTGCCCACGCGGTCGCTACCGACGTCGGACCACTCGACCCAGCTCTCCTGCACCAGCACGGCCTTCAGGCCGGCGCGGGCCGCGGCGGCCGCGACCTGGCGGGTGTGGTTGGACTGGATGCCGCCGATCGACACGAGGGTGTCGCAGCCGGTGGCCAGGGCGTCCGCGACGAGGTACTCGAGCTTGCGGGTCTTGTTGCCGCCGTAGGCGAGGCCGGAGTTGCAGTCCTCGCGCTTCGCCCAGACTGCGGCGCCGCCGAGGTGGGCCGTGAGGCGGTCCAGGCGGTGGACCGGAGAGGGACCGAAGAGAAGCGGGAATCTGTTCACAGTTCCTCCTTCAGGGTGCTCCAGTTCTGGTCGACCAGGGTCGTGGCGAGCAGTTCGTCTCGCTGTTCGCACGCCTCGATGATCTCCTGGTGCTGCGTCACGGAATGCCGCGCGTTCGGCGAGGAGAAACGGCTGTGCTCGATCCTGCGCACCAGCGGGGTGAAGCGGTCGATGGTCGCGGCGATCGCGAAGTTGTCGCAACAGCGGACGGCCACGGCGTGGAACTCGTCGTCGGCGGCCAGCGCGGCGGCAGCGTCGTCGGCGTCGAGCGCCTTCTTGAAAGCCTTGTTCGCGGCGCGCATCGCGGCGATGTCCTCGGCCGTCATCTTCGGCACCGCCAAGCCGATCGCGAGGGAGTGCATCGACTGCACGACGACGAGCGCGTCGCGCACGGGCTCCGCTTCGAGCGCGGTGACACGGGTGTACGCGTGCGGCTTGGTCTCGACGAGCCCCTCGTCGGTCAGCGTGGCGAGCGCCTCGCGCACCGGAGTGCGGGACAGACCCAGCCGTTCCGCCAGTTCGATGTCCTTGATGGGCGCACCCGGCTCCAGATCGCCGCGCACGATCGCCGACCGGATCTCGGCCGCCGCCCGCTCCTTCAGTGACCCATATCCAATATATTGCATATTGGCGAGAGTAGGGCCGAGGCCGGGTGATCGCAACCAAGACGGCTTGACCTGGCGGCATACCACCTCTGCGACCACATAACCGGCCCGCTGCCGTACCCCGACGGCGCGTTCGACGATGTCGTCGCGGCCCTGGTGCTGCACTACCTGGAGGACTGGGCCGCACCGCTGGGCGAGCTGCGACGGGTCCTGAAGCCCGGCGACCGGCTGATCGCGGTCGTCAACCACCCCATCATCTTCAAGATGCAGTACCGCGAGGCCGACTACTTCGCGACCAGCAAGTAGTCCGACGAGTACACCTTCAACGGCCAGAAGGCCGTGCTCACCTGCTGGCACAGGCCTCTGCACGCAATTGACCGACGCCCTTCAGCGAACCGCCCCCGGCGCCGGAAGCCCACGAACTCTTCCCCCGACGAGATGGCGAGGTTCCCCTCCGGGGCCTTCTTGAGCTTCCTGTTCTTCGTCCTGGAAGCCATCTGACTGCGGCGCGACACGGCACGCAGGAGCGAAGGGTCAGACTGGCAGCTTGCGGCCGAGGACCGCGAACGGGCGCGGGTCGCCGGTGAACTGGTAGTGCCGCAGCACGTCCTCGAAGCCGACGCGGCGGTAGAGCTTCCACGCCTTGCTCGGGCCTTCGGGCGTGGAGAGCAGCACACAGGAGGACCGCACGCCTTCCAGCAGGCGGCGCAGCAGTTCCTCGCCGAGGCCACGACCCTGCGCGCGCGGCAGCACGTGCAGTTCGGTGAGCTCGAAGTAGTCGGTGAGCCAGCTGTCGACGACGGCGGGCGGCGAGACCTGCATCAGTCCGCGCCTCACCTGCTCGTGCCACCACTGCCCGGCCGCGCCGCGGTAGCCGTAGCCGATGCCGACGAGTTCGTCGTGCTCCCCCAGCGCGACGACGCAGCGCCAGTCCTCGCGCATCATGTGGGCGAGCCACATCGGGGCGCGCTGCTCGACGGTGGCGGGCGGGTAGTTCATCGCCGTCACGTACAGCGCGAGGGCTTCGCCCAGCCGCTCGTTCAGTTCCGAGGCGGTGATCTCGACGATGCGCTCCAGGCGCGGCGAGGCCGTCATGCCTTCACCGCCGCGACGCGTCCGCCCGTCAGCGCCACCAGATCGACGAAGGTCGTGGGGTAGACGGCGTGCGGATGGCCCGCGGCCGCCCAGATCTCCTCGTAGCCGGACAGCGACTCGTCCACCACGGTCTCGATCGGCGCCGGGTGCCCGACCGGCGACACGCCGCCGATCACCTGGCCCGTGTGCTCGCGGACGAACTCGGGATCGGCGCGCTTGACGGCGTCCGCGCCCACGAGTGCGGCGACCAGTGACGTGTCCGCGCGGTGTGCGCCCGACGTCAGCACCAGCAGCGGGGCCGCCTCGCCGCCGCGTACCGCGGCGAACACCAGGCTGTTCGCGATCGCGCCTACCTGCACACCTACCGCCGCAGCCGCGGCCGCCGCGGTCCGCACGGCGTCCGGCAGCACGACGATGCGTGCGGCGGTGGCGGGCGGCAGGACTTCCGCGACCTTGCGGATTCCGGGGTGTTCGAGCGCACTCACGTCTCCATGAGACCACGACTCGCGCCTACGCGGTGGGCCGGGTTGAGGAATCCATCGGCAGGCAGCTACGCTGAGGATGACTCGAACATGTGTTCGAGTCTCACCATGCCTCGGAGGTGGGGTGGGGGAAGCACCCCACCTCCGAGAGCCGCCGGCTTCCCCTCGGCGGTGACGTCGTTCACCGACGCCACGAGGAGGCCGAGATGACAGCCGATCTTTCGAATCCGGCAGCCTTCCCCATCCCGTTGCCACCCGCGTCCGCGCTCGTCCTGCTGCGGCAGGCCCACGACTCGCTCGCCGAGTCGGAGCGCACGCCCGAGCCCCCGCAGCGGTTCGCGACCGCTTACCTCGCCGCGTTGCGCGCTGCCGCAGCGGTGCTCGCTTTACGTGGACGGCCCCATCGCGGGCGGTCGAGGCCGACCAGCGCGTGGGTGCTGCTCGCCGCGATGGCACCGGAAATGAGTGAGTGGGCGGCTTTCTTCGCGTCCTGGTCGTCCACACGGGCCGCCGTGCTCGCGGGGATCACCAGGCACGTCAACGCGCGCACAGCAGACGACCTGGTGCGCCAGACCCATCTGTTCGTGGCGCTCGTCGACCGCGTGATGAGCGAGGCGCAGCCGTGAACCATCTGGAAGTTCTGCGCCGTGAAGCGGAATTGCTCGTCATGTCCGCGATCGGCCAGCCACCGCACAAGGGCGTGCCCGCGTGCCCCGGGCTGAACCTCGGGGAGACCGTGCGGCACATCGGCGGCGGCTATCGTGGTGCGCTGGCGTGGATCAGACTCGGCCGTGAGCCTGAAATCGGGGAATGGCCGGACTTTCCGGAACCCGGCGAGGACTCGCTGGAGTTCATGCGGTCGGGCGCGGACGCCGTGATCGCGGAACTCGAAGCGCACGACGAGGACGAGCCGTGCGCGACGTGGTGGCCTGATCAGCAGAACTACGGGTTCTGGCGGCGACGGCTCGCGCACGAGACGACGATGCACCGCATGGACGTCCAGGGCGCCGCGGGCATGGAGGTCGGTGCCGTCGACGACGAGGTCGCGATCGACGGCGTCGACGAGGTGCTCACGTTGTGGCTGGGGCACAAGCTGGACGTGCTCGGGGTGCGGGGGTCGCGGGACAGCCTCGTCACCATCCAGGTCGAGGACCACCTGTGGCTCACGCGCTGCGGCCCGCGCGGCGCGTCGGCGTGGCGTGTGATCGACCCGGAGGACACCCACGTCGCCGACGCGCAGGTGTCCGCGGACCCGATGACGATGTACCGCTGGCTGTGGGGGCGATTGCCCGACCGGATGGTCGAGGTGGTCGGCGACCACGACGCGATCGCGCAGTTGTGGGCGCTACTGCGGCTCGCGACCAAGTAGCACGCTCGCGGTCTCCTCGCCCGTTGCCGACAGCAGCCGGTAGCGGGCGTGGCGGCCGTCGAAGTCCAGCAGCGCCAAGGAGTTCCCGAAGTGCGGGCCGCTGGTCTTGCGCCAGTGCACCAGGTCCTCCGGCACACCGGCCAGCGTCGCGAGCCGGCGGAACACCCACGAGGCCGCGCGGGACCACGACAGCCGGAACGCCGGCCGCAGGAACTTCGGCGCCTCGTTGTGGATGGGCGAGCACACGAGTTGCGCGACCAAAGCCTTGGTGGGCGTGGGGAACTCGGCCTCGGCGACATAGCTGTGGTGAACGTCGCCGGAGAGCATGCACACCGTGGCGGCGCCGTTGTTCGCGGCCTTCTCGATCATGCGGGAGAGCCGGTCGAACGATTCGCGGAACGCCGGCCAGTGCTCCAGGTCGACCGCCTGCCTGATCCCCTCCGCCGCCTTGCCCTGCCAGCCCGGCTTGCGCGCGCCGATCTCGTTGAGGGACTGGAAGTGGCTGAGCGCGTGCGGCATCAGCCACGGCAGCGACGAGCCGATCAGCAGGTGGTCGAAGTCGCCTTCGGTGTTCCGCTCGAGCCACTCGAACTCTTCGTCGCTGACCATCTGCCGCTTGCCCTTGTCGAGGATGCGGCCGGAACGCGTGTCGACCATGAGCAGCCGGGCGCGGCCGAACTCGCGGCGGAAGCTCCACCAGGTCGACTTGCGGCCTTCCACCTCCCTGTCCGCTTCCTCGGCGAACTCCTCCAGCAACGGCAGCACGTCCGTGTCCTGGGCCTTCACCTTGGCGTACAAGGGATTTCGCGCGAGCTCGTCCGGGCCCAGGTTCCCGAGGTGCTGGTAGACCCAGTAGGAGGAGATGGCGCCGCGGATCCTGTCGCGCCACCACGGCTTGTCCGCCATCTCCTTGCGCCACACCGCGGACGTGTTCCAGTCGTCGCGCACGTCATGGTCGTCGAAGATCATCGACGTCGGCACGACCGACAGCAGCCAGCGGATCTCCGGGTCGCCCCAGGTCTCGTGGTAGAGACGGGCGTACTCGCCGAAGTGCACGACCTCGCCGTCGGGTTCCTTCGTGCCGTTCCTGCTTTTCCGCAGCCACTGCTTGGTGGCCTCGGTCGGTTCGTCGGCGTAGACCTGGTCCCCCAGCAGGATCAGCGCCTGCGGCCACTCCGAATCCGGGGTGGCCATGAGCCGTTGCGCGAACGCGTCGAGGGCGTCGGGACCGACCGGCTGGTTCGGGGCGGCACGGCACGACCCGAAGGCGATCCGGCGGACCTCGCCGGTGCGGATGACCGGTTTCGGGAAGCCACTTCCGGGTTCCGGCCAGACGTTCTCGCCGTCCAGCCTCACGTCGTATTCGGTGCGTGGCCCCAGGTCCTCCAGCCGGACGAGCGCGAAGTGCTGCCTGCCCACCTGGAACGTGCGCGCGGTGTGACCGGCGATCGTGACCTCGCACGAGGCGTCCGTCTCGACCCACACCGTCGCGGACGCCGCGTCGACATATCTGAGGAGCGGTCCGAGCACCAGCTTCGCCACGCGCGAGACAGTACCCTCGCACGAGTGGAAATCACGTTCGAGGCGGCGGATCCCCCCGCGCTGGCCGCGTTCTGGTCCGAGTTCGCCGATGACGAGATCGAGCTGACGTTCGTGTGGAGCGACGCTCCGAAGATAGAGAAGAATCGGGTGCACCTCGACCTGGCCTCGACTTCGCCTGAGCACCAGGCGGACATCGTGGCGCGGGCGTTGAAGCTCGGCGCCGAGCACGCCGACATCGGTCAGACCGATGTGCCGTGGGTGGTGCTGCGCGATCCGCAGGGCAACGAGTTCTGCGTCCTCGAACCGCGGCCCGAGTACCCCGGCGTGATCGCGGCCGTGGTCGTCGACTCGCGTGATCCGCTGGCTTCGGCCGAGGCGACCGGGCACCCGGTGGTGCGCAGCGGCGACGGCTTCGCCTCGGTGCGGCCCGAGCCGGGTCCGTGGCTCGAGTTCGTGCGGACCGACGACCCGGAGCCGATCACGAACCGCGTGCGCGTCCGGTGGGCCGATCCGGCAGTGCCTTGCCCACCAGTTGCCCCAGCGGACGGCACCCCGAACCACTGATATCCGATATATCAGCTCACTGATATATCGGCTTATGCAAAAGACGTTTGCGGACGTCCGCAAACGTCTATTGCATAAGGGTGGGTAAGCGCAGGTCAGAGCATTGCGCTGGCCGGTGGCGTCAGAGGGCGGCCAACCGTTCACGAAGGGTGTCGAGGCCCATTGCGCCCATCTCCAGGGCGTCCTTGTGGAAGCGCTTGAGGTCGAAGTCGGCGCCCTTACGGGCCCGTGCGTCCTCGCGGGCGGCGAGCCACAGGCGCTCGCCGATCTTGTACGCCGGCGCCTGCCCGGGCCAGCCGAGGTAACGGTCGATCTCGTCGCGGACGTGCGCGGGCTCCGAGAGGGTGCGGGTCATCATGAACTCGAGGCCGAGTTCGGGGGTCCAGCGCTCGCCGGGGTGGAAGCCGGTGCCGGCCGGGATCTCCAGTTCCAGGTGCATGCCGATGTCGATGATCACGCGGGCCGCGCGGAACAGGTGGGCGTCGAGCATGCCGAGCAGGTCGCCGTCGTCGTCGAGGTAGCCGAGTTCGCGCATGAGGCGTTCCGCGTAGAGCGCCCAGCCCTCACCGTGGCCCGACACCCAGCAGATCAGGCGCTGGAAGTCGTTCAGCGTCTCGGACTGGTACACCGCCGTCGCGCACTGGAGGTGATGGCCCGGCACGCCCTCGTGGTAGACCGTCGAGGTCTCACGCCACGTCGGGAACACCGACTTGCCCTCGGCGATCGACCACCACATGCGGCCGGGGCGGGAGAAGTCCGCGGTCGGCGGCGTGTAGTAGGCGCCGACGGCACCGCCGGGCGGAGCGATCCGGCACTCGAGGTTCATCAGCGCGTCCGGCAGGTCGAAGTGCACGTCGCGCAGATCGAGCAGGGCCTTGTCGGACAGTTCCTGCATCCACGCCTGCAGGCCGTCCTGGCCGTGCACCTGGTAGCGCGGGTGCTCGTCGAGGAACGCCGCGGTCTCCGCAAGGGTGGCGCCCGGCTTGAGCCGCGAAGCCACCTCCTTCATCTCGGCCTCGATGCCGAGGAACTCCTCCCAGCCCCACGCGTAGGCCTCGGCCAGGTCGAGCCGCGAGCCGGTGAAGTAGCGCGAGCCGAGGCGGTAGCGCTCCTCGCCGACCGCGTCCTTCTCCGGCGCCTGAGGAGCCAGCTTCGTGCGGAGGAACGAGGCGAAGTCCGCGTAGGCGGCGGCAGCGGCGGTGGCGCCGGCGTCGAGAGAGGTGCGCACGGAGCCGTCGACGTTGGCGGAGGCGGCGAACGGGCCGAAGAAGGTCGTGGCGAAGGTGTCGCACTGCTTGGCGACCTGAGTGACCTGACGCAGTGCGGAGATGTGACCGCGGGAGGCGGCGTGCGAGAGGGAGGCGCGCAGGCCGTCCAGTGCGGCGGGCACGGCGGAGAGGCGGCGGCCGATGGTGGCCCACTGCTCCGGCGTGTCGGTTGGCATCTGGTCGAAGATGTCGCGCACGGACTGGATCGGGCTCGCGATGACGTTCAGCGAGGACTCGGTCTGACCGGCCTCGTACAGCTCGTGTTCCAGGCCCGTGCGTTCCAGGAAGACGGCGCGTGCCGCCTCCTCCGAGGCATCCGCGGGCTGGGCGGCGGTGATGTCGGCGAGAGCGCGGACGGCGAGTTCGTCGCGCGCCGCGTGCCCTTCCGGGGAGAGGTCCGTCAGCTGGTCGTCGGAACCCGCGAAGCCGAGGCTCGTGGCCGCGATGGGGTCGAGCGCCACGTAGTCGCTGACGAATTTGTTGCTGATCTCGTGCACGGAAGCCATGCGCCGAGACGCTACCTCGCGCCTCTCGACGCCAAAAGGTAGTTAGTCAAGCTCACGACCTTCGGAGGGGACCTGCGTCGTTTGGGTCGTACTGGCAGGATGTCCGCCGTGCGTCGTTCCCGGGCACTGCTGCTGCCGGTCTTCTTGCTGCTCACCCTGTTCTCGCTGAGCGGTTGCGTTCGCGTGTACGCCGCCATGGCCGTGTCGGACGACGACCGCATCTCCGGCGAGATCGTCGCGGCCACGCCCCCGACGCAGGACAACGACCCCGGTCCACAGCTCAAGGTGCCGCCGGAACTCGCGAGCCGCGTCACCACCAAGCCGTACCGGGTGGAGTCGTACGCGGGTACGCAGTTGTTCTTCAACGGCCTGTCGTTCGACGAGATGCGGACTCTTTCCACGGCCACCAGCTCGTCGAACAGCCGCTACAGCCTCAACTTCCGCCGGTCGGGTGATCTTGTCACGCTCTCGGGGTCGGTCGACCTGACCCAGGTGCCCGTCGAACGCGCGGACATCCAGATCAAGGTCAGCTTCCCCGGCAAGATCGTGAACACCAACGGCCGCGAGGAGGAGAACAACACGATCGCGTGGTCTCCTAAGCCCGGTCAGGCGTCGATGCTGCAGGCCACCGTGCAGTACGCGGGGGAGAACTCCAGCTCGTTCTTCGGCTGGGCGCTGCTGGTCGCCGGGCTCACCGGCGGTGCCGCGCTGATCGTCGTCGTGCTCGCCCTCATCGCGCACAAACGCAACGTCACGCTCTAGGCGCGCGTCACCAGGCCCAAGCGCCCCAGCACTTCCTTCGTCGCCTTGGACCTGTTCATCGTGTAGAAGTGCAGCGCGGGAACACCCTCGTCGAGCAACCGCCGGCACATCTCGGTCGCGATGTCGATGCCGGTCGCCCGGAACCCCGCCACGTCGTCCGTGTACGGCTCCAGCCGGCGTGAGATGTCGAGGGGCAGATCCGCGCCGGACAGCTCCACGATCTTGGCCAGGCCGCGCGGCGAGAGCATCGGCATGATCCCGGGCAGGATCGCCGCGGAACAGCCCGCGGCCGCCACCCTGTCGCGCATCCGCAGGAACGGCTCCGGCGCGTGGAACAGCTGGGCCACCGCGTAGTCCGCGCCCGCGTTGAGCTTGCGCAGCAGGAACTTGAGGTCGGTGTCGAGGTCGCCCGAACGCGGGTGCCCGTACGGGAACGCCGCCACGCCCACGCAGAAGTCGCCGAGCTCGCGGACCAGCCGCACCAGCTCGTCGGCGTAGTTGAGGCCTTCCGGGTGCGCGACCCACTCGCCCATCGGGTCGCCGGGAGGGTCGCCGCGCAGCGCCAGGATGTTCCGCACGCCGATCGCCGCGTACCAGCCGATGACGTTGCGCAGCTCCGCCACCGAGTGCTCGACGGCGGTGAGGTGCGCGACGGGGAGCAGCGTCGTCTCCTGCGCGATGCGACCGGTGGCGCGGATCGTGCGGTCCCGGCGTGACCCGCCGGCGCCGTAGGTGATCGACACGAACGCGGGGTCGAGGCCTTCCAGTTCGCGGACGGCCTTCCAGAGGACCTTCTCGTCCTCCGCGTCCCGGGGAGGCAGGAACTCCACCGAGAACTTGGGTGACTCACCCCGGAGTCGCTCCACCACCGACGTCATGGGACCAACCCTAGTGGGTCTTCCGCCAGGTGAGACTCCCGCTCACCATGTGGTACGCGGGCCCCGACATGCGGGTGGCCCCGGACACAGCGGAACATGGACGTGTGTCCCACCACCCCATCGACGTTGCGTTGCCCCAGCACGTCGAAGCAGCGTTGACCACGTATCTGGCCTCCCGCCGCGCGTCCGGCGAGGCGATGGACCCGAGCTTCGCGAGCGCCGTCGACGCGCTCTCCGATTTCGTGCTGGGCGGTGGCAAGCGCATCCGCCCGACGTACGCGTGGTGGGGCTGGCGCGCGGCCGGTGGCGATCCCGGCGGCGAACTCGCGGACGAGGTGCTCACGGCGGTCAGCTCGCTGGAGCTGATCCAGGCGTGCGCGCTCATCCACGACGACCTGATGGACGCCTCTTCGGTGCGGCGGGGCAAGCCGACCGTGCACATCGCGTTCGGCGAGCGGCACCGCGAGCAGGGCTGGCTCGGCTCGCCGGAGCGGTTCGGCATGTCCGCGGCCGTGCTGATCGGCGACGTCGCGCTGGCGTGGGCGGACGACATGCTCTTCGCCGCCGGGCTGCCGTCCGAGGTGCTGCGCCGGATGAGCGAGCCGTGGCGGGACATGCGCACCGAGATGCTCGCGGGCCAGTACCTCGACGTGCTGACGCAGGCCCGGGGTGACTCGTCCCCGGACGCCGCGTTGCGCATCGACCGGCTCAAGACCGCCGCGTACACCGTCGAACGGCCGCTGCACATGGGCGCGGCGATGGCGGGCGGCTCGCCCGAGCTGATCGACGGGCTGCGCGCGTTCGGTGCCGACATCGGCGTCGCGTTCCAGTTGCGCGACGACCTGCTCGGCGTGTTCGGTGACCCCGAGGTGACCGGCAAGCCCGCCGGCGACGACCTCGCCGAGGGCAAGCGCACGCTGCTCGTCGCGCTCGGCATGCAGTTCGGCGCCGATATATTGGATATCGCTCTCGGCAAGCCCGATCTCGACCTCGGCACCGTCGAGCAGGTCCGGCGCGCGCTGGTGGACGTCGGCGCCGTCGACGCCGTCGAGGAACGCATCGAGGAGCTGACGAAGAGCGCGCTGGCCGCCCTCGACGACGCTCCCGTGGCCGAGCCGGCCGCCACCAAGCTCGCCGACCTCGCGATCAGCTCGACGAAGCGGGCCTTCTGAAGTCGATCATGTGCCTCTCCCGCTGGGGGTTGATTAAGTCCTCGTGACCGTGTGGGCCGTTGCTTGCTGACGCTTACGCGCGTTGTGCAACGATGTTCGGGCGATGGCAGCAACTCCGTCCCTCCCCCGCACGAGCTCCGAGGCGTCGATACAGGAGCTTCAACCAGTCGTGCGCACGAACACCTACGCCATCCCCATCCGCACGACCATGCTCGGCCTGCTGGGCGTGGCGCTGATCGCGCTCGGGGGCATGGGTGCCGGCGCGATCCTGGAGCGCGACCCGCTGCTCACCCAGGTCGGGCTGAGCTGGCTGCGCTACGGCCACGGCCGCGACCTCGCGAGCATGGTCCTGTACCTGGGGCTGGGGCTCGTCATCTGGGCGTGGATCCGGCTCGGCCGCCTCGTGCGGTGGGGCGAGATCGGCGATTTCGCGGTGCTGGTCGCGGTGACGGTCTGGACGTTGCCGCTGCTGTTCGCGCCACCGCTGTTCAGCAAGGACATCTACAGCTACCTGGCCCAGGGCCAGCTCGCGCTGAGCGGCTACGACCCGTACACGGTCGGGCCCGCTGTCCTGCAGAGCACGCTCAGCGAGAACGTCAGCTGGGTGTGGCAGCACACGCCGGCGCCGTACGGGCCGTTGTTCATCCTGATCGCGAAGGCGATCGTCTGGATCACGGACGCGAGCGTCATCCTCGGCGTCGTCGCCATGCGCTTCTCCCTCGCCGGAGGACTGGTGCTGCTGTGCTGGGCTCTGCCGGGCCTGAGCAGGCACCTGGGCGGCAAGTCGGCGATCGCGCTGTGGCTGGTCGCGGCGAACCCGCTGGTGCTGATCCACCTGGTCGGCGGCGCGCACAACGACCTGCTGATGATCGGGCTGATGGCGGCCGGTGTGCTGCTGGTGCTCGACCGCAGGCACGTGCTCGGCTTCGTGCTGCTCGCCCTCGCGTTCTCGGTGAAGGCGACGGCGGTCGTGATCGTGCCGTTCCTCGTCTGGATCTGGGCGGCGCGCCTGGACGGCGACAAGCGCGCCCAGTTCCGCAAGGCACTGCTGCCGGGCGTCGCCGCGTTCCTCGGGACGTTCGCGGTGTGCACGGTCGTCGCCGGGGTGAACCTCGGCTGGATCCCTGCGCTGCGCAGCTCGTCGATGATCATCAACTGGCTGTCGCTGCCGAGCGCGGTCGGCGACTTCGTGCGCATGGTCGTGAACTGGTTCGTCTACGTCGACGGCGGCATCTTCATCGGCGTGGCGCGGGCGCTGGGCTCCGTGGTGCTGATCTGGATCGCGTACACGCAGTGGTGGCTGGCCCGTGACGGTGAGGTGCGCGACGCCATCCGGCGTGGCGCGCTGACGATGCTGGCCGTGGCGCTGCTGTCCCCCGCGACGCTGCCCTGGTACTTCAGCTGGCCGCTGGCGCTGGCCGCCGGGTTCGCGTGGAGCACGGGCGCGCTGGTCACGGTGACGGTCGCGTCGCTGTTCCTGCTGCTGGTGACGTTCCCGAACGGCGACACGGCGCTCTACTCGTGGGGCTACCTGTTCTTCGCGCTGGTGGTGTCGGGCCTCGCGGCGCGGTCGCTGGTGAAGCCGGACCCGTTCGGCCTGTCCACACGCTACGAATGAGCCTCGGGACCATGGACCTGGGCTCCGCCTACGCCGCCTGCCGCCGGGTCAACGCCCGGTACGGCAAGACGTTCTTCCTGGCGACGACGCTGCTGCGGGCTGAGCAGCGGCCCGCGGTGCACGCCTTGTACGCGTTCGCGCGCTGGGCCGACGAGATCGTCGACGCCGCCGGCGTGCACGACCGCGCGGGCGAACTCGACGAGGTGGAACGACTCCTGGACGAGGAGCCGTCGAACCCGGTTCTGCTCGCCCTGGCGGACACGGTGCGCCGCTACGACCTCGACAGGTCGCTGTTCACCGACTTCCTCGCGTCGATGCGGATGGACCTCGACGTGACCGAGTACGCGGACCTCGACGCGCTCGGTGCCTACATGCACGGCTCCGCGGAAGTCATCGGGCTGCAGATGCTGCCGGTGCTCGGCACCGTCGTGCCCCGCGAGGAGGCCGCACCGTACGCGGCGCGGCTCGGGACGGCGTTCCAGCTCACGAACTTCCTGCGCGACGTCGGCGAGGACCTCGACCGCGGCCGGGTGTACCTGCCACAGGACGTGCTCGCCGCGCACGGCGTCGACCGAGATCTGTTGCAATGGGTTCGTCGTCATCGGCGCGCAAACGACCGGGTGCAAAGGGCGCTGGACGATCTCGTCGCGCACTCATATGCGATATATCGGTCGGCGGAGCCGGGGATCGAGATGCTGTCCGCGGCGTCCAGGCCCTGTATGCGGACCGCATACACGCTGTACCGCGACATCCTAGGACTCGTCGGCTGCGAGGTGCTGTGGCGGCGTGTGGCCGTGCCGAACGCACGACGGTTCGCGGTGGCAGTGCCCGGCGCCGGCCGGGCACTGCTCGCTCGGGCCCCGCTCGCGCGCACGGCGACGCCATGAACTCCGCTTTAGATCACGACGACGCCGACGATGTTCGACGTCGCGGAGGCGTAAACGCTCGTGCCGGGGAAGAAGAGGCGCAGGTCGGCGGACGCGTCGATGCTGAGCTTCGCGGTGAAGGTCGAGTTCGGCTGGCAGCTGCGGGTGTAGATGTTCGTCCACACCGACGCACTCACCCTGACCTGGGCGAACACGTCCAGTCCCAGCGTGAGCTGACGCTCACCCTTGGCGCCGAGCTTGCCCTTGATCTGGAGCTGGTCGCCCTTCTTGAGCTTGACCTTGGCGCCACCCGCGTCGAGTTCGAGCGTGGTGGGCTTGGCCTGCACCACCGGCGCGGCGGTCGCGGCGACCGGCGCGAGGAGCAGTCCGAGGGCGGTGAGACCTGCGATGAAAGTCTTGGTGATCATGTGCACCAGCTCAGAGGTTCCGGGCGTCTCGCGCTCGCTGAGACGCCCGGAACCGCTGCAACGGGTGAACTAGAAGCCCATGGCCTGCGCGCGGCGCTTTACCTCACGCCCACGGTCTCCGCGCAATGCTTCGATCGGAGTGCCAGGGAGGCTTTCGTCCTCCGTGAAGAGCCAGCGCAGGATCTCGTCCGTGGAGTAGTTCTGGTCGCGCAGCACCGTGATGGTGCCGGGCAGACCCTTCACCACCCCTCCGGCAGCGAGAAACGCCTCGGGGACGACGAGAACGCCGGCCCGCCGCTCGGCGAGCAGTTGCCCGTCGCGCAACATTTGGTGGACCCGGGTGACCGGAAGTCCCATTCGGTCGGCCACCTCGGGGAGAGGAAGAACCTCCAGGTCGGCAGCCAATACATCCGCAGCGGCAGGAATCGCACTCACGGGGGTCACGATGCCATAACCGAACTGGGAACGCCCTTCCGCCAACCGGGTCATCCTGAGCTTTACCATCTCGCACTGTGGAGAGGTCGGTTTCGAACGTGATGGGTGGACTGCTGGAGCAGCGCTACCGGGTGGACTCCGTGCTCGCGCGCGGCGGCATGTCCACCGTCTATCGAGGTCGCGACACTCGCCTCGATCGCGATGTGGCCATCAAGGTGATGGATCCGCACCTGACGGCGGACCCGGCGTTTGTCGCGCGCTTCGAGCGCGAGGCACGCGCGGCGGCCCAGTTGCATCACCCGGCAGTGGTGTCCGTGCACGACCAGGGCGTCGACGGTGACCAGGTGTACCTGGTGATGGAGCTGGTCGACGGCGGTAACCTCCGTGACCTGCTCAATCAGCGCGGCAAGCTCGTTCCCGCCGTGGCGTTGAGCATCCTCGGGCCGGTGCTGTCGGCGTTGGGCGCCGCCCACCGAGCGGGGCTCGTGCACCGGGACGTGAAGCCGGAGAACGTGCTGATCGGGCCTGGTGGCCAGGTGAAGGTGGCGGACTTCGGGCTGGCCCGTGCGATCGCCGAGAACGGTGTCACGAGCGACAGTGAGATCCTGGGCACCGTCGCCTATCTTTCACCCGAACAGGTGGAATCGGGTGCGGCGGACGCGCGCAGTGACGTCTACGCGGCCGGGATCGTGCTCTACGAGATGCTGGCGGGTCAGGCGCCCTACCGAGGCGAGACGGCCATCTCGGTGGCCTATCAGCACGTGAACTCGGACGTCCCGTCGGTTCCGGAGATCCCGCTGGCGCTCGACACGCTGGTGCGCAAGGCGACGCGGCGCGACCCGGTGCTCCGGCCCGCGAACGCCGACGCGTTCCTGTCCGAACTGGAGCGCGTGGGCACGGAACTGGGCCTCACGCCGCAGCAGGTGCCCGTGCCCGGTTCGGCCCCCGAGAACGACAGGACGGTCATCATGCGGCCGGTCCCCGTCGCGGTCGGCTCCACTCCTCCCTCGGCTGCCGAGCTGACCAGGCCGGTGGTGCCGAAGCCGCCCCTGAACTCGGCGGCGATGACGACGGTGAACACCGGGCCTCCGACGCCGCCTCCCGGCATCCCCGCCGGCAACTCGGCGACGCGCACGATGCAGCGGCCGGAGCCGCCGCGCCGCCGTCCCCCGCAGAAGCGCAAGCCGAAGGTCGACCCGGTCGAGGCTGAGCGCAAGCGGCGCAAGAAGCTGTTCACGATCTGGGGTTCCGTGGCCGCCGTCGTGGTGGTCCTCGTCGGACTGTTCTCCTGGTACGTCGGCGCGAACCGCTACACGGAGATGCCGTCGGTGGCCGGGCAGTCCGAGCAGAACGCGATGCTGCTGCTCTCGAAGGCCGACCTCACCGGGCTGGTCGAGAAGGTGCCGTCCAACGATGTCCCCAACGGCACGGTCATCAGCTCCGACCCCGGACCCGGCGCCGAGTTGCGCAAGAACGAGCAGGTGAAGCTCGTCGTATCGCGCGGCAGGCCGGTGGTGCCGTTCATCACCGCCGGTGCCGAGCAGGACGCCGCGATCAAGGAGATCGAGGCCGCGGGCCTGAAGACGGTCAAGGACCCCGCGAAGGACGCGTTCCACGACACCGTGCCGATCGGCAAGGTGGTGGGCGTCGATCCGCGTCCCGGCACTGCGCTCAACCTCGACGCCCCGGTGACCCTCATCCTGAGCAAGGGCCCGCCGCCGCGCCTGCCCGTGCCGAACGTGACGGGCAAGACGAAGGACGAGGCGACCGCTGAACTGCAGCGCGCCGGTCTCGATGCGGTCGACGCGGGTGGTGAGGACGCGCCGGAGAACAACGGGTCACGCGTGGTGCGGACGGATCCGCCCGCGGGCACGGTGCTGGACCCGACGCAGAACAAGCGCGTCACGCTCTTCTACCAGAACAACCAGGAGATCGAGGTCCCCGACGTCACCCGGCAGAAGGTGCGGGAGGCCAAGGAAGAGCTCGAACGAGCCGGCCTGAAGGTGAAGGTCGAGTTCAACAAGAGCAACAACGCGACCGTGGTGAACCAGTCGATCCCGCCGCGCACGCGGGTGAAACGAGGCACCGAGATCACGATCGTCGGCCTCTGACACAGGCAAAGCGAAGGGCCCCGCGTTCTCGACGCGGGGCCCTTCGTTCTTCAGCTCGTCTTCAGGAACTCGTCAGGAGCGCAGCATCTCGGCGACGAGGAACGCGAGCTCGAGCGACTGCTGCGTGTTCAGGCGCGGGTCGCACGCCGTCTCGTAGCGGCCGGCGAGGTCGGCGTCGGAGATCTCCTGAGCACCGCCGAGGCACTCGGTGACGTCCTCACCCGTGAGCTCGATGTGGATGCCGCCGGGGTGCGTGCCGAGGCGGCGGTGCACCTCGAAGAAGCCCTGGACCTCGTCGACGATGCGGTCGAAGTGCCGGGTCTTGTAGCCGGTCGACGACTCGTGCGTGTTGCCGTGCATCGGGTCGCACTGCCAGATGACCTTGTGGCCGCTGGCCTCGACCTTCTCGACGATGGCGGGGAGCACGTCGCGCACCTTCTGGTTGCCCATGCGCGAGATGAGCGTCAGACGGCCCGGCTTGTTGTGCGGGTCGAGGCGCTCGACGTACTCGACGGCCATCTCCGGCGTCGTCGTCGGGCCGATCTTGAGACCGATCGGGTTCGCCAGCATCTCGGCGAACGCGATGTGCGCGCCGTCGAGCTGGCGGGTGCGCTCACCGATCCACACGAAGTGCGACGACAGGTCGTACAGCTTGGGCTCGTCGCCCGTCGTGTCGAGGCGGAGCAGCGCGCGCTCGTAGTCGAGGAGCAGCGCCTCGTGCGAGGCGAAGATCTCCGTGCCATGCAGCGACTGGTCGTTGACGCCGCACGCCGACATGAACTTCAGGCCGCGGTCGATCTCGCCGGCCAGGGCCTCGTAGCGCTCGCCCGCGGGCGACGTGCGCACGAAGTCGCGGTTCCAGTCGTGCACGCGGTGCAGGTCGGCGAGACCCGCGCCGGTGAGCGCCCGCAGCAGGTTCATTGCCGCGCCGGCGTTCGCGTACGCGCGGATCATGCGGCCGGGATCGGCGACCCGGGCCTCGGGCGTCGCAACCAGGGAGTTGATGATGTCGCCGCGGTAGGACGGCAGGCCGAGCGCGTCGATGCCCGACGAACGCGGCTTGGCGTACTGGCCGGCGATGCGGCCGACCTTCACCACCGGAAGACTCGCGCCGTAGGTCAGCACCACGGCCATCTGCAGCAGGGTCCGGATGTTCGCGCGGATGTGCGGCTCGGTGTTGTCAGCGAACGTCTCCGCGCAGTCACCGCCCTGCAGGAGAAATGCCTCACCGTTCGCGACCTGCGCCAGTTGCGTGTGCAGCCGGTCGATCTCGGCGGGCACGGTGATCGGCGGCACGCTCTCGAGCACGGTCCGCACACGACGCACCTGTTCGGCGTCGGGCCATTCGGGCTGCTGGGCGGCCGGGCGCGACAGTGCGTCGTCCAGGCGCTTGCGCATCTCGGGAGGCAGCGGCGGAAGCTCGGGAAGCGTGTCGATGGGCACGTCCACGGTCCAGTTCACGCTGCTCATCCTAGTTGTCCCACACTGAGAGACCAGGCCGGGCCTGTCAGCACTCGCAGGGTGCCGGCTGGGAGTCATCCGGCGTAGCGGCCGTTACCTCCGGCGGGGTGAAGTCTGTTACTTGTCAACTATCGACCTCTGCCCAGTTGAGACATCGCATTGCATGATGTGGGCCATGAACGCCACCCGTTTGGATGACAGCACCGCGACCCGGCTGCTGGGCATCGCGGTCGACAACGTCCAGCGCGACCACCCGGTGCATTGGACGCACGTCATCGACGGCGACGACCGGCTGGTGCCGCAGCGGGTGCTGCATCCCGTGTTCGCCGGGTCGTTCGACTGGCACTCGTGCGTGCACCAGACGTGGCTCGCCGTGCGCCTGCTGCGACTGCGTCCCTCTCTCGCGGGAGCGGACACGGCCCGCAACGCCCTCGACAAGCTGATCACGCCCGACAACTGCGCCACCGAGGCCTCGTTCTTCGCCTCCCCGGCCGGACGGCACTGGGAACGGCCGTACGGCTGGGCGTGGCTGCTGCTGCTCGACGCCGAACTGCGCACCTCCGGCCTGCCCTGGTCGGTGGCGCCGATCGCGGACGTGCTGCGGAACCGGTGGCTGGAGTGGGTCTCGGCGGCACGCCTGCCGATCCGCACCGGCACCCACAGCAACACCGCGTTCGCGACCGGCCTCGTGTTCGACGCCGCCCAAGCGACCGGCGACACCGAACTGGCCGCCGCGTGTGCCGCCGCGGCACTGCGGTGGCACCGCGACGAGGCCGGATACGGCGGTTTCGAACCGGACGCCGCCGACTTCCTCTCCCCCGCGCTGACGACGGCCGACCTGATGCGGCGCGCCCTGGACACCGCGGAGTTCGCCGGTTGGCTCGACGCCTACCTGCCGGACCTCGAGTCGGAACGGTGGCGCGTGCTGCGCGAGCCCTTCCCGGTCGACGACCCCAGCGACCCCTACGGCTCGCACCTCGCCGGCCTCGCGTTGTCGCGCGCGTGGAACTGGGAGGCGATCGCGGAGGCACTTCCGGCTGGGCACCGGTACACGCCGCTGGCTCGCGCGGCCTCGTCGGCGCATCGCGAGGCCGGGTGGACGTACGTGTTCGGCGGGCACGGTTACATGGCCGACCACTGGCTCGGGACGTTCGGCGCCTACCTCGACGTCAAAGCCTTCTGACCTGCACTTACCGGTCTTATGCAAAAGACGTTTGCGGACGTCCGCAAACGTCTTTTGCATAAGGTCGGACAAAACGGGCACCGATATATTGGATATCAGGGGCCGGACGACAACGTGGCGTGCCGGAACACAGCCGGTATGCAAGCGGAATGCCGGGTGTCGACAATGAATCGACACCCGGCATCCGCAGAGCACTATCCGAGTTATCGGGCCCCGGAGATCAGGCCCGGAGATCAGGCACCGAAGAAGACCTCGGCCTCTTCGTAGCGCTCGGTCGGAACCGTCTTGAGTTCGGCCGTCGCCTCCGACAGCTTCACGCGGACGATGTCCGTACCGCGCAGCGCGACCATGGTACCGAAGTCACCGGCAGCGACGGCGTCAACGGCGTGCAGGCCGAAGCGGGTCGCGAGGACGCGGTCGTACGCGGTCGGCGTGCCACCGCGCTGGATGTGGCCGAGGATGGCCGCACGGGACTCCTTGCCGGTGCGGTCCGCGATCTCCTCCGCGAGCCACTGGCCGACGCCACCGAGGCGGACGTGCCCGAAGGCATCGCGCTCACCGGAGTGCAGCACCTCGGCGCCACCCTCGGGGATCGCACCCTCGGCGACGACGATGATCGGGGCGAACTCGCTCTCGAAGCGGCGCTCGACCCAGTCGACGACCTTGTCGACGCTGAACGGGCGCTCCGGGACGAGGATGACGTTCGCGCCACCGGCGAGACCGGAGTGCAGCGCGATCCAGCCCGCGTGCCGGCCCATGACCTCGACGACGAGCGCACGGTGGTGCGACTCGGCCGTGGTGCGCAGGCGGTCGATGGCCTCGGTCGCGATGTGGACGGCCGTGTCGAAGCCGAACGTGTAGTCCGTGGCGCCGAGGTCGTTGTCGATCGTCTTCGGCACACCCACGACGCCGATGCCGTCATCGGTGAGGCGCTTGGCGACACCGAGGGTGTCCTCGCCGCCGATCGCGATGATGGCGTCGATCCGGTTCGCCGCGATGGTCTCGCGGATGCGGTCGACACCGCCCTCGACCTTGTAGGGGTTCGTGCGCGACGAGCCCAGGATCGTGCCACCGCGGGTGAGGATCTCCTCGACGTCCGCGAGGTCGATCGACTTGGTGAGGTTCTCGATCGGGCCCTGCCACCCGTTGCGGAACCCGACGATCTCCCAGCCGTGTGCCTTGATGCCCTTGCGGACCACGGCCCGGATCACGGCGTTCAGACCGGGGCAGTCACCACCGCCAGTGAGCACACCGATGCGCATCTGCTTCCCCATCTCTCGTGTTCTGTGTCACGCAGACTGTCACGAGCTGTATCGGTGCAGCAACGCGGGTCTCACTTACCGGACAGGAAAACCGATTTTGAGCCGCTGTTCCTCGATCACCTTCCACCGCGCGAGGTTGTGCCGCGCGTCGGCAAGAGCGTCGTGCGCGTCCAGCGGAGGGGCCGGCAGCTTGGGGCGGCCGACGTCGTCCCAGCGTTGCCGCAGATCACGGGTGAACCGGGGCAGCGCGCGCGGCAACGCCGGCATCGCACCCCACAGCTGCGCCAGCGCCACGTGGTCGTAGGCGGCGAACCAGGCCCACAGCTCGATCTCGTCGCGCGCGGCGTTGCGGGCTCCGAGGAAGTCGAGCAGGTCCTCGCGGATGCGCTCGCGGCTGCGCCACGCCTTGTCCGCGGGCGAGGGCAGCTGATTGAGGACGTTCTGCCGCACCCACGGCCCCGCGCGATCGGGGTCGAACTCGGTGGACACGGCGTAGAACTCGCGGCCTTCCTCGTCGACCACACCGATCGACACGAGGTCGATCGTCAGCCCGTCCTCGATGAACTCACAGTCGTAGAAAAACCGCACCGCGACACCCTAGGGGTGCGGTCAGCTCGCCTTCTTCTCGGGCACCCGGTCGCCCTTCTCGCCCTGTTCCGGCGCGGCGGCGGGCAGCTCCTTGGCCTTCGCCGCGTAGACGTCGACGTACTCCTGGCCGGTGAGTTCCATCAACGCGTACATGATCTCGTCGGTGATCGACCGCAGCACGAACCTGTCGCCCGACAGCCCTTCGTAGCGGGAGAAGTCGAGCGGCTTGCCGATCTTGATGCGGATCGGGTGCGGCTTCCACATCCTGGAGCCGATGGGGTTCGCCTTGTCCGTGCCGAACATCGCCACGGGGATGACCGGCGCGCCGGACTCCAGCGCGATCCACGCGACGCCGACCTTGCCCTTGTAGAGACGGGCGTCGGGCGAACGCGTGCCTTCGGGGTAGATGCCGAGCAGCTTGCCCTCACGCACGATCCGCACACCGGTGTCGAGCGCTCCCTGCGCGGCGGACGCGCTGGACCGGTCGATCGGCACCTGGCCGACGCCGGAGAAGAACCACTTCTGCAGCTTGCCCTTGAGCCCCGTGCCGGTGAAGTACTCGATCTTCGCCGGGAACGTGACGCGCCGCGACAGCATCAGCGGCAGGAAGAACGAGTCGGAGACGGCGAGGTGGTTGCTCGCCAGGATGGCTCCGCCGTCCTTGGGGATGTTCTCGGCGCCCTCGATGATCTTCGGCTGGAAGAACAGCCGCAGAATCGGCCCCAGGAGGACGTGCTTCATCAACCAGTACAGCACCTTGGGAAGCGCCTCCCTTAAGACCCCGCGAACCTTGATCCCGACAATCAGCCTACGGAGCCGACCACACCTCACACAACGAGTCCCGAGTTAGTGCGTCACGGCCGTCCCGGATACGCGCGACCGGGAACGTGCCTGCGAACGAGACTGAGCCGACTGCCGTAACCCGCAACACATCCGGACCGTGCAACGATGAGGGGTCAGAGGGTTGCGGCTTTGTGGAGAGGCTCTGAATGAACGCCCGGCGCGACTCGACCGACGGACCGGAGAACGTCGACGAGCTCTTTGCCGAGATCGTCGCGGGTCTCGAACGGGACGGGGTCGGCAAGGACTGGCTCGACCTCGACGAGGTGAGCCCGGAGACGAACACCGAGACCGGGCACGGCGAGCCCGGCCCACGCACCGTCGTGGCGGAGGATCCGGCACCGGACCCCGCCGACGAGCCCGAATCCCGAGATCCGGCCGACGAAGACCATTACGTCCCGCCGGAGCCGCCGCCGTTGCCGGTGCTGCGCGCCTCGACCCTCGCGGCCCTCGGTCTGTTCGTGCTGGGCATTCTGCTGCTGGTCGCGCCCGGCATCTTCGGCCTGCAGTCGCGGATCGGCACACCGCTGTCGCTGGTGGCGCTGTGCGCGGGCATCGGCTGGCTGATCCTGCGCATGCGCAACAGCCCTCCGCCGGACTCGGGATGGGACGACGGCGCGCAGGTGTGACACGTCACGCCCCGCTCGGTAACGACGTGATAACGGCCACTCAGACCTTCTGATAACGATTCGGTCATGCTTACCGTGTCGGGCATGGACCAGATGCAGCACCTGATGATGGCCCGTGCCATGGCGACCCTGAGCAAGAAGGACGAGGCCAAGCGCCGTCGTCCGCGCATCCTGCGCCTGCTCGGCCGCTAGTCCCCTGGACCGAGTGTTCGCGGCGGGCGAACAATCCCGACGCGTTCGCCGCGAACACCCATTTCCTCTTCCGCAGTCCGTCCGGCTTGTGCACTGCGCGGCCGCCCGGCTTGAACAGATGCGTCTTCATCACGACGCCCTGTACGCCCCTGCCGCGGCTTTGCAATGAGTCTTTTGCGGACGAAGTCCAAAGAGTCATTGCTAAGACGCAGGTCAGCGGCATCGACACAACTGATATATCGGGTGTGACTGATATATCGGTGCGGCGGGCAGGACTTGCGTCAGGAGCGGCGGGAGTTGTGCTTGGCCATCGACGCGGCCATCTCGCGGGCCAGGGTCGCCGCGCCCACGATGCCCGCGTCGTCCCCGAGCTGGGCGGTGCGGATCCGGGCCAGCGGCCGGTGGCCGGCTCCCGTCACCACGGCGGAGTAGCGCTCGCGGGCGTCGTCTAGGAACAGCGGTGCCGAGGTCGACACGCCTCCCCCGATGACGATCACCTCGGGGTCGTAGACGTCGGCGACCAGCGCCAGGCCCTCGCCGAGCCAGCGGGCCAGGTCGGCCATCGCCCGCTTGGCCAGCGGATCGCCGTCGCGGGCCGCTCCGGCCACCCGGCGGCCGGTCACCGCACGGGAGTCGCCTGCCGCCTCGCGCGCCAGCACGGTCGAGACGCCGGGGTGCTTGGCGAGCAGTTCCACGGCGGTCGCGCTCAGGGCCGTGCCGCTGCAGTAGCGCTCCCAGCAGCCGTTCTTGCCGCACGGGCAGGGACGGCCGTCCGGGACGACGCGCAGGTGGCCCAGTTCGGGGGCCACGCCGTACGCGCCGCGGAAGACCTCGCCGTTGAGCAGCAGAGCTGCTCCGATGCCCGTGCCGATGGCGACGAGGACCGCGGTCTTCGCGCCTCGGGCCGCGCCGAAACGGTGTTCGGCCAGGGCGGCGGCGTTCGCGTCGTGTTCCAGGACGACCGGCATGCCCAGGCGGTCGCTCATGCGGTCGGCCACGTCCGCCTGCCGCCACGCCAGGTGGGGCGCGAAACGGACCGTGCGGCGGTCTGAGGCGATGAAGCCCGCCACGGCGAGACCGACGGCGCTCACGGCGTGGCGGCTCGCCACCTCCTCCACGGCGGCGACGATCGCGTCCTCGAGGGCGCGTTCGCCGGCGGGCGTGGGGGCGCGCGAGGTGTCCAGGACCGAGCCGCGCGGGTCCACGACGCCGGCGCGCACGCTGGTGCCGCCGATGTCCACTCCGACAGTGAGCACTAGTCGGACTTCCTGACGACCTTGATGTGCTGCACGCGCTGCCCGGCGTCGGGAGCCGGTTCGTCGCCGGCAGGCGGTGAGGGCTGCTGGGTGCCGGGCTCGCGCAGGGCCGCCCGCAGCACCGCGACGAGGCCCGCCGCGTGTTCGGCGGCCTTCGCGGCCAGTTCGGAACGGTCGCCGCGCAGCAACGCCACGCCGTTGCACAACGGGCACCAGCCGCACGTCTCGGGCTCGTGCGAGCCGTCGCCGGCCTCGGAGACGCGCTGCAGCCACGGCTGCATGCGCTCGGCGGCCGTGTCGATGAGCAGCCGCAGCTCCTCGGCGAGCTTGCCGGTGTTGTCCTGGGTCATCTACGAGCTCCTGATCAGCGCCACAGGGACGGGTCCGGCCGGAATCCCACCGTCACGCCACCCGAGTCCATCTCCGCACCGGTGACGATGCAGCGCCGCAACAACGACGGCAGCGCCACGAGCCGGCGCCGCCCATCGACGGTCAGCGCCAGGTCGTCGCTCACGCGCGCGAGGTCCAGCTCCGTGTCGTCGGACAGCGGCAACGCGATCCGCAGCGAGTATCGGGCGTCGAGTCCACGCCCGCTGCCCGACACCTCCAGCAACGACTCCGACACCGCGACGCCCGGCAGCGGATCCGAATCGCCGTAGAGCTGCTCGGCGACCTCCAGCAGCGCCTGAACACCCACGGGCTCCGACGCGCGGTGGTCGACCGTGCGGATCTCACCGATCCCGGTCAGTTCGGCCAGCACGGCGTCCTGCTCGTGCCGGCGGGTCCGCAGCCAGGAGGCGGCGGCACCGCGCGCGGCACCCGGCGAGGGCACCACGCGGTTCGCGATCACGCTGTCGACCCGGATTCCCTGCAGCGCCAACGCGGTCAGCGTGCGGCGGGTCTCGGCGGCGACGACGCGTTCGGGCGTCAGCACGAGCCGGACCGAGCACGACGAGGAGTCCGCGAGCATCGAGCGCAACGCGTCCAGCCGCTCGGCGAGGCGGCTCAGCGCGTCGGCCGTCGCGTCCCACTTCTCGACGGTCCCGGTGCCCGCGACGCCCGCGAGGAGCCCGCGCACCACGCGCCGGTGGGTGGGGAAGAGCCGTTCGAGATAGCCCGCGAACGCCTCGGGCAGCGACAGCAGCCGCAACGTCTCCGCGGTCGGCCCGCAGTCGACGACCACGACCTCCCACGGCCCGGACGCCGCGAGCCGCCGCACCTCCGCCAGCGCGAGGAGTTCCTCGACGCCCGGCAGCACGGTCAGTTCCTCGGCGTCGAGCTCGTCGACGCCGGCGCCCGCCAGCACGGTCCGCAGGTGCCCGCGCAGCTCGCCCCACGCCTCGTCGACGAGGCCGCGCGGGTCGATCTGGCAGGCGAACAGGCCGGCCGAGCCGTCCACTTCGGACGGTTCGGCGCCGAGACGCACGTCGAGCGCGTCGCCCAGCGAGTGCGCGGGATCGGTGGAGACCACGAGCGCCTTGCGGCCGTGCGCGGCCAGTGAGGCCGCGGTCGCCGCCGACAGCGTCGTCTTGCCGACCCCGCCCTTGCCGGTGAAGAGCAGGACCCGGCTCAAGCCGCCTTCTCCGCGCGCTTCTTGAGCTCCTTGAGCGCGGTGTCGAGGATCATCTTCTCGGCCTTGCGGCGGAACAGCCCGATCATCGGGATCACCAGCTGCACCGACAGCGTGTAGGTGACCTTGGTGCCGGTACCGGACGGCGAGAGCACGTAGCTGCCCTGCTGCGCCTTCTGCATGGTGCCCTTGACGAGTTCCCACTTCACCGACAGACCGTCGGCGGCCCAGTCGTACTTCAGCGTGTACTCGTCCTTCACGGGCCCCTGGTCGATCGCGAACCGCACCTGCTCGGCACGGCCGTCGTCGCGGGTGTCGAGGACCTCGACTTCCTTCATCCCGTTCGCCCAGTCCGGGTACGACGGGAAGTCCGCGATGATCGCCATGATCTTCTCAGGCGGAGCGTCGATGACGATGGACTGAGTGGACTCGTCGGCCATAGACGTGGAGGTTACTCGCGTGGCTACCAATTCAGGACGTGAGGCTTGCCGCTGCGCTGGAAGTGCCCGACGTTGACGCACTCGGTGTAGCCGACGCGCACGCGCCGGGCCAGCGGCTGGTGCACGTGGCCGAAGACCGACCAGCGCGGACGTTCGCGCCGGATCTTCTCCAGCGCGGCCCGTGATCCCCATTCGGGACGGCGCGCGACGACGTCGTAGGTCAGTTCCGGGACAAGGGGTGGGATGTGCGTGCACAGCACGTCGACCTGCCCCATCCGGTCCAGCGCCGACGCCATGTCCTCCTCCGTGCGCAGGTACGGGAACCACGGCGCGTTGGGGTTGCGGACCAGTCCGGGCACCATCAGCCCGCCGCCGGCGAAGCCGAACCTCAGCCCGCCGATCTCCGCGGCCTCACCGTCGAGGACGTGCACGCCGGCGCCGGCGAACTGCGGCCACAGGTGCGGACTGTCCACATTGCCCGGTGTCACGTACGTCGGCGCGGACATGGCGCTGAACAACGCGTGGTACTGCTCCAGCACCGCTTCCTCCACCACGGAACGGGCGTCGGCGAGACCGTCCCACAGCGACCGGATGTAGCTGGCCGTGTCCGCGCGCCTGGTGCCGCGCCTCAGCTCGGCGAAGATCCCGACCTTCTCGGCGCCGAAGACGCGGCCGAGGATCCCCTTGGAATGGTCGTGGTAGTCGACGAAGTCGATCAGGTCGCCGAGCACGACGAGAGCGTCCGCACCGTCACCGGCGCGCGCGAGCGCCTCCGCGTTGCCGTGCACATCGGAAACCACGTGAACCCGCACGGTTCCAACTTAGTTGACGCCGCATGGAGGTGTTTTGTGAGACGCACGTCAAGCAAGATCACCCTTGCGGCGGGCAGCCGGCCGGACGACCGTCCTCCAGAGTCAGCTTGAGCCCCAGCGAGACGGACTTCGCGTCGAGCTGACGCCGTTGCACCTCGCGGAGGGCGTTGCGGGGCGTGAGCGACCCGGAGGGCGAATCAGCACGGAGGAAGTAGTGCAGCACAGTGCCGTCGAGCACGGGCTCGAGCCAGACCTCCATCGTGCCGACGAGCGCGCCTCCGACCGTCCAGCGCAGGCCCTCTTCGCCCCTGTCGGCGTAGACGTCCAGCTCCAGATCAGGCCAGAACTCCCTCCAGGAGGAGGGCGAGGCGAAGGCGGCGGCGACCACTCTGGGTGGTACCGCGAGGAAAGTCTCGTCGACGACGTCCACGCTGGCCATGAGGACAAAAGGTAACGGAAGGGCGTACCAGCCTTTGTATCGCCGGAATCACACGCTAGGTTTCCCCACCAGTAACATTTCACCGTACGGAGGTTGACGTGCGCGAGTTCAGCGTCCCCGCCACGGCCGCAGTGGCTCCGGAGGAAAACCTCACCGACATGGTGTGGGCCAATGCGGAGCGCTTCGGCAACGCCGTCAGCTTCCGCAGGCAGATCGACGGCACCTGGGTCGACATCACCGCGCGTGACTTCGCCGCGCAGGTCATGGCCGTCGCGAAAGGCCTGGTAGCAGCCGGTCTGGAGCTCGGCGACCGGGTCGGCCTGGTTTCCAAGACCCGCTACGAGTGGTCGTTGCTCGACTTCGCCATCTGGGCGGCGGGCGGCGTCGTGGTGCCCATCTACGAGACGTCGTCGGCGGACCAGATCGAGTGGATCCTGTCCGACTCGGGCGCGGCGGCGGTGTTCGTCGAGGCGTCCTCGCACCGCGCGATGGTCGACGACGTCGTCGGCAAGCTGCCCGAACTGCGCCACGTGTGGCAGATCGACGGAGCGGCCGCCGCGGTCGACGAACTGACCGCGCTCGGTGCCGAGATCACCGACGAGCAGGTGCACGAGCGCCGCGGGCAGGTGAAGGCGGAGCACACGGCGACGCTGGTCTACACGTCCGGCACCACCGGCCGTCCCAAGGGCTGCACGCTGACGCACCGCAACCTGCTGTCCGAGGTGCGGTCGGCGCTGTCGCGGTTCCCGGAGATCCTCACGGCCGGCAACTCGCTGCTGCTGTTCCTGCCGCTGGCGCACATCCTGGCGCGTGCTCTGGCGCTGGCGTGTGTGTACTCGCGGGCGACCGTGGGCCACACGGCGGACGTGAAGGACCTTGTGGCGGACCTCGGCCAGTTCCGCCCAACGTTCGTCGTCGCGGTGCCGCGCGTGTTCGAGAAGGTCTACAACGGCGCCAAGCAGAAGGCGCACGCCGGCGGCAAGGGCAAGATCTTCGACGCCGCCGAGGCCACGTCGGTCGCGTACAGCACGGCGCTCGACAACGGCGGTCCCGGTCTCGGCCTGCGGGTCAAGCACGCGGTGTTCGACAAGCTGGTGTTCACGAAGCTGCGTGCAGCCCTGGGCGGTCGCGCGATCGCGGCGGTCTCCGGTGGCGCACCACTGGGTGCCCGGCTGTCGCACTTCTTCCGCGGCGCGGGCATCCCGGTCTACGAGGGCTACGGCCTGACCGAGACGTCGGCGGCGGCGTGCGTGACGTTCCGGGGCCAGGAGAAGGTCGGCACGGTCGGCCTGCCGGTGCCCGGCACGTCGGTGAAGATCGCCGAGGACGGCGAGATCCTCATCAAGGGCGACATCGTGTTCACCGGCTACTGGAACAACGAGGCCGCCACCAAGGAGGCCTTGGAGGACGGCTGGTTCCACACCGGTGACATCGGCGAGCTCGACGGCGACGGGTTCCTGAAGATCACGGGCCGCAAGAAGGAGATCATCGTCACCGCCGGTGGCAAGAACGTCTCCCCCGCGCAGCTCGAGGACCGGATCCGGGCGCACCCGCTGATCTCGCAGTGCATGGTCGTCGGCGACAAGCAGCCGTTCATCGGCGCGCTGATCACGATCGACCCGGAGTTCTTCCCGTCGTGGAAGGAGTCGCACGGCAAGCCGGCGTCGGCCGAGGTCCCCGACCTGATCGAGGACGCGGACCTGCTGGCGGAGATCCAGGCCGTGGTGGACGACGCGAACAAGTCGGTGTCCCAGGCAGAGGCGATCCGCAGGTTCCGGGTGCTGCCGGTCGACTTCACCGAGGCGGGCGGCGAGATGACGCCGTCGCTGAAGCTGAAGCGCTCCGTCGTGGCGACGACCTTCGCGTCCGACATCGACGCGATCTACGCGAAGTAACAGCAGGTAGAAAGCGCGAAAGGCCCAGGAGCCAGAGAGTGCTCCTGGGCCTTTCGACCCCCAGCGATCGTGATCCGCGGAGACTTCCGCAGAACCCGAGAAGTGTGTTGCCCCGGCCCCCCGACCGGGACATGAAGAAGATTGCCGTATGGCGCTGACGTATCGCTGACGCGCCGATGTCACTCGGCGACAGCACGCTAATAGGCTGTGAGGCAGACGGGGTAGATCTGGCTCGCACGAGGGGTTGGCGATGGCTTCGGGTCCGCAGTTCCGGCTGCTCGGCCCGTTGGAAGTACGCCTGGAGGGCTCCGCCGTCGTGTTGCGGGCGGGCAAGCACCGGGCGTTGCTGGCGGCGTTGCTGCTGCGGCCGAACCGCGTCGTTCCCGTGACGGAACTCGTCGAGCACGTGTGGGGGGACACACCGCCCGCGCGCACGCGTGGGACGTTGCAGACGTACGTGATGCGGCTGCGGGCGGCGCTGGGTGATCCGTCGCTGATCCAGACGGCCGCGGACGGCTATCGGATGCGGGTGGACCCGCTGGCCGTGGACGCTCATCGCTTCGCTGACGCGGCGGCTCGCGGACGTGCGGCCGCGTCGTCATCCGACCTGGTCACGGCACGTTCGGCGTTCGCAGAGGCGTTGGATCTGTGGCGCGGGCCGGTGCTGTCGGACGTGCCTTCGGAGACGTTGCACTCGGAGCACGCGCCGCGGCTGACCGAGTTGCTGATGAGGGTGCACGAGCAGCGGATCGACGTGGAGCTCGCGCTGGGCAACCACGCGGACCTGGTGCCGGAGCTGTTCGGGCTGACGCGGGACCACCCGTTGCGGGAACGGTTCTGGGCGCAGCTGATGCTCGCGCTGTACCGCGGCAGCAGGCAGGCGGAGGCGCTGGAGGCGTTCCGGCAGCTCGACCGGACGCTGGACGAGCAGCTCGGCATCGACCCGTCGGACGAGCTGCGGTCGTTGCACCAGGCGATCCTGATGGGGGCGCCGGAGCTGGCGGCGCCTGTGGTGGCGCGGGAACCGGAACGCGCGCGGTCGTCGCCGATGCGGCTGCCGGACGACATAGCGGACTTCACCGGGCGGTCCTGGCACGTGGAGCGGGTCTCCGGGCTGATCGCCGGCGGGTCGGTGCCGATCGTGACGCTCGCGGGGCAGCCGGGCGTGGGCAAGACGACGCTGGCGGTGCACGTGGCGCACCTGCTGCGGGACCGGTTCCCGGACGGGCAGCTCTACGTCGACCTGCGTGGATACGCGCTGGGGGCACCCGCGGACGGGGTGGACGTGCTGTCGCGGTTCCTGCGGGCGCTGGGCGTGCCGCCGGACGAGATCCCGCCGGACGCGGACGAGCAGAGCACGATGCTGCGGTCGTTGCTGTCGGGACGGCGGATGCTGCTGGTGCTGGACAACGCCTCCGCGCCGGACCAGGTGCGGCCGTTGCTGCCGGGGACGGCGTCGTGCCGGGTGATCGTGACGTCGCGGGACGATCTGCGCGGGCTGATCGCGATGAACGGCGCGCGGACCGTGCCGGTGGACGTGTTCCCGGCGGCGGAGTCGGCGTCGTTGCTGGAGAAGCTGCTTGGACCGGGTGATCACGCTGAGCTGGCGGTGCGGTGCGGGCACCTGCCGCTGGCGTTGCGGGTGGCGGCGGCGTACCTGGCCGGACGCGGCGGCGTGACGATCTCCGGATCGCCGATCGAGCTGGCCTATGCCGCGCTGCCTCCCGCGCCGCAGCGGTTGTTCCGGCTGTTGTCGCTGGTGCCGGGGCCGGACTTCACGCCGGAGGCCGCGTCCGCGCTGGCCGACGTGGACGCCGACGGCCTGCTGACGGTGCTGGCGATCGCGCGGCTGGTGGTGTCCCCGGTTCCCGGCCGCTACCGGTTCCACGACGAACTGGTCCGCTACGCCGCCATGGTGCGGGAGGAGGCGGACAGCCCGTCCGAGCAGCAGGCGTCGTGGACGGCGCTGCTCGACCATTACCTGCGCGGTGTCGAGCGCTGCGCCGAGCTGCTCTACCCCGGGATCGTGCGGCTGCCGTCGTCGCCCACGGGCCCGGCACCGCGGATCTCGACGTCGGCCGAGGCCCTCGCGTGGCTGGACGCGGAACGCCCGAACCTGATCGCCGCCATCCGGCACGCGGCCGAGCACGGCCCGGCGGTGATGGCCTGGCAACTGGCGGACGCCCTGCGCGGCTACCTCTGGATCGGCCAGCACGTCGGCGAATGGCTCGCGACGGCGCACCACGGCCTGCAGGCCGCCCAGAAGTCCGCGCACCGCGCGGCCGAGGCCGCGATGCACGCGAACCTCGGCACCCTCTACCTGCGGCTGGGCGAGTACACACGGTCCGTTGGGCACCACGACCACGCCATCGAGCTGTACCGGGCCCTGGGCGACAAGGACGCCGAGGCGGGCGCGCTGAACAACCTCAGCCTCGTGCACCGCCGTTCAGGAGACCTGGTCGCTGCGAAGGACACCCTGGTCCGCTGCCTGGAGATGCTGCGCTCGGCGCCGGCGGACAGCGTCAGCACCGGCCTGTACAACCTCGGCCAGCTCGCCGTGGAACTCGGCGAGATCGACAGCGCGGTCGAGCACTTCTCGCAGGCGCTGACCCTGGCGCCGAACGCCGACAGCCACACCTACCTCGGCATGGCCCTGCGCCTGCAGGGCCGTCTCGACGAGGCCCGCGCCCACCTCGAACGCGCCCTGGAGATCGGCAACGTCCCCGCCGGCGAGTCCGAGACCCTGGAGAACCTCGCCGCACTGGAACTCGCCTCCGGCAACACCGGCGCGGCCCTGTCCCTGGCCTCGCGCGCGCTGTCCCTCGTGGCCGACGGGGGCGACCAGCAGGTGGCGACATCGGTCCGGATCACGCTCGGCGAGACCCATCGTGCGCTGTCCGACTTCGACACGGCCGCCAAACTGTTCGAGCAGGCTCTGACGACGGCCCGGCGGATCGGCTTCGCCTCGGGCGAGGTCCGCGCGCTGATCGACCTGGCCGTGGTGCTGCGCGATCTCCACCGTCCCGCCGATTCTCGCTCCGCCGCCGACCAGGCCGTGCGGCGCAGCGCCGAGCTGGGATTGCGCGCTTTGGAGAACCGGGCCCGCGAACTCGCCTGACCCTTTCCTGATCCACTTCATCCACCCAGCGATATGCCATATATCGCTGGGTGGATGACAACGTTGTCTTATCGTACGACATTTCGCACGCCCGTTCCAATATCCAATATCCAATATATCGGATATTGGATATTGGATATCGGTCAGCCGAAGAGGTTCTCGAGGCGGTGTGCGAGCTGGTCCCAGCGCCAGTGGTCGCTGACCCACTCGCGGCCGGCGCGTCCCATCTTGGCCGCCGTCTCGGGATCGGCGAGCAGCGAGGCGATCCGCGCGGCGACGTTCTCGACGTCGAGTCCGTCGACGATGTTGCCGGTGATGCCGTCCCGCACGGTCTCCGGGGCGCCGCCGGACCGTCCGGCCACGACGGGCAGCCCGGCCGCGGAGGCTTCGAGGTAGACGATGCCGAGCCCTTCGACGTCGAGGCCACGGCCGCGCGTGCGGCAGGGCATCGCGAAGACGTCGCCGGCGTTGTAGTGCGCGGGCAGTTCCTCCCACGGCACCGAGCCGGTCAGCACGATGTCGCGGGAACCGGCGGCCATCTTCTCGAGCGTCTTGCGGTACGGCCCGCCGCCGACGATCAGCAGGGCGGCGTCCGGCACCGAGCGCTGGATGAGCGGCAGCGCGCGGATCAGGACGTCCTGGCCCTTGCGCGGCACCAGGCGCGACACGCACACGATCACCGGCCGGTCGCCCAGCCCGTACCGGCGGCGCATCTCGGCACCCGCGGCAGGATCGGGGCGGTACTGCTCGGTGTCCACACCGGACGGTAGATGCTCCAGCGCCGCCATCGGCCCGAACGCCGCCGAGAACCGGGAGCGGGTGTAGCGGCTGACGTAGGTCACGACGTCCACTCCGGACCCGATCGCCCGCAGCGCCTGCCGCGCCACCGGCAGCATCGACCAGCCGACCTCGTGCCCGTGCGTGGACGCCACCGCACGGCTCAGACCGAGTGACGGCGCCAGCAACGCCAGCGGTGCCGCCGCCCCGAACCACGCTGCCTCGCACGACTCGGCACGGGCGATGTCACGCGCGCGGGCAAGGACGTCCGGCGTCGGCAGCATCAGCGACGTGGGATGCCGCACCACCGGGAACGGCTGCTCGGCGTCGAACTCCTCCGCACCCTTCCACTTCGGCGCGTAGACGACGAGCGAGTCCGCGGGCAGGCGTGTCGCCAAAGCGTGCAGGTAGGACTGGATGCCACCGGGGCGGGGCGGGAAGTCGTTGGTCACCAGCAGAGTTCGACGCACGAACTCAACGCTATCCGATGCTCGTTTTCAGAAACTCGCGCCAGCCCGCCACGTCGATGACACCAGCGTCCACTGCGGACAAGGACGCGTGCCGCAGGAAGAAGTCCACGACACCCCGCTCCCCCAGCCTCGACTGGAGGTAGACCATGATCGAGTACGCCTGCTGGTACGCGAGATCACGCCCCGAGCCGCCGAAGTCGACCGGCAACGCCGAGACGTCCGACTTCAGCAGCGGCGCGGCCTGACGAAGCGACAGCCCCGTGCCGTGGAACGCCACCCAGTCCGCGAACCCCTCGACCAGCCACAGCGGGGCCGAGTCCGTGGTCAGGTCGCGCGTCGCGACATGCGTGATCTCGTGCCTCAGCAGCACGCTCAACTCCACGTCCGACAACGTCGACGCGCGTACCCGGTTGATGATGACGCGCTGCCCGGAACCGTCCCTGATGGCGACCCCGGCCATGTCCGCGAACGCGGGCCCGACGAGCGACACGAGCTCGGTGTCCGATGCCGGAACGACGACGTCGACCCGCCGAACCCAACTGATATCCAATATATCGGCGACGTCGCGCACCGAGGAGTCCAGCAACCCCGATACCCGCGATGCCAGCGCGCCATCACAAGAACTGCTGCTCACAGTGCCAGAAGCAGCCGTCAGCACCGCCTCATTGCAATGGGTTGTTGCGGTCGGCTGCAATTCAACGGGCCGTAGTGCAACGCTGACGCCCAGCAGGAACGTCATGGCGACGGTGACCGCCAGCAACGTCCGGAGGTGCTTCACCGGCGCAACGCTAGCCCTCGATGCGCCGAATCACGGCGATGGGCCCGATGGTGTCGATCGGTGCGATCTTCACCGGCTGGCCCTCGGTGGAGGCGTGCACCGCCCGTGCGTTGTCGACCGCCATGGCCACGTGCGAACGGCTCGAGTAGTAGATGATCAGGTCGCCCGCGCGGACATCGCCACGCGACACCGCGCGCCCGACTCCGGCCTGTCCGCCCGAGGTGCGCGGAATCGTGAAGCCCGCGGCCGCATAGGCCTTCATCGTCAGTCCCGCGCAGTCCCACCGCTCAGGCCCTGTGCCGCCGTACTGGTAGTCGTCCCCACGCTGCCCCAGCGCGAACGTCAGGGCGAGACCCGCCACCCCGGACGGCACGCTGACCTGCGAGCGGTCGCCGGGGTCGCGCAGCTGGTTCACGACGGGGGCGGGCAACCGCGTCAGCGCCGTCCGCACCTGGTTTATCTGCGCCTGCAGCGCCTGGTTGCGCGCGTCCAGGTCACTCTTCAGCTTCTCGGCCGCCGCGGTCGTCTCCGCGGCACGCGCCCGCGCGCTCTCCGCCACCTGGTGCGCCTGACGGGCCTTCTCCACCGCGGCGGACAGCCGTGCGAGCGACTCCGCCTTGTCGGAGGCGAGCATCCGCATCATCTCGAGGCGGTTCAGGAAGTCCTGCTGCGAGTCCGCGACGAGCAGCGCCGACAGCTGGTTGAACCGCGCCCCCTCGAACGACGCCTGGGCGATGAGGTCGACCTGCCCCTGGTAGTCGTCCTCGTCGCGCTTGGCCTGCCGCTCGATCTGCTGCGCCGCCACCACTGTCGCGGTCGCGCGGTCGAGCTCGGCCTTGCGCTGGACGAGGTCTTCCTGAGCGCGCAGGACTTCCTCGTTGAGCTTCGTCGCCTGCGCTGTCAGATCCGCGTACGCACGCGCGGGATCGGCCGGCTGCGCGGCCGAGGACACGGCCGGAGCGACCGGGAGGAGCAGCAGGAGAACCAGGAAACCACGGGTGAAGTTGCGCGACATGAGGTCGCCGATCCCCCTCGCCAGAACAAGACCGCCAAGATCGACGGCGTCAGGCTACCGGGTGATCAAACACGCCCGAGACGGGCCAGCAACACAGCGGACGGCACCGGGTGCGCGCCACGACGGCGCACCGAATCCGCGACCGCTCGGTCCGACGTCACCACCACCACGGGCCGCCCCTCGGGCTCCGCGGTGACCAGTGCACGAATCACGTCATCGGCCAGAACACCGGGGTCGCTGAAGAGCACGCGCACGCCACGAGGGGCAGCCGCGGGTACGGCCACCACCCCGGCGCCGTCGAACACCAGCGTCACCTCGGCACCCGTGCGCGCGGCCAGCACCGCCAGCTGGTGCACCAGCCGATCGCGTTGATCCGACAGCGACAGCTCCGGATAGCCGGTCTTCGTGACGTTGTAGCCGTCCACCACCAGGTGCACCACGGGCAACGCCAGCAGCCGATCCAGAGCCGCGGGGTCCTCCACCCTGCCCACGACCCCCTGCGACGCGCTGGCACCCCGCACGAGATCGGCGGGACGCGGCCCGGCGCCTTCTCCCAGAGCCAGCTCGCGGCGCAGTCCCGTCACGGCGCCGTCGAGGGTGTCCACGAGCAGCGCGAGCCGCACCTCGTCGGCCTGCCGGGCCTCCCGTGCGGACTGCCGGGCCACCTCGGCGTCGGCGATCGCGCGCTGCGCCTTGCCACGTTCGGTCTCGGCGCGTTCGCGCTCCCGGTCGCGCTCGGCGGACAGGCGCTTGACCTCGTCCGCGGTGCGCTCCTGGATCTTGTGCACCTCGGCGGCCGCCGCCTCGGCGGCGTCCTTGGCCTCGCGCAGCTTCACGCCCTGCTCGCGCAACCGCTTGCGCAGGCGTTCCAGCTCGACCTCGGCATCCGCGCGGACGCGTTCGGTGGCGCCGTCGAGCTGGCTGCGCTCGGACCGCAGCCGTTCCAGCTCGCTCTCCAGCCGTTCCGCGCGCACGACGGCCGCGTCCCGTTCGGCTCGCAGCGTCGCGTCGCCCACCCGGCGCGTCACCAGCTCCACGTAGTGCAGCGCGACCTCGTCACCGGTCAGCACCGCCGCCGCGGCCGCCGTCATCGGGTCCGGCGAGGTCACCTCGAGCGTCGACGGCCTGTTCTTGCGCAGCCACTCGACCACGGCGGTGCGGAAGTTCGCGGAGTCCCGCAGGCCGGCCACGACCTGCACGCCACCCAGACGGGCGCGTTTGGTCGGGGCGAACTTCGCCACCGGCCGCAGGTGCTGGGGCACGTCGACCTTCGCCATCTCGCCCAGCGCGTCCGCCCCCAACTCGGCGAGCCTCACCCGCAACGGCTCCGGCAGGGCCGACCAGTCCACAGAGGATTCGACAGTGGAATCATCCGCGGACTCACCTGCGTCATCGGCAGGCTGGTCGAACTCGGGCTCGGGCATCGGGTCGGGCACCCCATCAGGCTAGAGCCCCGGCACTCGGTCAACGCACGGACGTGTCCGCCCTTCGCAACAACGATCTGGAAAAGATCACCCGATCACCACTCCAATGGAGCAACCGCAGGTCAGAGCGCCACCGAAGATCAGCTCAAAAAATTGTCAGACCCCGTCGCTAACGTCAGCCACGTGACCGGACAACTGTCCTTCGACGAGCTCGGGACGCCCCTGCGCGACACGACGTTCGTCGTCTTCGACCTGGAGACCACGGGCGGCAGTGCCGAGGAGGACGCCGTCACCGAGATCGGCGCGGTGAAGGTGCGCGGCGGCCAGGTCCTCGGCGAGTTCGCCACGCTCGTCGACCCGGAGCGCGGCATCCCGCCGATGGTGGCGCAGCTGACCGGGATCACGCAGTTGATGGTGACGGGCGCGCCGACCATGAAGACGGTGCTGCCCGCGTTCCTGGAGTTCGCGGCCGGATCCGTCCTGGTGGCGCACAACTCGGGCTTCGACGTCACCTTCATGAAGGCCGCCTGCGAACGCCACGGCTACCGCTGGCCGAAGCCGTCGGTCGTCTGCACCGTGAAGCTGGCGCGGAGGGTGCTGAGCCGCGACGAGGCGCCGTCGTGCCGGCTGTCCGCGCTCTCGGACCTGTTCCACACGGAGACCAAGCCGACGCACCGGGCGCTGGCCGACGCCCGCACCACCGTCGAGGTGCTGCACACGCTGCTGGAGCGCGTCGGGAACGTGGGCGTGCACTCTCTGGAAGAACTGCTGGCATACCTGCCCGAGGTGACACCGGAACAACGCCGCAAACGCTCGCTGGCCGCCCACCTGCCGTCCACGCCGGGCGTGTACCTCTTCCGCGGCCCGAAGGAGGAGGTCCTCTACGTCGGCACGGCGTCAGACCTGCGGCGCCGGGTCCGCCAGTACTTCACGGCGAGCGAGGGCCGGCGCAGGCTGCGCGAGATGGTCGCCCTCGCCGTGCGTGTCGACGCCGTGGAGTGCTCCCACCCGCTGGAGGCCGAGGTGCGCGAACTCCGGCTCCTGCGCGCGCACCGCCCCGCCTACAACCGGCGTTCGAAGAACCCCCACCACGCCTGGTGGCTGACGCTGACCGATGAGCCGTTCCCCCGGATCTCACTGGTCAAGGTCCCACGAGACGGCGCGTTGGGCCCGTTCCGCACCCGAAAGGCAGCCGAGTCGGTCGCGGACGCACTGCTGGACGCCGTACCGCTGCGCTCGTGCACCATCAAGATCCCGGCCACGAACCAACGCGCCTCCCCGTGCGCCCTGGCCGAGCTCGACCGCTGCAAGGCCCCCTGCGCGGGCCGGCAGACGGTCGACGAGTACTCCCCTGCCGTGGTCGCCGTGCGCGATCTGGTCGTGGGCCGCAGCGCGGACCCGTTACGCACGCTCGTCACCCAGCTCGGCGGCCTGGCCTCGGCCGAACGCTTCGAGGAGGCCGCCCGCCACCGCGACCGCCTGGCAGGCCTGGTCCGGTCCCTGGACCGAGCCCAGCGCCTGGCAGCCCTCGCCGCACTTCCCCAGCTCGTGGCCGCCAGACCCGACCGTGAAGGCGGCTGGGAGTTCTCGGTCGTGCGCTACGGCCGCCTCGCCTCCGCCGGAGTCGCCCGCCGCGGCACCCGCCCGATGCCGGTGGTCGACGCACTCGTCGCCTCAGCGGAGACAGTCGTCCCGAGCCCCGGCCCGCTGCGAGGCGCACCTCCGGAAGAGGCCGCGGTCGTCCTGCGCTGGCTCGACCAGCCGGGCACCCGCCTGGTCTACGCGGACGAGCCGTGGTCGTCCCCCGCCGGCGCCGCCGCGGCATGGGTGCCGTGGGCCGAACAAGCCGCGGGCGCCCGCCCCCTCCACGACCGCTGGAACTGACCCCGAAACACCTCGTTGCACAGCCCTTATGCAAAAAACGTTTGCGGACGTCCGCAAACGTTTTTTGCATAAGGGGGGTAAGTGCAGGTCAGAGGCAGTGGCGGCAACCGATATATCAGTTGGGAAGTCGACAAAGAGACACGCGCGGGCTGTGTGCGGCTCGGGCTTCGCGAGCGGCGACGTCCTCACGCAGGTGATCAGGCGGTAGGGCAGACTACGGGTGCTTGAGACACCGGAGCCCAGACCCGAGGAGGAAGCCGTGGTCACCGCCATCGTGCTGATCCAGGCCGCCGCCGAACGCATTCCCGAGGCCGCGCAGGAGATCGCCGACATCGACGGAGTCACCGAGGTGTACTCCTGCGCCGGTGACGTGGACCTGATCGCGCTGGTGCGGGTCAGCAAGCACGAGGACCTCGCCGCACTGGTGCCCGGCAAGATCAGCAAGGTCGCGGGCGTGCTGAACACCGACACGCACATCGCGTTCCGCAGCTACTCGAAGCGCGACGACGAGGCCGCGTTCTCCATCGGTCTGGACGACGCCTGACAGTCGGCACAGCAGCCACAGACAGAACGAAGGCCCCCGTGAAGATCACGGGGGCCTTCGTCGTTCAGCGGTGGGTCAGGCCTTCGGGTCGGACGGCTTGCCCACGAGCTCGCTCGCCTCGTCCTGGGCGCTGGTCCCCTCGGAGACGTGCTTCGTCTTGCGCGCGTTCTCCAGGGCCACGGTCTCCTCGACCGGGTCCGGGGACCACGTGCTGCCGGCGACCGGGTGACCGGCCGAGCCGAGCTTGTTCATCTTCTTCGGCACCGACGCGCCCTGGTAGGCGAGCGGGATCGGGTGGCCGTGGTCGTCCACCGGGCCGAGCGGCTGGTGGATCTCGATGAACTCGCCGTGCGGCAGGCGCTTGATGATGCCGGTCTCGACACCGTGCTCGAGCACCTCGCGGTCGCCGCGCTGCAGGCCGATGCAGATCCGGTACGCGACGAAGTACGCGAGCGGAGGCAGCACCAGCATGCCGATGCGGCCCATCCACGTCGTCAGGTTCAACGAGATGTCGAACTGGAAGGCGAAGATGTCGTTCGCGCCCATGAGCAGCAGGACCATGAAGTACGTGATCGCCATCCAGCCGAGCGCGGTGCGGACGGGCACGTCACGCGGGCGCTGCAGCAGGTTGTGGTGCGCGTAGTCCTTGGTCATCTTGCGCTCGATCCACGGGTACATCGCCGCGATGCCGGTCAGCAGCGGCAGACCGAGGATGAACGGCAGGAACGCACCCGGGATCGTGTAGTTGCCCAGGTAGAACTCCCACGCGGGCCAGATGCGGACCAGGCCGTCGGTCCAGCCCATGTACCAGTCGGGCTGCGAGCCGGCGGAGATCTGCGCGGGGTTGTACGGGCCGATGTTCCAGATCGGGTTGATCTGGAAGACACCACCCATGATCGCGATGACGCCGACGACGATGGCGAAGAAGCCACCGCCCTTGGCCGCGAACACCGGCATGATGCGGACGCCGACGACGTTGGTCTCCTTGCGGCCCACGCCTGGGAACTGCGTGTGCTTCTGGTACCAGACCAGCGCGAGGTGCGCCGCGATCAGGCCGAGGATGATCGCCGGAATGATCAGGATGTGCGCGGTGTAGAGCATCGGGATGATGTCGGTGCCGGGGAACTCCCCGCCGAACATCAGCCAGTTCAGCCAGGTGCCGATGACCGGGAACGAGATCAGCAGCGCCGCCATCACGCGGAGGCCGGTGCCCGAGAGCAGGTCGTCCGGCAGCGAGTAGCCGAGGAAGCCCTCGATCGCGCCGAGCATGAACAGCACGATGCCGATGACCCAGTTGATCTCACGCGGCTTGCGGAACGCGCCGGTGAAGAAGATCCGGAACATGTGCACGACGATCGCGCCCATGAACAGCAGCGCCGCCCAGTGGTGCACCTGACGGACGAACAGGCCACCACGCGTCTCGAAGGAGATGTCGAGCGTGGACGCGAACGCCCGCGACATCTCGATACCGCGCAGGTTCTCGAACGACCCCTGGTAGGTGACCTCGGTCATCGACGGGTCGAAGAACAGGGCGAGGTACGTGCCCGACAGCAACAGCACGATGAAGCTGTACAGCGCGATCTCGCCGAGCAGGAACGACCAGTGCGTCGGGAAGACCTTGTTCAGCTGTTTGCGCAGGCCAGAGGCCGCGTGGTACCGCTCGTCGGCAGCGTTGGCCGCCGCCCCTGCGACGCGCGCGGCGGCGTTGGCCGGCTTCGTCGGCGTGGTGATGGCACTCATGACTTCCGCTCCCAGAACGCCGGTCCCACAGCCTCGATGAAGTCGCTGCGGGCTACCAAGTATCCGTCCTCGTCCACAGTGATCGGAAGCTGCGGCAGAGGACGGGTTGCCGGACCGAACCGCGGCTTGGCGTATTCGAAGACGTCGAACTGCGACTGGTGGCACGGGCAGAGCAGCAGACCGGTCTGCTGCTCGAACAGCGACGTCGGGCAACCGAGGTGCGTGCAGATCTTCGAGTACGCGTACAGGTCGCCGTAGTTGAAGTCTTCCTGACCAGAGCGCTTGGTGACCGCCTGGTTCGGGCGCATGCGGATGAGCATGACCGGCGCGTCGGCCCGCTTGAGGGCCGCGACCAGGGCGTGATCGTCCTCGCGCTCGGACTCCCGGAACGGGAACACCGTCTCGAAGCCGCCCGGCTCGACGTCCTCGGGACGCACCAGGGAGACCTCGTGGAAGTTGCCGGTGTGGCGGCGCAGGTAGACCTTCTCGCCCTTTTCGGCCTTCCAGCCGGTGTGCCACAGCGAGTTCTTGGTCTCGCTGTCCGCGTGCGGGTTCTTGATGAGCGCGCCCAGCGGGACGGCCGCGACACCCAGACCCAGCACGCCGGCGCCGAGGCCCGCGGTGCGCTTGATCAGGCTGCGGCGCGCGATGCCGCTGCGCTCACCCGCGTCGGCGAGCTCGGCGACCAGGGTGGCACGGTCGACCTGGGCCGACGGGCCGTCGTGGCGCTGCTGCACAGCGAGCTCTTCGGGGATGAACTTCTTGGTGTAGAGCAGCGCGGCGACGCCCAGCGCCACCACCGACAGGCCCAGGAACAACCCGATCAGCGGGTTGTAGAGCACGTGCAGCAGGTGGCCGTCGGTGTGCGGGGCCTCGTACTGCCACGGCCAGAACAGGAACACGCCGAGGAAGGCCAGGCCGGACAGCGCGGAGACCACGAACCAGAGCGCGACGATGCGCTCGGCGCGACGCTCGGCACGCGTGCCGGGGACCGGGAACCTCTCCTCGTAGTGGACGAGCTCGACGCCGTCCATCTTCGTGCCGAGCCTGACGAGTTCGTCCCGGCTCATCTCCGCGAGCTCTGCCTCGCTGGGCAGCTCGATCGGCTTGTCGCCGCTCATGACTTGGCTCCGATCCAGAGGGTCACGCCGATGAGCGCGGCGATGCCCACGATGAACGCGATCAGTCCCTCGGAGACGGGTCCGAACCCTCCCAAGGCGTTACCGCCGGAGTTGTTGTTCCCGTCGGTGACCGACTTGACGTACGCGATGATGTCTTTCTTCTCTTCCGGCGTGAGCTGCCGCTCGCCGAACTTCGGCATGTTCTGCGGGCCGCTCAGCATCGCCGTGTAGATCTGCTCCTCGGACACCCCGTCGAGCGCCGGCGCGAACTTGCCGGAGGACAGCGCGCCACCACGACCCGTGAAGTTGTGGCAGCTGGCGCAGTTGAGGCGGAAGAGCTCGCCGCCGCGCGCCGGGTTGTCGCCGCGCAGGGCCTCACCGGACTCGGCGGGCTTCTTCGGGCCCTCGCCGCCGCTCGCGTCGATGTAGGCCATCAGCGCGTTGATCTCTTCAGGGGAGAGCTTCGCGGGCTTGCGGATGGCCTGAGCCTCCTGCCGCGCCATGGGCATGCGGCCGGAGGAAGTCTGGAAGTAGACCGCGGCGTCGCCGACGCCGATCAGGCTCGGCCCGCGGTCCTTCACACCCTCGAGGGACTTGCCGTGGCAGCTCTGGCAGGTGTTGAGGTAGATCTGCTCGCCCTGGCGCACCAGGGCGTCCTGCTGCTGCGCCTGGGCGGTCTGCGCCTGGGGCGCGAAGGCGGCGAACAGCATGCCGGCGCTCAGCAGGCCGAAGCCCAGTGCGAGCAGTCCAGCGACCCGGCGGCGCAGCTTGGTGCGGGCGCCGCGGGGGCGTTTCGTCGTGGTGGTCATGGTGTGCGGCAACCCTTGCTGTCAGTTCGGGAGCTCGTGGCTGGGGAGCAGGTCAGGGCACGATGTAGATGATGGCGAACAGCCCGATCCACACGACGTCGACGAAGTGCCAGTAGTACGACACGACGATCGCGGAGGTGGCCTGTGCCGGCGTGAACTTGCTGAGCTTCGTCCGGATCAACAGGTAGACGAACGCGATCAGCCCGCCGATGACGTGCAAGCCGTGGAAGCCGGTCGTCAGGTAGAAGACCGTGCCGTAAGCCGAGGACGGGATCGTGGTGCCGTGCTCGACCAGCTCGATGTACTCGCCTGCCTGCCCGCCGACGAAGACCGCGCCCATGATCAGCGTCACGATGTACCAGCGACGCAAACCGAAGACGTCACCTCGCTCCGCCGCGAACACGCCCCACTGACAGGTGAAGGACGACGCGACCAGAATGATCGTGAAGACCGACGCGTAGGGGATGTTCAGGTGCGTGGGAGGAGGAGGCCATGGCCCCTCGTTCTGGGCCTTCACCGTGAAGAACATGGCGAAGAGGCCAGCGAAGAACATGAGCTCGCTGGACAGCCAGACGATCGTGCCGACGCTGACCATGTTCGGGCGGTTCAGCGAGTGCACGCGCTGGCCGATTGAAGGCGCTGCCGTGGTCACGAGCAGCATTATTGCCTGCGCTATTTCCGTCCGCCCATCGGGTCCTGGGCAGATCATGGGTCGGCTGGGTCACACGCAGGGTGATCGCGAGGAGATCAACGGATGGGCATGCTGAGCCGATTGCGGGACAAGCTGCGCCGACAGGACGACCCGGCGTTGTCGATCGACGACCCGGCGCTCGTCGTGGTGGTCGAGGCGTTCGACATCGCGGAGGCCGATTCGGCCGCTCTGGCGCGGTCTCCGCGGTGGCGCGCCGACGAGCTCGCGGTGCTGCGGCACCACGTGCGCATCCCCGCTGAACAGGTAGAACGTGCGCGCGAACTGCTCACGCCGGACGGCTGGGTGCTCGTGGCCGGTGATATATCGCATATCAGTCGCGTGCAGAAGCTGGACGCGTTGCACTGTGCCCAGGAGCGGTCGCGGATGGCCTCGCTGGCGCAACGGCTCGGCGGTGAGGCCCTGGGGTGGGACGCCCTGCAGAAGGCACCCGAACCGGCCCGATAGCATCACGGCGACCTTGGTCACTTTCTTCAGGACCGCAGTCGGCAGTTGCAGCGGAGGATCCAGAGATGAGCACGCAGACCACGAAGATCCTGGTGTTCAGCCACCGGCCCGAGGTGCGTGAGACGATCATCACTGCGATCGGCCGCCGTCCGGCGCCGGACCTCGCGCGCGTCGACTATGTCGAGGCCGCGACGATCGCGGACGTCCTCTACGAGGCGGACGCCGGCACCGTCGACCTGCTGATCCTCGACGGCGAGGCGCAGCCGACCGGTGGCATGGGCCTGTCCCGCCAGCTCAAGGACGAGATCACGAACTGCCCGCCGATCGTCGTCGCGGTGCGCCGCAAGGACGACAGGTGGCTCGCGACCTGGTCGCAGGCGGACGCGGTGCTGGTGCACCCGCTGGACCCGCTGGCCGCCGCCGAGACCGTGGCCGAGGTGCTGCGCGGCTCGGCTGTGCCCGTCGTCAGGGGCTGATCGGCCATGAGCCGGCGCACCTGGCCCTCACTGCTCAACCGCCTGCTCGACGGCGTCGACCTGACCGCCGACGACACCGCCTGGGGAATGGACCAGGTGATGTCCGGCGAGGCGACCGCGGCGCAGATCGCGGCGTTCATCGTCGCGTTGCGCGCCAAGGGTGAGACCCCGGAAGAGGTCGACGGCCTCGCGACGATGATGCTCAACCACGCGAACCGGTTCACGGTGGACGTGCGGGCGACCGACATCGTGGGCACCGGCGGTGATCATTCCGGTTCGGTGAACATTTCGACGATGGCCGCGATCATCACGGCCGCCGCGGGCGTGCCCGTGGTGAAGCACGGCAACCGTGCGGCGTCGTCGCAGTGCGGCACGGCGGACGTGCTGGAGGCGCTCGGCGTCGCGATCGACCTGCCCGCGGACGGCGTGCGGGAGACCGTGCGCCAGCTGGGCATCGGTTTCTGCTTCGCGCCGGTGTTCCACCCCGGTTTCCGGCACGCGGGCCCGGTGCGGCGCGAGATCGGCATCCCGACGTCGTTCAACCTGCTCGGCCCGCTGACGAACCCCGCGCAGCCCACCGTCGGCCTGATCGGCTGCGCGCGGGCGGCCGCGGCACCGTTGATCGCCGGCGTGTTCGCGCGCCGCCGCAACACCGCGCTGGTGGTGCGGGGCGACGACGGTCTCGACGAGATCACCACGACCACGACGACGTCCGCGTGGCTCGCGCAGGACGGTGTGGTGCGCACGGAGACCATCGACCCGACAGTGCTCGGCGTGAAGCCCGCGCGCGAGGAGGACCTGAAGGGCGGCGACTCGTCGGTCAACGCCCAGGTGGTCCGCGACCTCGTGGCCGGCAAGACGGGTTCGGTGCGGGACGCGGTGCTCGTGAACGCCGCGGGCGCCATCGCGGCGCACGGCGGGTTCTCCGACGATCTGCACGCCGACCTGACGGCCTCGCTGAGCCGCGCGGCCGATGCCATCGACTCGGGCAGGGCGGCGACGCTGCTGAACCGCTGGGTGGAGCTCTCACAGACTCTCAAGGGCTAGTGTCGTGTTTCGGTCACGCGTCGTCGTCGGCGCGTGACCCTGCTCGCACGACGGCCGCATCGGCGTAGTCCGAGCGAGTGATGAGCCCGAGATGCGCACCACGTGGTAACGCCGTGGCAATCGTCACCTGGAATGCTGGAGACATGGCCCTCCTCTACCCGGTGATGAAGCACGTCGTCGCGCGCACAGCCCGTCTCGTCTACCGCCCTGTGGTGGACGGGCTGGAGAACATCCCCACCGACGGCCCCGTCATCCTGGCGGCCAACCACCTCAGCTTCATCGACAGCGTCGTCATCCCGATGGTCGTTCCGCGCCGCGTGTCGTTCCTCGCGAAGGCGGAGTACTTCACCGGCACCGGTCTGAAGGGCTCGCTGACGCGCCGGTTCTTCTCCTCGCTCGGCCACGTGCCGGTGCACCGCGGCAAGGGCCGCGACGCCCGCGCCGCGCTCGACACGGCCACCGAGATCCTGGCGCGCGGAGACGCCTTCGCCATCTACCCCGAGGGCACCCGCTCGCTCGACGGCAGGCTGCACCGCGGCCGCACGGGCGTGGCCCGCATGGCGCTCGAGTCCGGCGCCCCGGTCATCCCGGTCGGCATCATCGGCACCGACAAGGTGCAGCCGATCGGCAGCAGGTTCCCGAAGATCGTCCCCGTGACGATCCGTTTCGGTGAGCCGCTCGACTTCAGCCGCTACGACGGCATGCAGGACTCGCTGCCGGTGCTGCGCAGCGTCACCGACGAGATCATCTACCGCATCCTCGACCTGAGCGGCCAGGAGTACGTCGACGCGTACCAGAAAACCCCGGTCGCCGCGGCGGCGTAACCGCGCGCAGGACTGCGAAGGCCTCTGCCCGCCGCGATGGCGGGAAGGGGCCTTTCTCGTGCGATATGCGATATGACACATATCGGATATCGGTTCCCAGGAGACGACGAAGGCCCCCTCCGCATGGGAGAGGGCCTCGGTCGAAGCGATATCCGATATATGGGATATCAGCCGTGCTGGGTCAGTCGTGGTCGGGACCGGTGTGGTACTCGAACACCAGGCCACCGACCGCGACCAGCACCATGACGATGGCGATCACGAGCAGCCACACGTGCCAGAACGCCACCGCGACACCCGTCGTCGCCGCCGCGGCGGCCAGACCGACCGGCCAGTACGAGCCCGGGCTGAAGAAGCCCAGCTCGCCGGCGCCGTCGGACACCTCGGCGTCGGGGTTGTCCTCCGGCCGCACCTCGATGCGGCGGGCGACGAACCGGAAGTAGGTGCCGGTGATGAGGGCCAGGCCACCGGTCAGCGCGAGCGCCACCGTGCCAGTGGGCTCGACGTGGCCGGTCGCCAGGTGCGTCCAGTAGCCGTAAACGACGGCCATCAGGAACGAGAAGGCCATCACCAGGTCGAATACGCGAGCTTCGATCTTCATCGCGGGGCGTGTCCCTACTTCTGGCCCGCGCCGGAGGCCTCGCGGGCCGTCCGGTCGGTGTTGAACGGGGTCGTCGTCGTGGCCAGCGGTGAGCACCACTTGTCACAGTTCACCTGAGAAAGGGCTTCTGCCGTGGTGTACGGCTTGCCCGTCTTCTCGTTGACCTGCTTGCGCAGTTCGATGTACTTCTCGAAGTCGGCTTCCTGCAGGGCGCGGACCTCGAAGTTCATCACCGCGTGGTACGAACCGCAGAGCTCGGCGCAACGACCGACGAACGCACCGGGACGGTCGATCTGGCCGATCTGGAAGACGTTGTCCTGGTTGTTCTTCTCCGGCTGCGGGAAGACGTCCCGCTTGAAGTGGAACTCCGGCACGAAGAACGAGTGGATGACGTCCGTCGAGCGCAGCGTGAACTGGATGCGCTTGCCGGCCGGCAGCACCATGATCGGGACCTCGCCCGAGGTGCCGACCGTGCTGACGACGTTGCCCTCTTCGGTCTTGTGGTCCGGGTACTGGAACTCCCAGTTCCACTGGAACGCGATCACGTCGACGTTCACGTCGGGCTTGCCCGACTTGTCCGTGACGTAGTTCTGCGTCACGGCGGTGAAGTAGAACAACACCGCCACGATCACCGTCGGCACGACGATGAGCACGATCTCCAGCGGGAGGTTGTACGCCGTCTGACGCGGCAGTTCCTCCGACTTCTTGCGGTGGAACACCACCGACCACAGGATCAGACCCCACACGATGACGCCGACGACGAGCGCGGCGATCACGGACCAGGTCCAGAGCTCGCGCATCTTCTCGGCCTGCGGCGTGACGGCCTGCGGCCATCCGAAGCGCAGCACCTCGTCCGTGGTGCAACCGGTGGCCCCGATGCCGACCAGGCTCACAAGCCCAGCGGTCTTCACCAGCCGGGATGCCCTGGTGCCCTCCTTCAGGCCCACTGCTCGCCCGCCTCCTCGTTCCATGCCAACGGATCAAGCGGGAGCGTAGCCCAGCGCAACCACGCTCACCCCTCGGGGGCACCGCCGCTGCGGTGCAGTTTCGGTCACACAAAGCCCCTTCGGCATACTGGGGACTTCCCCGGTGGTCTTCCCCTTCATGTCTTTTGAGAGGTGCGAGAGCCTTGTGCGGCCTGGCAGGACTTGTATGCCCTAGCGAGAACGAGGCCGAGAACGCGCGCCCGGCCGTGGAGGCGGCGCTGCGTTGCATGCGGCACCGAGGGCCGGACGAGAGCGGCACCAGGCGGGTCGACGAGGTCGTGTTCGGCTTCAACCGGCTCGCGATCATCGACATCGAGCACTCACACCAGCCGTTGACCTGGGGCCCGGCGGAGTCGCCGAGCCGCTACACGATCAACTTCAACGGCGAGATCTACAACTACCTGGAACTGCGGGCCGAGCTCACCGAGAAGCACGGCGCGGTCTTCCACACCGACGGCGACACCGAGACCATCGTCGCCGCGTACCACTACTACGGGCCCGCGGCGATCACGAAGCTGCGCGGCATGTTCGCGTTCATGATCTGGGACTCCGAGCGCGAGATCGTGTTCGGCGGCCGCGACCCGTTCGGCATCAAGCCGCTGTACTGGGCGCAGGGCCAGAGCGGCGTCGCGTTCTCCAGTGAGAAGAAGATCCTCCTGGAGATCGCGTCCTCGATCGGCATCGCGCCGAAGATGAACGTCAAGGGGCTGCAGCACTATCTGACGCTGCAGTACGTGCCGGAGCCCGCCTCGCTGCACGACGAGATCTTCCGCGTCGAGTCGGGCCACTCGTTCACGCTGGTCCCGGGCCAGTCGCCGAAGTTCGAGCGCTACTTCCCGGCGGACTTCAAGGTCCGCACGGTCCGCAGCGAGGCCGAGGCGAACGCGCTGTACGACGAGATCACCGCGGCGCTGCGCGACTCGGTCGCCAAGCACATGCGCGCGGACGTGACGGTCGGCTCGTTCCTGTCCGGCGGCATCGACTCGACGGTGGTCGCGGCGCTGGCCAAGGAGCACAACCCGGACCTGATCACGTTCACCACGGGGTTCGAGCGCCAGGGATTCTCCGAGGTCGACGTGGCCGCGGAGTCGGCGGCGCTGATCGGCGTGAAGCACGTGGTCCGCACGGTGAGCGCGCAGGAGATGATGGACTCCCTGCCGCTGATCACCTGGTACCTCGACGACCCGGTGGCCGACCCGGCGCTGGTGCCGTTGTGGTTCATCGCCCGTGAGGCGCGTCAGCACGTGAAGGTCGTGCTGTCCGGTGAGGGCGCGGACGAGCTGTTCGGCGGGTACACGATCTACCGCGAGCCGTTGTCGCTGGCGGGTTTCGAGAAGGTGCCGGGCGCGCTGCGCAAGGCCATGGGCAAGGTCTCGACGAAGATCCCGCACGGCGTGCGCGGCAAGGACCTGCTGCGTCGTGGCGCTTTGACGCTGGAGGAGCGCTACTACGGCAACGCGCGCATCTTCCTCGACGACCACCTACGTCAGGTGTTGCGCACGTACGACCCGGCGGTGTCGCACATGGACGTGACGGCCCAGCCGTACCGCGAGTCGCGCGACTGGGACCCGGTGACGCGCATGCAGCACGTCGACCTGTTCACGTGGCTGCGCGGCGACATCCTGGTCAAGGCCGACAAGATGACCATGGCGAACTCGCTGGAACTGCGGGTCCCGTTCCTCGACCCCGAGGTCTTCAAGATCGCGTCACAGATCCCGAGTGAGTTGAAGATCACGAAGGACACGACGAAGTTCGCGCTGCGCAAGGCGATCCGTGACATCGTGCCGGCGCACGTGCTGAACCGCCGCAAGCTCGGCTTCCCGGTGCCGATCCGGCACTGGCTCAAGGACGAGATGCACGACTGGGCCGTCGACATCGTGCGCAGGTCGCAGACCGACCAGTACATCGACAAGACCGCGGTGCTGCGGCTGATCGAGGAGCACCGTTCCGGCGTGCTCGACCACAGCCGCCGCATCTGGGCGCTGCTGGTGTTCATGATCTGGCACGGCATCTTCGTCGAGGGCCGCATCCAGCCGGTGGTGCCGGAACCGCACTACCCGGTCAAGCTCTAGGTTCGGTGCGTCAGGGCCCCTCCGCGGAGGGGCCTTTTCGCTTTCAGCGACGACCTTGTGCGCTGCACATCGCGTACGAACTGACAACTGTCTCCGGGGACGCCATCAGCTCCAGGTAGCGGTCGAACTCGTCGTCGGTGAGCGGGAGCTTCGCGCGCACCAGGCGGGCGGTCGCGGCGAGCAGGCGGCAGCCCGCCGAGCCGCCCTCCCACTCCTGCACCTCGCGGGACCCGCTGACGTCGTTCAGCCCGGCGTCGCGCAGTGCCTTCTCGACGCGCGCGCCCCACGCCAGTTCGGCACCGGCGTGGTCGAGCACCGTCAGCAGGGCGTTCTTGACCCGCATGATCAGCTTCGCGTCCTCAGGCGCGCCGGAAGATCCGACCGAGAGGACTTCGAGCGGGAGGCAGTCGAACTCTTCGAGGACGAGCCAGCCACCGGGACGCAACGCGTCGCGCAGCTTGCGCAGGACGAGGTCGCGGGCGGGGAGGTAGAAGAGCACCAGGCGGGCGTGGACCAGGTCGAACGCGTTGCCAGGCAATATATTGGATACTACGTCGTGTTCCAGGACGGTGACGTTGTCGCGTTCCTCGAGCCTGGTGACGTCGATGTCGGTGACCGTCACGTGCCCGGCCGGGGCGACGACGTCGGCCAGCCAGTTCGCCACCGATCCCCCGCCACCTCCCACTTCGAGGCAGCGCCAGCCGTCCGAGACACCCAGCTGCTCGACGCGGGCGAAGGTGCCCGCGTCGAGCAGTGAGCTCAGTGCGTCGAACTTCGGGTCGAGCGACTCACCGGTGCCGCCGAACAGGTACGTCCCCATTGTCCGATCATGGCAGGACGGGAGCGATCTCCTCAGCGGCTTCCGCACCAAACGCGCCACGAATGCGAGCGAGCGCCGACTCACGCTCGATCACCCACTCCTGGGTGCCGACGGTCTCGAGCACCTCGACCGCGATGAACGAGCCGAGCTGCGCTGCGCGTTCGATGCCCAGGCCCGCGGTGATGCCGGCGAGGAAGCCCGCCCGGAAGCCGTCGCCGACGCCGGTCGGGTCGGTCTTCGCGACCTCGGGGACGGCGGGGACGTGCAGCGCGAAGCCGTCGCGGTCGACGATCTCGACGCCCTTGGCACCGAGCGTGGTGACGCGCTTGCCGACACGGGCGAGGACGTCGGCCTCGGTCCAGCCGGTCTTCTGCAGCAGCAGTTCCCACTCGTAGTCGTTGCTGAAGAGGTACTCGGCGCCCTCGATGAACGCGCGCGCCTGCTCGCCGTCCATGCGGGCGAGCTGCTGCGACGGGTCGACGGCGAACTTGTAACCGCGCTGACGGCACTCGTCGGCGTGCCGGAGCATGGCCGCGGGGTCGTCCGGGCTGATGATGACGAGCTCGAGGTTCTCGACGCGGCCCGCGATCGGCGCGAGCTCGATGTTGCGGGACTCGGCCATCGCACCGGCGTAGAAGGACGCGATCTGGCACATGTCGTCGTCCGTCGTGCAGACGAACCGCGCGGTGTGCGCGACCTCGGACACGTACACGCCGGACGTGTCGACGCCGTGCCGCTCGAGCCACGAGCGGTAGTCGTCGAAGTCCTTGCCGACGGCACCGACGAGCACCGGCCGCACCCCGAGTACACCGAGGCCGAACGCGATGTTCGCGCCGATGCCACCGCGACGGACCACGAGGTCGTCGACCAGGAAGCTCAGTGACACGCGGTCGAGACGCTCCGCGACCAGCTGGTCCGCGAAACGACCCGGAAAGTGCATCAGATGATCGGTCGCGATGCTGCCGCACACGGCTAGGGGCACGTCGGCTCCTCTTTTCTTGTTGCGCTACGTGACAACTCACCCGGACGAGTACCGCTGTGAAGACTACTGTTTGGTAGGGCTACCGCAGGTCAGACCGCCGTCATACGGTCAGGAAGTGACGATCCCAGAGGCCACCACGATGAGTGAACTGATCGAGGACTGCGCGCAGCTCCCGTTCGCTCTGACCCACCCCGAGCACCCCCTTCCCGCCCCGCGCGCGGCCGCGCCCTGGCAGGTCGACGAGCGGTGCGCCCACCAGGTCGAAGGCCTCGCCGAATACGGCGTCTGACTTCTGGGTCTGACTTCTGGGTCTGACTTCTGGTCCACACGCGGAGAGGCCGCGTCCCCGTCGATGCGGGGACGCGGCCTCTCCGCGTGTTCGCCTTAGTGGAACGAGTCGCCGCAGGCGCAGGACCCGCCGGCGTTCGGGTTGTCGATCGTGAAGCCCTGCTTCTCGATCGTGTCCACGAAGTCGATGACAGCGCCTTCGACGTACGGGGCGCTCATGCGGTCGACGGCGACCTTCATGCCGTTGAAGTCGACCATCGCGTCACCGTCGAGCGCGCGCTCGTCGAAGAACAGCTGGTAGCGAAGGCCGGCGCAACCACCGGGCTGGACGGCGATGCGCAGGTGCATGTCGTCGCGGCCCTCCTGGTCGAGCAGCGCCTTGGCCTTGACGGCGGCCGCATCGGTCAGCGTCACGCCGTGGCTGGGCGCCTCAGTGGTCGAAGCGGCATCCTGAGCGGTCGTCATGGCTCTCCTAAGAGGTCCTTTGCGGGCGGTTCACCCATCAACAACACGGGCGTTCCCCGCCTTGTTCCGCTTCCCATGGTCCCACAACGACGCCTCATGTCGCCCTAGGTGTCGACTGTCACGTAGACCACGCTCAAGCCAACCGATATATCAGCTGGACCTTCCAACGCGGTCGCTGCACTTCAGCGCGACCATTGCAGCGCGACATGCCGGGCCGTTGCAATGAGACTTTTGCGGGCGTCCGCAATCGACTTTTGCACAGAGCCGACATGCTCGGAGACCGAGTAGGCGGCCTGGACGCCGGCGGCGCCCATCTCACGGCGGCCGACGCTGACCTGGCCCGCGATGGCTATGCACGGGATGCCGCGTTCGGCGGCGCCCCCTGCCACGGCGGTGATGAGCTTGCCGCGCAGTGACTGCCAGTCGAAGCTGCCCTCGCCGGTGATGACGACGTCGGCCTCGTCGAGGGCGGCGTCGAGGCCGGTGAGGTCGCGGACCAGGCCCGCACCCGACGTGATCGTCGCGCCCAGCGAGAGCAGTGCGGCGCCCAGGCCGCCCGCCGCTCCGGCACCCGATATATCGGATACGGGTGTGAGGACGTCCATGGCGGCCAGCTTCGCTTCGAGGCGTTCGACGGCTTCCGGGGACGCGCCCTTCTGCGGGCCGAACGTGCGCGCGGCGCCGTGCGGGCCGAGGAGCGGGTTCTCCACGTCGGAGGCGGCTACCAGCGATGTGCCGGTCAGGTCCGTGCCCGCGGCCGACAACGCGGCGAGCATGCCGGCGCCTCCGTCGGTCGTGGCCGAGCCACCTAGGCCGACCGTGATGACATCGTTGTCAGCCGCCGCTGCCGCGATGAGGTCGCCGACGCCGCGCGTGGTCGCCGTCTCGCAGGTCTGCGGCCGGAGTTCTGCCGGGATCAGGTGGAGACCGCACGCTTCCGCGGACTCGATGTACGCACCGCGCCGACCGCCGGTGTGCACGCTGAGCCAGCGCGCTTCCACCGGTTCGCCCAGAGGGCCGGTGACACTGATATATCGGATATCACCGCCAGCGGCGGCGTGCAGCACGTCGATGAAACCGGGGCCTCCGTCGGCCAGTGGGCGTTGGGCGACGACGTCGTCGGGCTTGGCGTCGCGCCAGCCGGTGGCGATGGCGTCGGCGGCCTCGCGGGCGGTCAGGGTGCCGCCGAAGCAGTCCGGAGCGATGAGTACGCGCACCTCGCGAAAGGTACAGAAGGACCACTGTCCTACCCTGTGGTCGTGAGGTTCCTGCGCCGTAACGCCGCCGACACCGATGCCCCGGCCACCGAGTCGACCGACGAGGTCGCCGACTCCACCCGTTCCGCGGGCAAGGGCAGGCCCACGCCCAAGCGGCGTGAGGCACAAGGCAGGCGTTCCGGCCCTGTGCCGCCGCCTCCCCGCACGCAGCGCGAAGCGTTCAAGCGCATGCGCGGCAACAAGGTGAGCAAGGAAGAGCGCCGTGCCGCGGCCACCGAGCGTCGTCAGCGCATGATGGCGGGCGAGGACAAGTACCTGCTGCCGCGTGACCGCGGTCCGGTGAAGGCGTACATCCGCGACCTCGTCGACTCGCGGCGCAACCTCATGGGTCTGTTCATGCCGCTCGCGATCCTCGTGTTCGTGGCGCTGCTGACGCCGTCGCTGGCCGTGCAGCGGTACGCGACGCTCGCGACGACGTTCATGCTGATCGCGATGGTCATCGAGGGCATCGTGCTCGGCCGCCTCGTCACGCGGAAGGTGCGGGCGAAGTTCCCGACCGAGCCGATCAAGGGCCTGTCGATCGGCTGGTACTCGTTCATCCGCGCGAGCCAGATCCGCAAGCTGCGCGTGCCCAAGCCGCGTGTGAAGCCGGGCGACGCGATCAAGTAGCCGGTGCGCGAGAAGCAGCGCAAGCTTCAACTGCCGGAGAAGCTGCGGTGGAACCACAACGAGTGGTACCGCCGCTGGCTGCTCCGGCAGTTGCCGTCGGGGGCCGGATCGGCGCTGGACGTCGGCTGCGGCCTGGGTGACCTGGCGCGGCAGGTCAGGGCCGGCGAGGTCACCGCGATCGACGCCAGCGCGCGCATGATCGAACGAGCGAGCGCCACCACGGACCAGGTCCGATGGATTCACGGCGACGTGCTCACCCACGACCTCGGGCGGTACGACGTCGTCACCGCCGAGGCGAGCCTGCACCACCTGCCGTTGCGCGAAGGTCTCACCAGGCTCGCCGGGCTGACCAGGCCGGGCGGAACGCTGATCGTCATCGGGCTGTACATGATGGCAAGCCGGGCCGACCGGGCCATGGAGCTGGTGACGCTGCCAGCCAACGCCATCGTCGGGCTGGCCAAGGCCCTCAACGGCACCGGAGGCACGCCGCACGACGCGGAGATGCCGGTGGTGATGAGCGCGCCGACGTTGAACGAGATCCGGGCGGCGGCAGCGGAGATCGTGCCCGGAGCGCGGATCCGCCGGCGCCTGTTCTGGCGGTATTCCATGGTGTGGCACGCGCCCGAAGTTCATTAGCAGCACGAACGATTTCGGTTAAGCTCCGATGTATGAAGTTCCGTCGACTCGGCCGCAGCGGCCTGTCCATCAGTGAGATCTCGTACGGCAACTGGCTCACGCACGGGTCCCAGGTCGAAGAGGACCAGGCCCACGCCTGTGTGAAGGCGGCGCTGGAGTCGGGGATCACGACCTTCGACACCGCCGACGTCTACGCCAACACGGCCGCGGAGTCGGTGCTCGGCCGGGCGCTGCGGGGTGAGCGGCGCGAGTCGCTCGAGATCCTCACCAAGGTCTACTGGCCGACCGGTCCCGGTGGCGCCAACGACCGTGGGCTCGGCCGCAAGCACATCATGGAGTCGGCCAACGCGTCGCTGAAGCGGCTGCAGACCGACTACGTCGACCTGTACCAGGCGCACCGGTTCGACCACAGTGTCCCGCTGGAAGAGACGATGCTGGCGTTCGCCGACCTCGTCCGCCAGGGCAAGGTCCTCTACGTCGGCGTCTCCGAGTGGACCGCCGAGCAGATCACCCGCGGTGCCGCGCTGGCCCGTGAGCTGAACGTCCCGTTCGTGTCGCACCAGCCGCAGTACTCGATGCTGTGGCGCGTCATCGAGCCGCAGGTCATCCCGGCGTGCGAGCGCGAGGGCCTGAGCCAGATCGTCTTCTCCCCCGTCGCGCAGGGCATCCTGACCGGCAAGTACCTCCCGGGCGCCGAGGTGCCGGAGGGGTCACGTCTGGCCGACGCGCGTGGTTCGCAGATGATCGCGCGCTGGATGCGGGACGACGTGCTCAACGCCGTTCAGCAGCTCAAGCCGATCGCGGAGGACGCGGGCATCACGCTGGCGCAGCTCGCCGTCGCGTGGGTGCTGAAGAACCCGAACGTCGCGTCCGCGATCATCGGCGCGTCGCGTCCGGAGCAGGTCTTCGAGAACGTCAAGGCCATCGACGTCGAGCTCGGCGACGACGTGCTCACGCAGATCGACAAGGTCCTCGAAGGCGTCATCACCGACGACCCGAGGCTCACCGCCCAGGGCTGAGTTACTGGGCTGAGTTACTGGGCCGGGTGCAGGCTCATCGGGCCGTACACCTCGGATTCCGAACGCAGCAGCGTGACCTGTTCGACCCCGGCGTCGAGCAGGTCACGCCACCCGGCGCTGAACCACTCCTCGGCCTCGGCCTGGTCCGCGAACATCACATCCGGGCCCGCGACGTCGCGTCCCTGTGCATCCTGGTAACGCCAGCGGTATTCCACGGACGAAGGCTAACTCTCTTGTCACCTCGCACGCTCGTGCTCGGCGGAGCACGTTCGGGCAAGTCAGCGCATGCGGAAGGTCTGCTCACCGAAGCGACCGTGACCTACGTCGCCACCGCGCGCCGGTACCCGGACGACCCTGACTGGGACGCGCGCATCGCGCTGCACGTCGCGCGGCGTCCGTCCACCTGGCACACGGTCGAGGCGTCCTCGCCGGCCGACCTGGCCGCGTTGCTCACGGCGACGCAGTACGAGGACCCGCCGATCCTGGTGGACGACCTGTCCACGTGGCTGGTCGGCGTGCTCGACGACGCTCAAGCGTGGGAGGGCAACGGCGCCGAGACCATCGCGCACAACGTCGACCAGCTCGTGCGTTCGGTCGCCACGTGCCGGGCACGGCTGGTGCTCGTGACGGCGGAGGTCGGCCTCGGCGTCATTCCGTCCACGCGCTCTGGCAGGCTCTTCCGCGATCACCTCGGTGCGCTCAACGCGCGCGTCGCCGAGGTGTGCGACGAGGTCACCCTCCTCGTCGCCGGTATCCCCCTGAAACTGCGATAGGAGCGACCAGGTGAGCACCGAGTTCCCGCCGGTTGAACCGCCGGACGAGACCGTTCTGCGCGAGGCCGAGGCCCGGCACGCGGTGCTGACCAAGCCGGTCGGCTCCCTCGGACGGCTCGAAGAGCTGGGCAACTGGATCGCCGCCTGCCAGGGCTCCGTGCCGCCGAAGCCGTTCGTGCGGCCGCGCGTGGTCGTGTTCGCGGGCGACCACGGCATCACCGCGCAGGGCGTGTCGGCGTTCCCGAGCGAGGTGACCGGTCAGATGGTCGCGAACTTCCTGACCGGTGGCGCCGCGGTGAACGTGCTCGCGCAGGTCGCGGGCGCCACGGTCCGCGTGGTCGACATGGCCGTCGACGCGGACACCCCGGCCGCGGTCAGCCAGCACAAGGTGCGGCGCTCGTCGGGGTCGATCGACCGCGAGGACGCGCTCACCCGTGAGCAGTGCGAACTCGCGATCGCTGCCGGCCGCGCAGTCGCCGACGAGGAGGTCGACGCGGGCGCCGACGTGCTCGTCGCGGGCGACATGGGTATCGGCAACACGACGCCCGCCGCCGTGCTGATCGCGTCGCTGACCGGGTCGGAGCCCGTCGCGGTCGTCGGGCGCGGCACCGGCATCGACGACCAGGCGTGGATGCGCAAGACGGCGGCGATCCGGGACGCGCTGCGCCGGGCCCGCCTGGTGATCAGCGACCCGGTCGCGTTGCTCGCCACGGCCGGGGGCGCCGACATCGCCGCGATGGCCGGGTTCCTCGCGCAGGCCGCCGTGCGCAAGACCCCTGTCGTGCTCGACGGCGTCGTCGTCGGTGCGGCCGCCGTCGTCGCCGAGGAGATGGCGCCGGGTGCGCGCGAGTGGTGGGTGGCCGGGCACGAGTCGGCCGAGCCCGCGCACGCGATCGCGCTCGGGCACCTGAACCTGAAGCCGCTGCTGGAGTTCGGGATGCGGCTCGGTGAGGGCTCCGGTGCCGTGGCGGCGCTGCCGTTGCTGATCTCGGCGGTGAAGGTACTCGCGGAGATGGCGACGTTCGAGAACGCCGGCATCACGAACCGAGAAAATACGACTGGGTGAAACTGGCGTTCTCCTGGCTGACCGTCCTGCCGCTCAGGGTCGACGACGTCGATCGCAAGGCGGCGGGACGGGCCATTGCAACCACGCTCGTCGTCGGCGTCGTGCTCGGCGCGTTCGTCGTCGGCGTGCTTGAGCTGCTCGCGATATCCAATATATCGGCGCTCGTGGCCGGGTTTCTGGTCGTCGGCGTCGTCGCCCTTGCAACGCGCGGCATGCACCTCGACGGGCTGGCCGACGTCGCCGACGGACTCGGTTGCTACGGGCCGCCGGAGCGGGCGCTCAAGGTCATGAAGGACGGTGGCGCGGGACCGTTCGGCGTCGTCTCGCTGATCGTGGTGCTGGGTGCGCAGGCCGCCGCACTCCCCCACGCCGGTTGGGGTGTCGTGCTGCTCGCGTTCGCGACGAGCCGGGCGGCGTTCGGGATCTGCTGCATGCGCGGTGTGCCCGCGGCACGGCCCGAGGGGCTTGGTGCTCTCGTGGCGGGCACACAGCATCCGTTGCTGGTCGTCGGCACGTGGGTGGTGCTCGCTGCGGCGGCGATTCCGCTCGGGTGGCGCGCGGTCGTCGCCGTCGTCGTCGCGTTCGCGCTCGTGTGGCTGTTGGTGAAGCACACCGGAAAGCGTTTCGGCGGCATCACCGGTGATGTGCTCGGTGCTGCCGCCGAAATCGCGCTTCTGGCCGTGCTGGTGATCGCCTAGGAGCGAAGGGTCGTCATCCAGCCGTGGGTGTCGGCGGCGTGGCCGTGCTGCAGGCTGGTCAGGCGCTCGCGCAGCTTCATCGTCACCGAGCCGGTGCCGCCGTCGGCGATGTCGAACTCGCCGCCGGCGTGCTTGACGTGGCCGACCGGCGTGATGACCGCCGCCGTGCCACAGGCGAAGACCTCGGTGAGCTCACCGGAGGCGTTGGCCTTCTCCCACTCGTCGGTCGAGATGCGGCGCTCCTCCACGGACAGGCCGAGGTCGGAGGCCAGCGTCAGCAACGAGTTCCGGGTGATGCCGGGCAGCAGCGTGCCGGTGAGCTCGGGCGTGATCACCTTGTTCCCGAAGACGAAGAACAGGTTCATGCCGCCCATCTCCTCGACCCAGCGGCGTTCCACCGCGTCGAGCCAGACGACCTGGTCGCAGCCCTTCTCGGCGGCCTGCGCCTGCGCCACGAGGGACGCGGCGTAGTTGCCGGCGAACTTGGCCGCGCCGGTGCCACCGGGGGCCGCGCGGACGTACTCGGTCGAGAGCCACACGCTCACGGGGCGGACGCCGCCCGCGAAGTAGGAGCCGGCGGGAGAGGCGATCAGCACGTAGAGGTACTCGGACGCGGGTCGCACGCCGAGGCCCTTCTCCGTGGAGATCATGAACGGCCGCAGGTAGAGGGACTCCTCCGCGGCCGCGGGCACCCAGCGGTCGTCGACCGCGAGGATCTGCCGCACGGACTCCAGGAAGAGCTCGTCGGGAAGTTCGGGCATCGCCATGCGGCGGGCCGAGGCGCGGAAGCGCTCGGCGTTGGCCTCAGGGCGGAAGGACGCGATCGAACCGTCGGGCTGCCGGTAGGCCTTGAGCCCTTCGAAGATCGCCTGGCCGTAGTGCAGCACCATTGCCGCGGGGTCCAGTGCGAGGGTGGAGTACGGGCCGACTTCAGCGTCGTGCCAGCCCTTCTCGCGGTTCCAGCGGATCGTCACCATGTGGTCGGTGAAGTGCTGCCCGAAGCCCGGCTTGGCAAGTACCTCCGCTACGCGCTCCGGGGTCGCCGGGTGCGGGTGGGGAGTCCGGGTGAAAGGCAACTCGCTCGTCATGAGAGCACGGTAACCCGCAGGTGGGGATACGGAAAATCGTCTTCCCAAAACTCGGACGTCCTACTAGTTGAAGCTCGATAGAGTCCCCGGCCATGACCGAGGTGGAACGATCTTCGAAGGGTGCGGACGTCCGCACCGTGTTACAGGCCGCACTGCTCGTTCTGGGCACCGGCATGACGCTTCTCGACGGCTGGGTGATCGGGGGTGTCGGCGGTGTGGTCGGCGCCGTGTTCGCCGCCGCGATCTTCCTGGCCTGCTACGGGGCGATCGCCAAGGAGAAGCCGTCCAACAACGGCCGCATCATCGGGCTTATGGTGTGCGTTGGCGTGACGCTGCTCGTTTTCCTCTCAGTGACGCTGTAAGCCCGATAAGACCCGTGCCCACGCCCAGGCCCGCGATCGAGATGAGCATCGCGGGCACCGGCATGCTCATGGCGAGCAGCACCGAGAGCCCGAGCCCGAGGCAGGCCGTGCGCATGGGCCACGTGCGGTCGTTCTGCAGCAGCACCCGAGCCGACGCGTTCGTGAAGGCGTAGTAGAACAACGTCCCGCAGGCCGCCACACCCAGCGCCAGCCCCAGCGGCATCAGCACGACCGCGAGCACGGCAGCGACGACCACGACGAGCGACAGCGCGCCGGGCCTGAGGCGGGTCGGCAGGTCGCCGTCCTCGGCCAGCCCGGTCAGCGTGCGGTGAGCGGACGCGAGGACGAAGTGCAGCGCGGCCACGCCGGCCACCGCCGCGGCGATCTGCACCAGCGGCACCAGCGCGGCCGAGTCCGCCGCGACGAGCGCGTCTCGCAGCGGAGCCGGTGACAACGCCAGGCGCGCGCTGCCGAGCTGACGGAGCACGCCCGCCCCCACGGCCAGGTAGACGGCGAACGACAGTCCGATGAGAACCGGAATCGCGATCTTCAACACGGCCGGCGAGTGCGCCTGCTCGCCGCGATGCGGTGCGGTGACGCGTTCGAAGCCGGCGAACGCCATGAACATCAGGCCGGCGACCCCGACGAGCTCGTTGACGGTGCCCGCCTCCCCCGCCGACGGCACGGGCGCGATCGAGAAGCTCGCCGCGACGACCAGCGCCAGCACGCCGAGCAAGACCACCGACACCAGCACGCTGGCACCGGTGGTGAAGCGGAACCCGGCCGCGCCGAGCAGCGCCGTCGCGACGACGAGGGCGAGCGAGCCGATCAGCGGCTGGTCCGGCACCACGTACGCGCCGAACATCAGCGCCACCGCCGCGGCCATGGCGCACCGGCCCAGCAGGTGGGCGCTCGCTGTCATCCTCGCGGGCCACACGCCGAGCTGCGCGCGCACATACCCGTAGCCGCCCCCGATGTCCGGATAGGCACGGGACTGGTCAGCGGTCGAGAAGGCCGAGCACAGGGCGGCGAGCGCGGAGATGGCCAGCGCCGGGAGCACCCACCAGCCCGCAAGGCCTGCTGCTGGGGCGAATCCGGCGAAGACCCCCGCTCCGAGCACCGCGGGCAGACCGAGCGCGACCGTCGTGACGATCTCGCGAGGCGTGTGGGTCACCGGTACACATTGTCAGACGTAGCAACCCGCCGTAACCACCCGGTCGACTGACGCGCGAAACGGGCGAATCGCCACTGTGCGCAACTGTGAACGTCACAGATTGCGGCGAACGTGGCGGGGCTGGGCATTAGTGGGACAGTCCGACCTTTAGCATGAGTCACGATTCCGAGCCCCTCGCACGCACAACCCTGGAGCAGCACGTGACAGCCCCGAAGCTGGCCCTCACCGAGGGCGACCTGAGCACCACCGCCGCGGACGCAGTCGTCGTGGGCACCCTGCAGGGTGCGGACGGTCTGGAGCTCGCACCCGGTGCCGAAGCTGTCGCCGCCGCGTTCGACGGCGCGCTGCTCGACGTGCTCGGCACGCTGCGCGCGTCCGGCAAGGCCGACGAACTGGTGAAGGTGCCGACGTTCGGCAAGATCGCCGCCCCCCTCGTGCTGGCCGTCGGCCTCGGCAAGACCGCGGGCGAGGAGGAGGTGCGCCGCGCGTCCGGTGTCGCCGCCCGCGCGCTGGGCGGCAAGAAGCGCGCGATCAACACGCTCGCCGCCCTGCACGTCGGTGCCGCGGCCGAGGGCACGCTGCTCGGCGCCTACTCGTTCACCGAGTACAAGTCCGACAAGGGCGAGGGCCCGGTCGCGAAGGTCGACCTGCACGCCGCCGGTTCCAAGGAGAACAAGGCCGCGCTGAAGGCCGCCGTCGCGATCGCCGAGTCCGTCGCCATCGCGCGTGACTTCATCAACACGCCGCCGAACGACCTCTACCCCGCCTCGTTCGCCGCCCGCGCGGAGAAGCTCGCCACCGCGGCCGGCCTCGACGTCGAGATCCTCGACGAGAAGGCACTGAAGAAGCAGGGCTTCGGCGGCATCCTGGGTGTCGGCGTCGGTTCGACGCGCCAGCCGCGTCTCGTGCGCATCTCGTACAAGGGCACGAAGGCCGTCAAGAAGGTCGCCCTGGTCGGCAAGGGCATCACGTTCGACACCGGCGGCATCTCGATCAAGCCGGCCGCGGGCATGGACGAGATGACCTCGGACATGTCGGGTGCCGCCGCGATCGTCGCCACGATGGTGCTCGCCGCGAAGCTCAAGTACCCGCTGGAGATCATCGCGTCGATCCCGATGGCGGAGAACATGCCGTCCGGTGACGCGTACCGCCCCGGCGACGTGCTGACCATGTACGGCGGCAAGACCGTCGAGGTGCTCAACACCGACGCCGAGGGCCGCCTGATCCTGTCCGACGCCATCGTGCGCGCGTGCGAGGACGGCCCCGACTACCTGATCGAGACCGCGACGCTGACCGGCGCGCAGGTCGTGGCCCTGGGCAAGCGCACCTCGGGTGTCATGGGCTCGGACGAGTTCCGCGACCGCGTGGCCGCCATCGGCACCGCCGTCGGCGAGTCGGCGTGGCCGATGCCGCTGCCCGAGGAACTGCGCGCGGACCTCGACTCGCGCCTGGCGGACCTCGCGAACGTCACCGGGCACCGGTGGGGCGGCATGCTCGCGGCCGGCCTATTCCTGCGCGAGTTCGTGGCCGAGGGCGTGCAGTGGGCGCACATCGACATCGCCGGCCCGGCGTTCCACACCGGTGGCCCGTACGGCTACACCTCGAAGGGCGGCACCGGTGTTCCGGTGCGGACCATCGCGGCCGTGCTGGCGGACATCGCGGCCAACGGCTGAGTCCTGCTCTGCACGGAACGGGCGGGGATCCTTCGGGGTCTCCGCCCGTTCTCATTTCAGTCCCATGTAGACGATCATGGCGCACAAAGGATCGTTCACCCCCGAATTCCCTGTTCTGCAGAGAGAACGAACTACGAAGTCCACTGTGGACTCTTGTCCACAGGAGCAGAACGGCCGGATGGAGACACGAGTCTCACGGGACTGGATACCTGGACCCGATGAGAGGAGTATTTCTGCATGGGGACGCACCAGTACGAGGCCGACGTCGTTTGGACCGGCAACACCGGGAGCGGGACTTCCGGGTACAAGTCCTACGAGCGCGCGCACGAGATCCGGATCGAGGGCAAGGAGACGATCCTCGGGTCGTCCGACCCGTCGTTCCGGGGTGACCGCAGCCGCTACAACCCCGAGGAACTGCTGGTCGCGTCGCTCGCGCAGTGCCACATGCTCTGGTACCTGCACCTCGCGTCGACGAACGGCGTCGTCGTGACCGGCTACCGCGACCGCGCGACCGGCACGATGGCCGAGCATCCGGACGGGTCCGGGCGGTTCACCGAGGTGCTGCTCCACCCCGTCGTGACCGTCGCGGACCCCGCCACCAAGGAAACGGCGCAGGCATTGCACGAGAAAGCGCACTCGCTGTGCTTCATCGCGGCGAGCGTCAATTTTCCCGTGCGGCACGAACCGACCGTGGAGATCTAAAGATCGCCCGAGGCCTTTTTTCGCGCCGTGTAGTCACGCATGCGCTTCGGGTAACCCACGATGCCCGCGTCGTAGATCGGCATGCCGAGTTTGCGCGCGAACGACCTCGCGGCGTCCGGTGACGCGACGCGGCGGCGGGTCCACTCGCCGTCGTGAGCGACCAGGACCACAGTGGTTTCGGTCACCGTGGTCTTCGGTTCCACATAGGCCTCGACGCCGTGACGGCTCTTCGTCCACTGTTCGAGATGACTCGTGTCCTGGCCTGAGGCGGTACGTAGCACACCCGGACGTGGTTTCCTGCGGAAACGATCGAACAGCCCCATCGAGCACCTCCTGTGCTTCCCTCCACCATGGTGCCAGGTAAGGGTGTTATGAGTAGGTGAATGATCAGGATCCGGCATGGTGCCGCATGCCGGATCACCACGCTCCGGCAACTAGTGACAAGATGGCCGCGTACCTCGCGCGCACCCGCGCGTAGTAAGTAATCCCGAGGAGATCCGAAGTGACTTCGCCGGAACTGGAGTCGGCCACCAACGCCGATCTTGTCATCCTCGGCGGTGGTTCAGGTGGCTACGCCTGCGCGTTCCGCGCGGCAGAGCTCGGCCTGTCCGTCGTCCTGGTCGAGAAGGACAAGCTGGGCGGCACCTGCCTGCACCGCGGTTGCATCCCGACCAAGGCGCTGCTGCACGCGGCCGAGGTCGCGGACAACGCTCGCGAGGGCGACCAGTTCGGCGTGAAGAGCTCGCTCGAGGGCATCGACATCGCCGGCGTCAACTCGTACAAGGACGGCGTGGTCTCGCGACTCTACAAGGGTCTGCAGGGTCTCGCGAAGGCCAACAAGGTCACCCTGGTCGAGGGCTCGGGCACGTTCGTCGGCCCGAACACCGTCGAGGTGAACGGGCAGCGCTACACGGGCCGCAACGTGGTCCTCGCGACCGGTTCGTACGCCCGCAGCCTGCCCGGTCTGGAGATCGGCGGCCGGGTCATCACCAGCGACCAGGCGCTCAACCTGGACTTCATCCCGGAGAAGGTCGTCGTCCTCGGCGGCGGCGTCATCGGTGTGGAGTTCGCCAGCGTGTGGCGTTCGTTCGGCGCAGAGGTGACCATCGTCGAGGCCCTGCCCCGCCTGGTCCCGGCCGAGGACGAGTACGCGTCCAAGCAGCTGGAGCGCGCGTTCCGCAAGCGCGGCATCAAGTTCAAGACCGGCGTGAAGTTCACCGGCGCCACCCAGTCCGGCTCGGGCGTGTCGATCACGCTGGAGAACGGCGACGTCCTCGACGCCGACCTGCTGCTCGTCGCGGTCGGCCGCGGCCCGAACAGCGCGGGTCACGGCTACGAGGAGGCCGGCGTCAAGATCGACCGCGGCTTCGTCGTCACCGACGAGCGCCTGCGCACGAACCTGGAGAACGTGTACGCCGTCGGCGACATCGTGCCGGGCCTGCAGCTCGCGCACCGCGGGTTCCAGCAGGGCATCTTCGTGGCCGAGGAGATCGCGGGCCAGAACCCGAAGGTGATCGACGAGGCGGGCATCCCGCGCGTCACCTACTGCAAGCCCGAGGTCGCCTCCGTCGGTCTCTCCGAGGCCGCCGCGAAGGAGAAGTACGGGTCCGCCGAGGTTTTCGTCTACGACCTCGCGGGCAACGGCAAGAGCCAGATCCTCAAGACCGCCGGTGGCGTGAAGCTCGTCAAGGCTCCCGACGGCCCGGTCGTCGGGATCACCATGGTCGGCGAGCGCGTCGGCGAACTCATCGGTGAAGCACAGCTGATCTACAGCTGGGAGGCTTACCCGGAGGACGTGGCTCCGCTGATCCACGCCCACCCGACCCAGACTGAAGCCCTGGGCGAGGCGTTCCTCGCCCTGGCCGGCAAGCCGCTGCACGTGCACGGCTGACCGTTCCCCACACAAAGTCAGCCACACGAGAGCACGAGGAGTCAGCGAACAATGGCCTTCTCCGTCCAGATGCCCGCACTCGGTGAGAGCGTCACCGAGGGCACGGTCACCCGGTGGTTGAAGCAAGAAGGCGACCGGGTGGAGGTGGACGAGCCGTTGCTCGAGGTGTCCACCGACAAGGTCGACACCGAGATCCCGTCCCCGGCGGCCGGCGTCCTGCAGAAGATCGTCGCGCAGGAGGACGACACCGTCGAGGTCGGCGGTGAGCTCGCGGTCATCGGTGACGGCGACGCCGCACCGTCCGAGCCCGCGCCCGCCCCGGCCCAGGAGTCCGCTCCCGAGCCGCAGCAGACGCAGCCGTCCGCGCAGCCGTCCGAACAGGCGCAGGAAGCTCCGGCTCCCGCGGCCCCCGCCCAGTCCGGTGGTCCGGCCGAGGGCACCGACGTCACGATGCCCGCGCTCGGCGAGTCCGTCACCGAGGGCACCGTCACCCGCTGGCTCAAGCAGGTCGGCGACAGCGTCGAGGTCGACGAGCCGCTGCTCGAGGTCTCGACCGACAAGGTCGACACCGAGATCCCGTCGCCGGTCGCGGGCACGCTGCTCGAGATCAGCGCCGGTGAGGACGAGACCGTCGAGGTCGGCGGCAAGCTCGCCGTCATCGGTTCGGGCAGCCCGGCTCCGGCCGCCGCGCCCGCCCCGGAGTCCAAGCCCGCTCCCCAGCAGGCCGCTCCGGCGCCCGCTCCGGCTCCGGCCCCGCAGGCCGCCCCGGCACCGGCTCCGGCCCCCGCCGCTCCGGCTCCGCAGGCCGCTCCCGCCGCCGCGCAGTCCACTTCGGACGACGCGAACGGCACGCCGTACGTCACTCCGCTCGTGCGCAAGCTCGCGTCGGAGAACGGCATCGACCTGGGCTCGCTCAAGGGCACCGGCGTCGGTGGCCGCATCCGCAAGCAGGACGTGCTGGCCGCCGTCGAGGCCAAGAAGGCCCCGGCTCCCGCGCCCGCCGCCGCTGCTCCGGCTGCCGCGCCCGCCTCCCGCACCTCGGCTCCGGCCGCGGTCGACAACTCGGGCAAGCGCGGCACCGTGCAGAAGCTCCCGCGCCTGCGTCAGATCGTCGCGCAGCGCACGCGTGAGTCCCTGCAGGGATCGGCCCAGCTCACCCAGGTGTTCGAGGTCGACGTGACCAAGATCGCCCGGCTGCGCAACCAGGCCAAGAAGGCGTTCGAGTCTCGCGAGGGCGCGAAGCTCACGTTCCTGCCGTTCTTCGCCAAGGCCGCCATCGAGGCCCTCAAGGCCCACCCGGTGCTCAACGCGTCGATCGACGAGGAGCGCAAGGAGGTCACCTACCACGGTGCCGAGCACCTCGGTCTGGCGATCGACACGGAGCGCGGCCTGCTCAACGCCGTGATCCACAACGCCGGTGACCTGAACCTGTCGGGCATCGCCCACAAGATCGGTGACCTGGCGACGCGCGCCCGCTCGAACAAGCTCACGCCCGACGAGCTCGCCGGCGGCACGTTCTCGCTGACCAATCTCGGCAGCAACGGCGCGCTCTTCGACACCCCGATCATCCAGCAGCCGCAGGTCGGCATCCTGGGCGTCGGCGTCGTCAAGAAGCGCGCGGTCGTCATGACCGACGAGGACGGCAACGACACCATCGCGATCCGCTCGATGATGTACCTCGCGCTCACCTACGACCACCGCCTGGTCGACGGTGCCGACGCGGGCCGCTTCCTCACGACGGTCAAGAACCGTCTCGAGGAGGGCGCGTTCGAGGCCGACCTCGGTCTCTGAACGCCCTGAGCAGGACTGATATCCGATATATCGGATATCGGCGGAACGTGTGACCTGAAGGCCACTCCGGTTTGCCGGGGTGGCCTTCAGCACATCCTGGGTCAGATGTGCCAGGAGTGGCTGTGCACGCGGTGCTTGAGTGGGGAACGATCTATCTATGCGAGTCGTCATCGCGGGATCGTCGGGCTTGATCGGAACGAGCCTGGTGGCGTCCATGCGCGCCGCCGGCCACGAGGTGCTGCGGCTGGTGCGCCGCAAAGCCGCCGCACCCGACGAACGCGGCTGGGACCCGTACGCCGGGCGCATCGACGTCGGGACGTTCGACGGCGTCGACGCCGTCATCAACCTGTGCGGTGCGGGCATCGCCGACAAGCGGTGGGACGACGCGCGCAAGCAGGTGCTGCACGACAGCCGGGTCGTGCCGGCCGAGGTGCTGTCGGCGGCCTGCGTCGAGCACGGGGTGCCGGCGCTGGTGAGCTCGTCGGGCGCCCACTTCTACGGTGACACCGCGTCACGCCTCGCCGACGAGGACGCGCCGGGCGGCCACACGTTCATGTCGCGGCTGACCCAGGACTGGGAGGCGGCGACGTCCGTGGCGCAGGAAGGCGGTGTGCGGGTCGTGCTCATGCGCACCGCTGTCGTCATCTCTCCGTCGGGCGGTGTGTTCGGCCGGTTGAAGCCGGTGTTCCAGTTCTTCCTGGGCGGCAAGCTCGGCAGTGGCGAGCAGTACTTCCCGTGGGTGTCGCTGGACGACGTCGTGTCCGCCTACCGGTTCGCCGTCGAGCACGAGGAGATCCGCGGGCCGGTGAACGTCGCGGGCCCGGCTCCGGTGACGAACGCCGAGTTCACCAAGGCGGTCGGCACGGCGCTGAGCCGGCCGACGCCGTGGACGGTGCCGGCGTTCGCGCTCAAGACGTTGCTCGGCGGCGAGATGGCGCAGGAGCTGCTGCTCAGCGGTCCGGGCCTGACGCCGAAGGTGCTGGAGAGGCACGGGTTCCACTTCCTGCACCCCACGCTGCCGGCGGCCCTGAACGCGGCGGTCGCATGACGCGTGCGGTGGCGGCGGTGCTGGTCATCTCGTGGATCCTGCTGGGACTTCCCGAGATGACCGGGCTCGATGTGTGGGTGCACGACGAGCTGCCGCGACCCGAGTGGCTGCGCACGACCGCGTTCGTGGTGAGCCTGGCGCTCGGACCGACGATCGGATGGGCGTTCGCGGCGGTGTTGTTCGTCCTGGCCTGGCGGCGGCGTGACCCGCGGTTGTGGAAGGGCCTGGCGTTGCACGCGCTGTGCTGCGCGACCTTGCTGACGCGGTTCCTGTTCGACCGCGTGCGGCCCGTCGAGTACCACCTGCCGAGCTATCCGAGCGGGCACACGGTGGCGGTCGCGTCGGCCGGTTTCACGATGGTCGTCCTGCTGAAGCGCGGTGTGCTGTGGGCGGTGCTCGCGGTGCTGGTGGCGGGGTTCGCGAGGATCGTCCTGGAGATGCACTGGGTCACCGACGTCGTCGGCGCCGTGCTGGGTGTGACGGGCATCGGACTTTTGGCGGCCATGCTCCTGGGGTTGGTAACGTCGGGTCGTGAACTCGTGCCGGACCTCGTCAGACCCCGTCGTCATCCGTGAGCTGGGGCTCATCGACTACATGGCGGCGTGGGACCTCCAGAAGGAGATCGCGGAGGCGCGCGCCGCCAGTGGTGATACCGGTACCGGCCCGGACACCCTCCTGCTGCTCGAACACCCGCCCGTCTACACCTGCGGCCGGCGCACCCTCGACGAGGAGCGCCCGCGCGGTGGCGACACCCCGGTCATCGACGTCGACCGCGGCGGCAAGATCACCTGGCACGGACCGGGCCAACTGGTCGGCTACCCGATCGTCAAGCTCGCCGATCCGATCGACGTCGTGGAGTACGTGCGGCGCGTCGAGCAGGGCCTGATCGACGTGTGCGACCGGCTCGGCGTGCACACCGGCCGGATCGAGGGCCGCAGCGGCGTGTGGCTGCCCGCCGACGACCGCGGCCCGGAACGCAAGGTCGCCGCCATCGGCATCCGCGTGCAGCGCGGCGTGACCATGCACGGCTTCGAGATCAACTGCAACGCGAGCCTCGACGCGTTCGGCGACATCATTCCCTGCGGGATCAAGGACGCGGGCGTCGCTTCTCTCTCACAGGAGTTGGGCCGCGACGTCACCGTCGCCGAGGTCCTGCCGCTCGCCCGTGACGCGGTGCTCGCGGCGCTCGACGGAACGCTCCCTCTGACGGACCGCACTTTGACTCGCACTGGCCCCGTCGCGCCGGGTATCACCTTCGCTAGCATTCCGTAGCCCCGCGGCGAGAACCTGCGGGAATTCGGAGGAGGGTGCGTCGTGAGGTTATCCCGACGCCAGTTGTTAGCTGCTGCCGGATTAACGGCGCTGGCAGGCGGAACCAGTTCGAACGGGTCGGTGGCGGCGGCGGAAGTCACCTCTGGACCCGCTCGGACGTGGAGCGGTGAGATCCAGGTCAGCGACTGGGAGCAGTACTACCTCGGCCTCGATGGTGGTGCACACCAGAAGGCCCTCAAAGCATTGGGCATCGCACACCGTGACGGCGTCCGCGCCGACGAGCAGTACCTGATGGTTCCGGTCGAGTCCGTGCGGCGGGCAGCGCTGGAGTTCGGCGACCACGCGGCCGCCGACGTGTTGCGGGCACGCTTCGGCCTCGACTCTCCGTCGATGCTGCGACGTGGGCTGAAGCTGGTGCTCGGGCAGGACAGGCTGGAGAAGCGCTACTTCGACGAGCCCGGCCTCCAGCTGCGATATATCGGATATCGGCGGCGGTTCGCGAACTACGTCCTGCCGATGCCGTCAGCGGTCCGCAAAGCGCTCGCCTGATATCCAATACGCGATATATCAGAGCTGAGGGGCGACGTCCGTGGCGATCTCGGTGATGTGGTCGAGGTCGGCGAGGTCCAGGATCTGCAGGTAGACGCGCTGCGCGCCGGTCGCCTCGCGCCACGCGCCGATGCGGTCGGCGACCTCGGCCGGGGTGCCGGCCAGGCCGTTCTCCCTGAGTTCGCCGGCTTCGCGGCCGATCGCGGCGGCACGGCGGGCGACGTCGGCGTCGGTGCGGCCGACGCACGCGACGAGCGCGACCGAGCGGATGATCTCCTTCGGGTCGCGGCCGATCTCCTCGCACGCGGCGTCGACCCGGGCGAACTGCTCGACGGCGGCGTCGATGCCGACGAACGGCAGGTTGAACTCGGTGGCGTAGGACGCGGCCAGAGCAGGGGTGCGCTTGGCGCCCATGCCGCCGATCAGCACCGGGACGCGCTCCTGCGCGGGCTTGGGCAGCGCGGGCGAGTCGGTGAGCGTGTAGTGCTTGCCCTCGAACGAGAAGGTGCCGCCGACCGGGGTCTCCCACAGGCCGGTGATGATCGCGACCTGCTCCTCGTAACGGTCGAAGCGCTCCCCCAGCGACGGGAACGGGATGCCGTACGCGTTGTGCTCGGCCTCGTACCACCCGGCGCCGATGCCGAACTCCACCCGGCCGCCCGACATCTGGTCGACCTGGGCGACGCTGATGGCCAGCGGTCCGGGGTGGCGGAACGTCGCGGCGGTCATCAGCGTGCCCAGGCGGATCGTCGACGTGTCGCGGGCGAGCCCGGCGAACGTGATCCACGGGTCGGTCGGGCCGGGCAGTCCGTCGGCCGAGCCCATCTGGAGGTAGTGGTCGGAGCGGAAGAAGGCGCCGTAGCCGGCGTCCTCGGCCGTCCTGGCCACCCGGAGCAGGTCGTCGTAGCTCGCCCCCTGCTGGGGCTCGGTGAAGATGCGCAGTTCCACGAACCCGAATCTAGTCGCCGAAAATTTCCACGGAAAAGCGTGGTGCCGGCACGGCCGCCCCTTCGGAGGTGAACACTCCGCGTGCGACCAGGTGCGGATGCGAGGCTGCCTCCTCCAGGCTCAGCACCGGAGTCACGCAGGCGTCGGACGAGGCGAACACCTCCGACCACTCGTCGCGCGTCCGGGTCAGGAACGCCTCGGCGAACGTCTTGCGCAGCAACGGCCAGGAATCCCGGTCCATCTGCTCGGGCAGGTCCGAAGCGGACAGTTCCAGCCCTGCCAGCAGCAGGCCGTAGAACTGCGGCTCCAGCGACCCCACCGCGACGGACCGGCCGTCCGCGCACTCGTAGATCGAGTAGAACGGGCACCCGCCGTCGAGCAGGTTCGAGTCCGGCGAGTCCTCCCACACCGACTGCGCCTTCATCGACCAGATCATCTGCGCGAGCGACGCCACCCCGTCGACGATCGCCGCGTCGACGACCTGGCCGAGCCCGGTGCGCTGCCGTTCCCACAACGCCGCCAGCACGCCCAGCACCAGGTAGAGCGAGCCGCCACCGAAGTCGCCGACCAGGTTGAGCGGCGGCTTGCCGATCGCGTGCAGCACCCCGGTGACCGACAGGTAGTTGATGTCGTGCCCGGCGCGCTGGGCCAGCGGACCGTCCTGGCCCCACCCGGTCATCCGCGCGTAGATCAGGCCGGGGTTGACCGCCAGGCAGTCGGACGGCCCGAGACCGAGCCGCTCCAGCACGCCGGGGCGGAAGCCCTCGATCACCACGTCGGCCGACGAGACCAGCGCGAGCACCGCGGCCCTGCCGTCCGCGGACTTCAGGTCCGCGGACACCGAACGCCTGCCGCGCAACAGGAAGTCGCGGGAGGCGTCCGGCACCACGGACAGCCCGCCGGACGGACGTTCGACGCGTACGACCTCCGCGCCGAGGTCCGCCAGCAGCATCGCGCCGTGCGGGCCGGGACCGATGCCGCCGAACTCGACGACCTTCAGCCCGTCAAGAGGCCCCATCAGGCTTCAAAGGACAGGCGCGGGTTGAAGATCGCGCCCGTGGACTCGGCCAGGCCGCGCATGGCCTTGGCGTGGTTGCCGAAGTCCGGGTGGGCCAGCGCCGCGCGCAGGGCGTCGGCGCTCTCCCACAACGCGATGTTGATGTACGACGCCGGGTCGTCCAGCTGGCGCGAGAGCGTGTACTTGATCAGGCCCGGCTGCTCGCGCAGGAACGCCGCCGTCTCGTCGAAGGCCTTCTCGAACTCCTCGGGGTCACCGGTGAGCGTGAAGCGGTTGAGGAAGGTGATCATGAGGTGGCTCCTCCAGAACGGTGTCAGGCCAGTGGTGTGGCCCGGATCGTTGCCGGGGGAATTCGCGGTCAGACGGGTGCATCGTGGTGTCGCCCCCACGTCCTCGTACTGGTTGTACGGGGGCGTGGGGGCGGCGCCGCGAGGCGCCCTGCTGAACGTGGATTACCTCGCCAACGTTCCGGGTCGCGCCACTGAAAACCATGCCCACCGCCTCTTGAGACGTGCTCAAGGAACGCCCGCCAAGCTCTGTGGCATGCGCATCATCGATCTGTCTTCCCACATTGACGCATCCGCGTACGAAGCGGACCCGGTGACGCACGAGGTGCTCACGGCCGCCCAGGGTGCCGAACACATGGCCGAGCAGCTCAAGGCGCGGCTCGGCATCGAGTTCGACGTCTCCGTGCTGCGGGACTCCGAATTCCTCACCCTGGACCGGATCAGCCTCACCTCCCACACCGGAACGCACGTCGACGCGCCGTCCCACTACGGCTCGAAGACCACGTACGGCAACGGAATCCCCCGCCACATCGACGAGATGCCGCTGGAGTGGTTCCACAACCCCGGCGTGAAGCTCGACGTCCGCGGCCACGGCACCGGCGTCATCGGCGTCGAGGTGCTGGAGAAGGAGTTCGCGCGCATCGGCTACACGCCGAAGCCGATGGACATCGTCATCCTCGACACCGGCGCCGCCGAGCACGCGGGCACCCAGACCTACTTCACCGACTACACCGGACTCGACGGCCCCGCCACGAACTTCCTGCTGGACCTGGGAGTCAAGGTGATCGCCACCGACGCGTTCAGCCTCGACGCGCCGTTCCCGGACATCGTCAAGCGCTACCTGGCGACCAAGGACGAGAGCGTGCTGTGGCCCGCGCACTTCGCCGGGCGCGACCGCGAGTACTGCCAGATCGAGCGCCTGGCGAACCTGGACGCGTTGCCGGACTTCGGGTTCACCGTCGTCGCGTTCCCCGTCAAGATCAAGGGTGCCGGGGCGGGCTGGACCCGCGCGGTCGCCCTGCTCGACGACTAGGCCTCAAGTGAGAGCTGAATCACGGTACCTACCTTCGTAGGTATGGAAAACAGCGATTGGCCACCGGAGAACGAAGACCACATCGTCCGCGGCATCGACTAGCAGCGACTAAAGGGCCGCCCTCCAGGAGAGGGCGGCCCTTTTATATCGCCTAGTCACACCAGGCGAGCGCGAGCGGTGTCCGCTGTGTCCGCTGCGTCCAGCAACGGCAGCACCTGCGACGCACCGGACCGCACGGCCTTCGTGCGACGTGCGAACGACGTCAGGGTCTGGCCGGGACCGGCCTCCACCAGCAGCACGTCGTACATCGCCACGAGCTCGTTCAGCGCCGGTCCGAAGTAGACGGCGTCGGTCAGCTGACGGGTCCAGAAACGCGCGGACAGAGCGTCTTCCGGCGTCATCAGCTTGCCCGTGTAACCCGAGTACAACGGCATTCGCGGCGCACGGGGCGAAGCACTCCACGACGCCAGCGCCTCGTCCACGGCGGGCTGCATCGCCGGGCTGTGGAACGGCGTCGACGCCGGCACCGTCACGACGATGTACTCGTCGGCCTCCAGCCGCGCCCGCACACGGGCCAGCGGCTCGTCGGACCCGGCCAGCATCGTCTGCCGCGCGGAGTTCACGGCGGCGATCGCGACGTCGCCTTCCAGGTACGGCAACAGATCCGCCTCGGAGGCCGCCGCCGCCAGCATGCCGCCGGAAGGGATCGGCACGGCCGACAGCACCCGGTCCCGCACCAGGGAAACGGCTTCCTCCAACGAGAACACGCCCGCCAGCGTCGCCGCGACGACCTCACCGGCGGAGTGCCCGATCAACGCGACAGGCTCGACGCCCCACGACAGAACGGTGCGTCCCAACGCGTAGTCGACCGCGAACAGCAACGGCTGCGCGCGGGACACGTGGTCGATGTCGGCACCGGCGAGCCAGTCCTCGCAGGCGACCGAACCGACCTCGCCGAACAGTTCGAACACCTCGTCGATCACCGAGGTGAACACGGCATCGGTGCCGTACAGGGACGCCGCCATCCGCGGGTACTGCGATCCCTGGCCCGGAAACATCAGTGCTACGTCCACAACGCGCCTCCAGAAACGGCTCAAGGCCGTGAAGGGAACACCTTCACGGCCTTGAGGCATGACATCACCTGTATTCGCGGACCACCATGGCGGAGTTGTAGCCGCCCTTGCCGCGTCCGAGCACCAGCGCGGCCTTGATCTTGCCGTGCCGCGCCTCGTTCATCACGAGGTCGAGCTCGTACTCCGGCACGAGGTTCTCGACGTTGACGGTCGGCGGGATCGCGCTCCAGTAGATGGAGAGGATCGCCGACGCCACGTCCAGGGAGCCACCACCGGCGAACAGGCGCCCGGTCATGGTCTTCGGCGCCGTCACCGGCACGCCGTACGGTCCGAAGATGCCCTTGATCGCCTCGGCCTCGGCCTTGTCGAGCTCGGGGATGCCCGCCGCGTCGGCGAACACCACGTCGATCTCCGAGGCGTCCATGCCGGCGTCGCGCAGCGCCAGCTCGGCCGCCCGCTTCAGGCCCGGTTCCCGTGACGGCATCTTCGAGTCGAACGTCGCGGCGTACCCGACGATCTCACCGTAGATGCGCGTACCCGGACGACCGGCCGCCGACTCCGGCGTCTCGACGACCATGATCGCGCCACCTTCTCCCGCGACGTACCCGGAGGCGTCGCGGTCGAACGGCAGGTAGGCGCGCTTCGGATTGTTGTTGCGGGACAGGCAACCCGACGCCTGGTGCGCCACCCACGCCCACGGGCAGAGTGACGAGTCCATGCCGCCGGTGAGGGCGAGCTGGACACCCTTGCGCAGCTGGCGCCGGGCGTGACCGATGGAGTCGATGCCACCGGCCTGCTCGGACACCACCACCGCGCCGGGACCACGCGTGCCGTGGCGGATGGAGATCTGGCCCGTGTTGACCGCGTAGAACCACGCGAACGACTGGTACGCCGAGACGTACTCCGGACCCTGGTGCCACAGCTTCTGCAGTTCGCGCTGCCCGAACTCGTACCCGCCGGCGGTCGCCGCGGTGATCACCGCGATGTCCGTGTCGGGGATGTCGTTCGGCTGCACACCCGCACCACGCAACGCCCAGTCCGTGCCGACCAGTGTCAGCCGCGTCATGTGGTCCGTCTGCGGCAGCAGGCGACCCTGCAGGTGCCGCCCTGCCTCGAAGCCAGGCACCTCACCGGCGATCTTCGCCCAGTAGTTGGCGCTGTCGAACCGGGTGATCGGCTTGATCGCCGCCTCACCGTGCAGGGTCGCCCGCCAGTACGCGGTCGGCCCCAAACCGTTCGGAGACGCGATGCCGATTCCCGTCACCACTGCCCGAGTCACCGGCCTGCCCCTTCCACCTTTTTGAGCACCATGGCGCTCTGGAATCCACCGAAACCGCTGCCCACGGTCAGGAGGGTGTCGACCTTCTTCTCGCGCGCCACCAGTGGCGTGTAGTCGAGGTCGCACTCGGGGTCCTGCTCGTGGAGGTTCGCCGTCGGCGGGATGAGGTCCTGCTCGAACGCCAGCAGGGAGCCGACGATCTCCAGCGAACCGATCGCGCCCAGCGAGTGCCCGATCATCGACTTGAAGCCGGAGACCGGGGTCTTGTAGGCGTGCGCACCGAGACTGCGCTTGAACGCCGCCGTCTCGTGCAGGTCGTTCTGCTTGGTGCCCGACCCGTGCGCGTTGATGTAACCGACGTCCGTGGCATCCGCACGCGCCTGCTTCAGCGCGATGTTGATGGCGTCGGACATCTCGATGCCCTCGGGGTGCAGGCCCGTCATGTGGTAGGCGTTGCACCGCGAGGCGAAGCCGGCGACCTCACCGTAGATGTGGGCACCGCGAGCGCGGGCGTGCTCCAGCTCCTCGAGCACGATGATCGCGCAACCCTCGCCCAGCACCAGGCCGTCGCGGGTCTTGTCGAACGGCCGGCACGCCGTTGTGGGGTCGTCGTTGCGGGTGCTGGACGCACGGATCACGTCGAAGCACACCACGGTGATCGGGGAGAGCGGAGCCTCGGTGCCGCCGGTGACGACGACGTCCGCGGAGCCCTCCATGATCAGCTCGGCGGCGTAACCCACCGAGTCGAGACCCGAGGTGCAGCCCGTGGAGACCACGGAGACCGGTCCCTCGGCGCCCACGGTCCACGCCAGCTCCGTCGCCATCGAGGACGGCGTGAAGTAGTCGTAGAGGTGCGGGACGGCGTAGGACTGGTCGACCTCCCAGTACTTGCCCCGGTCGGAGCCGACGATGAACTCGCGCTCCAGCGAGGTCGTGCAGCCGACCGCGGTGCCGAGCGAGACACCGATGCGGCCGGGGTCGAGCTGGTCGAACTCGATGCCGGAGTCGGACATCGCCTCACGACCCGCGACGACCGCGAACTGCGCGGCCCGGTCGAGCCGGCGGATCTCCTGCGGCGTCAGGCCTTCGCGCACTGGATCGAAATCTGCTTCCCCCGCCATGCGGGAGCGGTACGGAGACGCGTCGAAGTGCGTGATGTTGCGAGTCGCCGTACGCCCTTCGGACAGCAGTTTCCAATACGCCTTCGTTCCGATGCCACCAGGTGCAACCACGCCCACCCCGGTGATGACGGCGCGACGACTCATCGGACACCTCCAATCGCCTTCTGTGCGGACACGGTCTGCTCCAATCTCGGACAGGGCACGGGAGCGATACCTGTCTCTGCCGAATGAACCGATGGTGAATCGGCCCGATCGAGGCCACCTCGAACGACGGCGTAGGACCCCTGTACGAGTCCGGCCCCCGCATCGGCGGCGAACAGCTGTTTCGCGGCCGTTCCTCCGTCGTCGTGACATCCAAATCCAAGGGGCACACCGGTTTCCGCGACCGACTCGATGATCTCGCCGATCTGGTCCGGCCACAGCTTGCCCGCTGTGTCGTGCAGCAACACGGTTTCCGCCCCAGCCTCCGCGGCTGCCAGCACGACCTCCAAAGCGTGTTCGGGGTCGATCAGCCAGCCGTCGAAGAAGTCCCGCGCCTCGACGATCACTCGTCTTTCGGCGCGCACGAGTTGACGCACGGCTTCCCGGACCATCGAGATGCCGTGCCCTTGGACAACTATTGCCACCGCGGGGGTTTCCGCGGCCATCAGTGCTTCGAGGTCCTCCGCACCGCCGGAAGCGATGAGGGTGGCGACCCGCAACCGGAGTTCGATCGCCGCCCGGTGATAGAACGACCGGGCGGGTACGCCTCCGTCGACGAACGTGACTCCGAGCGCGTCGAGGCGCCGCGCCGCGACCAGTCTGTCCGAAATGGACAGGCTGGTGCGACGCAGCGAGATGTCGTAGAGCTTCATCTAGAACCCCGACAGCAGCACTCGGGAGGCCTCGATCTCGTAGGCACAGGGCGCCACGTCCGAAGAAGGACAACCCTTGCGCTGATGCTCGACCGCGGCCTTCTCCAGGTACATGGAGACCACGTAGAGTCCGTTGCGGCTTGCAGCGCGTGCCGCGGCGGTCAGCAACTCCGCGCCACCCAACCCCATCGCGTCACCTCACCCGTTCTCGGCGAATTCCTTGGCGTGCCTGAGCGTCGTGAGGCTGTTGGTGCCCAGCGCGTGACGGATGAGCTCGCGAGCGCGCTCGATCGTCCCGTCCGCTCCCAGCACGTCGGGGATGACCTCGGGCCGGATGACGACGGTGTGGTGCGACGTCGCCTCGATGCCGGCCTCGATGCCGTCGCCGATGTCCCGGAACGTCCACCGGCCGACGTGCGCCGCCATGATCGGCGGTGTGTGCGTCTGCTTGTAGACGATGCCGTCGTACGGGGTGCAGACCCGCACCGAGTGCGTGGTGTGGATCGACCCGTCCGGGCTGCGCGTGTCCATCTCCATGGACTGCACGCCGGTGACGGCTTCGGTGAGGTCCAGCCGCGCGACGTGCGGCAGGCGTTCCGGCCACAGGTCGGAGCGGTACAGGAACTCGTAGACGTCCTTGCGGCTCGCGTGGATCGTGATGCTGTCCGAGAACGACAGCACCAGCTTGTCGTAGTCGTCGCCGTACTCGGCCGCCCGCTTGAGAGCGGCGAGCTCGGCGTCGCTGTTGTTGTTGACGGCGTTCAGGATGAGGTCGACCGCCTCGGGCTGCGCCGCGGTGAAGTGGTGAAGCAGATCGACCCGGGTCGCCGAGTCGGCGATCGGGACGATCCGCCACTCCCCACCCATCGTCTTCACCGGGGCGGCCGAACGCTCCTGCTCGAACTTGATGTGCAGGTTCGCCGGGTCGAGCTCTCGCCGGGACGTCCACGTGCGCACGTCACCGTTGGCGAACGCGTGCAACCGCAACCGTTCCGTCGAGCCGTCCCGTTCGAACACCTCGGCCTGAACCGTGGGTCCGAAGATGTACGGCCAGGTCGTCACGTCCGCGACCAGGTCGTACACCACCTTGGCGGGAGCCCCGATCATGACCGTGTGCGTGGTGGTGTGCGTCATGTCCGTCTCCGTATCCGAGTCGCCGGCGTCAGGCCGCGATCTGTCCGTTGACCTTGTCCAGCAGCTGACGCGGCGTCTGGATGTACGCCATCTCGTCGTCGGCGATGGAGACCCCGTGCTTGCGCTTGATCAGCGCGACCGTCTCCAGCAGGGCGAGGGAATCGAAGCCCAGCTCGAGGAACGGGAGGTCGAGAATGTCCTGGCCCGGCTTGAACGAGTCGTCGTCGCCCGCGGCCTCGTTGAGGATCTCTTTGAGGCCCTCGATGGTCAGTGCGCTCACGGCTAGCTTCCTTTCCTCCAGCGGGCGGTTTCCGCGCGCCCACGACTGAGGTTGTCACCGCGCACCTGTAAGCCACTGGAGAGATTCTCGAAGAAACCGTTGCACGACAAGCAAAAACGGCCCGCGCCACAGTGTGGCGCGGGCCGCTGGAGATTCGTTCTAGTGGTGTGGCTCGGAATGTCGCCGGGCGAGTTCGCGGTCAGACGGCCGCGATGCGCCCTGCTGAGCGTGAACTACCCAGCCGACATTCCGGGCCACACCACTAGGCGAGAAGGCGTTGCAACTGACGGGTTTCGGCGCTGTCGAGGCGCGGATCGGACGTCAGGATCGCGTGCTGCAGTGTCTGCAGGCGCGACGACGGCTCGACGCCGAGCTCCTCGATCAGGGTGTTGCGCAGGGCTTTGAACGAGTCGAGCGCCTGCCACTGCCGGCCCGCGCGGAACAGCGAGATCATGTACTGCGCGCACAGGTTCTCGTTCATCGGGTTCTGCACCGTCAGCACCGACAGCTCGCTGAGCAACACCTTGTGCTTGCCCATCCGCAGCTCGGCGTCGATGCGTGCTTCGAGCACGCCCAGCCGTGCTTCCTCGAGGCGCACGATCTCGATGCCGAGCGGCATGCCCGGCCGCACGTCCACGACCGCGGCGCCGCGCCACATCTCCAGCGCCTGGCGCAGCAACCGGGAGGCCGAGACGTAGTCCTCCACGTCGTAGGCCTGCTGGCCCACGCGGGAGAGGCGTTCGAACTCGTGCACGTCGACGGCCTCCGGCGGCACGTCGAGCAGGTAGCCGCCGTACCGGGTGACGAGCACTTCCTTCGCCTCGCCCTCACCGGACGTCGCCAGCGCGTCACCGATGAGCTTGCGCAGCTGCAGGATGTAGGTCTGCAGGGTGGTGCGGGCGCTGCGCGGCGGGCGGTCGCCCCACAGCTCCTCGATCAGCGTGGGGACGGACACCACCTGCCCGGAGTGGAGCGCGAGCAGCGCCAGGATCTGCCGTGGCTTGGCCGCGGTCGGCGTCACGGAGCGACCGTTCACCTTGGCCTCGACGGGCCCCAGGACCTTGATCTGCATCGCGACCCCTCCTTCGGTTCCGAGCACGGGATTAGTCTGCTCGGCCCAACGAGGACGCGTTAGTGCACAGGCCATCGATGTCAGGTGAGTTCTGCCCGTGCCGGGTATGAAAACTTCATACGGAGGCGCATTAGCCGGTAACTACCGATCCATTACCGCTGGTCCGCATGATTACCACCATCAAATGACACACAAACATCGGAGATGCACATGTACCCCACCGTCACCGTGGAGCACTTGTCTTCCGTCACCACCGCCATGGACGACTCCGACGACATGAAGATCTACCAGTTCGACCGTGAAGCCTCGATGGACTGGCTGTTCCCGTGGGGCTGGTCGACCATCACCGGCTCGGGCAAGGGCTGCACCGCCTACGACGAGGTCCTTGCGGCATGAGACCCGAACTGGCCGAACCCGGTGAACAAAGAATTGGGTTCAAACGCCATCTCCGCCCGCAGATCGTGCACGGCGAGGCCGTTTATCTGATCGGCGAGTCAGGGGTCACCGCGATCCAGGGCTCGCACGTCGAGGCGCTGGCGCCGCTGCTCGACGGCACCAGGGACCTCACGGCGCTGCTGCGGGACGTGCCCGCCGGCCTGACCGCGGACAGGGTCGAGCGGATGCTCACCCGGCTCGCCGCGGCGGGACTGATCGGCAGGCGCGGCACGGAGGACGGTTCGGCCACGACAGAGGCCTCGCTCGCGTACTGGGACGCGGCGGGGCTCGACCCCGCGGACGCGGTGGCGGCGACAACGACGTCGCTCGTCTCCGTCGTCACGATCGGCGACATCGATCGCGACGCGCTCGCGGAAACCCTGCACCGCAACGGACTCACGGTCACCTCGGGGAGTGGTGACCTGACGGTCGTGGCGTGTGCGGACTACCTGGAACCAGAACTTCGTGCCATCGACGAGGCCCATCGAGCGTCCGGCACACCGTGGTTGCTGGTCAAGCCGGTCGGCGCCCAGGTCACCGTCGGCCCGTTCTTCACCCCTGGTGACGGCCCGTGCTGGCGTTGCCTCGCCACCCGCCTGTCCGCGAACCGGACGGCAGAGGCGCACGTACGGGCGCGCTGCGGGCAGAAGGGCCCGGCTCCTCGCCCACTCATCGGCCTGCCGTCGCTGCACGCGATGGCGATGGAGATCGCGTCGGTCGAGGCGGCCAAGTGGCTCGCCGGTGTGCGCCACGAGATACAGCGCTCCATCTGGAGCTACGACAGCCTGAGCATGAAGGTCACCCAGCACGAGGTGCGGCACCGTCCGCAGTGCGGCGGCTGCGGTGACCAGGAAGTTGTCGCGCGCAGGGCGTTCGAGCCGGTCGAACTCACGAGTCGCGTGAAGCGCTCCTGCGACGGCGGCGGGCACCGCGCGTCGCCGCCGCAGGAGGTGCTCGACCGCTACCGCCACCTCATCGGCCCCGTCACCGGGATCGTGCGGGAGATCCGCCGGGCGGAGGGTCCCGCGTTCTTCAACTCCTATCGCTCCGGCGCGAACATCGCGGCGAGCGGCGAGGGCATCGAGGGGCTGCGCTCGGCGTTGCGCGCGGACACCGGCGGCAAGGGCGTGACCGCGCTCGACGCCGAGGTCGGCGCGCTGTGCGAGGCCGTGGAACGCCGCAGCGGCGCGTTCTTCGGCGACGAGGCGCGGGTGAGCGGCAGCTTCGCTTCGCTCCGCGACATGGCGATCCACCCGGATGCGGTGCAGCAGTACCATCCGCGCCAGTTCGCGGACCGCGACGCGTGGAACGCCGAGCACGCCGCGTTCCAGTTCGTCACCACCCCGTTCGACGAGAACGAGGTGATGGACTGGACCCCGCTGTGGTCGCTGACCGAGCGACGCCACAAGTTCCTGCCCACCGGCATGGTCTACTTCGGCGCCCCCTGCCCGCCGAGCGTCGTGTCGAACTCCAACGGCTGCGCGGCCGGCAGCAGCATCGAGGACGCCGTCCTGCAGGGGCTGCTGGAACTCGTCGAACGCGACGCCGTCGCGATCTGGTGGTACAACCGCACGCCCATGCCCGGCATGGACCTCGACTCGTTCCGCGACCCATGGATCAGCGAGCTGCGCCAGGTGCACGCGGGCCTCGGCCGTGAGGTGTGGCTGCTGGACGTCACGTCGGACCTCGGCGTGCCGACGATGGTCGCGATCTCGAGGCGGACCAGCGGCGAACGGGAGGACATCATGCTCGGCTGCGGCTCGCACCTGGACTCGCGGCTCGCGGCACGCCGGGCGCTCACCGAGCTCAACCAGTGCATGCCGATGGTGTGCGGGCCGATGGACCTCGGCACGTTCGACGTCGACATGCGGCGCTGGTTCGAGACGACGAAGCTGGCCGAGCAGCCGTGGCTCGCGCCCGACCCGTCCGTGCCGCCGCGGGACGCGTTCCACCACGGCTACCTGTTCCGCCACGACCTGACCGACGACGTCCGCGCGCTCCAGCACACTCTGGAGCAGCGCAGAATGGAGGTTCTCGTGCTCGACCAGACCAGGCCCGACATCGGACTTCCGGTCGTGCGGGTCGTGGTGCCGGGCCTGCGGCACTTCTGGTCGAGGTTCGCTCAAGGGCGCCTCTACGACGTGCCGGTACAACTGGGTCGACTGACCCGCCCCAGGCGTTACGAAGAGCTCAACCCGATCCCCCTGTTCATGTGACGCACACCTGCCAGAGCGGAGGCGCCGTGGTGCCCACGCAGTCGCACATCCCGGCCGGCCGGCCGCTGTGGTCGTTGCTCGAGGACGCCTTCGTCGACGAAGGCATCGAGCACCTCACCGTGCACGGCAGATGGGGTGCGATCGAGATCGCGGACACGAGCCCGCTCGTGCGCGAGGCGTTGCACCGCATGAGCCTCGGACCGGTGGCACTGGAGAACATCTCCGCTCTGCACGAGAACTTCGTGCGGTGGAAGACCGGCTCCGGCCCGTGCCTGATCTGGCGCAAGCTCAAGAGCACACTCGACCAACTGGGTGGTTGTGTCGTGCCCTCGCTCGGCCTGAACGACGGCGCCGGCCCGATCCTCTCGGTCGTCGCCGTCACGCGGGACGCCGTGTTCACGTTGCCTGCCGTCGACGAGGACGCGATCATCACCATGAGACCGCGCACCGAGATCGAGCGCCTCAACGGTGACCAGGCGCTCGCCTGCCCCGGTCTCCCCTACCAGGTGATCCTGCACAGCGCGCCCGCCACGGAGATCGCGAAGTCGTTGCTGCACACCGCGAGCACAACCGCTCAGGTGGCGGAGTCGTTGCAGGTGGAGAAGTCGCTGGTCGGAGATGTGGTCGCTTATCTGGCGGGGGCCGGACTCGTCGTCGTCCAGAGGTGTTGAGCCATCGCCATGTTGCTCCGATCGAGGATCGCAAAACGCGGGATTTCCCAGGACGCGCCCGTATCATGGCCGCGTCCCGACCTTCGCGTGGGAGCTGCTGCTGTGACGCAACGACTGGAACGTTCCTCGGTCTCCCGTCGTTTGGCGTACGTCGTCATCAGCGTGGTGTTCGCCAACTACCTCGGCAACGCCTTCTTCTACGTGCTGCAGGTGTCGGCGACGTTCCCGCGAATCGTGTCCTCACTCGCCTGCCTGCTCACCATCGGGTACCTGCAGCTGCGGGTGTTCTCGCGCCCCGGTGCCGACCTGCGGTCGAGCCGGGCGTATCTGGCACTGGGCGCGATGGTGCTGCTGGTCTACGTGCCGATGCCATTCTTCCCCTCCGGCTGGCCGGGCATGCCGGGGTTCCTCGCGGGCAGCGCGTTGCTGGTGCTGCCCAACCGGGTGCGCTGGCTCGCGTTCGGCGCGGTCGTGCTGAGCAACGGCCTCATCCAGTCGTTCTACGTGCCGACGCTGCCCCTGATCGGACAGGCCTACTACGTGGTGGGGTCGACGGTCTCCGGCCTCGTCGTCTACGGCCTGTCCCGGCTGCCGACGCTGGTGCGCCAGCTGGAGACCGCGCGGTCCGAACTGGCTGAGCTGGCCGTGTCGCAGGAACGGCTGCGGTTCGCCCGCGACCTGCACGACCTACTCGGGTTCAGCCTGTCGGCGATCACGTTGAAGGTGGAGCTGGCCCGCAAGCTGCTCGGTGCGCACACCGAGCGTGCGATGCGCGAGCTTGCCGAGATCCTCGGCATCGCCCGCGAGGCACTGACGGACGTTCGTGCGGTCGCGTCGAGCTACCGCGAGCTGTCGCTGTCCGAGGAGATCGAGTCGGCGCGATCAGTGCTGACGGCGGCCGGCGTCGCCGCGACGATCGAGACCTGCCACCCCGAGCTGTCTCCCCGGTCGAGGACAGTGCTCGCCACCGTGCTGCGCGAAGGCGTGACGAACCTCCTGCGGCACAGCAACGCCACCCGGTGCGCGATCACCATCCGCGGCAGCGACGAGCTGGTGTCGATCGACATCGCCAACGACGGCGCGCCGGCGGAGGTCTCGGCCGACCGCGGTAGCGGCCTCACCAACCTCGCCACCCGCACCACCGCGATCGGTGGTTCCCTGCTCGCCCAGACCGCTCCCGGCGGCACGTACCGGCTGCACGCCGAGGTGCCCGCCGACTCGGCGCCGGAGAAGAAGCCCGCGTCCGGAGCAGGCACGGCACGCCCGGCGATCGCCACGACGTTCGCGCAGGTGCTGCTCACCTCGGTGGTGATCGGGTACCTCCTCACGACGACGATGCTGGTGCTCAACGAGTACGCCCGGATCGGCGCGGCCGGGATCGTGCTGACCGCGATCGGCATCTTCAGCACGGTCGGGCTCGCGCTGGGCGTGGTGAGCAGGCCGCGGATCCGGCTGAGCCTCGCCCAGCGTTGTTGGGTGCTCGGAGCTCTTGCCGCGTTCGTGTACGTGCCCCAACTGGTCTACGGCGACCCCTACCTCGGCCTGACGGGCTTCCTCGCCGGATCCGCGGCGCTGATGCTGCCACCCCGCGTGGGCTGGCCGGTGTTCTCCGCGGTCGTCGCCTCGCAGGGCGTGATCTTCGGGGTGAACGGGTTCAACGCGGTCGAAATCGCCTACGGCGTCATGGCCGCGATGAACCACGGGCTCGTGCTGTACGCGTTGACGCGGCTGAGGTCAATGGTGTCCGAGCTGCACGAGGCGCGGGAGGAGCTCGCGACGGCGGCGGTGGCCCAGGAACGGCTGCGGTTCGCGCGCGACCTGCACGACCTGCTCGGCTACAGCCTGTCCGCGATCACGTTGAAGAGCGAGCTGACCCACCGGCTGGCGACAGCCGACCCCGATCGCGCCCGCCAGGAGCTCACCGAGGTCCTGGAGATCTCCCGGCAGGCGCTCGCGGACGTGCGCTCGGTAGCGCTGAGCTACCGGGAGCTGTCGTTCGACGAGGAGACCCAGTCGGCGCAGGCGCTGCTGTCCGCGGCCGACATCGACGTGACAGTGCAGATCGACGCGTGCGACCAACTGCCCACCGAGGTGAAGGTGACGCTCGCGACGGTGCTGCGCGAAGGCGTCACGAACCTCCTGCGGCACAGCAAGGCGGAGCACTGCGAGATCGTGCTCTCCAGCTCCCGGTACCTGGTCACGATGGACATCGTCAACGACGGGATCCCCACGATCGAGCGGAAGTCTTCTGACGGCAGCGGCATCGGCAACCTCACCACCCGCGTCCGGGCGCTCGGCGGCGACCTGCACGCCGGGCTCACCCCCGAGCACACCTACCGGCTGCGCGCCGAGATCCCACTGCCGTTGAACTGACGAGATTTCCCAGGAAGCGCCCCGTATCTGCGTTCCGGCAGGGCCTACCTGGCACTGGGCGCGATGGCCGTGCTTGTGTACGTACCGCTCCTGTTCTTCCCTGACGAGTGGACCAACATGCCCGGCTTCCTCGCGGGCAGCTCCGTGCTGGTGCTGCCCGGCCGGGTGCGATGGCTCGTCTTCTTCGCCGTGGTACTGGGTGCTGACGTCGTCGCCGGACCTCGTCGCACTGGACATCACCAACGACGGAATCCCCGCCACCGGAAGAAGTTCCGGCGACGGCAGCGGGATCGGCAACCTCACCACCCGTGTCCGCGCGCTCGGCGGCGGCCTGCACGCCGGGCTCACGCCCGAGCGAACCTACCGGCTGCGCGCCGAAATCCCGCTCACAGCATCTCGATGACCGCGCAGCCCCAGCTGTAACCGGCGCCGACGCCGTACATCACGATCCGCTGGCCGGACTTCGCCTTGCCCGTCTGCACGAGGTGGTCGAAGCTCGCGAACTGGTCGCCGGCGCCGAGGTGCCCGACCGTGCGGCTCCACGACCACGTCGTACGCTCCGGGTCGATGTCGTACGGGCGCAGGTAGTTCACGTCCAGCCGGCGGCGGCCGAAGTGCGGCAGGATGATCCAGTCCGCGTCGCCGATCTTCATGTCGGCGTCGGACAGCGCCTGCTCCACCGCGAGCGCCTGGCCCGCGTTGGCCTTGTTGATGCCGTAGGAGAGCCCGAACTCGCGGCTGAACGTGTGCTTGGCCTCCTCGAAATCCACCGGGATGCGGTGCGAGAACGGCGCGAGGCCGAACGGCACGTCGCCGCGGTGCAGTGGCTCCAGGTCGGAATCAGCGTTGATCGCCAATGAAAGCAGCTTCGCGTAACCGCCGCGGGTGGACAGCACGAGAGCCGACGCGCCGTCGCCGTAGGGCGTTCCGGGGTCGGTCCTCCAGCGGTCGATCCCGGGCAGGCAGAAGCGGTCCGAGGACGTGAGGAGGGCGTCCCTGCCGGGACGGGCGATCAGGTAGGACACCGCGAGGTCCATCGCGGCCAGGCCGCCGTTGGACATCTGCCGGATCTCCAGCGCCAGGCAGGAGTTCCGCACCGTCTCGCGCTGGATGTAGGAACCGACGGGCCACAGGTCCTGGCCCTGGTGGTAGGTGGTGGCGTGCAGGATCAGGTCGACGTCGTCGGGCGCGGATCCCGCCCGTGCCAACGCGACCCGTGCCGCCTCGACCGCCATCTCGGCCGCCGACTCGTGCGGGGACACGGACACGGACTCGACGTCCGTCCGCGCGACGAGCTTCGGCTCGCACTCCCCCGACGCGATCGCGTCCGCGACGTTCAGCGTCGAGGGCAGGCGCACGCCGCTGCCGTTGACGAAAACATCCTTCACTCGCACCGCGGTCAGACCTCCTTCAGCGCGCGTGCCACGCGCACGACGCGTTCCGCCTGGATCTGGGCCGCCTGCAACGCGATCTCGTCGACCGGCATGTTGCCGGCGCCCAGGACGTGAGAGGTGCCGTAGGGATTCAGGTCTCCTCCCGGCGGCACGATGATCCCGCCGAAGTGGCAGACCATGTTGTAGATCGACACGAGCGTGGTCTCCATGCCCCCGTGCAGGCTGCCGCCGGAGGTGAAGGCGCTGTAGACCTTGTCGGCGAGCAGGCCGCTGAACCAGGCGGGCCCCAGCGTGTCGATGAACTGCTTGAGCTGCGCGGACACGTTGCCGAAGCGGGTCGGCGTGCCGAAGACGACGGCGTCGGCCCACAGCACGTCGTCGACCGAGGCGATGGGGACGTCCGCGGTCTCCTCCAGGTGCGCCGCCCAGGCAGGCCTGGACCGCCACGCCGCCTCGGGCGCCAGCTCCGCAGCCCGTACCAGCCGCACCTCGGCACCGTGCTTCTCGGCCGTCTCGGAGATCTCCGTGGCGATCCGGTGAATCGTTCCCGTCGAGGAGTAGTACACGACTGTCACGTTGACGCTGCGTTCCATGACGCATCCCTTCGCGAGGCAGCTCGGTTCACCCTTGCCGGGCCGCCTTGATGTGGCGTGGAGCGCGACATGAACGTTGGGAGATATGGTGGCGCGCGGAGGGGCGCGATGATCAGGGTTCTGCTCGCGGAGGACATGCACATGGTGCGCGGTGCTCTCATCGCGCTGCTCAACCTCGAACCGGACATCGAGGTCGTGGCCGAGGTGAGCTCGGGCGACAAGATCGTGCCGGCCGCGCGCCAGCACGCCCCCGACGTCTGTGTGATCGACATCGACCTGCCGATCCTCGACGGGCTGAGCGCCGCGACGACGATCCGCGAGACGATGCCGCAGGTCAGGACGTTGATGCTGACGTCGCTGGGCCGTCCGGGGACGTTGCGCAGGGCGTTGGCGGCCCGCGTGGACGGGTTCCTGCTCAAGGACGCGCCGCCGACGGAGCTCGCCGACGCGATCCGACGCGTCGCCGCCGGGGAACGCGTCGTGGACAGCCAGCTCGCCCTGGCCGCGTGGGACCGCGGCGAGTGCCCGCTGACCGACCGCGAGCTGGAGGTCCTCCGGCTGGCGGCGAACGGCGCCGACGCACCTGACATCGCTGTCGCGCTGTCGCTTTCGGTCGGTACCGTCCGCAACTACATGACGACGATCATGACCAAGCTCAACGGGCGCAACCGGGTGGACGCCATCCGCATCGCCGAGGAAGCCGGCTGGTTGTAGCCCGGCTCCCTGCGTCGCGGACGGCATCGGTCAGGCCGCCTTCTGCTGGCTGGCGCGCAGGTCGAAGCCCGGCTGGGCGACGATCTCCGGGGTGAGCGAGTTGCCGCCCTCCAGGATCCGGCGCCCCATCAGGAAGTCGATCGGCCGGTTGTACGCCTCGATTCCAATCAACCTGTCATTTTTGAAGCAGAACACCGAGAACCGGCCCTCGGCCGGGTCGCCGACGGTGACCGTGCGGTCGTGGCCGTTGGTGAGGCCTGCGGTCTGCAGCTTCACGTCGTACTGGTCGCTCCAGAACCACGGCAGGGCGGTGTAGGGCTCCGCGCTGCCCATGATGGCCGCCGCGACCGTGGTGCCCTGGTCCGTGGCGTTCTGCACCGACTCCAGGCGGATCAGGCCGCCGGCGTGCGTGCTGGCGAACCGCGCGCAGTCGCCGACCGCGTAGACGCGCGGGTCGACCGTGCCGAGGTGAGCGTCGACGACGATGCCGTTGTCGACCGTGAGCCCGGCGCGCTGGGCGACCTCGGTGTTCGGGATGACGCCGATGCCCGCGACCACGAGATCCGCGACGAGCACCGTGCCGTCCGCCAGTTCCACCAGGCCTTCCCTGACCGCGGCGACGCCCGTTCCGGTGAGGATCTGGACGCCTTCGCTGCGGTGGCGGTTGACGAGGTGCTGGGCCGTCTCCGCGGACACCGCCCGTTGCATCACCTGCGGCTGCGCCTCGACGACGGTCACCTCGTGGCGCAGTTTCCGCACCACGGCGGCGAACTCGAGGCCGATGAACCCGCCGCCGATGACGACGACGTCGAGCCCGATCTGGCCGTCGAGCCGCTGCCGGATGGCGTCCGCGTCCGCGACCGTGCGCAGGTTCAGCACGTGCTCGGCGCCGGGGATGGGCAACGGCCGGGGCCGCGCTCCCGTCGCGAACACCAGATGGTCGTAACTGATCGTCCGGGCACAACCCAGCACCGCGACCCGCGCCTGGCGGTCGACCCCGATCACCCGCTCGCCGCGCACGAGCTTGATGCCGTGGTCCTCGTAGTACGAGTCCTGCCTGAGCACCAGCCCGGCGAGGTCGGTCTCCCCCGCCAGGTAGGCCTTGGTGAGCGGCGGCCGCTGGTACGGCGCCGCCTGCTCGTCCCCGATGAGCGTGATGGGGCCGCGGTGTCCCTGCTCGCGCAGGGACACCGCGACCTGGCAGCCCGCCTGCCCGGCCCCGACGACGACTACCGACTCGCCGCGCATGTCAGTAGTTGCCCAGCCCGCCGCAGACGTTGAGCGCCTGTGCGGTGATCGAGGACGCGGTGTCCGTCGTCAGGTACGTCACGAGACCGGCGACCTCTTCCGGCGTGCTGTACCGACCCAGCGGGATCTTGGCGTTGAACTTCTCGAGGACCTCGTCCTCGGTGACACCCCAGTGGTTCGCGTACCCCTGGCGCACCCGGCCGGCCATCGGCGTCTCGACGTAGCCGGGGCACACCGCGTTGACGGTGATTCCGGACTTCGCGAGCTCGATGCCGACGGCCTTGGTGAAGCCGACGACGCCGTGCTTGGACGCCGAGTAGGGCGCGGCGAACACGACGCCCTGTTTGCCGCCGGTGGAGGCGATGTTGATGATCCGGCCCCAGGTCTGCTCGACCATCCTGCCGGTGGACAGCACCTCTTTGGTGAAGCGGAAGACGCCGTTGAGGTTGGTGTTGATCACGTCCAGCCAGAGGTCCTCGTCCAGCTCGGCGGTGATGCCACCGCCGCCGCGCCCGGCGTTGTTGACGAGGATCTCGATGGGCCCGAAGACGTCGACGGCCTTCTGGACCGCGTTCTTGATGTCCTCTGTGGACGTCACGTCGGACGCCGCACCGTCCGCCTCGATGCCCTCTTCACGGAGCTGCTTCACCGTGGTCTGGACGTTCTCGGCGTTGCGGGCCACGACGAAGACCGCGTGCCCCTCCCTGCCGAGGCTGCGCGCGACCTCGAGACCGATTCCACTGGTGGCGCCCGTGACCAGGGCGACCCGTCGCTGGCTCATGCTTCTTCTCTCCCTCAGAGTTGCTTCTCAGGCATGTGCACGACGAGCCCGTCCTGCTCCTCGGTCACGGGGATCTGGCAGCTCAGCCGGCTGTTCTCCTTGCGCTCACAGGCCGTGAAGTACAGGAGCTCGTCCTCGACCTGGTGCATCTGCGACAGCGGCTTGGTGTTCTCCGGGTCGACGTACACGTGGCACGTGCCGCAGGAGGCTCCACCGCCGCACTGGGCGACGATTCCCTTGATGCCGTTGAGAACCGCGCCGCGCATCACGGTGTCGTCCTGGGCAACGTCGACAACGGTCTCAACCCCGTCGTGCGCTACGTAAGTGATCTTTGGCATGGCAGTTCTCCCACGGATCTGCGGCTCGCCGGACGTGGTTCACCTTGAACGGCAGCGCTTTGCACGTGGTGGAGACCACCTTGAGCGTCTTGCCCGCGCTGCTCCGCTGGCATTCGAGCAGGTCTTGCGACTCTGCGGTGTCGGCGTACACCCACACGCGGAGGTTCCACCGTGCCCCTCAAGGAGTTCTACGACCAGCAGGTGAACTGGTCACCGCCGTTCGAGGACGGCCTTGAACGCGCGACGGTCGTCGTGCCACGCGACTATTCCGACCCGGACGGTCCCAAGCTCACCATCGCGCTCGCCCGTCTCAAGGCCACGAACCCGGCCCAGCGCCGCGGCGTCCTGCTGGCCGTCAACGGCGGGCCCGGCGGCGACGGCGGCGACGGCCTCGGGCTGATCAAGCGCCTCGGCAGGCGGGTGCGGACCGCCTACGACCTCATCGGGTTCGACCCGCGTGGCTACGGCGAGTCCACCAAGCTGTACAGCGAGGTGACGATTCCCAAGGCGCCCTTCGACTCCCGGCCGCCGGACTCGTTGTTCGAGCAGCTGGCCGAGGACATGCGGCTGCGCGAGCTCGGCTGCCAGAAGGGCGGCGGTGAGCTGCGCCCGCACATCACAACGCGCAACACCGCCCGTGACATGGACCTGATCCGGGTCGTGCTGGGTGAGGAGAAGATCTCGTTCGTCGGGTACGCGTACGGCACGTACGTCGGCGCCGTCTACGGCACGATGTTCCCGGAGAACCTCGACCGCACGGTCCTCGACTCGTGCATCAATCCACAGTGGACTTGGCGTGAGCAGTTCGTCACGCAGGCGGAGGCGGTCTACCGCAACGTCGCGCTGTGGGCGGAGTGGACCGCGGAACGCGACGGGCACTTCCACCTCGGCACGACCCCCGAGCAGGTCATCGCCGAGATCGAGGCCGTCGTCGAGAAGCTCGACGACGGCGACCAGGTCCAGCTCCGCACGCTGCTCGACGGCGCGGTCGGCACGCGGTCGACGGACCGGGCTCAGTGGGACTCGCTGGGCTACCTCATCGGCGACCTCCGCACCACGTTGCAGGACGCCAACTACGAGAAGGCGCGGACGCTGATCGTCGGGCAGGCCACGTGGCGGCCGCAGGACCAGGAGGGCGACCTGCGCGTCGGCGTGCTGGAGGCCATCACGCTGGAGACCTACTGGCCGCAGGACCTGGAGGTCTACTACGCCGACGTCCGCAAGCACCGCGCCCAGCACCCCTACGGCTACGGCGTGCTGCGGGCCCAGCCGTGGGTCGGCGCGTTCCGGACGTTCGAGAGCCTGGAGCCGCCGACGAAGCTCGCGCAGCCGGGCTACCCCAAGGGTCTCGTGGTGCAGGCGGACGGCGACCCGATGGACCGCTACGAGGGCGGCGTCGTGCTGGCCGAACTGCTGGACCACCCGCTCGTCGTCATCGAAGACTCCGGTGACCACGAGGTGTACGCGCTGGCGGGCAACGAGGTCCTCGACGCCCTGGTCGACGACTACCTCGTCGACGGCGTGCTGCCGGCGCAGGCCCGCGTCACCGTCCCGGGTCACGTCAAGCGCCCGGACATCCCGAAAGACTGACGCACGAACGCAAAGGGGCCCCGCACCGAAGTGCGGGGCCCCTTTCGCGTCTCAGTCCTCCGCGGGGATGTCCCAGGTGACCGGCAGCTCCCAGAGGCCGTAGATCACGGCGCCCTCCTTGCGCGGGATCTCCAGGAACGGCTTCGCGAGCCGCAGCGACGGGATCCGCTGGAACAGCGTCGACCACACGAGCTGCATCTCCAGGCGCGCCAGGTCGGCACCGATGCAGTGGTGCAGGCCGTGCCCGAACCCGAGGTGCTTGCGGGTGCCGCGCTCCAGGATCAGCTTCTCCGGCTCCGGGAAGATCTCCGGGTCGCGGTTGCCGTTGAGGCCCAGGCACAGGATGCCGTCGCCGGCCTTGATGGTCTTGCCGCCGATCTCGATGTCCTCCAGCGCGACGCGCGGGATGGCGGTGTCACCGATGGTCGCGAGGCGCACGAGCTCCTCGACGGCGGGCTCGATCATGCCCTCCGGGTCGTCCAGCAGCAGCTTGAGCTGGTCGGGGTTCTCCAGCAGCGCGGCGGTGCCGAGCGACAGCATCGAGGCCGTGGTCTCGTGGCCGCCGTTCATCAGCAGGCGGATCATGTTGAACAGGTCGCGGCGCGTGTACTCCTCGCCGGAGGCGGCGTACTCGGCCATCGCGCGGCTGAGGAGGTCCTCGCCGGGCTCCTTCTCCTTCAACGTGATCAGCTTGTCGACGTAGGCGTTCACCTCGACGATCGCGGCCTGGCGCTGCTCGGGCGTCGAGTGTCCACCCAGGAGACACGTGCCGTGCTCGATGAAGAAGTCGTGCTCGTCCTGCGGGATGCCGAGCAGCTCGCAGATGACCGTCATCGGCACGGCGAGGGAGAACTCGCGGTGGAAGTCGATCGGCGGCGTCATCGTGAGGATCTTGTCGATGTACTCGTCGACGATCTCCTGGATGCGCGGGCGCAGACGCTTCACCTGGCGGTTGGTGAACGTCACGGCCGCCTTGCGCCGGGTCTTGGTGTGCTCCGGGTTGTCGTAGCCGATGAACGACGTCTCGGTGCGGAACTCCGGCGGCGCGATGAAGTAGAACGGGAAGTTGTCGTGCTTGCGCGACGCGCTGATCCGCGGGTCCGTCAGGAGCTGCTTGATCGTGTGGTAGCCGCTGATCGTCCAGATCCGCAGACCGGAACCGGTCAGCGTCACCTCGACGACGTCCTCCTCGGCCATCTCGGTGTACTGCGCGGGCGGCGTGAACGGGCATGTGCGCTTGTACGGGAACGTGTCCACACCTGGCTCGGTGGCGCTGCTGGTCATCTGGGTCTTCCTCCTAGTCGAGAAGTTGGCTCACGCCAGGTCAGCGCCGCCATCGAGCGTGATGACTTGACCGGTGACCCACGAGCTCGCGGGCTCGGCGAAGCGGGTGATCCACGGAACGACGTCGTCGACCTCACCGGTGCGCCCCAGCGGCGTCTGCGAGGCCTGGAAGCCGAAGTAGCCCTCGACCTCCTCGGGGCTCAAACCGTTGGCCGAGTAGACCTCCGTGCGCACCGCGGCAGGGGCGACCGCGTTGACGCGGATGCCCTGCGGGGCCAGTTCGAGGGCCCAGCTGCGCACGAGGCTGTCCACGGCCGCCTTGCTGGCGCCGTACACGCCACCGCCCGGCACCGCGATGTGCCCGGCGTTGCTGGAGACGAACACGATGCTGCCGCCCGGCGAAGTCAGCTGCGGCAGCAGCTTGGCGGTCAGCACCAGCGGGCCGACCAGGTTGGTCTCCAGCACGTCGCGCGCGGTCGCGAGGTCGAAACCGGCGACCGGTGTGAAACGGAAGATGCCGGCGTTGTGCACCAGCACGTCCACCTTGCCGCCGCCCAGTTTCACGGCGTCGACGACCTTCTGCGCGCCTTCGTCCGTCGTCACGTCGGCGACGACGGCGGTGATCGCGGGGTGCAGTGCGACGACCTCGGTGAGCCGGTTCTCCCGGCGGCCGGTGATGATCACGTTCGCGGCGCCGAGGTCGGCGAACGCCAGCGCCGCCGCGCGGCCGATGCCGGTTCCCCCACCCGTCACGACGACCTGCTGTCCGGCAAATGGTGCGTCCGACATGACGCCTCCAGCTTCTTTCCACTCGGTAGGGCAGTCACCCTCAACCCTGCTGGTTGAGCCTTGAGTCCAGGTCTAGCTGGGACGGAAACCCTGGGGAGCATGGGAATTCTTGCGGTGGGCAGGTGGCGCGCACGGGTCGGCAGGCCCGGCGGCGACACGGAGAGCGAGTTCGAGTTCGCGCGCGACGGCACAGCGGCGCTGGTCGTGGGCGGCAAGGGAGCCGGGACGTGGACCCAGACGGGGCCCGACACGTTCAGCTACCGGATCCAGGAGGAACTGACCGAGGCACCGGGAACGATCGAGATCGCGCAGGACGCCGTGCTGCGCGGCGACGAGTTCGTCAGCAACGGCAACGCGGTGGTGCGCCTCGCGAACGGCACGACAGCACGCGAGGCCGCGATCCGGATCACGGCGCAAAGGCTCGGATGACCTCGAAGGGGGCGCCAGAAAGGCGCCCCCTTCTACGACACGCGCGTCAGGAGCACTTGACCGTCACGTTGCCGGTGTACTTGCCCGCCAACAGCGACAGCAACGCCTGCGGCGCGGTCCTGACCCCACCCTCGTCGACGATGGTGTGCGGGAAGACGAACTTTCCCTCCTGCAACCACTGTCCGAAGTGGACGACCCAGTCCTGGATCTGCTCCGGCAGGTGGTAGCAGGCGAACGGGCGGATCTCCAGGTGCTTCGTGATCGCCGTCATCAGGTCGATCCGCGGGTGCTCGGCCGTGCCGTCGTTCTGGTTGGCGAGCGCACCGCACAACGCGAAGCGGGCGTGCGGGCGGGCCGCCTGGATCGCGGCCTCGAACTGCTCGCCGCCCACGTTGTCGAAGAACACGCTGATGCCGTCGGGAGCGAGCTCGCGCAGCCGGTCGGCCACGGGGCCGTCCTTGTAGTTGAACGCGGCGTCGAACCCGAGCTCGTTCACCAGCCAGTCGACCTTCTCCTGGCTGCCGGCCGAGCCGATCACCTTGGCGCCACGGGCCTTCGCGATCTGCCCGGCGAGCGACCCGACGCCACCGGCGGCACCGGTGACGAACACGACGTCACCCTCGCCCGCCTGCGCGATGGTCGCCATGCCGTAGTAGGCCGTCGGCCCCTGCGACAGGAAGTAGACCGGCGAAGGCACGTAGTGCGGGTTCTGCTTGATGAACTGCTGCGCCGGCCCGGACCAGTACTCCTGCCACGGCCCGAACGACTGCACCAGGTCCCCGACTTCCAGGTCGGGGCTGTTCGACCTGACCACGGTGCCCACACCACCGGCACCGGCCGGCTCGCCGACCTTCCACGGCGGCACACCGGGGATCTGGCAGTCGGACCTCATGAACTCCTTGAAGGCGGCGGCCACCGACACGTAGTCGACGCGCACCAGCACCTCACCGTCACCGGTCTCGGGGACGGCCACCTCGACGACGTCGAAGTGCTCGAGGGTCAGGTCGTCCTCGACGTGCTTGGCGAGCCTGACCTCCCACTGCTTCTCGGGGATGCTCATGGCTCTCCTTCTGTCTATCCCCAGGTGACGGGGAGGCTTACGAGTGAGTGGTTGATTTCGCCCTGGTGCCACAACAGATCCTCGTAGGGCACCGCGAGCCGGAGGTCCGGGAAACGGCGGGTCAGACCTTCGATGGCGATCGCCATCTCCATGCGCCCCAGCTGCTTGCCGAGGCAGTAGTGCACGCCGTGCCCGAACGCGATGTGCGGGTTCGAGGCGCGGTCGATGTCGAGCTGCTGAGGGTTCTCGAAGACGTCCTCGTCGCGGTTCGCCGACGACAGCACGAAGAACACCGCGTCGCCCTTGGCGATCTTCTGCCCGCCGAGCTCCAGGTCCTCCGCCGCGATGCGGTGGAACCCCGTGGTGTCGGTGGCGAAGAGGTTGACGTGCCGCAGGAGTTCCTCGACGGCCGCGGGGATCAGCGACGGGTCGGCGACGAGCCGCCGCCACGTGTCCGGGTGGTCGTGCAGCAACGCGAGCACCGAGTTGGAGATCTGGTTCGCGGCGGTGTCGAAGCCGGCGCCGATGAGGGTGAACGCGAACGTCACCAGCTCCTGCTCGCTCAGCTTGTCGTCGTTGTCCCGCGCGGAGATCAGGTCGGACAGCATGTCCTGGCCGGGCTTCTCGCGCTTCTGCGCGATCAGGCCCATGACGTATCCGGCGAGCCGCCCGAACGCCCGCATCGGCGCCTCGGGGTCGTTCTCGTCGAACGTCGCGAACGCCCGCGCGTCCGTCTCGAAGATCTTCAGGTCGTCGGTCGGCACGCCGAGCAGGTCGCCGATGATCGTGAGCGGCAGCGGAACACAAAGCGCTTCAACGAGGTTGACCGGCGCGCCCTTGAGCTCGATGGCGTCCAGCAGCTCGTCGGCCACCTTCTGCACGCCCGCGCGCATCGCCTCGACCTTGCGGACCGTGAACGCGCCCATGACCAGCTTGCGCAGCCGCGAGTGCTCGGAGCCGTCCAGCGAGATGATCATCTCGGGCGTGGTGGTCATGGCGCCGCCGACCTGGGGAGCACCCTCGACGCACGTCAACGCGCGGCTCAGCCTGGAGTCGGCGAGCCCGGCGCGGACGTCCTCGTACTTGGTGATCACCCAGGTCGGCGTGCCGGAGTTGGTGGGCACCTTCGCCACCGGGCACTCGGCCCGCAACCGGTCGTACTTCGGGTCCGGGCCGCGATAGGAGGAGCCGGTGAACGGGAACTCCTCGTCCAGTTCAAGGGGCAGCACGCAGAACACCTCCGGGATTACTTCGGCCTGGCCTCGCGCCGAACAGTGCTACGCGCACCTCGAAGGCGGCTCGAAACCTGGATGTCGACCGGGATTTGAGCCCCCGTACCTACCTTCGCGCCATGGACACTGCACTCGTGCCGTTCCGGGTCGAGGTTCCCGACTCCGAACTGGCGGACCTCACCCGGCGGCTGGCAGCGACCAGGTGGCCGGACGCGGAGACCGTGGACGACTGGTCGCAGGGCATGCCCCTGGCCTATGCCAAGGACCTGGCCGAGTACTGGGCGAACGTGTACGACTGGCGCGCCACCGAAGCCCGGTTGAACGCCATCCCCCAGTTCAAAACCGAGATCGACGGTGTCGGCATCCACTTCCTGCACGCGAGGTCGCCGCACCCCAACGCGAAGCCGTTGCTGCTCACGCACGGCTGGCCCGGTTCGGTCGCGGAGTTCCTCGACGTCATCGAGCCGCTGACCAACCCGCCGGACCCGGCCGACGCGTTCCACGTCGTCGCGCCCTCGTTGCCCGGCTACGGTTTCAGCGACAAGCCGACCGGAACCGGCTGGACGCTGGAACGCATCGCCCAGTCGTTCGTCACGCTGATGGGCCGCGCCGGCTACGACAGGTTCTACGCGCACGGCAACGACTGGGGCTCGTTCATCACGGGCATCCTCGGCCACATCGCGCCGGACCACGTCGAGGCGATCCACCTCGTCATGCCGTTCGCCTCCGCCCCCGAGGCCGAAGTCCAGCTGACGCAGGAGGACTACAAGGGTCTCGGCGCGCTCAAGGAGTTCGCCGCGAAGGAGTCCGCGTACGCGGCGGTGATGAACACCAAGCCGCAGTCGCTGGCGTACGGGCTGACCGACTCCCCCGTCGGCCAGCTGGGCTGGGCCGGCGAGAAGTACTGGTCGTGGAGCGACCACGACGGCGACGCCGAGAAGATCATCTCGCGTGACCGGATCCTCGACATGGTCTCGGTGTGCTGGTTCACCGCCACGGCCGCGTCGTCGGGCCGGTTGTACTGGGAGAGCTACAACAAGTCGCCGCTGACCCAGGTGGACGTGCCGACGGGGTTCTCGGTGTTCCCCGCCGACGCGCGGATGCCCAAGGCGTGGGCAGAGCACCGGTTCACCGATCTGCGCTACTGGAGGGAAATGCCGTCCGGCGGCCACTTCCCCGCGCTGGAGAACCCCGCTGTCCTCGTCGAGGAGCTGCGGACGTTCTTCCGCCTGGTGCGGCCGTGACGGCCACGCTCAGCACCCTGGGCAGCTCACCCAAGAATCAGCTCCGCCTCGTACTGGCTGTCTGCTGTCTGGCCCAGTTCATGAACGTGCTGGACGCGTCGGTCATGAACGTCGCTCTGCCCTCGATCTTCGAGGAGCTGAAGTTCGAGCGGCACGACCTGCAGTGGGTCAACAGCGCGTACACGATCGCGGTGTGCGGCTTCCTGCTGCTGGGCGGCCGGCTCGCCGACCTCTTCGGGCAGCGCCGGGTGTTCCTCTTCGGTGCGGCCCTGTTCACGGTCGCGAGCGCGGTCGGTGGCATGGCGACCTCGCCCGGCGCCCTGATCGCGGCCCGCGGGTTCCAGGGCCTGGGCGCGGCCGTGATGGCACCGGCGTCGCTGACGGTGCTCGGCACCACGTTCCGCGATCCGACCGCCCGCGCGAAGGCTTTCGGTTGGTGGAGTGCGGTGTCCGGCACGGGCGGGGCGGCCGGCGTGCTGCTCGGCGGCATCGTCACCGAGTCCCTCGGCTGGCGCTGGGTGCTGCTGATCAACGTGCCGCTCGGCATCGCGCTGGTGGCCATGATCCGCGGCGCCGTGCCGGAGACCCCGAGTAACGGCGGTCGCAAGGCCCTCGACGTCCCCGGCGCGTTCACCGTGACGATCGGCCTGATGGCGCTGGTCTACGGCATCGCGCAGTCGCACGAACTGGGCTGGGGTTCCTGGCAGGTCGCCGGTTCGCTGACGCTGGCCGTGGTCCTGTTCGCGCTCTTCCTGCGCCAGCAGACGGTGTCCGACCACCCGCTGATGCCGCTCGGCATCTTCCGCAACCGCGCGGTGACGGCGACGAACATCGTGGCGTTCTTCGCGATCGCTGCCCTGTTCAGCACCTTCTACTTCCTCACGCTGGTGCTGCAGCAGGTGATGGGCTTCAGCGCGCTCGCCACCGGCGTCGGCTACCTGCCGTTGTCGATCGGCATCGCGCTGGGCGGGTTCGGCGTGGCGAGGATCGTCCCGAAGATCGGTCCGCGGCCGGTCTTGATCGGCGGACTGCTCACGGCGACGGTCGGCCTCCTGTGGGTGTCCACAGCGGACGAGAGCTCGACGTACCTGGGCTCGATCCTCGTCCCGACCACGTTGCTGGGCCTGGGAATGGGCGCGGTGCTCAACGCGACCACCAATGCCGCCACGTCCGGTGTGCCGCGCGAGCAGGCGGGCCTCGCGTCCGGTCTGCTCAACACGATCCGCCAGATGGGCAGCGCGATCGGCCTGGTCGTTCTCGCGACGATGTCGTCGGCCCGCGCGGACTCGTTGCTGGCTCAGGGCGAACCGCTGCGGCACTCGCTCGGTTCCGGCTACGGGCTCGCGTTGTTCGGCGCCGCCGTCTTCACGTTCTGCGGCGCGCTGGCCGCACTCGCCGTGCCCCGCAAGAAGTAGTCCGCACAGCAGAAGGCCCCCGGTTGCTCCGGGGGCCTTCTGCTGTGTCAGAAACCCTTGCCGTGCAGGTCGACCGGCAACGCGACGAGCCGATGGTTCATGTCGGCCTGCTGCCATTCCAGGTCTTCTTCGGCGACGGCGAGCCGTGCGGCCGGGAAGCGCCGGGTCAGTTCCTCGAACGCCGCGGTCAGCTCGATCCGTGCGAGAGGGGCACCGAGGCACCGGTGGATTCCGTACCCGAACGCGAGGTGCGCGTTGTCGGTCCGCGTGAAGTCAAGGGTGTCGGGGTCGGTGAACAGCGTCTCGTCCCGGTTCGCCGAGTTGGTCGACACGAACACCGCGTCACCCTTGGGGATCGTGACCCCGAACAGCGTCACGTCCTCCGTCGCGATCCGCGGCAGACCGGTCGTGTCGTTGGTGGACAACGTGATCCACCGCAGCAGCTCCTCGACCGCCGCCGGCACCTCCTCCGGCCGCTCCCCCAGCCGCAGCCAGACGTCGCGGTGGTGCCCCAGCAGCGTCAGGACCGAGCTGGCCAGGTGGCAGGCCGTGGAGTCGCCGCCGGCACCCAGCAACGTGTATCCGAGGCCGATGAGTTCGCCGACCTCCAGCTTGTCGTCACCGATCCGCGCCTCGGTCAGCGCCGACAGCACGTCGTCACCGGGCGCGGCCATCTTCCCGAACACCAGCCCGGCCATGAACTCGCCGAGCTGTTCGCCCGCCGCGGCCGCCAGTTCCGGCGCGTCGACGGCGGCGAACTCGCGGATCAACCGTGCGAACGTGTCGCGGTCGCCGGCGGGCACACCCAACAGGTCGCTGATCACGATGATGGCCAGGGGGAACGTGAACTTGCCGAGCAGGTCGACCGGCCCGTCGAGGGCTTCGGAGTCCGCTCGGTCCAGCAACTCTGTCACGAGCTGCTGGATTCTCGGTCGCATGGACTCGATGCGGTCGACCGAGAACGCCTGCGAGGCGAGGTCGCGCAGCCGGGTGTGCGCGGGCGGGTCGAGCGAGATGATCATTCCGGGCGGCGCCTGGAACAGTCCGGGAAAGGTCGGCGCCGCTGGTTCATAAGACGCCGCACGGGAGAACCGCACGTCGTCGAGCACGACGCGGACCGAGTCCTGAGTCGTGGCGATCCAGCAGTGACCGCCGCCGTTCGCGGGCAGGCGCACGACGGGACTCGACGCGCGGAACCCGGCGAACTCCGGCGCCGGACCGCGATAGCTGGATCCGGGAACGGGAAAGGAAACCACCGTGCGCTCCTCGCATGTGTGGACAGTGTTTCCGCAGGTTAGGAGCCCTGGCCTGAAGCCCGATCTAGTGCCGTTCGAGTGACCGGGTGAACGCTGAGCGTGATCGGCCATCCAGGCGAACCACCCCAGTTCGGGAGATCCACATGACCATCCTCGTCACCGGGGCGCGCGGCAACGTGGGCCGTCGCGTGCTTCAGCGGCTTTACGCGGCGGGTCACAGCCTCCGCGCGTCCGGCCGAAATCCCGCGGAACTCGACGTCCCAGAAGGTGTGGAGACCGTCGCGCTCGACCTCAACGACCCGGAGACGTTCGTCTCGGCCCTCGCCGGCGTCTCCAAGGTGCTGCTCTACGCCGAGCCGGACGGCATCGTGAAGTTCCTCGACGAGGCCGAGAAGGCCGGTGTCGAGCACGTCGTGCTGCTGTCGTCGAACACCGTCGGCCTGCCGGGCGCGGACCAGGACCCGCTGGCACACCACCACCTGCTCGTCGAGGAGGCGGTGGCCGGCTCCGGGCTGAACTACACGATCCTGCGGCCCGGCGCTTTCATGAGCAACGCGTTCGGCTGGAGCTACTCGCTGCAGCAGGGCGACACGATCGACCAGGTCTTCCCCGAGGCGCAGGTGGCCCCGGTGCACGAGGACGACATCGCCGACGTGGCCGTGGTCGCGTTGACGGAGAAGAAGCTGCGGGACGAGATCGTCGACCTCACCGGTCCCGAGTCGCTGACGTTCCGCCAGGAGCTGGAGATCGTCGGCGAGGTGCTCGGCCGCAAGCTCGTGATCAACGGGCTGACGCGGGAGGAGGGCGAGGCGCAGATGAGCAACTTCGTGCCGCCGCCCGTCCTGACCTCGCTGCTCAACCAGTGGGAGGCCGCGGTCGGCGTCGTCGCGGACACCAGTGCCACGGCGGAGCGGATCACCGGCAAGCCGGGCCGCACGTTCCGCCAGTGGGTGGAAGAGCACGCTTCGTTCCTCGTGTGACCCGCACGGTTCCGGAGCCGGGATGAGGGCGGCGGACCCGTCCCGGCTCCGTCCGTGCGCGCGTTACCCGCGAACCATCGTGAACGTGATGTCGGACGTGCCCAGGTTCGTGCCGTCCGCGAGGAAGAACGTGGACGGGCCGGAGCTGGTGAAGTTGTCCGGTCCACTTTGGACGGCGTCCTGGTCGAAGTCGACATAGGCGAAGTAGGCGCCGTTCTCGTCGTAGACCTTCTCCCCGCGGAACTTGTAGTGGAACTTGTTCACGCCGGTCGACCACCAGTTGCCCTGCGTGGTCGTGTTCTGCTCGTTGGTGACGAACACCTTGCCGTTGGCCTTGAACTGCAGCTTGGTCGGGTGGTCCCCGTCCGTCCGGGTCACGTACCCGGTCCACGTGCCGAGCGGTGTGCAGGTCGCGTGCGCCGCGGTCACGGTGCCGGACAAGGCAAGCAGGACCACGGCGGTGATGGCTCCTGTGCGCGCGAAGAAGGCCGAACGTTTCGGAGTGAACGTCTGCATCTGTGTGGCTCCCAATCCGGGTTGCGTGCGACGGACGCGCGCAACGGTGGACGATCGTCCTCGGTCCAAACTCCAGAACGGCTCGAACGCGCGGTTTTCCGTTGCGGCCCAAGCTCATCTCGACCCGGGTAACGCAAAGTTCTCGTTACTCATGAGCTGGCAGGAGGACGCCGTGGCCGAACGCGAGACAGAGCTCTGCGACCTGTTCGGGGAGGTGCTCGGGGTACCGGGGATCGAGCCTGACGACCACTTCTTCGATCTGGGAGGCCATTCGCTGCTTGCGTCGAAGCTGGTCAAGCAGGTCCACGAGCGGTACGGCATCCGCGTCCCGTTGCGCAGCTTCTACGAGGACCCGACGGCGCGTGCCGTCGCCAAGCACCTGGACCAGGCAGCCTAGGAGTTCGAGATGCGATGGAATGACCTGTACATCGCCGGTGTGGGCACATACCTGCCCGAGCAGGTCGAGACGGTGGACGACGCCATCGCGGCCGGCCGGTACACAGAAGAGAAGAAGGCCATGAACGGCTATCGGGAGCTGCGGGTCGCCGCTCCCGGTGAGACCGGCCCCGTCATGGCGGCGAAGGCGGGTCTGGAAGCGGTGGAGCGCTCCGGCCTGAGCCCGCTCGACTTCGGCCTGACCGTGCACGCCTCCCTGTCCCACCAGGGACTCGACCTGTGGACGCCGGCGAGTTACGTGCAGGCCAACACGGTCGGCGGCACCGGACCGGCCTTCGAGGTCAAGCAGGGCTGCAACGGCTTGATGGCCGCGGTGGACCTGGCCGCCTCGTACCTCTCTTCGCACCGGGACCTGCCGGCGGCGCTGGTGACCGCGGGCGACGCGTTCCACCTGCCCTACTTCGACCGGTGGGCGTCGGAGGAGCAGAACGTCAACGGCGACGGCGCGGGGGCGCTCGTCCTGTCGAACCGTTCCGGCTTCGCCCGAGTCCGCTCGATCCACTCGCACGCCGACTCGACGCTCGAGCAGATGTCGCGCGGCTACCAGGAGTGGACCACGGGGCCGTTCGCGGACGGCCAGACCCTGCAGCTCAACAGCGGCGTCGAGGACTTCCTCCAGAACGCCGACGTCGACCTCGACGACATGATCTCGCGCATCGGCGGCGGAGTGCGGCACTCGCTCAAGATGGCGCTGTACGAGGCGGAGATCGAACTCGCCGACGCGCGCTTCTTCCTGCACCAGCAGCTCGCGGAGACCATCGTCACGCACGGCATCTGCGGACTGCTGGGCGTCGACCGGGCCTCCACCACGTACGACTGGGCCAAGCAGTACAGCATGGTCGGCACCGCGGACATCGCCCTGGGCCTCGACCACGTGCTGGCCGAGCGCGACCCGCAGCCGGGTGACCTGATCGTCCTGCAGTCCTCCGGCGCGGGGTACGTCTGGACCGCGGCCGTGATCGAGATCCTCGAAGTTCCCTCCTGGGTCTAGAAAACGCGAAAGGAGGCGGGCTCCTCACGAGCCCGCCTCCTTTTCGCATGGGTTCAGATGTAGAGCGACTTCGAGTTCCAGTCCGGTTCCGGCAGCGCCTTGCGGTCGGTCTTGCCGTTGTTCGTGATCGGCAGTTCGTCCACGACGACGAACCCGGCCGGCACCATGTGCTCGGGCATGGTCGCGCGCATGTGGGCCTTCAGCGCCCGCTTGTCCAGTTCCTCACCGGACTTCACGACCCACGCGATCAGCCTGCGGTCACCGCTGGGGTGCGCGCGGAGGCTGACCGCGGCGGTGCGGACCTGCGGGTGCTCGGTCAGCGCGTTCTCGACCTCACCCGGCTCGATCCGGAACCCGCGCAGCTTGAACTGGTCGTCGATCCGGCCGAGGAACTCCACGACCCCATCAGCGCGCTTTCGCGCCTGGTCGCCGGTGCGGTAGTAGCGTTCGCCGTTCCAGCTGCCGCGCACGAACTTCTCGTCCGTGAGGTCCGGCCGCTTCCAGTAGCCGCGCGCCACCTGCGCGCCGCCGATCCACAACTCACCCGGCTCGCCCACCGGCGCCGGCCGTCCCTCGTCGTCCACGATGACGACGTCGCAGTTCTGCACGCAGCTGCCGATCGGGACGGCGCCGCCAAGCTCCTCGTCTGCGCCGATGCGGTGGCAGGTGACGAACGTGGTGGCCTCGGTGGGGCCGTAGCAGTTGATGATCTGCAGCTCCGGCAGCACTTCCCGCAACCGCCGGATGTGCGGCACGGAGAGCACGTCGCCACCGGACATGATCGTGTGCAGGCCCTTGAACGCGTGGACGTCGACGTCGATCTGCCGGTGGAAGAGTGCCGCGGTGAGGAACAGGATGCTGACCTCGTTGACGCGCAGGAGGTCACCGAGTTCTTCCGCCTGCACCACACCGGGCGGCGCGACGACCAGGCGAGCGCCGTTGAGCAGAGCGCCCCAGATCTCGAACGTGGCGGCGTCGAAGGCGACCGTGGCGAGCTGCAACATCCGGTCGCCGGCGGTGATGTCGGCGTAGTTGGGATCCGTGACCAGGTTCGCGATGTTGCGGTGTTCCACCGTCACGGCCTTCGGCCTGCCCGTGGATCCCGAGGTGAACATCAGGTAGGCGGCATCCTCCGGAGCGACTCGCGGAAGCTCCACTGTGGATCCACCGGAGAGCGCGGGCACCTTCAGCGTGGTGTAACCGGCGAAGAACCGGCCCACGACGAGCGACACCTGGGCGTCCGCGAGCATCATGGAGACCCGTGACTCGGGGTCCTCCGGGTCGATCGGCACGTACGCCGCGCCCGCCTTGAGCACTCCCAGCAGCGCGACGACGAGCTGCGGCGACCGTTCCAGGCACACCGCGACCCGGTCGCCGGGCCGCACTCCGGACTCGACGAGCTCACCGGCCAGGGCGTCCGACCACCTGTCCAGCTCGGCATAGCTCAGGGACCCCTGTTCCGCGGACAGCGCCACCGCGTCAGGCGTTCTGGCCGCCCGGCAGCGGAACGCGTCGGTCACCGTTGCAGACATGCGCCAGCTCCTCTCATTTCGCTCATCCTCCGCAACGCGCCTCGAAGCCAGCTCGGGCCACAACTGGCGCTACAGGGGTGTTTGAGCTGCTCGAACAACACTCAGCGCGTCCGCTGCCCCACCTCATCGGAGGCGCATCCCCCATGAACGTCCGCAAGAAGGCACTGGCCGCCGTGGCCGCCGTTGCGCTGGCAGTCCCCGTCGTCGCCGCCGCTGGTGCCACCGCGAAGCCCGACTACGAGAACGCGCTCGTCGGCCGCTGGGACCTCACGGTCACCATCCACATCGAGGAACCGCCGCTGCTCACGCCGCTGTTCTGCGACTTCACCGCCGACTACCAGCTGCACTGCGTGACCAAGCCCGGCTACCCCGACGAGCTCGAGGGCCGGGGCGTCTGGACCGCCCAGAAGGACGGCCAGTTCAGCTTCTGGATCACGCACCACGCCCACCGCGACGGGAACGGCAACCCCGTCGGCTCGATCAACGCGAGCCACCTGGGCAAGATCAGCGCGAACAAGAAGAAGTTCACCACCAAGGCGCACACCTACATCAACATGAACGACGGCTCCCCGTGGCAGGGTCCCGTCAACGTCGACGGCGACGCCAAGCGCATCTGAAGCTCCTCCTGCCAGAAGGCCCCTCGCAGTCCGCGAGGGGCCTTCTGACGTACCGGGAACAAGCCCCGGGGCCCCAGGCGGATCGCCTGGGGCCCCGGGGCTTCCAGCTGGGAGGAACTACGCCTTCGCGGTCTCCTCGGAACCCTCCTCAGAGGCTTCCTCGGCCGGCGCGCCCCACTCCTCCTGCTTCAGCCAGCGAGGCAGGAAGGAGGCGAGCAGCAGCGCCAGTGCGGCGAAGCCGAAGCCGACGTACAGCGTGGTGCGGAACGCGTCCGTGAAGGACTGGCCCGCGGCCTGGTGCGAGTACTTGCCGGCGATCGCCTTGGCCTGCGGGTCGTTCTGCACCGCCGCGCACGCCGCGGCCTCGGGCTTGCCGGCGAACGTGGTGGCGGCACAGGACTGGAAGGCGCCCGCGAGCTCGGTGGCCTTGGCGTCGGCGACACCGGCGGCCACGAGTTCCTGGCGGACCTGCGGGGCCAGCGACTCCGCGTTGGCCGCGCCGTTGGAGGCCAGCGGAGCGAAGAACGCCAGGGTCACGATCGAGATGCCGACCGCGAAACCGAGCTGCTGCTTGGTGTTGATCAGGCCGGATGCCGCACCCGCGTCCTTGTGCGGCACCTCCTGCAGGGCGAACAGCGCGATCGGGGTGGCGGTCATACCGAAGCCGAGGCCGATCAGCAGCAGCCCGGGCACCAGGCCCCAGCTGGTGATGCCGGGGCTGACCGTCAGCAGCATCACCGCGACACCGACGGCGATCACGACGGCACCGACCTGTAGGACGGCGCGGCCGAACTTCGGCACCAGCGCGATGACCGAGGCCGACGCGGTGATGAAGGCACCGATGCAGAACGCCAGCAGCGTGACACCGGTCCGCAGCGGCGAGAAGCCCAGACCCTCCTGCAGGTACAGGTAGAGCGCCAGCATGAACATGCCGGTGAAGCTGAACATGCCCAGCATCAGCGCGAGGGCCGCGGAGAAGCTGCGGGACTTGAACAGGCTCAGCGGCACGAGCGGCATGCCGTCCTTGCGCTGCTTGGCACGCTCGTAGGCGACGAAGCCGACGAAGCCCACGACGGACGCGGCCATCAGCACGAAGCCCCATGCCGGCCAGTCCATCTCACGGCCGAAGGTCAGCGGGAACAGCAGGGCCGTGAGGCTGAAGGTCGCGATGACGACACCGATCAGGTCGAGCCTGATGCGGCTCGGCGCCTTCGACTCGTTGATGTACTTCCAGCCGAGGACGTAGCCGATGATGCCGATCGGGACGTTGACCAGGAAGATCGTCCGCCAGCCCCAGTCGAAGATGTTCGCGGCGACGAGCACGCCACCGACGAGCGGTGCGATCGTGGCCGCGAGACCACCGATGGTGCCCTGGATGGCGAAGACCGCGCCCTTCTCCTTGTCGGGGAAGGTGACGTGGATGATCGACATGACCTGCGGGACCATCAGGCCGGCCGCAAGACCCTGCGCGAGGCGGGAGGCCACGAGCATCTCGGGGTTGGTGGCGATGCCGCACAGGAACGACGTGACGATGAAGCCGAGCACGCCGAGCTGGAACATCTTGCGACGCCCGTAGATGTCGCCGAGACGGCCACCGGTGATCAGTGTGAGCGCGAACGCGAACACGTAACCGGCGGTGATCCACTGCAGCTGCACGAAGCTCGCGCCCATGCCGTGCTGGATCGCGGGCAGTGCGACGTTGACGATGCTGCCGTCCAGCATGTCCATGAACGTCGCGACGGTCATGATGATGAACGCTATCCAGCGACGCGGATCGGCCGCCGGCGCGTCAACGACCGGAGCCGCCTGCGCGCCGGCAGTCGCCGACGACGACTCCAGGTCGTGGTTGGTGTTGGTGGAGGTCACGATTTCTCCTCAGAGGACTTGATTTCGCTGCGCACGACAGGCGATGGCTCAGGACTACTCGGTGTGGCGGAATGCCGGTCGAGTTGAACGAGGTCCCACCTCCTGCCTGAAAAACGACTGCCGGTCGATGACCTTCAGGGTGATCCCCTCCGCTTGAGTCCCGGTCAGGTCGCGGCGGAGCGTTTCGGGCGCATGCCGAAGGCCCTGGTGCCGGGGAGGTGGGCACCAGGGCCTGTCGATTCCGGGTCAGCCGTACAGCGACGCCGGATAGGTGCGCACGGACGCGGTCTCGTACCGCAGCGCGACGTGGCTGGAGCAGCTCACCACGTCACGCCAGAACCGTTGCAGCGCAGCACCTTCCGCGAGTCCGCTGGTGCCGGCGGCCCGCACCAGGCCGCCGACCGCGTCGACCAGGACCTCGGCCGCGTAGGCGCCGTTGCGCTCGTTGCGCGCCATCGCGGCCGGGGTGAACTCGCGGTCGTCGAGCACCTTGGCGTTCTGCTGCACGAGCAGTCTCGCCGACTCGACCTGACCCGACGCGCGGACCAGGTCGACCGCGGACGTCACGGACTGCTTCTTCCCCGACAGCACCGCAACGCACGCGTCAAGTGCCCCCATCGCCGCACCGACGGCCGGAGCGGCGAACGTGAGGCCGCCGACCGCCTGGAACGGGACGTTGTGGCTCGGCACCGGAGACCAGCTGGTGCCGGTGATGAGAGCCGCCCGGTCGAACGAGAGGTGGGACGGCACGAAGACGTCGTCCATCACGACCGAATGGCTGCTGGTGGCCTTCATGCCGACGCTGTCCCACGTCTCGAGGACGGTGAAGTCCTTACGGGGCACCGCGAAGAAGCGACCTTCCTCGCCGACCATGCCGCACAGCAGCGCCCAGTCGGCGAAGTCCACGCCGCTGACGTAGGTCCACCGACCGCCGAGCCGGTGCCCGCCGTCCACCTTCGCGCCCTTGCCCATGGGCGGCAGGCCGGTCACGACGAACGTGTCGGGTCCGGACGCCCAGATCTCGTCGTGGCCCTGTTCGGGCAGCAGCCCCGCGAACCGCGACGAGAACGCCGACAGCGACGCGCACCACGCCGCGGCCGAACAGCCCTGACCCACGGTGAGGACGGCCTCGGTCAGTTCCGCGAAGGTGCCTTCCGAGCCACCGCGTCCGGCTGCGACGAAGTGCCGCGCGAACCCGGCTTCGCGCAGTGCCTCCACGACCTCGGGAGCCAGCCTGCGGGTGGCGTCGGCCTCGGCCGCGTGTTCCGCGGCGATCAGCTTCACCTTCTCCGCGGCTGCGGCCAGCCCGGTGTATTGAGCAGTCACCTCGTCACCTCCTGATGAACGTCACGCAGCCTGAACAGGCAGGTCGCGGTGAATCGTGCGGGACTTGGTGTAGAGCTTCCCGTCGATGCGCACGAGCACGTCCTCGATGGAGAAGGTCGGCTCGAAGCTGACCACGCCCTCGGCGGTCGTGCGGGTGACGAGCGACGCGTAGCTGACGTTCAGGGTGTTCTCATCGACCTCTTCGATCAGGTAGTGGTCGTTCCAGTGCCGCACGGCGACGCCCTTGTAACGGGGCAGCGCGGCGCTGGCGCCGGCGATCAGGGCCGCCCGGCCCTCGACCTTCTCGCTCCGGTGGGCGTGGTCGGTGACCCCGTCCTCGGTGAACGTCTGGGCGTAGCCCTCCACGTCCAGCGCGTCGAGCAGCCGCATCTGCTGGGCGTAGAACGTCTGGACCTCGATGTGGACCGCAACATTGACAGGGGACACGACAACTCCTCGGTCTGCCGGTTTCGCTACCCGCGAATATGGGTGCGGCCGCTGGACATCCGGTCGAGCCGTCCTGGTTCGACCGCGGTTCCAGGTGGCGTTGAGACAAACCGGGCACGGTCTTGCGAGACATCTCCCTTTCTATTCGCGAGGAGGGCCACATGGCCTCAACTCCCGATGTCGCCAAGTCGGTGACGGTCGAGGCGACGATCGAGCAGGCGTTCGCGATCTTCGCGTCGAAGCCGATCGAGTGGTGGCCGGAGTCGCACGTGTTCGTCAAGGACCGGCAGGCCATCACGATCGAACCGTTCGTCGGCGGGCGCTACTTCGAGCGCGGTGCGGACGGCGAGGAGATCGCCTGGGGCACCATCACCGAGTGGGACCCGCCGAAGCGCCTCGTGATGACGTGGCGGGTCGGCCCCTACTGGCAGCCGATCTTCGACGACGAGAAGGCCTCGTTCATCAAGGTGGACTTCGAGGTCGTCGGCCCGACGACGACGAAGGTCACGCTGACCCACGCCGACCTGCACCGCCACGGCGACATCGCCGAGGGCATCCACAAGGCGCTCGACGGCCCGTCACCGGGCGAGACGCTGGAGACGTACGCGCGCGTCATCGAGAAGCACATCCCGAAGGCTGCCTGAGCAACCCCGGAAGTTCCTCAGGCAAAAGAGAATCGGCCGCCCCAAGCCTCCGGGGCGGCCGATTCTTCTTTGTTTCCTATGCTCCGAGTTCGAGCGCCTCGTCGTGCGTGCGGTCGACGACGTTCTTGACGTCCACGACGCGGCCGAGCTGCTTGATCAGCTGGACGACGGTGCGGCCCGCCTGCAGGTCGACGACGACGTCGAGGCGGGACAGGTCACCCCGTTCGACCGGCGCGAGGCTCAGCGACTCGACGTCGACGCCCCGGCTGGAGAACAGCACGACGATCCGCGCCAGCGCGCCGGGTTCGTTGCGCAGCAACAGGGAAAGCGAATGTCTGGTCATCACTCTTCCTCGTCGAACAGGGGCCGGATGCCCCGTGCGGCCATGATCTCGTCGTTGCCCGTGCCCGCGGCGACCATCGGCCAGACCTGGGCGTCCTGCCCCACCACGAAGTCGACGACGACGGGCCGGTCGCGGACCTCCATCGCCTCCAGGATGGTCCCGTCCACTTCGGACTGGCTCTCGCACCGCAGCCCGACGCAGCCGAGCGCGTCGGCCAGCTTCACGAAGTCGGGGTGGCGCTGGTGCGTGCCGAGCCGGGTGTTGGAGTACCGGCCCTCGTAGAACAGGGTCTGCCACTGGCGGACCATGCCCAGGTTGCCGTTGTTGATGATCGCGACCTTGATCGGGATGCCCTCGGCGGCGCAGGTCGCGAGTTCCTGGTTCGTCATCTGGAAGCAGCCGTCGCCGTCGATGGCCCACACCGTGCGGTCCGGTGCGCCCGCCTGCGCGCCCATCGCCGCCGGCACCGCGAAGCCCATCGTGCCCGCGCCGCCGGAGTTGATGAACGAGCCGGGCCGTTCGTACTTCACGTACTGCGCCGCCCACATCTGGTGCTGGCCGACACCCGCGGTGTAGATGGCCTCGGGACCGGTGAGCTTGCTGATGCGTTCGATCACGTACTGCGGCGCGAGCATGCCGTCCGCCGGCCAGTCGTAGCCGAGCGGGTAGGTCGTGCGCAGGCCGCCGAGGTAGTTCCACCAGTCCGTGAGATCGGATTTCCGCGTTATGACCGCTGAGAGCGCTGCCATGACGTCGCGGCAGTCGCCGACGATGCCGACGTCCGCCTTGCGGTTCTTGGAGATCTCGGCGGGGTCGATGTCGGCGTGGATCACCGCGGCGTGCGGGGCGAACTCCGGCAGCAGACCGGTGACCCGGTCGTCGAACCGCGTCCCGAGCGCGATCAGCAGGTCGGCCCGTTGCAGTGCGGCGACGGCGGGCACCGTGCCGTGCATGCCGGGCATCCCCAGATGCAGCGGGTGCGAGTCGGGGAACGCGCCGCGGGCCATGAGCGTGGTGACGACCGGGATCCCGGTCTTCTCCGCGAGTTTCCGGAGCTCCTGCGCCGCACCGCTGCGGATCACGCCGCCGCCGACGTAGAACACCGGCCGCTTCGACGAACCGATGAGCTGGGCGGCGTTGCGGATCTGCACCGGCGAGAGCACCGGGCGCGACGGCACGGCGAGCTTCGGTGGTGTGTAGGTCGTGGCGGTGGCCAGCACGTCCTTGGGCAGGTCCACCAGCACCGGGCCCGGCCGCCCCGTGGACGCGAGCGTGAACGCCTCGGCGATCACCCGCGGGATGTCGGCCGGGTCGTGCACCTGGAAGCTGTGCTTGGTGATCGGCAGCGTGATGCTGCGGATGTCCGCCTCCTGGAAGGCGTCCGTCCCGATCATCGACCTGGCGACCTGGCCGGTGATCGCCACGATCGGCACCGAGTCCATGTAGGCGTCCGCGAGCGGCGTCACCAGGTTCGTCGCCCCCGGCCCCGACGTCGCCATGCAGACGCCCACTCGCCCGGTCGCCTGCGCGTACCCCTGGGCGGCGTGCCCGGCGCCCTGTTCGTGCCGCACCAGCACGTGCCGGATCTTCGAGTCGTACAGCGGGTCGTACGCGGGCAGGATCGCCCCTCCCGGCATCCCGAAGATCACCTCGCAGCCGACGTCCTCGAGCGCCTTGATCAACGCACCTGCACCGGTGGTATCCACGGTTGCTCCTGAACGGATCTCAGCCCGCGAGCTGGCGCTCCAGCTGGCGAGGCGACAACGGCTTGTCGAGCGACGGCTCGGAGCTCAGGATCGCCCGCTGCAACTGACGCAGCCTTTCGGACGGCTCAAGCCCCAGCTCCTCGATCAGCGTGTCGCGCAGCGACTGGTACGCCTCCAGCGACTTCCACTGCCGTCCCGCCCGGTAGAGCGCGAGCATGTACTGCGCACAGAGGTTCTCGTGCATCGGGTGCTGCGCGGTGAGCACCGACAGTTCGGACAGCAGCGACTGGTGCTTGCCCAGCTGAAGGTCGGCCTCGATGCGGGTCTCCAGCACGCCGAGGCGGCTTTCCTGCAACCGGGTGACCTCCATGCCGAGCCGGACGCCGATCTGCACGTCCACGAGCACCGGTCCACGCCACACCTCGGCGGCGCTGCGCAGCAACCTGCTGGCGGACTCCAGGTCGCCGATCTCGAACGCACGCTGACCCGCACTCGCGAGCCGCTCGTAGCTGCGCACGTCGACGCTCTCCGGCGGAACGTCCAGCATGTAGCCGCCGTAGCGGGTCACCAGAACGTTCTTCGCGACACCGGGACCCTCCCCCGGCATGGCCGCCTCGATGCGCCGGCGGACCTGCAGCACGTACGTCTGCAAAGTCGTAAGTGCGCTGCGTGGCGGTGTCATTCCCCAAAGCTCTTCGATCAACGTGGGAACCGTGACGACATGTCCCGCCTGCAGTCCGAGCAGCGAGAGCACCTGCCTGGGCTTCACCGCGCTCGGCGCGATCGAGACGCCGTTCTCCCGTGCCTCCAGCGGTCCAAGAACCTTGATCTCCATTGGAGCCTCCCCTGCTCAGCGGCGGACGACTTGGTCGTGCCACCAAGTTCACCTGAGTCGGGCTATCGAACGCCACGTATGCGGCCATGACTCTCGGATGGCGAACTACTGCGCCCGGCGTGAGATATTCATATACTCGGACGAACCCAAACCGTCCCGCCCGGTAATCGCACGAGCACAAGCCGTGACCGCCACCCATAAATACTCGTCCATTGGCGTGACATTGAGCGGCGAGTCAATGCGACTTCGCATTCTGAACCGATTCAGTTGCCGTCCCGAACTGCCCTCGCATGTCTAGTATTCGGCCTGGGCGCGCGCCGTGCGAGGTCTTTGACCGGCGTTGACTCTCAGACTTGCTCTGGAGCCGTTGCTCTTTGGGGGGCACGTGAATGCTTCGCCTGCGATACCGAGATTCCGCGCGATCATCGTCGTGGTCTTCGCCGCGGTCTGCCTGACCGACCTGACCCGCGCGCTACTTCTCGCCGGCGAAGTCACCGAATTGGCGGTGTCGGTCATTGATTTAGCGGTACTTGTCCTACTGCAAGTGTCGTATTTCCGGCCTCTGACCGCACTGCGCCGGCACCTCGCACTGGCAGCCCAGGCGGCACTGCTGGTCCTGCCGTACGTCCTCTTCGGCCATTCCTGGGCGGGCGTCGCGGGCCTGGTGGCCGGCAACGCTCTGCTGGCCCTGCGCCCGGTTTTCGGCTGGTCGGTCTTCGTCCTGACCGTGGTCGCCACCGGCCTCGCCCAAGCCGTTCACGGCGAGGCGATGACGGCCACCGCGGCCACCGCCCTGCTCCTCGCGGGCCTGGCCACGGGCTTCGCGACCCACCGCGACTGGCCCACCGCCCCCGAGCCCCAGCCGGCCACCGTTCCTGCCACTCCAGAGACCGCCGCCGCCCCGGACACCGCGGTCACCACGACCGCCGCCGTGACCGCCGAACGCGTCCGCGTGGCCCGCGACCTGCACGACCTGCTCGGCTACAGCCTCAGCGCCATCAAGCTCAAGAGCGAACTGGCCCACCGGATCGTCGCCGACCGCCCAGACCACGGCTGGGAGTTCATGCAGGAACACATCACCGATATATTGGATATCACCCACCACGCCCTGGCCGACGTGCGCTCCCTGGCCCGCGCCTACCGCCCGCTGTCCCTGGCGGACACCTCGGACTCGGCCAAGGCGATGCTGGCGGCGTCGAATATCGACGTCCGCGTCGAACTGGCGCACGACCCACTCCCGGAGCCGGTCGAAACCGTCCTGGCCGCCGTCCTGTGCGAGGCCGTCACGAACGTCCTGCGCCACAGCGACGCCAGCACCTGCACCATCGGGGTGCACCAGCGAGGCGCCACGATCCTGCTCGACGTCATCAATGACGGAGCCGCAGGCCGCCCGGTCTCAGCTGACTGCAACGGCGTCCGCAACCAGGCCGAACGCGTCAAGGCGGCCGGCGGCACCTTCACGGCCCGCCACGTCGGCAACGGCTCGTTCCACGTCCACGCCGCCATCCCGGCCGCCACCCCGAAGCCCTAGTTCCCAGGCCTCGAAGCCGTCGCCCAACCAATATATTGCTTTCGGTTCGCCCTCTCGCGAACCTTTCGGCGCGCCCTCACTCCCGCCGTTCACCCCAAAGATGATCTTCACGCGCGCCGCCTGACCTGGCCCTTAGCAATGACTCTTTGGACTTCGTCGTCAAAAGAGTCATTGCAAGGGTCAGATGAAGATCAGGACGAGGCGGCGGGAGAAGGTCAGAACCAGCCGGACTTGCGGGCGATGCGGACCGCGTCGACCCGGTTGCGGGCGTCGAGCTTGGCCGTCGCCGCCGTCAGGTAGTTGCGGACCGTGCCGACCGACAGGAACAGCGTCGTGGCGATCTCCATGGCGTCCGCGCCGTCCGAGGCGAGCCTCAGCACTTCCAATTCGCGGGGCGTCAGAGGGCACTCGTCGGTGTCCCACGCGGAAAGCGCGAGCTGTGAGTCGATCACGCGCCGACCGATTGACACGCCGCGAATGGCGTCAGCGAGTTCTCCAACCGGAGCATCCTTGAGAATGAACCCGTTGACGCGTGCGTTGAGCGCGCGGCGCAGAGTCCCCGGCCGGCCGAGGCTCGTGAGAATGAGAGTGCGCGTCTCCGGTGCGGTGTCGTGGATCACGGTGGCGGCGGAAAGGCCGTCCATACCGGGCAGATCGATGTCGAGCACTGCTACGTCCGGTTTGTTCTTCTCCACAGCGGAGATGATTTCGTCACCCGTCGCCACGGACGCGACGACCTCAATGTCCGGTTCAAGATTCAACAAGGCGACCAAAGCACCGCGGACCATTTGCACGTCCTCGGCTAGTAGGACTCTGATCATCCGACCCCCTTGCTTGCCCCCAGGTCACCATTTTGAGTCTTACACTCGGTGACCATGCAGGACAAGCATTGAGTCCGGCTGCGCCGAGCGTTACTCCAAATGCGCTAGGAGCAATTAATAAGGGTTATCGGCGGATGACTTGGGGTCACCACGCGCTTACAGATAGCTCAGGGACCGAATCGGGAACCAGAGTGCCTCGAGCAGTGCCCGAGCACAAAGCGGTACAAGCGATTCGGCCCCTGGAGCGAGTTCCGAAGCATGCGCGTGCGCAACTCAGCGCGTCTCGCCCCACCGCTCCAGCAGTTCCAGACCGCCGTCGACGGTGATCACCTGACCCTGGATCCACGCGGCTTCGTCGGTGCAGAGCAACGCAACGGCGTTCGCGATGTCCTGAGGCACGGTGACGCGACCAGACGGGCTCTTGATCGCGAGCCGGTCCACCAGGTCCGGGTCGATGTTCATGGGGCCGTTGTCGACGACAGTGGTGACGACGGCGTTCACCGCGACCTTGTACCAAGCCATTTCCAGCGCCAGTGTCCGGATGACGCCGTGGACCGGTGTCACCGTGTAGCCGGCGATGACCACGCGGCCGCCGTCGACGAGCGCCTTGGCGAGTGGCTCCACGATGTTGAGCAACGGCGTGAGGTCCGGCGACACGGCGTGGTGGACGAACACGTCCAACTGGCCGCGCTCTTCCTTGACCCGATCGAGCAGGAGCCGGACCGAGTGCTCGTCGTGGATGTTGAGCTTGGTTACCGTCACCGAGCCGGGCTTGCCCGCGAGCACGGTCTTCGCGCGCTCCAGGTCGATGTTGTCCTCGTCGGAGGTCGTGAGGATGACGTGGGCGCCGTTGTCGCAGAGCTTGCTCGCGATGGCGAGACCGAGCCCGTGCGTTCCCGACGTGACAACTGCGATCTTGCCGTCGAGTCCCAGGCGCGTGCTGACAGGTTCGATCATGATGCCGACCACCTCTGTTGTCCGCGTGGTGATCGACGTTGCGCCGGGCCGCTAGGGCCGAACTCGACTACTTCTTGCGCAAACCTTCCAGAACCCGCAGGATCGCTCGTTCGACCTCGCGCCCGGTGCGCTTCGGATCGGACGAGCTCGCGATGGTGCTGGCGCCCGCGGACAGTGCTCCGAACAGCAGGCGGGCCATGATCTCGACCGGAGCCTCCTCGATCTCGCCGGCGTCCACCAGCAACTGCACGGCCGTGCGGAGCAGACCGAAGCTGAACTGCTCTTCTGCCTCACGCCAGCGTTCCCAGCCCATCACCACCGGCGCCTCGTGGACGATGATCCGCTGGTACTCCGGCTCCAGGCACTTGCGGACGTACGCGCGCAGGCCGCTCACCGCGGTCTCCCACGCGTCGCCGTCCGCCGTGATCAGCGCGGTCAGCGAGGAGATCGACTGGGTCTCGACCTGGGTGAAGGCCGCCTCGAACAAGGCCTGCTTGCCGCTGAAGTGGTGGTAGAGCGCGCCTTTTGTCACGCGGGCGCGTTTGACGACCTCGTCGAGCGAGGTGCCGGCGTAGCCGCGCTTGGTGAACAGGTGCACGGCGCTGTCGACGAGCGCCTGCCTGGTCGACTCCGAGTACTCGGCGCGTCGTGTTCGCACACACGAAACGTATCTCACATACCACCGGTACGTACCGGTGGTATGGTCGTGTCATACCGACAGTATGCGAGAGACCGGGGGTACGAGACATGGGCTGGGCAGACCACTACCGCCGCCGTGACGCGCTCGACGCCGTCCTGAGCGACGCCCGCCGCGACCCGTCCGCACCGCTGATCGTGGATCCGGACGTCTTCGGCTCGCTGCACGAACTGCTGCTGGCGCTCGACCACCGCTGGCAGAACAAGCTGACCGCCCGCATGGAAAGCGCCAGGCTGGACGGCCACATGGACGAGGATCGCGTCACCGCCGAACTCGCCGCCGAGGAGCCGGTGTTGCGAGCAGTACTCGACGCACACCTATCGCTCGGCAGTTACCGGACGGTAGGAATGACTCCATGAGTCGTTGGACCGAAGCTGACATCCCCGACCAGACCGGCCGCACAGTCCTGGTGACCGGTGCGAACTCCGGTCTGGGCCTACGCACCGCCCAGGTGCTCGCGGCCAGGGGGGCCCACGTGATCATGGGCTGTCGCTCGGTCCAACGCGGTGAAACGGCACGGCAGACGGTCCGCGGGTCAGCCGAGGTCCTCGAACTCGACCTCGCCGACCTCAGCTCCGTGCGCGCCGCGGCGGAGAAAGTCGAGGCGCTCGACGTCCTCGTCAACAACGCGGGCATCATGGCCGTTCCGAACGGCCGGACAGTCGACGGCTTCGAGCGCCAGTTCGGCACCAACCACCTGGGCCACGCCGCGCTGACGTGGCTGCTGCTGCCCGCGCTGAGGCAACGTCCTGGCGCACGCGTCGTGACCGTGGCATCGCTTGCCCACCAGTACGGCTACATCGACTTCGAGGACCCGAACTTCGACCGCCGCCCCTACACCCTGCGCGGTTCGTACGGGCAGTCGAAGCTCGCAAACATCCTGTTCGCGCGTGAGCTGGAACGTCGTTCGCCGGACGTGACGTCGATCGCGGCTCACCCCGGCCTGACGGTCACCGAGCTGACCAACAACATGGCGGACTCGCACAAGTCGCTGGTCCTGCGGGTCGGCGGCAAGATCAGCCACCTGTTCTCGCAGTCCGTCGAGATGGGCGCGCTGCCGCAGCTCTACGCGGCGACGTCAGCCGAGGCGCGTGGCGGCCAGTACTACGGTCCGGACGGCTTCAACGGTTTCCGCGGCCATCCCACCATCGCGCGGATGACGGCCGCCGCTCGCGACGATCTCGCCGCGAACCGCCTCTGGGAGCTCACGATCAAGCTGACCGGAATCGCTCCAGATCTTCCGTAGGGGTGTCGGCGCCCTCACGCCGGAAGGCGCCGACGGAGCCCGGTCGTCACCTCCGGGCCGGGAACATCTTCGGCCCATCCGCGTTGTTCATGGTCGACGTGACCTGCGTCGACAACAGATCGTGAACAACGAGCGCTCCACCGGGAGCCCGGTTCCGGCATTTAGCCTGACCTGGGAGTGCGTGACCCCGGACACTTGAGCGCGCAGCGTAGGGTGAGGACGTGACTGTGGTACCTGAGGGTCGGAAGCTGCTGCGGCTCGAGGTCCGCAACAGCGAGACGCCGATCGAGAAGAAGCCCCCGTGGATCAAGACGCGGGCAAAGATGGGCCCCGAATATCGGGAGCTCAAGGGTCTGGTCAAACGCGAAGGCCTGCACACGGTCTGCGAAGAGGCCGGCTGTCCCAACATCTACGAGTGCTGGGAAGACCGCGAGGCCACGTTCCTGATCGGCGGCGAGCAGTGCACCAGGCGCTGCGACTTCTGCCAGATCGACACGGGCAAGCCGGCCGACCTCGACCGCGACGAACCCCGCCGCGTCGCCGAGTCGGTCCAGGCCATGGGCCTGCGCTACTCCACGGTCACCGGCGTCGCCCGTGACGACCTGGAGGACGGGGGCGCGTGGCTGTACGCCGAGACCGTGCGCCAGATCCACGAGATGAACCCCGGCACGGGCGTCGAGTTGCTGATCCCGGACTTCAACGCGGTCCCCGAGCAGTTGGCCGAGGTCTTCGAGTCACGTCCCGAGGTGCTCGCGCACAACCTGGAGACGGTCCCGCGGATCTTCAAGCGCATCCGCCCGGCGTTCCGCTACGAGCGCTCGCTCGAGGTGATCACCAAGGCCCGCGAGTTCGGCCTGGTCACCAAGTCGAACCTGATCCTCGGCATGGGTGAAACCCCCGAGGAGGTCACGGAGGCGCTCAGCGACCTGCACGACGCGGGCTGCGAACTCATCACCATCACCCAGTACCTGCGCCCGTCGCCGCGGCACCACCCGGTCGAGCGCTGGGTGAAGCCCGAGGAGTTCGTCCAGCACAAGGAGACGGCCGAGGAGATCGGCTTCCTCGGCGTGATGGCGGGCCCGCTCGTCCGCTCCTCCTACCGCGCCGGCCGCCTGTTCGCGCAGGCGAAGCAGAAGCGCGGCGAGGACCTTCCGGAGAGCCTCCAGCACCTGCTGACCGTGTCGGCGTCGCAGGAGATCACCAGCCTGCTCGCCCCGCGCTAGGCGGAGTGAACGGCGGAGCAACCGATATATCAGCTGGTCACCCACCCAGGGTGACCAGCTGTTTTGCATAACCGATATATCAGTGCGCTCGGGCGTCGGCCTTGGAGGCCGTCATCCGGAACTCCACGGTGGCTTGGAGATCGGCTGTGCCGAGCGCCTCCCGAAGCCTGGGCAGGCCCTCGTCGTCGATGCGGCGGCGGATCCCCCGCAGATCGGCGTCGCCGTGGGCGCGGACGACGAGGGCCAGGCGCGGGGCGGTGTGCGGACCGGTCAGCACGGCCTCGACCTTGCGCACACCGGGGTAGGCGGTGATCTCTTCGGCGAACGGCGCGGCGGCCGTCGACGTGGTGATGCGGGTGGCGCCGGCCTCGTCGGCCCAGCGCCAGGTCGCGACCTTGCGGCGCGGGATCTGGGCGACGAGCCAGCGCAGGCACACGAGCGCGACGACGACCGCGGCGGCCGCGACCACCCACAGCACCCACGCCGGTGGCAAAGCCGTGCCGGGTAGCAACTCGGCGTTCCGGTCCATCTGGGGCACGCGACCCAGGTGGACGGCGATCGCGGAACCACCCGCGACCAGCAGGACGAAGCCCAGCAGGCCCAGCAAGATCCGGTTCATGACGTGCTCCTGGGGGCCTTGACCCGCACCACGACCTGCGGCGGCCGGGCGAGGGCGAACTCGCCGACACGGTTTTCCAGCGCGGTGCGGACGGTGTCACCGAGACCCTCGACCACGGCGCGCCGGGTGCGCACGACCGCGCGGACCCGGCGGCGGCGCACCTTCACCGCTGCGGACTCGACGCCGTCCACCTGGGCGGCGGACCGCAGAGCGTTGCGCAGGCCGCGCACCGACACGGCGGTGTGCTCGTCCAGTGCCGCGGTCCGTGCCTTTCCGGGCACCACCGCGACGAGGAGCAGCAGCAGTCCGATGGCCACGATGACCCCACCCGCCACGGCCACCTCCCGCGCGGACCACGTCGTGTCGTGCAACGAGCCGACGAGGGAGTCGTAGGGCAGCAACGGTCGTTCGCCGAGCGTGAGCTGGATCGCGCACACCGCGACCAGCGCCGACGCGGCCAGCAGGACGAGCGCCGTGAGCGTGGCGGGCAGGGCCCGGCGGGAGCGGCGGGTCACCGGACCCTCCGCACCGGAACCGCGTCCGCACGCAGCACGCCGACCGACACGTCCACCACGGAGACCTGCAGGCCGGTGAGCGCGGCCACCCGTGCGACCAGGTGTGCACGCACACGAGCGGCGGTCGACGCGACCGGCGCCGGGTAACGCAGGTCGAGGCGCGCGTCGAGCGTCACCACTCCCCCGATCACCCTCGCGGTGACGGCGCAGTCGAGCACGTCCGGCACCTCCATGGCGGCACGCCCGGCGATGCGGCCCACCGCGCGGTCCGCGACGGTGGTCAATCCTGGCTGTGCGGTGAGCGTCATCGTCAGTCCCGATCCCTGCCCAGCAACTGTGCGAGGTCGAGCTTGCCCTCGGCGACCCGGCCCGCGATCAGGCCGAGCGCGCCGAAGACGAGCACGAGCAGGAACGCGGTGAAGCCCCCGAACGCGGCGGCCAGGCCGAGCGTGAGCCCGGTCAGCAGGCCCAGTGCGGTGGTGCTCATGGCGTTTCCTCTCACTGCACGCGAGCGGTCTCGGGCTCTTCGCCCTCGGCGTCGCTCGGGATGTGCACGTCGTTGACGTTGATGTTGACCTCGACGACCTCAAGACCGGTGATCTGCTCGATCGCGGTGATCACGTTGGTGCGCACGGACTTCGCGAGGTCCGCGATCGGCACGCCGTACTCGACCACAAGCTCCAGGTCGACGGCGGCCTGCTTCTCGCCGACCTCGACCGACACGCCCTGGCCCGCGCTCGCGGTGGCACCGGGGATGCGATCGCGCAACGCGCTCAGCGCACGGGTCGCGCCGCCGCCCAGCGCGTGCACGCCACGGATCTCCCGCGCCGCGAGGCCCGCGACCTTCTGCACCACGACGTCCGCGATGGTGGTGGATCCCTTGTCGGTCGCCAGCTTCCCGCCCGCGACACCGATCTTCTCCACAGTCTGCGTGCTCATCGCAATTCCTTCCTTCGAGGCGTTCACACCAGATGGACATCGGCCGCGGCCGAAACGTCACGACCCGATCAGGTGATCGAGAGCACGTTTGTCCACATCGGTCACGACGATGCGCACGACAGCGCTTTCCCATTGCGTGCCAAGGAGAACGGACCGCAGTGCCGCACCCGCCTCCGCCAGTGCCAGCGGAAGCCGGGTGGCGACGACCCGGACGCACACCAGGTCGTCCTCGACGTCGACGGCCAGCGTGTCGACGTCCCAGGAGATCCAGGAACGCGCGGGCTCGGGCACCGACGGCCGCAGTCCGTCGACCTTCTCCAGTGCCTTCAACAACTCCGTCACGATCACCATGCGACGTCCACCACCGTGACCACGACGGACTCCACCGCGACACCGGTCAGTTCCGGCACGAGCGCGCGCACCGACCGTTGCACGGCGCGGGCCACGGCCGCGGCCTGGTCCTGGCCCGAGATCACCACGTCCACCTCCAGCAGCGCGACGGCACCGGACCACCGCACCCGCACGCCTTCCACCGGCGCCGGCTGCAACCCCTTGATCTGCTGCCGCGCCGAACGCACCACCGAACTGACCAGGCCCGCCACGCCAGGCTGCACCCGCACGCCCGCGACCCTCTCGGCCGCGTGCACCGCGACCGCCGCCACCGCCGGAGCGGACACGACTGTTTCGATCACTCGCTCATCCTTCGAGAACGTCGGCCACGACGAGGTCCAGGCGGGCGAGCCGCACACCGATCCGCGCGGAGGCCGCCGCCAGCACCCGGCGCCGCACCTCGTCGTACGCCTGGTGCGTGACAAGCCCCGCGGTGATCGCGATGCTCAGTTCGACCTCGATCACCGGATCCGACACGGTCGACTCCGGCGCTTCCTCGACACGGCATGCGCGCGCTCGCACGCCGTCCACGCCGTCCGCCGCGTACCGCAGCACCGCCGCGACGGCGCGCGTGCTGATCCGGGCCAGGCCGTCACCGGGCAACGGCACGACATCGGACCGCCGTACATCGGCGCGTACTGCCGACATCACACGGCTGACCAGGTCGAATGGTGGCTCGACCTCTTCGCGGACCAGTTCGTCGGTGGCCGCGCGCAACACCAGAAGACTCTCTCTCACGGCCGCACAGTGCGGACACGAGCGCGTGTGCTCGTCCGAGAGGTCGATCGCCTCCCAGACTTCTTCGACGTCCCGCCCGCACGGCAGGACGTAGTCGGACGTCACCGCCACGGCGCCATCACCTCCGCGAGTTGTGCCCGTGCCCGCGCGAGCCTGCCGCGCACCGACTGCTGGGTCGTGCCGATCGCCTCGGCGATCTCGTCGTAGGACCGGCCGTGGACCTCACGCAACACCCAGCACGCCCGCTGTTCCGGTGTGAGACCGCGCAGTGCGGCTTGCAGCGCGTCGAGCTGCGCGTTCACCTCAACCGCACGTTCGGGCCGGGTGCGCGGTGCCGCCGACTCCTGCTCGTCGAGCTCGGTGTCGGCGTGCGGCTTGCGCTTGCGCAGCACGTTCAGGCACTGGTTGGTGGTCGTGCGGTAGAGCCAGCCGAGGAACGCCCCGTCGTCGTTGAGCTGCCCGAGCCGCCTCCACGCGGTCAGGAACACGTCCTGCACCGCGTCCTCGGCGTCACCCCTGCTGCCCACGATGCGCAACGCCAGCCGGTACATCGGCCCCTGGTAACGACGGACAAGCTGCTCATAGGCACGCATGTCACCGTCACGAGACCTTGCCACCAGCGTGGCATCGTCGAGTGCGGCCGCCTCAGCCACGCCCATGCGCACACCCCCGCCCGAATCTCTTCCGTCGCCTGATGGACACGTTCGATCGCGGAACGTCACGCGGTTCCCTGATTTCCCGCCCGTGATCACACTCACCCGGTTTTCACCCGACAGTGGCGTGACGAAGGTGGGGCGGCGGGTATCGAACAGGCGTCAGGACGAACTCGAGCTCAGGAGGACGCGATGTCGCTGTCGGACAAGATCGGCAACAAGGCGGAAGATCTCGGCGGCAAGGCCAAGGAGACCGCGGGTGAGGTCACCGGCGACGAGCAGCTCGCCGGCGAGGGCCGCGCGGATCAGGCGAAGGCGGCCGTGAAGGACGGCGTGGAGAAGGTGAAGGACGCTGTCGGCGGAGTCGTCGACAGCGTCGCGAAGCACCTCAAGAAGTGAAGCGGACCTCACTCGCGACGACGCCGTCGAGCTCGCGCACGAAGTCGGCGCCGAACGCGCTGGACGGCGTGTGCGAGCCGGGCACCACGCCGTCGATCTTCGCGATGGCGCGGAGCACGGAGTCCGCGGTGAGGCTGTAGGCGTTCGGTGTGGTGATCGCGCATTCGACCTTCGTCTGCGCGTCCCACGCCTCGCCGAACACCTCGGCCCTGGTGTTCGCGCGCTTGCGTTCGTCAGGGCCCTTGACCTTGCCGGCGACGGTCTTCGCCACGTTCTGCACGAGCGATGTCCGCAGCACGGGCGCGAACACCTGCTGCAACTGACCGAGCAGGCCCGGCACGGTGGTGAACGTGGTGATGTTCGGGATGCCGGTCGAGCGGTAGGCGGTGCTCACATCGCCCCACGGGATGCTGCCGACCTCGCGCGGCCCCGACCGGAAGTACGCGGTGCGCCTGCGGTGGCTGATGCGGACGCTCCTCAGTTCGCCGTTCACCCGGATCCGCCCGCCCACCGCGGCGCCCTCGACGGACGTCTTGGTCGTGCCCGCGCTCGCCCCTCCCCCGACGACGAACGCGAGGTCGAGGTGCGTGGCGGACGGCAGGGCGTTCTTCAGGATCGCGGCGAGGCAGTCCGTCGGCACGACGTCGAACCCCGCACCGGGCAACAGCACGATGCCCGCCTTGCGCGCGTCGTCGTCCCTCAGCCCGATGGACTCGAAGACGTCGATCTCACCGGTGATGTCGAGGTAGTGGGTGCGGGTCTTCAGGCAGGCGTCGACCATCGCGCCGGACGTGCGCGAGAACGGTCCCGCGCAGTGCACGACAGCGTCGACGTCCTCGAGGTTCGTCCGCGCCTGGTCCAGGCCGAACGCCCGGTGCTCCAGCCCGAGCGCGGCGGCGATCGGCTCGACCTTCTCGAGCGAGCGGCCGGCGAGGATCGGCCGCTCCCCGCGCTGGACCGCGAGCTCGGCGATGAGACGTCCGGTGTAGCCGTTGGCGCCGTAGACCATCCACGTCATGCCGCGACCTTACCGGCGAGTAGCCCGTCGGAAACCGACCAAAGAGCCGATCAGCAGCAACGCGCCGAGCCCGATCACCGGCAACCCCCACAGCAGCCGGCGGTGCCGCAGGTCGGCGCAGATGTCCACATAAGCCGGACCGGCCGCGGACGCCGCGGGTTCCTCGAACCCGATGCCCAGGCTGTTGCCGCACGGGATCAGTGCCCCGCTCGGCGCCTCGACGGCCAGCATCACGAACAGAATCGCACCCCCACCGAGCAAGAACGCGAGACCGACCACCACGGCGAAGGTGCGCACTGACATGAGCAAAAGTTACGTCTCAAATGGACTTTGGGATAGCCCTGGTCAGACGCATTGGGGTTGATCCCCTAATCCCCCACTAAACGCTCTCACACCCCTGGTTCCCACGATGCGGGCGAGAACGCGTAACGCTGCTCCACCCGGCCGGAACGCGGATGCGGCACAGGGTCGCCGACCTTGATCCACCCGAGGCGTTCGTAGAGCCGCACGCCCCGGACGTTGTCGACGTAGACCATCAACTCCGCCTTCTCGTATCCATTCCTGATCAACATTTCGGGCAGCGCCCGCAACAACGCCTCACCGACGCCCTTGCCCCACGCGTCGGGGTGCACGCCGACGTAGTTGACGAAGGCGGTGTTCGTCTCTTGTGGACCTCCGGCGAGGAAACCCACTGCCCGGCCACCTTCCTGGGCGAGCAGCAACAGCGAGGGCTCCTTCACGAGAGCGCTCCCCACCCCCGGCCGCGCCAGTTCGAGCGACGGAACCTCGTCGTAGCCGTCCCTCTCGGCGACCGCGTGGGCCCAGAGCAACGCGGCCGTGTCGACGTGCTCAGGTCCCCCTTGAATGATCTCCATGCCGGCCAGCCTGTCAGCGCCTGAGCACGACCGGTAGCGATTTGAGGCTGGCCATGATGTCGTTGTGCGTCACCTCGGGCCGCTCGCCGCCCGCGTAGGTGGTGCGCGGGAACCGGCTCGTCAGTTGCCACAGCACGGTTTCGGTCTCCAGGCGGGCGAGCGCCGAGCCGAGGCAGAAGTGCGGGCCGTGCCCGAACGTCGCGTGGCCGGTCGTCTCGCGGTCCAGCCGGTACTCGCCGGCCTTCTCGTGTGCCTGCGGGCAGCGTCCGGCGGCGCCGAGGTTGATCAGCAACAGCGTGTTCTCGGGGATGGTCGTGCCACCGATCTCGACCGGTTCGGTGGCGATGCGGTGCGTGGCGCTGCGGACAGGCGAGTTGTGCCGCAATGTCTCTTCCACAAGCCGTGGCACCAGTTCGGGATCTTCAGCGACCTTGTGCCACAGCCCGTTGTCCAACGCGTCGTGCACAACGTTCGCGATGAGGCCCGCCGACGTCTCATGACCGGCGACCACCAGCAAGAACGCCATCGCCATCAGTTCGTCGTGACTTAGATGGTCACCATCGTCGTCGGCAGCCGTGGCCAGCACACCGAACAGCGACCGCGGATCCAGACCGTTGCCGGTGAGCAGCGCGTGGAAGTAGCCACCAAGCTCGTCGCTCGCCGGCTGCGACACCTCGGGTTCCATCGACATCATCGTCTCGATCAACACGCGGACGTGCGCGCGATCTTCTGCCGGCAGCCCGAGGACCTCACCGATGATGTGCATGGGCATCGGCACGGCCAGCTCCGCGACGAGGTCGATCTCCTCGTTCTCGGGAAGCCCGGCGATCAGCTCCGCGCTGATCTCCTCGATGCGAGGCGCGAGCTGCTGCACCGCCTTGCCGTTGAACGCCTTCACCGCGAGCGCTCTGAGTCGAGCGTGCTGCGGGTTGTCGCTGTTGAGCATGCTCGGTCCGAACAACCCGGCAAGGTTCTCCTGCGTGCTCCCGCGTTCGGCGAGCTGCCGCTTGATCTCGCGTTGCAGCTTCGCGCTGTCCTTGGAGAGCCGCTGGTCGGTGAGCAACTGACGGGTCAGCTCCAGCCCCACCGTGACCACCTGCATCCTCACGCCGTTGGGCAACGTCACGGGATGCAGCGGACCTTCTTCGCGTGCGTCGTCCTCGATCCGGTGGTGGTCACGTGCGCGTAAGTCGCCGCCGGTCAACAGTTTCGACATGGCCGGTCTCCGCCTCCGTTTGGATTCGACTAAGACCGTTCTACCGGGCTACTGCAGCGCGTCCAACGCCCTGACCGTCTCGACGGAGGGCAACCGAGGCGGCTCCGCGGCGATGGCCTTCCGCCCGAGCACCCACTCGGGCAGGTGGTGCCGGAGCGCGGCCCGCCCTTGCGCCGTGATGTCGACGGGCGCGGCCATACCGTGGCCCACGCGCTGTTCCCAGGTGATCCAGTCCCGGAGCCGCATGATCTCCAGGTCGTCCGCGTCCCACTGCTTGGCGGGCCGGTGCTCCAGGTACCAGCTGGTGGCGCCGCGGTGCACGCCTCCCTGTTCCACCAGTGCGAGCAGCTTGACCTGCTCCTGCGTGACGGTGGTGGTGTCGGGCTTCGCGGCCTTGGCCTTGCGTCTCACAGGTTGGCGTCCTTTGGAGCTGGCGGGTCCAAACGTCCCCGACGAACTCGAACAAGGTACGGCACGACCCGGCGAAAGTGGCGCAGCCACTGAGCAGGGTCGGCCTGAGGCCGTGGGCGCGACAGGGTTCGAACCTGCGACCGCTCGGGTGTAAACCGAGTGCTCTTCCGCTGAGCTACACGCCCCAATCCCGGCGCCGCGAAGCGCAGGGGTACAGCTACATCATGCCTTGAGAGAGGCTACGGCCTTCTTCCAGCCGTCCTGATCGCGGGCCTCACCGGGCGCGTTCACCTCGGCGAAGCGCACGACGCCGGAGACGTCGACCAAAAACGTGCCCCGCAGCGCCATGCCCACGGCCTCGTTGAACACGCCGTAGGACTGCGCGACGGCTCCGTGCGGCCAGAAGTCGGACAGCAGCGGGAACTGGTAGCCCTCCTGGTTCGCCCACGCCTTCAGCGCGAACGGCGAGTCCACGGAGACGCCCAGCACCTGGACGTTCTCGTCCTCGTAGGTCGCCAGTTCGTCACGCAACCGGCAGAGCTCGCCCTGGCAGGTGCCGCTGAACGCGAACGGGTAGAACACCAGCAGCACGGCCTTTGCGCCACGGAACGACGACAACGCCACGGGCTGCTTGTTGTAGTCATTGAGCGTGAAGCCCGGGGCCTCCGAACCGACCTCGACCGCCATGAGACGAACCCCTCCGGTGCGACACAGGACCACGAGCGGGTGAGCGCCCGTGGTTCAACCCTATGTCAACGAGAGATCAGCGCTTGGCCTTGGCCGACTTCGGCCACACCAGGCGGATGCCCGCCCAGTCCTCGCCCACGCTGATGTTGGAGGTCTGCGACAGGCCGGCGGTCGGGACCGCTTCGGCGACGTCGCTCGGCTCCACGTGGCCGGGGCGGCCGGTCTTCGGGGTGAGAACCCAGATCACGCCGTCCTCGGCGAGCACACCGGTGGCTTCGAGCAGGGCGTCGACCAGGTCGCCGTCGTCCTCCCGCCACCAGAGCAGCACGACGCTCACCGTCTCGTCGGCATCCTCGTCGAGGAGGTCGCCCCCGCTCTGTTCCTCGACAGCGGCACGCAAGGCGTCGTCAACGTCCTCGTCCCAGCCGAGTTCTTGGACGACCATGCCCGATTCGATCCCGAGCTTCTCGGCGACGCCGATCTTGCCGGCGTCTTCCGCGGCGACCACGGTTTTCACTCCTCCAACTACGCAAGAGCGACAGCCCTAAGACTGCCGCCAGAGTCCGTTACTCCGGCTAGCGAACACTGTCAGCTACCTCCGGCGCAACTGTTGACCACGTGACACGCCGTAACAGGCACCCCTGTGAAGATCTCCGCACTGGCATGAGGCACGCTCTACATACCTCTTATCGCGCGCGCGTGAGCGACACGATCCAGAACTACCGACCGGTAGCCATGACGAAGTCGTCGCGCAAGGACAACGATAGGGGTGCGTGGCACGGTTTCCGGGCCAGCGCGAGTACCGCCAACGAAGCCGAGGAGACACCTTGAGCCCGCAGAACACCGGCCCCGAGCGGGTGCGTGTCATTCGTGACGGTCTGGCAGCGCACCTGCCGGACATCGACCCCGAAGAGACCTCGGAATGGCTCGAGTCGTTCGACGAGGTGCTCAAGGGCGGCGGTCAGCAGCGGGCTCGTTATCTGATGCTGCGTCTGCTCGAACGCGCTGGTGAGAACCACGTCGGCATGCCGTCGCTGATCAGCACCGACTACGTCAACACCATCCCCACCGAGCGGGAGCCGTGGTTCCCCGGTGACGAGGAGGTGGAGCGTCGTTACCGTGCGTGGATCCGCTGGAACGCCGCGATGACGGTGCACCGCGCGCAGCGGCCCGGCGTGGGTGTCGGTGGACACATTTCGACGTACGCGTCCAGCGCGTCGCTCTACGAGGTCGGCTTCAACCACTTCTTCCGCGGCAAGAACCACCCCGGTGGCGGCGACCAGATCTTCATCCAGGGGCACGCCTCGCCCGGCGTGTACGCCCGCGCGTTCCTCGAGGGCCGCCTGAGCGAGCACCAGCTCGACGGCTTCCGCCAGGAGTACTCGCACGCCGGTCCGGGTGGCGGCCTGCCGTCGTACCCGCATCCGCGCCTCATGCCGGACTTCTGGGAGTTCCCCACGGTCTCCATGGGCATCGGCCCGATGAACGCGATCTACCAGGCGAGGTTCAACCGCTACCTGCGTGACCGCGGCATCAAGGACACGTCCGACCAGCACGTGTGGGCGTTCCTCGGCGACGGCGAGATGGACGAGCCCGAGTCGCGCGGCCTGCTGCAGCTCGCGGCGAACGAGCAGCTCGACAACCTGACGTTCGTGGTCAACTGCAACCTGCAGCGCCTCGACGGCCCGGTGCGCGGCAACGGTAAGATCATTCAGGAGCTGGAGTCGTTCTTCCGGGGCGCCGGCTGGAACGTCATCAAGGTCGTCTGGGGCCGCGAGTGGGACGCGCTGCTGCACGCCGACCGTGACGGTGCTCTCGTCAACCTGATGAACAACACGCCCGACGGCGATTACCAGACGTACAAGGCGAACGACGGCGCGTACATCAAGGAGCACTTCTTCGGCCGCGACCCGCGGACGAAGGCGCTCGTCGACCCGATGACCGACGACGAGGTGTGGAACCTCAAGCGCGGTGGCCACGACTACCGCAAGGTCTACGCGGCCTACAAGGCGGCGACCGAGACCGTCGGCCAGCCGACCGTGATCCTCGCCAAGACGATCAAGGGCTACTCGCTCGGCAAGCACTTCGCGGCGCGCAACGCGACGCACCAGATGAAGAAGATGACCCTGGACGACCTCAAGGGCTTCCGGGACAGCCTGCGCATCCCGATCTCCGACGAGGTGCTCGAGAAGGACCCGTACCTGCCGCCGTACTACCACCCCGGGCAGGACAACCAGGAGATCCAGTACATGCTGGAGCGCCGCCGTCAGCTGGGTGGTTTCCTGCCGGAGCGCCGCACGAAGTCCAAGGCGCTGGTGCTGCCGGGCGACAAGGTCTACGACGGCATCAAGCGCGGCTCCGGCAAGCAGGAGGTCGCCACGACGATGGCGTTCGTCCGGCTCGTCCGCGACCTCGCGAAGGACCCGGAGATCGGCCCGCGCATCGTGCCGATCATCCCGGACGAGGCACGGACGTTCGGCATGGACTCCATGTTCCCGACGCAGAAGATCTACAACCCGAACGGCCAGGCGTACACCTCGGTGGACGCCAACCTGATGCTCGCCTACAAGGAGTCCGAGCAGGGCCAGATCCTGCACGAGGGCATCAACGAGGCGGGTTCCACGGCGTCGTTCACGGCGGTCGGCACGTCCTACGCCACGCAGGGCGAGCCGATGATCCCGATCTACATCTTCTACTCGATGTTCGGCTTCCAGCGCACGGGCGACGGCCTGTGGGCGGCGGCGGACCAGATGGCGCGCGGCTTCGTGCTGGGTGCCACCGCGGGCCGCACGACGCTGACCGGTGAGGGCCTTCAGCACGCCGACGGTCACTCGCTGCTGCTCGCGCACACGAACCCGGCCGTGATCTCGTACGACCCGGCGTGGTCCTTCGAGGTGGCGCACATCGTCAAGGACGGTCTGCGCAGGATGTACGGCGAGAACGCCGAGAACATCTTCTACTACATGACGGTCTACAACGAGCCGTACGTGCAGCCGGCCGAGCCGGAGGGCCTGGACGTGGAAGGCCTCCTGCGGGGCCTCTACAAGTACCAGGACGGCCCGCAGACCGGTGGTCCGCGTGCGCAGATCTTCGGCTCCGGTGTGGGCATCCCGTGGGCTCTCAAGGCGCAGAAGCTGCTGGCCGAAGAGTGGGGCGTATCGGCGGACGTGTGGTCCGCGACGTCGTACTCGGAGCTGCGCCGCGACGCCGTCGACACCGACCGCCACAACCTGCTGCACGTGGACGCCGAGCCGCGCGTGCCGTACGTGACGCAGGTGCTGAAGGACGTGCAGGGCCCGGTGATCGCGGTGTCCGACTGGGCGTCGGCGATCCCGGACCTGATCCGCCCGTACGTCCCGACCGACATGACGACCCTGGGCACGGACGGCTTCGGCTTCTCCGACACCCGCCCGGCCGCCCGCCGCCACTTCCTGGTGGACGCGGAGTCCGTCGTCGTCGCCACGCTGGCCGCCCTGGCCCGGCGCGGCGAGGTCGAGCAGTCCAAGGTCGTCGAGGCGGCTCGCAAGTACCGCATCAACGACGTGCAGGCCGCTGGGCCGTCGACGTCGGACGCTGGTCTGGCGTAGTCACCGCAGCCGCTCGAGACGCTGTAAGGCGATCTGAGGGGCCGTTCCGCCACCGCGCGGGACGGCCCCTCAGTCCGTTCGTTCCTGCATCCGAGTGATCCCGGAGCGCGAGTTCTGGCGCCCGTAGCACCTTTCAGCCCAGGGCGTACTCCGTGAACTGACCGCAGGCGGCGAACCCGAGGCGCCGGTAGACGGGTTCGCCGTCCGCGGACGCCTGCAGGACAGCGGTCCGGAAGCCCTCGGCACGCGCGACATGCAGCGCGGCGACCGTGACAGCGCTGCCGTAGCCGCGGCGACGGTCGGTGGCGAGCGTCGTGACGTTGTAGATGCCGGCGACTCCGGCATGCGGGAACACCTCGGCGGTGCAGACCGGCCGGCCCGCCACGTACCCGACGAGGTAGCAGGCTCGGCTGGTCATCGCGGGTACCGCCGCGGCGGCGTAGAACTCGCGGACCGTGGCGGCGGGCGGGTCCCAGTTCGCGGACAGCACCGCGGCGTAGTCAGCCAGCTGGTCCGGTGTGCGGACCGGCTGGATGTCGAGACCTTCGGCGTACGCCTCGGGCACCTTGCCGCCGAGGTCGAGCCACATGCCCGTCTCGGTCTCGGACGGGGTCAGGCCGGCGGCCGTCAGCACCTCGTCCAGGCCCGTCGAGCCGGGGCCGACCCGCCACGAGAACGGCCGTCCGGTCGCCGCGATCTCGCTCACGGTCCGCGCGACGCGTTCGGCGGCGTCGGTGACGAAGCGGGCCCTGGCGACGACGTTGAACGTGTCGTCCGGCAGGCCACTGTCCGCGATCAGCAGATCACTCGTCTCGGTGACGGTCGCGCCCGGCAGGTGACGGTGGAGATGGCAGGCGTGCTCGGCGAGGTTGATCTCCATCCGGGCCGGCAGGTCGTCGTTCATGCCGCCATCGGATCAGGTGCGGAGGGCGGCCGCGACCGATATATCAGTCCACCGATATACCAGTTGCCGTCGCCCCGACGGCCTTAGCAATGAGTCTTTTGCGGACGAAGTCCAAAGTCTCATTGCTAAGGCGCTGGTCAGAGCAACCGATATATCAGTTGGGTCAGCACTGGGCGACCGGTCGGGCGTGCAGGAGGGGGCCGTCGGCTCGGGCGTCCAGCAGCAAGGGGACCAGGGCGCGGGCCTCCTGCTTCAGCGGCACGATGCGGTCGCCGCCCCGGAGGTACTGGGACCTGACGCCGTGCAGGGCCAGTTCGTCCTGCACCTCGCGGTACTGGGCCCCGGTCAGCACGTAACCGCACGGCGGGGTGGTCACCACGTCCGAGGGATCCGGGGCCTGGTTGTCGGCGCCGCCGAAGTACACCGGGCCGGACCGGACCGCGCGGGAGGCAGCGTTGGCGGCTTCGATCGCCGAGCGGTTCGAGCCGACGAACGACTGCGTGCCGTCCAGCGCCTTCAGATGCGAGTCGACGCGGAAGAGCGGTGTGTTGTCGACGTTGGTCTCGAGCAGCAGGCCCATGCCGTGCTTCAACCCGCCCGTGTTGCGCAGGATGCGTTCCTGACCGTCGCCCGCGACCTGGCGGATGGGCTCGCCGGTCACCGGGTCGACGTAGATGCCGTACACGCCGGAGGTGCGCCCAGCGGCCTCGACGGACGGACGCACATAGGAGCGGGAGAGCGTCTCGGACAGGTCGTGCACGCCGTCAGCGACGTTGAGGTTGCGCGGCCACAGCCAGAGGACGTCCTTCACGTAGTAGGGCTCCGAAGGACCGAACTCGTGCAGGTCGTGGATGACATCGGGCTGCCAGTCGCGGATCACGGAGGCCATCGCGCGTGCCTCGGCGGTGCGGAGCAGCAGGTGGTCGCGGTTGATGTCGACGCCGGCGGAGTTGCCGCGGGTGTTCGCGACGCGGCCGTCCGGGTTGGCGTTCGGGACGAAGAGGTAGGTCACGCCGGACGAGCGCGGCAGGGAGCGCATGCGGATCAGGCACGCCTCGCGGCCGGCGGGTTCGTCGCCGTGCTGGGAGCAGATGTAAAGAACCACCGTGCGCGCGGAGCGGGAGCCCACGCGCACGAGCTGGATGGGACGGCCTTGGGCGGTCGTCCCGATCTCGGAAACAGGCAGGCCCGTGGCGCGCAGGTAGGCCTGTTCCTCGGACTCGGTGGTCCACTTGCCGGTGAGCTCGAATCCGGTTCGCGGCGCAGGCGCGGCGACGGCCGGAACGGCTGCCAGCGACGAGACAGCGGTCAGCAGAGCGATCAACAGTCCCCTCATAGAGGAGACTTTGCCTCCTGTGTCAACCGGCGGGCGGTGCGGTTCCAGTCGACGAAACCGTGGATGACCAGGCCCGCGAAGATCACGTAGACGAACGCGCTGAAGTACAGGCCCGACTGGATCTGCAGTGGCACGCCGACGGCGTCGACCACCAGCCACACCAGCCAGAACTCCACCAGGCCCAGGCCCTGCAACGCGAAGGCCAGGATCGTGCCGATGAAGATCGCGGCGTCCGGCCACGGCGCCCACGAGGCGTCCAGCGCGTCCAGCACCAGCGCGAACGCGACGGTGCCGACGACGAACGCACCGGCGATCGCGAGCCGTTCGCGCCGGGAACCCTTGCGCACCACCACGCCGAAGACCGGGTCACGGCGGCGCACCCACGCGTACCAGCCGTAGACGGCGATCGCACCGACGGCGACCTGCCTGGTGGCCAGGCCGCCCAGGTGCGCCGACAGGTAGACGGTGAAGAGCAGTGCGACCGAGACCAGCTGAACGGGCCAGGTCAAGAGTGAACGGCGCTGCGCCAGGAACACGACCGCGAGCGCCAGCACCTGCCCGGCCAGCTCTGTGTACGCGATCTTCTGACCGAAGATCGTCAGTCCCCACTCGTACCACACGGCTTGTTCCCCCGCGGTTCAGTCGCAGTACACCGGTGTTTCCTACGGTCCCACCATGTCATCTTCTTTAGCACTGGCGCTCGTGCCTTTGTTCCTCACCGCTCCCGCGACGCCCGTCATCACACCGACGGTCATCACGCAGACGTTCGAGGAGCCCGCCGACGCGGACGACCCTGCCATCTGGGTGAACCCGCGCAACACCGAACGCAGTGTGGTCCTGGGCACGCTGAAGGAAGGCGGCCTGGCGGCGTTCGACCTGAACGGCCGCACGATCGGCGTCTATCCGGCACCGCTGCCGCCGACGCCCGACGCGAAGCCCGGCCGCTTCAACAACGTCGATGTCCTCGGCGACCTGGCGTTCGTCAGCGACCGCGGCCGTGACCGCATCCGGGTGTTCCAAGTGGACGAACGCGGCGCGCGGGACGTCACGAACCCCGCCACCAAGCCGGTGTTCTCCAAGACCGAGCCCGAGGTCGACGACCAGCACACCGTCTACGGCCTGGCCGCCGGGCGCGTCGACGGCAAGGACGTCGTCGTCACCAGCCGCCGCAACGAGACCAGCATCGCGCTCCTCCAGGTCGTGAAGGGCGACCGGTACGACACCAGGAAGGTGTCCACTCTGGACCTTCCGAGCACCTTCACCCTGCCGGACGGCAGGAACTGGACCGTGTGCGGCGAGCCCGGCGAGGGCCCGCAGGTCGAGGGCATGGTGATCGACGAACGCACGAGCACCCTCTACGCCGCCCAGGAGGACGTCGGCATCTGGCGCATCCCGTTGCGTTCCAACGGCTTCGGCAAGCCGCAGCTCGTCGACAAGGTCCGCACGTGGGGCGCGCCGCAGAAGTACAACCCGGAGACCGAGGAGTGCGAGGCGGACGGCCCGAACCCCGGCTTCGGCGGCAAGTGGCTCGAAGCGGACGCCGAGGGCCTCGCGATCGCGGACGACGTGTTGCTCGCGTCCAGCCAGGGTGACTCGCGGTTCGTCGCCTACCGCACGTCGGACATGAAGCCGCTGCAGGACTTCAAGATCGCCGATGTCGAGCACTCCGACGGCGCCGACATCGTGCTGGGCAAGCTCAATCTGCTCGTCGTCCACGACGGAGAACGCCCGAACGGCACCGGATTCGCGTTCATCAGGTTCTAGTCTGTCCCGATGGGGACGCTCAGCCAGGACCAGCTCAACAGAGCACTGATCGAACGCCAGATGCTGCGCGAGCGCGCCGACATGAGCGCGCTCGCCACCATCGAGCACCTCTTCGGCATCCAGGCGCAGGAACCGAAATCGCCCTACGTCGGCCTCTGGACGCGCCTCCGGAACTTCCAGCCGAAAGAGCTCGAAGACCTCCTGACCAACCGCGAAGCCGTCCGCATGCTCCTGATGCGCGGCACGATCCACCTGGTCAGCGCACGGGACGCGCTCGGCCTGCGGCCCCACACCCAGCTCAAGCTCGACCGCGAACTGCAGAGCGGGCCGTTCGCCGCCCGCCTGAAGGGCCTCGACTTCGACGAGATCGCCGAGGCGGGCCGCAAGATCCTCGACGAGATTCCGCAGGGCACCGCCGACGCCGGCAGGCAGCTCAAGGACCGCTGGCCGGACCGCGAGCACACCGTCCTCGGCAACGCCCTGCGCAACAAGCTCGCCCTCGTCCAGCTCCCGCCGCGCGGCCTGTGGCACAGCAGCGGCAGGGCCGTCTGCACGACCGTCGAGAACTGGCTGGGCCAACCCCAGAACGCCATGGACAAGGAAGAGCTCGTCCTGCGCTACCTCGGGGCCTTCGGACCGGCCACCGTGATGGACGCCCAGCAGTGGTCCGGCCTCACCAGGCTCGCCGAGACGTTCGCGGCACTGCGCCCGCGGCTCGTGACGTTCCGCAACGAGGCGGGTAAGGAGCTCCTCGACCTCCCCGACGCCCCGCGCCCCGACCCGGAAACCCCTGTCCCGGTGCGGCTTCTGCCCGAGTTCGACAACATCCTGCTCGCCCACGCCGACCGCAGGAGGGTCATCGCGGACGACCGGCTCGGCGTCGTCATCGGCGGCAAGCCCACGGTCCTCGTCGACGGCTACGTCGTCGCCACCTGGTCCATCTCCAAGGAGCGCACCATCTCCGTCGACTACATCGACGCGCAACCGAGGAGCAGGCAGAAGGCGGTCGCCGAGGAGTGCGACCGCCTTCAGGACTGGATCAGGAAGAGCTAAGCGGCGACTTCGACGTGCGCGCCGTCACCGACGACCAGCCGGTGCTGGCGCGCGGAGCCGACGCGGGCCCGGCGCCCGATCAGCGACGTCTCGATCCCGGACACGTTGTGCACGGTGGCCTCGTTCAGCACGATCGAGTCGGCCAGCCCGGAATCGACGATCCGGCAGTCCGCGCCGATCGACGTGTACGGCCCGATGATCGACTCCTGGACCAGCGTCCCGGCACCGATGATCGCGGGCCCGACGATGCACGACCGCACCACGCGCGCACCCTCCTCGACCACGACGTCACCGATCAGCCGCGACTCGTCGTCGACGATGCCCTGGATGTCCGTCCGCAGCCCCATCAGCAGCTCGCGGTTGCACTCCAGCACGTCCTCGACCTTCCCGGTGTCCTTCCAGAACCCCGAGTACATCCGCGCCCGCACGTCACGTTCGTGCGTCACCAGCCACTGCAGCGCGTCGGTGATCTCGAACTCGCCGCGCCACGACGGTTCGATCGCGTCGACGGCGGCGTGGATCGCGGACGTGAAGAAGTAGACGCCGATCATCGCGAGATCGCTGCGCGGCTCCTGCGGGTGCTCGACCAACCGCGTCACGCGCGAGTTCTCGTCCACCTCCGCGACGCCGTACAGCCGCGGGTCCTCCACCTTGTCCACGAGCACCTGGGCGGACGGCCGCAGCCGCGCGAACTCGTCGGCGATCTGGCCGATGCCCTCGACGAGCACGTTGTCGCCCATGTACATCACGAAGTCGTCGTCACCCAGGAACGGCCGGGCGATCCGCACGCAGTGCGCCACGCCCAGAGCCACGTCCTGCTGGATGTAGGTGATGGAAACCCCGAGGTACGAGCCGTCGCCGAACAGCTCGGAGATCTCCTGCGCACCATCGCCGACGACGATGCCGATGTCGGTGATGCCGACGTCCCGCAGGTTCTCCACGACGTACTCGAGCACCGGCTTGTTCGCGATGGGGACGATCTGCCGAGGCAGCGAGTATCCGGCCGGGCGTACGCCCGCGGACAGCACAAGGGCTTTCATAGGTCCTCCACCGCGACGGAACAGTTCGGGTGGACACGAGGCTGCGTGCGGGCACTGGACCGGAGCTGGAGAACTGTCAGAACACGAAGAAGGGGCCCTGCACGAGATGTTCGCGCAGGGCCCCTTCTTACGAGGTAGGACTACTTTCCCAAAATCTACTTGTCAGACATCGGGGTGCCCGACGGAGGGGTCGCCATGTCACCCATCCGGCCGCCCACGCTCTGCGGCATCTCCTGCGACGCACGAGGCATCGGCGACTGGGTCTGCGCCTCCTCCTGCGCGCGGGTCAGCCAGCCCTCCCAGCGCGCCTGCATCGGGCGGACCAGGCCGCCACCCACACCGATGACGATCACGCCGGCGATGGTGGCGAGCACGGCGATCAGGACCGGCATGGTCACCGAGATCGCGATGCCCAGCTGGTTGAGCGCCGCGATGATGCCGAGCGCCATCACGAAGCCGTAGGTGATGTTGCCCATGAGCTTCGTGTACGAGCGCTGGCCCAGCGCACCGCTGACGAGACCCTTGAGCGCGGTGCCGATGGCCGACGCGACGATCACGAGAATGATCGCCACGACGATGCGCGGCAGGTACGCGATGACCTCGTTGAGCAGCGTGCTGACCGGATTCGAGGCGCCGAAGACGCCGAACGCCAGCTGCAGCGCGATGAGCAGCACGAAGTAGTACACGATCTTGGAGATCAGACCGGACGCGTCCATCGACGACTGCCGCATCGCGCCGTTGAGGCCCGACTTGTCGACGAGCTTCTCGAAGCCGACGCGCTTGAGGAGGAACTGAACACCCTTGGCGAGCGCCTTGGCGATGAACCAGCCGATGACCAGAACGACCAGGAAGCCGAGCAGCTTCGGCACGAACGTGGCGACCATCGCCCACGCCTGGCCCAGGCCCTCGGTGATTTGCGAGCCCACAGGCCCTCCTTGAACAAGTTGCGGTGAGTGAAGATCAGACGCGCTGATCGTTTCGTGGATCACACCGCTTCACAACTTCGACACTGCTACACGAAAGGGTGGCTGACGTGGATATTCGTCGCAATACAGTCCAGAGTGGAACTACCGGTGGGGACCGGGGAGAGGGAAGCGCCCGCCACGCTCTGTGGTGGGCGCTTCCACATTTCTAGGGCCTTGCGGAGAAGCCGCGGCCGTCCAGATAGGCCTGGATGCCCTCCGGTGACAACGTCGGCGCGGCGCCTCCCTGGCCGTCCTTCGGCACCTCGGGCCGGGGGTCGCCGGTGCACTCGGAACTGCTGCCGGGCAGCGCCCCGTCGACCAGGTACCGGTTGACCCTGTCGTCGACGCACTTGTTGCCACCGTTGTAGAGGCCGTGCTTGCCCTCGTCGGTGACGGTGATGAGGTTGTGCCCGAGCCGCTGCGCCATCGCCGGCCCGCTCGCGTACTGGGTCTGCGTGTCACCCTCGGACTGCACGACGACGCCGATCGGGTAGCCGTTGCGCCCGATCCTGACCGGCGGCTCCGGCGGCGTGAACGAGCGGAACGTACACGTCATGGGCGCGGCCCGCACGATGCCGAAGCCGTACGGGTAGCGCTCGCGGAACATCCGCATGTCCTCGTAGTAGTTGTGCAGGTCGGTCGGCCAGTCCGACTCGCAGGTGACGGTGTCGAAGACGCCCGACCGCAGTTCGTCCAGACCGGTCCTCGCGAGCACCTGCCCGGCCTTGGCGCCTTCGGCGTTCGCCGGCTTCTCCCCCGACCGCAGCTTGGTCACGATCGACGCCAGGTCCGACCACAGTGGACGGTAGCGGGCACCGACGCCCATCGCGCCGTCGAAGGAGGAGCGGTTGTGCTCACCTACCGGCGTCGCGTGCAGCTTCGCGGCGACCTTCTCGACCTCGGCCAGCACCTCGTCACGCGACTTGCCCAGCCCGAACTTCTCGTTGCGTTCCCCCACCCACGACGCCCACATCTCGACGTCCTTGCGGTAGGCGACGGCCTGCTGGCGGAACTGCTCGTGCCAGATCCACTCCGGGTGCACGGCCGAGTCGAGCACGCTGCGGTCGAGCCGGCTCGGGAACAACGTCCCGTACACCGCGCCCAGGTACGTGCCGTACGAGTAACCCAGGTAGTTGATCTTCTGCTCGCCCAGCACGGCGCGCACGACGTCCATGTCCCGCGCGGTGTTCGCGGTGCTGATGAACGGCCGGATCCCGCCACCGGACTTCTGGCAGGCCTCCTCGGCCTCGCGCGCCTCGGCCGCCCACTTGCCGAACTCGCTGTCCGCTGGCCGCGACTCCGGCGCGGCGATCGCGGGCGCGGTGCGGCAGTTCAGCGCCGTCGAACCGCCGACGCCACGCGGGTCGATGCCGATCACGTCGTGGACCTGGGCGAGTTCGGACTTCCCGAGGAACAGCGGCAGTCCGAGACCTGACCCACCGGGTCCACCCGGATTGGTGAACAGCACGCCACGCCGGCGATCGGCCGCCGCGGCCTTCTTGCGGCTGATCGTCAGGTTGATCCTGTCGCCGGCCGGTTTGGCGTAGTCGAGCGGCGCGATGAGCGTCGCGCATTCCAGCTCGGCGAGCTTTCCCTCGCACGGCGCCCATTTGACCGGCTGGGAGTGGAACTCGGCGAGTGGATCGGGCGGATCAGCGGAGGCGGTCGTGCTCGTGGTCAGCAGAGCGACGACCCCTAGGGCGAGTGCCGGGAACCTACGCAAGACGAAACCTCCGCGCCGGACGAACATGACCTCTGCTGCCCGAAGGTATGGCGGTTCAATCAGGTACATGGGTTCTGTCACCCATCCCGGTGATGTCCGTCCGAACGCCTAAGCTGCGGGTATGACCAGCAGCAAGGCGAAGGAGGAGCACCCGCCGACGCTCTCCGCCCGCACCATGCGCAAGATCGAACGCGCATCGGGCTCGCTCGCGACCGCCAGCGTGGCCGAGATGGAGCGGCGCCTGCCGTGGTTCGCGCGGATGCCCGCCGACCAGCGTGCGAGCGTCCTGCTGCTGATCCAGAACGGTGTGGCCGGGTTCGTCGAGTGGCTGCACGACCGGCAGCAGGCGATCCGGCTGACCGCGGACGCGTTCCGCAGCGCCCCCAAGGACATCTCCCGCTGGGTCAGCCTGCGCCAGACCGTCGAGCTGGTCCGGATAGCGCTGGAGCTGTTCGAGGAGCAGATGCCGCTGATGGCGGCGAACGAGGCGGAGCGCGCGCTGCTGATGGAGGGCGTGCTGCGGTACGGGCGGGAGATCGCCTTCTCGGCCGCCACCTCCTACGCGGCGGCTGCCGAGGCGCGCGGTGCGTGGGACGCGCGGCTGGAAGCGCTGGTCGTGGACGGTGTCGTGCGTGGCGACCCGGAGGAGTCGTTGCTGTCCCGTGCCGCCGCGCTCGGGTGGGACCCGGCGCTGGAGGCGACGGTGCTGGTCGGCAAACCCGGCGGCGAGGACCCGCCCGCGATCGTCTACTCGGTGCGCAGCAAGGCGGCCCGTGCGGGCCGTCCGGTGCTGCTGTCCGTGCAGGGCTCACGGCTGGTGGTCGTGCTCGGCGGCCCGACGGAGACCGGCGAGGACGTCCTGGGCCGCATCTCCGAGGGGTTCGGCGAGGGCCCGGTCGTGGCAGGGCCGACCGTGGCCAGCCTCGCCGAGGCCCATCGCAGTGCGAGCGACGCGCTGAGCGGACTGCGTGCCGTGGTGGGCTGGCCCGCCGCCCCCCGTCCCGTCCGCTCGCTCGACCTGCTGCCGGAACGGGCGCTGGCCGGCGATCCGGAGGCCGAGTGGCAGCTCGTCGACAGGGTCGCCCGGCCGCTGGAGGACGCGGGCGGCGCGCTGCTGGAGACCGTGGACGCCTTCCTGGAGGTCGGTGGCGTGCTGGAGACGTGCGCGAAAAGGCTTTTCGTGCACCCGAACACGGTCAGATATCGCCTTCGGCGCGTTCAGGAAATGACGGGAAGAAATGCACATGACGCTCGAGACGCACTTGTGCTTCGCGTCGCATTGTCTGTAGGACGCCTAGCGCGCTCCCGTGGCCTGTGGTAGCGAGCAGCCTGTGACGGACTTCGCACACATCCGTTAGGGTGAGGGCCAAACGACCCTCCATCGCCCTGAGCTGGGCTTACGTCGCGGAGCGTTCACCTGACCGACACTTTTGTAGGGTCTCTACAAATACGATCGCAGTACTTCGTTCTTCACAGCATGGGGTAGCGGTGGGTTCACCAGCTTTAGTAATCGACGTGATCGCACTCCTCGCGCCCGGACAAGGGTCCCAGACGCCCGGCATGCTCGCCCCCTGGCTCGAACTGGAGGGGGCCGAGAAGCAGGTGCGCACGTGGTCCGAGATCACGGGCCTGGACCTGGTGCGTCTCGGCACCACCGCGGAGGCCGACGAGATCGTCGACACCGCGATCACCCAGCCACTCGTCGTGGCTCTCGCCGTGCTCGCGTTCAGTGAGCTGCGCCGCCGCGTCGAACTGCCCTCCGCCGTGATCGTCGGCGGTCACTCGGTCGGCGAACTCGCCGCCGCCGCGGTCGCGGGCGTCATCAGCGCCGACGACGCCGTCGCGCTGGCCGCCGTGCGCGGTGCCGCGATGGCTCAGGCGTGTGCCCTGGAGCCGACCGGCATGGCCGCGGTGCTCGGCGGCGACGAGCCGGAGGTGCTCGCCCGCCTGGAGGAACTCGGCCTCGTGCCCGCCAACCGCAACGGCGCGGGCCAGATCGTCGCGGCCGGTCCGCACCCCGCGCTCGACGAGCTCGCGGCGAACCCGCCGGGCCCGGCGAAGATCCGCAAGCTGGCGGTCGCGGGCGCGTTCCACACCAAGTACATGGCGCCTGCGGAAGACGCGGTGCGCGCGCGTGCCGCCGAAGTCACCACGCACGACCCGTCGCTGCCGCTGGTGTCCAACAAGGACGGTCAGGTCGTCACCGAGGGCGCCGAGGTGCTGCGGCGCCTGGTCTCCCAGGTCACGAGCCCCGTTCGCTGGGACCTCTGCCAGGCCACCTTCGTCGAGAAGGGCATCGCCGGTTCGATCGAGCTGCCGCCCGCCGGCGTGCTGACGGGTCTCGCCAAGCGTGCGATGAAGGGCACCGCGACCCTCGCCCTGAAGACGCCCGACCAGCTGGAGAAGGTCACGGAGCTCTTCGATACCGCTGGAGCCACTCAGTGACGACCTTCCGGGCCCCACAGGCAGTCGCGGGTAGCCGCATCCTCGGTCTCGGCAGCTATCAGCCCGAGACCGTGGTGAGCAATCACGACCTCGCCCAGCGCATGGACACCTCGGACGAGTGGATCCGCGAGCGGGTCGGCATCGTCAACCGGCGGGTGGCGGCGAAGGACGAGGGCGTCGTCGACATGTCCGTCATCGCGGGCACCAAGGCGATCGAGGACGCGGGCCTCACGCCCGCCGACATCGGCGGCGTGATCGTGGCGACGTGCACCATGCCGTCGACCATCCCGAACGCCGCAGCCCAGGTCGCCACCAGGATCGGCATCCAGGCCGCGGCCGCGTTCGACCTGAACGCCGCGTGCGCGGGCTTCTGCTACGCCGTCGCGACCGCGGCGGACATCGTCCGCGGCGGCTCGGTGCGCAACTTCCTCGTCATCGGCGCGGAGAAGCTCACCGACTGGACCCATCAGGACGACCGCTCGACCGCGATCATCTTCGCGGACGGCGCGGGCGCCGTCGTAGTCGGCGCCGGCGACACGAACGAGATCGGCCCCGTCGCCTGGGGCTCGGACGGCTCGATGTCCGAGGTCATCAGGATCGACGACCGCGACTCGTTCATCCACCAGGAAGGCCAGGCGGTCTTCCGGTGGGCGACCACGCAGGTCGCACCGGTAGCGATCCGCGCAGCCGAACTCGCAGGGGTCGAACTGTCCGATGTGGACGTTTTCGCCCCGCACCAGGCGAACCTCAGGATCATCGAGGCGATCGCCAAGCGCCTGCGCAAGAATGGTGCGCGCGAGGACCTGAAGGTCGCTCGAGACATCGTCGAATCCGGCAACACCTCCTCGGCCTCGATCCCCATGGCGCTGGACCACATGCGGTCGGCGGGCGAGATCTCCTCCGGAGACGTGGTGCTGATGGTCGGTTTCGGCGCGGGCCTGTCCTATGCGGGGCAGGTGGTCCGGTGCCCATGAGTACCACCCCAAGTTTTTCCATCGTTTCAATCGAAAGGGAACTTCAGTGAGCGAGAACGTCCTGTCCGGCCTTGCCGAGATCGTCGAAGAGGTCGCCGGCGTTGCCGCCGACGACGTCACCGCTGACAAGTCCTTCGTGGACGACCTCGACATCGACTCGCTGTCGATGGTCGAGATCGCCGTCCAGGCGGAGGACAAGTTCGGCGTGAAGATCCCGGACGACGAGCTGGCCAACCTCAAGACCGTTGGTGACGCGGTGAACTACATCACCAGCAACAAGTGACTTCGGGCATCGAGGTCGTCATCACCGGGCTGGGTGCCACCACCCCGCTCGGTGGTGATGTCACGTCCACCTGGGACGCCCTTCTGGCCGGCAAGAGCGGGGTTCGCCCCATGACCCACGACTGGGTCGAGAAGTACGACCTGCCGGTCAAGATCGCGTCGCAGCTCGTGGTGGACCCGACCGAGGTGCTCCCCCGAGTAGAGGCACGCCGCCTGGACCGCTCCGAGCAGGTCGCCATCGTCGCGTCCCGCCAGGCGTGGTCCGACGCGGGCCACGACGACGACACCGTCGACCGCCAGCGCCTCGCCGTGATCATCGGCACGGGCATCGGCGGCGCGATCACCCTGCTGACCCAGGACGACATCCTGGAACAGCACGGCCTGCGCAAGGTGTCGCCGCTGACCGTCCCGATGCTGATGCCGAACGGCCCGGCCGCGCACGTGGGCCTGGAACTGAAGGCACAGGCGGGCGTGCACGCCCCGGTCTCCGCCTGCGCGTCAGGCGCGGAGGCCATCGCGTGGGCCTACCGCATGATCATGTCCGGCGAAGCCGACGTGGTCGTCGCAGGCGGCGCGGAAGCGTGCATCACGGCCATCCCGGTGGCGGGCTTCTCGCAGGCCCGCACCATGAGCACCCGCAACGACGAGCCGGAGAAGGCCTCGCGCCCGTTCGACACGGGCCGCGACGGCTTCGTCCTCGGCGAGGGCGCGGGCATCATGGTCCTGGAACGCCGCGAGTTCGCGGAAGCCCGCGGCGCGAAGATCTACGGCCGCCTCGCAGGCATCGGCACCTCGGCCGACGGCTACCACATCACGGCCCCGGACCCCGAGGGCGTGGGCCAGTCACGCGCCATCGCCGCGGCCCTGCGCTCCGGCGGCATCGACCCGTCCGACGTGGGCCACGTGAACTGCCACGCCACCTCCACCCCGGTGGGCGACGTCGCGGAAACCGTGGCAATCCGCAAGGCGATCGGCGACCACCCGGTCCTGACCGCCCCGAAGGGCGCACTGGGCCACCTGCTGGGAGCAGCAGGAGCGGTCGAGGCAATCGTGACCGTCCTGTCCATCCGCGACGGCATCGTTCCCCAGACGCTCAACCTGGAGAACCTCGACCCGGCCGTCACGCTGGACGTGGTGGCAGGCGAACCACGCAAGATCAAGCTGGAAGCGGCGGTGAACGACTCGTTCGGGTTCGGCGGCCACAACGTGGCCCTGGCCTTCACCCCGGCCTAAGCACCACAGCACCACCACAAGGCCCTGGCCCGCACGCGGACCAGGGCCTTGTGCGTGCCCGCCAAGGATTCGAGCACGCTCTCGCAGGGGGCTCAACCGCGATGCCGCAGGCGAGCCGTCCTTACCGCGCGGCATGGGTGGGGTGGTCCCGTCACGAGTCGCACCTCAGCTCTTGCTGCATCTGGAGGGATGGGTCAAGCCGACACGCTCTTCGTCGGCTTGACCCATCCCTCCAGATGTGGCCCGCTCTGGTGCGGCTCGTGACGGGACCACCCCACCACCGCACCCTTCTAAGCAACGCAACTCCGCCCAAAGCAACAGGCGTGCCATCAACCTGCGCATGGCGCGGGCCGGTCTTTGATCAGATTGTGGGGGGTCTGGGGGGCGGAGTCCCCCAGGAAGCAGCCGCCACACAAGCACGCCACGCAACCACCTACGAACACCAAACCGCCGGACGCCAACGCACCAGGGAGACAACCCACCCAGCCGATGCGAACCGCCGAAGGCGAAGGCGGATCAGCACTTCTCCATCTGAGGGTTCCGGTTCTCCGGCGCCTCATCCACCTTCAACTCCCCACCCTCCCAAACCAGCACATAAACCACCCGCCACCGAATACACCCCTCAGGCAAGGCAGGCGGAGCCTTGGCAACGTCCTGAGTGGACACGAACGAGATCAACACCCGCAACCGCCGCCCCACCACATCCGACTCGACCCGCTGCACCACCATCCCGCCATCCCGGGTGGTCTCGTAGGCAGCGATCCATCCGGCCTCAGGCGTGGACGAAACCCGCCGGGCCGACACCACCTCACGCCACCCGGCGAAGTCCAGCGAGTTCAGCGAGTCGAAGTAGGCCTGCAGAACACGCTGCACGGCGGTCCGATCGGGATGTGTGAACGAGTCCGGGCTCAGCCGGACCTCCGAGGACCCAGGCAACGGCCCCACGACCGACGAGGACGGAACGGCCGGCGCTCCCTGGGCCTCCGCCGGGCGCGAGTACACGGTCCTGCCCACCATCCCGGCCGCCACCGCGGCGCCGGTGATCACGACCACGGCCGGCACCAGCCAGCGGCTTGCCACGCTCCCCACGCGCGCAAGCCTAGCCGCACGACACGCGAGCAGTGGAGGGCCGCTCACAAAACGTGGCCCGTTACATCGAAACACAAAATTTCACTCGAACGATTACATCACACCAGGATTTAGCGAGTTGGATGTAGCAAGACAATGTTTGCTACACAAGAGGCGAGTACCAATCTAATCCTACGAATGAGTGCCAATGGGGGACTCCGCACCGCCATTCGGCCGTATCAAACACGCAATAGCAGCCAATTATGGCTTCACCCGGAAAGAGCAGTCGACACAGCGCGTACACGACGTTCGCAACCACCTGACTATACATCGAGCTCCGCCTGGAATACCGCAGCTCAGAGGCACACAAGATCAGGAACGCCACAGTGCCGTTTAGCGAGACTACGACACAGCCTCGCCCAGGCACATTTGAGCAAACATCTCAACCGGGTGAGATGGGCCCAAACCTCATCACGGCAAGTCACATACGCGCCGGTAACCACCGGTCTTTCGGACACGAACGGGTTACCCATATGACTCGAACGGCGGATTCCCCATAGGCGCGAGATTGTGCGGGAATATGCGGCGTCAAAGAAAACGAAAACGAGTCAGGGAGGGGAATTCGGTGGACCTCAGATACGAGGCGTACTGCTTCGCCGATCGGCTGTTCTACGATCTGCAGAGCAGCACCGAAAGCACTCCCAAGGACGACTTTTCGACCGAACTCCCCGCGCTCCCACCTGACTGGACGACGGTTGAGCGCAACGTGTGGCGACACCACCACCCGTCCGGGGTGCAGCTTCCCAACCAAGGGTGGAAGATCCACGTTTCCGCCGGTCTCGACAACGCCGGCCAGGTACTGAAGGCCACTTTCGACTACTGCGTCGACCGGCGAATTCCCTTCAAGTACCTGCAGACGATCTCGATCGTGCTGGCCCGGAACTCGAAGTACGCGCCCCGGGACGGCAGCGGCAAGCTGATCACGATCTACCCGAAGGACACCGAGCAGCTCGAGACGATCTGCACCGAGCTGGCGCGGGTGCTCGACGGTGAGCACGGGGCCTACATCCTGAGCGACCTGCGCTTCGGCAAGGGGCCGCTGTACGTGCGCTACGGCGGGTTCGCCGAGCAGTGGCTCGAGGTCGACGGGCAGCAGGTGCTCGCGATCGCGGGGCCGGACGGCGAGCTCGTCGCGGACAGGCGCAAGCCGGTGTTCAGCCTCCCCGAGTGGATCGAGCTGCCCGCCTTCCTGAAGCCGCACCTGGCCGAGCGCAACGCCGGCGACCCCGGCAAGTTCCCGTACCAGATCAAGAGCTCACTGCACTTCTCCAACGGCGGTGGCGTCTACCTCGCGACGCGCAAGAGCGACGGCAGGGAGGTCGTGCTCAAGGAGGCGCGGCCGCACGCCGGGCTCGACCGCGAGGGTCGTGACGCCGTCGCGAGGCTGGAGCTCGAGCACGAGATCCTCACGAAGCTGCACGGTGTCGACGGAGTTCCCGAGGTGTACGACCGCTTCACGGAGTGGGAGCACCTGTTCGTGGCCATGGAGTTCATGCCGGGGCGTTCGCTCGGGCAGTGGCTCGGCCACAACTACCCGTTGACGCACCGGGACACCACCGGCGAGCTCCTCCGGAACTACCGCGTCAGGGCCGAAGCGCTCATCGCCAAGGTCGAGGACCTGGTGGCGCGGGTGCACGAACGCGGTGTCGTGTTCGGCGACCTGCACACGATGAACATCCTGGTCGGCGAGGACGACGAGGTCTCGCTCATCGACTTCGAGCTGTCGTCGACCATCGAGGACGTGCACCGGCCGACGCTCGGCGCGCCGGGGTTCCAGGCACCGAAGGACCGCGAGGGCTTCGACATCGACGCCTACCCGCTGGCCGCGCTCAAGCTGTGGATCTTCATGCCGCTCAACGCGGTGCTGGAGCTCGCGCCGGCCAAGCTGCGCCAGCACGTGCACGTCGTCGCGGAGCGGTTCGGCCTGAGCGAGGACTACCAGCGGCAGATCCTCGACGTGCTCACGCCGCGCGTCGACCCGCCGGCCGATCCCGCGTTCACCGCGTTCGACGACGAGCACCCGGACTGGACGGTCGTGCGCAAGGAGATCGCCACGGCGATCCTGCACAGCGCGACCCCGCACCGGAAAGACCGCCTGTTCCCCGGCGACATCGAGCAGTTCGAGACCGGGGGCGCGGGCTTCGGCCACGGCGCCGCGGGCGTGCTGCACGCACTCGCGCAGAGCGGCGAGGGCCGTTACCCCGAACACGAGGACTGGCTGATCAGGTCGGTGCGCACCGACCCGCCGAAGCAACCCGGCTTCTTCGTCGGCGCGCACGGCATCGCGCACGTGCTCGAGAACTTCGGCCACCACGACGTCGCCACCGAGCTCGTCGAGAGCTACGTCCCGCTCGTCCGCACCACAAAGGACCACGGGCTCAGCGCCGGTCTGTCCGGCATCGGCCTCAACCTGCTGCACTTCGCGGAGTCGCGTGACGACCAGAACTTCGCCGCACAGGCCGAGGAACTGGCCGGACGGCTCGCGAAGCAGCTGAAGCAGGCGCCACCGCCCGGTGACAAGGCGAAGGCCGGTCTGCTGCACGGCTGGTCGGGTCCCGCGTTGTTCTTCCTGCGCCTGTTCGAGCACACCGCGCAGCCGCGCTGGCTCGACCTGTCCGAACAGGCGCTCGAACGCGACCTGGCCGAGACGATGGTCGCGCTGGACGGATCGCTGCAGGTGCGCGACGGCACGTTCCGCAGCCTGCCGTACGTCGGCATCGGCGGTGCGGGAATCGCGTTGGTGCTCACGGAGTTCGCGAAGGTCGCACCGGAACGTCCCTGCGTGGCCAAGCTTCCCGAGCTGCTCGGCGGCTGCACCGGCGAGTTCGTCATCCAGCCCGCGTTCACGCTGGGCAGGGCGGGACTGATGGCCACGCTGGCGCACGCGACCCGGCACCGGCCGGACGAGCGCCTCGAACGGTCCGTGCAGCAGCACCTCAAGGCACTCGGCTGGCACGCGGTGCGCTACGGCGGAGGGCTCGCCTTCCCCGGTGTGCAGCTGCGCCGGCTCTCCATGGACCTCAACACCGGCGGCGCGGGCGTTCTGCTCGCCATCGCCTCCACAGTGGACGAACGTCCACCACTCCCCTTCCTCGGAAGGGCCCAGGCCCCGGTCCTCGTGGACCGGTAGCAAGAGATCCTCGAAACTAGGAGACAGTCATGGGCTTCATCCTCGACATGCAGGACCTCGAGACCCCCGAGGCACCGAGCAACGCGATGGCGTCGGGCCACGGCGGCGGTGGCGGCGGCGGCTCCACGACCGCGTCCAACGCGTCGCTGCTGCTCCCGTGCTCGCACAGCACCGTCAGCCTGCTCGCCTGCTGATCTGCGCCTCAACTGAAACACCGCGGTGAGTGAGCGGCATAGGCGAAGTATGCCGCTCACCCGCCGACTGCAGGGCCCGGCAGCCGGCCAGCTGTCGGGCCCTGCCTCATGATGCGCCCTCGTGACCCTCCGGAGGAACAGCCGATGGCCAAACCCGGTGACGCCCTGCTGTTCTCCGTCGTCCGCCGCGACCACCGCCCGTGGTTGCTGATGCTCAACGCCGCGGTCGCCACGACCGGTGGCCTGCTGCTCCCTGCCGCACTCGCCGACGCCGTCGACATGGCGCTGAGCGGCACGTTCGTACTGTTCACCGTGGGGTGGCTGCTTTTGCTGGCGGCGACCGAGATCATCGGTGACGCGATCGGCATCGTGCTCGCCGCGAGCACCACGAGCCGTGCCACGGCGTGGCTGCGCCGCAAGCTCTCCGGAAAGCTCCTCGACCTCGGTCACCCCTCCCCGTTCGCCGCCGGTGACGCGGTGAGCCGGGTGACGGGTGACTGCGGCAACGCGGGCGGCGTCGCGGTCACGCTGATCATGCTGGTCGTCACCGCCGTGTCCTCGGCGGGCGCCGTCGTCGCGCTGGCGTTGCTGGACTGGCGGCTCGCGGCGGTGTTCGTGGTGAGCGTCCCGCTGGCGGGCCTGCTGATCCGTACCCACATGCGCATGACCGCCGACGACGTGATGACCTACCAGGAAGTGTCCGGTGAGGTGTCCGCGCGGCTGCTCGACTCGGTGTCCGGTCTGCGCACGATCGCGTCCGCCGGCATCGCCGACCGCGAGACGGACCGCGTGCTGGAGCCACTCCCCCGGCTCGCCGCGGCCGGCGCCGGCATGTGGCGCACCCAGGCGAAGATGATGTGGCGGGCCGGGCTGTTGCTGCCCGCCGTCGAGGTCGCGGTGCTCACCGCCGCCGGTTTCGGTGTCATGGAAGGCAGGCTGAGCACCGGTGACGTGCTCGCCGCCCTCGGCTACTCGGCGCTCGGCATGGGCATCGTCGGCCAGATGACCCAGCTGACCGTCCTCGAACGGACCCGCGCGTCCGCCTCCAGGATCGCCGAGGTCCTCGACACCAAAGCACCGAGACGCCCTGTTCCCCAGCGCTCCAACGGCGTCATCGAACTGCGGGGCGTCAGCGTCGGTGAAGCCCTGCGCGACGTGGACCTGATGATCCCGGCCGGCACGTTCGCCGCGATCGTCGGCAGCTCCGGCGCGGGCAAGTCGACGCTGGCGGCGGTGCTCGGCGGACTGTCCGCTGTGGACGCGGGGGTGGTGGCCGGCCACGACTCGGTCGGGTACGCGTTCGAACGCCCCGCGTTGCTGGGCGCCACGATCGGCCGTTCGATCGGCTATGGAACGGACGCGGACGAGATCCAGGTCAGGGACGCGGCCGTCGCCGCCCAGGTGCACGACGTGCTGATCCGTCTCCCGCAGGGCTACGAGACGCCGGTCGCCGACGCCCCGCTGTCCGGCGGTGAGGCGCAACGGATCGGCCTCGCCCGCGCGATCATCAGGGATCCCGACGTGCTCGTGCTCGACGACGCCACCGCGAGTCTGGACACCGTGACCGAGGCCAAAGTGGACAAAGCGCTCACCACGGCGCTGCCCGGCCGGACCCGGGTCGTCGTGACGCACCGCCCGGCGACGGCCGCGAGAGCAGACCTCGTGGTGTGGCTGGAAGGCGGCCGCATCAGGGGCACCGGTACCCACCATGAGCTGTGGAACGACGAGGACTACCGAGCCGTGTTCACCGGAGGCGAGTGATGCGTTTCTACCTCTCGACGCTGGCGGGACATCGCAGAGGCGTGCTGATCCTGCTCGGCTGGTCCCTGCTCGAAGGCATTCCCGCGTTCTTCGGCGGCAGGTTCGTCGGCACCGCCGTCGACCAGGGCTTCGCGGCGGGGGACCCGCTGGCCGGCGTGCTGTGGCTGCTCGCGTTCGCCGCTCTCGCCGTGGTGGGCGCACTGGGGCAACGGCAGGTGTTCGCCCGGCTCGGCTCCGTCGTCGAACCGATGCGCGACGCCCTGGTCACACGGGTCGTGAACGGCGTGCTGAACGACCCGACGCACCGCCGCACACCGGACGCCAGCGCCGTCGCCATGATCACCCGGCACGTCGAGGTGGTCCGCGACGCCACCGCGGGCGTTCTGGTGCAGGCCCGTGCCCTTCTGGTCACGACGCTCGCCGCGCTCATCGGCGTCGCGACCACGGCCGCCGCGCTGATCTGGCTGGTCGTACTTCCGATCGTGGCCGCGTTGGTCCTCTTCGGCCTGATGCTCCCCTCGCTGGCCAAACGGCAACGCGACGCCGTGATGGCGGACGAACACACGGCGGAAGCGTCCGGTGCGGTGCTGACCGGCCTGCGTGACGTCGCCGCCTGCGACGCGTCCGCCGAGGCTTACGGGGACGTCGCGAAGCAGATCGACCTGCAGGCCAGGGCCACGATCACCGTCGCGTGGGCGAACTCGTTGCGCGCCACGGTGATCGCGCTGGGCGGCTTCGCGCCCATCGCCCTGCTGGTCGCGTTCGCTCCCCCGCTCGTCGCGTCCGGTCAGCTCACGACGGGTGCGGTCCTGGCGGCCGTCGTCTACCTGACCAACAGCGTGAATCCCGCGCTGCACGGCCTGGCCCGCACCACCAGCACGGTCGTGATGCGACTGATGGTCGCGCTCAAACGACTTCAGGAAGCGGCACCGCGCACCGACCGGGACGTGGGCACCGAGATCCCGTCCAACGGCGAGTTCGTGCTGAGGGACGTCACGTTCGGCTGGAGCCCGGACGCGGAACCGGTGGTGCGCGGCCTGTCGCTCGACCTGCGTCCCGGCGACCACCTGGCCGTGGTCGGCCCGTCCGGCATCGGCAAGTCCACAATGGCCAGTCTGCTCACCGGCCTGATGGCACCGGACAACGGCTCCGTCCTCTTCGGTGGCGCGCCCGTCGACCGGGTGACGCCGGCGGTCCGGCACCACGCGATCGCGCTGATTCCGCAAGAGACTTACCTGTTCACCGGCACTGTGCGGGAGAACCTCACGCTTCTCGCGCCGTGGGCGACCGACGAGGACCTCGTCGAGGCGGTGAAAAAGGTTGGCGCCAAACCACTTCTGGACAGGATCGGCGGGCTGGACGCGGCTCTCGGCCACGGCGGGGAAGGACTTTCCGCCGGTGAGGCGCAACTCCTGGCGCTCGCGCGGGTCTACGTCACGCCCGCGAGCGTCGTCATCCTCGACGAGGCGACCTCACATCTGGACCCCGCCGCCGAGGCCCGCGTCGAACGGGCTTTCGCGCGCCGGAACGGAATTCTCGTGGTGATCGCGCACCGGCTGAGCTCGGCGCTGCGAGCGAACCGGGTGCTGGTCATGGACGGCGGCAGGCCGTTGCTCGGCACCCACGAGCACCTGCTCAAGACGTCCGCGCTCTACGGGCAGCTCATGCTGGCCTGGGACCCCACGCACCGAGAAGAAACCCCGCTGCCCAAACGGTGAGCGGGGTCCACTCAGGACTCATCCGACGCGGTGCAGCCACGTCACCGGAGCGCCGTCGCCCGCGCGACGGAACGGTTCCAGCGCGTCGTCCCACGCGGCACCGAGCAGTTCGTCGACGCCGTGCGCGAAGGATTCACCGCCACGAGCACGCACCGCGAGTGAACGCAGCTGGTCCTCGTTGACGACGATGTCGCCGTTGGCCGAGGTTCTGGCGTGCCAGAGCCCCAGAACGGGCGCGAAGCAGAAACGCTCGCCGTCCTGACCTGAGGACGGTTCTTCGGTCACCTCGAACCGGAGCATGGGCCACGCGCGCAGCGCAGCCACGAGTTTGGCGCCGGTGCCGGCGTCTCCGGTCCATGCGCATTCGGCGCGCAACTGGCCTGGTGCCGCTGGTTGCGCTGCCCACCTGAGGTCTACCCGGACACCGAGGGTGCCCGAGATCGCCCACTCGACGTGCGGACAGACCGCAGACGGCGACGAGTGGACGTAAACCACGCCACTGGTGCTGCCACGGGTGCTCACTGCTGACCTCCGCTACTCGACGAGGGACGTCTTCCCCTACGCCTTTGCCGAGTGTGAGGTGATCACCGTGAAACCCGTTCGCTGCATTCTGCCTCGACTGGAGGCATGTCCGCCATAAGAACCAGCTCGATCATCACCCGACCGGGTCAGATACAGGTCTTAAGTCCCGATCTCCCGGCCGAGTGATGCCTGATCGTGATCTACAGAGCGTTTACCGCGGCAACCACGTCGACTAGACCCGTGCCCTTGTCGAACGACGAGGTGTAGGGGCCTGCCGGCTGGTAGCCGGTGCCGTACTTGTACGCCGTCGACTTCAGCGCCCGCTCGATGTCGGCGGGGGTCGCGGAGGGCTTGGCCTGGAACAGCTGTGCGACGATCCCGGCGATGTGCGGTGCCGCCATCGACGTGCCGCTGATCGTGTTGAACGTGCCGAGGTCGAGCAGTCCCGGCCCGTTCTGCGGCTTCAGGCCGGTCGCGCAGATCGGCAGGTAGAGCCGGCAGGACGAGGCGATGTTCTCGCCCGGCGCCGAGATGTCCGGCCACGTCGCGGAGTTCGCGGCGAGACCGCGCGACGAGAAGTCGGACAGTGCTCCGTCACGGGTACCGGTCTCCTGGTCGTTGTAGGAGGCCACCGAGATCACGCCGGGGGTCGGGTCGACACCGGGCGGGTTGGACAGGTTGGCTGAACCATCGCCGCCGTCGTTGCCGTTCGCCCACACCACGACGACGCCTTCGGCCACGAGCTGACGTTGCAGCTTGACAGTGACCGACCCAGGGTCGAACGCACCGCCGCCAGACGGACCATACGAGTTGTTGATCACCTTGATCGGCGGGCACGTCGCGGCGGGCACACCGGCGCCGCAGGGAGCCCGGTGGTTCTCCAGCACCCAGTTCAGCGCCGCGTCGGCGCCGAGGATGAGGATCGCCGCGCCGGTCGAGATCACGACGCCCTTCGCGCCCGGCGCCGCGCCGCGGATCACCGGTCCGCCGGTGGTCTGCACGTCACCGCCGATCGCGATGCCGGTGACGTGTGTGCCGTGGCCGCCCAGCGACGTGGTGTCGGTGTCGAGGAAGTTCGGCACCGGCACGATGCAGTTCGTCTGCGTCGAGCCGTCCAGGCACAGGCTCTTCAGGTTGCGCACGATCCGGCCGCCGAACGACGGGTGCGTCGGGTCGACACCCGAGTCGATCACGGCGACCGACACGCCCGCGCCGGTGAGCCCGAGGCTGTTGCGGGCGTCCAGGCCGCGGGTGGCGGTGTGCGAGGTCGAGCCGAGGAACCTGATCGGTTTCTGGACCTCGACGCGCGTCACGCCCGCCTTGGCCCTGGCGGAGGAGATCTGCGCGGAGTCGCCCCGCGCGGCTACAACGCCGATCTTGCGGAAGCTCGTGAGCTTCTGCAGACCGGCTGCCTCGACCGCCTGTTCCGCGGCGGCGATGTCGGCTCCGTGGACGTAGACCGTGGAGGCCGGTGCGGCCGTCGCGACAGGGGAAGCGACAGCCACCAGCAGTACGGCGAGCGATGCAGCGCGTTTGTACATGGACCCTCCGTGAAAATTTGGCAGGCAATCCCTCTAACGAGTGATCCACTTATCGGTGACGGGCATCACCGAATGACTCGATCGACTGCGTTTGGGCGACCCCGGACCGCTACGGTGTCCCCCCGTGCGGAAAGGTAGGGACTCGTGCGGCTGATCCGTCTGGGCGCTGAACCCTCGGCCATTGGGGCGGACGTCCGTGCCGCCCTCACGGCGTGGGGCGCGGGTACCGGAGTTCTGGGTGGTATCGCGCTGATCGGCGTCCAACCGCCGGACTGCCCCATGCCACTGGACGCGATCGTCGTGTTGCCCAAGGGCGTTCTCGTGATCGTCGGCGTCGACCTGCCCGATCCCGGGGTGAAACTCGAGGCACCGCTCGGCGGCCAGTGGAAGATCGACGGCTGGCCGCTCGTCGCCAAGGACGGCACGGCGAACCCGGCGACGGAGGCTGTGGCGGCGGCGACCGCGGTGGCGCAGCGGATCCAGGCGATGCGCGCGGAACCGCTCCCGGTCAGCACGGTCGTGGCGGTCGGCCCGTTCGTGGGCCAGGTCGTGCAGCCGACGGTCGACCTCAACCGCGGTGTGCGGGTGCTGCACCCCAAACCGTCCACTGTGCTCAGTGCGGCCCGCGAACTCGCGACGTCGACGGTGCCCTGCACGGCGGACCACGCGGCGAAGCTCTTCGCGATCCTGCAGAACACCGGCTCGCCGCCGGACGCGAGGGCGTTCATCGCGGAGGGCTTCAGCGACGCGGTCTCCCCCGACCTCGCGGCCGCCAGCACGATGCTGATCCCCAAGGCCCAGCTGCGGCAGGCGATCGGCCGCAAACGCTTGCCAGGCAAGCTGACCTGGCCCTACCTCACGGGAGCCGCGCTGCTCGCGCTGCTCCTCGTGGTGTGGCTCGTGGTGGCGTTGCCCGGCGACGACAAGCCGGCCGACGCGACGCCCGCGCCGACCTCGGCGCAGCCGACGACGATCGTCGTGGACGGCACGACGTTCGTGCCGAAGGAGATGAAGAAGGACCAGGAGTGCCAGGCGCACGCGTTCGGCGACGTGAAGGCGTGGCTGATCGCGAACGACTGCGGAGTGCTGCTGCGCGCCACGTACGAGACGACGCTGCAGGGCAAGCCGGTGACGGTGATGGTCGCGGACATGGACCTGTACGACGCTCCCAGCGCCAAGTCGTTGCACGCGGTCGTCGCGCTGCCGGGGTCCGGCGGCGTACACGGGCTGGACGGCAAGCCGCTGGAGAGCGCGGCGTTCGCGAACGGCACCAAGGGCAGCCACGTGACGCTGGCGTTCGCGGTGTGGTCCGGCGGTGCGGGCGACCCGTCGCTCGACCCGATCGCCAAGCAGGCGTTGCGGCTGCCCACCACCCGGTAGCAAGGTGGAGGGCATGGTCGGACAACTTCGTTCTGTCGTACTTGACTGCCCGAATCCCTCCGAGCTCGCGTCGTTCTACGAGAAGCTGCTCGGCGCCGAACGCCTTCCCGGCGACGACGAGACCTGGGTCGTGATCGTCGCGAACGGCACGCGGCTCGCGTTCCAGCTCGCGCCCGAGTACCAGCCGCCGACGTTCCCCGATCCGCACGGCTCGCAGCAGTTCCACCTCGACGTGCTGGTCGAGGACGTCGAGGAGGCCGAGCCGAAGGCGCTGGCCCTCGGCGCGAAGCTGGTGCAAAAGGACAACGACGACACGTTCAGGGTCTACTCGGACCCGGTGGGGCACACCTTCTGCCTCGTGTGGCTTTCTTGATCGAGGCCTAATGTGGGCGCCATGGACTTCGACGTCATCGTCATCGGTGGTGGCCCCGTAGGTGAGAACGTGGCCTGGCGGACGGCCGCCGGAGGCCTGTCCACCGCCATGATCGAGAAGGAACTGGTCGGCGGCGAGTGCTCGTACTGGGCGTGCATGCCTTCCAAGGCGTTGCTGCGACCCGGTCACGCGCTTGCGGCCGCCCGGCGTGTGCAGGGCGTGAACGCGGGTTCGCTGGACGCCAAGGAAGTGCTCGCGCGGCGCACGAGCTTCACCTCCGACTGGGACGACGCGGGCCAGGTCAAGTGGGCCGAGTCGGAGAACATCCACGTCATCCGCGGCGACGGTGAGGTCACCGGCGAGCGCGAGGTCACCGTGGGCGGAGAGGTCCACCGCGCCCGTCAGGCCGTCGTGGTGTGCGCCGGCAGCGTGCCGAAGATGCCGCCGCTGGAAGGCCTCGCCGGCACTCCGGTGTGGACTTCGCGCGAAGCCACGTCGGCGCGGGAGGTGCCGGAGTCGCTCGTCGTGCTCGGCGGCGGCGTCGTCGGTGTCGAGATGGCGCAGGCGTGGGCACGACTGGGTTCGCAGGTGAAGCTGGTGGTGTCCGGCGACCGGCCGCTGCCGAAGTTCGAGGAGTTCGTCGGCCCGCTGGTCGTGGAGGGCCTGCGGGAGGACGGCGTCGAGGTGCTGCTCAACGGGCGTGCCTCGTCGATCAAACCGGGTGAGCTGACGTTGCAGGACGGCCGGGTCGTGCGGGGCTCGGAGATCCTCGTCGCCACCGGGCGGGTGCCCGCGACCAAGGACGGCAAGCCGCTGAGCACCGACGACTCCGGCCTGGTGTCCGGCGTGGACGGACGCTGGCTGTACGCGGCCGGTGACGTCACCGGCCGGGCGTTGCTGACGCACCAGGGCAAGTACCAGGCGAGGGCGGCCGGCACGGCGATCCTGGAGCGTTCCCGCGGGTTCGAGCCGAAGCAGTGGTCGGCCGGGCAGGCCTGGGCGGACCACGTGGCGGTGCCGCAGGTCGTGTTCACCGACCCCGAGGTGGCGTTCGTCGGGCACACCGCGGCGCAGGCACGGGCGGCAGGGCGTGACGTCAGGGTCGTCGACCTGGACATCGCCGTCGCCGGGTCGTCGCTGCACGCGGACGGATACAAGGGCAAGACGCGGATGGTCGTGGACGAGCGCACGCGGACGCTGGTCGGCGTCACGTTCGTCGGTCAGGACGTCGCCGAACTGCTGCACTCGGCAACCGTCGCGATCGTCGGAGAGGTCACCGTGGACCGGTTGTGGCACGCGGTGCCCTCGTACCCGACGATCAGCGAGGTCTGGCTGCGGCTGCTCGAGTCCTACGGGCTTTGAACCGGATCCTGAGGTCGTTCCAGCACGGATCCGAGCATGCCGGCGAGCAGCTCGTTCGCCGTGCCGACCACGAACGCGCGGTCGTCCTCGCCGACTCGTTCGGCGAGCTTGAACAGCGCGTCCGCGGTCTGCACGGCGATCCGGAACGTCAGCATCACCGGGGCGTCGCCGTGGGCGCCGAACCGGTTGACGAACATCTCGGCCAGCCGTTCGGCCATCAGTTCGTACTGGTCGACGCTGGAGTCGAGGCGGTGGCTGTCCAGCATGTCGCTGAACCGCACCCGCCCGAAGCCGGGCACCTCGTGCAGCATCCGCAGGTACACCGCGACGACCTGCGTCATGGCCTCGCGCCACGTGTCCGCGATCAGATCCGCGGTGAACAACTCCTCCACCTCGCGGAGATAGGTCTCCATACCGCGAAGTGCCAGCGTGTGCACAACGGATCTTTTGTCGGGAAAGTACTGATAGAAGGAACCAATGGGCACTCCGGCCACATCGACGATGCGAGCCGTGGTGATGTCGTCGTAGTCGTATTCGTTCAGCAGGCCCGCGCAAGCGTCCAGGATCGCGGAAACGGTTGCCGCGCCACGCTGTTGCACAGGCTGCCGACGCATCACCCTGGCTAACCTGCCTTTTGCCGGATCTTCATGCACGCCGACATCTTTATCCATAAGAGCGCTTGAGCCCAAGCACAGGTTCCGACAGGTTTCAGCCTGGGTCTCCACGGCGTTTGCGGTGAACCACCCAGCCGAAGTCCACAAGGCAGACGACGGCGAGTAGTAAAAGCAGGACGCCGAGCCAGACGATGTCGGCTCGCAGCGCCAGCCACCCGGCCACCGAGTTGAAGACGAGGCCGAATCCGGCCAGCCACAACCGCAGGGTCAGCGCACTGCGCGGAGGCGCGGGGGGAGGCAGGTAGTCGCTCACCTCATCCGGTTTCCCGCAGCAGCCGCGTCTCAACCGGCCTGAGCCGCCGCGGCGGTTTCGTCACGTAGGGGCGAACGAGACGCGTCAGGGCCAGGCCAGGAGCGATCAGCGGGACCACGGCGGTCAGCACGGCGGCGGTGATGCCGGCCCGCACGACGTCCGCGGGCATGACGGCCACGCGGTCGACGACGAACGCGCGCCGCCCGGTGATCGACACGGCCGCCAGGACGAGCAAAAACACGACCATGCTGAGGATCGCCCGCTGCACCGCCTGCTCGTACCCTGCGGCTTCTCCCGCGACCAGCACCGCGAACCATCCGGCAAGAGCGGCCAGCTGACCTCGTTCGGTGGTGGCCGCCCAGCTCAGGCCGCCCAGCGTGGCGAGCCAGACGAGGACGCCGGCACGTTGCTGAGCCCATAGGGATGCCGAATCGAGGGGGATGCCGGTCCAGGCCAGCAGGCCGAGCGGACTGGGGGGATCGTCGGCGAGCTGGCCGAGCACCCAGGCCAGGGTCCACGCGGACAGAGGCACGGCCAGGACGAGTTGCCACCGGGGCCGGCGCACCACGCACTGGGCGAGCCGGACGATCTCCGCACGCGTCATACCCCCACCTTGCCGCCCCCAGGTGGTTTGCGGAGAAACGTCACCCCAACGCTCACCCTGTCGGACCTCGTCCGGGCACGTTCATCACGCAGCGCAATCCACGATCGGGGGACAGATCTTTCCTAGACTGAGGGACATGAGCATTGATCAGCTTCTGCGTCTTCCCAGCTACCTGATGCTCGGGCTGGTGCGCGAAGCTCGCCGGATCGGACGCTCGGACCTGCGTGGGCCTCACCTGACCGTGCTCGCCTACCTGTCCGAGCAGGAGGCGGTGGCGCAGAAGCGGATCAGCGACCGGGTGCGGATGGATCCGAGCGACCTCGTGTCGGTGCTCGACGACCTGGAGGAGCTCGGGTTCGCGCAGCGCAGACGCGACGAGAGGGACCGGCGCCGGTTCACCGTGTCGATCACCGACGGAGGCAGACGGGCGCTGCGCGAGCGTCTCGAAGCGGCTCGAGCACATGAGGAAGAGCTGCTGGCGCCGTTGACTCCGCACGAGCGCGATACCTTGGCCACACTGCTACGTAAGGCGTACCTGCACCACGCCGATATGCGTGTAGATTAGACAGTCTGCGCTCAGCGACCCAGCGCGGGCAGGACAGTGCGAATCGGAATACAAGCCGACACCGCATGATATCGAGAAATGAGGCAAGTTGTCAAGCCCCTCCGATGACCTCCGGCTCGCCGAAATGGAGCCGGAGCAGGAATACGTGGCCATGTTGTACGGCCGGCTCGACGACCTCCGTGAACAGACGTCGAAACGACTTGCACAATCGTTGCGACAAACCGGCGGCACGCACCAGATGCGGTCCGAGCGCGACACGTCCGTCGCGATGTACACAGATCAATTGGCCCAGTACAGCGCGGTCGAGAACGGCCTCGCGTTCGGCCGGCTCGATTTCCACAACGAAGACCGCTTCTACATCGGCCGAATCGGTCTGTTCGACGAGGACAAGGAATACGAGCCGCTGCTGATGGACTGGCGGGCGCCCGCCGCCAGGCCGTTCTATCTCGCCACCGCCGCCAACCCCGACGGCGTGCGCCGGCGCAGGCACCTGCGGACCCGCTCGCGCAAGGTGATCGGCCTCGACGACGAGGTGCTCGACATCAACTCCGTCGACGCGACCCGCAGCGAGTCGCTGACCGGCGAGGCGACGCTGCTCGCCGCGCTGAACGAGTCGCGCACCGGCCAGATGAGCGACATCGTCGCGACGATCCAGGCCGAGCAGGACAAGATCATCCGGTCCGAGCTCAACGGCGTCGTCGTCGTGCAGGGCGGGCCCGGTACCGGCAAGACCGCGGTGGCCCTGCACCGAGCCGCGTACCTGCTGTACACGCACCGTCGGCAGCTCGCGAAGCGCGGTGTGCTCGTGGTCGGCCCGAACTCGACGTTCCTGCGGTACATCAGCCAGGTCCTCCCCTCCCTGGGCGAGACGGGCGTGCTGCTGTCCACGGTCGGCGAGCTGTACCCCAACCTCAACGCCACCGGGCGCGAGTCGGCCGCGGCGGCAGCGGTCAAGGGCCGCATCGAGATGGCCGACGTGATCGCCGCGGCCGTGCGGGATCGCCAGGAGGCGCCGCCGTCCGTCGAGATCCGCTTCGACAACGACGTGCTGCGCCTGGACCGGCGTGCGATCTCCGAGGCACGGGGCAGGGCGCGCCGCACCCGCCGCGCGCACAACGAGGCGCGCCGCACGTTCGCCCGCGAGATCGTCTCGATGTTGTCGAGCATGGTCGCCAACCGCCTCGGCGGGCACCTGCTCGACAAGACGGACATGGACGACATCCGCCGGGAGCTGCGCGAGTCCGACGAGGTCCAGGCGGCGATCTCGTCGCTGTGGCCGGTGCTGACGCCGTTCTCGCTGCTCTCGGAGCTCTACCGGAACCCGAAGCGCCGCAACCGGGCGATGACGAAGTTCACCCGCGAGGAGCGCGACCTGCTGCAGCGTTCCACCGACGACTGGACGCCGGCGGACGTGCCGTTGCTGGACGAGGCCGCCGAACTGCTCGGCGAGGACGACACGGAGGCCAAGGCCCGCGCCGATCGCCAGCGCCGCCAGGCCATCGAGTACGCCCAGGGAGTTCTCGACATCCTCGACCTGGAGGACGACGCGGACCCCGACATCCTGATGGCCTCGGACCTGATGGACGCGTACCGCCTGGCCGAGCGCCACGGCGTCGACCGCTACGAGACCGCCGCGGAACGCGCCGCGGCCGACCGCACCTGGACGTTCGGCCATGTCATCGTGGACGAGGCCCAGGAGCTGTCGGCGATGGCGTGGCGCACGTTGATGCGCCGCTGCCCCAGCAAGTCCATGACGGTCGTCGGCGACATCGCGCAGACCGGTGACATCGGCGGTGCGACCTCGTGGGGTTCCGTCCTGTCGCCGTACGTGCAGAACCGTTGGCGTCTAACGGAACTGTCGGTCAACTACCGCACGCCGGCCGAGATCATGGAGGTGGCCGCGGACGTGCTCGCCTCCGTCGACGTCTCCTTGGTGCCGCCGACGTCGGTGCGGGAGACCGGCGTGGCACCTTGGGTCTCCACCGTGTCGTCGTTCTCGTCCGAAGTGCCCGCGCTGATCGCACGCGAGGTCGCCGCGGTCGGCGACGGCAAGATCGCCGTGATCGTGCCGGCCGCGCTGCTGCCGACGGTGGGGTCGTCGATCTCCGCCGCGGTGCCGGGTTCGTCCGTGGGCAACGAGCTGGAGGAGGCCCAGGTCGTGGTGCTCGGCGTGACCGACGCGAAGGGCCTGGAGTTCGACTCGGTGGTCGTGGTCGACCCGGACGGCATCCTCGCGGAGTCGCCACGCGGCGCGTCGGACCTGTACGTCGCGCTGACCCGTGCCACGCAACGACTCGGCGTCGTGCACACCGGAACGCTGCCCGATGTGCTGTCCCGGCTGAAGGACGTTTCGTAGATCGAGTGGAAGCCTGGGTGGCGTCAGCGACCAGAACGCCCCCAGGCTTGCCGCGGCGAGGTCAGTGCGCCAGAGCAAGACCGACCGCCGCCGCGCCGGCCCCGAGCACGACGCTGACGACGACGTTCAGCAAGGCTGAGCGGTACTTCTCCGCTTCCAGCAGCTTCACCGTCTCGTAGCTGAACGTCGAGTACGTCGTGAGCCCACCGCAGAAGCCGACGCCCAGCAGCGGCATCCAGGACGTGCCGACGACAAACCCGATCAGCAGGCACCCGGCGACGTTCACCACCAAAGTGCCGAACGGGAAGTCCAACGAGTGCCGCGACTGCACGAACCGATCCAGCAGATAGCGAGTCGGCGCACCGAGAGCAGCACCGAGGAACACCGCGAGCACGGTCACCGAGTCACCCGCAACCCGAGAAACGCCGCCACCACAGCACAAACCGGCGTAGCCAGCAGCGCCCAAGACCACGACACCGCATACGACGAGAACGTCGTGAACCCGCCGAGCATCCCCACGCCGAAGAACGCACGCACCAACGGCCGAGGTACCAACCCCATCAACACCCCGATGAGGAACGACCCCAGCACGTTGATGACAAAGAGCCCCCACGCGCCCGGCACCAGAACCGACAGGCCGTAGCGCGCCACGCCCCCAAGCCCGCCGCCGAGCGACACCAGCGCGACGAACCGGAGACCAGGGTCAGCTCGTGGGCTCGGCAAGGTGCTCCACCAAGTGGTCCAGGGCCTTCAACGCGCGCACGACATCCTCGCGTTCGGACGACTCCAGCTTGCCCAGTGCGGCGCCGATCCGCTTCTCGTGTTCGCGCTGCCAGACGAGCAGCTGTTCGTGTCCACGAGGTGAGACGGATAGCCGCGCTACCCGTCTGTCCTTGGGATCTCCGCCGCGGACGACGAGGCCCGAGTCGATCAGTTGGGACACCAGGCCGGACACCGTGTTGGGAGCGAGACGCAGCGCGGCGGCGAGGTCGCCGACCTTCATCGGCGGGCGCTCGGCGAGGGTCTGCAGCAGTTCTACCTGCGCCATCGGCAGGGATTCCCACGGCCAGTCGGCCCGGATGCTCGTCCGCAACGCCCGGCGCAGGCGAGTGACGACGTCGGTGAGCGTGCGGGCTTCGTCTGACATGCGGAAATAGTACTGAACCTCGGGCAATAGCTCTGTGTCAGATATAATCGGTTCACGATGAACTGGTTCGTCACGGAGTCACCCCGACCGGCGTGGATCGCGCGCCGGTCCTACGCGCCTTGGCTGGTCATCGCGACGGTCTGCTTCGGCGCGTTCATGGGGCAGCTGGACGCCTCGATCGTCACGCTGGCGTTCCCCGCGATGAGCGCGCACTTCCACGCCGATCCGGAGTGGATCTCGCTCAGTTACCTGATCACGCTCGTGGCGTTGCTCGTCCCAATGGGCAGGATCGCGGACCGGGTCGGGCGCAAGATCGTCTACATCTACGGCTTCGCGTTGTTCACCGGGGCGTCCGTCGCGTGCGTGTACGCGCCCGGGTTCGACGCGCTCATCGCGGCACGGGTCGTTCAGGCCGTGGGGGCGGCGATGTTGCAGGCGAACAGCGTCGCGCTGGTCACCACTGCGGTTGCGCCGGGGCAACGGCGCAAGGCGCTCGGCGTTCAGGCCGCGGCGCAGGCGGCCGGGCTGGCGGCGGGGCCGTTGCTCGGCGGCTACCTCACCGAGAACTTCGGGTGGCAGGCCGTGTTCGCGATCAACGTGCCGATCGGCGTCGTGGCCATGATCGCGGGCCACTACCTGCTCCCCCGCACGAAGACCGCGCGGGACAAGGGAAAGCCGACGTGGCAGGTGGTGCCCGGACTGCTTGGCGTTCTGCTCACCTACGCCGCGTTGTTCGTGCCGATGACGTTGCTGCCGTTCACGATGAAACAACCCTTGGCACATATAGGACTCACGGTCGCCGCGCTGCCGCTCGGGTTCGCGATCGCGGCGACGCTGCTGAGCAGGCCCGGCATCAGGGTCGGGGCGCTGATCGCGGCCATCGCGCTGGTTCTGCCGGTGCCGCAGGTGGTTCAGCTCATCGTCGCGGGCATCGGGCTGGGGATCATCGCGCCGGCCTGCACGAAACGTGTCATGGGTGCGCTGCCGGAAGGCTCGGCCGGGGTCGGGAGCGGGCTGGTCAACGTCGCGCGAGGGCTCGGTACGGCGCTGGGCGTCGCCGTGGCGACGCTGCTGATTAACACTTTCCAGTGGTAGCAGCGGTTCTGCTGCACCAATCGCCCCAGGCCCCTGCCACATCCGGGTGGCGTCTCAGTAGCCTGGCCCCATGGCTGAACTGGTGAGCTGGGTTCCGGAAGGCGTCGACACGGGCAAGCCGAGCGCCGCGCGTCTCTACGACTACCTGCTCGGGGGAGGGCACAACTTCGCGGCTGATCGGGCGCTCGCCGAGAAGTTCCTGCAGGCACAGCCGAACGCCCGCACGATCGCGCGGCTGAACAGGGCGTTCCTGCGCCGGGCAGTGTTGTTCATGATCGAGCACGGCATCCGCCAGTTCCTCGACCTCGGTTCCGGCATCCCGACGGTCGGCAACGTGCACGAGATCGCGCAGAAGGCCGACCCGGAGGCCCACGTCGTCTACGTGGACTTCGAGGAGGTCGCGGTCGCGCACAGCCAGCTCATCCTGGAGCACGACCCGCGCGCGACGATCATCCAGGAGGACATGACCAGGCCCGCCGCGGTGCTGCAGGCTGCGCGGAACACTGGTCTCCTCGACTTCTCGCAGCCCGTCGGCGTGCTCACGGCCGGCGTCTTCCACTTCGTGCCGCCGCAGGCCGACCCGAACGCGATCGTGGCGACGTACCGCGACGCCGTGCCCGCGGGCAGCTACCTCGCGGTCTCGCAGTTCACCCAGGACCTGCAGCCCGAGGAGATGGCGGGTGTGGTCGAGGTCATGAAGAAGAGCCAGAACCCGATGTACCCGCGCACGAAGAGCGAGATCGAGGGGCTCTTCAGCGGGTTCGAACTGGTGGAGCCCGGCATCGTGCCCACGCCGTTGTGGCGGCCCGAGGGCACGAACACCGACGATCCGGACAAGGCGGGCATCTACGCCGCGGTGGGCCGCAAAGGTTGACGGGCCTGTCGTTGTTGGCCGTACGGCAGCAGATCCGTACGCTCTGTACACAGGATGGAACTCCCGGAACTCGCCGCCCGCTGGATGCACGCGTTGACGTCGACCGCGTACATCCCGCTGTCCCACGCCGAAATCCAGCAGGCCCTGCTCGATTCGCTGCGTGAGCTGCCGGAGTCACCCGAATCGGTTGCCAATCGACTGGTGTCACTGCACGCGACCGGGCCGGACTCGCTGCGCGCCACGATCGAGGTTCTCTCGCCCACGTTCGAACTACCTGTGCTGGCCCGGTTGAGCTCCGCGTACGCGCAGGCCATGCGACTGGACGCGTTCGACCAGCAGGAGCAGATCAAGGTCGCGATCGTGCGGGCCAAACAGCGGGTCGAGCGCACTCTGCAGATCAGCCAGGCGCGGTTCCAGGAGGTGTTCGACTCCGCCGCGCAGGGCATCGCGATCACCGACCTCACCGGCAGATGCGTCGAGGCGAACGACACGCTCGCCGAGATCGTGGGCCTGGATTCGGGGGCCGACTTCATCGATCGCGAACTGCGCGACTTCTACCACCCCGACGACCTGGCCGTCCTGGGCGCCTCGTACCGGAAGGTGAGCGAGGGGCACGCCGACAGGGTCCGCGACCAGCGCAAACTGATCCGCGCCGACGGTGAGCCGGTGTGGGTGCACCTCGTGGTCTCGGTGCTGCGCGACGCGGACGGCCGGCCGACGCACCACGTGACGATGGTCGAGGACATCAGCGAGCTGCACCTGTTGCAGCGCAGCCTCGACCACCAACTGCTGCACGACTCGCTCACCGGCCTGTCGAACCGCCAGCACTTCATCTCCCGGGTCGAACGGCAGCTCGACGGCGAGCCGATCACCCTGTACCACCTGGGCCTGGACGCGTTCTCGGTCGTCAACAACGGCCTGGGCCACGAGACCGGCGACAAGCTGCTCAAGATCGTCGCGCACCGCCTGGGCGAGCTCGCCGCCGAGAAGAAGGCCGTGCTGGCGCGCATCGGCGGCGACGAGTTCGCGTTGCTGACGGTCTCGGACAACGTCACCTCGACCATCGAGGAGATCCAGGCCGCGCTCGGCGAACCGACCTTTGTGGACGATCACGGCATCGCGCTGTCGGTGAGCATCGGCGTGGTGGACCGCCCGCCGGCGTTCGCGACCGCCGGCGAACTGATGCGGTGCGCCAACGCCGCGCTGCGCCAGGCGAAAGCGCGGGGCAAGCGGCAGTGGGCGTTGCACGACCCGCACGACGACGCCCGCCGCCGGGGCAGGTACGCGCTGGCCGCGTCGATGCCGGGGGCGTGGGAACACGGCGAGATCGAGATCGTCTACGCGCCGGTGCACGACCTGGAGACCCAGGAGGTGCTCGGCGCCGTCGCCCGCCTGCACTGGGACGACCTGAGCCACAACGACACCATGGCGCTGGCCGACTCCACGGGGCTGTCGCTGCCCATCGGCCGCTGGCTGCTGCGGGAGGCGTGCGCGCAGGCCACAAGATGGGTCGAGGAGTTCGGCGACGGGGCGCCCACGCTGCACATCGCGTTGGGCGCCTTGCAGTCCCGCGACGAGGACCTGGTGGCCGACGTCAAGCGGGCGCTCGACGAGACCGGGCTTCCACCCGAACGGCTGCGGATCGCGCTGGACATCTCGTCGGTGCTGGCCGGCGACGACAACGCCCTGGTGCTGCACGACAGCGGCATCGTCACGTCGCTGGACGGGTTCCACGGCGGCCACGACGAACTGGCCGTGCTGACCGAGGTGCCGATCCGCTCGGTGATCACCCGCGCGCCCGCGCCCAGGCCGGATTCCCCGCTGTACCAGGCGATGCGGGCCCTCATCAGGACCGTGCACGACTTCGGCGTGCGGTTCGGCGTCGACGAGGTGCACACCCTCGACGACGCCGAACACTGGCGGCAGGCGGGCGCGGACGGCGTGATCGGGCTGCTGCCCGCCCAGAGCGCCGACGAAGTCACCGAACTGCTCAGAGCTGCTTCACGGCCGCCAGAAGCTTCGTGAGCGAGTCTTTCGCGTCACCGAACAACAGCGTCGTCTTCGGGTTGTACAGCAGCTCGTTGTCCACGCCCGCGAACCCCGGCCGCATCGACCGCTTCATGAACACCACGGACTTCGCACGGTCCACATCGAAGATCGGCATGCCGTAGATCGGGCTGGACGGCTCGTCCCGCGCACCTGGATTCACCACGTCGTTCGCCCCGACGACCACGGCCACGTCGACCGACGTGATGCCGGGGTTGACGTCGTCGAGCTCCTTGAGCTGCTCGTACGGCACGTCCGCCTCGGCCAGCAACACGTTCATGTGCCCCGGCATCCGCCCCGCCACGGGATGGATCCCGTACGCCACGGACACTCCACGCTGTTCGAGCAGCGCCACGAGCTCACGCACCGCATGCTGCGCCTGCGCGACGGCGAGCCCGTAACCCGGCACGACGACCACGTTGTTCGCGTACCCCAGCAGGATCGCGACGTCCTCGACCGTGCCCGACTTGACCGTGCGCTGCTCTTCCCCTTGCGCGACAACGGTCGTCGCCTTGAACGCACCGAACAGGATGTTGGCGAGCGACCGCCCCATCGCCTGCGCCATCAACCGGGTCAGGATGGTGCCGGACGCGCCGACGAGCGTGCCCGCGACGATCAGCAGCGTGTTCGCCAGCACGTAACCGGACGCGGCGACCGCGAGACCGGTGAAGGCGTTGAGCAACGAGATCGCGATCGGCACGTCCGCGCCACCGACCGGCAGCACGAACAGCGCACCGAGCGCCAGCCCGACGACCGCCAGCAACCACAGCAGGAACCCGTTCGGCACCGCCATCGTCAACGCGCACAGGGCGATCGACGACGCGGCGGCCGCGATCGCGAGCTGCTGCCCCGCCGGCAACAGCACCGGGCGGGTCGTCATCAGCTCCTGCAGCTTCAGGAACGTGACCACGGATCCGGAGAAGCTGACCGAGCCGATCAGCACCGTCAGCACGGTCGCGAGCCGGAACATGACCGTCGTGTCCGGCACCGCGAAGAACTCGGCCAGCGCCACCAGCGCCGCCGCCGCGCCACCGACTCCGTTGAACAGCGCCACCATCTGCGGGATGGCCGTCATCTTCACTGACCGCGCGGCCGGGATGCCGACCACGACACCGAGTGCGATGGCGATCAGGATCCACAGTCCGTGGTGGGAAACGCCGTGGAGGTAAGCGGTGATGACGGCGACCAGCATGCCGAACGCACCGATGAAGTTGCCGTAGCGCGCGTATTTGGGCGAGCTCAGGCCTTTCAGCGCCAGGACGAAGCACACCGACGCGACGAGGTACATCAGCTGGACCGTCATCGCTTGAACATCTCCAGCATCCGGTCGGTCACCACGAACCCGCCGACGACGTTGATCGTGGCCAGGAAGACCGCGACCAGCCCCAGAACCAGCTCCAGGGTGCTCTCGGCGGATCCCGTGATCAGGATCGCGCCGACGAGGATCACGCCGTGGATGGCGTTCGCACCGGACATCAACGGCGTGTGCAGGATCGTGGACACCTTCGAGACCACCTCGAAGCCCACGAAGACGGCCAGCACGAAGATCGTCAGCAGGTCGATCACGGCAACTCCTTGCGGATCTGACCGTCGTGGGTGAGGCAGCAGCCGTCGAGCACCTCGTCCGAGAGGTCCGGCGACACCGACCCGTCCGCGATCATGAGCTTGAGCAGGTTGAGCACGTTGCGGGAGTAGAGCTTGCTGGCGTGCACCGGCATGGACGACGGCAGGTTCAGCGCGCCGTGCACGAGCACGTCGCCGACCCAGGTCTCCTGGCCCGCAACGGAACCGGCATAGTTGCCGCCGGACTCCGCGGCCAGGTCGACCACGACGGAGCCGGGCGCCATGGCCTTGAGCATGTCCGTCGTGACGAGCACCGGTGCCTTGCGGCCGGGAATGGCGGCCGTGGTGATCACGACGTCGGACGCCGCCACGTGCTCACCGATGAGTTCTCGCTGGCGTTCCAGGAACTCCTCGGACTGCACGGACGCGTAGACGCCGGACTGCGTCTCGAGTTCGAGTTCGAGGAACTTCGCGCCGAGGCTGCGGACCTCCTCGCCCGCGGCCTTGCGCACGTCGTACGCCTCGACGACGGCGCCCAGCCTGCGTGCGGTCGCGATGGCCTGCAGGCCAGCCACGCCCGCGCCCAGCACCAGTACCTTCGCCGGTGGCACGGTGCCGGCGGCGGTGGTGAACATGGGCAGGAAGCGCGGTAGCCGTTCGGCGGCGACGAGCACCGCCCGGTAGCCCGCCACCAAAGCCTGCGACGACAGGGCATCCGCGCTCTGGGCACGCGTGACCCGCGGCAGCAGGTCGAAGCTGAACGACGTGACGTTCCGCCGCGCATAGACCTCTAGTAGTTCCCGTTCGCCTTGGGGCTGCAGGAAGCTGATGGTGATGGCGCCCGGTTTCAACGCGGAGGCCTGGGCGATGGTCAACGGCTGCACGGACACGACGACGTCGGATTCCGGCGTCGGGTCCTCGGGCGTCACCGTCGCCCCGGCCGCGTGGTACGCGGCGTCGAGGGCGTGGGCGTGACGCCCGGCGCCTTCCTGTACATGCACGGTCAGTCCAGCGTCGACCAGCGACGACACCGTTTCCGGTACGCAGGCGACTCGGCGCTCGGCGGGCCGCGACTCTGCGGGGGTTCCCACTCTCACCGTACGCACGTTACGCGATCAAAGGTGAGCTGGGCCATATCATCATGTCGTCCGAAGGATCCCAGTCTCAGAGCGGGAAGAATTCGGATCGGGGAGGAATTCGGGCTCCCGCAGAAGGGGCTTGGCGGAGCCGGGGCGGTTCAAGGGGCGCAGCGCGCTGGTCGGTGGAGCGATGTCCGCAATCACCCGATAGAGCCGAACATTTGTTCGGTAAGGTCGCCTGCATGGCAGATGCGGCAGGTGTGGTCCGGTATTCCTACCGGCTGCGCTTGTCGTCGTCGGCCCGCCGTTTGTTGGGGGCGGAGTGGGATCACTGTCGGTGGGTGTGGAACCAGTGCGTAGCGCAGTCGCGTGAGGCTCACCGGCACAACCGTGAGAAACCCGGCGATCCGCGCACGTGCGGTCCGGCACAGTTGGACAAACTCCTGACGGGCTGGCGCGCTGGGCATGTGTGGTTGCGGTCTGGGTCGTCGGTTGCGCAGCAGCAGGTCATCCGGGATTTCGGCGCATCGCGTGCCAAGGCACTCAAGGACGTGCGGGAGCGGGTGCCGCAGCGGCGGCGTGCCGGCATGCCGCGGTTCAAGAAGCGGTCGCTGGCCGAGCCGACGCTCAACTACACCCAGCGCGGGTTCCGGTTGCGTGACGGTGTGCTGCGCCTGGCGGGCGGGATCGTGGTGCGGCCGGTGTGGTCGCGGGAGTTGCCTGCCGTGCCGTCGTCGGTGCGCGTGTACCGCGACAGCCTCGGCGAGTGGTACTGCTCCTTCGTCGTCCAGACGCAAGTCCAGGCCTTGCCCGTGACCGGCCGGGTGATCGGTGTCGACTGGGGTGTGAAGGAACTCGCCACCACCACCAGCGACGCGCATGACCTGCCGCACCCTGGCTACGGCAAGTGCGCCGCGGCGGGCCTGGCGAGGTATCAGCGGATGATGGCCCGTCGCCGCCCGGCCAAGGGCCGGCCCGGTTCGAAGGGCTACCAACACGCCAAGCGGCACGCGGCGAAGATCCAGAAGAAGGTCGCCCGGCGTCGGCAGGACACCGGCCGCAAGTGGGCCAAGCGGGTTGTTCGCGATCATGACGCGCTCGCCGTGGAGGACTTCCGGCCGAAGTTCCTGGCGAAGTCCACGATGGCCCGCAAAGCCGCGGACGCCGCGATCGGCGCCACCAAGCGTGAGCTGATTGCGATGGCCCGCAAGCACGGCCGGGACCTGCGGCTGGTCGACCCGAGACACACCACGATGGACTGTGCGGCATGCGGTGCGAGAGCCAAGCACGCCTTGCCGCTGTCCGAACGCACCTACACCTGCACGTCGTGCGGGGCCATGTCCCCCAGGGACAAGAACTCCGCGGCGGTGATGCTGGTCCGGGCAGGTTTGAACCCGGTCGGCGCTGACGGCACAAGACCTGCTCGTCCGCCGGACGGCCAGGCAGCCTGAGTCGAGAATCCCCACATAAGCCCCTGTAGGGCGGGGAGCATTCAAAGTTGCCAGAGCACCGCACCGGCCAGCGTCAGGCACCCTGCCAGCCCGATCGCAGGCACGAAGCGCTTACCAAGCGTCCACGCGCTGGCGTTGGCGATCGCGTAGTAGAGCAGCACGCAGAACGAGCTGAACACGATCGCGCGCGTCACGTCGACGGTGAGCACCAGCCCGATCGCGGCCACCGCGGTGACGACCTCGGCGGCACGCAGGTCGGCCATGAACCCCGGCAGCCTGCGGTCGCGCGCCATCGCCAGCGCGGTCCGGCTCACGCCCAGTTGCAGCGAGAGCAACGAGCCGAGCGCGGCCAGGCAGGCGCCGATCCGGATGACGGGTGCCAGCGAAGGCGACACGTCAGCCAGCGTCGACCCAGCCAGATCGCTGCCCAGGGCGTTCAACGCCACGAGGGCCACGACCGTGTAGACGACCAGCGTGATCGCCAGAGCGACAACGACGGCGCGGGGGATCGTCCGTGCGGGTTCGCGTACCTCCTCTCCCAGCGTCGCGATGCGCGCGTAGCCGGCGAACGCGAAGAACAGCAGCGCGGCGGCGGGAAGGATTCCTGTCGGCAGGAACTCCGCCGGCTGCACGGCGTCGCGAGCGGTCACGGCGGTCGATGCCAGCACGAGCAGCACCACGACCACGATGACCCTGGTGAGCAGCGCGGACTTCTGGACGCCGGTCAGGTTCAGCACCGTCAGCGCCACGATCGCCGCCACCGCAACGGGTTTCGGCGCACCGGCGTAGGTGCCGACCGTCAGCGCCATGGCGGCGCACGACGCCGTCTTGCCCAGCACGAACGCCCAGCCGGCCAGGTCGCCCCACACGCGCCCGAGCCGTTCGCGGCCGTAGACGTACGTGCCGCCGGACTGCGGGTAGCGCGCCGCCAGCCAGGCGCTCGACAACGCGTTGCAGCAGGCGATCACGCCCGCGATCACCAGGCTGACGAGCAATGCGGACCCGGCCGCCGCCGCGGCCGGGGCGAACACCGCGAACACTCCGGCGCCGATCATCGAGCCGAGCCCGACGAACACGGCGTCGGTCAACGACAGGCTTCGGGTCAGTTGCACACGGTCAGTGTGCGACAGGGCACCCTGAAGGCTTCGCGGCGGGGAAGAAGTTCGGCAGCAGTTCACCGGATTCGTAGTACCGGTGGTACACCGGCGTCAGCCCGCCCGACACGGGTGGCACGATCCACGACCAGTCCGCTGGGCAGGAACGTCCGGCTTCTTCCTCCTTCTCCAGGTGCGTCAGGAACCTCTTCGACTCCGTGTGGTGGTCCGTGATCGTGACCCCGGCCTCCGCGAACGAGTGCAGGACGGCGCGGTTGAGCTCCACCAGAGCTCGGTCGCGCCACAACGTCGCCTCCGACGACATGTCCAGGCCCATTCGCTTGGCGAGGTACGGCAGCAGGTCGTAGCGGTCGTGGTCGGCCAGGTTGCGGGCGCCGATCTCGGTGCCCATGTACCAGCCGTTGAACGGCGCGGACGGGTAGTCGATCCCGCCGACGCGCAGGCGCATGTTGCTGATGGCGGGAACGGCGTGCCACTTCACGCCGAGTGCCTTCAGCCACGGGAAGTCCGGGTGCGACAACAGGACTTCCAGCACGTCGCCGGACGGGATCTCGACGAGCGCGGGGTCTTGGCCCTTGCAGGACACCATGAGCGGCAGCACGTCGAACGGGCCGCGTGTGGACGGCGGCTGCCAGCCTCGCTTCAGCGCGAGGTCGGTGAGGGCGAGGTTGCGCGCGTCGCCGAGCACTCCGCCGTCGGAACCGCGGTAGGCGGCATAGCGGATGATCTGCTCGTTGACGATCTGCGGCGCGTCCATGCCGGGCTCGGCGGGGGCGAAGACCGTGATGACGGGCCGGATCTTGCCCTTGTTCGTGGCGACGCGGAGGTGCTCGACGCATTCGCTGGCCACGTCGGCGGGATCGGACACGTCCCGCTGGTCGCGCACTTTCAAGCTCCGCCAGTAAAGGCGGCCGATGCAGCGGGAGCTGTTGCGCCAGGCCACCCTGGCGCCGAAGGTCAGTTCGTCGGTGGTGTGGCGGTAGGTGCCGGTCGCGGCGATCTCCGCGTGCACTTCGGCCAGCCTGGCCTCGACGGGACCGAGGTCCGGGTGTTCGGTGCGGTGCTGCCGGACGAAGTCCTCAGCCTCGGCGATGTCGATCTCGCCGGTGTTCTCGACCTGCGCCGGGGGAAGCGCTGTGAGGGAACGGGGCATCACATCAGTCGGGACGGGGGTCATGGCGAGGCACCGTAGTTGCGCTTTCGTGGAGGAGGAACCGCCTGTTGCGCTACGCCATCTGGATCACTGGACCGCGTCCGACACTCTCAGCAAGTACTTGATACCGCGACCGGGTGACAAAGGGCGCGACAAAGGGTGGTTCTGGACCGTTATCGCGCCGACACCAAACATTGACCAGTGATTCAGTTCACCAGCGGATTCGACCCGTTCGAGTGAACTTCGCCGGGCACCTCCCACGAGGAGAAGCGAGTCATCCCGTGTACTGCCAAGGAAGACGGCAATGCCCGGAAAGCGAAGTTCCGCAACGCCAGCGCCATGGGCGAGCGGACCTCGATCCCGAACTTCCCCGCCATTCGCGAGCCTTTCCACACGGACTGGGCGCGCGGCCGCCGCAACGCGTCGTAGCGCGCGAGATCACCGTCGACCGAGGCCAGCGTCACCGCGTCCTCCAACGCCATGCACGCCCCCTGCCCGAGGTACGGCGTCATCGCGTGCGCGGCATCGCCGAGCAGCGCCACCCGGCCCCGCACGAACGTGGGCAGCAAAGGCAGTTCGTAGATGTCGTGCCGGATCACGTCCGGGGTCGACGCCAGCAGTTCCGGCAGCGGGTCGTGCCAGCCGGCGAACAGCGCCACCGGGTCCAGGTCGGCCGACGCGGGCGCGACAGCGGCGACGTACCAGCAGACCCGCCCGTCGCCCAGTGGCAGGATGCCCGCCTCGCCGCCGGGACCGAGTGTCTGCGAGATCGGCAGCTCGTAAGGCCCCGGCGCCACCCCTCGCCACGCCGTGGCCCCCGCGTACACCGGTCCCGGCGCGCCGGGCAGCAGTTCCGCACGGAGGCGGCTGTTGATGCCGTCCGCCGCCACCACGAGATCCGCGTCCAGCTCGTCAACGCCGGTCACCTCGACGTTGTTGAAAAGAATCTCGGGCGGCAGCGCGCGCAGCAGAACGCCGTGCAGATCGGCGCGGTGCATCGCGATGACCTTCTCCTGGCCGATGTCGGGCAGATGCATGAGCCAGCGCCCGTCAGACGCCCTGACACCACCGGACACACGCGGCGTACCCAGGCGGCGGGCCTCGTCGGCTAGACCCATCCACTCCAGCGCCCGCAGCGCGTTCGGCATCACGCCCACGCCCGCGCCGATCTCACCGAACGTGGCCGCGCGTTCGTAGACGACGACCTCCCAGCCGACGCGCCGCAACGACACCGCCGTCGCCAGCCCGCCGATGCCGCCACCCACCACGATCGCCTTCATCGTTCCTCCTCTACAGATGTAGAGGACTCTACAGCCGTAGACTACAGCTGTAGAGAGATTGGGACCCCAGTGCGCAGAGACCTCATCACCGACGCCGCGATCCAGCTCGTCGCCGAGCAGGGCATGCGCGGGCTCACCCACCGCGCGGTCGACCGCCGCGCCGGGCTGCCCGAAGGCTCCACCAGCGCGTACTTCCGCACACGCAAGGCGTTGATCGAGGGGTTCGTCGAACGGCTCGCGGATCAGGAACGGCTGGACGTCGTGCCCGATCCGGACGACGTCGCGGGCAGCATCGCCAGAACGCTCGACAGCTGGCTCGTCGAGCGGAACAGGACGCTCGCGAGGTACTCGGCGATGCTCGAGGCCACGCACCACCCCGAGCTCAAGTCGATCATGGTCCACTCGCCTCGCGAGCAGGCCACCGCGATCGCGAAGATGCTGGGCCACCAGGATCCCGAACGGGCGGGCGCGCACTTCACGGCGTTCCTGGAGGGCCTGCTCTTCTACCGGCTCGTCGGTGGCGGCAGCACGGTCGGGCCTGCGCCGGGCACCGAGGAAAGCGTGCGGGACCTGAAGACGGCCGTCGAAAAAGCGTTGCGACCGTAGGTACCGTGGGTTTCATGGGATTCGGGTACGGGGTCTTCTACCTCTGATCACGGACGTGTGCCACCGCGCAACACGTCCTGATTTCGCGTACCCAGAAGAGGATCCCCGTGCGTTCGCATGTTCATTTGACGACCCAAGATCTCACCAAGGGCTATGAGGCCGGGCCCGTCGTCGACGGCATCTCACTGACGGTCTCCGCCGGCCAGCGCCTCGGCATCATCGGCGAGAACGGCCGCGGCAAGACCACACTGCTCCGCCTGCTCGCCGAAGACCTGACACCGGACCAGGGAACCGTCACCCGTCACGGTTCGTTGAGCCTCGTGCGACAGGAAATGCCTTTCCACGAGGGCAAAACGGTGGGGGACCTGCTGTCCGAGGCCCTGCGCGAAAGCCGCGACGCACTGTCCGAACTGGACTGTGCGGCGGAGCCGTTCGACGAGCAGCGTTACACCGAAGCCCTGGCCCACGCCGAGAACATCGAGGCCTGGGACGCCGAGCGTCGTGCCGAGATCGCGTTGAAGGCGCTCGACGCCGACCACGACCGGGCAACGCCACTCGCACGGCTCAGTGTGGGGCAACGCTATCGGGTCCGGCTCGCGTGCCTGCTCGCCGAACGAGCCGACGTCCTGCTGCTGGACGAACCGACCAACCACCTCGACGCGGGCGCACTGGCCTTCCTGACCGAACGCCTGCAGCACCACCACGGCGTCGTGGTGCTCGTGAGCCACGACCGCACGTTGCTGGACGAGGTCTGCACCCAGTTGCTCGACCTCGACCCGGCCCCGGACGGCGAGGTGCACCTGCACGGCGGCGGCTACCGGGCGTTCAAGGAGGCCAAACGAGCCGAGCGGCAACGGTGGGAACAGCGGTTCGCCCAGGAAGAGGCCGAGCACGACGAACTGGCCGAGAAGGTCGAACGCGCCCAGTCCCGCCTGAGGGACGGCTGGCGTCCTCCGAAGGGCACGGGCAAGCACCAGCGCACGACGCGTGCGGCGAACAAGATGCGCAACGTCGCCCGCAGGCTCGAAGAGCTCGGCGACCAGCGCGTCGGCGCTCCCCCGCCCCCGTTGCGCTTCACGCCGCCAGAGCTGGAGGCGAGCGGCGACCTGCTGCACGCCACCCCGCTCGAAGTACCCGGAAGGTTGTACCTCACCGAGCCGATCTCACTCAGCGCGGGCGAGAAGCTGCTGGTCACCGGCCCGAACGGGGCGGGCAAGTCGACGTTGCTGAACGTGCTCGCCGGCCGGATCACGCCTGCCCGCGGCACGGTGCACCACGTCGGCCGGGTCGCCCTGCTGGCCCAGGAGTCGGCGTTCGAGAACGAGGACGCCACGGCGGTCCAGCTCTGTTCGCGGGTGGAGGACATCGGTCTGCTCAGCGGAAAAGACCTGGCGCGCCCGGTCGGCCGCCTGTCCACTGGACAACGCAGGCGCCTAGAGCTGGCGATCCTGCTGAGCGGCTCGCCCCACGTCCTGCTGCTCGACGAACCGACCAACCACCTGTCGATCGCCCTGGTCGACGAACTGACCGAGGCCCTCGACCACACCACGGCCGCCGTGGCCGTCGCGACCCACGACCGGCAGATGCGGACAGATTTCGGCTCGTGGCGGTCCGTGACCCTCAATTCACCTTCACGAAGTCATGAAACTTCTGTAGCTTCGAAATAGGTCCTCTGCCGAGCACTGGGAGGTGTGCGAGATGACCGAACTGATCTCCGATGAACTGCCCACCACGCGCCAGAACCCGTTCGACCCGCCCGCCGAGGTGACCCGGATCCGCGAGCAGGCCCGCATCAGCAGGCTGAAGTTCGCCGACGGACACCTCGGCTGGCTCGTCACCGGCCACCACCAGGTCCGCGAGATCCTGGGAAGTCCGAAGTTCACGAACGACCCCGGCAAGCACCACATGCTGGACGTCAGGTTCCAGGGGGAGGCGCCGGCGGAGAAGCGCAAGGTCGAACCGGGCATGTTCCTGAGCCAGGACCCACCGGACCACACCCGGCTGCGCAAGATGCTGCAGGGCCAGTTCACGGTCCGGCGGATGAACCAGCTGTCCGAGTGGATCGGCACGATCGTCGACGACCAGCTCAAGCACCTGCGGTCGTTCGACGGCAAGGCCGACCTCGTGAAGGAGTTCGCGCTTCCGGTGCCGTCACTGGTGATCTGCGCGATCCTCGGCGTCGACTACGACGAGCGGCACAGGTTCCAGGAGGACACAGCGAAGCTGCTGAACCTGGAGTCGACGTTCAAAGAGGCCATGGACGCCATGGCGCGTATCCAGGAGTTCATGCGCGAGCTGATCGTCCGCAAGAAGGCGAACCCGGGCGACGACATGATCAGCGACCTGCTCGCCACCGGGGAACCGACCGACGAGGAAGCGTCGAACATGGCGCTGCTGCTCCTGCTGGCGGGCCACGAGACCACGGCGAACATGCTGGGCATCGGCACGTTCACGCTGCTGCAGCACCCGGACCAGCTCAAGATCCTGCGCGACGAGCCGGAGGTCGTCGACAACGCCGTCGAGGAGCTGATGCGGTACCTGTCGATCATCCACTTCGGACCGGTGCGCACCGCCACCGAGGACGTGGAGATCGAGGGCCACCTCATCAGGGCCGGCGACACCGTGCTGATGCACGTGCCGACGGCCAACCGCGACCCGGAGAAGTTCCCCGGCAACCCCGAGGAACTGGACCTGCGCCGCCCGGCCAGTGGCCACGTGGCGTTCGGGCACGGCATCCACCAGTGCCTGGGCCAGCAGCTGGCCCGCATCGAGATGAGGATCGGTTTCTCCAAGCTGTTCCAGGAGTTCCCGGACCTGCGCCTCGACGTCGACCCCGAGGAGGTGCCGCTGCGCACCGACATGGGAATCTACGGGGTCCACTCGCTGCCAGTAGCGTGGTCGGCATGAAGATTTCCGTCGACCAGACGAAGTGCTGCGGTTCGGGAATGTGCGTGCTGACAGACCCGGACCTGTTCGACCAGAACGACGAGGACGGCACGGTCGTACTCCTCGAAGAACACCCGGACGCCGCGCACGAGGCCACCGCGAAGGAAGCGGCGAACCTCTGCCCGGCGGGCGCGATCACGATCAGCTGATCCGCCACGCGTTGATGAGCCGCCAGGCGACACCCGTGCCCGTCGCCTGGCACCAACGCCCGCACCAGGTCGAGCGCGGCAACGGTCCTCAGCCAGAACCGGGGCTGGTGGCGTGACGGAGCTCGTCGACCTCCGCCTGGAACCCGGCCGCCGTCAGCGTCTCCTCGGCCAGCTGCCAGTGCTCCCGGGCCTCCTCGCCCCGCCCGGACCGCTCCAGGGCGTTGCCCAGCACCCTCAACGACCGCCCGAACTCCGGCGGTGATCCCATCTTCCGGGCCTGTTCCATGGCCAGGGAGGCCAACCGCAACGCCTCCTCCGGCGACGAGGCCAGCCCGGACCTCAGGCGCCACACCCAGATGCGGCCCTGCCGGTCGTCGTGTTCCTCGAAGAACTCCCAGGCCTGCCGCAACTGCTCCTCGGCCAGGGAGTCCTGCCCGGACCGCACCAGCGTGTCCGCCAGGAACAACCGGATGTTGGCAGCCAGGTCCGGATCGCCGAGCTTCTGCGCGGCGGCCAGCGAGGCCCGCAGGAAGGCGGCGGACTCGGCCAGTTCGCCCGTGAACTGGTGCAGCCGCCCCAGTTCGAGGGTCGCCATCAGCTCGCTCTGCTCGTCCCCCAGCTGCCCGGCGACCCGCCGCGCCCGTTCCAGGTACTCCTGCGCGGCGGCGAGCCCGCCGGCCCGGCGCTCGATGGCGCCCAGCGAACACAGCACTTCGATCTCACCGTGCGGATTGCTGGAGGCGACGAACCGGGTCATGGCCTCGCGATGCGCTTCACGGGCCTCCGCGGACCGCCCGCTCCACTCGTGCATCCACCCCATGCCGTACCAGGCGTAGGCCTCGCCCCACACGTCACCGGCGGCGGCGAACCCTTCCTGCGCGGCCTGGAAGTCCGCGGACGCGGCACCGTAGTCGTGCAACCGCGCCCGCAGGATTCCCCGCTGCTGGAACAACATCGGCCGGCGCGCGGCAGGCGCGCAGGAGAGCCCCAGCGCGTTGATGTGTTCCCAGTCGTCGAACCGGGCCCGCAGGTCGCAGAACGCGGCCGAGCGGATCGCCAGTTCGGCGGCCAGCGACCCGAGACCCAGCGCCGCGGCCTGGGTGATCACGGCGTGGATGTTCAGCCACTCCGCGTCGAACCAGTCGGCCGCGTCCCCGAGGTCGAACCGTTCCAGCGCAAGGGGTTCCAGCCGGACGCCCTGGTGCGGCAGCTCCACGTCGGCCCGCATCGCCAGGTCGAGCCACTGCTCGAACAACGCCTTCAGAGCAACAGCCGGGTCTTCGGAGGCAGCCTCACGGCCGAAGGCGCGCAACAGGTCGTGCAGCCGATAACGCACCTGCCCCAGCGCATCGCGGCCCGCGTAGTCGACCAGCCGGGCGTCGACCAGCGCCTCGACGTGGTCCTCCGCGTCGTCCAGGTCCAGCCCCAGCAACGGGGACGCCACCCAGGCGGGGAAGTCCGGTGTGTCGACCAGCGACAGCAGGCGGAACGCGGTCCGGTGCGACTCACCCAGGCCGTCGTAGGACAGCGCGAGCGAAGCCCGCACGTCGAGATCACCCAGCGACAACTCGTCGAACCGGCGGCGTTCGTCGGACAACCGGCCGGCGAGTTTCGCGAGCTGCCAGTGCGGGCGCGCCACCAGCCGGGCCGCCGCCACCCGCAACGCCAGTGGCAGCTTGCCGCAGTAGTTCACGATCTCCTGCGCCGCAACGGGCTCGGCCGCGCAGCGAGCCTCGCCGACAGCGGCCCGCAGCAACGCCAGCGCATCGGTGGACGGCAGCACGTCCAACGGCACGACGTGCGCGGCCTCCAGACCGGCCAGCGCCGCCCTTGAGGTCACCAGTGCCGCACCCGAGGTGGTTCCCGGCAGCAACGGCCGCACCTGGGCCTCGTTCACGGCGTTGTCCAGCACGACGAGGATCCGCCGGTCCGACAACAGGTCCCGGTACAGGTCGACCCGGTCCTCCACGGAGGACGGGATCGCGCCACCGGAGACACCGAGCCCGCGCAGCAACCGGTCCAGCGCCGCGGCGGGTTCGACGGGTCTCTGCTCACCGCCGCGCAGGTTCAGGTACAGCTGCCCGTCCGGGAACGTGTCCCGGACGGCATGGGCGCAGTGCACGGCCAGCGAGGTCTTGCCGACGCCGCCGGGTCCGGTGATCGTCCACGTCCCGCCGGCGCGCAGCCCGGCCGTCAGGCGGACGACCTCGTCGGACCGCCCGGCGAAGTCGCCGACCGCGGGCGGCAGCCACGACGGTCCGGACTGGACGGCGACCGGTGCGCAAGAGCCTGCCAGCACCTCCATGTGCAGCGCGCGCAGTTCGGCGTTCGGGTCGATGCCGAGCTCGTCGGCGAGCACGTCGCTGGCCCGCCGGTAGACGTCCAGCGCCTGTGCCTGCTGGCCGGTGCGGTGCAGGGCGAGCATCAGCTGGTACCAGAAGCGTTCGCGCAGCGGGTGTTCCGCGACCAGCGAGCGCAGCTCGTCGACGATCTGGTCGTGCCGGCCCAGCTGCAGCTCGGCGTCGTTGCGGCGTTCCAGCACCTCCCAGCGCTGCTCGTTGAGCCGCTGCACGTCGGTCTGTTCCATCCGCAGCGACGACACCTGGTCCAGGGCGGGGCCGCGCCACAACGCCGCTGCCTCACCGAGCAGGCGGGCCTCGGTCTCCAGGTCGGGCGCGCGGCGGGCCTCGGCGCGCAGCCGCTGGAACGTCAGCAGGTCGAGCTGGTCGTCCTCGAGGTGGATCGAGTAGCCGGTGGGCCATGTGCGGACGAGTTTGCGGTCGGCCAGGTCGTCCAGCGACTGTCTCAACCGCATGACGTACGTCTGCAGGGTCGCGCGCGCCGCACCTGACGGTTCTTCGCCCCAGAGGTGTTCCATCAGCTCGTAGGACGAGACTGGCGCGTTTGCCTTCATCAGCAACGCGGCGAGCAGGACACGCTGTTTGGCCGAGCGCAGCTCCACCGTCCGGCCCGAGTCGATGACCTGCAACGATCCGAGAACCCTGAACCCCCATCGCCGTTGCATGAGCCGATCCTAACCAGCCGGTAACCCAAGGTGTCAGCGAAATGTCAGCGGCCGTCGTGATGCTCACAGCCCATGAAGAGGTCAGCACTGATCGCCGCAGGTGCCGTGCTTCTCGGCCTGATCACCGCCACCAACGCGGTCGCCGAGAGCGCCCCCGGCTGCGGACCCGTCACCCAGATCGGCAGCACCGCCTACGTCGGTGACCACGGGCAGCGGTGGGCGTCGGTGAAGCAGTTCAAGGGTTGCGGCAAGAACTGGGCCTACGTCTACACCTGGTCGAGCGTCCACGACGGCGGTGCTCCGTACACCCCTGAGCTCGTTCTGATCGAGCAGTGGAACTCGAAGGACGCCCGCGAACCGTACGGGCGTGTGGGTCTGCGGGAGGGCCGCTACCGCCAGCAGGAGCTCTGGTCGGGCGGCACCAGCACGTTGAGCGACTGCACCTCGGCCTACGTGGAGTGGAACTCCGGCGCGACGACCTACCGGGTCCGCACCGACATCCGCTGCTGAGGCACCGGACTGGAGCGGCGTCTTGGCCCCCCAGCGGGGCGCCGCTCCTCTTCAGACGGTGTCGCCGGGGCGCGAAGCCCAAACCTCTCCTCGGGCCCTGGTGACACCTTCCAGCTCAGGCCGCGCCTCGCGACGTCGTCATGAACTTCCCCAGGCGTGACGCCAGATCGTCCGCGGCCTCGTTGCCCCGCAACCGTTCCGCCTCCTGCTTCAACGGCCGCATGCGATCCCGCGTGCGCGCCGAGCGGATCGGGCCGGACAGCGCGATCGCCTGTTCCCCGATGTCCCGTGCCTGTTCGGCCTCGTTCTGCACCAGGTAGTTCATCGCGAGCGCGGCCAGCCGGAACGACTGGCTGCGCGACGCCTCCGCTCCCCCGGAGGAGATCGCACTGGTGAGCATCGGGATCGCCGACCGCGCGTACGTCACGTCGCACGTGCGCGCGAGTTCGGTGTGCACCATGCCGCCGATCGACACCAGGTCGGCCAGGTCGAAGAACTGCGCCCACGGCGGAGCCTCCTCGGCCACGGACCGGTGGAACTCGTCCTCGGCGCGCGCGAACTGGCGCAGCGCCTGCCTTTCCGCACCCATCTTGGCGAACGCCCACGCCTCGTTGGCGTGCAGGATCGACACGGCCAACGTGGACCCGCTGGCCTGCGCGATGGGCAAACCCCGTTGGAACGACGACAAAGCATCCTCGGCCAGCTCGTAGTGCAGATGCACGCGGCCCATCCGGTAGTGGATGTTCGCCTCCAACGCGCTGTTGCCCGAGGCCCGCGCGAGACCCATCGCACGGCCGAAGTGCAGGTGCGCCGATTCGAGCAGGCCCATGTCGAACGACGCCCAGCCGGCCAGGTTGTGCAGGTCCGCGATGGCCACCTGGAGCCGGTGCAGGACCTGCCCGGACGAACTGGTGTCGATCAGCGGGTTCGCCCAGTTCAGCAACGCGACACAGGCGTCGCGGCAGGAACCGCCGCCGTATTCGTGGTCGAGTGCCCTCAACGCACTCGTCAGGGTTTCGACATGCCGCACGTCGGTCTTGTCCACGCGATCTGGAAACGCATCGCCGTTGAACATAGGTCGGCCCTCCGGTACTCACCCGCGCCGACACCATCCCGCTGTCAGGCCTGGTCTGGAAGGGCCTTTCGACTCTCCCGGAGGGCACGCCGGCGCGACCGCCACAACGCCGTGGTGGTCGCGCCTACGATTACGGACGGTCGTGGTGAACGGAAAGGGCCAACGAGGTGTCAGCGCACGGGAACTGAATCCATTTCCCGTGACGACCCCTCACCGGAACGGCCGATCAGGTCACTCTTCCAGCGTCACCACCTGAGCGGGGCACCTGTCCACCGCGTCACGAACTCCCGGCAGCAGGTCGGCGGAGGGTTCGGCGATCAGCACGATGCCGAGCCCGTCGTCGTCCGACTGGTCGAACACTTCCGGTGCGGCGAGCACGCATTGGCCCGATCCGATGCACCCCGTCTGGTCTATCCGGACCGTCATGTCACCACACCACCGGGATCTCGGCGGCGCCGTAGGTGATCATGTCGTTGCGGTAGGCCATCTCCGTGACGGGCACGGCGGGGCGCAGGTTCGGGAACCGCTCGAAGAGCGTCCGCAGGCCGATCTGCAGCTCCGCACGGGCCAGGTTCGCGCCGAGGCACTGGTGCGGCCCGAACCCGAAGCCCAGGTGCGACACGGCGTCGCGGTCCAGGTCCAGCTGCTCGGCCCGCGGGCAGAGCGCCTCGTCGAGGTTCGCCATGAGCGACACGCTCACCCAGTCCCCCGCCCTGATCAGCACGCCGTCGACCTCGACGTCCTCGGTCGCCCTGCGGGTGAGTCCCGGGCCGCCGAGCTGGCCGACCGTGTACCGCATCAGCTCCTCGACCACCACGTCCGCACGACTCGGGTCGCGCCGCAGGATCTCGAGCTGGTCGGGCTTCTCGAACAGGTGCAACGTGAAGAGGCCGAGGAAGTTCGACGTGGTCTCGTGCCCGGCGGCGAGCAGCCCGATGCAGAGGAAGATCAGCTCGTCCATGCTGAAGTCGGTGTCGTTGGCCATCAGGCCGATCATGTCGTCGTTCGTGCCCGCGGCCCGTTTCGCCTCGACGATCGGCGTGAGCACCTCGGCGAGCTTGGTCGCGTGCGCGAGGTACTCGTCCTTCGAGCCGTTCTTGCCGAAGAGGTCGCCGGCCGTGGCCTGGAACAGCTCCTGATGCTCCGGCGGCACGCCCAGCAGTTCGGCGATCACCAGCGACGGCAGCGGCAGGCACAGCGAGGTGACCAGGTCGGCGGGAGCGCCCTTGGCCTCCATCACGTCGAGGTGCTCGTCGACGATCTGCTGGATGCGCGGACGCAGTTCGTTCATGCGCTTGACCATGAAGCCGCGCGAGAGAGGACGACGCAACCGCATGTGCTCGGCGCCGTCGATGCCATTGATGTTGCCGGGCTGGTCGGGGTCGAGCACCTCCTCGCCGTCGTCGGTGCGCATCTCCGGCTGTCCGCCCTTGCGGGTGCTGAACCGCGAGTCGGACAGCACCTGCCGGACACCGGCGTAGCTCGACACCATCCAGGCCTCGACACCGTTGGGCCAGACCATCCTGACCGGCCCGTCGCTGACGGCCTCGGCGAAACCGATCGGCGGCTGGAGCGGGTGGTCGCGTTCGTGGTGGACCGGGCAGACAGCAGCTTCAGTCACGGGAGTTCCCCTCAACAGAACAAAACTGTTCTTTTGATTCCATGACCGAACGTAGCGAAGAAACTACGCTTTGACGAGTTATTTGGCCCTGAAAGTCCCGATCAGCGGTCTCAACAGGCCGTCGACGATGCCCTCGATCACGCCCTGCTCCTCGGACCTGAGCACGAAGGTCGAGATCAGCGCGGTGATGAGAAAGTCGGCGTCGAGGCGCTCCGGCAGTTCACCGCGCGCCTTCGCCCGGTCCACGGCGACCCGCAGGTGCTCCGTGTAGGCGCGGTCGACGTGCTCCTCGCGCAGGCACGCGAGGTCGGCGTCCTGGCGACTGCCTTCGAGCAACCCGAGGAAGATGCCGGCGGTGTCGAACGGCGTCGGCTCGCCCCACGCCAGCAGGATCTGGCGGACGTCCTCGGCGAACGTGCCCTCGTCCGGCTGGGGCAGTTCGGGCAGGTTCGCCTTCAGCGCGTCCGTGATCAGCCGCGCCTTGGACGGCCAGCGCTGGTAGAGGCTCGCCTTGCTGGCGCGCGCCCGGCCGGCGACGAGGTCCATGTTGAACCGCGCGTAGCCGACCTCGGCCAGCACACCGAGCACGGCGGCGAAGACCTCCTGCTGACGCTCCGGCGCGTCCAAAGGCGTGCGACCCAACATGTCTCCCAGGCTCAGGTGACGTGCACCGTACCGCCGGGCGCGTCCGTGAGCCGACCCGTGCGCCGCACCGACATCCAGCGCAACTGCGTGCCGTGCAACGCCGTGATCAACGACTGGATGACCACGACGTACATCAGCTGCCGATAAACCAGCTGCTGCAACGGATAGGCCCACAACGGCCGGAGCGACTCGCCGTCGAGCCGCAGCGCGTACCCCGCACTCGCCGTCTGGATCAGCAGGAACACCGCCCACACGATCAGCCCGAGCGGTGCGTCCGCGACGAGGAACCCGTACAGCACGAAGAGGTCCATCACCGGCGCGAGCAGCGGCAGCAGCAGGTGGAACGCCAAGAGGTAGAGGAGTCCGAACCGGCCCATCGGCCCGTTCTCCACCAACGCGCCACGGTGCTTCCACATCGCCTGAAAAGTGCCGTACGACCAGCGGTAACGCTGCCGGAACAGGCCGTGGAGGCTGGCCGGTGCCTCCGTCCACGCCCTGGCCTCCGGACGGTAGGCGACCCGCCAGCCCGCGCGCGTGACGGCCATCGTGAGGTCGGTGTCCTCGGCCAGCGTGTCGTCGCTGACGCCGCCGACGTCGGTGAGCGCGGCCCTGCGGAACGCCCCGACCGCGCCCGGCACCGTCGGGATGCAGCGCAGCGCGTGCAGGATCTGCCGGTCCAGGTTGGAGCCCGCGCAGTACTCCAGGTGCTGCCAGCGCCCGAGCAGGCCCTGCCGGTTGCCGACCTTGGCGTTGCCGGAGACCGCGCCGACCCCGTTGTCCGCGAACGGTTGCACGAGCTGGCCGATCGTGTCCGGCTCGAAGATCGTGTCGCCGTCCACGAGCACCAGCACGTCGTGCGCCGCCTCGCGGACGCCCGCGTTCAACGCCGCCGGCTTGCCCTGGTTGGTCTGCCTGATCACGGTGACGCCGGGCAGGTCCAGCTCTTTGGCGACATCCGCGGTGCCGTCGGTCGAGCCGTCGTCGACGACGATCACCTCGACGTCGGCGACGTGGTTGTTCCCGGCGATGGACCTGACCGTGGCGGCGATGTTGAGCGCCTCGTTGTACGCGGGGACGACCACCGAGACCGGCGGCGCGAACCACGGCGGCGGCTCGCTCTCCCGCCGCAGCCGGCGGTCGGTGTGCGCGAGGCCCAGCTGCATCAGGGTGCGCAGCAGGCCGAGCAGGGCGGCGATCGCGATGGCCGTGCCGAACAGCACGAGCACGACACCGCCGTTGCGCTGGGACCACGTGGTGACCGCGCCGGTGAACCGTTCGCGCACGGAGGCCTCGACCGGCGGTCCGTCGTCGACGAGCACGAACCGGTAGCCGGGCTGCCTCGCGAGTTCCCGGGCGATGTCGCCGCCGATGCTGCCGTCGTCGTGCAGCCGGACGACGCCTCCCCGCTCCCGCAACGACATCCGCACCAGCGTGCCGATGTCCTGGTACTCGCGGTCGCCGCTGTCGACCTCGGCCGGAGCGCCCACCAGTCGCGTGTGGACGCCCAGCGCGTCGGCGAGCGCGGCCTGCGCGAAGGCGAGGTTCAACGGGTCGGTGTGGTCGCCTTCGGCGCGGAACCCGTCGATGCCGATCCGGTGCCCCTCGGCGACGATCCGGCGCGCGACGTCAGGATGCCGGGTGACCTGGGCGCCGGTGACGAAGAAGGTCGCCTTGATGCCCGCGGCGTCCAGTCTCTCCAGGGTCCGCGGCGTCCACTTCGGGTCCGGGCCGCCGTGGAACGCCAGCGCGAGCGTGCCGTCCGGCAGTTCCCGGTGCCCGCCCGCGACCGGGACGGGCTCGGGCCTGATCGACGCGTAGGCGTGGAACGACACCACGCACATCAGCACGAGCAGCCCGAGCAGGATGGAGATCCAGTGCAACCGCGGCGTGCGCGTCACCACGCTCCCAGCAGCGTGCCGCCCACCACGGCCGCGAACACGATCAGTCCACTCGCGACGGTCCAGCTGACCAGCCTCGCCGTTACCCGTCTACCGCCGGTTCTGTCGACGAAGACCTGCATTTTCTCTTCCCCCCAGTGATGATGCGGACGACCGCGACCACCAGTGCCGCGCCGACCGCCGCCGCCATCCACGGAAACCCGTTCACCAGCAACGGGACCGCGTCAGCGGCGAACTCCTTGCTGCTCCCCCACGGCGCGTACCTCTTCGACTGCCGTTCCCAGGCCGCGTCGCCCACCGCGACGACGACGAACACGAGAGGTGGCGCCGGTGCCACCGTCCACAACCCCACCCGGCGAACCAGTGCCGAGACCACGAGCGTGCCGCCCACGAGCCACCCGCCGAACGCCCAGCCGAAGTCGCCCCCGTCCACCCAGACCCCCGTCTGCGCGAACACCGCCAGCATCGCGAGCGCGGCGAGAGTGGGCAGTTGAACCCCCATGACCACCTAGAATAGTTCAGGGGGTGTTCTGTTCATGCAATCACGTGGCGGCTATCACCGCGCGGTCTTCCTCGTCCTCACGCGCATCGCGTGGACGGCTCTGAGCGTGGTCGTCCTCGCCGCCTCCGCGTTCGCCTGGACCACCGTGTCCACCCTCTCGACGGGGGTCGAGAGGTCCTACGCGATCTCCGACGACGCACCGCGCTCGGAGTCCGGCCGCAACATCCTGATCATGGGCCTGACGACCAGGCTGGACCTGCACGGCGAACCACTCCCGGACGACGTGCTGCGGCGCATGCAGGCGGGCGAGAGCGACCGCGGCGGCTACAACGCGAACACGCTGATCCTGTTGCACATCCCGGTTTCCGGACCGGCCGTGGCGATGTCCGTGCCCAGGGACAACCTCGTCGCGCTGTCGTCGGGCGGCGAGGGCAAGATCAAGGAGGCCTACGGGCGGGCCAAGATCGTCGAGGAGGACCGGCTGCGCGCGGCCGGCACGCACGACAGGCGGGAACTGGAACGCGCCGGGCGGGAGGCCGGGCGCAGGGCACAGGTGCAGACGGTGTCGTCGTTCCTGAGCCAGCCGATCGACCACCTCGTGGAGATCTCGCTGATCGGGTTCTTCCACATCGCCGAGGGGCTCGGTGGCGTGGACGTGTGCCTGCGCAACGCGACGAAGGACCCGTTGTCCGGCGCGGACTTCCCGGCCGGGCCGCAGCACCTCGACGCGGGCCAGGCGCTGTCGTTCGTGCGGCAGCGGCACGGCCTGCCCGACGGTGACCTCGGCCGCACCAGGCGGCAGCAGGCGTTCCTGTCCGCCGTGACCAAGCGGCTCAAGGGCGCGGACGTGGGCGCGGTGCAGGCGATGATCGACATGGCCAAGCAGGATGTCGTGCTGGACGCGCGGTTCGACCTGATCGAGTTCGCCCGCGACATCCCCTCCGAGGTGCGGTTCGACACGCTGCCGACCGAGGGTGGCGCACACCTGGGCGGGCTCGACGTGAACAGGGTGGACCAGGCCAAGGTGAGGGCGAAGGTGACCGAACTGGCCACGGCCCCGCCCCCACCGCCGCCCGGCGACGGCGTTCCCTGCATCGACTAGACGCGGCGTTCGGTGACCCAGGTGGCGATCTGCGCGCGCGAGCTGAAGCCGAGCTTCTGCAGGATCCGCTCCACGTGCCCCTCCGCGGTCCGCCGCGCGATCACCAGCCTGGCCGCGATCTCCTTGTTCGACATACCACCGGCGATGAGGTCGGCGACCTGCTGCTCGCGCCGGGTCAGCGGGGCGAGGGCCAGGACCGGCACCGGGACCTGCGCCTGTTCCTCGCCGATCGCGAACGCGATGGCGTCGTCCAGTTCGAGGTCCATGCCCTTGCGGAACACCGCCCGGAACTCCTGCTCGCCGAGCGTGGAGACCGTCGCGGACTCGCATTCGCCGTGCGGCGTGCCGAAGTAGCGCGACCCGAACATGGGATAGCCCACCGACTGCCAGATCTCGTTGGTGGCGCCCAGCAACGTGGCCGCGCGCACCGCGTTGCCCTGCGAGGCGGAGATCCAGGCCAGCAGTTCGATCGCGAGCACGATGCCCAGCAGGTCGTGGAACGAGCGCTTGATCCGCAGGCACTCGCGGCCGAGCACGTCGGCGCGGGCCAGGTCGCCGCTGACCCACGCGCACAACGCCAGCACCCAGGTCGCGTAGGCCTGCGCCCACAGTTCGCCGTGCTCCTCGCCGATGGCCTTGGCCTCGACGCAGAGCCGTTCGGCGGACGCGAAGTCACGCCGGAACGTCGCCGAGATCGCGAGCTCGATGCCGGCGAGCATGGTGTGGCTGTTGACCGTGCCCTGGCTCCGGTACAGGCGCATGGCCTCCTGGAACCCGCTTTCCGCGAGGTCGAGGTCGTCGCTGACCAGGTGCGTGCAGGCGATGCGGTGAGTCGCGTAGGCGAGCGCGGACCCGTCGCCGGACTCGACGGCGTACTCACGGCACTCGTCCAGCATCCGCACCGACGCGGGCAGGTCGCCCTGCAACGTCGAGACGTAGCCGTTGACCCACAGCGCTTTGGCCCGCAGCGGGCCCGGTTTCGCGCTCGCCACGGCGCGGTCGAGCCAGTGGCGGCCCTCCCCGAGCATGCCGCAGCCCGCCCAGTAGAACCACAGCGTGCTCGCCAGGTGCACGCAGTGGTCGCCGCCGTGGTCGAAGCCGAAGTCCAGGGCGGACCGCAGATTCCCCTGCTCCAGACGGGTGAGCGCGAAGATCTGCGGCTGGGCCGGCCCGAACCACTCCTGTTCGCGGCGCTCGGCCCACTCGATGAAGTGGTCGCGGTGCCGTTCGCGCATCACCTGTTCACGGCCGGCGTCGCGCAGCTTCCCCAGGCCGTACTGGCGCAACGGCTCCAGCAGCCGGAAGCGGGTGCCGGACGGGTGCTGCTCGGCCACCACGACGGACTTGTCGACCAGGCCCATCAGCGAGCGCATGATCTCCTCGATCGGGACGCTGTCACCGGAGCAGACGCGTTCCGCGGCCTCCAGGTCGAACGTGCCGGAGAACACCGACGCCCGTGCCCACAGGATCTGCTCGGACCGCGTGCACAGGTGAAAGCTCCAGTCCACCGCGGCGTGCAGCGTCTGGTGGCGGGGGTCGCCGCCGCGCTTGCCGTCCGCGAGCACCCGGAAGGTGTTGTCCAATCTGGACGACAAGTGGTCAAGACCGAGCACGCGCAGGCGCACGGCCGCCAGTTCGATGGCCAGCGGGATTCCACCCAGCAGCGCGCAGATCTGGCTGACCTGCTCGTGGTTGCGCGCGTCGAGGACGAAGCCGGGGTCGACGGCCACGGCCCGTTCGGCGAACAACGCCACCGCCGGGTCCTGCGGCAGAGGCGCGACCTGCCACAGGTGTTCGCCGTCGACGCCCAGGCGTTCGCGGCTGGTGGCGAGCACGCGCAGGCCGGGGACCCCGCGCAGCAGCGCGTCCACGAGGTCGGCGGCCGCCCCGATGACGTGCTCGCAGTTGTCCAGGACAATCAGCATCTGCCGGTCGCGCAGGTGTTCCACCAGGACGGTGCGATGCATGCGGACGGTGTCGTCGCGGACGCCCAGTTGTCCCAGAACCGTGTGCACCACCAGTTCCGGGTCGGTGACACCGCCCAGTTCGACGAACCACACCCCGTCGCGGAACGCCCTGCTCGTCTCGGCGGCAGCACGCAACGCCAGTCGCGTCTTGCCGACGCCACCGACGCCCGTCAGAGTGACGAGGCGCGACTCGGACAGCAGCCTCCTCACCTCGGCGACGTCGTGCTTGCGGCCGACGAAAGTAGTTGTGTCAGCAGGCAAATTGCCTCTGCGACCTGGGTAAAGCGAACCGCCCACAGCGGCACCCTAGGTCTGCTCGATCTCCCGCTGCAATGCGGTCCCCCGGAGGTACCAACGCTGAAACACGGGTAGTTACCCCCTAGGGCGCATGCGGTCACCTCGCCAGCCTTGAAGGCTTGGGGGGACGTGGCCGCGGGAGGGGACGGGATCATGGCCGGTAGCAGCCTCGAGGTCGACGTCCGGGAGCAGAACGGCGTACTCGTCGTCCGGTTCAGCGGACGGCTCGACTGGGCGACGTACATGCGCGCGCAGGACGTGTTGCTCGACCACGCCACCAAGGAGCTCGTCGGAGTCGTGGTGGAGCTGGACGAGCTCGTCGCCGAGTCTCCCGCGCTGCTCGTGCTGTTCGACGTCGTGTGGCTGTCCGCGGTGCGCTGGCCGGGCATCTCGCTGAGCATCGTCGTCAGTGATCACCGGCTGCGCTCCACGCTGGAGTCGCGCGGGCTCCCCCGGCACATCCCGATGTACTCGACGACCTCCGCCGCGGTGGCCGCGGTCGAGCGGCTCAAGCACGAGGACCGGGTGGACGCGCCGCTGCCGACGTGCCGCTGCCTGCCCCACGTGGCCGAGCGGATCACCGAACGCGCCTGTGAGCGGTGGGGCATCCAGTCGATGTTGGACGTCGCACCTCAGGTGGCCGTCGAGCTCGTGTCACACATCGAGGACGACAGCCCTCTCGCACTGCTGCTGCGCATGCGTGGGAACAAGTTGTCCGTCGCCGTACGCACGACCGCACGCTTCGACCTCAAGCAGTGGCACATCATGCGGCACAACGTCGCGTCCATCGCCGTCTGCAACTTCACGATGGGCGAGACGCCGGCCGGGGGTGGACGGCACGTGATCTGGTCGGTGCTCGACGTGCCTCAGGACAGCCGGCGGCCCCCGATCTACCTTCCGGAGACCGCCGCCTTCACCCATCAGGCTTAACGCTTCCGGGTCGTTCTGAGTGGCGGCTCTACTGGCCGTCCTAGTATGCGAACGTCGCCGCGACGCTCGTGCGGTAGGCCCTGAGGACCTGGCGGTCCGCGGCCGCTTCCGACGAGCCGACACACTGGTGCAGCCAGCAACGATGCAGGGCGCACGTCACCCGTGAGCAGGGGTCGAGGCCCAGTTCCTCGGCCAGGTCCTCGGCCTTGAGGACCGCTGTCAACGTCGTGTCCTCTGGCTCGGAGGAGGTCACCAGCCGCAGGTGCGCGCGTCGCCTCATAAACAGATCCTGCCCCCTGGATTTTCGTCCTGCCTACCCGCATTACTACCTGCTTAACCGCCACTTTCGGACAATTCCAGGTGACACAGGACCTCTTCTCAGCCGGACCTGGGCGCCTTACCCTCGGAACCCAACGGCGGCGCAGAGGTGTACTCCATGGCGGATCCTGCGTACTTCCCTCCCCCGCACTCCAGCCGCATCGGTGCGAGCGATGTGGAGCAGCTGGAGTCGCAGACCCGTTCGCTGCGTTCGGTGGACTATCAGTACGGCGGAGGGGCGTGCCGTGACGCCGTAGTGGTGCGGATCTACTGGGCGCAGCAGCTGCTGGCCGCCGAAGCCTCGGACGGGGTGCGGGCGCGCCTGTTGTCCGCGGTCGCGGATTTGCACAACCTGGCCGGGTGGACGTCGTTCGACAGCGGTCAGGTCGGGGCGGCGTACCACCATTTCGACCGTGCGCTGGATTTCGCGCGTCACGACGAAGACCTGATCACCAACATCGTTTATCGGCGTGGGCGCGTGCATCTGCATCACGGCGCACCGGGCGATGCGCTGGCTTACTTCCAGAGGGGCGCCTTCGCGCCGTTGGCTGCGAGCATCATGTACGCGAACGAAGCGTGGGCGTACGCGCACCAGGCCCGTTCCGCCGAGGCGTTGCGAGCGTTGGGGAAAGCGCAGGACTCGTTCGCTTCCGCGGATCTGGCACATGTGCCCGACTGGGCGCGGTTCCACGACGAGACCGACCTGACGGCGATGACCGGCACGATCCACACCGAGCTCGGCGACACCCGTGCCGCGCTTCCCGCGTTGCGCTCGGCGATCGAGAACTTCGGCCCGGCGATGGCGCGCAGCCGGACGTTCTGCCTGATCTCGCTGGCCACGTGCCACTTCCTCGACGGCGACTTCGATGAGGGCCAGACCGTGGGGACGCGGGCGGTGCGTGCGGCGGAGGAGCTGAAGTCGGAGCGGGTGTGGGACCGGATGCGCCCGATGACGCAGGCGGCGGCCGTGCGCGGGATAACCCTATGACGATCACTTCGCCTGCGGGAGCTTGACCTTCTTCTTCACGCCCGGCGACGAAGGCGGCGGCACCACGGGCCCGATGTCCCCGTCCGGCGCCTCGTCCAGGTCCACGATCACCGGCGCGTGATCGCTGGGTCCGGTCCCCTTGCGCGCGTGCCGGTCGATCCACGCGGCCTTGGCCCGCGGCGCGACGGAACTGGACGCGAGGATCAGGTCGATCCGCATGCCGAGGTCGCGGTGGAACATGCCGGCCCGGTAGTCCCAGTAGCTGAAGATGCGCTCGGTGGGCCACCGGTCGCGCACGACGTCGTGGAACCCCAACGCTTCGATGGCCTGCAATGCGGCGCGTTCGGGTTCGGTGACGTGGGTCTGGCCGATGTAGGCCTCGGGGTCGAACAGGTCGGCGTCGGTGGGCGCGATGTTGATGTCGCCGCACACCAGCGCGTCCGAAGGGCCTGTCTCCAGCACGTCGCGCAGTGCTGCCAACCACTCCAGCTTGTACTTGTAGTGGTCCGACTCCGGCTCACGGCCGTTGGGCACGTACAGCGAATGAACGCGCACGCCGCCGCACGTTGCGGCTACGGCGCGGGCCTCGACGTGTGGAAAGCCCGGTGCGCCAGCTACGCCTACTGCGACGTCGTCCAGGCCCACGCGGGAGAGGATGGCCACGCCGTTCCACTGCGTCTCGCCGAACAGGGCGAACTCGTAACCGCGTTCCTTCAGGGCGTCGCTCAGCAACGTGGTGAAGGCGTCGTCGGCCAGCTTGGTCTCCTGCAGGCACACGACATCCGGCTGCCGTTGGTCCAGCCACGGCAGCAGGCGGGGTACGCGTTGCTTGACGGAGTTCACGTTCCAGGTCGCCACTCGCACGCGCTCCACGGTAGTCACACGGGCTAGAGCGCGCATCGAGCCAGGCCCTAGACGCGCACGGGCGAGCGCAAGCCGCGTGCTGCCACCCACGCGACGATGGGCAGCACTACGAGAGACAGCAGGCCCCATTGGAGGTTCCACACGCCTGCGATGGCGCCGACGACCGGAGAGCCCAGGCCGCCGATGCTGACCGCGAGGCCGAGCGTGACGCCGCCGGCGGTGCCGAGGCGGTTGGGCAAGTAGTCCTGGCCGAGGGTGACGTGCAGCGAGAACGGCACGTACAGCGCCACGGCCGTGAGCGCCACCGTCAGATACACGGCCGGACCGGGCACCAACGCGACTCCGGCGACCGCGGGCACCGCGACCGCATAGGACACCTGCAGGACACGCACGCGCCCGAACCGTCCGGCCAGCACGCCGCCGAGCAACGTGCTCGCGGCACCGGCTCCGAACAGCACGACCAGCGCCGCCGCTCCGGCCGCCGGGCCGCCGCCGACGCGGCCGGTCACCCAGATCGCGAGGAACGTGCCGAGCCCGAACGTCACCATCGAACGCGCGACGATCACCACCGTCAGCCTGCTGAACTGGCCCCAGTCGTCACGGCCCGCCGAAACCTGGCCCGCGGAGGCAGCGCCGTGCACCCCTCGCAGCGCCACCGTCGTCAACGCGCCTCCCACCAGCGCGGGAACCGCGAGCAACGGACTCCACGCGAGCCCTCCGAACGCCAGCACCGGTGTGACGAGCACAGGGCCCAGGGCGAACCCGACGTTGCCGCCTACCGCGAACCAGCTCATGCCGACGTGGCTATCCTGCGCGACGCGACGCGCGAGACGGGCGGCTTCGGGGTGGTACGCGGCGACACCGAGGCCCGACAACGCGATCGCGAGCCACGTCAGCAGGTACGAGTCACTCAGGCCGGACAAGCCGATGCCCACGCCGGCGAGCGTCATGCCGAGAGGAACCAGCCACGGCATGGGCCGCCGATCGGTCAACACCCCGAACAGTGGCTGCACGACCGACGACAGCAACGTCGCGGCGACCGTGATGCCGGCCGCCGCGACGTAGCTGTAGTCGCGTTCGAGCACCAGGAACGGCACGACGGCCGGCACGGCACCCTGGTAGAGGTCGTTCACCGCGTGCCCGGCGACCAGGACCGACATCCGCCGGCGAGAGTTGTCCACGCACCGATCGTCGCGCCCGCCAGCGCGTTCGCGATTCCGATATTCTGCCGATGTATGTCGAATTCTCGCCATCTGCCGGCGGCGCCGACCACGAGCCGCGACCTGGCGGCCGCCAGTGGTGTCACCGCGCACTGGCACGACGAGCACCAGATCGTCTACGCCAGCCGTGGCGTCGTGGCCGTACACACGGAGACGTCACGCTGGATCGCGCCCGCGCACCGTGCGTTGTGGATCCCGTCCGGTGCCGTGCATTCACATCGCGCGTACGGCGTCACACGGCTGCATTTCCTCGGGCTCACGCAGAACCCCCTGAAGCTCCACGAGCCGACGGCACTCGCCGTCTCTCCTCTGCTACGTGAGCTGCTCATCACCTACACAGAGCTCACCGACCGAGAAACCCCTGCAGGCAAACGAATGCGCGCGGTACTGCTCGACCAACTGGCCACCGCGTCCGAACGACCGGTGCGCGTTCCCGCCGCCCACGACCCCAGGCTCGCGGCGGTCTGCGCGACGCTCGAGACCGACCCCTCGGACACACGCGGTCTCGAAGCGCTCGGCCGCGAGGCCGGCGCGAGCGGCAGGACGCTGACCAGGCTGTTCCGCGACGAAATGGGCATGACCTTCCCCCAGTGGCGCACGCAGGTGCGGCTCTACCACGCCCTGCGCCTGCTCGCCGAGGGCCAGCCCGTCACCGCCGTCGCCCTGCAGTGCGGATTCGCCACCGCGAGCGCGTTCATCGACGTGTTCCGCCGCTCGCTCGGCCACACCCCCGGTTCGTACCTCTAGAGCACCGAGAACACCTCCTCCGCGCGGTCCCGCTGCACGAACATCTGCCACGCGGTCTCGGCGATGTCGTCCGGGTCGAGGGTGTGGCCGGCCAGGGAGCCGAACCGCCCGGGCATGGACTTCACCGTCTGGTGGATGTCGCCACGTTCAACCACGCCACCGATGGTGAGCGTGCCCGCGTACACGCCCTTCTCTGCCAGCGCCGCGTTCAGCGTCACCGCGTAGTTGCGCAACGCGGCACTCGTCAGCGCGAGCGCACCGAGCATCGGCATCGGCTGCACCGCGCTCAGCCCGCCGGCGAACAGTAGGCCGCCCCCGCGCTCGACGACGCCCGGCAGCACGCGCTGGACGACGTCGATGGCCGGGTAGAGCCAATCCATGGCGGCACGCGCGTCGTCGGACGTGGCCGACGTGATCTCACCGGGCGCGTCGTTCAGATCGGTGGCGCCGGGCCCGTAGTACACGACGTCCACCGGACCGATCTCGTCCAAAGTGGACAGCAGCTGCTCGCGGTCACGGACGTCGACGGCGAATGCCCGCCCGTGCACGCCGGCCGCGGCAAGAGACTTCAGGTAGTCGCCGTGCCGATCACCGCGCCGCGAGAGCAGCACGACGTCGTAGCCCTCACGCCCGAAGCGGTGCGCGATGGACATGCCGAGCCCAGGACCGACGCCGAGCACAACAGCGGTGGGAGACATGGGTTTCGTCCTTCCGAACGCTAATTCGAGGCGACCCTCGACTTACGCCCGCCGACGCTACCACAGAATTCGAGGGCACCCTCGACTTAACGCCCGAGTAGGATCCGCCGCATGGTCACCGCGTCGAGGCCCCTGCGTGCGGACGCGGCACGCAACCGGGACAAGCTGCTGGTAGCGGCCACGGAACTGTTCGCGGAACGCGGCCTCGACGTGCCCCTGGAACACATCGCGCGCAGGGCCGAGGTCAGCATCGGCACGCTCTACAAGCACTTCCCGACCCGCGACGATTTCGTGGCGCAGATCTTCCCGCAGCGCCTCGCCGCCCTGGACGTCATCGGCGACAAGGCCCTGACCGAACCGGACCCCTGGCAGGCCTTCGCCGGCTATCTGGACGACCTCTACGCGTTGCAGGCGGAGGATCGGGGCCTCAACGACGTGCTGGCCCGCGACCTGCCGAACGCCCCCGAGGTGGTCTCGGCCTGTCACCGCGGGGCCGGCCACGCGGGAATCCTGATCGACCGCGCCATGGCGGCAGGCGTACTGCGCGCCGACTACTCGATCGCCGACCTGGCAACGTTGACCAGGGCGATGGCCCAGGTGATCCGCGATTCTCCCGGCGAGTGGCGGCGCTTCCTGTCGATCTACGTAGAAGGCCTGCGCGCATAGCGAAACGCGGGTGGGGCCCCGGACATGTCCAGTCCAGGGCCCCGTTTTGCCGCCCATTTGCGCACACCAGCGACGTTTAAGAGTCGGATCAGTCCTTAGGTCGCCGCGCTCTTCCGTTGAGCTACGGCCGCATGAGTGGAGCGGCCAGCAGGATTCGAACCTGCACCTCGGCGAGTCTTGTCCGGTCTCGAGTGATCTGGCGTTCGGCGGAAATGCTGAGTCTGGAGCGAGAGTCTGAGTTTGATCCCGGCTTGCCTCTACCGATTGGGCTACCCCGGCGTGATGGTGCCGGGAGGAGGATTCGAACCTCCACTTGGGACCGAGTGGTTCAGGCTGACGTTTCAGTTTCAGCTTTCACGCTCCCTGAAGGGAGCGCACCCCCGCGCTCCAGCGGGGGAGTCTGTGGACGCTAGCGGAAGAGGTAGTCGAAGACCACCTCACCGACGCGCTGGTCGGTGATCTCCAGGCCGTTGGCTTCCTCGCGGGCGAACTTCACCGCGTGCTGGAGCTTCTCGACCCGGTCGACGAGCTCGTTGACCCGCCGGGCAGGCAGCGCACCGGAGAACTTCACCGTGGTCCAGTACCCCACCGGGATGTCCTCGTAGTACACCTCGACCTGCGCCGGGTGCTTCTCCGTGGCCTCGGCCTTGACGTGGTTGCGCGGCACCTTCTTGGTGCGGATGGTCCGGACCTGCTCGGTGCGCCAGTAGTCGGCGGACTCGTCGAAGTTCCAGTCCTCGGCCGCGTCCAGCAGGGGCAGCTTCTTCACGAAGGTGTGCAGGTCGGTCAGCTGCTTCTCGAGGAACAACAGGTACGACACCGGCACGTCGCGGAGCAACGTCTGCCCGTCGACCACCACATCGGCCTTCGCGACGCAGTTGGCCCAGTCCTTGGTCGCCGTGACGTCGAAGAGCCGGGTCATCACGGCTGCGGTCTTCCGCAGCACGTCCTCGGCTTTGATCTGCACGCGCGTGGACTCCGGCGGCAGCACCTCGCCGTCCTCGTCCTTCGGCTGGTACGTCCGGGAGATGCCGGCCAGCAGCGCGGGCTTCTGCAACCCGTGGTGAGCGTCGGTGAGGTCCCGGAGCGTGCCCCCCTTGACACTCTTCTCCACCGCGATGATCTGGTTCAGCTTCGTCATGCCGCACCCCCTTTGGTCTCGCGCACCCTACGCACCGAAGAGCCGCGTCCGCACGCGATTTGACCTGGTGGAGGTGGTGGGGCAGGTGGGGCTCGAACCCACGACCTGACGGATTATGAGTCCGCTGCTCTGACCAACTGAGCTACTGCCCCCTCGCAGTCGCGGCGCCCCCGAGCCGCTGACACCGCGTGGTGGAGGATACCGATCAGCCCGAACGGGCCTTGCGCGCCCCCGTGGCGAGCGACACATAGGGTAGACGCGTGCGTTTGATCCTCCGCGACTTCACCCCGGCGGACGAGCCGGAGGTGCTGGCGCTGTTCGCCGACTGCGACGACTGGTTCCAGGCCGCCACGGGGCATCCGTCCGGGCCCGGTGACGTGCAGAGCCTCTTCTACGCGTTGCCGGAGGGTGCCGCGTTCGAGCAGAAGCACCTGCTGGTCGCGCAGGCACAGGGCATGATCGGGTTCGTGGACCTCGTGGTCGGCCACCCCGCTCAGGGCGAGGCGAGCATCGGGTTCTTCCTGGTGCCGCGGGATCTGCGCCGGTGGGGCATCGGCACGGAGATGGCGAAGGCCCTGGCCGAGCGCTTCCCGGACGTCACGCGCGTGCACGTGCGGCTCGACGACTTCAAGCCCGGCAACGAGTTCCTGAAGGCGTTGGGCTTCGTGCGCAACGGTCAGCGGGCCGTACTGGAGGTCGCGCCCAGGTCCGCCGGCCGGTAGCCGCGCGGATAGCCCGGGTAAGTGCGGTTGGGGGTGCTGGTGAGCTTCAGCGCCTTGCGTACCGGCATCCGGCGCACGACGAAAGCCCTCAGCCGCAACGCACGCCGTCCCAGAGCACCGACCCACGAAGGCGGCGCGACGAACCCGAACGCTCGCACCATCGCCGGGTCCAGCATCGCGACCACGGCCCGTGCGACCACCGGACGCGCCACGGACGGGTACCACGAGCAGAACAGGTCCAGCGTGTACTGGCCGATGCGGCGGTTCGACGGCGCGAACACGAAGTGCTCCTGCTCGTAGGCCGTTTTGAACGCCAGGAACTCGTCGTAGCCGGCCGGGATGTCCTTGATGCCCATGCGGGCGCCGACCGCGCGGTAGAAGTGGAATCCGGCCAGTTGTTCGTTGCGGGTCAACGAACGCCAGCCGTAGCGGCGCAGCCAGTCGATCGGGTCATAGATGAACGTCGAAAGCACGTAGAGCATGTCGTCGTTCGAGATGTCGTAACGGCCGTGCTGGCGGTTGACGACGCGGAGCGCCTCACGGCCGCGTGGGGAGTCGTAGCCGTGCTCGACCAGTTCCGCCATCAGGACGGCCGTGTCGTCGTAGCGCTTCTGCGGGCGCCGTTCGAACTCTCCGGTGCGTTCCAGCAGGCCGGAGATCGTCGGGACGCAGTACGTGCGGAACAGCGCCATTTCGAGGGACTTCTGGTAGTCCCACGGGAACTCCAGACCGGCGGAGATCCTCACGATCTCCTCGTGGTCGGCCACGGGGTCGAGCGCGGAGATGCGGCGGAGGTTCGCGAAGCGGGTGGCCATCCGTCCAAGCTGGCTCAAGGCCCGGCAAAGCACTAGGCCCCAGTCGGATGACTGGGGCCTAGTGGCTAAGCTCCCCCAACTGGACTCGAACCAGTAACCCTGCGATTAACAGTCGCATGCTCTGCCAATTGAGCTATGGGGGAATGTTCGGTTGTTCTAGCGTGTCAGGCTTGGTTCCTCCTGACAGTGGGTAACTCTACATGAGCCGCGAAAGGGGTTTTGCAAGGACCCCCCACTTGGCGGCATCACAGGCTCTGAACAGGCACGATGCGAGAGGAGACGCTACATGAAGGGCATCTTGGTGGGCGCGGCGATCGGCTACGTGCTCGGCGCGAAGGCCGGACGGGAGCGTTACGACCAGATCGTGCGCCTCTGGCACCGCTTCACCGCCAACCCGACCGTGCGCAAGACGGCCGCCCAAGCCAAGGACAAGGCGTTCGAAGCCGCAGTTCAGGCGAAGGACCGGGCCACGGATGTCGCGGAAAAGGCAGCCGAGAAGGCTCCGTGGCGTCACCAGGAGAACTCCGACGGCAAGGTCACCACTTCCCCGATGACGCCGCGGAAGTGACGCGCTTCACACCTGGGCGACCGCGAAGATCCGCCTGAAAGGGAACCAAGTGGTGCCGTCGGCTCGCTGCGGGTACGCCTCACGCAGCCGCGGCGCCAGTTCCGCCACATAGGCGTCCCAGTCCGCTGAGGACAGTGCCGCACGCACGGGCCGCAAAGCCGTGCCACTCACCCATTCGAGTACGGGATCCGGGCCGGACAACCGCTGCACGTACGTCGTCTCCCAGACGTCCGCGACGGCGCAGTCGCCGAGCAGGTCCGCGTACTCGACAGGGTCCAGAACCGGCTTCTCCGCACGGAAGACGTGCGCCAATCCCTCTCCCGCCACCTCACGGATCAGGCGGTGCGACGCGTCCGCGTAGTTGCCGGGGACCTGGAACGCGAGCCACGCGCCGGACGGCAGCGCGTCGACCCACTTCGACACGATCGAGGGATGTGAAGCGACCCACTGGAGGACCGCGTTCGACACGACGACGTCGGTGTCCGGCAACGGTTCCCACGTGGTCACGTCGTCAACGCGAGCGTCGACACCGGCCGAACGCGCCGCCTCGACCATCTCCGGAGACGAGTCGAACGCCTCCACCACCGCCGAGGGCCACCGCGCGGACAGCGACGAGGTCAGGTTGCCGGGCCCGCAGCCCACGTCGACGACGCGACGAGGCTCCGAAGCCCGTACGCGCCCAACGAGTTCGTAGAACGGCCTTGCCCGGTGATCGGCGAAGGCCAGGTACTGCGCCGGATCCCACATACGGCTAACAGTACACGCGTACTGCTAGCCCGCAAGCTTCGCGGCGAACGCCGAAACGGCCTCGCGCACGGCTCCCAGATCCACGCCGGCATCCCCGCGCGCCTGCCACACCACGCCGTCACGGCCGGGGATCTTGCGCTGCAGGATCCACACTCCGGGCGACTCGACGCGCTCCCGCGCCCGGATCGACCCCTCGACGCGCTGGCTGATCGCGCGCAGCACGCGCCGCGGGTCGTCCAGTGCGAACCGTTGCGCGGGAAGGTCTTCCAGCAGCACGACGGGCCCTTCGACGGAGGCCTCGACCGCCTCGACCACCCGCAGCGAGCCCTCCCACTTCACCTTGCTGATCAGGTGCCAGCCGATCCGCCGCGGCTCGTCACCCGGAACCCACAGCCCGAACGACGTCACCACGAGGTGCCCGCCCGTCTGCACGGGCGCGAACGCGATCACGGTCTCGTCGTTCTCCAGCGAACCGGTGAAGCCGTCCGGCGCACCGTTGCCGAACAACCGTCGGAACAACCCCACTACAGCACTCCAGCGCTCTGCTGCAGGAGCGCCTTGCGGTACTCCTCCAGCGCCACCAGGTCGCCCCACAGCGCCCGGTACTCGTCGGCGTCCTTGATCGGGGACAGCCGCCGCAACCGCGACTTCACGTCCTCGACCTGTTTGCCGACCTGGACCTCCTGCAACCGCGCGATGACCATCGACACGTAGCGGAACTCGTCGTTCTGCTTGACGGCCAACGGTTCCACCGCGAGTTCGGTCATCACCGACCGCACCGACGCGTGCGAACACGCCTGCGAGATCGCCTCCAGGTACGCCGAGCCCTCGAGCCCGCAGGACGCGCCACCGGCCGCGCGGATCGCCCGGTGCAGCGCCACGTACGCCGGGTCCGTGAAGGACTCGTCCGGCAGCGAGTCGTACATCGGACCGGCGTACTCGGGCAGCCGGAGCGCGATCTTGAGCACCTCGCGTTCGGGCACCAGCCGGGGATCACGCGGGTTCGGCCTGGCCGGGCCGTCGACCTCGACGCCCAGCGCCATCTGGTTCGGGTCGGCGCGCGCAACGGCGACCGGCGTCCTGCCGCCGGAGACCTGACGGACCCGGCGCACGACCATCGCCTCGTCGTCCCAGCCCACCCACCACGCCAGCCGCGTCGCGTAGCCGTCGCGCTTGGCCCTGTCCTTGATCTGCGCGACGAACGGCACCATCTTCTTCAGTGCCTCGACGCGGCCGTCCACGGAGTCGAGGTCGTAGGCCTTGAGCTGGGCCTTGATCGCGAACTCGATCAACGGGATGCGCCGCGCCACCAGGTCGCGCACCGCCACGTCGCCCTTGGCCTGCCGCAGCTCGCACGGGTCCATGCCGTCCGGCGCAACCGCGATGTAGGTCTGCGCGGAGAAGTGCTGCTCCCCGTCGAACGCCTTGAGCGCGGCCTTCTGGCCCGCCTCGTCGCCGTCGAAGGTGAAGATGACCTCGCCGTTGACGTCGTCGTCGATCAGCAGCCTGCGCAGCACGTTCATGTGGTCCGTGCCGAACGCCGTGCCGCAGGAGGCGACCGCCGTCGGCACGCCGGCCAGGTGCATCGCCATCACGTCGGTGTAGCCCTCGACGATGACGGCCTGCTTGCGCTTGGCGATCTCGCGCTTGGCCTGGTCGAGCCCGAACAGCACCTGCGACTTCTTGTAGATCATCGACTCGCTGGTGTTGAGATACTTCGCCTGGATCGGGTCGTCGTCGAAGATCCGCCGCGCGCCGAACCCCACGACGTCCCCGCTGATCTCCTTGATGGGCCACAGCAACCGCCGGTGGAACCGGTCGATCGGCCCCTGGCGGCCCTCCTTGGTGAGCTGCGACTTGATCAGCTCCTGCAGCTCGAACCCGCGGCCGAGCAGGTGCTTCGTCAGCCTGTCCCAGCCGCCGGGCGCGAACCCGCAGCCGAACTGGCGTGCCGCGGCCTCGTCGAACCCGCGCTCGGCCAGGAACTCCCGCGCCGCCTGCGCGTCGGGCGTCGCGAGCTGCTCCGCGTAGTACTCGGCAGCCGCCTTGTGCGCCTCGATGAGCCTGCCGCGCGTGCCGCGGTCGCGCTGGATCGTGGCGCCGCCGCCCTCGTAGGTCAGCTGGATGCCCACCCGGTCCGCGAGCCGCTCGACGGCCTCCACGAACGACAGGTGCTCGACCTTCATCACGAAGGCGATCACGTCGCCGCCCTCGCCGCAGCCGAAGCAGTGGAACGTGCCGTGCGACGGACGCACGTTGAACGACGGCGACTTCTCGTCGTGGAACGGGCACAACCCCTTGAGTGCTCCGCCGCCGGCCCGCTTCAGCGAAACCTGGTCACCGACGACCTCGTCGATACGGCTGCGCTCACGCACCAATGCGATGTCGCTCTCCCTGATGCGTCCTGCCACACGGCCAAGTCTAATCCCCTGGCAAACTGCCGACCGTGACCACCGCCGACGTCTTCGGACTCCACCGGACGCACCTGATCGGCGTCGCCTACCGGCTGACCGGCAGTTTCGCCGACGCCGAGGACGCCGTGCAGGAGGCGTGGCCGCGGTTCGCGAAGGCCGAGGGCGTGCAGGACGCGCGCGCCTGGCTCACGACCGTCGTCAGCCGCATCTGCCTCGACCGGCTGCGCTCCGCCGCCGTGCGCCGCGAGACGTACGTGGGCTCGTGGCTGCCCGAGCCGCTGCTCACGACCGGCGAGGACGACCCGCTGGCGAGCGTGGTGCAGTCCGACGGTGTGCGGATGGCCGCGCTGGTGGTGCTCGACAGGCTCACGCCGGACCAGCGCGTCGCGTTCGTGCTGCACGACGCGTTCTCCTTGCCGTTCAACGAGATCGCCGACGTGCTGCAGGTCTCGGAGGCCGCCGCGCGCAAGCACGCCTCCCGCGCCCGCAAGGCCGTCGCGGACGCCGACCCGCCGCCGCGTGCCGCGCTGGCCGAGCAGCAGGAGGTGCTGGAGAAGTTCCTGCGGGCCATGGCGAGCGGGGACATCGACGGCGTGCTCGAACTGCTGCACCCCGACGCGATGATGATCGGCGACGGCGGCGGCAAGGTGCGCACGGCGGTCCGCACGGTCTCCGGAGCGGACAAGGTCGCTCGCTTCTTCCTCGGCCTGATGCGCAAGTACGGCTACCCGGAGGAGCACCGGCCGATGTTCGTCAACGGCGAACTGGGCGTGCTCATGCCCGCGTACGGCGAGGTGTCGGCGCGCGTGACGGCGTTCACCGTGCACGAGGGCAAGGTCAAGGCCATCTACGACATCGCGAACCCGGACAAGCTGACCCACGTGGCGTTCTGACGGCTTTTGGTCTGGACCACAACTGGAACCGGGATCGTTCCGTGGCTAACGTTCGGCCCGCTGGTCCAGCCCAAGCCCCCTGCCGCGGGTTGCAACCACCGGAGTTCGAACATGCCCGAACACGACATCCCCTCACGCCGGGCGTTCCTGGCGACCGGTGCGGCCGCCGTGGTCGCCCTGACCGCCGCCGGCGCCACCACGGCGCGCAGCGCGCCCCTTCCCCTGACCCCGACCTGCGTCGATGACGACGACACCCCGTCGAACATCGAGGGTCCCTACTTCAAGCGGAACTCCCCGCAGCGCACGAACCTGCGCACGCCCGGCGTCACCGGGATCGTGCTCAGCATCACCGGCTTCGTCTACACCATGAAGTGCCAGCCGATCGCCAACGCACTGCTGGACTTCTGGCAGGCGGACGACCGGGGCGTGTACGACAACACCACGTTCAAGATGCGCGGCCACCAGTTCACCAACGCCTCCGGCGCGTACGTGCTGGAGACGATCGTGCCCAAGGACTATCCCGGCCGCACACCGCACATCCACGTCAAGGCCCAGCCCCGCGCCGGCCGTATCCTCACCACGCAGCTGTTCTTCCCGGACAACCTCAGGGCGTACGGGATGAACGTGCCCTACCTGAACCGGCGCGACGCCTACCTCGACCGCGAGTGCGAGGTCGAGCTCGGCCCGCTCGTCGGCAACCGCTACACCGCCAAGTTCGACTTCGTCCTGGAGACCTGAACTACCACCGCATTCGCAGCAGCTTCCCGACGTCACGGAGCTTCGGGATCGCGCTGACGACCTTCATCTGGATCCTGCCGGACCTGGGCAACGCGTCCAGGTGCGGCAGGTCCACGCTGCGCCAGGAGTCCACAGTGGTCAGTCCGGGGCGCAGTGCCTCGATCTCGCGCGGATCGTCGACGCCCCAGTGCAAGGTCGCGCCGGCGTTGCGCACGGCCGGCACGAGCTTCTGCAGCTTGATCCCCCACGGGCCGTAGACGTCGAACAGCAGCTCACCGCTGGAGAACCGGCTGGTGATCCTGCTGATCAACGCATGACCCTCCGCCTGCGTGAGGTACATCGACAGTCCCTCGAACACCGCCACGACCGGACGATCGGCGGGCACTTCGGCGAGCCAGGCGTCCTCGGTGACCGACGACGCCACGAGGCGATAGTCACCTTGTGGCACGGGCAAGAGCTTGTGCCTCAACGCAACGACGTCCGGCATGTCGACGTCGACCCACCGCACGGTGTCTGGCCGTTCGATCCGGTGCGCGCGAGTGTCCAGCCCACACGCCAGATGCAGCACCGTGCAGGACGGGTTGCGCCGCAGGAACTCGCGCGTCCAGTCGTCGAGCACCCTGCCGCGGATGGCGACGCCTACCGAGGTGGTCGTGTTCATCCCGGTCTTGGCGAAGTCGTAGTCGATGCGGTCGACGGCACGCTTCGCCTCGGTGTCGTGCAGCACGGACGCGGGGCGCTCGCTGTCGAGCGCCCGGCCGTACAGCGTGGCGAGCATGGTCTCCTGCGCCCCGGTCAGGGTGATTTTCTCCACCGCTTTAGTTTGTCGGCACGCGGCAGGCGTCACCACTGGTGAAACCCTGGTCCCTGATGTCGAACGCGCTGTTGAACCGGGCTCGCTGGTTCTCCAGCGCGACCTGGTAGGTCAGCGCGACGAGTTCCTTGCGTCCCAGCAGCTCCTCCAGCTCGGCGACCTGCTCGTCGGTGACGGCGACGGGCGTGTCGGTCATCGCGTCTGCGTAGGCGAGCGCCTTGCGTTCGAGGTCGGTGAACAGCGGCGACGTGGCGTAGGAGTCGATGTGCTTGAGGCGCTCGATGTCGAGGCCCCCGTGCTTCATCAGCATGGCGCCGAAGTCGACGCACCACGAACAGCCGAGCTTCACCGCCGTGCGGTAGACGCACAGCTCGAACAACGGCCCGTGGATCGCCTTCTTGATCGCGAGTTCGTGCCGCCCGCCCGCCATCAGCAGCTTGGGGTGGTGCGCCATCACCGTGACGGGTTCCGGCACCGCGCCGAACTCCCGCCGCGCGAACCAGTACACGGCCTTGAGCAGCAGGCCCGCGTCCTTCTTGGGGACTCCCTTGATCCTCGTCATGCCCGATGGACGAGACAGCCCGACAGAACGTGACACCTTTGGGTGACTGGGGCGCGAGCCGGTCTACTCATAGGGTCCCTTCATGAGCAACGACTTCGTGCTGGACATCGATCACGAGTCGGCCGGCCTGCTGGCGGGAACGCTGCTGGCAGGCGACTCGTGTGCGGTTCCGGTGCGACACCAGAACGTCAAACTGCTGCTGTGCGCGCTGCCCGGTGAGGACGGCATGCGACTGTTCCTGCGCCGCAACACGCCCTAGCGGTCGTACACGGCCACATATTCCATGAGCACGTCGCGCGACTTCTCGTTGTCCAGAGCGACGGCGTGCATGCGCTGAAAGATGGCCACGGCCCGTTCGACGGTCGCCGCGTCGCTGGCGAGCGTCCAGTTCGCGAGGTAGACCAGCGGCGGCTCGTGCTCGTACTGGACGAGCGCGTAGTCGAGCCCGACCGCCGCCGCCCCGCCCGCGCTGGCCGGCACGATCCGGATCGACGGCGCGTGGAACAGCAGGTGCAGGACCTGGTCCTCCATCAGCCGGTCGCCGCCGACGACGGTGCGCAACGCGTACTCGTGGATGAAGAACACGCACCGCGGCAGCACGCCATCACGTTGCAGCTCCGGCGTCGGCGCGAACCCCAGAGCGCTGGCCAGCGCCTTCGCGTAGCACTCGGTTCTGAGCAGGACGGGAATGGTGACGCCGCTGAAGCAGGTGATCTGGGTGGCGCCCGCTGCGGCGAGCACGACGAGTTGCTCACCTGCACCGTGCTGGGTCATGCGTGGAACGGTAAAGCCATGATCATGATCTCGCCGCGCGAAACGCCCGCTCTACAGGGCGAATGCTGCCGGAAATCGGTTACGGAGTGGCTACCTGCGCGAGGAAGTAGATCGCCTTCGAGTGGGCGTGCCGGACCGCGACGAGGAACGGCCGGTCGACCGTCACGACGATCGGGTCCACCGGGATCTCGATCGACACCGTGCGGAACGTGACGGCGGTGGCCGCCGCGCCTTCGAGGCCCTCTTCGTCCAGGCGCAGCACGGCCTCGTGCACGACGTCGTCGACGAACATCCGCTCGTCCGGCGAGAGGCCGGAGAAGTCGGCGTCGCGCGCGAACATGCGCTCGACTCCCAGTTGCCGCAGCGTGGTCTTGAGGTTGAACTTCGCCCGTACGTCCACTTTGGGCAGTGAGAGCTCGAGCCGCGTGAAGTCCTGCGCGGTGAGCACGGACGGGCTCAGCGGCTGGTCGAGCGACTCGTCCGGCAGCAGGACCACGGCCTCGACGCCGGAGTCGGCGGGCAGCACGATCGTCTGCCAGCCGTCGTGGCGGGCGTAGCGGAACTTCTCGGTGACCTTCATCGTCGGCACGTCCACGTCGCCGCCGGGCGCGTGGAACGGTTTCGCGGCGGTCTCCCAGGCGGAGAACGCGTTGAGCCAGCCGACCTTGAGGTACAGGGCGTTCACGATGATCGCGGCGGCGTCCGGCGGTGGCGGGTCCGTCAGCAGTTCGGGGATGAGGCCGCGGGTGGTCTCGGCGACGTCGGTGTTGACGAGCTTGCGGACCGTCGCGGGGTCGGAGAACGCGGTGCGCCGCACCGAACCGGCGAGCGAGAAGTCAGGGTCGATCCTCAGGTCGTCGTCGGCCCACAGCGTGTTCGCGACGGCCAGTTCGGGCACGTCGAGCGCGTCGGAGGCGTCGAAGTCCTGGAGCAGGCCGTCGAGTTCGGTGCGGGTCTCGCCGCGCGCGGCCTCACGGGCCAACGCGAGCGCACTGGCCACCGAGAAGGGCGACCAGCACGCGTTCGAGGAGGGATCAGGTACTGCGACGCGGTGCAGGTTCAGGGCGAAGTCGGCCTGATCGGTCACGGAAACACTCCCCTAACGGCGTGGATCTGGCAGTGACCGGCCGGATCGTCGTCATCCCCTGCCCGGTCTCCGCCACGGCCGGTCCGGCGGTCCCGGTTCGTCCGCCACGCCCCCGAACCTACGCCGATGCGCGGTGCCAGGCCACGGCCTGCGCGTCGGTGAGCAGCGCGACCTGGTCGATGACGACGCGAAGCCGTGCGGCGTAAGAGGAAGCGGCCGCGAACACCGGGCGGAACGCGGGGTCGAGCAACGTCGGGCGCTCCATCAGGCGGCCGGCGAGGTCGGTGATCAGGTCGCGTTGCTTCGCCTGCATGGCCAGGCGTGCCGGATCGCTCATCACGTACCGGACGGCCATCGCCTTGAGCAGCGCCACCTCCGCCGCGACCTGCGTCGGGACCTCCAGCGACGCGTTGTACCTCGTCAGCGTCCCGTCGCCGTGCACGGCACGGGTCGCGGTGACGGCGGCGGAGGCGAAGCGGCCGACCAGTTCGCTGGTGAGGTTCTTCAACGCCACCTGCGCGCCGAGCGAGCCGTCGTACTCGCGGTCGGTCCAGTACGCGATCACCGGCAGCTTCAGCAGTTCCTCGGCGGTGGCCTCGAGCGTCGCGACGGACTCGCCGGAGAACGTCTTCGCGGCGAGCGACGCGATGGCGCCGCGTTCGTCGGGACGGGCCAGCGCGCCGAGGCTGATGCGGTGGGCCAGCACGCCGTCCTCGACGTCGTGCACCGAGTAGGCCACGTCGTCGGACCAGTCCATCACCTGTGCCTCGATGCACCGCTCACGGTCCGGTGCACCCGCACGCATCCACTCGAACACTTCGAGGTCGTCGTCGTACACGCCGAACTTCACCGTGCCCGGCGTGCGCGTCCACGGGTACTTCGTCGACGCGTCGAGCACCGCGCGCGTGAGGTTCAGGCCGTGCGCGGTCTTCGGTTCGAGGCGCGCGAGGATGCGGAACGTCTGCGCGTTGCCCTCGAAGCCACCGCACGGGCCCGCGAGTTCGTTCAACGCCCGCTCGCCGTTGTGCCCGAACGGCGGATGCCCGATGTCGTGCGCGAGACCGGCCGTGTCGACGATGTCGGGGTCGCAGCCCAGTTCCTCACCGATGCCGCGGCCGATCTGCGCGACCTCCAGCGAGTGCGTGAGGCGCGTGCGCGGCACACCGGTGACCTCGGAGCCCTCGCCGGGACCGACGACCTGGGTCTTGCCGGCGAGCCTGCGCAACGCCGCGGAATGCAGCACACGGGCCCGGTCACGGGAGAACGGCGTGCGCGTGTCGGTGCGGGCACCCGGCAGCACGGCGCTCTTGGGCTCTTCGGGGAGCAGGCGCTCCGTGTCGTGGCCGGTGTATCCCATCAGCCGATTTTAGGGAGCATGAGCTCGTCGAACACGCCGGCGTGCGCCTTCATCAGGCGGTAGTAGAGCAAGGCTCCGGTCTCGCGCTTGATGTAGAACCACTGCGTCTCGCGCGTCTGCACGTTCGGGCCGCTTCGGGTCGGGGACGTCCACGCCTGCAGACCGGAGTCCTCCGCCATCGTGCGGGCGCGCAGCGAGTGCCACGGATCGCTGACGATCACGGCTGTCTTCAGGTCGCGTTCCCTCGCGACGGACGCGACGGCCCGCAGCGACCCGAGCGTGTCCGCACCCTCGCCGACCTGCAGCACCCTGTCCTCCGGCACACCGCGCTTGACCAGCCACAACTTGCCGACCTGGCCCTCGGTGAAGTTGTCACCGGGCTGGCGGCCGCCGGTCGTGGCGATGTAGCCGACCACGCCCTCCTCGTAGAGGCCGAGCGCGTGCTCCAGGCGTGCCGCGAGCACGTCGGACGGGACACCGTTGTACTGCGCGGCGCCGAGGACGATCGCCATGTCGGCCTTCGTCCAGTCGTCCACGCGCGCGACCTGCCAGACGCGGAACGCCGTGCCACCGCCCACGAGCATGCCGATGACCAACGCCCCGAAAAAGAGGCGCAACACGACTCGGCGAATCCTGGCGAGGGGTTTCAGGGGCGTGGTCCGCACACCACGCATGCTTCCAGACGGCGCGGGTGTCGCGTTGACGCCCCTGCAAGGATCATCGGCATGCCTGCTGAGCAGCCCACCATCCTCGCGACGTCCGGGGGTCTGCGCTCCGGGAGCCGGACCTTCGTCGAGTTCAACAGCTTGATCCACTTCGCTCTCGACCTGTCCGGCGTGGACGGCCGCACACCGCGCCTGTGCCACGTCGGCACCGCCGGGGGCGACCAGCGGGCGATGAACGCGAACATGGCGGAGGCGGGCCGGGTCGCGGGCGTCGACGTGTCGGTGCTGAACCTCTTCACGATGCCGCCGACCGACGACCTCGAGGACTACGTGCTGTCCCACGACGTCGTCTGGGTGGGCGGTGGCTCGGTGGCGAACCTGCTCGCGGTGTGGGAGGTGCACGGGCTCGGCGCGGTCTTCCGCAAGGCGTGGGAGGCCGGCGTGGTGCTCAGCGGCGTGTCGGCAGGTTCGATCTGCTGGCACACGGGCGGCGCCACGGACTCGTTCGGCCCGGACCTCCGGATCGTCACGAACGGCCTGGGCTTCCTGCCCTATGGCAACGGCGTGCACTACGACTCGGAGGAGCAACGCCGTCCGAAGATCCACGCCGCGGTGGCCGCCGGAGTGCTGCCGAAGACGTACTGCACCGACGACGGCGCCGGCCTGCTCTACCGCGGCACCGAACTCGTCGAGGCGGTGGCGGAACGTCCGGGCTCCGGCGCATACGTGGTGGTCAGGGAGGATTCTTCAGGAACCGCACAGGAGGAAAAGCTCGACACCCGGCTCCTGTGAAGCGGACCTTTGAAGTGTGCGCTGGGCCTTGATCCTCTTCCTCGCGGCGGCCGTGTTCGTCGTCCCCGAGACGTCGCCGTGCCTGGCGCACGGGAAGCCTTCCGCCGATATATCGCGCGGCCCCGACGTGGTGGACACCGGCGACGGTTCGCTGGATCCCGGCGACGCCGATATATCGGATACTGGCTCGCCTTCAGCGATATCCGATATATCACCGACTGATATATCGGATATCGCCGCTACGGGCGGTGCGTCCGACGTCGGCGTCGCGGTGCTCGACCTCCAGACGGATCAGGTGGTCTCGGAACAGGGCGACCAGCCGTTCTACTCGGCATCGTTATCGAAGCTGATCCTCGCCGTGGACGCGTTGCAGCAGCAGTTGTCGGACGAGGACCAGGACCTGATCCACCGCGCGTTGAGCGCGAGCGACGACAACGCCATGGACATGCTGTGGACGAGGTTCGACGGCATGGACGCCATCAGCCGCGTCGCCACCGAAGCGGGCCTCACCGGCACGCACGCGCCGGACGACCCCTCACAGTGGGGCGAGGTCGTCATCACCGCGAACGACATGGTGCGGCTCTACCACTACATCCTCGCCTCACCGGCGCGCGACGCGATCGTCACGGCGCTGTCGTCCGCCCCCGCCACCGCCGCCGACGGCTTCGACCAGGCGTTCGGTCTGCTCGGCGTCACCGGCGTCTACGCCAAGCAGGGCTGGATGTACTACCTGCCGAGCGACGTCTACCTGCACAGCGCGGGCGTGCTCGACGGCCGCTACGCCGTCGCCGTGCTCACCACGAGCCCCACGGGGTCCTGGACGACGGCCAGGCAGTCGATCAACGCCGTCGCGTCGGCCGTCCTCGCGAAGCTGGGTGTCAACGGCTGACCCTCCGGTCCTGGCGCTCCCGCCACGGCCGGTCCCACTCGCCGGTGAACTCGCGCACCACGAGGATCGCGATCACGAGCAGCACGACCGCGCCGAAGACCAGCGCGCCGAACAACACCCCCGCGACCCCCGCGCCGGAGGAGAACTCGGACACGGCGAACCCCGAAGCGGCGAGGACGATGACGTAGTTGCCGACGTTGCGGCGCCGTGCGGAGTAGACGTCCGTCACCCGCACCAGACTCACCCCGAGCACAACGGGCGTGAGCGTCACCAGCAATCCGACGACCAGCAGCACCGGCCGGTACAGCGGCGTCACGAGCGCCACCGTCATCGCGGACACCACCAAGGCGAGTCCCACCGTGACAAGCACGGTCCCGAGCACCCTGATCCGCTGCAACCCAACCCCCGCGCGGGAATCCGGCACGAGCGGCCCGAAGGCCTCGACGACGACCTTGTGCACGGCGTAGCTCCGCCACACGACCAACGCGAGCGCACCCAGTGCCGGCACCGAGAACACCAGCAGGACCACGACCGCGAAGTCCCCCGGCCTCCCCACGGGCTCGGCGCTGAACGCGAACCCGTAGAACAGGTAGAAGATCGCCATCGCGGTGCCTTCCAGCACCACGAACACGTGCCGCAACCGAGCCGCCGACTCCGCGTCGGTGATCCGCATCGCCACTACGCCGCCCGCCACCGCGCACAGGCACACCAGCCCGCCGCTCACGGCCGTGGCCAGCAGCACCTGCGGATTTCCCACCTCGGCCAACGCCGCGAACACCACCACCCAGACGAAGAGCGCCACCCCCGCCGCGGCCTGCCCGCGCTCCCCCGCCATGTCTTTTACACGCGAGAACGCCCAGGAAAGTTGCCTCAGCCGACCCGCAACACCTTGCGGGCGGTGAAGAACGCGACCCCGCCCAGCACGACGAGCAGGCCCAGCACCGCGAGGTACACAGCGGATCCGATGGTGAACGGCACCGGCCGAGCGACGCTGTTCAACGTCATCACCTCGCAGAACCAGGCCGCCATCGCGCACACGATCGCCCCGAGCCACCAGACCCCGAGCAACCGCCGGACCAGCCGGGCCCCGTTCACGTCGACGAACTCACCTCGCGCGCACGACCGAGCCGTCGCGAGACTCACGCCGGACAAGATCCCCCAGAACGCGCCGATCCCGGCCGTCATCACGCCGATCACGTTGATCGGGCTGTGGGCGGTCGGCAGGTTCAGGCCGACCCCGACGAGCGCGATCCCGAACACCAGCGCCATGCCGATGAGGGGCAGGCCCGTCAGAGCCAGCCTCGTCCTGATCCGCTCGACGCGCGGTGCGGACACCCACACCCACGCCGGTGCCGGCCCCTGGCCGATGATCATCAGTTGTCGACTTCCACCCTGCTACGCTGTGACGAAGTGACTTCACAGCGTAGCAGTGGATACGACTGAACGGAGTAGTCGAACTAGCAGCCGACGAGGCGTGCCGCGAGGTACGACTCCAGCTGGTCCATCGCCACGCGCTCCTGCGACATCGTGTCGCGCTCCCGCACCGTCACGGCGAGGTCGGTGAGCGTGTCGAAGTCGACCGTCACGCAGAACGGCGTGCCGATCTCGTCCTGGCGGCGGTAGCGGCGGCCGATCGCGCCGGCGTCGTCGAAGTCGACGTTCCAGTTGCGGCGCAGGGCCGTCGCGAGGTCGCGGGCCTTGGGCGACAGGTCGGCGTTGCGCGACAACGGCAGCACCGCGACCTTGACCGGTGCGAGGCGGCGGTCGAGCTTCAGCACGACGCGCTTGTCCACGCCGCCCTTGGCGTTCGGGGCCTCGTCCTCGGAGTAGGCCTCCAGCAGGAACGCCATCATCGGGCGGCCGACACCGGCCGCCGGTTCGATGACGAACGGCCTGAAGCGCGAGTTCGTGGCCTGGTCGAAGTACGACAGGTCGACACCCGAGTGGTTCGAGTGCGTCGTGAGGTCGAAGTCGGTGCGGTTCGCGATGCCCTCGAGCTCACCCCACTCCTGGCCGCCGAACTGGAAGCGGTACTCGACGTCGACCGTCCGCTTCGAGTAGTGCGACAGCTTTTCCTTCGGGTGCTCGTAGTGACGCAGGTTCTCCTTGGAGATGCCCAGGTCCGTGTACCAGCGGGTGCGCTCGTCGATCCAGTACTGGTGCCATTCCTCGTCCGTCCCGGGCTCGACGAAGAACTCCATCTCCATCTGCTCGAACTCGCGGGTGCGGAAGATGAAGTTGCCCGGCGTGATCTCGTTGCGGAACGACTTGCCGATCTGACCGATGCCGAACGGCGGCTTCTTGCGCGACGTCGTCTGCACGTTCAGGAAGTTCGTGAAGATGCCCTGCGCGGTCTCGGGGCGCAGGTAGTGCAGGCCCTCCTCGGTCTCGATCGGACCGAGGTGCGTCTTGAGCAGGCCGTTGAACATCTTCGGCTCGGTGTAGGTGCCGCGCACGCCGCAGTTGGGGCACGGCACGTCGGAGACGTCGCCCTCGGCGACCTCCTTGCCGGTGCGCTCCGCGTACTCCTCGGACAGCGTGTCCGCGCGGAACCGCTTGTGGCACGACTCGCACTCGACGAGCGGGTCGACGAACGCCTCGACGTGACCGGAGGCGACCCACACGTCACGCGGCAGGATCACCGACGAGTCCAGGCCGACGACGTCCTCGCGGCCGCGGACCATGAAGTTCCACCACTGCCGCTTGATGTTGTCCTTGAGCTCGACCCCGAGAGGTCCGTAGTCCCATGCCGAGCGGGTACCGCCGTAGATCTCCCCGCACGGGTAGACGAACCCCCTGCGCTTGCAGAGGCTGACAACGGTCTCGATGCGATCGGCGGGCAAGGGGAACTCCATCGGGGGAATGAGAATCGGGGGCTCAAGCCTAGCCCGTCACGTCACGCCCCGAACGGGCGACCGGAGCCTTACCCTGCAGGAATGGAAGACCGGCTGCGAGAGCTGTGGGACTTCGCCGACCTGGACGGCACCGAGGCGAGGTTCCGCGCGTTCCTGGGCAACGTGGAGACCGACGACGAGCGGGCGGAGGTGCTGACCCAGCTCGCGCGTGTCGAGGGGCTGAGGGAGAACTTCGCCGCAGGTCACGCTCTGGTCGACGAGGCGGAGGTGCTGGTCGCCCCCGACTCGACGGGCCGGGTGCGCGCGCTGCTCGAACGCGGCAGGCTGCACCGCTCCGGCGGCGACTCCGAGGCGGCGCAACCGTTGTTCGTGGCGGCGTTCATCCTCGCCAAGACGCGCGGTGACCTGTCGCTCGCGGTCGACGCCGCGCACATGGCGTCGCTGGTCGACGACCCGGAGAAGTGGACCAAGCAGGGCATCGAACTGGTCGTGGCCAACCCCGGACTCGTGCGCTGGCTCGGCCCGCTGCACAACAACCTCGGCTGGTTCTACTTCGAGAACGGCCGCTACGACGAGGCGCTCGACGCGTTCGAGAAGACGCCGGAGGCGTACGCGGAGAGCGGCAAGGCCAAGACGCTGCACGCGCTGGGCCGGTCCGCGGAGGCCGCCGAGGCCGCGCGCAGGGCGTTGGAGCTCCTCCCCCACGACTCGCAGGAGGAGTGGGTCAAGGAGATGGAAGCTATCGCCGAGGGTTCGTAGGCCCTGCCGCCTCGCCGAGCCGCACCGTGAACGCGTCCTCGGCGAGCACGCTCGTGTGCTTCTCGACCTCGCCGCCGGCGCTGGTCAGCGCCGGCTCGTACATGGCGGGCTCGTCGGTCAGCGCCTCGGACAGCAGCGGGATGACGTGTTCACGCACGGGGAACGGCGACATCGCGCGCCGATAAGCCACCACGGACTCGAACTCGACGGTCAGCACCCAGCGGTCGTCCTCGTCGGTCGACCGCGCCAGCGTGCCCTTGTGACACCCCGGCTGAGCCGTCAGCAGCTTCAACGCCTCTTCGACGCGCACGGTGAACGTCTCGGGGTCGGACACGCGGAATCGGCACACCAGCAGCACGGTGCAAGGATGGCACGGTGACCTCCAAGCGCCCTCTCCTGCCCGGCGACGGACCACTCGCGCGTGTGCGCCCCGTCGTTGCGTTCGTGCTCGTGCTCGGTCTGTTCGTCACCGGCGTTCTGGTGGGCGGCACCCTCGGCGCGGTGCTCCTCGGCGTGCTGGTCGTGGGCGCCGCGGTGCTCCTGGCGGCCACCTGGAAGGTTCTTTCCCCAGCTCACCGCACATTGCGCGTGGTGGTCCTGCTGGTACTGCTCATCATCACCGTAGAATTGGTTGTGAAAATCCCTACCAGGTGAGGTGTGCCGCCATGACCGTCCAGCTGCACGGTGAGCACTCCCCCGAACGCGCGGCCCCCGCGCCCGCTCCACCCCGCCCCGCGCACACCCTCGCCGAGGCCGGCGACCTGCTGCGCGCACTGGCCGCCCCGGTCCGCATCGCCATCGTGCTGCAACTGCGGGAACATGACCGCTGTGTGCACGAACTGGTCGAGGCGCTCGGAGTCGCGCAGCCGCTGATCAGCCAGCACCTGCGCGTGCTGAAGTCGGCGGGCGTGGTGCACGGCGAGAGACACGGCCGCGAGGTCGTGTACCGACTGGTGGACGAACATCTGGCGCACATCGTGGTGGACGCTGTGACGCACGTCGAGGAGAAGTTGTGACCGGACTGAGGTCCACCAAGCAGCGCACCGCGGTGTCGAACCTGCTCGACCAGCTCGACGACTTCCGCAGCGCCCAGGAACTACACGAGGAACTACGCCGCCGTGGCGAGGGCATCGGCCTGACCACGGTCTACCGCACCCTGCAGTCGCTCGCGGACGCCGGCCAGGTCGACGTCCTGCGCACCGACTCGGGCGAGGCGATCTATCGCCGTTGCTCGGCGCACCACCACCATCACCTCGTGTGCCGCCACTGCGGCCGCACGGTCGAGGTGGAGGGTCCCGCCGTCGAGAAGTGGGCGGACCGGGTGGCGGCCGAGAACGGCTTTTCCGAGGTCAGCCACACCGTAGAGATCTTCGGGACGTGCGCGGACTGCACGGCGAAGGGCCTCAAGTAGGCACTAGGACTCGTAGGGCTCGACCGGCTCGGGCACGGGCGTGAAGGACTCCACGGTGAAGCTCGGCACCCAGGAGTTCTTCTCGCTCGCCGACTTCGGCACGACCTGCCCGGTCACCTCGACCCACTGCTCGTCGGGCAGCGAGGGCACGTCCCCGGTCACCCGCACCTTCAACGGCCGGGCGTCGGCGGCACAGCACGAGATCGCGAGCCGTGCGACGAACGTGTCGCCCTCCGCGCGCAGCAGGAACCCGGTCAGCTTCACCCGGCGCCCGTCCAGCGTCCCGGACTCGTCCCACGCCGTGCGCGTGACGAACTCCGTCATGGACAACGGGATCACGTCCCCGGACGGCAGCTCGCCCAGCAGATTGCGGGAGCGCTGCGTCTGGTTCGTGTCGGCGGCCGAGTTCACGACGTCGCCACCCAGAGCCGGGGGCGAGATCAGGAACACCGCCAGCACCGGCAGCAGCATCAGCCACGTCGAGCGCGACGAGTGCGAGTGCTCGTGGTCGTCCTCGGAGGCGGCCTTGCCGCGACGGATGTCCTGGACGATCGCGAACAGCGCCAGGCCGATCATGATCACGCCGGCCGCGATCAGCAGTGGCAGCAGGCTCTTCTGCACATACCTGAGGTACAGGCCCGAGAAGCTGATCTTCAGCAGCGCGCCGCCGAGCAGGACCAGCAGGATGTTCTGGGTTTCCCGTCTCACAGCAGCACCACTCCACTCACCACGGCACACAAGATCGCCACCACGAAGGTAGCGGGTGCGAAGCGGAACGCGAAGGACTTGCCGAACGCACCGGCCTGCAGCGCGATCAGCTTCACGTCGACGGCCGGGCCGACGACGAGGAACACCAGGCGCGGCAGCAGGGGCAGCGCGGAGAACGCCACCGCCACGAAGGCGTCGGCCTCGGAGCACAGCGCGAGGATGACGGCCAGGAGGGCCATCACGATCACGCCCAGCACGATCTGGCCGCCCAGCGTCTGCATCCACGCGGTCGGCACGAACGTCTTGAACGCCGCCGCGAACAGACCGCCCAGCACCAGGAACCCGCCGGCGTCCACGAGGTCGTGCCGCGCGCTCTCGGCGAACACGGCCCACTTCGACTTACCGGAGTGGTCGGCCATGCGTGCCAGCGCGCGTTCGGCGATCCACTCCATCTTGCCGAAGCGCACCCACAGCCAGCCCATGATCATCGCGGTCAGCAACGAGCCGGCGAACCGCGCGACGACCATCATCGGGGTGTCGTTGAACGCCACGGCGGTCGACACCAGCACGATCGGGTTCACCGCGGGCGCGGCCAGCAGGAACGTCAGCGCCACGGCCGGCGCGACACCCTGCTGCATCAACCGCTTCGCGACCGGCACCGAGGCGCACTCACAGCCCGGCAGCGCGATGCCCGCGACACCGGCCACGGGCACGGCCAGCGCGGTCTTCGAAGGCAACAACCGGCGCAGGGCCGAGGGCGGCACGAACGCCGCGATGGCGCCCGAGATAAGCACGCCCAGCACCAGGAACGGCATCGCCTGCACGCAGATCGCCACGAACACCGTCGACGCCGTACGCAGCTTCGGCGCGTCGAGCAGGTCGACGAGCCTGGACTGGAAGAGCAGTGCGAGAACGAGGATCCCGCACAGCACCTCCAACGACGTGATCTTCAGCCGAGGCGGGCCCGAGCGCCGCTTCGACGAGCGGATCTCGCCGGTGATCGTCATTCCGCGTCCGCGTCCAGGTCCAGCAGGCGGCGGTACTGGCGCGCCATGCCCTCACGGATCTCCTCGGGCGAGGGCGGCTCGTCGAACTCCGCCTCCTCCTCTACAAGGTCGTCGTCATCGAAGTCGACGGGGGTGCCGTTGACGGTCTCCTCGTCGTCGGCCTCCTCTTCGAGGGCGGCCTCGCGGAGCTCCTCGATCGTCGCGGAGACGTCGTCGGCCGACAGCGCGGGCAGCATCGGCTTCACGATGGCCAGCACGCCGCCCTCGGCGTCGTCCAGCGCCACCGCCTCGGCCAGCGCGACGGCGTGGTCACGCTCGTACGGGCCGCAGATGAACGAGTCCCAGTCGTCGCCGCCCGAAGGCTCGAACGTGACGGTCCACGGGAACTCGTTGACGTCCGAGTCCTCTTCCGGCTCGTAAATGATCACGCCACCCATGGAAGGGTCCTTTCTCAAGAAAACCGGGAGAGGAGCTCGCCGCGCACCTGCGACGCGGTCGACACGACGAGCATGAGCAGCGTGCTCAGCGGCTCGGGCTTGAGGCCGTCCGCCGGGAAGGCGTAGCGCAGCATCACGTCCGTGCCTCGTTCGGACGCGATGACACCCAACGTCCCGAACAGGCCCTGACCAGCGCGTTCGGCCACCCACACAGCCACGTCTCCGGGCAGGTCCCACGCGACGACGACCGTCAGCGAGAGAACCGTCAGCCCTTCGGCCAGTTCCATGCCCTGCACCGCGCACGGCACGTCGCCGTGGCGGAAACTCAACGCGCCGTCGTCGTCAACGGAGACGTCGTGGAACAGCTCCAACGCCTTGCGCGCGGCCTCCAGGGCCTCACCACTCGCGTTCACGACGACACCGCCTCCTCACCGGGTTTGTCGACGGCACCGCCGAAGCGGCGGTCGCGGCCCGCGAACCTCTCGCAGGCGCGCCACAGGTCGCGGCGGTCGAAATCGGGCCACAGGATGTCCTGGTACACCATCTCGGCGTACGCGGACTGCCACAGCAGGAAGTTCGAGATGCGCTGCTCACCGGACGGCCTGATGAACAGGTCGACGTCGGGCATCTCCGGCTTGTACAGGTACTTCGCGAGGGTGCGCTCGTCGACCTTGTCCGGGTTGATCTTCCCGGCGGCGACCAGGCGCGCGACCTCGCGGGCGGCGTCACCGATCTCCGCGCGCCCGCCGTAGTTCACGCACATCACGAGGTTCAGCACGTCGTTCTCGGCCGTGCGGACCTCGGCCTCCTGCAGCTGCTTGATGACGCTGCCCCACAGCTTCGGCGAGCGGCCGGCCCAGTGGATGCGGACACCCATCTCGTCCAGCTCGTCGGTGCGGCGCGCGATCACGTCGCGGTTGAAATTCATCAGGAAGCGGACCTCTTCAGGGCTGCGCTTCCAGTTCTCCGTGGAGAAGGCGTAGAGCGAGAGCCACTTCACGCCGAGCTCGATGGAGCCCTTCGCGACGTCGAGCACGACCTGCTCACCGCGCTTGTGCCCCTCCACCCGCGACAGCCCGCGCTGGTTCGCCCAACGGCCGTTGCCGTCCATCACGATCGCGATGTGCTTGGGCACCAGGTCGGCGGGGATGTCCGGGGGCGTCGCACCGGACTCGTGCGGCTCCGGCGGGCGCGGTACGCGCTTCTCACGCTCAGAGCGGCGGCGACGCAACATGGGGCTCGGCATCCTCTCGGGCGACAACCGTTTTCGGGTAGCCGCCACATTAGCCGTCCGCCGGCTGTGCCTTTCGCTCGACCAAAGGCAACGACCTGAGCTGCCGTTCGAGGTGCCACTGCAGATGCGCCGCGACCAGGCCACTCGCGTCACGACGGGCGATGTGCGGGATCTCGTCGACCACGGTCCACCTGCCATGCAGCAACGCCGAGAGCAACGTCAGCGTGTCCTGGGACGGCGACGACGAACCGGCGGGACGGCAGTTCGGGCAGCACGAGCCGCCCGCCTGGATGCTGAACGCCCGGTGCGGACCGGGATCGCCGCACTTCGCGCACTCGTTCACCGCGGGCGCCCATCCCGCGAACGCCATCGCACGCATCAGGAACGCGTCCAGCAGCAGCGACGGGTCACGCTCACCGTTCGACAACGCCCTCAACGCCCCGGCCACGAGCATGTACAGCCGCAAGACCGGTTCGCCTTCTTCGGCCGTGAGCCGGTCAGCGGTCTCCAAGATGGCGCACGCGGCCGTGTAGCGCTGGTAGTCGGTGACGATGCCGACTCCGAACGCGTCCAGCGTCTGCACCTGCGTGATGATGTCGAGCGACCGGCCGGGGTGGAACTGCACGTCGACGTGGCAGAACGGCTCCAGCCGCGCCCCGAACTTCGACGACGTGCGGCGCACGCCCTTGGCCACGGCGCGGAGCTTGCCGTGCTTCTGGGTCAGGAAGGTGATGATCCGGTCGGCTTCACCGAGCTTCTGCACACGAAGCACGATCCCGGTGTCGCCGTACAGATGTGCCATAGTGCCGTGACCTCCGGTCTTTGCCTCGTGTTTCGACGTTCAGACGGTCGCATCGCGGCGCCGGCCCCGCGCCCTCATATCGGGCATATGGGGGCGCGGGGGCGGTGCCGTGAGGTGGCCTGCTGGGCGCCGGAAGACGCGGTGAAGACTGGAGGTCACGGCACTAAAAACCCAGGCGGCGCAACTGTTTCGGATCGCGCTGCCAGTCCTTGGCGATCTTGATGTGCAGGTTCAGGTACACCCGGCTGCCCAGCAGACCCTCGATCTGCTTGCGAGCCTCCATGCCGACCTGCTTGAGCCGCTCGCCCCGATGTCCCAGGATGATCGCCTTCTGCGACGACCGTTCCACGAACACGAACGCGTGGATGTCGATCAGGTCGTTGCGGCCCTCACGCGGCTGCATCTCCTCGACCACCACGGCGATGGAGTGCGGCAGCTCGTCGCGCACACCCTCCAGCGCGGCCTCGCGGATCAGCTCGGCGACCAGCGTCTGCTCCGGCTCGTCGGTCAGGTCGCCGTCCGGGAACAGCTGCGGGCCCTCCGGCAGCTTCTTCAGCAGCAGGTCGCTCAGCGTGTCGACCTGGAAGCCGTCCACCGCGGACACCGGGATGATCTCGGCGAACTCCATGATCTTCTGCAGCGCGAGCAACTGCTCCATCACCTGCTGCTGCGACACCAGGTCCGTCTTGGTGACGATGCCGAGCACGGGCGTGCGCTTGGCGACCTTCTCCAGCTCGGCGGCGATGAACTTGTCACCGGGGCCGACCTTCTGGTCCGCGGGCACGCAGAAGCCGACGACGTCGACCTCCGACCACGTCTCGCGCACCAGGTCGTTGAGCCGCTGGCCGAGCAACGTGCGCGGCCGGTGCAGACCAGGCGTGTCGACCAGCACGAGCTGGCCGTCCTCGCGGTGCACGATGCCGCGGATCGTGTGCCGGGTGGTCTGCGGCTTGCTGGACGTGATGGCGACCTTCGTGCCCACCAGCGCGTTCGTCAGCGTCGACTTCCCTGCGTTCGGGCGGCCGACGAAGCACGCGAACCCGGAGCGGTAACCATCCATCCGTCCATTGTCCCTCTAGCTCGTTCTGGCCGTTCGCGGGGCCTTCCGACCACCTAGAACTGCTTGCGCAGTTCGCCTGAGAGGTTCGCGAGAAGCACCGGGCCGGTGGGCGTGAGGTCCCGCACGGCCGCGAGCGACTCCCCGTCCACCCGGTTCGACTCGGTGACGACCGCCGCCGCCTCCAGCCCCTCGGCACCGCTCGACACGGCTGCCGCGATCGCCGCCTGCAGCGCGGTGAGCTTCAGCGACGGCAACGAGACCGTGGAGGCGTTGTAGGTGCGGCCGTCGAGGTCCCGCACCGCCGCTCCCTCCTCGGCGCCGTTGCGCGCTCGGACGGACCGCGCCAGCGTGATGAGCTTCGCGTTCTCGGGGTCGACGTCAGGCATCGTCATCGTTCTCCTTCTGCACGGGGCGTACGAGCACGGTGGTGACGCGAATGCGGCCGCGTTCGTCCTTGCCGCCCTCGGCCCGCATGCGCAGGCCGGCGATCTCCGCCTCGGTGCCGGGCAGCGGCACGCGCCCGAGCCGTTGCGCGAGCAGGCCGCCGACGGTCTCGACCTCGTGGTCGTCGAGCTCGGTGCCGAACAACGCGTCGAGGTCGTCCACCGGCAGGCGCGCGCTGACCCGCACCGCGCCGTCCTCCAGGTGCTCGACCGGCGGGCGGTCGTCGGTGTCGGACTCGTCGGTGATCTCGCCGACGATCTCCTCGAGGATGTCCTCGATGGTCAGCAGGCCCGCGGTGCCGCCGTACTCGTCCACGACGATCGCCATGTGCCGGCGCGACACCTGCATCTCGCGCAGCAGGTCCGCGATGGGCTTCGAGTCCGGGATGAAGCTCATCGGGCGCATCAGCTCGGCGACGCTCTTCGGGTCCTCGTCCTCGGCGAGCGTGGCCCGCATCAGGTCCTTGAGGTTCACCACGCCGAGCACGTCGTCGACGCTCTCGCCGATCACCGGGACGCGGGTGTAGCCCGTGCGCAACGACAGCGCGAGCGCCTGCCGCAACGACTTCGACTGCTCGATCCACACGATCTCGGTGCGCGGCACCATGATCTCGCGCGTGATGGTGTCACCCAGCTCGAACACCGAGTGGATCATCTCGCGCTCGCCCTCGTCCACGACGCCGCGTTCCTGCGCCATGTCGACGAGCTCGCGCAGCTCGACCTCGGAGCTGAACGGACCCTCACGGAAGCCCTTACCGGGCGTGATGGCGTTACCGACGAGGATCAGCAGCTTGGACAGCGGCCCGAGCACGCGCCCGAGCTGCCGGACGGTGCCCGCGGCGAGCAGGCTCACGCCGTACGAGTGCTGACGGCCGATGGTGCGCGGTCCGACGCCGACGAGGACATACGACACGACGAGCATGCTCAGGCACGAGTACAGGACGGCGAGCCAGTCCTGTGCCACGTAGTCGAGGAACACCGTCGTGACCAGCACCGCCGCCGACATCTCGCAGGCCAGGCGCAGCAGCAACAACAGGTTGACGTGCCGTGGCCGGTCGTTGAGGACGTTCAGCAACTGCCCGGTGCCCCAGCGACCCTGCCGTTGCAGGGCCTCCACCCGTGCGCGTGACACGGTGCCGAGAGCGGCATCCACACACGCGAACAGGCCTGCGGCAAGCACGAGCAAAACGGCCAGCACGATCACACTGGCAGGGTTGGCGCTCATCGCGTCAGGCTTCTTCGTTCTTCTCGTCCAGGCCGACCGCGCCGAGCACCTTGTCGTCGGTGCTGCGCTGGTGCGCGGCCCGTTCGGCCTCGTCACGCGCGGTGCGGAAGTCGCCGAGGATGCGGTTCTGCAACGTGAACATCTCACGTTCCTCGGCAGGCTCGGCGTGGTCGTAGCCGAGCAGGTGCAGCACGCCGTGCACGGTCAGCAGGTGCAGCTCGTCCAGCAGGCCGTGGCCCGCCTTCTTGGCCTGGTCCTTGGCGAACGCGGGGCACAGCACGATGTCCCCGAGCAGCGCGGGACCGAGGCCCGCGGCGTCGGGGCGGCGCGCGGAGTCCAGCTCGTCCATGGGGAAGGCCATGACGTCCGTAGGACCCGGCAGGTCCATCCAGCGCTCGTGCAGGTCTGCCATCACGTCCAGCTCCACGAGCAGGACGGACAGTTCGGCCAGCGGGCTCACGCCCATGCGGTCCAGCGCGAAGCGGGCGGCGGAGACGATGGAACCCTCGTCGACTCCGACACCCGACTCGTTGGCGATCTCGATGCTCACAGCGCCTATCGTCCTCGCCGCTGGTTCCCCCGGCGTGCACCGGGTCCGTGGTGTTGCCCGTTCTGGTCGACGGCGTCCTGCTGGACCTGCCACTTGTCGTACGCGTCGACGATGTCGCCGACCAGGCGGTGGCGCACCACGTCCTGGCTGGTCAGCACCGAGAAGTGCACGTCGTCGACACCGTCGAGGATCTCCCTGACGACCCGCAGGCCGCTGCGCTGGCCACCGGGGAGGTCGACCTGGGTGACGTCACCCGTGACGACCACCTTGGAGCCGAAGCCGAGGCGGGTGAGGAACATCTTCATCTGCTCGGGCGTGGTGTTCTGCGCCTCGTCGAGGATGATGAACGCGTCGTTGAGCGTGTTGTGCGTCAGCAGATAGTCCTCGGTGACGTACAGGGAGTCCTGCGCCGCCACCTGGATGCACACCGTCTCCGTACGACCCGCGGGCTCGATGCTGTCGATGAACCGCATCGGACGCCCGCCGCCACCGGCGGCGTGGTACTTCTCCCGCTTGCGCTTGAGCCGGAACGGCTCGACGCCCTCGGGCAGCCTGATGTCGAGGACGTACGCGTCGTGGCGACCGTCGCGGACATCCGCGAAGGCGACACCACCGAGCGAACGAACAAGGTCGACGACGTCGGCACTCAGCTGTTGCGAAGAAGCCGTGTAGTGAATCCGGCAGGATCGGCCCGCCTGGAGGTGCGGCTCGCCTTGGGTGTCCAGCAAGCCCTGAAGCACGCCGAGCCGCACGTCAGCGCTGTTGTGCAGGTACAGCTCCGGAACGAAGTCGATGCCCGTGTCATCGCCCCCGAGCGCACGTACGACGTCGCTGCGGGACTTCTCCAGCGTGGCAACGTCAGAGCTGGCACCTGACCGCGTCTCCTGCGCCACATCTGCGGCGAACGACGGCGTCGTCGAGCCGGTGATGCATCCGTCGCCCAGCAGCAGGCCGAGCGCGTACGCGTCCATCGGCACTTCGCGTTCCGGCAGGCACACCGGTGCGCTGAGGAGCGGAAGCTCGTACCGGCGGGCGTGTGCGGCCCGCAGGTTGCCGATCATCTCCCTGGTCTCGAGCACTCGCCACGGCTTGTCACGGCGACGATCAGCAGCCGTTCGAACCGTCCAGAGGTGCTCACCGCACGCGAGCGTCGACGAACCGTCCTGCGCCGTGACGCGGTAGACGTCCTTCTCACCCTGCGGGTAGACGCCCAGCACGGGGGTCGGCTCGCCGTTGGAGCCGATGACCAGGTCACCGACCTGCAGCGATCCGATCGGGCGATAGCCCTCCGGGGTCAGCACCGGCGTGAAGATCGGCTGCGCGCGGCCACGCATGTATGCGAGGGGTGCGACCTCGATCGTGCCCGCCTGCGTGAGGCGCGGGATCGACTCCGGGTCGACCATGTCGTGCAGCGCGTCGTAGAGGGGCCGCAGGTACGGGTCGATCTTCTCGTAGAGCGTGCCCGGCAGGTAGCCCAGGCGCTCGCCGGCCTCGACGGCCGGGCGGGTGAGGATGATCCGGTTGACCTGCTTGGCCTGCAGCGCCTGCACGGCCTTGGCCATGGCGAGGTACGTCTTGCCGGTGCCGGCGGGGCCGATGCCGAACACGATCGTGTTCTTGTCGATCGCGTCGACGTAGTGCTTCTGGTTCAGCGTCTTCGGCCTGATGGTGCGGCCGCGGCGGCTGATGATGTCGAGGCTCAGGACCTCGGCGGGCGACTCGGCCTCGTTCGCGCTGAGCATCGCGACGATGCGGCGGACGGCGTTCTGGTCGATGGCCTGCCCGCGGCCCGCGAGGGTGATGAGCTCGGAGAAGACGCGTTCGGCGAAGGCCACGTCGGCGGGGTCGCCGGACAAGGTGATCTCGTTCCCGCGCACGTGCACGTCGGCGTCGAGCAGTTCCTCCGCGAGCCGGAGGTTCTCGTCGCGCGACCCGAGCAGCGTGAGCACCGCACCTTCCGGCACGGCGAACCGGGACTGACCTTCCTTGTTGTTCTGCTGGTTTTCCTCGGCCACGTGGCCCCGGCCTGCTTCCTGTCGCTCGGATCTGGTGCCGTCGATGCTAGTCCGGCCGAAAATGGGTGGCTACCGCTTTGCTCACGGTGTGTGCTCATGAACCGTGGAGATCCGGAGGCTTGGTGTCGAGGACGTACCCGAGTGCATGAAACTCGTGACGGACCGGGGTTGGAGCTGGACGCCCGCGCAGTGGGAGATGCTGCTGTCCCTCGGTCCGGGCTTCGGCGCCTTCGACGAGACCGGGCTGCTCGGCACGACTCTGGTCACGCCGTATCCCGAGATGCAGGCGATCAGCGGCGTGCTGGTCGGTTCGTGGGCGGAACGCAGGGGCATTGCGGGCGCACTGATATCCAATATATTGGATATGGGTCCTTCGGTGCTGTACGCGACCACGATGGGTGAGCCGCTGTACGAACGGCTCGGCTTTCACTCGGTCGGGCGTGCGTTGGCGTACCACGGCGAGATCATGGGCGCGGCTGCCGGCGTGACGCGGCCGGCGACGTCAGGCGATCTGCCCTCGGTGGTGGCGCTGGACCGGGCGGCGAGCGGGTTCACGCGAGAGGCGTTCTGGATGCACGTGTTCGGTCCGTCATCGGTCTACACACCCCACATCGGGGAGGACGGCTTCGTCTGCACGCGGCGCATGGGTGAGACGTTGGTCATCGGTCCGCTCGTAGCACCGAACGCGGCTGCGGCGTGCGAGATCATCGCTGACGTGGCCGCCGGCGCCGGGCCGTCCCGCGTCGACGTGAGCGACCCGGAGGTGGCGGCGTTCCTGTTGGGCAAGGGCTACGAGGTGCGCGGAGGCTGCGCACTGATGGTGCACGGCGTCGATGACGTCGGCGGCGACCGTGGGCGGTACTTCGCGCCCGCGTCGCTCGCGCTGGGATGACTGGGGAACCTGTGGAACTGCGACGACTGACCTTGGACGACATCCCCGCGTGCTCCGACCTGGCGGAAAGCCGGTCGTGGCCGCGCGAGGAGAGCAAGTGGGAGTTCCTGCTCACGTACGGCGAGGGCTGGGGACTGTTCGACGAGCAGGGCCTCGTCGGCACGACGATCCTGACGCGCTATCCGGAGCTGGCGTCGGTCAGCATGGTGCTGGTCGCCGAACGCGCCGCGCGCCAAGGCCACGCCCGGCGGCTGGTATCCCATGTATTGGATACGGATGTCTCGACGTTGTTCGCGACGTCGATGGGCCGCCCGCTCTACGAGCAGATGGGTTTCCGCGCCGTCGGCTTCACCGACATCCACGCCGGGACGTTCACCGGACCGGCATCCGATATATCGCATATCGCGACCGCAGCCGACCTCGACGACCTCGTCGCGCTCGACACCAAGGTCACCGGCCTCACCCGGCCGTACCTGTGGGAGTCGCTGCTCAGGATGGGCACGGTCCGGATCTCCGAGCACGGCGTCGCGGGCTCGTGGCAGGTGCGCGAGGGCCGGAAGCTGATCGGCCCGGTGATCGCGGACTCCGCCGCCGACGCGTGCGCGCTCATCGCCGACTGCGCCGCCGGTGATCCCAGCGTGCGCGTCGACGTGCACGACCCCGAGGTCATCGCGTTCGTGCGCGAGCACGGCCTGGAGTCGTGGGGCGAGGCCACCTGGATGGTCCGCGGTGCCGAGCACCTGCCGGGTGACCGCACCCGCTACCACGCTCCCCTGCTGCAGGCGCTGGGCTAAAGACGGCGGCCGCCCAGCAGGTGCAGGTGGGCGTGGAAGACCTCCTGTCCGCTGTCCGGCCCGGTGTTGAAGAGCAGCCGGTAGCCCGACTCGGCCACTCCCTCGGCGTCGGCGACCTCCTTCGCGGCGGCGAAGAGGTCGCCGAGCTGGTCGCCGTTCAGGTCGACGGCGTTCGGCACGTGCTCGCGCGGGATGAGCAGCACGTGCACGGGCGCCTTGGGCTGGATGTCGCGGAACGCGAGCGTCGTCTTGGTCTCGTGCACGATCGTCGCGGGAATCTCACCGTCGGCGATCCGGCAGAACAAACAGGACATACCCCAAGCTAAACGAACAGCCGGTCCAGCTGCTCGTCGACGGCCTCGACCATGTCGGCGACCGTGAGCTCGTCGGGGCCGAGCCCGTGGTGGATGTTGAGCCCGTCGATCAGCACGATGAACCGCCGCGCGGCCTTCATCGGCACGACGCCATCCCGCAGCTCACCGGCTTCTTGCGCCGCAACGAGAACACGCGCGATCTCGCCGTACAACTCGCGTGTGCCGATGCGTTCCAGCTCGTGCAACGACGGCTCGACCATCGCCCGGGGCAGGAACGACAGCAGCACCGCGGCCTCGACCCGGCGGTCGTCGTCCATCGCCAGCATCTCGTGCGCGAAGGAGCGCAGCACCTCGCGGTTGCCGGCGGTGGTGTCGATCTTTTCCAACCGCGCGATGAACCGCCGGTACGCGAGCTCCATCGCGAACCCCAGCAGCGCGTCCTGCGTCGGAAAGTAGTGGCGCAGCGACCCGCTCGACCAGCCGGACTCGGCGGCGACGGCGCGCACGGACGCGTGGTCTATCCCGTCCCGCCGCACGATGCGCCACACTGCCTCAGCGAGTTCGCGGCGGCGTTGCTCATGGTCGACAACCTTCGGCACCGGCCCTTTCTAGCAGTCGTGCGCGAGCCGAACGACAGCCGCGCGGCACCTCTCCCACGACTCGGTGCCCGGCGTGATCATGTCCATGTGCCCTGCCCCCTGCACCACGACGAGTTCCGCCTGCGGCTCGGCGGCGCAGAACTCGATCGACTGCTCGACCGGGACGTCCTCGTCCTGGTCACCGTGCACGCACACCACCGGCTTGCCGATGGGGATCAGCGCGGCCGGCGAGGCCTCCGCGAACTGTTCCTCGGTGCACAGTTCCAGCGCCCGCGGCGTGATGTGCCTGGTGAAGTCCAGCACCGCCGCCTGGGCGACCGCTCCGACCACTCGCGCGCTGTGCCTGGCCGCCCACACGGCGAGGTGGCCTCCGGCGCTGTGCCCGAGCGTCACGACGGGCCCGATGTCGACGGCGTTGATCGCGGCGAGCACGTCCTCACCCGTCTGCGGCCACCCACCGCCGCCGCTCACCCGCCGGTATTCGATGTTCCAGACGACAAATCCTTCCGCGACGAGCACGTCCGCGAGAGGGCGGCCGAGTTCGAGGCCGTAGCGCTGGTGCCAAAAACCACCGTGAATGACGACAACGGCACCCTGAGTCGCGGTCTCGGGAACGTAAAGCTCGCCGAACTGACTGGGATGGTCACCGTAAGCAATTCGCTGCACACGCAGAACTTACGTGAACGACAAGAATTCGCCGAGAAGCGCGCCGGTTCGATAGGGAGTGACGAACCCGCAGGCCAGACGGCCCGAGCAGAGCGCACAAAGACACCTGAAACCAAAAGGGGCGCCTCGCGGTCCGAAGCCTGGGGGTCGCTTCGCCGCGAGGCGCCGACGCCGGACCGAGGGGGGAGGTGTCCGGCGAGTCTTTTGGTCAGAAAGGCTAATCGTCTACTCCGTTTCCGGATAGACCAATCGGCCCCTCTGCGAACAAGGGTAACCCCAACCGCCTGCGGTTCGCTACAACTTGCGTCAAGCCAATCCATCCGATGTTCATCTTCGGAGTGATCGGGGTCACCACCTTGTAGTACGTACCCCAATGGCACCAAGAGCAACCGCCGCAGCTGTAGATGCACGCAGAACGGTTGGACCCAATCGGACGATCCGCGCACCCGAAGATCGCAACGTGTCGAGTTCCTCGGGCGTGATTCCACCCTCGGGGCCCACTACAAGTAGCACGTCACCCGAATCGGGCAACGGAACGTCCGCAAGCCGTTCGGTGGCACTTTCGTGCAACACGAGAGTGAGCGCCGACGACGACACGCGATGAGAAAGCTGATTCGTGCTCACGGGTTCATCGACGAACGGCACTCGCGCACGACGGGCCTGCTTGGCCGCCTCACGGACCGTGGATCGCCAACGCCCCAACGCTTTCGCACCGCGCGGGCCGTCTTCCCACTTCGCCACGCATCGGGCCGCGCGCCACGGCACCACGCCGTCCACGCCGGCCTCGGTGGCCAGCTCGACCGCCAGCTCACCGCGGTCGCCCTTCACCAGGGCCTGGGCGAGCACGACGCGCGGGGCCGGTTCGGGCTCCACCCAGCGCTCGACCACGCGCAACGCCAGGGCGTCCTTCTCCACCGCCACCACGGAACAGCGCACCTGGGCACCGGACCCGTCCGACAGCACGAGTTCCTCGCCCGCGCGCAACCTCTTCACGGTGGCGGCGTGCCGGCCTTCCGGGCCGTCGAGCACGAACTCCTCGCCGGAGGGCAACGCCTCGACGAGGAAGACCGGCAGGGTCACCGGTGGCCGCGTGAGGAGCGCAGGCGGGCGAACAGCCCGCCGCCGCCCTTGCCGTTGTGGGACAGGGAGGGCTCGCTCTCGCCCCGCATCTCGGCCAGGTCGCGCAGCAACGAGGACTGCGCGGCGTCGAGCTTGGTCGGCACGACCACCTCGAGGTGCACGTGCAGGTCGCCGCGACCGTCGACACGGCCGGTGGAACGCAGCTTCGGCATGCCGCGGCCGGTCATGACGAGCTGCGTGCCCGGCTGCGTGCCGGGGTCGATCTGCAGCTCTTCCTCGCCGTCCAGGGTCTTCAACGGCAACGTGGCGCCCAGGGCGGCCGTCGTCATCGGGATCTGGACGATGCAGTGCAGGTCGGCGCCGTCGCGTTCGAAGATCTCGTGCGGGTGCTCCTCGACCTCGACGTAGAGGTCGCCGGCCGGGCCACCGCCGGGGCCGACCTCGCCCTGGCCCGCGAGGCGCACGCGCATGCCCTCGGCGACACCCGCGGGGATGTTCACGGAGATCGTGCGGCGCGACCGCGTGCGGCCGTCACCGGCGCACTGCTGGCACGGGTCCGGGATGACCTCGCCGAAGCCGCGGCACACCGGGCACGGGCGCGACGTGACGACCTGCCCGAGGAACGAGCGCTGCACCGACTGGACCTCGCCGCGGCCGTGGCAGGTGTCGCACTGGACGGGCTTGGAGTTGTTCTGGGTGCCGGCGCCGTGGCAGCGGTCGCACAGGATCGCCGTGTCGACGGTCAGCTCACGGGTGGCGCCCGCCGCGCACTCCTCCAGCGTCATGTCGAGCCGGATCAGCGCGTCGGAGCCGGGCTGCACGCGGCTGCGCGGCCCCCGGCCACCGCCGGGCGTGGCGCCGAAGAAGGCGTCCATGATGTCGCCGAGGCCGAAACCCGCGAACGGGTCACCACCCGCGCGGCCACCGCCGCCCGAGTCGAGCGGGTCGCCTCCCAGGTCGACGACGCGGCGCTTCTCGGGGTTCGACAACACCTCGTAGGCGGCCGTCACCTCCTTGAAGCGGGCCTCCTCGTTGGGATTGACGTCCGGGTGCAGCTGCCTGGCGAGCTTGCGATAGGCGCGCTTGATCTCATCCTGTGTCGCGTTCTGCGAGACACCGAGGATGCCGTAGTAATCCCTGGCCACCTTGTTCGCTTTCGTGTTCATCTCAAGTGCAAGACGTTTCTGGTCAACGACCGGTCAGGATCTCACCGACATAGTTGGCGACCGCGCGTACGGCGGCCATGGTCCCGGGGTAGTCCATGCGCGTCGGTCCGACGACGCCGAGGCCCCCGAGTGGATTGTCACGGCTGCCGTAGCCGATGGACACCACGGAAGTGCTGCGCATCTCAGCGGCCTCGTTCTCCTCGCCGATGCGCACCAGCACGCGACCGGGGTCGCGGGAGGCGGCGAGCAGCTTGAGCACGACGACCTGCTCCTCCAGCGCTTCCAGCACCTGCCGCAGCGAGCCCGGGAAGTCGGTGATGCTGCGCGTGAGGTTCGCGGTACCGCCGAGCACCAGCCGTTCCTCGGGGTGCTCCACCAGCGTCTCGATGAGCACAGTAGCGACTCGCAGCATCGGATCGCGCAGGTTCGGCGGAACCTCGTCGGGCAGCTCGGCGACCTTGGCACTCGCCTCGGCCAGCCGCTGCCCCGCCATCGCCTGGTTCAGCACGCCGCGCAACTGGGCCGTGTGCGCCTCGCTGATCACGTCCCCGAGCTCGACGATGCGCTGGTCGACGCGGCCGGTGTCGGTGATGAGCACCAGCATCAGCCGCGACGGCGTGATCGGCAGCACCTCCAGGTGGCGCACGGCCGCGCGGGACAGCGTCGGCACCTGGATCACCGCCACCTGCCTGGTCAGCTGCGCGAGCAACCGCACACTGCGGCGCATCACGTCGTCGAGGTCGATCGCGCCGTCGAGGAAGCTGCGGATGGCCCGCTTCTCGGCCTGCGAGAGCGGCTTGATCTCGCTCAGCTTGTCGACGAAGAGCCGGTAGCCCTTGTCCGTTGGCACGCGCCCCGCGCTGGTGTGCGGCTGGGCGATGTAGCCCTCGTCCTCCAGCGCGGCCATGTCGTTGCGCACGGTCGCGCTCGAGACACCCAGGTTGTGCCGGTCGACCAGGGCTTTCGACCCCACGGGCTCCTGGTTGGACACGTAGTCGGCAACGATGGCGCGCAGCACCTCGAACCGACGCTCATCGGCGTTCACCGCTGTTCACCTCCGTGTCCATTGCTCCCGAGTTTACCCAGCCCGTTTCCTGCTCGGTGCGCGCTCTGAAGTCGTGCTCGATCCGGGCTCCGGTTTTTGTCGGTGCCCGTCGCTAGGGTCCAAACGTGGGCAACGTGGTGTGGCTGCGGCCACCGGAGGAGGAAGGTCCCGCGCCGGGGAGAGCGTGCCTGGTCCACAGCGAGGACGAGTGGTGGGAGGGCACCGTGGTCTGGGAGGAGGCCCGCCGGGCGGACGGGTTGTGGTGGGGCACGGTGACATACCGCAAGGGCGGGTGGGTGCTCACCGAGGTGCACAGCCAGCACGACCTGCGCGCGAGGTGATCAGGGCAGCAGGCGCCTGACGACGGCGTCGGCCAGCAGGCGGCCGCGGTCGGTCAGCACGCAGCGGTCGTCGTGCGGTTCGAGCAACCCGTCGGCGATCGCCTGCTTCGCCTCCTCGCGGCCGGCGTCGTCCAGCACGTCCATCGGCAGGCCTTCGGAGAGGCGCAGTTCCAGCAGCACCCGTTCGACGCGCTGGTCCTCGGCCGACAGCGTCTCGCGGCCTGCGGCGGGTGACTTGCCCTCGGCCAGCAGGGACGAGTAGCGGGCAGGGTGCTTCACGTTCCAGAAGCGCACGCCGCCCACGTGGCTGTGCGCGCCGGGGCCGAAGCCCCACCAGTCGGCGCCCTTCCAGTACAGGACGTTGTGGCGGCACTGCGCCTCGGCAGAGGTCGCCCAGTTCGACACCTCGTACCAGGAGAAACCGGCGCCGCTCAGTACCGAGTCGACCATCTCGTACGACGAGGCCAGCACGTCGTCGTCCGGCATGGGCAGATCGCCGCGGCGGATGCGGCGGGCGAGGCCGGTGCCGTCCTCCACGATCAACGCGTAGGCGGACACGTGGTCGACGCCTGCGGCCAGCACGGCGTCGAGGGATTCGGCCAGATCCGAGGGTCGTTCCCCCGGTGTGCCATAGATGAGGTCGAGGTTCACGTGCTCGAACCCGGCCGCGCGGGCCTCCAGCGCGGCCTCGCCGGGACGGCCGGGCGTGTGCTTGCGGTCCAGCACAGCGAGAACGTGCCGGGCCGCGGACTGCATGCCCAGCGACACGCGCGTGTAGCCGGCCGAACGAATACCGGAGAAGAACTCCACGGACGTCGACTCGGGGTTCGACTCCGTCGTCACCTCGGCGCCGGGAGCCAGGCCGAAGGACTGCCGCACCGCGTCCAGCACGTCACCCAGACCCGAGGCGCCCAGCAGAGAAGGCGTACCGCCGCCGACGAACACGGTTTCGGCCAACGGAGCGGTGCCGAGAACGGAAGCGGCCAGGTCCAGTTCGCGGCGCAGGCCCTCCAGCCACGACTCCGGTGACGCGGAGGAACCCAGCTCACCGGGCGTGTAGGTGTTGAAGTCGCAGTAGCCGCAACGGGTCGCGCAGAACGGCACGTGCACGTAGATGCCGAAGGGGCGCGAGCCGGCACCGGCGAGAGCGGAAGGGGGAAGCGAACCGTCGGCGGGCGCGGGCTCGCCATCGGGCAAAGCGGAGGGCATGACTCCCAGTGTCCCCTACACGGCCCAAATGGCGGTGTTCGACCAGGGAAAGTGTCTGTCGGTGACAGAAATGCTACGGAGTGAGATCAGGCCAGGATGTCAACTCCCCCTCGGCAATCCCAGCATTCGGTTGGCGGTGGACCACGCACTGGACGGCATGCACACTGAGGTCATGCATTCGACTGGAGTCCGCCTCGTGGCCCGCCGCCACGTCGACTTCCGTCGTGTCTCCAGCGCGATGTGCCGTCGTTCGGCATGACCGCGCGCTGATTTGTTCCCGTCAGCGCTCGGCGCGCTGACGACGCCCCCACCACAAGCACCTCCGGGCTCGCACGCGCACTGAGCGCCTCGAAACCCGGAGGATGGCGATGGCCACGCCGCAGACGTCACCGCGTGCCAAGCAGCGTCGCGGCGAGGGGCAGTGGGCACTCGGTTACCGAGAGCCGCTGAACCCCAACGAGCGGAGCAAGAAGGACGACAACCCGCTCAACGTCCGCGCCCGCATCGAGAACATCTACGCCCACGGCGGTTTCGACTCGATCGACCCGGCCGACCTGCGCGGACGGTTCCGCTGGTACGGCCTGTACACGCAACGCAAGCCCGGCATCGACGGCGGCCGCACGGCCACGCTGGAGCCGGAGGAGTTGGACGACGAGTTCTTCATGATGCGCGTCCGCAGCGACGGCGGTGCGCTCACCACGGAGCAGTTGACGGTCCTCGGCGAGATTTCGCAGACCTACGCGCGTGACACCGCGGACATCACCGACCGGCAGAACATCCAGTACCACTGGATCCGGGTCGAGGACGTTCCCACGATCTGGCAGAAGCTCGAAGCCGTCGGCCTGACGACGATGGAGGCGTGTGGCGACAGCCCGCGCGTCATCCTCGGTTCGCCGGTCGCGGGCATCTCGCAGGACGAGGTGATCGACGGGCAGCCGGCGATCGACACGATCCTCGAGCGCTACATCGGCGACCCGCGCTTCTCCAACCTGCCGCGCAAGTTCAAGACGGCCATCTCCGGTCTGCAGGACGTGGCGCACGAGATCCACGACATCGCGTTCGTCGGCGTGCACCACCCCGAGCACGGGCCGGGCTTCGACCTCTGGGTCGGCGGCGGCCTGTCCACGAACCCCATGCTGGGCAAGCGCCTGGGCGCCTGGGTGCCGCTCGACGAGGTGCCGGACGTGTGGGAAGCCGTCATCAGCGTCTTCCGTGACTACGGCTACCGCCGTCTGCGCCACCGCGCGCGCATCAAGTTCCTCGTCGCCGACTGGGGCCCGGAGAAGTTCCGCCAGGTCGTCGAGGACGAGTACCTCAAGCGCAAGATGATCGACGGCCCGGCGCCGGAGACCCTGGACCAGCAGCTCGACCACATCGGCGTGCACAAGCAGAAGGACGGCCTGTTCTACGTCGGCGCCGCTCCCGTCGCGGGCCGGGTCTCGGGCTCGATCCTCGTCGAGGTCGCGAAGTACGCGGAACGGGCCGGCTCCGGCCGCGTCCGTTTCACGCCGCAGCAGAAGATCATCGTGCTGGACGTGCCCGAGTCCGAGATCCCGGCGCTCAAGAGCGATCTCGCCAAGCTGGGCCTGCAGGTCGACCCGTCGCCGTGGCGCCGGGGCATCATGGCGTGCACCGGCATCGAGTTCTGCAAGCTCGCGATCGTCGAGACCAAGGCGCGCGCCCTCGACCTCGTCACGCAGCTCGAAGCCAACCTCAAGGACATCGTCGACGGCGTCACGGCGCCGATCACCGTGCACATCAACGGCTGCCCCAACTCCTGTGCCCGCATCCAGACCGCGGACATCGGCCTCAAGGGCCAGATCGTCACGGACGAGCAGGGCAACCAGGTCGAGGGCTTCCAGGTGCACCTCGGCGGTGGCCTCGGCCTCGACGCCGGGTTCGGCCGGAAGTTGCGCGGCCACAAGGTGACCTCGGCCGAGCTGCCCGAGTACGTCGAGCGGGTCGTGCGGAACTTCGTCGCCCAGCGCGAGACCGACGAGCGGTTCGCGCAGTGGGTCGGCCGGGCGGAAGAGGGTTCGCTGCGATGAGCGAACGCGCGACGCCGTTCTACTGCCCCTACTGCGGTGACGAGGACCTCCGGCCGCAGGAGGAACCCAGCTACGCGTGGCTGTGCACCGGGTGCCGCCGCGTCTTCAAGGTCTCGTTCGTCGGGCTCAACCTGCCGCAGGAGGTGAAGAAGTGAGCGATCTCAAGGAAGACCTCAAGATCGTCGCCGACGCGGCCGAGCAGGAACTGAGGGACGCAAGTCCCGAGGAAGCGCTGGAGTGGGTCGCGCGGACGTTCGGCGACAACTACATCGTGGCCTCCAACATGCAGGACGCCGTGCTGATCGACCTCGCCGCCAAGGTGAAGCCGAACTTCGACGTGCTGTTCCTGGAGACGGGCTACCACTTCCCGGAGACCATCGGCGTGCGTGACGCCGTCGGTGTCGTCTACCCGGAGGTGCGCGTCGTCAACGCCGCCGCCGAGCAGTCCGTCGCGGACCAGGAGGCGGAGTTCGGCCTGCTGTACCAGTCGGATCCGGCCAAGTGCTGCAACCTGCGGAAAGTGATCCCCCTGCGTCGGGAGCTCGCGAAGTACGACGCGTGGGTCACCGGTGTGCGCCGCGTGGACGCCCCGACCAGGGCCAACACGCCGATCGTGCAGTGGGACGACCGCAACGGCCTGGTGAAGATCAACCCGATCGCGCCGTGGAGCGACGACGAGTTCAACGCCTACATCCGCGAGAAGGGCGTCCTCGAGAACCTGTTGGTGCAGGAGGGTTATCCCTCCATCGGCTGCCTGCCGTGCACCGCCAAGCCGTTGCCGGGGCAGGACGCCCGCAGCGGCCGGTGGGCGGGCCAGTCCAAGACTGAATGTGGGTTGCACGGATGACACTGGCTCTGGACACCCTGGGACGCCTCGAATCCGAGGCGATCCACATCTTCCGCGAGGTCGCGGGCGAGTTCGACCGGCCGGTGATCCTCTTCTCCGGCGGCAAGGACTCGACGCTGCTGCTGCACCTCGCGATCAAGGCGTTCTACCCGGCGCCGGTGCCGTTCCCGTTGCTGCACGTGGACACCGGGCACAACTTCGACGAGGTCATCGAGTTCCGCGACCGCGTCGTCGCGCAACACGGTCTGCGCCTGGAGGTCGCGAACGTCCAGGACTGGATCGACGACGGCCGCCTCGAAGAGCGCCCGGACGGCACGCGCAACCCGTTGCAGACCGTGCCGCTGCTGGACTCCATCACGCAGCACAAGTTCGACGCGGTCTTCGGCGGCGGGCGCCGGGACGAGGAACGGGCGCGCGCCAAGGAGCGGATCTTCAGCCTGCGCACGGCGTTCGGTCAGTGGGACCCGAAGCGCCAGCGCCCGGAGCTGTGGAACCTCTACAACGGCCGGCACCGCGCCGGTGAGCACGTCCGTGTGTTCCCGCTGTCCAACTGGACCGAGCTCGACGTGTGGAACTACATCGAGCGCGAAGGCATCGAGCTGCCGGACATCTACTACTCGCACCAGCGCGACGTGTTCCTGCGCGACGGCATGTGGCTCGCCGAGGGTCCGTGGGGCACGGCACGCGACGGCGAAACGTTGCTGCGCAAGACAGTTCGCTACCGCACGGTCGGTGACGGCTCCTGCACGGGTGCCGTCGAGTCCGACGCCGCCGACATCCACGCGGTGATCGCCGAGGTCGCCGCGTCACGACTGACCGAGCGCGGCGCCACGCGGGCCGACGACCGGCTGTCCGAGGCCGCCATGGAAGACCGCAAGCGGGAGGGCTACTTCTAAATGAGCGACCTGTTGAGGCTGGCTACCGCAGGCAGCGTGGACGATGGGAAGTCCACGCTCGTCGGCAGGTTGCTCTACGACACCAAGTCCGTGCTCGCGGACACGCTCGACGCCGTGCACCGCGCGAGCGCCGACCGCGGTCTCGCGACGCCGGATCTGTCACTGCTGGTCGACGGCCTGCGCTCGGAACGCGAGCAGGGCATCACGATCGACGTGGCGTACCGCTACTTCGCGACGCCCAAGCGGTCGTTCGTGCTCGCGGACACCCCTGGCCACGTCCAGTACACCCGCAACACCGTCACCGGCGCCTCCACCGCGCAGCTCGCGGTCCTGCTCGTCGACGCGCGCAAGGGCGTCATCGAGCAGACCCGGCGCCACGCGGCGGTTCTCGCGTTGCTGGGCGTGCCGCGGCTCGTCCTCGCGGTCAACAAGATCGACCTCGTGGACTACGACGAGGTGACGTTCGCCCGCATCGCCAAGGAGTTCACGGCGCACGCCACGGCTCTCGGCTACACCGAGGACTCGGTCGTCGAGATCCCGGTGTCCGCGCTGGCGGGCGACAACGTCGTGGACAAGTCCGTGAACACGCCCTGGTACTCCGGCCCGACCCTGCTGGAGCACCTGGAGAACGTGCCGGTCGAGCCCGACCCGCACGACGCTCCGTTCCGCTTCCCGGTGCAGTACGTGATCCGCCCTCGCACCGCCGAGCACCTCGACTACCGGGGTTACGCCGGTCTGGTCGCGGCCGGCACGATCAAGCCGGGCGACGAGATCGTCGTGCTGCCGTCGGGCCGTCGCTCGACGGTCACGAAGATCGACACGGCCGACGGTGAACTGACCGAGGCGGCGGCCGGCCAGTCCGTCACGCTGCTGCTGGCCGACGACATCGACATCTCGCGCGGCGACCTGATCGCCGTCGCGGACAACGCGCCGACCGTCACCGACGAGCTCGACGCGACCCTGTGCTGGCTCGCGGAGAAGTCGCTGCGGCCCGGCGCCCGGGTTCTCGTCAAGCACGGCACGCGCACCGTGCAGGCGGTGGTCACCGACCTGCGCGACCGCTTCGACGAGCAGAACCTGTCCAGTGTGGACAGCCCTGCCTCGCTGGAGCTCAACGAGATCGGCCGGGTGGCTCTGCGACTCGCGGAGCCCGTTCCGCTGGACGACTACAGCTTCAGCAGGCGCACCGGGTCCTTCCTGGTGATCGACGCGAGCGACGGTTCCACGCTCGCCGCCGGCCTGGTCGGGGCTCCGCTGCCGCTGCTCGAGGACGGCGTGGAGAGCTGTACCGGGGGTAGCGCCGCTACCCCCGACGACCACGCCCTCGTCTCCCCCGGTCCCTGAAAGGCCACCTCCTCGTGAACCTCAAGCCCGCGCTCGCCGTCGCGCTCATCGCACTGACAGCACTGTCCGGCTGCAGCCGCCGCGTCACCGACGAACCGGCCACGGTCGGGTCAAAGGGCGCCGCGACCGAGGTCCGCCTCGGGTACTTCCCGAACGTGACCCACGCCGCCGCGCTGATCGGCGTCGAGAAGGGCTTGTTCACCAAGGAGCTCGGCAGTACCAAGCTGACGACGCAGACGTTCAACGCGGGCCCCGACGAGGTGAACGCGCTGCTGGGCGAGTCCCTCGACATCGCCTACATCGGTTCGGGGCCGGCGATCAACGCCTACGCGAAGTCCAAGGGCGAGGCCGTGAAGCTCATCGCGGGTGCCACGTCCGGTGGCGCGCAACTCGTGGTGAAGCCCGGGATCAACTCGGTCGAGGACCTCAAGGGCAAGATCGTCGCCACGCCGCAGCTCGCGAACACGCAGGACGTGTCGCTGAAGAAGTACCTGGCGGAGAAGAACCTGACCGGCCAGGTCACCGTGCAGAACGTGGAGAACGCCGCGTCGCTCGACCTGTTCAAGAAGGGCGACATCCAGGCCGCCTGGGCACCGCAGCCGTGGTCGGCGCGCCTGGTCGCCGAGGCGGGCGCGAAGGTGCTGCTCGACGAGAACACGCTGTGGGACGGCGGGGCGTTCCCGACCACCGTGGTCATCGTGCGGACGAAGTTCCTGCAGGAGCACCCGGAGACGGTCGAGGCAGTGCTGAAGGGGCACGTCGCCGCGATCGACTGGGCGAATGCCAACTCCGACGAGGCCAAGAAGTCCGTGAACGCCGCGCTGGAGAAGCTCACGTCCAAGAAGCTCGGCGACAAGGTCCTCGACGCCGCCTGGGACAACATCGAGCTCACGACCGACGCGCAGGCCAAGCACTTCCCGCAGCTCGCGAAGGACGCTGTGACGGCGGGCGTGGCCAAGGAGGCCGCGAACGTCGCCGGGTACGCCGACTTCACGTTGCTGAACAAGGTTCTCCAGGCACAGGGCAAGCCGCAGGTACAAGCAGCCGGACTGGACCAGAAGTAACTTCTGAGGGGACACGGACCATGACCGCCACGCTCGAGACCACTGTCTTGTCTACTGTGGACACCGCCGTCGAACTGGCCGGCGTCCGCAAGGTGTTCGGCCACGGCAACTCGGCGGTGGTGGCACTCGACGGCGTCGACCTGTTGGTGAAGCCGGGCGAGTTCGTGTGCCTTCTGGGCGCGTCCGGCTGCGGCAAGAGCACGCTGCTCAACATCGTCGCGGGCCTCGACGCCGCGACGTCGGGCTCGTTGCAGCTCAACACGTCCCGCCCGGCCGTGATGTTCCAGGAGCCCGCTCTGATGCCGTGGCTCACCGCCGCTCGCAACGTCGAACTGGCGCTGCGTTTCGCCGGTGTCGGCCGCCTGGCACGCAAGCGCCGCGCGTTGGAACTGCTGGAACTGGTGCGGCTCGGCGACGTCGCGGACAAGCGCCCGCACGAGCTTTCCGGTGGTATGCGCCAGCGCGTGGCCCTGGCTCGCGCCCTGGCGTCCACCACGGTCTCCCCGGACGGCGCTCCCGCCCTGCTGCTGATGGACGAGCCGTTCGCGGCACTCGACGCCATCACGCGCGACGTGCTGCAGAGCGAACTGCTGCGCGTCTGGGAGACCACGAACACCGCGATCATCTTCGTGACGCACGACGTGCGCGAGGCCGTTCGTCTCGGCCAGCGCGTCGTGCTGCTGTCCTCACGTCCCGGCCGCGTCGTGCGCGAGTGGGACGTCACGGACTCCTCGAACGAGGTCCTCGACGAGATCAACATCCATCTGCGAGAGGTCATCAGTGGCCACGCCTCCTGACACGCTCGACAAGGTCGGCGCCGGCCTCGACGCGCTCGATGTGCCCGTAGAGGCGCACCGACCGCCGGTCTGGCGCCGTTTCCTGAAGACGGGCGTGCCACCCCTCATCGCCTTCGCCCTGCTTCTGGGCGTGTGGCAGGCGTTGTGGGCTTCGGCCCTGCTGCCCGAGTTCCAGCTCCCCGCTCCGGTCAACGTGTGGAACGAGCTCGTCCGCTCGATCACCACCGGCGACGCGTTCGGCATCCTGTGGACCTCACTGCACCGCGCGGTGCTCGGGTTCCTCGCGGCGGTCGTGATCGCGACGCCACTGGGTCTGCTGATCGCCAAGGTGCGGGTGGTGCGCGCGGCGATCGGGTCGTTGCTGACCGGCCTGCAGTCACTTCCCTCGGTGGCCTGGGTTCCGGCGGCGATCCTGTGGTTCGGCGTGACGCCGTCCACGATCTACTTCGTGGTGCTGATGGGCTCGGTGCCGTCGATCGCGAACGGCCTGGTGGCGGGCATCGACCAGATCCCGCCGCTGCTGCCCCGCGTGGGACGTGCCCTGGGGGCCGGCCGGCTCGCTTCGGCCCGCTACATCCTGCTTCCCGCCGCCCTGCCCGGATACCTGGCCGGTTTGAAACAAGGTTGGGCGTTCTCGTGGCGGTCGCTGATGGCCGCGGAGATCATCGCCACCTCGCCGCAGCTCGGCGTCGGGCTCGGGCAGTACCTGCACAACGGTTCGTCGTTGAACGACATCAACATGGTGATCGCGGCGATCTTCCTGATCCTGTTGGTGGGCATCGGAATCGAGCTGCTGCTGTTCCGGCCGTTGGAACGCGCTGTGCTGCGGGCCCGTGGACTGACGGGGGCGCTGTGATTCCTCTTGTCGCTGTCGCCCACGGCAGCCGCGATCCCCGTTCGGCCGCGTCGATCCATGGGTTGTTGGACGTGGTGCGGTCCTTGCGGCCCGAGTTGGACGTTCGCGGGTGCTTCCTGGACCTGTGCGCGCCTCGGTTGAGCGACGTGCTGCGCGGACCCGCCGTGGTCGTGCCTTTGTTGCTGGGCAAGGCTTATCACGCCCGCGTCGACGTTCCGGCCGCCGTTGCGGAGTCCCGCGTTCCCGCTGTGGTGACGGACGTGCTGGGGCCGGATCCCCGGCTGGAGTCGGCGGCTCTGCGCCGGCTGTCCGAGGCCGGGGTCTCGTTCGGGGACAGGTCTTTGGGCGTCGTGCTGGCCGGCGCCGGGTCCTCGCATGCTCCAGCGAACGAGGCCGTGGCCCGCGTCGCCCGGCGGTGGGCTCGCGAGTCGGGATGGGCCGGTGTCGAGGCGGCGTTCGCCTCCATCGCGTCGCCTACCGTGCCCGAGGCTGTCGAGAAGCTGCGGATGAAGGGTGCCACTCGGATCGCGGTGGCGTCGTGGTTCCTGGCGCCGGGGTTGCTGCCGGACAAGGTCGCTTCGCTGGCTGGGGATGCCGTGGTGGCACAGCCGTTGGGTGACGACGTGGAGGTCGCGCAGCTCGTGCTCGACCGTTACGACTTCGCCGTGGCGCGTCAGACGGTGGCCGCTTAGCTTGTGCCGCAAGCAATTCCTTGGATCGCGTTCAACGACCCGAGCAGGAACTGTCGGTGCCACCTGCGATCCTGTTTGGATGCATATGTTCGTCGACGAGTCGGAGCGGAGCGGCTACCTCATGGCAGCCGTCCTGATCGCCCCGAACGCACTTCACTCCACCCGCTCGTTGATGCGCGGACTGTTGCTCCCCGGTTGCCGACGCGTGCACTTCAAGACCGAGAAACCCGCCCGGCGCAAGCTGATCGCCGACAAGCTGGCGTGCTGCGACCTCGTGGTCAACATCTACGTCGCGCGTGGCAAGAGCGAAAAAGTCCGTTCGAAGCTTCTCCCGCTGCTGGTCGATGACGCCGTCGGCGCCGGCGTCACCCGCCTGGTGCTCGATTCACGCGACCCCGTGGCCAACGGTCGCGACCGGCTGGTGATCGGTACCAGAACCAAGGCCCACGATGCCGGACTGGTGTACGAGCACATCCAGTCGTCCTCCGAACCCGCACTGTGGGTCAGCGACGCGCTCGCTTGGTGCCACGGCGCCGGCAGCGACTGGAAGCGGCGGATCACGCCCATTACCGGGACCGTCGTCGACCTGGGCCAGCTCTAAAAAGCGCGAAGCCCAGGCAGCGACCGTCCGGACGCGCACCTGGGCTCACTTCCTCCACCTAGCGGCGAAGGCTATGCGCACAGCCTAGCACATTTGAGCCCAACCGCTCCCCGCGCCACTTTCAGCCGCCGCCACAAGATCGAATCCACAGCGCCGTTCGGGCGATGTGAACTGTGAACTGTTGACGTGAAACCTACTCATGAGTAGTCAATTGGTTACGCCGTGTGCTGGAAGTGTCCCTCGTCCACTCATCGGGGAGAGGCCATGAAGCTAGCCGGAATCGCAGCAGCCGCACTGGTACCAATGCTGATGTTCGCCGTCAACGCGTCAGCAGCTCCGCAGACCATCACCTACAAGCTCCGGGCGAGTGCCGCCGGGCAGTCGTCGGACTTCACACTCGACCAGGGCGTCGACGCGTCGGCACCCGCGACCGTCGCGCCCAACGGCTCGGTCGCGGTCACGATCGACCCCGCGCCCAACAAGATCCCGGCCGAGGCCGGTGGCCGGCAGGTGCGGGAGATCAAGGGGCTCGCGCTGAAGTTGCCGGTGCCCGCCAACTCGACGTTCCAGTCCGCGTCGCTGTCCGGCGGCTCCGGGCTGGGTGGCACGCCGACGGTTGCCTTGCAGGGCAACGACGTCGTGCTGAACGTGCCCGGGCCGATCAAGGGCGGCGCGGACTTCGAGCTGCCGACCGTCACGATCAACCTCCAGGCCGGTGGCGCCGGGACGATCACCACGAAGCTGGGTGGCACCAGCTACGACGCCCCCGGCCTCACCTTCACCGCCGTCGTCACGGTCATCGGGTTCCCGGTCAACGCGGCCGCGAATGGCTACCCGGACCCGAGCCCCGTGCTGACCACGACCACGATCGGCTAGCGATCCTGATGCCCAACCCCCTGCCGGGCATCAGGACGTAGCCGCGACCAGAGCGGTCATCGTGGCGAGCGTCGTGCGCAGGTCTTCCAGTGAGACCTGCGCACTGACGCGGTTGGCCCACTCGTGCTGCGCGTCCCGCAACCGTTCGATGGCAGCGATTCCCTCCGGTGTCGGCTGCACGAGCTTTGCGCGGGCGTGCGCCGGGTTCGGCAGGTACTCCGCCAAACCCTTGTCCACCAACAGGTCCGCGATCCGCTGCACGGACTGCCGCGCCAGCCCCATCTCCCGCGCGATGCCCGAGACGGACAACGGCTCGCGCAGCACCGCGCCGAGCACCTGCCACCACGCCGCCGTCAGCCCGACGGGCTTCGTCATCACCTCGGCCGCGTCGAGGAACGCTCCGTACAAACGGAAAGTCCTCATCACGACGTCGGTCAGCACATCACCCGACTCAGTCCTGGACACTCGCCACCAGCTTCCCGAACGCCTCGACCGTGTCGTCGCGGTTGAACTCGTACCACGCCTGCAGGGTTCCCGGCGAGAACGTCTCCAGCTCCGCCAGCACCTCGCGGGCGAACTCCAGCGCGGAGGCACCGCCCGCCGTGATCACACCATCGGCGCGCACCACACGTTCGTCGCGGTAGAGAGCCGCGCCGCCGTAAGGACCAAGTCCTTCAAGGAAGTTCGACGTGTGCGGCACGTCGTCGAGCAGCCCTTCGGCCGCCAGCGCGACCGTCGCCCCGCAGATCGCCGCGATCGGCTTGCCCTCCTCGCGGAACCGCCGCGCGAGCTTCCCGAACGCCGCCAGCGAACCGGACTCCCACCCGTCGCCGCCCGGCATGACGAGCATCGCCGCGTCCTCCACCGAGACGTCCTCGATGGCGATGTCCGGCAGCATCCGCACGCCGCCGATCGTGCGGATCGGGTCCGTGGTCAGCCCGACCGTCCGCAGCTCGTACCGCCCCGGCTGCTGCTGGAACTGCTGCAGGCTCACCTGCGCGGCCACGTGGCCGTACTCCCAGTCGGCGAGCTGGTCGGCCAGAACGAGGTACACCGTCTGTGTCATGACAGTAGACTGTCATGTCTGACAGCATGCTGTCAAGGAACCCGGAAGCTAAGGTCAGCGACATGGCAGACGAGCTGGTCCACTACGAGGTGCAGCGTGGCATCGCGACGATCACGCTGGACTCCCCCCACAACCGCAACGCGCTGTCCTCGCAGCTGCGCCGGGAGCTCAAGGAGCACCTCACCAGCGCGGCGAGCGACGACCAGGTGCGCGTGGTCGTGCTGACCCACACGGGTTCCGTGTTCTGTTCCGGCATGGACCTCAAGGAGGCCGCCGGAGCGAGCGCGGGCGATCAGGGCGTCAACGAGTTCCCCGCGATCCTCGAACAGCTCTGGACCAGCCCGAAGCCGGTCGTCGCCGCACTGAAGGGCCCGGCGCGCGCGGGCGGCGTCGGCATCGTCGCGGCGTGCGACATCTCCATCGCCGCCACCGCGGCCACGTTCGCGTTCAGCGAGGTCAGGATCGGCGTCGTGCCGGCCGTCATCTCGGTGACCGTGCTGCCGCGCCTGCTCCCCCGCCAGGCTCACGAGCTGTTCCTGACCGGCGAGACGTTCGACGCGAAGCGCGCGGTCGAGATCGGCCTGCTGAACTCCGCGACCGAGGACGTCGACGCGGAGGTCCGCCGCTACACGGACATGCTCGCGCTCGGCGCGCCCAACGCGCTCGCGGCCACCAAGGAGATGCTGCAGCAGGAGAGGTCCACGAACCTCGGTGAGGTCTTCGCGGACATGCTCAAGCTGTCAGCGCAGCACTTCGGCGGCCCGGAGGGCCAGGAGGGCATCGCGGCGTTCAAGGAGAAGCGCAAGCCCTCCTGGGTGCCCGCGGAAGGCTAGAACCAGCCGGTGCACTCGATGACGCCCTGCGAGGAACCGCAGGCGCGCATCACCTTGCCGTCGTTCTTGAACGCGTCGGTGTACTTCGCCGAACCCGAGTCGATCCTGGTGTAGCCGAGGAAGCCCTCGTGCCAGTTGGCCGAGGGCTCCTTGCGGTCCGTCCAGATCTCCTCGCCGGGCGTGCCGTAGGAGATGCGGCCCCACGCGCACTTGGACTTGTTCGACGCGCGCAGCTCGACCACCCGGCCGTTCTGCATCGTCACGGGGTTGTCGCCGTCGATCGTCTCGAACGGCGTGAAAGGCCCCTCCTGCGAGCAGTCGGGGTCACCGGCGAACGACACCGCCGGACAAAGCACTCCAACAACCACGACGACGCCGAGCACGGAGCTCAAGCGGCGGAATTGCGTTCCCATGGAATGGCACTGTCCACTCCGGACGCCACAACCGCAGCCCAAGTCACCTTTCTGTGCGAATCACGCGCACTTTTCGGTCACCTGATTCGGCGGTCAGTTTCGCAGCGTCACGCAGGACCTGCGAGACCGACGGGTCCAGGTTCGCGGGCACGACCAGCACGTACTCGCCCGCGGGCAGCCACGAGAGGTCGGTCAGGCTGTCGTACAAGGCGTCCAGGTTCTGCCCGAACCACTCGGGGAAGTCCAGCGCCGCGGCAATGGCCGAGATCGCAGCGGACTTTTCCGAAACGAGAATGTGCCGTTTCACTTTTTCACGTCCACGACGACGAACGACGAATAGTGGTCACCGGTGTAGAAGACTTCCTTCTCCGAACCGGTGACGATGCGCCGCGCGCCCCGGTCAGGACTTCCCGGCGTCGGCACGGTGTACTCCTTGTAGTACCCGGAGTCCTTGGCGGGCAGCCGCTTCTCGCGGTTCTGGAACGTCACGCCGTCGTTGCGCGGGTACGGGAACGGCCCCTTCGCCTCGATCAGCTTCCAGGTCTTGGCGGCCTCGGCGGGCAGCTTCGACAGCGCCTCGACGTCCAGCCCAGAGTTCGCGCCGGGCACGGTCTCGCCCTGCGCCGCGCTCGTGACCACCGGCTTCGTGGTCCCGGGAGGCGCACCCGCCGTGTTGTCCTTGACGAACCACCCGATGACGACCAGCGCGATGAGCCCGACCAGTGCGACGGTCAGGCGACGACCAGGGCTCACGCGGCGACCTTCTCCGGCTCGGGCTCGGGTTCCAGCTCGGAACCGGAAGCCGGGTTCTTCGCACCCCAGTCAGCGACCCGGTCGATCAGCCGCGCCACGCCCAGGCAGAGCGGGAGCACCACGACCATCACGACGGGGAACTGCACGGCGACGGGCAGCTGCACGACCCACAGCTCGACCCCGTCCCACCACTGCACCAGCCAGTCCACACCCCCGAGCGTAGTCGCGTGACCCGTGTCACGGCATTTGGCCACGATCCAGGTGGGTATGTTGCGAACCATGTTCGCCGTTTACGCAGCAGAACCCAGTCCTGAGAACCCGCTGGCGTCGCTCCGCGTCGGCGAGCGCCCCGACCCCGAGGTTCCCGCCGGGTGGGTGCGCGTCGCGGTCAAGGCGGCCAGCCTCAACATGCACGACCTGTGGACGTTGCGCGGTGTCGGCATCAAGCCCGAGCAGTTCCCGATGATCCTGGGCTGCGACGGCGCCGGCGTCCTCGACGACGGCACCGAGGTGGTGCTGCACTCCGTCATCGGCGACCCGAACTGGACCGGCGAGGAGACGCTCGACCCGAAGCGCTCGCTGCTCACCGAGAAGCACCAGGGCACGTTCGCCGACCACGTGGTCGTGCCGGCCCGCAACGCGCTGCCCAAGCCCGCGGACCTCTCGTTCGCCGAGGCCGCCTGCATGGGCACGGCGTGGCTGACCGCGTACCGGATGCTGTTCGTGAAGTCCGGCCTGCGCCCCGGCCAGACGATGCTCGTGCAGGGCGCGTCGGGTGGTGTGTCGACCGCCCTGATCCAGCTCGGCCGCGCCGCCGGATTCCGTGTGTGGGTCACGGGCCGCACGGAGGAGAAGCGCGCGCTCGCGTCCAGTCTCGGTGCCCACGACACGTTCGAGTCCGGTGCCCGGCTGCCCGAACGGGTCGACGCGGTGTTCGAGACCGTCGGCAAGGCCACCTGGTCGCACTCGATGAAGGCGCTCAAGCCCGGCGGCATCGTGGTGATCTCCGGCGCGACGTCCGGTGACGCCTCCGCGGCCGAGCTCCAGCGACTCTTCTTCCTGCAGTTGCGCGTGGTCGGCTCGACCATGGGCACGCGCGAGGAACTGGGCGACCTCATGCGGTTCTGCGCGATCAACGGCCTCAAGCCGCAGATCGGCGCCGAGCTGAAGTTCGAGGACGCCGAGCAGGGGTTCCGTTCGATGCTGGACGGCGACACCGCCGGCAAGATCGTGTTCAGCAGGCCGTAAACAGCACGAAAAGCCAAAAATCGGCTCCCTGATTGGTGGGTTCGGACAAACCGCGTGACAGTTGACGCGGGCAGTGTGGTGGCCGCCAGCCTTTGCCCCGGCTTCGGTGTTCAGACGGGCGCATCGCGGTGCCGGCCCCGCACCCTCGTACTGGTTGTACGGGGGTGCGGGGCCGGGGCCGTGAGGCGTCCTGCTGAGCGCCGGAGACGCGGTGAAGGTTGGCGGCCACCACACTCCGTTCGCCCGGACCCACCAACCAGGGGAGCTGACGGCATGACGACGCAGGGCGTGTTCCGGCGCAAGCCCATCGAACAGATCTCGGAGGAGAAGGGCGACGGGCTCACCAGAACACTGGGCCTGTGGCAGCTCACCGCGATCGGCATCGGCGGCATCATCGGCGCCGGCATCTTCTCGCTCGCGGGCGCCGTCGCGAACAAGACGGCGGGCCCTGCCGTGCTGATCTCGTTCCTCATCGCCGGTATCGCGAGCGCGGCGGCGGCGTTCTCGTACGCGGAGTTCGCGGGCCTGATCCCCAAGGCGGGCAGTGCCTACACCTACGGCTACGCGGTGCTGGGCGAGATCGTCGGCTGGTTCATCGGCTGGGACCTGCTGCTGGAGTACACCGCGATCGTGGCGGTGGTCGCGATCGGCATCTCCGGCTACTTCACCGAACTCCTCAGTTTGCTCAACATCCAGCTGCCGCAATGGATGCTGGGTGCACCGGGCACCGAGACAGGCGCCGTCGACGCGGGAACGTACAAGGTGAACCTGTTCGCCGTGCTGCTGTGCCTGCTCATCGCGTACGTACTGAACATGGGCATGAAGAACGCCGCACGGTTCGAAACCACGTTGGTGTACCTGAAGGTCGCCGTGGTGCTGCTGGTGATCGGCGTCGGCGTGTTCCACATCAACACCGACAACTACAACCCGTTCTTCCCGTTCGGCCTCACGGGTGCGCTCACGGGTGCGGCGACGGTGTTCTTCGCGGTGTTCGGCTACGACGCGATGTCGACGGCGGCCGAGGAGTCCAAGGACTCGCAGCGGCACATGCCGAAGGCGATCATCTACTCGCTCGCGATCTCGATGGTGCTGTACGTGCTGGCCTGCCTGGTGCTCACGGGCATGGTGAACTACAAGGACGTCGACGCGGAGTCCGCGTTCGCCACGGCGTTCGCGGACGTGGGCCTGCCCGCGCTGGGCATCATCATCAGCGTCGGCGCCATCCTCGGCATCACGACGGTGCTCTTCACGTTCCTCATGGGAGCGGCGCGGGTCGGCTACTCGATGAGCCGTGACGGCCTGCTGCCCCAGTGGTTCGCGAAGACGCACCCGGTGAAGCACGTGCCGTCGCGCATCACCTGGGTGCTGGGCATCGCCTCCGCGATCATCGCCGGTTTCCTGCCGATCGCGGAGGCCGCCGAACTCACCAACATCGGCATCCTGCTGGCGTTCGTCGTGGTCTGCATCGCCGTGATCGTGCTGCGCTACAAGCAGCCCGACCTGCCGCGGACGTTCAGGACGCCGGGCATGCCGGTGGTGCCGATCATCGGCGTGATCTTCTCGATCTGGCTGATCACGTTCCTCAACCCGGAGACCTGGCTGCGGTTCGCGGCCTGGTTCGTGATCGGACTGGTCATCTACTTCGCCTACTCGAAGCGCAACTCCGTCATGGAGAAGCAGTCCAGGAAGTGACGATCTGGTCGAGGGTGGAGAGCGGCACGGCGCCGCTCCCCACCACCAGGTCGTGGAACGCGCGGACGTCGAACCTGTCGCCCAGCTTCGTCTCGGCCTCCGCACGAATGCGCTGGATCTCCAGACGCCCCACCATGTACGCGAGCGCCTGGCCCGGCGTCTCGATGTACCGGTCGATCTCGGAGTCGATCTCGGGCTCGGTCATGACGGTGTTCTCACGCAGGTAGTCGACGGCCTGCTGCCGCGACCAGCCGAACGCGTGGATGCCGGTGTCCACCACGAGCCGGCCGGCGCGCATCGCGTCGAGCCCCAGCATCCCGAGGCGCTGCTCGTCCGACGAGTACAGGCCCATCTCGTCGGCGAGGCGCTCGGTGTAGAGGCCCCAGCCCTCCAGGTACGCCTCGATGAACGCGTACTTGCGCAGGTTGGGCAGGTCCGTCTCGGCGGCGATCGAGAATTGGTAGTGGTGGCCCGGCACGGCCTCGTGGAACGCCGTCACCTCGGACAGCGTGCGGCTGCGTTCGGTGGCGCCCAACGGGTTCAGCCAGTACGTGCCGGGACGGCTGCGGTCGGCGGGCGCGGGCTGGTAGAACGCGATGGCCGACGTGCGCTGCTCCTCCTCGGGCACGGCCCGCACCTGGCAGCCGACGACCGGCATGCGGCCGAACCACTTCGGCGCCTCGGCCTCCGCGCGGGCGATCGCCGCGAGGGCGTTCTCGATCATCTGCTCTTCGTTGTCCCACAACATTTCCGTGCGCAGCCGGTGGAAGATCTCCGGCACGTCCTTGGTGCCCCACAACCGCGAGCCGATCTCCGCGTACTCCTCGCGCAGCGACGCGATGATGTCGAGCCCGAGCCGGTGCAGCTCGTCGGGTGTGCGGGAGGTCGTGGTGTAGTTGCGGACCAGGTTCGCGTAGTTCCGCTCGCCGTCGGGAAGCCAGCAGAGTCCAGCCTTGTCATCGTCGCGGCCGTCCTCGATCGAAGCCAGCACGTCGCGGAACCCGGCGACGGCGGTGCGGATCTCGCCTGAGTGCGCGCCTTCCCACTCCTGTGCCGGCAGGGCCAGGAAGGCGTCCATGCGCTGCACACCGGTCTGGAGATGCCGGCTCAGCGGCCTGCGGCCGGAGTCGCGCACCCGCTCCCCGGCCTGCTCGATGTACCGCGGGTACTTGTCGAGGCGCTGGGACACGTCCAGCTTCGAGGAGATCATGAGCAGGCTGTTCACCGGCGCGCTCATGGTCGCGACGGTGTGTTCGGCCAGCCTGGCGTCGATGCGGTCGACGATCGCCCTGCCCTGCTGCCTGATCACCGCGAGCGTGACGGCGTCCTCGGTGTCGTCCGTCTCGGCCCTGTCCAGGAGGGCGGCGATCCGGTCACGGTCGGTCCGCTGGCCGTCGACGCTCAAGTCACCGAGCCCGTCCTCCCAGCCTGGCACCCCCAGCATCGCGGCATGCAGCGGCGAGTAGTCCATCATCGCCTGGAACATCTCATCAGCGAGCGACATCAGGCCCTCCTGGACCAGTCGGAAACGAGCTTGCCGAGCGTGGGCAACGGCACGATGCCGTTCTGCAGCACGAGGTCGTGGAACTCCTTGATGTCGAACCGGTCGCCCATCGCCACCCTGGCCTCCTCGCGCACGCGCTGGATCTCCAGGCGCCCCACCATGTAGGCGAGCGCCTGCCCCGGCGCCTCGATGTACCGGTCGACCTCGGCCGAGATCTCCGCGTCGTCCATCGCGGTGTTCTCGCTCAGGTAGTCGATGGCCCGCTGCCGCGGCCATCCGAGCGCGTGCAGGCCGGTGTCGACCACCAGCCGGCCGGCGCGCATGGCGTCGAGGCCCAGCATGCCCAGACGTGCCTCGTCCGACGAGTACAGGCCCATCTCGTCGGCCAGGCGCTCGGTGTAGAGGCCCCAGCCTTCGAGGTAGGAGTCGATGAACGCGAACTTGCGCACGTTCGACAGCTCGGTCTCGGCGGCGATCGAGAGCTGGAAGTGGTGGCCGGGAATGGCTTCGTGGAACGCCGTCACCTCCGACACCGTGCGGCTGCGTCCGGTGGCGTTCAACGGGTTCACGAAGTACGTGCCGGGACGAGACCCGTCGAGGGCCGCGTCCTCGTAGTACGCGAACGCGGCGTTGTGGCGGTCGACCTCCGGCACGAACCTGATCTCGCAGCGCGCCAGCGGCAGCCGCCCGAACCACTTGGGCGCCTCGGCCTCGGCCCGCGCGACGGCTTCGACCGCGCTGACGAGCATCTGGTCCTCGTTGTCCCACAACAGATCCGTGCGCAACCGCCGGAAGATCTCCGGCACGTCCGAGATCCCCCAGACCCGTGAACCGATCTCCGCGTACTCCTCGTGCAGCCGGGCGATCAGGTCGAGCCCGAGCTGGTGCAGTTCGGCGGGGTTGTAGGCGGCGGTCGTGTAGTCGCGGACGAGCCTGCGGTAGTTCTCCTCGCCGTCGGGCAGCCAGCACAGGCCGGCCTTCTCGTCGTCCCGTCCGGGCAGGCCGAGCAACACCTCGCGGTACCGGGCGAACGCCGGACGCAGGTCCGCGTCGCCCTCCCACTCCTGGCGCGGTGAGGCGAGGAACCGTTCGACGTACCCAGCGCCGTTCTCGACGTGCCGGCGCAACGGCCTGCGATCGGTGTCGAGCAACCGCCGCCCGGCCTGCTCCAGCAGGCGCGGAACGAGGTGCCGCCGCCGCGAGAAGTCCACCTGAGAGGTGGCTCTGAGCATGGTCGCGACCGGCGCGTTCGTGCCCCTGGACACCGAGTGCTCGACCAGCCGCGCGTCGATGCACGTGATGATCGACTCGGCCTGGTGCCGGATCACGTCCCGCGAGACCCGGTCCTCGTCACTGCCGTCGAGGCGGCCGAGGATGCCGGTCAACCGCTGCCGCAGCGCCTGGTGGCCGTCGACGCTGACGTCGTCGAGCCTGTCGTCCCAGCCGGGAACACCGACGAGCGTGGCGAACAGCGGGTTCCAGTCCATCATCGTCTGGAACATCTCATCGGAGAGCGAGGTCACGCCCTCCTTCTTAGCCGCGCGGGAACCGCTCTGCCAAGGAATTGATCGTTTCCGTCAGTTCGGCACCGATCCGTTGCACGAGCTCACCCGCGGGTTCGGCCGTCGCGAGCGGGTACGTGGTGCCTGCCCACAGCGACATGACCTCCACCTCGCCGGTCGCGCGCACGGGCCTCGTCAAGTGGTGCACGTTCGGGTAGGCGGCGGGCGCGTGCGGGCCCTGCTCGATCAGGAACCGGTTGACCAGTCCCCGCGCGGGCCGTCCGCTGAACGCCCGGGTGAGCGCGGTGCGCCTGGCCCCTTCGGCGAGCGCTTCCCGTTGTGCCGCATTGGTTCCCGCCTCCGGGCAACCGAGGAACGCGGTGCCGAGTTGGGCCGCGACCGCGCCCGCCGCCAGCACGGCGGCGACGTCGGCGCCGGTGAGAAGGCCGCCGGTCGCGATCACCGGCAGGCCGACGGCTCCGCGCACCAGCCTGATCGCCGCAAGCGTGCCGTACAGGTCACCGCCGCCAGGCGAGATGCCGTCGTCGACGAACGTGCCGCGGTGGCCGCCCGCGTCCGAGCCCTGCACGCACACGACGTCGGCGCCGATCTGCTGGGCCTGCCGTGCCTCGCTGGGGGTGGTGACCGTGACGACGATCGTGGAACCGGCCGCCTTGAGCCGGTGCACGTCGTCGATGTCGGGCAGGCCGAACGTGAACGACACCACGGGCACCCGCAGTGCCAGGACGAGTTCGAGCTTCGCCGCGTAGTTGTCGTCGTCCCAGCGGGGATCGCCGGGTACAGCGCCGACCTTCTCGGCATAGGACGCGACGCGTTGCACGTACGACGAGATGTCCGCTGTCGGCCGTGTGCCGGGCACGAAAAGGTTGACCCCGAACGGTTTGCTCGTGAGCTCGCTCGTGCGCGTGATCTTCTCCGCGAGCTGCTCGACGGTGATGTACCCCGCCGCGAGGAACCCGAACCCGCCTGCTTCGCTCACCTCGGCTACCAGCTCGGGGGTGGAGGGGCCACCTGCCATCGGCGCGGCGATCACAGGCACGGCCAGCGTGTGGAACATGAGGGACAACCTAGTTGGATCGGACGGTCGGCGCCACGTCCACTGTGGACGTGGCGCCGACCGGTTCCATCATCTAGGGCAGGGAGTCCAGATGAGGGGCGACCGTGTTGGCGAACTGCCAGTTGTTGGAAGCGTCCCAGTTGATCGACCACGTCATGGCGCCCCGGATGGACGGCCAGGTCGTGCTCGGCTTGAACGTCCCGCAGCTGGTACCGCGGGCGAGGCAGCTGAGCGCGTTGTTGACGTTGGACGGCGACTGGTAACCGCCGCCGGCACCGGACGGCGACGCCGGCAGGCCGAGGCCCACCTGGTCGGCGCGCAGACCGGACTGCAGCTGGATGCACGCGAGCGCGGTCAGGAAGTTGACCGTGCCCTGGCTGTGGACCTGCTGGTCGCAGCCGAGCATCGTGCCGGAGTTGTAGTACTGCATGTTGACGATCGTCAGGATGTCCTTGGTGGCCAGCGCCAGCTTGAAGTACTCGGCGTTGACGTTCTGCATGTCGATCGTCTGCGGCGCCATGGTGATGACGGTGCCGCCACCGGCGTGGATGCTGCGCAGCGCCTGGCCCATGTACTGGGCGTTGACGCCGTTCTCCAGGTCGATGTCGACGCCGTTGAAGCCGTAGCTCGAGATCAGGCCCTTGACGCTGTTGGCGAAGTTCGTGGCCGCCGTCGAGTTGCCGACGCTGATCGTGCCCTTCTCACCGCCGACAGAGATGATCACCTTCTGACCGCGGTTCTGCACGGTCTTGATGTCCGCGCGGAACTGCGCGTCGGTGTAGCCGCCGAGCTGGCTGCTCAGACCGGGGTCGAGGTTGAACGCGACCTGGCCCTGCACCGCCGTGGCGTCGGCGAACGAGACCGCGATGATGTCGTAGGTGGTGGGGACGTCCGCCAGCTTCAGAGCGCGCGCACCGTTGTAGAAGTTCTGCCAGTAGCCCGTCAGGACGTGCTTGGGCAGACCGGTGTTCGGCGGGTTGCTGGTGGTGGTCGTCGTGGTCGTAGTAGTAGTGGTGGTGGTCGACGTCGTGGTGCTCGTGGTCGTCGGCGGGGTGCCGGGGCCGTCGAGGTTGACGTCGTCGGCGTAGTACGCGGGCTGGCCGTACCAGCCGTGCAGGTAGATCGTGACGCTGCTGGCGCTGCCGGAGTTGAAGTCGACGGTGAGCTGTGAGAAGCCGCTGGAGCCGGGCGTCCAGGTGTTCTTCTCCACGCCACCGGTGACGCCGAGGTAGACGTAGCTGCCCTGCACCCACGCGGACAGCTTGTAGGCCGTGTTCGGTTGCACCGTCACGGTTTGCTGGCACCGTGCGTTGCTCTGCCCGGCGGGAGCGCCCTGCAGTGCGTACGTGCCGGTGCGCTTCGTGCTGTTGGTGACGCTCGTGCCCTCGGTGCAGGTCCAACCGCTCAGGTTGCCGGCCTCGAAGCCGCTGTTCGCCGCGAGGTTCGCGGCGGCAGCGCTCCCGTTGATCACCAACACCAGACCGGCGCAGGCGAACAGCGCGGACAACAGCGCTATGGCTGCTCGTCTGGTCTTGGACATGGTCCACCTCCACACATCATGCGGCGGCCATGTTGTGAGTGGACTAAAAATGGACTAGACCACTGCCTCCGGTCAAGCCCTGGTTTAGCTTGATGTCCGTGTTCACCCTCGAAGACGCCATCGCGATCGCCACCTCGGCCCACGACGGCCAGGTCGACAAGTCAGGCCGGCCGTACATCGGACACCCGTTGCGGGTCATGGCATCCGTGACGGGAGAGCACGAGCAGATGGCCGCCGTCCTGCACGACGTCATCGAGGACACCCCGGTGACGGCTTCCGACCTGCTCGCCCGCGGCTGCCCCGCCGTCGTCGTCGACGCCGTCGTGGCGTTGTCGCATCTGCCGGAGGAGCCGCAGGAGGACTACCTGCGGCGCGTCGCCGCGAACCCGTTGGCACTCTCCGTGAAGCGCGCGGACATCGGCGACAACCTCGCACCCGCCCGCATGGCCCGGCTGGACGAGGCGACGCAGGATCGTCTGAAGGCCAAGTACGCGCGGGCACTCAGGTTGCTCGACGAGTACGTGAGCTAACTCGCGTCTTCATCGGTACAGGTCGCTTGAACAGGGTGTATTATCGAATCGTAACCAAGATTGGAAGGACACGATGACCCGCCACGACCTGTCCGTGAAGTCCCTGCGCTCGAGCCTGGCTTCCCGCCGTGCCGCTCGCACGAAGCGCCAGAGCCTGGAACGGCAGTTGGCCAGCTACACCACCGAGAGCGACCGGCTCGAACTGGACGCCATCCTGTCGCGCCACAGCGCGGAGGAGACCGGCGAGCTCCGCTCGATCATCAACCGCCAGGCGATGGACCGTTTGCTCCGTTCCGCCTGACGAGTACCCCTTGGGCCACCCCGGCAACGTTGCCGAGGGTGGCCTTCGCGTTTCCAGGGCTTGGCAGAACAGAAAAACAAGGTTAACGTTATATTTGTCAGGTGTGGGAGATCGAACTGCATCCAGAGGTCGACGGCTGGCTGGCTGCTTGACTTGGCTCGGACGGACCCGATGTCCGCGGACCTGGTCGAGAGCGCCATCGACCTGCTGGCGGAGCGAGGCCCGCAACTAGGGCGACCGCTCGTGGATCGCGTCAAAGGATCGCGATACCACAACATGAAAGAGCTCAGGCCGGGCTCAGCGGGAACGAGTGAGGTGCGGATCTTGTTCGTCTTCGATCCGGCACGATGCGCCGTTCTCCTGGTGGCGGGCGACAAAGCAGGCAGCTGGAACAGCTGGTACAACTCGAACATCCCGCTGGCAGAGCAGCGATACGACGAGCATCTCGCGAACGCGGAGAAGAGGTGACGCATGGGCCGCTCATGGAAAGACGTGAAGGCGGACAAGGAAGCCATCGACCACGCCGCCGGACGCGATGTCGAAGCCACCCGAACCACTGCACGCAACCGGACACAGGCATACGTGCTGGGATTCCGGCTCGCCGAACTGCGCAAGAAGGTCGGACTGACCCAGGTCGACGTGGCCGAGCACATGGGAGTCAGTCAGGCACGGATCAGTCAGCTTGAGCAGGGCGAAGTGGATCAGCTCGAGGTGGACACGGTGCGGAGGTACATCACCGCGCTCGGCGGCACGCTCAAGATCGTGGCTGACATCGACGGCGAAGACGTGAACCTCGCGACCAGCCAGGTGGCCTGAAGCGCGGTGACGCTCTCCTCCTGATCCGTTTCTAGAACAGCCGCTTGAGGGTCAGGACGTTGTCCCTGCGCGTCTCCTGCTGACCGTCCGGCCCGGTGAGCGGCCGTTCCACCACCTCGTCGGTGACGACGATCCAGTTGTCCTTGAGCGCGAGGTGGTCGAGCACGTCCTTCGTCGTCGGGAAGTAGTAGTCCTGGTGCTCGGACCATGACGGCGCGCCCGCGTGCCCGCCGATGATCAGGTAGCCACCCGGCGCCACCGCCTGTGAAGCCTTCTTGAGGATGCTGTTGCGCTCCCCGTCCTCCTCGACCGGCGAGTGCAGGAACTGGGCGCTCACGAGGTCGTACAGGCCCTCGGGGAACGTGGCCTTGAGATCGTGCCGCTCCACCGAGATCTCGACACCGGCGTCGTACGCGTGCTTCACCGCCCGGTCCAGCGCGACCTGCGACACGTCGACGCCCAGCACCCGCCAGCCCCGCTTCGCCAGCCAGACGGCGTCCCCGCCCTCCGCGCACCCGATGTCGAGCGCGCTGCCGGGCGTGAGCCGTTCGGCCTCGCGCACCAGCAACGGATTCGGCTTCCCGGACCAGACCTGGTCCCGCTCCGAGTAGAAGGTCTCCCAGAACTCCTGCGCTGTCGTCATGCTTCGACGATGCTCCCGGCCGTGCCATATTGGCAACCTACGTTGCCGTTCCAGCAACGCACAGAGGGCCGGACCCGCCAAGCGGATCCGGCCCTTCTGACGCCTGAAGCCTACTTCTTGCCCTTCGGCTCATCCGTGGACAGCGCGGCGACGAAGGCCTCCTGCGGCACCTCCACACGCCCCACCATCTTCATGCGCTTCTTGCCTTCCTTCTGCTTCTCGAGCAGCTTGCGCTTACGGGTGATGTCACCGCCGTAGCACTTGGCCAGCACGTCCTTGCGGATGGCGCGGATCGTCTCGCGGGCGATCACGCGGGCACCGATCGCGGCCTGGATCGGCACCTCGAACTGCTGCCTGGGGATGAGCTCACGCAGACGAGTCGCCATGCGCGTTCCGTACGCGTAGGCGTAGTCCTTGTGCACGATCGCACTGAACGCGTCGACCGTCTCACCCTGCAACAGGATGTCGACCTTGACGAGCTCCGCGTCCTGCTCGCCGGACTCTTCGTAGTCCAGCGACGCGTAGCCGCGGGTGCGCGACTTCAGCGAGTCGAAGAAGTCGAAGATGATCTCGCCGAGCGGCATCGTGTAGCGCAGCTCGACCCGGTCCTCGGAGAGGTAGTCCATGCCGCCGAGCTGGCCGCGCTTGGACTGGCAGAGCTCCATGATCGGGCCGATGTAGTCGGACGGAGCGATGATGGTGCACTTGGTGATGGGCTCGTAGACCTCGGCGCGCTTGCCTTCCGGCCAGTCGGACGGGTTCGTCACGACGATCTCGGCGCCGTCCTCCATCACCACCCGGTACACGACGTTCGGGGCCGTGGAGATGAGGTCGAGACCGTACTCGCGCTCCAGGCGGTCGCGGGTGATCTCCAGGTGCAGGAGGCCGAGGAAGCCGCAGCGGAAACCGAAGCCCAGCGCTGCGGAAGTCTCCGGCTCGTAGGTGAGCGCGGCGTCGTTGAGCTGGAGCTTGTCGAGCGCCTCGCGCAGCTCCGGGTAGTCCGAGCCGTCGACCGGGTACAGGCCGGAGTAGACCATCGGACGCGGCTCGCGGTAGCCGGCCAGCGGCTCCGTGGCGCCCTTGCGCTCCGACGTGACGGTGTCGCCGACCTTGGACTGGCGCACGTCCTTCACGCCGGTGATCAGGTAGCCCACCTCGCCGACGCCGAGGCCCTGGGACGGCTTGGGCTCCGGCGAGACGATGCCGACCTCGAGGATCTCGTGGGTCGCGCCGGTCGACATCATCTTGATGCGCTCGCGCGGCGTGATCTTGCCGTCGACGACGCGGATGTAGGTGACGACGCCGCGATAGGTGTCGTAGACCGAGTCGAAGATCATCGCGCGGGCCGGGGCGTCGTCCCTGCCGACGGGGGCCGGCACCTTCTTCACGACCTCGTCGAGCAGCGCGCCGACACCGAGACCGGTCTTCGCGGAGACGCGCAGCACCTCGTCCGGCTCACAGCCGGTGATGTGCGCGATCTCCTTCGCGTACTTGTCCGGGTCCGCGGCGGGCAGGTCGATCTTGTTCAGCACCGGGATGATGGTGAGGTCGTTCTCCATCGCCAGGTACAGGTTCGCCAGCGTCTGCGCCTCGATGCCCTGCGCGGCGTCGACCAGCAGCACGGCGCCCTCGCAGGCCTCCAGTGCGCGGGACACCTCGTAGGTGAAGTCGACGTGGCCAGGCGTGTCGATCATGTGCAGGACGTGGTCCTGCCCGTCGAGCTGCCACGGCAGGCGCACGTTCTGCGCCTTGATGGTGATGCCGCGCTCACGCTCGATGTCCATGCGGTCGAGGTACTGCGCACGCATCGCCCGCGCGTCGACCACGCCGGTGAGCTGCAGCATGCGGTCGGCCAGCGTCGACTTGCCGTGGTCGATGTGCGCGATGATGCAGAAGTTCCGGATGAGTTCCGGCGGCGTGAAGGTCGTGTCGGCGAACGAGGTCAAGGCAGTCCTCAACAGGAAATCGGACGGGTGTCCCCTTATGGTCCCATAGAGGCTGACGTGCTCTGCACCACTAGGGTGCGTCCGTGCAGATGAACGGTGAAGACCCCCGCCCGGCCAAGGGCGCGGTTCGCGAGATTTTCGACGCGGCACGGGCCGCCAAGCTGGACTACTCCCCCACCATGGACGGCGACGCCGACCCCGGCGAGGTCGTGTGGGCGTGGGTGCCCTTCGAGGAGGACGCCACCCGCGGCAAGGACCGTCCGCTGCTGGTCGTGGGGCATGCGGACGGCGATCTCGTGGCGCTGATGCTCTCCTCGAAGGAGCCGCGCGACGACTACCTGGAACTGGGCGCGGGCGCCTGGGACCGCGACGGCCGCCCGTCGTACCTGCGCCTCGACCGCGTCTTCGCCCTCGACTCGGACGACGACATCCGGCGTGAGGGTGCCGTGCTGGCACCCGCCGCCTTCGGCCTGGTCGTGGACGCCCTACGCGACCGTCACGGCTGGCGCTGAACGAACGCACGCCACGCGGGTGCGCTGAAGGTCAGCGTGCCCGCGCCGGCGTTCTTGGAGTCACGAACCAGCACGTCATGAGCGATCGAGACCTCCACGCACTCGCCGCCCTCGGTTGCTCCGCTGTAGCTGCTCTTACGCCAGACGCGGTCCCCGGCCATCGAATTCCTCTCGCGGTGGGCTGACGTACTCCGCCAGCTTCGACCGCGATTGTCCCGCATCCAACGCGACCTGATCCAGGTGATCGAAGAGGAGCCTGGTCCGGGCGATGGCACCTGAGTCCTGCACGAACACGTTCACGAGGTCGGCCTCGCAATAGACCACCGGTGCCGACTTCTCGTAGGACCACAACACGCAGCCCGACGAGGGCACCACGACGTCCGCGGGCACGATCCGGATGTCCTGCGCGCTGAACAGCAGCTTGGCGTACTGGTCCTCCATGATCCGGTCGTCACCGACCTTCTGCCGAAGCGCCAGCTCGTGCACGAAGAACACGCAGGTCGGCCGATCGTGCCGGCGCAGGATCGCCTGCCGCTCGATGCGGAACCGCACGAGGTTCGGAATCCGCTCCTCCGCGACGAATCCGCCCAGCCGGTACAGGGCATCGGCGTACTCCGACGTCTGGACCAGCCCAGGTATGCCCCGCGCGGAGTAGCTGGTGAGCGTCGCCGCCGTGGACTCGGCGAACGCAACCGTGCGCAGCTCCTCGTTCACCTGCACCACGTACTCGTCGAAGGCGTACTTGTAGCGCCTTCGAAAGTCCTCGAAGAAGTCGATGTCCTTGCCGCACATCGTCAGGAACTGCACCAGGTCGATCTCGCTGGCGCGCGCCTTGCCCTTCTCGATGTTGGTCACCTTGCTCGGATGCCAACCCAACCGCACGGCCATGTGGGCACCGCCCAAGTCCGTGCAGGACTCCCGAAGCCGGCGCAGCTCGTCACCCAAGGACCTGCTGCACGCGGTGGATGTGATCACACTCATAGGGCCGACGCTAGGGATTGCAGTCGGTCCAAGGAAGGTGCTCATTCGGGTGAAAACAACCTACGCAAGGCGCGTGATGTCGACCGTCACCTCCAGCGCGGTGGCCGCCCCACCCGAGTAGATCCCCTTCAACGGAGCCACATCCGCGTAGTCGCGCCCGAGCGCCACCCAGATGTGCCGTGGCCCGACCGGCATCGCGTTGGTCGGGTCGTATCCCCACCACCCGCCGGTCCACGCCTCGATCCACGCGTGCGACTCGCCACGCACCGTCTCTCGCAGCGCGCCGTCCTTCTTCGTGTGCAGGTACCCGGAGACGTACCGCGACGGGATCCCCATACCGCGCAGCAACACCAACGTCAGATGCGCGAAGTCCTGACACACGCCCTTACGTTCGTGCCACGCGTCAACGGCCGAGCTGTGCACGCCGGTCGAACCCGGCTGGTACTTCAGCTGCTCCCACACCCACTGCGAGGCAGCCAGCACGGCCTCGGACGGCGTCTTGCCCTTCTTGAGCTCACGCGCCTTCGCCAGCAACTCACGGTTGCGCGGCGTGTAGCGCGTCGGTTCCAGAAACTCGGTGTACCGGTCGAGGAGGTTCTCCTCGCGCATGTCCGCCCACGTCCCCGTGGTCACCGGCTCGATCACCGCACTCGTCTCCACCACCGACGACGCGACGACCTGCAGTTCCTTGTGCGGCGCATGGAGGTCGAACGACGTGACCTCCGTGCCCCAGTAGTCCGTGTACCGGTACGCACGGGTCGCCGGCGTGGTCTCGACGCGTGAGACGACCACGTTCTGACGGCGGTCACCGCGCGGTGTCAGCCGTGCCTCGTTGTACGACTGCATGACCGGTGCCTCGTACTGATAGCCCGTCGTGTGCACGACACGCACTCGCCAGCTCATGGTCAGCCCACCTCGGTGTTCGTCCAGGCGACCCACGGGGACACGTGGAAGTACTGCGTCGACACGGCCTCACCGACGTCACGCACGGTTTTCTGCAACGCAGAAAGACGTTTCGGCAGATCAGGCAGCAGATCGTGCGGCCTCAAGAACTCCAGGTCGCTCCGTGCCTTGCCGAGCAACCGCAACGCCTCCGCGCGCGCACCGACACGCACGGACGGTTGGTTCTCCAGCTGTTCCAGACACGACTCCGCCTGCCTCAGCGCGTGGAACACCGACCGCGGGAACAGCCTGTCCAACAACAGGAACTGCACCACTCTCGACGCGTCCAACGCGCCGCGGTACGTCCTCAGGTACGTGTCGTGCGCACCGGCCGACCGCAGCACCGTGACCCAGCCCGGCGAAGACGCCTTGTCGCCCACACGAGCCAGCAGCAGCCGCACGATCATGTCAACGCGCTCAACCGAGCGTCCCAGCACGAGGAACCGCCACCCGTCGTCCCGTGACATCGTGGAGTCCGCAAGCCCTGCGAACATCGCCGCCCGCTCCTCGACAAAGCTGAAGAACGCGTGCGGCCCCATCGTGCGCGCGTAGGTCTCCCGTTCGGCAACGGCGTTCCACATCGCGTTGAGGCACTCCCACATTTCGGTCGACACGACCTCACGAGCACCACGCGTGTTCTCCCGCGCGCTGTTGACCGACGACACGATCGAACTGGGGTTGTCCTTGTTGTACGCCACCAGTTCCGTCAACGACCACACGTCGAACTGCTCAGCACCCTCAGGCGGTGTGATGCCCAGAACCGTCAGCAACTGCCGTGACGTGGCGTCCGGGTCGACGGTCGCGTCCTCCAACAGCTGATGGACCGAAACGTCCAGGATGCGCGCCGTGTCGTCCGCCCGTTCGACGTAGCGGCCGATCCAGTACAGCGACTCAGCGTTGCGTGCCAGCATTTCGCGCGCCTCCCTACTGCTGCTGTTGTTGCTGTTGCTGTTGCTGCGAAGTGGTCAGCTCCGGCCCTTGCTCAGCCGCCGCAGCCTCCATTTCGGACGGACCGGCGAGCCCAGGCTGCGCCAGCTCCCGTTCCTGCGTGGACGACTTGGCCGCCAGCACCCAGGTGTCCTTGGACCCGCCGCCCTGCGACGAGTTCACGATCAAACTGCCCTCCGGCAACGCCACCCGCGTCAACCCACCGGGCAACACGAAGATGAAGTTGCCGTCGTTCACCGCGAACGGCCGCAGGTCCACGTGCCGAGGCGCCAGCTTGTCGCCCACCTTGGTCGGCACCGTGCTCAACTGCACCACGGGCTGCGCGATCCATCCGCGCGGATTGCTCTTGATCCGCTTCCGCAGCGAGTTGAGCTCGCGAACCGTAGCGTCCGGCCCGAACACGATCCCGTACCCGCCAGACCCCTCGACGGGCTTCACCACCAGTTCGTCGAGGTGGTCGAACACGTGCGACCGTTCCTCGGAAAGCCAGCACCGGAACGTGTCCACGTTGGGCAGCAACGGCTTCTCGCCAAGGTAGTACTGCACGATCTCCGGCAGGTACGTGTAGACGAGCTTGTCGTCCGCCACCCCGTTACCCACAGCGTTGGCAACGACCACGTTGCCCGCCCGCGCCGCGTTCAACAGCCCCGCGATCCCCAGCACCGAGTCAGGCCGGAAGTGCACGGGATCCAGGAAGTCGTCGTCGATGCGCCGGTAGATGACATCGACCTGCCGCTCCCCCTCGGTCGTCCGGAGGTACACGAAGTTGTCGCGGCAGAACAGATCCCGCCCTTCGACCAACTCCACCCCCATCTGCCGCGCAAGCAACGAGTGCTCGAAGTACGCGCTGTTGGCAAGGCCAGGCGTAAGCACAACAACGTTCGGGTCCGCAGCGTTAGGCGCGGCAGCGTTCCTCAGAGCCCTGAGCAGATGAACCGCGTAGTCACCCACAGCGCGCACACGGTGCCGTGCGAACAGATCGGGGAAGACCCGTGCCATCGTCCGCCGGTTCTCCATGACGTAGGAGACGCCGGACGGACACCGAAGATTGTCTTCGAGCACCCGGAACGTCCCCTGCTCGTCCCGCACCAGGTCCACACCCGAGACGTGGATGCGCACCCCGTTGGGCGGACTGATGCCGGCCGCCTCCCGATGGAAGTGCTCGCAGCTCGTAATGAGACGCCGGGGCAACACTCCATCCCGGACGATCTGCGCGTCACCGTAGATGTCCGCGAGAAACATCTCCATCGCGCGCACCCGCTGAACGATGCCTTTCTCGAGCTTCGACCACTCAGTCGCGGTGATGATCCGCGGAATCAGGTCGAGCGGAAACGGCCGTTCCTGACCACTGAGCGAGAACGTGATCCCTTGGTCCACAAAGGCTCTGCCAAGGGCTTCGCTTCGCGCGTTCAGCTCGTGGACCTGCGACGGAGCCACCGACTCGTACAGCGCGCGGTAAGCACTCCGCACCCCGTTGTCCGTGGAGAACATCTCGTCGTAGGCACCGGCGTGCGGCCGTTCGGGATTCAGATAGCCGTTGAAAAGCTCACCGAGCCTCGGCGTGGTGACCGTGCGGCTGCGGCGCAGTCCTGAGGTGCGGGCTCGGTGCTCCATGGTCCACATCTTCACCCTGTTCAGGCCGATTTCGCACTAGTCCGACCGGACAGAAACCTGCCGGAAACGAAACTCGGTACTTTCCAGGCGTGATCTCAGCCGACGCGCCAGACATGGAACTCGTACACACGATCCGCTTCGGAGCCCCCATCACCGGCATCACCGTCATCGATCCGGTGCAGCCGCAGCTCGTGGTCGAGCTCGCTGAAGGCGGGGCGGAAATCGTGGATCCCCTCACGGGCGAGCACACGCCGTCCGAGTTCAGGCGACGTTCGGGCAGCGCGGTGCGGTCGGTGCGGATCGAGGACCTGACCGTCCGGGCCGAAGGCACCGCGATCGTCGTGTTCCACGACCGGGAAGTGATCACCGAGCTGACCGGCCACACCACGCCGGTCATCTCGCTGGACGTGTTCCCAGCTGCGGGCGGACCGCTGGTGGCGTCCGGCAGTGAGGGCGGATCGGTGCGGATCTGGAACCCTCGGACCGGGCAGGAGGTCGGCCGGAGCAGGTCGACCAGGGTCTCGGTGCTGGTCACGTTTCCTGGCCCGGACGGGCGGACTCGCATCGCCTCCGGTGGCAACACCGGTCGGCTGCGCATCTGGGACCCTCAGCTGGCGGCACCTCCTCGTACCGGACTCGTGTCGACACGCGGGTTCAGCGACCGCGTGGCGCGCCAGGACCTGCTCGACCGCGGTGCGCTGGTGCAGGCGCTCAAGCAGATGCTCGACCCGAGGGACGACGATCCACCCACCGTGATCACGGTCGAGGGCGCGTGGGGTTCGGGCAAGAGCACCCTGCTGGACATGGTCAAGGGTGAACTGGCCACGCCCCCTGCCGAGACTCCAAAAGGACGACGACTGACGGTGGCCGGCGCAGATCGCAGGTTGTGGCGGTGGTGGCATCGGCAGCCGGTGGCGACGAAGCCGAAGCCGAGGCCGTTGGTCGTGTCTTTCAACCCCTGGCGGCACCAGTCGAGTGAACAGGTGTGGGCGGGGCTCGCGAAGGCAGTGACCGAAGCGGCGGAAACGGCGATCATGCCGCATCAGAACGCACGCGAGCGGTACTGGTTCACCCGCAACGCCGAACGCGTCGACCGTCGGCACCTCCAGCGCCAGCTGTGGAAGCGGATCTTCTCACCACTGCTGTCGTTGGCGGGGCTGGCTTTCGGGCTGTCGGTGCTGAACGCGTTGACCAACCTGAAGCTCGGCTGGGCGTGGTGGGTGACCGTCGGCCTGGCCTCGGCCGGTTTGCTGCACACGGGCCTGAGGTACCTGTTCGGGCGTGCGTCGGCGTTCCTGCCGGGTGAACTGTTCGCCGGACCGGTCGTTAGCAATGCTTTCGCAGGTACCACAACGGATCCGTTGATCCGCGACCCTTACTACAACGCGCGTGCCGGCTATCTGTACCTGGTGCAGCACGACGTCCAGGCGTTGCTGGAGGACCTCAACGTGCATGGCTACCAGCCGATCCTGCTGATCGACGACCTGGACCGGTGCACGCCCCGCACGACTGCGCAGGTGTTCGAGGCGATCAACGTGTTCCTGTCGGACGACTTCCCCGCCACGAGGTTCGTGCTCGGCCTCGACACCACCGTCGTCGCATCGCACGTGGACCACGCCTACAAGGAGCTCGCCGACGCGAAGATCGTGACGCACCCGGACGACCCGAGTCCTGGCTGGACGTTCCTGCGCAAGCTCGTCCAGCTCCCGGTGCGCCTGCCTCGCACGACCGCGGACGACATCGGCCAGGTCCTGCTCTCCCAGCTCGGGCCGGTGCGCAGGGACGAGCGGACATTGACCCAACCCGAGCACAGTAGCGGCGGCACCCTCGGCGGCCTCCCTTCGCTGCCCGAGATCGAGCAGGAGATCGTCGCCATCGAGCGGCACACCGAGGTGCGCGACCACCTGCGTCGCCGTCTGAGCGCTCAGCCCGAACACTCGGTGCGCGAGGAGAAGCGGCTGCTGAACGTGTGGCAGTTCTATCTGCGCGTTCTCAGCACCGTGGACGTCACGCAGGCAGGTCATCTGGTCGCCGTCGCTGAGATCGCGGTCCGGTGGCCGGCCTACCTGCACCGCCTGCGAGGTGGATGGCAGGACCTGGCAGACGCGGCGTCCAGTGGGGCGCAACGATCGCCAAGCTCGGGTTCGCCTATTCCGATCGCGAGGCCGATGCGAATCTGCGCGAGCTGCTGCTCGACTGCGATGCGCAAGCGGTTGCGAGGCTGGCCGGCAAGTTGTTCTGAACGTTGACCGGACCCACTACCCGACCAACGATGCATGACGAGCCCCCTAGCTGCTCAGCAGGTCCAGCCCGAAGCCGGTGACGAACAGGAGGAACCCGAGCCAGCGCAGCTGATGGCCGTGCAGCCGTGGTTCTCCACACGGAACACGGCCTCGCGCTGGTCGACGAGCTCCCGCTCACGAGGCGGCAGGCCGTCGCGCACGAACTCCTTGACCCGGTCGAACACGTAGCCGACCTGCTTCGCGCACGGCTCCTCCGCGTGGGCGTCGGCGCAGGCGTGCGCTCGCGGCAGGTCGCTCAGCACCGTGTTCCGCAGGGTCCTCGATCATGGGTCCGGTGAACCACGGCTGGTCCGGCAAGTACCGGCTGCCGTGGCGCACCAGCTGCCACCGGCGGGTGTCCCCGTTGACCTTGTTGATGGACCCAATCCTGGTGATGAGCCATTCCGAGATGGCTCTTTGTAGTTCCAGAAGCTGGCCGGCCTCGTGCATCCGCGAGCGCCAGGCCCGGAAGTCGCTGACCTCGGCGGTGGCCCGTGCGCCGATCGCACGCAGCCGGTCCGGCCCGACCAGGTCGAGGATCACCACGCAGCCCGCCATGAACTGCAGAAGCTTGCCGGCGCGGCCCCACCACACCATGGACAGGCCCCACAGTGTCGCGCCCGACGTCTGCTTGCCGGAGAACCAGATGGCCAGGACCGTCCCGATGTCCCGGTGGGTGACGGCCACGAGGGTGGCGACGGCGGCGAGTCCCAGCAGTCCGAACCACTTCACGGGGCCAGCATCCCAGGCTGATCAAGCAAGTTGTTCTGTACGCAAAAAAGCCCTGCGGGGAGCGCTTGTGGCGCTCAACCCGCAGGGCAAATTAAGTTCGGCGGCGACCTACTCTCCCACACCGTAACCAGTGCAGTACCAT